>NZ_CP017087.1:0-4551186 GCF_001719105.1 Enterobacter sp. HK169
TGAAAATAAAACTTCTTTTTGGCGTGGGCGGTGTCCTGGTTGGTTGTTCGCTGGCATTTTTTTACTTTTCCGGCAGCGTGGGTAAAAAGGATGTGCTGGCCTGCAGCACTGAATTTAATTTCACGCGCAATGAGGGAAAAGCCAGTGAAGTGAAGGTCAATACCGTTGCCCAGTTCTATTTTCATCGGGACGGTACCGGGTTGACCACCTATAAAGGCGCGGCAAGGGCTGGCGGGCAATGTTTGATCGTTGACAGGGATGTGGATTTTACCTGGCAGCAGCGGGACGATGATAACGTTATCGTATTGAGCTACACCAAAACCTGGCGTCGGCACAATGACAATACGCCTGATGCTCAGTGGGGTAGCTTCGCCAATCCGACCGCACGCTACTACCTGACGATCTCTGAACTCTCGCCTTCCGTGTGGCTGATTCAGGACCGGCGCTATCCCACCTATATTTGCCGGGGTGAGTAGGGCATAAAAAAAGGAGAATGCCACAGGCATTCTCCTTTTTCGTATCTGTTGTGCTTAATCCCGGCTGGCGAAGCCCAGGATGCTCAGCAGGCTGACGAAGATGTTGTACAGCGACACATACAGGCTCACGGTGGCGCGGATATAGTTCGTTTCGCCGCCGCGAATGATGTTGCTGGTTTCAAACAGGATCGCGCCTGAAGAAATCAGAATAAACACGGCGCTGATTGCCAGATGCAGGGCAGGCAGCTGCAGGAAGATGTTTGCCACCATGCCCACCAGCACTACCACAACACCCGCCATCAGCATACCGCCGAGGAAGGACATGTCCTTACGCGTGGTCAGCACGTAGGCCGAGCAGCAGAAGAACACCAGCGCGGTGCCGCCCAGCGCCATGCCGATAAGGTCACCCATACCGGCAGACAGATACGCATTCAGCATCGGCCCCAGGATGTAGCCCAGGAAGCCGGTGAAAGCAAACGCGGACAGGATGCCGACGGGCTTGTCAGCGGTTTTGTAGGTCAGGAACATCAAACCATACATACCCACCAGCGTCAGGATCAGCCCCGGAGACGGCAGCATCAGCACGGTGCTGGCGGTGGCGGTGATCGCTGAGAAAGCCAGCGTCAGGCTGAGCATGAAATAGGTATTGCGCAGCACCTTATGGGTGCTGAGTAGCGATGTGCGGTCGCGTGAAGAAGTAATTATACGATCCATGAGTCACTCTCTTATGACAGATGTAATTAGTGGAAAGAATAGGAAACGGCACGCCAGTCTCAAAGTGGTTTTACCCATCTTTACTCAGCACGTTAGCGCTGGAGGCGGTTATTTCTTCTGCAGAAATCCGTTTCGCCAGTATGAACAGCGGTTTGCGACAATTTACCAGATCAAGCTCTTATAGGTTACTGAAAAATATTGCGTTATTACCATTCGAACGCTAAGAGTTATTTCCGGATCGTCATAAAACAGACTATAAGGCGAAGGAAATGAAACCACAAACACGCACTCACTTTACGCTCTCTTTGTTAACCGCAGGGATCCTGTGCGCCAGCACGGCAGCCTGGGCGGCTAACGTGCCGGCAGGAACCGCGCTGGCCGACAAACAGGAACTGGTCAGAAACAACGGCAGTGAACCGGCTTCGCTCGACCCGCATAAAGTCGAAAGCGATGTCGAATTCAATATTATCAGTGATTTATTCGAAGGGCTGGTAAGCGTTTCCCCGGCAGGCGAAGTCCAACCCCGACTGGCGGAAAAATGGGAGAACAAGGACAACACCGTCTGGACGTTCCATTTGCGTCCGGGCATCACCTGGAGTGACGGCACGGCGATTACCGCTGAGGATGTGGTCTGGAGCTGGCAGCGCCTGATCGATCCGAAAACGGCTTCGCCGTATGCCAGCTATCCGGGCAACATGCATATCGTCAACGCGGCCGATATTGCTCAGGGAAAAAAAGCGCCCGATACGCTGGGCGTAAAAGCGATTAACGACACCACGCTGGAAGTGACGCTCACGCAGCCAAACGCGGCCTTCCTCGCGATGCTGGCGCACCCGTCGCTGGTGCCGGTGGATAAAGTGCTGATTGGCCGCTTCGGGGATAAGTGGACCAAGCCGGAGCATTTCGTGAGCAGCGGGGCGTATAAGCTGTCGCAGTGGGTGGTCAACGAACGCATCGTGGCAGAGCGCAACCCGCGCTACTGGGATAACGCGCATACCGTGATTAACAAAGTCACCTACCTGCCCATCACGTCCGAGGCCTCGGATGTGAACCGCTATAAGGCGGGCGAAATTGACATCGTGTACACGGTGCCGATTAACCAGTTTGCCCAGCTTAAGAAAACCCTCGGCAGCGAGCTGGACGTTTCACCTCAGCTGGCGACCTATTACTACGAATTCAATACCACCCGGCCGCCGTTCAACGACGCGCGCGTGCGTAAGGCGCTGAACATGGCGCTGGATAAAGACATCATTGCCGGAAAAGTATTAGGGCAGGGGCAGCGCCCTGCGTGGCTCATCAGCCAGCCGGATATTGGCGGCGTGAAGTTACAGAACCCGGATTACGCCAGCTGGCCGCTGGACAAGCGCATCGCGGAGGCGAAAAAGCTGCTGAACGAGGCCGGATATAACGCCAGCCATCCTCTGAGCTTCAACCTGCTCTATAACACCTCTGAATCGCACCAGCGCATCGCGATTGCGGCCAGCTCCATGTGGAAGAAAAACCTTGGCGTGGAGGCAAAGCTGCAAAACCAGGAGTGGAAAACCATGCTGGATACCATGCACACCCACAACTTTGACGCGGTGCGGTACGCGTGGATTGCCGATTACGACGATGCGGCGACCTTCCTGAACAACTTCCGCACGGGCGACAGCGAAAACACCAGCCAGTACAGCAATCCGGAATACGATCGGGCGCTGCTCGATGCCGCAAAAGCCAAATCAGCGGAAGAGCGGGGTAAGTTCTACCAGCAGGCGGAAGATCTGCTGGGGCGTGATGTGCCGGCTATTCCAGTTTATCACTACGTCCGCACCCACCTGGTGAAACCGTGGGTAGGCGGATTTACGCCGGATAAGCTGGGGTACTATTTCACGAAAGACATGTACATCAAAAAACACTAGGCCTGTGCTGATAAAATCGTCGATGTGTCGTCAGTTCAACCGATTAAACACGTTTTGACTATTTTTACAGCGAACGAGTGCAGCCACTCTTTACAGCTCGCGGTGAGGTGTTTATAGTTCGCCTCACTTAGGAAGTGTGGCCGAGCGGTTGAAGGCACCGGTCTTGAAAACCGGCGACCCGAAAGGGTTCCAGAGTTCGAATCTCTGCGCTTCCGCCAGATATAAACCCCAGGTTACTCGTTAACCTGGGGTTTTTCTTTTGCCTTAACGCGAGTTTGTCTGTCACCAGATTCTGGCCATTCCTTCGCTTTCCGGGCGAACGAGCGTAAAACCAAATTTTGCATAAAGCTCAGGCACATCCGCCATTAAACAAACGTAGGCCCCTTTACAGGCATGGGTATCCAGCCAGGCTACAAGCGTTTCCATAATGATTCTGCCAAGCCCTTTCCCCTGATAAAGGGGATCAACGGCGACATCGACAATATCGAAATTCAACGCACCGTCCCCCACGATTCGCCCCATACCCACTGGTTTACCCTCATACAGAATATGCATGCCGTAACAGCTGCCAGGCAGTGCTTTCCGGGCTGCCTCCAGAGGACGAGGGCTGAGGCCCGAGATTTCGCGCAGCCGACAAAACGCTTCTGCAGTGGGGACGGTCTCAACAACGGTATAGTTATCAGGCATAAAAAAGCTCCAGTCAGTGTCCATCAGGGGATCCCAGTCTGGCAGTAAAACTGCCTAAACACGATTTTTAGGATCGATCCGCCTCACACTTTTAAGACTCTGCTATTTCCCTGTAAAAAACAGGCGATATCATTCATCCCGTAAATATATTGCTATCTCTTACCGAGGCTTTGATGCTGGAGAATGTTTTCATCAGATAATCAGTTTCCCGCCCTTTTCAGGACGGACTGGTTATCGCTGCGCTTAAACCTTACGCGCGCACCTGCGGGTGTGGGCTCGTTTTTACGCATGATGATTACACAGGTTTTCCAGTATGAATTTATCCCGTCAGGAACAACGCACCTTACACGTTCTCGCCAAAGGTGGACGTATTGTGCACGTCCGCGACAGCTCTGGCCGCGTCACTTCCGTAGAGTGCTACACCCGTGAAGGGCTGGTGCTGAGCGACTGCACGCTTAGCGTCTTTAAAAAACTCCGCACCAAAAAGCTGATCCGTTCCGTGAACGGGCAGCCTTACCGCATCAACACTACCGGGCTGAACAACGTTCGCGCCCAGCTGGATAATCGCTAAGGAGAAGTGATGAATACACCTTACACAGATAGCTACGACCGCGCTTTTTTGCTCGATACCATGATGGGCCCAAACGCCATGCGGCTTACCGAGGAGCTGGTTGCTCAACTGCAGATTGATCCAGGAATGCGCATACTCGATCTCGGCTGCGGGAAAGGGATCTCTTCTATCCTGCTCGCCGAAAAATATGACGCCACGGTTTTTGCCGCCGATCTATGGATTACGCCGAGCGAAAACGCAGCGCGTTTCAGCGAACGGGGTCTGGACGGAAAAATTTTTCCGCTACGGGTTGATGCCACGAAAGCGATCCCGTTCGCGCATGATTACTTCGACCTGATCGTGAGCGTGGATGCGTATCAATACTTTGGCAACAATGACGCCATGCTGGGCACGCTGCTACCTTTCCTGAAACCCGGAGGACATATTGCGGTTGCCGTTCCCGGGTTTATCGGGGAATACAGCGAAACGCATCTTCCGGAGGTGGTTAAGCCTTTCTGGACGCCAGAGTGGTATTTCTATCCGCTCTCCTGGTGGAAAGCGCTGTGGGAAAAAGAGCCCGGTTCGGTTCTGACCACCGTGCGGGAGATGGATACCTGCCAGCAGGCGTGGGATGAGTTTATGCAATGCGAGATCGCCCAGGAGATGATGGTACCCATTATGGACGCGGGCGCCGGGACTTATTTCAACATGATCCAACTGGTTGCGCAGAAGCGCTAAAAGCTCATAAACAACGCCACCCTCGGGTGGCGTTCATGCATTGAATTGTGCAAATGTAGGCCGGGTAAGCGCAGCGCCACCCGGCAAGAAACGCGGCGTTATGAGCGGATAAAGGCCAGAATGTCCGCGTTGATGGTGTCCGCATGGGTGGTATGCATCCCGTGCGGGAAGCCCGGATAAATTTTCAGTACGCTGTTCGCCAGCAGTTTATCCTGCAGCAGGGCAGCGTTTTTATACGGCACGACCTGATCGTCATCGCCCTGCAACACCAGAACGGGAACCGTGATGGTTTTTAGATCCTCCGTCTGGTCGGTCTCTGAAAATGCCTTAATCCCCTCGTAGTGGGCCTTGGCGCTGCCGATCATTCCCTGACGCCACCAGTTTTGAATCGTGCCCTGTGAAACGTCCGCGCCATCCCGATTAAAGCCGTAGAAAGGGCCGCTGGCGACGTCGAGGTAAAACTGGGCGCGGTTAGCCGCCAGCGCTTTGCGGAAGCCGTCGAAAACCTCGATGGGCGTACCGCCGGGGTTACCGTCCGTTTTGACCATCAGCGGCGGGACGGCGCTGACGAGCACCGCTTTGGCGACGCGCCCCTGCGGTTGCCCATACTGCGCAACATAGCGGGCGACCTGTCCGCCGCCGGTGGAGTGACCGACGTGCACGGCGTTGCGCAAGTCCAGGCTTTCAACCACGGCCGACGCGTCGGCCGCGTAATGATCCATATCGTGGCCTTCACTCACCTGGTCCGAACGCCCGTGACCGCGACGATCGATAGCGATAACGCGATAGCCTTCAGCGAGGAAGAAGAGCATCTGGTTATCCCAGTCATCGGCACTCAGCGGCCAGCCGTGGTGGAAAACAATGGGTTGAGCCTCTTTTGGGCCCCAGTCTTTGTAGTAAATATTGACGCCGTCTTTCGTTGTTACGAATGCCATACCGCAGACTCCTCTGTTAAAGGCAAAACGATCCCCGGCTGAGCGCACAGCGAATCATTAATGCCTTAATTAAGTTGGCTTTTTTCTGTTTCCCGTACCGACAGTACTCCTAAAGTGTAGGAGAAATAGTAAAAACGGTTGGTTTCATTGCTGTTAAAGGCATCCATTGCCAGCCCTATCATCGTTCTCCCGGCGTTACCCGCTTGCGGGTATACATCGCCTTGTCTGCGCTATTGAGCAACGTATCGGCATCACCCGCGTCATGAGGAAAGCGGGCAATGCCAATACTGCCGGAGATGGTAATCACCTGTTCGTTAATCAAAAAAGATTGTGCCAGCGCGGCGCTGACCTTTTCCGCCGTTTGTGTGGGTAAGGGATCGGCGGGGGTTAAATCGGGGAGCAGGGCGACAAACTCATCGCCGCCGAGGCGGGCCACCGTGTCACCTTCGCGCAGTACGCTTTGCAGACGAAATGCCACCAGCCGCAGCAGCTCGTCGCCGACGGCATGACCATGGAGATCGTTCACCGGTTTAAACCGGTCGAGGTCGATAAACAGCAGCGCCAATTCTTTATCGTGGGCGATAGCCTGGGCGATCGCCAGCTCCAGACGGTTAACCAGTAATCTCCGGTTCGGTAAACCCGTCAGGGCATCAAAGTTTGCATGCAGCCACGCGATATGTTCACGCTGTTTGCGATCGGTAATATCGCGAATAAAGGCTGAAAATATTTGCTTACCCGCTTGCTGATGCGGCCATATCGAGAGCTCAATAGGGAACTCGCCTTTCGTGCGATGCAGCGCAGCGATCTCGATAGTGCGGTTGAGAATATTCGACGGTTGCCCGGCCTGGAAGCGCATCAGGCCGCGTGCGTGCTGCTCGCGAAACGCTTCTGGTACGATCATCTTGCCAAGGCTGTTGCCTGTCGCTTCTTCCGCTGACCAGCCGAACATTCGCTCTGCCGCCTGGTTCCAGTTCACAACGTTACCGGCATGATCGATGGTAATCACCGCATCCTGCGCGGTTTCAACCAGCTGACGGTGGTACTCTTCACTCTCTTCCAGCGCCTGCTTCATCGACTCTATCTGGCTAATGCTCTCCTGCAGCTCGCGGTGCATTTCCGCCAGCGAAAGGGAGAAGAAGCGGATCCGCTCTTCAACGGACATATTTTTCATTTCTGAATAAAGATCGCTGGCGGTACGTGGCGGCATACTGAATTCCTGACAAAAGAGTTAGGTACCTATCAATTATGGCGCTTTAGATAACTTTTTGTATCGGGAGTGTGGCTAGGCAGCGGTAGGGGGCTTGCAGGTAATTTGGGCAGCAGCAATAAAACAGGCTCTGGAGCATGCCTCCAGAGCCTTCCGGGTTAGCGGTTTTCTTCAATATAGCGGGCCAGGTCCGCCGGAGTTTTTAGCACCGTCGCCACGTCAGTTGGCGGGATCATGCAGCCGTAAACGTCCTGCACTTCCAGCACCATATCGACCGCCAGGATGGAGTCGAGAATGTCGGATTCAATCAGTTCATCGTGAAAGCCCACCTTGCGGGATAACACTTTTTCGAACAGGGCGAGAATTTCTTGTTCCATAATTTTTCCTGGAGTCATTAATTTGTGCGGGCGTAAGCGTCCAGCAGCTTGCGGTCAATTTTGCCGTTAGGATTCAGCGGCAAAGCGTCTTTTACGATAATTTGTGAAGGCACCATATAGTGCGGAACGACCTTCGAAAGCGATGTTTTGATGGTGTCCGGCGCCATATCCGTCACGCAGAACGCGGCAATGCGCAGTACGCTGCCGCAGGATTTCATCAGCGGCAGGACCACCGCTTCGTTGATGCCGGACATGGCCAGCAGGCGGTTCTCGATCTCGTTGATTTCAATACGGTAGCCGTTCAGTTTGACCTGGCTGTCGTTGCGGCCCTGACAGTAGATCAGCCCCGCCTCATAGCCCAGATCGCCGGTCCGGTAGCCGCGAAACGCTTCATCTTCCCGACGGAGTAATTTCGCCGCGTTCTCCTGCGGCAGGCCGAGATAGCCGCGCATGACGTTTTTACCCCAGATAATCAGCTCGCCGTCGGCGGAAATTTCCATTTTGCTCTCAGGCATCATGACGCCCACCGGCAGCACGGCGCTGTCGCTGTTCAGGATCGCATCCGTGATTTCAACCACGGTCGTCGCAATCGTCGCTTCCGTTGGGCCATACGAGTTAATGATTTTGGCCTGCGGGAAGCGGCGGCGAAGCTGTTTAACCAGCGCCTTATTGAGCACTTCACCAATGAAGATAAAGACGTTGAGCGCGGGCAAATACTCGCTGTTGAACTGCGGGGAGAGCAGCTGCTGGTAAGCAAAAGAGGGGGTCGAAACCCAGGCGGAGACCGCGTTGCTTTTCAGTCGCTCCAGCCAGTTCTCTTTCTGAATGTCCTCTTTGGCGTTCAGCACGATGTGTCCGCCCATCGCCAGATTCGCCAGCAAAGGGATCAGGGAGAGGTCAAAGCTGAATACCGCGTGGTTCATCAGGACTGGTTTTTCCGGCAGTGAAAAGTCCTGGCTGACCCATTTCATGAAGTGCCATACGCTTTCACGCCCAATCTGCACGCCTTTAGGTTTACCGGTGCTGCCTGAAGTAAACATGATGTAGGCCAGATCCTGCTCCTCCAGTACCTTGCCCGGTTCCCCGGTGGCGATGAACTGCCGGGTCGCGACGTCGTAATAGTAAGGGGCGCTGGCCAGATGGCAGATCTCCCGAAGGCGCTCCTGCGGATAGATGCAGTCCACCGGGATGTACGGAATGTTGTGCAGCAGGCAGCTATAAATTGCCACGGCGAACTCGGCCTGCTGGTGACCGTACAATACGACCGGCGTACCGGCAACAGGCTGGCAGCGCTGATAGCGCTGCGCCCAGTCCGTCACGGCAGCGGAAAGCTGTAGCCAGCTTAAGGCTTCGTCGCTGCCGCTGATGGCCAGCTGCTGCGGGGAGGCGGGATCGCATAATGCCTCACGTAAGAAATCCTGCAGTTCCTGAAGATCGGAGTGATTTTTCATAGAGGTGACATTCCACTAAAGATGTAAAGGGATCCTGCGGCGCTTCCCAGCGTCAGAATTCGCCCTAAAAACGCAACGGCCGGATACTGCAGGCCGCGGTGCAATGCCGGGCTGCGTTTGGCTGACCACAGCAGCATGTTGTGAGCGACGGAAATCGCGCCAAACAGCGCGCCGCTGATGACGTAATGGCGTTCCAGGCCATTCCATGCCCCCATGCAGAATAAGGTGCAAAAAATACCGATATTTTGCGCCAGCGTTTTGTTCTGACGGAAAAAGTTGAATTTCATCAGGTTCATATAAACGGGCATAAAGACCACATCGCGCAGCCATTCAGACAGGCTGATGTGGAAGCGGCGCCAGAAATCCTGCGGGTTCTTTGCCAGAAGCGGCATGTTAAAGTTTGCCGGAATGCTGAGCCCAAACAGGCGGCCCGCGCCGATGGCCATATTGCTGTAGCCCGCAAAATCAAAGTACAGGTAGGTGCTGTAGGCAATCGACATCACCACGCCCACGGTCAGCGTAAACGGCTTATGGCTCCAGGGCTGCACGACAAGCGAATCAATCAGCATGGCAAACAGGAACTTCTGGACAATGCCGGTAATGATTTGCTCCAGCGCGACTAAAAACTGTTCGCGGTTAAGGGCAAATACGGGCTTGCTGACGTCACTCATCCACGTCCGCCAGCGGTACATTGGGCCGGCCAGGATAATAAAGGGCATAAACAGATAACAGAAATAGTGCAGGAAATTCTGACCTTCTTTTTTACTGCGATAGAGCAGCACGTCCAGCGCGCGGAACGTCATAAAAGAGAGGCCGATCATGCCCCAGTGGTTATTTAAATGTAATTTCACCAGCAGTAGCGGCAATAATGTCAGAACGACCGCCTGCCACGTTTTTAACCATCCCTTCTCTTTAAGCGTGGCAAAAACATAAAAGCTGAAAAAAACGGCGGCGGGGACAATATAATCGCCCTGAAATATATATCCCCATCCCAGCGCCGTTAACACCGAGAGCGCAGATAACCAGGTCAGACGATGGCGTAATACGCGATTAACCAGCGCAAACGCCAGCGCGGATGAAAACAAATAAACAAAAAACATTCCTGAGCTGTACATCATTCGGCCTCAGAACTTTTGATATTCAAAATGCAGCTGCATACTCATGCTGTCATCGACAGAGGTCCACGCGACGATGGTGATCGCCAGCAGGAGATAAAGTAAAAAAAGACGGATCGCGATTTTCATCATTTAAAACTCTGTGCAATAAAGCGAATCATAGGAACCCAGGCCAGTTCGGAAGGGTGCAAACGATCCCAGTTCCAGCCATTCTGATAAGGCATGGCGTACATATCTAAATAAGGGATCTGGTTCTTTTCCAGAATGGTTTTTATTTGTTTATCAACCGGGCGGAAGGTATCGGTATTGTAAAGCGCCCAGGGGTTAACCGGGTCGACGATAGCAATCACCTGCACGTGGTGTTCCTTAAGCAGCTGGACGGTTTTACTGAAGGCGGCGATTTGCGCAGGCACGACCGGCGTGTCATCCCACTGCTGCCGCGTACTGTCCTCCTCGTAAATCGTTTTGTCCATCCACAGGGTGGCCGCGCTCTGCTGGCGTTTTTTATTTAACTCGCGCGCATTCGCCAGCTCTTTGTCCCAGTCGGGGGCAATGTGGGCGACTGGCTGCTGCGGCCAGGGCTGTACCGTCTGGGGCGTGATGTTGAGCAGCGCCAGCCAGTCGTTTTTTATCAGGGTGCAGACGTTGGCAAACTGGAAGCTCAGCTCGTCCCACATCAGATCGGGGTGCCAGCCAAAGACCCGCATTTGGCCGAAGGTTAAATGGCTTATTTCTTTACTATCAATATGCTTTAAATAATTAACCAGCAGCGGGCGCGCCTGCGGATCCTTCATCAGCGGATTAAAAATAGAGCCGGGAAAATTATCGGCATAGATAGCCGGTGGCAGCCCTTTTGAATAAAAGCTGTCAGGAGCCAGAAGCAAAACAACTTTACTGTTTGCGTTAAGGCTATTTTTAAAACGTGAGAACAGTAAAAATTGCGTTTCATCATCGACGAACGCATCGCCATACGCCACGACGGGTTTGTGCAATTGCTTATTAAAGTAATTATATACAGCGTAATGTTCATCTTCTGAGGTGGCCACCTCAGACGCGCCAATGAAGAAAATAGCATTCCCTTCTAAGGCATGGGAAATAGTCGCAATTTTTTCCGCTTGTTCTTTCGGCGTGCCCGCCATTGATTTAATCAGCGGCTGGAAGGTGAGGGGCGGATTGAAGCTCGTCACCAACGGGTGAACACAAAGGAACAATATGGCCAGGGTCGCCATCAGGATATGTAAGCAAAGCGTATTTTTGATTTTCATCATCAACCAGTAACACTGCATGGCAGTAATTTCTAAATCTGCGGGTACTCAGATTTATAACAATTACACAACAAATGACCGTTTATTTTTGTGGCATTCTATACCAGAGCGATTTAAAAGGATGAGCGTTGCTGTGTAACGGTATGTACAAGGGGGCTGTGACCGGTGCGCGGCAAGCGACTGGGTGATTTTTGCGCAGTCAAACGCCGGTGGGTGAAAATAGAAAAATTCCTGCTTTACAAGGGGCTAATAGATGTTTATAGTGCGCCTCACTTTGGAAGCGTGGCCGAGCGGTTGAAGGCACCGGTCTTGAAAACCGGCGACCCGAAAGGGTTCTAGAGTTCGAATCTCTACGCTTCCGCCAAATTTGAAAACCCTGCGATAGTCATATCGCAGGGTTTTTTCGTTTTACAGGGCAATCACCAGCTCCCCGGAATGGCTCCGCGAACAGCACAGCGCTACCTGCTGGTCCGTCGCGCTTTTTTCCGCCTCCGACTGCACGCTATCCCGGTGATCCACCACGCCGTCAATCACCGGCGTCAGGCACGCCCCGCAGATCCCCATTTCGCATGACAGCGGCACGTCCACGCCGTTTTCCTGTAGTACCTGAGCGATGGTCTTATCCGCAGGCACCGGCCAGCGCTCCCCGGTGGAGGCGAGTTTGACCGTAAAGATCTCGCCCGCGTCACCGCGTGCGGCAGGGGCCGCGGGCTGAAACGCCTCGCTGTGAAGATGGCCATCATCCCATCCCCTGGCCGTCGCCACGTCTCGCACTTTTTCCATAAACCCGGCCGGGCCGCAGATCCAGGCGTGAAGCCCCGCCTCAGGTGCCGGGAGATGCTCTGCCAGCGCCGTGCGCGGGCTGGCGGTATGAATCTGGCACTCACCGAACCGGGAGAGTTCGCGCGCAAAGGCCGCGCTTTCGCGGCGTTTGACGTAATAGTGCAGCGTAAACGGCGTTCCGGCCGCCTTCAGCTGCAGGGCCATCGCATACAGCGGCGTAATGCCAATGCCTGCCGCCAGCAGCAAGACCCGCTCAGCCTGATGCAGCGGAAACAGATTGCGCGGGGCAGAGATTGCTAATTTCTGCCCGGGTCGCAGCGTCTCGTGAACGTAGCGCGATCCGCCGCGCGAGGCGGTTTCCCGCCCCACGCAGATAAGATAGCTCTCGTCTCCACACGCACCGGTCAGGGAATACTGGCGCACCGCGCCGCAGGGCAAGTGCACATCAATGTGCGCGCCGGGCTGCCACGCCGGCAGCGCGTTACCGTCTTCAGCCACCAGCCTGACGGCGAGGCTTTTGTCGCCCTCGCGCCACAGCCCGTCAACAATTACGCTCAGCATATCGGCCTCCGTCATACGAGGAAAAATTCGCCAAAGCCCATCTTCTTCAGTCCCCGACGGTAGGCAATTGAGCTTTTATCGGCGGGAATATGGGCTTCCAGCGTCAGATCCAGCGGCAGACTTTCCGGGCGCTGGGTTTCGACCATCAGGCGATCCTCTTCAAAAATGCGCAGATTGAAGGCATGCACATCCTCCACCGGAATATGCAGGTCAAAGTTACGCGCGATAGGGGCGAACATGCGGGTGACGCGCGATGACACCGGCGACGCGGCGTTCATGATGACCAGTCGCGATTCTCCCGGAAAATGAATCGTCAGGGTGGCGGTAAACGGCAGATGCATTTCAAAATGGCGCAGCCACTGGAACCCTTCCGGCGCCTGCACGGGTGAACTGGCGGGATAGTTGCTCACGGAGCTCCAGTAATCGGCAACAAAACCGAACGGCGTCTCCTGCGGCTGATAGGTGGGGACCCGCTGATTATTGGGGTCGGCAAAGGTATCGGTGTGGATCCAGGCAAAGTGCGCCACGTCCAGAAACCCCTCTACCTGACGACCGGCAAAGCCGTTCACCTCAAACGCCGGGCAGTTGATCTGCTGAAATCCGTCGTCATCCCAGTGCGGCATAGTGGGCAGCGGCACAGGATTGTCCGGGTCAAACGCCAGGCAGGTCCAGATCAGGCCGAAGCGCTCCTCCACGGCGTAGTTAATCAGGTTCAACTTCGCCGGAACGGGCTGGTCGGGGCTGGACGGAATACGGTTGCAGCGCCCGTCTTCTCCAAAGCGTAAGCCGTGGTAGGGGCAGATAATTCCGTGCTCGTCGTGAAAGCCGAGCGTCAGCGGCACGCCGCGGTGCGGGCAGACGTCACGGGCGACCACGACCTGGTCGTTAATCCGGTAAATCACCAGCTGTTCGTCCAGCAGGGTCGCCTTAACCGGCGCCGGGCCGACGTCGCAGGCGCGCGCGACCGGATGCCAGCACTTCGCGAGGCGCAGCCAGTCCTCTGGCTCAAACGTGCAGTGGGCGGGTGGAGTCGGTTCTCTTTTCATCGTTGTCCCTCTTGCGTTCAGCCTAACGGGCCGCCCTGAATGGTCTCGCACAGACCGTTGATGATGCGCTCACCGGTCTCCTCTTTGAGCTCCTGATACCAGGCCTGCGTCAACGCCATGTCTTTCCCGTGGGTGACGTCGCAGCGTTTACGCGCCTTCAGCACCAGGTCGCGCACCCGGTCGCAGCGCAGCGCTTCGTACTGGCGCAGCGCCAGCGTAATGCTGTGGTTTTCACGCAGGCACTCACCCAGCACCACGGCGTCTTCCATCGCCGCACAGCCGCCCTGGCCGATATCCGGCGTGGTGCTGTGCGCGGCATCGCCGAGCAGCGCGACGTTGCCGCGCACCAGGCTGTCGAACGGCTCAATGTCGTGGATTTCAATGCGGTTGGTCGTTTCAGGATCCAGCGCCGCGATAAGCTTCTGCACCGGCGGCGCCCAGCCGCGGAAGTAGCCCGTGAGGTCGGCGCGCAGGGTGGTGCGATCCTCCGCCAGGCCCGCGGGCAGCGGTACGTCAAAAAAGAAGTAGAAACGTCCGCCGGAAACGGGCATCAGCGACACGCGTTTGCCTTCGCCAACGAAGGTGGTCCACTGGTGCGCCGGGGCGATCTCTTCGTCAATCTTCACCAGCCCGTTCCAGTTCACGTACCCGGCGTAGCGGCGCTCCGGGGTATAGCCCAGCACGTACGGGCGCACGGCGGAGTGGCTGCCGTCGGCGGCAATCAGAAAATCGCCGGCTGCCGTGGTGCCGTCGGTGAAGGTCACGCTCACGCCCGCGCCGTCTTCGCTTACGCGTTCGACGCGCTTGCCGAACTGCACCCTGTCGCGCCCCCAGAAATCCAGCATTTCGCGCTGAAGCTCAGCGCGCGAGACGGGGCAGGGGCGCCCGCCGGTACGCTCAACCAGCGGGGCAAGGCTGAAGCGGGTCAGGGTCTCGCCGCGCCGGTAATCCTTGTAGGCCATAAAACGCATCGGCCCGCCGTAGGTCTCGATGATGTCGCCCATGCCGAGGTGCTGCATGCATTTCACGCCGTTAGGCCAGATGGAGATGGCCGCCCCGACGGGCCGGATCTCTTTGACGGCTTCAAACACGGTACAGTCGATGCCCGCTTTCTTCAGCGCGACGGCGGCGCTCAGGCCGCCAATACCCGCACCAATGACGATTGCTCTCATGCTTCTCTCCTTTTGCAGGGTGTAAAGACATTCAGCAATTTGCGTACCAGGCTGCAGAGTGGCGAAAACGGCGTTGTGAGGGCTACGTTTGCACTGCTAAGGTGCGCAAACGCGGTGAGCGTGCCTTTTTTTGAATCAAAAATTTCCAGTTGAGCTATACGGAATCGACTGTTTCACGCCCGCGCTCAGAGTGGCGTGGTTTGTGCAACAATCAGGAAGAAGACAATAAAGGAGACGCTATGATCGCACTGCACGACTTCAATCATCTTCCCCACGAAAAGGCGTTAGCGCTGATTCACCCCTGCGTGGCGCTCCCCGAGTGGGCCGATGCGCTGGCTCTAGGGCGGCCCTACGCCAGCCGGGACGAATTGTTCAGTACGGCAAATGCGTTGACGCAAAACTGGGACGAAGCGGCGCTGGTGCAGGCCCTGAGCGCCCATCCGCGCATCGGAGAAAAGCCCGCAGGTTCACAGGCGGAGGCGGCGCTGTCGCGCCAGGAGCAGGGCGCGGTGAATGAAGGCGATGCTGCCCTTGCCCGGGCGCTGCGTGAGGGGAATGCCCGCTACGAGGCCCGCTTCGGACGCGTGTTTCTGATCCGCGCGAAGGGCCGCAGCGGCGAGGAGATTTTACAGGCGCTGCACGCGCGGCTGGAGAACAGCGACGCGCAGGAAGTCCGTGCCGCGCTGGAACAGCTGCGGGAAATTACGCTGCTACGGCTGGAAGGAGTTATTAGCGAATGAGCACACTCAGCACCCATATTCTTGATATCTCGACGGGCAAACCCGCACAGGGCGTGACGGTCCATCTCGAACGGGAGGGTGAAATAATGGCCTCGGGCGTGACCAACGTCCAGGGACGTATCGCCGCGTTCGTTCCCTCTCTGCCCGCAGGCCGCTATCGGCTGGTGGCGGAGATCGGCGCGTGGTTTAGCGAAACCGGTCGCGACACGCTATACCCCTGCGCGCAAATTGATTTTGTGACGGGAGAAGCGGCAGACGAGCATTTCCATCTGCCGTTTGTGATTGCGCCCGGCGGATGGTCAACCTACCGGGGAAGTTGACCACACCCGCTCGCCGTTGACCCAGGTCTCGCTGATGTTGCGCTCGTCGCCGAGGGTCATCAGCACAAAAAGCTGCTCGTAGATATCCTGACAGCGGCGATTGCGCAGTCGCTGCAGCGGCGTCACGTCAGGGTCGATCACCACGAAATCCGCCTCTTTGCCGGGTGCGAAGTTGCCAATCTTATCGTCGAGCCTGAGGGCGTGCGCGCCGCCCAGCGTGGCGTGATAAAACGCCTCGCTGGCGCGCAGGCGGTAGCTCTGAAGCTGGCCGACCTTGTAGGCCTCCCCCAGGGTGCGCAGCATGCTGAAGGTGGTGCCCGCGCCGACGTCGGTGCCGATGCCCATCCGCACCCTGTGCTGCCAGCAGGCGGGCAGGCGAAACAGCCCGCTGCCGAGAAACAGGTTAGAGGTGGGGCAAAACGCCACCGCCGAACCGGTGTCATGCAGGCACTGCCACTCGCTGTGGTGAAGGTGAATCGCGTGGGCGAACACGCTGCGCTCGCCGGTCAGGCCGTAGTGGTGATACACGTCCAGATAGCGCTCGTGCTCCGGCCAGAGGTCGCTCACCCAGGCCACTTCGTTGGGATTTTCGCTCAGGTGGGTCTGCATCCAGGTATCCGGGAACTCCTCTCTGAGCAGGCTGACCGCGGCGAGCAGCTCGGGGGATGAGGTCGGGGCAAAGCGCGGGGTAATGGCGTAGCCCAGCCGTCCCCGGTGGTGCCAGCGCTGGATCAGCGCCCGCGTCTGCCGGTAGCTCTGCTTCGCGTCTTCGCTCAGGTAGTCCGGCGTGTGTCTGTCCATCATCACCTTTCCGGCGATTAGGCGCATGTTGAGGCGCAGGGCTTCGGTAAACAGCGCCTCGACCGATTCCGGATGCAGCGTGCAAAACACCAGCGCGGTGGTGGTGCCGTTGCTTACCAGCTGGTGAATGAAAAATTCGGCGATCTCTTTCGCGTAGGCTTCATCGGCAAACTGGCTCTCCACCGGGAAGGTGTAGGTGGTCAGCCACTCCAGCAGCTGCTCGCCAAAGGCGCCGATCATCTCCGTTTGCGGATAATGGACGTGGGTGTCGACAAAACCGGGCAGCAGAAGCCTGCCGCGCAGGTCGGTATAGCCTTTATGAGGGTCAAGATACTGCTCGCCCTCCTGCCACGGGATGTGCGCCAGAATTTTCCCGCCCTGTATAAACAGCACCCCGTCCTCAAGGTAGCGCGCGTGTTGGGCAATCGCGTCTGCGCTGTCGCAGACCTGGGCAATATCAAAAAATGCGCCGCGGATCGCTGTCTGGTAATCCATCATGGTTCCTGCCTTAGTGTTTGCGTAGCGGGGTGAGAAGGCGCAGCAAGAACGGTGCCAGAATGAACGGGCCGCAGATAGGCTGCGGCCGGAAGGAGGAAGTTACTCTTTTTGCGTTGCCACGCGTGAGCCGAACGACGTCGCGCCCGCCGTCTCGCGATCTTCCCGCGCCAGCCAGCGGTAGGTCACGCCGCCGAGGAAGACGCCGATAAACCAGCTGAAGTTCGCTACCTCATGCAGGGCCGGAATAAAGCTGATCACCAGGCCCACGGCAACGGACGGGATCAGCGCGCCAATGGCTTTCGGGTTGAAGCCGTTGCGGTACCAGTATTTGCCCTTTGGCGTGTCGTCGAACAGATCGTCAACCGACACCTTGCCGCGCTTAATCAGGTAGAAGTCGGCAATCAGAATGCCGAACAGCGGGCCGATGAACGCCCCGAGCACGTCCAGGGTGTAGTGGATAAGCTCCGGCGAGTTGAACAGGTTCCACGGGGTGAGCAGGATCGAGCCGACGGCGGCAATCATGCCCCCGGTGCGGAAGCTGATTTTCTGCGGCGAACAGTTAGAGAAATCAAACGCCGGGGAGACGAAGTTCGCGACGATGTTGATCCCGATGGTGGCGGTGATCATCGTCAGCAGGCCAATCGCTACGGCCAGATCGTTGCCCACGCGGCTGACGGTTTCGATCGGGTCGGTGATCATGCGGCCAAACAGCGACTGGGTGCCGGAGACAATCACTACGGTGACGATGGAGAACAGCAGGAAGTTAAACGGCAGGCCCCAGCGGTTTCCGCGGCGGATCTCGCCCATGCTTTTGCCGTAGCGGGAGAAGTCGCCGAAGTTGAGCAGCGGGCCGGAGAAGTAAGACACCACCAGCGCGGTCGCGGTGATCATTTGCCAGGTCTGCTCGCCCGCGCTCAGGGATTTGCTGGCGAGAGTGAAGGAAATGCCGTCAAAACCGGTCTTGTATACAATCCAGCCTGCGAGGGCCAGCATTACCACGTAGACCGCCGGACCGGCGATATCAATAAAGCGCTTGATGGCGCTCATGCCGTGCCAGAAGACCATCGCCTGCAGCACCCACATGATGGCAAAGCAGATCCAGCCGAGATGCGACAGGCCCAGGAATGCGCCGGTAGTGAGCGAAGAGAGCGACGGCCAGAACTTGAGCGCCACCAGCATCAGGGCGTTGGCGGCCAGGTAGGTCTGAATGCCGTACCACGCGAAGGCGATCAGCCCGCGGATCACCGCCGGAATATTGGCCCCGAACACGCCAAACGCCTGACGGCTGATTACCGCGTAGGGCACGCCCGCCATCTGGCTCGGTTTGGCTACCAGGTTGGCGCACAGCTGCACGATGCAAATCCCCACCAGCAGGCACAGCAGCACCTGCCAGCTTGCCAGCCCGAGCGTAAAGAAGCTCGCGGCGACAACATAACCCCCCATGCTGTGAACGTCCGACATCCAGAACGAAAAGATGTTGTACCAGCTCCAGTTCTGGTCACGCGTCGGTGCCAGATCCTCATTGCAAAGACGTGGGCTGTAAACCGCACCGGAATCAGCGGCCGTACCCTGTTGCGCGTTTTGACTGTTTGGCATGAAACCTGCTCCTGTGAATGAAAACCCGTTAAGCGGGAGTGCAGACGGTGTTGCAGGATTCAGGCCAAAATAATAAATCTTGTATGCAATATTTTATTTTTATGTATACGATTCGATAACGAAGAGTAAAAGACGGAGTGGTGAATGAACAACATAAACGCCCTGCAGACCGCGCCAGACCTGCATGACAAAGACGAATCGATCTTTCAGGCGCTGATGACCGCGATTGTCGAACATCAGCTGCTGCCGGGGAGCAAACTGCCGGAGGAGGCGCTGGCCGAGGTCTTTGGCGTAAGCCGCACGGGCATCCGCAAGGTGCTTCAACGACTCGCGGCTGTGCAAATGGTCACCTTAACGCCCAAGCGTGGTGCACACGTCGCCAGCCCGACGGTGGAAGAGGCGCAGCACATCTTTCGCACCCGCGCTCTGCTGGAGGTCGCCAACCTGCCGGACGTGCTGGCCCGCTGCCAGCCGCCGCACCTTGCCGCGCTGGACGCCATTATTCGTCAGGAGCAGCAGGCGCACGAGGCGTACGACGGCCCGGCGGCAATCCGCCACTCCGCCAATTTCCACATTCAGCTGCAGGCCATCTCCGGCAACCAGGTGCTGACGGAGATGGTGACCGGCCTGAGCCAGCGCTCCTCGCTGGTGATTGCCACCTGGGGCGCGCCGTGGCGTCAGGGCTGTCGCTGCAACGATCACGAACAGCTTGTGGATCTGCTGCGCCAGAAGGCGCTCCAGCCGCTAAGCGATGCCTTAATGCACCATTTTGAACACATCGTTGCCAGCCTTTGCTTCGAGCGGGCGGGCGAGTGCCTGCCTGATTTTGCCCGGCTGTTTGCCGGCCACAAGGAGTCGTAATGTCATCTGTCCGTATACAAGTGATCAACCCCAACACCAGCCTCGCGATGACGGAAACCATCGGCGCGGCGGCCCGCGCGGTGGCGGCGCCGGGAACGGAGATCCTCGCGGTCTGCCCCAGCGCGGGCGTGCCGTCTATAGAAGGCCACTTTGATGAGGCCATCGCCGCCGTGGGGGTTCTCGAACAGGTTAAGCTCGGCAGAGAGCAGGGCGTCGATGGTCACGTCATCGCCTGCTTTGGCGATCCGGGCCTGCTGGCGGCGCGCGAGCTGGCGCAGGGGCCGGTGGTCGGTATCGCCGAAGCCGCCATGCATATGGCGACGCTGGTGGCGACGCGCTTTTCGGTGGTCACCACGCTGCCGCGCACGCTGATTATTGCCCGCCATCTGCTGCACCAGTATGGCTTTCAGGACAGGTGCGCGGCGCTGCACGCTATCGATCTCCCGGTGCTGGCGCTGGAAGACGGCAGCGGTGTGGCGCAGGAGAAGGTGCGCGCGCGCTGTATACAGGCGCTGAAAGAGGACGGCTGCGGCGCCATCGTGCTGGGCTGCGGCGGCATGGCGACGCTGGCGCAGGAGCTGACGCGCGAGCTGCGCGTGCCGGTCATCGACGGCGTCAGCGCGGCGGTGAAGATGGTGGAATCGCTGGTGGCGCTGGGGCTGTCGACCAGCAAGCACGGGGATCTGGCGTTCCCGGAGAAAAAAGCGTTAAGCGGACATTTTCAGGCACTGAATCCATTTTAATTTTTGGGGGTGGCAATGGGGCTTTTTGAACAGGATTACCCGCGGGATCTGCGCGGCTACGCGGGCAACCCGCCGCACGCGCGGTGGCCGAATCAGGCGCGTATCGCCGTGCAGTTTGTGCTCAATTATGAGGAAGGGGCGGAAAACCACGTTCTGCACGGCGATGCTGGATCCGAGCAGTTCCTGTCGGACATTATCGGCGCGGCCAGCTACCCGGATAAACACATGTCGATGGACTCCCTCTACGAATACGGCAGCCGCGCCGGGTTCTGGCGGATCCACAGTGAATTTCAAAAGCGCGGCCTGCCGCTGACGGTCTTTGGCGTAGCGATGGCGCTGGCGCGTCATCCTGAGATCGTCGAGGCAATCAAGGCGGCGGACTACGATGTGGTCAGCCACGGCTGGCGCTGGATCCACTATCAGAGCATGGATATCAGCCAGGAGCGCGAACACCTGCACAAGGCGGTGCACGTGTTGACCGACCTGTTCGGCAAGCCGCCGACGGGCTGGTACACCGGGCGCGACAGCCCCAACACCCGCCAGCTGGTGGTGGAGCACGGCGGCTTCGACTATGACAGCGACTACTACGGCGACGATCTGCCCTTCTGGACGGAAGTGGCCTGCAGCGACGGTACCCGTAAACCGCACCTGATCGTGCCGTATACGCTGGATGCGAACGACATGCGCTTCGCCACCGCGCAGGGGTTTAACACTGCCGAGCAGTTTTATACGTATCTGAAGGACAGTTTTGACGTGCTGTACGAAGAGGGGGAACGCGCGCCGAAGATGATGTCCATCGGCATGCACTGTCGCCTGCTGGGGCGGCCGGGGCGTTTTCGCGCGCTGCAGCGGTTCCTCGATTACGTGCAGCAGCACGAGCGGGTGTGGGTCTGTACCCGCCAGCAGATTGCCGACCACTGGCGGGAGGTGCATCCGTTTGAGAAGTAAGTGTGCCGTGTTTAGCCGGGTGGCGGCTGCGCCTTACCCGGCCTACGACTACGACATCAAACTCACCTGTGCCGCCACGATCCGCCATCCGTAGGCAAACCGCACCCACGTCTGCTGCTGGCGGCCAATGCGTTCCGTCCCCTCGCGGGTAAACTCGGTGCTGCACACGGCATAATCCTCGCCGAAGGTGGTGATGACGGTGTGGCGCAACGTCCGCTGCAGCCCGGCGGCGGGGCGCGCCGCCCGAAAGGCGCGGATTTCATCAATCCCATACAGGTTTTCACCCGCCCCCAGACGCACCGTGTTTTTGTCGTGCCAGAACAGCTCGTCCAGCACCGCAACGTTGTTGCTGACCAGCGCGTCTTCATAGCGGTAAAACGCGGCGGTCACCTCGGCAACCACCCACGGCAGGTTAATGTCATCGTGATTCATCATGCGGCCACCTCCGCCGGACGGGCGTCGGCGATGCCGCTCTCTTCCAGCACGCGCGCGGCGCGCAGGCAGGCCTGCTCGTTAAACGGCGCGGCAATCAGCTGCAGGCCAATCGGCGCACCCTGCGCGGTACGCAGCGGAACGGTGGTCACGGGCAGGCCCAGAAATGAAATCGGCTGGGTCAGCATCCCCATGCTGGCGCGGATGGGGAGCGGCTGACCGTTAATCTCCATGGTCTGCTCACCCGCGAGCGTCGCGCTGCGCGGCGTTGCCGGAGCGATCAGCACGTCGGCCTGCGCGAACAGGGTTTTAAACGCCTGTCGGGCGTGCGCGCGAAACCGCTGGGCCTGAATGTACCAGGCGGAGGGGATCATCGCGCCTGCCAGCAGGCGTTCCCGGGAGTGCGGCTCAAAACGCTCGGGCTCGCGGCGAAGCGCGGGCAGGTACTGGTTTCCCCCTTCGGAGGCGCTGATGATAAACGCCGCGGAGCGCGCCAGTTCGGCGTCCGGGAACTGCAGCTCATCCCGCACGTCGAGCGCCTTCGCCGCCCGCGCCACGGCGTCTCTGGCATCCGCGTCGCACCAGGTGGTGAAGTAGCCGCCGAGCACCGCGCAGCGCAGGCCGTCAAGCCCGCGATCGAGCAGCGGGCGCGTCTGCTCGCGCGAGCTCTCTGCCTGAAAAGCGTCGCTGCCGTCCCGGCCCTGCAGCGCATCGTATACGGACGCCAGATCGCACACGCGGCGGGCAAAGGGGCCGATATGATCCAGGCTCGCGACAAACGGATGGCTGCCGGATCGCGACAGGCGGCCAAAGGTGGGCTTCAGGCCATAGATGCCGCACAGGGAGGCCGGAACGCGAATCGAGCCGTTGGTGTCGGTGCCGAGCGAAAAGTGCACCAGCCCGGCGGCCACGGCGGCGGCCGAGCCGCCGGACGACCCGCCCGCAATGCGCGCCAGATCGTGCGGGTTACGCGTCGTGCCGTAGTGGCTGTTTTCGGTCGTGAAGCCGTAGGCGTAGGCGTCCATATTCACCATCCCGGTCAGCAGCCCGCCCGCGCTGCGCAGCTGGCGCACCGCGAAGCTGTCAGCGGCCGCGGCGGGGCGCTGGCTGAACAGCTCTGCCCCGGCAAGGGTGGTGTGGCCGGCAACGTCGAACAGGTTTTTTACCGCGTAGGGCACGCCCGCCAGCGGGGGCAGGGGGCGCTTTTCGCGGCGCAGGGTGTCGATGCTCTCGGCCTCGGCGAGCATGCGCGCTTCCGTCACGGCGGTCCAGGCGCCGATCTGCGGGTTAACGCGCGCAATCGCCTCCAGCGTCTGGCGGGCAATCTCGCGAGCGCTCAGCTCGCCCGCGCCCAGCGCATGCTGGATCGCGCTGATACTCATCTCGTGTAGCCTCATGCTTTGTACACTCCTGCGATCTCCAGACGGTCATCGAGCGGCAGCGCCATCAGCGGGGCGGCCATGTTTGCTATGCGGCTGAACTGCACCTGCAGCTCGGCGCGGCGGGCATCGTCCAGCGTCACGCCGAGCACGGACTCCATTTGCGCCAGATACGCCTGCCAGTCGGGTTGTTGTGTCGTCATAGTTTTCTCCTCAGAATCCGGCGGCCGCGCCGTTGCTGCGCGGGTCAAATGCCCCTTCGAACAGCCCGTTGGGGTGGCGGACAATCGCGCCCGCGTGGCCCATCGCTTCGCTGAAGTCAGGGAACATTTCCACCTCGTGCCCGAGTGCCTGAAGCCGTGAGACCGTCTCAGCGGTAAAGCGTCCTTCCAGCTTTAACGTGTCCGAGGTTTGTCCCCAGGTGCGCCCCAGCAGCCAGCGCGGGCGGGAAATGCTCTCCTGTAAAGGCACGCCCTGAATCGCGTAGCGGGTAAAAAGCGCGGCCTGGGTTTGCGGCTGTCCGTCACCGCCCATCGATCCGTAGACCATCACGCGCCCGTCCTTAAGACGCGCCGCCGCCGGGTTCAGGGTATGGAAGGGCTGCTTGCCCGGCGCGAGGGCCAGAAGATGATTGGGATCGAGGCTGAACGATGCGCCCCGGTTCTGCCAGACGATGCCGGTGTCGGGCAGCACAACGCCGCTGCCGAACTCGTGATAGATACTCTGGATAAACGACACGGCAAGCCCGCTGTTATCCATCACTCCCATCCACACCGTATCACCGGGGCCTTTTCCGATGCCCCACGGCGCGGCGCGGCCGTCGTCAACCCTGTCGGCAAGCGCCTGCAGGGCGGCGGGATCCAGCAGACCCTGAATATCGGTTTTCAGCTCGCGCGGGTCGGTGATGTGGGCATCGCGCAGGCCAAAGGCCAGCTTGGTGGCTTCAACGATGCGGTGAATGGTGTCGGCGTCGTCGGCCTCGGCCATGTTCAGGCGGTCGGTGATGCCGAGTATCGCCAGCGAGACCAGCCCCTGCGTCGGCGGGGTGTGGTTAAAGATCTCCCCCTGCTGATGCTGCAGCGTCAGCGGCGCGGTGCGCCGGGCAGCGTGCGCGTTAAGATCGGCCAGCGTCACGGGCAGGCCCAGCGTCTCCATGCCGTGCGCCATCACGTCCGCCAGCGGGCCGCGGTAAAAGCTGTCCAGACCGTCTTCCACCAGGCGCGTCAACGTCGTGGCCATGGCGGGCTGGTAAAAGCGGCTCCCGACCTGCGGCGGCTTACCGTCCACCAGCCAGGTTTCCGCAAAGCCTGGCACGTCCTTCAGCTCGTCGAATTTGCTGGCCGTGGCATGGGCCTGAGAGGCCGTAACCGGCGTGCCGTTTTGCGCATAGTCAATGGCGTCGGCCAGCAGGCGGGCCAGCGGCAGCGCCTTGCCGGTCAACTCGCGCGAGACCTTCAGCGCCTCGTCCCAGCCGCTCACCGTGCCGGCGACGGTCAGCGCCGCACGGGGGCCGCGATGGGGGATATGCGCCAGACCGTCGTAGGCGGCGAGCGTCGCGCGCGATCCCGCCGCGCCGCTGGCATCAATGGCGACAGGTTCGCCTTCCGGCGGCACGATAAGCCAGAAGCCATCGCCGCCCAGCCCGTTCATGTGCGGATAAACCACGGCAACGGTGGCCGCCGCGGCGACCATCGCCTCTATCGCGCTGCCGCCTTCGCGCAGTACCGCCAGCGCGCTCTGGCTGGCAAGATGGTGGGGCGCAACGGCCATGCCGTGCGTGGAGACATTACTTTGCATAGAGAGTCCTCGTAACCCTGAAAGTCACAAGGCGCTGCAAAAGCTGTTCCAGTTCTGAAAGAAAAGTTTCAGTAAACTGGCACGTATAATGAATACGCATAATAAAAGGTACAATGTGATGAAACAAAAGTTACAGAGGCGCTATGGAACAACTGGATGAACGTCTGAAAGCACAGTACCCGTCGCTGTCGCCGCAGGAGCAGCGGGTGGCGGACTTTATTTTCGATCATTTTGACGATCTCATTAGCTACAACAGCGCCGAGCTGGCGCAGCTGAGCGGGGTGTCGAAAGCCACGGTCAGCCGTCTGTTTAAGCGTCTGGGCTATGAGAAATATAAGGACATGCGCGACGAGCTGCGCACCCTGCGCCAGAGCGGGATGCCGCTCACCGATAACCGCGACGCGGTGCAGGGCAATACGCTGCTGGCGCGCCACTATAAGCAGGAGATGGCGAACCTGACCCAGTGGGTCAACGCCCTCGACGCGCAGCAGTTTGCCGACGCGATGGCCTGCATGGTGAAGGCGCGGCGCATCGTCATTATCGGCATGCGTAACGCCTATCCGACGGCGCTGCACCTGCGCCAGCAGCTGCTGCAGGCGCGCGGTCAGGTGCTGGTCCTGCCGCAGCCGGGGCAGAGCCTGAGCGAGGAGCTGGTGGATTTAACGCCGGACGATCTGGTGGTCATGATGGCCTTTCGCCGCCGCCCGCGCATCATCCGCCCGCTGATGCAGCAGCTTCAGAGTCGCGGTATTCCGGTGCTGCTGATGTGCGAGCCGCAGGCGCACAGCCTGTTTTCGCTGGCGAGCTGGCAGCTCTGCGCCCCGCTGGACAGCGTCTCGGCCTATGACAGCTACTCCTCGGTCAATAGCCTGATCAACCTGCTGGCAAACGCCTTCCTGCATGACAGTCTCGATAAAGGCCGTCCGCGCATTCACGAAATTGCCTCCCTTTACCAGCAGCTGGACGAACTCGAACAGCGATAATGGGGCATCAGGCTGGTGCTTTGCATTAAAATGGTGCATCTGACGGGTCGGGAAAATAGACGTTTTTTCGACCCGTCCGCGTTTTATCAGGCTTCACAAGAATATTTCCCGCTTCGCCCTATCTGGCACATTAGTTGCAAAATCACATTCAAAGAATCTTTTGTTTCATGTTAACGTTACGGGGAAGCACCATGAAAAAATTGTTGATTGCACTGGCCGGGGCCGCATGTCTCTTCACACAGCTGCCGGCAAAGGCTGACCAGCTTCAGGATATCGAGAAGCGCGGCACCATTCGCATTGCCGTTCCGCAGGACTTCCCGCCGTTTGGCTCGGTGGGGACCGACCTGCAGCCGCAGGGCTATGACATCGACATGGCGCGCTATCTGGCCAAACAGATGAAGCTCAAGCTGCAGCTGGTCCCGGTGACCAGCGCCAACCGCGTGCCGTATCTGCAAACCGATAAGGTGGATCTGGTCATTTCCAGCCTCGGTAAAAACCCGGAGCGCGAGAAGGTGATCGACTTTAGCCGCGCCTACGCGCCGTTCTTCCTCGGCGTGTTTGGTCCGAAAGGGGCCGAGCTGAAAGACGCCGCCGCGCTGAGCGGAAAAACCATCGGCGTGACGCGCGGGGCGGTGGAGGACATGGTGCTGACCGGCCTGGCGCCGAAAGACGCGGACGTGAAGCGCTACGAAGATAACAACACCACGCTCTCCGCCTACCTCTCCGGACAGGTGCAGTACGTGGCGACCGGCAACCTGGTGGTGGCGGCCATTTCGCGCCAGAACGCGGATAAAGCTCCGGTACCGAGCTTTATGCTGAAAGATTCGCCGTGCTTTATTGGCCTGAAGAAAAACGAACCGGCCCTGAAGGCAAAAGTGGACGCGCTGATTGAGCAGGGTATCAAGGACGGCACGCTGAACGGCCTGTCCGAGCAGTGGCTGAAGGCTCCGCTGCCGGCCAACCTTGGCGCCTGAGCCGATGACGGAGCAACTTGATTTCTCCGCGCTCTGGCCGCACTGGCCGGAGCTGCTGGCGGGGCTGTGGGTCACTATTCAGCTGACGGTGATGGCGACCGTCGGCGGCCTGGCGATAGGGATTTTCGGGGCGGCGATCCGCAGCGGACGCACCACCTGGTTCAGCCGGATCTGGGGCGCGTACGTGGAAATCATCCGCAACACGCCGTTTGTGGTGCAGCTGTTTTTCATCGTCTTCGGCCTGCCGAATCTTGGGCTGAAGATGACGGCGGGGGAAGCGGCGCTGCTGGCCATGGTGGTGAACCTGGGCGCCTACAGCACCGAGATTATCCGCGCGGGCATTCAGGTCACGCCGAAAGGGCAGTGGGAAGCCGGACGCGTGCTGGGGCTGACCCGCCTGCAGACCTTTATTCGCGTGGTGCTGCCGCCCGCGCTACAGCGCATTTACCCGGCGCTGGTGAGCCAGTGCATCATCGTGATGCTCGGCTCGTCGGTGGTGTCGCAGGTCTCGTATGAAGAGCTGACCTTCGCCGCCAACCTGATCCAGTCCAGAACGTTTCTGAGCTTTGAGGTTTATCTGGTGACAACCGGGATTTACTTAGCGCTGTCGATTACCCTGCGCCAGCTGATGATGGCGGCGGGACGCAAATGGCTGGGGGTGCAGGCATGATGACCAACTTTACCGACTGGGACATTATTCGCAACCTGCTGCTGGCCGGACGCTGGACGGTGCTGCTGTCGCTGGTGGCGTTTGTCGGCGGGGCGGCGGTGACGCTGCCGCTCCTGCTGCTGCGCCTGACGGGCGGGCGCACGGTCAGGCGCATCATCCGCGGCTATATTGAGCTGTTTCAGGGCACGCCGCTGCTGATGCAGCTGTTCCTGGCCTTCTTCGGCGTGGCGCTGTTCGGCATCGACGTCTCGCCGTGGACCGCCGCCTCGCTGGCGCTCACCTTCTACACCAGCGCGTTTCTGCTCGACATCTGGTTTGGCAGTATTCGCGCCTTGCCAAAAGGGCAGTGGGAAGCGTCGCGCTGTCTGGGGCTGACCTTCGGCCAGACCCTGTTTCGCGTGGTCGCCCCGCAGGCGCTGCGCATCGGCATCGCCCCGACGGTCGGCTTTGCCGTGCAGGTGATTAAAGGCACCGCGCTGGCGTCGATTATCGGTTTTATCGAGCTGACCAAGGCCGGGACCATGCTGACCAACGTGACGTATCAGCCGTTTAAGGTTTTTGCGCTGGTGGCGCTCGGCTACTTTATTCTGTGTTATCCGCTGTCGCGCTACAGCCGCTATCTGGAGACGAAATTCAATGCCTCTCATCACCATTAATCAGGTGCAGAAGTACTACGGCGATAACCACGTGCTCAAGGGCGTCGATCTGGATATCGACATGGGCCAGGTGATCTCCATTATCGGGCGCAGCGGATCGGGCAAAAGCACGCTGCTGCGCTGCATCAACGGCCTGGAAGGCTATCAGGACGGCAGCATCAAGCTGGGCGGCATGACCATTACCGACCGGGATTCTCAGGCGCGCGAAATCAGCCGCTCGGTCGGGATGGTGTTCCAGAGCTTCAACCTGTTCCCGCACATGACGGCGCTGGAAAACGTGATGCTCGCCCCGCGTCGGGTGCTGAAGAAAAGCGCCGCCGAATGCCGCGAGCTGGCGCAGCAGATGCTGGAGAAAGTGGGCTTAGGCGATCGTCTGGATTACTACCCGTCGAGTCTCTCCGGCGGCCAGCAGCAGCGCGTGGCGATTGCCCGCGCGCTGGCGATGTCGCCGAAAGTTTTACTCTGCGACGAGATCACCTCCGCGCTCGACCCGGAGCTGGTGGGCGAAGTGCTCAAGGTGCTGGAGCAGCTGGCGGCCGAGGGGATGACGCTGATACTGGTTACCCATGAAATGAATTTTGCCCGCGAAGTGGGCGACCGCGTGGTGTTTATGCACCAGGGGAAAGTCTGGGAGCAGGGCGACAGCAAAACGCTGTTCGCCAACCCGCAGACCACGGAACTGAAGCAGTTCATCTCCTCCGTGCGCGGCCTCAACTGATAAGGACTTAACAATGGATATCGCACGCTTTCCGCAAATGAACCCGCCCCAGCGCCTGCTGATGGGGCCGGGCCCGATCAACGCCGACCCGCGCGTGCTGCGCGCCATGTCGAGCCAGCTGATCGGCCAGTACGATCCGGCCATGACCCACTACATGAACGAGGTGATGGCGCTCTATCGCAGGGTGTTCCGCACCGAGAACCGCTGGACGATGCTGGTGGACGGCACCTCCCGCGCGGGAATTGAAGCCATTCTGGTCTCCGCCATTCGCCCGGGAGATAAGGTGCTGGTGCCGGTCTTTGGCCGCTTTGGTCATCTGCTGTGCGAAATTGCCCGCCGCTGCCGCGCGGAAGTACATACCATCGAGGTGCCGTGGGGCGAGGTGTTCACCCCCGACCAGGTGGAGGATGCGATTAAGCGTGTTCGTCCGCGCCTGCTGCTGACGGTGCAGGGCGACACCTCCACCACCATGCTCCAGCCGCTCGCCGAGCTCGGCGCGATCTGCCGCCGCTACGACGTGCTGTTTTATACCGACGCCACCGCGTCGCTCGGCGGCAACGCGCTGGAGACCGACGCCTGGGGGCTGGACGCCGTCTCGGCCGGGATGCAGAAGTGCCTCGGCGGCCCGTCGGGCACCTCGCCGATCACCCTGAGCGCGCGCATGGAGGAGGCGATCCGCCGCCGCAAATGCGTTGAGGAGGGCATCCGCACCGACGCCCACCGCGACGGCGACGAGGAGATGATCTACTCCAACTATTTCGATCTCGGCATGGTGATGGACTACTGGGGGCCGGAGCGCCTTAACCACCATACCGAAGCCACCACCGCGCTGTTTGGCGCCCGCGAATGCGCGCGTCTGATCCTGCAGGAAGGACTGGATAACGGCATCGCGCGCCATAAGCTGCACGGCGATGCGCTGCTGAAGGGCATTCAGGCTATGGGGCTGGAGACCTTCGGCGACCTGAAGCACAAGATGAACAACGTGCTGGGCGTGGTTATCCCGCAGGGCGTCAACGGCGACCAGGTGCGTAAGCTGATGCTGGAGGATTTCGGGATTGAAATCGGCACCTCGTTTGGCCCGCTGCACGGCAAAGTGTGGCGCATCGGCACCATGGGCTACAACGCGCGCAAAGACTGCGTGATGACCACCCTGAGCGCGCTGGAGTCGGTGCTGAACTACCTGAAATTCTCCACCACGCAGGGGGCCGCCATGCAGGCCGCGTGGGACCACTATCGCCGCGAGACGCCGCAATGAGCCCGGCGGCAGAACGGGTGATGGCCCGCGCCGACGCGCTGGCCGCCATCAGCGAAACCCCGGATGCGCTGACGAGGGTTTATCTCTCCACCCAGCATCTGCAGGCCAACCAGCTGGTGGGGCAGTGGATGAGCCAGGCGGGAATGACCGTCTGGCAGGACAGCGTGGGCAACATCTGTGGACGCTATGAGGGCGCGCAGGAAGGGGCGCAGGCGGTGCTGCTCGGCTCGCATCTCGATACCGTGCGCAATGCCGGGCGCTACGACGGCATGCTCGGCGTGCTTGCCGCCATTGAGGTGGTGGACAGCCTGCACCAGCAGGGGATGCATCTGGCCCAGGCCATCGAGATTGTCGGTTTTTGCGACGAAGAGGGAACCCGCTTCGGCATTACGCTGTTAGGCAGCCGGGGGCTGACGGGCACCTGGCCGCAGGGCTGGCTGGAAAAAGCCGACGCCAGTGGAATCAGCGTAGCGCAGGCGATGACCCTGATGGGGCTCGATCCTGCCCGCGTGCTCCATGCCGCGCGCCGTCAGGAGGATTTCAGCGCCTATCTGGAGCTGCATATTGAGCAGGGGCCGTGCCTTGAGCGGGAGGCGCTCGCCCTTGGCGTGGTGGAAGCCATTAACGGCGCGCGCCGTCTGAACTGCCGCTTTACCGGCGAGGCCGGGCATGCGGGAACCGTGCCGATGCTCCACCGCAGGGACGCGCTGGCCGCCGCCGCCGAGTGGATGGTTATCATTGAAAACGCTACCCGACAGCAGGGCGGCAACCTGGTGGCGACGGTTGGCGAGCTGCGCTGTCTGCCGGGGGCGGTGAACGTGATCCCCGGCGAGGTTCAGCTCTCGCTGGATATTCGCGGGCCGCAGGATGCCCCGCTTGACGCGCTGCTCGCTGAGCTGCTGGCGCAGGCGCAGGCGATTGCCGCTCGTCGCGGGCTGAGCTTCAGCGCCGAGGAGTTTTACCGGATCGCCGCTACGCCGTGCGATGCGCGTTTGCAGCACCTGCTGGGCGACGCCGTTGAATCGGTGCAGGGGCGCTCGTTATCCCTGCCCAGCGGCGCCGGGCATGACACCATCGCCCTGGCGGAACGCTGGCCGGTGGGGATGCTGTTTGTGCGCTGCAAAGGGGGCGTCAGCCACCATCCGGCGGAATCGGTGATGGCTGAGGATGTCGCTCTGGCGATTGAGGCATTTGGGCGGGCGGTGAGAACGCTTGGTGCAACGAAGCACCTCAACCAGCTGAATGAGGTGTAAAGCGTCTTTTCCCAGCCTAACTTATAAGGATTCATTTATTTATAATAAAATGATGATTTAAATCCTAATTAGTATTTTATGGGGTTATTGCTAGGATTTTTTACTAGGAATAATTTTAATGAAAATAAGCCCGACATAAATCGATCGGGCTATATTAATGTTCTAATTAAGATATCTACGTCCAAGGCGAGAGCCAGCTTGGATCAAAATTTCATTAACATTTTCTCTTAATATAGAATCGGAACTGTGTAATAGCGGTAAAAGAGTCTCATCAATAAAAGTTTCAGATGCAATTCTTCCAATTATATGGCCATGAAAAGAAGAAACAGCATTTTTATTTGAAAGATCATCCAGTAGGTAATTTATGGCATCATAGCTAAATGCGTCAATATTTATATTTTCCATAAATGTAAATATAAACTTATGGATTATCTCTCTGTATTTTGACTCGCTTTTATTAAATTCATCCATAAACAAACCCTGTGTTTGGCCGTCTGTATGTTTGCCAAAAAATGAACCAAGTTTTTGAATGAATTGATAATCATCACTATTTCGTTGTTGAGTAAGATCTTGAAGCCACTCAAGGATCCATAATATATTATTAATATGCAAGGGAGCTAAATTTTTAATTTCAGTGGGCAAGCTAGCACTGAATGTTGCACCGACAAGATTTTTGTCACGTGTCTCTAAAATCTCTAAAAAAAGCTGTTCCTGGCTCGACCAATCGATATCATAACCATTTAATAGGAAAATCTTTTGAGTTTTTCTTTCATGTGGCTCCATGTCTATTAATCTTTTAAAAATATCAAATAGTAATGCAGTGTTATTATTTAAACAGGTCAAATATACAGCTTGGATAATCATTTCTTTACTTGCAATAATTTCTTTAAATTTATTAGCTAAATCATCTCTTCCTTGCAATATATATTGCAAAGTATCTAAACTCCATTTTTTATCATCACCATCATCTTTTTCAATATAATTCATTAATATCATGATATGTTGCAGAGTAAATTTATCCCATGATAGTTGACTCGATTCATCTCCAAATTTAACAATGAAGAATATTGTAATGGATAGTTGTTTAGGATAAAGCAATAACAAATCTGCGGCAATATTTAGTGCTTCGTTTGTATGATGGTTACTAAGTATTTCACATAAAATTTTAGTTCTTAATGTGAGCCTTAAGGGCGCAGATTTTTTTGGAATGAAATACTCTTTAATCTCTGAAAGATCAAGATGTGAAAAAATTTCTGAAGCTCCACTTACAAGTCCGCTAAACTCATCTTCGTAACAATCATCATCAAGTATATTATTATCCTGCACTAGGTCTATCATTTTAACTATAGTTTCAGCATCGTTTTTTGTAATGAATGGTTTTAGGGCTGGAGCAATGCCGTTTCTGCAGAGATTGAAATCATTTCTTTTATGAATTAATAAATTTAAGACATAATCTTTTACTTCAGAACCTTTTATTTCCACGAGGCGTTTAACTGCCGCACCTCCAAGAGTGTCGCCTTTTTCGATTATTTGTTTTAGTTGTGGTACATGAACATCGTTTAGGGGAAGTTTAAACTCTAGAGAACTTGCTATATTCCATTGTCTGTTGAAATTTTTTTCTTTAATATTTAACATGTTTTCAAGTAATTTTTCTACAATCTCATCTCGGCCTATTTCAATATACTTGGCAGCTTCGAGTGATAAGCAATAATCAGCATTTATTACATCTTTAAGGAATGTAGAGGCATCATTATCATCTAATAAACTCAATGTAAGGAATAAAGATTGATCCCATCGTGTAAGTCTTATTTTGTCTTTCAGACAATTTCGGTCATTTATATATAGTCTTGATAATTCGGTCGCTGCAAGATATTCAGTTATCGATTGGTGTATAAAGCCAATTTTACCACCTATATATGGTAGTATTAATGATTTAGATATAAGCCAATTTGCAATATCTTGTGATGATGTTTTTTCTACGTTTAAATGCTCTAGTATCTCAGAAAATGCGTTGATTAAATTAATTGTTGGAAATATTTCTTCTCCGCGATTGAGAGCATTATATGCAACAGGAGAAAGTATTTTCTCTATATGAATATTGAAGCCAAACCGAATAAAGAAATCATTATTAACGTTACTAAAATATTTTTTGAAAAAATCTCTAGGATGGGTCTCATTATCAAGTGCCAAAGAGCCATTTTCAATCAGCCGAAAATAAAAAGGACGCTGGATAAGTTGATAGGTTTCATAGCTAAATCGGCCGGCTACTTTGAATCCTAATCTTAATAGTTCTTTGTCAACAGAAACTTTATCAATTTGATTTAAATTATAAATTGGGAAATTAAGTTTGTCTAACCCATCACTTGTTCTTGAACTTATAATTATAGCGGAACTTTCAAACTCTTGAATGAATTGCTGAAAGTCAAGTTCATATTTACCACTTTCTAAGAAATCCCTTGGCATTTCATTGAAAGAATCTAAAAATATTTTTAATTTGAATGTCTTTAAAATATTGTTAATATCCAAGCTTCTTGGTAGTGTTTGATTTATTAGCTCTTTAAGATTTCCTGAATAAAGTTTCAAATCTGCGAATATGGGTATTGTTACTAACTTTGTGTCAAATTCATCAGCTAGACATATGTGATGGAGTCTTTCCGCATACATCGCTGCGGCTTGTTTTAAAGAATAACTCTTTCCTGAGCCTGGAAGGCCGATGATGATAGCCTGCCTGGGCCCTGAATCCAAGAATGTATTCACCACACTATTATCGTTATAAAGGTCATACCTGTTAGAAGCAACATTTTTTTGGATGATTTGATTTACACGAATGGTAAACTCGGGGGATGACTTCGTAACATGCATCATAGATGATGCATGACGAGCCAAAGAAAGTATCATTTCAAATGATGTTGTTTCAAAAATTTCAGTTTCTTTCCTTTGATGAGAATTCGCTATTGACTTGTCAAGCAGGTCAAGTAATTGTTGATGATTCCTAGAATTATCAGCATTTTCAGTGGTGGTATAATTAATTAGATGAATGCCATAGTTTTTTCTCCAGTATGCTATTTCTGAATCATTGACATCTGCCATGATCGCATAATGATCTCTAGTTCCGCCTTTATAAATATTGGCGAGTAGATCTCTTAAGTATATAAAATCTGGGTCACGGAGCCCAAAACCAATATATACTACAGGTCGACTTGCTAAGAGCATTTTTACCGATTCAAGTGCAGAGTGTCGTTCTCCCTGAGCTGATAGCAATCGATACTGTTCTCTTGTTAAAATAATACTCTCACTATCACTGGCATCTCCATGAGGTTTAAATATAAAATTTGTAGCTCTGGCATGTACAATCTCAGCAGTTTCAGTTAAGTGTCGATTTGTTATAGGAGGGCGATAAAATATTTCTGGCTGCCATTTACGCAGACTTTGTTCAATTAGATCATCATAATTGGTTGTTATGAAACAACTTGGTCCAAGAGATATGATCTTATGATGAATATCGTGAGGTTTTGCATATCCATAGCGACAGGCTTTACGAATGAATTCACCCATCTGATGCTTTGTAAGTTGATCGAACCCATAACTGGCAGCTTGTAACAAATCACCTCGCATAGCTTCTGAGCGTACCAACTTAGCATCATTACCATTTTGCTCAATAAAATCCGCCAATTCTTCAATCAACCTACTCCATGATGGTAGCCCTGACCACAATGAAACCCCGGATCCTATAAAAAGAATAGTATCATCTTGCGAAAATATAGAGTTTAATTTTTCCATGTTGTGATATCTTTCAATATGTTAGTGATGAAATTAGCCATTTTAAATAATATAATCTAGTGAACACTATGATCCTATCATCATTATGATTTTTTTACATTTAAAGTTTAAAAAAGATATACATCTACAAATCTACATGTTTGACAATTACATCATTTTTCACGATTACTGAACCTTCATTGGTTAAGTGAAGGTTCGAGTGATGCACTGGCAAGAGATAGATGAACTGGCACCAAATGAGTAATTTGTGTTAAGTGGTGATACATGCTCTTAACCATGCTGATTCTGGCTATAACAGCTCGCTCAAATGTGTTGTCTAGCGGGCAACAGATGTTCTACAGATGAGAAATAAGTAACGTTGTTCATAATTCATCTTATCAACTATCTGGCACTGACGGCGATGACCATTGATCTGAATTTGAGGATAAGGTGGTTGTATTGACGCAGCGCCTTCTTGACAGTGATAAAGACAGCGCTATGTAAATGTCTTCGATTTGTCTTACTCGCCGGCGTGAGTGTTAATTAGCTGGACGAGGATATGATAAACCTCCAAGCGCTGGCCCAGCAGCTGCGTGAGATTGCGCATCAACTTGGTGATGTGTAGCGGAGTGAGCACCTCAATCACGTGAAAGAGGTGCTCACAAGATTACTCCAGCCCCAGCGTATATTGCGCAATCTTAAAGTAGATAATCAGCCCGGTGCCGTCGATAAGCGTCGCGATAAACGGCGCGGAGACGACCGCCGGGTCAATGCCGCAGCGCTTGAGCACCATCGGAATGACGGACGACACAATCGCACTCCAGAGCGTAATGCACACCAGCGTCAGGCTGACGATAAGCGTAATTTCCAGCCCAATCCCCATCATCCAGGCGCGAATGCACCCGGCGATACCGAGCGTGGCGGCAATCATCAGCGAGGTGGTCATCTCTTTACGCAGCACGCGGCCAACGTCGCGCAGGCGGACTTCCCCCAGCGCCATGGCGCGCACAAGCGTGGAGGTGATCTGCGTCCCGCTGTTGCCGCCCGTGCCGATCAGCAGCGGAATAAAGAACGCCAGCGCGATGGCGGACTCCAGCGCCTCTTCAAAATGCTGGATCACCGAGCTGGTGTAGGCCTCCGCGACAAACAGCAGCAGCAGCCAGACGGAGCGTTTCTTCCACAGGCTATACGGGCTGGTGTCCAGATAGGGCTTCTCCAGCGGCAGCGTCGCCCCCTGAAGCTGGGCGTCTTCGGTGACGTCATCTTCCAGCAGATGGGCGATTTCGCGCTCGGTCAGGCAGCCGACGAGCTTGCCGTGGGTGACCACGGGCACCACATCCGCGCCGCCGTGCGCCAGCAGTCCGGCGACATCGGCACGTTCATCCTCCGGTTTGACCTGCAAAAACTGCGAAATCATCAGCGATTTCACCGGCTGTACCGTATCGGCGGTTTGCAGCAATTTACGCACGGCAATCATGCCCGCCAGGCGGCCATTGTCTTCAATAAAAATATGAGACGGAATATCGTCGTCTTTTAATTTTTCGAAGAATTGCTCGCGCGCCAGCGCCACGCATAATGAAATATCGAGGACAATAAAATCGGTATTCATATATTGCGCAATGGCGCTGTCATTGAATGCCAGATTCTGGTTGTGAATAGCGTAAGACATAGTGAATTCCCTTTGAATAATAACATCTCTCAGGGGCGAGCAAGACAGGGCATGTCGAAGAGGAGATCCCCACGTCCTGGGTTCAGCACTGTACACCGTATCCCGCGAGGGAAGTTATACTGACAAAGCCTTGATTCGACAGTGCCTGTTTTACCCTGTGTCGGTTCTCTCGAACCTACCAGAGCGATAACGTGTATTTGTACAGGAGCCTCGCCATAACGAGATCGTTGTAAAACGTGAGGAATAATACGCTTATTTAAATTTACCGCTCAGAAAATTAAATAATGTTTAAGAACGGTTTAGACGATTTTTATTAATAAAATGTTGAGGGTTTATTTAGGTTAATTCATTTCTAATGGAGGATTAAATAATCAACGGAGGAGAGGATAATGGCGTGGTTTGATAATCTGCTGAATCATTTTGCGCTGTATCCGGCACATCTTTTCGCGCTGTTATTTGTGATGGCGCTGAGTAAATCGACGGTGCTAGTCTCCTCCGTGCTGCCGCCCGCCTCGGTGATGCTGCTGGCGGGCATTACCGTCAGCCAGGCGAGCATGCATCCTGCGCAGGCGTGGCTGGCCGTGGTGTTGGGGGCAACGGCGGGTTCGGTGCTGAACTACCATATCGGCCAGCTGATGGGGCACACGCGATGGATGACCCGCTTCTCGGCAAAGCACGCCGGTAAAATGCTGCGGGTGCAGCATCAGCTGCAGAAAAACGGGGTGCTGGTCCTGTTCACCGCGCGCTTTCTGGCGGTGCTGCGCTACATCGTGCCGCTGGCGGCGGGAATGCTCAGGCTGAATGCAGTCAAGGTCTACGCCGTCAGCCTGCTTTCCGCCTGCGCATGGGCGGCGCTGTATGTCGGCATCGTCACCGGCATCAGCGCCTTTTGAATTACAAACTCCCCATTCCGCCGTCCACCAGCAGCTCCGTTCCCACTGTGTAGCTCGACTCGTCGGACGCCAGATAGAGCGCGGCTTTTGCCAGCTCCGTCGTCGAGCCCATTCTGCCGAGCGGCACCAGCTTGATGATCTCCGCCATCATCGCGTTAAGCGCCTCGTCGCTTAAGCCCGTCTTCGTAAACGCCGGGGTTTCCACCGGACCGGGGCTCAGGCCGTTGACGCGGATCCCGCGCGGCAGCAGCTCCGCCGACAGCGTGCGCGCCAGCGACAGCAGGGCGGCCTTGCTCGCGGCATACACGCTGCTGGTCGGCAGGCCGATACGCGCGCTCACGGAGCCGCAGAGGATCACCGACGACGGGTTATTCAGCAGCGGCAGCAGCGCCTGAATTAAAAAGAACGGCCCCTTCAGGTTGATGCCCATCAGGCGGTCCCAGGCATCCTCCTGCCAGGCTTCCAGCGGCGCGTGCGTCACGTCACCAGCGTTGAGAAACACCGCGTCCAGGCGTGGCCAGCGGGCGGCGAGGGTTTCCGCCAGTGCTTTTTGTGAGGCGATATCTCCCGCATCGGTCGGGATCACCCAGGCCTTATCGCCAAGAATACGTTCTGCTTCGGCGAGGGTGTCCGGGTTGCGTCCGGTCACGGCGACGCGCGCGCCTTCGGCGATAAACGCCTGCGCGGTGGCAAGACCGATGCCGCTGGTGCCGCCGGTAATCAGCGTATATTTATCTGTTAAACGACCCATGTTCTTCTCCTGAAATGTCTCTGGAGAAAGCACTATAGAAACGTTAGTATCGAAAGGAAACCAGGTACCAAATGGATACTAAAGAGGCAAGAGGTGTGCTATGGCAGAAATGCTGGAGGTGTGCTGTGAAAAAAAATCTGAGGCGTATACCTGCCCGATGACGCAGTTTGTGAACCTGATTTCCGGTAAATGGGCGATCCCCATTTTGTACCGTCTGATTGTGTTCAACACGCCCGTACGCTTTGGCGATCTGCTGCGGGCCGCCACACCCATCACGCAGAAAGAATTGACCAAGCAGCTGCGCCTGTTTGAGCAGCGCGGGCTGGTGACGCGGACGGTCTACCCGGAGATCCCGCCGCGCGTGGAGTATCAGATCACCGCGCTGGGGTTAACCCTGCAGGACGCACTCTCCCCGCTGGCCGCCTGGATGAGCGAGTACGGCGACCAGCTTGAGCGCTAGGCTACTGTTTTGCGTAGCGCGGTGCCGGAATGCCGGTGCGCGCGCTGTTGAACAGCTCAAGACGCGCCGCTTCGTAGCGATCCCACAGGCCGGCGTCATGCATCGGCGGGATGGTGATCGGTTCACCCTGATCCAGACCCGCCAGCGATGCATCCACCATATCGTCGGTGGTCATCACCGATCCTTCCGGCAGATCGTTTACCGTGACGCCCGAATGGCTCCAGATTTCCGTCGCCGTGGCGGCGGGCAGCACGGCCTGAATGCGCACGCTGCTGTCGGCAAATTCTTCCTGTAACCCACGGGTAAAGCTCAGAACCCACGCCTTGGTGGCGCTGTAGAGCGCGCTGCCCGCCCGGACGTGCAGGGCCAGCACGGACGCGATATTGATCAGCGTGCCGCGATTGTTCTGCGCCAGGCGCGGCAGGATGGCGTAGGTCAGACGCATCAGCGCCGTGGTGTTCAGGGTGTTAATGGCCTGATGCTGCGCCACATCGCCCGCGAGGAACGGCGCCATCTGCGCGGTGCCCGCGTTGTTAATGAGCGTATCAATGGCGGTATTGCTGCGCAGCGCCTCTTCCACGGCGCGGATCCCGGCTTCATCGGTAAGATCGGCCACCAGAATATCGACGGCCACGCCGTAGCGCGCGCGAAGGTCGGCGGCAAGGGTTTTCAGGCGATCCTCGCGACGGGCGACCAGAACCAGGTTAGCGCCGCGCGCGGCAAGACGGTCGGCATAAACGGCACCAATTCCGGAAGAGGCGCCCGTAATCAGGGCGGTGGTGATTTGCGTAGTCATCGTGTGTTACCTCAGGGCAAAGTGGGTTATTTGGTTTCAAGATGAAACTGAATAAACTCTCTGTCATTTGGTTTTATAATGCAACTATATTTGCGAACATTTTGTGCTGTTGCCGTCGGGAACGATCAGGATGGGAGTTTTGCCACGATCTCTTCAGGCGTCAGTTCGCGGCCATCGTCGGCGATAAGCGCCAGTTTGCGCAGGGGTTTGCGCTGTTCGGTATCGACCAGCACGGTGCCGCATTCGTTATCCGCAAACAAAAATTCATTGCCCCACTGGGAGAGGGCAACCAGCACCGTTTGCAGGGCACGCCCCTTGTCGGTCAGGACGTATTCCTGCCAGGCGCTGCCGTCGGACGCGGGCTGAAGCCGGAGGATGCCTTCGTCGACCAGCAGTTTCAGCCGCGTGGTCAGCATGTTTTTCGCGATGCCGAGGCTTTTCTGGAACTCGCCGAAGCGTTTAATCCCGCGCAGCGCGTCGCGCACGATCAGCAGCGACCACCAGTCGCCGATGATATCCAGCGAACGGGCGACGGGGCAGGTGCTCTCTTCGAGGCGGGTACGTTTCACGGTCAATTCTCCGGTGGGGTGTGGTTTTATTATAAAACTTATTGGTACAGACCGTAAGCACGTTAATCATCAGTTTGAGAAATGCTTCCCGGAAAATTGTCACGAATCTGTCACACTGAACGCGACATTTTAAAACGAGTGAGGAATTAGGGATGAGAAAAGCACTACTCGCGCTGGCAGTCGCCGGTTCCATTTCAGCAACGTTTGGCGTGCAGGCGCAAGAGACGCCGGAAGGGTATCAGCTGGAGCAAGTTTTAATCATGAGCCGTCACAACCTGCGCGCGCCGCTCGCCAATAACGGCAGCGTGCTGGAGCAGTCCACGCCGAAGCAGTGGCCGGAGTGGGAGGTGCCGGGCGGCCAGCTCACCACCAAGGGCGGCGTGCTGGAAGTCTATATGGGCCATTACATGCGCGAGTGGCTGGCGCAGCAGGGGATGGTGAAGACGGGAGAATGCCCGGCGGCGGATAGCGTTTATGCTTACGCCAACAGCCTGCAGCGTACCGTCGCCACCGCGCAGTTCTTCATCACCGGCGCGTTTCCGGGCTGCGACGTTCCCGTGCACCATCAGGAAAAAATGGGCACCATGGATCCGACCTTTAATCCGGTGATTACCGATAACTCGCCGGAATTCCGCGAAAAAGCGCTTAAGGCGATGGAGTCCGAGCGGCAGAAAATGCAGCTTACCGAAAGCTATAAGCTGCTGGAGCAAATGACGAACTACGCCGATTCTCCGTCCTGCAAAGAGAAAAAGGTCTGCTCGCTGGCGGACGCGAAAGATACCTTCAGCGCCGACTATGAAAAAGAGCCTGGCGTATCCGGGCCGCTGAAGGTGGGTAACTCGCTGGTGGATGCGTTCACGCTGCAGTATTACGAAGGCTTCCCGGCCGACCAGGTAGCCTGGGGCGAAATCAAAACCGACCAGCAGTGGCGCGTGCTGTCGAAGCTGAAGAACGGCTATCAGGATTCGCTGTTTACCTCCACCGAAGTGGCACAAAACGTGGCGAAGCCGCTGGTGAAATATATCGATAAAACGCTGGTCACCGAGCAGGCCAAAGCGCCGAAAATCACCCTGCTGGTCGGGCATGACTCGAACATTGCTTCCCTGCTGACGGCCCTGGATTTCAAACCGTATCAGCTGCACGACCAGCAGGAGCGCACCCCGATTGGCGGCAAGATTGTCTTCCAGCGCTGGCATGACAAAAATGCCAACCAGGAGCTGATGAAAATTGAGTATGTCTACCAGAGCTCAGAGCAGCTGCGTAACGCCAGCGTGCTGTCGCTGCAGTCGCCCGCGCAGCGCGTGACGCTGGAGCTGAAAGGCTGCCCGGTGGATGCGAACGGCTTCTGTCCTGTCGATAAATTCAATTCGGTGATGAATAACGCGGCGAAGTAAAAGAGAACCCCCGCTGCGGCGGGGGGAAACGCTTAGACGTTTTTACGTTCGATGGTTTGCTCGCCCCAGAAGAGCGAGTCTTTATCCGTTTTTTCGAAGGCGCGCACCAGCACCTCATCGTTACCTTCCTCCCAAATCTGCTCGGCCAGCTTTTCATCGTACTTCGCGACTTCAAAGATAGCTTCGGCAATCTCCGGAGAGGTGTTGCGTAAACTTGCCCATTCGCCCACGTGGTGAGCTTTGGATTCTTGAGTTGGCATGCTTGTCCTCCTGTTGGGTGTTAGCCGTTCAGTTTTTTGGCCAGACCCGCGACGTATTCACCCTGATAGCGGGCGATAGACAGTTCTTCATTGCTTGGCTGACGTGAGCCATCTCCACCGGCAATGGTGGTTGCGCCGTACGGCGTACCGCCACGCACCTGGGAAATGTCAAACAGCTCCTGGGCGCCGTAGCCAATCGGCACAATCACCATCCCGTGATGAGCAAGGGTAGTCCAGGTTGAGGTAATCGTCTGCTCCTGACCGCCGCCGGTGCCGGTAGAGCTGAATACGCTGGCGAGTTTGCCGTAGAGCGCCCCGGATGCCCAAAGTCCGCCGGTTTGATCGAGGAAGGTGCGCATCTGGCCCGACATATTGCCGAAGCGGGTCGGTGTGCCGAAGATAATGGCATCATAGTCCGCCAGCTCCTGCGGGGTGGCGACCGGGGCGTTTTGCGTTTTCCCCCCGGCTTTCAGGAAGGCTTCCGCCTGCATGGTTTCCGGTACGCGTTTCACCACAACCTCAACGCCATCAACCCTGTTCGCACCTTCTGCTACCGCGTGAGCCATGGTTTCAATGTGTCCATACATGGAATAATAGAGCACCAGAACTTTTGCCATTTTGCATCACTCCTCGTTGGTTTTTCTGACAGCGGATCGCTGCGTTCTTTTAAAGATATGCCATCACAGCCAGACTGCAAAAATGAACGGCATTTCTTTGATTTATAACAATATGGTTACAAAAAGGCTTTGTAGCAAAATGAAACAACTTTTTGGCAGCAGATTTTTGAAATGATAAGAAAGGCTTATGAATTGCCGCCGCGTCATCTCACCCGAAAGGCTGAGTTCATGTTGCAGAATATTACCTGCGGCTTGCCGGATAGCGGCATTCCACTAAGCTTAGTTTCACGCGGCACAGATAAAGGCACTGTCCTTGTGTTGCGAGGTGAAAGAATCCTCTTTTACTGAATGCAATATGATGTCTAATGTTTCACATTCTGGAGGTTAGAGATGGCAAACCATCGTGGTGGTTCAGGTAATTTCGCAGAAGACCGTGAAAGAGCATCAGAAGCAGGCCGTAAAGGTGGCCAGCATAGCGGGGGCAATTTCAAGAATGACCCGCAACGCGCATCTGAAGCTGGCAAGAAAGGGGGGAAAAACAGCCACGGCAGCAGTAAGTAACACGCCGGGTTGAACCCCTGCCGCCGGGATCTCCCGGCGGTTTTTTTATTTCTGCAACATTGAACTGTAACCAAAGGCAACGCACACTAGAGAATTGATCTTAACTGCGAGTGCCGCATGTCTGTCTCACGCTTCAAATTCTCCGTTAAACCGCAGGAAGCCATCCTGATTCTCATCACCATGTTCTGGGGCGGGACGTTTCTGGCCGTTCAGTACGCGGTGACCCTCAGCGATCCGTTCTTTTTTGTTGGCCTGCGCTTTGCGACGGCGGCGCTTGCCGTGGGGCTGATTTCGCTTAAAACGCTGCGGGGGCTGACGCTGAAAGAACTTAAGGCCGGCGTGGCGATTGGGGTGGCGATAGCGATGGGCTACAGCCTGCAGACATGGGGATTGCAGACCATCCCCAGCAGTAAATCCGCGTTTATCACCGCCATGTATGTGCCGCTGGTGCCGCTGCTGCAGTGGCTGTGCCTGGGGCGGCTGCCGGGGCTGATGTCCTGTATTGGCATCGTGCTGGCGTTTATCGGCCTGATCTTACTGGCCGGGCCGGAAAACAACCTGCTTGCGCTGGGGCCGGGCGAAATCATCACCCTGATAGGGGCGATTGCCATTGCGGCGGAAATTATTCTGATTAGCGCCTGGGCGGGCAAGGTCGACGTCAAGCGGGTAACGGTGGTGCAGCTCGCCACAGCGTCGCTGGTGGCGTTTGCGACGATGGTGCCGGCAGGGGAGTCCGTGCCGCCGATGTCCACCGGCCTGGTGGTGGTCGCACTGGGGCTGGGTATCTTCAGCGCCATTATTCAGGTCACCATGAACTGGGCGCAGCGCAGCGTATCGCCAACCCGCGCGACGGTGATTTATACCGGTGAACCGGTCTGGGCGGGGATTTTCGGACGCATTGCAGGTGAGCGTTTGCCGCTTCTGGCGCTGGTGGGCGCGGCATTCATTGTCGCCGGGGTGCTGGTGAGCGAGTTAAAGCTCAAACGGAAGAAAAACGCGCTGCCAGAAAATGACAGCGCGGCGTTAAATCAGGAATCCTGATGCACTACGGCGCCCTGCGGCGCAGCGGCCATCCGGCGGCTCAGCAGGGCGTTAAGCAGGATCGCACCGAAGGTCGCCGTGCCAATCCCGCCAATCGTAAACCCGCCCAGCGTCAGGGCAAAATCGCCTGCGCCCAGCACCAGCGTGACCGCCACCATAATCAGGTTACCGTTCTGGCTGAGATCGACGCGATGCTGTACCCAGATGCGCGCGCCGGCCACGGCGATCAGCCCAAACACCACAATCGATGCCCCGCCGATGACCGGGGACGGAATGGTGTGGATCAGCGCGCCGAACTTCGGTGAGAAGCCGAGCAGCATCGCCATCACCGCCGCCGCCACGAAGACCAGCGTCGAGTAGACCTTGGTTACCGCCATCACGCCGATATTTTCGGCATAGGTGGTGACGCCGCTGCCGCCTACGGAACCGGAGAGCATGGTCGCCAGACCGTCACCGACGAACGCGCGGCCCATGTACGGATCCATGCTGCGCCCGGTCATCCCCGCAACCGCCTTCAGGTGGCCTAAGTTCTCCGCCACCAGGATCACCGCCACCGGTGCGATAAGCATCATCGCCTGGGTGTTAAAGGTGGGCGAGGTCACCTTCGGCAGGCCGAACCAGGCGGCCTGGTGGAGCAGCGTAAAGTCAACCGGCTTGCCCAGACCGAAAACATTGGCCAGCAGGGCGTAGACCAGACAGGCGACAATCAGCCCAACCAGGATCAGCAGACGCTGGATCATGCCCCGCGTGAACACCGCCACCAGGCCGATGCACAGCACCGTGATCACCGCCATCCAGCTTTCAAACGGCGAGGCGGAGACGCTCCTGACCGCAATTGGCGCGAGGTTGAGGCCAATTGCCATCACCACGGCGCCCGTCACGACGGGAGGCATCATTCGCTCGATCCAGCGCGTGCCGATTTTCATCACCACCAGACCAATCAGGGTGTACACCAGGCCGCAGGCGATGATGCCGCCGAGGGCCACGCTCAGGTTGGGGTTGATCCCCTGGCCGTTAAACCCGGTAGTGGCGATGACGACGCCCACAAAGGCGGCGCTGGATCCGAGATAGCTGGGCACGCGCCCGCCGGTGACGAAAAAGAACAGCAGGGTACCGATACCCGACATCAGAATAGACAGGTTGGGATCGAGTCCCATCAGCATCGGCATCAACACCGTGGCGCCAAACATGGCGACCGCGTGCTGAACGCCCATCACCATCGTCTGCCCGAGCGGCAGGCGTTCATCCGGCGCGACCACGCCTGTTTCTGTGGAGGTCGATTTCAACTGCCAGTGGGGAAATCCGAACATGGTCTGTCTCCTTAAGGCGGGTTAACAGGCGGGTCGCATAAGCGCGTGGTAGCCGCGGTCAAACCACACCAGCCCTTGCGGCGCGGGGTGGCGAATAATCGAAATAATGTCGCAAAACAGAATGTCGTGGGTGCCGACGCTCACCACCTGGTTGATGCGGCAGTCAAACGAGGCCAGCGCATCTTCCAGACGCGGACAGCCCGTGTCGCCCGTCTGCCAGCGGGCGGCGGCAAAGCGTTCCGCCATCGGCGTTTTACCGCCAAACAGGTTAGATAAAGGCTCCTGTCCGGCGCTCAGGGTATTCACGCAAAGGGTGCGGTTTTCGCTAAACGTTGGCCAGACGGACGCACCGCGGTTCAGGCACACCAGCAGGGTGGGCGGTGAATCCGTGACGCTGCACACCGCGCTGGCGGTGAAGCCTGCCATCCCCGCCGGGCCGTCGGTGGTGATGATGTTGACCGCCGCGCCAACGCAGGCCATGGCGTCGCGAAAGGTTTGTTTATCCGGTGATGTCATCATCGCTCCTTACGCCAGCCCGCAGGCATCGTCAAAGTCCAGACGCGGCAGGCGCCCGTAAAGTTTGCGGGTATCGCCGTAGCCAATGTTGATCAGCAGATTGCTTTTAAGCGTCGTGCCGGTGAAAAAGGCTTCGTCGACCTTTTGGCGGTCAAATCCCGACATCGGGCCTGTGTCCAGCCCCAGGGCGCGACAGGCGAAAATCAGGTAAGCGGCCTGCATTGAACTGTTGCGAAAGGCGGTCTCTTCCGCATGCGCGGGGCTGGTGGTAAACCAGCTCTTTGCATCGCCGTGCGGGAACAGCTCGGGCAGGCGCTCGTAGAATTCACCGTCCCAGGCGACAATCGCCGTGACCGGAGCGGTGAGCGTTTTCTCGAGGTTACCGCTGGAGAGCGCCGGGCGCAGCTTCTCTTTTCCCTCCGCGCTTCGCACAAACACAATTCGCGCCGGGGAGCAGTTGGCGGACGTGGGCCCCCATTTCATCAGGTTGTAGATTTCGCGCAGCGTTTCGTCGCTGACGGGCATATCCTGCCAGCCGTTATGGGTGCGCGCGCCGGTGAACAGCGTTTCCAGCGCGGCGGGGGTAATGGCTTCGCTCATTAAAGCTCCTTATAAAGCGGGTTCCGGGCTGTGCAGCAGGCTGGCCAGCCCGTTCAGCAGCAGGGTGTTGAAGGTATCCGGCTCGGTGACGTTGCAGGCATGCCCGCCCTGGCGCATCACCACGCTGCGGCTGTGCGGGATCGCCGCCTGCAGTTCCGACGAGCAGACGGAGGGCACCAGCATGTCGTCGGCAGAACAGATAATCTGTACCGGGCAGCGAATGCGCGCGGCATGGCGGCTGAAGTCGGCCTTTTTCAGGGCGCTGAGCCTGTGCAGCAGGTTGGTTTTACCCTGGAAATGGGCCAGCGCCAGCGCTTCTTCGGCCTCCAGACGGGGCGCGCGGGCGGCCATCCAGTCCGCCGGGTAGAGAAACAGCGGCTGCGCCTCGACCCACGCCTGTGCGCCGCCGTAATGCAGCAGGCGCTCGCGGATCTGAAAGCAGCGGCGGGTGTGGGCGTTGAGGGTCAACCAGCCGTTGACGCACACCAGCGCGGTGAGGGCGTCGGGCCTGTCGAGGGCCAGCTGCAGGCCGACCAGCGCCCCCAGCGCGTGACCCACGACGCTGTAGCGGACAATCCCGGCTTCAGCCAGCGCCTGGGCCAGCTCGTCCGCCATCTGCGCAAGGCTGTACCCTTCCGGCAGGGTGGCGGGGTTATTGCCCGTTCCCCGCTGGTCATAGCACACCACCTGATACTCCGGCTCCAGCGCGGCCAGCTGGGGCAGCCAGTAGCTGCCGCTGCCGCCGAGACCGGAAATAAAAACCACCACGGGCGCGCCCTCGTACGGGGATGGCGAGACGGAAAGTTTCATACCTGCCTCACTTCGCGATGTGCGCAACGGTGGCGATTTCAACCAGCGCCTCTGGCTTCACCAGCCCGCACTGAATGCAGAACCGCGCCGGTTTATCGCCGGGGAAGAACTCGGCGTAAATCTCGTTAATCGCGGCGTAGTTTTTCCAGTCGGTGATAAAGATGCTGTTGAAGGTCACATCCTCCATCGTGCCACCCGCCGTTTCGATCACGGTTTTGATCGTCTCGAGCACGTGGCGGGTTTGCGCCTTTGGGTCGTTGATAAACACCACGTTGTTGTCTTTATCAAACGGCAGCGTACCGGAGACATACACCACGCCGTCGGCGAGGGTACCGGGAACAAACGGGGCAATCGGCGTGCTGGTACCCGGCGGGATGATTACGGATTTCGGCATCAGGCGTCTCCTCAGGCGATACGGGCAAGCGGGGGAGTCAGGGCGTCGCAGAAATCATTGACGTTACTGACCCAGCCAAAAAAGGTTTCGATGTTGAACAGGGCCGCTTTCTGGGCGAATTCCGGCCCGGCCTGGTGGGTCGCGTCTTCCAGCACCACGCCAAAATACTCGAGGAAAAAGCCGTCGCGCAGGGTCGACTCCACGCAGACGTTGGTGGCGATGCCGGTGAACACCAGATGACGAATGCCCCGGCTGCGCAGCAGGCTGTCGAGCGGGGTGTTGAAAAAGCCGCTGTAGCGCGGTTTGGGCAGGACAATATCGCCCGCCTGCGGTACCAGCTCATCGACCAGCTGATAGTCCCAGCCGCCTTTCGCCAGCAGCTTGCCCTGCAGTTCGGGCCGTTTACGCATGGTTTTCAGGGCGTTCGACTTGTGGAAGTTGGGCGAGCCGGGGCCGCCGGCCTCGACGTACTGGTCATCCCAGCCGTTCTGGAACCAGATGATGAGCATGCCCGCGGCGCGCGCGGCGGCGACGGCGGTTTTAATGTTCTCAATCACCGGCCGGGTGGCGGAGACGTCGAATCCCGCCAGATCCAGATAGCCGCCCTGGCTGGCGTAGGCGTTTTGCATGTCCACCACGATCAGCGCGCTCTGCTGTGGCACGAAGGTGATGGCTTCCGGGCGTGCGTTAAGGGTCGTCATTACGCCACCTCCTTCGTGACGGCAGGGATGTGGGCGCGGCACTGCATCAGCGGCTGGATGCGCTCGCCGAAGGTCTCCACGCCGGTGAGGAAATCGTCGAAGGTCAGCAGAACGCCTTCCGCACCGGGCACGGCCGCCACTTCGTCCAGCATTCTGGCGACGCTGGCGTACGAGCCGACCAGCGTGCCCATGTTGATATTGACGGCGGAGGTCGGGTCAGCCATCTGGCGCACGTTGGTATCTGCCCCGGAGCGGGTATCTTTCTGGCTCTGCTCGGTCAGCCAGCTCAGGGCTTCCTCGTCGGCGCCATCCTTATAGCGCTCCCATTTCGCGCGCGCGGCGTCGTCGGTTTCGTCGGCAATGACCATAAACAGCACGTAGGAGCCCACGTCGCGCCCGGTTTTGTCGGCGGCCTCTTTCATCCGCGCGGCTGTCGGGGCGAAGGCGGCAGGCGTGTTCACGCCTTTACCGAAGCAGAAGTTGAAGTCGGCGTATTTCGCGGAAAACTCCATCCCCGCGTCGCTCTGTCCGGCGCAAATCACCTTCATCGGCACCGACGGCTGCGGGCTGACGCGGCAGTCGTTCATGGTGAAGAAATCGCCCTTGAAATCGCTTTTGCCGGTCCCCCACAGGTCGCGCAGCACCTGCACGTATTCGGTCAGGTAGTCGTAGCGACGCGAGAAGTAATCGTCACCCGGCCAGAGCCCCATCTGCTCGTACTCGGGTTTTTGCCAGCCGGTGACCAGGTTGACGCCAAAGCGCCCGCCGGAGATGGAGTCGATGGTGGAGGCCATGCGCGCGACGATCGCCGGGGGCAGGGTGAGCGTGGCGGCGGTGGCGTAGATTTGGATCCGCGAGGTGACCGCGGCCAGCCCGGCCATCAGGGTAAAGGACTCCAGGTTGTGGTCCCAGAATTCGGTTTTGCCGCCAAAGCCGCGCAGCTTGATCATCGAAAGTGCAAAGTCGAAATGGTAGTGCTCTGCTTTCTGCACGATGGCTTTATTGAGCTCAAAGGTCGGCATGTATTGCGGTGCAGTGGTCGAGATAAGCCAGCCGTTGTTGCCGATGGGTACAAATACGCCAATTTTCATCACGAACCTCTCTTCATTACGTCGCAGGTGTAACGGCGTTTTTGCAAAGGCAGTGCCAGTTTTGAAAATGGCTGTGTTATTAATGCGTTAATCAGAAGTTAGTGGATTGATGCGGCTAAATGTGGACTAACTGGTCAAAATCATTGCACAGAAAACAGGCATTCATGCGCGATCGGAGTGCAGGATGTCGTGGCGAGTCGGGGGTTTTGCTATGCTGAGGGCAACGCAGAATAAGGAGAGCGGGAATGGCACAAGGCGCAGTGAAAACACCAGGTAAACGTTCGCAGGCGGTGAGCGCCAAGAAGCAGGCGATCCTCAGCGCGGCGCTGGAGACTTTTTCGCAGTTTGGTATTCACGGCACGCGCCTGGAGCAGGTAGCGGAGCAGTCCGGCGTATCCAAAACCAATCTGCTTTACTATTACCCATCGAAAGAGGCGCTCTATGTGGCGGTGATGCAGCAGATCCTCGATATCTGGCTGGCGCCCCTCAAAGCGTTCCGCGCGGAGCTGGCCCCGCTGGTGGCGATCAAAGAGTACATTCGCCTGAAGCTGGAGGTGTCGCGCGATTACCCGCAGGCGTCGCGACTGTTTTGTCTTGAGATGCTGCAGGGCGCGCCGCTGCTGCAGGCGGAATTAACCGGCGATCTAAAACAGCTGGTGGACGATAAGTCGGCCATTATTGCCGGATGGGTCGCCAGCGGAAAACTGGCCCCGGTCGACCCGCATCATCTGATCTTTATGATTTGGGCCTCCACCCAGCATTACGCTGACTTTGCGGCCCAGGTTGAGGCGGTGACCGGTAAAACGCTCCAGGACGAGGCGTTTTTCCACAGCACCCTGGAAAACGTGCAGCGGATGATTATCGAAGGGATCCGCCTGCGCTAGTTTCCCCTCACCCCAGCCCTCTCCCTCAAGGGAGAGGGGGCCGTCCGTGCAGGTATTATTTTGTGGGGATCCCTCAGCCCGGCGGGAGAGGGCAGCTTAAGTCGCCCTCTTCACACTGCATCAGCGAGGCCAGAAACGCTTCTCGCTCCACGGTTTTCTCCGCCAGACACTGGTTAACAATCATTGGCTGGACGCTACCGCCTTCCGTCCCCGAACCGATAAACGCGCAGTCCGCATCGCGCAGGGTAATCCACGCCAGCTGCGCTTTTTTCAGCAGGTCGCGCTGAGGAGCTGCCGCGCGTTTGATGGCGGCCTGATACGTCTGGTTGAGTTTTTTATCGGCAGCCTGGTACTGCTGCGCGCTACAGGTATTCAGTTCAAGCTGGGTGGTCGCGTTGTCGCACTCGTCGGCCAGCGCGCTGGCGCTCAGCAGCAGTGCCGCACTGGCGATAAGATATCGTTTCATATACTCCCCAAAAAAATAAGGCTCCATCTCCGGAGCCTTATTAACACAGCGTTAGCCTATTGTCATCAGGCTGGCGTTACCGCCTGCCGCCGCGGTGTTGACGCTGAGCGAGCGCTCCACGTACAGACGCTCCAGCAGCAGGTTGGTTTCCCCGCGCGCAAAGCCCTGCACGGAAACGATGGCGCCGCTGCGGGCCGCAACCTGCTCGCACAGTTCGCGCAGCTGATCGGAATCACCGTGGTAGATCACCGCATCAAACGGCTGGGTCAGCAGGCTATCGGCTTTCGCGAAGCGAATGCGGGCCGAGACCGCTTTCGGCAGCTGTTTGGCGAGATCGCGATGCAGGGCATCTTCCGGCCACAGCACTTCACAGCCGGTTGCCATGGCGGCGGCCAGCTGCACCAGCGCGTCCTGCTCGTTATCGGCCACGCACAGCACGCGCTCGCGCGGCATCAGCGTCCAGGTGTTGCGCTCGCCGGTTGGCCCCGGCAGCAGACGCTGCGTGCCCGCCTGCGCCAGCTCGCCGTACTGCTTCGCGACGGCACGCAGTTCAGGACGTTTTTCTGCCCATGTAATGAGCGCCTCCAGCGGCTGGGTCAGCACGGTTTTCAGCTGCGCATCCACCGGATAGTCCGCATCCTGGCGTGCCAGGGTGACGCCCAGGGCGTTCTCCGGACGGTTCGCCAGCAGGCGGTACAGGTAGAGCGGACCGCCCGCTTTCGGACCGGTGCCGGAGAGGCCTTCGCCTCCGAACGGCTGTACGCCCACGACCGCGCCAACCATGTTGCGGTTAACGTACAGGTTGCCCACTTTGGCGCTGCCGGTGACCTGCGCGATAGTCTCGTCGATACGGGTATGCACGCCGAGCGTCAGGCCATAGCCGGAGGCGTTGATCTGCTCAACCAGCTCGTTCAGGTTGTTACGGTTGTAGCGCACCACGTGCAGCACCGGGCCGAAGACCTCTTTTTTCAGCTCGTCGAAGCTTGCCAGCTCAATCAGCGTTGGCGGCACAAAGGTGCCGGTCCGCCATTCGCGGGCATCTTCGCTGTTCTCGCGCACCGCCTGGAACACCGGGCGGCCTTTCGCGCGCATGGTCTGAATGTGGTTTTCGATGTTGGCTTTGGCTTCCGCGTCGATCACCGGCCCGATATCGGTAGTGAGACGGCCCGGGTTGCCCATGCGGCATTCGGCCATCGCGCCGCGCAGCATCTTCAGCGTGTGGTCCGCCACGTCGTCCTGCAGGCACAGCACGCGCAGGGCGGAGCAGCGCTGACCGGCGCTGTCGAACGCGGAGGCCAGCACGTCGACCACCACCTGCTCGGTAAGGGCAGAGGAGTCTACGATCATGGCGTTCATCCCGCCGGTTTCCGCGATGAGCGGCGTAGGGCGGCCCTGCGCATCCAGACGGGTGGCAATATTGCGCTGCAGCAGTGACGCCACTTCGGTCGAACCGGTGAACATCACGCCGCGCACGCGGTTGTCGGAGGTCAGTTTGGCACCGACGGTTTCACCGCGGCCCGGCAGCAGCTGAACCACGCCCGCCGGCACGCCGGCTTCCAGAAGAATGTTGATGCCCTGCGCGGCAATCAGCGGGGTCTGCTCTGCCGGTTTTGCCAGCACGCTGTTGCCTGCGGCCAGCGCGGCGGCAATCTGGCCGGTGAAGATCGCCAGCGGGAAGTTCCACGGGCTGATACAGACGACCGGACCCAGCGGACGGTGGGTTTCGTTATCGAAATCATCGCGCACCTGACCGGCGTAGTAGTGCAGGAAGTCGACGGCCTCGCGCACTTCGGCAATCGCGTTGCTGAAGGTTTTACCCGCCTCGCGCACCAGAATGCCGATGAGCGACTGCATCTGATCTTCCATCAGCACCGCCGCGCGCTCCAGAATCGCGGCGCGCTCCTGCGGCGGCGTGGCAAACCAGATAGGGGCGTTGTTCACCGCGCTGTCCAGCGCCTGCTCCACTTCCGCTTCGGTCGCTTCTCGCGCGTAGCCGACGATATCCTTCGGCTCGGCCGGGTTGATCACCGGCTGCATTTCGCCGTCTGCAACGGGCTGCTCCAGCATCGGTTTGGCCTGCCACTTCTGCAGCGCGCTGTTGAGCAGGGCAGAGGAGAGGGACGCCAGACGGTGTTCGTTGGCGAGATCCAGACCCGCCGAGTTGACGCGGCCTTTGCCGTACAGCTCGCGCGGCAGGGCAATCTTCGGATGCGGCAGGCCAACCTGGCCTTCCTGTGCCGCCATCTTCTCAACGGCCTGCACCGGATCGGCCACCAGCTCGTCCAGCGGCAGCGTGGTGTCGGCGATGCGGTTGACGAAGGAGGTGTTCGCGCCGTTTTCCAGCAGACGACGCACCAGGTACGCCAGCAGGGTTTCGTGCGTTCCCACCGGAGCATAGATTCGGCATGGGCGGTTCAGCTTGCCGTCCGCCACTTTACCGGTGACCTGCTCGTACAGCGGTTCACCCATACCGTGCAGGCACTGGAACTCGTACTGGCCCGGATAGTAGTTTTGCCCGGCCAGGCTGTAGATCGCCGCCAGGGTGTGGGCGTTGTGGGTAGCGAACTGCGGATAGATCAGGTTCGGCACGCCGAGCAGCTTTTTCGCACAGGCGAGGTAAGAGACGTCGGTGTAAACCTTGCGGGTATAGACCGGATAGCCTTCCAGCCCTTCCATCTGGGCGCGTTTGATTTCGCTGTCCCAGTAGGCGCCTTTCACCAGACGGATCATCAGGCGACGGCGGCTGCGGCTTGCCAGGTCAATCAGGTAATCAATGACGAACGGGCAGCGCTTCTGGTAGGCCTGGATAACGAAGCCAATGCCGTTCCAGCCTGCCAGCTCCGGCTCGAAGCACAGTTTTTCCAGCAGATCGAGGGAGATCTCCAGACGGTCGGCCTCTTCGGCGTCGATGTTAATGCCGATGTCATACTGGCGCGCCAGCAGGGTCAGGGACTTCAGGCGCGGGTAGAGTTCTTCCATCACCCGGTCGTACTGCGCGCGACTGTAGCGCGGGTGCAGGGCGGAGAGCTTAATGGAGATGCCCGGGCCTTCATAAATACCGCGACCGTTGGACGCTTTACCAATGGCGTGGATCGCCTGCTGGTAAGAGACCATGTAGGCCTGCGCGTCGGCGGCGGTCAGGGCCGCTTCGCCCAGCATGTCGTACGAGTAGCGGAAACCTTTATCTTCCAGCTTGCGGGCGTTCGCCAGCGCTTCGGCAATGGTTTCCCCGGTGACGAACTGCTCGCCCATCAGGCGCATCGCCATATCCACGCCTTTGCGGATCAGCGGCTCGCCGCTCTTGCCGATGATGCGGTTCAGGGAGCGGGAGAGGTTGGCTTCGTTATGGGTGGAGACCAGCTTGCCGGTAAACAGCAGGCCCCAGGTGGCGGCGTTAACGAACAGCGACGGGCTGCGGCCAATGTGGGAATGCCAGTTGCCGTTGCTGATCTTGTCGCGGATCAGCGCGTCGCGGGTGGCTTTATCCGGAATACGCAGCAGCGCTTCCGCGAGGCACATCAGCGCCACGCCTTCCTGAGAGGAGAGGGAAAACTCCTGCAGCAGACCCTGAACCATCCCGGCGCGGCCGGTGGCGGTTTTCTGGTTGCGCAGCTTGTCGGCTAACTGATACGCCAGGCTGTGCGCCTGCGCGGCAATGGCTTCCGGCAGGCGGGCCTGCTCCAGCAGCATCGGCACGGCGTCGGTTTCGGCACGGCGGTAGGCGCCGGTAATGGCGGCACGGCTGACGGACTGCGGCAGGATCTGCTCGGCGAATTCAAGGAACGGCTGATGGTTCTCGTCGCCAGCGGCCGGGGCTTCTTCACTTTCGTTCGCCGCGCCGGCCAGCAGGGCAGGCAGCTCCGGCAGGCCCTCATCGCTCTCGAGTCTTTCGAGATAGTTAAAAATCGCCTGCTTAATTAACCAGTGCGGCGTGCGGTCAATGCGGGTTGCTGCGGTCTTAATCCGTTCGCGGGTTGCGTCATCCAGCTTAACCCCCATGGTGGTCATACCCATGCCAAAGCTCCTGTTGTTCTGTAATAGCGTTCTGTTGATAGCGTGAAATATCCACCATGTTGCAACTTTGTGCAACCGTGTTAAATGTGACCTGGTTTGCAACCCGGAAAATGAATGGATTGTTAACGAATAGTTAGCTGGGAAAACGCGCTGGCTTTTGTGCGGGAAGCCTGGTTTTATGCGGTAGTTAACACTTTTCAAAGGTGCAACCCGTAAAAGCGTGAGCGAGTGCAACCTATAGGAAACTCGTATCAAACCGGGGATGAAATTGATGTAAATGCAGTGTTAAATCGTTTGTCAGCGGAAGGCGCATACGGCAGGATAGCGCGCCCAACCGAAACACAAGATACATTCACCTCGTTCCGGTGATCATATAACAAGGCAGCCCGGATGGTTGTCGCTCGACATTTTGGAGAATTTGAATGGCTATTAGCACACCGATGCTGGTGACATTTCTCGTTTATATTTTTGGCATGATCCTGATAGGGTTTTTGGCGTGGCGTTCTACAAAGAACTTTGACGACTACATTCTGGGCGGACGCAGTTTAGGCCCAATGGTGACCGCACTCTCTGCGGGCGCCTCCGACATGAGCGGCTGGCTGCTGATGGGGCTGCCCGGCGCGATTTTTATCTCCGGTATCTCTGAAAGCTGGATCGCCATCGGCCTGACCGTCGGCGCATGGATCAACTGGAAGCTGGTGGCAGGCCGTCTGCGCGTGCATACCGAGGCCAACAACAACGCCCTGACGCTGCCGGATTACTTCACCGGACGTTTTGAAGATAACAGCCGCATCCTGCGCATTATCTCTGCGGTAGTTATCCTGCTGTTCTTCACCATTTACTGTGCCTCCGGCATCGTGGCCGGCGCGCGTCTGTTCGAAAGCACCTTCGGCATGAGCTACGAAACCGCCCTGTGGGCCGGTGCTGCGGCGACCATCCTCTATACCTTCGTGGGCGGATTCCTGGCCGTGAGCTGGACCGATACCGTGCAGGCGAGCCTGATGATCTTCGCCCTGATCCTGACTCCGGTGATTGTGATTTTCACCGTTGGCGGCTTTGGCGAATCGCTGGAAGTGATCAAGCAGAAGAGCATCGAAAACGTCGACATGCTGAAAGGGCTGAACTTCGTGGCCATCGTCTCGCTGATGGGCTGGGGCCTGGGCTACTTCGGTCAGCCGCATATCCTGGCGCGCTTTATGGCGGCGGATTCCCACCACACCATCGTTCATGCCCGTCGCATCAGCATGACGTGGATGATCCTGTGTCTGGCAGGGGCGTGTGCGGTCGGCTTCTTCGGCATCGCGTACTTCAACAACAACCCGGCGCAGGCGGGCGCGGTGAACCAGAACGCCGAGCGCGTGTTCATCGAGCTGGCGCAAATTCTGTTTAACCCGTGGATTGCCGGTATTCTGCTCTCCGCAATCCTGGCGGCGGTGATGTCCACCCTGAGCTGTCAGCTGCTGGTTTGCTCCAGTGCGATCACCGAAGACCTTTACAAAGCCTTCCTGCGTAAAAATGCGAGCCAGAAAGAGCTGGTGTGGGTAGGGCGCTTTATGGTGCTGCTGGTGGCGCTGATTGCCATCGCGCTGGCGGCCAACCCGGAAAACCGCGTGCTGGGCCTCGTGAGCTACGCGTGGGCGGGCTTCGGTGCGGCGTTTGGTCCGGTCGTGCTGTTCTCCGTCATGTGGTCACGTATGACCCGTAACGGCGCGCTGGCGGGGATGATCATCGGTGCGCTGACCGTTATCGTCTGGAAACAGTTCGCGTGGCTGGGCCTGTACGAAATCATTCCGGGCTTCATCTTCGGCAGCATCGGCATCGTGGTGTTCAGCCTGCTGGGTAAAGCCCCGTCTGCCTCCATGCAGAAACGCTTTGCTGAAGCCGACGCGCATTACCACACTGCGCCGCCGTCTAAGCTCCAGGCAGAATAATTTTTCTCGCAGCACAATGCAGGCCGGGTGAGCGCAAGCGCACCCGGCTTTTTTCTTGCCAAAATCCGTAATTTCCTGTGATATCCCTGTGCTTATAACAATGAGGATAGCGAAGCATGACAATCAAAACAGGGGTAATGGCAGCGGCACTATTGATGCTCGCTGGCTGCACGGCGCCATCGCAACACGCGGCTGTAGAGACCTGCAAAGCGGATAACCAGATGCAGCAAACCACGCTCTATTTCGGCTTAAATCGTCCTGCCGGGGCGCAAATCACCAGCAACGAGTGGCAGCAGTTTGTTGACCAGGACGTGACGCCGCGTTTCCGCGATGGCTTAACGGTGTTTGACGCGCGCGGGCAGTGGCTGGGGAACGACGGGAAAGTGGCACGTGAACCCAGCAAAGCGCTGATGCTGATCCACGGTAAGGATGCGCAGAGCGAGAAGAACATCGAAGCGTTACGCGGGATTTATAAATCTCGCTTCGCGCAGGAGTCGGTGATGCGCGTCGACCAGCCGGTGTGCGTGCAGTTCTAATAAAAACGGCGGGATAACCCGCCGTTGTTGTTTTGTAGGCCGGGTAAGCGAAGCGCCACCCGGTATTGCATCAGAGCACCAGCCCCGCAAAGCTCGCCGACAGGAGGCTCACCAGCGTCGCGCCGTACACCAGACGCAGACCAAACCGCGACACCACGTTCCCCTGCTGCTCGTTCAGGCCCTTAATCGCCCCGGCCACAATGCCGATGGACGCGAAGTTCGCGAAGGATACCAGGAAGACGGATAAAATGCCCAGCCCGCGCGGGGACATTTGATGCGCGATTTTTTGCAGCTCAATCATCGCCACAAATTCATTCGCCACCAGCTTGGTCGCCATAATACTGCCCGCGTTTAAGGCATCGCTCAGCGGAATACCCACCAGCCACGCCAGGGGGTAAAATACATAGCCCAGGATCTGCTGGAAGCTCATGCCAAATACGCTGGAGAAGAGGGCGTTAACGGCGCTAATAAGTGCGATAAAGCCGATCAGCATAGCCAGAATAATCATCGCCACCTTAAAACCGGCCAGAATATACTCGCCGAGCATTTCGAAGAAGCTCTGCGATTCATGCAGTTTTTCCAGCTTGATATCCGGTTCCGCTTCCGGGCGCGCCGGGTTGATGACGGAGAGAATAATAAAGGTGCTGAACATGTTCAGAATCAGCGCCGCGACGACAAATTTGGCGTCGAGCATGGTCATATAGGCGCCGACAATCGACAGGGAGACCGTCGACATGGCCGTGGCCGCCATGGTGAAGAGACGACGAGAGGAGAGATCGCCCAGCACGCCTTTGTAGGCAATGAAGTTTTCCGACTGGCCGAGGATCAGCGAGCTCACCGCGTTAAAGGATTCCAGCTTGCCCATACCGTTCAGTTTTGACAGCAGCGTGCCGATGACCCGAATAAAAATCGGCAGGATCCGCCAGTGCTGAAGAATACCAATCAGCGCGGAAATAAAAATAATCGGGCAAAGCACGCCGAGGAAAATGAACGCCAGCCCTTTTTCCCCCATTCCGCCAAAGACGAAATTGGTCCCTTCCGAAGCAAATTTCAGCAGTGACTCAAAGAAGCCGGAAACATATTTAATCAGGAATAACCCGCTTTCGGCGTGCAGGAAAAAGAACGCCAGCGCAATTTCAATAACAATCAGCTGTAAAACATAACGAATGCGAATTTTTCGGCGGTCGAAACTTACCAGCCAGGCAAGCGCGAGAATAATGACCAGCGCCAGCAGGAAATGGACAATTTTAAACATAATTAATTTTCACCAGATGTTTGAGGCGGATATTTAGCCACAGCCCCGTACCAGCGTAAATGGGCATTTTCGTTATAACTTATAAACCTGAACGTAACGTATGTAACTATTACCAGGCTCGGCGTTTACAACTCGTCATCAAAACACCACACATTTCGCTTGTGTTTCTTTTCGCCGTAATGATAATCACTATCACAAGAATTTACCTTTCTTTGCATCAGTTGACCGCGATAAACATTTAAGGTGTCGGCATGTTTGTTCCATTTCTCATTATGTTACGTGAAGGGCTTGAAGCTGCCCTTATCGTGAGCCTCATCGCCAGCTATCTGAAGCGAACCCAGCGCGGACGCTGGATTGGCGTCATGTGGGTCGGGGTATTCCTTGCCGCGGCACTCTGTCTGGGCCTCGGTATCCTCATCAACGAAACCACCGGGGAGTTCCCGCAGAAAGAGCAGGAGCTGTTCGAAGGGATCGTCGCCGTGATTGCGGTGGTGATCCTCACGTGGATGGTGTTCTGGATGCGTAAAGTCTCCCGTAATGTGAAGGTGCAGCTGGAGCAGGCGGTGGATAATGCGCTGCAAAAGGGCAATAACCACGGCTGGGCGCTGATCATGATGGTCTTTTTTGCCGTCGCGCGTGAAGGCCTGGAGTCCGTTTTCTTCCTGCTGGCGGCGTTTCAGCAGGATGTCGGTATCTGGCCGCCGGTTGGCGCGATGCTCGGGCTGGCAACCGCCGTTGTGCTGGGCTTTCTGCTCTACTGGGGCGGTATTCGCCTGAACCTGGGCGCCTTCTTCAAGTGGACCAGCCTGTTTATTCTGCTGGTGGCGGCTGGGCTGGCGGCAGGGGCGATTCGCGCCTTCCACGAGGCGGGCCTGTGGAACCATTTCCAGGACGTGGCGTTCGACCTCAGCAACGTGCTCTCCACGCACTCTCTGACCGGCACCCTGCTCGAAGGTATCTTCGGCTATCAGGAAACGCCGAGCGTCAGCGAAGTGGCGATGTACTTTATCTATCTGGTTCCGGCGCTGGTGCTGTTCGCAATGCCGCCGCGTACCGGTACGCAGGCGTCGCGCGTTACGCCATAATTTTTGTTTTAGTTACAACATACTTTTAAAGGGAAGAGTCATGGCAATTCAGTTCCGTCGTAGTGCGTTATGCGCAGGCATTGCCGCGCTGTTCGCTTCTGCATTCTCCGCCTGGGGCGCGGATGTACCTCAGGTTAAAGTCACCGTTAATGATAAGCAGTGTGAGCCGATGACCCTCACGGTGAACAGCGGCAAAACCCAGTTCATTATTCAGAACCACAGCCAGAAGGCGCTGGAGTGGGAGATTCTGAAAGGGGTTCTGGTGGTGGAGGAGCGTGAAAACATCGCCCCTGGCTTCAGCCAGAAGATGACCGCCAACCTGCAGCCGGGCGAGTATGAGATGACCTGCGGTCTGCTGACCAACCCTAAAGGGAAGCTGATCGTCAAAGGTGAAGCGACGGCCGATGCGGCGAAAGGTGCTGCGGTGCTGAGCCTGGGCGACGCGATTACGGCGTATAAAGCCTATGTCACGAAAGAAACGGCGGACCTGGCGGCGGCAACCAAAGCCTTTACCGATGCGGTGAAGGCCGGTGATATCGAAAAAGCGAAATCCCTGTATGCGCCAACCCGTCAGCACTACGAGCGCATCGAGCCGATTGCCGAACTGTTCTCTGACCTTGATGGCAGCATTGATGCCCGCGAAGACGATTACGAGCAGAAAGCCGCCGATCCGAAATTCACCGGTTTCCACCGTCTGGAGAAAGCCCTGTTTGGCGACAACTCTACCAAAGGGATGGAGAAATACGCCGAGCAGCTGAACGGCGACGTGCTGGAGCTGCAAAAGCGCATCAGCGAGCTGGCCTTCCCGCCGTCAAAAGTGGTGGGCGGCGCGGCTGGTCTGATTGAAGAAGTGGCCGCGAGCAAAATCAGCGGCGAAGAAGATCGCTACAGCCATACCGATCTGTGGGACTTCCAGGCCAACGTCGACGGCGCGCAGAAAATTGTTAACCTGCTGCGTCCTCAGCTGCAGAAAGAGAACGGCGAACTGCTGGCCAAAGTGGATGCCAACTTCAAAAAAGTCGACACCATTCTGGCGAAGTATCGTACCAAAGACGGGTTTGAAACCTACGACAAGCTGACCGATGCCGACCGTAACGCGCTGAAAGGCCCGATTACCGCCCTGGCGGAAGATCTCTCTCTGCTGCGCGGCGTACTGGGTCTGGACTAAGCACGATGAATAAGCATAGCGATAACGATGTGGTTGAGCCTTCACGTCGTCGATTGTTAAAAGGAGTAGGGGCGCTGGGGGGCGCTCTTGCTCTGGCCGGTGGCTGTCCGGTAGCGCATGCGGCGAAACCGCAGAGCGCGCCCGGCACGCTGTCACCCAATGCCCGCATGGAGACGCAGCCGTTTTATGGCGAGCATCAGTCGGGCATCCTGACGCCGCAGCAGGCGTCCATGATGCTGGTGGCCTTTGATTCGCTGGCCAGCGATAAAGCCGATCTGGAGCGCCTGTTCCGCCTGCTGACGACGCGCATCGCGTTTCTCACCGCCGGTGGACCGGCGCCCGATACGCCGAACCCGCGTCTGCCGCCAATGGACTCCGGCATTCTGGGGCCGTTTATCGCCCCGGATAACCTGACCATTACCGTTTCGCTGGGTGAGTCGCTGTTTGACGCGCGCTATGGGCTGGCAAAACAGAAGCCGAAAGCGCTGCAGAAAATGACGCGTTTCCCGAATGACTCCCTGGACGCGGCGCTATGTCATGGCGACCTGCTCCTGCAGATTTGCGCCAATACTCAGGACACGGTGATCCACGCCCTGCGCGATATCATCAAGCACACGCCGGATCTGCTGAGCGTGCGCTGGAAGCGGGAAGGGTTTATCTCGGACCACGCTGCCCGCAGCAAAGGGAAAGAGACCCCGGTGAACCTGCTGGGCTTTAAGGACGGTACGGCCAACCCGGACAGCAGCGATGCGGCGTTGATGAAAGACGTGGTATGGGTGACGGCGGATCAGGGCGAACCGGCATGGGCGGTGGGCGGCAGCTATCAGGCGGTGCGGATTATCCAGTTCCACGTGGAGTTCTGGGACCGCACGCCGCTGAAAGAACAGCAGACGATCTTTGGTCGCGATAAGCAAAGCGGCGCGCCGCTCGGCATGAAGAACGAGCATGACGTGCCCGACTACGCCAGCGATCCTAATGGCGATACCATCGCGTTGGACAGCCACATTCGTCTGGCCAATCCGCGCACCAAAGAGACGCAGTCCAGCCTGATGATGCGTCGTGGCTACAGCTATTCGCTCGGCGTGACCAACGCCGGTCAGCTTGATATGGGCCTGCTGTTCGTCTGCTATCAGCACGATCTGGAAAAAGGCTTCCTGACCGTGCAGAAGCGGCTCAACGGCGAAGCGCTGGAAGAGTACATTAAGCCCATCGGCGGCGGCTATTTCTTTGCCCTGCCGGGCGTGCGCGATCGGAACGCGTACCTCGCTCAAGGTCTTATTGAAACCTGATAATTGTCCCCGCAACCGTTCGCGGGGACATTATTTTTTCATATGACTATCCTCCTGTTATATTTCTGTAATATTTCTATATGAGACTGATTTCACCTGTAGGGACAGTCTTAAAAGTTGCATTCAGGTAAAATAAATGTTGCATTTATGATAACTCCTGATGTACTTAAGATAAGACAGCGGTAGTTCCCGGCAGTGATGCTGAATCACTATGGAGATCGCGAATGGTTGCGTCCTGTACTGGACAAGGTAAACATAACAACCGCAGCACCCGGCGCGGAGGCTCAGACTCCGGCAGCGATTTCCTCACCACTAAATTCTCCCCCCTTCCTCAAGAATCTGATTCGACCGACGTGCAGAACGGTGCGCGTAGCTGTTCCGTATCGTTATCCGATAAAGCAAGCAATGGCTTACAAGGAAGCCAACCCTCTGATGTTCGTGCGCATAATCGTGCCGAAGCTGGCGCGTGTGATGAATACCAACAACTCAAGGTGCTATCCATGGGAAGACAAAAAGCAGTGATCAAAGCTCGTCGCGAAGCAAAACGTGTGCTGAGACGGGATTCACGTAGCCATAAACAGCGTGAAGAAGAATCGGTCACCTCGCTTGTGCAGATGAGTGGCGTAGAAGCAATTGGCATGGCCCGAGACAGCCGTGATAATTCTCCAATTGTGGCGCGCAATGAGGCTCAGGCGCACTACCTGAATGCTATCGAGAGTAAACAGCTCATCTTTGCAACCGGTGAAGCCGGATGCGGGAAAACCTGGATCAGTGCAGCCAAAGCGGCGGAAGCGCTGATTCATAAGGATGTGGAGCGCATTATTGTTACCCGTCCTGTACTGCAGGCTGATGAAGATCTCGGCTTCCTGCCCGGAGATATTTCGGAGAAGTTTGCTCCGTACTTCAGGCCCGTCTATGACGTGCTGGTGAAGCGACTGGGTGCATCCTTTATGCAGTACTGCCTGCGACCAGAGATTGGCAAGGTGGAAATCGCGCCGTTCGCCTATATGCGCGGACGTACATTTGAAAATGCGGTCGTCATTCTTGACGAGGCTCAGAACGTGACCGCTGCGCAAATGAAGATGTTTTTAACGCGCCTCGGGGAGAACGTGACGGTTATCGTTAACGGCGATATTACCCAGTGTGACCTGCCATCCGGCGTGAAATCCGGGCTGAGCGACGCCATGTCACGTTTTGAGGAAGATGAGATGATTGGGGTGGTACGCTTCACCAAAGAGGACTGCGTGCGTTCAGCGCTCTGTCAGCGCACGCTGCAAGCGTATTATTGAGTTTGCTGTTGTGTTCAAGGCCCGGGAAACCGGGCTTTGTTTTTTGTGCTTTTTATCCCCCTCTCCCCTGGGGAGAGGGGCAGGGTGAGGGGCTCAGGCCGCACCGAGCAGCATATAGCACCGGGGGATTCTCATCCCCCCGCAGGCGTGCAACATGCGAAAAAAAGCCCGCATTTTCATGCGAGCTCTTCTTTAAATATGGCGGTGAGGGGGGGATTGACTCGCTTCGCTCGCCCTGCGGGCAGACTGTTCGCTACGCTCTCAGTCTGTCCAACTGGCTGTCACCAGTTGTCGAACCCCGGTCGGGGATTCTCATCCCCCGCAGGCATGCAATATGCGAAAAAAAAAAGCCCGCATTTTCATGCGAGCTCTTCTTCAAATATGGCGGTGAGGGGGGGGATTGACTCGCTTCGCTCGCCCTGCGGGCAGACTGTTCGCTACGCTCTCAGTCTGTCCAACTGGCTGTCGCCAGTTGTCGAACCCCGGTCGGGGATTCTCATCCCCCCGCAGGTGTGCAACATGCGAAAAAAAAGCCCGCATTTTCATGCGAGCTCTTCTTTAAATATGGCGGTGAGGGGGGGATTGACTCGCTTCGCTCGCCCTGCGGGCAGACTGTTCGCTACGCTCTCAGTCTGTCCAACTGGCTGTCGCCAGTTGTCGAACCCCGGTCGGGGATTCTCATCCCCCCGCAGGTGTGCAACATGCGAAAAAAAAGCCCGCATTTTCATGCGAGCTCTTCTTTAAATATGGCGGTGAGGGGGGGATTGACTCGCTTCGCTCGCCCTGCGGGCAGACTGTTCGCTACGCTCTCAGTCTGTCCAACTGGCTGTCGCCAGTTGTCGAACCCCGGTCGGGGATTCTCATCCCCCCGCAGGTGTGCAACATGCGAAAAAAAAGCCCGCATTTTCATGCGAGCTCTTCTTTAAATATGGCGGTGAGGGGGGGATTCGAACCCCCGATACGTTGCCGTATACACACTTTCCAGGCGTGCTCCTTCAGCCACTCGGACACCTCACCATATTGTTTTGCTGCCTGACCGCTTGGGGGGCAACGGGGCGCTACTATAGGGAGTTGCGCTAACACGGTCAAGCAGATTTTCTGTATTCGTGCTCGTTCGGTTAAGCCTTAATCAGCTCTTGTCGCAGCACGGGTTATTAACGCTGTGAATCGAGCACTTCGCTGTTTTTAACTACTTCCTGTGCTTTGCCGTAGCTTTCGATCAGCAGCTGGTAAGCCGGGAAGATGTGGGTATACACCTCAGCCCACTCGGCTGCGTCCTCACGATTCCAGGTTCTATGGATCTCAGAGGCCACCGCCGCCGTATCCATCGGAACCACACCGGCCTGCACCACGCGCGCCAGGGTGATCTCCTGCGCCATTTTGCTGTAGGTGCCGGAGGCATCAATCACCGCAAACACCTTATAGCCGTCCGCCACCGCGCTGATTGACGGGAAAGCCATGCAGACGCTGGTGATAGTGCCCGCGATAATCAGCGTCTTGCGCCCGGTCGCTTTCACCGCAGCAACAAAATCCGGGTTATCCCAGGCGTTGATTTCACCTTTACGGGCAACATACTGTGCATGCGGCGCGTTGGCGTGGATCTCCGGGATAAGCGGTCCGTTCGGTCCCTGCGGGACGGACGCGGTGGTGATCACAGGGATCTTCGCCAGAGTCGCGATTTTTGCCAGCGCAGCCGCACGGGCGCGCAGTTCCGGCATTGGCATATCCCCAACGGTCTGGAACAGACCGCTCTGGTGATCGATAAGCAACATCACCGCATCGTTCACATCAATAACCGGACGTGCGCCATTAAAATTCGCAGGTGTAGACATTATCTTCTCCTTTATAACGTTCAGATCTGGCCGAAGCGGCCGGAGTTAAAATCACGAATGGCTTCGTTGATTTCGCTTTTACTGTTCATCACAAACGGGCCATAGCCCACGATGGGTTCATTCAGCGGCTCGCCCGCCATCAGCAGCACTTTGGCATCGCTGTTCGCCTCCAGGTGCAGTTTGTCGCCTTCCTGACTCAAAACGACCAGCTGGGCTTCACCCGCCTGCGTTGTACCGTTCACCGTGATGTTGCCTTCAAGCACGACCAGCGCGGTGCTCCAGCCTTCGGGCTGATTGAGCGTCAGATGGCTTCCCTGGTTCAGCGCGATGTCCCAGACGTTGAGCGGTGAGAAGGTGTGCGCCGGGCCGGTTACAGCCTCGTAGCGACCGGCAATAACCCGCAGAGAACCGCTGTTATCCGGTAGCGTCACGGTCGGGATCGCATCCTTCGTAATGCTCTGGTAGCCCGGTGCCGCCATCTTGTCTTTGGCCGGCAGGTTGACCCAAAGCTGCATCATTTTCAGTTCTCCGCCTTTCTGCGAGAACGCGCTGGAGTGGAACTCCTCGTGCAAAATGCCTGCACCTGCCGTCATCCACTGCACGTCGCCGGGGCCAATGACGCCGCCTTTGCCCGTGGAGTCGCGATGCTCCACTTCACCGGAATAGACGATGGTGACCGTTTCAAAACCCCGGTGAGGGTGTTGGCCTACGCCGCGTTTCGCCCCATCTGCCGGAAAGGTGTACGGGCCCGCGTAGTCCAGCAGCAGGAACGGGCTCAGCGGCTCGCCGTGCGTCTGATAAGAGAACATTGAACGGACCGGGAAACCATCGCCAACCCAGTGCTGGCGGGGAGCGGTATAAACGCCTGTTACGTTTTTCATGATTAACTCCTGATGTTCTGTTGATGTAATTAGCTTATATTCAGAGTTAATACTCCGGTAGATAGTGAAAATGGCATTCACTGTTCTGAAAATGGAACGATGAGGATTTATGCAGAATCTCAATGACTTCGTCTGGTTTGTGAAGGTGGTGGACTACGGCGGCTTTGCGGCGGCGGGAAGGGCGCTTGATCTGCCAAAGTCCAGGCTAAGCCGCCGGATAGCGCAGCTGGAAGAACGCCTTGGCGTGCGGCTTATCCACCGAACAACCCGACAGTTTACGGTGACCGAGGTCGGGCAGACCTTCTACCAGCACTGTAAAGCGATGATGGTGGAAGCCGAGGCCGCGGAGGAAGCCGTTGCGGCACTGCAGGCTGAACCGCGCGGTGTTGTCAGAATTACGTGCCCGATAACTCTGTTGCATGTCCACGTGGGTCCGATGCTGGCCAGATTTATGGCGCGCTACCCCGGGATCAATCTTCAGCTTGAGGCGACCAACCGGCGGGTAGACCTGGTGGGAGAGGGGGTTGATATCGCGATCCGCGTACGCCCGCGTCCCTTTGATGACAGCGACCTGGTATTAAGGGTGCTGGCTGACAGGGGGCATTGTCTGGTCGCGGGTCCGGCGTTGATTCAACGCATGGGAGAACCCGTCGTGCCGTCTGAACTCAGTGCCTGGCCCGGGTTAAGCATGAACGAGGGGAAACATATTCATAAATGGGAGCTGTCCGGTCCCGGAGGTGCCAAAGCGGAGATCCATTACCATCCTCGATTGATCACCACCGACATGCTGGCGCTACGTGAAGCTGCCATGGCAGGCATCGGCGTGGTGCAGCTGCCGATTTTGATGGTTAAGGACCAGCTGGCGACGGGGGAACTGGTACGGGTGCTGGATGCGTGGGAACCCCGACGCGAAGTGATTCACGCGGTTTATCCTTCGCGGCGCGGCCTGCTGCCGTCCGTCAGGACGCTGGTGGATTTTCTGACCGAAGAGTATGCGCGGATGGTGGAAGAGTAAAGACTTTGTAGGTCGGGTAAGCGCAGCGCCACCCGACATAAAGAGCGCAGGGAGTTTCAAGGTTCTTATCCCCCCCCTTTACGGAGAATATAAAAGAAAAAAGCCCGTACTTTCGTACGAGCTCTCATCTTAAATATGGCGGTGAGGGGGGGATTGACTCGCTTCGCTCGCCCTGCGGGCAGCCTGTTCGCTGCGCTCTCAGTCTGTCCAACTGGCTGTCGCCAGTTGTCGAACCCCGGTCGGGGGTTCTCTTCCCCCCTTTTCGGAGAATATAAAAGAAAAAAGCCCGTACTTTCGTACGAGCTCTCATCTTAAATATGGCGGTGAGGGGGGGATTCGAACCCCCGATACGTTGCCGTATACACACTTTCCAGGCGTGCTCCTTCAGCCACTCGGACACCTCACCATATTGTCATCCCGTTGTTGCCGGGACGGGCGCTAATGTAAGGAAAAGCCGAACTGCCGTCAACTCACTTTTTCAGTAATTTAGCGCGTTTAGACAAACTTCAGGCAACATGATTCTTAAATGTGCTGAAAGCGTCTTTTTTATCAGCAACACAGTTGCGCTATAAATTTGTTATGCTGACCGTCCAGTGAAAAAGCAAAATAAATCAGCGCAATAAAAGGCAGGAATGACTATGGATATACTTTTCTATCACCCCACTTTTGATACGGCATACTGGATCAAGGCGCTTTCGGCGGCGTTACCCGGCGCACGCGTTCGCGAGTGGAAGCGTGGCGATAATGAACATGCTGACTATGCGCTGGTCTGGCATCCTCCGGTAGAAATGCTCCAGGGCCGCAAGCTGAAGGCCGTTTTTGCCCTGGGAGCCGGCGTGGATTCCATTCTGAGCAAACTGAAGGCACACCCTGAAATGCTGCCGGAAGATATCCCCCTTTTCCGCCTGGAAGATACCGGAATGGGCCAGCAAATGCAGGAATATGCCGTGAGCCAGGTACTGCATTGGTTCCGCCGCTTTGATGATTATCAGGCCTTTAAACAGCGAGCCCACTGGGAGCCGCTGCCGGAGTACCATCGCGAAGACTTTACGATCGGCATACTCGGTGCGGGCGTGCTGGGCTCAAAAGTGGCCGAAGCGCTTGCCCCGTGGGGATTCCCGCTGCGCTGCTGGAGCCGCAGCCGCAAGGATTATCCGGGCGTTGAGAGTTTTGCCGGAACGGATGAGCTTCCTGCATTCCTGAAAGGGACACGCGTGCTTATTAACCTGCTGCCAAACACGGCGGAAACGGTAGGGATCATCAATGAAGCCCTACTCAATCAGCTCGTCGATCAGAGCTACCTGATGAACCTGGCGCGCGGGGTCCATGTCGTGGAAGGCGATCTGCTGAAGGCGCTGGACAGCGGAAAGCTAAAAGGCGCCATGCTGGATGTCTATAGCCGTGAGCCGCTGCCCGCGGAAAGCCCGCTGTGGGCGCACCCGCGCGTGGCGATGACCCCGCACGTGGCTGCCGTGACGCGTCCGGCAGAAGCGGTGGCGTATATCTCCCATACCATCAGCGAAATGGAAAAGGGTAACGCGGTCACCGGTCAGGTCGACAGACAGCGCGGCTACTGAGAGAAACCCGGCGTTCGCCGGGTTTTTGCTAATATTCGCCGCTGATAACTGCTATCCTTTGGAAAAACCGCAGAGGAGAGAGAGATGTATCCCGTTGACCTGCATATGCACACCGTCGCCAGCACCCACGCGTATAGCAACCTCCATGATTATATCGCCCAGGCGAAGCTTAAAGGCATCAAGCTGTTCGCGATCACCGATCATGGCCCGGACATGGCGGATGCGCCGCACTACTGGCATTTTGTGAATATGCGGATCTGGCCACGTCTGGTGGACGGCATTGGGATACTGCGCGGCATTGAGGCGAACATCAAAAATACCGACGGTGAGATCGACTGCACCGGCCCGATGCTGACGTCTCTTGACCTTATCCTCGCCGGTTTTCATGAGCCGGTTTTCCCGCCTCAGGATAAAGACACCAACACCGCGGCGATGATTGCCACCATTGCCAGCGGCAATGTGCACATTATCAGCCACCCCGGTAACCCGAGGTATCCGATTGATATTCAGGCTGTCGCGCAGGCGGCAGCGAAGCACCGCGTGGCGCTGGAGATTAACAACTCCTCCTTTGTGCACTCGCGTAAGGGCAGTGAAGCCAACTGCCGCGAAGTGGCTGCCGCCGTGCGTGACGCAGGTGGCATGGTGGCGCTGGGCTCAGACTCTCATACCGCGTTTACGCTGGGCGATTTCAGCGAGTGCCTGAAAGTGCTGAATGATGTTAACTTCCCGGAAGCGCAAATCCTGAACGTGACCCCACGCCGCATGCTCGATTTCCTCGAGTCGCGCGGAATGGAACCGATAGCCGAATTTGCCGATCTTTAATTGTGTAATGGAATCATAAAAATGAACGAGTTTTCCATCCTCTGCCGCGTGCTGGGTACGCTCTATTATCGCCAGCCGCAAGACCCGCTGTTGGTTCCGCTCTTTACGTTAATTCGTGAAGGCAAACTGGCGCAGAACTGGCCGCTGGAACAGGATGATTTACTGGAACGTCTGCAAAAAAGCTGCGACATGCAGCAGATCGCGACGGACTACAATGCGCTGTTCGTCGGCGATGAGTGCCGCGTTTCGCCATACCGTTCAGCCTGGCAGGACGGGGCAACGGAAGCGGAAGTCCGCGCGTTCCTCTCCACGCGCGGTATGCCGCTGAGCGATACGCCAGCCGATCATATCGGTACGCTGCTGCTGGCGGCGTCCTGGATCGAAGACAACGCCGGTGATGATGAGAATGAAGCCATCGAAACCTTGTTCGAAACGTACCTGCTGCCGTGGGTCGGGACATTCCTGGGTAAAGTCGAAGCGCATGCCACCTCGCCGTTCTGGAGAACTCTGGCCCCGCTGACCCGCGACGCTATTGCGGCAATGTGGGATGAGCTGGAAGAAGAGAACGAAGAGTGATTTAGATCACATAAATTCTGCAACTCAACATTTCAACTTGCACGTAATGTGCTTCTGATCTCATTTCTATAGTGCGCATCTGCTAAGATGCGCGCCATGAATATATTACTTTGTATCGCACTAACGACAGGTATTCTCTCCGGACTCTGGGGATGGGTAGCCGTGTCTCTCGGATTGCTCAGCTGGGCCGGGTTCCTCGGCTGCACCGCCTATTTCGCCTGTCCGCAGGGGGGCGTCAAAGGGCTCTTTATCTCTGGCTGCACGCTGATGAGCGGTGTTATCTGGGCGCTGGTGATCATGAAGGGCAGCGCGCTGGCGCCGCATATGGAGATGCTGGGGTACGTCATGACGGGTGTCGTTGCCTTTTTAATGTGCATCCAGGCTAAGCATCTGCTGCTTTCATTTGTGCCGGGGACCTTTATGGGGGCGTGCGCGACCTTTGCAGGGCAGGGTGACTGGAAGCTGGTGGTTCCCTCCCTGGCGCTGGGGTTGCTGTTTGGCTATGCCATGAAAAACAGCGGTCTTTGGCTGGCGTCGCGACGGGGAAAAGCGCAAAACATCACTGCGATGAGCGAATAAAAAAAGGCGAGATAATCATCTCGCCTTTTTTATGCGCTTCCTGTCAGGATTCCGGAGGGACTGACATATCGCGGTATTTCACCAGTATCGGGTTCTGCACGTCTGCTTTGTTTTGCAGATCCCACAGCCCGCGGTCAATACCGTCGTTGATTAAGAAGATCACGCCGGTTTCAATGGCTGACATCAGGCACATCATGACCGGCTCGTTAGAGGTGTAGCCAATTTCACCTTCCAGCAAACGCTGGTAATCGATGAAGCGGAATACCCCAGCCTGCACTTCATAAGACAGAATGGTTTTGCTGGTGTTCACCGAAGAGAGCACTTCGCCTGTACTGACGTTAACCACACGCAGGTTGACGGCGATTTGGTCAAGCTGGTACTGGGTATCCGCACCGATACCGAAGTAACGAGCTCCTGCACCACCCGACTTAACGTTACTTTCGTAGCCAATAATCGATCCTTCGATCATCACGTTCGCTGCCGCCAGAGATTGCAGAGGCATGCGGTTATTGTCCGCGACGGTGCCATTTTCCTGAGCGGCACGAATGATTTTGCGTTCATTCAACAGGTTCTGGAGCCCCTGACGTTCCAGCGGAATAAACCAGTGCGAATCCTTGAGCGCGGTAACCAGCATGGCGGTGGCGCTTTGTGGCACAGCCGTGGAGAAGTTACTTGCCGGGTAAGGTTTGAATTGCCCGGTTTCATCCTGAATGTTGTATACGGAGACAAATATTTTCCCCGTAGGTGAAGGTAAATGCGTTAAATCACGATAACTCTGGGCCCGAGGCATTAATGTCGGTTTTGCAGCTTCTTTAGGTGGAGCAGTTAAACAACCGCTCAATAAGCACACTGCAACAAATATCAGGAAGCGCTGCATGATCGTTGTCCTTATTTAGCTATTGTTTAAAAGTCAGTTGAATTACTTTGTAGACCGGAAACCTGAATGGTGGAGATTCTTCCGGTTTTACGATCGGTCACGTTCAACTGAAGCTGTCCGTCAGTATTGGCGATATCAACGATAAAGTCGTTGGTCACCATGCGGCCGGGTTTACCGGTATTAATGTTGGTCAGTAACCCCCCTAAAATCTGCGACTGAATAGCTTGAGTGAAGTTGTCCAGCGCGGACGGGGTATCAACGCTAAAATCCTTTAAGCTGGGATCCTTATAGGAGTTTTGCGCCTGGGCTTCGTTCAGCAGGAACGCGCCGTTATTAGGGTTACCGCCAAAGTTAGGGTTACGGAACTGAAACGTCATGTTTCCGGCCCAGCTTATGGGTGTTATCAGCATTATCGAAACAACTGCATATGCAATACGCATGACAGCCTCCGCATATCGGTTCGCTAGAACTCGTCTTTTGCTAAATCGCTGGTGCTTAATAGGGCTTTATCTATTTGCAGGCGATTAATAGCGTCTTCTGATTGTGCCAGTGCTAAGGCTACGTTTTTATCGAAGTCTATTTTGGTCGGGAATAAAAACGTTTGATAAATAACGTACTGATTAGCCGTTATTGTTATCCAACTTCCCCATCGTGCACTGGGCCGCTCGTTGATTGTTATATTTCCGGTGTAGGTACTGTCCCATTTGTCACTGAAGGCGCGGTAAAAACTGTGCCCGACCGATGAGACAGTGTGGTCTGTTAACAATCCGGGAACTTCGACCTCGACGGCCTTCAGATTCCCGGCAGCGAGCAGGAAACTCGCTGCGGCGATCCAACTCAACGTGCGCTTCATGTGATTAACGCCTGAGGTTATCGTTTGCCCACGAAACAGCCTGAGTTCGGTTTTTAACAGCTATCTTCTTGAAAAGATTATAAAGGTGCGTCTTTACCGTATTTTCGCTGATAAATAACGAACGGGCGATTTCAATATTTGAAGCACCAATGCGTAACTTGTTCAGGATCTCTTTCTCACGGTGCGTGAGCAGCGCGGACTCTGAACTGTTATAGCGATAATTTCCGGAGTGCGTGATGAGATAGCTGGCAAGCTTTTGCGAAAAATAACACTCTCCGCGCAATATACCTTGCAGCCCCTCTACCACCCGGTCTTCTTCTTCCGTGACGTAGAACACGCCATTGATATGCGGCCAGCTTTCAATATCTCTGAAAGGATATTCATCAGGCGTATTCAACAATAGCACGCGGATATTATTGTTTTTCCTGCTTAAAATATCTTGCCAGTAATGGATAAGCTTTTTATCAGCTTCCATCATATCGAAAAGAATGATGCTGCCAGGTGCAATATCATCAAAAGAACGTTGAATATTATGCAATTTCCCGTTCAGTGATAAAGATTGCTTTAAATGTTGTAATAACGCTGTCGCTTGCAAAGAAGGTTTTGTGATCAACAGTAATGTATGACCATGTAAACTATGGACTTCATTATACATGATGAAACCCCACTTTTTTTTGGCACCTGGCAGCTGTCCTCCTGTTTATTAGAGGACACCAGAAGTACTGACAGATGTTGCACTGCTGTGTGTAGAATCAGACCATAACCTCCACAGGGAGGTAAATATAAAACCAATTTCGTACATCTAATTTCAATCTAGCTTTTACGAAGTTTAAAGCAAGTGTTAAACGTGTAACAGAATGTAAAAATCAATATTAATTTGTGAAAACTGCTTGTTGTTAATGGTAATAATTGATGAAAAAGTTGTACATATAAATAGATGTGCACAGATTTTAAAAATCATACAAATATATTTATGTGATTGATTTTTTAGATTATTTGTTATTTTTGCGCAACAGTAATTAAGTATGAGTTTCAGATTATTTCTAAGCCCATGAATGGGCTACTGCCTGGCTTAAGAAAACAGGCGTCGTGTCACGCACTGAGAAAAATGATCTCCAGCCGTTACGTTTAAACAACGCGGGATGACGCCTGGACAGCCTTCATCCCGTTGTACAACCCGATCGCAAGACCTGCTTAATAAAAAATATAAGCTGACCTGATTAAAGTGATTTTTGATGTAAATTACGACTTTGTGGTGAGCCGATAAATAAAAATAAGCCGCGCGGGTGAGATATTTAAAATGTTTCAGCGGACATACTCTTCACCGTAACGACGCGTTAACACAATACGAGTCGTTTTAACAAGTAGCATTGTTATAGGGTTATGGCGTGATTAAATAGCCAGGTCCAGGGTGACAACATGAAAAACACATCGTTAATTATGATGTTTACATTACTGGGTGCGCCTGGATTTGTAACCGCAGCGAATTCAGATTTGGCAAATGCTGAATATAACTTTGCGGTTAACGAATTAAGTCTTTCATCACTCAATCAGGCAGCCATTATTGGTCAACGGGGCGTTTTCAATAACGCTGAGGTTAGCCAGGACGGTTCAAGACTCTTATCCATTGTATCTCAGGATGGGGCGGGTAACAGAGCGAGAGTTGATCAATCAGGGAGTTACAATTTAGCCTGGATCGATCAGAGCGGTAACGGGAATGATGCAGGTATTACGCAAGATGGATACGGTAATAGCGCGAAAATTATCCAGAAAGGGTCGGGTAATAGAGCAAATATTACGCAGTACGGTACGCAGAAAACCGCAGTTGTAGTGCAGAAACAGTCGCAAATGGCGATTAACGTTATTCAACATTAGCGCGTTCGCGACGACTTTAATCAATCCGATGGGGGTTTACCATGAAATTTATCAAAGTGGCAGCACTTGCAGCAATCGTAGTTTCTGGTAGTGCTATGGCGGGTTCTATTAATCAGGGCGGATGGGGTCATGGACATGGTCATGGTGGAAACAGTGGCCCAAATTCAACTCTGAATATTTATCAGAACGGTGGCGGTAACTCCGCGGTTGCCCTGCAGACAGACGCCAGAAATTCCGTCCTGAATATTAGCCAGACCGGCGGCTTTAACGGTGCTGACGTTGGTCAGGGCTCTGATGACAGTAAAATCAACCTGACCCAGAAAGGTTTTGGCAACAGTGCGACACTTGATCAGTGGAACAGTAAAAAATCCGTTATGAACGTTAGCCAGTCCGGCGGCTTTAACGGTGCACTCGTAGACCAGACTGCGTCCAACTCGACTGTTAACGTTACCCAGATCGGTTTTGGTAACCACGCGTCAGCTCATCAGTACTGATACTGAAATCTGTGCTACAAAAAAACAGGGCATCAGCCCTGTTTTTTTTCGGGAGTTCATCATGAATACCTTAATTTTACTTGCCGCGCTTTCCAGCCAGATAACCTTCAAAACGTCACAGCAGGAAAATATGACCACCATTGTTCCTCAGGTCACTCTGGCGCAGTCGTGTGATTGTCAGGTTCAGATTGTTTCTGTGCGAGAAGGGCAGGGGGGACAAAGTTCTTCCCGGCAGCAAAACACACTTTTTATACCCGCTAATCAGACGATTGATTTAATGCGCCTGAGTTTAAATATTAATGAGGGAGACACGGTAAAAATCGTTGTCACCGTTTCAGACGGTAAATCGCTACATTTATCACAACAGTGGTCGCCAGCGGAACGTTCGCTATGAAAACCCATTAAATCAATAGGTTGTGAATGTGGCGGGTCTGGGCCGTTGAGCTATGCTGATATCAGGGACCAGGTCGTTATGTTCCGTAACGTGAAACTTCGTTTGCAATAATAAATGAAGCGCGTTTACCCCTCATGGACGATTTTCATTGAGGAGTACCTATAATGAACAACTATTTTGCTCGACTCATGGCAGGTCTGGGTCTGGTCGTTTCTGCTTTGAGTATCCCGGCTTATTCGGCCACGGTTGTTGACGGCGGTGTCATTCATTTTCGCGGTGCCATTGTCGCCGACCCCTGTGAAGTCACTCCCCAGAAGCAACAGTTTGCCATGTCATGTCCAGATAATAACCGTATGCAAACGCGTATGGTCAGCTATGAAGAGGCGCTTAACGGGAAAGTGAGCGACTCAAACGTGGCAACGCTCAATATGAAATACCTTAATCCTGAAAAAACGCTCGCGGTTGTCGAAATCCAGTATCGCTAATGCGTGCTCTCCCGCCCTGCGGTGGATGAGGATTTTTTCTGATAGTTTTTTCTCCCGGTCTCCTCTGCGATACACTTAAGAAAATGGCGGGTTGCAGAGGGGCTTTATGAAACCGCAAATTGAAATTATTCATGGCGATATTACGACAGTGCACGTCGACGTTATCGTCAATGCGGCCAATCCCTCCCTGATGGGGGGAGGCGGCGTGGACGGGGCTATCCACCGGGCTGCCGGACCGCAGCTGCTGGAAGCCTGTAAAACCGTGCGGCAACAGCAGGGCGAATGTCCTCCCGGTCACGCGGTGATTACGCTGGCGGGCAATCTGCCTGCGAGAGCGGTAATTCACGCGGTAGGGCCGGTCTGGCATGGCGGGGACCAGCACGAAGCGAGTATTCTGGAAGAGGCTTACCGGAACTGTCTGCGACTGGCCGCCGACAACGGTTATAAAACGATGGCGTTTCCGGCGATCAGCACCGGCGTGTATGGTTACCCTAAGGCCGCTGCCGCAACGATCGCCGTTGAAACGGTTTACCGCTATTTGTCGCTAAAACCGCTGCCAGAGAAGGTGATTTTTGTCTGTTTCGACGACGACACCACGCATCTTTATCAGCGGCTTCTGACTCAGCGCAGACAAGAGCTGGAGAGCTGATGCAAACGCGGCGCATCTGATGCGCCGCGTGATTTATGAGGCTTTTGCCTGCGGTTTTCCTGAAAAGAGGAAGCGCAGGAGCGGGATCCGCAGATGGATTTCGTAGAGTACGATTGCCACCCCTACAACAAACACCAGCCCGGTAAAGAAGCCCAGCGTGTTGGAGGCGATGTGCGGTGTGATGTAAGCCCCGAAGAAAAGCGTCAACGGGTGATGCACCAGATAGATAAACAGTGATGCATTAACGAAGTAGGTCACGCGACTGGACTTAAAGTTCAGCAAGCGATGGCCCAGCGCGAATACCACGTTCACCATCCACAGCCCCAGCAGCATAGTGATCACGCTTTCCGTTTCATACATCCAGGCGTCGCCGCTGCCGTAGCGTTGATTCAGCAGATAGGCCGCGAACGCGAGGCTTGCCCCCAGCGCGCACCACGGTGATGGGGTGACAAACAGCGATTTAAGCTTCGGATGAATAAAGGCCAGCGCGCCGATTAAAAAGAACGGGATGTAGAACAGGGACTGCATCACCACAAAATTAAATAACCCGTCGCTCAAAATCGGCGGATAGACGATAAGCAGCGTCCGTCGCACGGCGGCATAGGCAATCCCCAACAGCAAGAAGAGCACAGACAGTTTGCCCATCGTAACGTTGGCGAAGAAGGTGTCGGCTTTTGTACTCAGACGGTGGCGCAGGCGGCTGAAAATCAACAGGCTCACCGTTGTGAGCACCACCAGCACCAGCAGGAACCACAGGTGAGACACCAGCTCCCAGACCAGCGTATTGTACTTTTCATACAGCGTAAGGTTCGGCCAGTTCTCCGCTTTGCCTTTGACATATTGCAACATAATGAACTGAGGCAGCGTCAGCAGTGGAATTGCGGTCAGCATGGGGATCCCCACGCGCTCTACGCGCACTTTCCACCAGCGCTTGAGCGGGTATCGCAGAAACAGCATGTAAGAGAAATAGCCGGATATGACGAAGAACACCTGCATACGGAAGGCGTGAATAAAGTCATTAAACAGCGTCAGCCACCAGGAGGGCATCTGGCTATTCACATGCCAGGTGTGGCTTGAGTATATCAGCGAAATGTGAAAGGGGATCCCCAATAGCATCAGCCAGGCCCTGATCGAGTCGAGGAAATATTCACGTTCTGTTGGTGTTGTGCTCATATAACGTTGTGCATTCTCAGACTTTTCGTCTTATCCCTAAGACTCATAATGGTTACATTCGAAGCCAACCCTACACCAAGACCGACACCCTGTCTCCAGGATAAGCACGCAAAGTGAATAGCGGGTTCTTTCATTTGCTTATTCCATGAGCCAGCAGCTGAACAAAGCAGTGATAATGTTGTCGGATTGCCTGAGTTTCCATTAAAATGGATCGGATCGATATAAGCACACAAAGGGGGAAGTGCTTACTTATTATGAAACATAAACCACAGATGATGAAAATGCGTTGGTTGGGTGCTGCAGTGGTGTTATCACTGTATACCTCATCGGCACTGGCCTTTAACATCGACGATGTCGCAAAACAGGCAAAATCGATGGCAGGCAAGAGCTACGAAGCGCCGAAAAGTAACTTGCCCTCCGTTTTCCGCGACATGAAGTATGCGGACTATCAGCAGATCCAGTTCAATCACGACAAAGCGTACTGGAGCAATATTAAAACCCCGTTCAAGCTTGAATTTTATCATCAGGGTATGTACTTCGACACGCCTGTTGCCATCAATGAAGTGACGGCAACCGCGGTACGTAAGATCAAGTACAGCCCGGATTACTTCAATTTTGGCAATGTGCAACACGACAAAGATACGGTGAAAGACCTGGGCTTCGCAGGCTTTAAGGTGCTTTACCCGATCAACAGCAAAGATAAAAACGACGAAATCGTCAGCATGCTTGGAGCCAGCTATTTCCGCGTTATCGGCGCGGGGCAGGTTTACGGGCTTTCTGCGCGTGGTCTGGCTATTGATACCGCGCTGCCATCAGGTGAAGAGTTCCCGCGCTTCCGTGAGTTCTGGATTGAACGTCCAAAGCCAACGGATAAGCGTCTGACCATTTATGCGCTGCTGGATTCCCCGCGTGCAACCGGTGCCTATCGCTTTGTGATTATGCCGGGTCGTGACACGGTAGTTGACGTGCAGTCCAAGGTTTACCTGCGTGATAAAGTGGGCAAACTGGGCGTTGCGCCACTGACCAGTATGTTCCTGTTTGGGCCGAACCAGCCGTCACCGGCTACCAACTTCCGTCCGGAACTGCATGACTCCAACGGTCTTTCTATTCATGCCGGCAACGGTGAGTGGATCTGGCGTCCGCTGAATAACCCGAAACATCTGGCGGTTAGCAGCTTCGCAATGGAAAACCCGCAAGGTTTTGGCCTGCTGCAGCGTGGTCGTCAGTTCTCCCGCTTTGAAGATTTGGACGATCGCTATGACCAGCGTCCAAGCGCCTGGGTCACGCCAAACGGTGACTGGGGTAAAGGCAAGGTCGAGCTGGTAGAGATTCCAACCAACGACGAAACCAACGATAACATCGTCGCTTACTGGACGCCGGATCAACTGCCGGAAGCCGGTAAAGAGATGAACTTCAAGTACACCATTACCTTCAGCCGCGACGAAGATAAGCTGCATGCGCCGGATAACGCGTATGTAATGCAGACTCGCCGCTCAACGGGTGATGTGAAGCAGTCTAATCTTATCCGTCAGCCTGACGGTACCGTGGCGTTTGTCGTGGACTTCACAGGCCAGGATATGAAGAAACTGTCGCCGGACACCGCCGTTGCCGCTCAGGCCAGCATCGGTGATAACGGTGAAATCGTTGAGAATACCGTGCGTTACAACCCGGTAACCAAAGGCTGGCGTCTGACCCTGCGCGTGAAAGTGAAAGATCCGAAACAGACCACTGAAATGCGTGCTGCGCTGGTCAGTAACGATCAGCCGCTGAGTGAAACCTGGAGCTATCAGCTACCTGCCAATGAATAATACATCTGAATATATTGATGCCATGCCGCTGACGGATATCGAAAAAGCGGCACTGCCAAAGAGCGACATCCGCGCGGTTCACACCGCGCTGGATGGTGAACATCATACGTTTTCCCGTGATGATGATACGCCGCTCGGGTCAGTCAAGGCGCGTCTGGAGCAGGCCTGGCCGGACTCGCTGGCGGAAGGGCAGTTGATTAAAGACGACGAAGGACGCGCTCAGCTTCAGGCGATGCCGAAGGCCACGCGTTCCTCTATGTTCCCCGATCCATGGCGCACCAACCCGGTGGGTCGCTTCTGGGATCGCCTGCGCGGGCGTGATGTGACGCCGCGCTATCTGTCGCGCCTGACGAAAGAAGAGCAGGCGTCCGAACAGAAATGGCGTACCGTTGGGACAATCCGTCGCTATATCCTGCTGCTTCTGACGCTGGCGCAGACGGTCGTCGCGACCTGGTACATGAAAACTATCCTGCCTTACCAGGGCTGGGCGTTTATCAACCCGACGGACATGATGGGCCAGGATCTCTGGGTCTCCTTCATGCAGCTGTTGCCGTATATCCTGCAGAGCGGCATTCTCCTGCTGTTCGCGGTCCTCTTCTGCTGGGTCTCGGCCGGTTTCTGGACCGCGCTGATGGGCTTCCTGCAATTGCTGATGGGGCGTGACAAATACAGCATTTCAGCGTCAACGGTCGGGGATGAACCCCTTAATCCCGACCACCGTACCGCGCTGATTATGCCTATCTGTAACGAAGACGTTGACCGCGTATTTGCGGGCCTGCGTGCGACCTGGGAGTCCGTGAAGGCGACCGGCAACGCGGAGCATTTCGACGTTTACATCCTGAGCGACAGCTACAACCCTGATATCTGCGTTGCGGAACAAAAAGCGTGGATGGAGCTGATTGCAGAAGTGCAGGGCGAAGGCCAGATCTTCTACCGCCGCCGCCGCCGTCGCGTTAAGCGTAAAAGCGGCAACATCGATGACTTCTGCCGTCGCTGGGGTAACCAGTACAGCTACATGGTGGTGCTGGATGCTGACTCCGTCATGAGCGGAGACTGCCTGAGTGGTCTGGTGCGTCTGATGGAAGCCAACCCTAACGCCGGTATCATTCAGTCCTCGCCAAAAGCGTCCGGAATGGACACCCTTTATGCGCGCTGCCAGCAGTTCGCCACCCGTGTTTACGGGCCGCTGTTTACGGCCGGTCTGCACTTCTGGCAGCTGGGTGAGTCGCACTACTGGGGCCACAACGCCATTATCCGCGTGAAGCCGTTCATTGAACACTGTGCGCTGGCGCCGCTGCCGGGTGAGGGTTCGTTTGCCGGTTCTATTCTGTCGCATGACTTCGTAGAAGCGGCGTTGATGCGTCGTGCTGGCTGGGGCGTCTGGATTGCCTACGACCTGCCGGGATCCTACGAAGAGCTGCCGCCGAACCTGCTGGACGAGCTTAAGCGTGACCGCCGCTGGTGTCACGGTAACCTGATGAACTTCCGCCTGTTCCTGGTAAAAGGGATGCACCCGGTTCACCGCGCGGTGTTCCTGACGGGCGTGATGTCTTATCTCTCCGCACCGCTGTGGTTTATGTTCCTGGCGCTGTCGACTGCCTTACAGGTGGTTCATGCCCTGACGGAGCCGCAATACTTCCTGCAACCGCGGCAGCTGTTCCCGGTGTGGCCGCAGTGGCGTCCGGAGCTGGCGATTGCGCTGTTTGCCTCCACCATGGTGCTGCTGTTCCTGCCTAAGCTGCTCAGCATCATCCTGATCTGGTGCAAAGGCTCGAAAGAGTACGGCGGTTTCTTCCGCGTGACCCTTTCACTGCTGCTGGAAGTGCTGTTCTCGGTCCTGCTGGCGCCGGTACGTATGCTGTTCCACACCGTGTTTGTGGTCAGTGCGTTCCTGGGCTGGGAAGTGGTCTGGAACTCACCGCAGCGTGACGACGACTCCACGCCGTGGGGTGAAGCCTTTATGCGCCACGGTTCTCAGCTGCTGCTGGGTCTGGTGTGGGCTGCCGGGATGGCGTGGCTGGATCTGCGCTTCCTGTTCTGGCTGGCGCCGATTGTCTTCTCGCTGATCCTGTCGCCGTTTGTGTCCGTGATTTCCAGCCGTTCAACGGTGGGGTTGCGAACCAAACGCTGGAAGCTGTTCCTGATCCCGGAAGAGTATTCCCCGCCGCAGGTGCTGGTGGATACCGATCGTTACCTGGAACAGAACCGCAGTCGCTCGCTGGATGACGGCTTCATGCACGCCGTGTTTAACCCGTCATTCAACGCCCTGGCGACGGCAATGGCAACCGCGCGTCACCGTGCCAGCCAGGTGCTGGAGATTGCCCGCGATCGTCACGTTGAGCAGGCGCTTAACGAGACCCCGGAAAAACTCAACCGCGACCGTCGTCTGGTGCTGTTGAGCGACCCGGTGACAATGGCGCGTCTTCACTACCGCGTGTGGTCTGCTCCGGAGAAATACTCTTCGTGGGTAAACTACTATAAGGACGTGAAGCTGAATCCGCTCGCTCTGAAGGCGAAGTAAGCAGTTAAGTAAGGCGAGTAAGCGAAGCGCCACCCGCCAGATAAAATACCGGCTTAATCGCCGGTATTTTTTTAGAGGTTAAAGATGAGAATAATCATCGTCGTTATGGTGGCATGCCTGCTGAGCGGCTGCGGCAGTATCATCAGTCGCACCATTCCAGGGCAGGGCCACGGAAATCAGTATTACCCGGGCGTGAAATGGGATCTTCGTGATTCCGCGTGGCGCTACCTGACCGTGCTCGATCTGCCGTTCTCGCTGATTTTCGACACGCTGTTGCTGCCGATAGATGCCAGCCACGGCCCTTACGAATAGCCTAAATTAACGCTCGTCCCACTCGTCGGCTGCGGTTTGACCTTCTTCCGTATCCAGCGGCGGCTCGAGCTGAAACTCACCCTCATCCCACTCGTGCAGGGTATTCTCTTCCAGCCATTCCTGCCGAAGTTCTATTTCGTCATAGTCGCCATCAAAGACGGCCTGCGCACCTTCACCGCTTAATATCGGCAAACATTCCCCATCTTCACCTTCATCGGCAAAGAATTCGGCCTGCCACATAATATCTCCATCCTGCAGAACGTATTTTTGGATATTAAGCTGTTGCACGTCAGCATCTTCTTCTTCAACGCCGGGGTTGTCGGCGAGGAACTCTTCACGAGCGGCATCAATAGCTTCTTCCAGCGTGGCGTACATGGTCATTGGTGTCTCCCTGTTTTCCAGAAGGTTTCAGGGAAAGAATAGCTGAATATAAGATTCTGCAAGTATGAATGCGAAAATAAGCTATCAGGCGTTCGTCTTATTCCGTCACGGGCCGCAGCGCGCGGGATAAACTGAACCATGAATAGATGGCATTGAACAACACGACGCCCGCCGTCACGATAAAGACGGCGCGAAAACCGAAGCTGGCGGAAATCCCGGCCCCGAGCAGCGGTCCGGTGACGTTACCGATGTCGCGGAATGACTGGTTATAGCTGAAAATACGCCCGGCAATCTGGTTCGTGGAGTTGTAGACCAGCAGGGTCTGTACGGCGGGCAGCAGCGCGCCGTCGGCGGCACCCAGCAAAAAACGCAGGACGCCCAGCTGCCATGGCGTTTGCACCATCGACATCGGGATAAGCAGCAGGACGGAAATCACCAGCGCGCAGATCAGAATTTTTTCCGGACCCACCCGGTCTCCCAGTTTCCCCAGCCTCGGGGCGCTCAGCAGCGCCGCCACGCCGGGTACGGAGGCAATCAGCCCGCTGATGAACGCAATATTGCTGACGTTACCCGCCAGGTCGCGAACGTACAGCGTCAGAATAGGGGCAATCGACCCGGTGGCTACCTGAATAATCAGGGTTGTCACGAACAGGCTCAGCACCAGTCTGGGATTTTTGAGCGAGGTCAGCACCTCTCTGGCGTGGAGCATCTCTTTTTTGGCGACAGGCGTGAAGTTTTCCCGGATACAGAGCAGGGTGACGATGAAGCACAGGAACAACACGCTGGCGGTGATAAAGAAGACCGGGCGCAGGCCGTAGTTATCCGCCAGTAATCCCCCGGCCAGCGGTCCCAGCAGAGCACCGCTCACGCCGCCGGTTGAGAGCGTGCCCAGCGCCCAGCCGCTTTTATGGCGGGGAATTTGCGTGGCAATCAGCGCATTCGCGTTGGGAATAAATCCCCCCAGCAGGCCCAGCAGCGCGCGCAGGATCAGAAACTGCCAGACGTTCTGCGCCACGCCCATCAGCGCCATGATAATGGCCATCCCCAGCGCCGAACGCAGCAGCATGATTTTACGTCCCTTGCGGTCGGCAAGGCCGCCCCAGAAGGGCGAGGCCATCGCGGAAAAGAGAAACGTGATGCTGAATACCAGACCGGACCACATATTGAGCGCGCTGTGGCCCGTTACGCCAAGCTGTTCGACGTAGAGCGGCAGGAAGGGCATAACCAGGCTAAAGGCCGCGCCGGTAAGAAAACAGCCAAGCCACGCAACCGTGAGGTTGCGCTTCCAGTTTATGGGGGCGTCTGAGGGTGACATAACTATCCGCATAATGAGGTGCAGAGCACCTGAAGCATAAAGTAATAAGCCTGCTAATTATGCGCCTGGGTTATGAATGCCGCAATGATGAGGAGCTTTTAAAGCTAAAACGGCATGCGGCCCTGAAGACCGCATGGGGATTAATAGCGGGACGGCGTGCCTTGTGGACGCGTTTTAAAACGGCGGTGCAGCCACATGTACTGCTCGGGCGCCAGCATGATGCACTTCTCCACAACGCTGTTCATCCAGCGTGCGGTGGTTTCCGCATCGTCAAGCGGTGGCGCAAGCTCCGGTTCCAGCATCATTAGCTCGTAGCCTGAACCATCCGGCTTACGGCGAGGGACGAAAGGCACGATGGCGGCTTTAGACATCCGCGCCAGCATCCAGGTACCGGTCGTTGTGGCGGCCTCTTCAACGGCGAAGAAGGGAACAAATACGCTGGCCTGTGGGCCATAGTCGTGGTCGGGGGCATACCAGACCACTTCGCCGGATTTCAGCGCGCGGATCATCCCCTTCAGATCCTTACGGTCGATCATGCTTTTGTTGGAGCGCATGCGGCCGTTGGTCTGGATTAAATCGATGACCGGGTTATCGTTAGGACGATAAACGCCAATGCCAGGCGCCTGCATGCCGAACATGCGCGCCCCGATTTCCAGCGTCAGGAAATGAACGCCGATCAGCAAAACGCCCGTCTGGTTGGCCTGAAGCGTATGCACAGGCTCCATGCCGGTTCCCGTTACCTCGCTCCAGCGGGCCATGCGTTTGTCCGGCCAGAACCACGCCATACCGGTTTCCATGAGCCCCATCCCGACGGATTCGAAATTCTTCGCGACCATATCGTGACGCTCTGGCTCGCTCATCTGCGGAAAACACAGCTCAAGATTGCGGTACGCGATTCTGGCGCGACGCTTCATAAACAGTTGCGCGAAGCGGCCCAGAAATTTACCCAACCGAAAAATAATAGGGTAGGGAAGCTGTACCAGAAGCCATAAAAAGCCGATGCCAAGCCAGGTCAACCAATAGCGGGGATGCAAAAGGGCGGCAGTAAATTTTGGTAACTGGGTCATGTCTTTCCTGTGTTCAAACGTCCTGTTTTGCTAGTGTCTCATTTTTTGAGACATAGCCAAAATATCTGCTTTCGAAGCGTGCACGAATACAGCAATTGTTAAACCTGATTAATCAGGGTGTGTGAAATGTAGCGTAAATTGTGGGGATGTAAATTGGTTTTGTTTGCTATATGATGCCGACCGATTTTTCATTCTCTCTAACGATTCCAGGACTGTACACCATGCCAGTGTTACACAACCGCGTGTCGAATGAGATGTTGAAAGCGCGTATGTTGGCTGAAACCGAACCGCGCACAACCATCTCTTTCTATAAATACTTCACGATCGACGATCCGCAGGCGACCCGCGATGCGCTTTATCAGGCGTTCACGGCCCTGAACGTCTTCGGCCGCGTCTACCTTGCCCGTGAAGGCATCAACGCGCAAATTAGCGTACCGGAAAGCAAAGTCAGCGCTTTCCGCGAGTGTCTTTATCAGTTCGATCCGGCCCTCGACGGCTTACGCCTGAACATTGCCCTGGACGATGACGGGAAATCCTTCTGGGTGCTGCGCATGAAGGTGCGTGAACGCATCGTGGCGGACGGTATCGACGATCCTGCGTTTAACGCGGCGGATGTCGGTGAATATCTCAAGGCAGCGGAAGTGAATGCGATGCTGGACGATCCGGATGCCGTGTTCATTGATATGCGTAACCACTATGAATACGAAGTGGGGCATTTCGAGAACGCGATGGAAATCCCGGCCGATACCTTCCGCGAGCAACTGCCCAAGGCGGTTGAGATGATGCAGGAACATAAAGATAAAAAGATCGTTATGTACTGCACCGGCGGTATCCGCTGTGAGAAAGCCAGCGCGTGGATGAAGCACAACGGCTTTAATAAGGTCTGGCATATTGAAGGCGGCATTATCGAGTACGCCCGCCGCGCCCGCGAGCAGGGTTTACCGGTACGCTTTATCGGGAAAAACTTTGTCTTTGACGAGCGTATGGGTGAGCGTATTTCTGAAGACGTTATCGCCCAGTGCCACCAGTGCGGCGCACCGTGCGATACCCACACCAACTGCAAAAACGACGGGTGTCATCTGCTGTTCATTCAGTGCCCGGCCTGTGCCGAGAAGTTTAACGGCTGCTGTAGCGAACTGTGCAGCGAAGAGAGCATCCTGCCGGAAGAAGAGCAGCGTCGCCGTCGCGCAGGACGTGAAAACGGCAACAAGATTTTTAATAAATCACGCGGCCGTCTGAATACCAAACTGGGTATCCCTGACCCGGAATGATAATAACGCCCGGCACGGCGAAAGCCTGCCGGGCGAATCTATTATGATTTCTGCTGTATGCCTTCAACGGAAATAATCAGCTCAACGTCCTGAGACGCCGGGCCTAAATCCGTTGTGATATTAAAATCTTTCAGGTGAATTTTACCCGCCGCTTCAAAACCTGCGCGTTTACCGCCCCACGGATCGTCACCCTGACCCAGTAATTTAGCATCCAGCGTGACCGGTTTTGTTACGCCGTTAAGCGTCAGGTTGCCGGTAATATTCAGCTTATCACCCTCTTTTTTCACTTCCGTGGAGGTGAAGGTCGCCTGTGGGTATTTCCCGACATTGAGGAATTCCCCACTGCGCAGATGTTTATCACGTTCAGCATGATTGGTATCCACGCTGTTGGTATTAATGGTTACGTTGACCTTATCGGCGGCAGGATTCTTCTCGTCAAAGGTGAATGTGCCGTCAAAATCTTTAAAGGTACCGTACAGCCAGCTGTATCCCAGGTGCTGAATACGGAAATTGACGAAAGCGTGCTGGCCCTCCTTATCAATTTTATAATCAGCCGCCACGGCGGAACCGGTGGTGAATAACAGAGAACCCAGGGCGATACCCAGCAGGTGTTTTTTCATTTTATGCTCCAGAGTCAACTGACGAGCGGCCAAGCATGCGCTTTAGCGTATCGTCTTTATCAATAAAATGGTGTTTGAGGGCGGCAAGCCCGTGCAGCACGGACAGGATCACGACGCTCCACGCAAGCCAGAGGTGAACGACCCCGGCGGTGTCAGCCTGAGCGCCCGCATCGCTGAGCGTTGCCGGGACGTCAAAAAGGCCAAAGACGCTAATCGGCTTACCGTCCGCCGTTGAGATAAGGTAGCCGCTGATCAGAATGGCGAAGAGCAGCGCATAGAGCGCGATATGCGCGGCAACGGCACTCAGGCGGGTCATTTTTCCGTGGGTCTTCGGCGCCGCGGGCGGCGGGGAAATATGTCGCCAGATCACGCGAAAAACCAGACCCAGCATCAGGAGAACGCCAATGCTTTTATGTAACTCCGGTGCCTGGTGATACCAGCCGTCGTAATAGCTGAGCGTGACCATCCAGAGTCCAAGTCCAAACATACAGTAGACGGCAATAGCAAATATCCAGTGCAAACCTATGGATATTATTCCGTAGCGCCGGGAGGTGTTACGCAGTTGCATCAGAATGTCCATTTTCGTATTAACCGAAGGGTAAAAATGAACGGGAAGATGTGACATTGCAACTGAAATAATTGTCTATTGATTTTTATTTTATTTATTTCAGCAATTTTGAAAGGAAAGGATAAAGGTAATTCAATGCCTTCGTGCAAGAGGAATTGAGAGTTTCAATAAAGCTAAATTAATGTCAATTATTGTCAGTCAGGGTTTTCAATAAAATACAATGTAAACAAAATCAATAATAGCCAGCAGCGACCACAATAAGATATAGAGCATGAAATGCTCGCGAATATTATTCATCAGAAAGCTAACGATCCTGCGCATAACGCCCCGTAATGCAGTGTGAATAAAACGGGCCCCGGTACCTCCAGAGCCCGTGCGGATTATCCGTTAAAACGCGAGAGCGAGAAGGGCGTCAGATCAAACTGCGGCGTGATGCCCTGGGCAAACTGCGCGGCAATCTCGCCCAGCACGGAAGCGAACTTAAAGCCGTGACCGCTCAGCCCGGTGATTAGCAGGACGTTGTCATGCCCTGGCAGGGTATCAATGATGAAGTCTTCATCCGGCGTGTTGTCGTAGGTACAGGCCGCGCCATACAGCAAGCCACCGACGCCCGGAAGGATAGTTCGCAGGAACGAGAAGGCTTCCGAACCATCCTGTGGATAGGCGCCAAAAGGCTTACGCTCTTCAGGGGAGGCGATCGCCTGGCCACCGTTGTGTTTACCGATTTTCAGCGCGTCTTTCTCGGAAGGGAAACCGTAGAACTGATCGCCATTCGGCAATTCGCCGGTGAAGGCCGGGAATTTATTCTGCGCGCTGTAGCGACCATCCGACTGGAACCAGGAGAAGACCTTCCGCACCGGCTGAATTGGCAGTTCCGGCAGCAGGCGAGTGACCCAGGTTCCTGCGCTGACGAGCAGGCGGGACGCTGAATAGTCGCCGTCAAGAGTCGTTACCGTGACGCCATTCTCGTCATGGGTGATGGCCTCCACCGGACAGTTAAACAGCTGCGCACAGCCGGCTTTCGCGGCAAGATCGATCCAGGTTTTGATCGCCGCTTCACAATGCAGCACGCCGGAGTGGGCTTCAAAGAGGCCGATGTAATCGTCCGGGACGGTAATTTCAGGCCAGCGCGCGGTAATGCCCGTCGCGTCCAGCTTCTCGACATCAAGATTAAAGGCTTTTGCACTGCGTTCGACGCCGGCGAGAAAATCAGAATGAGCAGGGCCAAGGTTGATGACGCCGGTACGCTCGAAAATACGCTCTTCGGTCTGTGTCGCCAGTTCATCCCACAGCGTCTGGGCGCGAAGCACCAGCGGCACATAGCGCTCGCCTTCTCCATACGCATGGCGCATGAGACGGGTATCGCCATGATGGCTGCCCTCCGAATGAGGAGGAAGGTGGGCATCGATCATCAGGACCTTCAGACCTGCCTGTGTTGCGTAATAACCGGCAGCGGAACCCACGGAGCCGCTACCAATAATGATTAAGTCGTATCTCATATGCATCTCGTAAACTGATGTTTTGTTAGCAGAGTAATTAACAACGCGGGGTTAGACAAGGGAGAAATAAATAAGGCACCGCGAGGGTGCCTGTAGAGAGAAAAGTGGGCATAAGCTTAGTGCCGTTTATACTCATTTTCCTGATAGTCGCCAGATTCTATTTTTGCAATACCTGCCTCTAAAATAGAAATAAACTGACGGGCGACGTCTGTTGTTAGCCACAGCGTCTGTCCAACTTCCGCTTCTTCACGGTTGAGTTGATTCGGGGTCTGGTAGTGCAAACGCAGCATCAGCGCATCGTAGCTATCTACGGTACTGATATCCCAGCCAACCAGTGGATGGGTCTGGATCACTTCACTATTCTTTTCCATTATAACCCCCTTAATGCGTGTTAGAAGACAACGGCTCTGAGGTTCAATGCATGTTTTTCTGAAAGCATCTTCAGTATACCAAGTAATAAGGGTTCCAACGGGAAAAATAAACAGGTGGCAACACATTTTTCTGCTTTTTAGGATTGTTCGAACAATAAAACACCATCTCGTTCACGATTTTTAAAGAAGATGCCGAATTAATTTGAACTTGCAGGATTTTTAGACAAAAAAAGCCGGGGCGACCCGGCAAAAAAACACAATGAGGGAGCAGTGTTAATCTGTGATAAACCAGTCGTCTGCGCTTTCCCACGTTTCCTGCAGGATTTCGCTGATGCGATCTTTATCTTCTTTCGCAGCACCAATGACGGAGAGGTTGTTCGCCGCGGCGTAACGCACCGTTACGGCACCCGCGTTGTCGGGAAAGGTGTTGTTAATACGGCGGGATAATTCGCCTGCCAGTGCATCAAGCGCGCCGGCAGGCAGAACGGTTGTTTTGGCTATGGTGACTTCAATACGCATAAATGCCCCCTGTGTAATATACTGTTTATTTATACAGGTATATTATCGGTTTGACAACAAGGGGCATTGATTTTTTAACGTTTTACCGTCCAGTTAACGGTTTCGCCCGCCAGGAATGGGATCAGCGTGTCATCCGTCAGCGCAATGGACTCCTCAACGTGGCTCGCTTTACGCTCCAGTTCGATAAAGGTGTCGTTGACCGGCAGGCCGTAGAAGCGCGGGCCGTTAAGGGAGCAGAACGCTTCAAAATGTTCGAGCGCGTTCATCTCTTCAAAGACGGTCGCGTAGCTGGCCAGTGCCGTTGGGGCGTTGAAGCAGCCCGCACAGCCGCAGCTCGCCTCTTTGCGGTGGCGGGCGTGAGGTGCGGAATCGGTGCCGAGGAACGCGCGGGAGAACCCGCTGGCGACCAGCTCGCGCAGCGCCTGCTGGTGGATGTTGCGCTTGAGAATAGGCAGACAGTACAGGTGAGGACGCACCCCGCCCACCAGCATGTGGTTACGGTTAAACATCAGGTGCTGTGGCGTAATGGTCGCGGCGATAAGATCGTTGCCGTCGCGCACATACTCTGCCGCGTCTTTGGTGGTGATATGTTCAAAGACCACTTTAAGCGCGGGCAGGCGCTGGCGCAGAGGCTCCATCACGGTCTCGATAAAGCGGGCTTCACGGTCGAAGATGTCAATCTCGGCATGCGTGACTTCACCATGGACCAGCAGCGGCATGCCCAGTTTCTGCATGCGTTCCAGAACCGGCATGATGGCATCAATGCTGGTGACGCCGTGGCTGGAGTTGGTGGTGGCATTTGCCGGGTAGAGTTTCGCCGCCGTAAATACGCCTTCGTTAAACCCGCGCTCCACTTCGTTCGGATCCAGCGAGTCGGTCAGATAGCAGGTCATCAACGGGGTAAAATCGTGTCCCGCAGGAACGGCATCCAGGATGCGCTGGCGATAGGCCATCGCGGCATCGACGGTGGTGACTGGTGGAACCAGGTTAGGCATGACAATCGCGCGGCCATAAATTTCGCTGGTATAAGGCACGACGGTTTTCAGCATATCGCCATCACGCAGATGGATATGCCAGTCGTCAGGGCGGCGGATTTTAAGAACCTGGGGTTGTGCAGTCATGGAAGCTCCGGCTTGTCAGGAATCAGTCATAAGGATGGCTGTTTTTGCCGGACACAAATCATAAGCGGAAACGTTTTCGTTTGCACACTTTTCCGTAAAAAAAAGGGCGCCGCAGCGCCCTTCAGGTTAATCGGTGAAAGGAATGATAATTTCACCCGGTTTCACCTCAATGCCTTTTGCATATTTTTTCGCCAGAGCTTCACCCTTGCTTTTGTCTTCGCTTAAGACGTACGCGGGCTGCTGGTTAAAGTAATTTCGCAGCGACTGGTTCAGATAGGGCATCAAGGTTTGCAGAACCGGTGCCATCTTGTCCGGCGACACCTGCGCATCGACGACTTCCATCTCCTGCAGGAAAATCGCCCCTTTCTCTTTGTTGAAAACGGGCAGGGCCTTCAGCTTGAGCTTGATGTTGGCCTTCTGATTGCCAAAGAGGGATGACATATCGAGATCCGCATCACCGGCCAGGGTGACTTTGTTTGGCTCTTCACGTCCGATCTGGCTGGTCAGGTTCGTCAGGACGATATGCGCGTCCGCCAGTCCCGGCACGCCAATGTCTTTAGAGAAATTGTTATGTTTTTCCAGCGCCTGATTAATTTCCTGTTCACTGACGGTATATTGCGTGAGCTGGTTACAGCCAACCAGCAGACCGCTGACAACTAATGCCGCGGCAAAGACAATTTTCTTCATAGTGTTCCTCAACGAAAAATCGGCGCTTCTGTCCTGTTACGCCAGTATGTCAGTGTGAATTGGCAGAAACCAGCAGAAAAAACTGAGAAGTGGGGCGGGAAGGGCTCCCGCCCGAGGGAAAGGCTACGCGCCAGGCTCGAGCATACCGCTCGCGCTGCGTTTCGGGCTGAACTGCCACCACAGAGCAAGAAGCGTCATAAAACCCACCGCGCCGAGCATCATCCACGGGAGTTCGGGCTGGCTTAACGCTTTTCCGGCATCAAACAACCAGCCGCCACCGGCGTAACCTAATGCGCCGCCAAGCGCCAGCCCCAGCCGGCTGAACCCCATATAGCTGCCACGCGCACGCGCATCCGCAAGCGAGGCGCTCAGCGTTTCACGGGCAGGTTCGGCGATGATCGAGCCAATATAGAACGTGCAAATCAGCGTAAACAGCTGCTGGAGAGAGTTCACCAGGCCGATCGGCATCATGCTCAGCGTCATCAGGAACAGACCGGCCATCAGGCGATGCTCCAGACGAAAACGCCGTTCGCTCCAGCGGGCAATCGGATAAAGCAGCGTTAACGACAGGCAGGCTTCGATGGCGTACATCCATTTAACGGCTGCAGGGGTCCCCGCGATGTCGTTAACCATGATCGGCAGCATCAGCATGACCTGCACAGCCAGCATGTAGTATCCCGTCAGGGTCAACACATAGGTGACAAAACGCCTGTCGCGCAGGACGCGGCCAAGCCCTTCCCGGACCGGCGCTTTGACCGTCGACAGTTTCCAGGCGGGCAGGAACAGGCCATTGAACAGCGCGCACAGAATAAAGAGCACCGCACCGGCCGCGCAGACCAGACGGAAGTCATACTGCAGCAGCCAGCTTCCCAGCAGGGCGCCGATAACCGCCCCGGCACTGTCCTGCATCATCAGAATCGAGAAGAAACGGCCGCGGTGCTGGGGGCGAATAAGCTTCACCACCAGCGCGGTGCGCGGCGGATCGAACAGCGTGCCGCCGATACCGGAGAGGAAACAGGAGAACCAGAGCAGCCATGGCTCCTGGGCGACCGCCATCGTGGCAAAACCTGCCGCGCGCAGCAGCATACCGGTAACGATCATCGGCTTAGCGCCGAAGCGGTCAGCGATGGCCCCGCCAAAGACGCCCAGGCCCTGCTGGACAAACTGGCGTAGCCCCAGGGCAATGCCAACCATTAATGCCGCCCAGCCCATCTGATCGACAAAGCGGATCGATATCAGCGGAAAAACGACAAAAAAGCCGAGCACGACCAGCATGTTATCGACGAGCAGGAAATATTTACCCAGGCTCCTGGCCTGTGATACGCGGGACATTTTCCCTCCAGGGAAAATAAGAAGGTGAGCACGCTAACATTCTGCGGTGTCGCCGCGTTTTTTCCCACCCCCGGGGGTGACAATATTTTTTTATCAAAAGGGTGCTTTGATAGAGAGTTCTCATCGAAAAATGTGAAAAGAGGTGAAAATGGTATGTCACTGTTTTCACAGACGGCACAGGCGCAGGTATAGTAAAGCTAATGGGTCAGCAGAAGTGACGGGAAGGAGTGGTATCGATGTTTGGCTATCGCAGCAATGTGCCAAAAGTGCGTCTGACAACGGACCGGCTGGTCGTTCGTCTGGTGCATGAGCGTGATGCCTGGCGTCTGGCGGATTATTACGCCGAGAATCGCCAGTTTTTAAAACCCTGGGAACCCGTTCGGGATGAGAGCCATTGTTACCCTTCCGGCTGGCAGGCGCGCCTCAGCATGATTACGGAATTTCACAAGCAGGGCAGCGCGTTTTATTTCGCGCTGCTGGATCCTGAAGAGAAAGAAATTATCGGGATCGCCAACTTTTCAAACGTGGTGCGCGGGTCGTTTCACGCCTGCTACCTTGGCTACTCCATCGGCCAGAAATGGCAGGGGCAGGGGCTGATGTACGAGGCGTTAACGGTGGCGATCCGCTATATGCAACGCACGCAGCATATCCATCGCATTATGGCGAACTATATGCCGCACAATCAGCGCAGCGGCAATTTGCTGGCCCGCTTAGGGTTCGAGAAAGAGGGTTACGCCAAAGACTATCTGCTGATAGACGGAGAGTGGCGCGACCACGTTCTGACGGCGTTAACCACCCGGGACTGGACCGCAGGTCGTTAAGGAGAAAAGATGAAGTATCAGCTAAACGGTACAGAAGCGCGCGTGATTGGGTGCTTACTCGAAAAGCAGGTTACCACGCCGGAGCAGTATCCGCTCTCCGTCAACGCCGTGACCATGGCCTGCAACCAGAAGACCAACCGCGAGCCGGTGATGAACCTCAGCGAGCATGAGGTTCAGGACGTGCTGGATGCGCTGGTAAAACGCCACTACCTGCGCACCGTCAGCGGCTTCGGCAACCGCGTGACCAAATACGAACAGCGCTTCTGTAACTCCGAATTCGGCGACCTGAAGCTGAGCAATGCGGAAGTGGCGGTCATCACCACGCTGCTGCTGCGCGGGGCGCAGACGCCGGGAGAGCTGCGCACGCGCGCTTCCCGTATGCATGAGTTCAGCGATATGCAGGAAGTTGAGCAGACCCTGGAAGGGCTGGCCTCACGTGAAGACGGCCCGTACGTGGTGCGTCTGGCGCGCGAGCCGGGCAAACGTGAAAGCCGCTATATGCATCTGTTCAGCGGCGACGTCGATGTCGCTACCGCTACCGTGGAGAGCGACGCGGGATCCTCAGCAAGCAATGACACTCTTGCCGCGCGCGTAGAAGCGCTGGAAGACGAGGTCGCCGGGCTGAAACAGCGCCTGGATGCGTTGCTGGCACATCTGGGAGACTGACGGTGAAAAAATTACGCGTAGGCGTGGTGGGGCTCGGCGGCATCGCGCAAAAAGCCTGGCTGCCTGTTTTAGGTGCAGCAACGGACTGGACCCTGCAAGGGGCATGGTCACCCACCCGAGAAAAGGCAGAACGTATCTGCGAAACCTGGCGCATTCCGTATGCTGCCTCTCTGCAGGATCTGGCCCGCGAGTGTGATGCTGTTTTTGTGCATACCTCAACGGCAACCCACTATCAGGTGGTAAGCGAGCTGCTCAATGCGGGGGTTCACGTCTGCGTGGATAAGCCGCTGGCGGAAAATGTTCAGGATGCCGAACGGCTGATTGAGCTGGCCGCGCGCAAAAAACTGACGCTGATGGTGGGCTTCAACCGCCGCTTTGCGCCGCTTTACCAGCAGCTGAAGGCGCAGTCGGACACGCTCGCCTCGCTGCGGATGGATAAACACCGCACCGACAGCATTGGGCCAAACGATCTGCGCTTCACCCTTCTGGATGATTATCTGCACGTTGTGGATACGGCGCTGTGGCTGAGCAACGGCCATGCGCAGCTGAAGAGCGGTACCCTGTTAACGAATGACCAGGGGCAGATGGTCTACGCGGAACACCACTTCGCCGTTGAGCATCTTCAGATTACCACCAGCATGCACCGTCGGGCGGGAAGTCAGCGTGAATCCGTGCAGGCAGTGACCGAGGGCGCGCTGTACGACATTACGGACATGCGCGAGTGGCGGGAAGAGAAGGGCAACGGCGTGGTGACGCCCCCGGCGCCAGGCTGGCAGAGCACCCTCGAGCAGCGCGGTTTCGCAGGATGCGCCCGTCACTTTATCACCTGCGTGCAAAATCAGACGGTTCCTGAAACGTCCGGCGAGCAGGCCATTCTGGCGCAGCGCATTGTGGAAAGGCTCTGGCGCGATGCCATGAGCGAATAACTCGCTGTAACATCTGCGGATAGTAATTCGTTGAAATCCGGTTAGACTAAGCGCCGCTTGTTGGCTTTGCCGGGTGGCGCTTACGCTGACCCGGTCTACAAATCCGTATGGTTCTGGAAATTCACGTTAATGAACTTATTAAAATCGCTGGCGGCCGTCAGCTCGATGACCATGTTTTCCCGCGTGCTGGGTTTTGCGCGCGACGCCATTGTGGCAAGGGTATTTGGTGCAGGGATGGCTACGGACGCCTTTTTCGTCGCGTTCAAATTGCCGAACCTGCTGCGTCGTATTTTTGCTGAAGGGGCGTTTTCCCAGGCATTCGTGCCCATTCTGGCGGAATATAAAAGCAAGCAGGGTGAAGACGCGACGCGCGTCTTTGTTTCTTATGTCTCCGGGCTGCTGACGCTGGCTTTGGCGGTGGTGACCGTTCTCGGGATGCTGGCCGCGCCGTGGGTGATTATGGTGACCGCGCCCGGTTTTGCCGATACGGCTGACAAATTTGCGCTGACCTCGCAGCTGCTGCGCATTACTTTCCCCTATATTCTGCTCATCTCGCTGGCCTCGCTGGTGGGGGCGATCCTGAACACCTGGAACCGCTTCTCTGTTCCGGCGTTTGCGCCAACGTTTCTCAACGTCAGCATGATCGGTTTTGCCCTGTTCGCCGCGCCGCACTTCAACCCGCCGGTGCTGGCGCTGGCCTGGGCGGTCACCGTCGGCGGCGTGCTGCAGCTGGCGTACCAGCTGCCGCATCTGAAAAAAATCGGCATGCTGGTGCTGCCGCGCATCAATCTCAAAGATGCCGGGGCGATGCGCGTGATCAAGCAGATGGGGCCCGCTATTCTCGGCGTCTCCGTCAGCCAGATCTCGCTTATCATCAACACCATCTTTGCCTCTTTCCTCGTGTCCGGCTCGGTTTCCTGGATGTACTACGCCGACCGTCTGATGGAGTTCCCGTCCGGGGTGCTGGGCGTGGCGCTGGGGACCATCCTGCTGCCGTCGCTGTCGAAAAGCTTTGCCAGCGGCAATCATGATGAATATTGCCGCCTGATGGACTGGGGTTTACGTCTCTGCTTCCTGCTGGCCCTGCCAAGCGCGGTGGCGCTGGGCATTCTGGCCAAACCGCTGACGGTGTCGCTTTTCCAGTACGGGAAATTCACCGCCTTTGATGCCGCCATGACCCAGCGCGCGCTGATTGCCTACTCGGTCGGCTTGATGGGGCTGATCGTCGTCAAGGTGCTGGCGCCCGGGTTCTACTCGCGTCAGGACATCAAAACGCCGGTGAAAATTGCCATCGTGACGCTGATTATGACCCAGCTGATGAACCTGGCGTTTATTGGTCCGCTGAAGCATGCCGGCCTGTCGCTGTCTATTGGTCTGGCGGCCTGTCTGAATGCCGGGCTGTTGTACTGGCAGCTGCGCAAGCAGGATATTTTCACGCCGCAGCCGGGCTGGGGAAGTTTCCTGGCACGTCTGATCGTTGCGGTACTGGTGATGTCAGCCGCGCTGCTCGGCATGATGTACGTGATGCCGGAGTGGTCCCTGGGCACCATGCCTTATCGTCTGATGCGGCTGATGGCCGTGGTAGGCGTCGGGGTGGTGGCTTACTTTGCCACGCTCGCGGTGCTGGGGTTCAAAGTGAAAGAGTTTGCCCGCCGTACGGCATAAACGCCAAAAGGGGAGTTCACCTTATGGTGCTCCCCGCTGCATGATTTGTCGCACAGGCGTCAAATCGAAATCTTTTTAACTCCCGCAATACGCGCAGTCGCTGTTTGACCATCCGCACCGTACAGTCCGGTTTCTTTATGCGGTTTCAATACCTCAAGCGCCTGCTGATTACGTTCAATCTGACCTTCCAGTAGCCAGCCGTTGTGCTGGTTAAGGTCGCGCAGGTGCTGGGTTTTTTCGGTAATGGTTTGCCAGCGCTCAATAATATCGTCATTGGCGCTACGCTTAGGATCCTGCTCAGCGCGGCGCTGCTGCTCCAGATAATCCAGCGTCGCCAGTAGCGAACTCTTATCTTCAGTAATACGCTGCAGCGCGCTGCCGTTGATGTGACCGGAAGAGAGATGCTGCTGTTCAGCGTCCATTACCGTTTTCAGGTCGTTAAGAACAACCGTCATTTGATCCAGTATTTCTGACAGTCGACTCATACGGTTAGTTACTCTGTAAGAAACTCTGTGCTTCCTGAATCAGGGCGTCAGCGATTTTGCTGGTGTCCATTTTCAGCTCACCGTTACGAATAGCCGTTTTCAGCGCTTCAACACGTTCCATATTGATATCGTTGCTGCCTGGCTGCATCAGTTTTGCCTGTGCGTCGCTCAGGGTCACGCTGGTGCTGTTGGACGTTGACGGTTTTTCCAGACGCGTTTTCTGCGCAGGAGCGTCATTCGTTTCGCGAGGTTGTACAGCGCTTACCGGCTTCAGGGCTGATGTACGATCAATGCTCATAGTGTTGTCCTCATCGAGGGTTCGCGGCGTTTGCGCCTGACATCATCATTAGTGGAATATTTATCGGCACGCGCCGCGAAATCTTTAAAAAGATTATAGGTTAATCAGAATATTCCCATCAGAATCGACGGTTCCGCTCACCACCTGGCCTGAGGACATTCTGACGCGGGCGTTTTGCGCCACCGCGGCATTGTTTAACGCTTTCCCTTCACTGTTGATGCTAAAGCCATCTCCGTTGGCCACCACCATCACCTGTTGACCCGCTTTTACCCGCCATGACTGACGCAGCATTGAGAGCTGTATCGGCTGGCCGGGTGCGACATCGCGCAGGCTGACGGCGTCCTGTGCCTGGTTCATTTCCAGCATGGTGCGTGGAGGCAGCTGGTCCAGACGGCCGCGTTTTAACGTCACGCTGTTCGTCTGCAGCACGCTGCCGCGCGCAATGGGCACGGCGGCGACAACATAATTGCCCGTCGCCTGAACTGCAACCTGTAAATAGCGTTTTTCGTTCGCGCAGCGTGCCAGCACGTTCACATTTCCCCACAGCCGGGTGGTTCCCGTCACGCTGAATGACGGTTGGTCACAGGTCGGGTACAGATTCGGTGGGGTGCGCACGGTAACGTTAACCTCATCGCTAAAGCCCGCCAGCTTTTCAGCAAAAAAAGCCGTCAGCCGATCCTGTAAGCCTTCAGCCTGCACCAGAGGGCTAAAGAGCAAGAAAGTTGCCACCAGGCCACGTTTTAACGTTTGCATCGCAAGTTCCACCGTTTCCAGAGTTGAATGAATTCTACCTGCAGTGGTTTTGCATCAACGCAATAAATAGCGACGCATTTTGCGCTTATTCCGTCGATAGGGGAGACCGGGTGAGATTTAAGCTGTGAACTGAAATTTTGCCATCAGCGGAGGAGACATGCTCGATAAACTCGACGCCGCGTTACGTTTTCAGCAGGAAGCGCTCAATTTACGCGCCCAGCGGCAGGAGATTTTAGCCGCCAACATCGCTAACGCCGATACCCCAGGGTTTCAGGCGCGCGATATTGATTTTTCCAGTGAACTCAAAAAGGTGATGGAGCGTGGACGTGCCGAAGGAACGGGTGTTGCACTTGCCATGACATCCTCTCGCCATATTCCTGCTCAGGCGATGACCGCGCCAGCGACCGATTTACTTTACCGCATTCCCGATCAGCCCTCACTCGACGGTAACACCGTGGATATGGACCGGGAGCGTACCCAGTTTGCCGATAACAGTCTGAAATACCAGACGGGCCTGACCGTACTCGGCGGACAAATCAAAGGCATGATGAACGTCCTGCAGGGGGGGAACTGATAGATGGCCTTGTTGAATATTTTTGATATTGCCGGTTCGGCGTTAACCGCGCAGTCCAAACGCCTGAACGTGGCTGCCAGTAACCTGGCGAACGCCGACAGCGTAACCGGACCAGACGGCCAGCCTTATCGCGCCAAACAGGTTGTCTTTCAGGTCGATGCTGCGCCGGGCGCGGCGACGGGCGGCGTGAAGGTGTCTGATGTGGTAGAGAGCCAGGCGCCGGACAGGCTGGTGTATGAGCCGGGTAACCCGCTCGCGGATGCCAGCGGATACGTGAAAATGCCAAACGTGGATGTGGTGGGTGAGATGGTGAACTCCATGTCGGCTTCCCGCAGCTACCAGGCCAACGTTGAAGTGCTGAATACCGTGAAGAGCATGATGCTCAAAACGCTCACTCTCGGCCAGTAAAGGAGACATGCATGTCCATCGCCGTAAATGTGAATGATCCTACGAACTCGGGTGTTAATAACACGAAGAGTACGACGGGTTCTAACTCCCTCACCGGGAGCAATGCCTCCGATCTTCAGGGCAGCTTTCTGACGCTGCTGGTGGCGCAGCTTAAGAACCAGGATCCCACCAACCCAATGCAGAACAACGAACTGACCACGCAGCTTGCGCAGATCAGCACCGTGAGCGGCATTGAGAAACTTAACACCACCCTCGGCTCCGTCTCCGGGCAGATCAACAGTGCCCAGTCTCTGCAGGCGGCAAGCCTGATTGGCCACGGGGTGATGATCCCGGGAACCACGATTCTGGCGGGCACCAGCACCACTGAAGGCAACACCACAACGACCACCACGCCGTTTGGCGTTGAGCTCCAGCAGGCGGCTGAGAAGGTCACTGCAACGATCATGGATGCCAATAACGTGGTGGTTCGCACCATTGATATCGGTGAGCTGAAGGCGGGCGTTCACACCTTTACGTGGGATGGCAGCCTGACCGACGGCACTAAAGCACCAAACGGTTCTTACAAAGTAGCGATCAGCGCCAGCAACGGGACGACCCAGCTGGTGGCGCAGCCGCTGCAGTTCGCGCTGGTCCAGGGCGTGATTAAAGGAAGCGACGGCAACAAACTGGATTTGGGAACCTCTGGTTCCACCACACTCGACGAAGTTCGGCAGATTATCTAAGCCTTAACACTTATCAGGAGTAAGTCATGGCCTTTTCTCAAGCGGTCAGCGGCCTGAATGCTGCGGCCACCAACCTGGACGTCATTGGCAACAACATCGCCAACTCCGCGACCTATGGTTTTAAATCCGGTTCTGCTTCATTTGCGGACATGTTCGCCGGTTCCAAAGTCGGCCTGGGCGTGAAAGTTGCGGGCATCACTCAGGACTTTACCGACGGCACCACCACCAACACCGGTCGTGGTCTGGACGTTGCTATCAGCCAGAACGGTTTCTTCCGTATGGTCGATTCCAACGGTTCTGTGTTCTACAGCCGTAACGGCCAGTTCAAGCTGGACGAAAACCGTACGCTGGTTAACATGCAGGGCATGCAGCTGACGGGCTACCCGGTAGCTGGAACGCCTCCAACCGTTCAGACCGGTGCGAACCCTCAGGCGATTACTATCCCGAATACCCTGATGGCGGCGAAATCAACCACCACCGCGACGCAGCAGATCAACCTGAACTCAACCGATCCTGTTCAAACTGCCCCGTTCGATGCGACCAACCCGGATACCTATAACAAAAAAGGGACCGTGACCGTATTCGACAGCCAGGGTAACGCCCACAACATGTACGTCTACTACGTGAAGACGGCCAACAATAAATGGGATCTTTACACTCAGGACGGCAGCGTTGCGGGTTCTACAGCAGCGAAAGCGGCGCAGATGAACTTTGATGCGAACGGTAACCTGGCGGGTGTCTACAACTACGACGCTGCGGGTGTACTGAGCGCAACGCCAAACGCCACGCCGGCCATTAACATCACCACGGGTTCTGTCAGCGGTGCGACGGCGGCGACCTTCTCCCTGAGCTTCCAGAACTCCATGCAGCAGAACACCGGTGCAAACAGCGTTGTGGCAACCAATCAGAACGGCTACAAGCCTGGCGACCTGGTGAGCTACCAGATCAACGACGATGGCACCGTGGTGGGAAGCTACTCTAACGAACAGTCTCAGGTTCTGGGCCAGATCGTGTTGGCAAACTTCGCGAACAACGAAGGCCTGAAATCTGAAGGCGACAACGTCTGGTCTGCTACTCAGTCCTCCGGCGTGGCGCTGCTGGGTACCGCAGGCACCGGTAACTTCGGCAAGCTGACTAACGGCGCGCTGGAAGCTTCCAACGTGGATATGAGTAAAGAACTGGTGAACATGATCGTCGCGCAGCGTAACTATCAGTCGAACGCGCAGACCATCAAAACCCAGGACCAGATCCTCAACACGCTGGTTAACCTGCGTTAAGCGGCTAACAGGAAAGCGCAATGGATCACGCAATATATACCGCGATGGGCGCGGCAAGTCAGACGCTCAATCAGCAGGCCGTTACCGCCAGCAACCTGGCAAACGCCTCTACGCCGGGCTTTCGCGCGCAGCTTAATGCGCTGCGCGCGGTGCCGGTAGAAGGGCTGTCCCTGCCGACCCGTACGCTGGTGACGGCATCAACCCCTGGCGCAGATATGACGCCTGGGCAGATGGACTACACCTCGCGCCCGCTGGACGTTGCCCTGCAGCAGGACGGCTGGCTGGCGGTGCAAACTGCGGACGGCAGCGAAGGCTATACCCGTAACGGCAATATCCAGGTGAGCGCGACGGGCCAGCTGACGATTCAGGGGCATCCGGTGATGGGGGAAGCGGGTCCGCTGACCGTGCCGGAAGGCTCTGAGCTGACTATCGCCGCGGACGGCACCATTTCGGCGCTGAACCCGGGCGATCCGGCCAATACCGTTGCGCCCGTCGGACGTCTGAAGCTGGTGAAAGCGGAAGCCAAAGACGTGCAGCGCGGCGACGACGGCATGTTCCGTCTGACCCAGGCGGCGCAGGCGACGCGTGGTGCCACGTTACAGGCCGATCCGAGCATCCGCGTGATGTCCGGCGTTCTGGAAGGCAGCAACGTCAAGCCGGTCGAAGCCATGACCGACATGATTGCCAGCGCCCGTCGTTTTGAAATGCAGATGAAGATCATCAGCAGCGTGGATGAAAACGCGGGCAAAGCTAACCAACTTCTGGCTATGAGTTAACAGGACTCCTTATGATCAGTTCTTTATGGATCGCGAAAACTGGCCTGGACGCCCAGCAAACCAATATGGACGTGATTGCCAACAACCTGGCAAACGTGAGCACCAATGGTTTCAAGCGTCAGCGTGCCGTTTTCGAAGATTTGCTTTATCAAACCATCCGCCAGCCGGGCGCGCAGTCTTCTGAACAGACGACGCTGCCGTCGGGCCTGCAGATCGGTACCGGTGTTCGTCCGGTGGCCACCGAGCGTCTGCACAGCCAGGGCAACCTGTCTCAGACCAACAACAGTAAAGACGTGGCAATCAAAGGCCAGGGCTTCTTCCAGGTGCAGCTGCCTGACGGGACCTCTGCCTATACCCGCGACGGTTCGTTCCAGGTCGATCAGAACGGCCAGCTGGTGACGGCGGGCGGTTTCCAGGTTCAGCCTGCGATTACTATCCCGGCGAATGCCCTGAGCATCACCATCGGACGCGACGGTGTGGTCAGCGTGACCCAGCAGGGACAGGCCGCGCCGGTTCAGGTCGGGCAGCTCAACCTGACCACCTTCATGAACGATACCGGTCTGGAAAGCATTGGTGAGAACCTCTACACCGAAACGCAATCCTCCGGTACGCCGAATGAGAGCACCCCGGGCCTGAACGGCGCGGGGCTGCTGTACCAGGGGTATGTTGAAACGTCCAACGTGAACGTGGCGGAAGAGCTGGTGAATATGATCCAGGTCCAGCGCGCGTATGAAATTAACAGTAAAGCAGTGTCGACGACCGACCAGATGCTGCAGAAACTGACGCAACTCTAAGGTGTAGCCCGGTGCGGTAAACGCCGCACCGGCTCCCTGTTTTCGAAGATGAAGGCAATGCAAAAAAACGCGGCGTTTCGTTATCCGATACTGACTGTTCTGGCTGTCACCCTCAGCGGGTGTGCTTTGATCCCGTCTAAACCATTGGTCCAGGGTGCGACGACTGCCCAACCCGTTCCTGGCCCCGCGCCAGTGGTAAACGGCTCCATTTTCCAGACCGCGCAGCCGATTAATTACGGCTATCAGCCGCTGTTTGAAGATCGCCGCCCGCGTAACGTCGGCGATACATTGACCATTGTGCTGCAGGAAAACGTCAGCGCAAGCAAGAGCTCGTCGGCGAACGCCAGCCGCGATGGCAAAACCAATTTTGGCTTCGATACCGTGCCACGCTATCTTGAAGGGCTGTTCGGCAACGCGCGTGCTGATGTGAACGCGTCCGGCGGCAATACCTTTAACGGCAAAGGCGGAGCGAACGCCAGCAACACCTTCAGCGGTACGCTGACGGTCACGGTTGACCAGGTACTGGTTAACGGCAACTTGCACGTTGTGGGTGAAAAACAGATCGCCATCAACCAGGGCACTGAATTCATTCGCTTCTCGGGCGTGGTTAACCCTCGCACCATCAGCGGCACCAACACCGTTCCGTCCACCCAGGTGGCGGATGCGCGCATTGAGTACGTCGGTAACGGCTATATCAATGAAGCGCAAAATATGGGTTGGCTGCAGCGCTTCTTCCTTAATTTATCGCCGATGTAAGCGAGGTGACCCATGTTTAAATCGATCTTCGCCGTGGCGCTCGCGCTGGTGGCAACATTTGCCCAGGCTGACCGTATTCGCGACCTCACCAGCGTTCAGGGCGTTCGTGAAAACTCCCTGATTGGCTATGGCCTGGTGGTCGGTCTGGATGGTACCGGTGACCAGACGACCCAGACGCCGTTCACCACCCAAAGCCTGAACAACATGCTTTCCCAGCTCGGCATTACCGTGCCGGCGGGAACCAACATGCAGCTGAAAAACGTGGCCGCGGTAATGGTCACTGCGTCCTACCCGGCGTTTGCGCGTCAGGGGCAGACCATTGATGTGGTGGTCTCCTCAATGGGTAACGCCAAAAGCCTGCGCGGCGGTACGCTGCTGATGACTCCGCTGAAAGGCGTTGACAGCCAGGTCTATGCGCTGGCGCAGGGGAACATTCTGGTTGGCGGTGCGGGGGCATCCGCAGGCGGAAGCAGCGTGCAGGTGAACCAGCTGAACGGTGGACGTATCACCAACGGTGCGATCATTGAGCGTGAACTGCCGACCCAGTTTGGCGCGGGCAACACCATCAACCTGCAGCTTAATAATGAAGACTTCACCATGGCGCAGCAAATTGCCGATACCATCAACCGCAGCCGCGGCTACGGTAATGCAACGGCACTCGACGCGCGCACCGTGCAGATCCGCACCTCCACCGGCAGCAGCAACCAGGTGCGCATGCTGGCGGATATCCAGAATATGGAAGTGAACGTTCCGGTTCAGGATGCGAAAGTGATCATCAACTCCCGTACCGGCTCGGTGGTGATGAACCGGGAAGTGTCGCTGGACAGCTGTGCCGTGGCGCAGGGTAACCTCTCCGTGACGGTAAACCGCTCCGCGAACGTGAGCCAGCCGAATACGCCATTTGGTGGCGGTCAGACGGTGGTGACGCCGCAAACGCAGATTGATATGCGTCAGAGCGGCGGGTCGCTGCAGAGCGTTCGCTCCAGCGCCAACCTGAACAGCGTGGTGCGCGCCCTGAACGCCCTGGGCGCAACGCCGATGGATCTGATGTCCATCCTGCAATCCATGCAAAGCGCGGGCTGCCTGCGCGCCAAACTGGAAATCATCTAATGCTGACCGATAGCAAACTGTTGACCAGTGCAGCCTGGGACGCCCAGTCGCTCAACGAACTGAAAACCAAAGCAGGCAAAGACCCGGCGGCGAACATCCGCCCGGTCGCCCGCCAGGTGGAAGGGATGTTTGTACAGATGATGCTGAAAAGCATGCGCGAAACCCTGCCGAAAGACGGGATGTTCAGCAGTGATTCAACGCGTCTCTACACCAGCATGTATGACCAGCAGATTGCGCAGCAGATGACCGCCGGTAAAGGCCTCGGTCTGGCTGACATGATTGTGAAACAGACCGAAGCCGCGCAGGGCATTCAGCCTCAGGAACAGACGCAGCAGGTGCCGATGAAATTCGACCTGGAAACGGTGACCAGTTATCAGAACCAGGCTCTGACGCAAATGGTGCGTAAAGCGATGCCAAAAGCCACGGGCAGCGGCGATGAGCCGCTCTCCGGTGACAGCAAAGACTTCCTGGCGCAGCTTTCTCTGCCCGCGCGCCTTGCCAGCGAACAGAGCGGCGTGCCGCATCACCTGATTCTGGCGCAGGCCGCGCTGGAGTCGGGCTGGGGCCAGCGTCAGATCCGCAAGGAAAACGGCGATCCGAGCTTCAACATCTTCGGCGTGAAGGCCACCTCCAGCTGGAAGGGGCCAACAACGGAGATCACGACCACCGAATACGAGAACGGTGCGGCGGTGAAGGTCAAAGCAAAATTCCGCGTCTACAGCTCCTATCTGGAAGCATTGTCCGACTACGTTGGCCTGCTGAGCCGCAATCCGCGTTATACCGCCGTTACGCAGGCGGCGACGGCGGAGCAGGGCGCTCAGGCCTTACAAAACGCGGGCTACGCGACTGACCCGAACTATGCGCGCAAGCTCACCAGCATGATCCAGCAGCTGAAATCCATGGGCGAGAAGGTCAGCAAAGCCTATAGCACAGATATTGAAAATCTGTTCTGAAAGTTCTCAAGTCCCGGTGGAGGTTGCCGATAACCTTCATCAGGACTCGTGTCTGAACGTATAAAAGGAACCCCCATGTCCAGTTTGATTAACAGCGCCATGAGTGGCCTCAGTGCCGCGCAGTCGGCACTCAATACCGTCAGTAATAATATTTCAAGCTATAACGTGGCAGGTTACACCCGCCAGACCACGGTGCTGGGCGCATCTAACAGCACGCTGACCGGCGGTGGCTGGGTGGGTAACGGGGTTTATGTCTCCGGTGTCCAGCGTGAGTATGACGCCTTCATCACCAACCAGCTGCGCGCCGCGCAGACGCAGAGCAGCGGTCTGACGACGCGCTATCAGCAGATGTCAAAAATTGACGATGTGCTCTCCGATACCACCAACTCGCTCTCCACCACCCTGCAGGACTTCTTCAAAAGCCTGCAAACCCTGGTGAGCAACGCGGAAGACCCGGCAGCACGTCAGACGGTGCTGGGTAAAGCGGGCGGTCTGGTCAATCAGTTCAAAACCAACGATCAGTATCTGCGTGACCAGGATACGCAGGTCAATACCGCGATTGGGACCAGCGTGTCTCAGATCAACAACTATGCCAAACAGATTGCGAACCTGAACGATCAGATCTCCCGTCTGACCGGCGTCGGTGCGGGCGCATCGCCTAACGATCTGCTCGACCAGCGCGATCAGCTCGTCAATGAGCTGAACAAAATCGTGGGCGTGGAAGTCTCCGTGCAGGATAGCGGTACGTTTAACATCTCTCTCGGCAACGGTTACAGCCTGGTGCAGGGCAGCAAAGCCAGCCAGCTGGCGGCCGTGAAGTCCAGCGCCGATCCCGCTCGTACGACTATCGCCTACGTCGATGACGTGGCGGGTAATATTGAGATCCCCGAGAAATTTATCACCACCGGTTCTTTGGGCGGTTTACTGACCTTCCGCACGGAAGATCTGGATAAAGCGCGTAACACCCTGAACCAGATGGCGCTGGCCTTTGCCGATGCGATGAACACGCAGCATGAAGCCGGTTTTGATGCGAACGGTGATGCGGGCGGTAAGCTGTTCAACTTCGGTTCTCCGTCGGTTCTGTCCAACAGCAAGAACGGCGGTTCGGCCGTTGTTACGGCTTCTGTGGCGGACAGCAAACAGGTCCAGGCGACAGACTATAAGCTGCAGTTTAACGGCACTGACTGGACGGTCACCCGCACGTCAGACAAAACCAGCTTTACGATGAGCCCGGATGCCAGCGGCAATCTGTCGTTTGATGGCCTTAACGTCAACGTGAGCGGCACGGCAAATACCAAAGACAGCTTTACCGTGAAGCCTGTTTCCAACGTCATCATGAACATGGATCTCGCGATCAGCGACGAGTCCAAACTGGCGATGGCATCTGTGCAGAACGGCGGCGAAAGTGACAACCGTAACGGCCAGAAACTGCTCGATCTGCAAAACGGCAAAGTGGTGGGTGGAAATAAAACCTTCAACGATGCGTATGCCTCTCTCGTCAGTACCGTCGGTAGCTCAACGGCGTCACTAAAGGTGAGCAGCCAGACGAAAGCCAACGTGGAAACGCAGTTAATCAAGCAGCAGCAGACCATCTCTGGGGTAAACCTCGACGAAGAGTATGGCAATTTGCAGCGTTATCAGCAGTATTACCTGGCCAATGCCCAGGTGCTACAAACTGCCAGTACGCTCTTCGATGCAATTATCAACATTCGTTAAGGTTGAGGTGAACAATGCGTATTAGCACCCAGATGATGTATGAGCAGAACATGCGTGGGATCACCGATTCCCAGAGCAGATGGCTGAGCTACGGTGAGCAGATGTCCACCGGCAAGCGTGTCAATCGTCCTTCGGACGATCCTATCGCCGCGTCGCAGGCCATCGTTCTGTCACAGTCTCAGTCGCAAAACAGCCAGTTTGCGCTCGCGCGTACCTTTGCAACGCAGAAGGTCTCGCTGGAAGATAACGTGTTAACCCAGGTCAACACTGCGATCTCAAGCGTGCGCGAGAAGCTCGTTTATGCGTCGAACGGCACATTAAGCGATGACGACCGTCTTTCTCTGGCAACCGATATTCAGGGGATCCGCGATCAGCTGATGAACCTGGCCAACACGACGGATGGTAATGGTCGTTTTATCTTTGCGGGATACAAAACCGAGAGCGCACCGTTTGATGCCGCGACCGGGGATTACAACGGCGGCGCTGAGGCCATCACGCAGCAGGTTGATACGGCGCGAAATATGACCATTAGCCATACCGGCCAGCAAATTTTCGAAAGCATTACCAGTAATGCGGAACAGCTGCCGGGCGGTGGATATGGCCAGACCAACATGTTCAAAATCCTGGATTCTGCTATTGCCTCGCTGAAGACACCGATTGAGAACGATCCGGCTGCCGCAACGGCGCAAAGCCAGGTGATTGCCAATGCGCAAATCGGCATCAAAAACTCCCAGAACAATGTCCTGACGGTCGTTGCGGATGTGGGAACCAAGATGAACGAGCTGGAAAAACTCGACACGCTGGGTGATGACCGCGCGCTGGGTCAGACCAAGCAGATGAGTGACCTGGTGGATGTTGACTGGAACGAAGCGATTTCCTCTTACACCATGCAGCAGGCGGCCTTGCAGGCGTCTTATAAAGCGTTTAGCGATATGCAGGGCATGTCTCTGTTCCAGCTGAACAAATAACATCTTGACCTCTTGGAACATGTCTTGAAACTGGGCATGTTTTACTGCCCAATCCGTCTGGATTGGGCATTTTTTTTATGCAACTTCTGCTGATGCGGAGGTAACTCGTGCGCTTTCTATCAGACGGATTGCCAGCGCAATGACGCCACAGACCGTCGCCAGCGCGACCACGCCCGTCCAGCCGGCCAGCGAGTAGATATTGCTGCCTAACGCGGAACCCAGCGCCATCCCGATAAAGACCACCGTAAAGAGCAGGGCGTTGAGACGACCGCGCGCCTGAGGTTCAAGGCTGTATACCAGGTTCTGGTGAGCGACCAGGCTGGACTGCAGACCCAGGTCGAACCCGACGGCGGAGATGGCGATCAGAATCAGCTGTCCATGAACGCCCAGCGTGGGCATCAGGAACATCAGGGCGAATGAGACGGTCACAAGAGCGGCACCAATCTGCGTGACTTTTCCTGCGCCCAGTTTGTCCGCCAGACCCCCTGCCAGCGGGGCAGCTAACGCACCGGCGGCACCTGCAATACCAAAACCACCCGCTACGGCACTACCCAGGTGATAGCGTTCCAGCAGCATGACCGCAAGCGTAGACCAGAAGGCGCTGAAGGCAATCGACAGGAAGCCCTGAGCCAGCGCCGCACGGCGCAGCGCCGGATAGCGACGCCACAGATGCTCCATTGAGCGCATCAGCGCGGGGTAGCTCAGCGTGGAGTGAATGGCAAAACGGGGAAGCACAAACCACATCATCACCCCGACGAACGCAATGCTCGCCGCCGCCAGCTGGTACATGACGCGCCAGCCAAACGCTTCGCCCACCACGCCGCTCACGGTTCTTGATAATAAGATACCCATCAGCAGCCCGGTCATTACCGTACCCACGGTTTTCCCCTGTTTACCTTCCGGCGCAAGGATGGCTGCGGCAGGGACAATATCCTGTGCCATGGTGGCGGCCATGCCGATGAGCAGGCTGGCCAGTAGCAGAGAGTGGATCTGCCCGGTCAGGCTACAGCCGAGAAGAAACAGCGCCAGCGCCGCACTTTTTATCAGGATTAACGTCCTGCGGTCGTGGCGATCGCCGAGCGGAAGCAGGAACAGGATCCCCAGGGCATATCCCGCCTGGGTGAGCGTTGGGACCAACCCCATTCCTTCGATACTCAGATGAAGGTCTGCGCCCATCAGCGGCAGCAGAGGCTGGGCATAATAGATAGATGCCACGCTGAAACCTGCACCGATCGCCAGCATTAAGATTACCCAGCGGCTCACGGCATGGGCGGCGGTTGTTGTGTTCATAAGATGTACCTCATTCGTCGTGTGAGGTTATTTTTTATCAGTACGCCTTGCGACGGTAGCGGGCCCGGTGGTAAAACGCTTATACGTTAAACGTATAAGTGAAAATGCGATGAAAAGAGCTGAGCGTATAGACAGGGTGGAGCTAATGCGGACGTTTGTTCGTATTGTGGAGGCGGGATCCCTCTCTGCGGCGGCACGGCAGCTGGCTACTACCCAGGCCACGGTAAGCAGACGGTTACAGTCGCTGGAGACCATGCTGGGCGTGCGCCTGATATTGCGCACCACCCACACGACGCGGCTGACGGATGACGGCGAGCGCTGTTATCAGCACGCCCGTCGGGTGATTGACAGCTGGCTGGCGCTGGAAGATGAGGTGGGGCAGACGGAAGATGAGCCGGTAGGCGTGCTGCGGGTGCGCGCTCCTCACGCGTTTGGTCAGGACCAGCTTCTGAAACCCGTAACCGAGTTTTTGCAACGTTATCCGCAGCTTTCGATTGAGTGGATGCTCAACGATCGGTCGGCGGACTTCCTCGGCGACAACCTTGACTGTGCGATTCGGGTGGGCGTGGAAGTCGATCCGGCGACCGTGTCCGTGCTGCTGGCCGAAGTGCCGCGTTCGGTAGTGGCTTCTCCGGCGCTGCTGGCCCGTTTCCCGACGGTCAACACGCCGGAGGATTTGCAGCAGTTTCCCTGGATAGCGATTAGCTCTTTCTACCAGCGCCATGTGGAGCTTTTTCACGATGCATCATCCGCCACCGCGCGGATTGCTATTACGCCACGGCTGAGCACCGACAGCCTGTATGTCGCACGCAATACGGCGCTCACCGGGCTTGGCGTGGCGGTGGTATCCAGCTGGACGGTACAGGATGATATTCGGGAAGGGCGGCTGGTGCATTTGCTGCCAGAGTGGCAGCCAGCGGCGTTACCGGTGCATCTGGTTTACCCCTGGTCCCGCTATTATCCGGCACGCTTGCGGCGTTTTCTGGAGTTGATGCGGCAGGTCATGCCTGAGGTGACCGGAATGAGAAAGCCCGTGCAGCAGCCATAAAAAAAGCCGACCCGAAGGTCGGCTTTTTACTTTCAGCGTCGTTATTCGACAGACTGCGGACGCGTCGCCGGTGCAGTCGCCTGATGCGTTGCACTGTGGCCGCCTGCAGCGCCTTTACCGTCGAAGCTGAAGGCCGGGCGTACCCAGTCACTGTGACGCGGGGCTTCAGGCACGTAATCCGGTGCCGGGGCGCGCGTCATTGGTGCTGTCGCCACGTGGGCTGCGGCTGGTGCAGAAACAACCGGCTCAGGTTTTACCTCAGGCGCTTTCGCTTCTTCGACAACCGGTTCAACCTGAATCTCAACGTCCTGAACGACTTCTTCAGTGGTGGTTTCAACGAGGGTTTCTGCGGTGTCTTCCACTGCGGCTACAGGTTCAGCCTCTTCAGCGACTTCCTCAGCCACCACGGCATCTTCTTCGGCGATAAGCTGCGGTGCGGCATCAACCGGCGCGGCAATCACTTCTGGATGGGTGGTTTCAACTTCCACTGCGTGAGGTGCTTCAGCTTCAACAACCTCAGGTTCAACAACCTCAGGTTCAACCACGGTTGCCGCTTCAGTCACGACAGCTTCTACCGCGGCTGCTGGTGCAATCACCTCTTCGGTTACAGGCTGTTCTTCAACAACCTGCTCCGGGCGAGCAACCGGGTAGCGGATCCAGACTTTGCCGGAGGCCATTTCTGGCGAAGCACAGGCAATAGTCAGCGGCATTGGCGACTGAGTCGGGTAACGCTCGTCACGATAGCGACGACGGCGCTGGCCGCTGACGCGCAGATGACGTGGAGAACGACGTGAACGGCGCGGCATACCGGCGTTATCACGGTTTTCACCGTTATCATCCTGCTCAACGTTGTTTTCAACGACCGCTGGCAGGTCAACTTTTGCCACTTGTGTACCGGTTGCGATCTCGCTGGTTTCAACCGCGATAGCGCCTGACTCTTCGGTTGCTTCAGAGGCGAAGCGAACTTTCTGAGAAAGCTGGCGCTGCTTACGACGCGGCATAACCTGAGTACGTTCTTCCTGCTCGCCGTCCTGCTGTTCAACAGGCTCTTCGCGGTTCAGGTTTTTGACTTCCTGCTGTGCCTGACGCTTCTCGTCGTTACGGCGACGGCTGCGTTCACGGCGCGGCTGCTGGTCGTCACGCTGTTTGCTCTTCTCAGACTCATCGCCCGCCTGCTGGCGAATTTCACGATCTTCAACATTCGGCTGTTGTTTCTCGCGACGGTTGCGGCGGTTGTCTTCGCGTTGCTCACGGCCTTCGCCATTCTCAGAGCGGTTGTCACGGTTGTCACGGTTGTCACGACGCTCGCTGCGGTCATTGCGATCGCTGCGGTCGTTACGATCGCGGCGGTTGTTCTGACGCTTACGGCGATCCTGCTGACGCTCTGGCTTGGCTGCTTTTGGCTCTTCTTTCGGCTGCTCTGGCTGAACTTCTTCAGCAAACATCTTCTTCAGCGCGCCAAAGAAGCGGCTCAGCAGACCCGGTTGCGCCGGCTGAGCTTTCGCTACCGCGGCTTCTGGTTTCTGCGCTGCAGGTTTGGCCGCAGGTTTTTCCAGGGCTGCTTCCGGTGGTGCTTCAGGCATGATGAAGGTCGCTAATGCAGGCTGCTCTGGCAGTTTGCGCTCGGCTGGCTCTTCATCGGAAGGCAGGGACATCTCTTCTTCATGCAGCTTCGGCAGCAGGTAGCTGAGGGTGGTCGTCTCTTCGCCCTTACGCACGCGCAGCACGTGATAGTGTGGGGTCTGCATCTGATCGTTTGGCACGATGATGCAGCGAACGCCACCCTGACGCGCTTCAATCGCACTTACCGCTGCACGTTTTTCGTTAAGCAGGTAAGAGGCAACGGGCACCGGCACAATAGCGTGAACCTCTTTGGTGTTCTCTTTCAGCGCTTCTTCTTCAATCAGACGCAGAATGGAGAGGGACAGAGATTCGTTATCACGCACGGTACCGGTGCCGGAGCAGCGCGGACAAACGTGATGGCTGGACTCGCCGAGAGACGGGCTCAGACGCTGACGGGACATCTCCAGCAGGCCAAAGCGTGAGATATGGCTAATCTGGATACGCGCCCTGTCCTGACGCACCGCTTCGCGCAGACGGTTTTCAACCGCACGCTGGTGGCGTACCGGGGTCATGTCGATGAAGTCGATAACAATCAGACCACCCAGGTCGCGCAGGCGGAGCTGGCGGGCGATTTCATCAGCGGCTTCGAGGTTAGTGTTGTAGGCGGTCTCTTCGATATCGCCACCGCGCGTTGCACGCGCGGAGTTGATGTCGATAGCGGTCAGCGCTTCAGTGGTATCGATAACGATAGAACCGCCGGATGGCAGACGCACTTCACGCTGGAAGGCGGACTCAATCTGGGATTCGATCTGATAGTGGCTGAACAGCGGGATTTCACCGGTGTACAGTTTAATTTTGCTTGTGAAATCCGGACGACCCAGCGCGGCGATGTGCTGGCGCGCCAGCTCAAGCACTTTCGGGTTATCGATCAGAATCTCACCGATGTCCTGACGCAGGTAATCACGGAAGGCACGCACGATAACGTTGCTTTCCTGATGGATCAGGAACGGAGCAGGGCGGCTTTCGGCTGCTTTCTGAATGGCTTCCCAGTGCTTCAGACGGAAGCTCAGGTCCCATTGCAGCGCTTCGGCTGATTTGCCAACGCCTGCGGTACGCACGATAAGCCCCATGCCATCAGGCAGTTCGAGGCTTGCCAGCGCTTCTTTTAGCTCGGTACGGTCATCACCTTCGATACGGCGAGAGATGCCACCCGCACGCGGGTTGTTAGGCATCAGCACCAGATAGCTCCCTGCCAGGCTGATAAAGGTGGTCAGTGCGGCACCTTTGTTGCCACGCTCTTCTTTATCAATCTGAACGATAACTTCCTGACCTTCACGCAGAACATCTTTGATGTTTGGGCGGCCATGGGCGTTGTAGTTTGCGGGGAAATATTCGCGGGCGATTTCTTTCAGAGGGAGGAAACCATGACGCTCAGCACCGTAATCGACAAATGCAGCTTCAAGGCTTGGTTCAATGCGGGTGATTTTACCTTTGTAAATGTTCGCTTTTTTCTGTTCGTGTCCAGGACTTTCGATATCCAGATCGTACAGGCGCTGCCCATCCACAAGGGCGACACGCAACTCTTCTTGCTGAGTTGCGTTGATTAACATTCTTTTCATCGTAACTTACTCGTTATTCTTACATTGACGACAAAGCTGCGGGCAAGGTGACGCTTTCCGGGGTATGAACCGATGGCCTCGTGTCTGTTCACGTCGCCAACCTCACGGTTGTCGCTCGCTTAAGAGGCGCAGAGTGTCGGTTGCCTGTGTTTCATACGGAAACACAGCGCAATTATCAGGGGAATTGCCTGGGTAGAACTCTCCAGAGAACAATCCTTATACCGGGAAGTACTGCAACCCGCAGCCCGCTAACTGCCTGAAAGATCAATACGTCTTACGCCATTGCTGCGTGGATGATCGGTCAGACAAAATTGGTCATTCCGTCAACATCCTTACTTAACCAGGATTTAACACGGAAAACAGCCTCATTATTCCACTGCTCGCCGGGTTATAGCAAGATGACTTTTACCAATTATCACCCGGTTACTCACAGTTTCTTCACTTCAGAATGGCGATTGGTTTAATAACCACCAAATCGGTTGCGCGAAAAGGGGAGCTGGCCGAATAAAAGTAAATATAAGCATAGAAAAATGAGTGGCGCTAATGGCTGACGATATTTAGAATCGCCAACCATGAAAACAGAGACTCCAGCCGTAAAAATGGTTGCCATCGCCGAAGATGAAGCGGGGCAACGTATCGATAACTTTTTGCGCACCCAGTTGAAAGGTGTACCAAAGAGCATGATTTACCGCATCCTGCGCAAGGGCGAGGTACGGGTGAACAAAAAACGCGTGAAGCCCGAGTACAAACTCGAGGCGGGCGATGAAGTACGTATTCCGCCGGTGCGCGTTGCGGAACGTGAAGAAGAGACCGTTTCACCGAAGCTACAGAAAGTGGCGGCCCTGAGCGATGTGATCCTTTACGAAGATGACCACATTCTGGTGCTCAATAAACCGTCAGGAACGGCTGTTCATGGCGGCAGCGGTCTGAGCTTCGGCGTGATTGAAGGGCTGCGTGCCCTGCGCCCGGAAGCGCGTTTCCTTGAACTGGTGCACCGTCTTGACCGTGACACCTCTGGCGTACTGCTGGTGGCGAAAAAGCGTTCTGCGCTGCGTTCTCTGCATGAACAGCTGCGTGAGAAAGGGATGCAGAAAGACTACCTGGCGCTGGTGCGCGGTCAGTGGCAGTCCCATGTAAAAGTGGTGCAGGCGCCGCTGCTGAAGAACATTCTGCAAAGCGGCGAACGTATTGTCCGCGTAAGCCAGGAAGGGAAACCGTCTGAGACACGCTTTAAGGTTGAAGAGCGCTATGAGTTTGCCACGCTGGTGCGCTGCAGTCCGGTGACCGGTCGTACCCACCAGATCCGCGTGCATACGCAGTTTGCAGGGCATCCAATTGCCTTTGATGACCGCTATGGCGACCGCGAGTTTGATAAGCAGCTGGCGGGGACGGGGCTGTCGCGTCTGTTCCTGCATGCGGCAGCGCTGAAGTTTACCCATCCTAATACGGGGGAAGTCATCCGTATTGAAGCGCCGCTGGATGAGCAGCTGAAACGCTGTCTTAAGGTTCTGCGCGGCTAAGGTAAACGTAAAACGGCAACGAATGTTGTCGTTTTTAATGTTTGCTCCCTCTCCCTGTGGGAGAAGGCCGGGGTGAGGGCATCAGGCCGCAGTTTAGTAGGCCCATGCAAGCGAAGCGCCGCTGGGCAAAAGTCACATGGTCAGCGGATTACACTCTTCTCGCCTTAACATCTGACACAGGGAAATCAGCGGTAACCCCACCAGCGTGTTGGGATCGCGACCGTCCAGCTTGTCGAACAGCGCAATCCCCAGTCCTTCACTTTTAAAGCTTCCCGCACAGTTCAGCGGACGTTCCCGGCGCACATAATCCACAATCTCTTGCTCGCTGAGATGGCGGAAGTGTACGTCGAACGGCTCGCATTCGGTTTGCAGATGACCGGTGGCGGAGTTATAGAGTGCCAGGCCGGTATAAAAGGTCACGATAGTGCCTCGCGCCCGCAGAAGCTGCTGACAGGCGTTCTCCTCCGTATGTGGCTTGCCGGTGATTTCGCCGTCCAGCACGCAAACCTGGTCTGAGCCTATAATCAAATGTGCGGGGTAACGTGCGGCCAGCGACTGCGCTTTCTCCTTAGCAAGACGCATCACCAGATGACGCGGTGATTCGCCCGACTGTGGCGTCTCATCAACCTCTGGCGCGGCGCATTCAAACGGGATCCCGAGCTTTTCCAGCAGCATTCGGCGGTAGGGAGACGTGGAAGCAAGGACGAGATTTGGCATATTTTTATCACCAGATATAGCGTATCGATGCCAGCCATTTTAAACTACAGGCCGCAATGTGTGCGAATAATTGGCAAAAGGCAGCTCTGGTTGCCTTTTTCTTTGACTCTATGACGTTACAAAGTTAATATGCGCGCCCTATGCAAAAGGTAAAATTACCCCTGACTCTTGATCCGGTTCGTACGGCTCAAAAACGCCTCGATTACGAAGGTATCTATACTTCCGATCAGGCTGAGCGTATTGCCGAATCCGTAGTCAGTGTGGACAGTGATGTAGAATGCTCCATGTCGTTCGCTATCGACAACCAGCGTCTCGCCGTTTTAACCGGTGATGCAAAGGTGACGGTAACGCTCGAGTGTCAGCGTTGCGGGAAACCGTTTGTACAGCATGTTCACACAACGTATTGTTTCAGTCCGGTTCGTTCTGACGAACAGGCTGAAGCACTCCCGGAAGCGTATGAGCCGATTGAGGTTAACGAATTCGGTGAAATCGATCTTCTGGCTCTGGTTGAAGATGAAATCATCCTCACCTTGCCAGTGGTTCCGGTGCATGATTCTGAACACTGTGAAGTGTCCGAGGCGGACATGGTCTTTGGGGAACTGCCTGATGAAGCGCAAAAACCAAACCCATTTGCCGTATTAGCCAGCTTAAAGCGTAAGTAATTGAGGAGTAAGGTCCATGGCCGTACAACAGAATAAACCAACCCGTTCCAAACGTGGCATGCGTCGTTCCCATGACGCGCTGACTGCAGTTACCAGCCTGTCTGTAGACAAGACTTCTGGTGAGAAACACCTGCGTCACCACATCACCGCTGACGGTTTCTACCGCGGCCGCAAGGTTATCACTAAGTAATCACGCGCAAGCGTGATTAGGCTTAGTGAGGATTTCCCCGTGCAAACGGGGAATTTACCGAACCAGGCTGCGACGATACCTTGACACGTCTAACCCTGGCGTTAGATGTCATGGGGGGAGATTTTGGCCCTTCCGTGACAGTGCCTGCAGCATTGCAGGCACTGAATTCTAATTCGCAACTCACACTTCTTTTAGTCGGCAATCCCGACGCAATCACGCCATTACTCGCAAAAGCTGACTTTGAACAACGTTCGCGTCTGCAGATTATTCCTGCGCAGTCAGTTATTGCCAGTGATGCCCGACCCTCGCAGGCCATTCGCAATAGTCGTGGCAGCTCTATGCGGATAGCGCTGGAACTGGTGAAAGAAGGGCGAGCCCAGGCTTGCGTCAGCGCGGGAAATACCGGCGCGCTGATGGGCCTCTCGAAATTGCTGCTCAAACCTATTGAAGGTATTGAGCGTCCGGCGCTGGTAACGGTGTTACCGCATCAGCAGAAGGGCAAGACGGTAGTGCTCGATTTGGGCGCTAACGTCGACTGTGATAGTACTATGCTGGCTCAGTTTGCCGTGATGGGATCGGTGCTGGCAGAAGAAGTTGTCGGGATCAACACTCCCCGTGTTGCATTACTGAACATTGGTGAAGAAGAGACCAAAGGCCTGGACAGCATTCGCGAAGCGGCTGAATTGCTCAAACAGGTTCCCTCCATCAACTATATTGGTTATCTCGAAGCCAATGAGTTGTTGACGGGTAAAACGGATGTTCTGGTGTGCGATGGCTTCACCGGAAACGTCACGTTGAAGACCATGGAAGGGGTCGTACGCATGTTTCTTTCTCTGCTGAAATCTCAGGGAGAAGGCAAAAAAAGCGCCTGGTGGCTGATTTTATTGAAGCGTTGGTTACAAAAGAGCCTGACGCGGCGATTCAGTCACCTCAACCCCGACCAGTATAATGGCGCCTGTCTGTTAGGATTGCGCGGCATCGTGATTAAGAGTCATGGCGCCGCCAATCAGCGAGCATTTGCTGTCGCGATTGAACAGGCAGTGCAGGCGGTGCAGCGACAAGTCCCTCAGCGGATTGCCGCTCGCCTGGAATCTGTATTAGCTAAAAGTGACTGAGCGTACATGTATACGAAGATTTTAGGTACCGGCAGCTACCTGCCAAAACAAGTGCGTACCAACGCCGATCTGGAAAAAATGGTAGATACGTCTGACGAGTGGATTGTCACGCGCACAGGTATCCGTGAACGTCGTATTGCCGCGCCAGACGAAACCGTGTCGACCATGGGTTACGAAGCCGCACAGCGTGCTATCGAAATGGCGGGCATTGATAAAGAACAGATTGGTTTGATCGTGGTCGCCACGACGTCTGCCACGCATGCTTTCCCAAGCGCGGCATGCCAGGTGCAGAACATGCTCGGCATTAAAGGCTGTCCGGCGTTTGACGTCGCTGCCGCGTGCGCAGGCTTCACCTATGCGCTGAGCGTCGCCGATCAGTACGTGAAATCCGGTGCCGTTAAATACGCGCTGGTGATCGGTGCTGACGTGCTGGCGCGTACCTGCGATCCAACCGATCGTGGAACGATCATTATTTTTGGTGATGGTGCGGGTGCGGTGCTGCTGGGGCAGTCCGAAGAGCCAGGTATCATCTCTACGCATCTGCATGCTGATGGCAGCTATGGCGAACTGTTGACCCTGCCTAACGCCGATCGCGTTAATCCGGACAACTCGATTTACCTGACCATGGCAGGGAACGAGGTGTTCAAGGTGGCGGTAACCGAGCTTGCACACATCGTTGATGAAACGCTGGAAGCGAATAACCTTGAGCGTACCGCACTCGACTGGCTGGTGCCGCATCAGGCGAACCTGCGTATCATCAGCGCGACCGCGAAAAAGCTGGGCATGTCGATGGATAACGTTGTGGTGACGCTGGATCGTCACGGCAACACCTCTGCGGCGTCGGTACCGTGCGCATTTGATGAAGCGGTACGCGATGGACGAATCAAACGGGGCCAGCTGGTCTTGCTTGAAGCCTTCGGTGGCGGGTTCACCTGGGGTTCCGCGCTGGTTCGTTTCTAGTATAAGGAATAAAAAATGACGCAATTTGCTTTTGTGTTCCCGGGCCAGGGCTCTCAAACCGTTGGGATGTTGTCTGAAATGGCAGCACGCTATCCGGTAATTGAAGAGACTTTCCGTGAAGCTTCTGATGCACTGGGTTATGATTTATGGGCGCTGACCCAGCAGGGGCCGGCCGAAGAACTGAACAAAACCTGGCAGACCCAGCCAGCGCTGCTGACCGCGTCCGTTGCGCTGTGGCGTGTCTGGCAGCAGCAGGGCGGTAAAGCGCCAGCGCTGCTCGCGGGTCACAGCCTGGGTGAATACTCTGCGCTGGTGTGTGCCGGCGTGATCGCGTTTGCTGACGCGGTACGTCTGGTTGAACTGCGCGGTAAATTCATGCAGGAAGCGGTGCCGGAAGGCACGGGCGGCATGTCTGCCATCATCGGTCTGGATGATGCTGCAATTGCAAAAGCGTGTGAAGAATCTGCTGAAGGCCAGGTTGTCTCTCCGGTAAACTTCAACTCGCCGGGCCAGGTGGTTATTGCCGGTCATAAAGAAGCGGTTGAACGTGCGGGTGCGGCCTGTAAAGCAGCGGGTGCTAAGCGTGCGCTGCCGCTGCCGGTCAGCGTGCCGTCTCACTGTGCGCTGATGAAGCCTGCTGCCGAAAAACTGGCGGTTGAGCTGGAAAAAATTACGTTTAACGCACCGACGATTTCCGTTGTGAACAACGTCGATGTGAAATGCGAAACCACGCCGGAAGCGATCCGTGACGCGCTGGTTCGCCAGCTCTACAGCCCGGTACAGTGGACTAAAACCGTTGAGTTTATGGCCGCTCAGGGCGTTGAGCACCTGTATGAAGTCGGCCCAGGTAAAGTCCTCACCGGTCTGACAAAACGTATTGTTGACACCCTGACAGCCTCGGCGATTAACGAGCCGGAAGCGATGTCAGCGGCACTCTCGCAATAAAAGAGGAATACCATGAGTTTTGAAGGAAAAATCGCCCTGGTCACTGGCGCAAGCCGCGGTATCGGGCGTGCAATTGCTGAAACACTGGTTGCGCGCGGCGCGAAAGTGATTGGTACAGCAACCAGCGAGAATGGCGCTCAGGCCATCAGCGAGTATCTGGGTGCAAACGGTAAAGGTCTGGTACTGAATGTGACCGAACCTGCATCTATCGAATCTGTTCTGGAAAATATTCGCGCAGAGTTTGGTGAAGTGGATATTCTGGTAAACAATGCCGGGATCACTCGCGATAACCTGTTAATGCGAATGAAAGACGACGAGTGGAACGATATCATCGAAACCAACCTGTCATCTGTATTCCGTCTGTCAAAAGCGGTAATGCGCGCTATGATGAAAAAGCGTCATGGACGTATTATCACTGTCGGTTCTGTGGTTGGTACCATGGGAAATGCTGGTCAGGCTAACTACGCTGCGGCGAAAGCAGGTCTGATTGGTTTCAGTAAGTCGCTGGCGCGTGAAGTCGCGTCCCGCGGTATTACGGTAAACGTTGTTGCTCCGGGCTTTATTGAAACGGACATGACGCGTGCGCTGACTGATGAGCAGCGTGCGGGTACGCTGGCGGCAGTTCCGGCGGGTCGTCTTGGCGACCCTAAAGAAATCGCCAGTGCGGTTGCATTTTTAGCCTCTGACGAAGCGGGTTACATCACTGGTGAGACCCTCCACGTCAACGGCGGGATGTATATGGTTTAACCACGAGATACACTAAATCATTCTGGTTGGATCAAGGCGGCAAGACCGAGAAGCCTGGGAGCATAGATTACTATGTGACCGGGATTAGAGGGCGCAGCCAACGCAGAGGCAGCCTGGATGATGACGTGTAGAAAAATATTTGCGTTATTAGGGCAAATGGCCTCAAAATAACGTAAAATCGTGGTACGAACTGCCGGGATTTAGTTGCAAATTTTTCAACATTTTATACACTACGAAAACCATCGCGAAAGCGAGTTTTGATAGGAAATTTAAGAGTATGAGCACTATCGAAGAACGCGTTAAGAAAATTATCGGCGAACAGCTGGGCGTTAAGCAGGAAGAAGTTGTGAACTCCGCTTCCTTCGTTGAAGACCTGGGCGCAGATTCTCTTGACACCGTTGAGCTGGTAATGGCTCTGGAAGAAGAGTTTGATACTGAGATTCCGGACGAAGAAGCTGAGAAGATCACCACCGTTCAGGCTGCCATTGATTACATCAACGGTCACCAGGCGTAAGTGAACATCTCCAGGCGGTCATTCGACCGCCTGAGTTTTATCTTTTTTAGTCCCACGAATCTCTTTTTTTATCCCTCCCTGGAGGACAAACGTGTCTAAGCGTCGTGTAGTTGTGACCGGACTTGGCATGTTGTCTCCTGTCGGCAATACCGTAGAGTCCACCTGGAAAGCTCTCCTTGCCGGTCAGAGCGGCATCAGCCTAATCGACCATTTCGATACTAGCGCCTATGCAACGAAATTTGCTGGCTTAGTAAAGGATTTTAACTGTGAAGAGATCATCTCGCGCAAAGAACAGCGCAAGATGGATGCCTTCATTCAATATGGAATTGTCGCTGGCGTTCAGGCCATGCAGGATTCTGGCCTTGTGATTACGGAAGAGAACGCAACCCGTATTGGCGCCGCTATCGGCTCCGGGATTGGCGGTCTTGGCCTGATCGAGGAAAACCATACATCTCTGATGAATGGTGGCCCGCGTAAGATCAGCCCGTTCTTCGTTCCGTCCACGATTGTTAACATGGTGGCGGGTCACCTGACCATCATGTTCGGCCTGCGTGGGCCAAGCATTTCAATCGCGACTGCCTGTACGTCTGGCGTACATAACATCGGCCAGGCCGCGCGCATTATTGCGTACGGCGATGCAGATGCTATGGTTGCGGGCGGTGCTGAAAAAGCCAGTACCCCACTGGGTGTCGGCGGTTTTGGTGCGGCGCGTGCGCTGTCTACCCGCAATGATAACCCGCAGGCGGCGAGCCGTCCGTGGGATAAAGACCGTGACGGCTTCGTGCTGGGCGACGGGGCGGGCATGATCGTACTGGAAGAGTACGAGCACGCGAAAAAACGCGGCGCGAAAATTTATGCTGAAATCGTTGGTTTCGGCATGAGCAGCGATGCTTACCACATGACGTCTCCTCCTGAGAACGGCGCGGGTGCTGCGCTGGCGATGGAAAATGCGATTCGTGATGCGGGTATTACCCCAGCACAAATTGGCTACGTGAACGCGCACGGTACTTCTACACCTGCAGGCGATAAAGCTGAAGCTCAGGCGGTTAAGTCTATCTTCGGCGAATCTGCCAGCCGCGTAATGGTGAGCTCCACCAAGTCCATGACTGGTCACCTGTTGGGTGCGGCGGGTGCGGTAGAGTCAATCTACTCCATCCTTGCGCTGCGCGATCAGGCTGTTCCGCCAACCATCAACCTGGATAACCCGGATGAAGGTTGCGATCTGGATTTCGTTCCTCACGAAGCGCGTCAGGTTAGCGGTATGGAGTACACTCTGTGTAACTCCTTCGGCTTCGGCGGCACCAACGGCTCTCTGATCTTCAAAAAGATCTGATCTGACGTCCCGATAGCATTTAAAAAGGTCCGCTTGCCGGGCCTTTTTTATTAAGCCTAATCTTCTTGTCGGCTGCATGACATCCTGCCAGACTAATTGCCCACGCATAAGGAGCCACCATGTTTTTAATCAATGGCCTTGAGCAGGACACGCTGCCTGCCAGCGACAGGGCGATACAGTTCGGTGATGGTTGCTTTACGACGGCGCGCATTCTGGAAGGTGATATCTGCCTGCTGGAGGCGCACATTCGACGCCTGCAGCATGGCTGTGAAAAGCTCATGATCCCCTTTACGCACTGGGACACGTTGCGCCAGGAAATGTGCCAGTTGGCAACCGGGAAGGACAGCGGCGTACTCAAAGTCATCATCAGCCGCGGCAGTGGTGGCCGGGGTTACAGCGCCGCATCGTGTATCAACCCTACGCGTATTCTCTCCGTTTCTGCTTATCCCGCGCATTACACTCGCTGGCGAGAAGACGGCATCACGCTGACGCTGAGCCCAGTACGACTGGGACGAAACCCGATGCTGGCCGGGCTTAAGCATCTCAATCGCCTAGAGCAGGTGCTCATTCGTACTCATCTTGAACAGACGGACGCCGATGAGGCGCTGGTTCTTGACAGCGAAGGGTTCATTACGGAATGCTGTGCGGCTAATTTACTCTGGCGGCAGGGGGAAGAGGTGTTCACTCCGTCGCTGGAACACGCTGGCGTAAATGGGTTAATGCGTCAGTTTTGTCTGCAACAGCTGGCACGCTCTGGCTTTCGCGTTGTCGAAGTTAGCGCAGGAGAAGCAGCGCTACAGAACGCCGATGAAGTCATCATCTGCAATGCGCTGATGCCTGTTGTACCCGTCCGTGCGTATGGCCAACAACGCTGGTCTTCACGCGAGCTGTTTCAGTTTTTAGCCCCGATATGTGAGCAAACCAGATAGTCATGAAAAAAATGTTGCGCGTTGTCCTTATCCTCATCGTTGCGCTGGGCGTCGCCGGCGGAGCAGGCGTATGGAAAGTTCGCCAGCTGGCGAACAGCAAGATCCTGGTTAAAGAGGAAACGATCTTTACCCTGAAAGCGGGAACCGGCCGTCAGGCGCTTGGGGAACAGCTCTATGGCGACAAGATTATCAATCGTCCACGCGTATTCCAGTGGCTATTGCGCGTGGAACCTGAGCTGTCACATTTCAAAGCCGGTACCTATCGCTTTACGCCGGGAATGACCGTCAGAGAGATGCTGCAGCTGCTGGAAAGCGGTAAAGAAGCCCAGTTCCCCCTGCGGTTTGTGGAAGGGATGCGCCTGAGCGATTACCTCAAACAGCTGCGTGACGCGCCGTATATCAAACATACGTTAAAAGACGATAGCTATCAGACGGTGGCAGAAGCGCTGAAGCTTGAACATCCGGAATGGGTGGAAGGCTGGTTCTGGCCAGACACCTGGATGTACACGGCAGGCACGACCGATGTGGCTATCCTGAAGCGGGCGCACAAAAAAATGGTTGCCGCCGTAGATGCCGCCTGGGAAGGGCGGATGGAAGGATTGCCTTACAGCGATCCGAACCAGTTCGTCACCATGGCCTCGATCATCGAGAAAGAGACGGCCGTCGCTGCTGAGCGCGATCGGGTAGCGTCAGTATTTATCAACCGTCTGCGCATCGGCATGCGTCTGCAAACCGACCCTACCGTAATCTACGGCATGGGCGAGAGCTACACGGGCAAGATCTCAAGAAAAGATCTGGAGACGCCAACGGCGTATAATACCTACGTGATTAGCGGTTTACCGCCGGGCCCGATTGCCACGCCGAGCGAGGCGTCGCTTAAAGCCGCCGCGCATCCGGCTAAAACACCGTATCTCTATTTTGTGGCAGATGGAAAAGGGGGACATACCTTTAACACCAACCTTGCCAGCCATAATCGCTCTGTTCAGGACTATCTGAAGGCACTTAAGGAAAAAAATGCGCAGTAAATACATTGTCATTGAGGGACTCGAAGGGGCGGGTAAAACCACTGCCCGCAACGTGGTAGTGGATACGCTCAAAGCGCTTGGCGTGGCGGACATGGTATTTACCCGCGAGCCGGGCGGCACGCAGCTGGCTGAAAAGCTGCGCAGCCTGGTACTGGATATCAAATCCGTCGGCGACGAAGTTATCACTGACAAAGCCGAAGTGCTGATGTTCTACGCGGCGCGCGTTCAGCTGGTTGAGACGGTGATCAAACCCGCGCTGGCCGAGGGCAAGTGGGTTATCGGCGACCGTCACGATCTGTCGACTCAGGCGTATCAGGGCGGAGGACGCGGCATCGACCAGACAATGCTGGCAACGCTGCGTAATGCCGTACTGGGTGATTTTCGCCCCGACCTGACGCTCTATCTGGATGTGACCCCGGAAGTGGGCCTCAAACGTGCCCGCGCGCGCGGCGAACTGGACCGCATTGAACAAGAGTCGTTTGATTTCTTTAACCGCACCCGTGCGCGCTATCTTGAACTGGCCGCACAGGACAGCTCAATTTGTACCATCGATGCGACGCAGTCTCTGGACGACGTTACGCGCGACATTCAGCACACCATTACGCAGTGGGTGCAGGAGCAGCAGGCATGAAATGGTATCCATGGTTGCGCCCACACTTTGAACAGCTGATCGGCAGCTATCAGGCGGGTCGGGGGCATCATGCGTTACTGATTCAGGCGTTGCCAGGAATGGGTGATGATGCGTTGATTTATGCCATCACCCGTTTTCTGATGTGTCAGCAGCCGGAAGGGCACAAGAGCTGTGGTAAATGCCGTGGCTGCCAGCTGATGCAGGCAGGCACGCATCCTGACTACTACACCCTTGAGCCTGAGAAGGGCAAAAGCGCGCTCGGTATCGATGCCGTGCGTGAAGTCAGTGAAAAATTGTATGAACACGCGCGACTGGGCGGCGCTAAAGTGGTCTGGCTTAAAGACGCCACCTTGCTTACCGAGGCGGCAGCTAACGCCCTGCTTAAAACCCTGGAAGAGCCGCCGGTTAAAACGTGGTTTTTCCTCTCATGCCGTGACCCGGGACGATTGCTGGCGACGTTGCGCAGCCGTTGTCGTCTTCATCACCTGGCAGTACCTCAGGAATCGTGGGCGCTGAGCTGGCTTGAACGAGAGGTGACAACGTCACCTGAGAGTGCTCTGTCCGCCTTGCGCCTGAGCAGCGGCGCGCCCGCGGCGGCGCTGGCACTACTGCAGCCTGACGTCTGGTCAGAGCGAGAAACGCTCTGCCGGGCCCTGGATGTCTCACTGAACAGTCAGGACTGGCTAAGTTTACTGCCTGCGCTTAACAGCGATCGGGCCGTTGATCGTCTGCACTGGCTGGCCTCCCTACTGCTGGATGCGCTCAAAATCCAGCAAGGTGCAACGCTTCTGACTAACCCGGACGCGTTGCCGCTGGTGAATACGCTGGCGAACCGGCTCTCAGGGACGGTTCTTCACGCGATGCTCCATGACATCTGCCAGAGCCGTGAACAGCTTTTAACCGTAACGGGTCTTAATCGCGAGCTTTTACTGACCGACCAGTTACTGCGTATCGAACATTACCTGCAACCCGGCGTCACACCGCCAGTTTCCCATCTCTGAGAGAGACATTATGTTTTTAGTCGACTCACACTGCCATCTTGATGGCCTGGATTATCAATCCCTGCATAAAAACGTGGATGACGTGCTGGCAAAAGCCGCTGCCCGCGATGTGAAATTCTGTCTTGCGGTGGCGACGACGCTGCCGGGCTATCGCTCCATGCGTGAGCTGGTGGGCGTTCGCGATAACGTGGTGTTCTCCTGCGGCGTACATCCGTTGAATCAGGACGAGGCCTACGACGTTGAGGATCTGCGCCGACTGGCAGCAGAAGAGGGCGTTGTGGCGATGGGCGAGACCGGGCTGGACTATTTTTACACGCCGGAAACCAAACCGCGCCAGCAGGAGTCCTTCCGCAACCATATTCGCATTGGTCGGGAACTGAATAAGCCGGTTATCGTCCACACCCGCGATGCGCGTGCGGATACCCTGGCTATCCTCCGGGAAGAAAACGTGACGGATTGCGGTGGCGTACTACACTGTTTCACAGAAGACAGAGAAACGGCGGGGAAGCTGCTTGATTTGGGGTTTTATATCTCGTTTTCGGGGATCGTGACGTTCCGTAACGCTGAGCAGCTGCGTGATGCTGCACGTTATGTTCCGCTCGATCGCATTCTGGTGGAGACGGATTCTCCGTACCTGGCACCGGTACCGCATCGCGGTAAAGAGAACCAGCCCGCTATGACGAGAGATGTGGCTGAGTACATGGCCGTACTGAAGGGCGTCAGCATCGATGAGCTGGCCCGCGTGACGACGGAAAACTTCTCCACGCTGTTCCATATCGACCCCGCCCGCCTGCAATCTGTCTGATACACCTGTTTTTTTTAGGCTCGTAATTAATAAGTAAAGCGAGTAAAGTTCACCGCCTCATTTGGGGCGGTGAGTGTGTATTTAGACACATCTGGACATGCTTTTTGTAAATAACTGAAAGTTTTTCGACCGTCTTAAGCTGAAACGTGATAGCCGTCAAACAAACTCAGAGGGAATTATTTTACTCTGTGTAATAAATAAAGGGCGCTTAGATGTCCTGTCCACGGCACGGTACTCCCCCGGGCCAATGCGTGAAAGCGTAAAAAAAGCACAAATACTCAGGAGCACTCTCAATTATGTTTAAGAATGCATTTGCTAACCTGCAAAAGGTCGGTAAATCGCTGATGCTGCCAGTATCCGTACTGCCTATCGCAGGTATCCTGCTGGGTGTCGGTTCTGCTAACTTCAGCTGGCTGCCAGCCGTAGTGTCCCACGTGATGGCCGAAGCAGGCGGTTCTGTCTTTGCTAACATGCCACTGATCTTCGCGATCGGTGTGGCTCTGGGCTTCACCAATAACGACGGCGTTTCTGCGCTGGCTGCAGTGGTTGCCTACGGCATCATGGTGAAAACCATGGCTGTGGTTGCGCCGCTGGTTCTGCATTTACCGGCAGAAGAGATCGCCGCGAAACACCTGGCGGACACCGGTGTTCTGGGCGGTATCATCTCCGGTGCGATTGCAGCGTATATGTTTAACCGCTTCTATCGCATCAAGCTGCCTGAGTATCTGGGCTTCTTCGCGGGCAAGCGTTTCGTTCCGATCATCTCTGGTCTGGCAGCGATTTTCACTGGCGTGATCCTGTCCTTCATCTGGCCACCAATCGGCTCTGCTATCCAGACCTTCTCTCAGTGGGCTGCTTACCAGAACCCGGTTGTGGCGTTTGGTATCTACGGCTTCATCGAGCGTTGCCTGGTGCCATTCGGTCTGCACCACATCTGGAACGTTCCATTCCAGATGCAGATTGGTGAATTCACCAACGCAGCAGGTCAGGTATTCCACGGCGATATCCCACGTTACATGGCGGGCGACCCAACTGCAGGTAAACTGTCTGGTGGCTTCCTGTTCAAAATGTACGGTCTGCCAGCAGCTGCGATTGCTATCTGGCACTCTGCTAAGCCAGAGAACCGTGCAAAAGTGGGCGGTATCATGATCTCCGCAGCGCTGACCTCGTTCCTGACCGGTATCACCGAGCCGATCGAGTTCTCCTTCATGTTCGTTGCGCCGATCCTGTACGTTATCCACGCGATTCTGGCGGGCCTGGCGTTCCCAATCTGTATCCTGCTGGGTATGCGTGACGGTACGTCCTTCTCTCACGGTCTGATCGACTTCATCGTTCTGTCCGGTAACAGCAGCAAACTGTGGCTGTTCCCAATCGTGGGTGCGTGCTATGCCGTTGTTTACTACACCATCTTCCGCGTGCTGATTAAAGCACTGGACCTGAAAACTCCGGGTCGTGAAGATGCGACAGAAGACAGCAAAGCTGGCGCTACCAGCGAAATGGCTCCGGCACTGGTCGCAGCGTTTGGCGGTAAAGAGAACATCACTAACCTGGACGCGTGCATCACTCGTCTGCGTGTGAGCGTTGCCGACGTGGCGAAAGTAGACCAGCCGGGTCTGAAAAAACTGGGCGCAGCGGGCGTAGTTGTTGCAGGTTCTGGTGTACAGGCAATCTTCGGTACCAAATCCGATAACCTGAAAACCGAAATGGATGAGTACATCCGCAGCAACTAAGTTGTGACCTGGGGAGACTAAGGCAGCCGAATGGCTGCCTTTTTTATTTGTGTCTTAAAAAACGCCACTGAGACGCGAGAGCGGTCACTCTTCAGTCAGCTGATGAACATTCAGGAAAGAAATCGAGGGAGGAGGTTGAAAGGACAGGAGAAACTCGCTCATACTCTTGGATTGTGTCACACACCGATCCCGGGAGTGTGTTTACAGCGGACGCATTGCGCCAGATTAAACAAAAAAGGAAAAGGTCATGGCTGAAGAAACGATTTTCAGTAAAATTATCCGCCGCGAAATCCCGTCGGATATCGTCTATCAGGATGAACTGGTGACGGCTTTCCGGGACATTTCCCCTCAGGCCCCGACGCACATCCTTATCATTCCCAATATTCTGATTCCGACTGTAAACGACGTAAAAACCGAGCATGAAGTGGCGTTAGGTCGTATGCTGACTGTGGCTGCCAGAATCGCTGAACAGGAAGGGATTGCAGAAGACGGTTACCGTCTGATCATGAACTGCAACCGCCATGGTGGCCAGGAAGTTTATCATATTCACATGCATCTGCTGGGTGGACGTCCTCTGGGGCCGATACTGGCACATAAAGGTCTTTGACATGCTGAAAGGGCGTATTGCAGCGCTGGTAATGGCGATGATGATTGTGGGGTGCAGCTCGCGTCCGGCGATCCCCGTGAATGATGAACAGACGCTGGTCATGGAGTCCTCTGTGCTTGCCGCGGGCATCACGGCGCAACAGCCCGCGTTGACCATCAGTGAAATCAACTCATCTGCCTCCTCTACGCTCTTTAATGAAAGACATGAACCGGTGACGGTTCACTACCGTTTTTTCTGGTATGACGTAAGAGGTCTTGAAATGCATCCGCTGGAGGCGCCGCGCAGCGTCACCATTCCGGCCAGGTCGTCGGTAACGCTCTATGGCAGCGCCAACTATCTGGGTGCGCATAAGGTGAGACTTTATCTTTATCTCTGAGGGGTGAACCTTGATTAAAAATTTGAGCCGCTATGCGCTCGTGACAGCTTTCGCTCTGTTTCTTGCAGGGTGTGTGACCCGAACTGAACAGCCTGCGCCTGTGGAAGAGGCTAAACCGGGTACTGAACAGCCGACACCGCCAACGCAGCAGCAGCCAACCGTGCCGTCTGTACCGTCTATTCCGGCGCAGCCAGGTCCGATTGAACATCCGGACCAGACGTCACAGCCCACGCCGCGCGTGCGCCATTACGACTGGAACGGGGCGATGCAGCCGATGGTAGGCAAAATGCTGCAGGCGCAGGGCGTGACGGCGGGCAGCGTATTGCTGGTCGACAGCGTGAACAACCGTACCAACGGTTCGCTGAACGCGGGTGAAGCCACGGAAACCCTGCGTAATGCTCTGGCTAACAACGGCAAGTTTACGCTGGTCTCGGCTCAGCAGCTCGCCGTCGCCAAACAGCAGCTGGGCCTGTCGCCGCAGGATAGCCTCGGTACCCGCAGCAAGGCGATCGGCATTGCCCGTAACGTTGGCGCACAGTATGTGCTGTACTCTAACGCCACCGGTAACGTGAATACCCCAGCCCTGCAGATGCAGCTGATGCTGGTTCAGACAGGCGAAATTATCTGGTCAGGTAAAGGTGCGGTTACGCAACAATGACGGCACGCGTGAAGAGATTCTGACGCGCTATTTTCCTCAGTACCGCCTTATCGCGCCGCAGGCCCATTCCGGGCTTGGCGGCGCGAGTTGCATTATAGAACAGGGCGAACGACGTCTGGTCTTGCGGCAAAATCACGACCCCGACGCGCCTGCCTCCCATTTCCGTCGTCAGTTTCGTGCCCTGAGACGTCTTCCGGCGGATCTCGTACCTGCCCCTCGTTTTTTCAGACAGGGCTGGATGGCCGTCGACTATCTGGAAGGTGAAGTTAAAAGCGCGCTGCCGGACACGCCGGAGCTTGCGGCGGTGCTGTATCATCTGCACCGGCAGCCACGTCTGGGATGGCGAATTACGTTATTCCCACTGCTGGAACATTACTGGCAGCAAGCCCTGCCTGACAGGCGTACTCCAGTGTGGCTGGCACTTCTCAGGCGGTTGCGTAAAACGGGCGAGCCGCAGCCGATTCGGCTCACGCCGCTGCATATGGATGTTCATGCCGGGAATATTGTTCATACGCCAGCGGGGATCAGGCTTATCGACTGGGAGTATGCCGGAGATGGCGATGTGGCGCTGGAGCTGGCGGCCGTCTGGACGAAGAGTGAAGCCGCGCGGCAGATGCTCATCAGGGAATACGCCCGGGTAGCGCATATTGACCCCGACGCGCTGAGGCGTCAGGTCAGGCGCTGGCGACCCTGGGTCATCATGTTAATGGCTGGCTGGTTTGAAATGCGCTATCGGCAGTCCAGAGACAAACAATTTATTGCGCTGGCGGACGATGCCTGGCGTCAGTTACAAACGAAAGGATAAGAGAGGTGGATGTGGGTCCAGTCATGTTGGATGTAGAAGGGTTTGAGCTGGATGCGGAGGAGCGTGAAATTCTGGCGCATCCGCTGGTGGGTGGCCTGATCCTGTTTACCCGCAACTATCACGATCCGGCGCAGCTGCGTGAGCTGGTGCGTCAGATCCGCGCCGCGTCGCGCAATCATCTGGTGGTGGCCGTCGATCAGGAAGGCGGGCGCGTGCAGCGTTTCCGCGACGGTTTTACCCGCCTGCCCGCAGCCCAGTCTTTTGCCGCGCTGCTCGGCACGGAAGAGGGTGGAAAACTGGCGCAGGAGGCCGGCTGGCTGATGGCCAGCGAAATGATTGCCATGGATATCGACATCAGCTTTGCCCCGGTGCTGGATGTAGGGCATATCAGCGCTGCCATTGGCGAGCGCTCATACCATGAAGACCCGCGTATTGCGCTGGCAATGGCGACCCGGTTCATCGACGGCATGCACGACGCAGGCATGAAAACCACCGGGAAACACTTCCCGGGTCATGGGGCGGTGACGGCGGATTCTCACAAAGAGACCCCGCGCGATCCGCGCCCGGAAGCGGAAATTCGCGCCAAAGATATGTCAGTTTTCCAGTCGCTTATCACCTATAACAAGCTGGATGCCATTATGCCCGCGCACGTGATTTATAGCGACGTCGACCCGCGTCCTGCCAGCGGTTCTCCGCACTGGCTGAAAACCGTTCTGCGTCAGGAACTGGGCTTCAACGGCGTGATTTTCTCTGACGATTTGTCGATGGAAGGGGCCGCGATCATGGGCAGCTACGCTGAACGCGGTCAGGCATCGCTGGATGCAGGTTGCGATATGATCCTGGTCTGCAATAATCGTAAAGGTGCCGTTAGCGTGCTGGATAACCTGTCGCCGATCAATGCAGAGCGTGTTACACAATTGTATCATAAAGGTTCATTTAGCCGTCAGGAGCTGATGGATTCGGCGCGCTGGAAGACGGTCAACGCCCGGCTTGAAGACCTGAATGAGCGCTGGCAGGCACATAAAGCCAGCCTGTAAACCCTCCCGGAAGGCGTAGCGTGGTGAGAAGACGATGATCATCTATTTACACGGTTTTGACTCAAACAGTCCTGGTAATCATGAGAAGGTGCTGCAGCTGCAGTTTATCGATCCGGATGTACGGTTGATCAGCTACAGCACGCGTCATCCGAAGCATGATATGCAGCATCTGCTCAAAGAGGTGGACAAGATGTTGCAGCTCAACGTCGACGATCGCCCGTTGATTTGCGGCGTAGGGCTGGGCGGCTACTGGGCGGAGCGGATTGGCTTCCTGTGCGACATTCGCCAGGTGGTGTTCAATCCTAACCTGTTCCCGAACGAGAACATGGAAGGCAAAATTGACCGTCCGGAAGAGTATGTCGATATTGCGACCAAGTGCGTGAGCAACTTCCGTGAGAAAAACCGCGACCGCTGCCTGGTGATCCTTTCCCGTAATGATGAAGCGCTCAACAGCCATCGGGCAGCAGAGCTCCTGCATCATTACTATGAGATCGTCTGGGACGAAGAACAGACCCACAAGTTCAAAAACATCTCCCCGCATCTGCAGCGTATCAAAGCGTTTAAAACGCTGGGTTAATCAATTTCCCGCATGCATCAAAGCCCGGCCGCGAAAGCGTGCCGGGCTTTCTTTTTGACCAGAATTGTCTACTTTTAAGCCATCAAAACTTGACGCATATCAATTTTGGTATGACCAATGCGCCTGACGTGGTATTCTCAATGCACCTGAATGGTTTCAGTGCTGTAACCTGTTGTTAATTAAGGGTTATTTTTATAACTTTTAATTAACAATTGGTTAATAATTTGAGGGGGTCACGTTGACTACGCCATTGAAAAAGATAGTGATTGTAGGCGGTGGTGCTGGCGGGCTGGAGCTGGCTACACAGCTAGGCAAGAAGCTGGGTCGCGGTAAAAAAGCCAAAATTACGCTGGTGGATCGTAACCATAGCCACCTGTGGAAACCGCTGCTGCACGAAGTGGCGACCGGTTCTCTGGATGAGGGCGTGGACGCGCTCAGCTATCTGGCGCACGCCCGTAACCATCATTTCCAATTCCAGCTGGGCTCGGTGGTGGACATCAACCGTGAAAGCAAAACCATCACCCTGGCAGAGCTGCGCGATGAAAAAGGGGAGCTGCTGGTTCCCGAGCGTAAACTGGCGTACGACACGCTGGTCATGGCGCTGGGCAGTACCTCCAACGACTTCAACACGCCGGGCGTTAAAGAGCACTGTATCTTCCTCGATAACCCGCACCAGGCGCGTCGTTTCCATCAGGAAATGCTGAACCTGTTCCTGAAGTACACCAGCAATATGGGTGCGAACGGTAAGGTGAATATCGCTATTGTCGGCGGCGGAGCGACGGGCGTTGAGCTGTCAGCGGAGCTGCACAATGCGGTGAAGCAGCTGCACAGCTACGGTTACAAAGGGTTAACTAACGAAGCGCTGAACGTCACGCTGGTTGAAGCCGGTGAACGCATCCTGCCTGCGCTGCCTCCGCGTATTTCCGGTGCGGCGCACAATGAGCTCACCAAACTGGGCGTGCGGGTGCTGACGCAAACCATGGTGACTAGCGCCGACGAAGGCGGCCTGCACACCAAAGACGGCGAATATATCAAAGCGGATCTGATGGTCTGGGCGGCAGGTATCAAAGCGCCTGACTTTATGAAAGAGATCGGCGGTCTGGAAACCAACCGCATTAACCAGCTGGTAACCGAGCCAACGCTGCAAACCACGCGCGATCCTGAAATCTTTGCCATCGGTGACTGTGCCTCCTGCGCGCGTCCTGAAGGTGGATTCGTGCCGCCGCGCGCGCAGGCCGCTCACCAGATGGCAAGTCTGGTGCTGCACAACATTCTGGCGCAGTACAAAGGCAAGCCAATGAAAGCCTATGTCTACAAAGACCACGGTTCACTGGTGTCGCTGTCAAACTTCTCTACTGTCGGCAGCCTGATGGGCAACCTGATGCGCGGCTCAATGATGGTAGAAGGGCGCATTGCCCGCTTCGTGTATATCTCCCTGTACCGCATGCACCAGATTGCGCTGCACGGCTACTTCAAAACCGGGCTGATGATGCTGGTGGGCAGAATCAACCGCGTGATCCGTCCGCGTCTGAAGCTGCACTAATCTTTCACTCCCTCCGGGCCCTCCGGAGGGAGTTTTTAGCATTTCATGCTGTAGATCACAGTTTGACTGCTTAAGAGTTCTCCTAAATACAATATATCTCCTCTCAACGCCCCTTTTTTGATCCTTTATCTTATTGGCGAAGCCGTGCCTCCATTGCAAAATTGTTACCAATAGCAACAAAGGAGGAAGTCCCGTGAATAAATCAATGTTGGCGGGTATAGGGATTGGCGTCGCGGCTGCGTTAGGTGTGGCTGCCGTTGCCAGTCTCAACGTATTAGATCGCGGCCCGCAGTATGCACAGGTGGTTTCTGCTACACCGATTAAAGAAACCGTAAAAACGCCTCGTCAGGAGTGCCGTAACGTCTCCGTGACGCACCGTCGTCCGGTGCAGGATGAAAACCGCATTGCCGGTTCTGTTCTGGGTGCGGTAGCGGGTGGCGTAATTGGTCACCAGTTTGGCGGCGGCCGGGGTAAAGACGTGGCGACTGTGGTCGGCGCGCTGGGTGGCGGCTATGCCGGTAACCAGGTGCAGGGCGCGATGCAGGATAATGATACCTACACCACGACTCAGCAACGCTGCAAAACCGTCTATGACAAGTCGGAAAAAATGCTGGGCTATGACGTGACGTACAAAATTGGCGATCAGCAGGGCAAAATCCGCATGGATAAAGACCCGGGCACGCAAATTCCACTGGATGGAAACGGCCAGCTGGTTCTGAATAACAAAGTGTAAAAAAGATGTTCTCTGAATTTAGCTCCTCATGCGCTCAGGCTGAGGAGCTTTTTTTTTGCTTCAGATTTTCAGTAGCTCAGGCCACAGCCGCAGCGTGGTTTCGCTAATATGCTGCAGTTTTTCCAGCGTGGCCCCTTCGCGGGCGCTGATCGACATCCCCTGCAAAATACAGCTCAGGTATTGTGCCAGCAGCTGAGGGTTGCATTGCGCGGGGATTTCACCGCGCTGCTGGCGCTGAGCCAGAAATGCGCTGAGGGTCTCCTCCTGCATGGCATGCCGTGATTTCACCGTATTGGCAATCTCTTTAGAGGACGCCGCCAGGGTGGCAGAGGTGTTAATCATAAAGCAGCCCGCAGGCGTCTCTTTACTGGTGAAACAGGTCGCGACGGCGGTGAAATAGTCCCGAAGCGCCTGTTCAACGCTTTTCTCTTCGCAGAACAGCTGGGCTTCGTGTTTCGCCGCAAAGCGCGAAATGTATCTGTCCAGCACCGCCCTGAACAGCCCCTCTTTATTGGTAAATTCGGCATACAGCGTCGGCGCTTTGGCTCCGGTGGCTTCTACCAGATCGGAAAGCGAGGTTGCTTCATACCCATGTTGCCAGAAGAGAGTCATGGCCTTATCAAGCGCTGCATCCCTGTCAAACACTTTTGGTCGGCCACGGCTTTTCTTCGCACAACTCGTGACATCGGTTGTCATTTGCCGTTGGTCCTCTGTTGGTTTGGTGAATGACCATTATAAAAATAAACGCAACCCACCACCAGTGCAGAATGCTTAAAAATAAATTAATCATATATGTATGAAAAATAACAATTTTAAAATTAAGTTAACGCTCGTTATAAAATTATGTTGACGCGTGACATGGATCACATTTATGATTTACCTATCGATCGTTAACTAAATGATTAACGACCTCCAAATTCATCTGCTAAAGGTAAACATCATGAAAAACGTAAAAACTCTCATCGCTGCCGCTGTCCTGAGTTCACTCTCTTTCGCAAGCTTTGCTGCTGTACAGGTGCAATCCACCCCTGCCGACCAGCATAAAGTCGGGACAATCTCTGCGTCTGCAGGTACTAACCTGGGTTCCCTGGAAGATCAGCTGGCGCAAAAAGCGCAAGAGATGGGGGCAAAATCTTACCGCATCACCTCAGTGACCGGTCCTAACACCCTGCACGGCACTGCTGTCATCTACAAATAAGCCGTGCATAAACCCTCATTTATGCCGCTGCAATAAAAAACGCCCTGCTGAGCAGGGCGTTTTTTTATTTCCGATTTACATCGACTGCGGGACGACATCGTGATGCCGGGTGACATCGGTCGGCATGCCTGACCGGGCTTCCATCGCACGCTCCATCACCACGCTGTTGGTATTCGCATTCGTTTTGAAGCTTACCATCGCGGCATTCAGGTTGATGGGCAGCGTCTGTGGATCGTCACCAATGTTTTTCGATAACGGCTGATGGATCTCAACCAGCCGCACGCCGCCGGGCTCCTCTGAAACTTTAATCGGCGTATTGATAATATTCACTTTGGTTCCCGGCGTAACGACGTTAAACAGCGTTTTGATATCGTCATCGCGCAGACGAATACAGCCGGAGCTGACGCGCATGCCGATGCCAAAGTCCGCATTCGTTCCGTGCAGCAGGTAGACGCCGCCGTATGCCGCGAGGCGTATCGCGTGGTGCCCCATCGGGTTATCCGGACCAGCCGGCACCACGGCAGGAAGATCGATCCCCTGGGCCTTATAGCGGGCACGAATGTTGGCCGTCGGGGTCCAGGTTGGATTCGCGCGTTTATCCGAGACGGTGGTGACCATCGTCGGCGTCAGCGTGTCGCCGCCCAGCTGACCAATACCGATAGGGTAGACCGTCACTTCGTTTTTACCCGGCGGGTAATAGTACAGGCGCAGCTCGGCGAGGTTTATCACCATCCCCTCGCGCGGGGCGTCCGGCAGGATGGTCTGTAACGGGATGGTCAGTACGCTGCCCGCGCGCGGGACGTACGGGTCGACGCCGGGGTTCGCCTGCAGCAGGGCCAGAAAACCGACGTTATATTTTTTGGCAATCGCTTCCAGCGAACCGCCATTATTTTCAACCACATGAAAGCGGTTTTCCCCCACCACCTTGCTGCCGGGAGGGGGGAGGGGCCAGGTGTTTGCCCGGGCGGGAAGCGCAACCGCGACGGTGGCTGCCAGCGCAAACAGGGTCATCCAGCGAGTAAAACGCGAAGAGGTCATCATCACCATAATCCATATAAATGATAAGGTTATTTTTTTATAAGGCGTTAAACATAATTATGGCGAATGGGTGTGTCGGGAAGATCGGGTGAAGTGCAAAGAGTTTGTAAATTGTCCCCCCGTAGCGCCGGGCTAACAGGGGGAAGGGATCCCATAAAATAATGCCTTCACGGACGACCCCCTTTCCCTTGAGGGAGAGGGCTGGGGTGAGGGGGAACATACGGCTCTGGTGGTCATTCCGTTCACTTCATGTTCCTTGCTACTCTTTAACGACATAACCGGTGAACGTGCCAGGGTGGCTCAATCGCCACCACCCTGGCGACCCAGGCTCCCGGCGGTAAATCGCCGCTTCGCGGATTGTTCGCCCCATCCCTGGGGCTCACCCCTTCGGGGCCAGCGCAAGCGCTGTCCAAAATTGCTCCCGGCAATTTTGTCTTCGGCTTATTCCTTCCGGCTTATCGGGGACGGGCGGAGGCAACGTCCATGTAAAGCCCGCCCTCTCGGCGCATCCCTGCGCCTCGCCCCGGCCTGCAAGGAAACGCCTCAGCGATTTACAGCCGGACCAGGGGGGCGCTGTAAGCTGTTCATTCCCGGAAGCAACTTTCATCGCTTCCGGTTAATAAACTACATGAAACTCCTCAGCTAACAGGGGGAAGGGAGGTTATGCGATCGCGTTCTCTTCCAGCTGGCGCATAAAGTTACGCACCCAGTCCATACGGGTTTTGCGCTCCGTCAGTTCCTGGGTAAATTTGAGACGTGTTGGACCATCCAGACGGAAATGCTGCGGCTGTTTTTGCAGCAGGCCGATCAGCCACATCGGGTTGACGTGATTCTTCTCGGCGAATTCAATCACGCCGCCTTTTTCATTGCCTTCAAGCTTGCGGATCCCCAGCTTTTGCGCCTGCTGGCGCAGCCTCGCGATATCCAGCAAATTTCTCGCCGGATCGGGCAGCAGACCAAAGCGGTCAATCAGCTCCACCTTGATCTCTTCCAGCTCGTTCTCCTTCTTCGCGCTGGCGATGCGCTTGTAGAACGACAGTCGGGTATTCACGTCCGGAATAAAATCGTCCGGCAGCAGGGAAGGCATACGCAGCTCGACCTCGGTCTGCTGGCTGGTGAGATCTTCCAGCGACGGCTCGCGTCCGGCCTTCAGGGCATCAACCGCGTTCTCCAGCAGCTCCATATAGAGCGAGAAGCCGATGGTCTCCATGGAGCCGCTCTGGTCTTCACCCAGCAGCTCGCCGGCACCGCGGATCTCGAGATCGTGCGTCGCCAGCGCAAAGCCAGCGCCCAGGTCTTCCAGCGAGGCGATGGCTTCCAGACGCTTTTGCGCGTCGGTGGTCATCGCTTTCGGATGCGGCGTCAGCAGCCAGGCGTAGGCCTGATGGTGCGAACGCCCGACGCGGCCGCGCAGCTGGTGAAGCTGCGCCAGACCAAAGTGATCCGCACGCTCAATGATGATGGTGTTTGCCGTCGGAATGTCGATTCCGGTCTCAATGATGGTGGTACACACCAGCACGTTAAAGCGCTGGTGGTGGAAGTCGTTCATTACCCGCTCCAGCTCGCGCTCGCGCATCTGCCCGTGACCGATAGCTATGCGCGCTTCCGGCACCAGCTCCGCCAGCCTGTCCGCGGCTTTCTGAATGTTTTCCACGTCATTGTAGAGGTAGTAGACCTGACCTCCGCGCAGCACTTCACGCAGAATGGCCTCACGCACCACCAGATTATCGTACTCGCGGACAAAGGTTTTCACCGCCAGACGGCGTGCCGGCGGCGTGGCGATAATAGACAGATCGCGCATGCCGCTCATCGCCATGTTGAGGGTTCGCGGGATCGGCGTCGCGGTCAGGGTCAGGATATCGACGTCGGCGCGCATCGCTTTGATTCGCTCTTTATGACGTACCCCGAAGCGGTGCTCTTCGTCGACGATCAGCAGCCCCAGATCTTTCCACTTCACATCGCTTTGCAGCAGCTTGTGGGTGCCGATCAGAATATCGATTTTGCCTTCGCTGGCCTGTTCGAGGATCTGCGTCTGCTCTTTAGTGCTGCGAAAACGCGAGAGCATCTCGATACGTACCGGCCAGTTGGCGAAACGGTCGCGGAAGTTGTCAAAGTGCTGCTGAGCGAGCAGGGTGGTCGGCACCAGCACCGCCACCTGCTTGTTGTTTTCCACCGCAAGGAAGGCGGCGCGCATCGCCACTTCGGTTTTGCCGAAGCCGACGTCGCCGCAGACTAAGCGGTCCATGGCCAGCGGCTGGCACATGTCGCTCAGTACTGCGTTGATGGCCTGGGCCTGATCCGGCGTGGTTTCAAACGGGAAGCTGTCGCAGAACAGCTGGTACTGTTCTTTATCGTGCTTAAAGGCGAAGCCCTGTTTGGCCGCGCGCTGGGCGTAGATATCCAGAAGCTCGGCTGCCACGTCGCGTACTTTTTCCGCCGCCTTCTGGCGCGCGCGCGCCCAGGCATCGCCGCCCAGCTTGTGCAGCGGCGCATTTTCTTCGGCGCCGCCCGCGTAGCGGCTGATCAGATGCAGGGAGGAGACCGGGACATACAGTTTGGCGTCGTTGGCGTAGGTGAGCATCAGATATTCACCTTTGATGCCGCCCGCTTCCAGCGTGGTCATCCCCTGATAGCGCCCAACGCCGTGTTCCAGGTGAACAATCGGCTGGCCCGGATGCAGCTCGGCCAGGTTACGGATCAGCGTGTCCGGGTTGATGGTCCGACGGCTGTCCTGACGGCGGCGCGCGACGCGCTCGCCCAGCAGGTCGCTTTCGCAAATCAGCGCCAGGTTGTTGAGCGTGTCGATGAATCCGTGCTCGGCGGCGCCAATCATCAGATAACGACCGTTTCCGGTCGCTTCGCTCAGACGCAGGATGCGCTTCGGCGCCACCTTAATGCGTCCCAGCAGCTCACCTAACGCTTCGCGGCGGCCTTCACTCTCAACGGAGAACACCACCGGGCCGGTGAAGGACTCCAGGAACTTGCGCAGATTATCCAGCGGGGATTTCTGCTGCGCCTGAACGGCCAGGTCCGGCAGCGTCCGGAAAGCGAGGTTGGTATTGGCGGCCTTTTCGGCAAGCGAATCGGTTTTCAGCTGCATGCGCGGCCAGCGCTTCAGCTCGGCGTTGAGTTCGTCGGTGCGCAGCCACAGCGCTTCCGGCGGCAGCAGCGGACGCATCGGATCAACGCCACGGTTTTCAAAACGGGCGCGGGTTTCGCTTTCAAAGCGGCTGGCGCTGGCGTCGATATCCCCGGTGTTGACAATCAGCGTATTCGCCGGGAAGTAGCTGAACAGGGCAGGCAGCGGCTCGTTGAAGAACAGCGGCTGCCAGTATTCGATCCCGGCTGGAAGCGTGCCTTTACTGACCTGCTGATAAATATGTTCCGCGTCGCGCTTCACCTCGAACTTATCGCGCCACTGGCTGCGGAACAGCTCGATAGCGGTTTTGTCCGTGGGGAACTCATGCGCGGGCAGTAAATTGATCGACTCTACTTCCTCAAGCGTGCGCTGCGTGTCGGCGTCGAATACGCGCAGGCTGTCGATTTCATCATCAAAGAAATCCAGACGATACGGCTGGTCGCTGCCCATCGGGTAAAGGTCGAGCAGCGCGCCGCGGGTCGCGTATTCCCCGTGCTCCATCACCTGGTCGACGTGGCGATAGCCGGCACCGTCAAGCTGCGCGCGCAGGGCATCACGGGAGAGGCGCTGGCCTTTTTTCATCACCAGCGCGTGACCGTGCAGATAGCTGTGCGGACAGACGCGCTGCATCAGGGTGTTCACCGGCACAATCAGCACGCCGCGCTGCATGGTCGGCAGCTGATAGAGCGTCGACAGGCGCGAGGAGATGATCTCCTGATGCGGAGAGAAGCTGTCATACGGCAGCGTCTCCCAGTCGGCCAGGCTGAACACCAGGCTATCGGTGAACTGGCGAATTTCGTCGTGCAGGCGCAGGGCGTTTTGCATATCTGGGGCAACCAGAATCACCGGGCCTGGGTGACGCTCGGCGATTTCCGCCACCAGCGTGGCGCACGCCGCGCCCGTGAGTTCACCCAGCTGGCGTTGGTCGCCCGCTTTGACAGGCAAGGAATAACGATAGTGTTCAGGCATAGCTATGTCAGAGTCTCTTATGGATATACCAACAGTATTGGGGCATATCACTGATACGCAATGTCTTTATTATCCTCGATCGTTTTACATAAGCAAATCGTAACCGCACGGCGGGGCTAAACGCCCCCGAAACGGGGGCGGAGAGGGCATTAACGCGTTGAAGGTGACAGGGTTAGCGTAGACGGAGGAGAGAAGAAAACGTCCCCAAACAGCGCGGTGGAGATTTTACGCACTCCGAGCCCGGCAAGGGTACAGATAAGCAGGCTGGCAAACGGGTAGACCAGCATTAGGGTGAGCTCTGCCCAGACCGGCCACGAGGCGGCATTCATCTCGCCAATCAGGAACAGGCTAAAGGCCTCAATCAGGATGCGGTGGGTGGTATAAATCGCAATGGTATTTGAGCCAATCACGTTCAGCAGATTGTTCGGGTGAACGGCGTAGCGCTGCTCAAGGCTGTAGAACAGCTTCATGATCAGCACAATCGACAGCAATGAAAGCAGCAGCGGAACGTTAGCAAACCACAGCACCACGGAGACGGCGGCGAAAGCCCCGGTTGCCAGCCAGATGCGGCGCAGGTTGACGCTTTTCATCCACGCCATCAGCGCTGCGCCATACCACGCCCCGAGGCTGTAGTAGATCATGTTGCGGACCACGCTGTTCATCCCCCACCACGGCAGCGGCATGAAGTTAATCGCGATGCTCGCCAGCGCCAGCAGTCCCAGAACCGGCAGCTTCCAGCGGCTCAGCAGTTTACACAGCGTGAAGTAGACCACCAGGGCATACAGATACCACAGGCTGGTGCTGGCGGTGAGCATACCCCGTACAAATCCTGAGAGAGACTCGGCGTAGGCCGCGTTCGACGCGGTGGCAAGCTCACGCTCGGGCGCCAGCCAGGCGTTCAGGTGGGTCAACGCCTGCCATTGCAGAACGCCCCACAGCGCCAGGACCCAGACAATGCTCCAGATCCGCTTGTCGAGACTGGTTCGCCAGTCCACTTCGTCAATATAACGACGGATCAGATAGCCGGAGATAAAGAAGAAGACCGGCATACGAAACGGTGCGAGATAGAGGTTAAAATAGACCCAGCATTTGGCGAGAAGGCCGGAGAGCGGGTGTTGTAGCCCGATCAGATGCGGATAAAACGTGATAACCGAATGATAGATAACCACCAGGCAGATACACAGCCCTTTTATCTGGTTAATCCATAATGCTTTTTGCTTCATTATTCGCCACTACCTTATTGCCATAAACGAACGAGCAATTGTTGTAAAACGAAGCCGGGATGTAATGGGTAACAGTCTGTATCCGGCGGTTTTTCGGAAAAGGTGGAGGTTGCGAGGTGAGTATTCAGACAATAGCACCCTGATTTATCTGAATTTTTCGGAAGAATGATTACCAAAGCTTACTGTTTCAGTCATTTACGCTTAACGGATTCGCTTATATACTCGTGGGTCTGCTATCAGCAAACAGACGGATTTCATGTATCAACCTGTCGCACTCTTCATAGGCTTACGTTACATGCGTGGGCGCGCCGCGGACCGCTTCGGTCGCTTTGTCTCCTGGCTTTCGACTATTGGCATTACGCTTGGCGTGATGGCACTGGTGACGGTGCTTTCCGTCATGAATGGCTTCGAACGCGAGCTGCAAAACAACATCCTGGGGCTGATGCCGCAGGCCGTTCTTTCATCATCCAACGGTTCGGTTAACCCGCAACAGCTGCCGGAAAGCGCGGCGAAGTTACAGGGCGTCACGCGCGTCGCGCCGTTGACGACCGGCGACGTGGTGCTGCAAAGCGCCCGCAGCGTGGCGGTCGGCGTGATGCTGGGTATTGACCCGGCGCAAAACGATCCGCTGACGCCGTATCTGGTTAACGTGAAGCAGACCGATCTGGAAGCCGGGAAATACAACGTGATTCTGGGTGAACAGCTTGCCGGACAGCTTGGCGTCAACCGCGGTGACCAGCTGCGCGTAATGGTGCCTTCTGCCAGCCAGTTTACGCCGATGGGGCGCCTGCCAAGCCAGCGCCTGTTTAACGTGATTGGTACCTTTGCCGCCAACAGCGAAGTCGATGGTTACCAGATGCTGGTTAACATCCAGGACGCTTCACGCCTGATGCGCTACCCGGCAGGGAATATCACCGGCTGGCGCCTGTGGCTCGACGCGCCGCTGAAGGTCGATACCCTCAGCCAGCAAAAACTGCCGGACGGCACCAAATGGCAGGACTGGCGCGAGCGTAAAGGCGAACTGTTCCAGGCCGTGCGGATGGAAAAAAATATGATGGGGCTGCTGCTGAGCCTGATCGTGGCCGTGGCCGCATTTAACATCATTACCTCGCTGGGCCTGATGGTGATGGAGAAGCAGGGCGAAGTCGCCATTCTGCAAACCCAGGGGCTCACGCCGCGCCAGATTATGGCGGTGTTTATGGTGCAGGGGGCCAGCGCAGGCATCATCGGCGCGCTGCTCGGCGCCGTGCTGGGGGCCTTGCTTGCCAGCCAGCTTAATAACTTAATGCCGATCATCGGCGCCCTGCTCGACGGCGCGGCGCTGCCGGTGGCTATCGAGCCGCTGCAGGTGGTCGGTATTGCGCTGGCCGCGATGGCCATTGCGCTGCTTTCTACGCTTTATCCTTCCTGGCGCGCTGCCGCCACTCAACCCGCTGAGGCTTTACGTTATGAATAAGATCCTGTTGCAATGCGACAACCTGTCCAAACGCTATCAGGAAGGCACTGTGCAAACCGACGTGCTGCACAATGTGAGCTTCAGCGTGGGCGAAGGCGAGATGATGGCGATTGTCGGCAGCTCCGGCTCGGGTAAAAGTACGCTGCTGCACCTGCTGGGCGGGCTGGATACGCCAACTAACGGCGACGTGATTTTCTCCGGCCAGCCGATGAGCAAAATGTCCTCCGCGGCGAAGGCCGAGCTGCGTAACCGCGAGCTGGGCTTTATCTACCAGTTCCACCACCTGCTGCCGGATTTCACGGCGCTGGAAAACGTGGCGATGCCGCTGCTGATTGGCAAAAAGAAACCGGCAGAAATTAACGCCCGCGCCAGCGACATGCTGAAAGCGGTAGGGCTGGGCCATCGCGGTAACCATCGTCCCTCTGAGCTTTCCGGCGGCGAGCGCCAGCGCGTGGCGATTGCCCGTGCGCTGGTCAACAACCCGCGTCTGGTGCTGGCGGATGAGCCTACCGGTAACCTGGATGCCCGCAATGCGGACAGTATTTTCCAGCTTCTGGGCGAGCTGAACGCCTCGCAGGGCACCGCGTTTCTGGTCGTAACCCACGATCTGCAGCTGGCAAAACGCATGGGGCGTCAGCTTGAGATGCGCGACGGCCATCTGAACGCGGAACTGACCCTGATGGGAGCAGAGTAATGGCGTCACCGTTATCCTTACTCATCGGTTTACGTTTTAGCCGCGGCCGCCGTCGCGGCGGCATGGTGTCGCTGATCTCCGTCATCTCGACCATCGGCATTGCGCTCGGTGTGGCGGTGCTGATTGTCGGCTTGAGCGCCATGAACGGCTTTGAGCGCGAGCTGAATAACCGCATTCTGGCGGTAGTGCCGCACGGGGAGATCGAGCCGGTTAACCAGCCGTGGACGAACTGGAGCGATGAGCTCGCCAAAGTCGAAAAGGTGCCGGGCATTGCCGCCGCCGCGCCCTACATTAACTTTACCGGGCTGGTGGAGAGCGGGGTAAACCTGCGCGCGATTCAGGTGAAAGGGGTCAACCCTGCCCAGGAAGCGCGCCTCAGCGCGCTGCCAAACTATGTGCAGAACGGCGCGTGGGCCAACTTTAAGGCCGGCGAGCAGCAGATCATCATGGGTAAAGGCGTGGCCGATGCCCTGAAGGTGAAGCAGGGCGACTGGGTGTCGATCATGATCCCGAACGCCAGCGCCGACCACAAGCTGCAGCAGCCTAAGCGCGTGCGCCTGCACGTCACCGGTATTCTTCAGCTGAGCGGTCAGCTTGACCATAGCTTTGCGATGGTGCCGATGGAGGATGCGCGCCAGTATCTCGACATGGCTGACAGCGTGACGGGCATTGCCATTAAGGTGAACGACGTCTTTAACGCCAACAAACTGGTTCGCGACGCGGGCAGCGTGACCAATAACTATGTCTACATCAAAAGCTGGATCGGCACTTACGGCTATATGTACCGTGATATCCAGATGATCCGCGCCATCATGTATCTGGCGATGGTGCTGGTGATTGGTGTCGCGTGCTTTAATATCGTCTCGACGCTGGTGATGGCGGTCAAGGACAAGAGCGGCGACATCGCCGTGCTGCGTACGCTGGGGGCGAAAGACGGTTTTATTCGCGCCATCTTCGTCTGGTACGGTTTGCTGGCAGGGCTGTTCGGCAGCCTGTGCGGCGTGGTGATTGGCGTGGTGGTTTCCCTGCAGCTGACGCCGATTATCAACGGGATCGAAAAGCTTATTGGTCACCAGTTCCTGTCGGGTGATATCTACTTTATTGACTTCCTGCCGTCGGAACTGCACTGGCTGGACGTTTTTTATGTGCTGGTTACAGCACTTTTACTGAGTCTGCTGGCAAGCTGGTATCCGGCGCGTCGCGCAAGCCGAATTGATCCGGCGAGGGTATTAAGTGGCCAGTAATTACGTCATGATCTAGCGGCTTTCGGGCCGCCAGGTTAAAAGAGGAATGCGTTATGTATTACGGATTTGATATTGGCGGCACCAAGATTGCGCTCGGCGTGTTTGATAAAGACCTCAAACTACAGTGGGAAACCCGCGTTCCCACGCCGCGCGAAAGCTACGACGAATTTTTAACCGCGATTGCCGCGCTGGTGGCGCAGGCCGATGAACGCTTTGGCGTGAAAGGCAGCGTCGGCATCGGCATTCCGGGTATGCCCGAAACCGACGACGGCACGCTGTATGCCGCCAACGTGCCTGCCGCCAGCGGTAAACCGCTCCGCGCCGATCTCTCTGCCCTCCTTGAACGCGACGTGCGTTTAGACAATGATGCTAACTGCTTTGCGCTCTCCGAAGCCTGGGACGATGAGTTCCGTCAGTATCCGCTGGTGATGGGTCTGATCCTCGGTACCGGCGTCGGCGGGGGAATTGTGATCAACGGGAAGCCAATCACCGGGCGCAGCTACATCACCGGCGAGTTTGGTCATATCCGTCTCCCGGTGGATGCCCTGGAGGTAGTGGGGCGCGATTTCCCGCTGACCCGCTGCGGCTGCGGCCAGCACGGCTGTATTGAGAACACCCTCTCCGGTCGCGGGTTTGCATGGCTTTACGAACACTTCTATCATCAGAAACTTGAGGCCCCTCAAATCATTACCCTGTGGGAGCAAGGGGATGCGCAGGCGCGTGAGCACGTCGAGCGTTATCTGGATCTGCTGGCGGTGTGTCTGGGAAATATTCTCACCATCGTCGACCCGGATCTGCTGGTGATCGGGGGAGGGCTTTCAAACTTTACCGCGATTACGGAACGGTTGTCCGGGCGTTTGCCCCGACATTTATTGCCGGTTGCCCGCGTGCCGCGTATTGAACGCGCGCGACACGGGGACGCAGGAGGCATGCGCGGAGCCGCATTCCTTCATCTCACCGATTAGTTTACGAGGTTTCTATGCTGTCGCGTCGCCAGGGTCGACTCAGCCGTTTTCGCAAAAACAAACGCCGCTTGCGTGAGCGCTTGCGCCAGCGGATTTTTTTCAGAGACAGAATAATGCCAGAAGCGATGGATAAACCCAGAGTGGTGGTGCTGACCGGGGCGGGGATCTCCGCCGAGTCAGGAATTCGAACCTTCCGCGCGGCGGACGGGCTGTGGGAAGAGCACCGCGTGGAGGATGTAGCCACGCCGGAAGGCTTTGCCCGCGATCCGGATCTCGTCCAGGCGTTTTACAACGCCCGCCGTCGTCAGCTTCAGCAGCCTGACGTCGCGCCGAATGCGGCGCATCTGGCGCTGGCGAAGCTCGAAGAGGCGCTCGGCGATCGTTTTCTGCTGGTGACGCAGAATATCGATAACCTGCACGAGCGGGCCGGTAACAAGAACATCATCCACATGCACGGCGAGCTGCTCAAGGTTCGCTGCGCCTGGAGCGGTCAGGTGCTGGACTGGCAAGAGGACGTGCTGCCAGAGGATAAGTGCCACTGCTGCCAGTTCCCGTCGCGCCTGCGTCCGCACGTGGTCTGGTTCGGCGAAATGCCGCTGGGAATGGATGATATCTACAGCGCGCTGGCGATGGCCGACGTGTTTATCGCCATCGGCACATCCGGTCATGTTTATCCGGCGGCGGGGTTTGTCCACGAAGCGCGCCTGCACGGTGCGCATACGGTAGAACTCAATCTTGAGCCAAGCCAGGTGGGCAGCGAGTTTGAAGAGAAACACTACGGTCTGGCAAGCACGGTCGTACCGGAGTTTGTCGACAAGCTGCTGAAAGGGCTATAACGGCAATCGCGTGAAAAGGCACCCGTCCTGCGGGTGCCTTTTTATTTATGAATGGAAAAACGCCAGCGTCTTCTCGAGCGATTTAGCCTGCTCATCCAGCGAGAGCGCCGCCGCAGAGATCTGCTGAACCAGAGAGGCGTTCTGCTGGGTCGTGCTGTCCATCTGGTTAACGGCGGTGCTGACCTGGCTAATCCCGCGATTTTGCTCGTCCAGCGCCTGAACGATATCGTTGATGACCAGATGCACATGCGACACCGCTTCAATCACCTGTTTCATCATCACGCCGGTTTCATTGACCAGCTCAACGCCCTTGCTCACACGCCCTGAGGACTCGGCAATCAGCTGAGAGATCTCTTTTGCCGCGTTAGCGCTTCGCTGGGCAAGATTGCGCACTTCCCCAGCGACTACCGCGAAGCCGCGCCCCTGTTCGCCAGCCCGTGCCGCTTCAACGGCAGCATTCAGCGCCAGGATATTGGTCTGGAAGGCGATGCCATCGACAATGCTGTTAATCTCGCCGATCTTACGCGCGCTCTCATCAATCTCCCCAATCACCACGACCACGTCGTTCACCAGCGTTTCGCCATGCCCGGCGAGGCTCGCGGCGCGATCGGTCAGCGTGGTCGCCTTGTGGGCGTTGTCGGCGTTATTCTTCACCGTGACCGAAATCTCTTCCATGCTGGCTGCCGTTTCAACAATCGCAGCCGCCTGTTCCTCGGTTCGCGAGGCGAGGTCCAGGTTGCCCGCCGAAATTTCGCTGGTGCCGCCGTGCACGGAGTGGCTGGCTTCGCTGATATTGTCGACGATGCGCTTGAGCTGCATCTGCATGGTGTGCAGGGCATAAAAAATGCTGTGGGTATCTCCGGAACGCACCGGGATGGTGTTGTTCAGGTCTCCCCGGGCAACGGCCAGGGCGATCCCGGCCGCCTCCGAAGGTTCTCCCCCAACAGGACGGTCAACTTTGCGGGTGAAGATCTGTGCCATGACCAGGCTAACCGCCACGATGCTTAACACCATCATGATGATGGCTTTCAGTAAAAATGCACGCGCTTCGGCCATCACTTCGCTGACCGGCGTGATAATGGCGAGTTTCCACGGCGTCTGGCTGTTACCGACGGCGATGTCCTGCCAGGTGATGAACACGTCCTCCTTCAGCAGCGGATCGTTGATGCGGGTGACGTCATGACCGGCAATCTGACCGGCGTAAGGCTTGCCCGCCGCGCGCTGGTCCGGGCTGGACACCACGTTATTACCCGCTGAGAGGAGCAGGGCATAGCCCGTGCCGTTCCACGGTTTAATCGCGCCGATCGTCGACTGCAGCGTGGCGAGGGAGAAGTCAGAGGTGACCGAGCCCAGAAACTGACCGTCACGCATGATGGGGGCGGCAATCGAGGTGAGCATCACGTCGACGCCGTTGTAGGGATAGATATAGGGCTCGATGATCACATCTTTATGGCGTTGTTTCGGCAGCAGATAATAATCGCCGCTGCCGGGCGTTTCGATGTCCGTCAGCAGGTGTAATGCCGGTTTGCCGGTGGCGTCCCGGTCAACGTAGCGGGCGTAGCGCCCGGCAGGATCTTCACCGCTTTGACCGGCCCAGACGGCATCTTTATCGTCGAACGCGTTGGGCTCAAAGGCCATCGACATGGAGAGAAACTGTGGGTGAGCCGAAAGGTAGTGGATGAGCAGCTGGTTCAGGCTCTGGCGATCGGTCACGCCCGCCTCGCGCAGCGCCAGGGCGCTGTTGGCCATATCCCGGGCGGCAGTCAGGGCAGAATCCAGCTGTTTACTGACCTGCAACGCTTGCACCTCGGCAATCTGGCGGATATGCTTTTTGGCCAGAACCTCCTGCTGGGCCATCCACTGCCACATCATAAACCCGATCGTTGCCGTAAAGCCCACCGTTACGGTGAGGAAAATGGACAATAGCATCAACGTCTTGACTCTTATTTTTTTTCTTTGGACCACGGCGTCTTTCATTCTCATCTCCCGTAATATCGTGCATGTCGGGCAGGCACATATTCCTTATCGGATATTTTCTCCTCTTTCTGTAGAGCGCCAGGGATATTTAATTTAAATTTTTATTTGTAAATCCAGTTAATTAGTGTGGATGCTTTTATTTTGTGCATTCAATCAAAATAGTGCTCGATAAAGCTCGTTATCGTCGTGTAGAAAGAGGATGCTAATAAATATAAAGTTGTAGAGGAGGATGGGATATGTACGGATTTATTGCGCGACAACCCATTTTTAACCCTGAGATGAAGACGGTGGCCTATGAACTGCTCTTCAGAGATGGGATGACAAACCGTTTTCCGGACGTGTCGGCGGAATATGCCACCTCCAGGATGATATCAGATCAGTTTTTATGCGTGCCGTCCCAGCGCATCGCCGGGGCACATACGTCGTTTATTAACTTCCCTTCGCGGATGGTCATAGACCGCAGTGGAGAAGCGCTGGATAAAGAGAGCGTGGTCATTGAGATCCTGGAAGATGCTGTGCCGGGAGCGGAGCTGTTGCAGGCCGTCAGGGAGATGAGTGCGGATGGTTATCAGTTTGCGCTTGATGATTTCACCCTTGCTCCAGAATGGGATGCTTTTTTACCCTATATTTCAATACTGAAATTTGACGTCAGAAATTATACCTTAGCGCAAATTAAACAGTATCTGAAAGAGCGTAAACATTTAACCGGGCATATTAAATATCTCGCTGAAAAAATTGAGACTAAAGAGGAATTCAGCCAATACAGGGAAGAGGGATTCTCGCTGTTTCAGGGCTATTTTTTCTGCCGTCCGGAGGTCATTAAATATAAACGGCTATCGCAAAATCAGCTGGCAATTTTTCGGCTGCAAATGGAGGTTGGGCGCAATAAACCTGATTTTCGGATCGTCGAATCGTTGATTAAAACCGATCTCACGCTGTCCTGGAAAATCATGCGCTACATGAAGCACACCGCCTTTAAACATATCGGTGCCTGTAATTTCAGCAAGTTAACCCTGAGCGAAGTCCTCAGATATCTCGGGGAAAACCAGCTGAGACGGTTTGTTGCCGTCGTGGTCCTGGCGAGCGCAGGCAATGACACCGTCAGCGAGCTTTACCCGTTGAGCATGATGCGCGGCAAGTTCTGCGAGCTGATAGCCGGGACGATGAACGAACCGACGCTGGCTGAAAATGCCTTCATGTGCGGCCTGTTTTCGCTGCTCGATACCCTCCTCGAACAGCCGATGGCCGAGTTGATGAAGCAAATTGCGGTCCCGCAGAGCGTGAGCAATGCCCTGTGCCACCAGGAGGGACGGTTAGCCGATATGGTGAGCCTGTGCCGTTACTATGAACAGCAGCAGTGGGACGAGGCGACCCGGGTTCGTCAGGCGCTGGGTCTGTCGGATGAGGATGTGGTTGAGGCGATGAGAAAGGCGACGATCTGGGCTGGGGAGAATGCGGTCAGTTAATCCTCCTCACGCCGCACGTATGGCGTGAGGAAGAACGCGATACCGTTTATCGGCCCGCTTTTAATTTCTGGTAATACTCTTCGTAGAGGCGGCTGGCGTCACCGACATCGTTTTGCCATTCACCTTTGCTGATGGTTTCGGCATCCGGGTAGAGCGATTTATCGTTAGCCACTTCAGGCTTCAGCAGCTTGCGTGCGGCGAGGTTTGGCGTCGGGTAGCCAATCGTCTCGGCAACCTGTTTCGCCACGTCCGGGCGCAGCAGGAAGTTAATCAGCTTGTGCGCCCCTTCAGCGTTTTTCGCGTTGGCGGGGATCGCAAGGCTGTCCATCCAGAAGATCCCCCCTTCTTTCGGCCAGACCACCTCAAGCGGCGTCCCGGCCTGGCGGGCGACATACGCGGAGCCGTTCCACACCATCCCCAGGTTCACTTCGCCTTCCATATACGGGTTTGCCGGGTTATCAGAGTTGAACGCCGCCACGTTAGGCATCAGCTTTTTCAGCTCGGCATATGCCGCTTCAATCTCTTTGGGATCCGTCGTGTTGCCCGAGTAGCCCAGCGTGCGCAGCGCGACCTGGAACACCTCACGCGCGTCGTCGGTTAACAGCAGGCTACCCTTGTATTCCGGTTTCCACAGGTCGGCCCAGCTTGTCACCGTTTTCGGATCGACGGCATCGCTATTCACGCCAATCGCGGTTGCTCCCCAGATGTACGGAATGGAGTAGTCGTTATTGGGGTCGAATGGCTTGTTAAGCATCTCAGGATCGAGGTTTGAAAAATTGGTTAGCTTCGTTTTGTCGATCTTCTGGATCATGCCCTCTTTGCGCATTTTGTCGACAAAGTAGGTGGAAGGCACGACCAGATCGTACGCGCCGTCTTTGTAGGTTTTCAGCTTGGCGTACATGGTTTCATTCGACTCGTAGGTCGAGTAGATAACCTTGATGCCCGTCTCCTTCGTGAACTGTTCCAGCAGGCCCGGCGGCACGTACTCGGTCCAGTTGTAGAAGTAGAGCGTTTTGCTGTCATCAGCGTGCGCGGCACCCATGCCAAGCACCAGTGCCGCAGCGGCGAGCATTTTTTTCATTTCATTGTCCCCTGAGATTTTGTTTTATCACGAGCAATAACCTGGCTGGCGATCACCAGAACCAGCGAAAACACCAGCAGAATGGTCGCCAGCGCGTTCACCTCCGGTGAGACGCCGACTTTCACCATGGAATAGATCTTCAACGGCAGAATTTCATAGCTCGGACCGGTGACGAAGGAGGACACGACCACGTCATCCATCGACAGGGTGAAGCTAAGTAGCCATCCGGCCGCCACGGCGGGCATCGCCAGCGGCAGGATGATTTTGCGCAGGATGGTCATCTCGCTGGCACCCAGATCCTTCGCCGCCTCCAGCATGCGCACGTCGAACCCTTTAAGACGCGCAAAGACGGTCACCACCACAAACGGCAGGCAGAAAGTGATATGCGAGAACAGCAGCGACCAGAAGCCAAGCTGTACGCCCAGCAGCATAAACAGCACCAGCAGCGAAATGGCCATCACGATGTCCGGCGACATCATCACCACAAACAGCATACCGCTGACGAACGGTTTGCCGCGAAAGCGATAGCGGTAGAGCGCCACGGCGGTGAGCGAGCCAATCAGCGTCGCGAAGGTGGCGGAGAAGATCGCCATCGTCAGCGAGTGCTGAGCGGCCTGAAGGAGGCTATCGTTGTTCATCAGCAGGCTGTACCAGCTGGTGGTAAAGCCCTGCCAGTTAATCCCGAAGCGTGAGCTGTTAAACGAGTTCACGATCAAAATAACGATCGGGATATAGAGATAGGCATAAATGGCGGTCATAAAACCGCCGCGAAGCAGTCGACCGATCATTCGAGTTCCACCTTTTTATTCAGAAGGCATGATGCTTTCAGCATATTGAAAATATTCAAGTTTTCCCTTCTCCAAACCTCTCCAAAGCTTTTCACCAAAACCAACGACCACAACAACACAGAGCGACCATCACTAAGGCCGCGCATTTTACAATAATTTTCTTATGATCGGGAAAAAACGGCCATTCTTATGACCAGCTTGCTCCACTCTCGCCCGCTACTGTAATTATATTTGTCGGTAGTGGCCTGTACTTTATGACCCAACAGAGTTTTCGTGTCGATCCCTTGTGCTCGATATAAACGTTCTGACAGAGAGCGCTGTTCGTGAAATCTAGTTGGATTTTCTCCCTCCATAATAAGCCTGAGGGGTAGTTATAATATATTATTAACTAAGTGAATGTGTATGTGTATGTTTTATAACATTCACTTAGTTATGTTTTATTCTTTGGTTTCTTTTAGTGATGAGTATCCATTAGCCCTGAATTTATTAATAAATAAAACGGAAGCTATTTTACTGGAGAGTCTCATTGATGGCTTGTCGACCATTTTAAATACTAAATTTGATAGCGCATAAATTAATAATGCAGATACGATAGATGCACTGAGGGCACAGGTTGCATAACCGAAGCCTTTTCCATAAAAATAATTAAATATAAGTGGGGATGTGATTACTAGTATGGGTAAGTGGAAAAGATATACGCTGAAGGAAACTTTACCCATAAATGTAAAGATCCCATGCCCGAATGTTTTTTTGAATGATACGTTTTTAAGGATAATGGTTGTGATTATAACCCCGGATATGAAGTTAAATAGGATGTATGCATTTGATTCTTCGCCATTTAAAAAGAATCGAGTATAATATATTGTATAAATATAAGGGGATGAACCATAATGTATCCCCCCTGCATATATGCCAAGGATTAATAAAATGAATGCTGATATATTACTTACTCTAAAGTTAGAGAAGAAAAGATAAATCCCAACAAGAAATGCTATGTAACCATACTTTTCTTTTTGAGGAATGGTTGAAAGGAAAAACATCATTCCAAAGAATAAAATTATTAGGCTTTTCTTATGAGATTTAATAAGAGTTGTGCACAAAAAATATGTAAGAAACGAACCTATTAATTCTATTTTCATAGTCCAAAGCACTGGGTTGTAAGAAGAACCATCTCCCAAAAATGCGCTGATACTACCTGAATATAAAGCGTTTGCAATTGAAGGGTTGTCGACCCTATAAGATTGGATCCAACTTGATAGCATTTCTCGGTTTGGAAGATCACTTGTTAGAACCATTAGACAAAAAAAACAAGAGACAACTGCAGGTATTGCCAGTCTAAAATAACGTTTTGTGACCATTGGCGTAATATTTTCTAATAAATCTTTCCCATTCATAAATGCATGAGAAAGAATAAAACCACTTAACGTGAAGAAAATAAAGACTGCTGCCGTGCCGGAATAAAAAAATGAAAGAGGGCTATTGAATATGAAATTAACAAATTGGTTATTGTTAATCAGATTGGAATCGTGCAATCCAGGATAAAAAATTAAAGCCAAATGTGAAAAAACGACCATAAGACAGGCTATACCTCTGAGCCCATCAACGTGATGAAGCTTATCATAAGCAACAGCTGATTTTGTACTATACATTTTTTGCGATTTGATGAGTTAGTCTGGAAGAACATTATATCATGAAATTTTTATTGTCACAGAACTATAGTTAATTCAGCTGATTAAAAAGGCTAAATTACATGCTAGAGATTTAAAAATGTGAAGTTGTCTAACCAAATGACACTGAAAATGTCCGATGCAAACTGAGCAGCTTCGCTATATGAAATAGAGGGTGGCTCAGGGTAGTGAAGGCTGAGTCCATCACTAACGCGTTTATGATGAAAGAAATTTTTACGTTAACGATGGTTAAAAAATCGTTCTCCAAAACTCAAGCGTAAATGCTTGAGTTTGGTTGTTTTAGGGGAGCGTTTATTAGCAATGGTTTTGTGCTAAAAAACGCGACTTAATTTTTTGATTTATGATGATTAATCATCAATATCGCTAACCTTTTTATTCAGCAAGCGTGAGGCGCGCCAGTAGACCAGCAGCATCAGGCCCATGATCACCGTCAGCGTAATGCTGGTCGCGGAGCCGAACGGCCAGTCGCGGATGTTCAGGAACTGGCTCTTGATCACTTTACCGATCAGCAGGTTTTTCGCGCCGCCCATCAGATCCGACACGTAGAACAAGCCCATCGCCGGGAGCATTACCAGCAGACAGCCCGCGATAATGCCGGGCATGGTCAGAGGGATAATAATGCGGATGAAGGTCTGCAGCTTGTTAGCGCCCAGATCTTTTGCCGCCTCCAGCAGCGGTTTATCCAGCTTCTCGATGCTGGAGTAGAGCGGCATCACCATAAACGGCAGCAGGATATAGACCAGGCCGACAATCACCGCGCTCGGGGTAAACATGATGCGGATCGGCGTCTCAATCACCCCCAGCCACAGCAGAAACTCGTTGAGATAGCCTTTAGTGCTAAGGAAGATTTTCAGCCCGTAGATGCGGATTAACGAGTTGGTCCAGAAGGGAACAATCAGTAAAAACAGCAGCAGGGGCCGCACCTTTTGCGGCAGGCCCGCGAGGAACCATGCGAAAGGATACCCCAGCACCAGACAGGCAAGGGTGGCAATCAGCGCCATGTTGAGCGAGTGCAGCAGCACGTCAAAATAGAGCGGATCGAGCAGGCGCGCGTAGTTGTCCAGCGTAAAGACCAGCGAAACGAAGCTAGCGTCGTCGCGGGTCAGAAAGCTGGTGGCAACGATCATCAGGTTGGGTAAAAAGACAAACAGCACAAGCCAACCGACGATCGTGGCGATCACCACATTCTGGAATTTACTTGTGTTCTTCATCAGCCAGCACAACCTCCCAGCTTTCTACCCAGTTGATAACCATTTTCTGGTCGAGAGAGTGGTCGAAGTCAGGGTCGTCTTCGTTAAAGAACTCGCTGACCATCACCATCTTGCCGTTCTCCAGCTCGACAACGGACTCCAGCGTCATCCCTTTGTAGTTGCGCTCGCGGATATAGCCGATTAACCCTTCGGCCTCGGTATTGCCGTGAATTTCATCGACGCGCAGATCTTCCGGGCGCAGCAGAACGTTGAGTTTTTGTCCCTTTTCGACGGGGAAAGTCACCGTGATATTACACTCGCGTCCTTCGACGCTGGCGCGCACGCGCTGGTCGTCCAGACGCTCAATCACCGTGGCGTCGAAGATATTGATCTCGCCAATGAAGCTGGCGACAAACAGATTCTTCGGCTCTTCGTAGATTTCGCGCGGCGTGCCGTCCTGCTCGATTTTGCCGTCGCGCATCACCACGATGCGGTCGGACATGGTCAGGGCCTCTTCCTGATCGTGGGTGACGAAGACAAAGGTAATGCCGAGCTTGCGCTGCAGGGCTTTGAGCTCGTTCTGCATCTGCTTGCGCAGCTTGTAATCCAGCGCCGAGAGGGATTCATCCAGCAGGAGCAGACGCGGCTTGTTGACCACGGCGCGGGCGATGGCCACGCGCTGCTGCTGGCCGCCGGAAAGCTGATGGGGTTTACGCTGGGCAAACGTCTCAAGCTGCACCATGCGCAGGGCGTCGGTGACGCGCGGTTCGATCTCATTCGCCGGCGTTTTTTGCATCCGCAGGCCAAACGCCACGTTTTCAAACACGGTCATGTGCGGGAACAGGGCGTAGCTCTGAAAGACGGTATTGACGTGGCGGTCTTCGGCAGGAACTTGGGTGATGTCCTGGTTTTCAAGATGGATATGGCCGTTATCGACGCTTTCCAGCCCGGCGATAAGGCGCAGTACGGTTGTTTTGCCGCAGCCCGAGGGGCCAAGCAGCGTCAGAAACTCACCGTCATTGATGGTCAGAGTGAGGTCGGAAATAACGTCTTTACCATCAAAACTTTTACGAATTCGTTCCAGTTGCACCAGCGGTGAACGTGAACGGGATTGTGTATTCAATTTTTGCGCTGTCCCATATAGACGCCTCAGGCAGCAGACTGAAGCGGGGTTTGTGTGTAACCACCTTGGTGACTCGTAATGAGGGCGGACATTCTACGGCAATCCCCTGCGAACGCCAAACCTTGTCACTGATTCATAAGCTACATTTACTAACGCATAACCATATAAACGGAAAATATTCTCGTTTGCGGGATAAAAGTGACCTGACGCAATATTTGCGTTTTGATGCTTACTGATAATGTTGTCACGAAAAGTGAGGGTGACTGCATGGATAAATTACTTGAGCGTTTTTTACAGTACGTTTCGCTGGATACCCAATCTAAACCGGGTGTTCGCCAGGTGCCGAGCACCGAAGGCCAGTGGAAGTTATTAAACCTGCTTAAAGAGCAGCTTGACGCCATGGGGCTGGTCAACGTCACGTTAAGTGAAAAAGGCACTGTGATGGCAACGCTGCCGGCGAATGTTAAGGGTGATATTCCGGCGATTGGCTTTATCTCCCATGTCGACACCTCTCCGGATTTTAGCGGTAAACATGTGAACCCGCAGATTGTGGAAAACTACCGCGGCGGCGATATTGCGCTGGGCATTGGCGACGAGGTGCTCTCGCCGGTGATGTTCCCCGTGCTGCACCAGCTGCTGGGCCAGACGCTGATCACCACCGACGGTAAAACGCTGCTGGGGGCGGATGACAAGGCGGGTATCGCGGAGATCATGACGGCGCTGGCGGTGCTGAAGGGCAAAAATATCCCGCACGGGGATATCCGCGTGGCCTTTACGCCGGATGAAGAGGTCGGCAAGGGCGCGAAGCACTTCGACGTGGAAGCTTTTAACGCGCAGTGGGCCTATACCGTCGACGGCGGTGGCGTCGGTGAACTGGAGTATGAAAACTTCAATGCCGCGTCCGTCACGATCAAAATTGTCGGCAACAACGTTCACCCCGGCTCGGCGAAAGGTGTCATGGTGAACGCGCTGTCGCTGGCGTCCAGAATTCATGCAGAAGTCCCGGCGGAAGAGAGCCCTGAACAGACCGAAGGGTATGAAGGTTTCTATCACCTGACCAGCATCAAAGGCACCGTGGACAGCGCGCAGATGCACTACATCATCCGCGATTTCGACCGCAAAGCCTTTGAGGCGCGCAAGCGCAAGATGATGGAGATCGCCAAGAAGGTCGGTAAAGGTTTACACCCTGATTGCTATATTGAGCTGATCATTGAAGACAGCTATTACAACATGCGCGAGAAGGTGATGGCGCATCCGCATATTCTCGATATCGCCCAGCAGGCGATGCGCGATTGCGATATTGAACCGCAGCTGAAGCCGATTCGCGGCGGCACCGACGGTTCTCAGCTGTCGTTTATGGGGCTGCCGTGCCCGAACCTGTTTACCGGTGGCTACAACTACCATGGCAAGCATGAGTTTGTGACGCTCGAAGGAATGGAAAAAGCGGTGAAGGTGATAGTGCGGATAGCGGAGTTGACCGCGAAGCGGTAAGAAAAAGCCCGGTGGCGCTACGCTTACCGAGCCTACGATCGTAATGTAGGCCGGGTAAGGCGAAGCCGCCACCCGGCATTCAGGCAAGGAGCGCCATGTCAAACTATCGTCGCCACTACGTCCCTGGTGGAACCTGGTTCTTCACCGTCAACCTGCAAAACCGCCAAAGCGATTTGCTTACCCGTCATATCGACAGCCTGCGTGCTGCCACCTCAACGGTTAAACATGCAAAGCCATTTACTATCAACGCATGGGTAATCCTTCCTGAACATATGCACTGTATCTGGACCTTACCGGAAGGCGACAGTGACTTTTCGGCCCGCTGGCGCGACATTAAAAAGACATTCAGCCGCTACATCGGCATGCGCCATATCTGGCAGCCACGCTTCTGGGAGCACACAGTCCGTAACGAAAAAGACTACCGTCGGCATGTGGATTACGTCTACATCAATCCGGTGAAACATGGCTATGTCAGTAAGGTCAGCGACTGGCCGTATTCAACGTTTCATCGCGATGTACGGGAAGGCTTGTATCCGGTGGATTGGGCGGGAGAGATCGAGGATTTTGCGGCGGGTGAGCGGAGATAAAAACGCCCGGTGGCGCTACGCTTACCGGGCCTACGGGATCGTGCTTTTGTAGGCCGGGTAAGGCGAAGCCGCCACCCGGCAAATATCACGACTTAGTCCTCAAAGAACCAGTACCCGCTGTTGACCAGCGCGGCGAGCATCGCGAGGAAGGAAGGATCTTCCAGCGCATCGCCAAAGGTGTCGGCAGTCAGCACCAGATGGCTGGCAATGGCTTCCAGCGCCGGACGGTGCGGAGAGTCCAGCTTCTCGCCGTTAACGAACACTTCTTCACCAATGCGCAGCACGCGCAACCCGCCCAGACGCGTCAGCTTGTCGCCCTGCTGAAGCGCATCATAAATCTCGTCAGCCTGATACGGTGGCTCCGGCGGCGCAACGTCCAGCTCATGACGAGACTGGCTGATAAACTCACCAAACCACTGTTTGAAGTGCTCCGGCTCGTTGATCAGATCCAGCATCATGCCGCGCAGCTTATCGAGTTCTTCTGGCAGAATATCCGCCGGATGCTCGCGCGCAGGCACATCAGGATCGCTGTAACGATAGCTGCCCAGCTCGCGTTGCAGAACATAGTCGGCAAATCCGCTGATCATCTCGCGGCCGCTTGGCGCGCGGAACCCCACGGAGTAGTTGAGTGAGTTTTCCAGGGAGTAGCCTTCGTGAGGGAATCCCGGCGGAATGTAGAGAATATCACCCGGCTCCAGCTCTTCGTCGATAATCCCTTCAAACGGGTCAACCTGAAGCAGGTCAGGATGCGGGCAGTGCTGCTTCATCGGGACTTTTTCGCCCACGCGCCAGCGGCGGCGGCCCGTACCCTGAATGATGAACACGTCGTACTGGTCAAGATGTGGACCTACGCCGCCGCCCGGCACGGAGAAGGAGATCATCAGATCGTCCATGCGCCAGTCGGGCAGGGCGCGGAACGGGCGCATTAAGGCGGCAGTGGGCTCGTGCCAGTGGTTGACCGCCTGCACCAGCAGCGACCAGTTGTTTTCACCGAGGTGATCGTAGCTTTCGAAAGGACCGTGGCTAACCTGCCATTTCCCGTCCTGGTGGCTGACCAGACGGCTGTCGACTTCGTTTTCCATGGCCAGACCTGCCAGCTCGTCAGGCGAGATAGGGTCGACAAAATTGCTGAATCCGCGTTTCAGAACCACCGGGCGTTTTTGCCAGTAACGTTCAATAAACTCGGGCCAGTTAAGCGTTAAGTGATAATCCATATTTTTTTATTCCGCAGGCTCTTACTGACTCGGATTATAACGGAAGCTCAGCCCCCCGGCTGCGAGATCCTCGCATTTTTCACATAACGGGTTAACTATCGTTCAATGTGGGCTGCTGGCGGCCAAAAATAACCTCCATTCTGGCGCCGCCCAGCAGACTTTCGCTGGTTTCGATTTTCCCGTCGTACTGGTCGACAATCTCACGGGCGACGGCTAATCCGACGCCCTGGCCAGGACGTAGCGTATCGGCGCGCTGACCGCGATCGAACACCACATCGCGTTTATTTCGAGGGATCCCCGGGCCATCATCCTCAACGATAATATGCAGTTCGGTTTCCGTCTGACGCGCTGACACTTCCACGAACTCCAGGCAGTATTTGCAGGCGTTATCCAGTAGGTTACCCATCACTTCCATGAAGTCATTTTTTTCACCCACAAAGCTTATCTCTGGCGAGATATCGAGGCTGATGTTCACCCCTTTACGCTGATACACCTTGTTGAGGGCGGACGTGAGGTTATCCAGAAGCGGGGCTACCGGGTGCAGCTCGCGGCTCAGAAGCGCGCTGCCGGAACGCATGCTGGCGCGGTGCAGGTAATAGCCAATTTGCTGGGAAATACGGCTGATCTGCTCCAGCATCACCGGCTCGGCATCATCGACGCTCAGCTTCGAACTGCGCATTGAACGCAGGGTACTTTGCATGACGGCCAGCGGAGTTTTCAGGCTGTGGGTCAGGTCGGTAAGGGTGGTACGGTATTTATCGTAGCGTTCGCGTTCACTTTTCAGCAGGCGGTTGAGGTTACGCACCAGGCTGGTGAGCTCACGGGTGGTTTCCGGGTTCAGCTTCTCGCGATGATGTTCTTCCAGCTCACGAACCTCTTTCGCCAGTGATTCAATGGGGCGCAAGCTCCACCACGCCGCTACCCACAGCAGCGGGATCACCAGCAGGAGATTCGCAGCCAGAACGTAGATGAACCAGCTCCAGACCATATAAGAACGCTTCAGCTCGACCGGAATGGTGTCGATCACCACAATGGTCAGCTGCGGCATGTTCAGCGTCGCCGGATAGAGGTTAATCGCGACGGAGTGCGTCATCTCCGTTTCGGCGTTGTCGGCGCGGATCTCGTTCAGCTTTTGCTGCAGGGAGCGATCTTCACGGATCAGCGAGCTGGTGGTGTTGAGATCGGCTTCAATTTCATGAAACCCGTTGGTTTTGAGCCAGTCCGGACGAATGCTTTTAACCAGCCAGGGGATATCACGCTGCGCCCACAGTAATTTACCTTTTTCGTTATAAATCAGGGCCAGCGTTGGGCTCTGCTGGTTGAGGTTTTCCGGCATTTCGACGGTGATTCGGTTGTTTTCCCACTTCGCCAGGGTATAAAACAGATTGCTTTCGCCGCGCAACAGCCGAAAGGTTGTTTTATCAAAGCTGACGCTGTAGCCCACCAGGGCGACCATGCCGTAGGAGAGCGACAGCACCAGCACGACGGCGGCTGTTGCCAGTAAGAAACGAACCCGCAGCGAGAGGGGCAGAATGTGGCGTAAAATCCCTCTCATTTAGCGTAATTCGAACAGGTAGCCCTGGCCACGGACGGTGGTAATCACATCCTGCGGATACTGCGCCTGAATTTTCTTACGTAAACGTCCCATCAGCACGTCAATGGTATGGCTCTCGCGCAGTTCAGCATCAGGATAAAGCTGGAGCATTAAGGAATCTTTGCTCACCACTTTGCCATTGTTACGGATCAGCGTTTCCATGATGGTGTATTCGAAGGCGGTGAGCTTAATCACTTCCTCATTGATCGCTAATTCCCGGCGGGAGAGATCGACCTGGAATGGCGGGATGGAAATAACCTGTGAAGCCAGCCCGCTGTTGCGGCGTAACAGCGCCTGCATGCGCGCCGCCACCTCTTCAATATGAAACGGCTTGGTGACGTAATCGTCTGCACCCGCGCTGAGCACTTCGACCTTATCCTGCCAGCCTTCACGGGCGGTCAGAACCAGAACCGGCAGGGAGACATCGTGGCTGCGCCAACGGCGAATTAACGACAGGCCGTCTTCGTCAGGCAACCCTAAATCGACAATGGCGATATCCGGCAGGTGTTCATTGAGATAATAATCGGCTTCTTTTGCATCTTCAGCATCGTCCACCTGATGTCCCATCTCCTGAAGCTGAACCTTCAGGTGATGGCGTAGCAATGCGTTATCCTCAACAACCAGTACGCGCATCATCTCTTCTCCCTAAATAATTGGTATGAATAGTTTAACGCTGATTATGTTGTTGTGGGGATAAACATTGAGTAAACCGGGGAAAAGCATCCCCCTTTTCGGGCGAAAAGGGGGAGAGGGGCGTTACTTCAGCTCGTCGACCATGGTGATGGCGCGGCCAATGTAGTTCGCCGGGGTCATCGCCTTCAGGCGCGTTTTCTCTTCTTCCGGCAGCGCCAGACCGTCGATAAACTGCTTCATGCCTTCGGCGTCAACGCGTTTGCCGCGGGTCAGCTCTTTCAGCTTCTCGTACGGTTTTTCGATACCGTAACGGCGCATCACGGTCTGGATTGGCTCCGCCAGCACTTCCCAGTTGTGATCCAGCTCGTCCAGCAGACGGTCGCGGTTCACTTCCAGTTTGCTCACGCCTTTCAGGGTGGACTGGTACGCGATCAGCGCGTAGCCAATGCCCACGCCCAGGTTACGCAGTACGGTGGAGTCGGTCAGGTCGCGCTGCCAGCGGGATACCGGCAGTTTGCTCGCCATATGCTGCAGCACGGCGTTTGCCAGGCCTAGGTTGCCTTCGGAGTTTTCGAAGTCGATTGGGTTTACCTTGTGTGGCATGGTGGAAGAGCCGATTTCACCGGCGATGGTTTTCTGCTTGAAGTGGTTCAGGGCGATGTAGCCCCACACGTCACGATCGAAGTCGATCAGGATGGTGTTGAAGCGCGCGATGCAGTCAAACAGTTCGGCGATATAGTCGTGCGGCTCAATCTGCGTGGTGTACGGGTTCCACTGAATGCCCAGAGAGGTCACGAACTCTTCGCTGAACTGGTGCCAGTCCACTTCCGGGTAAGCGGCGATGTGGGCGTTATAGTTACCGACCGCGCCGTTGATTTTGCCGAGGATCTCAACCTGCTCCAGCTGACGGTACTGGCGCTCCATACGGTACGCGACGTTCGCCATCTCTTTACCCATCGTGGATGGGGTGGCCGGCTGGCCGTGGGTACGGGAGAGCAGCGGAATGTCGCGGTATTCCACGGACAGCGCTTTTACCGCGTCGATGATTTTACGCCAGTAAGGCAGCACCACCTCTTTACGCGCGGTGGAGAGCATCAGCGCGTGAGAGAGGTTGTTGATGTCTTCAGAGGTACAGGCGAAGTGAATGAACTCAGACACGGCATGCAGCGCAGGGACGCTTTCCACTTTCTCTTTCAGGAAGTACTCAACCGCTTTCACGTCGTGGTTGGTGGTGCGTTCGATGGTTTTAATGCGCGCGGCGTCTTGTTCGCTAAACTCAGCAACGATTTTATCAAGGTAATCGTTTGCCTTTTCGTCAAAAGCAGGAACTTCCTTGATTGCTGCCTGGGCGGCCAGCTTTTGCAGCCAGCGTACTTCAACCTGAACACGGAACTTCAGCAAACCATATTCGCTGAAGATCCCGCGCAGCGCGCTGACTTTATCGCCGTAGCGTCCATCGACAGGGGATACGGCGGTCAGTGAGGATAATTCCATAATTCGCAACTCCGGGAGGTTAACAATGAGCAAGAATTTGTTTTGCCTGAGTGGTCAGGCGATTACGAGAAAACATTAACTGCAGGCGGCCACCGCCCACCTGGTGCCACAGCACGGCGGCGCGGATACCTGCCAGCAGGGACGCGCGCACTTTTGCCTGTACCTGCGGACTTTGCAGCACGGCAGGGGATCCGGTGACCTGAATACGCGGGCCCAGCGGGCTGATGACGTCAACATAAATGCCGGCCATAGCGCTCAGCAGCGTGTCGGACTGCAGGTCAAAATGATCGAGCTGGCGCTGCAGCCCGGCAATACGATCGCCCAGGGTATTCATTGCGCCTTTTGCAGCGCTCAACTTACGCTCCAGCACCATCAGGCTCAGCGTGTAGCGGGTCAGCTCCGCGTTTAATCCCTGACGGCTGCTGGCGTTAAGCACGCCGAGCAGGGTTTCAAGACCGAGACGAAGATTAGTTTCACTGCCGCCGAACACGCCCAGGGTCGAGCCGGGGTTGAGATCGATAACGCTGTTCAGTGAAACGTGCAGGGCATCTGCGTCGCAATGACCCTGATGCGCCAGCTGTTGCACCAGACGGGCTGACTGGCAAATTCCCGCCAGCGCCAGGGTGATGTCATAGTAGTTCTTCGCCACACGGTCTCCTTTATGTGTGAATCGTATTAAACAGCAGGCAGCGGCAGGCGCTGTTCAATGATCCCGCCGCCCAGACAGATTTCGCCGCTGTAGAAGACAGCAGACTGACCCGGGGTGACGGCGGCGACCGGCTCGTCGAAACGCACGTCAATGCGATCGTCATCGAGCGCGGTAATGGTGCAAGGAATATCGGTCTGACGGTAGCGTGTTTTCACCGTGCAGCGCAGCGTGCCTTTCAGCGGCTCACGATCGACCCAGTGAAGCTGCTGCGCGATAAGGCCAACGGACATCAGACGCGGATGATCGTGACCCTGGGCAACAACCAGAATATTGTTTTCGACGTCTTTGTCGACAACATACCATGGATCTTCGCTACCTTCTTTGGTCCCGCCAATACCCAGGCCTTTACGCTGACCGAGCGTGTGGTACATCAGCCCCTGATGCTGGCCAATCTCTTCCCCGTCGACGGTGACAATTTTACCCGGCTGAGCAGGCAGGTAACGTCCCAGGAAATCGCGGAATTTGCGCTCGCCGATGAAGCAAATGCCGGTAGAGTCTTTTTTCTTCGCGGTGATCAGGTCCAGCTCTTCGGCGATTTTACGCACCTGCGGCTTTTCCTGCTCGCCGACCGGGAACAGGCTCTGGGCGATTTGCTCGTGGCTCAGCGTATAGAGGAAATAGCTTTGATCTTTGTTGCCGTCCAGACCGCGCAGCAGCTGGCTTTTGCCATTCACGTCTGCGCGACGCACGTAGTGACCGGTCGCGATGTAGTCAGCGCCCAGATCTTCCGCGGCGAATTCCAGGAAGGCCTTAAATTTGATCTCTTTGTTGCACAGAATATCCGGGTTCGGCGTGCGGCCCGCTTTGTACTCTTCCAGGAACAGTTCAAAAACGTTGTCCCAGTATTCTGCGGCAAAGTTAACGGTGTGCAGTTCAATGCCGAGCTTATCGCATACGGCCTGCGCGTCGGCGAGATCCGCAGCGGCGGTGCAGTATTCCTCGCCATCATCTTCCTCCCAGTTCTTCATGAACAGGCCCTCCACCTTATAGCCCTGTTGCTGTAACAGGTAGGCGGAAACGGAGGAATCGACACCGCCGGACATGCCGACGATCACTTTTTTCTGGCTGTTATCTGACATGGAATACTCACGACATTGAACTTCAAGGCGGCGTATTCTATCACGCCCCCCCACCATTGACACCCTCTGTAAACGGCCAGTTAAATGCGCCGATGACATCCAGCGGTAAGCGGCCAGCAGACTGCCAGCAGCGAATGCTTTCCGAAACCAGCGGCGAGCGCAGGTTTGGCGCGTTCAGGATCTCGTCGGCGGTGACCCAGAGACAGCGATCGATATCGTCATCCTGCGGCTCTGTGGCGCACGTTTCGCTAAGCTCAACGGAGAATAAAAAGCGCAGGAACGGGGTGTGATCCGGCGCGATCCACTGGTGCATACGGATGAAGTGCTGGGGCTCAGCGTGGATGCCGGTCTCTTCCCACAGCTCGCGTTTTGCTGCCTGCAGCAGGGTTTCATTGGCTTCAAGGTGTCCGGCAGGCTGGTTCCACAGCGCTTTGCCGTTAATGCTCTCTTCAACAACAAGGAATTTACCCCTGGCGTGGACCACGCAGGCAACCGTGACATGAGGTTTAAACATAGTGACTCCTTAAGGGGCGACGTCGCGCCATTCGCCGTTTGCCAGCGTTTCCAGGGTGTAGCTGCCCATGGCGTAGCGAATGAGACGCAGGGTAGGGAAGCCGACGTGTGCGGTCATGCGGCGAACCTGGCGGTTGCGGCCTTCATAAAGGGTGATTTTGAGCCAGCTTGTCGGGATGGATTTACGTTCACGAATCGGCGGGTTGCGCGGCCACAGCCACTCCGGCTCATTCACGCGTTCAATACCCGCGGGCAGGGTTGGGCCGTCGTTCAACGTCACGCCGCTGCGTAGCGCTGCCAGCGTCGCGTCATCCGGCTCGCCTTCCACCTGGACGAAGTAAATTTTGCCGGTGCGTTTGCCCGGCTGCGTGAGCTTTGCCTGCAACGCGCCGTCGTTGGTTAAGACCAGAAGGCCTTCGCTGTCGCGGTCCAGGCGCCCGGCCGCGTAGACGCCCTGAACGGGAATGTAGTCCTTCAGCGTGCTGCGCCCGGCTTCATCGGTAAACTGCGGCAAAACATCGTAGGGTTTATTGAACAAAATAACCCGCTTCGGCTGGGTTTCCTGCGGTCTTCTGGCGGCTTGTCGCGAGCTGAATCGCTCAACCCGGTGTTTTGTAAAAGAAGTTTTCTTCATGGTATTTTCAGGCGTTATCAATTGCCGCATTATAGCCTAATAACGAAGACCTTTCATGGCGCAGGACAATCAGGTACTATCGAAGGGCTCATTACAATTTATTAACATAAGATCAGTAACAACCAGAAGCGCTCGAAGGAGAGGTTAATGGAAAGCAAAGTAGTTGTTCCGGCGGAAGGTAAAAAGATCACCCTGCAAAACGGCAAGATTAACGTTCCTCACAATCCGATTATCCCGTTCATCGAAGGTGACGGTATAGGTGTAGACGTTACCCCGGCGATGCTGAAAGTGGTTGATGCCGCTGTTGAGAAAGCCTACAAAGGCGAGCGTAAAATTTCCTGGATGGAAATTTACACCGGTGAGAAATCTACTCAAGTTTATGGCCAGGACGTCTGGCTGCCAGCAGAAACGCTGGACCTGATCCGCGACTACCGCGTTGCTATTAAAGGCCCACTGACGACGCCAGTTGGCGGCGGTATCCGTTCCCTGAACGTGGCACTGCGTCAGGAGCTGGACCTGTACGTGTGTCTGCGTCCGGTTCGTTACTATCAGGGCACCCCAAGCCCGGTTAAGCACCCTGAACTGACCGATATGGTTATCTTCCGCGAAAACTCAGAAGACATCTACGCGGGTATCGAATGGAAAGCGGACTCTGCTGACGCAGAAAAAGTGATTAAATTCCTGCGCGAAGAGATGGGCGTGAAGAAAATTCGCTTCCCTGAGCATTGCGGTATCGGCATCAAGCCATGCTCTGAAGACGGTACTAAACGTCTGGTGCGTGCGGCCATCGAATACGCGATCACCAACGACCGTGACTCTGTGACTCTGGTTCACAAAGGCAACATCATGAAGTTCACCGAAGGCGCGTTCAAAGACTGGGGCTACCAGTTGGCGAAAGAAGAGTTCGGCGGTGAGCTGATCGACGGTGGCCCATGGCAGAAGATCAAGAACCCGAACACCGGCAAAGAGATCATCATTAAAGATGTGATCGCCGATGCGTTCCTGCAGCAGATCCTGCTGCGTCCTGCAGAATACGACGTGATTGCCTGTATGAACCTGAACGGTGACTACATCTCTGACGCCCTGGCAGCACAGGTTGGCGGTATCGGTATCGCCCCTGGCGCGAACATCGGTGACGAGTGCGCCCTGTTCGAAGCGACCCACGGTACTGCACCTAAATACGCGGGCCAGGACAAAGTGAACCCAGGCTCTATCATCCTGTCCGCAGAGATGATGTTGCGTCATATGGAATGGTTCGAAGCCGCAGACCTGATCGTTAAAGGTATGGAAGGCGCGATCAACGCGAAAACCGTAACTTACGATTTCGAACGTCTGATGGAAGGCGCTAAGCTGCTGAAATGCTCAGAGTTTGGCGACGCGATTATCGCGAACATGTAATCCAGATTCTGGGTTAAACAAGAGCGGGGGCCTGAGGGTTCCCGTTTTTTTTGCCTCTGCCTGCGGGAGACAACACGATGTTAGCCACCGTCCTTATCGCTGTCGTTGCTTTCATTCATCTCTACATTCTTGTGCTGGAAATGTTCCTGTGGAATACCAAAACAGGACACAAGGCCTTTAATCTGCGTCCTGATTTTGCGCGCGAGACCCGCGTGCTGGCCGCGAATCAGGGGCTGTATAACGGTTTTCTGGCGGCCGGTCTGCTCTGGAGCCTCTGGCTCGGGGAAAAGGGGATTCAGGTGGCCATCTTCTTCCTGGCCTGCGTGCTGATCGCCGGACTCTTTGGCGCAGCCACCGCCAGCCGAAAAATTTTGTATGTACAGGCCGCGCCCGCTCTCGCAGCGCTGCTTGCGTTACTCATCTGAAGCAATGCTTTGGTTGAGATAAGGCGTCCGATATACTGATGGCTTTACCCTTACAGGTTAGCGACGAGACTGTTATGAACAACGATATCCCACTGAAATATTATGACATTGCCGATGAGTACGCGACGGAAGCCGCAGAGCCGGTCGCTGAGTCAGAGCGCGACACGCTGGCACATTATTTCCAGCTGCTGCTCACCCGTTTATCGAATAATGAGGAGATTAGCGAGGAAGCCCAGCAGGAGATGGCCACTGAGGCCGGGATCCGTGCGGGTCGCGTTGATGATATTGCGAACTTCCTCAATCAGTGGGGAAATGAATAGTCTGCTTCAAAAGCCGTTATGCTGATGCTTTGCGATACAGCTCAGCATCACGCTATCGGACCACATGCATTTTTTCCGCAGAATATGCGACGCGGGGGCGTCGATAAACAGCGCGAAAATAACGGTCAGACAAAAGAGTACCACTGGGAATAGTAAGGATAATTTCACGTTTTTAACCAAAATATGAGTGTGCTTCAGGGTAATCTACCGTCTGAATGTGACGACTATATGTTTTTGCGTAAAAAATAGAAATGCCCGACTGGAAAAAAACGGACGCGCAAGGCTTCGGATTACGTTGCGACCCCGGTGAGTCGCTTCGCCAGCTCGCTCCGGGTGAGTGCTTTTGAAAAATACCATCCCTGAATCAGCGCATCGGGATATCTGCTTGCAATAAAGCGATATTGAATTTCATTTTCCACACCCTCGAAAACAAGCGTTTTATTCAATCTTGCCAGGGCATCGCAGAAGATTGCAAAGATGTTTTGCTTATAATGCTCGCTGATGCCGTCCACCAGCGACTTATCAATTTTGATTTCATCATATTCAAGCAGCGACAGGCGGGCGAGATTGGAGTTTTGCACGCCAAAATCATCTATTGATATTTTAACGCCGAGCGATTTCAGCTCCTGACAGAATCCCTCGAGGATATCTGCCGTGGAAACGGCTTTCTCAGAAAGTTCGACCTTCATCAGGGAAAGGGGAAGGTGATTGGCAAAACACGCACGACGCAAAATGGTAATGAACTGTCCATCTTCAATTTCCTTGTGCCCAACGTTTATTGAGACTATCAGCTGGTGTTTTATCGCCAGAGGGGCAATTTCGGAAAGGGATTTTTCGATAATGTTACTGTAATATTTTTTATACAGACCGATCTTCTTAATTAATGGGATAAACAGCTCCGGAGAGACGTCCCCGTGCTTTTGGTCACGCCATCTCGACAGAACTTCTACACCCACGATTTTTTGATCGTGAATGCGAATAATGGGCTGATAGTTAACACTGATGGTATTCGTGAGGACGGCTTTTATCAGCGTACGTTCCAGAGAAAAACGGTCTTCATAGATACGGAAGATAAATAACGTTATCGCAATCCAGATAAAACAGAGAATGACCGCGAGAAGCGCAAAGATAAACGGAGGCAACGAGGCGAGCCCGGCGTCGTGATGCTTCACGATGACGCACAGGTCCCAGAAGGCGCTGCACTGTGTCAGGGTCAGGGTAAACAACGTCGAATGCAGCCAGCTCTGCTGATTTAGCTCCGTGGCGGCCGAAAAAAAGACTCTGCCGAAGTCTTTGGTGGTAGCACTGAGCGAATAGCTTGCGGTAACCGGGGTGAATTTATCGTAAGCATAGCGGGAGGTGAAGATAATAATATTATTATAAATTGCCGCATTGCCCGTGAAAAAGTCTTTTCTCGAAAACTGGGCCAGGAGAAAGCCCCTCGGCGTTTTATGCAGTTCTGCAGGAAGTGCAACGGGCGTCGCGAGTTTCCCCCAAAAAGCGGTACAGACTATTTTTCCCTTCTCAATAAAGCCGATATCGGCAAAATAAAGATTATTAAGCTTAATTTGTCTGTAGCGATCGAGGCTGGTTTTATCGCATCCCTGCGTCGTGATGCTTTTGAGACCCAGCGCCACGCTTTGGGACACGTCTTCTGAATAATGTAAAAGGGTACGGGATATTTCACGCTGTTTGCTCTTCTGCTGACCAATGATTACAGCATTGACCGCGTAAAGAGACAGGAAGACCAGAAGCGTTGAAACAATAGCAACGGCAATGAGCTTTTTCATTTTCCAGTTATCCAGTCCGCTCCCTGATTTCACAAATCTTAACACAGCCAGGGCAAGGAACAAGCCTGATAGTCACGTCATGTGAGTAAATGCCGGCAGGTGAACTCATACGAAAGTATCAGTTTTTTAAGACAATTCTCAGCTAAGCTATTTTCATTGTTATAAGCAATACCGGGTTAGCACAGGCTCTTCTACCAGAACATCCATGCTTGTTTTTTCTATTAAGGAAAACATCGTGCGCAACGTGATGATCCCTATTCTTAGCGCTCTGTTTCTTTTTCTGAGCGGCATTTTGATTATTAACTGGCAGCTATGGCAGATGGCGAAGCTGAGTAATAGTCATACCGCCACGGCGAGCACCCAAAAAATAGAAAACATTCTGGCTGAAGCAGTCAGTGCGGCCAGCACGGCAAAGCGCGTTGCGGCTCAAGGGTGTACCAGTAGCGGACAGCTGGCGCTGGGGACAGAGGCAGCGCTAAAACCGCATCTGCGCGCCATCATGATCGAGTTGCAGGGTAAAATCATCTGTACTTCCCTTCCCGGGAATGGCGTGTTGATTATTCATCCTGAGACGTTACCTGCCGAAAAATTGATGCTGTTACCCGGCAATCGACTGGTGAACGGCATTCCGGTGCTTATCTTCCAGATGCCCATCGCGGGAGGGCGCGTCATTGTCAGCATCAGTGACGCGCATTTGCAGGACGTCATTGCAAGCGCATCGAACAGCGTGGATCTGGGGCTGGTTGTCGGCGAAAGCATGCTTGTTCGCAACGGCGATGTGAGGGGCTGGAAAGCGGCCTCCTGGACGGGGGCGCTTATGGCATCAACGCAATTTCCCTTTAGCCTTGCCTGGCAACCTCCTGCCTTTTTCAGCCTGACGCGGCTTTTGCAACAGGGATGGAGCCTGATACTGCTTATTCTCGCGCTATCGGTGGCGGTGGGTATTTTGATCCGCCGATACAAGGGGAAAAGCACCTCATTTGAAGACGACTTACGTAAGGCCATTTTGCAGGGGGAGATCGAGCCTTATTACCAGCCGATCGTGAACGGCGATACCGGCGGGCTGTACGGCGTTGAGGTCCTGGCAAGATGGAAGCATCCAAAGTCAGGCTTTATCCCGCCGGATGTCTTTATTCCGATTGCTGAACGTAGCGGGTTGATTATTCCGCTGACCAAAGGATTGATGGCGAAAGTGGTGACCCAGCTTAAGCCGCTTTTGCCTAAGCTACCGGACGGGTTTCATATTGGGGTGAACATCAGCGCCAGGCATATTAATGCGCCTTCATTTATCGGTGACTGTCGCGTTTTCGGGAACGGGTTTCAGGGTAAAGAGGTCAAACTGGTTCTCGAGGTGACCGAGCGTGAACCGCTGGTCGATAATCCTCACCTCGTGGAGAACCTTAACATGCTGCATAACGCCGGCTTTGTTATTGCCCTGGATGATTTTGGTACGGGTTATTCCGGGCTGTCATGCCTTAATGCGCTTGCCATTGATTATATTAAAATTGATAAAAGCTTTGTGAACCGGGTTTCAGAGGAAAAGGACTCAACCATCTTGCTGGACTGCGTCATTGACCTGGCGAAAAAACTCTCATTGCGCATTGTCGCTGAAGGCGTAGAAACAAAAGAGCAACTGGAGTATCTCAACCGTAATGAGATAACCCTGTTACAGGGATATTATTTTGGTAAGCCCGTCTCCTATATCGATTTTATTAAAGTCATTTTATCTAAACCCAGGGAGACTGTTAGTTTGTAAAACGAAATAAAGACGAGCTTCTGTTGTATGCTTAAGTGCAATTCATTTTCCTCTTATCCCGAGCTTTGTTACAGTGACAAGAGTTGTCAGCCAGGGATGTCAGGCGTGATAAGGTGGAAAAGCTCGTGCATGTGAAAAATACTTTTTACACAACAACCATTACCGTCATCATTGTCTCATTGATCATCTCGCTGTCGCTTGCCGTCCAAATTGCCACGTCCAGACAGCAGTCAATTCAGCAAATTAATACCAGCGTTGCTAACCTGAGCCATACCCTTGATGTCTACACCGAGGGGATCATGCGCCAAAGCGAAATGTTAATTACTACCGTTTCCGACATAATCGAAATTTATGGCATGACGCCGCAACAGGCGACCAATATTCAGCGGATGATAAATAATCAGGATAATCTTCTTACCCAGATTAATAATGTGGTTGTTTACGACGCTCAGGGCGATATCTTTACCGCGTTGCACGAAACTTTTACAGGCCCACGCAAAGGATCGGACAGGTCATTTTTTATCTATCACAAGGAAAATAAAAATCAGCAGATTTTTATTGGTGAGCCCGTGGTCAGCAGAACCAATGGCAAATGGGTCATTACCATTAGTCGTCGCCTTGAAACCCACACCGGGGCATTTAACGGTGTCGTGGTGGTGACGCTGGGTATCGAGAATTTTCTCGCGCTTTACGGGAAGATTAATATTGGTCACCTGGGCGTCATTGGCTTAACGACACAATCCGGCGTGCTGCTGGTCCGTCACCCCTTTAAAAATACCTACGTCGGCACGATTTTTTCTGATTCACCCCTCTTCAGGAAATACCTAAAGGTACAAAATACCGGGATAGCCAGTTCCGTTTCGCGGTTTGATAAAATCGAACGCATTTACGCCTATGAGAAAAACCGACGCTACGGGCTGGTGACCACCGTGGCCGTCAGCATTGATGAAGCCCTCGCTCCGTGGCGCAAGCAGGCTATTCAGCTGGCGCTGCTCATTTTCGTTTTCACTGCGATACTTATCGTCGCGTCATACTTCCTGTATTCCGACTTATCCAGAAAAACCAGAGATAATAAGGCGCTGAAGATTATCGCTTCCGAGGATGCGTTGACCGGGCTGTACAACCGTCGCATTTTTGATGAAAGAATCCTCTCGGAAATCGCGACTTGTGCCGCGCATGACGCAGCAATTTCGATACTGATTGTGGACGTGGACTACTTCAAAAAATACAACGATAACTACGGCCATCCGGAAGGGGACCGGTGTCTGACGCTGCTGGGAAACAGTCTCCGGGAGAGCCTTACCCGTGATAATCAGATTGTGGCGCGCTATGGCGGAGAGGAGTTTGCGCTGATATTGCCTGATACGGATATCCAGGAGGCGCTTCGACTGGCGCAGACGATTATTCGCAACGTGTTCTCCCTTCAAATCGCGCATGATTTTAGCCCCTTCGGGCGGGTGACGGTAAGCGTCGGGATTTCTACCGCGCGTGCGGTCGACATCGCGGGCAGCCAGCAGAATATCATTATTGCCGCTGACCAGGCGCTCTACCAGGCAAAACGCGCAGGACGTAACCGGTACGCGTTTGTTGGGGTATGAACAGAAAAAAAAGCCCACTCAGGAGTGGGCAAGAAATACTGGAAGCAATGTGAGCAATGTCGTACTAAATACCTGAGTGTTACGCTCAACTATTCAGTGTTGAGAAAGATAATCTTTCTCAACAAAAGATGCAACCCCACAGTTTATGCGGCTGGACCTTTTTGTTGATGAATAATTGCGCACTCTCTCATTGTGATGCCTATCACAAATTTCCTTTCTGAAATCCTGTGCTATTCTTTTTTGTGTCGTTGATTTAATGACAAAAACCATACAGAGAGGAAAGTTATGGGAATTTTATCCTGGATTATCTTTGGGCTTATTGCGGGTATTCTGGCGAAGTGGATCATGCCGGGCAAAGATGGCGGTGGGTTTATCGTCACCGTAATACTGGGTATTATCGGCGCGGTAGTCGGCGGCTGGATCAGTACGCTGTTCGGTTTTGGCAAAGTCGATGGCTTTAACTTCGGCAGCTTTGCCGTCGCGGTCATCGGTGCGCTGGTTGTTCTGTTTTTCTACAGAAAAATCAAAAGCTAAGGCTTACAAGCGTGAAAAAAGGCTGCCAGATGGCGGCCTTTTTACGTAGTGGCGTTTACCACCAGCCAAGCTGCGTGCCGGCAAACGCCGCGATGGCAACGATCAGCATAACGAGGGTCGTTTTTCTCATTTATGCCCCAGGCGCCGCGTAACCACCGACAAAAAACCATGCTAAAAAAATCACCGCCGTTATAAAAATAACGACCGGGAAGAGGATCCCTATTCTCATATCATCACCTGTTTCGGTTTTTGTAACGCCGTAGAGTGTACGGGGTTAATCGATAGTGAGAAAGCGTGTTTTGCTTTTTCCTTTCTTATCCTGATACATCGCGACATCTGCGTCGCGTAATGCGCTGTCCGGATCGGTTATCTGAGGGTCCACTTCGATAACGCCGACGCTGGCTCCGGGGTAAATGAGGTTGACGCTACCCAGCCAGTATTCACCGGCAATACAGGCGCTGAGGCGCGTTTTGAGCAGCGTGACCTGCGCGTTATCTCCTTCGCTGTGGGATGTGCTCAACGACGCCACCAGAAACTCATCGCCGCCCAGCCTGCCAATGATATCGTCCTGCTGTTTTTCTTCCGTCAGACGCTTGCCCACTTCAATCAGGAACTGGTCGCCAGCCTCGTGGCCGTAGCGATCGTTAATCAGCTTGAAATCATCGAGATCGATGAACGCGATGACGGTGTTACGTTTAAGGTGCCGCGCCAGCGAAAACAGCGTGGTCAGATCTTCAAAAATGGCGCGACGGTTGGGTAAACCGGTAAGGGCATCCGTGTAAGAGTGCGCGATGAGGGCCGCGTTGGCTTCGCGAAGCTGGGTTACCAGCGACTCTTTCTGAATGGACTGGGCAATCAGACCGGCGAATAACTTCAGAACCTGTTCACCGCGCTCGCTAAGCGGCTTTCTGGCCGTGCTGGTGGCACAAAGCGTTCCGTAGAGTGAACCATCCGCAAGATGGACAGGAATACTCATGTAGGTCGTAATGCCGAGCGCTTTCGCCGCCTCGCACTCCGGCCAGCGTTCGGGAACGTCGTTGCTGAATACGGTGTCGCTATCCAGCGCGCGCTTGCACAGTGTTTCATCCCATGGGACGCTCAGCCCCTCAGGAATTGTCATCTGCTTGCTGTTGCGGGCGTAGAGGATATGCTGCAGTCGGGCTTCGATATCTACCTTGGTGAGGTAAGTCGACTCCATGTCAGTCACGATCTCCAGCATCTCCAGCAGCTGGCGAACGAGACCTTCAAGGGATTGTTCAGTGGCGAGGGTTTCTGAAACACGGGCAAGGATAATATCCGACATGACGTAGAATGACTCCCAGGCAGAAGACGTCTGCATCTGCATGTTATGCTGAGTTTTTAGACTTCAGGCATAGTAAAACATGAATATAGAAAATTTAATATATGCAGGGAGGGGGCAGCAGCAGAGAAAAAAAGGCCCCGTTGTTGAGACCGGGGCAAAGACATCTTGATTACGGAATGATGTTCTCTGGTCATATCGAGAACATGCCACACTATAGTGTTGAAAAGTGCAGTTAAAATGGAGAAATCATGGAGAAAGGGGCGATGACCCGTTACCCTTAGACTGTCATGATGTCACAAGGATCAATGAGATGAGATTTCTGCTTCTGGCGCTGGCGCTTCCCCTGGTGGCCTGCACCGCAAAAACAACTCCACCCGATGCCCCGAAACCGCCTCACGCTATCGGTATGGCGAACCCGGCCTCCGTGTACTGCCTGGAGAAAGGTGGGGAACAGATCCCGGTTCAAAGCCCGCAGGGCGTACGCACGGAGTGCAAACTACCGGGCGGCGAAGTGATTGATGAATGGACGCTCTACCGTCGCGATCGTCCGCAACCCACCAGGTGACAGACGTATATTGCCTGCGATACACTTCTCTTTAGGATTATTCTTAGCCAGTCCCTGGCTACCGTTACCGTGAGAGAAGTATGTTTCAGCTTAAACCGGGCAGCATGGCGATGATCATCGGTGCCCGCACGGCGTCAGGCCGTCGCAATATTGGTAAATCTGTTGAGCTGTTTGGCCTGTGTCAGCCCGGCCTGCGTTTCGTTAACCCGGTCAACGGCGTGATGACGCAATTACCCGCTACCGCCGATCGCGCCCTTTGGCTGGTGACTGGCGATGTTTACGCCTTTGACAATCAGCACGGCTTTGCCTTTGTCCGCGCCGAACATCTGATGCCGCTCACTCCCGATGAAGCGCCGCAAATCCTCGATGAGCTGGCGATCGGCTGATCAGAGATGGCGCAGCCAGTCGGCTAATACCAGGGCGTGATTTTGCTTCGTGTCTTTGGCAGCGTAGAGCAGGGTGACGGTCTGCCTGTTCGCCAGCGTCGCCAGACGCATTCCCTCGTCAGCATGCTGCGCCAGCTCTTCCCGATAGGCTTTGCTGAAGGCGGCGAAATCAACGGTTTCGCTATGAAAGGCCTTGCGTAATTCATTCGAGGGCGTGAGCGCTTTACACCATTCATCATACGCGAGGTCCGTTTTCTTGACCCCGCGCGGCCACAGCTTGTCCACCAGTACCCGATAGCCGTCGTCCGGACCAGCCTGCTCGTATACGCGTTTGCATTGAATCATAATTCCACCCTCCCAATTTAAGGTATTGTGATAATTGCAGAAGATCGGTAGTCTGAGGTTCCTTATGTTATCTGATAATACTCTGGCATAAGGAACCTTTCATGGAACACCTCCCGGTTAAAACGACGCTGCGCATTGCGCTGGTTGGCGATTACAATCCCAGTGTTATTGCGCATCAGGCGATCCCGCTGGCGATTGACGACGCCGCCGCAGTCCTTGACCTCACCGCCGATTACGACTGGCTTGCCACCACTGAGCTGACAAGCCCTGAAGATCTGGTGGGCTACGATGCCATCTGGCTGGTGCCTGCCAGCCCCTATAAAAACACCGAGGCGGCCTTTATCGCCGCGCGCTATGCGCGTGAAAACGGCATTCCATTCCTTGGCACCTGCGGCGGATTCCAGCACGCGCTGATTGAGTATGCCCGCAATGTGTTGGGCTGGGCCGATGCGGCACATGCCGAGACGGATACAGAAGGCACCATGGTGATTGCGCCACTGACCTGCTCACTGGTGGAAAAAACCGATGCGATTGAGCTGCGCAAAAATACCCTGATCGCAAAGGCGTACGGCAAGCCGGAAATTGAAGAGGGTTATCACTGTAACTATGGCGTGTCGCCGGCGTTTTCCCAGGCGCTGGAAAGCGGTGATATGCATGTTACGGGCTGGGACGAACAGGGGGAAATTCGCGCCGCAGAGCTGGTTACGCACCCGTTCTTCGTGATCACCTTGTTCCAGCATGAGCGTGCAGCGCTGGAAGGCCGTCCGGTCGTGCTGGTGCAGGCGATGCTGCGCGCGGCTCGCGGGTAGGAAAAGGCAGACCCGATGGTCTGCCAGAGTCTTTAACGGGGCGCGATCTCGCGGTCTCGCCCGGCAAGCACGCCGCAGAGCGCCATTATCACGGCGGCCAGAGCGCAGCCCAGAAGCGGGATTTGCCAATTTCCCGCGCTATCGTGAATTTTCCCCATCAGCGGAGGGCCGCAGGCGGCGAGCAGATAGCCAATCGACTGCGCCATGCCGGACAGCGCCGCAGCCTGGTGCGCGGAGCTGGCGCGCAGACCGATGAACGTCAGGCCGAGGATCATCGTTGCTCCAGAGCCAAAGCCAAACACCAGCGTCCACATCACCGCCATGTCAGGCATAAACCATAGCCCCGCCGCGCTTACCGCGCACATCAGCGCCACCGCGCCGGCGATCCCCCGCTGGTCTTTCAGACGGTGGAGGATCAGCGGAACGGCAAGCCCCGGCACGGCCGTGGCCAGCTGCAACAGTCCGTGCACCGAGCCGGCCTGCGCTTCGCTGTAGCCGTGGCTGAGCAATATCGCCGGCAGCCAGCCGATGATGACGTAGTAAATCAGCGAGTTAATCCCCAAAAAGAGCGTTACCTGCCAGGCGAGGGCCGAGCGCCAGATGGCGCGGTTATGCAGCGCGCCAGCGCCCGTTACCGTCGCAACGTGTTTCTGGCGCCACTGCGGCAGCCAGAGCAGCAGCGCGACCAGCGGAAACGTCATTAGCATCAGCAGCGCGCCATGCCAGCCTGCGCTACCCTGCGCCAGGGGAACAATCATCGCTGAGCCAAACGCCGCCGAGACGCCCATCGTCAGGGAATAGGCCCCGGTGAGTCGGGCTACCTGGCCCGGGAAGTCACGCTTAATTAATCCGGGTAACAGCACGTTCCCGAGCGCAATTCCGCAGCCGATGACCGCGGTTCCGATGAAAAGCAGCGCGGCGGAGGGCAGCGAGCGAACCGCAATTCCGGCGCAAATCAGCAGCAGGGCGACAAACAGGCTGCGCTCCATGCCGATACGTCGGGCAACGCCTGCGGCGAGCGGTGAGACAAGGGCGAAAGCCAGCAGGGGCAGGGTAGTCAGCAGACCGGTTTGCGCCGTGCTTAAGCCATAATCAAGACGAATAGTGTCGAGCAGCGGGGCTGCGCCGGTAAAGGTGACGCGAAGCGTAGTGGCAATCATCAGGATGCCTGCAATCAACAGCGCGCCGTGTTTTCCTGAGGTGCGAATAGCAGTAGTCATTATGTTCTCATACGTTCAAGCGAGCGCACACAATACCGATTTTCCCGGCGGTTTAAATCAGGCTAAAATGACAGTTTATCGCTAAAATCGGACAAACTGATGATTGGTCTGGGACTGGACGGCTATGATCCCGATAGCCAGCACGACGCGGCCGTCGCATTTCGCATCCGCGTGGTGGCGGAGGAACAGTATATTCCCCGGCATCATCACCGTAAGGGGCAGCTGATTCTGGCCCTCGGCGGCGCGATCACCTGCGAAGTGGAAAATGCCATGCTGATGGTTCCGCCCCAGTACGCCGTCTGGATCCCCGGCCAGATGCCGCACAGCAACAGGGCCACCCCGGGCGCGCAGCTCTGCTTTTTGTTCATTGAACCGGGGGCGGCAAGCTTGCCCGACCGCTGCTGCACCCTGAAAATCTCCCCTCTGGTGCGGGAGCTGATTTTATCCCTGGCGGAAAAATCGCGTGAACAACTCTCTCTTGCGGCCACGTCGCGCCTGGTAGACGTTCTGTTTGACGAGCTGCCGCTCCAGCGTCAGGAGCATCTGCAGCTGCCCGTCTCGCCCCATCCTAAAATTCGGCTGATGAGCGAGAAAATGGCGGAAGAGCCCGCCGCCTGGCAGACGCTGACGCAGTGGGCGAGCCACTTTGCCATGAGCGAACGCAACCTGGCGCGGCTGGTAGTGAAAGAGACCGGTTTAAGCTTTCGCCGCTGGCGTCACCAGCTGCAGCTGATCGTGGCGTTACAGCATTTGATCGGTGGGAAATCGGTACAGCAGGTGGCACAGACACTCGGCTACGACTCTACCACCGCGTTTATCACCATGTTCAGAAAGGGACTGGGCCAGACGCCGGCGCGTTATATGGCCAGCCTGACTACGACTTCCCAATAAACAGAGAGACAAGGCCTGCCGCAATCAGCGGCCCCACCGGAACGCCGCGAAAGAGCGCCACGCCCAGCACGGTGCCCACCAGCAGACCCGCCACCAGCGAGGGCTGGCTGCTCATCAGCGTAACGCCGCGCCCGCCCAGCCACGAAACAAAAATCCCCACCGCGATCGCCACCAGCGATTTCCAGTTTACAAACGAGTGCAGCAGGGTTGAGGCGGGAAGCGTGCCGCTGGCGATAGGCGCCATTACCCCGATGGTTAAAATAATGATCCCGATGGTAAGGCCTTGTTTTTCTATCCACGGGAAGAAGGTATTTAACGGGGTCACGCGAACAATAATCAGCACCAGAATCGAGATGGCGACCGTGGTGTTATGGCTGACAAAGCCGAGCGCGGCGAGTGCCAGAAGAATGAGCAGAGTAGGGTCAAACATAGGGAATCCTTGCCAAAATAATCAACTTGCTTACTTTACGCGCAAACGCGGCGGAGGACAGTTTTAAAAAGATTATATTGCTGTCATAACCTTGTCATTTACGCGGATTAAAACGAAGGCAGATATCGCAAAAGGGGTCGCCATCATGAACGATCACATGTTTGTTGAAACGCTGATTATCTCCTCATCGTTTTTTGCTATTGCCATTATTCTCGTCGCCTCCGTGCTGTTTCTGGAAAGAAAAGGCTGACAGGGTCGCCAGCCATCGCGGTTACGCTTTGTGGAAGGTCACCAGCTCAGGACGGGCGATGCGCAGGTAATCCTGGGTATCCATAATCACGGATTTCTCCAGCAGGCCGGCGTTAAAGGCGATTTCGTCAAAGCGCTCGAACAGCAGCGGGTCGGCAACCAGCGCCAAATCAGGATGGAAGCTAAAGGGCGGGATCGCGCCGAAAACGCAGGCGGTCAGGATATCGACCTCGGCCGGGCTGGCGAGGGAGGCCTTTAGCCCGCCAAAATGGCTGGCAAGCTGGCTCAGGTCAGCCTGCAGATCGGCGGCCAGAATCGCCAGAACGTGTTTTTTTACGCCGTTTCCCTTCACCTTGCAGACCAGGGCCTTTGCGCCTTGCCGCAGATCGGTCCCGCGAATTTCACTTACCGCTTCACATTTCCCGACCGCCTCGTGCTCCATGACGCGAAAACGCGCGCCCTGCTCGGTGAGTAAGGTAATCAGCTGCTGGTGGGTTCCTGCCCCAATAACGTCGTCAGTCATAACGATTTCCCGGTGATAATCCATTTTGCAGGGTTCTACATTAGCACGGGATGAACGGGGTCGAAAGAAAACAGCCAGCGGGTTCGCTGGCTGTTGGATTATGCGTTGCTGGTAGCAGATTGTTTATGGAACAGCTCCCTGAACACCGGATAGATATCATCCTGGTCACGGATATGCTGCATGGCAAAATTATCGAACATTGCTTGCAGATGTTCATACTCCCGCCACAGGGTCTGGTGCGCGCGACGGGTAATTTCGATATAGCTGTAGTAACGCACCACCGGCAGAATTTTCTTCGCCAGAATCTCGTGACACAGCGGTGAGTCATCGGCCCAGTTGTCGCCATCGGACGCCTGCGCGGCATAAATGTTCCACTGCGCCGGGTCGTAACGCTCTTTCACCACTTCATCCATCAGCTTCAGGGCGCTTGATACGATGGTCCCGCCGGTCTCCTGCGAGTAGAAAAACTCATGTTCATCTACTTCTTTCGCCTGAGTATGGTGACGAATATAAACCACCTCCACGTTCTTATAGGTTCTGCTCAGGAACAGGTAGAGCAGAATATAAAAACGCTTCGCCATATCCTTCGTGGCCTGGTCCATCGAGCCGGAAACGTCCATCAGACAGAACATCACCGCCTGGCTGGAGGGCTCAGGGCGTTTTTCGTAATTCTTGTAGCGCAGGTCGAAGGTGTCGATAAACGGTACCCGTTCGATCTTCGCTCTTAGTTCCGCAATCTCTTTACGCAGACGCTCCTCTTCCAGCAGTTGCGCCGGTTCCGTGTTTTCCACGACCTTCAGGCTGCTCTCCAGCTCGCGCAGTTCGCGCCGTTTGCCCGCCGTCATGGCCGTTCGTCGCGCCAGCGAATTCTGTAACGAACGCACGACGCTGATATTGGCGGGCACGCCGTTGGCGGTATAGCCCGCGCGATGGGTTTTGTATTCATTAAGCTGACGATGCTGATTCTTTTTCAGATTCGGCAGCGCCAGGTCTTCAAACAGCAGGTCGAGATATTCGTCTTTCGAAATCTGGAAGACAAATTCGTCCTGACCTTCACCGTCCTGGCTGGCCTGTCCCTGACCGCTTCCTGAACCACCGCCGCCGCCCTGAGGACGCTCAATTCTGTCGTTCTGAACGAAGTGGTCATTACCTGGGTGTACGCGATGGCGCAGGCCGCCTCGCCCCTGATGAAACATCGGTTCGCTGATGTCATCGGTGGGGATGGAAACAGACTCGCCGCTGTCGACGTCGGTCACCGAGCGTTTGTTGATGGCCTCGGAGATAGACTGTTTAATTTGCGCTTTATAACGACGCAAGAAGCGCTGGCGGTTCACCGTGCTCTTGTTTTTGCCGTTAAGACGCCGGTCAATAAACCAGGTCATATACCCCCCGTACTGCATTTGCCAACTTGCATTTTGTAGGCCCGGTCAGCGCTAACCGCCACCGGGCACTTGTTTTTAAGACGATTTACGCACGCGCAGATACCATTCGCAGAGCAGACGGACCTGCTTGCGGGTGTAGCCTTTTTCCATCATACGGTCGACAAAGTCGTCGTGCTTTTTCTGCTCATCGGTTGAGGTTTTGGCGTTAAACGAGATCACCGGCAGCAGCTCTTCGGTATTGGAGAACATTTTCTTCTCAATGACCGTGCGCAGTTTCTCGTAGCTGGTCCAGTTCGGATTGCGCCCGTTGTTATGCGCTCTGGCGCGCAGGACAAAGTTCACAATCTCGTTACGGAAGTCTTTCGGGTTACTGATCCCGGCAGGCTTCTCGATTTTTTCCAGCTCCGCGTTCAGGGATTCACGGTCAAACAGCTGGCCGGTATCCGGGTCGCGGTACTCCTGATCCTGGATCCAGAAGTCAGCATAGGTGACATAACGGTCGAAAATGTTCTGCCCGTATTCTGAATAGGATTCCAGGTAGGCCGTCTGGATCTCTTTGCCAATGAACTCGGCGTATTTCGGGATCAGGTAACCTTTGAGGAACTCAAGGTAGCGTTCAGCCTGCTCCTGCGGGAACTGCTCGCGTTCGATTTGCTGCTCCAGCACGTAGAACAGATGAACCGGGTTGGCCGCCACTTCCGCATGGTCGAAGTTAAAGACGCGGGAGAGGATCTTAAACGCGAAGCGCGTGGACAGACCGTTCATCCCCTCATCAACCCCGGCATAGTCGCGGTATTCCTGATACGACTTCGCTTTCGGGTCGGTATCTTTCAGGCTTTCACCGTCATAGACGCGCATTTTCGAATAGATGCTGGAGTTTTCCGGCTCTTTCAGACGCGAAAGGATGGAGAAGCGCGACAGCGTTTCCAGCGTTCCCGGTGCGCAAGGAGCGTGCACCAGCTCGCTGTGGTTAAGCAGTTTCTCGTAAATTTTGATCTCTTCGGAGATCCGCAGGCAATAAGGCACCTTGACGATGTACACGCGGTCAAGGAAGGCCTCATTGTTTTTGTTATTACGGAAGGTCACCCATTCAGATTCGTTCGAGTGGGCGAGAATAATCCCGTTAAACGGCAGGGCGGAGATACCTTCCGTCCCGTTGTAGTTGCCTTCCTGGGTAGCCGTCAGCAGAGGATGCAGCACTTTAATCGGTGCTTTAAACATCTCGACGAATTCCATAATCCCTTGGTTCGCACGGCACAGCGCGCCTGAGTAACCGTAGGCATCCGGATCGTTTTGCGCGAAGTTTTCCAGCTTACGGATATCGACTTTACCCACCAGCGCCGAGATATCCTGGTTGTTCTCATCACCCGGTTCTGTTTTGGCGATGGCGATTTGCTCAAGGATAGACGGCCAGACCTTCACCACGCGGAATTTGGTGATGTCGCCACCAAACTCGTGCAGGCGTTTTGCCGCCCACGGCGACATGATGGTGCCGAGGTAGCGACGCGGGATGCCATATTCTTTATCCAGAATTTGCGCGTCTTCCTGCGGATTGAACAGGCACAGCGGATGGTCGTTCACCGGGCTGCGTTCACCGTTGGCGCTCAGCACATAGATAGGAACGCGCTGCATCAGCGACTTCAGGCGTTCAGCCAGCGAGGATTTACCGCCCCCCACAGGGCCGAGTAAATAGAGGATCTGTTTCTTCTCTTCCAGACCCTGAGCGGCATGCTTCAGATAGGAGACAATCTGTTCGATGGCATCTTCCATACCATAGAACTCTTCAAACGCCGGATATCGGGCGACCACCCGATTCGAAAAGAGACGGGAAAGCCGAGGCTCCAGGGCAGTGTCAACCATGTTTGGCTCACCAATGGCCATCAATAGCCGTTCTGCCGCATTGGCATAGGCACTGCGATCTTGCCGACAGATGGTAAGAAACTCCTGCAGTGTGAACTCTTCGTCCTTGGCAGCTTCATAGCGCTGGCGATAGTGATCGAATATATTCATGGCATGCCGTCCTTTCGTTTTTTAGCACAGGATAAGAGCCGTTCGTATGAGTAGTGGAGGCTCCCGGAAGAGAATCTCTCGCACCTCACTGCCAGAGCAGCAACCTGTGTGCCAGGTCAGACGCTAAGAACCGCAGGGTGTTCAGGAAAACTCTTCTTAAATTAAAGCGTAGATGGCATTTGCAAAACTTGCATGCCCAGAAAATCTACTTTCAATGACATATCAATAACTCATCCAAAAATTTCCACTGTCGTTATAAGACAAATGCACGTTTTTCATTCAGTGGTCATATAAATGAAAGCGTGTTGTCATCTGAAAAGTTAAAAATAACGGGTTAATCAGACTGATTAGCAGGCAAAAAATTTTGGGATGTACGGGAATGGCGGTTACACTTCATCCGCTGATTATTTGACTACAGGAAAGAATGGATTGTGACCAAACTCAAACTTCTGGCATTAGGCATCCTTGCCGCGACCGCAGTGAACACCGCGCAGGCGGAAAGTCAGTGGACGGTTGGTGCGGGTGTTGGCGTCATTAACAGCCCGTATAAACAGTATGACCGTGATGTTTATCCTGTTCCCGTTATCACCTATGAAGGCGACAACGTCTGGTTCCGCGGGCTCGGCGGCGGCTACTATCTCTGGAACGATAAGGCCGATAAGCTCTCCATCATGGCCTACTACGACCCAACGCACTTCAAGCCGGGCGACAGCGACAGCCATGCGCTTCGCCAGCTCGACAAGCGTAAAAGCACCATGATGGCCGGGCTTTCTTATGTACATAACACCGAGTATGGCTTCCTGCGTACGGCACTGGCGGGTGACACGCTGGATAACAGCAACGGCTTTATCTGGGATCTGGCGTGGTTGTACCGCTACACCAACGGCGGGCTCACGCTGACGCCGGGTATCGGTGTGCAGTACAACAGCGAGAACTACAACGACTACTACTACGGCGTCTCTAAAAACGAGTCCCGCCGCAGTGGTCTGAAAAGCTACAGTGCAGATGACGGCTGGGATCCTTACCTGGAGCTGACCGCGAGCTACAACTTCCTTGGCGACTGGAGCGTGTACGGTACCGGCCGCTATGAGCGTCTGAGCGACGAAGTGAAGGATAGCCCGATGGTCGATAAGTCCTGGGCAGGCATCTTCTCTGTGGGTGTGAGCTACAAGTTCTGATTGTGCATTAATTTAGTGCAATATATGCATCAAAACGGGGCGCTTGCGCCCCGTTTGCTTTAGCGTGGTGCAGTGAATTTATCGCTTAACAATGCGAATCGTCTGCCCTAAACGAGACGGTTTTTCCTCACTCGCTTTTTGCGGGTTGCTCACGCAAGCGGTTTCCACGCAGACAAACGTTTTGTAGCCATCATCCGTCATGTCGGCCATGCTGACGGACAGCGCAGGGCCCGGGTTCCAGCCCACCACGTCGCTGTGATGATGATGGACCACTTCAATGCCGCGGTTTAGGGCGCCGTCGTGGATCACGCTGCACGCTTCCGGGTGCAGGTAAACGCGGTCGGTACGGTCAGGGAATGCCTGGACGCCGTCGCTCAGTTTGCCTTCTTTCGCGTTATCCACTTTGTCGATATAGGTATCGCCCAGGCCGCTCACCTTCACGGCGCTGATATCACCCACGTTGAAATAGGTGTGCAGGGCAGAGGTGGTTTCGAACTCGCCGTGAGCTTCCAGTTCGATTTCACAGGTTTTACCCAGCTTGAAGCGGGCATACAGGGTGAAATCGTGCGGCCAGAGGGCGCGGGTTTCATCATTAGCCTGCAGCTCAAAGGTCAGCACTGCGCCGTTGTCATCTTCGTTATGCGCTTTCAGCGTCCACTGCTGGTTGCGGGCAAAACCGTGAGACGGCAAACCCGGCTGTGCGGACGGGCCGAACCACGGCCAGCAGATCGGTACGCCACCGCGGATTGCGGCCCCTTTTTTGAAGGAGGTCGCATCGCTCAGCCATAAGCCTTCAGCTTCGCCTTCCGGTTTCCAGGAGAGCAGGTGGGCGCCGTTGAGCGCTACGGAGGCTTTAACGCGTGGGTGGTCAACGACGATGACATCAGCACCGTCAATCTGACGGCGGGAGAGCACAGGGGTAAGTTGTTCGACTACCGGAAGTGCAAAAATTTTATGAGTCATTAAGCAATCCTCTGTCTAAAAACAATAAAAAAGGCGACCGAAGTCGCCTTTTTGGATCAAACACTCATCTCACTTATTTGGAGATGTGAGCGATCAGGTCCAGTACTTTGTTAGAGTAGCCAGTTTCGTTGTCGTACCAGGAAACCAGTTTCACGAAGTTGTCGTTCAGTGCGATACCTGCTTTAGCATCGAATACTGAAGTGCAGATTTCGCCGTTGAAATCGGTAGATACAACGTCGTCTTCGGTGTAGCCCAGAACGCCTTTCATTGCGCCTTCGGAAGCAGCTTTGATTGCTTTCTTAATTTCTTCATAAGAAGCAGCTTTTTCCAGACGAACGGTCAGGTCAACAACGGATACGTTAGGAGTTGGAACGCGGAACGCCATACCAGTCAGTTTGCCATTCAGTTCTGGCAGTACTTTACCTACAGCTTTAGCAGCACCGGTAGAGGATGGGATGATGTTCTGAGCCGCGCCACGGCCGCCGCGCCAGTCTTTGTGAGACGGGCCATCAACGGTTTTCTGAGTAGCGGTAGTCGCGTGAACGGTAGTCATCAGACCTTCGATGATGCCGAAGTTGTCGTTGATAACTTTAGCCAGCGGTGCCAGGCAGTTGGTGGTGCAGGATGCGTTAGACACGATATCCTGGCCAGCGTAAGTTTCGAAGTTTGCACCACGAACGAACATTGGGGTGTTGTCTTTGGAAGGACCAGTCAGAACAACTTTCTTCGCACCAGCGGTGATGTGTTTACGCGCAGTTTCGTCGGTCAGGAAGATACCGGTTGCTTCAGCAACAACGTCAACACCGATTTCGTTCCATTTCAGGTTAGCTGGGTCTTTTTCAGCAGTAACGCGGATGGTTTTGCCATTAACAACCAGGTGGCCGTCTTTCACTTCAACGGTGCCGTCGAAACGACCGTGAGTTGAGTCGTACTTCAGCATGTACGCCATGTATTCAGCGTCCAGGAGATCGTTGATACCAACGATTTCGATGTCAGAACGTTTCTGAGCAGCACGGAAAACAATACGGCCGATACGGCCAAAACCGTTGATACCTACTTTGATAGTCATATATTCCACCAGCTATTTGTTAGTGAATAAAAGGTTGCCTGTAAAATTACAAAAACCTTACGCAGCGTCAAGCGGAATCGTGTCAATCATTGCGACAAATCAATCCTGTGACTAACGTTTGTGCGACTGACTCGCCTCACTTTCCCTTTGAGCTTGCACCCATATGGGGGCTGAGCCGGGATTTTAAAGTCCTCGCAGGATAAAAATGTGAACGTGATCACAATTGCCTGACCGCTTATTCGCGACACATAAGTTTAGATCAAAAGTGCACGCAAGGGTGTTAATGTTTTGTTAGAATCCGGGTTGAAAGATGTCTGTTTCTACAGCGAGATGTAAGCATATGTCGAACCAACGTAACCCTGACGATTTGAAAAAAAACCTCACAGAAATGCAGTTTTACGTGACGCAGAATCACGGAACGGAACCGCCGTTCACCGGGCGTTTACTGCACAACAAGCGAGACGGCGTCTACCACTGCCTGGTCTGCGATGCGCCTCTGTTCAATTCACAAACGAAATTTGATTCTGGCTGCGGCTGGCCGAGTTTCTACGAGCCGGTGAGCGATGAGGCCATCCGCTACCTGACCGACTCGTCGCACGGCATGGTGCGTACGGAAATTCGCTGCGGCAACTGCGATGCGCACCTTGGGCACGTCTTCCCGGATGGCCCCCAGCCTACGGGCGAGCGTTTCTGCGTAAATTCAGCCTCAATGAGCTTCACCGATGATGAAAACGGTGACCAGATTAAGGGTTGAAAAAACGATTCAGCAAATTATTCCTTTGAAAGGGCGCGAGAGTGAATATTGATGACATGATTAGCGGCATGACGCCGGAGATTTATCAGCGTCTGGTGACCGCCGTAGAACTGGGAAAATGGCCCGACGGCGTTGCGCTGACGCCGGAGCAAAAAGAGAATAGTTTGCAGCTGGTGATGCTGTGGCAGGCGCGCAATAACACCGACGCGCAGCACATGACGATCGACACCAAAGGCCAGATGGTCATGAAGAGCAAGCGCGAGCTGAAAGAAGACTTTGGCATCACGCCGAAGCCGATTGCGACGATGAAAATGCAATAACGGTGCAGGTTGATACCCTCTCCCACAGGGAGAGGGCGTAAAAGACTACGCCTGTGTTTCCAGCCAGTCTTCGAGCGTATACAGCGTTGCGCCTTCCGCAGCCATATCCATAAACGCCTGAGCGCTGTCCTGCGGGTGAATGTTTACCCCGCGGCAGCCGTCGGTGATGACGCTGACGGTATACCCCAACTGGAGCGCGTCCAGCACGGTAAACTTCACGCAGTAATCCGTCGCCAGGCCCAGCACGATCAGCTCCGTGATTTCATGGTGGCGTAACCACGCGTCCAGCGCCGTTTTCTGGCGATGCCCGTTATCAAAAAACGCGCTATAGCTGTCGATAGCCGGGTTTTCACCTTTATGGAACACCGCGTCGATGGCTTTCTGGTTCAGGAGCGGATGCAGCTCCGCGCCTTCCGTCTGCTGTACGCAGTGATCCGGCCAGAAGGTTTGCGTCAGCCCGTCGAGTTCACCCTGAGTGAAAGGCTCGACGTCGTGCTGGCTGGCAAAGCTGCCGTGATTCGCCGGGTGCCAGTCCTGGCTTGCGACAACCGCTTCACCGCGGGCTTTGCACCAGTCAATCAGCGTGTTTGCCACGTCAACGGTGCTGTCACCTTCGGCGACGGCCAGCGCACCGCCCGCGCAGAAATCATTTTGCAAATCGACCAGTAACAGGGCGCGTTGCTTCATGAGCACTCCTTATTCGTCCGGGGTCAGCTCGCCGCGCAGGTTTTGCATCATCGCGCTGCGAATAGACTGAATGTCCAGATCCTGACTCAGTAAATAGTGAAGTTTAGTCAGCGTTGCCTCAACGGTCATATCGAACCCGCTGATAACTCCGGCGTGCGCCAGCGCGTTGCCGGTGGCATAGCCGCCCATGTTGACCTTTCCGGACATACACTGGGTCAGGTTCACGACTACAATTCCGCGCTCGCTGGCTTCCTGAAGCTCTTTCAGGAATTCGCCGTTCTGCGGCGCGTTGCCGACGCCATAGGAGCGCAAAATCAGCGCTTTCACCGGCTGGCGCAGGAAGTTACGCACCACGTCGGCGGAGATACCCGGGTAGATAGTGACCACGCCAATCGGTTGCGGAGTGATCGGATGCACGATCAGCTCGCCGGCGGTGTTCGGCGCAGGCGGCGTGCCCAGACGACGGATATGAATCCCGGCCTCCAGCAGCGGCTGCAGGTTAGGGGAGGCGAAGGCGTCAAAACCGTCAGCATGGGCTTTGGTGGTACGGTTGCCGCGATACAGACGGTTATTGAAGAACAGTGACACTTCGTTGATCGGGTAATTCGCCGCCACGTACAGGGAGTTCAGCAGGTTGATCTGCCCGTCCGAGCGCAGCTCCGCCAGCGGGATTTGCGACCCGGTGACGATAACCGGCTTGCTCAGGTTCTCCAGCATGAAGGAGAGCGCCGAGGCGGTAAACGCCATGGTGTCGGTGCCGTGCAGGATCACGAAGCCGTCGTACTGGTCGTAATGGGCTTTAATGTCATCCGCGATATGCTGCCAGTCTTCCGGCGTCATGTCGGAGGAGTCCATCAGCGGCTCGTATTCGTGGATGGTGAAGTCAGGCATCTCCGGACGGTGGAATTCTGGCATCAGCGCAAGCTGACGCTGAAGGTGGCCGGAGACAGGGATATAGCCGTTTTCAGAGCGCTGCATACCGATGGTACCGCCAGTGTAGGCTACATAAATCGATTTCTTCTGCATGGTAGTGAGTTCTTGTTCTTCAAAAGAAAAAAATCCCCTCTTCGCGGGAAGAGGGGACGGTTTTTAACGGACGTTAGCGCAGGTCAGGCAAAACGCGTAACGACTCTGTGGATCGTTAAAGGCCGCGAGCTTATCGCTTTCCGCCTTCATCGCTTTCGCCGCCGTGGCGACCGGCGCAGGCAGGTAAGCCTGCATCGCCTCCGGCAGCATGGCGCGTACCGAGCCGGACATGCTGTCCATGACCATATCGAAGAACGACGGCTCGTCCTGGTAATACTCGATATGCCACTGCTTGAGCTTCGCCAGCTCGGCGGCTTTCTTCACCGCGTCATCGAAGTCGCCCAGGCTGTCCACCAGACCGTTGCTCTTCGCATCCTGGCCGGTCCAGACGTGGCCTTGCGCAATCTGGTCGATCTGCTCTGGCGTCTTTTTACGCGAGTCCGCCACCAGGGTGATAAAGCGCTTATAGCCGTTCTCAATGCTGAGCTGCATCATCTCAGAGACTTCCGGCGGCAGGGATTTGGTCACCGACACATCCGCCAGCGGAGAGGTGGCCACGCCATCGGTATGCACGCCCAGAGAATCCAGGCTATTCTCCACGGTGTTGATCACCCCGAAGATGCCAATCGAACCGGTCAGCGTGCTTGGGTTGGCCACGATGTAGTTGGCTGGGGTTGAGATCCAGTAACCCCCGGAGGCGGCCATTCCGCCCATGGATACGACGACCGGCTTGCCGGCGGCACGCGCCGCGGCCAGTTCAGCGCGGATCACCTCGGAGGCGCTGACGCTGCCGCCAGGGCTGTTCACCCGCAGGACGATCGCTTTCACTTTTGGATCCAGGCGAGCATCGCGGATTTGTGACGCGGTAGTATCGCCGCCCACGTTCCCCGGCGTCTCCTGGCCGTCCATGATGGCGCCGTTGGCAAACACCACCGCGACGCTGTCACCGCTGTCATCCGGCTTTTTCGCCGAGTAATCATACATGCTGATGGCGCTGTAATTTTTGTCCTCTTTGCTCCAGCCAAACTGCTTGCTCAGGGATTTTTCAATCTCGGCGCTGGTGCCCAGGGCATCTACCAGTTTGTTATCCAGCGCATATTTCGCGGTATCACCGTCAACCTTACGCAGGCCATCCAGCACGCCCTGCGCGCCGGGGAACGCCTGCTCAGGCGTAATCTGGCGGTTGGCGGCAACGGTGCCGAGATAGTTCTGCCACAGCTCGCCAATCCAGCGGCTGTCCGCTTCACGGGCGGCAGGAGACATGTCGTCGCGGATAAACGGCTCGACGGCTGATTTATACGTGCCGACGCGGAAGACGTGGGTGGTAACCTTCAGCTTGTCGAGCAGGGATTTGTAGTACAGGCCGTTGGTGGCAAAACCGTGCAGATCCACCGTCCCCTGCGGGGAGAGCCAGATTTTATTGGCGAAGCTCGCCAGATAATATTGCCCCTGGCTGTAGCTGTCGCCCACGGCAATCACCGGCTTGCCGCTGTCGCGGAATTCGCGCAGCGCTTTACCGATGTACTGCATTGAAGGCTGATCGCCTCCGGCGAAATCTTTCAGATCCAGCACGATCCCGGTGATGTTACGGTCGTCTTTGGCCTGGCGGATGGTATCGACGATATCGAACAGGGAGTTTTCCTGCAGACGGTCTGATGTCGCGCCAAACAGCTGGCGGCTGATTGCCCCCAGACGGTTGCTGGCGGACGGTTTATCAACGATAACGCCGGTGATATCGAGTAACAGGGCCCCGCGAGTCGAATGCTGCGCCTGATTCGCGTTGCTGATATGCATCCAGATGCCCGCGCAAACCAGAACCAGCAGGATGAAGAAGATGTTCATCACCAGGTTGCGGACGAAGTTGAGCAGTCGCCACGTCCATTTAAAGAAACCGGCAATGATTCGCCAAAGGGTTCGCATGTATTCTCCCTAACCAGAAAATGACTGTTTCCGTCGCCACTGGACGGTAATGTGGGGTTATCGTAATGACCCAACCGCCACTTGTCAGCAGGAATCGCCTGCCAGGCTGTAACAAAATCTGCCGTCGTGTTAATTTTGTGAGTAAATTTCAAGAAAGGAGTTAACCAATGGACGCACTCGAACTGCTTGTTAACCGCCGTAGCGCTTCCCGTCTGGCCGAACCTGCCCCGGCAGGCGAGCAGCTGGAGAACATTCTGCGTGCCGGCATGCGTGCCCCCGATCACGGCACGCTGCAGCCGTGGCACTTCTTTGTGATAGAAGGCGAAGGCCGCGATCGTTTCAGCCAGCTGCTGGAGCAGGGCGCGGTTGCCGCCGGGCAGGATGAGAAAGGTATCGACAAGGCGCGCAATGCCCCGTTCCGCGCCCCGATGATTATCGCCGTCGTGGCGAAATGCCATGCCGACCATAAGGTGCCGGTCTGGGAACAGGAAATGTCCGCAGGCTGTGCGGTCATGGCGATGCAAATGGCCGCCGTCGCGCAGGGCTTTAACGGTATCTGGCGTACCGGTGCGCTGACCGAAAGCCCGGCGGTCCGTGACGGTTTTGGCTGCGGTGAGCATGACAAAATTGTCGGCTTCCTCTATCTCGGCACCCCGCAGCTTAAAGCCTCCAGCACCATCAGCATTCCGGACACCACGCCTTTCGTCAGCCATTTCTGATAACGCACCTAAACTGTCTGGATTCTGAGCATCTGCCGCAGAATTCAGACAGTCATACTTACCTCTTTATGGAATGAGCGCTACCATAGCGCGATTGAGATGACAGGAGACGTCCATGAACGAGCAAACCATTCGTTTAACGCAGTACAGCCACGGAGCCGGTTGCGGTTGTAAAATTTCCCCGAAAGTGCTGGAGACCATCCTGCACAGTGAACAGGCGAAGTTTGTCGACCCGAACCTGCTTGTCGGCAATGAAACGCGTGACGATGCTGCAGTTTATGACTTAGGTAACGGCACCAGCATTATCAGTACTACCGACTTCTTTATGCCGATTGTCGACAACCCATTCGACTTCGGGCGCATTGCGGCCACCAACGCCATCAGCGATATCTTCGCGATGGGCGGTAAGCCGATCATGGCGATTGCCATTCTGGGCTGGCCGATCAACACCATCCCGCCGGAAGTGGCCCGTGAGGTGATTGATGGCGGACGTTTTGCCTGCCAGCAGGCGGGGATTGCCCTGGCCGGCGGTCACTCTATTGATGCGCCGGAGCCTATCTTTGGCCTGGCCGTTACCGGCGTAGTGCCGACCGAACGCGTGAAGCGCAACAGCACCGCGCAGGCGGGCTGCAAACTGTTCCTCACCAAGCCGCTGGGTATTGGCGTGCTGACCACCGCCGAGAAAAAATCCCTGCTGAAACCGGAGCACAAAGGCCTGGCAACCGAAGTCATGTGCCAGATGAACCTCGCCGGCGCGGCGTTTGCCAATATCGACGGCGTGAAGGCGATGACCGACGTCACCGGTTTTGGCCTGCTGGGGCACCTCTCTGAAGTGTGTCAGGGCGCGGGCGTGCAGGCGCAGGTCTGGTATCAGGACGTGCCGAAGCTGCCGGGCGTGGAGGAGTATATTGCTCAGGGCGCGGTCCCGGGCGGTACCCAGCGCAACTTCGCCAGCTATGGTCACCTGATGGGCGAAATGCCTGAGGAGTGGCGCAACCTGCTGTGCGATCCGCAAACCTCCGGCGGCCTGCTGCTGGCGGTCACGCCGGAATCCGAAGCCGAGGTTCAGGCCACTGCCGCCGAGTTCGGCATCACCCTGACGGCGATCGGCGAGCTGGTGACCGCACGCGGCGGTCGTCCGATGATTGAGATCCGTTAATTCGATGCGGTTGTTTATTGCCGAAAAGCCGAGCCTGGCCCGTGCCATCGCCGACGTGCTGCCTAAGCCGCATCGCAAGGGCGACGGCTTTATCGAATGCGGTAACGGGCAGGTGGTCACCTGGTGTATTGGTCACCTGCTTGAGCAGGCGCAGCCGGACGTTTACGACAGCCGCTACGCCCGCTGGAACCTGAACGATCTGCCCATCGTGCCGGAAAAATGGCGCCTGCAGCCCCGTCCTTCGGTCACCAAACAGCTCAACGTCATCAAGCGTTTCCTGCATGAAGCGGCTGAAATCGTGCACGCGGGTGACCCGGACAGGGAAGGGCAGCTGCTGGTGGATGAGGTGCTGGACTATCTTGAGCTGGCGCCGGAAAAGCGCCAGCAGGTGCAGCGCTGCCTGATCAACGACCTCAACCCGCAGGCCGTCGAGCGGGCGATTTCGCGCCTGCGCGCCAACAGCGAGTTTATTCCGCTGTGCGTCTCGGCTTTAGCCCGCGCCCGCGCCGACTGGCTGTACGGCATCAACATGACCCGCGCCTACACCATCCTCGGGCGCAACGCGGGCTATCAGGGCGTGCTCTCCGTGGGGCGCGTGCAGACGCCGGTGCTGGGGCTGGTCGTGCGTCGTGACGAAGAGATTGAGAACTTCGTCGCCAAAGATTTCTTTGAGGTGAAAGCGCATATCGTCACGCCTAAGGACGAACGCTTTACCGCCGTCTGGCAGCCGAGCGATGCCTGTGAATCGTATCAGGATGAAGAGGGGCGACTGCTCCATCGTCCGCTGGCGGATCACGTGGTTAACCGCATTACCGGCCAGCCGGCTATCGTCACCAGCTATAACGATAAACGGGAATCAGAACCCGCGCCGCTGCCGTTCTCGCTTTCTGCACTTCAGATTGAGGCGGCCAAAAAGTTTGGCTTGAGCGCGCAGAGCGTGCTGGACATCTGTCAGAAGCTCTACGAAACCCATAAGCTCATCACCTATCCGCGTTCGGACAGCCGCTATCTGCCGGAAGAGCACTTTGCCGGTCGCCACTCGGTGATGAACGCCATCAGCGTCCACGCGCCGGATCTGCTCCCGCAGCCGGCGGTAAACCCTGACACCCATAACCGCTGCTGGGACGACAAAAAAGTCGATGCTCACCACGCGATTATCCCGACGGCGCGCGCCAGCAACGTCAACCTGACCGAGAACGAAGCGAAGGTCTATAACCTGATCGCCCGTCAGTACCTGATGCAGTTCTGCCCGGACGCGGTATTCCGTAAGTGCGTGATTGAGCTTGAGATTGCCAAAGGCAAGTTTATCGCCAAAGCGCGTTTCCTCGCGGAAGCAGGCTGGCGCACGCTGCTCGGTAACAAAGAGCGCGATGAAGAGAACGACGGCACGCCGCTGCCGGTGGTCGCTAAAGATGACGAACTGCTGTGCGAGAAGGGCGAAGTGGTTGAACGTCAGACCCAGCCCCCGCGCCATTTCACCGATGCGACGCTGCTGTCGGCGATGACCGGGATCGCCCGGTTTGTGCAAGATAAAGATCTGAAGAAGATCCTGCGCGCCACCGACGGTCTGGGGACGGAAGCGACGCGAGCGGGGATCATCGAGCTGCTCTTTAAGCGCGGCTTCCTGGAGAAAAAGGGACGCTACATCCACTCAACGGAACCGGGCCGGGCGCTGATTCATTCTCTGCCGGAGCTGGCCGCGAGGCCGGACATGACCGCGCACTGGGAATCGGTGCTGACGCAGATCAGCGAGAAGCAGTGCCGCTATCAGGACTTTATGCAGCCGCTGGTCGGGACGCTTTACCAGCTGATCGATCAGGCGCGCAGGACGCCGGTGAAAACGTTCAGAGGGATGGTTGCGCCCGGTAGCGGCGCGAAGAAACCGTTCAAGAAGAAAAAGAGCGCGGCAGCCTCTTAAACCGTAGGTCGGGTAAGGCGCAGCCGCTACCCGGCGAAAAGCAGCTCTGCGGCCTGATACGCCCGGTTTTCTCCCTCTCCCTGTGGGAGAGGGCCGGGGTGAGGGCATCCGGCCGCACGCGATAAATCTTAAATCACACCCTGACCAATCATCGCATCCGCCACCTTCACGAACCCGGCGATATTCGCCCCGCGCACGTAGTTGGTTTGCGACGCCTCGCCGCCGTACTCCACGCAGGCATGGTGAATATCCAGCATGATGTGGTGCAGGCGCGCATCCACTTTCTCCGCCTTCCAGCCGAGACGCGCGGCGTTTTGCGCCATCTCGAGGCCGGAGGTCGCCACGCCGCCCGCGTTAGCGGCCTTGCCCGGCGCAAACAGCACGCCCGCCTCCAGGAACAGATCCGTCGCGTCGATGGTGGTCGGCATATTCGCCCCTTCGGCCACCGCTTTTACGCCGTTGCTAATCAGGGTACGCGCGGCGTCCGCATCCAGCTCGTTCTGCGTTGCGCACGGCAGGGCGATATCCACCGGCACGCCCCACGGCTGTTTCCCTTCCAGGTAGGTCAGGCCAAGCTCCCGGGCATAATCCGCCACGCGACCGTCGCGGCTGGCTTTGATTTCACACAGGCGCGCCAGCTTCTCTGCCGTGAAGCCCGCTTCATCCACCACCGTGCCGCTGGAGTCAGAGGCGGTCACCACGCGAGCGCCAAACTGCATCGCTTTCTCAATCGCATACTGCGCCACGTTACCGGAGCCGGACACCGCGACGCGCATGCCTTCAAAGCCTAAACCGTGACGCTTGAGCATCGCCTCGGTGAAGTAAACCAGGCCGTACCCGGTCGCTTCCGGGCGGATCAGGCTGCCGCCAAACGACAGACCCTTGCCGGTAAAGACGCAGGCGCTGTTGTTGGAGAGCTTTTTCATCATCCCGGCCATAAAGCCCACTTCACGTCCGCCCACGCCGATATCACCGGCAGGAACGTCGGTATCCGGGCCGAGGTGACGGTAGAGTTCGGTCATCAGCGCCTGGCAGAAGCGCATCACTTCGCCTTCGCTTTTGCCTTTCGGGTCGAAATCGCTGCCGCCTTTGCCGCCGCCCATAGGGAGCGTGGTGAGGGCGTTTTTAAAGGTCTGCTCGAAGCCGAGGAATTTCAGAATCGACAGGTTCACGGACGGATGAAAACGCATGCCGCCCTTAAACGGACCAATCGCCGAGTTAAACTGAACGCGCCACGCGCGGTTAACCTGTACCTGGTTGCGATCGTCAACCCACGTCACGCGGAACTGGATCACGCGCTCTGGCTCGACAAGGCGTTCAAGCAGAGACATCTGGCGATAACGCGGGTTTTGTTCAAGGAAGGGCCACAGGGTGGTCATAACTTCACGCACCGCCTGCGCGAACTCGCTTTGGTGCGGGTCGCGCTGCTGAACATGGGCAAGGAAACTTTCCAGAGAGCGTGTCTGATCCATAGATATAAGAACCTCTTATCGTATTTTATGTTTATTACTCATGCGATTTGTGTTGTTTTTTTGACTATACCACCCGTACCGCTTTGTGAGGCAAGCAGAAATTTATGAGGAAAGGGAAATTAATGAGAGGGCGGGCGTCATAACGAAAAGCGATGAAGAGATAAATTAAAGGTTCGGCTCTGGTTTACCGTTATAGTCATTATCAAGGAACTACTGGAAGATGTGTCTATGAAACGTTATCTACTCACCGCGTTATGTCTGATCTTTACCGCAGGCGTGCAGGCCAACCCCATTCTCCCGGATGTGGAAGTGAATGTGCCGCCGGAAGTGTTTAGCTCCAGCGGCCAGAATCAAACGGTGCAGCCCTGCAATCAGTGCTGTATCTATCAGAACCAGAACTACTCGGAGGGGGCCGTTGTGAAAGCGGACGGCATTCTGTTGCAGTGCCAGCGCGACGAGCGCGCCATCAGCACGAACCCGCTGGTCTGGCGTCGCGTAAAACAATAAACGCTTCCAGCAGCGGAATATCCGCGGGGGCTAAGGCGTAGCCAAACGCCTCTTCCGGCGTACACCACGCGAGCGCGCTGTGGTAGTGCGCCGTGAGCTCGCCGCGGAAAGCAGGAACGTGCCAGGCATGCAGGTTAATCAACCGCTGCGAGACTTCCCGCTGGTGGCTTGCCACGTATTGCCCCGGCAGGGCGTCAATGCCCAACTCTTCACGCAGCTCGCGGATAAGCGCTTCTGGCTGGGTTTCTCCGGCCTCGACTTTACCGCCTGCAAATTCCCACATTCCCGGCTGGTCGGCGTGGGCAGGGCGCTGCGCCAGTAAAATGTTGCCGTCTTTTTCGATGATGGCGGCAACGACATCGAGTGTTTTCAGCATGGTCGTCAATAATTGATAGCGAAAAAAGACATATTATCGTGCCCTTTCTCAGAGTCCAGTAAACAGGAGAATCAGGTGAAAGAGTCCACCGCCTGGGTTGCCCCCCTCGAATCCCTTCCCGCCAGCCTTAAACCGATTGCCGCCATGCAGAAAAAGCATTTTGGCGCGGTGCTGAATCCCACCCGCTGGTGGGGGCGAATGCCGCGTCTGTTCTGGCTGGTGGCGCTGTTTGTCGGCTTTCTGGAGCGTCGTCACGCGCGCCTGACGCCCGCGCTGCGTTCGCTGCTCATGACGCGGGTATCCCAGCTCTGTCACTGCGCTTTCTGTATTGATGCCAACAGCCTGCGGCTGGCCGAGCGCTGCGGCGCGCTGGATAAGGTTCAGGCCGTGAGCGACTGGCAGGATTCCGCCTTGTTCAACGAGCAAGAGCGCGCGGCGCTGGCCTACGCCGAGGCGATGACCGCCACGCCGCCCCGGGCGGATGAGGCAGTCAGAACTGCGCTGAAGCGCCACTTCACGGATGATGCCATCACCGAGATGACGGCGCTGATTGCGTTTCAGAATCTCTCCGCGCGCTTTAATGCCGCGCTGGATATTCCGGCGCAGGGGCTGTGCGCCACGTTTAACGAGACTCCTCATGCTTGACCGCCATCTTCATCCGCGGGTAAAGCCCGTTCTGAATCGTCTGGTTTCCGTGCTGGATAGGCCGGGCATCACGCCCGACGGATTGACCCTGACCGGGTTTGTCTTCGGCGTGCTGGCGCTGCCGTTTCTGGCCCTCGGCTGGTATCCGGCGGCGCTGGCCGCCATCGTGCTTAACCGCCTGCTGGATGGTCTGGACGGCGCGCTGGCGCGCCGGAGAGGGCTGACCGATGCGGGGGGATTTCTCGACATCGCGCTCGATTTTCTGTTCTACGCCCTGGTGCCGTTTGGCTTTGCACTCGCGGCTCCGGCAGAGAATGCGCTCGCGGCCGCCTGGCTGCTGTTTGCGTTTATCGGTACCGGCAGCAGCTTTCTGGCGTTTGCGGCGCTGGCCGCAAAGCACGACATCGACAACCCCGGCTATGCGCACAAGTCGTTTTATTACATCGGTGGGTTAACGGAAGGGACGGAGACCATCGCGCTGTTCGTGCTGTGCTGCCTCTTCCCGGCGCACTTTGCGCTGTTCGCGTGGGTATTCGGCGCGCTGTGCTGGCTGACCACCACAACGCGCGTCTGGAGCGGTTATGTAACGCTGAAGTCACTCACCCGTTAGAGAGTACTCTCGGGCCCGCGCTCTCCGGTGGTGACCGGGTTCTGCGGGTGACTGCTCCATTCGTACCAGCCGCCGTCATAGACGGCGACATTCTTCCAGCCCATCGCCCGGGCGTACATAAAGGTTTCTGACGCCCGCCACCCGGTGCCGCAGTAAAACGCGACGTGCTGTTCCGGCAGAATATTCCAGCGCTTCCACTGGGCGGCGATATCGTCCGCGCTGCGCATGGTACCATCCGGATTATGGAAATCTTCCATATGGGTCGCGTCGCTGCCCGCGTGACCCCAGCGGGCACCGGCTATTTCACCTTTTGGCTTGATGTAGCTGTAGCCGCTGGTTTCGCCGATGAACTCCGGCCACGAACGAATGCTGACCAGGGAGGCATCCTGACGGTGCAGCATCCCGCGCGCCTGTTCCATATCAACCATCAGCTGCGGCTGGCCGGGGATCGGCGCGCCAAAATCGGGGGCTGGCGTCACTTTCGCGGGCGTGCCGCGCTCAACCGGCAGGCCTGCATCCGACCACGCCTTCCAGCCGCCGTCGAGAATACGCACATCCTTCACGCCCGCATACAGCATGATCTGCGCCACGCGCGCGGCGGCGTAGACGTCACGGCCATACAGAATGACGGTGGTGTCGTGACGGATCCCGTGCTTCGCCAGCATTGCTTTCAGCGCGTCGTCGGAGACTTTATTCCACAGCGGCTCGCTCTCCACCTCGTTGGTGTCGATGTAGCCTGCGCCGGGAATGTGGTTCAGCAGGTAAAACTTCGGTGCGCCCCAGGCGGCTTCAATCACTTTCCAGTCACCCGCCGGCGCGGCGGTCACGGGTTTACCCTGCTGGAGGCGGTGGATCCACTGCGGGTAAACCAGCTGTTCAAAGTGAGGCAGGCGCTGAAGGCGGTCGGGCGTCTGCAGCGCGTCGCTGAGCAGCGAGACGTGGCGGTATCCGGCTTTCTCCAGGCGGGACTTCACCGCCAGGTTATCGTTCTCGTCGCCGTAGAGGGCGATGGCCGTCGCGGGCGTAAGCTGATGCTGCTTTGCCCAAAGCGCAATCTGCCCGTCGCTCATTGCGCCCAGCCAGGCGGCAGCAAGGTTGAGTGCGGCGGGTTCATGCCCGGAGGGGCCGCTGAGGGTCTGCGGCCAGCCGTTGTAAAACGCGCTGGGACGGGTGTCGACAGGCGTGCCGTGCTGCGCCTGAAGCTGGGAGAGCGTCATCGCGTTGGGCATATCAGCCGCCAGAGAGGAAAAGGACGCGAGGCCGCAGAGCAGGGCCAGCGCGGTCAGTTGAGAAACACGTTTCATCGAATAACCTGACGTCAGTAAAAGAGGGGGGCATTGTCGTCTCTCCCGAAACGGAAAACATTGCGTTAGCACATTATTGCCAGCGAGAAATCTCAATCAGCTCGCCGCCAGGCGGAATATCATCCTCATCGTGCGTGACCAGCACCACCGGGATATTGCGCGCGCGGACGGCGTCAAAAACCCATTCCCGAAACGCTATGCGCAGCGTTTTATCGAGACGGCTGAACGGTTCGTCCAGCAGCAGCGCCTGCGGCTCTGCGAGCAGGGCGCGCAGCAGGCTGACCCGGGCACGCTCCCCGCCGGAAAGGGTGGCCGGATCGCTGGCGTAATGACCGCTCAGCCCGGCGGAATCCAGCGCCTGCTCGACCGCTTCCCGACGCGCGCGTCCGACGATCCGCTCAGGCAAGGCCAGCAGCAAATTTTGCCCGACGCTGAACGGTTCAAACAGCAGCGCATCCTGAAAGAGAATGCCCAGCCCGCGGGATTCAACGGGAAGGCCGTCGCAGCGACGCGCGTCGAGCCACAGTTCGCCCCGGGCCTGGAAATCGTCTGACAGCGCGCCGACCATCCACGCAAAAAGGGTCGATTTACCGCTGCCGGACGGCCCCATCAGGGTAACGATCTCCCCGCGGGGAACGCAAAAACTGACCTCGCGGAAAAGCGGTTCGATGGTGAGATCTTTTACCTTCAGCATTAACGTAATCCTTGACGGTAGCGGCCCACGAGCCGGGATAACAGGGCGGCAAGACCGAACACCGTGCCCGTGACCAGCAGTAATCCCAGCGCCCGGTTAGCGAGAACAGGGATGCTGCCCCCGCTGCTGAGCGCGACGGTTTCAGTGGTCAGCGTGGCGAAACGCCCCGCGCCAAGCCAGAGCGTCGGCATGTATTGCGCCATGCTGACGGAAAAACCAATGGCAAAGGCCAGCAGCGCCGGGCGCACCAGCAGGGGGCATTTCAGCAGTAAGAATATTTTTGCCCGTCGCCAGCCGAGCGTTCTGGCGGTAAGGATAAGCCGGGGATCGATCCGCCGCCAGGCGGGCTGCAGAACCAGCAGCATCCAGGGTAATACCCACAGCAGATGGCTCCACAGCACGGCGGCAAAGTGCCCGTCGAGCCCCAGACGCAATGCAATAAAGTATTGCCCGGTGACGAGCGGCAGCGCCGGAAGGGCGAGCGGTGACCACACCCACGCTGCGCCGCGCTGCGGTCCCCATTCCAGCCAGAGAAAAATGACGATGAGGGCGATCAGGCTCGACAGCAGGCCGAAGGAAAGGCTGGTCCCCACGGGGCCCGCGTCTCCCCCTTCCGCCAGCATCAGCAGTACCGCAGCGCACAGGACGCCGCACATGGGCAGTAACCCGCTGAATGCCCGCTCAGGCAGGGCGCGCTGAGACCTTCGGCGCGTTCCCGCGAGTTCCGGAATTGTGCGACGCCATGCCTTCCAGAGGCCGTATCCGAGGGCGGCCAGCGCGGCCAGCAGTACAAGGAGAAGCAGGCACAGCAGCATTCCTTTTTCCTGCTGCTGCGCGTCACCCTGGCTTAGCCACTGAAAGGCCAGCACGGCCAGGGTGGGCGGGTTGCCGGGCCCGAGAACGATCGCCACGTCCACGACCGAGAGCGACCATGCCAGCACCGCCAGCATCACCGCGCCGAGGACAGGCGCGATCGCCGGGAGGATCAGCCAGCTGAGCGTCTGATAACGCCCGTAGCCAAAGGTTTGCAGGACGATCTTCTGCTGCGCGAGCCGTTTTTCCGGCAGCACGGCGTAAATGGCCCACAGTACGAACGCGCTCTCTTTGACCGCGAGCGTCAGGCCCAGCCCGACGCCGTAGCGGTCAAACGGAGCCGTACAGACGGTACAGAGCTGATAAAACAGACCGCCCTCGGCAAACAGCAGCAACGCGCTGGTGGCGAAAGCCACATGGGGGATCGCCAGTAGCCACGGCAGGCGGGTCGTGAGGCGTCGCCAGCGTTGACCGGACCACAAAAGGCAGACGAAGAAAAGGGCAATCAGCAACGCCCCCAGCGTGGCGATGAGCGTTGAGACCAGCGTGGCGACGGTCGCCTGTGGCAGCTGCGGATCGTTCAGCAGCCGCTGCCAGTTTGTCGCAGAAAGCGCCGGTGCGAACAGCATCACGCCGGCGGGCAGGATCGGCAGATAAATCACCGCCATCGCCAGCCAGACAAGCCCGCTCAGCGGGTGCCGTAACGACGCAGCCATTCCTGCTCCAGCGCGTTCACCCAGGCGGACTGCGGCTCTGCAAGCACCTGCGGCAGCCCCTGAGGCGTATGGGCCAGCAGCTGTTTCGCTTCCTCTTCGGGCAGCGCTTTCGCATCCAGGACGCTCGGGTCTCCCCAGATGGCCGGGTCGGCCTTGCGGATTTGCGCCTGCGGTGACAGCAGGAAATTAGCGACCACCTTAGCACCCGCGCTCGCGCTGGCATTGGCCGGGATAGCCACAAAATGCACGTTGCCGAGCATCCCGCTCTCGAAACCAAAGCTGTAGCTGTCGGCGGGCAGTTCGCCGCTCGCCACTTTCTGCTGCGCATGAGCCGGGTTAAAGGTCAGCGACAGGTTCAGACTGCCGCTGGCAAGCAGGGCATCCATTCGGGCAGGTGAGGGAGGGAAATCTTTTCCTTCGCGCCACAGCAGCGGGTGCAGCTTATCGAGGTAGGCCCAGAGCGGCGCCGTAACCTCAGCAAACGTTGCATCGGGCGCTTTTTGTAACGCCTCAGGGCGATCGGTGAACGTCAGCAGCAGCTGCTCCAGAAAGGCCGTGCCGGTAAAATCGGGCGGGCGAGGATAGCTGACTTTGCCCGGATGCTGCTGCGCGTACGCCAGCAGCGCCTGGGGATCCGCGGGCGGCGTCGGCATGCTGGCTTTGCGGGCGATAAAGGTCAGCTGCGCGCCGCCCCACGGGGATTCCGCCCCGTCGGTTGGAATCGCAAAATCTTCCGTGACGGGTTTGCGGGTATCGACATAGCGCCAGTCTGGCAACGTCTGCGCCCATCCGGTTTGCAGCAGGTTCGCCTCTTTTAACGTGCGGAAGTTTTCGCCGTTGACCCACAGCAGGTCAACCGAGCCGTTGGTCTTACGCCCTGCGGCGGCTTCCGTCTGGATCCGTTTTACCGCATCGGCGGCATCCGCCAGCGGGACGATTTTTAGGGTAATGGCGTAGTGCGTTTGCATCTCACCGCTGACCCACTCAAGGTAGCGGTTGACCGCCGGATCGCCGCCCCAGGCGTTAAACCAGACGGTCTGGCCTTTGGCCTGCTGTTGAATATCGTGCCAGCTTTCGGCGGCACAGAGGGGGGCTGCCAGCAGCAGACCGGTCAGGAACGCGCAAAAACGCACACGGCGCATAATGCCTCACTTTTTAACAGACGGGAGATAACGGGAAAACAGCCGGCGCGTCGCCAGCGGCAATAACCCCAGTAGTGTAAAGGCGATTAGCATGCCCGGCGACACAATATCGCGCAGCGACGCCACTTTCCCCAGCTCGCGCCCGGCGTTCAGAAACACAACCGTCGCGGGCAACATGGCGACCTGGCTGACCCACCAGTAGCGATATACGCCAATGCGGGTCAGCCCCATCAGCAAATTCACCAGGAAAAACGGGAACAGCGGCATCAGGCGCAGGGCAAAAAGATAGCCCGCGCCGTCATGCGCCATACCGGCGTTCACCGTTTTCATCTGCTGAGCAAACCGCCGCTGGACCCCGTCGCGCAGCAGATAACGGCTGGCGAGCATCGCAAGCGTCGCCCCGAGCGTGGAGGCAAACGAGACCAGAACGGTGCCTTCCCACAGGGGAAATAACGCTCCGCCCAGCAGGGTGAGGATCGCCGCGCCGGGGATCGACAGGGCGGAAACCGCCACATAGAGCGCAAAAAAGATCAGCGCGCTTCGCAGCGGCGCGTGGTCAACATGGGAGAGGAGTGCCTGCTGGTGGGTTTTAATCCCTTCCAGGGAGAGCGTGCCTGGGGGAAGCATGACAAACAACAGAATAAATGCGCCCAGAAGGGCGCACAGGAAAGCAATTTTTCGAATGTTCACGCGTCATTACAGCTTGAATTTAGCCCACACCGGCGCGTGGTCAGACGGTTTTTCCATGCTGCGGATCTCGTAGTCGATCCCGGTTTCGATGCAGCGCTCTGCCAGCGGCGAACTGGCGAGCAGCAGGTCGATACGCAGGCCGCGGTTGTCGTCAAAGCCTTTTGAGCGGTAGTCAAACCACGAGAAGCGATCCTGCGTGTCCGGGTTGGCGGTACGGAAGGTATCCACCAGCCCCCAGTCCAGCAGGCGCTGCATCCACTCGCGCTCTTCCGGCAGGAAGGAGCATTTGCCGGTACGCAGCCAGCGTTTGCGGCTGTCTTCACCGATGCCAATATCCAGATCGGTCGGGCTGATATTCACATCACCCATGATCAGCACCGGATTTTCTTTGTTCAGTTCGGTGGTCAAATAGTCCTGCAGATCCTGATAAAACTTGGCTTTAGCCGGGAATTTGGTCGGATGGTCGCGGCTCTCGCCCTGGGGAAAGTAACCATTAATCACGGTGATGTTCCCCAGCGGGGAAGGAAGTTCCGCCATGATGATGCGGCGCTGTGCTTCTTCGTCATCGCCGGGAAACCCGCGGCGGACTGAAACTGGCGTCTCTTTGGTCAACAGCGCAACGCCGTAATGGCCTTTCTGCCCATGATAGAAGACGTTGTAGCCGAGCTTCGCCACCTCTTCGAGGGGGAACATGTCGTCGTGAACCTTGGTCTCCTGCAGGCCGATCACATCTGGCTGATGTTGTTCAACGATAGCTTCAAGCTGATGGGGGCGGGCGCGCAGGCCGTTGATATTAAAAGAGACAAATTTCATAGTCGCTGCCAGTGCAAGGTGAATAGTGCATGGATGGTAGCAGAATTTGCGTCAACTGTTACCGGGTTCGGCCAATAACTGCGACAGTTAATGCCGGTGGTGCAATATTTGCACCATTCTGACGCGCCTCGCCCTCAAACAGGGCGTAAATGACCGATAAATTTCGCGAGCGATCACAATTCCAGAATTATATTTGGCCTGTGCATACTCTTTCTGATTTTCATGCGGCAAAGCGCCGCTTGTCGTAAAAATATTCACTTTTTATGCACCAACAGTGAATAACTCCATATTGTAACTTATTGATATTCTGTTACCTCAACCCGTTTATGCAATTTTATCGCTGGCTGGCACGAAGGCTGCAATCTACATTCACAGTGCAAACACTCAATTATTTAACATTCAAATAACTTTTTATTTACCGGATGAGGTCGCTATGTCTCTGTCAATTACGCGTGAAAATTTCGATGAATGGATGATGCCGGTTTACGCTCCGGCGGCTTTTATTCCGGTTCGTGGGGAAGGCTCGCGCCTGTGGGATCAGCAGGGTAAAGAGTATATCGACTTTGCAGGTGGGATTGCGGTCAACGCGCTGGGTCATGCGCACCCTGCGCTGCGTCAGGCGCTAAATGACCAGGCGGCGAAGTTCTGGCATACCGGCAACGGCTTTACTAACGAGCCCGCGCTGCGCCTGGCCAAAAAACTGATCGACGCGACGTTTGCCGAAAAGGTCTTTTTCTGTAACTCGGGGGCGGAAGCCAACGAAGCGGCGCTGAAGCTGGCGCGCAAATATGCGCACGATAAATTTGGTACCCACAAGAGCGGCATCGTGGCGTTTAAAAATGCCTTCCACGGGCGCACGCTATTTACCGTCAGCGCGGGCGGCCAGCCTTCCTACTCGCAGGATTTCGCCCCGCTGCCGCCGGATATCCGTCACGGTATTTATAACGATCTGCAGTCCGCCAGCGAGCTGATTAACGACACCACCTGCGCGGTGATCGTCGAACCGATGCAGGGCGAGGGCGGCGTGCTTCCGGCGCAAAAAGCCTTCCTGCAGGGGCTGCGCGAGCTGTGCGATCGCCACAACGCGGTACTGATTTTCGACGAAGTCCAGACCGGCGTGGGCCGCACCGGCGAGCTGTATGCCTATATGCACTACGGCGTGACGCCGGACGTGCTTTCTACCGCCAAAGCGCTGGGCGGCGGCTTCCCGATTGGCGCGACGCTGACCACCGATAAATTCGCCAGCGTAATGACCGTAGGTACCCATGGCACCACCTACGGCGGTAACCCGCTGGCCACCGCCGTCGCCGGGCAGGTTCTGGACATCATTAACACGCCTGAGGTGCTGAAAGGCGTTAAGCAGCGTCACGACTGGTTTGTTGAACGTCTGAACGCCATCAACGGCAAAACGGGGCTGTTTAAAGAAATTCGCGGTCTGGGGCTGTTAATCGGCTGCGAGCTCACCGCCGAGTTTGCCGGAAAAGCTAAACTTATTTCACAGGAAGCGGCAAAAGTGGGCGTGATGGTGCTGATTGCCGGTGCCAACGTGGTGCGTTTTGCGCCGGCGCTGATCGTCAGCGAGGAAGAGGTGCAAACCGGTCTGGACCGTTTTGCGCTGGCGTGTGAAAAAGTGAAATCCGGGGTGTCATCATGATGGTCATCCGTCCCGTTGAGCGCGGCGATCTCGCCGGGCTCATGCAGCTTGCCGGTAAGACGGGAGGCGGGCTGACCTCGCTTCCTGCCGATGAAAAAACGCTGTCGGCGCGCATTGAGCGCGCCCTGCAAACCTGGCAGGGGACGTTGCCAAAAAGCGAACAGGGGTATGTGTTCGTGCTGGAAGACACCGACACGGGGACCGTGGCCGGGATCTGCGCCATTGAAGTGGCCGTCGGGCTTAACGACCCGTGGTACAACTACCGCGTCGGCACCATGGTTCACGCCTCGAAAGAGCTGAACGTCTATAACGCGCTGCCCACGCTGTTCCTCTGTAATGACCACACGGGCGCCAGCGAGCTGTGCACGCTGTTCCTCGACCCGGCGTGGCGCAAAGAGGGCAACGGCTATCTGCTCTCCAAATCGCGCTTTATGTTTATGGCCGCCTTCCGCGATCGCTTTAACGAAAAAGTGGTCGCAGAGATGCGCGGCGTGATCGACGACACCGGCTACTCGCCGTTCTGGGAGAGCCTGGGCGAGCGCTTCTTCTCGATGGAGTTCAGCCGGGCGGACTATCTCTGCGGCACCGGCCAGAAAGCCTTTATCGCCGAACTGATGCCGAAGCATCCTATCTATACCCATTTCCTCAGCCCGGAAGCGCAGGCGGTGATTGGCGAAGTCCATCCGCAGACCGCGCCCGCCCGCGCGGTGCTGGAAAAAGAAGGGTTCCGCTACCGGAACTATGTCGACATCTTTGACGGCGGCCCAACGCTTGAGTGCGATATCGACCGCGTGCGCGCGATCCGTAAAAGCCGTCTGGTTGAGGTCTCTGAAGGTCAGCCCGCGCCGGGTGACTGGCCCGCCTGTCTGGTGTCGAACGAAAATTACGCCAACTTCCGCGCCATGCTGGTGCGTACCAACCCGAAATGTGAACGTCTGGTGCTGACGGCTGCAGAACTGGATGCCCTGAAATGTAACGCCGGCGATACGGTTCGCCTGGTGCGTCTCTGCCCTGAGGAGAAAACAGCATGACATTATGGATTAACGGTGACTGGGTCACGGGCGAAGGCGAAGAGCGCGTAAAGACCAATCCGGTTGGAAAAGAGGTGCTCTGGAAGGGGCATGACGCCAGCGCCGCGCAGGTGGAACAAGCCTGCCGTGCCGCGCGCCGCGCGTTTCCTGCGTGGGCAAAACAGCCTTTCGCCGTGCGTCAGGAAATTGTTGAAAAGTTTGCCGGGCTGCTGGAGGCAAACAAGGCCGAACTGACGCGCATCATCGCGTCTGAAACCAGCAAGCCGCGCTGGGAAGCGACAACCGAAGTGACGGCGATGATCAACAAAATCGCCATTTCGGTGAAGGCGTACCACACCCGCACCGGTGAACAGCACACCGACATGCCGGACGGCGCGGCCACGCTGCGCCACCGTCCGCACGGCGTGCTGGCGGTGTTTGGCCCGTATAACTTCCCGGGGCATCTGCCGAATGGCCATATTGTGCCTGCGCTGCTGGCGGGCAATACCGTCATTTTCAAACCGAGCGAGCTCACGCCATTCACCGGCGAGGCGGTGGTTAAGCTGTGGGAACAGGCCGGCCTGCCGCCGGGCGTGCTGAACCTGGTGCAGGGCGGGCGGGAAACCGGTCAGGCGCTGAGCGCGCTGAGCGATATCGACGGCCTGCTGTTTACCGGCAGCGCCGGTACGGGCTATCAGCTGCACCGCCAGCTGGCAGGGCAGCCGGAGAAAATCCTGGCGCTGGAGATGGGCGGCAACAACCCGCTGATTGTGGAAGACCCTGACGATATCGACGCCGCGGTGCACCTGACGATTCAGTCCGCCTTTATTACCGCCGGACAGCGCTGTACCTGTGCTCGCCGTCTGCTGGTCAAGCGCGGCGCGCAGGGGGATGCCTTCCTGAAGCGTCTGGTAGAAGTGAGCGCGCGTCTGGTGCCTGCCGCATGGGATGCCGAACCGCAGCCGTTTATCGGCGGGCTGATTTCCGAACAGGCCGCGCTGAACGTGCTGAAGGCCTGGCAGGACCACGTCGCGCGCGGCGCGAAAACCCTGCTGGAGCCGAAGCAGGTTCAGCCGGGTAGCTCGCTGCTGACGCCGGGTATTGTAGAGATGAGCGGCGCGAGCAACGTGCCGGATGACGAGGTCTTTGGCCCGCTGCTCTGTGTCTGGCGCTATGACGATTTCGATGCGGCCATTGCGATGGCGAACAACACCCGCTACGGCCTGTCGAGCGGGCTGATTTCGCCGCATCGCGAGAAGTTTGATCGGCTGCTGCTGGAAGCGCGCGCCGGGATTGTGAACTGGAATAAACCGCTGACCGGGGCCGCGAGCACCGCGCCGTTCGGCGGGGTGGGCGCGTCGGGCAACCATCGCGCCAGCGCGTGGTATGCCGCCGATTACTGCGCGTGGCCGATGGCGAGCCTGGAAACCCCGGCGCTGACGCTGCCGGAGACGCTTAATCCGGGGCTGGATTTTACCGGAGGGGATCGTCATGAAAGCGCGTGAGGTTAACTTTGACGGGCTGGTGGGGCTGACGCACCACTATGCCGGTCTCTCTTTTGGTAATGAAGCCTCGACGAAGCACCGTTTTCAGGTCTCCAACCCGAAGCTGGCGGCGAAGCAGGGGCTGCTGAAGATGAAAGCGCTGGCGGATGCCGGTTTCCCGCAGGCGGTGATCCCGCCGCAGGAACGCCCGAACGTGGCGGTCCTTCGTCAGCTCGGCTTTAGCGGTACCGATGAGCAGGTCGTCGAAAAAGCGGGTACGCAGACCCCGCACCTGCTCTCCGCGGCAAGCTCCGCCTCCTCGATGTGGGTGGCAAACGCGGCGACCGTCGCGCCGTCATCCGACACGCTTGATGGCAAAGTTCATCTGACGGTGGCGAACCTGAACAATAAATTCCACCGCGCCACCGAAGCGGAAACCACCGAGCGCGTGCTGCGCGCCATTTTCAACCATGACGCCCATTTTGAGGTGCATCAGGCCCTGCCGCAGGTGGCGATGTTTGGTGACGAAGGCGCGGCCAACCATAACCGCCTGGGGGCGACTATGGCGACCCGGGCCTGCAGCTGTTTATCTACGGGCGAGAAGAGGGGGGCCACGCCGCGCCAACCCGTTATCCTGCTCGTCAGACGCTGGCGGCCAGCCAGGCGGTTGCGCGCCTGAACCAGGTCAATCCTTCCCAGGTGGTTTTTGCCCAGCAAAACCCGCATGTGATTGACCAGGGCGTGTTCCATAACGACGTGATTGCCGTTTCTAACCGCCAGGTGCTGTTCTGCCACGAGCAGGCGTTTGCCCATCAGGAGAAGCTGCTCGCCACGCTGCATGAGCGCGTGCGCGGCTTCACGCCAGTCCAGGTGCCCACGGAGGCGGTGAGCGTGCAGGACGCGGTAGAAACCTATCTGTTCAATAGCCAGCTGCTGAGCCGTGACGATGGCAGCATGATGCTGGTCCTGCCGCAGGAGTCCCGGGATCATAAAGGCGTGTGGCGCTACCTGACGGAGCTGGTGAAGGCCGATAACCCGATTGACGAACTGCGCGTGTTTGACCTGCGCGAAAGCATGGCCAACGGCGGTGGTCCAGCCTGTTTACGTCTGCGCGTGGTCCTGACCCAGGACGAAGTGCAGGCGGTGAACCCGGCGGTCATGATGAACGATACGCTCTTTACGCGGCTGAATGACTGGGTCGATCGCTACTATCGCGATCGTCTGACGCAGGCGGATCTGGTTGACCCGCAGCTTCTGCGTGAAGGGCGCGAGGCGCTGGACGCGTTATCGACAATCCTGCAGCTGGGATCGGTTTACCCGTTCCAGCGCTAAAGGAGTGGATATGGAAAATTTACTGGCGCTGACCCTGGCCGACGAGACGCCGGAACAGAAAGAGGGGGACGGCCCCTCATTTCGCTGGCGGTGGCTGGGGCGCGGGGTGCTTGAGCTGACGCCGACCGTAAAAAGCGATCTCTCCCTGCTGCTTTCAACGGGTATCCACGGGAATGAAACCGCGCCCGTTGAGATTGTTGATCTGCTGCTGCGTGCGCTGTACCGCAATGAGATCGAACTAAAGTGCCGCGTGCTGGTGGTGCTCGGCAATCCCCCTGCGCTGGCGCAAAACAAACGGTATCTGGTGAGCGACATTAACCGCATGTTCGGCGGCCGCTGGTCGCAGTTTCCCCAGAGCGATGAAACGGCGCGGGCTGAGTGGCTGGAGAACGTCGTGACCGCGTTTTTTGCCGCCGCGGGACCGGCGCGCTGGCATCTGGATCTGCATACGGCAATCCGCGCGTCCTACCACGTTCGCTTCGGCGTTCTGCCGCAGCGCAGTCAGCCTTGGGATGAAGCGTTCCTGAGCTGGCTGGGTGACGCCGGGCTGGAGGCGCTGGTATTTCATCAGTCGCCGGGCGGAACGTTTACCCATTTCACCTGTGAACGTTTCGCTGCGCTGTCCTGCACGCTGGAACTGGGAAAAGCGCTGCCGTTCGGCCAGAACGATCTGACCCGCTTTGCGCCTACGCATCTCGCCCTTCGGGCGCTGCTGGGAGGAACGGCTCCCGAGCACGCGCATCAGCCCGTTGAGCGGTATCGGGTCGTACAGCAGATCACGCGCCGCAGCGATGCCTTCCAGCTCCATATGGCCGCGCACACCCTGAACTTCACCCCGTTCCGCAAAGGGGCGCTGCTGGCTGAGGATGGCGAGGAACGTTACGAGGTGCAGAACACCACCGAGTATGTCTTATTCCCTAACCCCACCGTCGCGTTTGGCCTGCGGGCCGGGCTGATGCTGGAAAAAATATCCTGAACCTTTCCCCTCCCATCATCCGGGTGGGGGAAGCAAAAAACTTTTCTTAACGATTAAAGCGCTTGCGCTTGTTTTGCAGAATATTCCTGGTGAATTGCTTTATTATTGATCTTCACTTCGCTATACTTCTGCTTAATCTCTTTAAAATCATCCTGTTAAATATTTTTTGTTGCAAGTCTCCACGCTTTATCCTTATTTCCTCCACATTTGGCGAAAATTTGTTTTTTACACTTTCATTGTTTTACCGTTGCTCTGACTAATTGACGATAAACCCCGTAAAGTTAATCTCGTCAACACGGCATAGCGCCGAAGAATAACTGAAAGAAAGGAAATAAATTATGCGTAAGTTTACTGCACTGTTTGTTGCTTCTACCCTGGCTCTGGGCGCTACCAGCATGGCGTTCGCCGCAGATACTGCGACCACTACACCTACCGCGCCTGCTGAAGGCAAAATGATGATGCATCATAAAGGTCCGGGTATGCACAACGAGATGATGATGTTTAAGGATCTCAACCTGACGGATGCGCAGAAGCAGCAGATCCGCGACATCAGAAAAGGCGAACGCGACCAGATGAAACGTCCTCCGCTTGAAGAGCGTCGTGCGATGCATGACATCATCGCCAGCGACAGCTTCGATAAGGCGAAAGCCGAAGCGCAGATCGACAAAATGGCCGAGCAGCACAAAGCCCGCATGCTGGCTCACATGGAAACCCAGAACAAGATCTACAACATTCTGACCCCGGAACAGAAAAAGCAATTTAATGCGAATTTTGAGAAGCGTCTGACAGAACGTCCGGCGATGGAAGGTAAAATGCCAGCTCCAACCGAATAATCGGTTCACTCTCTTAAGACCGCCGGGATCCTGTCCACAAAAGCGCAACCGCTGTGGACAGGACCGGCGGTTTTTCTTTCCTGCCCTCTTGCCTGCCGCCGCCAGCGCGGTATCCTCCTGTAGTCGCGTCAGAGAATGTTTGCAGAGTCATGGCGTTAGAATTTTTATTAACGTTCAGCTAAGGCCTGCCCGCTCTGCTGCCGATACTGTTTCTGTGAATACCTAACGATAACAAACAAGACAGCAACGATAGCGATATCCTTGCCCTGGCACGGGTTGTGCCATTCAGGAGTGGTGATGGAGTTCTTTGATATCCGTAAGATGCCGGTCAGCCTCTGGCGCAATGGTGCTGGCGAAACGCGTGAGATTTGCTGCTTCCCTCCCGCGACGCGCGATTTTTACTGGCGTGCCAGTATCGCGACGATTGCCAGCAACGGCGAATTCTCCTCGTTTCCCGGTGTTGACCGGGTGATTACCTTGCTGGAAGGGGGAGAACTGACGCTGGACGCGGGTCAGGCGTTCTCCCATACCCTCAAGCATCATCAGCCCTACAGTTTTGCCGGCGATCTGCCGGTAAAAGCGCTGCTTTCAGATGGGCGGATGGCGATGGACTTTAACATCATGACCCGGCGCGACTGCTGCCGGGCGAAGGTGCGCGTTGCTGACCGAACCTTCACCACCTTTGGCTCACGCGGGGGCGTGGTGTTCGTGCTAAGCGGGGCGTGGCAGCTGGGCGATAAATTGCTGACGGCCGATCAGGGGGCTAGCTGGGAGGAGGGTACCCATACGCTGCGTCTGCTGGAAGCTCAGGGCACCTTATTGTTCAGCGAAATCACGTGGCTGCCGGGTCATTGAGCACAATGATCTCAAACTTTCCTGTCAGGACCGGTTTACAGAGAATTTTGTAGCCATCGTGGTCAAATCCGGCGGGCGTGCGCAGCAGGGTTGCCGCGTCGTTGATGTCGTCGACGGCGCCCAGCCAGAGCCAGTTGTTGACGATGTGATACTGGGTCATGGCCTCGCCCACTTCTTTTAGCGCAACGGCGCTTTCCCAGGGCCAGCAGTTCACGCTGATGGCCGCCAGACCGGTGAGAAGCCGGGCGTGATGCGCCTCAACGCTCTCTTTCCCGCAGCACGCACCGGCGCAGCGCTTCAGCGCGGATCGAAAACAGGCGCGTCCCCGGGTGGTAGCCTCCAGACCTAAAAGGCTGTAGCAAAGCTGTAAATCGTCCGCCAGCGTCTGCAGCGCCTGGAGCGCGGCGCGTTTATTGGCGAATAGCCCATAGAGATTCGGGGCATGAGAAAAATCGACGTCGCGCGCGTAGACGACCTGCGGCCTGCCATCGTTTATCTGCAGGGAGCAGAGCTGACGGTTGCGGCGCAGGCGCTTATTGAACAGCGGCTGTTGTTCTTTTATCAACCGCGCCTCCAGCAACAGCGCGCCCATTTCTCCCGCCGTCTGGAACCAGGTAATGCGTCGCGACTGGCGCAGCATGGCGGCCTCGTCCGGCGTACGGAGATGGGATAACACCCGGCTGCGAATGTTAACGCTCTTGCCGATATAGAGCGGCAGGGTGTCGCTTTCACCGTGAAAGATGTAGACGCCCGGCTGTTTAGGCAGCGCCTCAAGCCAGGGGCGAAGGTGCTCGGGATATTCGTAGATAGCCGCCGCTTCAAATTCAAGACGCGGGGCGGATTGACGCCTGCTCACATACTGCTCCATATACTGTTCAGGCATACAGTGTAGCAGGAGTGTGGTGGTTAAAAAAGAGCCGGGTGGCTTGATGCCCTCACCCCAACCCTCTCCCACGGGAGAGGGCGCAAACATTAAAAGCGGTAACCTGGTTACCGCTTTGCTTTATTTTTTCCAGAAGTCGTCAAACACCGTAATTGGCGTGTGGCGCTTGTGCTCGGTTTTCAGATACCAGCCTTCGATGATTTTCGCGGTCCGTTCATCCAGCTTTTTGCCTTCCAGATAATCATCGATGTTGTCATAGGTGACGCCAAGGGCCGCTTCATCCGGCAGGGAAGGGCGATCGTCTTCAAGGTCCGCTGTCGGCGCTTTCTTATACAGATGCTCAGGACAGCCCAGCGCGGCCAGCAGCTGCTTACCCTGACGCTTGTTGAGACGGAAGATCGGGTTAATGTCGGTGCCGCCGTCGCCGTATTTGGTGAAGAAACCGGTAATCGCTTCTGCCGCATGGTCGGTGCCGACGACAACGCCTTTGGTCATCCCGGCGATGCTGTACTGCGCTTTCATGCGCTCGCGGGCCTTCTCGTTGCCGCGAACAAAATCGCTCAGCTCAATGCCCGCTTCGCGAAGCGCCTGCTCGCTTGCCAGCACCGAGCCCTTAATATTCACGGTCAGCACGCGGTCAGGCTGAATGAAGGCAATGGCATCCTGGCAATCCTGCTCGTCCGCCTGTACGCCATAAGGAAGACGCACCGCGATAAACTGCAGTTTCTCATCGTCCGTCTCTTCGCGAAGCTCTGAAATCGCCATCTGGCAGAGTTTACCGGTCAGGGTAGAGTCCTGGCCGCCGCTGATGCCCAGCACCAGGGATTTCAGGAAAGCGTTCTTTTTTAAGTACGATTTTAAAAAATCCACGCTGCGGCGGATCTCTTCATGTGCATCTACCGTAGGCTTCGCGCCCAGTGCCTGAATAATCTCTTGTTGCAGAGCCATCACGCCCTCCATATGCAGTACATAAACAGAATGTGTTAGCTGTTAAAACTAACCCTTTGGGCGAGAAACGACAAGGATCACAGTTTCGAGTGCGCTAATTTGCGCCGATTTAGCAGGTTATCGTTGTTTTATTAGAATTTTCCGAAATTCGTCTGGCGTAACTCACAAAGTTGAACAATAGTACTTTTTATCCCATGCTTAGATAACACGCTGATAAACAAGAGGACGGAATATGAACAAGAACGTAGCAGGAATTCTTAGCGCAGCGGCGGTACTGACTATGCTGGCAGGGTGTACGGCTTACGATCGCACTAAGGATCAGTTTACGCAGCCCGTAGTAAAAGACGTTAAAAAAGGGATGACCCGTTCGCAGGTGGCTGCGATTGCCGGTAAACCTTCTTCTGAAGTGACCATGATTCATGCGAAAGGGACCTGCCAGACCTATATCCTGGGTCAACGTGATGGTAAGGCAGAAACCTACTTCGTCGCCCTGGATGATACCGGTCATGTGATCAACTCCGGCTATCAGACCTGTGCTGAATACGATACCGATCCTCAGGCACCTAAGGCGCAGTAACCCTGCTTGCCTGAGGATGTTAACAAACCGGCCCATGGGCCGGTTTTTTTATGCATCAGAAAATCTTATTTCTTTGCGCGAATTATTTGCCCGAAATGTGAAGGGAGTCAACAAGCCAGGTCAATGAGAGACAATTTGAGCCTATCCAGAATTATCCCCTGTCTGTACCATTGCGTATACTCACTCCAACGATAAACAACAGTACGCAAGCTACCTGTCTGCCGGGACAGCGAGTCGAGTGATAGCGCGATGGCAGGTAGTCATACAAGAGGGAAATCACGATGGAAAAGAAACATATCTACCTGTTCTGCTCAGCGGGCATGTCAACGTCGCTTCTGGTGTCAAAGATGCGTGCGCAGGCTGAAAAGTATGAAGTCCCTGTGATGATTGAAGCGTTTCCAGAGACGCTGGCGGGCGAAAAAGGCCAGACAGCCGATGTTGTTTTACTGGGGCCGCAAATTGCCTATATGTTGCCCGAAATTCAACGACTGTTACCCAATAAACCGGTCGAAGTGATCGACTCGGGGCTGTACGGCAAGATTGATGGTTTAGGTGTTCTTAAAGCTGCTGTTGCAGCCATTAAAAAAGCTGCTAATTAATTTTTATTTTTCCCGTCAAAGAGTTATTTCACACACAATACGCCGTAACATGCGTTACGGCATTTAAGGGTATTTTCCTATGAGTAAAGTCATCGCTTCACTTGAAAAGGTACTCCTTCCTTTTGCTGTTAAAATAGGAAAGCAGCCTCACGTTAACGCCATCAAAAACGGCTTTATTAAATTAATGCCGTTGACGCTGGCCGGGGCCATGTTCGTTTTAATTAACAACGTTTTTCTGAGCTTTGGTGAAGGTTCCTTCTTTTATTCATTAGGAATTCGGTTAGACGCTTCCACTATTGAAACCCTTAATGGTTTTAAAGCCATTGGCGGCAACGTCTATAACGGTACGTTAGGGATTATGTCGTTGATGGCGCCTTTCTTTATTGGGATGGCACTGGCAGAAGAGCGTAAAGTGGATCCGCTGGCTGCCGGGTTATTATCCGTCGCCGCTTTTATGACCGTGACGCCTTACAGCGTGGGCGAAGCCTATGCCGTTGGCGCCAACTGGCTGGGCGGGGCCAACATCATCTCCGGTATTGTTATCGGCCTGGTGGTGGCAGAAATGTTCACCTTTATTATCCGCCGCAACTGGGTTATCCGCCTGCCGGATAGCGTACCGGCTTCCGTTTCTCGTTCATTTTCCGCGTTGATTCCAGGCTTCATTATTCTCTCCATCATGGGGATTATCGCCTGGGCGCTCTCCCACTGGGGCACTAACTTCCACCAGATCATCATGGACTCTATCTCTACGCCGCTGGCGTCGATGGGTGGCGTGGTCGGTTGGGCGTATGTGATTTTCACCTCTCTGCTGTGGTTCTTTGGCGTGCATGGTTCACTGGCACTGGCCGCGCTGGACAGCGGGATTATGACCCCCTGGGCACTGGAAAACGTTGCGCTTTACCAGCAGTACGGCTCCGTTGACGCGGCGCTGGCAGCGGGTAAAACCTTCCATGTGTGGGCGAAGCCGATGCTTGACTCCTATATCTTCCTGGGCGGTACCGGGGCGACCTTGGGTCTGATCATCGCGGTCTTTATTGTCTCTCGTCGTGCTGACTACCGTCAGGTCGCGAAGCTGGCGCTGCCATCAGGCATCTTCCAGATTAACGAACCGATTCTGTTCGGTCTGCCAATCATCATGAACCCGGTAATGTTCATTCCGTTCATCCTGATTCAGCCACTGCTGGCCGCGATCACCCTGACGGCGTATTACATGGGCATCATTCCACCGGTCACCAACATTGCACCGTGGACCATGCCGGCGGGCCTGGGCGCCTTCTTCAACACCAACGGTAGCGTCGCGGCCTTCCTGCTGGCGATATTCAACCTCGGGATTGCCACCCTGCTGTACATGCCGTTTGTGGCGATTGCCAACAAAGCCGCCACCATTATTGATGAAGAAGAGAGCGAAGAGGATATTGCCCTCTCACTGAAATTCTAGGATTGACCGGCGCGGGGAAGCCCGCGCCAGCCACAAGGAGCTTAAACATGTTAGATTTGGATAGTATTGTCGCAGACGAAGCCGTCGAGAACGATCTCGAAGAAGTGGTGATGGGGCTTATCATCAACTCCGGACAGGCCCGCAGCCTGGCCTATGCCGCACTGAAGCAGGCCAAGCAGGGAGATTTCGCCGCCGCGAAAACCATGATGGACCAGTCCCGCACGGCGCTGAACGAAGCGCACCTGGTGCAGACAAAGCTGATTGAAGGCGATCAGGGCGAAGGGAAGATGAAGGTCAGCCTGGTGCTGGTCCACGCGCAGGATCACCTGATGACCTCGATGCTGGCGCGTGAGCTGGTGGCGGAGCTCATCGAGCTTCACGAGAAAATGCACTGAGTCGGATTTCGCAGCAGGAGGTCAGCACGATGGAAATTAAAACCGCACTTGAACAGCAGCTGTTTAACGGCAAAAATTTTCACGTGGTTATCTACAACAAGACGGAGAGCGCCAGCGGTCTGCACCAGCATGACTACTACGAGTTCACGATTGTTCTGACCGGCCGCTACTACCAGGAGATCAACGGTAAGCGCGTCCTGCTTGAGCGAGGGGATTTTGTCTTCCTGCCAATGGGGTCTTATCACCAGAGCTTTTACGAATTTGGTGCCACCCGTATTCTGAATGTGGGCGTCAGCAGACGCTTCTTTGAGAAGCACTATCTGCCGCTGGTGCCGTTCTGCTTTGTGGCCTCCCAGGTCTATCGGGTCAAAAACGAGTTCATGACCTGGATTGAAACGGTTATCGCCTCGCTTAACTTCCGCGACAATGAATTTGATGAGTTTATTGAAACGGTGACCTTCTACGTGATGAACCGGCTGCGCCATCATCGTGAGGAGCAGCAGGTGACGGATGATATTCCACAGTGGCTGCGCAGCACCGTTGAGCTGATGCACGATAAAGGCCAGTTCAGCGAAAATGCGCTGGAAAATATGGTGTCACTGTCGGGAAAATCACAGGAATATCTGACCCGCGCGACGCAGCGCTATTATCGTAAAACACCCGTGCAAATTATTAATGAAATCCGCATTAATTTTGCCAGGAAACAGCTGGAAATTACCAACTACTCTGTCACCGATATTGCGTACGAGTCAGGATACAGCAGTCCCAGCCTGTTTATTAAGACCTTTAAGAAATTGACTTCATTCACACCGAACAGTTACCGGAAGAATTTAACGGTAATTAATTAACTTTCGGCGGATTACCCGCCACAAATATTGCTTTAATGGCTTGCCCAAATGGCGGGAAGAGTACGCTATACCTTGCAGGCGATTAACCTGATACGCTAAGGGAGATATTATGCAGAAGAAATTAAAAGTCGTAACTATTGGTGGCGGCAGCAGCTATACCCCGGAATTACTTGAAGGTTTCCTGAAACGTTATCATGAATTACCGGTCAGCGAATTATGGCTGGTAGACGTTGAGGAAGGTCAGGAAAAGCTGAATATTATTTTCGACCTGTGCAAGCGCATGGTGGAGAAAGCGGGCGTGCCTCTGACCGTGCATAAAACCCTGGACCGTCGTCTGGCGCTGAAAGATGCGGATTTCGTGACCACCCAGCTGCGCGTTGGCCAGCTGAAGGCGCGCGAACTGGACGAGCGTATTCCGCTGAGCCACGGCTATCTCGGGCAGGAGACCAACGGCGCGGGCGGCCTGTTCAAAGGCCTGCGTACCATCCCGGTGATTTTCGACATCGTCAAAGACGTACAGGAGATCTGCCCGAACGCGTGGGTGATTAACTTCACCAATCCGGCCGGGATGGTGACCGAGGCGGTCTATCGTCATACCGGTTTCAAACGCTTTATCGGCGTCTGTAATATTCCGATCGGCATGAAGATGTTTATCCGCGACGTGCTGGCGCTGACCGACAGCGACGATCTCTCCATCGACCTGTTCGGCCTGAACCACATGGTGTTCATTAAAGACGTGATCGTGAACGGTAAATCGCGCTTTGCCGAACTGCTCGACGGCGTGGCTTCCGGTCGCCTGACGGCGGCATCGGTGAAAAACATCTTTGACCTGCCGTTCAGCGAAGGGCTGATCCGCTCGCTGAACCTGCTGCCGTGCTCGTACCTGCTTTACTACTTCAAGCAGAAAGAGATGCTGGCCATCGAAATGGGCGAGTACTATAAGGGCGGCGCGCGCGCGCAGATCGTTCAGAAAGTCGAGAAGCAGCTGTTCGATTTGTATAAAGATCCGAACCTGAACGTCAAACCGAAAGAGCTGGAGCAGCGCGGCGGGGCCTACTACTCCGATGCGGCGTGCGAGGTGATTAATGCCATCTACAACGACAAGCAGGCGGAGCACTATGTCAACGTGCCGCACCACGGCCATATCGACAATATCCCGGCGGACTGGGCGGTCGAGATGACCTGCATCCTGGGACGCGATGGCGCTAAACCGCATCCACGCATCACCCACTTCGATGATAAGGTTATGGGCCTGATCCACACCATCAAAGGCTTTGAAGTGGCGGCAAGCAACGCGGCGCTGAGCGGCGAGCTCAATGACGTGCTTCTGGCGCTGAACCTCAGCCCGCTGGTGCATTCCGACCGTGATGCGGAGCAGCTGGCCAGCGAAATGATCCTGGCGCATGAAAAATGGTTGCCGAACTTTGCCGCCACGATCGAGAAGCTCAAGTTCAAACACCACTGAGAGGACGCACAATGGAAAACCTGCTGATCGTTAATGCTGATGATTTTGGCCTCTCGAAAGGTCAGAACTACGGCATTATTGAAGCCTGTCGCCGGGGTGTTGTGACCTCGACCACGGCACTGGTGAATGGTGAGGCGGTTGAACACGCGGCGCAGTTGAGCCGCGAGGTGCCGGATCTGGGCGTCGGCATGCATTTTGTGCTGACGCTCGGGATGCCGCTTTCACCGATGCCGGGCCTGACGCGCGACGGCCTGCTGGGTAAATGGATTTGGGAACTGGCGGAGCAGGGCGCTCTGCCGCTCGAAGAGATTGCCGGAGAGCTGGAGCGTCAGTTCAACCGCTTTATTGATGTGTTTGGTACGGCGCCGACGCATATCGACAGCCATCACCACGTGCATATGATCCCGGCGATTTTCCCGATTGTCGCGGAGTTTGCGCAGCGCAAAGGCGTGGCGATGCGCGTGGATCGGGAGGCGCGCGGCGTGCCCGACTGCGACGTGACCACCACAGAGGGGTTCAGCAGCGCATTTTACGGCGACGAGATCGACGAAGCGCTGTTCCTGAAGGTGCTGGATGAGTCCGCCGCTCGCGGTGAAAAGTCCGTAGAGGTGATGGCGCATCCTGCTTTTGTCGATAATACCGTGCGGAAAAGCGCCTACTGCTGGCCGCGCCTGGCGGAGCTGGACGTGCTGACGTCGGCGTCGCTGAAGTATGCGATTGCCGAGCGTGGGTATCGGTTGGGAACGTTCGGGGATTTGTGAGAAATTCCCCCTCACCCTAACCCTCTCCCCAAAAGGGAGAGGGGACTGGGCCGTGCGGTCTGTAATGCGAACACAGGTCTGCATTTCACCCTCTCCCTTTCAGGGAGAGGGCCGGGGTGAGGGTATTTTTTACGCCGGGATTTGGTCAATCTTACTGCTGCGCGACCAGACGCGGTGCGCGGCGAGCAAATCAAACAGCTTCGTCATAAAGGCATCGTCAACGTTGTCGCCCTCGACAATGCCGTCCTCACCCTGATCGGCCACCTTCAGGTGCGCCTTAAACCGTCGCGCGTCGCCGGACAGCGCGATCGGTTTCAGGTGCTTATAGGCTTCCAGCAGATAATACACGGCGTCACCGTTGTTCAGCAGGCTGTCAATGTCTCCGCACGGCACAATCACCGCATCGACGGTCAGCGATGGCGCCCCGGCAAAGGTCGCCGCCACCGGCAGCACGGAGCCGTCATCGGCGGTCACTTCCCCCATGCGGGAATAAAGCAGTTTCGCATGCACGCCCTGGGTCTTCAGCGCCTGCATAATCCCCAGCACGTCGCTGGCGCGGGTTTTATCGTTCAGCAGGATGGCGACCACGCGGCCTTTAATCGAGCCACCCGGCACGGCATACAGGCTCAGCGACGGATCTTTCTTCACGCCGTTAACCTCTTTCGGCGGGGCAAGGTTGCGCTGCTCGTCGGTCAGCGTAATGCCCAGGTTATCCGCAACGCTCTGGGCGAGTTGAATATCAATGCGCGCCAGCTGATCGACCACCCGCTCGCGGATGTAGGTACGCACCACTTTGCTCAGCTCAAAGCTGAAGCCGCCGATAATGTGCTGCTGCTCAATCGGCGTCTGGCTGTTCCAGAACAGGCGAGGGTGGGCGTAATATTCGCCGAACGACGGGCTGCGCTCGCGAATTTTGTTGCCGTCGATACGCTCCTGGTACGATTCGAATCCACCGCGTTTCGGCCCGGGAGGGGTTTCGCGCGGCCAGTTATCGTTGATGGAGTTCGGCTCATAGTTAGCCGGGTTGGTATCAATATCCTGACGGTGCATCCCGTCGCGCTGGAAGTTGTGGTACGGGCAGGTTGGGCGGTTAATTGGAATTTCGTGGAAGTTCGGTCCGCCAAGACGGCTGATCTGCGTATCGGTATACGAGAACAAACGTCCCTGCAGGAGCGGATCGTTGGTGAAATCCAGCCCCGGTACGATATGCCCAGGGTGGAACGCGACCTGTTCGTTCTCGGCAAAGAAGTTATCCGGGTTACGGTTGAGCACCATTTTACCCACCAGCTGAACCGGCACCAGCTCTTCCGGGATCAGCTTCGTCGGGTCAAGAAGATCGAAATCAAACTTAAATTCGTCCTCTTCCGGTATGAGCTGCAGGCCCAGCTCGTACTCCGGGAAGTCGCCCGCTTCGATGGACTCCCACAGCTCGCGGCGATGGAAATCCGGATCGCGACCGGTCAGCTTCTGCGCCTCATCCCACACCAGGGAGGCTTTACCCGCCACCGGCTTCCAGTGGAAACGGACGAACGTGGCTTTACCCTCGGCGTTGATCAGACGGAAGGTATGGATGCCAAAGCCTTCCATGGTGCGATAGCTGCGCGGAATGCCGCGGTCTGACATCGCCCACATCACGTTGTGTAAGGTTTCAGGCTGCAGGGAGACATAGTCCCAGAAGGTGTCGTGCGCACTTTGTCCCTGCGGTATGGCCCAGTGGGGCTCCGGTTTTACCGCATGGACAAAGTCAGGAAATTTATGCGCGTCCTGAATGAAGAACACCGGGGTGTTATTGCCCACCAGATCGAAAATACCCTCTTCGGTATAAAACTTGGTGGCAAAGCCGCGGATATCCCGAACCGTATCTGCCGAACCGGCGCCGCCCTGTACGGTGGAGAAGCGCACAAATACCGGAGTGATTTTGTCCGGGTCGGAGAGGAAGTCCGCTTTGGTGATCGCTTTCAGGCTCTTGTATGGCTGGAAGTAGCCGTGCGCAGCGGAACCGCGCGCGTGAACGATGCGTTCCGGAATGCGCTCATGGTCGAAATGGGTGATTTTTTCCCGCAGGATAAAGTCTTCCAGCAGGGTTGGCCCGCGCGCGCCTGCGCGAAGGGAGTTCTGATCGTCAGCAATGCGCACGCCCTGATTGGTGGTCAGCGCAAAACCTTCGCCGCCTTTGCGGTGCGGCTCAAGCGATTTCAGCTTCTCGTTTCCCGTCTCCGGTGATTTCATGCTTCCCGGTGCGGTAGGCTGTTCGCCCGGTGCGGAAGGGCCAGGGGAGGGGCAGTGAGAGCCGTCAGCAGGGGCGAGAGAGTCCATACCCGGTTGAGATTCCTCAGTGCCATGAATCGGTGATTGATGTGTTTTATCTTTGTTCGACATTGCACGCTTCTCCTTTATCCATTGCTAAAAACCCTATTAAGGATAGAACAATGTCGCGAGATGGCTCGCGAACTAAGAGTTTTCACATGCCGTCATTGACGAAAGGAGCCTTCTCGCCCACTCGGGGCGCGACGGAAGGCAGCAGGATCGGCTATCATAGAATTTTCCTGCTTCAAGAATTTGCTTTAGTGAACCAGTCGCTTATGAAACCTCTTCGTCAACAAAACCGCCAGGTTATTAGCTATGTGCCCCGCGTTGAGCCCGCGCCGCCTGACCATGCCCTGAAAGTGGAGGGTTTTCGCGATGTCTGGCAGCTGCGGGGAAAATACGTGGCCTTTGTGCTGATCGGCGAACATTTCCGCCGCTCGCCCACGTTTACCGTGCCGGAGTCAGCGCAACGGTGGGCGATGCAGATCCGCCAGGATGAAGAGGTTGAAGAATAACAGCCATAAAAAAACCGCCATCAGGCGGTTTTTTTATTTCTAAAGTGATTAACGGTGCGCCAGCTCGGCGTCGTCTTCACTTTCCAGAATCGCTTTGTCGGTCTGCTTCAGCCACTGGCTGGTCAGCGTACCGGCGGTCATGGAGCCGCTCACGTTCAGCGCGGTACGGCCCATGTCGATCAGCGGTTCAACGGAGATCAGCAGCGCGACCAGCGTCACGGGCAGACCCAGCGCAGGCAGCACAATCAGCGCGGCGAAGGTTGCGCCACCGCCAACCCCCGCAACGCCTGCGGAGCTGACGGTAACAATCCCGACCAGCGTGGCGATCCAGACCGGATCCAGCGGGTTAATCCCAACGGTAGGGGCAACCATCACCGCCAGCATCGCCGGGTACAGACCCGCACAGCCGTTCTGACCAATGGTGGCACCAAAGGAGGCAGAGAAGCTGGCGATGGATTCAGGCACGCCCAGACGACGGGTTTGCGCTTCAACATTCAGCGGAATAGACGCGGCGCTGGAACGGCTGGTGAAGGCAAAGGTCAGCACCGGCCAGACTTTACGGAAGTATTTCAGCGGGCTGACGCCGTTCACGCCCAGCAGGATGCCGTGCACCACGAACATAATGCCCAGGCCCAGATATGAGGCGACAACGAAGCTGCCCAGCTTGATGATGTCCTGCAGATTAGAGCCGGCAACCACTTTGGTCATCAGCGCCAGCACGCCGTAAGGCGTCAGCTGCATCACCAGACGCACCAGCTTCATCACCCAGCTTTGCAGGGTATCAATCGCGGTCAGCACGCGTTCGCCTTTAGGCGCGTCGTCTTTCAGCAGCTTCAGCGCCGCTACGCCCAGGAACGCGGCGAAAATAACCACGCTGATGATCGAGGTTGGGCTCGCACCGGTCAGGTCAGCAAACGGGTTCTTCGGAATGAAGGAGAGCACCATCTGCGGCACGGTCAGGTCAGCCACTTTACCAACGTAGTTGGTTTGAATCGCGGTAAGACGCGCCGTTTCAGCGGTACCCTGAACCAGACCTTCTGCGGTCAGGCCAAACAGGTTGGTGACCAGCACACCCACCAGCGCGGCAATCAGCGTGGTGAACAGCAGCGTACCAATGGTCAGGAAGCTGATTTTTCCCAGCTGAGTGGCGTTATGCAGGCGGGCAACGGCGCTCAGAATAGAGGCGAACACCAGCGGCATAACGATCATCTGCAGCAGCTGAACATAGCCGTTACCGACGATGTTGAACCACTGAATAGAATCTTTCAGAACTGGATTATCGGAGCCATAAATTGCCTGTAATGCCAGACCAAATACGACACCCATGGCCAGACCAACCAGCACTTTTTTCGCCAGGCTCCACTGTTTGTGGCGCGCCTGCGCGAGAAGCAATAGCAATACAACGAACACAACGACGTTCGCGATGAGTGGAAAATTCATCCCCGTTCTCCTGATTTATTATTGGGTCGGTTTTTACCGATCCTGTTGGCGGAAGGTTAGCAGAAGTGTGATGTAGCGCTTATATCCAAATGGAATGGGTTATGACAAATAGGATAATTTTGTTGGTTTACTGTTCAATCTGGTGATGAATAAAGCGATTGAACTGAAATTGCAGCGAATTAATCATCTGGGATGACCAGCGAACTGCACTGTTTTCGGGCAAGGTTTGCGGCATCCAGACGGCGTAAGCAAATAGCGCCATGCACAATACGCGCTCAAGCTGGTTCCCTTTCTGCGGGGCGAGGATCGGAAAACGGAAGCGCCAGCGGCAGGGCCAAAGCAGCGGCACGCCCGCAGGCGTCAGCATATCGGCGAGAATATGGCTTAAATAGCCCAGCACCATCCCCTGGATGGCATCGGCGGGGACTATCCAGCTTTCGGGCACCTTCAAATAGAAAAGCGTCAGCAGGCCAAACACGGCCAGCAAGCTGTGCGTAAACCCCCGATGGCCGAACGCGCGGGCGATGGGTTTCGACACCCACTTCAGGCGTTGTCCGAGGAAGGACTTGGGGTGGTCAATGTCGGGCAGCAGACAGGTCAATACGGCGGAAGGGACAATATGCCACCAGTCCCCCTGTGCCAGCACGGGGGTGAGTTCAGCGTTTTTGGCAAATACTGCGCACGCAATAGAAAAAAGCAGGTGGCCTTCCGCCGTCATGATAAAACCCACAAAACTGTCAATTCATACAGTATAGGGTTTTTATACAGTAGGCGGAAGAGGTGACGGTGTAACTGTTTGTCACAAACCGGAGAAGGGCGTTAACCGCCCTGCAGATGATGCGCCGTGAGTTCTGCCAGCGAGTTAAGCTTCACGTCGGCGAGGGCAAACCGGGGGTCGTGACGGCCTTCTTCAGCGGGCACCACAATGGAGCGCATCCGTGCAGCCTTCGACGCCACCATACCGTTAACGGAATCTTCCAGCGCAACGCAGTTGAGGGGATCCAGGCCCAGCTTTACGGCGCAGTCCAGATAGACCTGCGGGTGCGGCTTGCTGTAAGGCAATTTTTCAGCGGACGCCAGCGCGTCGAAACTGTCGCGCAGTTCAAACATCGTGAGCACTTTTTCCAGCATATGCAGCGGTGAGGCCGAGGCCAGGCCAACCTTCAGCCCCTGGGCTTTACACAGCGCGACGGCCTCACGTACGCCGGGCAGCAGCGGCCGGTTCTCTTCCACCAGAGAAATGGCGCGGCTGATAATGCGTGCGGTCACCTCATCGCGATTGGGACCTACCCACGGCTGTTGGGCAAACCACAGGTCAACCACCATATCGATGCGCAGGCCCAGCGTATCGGGAAGTTCATTACGGCGGCTGATATCCACGCCCAGGCTGGCCATCACATCCAGTTCGGCGCGATCCCACAGCGGTTCGGAATCGATCAGTAATCCATCCATGTCAAAAATTGCGGCAAGAATTTGGCGCGGTGTCGACATCACAACGTCTCCTTATCCAGGGTGTTCGACAGACGATACGTGCTAAGCACACTCTGCAATTTAGCATATTGCTTTTAAAGAGCGGGCGAAATTGATGACCAGCAGGTAGACTTAGGCACAAATAACGCGTCTTTATGAAGAGGAACTGATGACGTATCAACAAGCTGGACGCATTGCGGTCTTAAAACGTATTGCTGGCTGGGTGATTTTTATTCCTGCCGTCATTTCTACGCTGATTTCTGTACTCAAATTTATGTACGACCACAGCGAAAAACAGCCGGGTATCAATGCGGTAATGCTTGATTTCGCTCATGTCATGATTGAGATGATGCGTTTTAATACGCCATTTTTGAATGTCTTCTGGTTTAACTCACCCACCCCGGATTTTCATCAACAGCTGAATATCGGCTTTTGGGTGATATATGCCCTGATCTTTGTCGCGCTGGCATTACAGGCCTCTGGCGCGAGAATGAGTCGCCAGACGCGCTTTTTACGCGAAGGCGTTGAGGATCAGTTGATTCTGGAGCAGGCCAAAGGCCCGGAAGGAATGAGTCGGGAGCAGATTGAATCCCGCATTGTTGTGCCGCGTCACACCATTTTCCTGCAAATTTTCCCGCTCTATATCCTTCCCGTGATTATCATTGTGGCGGGATACTTCTTCTTCTCACTGCTCGGTTTTCTGTAAGCGATAAGGGTGGCGGCAAGGCCACCCGTTATCTTCTCAGGCGGCAAGCATACGCTCGAGTGCCCGCTGCGCGTTAACAAGGTGTTCTCCGCCAAAAAGAATGGCCCGGTTCATCAGCGTATAAAGCTGATACACCGGCTGGCGGTCGAGGAAACCGGGCGGGAGAGGGGAAACAGACTGGTATCCGTCGTATATTTGCGGCGGCTGCTCAGGATGAAGCGGCAGCATGGCAAGATCGCACTCTCTGTCACCCCAGTAGCAGGCCGGGTCAAAGATGTACGGGCCGTTGGGACCCAGCGCGCAGTTATTGGACCACAAATCGCCGTGAAGCAGAGACGCCTGAGGCTGGTGGGATGCCAGACGCTGTTGAACATGCTCGACGATGGCGTCAATATTGCCAAATTCCAGCCCTTTCTCGGCGGCCAGCTCAAGCTGCCAGCCAATGCGCTGCTCGGCAAAAAATGTCGACCAGCGACGCTGCCAGGCATTGGGCTGTGGCGTGGTGGAGAGATCGTTGTCAAAGTCGAGACCAAACTGCGGCTGGTCGCTCCATTGATGCAGGCGCGCTAACTGTTGGCCAAGGATGAACGCATTATGGGCATCCAGCGGGCGGGCGGGGAGATATTCCATTACCAGGAAGCTGTAGTCGCGGTCGCTCCCCACGGCCAGAACCTGCGGGACCGTGACCGTTTTACTGCGGGACAACAGCTCCAGCTGGTCGGCTTCGGCGGTAAATATTGGAAGCAGCTCTCGCTCATCGCATTTAACGAAGAGATCGCGCCCTGCGTAGCGTAAATGCCACGCGGCGTGGATCTCACCGCCTGGCAGTTCGTTACGCAGTTCAATTTCACCTTCACCCAGCTGCTCACGTAAAAGATGACTGATAGCCTGCCACATGTTGTCTCTCCCATGTTGTCTGCCAGATCATAAAGTTAGCGCATAACTGCGGTAAAAAAATACGAACTAACGCACACCTGAGCGGTTTAAATTCATACAGCGCACTTATTGTTCTTTTTTCCGCCAGCTTTCCCAGGTATCCACGTCAATTTCGGCAGGCTTGTCGGTCACGCTCTCCACCAGACTGGCGGCCAGCGCATGAACCTCTTCCTGGCTCAGGGCGCCAATCAGACCAAATGTCAGGGTGCCTAAATCATGAATGTTGCCCTCGTCATCCGTCAGCGTGAGGAGAAAATTAGCCCGGGTGAAAGCATTGTTGAGCTCATTCAGCTCGGTCAGCGATGCTTCATGAAGGTTGATGGTCACGACGTAGCGTGTGATGTCACCACTGCTCATTATTCACCTCATTGTTATCATGGAAGTTTTCTTAGCATAGTCGATAGTTTGCGTTTGGCGACTCAGAGACGACATTCCCCTCCGTAACGACGAAGGGGAACAGGGGTTAATTTCGGGACAGGTAATCGACGATTTTTTGCGTATCGGCGAGCGAACAGAGACGCGTGCCCTGGTTGATGGTTGCGGCACTACCCGCCGCCACGCCGTAGCGTGTCATCTCGAGCAGAGACGCGCCCTGCGCCAGTTTTAGCGTCATCGCACCCACCATGCTATCGCCCGCGCCAACCGTGCTCTGGCTCTTCATCGGCGGTGGGACAACCTGAACGGACGACGATTCATCGACTGCCAGCGCCCCCTGAGGGCCAAGGGAGACGACTACGCGCCGCGCTTTGCCGCTGCGCACCAGCTCCTGCGCGGCGGTGCGCACATCATCAGGCTGCGTCAGTTCGCGGTTGACCAGCGCGCTTAACTCTTTCTGGTTGGGTTTGACCAGCTCCAGATTGCCCGGCACCAGGGCCGCCTGCAGGGCTTCGCCGCTGCTGTCGACTATGCAGCGGATACCGCGCTGCTGCGCGGCCTGAATCAGCGCCGTTAATTTTTCCGTGCTTACGCCGGGCGGCAGGCTGCCGCTTATCACCAGCAGCGCGCCGCTTTCTATTGTCAGCACTTTCTCTTCAAGCTGACGAAACTCGTCATCGCTGAGTTTCGCGCCCGGCATGACAAAACGGTACTGCTCGCCGCTGGATTCTACGTGGACATGCAGGTTTTGCCGCGTCCAGTCTTTCGCCTCGACGGTGTCTACGGCCACCTGTTCATCGGCCAGCAGAGAGACCAGGTGTTCACCGGTGGCACCGCCTGCGGGGAAAATGGCCGTGGCTTTGCCGCCGAGGTGTGTAATGGCGCGCGCCACGTTGATCCCGCCGCCGCCGGGCTCAAAGACCGGGGCGCTGCAGCGCAATTTACCTTCCGGGTAAATCTGCGGCGTCAGGGTGGCGGAATCCAGGGAAGGGGAGAGCGTCAGAGTATAAATAGAAACCATCATTACCTCCTTTTAGCATGGGTTCTTATTAGCCTGGCACCATTTGTCAGGAAGGCAATGTAAATAACAGTATGATTTTAAATATGAATACTGACGAAAAGTGAGGCGGGGGATATATAAAATAAAACGCTTTTTGAGATCGTTCTTATTCAAAAAATGAAATAAGAAAACATTGCTATGTTATTTGCGGCTTTTTATAATTTGTTACCTTTCTCTGGACGCCTTGTCATTGATCCTCAAGAAAGATTCCGGGACCGTGTGGTCTCTTTTTTTGTTGTACGGACTCCTTAATAAAATGAAGCTTTTAAAGACAGTGCCCGCTGCACTGATGCTGGCGGGTGGCGTGTTTGCGGCTATGAACGCGACCGCTGATGATACCGTTTTTACTGTCATGGACGATCCTTCCACCGCGAAAAAACCGTTTGAAGGTAACCTGAACGCCGGATACCTGGCACAATCCGGTAACACGAAAAGCTCTTCTCTGACGGCGGACAGTACGCTCACCTGGTACGGTAATACCACCGCCTGGTCTCTGTGGGGTAATGCCAGCAACACTTCCGCTAACGACGAACGTTCTTCCGAGAAGTATGCGGTAGGCGGACGTAGCCGTTACAACATGACCGACTATGACTACCTGTTTGGTCAGGCAAGCTGGTTAACCGACCGGTACAACGGTTATCGCCAGCGCGATGTATTCACCGCCGGTTATGGTCGCCAGTTCCTGAACGGTCCGGTACACAGCTTCCGTTTTGAATTCGGTCCGGGTGTGCGTTATGACGAGTACACCAATGGCGATACCAAAACCCAACCGCTCGGTTACGCTTCCGGTACCTATGCCTGGCAGATGACTGACAACACCAAATTTACCCAGGGTGTTTCTGTATTTGGTGCCGACGATACGACGCTGAACTCTGAGACGGCGCTGAACGTGTCTATCAACGAACACTTTGGCCTGAAAGTCGCCTACAACGTGACCTGGAACTCTTCACCACCAGAATCTGCACCGGATCATACCGACCGCAGAACCACGGTTTCACTGGGTTATAGAATGTAATAAAAGCGGGCCGATGACGATGTCGGCCCGTTTATTGTCTGCGGTCTTTTGACGTCCCTTCTGATGACTTGTCTTCGCCCCTAGCCCCAAATCATTGCCGCCCATCGGAGTAGCAGCATTGCGCCGCAGATGGCAATCAGCACCAGCACCATTTTCCAGTGTTTTACGGCAAATCGTTTAGTTGGCATAACCTAATCCTTGTTGGTTGATATCCCCAGTCTACCAAACAGGGCCGAAATATGCCCCTTCTCAGGATCGATTGGGTTATGCCAGCGCAGGGTTCGGCTCAGAACCAGTGGAATCGTTCGGCGAGAATTAACAATAAACCTGTGGCGGAAAGGATGTTCAATATCACAACCGTTCTACTGGATACGTTCATGGTATGCACCTTTGGGTTTAAAGACCTGTTCAAGAGTAGCCCAGCATCTTTGAAATGCGAGCGCAGGGGAGAAGCAACCTGCAAATTCGTGCGAAAGTGCCAGCCCATCAATCTGGCCGCAGAGGGTGCAATCTCCTTGCCGTTAGTGTTAACATTACGTCGCTTGCCGTAAATCCGCATTAATCTGAATTCGGCTGGTGAATGATGACGAACCAATTTGACGATTGTTGGTCAGATGGTTTCGTAATCTATTGTCAAATCACGATTATTTTCTTTGTATATGCTCTTATGTGTGGGGCATCACTGCAAATAAGGATATAAAATGCCTGTAATTACTCTTCCTGATGGCAGCCAACGCCATTTCGACCGTGCTGTTAGCCCAATGGATGTTGCCTTGGACATTGGTCCTGGCCTCGCGAAAGCGACTATCGCTGGCCGCGTTAACGGTGAGCTGGTGGATGCTTCCGATCTGATCGAAAACGATGCGACGCTTGCAATCATCACCGCGAAAGACGAAGAAGGTCTGGAGATCATTCGTCACTCCTGCGCGCACCTGTTAGGCCATGCCATCAAACAGCTGTGGCCAAACACCAAAATGGCGATCGGTCCGGTTATCGACAATGGTTTCTACTACGACGTTGACCTTGACCACACCCTGACTCAGGAAGATATCGACGCGCTCGAAAAACGTATGCACGAGCTCGCCGAAACGAACTATGACGTCATCAAGAAGAAAGTCAGCTGGCACGAAGCGCGTGAAACCTTCGTGAAGCGCGGCGAGAGCTACAAGGTCTCTATTCTTGACGAAAACATTTCGCATGATGACAAGCCTGGCTTGTACCATCACGAAGAATACGTCGACATGTGCCGTGGACCGCACGTGCCGAACATGCGCTTCTGTCATCACTTTAAGCTGATGAAGATCGCAGGCGCCTACTGGCGTGGCGACAGCAACAACAAGATGTTGCAGCGTATCTATGGTACCGCGTGGGCCGATAAAAAAGCCCTGAACGCGTACCTGCTGCGCCTGGAAGAGGCGGCGAAGCGTGACCACCGTAAAATCGGTAAGCAGCTTGACCTGTACCACATGCAGGAAGAAGCGCCGGGCATGGTGTTCTGGCATAACGACGGCTGGACCATCTTCCGTGAACTGGAAACTTTCGTACGCTCCAAGCTGAAAGAGTACCAGTATCAGGAAGTGAAAGGCCCGTTCATGATGGACCGTGTGCTGTGGGAAAAAACCGGCCACTGGGACAACTACAAAGATGCGATGTTCACCACCTCGTCAGAGAACCGTGAATACTGCATCAAGCCAATGAACTGCCCGGGCCACGTTCAGATCTTCAACCAGGGTCTGAAATCCTACCGCGACCTGCCGCTGCGTATGGCTGAGTTCGGTAGCTGCCACCGTAACGAGCCATCAGGTGCGCTGCACGGTCTGATGCGCGTTCGTGGCTTTACTCAGGATGATGCGCATATCTTCTGTACTGAAGATCAGGTCCGTGACGAAGTTAACGCCTGTATTCGTATGGTCTACGATATGTACAGCACCTTTGGCTTCGAGAAGATCGTGGTCAAACTCTCAACGCGTCCGGAAAAACGTATCGGCAGCGATGAGACATGGGATCGCGCAGAAGCGGATCTCGCCGTGGCGCTGGAAGAGAACGGCATTCCGTTCGAATACCAGCTGGGCGAGGGCGCATTCTACGGTCCGAAAATTGAATTTACCCTGTATGACTGCCTCGATCGCGCATGGCAGTGCGGTACTGTACAGCTGGACTTCTCCCTGCCGCAGCGTTTAAGCGCCTCTTATGTTGGCGAAGACAACGAGCGTCAGGTACCGGTAATGATTCACCGTGCAATTCTCGGTTCTCTGGAGCGCTTCATCGGCATCCTGACCGAAGAGTTCGCCGGCTTCTTCCCAACCTGGCTTGCGCCAGTGCAGGTCGTGGTGATGAACATTACCGATTCTCAGGCGGATTACGTTAAAGAATTGACGCAGAAACTACAAAATGCGGGCATTCGCGTAAAAGCAGACTTGAGAAATGAGAAGATTGGCTTTAAAATCCGCGAGCACACTTTACGTCGTGTCCCGTATATGTTGGTCTGTGGTGATAAAGAGGTGGAAGCAGGCAAAGTTGCCGTTCGCACCCGCCGTGGTAAAGACCTGGGCAGCCTGGACGTAAGTGAAGTGATTGAGAAGCTGCAACAAGAGATTCGCAGCCGCAGTCTTCAACAACTGGAGGAATAAGGTATTAAAGGCGGAAAACGAGTTCAAACGGCACGTCCGAATCGTATCAATGGCGAGATTCGCGCCCAGGAAGTTCGCTTAACAGATCTTGAAGGTGAACCACTGGGGATTGTGAGTCTGAGAGAAGCGATCGAAAAAGCTGAAGAAGCTGGAGTAGATTTAGTTGAAATCAGCCCTAACGCCGAACCGCCAGTTTGTCGTATCATGGACTACGGCAAGTTCCTTTATGAAAAGAGTAAGTCTTCTAAGGAACAGAAGAAGAAGCAAAAAGTTATCCAGGTTAAGGAAATCAAATTCCGTCCTGGTACCGACGATGGCGATTATCAGGTAAAACTCCGCAGCCTGATTCGCTTTCTGGAAGATGGCGATAAGGCCAAGATCACACTGCGTTTCCGCGGTCGTGAGATGGCCCACCAACAGATTGGTATGGAAGTGCTTAACCGCGTCCGTGACGATCTGAGTGAACTGGCAGTAGTCGAATCCTTCCCTACGAAGATCGAAGGCCGCCAGATGATCATGGTGCTCGCTCCTAAGAAGAAACAGTAAGGCCTTCAAGCAGCAAAATCTGTGGAGCCTTCGGGTTTCATAGGTTTTGTTCGCCTATGTTTCGTTTATTTAACAATGCGAAGTGGAAGTTATTAAGATGCCAAAAATTAAGACCGTACGCGGTGCTGCTAAGCGCTTCAAAAAAACCGGTGGTGGTGGATTTAAGCGTAAGCACGCAAACCTGCGTCATATTCTGACCAAAAAATCTACTAAGCGTAAACGTCACCTGCGTCCAAAAGGCCTCGTTTCTAAAGGCGATCTGGGTCTGGTTATCGCGTGCCTGCCGTACGCATAAGCCGTTAACGTTTAATTTTTTACTAAGAATATAGATACAGGAGAGCACATATGGCTCGCGTAAAACGTGGTGTAATTGCACGTGCACGTCACAAGAAAATTTTGAAACAAGCTAAAGGCTACTACGGTGCGCGTTCACGCGTATACCGCGTTGCCTTCCAGGCTGTTATCAAAGCAGGTCAGTACGCTTACCGTGACCGTCGTCAGCGTAAGCGTCAGTTCCGTCAACTGTGGATTGCGCGTATCAACGCAGCAGCACGTCAGAACGGTATTTCTTACAGCAAATTCATCAACGGCCTGAAAAAAGCCTCTGTTGAAATCGACCGTAAGATCCTGGCTGACATCGCAGTATTCGACAAAGTAGCGTTCACCGCTCTGGTCGAAAAAGCGAAAGCAGCACTGGCATAAGCCAGTTGAGAGAGGGGGCTTTGCTCCCTCTTTTCATTTAACACCATCAGAAGATTGACATTTATCCGTCCAGGCTTTTCAATAAGGTCTTAACGGTTTTTACCAGACAAGGTAACGCAAGCATGAATGCTGCTATTTTCCGCTTCTTCTTTTACTTTAGCACCTGATTTCAGGAGGCTAGCGCGTGAAAGATGAAACGAAAAACAGCGCCAGATAAGCCTCCCGATGGAGGCTTTTTTTGTGCCTGAATTTGAGAGAATAACTCCACCAAATCGGTGTCTGCACCGACATAATGAGGAAAATCATGTCACATCTCGCAGAGCTGGTTGCCAGTGCAACAGCCGCCATTAATCAGGCCTCAGATGTTGCCGCGTTAGACAATGTCCGCGTCGAATATCTTGGGAAGAAAGGGCACCTGACCCTTCAGATGACAACCCTGCGTGAGCTGCCGCCAGAAGAACGCCCGGCAGCGGGTGCGGTGATTAACGAAGCCAAAGAGCAGGTACAACAGGCGATGAACGCGCGCAAAGCCGAGCTGGAAAGCGCGGTGCTGAATGCGCGTCTGGCCGCAGAGACGATCGACGTTTCTCTGCCGGGTCGCCGCATCGAAAACGGTGGTCTGCACCCGGTTACCCGCACCATCGATCGCATTGAAAGTTTCTTCGGTGAGCTCGGCTTTACCGTGGCGACTGGCCCGGAAATCGAAGATGATTACCACAACTTCGACGCCCTGAACATTCCTGGCCATCATCCGGCACGCGCTGACCACGACACTTTCTGGTTCGACGCTACGCGTCTGCTGCGTACTCAGACCTCCGGCGTTCAGATCCGTACCATGAAGGATCAGGCGCCGCCAATCCGCATTATCGCGCCGGGCCGCGTCTATCGTAACGACTACGATCAGACCCACACCCCAATGTTCCACCAGATGGAAGGTCTGATTGTTGATAAAAACATCAGCTTCACCAACCTGAAGGGCACGCTGCACGATTTCCTGAACAACTTCTTTGAGGAAGATCTGCAGGTTCGTTTCCGTCCGTCCTACTTCCCGTTCACCGAACCGTCTGCGGAAGTTGACGTGATGGGTAAAAACGGCAAATGGCTGGAAGTGCTGGGCTGCGGCATGGTGCATCCAAACGTGCTGCGCAACGTGGGTATCGATCCGGAAGTTTACTCCGGCTTTGCCTTCGGCATGGGCATGGAGCGTCTGACTATGCTGCGTTACGGCGTGACCGACTTACGTGCATTCTTCGAAAACGATCTGCGTTTCCTCAAACAGTTTAAATAAGGGCAGGACAGAACAATGAAATTCAGTGAACTGTGGTTACGCGAGTGGGTAAACACCACGCTGGACAGCGACGCGCTTTCTAACCAGATCACCATGGCGGGTCTGGAAGTGGACGGCGTTGAGCCGGTTTCCGGTGCCTTCAGCGGCGTGGTTGTCGGCGAAGTGGTCGAGTGCGGCCAGCACCCCAACGCTGACAAACTGCGCGTAACAAAAGTAAACGTGGGCGGTGACCGTCTGCTGGATATCGTCTGCGGTGCGCCAAACTGCCGTCAGGGCCTGAAGGTGGCCGTGGCGACCGTCGGTGCGGTGCTGCCGGGTGATTTCAAAATTAAAGCGGCTAAGCTGCGCGGTGAGCCGTCTGAAGGCATGCTGTGCTCCTTCTCCGAGCTGGGTATTTCCGACGATCACAACGGCATTATCGAGCTGCCGCTGGATGCGCCAATCGGCACCGATATCCGTGAATACCTGAAGCTTGATGACAACACTATCGAAATCAGCGTCACGCCAAACCGTGCCGACTGCTTAGGTATCATCGGCGTGGCGCGCGACGTGGCCGTGCTGAACCAGACTGAGCTGAACGCGCCGGACATTGCGCCGGTTGAAGCGACCATCAGTGACGTGCTGCCTATTCAGGTTGACGCTGCGGATGCTTGCCCGCGCTACCTCGGCCGTGTGGTGAAAGGCATCAACGTGAAAGCGCCAACTCCGCTGTGGATGAAAGAGAAGCTGCGCCGCTGCGGTATCCGCTCTATCGACGCCGTGGTTGACGTGACCAACTACGTTCTGCTGGAGCTGGGCCAGCCAATGCACGCGTTCGATAAAGACCGTATCGACGGCGGCATCGTTGTGCGCATGGCGAAAGAGGGCGAAACCCTGGTTCTGCTGGACGGCAGCGAAGCTAAACTGAACGCCGACACCCTGGTGATTGCTGACCACAGCAAAGCGCTGGCAATGGGCGGTATCTTCGGTGGCGAGCACTCAGGCGTCAACGACGAGACGCAAAACGTCCTGCTGGAATGCGCGTTCTTCAGCCCGCTCTCCATCACCGGTCGCGCACGCCGTCACGGCCTGCATACCGATGCCTCTCACCGCTACGAGCGCGGCGTTGACCCGGCGCTGCAGTACAAAGCGATGGAACGTGCGACCCGCCTGCTGATCGACATCTGCGGCGGTGAAGCGGGCCCGGTTATCGACGTCACCAACGAAGCGACGCTGCCGAAGCGTGCGACCATCACCCTGCGCCGCAGCAAGCTGGATCGCCTGATTGGTCACCACGTTGCCGATGCGCAGGTAACCGACATCCTGAAACGTCTGGGCTGTGAAGTAACCGAAGGCCAGGACGAATGGAAAGCCGTTGCGCCATCATGGCGTTTCGACATGGAAATTGAAGAAGATCTGGTGGAAGAAGTGGCCCGCGTTTACGGCTACAACAACATCCCTGACGAGCCTGTCCAGGCAGGTCTGGTGATGGGCACCCACCGCGAAGCCGACCTGTCCCTGAAGCGCGTGAAAACCATGCTGAACGACAAAGGCTACCAGGAAGTGATCACCTACAGCTTCGTTGATCCAAAGCTGCAGCAGCTGATCCACCCGGGTCAGGAGGCGCTGATCCTGCCAAGCCCAATTTCCAGCGAAATGTCCGCGATGCGTCTGTCTCTGTGGACGGGCCTGCTGGGCACTGTCGTTTATAACCAGAATCGCCAGCAAAACCGCGTGCGAATTTTCGAAAGCGGTTTGCGCTTTGTACCGGATAATCAGGCAAATTTAGGCATCCGTCAGGATCTCATGCTGGCTGGCGCCATCAGCGGCAACCGCTATGAAGAGCACTGGGACCTGGCAAAAGGCACGGTTGATTTCTACGATATGAAGGGCGATCTGGAAGCGATTCTGGATCTGACCGGTAAATTATCTGAAATTGAATTCCGCGCAGAAGCTATCCCGGCTCTGCATCCGGGCCAGAGCGCAGCTATCTATTTAGACGGCAAACGCGTTGGTTTTATTGGGGTTGTTCACCCTGAGCTGGAGCGTAAGCTGGACCTGAACGGCCGTACCATCGTGTTCGAGCTGGAATGGAACCCGGTGGCTGACCGTGTTATTCCTCAGGCTCAGGACGTCTCCCGCTTCCCGGCAAACCGCCGTGATATCGCGGTTGTGGTCGCGGAAAATGTGCCTGCAGCAGATATTTTGGCCGAATGTAAGAAAGTTGGCGTAAATCAGGTAGTTGGCGTAAACTTATTTGACGTGTACCGCGGCAAGGGCGTAGCAGAAGGTTTCAAGAGCCTCGCTATTAGCCTTATCCTTCAGGATACCAGCCGTACACTCGAAGAAGAGGAGATTGCCGCTACCGTCGCCAAATGTGTAGAGGCATTAAAAGAGCGATTCCAGGCATCATTGAGGGATTGAACCTATGGCGCTTACAAAAGCTGAAATGTCAGAATATCTGTTTGATAAGCTTGGGCTTAGCAAACGGGATGCCAAAGAGCTGGTAGAGCTGTTTTTCGAAGAGATCCGTCGTGCTCTGGAAAATGGTGAGCAGGTAAAACTCTCCGGTTTTGGCAATTTTGATTTGCGAGACAAAAACCAACGTCCGGGCCGCAACCCGAAGACGGGGGAAGATATTCCCATTACAGCCCGCCGCGTGGTGACCTTCAGACCCGGCCAGAAGTTGAAAAGCCGTGTCGAAAACGCAACGCCCAAAGCAGAGTAATATGAACTAACTAAAAAGGCCGCCCACGCGGCCTTTTTTCTTTGCGCTCTCCGGCAAACCCGCCGTAAAATCAATTACATCTCTCGCTACTAAAACCGTACCCATGCTTGATTATGCCCATCACCAGCACCGTTCCGATCGGCGTCACCTGCTTTTGCTGGTGCTGATGCTCATTGTCGCCGCAGGCGTGAGCCTCTGCGCGGGCGACAGATGGATCGGGCCTGAAAGCTGGTGGGGGCCGGACGGACAGCTCTTCGTCTGGCAAATTCGCCTGCCGCGCACCGTCGCGGTGGTTCTGGTCGGCGCCGCGCTGGCGCTGTGCGGCACCATAATGCAGGCGTTGTTTGATAACCCTCTGGCGGAGCCCGGGCTGCTCGGCGTGTCAAACGGCGCAGGCGTAGGCCTGATTGCGGCGGTAATGTTCGGCGGAGGAGAACTCTCCGGATGGAGTATTAGCCTGAGCGCTATCCTCGGCGCGCTGCTAATCACCGCGATCCTTCTTCGTTTCGCCAGACGGCACTTATCGACCAGCCGTCTGCTGCTTGCCGGCGTGGCGCTGGGGATCATCTGCAGCGCGCTGATGACCTGGGCGGTCTACTTCTCAACATCCTTTGACTTGCGTCAGCTGATGTACTGGATGATGGGCGGTTTTGGCGGCGTTGACTGGCACCAGGGCTGGCTGATGGCGCTGCTGGTACCGGTCATCGTCTGGGCGGCCCTGCAGGCGCAGCCGCTGAATATGCTCGCGCTGGGTGAAACCTCTGCCCGCCAGCTCGGCATGCCGATTGGGTTCTGGCGTAATGTGCTGGTGATCGTCATTGGCTGGCTGGTCGGCGTCAGCGTGGCTCTGGCGGGCGCGATCGGTTTTATCGGGCTGGTTATTCCGCATATGCTGCGTCTGTGTGGCCTCACGGACCATCGGACCCTGCTTCCGGCCTCGGCGGTTGCCGGGGCCGTCACGCTGCTGGTGGCTGATATCATCGCCCGGCTTGCCCTGACGGCCGCAGAGCTGCCGATTGGCGTGGTGACCGCCACGCTGGGCGCGCCGGTATTTATCTGGCTACTATTAAAAGCTGGACGTTAATTCAACAAGCCGTAAGACAACCTGAGGGAATGCTATGCAGTCAGACATCCTGAATACTGAAGTGACCACCATTGATGGCGATAACACCACGCTGGAAGGCTACAAATGCAACGTGCTGCTTATCGTCAACGTGGCATCCAAATGTGGCCTGACGCCGCAGTACGAACAGCTGGAGAACATTCAGAAGGCCTGGGAGAAAGACGGTTTCACCGTGCTGGGCTTCCCGTGCAACCAGTTCCTGGGCCAGGAGCCGGGCAGCGAAGAGGAGATTAAAACCTTCTGCAGCACCACCTATGGCGTGACGTTCCCGATGTTCAGCAAAATCGATGTCAACGGCGAAGACCGCCATCCTCTGTATGCGAAGCTGATCGCTGCCGCGCCGAAGGCCGTTGCGCCGGAAGGAAGCGGTTTTTATGAACGCATGGCCAGCAAAGGCCGCGCGCCGCTTTACCCGGACGATATCCTGTGGAATTTTGAAAAATTCCTGATTGGCCGCGACGGCCAGGTCGTTCAGCGTTTTTCGCCGGATATGACCCCTGAGGATCCGATCGTCATGGAATCGATCAAGCTGGCGCTGGCGAAATAATGTCGTTGCTGATGCAGCTCACGGACGTTGCCGAGCGGGGACGTCTGGAGCCGATAACCGGTACCATCAATGCGGGAGAAATCCTGCATCTTGTCGGGCCAAACGGTGCAGGGAAGAGCACGCTGCTGGCAAGGATGGCAGGCATGACCGTCGGAGAAGGGCAGATAACGCTGCTGGAGCATACGCTCGCCGACTGGTCACCGGTCTCGCTGGCGCACCGGCGCAGTTACCTCGTGCAGCAGCAGGTGCCGCCCTTTGCGATGCCGGTCTGGCACTATCTGATGCTGCATTTGCACGACAAACAACAGACGGCACTGCTGACGGACGTTGCCGCGGCCCTGGGGCTGGAAGATAAACTGTCCCGGCACGCCAGCCAGCTTTCCGGCGGAGAGTGGCAGCGGGTGCGCCTGGCGGCCGTCATTCTTCAGATCCACCCGGCAGGTAATCCTCACGGGAGAATGCTGCTCCTCGATGAACCCATGAGCGGTCTGGACGTGGCGCAGCAGGCGGCACTGGATACGCTGTTAAGCGCCCTGAGCCGAAAAGGTATCGGCGTGGTGATGAGCAGTCATGACCTCAATCACACCCTGCGTCATGCCCACCGGGTGTGGCTGCTGTCGCAGGGAAAGATGATCGCCAGCGGCGCGCGGGATCGGGTTCTTACGCCTCCCCATCTTGCCCGCGCGTACAACATGTCGTTCCGCAGGCTGGATATTGAGGGACATAAGATGCTGATTTCTACCGGGCAGACGTAACCGTTTCTTGCCTCTTAGCACAATTGCACGCTAAATTACGAAAAGAACAAAAAAAGCAGAGGATTCGTCTGAAAATGCGATTCTGGTTTCTCCTGATGGCCGCACTTTTTCTTGCGGGATGCAGTAGCCATCGTGCGCCGCCGCCTAACCCACGGCTTTCAGATTCGATCACCGTCATTGCCAGCCTCAACGATCAGCTGAGCAACTGGCGCGGCACGCCTTATCGCTACGGCGGAATGAGCCGCGGCGGCGTAGATTGTTCCGGCTTCGTTCTGATGACGTTCCGCGACAAGTTTGATTTACAGCTTCCGCGCGAAACGCGCAAGCAGGCCGAAATTGGCACTGAAATTGATAAAAGCGATCTTCTCCCCGGGGACCTAGTTTTCTTCAAAACCGGATCGGGTGAAAGCGGTCTTCATGTGGGCATATATGATACAGACAATCAGTTCATTCACGCCTCGACAAGCCGCGGGGTGATGCGCTCTTCTCTTGATAATGTTTACTGGCGTAAAAATTTCTGGCAGGCACGACGTATATAGTCTTTGTCAGACACTTCTCTTATGACGGCATGGTCTCTAATAAATCATGCCGTTTTTTCTCAAATAAGATGCTTAAAGTTAAATTTATCTAAAATTAGCGAATCCTGCATGTGTCTGTTTTATCTAAAACTGGCTATTATTCGGCAACCAGGATAAAATTATTTTAGATTCAGGGATAAATCTGAAAATAAATACGGAACTAATGAAATTAATCTTATTAAAATCAAGACAGTGGAATTGTGTCGGCAATTGCTCCAGGATGTCCTCTCTCATCTTTAATGCGGAGCGAGTGCAATGATTATTACGCTAGATAATGCTTACCAGTCTGAACTGCTGCTTCTGCCTGCTCGTAATAGTGCAGGGGAGCTTAAAGGTTTAGAGGTTCTGGTTAACTTTACTGGCGTCGGCAGCGATGTGCGGATCCCCACTGAGCTCGTTATCCCTCGGCTTTCAGCAGCTGAAGAGTTAGTGCTGTTTAACGAAAAATTGCAATTGCTTGATACCTGTAAACTGTTTTTTATTCAGCATCAGTTAATTGCATGGATCAATATTACACCTGCAATAGTTGAATTTTTATTAAGTAATGGAAACGCTGTTTCAATCCTTGAGCGTTACCCGTTTCTTGAGTTTACTGTTAATGAGAATTATCCAGGTTTAAATAACGGAAAGGACGATCTGCAGCTGGCGAGAATGGCAATCCATTTCCCGTTGGTCCTGGCAAACTTTGGCGCAGGTGCCGCATCGCTCAAAGCGGTCTATGATGGATTATTTAAACGGGTTATTCTCGACAAAGGCTTCATTCAGCAGCGTGCCCCGGAGCTCTCTTTTGAGCCCTTTATGCGCGCCATCCTCTGGCAAATCACACCGCACTGTCAGTCAGTGATCGTCTCGGGCATTGACGACCACGGCCTGTTGCAACGCGTTTTGTCCTTCAATTTTGGCGCCATGCAGGGCGCACTCTGGCCAGCCGTCTCTGCGGAGCACGTTACATCGCTGGTTCAGCAGCGATAACCCTTGCTTTCGCCCGTGTTTAAGTCCGGGTAAACCCTCTACACTAAAAGCAGGAGGACTTATGACCCTGTCTTTTACTGCTCACTGGCATGACGAGTTGCCTGGCTTTTACACCGCACTCAAACCAACACCGTTACAAAATTCACGCCTTATCTGGCATAACGATTTGCTGGCAGAAGAGCTGGCCATTCCGCCTGAGCTGTTTCAGCCTTCAGAAGGCGCAGGCGTCTGGGGCGGGGAAACGCTTCTCGCCGGGATGCAACCTCTGGCTCAGGTCTATAGCGGACATCAGTTTGGCGTCTGGGCGGGACAGCTTGGCGACGGCAGGGGGATCCTGCTCGGCGAACAACGGCTTCCCAACGGGGAGACGGTTGACTGGCACCTGAAAGGGGCGGGTCTTACTCCCTATTCGCGAATGGGCGACGGGCGCGCGGTGCTGCGTTCAACGATTCGCGAGTGCCTGGCGTCCGAAGCGATGCACGCCCTGGGGATTCCCACTACGCGCGCGCTGTCGATTGTCACCAGCGATACGACGGTAGCGCGCGAAACGGTGGAAAAAGGGGCAATGCTGATGCGTATTGCGCAAAGCCATTTGCGCTTTGGTCATTTCGAGCACTTTTACTATCGCCGCGAGCCGGAGAAAGTTCGCCAGCTGGCTGACTTTGCCATTCGTCACCACTGGGCGCATTTGCAGGACGAGGCGGATAAATACGTTCTCTGGTTCAGGGATGTGGTTGCCCGTACCGCAAGCCTGATTGCCCGCTGGCAAACGGTGGGCTTTGCGCATGGCGTCATGAATACGGACAACATGTCGATCCTCGGGCTGACCTTTGATTACGGTCCGTTTGGTTTCCTGGACGATTATCAGCCTGGCTATATCTGCAACCACTCCGACTATCAGGGACGTTACAGCTTTGATAATCAGCCCGCGGTTGGCCTGTGGAACCTGCAGCGGCTTGCGCAAACCCTGTCGCCGTTCATCGACGTAGATGCCCTCAATGATGCGCTCGACAGCTATCAGGACATATTGCTGCGAGAATACGGCTCGCTGATGCGCAACAAGCTGGGGCTGATGACGCAGGAGAGGGGCGATAACGACATCCTCAACGGTCTGTTTGCCCTCATGGCGCGCGAGGGCAGCGATTATACCCGTACCTTCCGGATGCTGGGCCAGACGGAGCAGCACAGTGCGGCCTCGCCGCTGCGCGACGAGTTTATTGACAGACAGGCGTTTGACGACTGGTTTGCCACTTACCGCGCGCGGCTGCAGCAGGAGCAGGTGGACGACACTACCCGCCAGACGCAGATGAACGCGACAAATCCCGCGATGGTGTTGCGCAACTGGCTGGCGCAGCGGGCGATTGAGCAGGCAGATCAGGGGGAGTATGACGAGCTACACCGCCTGCATCTGGCGTTGCGCACGCCGTTTGCCGACCGGGATGATGACTACGTCAGCCGCCCGCCTGACTGGGGCAAGCGGCTGGAGGTCAGCTGTTCAAGCTAGCGATTTTGCCGGGTGGCGGCGTCGCCTTACCCGGCAAAAATTACTGCGCAACCCAGCCGCCATCCATATTCCACGCGGCGCCGCGAACGTTCACGGCGCCCTCGCTGCACAAAAACAGCGCCAGTTCACCCAGCTGCTCCGGGGTAACAAACTCGCCCGAAGGCTGTTTCTCTGCCAGAAGCCGATCGCGAGCCTGCTCCGGCGGGACGCCTTCAGCGATGCGCTGGTCGATTTGCTGTTGCACCAGCGGCGTCAGTACCCAGCCGGGGCAGATGGTATTGGCGGTAATACCGGTGCGGGCGGTTTCCAGCGCCAGCGATTTCGTAAAGCCCACTACGCCATGCTTGGCGGCCACGTAGGCTGACTTCTCTTTTGACGCGACCAGCCCGTGAACGGAGGCGATATTGATGATGCGCCCCCAGTTTTTCTCGCGCATGGCTGGCAGCGCCAGCCGGCTGGTGTGAAATACCGAGGAGAGATTAATGGCGATAATGTCGTTCCATTTCTCCACCGGAAACGCGTCAACCGGGGCGACATGCTGTATCCCGGCGTTGTTGACAAGAATGTCCACGCCGCCGAACTGCGATTCGGCGTAGCGCATCATGGCTTCAATTTGCAGCACGTCACGCAGATCCGCATCGTGATAGCCCGGCTTTTTGCCCAGCTGCGCAATCTCTTCTCTTGCTGATTCGCTGTCGCCGAAACCGTTGAGGATCAGCTGCGCCCCGGCCTTCGCCAGCACGCGGGCGATCCCAAGTCCAATGCCGCTGGTCGAGCCCGTTACCAGCGCGGTCTTACCGTTCAGATTCATCTTTCTCTCCTTACACAATGCCGGTCAGATAGAACACGGCAATGACAAAAAGCACTGCCAGACTTTTAATGAGGGTGATAGCGAAAATGCCGCCGTAGGCCTGACGATGGCTCAGGCCGGTAATCGCCAGCAGGGTAATCACCGCGCCGTTATGGGGAAGGGTATCCATCCCCCCGCTCGCCATCGAGGCCACGCGGTGCAGCACCTCAAGCGGGATATTGGCGGCGTGGGCGGCGGCGATAAACGAGTCTGACATGGCGGCGAGGGCAATACTCATCCCCCCGGACGCCGAGCCGGTGATCCCCGCGAGCACCGTCACGCTGATGGCCTCATTCAGCAGCGGATTGGGGATGGCCGCCAGCGCTTTGGATAACACCAGGAACCCGGGCAGGGCGGCGATAACCGCGCCGAAACCGTACTCAGAGGCGGTATTCATCGCCGCCAGAATGGCGCCGCTCACCGCGGTCCGGCTGCCTTCAGCCAGACGCCCCCGGATATTGCGAAAGCCAAAAATCAGCACCAGCACGATACCGGAGATCAGCGCCGCTTCCACGGCCCAGATGGCGGTGATCTTTCCCACCTCGGTCACAATCGGTTTCGCCAGTCCGGGCAGGGTAAGCTCGTGGGTCGTACCGTACCAGCCGGGGATCCAGCGGGTAAAAAGCAGGTTCAGTATGCCCACCACCAGCAGCGGGGAGATAGCAATCAGCGGGTGCGGAAGGTTAATGTTATCCGGCGTCTCGGGTTCATTTTTCAGATCCGTGCCGTAGCCCTCGTTGTTATTGAACGCCTTACGACGCTGGCGCTCCAGCCAGAGCAGGCCAAAGACGATAATAAACAGAGAGCCAATAAGCCCCAGCCACGGCGCGGCCCAGGCGTTTGTGCCAAAGAAGCTGGTGGGGATGATATTCTGGATCTGCGGCGTGCCGGGCAGGGCGTCCATGGTAAACGAAAACGCGCCCAGCGCCACGGTGGCCGGGATCAGCCGCTTGGGGATGCCGCTCTGGCGGAACAGTTCCGCGGCAAACGGATACACTGCAAACGCCACCACGAACAGTGAAACGCCGCCGTAGGTTAGCAGCGCACACACCAGGACGATCACCGGAATGGCGTGGCGACGACCGAGGATCTGAATCGCGGCCGCGACGATAGATCGTGAGAAACCGGAAAGCTCAATCAGCTTGCCGAAAACGGCCCCCAGCAGGAACACCGGGAAGTAGAGCTTGACGAAGCCCACCATCTTTTCCATAAACAGGCCGGTAAACGTCGGGCCGACGGCACCCGGATCGGTCAGCAGCACGGCGCCGAGCGCCGCAATCGGCGCAAACAAAATAACGCTGTATCCGCGATAGGCCGCCAGCATCAGCAGCGCCAGCGCCGCCAGGGCAATTAACACGCTCATTACGACTCCTCACTTTAATTATTATTCGGGTATCAACGAGATGCTTAACGCTCGACGGTCAGAGCAATGCCTTGCCCGCCGCCCACGCACAGGGTGACGAGCCCTTTTTTGACGTCACGGCGCTGCATTTCGTACAACAGCGTCACGAGGATGCGGCAGCCGGAGGCGCCAATTGGATGACCCAGGGCGATAGCGCCGCCGTTAACGTTCACCCTGCGCTCATCCCAGCCGAGCTGCTTGCCTACCGCCAGCGCCTGGGCGGCAAAGGCTTCATTGGCTTCAACGAGATCCACGTCATCGAGCGTCCAGCCCGCCCTCGCCAGCGCCGTCCGGCAGGCGCTGACCGGTCCGATGCCCATTACCGACGGGTCAACGCCCGTCACGGCGTAGCTCACGATGCGACCGAGGATCGGCAAACCGCTCTCCCTCGCCTTTTCGTCGCTCATCAGCAGCACCGCGGCGGCACCGTCGTTGAGCGTTGACGCATTTCCGGCCGTCACCGTGCCTTCCGCCTGCAGAAAGGCGGGGCGCAGCTGCGCCAGCTGCTCAGCGGTGGTGCCAGGCCGGGGCTGTTCGTCACGGCTGACGATAACCGGCGGTTTTTTGCCCTGTTTTACCGTCACCGGCGCTATCTCGGCGTCAAACCGACCCGCTTCGATGGCAAAGGCCGCTTTTTGCTGCGACCGGGCGGCGAAGGCGTCCTGCTGCTCGCGGGAAATGGCATTCTCCCGGGCGACGTTTTCAGCGGTGATCCCCATGTGATAATCGTTGAACGCGTCCCACAGACCGTCGGTAAGCATGCTGTCCTGCAGTCCCGTATGGCCAAAACGCAGCCCTGAACGCGCGCCGTCCAGCAGATAGGGGGCGTTGCTCATGCTCTCCTGACCGCCAGCGATGGCCACGTTCGCGTCGCCGCAGCGGATCGCCTGCGCGGCGAGCTGCACCGCTTTTAGGCCCGCGCCGCACACCAGGTTGACCGTTGTCGCCGGCGTGCTGACGGGTAATCCGGCGGTGATGGCCGTCTGACGCGCCGGGTTTTGCCCGCATCCCGCCGTCAGCACCTGTCCGAAAATCAGTTCATCTACCTGTTCTTCGCGAAGATCGCTGTTCTCCAGCAGGTGCCGCACCGCGACGGCCCCCAGCTCAACCGCTGAAAGGGACGATAGCGAGCCGCGAAAACTGCCAATGGGGGTTCGCGTTGCCCCGACAATTATGACTTCTTTCATCGTGAGTCCTCAGTTGAAGCGCATCTCGCGAACGTTGTCCGCCACAATCATTTTCCCGGCTGTCTTAGCCGCAATTTCGTCGATGCTGACGCCGGGGGCGTATTCCCGCAGGATGAACGCGCCGTCCTCGATCTCCAGTAATGCGAGGTCGGTGAGGACCCGACGGATACAGCCCGCGCCCGTGAGCGGCAGCGTGCAGCGCGGCAGCAGCTTAGACTCACCGCTTTTCGAGGCGTGGGTCATCACCACAATGATGTTCTGCGCCCCGGCGACGAGATCCATCGCGCCGCCCATGCCCTTCACCATCTTTCCGGGGATCATCCACGAGGCGATATTGCCCTCGACGTCCACTTCAAACGCGCCCAGTACGGTCAGATCCACATGACCGCCGCGGATCATGGCAAACGACTGGGCCGAGTCGAAAATGGCCGCGCCGGTGCGCGCGGTCACGGTCTGTTTACCGGCGTTGATCATGTCGGCGTCAAGGCTCTGCTCGTCAGGAAAAGCCCCCATCCCCAGCAGTCCGTTTTCTGACTGGAGCATCACATCCATCCCGTCCGGAATGTAGTTCGCCACCAGGGTAGGGATGCCGATCCCCAGGTTGACGTAATACCCGTCGCGCAGCTCGCGGGCGACGCGCATGGCCATCTGTTCACGGGTTAACATCGTCAGACTCCTTCCGCGCGCAGGGTGCGCTGTTCAATGCGTTTTTCAAACTGGCCGACAATCAGCCTGTCGACGTAAATTCCCGGGGTATGAATGGCCGACGGGGGCAGCTCGCCCGGGGGAACTATCTCTTCCACCTCGACGACCGTTATCCGGCCCGCCGTTGCCATCAGCGGATTAAAATTTTGCGCGGTATGCCGATAGACAACGTTGCCGTACCAGTCCGCTTTCCAGCCCTTAATGAGCGCGAAATCGCCGGTAATGGCCTCTTCAAGGATGTAGTGCTTCCCCGAAAACTGGCGCACGTCTTTGCCGGCAACCACGGGCGTGCCGTAGCCGGTGGCCGTGTAAAATGCCGGAATGCCCGCGCCGCCCGCGCGCACCTTTTCCGCCAGCGTGCCCTGAGGCGTGAGTTCAATCTCCAGTTCGCCGCTCAGCACCTGCCGCTCGAACAGGGCGTTCTCGCCGACGTAAGAGGCCACCACTTTGCGAACCTGCCGCGTTTCGAGCAGTATCCCGAGACCGAAACCGTCCACGCCGCAGTTGTTTGATACCACCGTCAGATCTTTCACCTGACGGCGTCTGACCTCTGCAATCAGGTTCTCCGGAATCCCGCACAGGCCGAAGCCGCCCGCCAGCAAGGTCATTCCGTCCGTCAGCCCATCCAGCGCCTGCGCATAGCTGCCGACGCGCTTGTCCAGTCCCGCCATAGTTATCCCTCCCGTTATCCGTGCCGGTATCATTAGGGGCGGCGACTCATTTGTTAATTTTGAATTTGTGACCCACTCATTTGGTTTTTTTATTAATTTCCTGTTAACTAAATTTTTTCAATTAGTTAACAGGATGAAAAATGAGAATGAGTGTCAAACAGTTACGCGCGTTTTTAGCGGTAGCTCACACTCTCAATTTCGCGCACGCCAGCGAACGGCTGAATCTTTCCCAGCCGGCCCTGAGCCTGACGATTAAAGCGCTGGAGGATGCGCTCGGCGGACCGCTGCTGCAGCGGAGCACGCGCAAGGTCGCGCTGACGCAGGAGGGGGAGACGTTTTTGCCGATGGCGCGTCAGCTGCTTGCTGACTGGGATAACGTCGAAGAGGCGATGCACCAGTGCTTTACCCTGCAGCGCGGTAAAATCTCGGTCGCGGCCATGCCGTCGTTTGCCGCGAATGTCCTGCCCGAGGTGCTAAAAGCGTTTCGCGATCGCCATGCCGGGATCAACGTCACCGTGCATGATGTCATTAACGAGCAGGTGATAGAGATGGTGCGGGAAGGGCGGGTCGAGATGGGCATCGCCTTTGAGCCCGCGCCAACGCACAACCTGCTGTTTACCCCGCTGGGCCTCGACAGGTTTGTTGCCATTGTGCCGAAAGATTCCTCGCTGGCAGGCAAGAAGCGCCTGTCATGGGAAGAGCTGCTGACGCTGGATTTCATCACCCTGCAGCGCCCTTCGGCGGTACGTCTGATGATGGAGGAGGAGCTGGCGCGAAGCGGCAGAAAGCTGGACGTGGCGCTGGAGAGTCATCAGCTGGTGACGGTCGGGCGAATGGTCGCGAGCGGGCTGGGCGGCAGCGCCGTTCCGGCGCTCTGCGAGGCGCAGATGACGGCGCTGGGCGCGGTCTGTATTCCGCTGGATAACCCGCCGATAGAAAAGTGCATTGGAGCGATCCATCCAGGGCACACGCAGCTCTCTAAAGCGGCGCATGCCCTGCTGGAAACGCTGAAAGATTTTTACCAGCCCAATCAGGGGGCGAGAAACACCTGCGGCGCGGCGTGAGCCGGATGCCTGCCGACGATAACCTGCGCGCCGTACCAGCGCGCCAGCGCGTCGGCCTGCAAAACGGTTTCCGGTGCTCCCTGGGACACGATTCTGCCGTCATGCAGCAGCAGGATGCGGTCCGCCCACAGCGCCGCCAGATTAAGGTCGTGCAGCACCGCGCAAACGTGCAGATGACCCCGACGGGTCAGGGATTTCAGCAGGCGCAGCAGATGCTGCTGGTGATAGAGATCCATCGCAGACGTGGGTTCATCAAGGAACAGCCAGCCGCGCGGCGCGCCGTCGCACCAAAGCTGAGCCAGCGCGCGGGCGAGCTGGATGCGCTGCTGCTCGCCGCCGGAGAGTGCGGCAAACTGCCTGCCCGCCAGCGGTAAACAGCCGGTGACGGCCATGACCTCCTCAATAACCGTCGCTTCAGGCGTGCGGGTCCAGGGCGCTCGCCCCATACCGACGACCGCCTCAACCGGCCAGTCAAATCCGAGCTGCGTGTTCTGGCGCATTACCGCCCGGTAGCGGGAAAGCCTGTGCGGCTGCCAGGCCGCAAGCGGTGTGCCCGCCAGGCTGCACCGTCCGCCCGCAGGTTTAAGGTAGCCGGTCAGCAGCCGCAACAGCGTTGATTTCCCGGCGCCGTTGGGGCCAATCAGCGCCACCAGCTCGCCCTGAGATAAGGTCAGCGACACGTCGTCAATCAGCGTGCGTTGTCCGGCGCGAAAAACAAGGTTTTCAGCACAATAGCGTTCAGCCATGCGCACCTCCGCGACGAAAGATAAGCCACAGAAACCACGGCGCGCCGAGAAGGCTGGTCAGTAAGCCGACCGGCATTTCCGCCGGTGCGACCAGGCTGCGCGCCAGCGTATCGGCAACCAGCAGAAGCAACGCGCCGGCCAGCACCGAGCCGGGGAGCACGGCCCGGTGGTCGGCTCCCAGCCACATGCGCACCAGGTGCGGCACCACCAGGCCGACAAAGCCGATCACGCCGCTGACCGCAACGGCGGCGGCCACCAGCAGGGCGCTGCACAACAGCAGGATCCGCTGCACGGCGGCAACCTCCACGCCGAGGTAATGTGCCTCTTCGTCGCCCAGCTGCAGCAGGTTGAGGGCGCCTGCCAGACGCCAGATCGCGAGCGCGGTGGGAACCATCAGCGACGCGACGGCCAGCAGCGTTGACCACTGCGCCTGGCCGAGGCTGCCCATTCCCCAGAGTGAAAGCTGGCGAAGCTGGGCATCATTGCTGAGCCATGACAGCACCCCGACGGCCGCGCCGCACAGGGCGTTGATGGCAATTCCCACCAGCAGCAGGCGCGACAGGGAAGCGTCACGCTGTCGGCTGAGCAGGAAAATCACGAAGGTGGCGGCCAGCGCGCCGAGAAACGCCGCCAGCATCGGGGCATACAGCATCACCAGTGCAGGCAGCGAGAGCGGAAGAACCACCCACAGCGCAACGGCGAGCGCCGCGCCGCTGCTGATGCCGAGCAGTCCCGGGTCCGCCAGCGGATTTCGAAACAGCCCCTGCATCACGCAGCCCGCCAGCGCCAGTGAACCGCCGATCGCCAGCGCCAGCAGCACGCGAGGCAGGCGGATCGTCAGCCAGATTTGACGCAGTGCCTCGTCGGTGCCGTTCCACAGCAGGCTGATCGGCAGATGTAATGCCCCAACCCCGGTCGCTGCGAGCGTCATGATGGTCAGGATCGCGGTCAGCATCCATAACGATAAGGCGATCCGCCGGGACATCAGGGCAGCAGCTCCGCTTTGGCACGCAGCTGCTGGATGGCTTCCGGCGTTCGCACGCTGAAGCCCAGCAGCGCCATATCGTCAATCGCCAGCACCTGCTTGTTCCGTCCCGCCGGGGTTTGCGCCAGGCCGGGCAGCGTCCACAGATTCGCTTCACCGCCCAGGGCTTTGAGACCGTCCTGAGAAATCACCACCAGATCGGGTTGGCTGGCTATCGTGCCTTCCTGAGACAGCGGCTGATAGAGGGTAAACCCCTGCATCGCGTTCTGCAGCCCCGCCGCACGAATGGCAGCATCCGCGCCGGTCTGTTGTCCGGCGGCCATGGCGGTCATCCCGCCGTGGTTGAGAATAAACAGTACCCGCTTATTGAGCGGCGACGCGGGAAGCGCCGACAGTGCCTGGCGCAGCGTGCTGCGCAGGACCTCCCCCTCGACCTCGCGGTGCGTCGCTTCAGCGACGATCCGCACCTTTTCGTCAATGACGTTCAGGTCGTTACTGGCAGGAACAGCGATCACCCTGACGTGGCTTTGCTCAACCTGCTTTAGCGCCAGAGACGGCTGCGCCTGAGCGCTGGCCAGCACCAGCGTGGGGCGCATGGATAAGATCCCTTCCGCATTGAGCTGGCGCAGATAGCCCACGTCAGGCAGCGAATTCGCCGCCTGCGGCCACTGGCTGGTGCTGTCGCGGGCCACCAGCGAGGGCGCCGCGCCGAGAGCGTAGACAATCTCGGTGACGTCGCCGCCGAGGGTAACGATTTTCTCCTGCGGCGCCGCAGACGCCAGCAGGGGCAGGGCGCTAAGCAGGGCAAGCCACCGTTTCATGCGGCCAGCCCTTTCGCCGTTAAGGAGTCAATCTGGCTGCGCCACTGGCTCTGCTCCGGTTCGCCTTCCGTACGCTGGCCGTACAGCTGGGCGATTTGCGTTCCGTCGGCGGCAAACAGCTCCAGGCTGGTGACATGCCCGTCAGCCGTCGGCTTGCGCGTGACCCACGTTTCCGCAATGGATCCTTCAAGCAGATGCAGGGTAAAGGTTGGGTTAAAGACGTTCAGCCAGCCTTTCATTGGCACCAGCTTTTCCACCGCGCCGGTGAAGATCTGCACGCAGCCGCGGTTGCCGACGAAGACCATGATTTCGTTACCGTCCCGACGCGCCGTCTCCAGGAGCTGCGCCAGCGCGGTGTTTTCTACCCGGCAGGCCAGATCGTCACCCACCAGGCGAAACGCCTGCTGGCGGCTGAGGTTATGGCGCTTGAGCAGGCTGAAGAACTGATGAACGTCGGTCATGGCGCGCCACTCGTTATCCACGAGAGCGGCATTTGCGTTTTCTGCATGAGCCGGAGCATCGGCTATCCTCAACGCCAGCGGCGGGTTGTCGGCAAAGATAAAGCGGGTCAGCACGTCGCCCCAGGCGGAAACGTCGGTGTTGTCCGTGGCGTAGACCTTCAGCAGGGCATCGCCCTGGTGATCGAAGAACTGAATGCTCTGCCGCTCGCCGCGTGCGGTGGCTTCACTGATGTGAAACACGCTCGACCACTGGTTGAGGAACAGGCGCAGATCCAGCGCGCGCGGGTTCAGCACCAGCCCGGCGTGGCCGTTCAGGTGCTGGTTGGTAAATCTCCCGACCTGCTCGTGTACGGCGTATTCGTTGCGGCAGATACATTTGGTTTCGCCCACCGCCTCCAGCGCGCCCAGGATCTCGCGGATTTCACCGCGCAGTCGCCAGGCGTCGTGACCTACGCGGGCAAAGGTCAGCTCTGCTTCACTGATGTTCATTAACCCCGCGACGTCGCGCGCGTACATACCCGGATTGGCTTCTTTTAGCTCAAGCCAGCGCGTGTAGTGATTCATTGTCTCTTCCTTCTGAATAGTTGCCCCGAAGGGAATTACCACTGATAGCTTACGAAAATCTTGCCGTTACGACCGTCCTGCGGAATGCCCTGAGGTGACCAGTACGCTTTGTCAAAGGCGTTGCCCAGCACCAGCGTAGTGGTCACGCCTTTGAGCCGCTCCTGGCCTTTGTAGCTCACGTAGAAATCGTTGACCGCATAGCCCGGCTGCTTGCTGTAGCTGCCGCTGATATGCGTTGAGCGATCGACAAAAGTACCGATCCAGCCGACGGAGAACCCGCTTTGCGCCACCGGGATATCCAGCTTGCTGGTGACGGTGTCCGGGTTAATGCTGGAGATGTACTCGCCCGTATCGGTGTCTTTCCCGCGCGTGCGGTTGTAGGCCAGATCGAGGCTGAAGAGATCGGCCGAGTATTTTGCCATCATATCCCAACCCCAGATTTTGGCGTTCGGAACGTTGTACGACATGGTGGTCGCGGCGGCAAAATCGACGGTGGTGGAGATATAGTCTTTGGCTTTGGTGTCGAAATAGCTGGCTTTAAACTCCAGCGCATCGTTGGCAAGCATCAGATTGTCAAAGCGCAGGCCAAAACCAAACTCCTGCGTTTCGTTGGTTTCCGGGCGCAGGTTCGGGTTTGGCACCCAGTAGTTGGTATAGAAGCGGCCAATGGAGAAGTGTTTGGCGTCGTTATACATTTCGCCCATGGTCGGCGCGCGGAAGGCCTGCGCGTAAGAGCCAAACAGCATCAGCCAGTCGGTTGGGCTGATGGTTAACCCGGCGCGGGATGACCACTTGTCTGCATCCACATCTTTGTAGCCGTCGCTGCTGCCGCGGTAGCTGTCATAGCGCGTGCCGCCCAGCAGGGTAACAGGCAGATCGCGCAGGGTGATCTCATCCTGCAGCCAGCCGGAGCTGAAGTCGATTTTCGCGTCCGGGAAGCCGGTGGTTGCCCCGCCCGGATGCTGCTCCTGACGATAGTATTCCCCGCCGTAGGTCAGAAGGTGTGCTGCAAAGGTGTCGCTGAACAGACGGGTGCGGTTTTCCACCTTGCCGCCTTTGGTGGTCTGCTTGCGGAACTCACCGCTACCGTCGACGTTCTGGGCATTAATGCGCGCTTCGGACCAGTAGACCTTCGCGTCGGCGTCCAGCCAGTCGTACCCTTCCGGTGAAATGTGGTAGCCAACCTGCGCATCGCGCTGGATGGTGGAGCGGTCGGTCATCGGGTTACTGCTGTCCGCCCCGGTGGTTTGCGGGTTTTTCGGCTCCTGAGCGGCGTTGTTGTAGTAGCGCAGGGAGCCGCTCAGGGTCTGGGCGGGGTCGATTTTCCAGCTGCCTTTCGCCAGCATGTTGTTGATGGATTCGTCGTTAGGCGCGGTTGCACCGTCGCTCTGGCGGACATCACCGCGATCCCGGCTGGACCAGGAGACCAGACCGTCAAGCGTATCGGTGCGGCCGTAGGCGCTGGCCCCCATCCCGAGGCTATGATCGCCCGTTGCGCCCGTTCCAAACACGCGGTAGCCGCTGTTTTTACCCGGTTCGAGCAGATCGTTGGCATCGGCGGTGTCATAAGAGATCACGCCGCCCAGCGCGCCGCTACCGTACAGCAGGGCCGACGGGCCGCGGACCACCTCGATACGTTTGATTAGCGCGGGATCGAGAAAGGTGCTGTTCAGGTGACCGGTGTCGGTGCCCTGACGCACGCCGTCAACCAGCACCAGCACGCCGCGACGGTCATAGCCGCGCAGGTTGACGTCCTGCCCGTTAGTGCGCCCAGTGCCGTCCAGCGTCAGACCGGGGACGTTACGCAGCAGGTCGGCCGCCGAGCTTGCGGTTTGTTTCTCCGGCGCGCTGGCGTCAATTACGCTTACCATCATGGGCGCTTCAAAGGTGCTGCGGGCGTTGCCCGTGGCGGTGACGGTAATGTCGTCTGTGGCGGCGAACGCGACGCCCGGTAGGGTACTGGCAATCGCCAGCGCCAGAAGTGACGGACGTAAAGATGCGGAAGGCAGGTGTGGCATAGCAACTCTCCATAAGAAGTGAAAAGCGCTGGCTGCCTGGGTATCACCTGGGTGGCTGGCGTATTTTTAGGTGTTGTTTATTTTGTGAGGATCAGTTTTCCGGCATGGGTCTGGCGCAGAAGATAGCGCTGTCCGTCATGCTCGATAATGACCCGTCCCTCATCGCCGAGGAGGGTTTTGCTGTCAATGCGACGCTCGGCGGGGGCTGGCGCTGTGTGTGTTTTTTCTGGCGTTGCCGCGCTGTTATCCGTACGTGACATAATGTTTATAAATGGCAATCAATGTAACAATGATAATCATTATCAATAAAGTGCAAATTGACGGCAAGCATTTTTGTGAAAAAAGGGTGAGGGGATCAAATTTGGGGGTGAGGTGCGGTCTGATGCCCTCACTCCGACCCTCTCCCACAGGGAGAGGGAGAAGGGCACAATCGTAGGTCGGGTAAGCGCAGCGCCACCCGACAATAACATCAGAAGCGAGAATCTACCGCAGCTGCCAGCTTTTCCAGCAGCAGTTCGCTGTCTTCCCAGCTCAGGCACGGGTCGGTGATCGACTGGCCGTAAACCATCTGCTGTCCGGCAACGATTTTCTGCGTGCCTTCTTTGATAAAGCTCTCAGCCATAATCCCTGCAACGGCGGTCGAGCCGCTGCGGATCTGCTGACAGATCTCATCGCAGACGTCCAGCTGGCGGCGATGCTGCTTCTGGCAGTTGCCGTGGCTGAAATCCACCACCAGATGTTCCGGCAGGTCGAACTCGGCCAGCGTTTCGCAGGCCGCCGCAATATCCTGGGCATGGTAATTGGGTTTCTTCCCGCCGCGCATAATGATATGCCCGTAAGGGTTACCGCTGGTCTGGTAGATGGTCATATGACCGCTCTTGTCCGGCGACAGGAACATGTGGCTGGCACGGGCAGCGCGGATGGCATCAACCGCGATACGGGTGTTGCCATCGGTCCCGTTTTTAAAGCCGACCGGGCAGGAGAGGGCAGAGGCCATCTCACGGTGGATCTGGCTTTCGGTGGTGCGCGCGCCAATCGCGCCCCAGCTGATCAGATCGGCGATAAACTGCCCGGTCACCATATCGAGAAACTCGGTCGCCGTCGGAACGCCCAGCTCGTTGACCTGTAAAAGCAGCTTCCGCGCCAGCTCGATGCCGTGGTTAACGCGATAGCTGCCGTTGAGGTCAGGGTCGGAAATCAGGCCTTTCCAGCCCACCACGGTGCGTGGTTTTTCAAAGTAGGTGCGCATCACGATCTCAAGGCGATGCTGGTACTTATCCCGCAGTCCCTGGAGTCGTTTTGCATAATCCATCGCGGCATCCAGATCGTGGATGGAGCAAGGCCCAATCACCACCAGAAGACGTTTGTCTTCACCGTTCAGGATTTTTTCAATGCGGCGGCGGGAGGCCGTCACATGTTCCGCGACGGCGGCGGAAACGGGATGCCGCTGTGCCAGTTCAGCCGGCGTGACCAGGCTGTCAATGCGCGCAGTGCGGAGTTCATCGGTTTTATTCATGGAATGTCTCAGAAAATTTTTGCTTCATCGGCAGACTACCGGGAAGTGATGGGCATCACCTTAAACCAATCCCTGCTGATTTCAAGTTCGGGGCGACACCGCCCCGTGGTTGCAGGTGATGATACCTGAATCTGAGCTAATGTACTAGCATATTAGTACATGCGGCGATTAAGCCCCATAATGTCGAGAATTTTGGTGGCAATTTCTTCAACCGAATAGTTGGTGCTGTTCAGCCACGGGATCTGATTTTTGCGGTACAGCGCTTCCACTTCGGAGACCTCCATCCGGCACTGGCGCATGGAGGCGTAGCGGCTGTTCTCGCGACGCTCCTCGCGGATGGCCGCAAGGCGTTCAGGGTTGATCGTCAGGCCGAACAGCTTGTGCTGCAGCGGCTTAAGGGCGGCGGGCAGCACCAGGTTATCCATATCGTCGGCGATAAACGGGTAGTTTGCGGCGCGAATGCCAAACTGCATCGCCAGATAAAGGCTGGTCGGGGTTTTGCCGCAGCGCGACACGCCAAGCAGGATCACCTGCGCCTGGTCGAGATTTCGCAGCGAAATACCGTCGTCGTGGGCCAGGGTGTAGTCGATAGCGGCGATACGCGCGTCGTACTTGGTCAGGTTGCCGGGGTTCAGCCCGTGGGTTCGGTGGGCAATCGGGGTCGGGTCGAGCTTAAGCTCGCTCTGCAGCGGCGCCACCAGCGCCTGCACGATATCCTGGCAGAAGCCTTCACTTTGCAGAATGATGGAGCGAATCTCGGGGATCACGATAGAGTAGAACACCAGCGGGCGGACGCCGGTCTGCTGGTAGATGGCGTCAATCTGGTCCTTCACCGCTTTGGCGCGGCTCTCGTTTTCGACAAACGGCAGCGTGATGCTGTTAATCGAGACGGGAAACTGCGACATCACCGCGTGGCCCAGCACCTCGGCGGTGATCGCCGTACCATCAGAAATATAAAAAACGTGGCGATCGACAGCACTATCCATTTTACTCACCCTGAATATCAGACCTAATTGTCTGAAAGCATAAATTAAAAAAGTAAATTACACAGCAAAGAACTTATCCTAATTATGAATGAAACACTATTTTTGATTTTCCTGAAAAGTGGATTTCATTTTTCAAATAGCGACTTTATTTTTGGGGTTTCTGGCTGAATATAGAGGAATCATCGGGTTAATCGTTGATGGGAAAGTATCCGAAAAGTTGAAATTTTAAATTGCTTACACGATTCACCGTTTTTTTAGCGGAAATAAATATGCCAGTATAAATACGTAGTCAGGTGTTACTTACTCCGATCAAATATCACAAAAGGATTGTTTCGATGTCCAACAATGGCTCGTCACCGCTGGTGCTTTGGTATAACCAACTCGGCATGAATGATGTAGACAGAGTTGGGGGCAAAAATGCCTCCCTGGGTGAAATGATTACAAATCTGTCGGGTATGGGTGTCTCCGTACCGAACGGGTTTGCCACCACCGCCGATGCCTTTAACCTGTTTTTAGACCAGAGCGGTGTTAACCAGCGCATTTACGACCTGCTGGATAAAACGGATATTGATGACGTAACCGAGCTTGCCAAAGCCGGGGCGCAGATCCGCCAGTGGATCATCGACACACCTTTCCAGCCGGAACTGGAAAAAGCCATTCACGACGCGTACAACCAGCTCTCAGCTGACGATGCGCAGGCCTCCTTTGCCGTACGTTCCTCTGCGACCGCAGAAGATATGCCGGACGCCTCGTTTGCCGGGCAGCAGGAAACCTTCCTGAACGTCCAGGGTTACGATGCGGTGCTGGTGGCGGTGAAGCACGTGTTTGCTTCCCTGTTCAACGATCGCGCCATCTCCTATCGCGTGCACCAGGGCTACGACCATCGCGGCGTGGCGCTCTCTGCTGGCGTGCAGCGCATGGTGCGCTCGGACGTGGGCTCATCCGGCGTGATGTTCTCCATTGATACCGAATCCGGCTTCGACCAGGTGGTGTTTATCACCTCCGCGTGGGGGCTGGGTGAGATGGTGGTGCAGGGCGCGGTAAACCCTGACGAATTTTACGTCCACAAGCCAACGCTGGCCGCTGGCCGTCCGGCGGTGGTGCGCCGCACCATGGGCTCGAAAAAAATCCGCATGATCTATGCCCCGACCCAGGAGCATGGCAAGCAGGTTAAAATTGAAGATGTACCGCAGGAGCAGCGCGACCGCTTCTCCCTGACCGACGCCGAAGTGCAGGAACTGGCGAAGCAGGCGGTGCAGATCGAAAAACACTACGGCCGTCCGATGGACATCGAATGGGCAAAAGACGGTAACACCGGCAAGCTGTTTATCGTGCAGGCGCGTCCGGAAACCGTCCGCTCGCGCGGTCAGGTGATGGAGCGTTATACGCTGCACGCGCAGGGTAAAATCGTGGCGGAAGGCCGCGCCATCGGTCACCGCATCGGTGCCGGTCCGGTCAAAGTGATCCACGACATCAGCGAGATGAACCGTATTGAGCCAGGCGACGTGCTGGTGACCGACATGACCGACCCGGACTGGGAACCGATCATGAAGAAAGCGGCGGCTATCGTCACCAACCGCGGCGGTCGTACCTGCCACGCGGCGATCATTGCCCGCGAGCTGGGCATTCCCGCGGTTGTCGGCTGCGGTGACGCCACCGAACGCATGAAGGACGGGCAGAACGTGACCGTCTCCTGTGCCGAAGGCGATACCGGCTACGTCTACGCCGATATCCTCGACTTCAGCGTGAAGAGCTCCAGTGTGGATACCATGCCGGACCTGCCGCTGAAGATCATGATGAACGTCGGCAACCCGGACCGCGCGTTTGACTTCGCCTGCCTGCCGAACGAAGGCGTTGGCCTGGCGCGTCTGGAATTTATCATCAACCGTATGATCGGCGTTCACCCGCGCGCGCTGCTGGAGTTTGACGACCAGGATCCGAAGCTGCAGAACGAAATCCGCGAGATGATGAAAGGCTACGACTCACCAAAAGAGTTCTACGTCGGCCGTCTGACCGAAGGGATCGCGACGCTGGGCGCCGCCTTCTATCCGAAACGCGTGATCGTGCGTCTGTCTGACTTTAAGTCTAACGAATACGCCAACCTGGTAGGCGGCGAGCGCTACGAGCCGGAAGAAGAGAACCCGATGCTGGGCTTCCGCGGGGCCGGACGCTACGTGTCCGACAGCTTCCGCGACTGCTTCGCGCTGGAGTGTGAGGCGGTGAAACGCGTGCGCAACGACATGGGGCTGACCAACGTTGAAATCATGATCCCGTTCGTGCGTACCGTGGATCAGGCGAAAGCGGTGGTGGACGAGCTTGCGCGTCAGGGTCTGAAGCGCGGCGAGAACGGGCTGAAGATCATCATGATGTGCGAAATCCCGTCCAACGCCCTGCTGGCCGAGCAGTTCCTGGAGCACTTCGACGGCTTCTCTATCGGCTCGAACGACATGACGCAGCTGACGCTGGGTCTGGACCGCGACTCCGGCGTGGTCTCCGAGCTGTTCGACGAGCGCAACGAGGCGGTGAAAGCGCTGCTCTCCATGTCCATCCGCGCGGCGAAGAAGCAGGGTAAATACGTCGGGATCTGCGGTCAGGGTCCATCCGACCATGAAGACTTTGCCGCATGGCTGATGGAAGAGGGGATCGATAGCCTGTCCCTGAACCCGGACACCGTGGTGCAAACCTGGCTGAGCCTGGCGGAACTGAACAAGTAACGCCACGCTGACCCGAAAAGGCGAGGATATTATTCCTCGCCTTTTTTATTTCATTTCTTATTTGCTCCCCATCACAAATAAAGTAAAAAACCAAATATCATAATTTGTCTGTCAATTTAGACAATTGTTAGCGCGCAAACCGTTGCTAATACTTGAGCCTTACTGCGCATTTCCCTTAAGAAGATGCGCAACTGGTTGAAATACGTTTTAACCTGATAAAAAGGCAAATAACAATGACTCTCTCCTCTGTATTGCGTACCAAAGATAAAATAGGTTATGGCTTAGGCGATATGGCCAGCGCGCTGGTCTGGCAAACGGCAACCTTATTTCTCGCTTATTTTTATACAGACGTATTTGGGCTGCCCGCCGCGATTATGGGCACCATGTTTTTAGTGGTGCGCGTGGTCGATGCGTTTGTCGACCCGTGCATTGGCGCACTGGTTGACCGCACCCGGACGCGTCACGGACGTTTCCGTCCCTGGCTGCTGTGGTTTGCTATCCCGTTTGGCGTGAGCTGCCTCATTACCTTCTATGTGCCGGACGTTGGGCCGACGGCAAAAATCGTTTACGCCTGCGTGACCTACGCGATTTTAAGCCTGATTTACTCCGCGATTAACGTGCCTTACTGCGCCATGCCCGGCGCGCTGACGCTGGACCCGCGCGAGCGTCATTCTCTGCAGTCGTGGCGCTTTGGCCTGTCGTTTATCGGCGGGCTGATCGTGACGGTTATTGCCCTGCCGCTGGTCTCACTGTTAGGCCAGGGCAACGTGCAGAAAGGCTATTTCTATGCCATGAGCCTGATGGGTCTGCTGGGAATTGTGCTGTTCTTCTGCTGTTTCCTGATGACCCGCGAGCGTTATTCTCCGCGCAATGATACCTCCGGCTCCATGCTCACCGATTTAAAACTGCTGGCCGGGAACAGCCAGTGGCGGATTGTGTTTCTGTTTAATATTTTGCTGTTAACGGCGGTGGTGACGCGCGGTTCCGCCACCATGTATTACGTGAACTATGTGCTGCTGCGCCCGGATCTGGTTTTTGCCTTTATTGTTTCCGGCATGGTGGCCTCCTTAAGCGGCGCATTATTATCTGAACGGCTGCTGGGAAAATTTGACCGCGTGCGCGCCTACCAGTGGACGATTATCTCCTTCGTTATCTTCGGCGCGCTGATTTTCTTCCTGCCTCCTTCACAGGTGTGGCTAATCTTTGGCCTTAACATCGTCTTTAGCTTTATTCAAAACCTCACCACGCCGCTGCAGTGGACCATGTTCTCCGATGTGGTCGACTACGAAGAGCACCGCAGCGGTCGTCGTCTGGACGGGCTGGTCTTCTCCACCGCGCTGTTTGCCATCAAGTTTGGCCTGGCGCTGGGTGGGGCGGTCGTCGGCTGGGTGCTTGGCATGGTGGATTACGCCCCGGGCCAGGCAACCCAGGCGCCAGGCGTTCTCTCGACCATCAACGCGCTGTTCACCCTTATCCCTTGCGCGCTGTTCCTCTGCATGGTCGCGCTGCTTGCTATCTACAAACTCAACAGCCGGCTGGTGGATTCCATCGCCAGGGAGCTGGCCAGCAAGCGTGAAGTCAGACCCGAAGCGGGGCAGCTTCGCCCGGCAACCCCTTCCGCACTACAGGAGTAAAACATGACGACTATCTATAAGGACGCGGGACGTCCCGTGCACGAGCGCGTCGCCGATTTACTGGCGCGCATGACCCCGGAAGAGAAGTTCGCCCAGATGCACGCGTACTGGCTGATCCTCGATGAAAACGGTAACCACCGCGAGCGCAGCGATCTGAGTGACGAATTCGCCGGCGTGAGCGAGCAGGCTGCGCTCAGCGAACGGCTGAAGCTCGGCGTCGGGCAGATCACGCGGCCGCTGGGCACCCACATCGTTGACGCGAAGACCGGCGTGCGCGCGGCGAACCGCCTGCAGCGCATTATGATGGAAGAGACGCGGCTCGGCATCCCGGCGCTGTTCCATGAAGAGTGTCTGGTGGGGCTGCTGTGCAAAGATGCTACTCTGTTCCCGTCGTCATTGAACTACGGTTCGACCTGGGATCCGGAGCTGGTGCAGCGGGCGGCAGAGCAGATTGGCAAAGAGGCGCGCTCCGTCGGCTGCCAGCAGGGGCTGGCACCGGTGCTGGACGTATCCCGCGACGTGCGCTGGGGGCGAACGGAAGAGACCTTCGGGGAGGATCCCTGGCTGGTGGGCGTAATGGCGACCGCCTACGTGAAGGGCTTACAGGGCGATAAGCGCGATCTGCTGGCGACGCTCAAGCATTACGTGGGGCATTCGTTCAGCGAAGGAGCGCGCAACCATGCGCCGGTCCACCTGGGGTTCAGCGAGCTGAACGACACCTTCCTGCTGCCGTTCGAAATGGCGGTCAAGCTGGCAAACGCCGGTTCGGTGATGCCCGCGTACCACGATATTGATAACCAGCCGGGGCACAGCGACAGCTTCCTGTTGACCACCGTCCTGCGAGAGCAGTGGGGGTTCGACGGGATTATTGTCGCGGACTACGGCGGCGTAAGCCTGCTGCACCAGCACCATGGGATTTCCCACGATGCGGCCGAATCTGCTGCGCTGGCGTTCAACGCCGGGCTGGACGTTGAGCTGCCGAAAGACGACTGCGCGCGGCATCTGGCGGAAGCGGTAGAGCGCGGGCTGATCTCTATGGCGAAGGTCGACGAGATCGTGGCGCGTACGCTGACGGAAAAATTCCGCCTTGGCCTGTTTGAAAAGCCGTACGCGGATGAAAACGGTATCGATCTGCAAAACGATATGACCCGCCAGGCCGCGCGGGAGGTGGCGACGAAATCGATCACGCTGCTGGAAAACAACGGCATTTTACCGCTCGGGGGCAAACCCCGCGTGGCGGTAGTGGGGCCGACGGCAGACGATCCGCTGGCATTACTCAGCGGCTACAGCTTCCCGGTGCATTTGATCATCAGCGATATGGTGGAAGAGACCTCGCAGGTCACGACCCCGCGCGCGGCGCTGGAGCAGTATCTCGGTGCATCGAACGTCCGCTATGCCAAAGGGTGCCACATCATCGAAAAACGGATGGCGGGCGCGCCGGTCTTCCCTGGCGACAGCGGCGGCAAACCGATGCAGCAGTCGCCGGTTTCACTAAGTACCGCCCCGATCCCCGAGGCCGTGAACGCCGCGCAGGAGAGTGACGTGGTGGTGGCCTGCGTGGGCGATCTCGCCGGGCTGTTCCAGAGCGGTACCGTGGGGGAAGGTTCCGATACCGATTCCCTGAACCTGCCGGGCGTGCAGCAACAGCTGCTGGAAGCGCTGGTCGCCACCGGTAAACCGGTGATTGTGGTGATGACCGGGGGGCGTCCATACAACCTGCAGGGTCTGGAAGATAAGGTCGCGGCGCTGATGATGGCCTGGGCGCCGGGGCAGGAAGGGGGCTGGGCGATTGCGGACGTGTTAACCGGGCGTGCGGAGCCGCAGGGTCGTCTGGTGGTGAGCGTACCGAAAAGCGCCGGTGCGATGCCGTATTACTACAATCACAAGCTCAAAAGCGGCGGCACGCCGTTTGCGTTCCATTTCGGCTCACGTTACCCGTTTGGCTTCGGCCTCGGCTGGACGACGTTTAGCTGGGGCGCTGTCCGCGTCGCCGAAAGCAGCGTACCGGTCGACGGTGAGGTGAGGCTGAGCGTGGATATCACCAATACCGGAGAGCGCAGCGGCAGCGAGGTGGTGCAGGTTTACGTCAGGGATAAGGTCGCCACGCAGGTGCGGCCGCTTCAGGAGCTGAAGGCCTTCCAGCGCGTCACGCTCTCGCCGGGAGAAACCGCCACGCTCACCTTCACGCTGCCGGTTGAGATGTTCAACTTCACCCGTCGCGACGGAAAACGCATCGTCGAGCCGGGCGAGTTTGAGCTGCAGGTTGGCGCATCGTCGGCGGATATCCGCGAGACGGTGATGGTCAATGCGACAGGGGAAACGCGGGTGTTGCCGGCTGAGTGGCGGATGCTCAGTACCTGTGAGGTTCAACGCGCGTAGTCAGAATAAAAAAAAGCCCATCGTGGGAGATGGGCAAAGACTACACACAGCAATTCGTTGTTTCACTCAGGGGATTTCCATGCTTATAAATCAAGGTGTTGATTTATAACCGTGTGCTAATAGTAGGCATTGTGTTATTTAGCGTCGATCGGATTCGTCTCAATAGTTAAAGAGACGTAAAGAATTCTTGAGGTTATTAGCAGACTTACTGCTGAAAAGGCGGGTCTGACCAGTGAGCAACGAATAAATACTTTAGCAGTGTTTAAGTATCATGCGGGAAAGTGTAGGCCGGGTGAGCGTTAACGCCACCCGGCAGCATACCTTAATGCGTGTTCTTCTCTTCCAGCTCTTCCAGTTCGCTCAAAATCACGTCCGGGTCAGTTCCCGGCGGCGGAATTTCATGCACCCAGGCAGAGAACAGACGCCAGGTGACGGCGAGCAGCACCGGGCCGATGAACAGGCCAATCATGCCAAAGGCAATCAATCCGCCAATGACCCCGGAGAGGATCAGGATCAGCGGCAGGTCTGCGCCCATGCGGATGAGGATCGGACGAATCACGTTATCCATGGTGCCGACCACGCAGCTCCAGACCAGCAGCACCGTTCCCCACGTGGTATCGCCCGTCCAGTAGAGCCAGATAATGCTGGGAACCAGCACCAGCAGAGGTCCCAGTTGCGCAAGACAGGTCATCAGCATGACCACGGTGAACACGGTGGCGTACGGTACGCCGGAAATCGCCAGACCGATCCCGCCCAGCACCGCCTGCACCAGCGCGGTGACCACCACGCCCAGCGCAACCGCGCGCACGGCCTGCGCGGCCAGCAGCACCGCCGCGTCACCGCGTTTGCCCGCCAGGCGGGTGGCAAAGTGACGAACGCCTAAAGCCACCTGCTCGCCGCGCCAGTAGAGCAGGGCGCTGAAGAGCAGCATCAGGGTACAGTGCATCATAAAGCGGCCGATATGCGCCGCTTGCCCGACAAACCAGGTGGTGGTGGTGCCAATATACGGGCGGACTTTTGCCATCAGCGCGCTGCCGCCCATCTCCAGCAGGCTATGCCAGCCGCTGTAGAGTTTGGCGCCCACCAGCGGAATGCTGTTCAGCCAGGCGAGATCCGGCAGCGTCAGGTCGCCGCTACTAATGGCGCGAATAACCGGGCCACTGGAATCCACCAGGCTATTTACCAGCAGGGCAATCGGAATGATAAACAGCAGGAACAGCAGGAGCGTCATGACCAGCACGGCGAGCCCGCGGCGGCCAAACAGCAGCTTCTGCAAGCGCAGCAGCAAAGGCCACGTGGCCACGACAACGGTCGCAGCCCACGCAAAGCCGAGAATAAAGGGTTGAACAATCCACAGACACGCAATAATCATGAGGGCCAGAAACAGCACCGACAGCAAAATTTGCGCAACATCCCTGGGCTGGCGAACATTGACCATAAATGAAACTTTCCTTAAAAGAACGCCAGTACGACTGGCGGGAACGGAAAACCGCGTCTCTTTAATCATTAATGATCTCAGCGGTTTTTAACAGGCGAATTCTGCCTGTAATTCAGCAGAGATTATAAGAAAAAAATGTGATAAAACTTTTAAGATACACGCAAACGATTTCATACAACTCTAATTAGGGTCGACAGTCATGATCCCACAGATTTCTCAGGCACCTGGCGTCGTTCAGCTGGTGCTTAATTTTTTGCAGGCACTGGAGCAACAGGGTTTTACAGGTGATACCGCCACGAACTATGCCGACAGGCTGACGATGGCGACCGATAACAGTATCTACCAGCTTCTTCCCGATGCCGTGGTTTTCCCCCGTTCAACGGCCGACGTCGCGCTTATCGCCCGGCTGGCCACGCAGGAGCGGTTTGCCTCGCTGGTCTTCACGCCGCGCGGCGGCGGCACCGGAACCAACGGTCAGGCGCTGAACCAGGGCATCATTGTTGATATGTCGCGCTATATGAACCGCATCATTGAGATCAACCCGGAAGAGGGGTGGGTGCGGGTCGAAGCGGGCGTCATCAAAGATCAGCTTAATCAGTATCTCAAGCCTTACGGTTACTTTTTTGCCCCCGAGCTTTCCACCAGCAACCGCGCGACCCTTGGCGGGATGATTAACACGGATGCCTCCGGGCAGGGCTCGCTGGTCTACGGTAAAACCTCCGATCACGTGCTGGGCGTGCGTGCGGTGCTGCTGGGCGGCGATATTCTCGATACCCAGCCGATGCCGGTCGAACTGGCGGAAACGCTGGGCAAAGACAACACCGCCAGCGGGCGCATCTATCGCACCGTGCTGGAACGCTGCCGCGACAACCGCCAGCTTATTCTCGATAAATTCCCCAAGCTGAACCGCTTCCTGACCGGTTACGATCTGCGTCACGTCTTTAACGATGACCTGACCCAGTTTGATTTAACCCGCGTGCTGACCGGCTCCGAAGGAACGCTGGCGTTTATTACCGAAGCGCGGCTGGATATCACCCGGTTGCCGAAAGTGCGCCGTCTGGTGAACGTCAAATATGACTCCTTCGACTCCGCGCTGCGCAATGCGCCGTTTATGGTGCAAGCGCAGGCGCTGTCGGTGGAAACCGTCGACTCTAAGGTGCTCAATCTTGCCCGGGAAGATATTGTCTGGCACTCCGTAAGCGACCTCATTACCGACGTGCCGGACAAAGAGATGCTCGGTCTCAACATTGTGGAATTTGCCGGCGATGATGCGGAGCTGATTGAGAGCCAGGTGACCACGCTCTGCCAGCGTCTGGACGAGCTGATTGCGCAGGGTGAAGGCGGCGTGATCGGCTGGCAGCTCTGTAACGATCTGGCCGGGATTGAGCGTATCTATGCGATGCGTAAAAAAGCCGTGGGCCTGCTCGGCAATGCGAAAGGGGCGGCGAAGCCCATTCCCTTTGCCGAAGATACCTGCGTGCCGCCCGAGCATCTGGCGGATTACATCGTGGAGTTTCGCGCCTTGCTGGACAGCCACGGCCTGAGCTATGGCATGTTCGGCCACGTCGACGCCGGGGTACTGCACGTGCGTCCGGCGCTGGACATGTGCGACCCGCAGCAGGAGATCCTGATGAAGCAGATCTCCGACGACGTGGTGGCCTTAACCGCCAAATACGGCGGTCTGCTGTGGGGGGAGCACGGGAAAGGGTTCCGCGCGGAGTACAGCCCGGCATTCTTCGGCGAACAGCTCTACGCGGAATTGCGTAAGGTGAAAGCGGCTTTCGACCCGCATAACCGCCTCAACCCGGGTAAAATCTGCCCGCCTGAGGGTGTTGATGCCCCGATGCTGCAGGTGGATGCCGTCAAGCGCGGCACGTACGACAGGCAGATCCCGATTGCGGTGCGCTCGTCCTGGCGCGGCGCGATGGAGTGCAACGGCAATGGCCTGTGCTTTAACTTTGATGTGAAAAGCCCGATGTGCCCGTCGATGAAAATCACCAGCAACCGTATTCACTCGCCGAAAGGGCGGGCGACGCTGGTGCGCGAGTGGCTGCGTTTGCTGGCCGACCGCGGGGTGGATCCGCTCAAGCTGGAGCAGGAGCTGCCGGAAAAACGGGCCAGCCTGCGCTCGCTGATTGAGCGCACCCGCAACAGCTGGCATGCCAACAAGGGCGAGTATGATTTCTCCCATGAGGTGAAAGAGGCGATGTCCGGCTGTCTGGCCTGTAAAGCCTGCTCCACCCAGTGCCCGATTAAAATCGACGTGCCGGAATTCCGCTCGCGTTTCCTGCAGCTTTACCACACCCGATACCTCCGCCCGGTGCGCGACCATCTGGTGGCGACGGTGGAAAGCTACGCGCCGCTGATGGCGCGTGCGCCAAAGACCTTCAACTTCTTTATCAACCAGCCGCTGGTGCGCAAGCTCTCCGAAAAACACATCGGCATGGTCGATCTGCCGCTGCTGTCGGTCCCGTCTCTGCAGCGCCAGCTCGTCGGTCACCGTTCGGCGAACATGACTCTGGAACAGCTGGAGGCGCTCGCTCCGGAGCAAAAAGCCAGTATGGTGCTGGTGGTGCAGGATCCGTTCACTAGCTACTACGATGCGCAGGTCGTGGCCGATTTTGTCCGTCTGGCGGAGAAAGTGGGCTACCAGCCGGTTGTGCTGCCGTTCTCTCCCAACGGCAAGGCGCAGCACATTAAAGGTTTCCTGAACCGATTTGCGAAGACCGCGCAGAAAACGTCTGACTTCTTAAACCGCGTGGCGCAACTCGGGATACCGATGGTCGGCGTCGATCCGGCGCTGGTGCTTTGCTATCGCGATGAATACAAGCAGACGCTGGGCGATAAGCGCGGCGATTTCAACGTCATGCTGGTGCACGAGTGGCTTCCGGTGGCGCTGGCAGATAAAGCCGTTCAGGACGTCAGCGGTGAACCGTGGTATCTGTTCGGCCACTGCACGGAAGTGACCGCGCTGCCGGGTGCCCCCGCGCAGTGGGCGTCCGTTTTTGCCCGCTTCGGTGCGAAGCTGGAGAGCGTCAACGTAGGCTGCTGCGGGATGGCCGGAACCTACGGACACGAAGTGAAAAACCACGCCAACTCGCTCGGCATCTATGAGCTGTCCTGGCATCAGGCGATGCAGCGTTTGCCGCGAAACCGCTGTCTGGCGACGGGCTACTCCTGCCGCAGCCAGGTAAAACGGGTAGAAGGTAACGGTGTGCGTCACCCATTGCAGGCTTTACTGGAGATAATTGGATGATCTGGAAACGTGCCGTGACGCTGCAGGCGCTGAACGCCATGGGCGAGGGGAATATGGTGGGGCTGCTGGATATCCAGTTCATCCGCATTGGCGACGATGAAATTGAGGCCACCATGCCCGTCGATAGTCGCACCCACCAGCCGTTTGGTTTATTGCACGGCGGGGCCTCCGTCGTGCTGGCCGAAACGCTGGGCTCGGTGGCGGGGTATCTCTGTACCGACGGGGAGCAGAAGGTTGTTGGACTTGAGGTGAATGCTAACCACATTCGCTCGGTGCGCAGCGGGCGCGTGCGCGGTGTTTGCCGCGCGCTGCACGCCGGAAGCCGCCATCAGGTGTGGCAGATAGATATTCTCGATGAGCAGGATCGCCTGTGCTGCTCGTCGCGGCTGACCACGGCGGTTGTGTAAAGTTTTCAGATGTTTTGCCTTTGGTCAAAAACTAGCCAGTCTGTTGTGATATACTGGTCAGGTTTTGTACATAAGCGAGGACATCATGGATACTGAAATAACCCCAACACAGCTGGCAATTGAATATTTACGTCGCGATAAGAGCAACCTGTCTCCGGCGCAGTACCTGAAAAAGCTGAAACAGCTTGAGCTGGAATTTACAGATTTGCTGGCGCTCTCTTCGAATGAACTGAAAGAAGAGATCTATTTTGCCTGGCGGTTGGGCGTTCACGTCCATTGAGTACATGAGAATAAAAGGGCCGCGAGTGCGGCCTTTTTTGTGTCTGAAATTCAGTATCGGGCGGCGGTGACGCCACCCGATATTTTCCTCAGACATTGACGGCGTTGATCAGCCGCGACTTCATGGACTGATACGCCGACGCCGCAAAATCCTCCGCCCAGCGCTGGTCCTCAATCGCCTCCAGCTGCACCGCGCAATACTTCGTTTCCGGCGTTTTTGAGATGGGATCGAGATTATCCTGGGTTAGCTCGTTGCAGGCGCCAATCCACCACTGATAGGTCATGTAGACCGCCCCGGCGTTGATACGCTCGCTAATGCTGGCGCGGGTAATCACTTTGCCGCGACGCGAACGCACCCAGACCAGCTGGCCCTCCTTGATGCCCAGCTTTTCCGCATCGGCAGGGTTCATTTGCACCCGGCCCGGTTCATCGGCCAGGCTTTGCAGCGCGGCGCAGTTCCCGGTCATCGAGCGGCAGGAGTAGTGCCCCACTTCACGGACCGTACACAGCACCAGCGGGAAATCCGCGTCCGGAGTTTCCGCCGGCGCGCGCCACGGGGCGGCAAAGAGCTGCCCTTTACCGGTTGGGGTGTCGAACTGATTGTCTTTGTACAGGTACGGCGTTCCCGGATGATCCAGCGTCGGGCACGGCCACTGCACGTGGCCCATCTCGCCCATTTTTTCATACGTCACGCCGTAGAAGAGAGGGCACAGCTCGCGCATCTCGTCCCAGATCTGCTGGTTGGAGTCATAATGCATCGGGTAGCCCATCTCGGTGGCGAGCAGGCTGATAATCTCCCAGTCGCGCTTCACGTTGCCGCTGGCCTCAATGGCTTTGCCAAAACGCTGGAATCCGCGATCGGCACAGGTAAAGACGCCGCCGTGTTCACCCCAGGAGGTGGCAGGAAGCAGAACGTCCGCCACTTCTGCCGTTTTGGTCATAAAGATGTCCTGAACCACCACAAAGTCGAGCGCCTCAAAACCGCTGCGAACGAGACCGAGATCGGCTTCGGTCTGAAGCGGATCTTCCCCCATGATGTAGTAGGCCTTGACCTTGCCTTCCAGCGCCAGATGAGGCACCTCGGTAATGCGCGTCCCGACCCGATCGTCCATTTTATTGGCGTCAATTCCCCAGGCATCGGCAAACTTCTGCCTGACCGCCGGATCGGTCACATCCTGATAGCCGGGGAACATATTTGGCAGAACGCCCATATCGCAGGCGCCCTGAACGTTGTTTTGCCCGCGCACGGGACCGACGCCGACGGCAGGGCGCCCGAGGTTGCCGGTCAGCAGCGCCAGGCTGGAAAGCCCTTTGACCACATCCACGGCCTGACCAAACTGGGTCACGCCCATCCCCCACATCACGGTGGCGGAAGGGGCCGCCGCGAAGGTGCGCATCGCCTGGCGAACGTCGCGGGCGGGAATGCCGGTAAGATGCTCAACCTTCTCCGGCGCATAGTCTTTCACCGTCTGGCGATAGGCCTCAAGCCCCTCGGTAAAGCGCGCCACGTAGCTTTTGTCGTAGAGCTCCTCTTCCAGCAGCACGTAGCCAAAGGCGTTTACCAGCGCCATGTTGCTGCCGTTTTTCAGCTGCAGATGCTGGTCGGCGATGCGCGCCGTTTCAATGCGCCGCGGATCGCAGACGATAATTTTTGCGCCGTTTTCCCGCGCTTTCAGCACGCGTCGGGCGACGATAGGGTGGGAGTCCGCGCAGTTATAGCCAAACACCAGCAGGCATTTTGAGTTTTCAATATCGTTGATTGAGTTGCTCATCGCCCCGTTGCCGAGCGTTTCCTGTAAACCGGCCACGGAAGGGCCGTGACAAACGCGCGCGCAGCAGTCCACGTTGTTGGTGTTAAGCACCGCGCGGGCAAATTTTTGCATCACATAGTTTGTTTCATTGCCGGTTCCGCGAGAGGATCCTGTGGTCATGATCGACCGCGGCCCGTGCTGCGCTTTAATGCTGCTGAGTTTGTGCGCGGTGTAGCGGATAGCCTCTTCCCAGGTAACGGGAGTGAATGCCTCGCCTTTATGGTAGCGGATCATCGGCTGGGTCAGGCGCGGGGTGAGCAGACGGGTATCGTTGAGGAAGTCCCAGCCGTAAAAGCCTTTCAGACACAGGGTGCCCTGGTTTGTGACGCCTTCTGCGGCTTCGGCACGGATGATACGGTTATTTTCAACGACAAGGTTTAATTTACAGCCTGCACCGCAGTAGGGGCAGACGCTGGCGATCTTTTTCATCAATAACAGACCTGTTAAGAAATGAAGCAAAGTTGACTGGAAAACCCAGTCCCGTAAGCAGAGGTAAGCAGGAACCGTGCCAGGTTGGCTTTGCTGATTTAACAGGGTGTTAAGCGGGAAAGACGCGTGTCATCGTCAGAACATTCGTCAGTTTTGACGATGACACGAAAGCAGGATGAGTAGCCGTGAAATTACAGGTCGTCCATGGTGTAGCCTACGACAATTTCCAGCGTCTTGCGAATTACATCCGCCTGGACAACATCGTGGGTCGCTTCCAGCGTCTGAATGAGCCAGAGGATTATCGCTTTGTTGGACAGATGGCCTTCGGAGGCCAGAACACAGCGTACTGCAGTAGAAAAAATAGCGGACTCTTCAGCAAAACGATCGCCTGCATGACGGAAATATTCCGCCAGCGCACTGTCTAAAAAAGCAGAGTGGTATTCGGGTTGAAGCTGAATATTTTGTCTCATTTGTTCTCACCGTAGCTGTTAAATTGCAGTCAATGTATTTTTTTGGGGTCGGACGGTTTTCCACTTCCAAATAAAGGCACTACATTGTCTCTGTTATCGTTGAGAGGTCCCTCTCTGTTCGTTCGTCCTTGCGCGGTTCTGCGACGTTTAAAGGCGATGCTGTTTGAGCCGATCTCGGCAATCACCACCGCAAGTGTCTCCCGCCGCCGGGGATCCTTTTCATGTTCTTTCATGACCCGCAGACGCTGCAGCAATCCTTCGGTTGTTACTGGCCCCCGCTCTTTCAGAAGAGAGAGAACGGCTTCACCGATAAGCGTGTCGATCAGTCGGTCTGCGTCACTGCTATTCATCACGTTACCGTTCGAAGAGCAGACCAAGCAGCATGTGGTAGTGCTCTTCCTCTTCCGGACCATCGGCCCTTTCGAGGCGGCTGAGCAGTTTGGTACAGAGCGATTTGCGATTCAGGTTTCGCCCGTCGCTGAGGATTTCGACAACCACCTGGCCCAGCGTCTCCTGCTGAGTAGGAAGCGCCGCCTTTTCGAAGTACTGTGCGATCGCTGCTGCGGAATCTGTGGCGTAACCTTTCTGCTGCATGTTTCGCTCCTGTAAAATTTTGTAATCACTAACGTTACAATTAAGGTATACACAATTCTTAAATCTGTACACTTAAAATGTACAGATTTTTAATATTTTTATGATATATTTTATAAATTGCTTTATTTTCAGGTGGTTAATTAGTTGGTATGAACCGGTAATATTACAGGATATATTGTACAAAAAGGTCTGACACTGGTAAGTTGTACAGCGCAGAAAAATGTTTCATTAACTGCCGTAAATGATTGAGATGTAAATTATTTGTCAGGCAATGAATGTGCTATAAATGATACTTATCCACCTTTTTGTGGCCAAAACCCTAACCCCAGGAATCGCATGCTCACAACCATCATTTACCGCAGCCATATCTGCGAGGACGTTCCAGTGAAAGCGCTGGAAGCCATGGTCGCTGCAGCAAATAGTAAAAACCGGCAATCCAATGTCACGGGGATCCTGCTGTTTAACGGCACACATTTTTTTCAGCTGCTTGAAGGGCCAGTGGAACACGTCTCTGCTATCTATGAGCAGATCTGCAGCGACCCGCGCCACCATAACGTGGTGGAGCTGATGCGCGATCATGGACCTGTCCGGCGTTTTGGCAACGTGGGCATGGAGCTTTTTGATTTGCGCCACTTCGACAGGGAAGAAGTGCTGCAGCAGGTGCTCAACAGGGGGACGACACGCTATCAGCTGACGTATAATGACCGCCCGCTGCAGTTTTTCCGCACCTTTGTCGAGGCCACGGAAAAAGCGAACTATTTTGAATTGCCGCCTGCGGATTCCTGGGAGTTCGTTCGCGAAGAAACGCGCCTGTCCGCGCAGCCCGAAGTGGTCGCGAAAGGGGCGGATTGCAGCTTTGCGTTCCAGCCGATAGTCGATCCGTTTATGCAGCAGGTCGTCTCCTGGGAGGCGCTTCTCCGCACGCCTGACGGCGGCGCACCGGGAGATTACTTTGCTAATCTGCCGCGTGACGAGGTGTACGCCTCTGATTTACACAGCAAGCAGGTGGCGCTCTCCATGGCCAGCGCGCTGGGGCTACAGGATCAGACGTTATCCCTCAACCTGCGGCCCATGACGCTGGTCAACATTCCCAACGCCGTGGATTTCCTGCTCACCGCGATTGAAGCAAATGGGTTTGTACCCGAGCAAATTGTGGTGGAGTTCACCGAGAGCGAAGCCATTTCCCGTTTTGATGAATTCACGGATTCGGTCAGGCAGTTAAAAAGCGCGGGTATCAGCGTGACGATCGATCACTTTGGCGCCGGTTTTGCCGGGCTGCAGCTGCTGGCGCAGTTCCAGCCGGACAGAATTAAGATTAATCGCGATCTGGTCGCGAACGTGCATAAAAGTGGCCCCCGACAGGCCATTATTCAGGCGATTATTAAATGCTGCTCCTCGCTTGAGATCCAGTTCTGCGCGGTAGGAGTAGAGAAGGCTGAAGAGTGGATGTGGCTGGAATCCGCCGGGATTTCCCAGTTCCAGGGACATCTTTTTGCCAGCCCGCGACACGGCGGTATTCCCGCGATTGCGTGGCCGGAGAAAAAGTTCGACTTCTGATAAAGCTGTACACATTACGGCAGAGTTAACTGTACGAATGGTAATTTTTATACAACAATGTATTAACAGGTGAAGGGAGGAGTAGCCCATTCACCTGAGCAAAATGCGGTCTTAGTTATACAAATGGTGTGTACAATCTGATAAGGTTGGTGCAGTTAGGTATGGAAGTTCTGAGCGTGAGGGAGTTAATGGCCTATTACAGTATCGGCGAAGTGGCCGAACGATGCGGTATCAACCCCGTTACGCTGCGTGCCTGGCAGCGCCGTTATGGATTGTTGAAGCCGCAGCGCAGCGAAGGGGGTCATCGTCAGTTTGACGATGAAGATATCCTCCGCATAGAAGAGATCAAGCGCCTGATGAAAAGCGGCGTCTCGGTCGGAAAAGTCAAAGCCTTGCTGGAAAACAAAGAAGTATTGACTCAGGGCAACTGGGTCTCGTTCCAGGAAGAGATGATGACCGTTCTGCGTTACGCCAGCCCGGCAAAGCTGCGCGCCAAAATGGGCGAATTCCGCCGCGATCACGCGATAGATGCGCTGATTGACAATATTATTTCTCCCGTTCGTCAGCGCATGAATCAGGATCAAAACACCGTGCGCCACATGGCGAGCCTGTTTGACGGCGTCCTGATCGAATTCGCGATTGCAAGCCTGGCGGAATCCCGCAAAAAAGCTGGTAAAGACGCCCTCCTGATTGGCTGGGAATGCGATGACCGCACCCACCTGTGGCTGGAAGCCGCGCGCTTATCGCAGAAGGGATGGCACATTGACGTCCTGGCGGAACCTATTGATTCGCCGCGTCCTGAACTGTTCCCTGGGCAAAAAATCTTCGTCTGGACGGGGAAATCCCCAACGCCTCGCCAGCAGGAACAGCTCGACCACTGGCGTGAACAGGGGTTTGCTGTCTCATTTCATCACTGATTAACAGAGGCCTTGAGGGCCTTTTTTTGTTTTTGTCATTTTCTGAGCAAAAGCTATCTCAAAAATAGGCATTTCCGATGCATATTTTACTTTTCTCTTCCCTGTCATAAATGCCGCGACGAAATGCATTATTAATCAATGCATTGAACAAATACATCCATCCTGACTGCATCCTCTCACAGGGTCTATGCTTAATAAAAGTAGGCAAAAAGGGCGGTTTAGCCGAATGCCCCTGCTGACAGAGGGTTGAAGTGATAATCGTTATCACTAACATGGTGTTATGCCCTGATGGCTTATCAGATGAGGTGGACCTATGGAACTGCATTCAGAAACCTTTAATCCTGCCGATTTTGCCTGGCGCGGCTTAACGCTCACGCCAGCGGCGGCGGCACATATTCACGATCTGGTGGCGAAAAAGCCCGAGATCCTTGGCGTGCGTTTAGGCGTCAAACAGACCGGCTGCGCGGGTTTCGGCTACGTGCTCGATACCGTCACCGAACCCGAGAAAGATGACCTGGTGTTCGAGACTGACGGCGCGAAGCTGTACGTCGCGCTGCAGGCCATGCCGTTTATTGACGGCACCGAAGTGGACTACGTCCGCGAAGGCTTAAACCAGTTATTCAAATTTCATAACCCGAAAGCCCAGAACGAATGCGGCTGCGGCGAAAGCTTTGGGGTATAGGCGGTACTATGTCTCGTAATACTGAAGCAACGAGTGAAGTAAATACCTGGGGCGGTGGGCACCTCAACTATAAAGAGGGGTTCTTCACCCAGCTGCAGACCGATGAGCTGGCGAAAGGCATCAACGAAGATGTCGTGCGGGCGATCTCGGCGAAACGCAACGAGCCCGAGTGGATGCTGGAGTTCCGCCTGAGCGCCTTCCGCGCCTGGCTGGAGATGGAAGAACCGCACTGGCTGAAAGCGCACTACGACAAGCTGAACTATCAGGATTACAGCTACTATTCTGCGCCCTCCTGCGGCAGCTGTGACGATACCTGCGCCTCGCAGCCCGGCGCGGTGCAGCAAACCGGTGCGGAGAACAGTTTCCTCAGCAAAGAGGTGGAAGAAGCCTTTAACCAGCTTGGCGTGCCCGTGCGTGAGGGGAAAGAGGTGGCGGTGGACGCCATTTTCGACTCCGTCTCGGTGGCGACCACCTACCGCGAGAAGCTGGCAGAGCAGGGGATCATTTTCTGCTCCTTCGGCGAAGCGATTCACGATCATCCGGAACTGGTGAAAAAATACATTGGGACCGTGGTGCCTTCTAACGACAACTTCTTTGCGGCGCTCAACGCGGCGGTAGCCTCTGACGGCACCTTTATCTATGTGCCGAAAGGCGTGCGCTGCCCGATGGAGCTGTCCACCTATTTCCGTATCAACGCCGAAAAAACCGGCCAGTTCGAACGCACGATTCTGGTTGCGGATGAAGGCAGCTACGTCAGCTATATCGAAGGGTGCTCCGCCCCGGTTCGCGACAGCTACCAGCTGCACGCGGCGGTGGTGGAGGTCATCATCCACAAAGATGCCGAGGTGAAATACTCCACGGTGCAAAACTGGTTCCCGGGCGACGGCAATACCGGCGGTATCCTGAACTTCGTCACCAAGCGCGCGCTGTGCGAAGGCGAAAACAGCAAGATGTCGTGGACCCAGTCTGAAACCGGCTCTGCCATCACCTGGAAATACCCGAGCTGCATTCTGCGCGGGGATAACTCCATCGGCGAGTTTTACTCGGTGGCGCTGACCAGCGGCCATCAGCAGGCCGATACCGGCACCAAGATGATCCACATCGGTAAAAACACCAAATCAACCATCATCTCGAAAGGGATCTCTGCCGGGCATAGCCAGAACAGCTATCGCGGGCTGGTGAAAATCATGCCGACGGCCACCAATGCGCGAAACTTTACCCAGTGTGACTCGATGCTGATTGGCGCAGACTGCGGGGCGCATACCTTCCCGTACGTCGAGTGCCGTAACAACACGGCCCAGCTTGAGCACGAGGCGACGACGTCGCGGATTGGGGAAGATCAGCTTTTCTACTGCCTGCAGCGCGGGATCAGTGAAGAAGACGCCATCTCGATGATCGTTAACGGCTTCTGTAAGGACGTGTTCTCTGAACTGCCGCTGGAATTTGCCGTTGAAGCCCAGAAACTCCTCGCCATTAGTCTTGAACACAGCGTCGGTTAAGGAAAGCACATGTTAAGCATTAAAGATTTACAGGTTAGCGTAGAAGACAAAGCCATCCTGCGTGGCCTCAATTTTGACGTCAGGCCGGGCGAAGTTCACGCCATCATGGGGCCGAACGGCTCCGGAAAAAGTACGCTGTCTGCGACGCTGGCGGGGCGCGAAGATTATGAGGTAACCCACGGCTCGGTGGAGTTTAACGGCAAAGATCTGCTTGAGATGTCGCCCGAAGACCGCGCGGGAGAGGGCATCTTCATGGCTTTCCAGTACCCGGTCGAAATTCCGGGCGTCAGCAACCAGTTCTTCCTGCAGACGGCGCTGAATGCGGTGCGCAAGTATCGCGGCCTGGAGGCGCTGGATCGCTTTGACTTCCAGGACCTGATGGAAGAGAAGATCAAGCTGCTGAAGATGCCGGAAGATCTGCTGACCCGTTCGGTGAACGTTGGCTTTTCCGGCGGCGAGAAAAAGCGTAACGACATTCTGCAGATGGCGGTGCTGGAGCCCGAGCTGTGCATTCTGGATGAGACCGACTCCGGTCTGGATATCGACGCCCTGAAGATTGTCGCTGACGGCGTGAATTCCCTGCGCGACGGCAAGCGTTCGTTCATTATCGTCACCCACTACCAGCGCATTCTGGACTACATCAAGCCGGATTACGTCCACGTGCTTTACCAGGGGCGTATTGTGAAATCCGGTGATTTCACGCTGGTTAAACAACTGGAGGAGCAGGGCTATGGCTGGCTTACCGAACAGCAGTAATGCGCTCCAGCAGTGGCACCGGCTGTTTGAAGCCCAGGGCGGCACGCGCTCTGAGCAGGCGCAGCAGCATCTGCAGCAGATGCTGCGTCTCGGCCTGCCGACGCGTAAGCATGAGAACTGGAAATACACCCCGCTTGATGGCCTGCTGAACGCCGATTTTGTGACCCGTCTGGCGGATCTCACCCCGGCGCAGCGTGACGCGCTGGCCGTAAACGTGGATGCCGTGCGCCTGGTGTTTGTCGACGGTGAGTTCCGTCCGGAGCTGAGCGACGCCCTTCAGGGGAGCGGATTTGAGATTGAGATAAACGACGATCGCCAGCCCCTGAGCGCCCCGGTTCAGCCTGAGGTTTTCCTCCACCTGACCGAGAGCCTGGCCCGCAGCGTGACGCATATCTCCGTGAAGCGTAACCAGCGTCCGGCAAAACCGCTGCTGCTGATGCACATCACCCAGGGGCTGGACGGCGACGAAATCAACACCGCGCACTATCGCCACCATCTTGAGCTGGCGGAGGGGGCGGAGGCCACGGTAATCGAACATTACGTCAGCCTCAACGAGACGCGCCACTTTACCGGATCGCGTCTGACGATGAACGTAGCCGCCAATGCCCAGCTTCACCACGTCAAGCTGGCGTTTGAGAACCCGCAGAGCCACCACTTTGCCCATAACGACATTGTGCTGGGTCCGGATGCCGCATCGTACAGCCATAGCTTCCTGCTCGGCGGGTCGGTGCTGCGCCACAACACCAGCACGCAGCTTAACGGTGAAAACACCACGCTGCGCATCAACAGCCTGGCGATGCCGGTTAAATCTGAAGTGTGCGACACGCGCACCTGGCTGGAGCACAACAAAGGTTACTGCAACAGCCGCCAGCTGCACAAAACTATCGTGAGTGATAAAGGGCGCGCGGTATTTAACGGACTGATTAACGTGGCGCAGCACGCCATTAAAACGGACGGGCAGATGACCAACAACAATCTGCTGTTAGGTCGCCTGGCGGAAGTGGACACCAAACCGCAGCTGGAGATCTACGCCGACGACGTGAAGTGCAGCCACGGTGCGACGGTCGGGCGCATCGACGACGAGCAGATGTTCTACCTGCGTTCCCGCGGTATCGACCAGCAGGCGGCGCAGAAAATGATTATCTATGCGTTTGCCGCCGAACTGACGGAAGCGCTGAACGATGGTCAGTTGAAACAGCAGGTGCTGGCGCGTATCGGTCAGCGTCTGCCTGGAGGCGAAGCATGAGTTTTCCCGTCGAGAAAGTACGGGCAGATTTTCCGGTTCTGACCCGTGAAGTAAACGGTCTTCCTCTGGCCTATCTGGACAGCGCGGCCAGCGCGCAGAAGCCTAACCCGGTCGTGGATGCGGAAGCCGAGTTTTATCGCCACGGCTACGCCGCCGTGCATCGCGGTATTCATACCCTGAGCGCCGAGGCGACCCAGCGTATGGAAAACGTGCGCACGCAAATTGCCGCCTTCCTCAATGCAAAATCGCCTGAGGAGCTGGTCTTCGTGCGCGGAACCACCGAAGGGATCAACCTTGTCGCTAACAGCTGGGGCAACGCGCAGGTCCACGCGGGGGATAACATTATCATCACCCAGATGGAGCACCACGCCAATATCGTGCCGTGGCAGATGCTCTGTGAGCGCGTTGGCGCGCAGCTGCGGGTCATTCCGCTTAACCTTGACGGGACGCTGCAGCTCGAGCAGCTCGACGCACTGCTGGATGATAAAACGCGGCTGGTGGCGGTCACTCAGGTCTCTAACGTGCTCGGGACTAAAAACCCGGTGGCAGAGATTGTCGAAAAAGCCCACCAGGCCGGCGCGAAGGTTCTGATTGACGGCGCTCAGGCGGTGATGCACCACGCGGTTGACGTTCAGGCGCTGGACTGTGATTTCTACGTCTTTTCAGGCCACAAGCTCTATGGGCCGACCGGGATTGGCGTACTGTACGTGAAAGAAGATATCCTGCAGGCGATGCCGCCGTGGGAAGGGGGCGGATCGATGATCGCCACCGTTAGCCTGACGGAAGGCACCACCTACGCGCGCGCACCGTGGCGTTTTGAGGCGGGTACGCCCAACACCGGCGGGATTATCGGGCTGGGGGCGGCGGTCTCCTACGTCTCCGCAATCGGCCTTGATAGCATTCAGGAGTACGAACAGCTGCTGATGCACTATGCGCTTGCCGAGCTTGCCAGCGTGCCGGATCTGACCCTCTACGGGCCTGCCGACCGGCAAGGGGTGATTGCGTTCAATCTCGGGCAACATCACGCCTATGACGTGGGCAGTTTCCTCGATAACTACGGCGTGGCGGTCCGTACCGGGCACCACTGCGCCATGCCGCTGATGGCGTTTTACCAGGTGCCGGCAATGTGCCGCGCGTCGCTGGTGATGTACAACACAACGGAAGAGGTCGACAGGCTGGTGGCGGGGCTTAAGCGCATTCACCAGCTGCTGGGCTAACGGAGAGGCGAAAGATGGCAGAACTGCCGGACAGAGACAAATTGCTGCGCAACTTTGGGCGTTGCGCAAACTGGGAAGAGAAGTACCTGTATATCATCGAGCTGGGACAGCGTCTGCCGCCGCTCGGTGAAGAGGCGCATAACCCGGAAAATATTATTCAGGGCTGTCAGAGCCAGGTGTGGATTGTGATGGAGCAGTCTGACGACGGCACGATAGCACTACACGGCGATAGCGATGCGGCCATTGTAAAAGGGCTTATTGCGGTCGTCTTTATTCTTTACCACCGGATGTCGGCGCAGGATATTGTCGCGTTCGATGTCCGCCCGTGGTTTGAAAAAATGGCCCTCACACAACACCTCACCCCGTCTCGTTCCCAGGGACTGGAAGCGATGATTCGCGCGATCCGCGCCAAAGCTGCAATCCTTAGCTAGACTTACAGAACAGCATTCATTCTGTTTCGCGAGGTGGTTCCCGCCTCGCTGGTTTTTCAGCTTTCTGGCGTCCTGCCAGTGAATAAGGAATCTCAGCATGAAGCGCGCGTCTCTCATAACTCTATTACTCCTCAGTTCGCTCGGCGCACTTAATTCGGCCCGCGCGATGGACTATCCGTTGCCGCCCGCAGGCAGTCGCCTGATTGGGCAAAATCAAACCTACACGATACAGGAAGGGGATAATAAGCTGCAGACCATCGCCCGCCGGTTTAATACCGCGGCGCAGGTGATTCTGGAAACGAACAATACCATTGCGCCAGTCAACCCGGCGCCGGGAACCGTCATTACCATCCCGTCGCAGATGCTGCTGCCGAACACGCCGCGCGAGGGGATTGTGGTGAACCTCGCTGAGCTGCGGCTCTACTACTTCCCGCCGGGAGAAAACATCGTTCAGGTCTTCCCGCTCGGCATCGGACAGCTGGGGCTGGAAACACCGGTCACGACCACGCGCGTAAGCCAGAAAATCCCGAATCCCACCTGGACACCCACGCCGGGCATCAGAGCACGCTCTCTGGAGCAGGGAATTAAATTACCGCCGGTGGTACCTGCCGGGCCAAATAACCCGCTGGGACGCTTTGCACTGCGTTTAGGCGTGGGTAACGGGGAGTATCTCATCCACGGCACCAGCGCGCCGGACAGCGTTGGCCTGCGCGTCAGCTCCGGCTGTATGCGGATGAACGCCCCGGACATTAAAGCTCTGTTCGAACAGGTGCGGGTTGGCACGCGGGTACAGATTATCAATGAACCCGTGAAGTTCTCCGTGGAGCCGGATGGCAAACGCTATATTGAAGTCCATCGCCCGCTGGCGCAGGCTGAGGGAGAAAACCCGCAGGTCTCGCCCATTACCCATTCCGCAGACTTTGCGACCTTTGTTTCTCAGGCGGGAAGCGATAAGGCTCTGATTGAGAAAGCTCTGTCACGCCGCGCCGGGATCCCGGTTATCGTGTCGTCAGGGAGCGGCCCGTCGGCCAGCAATAGCGTGTTGTCGGTGCAGAACAGTCGGGTGTCCGCTGCGGTAGCGGAAGATGAAGGGGAGAAGGTGACGCAGTAGCCGTTTGACGCAGGCAAAAAAAATGGCGCACAATGTGCGCCATTTTATTAACAGGTACTATTACTTACGGTATTTAGTAGCCTGGTTGTCCAGACGCTGGTTAGCGCGAGCTGCGTCGTCTTTAGCAGCCTGAACGTCGGAACGGATTGCGTTCACGTCGTTGCTCAGCTGGTCAACTTTAGCGTTCAGAGTCTGAACGTCAGAAGACAGCTGATCGATTTTAGCGTTGCTGGAGCAACCAGCCAGCAGAGTAGAACCCAGGATTACCGCGCCCAGTACCAGTTTAGTACGATTCATTATTAATACCCTCTAGATTGAGTTAATCTCCATGTAGCGTTACAAGTATTACACAAAGTTTTTTGGGTTGAGAATATTTTTTTGATGGGAATACACCTATTTTTGATCGTTCGCTCAAAGAAGCATCGAATCGGCCCTTTTTGAGCAAAAATCTAAGTAAAAAAAGGCATTTATCATCGGATTCATCTTAGATAATTCGCAATTAAATAGAAAAACCCGATTTGCAATTTGAATGACTTTAGCTAATGCCAGGAATAAAAAAAGCGCCCGGAGGGCGCTTTTTATCAAAATTAATTCGTTCGGGAATTATTACAGCACGTGAACAGATGCGGTATTGGTGGTTCCGCTTGGCACCAGCGCGCCAGAAACCATGACCACAACGTCACCTTTCTGTGCCAGACCACGATCAACCAGCTCCAGAGCCACTTCTTTACCCAGACGGTAGAAATCATCCGTAGACGCGATCTCTTTCACCAGGTGAGGGATCACGCCTTTGCTCAGCACCAGCTGACGAGCCGTGGTTTCGTTGGTGGTCAGCGCCAGGATAGTCGCATCCGGGAAGTATTTACGCACCGCGCGAGCAGATTTACCGCCCTGGGTCGCAACCACGATCAGCGGTGCTTCCAGCTTCTCAGCCGTTTCTACTGCACCACGGCATACCGCTTCGGTGATGCGCAGCTTGCGGCTGTCGTTGTTGTAGTCCAGACGGCTTTTCATTACGCGGTCGGTACGTTCGCAGATTGTGGCCATGATGGACACTGCTTCCAGCGGATATTTACCTTTTGCGGATTCGCCGGACAGCATAACGGCATCAGTACCGTCGAGGATGGCGTTAGCCACGTCGCCTGCTTCTGCGCGGGTAGGGCGTGGGTTTTTGATCATGGAGTCCAGCATCTGCGTTGCGGTGATAACCACTTTGCGCGCGCGAACACATTTCTCGATCATCATCTTCTGCGCGAAGATCACTTCTTCAACCGGGATTTCTACGCCCAGGTCGCCACGTGCAACCATGATGCCGTCAGACGCTTCAAGGATTTCGTCGAAGTTGTTCAGGCCTTCCTGGTTTTCAATTTTGGAGATGATCTGGATCTTCTCGCCGCCGTGGGCTTTCAGGTGCTCACGAATTTCAACCACGTCTGAACGCTTACGGATGAAGGAGGCCGCAACAAAGTCAACGCCTTGTTCGCAACCGAAGATCAGGTCCTGTTTGTCTTTTTCAGCCAGTGCTGGCAGTGCGATAGAGACGCCCGGCAGGTTAACGCCTTTGTTTTCGCCCAGGTCGCCGTTGTTCAGCACCTTACAGATAACCTTGTTGCCTTCGATCGCGGTGACTTCCATACCGATCAGACCATCGTCTACCAGCACGGTGTTACCGACGGACAGGTCGTTGGTGAAGCCTTCGTAGGTCACTGCAACGATTTCGCTGTTGCCAACAACGGATTTGTCGGTGGTGAAGGTGAAGGTCTGGCCCGCTTTCAGAGAGACGTCGTTACCGCCTTCCAGTTTGATGGTGCGGATTTCTGGACCTTTGGTATCCAGCAGGATCGCAGCTTTTTTACCGGTCTTGCTCATTACGTTGCGCAAGTTCTGGATACGCTGACCGTGTTCTGCGTAATCACCGTGGGAGAAGTTCAGACGCATCACGTTCATGCCGGCGTCCAGCATTTTGGTCAGCATCTCTTCAGATTCGGTTTTCGGGCCGATAGTACAAACAATTTTCGTCTTTTTCATGACAGTCTTAGTCTTTAAGTTGGGAAGGATATGGAAATCTCGCTCCGGGGGCGCACCGCCGCGGAGTCAAACCTGTGTTGCAAAAGAGTATATGACACGCACTAAGGATAGGAGACATCAAATGAGCGTGCAGAAGAAAGTGTGCCTGAGTGACAGCCCAACGAAGGAGAGGAGAAGTTGTACGTTGTTTTTTGTATTCCAAGCGCTGAAACCATTCACCAGGGATTAGGCGCGCATTATACGCTGATTTTAAGATAAAAGGAAAATGGAAACGGTGTTTCAGAAATAATCTGTGCAGTTTCACATAATATTGTTATCAAGGCGTTAAGCCATGATGACAACTTATGGCGGCAGGTGATTGACCTGCCGCGTTTTGCTTATTTTTGCAGCGCCTGGCTGAGATCGGCAATCAGGTCTTTCGGATCTTCAATCCCGACTGACAGACGGATCAGCTGCGGCACAATGCCGTTTGCCAGGCGTTGCTCCAGCGGAATCGAGGCGTGGGTCATGCTGTAAGGCTGGCTCACCAGACTTTCCACACCGCCGAGGCTTTCCGCGAGGGTGAACAGCTTCAGGTGGCGAATCACCTCGGTGGCGCGTTGCGCATCGCCTTTTACCACCACGGAAATCATCCCGCCGGGCAGGGCCATCTGCGTACGGGCAAGTTGATATTGCGGATGCGATTCCAGGCCGGGATAGAACACCTTTTCGACCAGAGGGTGCTGATCCAGCCATTGCGCAATCGCCAGCGCGTTGGTGCTGTGCTTTTCTACCCTCAAAGCAAGCGTGCGAATACCGCGCAGCGTCAGGAAGCTGCTGAACGGATCCAGTACGCCGCCTACCGCGTTTTGCAGATAGCCCAGCTTATCCGCCAGTTCCCTGTTGTCCCCGACAATCGCCAGCCCGGCCACCACGTCAGAGTGGCCGTTCAGGTATTTGGTGGCGGAGTGCACCACGATATCGAAACCTGACTCCAGCGGACGGTGGATCACCGGTGACGCGAAGGTGTTATCCGCCACGCTGATGACGTTATGACGGCGGGCGATCGCCGCAATGGCCGCCAGATCCGCCAGCTTCAGCAGCGGGTTGGTTGGCGTTTCGACCCACACCATGCGGGTATCCGGGCGGATGGCGGCCTCGAGACCGGCCAGGTCGTCCGGTTTAACCCAGCTGACCTGCAGGCCGGTGCTGCGCTTGCGCACGTTTTCAATCAGGCGGTACGTCCCGCCGTAAACGTCATCAATGGCGACAATATGGCTGTCTTTATCCAGCAGTTCGAGCACCGTGGAGATGGCCGCCAGACCGGAGGCGAAGGCGTAGCCGCGCGTGCCGCCTTCCAGTTCGGCGATGGCGGTTTCCAGCGCATGGCGGGTAGGATTGCCGCTGCGGGAATACTCATAGCCGGTATGCTCGCCGGGTGACGGTTGCGCAAACGTTGAGGTGGCGTATATCGGCGGCATGACGGCGCCGTGCTGGTCGTTGAACTCGCCGCTGTGTACGCTCAGGGTAGCCAGGTTTTTCATCATCGATTCCTTTATTGCTGAAGACGGTTGCGCCAGGCGGTCAGAACGTCGCTGCGCGTAATCAGACCGAGAAAACGGTCGTTGTCATTAATCACGGCCACCAGACCGCGGTCGAAGATGGCGTTAAGGGCGCTTTCCGGGGCGTGTTTATCAAGAAACTCCACCTGACGCGTCATGGCTGCCGTCACCGGAAGCGCGAAGCGGTCGCCGTCGCCGCCGATGTGCCGCAGGAGATCCCACTCGTCGATAATGCCCACCACCTTGCCGTTCTCCAGCACCGGCAGCTGGGAGATGTCATACAGGCGCATGCGTGCCAGTACGGTGGAAAGCGTGTCGTCCGGGGCGGCGGTAACGGTGGCGCCTTCATCGTGGCGCAGGGCGATATAGTCGGAGAGATCGCCGGCCTGAGGGCGCGTGATGAGCCCTTGCTGACGCATCCAGTCATCGTTGAACATCTTCGAGAGATACTTATTGCCGCTGTCGCAGGCGAAGGTCACCACGCGTTTCGGCGCGGTCTGCGCCTGGCAATACTTCAGCGCGGCCGCCAGCAGCGTGCCGCTGGAGGAGCCCGCCAGAATGCCTTCCGTTTTCAGCAGATCGCGCGCGGTGGTGAAGGCCTCGCGGTCGGTGATGCGCCAGGCGCGATTCACCCCTTCAATGTGGGCCAGCGGCGGAATAAAGTCTTCGCCAATCCCCTCAACCAGCCAGGAGCCCGCGTCGTGATAGCGTCCAGTTTCCACCTGGTCGGCCAGAACCGATCCTGCCGGGTCTGCCAGGACAAACTCCGTGTGCGGAGAGTGCTCGGCGAACCACGCCTGCAGGCCGCCCAGCGTACCGCCTGAGCCGACGCCCACCACGATGGCGTCGATCCGCCCGTCAAGCTGCTCGTACAGTTCCGGTGCCGTGGTGGTGCGGTGCGCCAGCGGGTTGGCCTCATTATTGAACTGGTCGATGTAAAACGCGCCGGGCAGCTCGTTGGCCAGGCGCTGGGCGTAATCCTGGTAATAGGCGGGGTGGCCCTTGTTAACGTCGGAGCGGGTCAGCACCACCTGGGCACCCAGCGCGCGCAGGTGGAAAATCTTCTCGCGGCTCATTTTGTCCGGCACCACCAGGATCAGCGAGTAGCCTTTCTGGGCGGCAATCAGTGCCAGGCCGAGACCGGTATTCCCCGCCGTCGCCTCAATAATCGTGCCGCCCGGCTGCAGCTGGCCGGTACGCTCCGCTTCGTTAATCATCGACAGCGCAACGCGATCCTTAATAGAGCCGCCCGGATTCTGGTTTTCCAGCTTCAGGAACAGCGAGCAGGGACCGGTATCAAGCTTGTGCAGCTGGATAAGCGGGGTACGGCCAATCAGTTCGGTGACGGAGTGGTAAATCGTCATGATGTTTTCCTTTCTGGATGTCATGACGGGATGATAGAGCGGCGAAATTTTCGCAATAAAGAACCATTCACTGCTCTTTAGAACAGAAAAGAATATAAATGCCATTTTTGGATGTCAGGACAGCAAGACGTAAAGTTGTCTGGATGTGAGGATGGCTATACCGGCATGAAATGCTGCAAAAATGAGCGTTTTTCGCGGGCATCTGCCAGCAGATATGCATCCGGCAGATAATCATTGCTGAAATTGGTCTAAATGCTTCCCACCCTGTAAATCCGCTGTTTATTTCCGAAAGTTATAACAAATTCTTTTTTGTTCATTTGAAAGCTGATAACGCCTGTTTACTATCGTTTGGACATCCATACTGCTAAACAGCCATGCGCGAAACGGATAAAGAATAAGAATGATCGTACTCAGGAATATTTCGAAGGTTTTTGACAACGGAAAGGTCGCGCTGACTGCCGTTGATGACGTCAATTTGACGATAGAACAGGGACAGATTTACGGAATTATCGGCTACAGCGGAGCCGGGAAAAGCACGCTGATTCGTCTGCTGAACGGCCTGGAAAAACCCAGCGCCGGAAGCGTCACCATTAACGGACAGGATATCTCTGCGGCAAAGGGTGAAGCGCTGCGCCAGGCGCGCCTGAAAATCAGCATGGTGTTCCAGCACTTCAACCTGCTGTGGTCGCGCACGGTGAGCGAGAATATCGCTTTCTCGATGCAAATCGCCGGTGTACCAAAAGCCAACATCAAGGCGCGCGTCGCCGAGCTGGTGGATCTGGTTGGCCTGAAGGGGCGCGAGAATGCCTACCCGTCCCAGCTGAGCGGCGGACAAAAGCAGCGCGTCGGCATTGCGCGCGCTTTGGCTAACAGCCCTGACGTGCTGCTCTGCGATGAAGCCACCTCCGCGCTCGACCCGCAGACCACCGATCAGATCCTCGATCTGCTGCTGGATATTAACCGCCGCTTCAGGCTGACCATCGTGCTGATCACCCACGAGATGCACGTGGTGCGCAAAATCTGCGACCGCGTGGCGGTGATGGAGAACGGTAAAGTGGTGGAAGAGGGTGACGTACTGAGCGTTTTTACCCATCCGCAGCAGCCGATTACGCAGCAGTTTGTCCGCCAGGTGAGCCAGTACGCCGAGGAGGAAACCTTCAATACCGAACTGGCAAACGATCTGGAAGGCACGGTCATCAGGCTGACCTTTACCGGGCACAGCACCCATAAGCCGATCGTGGGTGAACTGACCCTGCGCTACGGCCTGCCGTTTAATATCCTGCACGGGAAAATGACGCAAACCGCCCACGGTGTGTTTGGTCAGCTCTGGGTGCATGTCGTGGCATCCGATGAACAACTGAACAATATCCTCGCCGACCTGCAGCACAGCGATATTGAAGGCGAGGTGATTAAACATGGCTGAGAATCTCTTTCCGCATCTCAAGTGGGATCAGCTCTGGGCGGCGACGCTGGAGACGCTGTACATGACCGCGCTGTCCGGCGTGGCGACGTTTGTGCTGGGCATTGTGCTGGGGCTGGCGCTGTTTTTAACCGCGCGCGGCGGGCTGTTCCACAACCGCACGGTCTACAGCGTGATTTCGATTGTGGTGAACGTGTTCCGCTCTATTCCGTTCATCATTTTGATTGTCCTGCTGATCCCGTTCACCAAGACCGTCGTCGGCACCATTCTCGGCGCCAACGCGGCGCTGCCGGCGCTGATTGTGGGCGCCGCACCGTTCTACGCACGCCTGGTGGAGATCGCCCTGCGTGAAGTGGATAAAGGCGTCATCGAAGCAACGCGCTCGATGGGCGCACGACTGAGCACGTTAGTGTTTCGGGTTTTACTGCCGGAATCATCACCCGCACTGGTATCGGGTATTACGGTGACGCTCATTGCGCTGGTGAGCTACAGCGCAATGGCGGGGGTGATTGGCGCCGGCGGTTTGGGAAATCTGGCTTATCTGGAAGGATTCCAGCGCAACCATGGTGACGTCACGCTGGTGGCAACGGTGACCATTCTGATCATCGTTTTCATTATCCAGTTCTGCGGCGATGTCATTACTTCACTGTTAGATAAACGCTAATAAATACACACAGGAACCACATCATGAAAAAAACACTGACACTGATCGCCGCCGCAACCCTGAGCGCCCTGAGCTTCGCCTCCTGGGCCGACACCCTGACCGTGGGCGCATCCAACACGCCGCACGCCGAAATTCTGGAGCAGGCTAAGCCGATTCTGGCGAAGCAGGGTATCGACCTGGAGATTAAACCGTTCCAGGACTACATTCTGCCGAACACCGCGCTGGCGGGTCATGACATCGACGCGAACTATTTCCAGCACATTCCTTACCTGAACAGCGTGCTTAAGGATCATGCGGGCGATAAAGACTACGATTTCGTCAGTGCGGGCGCGATCCACATTGAGCCAATCGGCATCTACTCCAAAAAATACAAGTCGCTGAAAGACCTGCCGGAAGGCGGCAAGATCATCATGCGTGACGCGGTTTCTGAAGAGGGGCGTATTCTCTCCATCTTCGAGAAAGAGGGCGTGATCAAGCTGAAGCCGGGCATCGACAAAGTGACCGCGCGCATCAGCGACATCGTTGAGAACCCGAAAAAGCTGAAGTTCACGCCGAACGTGGAAGCCTCTCTGCTGCCGCAGATGTACAACAACAATGAAGGCGATGCGGTGGTGATTAACGCCAACTACGCGATTGACGCCGGTCTGGATCCGGTTCACGACCCGATTGCGGTAGAGAGCGGTGAAAACAACCCGTACGCCAACATCATTACCGTGCATCGCGGTGACGAGAAGAAGAAAGATATCGTTGCCCTGGTGAACGTCCTGCACTCGAAAGAGATTCAGGACTGGATCCGCACCAAGTACAAAGGCGCGGTCATCCCAGTAAACAACTAATTTACTGATTTTACAGATGAAGCCCGGCGAGTCTCTCGCCGGGCTTCTTTTTTGTATCCGGCAGGAGAATCATTTAAGCTCAACGTTTAACAGGCAATGGAGTGATGACGATGGGTAACGTGACCAAAGATGAAGCGCTGTATCAGGAGATGTGCCGGGTGGTCGGGAAGGTGGTGCTTGAGATGCGTGATTTAGGGCAGGAGCCAAAGCATATTGTCATTGCCGGAGTCCTGCGTACCGCGCTGGCGAACCAGCGCGTTAAGCGCAGTGAATTGACAACCGAAGCGATGGAAACGGTGGTTAAAGCGCTGGCCGGGTAATGCGCCAGCGCTTCGCAAGCTGTTCGAGCGAGCAGCAGAGCAAGTAGTAGACCACGCCCGTAAAGATAAAAATGGCCGCCGGGTAGATTTGCACCCGGTTGTTGACCTGTCCCGCCACCGTGGTCAGTTCCGGTACGTTCACGATAAACGCCAGCGACGTATCCTTCAGCAGGCTGATAAAAATCCCCACCAGCGACGGCAGAATATTCCTCAGCGCCTGCGGCAGCAGCACGCGCAGGAGGGTTTGCTGCGTGCTGAATCCCTGAGACAGTGCGGCCTCGTATTGTCCTGACGGTAGCGCGTTAAGCCCGGCCAGCACCGAGTGCATCACTGTTGCCGCGGTAAACCAGGCCAGAGCCAGCGTGACGGTCAGCGCTCCCGGCAGATCGCCCCCGGTCATAAGCGGCAGGAGATACCACATCCAGAAAATCACGAAGATGAGCGGGATGCCGCGAATCAGCTCTGCCCACAGAAAGAGGGCCTTTCGCACGAGCCCGGTAAAGCGCCAGGCCAGACACGCGAGCACTATCCCACCGGGCAGGGCGATGACGGCGGCCCCGGCCGCCATCATCAACGACAGCAATACGCCCCCCGGTTCACCCGTCGCCGCGCGTCCCCACAGCAGATAGTCGAGGTTATCGGTGATGACGTTAAGTCCGGCAATCATGTTTTTCACTCCCTGTGGTGGCGACGCCTGGGCGTTTACGTTTCGCGTCAGGCCCGATGCGAACCAGCACCATCCCCATGACCAGGCCGGTCAGCAGATAGAGCGCGGTACCGAGGGTAAACGCCTCCAGCGCGTGCGCGTTATAGCTCTCGATCTGCCTGACCTGATAGGTCAGCTCGGCAAAGCCAATCCCGCTCGCGAGCGAGGAGAGCTTCATCAGATTTAGGTACTGGCCCACGACCGGCTGCCAGGCGTTGGCCAGGCCCTGCGGCAGAAGGATGTAACGAAACAGACGCCACGCGGAGAATCCCTGCGCGAGCGCCGCCTCCCGCTGTCCGGCAGGTACGGAACGTAAGCCCGACTCCACCTCTTCGATTAAAAACGCCGAGGTAAAGACGCCCAACCCCCAGGCAGAACATAAAAATTCGGGCGTAAACCACCAGACGTCGCCGGGCAGAATTGACCAGCTGTGATCCGCGTTCACCGCGTCGCGGAACGCCTGCGGTAGCCCGTTCCAGGCGGCAAAATACCAGAACAGCAGCTGCACCAGCAGCGGCGTATTGCGAAACAGCGACACCCAGCTGCTGACGACCGCGTTCCCGGGGCGTCCGCCGGAAAGGCGCAGGAGCATAAAGAGCAGTGCGAGCAGGCTGGCCAGCAGCATCCCGGCAAGCGTGACCCACAGGGTGGTGAGGAATCCGGAGAGTATCCACTGCAGAGGCTGTCCGGTCAGTACCCCTTGCCAGTCGAGCGCGGGCATTACAGATGCTCCTGATGCAGCGGGTTGAGCACCTTTTGCAGGAACCGCTGCGCGCGCGGATGCGACGGCTGGCTGAAAAACTGTGCCGGCGGCGCGGTTTCCAGAATTTGCCCGCCGTCGATAAAGACAATCCGGTCGGCAATTTCCCGGGCAAACTGCATCTCGTGGGTCACCACGATCATCGTGATCCCGCTGTGGGCGAGGGCTTTCATCACGTACAGCACTTCACCAATCATCTCCGGATCCAGCGCGGAGGTGGGTTCATCGAACAGAATGATTTGCGGTGAAGAGGCGAGGGCGCGGGCAATCGCGACGCGCTGCTGCTGTCCACCGGAAAGCTCTGCCGGGAAATGGTGGGCTTTTTCCAGCATCCCGACCTTCTCCAGCAGGGCCAGCGCGCGCTCCCGTGCGGGCTGCGGCTTCCAGCCGTGAACGTGCTCCAGCGCCAGGGTGATATTCTGGCTGGCGGTGAGGTGGGCGTAAAGATTGAACTGCTGGAACACAAACCCCACGCGGCTGCGCAGCTGGCGCAGCCCGGTACCGGAGAGCTTTGCGGTAGGCTTGTTGTCGACCAGAATCTCCCCGCCGCTCAGGGTTTCAAGCTGGTTGATAAGACGAATCAGGGTGGATTTACCGGAACCCGAAGGACCGAGGATGGCGACCACTTCACCGGGCGTGATGGTGAGGTTAATGTCGTTTAAAACCTGATGGTCACCGTAGCGTTTGTCCACATGACGAAACTCGACGCTGGCCTGTTCCAGATGTGAAAAATCCGCGGCACCGGCCGCGGAGTGTGAAAATAAACCTGAGAGCATAATTATCTGGCTTCTATTTTAAAGGCGCGAGGCTGTGGGGAAGGCGTGTTTGGGCCAAACCAGACATCGTAGATTTTTGCTGCCTGACCGTTCTTCTCGAGATTAACCAGCTCGTCGTTAACGGCCTTCAGCAGCGCCGTTTCACCCTTCTTCACCCCAACGCCAATCTCTTCTTTGCTGAGCAGGTCGGGCAGGATTTTAAAGTTCGCTTTATCCGGCGCCTGCGCCAGCAGACCGGCCAGAATGGTGCTGTCCTGGGTGATGGCCTGTACGTTACCGTTGCGCAGTGCCGTCAGCGCCAGCGGAATATCGTCATACGAGAGCACGCGCGACTGCGGGAAACGCTGGTGCAGCGCCTGCTCGCCCGTCGTTCCTTTGACCGCGCCAATACGCGCCCGGCTGTAGTCATCAAGCTTGTCCGGTGATTTAGCCGGCACCAGGAACTGCTGGCCGGTGACAAAGTAAGGCGTTGAGAAATCAATCACCTGTGCGCGTTCCGGGGTGATGGTGATATCCGCCACGATCAGATCTGCTTTTCCGGACTGCAGCAGCGGAATACGGTTAGCCGGATTGGTGGCAACCAGTTCAAGCTTCACGCCGAGCGATTTTGCCAGCGCTTTGGCGAAGTCCACGTCATAACCCACGATCTCGTGCGTTTTGGCATCAATAGAGCCAAACGGCGGGTTGGCGTCAAACGTGGCCACTTTCACCACCCCTGCGGCCTTAATATCCGCCAGCTGATCGGCCTGTGCCTGCGCTGAAAGCAGGCTCCCCGCCGCCAGTAATGCCAGAACCAGTGTCCGTTTGGTAAACCCTTTCATGTTTGCTGCCATAGTCATTCGCCATCCCGTTGTTTTTGTTTTACCCCGCTACGCTCCCATAAGCGAAAGCTATCGCCAAATAAGAAATCGTTCTTTGCTATGAGCAAAAAAGCATTAGTGAACAACGTGTTAATGAAGAGTGAAAAGAACGGGATGCTATTTGCAAATCCTGCACATCGACAGTGGATTTTGGTATTTCCCCCGCGCGGCATTTGAGTGCTTAACTGAGATCAGACACGGCGAGAGAGGGTAAGACGATGAAAAAGTGGATCAGCACGTTACGGCGGTTTTTTGCGACCCGACCAGTGAATGCGGAGAACAGCGCGCAACGTGTTCTTGAGTCAATCCTGCCTGTCGCCAGCCTGTATGGCGTGGACGTTGCCAACATTGACCCGGAGTGGTTCCATGATAAAACGTCACGCTGAACTGCGCCGCACGCGCGAAACGTACTGGAACGAGGTGTGCGTGACGTTTAACGAGTGAAATAAAAAAGCACCGGTTTCCCGGTGCTTTTTTATTAGATTTTGCAGGCGTCACCGCAGTCGTCGTCGGCGACAATCGCCTGCGCTTTTTTGTCTGCATCGTCCAGACGTTCGGCATTACGCTCTTCGGCTTCATCCAGACCGTTAAAGACTAAGTTATCGAGATCAATTTCCATGTGGCACCTGCTCTGTTCAGTTTTTGATACTGGCACAGTATAGGGCAAAAAAAGCCAGCAATGTACCTCGCAGCACATAAGGATAATCCCTGCCATACTCAGTGCTTTATCGCTGAGGAGAGCACATGATTACACTCTGTAAAACCTGCGGAACCGCCTACGATGCCCGCCCGGACAGTTGCCCGATTTGCGAGGATGAGCGTCAGTACGTGCCCGCCACGGGCCAGGCATGGACCGATTTCGACACCGTCACCGCCACCCATACCAACAAATGGCAGCAGCTGGAGCCGCGGCTGTTCGGGATCAAAACGGTGCCCGCGTTTGCGATAAACCAGCGGGCGCTATTCCTGCAAACGCCCCACGGCAATATCCTCTGGGACTGCATCGCCAACCTCGACCCCGCAACCAAAACGCTCATTACCGCCCTCGGCGGCATCAGCGCGATTGCTATTTCACATCCGCACTATTACACCACGATGCAGGAGTGGGCTGCGGCGTTTGATGCGCCGGTTTACCTGCACGCCAGCGACAGAGAGTGGGTCATGCGCGACAGCCCGGCCATTCATTTCTGGGAGGGGGATGCGCTGGAGATTTTCCCGTCGGTCACCTTGCTGCGTCTGGGCGGGCATTTTGCCGGTGGAACGGTGCTGCACTGGCAGGAGGGGGATGGGGTATTGCTGGTGGGCGATATTCTGCAGGTCACGCCGGGTAAAGACGCCGTCTCGTTTATGTGGAGCTACCCGAATTATCTTCCGCTGCCGGCCCGCGCCGTGGCGTCGGTGGTGAATCATCTCGAAGGCAAAACCTTCGAACGTCTTTACGGCGCGTTTGAAGGACAGAACATCCCGGCCTTCGCGGACGAGATTGTTCAGCGGTCGGGCCAGAAATATATTGCTTGTCTGAAGTAAACCACGATGGGTAAACTTTACGAGTGTGATCTCGATCATGCCTAAACTAAAACAGATAAAAGAGACATTGCTATGCAACATATCATTGAAGGTTTTCTCAGCTTTCAAAAAGAGATTTTCCCGCAACGTAAAGAACTCTTCCGCAGTTTAGCGTCCAGCCAGAATCCCAAAGCGCTGTTCATCTCATGCTCCGACAGCCGTCTGGTCCCTGAACTGGTCACCCAGCAAGAGCCAGGACAACTCTTTGTCATTCGTAATGCTGGCAACATCGTGCCGCCGTTCGGGCCGGAGCCTGGCGGCGTGTCTGCAACCATCGAATACGCCGTGGTGGCGCTGGGCGTCACGGATATCGTGATTTGCGGTCACTCCAACTGTGGCGCGATGAAGGCGATTGCCGATAACGCGAACCTGGAGCCGATGCCTGCTGTGTCACACTGGCTGCGCTATTCTGACGCGGCGAAAGCCGTGGTAGAGAAGAAAACCTGGGATAAGCCGATCGATAAAGTCAATGCGATGGTGCAGGAGAACGTGTTTGCGCAGCTGAGCAACATTAAGACCCACCCGTCCGTCGCGGTGGGCCTGCGTAATAACTCCATCCGACTGCACGGCTGGGTGTACGACATTGAAAGCGGCAAAATTCTTGCCCTGGATAAAGCGACGAAATCCTTCGTTTCGCTGTCTGAAAACCCGGAAGTCTTCTTCGAGTAATCCGCGACAGCAGGGCATGGAAGCCCTGTCAGTTCTCGATATACGGTAGTCTGCGCCGCGATCCCGACGCGGGTTTTTCCGCCGCCTTCGCCATTGCTTCCGCAATCTCTGCACACTCCGCCAGCCCCTGAACGAAGGGACGATCGTGCATCAGCCACGGTATCGCGCCGAAGGCAATGCGCCCGCGAACGGCGTCAGGCGCATTTAAGGTGTAATCCTCACCGACGTCCGGTATCTCTTCACCCGTGGCTTCCAGCTGTTTGCGCAGCGTCGGAAAGGGCAGATCTTTCGTTTTGAGCGGCTTTTGCCCGCGCGCATCAATAAACACGTCGAAACGGTAAACGGTCTCTTCTGTGGTTATCACCGTTCGATCGCTGCCAACCTCCAGCGCGTAATCGTCACCGAGCGTCGCCACGCTGATGATGCCGGCTTCGCGAAGCGCGAGCAGCCTGCGGATAGACTGCGGAGGGATGGCCGCATAGTTGTCGATAAATACGCGGGCGAGGCCTTGCTTAAAGCGCTCTCTGTCCCGTTCGTTGAGGTGGGGAACAATCTCCTGAACCACCTCATGCAGCCGAAGGACGGTATAGCGCCAGGCTACGGTGCGCCGCTCGCGTTTGTTCCGCTCCACCTCGTTGAGATTTTCTTCCGCCCAGGTAAAGGGGCCGTGCCGTTTACGATCCTCAAACCAGGCCTCACGAATGCTGTCCGCATTCTGCTTATGCAGGGATATTTTCTCACACCACGTCGGGTCAGCGAGTTGAAGCTCTTTCACCATCAGGGTAAATATACGGTCGAGCAGGCCATCCGAACCTTTGGCGATCTCGTTTTCAACCACGAATTCGGTTAAGACCGACAGCGGTTCATAAGGAATAGGGCAGTAAAAATCGGCTTCCGGCAGAATACCCGTTCGGGACATCAGGACAATCTTCAACGCGTCGCTGCCTTTATCCAGCACGAATTTATCATCACGAAATTCACCGTGCTGCATCACTACCGCCATGGCCGCGTCGAGACCGCTTAACGATGTCCCCATGATACCGACGCGGCAGGGAGGAATACTGGCATCCATCAGACCGGACCAGGGGCTTGGAAAGAACGCGCGCGTGGCTTCGTCCTCTTCTGGCCAGACGTGGCCGGTTGCGATAACCGCAAGGTCGAAGCGTTCAGGAAAGGCGCTGTCGTTGACGGAAAGCGTGACCCCTTCTTTCGTGGGCACGATATCGGTGACCTGGGCGGATTCATGGACATCAACCTGAAACCGCAGCTTTCTGGCCTCTTTCACGATTGAACGAAAGCTGTCGCGAAAATACTCGCCCAGCAGAAGCCGGGGCAGGAACTGTCGGTCATGCAGGCGGGCTTTATCAACCTTAAAGCGCGCCAGATGAGCTTCGCTCTGATCCTTCAGCCAGTCGAGGTAGGTCATAAAAATGGGCGGGATTTCAATGCTCGCAATGTTCGCCAGCATCAGACGAGAGTTATCGTCGTTATAGGGCATACCCACGCCAGCTTCATCGGCCTGTTCGAAAACGGAAACGGAGAGCGGCGTGCTGTTCTTAAGCAGGTGATAAAAGGTGTAAATCCCTGTGGGGCCGGAGCCGATAATCGCGATTTTCTTCATCGACGGTCTTCCTGTTTTTTTTCCATAAGAAAAGCGTAGCAGGAGAACAATGAAGAAAATAAGGGATTAGGAAAATTCAGGATATCAGAAGAGGATTTGCACCATTTCAGGACTGAAATGGTGCGTCCGAGTGGACTCGAACCACCGACCCCCACCATGTCAAGGTGGTGCTCTAACCAACTGAGCTACGGACGCAGAATGGTGCGTTCAATTGGACTCGAACCAACGACCCCCACCATGTCAAGGTGGTGCTCTAACCAACTGAGCTATGAACGCAACGTGTTGTCGCTGACAACGGGGACGAATATTAGCGGCACAGCATCGAGGTGGCAAGAGGGAAAATGCATTTTTCTCTCTGATTTCACGCGATTGCTTCATTACCGCGCAAAGTGAAGAGAAAGTAGCCGCCGGGCGGCGGCTACCGCGTCGTTAACGTGCAGCGCGTTGCAAAATGACCGTTGATGGCTGGCGCTGCAGGAAGCGCATTCGCATCATCATCATAATCGCCGCCGACGTCAGGCCGATGATAAAGCCCATCCAGAACCCTGCCGGACCCATGCGATCCACCACAAGATCGGTAAGCGCCAGGATATAGCCACACGGCAGACCCAGCACCCAGTAGGCGATGAAGGTGATAAAGAAGATGGAGCGCGTGTCTTTATATCCGCGCAGCACGCCGCTGCCAATCACCTGGATGGAGTCAGAGATCTGGTAAATTGCGGCCAGCAGCATCAGGTGCGATGCCAGCGTGACCACTTCCGGGTTGTCGTTGTAGAGCAGGGCGATCTGCTCCCGCAGTGCAACGGTAAAGAGCGCCGTACAGACAGCCATGCAGACGCCGACGCCCAGCCCGGTCCGGGCGGCCGTTTGCGCATCCAGCGTTGAGCCCTGGCCCAGGCGGAAGCCGACGCGGATCGTCACCGCCGCCGCCAGCGACATCGGCAGGACGAACATCAGGGAGCTGAAGTTCAGCGCAATCTGGTGTCCGGCCACGTTCACAATGCCCAGCGGGGAGACCAGCAGGGCAACCACGGCAAACAGGGTCACTTCAAAGAACAGCGCGAGGGCGATCGGCAACCCTAACTGCACCAGACGCGTCATGATGTTCCAGTCCGGCGTGCTAAATCTTTTCTCGTTGCGAATATCGCGCATGGAACGGGCGCGTTTTACAAAGGCGATCATGGAGAAGAACATCACCCAGTAAACGGCCGCCGTCGCCACGCCGCAGCCGACGCCGCCCAGCTCCGGCATCCCGAAATGACCGTAAATAAACACGTAGTTCACCGGAATGTTGACCAGCAGGCCGATAAAGCCCATCACCATCCCGGGCTTGGTTTTCGCCAGGCCTTCACACTGGTTACGCGCCACCTGGAAAAAGAGGTAGCCGGGCGCACCCCAGAGCAGGGCGCGCAGATAGCCCACGGCTTTATCAGCCAGTGCCGGGTCAATGTTATGCATAGCGCGAATGATGTGGCCCGCGTTCCAGAGCACGACCATGATCAGCACGGAAACAAACCCTGCCAGCCAGAAACCCTGACGAACCTGATGGGCAATGCGCTCGCGACGACCCGAGCCATTGAGCTGAGCGATAACCGGCGTGAGCGCGAGCAGCAGACCGTGGCCGAACAGGATGGCCGGAAGCCAGATTGACGTGCCGATAGCAACGGCCGCCATATCGGTGGCGCTATAGCCACCTGCCATTACCGTATCCACAAATCCCATTGCGGTCTGGGCCACTTGCGCGACGATCACTGGGATAGCCAGTGCCAATAGCTGGCGCGCTTCATTCATGTACTTCTGCACGTGAACACCTTTATTTTGTTGTTATTTGAGAGACTAAAAAAGCCGCCGAAACGGGCAGCAAGAAGAAAATGCAGGGGGGTGCCAGCTATTGTAGCGGGCTTTAGCTATTTATCTAGTGAAAAAATCGCCAGAAAATGCGCTCCGCTGGCAACCTCTTTTTCCAACTGTTATTGTGGTGGGATTAAACGGTGTCACCACCGTCCGGAAAAAACAGGAGTTGTAAGCATGTTTACTGGTATTGTGCAGGGCACCGCCAAAGTGGTGTCCATTGATGAAAAACCTAATTTCCGTACTCATGTTGTTGAGCTGCCGGAATATATGCTTGAGGGCATTGAAACAGGCGCGTCGATTGCTCATAACGGCTGCTGCCTGACCGTTACCGAAATTAACGGCAACCAGATTAGCTTTGATTTAATGAAAGAGACGCTGCGCATCACCAACCTTGGCGAGCTGGCGGTGGGAGATACCGTTAACGTTGAGCGGGCGGCGAAGTTCAGCGATGAGATTGGCGGTCACCTGATGTCCGGTCACATCATGACCACCGCTGAAGTGGCAAAAATCGTGACCTCGGAAAATAACCGTCAAATCTGGTTTAAAATGCAGGATCCTTCATTAATGAAATACATCCTCTATAAAGGATTTATTGGCATTGACGGGATTAGCCTGACGGTGGGTGAAGTAACGCCAACGCGTTTTTGCGTGCATTTAATTCCTGAAACGCTGCAGCGCACCACGCTGGGCGCCAAAAAACTGGGGCATCGCGTGAATATTGAAATCGATCCGCAAACCCAGGCGGTGGTGGATACGGTTGAGCGCGTGCTGGCAGCAAAAGAAGCGGCAATAATAAAGACCACCGCAGAAGAAGAATAAAAAATAACCCCGGGCATCCGGGGTTATTTTTTTAGCGTGCGACACGTAATCCGTGTTCAATCCCACGGCTGAATACCACCTGCCAGAGCTGAATATCCCGTGCGCGAAACGCCCCCGCGCAGGCATTCAGATAATAGCTAAACATCCGCCTGAATCGTTCAGAATAGTTGTCCGCAATCTCAGGCCAGGTTTCCTGAAAACGCGCATGCCAGGCCATCAACGTGGTGTCGTAATCCGCGCCAAAGTTGTGCCAGTCTTCCATTACAAAATGGGATTCACTGGCGTTGGCAATCTGGCGGACTGACGGTAAACAGCCATTCGGAAAGATGTATTTGTTGATCCACGGGTCGACGTTATTGTCGGTTCGCTTAGAGCCGATGGTGTGCAGCAGGAAGATGCCGTCCGGTTTCAGATTCCGATCCACCACCTCAAAATAGGTAGCGTAGTTTTTTGGCCCGACGTGCTCGAACATGCCGACGGAAACGATCCGGTCAAACTGTTCGTTCAGATCACGGTAATCCTGCAGCCGGATATCCACATCGAGACCCTGGCAGCGTTCCCGCGCCATTTTTTGCTGTTCCGCTGAAATCGTGACGCCGACGACGCTGACGCCATAGTGCTTCGCCATAAAATACGCCAGCCCGCCCCAGCCGCAGCCGATATCCAGCACGCGCATTCCGGGCTGGAGCTGCAGCTTCTCGCTAATCAGACGCAGCTTGGCCTGCTGGGCCTCTTCAAGCGTCGACGCCTCTTTCCAGTAGGCGCAGGAGTACTGCATGAAAGGGTCCAGCATACGGCTGAACAGGTCGTTGCCAAGATCGTAGTGTTCTTTACCAACGATCCACGCGCGTTTTTTACTTTGCAGATTGAACAGTCGGGCAGAGGCGACGCGCAGGGTGTCTTTCAGATTGCGAGGGAGTTGATTTTCAAGACCGGCACGCAGCACGCTGGCGAAAAAGGTATCCAGACGTTCGCACTCCCACCAGCCGTCCATGTAGCTTTCTCCCAGGCCTAACGATCCCTCTCGCAGCACGCGTTTAAAAAAGTCGGGATGTTTAACCTGAGGATCGGATGGCGATGATCCATTGATAGTGATGCCTGCTCGACCTAACAGTTCACTGACGATCCGGGACCAGTTATCGTCCGGAACGCTGACTTCTTCTATACACGATGAACTCATAGCTTCTCCATCACCCTACTGTGATCAGAACCTTAAAACAGCGTAGACGCTTTTTTTGGTTTGTGAGAAATCTCACGGTAAATACCGCGAGGCTAATATCCGACGTAGAACAGAGGAAGGGAGATAACCCTTGCCGAAATGCCTTCCATGGTAAAACGGGAGCACTCCGGCTCCCGTTAACACTTAATATTTATCGTATTTAATCGAACCAAATTTAGTATAGGCCTCAAAATTTGGTGATTCAATAGAAAATTCTTAGCAACCTAATCACTGAAAATTAACATGATTTCTGGCGCAATCAGGCATGTGACGTTTCAACCTGAGCACTCTTTTCCTGCTCACGCTGCGCGGAGGCCTGCATGCGATAGCCCAACACCGCCATCGCAACGGTCACCAGCATCACGCTGGTAGTGGTCAGGAGCGGCGTGGCAATCAGCGCGGAGACCACCAGGCTTGCCAGGAAGCACAGCCCCAGCTGCAGGGTGTTCTGCAGCGCGGCGGCGCGGCCTGTTGCCTGCGGGAAGGGACGCAGCGCCTGCGCTACAACGATAGGGTAAATCGCCCCGTTCGCAACGGCCATCACGCAGAATGGGATCAAAATTTCGGCCAGACCGGCGCCAGGAATAAAGCCAACGGCCCAGGTCCCGATGACGCTCAGCGCATACAGCACCAGCAGCCACGGCAGCATCTGCTGACCTTCCCACTTTTGCAGCGCCGCGCGACAGCCGTACCCGCCCACCAGGAATGCGATGGTCTGCGGAACATAGCTCAGGCCGATGGCTGCCGGGCTGTAGCCCATATCGTGCAGAATGAACGGCGAGCCGGTGAGCCACGCGAAGAAGCTTGCCGAGCAGGCGGCATAGATCAGGACATTCCCGCGATACGCTTTGGCGCTGAGCAGGGAAGTGAAGGTAATCGGCTTCGCGTCTGCATGCGCTTCTTTTTTATGCGCGGGCTTAAGGGCGAACGCCGGCAGCATCAGGACCAGGGTAATGGCAAACAGCGTGGCGAAAATGGCCTGCCAGTCGAAATGAGCGAGGATCCAGCTGCCCAGCAGTGGGGCGAGGGCAGGTGAGAGACCTACCAGCGGCATAATGGTGGCGAAAATACGGTTTGTGCGGTTAGCCGGATAGTAGTCGGTGACCAGCGCCTGCCAGGTCACGGCCGCGGCACAGACGCCCACGGCCTGAATAAAACGCAGCACCAGCAGCCAGCTGGCATCGCGTACCCATAGCATCCCCAGGCAGCCCACGGCAAAAATGGCCAGGCCCAGCAACAGCACCGGCTTACGACCAAAGCGATCCGAGAGCGGTCCCCAGAGCAGCTGTGCGAAGGCAAAGCCGGCGAGGAATAAGCTCAGGCTGGCGCTGATGGCGGCAGCCGGCGTTTGTAAATCTTCCTGCATGGCGGCAAACGCCGGCAGGTACATATCGGTGGCCAAAAAGCCCAGCACGCTTAAGCCGCCGAGCCAGACTAAAAAACCGTTCCTGGGTTGCATTATTTTATTCTCCTGAGGAGGCAGGTATACATTGGCGCTGAGTGTAGGGAGTGCAAAGCTGCTTGTGAAACGCTAATATTTGGCTGGTGCATTCAAAAAATTTGCAGGCAGAAAATGTGGTCAGATTATTCTCTTGAAGTGGTCGATGCTGTTGCGCGTAACGGCAGCTTCAGCGGTGCGGCGCAGGAGCTGCACCGCGTCCCTTCGGCAATAAGCTACACGGTGCGCCAGCTGGAGGAGTGGCTGGCGGTTCCGCTGTTTGAACGGCGGCATCGTGATGTGGAATTAACGCCCGCAGGCGCGTGGTTTTTGAAGGAAGGGCGTTCTGTTATCAAAAAAATGCAGATCACCCGCGAACAGTGTCAGCAGATCGCTAACGGCTGGCGGGGACATCTTTCCATCGCGGTGGATAACATCGTTAAGCCGGAACGCACCCGGCAGATGATCGTCGATTTCTACCGTCATTTCTCTGACGTCGAGCTGCGGGTCTCGCAGGAGGTGTTTAACGGCGTCTGGGATGCACTGGCGGACGGCAGGGCAGAGATGGCGATTGGGGCTACGCAGGCGATCCCGGTCGGGGGACGTTACGCTTTTCGCGACATGGGGATGCTGAGCTGGAAATGCGTGGTGGCAAGCGATCATCCGCTGGCGTCGATGGAAGGGCCGCTCAGCGATGACACGCTGCGCAACTGGCCGTCGCTGGTGCTGGAGGATACGTCCCGTTCATTGCCCAAGCGTATCACCTGGCTTCTGGACAACCAGCGGCGGGTGGTGGCCCCTGACTGGGAATCGTCGGCGACGTGCCTCAGCGCCGGGCTGTGCGTCGCGATGGTGCCCGTTCATTTCGCGCGTCCGCGCATCGATACCGGAGAGTGGGTTGAGCTGACGCTGGAGAATCCGTTCCCGGATGCGGCCTGCTGCCTCACCTGGCAGCAAAATGACGTCTCGCCTGCGATGGCCTGGCTGCTGGATTATCTGGGAGACAGCGAAACGCTGAACCGGGAATGGTTACGGGAGCCAGCATAGCTGGCCCCGTAAAGCGATTAACGACGGTAGTCGCGGAACGGACCGTCCGCAACGGAACGGCGTTCGATAAGACGCGGGTGAACTTCAATAGACTGCGACTCTTCGCGCTTGTTGACGATCCTGTCCATCAGCATATTGAAGGCCGTTTCGCCCAGCGAATCTTTCGGCTGGTGAATGGTGGTCAGCGCCGGGGTGAAGAAACGCGCGTTACGCACGTTGTCATAGCCGATCACGGATATATCCTGCGGTACGCGCAGGCCCAGCTCGTCGGCAGCGCAGAGCGCGCCCATGGCCATGATGTCGCCCCCGCAGAACACGGCGGTCGGACGGTGCGGCTGGGAGACGATCTGCTGCATCGCGCGGTAGCCCGATTCCGGCTCAAAGTCGCCCTGCACAATCCAGTTTTCCGGCACGTTGATCAACGCTTCTTCCATCGCTTTCATAAAACCGGCCAGACGGCCCGCGCCGGTGTTGCGCTCCAGCGGACCGGGGATCACGCCAATCTCGCGGTGGCCGCGTTCGATCAGATAACGACCGGCCATATAGCCGCCTTCAAAGGCGTTATCGATAACGGAATCGGTAAAGTCTGCGCGCGCTTCGCCCCAGTCCATCACCACCATCGGAATATGGCGATACTCTTCCAGCATCGACAGCACGGATTCCGGGTACTCGGAACACATCACCAGCAGGCCATCAACGCGCTTTTGCGCCATCATCGACAGGTAGGCACGCTGTTTTTCAATGCTGTTCCACGCGTTGCCCAGAATCAGGGTATAGCCTTTCTGGAAGCAGTTCTTTTCGACCGCTTCAATGATCTCGGCAAAATAGGCCGCTTCACTGCTGGTCGCCAGCAATCCAATGGACTTGGTGTGATTAACCTTGAGGCTACGCGCAACCGCACTTGGCGAATAGTGCAGCTCTTTGATCGCTGCCCAGACGGCGTTGCGCGTCTCTTCCGCCACAAAGCGGGTTTTGTTAATTACATGTGATACGGTTGTAGTGGAAACGTTTGCGCGTTTTGCTACGTCTTTAATTGTTGCCATTAAATGTCACTCCAGACCATATCCTAAGCTCCTGAAAAACTTGAAGGTAAACGTTTGCCTTCTCTCACCCTTATCTCGCAATCTTGAATTGCGGCACGCCGGGAAAACGACACGGGACGTCAGGAGGGGGTCAATGGCCGGTACGCTAATAAATTTAGCGTGGAATTTTGTCCTATCTTGATGAAAAGGGGAAGAGGTAAAGTGGTTATCAGTATAAATCCAGGAAGATTTTTGACGTAATCTGTGCAAAAATGAGCAAGCTCACTTTTCGTGTGGGGATTAAAAGGAGAAAAATTGATGAGTTCCGATCTTAAGTTTTCGCTGTTCACCACCATTGTTGTGCTGGCTCTGATTGTTGCGGCCGGTCTGACGGCTGCGCTGCACTGATTTTACGCGGAGGGAGAGCCTTCTCCCTCCCAACTCCCCGGATTGTTACTTCTCTGGCAAAAATCTTTTGCCATTTTGTTAACTTCTCATTTTTTGTGATTGATGTCATGCTTTCTGCTTCTTTGTTCTGTGTCACCACATGACACGGCATCCGGAGTTGACGCATGAAAATCAATTTTCCCCTGCTGGCCCTGGCGATTGGCGCTTTTGGGATTGGCACCACTGAATTCTCCCCGATGGGGTTACTGCCTGTTATTGCCCGGGGCGTAGATGTCTCTATCCCTGCGGCAGGGATGTTAATCAGCGCCTACGCTATCGGCGTGATGGTCGGGGCGCCGCTGATGACGCTTCTTCTTTCACACCGCGCGCGCCGCAATGCGCTGATTTTCCTGATGGCGATTTTCACCCTGGGCAACGTGCTTTCGGCCATTTCGCCGGACTACACCACATTGATGCTGTCGCGCATTCTGACCAGCCTTAACCACGGCGCGTTCTTTGGGCTGGGATCGGTTGTGGCTGCCAGCGTGGTGCCAAAACACAAGCAGGCGAGCGCCGTGGCAACCATGTTTATGGGGCTGACGATTGCCAATATCGGCGGGGTGCCTGCGGCAACCTGGCTGGGAGAAGCGATCGGCTGGCGTATGTCTTTCCTGGCGACGGCCGGGCTGGGCGTGATTGCGATGGTGGCGCTGTTCTTCTCCCTGCCGAAAGGCAATGCCGGAGAACGTCCGGAAGTGCGTAAAGAGCTGGCGGTGCTGATGCGCCCGCAGGTGCTCTCCGCGTTGCTCACCACCGTGCTGGGGGCAGGGGCGATGTTTACCCTCTACACCTATATTTCACCGGTACTGCACGATATCACCCACGCAACGCCTCTCTTCGTTACCGCGATGCTGGTGCTGATTGGCGTGGGCTTCTCGATCGGCAACTATCTGGGCGGGAAATTTGCCGACCGTTCCGTGAGCGGGACGCTGAAGGGCTTCTTAACCCTGCTGATCGTCATCATGGTTGCCATTCCGTGGCTGGCGCGTAATGAGTTCGGGGCCGCGATTGCGATGGTCGTCTGGGGAGCCGCCACTTTCGCCGTGGTGCCGCCGCTGCAGATGCGCGTGATGCGTGTGGCGCACGAGGCGCCGGGACTTTCATCTTCCGTGAATATCGGTGCGTTTAACCTGGGTAATGCCCTGGGCGCGGCGGCCGGTGGGGCCGTGATTTCAGGCGGTCTGGGGTACAGCTTTGTGCCGGTGATGGGGGCGATTATTGCCGCGCTCGGCCTGCTGCTGGTGATAATGTCGGGTCGTAAACAGCCTGAAGCAGCCTGCGCTGCGGAATAAACCAAAAACGCAGAAGGGCGTACCCTTCTGCGTGTCTCTTACGCGGCGAAGTTCTTCGCGACAAAGTCCCAGTTAACCAGTGCCCAGAAGTGCTCCAGGTAGTTCGGGCGCGCGTTGCGGTAATCAATGTAGTAAGCGTGTTCCCACACGTCCACGGTCATCAGCGGCTTAGCGCTGGTGGTCAGCGGGGTGCCCGCGTTTGAAGTGGACACGATAGCCAGTTTGCCATCCGCCTCTTTAACCAGCCACGTCCAGCCAGAACCGAAGTTCTTGATGGCTGCATCGGTAAATTTCGCTTTGAAATCCGCGAAGCTGCCAAATGCGGCGTTGATAGCGGTAGCCAGTTCACCGACAGGTTCACCGCCGGCATTTGGTGCCAGGCAGTGCCAGTAGAAGGTGTGGTTCCACACCTGAGCCGCGTTGTTAAAGACGCCACCCTCTGAGCTGCGGACGATCTCTTCCAGCGTTTTGCCTTCAAAATCGGTGCCCTTGATCAGATTGTTCAGGTTGGTGACGTACGTCTGGTGATGCTTGCCGTAATGATATTCCAGGGTTTCCGCCGAAATGTGCGGTGCCAGGGCGTCTTTTGCATACGGTAGTGCAGGTAATTCGAACGACATTGCTTCTCTCCTTATTGTATTTTGCGTTGCCAATAACCACACAGACAACAAGGACAGGATAGCAAATTGAAAGGGTATGCAAAAGAGGAACTTACCCCGCCACGGATGTGGCAGGGCAGGGGTTAACGAATGGTTTTCGGCGTCATCACGCGACGTGCGCCGACGTAGTGGCGTAGCCAGTAGTCTTCACTGAGAGAGGTGATCTGAATATCCTGGCCGCTACGTGGAGACTGGATGAATTTCCCGTTGCCGACATAGACGCCGACGTGGTCAGCCGTGCCGCGACCCTGAGTGCGGAAGAACACCAGATCGCCGTTTTCCAGCTCACCGCGGTCAACCGGAGAGGCATCGCGCAGGTGGTACATCTCATTGGCGGTACGCGGAATGCGGAATTTGACCAGATCTTTATAGGCGTAATAGACGAGGCCGCTGCAGTCAAACCCGGTACGCGGCGAACTGCCACCCCAGTGATAAGGTTTGCCAATCTGCCCCATCAGTTTATTCATCGCGGTTTTTTGCGCTTTCTGTACACGCACTTTATGCACTTCCGCTATTTTCGTGACCTTCGTGCATTTCGCCTTGTGGCCTTTACGCGTGATGCATTTTTCAGTAACGAGGTTAGCGGCGGTTTGCGAAGCTTTACTTTTAGCGGAGTGGGCAGTGCGGGAAGGTTTTGTTTTCGTCTTGCTGGAAGCGGTCTGTTTCGTCTGAGCCGGTGTTTTTTTCTTGTCGTTCTTAGCGGTGGTTTTTTTCTTACGTTCTGTGGCTTTCACCAGATGGTTTTTTTGTACAGCAGAATGCCGCGCCTGCTGAGAGGCGTTTGCCACTGGCGTGAAAGTGAGTGAAGTAAACAGTAAAGCACAGAGCGTGATCGAGATTTTATTTATCCGCGCCACTGGGCAGTCCCCTGATAAATGCAGGTCATCAATAATACCCGCGTGTGATTTACAAAGCCCGTCGATTCTAATCTATAAAAACCCAGAAAGTTAATAGCATTTTTCAATCTACAATCGTGTTTCGTTAGCAAGTGCAAAAAAATTCATCGTTCTGTCGCACATTTGCCCACTCCCTAAGCAAAACCCTGACCGCCGCAGGGGTAAACACCATTTGCAATGCAACTTTTCGTGACTCGGGGTAGAATGTATAAACGTGACAAAAATGTTATTTTCCGATGCCAGTCTGACCCGCTACAATGTCAGACGAATGCCGTAACAGAAGTTAAAGGAAGCAAGACATGAGCACCACTATTGAAAAAATCCAGCGCCAGATCGCTGAAAACCCGATTCTGCTGTATATGAAAGGTTCTCCGAAGCTGCCAAGCTGCGGCTTCTCCGCACAAGCGGTTCAGGCGCTGTCAGCCTGTGGTGAGCGTTTTGCTTACGTTGATATCCTGCAGAACCCGGACATCCGCGCAGAGCTGCCTAAGTACGCTAACTGGCCGACTTTCCCACAGCTGTGGGTTGACGGTGAACTGGTTGGCGGCTGCGATATCCTGATTGAAATGTATCAGCGCGGCGAACTGCAGCAGCTGATCAAAGAGACGGCGGCGAAGTACAAAACCGAAGAGCCGGACGCAGAGTAATTTTCTGCGCAAATAAAAAAGCGACCCGCTTAGTGTGGTCGCTTTTTTTTTGCCGGGTGGCGCTGCGCTTACCCGGCCTACGATTGAGGATCGGCCTCATCATCCATCGGCAGCGGCCAGCCGCCCAGACGCTTCCAGCGGTTGACGATCTCACAGAACAGCTCTGCGGTGCGCTCCGTGTCGTATAAAGCGGAATGTGCCTGCGTGCCGTCAAAAGGTATACCCGCCGTGATGCAGGCTTTTGATAACACCGTTTGTCCCAGGGCCAGGCCGCTCAGTGCGGCGGTGTCGAAGGTCACAAAAGGATGGAAGGGGTTGCGCTTGAGCGCGGCGCGCTCCGCGGCGGCCATGGTAAAGCTGTGATCGAAGGTGGCGTTATGGGCCACCATGATGGCGCGGCTGCAGTTACTCTCTTTCATGCCTTTACGCACCATTTTAAAAATGGCGTGCAGCGCATCATATTCACTGACTGCGCCACGCAGCGGGTTATGCGGATCGATACCGTTAAACGCCAGCGCTTCCGGCTGTAAGTTTGCCCCTTCGAAAGGTTCAACGTGGAAATGCAGCGTGGTGTCCGGTGTAAGCCAGCCCTGTTCATCCATCTTCAGCGTGATGGCGGCAATTTCGAGCAGCGCATCGGTTTTAGCGTTAAATCCGGCTGTTTCTACATCAATGACAACGGGATAAAAACCACGAAAACGGTCGCACAGACCGCTAAATTGAGCGTTATCGGACATCAGGGTCTCTTACAAGGGGAAAAAGCAGAGCGCATTATGGCAAATTTTGCAGGGTGATGCAGTAAAACTACGGGCGCATGTTGCGCCCTGAGGGATCAGTTGCCCAGACCGCGACCCGCGTCTTTGGCTTCAATCAGTTCGATTTTGTAACCGTCGGGATCTTCCACGAACGCAATCACGGTGGTGCCACCTTTTACCGGGCCCGCTTCGCGCGTAACGTTACCGCCGTTGCTGCGAATGCGCTCACACGCTTCGGCCGCGTTGTCCACTTCCAGCGCGATGTGGCCGTAGGCGGTGCCCAGCTCATAGCTGTCTACGCCCCAGTTGTAGGTCAGCTCGATCACCGCTTCATCCGTTTCCGGGCCGTAACCCACGAACGCCAGCGAGTATTTGTATTCCGGGTTTTCGCTGGTGCGCAGCAGCTTCATGCCCAGGACGTTAGTGTAGAAATCAATGGAACGTTGCAGGTCGCCAACGCGCAGCATGGTGTGAAGTAGGCGCATAATTTCCTCATTAACCAATGGAATAGACTGTCTTTTTGAACAGAAACGATGTTTTAGTATAGCGGCGAAGTATCGCCGCTATCAATGAACAACGGCGAGATTACAGAGAAGGGTAGTCGGTGTAGCCTTCCGCGCCGCCGCCGTAGAAGCTTTCCGGGCGCTGCGGGTTCAGGGCCGCTTTTTTCTGCAGGCGGGCTACCAGATCCGGGTTGGCGATGTAGTCGCGGCCAAACGCGACGGCATCGATCAGCCCTTTGCCGATCAGGTCTTCGGCTTTCTCCGGGGTATAAGCCCCCGCACCGATGATCACCCCGTGGAAACGCTCGCGCACTTTCTGACGGAAAGCGTCCGTGTAAGGCTTACCGCCAGCCCAGTCCGGTTCGGACATATGCAGATAGGCGATGCCACGCTTAGCCAGTTCTTCGATCAGGTACAGGGCATCGGCTTCTTCGTTCGGACCGTTGTCGACGTTCTGGAAAGAACCGATTGGGGAGACGCGGATCCCGATACGATCCGGGCTCCACTCCTGGCATACGGCGTCAACCACTTCCAGCACCAGGCGAGCGCGGTTTTCGACGCTGCCGCCGTACTGGTCGGTGCGGTGGTTGGACGACGGTGACAGGAACTGGTGCAGCAGGTAGCCATGGGCGGAGTGCAGCTCAATCAGGTCAAAACCGGCTTCACGGGCGTTGGCCACGGCCTGGCGGAAGTCGTTCACGATACCCGGAATTTCATCCAGCTCAAGCGCGCGCGGCATAGAGGTATCCACGCGGATCGCATTGCCGTTTTCATCACGCAGGGACGTACGGGTATTTGCGCTCAGGGCCGAAGCGGAGACCGGAGCCTGGCCGCCAGGCTGAATGCTGCTGTGAGAGATACGACCGGTATGCCACAGCTGGACCGCAATGCGGCCCTCTTCAGCGTGAACGCCCGCGGTGATTTTCTGCCATGCGGCGATTTGCTCCGGGCTGTGAAGACCCGGCGCACCCGCATACCCTTTAGCCTGAGCGGAAATCTGCGTGGCTTCCGTGATGATCAGGCCAGAGCTTGCGCGCTGACGATAGTATTCACCCATCAGTGGGGTTGGGATGTCGCCCGGCTCAATGCTGCGCAGGCGGGTAAGCGGAGCCATAAACACGCGGTTTGGCGCAGTGACGGCACCCACTTTTAATGGGGTAAATAATTTTTCAGCTGACATAAAGACTCCTGAGTAGACCAGTCGACTAGTAGTTGGGTAAATAAAAACGCCTGCTATACGCCAGGCGCAGTAATGCTGTTTTTCACATGTGCCAGCGCGCTTTCCAGCGGCACGGCGCTGCGCGAAATTTTTGCCTGCAGGTTAGCACCTAGCCAGAGCGCATATAACACCTGCGCCTGGGTTAACGGCTCGCCGGAAAAGGCCAGCGTTTTTTCATCGCGGCCTTTCTCCAGCGCCTGGGCCAGCAGGGCGATAACGCCGCGGGCACCTTTATCCATCGCCGTGCGCATATCTTCAGAAAGATCGCACACTTCTGCAGACAGCTTAACGGTCAGGCATCCGCTGATGATGCCCTGCTGACAGAACTGGTTCAGCGTTTCCTGATAGTAGTTCAAAACACGATCCCGGTAGTTACCTTCACCCGAAGCAAAGTGGGTCGCCAGACGCTGGTGGTAGCCAGCATAATGACGCTCCAGCATCGCTACGCCAAAAGCCTCTTTGGACCGGAAGTAGTGATAAAACGACCCCTTCGGTACCTCAGCGGTTTTTAATAGCTCGCTCAACCCCATACCGGTAAACCCGCGATGCATGCAAAGTCGCTCGCCGGTTGCCAGTAAATGTTCGCGGGTATCGTGTTCAGTATTTCTGCTCATGGCCGCACTCTAATAGACCGTTCGGTCTAATGCAAGCGAGTTTACTGGCGACATGCGCTCAGGATATCCAGCTGCGGTTGATAAACCGTTGATTTCACGTCCATCATACCCAATACGGTTGAGAATAAATTGTCCTGGGAAACCGCATTTTTTGCTGCATTGTCGCGCAAACACTGTTCGTTGACGCCAAAGTTTTTCGCGTAAGCCGGTGACAGCCAGAACATAAACGGAATATGCGTTTGCTGCTCCGGCGCCAGCATGTACGGCGTGCCGTGCAGATAAATACCGCTTTCGCCCAGCGATTCACCGTGATCTGAGAGATAAATCAGCGCGGTGTTCATGCTCGACTGGCGCGCTTTCAGCGCATCAATGGTTTTGCTGACCACGCTGTCGGTATAGAGGATAGTGTTGTCATAGGTATTGATCAGCGCCTGATGGTCGCAATCCTGAATTTCATTGGTATCGCAGGTTGGGGTGAATTTACGGAAGTTGTCCGGGTAACGGCGATAGTATGCCGGACCGTGGCTCCCCATCAGGTGGATAACCAGCACCGTATCTTGCTTCACGCCATCCAGCACGTTGTCCAGACGATAAAAGTTCACATCGTCAATACAGGATTTGTCTTTGCAGAACTGATCCAGCTGCCACTGCGTCATGTCGGTATGGGGCACGCGATCGCAGGCACCTTTACAGCCGCCGTCGTTGTCGCGCCACAGCAGGTTGATACCCGCATGCTTAAGCACGTCGAGTAGCCCCTCGCGATGGTGAGCCAGGTCGGCATCGTATTTGCTGCGCGTCATGCCGGAGAACATGCACGGAACGGAAACCGCGGTTTCGGTACCACACGAGGAGGCCTGCGGGAAGTTAATCACGTCCTGCTTTTTCAGCTCCGGGTTGGTTTCGCGTTCGTAACCGTTCAGGGAGTAGTTTGCCGCGCGAGAGGCTTCGCCGACGACAAGCACCAGAACGGTTTTCTTTTGTTGACCGGTAATCAGTGACCCTTTGTGGGCATCTTCACCAATGCGCACCAGCGTTTGATCGCCGGCAAACCAGCGCATTTTGCTGTACTTCACCACGGCGCTAACATAGTTCGCCGGGGTGACCATTTTGACGATGCTTTTGTTATTGCGGAACAGCGACGCGTAGTCTTTATAAAACAGCGCGGCAATCAGGATAATCACCAGCAGAGCGCCGAGCATCGCGGCAACGCGCGTCAGCAGTGCGTACCACCATTTTCCGGTACGAATCCGGGTCAATGCCAGCACCACGGAAGGCACGAGGCCGGCTATGACAATCCACAGAATCATCTGCGGGGTCACCAGGGCGGTCGCTTCCTGAGAGTTGGTTTCGAACACGTTCACGATCATGTTCTGATCGATCACCGCGCCGTAGGTATACATGAAATAGGTCGCCGCGGCGCATCCGATCGTCAGTACAATCAGCAGTGGCTTGCGGAGATACGGGATGTTAAGCAGGCTAAAGACAATCACCCAGCCGCAAAACAGCACCAGCGGGACGGAGGCGGCAAAGAGGAAGTCGTGCAGATGCACTGGGCCGATAATGGCCCAGCTGCGCTGGATAAACAGCCCGTTCAGCAGAGTAAAAAAGAGTGCACAGCCCAGAGTAAATTTAATGTCGTTACATTGTAACTTTCTGATTAACCACATCGATCGGTAAACCCGTTATTGTCATGATGGGCCGAGTATAGAGAGGGAAGATTAGTGAAACCTTAATGCCACAAATCTGTGATACGGCCTTGCACGCGGCGCGATTAACGTCTTCACTGTAGGTGAGAGTAGCTATCGGGAGGTGAGTGTGGCAGAGCAGCTGGAGTTTTTCCCCATCCAGAGCCCGTGCCGGGGTATTTGTCAGGTCGATGAACGCGGATATTGCCGCGGGTGCATGCGTACCCGCGATGAGCGTTTTAACTGGCAAAACTTTAGCGACACGCAAAAGCAGGAGGTGTTACGCCTCTGCCGACAGCGTCTTCTGCGCAAAATACGCGCAAACAAAGCGGGTGAAACCGAAGAACCCCAGCAACCTTCACTTTTTTAACACGGTAATTGCGTATACTCATGACATTACGTCCTTGAGGAAAATGTTATGGTTCAGCGAATTACCCTTGCCCCCCAGGGGCCAGAATTCTCCCGTTTTGTGATGGGCTACTGGCGTCTGATGGACTGGAATATGTCCCCGCTCCAGCTGGCGAGCTTTATTGAAGAGCACCTCGATTTAGGCATCACCACGGTCGATCATGCGGATATTTACGGTGGCTACCAGTGCGAGGCCGCGTTCGGCGAGGCGCTTAATCTGGTTCCGGCCCTGCGCGACCGCATGGAGATCGTCACGAAGTGTGGGATTGCCACCACGGCAAAACCTGAACATGCCCTCGGTCATTACATCACCGACAGCGCGCATATCATCAAGAGCGCCGAGCAGTCGCTGGTCAATCTGGCGACCGATCGTATCGACCTGCTGTTAATCCACCGCCCCGACCCGCTGATGGATGCCGATGAGGTGGCGGAAGCCTTCCTGAACCTGCACCAGAGTGGGAAAGTGCGTCACTTCGGCGTGTCAAACTTTACCCCGGCACAGTTTGCGCTGCTTCAGTCTCGTCTGCCGTTCACCCTCGCCACCAACCAGGTTGAGATCTCCCCGGTACACCAGCCGCTGCTGCTGGATGGTACCCTCGATCAGCTGCAGCAGCTGCGCATTCGCCCGATGGCGTGGTCCTGCCTGGGGGGCGGACGTCTGTTTAATGATGAGGAATTCCAGCCGCTGCGCAACGAGCTTGAAACCATCGCCCGCGAACTGAACGCGGAGAGCATCGAACAGGTGGTTTACGCATGGATCCTGCGCCTGCCGTCAAAACCGCTGCCCATTATCGGCTCCGGCAAAATAGAACGCGTGCGTTCTGCGCTGGCCGCTGAAGAGCTGCAGATGACCCGTCAGCAGTGGTTCCGCATCCGTAAGGCCGCGCTGGGTTACGACGTACCATAAACCGCCTGAAGGTGGCTTTCCGGTGAAATCTTTGCCCCTGGTATACACTTAAGGGGCAAAAAATAACCCGCGGAGGTCACTATGAAGCGTTTTGCTCTGGCACTGGTCACGCTGGTTGTTTGCGCAGGGGCGCAGGCAGCCAGTGACGAAGTGGAAATGAATCTCGTCACCCCACAGGGTGTGGGTCAGTCCATCGGAACGGTGAAAATCACTGAAACCGATAAAGGGCTGGAGTTCGCCCCCAACCTCAAAGCCCTCCCTCCCGGTGAACATGGTTTCCATGTTCATGCCAAAGGCAGCTGTCAGCCCGCTTTAAAAGAAGGTAAACCGTCTGCGGCGGAAGCGGCAGGAGGGCACCTCGATCCGCAGCATTCCGGCAAGCATGAAGGCCCTGAAGGAATGGGGCATTTAGGCGATCTGCCTGTGCTGGTGGTGAATAACGACGGTAAAGCCACCGATCCCGTCGTCGCGCCGCGACTGAAAAAGCTGGATGAGGTGAAAGGCAAGGCGCTGATGATCCATGTCGGCGGCGACAATATGTCCGATCGGCCTAAACCGCTTGGCGGCGGCGGAGCACGCTATGCGTGCGGCGTGATCTGATCCCCAATCGTTCCCGGTGGCGGTGCCTGTTCCAGCTGCGACAGCGAGCAGTGCAGGCGCCAGATTATTGAGGCCAAATCACGGGCTGCGGGCAGATGATGCTGTGCCAGCGTATCGCAGATCCGCTGCAGTTCATTCAGCGTGGCTTCCAGCGGCCGCTGCTGGACACCGCGCTCGCTCATTACATCGCGCAGCAGGGAGATGCAAACATCACGAACCTGCGACAGCGGATCGGAACGCGTTTCCCACGCGCGAAGCTGCCAGACCACGTGCGAGCAGTTCAACAGCACCACGCCCCAGCGCAGCAGCCAGCGCCGGGACAGCGCGTCCTGGCTGTTATTCAGCTGGCTGACGTGATGATAGACCAGCGATTCATACTCGTTTTCGCTCAGATGCGGTTTACGGCTGAGCTGGTCGACAAACCCTTTGCGTAGCTCCCGGATATGCCTGCGGCTCTTGCGTGCATCGGAGCCGGGACGTAACACCGCAAAAGCCAGCCACGCCAGCCCCACGCCGAGGATCTTCGCCAGGTTATCATTGAGAAAATCGGCGTAATCATAAACCGGTGGATTCGTCACGGAGATAAACGAACCCATAAAGACAATCAGCTGTCCCCAGAGGCCCGCCAGCTTGGGCATTTGCAGCTTCAGAAGCTGCATGGTGGTTAACAGGGGAAACAGGAACAGCAGGAACTGCCACAGATCGCTTATCTGCACCATCAGGCCAAACTTCACCACGAAGCTGAACAGCGACAGCAGCACCAGCGTGCGCAGCAGCAGCGTAAGCGAGTTGAACGGCGAGGCCGCGACGGAATAAAGCACGCAGCTGATGGCGGCAAGCGTCAGGGCCGCCGTACCGGACTCCCACTGCGTGGTAATGCTCCACGCCCCCACCAGCATCAGCGCACAGAAGGTGCGAAAACCGCTCCACAGCGCTTCCAGATAGTCGGTATGGCGCGCAAGTGCCGGGCTGCCGGGGACGTTGAACTCCGTCAATGGAGTCGCGTTTTCGACGGCCGTAATCCAGCGGCTGCTGCGCAGGTACAGCCGACAAAAGTAATTCAGGCGCTGCCAGAAGGCGCGATGGCGGTAGTCGTACTCATCAACCGGGGCGAGCGGGGCGATAATCCGCGCTACGGTGTAAATGTCCGCATCCGGGCGCGCAAGGGCCGCGAGCAGCGCTTCAATCACGGCCCGGATATTTTCAGGCGGCGTCGGCCAGTTGAGCAGCATCCGGCGCAGGCTGGAGATGGCGCTGGTCATGCGCAGCTGCTGGTGCAGCAGATAGTTAAGCAGTGTGTTCTGGCGGCGAAAACGGTAGTGGCTCCAGAACGCCTGAATGCGCAACAGATTCATCGTCAGGATCTGCCCGATCACCTTTTCATGCGCGAGACGGATATCGTCGCTGGTATCCGGTTGCCACAGCAGACTCGCGTGTTCCAGCAACCGTGTGTGCATGGTTTTGAGCGCGGTGATGAGCGCGGTGCCGTCGGATGTGCTGGGGAGGATCATCATCATGAAGCCGCCGCTGAGGATCCCGACAATCACTTCACAGACGCGCGCCTGCGCGATATCCCACAGTTCGGTGGTGTCGAGCACGTTAACCACCGGAAAGGCGATAATGGCGGCGGTATAGCCCGCCAGCTGGAACGCGTAGGCGACGTTATTGGTAAAATGGGCGCAGGCCCAGGTACAGCACCCCAGCCATGCGGCCATGCTCAGCAGGAACAGCCACGGATCGTTCAGCGTATGGCCAGCGATAATTAGCGCCGCGGTGGCGCCCAGCAGGCTGCCTGCGATGCGACCAAGGCTTTTACTGATCACCCCGCCTACCGTCGGAAAACTGACCACCGCCGCAGACGTCATCGCCCAGTAGGGCTCATCCAGGTTCAGGTAATAAGCCACAGTCAGCGCAAGACACATGGCAATGCCGTTACGCAGCGCGTAGCGCCACTGGGGACGCGTTGCTTTCATCCACGGCGTGTTTTGCCAGGAGAGACCCTGCAGCTTCATCACCGGTTTCCGATGGAGACAGTGCAGGTAGTGCCGGACACCAGGGTAATGTCCTCCGGCAAGCGGTCAAACTCCACGCGAACCGGAACGCGCTGGGCCAGGCGCACCCAGGGAACGTTCGGCTTTATGTCCGGCACCAGGCCTGAATCCGTTTCAACACTCTGATCGTAAATGGCGCGGCCAATGCTGGACACGTGACCCTGTAACTTTTGAGAGCCGCTGTAAAGCGTTATTGCGGCTGGCGAACCCTCGCGAATATGCCGAAGCTTGGTCTCTTCGAAATAGCCCACGACGTAGAAGGAGTGGCTGTCGACGAGGGCAAATATCGGTTGTCCCGTGGTGGCATAATTCCCCACGCGGGCCGAGAGGTTGGTCACCCATCCATCAACAGGTGCCGTAATCACGGTTTGGGTCAGTTGCCACTGCGCCTGCTTCAGCGTCGCCTCCGCCACGTTAACGTTAGCCTGCATCGCCTTGACGTTGATATTGGCGGTGTCTAAATCTTCCGCTGAGATGTAGTTTTGTGACAGGTGGCGGCGGCGGTTGGCCTCGTTGTTTGCCTTAGCCAGATCCGACTGGGCTTTCGCCAGCTGCGCCTGGGCGTTCAGGATCGCAATGTGGTACGGGGTATCGTCGATGCGGAATAAAATGTCTCCCTTTTTGACGAACTGGTTATCCTTAACCAACAGCGTCGTAATACTTCCCGACACCTGAGGGGTAATGCTGACCTGCTCGGCGCGGACTTTGCCGTCACGCGTCCAGGGCGACTGCATATAAAAATTCCACATCCACCAGCCCGCAACCAGCGCGAGGGCAAGGACTAACAGGGTGGAAAAGTACTTTAGCGTTTTCAGGAACATATTCACCACACAGTCAAAACGGCAAGGCCCAGGCATACGGAAAGGGCAAACAGGGAAAGATCCATCAGCATGGGATGCCAGATTTCGCCGGAGTACATCCAGTCGCGAAGCAGACGATGCGCGATGAGCCAGAGGATAAAGCCCACCAGAACGGCCTTAAACAGGGGAGGAAAGTAGACTGACGCACCGAAGATCAGGTCCTGAAGGGGTAAACCCTCTGAGCGATGAAAAAACGTCACGGGCAGAAATCCTTTGCAGTGAACAGAATGCCGCGTTGGCTTGTCTTAGTATGATGAAGCATCACAATTCAGTGTAAGTCATACTTTTAAGTTCGATGAATGCAGTATTGCATTTGTTTTGGCAATACAAATGCTGCACACTATTCTAAAATCAGTATAATAACTTAGCAAGCTAATTATAAGGAGATGAAATTGGAATCGCCATTAGGTTCTGATCTGGCAAGGTTGGTACGCGTCTGGCGTGCTCTGATTGACCATCGCCTGAAACCTCTGGAACTCACACAGACGCATTGGGTCACGCTGCACAACATTCATCAGCTGCCGCCCGAACAGTCGCAAATTCAACTGGCAAAAGCGATAGGGATTGAGCAACCGTCGCTGGTGCGCACGCTTGACCAGCTGGAAGAGAAGGGGTTGATCTCGCGGCAAACCTGCGCCAGCGATCGTCGCGCCAAGCGGATTAAACTCACCGAGAAAGCGGCGCCTATCATCACGGAAATGGAAGCCGTGATCACCAAGACGCGTGGTGAAATCCTGTCAGGCGTTTCACCGGCGGAGCTGGAAATGCTCATCAGCCTCATTGGGCGCCTTGAGCAAAACATCCATGAGCTACAGTCGCGCGACTGACAAACAACAAGGCCTTGCAGCAGCAAGGCCTTTTTTTACTTAAAGACGACCACGCGGTTACGGCCCGTCTCCTTCGCTTCATACATCGCTTTGTCAGCATTTTCCACGCACGTTTCTGCGGCTATTGCGGGTGACGTTGCCGTATATACCCCCATGCTAATCGTGATTGGCTCCGGTAGTTGACCGCCGCTGCTGGCGTTATCGAAGCTGCTCAGATTTAACCGTATGCGTTCCGCCACCTGATACGCCGCGTCTGATGAGGTGTTGGCCAGCATCAGAACAAACTCCTCACCACCGATACGGGCCGCGATGTCCTGGGGGCGCACGGAATCCATCAGCAGATTAGCAACAAACTGCAGGACCTTGTCGCCCTGAAGATGCCCGTAGGTGTCGTTGATACGCTTGAAGCGATCGAGATCGCTGACGATGACGGAAACCGGACGGCTGGGTTTGGCGATATCCAGCGCCTGCTTTAATGTTTCATAAAAATAACTGCGGTTATACAGGCGCGTCAGCGGGTCGCGAATGGAGTTCTGGTAAGACTGCTGATACTTAACGTGCGAGTCGCGATACAGCCTGAAAACATCGTAGAGCAGAACAAAAATGATCATCAGCGTGGCGACGGTTTCAAATAAGCGAGCGCGATACCAGGAGACATCTTCAACATGTCCACCCACTAACAGCATTGAGAGCGTGACGATATAGCAGACGCACAGAAAATTACCGCCCACCCAGAATAAGTTGCGTATACGCGTAATAAACATCAGCGTGGCTAATGTGACCACCCAGAGTGCAATCAATGCAATATTAATAAAGTGGCTCCAGAGAACCATAAACTCACGGGTTTCATTATCAACAAGATCAATGGATAAAAAGGAAGAATGACTGGAATACATCCAGGCCAAACCTACTGCAAAGACGGTAAACAGAAACTCGCCGCTCACAATAGCGATATGTGCCAGCCGCGAAAGGGGACAATTGCGCGTGGTATAGAGTATTGACGAAACGATTATTAGCACCGCCATTAAGAGATGGCGGAACATATAGAAAATCATCGCATCGTTGTAGTTCACCGCGTTGAACTGATAGAGGTCCAGCCAGGCGGGAAAGCTGCACAGCGTTCCGACCATCAGCGATGCCGACCCGGCAAAGGCAAAGGCAAGCGATACCAGATACAACCGTTTTCGGTCACACCAGTATTTCATTGCCATAAAGCAAGCAATAAACAGGTCAAACACCAGTAAAAAAATGGTGAGCGTAGGGAACAAGTGAGACGAAAAGGTAGGAACCCATTCGGCAATTTTTGAAAACAGGGCGTGTAATATGCCGATAACAGCAATACAACCTAGACAGAACGAGATATAACGGCCCTTTACAGAACGGTGATTCGCAAACATATATGGTTTTAATGACTTTATAATGAATTAAGGTGAGGGGATTGCGAAGAGTATAATCAATTAGCACGCTAAATACTTTGCGCGGAAACAATATATGACGTGGTTAATAATGGGTGGGGTGAATGTATTTTGTAAATATATTTGTGGGAGTGATAAATAATGTAAATGGATGTGGCCTGATGACCACATCCATTTTTAATTAACGTGGAGAAACGGTCACCTGACTTCCGTTGCTTGCCAGAACAACGCGCTGGCCTGCAGAGAAGCGAGTGCTGCCTTGTTTCTGAACAACCATGATCGTGCTGCCGTCGTCTTTACGAATTTCCAACTCTACGCCCTGGGTTTTGTTCATCGCACCCTGAACGCCCTGGCCGGCTACGCCACCCGCAACGGCGCCTGCGGCCGTTGCCAGCGAGCGACCTGTACCGCCGCCGACGGTATTACCGAGGAAACCACCCAGCACGGCACCGCCGATTGCGCCCATCACGTTGCTTTCATCACCACCCTGGATCTGTACAGGGCGTGCGTTAACAACGGTACCGTAAGTCACGTTCTGAACCTGTTTCGCTTCAGAAGCGCTGTAAACGTCGCCAGAAAGTGAACTGTCATTCACACAGCCAGCCAGAGTTAAACCAATCAGCGAAACGCCCAGTACACGTAAAATCATTTGAATCTCCTGTTCACCAAAAACGCCCGATTGGGGCATCCGTTATGGCTAAATTATATGGCATAAGGGGCCATAGTTCATATCTTTGCACTAACAATAAGAAAATTGTACTTGAATTTGACTTAACGAGACATAAACAGGATCCGCCCGTGTTACCCGTCTGACATTGTTAAAAAATATTATCGCCGAATGGCAAAGCTGCGCCGTTTATGGTTGAGTGGATATCCTTAGCCCACGCAACGTAAGGAAAGCGCATGAAATCGGGTCGCTACATTGGTGTGATGTCAGGCACCAGTCTGGATGGGGTAGATGTCGTTCTGGCCGCCATTGACGAAAACATGGTGGCGCAGCAGGCAAGCCTGACCTGGCCAATCCCCATTTCACTGAAAGAGGATATTCTGAGTATCTGTCAGGGGCAGCAGCTGACCCTCTCCCAGCTTGGACAGCTTGATGTTCGCCTGGGGGCGCTATTTGCGGATGCAGTGCAGGCTTTGATGCAAAAAGAACATCTTCGCCCGCAGGATGTGGTGGCCATCGGCTGTCACGGACAAACGGTCTGGCATGAGCCCGGCGGAGATGCCCCGCATACCCTGCAAATCGGCGATAACAACCAGATTGTGGCGAAAACGGGCGTGACTGTGGTAGGCGATTTCCGTCGTCGCGATATCGCCCTTGGCGGGCAGGGCGCGCCGCTGGTACCCGCGTTCCATCAGGCGTTACTGGCGCACCCTACAGAACGTCGCATGGTGCTCAATATTGGTGGGATTGCCAACCTGTCGATGCTCATCCCGGGGCAGCCCGTCCGCGGCTACGATACCGGCCCGGGCAATATGTTAATGGATGCCTGGATCTGGCGGCAGTGCGGACAACCGTATGATAAAAACGCGGAGTGGGCGAGCGGGGGGAAAGTGATTATTCCGCTGCTGCAGTCGATGCTGAGCGATCCTTATTTTGCCTTGCCGGCCCCTAAGAGTACGGGGCGTGAATACTTCAATCTGGGCTGGCTTGAGCGTCAGCTGGCGCCATTCCCGGCGCTCGCGCCGCAGGATGTCCAGGCGACGCTTGCCGAGCTGACGGCCGTGTCGATCTCCGAACAGGTTCTGCTCAGCGGCGGATGTGAACGCCTGCTGGTGTGCGGCGGAGGATGCCGAAACCCGCTGGTGATGGCGCGTCTTGCGGGGCTCCTGCCGGGTACCGAAGTGACCACGACCGATGAGGCCGGCATCAGCGGGGATGATATGGAAGCGCTGGCCTTCGCCTGGCTCGCCTGGCGCACCATTGCCGGACTGCCGGGCAACTTGCCGTCGGTAACCGGCGCGCGTGAGGCGAGCGTCCTCGGGGCGATTTTCCCGGCAAATCCTCGTCATAATCAGAGTTAACTGAAATTCAGCGCGGCGCGTCATCGTTAGAATGGAACGAAACAGGAGGGCAGCCATGCCCTTCAGGACCAGGAAAGTCTTCGGAATACGCCCATGAAAAAACTTCTTCTTATTGCCGCGCCTTTATTGCTGTCAGGATGCAGCGTCTATAACCAGCTTCTTGAGCGCATGCAGACCGATACGCTGGAGTATCGCTGCGATGAAAAACCGCTGACCGTCAAGCTGAATAACCCACGCCAGGAAGCCAGTTTTGTTTATGACAATAAATTGCTGACGCTGAAGCAGGGGATGTCAGCCTCCGGCGCACGTTATTCTGACGGTATCTACGTCTTCTGGTCGAAAGGCGACAGCGCCGCGGTCTACAAACGCGACCGCATTGTGCTGAACAATTGTCAGCTCGAAAATCCGAAGCGTTGAGATTTTTACAGGGGCGGCGCACAATAGCGCCACCCACTCTCAATGTCAGCTAACGCCATGTCAGATAACGACGAACTGCAGCAAATTGCGCATCTGCGCCGTGAATACACTAAAGGCGGCCTGCGTCGCCAGGATCTTCCCGCTGAACCCCTCGTGCTTTTTGAACGCTGGCTGAAACAGGCCTGCGAAGCGAAACTCGCCGACCCAACCGCCATGGTTGTCGCGACGGTGGATGAAAACGGCCAACCGTATCAGCGCATCGTATTGCTCAAGCATTATGACGAGAAAGGGCTGGTGTTCTATACCAACCTTGGCAGCCGCAAGGCACACCATTTAGAAAACAATCCGCGTATCAGCCTGCTATTCCCCTGGCACATGCTGGAACGTCAGGTAATGGTAACCGGCAAGGCGGAACGTCTCTCGACGCTGGAAGTGGTGAAGTATTTCCACAGCCGCCCGCGCGACAGCCAGATTGGCGCCTGGGTATCAAAACAGTCCAGCCGAATTTCTGCCCGCGGCGTGCTGGAAAGTAAATTCCTGGAGCTGAAACAGAAGTTCCAGCAGGGTGAAATTCCTCTGCCAAGCTTCTGGGGCGGGTTCCGCATCCCGATTGAGCAGATGGAGTTCTGGCAGGGGGGCGAACATCGCCTGCACGACCGCTTTTTATACCAGCGCGAGAATGGCGGCTGGAAAATCGACAGACTGGCACCGTAATCCCCGAAATTTGTTGATTTAAGCGCTAGCGCACACCGCGCTTGCGCTTTATTCTATTGTCCTTTCGCATCAGGCGAAAAGTCGTGTACCGGCAAAGGTGCAGTCGTTTATACATGGAGAATTTGATGGCAAGCAGTAACTTGATTAAACAATTGCAAGAGCGGGGCCTCGTGGCCCAGGTGACGGACGAGGAAGCGTTAGCAGAGCGACTGGCGCAAGGCCCGATCGCGCTCTATTGCGGCTTCGATCCCACCGCTGACAGCTTGCATTTGGGGCATCTTGTTCCATTGTTATGCCTGAAACGCTTCCAGATGGCGGGCCATAAGCCTGTTGCGCTGGTGGGCGGCGCGACCGGCCTGATTGGTGACCCAAGCTTTAAAGCCGCTGAGCGTAAACTGAACACCGAAAATACCGTGCAGGAGTGGGTGGATAAGATCCGCAAACAGGTTGCACCGTTCCTCGACTTCAACTGTGGTGATAACTCTGCCATTGCCGCGAACAACTACGACTGGTTTGGCAGCATGAACGTGCTGACTTTCCTGCGCGACATCGGAAAGCACTTCTCTGTTAACCAGATGATTAACAAAGAGGCCGTGAAGCAGCGTCTGAACCGTGACGACCAGGGTATCTCCTTTACCGAGTTCTCCTACAACCTGCTGCAGGGTTATGACTTTGCCTGCCTGAACAAGCTGCACGGCGTTTCCCTGCAGATTGGCGGTTCCGATCAGTGGGGTAACATCACCTCCGGTATCGACCTGACCCGTCGTCTGCACCAGAACCAGGTCTTCGGTCTGACCGTTCCGCTGATCACCAAGGCAGACGGCACCAAATTTGGGAAAACCGAAGGCGGCGCGGTATGGCTCGATCCGAAGAAAACCAGCCCGTACAAATTCTACCAGTTCTGGATCAACACGGCGGATGCCGATGTTTACCGCTTCCTGAAGTTCTTCACCTTTATGGACATCGAAGACATCAACGCGCTGGAAGAAGAAGACAAAAACAGCGGTAAAGCACCGCGCGCCCAGTATGTGCTGGCGGACGAAGTGACCAAACTGGTTCACGGTGAAGAAGGTCTGGCCGCGGCAAAACGTATTACCGCAAGCCTGTTCAACGGTACCCTGAGCGATCTGAGCGAAGCGGACTTCGAACAGCTGGCGCAGGACGGCGTGCCAATGGTTGAGATGGAAAAAGGGGCTGACCTGATGCAGGCGCTGGTGGACTCTGAGCTCCAGCCTTCGCGCGGTCAGGCGCGTAAAACTATCGCCTCTAACGCTATCACCATCAACGGCGAGAAACAGGCCGATCCGGAATACACCTTCGTTGACGGTGACCGTCTGTATGGTCGCTACACGCTGCTGCGTCGCGGTAAGAAAAACTACTGCCTTGTCTGCTGGAAATAATTAACAGTCTCCAGGGGCGTGGGAAACCACGCCCCTTTTGTTTTTTCAGGGTTTGGTAAGAAAAAAATGAAGAACATCCTCGCCATTCAGTCCCACGTTGTTTTTGGACACGCAGGCAATAGCGCCGCGGAATTCCCGATGCGTCGCCTCGGCGTCAACGTCTGGCCCCTTAATACCGTGCAGTTCTCTAACCACACGCAATACGGCAAATGGACCGGCTGCGTAATGCCACCTTCGCACCTCACCGAGGTTGTGCAGGGAATTGCCGATATCGACCAGCTCAGACGCTGTGACGCCGTGCTGAGCGGCTACCTCGGCTCAGCGGAGCAGGGGGAGCATATCCTCGGCATCGTACGTCAGGTGAAAGCCGCAAACCCGGCGGCAAAATACTTCTGCGACCCCGTCATGGGCCATCCGGAGAAAGGCTGTATCGTGGCGCCAGGCGTCGCAGAGTTTCACGTCCGCCACGCGCTGCCCGCCAGCGATATCATTGCGCCAAACCTGGTCGAGCTCGAAATTCTCTGCGAGCGTCCGGTTAACAGCGTAGAAGAGGCGGTAAGCGCGTCTCGCGAACTGATCGCTCAGGGGCCTGAGGTGGTGCTGGTAAAACATCTCGCCCGCGCAGGGCTGAGCCAGGACCGTTTTGAGATGCTTCTGGTGACGAAAGATGACGCCTGGCATATCAGCCGTCCGCTGGTGGATTTTGGCCTGCGCCAGCCGGTTGGGGTCGGGGATGTCACCAGCGGTCTGCTGCTGGTGAAATTGCTGCAGGGCGCGACGATGCGCGACGCGCTGGAGCACGTTACCGCGGCGGTGTACGAAATCATGATTGCGACGAAAGAGATGCAGGAATATGAACTGCAGGTGGTTGCGGCACAGGATCGTATCGCGAAGCCGGAGCACTATTTCAGCGCAACCCGGTTATAACCGGCCAAAACGTGTAGGCCGGGTAAGCGTTAGCGCCACCCGGCAACACAGGCCGCTCGGTTAATTCAACCCTTCCGCTTTCAGCGCCGCAGCCACTGCAGGACGCTCTGCCACGCGTTTCATATACAATGCGATATGGTCTAACCCTTCCAGGTTCAGCTTAACCGCGCGCGCCCAGCGCAGCACGGTAAACAGATACGCATCGGCAATCGTGAAGCGCGAACCACAAATCCACTGTTCGTCTTTCAGCGATTCGTTAACGTACTGCAGCTTTTTCTCAAGAAGCGCACGCAGGGTCGGTTTGAACTCCTCTGGCGTATCCGGGCGGAACAACGGCGTAAATCCTTTGTGCAGTTCGGTCGCAATGTAGTTGAGCCATTCCAGCGTCTTATAGCGAGAAATGGTACTGACCGGAGCCAGCAGCTGGCGATCGGGTACGCTATCGGCCAGGAACTGCATAATCGCGACGCCTTCGGTCAGCAGAGTACCGTCATCCAGCAAGAGCGCCGGAACTTGTCCCTTGGGGTTAATGGCAAGAAAATCATCGCCATTTTCCAGACGCTTTTTCATCAGATCAACGCCGTCCAGCGTGAAATCTTTGCCGCTCTCGCGCAGGGTGATATGGGAAGCAAGAGAGCACGCGCCCGGTTTGTAGAACAGTTTCATCGGTAACTCCTTTTTGCTGAGGTTTCAGCTATGTTAGTGCGCCAACGGACAAAAAAAAAGCCGCTAATACACTAGCGGCTTCTGTTCTGTCGTTTCTCAATAATCTTACGCGGTAGCGGTTTTGGTCGCTTCAGCCGTCTTGTCGTCGTCCTGAGTCATACGATTCAGTTTCGGCGCGGTCAGCAGCATCAGAACTGCAATAACCGCAGTCGCGATACCAATCTGCATGAACACGGTACCGTAGACGTTCAGGGAGACCAGTGGGTCAGTGACGTTTTCCGGCACAGCCATCAGGTTCGCAATTTTACCCGCAATGATTGCCGCACCGGCAGTGGTCAGGAACCAGCTACCCATAATGAAGCCCATCAGACGCTGTGGCACCAGCTGTGCAACCATCGCCAGACCCAGACCGGAGATCATCAGTTCACCGATAGACTGCAGCGCGTAGCTCAGGATCAGCCAGTTAACGGACACGATACCCGCGTCGGTGGCAAATTTGGTACCCAGCGGCAGCACCAGGAACGCGCCGGAGCACAGCACCATACCGATAGCAAACTTGTGCGGCATTGGCAGACGGTCGCCCATCTTGTTATAGATAGCGGCCAGAATCGGGCTACCAATCATGATCCAGAACGGGTTCAGCGCCTGATACTGTTCCGGCTCGAACGCGATGCCCAGAATTGAGTGCTCAACGTTACGAATGGCGAAGAAGTTCAGTGAGGTTGGCATCTGGCTGTACAGCACGAAGAAGATAATCGCTTCCAGCATCAGAATGAACGCCACAATCATCTTGCGACGGGCAGCACCCTGCATGGCGAACGCTTCTTTCGCAAAGATAACCACGATACCCAGCGCAACCACGCCCAGAACGGCACGGGCGATACCCTGGTTGTGCAGCAGCCAGGTGGCAATTGCCGCGAGGACAACAACGCCCACGATGGTGGCCAGCAGTTTGCCCATATGCACAGGCTCGAAGTCAGGTTTTGAACCGTAGTCTTTAACCCAGCTGCGGCAGAACAGGAAGTTGACCACGGTGATCAACATGCCCACGAAGCTCAGCGCAAACGCCACGCTCCAGCCGAACTTCGCCGCAAGCCATGGGGTTGCCAGCATCGAGAAGAACGAACCGATGTTGATGGACATGTAGTACATGGTAAATGCACCGTCCAGGCGCGGATCGTCTTTGTTATAGCAGGTAGAAAGCAGGGAGGACGGGTTCGCTTTGAACAGACCGTTACCGACGGCAATCGTCGCCATACCCATATACACGACAGCGGCATCATGCCCTGACCATGCAACCAGACCATAGCCAATCGCCAGGACAATGGCGCCCAGCATGATGACGCGTTTAGTCCCGAGGACTTTATCACCCAGCCAGCCGCCAATAGCGACCAGACCGTACACCAGAGCACTAAAGGAAGAGAACAGCGTGATGGAATCGGCTTCGGACATACCCAGCTGTTTTACCAGGTAAACCGCCATGATCCCTTGCAGGCCGTAATAACCAAAACGCTCCCATAACTCGATAGAGAAGATGAGATAGAACGCTTTAGGCTGTTTAAAAGCGTTAAGACTCACGCTTTCATCTGTTGGTTTATTGTTTGCAGTAGACACATATACCTCTTTTTTTACATCCCATATTAACGGGGGTGTTCATAGCGCGATGGCCGTAGTCCATACGCCTTATAGTTATATTGGGAGGAGAAACGGCGGGTAATGTTCACTATCCTGCCCCATCTGGCAATACGTTTGTAATAATCTGTTACATATATCTGAAGTGGTATAATCGTCGGTTCATATAAATGTTATTCAGCGTTAAATTTCATACGATGAGTAAAGGTAGTTTTTTCGACTGGCGATAACCCACCCTGACCGGCTTTTGGCGATATGTTCTGCTATTTGCCGCTTAATGCAGTGATATGGGCCATATTCTGAAAAATAGCTGGTCTTATCTTCGGTGATGGAAGGAGGGTATCTTGTCAGACAAAGGGTTTAGGCGGATTTTGACAACAAAAATTCAACATGAAGTTATCAGGGTGATCGCGATCACAGATGTATAGAAATTTTTGGCTATGAAAAAAGTATTAACCTGTTTGAGCGTTAAACAACCGAACAAGTGACAGGTCAGGGGGAATGAAAGACGGACAAATAACGGCCAAAAGAAGGGTGCCTGGTAGCCCTTCTTTTGGTAAGGGATTGTGACGATCAGGGATATACTTTTTCTTTGTATTCGCAGAGATCTTCAATAATGCACGAGCCGCATCGAGGCTTACGGGCAATACAGGTATAGCGGCCGTGCAGAATCAGCCAGTGATGGCAGTCAACCTTAAATTCGGCCGGAACCACCTTTAACAGCTTCTCTTCGACCTGCTCAACATTTTTCCCCGGCGCGAAGTTAGTCCTGTTAGAGACGCGGAAAATATGCGTATCCACGGCGATGGTCGGCCAGCCAAACGCGGTGTTGAGCACCACGTTCGCGGTCTTACGCCCCACGCCCGGTAAGGCTTCCAGCGCGGCGCGATCTTCCGGTACTTCGCCTCCGTGCTGTTCCAGCAGGATCCGGCAGGTCTTAATGACGTTCTCGGCTTTGCTGTTAAACAGGCCGATGGTTTTGATATAGGACTTCACGCCTTCCACGCCCAGCTCCAGCATGGCTTTTGGCGTATTGGCGACCGGATAGAGCAGGGCAGTGGCTTTATTGACGCTCACATCGGTCGCCTGTGCAGAGAGCAACACCGCGATCAGCAGTTCAAACGGGGAGGTAAAATTCAGCTCCGTCGTCGGGTGCGGGTTCTCGTCCCGCAGACGGGTCAGGATCGCAATGCGCTTTTCTTTATTCATGAAGCCTTCTCGGGTGTCCCTTCCAGAACGCTACGCTCAGCCGCGCGGCGCTTACGTTTCTCATCAATCAGGTATTTTATCGCCAGCATCATGCCAAGGCCAATAAACGCGCCAGGGGGCAGCATTGCCAGCAGGAATGGCGTATCGGTGTGGAACACTTCAACGCGCAGCGCTTTGGCCCAGCCGCCCAGCAGCGCATCTGCGCCGTCAAACAGCGTACCGTTACCGAGGATCTCGCGCAGCGAGCCCAGCACGAACATGGCGCAGGTGGCGCCCATTCCAATGGAAAAACCATCCAGCGCCGACATGGCGGGGCTGTTTTTCACCGCGAACGCTTCCGCACGGCCAACGACGATACAGTTGGTGACGATAAGGGGAATAAAGATCCCGAGCGACTGGTACAGACCGAACGCGTAGGCGTTAATCAGCATCTGGACGATACTGACCACCGACGCAATGATCATGACGTAAATCGGAATACGAATTTCCGACGGCGTCCAGCGGCGCAGGGCGGAGATGGAGAGGTTGGTCAGCGTCAGCACCAGCGTGGTTGCCAGACCCAGACCGAGCGCGTTGGTGGCGGTGGACGTTACCGCCAGCAGGGGACACATCCCCAGAAGCTGGACCAGCGCGGAGTTGTTCTTCCACAACCCCTGGACAATAACCTCTTTAACCTGGCTCATGATTACTCCTCACAGGCCGGAAGATTGTTGATTTGCGCGGGCAGCGTTTCAGCATACAGCCCGGCTCGTTTTACGGCGTTCACCACGGCGCGCGGCGTGATGGTCGCGCCGGTGAACTGGTCGAACTCGCCGCCATCTTTCTTCACCGCAAACGCGGTATCCCCTTCGCCATGGATAACTTTACCGGCAAAGTGCAAAATCCAGTCGCTCAGACGGGTTTCAATTTTATCCCCCAGGCCCGGCGTTTCATGATGTTCCGTCACGCGAGTACCCAGAATAGTGCCGGAGAAATCGCTGCCGACAAGCAGCTGAATGGCGCCGGAATAGCCGTCGGGCGCCGTCGCTTCCATCACTGCGCCTACCGGTCTATTCCCTTTACGGGCGATAAAGAGGCGGTGCGCGCCTTTCCCAAGCTGCGGCGCGTCTACCACAAAGCAGCTCTTTTGCAGGTCATTATCGTAGAAATCTGACGGGATGACCTGATCGAACAGCGCCTTTTGCTGCTTTGAAGCCTGCTCTTCGATGGTCGTTTTGGTTAACGTGTTAACCAGGGCCGTCAGCCCGGTCAGGACCGCGGCGAAGACAGCCAGCGTGACGCCGTGCTTTTGCATCGTTTTTAACATGGCGAAACCCTTAGCGATGGCCGTACACGCGCGGACGCGTGTAATAGTCGATGAGCGGAACGGTAATGTTGGCAAGCAGGACGGCAAACGCTACGCCGTCCGGGTAACCGCCAAAGCTGCGGATCAACCATACCAGCAGGCCCGCCAGCGCGCCGAAGATCAGGCGGCCGCGGTTAGTCGTTGACGCCGTAACCGGGTCCGTCAGGATAAAGAAGGCACCCAGCATGGTCGCCCCGGAGAGCAGGTGCATCTGCGGGTTGGCCAGTGATTCAGGAGAGAAGACCCAACCCAGCGTGGCGCAAACCGCCAGCGTCACGAGGAAGCTGACCGGAATATGCCAGCGAATGGCTTTTTGCTGCAGCAGGAACAGGCCGCCCAGCAGATATGCCAGGTTGACCCACTGCCAGCCCGCACCCGCCAGCATGCCGCTGTAAATCGCGGATTTCATGATCTGCTCAACGCTTTGCCCGGCGTGCAGGGACGTTTTAAAGGTATCGAGAGGCGTGGCCTGGCTGATGCCGTCCACGCCCATGCGCAGGGCGTTCATATCAGCGCCGAGCGCCGTATGGCCGGTAAAGATCACGTGCAGGGCATCCATAAAGCCCGGAACCGTGGCCGCAATCTCGTGCGGTGGCAGCCAGCTGGTCATCTGCACGGGGAAGGAGATCAGCAGCACCACGTAGCCAATCATCGCCGGGTTAAACGGGTTATGGCCGAGCCCGCCGTACAGCTGTTTGGCAATGATCACGGCAAACACGGTACCGAGCACGACCATCCACCACGGGGCAAACGGCGGAATACTGATGGCGAGCAGCAGGCCGGTCAGCAGCGCGGAGTTGTCAGCCAGAATGCGTGACACCGCCATCTTACGCAGCTTCAGGACGAGTGCTTCCGCCGCGACGGCGCTGGCGCAGCCCAGGGCTATCTGGAACAGGGTTCCCCAGCCGAAAAACCAGCACTGAACGGCAATGCCCGGCAGCGCGGCCAGGCAGACCAGCATCATAATGCGCGATGTCTGACGCTGGTTGTGGGTGTAAGGGGAACTTGCGATTCTGAAAACCATTTAATCCTCGTTTACGGCTTGCTGTGCGGCTTTCTTCGCCTGAACGCGCGCAATGGCGGCGGCGACGGCGGCCTTGCGCGGGTCATCGTTGGCGGCCTGCGGCTGCTCTTCCTGCTGCGCAGCCTTACGGGCTTTGGCGCGGGCAATCGCTGCTTCGACGGCGGCTTTACGCGGGTCGACCGGTGGTGCTTCTGCTTCTGATACTGCCTCTGGCGCCTGCTGCGCAGCCTTACGGGCTTTGGCGCGGGCAATCGCCGCTTCAACGGCGGCTTTGCGTGGGTCGACCGCTTCTTGCTCGACGACTACCTGCTGCTCTCCAGCTTTGCGGGCCTTGGCCCGGGCTATCGCCGCTTCAACGGCCGCTTTACGCGGGTCTATCTCAGTATCTGCCTGAACCGTTTGCGCTTTTTCCGCCTGACGCGCGCGAGCCGCAGCCTTTCGCGCTTCGCGGGCGGCAATCGCTTCGCTGTTATCCGGTTTTTCCCCGGCCTGGATCACCACCGTCTGGGCGGCATCGGCTTTTTTCTCGCGAACGCGCGCCAGTGCGGCGTTGATCGCATCCTGATCTTTCCCGGCAGGCTGAACGGCGGCCTGCTTATGGCGTTCCTGACGGGCGATTTTTTCGCGCTCCAGTCGCGCCTGACGCGCTTCGAAACGTGCCTTAGCTTCTGCGGCGCGTTTTTCTTCCATGGAGATGGCATAAATCTCGGCCTTCTCCTGACGGAAGTATTGCACCAGCGGAATGTTGCTTGGGCAGACCCAGGCGCAGGCGCCGCATTCAATGCAGTCGGCCAGATTATGGGATTTTGCCTTGTCGTGCAGTTGGCCTTTGCTGTACCAGTAAAGCTGCTGCGGGAGGAGATCCGCCGGGCAGGCATCGGCACAGGCGCTGCAGCGGATGCAACCTTTCTCTTCCTGCTCTTCACCCATTTCGGTGGGGGAAGGAGCGAGCAGACAGTTAGTGATTTTCACTACCGGAACGTCCAGCCACGGCAGCGTAAAGCCCATCAGCGGGCCGCCCATGATCACCATCTGATCGCTGGCCGGGCAAAATTCAGCCTGTTCCAGCAGATGGCGCACCGGCGTACCCAGACGCGCCCAGACGTTGCCCGGACGGGAAATCGATTCCCCTGTCAGCGTCACCACGCGCTCGGTCAACGGCTCGCCGTCAATCACCGCGCGCTTCACCGCATAGGCGGTGCCAACGTTTTGCATCAGCACGCCGATATCCGATGAGCGTCCGCCGTGCGGCACCTGCTTGCCGGTCAGAATTTGCGTCAGCTGTTTTGCGCCGCCAGAAGGGTACTTGGTCGGGATAACGCGCAGGCTAATATCATGACTGCCCGCCAGCACGGCGCGCAGCATCGAGATGGCCTGCGGTTTATTGTCTTCGATACCAATCAGCACTTCCCGCGGCTTCAGAATGTATGCCAGGATGCGGATGCCTTCCACCACCTGAGCGGCGCAATCCTGCATCAGACGATCGTCTGCGGTGATATACGGCTCGCACTCGGCGGCATTGATAATCAACGTCTGGATGTTATCGCCACCGCCGCGCAGCTTAACGCCGGTAGGGAAGCCCGCGCCGCCCAGCCCGGCGACGCCGAACTGATGAATTCGCTCGATAAGCGCTTCGCGGCTCTGGCTGCGGTAATCGCTCCAGCCGTCACGATCGATCCAGCGGTCTTCGCCGTCGGCTTCAATGATCACGCTCAGTTCCGACAGCGCAGACGGATGAGCCACCGTATGCGGGGCAATCGCCACCACTTTACCGGAGGTGGGGGCATGTATCGGCAGCATTCGCCCACGGCCAAAGGTCAGCGGCTGACCGCGAAGAACCCTATCGCCTTCTTTCACGCACAGCTCGCCCTCAGCGCCAATATGCTGCTTGAGCGGCATGACGTAACGCGTTGCCAGCGGAATTTGACGCAGCGGCGTGCCGTTGGACTGGGTTTTCATCTCTGGCGGATGGATACCGCCGTCAAAGTCCCAAATCTTCTCTTTTCTGAAAGCAGAAAATAACTTAAGCATGTTGTTCCACAGGAATGATGCGAACCGGAATGGTTTGAAGATCCCACTTCCAGCTTTCGGTAGTCGTTTCAACCGGGCGCAGCTCGATACATTGCGTCGGGCAGGGGGCCACGCAGAGGTTACAGCCGGTGCACAGATCCGCCACGACGGTGTGCATGGCGCGGGTGGCGCCGACAATGGCGTCAACCGGGCAGGCCTGAATACATTTGGTGCAGCCGATGCAGTTGGCTTCGTCGATCACGGCCAGGGCGCGAACCGGCTCCTGCACCTCCGCATCGCCATCAACGGGCTGCGGATCGACGTTAAGCAGGGCCGCGATTTTCAGCATCACCGCTTCACCGCCGGGGGCGCAGCGGTTAATTTTTTCACCCTGAATCCCTACCGCTTCGGCATAGGGGCGGCAGCCCGGGTAGCCGCACTGCCCGCACTGGCTTTGCGGCAAAAGCTCATCAATTTTTTCAACAACGGGATCGTCCTCTACCGCGAAACGGCGGGAGGCGTAACCCAGGATAAGGCCAAACACCAACCCCAGGACGCTGATAGAGGCGATGGCAATCCAGATAGCATTCATTACAACTTCACCAGACCACTAAAGCCCATAAAGGCCAGAGACATTAAACCCGCGGTAACCAGCGCAATCGCGTTACCGCGGAAGGGCGCAGGGATATCCGCTGCCGCCAGACGCTCGCGAATCGACGCGAACAGGACCATAACAAATGAGAAACCGACGGCGGCGGAAAAACCGTACAGCGCCGACTGCATAAAGTTATGGCCAAGGTTGATGTTCAGCAGCGCAACGCCGAGAACGGCACAGTTGGTGGTGATCAGCGGCAGGAAGATACCCAGCAGGCGATAGAGGGCCGGGCTGGTTTTACGCACCACCATTTCAGTAAATTGCACAACAACCGCAATGACCAGAATAAAAGCCAGCGTGCGAAGATAGATTAACCCCAGCGGGATGAGGATCCAGGTATCAATCAACCACGCGCAGATGGACGCCATCGTCATGACGAAGGTTGTCGCCAGCCCCATGCCCATCGCCGTTTCCAGCTTTTTGGACACGCCCATAAACGGGCACAGGCCAAGGAACTTCACCAGAACGAAGTTGTTAACCAGCACGGTGCCGACAAAGAGCAGTAAGTAATCGGTCATTATTTAGCCTGAAATAAAAAAGCCGCCTATTATCGGACAAACTCACGCAGGCGACAACAGGTTATCTGTAAGGTTATTACGGGTTCACGAAGGTGTTTTTTACCCGCGTCGAACGTTTGAAATAGGGGACCAGCAGCGCGGCCGCCAGTAACGGGAAAAGCAGCTGACGAACGGCCAGAGCGTCTGATACGGGCGAAAAAGCAAAGGCTTTAACCGCCAGCAGAACCGAAATCAGCAGCCAGATAATGTAGTGTTTAGGTACACTTTTGCGGCGCTTAAAGAAGGCGATGGTCAACCACAGAGTGTAGTACCACATACCAATCGCGAAAACGAACGACACAAACCACATCGCAATACTCAGCACGCTTTGCGACATCAGGGTCTGGATGGCGTGAGGAGTAATCAGTGCGGTGGTATACAGCAGCAGCGCAAGTGATGCGCTTAATAAGGCAACCAGCAGCCATGCCAGTGGGGCGATTAACCAGCCTCCAATGCGTTCTCCAGGCGTTGCGGTCATGAACTCTCCCATAATCTGCGCGAAATGTTGTACAGCCAGTTTGCAGGGCGGAGAGTATATAACATTTCGCGCGGATGGCTACTTTCTTATAAAACGTAACGCCATACGGACTTAGGCACTTCACCCACGTTGAACAAACGACCTCCGGAAACCAGCTCCGCACGGCGATGGTCAGCGGCGCGATACATATTAATGATGTCCTGATTATCCGACAGGGTGTAGTTCAGATGGTCAAACAGTTTTTCCAGGCTCTCAAGCGAATTGATCTTGCGAAATTTTAATAAATAGTCCTGAACTGTCATATTAATAAGTTTCCATATAAAAGTGAGTAATACCAGTTAAGGTAATTCGTTCGAATAATAAACGGATTAATAAAGACGTAAACAGCCCACTCAGGTAACGCGACGAAATTAGGAGTTTTCTTTGCTGAAATTCAGGCATCAGACGATGCCTGGAAGAGAAGGTTAACCGTGTTCACCAGGGCTGGCAATAAGTAACTGACATATTATGTCACTCTTTATTGCAGTAACCGGTTACTTAGGTTGGGCGACTGCGACAGGCTCCGGCGGCTGGTAGTTATCGATATGGCTGGCAACGCCCAGCAAAATGACCGAAACCCCAAGGACAATCCATCCCGCTAATTCAATGATTCGATTAATAATTGACGTCATGATTCGTAGTTGTACTTTATCCATAAATACAGGTCGCAAATGTTACAGCGACGTTTCCCCGACGGCAAGCGCTTTGGGAACGGTTCCCTTAAACAAAATCAGTGGGTTAATACTATGTAACAAAAACAACCCCTACGACCTGCTATTTTAAGTCATATGGCACATTATTAATCTGTGGTAATGCCAGGCTAGCCAGTGTGAAATAAGAACGTCATAAAAGAGGACGGCACTATGAGTGATAATATCCGCGTTGGGCTTATCGGCTACGGGTATGCAAGCAAAACGTTTCATGCGCCTCTGATAGCCGGGACGCCGGGGATGACCCTGGCTGCGGTATCCAGCAGCGATGCCGCTAAAGTCCATGCCGACTGGCCTTCCGTGCCGGTTGTCTCTGAGCCAAAACACCTTTTTAACGATCCAAATATTGATTTAATCGTTATCCCCACCCCGAACGACACCCACTTCCCGCTGGCAAAGGCCGCGCTTGAAGCCGGTAAGCACGTGGTTGTCGATAAGCCCTTTACCGTCACGTTGTCTCAGGCTCGCGAGCTGGATGCGCTGGCAAAAAGTCTGGGCAGGCTGCTGTCGGTATTCCATAACCGCCGCTGGGACAGCGACTTTCTGACGGTAAAAAGGCTTCTCAGTGAAGGCACGCTAGGGGAGATCCTCTTTTTTGAATCGCACTTTGACCGCTTCCGTCCGCAGGTACGAAACCGCTGGCGCGAGCAGGTCGGTCCGGGCAGCGGTATCTGGTACGATTTAGCCCCGCATCTGCTGGATCAGGCCGTCAATCTTTTTGGTCTGCCGGTGAGCATGACGGTCGATCTGGCCCAGCTCCGGCCCGGAGCGCAGACGACCGATTACTTCCACGCGGTGCTCAGCTACCCGCAGCGGCGGATTGTGCTGCACGGCACGATGGTCGCGGCCGCGGAATCGGCCCGCTACATCATTCACGGCACGCGCGGGAGCTACGTGAAGTTTGGCCTCGATCCGCAGGAGGACCGGCTGAAAAGCGGTGAACGTTTGCCGCAGGAAGACTGGGGCTATGATATGCGGGACGGCGTGGTCACGCGGGTGGAAGGTGAGGAACTGGTAGAGGAAACCTTGCTGACGATCCCGGGCAACTATCCGGCCTATTATGCGGGCATTCGCGATGCGCTGAACGGCACGGGCGAAAATCCGGTTCCGGCCAGCCAGGCGATTCAGATTATGGAGCTGATTGAGCTGGGTATTGAATCTGCCAAACATCGCGCCACGCTCTGTCTGGCATAAGTTTTAAGGGCTGTTGTAGGCCGGGTAAGGCGTAGCCGCTACCCGGCAAATGCTCAACCGCGAGCCACTTTATCTTTAAGCGCCTGCTTCTCTTCAGGCGTCAGGAAGGCGATCTCCAGCCCGTTGATCTGCGCCTGACGGATCTGCTCGCGGCTCAGACCCGCCTGCGGTGCGGCGATGTTGTATTCGTGGATGATATCCACGCCCTGAACCGCCGGGTCGTCAGTGTTCAGCGAGGCCAGCACGCCGTGCTCGAGGAACGTTTTCAGCGGATGATGCGCCAGCGTTGCCACGGTGCTGGTCTGAATATTAGACGTCAGGCACGACTCAATCCCGATACGCTGCTCCGCCAGGAAATCCATCAGGGCGCGATCTTCTACCGCCTTCACGCCGTGGCCGATACGCTCGGCGCCCAGCTCGCGGATGGCCTGCCAGATGCTTTCCGGGCCAGCCGCTTCACCCGCATGCACGGTAATGTGCCAGCCGGCATCGCGCGCGCGGTTGAAGTGGGAGAGGAACAGACTGCCCGGGAAGCCCAGCTCGTCACCGGCCAGATCGACGGCGGTGATGGCATCGCGATGGGCCAGCAGCGCTTCAAGCTCCTGCAGGCAGGCGGCTTCGCCGAACGTACGGCTCATAATGCCAATCAGACGGGCCTGAACGTCGAAGGTTTTACACCCTTCGCGCACGCCTTCAATCACGGCTTCCACCACGCCTGCAACGGGCAGGCTGTGGGTCATCGCCATATAGCCCGGCGAGAAGCGCAGCTCGACGTAATGCAGGCCATTACGGGCCGCATCTTCAATGTTCTCAAACGCCACGCGGCGGCAGGCATCCAGCGAGGCCAGCATCTTCACGCCCCAGTCGAGTTTGCTCAGGAAGCTGACCAGGTCCGGTTCATTGGAGGTTACCTGTACGTGAGGGATCAGCGACTCAAGCGTCTGCGCAGGAAGCGTTAAATTGAACTGGCGGCCAAGATCGAGGATGGTTTGGGCACGAATGTTACCGTCAAGGTGACGATGAATATCAGTTAAAGGCAGGCGTGTATCAATCATGGTCGCACTCTTTTCTGGTTAAAGTGCGCCATATTATAAAAACAAAACGGGGTAAAAAGCTATTTGCGCAAGGGAATATTCCGTTGCGCAAATTGATTACAGGAGCGTGTTAATCCCGGCAATGAGACGTTGCACCCCTTGTTCAAGCTTGCTGCGCGGACAGCCGGCGTTCAGGCGAACAAAGCCGTTTCCCTCTTTGCCGTAGGTATATCCCGGCATGATGGCGACTTTTTGCTGCTCGATCAGCACTTTTTGCAGCGCCCGATCGTCAATGTTCAGGGGGCGCAGGTCAATCCAGGCCAGGTAGGTCGCTTCGGGCGGCTGCCAGTTCAGTTTCGGAAAGGCGCGGTTTACTTCCTGCGCGATATACAACAGATTCTCTTCCAGATACCCCCGCAGGGCATCCAGCCACGGCGCTCCCTGCTGATAGGCGGCAATATGCGCCGTCAGCGCCAGCACGGAAGGGGAAGAGAGTCCGTCCCGGCCTTTTAGTGCGCTGAGATAACCGTTACGGCTCGCTTCATCGCCGATCAGGCCGTAAGCGCCCGTCAGCGCCGGAATATTAAAGCTTTTCGAGCCGGAGGTGAGAAGCGCCCATTTACCGCGCGCCACCGCGTTCCAGGGCGTGTGGCGATGCTCTCCCCACACCATATCCATATGGATTTCATCGCTGATAACCGCCACGTCATAGCGTGCGCACAGTTCAGCCATCTGCGCCAGCTCGTCCCGCGTCCAGACCTTGCCGGTCGGGTTTTGCGGGCTGCACAGCAGCAAAATTTTGTTTTCAGGTTTCGCCAGGGCCACTTCCAGCGCCGCCATATTTCCCTGCCAGCCTGCGGCATGCTTTTCCATCTCCACGGGCACCACATGACGCGCATTCCCTTCAATAGCTTTGTAAAACGCGTCGTATGCCGGGGTGTGAACCACTACGCCATCGCCGGGGTGTGACCAGAGACGAATCAGCTCTGACACCATGTAGATAACGGAAGGACCATAAACGACGGTTTCCGTATCAATCGTGCTGTTAAAGCGCTGCTGGAACCAGTGCGCGACGGCGGCGAGAAACTCATCATTCTTCCAGCGGCTGTAGCCCAGCACGCCGTGATTAATGCGCTGATGCAGCGCGTCGGTAACGCAGGGCGCGGTGGCGAAATCCATATCCGAGATGGTGAAGGGCAGCAGATCGGCCGCGCCAAAGCGGTCGGCGACGTAGTCCCACTGCGTACACCAGGTGCCGTGTCGATCCACGACGGTAGAAAAATCAAACATGACGTGAGTCCTTAAAGTAAAACCCCCTCAAGAGAGGGGGCTGAGGCATCAGGCTTCAACTGTTCGCATCAGGGTTGCCAGCTCATCCTTCACCGACTGGACCTGCGGGCCGATAACCACCTGCAAATTGTGCTGATTTAACTGTACCACGCCGATGGCCCGGTTGGCTTTCAGGGCGTTGGTATCCACTTTTGACATATCCGCCACCGACAGACGCAGGCGGGTGATGCAGTTATCCAGCGAGGTGATGTTATCCGCGCCGCCCAGCGCCGCCAGAATGGCCGGTGTGTTGTAGCCGGATTTGCCCACGGTCCCGGCAACCGCCTGTTCAACGCTGCTCGCCGTATCGGTATCGCGGCCAGGCGTTTTCAGGTTAAAGCGGGTGATGGCGAAGCGGAAGATGCCGTAGTAAACCGCAAACCAGATAGCCGCCACAACTGGTACCAGGTACCACTTGGTGGACAGGCCGTGCAGGATCCCGAACACCACGAAGTCGATCACGTTGCCGTCGGTGTTGCCGATGGTCACGCCCAGCACCGCCATCACGGTAAAGCCCAGACCGGTCAGCACCGCGTGGATGAGGTACAGCACCGGTGCGACGAACAGGAACAGGAATTCGATTGGTTCGGTGGTACCGCCCACGACGCAGGCGATCACGCCGGAAATCAGCAGGCCTTTAATTTTATGACGGTTTTCCGGGCGAGCGCAGTGGTACATCGCCAGCGCGGCACCCGGCAGGCCGCCGAGGAAGGCAGGCATTTTACCCTGAGACAGGAAGCGGGTGGCACTTTCCGAGAAGCCGTGGGTAGTCGGGCAGCTCAGCTGCGCCTGGAAGATGGTCAGCGCGCCGCTCACGTCGTGACCGCACACCTCCATCGTACCGCCCGCTTCGGTGAAGCGAATCAGGGCCACCAGGATATGCTGCAGGCCAAACGGCAGCAGCAGACGCTCGCCGGTACCGAAGATCATCGGACCGAAATCTCCCGCGCCGTTGATGATGCGGCCAATACCGTTGATGCCCATCGCAAAGACCGGCCAGATCAGCGGAATGATTAAACCGAACAGACCCATCACCACCAGGGTAACAATCGGCACAAAGCGGGTACCGCCGAAGAAGGCCAGGGCATCCGGCAGCCGGATATTATGGAAGCGCTCGTGCAGCATCCAGATAATCACACCCGCGATCACTGCCCCGAGGATCCCGGTATCAATAGACTGGATACCGATCACGCTCTGAATGTTGTTGGCTTTCAGTACGGCGGCGTCGGTGGTCGGCAAAATGCCTTTCGCGGTCAGCCAGAAGTTAACCGCCAGGTTCATCACGGCGTAGCCCACAAACCCGGCAAATGCCGCGACGCCTTTGTTCTCGCGCGCCAGGCCCAGCGGGATAGCGATACAGAACATCACGGGCAGGAAGCTAAACGCAAAGGAGCCGACTTTACTCATCCAGATGAAGATCGCCTGCAGCACAGGGGTACCGAGGAACGGGATCAGCGTGATGACGTCTTTACTGCTCAGCGAGCTGCCGATCCCGAGCATGATCCCGCAGAACGAGAGGAGTGCCACGGGCAGCATAAAGGTTTTACCCAGTTGCTGGAAAAATTCCCACAGCGATATTTTTTGTGCTGCTTTCGCCGTCATAAAACGACTCCTTTATTGTTAAAATCAGTTTGCCTGCTTCAATGCTGCGAGAAGATAAAACGTTTTATCAAAGTTTAGTGCGCGCTAAATCACATTCTCAGGCTTTGACTGGTAGTATAAAGATAACGTATTGATAAAACGTTTTACCGATCTCATTTCAGGGAGTCACGCCAACACATGGCTGTAGCGAAAAAAATCACCATCAACGATGTCGCGCTGGCGGCGGGCGTTTCCGTCAGCACCGTTTCTCTGGTGCTAAGCGGAAAAGGGCGCATCTCTCCTGCGACCGGTCAACGGGTTAACGAGGCGGTTGAGCAGCTGGGTTTTGTGCGTAACCGTCAGGCGTCGGCGCTGCGCGGCGGGCAAAGCGGGGTGATTGGCCTGATTGTCCGCGACCTGACGTCACCTTTCTATGCGGAGCTGACCGCAGGGTTAACCGAAGCGCTTGAAGCGCAGGGGCGGATGGTCTTTCTTCTGCACGGCGGTCGCGAGCCCGATCAGCTTCTCTCCCGGCTCGATATGCTGCTGAATCAGGGTGTTGACGGGGTGATCGTCGCCGGGGCGTCGGGCGTGGGCAGCGAGCTGTGCGAGCGCGCCGCCGAAAAAGGCGTGCCGCTGGTGTTTGCTTCGCGCGCCAGCTACCTGGACGAGGCCGATACGCTGCGCCCGGATAATATGCAGGCCGCGCAAATGCTGACCGAGCATCTTATTCGACGCGGACACCAGCGCATTGCGTGGCTCGGCGGGAAAAGTTCGTCCCTGACCCGCGCCGAGCGGGTCGGCGGCTACTGCGCGACGCTGATTAAATACGGCCTGCCGTTCCACAGCGAATGGGTCGTGGAGTGTGAATCCAGCCAGAAGAAAGCGGCGGAAGCGATAGGCGCGCTGCTGCGCAGCAGTCCGACGATCAGCGCCGTGATTTGTTACAACGATGTGATTGCTATGGGCGCCTGGTTTGGCCTGATCCGCGCCGGGCGTCAGAGCGGCGAGGGCGGGGTGGAAACCTTCTTCGGCCATCAGGTGGCGCTGGGGGCGTTCGCCGACGTCGGTGAAAACGCGCTCGACGATCTGCCGATCGTCTGGGCCACCACCCCCGCGCGGGAGATGGGCTACACGCTGGCGGACAGGATCATGCAGCGCATCGACAACACGGACGTTCAGGCCGGACACCAGATTGTGGCGGCGCGGCTGGTGACGGTGAAATAATATCAGGTGGGTTGCGTCAGCGGATTGAGCAACAGTTCGGCTTCCAGCGCTTCCACAAATTTTCTCACTTTTGCCGGGATCAGCCGTGAGGTCGGGTAGACCGCCCAAACGGCCAGCGATTCCGGCTGGGCGTCTTCAAGGACGATCCGCTCGAGTTTACCCTCACTGAACGCCGGCTCTACGTACCAGCGAGATAAATTGGCGATCCCCAACCCTCCGAGGCAGGCTTCGAAAATGGCCTCAACGGAGTTCGCGGAGAATCGGCCCGACACCTTTTGTTTGTAGCGCTGTTCACCCTGTTCGAATGACCAGTGGACGGTATCTGACGTGGTCAGACAGCTGTGTGCCGCCAGATCGTTAAACGATTTTGGATAGCCATTCGCGGCAAGATACGCCGCGCTGGCGCAGAGATCGCGAGGGTTGTGACACAGGCGATGGGCAACCAGCCGGTTATCGCGCAGCGGCGCAATGCGTAACGCCACGTCTATGCCTTTTCCGACAATATCAACCTGTTCGTCGGTGGCGAGTAAATCGACCTGCAGGGCGGGATGTTGCTGCATGAACCGGGTCAGCATGGGAGCAACGATCTTACGGCCAAACCCCGCTGAGGCGGTAATACGCAGGCGTCCGGAAAGGTGCGTCCCTTCGGGAAACAGATCGGCAAGCGCGTTATTTTTATCTTCCAGCAAAGCCTGCGCATGGGGCAAAAAAACGGCCCCATCGCTGGTGGGTGACAGGGAACGCGTGGTGCGGTGCACCAGCCTGACCCCCAGTTCAGCCTCAAGATTATTAAGAGACCGTGACGCCGCCATGGCGCTCACAGAGAGCCGACGCGCGGCGCCCGCCAGACTACCCGCCTTGACGGCTTCGACAAACACTTCAACATCTTCCAGTTTCATTGCATCGATTTTCGTTATGCTGACTTATCAAAGTACATATCTACATTATTTATCGTTACGCTGCCATAGTCTCTTCACAACCTGAAAAATATCAATCTGGAGTGAAGATGAAAAAGTTGAAAACGGTTCTGGCGCTCAGCGGCCTGCTCCTGGCAAGCACATCGTGGGCAGATGCCCCGGCACAGGTGAAACAGCAGGTTCCGGGCTATTATCGTCTGGCGGTCGGGGAATATGAGGTAACGGCGCTGTTCGACGGCTATAACGATCTTTCGCCTGCCTTACTACACGGGCTCTCAGGCGACAAGGTTCGCGAACTGCTGGCTCAACACAAAGTTGATGCCGAACGCATGCCTACCGCCTTTAACGCCTTTCTGGTGAATACCGGTAAACACCTGGTCATGATTGACAGCGGGGGGGGCCACTGCATGGCGGAAACGGCCGGCCAGTTGGTCAGCAATATGAACGCATCAGGGTACCGTCCCGAGCAGGTTGATACCATTTTCCTGACCCACCTGCATCTTGACCACGTATGCGGCCTGAGCGATGCAGAGGGTAAGGCGTTGTTCCCCAATGCTACCGTCTACGTACCGCAGGGGGAGGCCGACTACTGGCTTGACCCCGCAAAAGAAGCGAGCGCGCCGGCTAATGCGAGGGAGTATTTCGCTATCGCCAGGAATGCGCTGTCTGCGTATAAAGCCGCCGGGCACCTTAAAACCTTCGTCCCGCCAGCTTCGCCTGTCCCGGAAGTCCAGACGGCATATGCCATCGGGCATACGCCTGGCAGTACCGTTTATCGCTTCGCGTCGCAGGGGACGGCTATCAACTTCATTGGGGATTTGATTCATGCTCCTGCCGTCCAGTTCCCGCACCCTGAAGTGTCTATTCGCTTTGATGTCGATCCGAAAAAAGCCATCTCATCCCGGGCGCAGGAGTTTAACGCGCTGGCGAAAGACGGTGAGTGGATGGCTGCGGCACATCTGCCTTTCCCCGGTATCGGGCATATCACCGCCTGGCAGCAGGGCTATAGCTGGAATCCTGTCAATTACGGTCCTTATCAACGTGCGGCCAACGTGCCTCTGCTGAAATAAAGTGAGGTGACGAGCATGAAAAGTTACACCGTAATGGCAAACGGTATCCGTCAGTTTGTGGTTGAAGAGGGTGAAGGCGCACCGGTTATTCTCCTGCATGGTTTTCCTGAAACAAACTATGCCTGGCGCTACCAGATACCCGTACTGTCCCGGCACTACCGCGTGATTGCACCGGATTTACGCGGGTATGGCGAAACGGATAAACCTGCTTCTGGCTATGATAAGCGCAACATGGCGCGGGACATCCGGGAACTGATGCGTGTGCTGGGTTTACAGAAAGTGGTGCTGGTAGGGCACGATCGCGGCGCGCGCGTCGCGACGCGGTTTGCAAAAGATTACCCTGAGCTGGTGGATCGACTGGTGGTGATGGATAACGTGCCAACGCGTATTGTGGCGCGCGATCTAAATGCGTCGATTGCGCGTGCGTACTGGTTCTTCCTGTTTCATCTTGTGCCAGACCTGCCGGAAGCGCTGATTGCGGGTCGGGAGCATATCTGGCTGCGCCACTTTTTCTCGGACTGGACCTACAATCCCTCGACCATCAGCGGCGAGGCGTTTGACACCTATGTTCGGGCGTATCAGGCGCCGGGTGCCGTGCGTGGCGCAATGGCTGACTATCGCGCCAACGCAGAGGATGTGGCGCAGGATATGGCAGACGCTGAGGTGAAAATCACCTGCCCGGTAATGTCGCTGTGGGGGAATGATTTTCATGCGGTCGGCAAGCTTTTCGATATGGAAAGCGTCTGGGCCGAAATGGCGGAGAACCTGCGGGCGCAGGGTATTGATGAGTGCGGCCATCTGCCGCAGGAGGAGCAGCCAGAGAAAGTGAACGCGCTTCTGCTGGATTTCCTGGCTGGATGGAAAAATTAGCGGGCAATATAAAACCCCTCATGCGAGGGGTTTTGCCGTTTACTGCTGCGGTGCCGTCGGTTCGGTTGGCGCTGCCGGTTCAGCCGGTTCCGGCATCCCCAGCGTCGGCATACCAAACATGCCGACGAAGTCTTCCAGCGGCATCTTGTCGCCGTTCAGCGTTACCTGGCCGTTGGCGTACTGCAGGCTGGTGGAAATCGTGTTGTTTTCCACTTTAGTGATGCGGAACATCTGGCCCATTGCCGCCAGACCTTTCACCTGCTGGTTAGCCAGCTTGCCGGCGTCTTCATCGCCGTAGCCTTCCAGCTTCGCAATCTGGGTCATAAACTCGGTCGCCATATCCATCGGGATGGTCAGCTTGCTGTCGAGCGACTTCACGCTGCGATCCACTTCCTGCGCCAGCGTCTGCGGTTCACCCGTTGCGGTTGCCGGATCTTTCAGGAACAGCGACAGGTTAAAGCTGGTTTCGCCTTTGCTGTTTTTCCAGCTCAGCGGCGCAACGGTGATCACCGGCTCGCCTTTCAGCAGGACAGGCAGGTTGTTGAATAGTACCGCCATCGCCTGCTGCTGGTACACTTCAGGGTTCTGCTGGAGTGCGGCATCGGTCAGCAGCGCCTGGCTCTCTTTGCTGTATTTCTGGCTAAACTCGTGCCACGCCTGGCCGTCGATATTGCCGATCTTCAGTGACAGCTTGCCGGTGCCCAGGTCCTGATTCTGCACCTTCAGGCTCTTCAGCGTGTAATCCAGCTGCGTGTTGATGCTTTTACCGTCTTTGGAAACGTCGGATTTGCCGTTGACGTCCATACCTTCCAGCACGGCCATCTCTTTTCCTTCAACCGCAATGGCAACCTTGTCGAGAGACAGTTTTTGATCGCCGATACGCTCCTGGAAATCGGTCATTCGGCTGTTGCCGTCGGCCTTCAGGTTGTTGAAGGTGAGCTGAACCTTTTGGTTATATTCGTTCACGGCATTGACCAGGCCGCTTTCCGCTTCACCCGTCAGGGAGAACACGTTTCCGTCGCGGTCAGCGTCAAGTTTGAAGTGACCGCCGCTGAAGGCGACTTTCTCATTCTCTTTCTCGTAGTTCAGCGCTTTCAGAGCAATATCGGAGCTCGTGTCACCGGCATAGCTAATTCGGGTATTAATATCGAAAGGCGATTCATTCTTCGCCAGGTCAAACAGCGGTTTGGTGACGTCGTTATTCACCAGCACGGTATGAACGGACGCCATCGACGGGATCAGGTTAAAGGACTTCAGCTGCGCCAGCGGCAGCGGACCGTGGCTCACCACCTCGTCCAGCACCACGCTCTGACCCGGTTTCAGCCAGCCGTTTTCAGCACCGGCCACTGGCTTTACCACCAGCTGCATACGGCTGGTAAACACGCCGCGATGATAATTCTGGTAGCTCAGCTCCAGGCCCGCCTCCGGCGCGCTGCGCTTAATCTCTCCGTTAGCCTGCGCCACCATCTCAGCCAGACGGCCTTCCAGCTGTTTCCCGGTAAACCAGGAGGCACCCGTCCAGACCACGCCTAACGCTACAATCACTCCAACCGCTACGACCGATTTTTTCATTGCGACTATCCCTAAAATGAAACCAGGCGGTAAAAACCGCCTGGAGATATTAAGCCTGCAACTAGCTTAGCAAGAGTTGTTAAAAAAATCAGTAAGTCCCTAATACCCGTCATACTTCAAGTTGCCTGTGCGTTGGCTTTCCTCGCTCACCCCAGTCACGTACTTATGTACGCTCCTGGGGATTCGCTGCGTCGCCGCCTTCATGCAACTCGAATTATTTAGGGTATAGCTTATTGAAAACGCGCGCCAGACGACCGGTGCCGCTTACGCTGACCGGTGATTCACTGGCTGCAACGAATGCTGACTCACCGGGCTTAAGCACCAGACGCTGTTCACCTTTGCGCAGCGTCGCTTCGCCCTCGGCGCAGAACAGAATCGCCGCGCTTTCCTGCGCGATGGCAGTTTCGGCCTGGCTCAGGTCGTGCAGGGAGAAGGCAAAATCCTCAACCGGAATCGGGAAGTCCAGCTCTGCGCCGTTTTTCACCGGCTGAGTCAGCAGCTCCGCGGCAGGTTTCGCCACAAACTTCACGTTGGCAACCAGCTCAGGAATATCGATATATTTCGGCGTCAGGCCCGCGCGCAGCACGTTATCGGAATTGGCCATCACCTCCAGCGCCACGCCCTGAAGGTAGGCGTGCGGGGTTTCAGCAAACAGGAACATCGCTTCGCCCGGGTTCAGCTTCACCACGTTCAGCAGCAGAGGGGAGAACAGGCCGCTGTCGTCCGGGTAGAATTCGGAGATCAGACGGATGGTCTCCCAAGGTTCACCCTGCTGGCTGCCCAGGGCCGCTTTCAGCACCGCCAGCGCGTGAGATTTCTCTTCACCCTGCATATTCAGCAGGCTGGCAAACAGCTGGCTCAGCGCGTCCGCGTTCGGGTTTTCAAGGAAGTGGGCGATAGCCTTGTGGGCACCCGCGACCGGTTGCAGCAGAGAAACGATCTCTGAAAACTCGCGGAACGCGTTCATCGCCAGGAACGGGGTCAGCGCAAAGACCAGCTCCGGCTTGTGGTTAGGATCTTTGTAGTTACGCTCGGCGGCGTCTAACGGAATACCCGCCGCGTTCTCTTTCGCAAAGCCGATTTCAGAGGCTTTCTTGTTCGGGTGAACCTGGATGGAGAGCGGCTGGTCGGCGCACAGCACCTTGAACAGGAACGGCAGTTCGCCGAAGCGCTGAGCCACCTTGTCGCCAAGCAGCGCGGCTTTATCGGCGTCAATCACGTCACGCAGGCTGCGAACCTGGCCGCTGGCGTCTTCAATTTTTGAGCTGCTCTTCGGGTGCGCCCCCATCCACAGTTCTGCCATCGGCAGGTTGTTCGGGTTCGCGATACCGTAGAGATCCGTTAACGCAGTTTTACTTCCCCAGGCGTAGTTTTGCACTGAGTTAATGAGTTTTTGCATTATCAAGCCCTGATTCAATTGTGGAATTAACTCCGGGTATTAAAGCAATAAACCTCATGGAAGTAACCTGTGGATGTAAAAAGTCGTACTAGTCTCAGTTTTTGTTAAAAAATTGTGTAGGATAAGCTGACTCGCTTTTAAGCCGGGCAGCGGAACATCTGCCCTGAATAAACAGACCGAAGCAGTAAGTGAGAGACCAATGTCGAATAAACCCTTCCATTATCAGGATCCTTTCCCCCTCAGTAAGGATCGGACCGAGTATTACCTGTTAACCCGCGATCACGTCTCCGTCTCTGAGTTTGAAGGACAAGAGATCCTCAAGGTGGATCCGCAGGCGCTGACGCTGCTGGCGCAGCACGCTTTCCACGACGCCTCGTTTATGCTCCGCCCAGCGCACCAGCAGCAGGTTGCCGATATTCTCAGCGACCCGCAGGCCAGCGAAAACGATAAATACGTTGCCCTGCAGTTCCTGCGTAACTCAGACATCGCCGCGAAAGGTGTTCTGCCTACCTGTCAGGACACCGGCACGGCGATCATCGTCGGTAAAAAAGGCCAGCGCGTCTGGACCGGCGGCGGTGACGAAGCAGCCCTGGCGCACGGCGTCTACAACACGTACACCGAAGATAACCTGCGCTACTCGCAAAACGCGGCGCTGGATATGTACAAAGAGGTCAACACCGGCACCAACCTGCCGGCACAGATCGATCTCTACAGCGTCGACGGTGACGAGTACAAATTCCTCTGTATCGCCAAGGGCGGCGGTTCAGCCAACAAAACCTATCTTTACCAGGAAACCAAGGCGCTGCTCACCCCGGGCAAGCTGAAAAATTACCTGGTTGAGAAGATGCGCACCCTCGGCACCGCGGCGTGCCCGCCGTACCATATCGCGTTTGTGATTGGCGGTACGTCGGCGGAAAGCACGCTGAAAACCGTCAAGCTGGCCTCAACCAAATATTATGACGGCCTGCCTACCGAAGGTAACGAGCACGGCCAGGCGTTCCGCGACGTGCAGCTTGAGCAGGAACTGCTGGAAGAGGCGCGTAACCTGGGCCTCGGCGCGCAGTTTGGCGGCAAATACTTTGCCCACGACGTGCGCGTGATCCGTCTGCCGCGTCACGGCGCATCCTGTCCGGTCGGTATGGGCGTGTCCTGCTCCGCGGATCGCAACATCAAGGCGAAGATCAACCGCGACGGCATCTGGATCGAAAAACTGGAAAACAATCCGGGCAAATACATTCCGGAAGAGCTGCGCAAAGCGGGTGAGGGTGAAGCGGTTCGCGTCGACCTGAACCGTCCGATGAAAGAGATTCTGGCGCAGCTTTCGCAGTATCCGGTCTCGACCCGTCTCTCGCTGAACGGCACGATCATCGTGGGCCGCGACATCGCGCACGCGAAGCTGAAAGAGCGTCTGGACAACGGCGAAGGCCTGCCGCAGTACATTAAAGATCACCCGATCTACTACGCTGGCCCGGCGAAAACGCCTGAAGGCTACGCGTCCGGCTCGTTAGGCCCAACCACGGCAGGGCGTATGGACTCGTACGTTGACCAGCTGCAGGCTAACGGCGGCAGCATGATCATGCTGGCGAAAGGCAACCGCAGCCAGCAGGTGACGGACACCTGCCACAAGCACGGCGGCTTCTACCTCGGCAGCATCGGAGGCCCGGCTGCGGTTCTGGCGCAGGGCAGCATTAAGAGCCTGGAGTGCGTGGAATACCCGGAACTGGGTATGGAAGCGATCTGGAAAATTGAAGTGGAAGACTTCCCGGCGTTTATCCTCGTGGATGACAAAGGCAACGACTTCTTCAAGCAGATCCAGTCGTCCCAGTGTTCGGCGTGCGTGAAGTAATTCTGTAAATTGACGGGTGGCGGCTGCGCCACCCGATATCAAAAAGAGCGCACAAAGCGCCATATCGTTTCCCAGAAGTCATCAATACTTATCCCTTAAGCATGTGAGCAATCCCTCTTTTGTTATCAAGGAGAAAGTAATGACCACGGTACGCCATGAGAAAGATTCGATGGGCGCCATCGACGTCCCGGCCGACAAGCTTTGGGGCGCGCAAACCCAGCGTTCGCTGGAGCACTTCCGTATTTCGACCGAAAAATTGCCCGTCTCGCTGATTCAGGCGCTGGCGCTCACCAAACGCGCTGCCGCGAAAGTGAATCAGGATTTAGGCCTGCTGACGGCAGACAAAGCGACCGCCATCATCAACGCCGCCGACGAAGTGCTGGCGGGTAAGCATCCCGATGAATTCCCCCTCGCCATCTGGCAGACCGGTTCCGGCACCCAGAGCAACATGAACATGAACGAAGTGCTGGCGAACCGGGCCAGCGAACTGCTTGGCGGCGTGCGCGGCATGGAGCGTAAGGTCCATCCGAACGATGACGTCAACAAAAGCCAGAGTTCTAACGACGTCTTCCCGACGGCGATGCATGTGGCGGCGGTCATCGCTATCCGCGAGCAGCTTATCCCGCAGCTCAACGTGCTGAAAGCCACGCTCAACGAGAAAGCGCAGGCCTTCCGCGACATCGTCAAAATTGGCCGTACGCACCTGCAGGACGCCACGCCGCTGACGCTCGGCCAGGAGATTTCCGGCTGGGTGGCGATGCTGGAACATAACCTGAAGCACATTGAATACAGCCTGCCGCATCTGGCGGAGCTGGCGCTCGGCGGGACGGCGGTCGGGACCGGGTTAAACACCCATCCAGAATACGCGGTGCGCGTGGCGGAGGAGCTGGCAAACATCACCGGACAGCCGTTCGTCACGGCGCCCAACAAGTTCGAAGCGCTGGCGACCTGCGATGCGCTGGTCCACACCCACGGCGCGCTGAAAGGGCTGGCGGCCTCGCTGATGAAAATCGCCAACGACGTGCGCTGGCTGGCCTCGGGTCCGCGCTGCGGCATCGGTGAAATCAGTATTCCGGAAAACGAGCCGGGCAGCTCCATCATGCCGGGTAAAGTGAATCCGACCCAGTGCGAAGCCATGACCATGCTCTGCTGTCAGGTGTTGGGCAACGACGTAGCCGTCAACCTGGGCGGTGCGTCCGGCAACTTCGAGCTGAACGTCTATCGCCCGATGGTGATCCACAACGTTCTGCAATCGATTCGTCTGTTGGCGGACGGAATGGAGAGCTTTAACGAGCACTGCGCGGTAGGGATTGAGCCGAATCGCGAACGTATCAGCCAGTTGCTCAATGAATCCCTGATGCTGGTGACGGCGCTGAATACCCATATCGGCTACGACAAGGCCGCCGAGATCGCTAAAAAAGCGCACAAAGAGGGGCTGACGCTGAAAGCCTCCGCCCTGGCGCTGGGCTATCTGACGGAGGCGGAGTTCGACGCCTGGGTTCGCCCGGAAGCGATGGTCGGCAGCCTGAAATAGTCATCCCGCCACGTACAGGTGCAGCCGCGGAATAATCAGCTGCAGCGGCTGCGCCTGAGGTCTGTAACGGTGCTGGACATTGTCCGCATCGTAATTCAAAAGCTCACCAATATCCGGCACGATGGCCCCCCGATCGGCATCATAGAGTGCAATCAGCGGCGTCGGGCAGGCATACTGAACCTGTTTTTGCTGGCCTGAATACCAGACGCGGGCGATAGGCTGTACCTTCACCGGACGCTTTATCTTGAGGCGCGCGTCCGCCGGGAGTGAGGCGATGCTGTGGTACTCCTGCTCCAGGCGCTCAATCCACTGCTCGCGCGACCAAGGAGCGACGGTGCGCGGCGTCTTCAGGCTTTTTTCCAGCTGCGCCAGAATCTCATCCCGGGTGAAGTTTTTAATGATGTGCTTATTCGCCCAGCCGAAGCGCAGCGTGGCGGGGTGACGCAGTACCGTCAGCGTGCGATAGGCGTTCAGGGTAATCAGCCCCGGAAGCTGACGGTGCACCCATTCAAACCGGGCGGCAGGGGCGAGGCCGGACTCTTCGGTAACGATCTTTTCAAAGGCCGCTTTCAGGGTGTTGATGTGGGTAATCTGGCTTTCCAGCGCGTCGCGCGTTGTCGCATCGGTTTGCAGGCAGATCACGCCGGGCAGACGCACGGCGGCCTTACTGCTGCGGTTTTCTGACTGCTGCTGGATAAACAGGCGGCGATAGTGCTTCAGCGCCAGCTCAAGGGCGGCGCTGCCGATGTGCTGTTCAACCGCGATGGTGTCCAGCGGGTCGTGCTCGGCACCTTTAGCCACCTCGGGCAGGGTAAAGACGCGCGCGGCCAGCAGGCGGCAGCTCTGCAAACGTTCGGTCAGGGTCAGGAGCTCGTGTTCTATTTCCCGAAACGTGCTGTTCAGCCGTTCGAGGAGATCGTAGGTCGCCATAAGCACTCTCGTTAGTTACAACATACTTATCATATAGCACAGCACGCCGGGTCAGGCCAGCGTGCTGTTGAAGTCAGGCAGGGACGGGAAGGGCGATGTTATGGTATACCGGCCAGCTAAAGCAGAAGCGCGCGCCGCCGAGCTCGCTCTCTTCGCAATGCACCGTGCCGCCCATCGCCTGCGCGATAGAATAAACAATCGCCAGCCCCAGGCCGCATCCGCCGGTGGCGCGATCGCGGCTGGGGTCGAGGCGGACAAACGGTTCAAACACGGTTTCTCGCGCTTCCGGGGCAATCCCCGGACCGTCATCTTCCACCGTCAGGCTGGCCTGATTGCCCTGCAAATCCAGTCCGATCTGTAGCGTACTTTCGCTGTAGCGCATGGCGTTGTTCATCAGATTGTCCAGCACGCGCTCCATCAGGCGCATATCGAGCGCGCCGTAATCACCCGGCGTGACGCGCGTTAACAGCGTGCGCTGCGGGTTTACGCTCTGAACGTCATCGATGTGGGTTTGCAGCCAGGCAGGCAGGTCCGGCGTGCTGAGGTTCAGTTCGTTTTGCGGACGATCGAGGCGCGCGTAGGTCAGCAGTTCCTCAATCAGCGCCTCAAGCTGGCCGATGTCGCGGTTAAGCGCCTGAGACTCCGCTTCCGTCAGATTCTCGCTCATCTCCAGACGATAGCGCAGGCGGACCAGCGGCGTGCGCAGCTCGTGCGCAATCCCGTCGATCAGCTGCTTTTTACTGGCGATCAGGGCATTGATGTTATCGGCCATCTGGTTAAAGGCCACGCCCAGACGTTCAAAGCTGGAACCGCTGTCGAAGTGAATGCGTTCGGTAAAATGCCCTTCGCCAAAACGCTGCGCGGCGGATTCCAGCTTCAGCATGTCCTGCCAGTGCGGGCGCATCCAGATAAAGACCGGAAACGCGAGCGAAATGGCGATAAAGGCCATTAGCGCCATGTCCAGCAGACGCATCTGGTGCAGGTAATAGAGATAGGGCACCGGCCCGACGGCCAGCACGTAATGGCTGCGCGGAATACGCTGGATAAAGGTGTATTTCTCGTCCAGCGCGACGATGTCCCCGTCGCGCAGACGCTGCATGGCGGGCGGATCCAGCTCAAAATCTTTTAACGGCTCGATGCGTAAATCGAATGACAGGTTCAGATCCAGCTCTTTGAGGGTTTTCGCCCAGTCGTGCGGCGGGATCTCTCTCAGCTCGCTGCGCATCAGATAGAGCGAGCTTTTCATCAGATCGTCCAGCGACTGCCTGCCCGCACGTTCGGCGGTGAATTTATAGACCAGCCCGACCAGCATGGTCATGACCAGGAAGCAGACAAACAGCAAAAGATAAAACTGCACAAACAGCTTTTTCATTGGATCTCACCGAAGAAACGCTTTGTGCAGAATATACATGAAAACCCGTCGATATTTTCATGTCTGTGGAGCGCGTTACATGGCAATTGCGCTGTTTTTTACTTTGGCGATGAGTGTTTCCGTTACGGCCAGTCCTTCCGCAATGTGCACATCAATCACATCGGTACCGAATTCGTTAATTAAATCCAGAAGTATTTCGTAAGTCTGGATGAGTTCAAGGAGATCAAAGAGCGCTTTTTGATCGGCGCGTGAAGGGGAGGAATGGCTAAGCGCAGCCTGATTAACAATCCATTCAAGATTGGTTTTGATGGCCTCTACCTGACTGTAGCTATACATATTTCATGGGCTTAAATCCTCATTTCAAGATTTTATGGGAGAGGTATCGTGAGAGCTTCACGGTGAAAAAAGAGTCTGCATGTCGCCGAGGCAGTGCTGGCTGTAGAAAGGATGGATGAAGATTTAATTATGGGATAGTTCGCGTGCTTAGCAAGTTAATTGTTGCGCAAACGTAAAAGTAAACGCGCGAAAGAAGGGCATCGTCGCGCAATGCCTTCATTTCGCGCAGGTTATTTTATCGGGATATGGGATCAGGTTTCCCACGCATGTGGGGCAAACAGATAACCCTTGTTACGCACGGTTTTAATGCGGTAGGGCTCGGTAGCGTTATCCTGCAGCTTTTTGCGCAGACGCGAAATCGCCACGTCAACGCTGCGGTCCATTCCGTCATAGCTCACGCCACGCAGGTTTTTCAGCAGCGCGTCGCGGTCCATGATTTGCCCGGCGTGCGTTGCCAGCTCCCACAGCAGGTCAAAGTCTGCGGTGGAGAGGGCGATAAGCTCGCCGGAGAGCAGCACCTGGCGGTTAATGGGGTCAATAGACAGCGTACCGAAGCGCATCGCTTTGTGCGGCGTCAGAGACGGCGCGGGCGCTTCGCGTTCGATGCTGGCGTGCTGGCGCAAATGCAGGCGCAGGCGGGCAAGCAGGACGGCAGGCGGTGTGGTTTTCAGAATGTAGTCATTGGCGCCCATCTCCAGCGACAAAATGTGGTTCATATCGCTGTCCAGTGAGGTGAGCAGGACGATAGGACCCTCCCACCGGGCGCGCAGGTCACGGCAGAGCGTCATGCCGTCTTTGCCTGGCAACATAATATCCAGCAGTACCAGATCCGGGTTTTCACGGACGACCACCTCTTCGGCACGATCGCCGCGAGGTTCAACAATGACGTCCATATCATGTTTACCCAGATAGGCGGCGATCAGTTGCCCGACCTCGGGTTCGTCTTCAACATAAACAATCTTATTCATACAGCGTCTGTTTTCGTGAAAAAAGCCAACATACACCGCGGAACCTTAACCTTCCATTAATCTTTCAAAATTAACGCCGGTTCCGTTATTCTGGCTCTTATTGTTATTTGATTGTTATAGGGAAAAGTATGGGGCTGGTGATCAAAGCCGCACTGGGCGCGCTGGTGGTGTTACTGATTGGCATTCTGGCAAAAACGAAAAACTACTACATTGCCGGGCTAATCCCGCTGTTCCCGACCTTTGCGCTAATTGCTCACTATATTGTGGCTTCTGAGCGGGGTACGGAAGCGTTACGCACGACCATCGTGTTTGGCATGTGGTCTATCATTCCGTATTTTCTCTACCTGCTTTCGCTGTGGTATTTCACCGGTTTTCTGCGTCTTCCCCTGGCGCTGAGCGGGGCGGTGGTCTGCTGGGGACTCAGCGCCTGGGTGCTAATTTTCTTCTGGAGCCGTTTTCACTAGCGCAGCGGGCGGCCGCCGTCCACGGCAAAGGTTCTGCCCGTGACGTAGCAGCTGGTGAGCAGGTAATCCACAAGGTCGATCACCTCTTTCTCGCCCGGCGCGATTTTCATGAGCGACTTATTCAGCGCCTGCTGGCGATACTCCGCATCATCGTTTTCGTTAAACAAAATCATCGCCGGGGCGATGGCGTTTACCTTCACCTCGGGCGCGAGCTTGCGGGCAAACGAGCGCGTCATATTATCCAGTGCGGCTTTACTGGCCGCGTAGGCGATGTGCTTGTCGCTGCCGCGCTCAACTACATAATCGGTGAAGTGAATAATATCGCCGGCCGCGTGCCCATGGCCGCGCAGCAGATCCTGCAGAGCGTGGTTAAGCAGATAAGGCGCATTGACGTGGATCTGCAGCATGGCGGAGAGCGTTTCGCTGAGTGACGTACCGGGTTTTTCGGCTCGCCATGCGCTGGCGTTATGGATCACGGCGCGCAGTCCCGTCGTGGCGGCTTTTACCTTTTCCGTGAAAGCCAGAATGCCTTCATCGGTCGAAAAATCAGCCTGAATGCAGACCGCCCCGGCTTTGCGTAACCCTTCAATCGACGGGTATTCCGTACGGTAGCTGACAATGACCGGATGGCGAAGGTTGAGAAAGTGATGGGCGAGGGCGAGGCCGATACGGCGGCCTCCACCGGTAATCAGTATTGGGCGAAGCGGTGCATTTCCCATCGTATTCTCCTTTACAGTTCAACAATGGGAAAGGCGATGCTATCCCATTAACATCCAGGTTGCCGGTAGGGCAGCAACCAGTAACAATCCAATTAAGGCCATCTCACGGCGCTTCAGCGCGTTCTCCAGCTGATGCGTGCGGCGGGCGTAGATAAACACCAGCAGACCCGGTGCGTACAGCACTACCGACAGCAGCAGATGCATAGGCCCGGAAGCATACAACAACCACAGGCCGTAAATACAGGCTCCGACACCCACGACATAATGCGCCGGACGTGTGGCAATTTTTAACAGATACGCACCTACTAGGAAATAGGGTACCAGAATCATCTCCGAGGCGATGGTCAGCAGGGTGTTATAGTCTGAACCTGTGAGCCAGATCAGCACCAGACAGACCTGAACGCTGATGTTGGTCAGCCAGAGCGATGCCGACGGCGCGCTGTTTTGGTTTTGACGGGCGAACAGGCGTGGAAACGCCTTGTGCGTCGCGGCCAGGAACGGCACTTCAGCCGCCATGATGGTCCAGCTCAGGTAAGCGCCGCAGACGGAGACGATCAGCCCTGCGGCAATCACCACGTCGCCCCAGGGGCCGAGCATTTTCACCATCAGGCCCGCCATTGACGGGTTACGCATTTCAGCCAGCTCAGGACGCGCCACCACGCCCAGCGACAGCAGCGTGACCAGCAGATAGACCCCCAGCGCGGCCAGAACTGCCAGCAGCGTGGCGCGGCCCACATCGCGTTTATTCCTGGCCCGGGCAGAAACCACGACCGCGCCTTCAACGCCGATGAACACCCACAGGGTAATCAGCATCGTGTTTTTCACCTGCTCCCAGACGGGCACGCCCAGCGCAACGCCGCTGAAATCAAGCTTGAAAACGTCCATACGGAACGCAATAAAGGCAAGAACGATAAACAGGCCGAGCGGAACCAGTTTCGCCAGCGTCGCCACCAGGTTGATGCTGGCGGCCGTTTGTACGCCACGCAACACCAGCCAGTGGACGAACCACAGCAACACCGAGGCGCCCACAATAGACTGCCAGGTATTTCCGTCGCCAAAGAGGCGCAGCTCAGGCGTATCGGTAAAGAAACTGAGTGCTGAGAAGACGATCACCAGGTAGGAGACGTTGGCGATAACGGCACATAGCCAGTATCCCCACGCGGAACAGAAGCCAATCAGCTCGCCGAAACCTTCGCGCGCATAGGTGAAAATGCCGCCGTCAAGATCCGGACGAATGCGGGTGAGCAGCAGCATGGCGAAGGCCAGCAGCAGTATGCCGACACCCGTAATGCCCCAGCCAATGATGAGCGCAGATGGGCTGGCAACGGCCGCCATATTTTGCGGCAAACTGAATACGCCTGCACCCAGCATTGAGCTTAAAACGAGTGCAGTCAGAGCACTCAGGCCAAGTTTCTTTTCCATTGGCTTCCTGTTATGAAAGGTCAAAATCCAGAATAATTATTTCGCTCAGGCGCATAAAAATGGTGGATCACACTAAGGCGCGGGATTTTACGGAGTGTAACGAATGCATGCAATGACGTGAGGCAGAAATTCAAAAAAAGTAACAAAAAAAGGCGGCATTGCGCCGCCTTTCGTCAACGATTTTGTTACTTGTACAGATCGGCGCTGATGGTCACGTTGTTACCACGTTCCTGCCACTGGCGGGTGATGTGGTAGTACTTCGCCCCTTTCTTCGCCGCACGCTTCGCGACCTGGTAAGAGACTTCCGTCATGTTGCCGTAGTTGCCGGTAAACTTGATGCTATCGAACGGCACCATCTGCGCTGCAGTGGCGTTGTTCAGCTCTTCAATTTTGGTACCGTCAGGCAGCGTAACGGAGTAACGGCCACCTTTCGTGGACTGCGTTTCGAAGAAACGGCCCACTTCAGCGCTTGGGGCAGCCGTCGTTGCTACGCCTGGAATTTCAACTTTCTTCGCTGCTTCGCCGCCTTTCGCTATCGCCGCGCGACCTGCTTCTGAATTCGCCGGGATAGCATCCGGGCTCTGCAGAACACGTTTTTTCGCATCTTTTTTATAGATGAACGCGGTAATACGCTGGTTGCCACCCTGGTTAGCATCGACCTGACGCACGATGAAGAAAGAGTAGGCCCCTTTCTCTTTCGCGGCTTTGGTGATGGCATCGTTCACTTCAGGCTGGCTGCGATAGAAGCCCTGAACGGTGACGGTGTCGTATGGTTCCAGCTCAATCGCCTGATCTTTCGGCAGTTCAACAACACCGTTGATCACGCGGTTTTTCGGTGCGTCAGCTTTTGGCGCATTGTCTTTGAACAGCGCGATTGTCACGCGCAGGTTACCGCTGTTGCCGTAATCGGACTGGTCAACGACATAAAACGAGGCCGCCCCGTTTTTATCAGCGGCTTTTGATGCAGCGGCGACGGCGTCGCCAATAGAATTATAACGACCCACAATGACCGTATGGTCAAAAGGTTTTAACGCTGCCGCTTGCTCCGGCGTTAACTCTGTTGCGGCATTCGCAGACAGGGCGGTCGCGGAAAGAAGTGCGGACGCCAGGAGTGTGTTCTTAAGCTTCATAAAAATGATCCTTCGCCTTGCGCAAACCATGTACTGGTATTGTTGTTAATTTGAGACGGTCCCGATTATTGCATTTAAAACCCGTCGCTGTCTGCGCCATTTTTCACTGCCTGTGCTTACTGAATCACCGAATTCGATAACATTTAGTGATATGTTGAAAAAACACGCGTTTGACAAGTAAAACTGATAAAGCATATGACTTTTACAAGTTAATTTAATGTTAACAAGTTGTTCTGTTATGGCGCTATATCATGTTTTTACCGCTTCGCTTGCGCGATTTATCGGTTCTGGCAGTGAATTTAAAGTAAATATCACTGTCAGTGACGCCGATCGCTTATTTTTCACAGATAAAGTAAGAAATAGTGTTTTCTGGCGGTAGATCACGGGCGCTATTTTCAGTAGGTTATAGACAGTTTGTTACTGTTTTATTTTCCGGGGTTAATCATCTCTCGTCGCTCGCGCGATGGCGAAAATTGATACAAACCGCGGGCATTTATCGATAAACCATCATCAAAAACCGATGGAAGGGAAAACTATGCGTATTGGGGTACCAAAAGAACGGTTAGCCAATGAGACCCGCGTAGCGGCAACACCGAAAACGGTGGAGCAACTGCTTAAACTGGGTTTTACGGTCGCGGTTGAAAGCGGCGCGGGCAAACTGGCGAGTTTCGATGACGAGGCCTTTATCCAGGCTGGCGCGGAAGTGGTCGACGGTGCTGACGTCTGGCAGTCGCCGGTGATTCTGAAGGTCAACGCACCGGAAGAGAGTGAGATTGCGCTGCTGAATCCGGGAACGACCCTGGTGAGCTTCATCTGGCCTGCGCAAAACCCGGAGCTGATGGAGAAGCTGGCGGCCCGCGGCGTGACCGTGATGGCAATGGACTCCGTGCCGCGCATTTCGCGCGCGCAGTCGCTGGATGCCTTGAGCTCCATGGCAAACATTGCCGGCTACCGCGCTATTGTTGAAGCGGCCCACGAGTTTGGTCGCTTCTTTACCGGTCAAATCACCGCCGCGGGTAAAGTCCCTCCGGCGAAAGTGATGGTGATTGGCGCTGGCGTGGCGGGCCTTGCCGCAATCGGTGCGGCAAACAGCCTGGGCGCTATCGTACGCGCCTTTGACACCCGTCCTGAAGTAAAGGAACAGGTCCAGAGTATGGGCGCCGAATTCCTTGAGCTGGACTTCAAGGAAGAAGCAGGCAGCGGCGATGGTTACGCGAAGGTAATGTCCGAAGCCTTCATCAAAGCCGAAATGGAACTCTTCGCCGCTCAGGCGAAAGATGTCGACATTATTGTCACCACCGCACTTATCCCGGGTAAACCGGCGCCGAAGCTGATCACCCGTGAGATGGTTGACTCCATGAAGCCGGGCAGCGTGATTGTCGACCTGGCCGCCCAAAACGGCGGTAACTGTGAATATACCGTTCCAAATCAGGTAACCACGACCGCTAACGGCGTGAAGGTGATCGGCTATACCGATCTGCCGGGCCGCCTGCCAACGCAGTCTTCTCAGCTCTACGGCACCAACCTCGTCAACCTGCTGAAGCTGCTTTGCAAAGAGAAAGACGGCAACGTCACCGTTGATTTCGACGATGTGGTGGTGCGCGGCGTCACGGTGGTCCGTGAAGGTGAAATTACTTGGCCTGCGCCGCCTATTAAGGTTTCTGCTCAGCCTCAGGCGGCACCGAAAGCGGCGCCTGAGCCAAAAGAACCCGCCAAACCCGCTTCTCCATGGCGCAAATACGCGATCATGGCGCTGGTGATTATTCTGTTCGGCTGGCTGGCTGACGTTGCGCCAAAAGAGTTCCTCGGCCACTTTACCGTCTTCGCGCTCTCCTGCGTCGTGGGCTACTACGTGGTGTGGAACGTCTCCCATGCGCTGCATACGCCGCTGATGTCGGTAACCAACGCCATCTCCGGGATCATCGTGGTGGGGGCGTTACTGCAGATTGGTCACGGCGGCTGGATCAGCTTCCTGAGCTTTATCGCGGTGCTGATCGCCAGTATCAATATTTTCGGTGGTTTCACCGTGACTCAGCGCATGCTGAAAATGTTTCGTAAAGGCTAAGGGGTAGCATATGTCTGGAGGATTAGTGACAGCTGCATACATTGTTGCTGCAATCCTGTTTATTTTCAGTCTGGCGGGGCTTTCCAAACACGAAACGTCTCAGCAGGGGAATAACTTTGGTATCGCCGGGATGGCGATTGCGCTGATTGCCACCATCTTCGGGCCGGATACCGGCAACGTGGCGTGGATCCTGGTAGCGATGATCATCGGTGGCGCGATTGGTATTCGCCTGGCAAAACGCGTTGAAATGACCGAGATGCCGGAGCTGGTTGCCATTCTGCACAGCTTCGTCGGTCTGGCGGCGGTGCTGGTGGGCTTCAACAGCTACCTGTATCACGAACCGGGTCTGGAACCGATTCTGGTGAACATCCACCTGACGGAAGTGTTCCTCGGTATCTTCATCGGTGCGGTGACCTTCACCGGCTCTATTGTGGCGTTCGGCAAGCTGCGCGGGAAGATCTCCTCTAAACCGCTGATGCTGCCAAACCGTCATAAGCTGAATCTGGCGGCGCTGGTGGTGTCGTTTGTACTGCTGGTGGTCTTCGTGCGTACCGAAAGCGTCGGCCTGCAGGTACTGGCGTTGCTGGTAATGACCATCATCGCGCTGGCGTTCGGCTGGCACCTGGTGGCGTCCATCGGCGGTGCGGATATGCCGGTGGTTGTCTCGATGCTGAACTCCTACTCCGGTTGGGCGGCAGCGGCGGCAGGCTTTATGCTGAGCAACGACCTGCTGATCGTCACCGGTGCGCTGGTGGGTTCTTCCGGTGCGATCCTGTCTTACATCATGTGTAAGGCGATGAACCGCTCGTTCATCAGCGTCATCGCCGGTGGTTTCGGGACCGATGGTTCTTCTTCCAGTGCGGATGAAGAAGTGGGGGAGCACCGTGAAATTTCTGCGGAAGATACCGCAGACATGCTGAAAAACTCGCACTCCGTGATCATCACTCCGGGCTACGGCATGGCGGTGGCGCAGGCGCAGTATCCGGTTGCGGAAATCACCGAGAAGCTGCGCGCGCGTGGCATCAAGGTTTGCTTTGGTATTCACCCGGTGGCAGGGCGCCTGCCTGGCCACATGAACGTGCTGCTGGCGGAAGCGAAAGTGCCTTACGACATCGTGCTGGAAATGGATGAGATCAACGATGATTTCGCCGACACCGACACCGTGCTGGTCATTGGCGCCAACGATACCGTTAACCCTGCGGCGCAGGACGACCCGGGTAGCCCAATCGCCGGTATGCCTGTTCTGGAAGTGTGGAAGGCGCAGAACGTGATCGTCTTCAAACGCTCCATGAATACCGGCTATGCCGGGGTTCAGAACCCGCTGTTCTTCAAAGAGAACACCCACATGCTGTTCGGCGATGCTAAAGCCAGCGTGGATGCGATTCTGAAATCACTGTAAGTTGCGCTGAAACGAAAAAACCGCCGAATTCGGCGGTTTTTTTATTGCCGGGTGGCGCTGACGCTTACCCGGCCTACGGTTTTGTAGGCCCGGCAAGCCTGCGCCGCCGGGCGTCAGGCGTTAATCGTCTTCCGGATCGTCCAGCTCAACCGGCGTCTGGTACTCATCCGGCTTAATGACCAGCAGGTCGCAGCGCAGATGGTCGATCACCTGTTCGGCGGTATTGCCGAGGAACGCGGCAGAAATACCGGTTCGGCCAATGGTGCCCAGCACCACAATCCCCGCCTGCAGGTGTTCCGCCAGGTCCGGGATCACCTCTTCAGGCAGGCCTTTTTCCACGTGGGTCATTTTCTCATCGATGCTGAATTTCTGGCGCAGCGCTTTCATGGCCAGCAGATGCTGACCGCGGATCGCGTCGTTGTACACGCTCGGGTCAAATTCAGGCAGCTCAATGGCAATGTTAATCGGGGTAACCGGATAGGCGCCCACCAGGTGCACTTCGGTATGATTGACCTGATCGGCAAGCTGGATGGTCTCCTTCACCAGCTTCTCGTTCAGCGAATTGTGGTAATCCTCTTCGCTCGCGAGGTTTACCGCCACAACGGCTTTCCCGCCTTCAGGCCACGGCTGGTCTTTCACCATCCAGACCGGGCAAGGGCATTTGCGCAGCAAGTGCCAGTCGGTCGGGGTGAAGATGACGGATTCCAGCTTGTCGTGCTGGTGCGCCATCTTCAGCAGCAGGTCGTGCCCACCGGCGACAATTTCCTGGATGATGGCTTCGAAAGGTCGGTTATGCCAGACCACTTTAATATCAATGGGCACGCCCGCTTCCAGGTAATACTTCGCCTGTTCACGGATCCACGCGGTACGCTGGCTGATGACGCCCTGACGCATAGCGGTGCGCTCGTCAGGCGACAGAAGGGTGGTCATCTCATACGAGAAGTCATAGATCGGCAAAAACGCTTTGATTTTGCCACCAATCCGTTGATGTAAATACACAGCACGTCGTAATGCCGGCTGATCGTCCTGATTCGGATCGATAGCTACCAGCATGTTTTGATACTTGGCCATACAGGTCTCCTTACTACTGTCACCACAGTCTGTAATTAAAAGAGTAACCTATATATCCTGAATGAAACAGAGGGGAGGTTTTGCCAGATCAATAATTCATGAAAATTTATCAGAGGAAAAGTACCGTCGTCGTCACCGCGATAAACGCAATAAACAGCAGCACCATCACCGCTATCGCAAAGGTCGTGGAGTCCTGGACGTAGGTTTTTTCTTCCCCCTTCATCGGACCGACAAGCATGATCCAGATGAAGATAAAGGTCACAGAGGCAATCACGACTGAAACGAAAAACAAACTTTCTCTCAATTCATAACCTCAACGAGAACCTTTCGGGCGCTGTGTGGGGACGTGCTACGGTGAAAATATCTTGAAACGGAAGTGATTACACCAGACCAATAAATCACAAGAATTTATGGTCTGGTCATCAACATGCGGAGAGTTACGCCACGTTGCGGGCGTGCCCGGCAAGAACGGCAAGCGCTTCACCGTTTTCGATAGTGATGTATTTACCTTTAACGGCCAGCATCCCGCTTTTCTGGAAACGGCCCAGCAGACGGCTGATGGTTTCCACGGTCAGACCCAGGTAGTTACCGATATCGCCACGCGTCATCGTCAGACGGAATTCACGCGGCGAGAAGCCACGCTCGGCGAAGCGGCGGGAGAGGTTGTAGATAAACGCGGCCAGGCGCTCTTCTGCGTTCTTTTTAGAAAGCAGCAGAATCATGTCCTGATCGCCTTTGATCTCACCGCTCATCAGACGCATCATCTGTTGACGCAGGTTAGGCATCTTACCGGACAGATCGTCCAGGGTTTCAAACGGGATTTCGCAAACCATTGAGGTTTCGAGTGCCTGAGCAAAGCTCGGGTGATGGCCCGTGCCGATGGCGTCAAAGCCCACCAGGTCGCCCGCCAGATGGAAGCCGGTGATCTGCTCATCACCTTGTTCGGTGATGGTGTAGCTCTTGATGGTGCCAGAACGGATAGCATAGAGCGATTTCAGTTCGTCTCCCGCTTTAAACAGCGTCTGCCCTTTCTGAATAGGCTTTTTGCGCTCGATGATATTATCAAGCTGATCGAGTTCATGCTCATTCAGGGTAAACGGGATACAGAGCTGGCTGATGCTGCAATCCTGGCAATGGATAGCACAACCGCCAGACTGAATGCGTCGTATAATTCGCTTTTCCGGGATCATAGGTTTGCTCAAGCCTTAATTGATATTGGTCAATTTTAACATCTTTTTGGTAAGTACGTAAGCCTGACAAACCCTCAATAAGGACAAGAGACGGCAACGTGTCGCCATCTTCTTGAAATTCCACAGCTTGATTATGGATTTTTAGCCTAACCGGAAGAAAATTAAGCACAAAAAGCCTGGAAGCTAGAGCAGGAGATACCCTTCGTGACGCAGCAACCACTCTTTGCGCTGCACGCCGCCGGCATAGCCTGTCATGGTGCCGTTGCGGCCAATGACGCGATGGCACGGCACCACGATGCTGACCGGGTTAGAGCCGTTAGCGGCACCCACCGCGCGTGCGGCGCCTGCGCGGCCTAGCTGTTCCGCGAGCTGGCCGTAATGCATCACCTGCCCGCAGGGAATGGCCCGCAGCGCCTGCCACACTTCGCGCTGAAAAGGGGTGCCTGCCGTGGCGGTTGGCAGAGTATCGATGATGCTGAGATCGCCTTCGAAGTAGGCCGCAAGCTTGTCGCTCAGCCCGCCCGGGTTGGTGGCGCGGATACGTTCATACCCCTGCGCGCGGTAGTGAACATGGAGCAGTTCTTCCATCCGGTCGCTGTGCTCTTCCCATTCGACGGCGCGCAGGCAGAACTGCTCGTCCGCGATCACCCACAGCGGCCCGAGCGGCGTCGCAATCTTATCTTCGAGTAATCTCAGCATCCTCATTCCTTTAGTTCAGCCTCGGGTAAATCCCCGGCCCAATCGGCAGGCCGACAAGATACCATGCCACCAGCATCACCAGCCATACCCCTAAAAAGATAAGCGGGTAGGGTAAAACCAGCGAATAGTAGGTACCCAGTTTGGCCTCGGGTTTATAGCGCTGCAGGAAGCCTAAAAACAGCGGAACAAACGGCGAAACCGGCGCCAGCGGAATCACCGAGGAGTCCGCGATGCGGAACAGGATCTGGGCAAACGCAGGATGAAAACCCAGCATCATAAACATCGGTACGAAGATCGGGGCCAGAATCGACCAGATGGCGGAGCCGCTGGCGATAAACATGCACAGCAGGGATGACAGCAGCGCCAGGCCGACAAACGCCGGTACGCCGCTTAGCCCGGCAGCCTCCAGCGCGTCGGTCAGGCCCACGGCCATAAACTTGCCCATGTTGCTCCAGTTAAACATCGCCACAAACTGCGCCAGCGGGAACACCATCACGATAAATCCCGCCATCTCTTTCATCGGCTCGATCATCAGCTGCGGCAGATCGCCCTGACGGCGGATCTTACCGGTCGCGATACCGTAGGCGAGCGAAACGACAAAGAAGAAGAGGATAATCAGCGGCACGATGCCCTGAATAAACGGCGACGGCAGGACGGTATGTTTAACCGGATCGCGCAATATGCCGTTTTCCGGCACCACCATCAGCGCCACCAGCGCGATAAAGGCCAGCGAGACCACGCCCGCCACGCGCAGGCCGAAGCGCTGCTCTTTGCTCAGGGTTTCCAGCTTTTCATCGCTACGGCCTTCCCATTTACCCAGCCGCGGCTCGATGATTTTATCGGTAATCAGCCCGCCGACAATCGTCAGGACAATCACCGAGCTGGCCATAAAGTACCAGTTGTCGATCACGCTGACGTGCATGGCCGCATCAATGGTCTTCGCCGCCTCCGTGCTGATGCCAGAGAGCAGCACGTCGGTGGTGACGATCAGCAGGTTAGCGGTAAATCCGCAGCCCACGCCCGCAATCGCCGACAGCAGGCCCGCCACGGGATGACGCCCGACGGCGAGGAAAATCAGCGCCCCCATCGGCGGCATGATCACCAGCGCGGCGTCGGAGGAGATATGGCTGAAGAAGGCGATAAACAGCACCATATAGCTGGCGTAACGCGCGCTGACGTGAGAAGCCATCTTCACCATTAATGCGGGCAGCAAGCCCACGCGTTCAGCCAGCCCGGCGCCCAGCACCAGCGCCAGAATGGCGCCCAGCGGGGCGAAGCCGCTGAAGTTCTTAATCACGTTGGGTAAAAACCAGTGCAGCCCGTCAACGCTGAGCAGGTTTTTCACCGCCACCAGGCTGCCGTCGGCCGGGCTGCGCACGCTCACGTCAAAGGCGGAGAGCACGGCGGTGGCGACCATTAAAATCACAATCAGATAGATAAACAGCAGGAAAGGGTGCGGCACTTTATTGCCGATCCTTTCAACCCAGCCATAGAGCTTACCGGATGGGGAATGCGAAGGTATGGATGACATACTCATGGGCGTTCCTCGGGAGTGTTGTGTTGTTGTGTTGTGTTTTTTTATTTTAAAGGTGACGGTGTCACGCCCTGTGGGATCGGACACACGTACGGTTTTTCTTGTATTTGTTGTTCGAACTCTTCACGGCATTTTTTCAGCAGCGCCGCGTCCTGCAGCAGATTGAGTGCGGTTGCGCCCATCACTTTTCCGGCCAGCAGCATGCCTTTGTGGGCAATGGAGGTACGCCCCTGCGCCACCAGCTGCCAGGTGTGCAGCGGCGTGCCGACGGTAAAGCAGGGGCTGAAGCACTGGGCGACCGGCATTTTCCAGCTGACGTCGCCCACGTCGGTTGAACCCGCCAGCACGTTGTCGGTGATGGCATAGGGCGCGACTTCATCCACCAGCAGTGTCTCTTGATGACGCCGGGCAAAGGCTTTACCCGCGTCACCGCCCGTCGCGGCAATATTTTTCAGGCTGTTTTGCAGATCGTTGGGCGTCAGGGTGGCGCGGATTTCGCGGGCGAAAGCGCGTTCTTCCTCCGTCCAGAGCGGCGTGCCGTAGTGCTGCAACGCGCGATACATCGCCGCTTCAAGCGTGCGGTTCGGCAGGTAGCTGGAGCAGGCTTTATCAAAGCGCCACTCGACGGTGGTTTCAGTCATCATCGCCGCGCCCTGGGCGATTTTTTCGATGCGTTCGTAGATTTGCTGCGCATCGGCCATCTCCGGGGCGCGGATCAGGTACAGCACCTCCGCCTGCGCCTGCACCACGTTGGGCGAAATCCCGCCGGTGTCGGTGATGGCGTAATGGACGCGCGCTTTCTCAATGATGTGTTCGTTAAGGAAGTTGGTGCCGGTGGTCATCAGCGTCACGGCGTCGAGCGCGCTGCGTCCCAGATGGGGGGAGTTGGCCGCGTGTGCCGCCACGCCGTGAAAACGCCAGGCGGCCTGAATATTCGCCAGCGTGCTGACGTTAAACATCCCGGCGAAGGCTTCCGGATGCCAGGTGACGGCGGCATCAACGTCATCAAACAGACCTTCGCGCACCATAAAGGTTTTCCCGGAGCCACCTTCCTCGCCGGGACAGCCATAAAAACGCACCGTTCCGCTGCCGCCGTGCTGCTCCAGCCAGCTTTTCGCCGCCACCGCGCCCGCAAGCGCTGCGGTGCCTAAGAGGTTATGCCCGCAGCCGTGGCCGTTGGCTCCCGGCGTGTCGGATTGCGCCGTCGCGCAGTGCGCCTGCTGGCTTAGCCCGGCCAGCGCGTCGTATTCGCCCAGCAGGGCGATGACCGGTTTCCCGCTGCCGAAGCTGGCGATAAAGGCATTTGGAATACCGCCGGCCTCGCGCGTCAGCGTGAAGCCCTCGGCCTCAAGCTCGCTGGCGAGCCGCTCGGCGGACCAGAACTCTTCAAAGCGGGTTTCAGGACGATCCCAGATCGCGTCGGCAATATCGGTTAACGTCCGACATCGCGTGTCGATCGCATCGGCAATAAAAGCGTAGTTCTCCTGCATTACACACCTCGCGTCCACGGGAAATTGAGCGCAGTTCGCGCCAGCGTTTCAATGGCAATCGCCATGACCTGCTCATCGAAGTCGAATTTTTCGTTGTGATGTCCGGCGCTCAAATCCGTGCCGAACACCATATAGGACGCCATGCCGCCGTTCTCCTGCACGCGGGCCATCATCAGCGTGGCGTCTTCGGAACCCGCTGGCGCTTTCACCTTGTCGATGGCGTGAATAACCCCGGAAACCTGGCTCGCCTGTTCGCGCAGGTAATCAACCCACGCCGGTGTCGGCGCGCTGGACGTCGCGGCACCCATCAGGCGCATCTCAGCGCGCACGCCGTAGAGCGCCGCTGCGCCGGTAATGACCGCCTGCGCGCGCTCAAAGACGTACTGATTAATCGCTTCGCTTTCACCGCGGGTTTCAACCTTTATCAGGGCATTGGCGGGCACCACGTTGCGTCCGCTGCCCGCCTGCATCACCCCGACGTTCACCCGGGAGGCGCCGTCGCTGTGCGGGGCGATGCTGTGCAGGGCGAGGGCGGCCTGCGCGGCGGCGAGCAGGGCGTTACGTCCGTCCTCCGGCTTACCGCCCGCGTGTGCGGCAACGCCGGTAAAGTTCACGTCGAACTTGGTGGTGGCCATAAAGTTATCGCTGCCGCAAATCACCGTTCCGGCAGGGACGCCGGTACCAATATGGATGGCCGTAAAATAGTCCACGTCGTCCAGCGCCCCGGCGGCAACCATGGCGCGCGCCCCGCGAGTGCCTTCTTCGGCTGGCTGGAAGATCAGCTTGATGGTGCCGTTGAGCTGTGCGTCATTCTGCTTAAGCACCTGCGCCAGCCCCAGACCAATAGCGGTGTGGCCGTCGTGCGCGCAGGCGTGCATCATGCCCGCGTTGCAGGAGGCAAACCCGTCGCGGAACGGGCGATGGCTTTCATCCAGCGCTTCGCTTAAGTCAAGGGCATCCATGTCGACGCGAAACGCCAGGGTCGGTCCAGGGCGGCCGGTATTGAGGGTCGCCACAATGCCGGTAAACCCGCCTTCAAACGGCGCCAGCCATTTCTCAGGCGCGCCCTGCGCGCCCGCGCGGGCAAACTCCTGCGCCAGGGTAGCGGCATCGGGCAGCCCCATCCGGCTTTCGGCATCGACGACGTCGCGGCCCATCGCCAGTTCGTAGCCCAGCGAGTCGAGGATTTCCGCGACTTTCGCGGCCGTTCGAAACTCTACCCAGCCGGATTCCGCAAAATGGTGAAAATCGCGACGCCATGCGCTCAGCTGCGGGGATAGTGTCTGGATGTACTGCGCCAGTGTGTCCATATCTGTTCCTGTCATCATTAAAATATGTGAACTGCTTCACGCTGTGATAGATTTTACTTATCACTAACCGATTTTTCACAGTTTTAACCGTTCAGGAATTACCCTCGCACATCCCTTTCCATTAAAGTAGATGACAGTTTCTTTACTCTGATAAACAACGGTTATCGGTCGGGCTATGACATTCCAGATTAAATTTCATCAAATCCGGGCGTTTGTTGAGGTAGCGCGTCAGGGCAGCATTCGCGGTGCCAGCAGGACGCTGAATCTTTCCCAGCCGGCGCTGACCAAATCCATCAAAGAGCTGGAGGAGGGCATGGCGGCGCAGCTTTTCGTGCGCAGGAGTAAGGGCGTCGCGTTGACCGAATGCGGTGAGGGTTTTTACCAGCGCGCCAGGTTGATTCTGGAAGAGCTGCGCGCGGCGCAGGATGACATCCGTCAACGGCAGGGGGAGCTGGCCGGGCAGATCAACATCGGGATGGGGGCCAGCGTTTCACGCACGCTGATGCCCGCCGTTATCACCCGCTTTCATGCGCAGCATCCGCAGGTCAAGGTGCGGATTATGGAAGGGCAGCTGGTATCGATGATCAATGAATTACGCCAGGGCGAGCTGGACTTCACCATCAACACCTATTATCAGGGACCTTACGACCAGGAATTTACGTTTGAAAAGCTCTTCGAAAAACCGTTTGCGGTATTTTGTCGGGAGGGGCATCCGGCAATGGGGGCAACGTCAATTAATGAACTCCTGCATTATAACTGGACAATGCCGACGCCGCGGGGAAGTTATTATAAGCAATTAGAGGAGGTATTTAGTCATCGTTCGCAAATACCGCGAATTGGTGTGGTTTGCGAAACATTTTCTTCCTGTATTAGCCTGGTCGCGCAAAGTGATTTTTTAAGCATATTGCCGCAGGAGCTGGGCTGTGACCCGCTGCTGGCACACCGTCTGGTCATGCTGCCGGTTGTCGAATCGCTTCCTAAAGCAACCTATTATTTAATTCAGCGCCGTGATTCACGTCAGACGCCCCTTGCTGAGTCATTAATTACGCAGTTTAGAAGGGAAGCGAGAAAAATAATCGTCGCGTGAAATGCAGATTAAAAAAAACAGGATCTGCCCGACATCAGACAGACCCTATAGTACACACAGCAGTGCGTCCTTTCGCCAATCCTGGGTATTATTTCCATGAGGCAGGTATATTTAGGTATAACACCTTTTCTGAAAAATGAAAGGCGGGCGAGTGATTGATTTCACGAAATTTTAACATAAATCACGTATTTTACCTTTGCTGAAATTTTAGTTAAGTATGATTTAAATCTATTTAATAATTACTATATATATTCATCAGGTTAATATTATTGCCGCGCATTGCCCCGTAACGGTGATTGAGGCCGGTCTCTGGCGCAGGTATAGTACAGTCCTCAGATGTAGCCGGAGGATGTCCATGAACCCTGACGACAAATCATTTTTTCTTGACGCCATGGAAGATGTCCAGCCCCTGAAGCGCTGCGCGGATATTCACTGGCAGCCCAGCCGCAATACGCGGACGCGCGAGGAGGTGGATAGCGAACAGCTGGATAACTTCCTGACGCTGGATTTTCTTGACATGCTTCCCCTTGAAGAACCGCTGGCGTTCCAGCGCGAAGGGGTACAGCAGGGCGTTATCGATAAGCTGCGCTCGGGGAAATATGCCCGCCAGGCCAGCTTAAACCTCCTGCGTCAGCCCGCCGAACGCTGCCGTCAGATGCTCTATTCTTTTATTCGCCAGGCCGGACGCGACGGGTTACGCAATCTGATTATCATTCACGGGAAAGGGCGCGAGCAGAACTCGCATCCCAACGTGGTGCGCAGCTATCTGGCGCGCTGGTTAACGGAGTTCGAGGAAGTGCAGGCCTTCTGCGTGGCGCTGCCGCATCACGGCGGCAGCGGGGCATGTTATGTTTCACTGCGAAAATCGGATGAGGCAAAACGGGAAAACTGGGAGCGGCACGCCAAGCGCAGCCGCTAGCGGGCGATCTCCTCGCCCGCCGGTGACTCAGAACGTTTCCCAGTTGCTGTCGGTGGAGGCGGTTGTCGTTGCCGGGCGCAGCAGCTGTGGCGTTTTCAGACTGGCGGGGCGTGGGGCGACCGCTTTTTCTTTGCCGTTCAGACGAAACGCCGCTACCGCCTGGCGCAGCTGCTCGGACTGATCTTCCAGTGCCGCAGCCGCCGTGGCGGACTCCTGCACCAGCGCGGCGTTTTGCTGCGTCACGCTGTCCATCTGCGAAACGGCCAGACTCACCTGCTCAATACCGCGGCTCTGCTCGTCAGAGGCAGATGAAATCTCACCCATGATATCGGTCACGCGGGTGACGGCGGCGACAATTTCCTTCATGGTGGTGCCAGCCTCGCTAACCTGCTCAGAACCGGTATTCACCCGGCTGACGGAGTTCTCGATAAGCCCTTTGATCTCTTTCGCCGCCTGCGCGCTGCGGCTCGCCAGCGTACGGACTTCACCTGCAACAACCGCAAAACCACGGCCCTGTTCCCCGGCGCGTGCCGCTTCCACCGCGGCGTTAAGCGCCAGAATGTTGGTCTGGAACGCGATGCTGTCGATCACGCCGGTAATATGCGCAATTTGCTGCGAACTGTCGGCGATTTCGTTCATGGTGCGAACCACGTTATCCACGACATGACCGCCGCGCGCGGCCGTTTCAGAGGCGTTTTTCGCCAGCAGCGTGGCCTGACGGGCGTTATCGGAGTTCTGCTTAACCGTCGCGGTCAGCTCTTCCATGCTGGCGGCGGTCTCTTCGAGCGAGGCGGCCTGCTGCTCGGTGCGGGCGGAAAGATCGTTGCTTCCTGCGGCAATTTCGCCTGCGCCGGTGTAGATGGAATCCGTACTTCCCCGTACGGCGCTGACGGTGGTCACCAGCGACTGCTGCATCTCATGCAGGCCCGCGGCCAGCTGACCCATCTCATTGCGACCGGAGATAGCGATCTCCTGCGTCAGGTCACCCCCTGCAATGGCGCGAATATGGTTCATAATGGAGTGGAGGGGTTTTAACAGCAGGTGTTGTAAACCCTGCCAGATGACCACCAGAACCGCGATAACGGCCAGCAGAATAGCCGCCAGCGTCCACTGCATCTGCGTGAAGCTGCTCTGGTTCTCTTCGGTTGCGGCCTTCAGCAGGGTGTTGTTTTCGGCACGCCAGCGGTTATAGACCGCCTCCATCTCGTCCTGCGCCTGCTGGGCGTCCAGATCGCCATAGGCCTGGTAGTTGTCGGCACGCAGATACTCAATCGATAGGCGCATCACTTCGTGCATCTGGTTCCAGGACTTCTGCATCTCGTCGGTTAATGCTGCCTCCTGGCCGTTAACCTGCGGCAGCTTCTGCCACTCTTTGTTATAGGTTTCGGCTTTTGCCAGCGAGTCGGCTGCGGTGCCAAGCAGCTTATTGATCGCCGCAAGGGAAGCCGGATCGCGCTGGTTTTTCAGGTAGCGGATCGCCACCCGGGTGACGGTGACGCGCGTTTTCACCAGCGTGTTCACGCTGTCGCTCAGGCTTTCCTGCTGGGCATTGAGCACGCCGGAATTCTGGAAGTTATGGCGATCGTTGCTGACGGCAGAGTAGAACAACCCTCCCGTGACAACTTGCAACAGACAGAATATGGTGAGGGCAAAGATAATACCGGTAATCACGTGCAAATTTTTCAGCATAGCGGTCGTCCGTTAGAAAGGATGCAGAGGTACACCAATACTATCGTCGTATAGAATTTAAACTTTAATTTAACTCGCGCTTAACTAAGGGCTCCGGTGAGGAACCTGTTGTAAATCCGGATCATTTTTATGAGGAAGGTTAACATGAGCAGCATTGATAAAAGCGGGACGTACGCGCTCGGGACGCGGACGGTAAAACGACTGGGCTACGGTGCGATGCAGCTCGCCGGGCCGGGCGTCTTTGGTCCACCGAAGGATAAGCAGGCCGCGCTGGACGTGCTGCGCGAAGCGGTGGCGGCGGGGGTGAACCACATTGATACCAGTGATTTTTATGGTCCCCATGTCACTAACCAGCTGATCCGCGAGGCGCTTCACCCTTACCGGGACGATCTGACGCTTGTCACCAAGATTGGCGCCCGTCGCAACGACAAAGGTGCCTGGCTGCCGGCCTTTTCCGCGCAGGAACTGACCCAGGCGGTGCATGACAACCTGCGTAATCTGCAGCTGGACGTGCTGGACGTGGTGAATCTGCGGATCATGTTTAGCGCACACGGGCCGGCGGAAGGGTCAATTGCTGAACCGCTCTCCACCCTGGCCGAATTACAGCAGCAGGGGCTGGTGCGTCATATTGGCCTGAGCAACGTCACGGCCACCCAGGTTGCGGAAGCCCAGAAAATGGTTCCGGTGGTGTGCGTGCAGAACATGTACAACATTGTGAACCGGGGTGACGACGCGCTGGTGGATCTGCTGGCGCAGCAGGGGATCGCGTATGTGCCGTTCTTCCCATTGGGAGGCTTTACGCCACTGCAATCTTCCGGGCTGAAGGCCGTCGCGGATTCACTGGGCGCAACGCCAATGCAGGTTGCGCTGGCATGGCTGCTGCAGCGTTCCCCGAATATTCTGCTGATCCCAGGCACCTCTTCCGTAGCGCATCTGCGGCAAAACCTCGCGGCGGGGGAGCTGCGTTTGCCGCCTGAAGCACTGGAAACGCTGAATTCGCTGAGGGATTAAAAGTGACACGCGCAAAGCCTGGAGGGTGCTTCCGGCTTTGCGCGCTTAGGCTCCTGTCTGACTTTTCTGCCTGTGAAGCGCTAACGCTTCCGCCACAATCTCCTGCTTGCTCTTACGCGTCTCAAAGGCGGTGGTTCTGATGTACTCCATCAGATCGGGATCGATGCGGGCGCTCAACATCCTGAGATCGGCCTCCTTTGCCAGACCGCGTGCAACACGCTTGTCTGGATAGTCACGGGCGGGCATGGAAAATATTCTCCAGTAAGTCTTGTTAATTCGTTCGGTAAAATATGCTTTTATCTGACTTAAAAGTCAATGTGTAGTTATTTCATAGTGATGTTATTTTTTATAAGTCATAAACCAGATGACTTTTATATGACTTGTGCTATCAGGCCTGTTAACGGCGGGCAACGTTGCTAAATTAAAACCGCTCAAACTTCAACGCGTTTGGGTTCGCCTTTGGAAATGACCTTGATCCTTGTCCATAATCCGTAATACTGTATTTATATACAGTATCTGGCGAGAAAGGCATTATGGACACTCTCTTTTCTTATCACCCAAAACAAGACATTGAATTACCTTTGTTTTTAGAACGCGTTGCCTGTGGTTTCCCCAGCCCGGCGCAGGATTATGTGGAGGATCGTCTCGATCTTAACCGGCTGGCAGTCAGACACCCCAGTGCGACCTATTTTATCAAGGTGAGCGGAGACTCCATGATTGGGGCGGGGATCGGCGATGGCGATCTGCTGGTGGTCGATCGTTCGTTAAATGCCGAACACGGTGATATCGTCGTGGCGTCGGTCGCCGGTGAGTTTACGGTGAAAGAGCTACAGACCCGTCCGGTTCTGAGACTTCTGCCGCATAATGCCCGCTATCAGCCGATTACCTTTCAGTCCGAAGAGGAGCTGCAGATCTTCGGCGTCGTCACCCACACGCTCAAAACGCATAAACATGTTCGCGCTGGTTGATGTGAATAGCTTTTACGCCTCCTGCGAGCGGGTCTTCCGCCCCGATCTGCAGGGGAAACCCATCGTGGTGGTGTCCAATAACGACGGCTGCATTATTTCGCTGTCGCGGGAGGCAAAGCAGTTCGGCATAAAAATGGGTGAGCCGTATTTTAAATTCAAAGAAAAGCTATATCCGTCAAAAGTTTACGTCTTTAGCTCGAACTATGCGCTGTATGCCGATCTTAGCAGTCGGGTCATGCAGACGCTGACCGATCTCGCCCCGGAAATAGAGATTTACTCCATCGATGAGGCGTTCGTGAACGTTTCAGGGGTCAGCCACTGCCTGTCACTGGAAGCGTTCGGTCACCAGATGCGCACAGAGGTCTTTAAAAATACGGGCCTAACCGTTGGCGTCGGTATTGCCCCGACCAAAACGCTGGCAAAGCTGGCCAACTATGCGGCGAAACGCTGGGCCAGCACGGGCGGCGTGGTCGATCTCTCAGGCCGAGAGCGGCAGCGTAAGCTGCTGGAAAAGGTTCCGGTAGAGGAGGTGTGGGGGGTAGGGCGGCGCATCACGAAAAAGCTCAACGCTATGGGGATCACCACGGCGCTGGAGCTGGCGGAAGCGTCATCCTGGGTCATCCGCAAACATTTCAACGTGGTACTGGAACGTACGGCCCGCGAGCTGCGCGGTGAGCCCTGTCTTGATCTGGAGGAGTTCACCCCCACCAAGCAGCAAATCATCTGTAGCCGTTCGTTTGGACACCGTATTACCCAATATGAAGAGATGCACCAGGCCATTTGCGCCTACGCGGAACGCGCTGCGGAAAAACTGCGCGGCGAGCATCAATACTGCCGTTTTATCAGCGTATTTGTGCGCACCAGCCCGCACGCGGATAACGAAATTTATTACGGCAATCAGGCTTCCGTCACCCTGATGACGCCCACCAATGACTCGCGGGATATCATCCGCGCCGCCACGGAGGCGCTGGGGCGTATATGGCTCGACGGATATCGCTATATGAAAGCCGGGGTCATGCTGGCGGACTTTTTCAGCAGCGGCGTCGCCCAGCTTAATTTGTTTGACGATAATCGCCTGCGCGCCAACAGCGCGGCGCTGATGGAAACGATCGACAGCCTGAATCATTCCGGCAAAGGGAAGATATGGTTTGCCGGGCAGGGTATTGAGAAATCGTGGGCGATGAAGCGTGAGATGCTGTCACCGGCCTATACGACGCGGTACGCCGATTTGCCGGTGGCGAAGTAGAAGATGGTTGCGTTATTTCTTTTGCACCAACCAGGTTGCCGCAGCCGTCAGCACGCCAATCCACGGCATTTGGCCCGCTCCGGCCAGGAAGTTATGGCGATCGATCTCGTTATTTTTACGGATATCGGCAAGGCGGGTAAGCGCCTCTTTTTCATCCGCGGCGCCAATCTCCTCAAACTGTTTTTCAAACCCCTGAGCGATGAGCTGAGCGGCCGCATCGGTGTTTGCGCTCTCGATCGCAATGAGGTTCGGGCCTTTTTGGAAAAAACAGTACTCCGGCATAAGTGCTCCAGAAAGAGGAGGATACGGTAAAAACACTCTATTCCTGGCGGTTAAAAAATGCACGTCATTTACGGCGGAAACAATCAATTTTTCTTGAGTATTTCAGGCAGTAACTGCTCGATTACGCTGACGACCTTTCTGACGCGCTGCGGAATAAAGCGGGCGTCAGGGTAGACGGCATAGAGGAAGCGATCGGGTAACCGCCAGTCGGGCAGCACCGGTACCAGCGTGCCCGCCTGCAGCGCCCTGGCCACGAGCGGTCGCTGCATGCCGCCGATACCCATGCCGGATTCCAGCGCCTGCAGCAGCGCGTCGCTGGTGTTGGCTCGGAAAACGGTATTCACGTTGATCTCGACCGTTTCCTCGTCGGACATCAGGCGCAGGGGGGCATCCAGCGGAATACCGCTGAACCGTACGTGTGGCAGCGTCGCCAGCTCGCTGACGGCGTGTACCACCTGAAAACCGGGAGCGGCAAACAGCGCGGCTTCAATACGCGCCAGCACGCGAGCCGCGTGCGCCTGCGGAGGCTCACTGCTCAGCCGTATCGCGACATCCACGCCCTCCGTTACCAGATCGGCAAGGCGGTCATCCAGGGAAAGCATCAGCTGCAGTTCGGGATGCAGGTGCTGCAGCGCCAGCAGATGCGGCAAAACGATCTGCCCCAGGCCGCTCGGCAACTGGACATGGACGCGTCCCTGAACGCGATGGTCGGCAGGATGTAAACGCCTCTCCGCTTCCCCCATGGCGTCCAGCACAAGCTGCATATCACGCCGGTAACGTTCACCCTGTTCGGTCAGCTTCATCGTACGCGTCGTACGGTGCAGCAGCACCACGCCAAGCTCATCCTCAAGTGCCGCGATCTGTTGACTGACGGCGGACTGCTTAATCCCGGTCTGACGGGCGGCCGCCGAAAACGAGCCCGCTTCAGCGACGCGTAGAAAGGTAGAAATGGCGGTGAGCTTGTTATTCATTTAATGATTCTGCTTATAAGTGCCATCGGTTTCAGGGGATATTTCCAGAAAAAATAATAGATCACACTGCGTCTGTCACCCTTTGCGGAGAAACACCATGAATAAGATGCAGCAACACAACGTCGCCCTGGTCGCGGGGGCCAGCGGCATTGTCGGCAGACAGCTGGTCAACACGCTCCTGCACCATCAGTGGGAAGTGATCGGCCTCAGTCGCCGCGAGGTAACCCATCCGGACGGCATTCCCATGGTGAACGTTGATTTACTGGATGCGCAGGACACCGCAAGGGCGCTGCACGCCCTGAACGGTATTACCCACATCTTTTACAGCGCCTGGGCGAACGCGGCGAACTGGACGGACATGGTTGAGCCGAACGTCACCATGCTGCGCAATCTGGTCAGCACCCTCGAAAAAACGGCACCTTTGCAGACGGTCAGCCTGATGCAGGGGTACAAAGTCTATGGTGCGCATCTGGGACCGTTTAAAACCCCGGCGCGGGAAAGCGATCCCGGCGTGCCGGGTGCCGAATTTAACGCCGCGCAGCTCGCGTGGCTCAGCCAGTTTCAGCGGGGGAAAGGCTGGCACTGGAATGCCATCAGGCCGGGCGTGGTGGGGAGCCCGGTACCGGGTAATGCCATGAACCTTGCGCTCAGCATCGCCCTGTACGCCTCCCTGTGCAGGGCGCTGGGGTTACCGCTGCGTTTTCCCGGTTCGGAACAGGCCTGGCACAGCATCGTTGACCATACCGACGCCGGGCTGCTGGCCGAGGCCACGGTGTGGGCCGCCGAGTCACCTGCGGCACAGAATCAGGCCTTCAACGTAAACAATGGCGATATCTGGCGCTGGAGCGAGCTGTGGCCGCGCATCGCACGCTGGTTTGAACTGGACTCTGCGCCGCCGGTGAGGCTGTCATTTCATCAGCTGTTTAACGACTATCGCGACGTATGGCGCGAGCTTGCCGAAGAGCGGCTGGTGGAAGCGGATATTTTGCAGCTGAGCGACGGGCGGTTTGCCGATTTTGTCTTTAGCTGGGACTACGACATGTTTGGTGACGGGAGCAAGCTGCGCAGGGCGGGTTTTACGCAAATGCAGGCGACCGATGAGATGTTTTTCAGCCTGTTCGCGCAGCTGAGAGCCGCGCGGATTATTCCCTGACCGTAAGGGTTGTTGTCATCAACGATCGGCGCGTTATACTCACGCGATAATAAAAAAGGTATGGTGGGGCAGAGGGATGCACGAGAGTTTAAAAATGATATTAGTCGCGCTGCCCCTCATTGCGCTTTTCATTCTGTTAAGCTTTTTTGTCAGACGCATTCGCCAGGCAAAACGCATCATTTCAGACTGTAACGGGATGAAAAAGATATCTGCCAACCCCTCAATATTTGGCGGGAATGCAGGTAAAACCTGGTTTTATGATGACCTGTTTTTATATGAAGTTAAAAAAAACGCCACCCGTAAGATTGCGCTGGCTAACATCATTAAAATCGGGCCGGGAAATAGCGAAATAAATAGCAGACGGGTCTGGATTGTTATTTACCGTGATGGTGCTAATGAAAAGCAAGTACAGTTTTATAACAATCTCACCCTCTGGAATCACAACTTCACGGCTTTTCTGGCAGCGGTAAAAAGTGCTAATCCTGAAGCAGTCGTTAAAGAACGATCAATCCTCAATCTGTGAAACAGGATCGCAGACGGTTTGCGGACGCCGCACTGGGTCAGCGTCCATAGCATCAGATTTAAGGGCTTACTCAACCGTTAACGCATTCACAACCTCGGCCACGCTTTTCACGCTGCGGATGTTCCCAATCCCCGTGCCGAGCGCGATATAGCCCTCATCGGTGTTGCCTTCGAGCATGCCAAGACGCAGGCCCCGTAATCCCCCCATCGCCTTGCCCAGCGCGTCGTTGCTTGCGCCTGCTTTATCCATCGCCGCCAGTTTTTCCGCCAGCTTGCCGGGAAGAGAGCGGTAGTAATGGGGCACAGTGCGGAAAAGCAGCAAATCGAGGCCGTTGGCGGCAACGATTTTCTCTTTGACGCCCTGCGGCACGCGGCTTTCTTCCGTGCTGATAAACACTGAACCGGCAAACACGCCTTCCGCGCCCAATGCATGGGCCGCTCTGGCGGTGCGGTTATCGGTAATGCCGCCCGCGGCCATCACCGGAATGTGCTTCACGGCATCGGCAATCAGCGGCACGATGGAAAAGGTGCCAAGCGCCGTTGCGGGTAACGTTCCACCCTCATCAAAACCGGTGGCGACGATAATGTCAGCCCCCATTTCTTCTGCGAGGCAGGTGTTCTCCGGCGTTGGGTTGATGTCGCGGTAGATAATGGCGATACCCGCCTCTTTTAACTCACGGAACAGGGCGGGAATAATGCTGCCTTCCCCGTAGCCCGTATACACCACGGCCCTGACGCCTTCGTCTTTCACCACCTGAAGAATAGGTCCTGTCCAGACGTCATTAACGGCCGTGGGGATCAGGTTCACGCCAAACGGTTTCTCGGTCAGCCGTTTGGTTTTACGAATTTCTTCGCGCATTTTTTCGGCGGTCTCTTCCGGCGTGGAGACCGCGGTGTCGGCGGTTAAACCGGCATTGGGCCCCAGCACGCCGAGCCCTCCGGCATTGCTGACCGCAGCAACTAAACGGGCATCCGTGAGCCAGGATAACGGCCCCTGAATAACAGGTTTTTCGATGCCCAGGATCTGACAAATACGGTTATTTTTCATAGCAGACTCTCCCTTACGTTTGAATGGGGAAGAGTGTAGGGCGCAGGATTGTTAGGAAAAATAGCCAAAAATATTCATCACTGTTATAAAATTAATAATAATATTATCCTGCTCGCGGCAAAAGCATACCTTATGCAAATAAACCTCTTTGAATCTATTCGAATTTTTATTGAAATTGTTGAGTCAGGCAGTCTTAGCCAGGCGGCGGAGAATCTGCAGATCCATCGTCCGGCAGTCACCAAAGCGTTACAGCTTCTGGAGCAGCACAGCGGCACGCGACTACTGCAGCGCACAACGCGTCGGATTAGCCTGACCCCGGATGGGGAAGCGTTTTATCGCCGGAGTAAACCCCTGCTGGCGCAGGCGGACGAATTACTGGAGTCGTTTGGTACGGACCGGGCAATACACGGCCAGCTGCGTGTGGATATGCCGGTCTCTTTTGCCACGCTGCGGGTGATACCTAATCTGCCTGATTTTTATCGTCAGCATCCTGAGATCGACATCATTCTGAGCAGCTCTGACCGCCGTCGGGATATGCTGCGGGATGGCCTGGACTGCGTGCTGCGGGTGGGAGAGCTGGACGACGGCGAGTATATCGCGCGTAAAATCGGGAACATCAAAATCACGACCTGCGCCAGCCCGGCCTGGCTGGCAAAGCACGGTACGCCAGAAACGCCGGATGATTTACGCGAACATCAGGCCATCAACTGGATTAATAACCGCAGCAGACAAATTCATCCGTGGACGTTTACCACGCCAGAAGGCATCGCGGAAATTACCCTGCCCGGTAAGCTTGTCGTGGATAACTCCGAAGCCTACATCGCGGCAGGTCTGGCCGGACTGGGGTTAATGCAGGGGATGAATCTCTTTCTCCAGCCTTACATTGACCGCGGTCTTCTGGTTGAAGTCCTGCCGGACTATCGCTCGCCGGACCGCAAGCTGTCACTGCTCTATCCACACCGCCACCTCTCCCGCAAGGTGCGGGTCTTTACCGAGTGGCTGGAGAGTCTGGTGTGAAAGCGGCCAGCTCGTGACACAGCGCGCCAATCTGTTCTACGGCGTTCAGCAGGCGGGGCGTGGGTTCGTTTGCGCAGTTCAGCCGCAGAAAGTGCGTTAACTCTGCGGCAGGTGAAAACAGGGGGCCAGGGCTGACGCCAATGCCCAGCGCCAGCGCGCGACGGTGCACCTCCAGCGCGTTGACCCGCTGAGGCAGTTCAACCCATAGCAGGAAACCGGCAGCGGGCACGTTAACGCGCGTACCGGACGGAAAGCTCGCCTTGACCTGCGCCACGACGGCGTGAACGCCCTCTGCGATCCGGCGCTTCAGCCGTCGCAGATGGCGATCGTAGTCGCCGCTCGCCAGAACCTCGCTCGTCGCCGCTTCCAGCAGCGGGGCGCCAGCCCATTCTCCGGCCATGCGGGCCTGTAAGACCTGCGGGGTGTAGCGTCCGGCGGCGATCCAGCCGATTCGCCATCCGGGCGCAAGCGTTTTGGACAGGGAACTGCAGTAAATCACATTCCCGCTCTGGTCGAACGCCTTGCAGGCCGGAGGGCGTTGCCCCTCGCCGACCAGGTCACCGTAGACATCGTCCTCAATCAAAGGAATTTCAGCCTCTTCAAGCAGGGCAACCAGTTCCTGCTTGCGCGCGACGGGCATGCTGGCACCCAAAGGGTTTTGCACGGTGGGCGAGGCCAGAACGGCCGCAGGGCGGTGGCAGCGAATGGCGTCCGCCAGCGGTTCCAGCAGCAGGCCTTCCACAGGGTCGGTGGGGATCGCTAACGCCTTCAGGCCTAAATCCTCCAGCAGCAGGAGCGTACCAAAGTAGGCTGGCTGCTCAATCGCCACGACGTCACCCGGCTGGCACACGGCCCGAAGGGCCAGGCGCAGCGCCTGCGTCGCGCCTGCGGTAATAATGAGATCATCCGCGCCGAACCGGGCTCCCCACTGTGCAGAGCGCGCGGCAATCTTGCTTCGCAAATCCCGCCTTCCCGGAGGCAGGCTGTAGCTCTGTCCATGCGCGTCCAGACGACGGCCCGCAGAGTGCAACGCCCGCTGCAGGGCATCTCCCGGCAGCCACGCGGGATCGGGCAGGGCGGCGCCCAGCGGGATCAGCCGGGCTTCTGCACTGCTGAACAGCGACCGGGCCACGGCGGACATTGTGACGGGGACCGGGCCCGGCGTGGAGCGCGCGGGCTCTACGCGCGGTGGCTGGCTGGTCTGACGGATGTAATAGCCTGAACGCGGGCGCGCAACGATCAGCCCTTCAGCCTCAAGGCAGCGAAGGGCCTCCAGCGCCGTCGGAAGGCTAACGCGCTCGCGTTCGGCCAGTTTGCGCGCGGAGATCATCCTGTCACCGGCGCGCAGCGCGCCGGACGTAATGGTAAGACGCAGCATATCCGCAATACGGCGATAGTGAGGAGAGGACTGGGACGGGGCAGACATGGGTAACTGTTCAGGCTAATTTTCGATAAAACTGACTATACAGCCATTGATGCGCGCCATCTATAGTGTCCGGCATGTTCAGGACAAGGAGGCATTATGCAAAGCGATAACTTCAACATTTCCACCTATTTCAAACGCATAAACTATACCGGACCGGCGGGTGCCGATACGGCCACCCTGCATGCGCTCATGCGCCATCAGCTCTTTTCCGTTCCCTTTGAGAATCTGGACGTACAGGCGGGCAAAGTTGTCTCGCTGGCGCCAGACGATATCGCCGATAAGGTGTTAACGCAGGGGCGCGGCGGCTACTGCTATGAGGTAAACGGGCTTTTTGCCATGGCGCTGGAGGCGTTAGGGATCCCTTACCGTTTCGTGGCGGCGCGCCCGATGTTCTACCCCGCGCGGCGGCCGAAAACCCACATGGCGATCGTCGCTGAGGTAGATAGCCGACAGTGGCTTTGCGACCTCGGTTTCGGCAGCTACGGTATTCGTGCGCCGATGGCGCTGGACACGCTTGATGTTGAGATCGTACAGGATTTCGACACGTACCGACTGAGCCGCAGCGCGGAGGGTGAGTATTTGCTTGAGGCGAAGGTGGAGGGAGAGTGGGCCCGGCAGTACGGCTTTGATCTCACCCCTCAGGAATGGATTGATTTCGTTCCGGCCAACTACCTTAACTCCACGCACCCGGATGCCATCTTTGTGCAGAAGCGGGTGGTGGTGCAGCACGGCCCGGAAGGACGCCAGATTTTGCTGGGCGATGTGCTGAAAACCATCACGGCGAACGGCACTGAAACGCGGAAACTGGCGGAGGATGAAATCCGCCATGTCCTGAAGGACCGTTTTGCGCTGACCGCCGCGTAATCTGCCGGGAAACGGTGGAGCCTCAGCGCAGTCCGTCTTCTGCGGCGTTGCGCTGAGCTCCCCACTGTAACAGCAGGCTAAACGACGCGGGTAACACGGTCAGCGTCACCAGCGTCGCGACCAGCAGCCCGCCGATAATGGCATAGGCCATTGGCCCCCAGAAGACCTGATGAGAGATCGGGATCATGCCCAGAATGGCGGCGCAGGCGGTCAGAGAGATGGGTCTGGCCCGGTGTTCCGCGGCCGCCATAATGGCGGCATCGTTTGCCATCCCCTGAGCAAGATTGCTGTCAACTTCGCTAATCAGTATCACCGCGTTGCGCACGATCATCCCCGCCAGGGCGATGACGCCCAGCAGCGCGACAAACCCCATCGGCGTGCCGCCGGGCAGCATAGCCAGCACGATCCCCGGCAGGCCAAACGGGGCCATCAGGAGGGCCAGCAGCATCCGGGAATATCGCCGCAGCTGAAGCATCAGCAGCAACAGCATGAGGACCAGCGTTACCGGAAGAACGGTAAAGACGGAGCTGTTCCCCTTGTCCGATTCGGCAACCGCGCCGCCCTCTTCAATGCTGTAACCTGCGGGCAGGCTCGCGCGCAGCTTGTCGACCGCCGGACGCAGCGCCGCGGATACCGCTTCAGCCTTCAGCCCCGGGGCAAGATCCGTTTGCACCGTGATAAAGGGCACGCGCTGGCGACGCCAGATGACCGGATCGTCCACGCCCCAGACCGGCGTCGCGACGGCGCTGAGCGGAATTTTTTTACCGTCATTCCCCTGAATCGTGAGCGAGGAGAGGGTGGCGGTGCTGTGACGTGCATCGTCCGTGGCCCGCAGCACCACGTCGACAAGGCGGTCGTTATCCCTGATGGAGGTGACAACGCTGCCGGACCAGACGGTGTTCAGCGTGCGGGCGAGGCTTTCTGACGATATTCCCGCCGCCCTGGCCGCCGTCTGATTCACCTTAAGGGTGATGACCCTCTCCGGCTCTCCGGCCGTCTGGTTAACGTCGCGTGAGAACGGAGACCGGCCAATCGCGTCCGTGAGACGGTTCGCCAATGCCCGGACCTGCAGATAATCAGGCCCGCTCACCCGGTATTTGATGGGCCAGCCGACGGGCGGCCCCAGCTCAAGGGGCGACACGCGCGTGATAATGTCGCTAAACTGCGTCGCCAGGAGCCTGTTGAGCTGCGCATGCAGACGATCCCGCGCCTCAAGATCCTTAGCCACCACGACCATCTGGGCGATATTTTCATTTTCCAGCAGCACGTCCATCGGCAGGTAAAAACGGATGGCGCCCGACCCGACATACGTCGAATAGCGATCGATGTTGCCGTTGCCGGCCAGCGCCTTTTCCAGCTTTTCCACCTCTCCTAGCGTTTCCGGCTGCGACGCGTTGGCCGGAAGCGTCAGGCTGACCAGCAGCTCTGGCCGATCCGAGGCGGGGAAAAACTCGCCCTGCATAAACGTCGTGCCGTACGCTGACAGCCCCAGCGCGGAAAGGGCGAGCAGCACGGTAGCGACTCGGTGACGCAGCGCCAGGCGTAAAAGGCGTCCGTACCCGCGCACGATCCTGCCGGGTCCCGCCGCGTGATGTCTGACTTTTTCCGGCAGCAGCCACGTGCCCGTCAGCGGCGAAAACAGGATCGCGACGGCCCAGGAGCAGAGCAGGGCAATGAGCACCACCGCAAACAGGGAAAAGCAGTATTCACCGGCGCTGGAGGCCGCAAAACCAACGGGAATAAAGCCGGCAATCATCACCAGAGTACCGGTGAGCATCGGGAAGGCCGTCGTTTTGAACGCATGCGTGGCCGCGTGCCGACGGGAATCCCCCGCTTCCAGCCGGGAGACCATCGTTTCGACGGCGATCATGGCGTCATCCACCAGCAGGCCCAGGGCAATGATCAGCGCCCCTAGCGAGATACGCTGAAGGCCAATACCGGCGAGCATCATGCCGGCAAACGTCATGGCGAGCACCAGCGGAATGGCCGTCGCCACCACCAGTCCGGCCCGTAACCCCAGCGAGACAAATGAAACCGCCAGCACGATAACAACGGCTTCGATAAGCACCCGGATAAACCCGCTTACCGCGTCACTGACCACCGCTGACTGATCGGCGACTTTCACCATCTCGATACCGTGCGGCAGCCCGGCGCTGAGGGCCGCCATTCTGGCATTCAGCGCAGCGCCGAAACGCAGCATGTTGCCCGTTGGCGCCATCGACACCGCCAGCCCGATAGCCGGTTTGCCGTTCACCCGGTAGGCCGGGGCCGGTGGCTCGGCGATTTCCCGGGTGACGGTGGCAATGTCGGTCAGCGGAATATAGCGATTGTTCACGTGCAGCGTGACGGCGCGTAAGCTCTCCTCGGTCGTGAGCGCTCCGCTGACCTTGATCGCCATGTTCTCTTTTTCGGTACGCATCGTTCCTGCCGGGACAACCGCATTTTGCGCCCGGAGGGCGTCGGCAACCGCCTGAATATCGAGCCCCATGCCGGCCAGGCGTGCCGGAGAAAAGGCGAGAACCCACTGCTCCTGCTGTTCGCCCAGCAGGGTGGTTTTGCCTATATCCGGCAGGGACATCAGCTCTCGACTAATTGTTTCTGCGCGATCCCGCACCTCCCGCAGGGTAAAACCTTCGGGAATAAAGGCGTAAATTGTGCCGAACGTGTCGTCAAACTCGTCGTCCACGGCAGGACCCTGCACCCCTTCGGGCAGGGACGGCGCGATGTCCTGCATTTTTTTGCGAACCTGATACCAGATATCCGGCACGCGTTGCGGGGGCGTATCGTCACGGAGGTTGACGTGGATAACGGTGCGTCCGGCCCGGGTTTCACTTTCGAGATAGTCCAGCCAGGGCGTTTCCTGCAGCTTTTTTTCAAGCGTATCGGTCAGCAGGCGGGTGGTATCCGCCACGGAGGCTCCCGGCCACTGCGCGGAGACGACGGCCGTTTTAATGGTAAAAGCCGGATCTTCGTTACGCGGCAGCTTCTCATAGCAGAACACGCCCATCGCAATCACCAGCAGCATGAAAAAGCTGACCATCTGCTGGTTCTTCAGCGCCCAGGCGGAGAGGTTAAATTTGGCTTGCGGTACTGTGTTCATGGCTGAACCTCTCCGGCAACCACCGGCTCGCCGGAACGTAATGTGCTCACGCCCGCCGTAATCACCCTGTCGCCCGGCTCAAGGCCGGAGGCAATCATGACGGAGGTGGCCGTATAGCTCGCGGGCACCACCGCGCGCAGCTGCGCCCGCGACTGCGGGGTAATCACAAAAACGGCCGGTTTGTCGCCGACGCGGGTCAGCGCCGAGGCGGGAAGGGTGTAGCCGCGCGGGGCTGACGATGGCAACGTGACGGTTACGCTGGCGCCCAGCGCCATGGCCGCCGGCGGGTTTTGCAGGGTGGCCCTGACGCGCCAGGTGCGGGTTTGAGGATCGGCCTGCGGCGTGATATCCCGCAGCGCGGCAGACGCCTGCACCGACGGATCGCTGAGGAGGGAAACCCGCAACTCCGCCTTATCCAGAGGCGGGATCGCATCCGGAGTGGCAATATCAAACGCCACGTCGCGGGCTTCACCCGTTGCCAGCGTCAGCACGGACTGACCGTCGCTGACAACCTGCCCCGCAGAAGCGTTCACGGCGGTGATGACGCCCGCCTGCGGCGCGATCAGGCGCGTCCAGCCGAGGCTTTCGCGGGCATTTCGCCACGCGGCCTCGCTGCTTTTTAAGCGCGCGCGGGCGACAAGCCAGTCCGCACGGGCGCTGTCGAGCTGCGTGCGGGCTATCGCGCCCGTTGGCATGAGCTTTTGCATTCGACTGACGTTAAGCGCGGCGACCTGCGCCGAGGCTTTAGCACCTTCATAGTCGGCCGCCGCGCCGTCGAGCTGGTTTTGCCCGGTCGTGTTGTCAAGCGTGGCCAGCAGCTGTCCGGCAGTGACCCGATCGCCAATATCAACGCTGCGCGTCAGTATTCGGCCCCCGGTCCGAAAGCTCAGGGTCGTTTCATCGCGGGCATGGATCTCACCGGTTCTTTCCAGCGCGGGAATGGTTTGGGCGGTGCCAACGACGACGTAGCGTACCGCTCGCGCAGGGTCGGGCTTATTTTCGTGTTTATCACCGCAGCCGGTCAGCGGAAAAATCGCCAGCGCAAGCAGGGCCAGGGGAAGAAAATGCAGCCAGGAAAGGGTGCGCGCCACGCCGTACAAATGATGCAGGCAGTGGCGGAGGGAGAGAAAAAATTCGTCTGACATAACGCCGCTCCATAAAGGGAATGGCGTTATTAAATGCGCGCTACGTCGAGAAAGATTCGATGTTCTGTCAAGGCTTTATCAAGAGTGAAGATTTTCATTACCGGACGGATGCCAGGGCAATAAAATGCGCACGGCGAGGCCGCCGGTTTCCGGTAATGACGCGCTAATCTCACCCCCATGCGCCTCGCAAATCGCCCGGGCGATGGATAAACCGAGGCCGCTGCCGCCGGAATGCCGCGCGCGGGACTGCTCCTCGCGGCTAAAGCGTTTAAACATTTCCGGTAAGAACTGGGGCGATACCCCCGGCCCGTCATCGGTAAATTCGAGGGTGTAGCGCCCGATGGCGTAGTGCAGCGCCACCTCGAGGTGGCCGCCCTCGCGTCCGTAACGTAGCGCATTTTCCATGAGGATCGTAACGACCTGTCCAAGACGGAACGCATCGCCTCTGAAGGGGCTGGTGCGCGGGTTGCGAAGCGTTATCCGAAAATGATGCGCGTCAGCCTGGGGCATGATCCAGGCAGCCCGCTCCTGAATCAGCTCATCCAGACAAAACGGCTGGTCCTCCAGCACGAGGTTACCCGCGTCGGCGAGCGAGAGAAGGTGAAGCTCATCGGTGAGGCGGTTGAGGTGCTGGAGCTGTTTCATCACCATGCCGAGCTGCGCCGGGCTGGCGTCAAACACGCCGTCTAACATGCCCTGCAGACGCCCGATGGCGGCCGTCAGGGGCGAGCGCAGCTCGTGCGCCATCGCGACGTGCGAGGCGCGGAGCTCTTTTTCATAGCGGGCGAGTTGTCCCGTCATGGAGTTAAAGTCGGTCGCAAAGCTGACCATTTCAGCCGGCGCATCCTCGATCAGTTCCGCCTGGCGGCCAAACTGCCCGTCGGCGACATCCTTTGCCGCATCGCGAAGGCGGCTGAACTGCAGCGCCAGCGGCCGGGCGTGTTTGAGCCCCATCACCACGATAAACGGGATCATCACCAGCACCAGCAGGGCCACCGTGGCCCAGTCGGCTGAGGCGATAGACGGCGTGGAATAGCTCAGGCCCCACCAGGTGTCCACAATCGAGTGGAAGCGGGCCGGATTGGCCTGCGGGTTCTGGCTGAGCGTCAGAAACTCCTGGCGGACCGCCGCTGGCATTTTGCCCATTATCCAGTAGTTCTGTACCGCATAGCGCAGCCACATGCAGGTGGCAATGACGATCACGCTGCCGATAGCCAGCGCCAGGATGCGCGCGCAAATCCAGCGCCACAGAGAGGAGTGCTGATTTTTAATCATGGCTGTCTGAACCTGTAACCCACGCCGCGAACGTTGATCAGCACGCCGGAGATCCCCGCCGCTTCCAGTTTTTTACGCAGGTTATAAATATGGGTGTCCACCACGCGCTCCAGCGCCTCGCTTTCCGGCAGACAGTGCTCCAGTAAATACTGGCGGGAGAACGGGTGCGCCGGAGAACGCAGCAGCGTTGCCAGAAGCGAGAATTCCGTTGGCGTAAGATCGAGCATCACGGGCGCGTCGCCGCCGTTATCCACGCTCGCCACAATGGCGGCCACGTCCACCTCGAGCGTTTGCCAGCGAAGGATCGCTTCGTCCGTCTCTTTTTTACTGCTGCGCCGCAGCACCGCCTGCACCCGAGCTACCACTTCCCCCGGATGATAAGGCTTCACAACGTAATCATCGGCACCGTACCGCAGGGCACCAATACGGTCGGGGGTATCCCCCATGGCCGTGACCATGATCACCGGCACATCGCTTTTACGACGCAGGCCAGCCAGCACCTCGGTGCCGTTAAGCCCCGGCAGCATCACGTCCAGCAGGATGAGGTCGGGCTTCCACCGCTGCGCCATATCCAGTCCGGAATGACCGTCTCCGGTAATGGTCACGTCGTAATTTTCCCGCCGTAAATAGGCCTCGAGCACGCCGGCCGCATCGGCGTCATCTTCAATAATCAGCACTCTTCTGGACAACATCCGTTCACCTTGACCATTTCTTAACACTATCCCGACGATTCATTGATTCAGCCAAATCATACTGCGCCAACATTGTGTGGCCGCCCCCGTATCAGGAGGCGCCAGCGTCCGTATGGAGAGCAGTATGATAGCGATAAAAAAAGTCCTGTATATGTCCGTCCCGCTTCTGATGGCCGTGAGTTCTGGCGCGCAGGCGGATGATGGCTCCGCGTCCGATTCCTTAACCGTCGGGCTGGGGGGACAGTATGCCCCGCGTTACTCAGGCTCAGACAAGCAGGTGTGGCAGGTGGTTCCGGTGCTGCAGGGTCGTAAAGGCGCTTTCTTTATTGATGCGCAAAAAGGGGTGGGATATGACCTGCAAAACGACAGCGGCTGGTATTTTGAACACACGCTGGGCTACGACTTCGGAAGGGCTGATAAAAATTCTGGCTGGCGTGAGGGCGCAAACAATCTGAAAGGAATGGGGGACATTGATGCCACCCTGAATACCGGCCTTGCCGTCGGCTGGCAGGCCACGCCATGGCTGAGTATGGAAGGCAAAGCGACGCTGCCGTTAACGGACAGCCAGGGGGCAAGCTATCAGGCCTCCGTGACGCTGATCCCCGTGCAAAATAACCAGGATACGGTTGCCTTTCAGTCTGCGGCCCTGTTCGGCGACGGCCGTTATCTGAATACCTGGTATGGGGTCAGCGAGCAGCAGAGCCGCCGCACCGGCTATCGCCGCTATGCTGCGACGGGTGGATTCTACGGCGTCGACACCAGCCTGACCTGGAGCCATCAGTTCGATGCCCACTGGGGAACGGTGCTGAGCGCGGACTATAGCTGGCTGGGCGATCGTGCGAATAACAGCCCGATCGTGATGCGGCGCAATGAGGGAGCTGCAACCGCCGCTATCATCTGGACATTTTAAATTCGAGAAGCACGAGGGGACGAGAGGATTATTTCTTCTTATCCATCATCGCTTTTAAATCGGCAAACGGGTTAAACGTGGCGACGCCCACGTCTTTTTGCGCGTCTTCCCCGGCGACCACGGTGGTGCCGTACTGATCCGCTTCGGTGTATTTCGAATGTTCGTGATCGTGGCAAAACAGGCACAACAGCTCCCAGTTGCTGCCATCTTCCGGGTTGTTGGTATGGTCGTGATCGATATGATGAACCGTGAGTTCACGCAGATTGGAATAGACAAACTCGCGCGAGCAGCGTCCACACACCCATGGATAGATTTTTAATGCTTTTTCGCGATAGCCGCTTTCCAGCCGCGCGTAGTTTTTGGGGATCAAAGCCATTGCCGGTTTTACCTGTGATAAAAATAGTGTGTCAATATAGCCCATCGGGTGCCGTAAAGGTAAACGCCATTGCTCCGTTAGAGTGAAAATGCGCCTTCAAGCGTAATCACACATTTTCCCCCTACGCGAACCACCGCCTTTCCTGACGAGGCATCGTATCCCGCGAACAGCACGCTTGCTCGCCCCATATCAACGCCCTGACTGACGTTAAGGTTAAGCGTCGTTTTATTGCGGTGCAACGCCAGCAGCGCCGTTGTAGCGGCGGTCGCGCTACCTGTTGCAGGATCTTCTGTCATGCGGGGAGTAAACATGCGGGCCTGCATATCGTGAGGTTCATCGGGATCCGTATCCAGGGTATAGGCATAGAGGGAAACCGCGCCATCCAGCGGTAACGTTGCGCGAAAACCCTGTAAATTCGGCACGCACCGACGAAGCGCCTCGCGAGAAGCCAGCTCGGCTATCAGGAAGGGCAGACCTACCGACGCGACAACAGGCATATGTACCGCGGTACGGATATCTTCTGCGTTCAGGGATAAGCAGGCAGCCACGCTTTCCGGGCTTACTTCAGAGCGGCAGGAGAGTGCCTCAGGCACCAGGAGTTCTGCGCCAGTCACGGTATCGTTGTCACGCAGCAGGCGTACTGGCACCAGACCGGCTATTTCCTCGAAGTGCAGCGTTTCAGGCAGGGGCTGATGATTCATCGCGGCGTGATAGGCCAGCACGTACGCAGTTCCAACATTCGGGTGCCCGGCGAAGGGGATCTCGCGCGAGGGCGTAAAAATTCGCACGCGTGCCGTACTGGAGGGATTGTCTGGCGGCAGAACGAACGTGGTTTCGCTGTAGCCAAATTCAACGGCGACCTGCTGCATTTGTGCTTTGCTCATACCCTCCGCATCGAGTACGACGGCGACAGGGTTACCCTGAAACGGGGTGTCAGTAAAAACATCCGCAACAACATAGCGTCTCTTCATTTTCTGTCCGGTGTAAAAATCCTGACATAGAGTAGTAACGTTAAATCAAACCGATAACCAGCCGTTTTTTACCTGACGGACCTGAAAAAAATTCAATCAATTTATTTGAATTATTCCGTTAAATAAACGGCATTTATTCTTACCGGGTAATGCGTAAAGTGTATAGAACGCAAAGCATTATCAGGACACATGGTTATGAAAAAGATCGGGTTTTTATCCTTTGGTCACTGGACGCCTTCACCGCAGTCCGGCACGCGCTCGGCGGCAGACACGCTGCTGCAGTCCATTGATTTAGCCGTGGCGGCTGAAGAGCTGGGGGCAGACGGCGCCTATTTCCGCGTGCACCATTTCGCCCGACAGCTGAGCTCGCCGTTTCCTCTGCTGGCGGCCATTGGCGCAAAAACGAAAACCATCGAAATCGGTACCGGCGTAATTGACATGCGCTATGAAAACCCGATGTACATGGCCGAAGACGCGGGCGCGGCGGATCTGATTTCCGGCGGTCGTTTGCAGCTTGGCATCAGCCGCGGCTCGCCGGAGCAGGTCATTGATGGCTGGCGTCATTTCGGCTATGTCCCGCAGGAAGGGGAAGACGAATCGGATATGGCGCGCCGTCATACCGAGGTGCTGCTTGAGGTGCTGCGCGGTGAAGGGTTTGCCAAACCCAATCCGCAGCCTATGTTCCCGAATCCGCCGGGGCTGCTGCGCCTGGAGCCGTATTCTGAAGGGCTGCGCGAGCGTATCTGGTGGGGCGCCGGTTCGAATGCGACGGCCGTATGGGCCGCAAAGCTGGGAATGAACCTGCAAAGTTCAACCCTGAAGGACGATGAAACCGGCGAGCCGTTCCATATTCAGCAGGCAAAACAGATCCGCGCGTACCGTCAGGCCTGGAAAGAGGCAGGGCATACGCGCCAGCCGCGGGTGTCGGTCAGCCGCAGCATTTTTGCGCTAATGGACGACCGCGACCGGATGTATTTCGGTGCCAGCCGCAACGACAGCGATAGCGTGGGCTACCTTGATGAGAAAACGCGCGCCATCTTCGGGCGCAGCTATGCGGCGGAGCCGGACAAGCTGATTGAACAGCTGAAAAAGGACGACGCGATTGCCGAAGCCGATACGTTATTACTGACCGTGCCGAACCAGCTCGGTGTGGATTACAATGCGCACGTAATTGAATCCATTCTCAAACACGTCGCACCGGCAATGGGCTGGCGCGAGTAGTTGGCACGCAAGGATAGCGCGTGGCGTGATTCTCAATCTGTAACTATCCGGGCGCTTATCGCGAAGACTGGAGGGGCAATACGTCCCTCCTGTCAGCGCTATTTGTGGCTCATATCGCTCAGCAGCACGGCGATAGTTTGCCCGCCCGCCGTCTGTTCCAGGGCAATCTTGACGATAATGGTTAGCGGGACGGAGAGCAGCATCCCAACGGGCCCGAGAAGCCAGCCCCAGAAAATCAGGGACAAAAAGACCACCAGCGTGGAGAGTCCCAGCCCCCGACCCATCATGCGTGGCTCAAGAATATTACCGAACACCAGGTTGATGACCAGATAGCCGGCCAGCAGGATCAGCGCGTCATAAAGCCCGCTGAAAACCAGCACCTGGAGGATAGGGGGGATCGCCGCCAGCACGGAGCCGATGTTGGGAATATAGTTAAGCGCAAACGCCAGTAACCCCCAGACAAACGCAAAGCGAACGTCCAGCGCAAGAAGCATTCCCCAGACAACACCGCCCGTGACCAGGCTAATCGCCGTTTTCAGCACCAGATAGCGGGAGACGCTGTCCAGCGCGCGTTGAATCGCTCCCATTCCTTCAACCGGACGGACCATCATCTGCTGCAGCTTTGCCGGCAGCTGCGGCACCTCCAGCAGCATGAACACCACCGTTAAAAACAGCAGGAAAATGGAGGTCATGGCATTGGAAAGCTGCGCCAGCAGGCTGGTGACGATCGTCATGGCCGCATTGGGGTCGATATATTTCAGGAGTTCCTCAACCGAGACTTCGATGCCCGCGCGCTGCAGCCAGGGTTCCAGCTGCAGCAGCGGTATCGCCAGCGAAGAGCGGTACTTCGGCAGCGTTCGCGCCAGTTCATTGAGCGAGGTCCCCAGATACGCCACCAGCAAGACCATCGCCACAATGATGATGCTGATAAGCAGCGTAATCGCCAGCACGCGCGGGATGCGTAGCCGCGTCATGCGCTGCACCAGCGGGTTAAGGATCACCGCAACAAACAGGGCCAGAATAAAAGGCACAATAATGTCGGCGGCAAAACGAACGCCCGTCAGTATGATCACCAGCATGCCCAGCATGATGACAATTTTTAACCCGTTCAGGGTAATAATGGGTTTAGCCATGGTGACTCCGAATTTTTCTTTATATTTATAATAAAGGTGAAAGGCGTTGCAATAAACTAACCAAAATCAAACGGTATGGGTAAAGAATTGCAAAGACTTTGAGTAAAATCCTGGCTTATGGTACAAATCTGGTGTGTTTAACTACTGAGGACAATTTTCATCCGCAAAGACGAGAAGCAACAACGCGGATAATTGTAATTTTATGGACAATATGTTCAGGACGTACTCTTCAAACAATACCGCTGTATACTCCACCTCCTTCTGCCTGCTTTCTGGTGAGCAACACTGGCGCACCGCACTATAGTCACGTCTTCTGCCTGAGCTGGCGCTAAGCGCTTAGCTTTCTGATTTCAATTCGTTTTTTTGGGTTTGCTGCACGCAGCGAGCCATGATGGATTATATTCTCAAGCAGGAGAAAAACATGTTTTACTGGATCCTATTAGCGCTGGCTATCATCGCTGAAATTACCGGCACGCTGTCTATGAAATGGGCAAGCGTCAGCGATGGCAACACCGGTTTTATTTTGATGCTGGTGATGATTTCACTTTCTTATATTTTCCTCTCGTTTGCGGTGAAAAAAATTGCGCTGGGCGTCGCGTATGCACTGTGGGAAGGGATCGGTATTTTGTTGATTACGCTGTTCAGCGTGCTGATATTTGACGAAACATTAACAACAATGAAGGTCGCCGGATTAACGACGCTGGTTGCGGGTATTGTGCTGATTAAATCGGGTACCCGTAAGCCTGGCAAACAGCAGAAGGAGCAGAACCATGCAACAGTTTGAGTGGGTTCATGCGGCCTGGCTGGGGCTCGCCATCGTGCTGGAGATTCTGGCGAACGTTCTGCTGAAATTCTCGGATGGTTTTCGCCGTAAACTCTACGGCCTGATGTCGATTGCCGCGGTTCTGGGGGCGTTCAGCGCGCTGTCTCAGGCGGTAAAAGGGATCGATCTTTCGGTGGCCTATGCGCTGTGGGGCGGTTTTGGTATCGCCGCTACCCTGGCCGCTGGCTGGGTACTCTTCGGCCAGCGCTTAAACAACAAGGGCTGGATGGGCCTCATCTTGCTGCTTGCCGGCATGATCATGATAAAACTCGCCTGACAGACCTCTCGCCATGATTTACAGGCAGCGAAATTCGCTGCCTGTATTACGCTTAGAAAAGCAAAACATGAAGAGGATGGCTGATGTATCGCACATTAAGCTGGCGCAATATTCCCAATGCGAGAACGTTGTTTGCCCTGGTCTTCATGGCGGGCATCGGCTTAATCATCTCCATCGTCGCACTGCTCTATCTATCCCTGCATCTTATCAGCACCAAAACCAACGAAATTGATGAACACCGCACGGCGCTTTCCGTGCAGGGGTCTATTCAGACATCGGTTAACCGCGTCTCCTCTCTGGTGCTTGATAACGCCGTCTGGGACGATGCGGTGCGGGAGGCCTACCGTCCCACGCTTGATACCGACTGGCTGTACAACACCTGGGGTACGGGCTTTAAAATCAATAACCTCTATGACGGCACCTTCATGCTGGATGAGCATTTCAACGTCCTCTGGGGATCGTTTCAAAGCCGGCCCTTTAACGAAAAAAACCTCGACTTCTTTGGTAAAGGCCTCAAAGCGCTTATCGACCAGCACGGGCGCGAGCTTGCGGGCGAAAAAAATATCTATGCGGGGATCAGCCAGACGCGCAACGGCGTGGCCTTTGTCGGCATTGGGCTGATTCGCCCGATGGTCGGCAGCTTACAGGTCCACGACGGAACGCGCCGCTATCTGGTGATTACCCGCCATCTGAACGCCAGAATATTATCCGACCTGGGCGGCACCTTTCAGATCGATAACCTCCATTTTACCCCAGGCAAAATCAACGATCGCAGTATGCCGCTGCACAGTGCGGCAGGGGAGTTAGTCGGATATCTGAACTGGCAGGCGCGGCTCCCGGGCGCACAGGCCGCCCGGGCGGCATCGTCTGATATCAGGCAGATTGTGGTGCTGGTGTCGGGGCTGATTCTGCTCTTCATTCTGGTGAGCAGCGTGGGGCTGTACAAACTCGCGCGCGGCGAAAGCCAGGCGCGTCTGGTTGCAAGAACGGACTGGCTAAGCCATCTGCCGAACCGGCGCGCGCTTATCGAAACGCTTGATCGGGTGCGTTTACGCGGCGATACCGACGTCAAAAGCGTGGTGTTTATCGATCTGGACGGTTTTAAAGATGTGAATGACATCTACGGCCACAGCGTGGGTGACGACCTCATCGTGGCGATAGCAAAAACGCTGAATGAACGCGTGCCGCCGGGCGGGATGCTGGCGCGCATGGGCGGGGATGAGTTTGCCATGACCATCGGTGGAGATGATGCAGAGGCGCAGGCTACCGCCTTTGCCGTTTCCGTGCTGGATTTTCTCACCACCCCGGTTCAGCTGGGGGAACGCACCATCCATATCGGTGCCAGCATCGGCATCGCCAGCGGAACCCTGACGGAATGCAACAGTTCCGAACTGTTTCGCCGTGCCGATATTGCCATGTATCACGCCAAAATGAGCGGGAAAGGGCGTATTACCCACTACGACGCGGAGCTGAACAGCGTCCGGGAACGCAAGCTGGCGATTGAAAATCAGATCCGCAGCGGTCTGGAGCGCGATGAGTTTGAGGTCTGGTATCAGCCGATCGTTGACGCCCGCAGTCAGACAATGAGCAGCGTCGAAGCGCTGGTCCGCTGGCCACGTCGCCCGGAGGGGCCGCTGGGTCCGGATACCTTTATCGCCATTGCGGAGACCAGCGGTCTGATTTACAAGCTGGGTCAGTTCGTATTGCAGCGAGCATGTGAGGATCTACAGCCGTACGGTGAATTAAAGCTCTCCGTGAATATCTCCCCCGCGCAATTTCGCGATCCTGCCTTCGAAGAAAAAGTGGCCAGCGTGCTGGAGAGCACCCGTTTCCCGGCCAACCGGCTGCAGCTTGAGGTTACGGAGTCGTATGTACTGGAAAATCCGGAGCGAGCCCGCATGGCGATAGCGAATCTTAAAGCGCTGGGTACGGCGGTGGCGCTGGATGACTTTGGCACCGGCTATTCCAGCATTGGCTATTTGCGGCGTTTTAACTTCGACACCATCAAGATCGATAAATCCCTGGCCGGGCTGGTGGATAACGATGAACAGGCGGCCGCGCTGGTGAGCGGTACGGTGCGGATCGCCAATGCGCTGGGCATGGCGGTGGTGGCAGAAGGGGTGGAAACCGAGAAGCAAATGAAACTGCTGCGGCTGGCTGGCTGCGATCAACTGCAGGGTTTTTGGTTCAGCCAGCCGATGCCAATTGAGTCAATCAAAGCGTTACGTAAGGTCAGACGCTGCTGATTTACTGCTGCGCCAGCGTTTCCAGCTGGTCGCGGAAACCGGTAACGGACAAGGCGCGGTTATCGGCGCGCCACCGGTCTTTTGCCGCCGGCGCAGAGCTCTGGACACCAATCAACTGCCAGCCATTGTCGGTTTTCAGCATCAGCGGCGAACCACTGTCACCCGGCAACGTATCGCACTGATGCGAGAGTACGCTGGTTTGCGCCCAGCCCGTCACAATACAGTCGCTGTGCGTATAAAGCGTATCCAGATGATCGACAGGATAGCCTGACTGCGTCACCTTTCGGTCGGCGGCTTTCAGCGCGGCGGTGAGAGCGGCCTTGTCGCCGTCAAATAACGGTAGAGGCGTAATGCCCGAAGGCGGGTAGCGTAAAACGATCAGGCCAAAATCCCATGAGGCGGCCGCCGGTGGCACGATCCAGCCGTCGCCATCCGGCTTCAGGCGTTTGCCGAGAGACGGATCGACCCGTCCTTCAATGCCGTGGATTTCATAGCGCCAGGTCCCTTTTTGCGACACAAACCGCAAGGCAACCGCTTTATCCGGCTTGCCGTTTGGCGGCGTTAACAGGCAGTGACCTGCCGTCAGGGCAAGCTGCGGGGTGATCAGCGTCGCGGTGCATAAGTTACCGCTGGCGGTTTCCAGTTGACCTATAGCATCCCAGGGGGCCTGGGTGGGATCGGCGACGCGCGTACGATCGTCATGACCGAAAAAAAGCGTCTTTAGCTCTTTCGCGCTAATGGTGTCATCACCGCCATCATCCGCATGTGAGAATCCAGAAAAAAGACCAAACGTTCCCAGTAACAACACAACAGATTTACGCATATTACACTCTGGTGGGGGTAATTATGATTATTAAAAGTGAACCCTATGAAAATACTATAGACGGGACAGCGCTAAAGTGGGAGTAAAATCAGCGTGCTACAATCAGGAAAGATAAAAATGGCTGGCGATGAGCGCGCATAAAATAAGCAGGATAAGAATCAGCTCAAACCGATAGCGTCGCAGCATACGCCCTCCGGAAATAAAAAAACGGCGCGGAACCTGTTCCGGTTCAGCGCCGGTTTACCAACGTGCCCCGAAGGGCACGGTTAAGCTTGTACTCTTACGCAGCTGGCTGTGCAGCTGGTTTAGCAGCTTCGTGTTTTACTGCTTTTTTGTGATGCTTTTTAGCAGCCTGAGCTTTCTGTTCTACAGCCGGTTTGGTCGCTTTTTTGTGGTGCTTTTTAGCAGCCTGCGCTTTCTGCTCTACAGCCGGTTTAGCGGCTTTTTTGTGGTGCTTTTTAGCAGCCTGCGCTTTCTGTTCTACAGCCGGTTTAGCGGCTTTCTTGTGGTGCTTTTTGGCAGCCTGAGCTTTCTGCTCGGTTGGTGCTGCGGTTGCTGGCGCAGCGGCTTCCTTTTTCACTGCAGCTTTGTGATGTTTCTTATGGTGAACCGCTTTTGCTGGCGCAGCGGTGGTGGTTGCAGCAGGAGCCGCAGCCGGTGCGGCAGTTGCGGTAGTGTCAGCAGCAAATGCAGCAGAAGACAGACCCATAGCAGCGGCAACAACCAGAGCTAATACTTTATTCATTCTCATACCCTCGAATTTGGTTTTTCATTTAACCCCACTGCGGGGCCGTTGAAATAACTATATCCCTGTAAATTCGAGGTTTCCGTGAGTGATTGGTATCGGCGTGTAACGGAATGTACAGAGGGGAGGAAAGTGTACGAACAGGCCAAACGCCGCTGCTCGTACGGGCCTCTGTTATTTGTTCAGTGTGGCCAGAATAGCCGCCGGAGACTGGCTGCCTATAATCGACCGTGATTCAGGCTCGATCACCACCATTACCGGGGTGATGCTAATGCCCAAACGTTCTGCCAGGGCAGATTGCCGCGCGATCAGATCGGAACAGGCTGTGGTGGTGTCGTTATCCGGTAAAAATCCCGCCATCGCTTGTTGCAGGCTTTTGACCTTATCGGTTGAACACCAGACGCGCCCCATATCTTCAATCACCGAATCGCGAATGGCGTTGGGCGCAACGGTCAGAAACGACATCGTCAAACCGGCATCCGTATATTGCTTAACGCTTTTCACTACGTTGCTGCAGTAAATGCACTGGTTATCAATAAACACCAGCAGCTTATATTTTTCAGCAGGAGCCTGAAACGTGATGGGCTGGAGGTCTGCAAGAGAGCGGGTAATATCGTTGAACGCGTCTTGCGGGGTATTATCCGTGGCTGCGAAAGTACTTAAACTGGTCGCACACAGAATGGCTAACATCGTTTTCATTATGCCTTTCATCATTCATCCCTTTATTTTTTTAATCCTGACCTGATAGCAGTCTAATTGTGTCGGAAGGACACGCATTCATACACCCGACGCAATCATGACAACATGTGCTAAATCATATTCTTATTGAAAAGGGTGAGAAGAGTGCCGGAGCAGGCTCCGGCAGAGGGATTAAAGATAACGGGAGGTCAGATGTTCGCGGAAGTAACGGATATTCAGATCTTCACCCGTCGCCTGGGTGATTAATTGCGACGTGCTGAAACGGCTGCCGTGCTGCCAGATGTTCTGACGCAGCCACTCAAAGAGTGCGGAAAAATCGCCTTCAGCGATGGAGGCCTGCAGACCCGGCAGTGCGGTTCGGGCGGCATGGAACAGCTGCGCGGCGTACATAGCGCCGAGGGTGTATGACGGGAAGTAACCAAAACCGCCGTCGGTCCAGTGGATGTCCTGCATACAGCCGTTGCGGTAGTTGTCTTTGGTGGATAATCCGAGCCAGGCCTGCATTTTCTCGTCCCACAGGGCGGGAATATCGTCCACCTCGATCTCGCCGTTGATCAGCGCACGCTCAATCTCATAGCGCAGCACCACGTGTGCCGGGTAGCTCACTTCGTCCGCATCGACGCGGATGTAGCCAGGCTTCACGCGCTGGTTCCAGGCAATAAAGTTCTCTTCGCTGAACGCCGCCTGGCTGCCAAAGCGGGCGTGTACCGCAGGGAGAAGATGCCTGAGGAAGGCTTCACTACGCCCCAGCTGCATTTCAAAGAACAGGCTCTGTGACTCATGGATCGCGGTTGAGCGCGCCAGGGCAACCGGCTGTCCTGCCCACGCGCGCGGCAGGTTTTGTTCGTAGCGGGCGTGTCCGGTTTCGTGGATCACGCCAAACAGCGCGCTGAGCAGCTCATCTTCGTCATAGCGCGTGGTGATGCGCACGTCTTCCGGAACGCCGCCGCAGAACGGGTGCGCGCTCACGTCCAGGCGACCGCCGTTAAAATCGAAGCCAAGCATCTTCATGGCTTCAAGGCCCAGCTCACGCTGTGTTGCCGTCGGGAAGGGGCCTTGCGGCGGAATAAACGACCGTTGAGCCTGCTTTTCCACCACGTTTGCCAGCAGGTCCGGGAGCCAGGATTTCATATCGCCGAACAGAACGTCCAGACGCGCGCTGGTCATGTCGGGTTCAAAAATGTCCAGCAGCGCGTCGTACGGCGTACAGCCTTTGGCTTCGGCCCGCAGGCGAGCCTCTTCGCGGCTGAGTTTGACCACCTCTTTCAGGTTGGCGGAAAAACCCTGCCAGTCGTTAGCGGGGCGCTGAGTACGCCAGGCGTGTTCACACTTGCTGCCCGCCAGGGATTTGGCTTCCACCAGCGATTCCGGCAGCAGAGTGGCCTGCTGGTAGTGGCGCGTCATTTCGCGCAGGTTGGCCTGTTCGACATCATTCAGATCTTCACCTGCCGCCGCCGCTAACAGGTCGCCGACTTTTTTATCGGTCAGGATCTGATGTTGCAGGACGCTCATCTCCGCCAGCGCCTCGCCGCGCGCGGCGCTGCCGCCCGGCGGCATCATCGTGAACATATCCCAGCTGGCGATGGAGGAGAGATGGGAGAAGCGGGAGAGACGCTGGAAGGTGCGGGTGAGTTGTTGGTAGTTATTGTTTTTCATGAAGTCCTCGTGTCTGAATCAGCCGATGACAAAAATTAGCATCGGCTTGATTTAAACACGAAGGCGCTGGAATGTTAATGCAGACGTTTATGCAAACTGGTGCCCACCAGCAGCGCCGCGCACAGCATCAGCGCGATAAACCCGCCCACGCCGTTCCAGCCGTAGTTATGCCAGAACACGCCGCCGAGGGTCCCGGCGATGCTGGAGCCCAGGTAATAGCTGAACAGATACAGCGATGATGCCTGGCCTTTGGCGCGACGCGCGCGCGGGCCAATCCAGCTGCTGGCGACCGAGTGGGCGGCGAAGAACCCGGCGGAGAAGAGCAGCATCCCGGCAAAGATGAACCACAGCGAGGAAAAGAGCGTCAGCAGCAGGCCGAGTAACATCACGCCCGTGAATACCAGCAGTACCGGCCCGCGTCCATAGCGTGCGGTCATCGCCCCGGCTTTCGGCGAGCTCCACGTGCCGGTGAGATAGGCCACAGAAAGCAAACCGACAACGGCCTGATTCAGATGCCACGGCGAGAGCATCAGGCGGTAGCCAATATAGTTAAACAGCGTGACGAAGGCGCCCATCAGCAGGAATCCCATCAGAAACAGGCGCGGCAAACCTTTGTCGCGCCAGTGCAGGCGGAAGTTGATAAACAGCGTTTTCGGGCGCAGCGATGTCGGGCGGAAATGACGCGATTCCGGTAGAATTTTCCAGAACATCAGCGCTGATGCCAGCGCAAAACACCCGATTACCGCCAGCGCAATACGCCAGTTAAAGAAGTCCGTAAACACCCCGCTCAGCAGGCGTCCGCTCATTCCGCCAATCGAGTTCCCGCTGATGTAAAGCCCCATAGAGAAAGCAACAAAGCTCGGGTGGATCTCCTCGCTGAGGTAGGTCATCCCGACCGCCGCCACGCCGCTGAGCGAGAGCCCAATCAGCGCGCGCATCACCAGAATACCGTGCCAGCTGGTCATCATGGTCGAGAGTAACGTACAGACCGACGCCAGCATCAGCGCGGTTACCATCACCGGTTTACGGCCAATGGCGTCGGACAGCGGCCCGGTAAAGAGCAGGCCTATCGCCAGCATGCCGGTAGAAACAGAGAGCGAAACGCTGCTGCTGGCAGGCGATACGCCAAACTCATGAGAGAGAACGGGCAGGATCGGCTGAACGCAATAGAGCAGGGCGAAGGTCGCCAGACCGGCGGAAAAGAGCGCCAGCGTGACGCGCATAAATTGGGGGGTACCACGTTTAATGAACTGGACCGGCTGCGGTGCTGCGGGTAAATCATTGATATCGCTGGCCGGATCGATATCAATAGTCGTTGTACGGCTCACACAATTTCCTTGCTTAAACATCCCCGTGATTTCTGGTGACGGGTATGACCACCTGTTCAGGGTAGGAAAATGTAAATATTCTGTCTAATATATTAATAATCTCAAATGATACTTTAAAAATATGAATATCGAGCTGCGTCATCTTCGCTACTTTGTCGCCGTCGCCGAGGAGCTGCATTTTGGCCGCGCGGCGGCACGCCTGAATATCTCTCAGCCACCGTTAAGCCAGCAGATTCAGATCCTGGAGCAGCAGGTCGGGGCGCGCCTTCTGGCCCGCACCAACCGCAGCGTGAGTCTGACGGCGGCGGGTAAGCAGTTCCTGATCGACAGCCGACAAATTCTGAGCATGGTCGATGACGCCGCCGCCCGTGCTGAACGGCTCTATCTCGGGGAAGCCGGAGAGCTTCGGATCGGGTTTACCTCGTCCGCGCCGTTTATCAGCGCCGTCTCGGAGACCCTTTCGTCATTTCGTCGCCACTTTCCGGATGTTCACATTCAGACGCGCGAAATCAACACCCGCGAGCAGATTGCACCGCTGAATGAGGGAGCGCTGGATCTGGGGCTGATGCGTAACACCCAGCTGCCGGACACGCTGGCGTGGGAGGTTATCCTGCGCGAACCGCTGATGGCTATGATCCCGCACGATCACCCGCTGGCGTCGCGTCCGGCGGTCTCGCTGGCAGAGCTGGCAAAAGAGCCCTTTGTCTTTTTTGACCCGCAGGTCGGGACGGGTCTGTATGACGATATCCTGGGGCTGATGCGCCGCTACGATCTTGCCCCGGTCATCACTCAGGAGGTAGGGGAAGCGATGACCATTATCGGCCTGGTCGCGGCCGGTCTGGGCGTATCTATTCTTCCGGCCTCCTTTAAGCGGGTGCAGCTGCGCGAAATGCACTGGGTGACCATCGCCGAAGAGGATGCCGTTTCCGAAATGTGGCTGGTGTGGTCAAAACACCGTGAACAGAGCCATGCCGCACAGCGCTTCAAACAGCAGCTAATGAGCGCCTCTGCCGGGCGGCATTTTCACGCAAAAGAGGGTAAAAATGTGCGGTAAATCACATGGCTAAGTAAATATTTGACGACGGCCATGCAAGTGCTTCACCATAGCAAACAGTTTATTTCGAAGCTCGAAAATAAGGGAGTACGAGGTGGTTGCTGATAGTCAGCCAGGGCATATCGATCAGATTAAGCAGACCAACGCTGGCGCGGTGTATCGCCTGATTGATCAGCTTGGTCCGGTTTCGCGTATCGATCTTTCGCGCCTGGCACAACTGGCACCTGCCAGTATCACCAAGATTGTCCGCGAGATGCTGGAAGCGCACCTGGTTCAGGAGACGGAAATTCAGGAGCCGGGCAGCCGCGGCCGTCCGGCAGTCGGGCTGGTGGTTGAAACGGAAGCGTGGCACTACCTGTCACTGCGCATCAGCCGGGGGGAGATCTTCCTTGCGCTGCGCGACCTGAGCAGCAAGCTGGTTGTGGAAGACCGGCTTGAACTGCCGCTCAACGCGGAGGAACCGCTCCTCGACGCGATTGTCTCGCATATCGATCACTTCTTTATCCGCCATCAGCAGCGGCTGGAACGCTTAACGGCGATTGCCATCACCATGCCGGGCATTATTGATACCGAAAACGGTATTGTTCACCGCATGCCGTTTTACGATGATGTCAAAGAGATGCCGCTGGGCGAGGTGCTGAAAAACCATACCGGCGTACCGGTCTATATCCAGCATGACATCAGCGCCTGGACAATGGCGGAAGCGCTGTTTGGCGCGTCGCGCGGCGCGCGGGATGTGATTCAGGTGGTCATCGACCATAACGTCGGGGCGGGCGTGATTACCGACGGACGTCTTCTCCACGCCGGGAGCAGTAGCCTGGTGGAAATCGGTCATACCCAGGTCGACCCGTACGGCAAGCGCTGCTACTGCGGAAACCACGGCTGTCTGGAGACCATTGCCAGCGTGGAAAGCGTGCTGGAGCTGGCGCAGGTCAGGCTCAGCCAGTCCATGAGCTCTTCGCTGCACGGCCAACCCCTGACGGTGGATTCCCTTTGCGCCGCCGCGCGCCAGGGCGATCTGCTGGCGAAGGACATTATTACCGGCGTGGGGAATAACGTTGGCCGCATACTGGCCATTATGGTGAACCTCTTCAATCCGCAAAAAATCCTTATTGGCTCACCGCTGAGCCAGGCGGCGGAGATCCTCTTCCCGGCGATTTCGGCCTGCATCCATCAGCAGTCGCTTCCCGCCTACAGCAAAAATATTGCGGTAGAAAGCACCCAGTTTTCCAACCAGGGAACCATGGCCGGCGCGGCGCTGGTCAAAGATGCCATGTATAACGGCTCGCTGTTGATCCGCCTGCTGCAGGGTTAACTCTTTTCCGCAGATGTAAGAAAAATTGCGCTATCTCAAGCCGGGTAGCGCACGCATCCCGTAGACTTCCTCCACTGAATTATTTACCTGGTTTATATTTTCGAAGCATACCCAAGAGGTGGAGTGAGTCATGCTTAAGCGTTTCTTTGTTACTGGTACAGATACCTCTGTCGGCAAGACCGTCGTATCCCGCGCATTGCTGCAGGCGCTGGCAGCAAGCGGTAAACGCGTGGCAGGGTACAAACCGGTCGCAAAAGGCAGTAAAGAGACGCCAGAGGGATTGCGTAATAAAGACGCCCTGGTGCTGCAAAGCGTCTCGTCGCTGGAACTGCCTTATCACGCGGTCAATCCCATTGCGTTAAGCGAAGAGGAGAGCAGCGTAGCGCACAGCGGCCTGATTAATTATCCCCTGTTGTCCGACGGCCTGGCGAACCTGAGCGAAAAGGTGGACCACGTGGTGGTGGAAGGGACGGGCGGCTGGCGCAGCCTGATGAATGATTTGCGCCCGCTGTCCGAATGGGTCGTGCAGGAACAGCTTCCGGTGGTAATGGTGGTGGGTATCCAGGAAGGGTGCATCAACCACGCGCTGCTGACGGCCCAGGCGATTGCCAATGACGGCCTGCCGCTGATTGGCTGGGTAGCAAACCGCATCAACCCGGGCCTGGCGCACTACGCCGAGATCATCGACGTGCTGAGCAAAAAGCTGCCCGGGCCGCTGGTGGGTGAACTGCCTTATCTGCCCCGCGCCGAGCAGCGCGAGCTAGCGCAGTACATCGATCTCTCTGCCCTCGGTGGCGTGTTGACCGTAGACCGAGTCGTGGCGTAACGTCCGCGACAGCACGGACGCCACCACGCAGGCGACCAGCAGGCCGGGCAGTAAAAAATACTGCCCGGTCATTTCACAGACCATCAGCGCCGACATAATGGGCGCATGCGTGGTCGCGGCAAGTAGCGTTGCCATCCCCGCCAGCCCCAGCAAAATCGCCGTCTCAGAGCCCGGCAGCCACAGCGCGAAAAGCTGCGCGAACAGCATTCCTGTTGCCATACCGACAAACAGCGTGGGCGTAAACACCCCACCGGGCGCGCCCGATCCGCTGCTCGCCAGTACCGCCAGCAGTTTACAGATGAACACCCCGGCAATCACCGACAGCAGCGGCGGGGCGAGCAGAAAAGCCTGAACCACGCTGTAGCCATTCCCCCACACCTTCGGCGTGAGAAGAGACAGCAGCCCGACGATCGCACCGCCCAGCGCTAATTGCCACGGCGGCGAAAGCTTGAGGCGCAGGAAAAGCCCGTGGCTGACGTCCATCAGCCACATCAGCAGCGGTCCGCAGAGGCCCGCCACCAGCCCCATCGCGACGAGAAGAGCATAATCGGCCGCGGTAAGGAGGCCGCTCAGATGGACCGCGTAGAGCGTACCCGCGCCCGGAGCCAGGAGCTGAGTGGTGAGAAGCGCCACCACCGCCGCGATCACCACGGGGCCGAGCGAGGCCAGCATCAGCGTGCCAAACAGAATTTCCGCGATGAACAGGCTTCCGGCCAGGGGCGCGTGATAGGCGCTGGCCATCCCGGCGGCGGCACCACAGGCTATCCATAATTTCCATTCGGATTTGGGCGTAAAGCGCCGGGCGAAAAGGGAGGCGGCCAGGGCGGCAAGCAGGATCATCGCCCCTTCACGCCCGATGGCGCTTCCGCTGGCCACGACCAGCAGCGAGGCAAGGGATTTTACAAGGCTGGCGCCGTAGTCAAACTGGCCGTCTCCGGTCTCCAGCGCTTCCATGTAATCGGTGGGGGCATGAGGCCGCTGCGCGGTCAGACGCTGCCATCCCCAGAGCAGCAGTCCGGCAGCCAGCCCACCCAGTGCGGGCGTCAATGCGCGTCGCCAGGGCGAGAGCGACGCGGCCGCATTCACCAGGCTGCCGCTGTCGTTGCTGAGAAGCAGCCACTCCAGCAGGTACATGCTGTGGCGGAATACCGCAACGGCGAGCGCGGCCAGCACGCCGGTGACGGTGGCAATCAGCAGGCGACGAAACATCGCGCGGATATCGGGGTAGGTATGAAGACGTTGCATGGGTCGCGTTTTAACGGGGACGATACGATATTGTGGCGGGAAATCGCGGGGTTAGCAAAAGGTCTGCGTGCGAAAAAGCCGGGCGATGCCCGGCCAGAAAGGTTAGCTGTCGCTATGAATATTCAGCGCCCGGCGCGTGCGCCCGGAGCTCAGGTACTCGGCAATATAGTCCTGCGAAATCTCGCCGTTGTAGCGACCGTCCTCATCAACAATCGGCATCCAGCTGGTATTACTCTCATACAGACGTGAAAGCACCACGCGCAGGTTGTCTTCCGCCTTGCCGGTCATCCGGAACGGATGGAGAATGTCGGCGCAGGTACCGCTGGCGTTACGCGCTTCGCGACGCTTCACAAAGCCCAGCGGTTTGCCGTGCTCGTCGACCACCGTAACGGCACGAATGTCATTATCATCCATGGTCGCAAAGGCGTCGGGAAGCGGAGTAGAGCCCCGCACCGTAATGGTCGGCTGCTGGTCGGTGACGTCGCCCGCCGATACCAGCAGCAGACGCTTCAGCGTCCGGTCCTGACCGACAAACGAGCCGACAAACTCGTTCGCCGGTTTCGCCAGCAGCTCATCCGGGCTGGCGCACTGCACGATTTTTCCCTGACGGAACACCGCAATACGGTCGCCGAGCTTCAGGGCTTCGTCGATATCGTGGCTGACCAGCATGACGGTTTTTTTCAGCTTGCGCTGCATCTCCAGGAACTGGTTTTGGATCACCTCGCGGTTGATCGGGTCCACCGCGCCGAAGGGTTCATCCATCAGCAGTACCGGAGGATCCGCCGCCAGGGCGCGGATCACGCCGATACGCTGCTGCTGGCCGCCGGACATCTCGCGCGGGTAGCGGTTGAGGAACTTATGCGGATCCATCGCCACCATATCCATCAGCTCTTCGGCGCGGGTTTTGCAGCGCGCTTTATCCCAGCCCAGCATGCGCGGCACGACGGTGATGTTCTCTTCGATGGTCATGTTAGGGAACAGGCCAATCTGCTGGATAACGTAGCCAATGTTGCGGCGCAGGGTGACGGTGTCCATCCCGCTGGTGTCTTCACCGTTGATCAGGATTGTCCCGCTGCTTGGGGTAATGAGGCGGTTAATCATCTTCAGGGTGGTGGTCTTCCCGCAGCCGGAGGGGCCGAGCAGGACGCACATTTCCCCTTCGGGTACGGTCAGGTTAACGTTGTCGACGGCCTTAAAGGACTGGCCGTGCTTCTGTGAAAATTGTTTGGTGAGGTTTTCCAGTTTTATCATTATCGAATCCCCTTTGGAGTCAGAACCACCTGCAGACGGTGCAGCAGCCAGTCGAGCACAATCGCTAAAAGACAAATCATCAGCGCGCCCGCAATCAACATGCGAATATCGCTTCCGCCGATGCCGTTGAGCAGCAGCAGGCCCAGACCGCCCGCGCCGATCACGGCGGCAATCGCCATCACGCCGATATTCATCACCACGGCGGTGCGGATCCCGCCGAAAATCACCGGCAGCGCCATCGGGATTTCAACCCAGCGCAGCCGCTGCCAGAAGGTCATGCCGATGCCGCGCCCGGCTTCGCGCAAGCCCGGCGGCAGACTGTCGAGCGCCGTATGGGTGTTACGCACAATCGGCAGCAGCGAGTAGAGAAACACCGCCGTGATCGCGGGCAGGGCGCCAATACCCTGACCGATCAGCGAAAACAGCGGGATCATCAGGCCAAACAGGGCGATGGACGGAATGGTCAGCACGATGGTAGCAATCCCCAGCACCGGCGTTGCCAGCCACTTATGGCGGACAATCAGAATCCCCAGCGGTACGCCGATGATGATGGCTAAACCTACGGCCAGCGCCACCAGCCACAGGTGCTGAAGGGTGAGGGTTAAGAGGTAATCCCAGTTGTCGAGAATGTAGTGAATCGTCTCCATAGCGCCTCCTACAGCAGCTGTTTGCTACGCAGGAAATCGCGGGCGACCTGCTGCGGTGACTGATGGTCGATATCCACCTTCTTATTCAGCTCGGTGATAACGTCGTTGTTGAGCTGCGCCGAGAGGGTGTTGAGCGCCTCTTCCAGACCGGGGTTCGCCTCCAGCGTGTCCTTACGCACCACCGGCGTCACCGCGTAGCTCGGGAAGAAGCCTTTATCATCTTCCAGCACCTTGAGGTCGAAGCCTTTCACGCGCCCGTCGGTGGTGTAAATCAGACCGGCGTCAACGAAGCCGTCGCGCACCGCGTTATAGACCAGACCGGGGTCCATCTGACGGATTTGCGGGCGGTCCAGATCCATCTTGTAGGCCGCCTGCAGCGGCTTCATGCCGTCGCTGCGCCCGGCAAACTCCAGGTCTAATCCCAGCAGCCAGTTTTTGTCCGGGTTGGTTTTACGGATCTGCTCAATCTTCGCCACCATCTCCGACATGGTGTTGATGTGTTCCGCCTCGGCGCGCTTGCGCTGCATGGCGAAAGCGTAGGTGTTGTTCATATCGGCGGGCTTGAGCCAGACCAGACCGTGCTTTGCGTCCAGGCGTTTCACCGTCTCGTAAGACTCCTGCGGCGACATGCGCTGGTTGATATGGTTAAAGATAATCAAGGACGTGCCGGTGTACTCCCAGGTCATGTCAATCTGCTTGTTGATCATCGCGTTGCGGGAGATCACCGTGGCAATGTTGGTTTGCGGCTGGACCTGAAAACCTTTCTTTTGCAGGTACTGCACGGTCATCGCCGAGAGAATATGCTGCTCGGTAAAGCTCTTGGTCGCCAGAATCAGCGGGGCCGCCATCGCCTGGCTGGTGAACAGCGCCGCGGCACACAGCGCCGTCAGGCCGGAAAACAGTCTCATAGAAGCTCCTTGTTATAGTTATCGAGCGAGATGGGGACTCATTACGCGACCCAGCGCCGCCAGCAGGGTATCGAGGATCAGGGCGAACAGGGCGGTGGCCGCCGCGCCGAGGATCAGGGTCGGGAAATCGTTCAGGTAGATACCGGGGAAAATCAGCTCGCCGTAGCTGCTGGCCCCAATCAGGAACGCCAGCGGCGCGGTACCGACGTTAATGGCGGTGGCGATGCGGATCCCCGAGAGCATGACCGGCCAGGCGGCTGGCAGCTCAACCTGACGCAGACGCTGCCATTTGGTCATCCCGATGCCGTTTGCCGCTTCCAGCAGCGACGGCGGTACCGAGCACAGCCCGGCGTAGGTATTGCGCACGATTGGCAGCAGCGAGGCGAGGAACAGGGCGATGATGGCGGGCGTATCGCCAATGCCAATCACCACCATCGCCAGCGCCAGTACGGCCAGCGGCGGGAGCGTGTTGCCGACGTTAAAAATTTGCATCACATATTCGGCGATACCCCGCGCGGCCGGGCGGCTCAGCAGAATGCCGGCTGGAATACCGACCAGCAGGGCAAAAAGCATCGATGAGAAAACCAGAATCATGTGCTGTTGCCCGAGATAAACCAGGTCAACCTGGCGCGCCCTTATCGTTTCCAGCCCGATGCCCCAGACGAGGAGGGCGAGGACCACGATAATGGCGCCGACAAACAGCAGCGAACGTTTGAGTAATGGGTGCATTGCGGTGTGTCTCCCTGTGCGCATGCGTTATAGCAACCACCGGTTGCCTGTTGTTATGCCATGTTTCGGCAGGGGTATTTCACCTATAGCAAGCGTTTGGGAAGGGTTCCAGCGAAGGGGTAAAATCAGTAACCCTATGAAAACAGTGACAACCTTGGGTTAGGCCTTATGGCATAAGGGCTGATTGAGGGTCAGACAGAATAGTCCTAAAGCGAATTTTTAGATGTGACGGTGTCACATCTAAGGAGCTCATACGCCGGATATCGGTCATTAACTTCAGAGAGAGGCACGAACCCGTCGAACCCGCGTCGAGACGGTGATAATTGAAACGATAGCGACCACGGCGAGCATCAACCCGAGTGCCAGCATGGCGTTAAACCCGATCCATCTGAACAGCAGCAGCCCCGCGATACCGCCCGAAATAAACGAGAAAAGGGTGGTTAAGTGGGTTGTCAGCTGGCTTTTTTGCGCCGCCGTATCTTTGGAGTAATCCCTGCGCAGCATCGCCACCAGTACCGAGGCCAGGGATATCCCCGCGTCCGTCAGCGTGCCGGTAATGTGCGTTGATCTCACCCGCCCGCCGGAAAGCTGCGTGGAGGTGGAGTTATGAATGCCCATTAGTCCGCACAGAAAAAGAATAATCACGCGGTTGCTGGTGAGGGCATGAAAATACATCTCGTAGAAGGAGACGCCGGTCAGTAATAACCCTTCGACAAACAGGATCTGGCAAAAAACCAGCCTGACGTTATGAATAATGCCCCATATCACAATCATGCGCGCAATAATGGCGCCTGCGACAAAAGAGAGAATAATCGAGCCGAAGAAAATCATATCGCTCAGATCGGTGGAAGAGACTTCGCTCGATAACTGTGAGGTGTTGCCGGTCATGTGTGAGGGGAAAAAACCAAATGCCCCGAGAGCGATGGCATTCAGCAAACCTGCCGAGGTCGCCAGCCAGAGAGCAAGCCGGCGATCCTCCTTATGCGTTCGTTCTTTCTTGAGTCTAATCAGCAAGAATACCTCCAGATTGAGCTTTGCCTGAATATTCAGGCTAGCAAAGCGGCGCAACGGGCTGTCCAGGATATGGCTTAATTATTATTCCCTCTGACGACTTTCAGGGTTTAGTAATTAATTAAAATATCCTTACTCAAAATGGGGTCGAGAATACTTTAAATCATGCCGTTATTTCCGTGACGCAAAAACGCCGGTCGCTGGTTAAGGCGTTCAAACCAGGCCTCGATCGCGGGCACGTCGGGCTTATCAAAGGGCGTCATTTTCCAGCGATTCACCGACAGCCCAAGCACCACGTCCGCAAGGGTAAACGTCTCGCCCGCCGCAAAGGCGCCGGTGCGCTGCAGCTGGATTTCCAGGATGGTGATGCAGTGGTTCCACTCTTTTATTCCCGCCGCAATACGTTCAGGATCGTTAAAGTCCGGGTTTTTACGCCCCAGCGCCGGGAAGACATAGCGCCAGGCGTTGTTAAATTCGGTCGCCTGCCAGTCCATCCAGCGCTCGACGTTGGCGCAGGCCTGCGGTTCTGCGGGCAGCAGATCGTGACGTCCGGCCTTGCGCGCCAGGTAACGGCAGATGGCGTTAGATTCCCACAGCACGAAATCGTCATCGATCAGCACCGGCACCATGGCGTTGGGATTCAGCGCGCGGAAGGCCTCCGTTTCCGTTGAGGCAAAACCGCTGCCGTAATCTTCCTGTAGATATTCGAGGCCTGCTTCTTCGCAGGTCCAGAGCACTTTACGAACGTTAATGGAGGTGGTTTTGCCGAGGATGGTGATCATTGCGCAGGTGTCCTTTAGAGGATTGAATTGTCTAAAAACAATACACCAGTTGCGCGGGGAAGGTTGGGGCAAAATTTAGTGGGGTGTACTGTCTTGCCCAATCGACCCCTTCCGGCGGATGCCTATCTTTTTGCTGTCTCAGACAACTGCGCCGCGCTCGTACCGCAGGAGTTGTCGATGGTACAAAGCCAGCGATCATCGTTTTCCTGCCAAAAAATATAAATCCCGCGCAGGGAATTCCAAAAAATGATTTCTGTGCAATTGACATCCTTTATTGGACACAAAACCGCTCCAATATTGCCGCATATTTATCTAATATCAATCTATATGGAATTATATTTATAAATGATACGATGTTACAGCAAAAAATAACAGAAATTATACTTTATGAACCTCGGCCACTGTTTCGCAATGCGGCCAAAAACAGCATCCAGGTCGCCAATAGCTCCCTGCTGGTGATTGAACCAGACGAGCTGATAGAGGAGGTAACCCTCTTTACTGATCAAACGTCTTTATTCGCTGCAGGCGTTAGTGGTGCCGGTGAAGAAATATATTCTCTATTACGGATAATTCATCATCTGATAATGCAGGGAAAAGAAATTATCGTCTGGGTCGCAAAACGGGATGTCCTGCTTATCAGACTGATGTACGAGCTTGGTGTACAGACGCTACTCTGCGAAAATTATTTGGAAGAAGAACTCGCTAAGCGCATTTTATCCAAAAATTTCAGTTCAGGATATTTACCTTTACGCTCCCCGCTAATAAATAACATGAATAGAAAAAATAGGCTCACACACTCTGAACTGAATATTCTTATCGACTGCGCCCGAGGTCTGAGTGCCTATGAGATCGCCAGTCTGCGCCATATGGGATATAAAACGGTCTTCACCCATAAACAAAACATCCGGTTACGTCTGAGCCTGCAAAAGTCAGCCAGTTGGCTGGATCTGCTTAACCGTTTGGATCAGATTTATTCAGTCTGAACATCTGGAGAACTATGTTTACTTTTACTGTTTGTTCCCGTGTGGTTCATCCGACTCTAATGAGCGGGTTTATATCCAGCCTGAAGGCTTTTCGCGAACAAAACCCTGACTGGAAATATGAACTTACACGGCAGGATAACGCGCATCTGACTTTGCTTGATTTTACCGCATATGACACGCTTACTGATATCTCCTCCGCGGAGTACGAAAGTCTCTGCCGGTCAGGTGAAGGAACTGCTCTGGTTATGCTCTCTGCATGTCAGGAGAAGCTGGCACATCAGCTCATGAGGTCATACCGGTGTTCACTGCTTTGTGTGGATGAACGTCTGCTTGAACTGCGTGAGCTAATAAAACACAGTATGAAAAAACAACGTTATATCAGTGCTCACTTCCTGCGACTGCAGGAGCAGGAAAATAATATAACCGACGGTATGATATTTACCGATGCAGAAAAAAAGGTACTTATTGGCCTGAAAAGCGGTAAAACCGGGATTGAATTATCGCGTGAAATGTTTCGAAGTCAGAAAACGATCAGTACCCATAAGCGAAAGATTATGTTTAAGCTGGGGGTTAAGAATGATCTGCAACTGCGCAAAGCGATACAAAAGCTTCAGCCGCCGCTGTGATGCGGCAGCTGTTCTTACGTCAGGTAATTTATCCCCCGGTATTCTTTTTCAGATATAACGGCCCTGTGTTAATTATCCGTTAAAGCGTTTAATATTTTTCAGGCAATTTATTAATTTTTATCAGAATACCTCGATTGATCTCAATATAACCACCGATACGCAAATCGCCCAGTATTTTCATAACACGACTGCGTGAAAGTCGGGTTTTTTCGAGAATATAATCACTGACGTTGACATGACCACTCAGCGCTTCATCTTCATTCATCAGGGCAATCAAATTCAGTCGTATCAACTCATAGGTGGAGAGCCCGACGGATGAGTAGTGGGCGACCAGCAGTTGCCGGACGGCATACATATAACAGTATGCGGCCTCTTTCCATAATCCCTTCGTACTGATGACGTCAAGCATCTCTTTTGTGGGCAGGATCTCATAGCTAACATTTCTGTAGGCCTTTATAAAAATGTCGGCGTTGGTGTCAATTAATTCGTTCATGCCAGTAATCATTGGGGCTTTGATGTATTTGATTAGAAGCCGATCGCTGCTTCGGTATATCGCAACGACTCCCTCATGCAGGATAAACGTTACTGGCTCGGTTTTCTTCTCCAGCGAAATGAGCTGGCGTGGCTTACCACTCTGGATCCGCCTGGTGTCAGAGGCTGCCTCGATCAGGGTATTGAAATGTGTTTCAGGTTTCATACTTATGGCTACCAAAAAAATTATAATTGTTAATGTATGATAGAAGAGTTTGTTGAAAAGATGATAAAAATTCCGAATCAGAACGTATCGATACAATCAGTCAGGAGGTTGATAAGGCTCTGAACAGAATATGGGGTTGGAGGATTAGCTTCATCTGGACATCCTTGTGAGAAAAAACAAACATGAAACCGCCTTCCGATAGCGGTTTTGCGTACGCAGCTCGTCCTCAGTTGTATGCAAATGACATGGTAATAACAGGACTGATTTTACCGGGTATGTTGCCAGAGGCCATACTCACAGTATGCGTATGAATTTTAAAGGTCGGCGTGCCAACTGCTGAGGCAGTATCGATAATCCCTGTTCTCCCGCCGCTGTAGGCCTCATAAGAAAGTCCTTCAAACCGCTCGCCTGTAACATGCCACTTGAGTTTATCGCTCTGTTTTTCAACGTGGGCATCTTTTAGCGCGTCAGGGCGATAGATGGGTTTGATACTGGTCGCGGCGGCAATCTGTAGCGTCTTATTTTCCTTAGACGCAAACGGAATCGCCTTGACGCGAAGCCTGTACATCGACTCTTTATCCTGGGAAAGCGTGCCTGCAATAACAAGGCGCTTTAGGTTCTCTTTACCGCCTTCCTGGTGACTGAAGGGAAGAATGATGAGGTGGGGGGATTTGTGCACGTCGTTGTTAAGATTTTTCACTACCGCCTCAATTAAATACGGTGCACTGAACGGGTTGCGCACGATTACTGAAACTTCTTTTTTTGCTGCTTTATCTAAAAAACGGGTGCCGCGGAAATTGACAGTGTCGGAGGTATTATGAATGAGGGCAATTGCAACGCAGCCAGTTAATATAGGTAATGTGGCTTTCAATCCTGACTCCACAATAATTAATTGAAACAAACTCCGTAATATTATTATCTGGAGCTCCTTGCAGATCTTAAAAGATGATACTGGCGAAGATAAAAAAAGTCTTTTTTTGTAAGTCCTTAAAAGGATTGTGTTCTAATTGTTACATCAGATAAAATTTCTTTATTTGTCCACTATTATCATAAAACCGTGTTTATGAACCAACCTGATGTATCTGCAGGCAGGGCTCTTTGGTTGCTGGATTGCAATGGGTTTCTGAGGTGAGGGCGGCAGGGGCGGGGGAGAAAGCTGACTGCGCAGAAACGCGTTACCTTTTGTGCCATGCTAAAGCCTTTGTAATATGAAGTTATCCTTGCAGGCTTTTCGTAAAAAAAAACCGGGCATAACATTATGCCCGGTTTTCGCTCCTGTCATTAAATTACCAGGTGTAGCTGACACCGGCATTCAGCTGCCATGGAGACTCGTAGTGATCCTGACCTTTGGCATAGTTCGCCCCGGCCCATCCGCTCAGGTTTTTGCTGAGCTTCACATCCGCGCCCAGGCCAACGATGCCGCGTGAACCGTCGGTGCTGTCGTTGATTTTTTCGCCGTTGATGTCCATGGTGTTGCTGTTCTCGGTTTCACCCGCAACGGCCAGATGCACATACGGACGGACCTCGGTGCCATTGTTCAGCGCCATCGCCGTACCGACATTCACACCGCCTTCCAGACCCAGTGAGGTGCTGCCGTCATCTTTCGTGTGCAGGCCATTTTTCAGCTTGTAGTCGACGCTGTTATAGCGGGCATAAGAAATCTGGGCATAAGGTTCGATATACCAGGCATTAAACTGCTTGTGGTAGCCCGTTTTGAAAGCTCCGCCGAAGCCATTGTTGTTATAGTCGCCGGTGGTATGACCGCCGTCCAGAGACGTCACGCTGATGTCGTTTTTCAGGTGGGTACCCTTGATGCTGGCATCAAAGAACAGACCGTTGTTCAGGCGCAGTGAGGTATACAGTGAAGCGCCGTAGCTGTCGACATCTGTGCCTGCACTGCCGCCGTCATGCATGTTCACATCCGAATACCCGCGGGTGGCGGCAAAACCGAACAGCAGGTTGCCCGGAGCGATATCGACACGCTTGTCGGCACCTAACATAAAGCCGTTGTTGGTCTGATCGTAGGCAGAACTGGTCTGCTCGACCTGCTGACGGTGGTAGCCGCCGTAGTAGCTGCCCCAGGCGTTCACCGTGCCGTCGCTGCTGCCGGTGAGGCGCTCGTTATCCAGACGGCGGTTCAGCACATCCAGTTCGTCGCTCCAGATGCTCATCGCTGCCGCACGGGTATTCACCACAGCCTGCGCGGCGGTTGAGAGCGTGCGCGAGTCCGGGTTCGGGTTCGGGTTCGGGCCAGGGGCCGGTTCTGGCGTCGGTTCTGGCGTAATGTTATCGAGGATCACGCTGGTTGACCCGTCTGCGTTAGCCACGCTGCGTGATTCGTAACGGTAAACCCCGACATCGCTTTGCATGGAGTTGAAGGTCGCACCGGAACCGTCCGTCACCTGCACAATGGTGTTGCCGGTCATATCGCCCGCTGCACCGCTGGAGCTGGAGGTGACGCCGGCATTGAAGCTGCCGGTGGCCTTGTCGGCGGTAAGCACATAGGCTGAACCGGTTTCCGCGTTATACGTGGAGTAAATGGTGGACGCTGTCGGGCTGGCTGCCGCCAGCAGCGTGGTCGGTGCGGTGTCGGAAAGATTTGCGGTGTGGATATTCCCGCCGTCCATCACGATGGTGCTGCCACCGGTCAGGCTGATGGCATCAACATCCGTGGCCGCGTTGTTGATCCAGGTTGAGCCGTTGCTGATATCCAGCGCCAGCGCGCCGGTACCGGTTTTCCCGGCGCTACCGTTCCAGGTTGAGCTGTCGATGTTCACCGACTGGTCAGCACCTGAAGAGGTGGTGATGGCGCCGGAAAGGGTAGAACCGCTGAAACCGACCGTATCCACTGCGCTGGTACCGGAAATCTTCAGCAGATTGGTTTTGCCGGTCACCGTGGAGTCTTTCACGCTAACGGTGGAGCCTATGGTATTCCCTTTAAGGATAATGGCGCTATCACCTTCTATAGTTGACCCTGCGCTTGAATTTAACGTGTAACCGCCACTCAGAGCAACACCATTGCCGGTCGAGGAGCTTACCGAGGAGCTATCAATATTGATGATATTATTTTCATTGCTGGCATCATCAGTGTAGATCCCATAATTAACACCGTTTACTGTTGTGCCATTAGACAGCGTTACGTTGGTATTTTTACTACCGTACATTACAAGGCCTTCATTACCACTATTTACAGTAGTGTTAGAAATGTTGTAAGTATCTCCGTTATTTCCTATCAATCTTAATCCAGTCTTAGCCGCAGAAATGGTTGAGTCCGCAATATCTATTTCGCCGGAATAACCACCATTGGTCTGGATGCCTTGATCGTCCGATTTAATCGTGCTGTTAGTTATATGGACAACGCTACTCCCTTCGGAAATGAATACTGCTTTGTCACCATTGCCGTCACCATTAGCCTCAATCAAGGAATTAGAGATATCAACATTACTGCTACTTTTACCCGATGTTTCCCAGACATAGATACCGATTCCCCCACCCTTGATGGTTGAGTTTTCAACCTTCAGATTCGCGTTGGCCTGACCATTAACATTATTACGGACGACTAAACCGGTTTCCACGCCTTCTACATACGCATTGTCCGTGACGTTAACCTCAGCCCCTATGGAGTTGGCAACATCTATACCAATTTTTCCACCAGAAATAGTGGTCCCTGCGCCGCTGACATTCAGTGTTGCGCCTTTCGTAGGATCTGTAAGATTAATGGTTACACCATTTTTATCCGGGGTATTACTTATTTTGCTACCGCCATTGATATTGGCAGTGACACCAGCAGTGTCTATCAGCACGCCATCAGTAACATTTTGACCGGTAACATCGGTATCGGCACTGATGGTTTGTGCAGATGCGCAGGAACCCCAGGAATAAAGGGCGCCTAAAATAACAATATTAATTGCCTTGATTTTTGGTTTAAAAGTATTTGGAGACTGCTGTTTTGCGTTTGCCATAATGCACCATAGATAATATTTCGCCATAAAAATGGCACCGATATATTGCGGCGAGCAATATTAATTGCGGCCAACTAAAAAGTTGACAAATTTTACTTACAATTAAAAAGAAACACTCAGAAAAAAAAGTCCACTTTAGTACTTTTTCCCCTAAAGGTCAGGTGATTGTTACAAGCGACTGATAGGGTTGTCGTTTTTTTGACGTTATTACCCTGGGTTTATCCAGGTAACAGGATTGCACTCTAATGCGAAAATGATGTTAAATTTTTTTTAATAAAAAGAAAGTAAAAAGAAAAAAGTTGCTCAGAATAAACTGATTAGCATCTATTATTACAGAGCGCATAACAGGATCTATTATTAACCCGGACAGCTGCGATAGAGCTGATTTGGCACCTAACGCGCTAAACGCCGGGCGCTCTCATTAAGCGATTGAACACACAGTGCAAAGTGGGCAGCAGTAGAAAAAATGTCTGCTTTGAACGAAAAGTTGACGTGTAAGCTGGCGTCCTGTCCTCTCGGGAGAGACGGGATGCAGAGCGCGTCGCCATGCCCTGTGGTAGAGGTATTCTCGCCCTGGCCGAGCGGGTGGGGTTTCATATTCCGGTTTTGTCCTCACCCGCCATCCCGTTTTAGCGTGTTACAGGGCTGAGACGAGGTTTATGAAGAGGCAATTTTTGAATCACAGATCCTGATGATTTTCGCCTTCATTTCCTGGCGCACGTCATCTCCTTATTTATGTTCTGAATATGAAACAATGACATCGTTACCCTCAACCAGCAGCGGAACCCTGCAGACAGCTAAAAAAGCCGTAAGCAGTTATCTGCTTACGGCGCCGGGATCGGAGATGATTTTTCTGACAATCAGGCCGCTTTCACGGCCCTGATTTTTTTCATGTCAGCCGCATCGGATTCTGTTTTATCCGTTGCAGCTGGCGCATTGAGATCGGGAAGCTTGCTGGTACGCAGAATATGCTGCACCGTCTCTTTCTGCTCGGCGAGATACAGGCCAAGATTTTCAGCCTGCGTTTCATCCATCTGCATTCCGCTTTGCAACAGCCAGTCGGTGAACGCGTCTGCCATATCGAGCAGCTTGTCGTGAGCGTCAGCCTCTTTCTTACTGGCAAATGTCATTTTCTCTTCACCTTTTCTTACGACAACAAATTTTGTTTCAACAGCCATCGTGCACCTCGCTATACTGTATTTATATACAGTATAGCAGCTACCGATCGACGTTGCAGCAAAATATGCATCACTGGCAAAGCTGCTGCGATTCCGGGCGCCCCATACTCCGCCGCCACGCCCCGGGCGCCTGACCATACTGACGCTTAAAGCTGCGGTTGAAGGACTGCTGGGAGTCGAAGCCCAGCGCGATCGCCACGTTCAGAATCGGTTCATCGCTGCGGGTTAAGCGCTCAACCGATTTTTGCAGCTTTTGCGCGCGAATATACCCGGCGAGGGGATAGCCCGTATGCTCTTTGAACAGGCGCTGGAGGTGCCATTTTGAGTAGCCGGATCGCCTGGCAACGGACTCAATGTCCAGACGGCTATCCAGGTTGTTGTCGATCCAGTCGAGTAAATCATGCATAAATGCGCCAGTGTTCATCTGGTTACCCCCACGCGGCCTGTCAAAAGGTATCTTTATCTGTTGCATTAAAAGGTGGCGCGTTTTTGTATTAATTGCAAGTTTTATTGTTGCATTTAAATCCCTGACCGTAACGGGTCTTTTCACATCCGCTCAAATAGCACATAAAGTGCAACAATTATTCTTGCACTTAGTTAAGCGCCTTCCTACAATCGCCGCGATAGTGTATTCGCAACTGTTACAGTTTTGTGGCGATGAACGACACAAATGGCCTTAAGACAGCCACCGGACAAAGGAAGTGGCGCAGTGCCTCCTGCTGCGTCTTGCCCGGCGGCGACAATTACCGGAATAAAAATAATGAGCCTGCAAAAAACCTGGGGTAACTTTCATCTGAACGCGCTGGGGGTCATGTTGCTCTCCGTGCTGCTCGTCGGATGCGACAACAGCGTCGCGCAAAACGCCGCGCCGCCTGCGCCCGCCGTCAGCGCTGCTGACGTGGTGGTGAAATCCATTAGCCAGTGGGATAGCTTTAACGGCCGGATTGAAGCGGTGGAGAGCGTTCAGCTCCGTCCGCGCGTTTCCGGCTACATTGATAAAGTGAATTACACCGACGGCCAGGAAGTGAAGAAGGGCGAGGTGCTGTTCACGATTGATGACCGAACCTATCGCGCGGCGCTGGAACAGGCGCAGGCGAACCTGGCGAGAGCCAAAACGCAGGCCAGCCTGGCGCAGAGTGAGGCTAACCGTACCGATAAGCTGGTCAATACCAACGTTGTCTCCCGTGAAGAGTGGGAGCAGCGTCGTTCGGCCGCCACTCAGGCGCAGGCCGATATCCGTGCCGCGCAGGCGGCAGTTGACGCGGCGCAGCTCAACCTGGACTTCACCAAAGTCACCGCGCCTATCGACGGTCGCGCCAGCCGGGCGCTGATCACCAGCGGCAACCTGGTGACTGCGGGCGACACCGCCAGCGTTCTCACCACGCTGGTCTCGCAGAAGACGGTTTACGTCTACTTTGACGTGGACGAGTCGACCTACCTTCACTACCAGAATCTGGCCCGCAGCGGGCAGGGGGCGTCCAGCAATCACACGGCGCTTCCGGTTGAGATTGGCCTGACGGGCGAGGAGGGCTATCCCCATCAGGGCAAGGTGGACTTCCTGGATAATCAGCTGACGCCGAGTACCGGCACCATCCGCATGCGCGCGCTGCTGGATAACGCCCAGCGTCAGTTCACGCCGGGACTTTTTGCCCGCGTCCGCCTGCCGGGCAGCGCGGAGTTCAAAGCCACGCTTATCGACGACAAAGCGGTGCTGACCGATCAGGATCGTAAATACGTTTATATCGTCGATAAAGAGGGGAAAGCGCAGCGCCGTGACATTACGCCGGGCCGTCTGGCAGACGGTTTACGCATCGTGCGGCAGGGGCTGAACCCTGGCGATAAAGTCATCGTCGAGGGTTTACAGAAAGTGTTTATGCCGGGGATGCCGGTTAACGCGAAAACCGTTGCCATGACCGCCACCAGCGCCCTCAACTGATCCCTTGACCTGAGAATCCTATCCATGGACTTTTCCCGCTTTTTCATCGACAGGCCGATTTTTGCCGCGGTGCTGTCGATTCTGATTTTTATCACAGGGTTAATCGCCATCCCGCTGCTGCCGGTGAGCGAATATCCTGACGTCGTGCCGCCAAGCGTCCAGGTGCGCGCGGAGTACCCGGGCGCCAACCCGAAAGTGATTGCCGAGACGGTGGCGACGCCGCTGGAAGAGGCGATCAACGGCGTTGAGAACATGATGTACATGAAGTCCGTCGCGGGCTCCGACGGCGTGCTGGTCACCACCGTCACCTTCCGTCCGGGAACCGACCCGGATCAGGCGCAGGTGCAGGTGCAAAACCGCGTCGCGCAGGCCGAAGCGCGTCTGCCGGAAGACGTCCGGCGCCTGGGCATTACCACACAGAAACAGTCCCCGACGCTAACGCTGGTGGTGCATCTGTTTTCGCCCAACGGTAAGTACGACTCCCTGTATATGCGTAACTACGCCACGCTGAAGGTGAAGGACGAGCTGGCGCGCCTGCCCGGCGTCGGCCAGATCCAGATTTTCGGCTCGGGTGAATACGCGATGCGCGTCTGGCTGGATCCTAACAAGGTGGCGGCCCGCGGGCTGACCGCGTCGGACGTGGTGACGGCGATGCAGGAGCAGAACGTACAGGTATCCGCCGGGCAGCTTGGCGCCGAGCCGCTGCCGAAAGAGAGCGATTTCCTGATCTCCATTAACGCCCAGGGGCGTCTGCATACCGAAGAAGAGTTCGGCAATATTGTCCTGAAAACGACGCAGGACGGTACGGTCGTCCGCCTGCGCGACGTGGCGCGTATCGAAATGGGGTCCGGCAGCTATGCGCTGCGTTCCCAGCTGAACAATAAAGACGCGGTCGGGATTGGTATCTTCCAGTCTCCGGGGGCGAACGCCATCGATTTGTCTAACGCGGTGCGCGCGAAAATGGACGAACTGTCCACGCGCTTCCCGGCGGACATGAAGTGGGCGGCACCTTACGATCCGACCGTTTTCGTGCGCGACTCCATCCGCGCGGTGGTGCAGACGCTGCTGGAAGCGGTAGTGCTGGTGGTGCTGGTGGTGATCCTGTTCCTGCAAACCTGGCGCGCGTCGATCATTCCCCTGATCGCGGTGCCGGTTTCGGTGGTGGGTACCTTCAGCATTCTCTACCTGCTCGGCTTCTCGCTGAATACCCTGAGTTTGTTCGGGCTGGTGCTGGCCATCGGCATCGTGGTGGACGACGCCATCGTGGTGGTGGAAAACGTCGAGCGAAACATAGAAGAGGGGCTTGCTCCGCTTGCGGCGGCGCATCAGGCGATGCGCGAAGTGTCCGGGCCGATTATCGCGATTGCGCTGGTGCTGTGCGCGGTGTTTGTGCCGATGGCGTTTCTCTCGGGCGTTACCGGGCAGTTCTACAAGCAGTTTGCGGTGACGATCGCGATTTCCACGGTCATCTCCGCCATTAACTCGCTGACGCTCTCTCCGGCGCTGGCGGCACTGCTGTTAAAACCGCACGGCGCGCCGAAAGATTTCCCGACCCGGCTTATCGATCGTCTGTTCGGCTGGATTTTCCGTCCGTTTAACCGCTTTTTCCACCGCAGCTCGAACGGCTATCAGGGGCTGGTGGGCAAAACGCTGGGACGACGCGGCTCGGTATTTGTGGTGTATCTGCTGCTGCTCTGTGCCGCTGGCGTCATGTTTAAAGCGGTGCCCGGCGGGTTTATTCCGACGCAGGATAAGCTGTACCTGATTGGCGGCGTGAAGATGCCGGAAGGTTCGTCGCTGGCGCGCACCGACGCGGTGATCCGCAAAATGAGCGAAATCGGGATGAATACCGAAGGGGTGGATTACGCGGTTGCGTTCCCGGGGCTGAACGCGCTGCAGTTCACCAATACGCCGAATACCGGGACGGTCTTCTTTGGCCTGAAGCCGTTCGACCAGCGCAAACATACTGCGGCGGAAATAAACGCGGAGATTAACGCGAAAATCGCGCAAATTCAGGAAGGCTTTGGCTTCTCCATTCTGCCGCCGCCGATTTTAGGGCTGGGTCAGGGGTCGGGCTATTCTCTGTACATCCAGGACCGCGGCGGTCTGGGGTATGGCGCGCTGCAAAACGCGGTGAACACCATGTCCGGCGCGATTATGCAGACCCCGGGAATGCACTTCCCGATCTCAACCTACCAGGCTAACGTTCCGCAGCTGGACGTGCAGGTCGACCGTGACAAGGCGAAAGCGCAGGGCGTATTGCTGACCGATCTTTTCGGTACGCTGCAAACCTATCTGGGCTCGTCGTACGTGAATGACTTCAACCAGTTCGGTCGTACCTGGCGCGTGATGGCGCAGGCCGACGGGCAGTTCCGCGACAGCGTTGAAGATATTGCGAATCTGCGCACCCGTAATAGTCAGGGCGAAATGGTGCCGATTGGCAGCATGGTGAAAATCACGACCACCTACGGCCCGGATCCGGTGATCCGCTACAATGGCTACCCGGCGGCGGATCTGATTGGCGATGCCGACCCGCGCGTGCTCTCGTCCTCGCAGGCGATGACGCAGCTGGATGCCATGTCTAAGCAGATCCTGCCAAACGGGATGAACATTGAATGGACGGACCTGAGCTTCCAGCAGGCGACGCAGGGCAATACGGCGCTGATCGTCTTCCCGGTCGCGGTGCTACTGGCGTTCCTGGTCCTGGCGGCGCTGTATGAAAGCTGGACGCTGCCGCTGGCGGTGATCCTCATCGTGCCGATGACCATGCTCTCCGCGCTGTTTGGCGTCTGGCTGACCGGTGGCGATAACAACGTCTTCGTGCAGGTGGGGCTGGTGGTGCTGATGGGGCTGGCGTGTAAAAACGCGATTCTTATCGTGGAGTTTGCCCGCGAGCTGGAAATTCAGGGCAAAGGCATTATGGAAGCCGCGCTGGAGGCGTGCCGCCTGCGTTTACGTCCGATTGTGATGACCTCCATCGCCTTTATTGCCGGGACCATTCCGCTGATCCTCGGCCACGGCGCGGGCGCAGAAGTGCGCGGCGTCACCGGGATCACGGTCTTCTCCGGGATGCTGGGCGTGACGTTGTTTGGTCTGTTCCTGACGCCGGTGTTTTACGTGACGCTGCGTAAGTTCGTGACGCGCGGGAAAAAAGAGGAAAGGGACGTTCTGCCCGCGTAGGAACGCTGCAGATAATAAAAAACCGCCTTCATTGTGAAGGCGGTTTTTTTACATCTGAATGTAGGCCGGGTTAGCGCAGCGCCACCCGGCAAGTTCGCTAAGACGTTTTTTGATACTGGGCAATAAGGTCCGGGAGGGGATCCCATCCGCTGCTATCGGCGTTTTTGACCGCTTCAAGGGCGCTGGCCACGGTATGGCGGGCCAGTACCGCTAACGAAGCCTCCTCGGCTTCTTCGGATATCGATTTGAAGTACCAGCAGGCGTTAGCGCTGACCACGCAGCGGGCCGGCACGTCAGGGCGCGACGCCCACAGCTTTTTATCTTCGATAACCGAAAGGTAGATGTCGCGCAGGGTGATCTCTTCCGGCGGGCGACCAAGATGAATTGAGCCGTTACGGCCAAGCGTTGAGACGATAATGCCGTCACGCGTCAGCGGAACCATCAATTTGCGGATGAAGCTCGGGTTCGCTTCCAGGCCGTAGGCCAGAATCGCACTCGTGGAACGTTCACCCAATTGCTCCGCCATCGCTACGCTGAGAACCATCTGCAAAGCTGTCGGGAAGCGGTAATCTAACATTTCTCTGTCCTGGGTTGCGGTGAATCTTGTTCTTTTTGGCACCGCAGAGGTGAATAAGCAATAAACAACAATATAACAAATACGGTAATTATTTTGAAGCAATCTGCGGCATTTGCGATCGAACCCCCTGTTCTGATTTAGCAAAACGTGCGGTTCGGGAAGTCAACCGTCACCATCAGGCCACCTTCAGCGGAAGTACTCAGGTTTACGCTGCTGTTGTGTTGCTGCGCCACCGCTTTGACGATGGCAAGCCCCAGCCCGCTCCCGCTTTGCACCTGATTGGGGTCGCGGAAAAACCGGTCGAACACGCGCTCGCGCAGTTCAACCGGAATACCGGGCCCTGCATCTGAAACTCGAAGCCGCGCGAAGCCATCTGCTATGCAGACATCGACCTGAATCCGCCCGCCCTCGGGACTGTACTTCACGGCGTTCTCAATGAGGTTATCAATAAGCGATACCAGGCGTTCCCTGACGCCGGGGATCCAGATGTCATCCTCGGCGAAGAACTCCAGCTCAATCCTGCGCGCAGACGCCAGCGGTTCCAGTTCGGCCATTCGCTCCTGGATGAGCGTCGTCAGCGGCACGGTCTCCATTTCCGTATCAATGCGTGCTTCGCTGTGCATCAGCAGCAGCAGCTGGTTGACGAGACGCGATGCCCGGCTGTTGCTGCGAATCACCCCCGCAAGCAGTTCCTGCTGGCTCTCGCTAATGACCCAGGACTGCAGCGCTTCCACGTTGATGCGCATCGCCGCGAGGGGGGTACGCAGCTCGTGCGCGGCATCCGCAATGAAAACCCGTTCCCTTTCCGCGCTTTCACGCACCCTGGCAAGGAAGTCATTGATCGCATCCGCCATCTGGCGAAGCTCCCTGTGTCCGGGAACGGCTTTTAAAGGGGAGAGATCGTCAGGCGTGCGTAACGTAATTTCATTGACCACCTTGTTCCAGGGGCGCATCGCAATGCGGATTGACAGCCACGCGGGAAACAGAAGAAAAGGGAAGCAGACCAGCAGCGGCATGATGTAGTAGCCGCGCGAGTTCAGGTAGATAAAGAAGTTCCAGCCGCCGGCCGGGGTGAAAAGGGTGACCTCCACGTCGGAATGAGCGGATTTAAGGGTTCGGCTGGTCCAGGTACGACCATCGCTCTGAACACGCTGCATTTCCCCAAACCGGGTGTTGGTTACCCCCGTTGGCGCATCAGGCGATGAAAAAATAATCGCGTTATTTTTGCGCACGATGAAGTTGATTGACAGCGCGGGATCTTCGCCGCCGCCATAGCCCTCACGCAGCGCCTTGCTAAAGGCTTCCAGCACCGCGGTGCGATCCTGCGGATGTTCGTCCATCCGCTCGACCAGGGTAAAAAGGGTGTCGTAGGTATGACTGCCCGTAAGGATGGGAGGGCTGCGCAGGTCCTCCCACAGAATAAAGGTTAAAAATAGACACCACAGCAGGGTAAGCAGCAGCAACTGGGCGATAATAATTCGCCGTACCAGCGTTGGGCGTCTCAGGTGGTACCAGACGTTTTGCATTACCCTGTCACCTTCTGGACTGAGACGGTATCAATGACATACCCGACGCCCCGCACCGTTCGCACATAGCCGTCGCCGATTTTTCGCCGCAAATTTCCCATATGCACATCGAGCGCATTGCTGAGGTTCTCTTTGTTGCCGAATATCCGTTCTTCCAGAAACCGTCGCGTAATCACGCGGTCAGCGCGCAGCATCAGCGTTTCCAGCAGCGCATATTCACTCGCCGTCAGGTCTACGTGGCGCGCGCTCACCGTCACGCGACGCGTTGGAACATGAAGCGATAAGCCTCGGATTTCTATCGCCTCATTTTCGAAACCGTAGCTGCGCCGCGCCAGGGCTCTCACCCGCGCCAGCAGCTCGGCGAGAATAAATGGCTTGACGAGATAGTCGTCTGCACCCGCATCCAGCCCGCACAGCCGATCCTGCAGCGTGCCTCGCGCCGTCAGAATGATGACCGGGATCCCCTTGAGCTGCTGACGCAAACGCGCCATCAGGCTCATGCCGTCGCCGTCGGGCAGCCCCAGGTCGAGCAAAATAAGTTCCGGCACGCAGACGTCCAGCTGATGCAGCGCATCCTCTTTGCGGCGAACCCATATGACGTCAAACCCTTGATCGGAGAGGGCGATACGTACGCCGTTGCCGAGATCCAGGTCGTCTTCGATTAGTAGAATTTTCACACTGGTAACTGTATCAACCGTGAATGAAGAACTTCTTAAGAAAAAAACGGTATCAGGAAACCTGCCCGGATTACAGCACCGGCTCGCGCTTCAGTGTTTCTTCATGTTCGGCTCATAAGAACCTTAGGGTCGGTATTCAAAATGGGCGTTCTGGCGGTTAACCGCATGCATCGTCATCATTTGAATCCAAAAGGGCTTCTTTAATGAGAAACATCGAACTGCGTCATACGTTCCCCCATTTACTCCCGGGCCGCAGCCTGAAAAACCTCGTGCCGGGCGTCGTTCTGGCGTTACTGGCCACGCCCGTACTGGCGGCAGAACAGAGCCAGGGTAACGTCTTAACCCTGGGGGGCGGCGTGGACGTCGCGTCGCGCTACTCGGGTTCTGATAAAACCCGCGTCAGTGCGGCTCAGGTGGTGGAGTACGCCATGGCAAACGGCTTTTTTATCGGCACCACGAGAGGGATCGGTTACGGCAACAACATCGGCAACCTGGATTACAGCGCCGCGCTGAGCTATCGAGTTGGCCGTAAAGATAAAGACGTGAGCAGCTATTCGATCAGCTCCGGCAGCGACGAGCTGCGAGGAATGGGCGAGATAAAAGGCTCGGCAATCGTTGTGCCAGGGCTTGAGTACAGGGTGACCGACTGGCTTCACCTGCAGCTGCAGGCAGAGGTTCCGGTTTCTGAGAGGGACAACGGTGAAGCGATTCATTTCGGCATTTCCAGCCCGTTCTATACCTCACCCAAAAATGAGGTGACGCTGGCGCTGATCGGCAGCTGGGGATCCGACAAGTACATGCAGACCTACTACGGGGTCAGCGCCGCTCAGTCGAGCGCATCGGGATTTGCCCGACATGACGCCGGGGCGGGGATTTATGACTACTCGATGAATCTTGACTGGACCCACAGGCTCACCTCGCGCTGGAGCGTCCTTGCCTCAGCGGGCGTTACGCAGCTGACGGGGGATGCGGGTGATAGTCCCATTGTGCAACGCAAAACATCGCCCACGGGGAGTTTGAAGGTGGCGTACAGTTTTTGATGTTGGCTGCGGTGGCTTAACGTTTTGAGCACGCACTTGCGGTAATTAAAGCCGCTCCGGTTGAGATGGCGGGGCGGTTCCCTTTGCAGACAGTTACAGCACTGCACACGTGGTTGACGGATTTATTTAAAGCTCCATTGTGCCGTAATGACAAACACGGAAGGTATGATAATACCCACATCCATTCCAAAATAAGACGTAAAATTATACTGGAACCCATGATATATATAGGGCGAAAATCCTATCCCCGTTGCTTTTTTAAAATCATGGTATGAACCATGGTCACCACAATCATCGAAAGTATCAAAGAAAAATTCACCTACATAGCCATAGATTCCTTTAAAAACCCAACCGTTATCCCATCCAGCCCAGTCTCTTCTTACGCCGGCAGCCAGGCATCTGTCATTAAAGCTGTTTTTCATTGTCCCTAGCACAAGACTGTATTTCGACGTATCCGATAATTTCCTCTCCACGGATATGAACTTATTTTCAAAGTTCTCCGTGTATTGTCCTCGATTATGCGTCAGATGATAAACGTATGAGCCGGTGTTTATTGAATACAGATTTATTTCATCTGCAGAGCAATACAACGTAAAAAGATAAAAACTTCCGCACCACAGCCATGTGGGGCATCTTTTCCGAACTGTCTGCTTATGTGGAATATTATCCATATTCGCTCACTTTGGCTAACGTACTGAAATTATAAGGACTGTTTTCGGTCTTCAGTTGGATAAATTTTAGCATACATACCAAAACTCGAGATATTCACGTCACGGATTGGGGGCTGAAATTACGATAGGACATGTTCTGCGAACCCTTACCCCACGCGCTTACAGGAGTGAAAAACAGCCTTTTACCGCCGCTAAAATCATAACCTCAGAGGTATAATCGCTGTTCAGAAAACGGCAAAGAGGATGTGACAAGATGCTGACTTATATCACTATAGGTACAAAGGATCTTCAGCGCGCCGCGGCGTTTTATGACGCGATTTTTAACGTGCTTGGCTATTCACGTTTGCCTGCCTGGACAGAGAACTGGGCAATGTGGGGAGATGAAAATAATCCAGATGAAGGGTTTAGCTTCTGCATTTGTCCTCCGTTTGACCGACAACCCGCAACGGCGGGAAACGGGACAATGTTCGCATTCCGTGCAGCTAACGCGGAGCTTGTCAGACGTTTCCATGCCGCAGGCCTTCTTGCGGGAGGGAGGAGTGAAGGCATGCCAGGGACACGAACCGCATATGGCCCCGATTTTTATGTTGCCTATCTGCGCGATCCTGACGGGCATAAGCTGGCATGCGTTTGTCAGCATTATTCTCCTGAAGCCGATACGTTCCCAGACGAAGAATAGTCACAAGCGGTCGTTTTTGAACTATGTTTAACACCAGTCAGAATAATAAATAGTTCAACTGTTATTAGATTCTGAACAGTGGCGCCTTAATCCGGAGCATTTGAAAGCCAGAACCTCACTGAGAAGTGTGCCAGTATGACGTGGCTAATATCCCTATCCGGAGAACAACGTGTTCGGAAAACAATTGCTAAACTTCATGCCAGGTTTACAAACTTTGTTAGCCTACGATAAAAGCTGGCTAAAACATGATGTTAAAGCCGGGTTATCCGTTGCGGCTGTCGCGCTACCCGTGGCTATTGCTTATGCTGAATTGGCGGGTGTTGGGGCAATAGTGGGGCTCTATTCCTGCGTTTTACCGATGATAGCGTATGCACTCTTTGGTTCTTCACGTCAGCTTATTGTGGGCCCTGATGCCACGACCTGCGCGGTGATTGCGGCCGTCGTGTTTCCTCTTTCTGCAGGTAATTCCGAACTGCACTGGCAGCTGACCATTATCATGACGTTGATGATGGGCGGGTGGTGTCTGCTTGCCAGTAAATTCCGCCTGGGCGCACTTGCCGATCTGCTTTCACATCCCATCCTTACGGGTTTGCTTAATGGCGTTGCCGTGACGATTATTGTTGGGCAATTAGGCAAGGTGTTGGGGATAAAACTCGACGAAGCGCAGGTTATTGAGAAAATAATGGCCTTGCCAGGACGTCTTTCAGACAGCCATTTATTAACCGTTGGGATATCGCTTTTAACGTTAATTATTTTAATGGCGATCAAAACGTATCGCAGCCACTGGCCAGCACCGTTGATTGCCATTGTGATGACAACGTTACTGGTATGGGCGACATCTGCACAACAGTATGGTATTGCCACTATTGGGGGGGAAGGCTTCCAGCCTGGTTTACCCGTCGTTAACTGGGGCGCGTTCCAGCCCGGTCCGATGCGTGATTTAGTGATCCCGGCGCTGAACCTGGCGTTGGTCAGTTTTGTCAGCCTGATGCTGACCGCCCGCAGTTTCGCCGCGAAAAATGGCTATGAAATTAATGCTGATGCAGAGTTCCGGGCGCTGGGGATTGCAAACCTCATGTCGGGATTATCTCAGGGGTTTGCTATCAGTGGTGCCGATTCCCGTACCGCGGTTAATGATTCAGTGGGTGGGAAAAGTCAGCTGGTTTCCATCGTCGCAGCCTTACTCATCGGTATCGTGGTGGTGTTTTTCACTCAGCCATTACAATTTATTCCGGTATCTGCATTAGGAATTGTTCTGATGTACGCATCCTGGTCATTAATTGATCTGCGCGGGTTATGGAATCTGAGGCGAAGAAATAAACAGGCATTTCGCCTGGCCTTTTTCACGTTTGGCTGTGTGTTAATTATCGGCGTTATCCAGGGGATCGGCCTTGCGGTGTTGCTTGGCCTGTTACAGTTCCTGCGTACGGTGTTTCGTCCCTCTGAGCACTTACTGGGAACCGACGAAGATGGAATGATTCACTCGTTAGGGAATACAACCGATATTAAAATGGTCCCGGGCGTGCTGATGTATCGATTTAACTCCCCGTTGACCTATTTTAACGTGGCTTATTTTAAACGTCGGGTATTGAACCTGGTTGATGGTGCAGCAGTACAGCCTAAATGGGTGGTCATTGATGCCGTTGCATGCTTCACCTATTCAGATATCAGCGTTCTGGCAACCATAAATGAGTTAAAGCGCGATCTGAAAGGTCGAGAGATTACGTTAATCCTTGCGGGCAGAAAAACGGAATTAACGCGCTGGTTTAAAGATAGCCGGCCAACGATGAATGATGATGACATGATTCTGGCGCCAGACCTCTATCTGGCACTTCGGTTCATTCAAAGCAAAGAGAGTGCGAGTGAATCAGGTGGCGAGGTATAAGCTAAAGGCTTGCCCGCCAACCGCGAGCAAGCCACACCCTTAGCGATACAGCGTTTTTTCCGCAACCGGAATAAGCAGACCGGATCGCCAGTCCGCGAGCGTCAGCTGCGCAAGCCTGCCCAGCGCGGCATAAAACGGATGCCCGGCGTTGTCGACAAACACCGACAGGAAGCGGGTGCTCCACGGCAGCAGGTGCCACGCCAGAAGCCGATCGCACTCCGCTTCGCGGTCGTTCTCGGCCAGCCACGCTGCGAGCAGCAGCAAAGTACCGAAATGATCTTCCGGCTCATTCTGCTGCATCTCAAACGCGATATTGTTCTCCCGCATCCACTGGCGCAGCGCGAGGGTCGAGTCGCCAAACAATACGGATTCACGGTCCAGCCAGACGGAACCCCACGGCGGAGCGGGCAGGGCATACGGACCAATAAACAGCCGTTGCCAGGCGTCCGTCAGCGGCTCATCGGAAGATGAGGCAAACGTATCGGCAACCGGCTGCAGCGTTTCCGAAGGCAGGGGCCAGTCCTGAACCCATTCGCCAGCGGTGAGCGCTTTCACCAGCGGCGCGGCCTGCTCGCTGTCGGGAGCAAAATAAAACAGCGCGCCCAGCACCCGGGCGCTGAACGCGAACGATTCACGATGTGAGACGTCTTTCATTAAACTTTCCTTGCTCGCGCGGATGACGCCCGCGCGACTGTGTTAACCGATAATAGTGACCACAGAATAAACCAGGGTCTCGCGTTTCACCCTCTACACCTTCTCAATCTGCACCAGATTGGTGTGCTGCGGGTTGCCTTTTGCCAGCGGAGAAGGTCGATGGGTCGTCAGCGTGTTGATGCATGAGCCGTGATCGATACGATCGCCATTCATATTGGCATCATGCCACGCTCCCTGGCCCATGGCGCTCACGCCGGGCATGATGCGTGGCGTGACTTTCGCTTCAATTCGCACCTCGCCGCGATCGTTAAATACGCGCACCGTATCGCCGTTCTTGATGCCGCGTTTTGCAGCATCGACAGGATTAAGCCACACCTCCTGGCGACAGGCCGCTTTCAGCACGTCGACGTTACCGTAGCTCGAGTGGGTACGGGCTTTGAAGTGGAAGCCAAACAGCTGAAGCGGGAACTGCGCGCGCTCGGGCGCATCCCAGCCGTCAAAGGTCGACGCGTAGACGGGCAGAGGGCTGATGGTCTCATCTTTTTCCAGCTCCCAGGTAGCCGCAATCTCCGCCAGCTTGCTGGAGTAAATCTCAATCTTGCCCGATGGCGTTTTCAGCGGATGGGCTTCCGGGTTCTCGCGGAATTTTTTATAGGCCACAAAGTGTCCGTTCGGATCTTTACGCTTATAAATGCCCATTTTTTTCAGCTCGTCATAGGATGGCAATTTAGGATCTTTTTCGAGCATTTTGGCATACAGGAACTGCAGCCACTGTTCCTGCGTACGTCCTTCGGTGAATTTCTGATGGATGTCCGGCCCGAGGCGTTTCGCCACTTCGCTCATCATCCAGTAGATCGGCTTACGCTCGAACTTCGGCGCGGTCACGGGCTGGAGGAAAATCAGGTAGCCCATGTTACCGGCATAATCGTTAGGAATAATGTCTTCCTGCTCGACGGTCATCAGGTCCGGCAACACGATATCGGCGTACTTCGCTGACGAGGTCATGAAGTTGTCGATGACGACAATCATTTCGCACTTGCTTTCGTCCTGCAGGATCTCGTGGGTTTTATTGATATCGGAGTGCTGGTTGATGATGGTGTTGCCCGCATAGTTCCAGATGAACTTAATCGGCACGTCCAGCTTATCCTTACCACGCACGCCGTCGCGTAAGGCGGTCATCTCCGGCCCGCGGGCGATGGCGTCCGTCCAGCTGAAGCAGGAGATTTGCGTTTTGACCGGGTTATCCGGTATCGGCATACGTTCGATGGTAATGGTGTAGGTCGACTCGCGCGCGCCGCTGTTACCGCCGTTGATGCCGACGTTTCCGGTGAGGATTGGCAGCATGGCGATGGCGCGGGACGTCAGCTCGCCGTTCGCCTGGCGCTGTGGTCCCCACCCCTGGCAGATATAGGCCGGTTTCGCGGAGCCGATTTCACGAGCAAGTTTGATGATGCGATCCGCGGGAATGCCGGTGATGCGTGAGGCCCACTCCGGCGTTTTCGCCGTGTTGTCATCGCCCTGGCCGAGAATGTAAGCTTTGTAGTGGCCGTTAGCGGGCGCGCCTTCCGGCAGCGTTTTTTCGTCATAGCCCACGCAGTATTTATCCAGCAACGGCTGGTCGACCAGGTTTTCGTCGATCAAAACCCAGGCAATACCCGCCACCAGCGCGGCATCGGTACCCGGACGTATAGGGATCCACTCGTCTTCGCGTCCGGCTGCCGTATCGGTATAGCGCGGGTCGATAACGATCATTCGCGCGTTGGACCGCTCGCGAGCCTGCTCCAGATAATAGGTAATCCCACCGCCGCTCATGCGCGTTTCCGCCGGATTATTGCCGAACATCACCACCAGTTTGGTGTTTTCAATATCCGAGGTGCTGTTCCCGTCGTTGCTGCCGTAGGTGTAGGGCATGGCGCAGGCGATTTGCGCCGTGCTGTAGGTGCCGTAGTGGCTCAGGAAACCGCCGTAGCAGTTCATCAGGCGCGCCACCAGCGAAGCGTAAGGGGAGGAGCGGGTGATATTGCCGCCGACAATGCCGGAGGAGTAGTTAATATACACCGCTTCGTTGCCGTATTTGTCGACCACGTCTTTCAGGCTGGCGGTGATAGCGTCCAGCGCTTCATCCCAAGTGATGCGCTCAAACTTGCCTTCACCGCGTTTGCCCACGCGTTTCATCGGGTAGTTGAGACGGTCAGGATGATTGATCCGACGGCGAATAGAACGACCGCGCAGGCAGGCGCGCACCTGATGGTTACCGTAAATATCTTCACCGGTGTTATCCGTTTCGACCCAATACACTTCGTCGTCGCGGACGTGCAGACGCAGCGCGCAGCGGCTGCCGCAGTTGACCGAGCAGGCGCCCCACACCACTTTATCTCCAGAAGGCTGGACGGCGTTCTTCACCGCCGCGGCGGCGCTTTTTAAGCCGAAAGGAAGCGAGATCCCGCCGGCGGCCAGCGCCAGAGAACCTATTGCCGTAGATTTCACGAGAGTTCGACGGCTAATTCCGCCGTGATGTTCAGTATCGGACATGGCTCACCCCATCATTATAATTACGTATTATTTTTCCCGAAATGATAACCGGGCTAATGATGGGGTGAGTGTTACTGATTTGGGGGTATTAAATCTTAATCCTCATCAAATCAAAGGGGATTGAGGGTAAATTACTGCGCTTCAGCAGCCCCGTTGCCTGTGCGGGTGTACAAAATTTTAAAGGTGTCGTTGGCGCAGTGGCCTACCACCTGAGTGCCCGCCTGGTCAGCCTGATCGTTCGGCACAATGCTCAGCGTAAAACCTGATTCAGGCACGCCGTTGTTGATAATTTTCTGCTGAATGTCGCTTTTCACGCGCTCGCAGGAATCCGGTGCCGCCAGCGCGGCCGTTGAGGCACTCATTAACAGCAGGGCGGTAATCCAGGGTAACCGTTTCATCTGTAGCTCCTTTTCTCTGTGTAGAGATTAATTTTAGCAGGCTTCGTGTAAACAACTGTATTTGCTAATATGATTGGGAATAATCTCCCTGTACGGTAATAAATGTGAAGAAATACGCAGCGATAACGCTACTGGCAGCAACACTGGTGGGGTGCGACAACAGCTCCGCGCCGCTGTCGTTTACGCCCGAGATGGCGAGTTTCTCGAACGAATTTGATTTTGATCCGCTGCGCGGCCCGGTGAAAGACTTCACCCAGACGCTGCTCAACGAGAAGGGCGAAGTGTCCAAACGGGTGACCGGCACCGTGTCGGCGGAAGGGTGTTTCGATACCCTGGAACTGCACGACCTGGAGGCCAATACCGGCGTGGCGCTGGTGCTGGATGCCAATTACTACCTTGATGCGGAAACCCAGCAGCGAAAAGTGAAGCTGCAGGGGAAATGCCAGCTGGCCGAACTGCCGTCAGCCGGGATAACGTGGGATACCGACGACAACGGTTTTGTGGTGGCGGCGCACGGCAAAGAGATGGAAGTGAAGTATCGTTACGATGCGGATGGCTACCCGCTGGGCAAAACCACCGTCTCGGGGGATCAGCACCTGTCCGTGCAGTCGACGCCGTCTAAAGACGTTCGCAAAAGAATGGATTACTCGGCAGTGAGCATGTTGAATGACAAGCCGCTGGGCAACGTGAAGCAGAGCTGCGACTACGATCGACACAATAATCCGGTGAGCTGCGACCTGACGATCACGGACGATAGCGTCAAACCTGCCGTTGAGCACAAATACACCATCAAAAACACGATTGAATACTACTGAGAATAAAACCGCGCAGGTTACTGCGCGGTCGGTTTCAGCAGGCTGGCGCCTGACGGCTTGTGCCCGGCAAGATGCTGATGCTGGAAGATGCACATGCGAATGGTATTGCGGTATTCGCCGTTGATAAAGAACTCGTGAATCAGCTCGCCTTCCACCATAAAGCCCAGCTTGCGGTAGATATGGATCGCTTTCTCGTTCTCTTTATCCACAATCAGGTAAAGCTTGTAGAGATTCAGAACGTTGAATCCGTAATCCATTGCCAGCTTCGCTGCCCGTGAGGCAAGGCCTTTTCCCTGATGCTCAGGGGAAATAATGATCTGAAACTCCGCCCGGCGGTGAACATGGTTGATTTCAACCAGCTCCACAAGACCGGCTTTTTCGCCTTCACACTCCACCACAAAACGACGTTCACTCTGATCGTGAATGTGCTTATCGTAGAGATCGGACAGCTCAACAAAAGCCTCGTACGGCTCTTCGAACCAGTAGCGCATCACGCTGGCGTTATTGTCGAGCTGGTGGACGAAGCGCAGGTCTTCACGCTCCAGCGGACGGAGCTTAACGTCGCAGGGCGCCGACATTATGGTGCTACCGTGCGGCCAGTGCGGCGATCCAGGCAGCGCAGGGTGTTTGGCTCCCAGTAGGCGTTGACGTTTGCACTTTGCTGACACTTATCGCGCGCGTCAAAAGCGACATCTTCTTTGTCCCACTCTTTTTCAGCACGTTTGTTGACCTTGTGACGAAGGCTGCGGGTGTCATTCCATTGTTCTTTGTCCATAGCGGCGTTCTGGCGGCTTTGCGCGCTGTCACCAGACTCAATAATGAGCTTGCTGGTTTCCGCTGTCGCAGAGGCGGCAAAGGCGAACGATGACAGCGCCAGCAGGGCTGTCAGACAAAGGCGTTTGCTTAATGTGGTCATAGCGTTTCCTTTTAAACGGGTGCAGATAATCAAGTTACCCCGAACAGATTCTACACCAAAGCGAAAAGACGTCATACCCGCGGTGCAAGTATGGAAAAGTAAAGGATATCATCAGGTATGATGTCTAAATAAATCCTCACCTGACGTGAAATATGCTCAAAACGACGCTGCTTTTTTTTGCCACCGCGCTATGCGAAATCATCGGCTGCTTCCTGCCATGGCTCTGGCTGAAGAAGGGGGGATCCGTATTGCTTCTCATCCCGGCAAGCGTCGCGCTGGCCCTGTTTGTCTGGCTGTTAACGCTGCATCCGGCTGCCAGCGGCCGCGTCTACGCCGCTTACGGTGGCGTCTATGTCTGTACCGCACTGCTGTGGTTACGCGTGGTGGACGGCGTCAAGCTCAGCGCGTACGACTGGGCCGGCGCGCTGATTGCCCTGTGCGGCATGCTGATTATTGTGGCGGGATGGGGGCGGGCCTGAGCCCCCGGTTTTGTGATCGTTAGCGGATTTTATGATCATTATACTTGTATGGTAGTCTGGTTAGTGGGTAAGTTTCCAGCATCACAACGAATGATGTAAGGAAAGGAACTATGAAGATTGTCGCGGCTGACGTGTTTGTTACCTGCCCGGGGCGGAACTTTGTCACCCTTAAAATCACCACCGACGAGGGTATTGTCGGACTCGGTGACGCTACGCTGAACGGGCGTGAACTCTCCGTGGCTTCCTACCTGAAAGACCATCTCTGCCCGCAGCTGATTGGCCGCGATGCGCACCGCATCGAAGACATCTGGCAGTTCTTCTATAAGGGCGCCTACTGGCGTCGCGGCCCGGTCACCATGTCGGCCATCTCCGCCGTTGACATGGCGCTGTGGGACATCAAAGCCAAAGCGGCCAATATGCCGCTCTACCAGCTGCTGGGCGGCGCATCCCGCGAAGGCGTGATGGTTTACTGCCACACGACCGGTCACACCATTGACGACGTGCTGGAAGACTACGCCCGCCATAAAGAGATGGGCTTTAAGGCGATCCGCGTGCAGTGCGGGGTGCCGGGTATGAAAACCACCTACGGCATGGCCAAAGGGAAGGGACTTGCCTACGAGCCTGCGACCAAAGGCGACTGGCCGGAAGAGCAGCTCTGGTCCACCGAAAAATACCTCGATTTCACACCGAAGCTGTTCGACGCGGTGCGCAGTAAATTCGGCTTCAATGAACATCTTCTGCATGACATGCACCACCGCCTGACGCCAATCGAAGCGGCGCGATTCGGCAAGAGCATCGAGGAATTCCGCATGTTCTGGATGGAAGATCCAACGCCTGCGGAAAACCAGGCCTGCTTCCGCCTCATTCGCCAGCACACCGTCACGCCAATTGCCGTGGGCGAAGTGTTTAACAGCATCTGGGACTGCAAGCAGCTCATCGAAGAGCAGCTCATCGACTATATTCGCACCACCATTACCCACGCGGGCGGGATCACCGGGATGCGTCGCATCGCGGACTTTGCCTCGCTCTACCAGGTGCGCACCGGCTCGCACGGCCCGTCGGATCTCTCGCCGGTATGCCACGCCGCCGCGCTGCATTTCGACCTGTGGGTGCCAAACTTTGGCGTCCAGGAATATATGGGCTATTCCGAACAGATGCTGGAAGTCTTCCCGCACAGCTGGCGCTTTGATAACGGCTATATGCATCCGGGCGACAGGCCGGGGCTGGGCATCGAGTTTGATGAAAAGCTGGCGGCGAAATACCCGTACGATCCGGCCTATCTGCCGGTGGCCCGTCTTGAGGACGGCACGCTGTGGAACTGGTAAACGAGGAGCGAACGATGAAAAGCGTAGTGATTCAACAGCCGAACGAACTGGTGATTGAAGAGCGGCCACTCCCGGCGCCAGGTGCAGGTGAAGTTCGCGTCAAAATCACGCTGGCGGGGATCTGCGGTTCGGACAGCCACATCTATCGCGGCCATAACCCGTTTGCGAAATATCCACGCACGATCGGCCACGAGTTTTTTGGCGTGATTGACGCCGTAGGCGAGGGTGTCGACAGTGCCCGTCTGGGCCAGCGCGTCTCGGTCGATCCGGTGATCAGCTGCGGACACTGCTATCCGTGTTCCGTCGGAAAACCGAACGTCTGCACCTCGCTGGTGGTGCTGGGCGTACACCGCGACGGGGGCTTCAGCGAATACGCGGCGGTACCCGCTAAAAATGCCTGGCCTATTCCGGATGACATTCCTGATAGGCACGCCGTCATGGTGGAACCCTTCACCATCGCCGCCAACGTGACGGGGCAGGCCAACCCTACCGAGCAGGACGTCGCGCTGATTTACGGCGCAGGGCCGATGGGGCTGGTCACCGTGCAGGCGCTGAAGGGCGTCTATAAGGTGAAGCAGGTTATCGTGGTTGACCGCATCGACGAACGCCTGAAAATGGCCCAGCGCAGCGGCGCGGACTGGGTGTTGAATAACGGCGAGCGGTCGCTGCAGGCCGCGCTGGACGAAAGGGGCATCAAACCGACGTTAATCATTGATGCCGCCTGTCATCCGTCGATTTTGCAGGAAGCGATTACCCTGGCCTCTCCGGCGGCGCGCATCGTGCTGATGGGGTTCTCCAGCGAGCCGAGCCAGATTGTCCAGCAGGGCATCACCGGCAAAGAGCTGGCGATCTTCTCCTCGCGCCTCAATGCTAACAAATTCCCGGTCGTCATCGACTGGCTGAAAAAAGGGCTGATCGACCCGGAAAAACTGATCACTCATGCCTTTGACTATCACCATGTAACAGACGCCATTGAACTGTTTGAGAAAGACCAGCGGCAGTGCTGCAAAGTCTTGCTCACGTTCGGGCAATAATCCTTTACGCGGTTAAGAGCCTGCGCAGACAGGCTCTATGTGGTACGCATCTTACCCTTCAGAGATAGCCATTATGACGCAAGCACAACCTCAAAGAACCACCTCCGACCTGGTGAAAGCCGCCGTTTCCGGCTGGCTGGGCACCGCCCTGGAGTTTATGGACTTTCAGCTTTACTCGCTGGGGGCAGCCCTGGTCTTTCACGAGATCTTCTTCCCGGAACAGTCAGCCGCGATGGCGCTGATCCTCGCGATGGGAACCTACGGCGCAGGCTATATCGCACGCATTGTCGGCGCCTTTATCTTTGGCAGAATGGGCGACAGCATTGGTCGTAAGAAGGTGCTGTTTATCACCATCACCATGATGGGGATCTGCACCACGCTGATTGGCGTCCTGCCGACCTACGCGCAGATCGGGATTTTTGCTCCCGTTCTGCTGGTAACGCTGCGTATCATCCAGGGCCTGGGGGCCGGGGCTGAGATTTCCGGGGCCGGGACCATGCTGGCGGAGTACGCGCCGAAAGGGAAACGCGGCATTATCTCCTCGCTGGTGGCGATGGGCACTAACTGCGGAACGCTGAGCGCAACGGCGATCTGGGCGGTGATGTTCTTTGCCCTCGACCGTGAAGAGCTGATTGCCTGGGGCTGGCGCGTGCCGTTCCTCGCCAGCGTCGTGGTGATGATTTTCGCCATCTGGCTGCGAATGAACCTGAAAGAGAGCCCGGTCTTTGAGAAAGTGAACGATGCACAAGCCGTACAGCCGGACACCTCGCTGGGTTCAATGGTGAAAAGTAAATCCTTCTGGCTGGCGACCGGCCTGCGTTTCGGTCAGGCGGGCAACTCGGGTCTGATCCAGACGTTCCTCGCCGGGTATCTGGTCCAGACGCTGCTGTTCGATAAAGCCATCCCGACCGATGCGCTGATGGTAAGCTCCATTCTCGGGTTTATCTCCATTCCGCTGCTGGGCTGGCTTTCCGATAAAGTAGGGCGCCGTCTGCCGTACATTATCCTCAATTTCTCCGCCATTCTTCTCGCCTACCCAATGCTGTCGATCATCGTCGATAAGAGCTATGCGCCGGGGACGATTATGCTCTCCATCATCGTTATCCATAACTTCGCCGTGCTGGGGCTGTTTGCGCTGGAAAATATCACCATGGCGGAGATGTTTGGCTCGCGAAATCGCTTTACCCGCATGGCTATCTCGAAAGAGGCGGGCGGTCTGGTGGCGGTGGGCTTTGGTCCGGTACTGGCGGGGATCTTCTGCAACATGACCGGCTCCTGGTGGCCGATTGTCGCCATGCTGGTGGCCTATTCCGTGATTGGGCTGGTCTCGGCGTTCCTGATGCCGGAAGTGCGCGACCGTGATTTGAGCGCGGCGCACGACGCAGCGGAGTCCGCGCCAGAGGAGAGTGTGGGTTACGGCGCGGTCTCCTCGCGACGCTAATGGTTTATAACTTACGTGACCTGTCACATAACTTTATCTTTATGTCACACCACATGAGCAAAAGTTAATATAAATCAAAATCTCAAACGGCAGTATCAGTATGGTTGATGGCAGTTATTTTTTTACCCCAACTGCCATTCTAGTTGGTGTAGTCAGCAGGCGCCGCCGCTTCAGAGGAGCGGCAGCGGTCCAGGACTTTCTAATTAACGAGTCTTAATCATGGAAAACACCTTATTACAGGCCAACGCGACGCTGCCTCAGTACGATCGCGACAGCCTTCAACCACGCATTGTTCATCTGGGTTTTGGCGCCTTTCACCGGGCGCACCAGGCGGTGTACGCCGACATTCTCGCCGCCGGGCACGGCAGCGACTGGGGCTACTGTGAGGTTAACCTGATTGGCGGCGAGCAGCAGATTGCCGATCTGAAGGCGCAGGATAACCTCTACACCGTGGCGGAGATGTCTGCCGACGCATGGACATCCCGCGTAGTTGGCGTGGTTAAAAAAGCGCTGCATGCGCAGGTTGACGGGCTGGAAAGCGTTCTGGCGGCGATGTGCGAACCGCAGGTGGCGATTGTCTCGCTGACCATCACCGAGAAAGGGTACTGCCATTCACCGGCGACAGGACAACTGATGCTCGATCACCCGTTTATCGTCGCCGACCTGCAAAACCCGCACCAGCCGAAATCCGCGCCGGGCGTGGTGGTGGAAGCGCTGGCGCGACGCAGAGCGGCGGGTCTGCCCGCGTTTAGCGTGATGTCCTGCGACAACATGCCGGAGAACGGACACGTGATGCGCAATGTGACCTGCGCGTACGCCCGGGCCGTAGACGGCGAGCTGGCGGACTGGATCGAGGCTAACGTCACCTTCCCGTCAACCATGGTGGATCGCATCGTGCCGGCGGTCACGCCCGATACGCTGGATAAAATCGAACAGCTGACCGGCGTGCGTGACCCGGCGGCGGTCGCCTGTGAACCGTTCCGCCAGTGGGTGATCGAAGATAACTTTGTGGCAGGACGTCCCGAGTGGGAAAAGGCCGGTGCCGAGCTGGTGTCAGACGTGATCCCGTTTGAAGAGATGAAGCTGCGCATGCTCAACGGCAGCCACTCGTTCCTGGCGTACCTGGGCTATCTGGCCGGTTACCCGCATATCAACGACTGTATGGAAGATGAGAACTACCGCTTCGCCGCGCGTGCGCTGATGCTTAACGAGCAGGCGCCCACGCTGAAAGTGAAGGGCGTTGATTTAGGTCGCTATGCCGATCTCCTGATTGCCCGCTACAGCAACCCGGCCCTGCGCCACAGGACATGGCAAATCGCGATGGACGGCAGCCAGAAGCTCCCGCAGCGTATGCTGGACTCCGTGCGCTGGCACCTGGTGCACCAGACCCCTTTCCCGCTGCTGGCGCTGGGGGTGGCTGGCTGGATGCGTTATGTCGGCGGCGTGGACGAGCAGGGTAACGCCATTGACGTGAGCGATCCACAGCTGGCGGTGATTCAGGCGGCGGTGAACGGAAGTGCGGAAGGCGAAAGCCGGGTCAATGCGCTGCTCGGCATTGAGGCCATCTTTGGTAACGAGTTACCGAAGGAGCCGCGCTTTGTGGCTGCGGTGATGGCCGCGTACCGGTCGTTGCTGCAAAAAGGCGCGAAAGCGACCGTCGCGCAGTACGCGTCTCAACGGTAGTTCAGCACATGCCGCCGCGCGCGGCGGCATGTCTGCGCACAGCTTAGTGCATTCCCAGGCGAATCAGCTCAATCGGCTCGAACTTACCTTCGCATCCTTCCACTTCAACCGTTTTGCTGCGGCGCACCTGCGCGGCATCCAGCCCGTCGCTGTGGATCGCTTTAATCACGCCAGTTTTGCCCGTGCCGCTAATCATGACGCGGCTGCCGGTGGTGATTGCATTGCGGTTACGGTCGTATGTCATCATGGTATTTTCTCCTCTCTAACCTGTTCGTTACGGCGCTATTTCGGGTTATGCCGTTCACGGGGCATATAAATACGCCTGTCCGCGCTTCATGTTTTTGTTTTTGATCAAACTCACACTTTTTTCTTTATTTCGTCGAGCGCTGACGGTTCAGGACGGTAATTTACAAAGTGGACCGTTATTTTCATTAATTGATAGTTTCGACAGGGAAGCGTTGAGGGTTGGTTTATATTCCGGATGTCATCCTGTGTGCAGGAAATAACCCTTTCATTGGAATAAGGAGTCAGGCTTATGTATAAGAACATTTTGATGCCTGTAGACGTGTTTGAAATGGATTTGAGCGACAAAGCGGTTCGCCACGCGGCAAGCCTTGCGAAGGCTGAGGGCGCGTCGATTACCCTGGTCAATATTCTGCCTGCCAGCAGCCGGTCTCTGCTGCGCGGTTTCAACGCCGATATAAAAAAGTTTGAAGAGTATATGACTGCAGAATCCGGGAAGAAAATGAACGAGTTAAAAAGACTGTTCGATATTGCCCCTGAAAATATTCACAGCATGGTGCGTTTTGGCAACGTCCGGGATGAAATTATCAAGCTGAGCAAGGAGGGGAAATATGATGCGATTGTCATCGGGTCGAAAAATCCGAGCATCTCCACGCATCTGCTGGGTTCAAATGCGGAATCTATTCTGCGCTACGCTACGATCCCGGTGTTAGTCGTTCGCTAATCACCTCGCCGCACCCGAAAGGGGCGGCGCATATTACTCTTCGCTAAACCACTCGCTATTTTCCTGACGAATCAGCTGCACGGATTCGCTAATTTCCTGCAGATGCAGCGTCATCGCTTTTTCCACACCGTCCGGGTCGCGTTTTTCCAGCGCGCTGAAAATATCATGATGCTGTCGGAGCAGCATTTCCGGCGGGGAGACGTGATCGAGGCTCATATAGCGCACGCGGTCAATGGTGGCCTTGATGTTCTCGATGGTGTCCCAGGCCAGCTGACAATCCGCGATCTGCGCCAGCTTCTGGTGGAATTCATCGTCAAGCTGGAAGAAATCATTGAGCTGCTTACGGTCAATCGCAATACGCTGCTGGTGCAGGTTCTGCTCCAGCTGGTAACACTGGTTGTCGTTGATAAGCGTTGCGGCACGGCGCGCCACCGCGCATTCAATGGCCTGGCGAACGAAACAGCCGTTGCGTACCTGAGAGAGTGAAATTTTGTTCACGTAGCTGCCGCGCTGCGGGCGGATCTGAATCAGTCCGTTCTCAGCAAGCTTAATAAACGCTTCACGTACCGGCTGACGGGAAACGTCAAAACGCACAGACACCTCTTTTTCAGAAAGCGGCGTTCCCGGTGGGATCAGGCAATGGACAATATCACGTCGCAAAATGCGATAGATTTGCTGGTTAACGGGCTGGGTGGGATTGAGTTGCGATTCAGCGGCCATGAGTTGTCATTTCTCAGAGAGTTAGCCTGAACATACTACCATTCTTTTATAACCCGAAACAGACCCGGCCCGCAGGCCGGGAAGGGCAGATTTAGCCACGATGGACGCTAAGTCCGGCAAAACTCTGGCTGACGGGCATCATTTCCACGGTATTGATGTTGACGTGTTTTGGCAGCGTTGCCACCCACCAGACCGTTTCGGTCACATCTTCCGGCGTCAGCGCGTTCGCATTTTCGTAGGTTTTATCCGCTTTCGCGTCATCGCCTTTGAAACGCACGTTGGAAAACTCGGTGCCGCCCACCAGGCCCGGCTCGATATCGGTAACGCGAATGGCGGTGCCGTGCAGGTCGGTACGCAGGTTAAGGCTGAACTGGCGCACAAACGCCTTCGTTGCGCCATAGACGTTGCCGCCCGCGTAAGGCCAGCTTCCGGCGGTGGAGCCAATGTTGATAATGTGGCCGCGGTTGCGCTCGACCATGCCAGGCAGCACCGCGCGGGTCATATAGACCAGCCCTTTGTTGTTGGTGTCGATCATGTTTTCCCAGTCTTCCACGCTGGCTTTGTGGGCGGGCTCCATGCCCAGCGCCAGACCGGCATTGTTGACCAGCACGTCGATGGCGCGCCACTCGGCGGGCAGGTTGGCAATCATCTCTTCAATGGCCGCGCGGTTACGCACGTCCAGCTGCGCGGTCAGGATGCTGTCGCCTAATTCGTCCTTCAGCTCCTGAAGGCGCTCCTGACGACGGCCCGTGGCAATAACCTTGTGCCCGTTGGCGACGAAGCGACGCGTGATGCTTTCACCAAAACCTGCCGTTGCCCCGGTAACTAAAATAATCATCTCACTGTTCCTCAACGCTTTTTGTGTTGTACTAACATAGCACGGCCGCAGAGGGTGCGTTAAGGCAACATTTGTATGACGGCGTTGCAGGGGATGGCGGCCTGGCCTACTCTGGGAGGATACCCGTACTCAGGAGCGAAATATGACGGCCACGAATCCCTTTTTTGACATCAGCCTGCTGCCTTACCAGGCCCCCCATTTTGATGAAATCAACGATAGCCACTATCGCCCGGCCTTTGATGAAGCGCTTCGCCAGAAGCGGGCGGACGTAGACGCCATTGTGTCCCAAACCGCTGCGCCGGACTTCACCAACACCGTGCTGGCGCTGGAGAAAAGCGGCGCTTTGCTCTCGCGCGTCAGCAGCGTGTTCTTCGCTATGACCTCCGCACACACCAATGCGTATCTGCAGGAGCTTGAGGAGCAGTTCTCCACCGAGCTTGCCGCGCTGGCAAACGACATCTGGCTGAATGACACCCTTTTCGCCCGCGTGGAGAGCGTCTGGCAGGACCGTGCCGCGCTGGACGCCGAATCCCGCCGGCTGGTCGAGGAGACGTATCAGCGGTTTATTCTGGCCGGCGCGCGTCTGAATGAAAAGGAAAAAGCCGAGCTGAAGGCGCTGAATACCGAGGCGGCGACCCTGACCAGCCAGTTTAATCAGCGTCTGCTGGCTGCCGATAAGACGGGTGGGCTGGTGGTGGATTACGCGCACCAGCTTGATGGGCTCAGCGCCAGCGAGATCGCCGACGCGGCGCAGGCTGCCGCGGAGCGAGGGTTAAACGACCGCTGGCTGATCCCGCTTCTGAACACGACTCAGCAGCCCGCGCTTTCCGCGCTGCGCAATCGTCAGACCCGCGAAAACCTGTTCAACGCAGGCTGGACGCGCACCCAGAAAGGGGATGAAAACGACACTCGCGAGCTGATCCTCCGCCTTACGGCGCTGCGCGCCCGGCAGGCCCGCCTGCTGGGATTTGACGATTACGCCAGCTGGAGTATCGCCGACCAGATGGCGAAAACCCCGGACGCCGCGCTGGAATTTATGCGCGGCATTGTGCCCGCCGCCCGCGCCCGGGCAGAGCGCGAGCAGGACGATATTCAGAAAGTGATTGATGACGAGCAGGGCGGTTTCACCGTGCAGGCCTGGGACTGGGCCTTTTATGCCGAGCGCGTGCGTCAGGCAAAATATGCCCTCGATGAATCGCAAATCAAACCCTATTTTGCGCTCAATACCGTATTGCACGATGGCGTATTCTGGGCCGCAAGCCAGCTGTTTGGCATCCGCTTTGTGGAGCGCTTCGATATTCCGGTGTATCACCCGGACGTCCGCGTCTGGGAAATTTTCGACCACACCGGTGAGGGCATGGCGCTGTTTTACGGCGACTTTTTTGCCCGCGATTCCAAGCAGGGCGGGGCCTGGATGGGGAATTTCGTCGAGCAATCCTTCGAGCTTGCTGCCCGTCCGGTGATCTACAACGTCTGTAATTACCAAAAACCGGCTAACGGCGGCGTCGCGCTTCTCTCCTGGGATGACGTGATCACCCTGTTCCACGAGTTTGGCCATACGCTGCACGGTCTGTTTGCCAGCCAGCGTTTCGCCACGCTCTCCGGGACCAATACGCCGCGTGATTTCGTTGAATTCCCGTCGCAGATCAACGAACACTGGGCCAGCCATCCACAGGTATTTACCCACTACGCCCGCCATTACGAAACCGGTGAACCGATGCCGGACGCGCTGCGGGAAAGCATGCTCAACGCGACCCATTTCAACAAGGGTTATGACATGACGGAGCTGCTGGCTGCCGCGCTGCTGGACATGAACTGGCACGGGATCAGCGAAGCCGTTTCGAGCGTAGACGCATTTGAAGCGGCAGCACTGAAAAAAGAGGGGCTGGATCTGCCCGCCGTACCGCCGCGCTATCGCAGCAGCTATTTTGCCCATATTTTCGGCGGCGGCTACGCGGCGGGATATTACGCCTACCTGTGGACGCAAATGCTGGCGGACGATGGCTATCAGTGGTTTGTCGAACAGGGCGGTCTGACTCGTGAAAACGGACAAAAATTCCGCGAGGCGATTTTGTCCCGTGGTAACAGCACGGATCTGGCAGAACTTTATCGGCAGTGGCGCGGGCACGATCCGAAGATTGAACCGATGCTGGAAAATCGCGGGTTGAGCGAATAGAGCCAGTCTCGTCAGAAAAAAGAACCGGGCTTTACGCCCGGTTTTTTTATAGGCTCCAACGTGCTTGTAACGTCTTCTGCAAAAACAGTTTTAATATGTTTTCTTTATAAATAAAACAGGTGAGATTAAAACTTACTTCGAACAGTATATTTAATTAGCCAAGATTAGGTTTTAAATGAATTAATGGTTAATAGTTTGTTCTGGATTGTAAAAATAAAAACCTTTAGCTTCGGATTTTTAGCTATAAATTTTTGTTATTTTGTGCCGATAAATGAAAGTGGCATAAAAATCGACGCAGTAGCAGTTAAGAAGGCGAAAGATGACCCTACCTCTGAACAATCCGGGCTTCACGGACACCGAGCCTTCTAAAGGCCTGATAAATAAAACCTTTACCTATATTGTAACGTTGTTAATAAGTATTTTTATTGCGGCAATAATTTCCCTGCTAATAATAAAAGATAATGTGAATGAAATCAGCGACACGCACGATGAATTTTTGTTAAGGAAAGCCCTGGAGACCCGCCAGGAGAGCATGCGAAGTCATTTGAAAGATAATGCCGAGTGGGGAGATGCCTACAAACATCTTCATCTGAACAATGACGTTCACTGGGCGTGGGATAAGCAGAACCTGGGTAAGTCCCTGTATGACAACTTTGGCTACGAAGGGGTGTTTGTTCTCTCTCCAGAAGGGAGTACGCGATACAGCGTCGTTGACGGGAAACTGAAGCTGCAGGAGCTGGAGAGCTGGTTAGACAAATCAACCAAAGACCGTTTACTCCATGAGTTGAGTATAAAAAAGGGAGTGCCGGTTTCTGTGCTAGCGCTTATCGATTCCGTGCCGGCCATTGTTTCTGCGCAATGGATAACGACGGGCGATGATACGAGCGTGCAAACCATGCCCGGAAAACCGTCGACAATGGTGTTTATAGACAAGTTAACGGCTAAAAAACTCCTCACGATTGGGCAGGATGACGGCATCCAGAACGTTCGTACTTCACCTGATACAGCCACTTCTCAAATAAATAATCAGACGGAATTTACCTTAAGCACACAGAATGGAGATGTGAAAATTATCTGGGACGGTGAAAATCCCGGCCAGGCGTTAATAATTTATTTTTTGCCATTGCTCATTCTTTCCGTCGTTCTGACGGTATCGATGACGGTGATATTAATGCGCCATATTATGCACAAGGCGAGAATGCTTGACGAAAATACGTTTCTCCTTGAGCAGGCGCGGTTGAATCTTATTACGAGTGAAAAAAGATTCCGGGACGTCAGTGAAACAACCAGCGACTGGTTCTGGGAAACAGATTTATCGTTAAGGATAACGTGGCTATCGGGTCGTTTTTCTACAATAACGGGATATGAAAATAGCAAATGGATAGGCCGCAGGTTGGATGAACTCTTTCCGGCGACAAGCGGATTATCACATGACTGCGCCGGGCAGCGGGATTTAACCGAACGCTTTGAATTTAAAAACTGTCCTTATACTCACGCGCAAAAAACCACGTCATATTGCACGCTTCTGGCAAAGTTTTCTGCTCAGCCTGATGGAACGGTGGTGTTGCGAGGCGCGGCAACCGACGTCTCTCAGGAAGTAGAAGCAACAAAACGCGTGGAGTTCCTGTCACGCCATGATGAATTAACCGGTCTGCCGAACCGGTATCATATTAAGGAATTTCTGGCTGGCCAGTTGGCGAAAGAAGACCTTAACCGTTATCCGTTTGCCATGATTTGCCTTGATTTAGACAAGTTTAAACCCGTCAATGATATTTTCGGGCACTCCACCGGCGATGCCCTGCTTGGCGAGGTCGCTTCACGTCTTAAAAATTGCGTTCGTCGGGGTGATTTTGTCGCACGGCAGGGAGGGGATGAATTTATGCTTCTCCTCGGCAACACCAGCCAGCAAGACCAGATTGAGGAGGTGTGTCGTCGTATCGTGCAAGAACTTAACCGTCCTTTCGCCATTGAGGGCAATGATGTGGCGATAGGCGTAAGCATGGGCATTGCGCTGGCTCCCCGGGATAGCAGCAGCGCAAACGATCTTCTACGCTACGCGGATATTGCGCTGTATCAGGCGAAACAATCCGGCAGAAACCGATGGGTCTATTATCGCCCGGATATGTCGGAAAAGTTGACTGAACGCAGGAAACTGGAATTAGAACTCAAGACCGCGATTCGCGAAGAACAGCTCTACCTGGTTTACCAGCCGCGTTATAACCTCCGGTATTCTAAAATTGAGGCCGTCGAAGCGCTGGTACGCTGGCAGCACCCGGCTCGGGGGACCATAATGCCCGACCAGTTTATCCCGCTGGCAGAAGAAACCGGGCTGATTATTAGCCTGAGCAACTGGGTCATACGCAAAGCCTGTACGGAGACGAAAGACAAATTGCCGGGATTATCGGTCTCCGTCAATATTTCTGCTATCGAATTCCAGGCAAGCGATCTTGCCGAAAGAATAAAAGAGATCCTTCACGAAACGGGGCTTGAATCCAACCGGCTGGAAATTGAAGTCACTGAAAACGTTACGCTTTCCGACCCGGAAAAAACCTTACAGACCATGAAGTCTCTCAAAAGAATGGGCGTCCGCATTCTGATTGACGATTTCGGTACCGGCTATGCCTCTCTGAGCTATCTGCGGAAGTTTCAGTTTGACGGGCTTAAGCTCGACAAGAGCTTTATTTTTACCCTCGGTGACTCGCCGCAGAACCAGTCAGTCGTGGAGAAAATTATCGACCTGGGAAAAGCCTATTCCATGGCGGTAACCGCAGAAGGGGTGGAGACCGTCGAACAGCTGTCTTTTCTGAAAAAAAATAAATGTGATGAAGTTCAGGGCTACCTGCTTGGAAAACCGGCCGCCATTGCGGACTTAAATTTAAACGCCAACAGAGTAAATCTCTAAATCGCGTTTTCACTCAGGAAAGCGCAAATGAAAAACCGGGCTTCTCGCCCGGTTTTTGTTATCCGCTCTCCGTTCGTATCCACGATCGTAAACGCCGCTTTCTATCTTACGACCAGGACAGGGCATTTCGCATGCCGAACCACTGCCGCAGCGTTCGAACCCAACAGATACGTCGATATGTCAGGTTTGTGGGAAGCGATGATAATCAGGTCGGCATCGATCGTGTCAGCGAGCTTAAGGATTTGATCTTTTGGAGAGCCCGTCACGGCGTGAGTCTGTATCTTGTCTGGAGGAATTTTGAATTGCTTAACGATTTCATCCAGCTTCGCTAAGGCCGCGTGCTGGAACTCTTTCAGCTTCGGCATTTCAACCGAATAGGCCAGGCCTAATGATGAATAATACGGAAGCGATGGAATGACGGTAAGAAAGTGAACTTTAGCTGTGTTAAGTGCTGTATGTGCCTGAACGAAGGGGATAACCATGTGCGTCAGGCTATCCTCTGAAATGTCAATTGGAACCAAAATTGAGTTATACATTTGTCCCTCCTGAGTGTTTTTCACACAATTCAGGGTAGACCGTTAATTTCAGGAAAACAGAGAGCAAGCTGTCATAACGGGGACAAATTTCGGTTATGTGATAGGCGTACAGTCGAACCTGCCCTGATCTCGTCAACGTGGCGTGACAACGAACAGGGGCATTCGGGGATGAATCTCTCCGCGTCACGGTCCGTTTTCTGCAAAACGCCAAAGCCTCAACCGGGCGCAAGGCCCGGTACCTTGTTCATATTGCGTGACAGCTGACGGACGCGATAATTTTATTCCCGCCCATATTCCCCATAATCAGATCGAGTAATTTTCGGTATTCCTCCCGGGTCATCACTTCCGCCCGAATTTCAGTTTTACCTTCTGCTTGCGCCGTAGCGGAATAAATCGCTTTCAGACTTAACGTCAACTCTTTCGCCATATTTACGACGCTCTGCCGCACCGCATCTTCATGCTCATCATTGCAGGTGATTTTAAGTACATAGCATTTTTCGCCTTCATGGAGCACAGGCAGTTGATTAATTCGCTGCGCGGCTTCGCGAAGCAATATGTTAGCGCAGAGAATAATTAGGCTGGCCATGGCGGCATTCCAGAACTGGCCTAATCCGCATAGCACGCCAATTCCGGCCGAGCACCACAGCGTTGCGGCGGTGTTTAAACCACGAATATTCATTCCTTCACGCATAATGACGCCAGCGCCAAGAAAGCCGATTCCGGAGACGATCTGCGCTGCGATACGCCCCGGGCTATCAGGAGAAGTCGATACCGAACTTAAAATGAACACTGCCGCACCCGTGGCAACCAGTGCATTGGTACGAAGTCCGGCCATACGCTGGCGCCACTGTCTTTCCGCGCCAATAATTGCGCCCAGCAGCATCGCTGCGAGCAGATGAGAGATATAAGGGAACATCAGCCTGTCGCCTGTTAACGTTATTAAATAATAAGCGTCAGTGCTTTGCTAAGCACATCATAACGCCGTTTAAATGCTAAACGTGTCAGGACGACGGTGGCGGAAAGAGTGAATGTGTAAACATGAACATGCGATGCCCCACAAATTGAGTGGTTTTACTATTTCGGGATACAATCGCTTAAAGAGGATTGCTGCCCACCGTTTCAGGTAAGCAGCGAGGAAATCGCGCTAGCTTACCTTCGTATCAACAATAAAATAACTTTCCAACGAAGGACTCCTGTGAAAATTTATTGCCAGTATAGTCAGGGTCGATAATGAGTAAAGCGAAAAGACAGCCTCCGTTATGAATTGTTTAAGTTCGCAAGGCATATTTTTTAAGACGTCATCTGATTTTAAAAAATACCCGCTATACTACATTTCCTTTTTTACAGGCGATAACAGACAAAGGCAGGAAGTATGTCTCTTCGTTCGCTGCGGGCATTATGCCTGACAAGTTTTTTCATCGCGGATGTCCGCGATGGCCTCGGTCCTTTTCTCGGTATTTTTCTGACCGAACGCCACTGGGCTCCCGATGATATCGGCATCCTGATGACGGCCGGTGGGCTGGCGGGATTACTGGCCACGCTGCCGGCGGGATTCATCACCGACACCTCACGCAGCAAGCGGACCGTGCTGGCGCTGGTGTGCCTGCTCATCACCCTCAGCACGCTCCTGCTCTGGTTTAGCCAGCAGAGCGCTGTTGTCGCCGTTTCGCAAATTGTCTCCGGCATCTGCGCGGCGTTTGTTGGGCCGCTGATCGCCGGGATTACCCTGGGGCTGACCGGCCAGAGCGGGTTCAGCGCGCAGATGGGCAAAAATGAGGCGTTCAATCACGGCGGAAACTTTGTTACCGCACTGATTGCAGGGGGCATTGCGTGGTACTGGGGCGTCGGCGGGATTTTCCTGCTGATGACCTGTACCACGCTGTTAACGCTCTGTGCGCTGCTTGCCATTCGCAACGGGGATATCGATAACGACGCGGCGAGGGGGCTCTCTTCTTCAGCGAGCCTGCCGGTTCCCGGCTTTGCCGTGCTGATTAAAAACCGGGCGCTGTTTGTGACCGGACTGACGCTGCTGCTGTTTCACCTGGCGAACGCCGCGCTGCTGCCGATGCTGAGCATGAGGGTGGCCGCCGCGCCCGCCTCGATCAACCCCGGTTTGTACGCGGCGGGCACCGTTATTATCTCTCAGGCCGTGATGATCCCCGTCGCCATCTGGGTCGCCCACCGAATAGACCGCTACGGCTACTGGCGCTTGATTATGCTGGCGCTGCTGGTGATGCCGGTGCGCGCCGCGCTGGCGGCGTCGACGGACGCGCCGCTCATGATGATCCCGGTACAAATTCTCGACGGGCTCGCCGCAGGGATCCTGGGCGTCGCGGTACCGTCGTTTATCGTGGTGCTGTTGCGCGGGAGCGGGCACGTCAATGCGGGGCAGAGTGTGGTGATGCTGATGCAGGGGGTAGGGGCATCAATGAGCCCGGCGTTAACCGGCACGATTGCCGGTCATTACTCATTTGCCACGGCATTCAGTGTTCTGAGCGCGATTGCGCTGGTAGCCGTCCTGCTCTGGTGGTGCTTTGCGCACCGGACCTGGGAAACTGACAGTACGCCGGGTGGGGCATAGCCGCCACCCGGCGTCATGCTTACGCCAGTTCGTTAGGGCACGCTTCGCCCTTTTCCAGCTGCTGCAGGTTACCCAGCGTGGTTTCTGAAATGCTGATCAGCGCTTCGGCAGTCAGAAACGCCTGGTGTCCGGTAAACAGCACGTTATGACAGGCTGACAGGCGGCGGAACACGTCGTCCTGGATCACATCATTCGACTTGTCTTCAAAGAACAGATCGCGTTCGTTCTCGTACACGTCCATTCCCAGCGCGCCAATTTTCTGGGTTTTCAGCGCTTCGATAGCGGCCTGAGAGTCAACGAGCCCGCCGCGGCTGGTGTTGATGATCATCACGCCATCTTTCATCTGGTCAAACGCCGCCTGGTCAAGCAGGTGGTAGTTCTCCGGCGTCAGCGGGCAGTGCAGGGAGATCACGTCAGACTGGGAGAACAGGGTCGGCAGGTCGACGTATTCCACGCCCAGCTCCAGCGCAGCGGCGCTCGGGTACGGATCGAACGCCAGCAGACGCATGCCGAAGCCTTTCAGAATGCGCAGGGCGGCGACGCCAATTTTACCGGTGCCGATCACGCCCGCGGTTTTGCCGTACATGGTAAAGCCGGTCAGCCCTTCCAGAGAGAAGTTGGCATCACGGGTGCGCTGATAAGCGCGGTGAATACGACGGTTGAGCGACATCATCATGCCAATTGCATGTTCCGCGACCGCTTCCGGGGAGTACGCCGGGACGCGCACCACCCTCAGACCCAGCTCTTTCGCCGCGTCGAGGTCCACGTTATTAAAGCCCGCGCAGCGCAGGGCGATATACTTCACGCCCTGTTTTTTCAACTCTTCCAGCACCGGACGACTGCCGTCGTCGTTAACAAAAATGCAGACGCCTTCACAACCGTGCGCCGTTTTGGCGGTTTTTTCGGACAGCAGAAAGTCGAAAAATTCAAGCTCAAACCCGTAAGCCTCGTTAACATGTTGCAGATACTTTTTGTCGTACTGCTTTGTGCTATATACCGCGAGTTTCATAAGACTTTCTCCAGTGATTTTGCATTCACGTTAGCATGATTAAAATTATCTTACAATTTCTAAAATATTATTGAATTCAATAAGTTCTATCAATTATTCTAGAGCATCTATCATTAAAAATGGCATTCCCTTCAACTGACTGGCTAAACATGCGACAATGATCGGCACTGCCGGCTTAAATCTTTCGCTAAATCAGGATATTAACTGCCCATGAAGGGTAAATACAAAGCCGCTCTTGCGCTTTTACTGCTGTTCATATTGTTGCCGCTGACGCTGCTGATGACGCTCGCCCAGTGGGTACCGACGCTCGCCGGGATCTGGCTGCCCGTCGGGACGCGCATCGCTTTCGAAGAGAGTCCGAAACTTACCCGCCACGCGCTGGTGATCCCCGATCTTCGCTATCTGGTTGAAGACTGCGAAATTGCCCGCATCGATAACGTGACGCTGTCACATCCGAGCCGCTGGAAGCTGGATATCGGTGCGCTGGATCTTAACTCCGTCTGTCTGAGCAAAATTCCCCAGTCTGCGCCCTCAACGGTCGCCCCCAAAACGCTGGCACAGTGGCAGGCGGTATTACCTAATACCTGGATCACGGTTCACCGTCTGACGCTGTCGCCCTGGCAGCAGTGGCAGGGCGAGCTGCATGCGTCGCTGACGCCCTCCATTCAGGAGATCGCCTATAAAGGCGAGCAGGTCAGCATTAAAGGCACGCTTCGCGGTCAGACGCTCTCGGTCAGCCAGTTCGATGTCCAGCTCCCGGACCAGCCGCAGCCGATTAAGCTGGTGGGCGAGTTTACCTTGCCGCTGGTACCGGATGGCGTGCCGGTGAAGGGCCACGCGGTCGCGACCTTTAACGTGCCACAGTTGACGTCTCTGGTCGATGCCGATCTGGACTGGGAAGACAATCAGGGTCAGCTGGTGGTGATGGCGCGGGATAATCCCGATCCGCTGCTTGACCTGCCGTGGCAGATCACCGCGGAGCAGCTGAACATCAGCGACGGGCGCTGGAACTGGGATCTCTCGGGTATGCCGCTGAGCGGGCGGGTGTCCCTTCGCGCCGACAACTGGCAGCAGGGGCTGGATAAAACCACCCTGACCGGACGGCTGAATATGCTTACCCAGGGTGACGCGGGGAAAGGCAACGCGGTACTGAACATTGGGCCCGGCAGACTCAGCATGGAAAACAGCGACATGCCCCTGCATCTGAGCGGCGAGGCGAAGCAAAACGATCTTATTCTTTACGCCAAATTGCCCGCCACGCTGACCGGCAGCCTGTATGAACCGCAGCTGGCCTTTGAGCCGGGCGCGCTGCTCCGCTCGCGCGGGCGCATCATTGACTCACTCGATATCGATGAAATCCGCTGGCCGCTGGCGGGCGTGAAGCTGACGCAGAAGGGCGTGGACGGTCGTTTACAGGCGATTCTGCGCGCTCATGAAAACGAGATGGGCGATTTTGAACTCCATCTGGACGGTCAGGCCAACGACTTTTTACCTGATAACGGCCTGTGGCAGTGGCGCTACTGGGGGAAAGGCGGTTTCACGCCGATGCATGCCCGCTGGGATGTCGCCGGGAAAGGCGAGTGGCGCGACAATCTTATTGAGCTGACGGCGCTCTCCACCGGTTTTGACAAGCTCCAGTACGGCACGATGGAGGTCAGCAAGCCGCGTCTGGTGCTGGATCAACCGGTGCGCTGGCTGCGTGACCCCGAAAAACCGGCCTTCAGCGGCGCGCTGTCGCTCAACGCCGGGCAAACCCGTTTCTCCGGCGGCAGCGCGTTGCCGCCCTCGGTCCTGACCTTCAGCGTCGACGGCACCGACCCGACCATTTTTCAGTTCAAGGGCGACCTCCATGCGGACAAAATCGGTCCGGTACAGGTGAATGGACGCTGGGATGGCGTGCGCCTTCGCGGGCAGGCCTGGTGGCCAAAACAGTCGCTCACCGTCTTCCAGCCGCTGATCCCGCCGGACTGGAAAATGACGCTGCGCGACGGGGAGCTTTACGCGCAGGTCGCCTTCTCGGCGGCGGCCGATCAGGGCTTTGAGGCCGGTGGGCACGGCGTGCTGAAATCCGGCAGCGCCTGGATGCCGGATAACCAGATTAATGGCGTCGATTTTGTGCTGCCGTTCCGCTTCAGCGAGGGTACCTGGTCTCTCGGCACGCGCGGTCCGGTCACGTTGCGCATAGGCGAAGTGGAAAACCTGGTGACCGCGCGCAACATTACCGCCGATCTACAGGGGGATTATCCCTGGACGGAGGACAATCCGCTGCTCCTCACCAACGTGAAGGTGGAAACCCTCGGCGGGAAAATCACCATGCAGCAGCTGCGGATGCCGCAGCACGATCCGGCCCTGCTGCGCGTGGACAATATCTCTTCGAGCGAGCTGATTAGCGCCGTTAATCCGAAACAGTTTGCCATGTCAGGGCCGGTGAGCGGGGCGCTGCCGTTCTGGCTGGACAATGAAAGATGGATCATTAAAGATGGCTGGCTGACCAACCCGGGGCCAATGACGCTGCGCATCGACAAAGATACGGCAGACGCCATCGTGAAAGATAATATGGTGGCGGGCGCCGCGATTAACTGGCTCCGCTATATGGAAATTTCGCGTTCGTGGACGAGAATCAATTTAGATAATCTGGGTGAATTAACCATGCAGGCGACCATCAAGGGGACCAGCCGGGTGGATGGCAAAAGCAGCTCCGTCAACCTGAACTATACCCATGACGAGAATGTCTTTACCCTCTGGCGCAGCTTGCGCTTTGGGGACAACCTGCAAACCTGGTTTGAGCAACATGCGGCGATACCTGCTCCCCGCAGTTTGACTGGCAAGGAAAGTGAGGAACAACAATGAAAAAGATGGCTGGTGTGCTCACCGTTGCCGTTGCCGCGCTACTGACCGGCTGTACGCCGCGCATTGAAGTCGCTGCGCCAAAGGAGCCGATTACAATTAATATGAATGTCAAAATCGAACATGAGATCCATATTAAGGTCGATAAAGACGTTGAAACCCTGCTGAAATCGCGCAGCGATCTGTTCTGAGGATGCCATGAAACGATTAGCTCTCATTTTACTGGCGCTGGGGATGAACGTGCAGGCGGCTGCGCTGACCTTAAACGATGCCCGGGCGCAGGGGCGCGTGGGGGAAACCCTCAGCGGCTATCTTGCCCCGATTCAACAGGACGCGGAAACGCTGGCGCTGGTCAATCGTATCAATGCGGCACGCGCGGAAAACTACCAGAAGCTGGCCGACAGCAATAATTTGCCGGTTGATGAAGTGGCTAAAATGGCCGGTCAGAAACTGGTTGCCCGCGCGCAGCCGGGCGAATACGTGAAGGGCATTAACGGAAAATGGCTCAAAAAGTAGTTAGCGGTAGCGCCTGCGGTATTCACCCGGCGAGACGCCAAAACGCTGCTTAAACGCCGTTGAAAAATGGCTATGGTCGGTGAACCCCCAACTGTAGCCAATGCCCGCCAGCTTTTCATCATCACCGGTAGATTGCAGTGCCTGCGCGCAAAGATCCAGACGACGATTTTTGATGTACTGCGCCACCACCAGCCCCTTCTCGGCAAACATGCGGTAAAGGCTGCGCACGGACATGCCGCTCTCGGCGGCAATCCATTCCGGGCGCAGCGATTCAGACTGAATATGGTCGTCAATCAGCGCCACCACATGCTGGAACTGGCGCTCCTTGCGCGGCTGAATGATTTCACGCTGCTGGAATGCGGGGCGCAGCAGGCAGATCATCGCTTCGAGCGCCGCTTCGCTTTCACGGTCACTCAGGTCGGCATTGCTCATGCTCTCCATCAGCAGGCGATGGCTCAGCTGTACCGTGGGCAAGGTGCGGGAAAGGGCGGTCGCGCAGCTTATCTCCTGGAAGCGACACTGCTGCTCAATAATCTGACGGGGAACCAGCAGCGAAATCTGGCGGGATTTTTCCCGCCAGTTGATTGAGCAGGGACGTGACGCGTCAATCAGCGTGATATCACCGGTTCTGAGCAGCGCGCGACGATCATCCTGCTCAATTTCCGCGCTGCCTTCGAGCTGGAACACGGTATAGAACCAGGCATCATTACTCTGAGCGATCTCCTGACGGGAGCGGAACAGGTTGACGCCGCCTGCGGTCACGGTGCTGAGCTTCAGGCTGCGCGCGTAGCTAGTCTCCAGCTCGCCGAAGAATTTCCCCCCGGTGGGCTGCGCGTTAAAACGCCCGCAAACCTGGTTAATTTGCGCCAGCCATTGCTGATACTGTTCCTGCTCGCTTGCACACGCCATCGTTTCTCTCACTGCACCGTCAACGTTTTTGCATTGTTGCATTTGTGTTGCATTTTGTCAGAGCTATGAGGCTGACTATAGGAAAGAACACTCACCGGTAACAGCGATATAAGCGGCAATTATCGCGATTTGCGGAGCCTGTCACAGGTGGCAAAGCGAATGTCACAGAGACAAAAGCGCGAACGCAAAACCCCACTTAGACTGGATGGACACCCTGCGAAGAATAACGAAGGAGTATCCTATGTCTGAATCACTGGTATCCATTCAGCCTGCCGTACAACAATTTTTAGACCGACAGCATGGCCTGTGGATTGAAGGGCGTCAGGCCGCGTCGGACAGTGAAAAACGGCTGAACGTCTTCAACCCGGCCACGGGCGAGGTCATTGCCTCGACTGCCGATGCCAGCGTCGACGACGTTGATCGTGCCGTCATGTCCGGCTGGCGCGCGTTTGTCGCCCGCAGCTGGGCCGGAAAACTGCCGGCGGAGCGCGAGCGGATCCTGCTTCATTTCGCCGATCTGGTCGAACAGCACAGCGAGGAGCTGGCCCAGCTTGAAACGCTGGAGCAGGGCAAATCCATCAACATTTCGCGCATGTTTGAAGTCGGCTGCACCCTGAACTGGATGCGCTATACCGCCGGGCTGACCACCAAAATTTCGGGTAAGACCCTCGACCTTTCCATCCCGCTGCCGCAGGGCGCCCGCTATCAGGCGTGGACGCGTAAGGAGCCGGTTGGCGTGGTGGCCGGGATTGTGCCCTGGAACTTCCCGCTGATGATCGGGATGTGGAAAGTGATGCCTGCGCTGGCCGCGGGGTGCTCTATTGTCATCAAGCCCTCAGAGACCACGCCGCTGACCATGCTGCGCGTGGCGGAGCTGGCCAGCGAAGCGGGCATTCCGGACGGAGTGTTTAACGTGGTGACCGGGAGCGGCGCGGTGTGTGGCGCAGCGCTGACCTCGCATCCGCATATTGCAAAGGTGAGCTTTACCGGCTCAACGGCGACGGGTAAGCAAATTGCCCGCGCGGCGGCGGACACGCTAACCGGGGTGACTCTGGAACTGGGCGGGAAAAACCCGGCCATCGTACTAAAAGACGCAGACCCGGCGTGGGTGATCGAAGGCCTGATGACCGGCAGCTTCCTGAACCAGGGGCAGGTGTGCGCGGCGAGCTCGCGCATCTATATTGAAGCGCCGCTGTTTGACACGCTTGTCAGCGGGTTTGAGCAGGCGGTGAAATCCCTGAGCGTCGGGCCGGGCATGTCGCCGGAGGCGTTTATCAACCCGCTGGTGTCGCGCGCGCACTGCGACAAGGTGCAGACCTTCCTTGACGAAGCGAAGTCGCGCAACGCGGAGCTGATCGTCGGTAACCGGGGGCCGGAAGGCAAAGGCTATTACGTTTCGCCTACGCTGGTGGTGAACCCGGATGCCTCACTGCGCCTGACCCGTGAAGAGGTGTTTGGCCCGGTGGTCAACCTGGTACGCGTCGCCGACGGAGAAGAGGCGCTCCAGCTGGCAAACGACAGCGAGTATGGCCTGACGGCCAGCGTCTGGACGCAGAATATCAGCAAGGCGCTGGAATATACCGACCGGCTGCAGGCGGGCACCGTCTGGGTGAACAGCCATACGCTGATTGACGCCAACCTGCCGTTCGGCGGCATGAAGCAGTCCGGCACCGGACGTGACTTTGGTCCGGACTGGCTGGACGGCTGGTGTGAAACCAAATCGGTGTGTGTGCGCTACTAGTAAAAGCAAAAGGCAACCTGGAGGTTGCCTTTTTTGTGTTTGTTCCCTCTCCCGTGGGAGAGGGTCAGGGTGAGGGCATCAGGCTGCACCGGGCGAATTTTGTAGGTCGGGTAAGCCGTAGCCGCCACCCGACATGTTTACAGCGACCACCGATCCCGCCCGGCCTCTTTCGCCCGATACAGCGCCGCATCGGCGCGGGCGATGATCTCGGTGCCTGCTAACCCCTCCGCCATGCTCGCAATCCCCATGCTCACGGTGACACGATCGCTAACGGTTGACGCACTGTGCGGTATAGCTTCTGTACGCAGGCCGTTCTGAATGCGTAAGGCCACCTTTTCTGCGATGTTTTCCGGACAGTTAAACAGGATCACCACAAACTCCTCGCCGCCGTAGCGTGACACCACATCGTCAGGCGTGCGCACCGACTGCTTCAGCACCCGCGCCACGCGGGTCAGGCAGTCGTCACCCGCCTGGTGCCCGTAGGTGTCGTTGTAGCGTTTGAAATAGTCGATATCCAGCATAATCACCGAGAAGGTTTTTTTCTGCTCAACCGCGTTCTCCAGCACCACTTCCATTTTCCGGCGATTGGCGGTTTTGGTTAACGGATCCTGATGCGCCAGCGCATCCAGTCTGGAGATCAGCAGCTGATTTTGCTGATTACGTCGCCAGGCCTCGTCAAACCAGCTCAGCAGGATGAAACGCCCGCAGATCAGGATCAGCGTGAATACGCTCCAGATAGTGGCAAAGCGCAGGTTCAGACCATGATTCAGCACCCAACTGGCAACCGGCAGAGTGAGCCACAGTGGGAGCACGAACGAAAGTAATCCCATCGGGTAAAAATAGAGCGCAGTCAAACCGGACAGTAATAAAATTACGCACAGCGGCCAGACGTGAGGAAGAAGTAGATCGGTGATGAACCAGAAGCTGCACATCGACCAGAAGGTGCTGCAAACAAACAATACCACGCCGATTCCGGCAATGCGCCGCCAGGCCATGATGACCAATGTAACTGACAAAATGATGATGCCCAGCATCGAGGCATCGACAATCCGCGTCAGTTGCCTTGAACCGGGATACAGCATATCGCTGTTCTCCAGCAAAATGTGGCGAAGCAGAATCATCACCGCGAAGCTGATATTCACGAAGGCCAGCCACGGCAGGTTCATCGCCAGCCCGTGCATGACCATAGCATGGCGCGTTGGCCAGGTTGCCCGTTCAAGTGTCGGTTTTTTTCTTTTTTCCATTGACGCTTTTTACCCTTTCTGGCTAACACGTGAAGCAGGAAAGGGCGGACGAACCGCCCTTTTGCGTGCACCGTTACGGTGTCACAATGTTAAACCAGAAATCAAACTTGTCCATATAGCTAAGCATGGCATCAAGTTTCGCGCTGTCGCCAGTAATTTTAATATTTCCGCTGTCCTGAGCCTGTTTCAGCGTCACCTCCTTGAGGATGATTTTATTCAGGGTGTCACGGTTAAGCGTCAGCGTCGCGTCCGCCTCTTTTGCTTCTGCGTTCGCCGTGTGGTTCAGCACGCCGTTTTCCAGCTCGAGTTTGTACTTCCCGCCATCGCTGCCCAGATCGATGTTAAACACCGATTTGGCGTCACCCGCTTTTTGTCCGTTGATATGGACAGCCAGATAGTCAAAGAACATCTCCGGCGTCATCGCGCGCACCGTATCCGGGCTGGCGGTATTCGGCGTTGGCCCTTTCACCACGCCGTTACGCAATTCCTGCGCGCCGGTCAGGTAGAAGTTACGCCACGGGCCGGATTCAGCCTGATAGCCAAGCTGTTCCAGCGCATCCGCTTCCAGGTTGCGCGCCGCCTGGTTGTTCGGATCGGCAAAGACCACTTTGCTCACTACCTGCGCCACCCAGCGGTAGTTACCCTGGTCGAAGTCGGTTTTCGCCTTGCTCAGGATGGCATCCGCGCCGCCCATATACTCCACGAATTTCTTCGCGCCTTCTTCTGGCGGCAGTTCATCCAGCGTCGCCGGGTTGCCGTCAAACCAGCCCAGATACAGCACATAGGTGGCTTTTACGTCATGGCTCACCGAACCGTAATAGCCGCGGTTGGCCCAGGTATGCGCCAGTGAATCCGGGAGCTTGAAGTTCGCGGCGATTTCGTCGCGCGTCAACCCTTCGTTGGCCATACGCAGCGTCTGGTCGTTGATGTAACGATAGAGATCGCGCTGGCTTTTCAGCAGCTTGACGACGTTTTCGTTGCCCCAGGTCGGCCAGTGGTGCTGCGCCATGATGATTTCAGCTTTGTCACCCCAGCGCACAATCGCCTGGTTGATGTATTTCGACCACGGCAGCGGCTCGCGGATTTTGGCCCCGCGCAGCGAATAGGTGTTGTGCAGGGTGTGGGTCACGTCCTCAGCGGATTCAATCAGTTTTTTCTCTTCGATATACCAGAGCATTTCCGATGGCGCTTCGGATCCCGGTGCGAGCATAAAATCATAGGTCAGGCCGTCGATAACCTCTTTCTGCCCGTCTTTCTCAATGATGTTAGTCGGGGCAATCAGCGTGACCGTCCCGGCGGAGGTCGTTGTTCCAAGACCGGCACCGACCTGACCTTTGGCATCGGGCTTCAGCAGGTTGCCATACATATAGCTGGCGCGGCGGCTCATCACGTTACCCGCCATGATATTCTCCGCAACGGCCGCTTCCATAAACCCGGCTGGCGCGTAGACCTTCACTTTGCCGGACTTCACGTCGGCTTCATCCACCACGCCGCGCACGCCGCCATAGTGGTCAACGTGGCTGTGGGTATAAATAATGGCGACGACCGGCTTCTTGCCGCGATTTTTAAAATAGAGATCCATCCCGACCTTCGCCGTTTCTGCCGACACCAGCGGGTCAACCACGGTAATACCTTCTTTCCCTTCAATGATGGTCATATTTGACAGGTCAAGATTTCGGATCTGATATACGCCGTCGGTGACTTCAAACAGGCCGCTAATATTAATCAGCTGAGATTGACGCCATAAGCTGGGATTAACGGAGTCCGGTGCTTTATCGCCTTCTTTAATAAATGAATATTGCTGTGGATCCCAGATGACATTCCCTTGTTCCCCTTTGATAATTTCCTGAGGAATCGGTGCAATAAAGCCTTTATGGGCGTTCGTAAAATCGGTGTTGTCGGAGAAAGGAAGCTGATTAAACAGGGCGTTATTGGCTTGTTGCGTTGCAGTCGTGGCATCCTTCGGGGCGTCTGCGGCATACGCGGAACTGACGGAAATAACAAGTCCAGCCAGAGCAAGACTCCTGACGATCAAATTGAATTTCATCCTAAACCTCTCAGTGATGTATTACGTCGCTTGTGGAAAATTCGCGTCCTGGCTGAAAGTGGTTCAAGAAATGCAATGGGAATAAACGAGGTAGAAATAACTATAATCGGGGAGAGGTATTCAGCAAGTAAATAGATGAAAAACCGGGCATTGCGCCCGGTGCGTTATTTATTTCTGTTCGTCTTTCTTTTTCCCTAGCGTTGGCGTCTCGTCAAAGAAGTTCCACGGCTTAAGCAGGGTATGTACCCATTCCGTCGGCATAATCGGCCACTCCTCCGCGCGGGCGACGTGGGTAGTGCCGGTGGTCATCCAGACCACGTCATCCTGACCGTTGAGCGACTCGTTATCCTTGCTGTACTGCCCCAGGCCCGTGTCGTGGATGGAGCGGTTCGGGAATTTCCCTTCCGGGTAGAGCTCATCCGGATGGTAACGGGTCACCCAGAGCTGTTTGTCCATAAAGCTCAGGCGATGATAAATCCACTCGTCCGGGGCAAATTTCGCGCCGGTCGCCACCGGGTGCGTTCCCCCCGCGTAAGGGATAATCTGGTATGAGACCGGGTTGCCCATGCGGTTCTCTTTACTGGTGTTGCTCAGCAGCCGAATGGTGCCCGGGTCGAATTTCTGCGCCGCCTGCTGCTCGGTATCAATATCGTACTGATTGATCTGCATGGTGCTGGTCCGCGGGCCCCCGGCGGTATTCGGCTTCACTTCCGGATCCATCGCCACCAGCTTGTTGTTGATGCCGTCCACGTCCATATCGAGACGGAAGTTGTAGATGTGCTGGTGCGTGGTGCCCACGATGTTATGGTCGATCAGCGTGCCGTATTTGGTGTCGTCTTTGGCGGTGGCGTCGTGCATGGTTTTCGCCTGAACGCCTTTCACTGCTTCGATACCCGTCGCGCCGGCATCAATGCCGATGGTGCCATTTTCATGGAACACCCAGTCGAAGATGTAATCGTAGTTGCCCACGGTACTCACCCAGCGCACCACCAGCTCGCGGCGCTCGGTGCTGACGTTCGGCTGGCCCATCTCCTGATGTTTGTATTCCGGCCCCGCGTAGCGTTCGAAAATGGCGATCGCGCGCGGGATCTCCATCGGCGCGCCGGTGTAATCCGGGATAGTTTCATTGAGCATCACGGCATTGGACGGCACGTCTTTACCGCGCACCAGCGGTGAGGTCAGGGTGCCCATACCGTAGTCGCCGGAGTCGAGATAGGCTTTAAAGTACCAGCCCACGTCCGGATCGCCATAAGGGACGATCATGCCGCCGAGCGACCCCTGATACATCACCTGGCGCTTTTTGCCGTTGTCGTTATAGGTGACGGTTGAAATCATCGGGCCGACGCGGGAGTCCAGGCTCAGGTGGAAATCCCAGTTCTGCCAGTGCACCATATTCCCGGTGATGGTGTAGTTCTTGCCTTCTGGTTCAGTGATGTTGAGCGGTTTTTTCGGCGTCTCTTCGCGGTCGCGGCCATCATAGGGACGCGGGGTCATGGGAACCGGAACAACGGCGCCTTCTTCAATCTTCTGGATCTTTTTCTGCTCAAGATCGACAACCGCGACCAGGTTTTCAATCGGGTGCGCCCAGTAGTTGCCGTCGCCCACGTCCAGATAGCTCACCACCTTCAGCAGGCGATCTTCCTGCTTCAGGCCGTCTTTACCGTCGAAATAGCCGACGGTCAGCGGCGTGGTAATCACTTTTTTCGGGTCGGTGATGCCGTGTTTTTTAAGCACCTCGGCGAACTCGGTACTTTCGTTGATGATCTGCTGAACGGCGGTGAAATCATCCAGCAGCACCATGCCGTGCGCGTCTTTTACCGGTTCCCAGCGCAGGATTTTTTTATCCTTCAGGTCCACCACGCTTTCGATAACGTGCTTGCCATCAAGCATGACGATCTTCGCCTGGCGAGGGGCATCCACTGCCGTACCGTTAAGCACAAAGTCCCACACTTTGGCTTTCTCGGGCTCTGCCAGGGCGATCTGGGTAAAGCGGGTATTCGGCTTAAAGTCCGCCGAGGCTTTTACAATCTCAACGGCCTGCTTAATTTCGTCCGCCGTTAACGCATTTAACGGGTGAGGGCGTTTTTCGACCTGGAAGGTCTGGTCAAGGCCGGACTGGAAAACGTCGTTGATGAAGGTATCGGAAATAAAGGCTTTCTTGCCTTTCATCACCACCGGCACCTCAAGCCTGAGGGTTTTACCGTTGACGATGGCGGTTTTAGCGCCCGGTTTGACCTTCACAAAGGCACCGTCTTTCGCAATGGTGAACATCTGTGCGTAATCATCCCACTGAACGTCCGCGCCAAAGTCCTGCAGCGTTTTGTCCATCGGGACCATATGCGCCTCACTGCCGTGGGCGAAAACAGGGGATTGCCAGGCGCAACACAGCGCAACGGCCATGGCCAGCGCCGTTCTACGGGCAGAAAAAGAAGAATTGCTTCCCATCGTAGACCTCATCTTGTTGTGTTTATACCCGTCATACTTCAAGTTGCAGGTGCGTTGGCTGCACTCACTCACCCCAGTCACGTACTTATGTACGCTCCGGGGGATTCGTTCCCTTGCCGCCTTCCTGCAACTCGAATTATTTAGGGGATATTGTGTTGTGACAGCCTTATCCTGACAGGCGCCCGAGAAAAGCGTTTGCCTGCATCTGCCAGATTATTTGTCAGCCTTGCCAGGTTAAAAAAAGAGCGGGGATAAATCACATGCCGGGCCATTTCCTCTCCTCACAAATGATGTCAGCACAGGCGACCCCCTCTCCCTTGAGGGAGAGGGCTGGGGTGAGGGGGAACATACGGCTGTGGTGGTTATTCCGTTCACTTTATGTTCCTTGCTACTCTGTAACGACATGACCGGTGAACGTGCCAGGGTGGCTCAGTCGCCACCACCCTGGCAACCCGGGCTCCCGGCGGTAAATCGCCGCTTCGCGGTCCCCTCAGCTTATTCCTTCAGGCTATCGGGTCGGGCATGAGCCTGCATCCCTGCAGGCCACGCCCCGGCCTTACGGAAACGCTTCGGCGATTTACAGCCGGACCAGGGCATCGCTGTAAGCCATTCATTTTCCTGAAGCAACATTTATCGCTTCCGGTTAAAAAAATTACTGGGATTCCTCTCCCTTTGGGGAGAGGGTCTGGGTGAGGGAACTTAGCTGAATTCGCCCTGCTGGCGCGCCACCAGCGTCAGGATGGAGTAGAGCGCCACGGCCTGCTGGTGCTGGTTGAAGATCTCAACCGCCCATTCCACCACGCCGGTTGGTTTTTCCTCGGCGGTACGCTGTTTCTTCAGCGTTTTACGCTTGCAGGTCAGGCGCACCTGAATGGTATCGCCCGGCTTAACCGGCTCGATAAAACGCAGGTTTTCCATGCCGTAGTTGGCAATAACCGGCCCGACGCCCGCATCAACAAACAGTCCCGCCGCGGCGGAGATCAGGAAGTAGCCGTGCACCACGCGCTCGCCGAAGATCGACTCCGCCGCGCCGATCTTGTCCATATGGGCGTAGAAGTGGTCCCCGCTCAGGCAGGCAAAGTTCACGATATCCGCTTCCGTGAGGGTGCGGCGCGGCGTCAGCAGGCTGTCGCCCGGCTGCAGCTCCTCAAAGTATTTGCGGAACGGATGCACGCGATCTTCCTGCACCGCTGCGCCACGCACCCACTGTTTGCCAATGGCGGCCAGCATCGACGGGCTGCCCTGAATCGCGGTGCGCTGCAGGTAGTGCTTCACCGCGCGCAGGCCGCCCAGCTCTTCGCCGCCGCCCGCGCGGCCCGGGCCGCCGTGCACCAGCTGAGGCAGCGGGGAGCCGTGGCCGGTAGACTCTTTTGCTGATTCCTCGTTAAGGATCTGAATACGCCCGTGGGCGCGCGCCGCACCGGCAATAAACTCGCGGGCAATGGCCTGGTCTGCGGTGACCAGCGTACCGGCCAGGCTGCCGCCGCCCGCGCGGGCAAGCTGCATCGCGTGGCGCGCGTTGCGATATGGCATCAGCGTCGCAACCGGGCCGAAGGCTTCGGTTGAGTGCACCGCCGGGGTTTCATCCGGCTGCGGGCAGAACAGCAGGGTCGGCGGGAAGAACGCCCCCGCGGCCTGCAAATCCGCTTTGCCGCCCAGACGTATCTGGCAGCCTGCGGCGATCAGTTGCTCCACTTTCTCCTGCACGTCCGCGCGCTGTTCGGCGTTGACCAGCGCCCCCATCTTCACCCCTTCCTGCGCCGGGTCGCCCACCACCACTTTTTCCAGGCGGGCAACCAGCGCCTGGCTCACCGCGTCAATCTGGTTTTGCGGGACGATAATTCGGCGAATGGCCGTACATTTTTGCCCGGCTTTGGCGGTCATCTCGCGGACCACTTCCCGGATGAACAGGGCGAATTCCGGCTGGTCTGGCGTAACGTCTTCCCCCAGCACGCAGCAGTTCAGGGAGTCGGCCTCCATCGTGAACGGAATCGAGTTCGCCACGATATTCGGGTGCACTCGCAGGCTTTGCCCGGTGCTGGCGGAGCCGGTAAAGGTCACGACGTCCTGGCTGTCGAGCTGGTCGAGCAGATCCCCCGCGCCGCCGCAGATCAGGCTGATGGCGCCGTCCGGCACCAGTCCGCTGTCGACGATGGATTTCACCATCGCCTGCGTCACCTGCGCGGTCGCGGTAGCGGGTTTGATGATGGCGGGCATGCCGGCAAGCCAGGTCGGCGCCAGCTTTTCCAGCATTCCCCAGCAGGGGAAGTTAAAGGCGTTGATGTGCACCGCCACGCCGGATTTGGAGGTGAGGACGTGGCGCGCCGCAAAGCCGCCTTCTTTCGACAGGGGGATTAACTCGTCTTCCGGCCACAGGGTGTCATCCGGCAGCTCGCGGCTGCCCAGGCTGGCGTAAGTGAAGAGGGTGCCGATGCCGCCTTCAATATCCACCCAGCTGTCCGCCTTCGTCGCCCCGGTCTGGGCCGACAGGGCATAAAACGTCTCTTTCTCGCTCAGCAGGTGCTTTGCCACCGCCTTCAGCATGGCCGCACGTTCGATAAAGGTCATCTCGTGAAGCGCTTCCCCGCCGCGCTCAATCGCATAGCGACGGGCGGCCGCCATGTCCAGCCCTTCGCTGGTCACGCTCCACAGGGCTTCGCCACTGATGGCGTGATGAATAGTGCGCTCGCGGCCCCGGCCAGACTGCCAGGTACCGGATAAGAAGCTGGCTAACTGCTGCATCGCTTATCTCCAAATGTTACGTGATTTACTCATTAATAGTTTGATCGTGAATCATAAAAATCAAGCTGAGTTTTTAATGAATTGTTAACGTTGTGATCTGGCTGGATGAATCGCATCGCCTGAAGACGCTTTATGAAAGGCCTGATGCAAACGCCTTGCGAGCAGCATCACAAAACCAGGAAACAATTCTTGGGGTTATATTTAACCTATGTGTAACTTCTAAAAAACAAAGTGATTCAACATTACGCCTTAATTTGCAAACTAACGAATCATAAAGGTGATGACGTGACGCAAGAACAATGGTTTGAGCAGCGCATAGCGCAGGAGACGGCGATTGAGCCTCAGGACTGGATGCCTGACGCCTACCGTAAGACGTTGATCCGCCAGATTGGTCAGCATGCGCACTCCGAAATTGTCGGCATGCTGCCGGAAGGGAACTGGATCGCCCGCGCGCCGACGCTGCGCCGAAAAGCGATCCTGCTGGCGAAAGTGCAGGACGAAGCCGGGCACGGACTCTATCTCTACAGCGCGGCGGAAACGCTGGGCTGCGCGCGGGAAGACATCTACCAGAAAATGCTCGACGGCAGGATGAAATACTCCTCCATCTTCAACTATCCGACCCTGAGCTGGGCCGATATCGGCGTGATCGGCTGGCTGGTGGACGGCGCCGCTATCGTCAACCAGGTGGCGCTGTGCCGGACCTCCTACGGTCCGTATGCCCGCGCGATGGTGAAAATCTGTAAAGAAGAGAGCTTCCACCAGCGCCAGGGCTTTGAGGCCTGCATGGCGCTGGCGCAGGGCAGCGAGGCCCAGCGTCAAATGCTGCAGGACGCCATCAACCGCTTCTGGTGGCCAGCGCTAATGATGTTCGGGCCAAACGACGACAACTCGCCGAACAGCGCCCGCAGCCTGGCGTGGAAAATCAAACGCTTCGGTAATGACGAGCTTCGCCAGCGCTTTGTCGACAACACGGTGCCGCAGGTGGAGATGCTCGGCATGACGGTGCCGGATCCCGACCTGCGTTTGGATGAAGAGAGCGGTCACTACCGCTTCGGCAAGATCGACTGGCATGAGTTTGACGAGGTCATTAGCGGGCGCGGCATCTGCAACCACGAGCGCCTGGCCGCGAAACGTAAAGCCTGGGAAGAGGGGGCGTGGGTGCGCGAAGCCGCACTGGCGCACGCGGAAAAACAACACGCCCGCAAAGTGGCTTAAGAGGAATCACGATGAGCAACGTCTACTGGCCGCTGTACGAAGTGTTCGTACGCAGCAAACAAGGGTTATCCCACCGTCACGTGGGCAGTCTGCATGCCGCCGACGATCGCATGGCGCTGGAAAATGCGCGTGATGCCTACACCCGTCGCAGCGAAGGGTGTTCTATCTGGGTGGTTAAGGCGAACGAGATTGTCGCCTCCCAGCCGGAAGAGAGCGGTGAGTTCTTCGACCCGGCGGAAAGCAAGGTTTACCGCCATCCGACGTTCTACACCATCCCCGACGGCATCGAGCATATGTGAGGCAAAGAATGAATTCAGTGACTGCCTATGCCCTGCGTCTGGGCGACAACGGTCTGGTGCTTTCCCAGCGTCTCGGCGCCTGGTGCGGCCACGCGCCGGAGCTGGAAATTGACCTCGCGCTCGCCAATATCGGTCTCGACCTGCTGGGCCAGGCGCGCAATTTCCTGACCTATGCCGCGGAGCGGGAAGGCCAGGGCGATGAAGACACGCTGGCGTTTGGCCGCGACGAGCGCCAGTTCCGCAACGTTCTGCTGGTGGAGCAGCCGAATGGCAGCTTCGCCGACACCATTGCCCGCCAGTACCTGATGGATGCCTGGAACGTGGCGCTGTACGAACGCCTGACCCGGAGCAGCGACGGCCAGCTTGCGGCCATTGCCGCAAAAGCGATTAAAGAGGCGCGCTACCACCTGCGCTTCAGCCGCGGCTGGCTGGTGCGTCTGGGCGACGGGACCGAAATGTCCGCGCAAAAAATGCAGCAGGCCATCGACAATCTGTGGCGTTTTACGGCCGAGCTGTTTGAAGCCGATGACGTCGAGCTGGCCCTGATTGACGCCAGCGTGGCGGTTGACCCGCGCGTCCTGCGCCAGCCGTGGGAAAGCGAAGTCTTTGCCGGTCTCAATGAGGCCTGCCTGCAGGTTCCCGCAGAGGTGGCGTACCGCACCGGGGGCAAGAGGGGGCTGCATACCGAACATTTGGGCCCGATGCTGGCGGAAATGCAGTATCTCCAGCGCGCGTATCCCGGTCAGCAGTGGTAAAGGAGAACGCTATGCAACGCCTCGTCGATATCGCGCCCGCGCAAATCCCGCAGATCTGGTCGCTGTTAAGCCAGATCCCCGATCCGGAAGTGCCGGTATTAACCATCACCGATTTAGGCATGGTGCGCAGCGTGAAGGCGCAGGGGGAAGGCTGGGTCATTGGCTTCACGCCAACCTACTCGGGCTGCCCGGCAACGGAGCACCTGCTGGGGGCGATCCGCGACGCGATGACCGCGAACGGCTTTACCCCGGTACACATTGTGCTCCAGCTTGAACCCGCCTGGACCACCGACTGGATGACCGCCGACGCGCGCGAGCGCCTGCGGGCGTACGGCATCAGCCCGCCCGTGGGGCATAGCTGCCACGCGCACGCGCCTGTGGAGGTGAGCTGCCCGCGCTGCGCCAGCACCGACACCGCGCTTATCAGTGAATTTGGTTCGACGGCCTGCAAAGCGCTCTACCGCTGCAACACCTGCCGCGAGCCCTTCGACTATTTCAAATGTATTTGAGGCTGCCATGACAACGTTTCATTCATTAACAGTGGCAAAAGTGGAACCCGAAACCCGCGACGCGGTGACCATCACGTTCGCGGTGCCGCAGGCGCTGCAGGACGCCTACCGCTTCCGCCCAGGCCAGCACCTGACGTTAAAAACGAAGCTTGGCGGGGACGAGCTGCGCCGCTGCTACTCCATCTGCCGGAGTACCGCCCCGGGCGAAATCAGCGTGGCGGTCAAAGCCATCGACGGCGGGCGCTTTTCCCGCTATGCGCGGGATGAGATCAAAGCGGGCATGGCCCTGGAGGTGATGGTTCCTCAGGGACAGTTTGGCTACCAGCCGCGGGCTGAACGTGAAGGCCACTATCTGGCGATTGCGGCAGGCTCCGGGATCACCCCGATGCTGGCGATTATCTCCGCGACGCTGGCGACCGAACCCAACAGCCAGTTCACCCTGATCTACGGCAACCGCAGCAGCCAGAGCATGATGTTCCGCCAGGCGCTGGCGGACCTGAAGGACAAGTACACGCAGCGGCTGCAGCTGGTCTCCATCTTCAGCCAGGAGCGGCTGGACAGCGATCTGCTTTACGGCCGCATCGACGGGGAAAAGCTGCAGGCGCTGGCGAAAACCCTGATTAACTTCCGCCAGTACGACGAGGCGTTTATCTGCGGCCCGTCGGCGATGATGGACGACGCCGAAGCGACGCTGAAAGCGCTGGGGATGCCGGACAAATCCATTCACCTTGAGCGCTTTAACACCCCGGGGACCACCGCTAAACGCGCGGTGCACGTCCAGGCGGAAGGGCAGAAAGTGACCGTGCGCCAGGACGGGCGAGACCGCGAAATCACCCTGACGGCGGACGACGAAAGCATCCTGGATGCCGCCCTGCGTCAGGGGGCGGATCTCCCGTATGCCTGCAAGGGCGGCGTGTGCGCCACCTGTAAATGCAAAGTGCTGCGTGGGAAGGTGGACATGGCGACCAATTACAGCCTGGAGCCGGACGAGCTGGCCGCCGGATACGTGCTGAGCTGCCAGTCGCTGCCGTTAACCGCCGACGTGATTGTCGACTTCGACGCGAAGGGGATGGCATGAGCGAACTGATTGTTACCCGTCATGGCCGCGTGCAGCAGCTGACGCTAAACCGTCCGGCGGCGCGCAACGCCCTCAATAACGCGCTGTTAACCCAGATTGCCGAGCAGCTTGAGGACGCCGCAGCAGATGCCGACATCGCCGTCTGCGTGATTTACGGCAGCGAGCGCTGCTTTGCCGCCGGGGCCGATCTCAACGAAATGGCCGAGAAAGATCTGCCCGCCACGCTGAACGATATCCGCCCGCCGCTGTGGGCGCGCATCAACGCTTTTCCTAAACCGCTGATTGCCGCCGTGAACGGCTTCGCGCTGGGCGCAGGCTGCGAGCTGGCGCTGCTGTGCGACGTAGTCATTGCTGGCGATAACGCCCGCTTTGGCCTGCCGGAAATTACGCTGGGCATTATGCCCGGCGCAGGTGGCACCCAGCGTCTTATCCGCAGCGTCGGTAAATCCCTTGCCAGCAAAATGGTGCTGACCGGCGAGAGTATTTCCGCGCAGCAGGCGCTGAGCGCCGGGCTGGTGAGCGACGTTTTCCCGGCAGCGCTGACGCTGGAGTATGCCCTGAAGCAGGCGGCGCTGATGGCGCGCCACTCTCCGCTGGCGCTGCAGGCGGCGAAACAGGCGCTGCGCCAGTCTCAGGAGGTGCCGCTCCATGCCGGACTCGCGCAGGAGCGTCAGCTATTTACGCTGCTTTCTGCCACCGAGGATCGCCGGGAAGGCATCGACGCCTTCTTACAAAAACGCACCCCCGACTTTAAAGGACGCTAATTGTGGAATTTATTCTCAGTCATGTTGAGCAGGGCGTAATGACCATTACGCTGAACCGTCCGGAGCGTCTGAACAGCTTTAACGACGTGATGCACCAGCAGCTTGCCGAGTGCCTGAAACAGGCCGAGCGTGATGATACCGTTCGCTGCCTGCTGATCACCGGGGCGGGTCGCGGCTTTTGCGCCGGTCAGGATCTGAACGACCGCAACGTCGACCCCAACGGCCCGGCGCCGGATTTGGGGATGTCCGTTGAAACCTTCTATAACCCGCTGGTGCGTCGCCTGGCAAAGCTGCCGAAACCGGTCATCTGCGCGGTTAACGGCGTGGCCGCGGGGGCGGGTGCGACGCTGGCATTAGGCTGCGACATGGTCATTGCCGCGCGTTCCGCCAACTTCGTGATGGCCTTCAGCAAGCTCGGCCTGGTGCCGGACTGCGGCGGCACATGGCTGCTGCCGCGCGTGGCCGGACGCGCCCGCGCTATGGGGCTGGCGCTGCTCGGCGATAAGCTCAGCGCCGAACAGGCGCAGGCCTGGGGGATGATCTGGCAGGTGGTGGATGACGAACAGCTCTCCACTACCGCGCAGCAGATGGCGCTGCACTTTGCGTCTCAACCGACCTTCGGGCTGGGGCTGATCAAGCAGGCGATCAACGCCGCGGAAACCAACACCCTGGACGCCCAGCTCGATCTGGAGCGCGACTACCAGCGCCTGGCCGGGCGCAGCGACGACTACCGCGAGGGCGTCAGCGCCTTCCTGGCGAAGCGCGCGCCGAACTTTACGGGGAAATAAGATGCTGAACATACGGACTGTCGCCGTGATTGGCAGCGGCACGATGGGCGCAGGGATTGCCGAAGTCGCCGCCAGCCATGGCCATCAGGTGTTGATCTACGACATCTCCAGCGATGCGATATCGCGGGCCATAGACGGGATCCGCCAGCGTCTGGCCTCCCGGGTGACGCGCGGAAAACTCTCCGCCGATGCCGGGAGCCAGATCCTCGCCCGGCTGCTTCCGGTCACCGATATCGAGGCGCTCGCCGCGGCCGATCTGGTCATAGAAGCGGCCTCCGAGCGTCTGGAGGTGAAAAAGGCGCTGTTTGCTCAGTTGGCTGAGATCTGCCCGCCGCAGACGGTACTGACCAGCAATACCTCTTCCATCTCCGTCACGGCGATTGCGGCGGACGTCCACCACCCGGAGCGCGTCGCAGGGCTGCACTTCTTCAACCCGGCGCCGGTGATGAAGCTGGTGGAGGTGGTCAGCGGGCTGGCGACCTCTCCGGAAGTGGCCGACGCGCTGTGCGAGCTGGCGCTGAACTGGGGCAAACAGCCCGTTCGCTGCCAGTCAACGCCGGGGTTCATCGTCAACCGCGTCGCGCGTCCGTTTTATTCCGAAGCCTGGCGCGCGCTGGAAGAGCAGGTCGCCCCGCCGGAGGTGATTGATGCTGCCCTGCGCGACGGCGGCGGTTTCCCGATGGGGCCGCTGGAGCTGACCGACATGATTGGTCAGGACGTGAATTTCGCGGTGACCTGCTCGGTATTTAACGCCTTCTGGCAGGAGCGTCGTTTTCTGCCTTCGCTGGTCCAGCAGGAGCTGGTGCTGGCAGGAAGGCTGGGCAAAAAGAGCGGGAAGGGCGTCTACGACTGGCAGGGTAACAAACCCGCCGTGCAGTGGGTGCCGGCCGTGAACGACAGCTACAGCCCGATGCGCGTGGAAAGGAGACGTGACGGTGTCACCGAAATTGATGATGTGTACCTGATTGAAACGCAGGGCGAAACCGCTCAGGCGCTGGCGCTTCGGCTCAACGGCGCGGTGGTGGTGGTGGACCGCATTGAGCGCGACGTGGCGGTGATTGCGGCGGCCGCCAGCAACCCGCACACCGCGACGCAAAAGGTCATCCGCTACCTGCAGCAGCAGGGTAACCGGGTGGTGCAAATTGCCGATTATCCCGGCCTGCTGGTCTGGCGCACGCTGGCGATGATTGCCAACGAAGCGCTGGATGCCCTGCAAAAAGGGGTCGCCAGCGAGAAGGACATCGATACCGCTATGCGCCTGGGCGTGAACTACCCGAGCGGGCCGATCGCCTGGGGCGAGCGGCTGGGCTGGCAGCGCCTGCTGACGCTGCTGGAGAACCTGCAGCGTCATTACGGCGAGGAGCGCTATCGCCCCTGTTCACTGCTGCGCCAGCGCGCGCTTCTGGAGAGTAGCTATGAGTCATAACGCCTGGCATAACGCCCGCGCGATGTACGAACGGGACGCCTGCGCGCAGGCGATGGGAATGGACATTGTCGACATGGACGAGGGCTACGCGGTGGTGACCATGACCATCACCCCGCAGATGCTGAACGGCCATGAAACCTGCCACGGCGGACAGCTTTTTTCGCTGGCAGACACCGCCTTTGCCTACGCCTGCAACAGCCAGGGGCTGGCGGCGGTAGCCTCAGGCTGCTCGATTGATTTTCTGCGTCCGGGCTTTGCCGGGGACACGCTCACCGCCATCGCGCGGGTGATGCATCAGGGCAAGCTGACCGGCGTGTACGACATTGAAATCCAGAACCAACAACAGAAAACCGTCGCCCTTTTTCGCGGGAAATCTCACCGCATCGGCGGCAGCGTGACAGGAGAGGCCTGATGCGTGACGCATTTATTTGTGATGGCGTTCGAACCCCGGTGGGTCGCTACGGCGGCGCGCTTGCCGCAGTCCGGACCGACGATCTCGGTGCCGTGCCGCTGCGCGCGCTGCTGGCCCGCTATCCCCAGCTCGATCTCGAGCGGATTGACGACGTGATTTTCGGCTGCGCCAACCAGGCGGGGGAAGATAACCGCAACGTGGCGCGCATGTCGTCCCTGCTGGCCGGGCTGCCGCAGACGGTGTCCGGAACCACCATTAACCGCCTGTGCGGGTCGGGTCTGGACGCGATTGGGTTTGCTGCCCGCGCCATTAAGGCGGGCGATGGCGAGCTGCTGATTGCGGGCGGCGTGGAGTCGATGTCGCGCGCGCCGTTTGTGATGGGCAAAGCCACCGCCGCGTTTCAGCGTCAGGCGGAAATCTTTGATACCACCATCGGCTGGCGATTTGTGAATCCGCTCATGCATCAGCAATTCGGAACTGACAGTATGCCGGAAACGGCAGAGAATGTAGCTGAATTGTTAAATATCAGCCGTGCCGATCAGGACGCGTTCGCGCTGCGCAGCCAGCAGCGTACCGCGCAGGCTCAGCAGAACGGCATTCTGGCGCAGGAGATTGTGTCGGTACCGGTGCCGGGAAAAAAAGGGACGGTCACTGAGTTCAGCGTGGATGAACATCCGCGCGCGGACACCACGCTCGAACAGCTCGCCGGGCTAAAAACGCCGTTTCGTAAGAACGGGGTGGTTACGGCGGGGAATGCCTCCGGCGTCAACGACGGCGCTGCGGCGCTGATCGTCGCCAGCGAGAAGATGGCGCTGGCGCAGGGATTGGTCCCGCGCACGCGGATCGTGGCGATGGCGACGGCGGGCGTGGAGCCTCGTCTGATGGGGCTCGGCCCGGTCCCGGCCACCCGCAAGGTGCTGGAGCGCGCCGGGCTCAGCATTAACGATATGGACGTGATCGAGCTTAACGAAGCTTTCGCCTCGCAGGCGCTGGGCGTGCTGCGTCAGCTGGGCCTGCCGGATGATGCCGCGCACGTCAACCCGAACGGTGGTGCGATTGCGCTGGGCCACCCGCTGGGCATGAGCGGTGCCAGAGTGGCGCTGGCCGCGAGCAATGAACTGCACCGACGCGGCGGGCGCTACGCGCTGTGTACGATGTGCATCGGTGTGGGTCAGGGCATTGCCATGATCCTTGAGCGTGTTTGAGCATAAAAACAATGTGAGTACCCTACAATGACAAATACAACAAAGCTTGATCCGATTGAAACGGCCTCCCTTGACGAGTTACAGGCGCTGCAGACCGAGCGTCTGAAGTGGACGCTGCATCACGCCTACAACAACGTGCCGATGTACAAACGCAAGTTTGACGCCGCGGGCGTTCACCCTGACGATTTCAAAGAGCTGGCGGATATCCGCAAATTCCCGTGCACCACCAAGCAGGACCTGCGGGATAACTATCCGTTCGATACCTTTGCCGTGCCGATGGAGCAGGTGGTGCGCATTCACGCGTCATCCGGCACCACCGGCAAACCGACCGTTGTCGGCTACACGCAGGGCGACATCGACAACTGGGCCAATCTGGTGGCCCGCTCCCTGCGCGCCGCGGGCGGTAGCGCGAAGGACAAAATTCACGTGGCGTATGGCTACGGCCTGTTTACCGGCGGGCTGGGGGCGCACTATGGCGCCGAGCGTTTAGGCGCGACGGTGATCCCGATGTCCGGCGGCCAGACGGAGAAACAGGCGCAGCTGATCCGTGATTTCCAGCCGGATATGATCATGGTGACGCCGTCCTACTGCCTCAACCTGATTGAGGAGCTGGAGCGCCAGATGGGCGGCGATGCCAGCGGCTGTTCCCTGCGCGTGGGCGTCTTCGGCGCCGAGCCGTGGACGCAGGCCATGCGGCGCGAAATTGAAAAACGCTTGGGCATTACGGCGCTGGACATTTATGGCCTCTCCGAGGTGATGGGGCCGGGCGTGGCGATGGAGTGTATCGAAACCGTCGACGGCCCGACCATCTGGGAAGATCACTTCTACCCGGAGATCGTCAACCCGAACGACGGCACGCCGCTGGATGACGGGCAGCAGGGCGAACTGCTGTTCACCACGCTGACCAAAGAGGCGCTGCCGGTGATCCGCTACCGCACCCGCGACCTGACGCGTCTGCTCCTGGCCACCGCGCGCAGCATGCGCCGCATGGACCGCATCAGCGGGCGCAGTGACGATATGCTGATCATCCGCGGCGTCAACGTCTTCCCGTCGCAGCTGGAAGAGGAGATCGTCAAGTTCGAACACCTTTCTCCGCACTATCAGCTGGAGGTGAACCGTCGCGGGCATCTTGATTCACTTTCCGTGAAGGTGGAGCTGAAAGAGAGCAGCTTAACCCTGACCCACGAGCAGCGTTGCCAGGTGTGCCACCAGCTGCGCCACCGCATTAAGTCGATGGTGGGGATTTCCACCGACGTAATGATTGTTAACTGCGGCAGCATCCCGCGCTCAGAGGGCAAAGCCTGTCGGGTGTTTGACTTGCGTAAAGCTGCGGCCAACGGTTGAGTTTCCCTCACCCCGGCCCTCTCCCAAAGGGAGAGGGTGTAAACAGTTCCCTCTCCCTTTGGGAGAGGGTTAGGGTGAGGGGGAAACCCCAAAATCCTATGCTATGATTCATCCAGGACAAAAATAACAACAGAATGAATCACATGAATAAACTCGACGCCTTTATCCAGCACGCGGTCAGCTCCGTTCCCGTCAGCGGGACCTCGCTTATCTCCTCGCTATACGGTGACGCGCTTTCCCATCGCGGCGGTGAGATTTGGCTCGGCAGCCTGGCCGCCCTGCTGGAAGGCATGGGGTTTGGCGAGCGCTTCGTGCGCACCGCGCTGTTTCGCCTCAACAAAGAGGGCTGGCTGGACGTTTCCCGCATCGGGCGTCGCAGCTTTTACCGCCTGAGCGATAAGGGGCTTCGCCTGACGCGTCGCGCGGAGAATAAGATTTACCGCGCGGAACTGCCCGCCTGGGACGGCAAATGGCTGTTGCTGCTCTCCGAAGGTCTGGATAAAACCACCCTTGCCGACGTCAAAAAACAGCTGATCTGGCAGGGGTTTGGCACGCTGGCGCCGAGCCTGATGGCCTCGCCGTCGCAGCATCTGGCGGACGTGCAGTCTCTGCTTCACGATGCCGGCGTGGCGGAAAACGTAATTTTCTTTGAAGCCCACTCGCCGCTGGCTCTCTCCCGTGCCGCGCTGCGTTCGCGGGTGGAGGAGTGCTGGCAGTTAACCGAGCAAAACGCGATGTACGAGACGTTCATCGATTCATTCCGCCCGCTTCTGCCGCTGTTGAAAGAGGCCGCGCCGGAGGAGCTGACGCCGGAACGCTGTTTCCAGATCCAGCTGCTGCTGATTCACTTTTATCGTCGCGTGGTGCTGAAAGATCCGCTGCTGCCGGAAGAGTTGCTGCCCGCGCACTGGGCGGGGCAAAGCGCCCGACAGCTCTGCATTAACATCTATCAGCGTGTCGCGCCGGGGGCGCTGGCGTTTGTCAGCGAGAAGGGCGAAACCTCCGTGGGCGAACTGCCCGTGCCCGGCACGCTCTACTATCAACGCTTTGGTGGTCTTACAAGCGCATAAGGAGCGAAGATGCCAGTTTATCAAATTGACGGTCTGACGCCGGTCGTACCGGACGAGAGCTATGTTCACCCGACGGCGGTGCTGATTGGCGACGTGATTCTGGGCAAAGGCGTTTACGTCGGTCCTAACGCCAGCCTGCGCGGTGATTTTGGCCGTATCGTGGTGAAAGACGGTGCCAACATTCAGGATAACTGCGTGATGCACGGCTTCCCGGAGCAGGACACGGTGGTGGAAGAGGACGGGCATATCGGCCACAGCGCTATTCTCCACGGCTGCGTGATCCGCCGCAATGCGCTGGTGGGCATGAACGCGGTGGTGATGGACGGGGCGGTCATCGGTGAAAACAGCATCGTCGGCGCGGCGGCGTTCGTGAAGGCGAAAGCGGAGATGCCCGCCAACCATTTGATCATCGGCAGCCCGGCCAAAGCGATTCGCGCGCTGAGCGAGCAGGAGCTGGCGTGGAAGCAGCAGGGCACGCGGGAGTATCAGGTGCTGGTGGAGCGCTGCAAGCTCACTATGCACCAGGTGGAGCCGCTGCGAGACGTTGAGCCTGACCGGAAACGGCTGGCGTTTGATGAGAACTTAAGGCCGAAGTCGGCGGTGTAGGGCTCAGACCGTCTTTTTTCGCCATATCCATCAACAGCGCGATGCCGATGTAATTACTCCAGTTAAAGGTATTTTGTAGCACCACCACCGCATTGCCTTTTTCTTTGTCATAGCCGATAAAGCTGGAGTAGCCGCCGATATAGCCGACCTGATAGGTGATTTTTTCCAGGCCGATAAAGTCGGTGGTCCAGGCAATACCCTGCACTCCGTCAGGGCGTTGAATATCGGTATTTCTCACTTCGGCAAAGACATTGTCCAGCAGGGGACTGTGGGTTGTCGAGACGTGATAGCGGGCATAGGCCGCCAGATCTTCGGCGTTGCTGTACAAGCTCGCTGCCGCCACCATGTTGTTGGAAAAATGCCAGTCCGGGGTGAGCTGCCCGCGCGGGATGAATTTAGGCTGATCGCCCGCGTGGCCGAGCGCACGCTGCGGGTAGCCTTTGAGCTGCTGGGGAATAAAGCTGCTGTTAGCCATTTGCAGCGGACGGAAAATATAGCGCGAGGCTAAACTCTGGATATCTTCGCCGGTTTTGTGCTTCAGGATATAGCCGATCAGGGCGTAGCCGGTATTGGAATATTGCGGCACTTTATTCTTTGGCGCCCGCCAGTCGGCGAGGTAACGCAGCACGTTATCGCTGTCCAGCTCGCTATAGAAATTTTCGCCCGTGCTTAAATAGCCGATAAATTTTCCAAGCATCGGAACATCCATATTCTGACGCGGCAGGCCGGAGGTGTGGGTTACCAGTTCGAGCAGGGTGATTTTTTGTGCATCCGCGCTAAGCGGCGTCCCCGGCGGAAGCAATGTCGCCAGGTTATCGTACCAGTTCAGTTGCCCTTCATTGACCAGACAAGCCACCACTTCCGCCGTGATCCCTTTGCTGAGCGAGCCGAGCGCAAAAAGGGTGTCGGGCCTGACCGGATAGCGATTGACCGCATCGGTTACGCCCCAGGTGTAAAACTGCGGCGAGCCGTGATTATGGATCACCGCGACCGTCATCCCGGGAACGGATTTTTGCGCCATATAGTGACGCACCACGCTGTCAACGTCGCCATCCAGCGAATCATGGGTGAGAAGTTCCTGAGTACCTTCCGGGGAGGACATCTGTGAGAGCGTGCCACAACCGCTGAGGAGTGGGAGAGTAAGCAGAAGCCAGCGAATTTTTTTTGTTATGTTCTGCATACCTGATAGCGAGTGTGGTGGTCATTGGCGCGCCAGGAATGTATCACAAATAGCCTGCCTGAATGTAAACTTTCTAAACGGCGGCGGCCCTGTTGATGGTCACCGTGACTTTTCGGCCAGCCTTGAGGGATTTCAGTATGACTCGCTTTTATCAACTTACCGCCACCCGCCTGGATGGCCGCCTTATCTCAATGGACGACTATGCGGGAAAGGTGGTTTTGGTCGTCAATACCGCCAGCCAGTGTGGCTTTACGCCGCAATATGCTGGCCTTGAAGCGCTATACAAGAAATACGCCGATCGAGGATTAGTAGTGCTGGGCTTCCCCTGCAACCAGTTCGGTAAACAGGAACCCGGCGGCGCCGACGAAATCTTGAAAACCTGTTACATCAACTACGGCGTGAGCTTCCCGATGTTTGAGAAGGTTGAAGTTAACGGTAGCGCAGCGCACCCGCTGTATCGTTATCTGAAAAACGAATTGCCCGGCGTGCTGGGAGGGCGGATCAAGTGGAACTTTACTAAGTTTCTGATCGGCCGCGACGGTAAACCACTCAAGCGTTTTGCACCGATGACCACGCCAGAGAAAATGGAGAGGGCGATTGTGGAGGCTTTGGGGAGGTGAGAGTTTTGGTGAATGGAATTAACCATGAGTCGGGCACTTTCGGAATACCCGATGTCCGCTTTGTGCCAGGAGCGGACTTTTAGTTCGCTGTAGTACCTTTTATAACCGTATGAGATGGAAAATAATGAAGCCGCCAACTGGCGGCTTTTGTGCAGGAAGGTAAATTTAGCAGTATTCGATAATATCAAACCCTTCATCAGCCGTTGGCTCTTCGAAATAGCGCGTTATGATGTCAAATTGTTGATCTGAGGCAGAAAATTCATGCACGCCTTCTGCATTACGGGCGCGCAAGCGGGATTTACATACTTCATCAGAAACTTTCAGATAGTGCAGCTGATTACTGGCACCTGACTCCTTAATAATGCTCATCATCCATTCACGATTTGTTTGTGTGTTTGCCGGGAAATCAAGAACTACTGATAAACCAGCTTTGAGTAGTGAAACCAGATGAGGCTTCATGGCATTTCTTAGTCTTAATGAATACTGCACATAATCAGATATGGATTGCATTTCATTGGTAAAGAGGGCAGCCAGCCAGCGATCCTCGCTGACAATTACAGTCCCAGGTGATGATCCTAATTTTGCTGACAATGTGGATTTTCCTGATGCAATTTTTCCACATAACAAGTGCAAGACAGGTTTTTCAGGCGTCGCTACTGCATTTGTGTCCATTCTTTACCTCACTGGATTGTTACCGGTAAGGCCCGCCTTACCGGCGGGAAAATGGCGAACGTTATCCCACCTGAGTCAGACAGGTGATAATAATCATTGAATAGGTTAGGACTGAGTGTGTTTTCATCGTCATTCAACTTAACAGAAAAAGACTCACACCGTTGGTGTAAATAGCATAAGGGTACGCCCACTGTTCGCTCAAAGCAGGCGTTTCCCCCTACTATGCTGCTTTCCAAAAACCATTTATCCCCGCAGCCACGGCGTAATCGTCAGTCCGGTAAGCAAGCCTTCCGGGCTGAGCAGGCGAGTGACGGTTTGCCCCCACGGTTCCGTGCGGTTAGCCACCAGCAGCCGATAGCCTTTTTCACTCAGAACGCGGGTAGCCGAGTCCAGATCCTCAACCTCGTACTCAACCCAACCCTGCGGTATCGGGTGCTCAACTGGCCACTGTTCCTCTCCAAAACAGGATGCTGCCGCCTGTGCGAGCGGCCAGACGGCGAAATGCTTCACGCCTTCCAGCTGATCCTCCTCAGTGAGCAGATAATCGGTATTCCCCTCCATCGGCTTCAGCGGAAGGCCGAGTGTCTGAACATAAAACGCGCTGCTGGACTCCGTATCCCGCGAAATGGGCCCGAACCCGGCGACGAACAAGACATCAATTTCCGGTAACGTCTGCGGCATATCCACTCCTGAATGAGGTGAAATTCACCCTGAATTTATCTTACGATCGGCGGAAATACGACCCTTAATTCTGGTATCGCATTCACCGTGCCTGCACGTCCACGACGGGTTTAAAATTCAGCGCGATAACGATCAGCAGCACGACTCCCGCACTCATGATCAGCCATGCGCTGGTCAGCGAGACCGAACTGTCGCGAACGATCCCCGCAATTAACGGCATAAGCGCGGCGATCGTGTATCCGCCTCCCTGAACTTTAGACAGCAACTTCCCGGCCTGCGCGGGCGTTCGCGCATGATCGAACGTGACGATGAGCGACAGCGGGAAGAGGGCGCCGATCCCGGTGCCAAGCAGCAACGTGGATAATACAGGCGTCGTACCCGGCGCAAAGACCAGACACAGTAATCCTGCCAGCAGCAACAGCAATACGGCGATCAGCGGCACGCGACGATCGGGGAATTTACCGATCAGCGCGGAGACGGCAAACCCGGCGATAACCTCGGTTAACGTCAGCCAGGCCAGCATGTAGCCGCTGCTGCGTGCGGACCATCCCGCCTGAATATAGAGCGGGGGCAGCCAGGCCAATACCAGCGTGTAGGCTCCCGTTCCCACGCCGAAAAAGAGCAGCAGTTGCGCTGTTCGGGAGGACGAGAGCGTAACGGTTTCGCGTGCTGTTTTTTCCTCCTGAGGATGCTTAACCAGGGTTAACCACAGTATCAGCGCCAGCAGCGCTAACAGCCCGGCCATTGCCAGCGCGGGCTTCAGCGTGAGCCATGTAAACAACGGCTCGGCGCTGGCGGCGGCGACTGCCGCTCCTGCCATAATGCCCGTGCTGAAGAGCGACATTACCGTGCTGGACGTTTGCGTATATTCCTTTTTAATCAGGGCAGGCATTAACGCCTGGATCGTGCCTATGCTGGCCCCGCCCAGTAACGCGGTGCCCATAAGACTCTCCGGTGAGGCACTAAAACCGCGCAGCAAAGAGGCCGCAAGCAGGATAAAGAGCCCGAGCATAATGCCTCGTACGGCGCCGACTCGGGCTAAAAGCCAGGGGCCACACAGGGCGGCAAGCCCCATCATCGCGACCGGCAGGGTGGTCAGCAGGCTGAATTGCGTAGCGGTCAGCCCCGCTTCGCGCTGCAGCACGGAGAATAGCGGTCCGACAGAAGCCAGAATGGGGCGCAGGTTCAGCCCGACGATAAAAGCGATAACGGCGAAGAGTAAAGGCGACGTGCGTTTCAACATGGAGTCCTTTTCGGTTGTGAATGGCCCGGACAAATTGCCACGAGCATTTATCTTAACGTTAAGATAAAATATGTTTTTGCGTAAGATGTACCGCACAACAGGATAAATTCGCACGCCATCAGGGGTGAAAATGCAAGATCACGTAGACTTCGTTGTCGGCCAGTGGAGCCGCGCCATGCCGGAGCTGGACGCCTCGTCGATGAAAATTTTTGGCCGAATGCTCCGGCTGATGAAGCATCTGGGAAAAGAATGGGCGCAGGCGATGGCGCAGTTTGGCTTTCGCGAGGGCGAGTTTGACGTGCTCGCCACGCTGCGTCGCGCCGGTGAGCCGTACTGCCTTTCCCCCACGCAGCTCTATAAATCGCTGTTGGTAACCTCAGGGGCGATGACGAACCGGCTCAGCCATCTCGAACAGCTTGGGCTTATCAGGCGAATTGCCGATCCGGATGACAAGCGCAGCACCCTCGTAAGCCTGACACCGCACGGGCAGGAGCGCATCGAACAGGCGCTGATCGTCCATACACAAACGCAAAATGCGCTGCTGAGCCACTTGTCTGACGCGCAGCGCGCGCAGCTTGAGTCCCTGCTCAGGGAGCTGCTGATGACGTTCCCGTCTGAGGACCTGAGCGACAAGCCACCGAGTGCCGATAATACAAAAACTGCATAGCTAAACCTCACAGAAAGGGAATGTATGTCTTTACCACCACTGTATGCGCTGCGCGCTTTTGAAGTTGCCGCGCGACTGAACTCCTTCAGCAAAGCGGCTGAAGTACTGAATATCACGCCGGGCGCGGTCAGCAGGCATGTCCGGACGCTCGAGCAGTGGTTCGACTGTGAGCTCTTTAAACGCCAGGGGCCGAGAGTGGAGGTCAGTGATGCCGGACGTATTCTGGCCGGACAGCTCAGCGAAAGTTTCTCGAATATTGAGTGGGCCTGTCGCGCATTCAGAAGCGAAAACCACCTTCTGCGCCTCAAAGCCCCCAGCACCCTGACGATGCGGTGGCTGCTGAATGTGCTTAAATCCTTTCGCGAGAACCATGCGAAGCCAAAAATTGAAATTGCCAGCGTCTGGATGGACTTCGACACCGTTGACTTCAGCCGTGAGCCCTACGATTGTGCGATCCTGCTCGGTAATGGCTATTTCGGCGAGTCAACGGAAAGCAGGCTGCTCTTCAGTGAATGGCTCATTCCGGTTTGTACCCCGTCTTTGCTTGATTCAGCCCGGCATCAGCTTGCGCAGTGCGATATTATCCATCCCTCTCCTGACAGACGGGACTGGAAGCGCTGGCTAAAAAGAACCGGGTCATTCCCAGGGCTCGACGTGAGTCGTGGAATCGTGTTCGACACCCTGGAGCAGGGAAGCCTGGCCGCCATGCACGGTCACGGTGTGGCGATGGCCGACCTCCGCCTCACGCTCGACGCGCTGAAAAGCGGCCTGCTCGCGCTGCCCTTCAGGGAAGCTATCGCAACCGGCGATGGCTACTACCTCGTCTGGCCGAAAAATTCGCTCAGAAGACAGAGTATTGAACAGTTGCTGGCGTGGCTTAACCTTAATGCGCCGGTGCTGCCTTCGTTGGATATCGTCTGTCTTGATTACAACGAAAAGCGGATTTAGTAAATAGCGGAATATTTAGTGAAGGATATTCCGCATATAGAACGTATTTATGCGTAGGGAATATTTGCCATATCTTTATATCGCTCCGGCAGGGCGCTGTTCAGGTTGAGTAATTTATCCAGAATATAAAGCGCAGGCGTTCCCTTTGCTCGCTCGGCGTCGATCAGCGCAGTGCGTAACAGATTGGCAGCCGAGGTCATGTCACGGAAATACTCCTGCGATTCACGCGTTTGAGCTTCGCCTGACGCGGCGTAACGCACCTTTGGCCAGTCCGCAAAGTCCAGCAGCGGAAGGATCCCACCCTCTTTTGGTAAATGCGCTGAGAGCAACTCTTCGGCGTTACCCGGATTGCTTTGGGCGAAAGCCAAAAGATGCAGTCGATGTATGAAAGGCGATAGCGCTTCTGAGCTTTCCTTTTCTGCTGAAAGTAACGTTATCAGCTCACGCACATTTGCATCAGGGCTATATTTATGAGGCGAGATAATATTCAATACAGGGAATAAAACATCGAGTGTCATAGGTGCTCCATACAGGCTTAGTATTATTTATTTTTCTATCCCAGGGGTGAATGGATGGTATTTCAGGTGCGTCACTTTTTAAAAACGATAAATAGTGGGAATCAATGTGAGTTTTACTCAACGTTGCGCTTTGGGGGCGATCGCGCGCATCCTCACGCTGCAGCGATTTGTTTCACAAATGCCATCGCTCATCGACCGTCCAGAATGGTATAACGTCGTGCGGCTAAAGGGTTGCCGTCCGCTGACTCCATTCACAAAGGTGTATATGAAACAAATTACGTTCAGTGACCTGCAGCAACAAAGCGAGCAGGCTGCCAATTCTCCTCGCTTACGCGCGCACCGCAATTTACATCCCGAGCTGAGCGACCCGGTGCAGCGCCTGGCTATCGCGATGGAGCCTGGCACCTATGTTCGCCCTCATCGCCACCCGCACACGTTTGAACTGCTGACGGCTTTGAGCGGTCGCTTTCTGGTGTTGAATTTTGATGACGGCGGTAACGTGACCCAGCGCGTGGTGTTAGGTGAAGACTGCAAAGTGCTGGAGATGGATGCCGGTACCTGGCATGCCGTGCTGTCGCTGGATAAAGGCGGCGTCATTTTCGAGGTAAAACACGGCGGCTATCAGCCTGTTCCGGAGCACGATACCGCCCAATGGTCACCGGCTGAGAACGCGCCCGGTTGCGCGGAGCTGATGAAATGGTGCGCCCAGGCGCAGGTGGGTGACGGGGGTTTTACCCTGTAAACCGGTGAATTTTGATAAAAATAATCACAAAAAGGATGTGCGTATGTTGAAAAGATTAGTCGCGGGGCAGATGAGCTTACCGATGACTTTCTGGGGATGGGGATTCTGCGGAGGTTTTCTGCTGGGTCTCATTGGGCTTGCTGGAGTGCATACCGGTCACCCAGCAATGGTTCCGCTTTCCTATATCCTTAAAGCCATTCTGTTCAGTGCTGTACTTTCCGGCATTACTTTCATTCTGCGTCGAAAAATCACAGTCTTGGGTGGGGTCGCTTTTTTTATTATTCTGATTCAGGTGATTATGAGCGTAGTGATGGCGATTGGCCTTTTCTCGTTATTTTTTGAATAATCGCTGGAAAGAGAGTTCCGGTTAGCCAGCAGGATTAAAAGATCGCCCCTGACGGTGGTAGGTGATAACGAGACACGCGCTTCCTTCTGGCGAAGGAGGCGCGCCTTTGCTGTGACTGGATAGCCGGGATTATTTAAGACTCTCTAGCCCCTGCAGGAAATCCTCAACCTGCTCAGGCGTCGCCGTGTCTGCCTGGTAAAGGATATCGAGCTTAACGTTCTTCAACCCGCAGAAGCCAAACACGCCTTCGATTATCTGCGTCTGAATCGCCGTCGAATAGCCGTGTTTGTCGAATCCGGTGAGATCGCTGCCGCCTGTGGCAATCAGGCGGACGGGAACGTCGCGTAAGCTGCCCACAATCCGGCCATCGTCGGCCACCTTATACGCCCAGTTCAGGGTTAATACGCGATCGAACCAGCCTTTCAACAGCGCGGGGACCGACCACCAGTACACGGGGAAGACAAACACCAGCATATCCGCTCGCTCGACGCGCTGCTGCTCGCGCAGAATATCGTCGGGAAGGGCGCTCGGATCGCCGTGATACAAATCGAGATCGGCGCGGGTCATCGCCGGATTAAACCCTTCAGCATGCAGATCGGCAATCTCAACCTGCGTACCTTGCTCGCGTAATTTTCCGGCAATACGGGCTGCCAGCGAATGGGATAACGAATTGTCGACAGGATGAGCCGTCACGATCAGTGCGTTATTAATGGCATTTGTAGCAGACATAGCGACCTCGAATGGGTGAGAACTGACGCCTATATTACTATTGGTAACTTAGGTGTCAATCCGCCCCCAGCGATCATTTTGTGCTATTCACGTAGGTCTCCAGCACGCCGGTCATGGCGCCGCTGAGCGTATTTTCCGCCACGTTCCGGGCGAGCACGCCGTTGCCCGCGGCGGTGCTGAGCGCGTCCGCCGCGCCAATGATGGCCGTCAGTACCGCTTCTCCCTGAACGCCTTTCAGCGCGACGAACGGGGAAAGCGCGGTACGCAGGCAGTCGGCGCATTCGGCCACGCATGCCTCACGAAACGTCTGCAGCGCGTGGGATCCGGACAGCGCTGCGGCAATTGGCCCGGTTTCAGGTCCGGCACTAATGGCGCAGTCAATATAGGCGGCGCTGAAAAAGCGGATCGTCTTCTCCAGCGTTTTGCTGTCGACCGCCAGCGTCTCGCGGAACTTCGCCAGCTGCCGGTCGCTATAATCCTGGTACAGCGCCATCAGCAGCCCTTCACGATCGCCAAAGTGATCGTAGGGGATAGGCTTGGTCACGTTGGCCCGCTCGGCCAGGTAGCCAAGGGTCAGCGCCTCCGTGCCTTGCTGACGAACGATTCCGCGCGCAACCTCCAGCAGCTGCACGCGGCGGTCCTCTTTTCTTAAGCGCTTAACAACCATGCTTTCCTCAGAACTGTTATCTACTCATGGTAGTTTACACGTTTATGCAGAGTGCTGCACCCGTTGTTCCGCAGGACGGATCCGGAACCAGATCGCATACATCGCGGGCAGGAAGACGAGCGTGACGATCGTCCCGCCCAGCGTTCCGCCTATCAGCGTGTAAGCCAGCGTGCCCCAGAACACCGAATGCGTCAGGGGAATAAACGCCAGCACGGCGGCCATGGCGGTCAGCAAGACCGGGCGTGCGCGCTGGACCGTCGCTTCAACCACCGCCTGGAACGGCTCGAGGCCCTCCTTCTGGTTATGATCGATTTGACCGATCAGGATCAGCGTATTGCGCATCAGAATGCCGGAAAGGGCGATCAAGCCGACCAGCGCGTTGATGCCAAACGGCTGATTGAAAATCAACAGCACGGGCACTACGCCAATCAGCCCCAGCGGCGCGGTTAAGAACACCATCACCATCGCCGAGATTGAGCGCACCTGCAAAATGATGATCAGCAGCGTCAGGGCAATCATGATCGGAAACAGCGGGATCATGGCCTGCGTGGCTTTGCCCGATTCCTCAATCGAACCCGCCATGTCGATACGGTATCCGGCCGGCAGCGCGTCAACAATCGGCTGGAGCTGCTTCATGACGGCGACCGACACATCCGGTGGCTGAAGATGGTTAGCGATATCGCCCCGCACGGTAATCGTCGGGGTGCGATCGCGGCGGCGAAGGATCGGATCTTCCATACCGATCTCAATCTTGCCGATTTGAGACAGCGGAACGCGCTGTCCCGCATTGCCGACAAGGGTGAAACCCTCGATTTTTGCCGGATCGAGACGGATGTCTCCCGCCGCGCGGCCAATAACCTCTACCGAGCGAATATCCTCCCGCACGGAGGTGACGGGCACGCCTGAGAGCAGAAACTGAAGCTGATCGGCAACGGCACTGGAGGTCAAGCCGGTCGCCTGCAGGCGGTTTTGATCGAGGGTGAAATGCAGGACAGGAACGCGTGAGCCCCAGTCGGTGTTGACGGTTCTCATCATCGGGCTCGCCTGAAGCACGGCTTTCACCCGGTTAGCGATGTCATGCACCTGTTCGACATCCGGCCCCGACACGCGCCAGGCAACCGGGAAGGGCGAGTACGGGCCAAACACCAGCTGCGTTACCCGCACGCGCGCTTCGGGGGCAAGGCCGTTGGCGACAGCGTCCCTCAGCCGGAGCTTGAGCGCCTCGCGCGACGTCTCGCTGTCCGTCAGGATCACGATTTTCGCAAAAGACGGGTCGGGCAGTTCAGGCGCCATCGCCAGATAAAAACGGGGTGACCCCTGACCAATATAGGCCGTGACAATTTTGGCTTCGGGCTGCTGGCCCAGCCACGCTTCGATTTTTGCGGTTGCGGCGCTGGTTTGCTCAATCGAGGTACCGTAGGGCATCTGCACCTCAACCAGCACTTCCGGGCGATCGGAGGTCGGGAAGAATTGTTTTTTAACCAGCCCCATGCCGAGCACGGCCAGGATGAAAATGGCGACCACCAACCCGGCCACCCGCCATTTTCTGGCGATAACGCGGGCCAGCAGCCGGCGAAAACGGTTATAGCGAGGCGTGTTATAGATGGCGGCATGACCCCCTTCGACTTTCGGGATCGCCGGCAGGATCTTCACCCCAAGATAGGGCGTGAACACCACCGCGACAAACCACGAGGCAATCAGGGCGAGGCCGACGATCCAGAACATATTGCTGGTGTATTCCCCTGCGGTCGACTGGGCAAAACCATTCGGCATAAAGCCAATGGCCGTCACCAGGGTACCGGCCAGCATGGGCGCGGCGGTATGGCTCCAGGCGAAGGCCGAGGCTTTGATTCTGTCGTAACCTTCCTCCATTTTTACCACCATCATTTCGATGGCGATAATGGCATCATCAACCAGCAGGCCGAGGGCGAGGATCAGGGAGCCCAGCGTAACGCGGTCAAAGTTTATCCCCGCGGCTTCCATCACCACGAAAACGACCGCCAGCGTCAGCGGTACCGCCGCCGCAACGACAACACCCACGCGCCAGCCCATGCTGACAAAACACACCACCATGACCACAAGCAGGGCGACGAAGAATTTGATCATGAACTCATCGACCGACGAGCGAATATTCACGGACTGGTCGGTAACTTTGGTCAGGGACATGCCAAGCGGCAGGCTATCATTAATTTTCGCCGTTTCCGCATCCAGCGCTTTCCCCAGCGCCAGACCGTTCCAGCCTTCACGCATCACGATGCCCAGCAGAAGGGCGGGCTCATGCTGATTGCGTATCAGCATCGTCGGGGGATCTTCGTAGCCTCGCTCAACCGTTGCCACATCGGACAGCTTGAGCGTTTTGCCCTGAGCAATAAAAGGCGTATCGCGGATTTTCTGCAGTTCATCGAACGCGCCGTCCAGGCGGATAAAAATCTGCGCGCCTCGGGTCTCAATGGAGCCCGCCGCGGCTAACGCGTTCTGGCTGTTGAGGGCGTTGAAAATGTCCTGGGGTGAGAGCCCTATCGTCGCCAGACGGTCGTGGGAGAAGGAGATGTAAATCCGCTCGGCCTGTTCGCCGATAATGTTCACTTTCTTCACGCCGGGAACGTGCAGGAGCTGCTGGCGCAGGCCTTCGGCATCGCGTACCAGCTGCCGCTGCGGTTCGCCTTTCGCTTTCAGGGCAAAGAGGGCAAAGGTGACATCCGAGAATTCGTCATTGATCATCGGGCCGATGACGCCCGCCGGAAGACGCTGAGATTCATCTCCAAGCTTCTTCCGCGCCTGATAGAACTCCTCCTGCACTTCGGCTGGCGGGGTCTTGTCCTGCAATGACAACGTGATAAACGCCATGCCGGGACGGGTATAGGTTTCGGTACGGTCATACCATTTGAGTTCCTGCAGGCGCTTTTCCAGCGGCTCGGCGACCTGATCCTGAATTTCCTGCGCGGTCGCGCCCGGCCAGACGGTTATCACCGTCATTTGCTTTACCGTGAAGGGCGGATCTTCCGCGCGCCCGAGCCCAAAGAAGGCGTAAATTCCGGCAATCGTGACCAGAACGATCAGAAACAGCGTGACGGAACGTTCGCGTACGGCCAGCGCCGACAGGTTAAAGCGGCTTCCGCTCATGGTGTGTTCTCCGCCAGGGCGGCATTGCGCTGCTTAGCAAGCCTGACGACCTCACCTTCGTGCAGAAGATGGGCGCCTAACGCAACAATCTTCTCACCGGGCTTCACGCCGCCCGTGACCTGCGCCGCATCTTCACCCACGCTCAGCACCCTGACGGGCGTCCATGCGACCTTTGCCGGCTGGGCGGAAATGCGCCAGACGCCGGGACCTTTTCCTGCATCATAGAGTGAAGCCAGCGGGACCTGCATGACCTGACCTTCCGCTTTATTGTCCTGAACGTTCAGCGTGACGGTCGCCCCCAGCGGCGCGTTCGCCAGCAGGCCATCCAGCACGTAGCGGGCTTCATACGTGCGGGTCGCGGCATCGGCCGAATCAGACAGCAGGCGCAGCGTTGCGGTGACAGGATGTTTTTCATTGCCATACAGCGTGGCCTGCGCTTCGCTGCCGACGGCAGGGCGCAGCGTTTCCGGAAGCTGGACGAGCGCTTCACGCTGCCCGGCTCTGGCGAGCCTGATCGCCACCTGTCCGGCGCTGACGACCTGGCCCGGCTCGGCGAGCGTCTCCATGACCACGCCGTCTGAATCCGCCAGCAGCACGGCATACCCCGTGGCGTTTTGCGCCACGCTGGCCTGCGCCCGGGCGGCGCTGAGATCGGCCCTGGCCGTATCGGCCGCCGCTTTGATCTGGTCATATTCTGAGGCAGACACGGCGCCGGACGCCACAAGTCCACGATAGCGCGCCTCATCGCTGGAGGCTTTGCGCGCGCGCGCCTGAGCCGCATCCACCGCGCGCTGCTGCGCCTGAGCCTGTAACTTCAGGTCCACCGGATCCAGGCGCAGCAGGGGCTGGCCCTGTTTGACGGTCTGGCCCGTATCGACCAGCCGCTCAAGGATTTTTCCCTGAACCCTGAAACCTAAATCGCTTTGCGTTCTTGCGACCACCACGCCCGTGAAGGCGCGGGCGCTATTGTTCGCTAGCTCGACGGAGACGGATCTGACGAGCGGTGGCTTTGTGCGCGGATCGTCACTCGCGGAAATATCGCCGCACGCCACCAGGGCAAACGGCAGGAGACAAACGGCAACGCGGGCTGAAGTGAGCCTGATCATGGGAAACCTTTTTGACGTAACAGGACGGTATCCGCATTCTCTGACTAGTGACCAAAATTGTCAATGGTCACAAATTAGGGGGCCAGGCTTCTTAAAATCAGTGAAGAGAGAAGCACCGCCGCGGTGGGGGCCATTTCGAGGTTGTACTGAAGCTGAACGGGGTTAATGTAAGGGCACATCACCATGTAGACGGCACAGGTGACTTCATCCAGCGGCGTTTTTCTTTCAAACTCGCCGGCCTGCCTGCCTTCGATAATGATGCTCTCAATCAGCTTCATCAGGCTTTCGCTGTACTTTTGCGTGGAAGGCCACTGCTCCTGCGCGGCGACGGCGGCGATGTCGTATAGCTTACGGTCGTGGAAAAACAGCTCGCTTCCCGCCTCGGTGAGCGCTTTGAAAAGGCGGCGTAATTTTTCGCTTGCCGACGGCGCACCCTCGATGGCGGAAAGCACTGCCGCCATGATCAGCTCCAGGCGGTTAGCGCAGATCACCTCTCCGATAGCCTGTTTGGAATCGAAAAACTTATAAATGTAGGACTTTGAAAAACCAATGGATTTAGCCAGTTCGGCAACGGTGGTTTTTTCATAGCCGTAGTGGCCGAAGTGCTCAAAAGCCGCTTCGACGATTTGCTCTCTGACAGCGTGGTCAAGGGGACCACGTGATGATGGGGGATTCATATTTTTAGTCATTATTTAAGCTTAGCGTGACAGGCTACGATTAACAACGAGTGACCATTTTGAGATTTGGTTACCGTCATTCATCATGCGCCGTTCAGACGGGACGATCAACCAGGTGCGGTAAGTGTATCACTGTTTTTCGTGCACTATGGCATCTATCTGCCTGCGATAAGCGTGGATTTCAGCGCAACTCCCTTGCGCTGAACGGAGCCGTTTTTGCTCAGGCCGAGCGCGGACGCAATATTTTTTCAACGATAAGCACCAGACGCCTGCGCGTCACGAACCGGTGTAGCTGCCCCAGAAGCCAGTTACCGCATCCGGTAATCAGGTAGTTACGGTTACTCTCCACGGCCTTCAACGCCAGGGTGACCACCTTGTCAGCGGGCATTCGTTTACCGACCGAGGCTTCCTCAGCATTCACCACATCAAAAAAGGCCGTATCCGTTGCGCCGGGGCAAAGCGCCAGGACGCGGATGCCCTTTGAGCGATACTCTCCCCACAACGCGTTCGAAAACGAGAGCAGGAAGGCTTTGGTTGCGCCATAAATCGCCATATAGGGATCCGGCTGCATCGCGGCCGTTGAGGCAACGTTAATAATCACCCCGGAGCCCTGCTGCAGCATTCCCGGCAGCAAGGCGTGAGTCAGCTCCACGGGGGCCATGCAGTTTACGTTTATCTCATCACGCTGCCTGTCGATCGACAGCTTTTCGAATGGCCCGTAGGTGGCGAAGCCGGCGCAATTGATCAGAATGTCGGGGACGCGTCTTAAGGTTTCAAGCCGTTCCACAATGTGGGGAATGGCTTCCAGCTTCACTAAATCCTGCACGATAATCGTGATGGAGACGCCGTGCTTTCTGACTAACTCTACGGCAAGCGCCTGCAGCTTTGGCTCGCTGCGGGCGACCAGGATCAAGGCCACGCCGCGGGCGGCGAGCTGCCGGGCAAAATCACGGCCTATGCCCGACGACGCTCCGGTAATCAGCGCTGTTTTACCTGTATAATCAAAAGAATTCATATGTTTAATCCCGTTTCCCTAATGTATGCTGCACAGCATAAACCGTGCACTTAGGTACACGGTCAAGCGTGATTTTTACAAGGTGAGGGCGACGCGACGCGATGCGAATTGGTGAACTGTGTGCGAAAACGGGATTGTCGAAAGAGACGGTGCGTTACTATGAGCGACAGGGGCTGTTAGAGAATATCCCGCAACCCAATCGCAGCAATAACTATAAAGTCTATTCCGCCGTCGATTTACAGCGTTTAAACATGATCAAGCATGCCAAAATGCTGGGTTTTACCTTAGCTGAAATTTCAGAGGTTTTGGCTGTCTGGGTTGACGACAACTTTACCGCTGAGCAAAAACAGGCGTCTCTGCGCCACAAGCTGCAGCAGCTTGAAGAGAAAGAAGCGGCGTTAATTGAACTCAGAGCCAGGTTGAAAAACGCCCTTAATAAGGTCGGCCAGCCTTGTGTCGACACGTTTTGAACGCCGGGTGAGAGGAGGCCGCAAAACCGATGCGGCCTTATCTGTCAGGCAGCCAGTTCAGGCATCTGCTCCTTCACGAAATTCAATACTTTCCTCGCGTCGAGAGAGGCATAGGGCAGGCTCTCAATAATGGCGATTGAACGCGTATTGCCCACCGTTTCTTTTATCTCATCGAGTTTGTACTGAATGTGCGGCGCGATGAGGAAACCATCGAAAGCGGGAGCGACGCTGGCGAAGTTATCCAGCCCAACAGCGCTAATCATCAGCGGATAGCCTTCGCGTTCTGCCAGAGACTGCATTTTTTTGGCGAGAGAGTTTGCGGTATTACCAAACAAACAACAGATCAGAAGCTTTTTCATATTTTGTACCTCCTGAAAACCGCACACAGAGTAGTCCTGAGGTTGTCACCGAAATGCGCGCCATCTCTTATTTTGGCGAGAAATTAACCGCAGATGCCTGACGCGATTTAATTTTACTGTTTTTTTAGCCAGTCGAGAAAAAACTGGCTAAACGCCGTGACCTGAAGCGGCTGCAGTTTGCGCTGGGGGTAAACAAGCTGCAGGCCGACATCTTTGCGATCGTATCGGCTAAAGCCGGTGAAGCTGTCGGCAAACAGTACCGTGAGCCTTCCGGTTTCAACATCGTCTTTGACGTCCCACCACGATTTCCCCGCGATGCCAGCCCCGCTGAGAGCCCACTGACGAAGCAAAGCCCCGTCGTCGCACACCATGGCTGGCTCTACGCGAACGACGCTTTCATCGCCATCTTTTTCAAAGCGCCATTCGTTCATCACCACACCCTGAGACTCAAGCGCCAGGCACCGGTGCTGAGCTAAATCGGCAAACGTGGCGGGGATGCCGCGTTCGTTAAGATACTCCCTGGAGGCGACCAGCACCCGATGGTTCGGGCGGATATTTCTGACGACAAGGCTGCTGTCCGGCAGGTTGCCGAAACGCACGCTCATATCCAGCCGGTTAGCGACCAGGTCCTCAACGTGTTCTCTTAGCGAGATGAAAAATTTAACGTCGGGATGGCGTCGGGAGAATTCCACGACGGCGGGGCAGAGATACTGTCTGCCAAAGTCCGAGGGCGCAGAAAGGCGAATGTTGCCGCTGAGCACGCCTTCCTTTTGCGTCAGTAACGACTCGGCGTGATGCACTTCTTCCAGCACGCGCAGCGCGGCATGGTAAAACTCTTCCCCGGCGCGGGTCAGCGTGATGGATCGCGTTGAGCGGTGAAACAGGCGCGTCTTGTAACGCTCCTCAATCGCCTTCAGCCTGGCCGTCATGGTGGCGGGGGAAAGCGACAGGCGTCGCCCGGCGGCAGAAAGACCGCCAGCCTCGGCAACTTCCACCAGTAACGCCATGTCTTCGAGTTTACCCATTATTCATATTTTCCGAAAAGTGCATCTTATTTTAGCGTAATTATCAAAATCAGATGCCAACTGTAAAGTGATTTCATCCAAACCATAAGGGATGAAAACATGCAACGTACCTCACTTTTAGAACGCTACAGGCTGGGTCAGCAAGACCTGAAAAACCGTATCGTCATGGCGCCGATGACCCGCGCGCGCTCCCTTCAGCCGGGAAATATTCCCTCGGCGCTGATGGCGGAGTATTACCGGCAGCGGGCCAGCGCCGGATTAATCATCACGGAAGCCACGCAGATTTCGCCTCAGGGCCAGGGATACTCCTGGACGCCCGGCATCCATTTGCCTGAGCAGGTTTCAGGATGGCAGCTCACCACGGGCGCCGTGCATCAGGCGGGCGGGGTGATTTTTTCGCAGCTCTGGCACGTCGGGCGAATGTCGCACGCCAGTTTTCATCAGGATGATCAGCCCGTCGCCCCGTCAGCACTGGCGCCGGACGCGCAGGTGTGGGTGGTGAATGAAAAGGGGGAAGGCCAAATGGTTGACTGTCCGCAGCCGAGAACCCTCTCGCGCAAGGACATCCTCAGCATCATCGCGGACTATCGTCAGGCGGCACTGAATGCCGTTCAGGCCGGGTTTGACGGCGTGGAGGTTCACGGCGGAAACGGCTATCTGATCGACCAGTTTCTTCGTCAAACCTCCAACAAACGCACGGACGAGTACGGCGGCACGCTGGCGAACCGGATCCGCTTTGCTCAGGAGGTGTTAAGCGCCATTGCCGAGGCCATTGGCCGCGAGCGTACGGGCATTCGCCTTTCCCCGTTTATTACCCAGCGCGGGATGAACGATCCGCAGGTGACGGAAGCCATACTCGCTCTCGCGGCCTGGTGTGAACAAGAAGGGATTGCGTTCATCCACCTGGCGGAAGCCGACTGGGACGATGCGCCGCAGGTACCAGAGCCGTTCCGACAATCGCTTCGCGAGACATTTAGCGGAACCCTTATCGTCGCGGGGAACTATGACCTTCAAAAAGCGGAAAAGATCCTTGCTGCCGGCTATGCCGATTTGATTGCCTTCGGACGGCCGTTTATTGCCAACCCGGATTTACCCCACCGTCTGGCGCACCAGCTGCCTCTGGCCCAGGTGCGCGATCCCGCCACGCTGTTTGGCGGCACCGCGACGGGATATACCGATTACCCCATTTACACCCTGCAGGAGAAAACGTTATGACCCGTAAAACCTTAATTATCGGCGGCGCTTCCGGCATCGGTTTCGCCGTGGGCAGCCTGCTTGCCGCGCGCGGCGAGGAGATTATTCTCGCGGGCCGCGACGGCGCGAAGCTGGACGCTGCGCGGCAACGGCTGAGCGCCCACGCCGCGTCTGTTCATACCCTCGTGCTGGATATCAGCCGTGAGGCAGAGCTTGTCGCACTCGGTGAAACGCTGGGTGAGGTCAATAATATCGTCGTTACGGCGGGTTCACTGGCTCCGGGAGGGCTTCTTTCCGGGCTGGATCTCCGCGCGGCAAGGCTGGCTTTTGATACAAAATTCTGGGGAAGCATCAATGTCGCCCGCTATCTCTGCGGGAACATCGCCCCCGGCGGTACGCTGACGTTCACCAGCGGGTTCGTGGCACGTCGCACCGTGGCGGGCGCCATTGTTAAAACGACGATGAATGCCGCCATCGAGGCCGCGACAAAAGTGCTGGCGAAAGAGCTTTCACCGCTGCGCGTCAACGTCGTGAGTCCGGGGCTGACCGACACGGAAGCGTATGCGGGCATGGACGCCGCCGCGCGGAAAAAAATGCTCGCTGGCGCGGCGGAAACCCTGCCAGCCAAAGCCTGGGGAAGGGCGGAGGACGTGGCGCAAGGGTATCTTTTCGCCATTGATAATCCCTTTGTCACGGGGTCGGTCATTGATATTGAGGGCGGGGCGTTAATTAACTAACCCTGTCTGATTTGAACCGCAGGAAATCGACTGCGGGTAATGTAATACTCTATTGAGAGATATCATGAAATATTCGACGTATTTTCATTCGGCGGTAGCGATGGTTATTTTTGCAGGTCTGTCGGGCAATGCGATTTCCGCGCAGGGGGAATGGCTGCAGCCGAAACAGCTTATAGTGGACAACAGCCTGCCGCAGGCGCAATTAAAGGTGAATGAAGCCGTTGCCAGAGAATATGCTTCATTCTGGAACACGGGTAATGAAACCCTGGCGCGTGATGCCCTGGCGGCAGGTTTTATTGATAAAACGCCTCCGAAAGGGCGTAGGCAGGGGCCGGAAGGCGCTATTTTAGCGTCCCGCGCGTTTCGCGCAGCCGTGCCTGATTTGCGCTGTGACGTTGAGCAAATGATTATTTCAGGCGATCGCGTGGTTTCGCATTTACATTTTCACGGCACGTTCACCGGGACATTTGGCAAGCTGAAAGGACAGGGGCAGAAAATAGATTTCATCGCCACGGATCTTTATAAGATTGCTGACGGTAAAATTGTGGCTAACTGGCATATTGAGGACAACCTGACGCTGATGAAACAGCTGGGCGCGCTGTAAGTTCATCACTCCGGGGCGGCCCGGAGTGATGCAAAAATCCTATAAGCCAAGATCGCTCAGCGAAGGGTGATCGTCCGGACGTCTGCCCAGCGGCCAGTGGAACAGACGCTCAGAGGCTTTGATTGGCATATCGTTTACGCAGGCAAAGCGGCGCTTCATCAGTCCGTCCGGCTCAAACTCCCAGTTTTCATTGCCGTAAGAGCGGAACCAGTTGCCGGAATCATCATGCCATTCATAGGCATAGCGCACCGCGATCCGGTTCTCCGTAAATGCCCAGAGCTCTTTAATCAGACGATAGTCCAGCTCTTTTTTCCATTTCCGCTCCAGAAACGCCTGGGCTTCTTCACGGTTGGTGGCGAACTCTGCGCGGTTACGCCATTGGGTATCCAGCGTATAGGCAAGCGCGACTTTCGCCGGGTCGCGGCTGTTCCAGCCATCTTCTGCCAGTCTGACTTTTTCGATGGCGCTTTCACGAGTGAAGGGCGGTAAAGGAGGACGTGTGTTCATGGCGATTACCTCAGTGTTATATTATGTAGACAGGTCTGTCTGCTTGCGGTAATCTATGCCTGTAAAATAACGCTGTCAACATTATTTTAGAGGCTACCCAAAAGTGAAAACAGAACCCGCAGGCAACGATACAAAAATCAGCGTCAGAGATAAGATATTACTCACGGCGCACGATCTGTTTTATTCCACGGGCTTCAGGGCGACGGGGGTGGATACACTTATTAAAGCGTCTAAAGTGACCAAGGTGACGTTCTATCGCCATTTCCCGAGTAAAAGCTTGCTTATTCTTGCCTATTTGAACTACCGGCATGAAATATGGATTAACTGGTTTGAGACCACGCTGCGTCGACATCTCGATCAAGGCGAAATACCTGCTGATGCGATATCCGCAACGCTTTACGAATGGTTTATTTCGCCCGAGTTCCACGGCTGCGCGTTTATTAACGCCAGCGCAGAGGCGAAATCGGAAGATATTGAAAACGAAATAAAAGAGATATGCCGCAGTCATAAATCAGAAACAAAGAAAATTATTGCCTTGCTGACGAAGAGTGCTGATGAGCGCGTCGTCAATGAAATCATGCTGCTCATTGACGGCGCAATTATTCATGCACAGATGGGTATGGATTCAGAAACGGTAAGACATGCGTTAAAAAAGGGCCTGGAGAAACTGTCCGATCGGTGATATTCCCCGGTGCTTAATCAACTCTCGCACCGAGCCGATTAAGCACCCGCGTTACACTGTGGGAATGGTGCCGCCATCAATCACAAATTCAGTACCGGTGATACTCGCAGCATGCGATGAAGCGAGGAAGACGATGAGGTTGGCCACCTCTATCGGTCTGGCAGGGCGTCCGAGCGGTATTCCACCTAGCGCCTTCATAATGATCTGCTTGCCGCCTTCGTAGTCTGTACCTGCCTGCTTTGCCAGCCTCTCCGCCAGTGCAACCGCCGCTTCAGTTTCGATCCAGCCGGGCGCAACGCGCACCACCCGAACGCCCTTCGGTGAGACTTCCTTTGAAAGGCTTTTACTGTAGGTTGAGAGGGCTGCTTTAGCCGCCGCATAACCCGTTGTTGATTCCGGTAACGGCAGCTCGCGCTGAATAGACGTCACGTGAATAATCACCCCATTTCCCTGCGCGAGCATTCCGGGAAGCAGGGCGCGATCTAAGCGTACTGCAGGCAACAAATTAAGATTGAGCTCCTGCTGCCACTCTTCTTCGCCAAGCGCAGCAAAACCGCCACCGGGTGAGGTTGAACCGCCCGCAACATGGATAATCACGTCGACGCCTCCCATCTGCTCCTGAACCGCAGATGCGACAGCGGCACATCCAGCGACCGTCGTAAGGTCAGCGGCGACGAAAGTATCTGCGACATCTACGTCCGGCTCGTGGCGCGCAGTGGTGAATACCGTTGCACCGAGCTGTTTTAAAAGTCCGACGACCGCTTTTCCGAGCCCTTTCGTGCCAGCGGTAACAAGCACGCGTTTGCCTTTAAAATCAATATCTAATGACATGACCTTGCACTCCCGTTATTTACAGTACAGGTATATTCAACATAGACTGAGAAATTGACAAGTACGCACGAAAAAGTGAGCTACTGAATTATGAGTAAGTTATATAGTCCGGAATCTGCCGCGAGCGGCGTGGAGCAAGTGTTACGGCTGCTGGAAGGCCGCTGGAAATTAATTATTCTTTTTCATCTTTTCGACGGAAAAGTGCAGCGCTACTCTGATTTCGAAAAACTGATCCCCGGTATTTCCCAGAAGATGCTGGCGCAGCAGCTCAGGCAACTTGAATCCGATGGTATTGTTTCGCGGATGGTCTACCCGCAAGTGCCACCGAAAGTGGAATATCGCCTCACCGATTGGGGGCAGGCATTATGTCCGGCGCTTGATGCCATGCTGAAATGGGCAGAAAAGCGCGAGGCTTACGCAAGCCAGTAAATCCGGCGGCCAGCACGCTGCAATGGAATAGCGTTGCCCGTAACCCATTTATGCAAAGGAAACGAAAAATGAGAACACAGAAGCGATGCCTTGGCTGCGTGGCTATTGTGGTTGATGACTACGATCGCGCCATTGAATACTACACAGATAAGCTGGGTTTTACCCTCGTAGAGGATACGCCTCAACCGGGTAAACGCTGGGTGGTCGTCTCACCCAACCCGGAAAGTAACTGCAACATTTTGCTGGCTCGCGCTTCTAACGAGAGGCAGGAAAGCTTTATCGGCAATCAATGCGGCGGCAGAGTTTTCCTCTTCCTCCAGACGGACGATTTTTGGCGCGATTACCGTGCCATGAAAGACAAGGGCGTCCATTTCTGCGAAGAACCTCGTGAGGAAGAGTACGGTACGGTAGTGGTGTTTGAAGATATTTACGGCAACCGCTGGGATCTCTACCAAAATGCCCAACGCGGGTGATTACCAGGGAGACTTTCTATGACGCTTCGAATTCGACAGGCCACCGGGGCCGATGCCGCGCTATTAAGCGAGCTGGGATACCGAATCTATCCCGCCCATTTTCAGCATCTGTGGGTGTCAGACGCAGAGATGAAGGATTTTCTGGACGGCGAGTACGCGCTTTCCGTACTTGAACAGAGCCTGAAAGATAACGCTGTTTCCTGGTATGTTGCCGAGACCGTTCGGCCAGTGGGATTTATGAAAGTGACCTGGGAAGCCCTGCTCCCGGAAACGGACAAGAAGGGCGTTCTCCTCAACAAGCTCTACCTCGATCCCACCGAGACCGGCAAGAACTATGGCCAGGTGATGTTCAACAGCATCACCGACATGGCCCGGAGCAGGGGAAAAGACTATCTCTGGCTGGAAGTGCTTGAGCAGAACGCGGGAGCGTACCGGTTCTACCAGAAGCAGGGCATGCTCTGCGTTAAGAACGTCCTTTTCGAAACCGCATCACAGCAGAGCATAATCAGGATTATGGGGATGTCTCTTTAGAGCGAGAGCTCTCGTCACGCTGTGCCAGCGACAGTGCGCTGGCGCTGGCGGGATCGAACAGCGAGAGGCTCTCAATCTGATTGAGTAAAATCACCTTCCGGAATGACATGGCGCTGCGGGGCTCGGAGTCGAGCGTGATGTCATGCTCCGCATACCACTTGCTGTAGTTATTCTCGATGCGAAAGTTCATCGTCTTCGCATCTCTGTACCCGCTTAACATCGGAATCAGCACGATATTGGCCGTTTTTTCATATTCCAGCGTCGCGGTGTGGATCATGCCGACGTAAATCCGCCTCGACCGCAGCGTGACCTGCGCCAGTTCCCCTTGCTCCATACACTGATACAGCAGCTGTTCAATACCGCTCGACTGCGCCAGACGTTTGTAGAGCTTTTTCCGGCTTTCGCCGTCCAGCCTGGCGCTGCCTGCCCAGTTAGAGCGGTAGAGGCAAAACAGGATGGCAAACGCCAGCATCACGACCACCGGCGCCTGAATGCCTAAAAAGCTCCAGTTCATAAAGTCGATTTGCCAGTCGGTATATTTCGGCGAGGCAAAGTGAAAAGCGTTGTTGGCTGCAGAAAGGGCGAGCAGGAGCAGCCAGAGCAGACCGGTGGCAATCACGCCCTGCAGAACGAAAATACAGCCGTACAGCGCCACAAGAAAATAGACGTCCCAGCCAAATGAACGCTTGATTTTAAAGCGGGTCGACAGGTCGCGGCTGGTGTACCAGTACCCGCATACCATCAGCACCATAAATATCGCCGTTCCCATATCAGGCCCTCTTCAGCATGTTGACGTGACGCAGAAAATCCTGCCGCACCTCGTTGCTTTTGTAGTTCACCGAGGCGTTCCCGTCCTGGTCGATAATGATGCGATCGCCATCTTCGACGGCTTCAATAATTTCCTGCTGGCTCATCACCTGCAGTAAGGATTCCGGGCTTGAGAATAGGGAGAGAAAGAAACGTTTCATGCAGGCATCCTTATGAATAAAAAGGATAAGCCTGGAAGAAGACCGGCGAGTTTGCCTTAAGGAAATCCTGAAAGTTAAAGCCGGGTGGCGGCCACTCCTTACCCGGTCTACAAAACTCACTTTTTTACTGTTATTAAGTTATTGATATATAGTTAAAATAAAAAATAAATCTCCACAAACTTGGACAAATAACGTTAATTGTGTAAGTTTTAAGTATGCGATTACGCCACGTTGTTTACAGCCAGGATGTGACCCATGAGCACTTTGCCCTCTGTCGTGAGTCGGTTTGTTGAGTACTACGCCGCACTGGATAGCCAGCCGCCGTCCGCGCTGGTGGGGCTTTACCATTCGAATGCCACGCTTATCGATCCGTTTGGCGAGCATGACGGGATTTTCGCGCTTCAGCGCTATTTCACCCATCTGCTGGCCAACGTCGAGCATTGCCGTTTTACCATCGATACGCCGCTGTGCAGCGGGAACCGGTTTGCTGTGACCTGGGTAATGCACTGGTCGCATCCGCGCATTGCCGGGGGAGAGCCGCTCGAACTGCCGGGATGTTCGGTGGTGGACACGGAAAACGATCTCATCACGCACCAGCGCGACTACTACGATGCGGGAGAGATGATCTACGAACACCTTCCTCTGCTGGGCTGGGCGGTACGCGGCGTGAAGCGGAGGGTCAAATCATGAAAACGGTACTGATCACCGGCGCAAGCTCGGGCATTGGCGCCGGGCTGGCGAAATCCTTTGCCGCAGACGGCTACCACGTGATTGCCTGCGGACGCGATCCGGCGCGCCTCGAAGCGCTGCATCAGACCTGCCCCAATCTCACCGTTCGCCTGTTCGATATGACAGACAGGGATGCCTGTCGCCAGGCGCTGACCGGCAGCTACGCCGATCTGATTATTCTCTGCGCCGGTACCTGCGAATATCTCGATGGAGGCGTGGTGGATGCGGCGCTGGTGGAGCGGGTTATGGCGACAAATTTCCTCGGCCCGGTGAACTGTCTTGACGCGCTGCAGCCCCAGCTGACGGCTGGCAACCGCGTAGTGCTGGTGAGTTCCATGGCCCACTGGCTACCTTTCCCACGGGCAGAGGCCTACGGCGCGTCCAAAGCGGCCCTGAGCTGGTTTGCCGAGAGTTTGCGCCTGGACTGGGAGCCAAAAGGAATTGCCGTCACGGTGGTCTCCCCGGGCTTTGTTGATACGCCGCTGACGCGCAAAAACGACTTTGCCATGCCGGGCAGGGTGAGCGTCGACGAGGCGGTCAAGGCGATCCGTACCGGGCTGGCGGCAGGGAAAATGCATATCGCGTTTCCTGACGGGTTTGGCTTTATTTTGCGGTTGCTCTCCGGGCTGCCTGCGTTTCTTCAGCGCGCGCTGCTGCGCAGGATGGTGCGTTCATGAACATTGCGATTATCGGCAGCGGCATCGCCGGGCTGACCTGCGCCTGGCGCCTGGCTGGGCACCATCAGGTGACCCTGTTTGAAGCGGGCGCCACGCCCGGCGGCCATACCGCAACGGTTGACGTCCCGACGCCACAGGGCACCTACGCGATTGATACCGGGTTTATCGTTTACAACGATCGCACCTATCCGCGCTTTATGGGCCTCCTCAGCGAGCTGGGCATCAGTGGACAAAAAACGCAGATGAGCTTTTCGGTGCACAACCCGGCGACGGGGCTGGAGTACAACGGACACACCCTGACGTCGCTGTTTGCCCAGCGCCGAAACCTGGTGAATCCGGCATTCTGGCGGCTGCTCGGGGAGATCGTCCGCTTCAATCGTCTGGCGAAACAGGCGCTGGACGGGGAGGTGGACCCGAACGCCACGCTGCAAACGTTTCTGGAACAGCACGGCTTCACGCCGTTTTTTGCGCGCCACTACATTCTGCCGATGGGGGCCGCCATCTGGTCCTCGTCGCTGCAGGAGATGAAGCGTTTCCCGCTGCCGCTTTTCTTACGTTTCTTCCAGAACCACGGGCTGCTGGATATCACCCAGCGCCCGCAGTGGTACGTGGTGCCGGGCGGCTCGCGGGAGTATATCCGCGCCATGCTCGACAAGCTGGGCGACCGTCTGAATCTGCATCTCAATTCTCCGGTGCAGCGGGTGAGCCGCCACGAGCACGGGGTTACGCTTCAGCTTGAAAACGGCAGCCATACCTTCGATCGGGTGATTTTTGCCTGCCACTCCGCCAGCGCTCTGGCGATGCTTGATGACCCGACGCCCGCAGAGCGCGAGGTGCTGGGCGATATCGGCTGGCAGCGCAACGAGGTCGTTTTACACAGCGATCCGCGCTGGCTGCCGGAGCGGCGGCGCGCGTGGGCCAGCTGGAACTACCGCCTGAGCGCTCACGAGCAGGCCAGCGCCTGCGTCACCTACAACATGAACATCCTGCAGGGGCTGCCTGCGGGCAGTCCGCTATTCTGCGTTACCCTCAACCCGGACGCGCCGGTGGATGAACGCTTCGTTCTGCAACGCTTTGTCTATGAACATCCGCTGTTTAACCCGCAAAGCTGGCGGGCGCAGGCGCGGCGCGGCGAGATCAACGGTCATAACCGGAGCTGGTACTGCGGTGCCTGGTGGTACAACGGCTTTCATGAAGATGGCGTGCGCAGCGCGCTGGACGTGGTCAATGCGATAGCGGCCGGAGAGGGGAACTGAGATGAACAGCTGCCTCTACCACGGCGTATTACGCCACCGCCGCCTTCAGCCGAAAACCCATGAATTCAGCTACAGCGTCTTTATGGCCTGGCTGGATCTCGATGAACTGCCGCTGCTGCCGTCAGTCGGCGTGCGGCGCAATCGCTTTGCCGGCGCATCGTTCCACGACGCTGACTATCCGCTCGGCACGCCGCTTAAAGAGAACGTGCTCAGCAGGCTGGAGAGCCTGACCGGGGAACGTCCGGACGGGCGGGTGATGCTCCTGACGCAGCTGCGCTATTTCGGCTTTCATTTCAATCCGGTCAACTTTTACTACTGCTACGACGGGAAGGGAACGCTGCGCTGGGTGCTGGCGGAGGTCCGCAACACGCCGTGGAATGAACGTCATTACTATGCCGTCAACGGACAGGATGCGCAGCCGACGGAAAAAGCGTTTCACGTTTCCCCCTTCAACCCGATGGACATGATCTACCACTGGCGCTTTAACGACCCGGATAACACGCTGCATATGCACATTGAAAATCATCAGGAAGCGAAGGTTTTTGACGCCACGCTGGCGCTGCGCCGGGAGCCTTTGACGCGCTCCGCGCTGCGCTCGCTGTTGCTGCGCATTCCGCTCATGACCCTGAAAACCGTTTTTGCCATTTACTGGCAGGCGCTGCGCCTGTGGCTCAAGCGCGTGCCGCTGTATAACCATCCCGTCAGCAGGAGTGAACGCTCATGACCGATCCCGTCTTTGCGTTAGAACCCGATATTCCGCGCAACGTCCGCATCGCGCGATGGCTGCTGTTTCGTCTGTTAAGCGGTATCCGCGGCGGCTCGCTCACGCTGCGTGAAGGGGCGCAGACCTTTCATTTTGGCGAGACATCCTCCGCGCTGCACGCCGACGTGCAGATCCTCACGCCCGGCGTCTACTGGCGCGTGTTAACAGGCGGGAGCCTTGCTGCGGCAGAAGCCTGGATGGACGGCGAATGGGAAACTGCGCACCTTACGCCGCTTCTGGAGCTGCTCGCGCTCAACGGCGAGGTGCTTGGCCGTCTGGAAAACGGGTTCCGTCTGCTCGGCAGGCCGCTGGAGCGGATACGCCACTGGACCCGGCGTAACTCCCGCATGCAGGCGCGCGAAAATATTGCCGCCCATTACGATCTGGGCAATACCTTTTATGCCCATTTTCTGGATAAGGAGCTGCTCTATTCCAGCGCGCTGTTTACTGGTGACGAGCAGGATCTCACGGCGGCTCAGCGGGCCAAAATGGCACGGCTGTGTGATCAGCTGGCGCTAAACCCGGGTGACCACCTGCTGGAAATAGGCACCGGCTGGGGCGCGATGGCGGAATACGCGGCGCGTCATTACGGCTGTCGGGTAACGACCACCACGCTGTCGCAGGAGCAATATAGCTGGGCGACCGAGCGGATCGCCCGCGCCGGGTTGCAGGATCGCGTTGAGGTACTGCTCTGCGACTATCGCGACCTCACCGGACAGTACGACAAGCTGGTCTCAATTGAGATGATTGAAGCCGTCGGGCAACGCTATCTGCCCACGTTTTTCCGCACCTGCCAGGCGCGGCTGCGCCCCGGAGGACGGATGGCGATTCAGGCCATTACCATTCAGGACCAGCGCTATCGCGACTACAGCAAAAGCGTCGATTTTATCCAGCGCTACATTTTTCCCGGCGGCTTCCTGCCGAGCATTACCGCGATGAACGAGCTGATGACGCGCCACACCGATTTCGTGGTGCGCAATCTTTTCGACATGGGCCCCGACTACGCCCGCACGCTGGCCCACTGGCGGCAGCGCTTTGTCCACGCCTGGCAGGAGATTGAAAAGCTCGGCTTCGATGAACGGTTCCGCCGCATGTGGCTGTACTACTTTGGCTACTGTGAGGCCGGGTTTAACGCTCGCACCATCAGCGTGGTGCAGCTGACCGCCGAGCGCGTATGAGACGTTACCTTCAGGTCTTCCTGCTCGCCGTCGCGTTCGATCTCTACTGGGCGCTGGTGGTGCTCTTTCGCGAACAGGGCCTGATTATCTGGCTCGCGCTGGCGATCCTGGCGTGCCTGCTCTTGCCGCCTGCTTACCGGTTTTACGCCATTGGGCTGGCCGCGGCGGGCAGTCTGCTGGACGCACTCTGGGCCCTGACCGGGCTGATTGCCTTTACGGGCGAGTCCCTGATGCCGTTATGGATGGTGGCACTGTGGCTGATGTTTGCCACGGTCTGGACGCAGCTGACGCGCACCACCACGCTACCCGGCTGGCTGCTGACCCTGCTGGCCGCCGTGGGCGGGCCGGTGGCCTACCTGTTCGGAGAGCGGCTGGGGGGCATCACGTTTCTGGAACCGACCTTTATCGTCGTCAGCTGGATGGCGCCGGGCTGGCTGGTGTTGATGCTGTTTTTCCACCTGCTGATGGGGAGACAAAAATGAGATCTGTGGTTTTGCTGCTTTGGCTGACGCTGGTTGTTCCGGTTGCGCAGGCCGCCGACTGGCTTGCCTGGCGGAAGGTGGGTGACGCCACGCTCACCTGGGGACCTTTCACCGTCTACACCTCCCAGCTGCGCACCCCGGACGGCCGTTACAGCCGGGACCAGGATCAGGCGCTCATTATTACCTATGCGCGGGACATCGATCGCGATGAACTGGTTGAGGCGACCCGCGACCAGTGGCAGGCGCAGGGGATACTGGCCCAGGAACCGCAAAGCGAAGCCTGGCTGCGGATGCTCCAGTCCCTTTGGCCGGATGTCCGCCCGGGCTCACAGCTGGCGTTTGTTCTCAACGAAAAGCAGGGGCAGTTCTGGTATCGCGCGTCAGCGGCGCAAACATCCTTTATTCCACTCGGACCGCGCCAGTCGGAAGCGTTCAGCACCCGTTTTCTGGCCATCTGGCTCGATCCCCGCACGCAATATCCTGAGCTGCGTCAGCAGTTAACCGGAGGCCAAAAATGAAACGTATCCTGATGATGGCGCTGGCATTCACAATGCTGCTGGCGGGCTGTAGCACTGAGGTGGCCGAGTATCGCCAGCAGCAGCCGCGGCTTGATATCTTTCACTACTTCCAGGGCAAAACCGAAGCGTGGGGGATGGTGCAGGATCGCAGCGGCAAGCAGATCCGCCGTTTCCACGTTGAGATTGCCGGAGACGTTATCGGCGATACGCTGACGCTCAACGAGCACTTCGTCTACGACGATGGCGAGAAGCAGCAGCGGGTCTGGCACATCCGGCGCGTGGGGAACGACCGCTACGAGGGAACGGCAGGGGATATTGAAGGGGTTGCCACGGGGCAGGCTGCAGGCAACGCCTTTAACTGGCATTACAGCATGAACGTGAAGGCCAACGGCAGCACCTGGCTACTGAACTTCGACGACTGGATGTATTTGCAGGATGAGACGCATCTGTTTAACAAAACCGAGATGAAGAAGCTGGGCGTCACCGTCGCCACGGTGACGCTTTTCTTTACAAAGTCGCAGGGAACGTAAAGTGACCGGAATGACCATCACTGCGGTATGTTCCCCTCACCCTAACCCTCTCCCCGAAGGGGCGAGGGGATGTCCGTGCTCGCTGAGCGGGCTTTACTGCCCGAGTAAATGAAAACAAGCGCAATCCCCAGGCAGACAATTGCCCCCAGACGGCTCGGTGAAAACGGAATGGCGGGATTGCCCAGCCAGCCAAAGTTATCAATCAACATACTCATGGCGAGCTGGCCGAATATCACCGCCACCGTGGCGACGGCGGTGCCGATGCGCTGCACCGCCACGACCATGATCACAATGTAGGGCACGCCGAACATCGCCCCGATGAGCTGCCATTTCGGCACGTCCAGCAGCGTGACCGCCTGCTTCGGTTCAAAGAAGAAAATGAGCAGGGCGGTTATCAGCGCGCCGACGGAAAACGTCAGAAACGCGCTTTTAAATACCCCGACATTGCTGCCGAGCTGCCCGTTAATCGCGGCCTGAATGCTCAGCGTTGCGCCGCCGCAGACGGCCAGGAGAATCATTATCAGCGTCATATCATCACCCCTGCGCGACCAGAACCAGTGCCGCAATAATAAAAACCAGCGCCACGATACGTTTTGCGTTTATCTTCCTGTGCGGTGTACCCAGCAGGCCAAAGTGGTCAATGATCAGGCTTTTAAAAACCTGACCAGCCAGAATGCCAATCATCGTCAGAGCGATGCCGATGGTCGGCGTGGCGATCGTCAGAATGACCACGTAAACAGGGCCAAGCACGCCGCCGAGCAGCTGCCAGCCGGGCTGGGCGAAAAACGACGGGCTGTTACGCGGGCTGAAAAACAGCATCAGCAGAAACGTCAGCGCGGCGCCGACGCCAAAAATGCTGAACGTCGCCCATAAATCGCCCACTTCTCCCCCTAATGGCCCCAGTAGCCCCGCCTCGACGGAGAGGCCCATCCCGCCGGCAATCACCAGTAAAATCAAAACAAACTGCATTACGCTTCCTCCGTTTTCAGGCGAAGAAGATTACGTCGGTAGACCCGTGAGAAAAATGCCATAATGCAGGAAACACCTTTGCAGGAAATGCATTAATGTCAGATGCCGGAAGCATGAACCTTCGCTCACTGCTGCTGTTTATTGCCGTCTATGAAACGCAGAACTTTTCCGTCGTCGCGCGACGAGAGGGAATATCCGCCTCGCAGGTGTCGCGCATTGTTCATCAGCTTGAAGACGCGCTCGGCCAGCAGCTGTTCTATCGCAATACCCGTGCGGTGATCCCCACGGAAAGCGGGCATTTGTTTATCCGCTATGCCCGGGCGATGGTCGATAACTTCGAAGAGGCGCGTCGTGAGCTGGATGAACGTTCGACCGAACCCTCCGGCACGGTCCGCATAAATGGGCCGGTATTTTTTGGACAGAGACACGTTGCGCCCGGACTGGCAGGTCTGGCCGAGCGTTATCCACGGTTAACCATTGAGCTGACGCTGACCGATGACTTTATCGACCCGCACCGGGATGCCGCCGATCTCATCTTCCGCATCGGCACGCTGACGGATTCGACGTTCCACGCCCGTGTTTTTGGGCAGCAGCGCTACCACCTCGCCGCGTCGCCCGCGTATCTGCGTCAACACGGCGTCCCGACCGATCCGGCCGAGCTGAGCCAGCACAAATGTCTGGTCTATCGCGGTTCGTCCGGGCCTAACCGCTGGCTCGTACGTCGCAAAGGGGAGAATTGGGTGCATTATCCCGTCGCGCCGCTAATGACGTCCAATAATGCGGAGTCGCTGCTCATTGCCGCGCTGGGTGGGATGGGGATCGTCCTGTTTCCGGACTGGCTGATTGGCGACAGGTTGAAGCGGGGGGAGCTGGTCGCCCTTTTGCCGGAAATGGCGTGCGCCATCAACACGGAGCAACTCAATATTGCGGCGATCTATCCTAACGCACGTCATCCGCCCCTGAACGTCAGGGCGGTGATTGATTATTACGTGGCGTTTTTCGGTACGCCGCTCTACTGGCAAACGTAAGGGATTACGCGCCGAGCTCCTTGCGGATAATCTCTGCGCCGGCGCTGAGCGCTTTCAGCTTGCCGTTAGCCACCTGCCGTGAAAGCGGGGCCATGCCGCAGTTGGTTGACGGGTAAAGCTTGTCGGCATCGACGAACTGCAGCGCTTTACGCAGCGTATCGGCGACTTCCTCCGGCGTTTCAACGGCGTTGGTTGCCACATCAATCGCGCCGACCATCACCTTTTTACCGCGGATCAGCTCCAGCAGATCCATCGGCACGCGGGAGTTGTGGCACTCCAGGGAGATAATGTCGATATTAGAGGTCTGCAGCTTAGGGAAGGCCTCTTCGTACTGGCGCCACTCTGAGCCGAGCGTTTTTTTCCAGTCGGTATTGGCTTTGATGCCGTAGCCGTAGCAGATGTGTACCGCGGTTTCGCACTTCAGCCCTTCAATGGCGCGTTCCAGCGCGGCGATACCCCAGTCGTTCACCTCGTCAAAAAAGACGTTAAATGCCGGTTCATCAAACTGGATAATATCCACGCCCGCGGCCTCTAACTCACGCGCTTCCTGATTGAGGATTTTGGCGAATTCCCAGGCCAGCTTTTCGCGGCTTTTATAGTGCGCGTCGTAAAGGGTGTCGATCATGGTCATCGGCCCGGGCAGGGCCCATTTGATCGGCTTGTCCGTGAGTTGACGCAGGTATTTCGCATCGTCCACGAATACCGGCTTCTGACGCGCAACGGCTGAAACCACGGTCGGCACGCTGGCGTCGTAGCGGTTACGAATGCGCACCGTCTGGCGATTTTCAAAATCCACGCCGCTCAGGTGTTCAATAAAGGTGGTGACGAAGTGCTGGCGGGTCTGTTCTCCGTCGCTGACGATATCGATACCCGCGCGGATCTGCTCATCCAGGGACAGGCGCAGCGCGTCCTGTTTACCCGCCAGGAGTTCCTGATCCTGTAATTTCCAGGGTGACCACAGCGTTTCAGGTTGTGCAAGCCAGGTCGGCTTAGGCAGGCTGCCAGCCGTAGAAGTCGGGAGCAATGTTTTCATAATAAAAGACCTTTTTTGATGAATTAAAGCGTGTAGTTATCAGACCACTGCTCAAGAATGTGTTGGTAAGGCTTAATAAAGTACGCTTCGGTAAAGCGACCCTGTTCAATCGCCAGTCGGCTACGCTCTTCCCGGTCATAAACAATTTTGGTTAAGGAGTGATCCTGCTGGTTCAGATCCGGTCGGTAGCACAGTCCCGCCGCCGAGTTTGCGTTATAAATTTCCGGGCGATAGATTTTCTGGAACGTCTCCATCGTGCTGATGGTGGCAATCAGCTCCAGATCGGTGTAGTCACTCAGCAAATCCCCTGTAAAGAAGAACGCGAAAGGCGCCACGCTGTTCTCCGGCATGAAATAGCGAACCTGCAGGCCCATCTTCGCGAAGTACTGTTCCGTTAGCGACTCGCCATCCGGCTGATATTCAATGCCCAGTACCGGGTGCTGGTTACCGTTGCGGCGATAGGTGTCTTTGCTGGAGACACTCAGGCAGATCACCGGACCCTTGCTGAAGTTTTCTTTGTATTCCGGCGAATTGACAAAGTGGCGGAAAATATTGCCGTGCAGTTCGCCAAACTTTTCCGGAATGCTGAAGTGCTGCTGGTTCTTGTTGTGTTCCAGCAGGCGCACGCTGAAATCATAATCCCGCACGTAAGAAGAGAAGTTATTCCCGACGATGCCAGGGATACGCAGGTTATTTTTTTTGTCGACAATCGTGGTTTGCAATATCTCAATGGCCGGGAACGGTTTTTCCGCGCCAATGTTCAAGTCGACAGAGATGATTTCCAGCTCAACCGCGTAGCGATCGGCGTTTGGGTTATCCCAGCGCGCCAGGGCGTTAAAACGGTTGTTGATCATCACCAGCGTATTGCGCAGGTTTTCCTGACGCTTTTCCCCGCGCGCCAGGTTGGCAAAGTTGGTGGTCGTACGCGTATTTTCTGACGGGTTGTAATTTTCATCGAAGCAACTGCGCTTAAGGGTATATGTGAAAGCTTTGCTCATTGTGGTTATGCATCCTAAGTTCATGTTGCTAAGAAGTTACCGATGCATAATTTATGCCTGAGCCCGCGGCGCAGGGGAAGTGACTTAATTTCAATGCAACATGAGCGAAGTTCATGAACAGTGTTGCGCACAGGCTGGAGAGGGCAGTGAGAGAAGAGGTATCGGAATGCTTTCGTTATACCTCCTTATTAATGCGATCCAATAGGCTGGTTGAAAATACAACCAGCAATTGATGTTGCGGATTTCAGCTCAACGTATCAATCAGCGTGGACAACAATTCGCTGAGGTTAGCATGTGTTTCAATGGCATAATCCATTGATGCTTTATCACGGATCTCGAAACAGTCATCTGTGAAGTTGTAGGCAAACACGGTCATACCATCTTCACCAATGAGTACCTTGTCAGTAAGGTTCGGATCAACATAGCTTTCGTTGTCACGTATTTCAAAGTTACGAATGTAGATATTCGACCATACGGGTTCACCGTTCTCCGCCCCCACCAGGCTGTACAGCGTCAAACCGTTATACTCAAGGCCATCCATGATTTCGAACATACCAGTGTAGTCCAGCCGGTTAACCATCAGACGTTGGATATCCTGGTAAACTCTTCTCTTCTGAGCATCCCATTCAGCAGGGGCGGCTTTGTACATCAAGTCTGTCATTACGTCAGGATCTACTGGGTTGGCTACCGGGAAATTATTGTCAACCAGCAGTGTTTTAAGGATACCTGGAGTGAAATAACTCTTTAGTTGAGCGGGAAGCAAAGCAGGCATTGCGATTGTTCTTCCTTCCTCATCGCAAAACTCGACAAGATAGCCCCGCGTAGGGGTGTTGAAAACCATAACAATCGTACCAATAGTCCCTTTTACCAGTCCTTCATTCGGTAAATCCTCGCCTAAAATCACTACGTCTAATTCGGCTCTTTTCATTTGTATTTTCTCATTTAACAAATATGGTTGTCAGGCGAGGAACTAACGCGTCTGTTTCATACATCCAACCTGTACGCACGATCGCTGTTTCATCATTGACGCCTAAAATGGACATATCGACAGCAATTGTTTGGCCGTAATTATTTGCCTGCAACACTTTGGCTGGGGCCGATAATACGCCTTCCTTGATTCTTGCGGCTAAAACATCTGCATTAGTTGGGTTGTATCCCAGCGCTGATTCAAATACCCTGGCTTTGTGCCCCCCTGTAGGATGTGTTGAATCTAAAGCATAAGCCGCGAGTTTTTTTGGGTCGATAACGGCGTGTTCAGCATTCACTAATGTACCATTCTCAGAGGTGAAACCTTTTACATATGGGTTTTCTAGTGCTGGTATCTTACCGAGGCCCGATATTTCGTCTATTTCGCTTAAAGGGTTCAACCTGCCAATTGTCAATCCTGCTGCAATGGAGGCACCCGCAATCATTAACCCTTTGTTGTTCATGATTTGATCGTAGCCCGCGGGGGCATCCCCACCAAGCTGCTGTGCGGTTTCATGAAAACCTTTAATATTGCCGTTATACACCCCACCAGCGGCGAGCAGTCGACCAACAGCTTTACTATTCAGCGTTTTCCCCGACGGTGAAGTTGTTGGCCCGTAATAATCATAATGCATCCGTTGAGTGGGAGCAGACTTCCTGCCTTGCCGATCGGCAATAACGTTCCGGTAAGCGCTCATGATTTCGTCCTTATACCATGCATGCCACGATGAGGAAGTAGGGGTAAAAATTAGCTCGCCGTTATTGTCGATATAAAACGGGTTCCGGTCGCTGCTCCAGTGCCTGGAGGTATCTACTCCAACAAGCCAGCCAATTTGAAGTTCGCGTTCTACTTGATCATAAATGGGATCTGCGTAGCTGCATTGCCTTCGTTCATAGGGTCTTTTATGTGGAGATATGCTGTTTTTTCTTTTGGGAAGACCAAAAGAGAGGCTATGACCGTTTGCTTCATAAGACAGATCATAATGTTTACACGCCTCTTTCAGTGAACCTGCTGGAGTAAGAATGTATTGAAAATCTTCAGGGTTTAATTGCCGTGTTAAATCATGTGACCGGTAGAGTCGAAACATGCGGAATCCTTATCGTTAAGCATCATTGTTCCTTTTAAGGGCATATTTTTTTCATTCTCTTAATAAGAAAAAACAGCCTACGCCTGAAGCGATCGCAATTATTCAATCCGCATCATATTCACGAACTGCTCATTTTTTTTTAAGAAAATGACCTGACAATTTTTAATCACTCTTGCGGCTATAACGTTAGTAAACGCTGAATAAATAATAAACAAGGCTCAGGCGACAAAGCGCCATGCCTACTTCTCTGGCACACTCTCCGCAATTCCCGCTATAATCCCCAAAATTTCCAACCGGTTTAGAAACGATCATGACAAAACTCACCTTACAAGAGCAGATGCTGAAAGCGGGCCTGGTCAGCAGCAAAAAAGCGGCAAAAGTGCAGCGCACGGCAAAGAAATCACGCGTTCAGGCGCGTGAAGCTCGGGAAGCGGTAGAAGAGAACAAGAAAGCGCAGATCGAGCGCGACAAGCTGCTGAGCGAGCAGCAGAAGCAGGCCGTGCTGGCGAAAGAGTTTAAAGCACAGGTGAAGCAGCTGATTGAGATGAACCGCATCACCGTGGCGAAAGGTAACATCACCTTTAACTTCACCGACGGTAATCTGATCAAAAAAATCGACGTCGACAAGCAAACCCAGGCTCAGCTGATTAATGGCCGTCTGGCGATTGCCCGTCTGGTCATCAACGCCAGCGGCGACTGTGAATACGCGATTATTCCGGCGGTGGTGGCCGATAAAATTGCCCAGCGCGATGCCGACAGCATCGTGTTAAACAGCGCGCTAAGTCAGGAAGAGCAGGACGAAGACGATCCGTACGCGGACTTCAAAATCCCTGACGATTTGATGTGGTAAACCGCATTCAGAACGGGGCGGCGTGACGGGCGTTAACCGGCTCTCCGCTCACGGGATGAATAAAATTCAGTTCGCTTGCATGCAGCATCAGCCGGGGCGTTTTCTCCGCCCCCGGCGCTTCAAGACCGCCATACAGATCGCAGCCCAGAATCGGGTGCCCCAGCTGCTGACAGTGAATACGCAGCTGATGGGTTCGCCCGGTCTCCGGCGTAAGTATCACCCGCGTTAACGGCAGTCCCGTACCCTGATAAAACCGTTCCACCACCCGATAGCGGGAGCGGGCGGGTTTTCCGTTGAGGGCGCAGATCGACATCAGCGGGAACAGCGCCGGGTCTTTGGCAATCGGCGCGTCTATTATTCCCTCGTCGTTTTCCACATGGCCGCAAAGCAGGGCGCTGTAGATCTTCTCCACGCTGCGCTGGCTGAACTGCTGGCACAGCGCCGCGTTGATGGCCTTATTGCGCGCAACCACCATCAGCCCGGACGTGCCGAAATCCAGACGGTGTACCAGCGTGCAGCCGGGGAACGTCTGGACCAGACGATAATGGACGGAATCAAGGTTTTGCGGATTTTTGCCCGAGAGGCTGAGCAGACCGGAAGGCTTATCGATCAGCAGCAGATGTTCATCCTGCCAGAGGATCTGAATGTCGTCGTGACACGGTGGGGCTATAAAAGAATCAATAATCGCAGACATCAGGCCGCCCGGCTGGAGAGTGGGAGCGGATGATAACGAAATGCGGGGGAAAAGAAAAACCCTCCCACCAGGCGGTGAGAGGGCAAAATCTTAGGCTGCTACCAGGCTGTCGATGGCGGCTTTCGCATCGGTCTGCGCTTTGGTCGCCACTTCCGGACCGTAAGCGATACCTTCAGCGAACACGAAGTTCACGTCGGTGATGCCGATGAAGCCCAGGAACAGGCTCAGGTACGGTGCAACCAGGTCGGTTGGGGTGTCTTTATGGATACCGCCACGGCTGGTCAGTACGATCGCACGTTTACCTTTCACCAGACCTTCAGGGCCGTTCTCGGTGTAACGGAAGGTTACGCCAGCGCGCGCCACCAGGTCGAAGTAGTTCTTCAGCTGGGTAGGGATGTTGAAGTTGTACATTGGGGCGTTGATGACGATAACGTCGTGCGCCTGCAGCTCGGCAATCAGCTCGTCGGACAGGGCCAGGGCTTCCTGCTGACGTGGAGACAGCGGTGCATCGCCTGGACGCAGCGCGCCAACCAGCTCGCCGTCCAGCACAGGAATTGGGTTTGCAGCCAGGTCACGCACGGTGATTTCGTCAGCGGAATGCTGTTCACGCCACTGTTCAACGAAGTAATCAGACAGCTGACCAGACTGAGAGTACCCTGCCAGAATACTGGATTTCAAAACTAATACTTTGCTCATGGGTGATTCCTGTTGTTGCATTTGATTGAAGGGGGTTGCCCCGTTGCTTGTTGACACTCTATTCACAATCCTGCCACAGAGATAGCGCAATATATCGAAGTCTATGTTCGAATTTTTTGAATAAGGCGCGAAAGACGTCAATGTGGTACTCTATAGCAATCATTAAAAAGAGAGTTTATCAGGGCGTGTACTGCCCTTTAACGCTATGACAGAACAACAAAAATTAACCTTCCCGATGCTCCTGCAACAGCTTGATTCTCTGATGTTGCGCGATAAACAGCGCTTTGCCCGCCGTCTGCACGGCGTGAAGAAGGTTAAAAATCCTGATGCACAACAGGCCATTTACCAGGAGATGGCGAAAGAGATTGAACAGGCGGCAGGGAAGGTTGTGCTGCGCGAAGCCGCACGTCCGGCAATTACCTACCCGGAAAACCTGCCCGTCAGCCAGAAAAAACAGGACATCCTTGAGGCCGTCCGCGACCACCAGGTGGTGATTGTTGCGGGGGAAACCGGCTCGGGGAAAACCACCCAGCTGCCGAAAATCTGTATGGAGCTGGGACGCGGGCTAAAAGGGCTGATAGGCCACACCCAGCCGCGTCGACTGGCGGCGCGCACCGTGGCGAACCGTATTGCCGAAGAGCTGCAGACGGAGCCGGGCGGCTGCATCGGTTACAAGGTGCGATTCAGCGACCACGTTAGCGATAACACCATGGTCAAGCTGATGACCGACGGTATTCTGCTGGCGGAAATCCAGCAGGATCGCCTGCTGATGCAGTACGACACCATCATCATTGACGAAGCGCACGAGCGCAGCCTGAACATTGACTTCCTGCTCGGCTACCTGAAAGAGCTGCTGCCGCGTCGCCCGGATCTGAAAATCATCATCACCTCCGCGACCATCGACCCGGAGCGCTTCTCGAAGCATTTCAACAATGCGCCGATTATCGAGGTGTCAGGACGCACGTATCCGGTGGAAGTGCGCTATCGCCCGATTGTGGAAGAGGCGGACGATACCGAGCGCGACCAGCTGCAGGCCATCTTCGACGCCGTTGACGAGCTGGGCAACGAAAGCGCGGGCGACATTCTGATCTTCATGAGCGGCGAGCGCGAAATCCGCGATACCGCCGATGCGCTCAGCAAGCGCGACCTGCGCCACACGGAGATCCTGCCGCTTTACGCGCGCCTGTCAAACAGCGAGCAGAACCGCGTATTCCAGCCGCACGGCGGGCGACGCATCGTTCTGGCGACCAACGTGGCGGAAACCTCGCTGACCGTGCCGGGGATCAAATACGTTATCGACCCGGGCACGGCGCGCATCAGCCGCTACAGCTACCGCACGAAGGTTCAGCGGCTGCCGATTGAGCCGGTCTCCCAGGCGTCCGCGAACCAGCGTAAGGGCCGCTGCGGCCGCGTGTCGGAAGGGATCTGTATTCGTCTCTATTCGGAAGATGATTTCCTGTCGCGTCCGGAGTTTACCGACCCGGAAATTCTCCGCACCAACCTGGCGTCCGTTATCCTGCAGATGACCGCGCTGGGGCTGGGCGACATCGCGGCGTTCCCGTTCGTCGAAGCGCCGGATAAACGCAACATTCAGGACGGCGTGCGTCTGCTGGAAGAGCTCGGGGCGATCACCACCGACGAGCAGGCGACGGTCTACAAGCTAACGCCGCTGGGCCGCCAGCTCAGCCAGCTGCCGGTGGATCCGCGTCTGGCCCGTATGGTGCTGGAAGCGCAAAAGCACGGCTGCGTGCGCGAGGCGATGATCATTACCTCGGCGCTCTCCATTCAGGATCCGCGCGAGCGTCCGATGGACAAGCAGCAGGCGTCTGACGAAAAGCACCGTCGCTTCCACGACAAAGAGTCCGACTTCCTCGCCTTCGTAAACCTGTGGAACTATCTCGGCGAGCAGCAGAAAGCGCTCTCCTCGAACCAGTTCCGCCGCCAGTGCCGCGTGGATTTCCTCAACTACCTGCGCGTGCGCGAGTGGCAGGATATCTACACCCAGCTGCGCCAGGTGGTCAAAGAGCTGGGCATTCCGGTCAACAGCGAGCCGGCGGAGTACCGCGAGATTCATATCGCGCTGCTGACCGGCCTGCTGTCCCACATTGGGATGAAGGACGCGGAAAAGCAGGAATATACCGGCGCGCGCAACGCCCGTTTCTCCATCTTCCCCGGTTCCGGCCTGTTCAAGAAGCCGCCGAAATGGACCATGGTCGCCGAGCTGGTGGAAACCAGCCGCCTGTGGGGGCGTATTGCCGCGCGTATCGATCCGGAATGGGTCGAGCCGGTGGCGCAGCACCTGCTGAAACGCTCGTACAGCGAACCGCACTGGGAGCGCGCGCAGGGAGCGGTAATGGCGACCGAAAAAGTGACCGTTTACGGCCTGCCGGTGGTCGCCGCGCGTAAGGTCAACTACAGCCAGATTGACCCGGCGCTCAGCCGCGAGCTGTTTATCCGTCACGCGCTGGTGGAGGGTGACTGGCAGACGCGCCACGCCTTCTTCCGCGAAAACCTGAAGCTGCGCGCGGAAGTGGAGGAGCTTGAGCACAAGTCCCGCCGCCGCGACATTCTGGTGGACGACGAGGCGCTGTTTGAGTTTTACGACCAGCGCATCAGCCACGATGTTATCTCCGCCCGCCACTTCGACAGCTGGTGGAAGAAGGCCAGCAAAGAGACGCCGGACCTGCTCAACTTTGAAAAGAGCATGCTGATTAAAGAGGGGGCGGAGTCGGTCAGCAAGCTCGACTACCCGAACTTCTGGCATCAGGGCAACCTCAAGCTGCGTCTGACGTATCAGTTTGAACCGGGTGCCGACGCGGACGGCGTGACCGTTCATATTCCGCTGCCGCTGCTAAACCAGGTCGATGAGGGCGGTTTTGAATGGCAAATTCCCGGCCTGCGCCGCGAGCTGGTGATTGCGCTGATCAAATCCCTGCCGAAACCGGTGCGCCGCAACTTTGTGCCTGCGCCAAACTATGCGGAAGCGTTTTTAGGCCGCGTCACGCCGCTGGAGCTGCCGCTGCTGGACGCGCTCGAGCGCGAGTTCCGACGCATGACCGGCACCACCATCGACCGCGAAGACTGGAACTGGGATCAGGTGCCCGATCACCTGAAAATCAGCTTCCGCGTGGTGGATGATAAAAACAAAAAGCTGCTGGAAGGACGTTCGCTGAGCGAGCTGAAAGAGTCGCTGAAAGGGAAAGTTCAGGAGACGCTTTCTGCGGTGGCGGACGACGGTATCGAGCAGAGCGGGCTGCACATCTGGAGCTTTGGTCAGCTTCCGGAAAGCTACGAACAGAAGCGCGGTAACTATAAGGTCAAAGCCTGGCCGGCGCTGGTGGACGAGCGCGACAGCGTGGCGATCAAGCTGTTTGATAATCCGCAGGAACAGCAGCAGATGATGTGGCGCGGGCTGCGTCGCCTGCTGCTGCTCAACATCCCGTCGCCGATCAAGTATCTGCACGAGAAGCTGCCGAACAAGGCTAAGCTCGGGCTGTACTTTAACCCGTACGGCAAGGTGCTGGATCTGATTGACGACTGCATCTCCTGCGGCGTGGACAAGCTGATCCACGAGGCGGGCGGTCCGGTCTGGACGGAAGAGGGCTTTGCTCAGCTTCATGAAAAGGTGCGCGCAGAGCTGAACGACACCGTGGTGGAGATAGCCAAACAGGTCGAGCAGATCCTCACCGCCGTGTTCAATATCAACAAGCGCCTGAAGGGGCGCGTGGATATGACCATGGCGCTGGGGCTGTCGGACGTGAAGGCGCAGATGGCGGGGCTGGTCTATCGCGGCTTCGTCACCGGCAACGGCTTTAAGCGTCTGGGCGATACGCTGCGCTATCTGCAGGCGATTGAAAAACGTCTGGAAAAAATGGCTATCGACCCGCACCGCGATCGCGCGCAGATGCTGAAAGTGGAGAGCGTGCAGCAGGCGTGGCAGCAGTGGCTAAACAAGCTGCCGCCGGCGCGCCGCGACGATGAAGACGTGCAGGCGATCCGCTGGATGATCGAGGAGCTGCGCGTCAGCTTCTTTGCCCAGCAGCTCGGTACGCCGTATCCGATTTCGGATAAACGTATTCTGCACGCGATGGAGCAGATTTCCGCTTAAAACCCTTGCCCGGTTTTCTCCCTCTCTCTGTGGACTGAGGAATCCCCAGTAATGATTAAACAGAAGCTATAACATTGTTTCAGAAAGTTTGAAGACTTACAGCGACGCCCTGGTCCGGCTGTAAATCGCTGAGGCGTTTGCCTTCCGGCCGGGGCGAGGCGCAGGGATGCGCCGAGAGGGCGGGCTTTACAGGGACGTTACCTCCGCCCGTACCCGATAAGCCGGAAGGAATAAGCCGAGGGCACCGCGAAGCGGCGATTTACCGCCGGGAGCCCGGGTCGCCAGGGTGGTGGCGACTGAGCCACCCTGGCACGTTCACCGGTCATGTCGTTACAGAGTAGCAAGGAACATAAAAGTGAACGGAATGACCACCAGATCTGTATGTTCCCCCTCACCCCAGCCCTCTCCCTCAAGGGAGAGGGGGCGTCCGTGCTGGCATTATTTTGTGGGGATTCCTCAGCCCTGTGGGAGAGGGTCGGGGTGAGGGCATCAGGCCGCACAATTTTCACCCGTTCACCATTGCCAGCGTAAACCCATCCCATCCCTTAACCCCCACCGTTTGCAGCGCGGTGGCGGTTAGGCGCGGGTTATCCCCAATCATTTCGATAAAACGCCGCACCCCCAGCACGCGCGCGTCGTCGCTTTGCCCGTTAATCACTTCGCCATCGCGCACCACGTTATCGCCAATGATTATCGTGCCGGGACGTGAATAGTGCAGCGCCCACTCCAGATAGCCGGGATTGTTCGGCTTATCGGCATCAATAAAGATCAGGTCGAACGGCGGAACGTCACCGAAATTCTCCAGTGAGCTCAGCGCCGGGCCTTCAATCAGTTCAATGCGCTCGTTCAGCCCCGCGAGGTGAATATTCTGGCGGGCCACATCGGCATGCGTCGGGTCAGCCTCGAGCGTAATCAGCTTTCCGTCCGGCGGCAGGGCTCGCGCCATCCAGATTGAGCTATAGGCGCCCAGCGTACCAATCTCAAGGATGCGTCTTGCCTGGGTCATGCGCACGAACAGCGCCAGCAGTTGCCCCTGATTGGCCGCAACATCGTGTTCGGGTAGCCCGGCGCGTTTGTTGTTTTCCAGCACCTGATGAAGCACGTCATCGTCAGGGATCAGCGAAGAAATCATGTAATTATCTACTGCAGACCATTGTTGATGCATAGATTGACTCCTTGGGTTTTTCTCCCTCTCCCTGTGGGAGAGGGTCGGGGTGAGGGCATCAGCGCGCAAGGGGGTTCACGCGCTCTTCCAGCCGCCGCCCAGCGCCCTGTACAAATCGATCTGCGCCAGCAGCAGGTTATTTTTCACCTGCACTACGCTGGTCTGAACCGAGTACAGCGTGCGCTGCGCGTCCAGCACGTCCAGATAGGAGGAGTAGCCGTTGCGATTGCGGTTCTGCGCAATGCGCAGCGTCTCCTGCGCCACCTCCTGCTGGGCAAGCAGCTCGGTCAGCTGTTCCTGATAGCGCGTAATAGCATCAAGACTGTTGTTCACTTCGGCAAACGCGTTGCGCACGGTTTTTTCATAGGCGTACAGCGCCTGGTTACGCTGGGACTGGGAAATATCCACCTGCGCATTCAGCGCCTGGCGGTTCAGCAGCGGGGCGAGAATACTGCCCCCGACGCTCCAGAGCTGAAGCGGGTTGTCCAGCAGGCCGGACAGGGTGCGATCCTGTATCGATCCGGTTGCGGTCAGGTTGATCGACGGCAGCAGGCTCGCGCGCGACGCGGCAAGCGAGGCGTCGGCCGCAACCAGCTGGCGTTCGGCCTGAACGATATCCGGGCGACGGTTCAGGAGCGTAGAAGGCAGCTGTGACGGCAGCCTCAGCGGCGTTAGCGCCTCAAAGCTTTCACTGCGCGCTACCGCGCCGGGATTGCTTCCCAGCAGCAGGCTGAGGGCGTTCTCCTGCTGTGCAATCTGATGCTGCAGCACGGGAACCTGCGCTCGCGTCGAGCGGAGTTCGGAATCCGACTGCATCAGCTCCAGACGCGAGCTGTAGCCCGTCTCAAACTGACGTTTCGCGAGGTTAAATGCCTCTTCGCGCGATTTCAGCGTGGATTCGGTCACCCGCAGCTGTTCGTCAAGCGAGAGCAGGGTGACGTACCCGGACGCAACGGAGGACGCGACGGTCAAATCCGCGGCGGCAGCGGCGGCTTTTTGCGCCTCCAGCGAGGCTTCGGCGGCACTGGCTGTGCTGCGGTTGACGCCCCAGATATCCACATCGTAGCTCGCCGTCAGGCTACCTCTGTACAGCGTGCCGTAGACCGGCAGCCCGGTCGCGGCGGATTGCGAACGGGCGCGCGTCCCCGTTACGCCCGCATCAAGCGACGGAAACAGGCTGCCGTCGGCCGCAAAGACCCGCGCCTGATACTCGTTAATCCGTTCGCGGGCGATCAGCACGTCGCTGTTGTTCTTTAGCGCCCGATCCACGTAGCGGTTGAGGTTGTTGTCATGAAAATTGCGCCACCAGAGCTGCTCCGCCGGGCTGGCAGGACCGGAATCGGCGCGCCACTGCGCAGGGATTTGCAGCGTTGGCTGCGCCGGTTTTACGTCGACGGACTGGCATCCGGTGAGCATTACCGCCAGCACCAGACCGGCTATCGGGCGAAGGGTCATTGTTTGCCCTCCCGCGTATCAATCGTCACCTGCACCGACATGCCCGGGCGCAGCAGGGCGGACTCCTCAGGCTTGCCGAGCACCTCGATGCGCACCGGAATACGCTGGGCGATTTTGACAAAGTTGCCGGTGGCGTTGTCCGGCGTGATGGCGCTGAATTCAACCCCGGTTGCCGGCGAGATGCTCTCCACGCGGCCCTGATAGGCTTTGTCGTTCAGCGCATCGACGGTGAATTTTACCGGCTGGCCGACGCGCAGCTCCGCGAGCTGCGTCTCTTTGATATTGGCGATCACCCAGTGCTGCGGCGGAACCAGCGTGGTGAGGTGGGTCCCGGCGGTCACGTACGCCCCGAGACGCACGGCAATCTGGCCGAGCTGGCCGTCGCGCGGGGCGATGATGCGGGTGTTTTGCAGGTCTATCTGCGCCAGCTCCAGCGCCGCTTTGGCGTTTTCGACATCCGCCTCCAGCGCGCCGCGGTTCACAATTACCGTCTGCAGATCCTGACGCGACATCTCAAGCAAGGCTTTAGCCTGCTCGATGTCGGCGCTGCCCTGGGCCGCGCTGGCCAGCGCCGCGTCGCGCTCGCGAATGGAAAGCGAGCCGTCCGCCGTCAAATCCTTCACGCGCTTTAAATCCGCCTGGGTTTTCAGGCTCTGGGCGCGGGCATTTTTCAGCGCCGCGTCGTTTTTGGCGATCGTCGCTTCGGCGCTTTTACGCTGCTGCAGGTTGTTATTAAGCGCGGCAATTTTCATCGCCAGCTGTGCCTCGGCCTGATGCACGCGCTGACGATAGATACGGTCATCAATCTGCAGCAGCAGGTCGCCTTTTTTAACCTGCACAAAGTCCTGAACCTTCACCTCGGTGATATAGCCATTCACCTGGGGGCTGATGAACGTCGTCTGACCGCGCACGTAGGCGTTGTCGGTAAACTGCGCGTGGCGGGTGAACGGCGGAAGCTGCCACGCGTAAAGGATCACCAGCACGCCGACAATACCGATGGCAGCGGCTGTGAAAACGGAAACAATGCGCACATTTTTGCGGGTGTTGGCCTGCTCTTTAGCGGCATCCTGCTGACTCATAAACTCTCCAGAAATATTTCAATTATTTGTTGCCGGTGGCGTTCTTAAGCGCCATACGGGCAGTGATGCGCAGGCGCAGCAAGCGCCATAAAATCCAGACCAGCGTGGCGGCAGCGATGCCCGCCGTCAGCAGATAAGTATCGTTGTAAGCCAGAATATTCGCCTCAAGCGTCGTCACCGTTTGCAGCTGCGTGATCGCCTGCGTTCCCAGCAGCGAGCTGTCGCCAATCAGGCTCCGGTACATCTGGGTGTAAATCTGGATACGCTCGTTGACCAGCGGATTGAGCGTGGTGAGCTGGTCCGCCAGCAGGCTGGAGTGGTACTTCTCGCGCCAGGTCTGGAAGGTTCCGAGGATCGCGGAACCCAGCAGGCCGCCGAGGTTCTGACTCATGCCGAACATCACCGAGAAGCTGACCAGGTTGCGCGGGTCGGCGATCACCCCGCCAATGGCGGCCAGCATGGCGGGCGCCAGGAAGAAGGCGCTGCCGAAGCCCAGCAGAAACTGGCTTAGCATCAGCTGATCCGGCCGGGTCAGGTTGTTGGACTGGCTGTCCAGCAGCGAGGCAACAATCATCAGCGCCAGGGAGGTGATAATCGGCCACGCCAGTTTGGTCGGCTTAATCGTGAGGCAACTGGTGACAATCCCGCAGACGATCCCGGCGAAAATGGACCACGCCAGGTGGGTCATCTGCTCGTTCTGTAACCCCACGTACTGCAGCCAGCCGATGACCCCGGTGTTTTGCTCTGCCAGCACGATACGGATCAGCAGCATGATGAGCCCCAGACGGACGATGCTGCCGCTCGACAGCCAGCGGGTGTTCAGCAGCGGGTTGGCGCGGTTATGTTCAAAGACGATGGCGGCCACAATCAGCACCAGCGATAGCGCCAGCGACCAGCCGATCCACGGCGCCTCGAACCACCAGTAAAGGCGGCCCAACGAGAGCACGGCGCAGAGCAGGGCCATTCCGGGGGCCATTAAAAAGAAGGTGATGAAGTCTTTTTTCTCAAAAACCTTGCGCCTGTCGCCCGGCGGCAGTTTTAAGGCGATTACGCAGGCCAGGGAGATCAGCGCCAGCCCGAGCTCGAAGAAATAGAGCCCGCGCCATTCGTCCAGCTGCAGCAGTTCGGTGGAAAACAGGCGGGCAAGTGGGATAGCGAGCGACGACCCGGTAATCCCGATGGTGAGCGCCTTCAGGCGGTGCTTCGCAGGCCAGGCCTGGATCTGATAGTAAATCCCCAGCGAGCTGAGCGCGGCGGCCACCATCCCGTGCGCGGCGCGCACCATCAGCGCCGAGCTGAGATCGTTAACGAACAGGTGGAAAAAGGTCACCAGCACGTACAGCACCAGAAAACCTTCCGTGAAAGCGCGCAGACCGTACTGCTGGCGGAACTTGACCAGCAGCAGGTTGATAGAGATGTTGGTCATGACGTAGACCGCGGGAAGCCAGGCGATTTCGGTCGACCAGGCCCCAAAGGTCCCCTGCAGGTTTTGCAGGTTGGCGGTCACCACCGCATTTCCCAGCGCCCCCGTCAGGCACACCAGCAGGCCAACGACGCCGTAGGCAATGCGTTTTGGCGTACTGTGCTCGGGTGTGGAAGGCGAACCCAGCAGGGCGGGTTTCTCATGTGGCTGCCACTCGCGAGGAGCATAAGGGTCGCGTTCGGGCAGGCGCATAACGTCGTTTACCTTAGAAATAATTGAATAATTAGCGGGCTAGCGATTCTACGTCTGCCGCAAATGATAATTCAAGTGAATATGATTTACGCAAGTTAATCAAATGTAGAAGGGAAGTTTAAGGAAAAAGAGCGGCCCGATGTCGCCGTTGTGTTGAGAACCTGAAGTCGCTACCCTGAAGGGATAGAGAGAAGGAGTTCATCATGGAACAGCCCCATTTTCCCATCCTGCCGGATGCCACGCTGGCGGCCATCAATACTGTCGGTGAATGGCTGGCGCAGGACGACCTGAGCGACAGCCGCCAGCCCCCGGACGTCGATGCGGTGATCCTGGCAGGAAACGCGGTGATCCCGACCATTGAGGCGGCCTGCCGTATTGCCACGCAGAGAGACATCCCGCTCCTGATTAGCGGCGGTATTGGTCATTCAACCGCGTTTTTATATGCCGCTATCGGCAGTCATCCGCGTTATCACACCTTGCCCGTCGAAGGGCGGGCGGAAGCGAGCATTCTTGCCGACATTGCGCGGGAGTTCTGGCAGATCCCCGAGACGCGCCGGTGGATTGAGGATCAATCCACCAACTGCGGTGAGAACGCGCGTTTTAGCTGGAACATGCTGAAACAGCATCAGCGAGCGACCGGGCGGGTGCTGGTGGTGCAGGACCCGACGATGCAGCGCCGTACGATGGCGACGTTTGCCCGCGTTTGTCGGGATGAGCCCGTGTCACCGCAGTGGATAAGCTATCCCGGGTTTACGCCAACGCTGCACAATGGCAAAGAGGGCGTGGAGTTTAGCGCGGGCAATAGCGGACTGTGGCCCGTTGACCGCTACCTGTCACTGGTTCTGGGGGAGCTGCCGCGTTTGTATGATGACGTTAACGGCTATGGTCCGGCCGGGCGGGATTTTATCGCGCACGTTGAATTCCCGGATGCTGTGATTGCCGCATGGGAACAGTTACAGCAGGACCCGGTTCTGAAGGGGGCGCGTAAAATAATCTAAGCACGGAACCATTCCCTCGCCCCATTGGGGAGAGGGTTAGGGTGAGGGGAAAATCACAGCGCCGCAAACTTATCCAGCGTCCGCACCATCTGCGTCACGAAACCATATTCGTTGTCATACCAGGCTACCGCTTTCACCAGCTGCAGCTCTCCCGCTTCTGACACCTCCGTCTGCGTGGCGTCAAACACCGAACCATAATGCGAGCCAATCACATCGGACGACACAATCTCTTCGTCGGTATACCCGAACGATTTATTGCCCTGCGTCGCCTTTTTCAGCGCGGCGTTGATCTCCTCAACGGTCACTTTCTTGCCCAGAATCGCCACCAGCTCGGTGACTGAACCCGTCTTTACCGGCACGCGCTGCGCGTGGCCCTTCAGCTTGCCGCTGAGCGCAGGGATCACCAGACCGATGGCCTTTGCCGCACCGGTGGTGTGGGGAATGATATTCTCTGCCGCCGCCCGCGAGGCGCGAAGGTCTTTCCCGCGCGGGCCATCCACCAGCGCCTGCGTACCGGTATAGGCATGGATGGTGGTCATGGTGCCCACTTTTATTTCAAACGCATCGTTCAGGGCTTTTGCCAGCGGGGCGAGGCAGTTGGTGGTGCAGGATGCGACGGAAATAATGGTGTCACTGGCGTCAATGGTGTCGTCATTCACGCTGTAGACGATGGTTTTCATCTCGCCCGCAGGCGCAGAGATCAGCACTTTCTTCGCCCCGGCGTCCAGGTGCGCCCGTGATTTCTCTTCAGAGGTATAAAAGCCGGTGCACTCCACGACGATATCCACGCCTGCGGCTTTCCACGGAATGTGCTTCGCCTCTTTTTCGGCGTACACCGCAATGGTTTTACCGTCGACAATCAGCGCATCCTCGGTGAAATCGACGCTCCACGGGAAGCCACCGTAGTTGGAATCATGCCTGAGCAGGTAGGCCAGCACTTTCGGTGAGGTGAGGTCGTTGATGGCGACGACGGTATTGCTGTCCTGGGTTTCAAGAAGGCGACGCAGTACAAGGCGCCCAATGCGTCCAAAGCCGTTAATGCCAATTTTACTCATGGTGTTCTCCTGTAAACGTGTCGATGCGACAGTTTGAACTCATCCAGGCTTAGACCATCACTGGCAGGGCGGCAATTGAAGATGCTTCATGCGGGAGGAAGTATTTGAAAAACCATACAGAAAAGTTAATGAATTTTTAAGGAAAGGAGATTATGTTGGCGCGGTAACTGTTTTTAATCGGGAAATCACATGCGCACTAAATATACAAGCCTGCAAATCGGCATCCACTGGCTGGTGTTTCTGTTAATCATCGTCGCCTACTGCGCCATGGAGTTCAAAGGTTTCTTCCCGCGCACCGCGCGTCCAGCGATCAATATGATCCACGTCTCGTGCGGTATCAGTATCCTGGTGCTGATGGTGACGCGTCTGCTGGTTCGCCTGAAATTCCGCGCGCCGCCGATTCAGCCAAAGCCAAAAGCGATGGTGACGGGGATGTCCCATCTGGGGCACCTGGTGGTGTATCTGCTGTTTATTGCGCTGCCGCTGATTGGCATTGTGATGATGTATAACAGGGGCAGCGACTGGTTTGCTTTCGGCCTGGCGATGCCGCATGCGGCGGAGTCCAATTTCGACCTGGTTGATATGTTGAAAGAGTGGCACGAGACGCTGGCGAACCTGGGCTACTTTGTGATTGGCCTGCACGCGGCGGCGGCGCTGATGCATCACTATTTCTGGAAAGATAATACTCTTCTGCGCATGATGCCGAAAAAGCGTCAGTAGTGCTGAAACATTGTCGTCGCCTTTCTTGCCCGGCGGCGCTTCGCTTGCACGGGCCTACAAACGGCTCTGAATCGTAGGCCGGGTAAGCGCAGCGCCACCCGGCTTATTTTTTAACCCAGCAGCGCACGCTCTTCGGCAGTTAACGCCAGCGCCTGCGTTGATCCCGTCTCCGACGACTTCACCGCCGCTTCCAGCACGGCCATGACCGCCAGTGCCTCAACAGGGTGGACAGGATTGGTGATTTTCCCGAGCAGCGCATCACGTACGTTGACGTAATACTGGCGCTGATCGCCTTTCGGGGTAGGGATCGTCTGCGGTGCGCCGTCGGCCCCAAAGAACACCATGCTGTCGTCGTCTTCGCCCCAGGTTTCACTGCCGGGGATCACCCCTGCGAGCAGCTGCGCTTCCTGCTGGTCAATTCTGGCTTTCACCACGCTGCCCTTGTCCCCGTGGACGCTAAAGCGCGCCGTACCGCCAGCAACCAGCATGCTGGCGTGCAGAATGACCTTATGCTCCGGGTAGTTTAAGACCACGTGCGCCCAGTCGTTAATTTCTGCGCCGTCGCGCAGCGTCGCGATATTCCCCTGAACCGACTCCGGCAGGCCAAAGAGCTGAAGCGTCTGGTCAATCAGGTGAGGGCCCAGATCAAACCACAGACCGCTCCCGGGGACGTTCTGCTCGCGCCAGCGCACGCGCACTTCCGGGCGGAAGCGGTCGATGTGCGATTCCAGGTGTTTAACCTTGCCGAGCGTGCCTTGCTCAATAATCTGCTTAATGCCGAGGAAATCGCTGTCCCAGCGGCGGTTGTGGAAGACGGAGAGCAGCAGCTGCTTTTCATCCGCCAGCGCAATGAGGTCGCGGGCTTCCTGCATATCGAGGGTAAAAGGCTTGTCCACGACCACGTGTTTCCCCGAGTTCAGGGCCAGCGTCGCCAGCGGGGCGTGCGTGGCGTTGGGGGAGGCAATCACCACCAGATCGATATCAGGATGCTGAATGGCCTCTTCCGGTGTCGCCACCACCTGTACGTCCGGCAGATCGCGTTTAACCTTCTCTTCATCACGAGAAGAGACCACGGCCAGCTTAATCCCGTCCACCGACTGGATCAGCGGGGCATGGAAGGTTTTACCGACAAATCCATACCCGATCAGCGCAATGTTGATTGTTTGAACTTTACTCATGACCTTCTCCACGTTAATTCGCGCATACCGTAACCTGCAGTGCGCTATGGTCCCCAAGCTCAGGCCAGGGACGATCTAAAAAGAGTTGTTGAATGCTGGATAGCCCGGAAACCAGATACGGCTCGCAGCGGTTAATTTTCAGGTGGTCGGCGACAATCCAGTGCGCATGGCTTGCGTCCAGCATCGCGCGTTTCACCTCGGCATCCGCTTCTTTACCGGCGCTCAAACCGAGCTCGGCATGAATGGCGCACGCCCCAAGAATGGCGATATCTGCCCGATAACGGGACAGCAAAGACAGCGTGGCGCTGCCGGCAAACAGTCGCTGCTTGTGGTCCCATTTCCCGCCGAGCAGGATCAGCTCAACGTCTTCCCGGTCGCTAAAATGCTGGGCGATATCCAGCGAGGGGGTAATAACGGTGAGCGGTCCCTGAAGAAAGGTGGCGACGGCCATCACCGTGCTTCCGGCATCCAGAAACAGGGTGGAGCCTGGTGGAACCTGCTGTGCGACCTGTTTACCCAGGCGCTGTTTGGTCTCCGGCAGCAGCGTATTGCGGCCCTGACGGTTCATGGCGGAGAGGTTGAGCGCGATGGCGCCGCCGTGGTTCTTCTGCGCAAGGCCCTGGTTTTCCAGGTCGGTCAGATCCCGACGGATGGTATCCGCCGAAACCTGCAGCTTTTCAGCCAGGTCGGTGATGCTTGCCTGGCCTTGCTCGCTGAGGATATCCAGGACGTAGCGTTGACGAGCGGTTTTGTGCATGGGGTACATTCCTGCAAAATGTCGCAATAGTTTGCATAATACAGCATTTTGACGCAGAGAGAAGGGGAATGTCCTCAGGACGATGTGCGGCGGCGTGATAATTCAGATAGGTGATTATTAAAATTTTATTAAGCAGGTATAAGTAAGCTGTTTTGAATGTTAATCACAATGTTATTGTTATGTTTTATTTAACGATTTGGGTTATGTAACCAGCGTAACGCCATTGCGTGGTGTTAAGTGCTGTTTAATTGAAATTATGCAGGTTTTAATTGCTTTAATTAGTTTTTTAATAGTTTTTAATTTTAAATATATCCCTTTGGCTACGTAAACTGACACTTCTTTGAAAATCTTTGTGTCTGACTCGCGCTGAAATTAACGCAAAAATGTGCACGGAGGGAATTAAGAATTTTCCTTAGATAACAGAGAGTTTATATGTTTCATCTGAAAGGATACTTTTAGAGTTTTGTCCAGAAACCCCATATTTTTTCTTGCTTGTAACACCACATTAACATTGTGGCTGTAGTGGGGTATAACACATTTTGTTATGCTGCTAACCAGTTTAAGAAATAAGTAAATTCTTAATTGAAATAAGATGCGGGCAGATCTCATCTCCGATGGAAATGGGTATGGGGAGTATTACCTGAAATTCAGCAAGGTAGCTAAATAAGATATTTGTCTAATTATCTGTACCTCTTTTTGGGTATTTGCTTGAGTATCACTCAGAGTCAGGGAGATAACATGACGATATTACGAAAGCCTATGTTACGCCGATTTACAGCAGCACTGGCATTCATTTCATTAGCCATAAATACGGCTTTCGCCAATAGTAATCAGGTGGGTATTGCCCCGGTGGCAACCACAACCTTAAAAGAAAGTATTCTTTTTGCGATCGATCGCGATCCGTCAATTAGCCAGCAGGCCGCGCAATTAGGTATTGGCCAGGCACAAATAGATGAAGCGCGCAGCGGCTGGATGCCGCAAATATCATTGAACGGAAGTACGGGGCACAGCCAGACCACCGATTCCAGCGGGTCGCTGAAGAATTCAGCCGCCTGGGGGCTGAGCCTGACGCAGTTGCTGTACGATTTTGGCAAGACCAATAACAGCATCAGCCAGTCCTCCGCCCAGCGCGATAGCTACCGCTACCAGCTGATGGGCACGCTCTCGGACGTGGCGGAAAAAACGGCGCTGAGCTACGTCGAGGTCAAACGCTATTCCGATCTGCTGCAGGCGGCAAAAGATAATGTGCAGGCGCTCAAGAACGTCGAGCAGCTGGCAAAGCTTCGCGCAGACGCGGGCGTGAGTTCGACCTCCGATGAGCTTCAGACCCGCACGCGCATTGCCGGCATGCAGGCGACGGTCGCGCAGTATCGCGCCGCCTTAAACAGCGCGCGCGCCAGGCTTGCGGTATTAACCGGAATGCAGGCAGAGGCCTATTCGCCGGTGCCCGCGAATCTTGCCGTGGAGCCGGACTCGCTCAACCGCATCGATTATTCCCTGATACCGGCGGTGATGGCCGCGCAGAACATGGAACGTTCGGCTCAGTATGGCGTGGAAACGGCGAAGTCCCAGCACTGGCCTACGCTAAGCCTGAAGGGGGGGCGCACCCGTTATGAATCGGACAACCGTTCCTACTGGGACGACCAGATACAGCTCAATATCGACGCGCCGCTGTATCAGGGGGGCGCGGTTTCCGCGCGCGTTCGGCAGGCGGAAGGCGCACGGGCCATGGCCTCCTCTCAGGTCGATCAGGCGCGTTTCGATGTCCTGCAAAAAGCCTCCGTCGCGCAGGCTGACTGGACCGGCGCGCGGGGACGAATGGAGGCGGGGAAGCAACAGCTGGAAAATGCGCTGCGGGCCCGCGATGTTTATAAAAATGAATACACCCTGAGCAAGCGGAGCATTAACGATCTGCTCAGCGTTGAGCAGGATGTCTGGCAGGCCACCTCAGCGAAAATAATCGCCGAGTATGACGGCTGGAGTTCGGCAATTAATTATGCTTCCGCTGTTGATAATTTAATGCCGCTTATTGGAATAGAGAAAAACGCTGCCGCAAAATTACCCGACTTGAGTTAATAAAAGACGCGCAGTGTTGCGCAAAGTAAGACTGAAAATAATGGGTGTTTTTTCCCAGGGATAGCTACATCCGTCTGGTGGACATATCCACAGGAATCCGTACACCTGCAAGGAGAAGAATATGAGTAACATGAAAGTTGTTGATGTCATCATTCGCAAAACGGCGGAGAAAACGAAATTAACCGGCGAAGGAAATCTGTCGGTTTCTATTTCATCGCCGAGCGTGATTGAAATCCAGGGCTCTGCTCAGGATGTGGCGCGTTATGTCCGCCAGGGTAAAGATCTCCTCATTTATATGAAAGATGGCAGCGTTATTCGCTGCAATAACTATTTTGTCGAAGATCCAGAAACGCATAATCAGTCAGAGCTGGTGTTCAACGACCGTCAGGAACTGACGCATATTTCTTTTGCCGATGCCGGGGAAGCGTCAGGCGTTGCGGTGACCGAGTTAACCGCGCAGGCCACACCGATTAGCAGCATTCAACCTTTCCTCGAGCAGGAAAGTGTTTTAAGCGACGCGCCGTGGGGCTGGATTGCGGGGGCTGCGTTAGGCGGCGGTGCCATTGGGGCACTGCTGGCAAACGGCGGTGACGGCGAAACTAAAACAAAAGTCATTGATAATACAAAAGAAGTTGAAAGCGCCACGCCGACCTTCTTGCTGTCGGATAAAGCGGGTGACAAGCAGGGCGTGCTGAGCGCAAACGAGATCACGGACGACAGCAACCCAACCTTTAGCGGCACCGGTCAGCCGGGCGCGACCATCCAGATCAAAGACAGCAGCGGCAGCACCATTGCCAGCGCCATGGTCGGTAAAGACGGCACCTGGACGGTAATATTACCGACCCAGACGGACGGGGAGCACACCTGGTCAGTCGTGCAGATCGACGGCAGTAAAACCACCTCTGCGGGCAGTATCACCGTGACGGTCTCTACCGCCGACGCCGCCATTACGCTGGCCACCACGGCGGGCGATAACGTGCTGAACGCCAGCGAGCAATCCGCGGGCTTTACGCTTTCCGGTGCCAGCAAAAACCTGGCGCAGGGTACCGCACTCACCGTGACGCTGAACGGCAAAACCTACGCGGCTGAAGTCGGGGCAGACGGCGCGTGGAGTGTTAACGTGCCTGCGGCGGACGCGCAGGCGCTGGGCGACGGTACCTGGACGGTCTACGTGAGCGGTAAAGACGCGGCGGGTAACACCGTTAGCGGAAGCCAGACGATTGGGGTGGATACCACCGCGCCAACCCTCTCTGTCGATACCCTCGCGCAGGACAACATCATTAATGCGGCTGAGCACAGCCAGCCGCTGACCCTGACCGGTAAAACGAATGCGGAAGCCGGTCAGATCGTCACGGTCACGCTGAACGGTAAAAACTATAACGCCACGGTGGGCAGCGACGGCACCTGGTCCGTCACGCTTGATGTGAACGACGTGCAGGCGCTGAGTGAGGGTAATCACACCCTGACGGTTAACGTGAGCGACAAAGCGGGCAACGGCTCGTCCGTGACGGCAGATTTCACGGTGGATACCGCCGCGCCGATCGTCACCATCCATACCGTGGCGGGCGACGATATCCTCAATATCAGCGAGCAGGGCCAGGCGCACATTATTTCCGGCCTGGCGAGCGGTGCCGCCGCGGGCGATGTGGTCACCGTGACGCTTGGCGGCCAGACCTTCACCGGCGTGGTGCTGGCGGACGGCAGCTGGAGCGTGGGCGTTCCGGCGTCCGTGCTGGGCGCGCTGGGTGAAGGCAACCACACGCTTTCGGTTTCCGTCACTGACGCGGCAGGCAACACCGGCAGCGCCACGCACGGCATTACGCTGAGCGGACACCCGCCGGAATTTACGATTGACGCCATCAGCCAGGATAACGTCCTGAATGCCCAGGAGGCGATGCAGCCGCTGAGCCTGACCGGCACCAGCAACCTGCCGGACGGCTCCACCGTCACCGTGACGCTGAACAACGTCAGCTATCAGGCAACCGTCGAAAACGGTATCTGGGCGGTCCAGGTGCCGGTGTCCGACGTCCTGAATCTGGCGAACACGCTTTATACCGTCAGCGTCAGCGGGACCGACAGCGTGGGTAACAGCGGTTCTGCCGAGGCGAATCTGCTGGTGGATACCGTTCTTCCGCAGGTCATTATCAATACGTTTGCGGGCGACAACCTGGTCAATAACGCCGAAGCGGGCGTCGATCAAACCCTCAGCGGTCGCGTCACCGGCGCGGCGGCGGGCGATACCGTCTCCATCACCGCAGGCGGCAAGAGCTACACCGCAACGGTTGGCAGCGACCTGACCTGGAGCGTGAAAATCCCGTCAGCGGATCTTCAGGCGTTCGGCGACGGGGATTTAACCTTCACCGCGTCCGTCACCAACGGGCACGGCAATACCGGCACCGGCGAGCGTGATATCAACATCAACGCGGAGCTGCCGGGCCTGCGCGTGAACACCATTTCCGGCGATGACGTGATCAACGCCATCGAACAGCAGCAGGATCTGAGCGTCACCGGCTCCAGCAGCCATCTGGCCGCGGGCACGCAGATTGTCGTCACCATCAACAATGTGGAGTACGTCACCGCAGTTAACGCCAGCGGCAGCTGGCAGATCGGCGTTCCGGCGGCGGACCTGCAGGCCTGGACGGCGGGCGGCATGACGGTTAGCGTCAGCGCGGTAGATGCCTGGGGCAATCCCGTTGCGGCTGAACACCCAATTGAACTCGATCTGAACGCCGTGGCGGTCACCATTGATACCGTCTCCGGCGATGACCTGCTGAATGCGGCAGAAAAAGGCAGTGATTTAACCCTTTCCGGCCAGACGCAGGGCGTGGAGGCGGGGCAGACCGTGGTGGTGAAATTCGCCGACCAGACCTTCACCGCGCTGGTGCAGCAGGATGGCTCCTGGAGCCTGACCGTACCCGCCAGCGCCATGGAAACCCTGATCGACGGGCGCGCGCAGGTGAGCGTCAGCGTCACTAACGTCAGCGGCAACAGCGCCGACGCCGCGCGTGTGGTCACGGTGGATACGCAGCCACCGGCGATTACGCTCGATAACCTGACCGCCGACAACATCATCAATGCCGCTGAAGCGCAGCAGGATTTACTGTTAAGCGGCAGCAGCAGTGCGGAACCGGGCCAGACGGTCACCGTGACGCTGAACGGCAAAACGTATCAGACCACGGTCCAGACGGACGGTACCTGGCAGCTGAGCGTCCCGGCGGCAGATGTGGGTGCCCTGACGGACGGCATTGTGACCGTGACGGCCACCGTCAGCGACGTGGCGGGCAACGCCAGCAGCGCCGAGCGCGTGGGTCTGGTGGACGCCACCGTACCGCAGGTGACCATTAACGACTTTGTCACCGACACCAACACCGTTAACCAGCTCGCCCATTCACAGGCGCAGATCCTGAGCGGCTCCGTCACCGGTGCGGCCGCGGGCGACCTGGTCACCATCACCATTAACAGCGTTGATTACACCACCGTGGTGGATGCGGCGGGGAACTGGAGCCTCGGCCTGCCCGCATCCGTCGTGCAGGGGCTGTCGGACGGCACCTGGACCATCGACGTCTCCGTGACCGACCGATCCGGCAACACCGGAAGCAGTTCGCTGGATGTGGTGGTGAATACCGTGACGCCTGTTATCGGTATTAACACGCTGGCGGCGGACGACGTGATCAACGCGACCGAGAAGGGCGAAGATCTGCTGCTCTCCGGCACCAGCAACCAGCCGGAAGGCACGACCATTACGGTGACCCTGAACGGCATTCAGTACACCGCCACCGCTGACGCCAGCGGAAACTGGAGCGTGACCGTACCGGCCTCGGCCGTAAGCGCGCTGGGAGAAGCCCATTACACCGTGACGGCGAGCGTCACGGATAACGCAGGCAACAGCGCCTCAACCTCGCACGATGTGCTGGTGGACAGCTCGCTGCCGGTGGTAACGATCGACACCCTGGCGGGCGACAATATCGTTAACGCAGCGGAAGTAGCGGCAGGGCAAACCCTGACCGGTAAGGTGACGAACGCGGCGGCAGGTGACACTGTCACCATTATCCTTGGCGGCCAGACCTACACGGCTACCGTGCAGGACGATCTGTCCTGGAGCCTGCCGTTAAGCGAGAGCCAGTTAACCGCGCTCGGCAACGGCGACCTCACCGTATCCGCCAGCGTGACCAACGCGCACGGCAATACCGGCTCTTCTTCTCACGACTTCACCATCGACGCCCAGATCCCGGGACTGCGTATTGATACCGTGGCGGGTGACGACGTAGTTAACGTGATTGAACACGCTCAGAACCTGATTGTGTCCGGTACCAGCACCGATCTGGCGGCGGGCAGCACCGTGACCGTGACCATCAACGGCAAAGATTATTCCGCAACGGTACTGGCGGACGGCACCTGGCAGGCGGCGGTACCGGCGGCCGACGTGTCCCAGTGGGCGGACGGTTCGCTGGATATCAAGGCAAGCGCGCAGGATGCCTCCGGCAACCCGGTGGCTATCGGCACCGTTGTGGATGTGGATCTCACCCCGGTTGCCATCAGCATCGACAGCGTGACCGACGATAACGTGCTTAACGCGGCGGAAAAAGGCCAGGATCTGGTGCTTTCCGGCACCACCTCCAACGTTGAAGCGGGTCAGACCGTGACCATTACCTTTGCGGGTAAAACCTATACCACGACGGTGGATGCCAGCGGCGACTGGACCTGGACCGTTCCGGCAGCCGATTTGAGCGGCCTGAAAGACGGTGACGCCAGCGTGCAGGTAACCGTCACCAGCGTGAACGGCAACGCGGCGTCTTCGGCGCAGGAATTCAGCGTCGACACTACCGCGCCGACGGTGACCATCAACACCATCAGCCATGATAATATGCTGAACGCGGCAGAGGCGGCGCAGGATCTGACCCTGAGCGGCACCTCTACTGCCGAAGCGGGCCAGACGGTCACCGTGACCTTCAACGGCAATCAGTACACCGCGCAGGTGCAGGCGGACGGCAGCTGGACGCTCGACGTTCCGGCGGCGGATATGGCAGGCATCGCCGACGGCAGCGCGGCGGTCACGGCGACCGTGTCCGATAAGGCAGGCAACCCGGCCAGCGCGGGCTCCTCGGTGCTGGTCGACACCACCGTACCGCAGATTAGCTTCAACATCGTCGCGGGCGACGACATCGTGAATATTGCCGAGCACGGCCAGGCGCTGATCGTCTCCGGCAAGGTCACGGGCGCGCAGGCGGGTGACGTGATTACCGTGACCCTGAACGGCAAAGACTACACCGCCGTGCTGGACGCGTCCGGCAGCTGGAGCGTGGGCGTTCCGGCGGCGGACGTGGGCGCGCTGGTTAACGGCGAACAGACGATCTCCGCGACACTCACCGATAAAGCCGGTAACAGCACCACCGCTACGCACGAGTTTGACGTTTCCCTGATCGCGCCGGTGGTTGCCATCAATACCCTGGCGGTTGACGACGTGATCAACGCGACCGAGAAAGGCCAGGATCTGCTGGTGTCCGGCACCAGCAACCAGCCGGACGGAACCACCATTACGGTGACCCTGAACGGTATCAGCTATACGGCCACCACCGACGCCAGCGGCAGCTGGAGCATCAGCGTTCCGGCGGCAAACGTCTCCGCGCTGGGCGAAGCGAGCTACGTGGTGACGGCGAGCGTAACCGACGCGGCGGGCAACAGCGCAAGCACCGGCCACAGCGTGCTGGTTGACAGCGCGCTGCCGCAGGTCACCATCAACCCTGTCGCCACGGACGATGTCATTAACGCAGCGGAAGTGGCTGCCGGGCAGACCCTGAGCGGCAAAGTGAGCGGCGCGGCGAGCGGTGACACTGTCACGATTTCAATTGGCGGCAATACGTACACCGCGATGGTTCAGGACGATCTGAGCTGGTCGGTCAACGTGCCGTCCACGGTCTTAACCGCCATCGGGAACGGCGATCTGACCGTGTCAGCCAGCGTCACCAACGGCCACGGCAACACCGGAACCGGCGTGCGTGAAATCGTTATAGACGCCAGCCTGCCGGGCCTGCGGGTCGACACCGTGGCGGGCGACGATGTCATTAACAGCATTGAGCACGCTCAGAACCTGATTATCACCGGCTCCAGCGAAGGCCTGGCAACGGGCGCGGCGTTAACGGTGACCGTCAACGGCAAAACCTACGCCGCAACCGTGCTTGCAGACGGCACCTGGACGGCGGCCATTCCGGCAGCTGACGTCAGCGCGCTGAATGCGGGCACGATTGCCGTGACCGTGGAAGGCCAGAGCGCGGCGGGCAATCCGGTTTCCATCAGCCACGACGTGAAGGTGGATCTGGCGGCAGTCGCCATCAGCATTAACCCGATTGCCTCGGACGACGTAATCAACGCGGCCGAGAAAGGCGCGGACCTGGTGCTGTCCGGCTCAACCACCAACGTGGAAGAAAACCAGACCGTCACCATTACCTTCGGCGGCAAGTCGTACACCGCGACGGTCGATGCCGACGGCAACTGGACGGCGACCGTACCGTCTGCTGATTTGGGCAGCCTGAAAGACGGCGATGCCAGCGTGCAGGCGAGCGTCACCAACGTGAACGGCAACGGCGCGTCGGCAGGCCGCGAGTACAGCGTGGACGCGACCGCGCCGACGGTATCTATTGAGATCGTCAGCGACAACAACATCATCAACGCCGCCGAAGCGCAGCAGGATCTGGTCGTTAACGGCGTGACCAACGCCGAAGCGGGCCAGACCGTCACCGTGACGCTGAACGGCGTGGACTACACCACCACCGTGCAGGCAAACGGCAGCTGGAGCGTGACCGTGCCGTCCGCGGATCTGAGCGGTATTACCGACGGCAACTACACCATCAGCGCCGCCGTGTCTGATAAGGCGGGCAACCCGGCCTCAGCGGATCGCGACGTGCTGGTCGATACCACCGTTCCGCAGCTGACCATCCACACCGTTTCCGACGACGACGTGATCAACAGCGCCGAGCATGCGCAGGCACTGATTGTCACGGGTTCCGTGACCGGCGCGGCGGCGGGTGATGTGGTCACCGTCACGCTCAACGGCAAATCGTACACCGCCACCCTGGATGCCTCAGGCAACTGGAGCGTGGGCGTGCCTGCGGCAGACGTAACCGCGCTGGCCGCCGGGGATTACACCATCACCGCGGCGCTGACCGATAAAGCGGGCAACAGCAACAGCGCCACGCACGGCGTAGAGGTGAACCTGACCGCGCCGGTGCTGACCATTGACACCGTTTCCGGTGACGATGCGATCAACAATGCCGAGAAAACCCAGGATCTAACGATCTCCGGTACGGCTTCCGGCCTGGCGGCAGGCGCGGTGGTGACCGTGATGCTGAACGGCAAAGCGTACAGCGCGCAGGTGGACGATAACGGAAAATGGACGACTACCGTTCCGGCGAACGAGGTTGGTCAGCTGGGCGAGGCGCTTTATACCGTCACCGCCTCAGCAACGGACAGCGTCGGCAACAATACCAGCGCGTCGCACACCGTGAACGTGGAATCCGTTCTGCCGGGCGTGATCGTCAACACCATTGCAGGTGACGACGTCATTAACGCGGCGGAGCTGGCAGCCGGGCAGACCATCAGCGGTAAGGTGGTGAATGCCGAAGCGGGCAACACCGTGACCGTGACCATTGGCGGCAACAGCTACACCGCCACGGTGCAGAGCGATCTCACCTGGTCCGTTAACGTGCCGGAATCAGTGCTGACCGCGCTGGGCAACGGTGATTTGACGGTGTCAGCCAGCGTCACGAACGGTGTGGGCAATAGCGGAACGGGCGAGCGCGAAATCGTGATAGACGCTAACCTGCCGGGCCTGCGCGTCGACACCGTGGCGGGTGACGACGTGATCAACAGTATCGAACACGGGCAGAATCTGATTATCACCGGCTCCAGCGACGGGCTGGCGGCTGGCGCGGCGCTGACCGTGACCGTAAACGGCAAAACCTATCCGGCAACCGTGCTGGCGGACGGCACCTGGAGCGCGGCGATCCCGGCGGCGGAGGTGGGTGCGCTGGCCGCAGGCACGGTTACCGTGACCGTTGCGGGCCAGAGCAGCGCCGGTAACCCGGTTTCCATCAGCCACGATGTGACGGTGGATCTGGCGAGCGTTGCCATCAGCATTGATGCCATCGCCACCGACGACGTGATTAACGCGGCCGAGAAGGGCGCGGATCTGGTGCTCTCCGGCACCACCTCGAACGTGGAAGCAAACCAGACCGTTACCATTACCTTTGGCGGCAAGAACTACACCGCCACGGTGGACGCCGACGGCAAATGGACAGCTACCGTGCCGTCTGCGGATCTGGCGGGCCTGAAAGACGGCGACGCCAGCGTGCAGGTGAGCGTCACCAACGTGAACGGCAACAGCGCCTCGGCGGGCCGCGAGTACAGCGTGGATGCAACCGCGCCGTCCGTGACTATTAATACCCTGGCGACCGACGATATTCTGAACGCCGCTGAAGCGCAGTCCGATCTGACCGTATCCGGCACCACCACCGCCGAAGCGGGCCAGACGGTCACCGTATCGCTGAACGGCAAAGACTACACCACAACCGTCAGCGCAGACGGCAGCTGGACGCTGAACGTCCCGGCGGCGGATCTGGCTGGATTAACCGACGGCAGCGTGACCGTCACCGCATCGGTCAGCGATAAAGCGGGTAACCCGGCGTCCGTGGATCACAACCTGGCGGTAGATATCACCGCGCCTGCGGTGACAATCAATACCGTTGCGGGCGACGATGTCATTAACATCGCAGAACACGGCCAGGCGCAGATCATCAGCGGCACCGCCACCGGCGCGGCAGCGGGCGATAAGGTGACCGTCACCATCGGCGGCCAGACTTACACCACCGTGCTGGACGCGGCGGGGAACTGGAGCGTGGGCGTACCGGCCAGCTTGATTTCCGGCCTCAGCGACGGCACCGTAACCGTAACGGCGTCAGTCACCGACGCGGCGGGCAACACCGGCACCGGCACGCATAACGTGACCGTCGATACCGGTCTGCCATCGGTGGCCTTCAACGCCATCAGCGATGACAACGTACTGAACGCCGTTGAAAAAGGTCAGGATCTGAGCGTCAGCGGCACCAGCGCCAACCTGGCGGAAGGCACCGTGGTGACCGTGACCCTGAACGGCAAAAACTACACGGCAACGACGGCGGCAGACGGCACCTGGAGCCTGACCGTTCCGGCAGCGGATCTGGCCGGTCTCGGCCAGGCCAACTATACCCTGAACGCGACCGCCACCAACGGCGTGGGCAACAGCGTCAGCAACACCGCGAACCTGCTGGTGGACACCGCGCTGCCGACCGTCACCATCAACACCGTGGCGGGCGATAACGTCATCAACGCGGCGGAAGTGGCGGCAGGCCAGACCCTGAGCGGCACCGTGGCGAACGCCGAAGCGGGCAATACCGTCACCGTCACCCTTGGCGGCAACAGCTACACCGCAACGGTGCAGAACGATCTGACCTGGTCCGTGAACGTGCCGTCCGACGTGCTGACCGCGCTGGGCAACGGCAACCTGAGCGTAACGGCGACCGTCACCAACGGCCACGGCAATACCGGCACTGGCGAGCGCGAGATCGCTATCGACGCTAACCTGCCGGGCCTGCGCGTCGACACCGTCGCGGGTGATGACGTGATCAACACCATCGAACACGCGCAGAACCTGATCGTCACCGGCTCCAGCGACGGGCTGGCGGCAGGCACGGCGCTGACCGTCACCGTCAACGGTAAAACCTATGCGGCCACGGTGCTGGCGGACGGCACCTGGAGCGCGGCGATCCCGTCCACCGACGTGAGCGCGTGGCCGGAAGGCACCGTCAAAATCAGCGTGACCGGCGACAGCTCTGCGGGCAACCCGATTACCATCAGCCACGACGTGACGGTAGATCTGGCGACCGTTGCCGTCAGCATCAACGCCATCGCCACCGACGACGTGATTAACGCGGCGGAGAAGGGCGCGGATCTGGTGCTGTCCGGTGCGACCACCAACGTGGAAGCCGGGCAGACCGTGACCATCAGCCTGAACGGCAAAATCTATAGCGCGACAGTAGACGACAGCGGTAACTGGACCTACACCGTACCCTCTGCGGATCTGGCACACCTTAAGGACGGTGACGCCAGCGTGCAGGTGAGCGTCACCAACGTGAACGGCAACAGCGCTTCGGCAGGCCGCGAGTACAGCGTGGATGCGACCGCGCCGTCCGTGACCATTCATACCCTGGCGGCTGACGATATTCTGAATGCCGCAGAAGCGCAGTCCGATCTGACCGTATCCGGCACCACCAGCGCCGAAGCGGGCCAGACCGTGACCGTGACGCTGAATGGCAAAGACTACACCACAACCGCAGGCGCGGACGGCAGCTGGACGCTGAACGTTCCGGCGGCGGATCTGGCATCGCTCGGCGACGGCAGCGTCACCGTGACGGCGAGCGTCAGCGACAAGGCGGGCAACCCGGCGTCGGCGGATCGCAATCTGACGGTGGACGTGACCGTGCCTGCGGTGACCATCAACACCGTGGCGGGCGATGACGTCATTAACCTCGCAGAACACAGCCAGGCGCACATCATCAGCGGCACCGCCACCGGCGCGGCAGCGGGCGATAAGGTCACCGTCACGATTGGCGGCCAGACTTACACCACCGTGCTGGACGCGGCGGGGAACTGGAGCGTGGGCGTACCGGCCAGCGTGATTTCCGGCCTCAGCGACGGCACCGTGACCGTGACTGCGTCAGTCACCGACGCGGCGGGCAACACCGGCACCGGCAGCCATAACGTGACCGTCGATACCGGCCTGCCGTCCGTGGCCTTCAACGCTATCAGCGGCGATAACGTGCTGAACGCCGTTGAAAAAGGTCAGGATCTGAGCGTCAGCGGCACCAGCGCCAACCTCGCGGAAGGCACCGTGGTGACCGTGACCCTCAACGGCAAAAACTACACTGCAACGACGGCGGCGGACGGCACCTGGAGCCTGACCGTTCCGGCAGCGGATCTGGCCGGTCTCGGTCAGGCCAATTACACCCTGAACGCGACCGCCACCAACGGCGTGGGCAACAGCGTCAGCAATACGGCGACCTTGCTGGTCGATACCGCGCTGCCGACCGTCACCATCAACACCGTGGCGGGCGATAACGTCATTAACGCGGCGGAAGTGGCCGCAGGCCAGACTATCAGCGGTAAGGTAGCGAACGCGGAAGCGGGCAACACGGTAACCGTGACTATCGGCGGCAACAGCTACACCGCAACGGTGCAGAGCGATCTCACCTGGTCCGTGAACGTGCCGGCCGACGTGCTGACGGCGCTGGGCAACGGTAACCTGGCGGTGTCAGCATCCGTCACCAACGGCCACGGCAATACCGGCGCGGGCGAGCGCGAAATCGTTATCGACGCCAGCCTGCCGGGTCTGCGCATTGATACCGTGGCGGGCGACGATGTGATCAACAGCATCGAGCATGGACAGAACCTGATCGTTACCGGCTCCAGCGACGGGCTGGCGGCAGGCACCACGCTCACCGTGACCGTCAACGGCAAAACCTATGCGGCCTCCGTGCTGGCAGACGGCACATGGAGCGCGGCGATCCCGGCGGCAGACGTCGGGGCCCTGGCAGCGGGCACGGTCACCGTGACCGCTGCAGGCCAGAGCGCGGCGGGTAACCCGGTGACCATCAGCCATGACGTGACCGTCGATCTGTCAGCGGTGGCTATCAGCATCGATGCGATTGCCACCGACGACGTGATTAACGCGGCGGAGAAAGGCGCGGATCTGGTGCTGTCCGGCAGCACCTCGAACGTGGAGGAAAACCAGACCGTTACCGTCATCTTCGGCGGCAAGACGTACACTGCGAAAGTCGATGCCGACGGTAACTGGACGGCCACCGTGCCGTCTGCGGATCTCGCGGGCCTGAAGGACGGTGATGCCAGCGTGCAGGTGAGCGTCACCAGCGCGCACGGCAACAGCGCCTCGGCGGGCCGCGAGTACAGCGTGGACGCCACCGCGCCAACCCTGACCATCGATACGGTCGCAGGCGATAACGTGATTAACGCCAGCGAAGCGTCTGCGGGCGTGGCCATTTCCGGCACCACCACGGCGGAAGTTGGTCAGACGGTCACCGTGACGCTGGGCGGTAAGAGCTATACCGCGCAGGTGCAGCAGGGCGGCATCTGGAGCGTGAACGTGCCTGGCTCCGACCTGTCCGCACTGGCGGATAACGGCTACACCGTGCAGGTCAGCGTGAGCGACGCCGCGGGTAACCCGGGCAGCGCGGGCAAAGCGATTACGCTTGATACCACGCCGCCGACCGTCAGCTTTAACGCTGTCGCGGGCGATGACGTCATCAACAGCGTGGAGCACGGGCAGGCGCAGATCGTCAGCGGCACGGCAACCGGCGCGAGCGTCGGCGATAAGCTGGTCATCACCATCGGTTCGAACCAGTACACCACCACCGTTGACGCCAGCGGTAACTGGAGCGTGGGCGTGCCGGCCAGCGTGATTTCCGCGCTGACCGACGGCACCGTGACCCTCAGCGCGACGATTACCGACAGCGCGGGCAACAGCAGCACCCAGACCCACGACGTGGTAGTGAACACGGCCTCCGTGGCGCTGACCATCAATACCCTCAGCGGCGATGACGTCATCAACGCGGCTGAAGCCGGTTCGGCACTGGTAATTAACGGCTCCAGCGCCCAGTTCGCCAGCGGTACGCAGGTCACCGTGACGCTGAACGGCAAGAGCTATACGGCCACCATCCAGAGCGACGGCAGCTGGACGACCACCGTTCCGGCCGCCGACGTGGGCGCCCTGGCCGATGGCGCGAGCTACCAGGTGTCCGTCTCGGCGCAGGACAGCGCGGGCAACAGCGCGTCGGCGACCCACGGCATCAGCGTGGATACCACCGCGCCGGTCGTGAGCATTGCGACGCTGTCGGGTGACGACATGCTGAACGCGCTTGAAGCGCAGCAGCCGCTGACCGTGCACGGCTCTTCAAGCGCGGAAGCGGGCCAGACCGTCACCGTGACGCTGGGCGGCAAAACCTACACTGCCACCGTCGCGAACGACGGGACGTGGACGCTGGATGTTCCTGCAGCCGATTTGGCCGCGCTGAGCCAGGGCGCGCTGACGGTGACCGCCTCGGTCAACGATAAAGCGGGTAATAACGGCCAGACCACGCACACCTTAACGGTCGATACCGTCGCGCCAACCGTGACCATCAGCACCGTGGCCGATGACGATATCGTTAACAACGCGGAGCAGCTGGCGGGCCAGACCATCAGCGGCACCACCACGGCGGAACAGGGCCAGACGGTGACCGTCTCCTTCAACGGGCACAGCTATCAGGCGACCGTCGGGGCGGACGGATCCTGGTCGGTCTTCGTGCCGGGCCGTGATTTCCTCGGCCTGAGCGACGGGGATTACACCATCACCGCTTCGGTAAGCGACAGGGCGGGCAACCCGGGCAGCGCGACGCACGACGTGACGCTGAACGGCGATGTCCCAACCATCACCATCAACACCTTTGCGCAGGACGATATCGTCAACGCCGCCGAGCACGGCACGCCGCTGGTCGTCAGCGGTACCACCGACGCCCCGGCTGGCCAGACGGTGACCATCACGCTGAACGGTAAAACCTACACGGCGACCGTCCAGAATGACGGCACCTGGAGCTATACGGTGGGCAGCGCAGACGTGACCGCGCTGGCGGACGGCGGTTCGTACGTGATTAACGCGCAGGTCAGCAACACCATCGGCAACAGCGGCAGCGATAACCACACCGTCACCGTGGATCTCACCGCGCCGTCGATGGGCATCAGCATTGATTCGCTGCAAAACGACACCGGCCTGAGCGCGAGTGATTTCATCACCAACGATAGCCAGGTCGTGGTCAACGGCTCGCTGACCGCGCAGCTCGGCAATAACGAGAAGGCGCAGATCAGCCTCGACGGCGGCACCACCTGGATTGACCTGACCGTGACCGGCACCACCTGGCGCTACACCGATGGCCGCACCCTGACGGACGGTTCGTATCAGTACCAGGTGCGCGTTATCGACAACGCGGGCAACGTGGGGGCGACGGACAGCCAGGACGTGGTTATCGATCAGACGAAGCCTGCGGCTACGACGATTACGGTGGATTCCATCACCCAGGATACGGGCCTGTCCGGCAGCGACTTTATCACCAGCGACAGCCAGATCAGCCTGAAAGGGACGCTCGGCGCGGCGCTGGGCAGCGGCGACCACGCGCAGATCAGCCTCGACGGCGGCGTTACCTGGATAGACGTCAGCGTCAGCGGCCTGAGCTGGACCTATGTCGATGGCCGCACGCTGGCCGACGGGGATTACAACTACCAGCTGCGCGTGATTGACGACGCGGGCAATATCAGCGCCACCGCCAGCCAGGTGGTGACCATTGATACGGTTGCGCCGGACGCCAGCAAAACCATCGCCATCGACAGCATCAGCGACGATACCGGCCTGAGCGGCAGCGACTTTATCACTAACGATACGTCCCTGACGTTGCACGGCTCGCTCGGCGCGACGCTGGCCGACGGCGAATATGCCCAGATCAGCATCGACGGCGGCGTCACCTGGCAGAACGTGATTGTCACCGGCAACAGCTGGTACTACGTCGATAGCCGCACGCTGGGTAACCAGACCTATGACTACTACGTTCGCGTGGTGGATGCGGCGGGCAACGTGGGGGCCAGCGCCCATCAGCAGGTGACCGTCGATACGGTCGCCCCGGATGCGGCGATTACGGTGACCGTGGATAACATCACCGTGGATACCGGCTTCGACAATAACGACTTCCTGACCAGTTCGACCTCGTACACGCTGCACGGAACGCTCGGCGCAGAGCTGGGCGCGGGTGAATTCGTGCAGGTGAGCATGGACGGCGGCAGCACCTGGGTGTACGCCACCGTCAGCGGTACGCAGTGGAGCTACAGCGACACGCGTACCCTGACCGACGGCAGCCATAACTACCAGGTGCGGGTCGTCGACCAGGCGGGGAACGTAGGGGCAACCACCTCGCAGGCGGTGACGGTGGATACGCAGGCGCCGCAGTACGGCGTCACCATCGACAGCATCAGCGAAGATACCGGCCAGTCCGGGAGTGATTTCATCACCATGGACACCACGCTGACCATCAACGGTTCGCTGGGCAGCGCGCTGGCAAACGACGAGCGCGTACAGATCAGCCTGGACGGCGGGAACACCTGGTCAGATGCCACGGTCACCAACCAGCGCTGGAGCTACACCGATACCCGCGATCTGGCTGACGGAGACTACACCTACCAGGTGAGGATTATCGACCAGGCGGGCAACGTCGGCTCCACCGCCTCTCAAGTGGTGACGGTGGACACCACGCCGCCAACCACCATAGGCACGGTAGTGAGCTATACCGACGGCGAAGGCGAGCGTCAGGGCACCTTTGGCAGTGCGGTAGCGACGGACGATAACTCGCCGCTGATCAACGGTACGCTTAACCGCGCCCCGGACGACGGTGAAATTGTGCAGCTCTATCGTGACGGGGTCCTGCTCGGCCAGGTGACCATGAACGGCAGCGCAAGCTGGTCCTTCCAGGACAACGGCCTCAGCGACGGCAACCACACCTACATTGTGCGCGTCACCGATAAGGCCGGTAACTACACGGAATCGGACGGCTTTGTGCTGAACGTTGATACCAGCATCCCGACCACCACGGCGGCGATTACCGCGCAGACCACGTCGGACACCACGCCGATTGTCAGCGGTACCGTCTCCGCTGACCTGGTGAACGGTGAATACCTGGTGGTAACGGTGAACGGAAAAACCTACACCTCCCAGACCGGCGGCGCGGTGGTGGTCGATCCGGATCACAACACCTGGTATCTGCAGATCCCGGACGGCGATGCGCTGAGCGTGTCGAGCTACAGCGTGACGGCGCAGGTGAAGAGCAGCGCGGGGAACGGTAATACCACCGGTACGGCGACCGGCAGCCTGGTGATTGATACCACCTCGGTGAATACCGACTGGGCAACCACGGCAGGGAACAGCAACAACTCCACCATGACCCTCGGCATGAACAGCAGCGGTCTTTGGAACATCATTGCTAACGGCCAGTCATACTCCAGCAGCGATAGCTCGACCTATGCCGGGAATACGCTGACCAACACCCGCGGCTATTACGTGGTGAGCCAGACCGCCGCCGACTTTGACCGTAACGGCACGCAGGATATCTTCGCGACGGAAAATACCTACGCCGGGTCAACGCAGGTGATGTGGACCTACGATGGCAGCACCTATAACGCCAGCCAGCTGGCGATGGGCACCACCATCTGGTACGGCGGCGTGATTGCCTACGACAAAACCGGCGATGGCTATCTGGATCTGGCGTACGGCGATGCCGGCATGGACTCACTGACCTACCTGGTGAACAACAACGGCGTTCTGTCGCCGGACGGCACCGGTGGCGAAGGCGGTTTCTACGGCCAGTTCGATTCCGGGCGTGAAATCTCCGGCGTCGACCTGAACAACGACGGCACGGTGGATATCGTTCAGCACACCAACCGCAGCGGCGCGTACTCGTTAACCGTGATCAACAACAACGGTAACGGCACGCTCTCTATCGGTCAGAACCTGACCAACGTGTTTGTGGCAAACGCCTCGAATACCACCACGGCGGCGTCCATGACGTGGGCGGACTTCAACGGCGATGGCTACATGGATCTGTACCTGGGCAGCAGCTACAACAACAACGGCGGGGTGATCTACTACAACGACGGTACCGGGAAGCTCTCTGCCACCAAGAGCGCGGTGGAAGCCTCTAACGCCACGGCGGGGTATCTGTCGGTGGCGGTGGACTGGAACGGTGACGGGCAGATGGACATCATCAAGCTCAGCACCTACGGCGGCTCGCAGACGGCAACGCTGTTCACCAACAACGGTTACGGTTCCACCTGGACCTCCAGCCAGCTGGCGTCCGGTATTGCCTACGCGACCGGCGTGGCGGCGGTGGACTACAACTGGGACGGCGCGCAGGATCTGCTGGTCTCTCAGCAGAACGGCAAGGTGGTGCTGGTGCAAAACAGCAAAACCATTGCTGACGGCACCGCGATGCACCTGCACATTGTCGACAGCGAGGGCATCAACGCCTACTACGGCAACACGGTTAATCTGTACAACGCCGCGGGCGTGCTGGTGGCCTCGCAGATCATCAACGCCCAGTCCGGTATCGGGTCGAACGATACCTCTGCGCTGGTGAGCTTCTACGGCCTGGATCCGAATGAAACCTATTCGGCCGAGATCCTGAAGATCACCAACGGCGTGTCGGATAACGTCACCTGGAGCGGTCTGGAGGCGGGCAACGGCAAAGAGGGCTACGTCCTGACGGCCGAAGCCGCCACCGGCGGACACAGCGGGACCATCACCGGGACCGGGTATAACGACACCTTTATCGCAGAGAACGGCACCTATACCTACAACGGCTCCGGCGGCTGGAATACCCATTCCGACTACGACACCTGGAGCAACACCGGCGGGATGGACGTGGTGGATTACCGCAATGCGACCTCCGGCGTGACCGTTGATTTGCGCCTTTCTACCGCGCAGGACACCGGGTTCGGAACGTCACGACTGCTCAACATTGAGGGGATCAACGGCTCGAACTTCGACGACGTCATTACCGGCAACAGCGGTGATAACCGGTTCGAAGGCCGCGGCGGGAACGACACCTTCAACATCGGCAGCGGCGGTCACGATACGTTGCTCTACAAGCTGATCAACGCCTCGGATGCAACGGGCGGTAACGGTCACGACGTGGTGAACGGCTTTACGGTCGGCACCTGGGAAGGGACCGCGGACACGGATCGTATTGACCTGCGCGATCTGCTCTCCGGCAGCGGCTATACCGGCACGGGCTCGGCGAGCTACGTGAACGGCGTCGCCACGCTGGACAGCAGCGCGGGCAATATCAGCGATTACATCCGCGTGGTGCAGAACGGCAGCAATACCGAGATCCAGGTTGACCTGGACGGCACGGGCGGTCAGTTCTCGCCAACCACGCTGGTGACCCTGAACGGCGTGCAGACGGATCTGGCGACGCTGCTGGCGAACCATCAGCTGTTAATTGCGTAAACCAACGCCGCGGGGAGCGATCCCCGCGGCCTTTTGCGTTTCTTTACATGAATAGCGATAACCCTATATTTCACATGATTATTTTGCGGGCTCGTTTAGAAAGTGTTCGATTTTTAATCATTCCGTAAAGGTATCATTTCAGTGCGAAATTACCGCTCTGGACAGGACGTAGCATTATGAAGACACATCCACAGTACGAACCCTGGCTGCAGGGCATGCTCATCATCGCGAAACACTACCGGCTGGACTTTTCGGCGGAGCATGTTCGGGTCACGATTAACCATGAAAGCCAGTCTCCGCGCCAGCTGGTGCTGGAGGAGATGGCGCGCCAGCTTGGGCTGGGGATGCGTATGGTGGCGGCTGAAGCGGTATCCCTCGATCCGTGGCGCCTGCCGCTGCTGGCGGAATTCACCGGCGGACAAATCGCGGTCATTAACCGCATGGACAGCGAAGGCAACGTCAGCCTGCAGTTTAGCGGCGACGCGGGGCTGGAGACGACGCTGACGCGTGATGAGCTCGGGGCGCGGTTAAAGGGGCTGATGGTGTTGCGCCCGCTCGAATCCACGCCGGATGCCCGCGTGGACGACTACATCAAACCCTATGAGAAAAACTGGTTCTGGCAGCTGGCGCTGAAGGACTGGCGACGCTACAGCGACATTATGCTGGTGGCGCTGGTCGCCAACGTGCTGGCGCTCTCCGGCATGGTCTTCTCCATGCAGGTGTACGACAGGGTGGTACCGTCGCAGTCGGAAGCCACGCTGTGGGTGCTGTTTGGCGGCGTGATGATTGCCATCGTGTTCGAATTCATCATGCGCATGCTGCGCGTGCATATTTCTGACGTGGTGGGGAAGCGCGCCGACCTGCGTATCTCTGAACGCGTGTTTGCCCACGCGCTGCGGATTAAAAACGGCGCGCGTTCCAAATCGACCGGATCCTTTATCGCCCAGATCCGCGAGCTGGAGTCGGTGCGCGAGCTCATTACCTCGACCACCATTGCGGCGATTTCCGATCTGCCGTTCTTCCTGCTGTTCGTCTTTATTCTGTGGATGATTGGCGGGCCGCTGGTGCTGGTGGTCCTGCTCGCCGTGCCGCTGCTTCTTATCCCCGGCCTGCTGGTGCAGCGCCCGCTGGGGAAACTCTCCAGCGAAGGGATGCGGGAATCCGCCATCCGTAACGCCACGCTGGTGGAAGCGGTGCAGGGCATTGAAGACATCAAGCTGATGCGCGCCGAGCAGCGTTTCCAGAACCAGTGGAATAATACCAACGACGTTGCCGCCAGCGTCGGCATGAAGCAGCGCTGGCTGACGGGCCTGCTGCTCACCTGGACGCAGGAGGTGCAGTCCATCGTCTACGCGGTGGTACTGCTGGTGGGCTGTTACCTGGTCATCAGCGGCGACATGACTACCGGTGCGCTGGTGGGAACCTCGATTCTGGCGTCGCGCACCATCGCGCCGCTGTCGCAGATCTCAGGCGTGCTGTCGCGCTGGCAGTCGGCAAAAGTGGCCCGCAAGGGGCTGGACGACCTGATGCAGCGCCCGATTGACGATCCGCAGCACGGCAAGAAGGTGCATAAAGCCCACCTGCGCGGCGACTATGCGCTTGAGGACGTCGGGTTTTATTACGACGAGGAAGAAAAACTCACCGTGCTCAATATCGGCAAGCTGCAGATCCGCGCCGGAGAGCGCGTGGCGGTGCTCGGGCGCAACGGTTCCGGTAAAAGCACGCTGCTGCAGCTGCTGGCGGGCATGCAGGAGCCGCAGCAGGGCAGCATCCTGCTCGACGATATCGCCCTCAATCATCTGGACCCGGCCGACCTGCGTCGCGACATGCAGCTGCTCAGCCAGCAGGCCCGGCTGTTCTTTGGCTCCGTGCGGGACAACATCCTGATGGGGAACCCGTTAGCCACCGACGATGAGATACATCAGGCGCTGGTTAACAGCGGCGCGCTGGAGTTTGTGCGCAAGCAGAAAATGGGGCTGAACTACATCATCAACGAGGGCGGGGCGGGCCTCTCCGGCGGCCAGCGTCAGGCGCTGCTGCTGGCGCGAGCCCTGATTACCTCGCCGACTATTCTGCTGCTGGACGAGCCTACCGCCTGGCTGGACGAAATGAGCGAGAAGCAGTTTATTCAGCATCTTCACAAATGGCTGGGTAAACGCCGGACGCTGGTCGTGGCGACGCATCGCCTGCCGATCCTGGACCTGGTCGACCGCATCATCGTGCTGGAAAACGGTAAGGTGGTGATGGACGGCCCGCGCGATGCAATCCTGCACCAGCACGGTATGGCGCCGCAGAAAGCCGCGCAGCGCACCGTGACCATGAAGCCAGCGGCGGTTGCAGAGGAGGGCGCGGCATGAATGATTTCTCTCGTTTCAATAGCCGACTGAAGGAGCCACGCCTGCCGCGCTCGTCGCTGGTGGCATGGTCCCTGTTCGCCCTGCTGGCGGTGTTTATCGCCTGGGCAAGCCTGTTCCATCTGGATGAAGTGACGACCGGCAGCGGCAAGGTCATACCGTCTTCGCATGAGCAGGTCATCCAGTCCCTGGAAGGCGGCATCATTCACAGCCTGATGGTGCGCGAAGGCGACATCGTGGAACGCGGGCAGCAGCTCGCGCAGCTTGACCGGACAAAAACCGAGTCGAGCGTGCTGGAGAGCGAGTCTCGCCTGAATGCGGCGCTGGCAACCGCTGCGCGCCTGAAGGCCGAAGTGAACGACACGGAGCTCGCGTTTCCGGAGGAGCTGGATGACGACGTTGAGCTGGTCAAACAGGAAACGGCGCTCTATCAGTCCCGTCGTGAAAGCCTCGAAAAAGGGCTGGCCGGGTTGCGTCAGGGCGCCGAGCTGGTGCAGCGCGAGCTGTCGTTAACTCGTCCACTGGTGACCCAGGGGGCGGCCAGCAAGGTTGAGGTGTTACGTCTTGAGCGTCAAAAAAATGAGCTTGAGAATAAAATCACCGAGATGAAAAACCAGTATTACGTTCGCGCCCGTGAGGAGCTGGCGAAAGCCAATGCGGAGATTGAGGCCCAGCGTTCGGTGATGAAAGGGCGTGAGGACTCCCTGACCCGACTGACCTTCAATGCCCCGGTTCGCGGGATCGTGAAGGATATTGACGTCACGACCGTGGGAGGCGTTATCCCGCCGAACGGCAAGCTGATGAGCCTTGTCCCGCTTGACGATCAGATGGTGGTCGAAGCGAAAATCTCGCCGCGCGATGTGGCGTTTATCCATCCCGGCCAGAAAGCGCTGGTGAAAATTACGGCCTATGACTACTCCATTTACGGCGGGCTGGAAGGGGAAGTGACGATGATTTCGCCGGACACCCTGCAGGATGAGGTGAAAAGGGATGTCTACTACTATCGCGTCTATATCCGTACCGACAGTAACCATCTGACCAATAAGCAAGGTCAGGAATTTCCGGTCTTTCCGGGCATGATTGCCACCGTTGATATTAAAACCGGCAGCAAAACCATTCTGGATTATCTGTTGAAACCGCTGAACAAGGCGAAAGAGGCGCTGCGGGAACGATAGGGAAATGGCGTTCGGAACTCCGAACGCCTGCTGGATTATACGGTTGACGTCACGTTGTGAGCGTGGCGTCGCTCTTTAGGCACAACGTTGATGTAATGCGTAACATACGCAAAATATAAACCGGCATAATTTTCGACAAGGTCGATAAACGCCGGGTATATCGACATCCGACCATCACCACGATCTTTAAGATAACCCGCCTCTTGTGCCGACTTGACAATTCGGTTGACGTGGATGCGCGAAACAAAAAATTCCTTTGCGAGCGTGCTGGCTGAATAGTCAATGACCGCACCGTGAGCGGATTTATTTTTCATGGCCTGCAGATAGATATAAAGCATAATCATGCGGCCGCCATCTTTATCAATAAATAACCCCACCTCAGGTAACACCTTTCTGAACGTTAATCCCCGGAAAAGATATTCAGCCGCGCGGCGGAAAAAGTTGTTTCTCAAAATATCATTATCCAGCAGGTTAACATTAATATTAAATGCCGGATAAAGAATGCTGACGGGCAAAAAAGCGCCGGACATATAGCGCTTAAGTTCATTGAGTCCTTTTTCGGTTGGCGCGATTCTCGTTTTGCGTCGGTCATCCGTGCAGCGCCAGGTCCTGATGCGCCCGGTGGTTCTCAGTATCGTAATGATCGCAATCACGCTGTTGGGGCTGGCTATTTTATAGCGAGAGCATAACTCTTTAATCTCTGAAACTGACTCGGCCTGATTTCCAAAAATAAAACAACACATGGAGAGGATAATGTTAAACCGTGATTCCTGCAGCATTGTCTTGTAGAACAAAGGTTGTTTTTTGTAGATGGTGTCATTAATTGTGTAGTGCTCTAATATTGCCTCACCGAATCGCGGATTGTTCTTTATAACATCCCTTCGATGTAGCAAGGCCCTGGATGAGATGTGATTATCCATAGCATTTTTCTCGTATTTGAATGAGCCGATAGATGAAGTGTCCACTCTTCTTTTTCGGAATTTTCATTATACCCTGAGAATAAGATATTTGCCGTTGTTATTTGCAAAGAAAAGTACATTTAAACGACGGTGATTAACGCAAAGATGTTCCTGTGAGTTCAGCGGATAACTGTTTCTTACCCTGAAGCTGTACTGTAAAATTAATGTTTATAACAGGTGCGTTAAATTTTACGTATTAACAAATGGAAATGGTGCCTCAGTGCCCAGGAGCAGTTTATGACCCACACAATTTCTCTCAGAAATGAGGCGTGCGATGAACATAAATTTGTCATCTCCGCCTGCGGTTTTACGTTCCAGGGATATCGTCTGATCCTTAACCAGTACGGAATACAGGCTTCGCATATTCACTTTGACGGGGATGAGGTATCCCAACAGGATTTAGAAATTATCCTTATAAATCAGAATGCTCATATTGTGGTGTTTCTCGGAAAAGGTATCGTCAGCCTCCTGGAGAGCCTGAAGAGACTGGCGTCCGTACTCAATGCACTTCCCGTTATTCGACGCGTCACCCTGTATGGCGACCTGCCGGATAGCTGGCTATATCGCACCCTGGGCACGCTTTTAAATAATAGTTATCAATTATCATTGATTCGACTGGCCCGCGTTTCAGATGTCATAACCTGTATTCATACACACCATAATATTTTTAAAGATCGTTCGTACGTATTACGCGATCGCTACAAGGATAATTCTTCGCAAGAAACCGTAAAGTGGCTAACAAAAAGAGAAATTGACGTTTTATTAAATTTCTACCGCGGCATGTCCGTAAAAGAAATGTGCGACGAAATGGGACTTTCTAATAAAACGGTTTATACCCACCGTAAGGAAGGCGTGCTGAAATTACGCTTAATTAAGCGGTGGCTAAACGATTCGCACAATTTCAGCGCGGAAAGACGTATCAAGCGGCGGAGCCAACATACGGATTTTACGGATAAAGAATCAGAAATTTTTAATGCATTATATAAAAAAGAGATCTTCCCCGCTTATCAGATCATTACCGATCGTGACAAAAAGGGCGTAGGCTTTGAGATACTGATCCGCTGGAATAAAAACGGTAAAATTGTCAAGCCGGCCAGTTTTCTCACGGATATTTCAAATCATGAGATATGGTTGAAAATAACGGCGTTAGTCATCCATGCCGCCGTGTCAGGGATTAATAAGTATAATGGAAAATACTATTTTTCTGTAAATATTCCGCCTCGTCTGGCTTCCGGAAATGCATTGCCTGATATGGCAAAGAAAGCTATCGACATGCTGCTCAAGCCGCAGTGGGCCGAAAAGCTGGTCTTTGAATTTGCTGAAGATATTGACGTGACGAAGGACAAAAGGATCCCTGAAACCATGCGGCATTTGCGTAATACGGGGTGTCGATTATTTCTGGATGACTGCTTCTCTAACCATCAAACCATGTTCCCGGTGCGGCAGGTGCATTTTGATGGACTCAAGCTGGATCGCGACATCGTTGAGCATTTTGTGGCAAACGACAATGACTATAACCTGATTAAAGCGATACAGATTTATAGCGACATGACCGGAACGGACTGTATTGCCGAGGGGGTTGATAGTGAAGAAAAGTTTGAAAAATTAGTCGCGCTGGGCGTCAAAAATTTTCAGGGGTATTATTTATCGCGCGCAGTGAAAGAGGAAGAGTTAGACCGCATGGTCAGGATGTTTAGCTAAGAAAAATAAAGCCCCGAAGGGCCTTTTATTATTTTCGACCGAGCAGCAGGCCGAGAACAATACCGACCGCACCCGCTGCGACGAGGCCGGTGAGGGGGTTATTTCTGACAGCTTCAGTGACGTCGGAAACGGCATCGCTGGCCTGCGCGGCATATTTTCTGGCCGCACCTTTTACCTGATGCTTTGGTGAATCAACGAATTCACCAAACTGCTGCTGCGCGGAACCTGCAAGCTCGTCAAATTTATTTTTTGCTTTATCTTCAGCAAACTGGGTGTTTTTATCAGTACCGAAATCAGACATTTTTGCCTCCTTTTGTTGATTATTAAAGGATAGCCGCTCTTTGTGGATGTGGGAGACGTTAGGCTAAATTCGGTACATATCAGGGCTGTTTTCGGATATATCTCTATACCGGAAACCCGTTATTTCTCATTGTCATCCTGACCGTAATACAGTTTCCCGATGCGAATCAGCGGGCGGCCCTGAGACTTACGATGCAGGTTACTGTCCCTGAGCGAATAAACGCACCCGCAGTATTCCTGCTGGTAAAACTGCTCCCGCTTGCTGATCTCAATCATGCGAGAGGAGCCGCCCTGTTTACGCCAGTTATAGTCCCAGTAAACCATACCCGGATAGCGCGCGGCAGCACGCTGGCCGCAGTCATTTATCTGCTGCATGTTTTTCCAGCGGGAGATCCCCAGCGAGCTGCTGATGACGCTGAATCCATTTTCTGCCGCATACAGCGCCGTACGCTCGAAACGCATATCGAAGCACATGGTGCAGCGGACGCCACGCTCGGGTTCCCATTCCATGCCTTTCGCACGCTCAAACCAGTTATCTGTATCGTAATCGGCATCAACAAACGGCACGCCGTGTTTTTCCGCAAAGCGAATATTCTCCTCCTTACGAATGAGGTATTCCTTTTGTGGATGGATATTGGGGTTGTAGAAGAAAATCGTATAGTCAATCCCCGAAGCCTGGATAGCCTCCATCACTTCACCCGAGCAGGGGGCGCAGCAGGAGTGCAACAGCAGCTTGTCGGCACCGTCTGGCAGGGAAAGTTGTGGGCGGATAAAAGGGGCTGTCGTCATGGCGTTCTGCAATATGTTTATGAAATTTATGGAAGGGTAGCATAAATTCATCATCTGTTGAGACGGGATTAAGGCAGGTCAGAGCGACCCCGCGGGGCGGGATCATCTCGGGTACCACGTGTCGCTATTCGGCAAAATTCAGCAGCGCGTCGCCATCAAGACGATAGCGAACCCATTCGGACTGCGGCAGCGCGCCTATGCTCAGGTAAAAATCAATGGCGGGCTGGTTCCAGTCCAGCACGCTCCATTCAAGGCGGCCGCACTGCCGTTTTACCGCGAGCTGAGCGATATGTTTCAGCAGCGCTCTTCCCGCGCCTTTACCGCGATACTCCGGGGATACGTACAGGTCTTCCATATAAATCCCGTTGCGTCCGAGCCAGGTCGAATAGCTGGTGAAGAACACGGCATAGCCGGCAGTCTTGCCTTCACACTCCGCGATCAACGCTTCGGTTTTTGTGCCTGTGCCAAAGAGCGTTTCGCGGATTTCCTCCGGCGTGGTAACCACTTCTTCCGGCGCTTTTTCATACACCGCCAGCTCGTAGATCATGGCGTATATTGCCGCCGCATCTTCGGGGCGGGCCTGACGAATGGTGATGCTCATTGTTTTTCCTGTGTTTTAGCCTGTGTACGATTGATGGCGTTAAGCATACGGAGTATTGTCCGAAGAATTAAGTGCAATGAAATCAACAAATGATGAATATTATGCATTCGGTACTGAGGCGTCTTGATTTAAACCTGCTGCCCGTTTTCGACTCGATTTACCGCCATCGTTCCGTTCGGCTGGCCGCTGACGAGCTGGCGATGAGCACATCGGCACTGAGCCATGCGCTGTCGCGTTTGCGCATCACCCTTAATGACCCGCTCTTTTTTCGGGAAGGGCATCGCATGTCCCCCAGCGTGTATGCCTCTCAGCTTGCGCCTTCGATTGCTTCCGCATTGTCGTTCCTCAATCATGAGCTGACCCCGCAGCCGGAGTTTGACCCGGCCAGCAGTACCGAAAGCCTACAAATTGGGATTACGGACTTTACCGCGCTGTGCATTTTCCCGGCGCTGATGCACAAACTGCAGCTTGCGGCCCCGGGTTTGCGTTTCGAATTGCGCTATCTGCCGCACAGCCCGGCGCTGACGGAACTGCTGGCGGGCGAAGTGGATCTTGCGCTGGGGTTCAGCACTCAGGATGATATCCGGCACCCGGAGCTGGAAGAGATCGACTGGTTTGAAGATGAGTATGTGGTCATCAGCAACGCGCGCCGGACGCGTCTGACGCTGGAGGATTATCTCGCGGCCCGACACCTGGTGGTGACGCCATGGAATGAGAAGCAGGGCGTTCTGGACGTGCGGCTGGAACAACTGGGCTATACCCGACAAATTGCGATCAAAACGCCGTCGATGCTGAGCGCGCCGTTTATCGTTGCGGAAAGCGACCTGCTGATGGCGATCCCCCGTTTTGCCGCTGAGAAGCTGGCTGCGGCAGCGGACCTGAGGATTTTTCCTTTACCGTTTTCGATACGCACCTTTGAAGTGAAAATTTACTCGCATAAACGCAGCGGCCAGCGAGGGGCGACCCGCTGGCTTAAGGAGGAGCTGCAAACGCTGGCGCAGGCGCTTCATTCCGGGCTGTCCGGCTCCCAGGAAAGGATGTCGCCGGGTTGACACTGCAGCGCTTCGCAAATTTTCGCCAGCGTATCAAAACGTATCCCTTTAACCTTGCCGGACTTGAGCAGCGACAGGTTTTGCTCCGTGATCCCCACAAAGGCAGCCAGGGCTCTGGACGTCATTTTCTTTTCTACCAGCATTTTGTCCAGATGAACCACGACAGCCATAATCAGATGAACTCCTTATTTTCTTCTTCCGCTTTGATCCCTTCGACCAGGGAGTGAAACGTTACCAGCAGCAAACCGCCGGTTAATAACAGAACAAAATCCCCAAGCAAAAGGGTGACCTGGTAGTAATGTCCCGGCCACGCGATCGCGAGAGGGATCAAAAAGCGACAGACCGGCAGCGCGATCCCAAGGCTTAGCATTGCGATTGCAATGTTGCGAACGCTGTTCGCCAGGGCCCGGGAGAGGATCTGCTTTTGACGAACCTGTCGCGTGACGCTCATTCCCTGCCAGATAGCGAAGGCAAACAGCCCCGCCGGGAGATAAAGGATCGCCAGCAGGAGTATCTGGCGTAGCGGCGAAACCGTCGAAACCGCCAGATCGTCATTCTGAACCTCAGCGAGCTTTAGCAGAGTGGAAATGAAAAACGACTCGCCGGTGAAATAAATCCACAAAGGGGTGATTAAAACCAGGATGAGAAATAGCGGCAGCACCCCTGCGATGAGCACCAGACTGAGTTTATCCCTCGCACCATTCACGTCGAACCTTCCTGAATATTTCATATTATTTTAAGACCAGCATGCTCAAGCATGACATAAGCATCAGCGCGATGGCAATCTTGCCACCGTTCAGACAGTTAGCGCCGCGTTTCATCCACGGTTTTGGCCACACGTGATACACGCTAATGGCGAGATAAGAGGCCTGAATCACCCAGGTGAGCATTCTGAAAAAGTAACCTGAACTGTTCAGATGGGTGATGGTCTGCATCATCTCCATGCTATAGAGAATGATTCCGACGGTCAGCATTGTGTTCACCAGCCGAAGTTTATACCGCGCGGCCCAGGCTCCGCACGTAAACAGCAGGGCCGAGACGAAGGTTAGTATCGCCCAGAGAATATCAATCCAGTTCATGATGCGCCTCTGCTGCCTGATATGGCTGGGCTAACAGCAGCCGTATGGCCGGGACAACCACCGGCCACGCGGTGTCGGAAAGGATCACCACGGCGCTTTTACGCTGTCGGTCGAAGGCAATAGCGGAAGCAAACCCTGACGATTCACCATCATGCCAGGTGATATCGCGCCCCTGAATGCGCGTGGTGAACCAGCCATAGCCTACGCGTGAATCGGGATCGTCAGTCGCAAACTGTGGCGTCATTGCGTCGCTCCATGCGAGCTTTCCTTCCAGCAGCGACTGCGCGTAATGGGCCATGTCGACAATGGTTGAGCGCACGCCTGCGGCAGGGGCAAACGCGTGCATGACCCACGGCGCTTCGCTCAGGCCGGAAGCGGACCGACCGCGGCTGAATGCGAAAGAGGCGGGCGTCGTATCGCTGGCGACGACGGAGTCTGTCATATGCGCCTGAGCGAAAATTCGCGTTTGCAGGAGATGAGCAAAAGATTGATGCGATGCACGCGCCAGCGCCAGTCCCAGCAGCGCGTAGCCGGTGTTGGAATAGTCAAATTCAGCCGGGCGTTCGACGCTGGCTTTATTCACCATCTCTATTAATGTCTCCTCATCGAAGTTCCAGATATTGTCACGCAGGATGATGCTTTTAATGACCTGAACTTTCTCGGGTAACGACGTCGCCAGCGGCGGCAGGCCGGAGCGGTGCGAAGCCAGCTGCGCCAGGGTAATATCGCTCGCCAGGCCCGCTATCTCCGGAATAAGTTCACCGACGCGGGTTTGTGGCGCCGCTTCGCCGCGTCGCTGCGCCTCAATCAGCAGGCTGCTGGTCATGGTTTTGGTCAGGCTGGCGATTTCATACTGTTTCGTAAAATCGCTGTCCCACAGAGCGTACTGCACGCCTTTCGGCGTAATGAATGCGACGGCAACGCTGCCTCGCGCACCGCTGAGTAATGGCGTCAGGAACGAGACTATGGTTGCATCTCCCGTCTGGCGCGGGGACGGAGTGCTGACGCCCGGCTGCAGGTAGATGCCTGCAGCAATCAGCGACACAAAAACCACCCCTGCGGCTAAGAGTCGCCTGCGGCTGTACACATACCGTTTATTCATGGTTTTCGCCTCAGAACTCGTACTGGATCATGGATGACAGGGTGTACTGTATGCGGCTTTTCACCAGCGGGCTCTGACCCGCTTCATCAATCAGACAGGCTGCGCGGCCGGCCACCCCAGCCGCCAGATTTTCGCTGATGTGCCAGACCAGTTCGCTATCGACCCCAGCTTCCTGCAAACCCGATGAGGGTGAATATGCCTCAAACCCAGTGCGCTGAGACTGGTTCGCGGTGACGCCATAATGGCGCTGCTGATAGCCGCCGTTCGCCCAGGTGATGTCACCTGCGACCGAAAACTCGACGTCCTGCCCGCGCCAGAGGGTGGACTTTACGCCGCTGTTCACGGTCCTCGCCTGCGGCTGCGTCTCGCCACCGTACCGGTGTTTTTGCGTTGCGCTTAACGCCCGCAGCCATATCGTCCAGTCCTCGCGGTGATAACGCATCTCCGCGCCAGCCATCAGCATGTCGGACATATCGCCCATTCCCTGCAGGTCGCGGTTTTTTCGGGCGGAGAAGGGATAGTTAACTGTCTCTTTTCGCCCCTCATCAGAGGCCAGCAGCAGGCTCACGGCAAACGGGGCGTCGGGGCTATATGTCCATGCAAGACCTTCCGTAGAGAGATCCCACTGCCCATAGTCTTTACTCTTCAGACTCAGGCCGCCTTTAAGTAGCGGCCCGGGCGCGTAATGCTGCGATCCCGAATAAACGGGGCTGACCGCGACGCCCAGTCCCGCGTAACCGGACAGATCCGCACTGCGTGCGGGGGCGCAAAGCGCGATCCCCGCGAGCGAAACGCCATACAGCAGACTTCTTTTCATTCGATGCCTCTCCTGGCAAAGGGTAAGTTGAAGTGCGTGCAGGCTAGCCTGGAGATTATCGTAAAACAATAAACATTTATTGTTTTACACTAAAATTGGTAGGGTTGTTCAAGCGCTCACGATAAAAAGAGATGCGGCCGGGGAGGAAAGTACAATATCGTAACTCTATGATTAAACGTGTAGTTCGCAGGAACACCGTCGCGACAGGACGATAAATGATTGATGACATTCGTTGTGAACAAGGGCTCGTCAATGCCGGGTAAATTATGAAAACACAAATGCCAGGACATATGTCCTGGCATGACACAAGAAAAGAGAGATTAGGGGGACGTTATACTTGCGGCATATCGTTGTGCGGCAGCAATCGCCCTGTCGTCAAAAATATACTGTTCAAAATGATGGCTCGCATCGGTGACGCGATATATTTTCCACTTACCGTCTTCATTGCGCAGATACACGTTTAACTGCAGCTTCTGCTCATGACCCACACCCAGCTCGACGTTAACAAGTTTTCCGGACGCAGAGTTTATCGCGTTGCTTACGCTTAGGTCAGGGATCCACTCCGCGGCATAGTCTTGCGTATAGGTAAAATAGTCGGAACCGATAATTTCCTGCTCATAGAGAGAGAAAATTCTCTGCAGTCGGAAGAGCGTGTCTCGCGCGATATACTCACGCATTTTTGGGGAATCGAGATTATCTTCTTTGCTGTCTGTAACGAAAGCCGTGAGGTAAAACGTATAAAAGTCATGAGTGCGTTTTTCCGGCGTATCCATCTGTGTTGCACATCCTGTCAGTAACAGGCACATCAAAAGAACGTTACGCATCAGCTTTTCCTGTAAATTTTATAAGCAGGGCGTGCGGAGCGATATCCCGGACCACCCCACATATTTCTTTGTCTGAAATCAGAGTACCAGGTTGTACCGTCATAAATCGCCATGTGACCTGCCGGATTTCCTCCCTCATAGGGCTGAATAACAACCACATCGCCTTCCTGTAATGTTTCACCTTGCCCTAAAACTCTGAAACCTGCTCGTTCAAGGTTACTGCCATAGTCTTTTGCATTGGGTGCATTTCCAATATCCACGCCACCTGCTCGTATTGCCTTGCGAGTAAATTCACCACAGCGTTTTTGCGATGAAATGCCGGCACTCTGGCGTGCATGCAGGGCCGCAGCGTGTTTGTTCCATGCCATGTGTTAACTCCTGTTGTATATGAAATCGTCACTAAACAACGGGATCTTCAATTCGGTTAGGCAAATAATGTTATTAAAAAATTATATATTTCATATGGTTATATATTTTTAGGTTTCATTCTCTTGCTTGATGATATGCGGTAGATACGCTGATTTTGCAACGGAAATAGAAGGTTTACATCGCCAGGTAAGTAAAATACCATACCCCCCTATAGTATCAGGAGGGCGTATGCCACATTCACCCGAAGATAAAAAACGTATTCTTACTCGCGTCCGCCGCATTCGGGGTCAGGTTGATGCCCTTGAACGCGCGCTGGAGTCGGGCGACCCCTGTCTGGCCATCCTGCAGCAAATCGCCGCCGTGCGCGGGGCTGCCAATGGCCTGATGGGCGAAATGGTTGAAATTCACCTCAAAGATGAGCTGGTGACGGGGGAAACCACGCCGGATCAGCGAGCCGTACGCATGGCAGAAGTCGGCCATTTGCTGCGCTCTTATCTAAAATAAACCCACACACCTGACAAAAAGGGAAGACATGATGAAATCTCGCGCTGCAGTTGCATTTGGTCCCGGCCAGCCGCTGAAAATCGTTGAAATCGACGTGGCACCGCCGAAGAAAGGCGAAGTGCTGATCAAAATCACCCATACCGGCGTGTGCCATACCGATGCGTTTACGCTCTCCGGTGACGATCCGGAAGGCGTCTTCCCGGCGGTGCTGGGTCATGAAGGCGGCGGGATTGTGGTGGAAGTGGGCGAGGGCGTGACCAGCCTGAAGCCTGGCGATCACGTTATCCCGCTGTACACGGCGGAGTGCGGCGAGTGTAAGTTCTGTAAATCCGGTAAAACCAACCTCTGCCAGGCGGTTCGCGCCACTCAGGGGAAAGGGCTGATGCCGGACGGCACCACCCGTTTCTCCTATAACGGCGAGCCTGTTTATCACTACATGGGCACCAGCACCTTCAGCGAGTACACCGTATGCGCGGAAATTTCCCTGGCGAAGGTGAACCCGCAGGCGCCGCTGGATAAAGTCTGCCTGCTGGGCTGCGGCGTGACCACCGGTATCGGCGCGGTGCATAACACGGCAAAAGTCAAAGAGGGCGACACCGTTGCGGTGTTCGGTCTCGGCGGCATTGGTCTGGCGGTCATTCAGGGCGCGGTGCAGGCGAAAGCCGGTCGTATCATCGCGGTCGACACCAACCCGGAGAAATTCAGGCTGGCGGGTGAAATGGGCGCGACCGATTTCGTTAACCCGAAGGATCACGAAAAACCGATTCAGGATGTCATCGTTGAGATGACCGACGGCGGCGTTGACTTCAGCTTCGAATGTATCGGCAACGTGAACGTGATGCGTTCCGCGCTGGAGTGCTGCCACAAAGGCTGGGGCGAGAGCATCATCATTGGCGTGGCCGGCGCGGGCCAGGAGATTAAAACCCGTCCATTCCAGCTGGTCACCGGGCGCGTGTGGCGCGGTTCCGCGTTTGGCGGCGTGAAGGGCCGTACCCAGCTTCCGGGTATGGTTGAAGATGCCATGGCCGGCAAGATTCAGCTCGACCCGTTCATTACCCACCGTTTGCCGCTGGAGCAGATCAACGACGCGTTCGATCTGATGCACGAAGGAAAATCCATCCGTACCGTCATTCATTTCGGCGACAAGTAGCTCTTCTGCCAGCGGTTTTTCACCGCTGGCGTTTCTTTAATAATCTTCTCTAAAGTGTGACCAGTGCGGCGTTTTTAGCCGTAATCTAAATCTCTGCCGTGCCGATGACTATTTAACAGGCGTGTTTTTACGCATCTTACCTACAAGAGAGTCGACGGTCATGGACAACACTACTTCGATGCAGGCGCAGCGCAAGCTGGGCTTCTTGCATCACATCAGGCTGGTTCCGCTGTTTTCCTCCATTCTCGGTGGCATTATTCTTCTGTTCGCCTTGAGCTCGGGTCTGGCGGGGTATTTCCTGCTGCAGGCCGATAACGATCAGCAGGATGTCACATCCGAAATTCAGGTGCGTATGGGGCTGTCGAACAGCTCAAACCATCTGCGAACCGCGCGTATCAACCTGATCCACGCCGGTGCGGCAAGCCGTATCGCGGAGATGGATGCGATGAAGCAGAACATCAGCGAGGCTGAAAAGCGTATTAAGCAGTCCCAGGAGAGCTTTACCGCCTATATGAATCGTGCCGTGCGCACCGCTGAGGGCGCAGCGCTGGATGAGGATCTCAAGGCGCGGTACGACGCCTATATTGCGGGCATGCAGCCGATGGTGAAATTCGCCAAAAACGGCATGTTCGAAGCGATTATCAACCACGAAAACGAAACGGCGCGTCCGCTGGATGACGCTTACAACGCCGTGCTGCTGAAGGCGATTAAGATCCGTACCGAGCGTGCCAATGCGCTGACGGCGCAGGCGCACAGCCGCACGCAGCTGGGCCTGATGTTTATGGTGGGCGCGTTTGCGCTGGCGCTGGTGCTGACGGCGATGACCTTTGTCGTGCTCCGCCGCACGGTAATCAATCCTTTGCAGCGTGCAGCGAAACGTATCGAGAATATCGCCAAAGGCGACCTGACGATGCCGGACGACGTGGCCGGGCGCAGCGAAATTGGCCGCCTGACGCGCGATCTGCAAACCATGCAGCACTCGCTTGAAAACACCGTAGGCACCGTACGTCAGGGGGCGGAGGAGATCTACCGCGGCACGAGCGAGATTTCTGCCGGTAACACCGATCTCTCTTCGCGTACCGAACAGCAGGCTGCGGCCATTGAGCAAACCGCCGCAAGCATGGAACAGCTGACCGCGACGGTGAAACAGAACGCCGATAACGCCCATCATGCCAGCAAGCTTGCGGAAGATGCCTCCGGGAAAGCCAGCCGCGGCGGCCAGATGGTCTCAGGCGTGGTCAAAACCATGGGCAATATCTCCACCAGTTCGAAAAAAATCTCCGAGATCACCGCCGTCATCAACAGCATTGCGTTCCAGACCAATATCCTGGCGCTTAACGCGGCGGTAGAAGCGGCGCGGGCGGGCGAGCAGGGGCGCGGTTTTGCCGTGGTGGCAAGCGAAGTCCGAACCCTTGCAAGCCGCAGTGCGAATGCCGCAAAAGAGATCGAAAGCCTGATTAACGAATCGGTCTCGCTGATCGACCAGGGCTCCGGTGAGGTTGTGGCTGCCGGTAACACCATGAATGAAATCGTCGAAGCGGTTAAACGCGTGACTGACATCATGCTGGAGATTGCCGCCGCGTCCGATGAGCAGAGCCGCGGTATCGTGCAGGTGAGCCAGGCGATTTCTGAGATGGATAAAGTGACCCAGCAGAACGCCTCGCTGGTGGAAGAAGCCTCTGCGGCCGCCGCGTCTCTGGAAGAACAGGGCGCGCGTCTGACCGAGGCGGTCGGGGCGTTTCGTCTGAGCGGTGCAAAGTCGGGCCGCGCGGTGACGTCTGCGCCAGTGGCGAAGAACGCGCCGTTGCGTCCGGCGGCGACGGTTTCCGGGGATAACTGGGAGACGTTCTGAGTTGTCGGCAGTGTCGGGTGGCGCTTCGCTTACCCGACCTACAAAATCTGACCTACAAAAAAGGGACCTTTCGGTCCCTTTTTCACATCTTATTGCTTATCGGGTAACGCGTACGCGATAACGTAATCCCCGCGATCCGGCGACTGGCGAGCGCCCCCGGCGTTGATGATGATGTACTGCTTACCGGTTTTCGGCGACACGTAGGTCATCGGGCCGGACTGGCTGCCGACAGGCAGACGGTCTTTCCAGATCTCTTTCCCGGTGGCGGTATCAAACGCGCGCAGGTAGAAATCCTGCGTGCCGGCGAAGAACAGCAGGCCGGACTGGGTAGAGAGTGATGCGCCCAGCGTCGGCATGCCGATTGGGATTGGCATGTGCATACGAATGCCCAGCGGCCCGGTATCTTCCACCGTGCCAACAGGCACCTGCCACACCAGCTTGCCGGTTTTCAGGTCAACGGCCGACATGGTGCCAAACGGCGGCTTCTGGCACGGAATGCCCAGCGGCGACAGGAAGCGTTCGCGCATCGCGCCGAACGGTGTGCCGTCCATCGGTACGATGCCCATCTCGATGCCGCTGGCGTTTTTCGCCACGTTAGCGCGCGGCACCATGTAGTTTGCCAGGCCCAGGCGCATATCGTTGACGAACATCAGGCTGTTGTTCGGGTCAACGGAGACGCTACCCCAGTTCATCCCGCCGAGTGAGCCAGGGAACTGCAGGGAACGGTCGAGACCCGGCGGGGTGAAGACGCCCTGATGACGCATCTCTTTAAACTGAATGCGGCACAGCAGCAGGTCAACAGGCGTCGCCCCCCACATGTCGGATTCGGTCAGCGTCTGGTTGCCAATCATCGGCATGCCAACGGAATACGGCTGGGTCGGCGAGTAGCGTTCACCTTCAACGTTACCCGCCGGGACAGGACGTTCTTCTACCTTCGCCACCGGCTTGCCGGTTTCGCGGTTAAGCATGAAGATCATGCCCTGCTTGCTGGTCTGCACCAGCACGGGCGTGGTACCGCCCTTACCGTCGGGCAGGTCGTACAGCAGCGGCTGGGAAGGCAGGTCAAAGTCCCACAGGTCGTGATGGGTCGTCTGGAAATGCCAGCGCACCTGACCGGTGGTCGCGTCGACGGCGACGATGGAGGAACTGTACTTATCGTCCAGCGCGGTACGTTCGCCCGCCCAGAAGTCCGGGGTGGCGTTGCCGGTTGGCAGGTAGATCAGGTTCAGCTTAGCGTCGTAGGACATTGCTGACCAGACGTTCGGCGTGCCGCGGGTGTAGGTCTGGCCTTCCGGCGGCAGGCCGGTCAGGTTCGGATTACCCGGATCCCACGCCCACGCCAGCTTACCGGTGTGCACGTCGTAGGCGCGCACCACGCCCGGCGGTTCGCCGGTGGAGTAGTTATCCGCGACGCGACCGCCGACGACAACCACATTGCCTGCGACCAGCGGCGTGGAGGTCTGCTGATAATATCCGGGCTTGATCTCGCCCATGCCGACGCTCAGATCCACGGTGCCATGGTCGCCGAAGTCTTCACAGACCTTGCCGTCATCCGCGTTGATGGCAATCAGGCGGGCGTCGGTGGTCGGCAGGAACAGGCGGCGAGGGCATGCCGCAGGCGGTGTCTCTGCCTGTGACGTTGTCACGCTGGAATGGTCTTCAAAATAGCCCAGACCGCGGCAGCGCTGCCAGTTAGGCGCCGTGGCTTTGGAATCGTAGCGCCATTTTTCTTTGCCGGAATCCACGTCCAGCGCCAGCACTTTACTGTACGGGGTACAGACGTACAGCGTGTCGCCAATCTGCAATGGCGTGTTCTGATCTTCCGCGCCGGAGCCGTTGCTCTGCGGAATATCGCCGGTGTGCGCAACCCACGCGACTTTCAGATCGCGGACGTTTTGCTTGTTAATCTGGTCCAGCGCGGCAAAACGGTCGCCGTGGGTGGTATTGCCCCAGTGCGCCCAGTTCTTTTGCTGCTCGCCGGGGGCGACGGGTTTCACCGGAACGGGCTCGTTCGCTGCCACGAGGGTCTGCGGCTTAAACATCCAGCCCAGGCTGACCAGCATCGCCACCGCGAGCACGGCCGCGACGCCAAAAGCGGGAGCCTTGTTCGCGGCGCGGTGGTTTGCCGCGCGCAGGAAAGGCCAGACGATGGCGCAGAGGAAGGCCAGTACGGCAAAGGTAAACAGGCGAGAGAAGAGCGGCCAGAAATCCCAGCCCGCATCGCCTACCGCCCAGAACAGCGAGGCAATAAAGGCGATGGCGTAAAGTACGATCCCGCTGCTGCGATTGAGGAAAATCAGGATCGCGGCAATCACCATCACCACGCCCATTATCAGGAAGTATCCACTTCCGCCTACGGTGACGAGCTTAAAGCCCAGCCCGCCGACTGCCAGACCGATGAGCAACATCAGTCCGGCAAGGAGCCACTGCAGGATACGCGGTATCCCACGTGGCGCGCTGCCAAATGCCATTTCTGTCTCCTTAAGATCCCCCCGCCGTGCTGGGTGTGTACCAGTTGGGTAATAAATGCGGAGGGAAGAATGATTAATACGGGTGAATTCGGGGTTGTAAAATTATTTACGAACCATTTGGTGAATTCGTCACTATGATAAAACTGTTAAATTGTTTTACGCAATTGTTAATGAATGATTTCGCATTAATTGATTAGGGCGCAGGAAGTGAGGTCGGATGGAACAGTTTGCTGGCCCTATGGGGGCTGCAGGATCCCCCTGTAATTTCTCAACATGAAGCGATGAATGTTGCTTTAGGAAAATGAATGGCTTATAGCGACGCCCTGGTCCGGCTGTAAATCGCTGAGGCGTTTGCCTTCCGGCCGGGGCGAGGCGCAGGGATGCGCCGAGAGGGCGGGCTTTACAGGGATGTTACCTCCGCCCGTCCCCGATAAGCCGGAAGGAATAAGCCGAAGGGACCGCGAAGCGGCGATTTACCGCCGGGAGCCCGGGTCGCCAGGGTGGTGGCGACTGAGCCACCCTGGCACGTTCACAGGCCATGTCGTTACAGAGTAGCAAAGAATATAAAGTGAACGGAATGACCACCAGAGCCGTATGTTCCCCCTCACCCCAGCCCTCTCCCTCCAGGGAGAGGGGGCCGTCTGTGCATGCATTATTTTATGGCGAACCCTCAGCCTTTCAGAAAGGGTTAGGGTGAAGGGAGAAAAGTGTCAGACCGGCATTGATTTACGGATAGCGCTCAGCAGCGTCTGCGCGCCCGTTGAAAGCGGCGTGTCTACGCGGGTCAAAATGCCGATAGGTTCACCGGGGCCGGGGGAGGTAATCGGCAGGGCGATCAGCGTTCCCTGACGTAAATCATCTTTCACCGCACCGGAGGGGACGAACCAGACGTAGTCATAATCCAGCGTAAGCTGCCGTGAAAGCGAGGCCGATAGCGTTTCGATACACCCTGAGGGCAGCGTACACCCCTGCATTTGCAGCAAGGTTTCGGCGGTCTGGCGGGGAACGGTCCCTTTTGGGCAGACCACTACCGGCCACTCCATCACGCGGCTTAACGTTACCGTGTCCTGCAGCAGGGGGTGATCGGGACGAACCACCAGCTTCAGAGACTCCAGGAACAGCAGTTCATAGTTGAGGCCGCCCATCAGCTCAGGGTCGGACATGCGGCCGATTCCGAGATCCAGTTCGCCGGATTTCAGCCCCGCGAGCAGCATGGTGTTATTCATGGTGGCGACCTGAATCGTGGTATGCCGCTGCTGCTTGTGGAACTGGCCGATAACGGGCGGAAGAATGCCCAGCGCCGCGGTAGGCAGAGCGCCCACGCGCACCACCTCACTGGATTGCTCTTCTTTTCGGTGCAGGGACTGGCCAGCGGTATTGAGCGCATCCAGCACTTTAACGGCGTGCGTGAGGAACTGTTCGCCCACGATGGTAAGCTGCGCCCCCAGCCGGCCGCGGTCAAAAAGACGGGCACCGGTCAGCTGTTCCAGCTCGTTGAGGGTTTTTGAGAGCGCAGGCTGGCTCAGGTTGAGAGTTTCAGCCGCACGCCCCAGCGTTCCCTGTTGAGCGACGGCCACAAATGTATGCAAATGGCGCAAGCGTATGCGCTGACTGAACAGACCATTTTTTTCCATAGGCGATGTTAAAAACAGAGCGATGCGGGTGACAAGTTAAGTTGTTTAATTTTGATAACCTGATAGCAAAATATTTTTAACATTTGATCTGTTTGAGTTACAACAGGTTTTTTGGCGGGGGAATAAAAGCGAACATCCTTGTTCGTTTATTGCTCACTGCGGAGGGGGATCGTCTACCGGTTTAGATCACGCCGTCGCCGCCATCGGAGCACCACACCTGGCCGGACGTAAATGAACATTCATCCGAGGCCAGCGTGACGTACAGCGGGGCAATCTCGACGGGCTGGCCCGGACGTCCCAGCGGGGTGTCGCCACCGAACTCCTTCACTTTTTCCATCGGCTGCCCGCCGCTGGACTGCAGAACCGTCCAGTAAGGGCCAGGAGCAACCGCGTTGACGCGAATGCCTTTCGGACCCAGCTGTTTGGCTAAGGATTTGGTGAATACCGCCAGACAGGCTTTCGTCTGGGCATAGTCCAGCAGCACGGGGCTGGGCTTCACCGCCTGAACGGACGAGGTATTAATGATAACGGACGACGCTTTCAGGTGGCGCAGGGCCGCCTTGGTGATCCAGAACGGAGCGTAAACGTTGGTTTTAAACGTTGCGTCAAAATCTTCCGTGGTCAGTTCCTCAAGCGATTCACGGAACTGCTGACGGCCGGCGTTGTTAACCAGAATGTCCAGCCCGCCCAGTTTCGACACGGCTTCTTCGACCAGATTCTGACAGAAGGTTTCGTCCCGGACGTCTCCAGGCAGCGCGATAGCCTTGCGACCTTCGGCTTCAATCAGGTCGATGACCTCAGCGGCGTCTTTTTCCTCTTCGGGCAGGTAGTTAATGGCAACGTCAGCGCCTTCACGCGCATAGGCGATAGCGACCGCGCGACCAATACCGGAGTCACCGCCGGTAATCAGCGCTTTTTTGCCGGCCAGGCGGCCATGTCCTTTGTAGCTTGTTTCCCCGTGGTCGGGTACAGGCTGCATTTCGGATGCCAGTCCCGGCGGCGTCTGAGGCTGTTCCGGGAACGGGGGCTGCGGGTAAGCGTTCGTACGTTGTTTAGTATCACTCATAGCTGACTCCTTAAGCCAAGGGGTGAGATTTGATGGATAACTGCAGCGTTAACGCTTCGCTGAATTATTTCTGCAAACGATCGACACGGACGACGGCAGGAGAGGATTTTTTATCAAGCGAACCGTTGATACTGATCATCTGGTCGGGTTTTACCGTTCTGCCGTCGAAGACTGCCTGGGGAATAATAACGTCGATTTTTCCGGTTTTATCCTGAAATACAAACTTATCGCCGCTACCGTCAATAAGATTACCGCGTAATGAAATTGTCGCACCATCGTGCAATTCTTTTGCCTGCCTGATGGTCATAATACGCGCGTCGTCGGTTCCGCGATATCCGCTATCAAGCGCGTGGGGAGGCGGTGGTGCTTCGCCTTTTTGTAAACCCCCGTTATTATCTGCCCATGCGGCCGGAACCAGAAATATCAATAAAGCGGAAACAAGTGATAATTTCATCCGATATCCTTCATTTTGCGTGTCTTGACTTATTAAGTATTGTTGCTATTCCTTTATGTGGCAAATGTGATAAGTCCTAAAAACATTCGCGTTAGAAATCAAAATTATCGGATAATAAGCGAAACGGTGACGATGACCATGAAGCGTGAAAATGAAAAGTTACCCGGGATAGATGAGAGTTACCGTTTGCTGACGTTTGAATACGCGTTTCGTCAGGTGGGTTTTATTGTTCTGCTGGGTATTATCGTCGCGGCGATTGCCGGTCTGTTTTCCAGCGGAATGGTCAGCGACACGGTCAAAACGAATTCCGCTAAATCATTGACCATAGACTATGAACGCTTTGGACGACGGGAGACAGAGACGCGGATGGCGCTCGCGTTTCCGGTGCAGAGCGAGGGGAAGTATGTCCTCAGTATGACCAGCGAGAGCAGCGATGCGTATGAGCCCGGCAGCGTCTGGCCGCAGCCGGACGCTATGTTCAGCCGCGGGAAGACCCTCTTTTTTGTCTATAACAACCTGAAAAAATCCGACCGCTTCTCCGTGTTACTCTTCACGACACCTTCCAGAGCCGGTAAATGGAACACCGTCATCCGCGTCAATAGCGAGCCGGAGATTAACATCTGGCAATTTATTTACCCGTAGGAGGCTGATATGGATATGGTCTTTCGCGCGCTGGCTATTTATCTGTTCCTCGTGGTGGTATTTAAAGTGGCCGGGCGTCGCGCGCTGCTGCAGATGACCAGCTTCGATCTCATTCTGCTCCTGATAATTAGTGAAGCCACACAGCAGGCGCTTCTCGGACAAGATTTTTCCGTCACCGGCGCGATGATTACCATTACCACGCTAGTGGTAGTGGATATTATATTCGGGCTGATGAAGAAATATTTTTCGCCAGTAGAGAATATTCTGGATGGTACTCCTGTTATTCTTGTCGAGAACGGCGTGCCGTTAGCCGATAAGCTGAAAAAAGTTGACGTGTCCTGTGATGATATTCTGGTGTCAGCGCGTCAAAATAATGGTATTACGGAAATAAGCGACATTAAATATGCCATACTTGAGCGCAATGGTCATATTTCAATCATTCCTTTCGAGAAATAAGAGGCGGCAAGATGAGCAATCTTTTTCACGACGGCAATAATACCGCGGGTGAACTGACGAAAAAGCTGGCGAGCAAATTAACCGATCTCGGGCTTCGCTTAACCACCGCAGAATCCTGCACGGGCGGAAAGCTCTCGGTGGCGCTTTGCGCAGAGGAAAACACCGCCGAATTTTATGATGTTGGGCTGGTCGTGTTCAGCGATGAAGCTAAAGCGCGGATCCTCGGCGTGCGTCCCGAGACGCTGGAGCGGTTTACGGCCGTGAGCGAACAGACGGTTACCGAGATGGCCGCCAGCATCCGCGACATCGCCCAGGCCGATATCAGCATCGCCATCAGCGGCTACGCGGGTCCGGAAGGGGGCGACGACGGCACGGCGGCGGGGACGGTCTGCTTCGCGTGGAACATACGCGGCGAGACGAAGACCCGCACCGTGCTTTTCTCCGGTGACTGTCAGGACGTGGTCGAAAAAGCGGTGCATTACTCGCTGGCTGAACTGGTGACAACCTTGTCAGACGGGAATAACGGATAAACTCACGTGGAGGTTCTATGGCTGTCATAGTGATTACCGGCGGGACGGCGGGCGTGGGAAAAGCCACGGCGCTGCACTTTGCAAAGGCGGGTTACGACGTGGGGCTCATCGCCCGCGATGAGGCCAGCCTGCACTCTACCCAGGAGGAGCTACGGCGCTTTGGCGTTAATGCCCACGCCGTGCAGGCGGACGTCGCCGACAGCCAGGCGGTGGTGGATGCCGCTAACGAAATTGAGTATCGCCTCGGCGCGATTGATGTCTGGGTGAACAACGCGATGGGGGCCATTCTGGCGCCGTTTCGTACCCTCACGCCGGACGAGTTTCGGCGCGTGACTGAGGTGACGTACCTCGGCTACGTGAACGGCACTCGCGCCGCGCTCGAACTTATGGTTCCGCGCGACAGGGGGGTGATTATCCAGGTGGGCTCCGCGCTGGCCTACCGTTCCATTCCGCTGCAGTCAGCCTACTGCGGGGCAAAAGCGGCGATCCGTGGGTTCACCGATGCGGTGCGTACCGAGCTGATGCATGAGAACAGCCGGGTTCAGCTTTCGATGGTCCAGATGCCGGGGCTCAATACCCCGCAGTTCGAATGGGCGAGGAACAAGTTCGCCTGGGCGATGCGCCCGGTGCCGCCGGTCTTTGAGCCTGAGGTGGCCGCCAGCGCCATCTTCAGGGTGGCGCAAAAGCCGGTGCGCGAGCTGTGGGTTGGCAGCAGCACCATCCAGTCAATCGTCGGGCAATTTTTCTTCCCCGGTTTTCTTGACCGGCTGATGGTGAAAAAGGCGTGGGAAGGCCAGATGACCGACGATCTCAACGTGCCGGATCGCCGGGACTACCTCGACCAGCCGGTTAACGATCTGCATAAAATCCATGGCCGTTTTACTGACGAGGCGAAAACCCGCGCGCCGTCCGTCACCTCCGGCATGCCGGGGAAAGTGGCCCTGGGCGCCCTCGCGGTGGCGGGAATAGTGCTGACGCGTCTGATAACTCGCCGGAAACCGTAGTCAGCGCAGCGCGCTACGGTGCGTCCAGAACCAGCGATAGCCGTAGCCGCCAAGGCTGAGCTGAACGGTTTTACCGCAAATCAGCGCGTCATCGTAGCGCTTGTCCTCGAGACAGGCGGTCCAGGTGGCGTTGCGGATCCCTTTGGCGGTGAACTGCACCGGCTGGTCGCTGAAGTTGACGAAGGTCAGGATGCTGCGCTCGTCGGTCTCGTAATAAAGCCCCAGCACCGCGTCATCATCGATTGCGATAAGGCGAAAGGGCGCAACGGCTATTTCGGGGAACTCCGAGCGGGTAGTGGCAATATCGATGATCCGGTGCAAAAGCGAGTTGTGGTGAAGCAGCGAATCGGCGACGTTGACTTTCTGATAGCGGTAAGGGCCATGGTCGATAATCGGCGCGATAAATTTTTCCGGGTCGGCTGCAGAGAAACCGCCTCCTTGCGAACCTGCCCACTGCATCGGCGTGCGGACGGCGTAGCGCTCCTCCAGATCCAGGTCGTCACCCATGCCGATCTCGTCGCCGTAGCGCATCACCGGGACACCCGGCAGGGAAAACAGCACCGCGTGGCAGAACGCCAGCCGCTTCCGATCGCCGTTGAGCATCGGGGCCAGGCGGCGGCGGATCCCGCGCTGATAGACGTTCATCTCCTCATCAGGGGCGAAGGTATCGAGGACAAACTGTTTGTCTTTCTGACTGATGCCTTCCAGATCCAGCTCGTCGTGATTGCGCAGCCAGTTGGCAAAACAGCAGGAGTCAGGCGGGACGATCATCTTCTTCACCGCATTGCGCAGCGGGCGGGCGCTTTTGCGGGCCAGGCTGACGTAGAAATACTTGTTGAGCCAGAAATTGAGCACCAGATTCAGACGGTCGTTATTTCCGAAGTAGTCTTTATAGGCCTCAACGTCTACGTCAACTTCGCCCAGCAGGATCGCGTCCGGATTGCGCTCTTCGATAAGACGCCGCATATGTTCGAGGATCCACAGACCCTTTTTTTCATCACCGTTTCCCGCCTGGGTGGTGAGGTGGGACGCGGCGTCGAGGCGAAATCCCGACACGCCCAGCTTGAGCCAGAAGAGGATGATGTTTTCAATCTCTTTAAGCACCGCGGGCGAGGTGAGGTTCAGATCCGGCTCGTGGCGATAGAACATGTGCCGGTAGTATTGTCCCGCCTCGTCGTCCCAGCTCCAGATGCTCTTTTCCACGCCGGGAAACATGGGGGGCGTATCGTCCTCGTCGTTATCCGACCAGAGGTAGTAATCACGATAGGGTGACGCCGGGTTGCGGCGGGCCTGCTGGAACCAGGGATGCGCGTCCGACGTGTGCTGGATCAGCAGCTCGATAATGACCTGCATGCCCAGCTCGCGGGCCTGCTCGATAAAGGCGATGATATCGGCCAGCTTTCCGAAGCGGGGATCCACCTGGAGGTGGTCGCTGACGTCGTAGCCTTCATCGAGAAAGGGCGTGAGGTAAAACGGGGTGATCCAGATGACCGTCGCCCCCATGCGGCGTATATAGCGCAGCTTGGCCGCGATCCCGGCGATGTCCCCGCAGCCATCGCCGTTCAAATCATAAAATAGCGCGGTATCAATCTGATAAATAATGGCTCGTGTATGCCAGTCGGTCATAGCGTTCCTCAGTGATAGCCTTCAGTATCAGACACTTTGCCCCGGAAGACGTAGTAGCTCCAGGCGGTGTACACCAGGATCACCGGAATAATCAGCAACGTGCCTACCAGCATAAACAGCTGGCTGGCAGGCGGGGCCGCGGCTTCCCACAGGGTGATGCGCGGCGGAATAATGTTCGGCCAGAGGCTGATGCCGAGCCCGCTAAACCCGAGGAAAATAAGCCCCAGCGTCAGCAGGAAGGGGCGGGAGTGGCTGGCCGGGTTGCGGGTCAGGCGCCAGATCAGCACGCTGAAAAGCGCAACCAGCAGAGGCACCGGCAGGAACCAGACGAAGTTGGGCAGGGTAAACCAGCGGTCGGCCACGTACTGCCAGCCGAGCGGCGTCCAGATGCTCACTACCGCAATTACCACGACCAGCGCCAGCAGCACGTGGCGGGTCAGCTCGCGCATGCGGGCCTGCAGCGCGCCTTCGCTTTTCATAATGAGCCAGGTGGTGCCCAGCAGCGTGTAGGCCACAACCAGCCCGATACCGCAGAAGAGGTTAAAGGGGGTGAGCCAGTCAAGCGCGGAGCCGACGAAACGCCGCCCCTCAACGTCGAAGCCGTTAATCACGGCGCCCACCACCACGCCCTGGCTGAAGGTGGCGAGCAGAGAGCCGCCGGCAAAGGAGTAATCCCAGAATTTGCGGTGCGACGGCGTGGCTTTGAAGCGGAACTCAAAGGCGACGCCGCGGAAGATGAGGCCGATCAGCATCGCGGTGAGAGGAATGGTGAGCGCATCAATAATCACCGCATAGGCCAGCGGAAAAGCGCCGAAAAGGCCCGCGCCGCCGAGCACCAGCCAGGTCTCGTTGCCGTCCCAGACCGGCGCCACGCTGTTGACCATCACATCGCGCTCCTTCGCATCGCCCACGAAGTTAAACAGCAGGCCGATGCCCAAATCGAAGCCGTCCATGATGATGTACATCAGCGTGGCAAAGACGATGATGGCAAACCAGATAACTGAGATATCGACGCCCATCAGTTTCTCTCCTGTTCAGGAACAGACTCAGCGGCAGACAGCGGACGGGCGGGTGTGCCCGAGGTGTTTGACGTCAGCGTATCGACAGGCTGCGGTCCTTTCTTAATCAGCCGGATGAGGTAAACATAGCCCACCCCAAACACCGACGAGTAGACGACGAAGAACGCCAGCAGGCTGATGCTCATCTGCAGGGTGCTGTGCAGCGATACCGCGTCGATGGTGCGCAGATAGCCGTAGACCACCCACGGCTGACGGCCCACCTCGGTGGTGACCCAGCCGGCGAGCAGCGCCAGCAGCCCGGCAGGCCCCATGCAGAGGGCAAACCAGTGGAACGGGCGAGAGTGGAAAAGTCGATGACGATAGCGCAGCCAGACGCTAATCAGCCCGAGGGTAATCATCAGCAGCCCCATCCCGACCATGACGCGGAACGACCAGAAGACGATGGTCGAATTAGGGCGATCTTCTTTCGGAAAATCCTTCAGCGCCGGGACCTGCTTATCCAGACTGTGGGTCAGGATAAGGCTGCCAAGCGCGGGGATCTCCAGACCGTATTTGGTGCGCTCCTCCTCCATATCCGGCAGGCCAAACAGCAGCAGCGGGGTGGCCTCGCCCGGCGGATTTTCCCAGTGTCCCTCAATGGCGGCAATTTTGGCCGGCTGATGCTCTAGCGTGTTCAGGCCGTGCATATCGCCCACGACCGCCTGGATGGGAGCGACCAGCAGCGCCATCCACATCGCCATGGAAAACATGGTGCGGACGGCGGGGGTATCGTTACCGCGCAGCAGGTGCCATGCGCCCGACGCGCCAACAAACAGCGCGCTGCTCAAAAACGCGGCGATAGCCATATGAATAAGGCGATAAGGGAAAGAGGGATTAAAGACGATCGCCAGCCAGTCCTGCGGGATAACCTGTCCGTTCTCGATAGTGAAGCCCTGCGGCGTATGCATCCAGCTGTTGGACGCGAGGATCCAGAAGGTCGACATCAGCGTGCCGAGCGCCACCATGCAGGTAGAAAAGAAGTGCAGGCCCGGGCCGACCTTATTCCAGCCGAACATCATAACGCCAAGGAAACCGGCCTCAAGGAAGAAGGCGGTTAACACTTCATAGGTCAGAAGAGGGCCGGTAATACTGCCCGCGAACTGTGAGAACCCGCTCCAGTTGGTGCCAAACTGGTACGCCATGACCAGGCCGGAAACGACACCCATCCCGAAGTTAACGGCAAATATCTTGAGCCAGAAATGGTACAACGATCGCCAGACGTCGTTTTTGGTGCGCAGCCACATGCCCTCCAGCACCACCAGATAGCTGGCGAGGCCGATGGTGATCGCAGGAAAAAGGATATGAAACGAGACGGTAAAAGCGAACTGAATTCTGGCCAGATGGAACGCGTCGAGTTCGAACATGGTCCGTACCTCTGAAACGATGGGGCACGAGAATTGCCGGGCAGTTTATGGCTGCCCGGCAAAACCGATTACGGTTTAGTCTTACCGGCACCCAGCTCGGCACCGGTCAGCGGGTCAGAATGTGGATCGGACTTCGTGCGGGCAGACATCGCCTTGACCAGGGTTGCCTGTTCGGTCGTGAGCGTGACGCTTGCGCTGCCATCACCGCCGTCAACCGCAGGCTGGGGGGACTCAACGTAATCGAAATGTTTATCGCTGTTCCAGCTTCCGCGAACCTCTCCACCTTCAGACATATCGTAGTACTTGTTGGTGAATTCCTCGATTGGCGGCAATTTTCCCGGTGGGAAATTATTACGGATGGACTGCAGCGCCTTCTCAAAGGAGAGCTGGTGCGCCGCCTCGCGCGTCATCAGAAAAGCCAGGGCATCCTTTACGCCGGGATCGTCGGTCACGTTGATCAGCCGTTCATAGATGATTTTCGCTCTGGCCTCTGCTGCCACGTTTGAGCGCAGGTCCGCCGTCGGCTCGCCGATGGTGTCGACGTAGGCCGCCGTCCAGGGCACGCCCGCCGAGTTAGTGAGCGGGGTGCCGCCACCGTAGAGCAGGGAGGTGATGTGGCTGTCATTGCCGTTTTCGGTCATGGAGCGATACAGCTCGGCCTCGTTTTCCACCCCTTCCGCCAGCGCGCCTTTGGCGCCTTTATTCAGCATGCCGACCAGGGTACCGATGATTTCGAGGTGGCTTAGCTCCTCGGTGGCGATATCCATCAGCATATCTTTACGGCCCGGATCGTCATCGCTCAATCCTTGCGTAAAGTACCGGCAGGCGGCAGCCAGTTCGCCCTGAGGCCCACCGAACTGTTCCAGTAAAAGGTTGGCGAGGCCTGGGTTCGGTTCGGCAACGCGAACCGTATATTGCAGCTGTTTGACGTGTCGGAACATGGCGATTCTCCCTGATTATTTTTTTGCTTCGACGCCCGATGCGTCTGAACGCAGCAGGAACTGTTCCGTGGTCTGCGGAATATGGCGAATCAGCCAGTCGGCCATTTCGCGTTCTTCGGCCAGAATCGTCTCGATGGCAGGTACCGAGGCCGTGTCGCCTGCTTTCTTAGCCGCCGCGAGCAGGGAGGTATAACAGGCTATTTCAAATTGTTCGAAAACATAGCCGCTGATCGACCCCTTAACGATTTCATCCGACGGGAACATGCCGCCAATGGACTGCCCGAGCGCCGCCATTTTGCTCATCGAATCTTTTAAAACCGAACGAGAAATATCATTACGGTCGAGGATTTCTTCCAGCAATGTAATTTGCCGTTTTGTCTCATTAATATGCTGCTCAATTCTGGCGCGAACATCAGGATAATTATCGATACGGCTGGCCATGGATTCCAGCATAGATTCGGCTTGCTTTTCCATCGCATGGGCATCGCGTAGCCAGTCATGGTAGTGTTCTACGTGATTCATCATTGTATCCTCATTAGGGGTTCGCTTATTTGGTCTCACTTTCAGCAGCCTGATCGGCACGCGCGGCACTGTAGCCAGATAAATGGCCGACAATATTGGCGTAAATGCTGATAATAATGACCCATAGCACGCTGTTCTTCCACCAAATTACGGAGGGAATGGCGAGAATGAACCATATTATGGCTGCCGCTAAATGGCACCTTTTAATTGTCCTGGGACTGATGCTCATTTTATTTAACCTGTATTATTGCGTCATTTCTGCGCTTTTTGGTTAATATTTCCTACGGCCAGGTCGGTGAGTTTAAGGTCGGTCTCTTTTTCTTCTTCCAGCGTTTCGGCAAGAAGCTTAACGGCTTTTTTATAGCCCAGTTGTTCTGCTAATGTGGCAAGGGTACCGTAGCTGGCAATTTCGTAATGTTCGACTTTTTGCGCGGCGGCAATAAGTGCGGCATCACGTACTTCATTTTTTTCCGTGCTTTCGATGACTTCGTTGGCTTCTTCAATTAAGCCTTCCATCGCCACGCACTTCATGCGCTTAAGCTTGATACCGTCTTCCTGCTCGACGATCTGGTCGATACGTTCGATCTGACCCTGCGTCTCCTCAAGGTGTGCGGTAAAAGCGGCGCTCAGCTTCTCGCTGGAGGCGGCGCGGGCAAGTTTGCTTAACGCACGGGTAAGCTGCTTTTCTGCGCTGTAGGTGTCCGACAGAAGATGAATAAAGACATCCTCGACGCTTTTCATATTCATAATAATTACGCTCCGGTAAAATAAAGAAAGGGTACTGCGAGCTTTTCAGCCCGCAGCATGCTCTCTGGTTTTATTAAAAGAGTATTAAATAAGATCAGGAGTTATCAGATTTACGGCCTCCGCCGTGACTGTTCTGTCCTCCTTTCTTACCCGCTTCAGAAGCGCGTTGCGGATCGTTTTTAAAGTTCCCACCGCTATGCTGGCCACCTTTACGTCCAGCTTCTGATGCTTTTTCACGGTCTTCAGCGAAATTACCGGAACCACCACGATGCTCTGCCATATTAAACCTCATAGTCATATATTGGTTATGTCAGTACGATACGAAAATATTCCGTATCACTCGTCGTTCGAGTAATAACTCTAGTCGCTGTGCGGCATCCGTCAAATGCGTTTTGCTATTTGCGGTTGCGTTATTTTTAAATGTTTGTAAATTTACGCTTCGCTTAAAATGGAAATATGAATAGACAGGAAGGACTTGTAAACAACCATTAAGATTAATCCTAACTTCGGGCTAAAAATTTGAAAGGTGAGGATGAAAATAATGGCTTACTCGAATTGGTTAATTTGCATTCAGGAGAGAGCCAAAAAATACTCCTTTATAGCTAGAAAGCGGAACCCTAAATAATTATAAGGAAAATCCTGGATAAAAGCGTTCAGGCTGAAAGGGCGGTTCCGTTAGGCGCTGTTCAGGGGCCTGATAGCACACGGTTTGACCACTGTCGTCTTAAGATCACAATTCAGAAATTCTTCCCCCCGGAAGGAACGGGTTTCTCTACACTCCAGGTAATATTCACTGGAGGCATGACATCATGGCGAACACCATCACGGCTGATGACATTCGGGAACACTTTTCGCAGGCTATGTCGGCGATGTACCAGCAGGAAGTTCCGCAGTACGGCACCTTGCTTGAACTGGTTGCGGACGTAAACCTGGCGGTTCTGGAAAATAATCCACTATTACATGAGCAACTGGCTAACGCCGATGAGCTTGCGCGCCTGAACGTGGAGCGTCACGGGGCGATCCGCGTCGGCACGGCACAGGAACTTTTAACCCTGCGCCGTATGTTTGCCATTATGGGTATGTACCCGGTCAGCTATTACGATCTCTCTCAGGCGGGGGTGCCCGTCCACTCAACGGCGTTTCGTCCGATAGAGGATGCGGCGCTGTGCCGAAATCCGTTTCGTATCTTTACCTCGCTGCTGCGTCTTGAGCTGATTGAAAACGTCGCGCTGCGCGAGCGGGCCACGGAGATCCTGTCTCACCGCAACATCTTCACCCCGCGCTGCCTGGAACTGATCGACCTCCACGAGTCGGAAGGGCAGTTTACTGACGCACAGGCGCACGAATTTGTGCAGGAAGCGTTAGAAACCTTCCGCTGGCACCGCCATGCGACGGTCGATCAGGAAACCTATCTGGCGCTGCACAACGAGCACCGTCTGATTGCCGACGTGGTCTGCTTCCCGGGCTGCCACATTAACCACCTCACGCCGCGCACGCTGGACATTGACCGGGTGCAGGAGCTGATGCCGAAGTACGGCATCGAGCCAAAAATTCTGATCGAAGGTCCGCCGCGTCGCGAGGTGCCCGTCTTATTGCGTCAAACCAGCTTCAAGGCGCTGGAAGAGCCGGTGCTGTTTGCCGGTGAACATAAAGGCACCCACACCGCGCGCTTCGGTGAGATTGAACAGCGCGGCGTGGCGCTGACCCCGAAAGGCCGTGAACTGTACGATAGCCTCCTCGCCCAGGCCGGTACCGGTAAAGATAACCTGACCCATCAGCTGCATCTGCGGGAGATCTTTAGCGCCTTCCCGGACAGCGAAATGCTCATGCGCCGTCAGGAGCTGGCTTATTTCCGCTACCGCCTGACGCCAGCCGGGGAAGCGCATCGGCATGCGTTTCGTCCGGGCGACGATCCGCAGCCGCTGATCGAGCGCGGATGGGTGGTTGCCCAGCCGATCACCTACGAAGATTTCCTCCCGGTCAGCGCCGCGGGAATTTTCCAGTCCAATCTCGGGAACGAAACCCAGGCCCGCAGTCACGGTAACGCCAGCCGCGATGCGTTTGAAGACGCGCTGGGATGCCCGGTGTATGACGAGTTTACGCTCTATCAGGAGGCTGAAACGCGCAGCAAACAGCGTTGCGGTTTGTTCTGAAATCGTTACTCTGCAGGGGTGTGATGGAAACAATAAGGTCGTTATGCAAAATCCTTCCGCCCCTGTGGTTGAAACGCGCCAGGGCGCACTGTCTGGTTTAACCGATGAAAACGTCCACGTCTGGTGCGGTATTCCCTACGCCGCGCCGCCCGTGGGGGAGTGGCGCTGGCGCTCGCCCCGGCCGCCTGAACGCTGGGATGGGCTGCGCGAGGCCACGGCATTTTCGCCCTCAAGCTGGCAAAGCAGCGAGTATTGTCAGGAGCTAGGCGGCGGCGATCCGGGCCAGTTTTCCGAAGATTGCCTCTACCTTAACGTCTGGTCTCCCGCAGAGCGGACCGAGCCGCTTCCGGTTATGGTCTGGCTGCACGGAGGCGGGTTTACGATTGGTGCCGGAGGCCTGCCGCCGTATAACGGCAAAGCGCTGGCCACGCGCGGCGTGGTTGTGGTCACGATCAACTACCGTCTCGGCCATCTCGGCTTTTTCGCCCATCCCGCGCTGGAAGGTGAGGAAGGGCGCGTGGTGCATAATTTTGCCCTGCTGGATCAGATCGCCGCGCTCGAATGGGTGCGGGATAACATCGCCGGGTTTGGCGGCGATCCCGCCAATGTGACCCTGTTTGGCGAATCCGCTGGCGCGCGGAGCGTGCTCTCGCTGCTGGCCTCTCCGCTGGCAGCAGGATTGTTCCACAAGGCGATTGTGCAAAGCGGATACACCTTACCGGACACGCCGCGCGAGCAGGCGCTGCAAAAAGGGGAAGCGCTGGCCGCCCATTTCGGGCTGGAAAATGCGACCGCCGGGCAGCTGCGCGCCATTCCGCCCGAGGCGTTCTGGCCGCTCACCGCGCCGCTGAACGTCGCTCCGGCGCCTATCGCAGGAGACTGTGTTCTGCCGGAAGCCATGCTTGACGTCTTTTTCGCCGCCCGTCAGCATCCGGTGCCGGTGATGATTGGCTCCAACAGCGATGAAGCCAGCGTGATGGCGGTGTTTGGCATCGATCTCGCCGGACAAATTCAGAAGCTTCGCCGGGAGCGCCGCTTCGGGCTGGGGCTGATTAAGCTGCTCTACCCGGGCGTGAAGGGCGATGAAGAACTGGGCAGGCAGGTGTGTCGCGACATGGCGTTTACCACGATGGGCTACGTGGTGATGCAGGCCCAGCAGCGCGTCGGTGGGTTGTGCTGGCGTTACTGGTTTGACTATGTCGCAGAGGCGGAACATGCCACGTACATCAACGGTGCCTGGCACGGCAACGAAGTTCCCTACGTCTTCGATACGCTCGGTCAGGTGGAGCCTTCACGACAGTACGTCAATGAGCGAGATCTGCAGTTTGCTGCCCAGGTGGCGGATTACTGGGTGAGCTTTGCGCGTGACGCGGGTCGTCGCGACATCCTGCCCGGGCCGACGCACTGGCCCGCGTGCCGTAAAGGGCGGGACGTTCTGTTACGCATTGGTGTGAATAAACATGCAGCTTTCAGGCTTGAAAACCGCTTTATGCGCGCCCGCATGAGCCTCTTCAAACGGGTGATGAAGCACCACGTCAGCCTCGATTAAGCAAACAGGCGCGAAACGCCGCCAGTCCATTTTCCTCGCCTGGCGTTTCGCGCAGCACCAGCCGGTAGCTTGCGCCGGTTTTTATGCTTGTCTCATAGGGCCGTACCAGCCTTCCCGCGTGAATATCTTCTGCCACCAGCGTTTCGTCGGCGATGGCGACGCCGAGCCCCTGAATGGCGGCCGTAATGGCGAGATCCATCGTATCGAAGTGTTGATTTTTATGCATGGCAAAGCCCGGACCTTCCTGTTTCGTCAGCCACAGCGACCAGTCTGTCTTGTCCCTTGTCGGGTGCAGAAACGTCAGCGAACCCAGCGCAGCACCTGCCCGCACCGGGCTGAACACCGGCGTGAGCGCCTCTTCGAACAGCAAATCGCCTGCGCTCATGTGCGTGCCGAACACAATGGCCGCGTCGTAAGATTCGGTTTTGAAATTGACGTTGTGATCGGTGGTGGTGGTCAGCGCGATCTGCAGATCCGGATGCTCGCGCTCCACCTCCAGCAGGCGCGGCACCAGCCAGCGCATGGCGCAGGTGGGGGCCTTCAGACGGATCACGGTGTGCTGGCTGCGGGCCTGGTCGGCCACGGACAGCAGCTGCTCGAAAGCGGACTGCAGCTCCGGAAGCAGGGCGCTGCCCTGCGGTGAGAGGCGCAGCCCGCGCGCGTGGCGTTCAAAAAGCGGAAAGCCAAACCACGCCTCAAGGGAGGCAATCTTACGGCTCACGGCCCCCTGCGTCAGACACAGTTCCGCCGCGGCATGGGTAAGATTGAGGTGACGCGCGGTGACTAAAAAAGCGTCGATGGCATTAAGGGGGAGCGAACGGCGTGACATAGAAAACACCTCAGCTATGCATTTTTCTCATGGCTATTATGACAACAATTCGATTGTCCCGACAGCACAGATGTTGTTTGAATAGTTATGCAATGTCCATGAGAAGGGAAAGAGGATGACTTTACGAACGCCTGTGCAAACGCGCTCCAAACTGCCGGATGTGGGAACCACTATTTTTACCGTTATCGGCCAGCTCTCGGCGCAGCATAACGCGATTAACCTTTCTCAGGGCGCACCGAATTTTTCCTGCGACCCGAAGCTGATTGCGGGCGTCACCCGCGCAATGGAGGCAGGGCATAACCAGTACGCGTCGATGACCGGTCTACAGCCGCTCAAGGAACGTATTGCCGATAAAATTGCCACGCTCTACGGCACGCAGTACGACCCTGCCAGCGAGGTGCTGGTGACCGCCAGCGCCAGCGAAGGGCTTTATTCGGCGATTAGCGGGCTGGTGCACCCTGGCGATGAGGTGATCTACTTTGAGCCGTCCTTTGACAGCTATGCGCCGATTGTCCGTCTTCAGGGGGCAACCCCGATTGCCATCAAGCTCACCGTGCCGGATTTTACCGTCAACTGGGATGAGGTTCGCGCTGCGATCACCCCGCGCACGCGCATGATCATCATCAACACGCCGCACAACCCGAGCGGTCAGGTCTTCTCCGCCAGTGACCTGCAGCAGCTGGCGGCGCTGACGCGCAATACCGACATCATTATTTTGTCTGACGAAGTGTACGAACACGTCGTTTTTGACGGCGAGCCGCATCACGGGATGGCCACGCACCCGCAGCTGGCGGAGCGCAGCGTGATTATTTCCTCTTTCGGAAAAACCTATCACGTCACCGGGTGGCGCGTGGGTTACTGTGTTGCACCGGCGGTACTGATGGACGAGATTTGTAAAGTGCATCAATTTTTAATGTTTTCTGCCGATACGCCAATGCAGCACGCGTTTGCTGAGCACATGCTCGACCCGCAAACCTGGCTGTCGCTGTCGGCGTTTTACCAGCGCAAGCGCGATCTGCTGCACAGCCTGCTGGCCGATTCGCCGTTTACGCTGCTGCCGAGCGCCGGATCGTTCTTCATGCTGGCGGACTACAGCCAGTTCAGCGACGAGCGCGACAGCGAGCTAGTGAAACGGCTGATCGTTGAGTACGGCGTTGCCACCATTCCGCTGTCGGCGTTTTATGCGGACGGTACGGATAATAAATTGATTCGTCTCTCTTTTGCGAAAGATGAGGCGACGTTACGGGCAGGTGCCCAGGCCCTGTGTCGGGTTAAACCACGCTGAGGAGTTGTAGATGAAATTACGCGCGTTAGTTGTCGGCATGGGATTGCTGTGTACTTTTTCTTCCTTCGCGGCCACCGAGCTGCGTTACGGTCTGGAAGCGGAATATCCGCCGTTTGAGAGCCGCAATGCGGCGGGCGAACTGGAAGGGTTTGACGTTGAGCTGGGGAATGCCATCTGCAAAGCGGCAGCGCTGAAGTGCAGCTGGGTTGAAACCTCCTTTGATGCGCTGATCCCGGGCCTGGTGGCGAAGAAATTTGACGCCATCAACTCGGCGATGAACATCACCGAGCAGCGCCGCAAGAGCATTGATTTTACCCAACCGATCTACCGTATTCCGTCGCAGCTGGTCGGCAAGGCCGGCACGGCGGTTGAGGCTACCCCAGAAGGGCTGAAGGGCAAAACCATCGGCGTGCTGCAGGGATCCATCCAGGAAACCTATGCCAAAGAGCACTGGGAAAAGCAGGGTGTCACCGTGGTGTCTTATAAAGATCAGAATATGGCCTGGGGCGATCTGCTGAATGGCCGTATCGACGCCTCGCTGGTCATGTCCGCGGCCGGGCAGGCAGGTTTCCTCAGCAAGCCGCAGGGGAAAGGGTTTGGCTTCATCGGCAAACCGGTGTCTGACGACACTATCCTCGGCAGTGGGATCGGTTTTGGGTTGCGTAAGGGCGACGAGGCCACCAAAAAGCAGCTTGATGCCGCGATCGATAAAGTACGTGCCGACGGCACGATCGCTAAACTCGCTGATAAGTACTTCCCGGGTATCGATGTCAGCGTAAAATAACCGCCTCATTAGCCCCGGCGAACGATGTCGCGCCGGGGCATTTTTAATACACTTCATCCTTCAAGCTGCCTCTGCGTTGGCTACGTCTGTTCACCCCAGTCACTTACTTAAGTAAGCTCCTGGGGATTCTCAGACTTGCCGCCTTGATCCAGCATGAATGATTTTGTGTATTTACTGTTTTTTACACCACTTTCGGGCCGTTCTGGTCGACAGAAAATATTTCTCACTTTGTTCATATAATCACCGGCCAACAATTGGATTCTTAACCATTTTTGTTTAGGCTGTGCGTTCTTTCTTGCCGTCATTTCGCCGAGCGCGAAACACATTCACACGACCATAAGGACGTTTTTCCAGGCATGAATCGCAGACGTTTTCTAAAAGGCTCGCTGGCAGTGGCAGCCCTGAGCGGCACATCTGGCCTTGCTTCCCTGTTTTCCAAAGCGGCATACGCTGCCGACTCTGACATTGCTGACGGCCAGAGCCGTCGTTTTGACTTCTCCGTACTGCAATCCATGGCGCATGACCTGGCGAAAACCCCGTGGGGTGGCGCGCCGCGTCCGCTGCCGGACACGCTGGCAACCATGACGCCGCAGGCGTATAACGCCATCCGCTACGATGAAAAACAGTCACTGTGGAACAACATTGAAGGGCGTCAGCTGGACGTGCAGTTCTTCCATATGGGGATGGGGTTCCGTCGCCGCGTGCGGATGTTCTCGCTGGACCAGTCGACCTCTATGGCGCGCGAGATCCACTTCCGTCCGGAGCTGTTCAGCTACGGTGAAACGGGTGTGGATACCAAACAGCTGGAAGGGCAAAGCGATCTCGGCTTTGCGGGATTCCGCGCCTTTAAGGCGCCTGAGCTGGCGCGTCGCGATATTGTCTCTTTCCTGGGCGCGAGCTATTTCCGCGCGGTAGATGACACCTACCAGTACGGCCTTTCCGCGCGCGGTCTGGCGGTAGACACCTTTACCGACACGCCGGAAGAGTTCCCGGACTTTACCGCCTTCTGGTTTGAAACCGTCAAGCCCGGCGACACGACTTTTACCGTCTACACGCTGCTGGACAGCCCGAGCATCACCGGCGCCTATAAATTCGTGATCCACTGCGAGAAGAGCCAGGTGATTATGGAGGTGGAAAACCATCTCTATGCGCGGAAGGACATCAAGCAGCTCGGCATCGCGCCGATGACCAGCATGTTCAGCTGCGGCAATAACGAACGCCGCATGTGTGACACCATTCACCCGCAAATTCATGACTCCGACCGCCTGGCAATGTGGCGCGGCAACGGGGAGTGGATCTGTCGTCCGCTGAACAACCCGCAGAAGCTGCAGTTTAACGCCTATATGGACAAAAACCCGAAAGGGTTCGGCCTGCTGCAGCTCGACCGCGATTTCTCGCACTATCAGGACGTGATGGGCTGGTATAACAAACGCCCGAGCCTGTGGGTTGAACCGCGTAACGACTGGGGTAAAGGCGCGGTTGGCCTGATGGAGATCCCGACCACCGGCGAAACGCTGGATAACGTGGTCTGCTTCTGGCAGCCGGAAAAAGCGGTGAAGGCGGGCGACGAGCTGGACTTTAAATATCGTCTGTACTGGAGCGCAATGCCGCCGGTGCGTTCTCCGCTGGCCAACGTCTTCGCCACCCGTACCGGCATGGGCGGCTTCCCGGAAGGCTGGGCACCGGGCGAAAATTACCCGAAAGTGTGGGCCCGTCGCTTTGCTATCGACTTCGTCGGTGGCGACCTCAAGGCCGCTGCGCCAAAAGGCATCGAGCCGGTGATTACGCTCTCCAGCGGTGAAGCGAAGCAGGTTGAGATCCTCTACGTTGAGCCGTTTGACGGCTATCGCATCCTGTTTGACTGGTACCCAACCTCGGATTCGACGGAGCCGGTGGATATGCGCCTGTTCCTGCGCTGCCAGGGCGATGCCATCAGTGAAACCTGGCTGTACCAGTATTTCCCGCCAGCGCCGGATAAACGTAACTACGTTGACGACCGGATAATGCGTTAACGATCGATTCCCTCTCCCTTTGGGAGAGGGTTAGGGTGAGGGGCAATGACCGCAGCAAAATCCGAAATTATCCCGGTATCTGACGCTCTCGAGCTTCGCGCCGTCGAAGAGCGCTACGCCGCCGATCTGCATAATCTCGTCGTCAAAAACAAAACCTTTCTGCAAACCGCCTTTGACTGGGCGCAGCACGTGGGCAGCGAGGACGATACCCGCCGCAACGTGCAAAGTAACCAGATGCTGCACCAGCGCGGCTACGCCAAAATGTTTCTGATCTTCAAGTATGATGCGCTGGTTGGCGTGCTGTCGTTCAACACGATTGAACCGACCAACAAAACCGGCTATATCGGCTACTGGCTGGATGAAGGCCATCAGGGGCAGGGCATTCTCTCCCGGTCACTGCAGGCGTTTATGCGCTACTACGTCGAACGTGGGGAGATCCGCCGTTTTGTGATCAAGTGTCGGGTGGCGAATCAGCACAGCAACAGCGTTGCCGTACGCAACGGTTTTACGCTGGAAGGGTGCCTGCGGGAAGCGGAATACCTGAACGGTCGCTTTGACGATGTGAATATCTACGGGAAGATCTACGCCCTATAACGCTCCCAGCAGCGGGGTGCGGGTGATGCGCTGGTCGCCGTTAATCACCTTTTCGCCGCGCAGGTGAATGCTCTCCCCGGCAAAGGCTTCAATGACCGCATCATCTGTGATTTCAACCCGGTGCTCAATGAGCACATCTCCGCTGATCCGCGCGCGTCCCTGGATCACCACCTTATCGTCCAGCATGATCGGCCCGCCGCGCAGCCATGCCTGACCGCCAATCAGAACGTGGTGCTTGATGACGCAGTTTCCCTCCACCACGGCATTCTCCGCAATCTGAGAGCTGTAGCGCACCGTCGGAATAGCATCCTCGTCATAACCGGCAATCACGCGGGCATTGCCATAGACCTTTGCGCAGTCGCAGACCCAGACGTTATTTAAGTCGTTACCTTCGAGGATGGCGTTGTCGAATACTTCGGCGCGGTGCTCAACAAAGGCAAAATTCACCATCGCTTCGCCGTAGATTTGCGCCTGGTGCACAATGCGCGACTGGCTGACGGTGGCCTTATCGTAGATTTGCAGGATCTGGTCATGGTCCGGCGTCAGCCCTTTGGCGGCGATGATAACGCTGTTGTGCAGAATGCGGGCGTCGCCGTAGAGATGGCACTCGCCCCTTACGCAGGAGTGCTGAATGGTGACGTTGTCACTTATACGCGCGCCGTGGCTGACTTCTGCCGCGTCCAGCCAGCAGCTGCCGCTGATATTCGCATCGTGACTAACGATGCACGGCAGGGTAAGACGCGCGTTGCCGGACACGGTTGCACCGGCGAACACCACGCTGTTTTCGTCGTAGATCCAACAGTCGCCGTCCTGCGCGAGGGCGCGCTCATCGTCAACCCAGCCGCCTTTCGTGCCGGCCGTCACGTCGTTAAAATCCACTGTCGCGATAATCTGCCGCAGCGTGACGGAGCGGGTAGTTTCGCCGTTTTTCCATTGCCAGAGGCGGGTTTCGTCGCTAAGGCGATATTTTTTCATCTTTAGGTCTCTGATAAGCGTCTCAACTAAACGTAGCAAACTTTTCGGTTTTCGAACGGCTGGCAACCAGACGGTAAACGCCTTAAAATGGCATTCAAAATACACTTTCAGTTATGCTAGCTCAGGAAAAAATAATGACCGTCGACGAGAATTACTTCACAGAGAAATATGGCTTAACCCGCACCCACTCAGAGGTGCTGTTCAGTGCGGCACAGATTAAACCGGGTAAAACGCTTGATCTGGGCTGCGGCAACGGCCGCAACAGCCTTTATCTGGCGGCCAACGGTTACGAGGTGACCGCGTGGGATAAAAACCCGATGAGCATCGAGAATATCGAGCGCATCAAGGCGGAAGAAGGGATCGATAACCTCCACACGGCGATTAAAGATCTCAACAACCTGAGTTTTGACGGCGAGTACGATTTCATTCTCTCCACCGTGGTGATGATGTTCCTGGAGTCAAAAACCATCCCGGGACTTATCGCCAACATGCAGCGCTGCACCAGGCCCGGCGGCTACAACCTGATTGTTGCCGCGATGGACACGGCGGATTACCCGTGCACCGTCGGCTTTCCGTTTGCGTTCAAAAGCGGTGAGCTGAGCAACTACTACGAAGGCTGGGAGTTGCTCAAATACAACGAAGACGTTGGCGAACTGCACCGCACCGACGAAAACGGCAACCGCATCAAGCTGCGCTTTGCCACTATGCTGGCGCGCAAGCCCGCTTAACGGGCGGCCAGCAGGCAGATCTGCAGGGCGGTGTGGTAAGACGCCTCGAACGACGACAGCGGCAGGAATTCAAACTTCGAGTGGAAGTTATGCGCGCCGGTGAAAAAGTTCGGCGTGAGCAGCCCTTTTGCCGAGAGCGCCGCGCCGTCGGTACCGCCGCGCATGGGCGTCGGCTTCGGCGTGATGCCGAGTGATTCCATTGCCTCGAACATCAGATCGATGGCGCGCCTGTCTTCACCAATCGCATTGCTGATATTGCTGTAGGTATCTTCAATGCGATAGTCCACCCTGGCCGTTGGATACTGGGCGGCAACCAGCGCGGCTACGTCGGCAATCTGCTGCTTGCGGGCGGCAAAGTTGTCCTTGTCAAAGTCGCGGATATTGGCCTTAAGAATGGCCTCGTTTTGCCCGGCCTGAATGCCGTTAAACCAGATATAGCCCTCACGCCCCTCGGTGCACTCCGGCGTTTGCTGGCGGTCAAAATGGTTGATGTAGTCAGTCGCCATCAGCAGGGGATTCACCAGCACGCCTTTGGCGGACATCGGGTGCGCCGTTACGCCGGTAAAGCGGATCTCAGCGGCTGCCGCATTAAAGTTCTCGTAGACAATTTCCCCCAGCTCGCAGCAGTCGATGGTCCAGGCGAAGTCGACGTCAAAGCGCTTAAGGTCCAGCGCTTTTGCACCGTTCAGGCCGATCTCTTCGTCAGGCACAAACGCCACGACGATATCCCCGTGCTGATGTTCCGCCGTCAGGTTTTCCAGCACCGTCATGACCACCGTGACCGCCGATTTATTATCCGCGCCCAATACGCTGGTTCCGTCGCTGAAAATAATCTCCTCATTCGGATACGCCAGAATTTCAGGATGCTCGTTAACCCGCAGCCAGATGTCTTTCTCTTTATTCAGACAGAGATCTTCACCGGTAAACGTTAATATTTGTGGATGAATATCCGGTGATAATCCCACGTCCACGGTATCAATATGGGTAATAAAGCCGATGCGCGGCGCGCCGGGCACGTTGCCTTTTTTTACCGCCGTTACCGTGGCGAATTCATCAATAACAATATCGTCTAACCCCAGCTGTGCCAGCTCCTGCGCCAGCTCCCGCGCCATGTCGTGCTGGCCCGGCGTTGAGGGCAGGGTTTTGACTTTGGGATCGCTCTGGCTGGTGATCGCGAGATAGCGGAAAAAACGGTGCGTTAATTGTCTGGAAAGCGGCGAGCCCATAGTGATTTATTCCTTATTTATTTTTCAGGTGTTTGCCACATCACTTTAATGTTATTTATGAAATGGCAAAAGAATTAATTAGCCGTCGAATTAAAAAGACAGGAATAAATGATGAAAAGCAAACTCACAACTATAACGCTGGCGCTTGCTGCACTCACGGTCAGTTCCACCGTCGCCGCGAAAACGCTGGTGTATTGCTCCGAGGGATCGCCGGAAAACTTTAATCCTCAGCTATACACCTCGGGAACCAGCGTGGACGCCAGCGCCGTGCCGGTCTATAACCGGCTGGTTGATTTCAAACCCGGCACCACGGAGCTGGTGCCAAGCCTGGCGGAGCGCTGGGAGGTGAGCGACGACGGCAAGGTTTACACCTTCCATCTGCGTAAGGGCGTCAAATTCCAGAGCAATAAATCCTTCACGCCGACCCGCGACTTTAACGCCGACGACGTGATTTTCTCGTTTATGCGCCAGAAAGACGTGAATCATCCGTATCACAACGTCTCTAACGGCAGCTATTCCAACTTCGAAAGTCTGGAGTTTGGCAGCCTGATTACCGGCATTGATAAAGTTGATGACCACACCGTTCGCTTTACCCTGGCGCACCCGGAAGCGCCGTTTGTCGCCGATCTGGCATGGTATTTTGCCTCGATCCTGTCCGCTGAATATGCCGACGCGATGCTCAAAGCGGGCACGCCGGAGAAGGTGGATATGGAGCCTATAGGCACCGGGCCGTTTAAGCTGGCGCAGTATCAGAAGGATTCGCGGATCCTGTTTACGGCGTTCGACGACTACTGGCAGGGGAAATCGAAGCTGGATCGGCTGGTGTTTAGCATCACCCCGGATGCCTCCGTGCGGTTTGCCAAAATTGAGAAGAACGAGTGTCAGGTGATGCCGTTCCCGAACCCGGCGGACCTGCCGCGCATGAAGGCGAACAAAGACATCAACCTGATGAGCAAAGCCGGACTGAATACCGGCTTTCTGGCGTTTAATACCCAAAAGCCGCCGCTGGATAACGTAAAAGTCCGTCAGGCGCTGGCGATGGCCATCAATAAACCGGCCATTATTGATGCGGTTTTCCACGGCACCGGCACCGCTGCAAAGAACCTGCTGCCGCCGGGCGTCTGGAGCGCAGACAGCGAGCTTAAGGATTACGATTACGATCCTGAAAAGGCGAAAGCGCTGCTGAAAGAGGCCGGTTTTGCCAACGGCGTGAGCGTCGACCTGTGGGCGATGCCGGTGCAGCGTCCGTACAATCCGAATGCGAAACGCATGGCGGAGATGATTCAGGCCGACTGGGCGAAAATCGGCGTACAGACCAAAATCGTCACCTACGAGTGGGGCGAATACCTTAAGCGCGTGAAGGGCGGGGAACATCAGGCCGCGCTGATGGGCTGGACGACCGCAACGGGCGATCCCGACAACTTCTTTGGCCCGCTATTTACCTGTACCTCGGCAAACGGTGGCTCAAATTCGGCGAAATGGTGCTATAAGCCCTTCGATAACATTATTGCGGAAGCAAAATCAACCACCGATCGCGATAAACGCGTGGCGCTGTATAAAGAGGCTCAGCAAATGATGCATGATCAAATGCCGGCGGTGATGATTGCGCATTCAACCATTTTCGAACCGGTGCGCAAGGAGGTGACGGGCTATGAAATTGACCCGTTTGGCAAACATCTGTTCTGGCAACTGGATATAAATCAGTAATTTTTCACTGCCCGGCACGCTTGCGGGCAGTCTTTTCGCAATTTGTGCTCTCCGCATCATTTTTTGTCACAACAAACCCGCCGGTCTTTTGCTATAACTTCAAATGCATACTTGCAGATAACATGGAAAACTATCATGCGTACTCAAACTTTTTTTAAAGTTGCAGTGCTTACTGGTCTGTTGGCGTTGGCGGGCTGTTCTTCAAAAGTCGCGGCTCCCGAGCAATATTCTGGCTTTTTAAAAGACTATTCAGGCTTGCAGCAGACGACGTCTGCGACGGGTAAACCAACGCTGCGTTGGGTTGATCCTTCCTATAACGAAGCTAATTACGACAGTATTCTCTGGACGCCGATTACTTATTATCCTGCGCCTAAACCGACCACTCAAATTGGTCAAAAAACGCTTGATGAGCTGTTGAATTACACCAATAACAAAATGAAAACTGCTATTGGTACCCGTAAGCCAGTCGTGACCACGCCGGGTAAACACAGCCTGATTTTCCGCGGTGCAATTACCGGGGTGAGTTCGCAGAAAGAAGGTCTGCAGTTCTATGAAGTGGTGCCGGTCGCGCTGGTTGTAGCAGGTACGCAGATGGCAACCGGGCATCGCACCATGGATACGCATCTCTTCTTTGAAGGCGAACTGATCGATGCGGCCACCAACAAACCGGTCATGAAGGTGGTGCGTAAAGGCGAAGGTAAAGATCTGACCAACGAAAGTACGCCGATGACCTTTGCAACGCTGAAGCAGGTTGTTGATGACATGGCGACGGACGCCACCATGTTTGATGTGAAAAAGACCGCGAAATAAAATAAAACGGCCTGCGTAATGCAGGCCTTTTTATTTACGCCATTCGTAAGCGTCTGAACCAGGTTTCTGGTTTGGTAAACATCACCATATTTCCCCCCAGAATCAGCAATAATCCCACGATACCGTTGATATGCCAGACGTAGCCTTCATACACCGTTGAGATCGTCAGCGCCACCAGCGGGAAGAGCAGCGTACTGTAGGCCGCTTTGCCCGGACCGATACGTCCCACCAGCGTGAAGTAGGCGCCAAAGGCAATCACCGAACCAAACACGGCCAGATAGAGCAGCGCGCCGATGTAGCTGATGGTCCACTCAGGCGCGAAGCTGTCGCCTCTGAACAGGGCAATGCAGCCCATCACCAGGGTGCCGTAGAGCATCGCCCAGGCGTTGGTGGTCATGGTTTCAAGGCCTCTGCGCTGGTGACGCATGCTGATCATATTGCCCAGCGAGAAGCCGTAGGTGCCGAGCGCGGAAAGACCAATTCCGGTCAGGAGCGACGCGCTCCAGCCGCTGGCCAGCAGATCGTCCCAGAAGAGGGTGACGATCCCAGTCAGGCCCAGTGCCGCCGCCGTCCAGAAACGCGCGGGCGGGCGCTGCCCGAAGAAAATAAAGCTGTTAATGGCGTTATAGAGCACGGCCATGGAGAAGATCACCGATTCCAGCCCGGTGTTGATGTGCGAGGCTGCGGCGTAAAAACACCAGAAGTTAAAGCAGAAAACGCAGCATCCCTGGAGCATACAAAAGAGGTGATCCCGCAGCGCCAGCTTGCGCAGGCGGCGCAGGGCGATTAACACCACCATCATCGTGAGGCTGGCGACGGCGAAACGCCAGAAAATCGAGACGGGCGCCGCTACGGGACCCTGCTGCAGGAAAATCGCAATCCAGGTGGTTCCCCAGATGACCACCACCAGTCCGTATAATAATGCGTTCATATTTTTCTCTTCTCAAACCACGGAAGCCCGCAGTATGCCGCTGAGATCGGTCAGGGGCTTTCACCGGCTTGCGGTCGACTTGCAAAATCTTGCGCTTTTTTCTTTCCCGGGGGCTGGCAACGGGAGACAACTCTTCTTAGACTGATATTCCAGTCAATCACGCGCTTACGGTCATGTCTCACGCTTACGATACCTTTGAAACGCTTTGCCAACAGAATGCGGTCCTGCGGGAAACCGTCTCACTGAATTCGGGCATTCAGCTGGCAGCGTGGTACAACAAGCACGATACGATAACGGTAAAAAGTAACCACCATACCCTGAGCCTGTACGTGGCGGACGGCTACGAAAGCTACCAAAAAACGCCGGGCGGCTGGAAGAACGGCGGGGGGCCGGACCGTTTCTGCTTGATGCCAAAAGAGAGCGAATCGACGTGGGATATCCGTGATGACCTGTCGTTTGTGCACCTCTACTGCACCGATGAACACCTGCGCGACGTGGGGGAAAAGATCTGGGACAAGCGCCCGCTTTCGCTGACGCTCGACGAGCGCATTTTTGGTAGCGATCCGAAAATCACCGCGCTGTATCGCCAGTTTTTGCTCGGCTGCGACTGGCAGCAGCACGCCAACCAGCTCACCCTGAGCACGGCCTCTACGCTGCTCCTGACCCACCTGCTGCAAAACTACTCTAACGTTCAGTGGAAGCTGCCGGTCGTCACCGGCGGGCTATCGCCATTCGTACTGCGTAACGTGCTGGCCTTTATCGAAGAGAACCTGGGCCAGCCTCTGACGCTGGCTGAACTGGCGGCGCAGGCCGCCCTCAGCGAATACCATTTTGCCCGCATGTTCCGCCAGTCGACGGGGCTGGCGCCGCATCAGTACGTGATGCAGAGGCGAATGGAAAAAGCGAAGGCCCTTGTGCAGAACACGGCGACGCCGCTAACGGACATCGCCCTTGCCTGCGGGTTTAACTCCGCCAGCCACTTCAGCAACCGCTTTCGCAGCGCGACGGGCATGACGCCTTCGCAGCTACGCGCGGCGAGCGCGTGAAAACAGGGCATAGCACACGCCGCCCAGCACCAGCCCCCAGAATGCCGAACCGATGCCCAGGATCGTGACGCCGCTCGCGGTCATCAGGAACGTGACGATGGCCGCGTCGCGCTCCGCATCGTGGCTCAGTGCCTGATATAAACTCCCGCTGATGGTGCCCAGCAGCGCCAGACCGGCGAGCGTCTGGATCCAGCTGAGCGGCAGAGCGGCCATCAGCCCGGTAATCGAGCCGCCGAAAATCCCCGCCAGCAGATAAAATCCTCCTGCTGCGATGGCCGCCAGCCAGCGTTTACCGGCATCCGGATGCGCATCCGGGCTTTGACAAATGGCGGCAGTAATGGCCGCGATGCAGATAGAAAAGACGCCAAAAGGGGATAACAGCAGCGCCAGCGCTCCCGTAACGATGATAAGCGGCGAGACCGCCAGCGGGTAACCGGAGGCCTTCATCGTGGCGAACCCCGGCGCGTTTTGTGAGGCCATGGTTACCAGGAAGAAGGGCACGCCAATACTCACCAGGCTGGTGAAGGTGAACGTGGGGGCGATAAATTCAGGCATCACAAGCGAGAGCGTGAGCTTATCAGTGACAACGTCACCGCCCGCCCATGCCACGATACCGCCGACCAGCAGCGTGACCACGATGGCGTAGCGCGGCGCCAGCGCTTTTGCTATCAGCCACGCCGCAATCATGCTGCCGCACAGCAGAAAGTGCCCCTCAAGGTGCGCAAACGCGTGCAGGCCAAACTGCAGCAACACGCCTGCCAGCATGGCGGCAGCAAGCGAATGGGGGATCAGCCTCATCAGACGGGCGAAGAGCCCGGTGATGCCGCAAAGTAAAATGAGCGCGTTAGCAAAGATGAACACGCCGATCGTTTCCGGCAGCGTTGCGCCGTGCAGGCTGGTGGCGAGCAGCGCCGCGCCGGGCGTTGACCAGGCGGTCAGCACCGGCGCTTTGTACCACCAGGAAAGCGCCAGCGTGCTGACGCCCATCCCAATCCCCAGCGCGGTCATCCAGCCTGCGATCTGCTGTGCGCTGGCACCAGCCGCCGCGGCAGCCTGCCAGATGATGGCGGCCGAGCTGGCGTAACCGACCAGCACGGCGACAAATCCAGCAAGGGCGACTGGAACAAAGTGAGAGGAAGGGCGCATGAAAACTCCGTTGTGCGTTATAACGTCCGATATAAGGTAACACTGTGCGCTATAGCGTACAAGTGGTATGCTGATCGCCATCAGGAGGGACTATGGACATCACACTACACCTTGCAACAACGCTGAAAACGCTGCGCCAGGCGCGCGGCTGGAGTTTGTCGAAGCTCGCGGACGAGACCGGCGTGTCAAAAGCGATGCTGGGGCAAATCGAGCGCAATGAATCCAGCCCGACGGTGTCGACGCTGTGGAAAATAGCCACCGGGCTGAACGTGCCGTTTTCCGCGTTCATCACGCCAGCGGCGGACCGGCAGGCGGTGTTTGACCCGCAGCAGCAGGCGATGGTGGTCAAACCGCTCTTTCCGTGGGACGAGACGCTCGGGTTTGATTATTTCTCCATCACGCTGGCACCCGGCGCGCTGAGTGAATCCACGCCGCATGAGGCCGGGGTGATTGAACATGTGGTGGTGGTCAGCGGCGAGCTGGAGATGAAGATTGACGACACGTGGCAGACGATTTCTGCCGATTCGGGCGTCCGTTTCGCCGGCGATAAACCGCACGCCTACCGCAACAGCAGCGACCGGACGGTGCATTTTCACTCCCTGATTCATTATCCCCGCTGACGCTACGCAAAACTGTTTCGCTGACGCATACTTCTGACTACAATAGCCGCCATTTTGACCATAACGGATAACGACGAAGTATGCGCCTGCAATCCCATCATCTTGAACTTTTAAGCCCGGCCCGCGACGCCGCCATTGCCCGTGAAGCGATCCTTCATGGTGCTGATGCCGTCTACATTGGCGGCCCGGGCTTCGGTGCCCGCCATAACGCCAGCAACAGCCTGAGCGATATTGCTGAACTGGTGCCGTTCGCCCACCGCTTCGGGGCGAAAGTGTTCGTGACCCTGAACACCATTCTTCATGATGATGAGCTGGAGCCTGCGCAACGTCTGATTACCGATCTCTACCAGGCCGGCATTGATGCCCTGATCGTCCAGGATATGGGCGTGCTTGAGCTGGATATTCCGCCCATTGAACTGCATGCCAGTACCCAGTGCGATATCCGCACGGTCGAGAAGGCGAAGTTTCTCTCCGACGTCGGCTTTTCGCAGATCGTTCTGGCGCGCGAGCTGAACCTGAATCAGATCCGCGATATTCACCAGGCGACAGACGCGACGATCGAATTCTTTATCCACGGCGCGCTGTGCGTGGCTTACTCCGGTCAGTGCAATATTTCCCACGCGCAGACGGGCCGCAGCGCCAACCGCGGCGACTGTTCTCAGGCCTGCCGCCTGCCGTATACCCTGAAAGACGATCGGGGCCGCGTCGTGGCGTTCGAAAAACACCTGCTCTCCATGAAGGATAACGATCAGACGGCCAACCTGGGCGCGCTGATCGACGCGGGCGTGCGTTCCTTCAAGATTGAAGGGCGCTACAAAGATATGAGCTACGTGAAGAACATCACCGCGCACTATCGCCAGATGCTGGACGCCATCATCGAAGATCGCGGCAACCTGGCGCGCGCGTCGGCCGGGCGCACCGAACATTTCTTTATTCCGTCGACGGACAAAACGTTCCACCGCGGCAGCACGGACTATTTTGTGAATGCCCGTAAAGGGGATATCGGCGCGTTTGACTCACCGAAGTTTATCGGTTTACCGGTGGGCGAAGTGCTGAAAGTGGCGAAAGATCACCTTGATGTCGAAGTGACGGAACCGCTGGCGAACGGAGATGGCCTTAACGTGATGATTAAGCGTGAGGTCGTAGGCTTCCGTGCCAATACGGTCGAGAAAACCGGCGAGAACCGCTACCGCGTCTGGCCGAATGAAATGCCCGCCGATCTCTACAAGGCGCGGCCGAACGCGGCGCTTAACCGTAATCTCGATCATAACTGGCAGCAGGCGCTGCTGAAAACCTCCAGCGAACGTCGTATCGCCGTGGACATTGAGCTGGGCGGCTGGGAAGAGCAGTTGATTCTGACCATGACCTGCGAAGACGGCATCAGCGTGACGCATACGCTCGATGGTCATTTCGAGGTGGCAAACAACGCCGAAAAAGCGCTTAACAGCCTGAAGGATGGCGTGGCGAAGCTGGGCCAGACGATCTACTACGCGCGTGCGATCGACGTGGCGCTGCCGGACGCGCTGTTCGTGCCGAACAGCCTGCTTAACCAGTTCCGCCGCGAAACGGCAGAGATGCTGGATGCCGCGCGCCTGGCGCAGTATCCGCGCGGAAGCCGTAAAGCGGAAACCGTACCTGCGCCAGTCTACCCGGACACCCATTTATCCTTCCTCGCCAACGTCTACAACCATAAAGCGCGTGAATTCTATCATCGCCACGGCGTGCAGCTGATCGACGCAGCCTATGAAGCGCATGAAGAGAAGGGCGATGTGCCGGTGATGATCACCAAGCACTGCCTGCGCTTTGCGTTTAACCTGTGTCCTAAGCAGGCGAAAGGGAACATTAAGAGCTGGAAGGCCACCCCCATGCAGCTGGTAAACGGCGATGAGGTTCTGACCCTCAAGTTCGACTGCCGTCCTTGCGAAATGCATGTGATTGGTAAGATGAAAAACCACATCTTCAAAATGCCGCAGCCCGGCAGTATCGTGGCGTCCGTCAGTCCGGACGATCTGATGAAAACGCTGCCGAAACGCAAGGGCAGCTAATTACCGAACGTGCGTGTCCGGTTTGCGCGACTTCTGCCACAGGTGATGCTCGCGCAAACCCTCCGCCGACTCTTCCGCAGCGCTTCGCAACTCATCGCTGTCGGCTTCATGACGAAGCTGATGCGCCACATTCTTGACCCACAAATACTCGTGTCCTTTGTGCCCGGCCATAAGCTGGCCGGAAAACAGCGCACAGATAAGCATGACGAAAGATAACCCTTTTTTAATCATGGATTCACCGCTGAAAAAGAATGCGGGATAATCATGTCGATTATTTTTTAGGGTTATTATTCAAAAATTAAAATTAGCGAAAAGAAAATGTCAAATAATGTGGGTTCGGAATTACGGTTAAGATATTTCCTAAAAAAACCATGACGCTTTGTAAAGTATCATTTCTGGACCTCAATTAGATATTTGCATTAAGGATAAACCTTATATAATAGTTAGTCTCTGGCTAAGGAACAGGTCATTTCTAAATGAAAAAAATAATAGCGCTTGCGCTTCTGGCGGTTGCTGTTGTGGCCGCGGCAGGGATTCGTTATGCAGGTAATGACGAACCAGAATACATTCGTTCTGCGGAAATTCGCGTGGGTTCCTATTTAACCAGCGATTATGGTGGCGTTGCCTGCTCCAGCAAAAAAATAAACGATCGGCGCTGGGAATTAGATTGTACTCATCAGGCAAGAGGAAAAACATTCCAGTTTGCGGTGTATCCCTCTGAAAAAGCACCTTATGGTGTCGCCCGTTCCTTTTATCTTGAAGCCCTTAATGACGACGCAAAACAGAGCGCTGAGCAGGGGCTTATGCGTTATTTGCAGATCAATACCCATGCAGGTTAATAAGGTTGTTTAGCGTTCGTTAAGGCAACAGGTGTTAGGTTGTAAGGGATCCGCAGCCCGGCCACGGAGTGTCGGGACGTAGAGACCAAAACACAAATCTATCCATGCAAGCATTTACCGCCAGTTATTGGCGGTTTTTTTTTGCGCAGGCCGTCGCGATGGTTTTATGGCATCAGCCGATAATGTGACTGCACCAGACCCGAGGGGAAACTGCGGCTTGATACAAGCGTTAAATCGATATCCTGAGGAAGGGTTCCGAACAGCGGTTTTCCCGCTCCGAGCAGGACAGGAACGGTCGTGATCACCATATCGGCCACCAGCCCTTCGCGCAGGAATGACTGGATCACCTGTCCGCCATCGAGATAGACCCGATGAACGTTCTGCGCAGCGAGATCGTCCAGCACCTCCTTTGGCGTGCGGTAAGAGAACTGCACTTTTCCCTTCAGCGCCTCCGGCACGGGCGTACCGGCCAGCTGTCGGGAGAGTACCAGCACGGGCCGTTCATAAGGCCATGCGTCAAAGGTCAGTACCTTCTCATAGCTACCCCGGCCCATCACGATCCACTCTTTGTCCGCGATGAACGCCTCATAGCCATGATCTTCTGCGGGATCGTCTCGCTGCAGCAGCCAGTCGATATCGTCATTCTGTCGGGCGATGTAGCCATCAAGACTAACCGCGATAAAAACGTGTGTAGTGACCATCAGGTGCTCCGTATTACGAAAATTAAAAAATGAATCTTCCTCTTAGCGGAGAGGGGCCCCTTTGTAAACGTGTATTCTGAAGCAATAAGACTGTCTTCAGAATAATGACAGACTTACAGCGATGCCCTGGTCCGGCTGTAAATCGCCGAAGCGTTTCCATAAGGCAGGGGCGAGGCGCAGGGATGCGCCGAGAGGGCGTGGCCTGCAGGGATGCAGGCTCATGCCCGACCCGATAGCCTGAAGGAATAAGCTGAGGGCACCGCGAAGCGGCGATTTACCGCCGGGAGCCCGGGTCGCCAGGGTGGTGGCGATTGAGCCACCCTGGCACGTTCACAGGTTATGTCGTTAAAGAATAGCAAGGAACATAAAGTGAACGGAATGACCACCAGAGCCGTATGTTCCCCCTCACCCCAGCCCTCTCCCTCAAGGGAGAGGGGGGCGTCCGTGCAGGCATTATTTTGTGGGGAACCCTCAACCGTTAGCGGGCAGTACCCGGACGTGAAAATTGTTTGCGATACTGAGCCGGGGAAAGCGCGAACTGCTGGCGAAAATGATGACGCAGTGTCGACGCCTGACCAAACCCGGTCTGTTCAGCGATGCTGTCGATGCTCAACCGGCTGCTTTCCAGATAATCTTTTGCTCTCAGCAGGCGCTCATTGATTAACCAGCGCGCGGGCGTCGTCCCCGTTGCCGCCTCGAAGCGACGAAGGAAGGTGCGCTGGCTCATTCCGACCCGATGCGCCAGGGAGTCGACGCTGTGCGCCTCGATAAGATGCGTGTGCAGAAAGTCAAACAGCTGGCCGAGACGCTGGCTTTCCCGCAGCTGGGCTACCGGGCGGCTCAGCTGTTGTGGCTGTGAACCATCCCGGTGAGGGGAATGACCAGCCGACGCGCCACGCTGTTGGCGGTTTCCATGCCATAATCCCGCCGCACCACGTGCAGACAGAGATCGATTCCCGCCGCGCTGCCCGCGGACGTCAGAATATCGCCTTCGTCCTGGTAGAGCACATCCTCAACCACGTCGATGTCAGGGTAGCGGGCTTTAAGCGCGTCGATGTAGCGCCAGTGGGTTGTGGCTTTGCGGCCGTTCAGCAGCCCCGTAGCGGCCAGCACAAACACCCCCGAACAGATGGAGAGCAGCCGGCATCCTCGCGCGCTGGCCTGGCGTAGTGCCTCGCAGAGCGCGTCCGGAACCGGTGAATCCAGCCCCCGCCAGCCGGGAACCACAATCAGGTCCGCAGACGCAAGCAGGCTTAAATCACCATCGGTAACGATGCGGATCCCGCCAGTTGCCCGAAGTTCACCGCTGTCCACGCTCGCCACCGCAAAACGATACCATTCATCGCCAAGCTCGGGACGCGGCAGGCCGAAGATCTCCACCGCTACGCCAAACTCAAAGGTACACAGACCGTCATACGCCAGCACGACCACCTGCGGGCGGGCAATTTGTCTTAAGTTTGTCATCTTTTTGCTGTTTTCTGGCATAAGCGAACGCATTCACGGGCTGAATTTGTGGATAGAGTAGTGTTAACACAAACGCCAAAGATGAGGAAGGATCATGAGCTATGTTACTGAATTTCCGGCTGCCGAGCCGCAGGAAGCCGTTACCCATTTTCTGCGCCGCCTGAGCGTTGAAACCGACTGCGCGGATGTGCATCACGCCATCGCCAATAATGAGCAGGACTTCGTGCTGCTGCACGTGGTGGGCAGCCCGGAGCAGTTTGCCCGCCGTCACGTGCCCGGCGCACTGCACCTGCCGCGGAGCCAGATGACCGCCGAGCGCATGGCCCAATGGCCTGAAGGCACGCTGTTCGTCGTTTACTGCGCAGGGCCGCACTGTAACGGCGCGGACAGAGCCGCGCTGAAGCTGGCGCGCCTCGGGCTGCCGGTCAAAATCATGCTCGGGGGGATCACCGGCTGGGAGGATGAAAAGTTCGCCTTTGCCAGCAGCGAAACCGCCGTCGCCCTGTGAAGATGAATTTTTTTCAACACCCGTGAAATTTTCTCGTTTGCCGGAACAGGACAGGTATGACATCTTTTTTGGACATTTAGACATCCAGAAGTCTAAATATTCAAATAATGAATTATCACTGCTGGCAATTATCGCCGGCAGACTGAGGAGATTTCCATGCAACGACAGCACGCCCCGTACCGCGCCGATGTAGTCGGCAGTTTTTTACGCCCGGATGCCATCAAAGAGGCTCGCCTGAAGTTCGCCAGCGGCGAAATTGACGCCGGACAGCTTCGCGCGGTAGAGGATGATGCCATTCGCCACGTCGTTGAGCAGCAGTGTGCGTGCGGCCTGCATGTGGTCACCGACGGTGAATTCCGCCGTGCCTGGTGGCACTTCGACTTCTTCGACGGTCTGCAGGGCGTTGAGCGTTACGATTCGCAGCAGGGCATTCAGTTCAACGGGGTACAAACCAAAGCCCACGGCGTGCGCGTCACCGGCAAGCTGGGCTTTGGCGACCACCCGATGCTCGAAGATTTCCGTTACCTGAAAAGCATCAGCGGCAATGCTCAGCCGAAGATGACCATTCCCAGCCCGAGCGTGCTCCATTTCCGCGGCGGCCGTAAAGACATCGATGCGACGGTCTACCCGGATCTGAATGACTATTTCGACGATCTGGCGACCACCTGGCGCGACGCCATCCGCGCATTTTACGACGCGGGCTGCCGTTACCTGCAGCTGGACGACACCGTCTGGGCCTATCTCTGTTCGGACGATCAGCGCCGTCAGATCCGCGAGCGCGGTGACGATGCCGATGAGCTGGCACGCATCTATGCCCGTGTCCTGAACAAGGCGCTGGAAGGCAAGCCGGACGATCTGACCATCGGCCTGCACGTCTGCCGCGGTAACTTCCGTTCAACCTGGATTTCCGAAGGCGGCTATGAGCCGGTGGCGGAAGTGCTGTTCGGGACGGTCAACGTTGACGCGTTCTTCCTTGAATACGACAACGACCGCAGCGGGGATTTCGCGCCATTGCGCTTCGTTCGCCCGGGCAAGCAGCAGGTGGTGCTGGGCCTGATCACCACGAAAAACGGCGAGCTGGAGAACCCGGAGGGGATTAAAGCCCGTCTGGAAGAGGCGGCGAAATACGTGGCAAAAGAGCAAATTTGCCTCAGCCCGCAGTGCGGCTTTGCCTCTACCGAAGAGGGCAACAGCCTGAGCGAATCCCAGCAGTGGGATAAAGTCCGTCTGGTCACGCAGATCGCCAGCGAAGTCTGGTAAAGCCTCTTCCACAGCGCTGCATTATAAAAGTGCAGCGCTGTGCCATTCTGAGACGTTCTCTTTACATCCCGCGTTCCCCCTCCAGAAATAGCGCTACCTCCATTCTGGCATCCTTTTTGCTCCTGCTTCGCTGACACATTTTTTTCCGCGTCCACGCCGTAACGGACGTTTTCGCACAGCGTTCTTTTTCAGGAGTGAAAATATGCAGCGTCGTACCTTATTAAAAGCCTTTGCGTTATCCGCGTCCGTCGTGACGATGGGAATGAGTTTTGGCGTGCAGGCGGCCGATACCATCAAAGTGGGGATCATGCATTCTCTTTCCGGCACCATGGCCATCTCCGAAACGCCGCTGAAAGACGTCGCGCTGATGACCATCGACGAGATCAACGCGAAAGGCGGCGTGCTGGGTAAAAAACTGGAGCCGGTGGTGGTGGATCCCGCCTCAAACTGGCCGCTGTTTGCCGAGAAGGCGCGCCAGCTGTTAAGTCAGGATAAAGTGGCGGTGGTATTCGGCTGCTGGACGTCGGTATCGCGCAAATCCGTGCTGCCGGTCTTCGAGGAGCTGAACGGTCTGCTGTTTTATCCGGTGCAGTATGAAGGCGAAGAGATGTCGCCAAACGTCTTCTATACCGGCGCCGCGCCGAACCAGCAGGCCATCCCGGCGGTGGAATACCTGATGAGCGAAGACGGCGGCGCGGCGAAGCGCTTCTTCCTGCTGGGTACGGACTATGTTTATCCGCGCACCACCAACAAGATCCTGCGCGCGTTCCTGCATTCGAAAGGGGTGGAGGATAAGGACATCGAGGAGGTTTATACCCCGTTCGGTCACAGCGACTACCAGACCATCGTCGCCAACATCAAGAAATTCTCCGCGGGCGGCAAAACCGCCGTGGTGTCGACCATCAACGGCGATTCCAACGTTCCGTTCTACAAAGAGCTGGCTAACCAGGGTCTGAAGGCAACCGACGTGCCGGTGGTGGCGTTCTCCGTGGGTGAAGAAGAGCTGCGCGGGATCGACACCAAACCGCTGGTCGGCAACCTCGCGGCGTGGAACTACTTTGAATCCGTGGATAACCCGACCAACCAGGCCTTCGTGGCGGATTACAAAGCCTATGCCAAAGCGCACAAGCTGCCGAACGCCGATACCGTGGTGACCAACGACCCGATGGAAGCGACCTACGTGGGGATCCATATGTGGGCGCAGGCGGTGGAAAAAGCGGGCACAACCGACGTGGATAAAGTGCGTGCGGCGATGGCCGGCCAGTCCTTTAAGGCGCCGTCAGGCTTTACGCTCACCATGGATGCCACCAACCACCATCTGCATAAGCCGGTCATGATCGGTGAAATCGAAGGCAACGGTCAGTTCAACGTGGTGTGGCAGACGGAACAGCCGGTACGCGCCCAGCCGTGGAGCCCGTTCATCGCCGGTAACGATAAAAAGCCCGACCAGCCGATGAAAACCGCCAGCAACTAAGCCATCACCAGGGAGAAACGTCATGAACGCCATGCGCATGTTCATCGCTCTTGTATGGCTTTCCGGACTGCTGCCAGGGATGGCGCAGGCATCGGATGCCGATCGTTTTGTTGCCGCCAGCCGCAGCCAGCAGGCGGAACTGTTGACGCAGTGGGCCGTCGCGCCGGATCCGGTAAGGCTGCCGCTGCTGCAGGCACTGCAAAAAGAAAACCTCTATACCGACAGCCAAAAGCACGCCTTTGCGCAGCGCAACGGTCAAATGGTCTCGCTCGGTGACGCTAAGGCGGCCGAAGGGCCAGCCAAAGCCGTTCGTCTGACCAACCGGCTGCGCGTGCTGGCCGCCACGGCCATCGCTACGCATCAGCTGGTGAGTGACAGTGTCACAGAAAGGCGGGCCGCAGCCCGTCAGCTTCAGCGTGATGCCCAGCCCGGAATGCTCGCTTTTCTGGAAAAGCGGGTCAACGATGAAACGGACGCGGTGGCACGTCAGGCGCTTTTACTGGCGGTGGCGAATCTCCAGCTAGCCAGCCCGCAGGCAGAGGTGCGCCGCAAGGCCGTCGAGTTATTAGGGCAGTCCGACGATCCGGACGTGGAGTCCAGACTTACCCCGTTTACCCAGGCACAGACAGAGCCGGATGCTGGGGTGCGCGCCGCCGCGCAGGAGAGTCTGAGCCAGATCCAGCATCGACTGATGTGGGGCGATCTGCTGGGCCAGGCGTTCATGGGGCTCTCTCTGGGGTCGGTGCTGCTGCTGGCGGCGCTGGGGCTTGCCATCACCTACGGCCTGCTGGGCGTCATCAATATGGCGCACGGTGAGATGCTGATGCTGGGGGCGTATGCCACCTGGATGGTGCAGCAGGCAATGGCCGGGCTTGCGCCCCAGTGGCTGGCGCTCTATCCCGTTATCGCGCTTCCGGTCGCGTTCTGCCTGACGGCGGGCATCGGGATGGTGCTGGAGCGCACCGTGATCCGCCATCTGTACGGTCGTCCGCTGGAAACGCTGCTGGCAACGTGGGGGATCAGCCTGATGCTCATCCAGCTGGTGCGCATGACCTTTGGCGCCCAGAACCTGGAGGTGGCCAACCCGGCATGGCTCTCCGGCGGAGTGCAGGTTTTTGCCAACCTGACGCTGCCGTGGAACCGCATCGTGGTGCTGGGCTTCGTGCTGCTGGTGCTGTTCTTTACCTGGCTCATTCTGAATAAAACCCGTCTGGGGCTGAACGTACGTGCGGTGACGCAGAACCGCAGCATGGCCGCCTGCTGCGGGGTACCGACAGGCCGCATCGATATGCTGGCGTTTGGGCTTGGCTCAGGAATTGCCGGGTTAGGCGGCGTGGCGCTATCGCAGCTCGGTAACGTCGGGCCGGAGCTGGGTCAGGGCTACATTATTGATTCCTTCCTCGTGGTCGTGCTCGGTGGCGTAGGCCAGCTGGCAGGCAGCGTGGCCGCGGCGTTTGGTCTGGGTATTTTCAATAAAATTCTTGAACCGCAGATGGGGGCGGTGCTGGGCAAGATCGTGATTCTGGTGACGATCGTGCTGTTTATTCAAAAACGCCCTCAGGGGCTGTTTGCGCTGAAAGGGAGGGTGATTGACTGATGAGCCAGCCGCTGACCTTAACGATGGCGCGCAAAGCGCCGCGCACAACGCAACTTGCAGGCAGCCTGCTGGTGGTGTGTCTGCTGATATTACCGTTTTTCGCCTTACTGCCTGCGACGCATCCGCTGGCGCTGTCGACCTGGATGCTGACGCTGATTGGCAAGATCCTCTGCTATGCCATCGTTGCGGTGGCGCTGGATCTGGTGTGGGGCTACGCCGGGATGCTCTCTCTTGGGCACGGCATCTTCTTCGCCCTGGGCGGCTACGGGATGGGCATGTACCTGATGCGTCAGGCTGCGGGTGACGGTCTTCCCGCGTTTATGTCGTTTCTCTCCTGGAGCGAACTGCCGTGGTTCTGGTGGGGAACCCAGCATTTTGCCTGGGCGCTGGTGCTGATTGTGATGGTGCCGGGCCTGCTGGCGCTGGTGTTCGGGTGGTTCGCCTTCCGCTCAAAGATCAAAGGGGTCTATTTCTCGATTATGACCCAGGCGCTGACCTATGCCGGGATGCTGCTGTTCTTTCGCAACGAAACCGGTTTTGGCGGCAATAACGGCTTTACCGGCTTCACCACGCTGCTCGGGTTTTCGGTAACGGAAACGACCACCCGTATCGCGCTGTTTCTGGCGACCGTGCTGTTGCTGCTTCTGGCGTTGGGCACCGGATTTGCGCTGGCGAAGAGCAAGTTTGGCCGCATCCTGACCGCCGTTCGCGACGCCGAAAACCGCCTGACGTTTTGCGGCTACGATCCGCGCGGGTTCAAGCTGCTGGTATGGACGCTCTCCGCCGTGCTGTGCGGCCTGGCGGGGGCGCTGTACGTCCCGCAGGTGGGCATTATCAACCCCGGTGAAATGTCGCCGACGAACTCAATAGAAGCGGCAATCTGGGTGGCGCTGGGCGGGCGCGGCACGCTGGTCGGTCCGGTGATTGGCGCGGCGCTGGTGAACGGCGCCAAGAGCTTCTTCACCGTCGCGATGCCGGAATACTGGCAGCTGTTTCTGGGGCTGATTTTCATCGCCGTCACGCTGTTTTTACCGCGCGGCGTCTACGGTCTGTTTCGAAAGGGAGAGAAATAATGCAGCCAGCCGAAGGGTTATTCACCCGCCAGTTGCCCGGCGATCGTTACCGTGAACAGACCGATCCGGTGCTGCAGCTTGAGGCAATTAACGTCAATTTTGATGGGTTTCAGGCCCTGACCGATCTGTCGCTGAATATCGGCGTGGGCGAGCTGCGCTGCGTGATTGGCCCCAACGGCGCCGGTAAAACGACGCTGATGGACGTCATCACCGGCAAAACGCGGCCAAAGAGCGGCAGGGCGATTTACGATCAGTCTATCGACCTGACCGCGCTGGAGCCCGCGGCCATTGCCCGCCAGGGGATCGGCCGTAAATTCCAGAAGCCCACGGTTTTTGAAGCGCTGACGGTGTGGGAAAACCTGGAGATCGCCATGAAAACCGATAAATCCGTCTGGGCGAGCCTGCGGGCAAAACTCAACGGTGAACAGCGCGACCGCATCGATGAGATGCTGGTTTTGCTGCGCCTTAGCAGCGAGCGCGACCGCCGCGCCGGGCTGCTTTCGCACGGGCAAAAACAGTTTCTGGAAATCGGTATGCTTCTGGTACAGGACCCGCACCTGCTGCTGCTGGATGAACCGGCCGCCGGGATGACCGACGCGGAAACCGAATACACCGCCGAGCTGTTCAAAACGCTGGCGGGTAAGCACTCCCTGATGGTGGTGGAGCACGATATGGGCTTTGTTGAAACCATCGCCGACCACGTGACGGTGCTGCATCAGGGACGCGTCCTGGCGGAAGGTTCGCTTCGCGAGGTGCAGGCTAACGAGCAGGTGATTGAGGTCTATCTGGGGCGCTAAGGAGCGATGATGTTACAGGTTAACGAACTGAATCAGTATTACGGCGGCAGCCATATCCTGCGCGGCGTGAGTTTTGAGGCCGCCACCGGAGAAGTCACCTGCCTGCTGGGGCGCAACGGCGTCGGGAAAACCACGCTGGTGAAGTGTCTGATGGGGCTGATCCCGGCGAAAACCGGGGAGGTCATCTGGCAGGGTAAAAAGATCACCCACAGCAAGCCGCACCAGCGGGTGCACTCTGGCGTGGCGTACGTCCCGCAGGGCCGCGAGATTTTCCCGCGCCTGACCGTGGAAGAGAATCTTCTGCTCGGGCTGTCGCGTTTTTCCGCCCGCGAGGCGAAGCAGATTCCGGATGAGATCTGGCAGCTGTTTCCGGTGCTTAAAGAGATGAGGCATCGTCGCGGGGGCGATCTTTCCGGTGGACAGCAGCAGCAGCTGGCGATTGGTCGCGCGCTGGCGAGCCGTCCGCAGCTGTTGATTCTCGATGAGCCGACCGAAGGCATACAGCCATCGGTGATTAAAGAGATTGGACAGGTGATCCGCACCCTGGCGAACCGAGGCGACATGGCGATCCTGCTGGTCGAACAGTTTTACGACTTTGCCGCCGAGCTGGCCGACAGCTATCTGCTGATGTCGCGCGGCACTATTATCCAGCGCGGCCGGGGTGAAAACATGGAGCAGGAGGGCGTTCGCGGACTGGTTGCGATTTAAAATGTTATAATATAACATTCGCATTCTTATAAAACGGAATGAGGGTGTTATGTTGGCTGCACATTTTGGGAAATTTGCCATGACTCTGGGGGCGCTGCTGGTCAGCGGCCAGCTGTTTGCTCACTCGCACGGCCATCAGATGACCGAAGCGGAACAGAGGGCGGCGAACGGCGTGTTTGAGGATAAGGACGTGAAGGACAGAGCGCTGTCTGACTGGGACGGGACCTGGCAGTCGGTCTATCCGTTCCTGCTGGACGGTTCGCTGGATCCGGTGTTTAAACAGAAAGCGCAGAAAGACAAAAGCAAAGCCTTTGACGAGGTGAAAGCGTACTACCGCAAGGGATATGCGACGGACGTGGATGCTATCGGCATCGAAAATAACGTGATGGAATTTCATAAGGGCAAAGCGGTCAGCCGCTGTCAGTATGATTACAGCGGCTACAAAATACTGACCTACGCATCGGGCAAAAAAGGCGTTCGCTACCTGTTTGAATGTAAGGATGCCGGCAGCAAGGCACCGAAGTTTGTTCAGTTCAGCGACCACACCATCGCCCCGAAGGCCTCTTCGCACTTCCACATTTTCATGGGCAACACCTCCCACGAGGCGCTGCTGAAAGAGATGGATAACTGGCCGACCTATTATCCGAATGAGATGTACAAAGAGCAGGTGGTAGAGGAAATGCTGCACCACTGATGCTTTATTGCCGGGTGGCGGCTACGCCTCACCCGGCCTGGAAGCGCTACGCCACGTTGGGCGTTTCACACCACGCCTTCACGCTCATCCCACGCAAAATCATCAGCCACGCAATAACGATGGCGACCATCATGATGACAAATAGCGACCAGTGCGGCAGGTTGGTCAGGATAATACCGGTGATCATCGGGTTTGCCGCCGCGCCGAGCCAGCCCAGCGCCTGCGCGGAGAAATAGCTTGCCTTCATCCCCGGCGGGGCAATGTTGTCGATCAGCATGTATTCGCCCGGTGCATAGATAATCTCACCCAGGGTAAAGATGGCGGCAGCGATGCCCCAGTAAACCAGGTTTTCCCCGGAGAGCATAAAGCCACCCAGCCCCACGATAAAAAACAGGGTGGCGAGGGTCATCAGCGGGCGAATATTGCTGGCAGAGATCTTGCGGCCCAGCGCATATTGCAGCGTCACCACCACGGCGGCGTTGACGGGCAATACCACGGCGACCACCTTTTCGGCGAAATTACTGTCTGCATGCGCGGCCAGAACGTATTGCGAAATACAGGTCGCGAACGATCCGCCGACGTATGACGCCAGCAGGCCAGAGAGCGTGTACCAGAACAGCGCGCGGTCTTTCAGCAATACCGACGGCTGCCAGGGCATCTTCTCCTCGGCGGTATCCAGCGCAACGTTTTTCTGCACGAAGAAATGGATGAATCCGAGCGGCAGCGCCGCGCAGAAGGCCGCCAGCCAGAACGGCAGCTGCAGGCTGTACATCACCAGCAGGGTGCCAATCGGCGGCCCGATCGTCCAGCCAATGTTCAGAAAGCTGTAGTTAAGCGAGAAAACGCGCGCTTTCTGGTTTGCGGTGAGCACGTCGGAGAACCAGGCCTTCAGCACCGTCGAAAAGACGGAATAGGCGCAGTTGATCAGCGCAAAGAACAGCACCACCAGCGTGACGTTATCGACCAGCGGGATCGCGACAAACCCCGCGATAAAGGCCACGATCGCAATCAGCATGTAGCGCTTTTTATCAAACTTATCGGCAAGAATGCCAAATCCCAGGCTGAACACCACGCCGATTGTCAGCGCAATCGTCAGGGCATAACCAATATTCTCGACGCTCATGCTGTAGACGCGCGTGAGATAAATGGTCATGAACGGCAGCGTTGCTCCCCGACCGATGGTTAATAACAATGACGACGCCAGCAGCGCTGCGGTTGAGCGCCTGAGAGATGGTTTCATATTCCTGCCCGACAGTTGCTTATGCTTTTTTTAGACGTGTGTTAACAGGATTACCATGACATAAGGGGCTTGTATAGCACCTAATTTATCCGTAAGTGCTTCGCCTGACTGCCATAATTAATGATCTTCTCGCCGCGCGCTTTTTTCTGTTACCTTGAACTGTTAACAAATAATTAATAATTCAGGGGCAGGGTATGACGCGTAAAGACGGGCTGCTGGCGTTGCTGGTGGTCGTAGTATGGGGGCTCAATTTTGTGGTCATCAAGCTGGGGTTGCACAACATGCCGCCGCTGATGCTGGCCGGTTTACGTTTTTTGCTGGTCGCGTTCCCGGCGCTCTTTTTCGTCGCCCGTCCGAAGATCCCGTTAAAGCTGCTGCTGGGCTATGGCCTGACCATCAGCTTTGGCCAGTTCGCGTTTCTCTTCTGCGCCATCAAGTTCGGGATGCCGGCCGGTCTGGCCTCGCTGGTGCTGCAGGCGCAGGCGTTCTTTACCATCATTCTCGGCGCCTTCGTGTTTGGCGAACGTTTACAGGGAAAACAGCTGGCGGGCATTACGCTGGCGGTGTTTGGCGTGCTGGTGCTTATTGAAGCCAGCCTGAACGGCCAGGATGTGGCGCTGCTCGGCTTTATGCTGACGCTGGCGGCGGGGCTGAGCTGGGCCTGCGGGAATATCTTCAACAAGCTGATTATGCAGCACGAGGCGCGCCCGGCGGTGATGTCCCTGGTTGTCTGGAGCGCGCTGATCCCGATAATCCCGTTTCTGGCGGCGTCGTTTATTCTGGATGGTCCGGATGTAATGCTGAACAGTCTGGTCGAGATCGATCTGACCACAATCCTTTCTCTTGTCTATCTGGCCTTTGTCGCCACCATTGTGGGCTACGGGATTTGGGGATCGCTGCTGGGGCGTTATGAAACCTGGCGCGTGGCGCCGTTATCCCTGCTGGTGCCGGTGGTGGGGCTTGCCAGTGCGGCACTCTTACTGGATGAAACGCTGAGCGCGCTGCAGCTGTTTGGTGCCGTGCTGATCATGGCCGGGCTGTACATTAACGTGTTTGGTCTGCGGGTTCGTCGGGCGACGCGGGTAAGCGAAAAGGCATAAAAAAAGCCCCGCGCCTGCGGGGCAAAAACGAATCAGAGGCCGTGCTGATTATAATAAGGCACGCCTAATTCGTCGGATTTGTCGCTACCAGCACCCATATGGTTGAAATCATAAGGCGACTGGTCATGTGCTGACGGCAAAATCATCGTATCAGGATTATTTTGCTGCGTTGCACGAGGGGTTTGCTCCGCGAAGGTCTGGCTGGAGAACAGCACCAGCAAGGCGAGGGCGGCGGAGGCGGTAACTTTCATGATTTCCTCGGTTACGTCTGTTACAGGCGATGATTAACTACAGTGTTTTAACGGATACAGGTATCGGGATTCGCCCGGCACGCTGGTGATTCGGTACTTATGAGGCGGCACGTCAAAATAGTTCTTGAACGTACGCGTCAGGGTCTGTTGCGATTCAAATCCGTAACGCTCCGCCAGATAAAGGATCGGCTCATTGCTTTCTTTCAGTTTCTGGGCAATTTCCGTCAGCTTGCGGCTGCGAATGTATTGACCTAATGAATGACCGGTCTCTTTTTTGAACATCCGTTGCAGGTGCCATTTGGAGTAACCTGAACGCTCTGACACTTTTTCAAGGGAGAGCGGCGATTCCAGGTTATCTTCGATCCAGTCCAAAATGCTATGAATGGTGATAGCGTCAGTATTGCGTCTGGACATCGTCATACCTCTTTTTCTGTTTACGGCAGTATTTTTTTGAGCAGAAGCTCAAGGGTTGCCACTTCATCTGCCGTTAAGTTTTTTGTTAGTTCCTGATGCAGTGTTTGTCCTACTAATTGATGACATTGCTCGCACATGGCCGCGCCATCGCTGGTCAGCTTCACCAGTACGCCGCGTTTGTCATTCGGGTTAGGGCTTCGTTCTATCCATCCTTTGCAGACGAGACGATCCAGCATGCGGGTTAACGCACCCAGATCGACAGAGAGCACCTTTTTCAGCTCAACCGGTGTGATACACACTTCGCAGCGAATGGAACACAGCACTTTGAACTGTGTTGCGGTGATATCCAGCGGTGACAGATAGTCGTTGAGCAGGCGATCTTTTTTCTGATTTACCATATGAATAAGACGACCCAGCGGAACAACGTCGTTAAAGATATCACTGGTGCTTTTCACAATGGTTGCCCTGGCAAGTAGTTAGTCACGGCAGATATTATTGCTCAGGCAAGTATAAGTCAACTGAATGAGTCAGCCGATGCCACGAATTGCTAAAACGTTTCATGAACTTTTTTTGAGGTCTTTCAAATCATATAGATAACTGTCAGTTATCTTTCCAGGACGGAAATAATCGTTGCGTTGCACCCATGGCTCAATGTCACACTTTCACCCTATAATTGCTGTGTTAAATATGGATAAGGACGACAACGCACTATGTTGGATTTAATAAAAGCAATCAGCCTTGGGCTGGTGGTCTTGCTGCCGTTGGCTAACCCGTTAACGACGGTGGCGCTGTTCCTTGGGCTGGCAGGGAATATGAACAGCGCCGAGCGCAACCATCAGTCGATGATGGCCTCGGTGTATGTGTTTGCCATCATGATGGTGGCTTACTATGCCGGACAGGTGGTGATGAACACCTTCGGGATTTCCATCCCCGGCCTGCGTATCGCCGGGGGGCTGATTGTGGCCTTTATCGGTTTCCGCATGCTGTTCCCGGCGCAAAAGGCGCATGAGTCGCCGGAAGCGACCAGTAAATCGGAAGAGCTGGAAACCGAGCCGAGTGCGAATATCGCCTTTGTGCCGATTGCCATGCCGAGCACGGCGGGGCCGGGTACCATCGCGATGATCATCAGCTCCGCATCAACGGTGCGTGACAGCGCAACCTTTCCGGACTGGGTGCTGACGGTTGCGCCACCGCTGATTTTTGCGATTATCGGGGTTATCGTGTGGGCGTCGCTGCGCAGTTCTGGGGCCATTATGCGCTGGGTAGGCAAGGGCGGTATCGAGGCGATTTCCCGTCTGATGGGCTTCCTGCTGGTCTGTATGGGCGTGCAGTTTATTATTAACGGCGTGCTGGAAATTATTAAGACCTATCATTGATGTGATTGCCGGGTAAGGCGAAGCCGCCACCCGGCAAGAAGGCTTACCCGTGCTGACCCTGTTCCTCCAGCGCCACCGGCCATTTACGGAAGATGAGCACTGACCAGACCAGCGCCACCAGGGCCGGAATGGCGCCCAGATAGCCAATCGCCGACATCGATACGTGCAGTATTACCTGATTTCCCACCAGCGCGCCCGCGCCAATCCCCAGATTGAAAATCCCTGAGAACAGCGACATGGCGACGTCCGTTGCATCCGGCGCCAGGGCCAGGACCTTCACCTGCATGCCCAGACCAATAATCATGATCGCCACGCCCCAGAACAGGCTGAGGATCGCCAGATGGCTTTCACTGCCTGCGGCAGGCATCAGCAGCAGCAGGCAGGCCAGCAGCAGACCGATAGCGCAGCTCACCAGCGTTGACGCATGCCGGTTACCCAGCTTACCGAACAGCACGCTGCCAATAATGCCCGCTCCGCCGAGGATCAACAGCAGGACGGTGGCAAAGTTGGCGCTAAAGCCCGCCACCACCTGCACAAAGGGTTCAATGTAGCTGTATGCCGTGTAATGGGCCGTCACCACAATAACGGTAAGCAGGTAGATACCCAGCAGCGCCGGGCGACGCATCAGCAGCGGCAGGCTTTTCAGCGAGCCGGAATGCTCGCTCGGCAGCGCGGGCAGCAGCTTAATCAGGCATACCAGCGTAACCAGCGCGCCCATACCAATGGCGAAGAACGTCGTACGCCAGCCGAAGTATTGACCTACGATGCGGCCAATCGGCAGGCCCAGCACCATCGCGAGTGCGGTACCGGTGGCAATCAGGCTCAGCGCCTGGGCGCGTTTACCTGCTGGAGCGAGTCGAATAGCCAGAGACGCGGTAATCGACCAGAACACCGCATGGGCAAAGGCAATGCCGATGCGGCTAATGACCAGCACCGTAAAATTCCACGCCATAAACGACAGGACATGGCTGGCGATGAACAGCACAAACAGGCCGATCAGCAGCCTGCGCCGCTCCATCTGGCTGGTCAGCAGCATAAACGGCAAGGACATCAGCGCCACAACCCAGGCGTAGATGGTCAACATAATGCCCACCTGCGCCGTTTCCATCTGGAAACTTTCAGCGATGTCAGACAACAGCCCAACCGGAACAAATTCTGTGGTGTTAAAAATAAACGCGGCGATGGCCAGCGTGACCACGCGTAGCCACGCAACCCTGCGGGAAACTGTGTTCGTTGTCATAGGGATGTCGGAGATTCGTTGCTGAAAAGAAGAGGAGACGATCTTAAAACGTCGAACGGCGAAAACTCAACCATTATGTGACGCAGATCTCAATATTTACCTTATGAAAGCGGTAGCCGGGAACGCCGTTTTCATTGAATATAAAAGAACAACACAATAAAAACAGGCGGTAAGACAATGCAGGAGATTGATTTTTATCTGGTAGATGCGTTCAGCGACACCTCGTTTGGCGGCAATCCGGCCGCCGTTTGCCCGCTCAAGGAATGGTTACCCGATGAGACCTTGCTGAAAATGGCGCAGCAGCATAATCAGTCGGAAACGGCTTTTTTCGTCTGCAGTAAAGGGGGCATTGAGCTACGCTGGTTTACCACGCTTACCGAAGTCAATCTCTGCGGCCACGCTACGCTGGCGGCCGCGCACGTGCTGTTTACCGAGCTGGATTACCCGGATTCGCGGATCCACTTTGAAACCGCCTCTGGCCGCCTCACCGTCAGCCGGGAGGGGGAGTGGATGACGCTGGACTTCCCTGCATGCCCAACCCATGAAGAAACACCCCCGCCGGAGATGCTCTCGGCGCTGGGTATCAGCCGCTACGTTGAAGCCCGTAAAGGGCGCGCATGGCTGATCGTTCTGGAAAATCGCCAGCAGGTTGAAGCGCTTGCGCCGCGCTTCTCGGTGATGACGCCGGGCGAGCATAAGGTGAGCGTTACGGCGCGCGGTGAGGGGAAATATGATTTTGTCAGCCGCTTTTTCTCACCGGGCGTTTCCGTCCCGGAAGACCCGGTCACCGGCTCCGCGCACACCATGCTGATCCCATACTGGAGCGAAAAGCTGGGCAAAACCACGATGTTCGCCCGTCAGGTTTCAGCGCGCGGCGGCGATGTGCGCTGTGAGCTGAAAGGTTCGCGCGTGCTGATGAGCGGGCAGGCCACGCTTTATCTGAAAGGCACAGTTTTTCTGCGCTAAAAACCCATAACAAGAGAGGAAGAGACAATGCAGGAAATTGATTTTTATCTGGTGGATGCCTTCAGCGATAAAACCTTTGGCGGCAACGCCGCAGCGGTATGTCCTCTGGAAGAGTGGCTGCCGGACGAAACGCTGCTCAAAATGGCGCAGCAGCATAACCAGTCTGAGACCGCCTTTTTCGTGCGCACCGACGGCGGGTTTGAGCTGCGCTGGTTCACCACGCTGGATGAAATTAACCTGTGCGGTCACGCTACGCTTGCCGCATCGCACGTCATTTTCGAATACCTTGATTATCCGCATACCGAAATCACCTTCACCACGCGCTTCGTGGGCGAGCTGACCGTCAAGCGCAGCGGCGACTGGCTGACGCTGAACTTCCCCGCGTGGTCGACGGAAGTCGTCGAAAACCCACCTGAGGTGCTGTTTAGCGCGCTGGGCATCACGGAGGCGAAAGAGGTGCGCGTCGGACGCGATTACATGGTGGTGCTGGAGAGCCAGCAGCAGGTGGAAGCGTTAACGCCGGATATTGGGGCCATGCTTCCGCTGGATAAAATGGTCTGCGTGACGGCGCCGGGAGAAGAATATGACTTCGTCAGCCGCTTCTTCTGCCCTGGCGAAGGGGTGCCGGAGGATCCGGTCACCGGATCCGCCCATAGCATGCTGATCCCTTACTGGAGCGAAAAGCTGGGCAAAACGTCACTCAATGCTCGCCAGGTGTCATACCGTGGCGGGGATCTGCGCTGCGAGCTGAAGGGCGACCGCGTGCTGATTGGCGGCCAGGCTACGCTGTACCTGAAAGGGCGAATCTTCCTGCGCTAGCTGAGTGACGCGCTATAAGTTAATACTATGAACCACCCCGGCAGGCCTGAGCTATGTTGATATAAAAACAGCAAGGAGCCTGCCATGTATTCCATTACCTCTGAATCTGCACGTCATCCGGACATTCTCACGCTGATCGCGGCGCTTGACCGCTACCAGAGCGAACTCTATCCCGCCGAAAGCAATCATCTTCTCGACCTGTCCGCGCTGCCGGAAGCCTCGCTGATCCTGATGGTCATTCGTGACCAGCAGCTGCACGCCGTAGGCTGCGGAGCCATCGTGCTCAACGGCGACGGAACGGGGGAGATGAAGCGGGTATATATCGATCCGGCCCATCGCGGGCAGCATCTCGGCGAGACGCTGCTGGCCGCCCTGGAAGATGAGGCCCTGAGCCGCCATTGCCACACGGTAAGGCTGGAGACGGGCATCAAACAGCGCGCTGCGGTTCGTCTGTACGAGCAGTGCGGGTACGATTTGCGTCCGGCGTTTGCCCCGTACGCTGACGATCCGCTCAGCCTGTTCATGGAGAAGGCGCTGGTTGAAGACGTTCGTTTAGCAGCGCTATAAAAGCTTCCAGCTGGCGGGTCATCGCTCCGCGCCGCCACACCAGCCAGGTTGTAAGCCAGCGCCAGTTTTCCGCCAGCGGCCAGGCTTCAACCTGATGATGTCCCGGCATACTCTCCAGCATCGAGCGCGGCATCAGCGCGATGCCCGCGCCCGCAATGACGCAGGCGAGCATGCCGTGATAGGACTCCATCTCATGAATGCGGCCGGGCGTGGCTCTGTCCGCATGAAACCAGCTTTCCAGATGTCGACGGTACGAGCAGTTCGCGCGAAAAGCGTAAACGTCGCTGCCGCTAACCTGCGCGGCGCGGGCGACCTCGGCGTGCCCGGCAGGCGTGACCAGCATCATCTCTTCCTGGTAGACCGGCATCCCCTCCAGCTCCGGGTGCGACAGCGGCCCGTCGACAAAGGCGGCGCTGAGGGTTCCCTCCAGCACGCCATCAATCATCGTCCCGGATGGCCCAGTAGATAGGGCAAACTGGATGCGCGGATAGCGCTGGTTAAACTGCGCCAGCGTTTCGGGAATGCGCACCGCGGCGGTGCTTTCCAGCGCGCCGAGGGCAAATAGCCCCTGCGGCTCATCACCCGCGACGACCATGCGCGCCTCATCCACCAGGGCGAGGATCTGCCTGCTGTAGCGCAGGAAGTTATGTCCGGCGGGGGATAAGCGCAAACGCTGGTTCTCACGAATAAACAGCTCGACGCCAAGATCGGCTTCCAGCTGGCGGATGCGGGTCGTCAGGTTAGACGGCACGCGATGCACCTTCTGCGCCGCCTGGGTGATGCTGCCCGTCAGCGCGACGGCGTTAAACATTTCAAGCTGGGTTAAGTCCATGGCATTCTCGTTTCGTGAATAAGGTGGTTAGTATTATTCATTTTTAAGAAATAGCAGAGTGAGCCACAATGAATCAACCGAAATGCGTGGAGAACATCATGAAATATTCATCTGCTACACATGCCCTGTCCGTTAACCCGGCAACGGGAGAAACCCTCGCTGCGTATCCCTGGGCGACACCGGAAGAGGTTGAACGCGCGATTGCTCAGTCTGACGCGGGGTATCGCCAGTGGCGACGCGAAAGCGTGTCCCACCGGGCGCAGAAGCTGCGGGATCTCGGTGCCGCGCTGCGAAACCGCGCGGAAGAGATGGCGCAGATAATCTCCCGTGAAATGGGGAAACCCATCCTGCAGGCGCGGGCGGAAGTGGCAAAATCAGCCGGTCTGTGCGACTGGTATGCCGGGCATGGCCCGGCGATGCTGCGTGCGGAACCCACGCTGGTGGAAAACCACAGCGCTGTTATTGAATACCGTCCGCTGGGGCCGATTCTCGCGGTAATGCCATGGAACTTCCCGCTCTGGCAGGTGCTGCGCGGCGCGGTGCCCATTCTGCTGGCAGGTAACTGCTATCTGCTTAAGCATGCGCCAAACGTGCTCGGCTCTGCGGAACTTATTGCGCAGATCTTTGCGGATGCCGGTTTCCCTGAAGGCGTATTCGGCTGGGTGAACGCCACCAATGACGGCGTAAGCCAGGCGATTAACGATCGCCGTATTGCGGCGGTGACCGTCACCGGCAGCGTGCGTGCCGGTGCGGCCATTGGCGCGCAGGCAGGAGCCGCGCTGAAAAAATGCGTTCTTGAGCTGGGCGGCTCCGACCCGTTTATCGTCCTTAACGATGCCGACCTGGATCTCGCCGTGAAGGCGGCGGTGGCGGGTCGCTATCAGAATACCGGGCAGGTGTGCGCGGCGGCTAAACGTTTTATCGTCGAGGAGGGTATCGCAGAGACCTTTACCCGCCGCTTCGTCGACGCCGTCGCCGCGTTAAAGATGGGCGCGCCGGAAGCAGAAGAGAACTACCTGGGCCCGATGGCGCGTTATGACCTGCGCGATGAGTTGCATCAGCAGGTGCAGGCCACCCTGGCCGAAGGGGCAACGCTGCTGCTGGGCGGAGAGAAAATCAGCGGAGAGGGCAATTACTACGCGCCAACCGTGCTGGCCAACGTCACCCCGTCGATGACGGCGTTCCGCCAGGAACTGTTTGGTCCGGTCGCGGCCGTGACTGTCGCAAAAGACGCGGAGCACGCCCTGGCGCTTGCCAACGACAGCGACTTTGGCCTGTCCGCCACCGTCTTTACCGCTGACGCGGCGCTTGCGGATAAATTCTCCCGCGAACTGGAGTGCGGCGGGGTGTTTATCAACGGCTTTAGCGCCAGCGACGCGCGCGTGGCCTTCGGCGGCGTGAAGAAAAGCGGCTTTGGCCGCGAGCTTTCCCACTTTGGTTTGCACGAGTTCTGCAACGTGCAGACGGTGTGGAAGGATCGGGTGTAATTTATTGCCCGCCTGTGATTACGGCCCTCATCACGAGGGCCGTTGTCATTTATCTGCAATGGTTCTGTCATTTTCATTTCGTAGACTCGCACGCGTCTAACGCATTGTTAATGAAGATAATTATGAACCTAACGCAAATTTTTCGCCGTATTGCGCAGCGTCTCACCCCTCGTCACTTTGGCCTGCTGACGGGTATCTTTTGCATTATTGGCCTTTTCTCCGCGCTGCAGCTCTCCTCCTCATTCCTGCTTAACGCCTCCCTGAACGACGCCCAGCGCAACGAGCAGCAAAACCTGCTGGCCTGGCAGCAGCAGAGCAAGCTGGATCTGGCCCGTGTTTCCCTGCTGGCGGCAAGCGACCTGCTTAACCGCTCCGGCGTCTGGTTTATGCAGGATAAAGAGACCGGCTCCGACGGGAGCTGGCACAGCCTGATGGACGATGCGCAAAAGGCGCTGGCGGTTTCTCAGCAGGCGTGGAAGGCCTGGCTGGCGCTGAATCCGCCGAAAGACGATGCCCTGGTGAACAGCTATCAGCTTTTCTACGGCGCGATCAACGAGCAGGCTGAAGGTTTGATTAAGACCAACACCATCGACGCGTTTTTTGCCGTACCGGCCCAGGCGTTTCAGTCTGATTTTAACGACAACTATGCGCGTTATCAGCAGGCAAGCGAGAAGCAGGCCATGCAGGGGCGCCAGAGCCTAATGGCGCAGCTCTCCGGCCTGCAAACGTTGTTCCTGTTTGCGCCGGTGCTGCTGCTTGCCATCGCGGTTGTCGTCTGGTTCGGCATGTCCAGATGGGTGATTACGCCGCTGCGTCGGTTGATTGCGCATATTAACCGGCTGGCGGCAGGGGATCTCTCCGGCACGCCGCCGAACGTCATGCGCTTCAACCGGGAGATAGGTCAGCTTAGCGACAGCATTGCGACGATGCAGCACGGTCTGCAGCAGCTGGTGACGCAGGTCAGCCATGCCACCGCAACGATGGTGGAGAACATTGACTCCCTTGCGCAGGGTAACCAGAAGCTGTATCAGCAGTCAGCGCGCCAGGCGAAAGAGCTTGAGGATGTGACGGCGCATATCGCGGCGCTGGAAAGCCATGTGGAAGGGAATACCGGCTATGCCAGGCTCGCCAGCTCGCGGGCCGATGAAGCGCGGCAGGCGGCCGTGGGCGGCGACCGGATGATGTCTACCGTGAATGCGTCCATGCAGGCGATCGTCGACCGTTCTTCTGAGATGCGCGGGATCGTGGCGATGATCGACAGCGTGGCGTTTCAGACCAACATCCTGGCGCTGAATGCCGCCATCGAGGCGGCCCATGCCGGAAACCAGGGGCGCGGCTTTGCCGTCGTCGCCCGGGAAGTCGGGCTTCTGGCCAGAAAAAGCAGCCACTCGACGCAGACCATTCAGGAGCTGATCAACCGCTCGCTGCAGGGCATTGAAAACGGTTCCCGCGCCGTTAACCTGATGGAAGAGAATCTGCAGCAGGTCACTGGCCTGGTGGGCAATTTAAGCAGTTTGCTTAATGAGATCTCAACCGCCACGCTCAGCCAGGGAGACAGTATTCACCAGATGACGCGCCAGCTTCAGGCGCTGAATCAGGTCTCCCGGCAGACGGACCTGCTGGTCTCTGACGCCTCGGATGCCTCTGAGCGGCTGCAAAAGCAATCCGATCTTTTATTGCAGGCCGTTTCGCGTTTTCGTCTTAGCGCCTGACGCAATACATAAGCCTCTGTTATACTCGCAGCCCGTTTTAGCCTGAGGGCAAGGAGCAAAGTGTGGCTGCGGTCATCCATAATGAGATGTTGGACGAGATTCTGGCGCAGGTTCGTCCGTTAATTGGAAAGGGGAAGGTTGCCGACTATATTCCGGCCCTTGCCTCGGTGAGCGGGAACAAGCTGGGGATTGCTATCTGTACCATTGACGGACAGCGATACCAGGCAGGCGATGCGGCTGAGCGTTTTTCCATTCAGTCCATTTCGAAAGTGCTGAGTCTGGTTGCGGCGATGCGCCAGTATGAAGAAGAAGAGATCTGGCAGCGTGTCGGTAAAGATCCTTCCGGCCAGCCTTTTAACTCGCTGCTTCAGCTCGAGATTGAACAGGGTAAACCGCGAAATCCCTTTATCAATGCCGGGGCGCTGGTGGTCTGCGATATGCTGCAAAGTCGCCTCAGCGCACCGCGCCAGCGAATGCTGGAGATTGTTCGCCAGCTCTCGGGCGTTGACGATATTGCCTATGATGCGGTGGTGGCACGCTCGGAGTTTGAACACTCCGCCCGTAACGCGGCTATCGCGTGGCTGATGAAATCCTTCGGTAATTTTCACAACGACGTGGCGACCGTGCTGCAAAACTACTTCCATTACTGCGCCATCAAAATGAGCTGCGTTGAGCTGGCCCAGACGTTCCTGTTCCTTGCGCACCAGGGGCACGCGCCGCATCTCGATCAGGAGGTGGTTTCTCCGCTTCAGGCCCGGCAGGTTAACGCGCTGATGGCCACCAGCGGGATGTATCAAAACGCCGGTGAGTTTGCCTGGCGCGTTGGCCTTCCGGCTAAATCGGGCGTTGGCGGCGGGGTCGTGGCGATTGTGCCGCATGAAATGGCGATAGCCGTCTGGAGCCCGGAACTGGATGAAACGGGAAATTCGCTTGCCGGCGTGGCGGTTCTGGAGAAACTGACCCAGCGCCTGGGACGTTCCGTATACTGATGTCCGATCTGGATCCTCTCTTTTCCCGCCTGGCGCGATCGACATTTCGCTCGCGCTTTCGCTTAGGCGATAAGGAACGACAGTACTGCTGGGACAAAGGCCCCGAAACCATTGATCGGCACGCCGCGGATTTTGTCGAAAAGCGCCTTGCGCCCGCGCACCCCGCAAACGACGGTAAGCAGACGCCCATGCGCGGTCACCCGGTGTTTATCGCGCAGCATGCCACCGCCACCTGTTGCCGGGGCTGTCTGGCAAAATGGCATAACATTCCACAGGGCGTAACGCTCACGGCGCAGCAACAAAATTATATCGTCAGCGTCATCCACCACTGGCTGGTGCTGCAGATGAACGCCTAAATTTGACGAGTTATGCTCCCGTGGTATTTGTGTTATAGATGCATCCCAAGTTAGTCCCGATCATGCTGACGACCGCAATAATTGCCATAAGCTTTCATATGGAATGATATTTAATGCGTTCTGCTCTTACCGCTTTCAGGCCGTTCCAGGTTGATACGCCGCTGCGAAATGCAGCGACGATCTTCATCCTCACCACCTTATTCTATTTTGTGGGCGCGGAATTACGGCTCGTTGAGGCCCTGTCGCTGTTCTGGCCGCTCAATGGCGTCATGGCAGGGATATTCGCCCGCTATGTTTACCTGAATCGCCTGCATTACTACGCGGTATGTTATGTCGCGATGCTGTTGTACGACGCTGTAACGACCAACTGGGGTATGGCCTCCGTGGTGATCAACCTGTCAAACATGATCTTTATCGTCGTCGTCGCCGTGCTGGTTCAGCGCGACAAGCGGCTGATGAAGAAAACCCCCGATCCGCTTAACGCGCTACGCCTGTTTAACTACTGTCTGATTGCCGCGCTGCTTTGCGCCTTGCTCGGCGCGGTAGGGTCGGTCGGGATTGACAGTCATACTTTCTGGCCGCTATTTGCCGACTGGTTTAGCGAGCAGTTCTCAACCGGCGTGCTTGTTGTGCCCTGTATGCTCACGTTGCGTATGCCCGGGCGTAAACTCAGGCTCCGTCTGGAGCAGCTGCTGCCGGTAATTGCGCTGATCGTCTCGGTGATCGCGTCGGTGGTGATTGGCGGAGCGGGGAGCCTCTCGTTTCCTCTGCCTGCGCTTATCTGGTGTGCGGTTCGCTACTCGCTGCCCGCCACCTGTCTGCTGACGTTTATCACGGGGGCCACTGAAATCATTCTGGTCGCCAACTCGATTATTAATATCGCCGTGGCGACGCCGTTTACGACGCCAATGATGTTTTCAGCCCGGCTGGGGATCGCCACGATGGCGATCTGCCCGGTGATGGTTTCCGTCAGCATGGCGGCGATTAATTCCCTGATCCGCCAGGTTTCACTGAGGGCGGATTATGACTTTTTAACGCACGTCTACTCACGTTCCGGGCTTTATGAGGCGTTAAAGCATGAAGAGACGTACCGGCACACGCGTTTTCTAACCGTCATGCTGCTGGATATTGATTATTTCAAAAGCATTAATGATAACTACGGCCACGAGTGCGGAGACCGCGTGCTGGCGTCGTTTGCCCGACAGGTTCAGCAGGTCGTCGGCGAAGACGGCATGGTGGCGCGCATGGGCGGAGAGGAGTTCGCCGTGGTGGTCAATTCAGGCGACGCGCAGCACGGTTTTGAACTGGCTGAACGTATCCGATCCACCGTTGCCGGTCATCCTTTTACATGGCGTCACCAGACGCTCTATCTGACGGTCAGCATTGGCCTCGGCAGCGGAAAGGCTGAGTCCTGGCAGCTGACCGAGGTCTTCAACAAGCTTATGGCCGAAGCGGACGATCATCTCTATCGTTCAAAAAAAGCGGGTCGAAACCGTACCAGCGCCCGGGTGGCGGACGAGCAGATTGCCGCGCCCTCCGGGAGTGAAACATAGCTGCGTTAATCGTCATAAGGCATTGACGTGAATAGTAAGCGGCTTAACAGGATGTCAGAACACTGACAATGTCTCTGTTTAAGCTACGCTTTTAGTAACGCTTTACGTCAGGAGACATTATGAAAGCACCTGCAACCCCTGAAAATGAAACAGACAGACTCAACTCGCTACGAGAATCAGGTCTGCTTGAGATCGACAGTTCCCCGGCGTTTGACCGCTTAACGCGTCTGGCAAAACGCTTCTTCCAGGTGCCGCTGGCGATGGTCAATCTCATTGATGAGCATTCGCTGATCGTGAAGTCGGCCGACGGTCAGGCGCCGGGCAGCGTTCCGCGCAATATCTCATTTTGTGGCCATACGATCCTCACCGAAGCGCCGCTGGTGGTGGGGGATATGCTTCAGGACGATCGCTTTGCGGATAACCCGCTGGTGGCCGGTGAGCCTCGCGTGCGGTTTTACGCGGGCTTCCCGCTGCGCCTGCGAGACGGCGCAAGCGTTGGCTCGCTGTGCCTGATTGATTACGCTCCCCGCGAGTTTTCTGCCGCCGACCTCGCCGTGCTGGGGGACCTTGGCGCGCTGGCGGAAGATGAATTTGCTGCCATCAGCGCGGCGACCACGGATGAATTAACCGGGTTATTCAACCGTCGGGGCTTTAATCAGCTCGTGCGGTTCACGCTTTCCGTTGCCCGGCGTCGCGCTGAGCCGCTCACGCTCGGCTGGCTGGATTTGGATCGCTTTAAGGAAATTAACGATCGCTTCGGGCATGAAGAGGGGGATAAGGCGCTGAAAGCGATGGCGCAGCTAATGCGCGCCTCTTTCCGCGAAGCGGATCTGCTGGTGCGTTTTGGCGGGGACGAGTTCGCCGTGCTGTTCGCGGATACGGATGAGCAGGGCGCCTGGATTGCCATGCAGTATCTTGCCGAGCAGGTAGAAAACTATAACGCCCGCAAGCTACATCCCTGGTCGCTCCATTTCTCGTGGGGGCTCAGTGAATTCGATCATAACGGCAACGACCTGCAGCAGTGGTTAAAAGAGGCCGATGAAAAGATGTATGCCATGAAACAGCAGCGACAGCGCTCCCGGTAACATAACAAAAGCGTATGTCCGATCCGTTTGCGTTAAGAAGATGTTAAATGCACAGTGACGGTATTCAACGTAAGGAAAAACAATGAATACCTCACTGCAAATCAAAAACCTCACCCGAGACGACATTCTCACCCATCTTGATGCGCTGGCCGGGATCCTCGAAAACTGTGTGAACGGCGGGGCATCCGTCAGCTTTATGCTTCCCTTTAGTCTGGATAAGGCTCGTTCGTTCTGGCGCGGCATCGCTGAAAGCGTAGGGCGCAACGAGCGTCTGGTGCTGGCCTGTGTCGACCCGCAGGACGGCGTCATCGGTACGGTGCAGCTGATCGTCGACCAGCCGGAAAACCAGCCGCATCGCGCCGATGTGGCGAAGCTGCTGGTTCACGAGAAAGCCCGCCGCAAAGGTGCCGCGATGGCCTTGATGGAAGCGCTTGAAGCGGAGGCCCGGGCCAGAGATATTTCGGTTCTGGTGCTCGATACCTCCACCGGCAGCGGCGCCGAGACGTTCTACCAGCGTGCCGGCTGGCAAAAGGTGGGGGAGATCCCGCGCTATGCCCTGATGCCGGACGGCGCCATGACGGCCACGTCCGTGTTCTATAAGTTCTTATGATTATTTTGTACAACTACGCCGTCCATTGATCAAAACAGGGTTTCTGGTCGTTAAGTTTTGATAAGTTATCGTACCAATCTTATCAGGCTGTATGACTAATCATAAAAGGAACCCTCTTGTGAACACGCTCAACCGTCGTGATTTTCCCGGTGCTCAATACCCGGAACGCATTATTCAGTTTGGTGAAGGCAACTTCCTGCGTGCGTTTGTCGACTGGCAAATTGACCTGCTAAATGAACATACCGATCTTAACGCCGGTGTGGTTATCGTCCGTCCTATTCAGAGCGACTTCCCGCCGTCGCTGAACACTCAGGATGGTCTCTATACCACTATCATTCGTGGCCTGAACGGGCAGGGTAAAGCGGTGAGTGAGTGCCGTCTTATCCGCTCGGTTAACCGGGAGATCGACGTCTACGGCCAGTATGATGCGTTCCTGAAACTGGCGCACAATCCGGACATGCGCTTTGTTTTCTCGAACACCACCGAAGCGGGTATCAGCTACAACGCGGGTGACCGATTCGCCGATGCCCCTGCGGTGAGCTACCCGGCGAAGCTGACGCGACTGCTGTTTGAGCGTTATAGCCACTTCAACGGTGCTGCGGATAAAGGCTGGATCATCATTCCGTGCGAGCTGATTGACTACAACGGTGATGCGCTGCGTGAACTTGTCCTGCGCTATGCCCGGGAGTGGGCGCTGCCTGCCGCCTTTATCCAGTGGCTTAACGAGGCAAACAGCTTCTGCTCGACGCTGGTTGACCGTATCGTGACCGGTTACCCGCGCGACGAAGCGGCCACGCTGGAGGCTGAGCTGGGTTATCACGATGGTTTCCTGGATACGGCTGAACATTTCTATCTGTTTGTTATCCAGGGGCCGGCATCTCTTGCGCAGGAACTTCGTCTGGATAAATACCCGTTGAATGTGCTGATTGTCGACGACATCAGGCCCTACAAAGAGCGCAAAGTCGCTATCCTGAACGGCGCGCATACGGCGCTGGTGCCGGTGGCATTCCAGGCTGGGTTAGAGACGGTAGGCGAGGCGATGAATGATGCAGAGATCTGCGCGTTTGTCGAAAAAGCGATTTATCAGGAGATCATTCCGGTTCTCGATCTGCCGCGTGACGAGCTGGAATCTTTTGCCAGCGCGGTAACAGGGCGTTTTCGCAACCCTTACATCAGACACCAGCTGCTTTCCATCGCGCTTAACGGTATGACCAAATACCGCACCCGCATCCTGCCGCAGCTGCTGGCAGGGCAGAACGCAAGCGGACAATTGCCTGCACGTCTGACGTTCGCGCTGGCTGCACTGATAGCGTTTTATCGCGGGGAACGTAACGGGGAGAACTATCCGGTGCAGGATGATGCATTCTGGCTGGAACGTTATCAGCAGCTGTGGGCACAGCACCGCGACCAGCAGTTGAGCACCCGTGAGCTGGTGCAGTCCGTACTGAGCGTGAGCGAGCACTGGGAACAGGATCTCACGCAGGTCACCGGGCTTGTCGACCAGGTGACCCTGGATCTTGACGCCATTCTCCTGAAGGGAATGCGCGCAGCGGTGAACCCCCTTTGCTAATGACGTTACCCGGCTTCGGCCGGGTTTAATTACATCTTATTTTAGTTACAACATACTATATGCTCTTTTTTTAAAAGCGCATGCAGCACCGTGCGGTTATCGCTAAGCAGGTCATAAAATTCAATGTCCCGTTAACATGCTTGCAACCGTGAGGGAGATCACGTTTAATAGCCACGCTCTTTTCCTTCCTGAAACTCACTATGATTGTTCGTCCTAAACAGCACTGGCTACAACTGATTTTTGTCTGGCACGGCTCGGTACTTCCCAAAATTTACACCCGACTGCTGCTCAACTTCCTGCTTTCTATTGCCGTTATCCTGATGCTGCCGTGGTATACCTCGCTGGGTATCAAATTTACCGTGGCGCCATTTAGCATTCTCGGCGTGGCGATCGCTATCTTTCTCGGTTTCAGAAACAACGCCTGTTATTCGCGCTACGTTGAGGCTCGCCTGCTTTGGGGGCAGTTGATGATAGCGGCACGCTCGCTGTTTCGCGAGGTGAAAAACACCTTGCCTGACGATAAGCACCTGGGGGAATTTGTCCGCCTGCAGATAGCTTTTGCCAACTGCCTGCGCATGACCCTCCGCCGGGACCTGAACGCCGAACAGCTCTCTCGCTATCTTGCTCCGGACGATTTACGTCACGTGATGAGCGCCAACTCGCCGGCGAACCGCATTTTACTGATTATGGGGGAGTGGCTGGCCGTGCGGCGGCGTAACGGCCAGCTTTCAGACATCCTGTTCCACAGCCTGAACAACCGTCTGAACGATATGTCCATCGTCCTCTCCGGCTGCGAGCGCATTGCGACAACGCCGGTGCCGTTTGCCTATACGCTGATTTTGCACCGAACGGTGTATCTGTTCTGCATCATGCTGCCGTTCGCGCTGGTTGTAGATCTGCACTACATGACGCCGTTTGTCTCGGCGCTGATCTCCTACACCTTTATCTCGCTGGACACCCTGGCGGAAGAGCTGGAAGACCCGTTCGGCACAGAAGATAACGATCTGCCGCTGGACGCCATCTGCAACATGATGGAACGCGATCTGCTGCAGATGAACGATGAAGAGAACATTCCTGAAAGGCTGATGCCGGATAAGCATTATCAGCTGACCTGACGGGCGTTCCATTCGTCGCGGGTAATCTCCCACAGTTCGGAATCCAGCATGCCGCTGACGTAGGCTTTTTGTTCCGTTCTGATAAGCCGCATGCCGCTACTGTCTGAAATACGCCGGGAGCGGCTGTTGGCGGCGGCTTTCGGAGCGCGTAACACGGGTTTGTTTAGGGTATTGAACCAGTAATCCGTCGCGGCAATGCTGGCCTCGCGCATGTATCCCTGCCCCTGAAACTCCGGAGCCAACCAGAATCCACGGTTGTTATCTTCAACGTCATACAAACAGATAATACCCATCAACTCATCCGGCACCTCGCGACGACGGATGCTCCAGAACCAGGCGATCCCTTTTGCCATATCCGGCAGCGCCACGTTGTTGACATAGTTTTCCGCGCCGTTATCCGGGTAGGGCCAGGGCACGGAAGAGACCATATAGCGGACGATCTCCCAGCGCGGATAACGCTTTTGTATCTGGGCAGCATCTTCGGCAACCAGCGGTTTTAGCAATAAGCGTTCTGTCGTGAGCGTCGGTATCGTCATCCGCGGATCTCCATATTTAAGCGTTATTCTTTTGTTTGTGTTCTGGTATTTTCACTACTACCACATTCTATTTAGTTGCGTTGAAACTTATTTACTACCAAAATTTTGCTCTGCATAGCGCTCGATTACCGTCAGATTAGTTGGGTTAACTTACCCATCCACATAAGGAGTAATGTATGGTTTTGCCTGGAATGGGTAGCGATTGGCTACGCAGGAACCCTTGCGACCGGGTTGCAATGCGTTAACGGCCTTTATCGTATCTATGATTTGGTTGAAAACGGTGGCGGTAATGTTGCCTGGCTCGATACGCAAGAATGGTACGTCGCCACCTCAACTTCACTGGATGTAATTTCGTTAGCAAGTGCAGGAGGGGCGCTAAAAGAAGCAGTTACCACCTGGCGTGCAATGAAATCTATATCTTCCTTGAAAGCCACTGAGTGGTTAAAAAGTTATCCTCGTCAGGATCGCGCTCGTTTGACCGAATTGATAATTCGCGCGCAAAACCCCGGTATAAGCAACAAGGAAATTAAGGCACTTATACGCGCTGGTCTTTATCCGAAACGATTTCCAACCGGGCCTGTTCAGGTAGAGCTCACTCGACAACTTGGGCAAGTGGTTACAAGTGCCGCAGCATTGGCCGGGAGTGCTGTGAGTGGCGTTATTGCAGCGCCCAGTAATTTACCACAGACCGGTAAATACATTATCGGTACCATTCAGTCACTGGCGGTATTCTGATGAAGTTTTTGAGTTTTTTAACCGGACGGGTTTTCCAGGATCTCCTGCAGCATGGTAAAGAGATAGAGGAGGCTATTGGTCAGCGTGATACCCGTCTCTTGAATTATTCCACGCCAGAGCTGGAACGGTATTTTTCGCGTCCTCTCAGCGAGCTTCCGCGTCAAAATCCTTATCCGGTAGCGGTGCTGTTACCTCTGTTTTTAGTGGCGTTTGCGTTAAACCTTCTGCCTTTTCTCAGCGCGTTGCAGGGGTTATCACCTTTACATCATGCATTGAGCTTTTTCGTACCATCATTGACGATGACAGGCGCGCTCATTGTGATAAGCGTACTCCTGGCTCGTGGGAAGACGTCGGGATTGTTGGGGTTTAGGGCGTTGTTCATCATTCTGCTGATAACGACCCTCGTTCATGTTTTACATATCCTGCTTTCGCATAACGGAGGCCTTTGGCCGCTGGTCATCGCATCCTTCGCACTGTTATTTTGTCGGGTGGTGATGAACAGCAGCGGCTTTGTGCTGTTTACGCTCTATTGTCGTACTCAGCGTCTTGCCAGACTGGCACGGGAAATGCGACTAAAAAGCCGTTAAAGAGGGGTTATGACTTTACGAAAAGCTAAGCCACAGGAAGCCGAAATACTCTGGAATATTCGCAATCAGGCGATTCGTCACGGCTGTAAAACCAGTTACGACGCCGACGTCATTGCGCGCTGGACGCCGGATCTCATGCCCGAACACTATCGGCAGATGGTCATTGAATACCCTTTTTACGTGGTGGAAGATGAAACGGGCGACGTTGCGGCGACCGGCTATCTGGATCTGGATACCCACTGTCTGGAGGCGATATTCACCTTGCCCGCGGCCTTCGGTAAAGGCATGGCGACCCGAATTATCGAGGCGCTCAAAAATGAAGCCCGTAGCCGGGGGATAACCCGCCTGAGGCTGGATGCAACCCCTAATGCCCAGTCGTTTTATCAGAAGCTGGGGTTTGTCACGCTGCGCGAAAACTATCATCACTCGCGTATGGCAGGGGCTGATTTACGCTGTTTTGAAATGGCGATCGACTTGTAATGTGAGGAACACATGGCTGTCACGGTAAGACCTCTACGTGAAGACGATTATTCCCAATGGCGACCGCTGTGGGATGGCTATACCCATTTTTATGACTGTTACCTCGAGGAATCCGTCACCGCATCGACATGGGAAAGGGCGCTCTCAGCGCATTCCTCGATGTTTTGCCGCGTGGTAGAGAAGGATGAAAAGGTCATCGGTTTCGCGATGTGCATTCTGCACGAAGGAACCTGGTCAACGGCCCCCGTTTGCTACCTGGAAGATCTGTTTGTTGATGCCGACGAACGCGGGGCGGGAGCCGGTAAGGCGCTCATTGATGCTCTGATTGAGGAAGGCAAACGCGAAGGGTGGTCAAAACTGTACTGGGTCACCCGGGAGAACAACCCGGCGCGCAAACTTTATGACAAATACGGTCAAGCTGACGATTACGTCCGCTATCGCATCACCCTTTAAGGTGACAAGGCCTGGGTTTGTATCACACTGTATCTGCATCGCTGGTACATACACAGGCTTGCAATAAACCCGCTTTCGCACATATCCGCTATACATTGCCGTGTTGTTATATCCCCGTGAACTGTACTCAACCGGAGATACCAACATGTTTAGCAAACTCGCGTACTCAACTCTCGCACTGACCGTTTCTCTTGGCACCGTGATGTCCTGTCAGGCTGAAGTCACCGGCACAAATTTCGCGGCAGCCTTTGATCATCCGCAGCAAATTAACGCCGGCGATCTGAATGTCGGTTATGTCGACATCGGCCCGAAAAACGGCCAGCCGGTTATTTTACTGCACGGCTGGCCTTACGATATTCACAGCTACGCCGACGTCGCCCCCGCGCTGGCGGCAAAAGGCTATCGGGTGATTGTGCCTTCTCTGCGCGGCTACGGCACCACGCGCTTCCTGTCACCCAAAACGCCGCGCAACGGCCAGCCTTCAGCCATGGCGAAAGATATTGTGAACCTGATGGATGCCCTGAATATTAAGCAGGCGGTATTTGCAGGATATGACTGGGGCGCTCGTACGGCGGATATCGTTGCGGCGCTGTGGCCAGAGCGCGTTAAGTCACTGGTGTCGGTGAGCGGGTATCTCATCAGCAGCCAGCAGATTGGCAAACAGCCGCTGCCGCCAAAAGCGGAACAGCAGTGGTGGTATCAGTTCTATTTCGCTACCGCGCGCGGTGCTGAAGGCTATGCCAAAAACACGCATGACTTCGCCCGTTTGATCTGGTCTCAGGCCTCGCCTGACTGGAAATTTAGCGATGCTGTCTTCAACGCCAGCGCCAAATCCCTCGATAACCCGGATCACGTCGCGGTGACGCTCAGCAACTATCGCTGGCGTTTAGGGCTGGAAAAAGGCGAGCGCAAATACGATAGCTACGAGCAAAAACTCGCTACGCTGCCGAATATCACCGTTCCAACGATCACCATCGAAGGTGGGAACAACGGTGCGCCGCATCCAGCACCGCAGGCCTACGCGGGTAAATTTACCGGTAAATATGAGCACCGCACCTTCGGGGCAACCGTGGGGCACAATCCGCCTCAGGAAGATCCGCAGGATTTCGTCAAGGCCGTCGTTGACGCGGACAAGCTCTGAAATGTGCTATTTTCAGTACGTTACCCTTCGGTCTGGAGATTTCGGTGGAGCATATTGATCATATCCTTGTCGTCGATGACGACAGGGATATTCGTGAACTGATTGTCGATTATCTCGTTAAGTCTGGCTATCGCGCGACGGGCGCGGCCAACGGCAAAGAGATGCGCGTCGTGCTGGATAAACAGCATATCGACCTGGTTGTGCTGGATGTCATGATGCCCGGCGACGACGGGCTTACGTTATGTCGAGAGCTACGCGTCGGGAAATATAAAGATCTGCCCATCCTGATGCTGACGGCCCGCAACGAGGAGACGGACAGGATCCTGGGTCTGGAGATGGGCGCGGATGACTACGTGGTGAAGCCGTTTGTCGCCCGCGAACTGCTGGCGCGTATCAAAGCGATTTTACGGCGTTTTCGCACGATGCCGCCCAATTTGCAGGTGACAGAAGCCGGGCGGCTGGTGATGTTCGGTGAATGGCAGCTCGATACCGTTGCCCGTCACTTAATCGATCCGGAAGGGGTGATTGTGGCGCTCAGCGGGGCGGAGTATCGCCTGCTGCGCGTTTTCCTTGACCATCCTCAGCGGGTGCTGACCCGCGATCAGCTGCTCAACCTGACGCAGGGGCGAGACGCCGAGCTGTTTGAACGTTCTATCGATCTGCTGGTTAGCCGGGTCCGCCAGCGCCTGAATGAAGATGCCCGCACGCCCGCCTATATCAAGACCGTGCGCAGCGAGGGCTACGTTTTTACTATGCCGGTCACCATCAAAGAGGCTAACGAATGACGCTCTGGCCACGCTCGCTGCTGGCCCGCCTGCTGCTCGTCGTGCTGTCCGGCCTGCTGCTGGCCAACGCCCTGAGCCTGACGCTGGTCATGATTGAACGAATGCACAGCGCCAGAACGGTGATGCTCGGTAATCTGGAAAACGACGTCGCAACCAGCGTCGCCATTTTAGACCGCTTACCGGCCAGCGAGCGCGCGGCCTGGCTTTCGCGCCTCGAACGGGGCAATTACCGTTATATTCTGGGACCGGGAGAGCCCGGCAACGCGCCGACGGATAAGCGTTCGCAGGACGCCATCCGAACCTTAAAAGCGACGCTTGCGTCACAGTACCCGCTCAGCTTCACCGCCGTTCCCGGTGCCGTTTCACACATCCAGGCGCATCTGACGTTACGCGACGGCGCGCCGCTGACCATTGACCTGATCCCACGCATGCCGCCGGTCGCCAGCTGGCTGCCCGTAGTGCTGATCCTACAGCTGCTGTTGCTGGCTGCGTGCGGCTGGATTGCCGTGCGGCAGGTGGTGCGGCCTTTTTCACAATTTACCCGCGCGGTGGATTCGCTGGATCCGGCGGCCAGCACGCCAATGACGGAGAAAGGGCCGCTTGAGGTGAAGCGTGCAGCGCATGCCTTCAACGCGATGCAGGCGCGCATTCAGTCTTATCTCCGGGAGCGCGCGCAGATCCTGGCGTCCATTTCTCACGATCTTCAGACGCCGATTACCCGCATGAAGCTGCGCGTTGAGATGGCAGGGGAACCTGAACTTCGCGACAAGCTCCTGAACGATCTCGATAGCATGACGCGTCTTGTTCGCGAGGGTATAGCGTATGCCCGGTCATCAGAATCCCTGGAAGAGACCCCGCTGAAGCTGGAGCTGAACGCCTGGGTCAACAGCATCGCCTGCGATTACCAGGACATCGGTAAAAACGTGCAGCTTCAGGCAAACGATACTCGCTTACCGATCGTTACGCGTCCGCAGGCGCTTCGTCGGGTGATGACCAACCTGCTGGATAACGCTCTTAAGTTCGGTGAGTATGCCGTTATTGCCATTGATAATTCGTCTTCCGAAGAGGTGGTGATTCACATCACTGACGGCGGACCGGGAATACCCGATGACGAACTTGAGGCGGTATTACAGCCGTTTTACCGGGTGGAAACATCGCGCAACCGCGATACCGGCGGAACAGGACTCGGACTGGCGATTGCCGCGCAGCTCACCGCTCAGCTGGACGGAAAGCTCAACCTGACGAACCGTGCCGGAGGCGGACTGGATGTCTCCATTACGCTACCGCGCCGTTAATTGTACGGCTTTGTATCTCCCGGCCCGGGTGATACAGAGCCAGACAAAACCTGCGTTTTTACACATATCCTGAACACATCCGCACGATGAAATAGCCTCACTGCAGCGTCGCAGGACTTGTATTGTGAGGTGTCTATGTTTCTGGTAATCGCTTTTCTGGGCGGGATGATAAGCCTGCTCAGTCCATGTACGCTCCCGGTTATTCCACTCCTTTTCGCCGGCTTTCAGGGACAACGACGACATATTCTGGCCCTGCTGGCGGGGATGATCGTGATGTTTACCCTGGTGGCGATGGCCGTCACCGTCGCCAGCGAGTGGATCGCAGAGGCAACCATCGTCGGGCGCTGGATCGCTCTCGTTATTCTGGCCGCGGCCGCGCTGGCCTTAATTTTTCCGTCATTCGCCCAGCGTATTGCGGGTCCGGCCGTCAGCGCGGGAAATGTCCTGAACACCCGAAGCGGGCAAACGCGCGGTCTGGCATCGGCTTTTCTGGCCGGGCTTGCGGTGGGGCTGCTCTGGTCTCCCTGCGCCGGTCCCATACTGGGCGCCATTTTCAGCATTAATATCGCTGGCCACTCGGCCATAGCGACGGGCGCGCTGCTGGCGGCCTATGGCAGCGGATGCGCGCTGATGTTAAGCCTGCTCGTTTTCGGCGGGCGCACGCTGATGGCGCCGCTAAGAACAAAATCGGCGCTGATGGAAAGGCTGCGGCAGGGGGCGGGCGTAGCGATGCTGGCGGCTGTCGTATTCAACGCGACGGGAATGACTTCGCTTCTGACAGGAGCAAACGGCGTTGCGGACCGTCTGGAGACAACACTCCTGACGCTGGCGAAACCCACAGCCGCGCCGGTGAAGCTCCAGCCGGTCGTGATGACAGAGCCCAGCAGCCAGCTGCCTTCATTAAGCGGGGGTACAGGTTGGATTAACGGTGACCCTGTCACGTCTGAATCCCTGCGAGGGAAGGTGGTGTTGATTGATTTCTGGACCTGGGATTGCATTAACTGTCAGCATACGCTCCCGCACGTGCGGGACTGGGCCACGAAGTATCAGTCGCAGGGGCTGGTCGTGATTGGGGTTCACACGCCAGAATATCCCTGGGAAAAACCGCTCGCCTCGGTGAAAAACGCGGTAAATAAATGGCAGCTGCCGTACCGGATTGTGACGGATAACAACTATCAAATCTGGAACGCTTTCGGGAACCAGTACTGGCCAGCGCATTACTATTTCGATGCCAAAGGCCAGCTACGTTATACCGCCTTTGGCGAAGGAGATTATGCGCAGCAGGAAAAGGTCATCCAGCAGCTGCTGAAAGAAGCCAGGTCATAACCCGTCAGGGCTGGCGTTGCGCCACAATAAACAGCCGCGGAAAAGCGAGCAGTATCTGCCCATTTTCCTGGAGCGGATACTGCTCTTCCAGAAGTTCATGGTAGCGTTTCAGGAAACGTTTCTGCTCGCTCTCATTAAGTTCCTGGAGCCACGGGCGCAAGCCGGTGGCGCTTACCCAGTCAATAATGGCCTGGTGCGAACTCATTTTATGGAAATAGGTTGTCCGCCAGATATCCACGTCACAGCCCGCCTCGGACAAGATATCGTAGTAGGCATGCACACCCGGGAGAGGTTCGCGGCCGCGGTCAGGGTAGTCTTGTTCCAGCGCCACTTCGCGCATCGCCACATGAGTAGGTTCAAGCCAGTTGTCAGGCATCTGGATTGCTAATACGCCGTTAAGCGTGAGTAAAGAAACGAGATGAGGCAGGAGATCGTAATGGTCAGGAACCCATTGCAGCGAAGCGTTGGCATAAATCAGGTTCAGCGGCTGGCCAGGCTTATACTGGCGGATATCGGCCTCAACAAAATGGCAGTCAGGCAATGCGGCTCTTGCTTCCTCAAGCATTGCAGGGGAGTTGTCGACCCCGGTAATGTGCGCCGAAGGCCAGCGATGCTTCAACAGCGCGGTGCTGTTTCCCGGCCCGCAGCCTAAATCAGCGATGGTGGAGACCTCATCCAGAGGAATTCTGGCGAGCAGTTCAGCGGCAGGACGCGTTCTTTCCGCGCCGTACTGCAGATAAAGAGAGGGATTCCAGTCGGCCATTTTGATTCTCCGTTTAGCATGCTTCTGCAAGAGTAGCACAGCATTAAGAACAGAGATAATAGGAGAAAAAATAGAAAAAGGAAATATTACCCCTTAAATACTTAAGGGGCAATACTTTAATTGTAATTATTTTATGATTATCGTTTTTTAATATTTTATCGGCTAAGTGCTTCTTACGCTCTGTACCCGAAACTATAAATATTAGATAATCATGAATGGATATATCCCTGGTGTTTCGTAGGTCTTTGACCTCCTGGCCACTGAGTTTCACGAGGACTTAGTGGCCGGGTACTTTTTAAGTATAAGGAATACCATGCACAATGAAAGCTGTCCTAAAAGACAGGGGATAATAGTTTCAGGTGTTATTATCAGGAATAAGAGCAATGAATTCTGTTATTGAGTTTTTTTTGCATGATTACGATGATTTACCGTCAGCATTAGCCCGCGAACTCTTCCGACTCAGGAGAAAAACCTTTCGGGACCGACTCGACTGGAAAGTTGAATGCGTTGAAGATATGGAAAAGGATCGGTTTGACAACCCAAACACGACATACTTGCTGGGTATGTATGAGGGACAGTTGTTATGCGGCGCACGATTCATTAACTCGACGCATCCGACGATGATAAGCGAAATCTTTCACAATTATTTTGACGAAGCCATTATTTTCCCGGCAGATGTTCCCTGCTGTGAAATTAGCCGTTTATTTTTAGATAAAGAAACGCGAGACTCCGCAAGTCTGCAGGGCGTGCCCGCCAGTAAGGCATTGTTTCTTGCGATGAATATGTATTGCATAAAGCAAAAATACCATGGAATGTACGCAGTCGCCAGTCGCGGTATGTATGCCATATTTCGCCATGCGAACTGGAAAGTTGAAGTTATTCAACGCGGTGTTTCTGAAAAAGGGGAGGTTATTTACTATATTTATATGCCTGCCAGCATCAGCATTATTGAAGACATTATTAGCAAAGATAAATCCAGTCACTGGCTTCGCGAAATGCTGGAGCATTTACGCCACTTATAACCAGTGGCTGAGGCTCAGTCGTCCAGTAAACGTAGTTCTGTTCCAAGCTTTATTGCGTGTCTGGCATTATTCACACCGAGCTTTTTCATTACATTTCCCATATGGAACTTAACGGTGCGTTCAGCAATAGACAAAATAACAGAAATTTCTGCGTAGGTTTTCCCGGCGCTGACCCATTTAAGGATTTGTCGCTCACGTGGCGACAGAAAAACATTCTTTTTCTGTTGATGCTGGCTATACAGATTGAGTGTCTTCTGATGCAGTTGAACAAGGAAGCTTAGAAATTGTGGCCGATATTTTTCTATATCAATACCAGAATGCTTAGGACTGATGACGGATAAGACGACAAGATTATTCAGATAGTCATGCAGAGGAAAAGTCTGTCCCTGGTAGATATCATACTGGACGCTTTCGTTGAAAATGCGCGTCAGGTTATAACCATCCGACAGAATGACATCACTTTCCCAGAAAAAATCTTCAACACAGCGCAAAGCCCGAATGATAACAGGGTCAATGAACTGATATTTCCTGTCGAGGTAGATATCAAACCACTCGGGGCTGTTATTGATTATCCGCATCTGGGAAGGATCTTTCTTGTTCATAATGGCGTAGGCGAAGACGATCCCTTTGAAATCCTCAAAAAACGCGTCCAGCTCACTCTGAATTAGCGTATTGATCGCTATGTCGTTGTAATATGTATCCTTCACGTGAGTTGCTTGCCTCCTGTTCGAGTGGAGGAGCAAGTATAATATGCTTCGTTATCTGTAGCGAGTCGCATTTTAATCCAGCCAACAGATAAGACAGGCTACCTCAACTGGTAGCCTGATCAATGTGTGGCATTTCTAATGGTAAATACAGATGACTCGGCGAATTTTTGAAGATTTTGTCAAATCCCGAAATAGTTCACTAAATATAGTAGGCTGCAAAATTTAGGAGGTTTTCCGCTTTACATTTGAGTAGTGGACAAGCGTACCGACCCAGATTCAAAATCAGGATTTTAACCAGCAGTCTACATAATGCCTTTAAGAGCAATATGATAAAGCAGCATGATGGTTTTACCGTCGACAATCTTGCCTGTTTCAATGCCGCGTAATGCCTCTTCAAGCGTCATTTCCAGCACGTCGATATCTTCTCCCTCAGACTTGATCCCGCCGCCTGCGCCGGTTCTGTCTTTCGGCTGATACTCGGCAAGATAAAAATAGAGTTTTTCCGTGACGGAGCCCGGGCTCATATAGGCTTCAAAGATTTTCTGCACGCTCGAAACCTGAAACCCTGTCTCTTCTTCCGCTTCTGCTTTTATGCGGCTTTCGGGATCCATGTTGTCCAGCAGTCCCGCCGCGGCTTCGATTAAATCGTCCTCATGGCCGTTGATAAAGACGGGAAAGCGGAACTGGCGCGTCAGGATCACCGTTTTTTCCTCACGGTTGTAGAGAAGAATAGTCGCGCCGTTGCCACGGTCGTAGACCTCCCGTTGCTGTCTTTGCCATTCGCCGTCACGGCGCTGCAGGTCGAAGGTGTATTTTTTAAGGTTGTACCAGTTATCTGACAGGGTTTCACTGTCAATGATGCGCACATCTGCACGTTTTGATTGCACGTTTGTTCCTCCTTACGTAGAGTAATTATCATAAACAGCATTATCGTGCACTTTCAAGATAAAACATGCAACATCAGGAATTCATGATGCTCACCAGTCAGCGAAAAAAATTGATCCTCGAAAAGCTCGGCGCAGAAGGTCAGGTCCAGTCAAAAGCACTCAGCGTGCTCTTTGACGTTTCTGAAGACACCATTCGGCGTGATTTACGCGAGCTGGCGGCAGAAGGGCGTTTACAGCGGGTTCACGGCGGCGCGCTGCCGTCATCTTCTGCTATTGCTCCCTTTGCCGAACGGCAATCCGTGAAGATGGATGCAAAAAAGAGGGTCGCCCGGAAAGGGGCACAGCTGATTTCATCAGGGCAGGTGGTGATCGTTGACGGCGGCACGACAACTTCGGAGCTGATTACGTTTTTCCCTCCAGACCTGCGCATCACGGTGGTTACGCACAGCCCTAGCATCGCCCTGGGGCTCGTGGATCATCCGTCCATCGAGGTGATTCTGATCGGCGGTCGCTTGTATAAGCACTCCATTGTTGCGGTTGGCGCTGCAGCGATCGAAGGCATCGAAAATATTCATGCAGATCTTTTCTTTATGGGCGTGACCGGGATCCATCCTGAGGCGGGGCTGACAACCGGCGATTTCGAAGAAGCGTGCATCAAACGTGCATTTTCCGGCAGAGCTGCGGAGACGGTCGTCCTGGCTTCTCCGGAAAAGGTCAACACAGCGTCTTCGTTTGTGATTGGCGATGTGTCATCGGTGAACACCATCGTCGTTGAAGACAATACCGATCGGGACTGGATCCGCGCGGTATTGGAAAAAGGGGTCTCCGTCGTGTTGACCTCGGAGAGTGACTGAAAAAGCCTTGTGCTACACGCCCTCCGGCGCATGGCACACAGCCTCAATATTGTGGCCATCGGGCGAGATGACAAACGCGGCATAGTAATTTTCACCGTATGACCTCAGCCCCGGCCCGCCGTTATCACGTCCGCCGGCGCGCAGGGCGGCATGGTAAAATTCATCGACCTGCTGGCGCGTGTTGGCTACAAACGCCAGATGCAAAAGGGCAGGTTTTTCATTTGTCTGAAAAAGACAGAGCGAAACATCGCCTGAACTCATTTCGACACCGTAGTCTGGCGTGCCCTCATCGATGAGTTCTACACCAAGCGGCTTAAGCGCATGCAGGAAGAAGGTTTTACTTTTTTCATAATCACTGACGCCGAATTTCACATGATCGAACATGGTTCCTTCCTTTATGAGATGGAGAAATAACCAGTATAGAAGGAGAGTGGGGCGACCATACGAAATAACGTGTCAATGTGACAGTCATCAATTTATGCAGTCTTTTCCGATGCCGAAGCGGACAAATGGCATATTTAAAACGTCAGGGTTTGAGCTGGAAAAATAGACCAATCCGGTTCTGTTGTCCCTTGGGTTGTATTTTTTCAGCATTTCAAGCTCAATGCCGGTGCTCATAAATGTTTTTCCGTTTTTATCAAACAGGAAGAAACACATCTTATTATCTTTGCCCGGCTCAATACTTTTACCCGACGCGTTATCAAACGTAACCTTGTAGCTAACCATATATTTTGCTTCGCCCGTTGTACTGTCCCATTGGCTTCCCTGAGACTCTTTTTGAGCGAAAATGGTTATCCCGGTGAGCTTGTCGTCATGGCTCTCTTTCTTAGCGGCCTGAGCCGTCCCGGCGGCGGACAGCGCTAACGCAAGACAAATTCCTTTAGTCATGAGACTTCGCATTTTTCTTCCTCTTCATTTTTTACATTGATTCACTTAGCTATAACGCCGAACGCTTTCGTCCAACGAACGTCCAGCGCAGGTAGTCGTAAAGCCAGTTAAACAGCATCGTATAGGGCAGGAAAAACAGCACCAGGCCAATCTCAACAAAAAATGCCTCCGTCACGGTCAGGTTCAGCATAACCATTGCCACAGGGATTAAGGAGATGATAAGTCCCGTTTCAAAACCAACCGCATGGATTGCGCGAACGAGAAATGTGCGTTGAAACTGATGTTTTTTCTGCAGGGAATCAAAGAGCTTATTAAAAATAAAATTCCAGACCGTTGCGGTAAGTGCAGATATCACGGACAACGAACCTGACTGAAGTACCGACACGTTCATCAGCCAGGCGAGTGACAGCGCGATGATAACGTTGGCCGTCACTTCAAAAATGACAGCATGGAAAACTCTCTCTTTAAAACTTTTATTTAATTCAATTTCCATTTGCTTACGACAGCGTTTTCAAAAGCTGAAGTATATCAGACATTTTTCAACCCTTTCTAAACGTGCAGGTTATGTTAAATACAGCCCAGGCCCGCTAGTGTAGAACGCACGGCCTCGGTAAGAGGGGTCTGCGGTTCATGGCCTAAAAAGGCGATCAGTTTTGAATTATCCATCTCTATTGTCTGCTCCCAGAGATAGCGCATCTCCCGCATTTCACGCAGCGTGGTGTTAAACGGACTGATTGCAGAGACCAGCCACCATGGAAATGACTTCACCTTCGCCTTAATACCGGCATGCTCCGCGACGTGCTTAACGGCTGCGGTCATCGTTGTCCCATCAGGATCCCAGTGTCCACGCATATGGAAACAGGAAAACGGTTCGAGTTCATCCCGCCGCGCCAGCAGTGCCGCAACGGTTTCGGCGACATCCGGCAGATAAGCCCACTGATGTCCTGCGCCGGGTTGCCCGGGATTTTTAATAACCTTCGGTGGATGCCCTGATTTTACCAGTCCCTGTGAAAACCAGTTGTTGGCTGCGAGGGGACCAAAAAAGTCACCCGCCCGCAAAATGAGCACCTTTCCGCCACGCTGAGCATAGGTTGAGAGCGCCTTCTCCATTTGCACGCGTATGGCTCCTTTTCGGGTAACCGGATCCTGAGGGGAATCCTCGCGTAAGAGGGGAAAAGCATCCGGACCGTAGTTATAAATCGTGCCCGGCAGAACGATTAATGCACCGTTTCGCTCCGCTGCGTTGATGGTGTTATGCAGCATGGGTAAAACCAGCTGTTCCCAGTTTCGATAACCCGGCGGGTTAACGGCATGGACAATCACGCTGCAATCTGACGCCGCTGCCTCAACCCGTTCAGCATTCTGCGCATCGCCGCTTATCCAGGTCATGCTTTCGTTCCGATCGTCATGTTGAGGGGCGCTGCGGCGCAATGCCCGAACATCCCATTCGTCTCGGATCAATTTACGGGCAATTTCGCCACCGATTCCACCGGTTGCGCCCAGTATCAGTACCTTATTTGTGCTTTTCATCGTCTGGCCCTTATTGGATATCTGCTTGACATATTAAGGGCCGCACGAGCTAAATGTAATTGCATAATATAAGCCAACAGGTATGCATTTTTGTATGAAGCTAAATATCCCGTGGGAATGGTATCGCACCTTTTTGGCCGTGATGAAAGAAGGGTCTCTGTCAGGGGCCGCACGCAGGCTTGCCATTACCCAGCCAACCGCCGGACGACATATTGCCGCACTGGAATCAGCCCTGGGCCTTGTTTTATTCACCCGTTCGCAGACAGGATTGCAGGCCACGGATGCAGCCGTTGAGCTGAAGGGCCATGCGCAGGCGATGGAAAATACGGCCATGATGATTGAGCGGTCGGCTGCCAGTTTCAGATCCGGCGCAACCGGATTACGAGGCGTGGTGCGCGTCGCCGCCAGTGAAATCATCGGCACGGAGGTTCTGCCTCGCGTGATTGCACAGATAAAGGATGCATATCCGCAAATAACCGTTGAACTGGTTCTGTCTAATCGAGTTCAGGATTTACTGAATCGGGAGGCGGATATTGCCGTACGCATGGCCACGCCGGTGCAGGAACAACTGATTGCCCGGCGGATGGGAAGGGTTGAAATAGGTCTGCATGCCGCGCCAGCATATCTGTCACGACGTGGTGCTCCGGAAAATATTGATGAGTTATTCACCCATACGCTTGTCGGTTTCGATAATTTAACGCCCTTTATTTTACAGGCACTTAAACAATATCCACAGCTAAACCGCGATCTGTTTACCGTACGGACCGACAGTGATATTGCCCAATTAAACCTTATACGCGCAGGGGCCGGTATCGGTATGTGTCAGGTTCAACTGGCAGATTTTTCTCCGCCGTTGCAGAGGATAATGCCTGATTTCTTTGCGTTTCATCTGGACACCTGGCTGGTGATGCATGAGGATTTACGCCACAGTCAGGCGTGCAAAACGGTGTTTGATTTTCTTGCAGAGGGTTTACAGGCTTATATCAACAGGGCAAAACGGTAAGCCATGCACTGTGAGATGATCAGCGTGACGATAGCAGCACGTGAGAAGACACTATCAGAGGACATCAGCATCCAGGCCCAACGTGTCCATAAGATGCCAGATTTCTTCTGATTCCTTATTGGTGCGCATAATGTATATTATGTTAAATGAGATATGGACATCAGAGAATAAGCCATAAACCGTTCAGTCAAAACCCTCATAGCTGCCTTCCCTCTCACATCAATGCAGTAACCTTTGGATCCCTGCATCGGTTACTGAGGAAGTTATCTTTTATTCAGATAGTTATTGAAGAATGCCGTGATGTTATCGAACGGGATCTTATCCATACGATCATATAAATGAAGGTGTATACAGACTACCATCCCGTCATCAACATGCTCCATCAAATGACCAATTTCGTTGATGAGATGTCTGGCACCATGCTCCGTTAACAATACTAGTAACGGGTCGATACCCCTCTCTGACTTGGACCTTTAAGGAACATCTTTATGATTTGATCGCTGAGTTAACGCTGCTATTATCTAAGTCTTAATAAGCGCAGAATCTAGGTATCTCCAGTGCCGGCGTGAAGGCAGCGATCCGCGCAGGCGTCTACTCGAAACGTTTCCCCAGCGAATCATTACAAAAATCACTGCAACGTGAGCTGATGAGTGCCGTGAACAACGCATCGGCCTTTGTGGGCAGTTCACTCACGGGGACGATCCGCAATCCTCAAAACACCGTCCAGTCCGGGCGCTATGTAGTCGGTCTGTTGCAGTCATTTTCGCCTAACTAAACGCTGAGTATTCAAATGGTTAAAGTTTTTCACCGCCGCCTGCAACGCTGTAACGAGGTGGCTACCAGCATAAGCAATGCCTCCCCGACACAGCTGCAACAGCTAAAAACTGAGTTGGCTGACGAAATGGGCAAACCTGTAGGTCTACACACCATGGGTATTCCAGCGGCGATCAGTACCCTCGGGGTGATTGTCAGTTTCGCTATTCCTCAGCTGTGGCTGGGGTATGGCGTACTCGCCGGACTCGACCAGCCAGCGGAACACGTATTCGTCTGGGTTGTCCTGATCGCCCTTCTGTTCGCTGGCCTTAACGGCGTGACGATGTTTATGATTGGCAAAGGCAGCATGCGCGCCGTGCGGTTACACCTTACGCTGGCGGTGATAAGCCTGGTATTAACAGCAGCCTATATGCTGGTCGCGCTGAGCGGTAGCGCAGCTCCGGGCGTCAGTCTGACCGCGGCGCTAGTGAGTATCGGCATGCTACTGCTTAGCGGCAGCTGTATCCTTTCCACCGCCTTCTATAAGATGCTGCTGTTTACTCTGCATAATCGTGCCTGGCGCAAGCTTCTCAGCCAGACGCGTGCTAAAACAGCGCGCTAAGGGTTCATCCCGTAAAAAACCCGCCATCGCTGGCGGGTTTTTTTATGGCTTTTTATGCCTGCGCAGCCAGATTAACTTGTATGCCGCAGGAATAATAAACAGCGATAACAGCGGCGCCGTGATCATCCCGCCAATCATCGGCGCCGCTATCCGACTCATGACCTCTGACCCTGCCCCCGTTCCCCAAAGAATGGGCAGCAGGCCGACAATAATCACCGCGACAGTCATGGCCTTTGGCCGCACGCGCAGCACGGCGCCATGGTAAAGGGCGTCATCAAGCCCCTGTTCAGTGAACGTGTCCCGATGGGACAACGCCGGCTGAGCCTCAACGGCATGACGCAAATACATCAGCATGACTACGCCAAATTCTGCCGCCACCCCGGCCAGGGCGATAAAGCCGGTGCCGGTTGCCACAGACATATGGAAGCCCTGCCAGTAGAGGAACCATATTCCCCCGACCAGGGCGAACGGCAGGCTCATCAGGATCAGCAGCGCTTCATCCACGCGGCGGAACGCCAGATACAGCAGAATGAAGATGATCATCACCGTCATCGGCACCATCAGCTTCAGTTTCTTGTTGGCGTGTTCGAGCAGCTCAAACTGCCCGGAGAATGACACGCTGGTACCCGGCCTCAGCTTTACGTTCTGACTGATGGCCGTCTTAATGTCGTTCACCACCGACACCATATCCCTGCCGCGGGCATCAATATAAATCCAGCTCGCAGGCCGGGCATTCTCCGTTTTCAGCATCGTGGGGCCGGAAACCACGTTGATATCCGCCACATCGCCCAGCGTGATCTGCTGTTTCATCGGCGTCAGGATCGGCATTTGCTTCAAGGCGTTCGGGCTGTTCCGGTAGTCCTGCGGATAGCGGATATTAATCGGGTACCGGGCGACGCCTTCCACCGTTTCACCCACCGTCGCCCCGCCGATGGCCGAGGAGACGAACAGCTGCACATCGCCCACCGTCATCCCGTAGCGCGAGGCTTTTTCCCGGTTGATATCGACGTCAATGTAGCGCCCGCCCTCCAGACGTTCAGCCAGGGCTGACACCACGCCCGGCACCGTTTTGGCTACCGCCTCGATGCTCTGCGCCGTGGCGTCGATATCCGACAGAACGGTACCCGACACCTTGATGCCGATGGGGCTTTTGATCCCGGTCGAAAGCATATCGATGCGGTTACGAATAGGCGGAACCCAGAGGTTCGCCAGGCCGGGCAAACGAACGGTCTTGTCGAGCTCGTCAACGATCTTGTCAATCGTCATGCCGGGACGCCACTGATCCTCAGGTTTGAGCTGGATGGTGGTTTCCACCATTTCGAGCGGCGCGGAATCCGTTGCGGTCTCAGCCTTACCCGTCTTACCAAAAACGGAGGCCACTTCTGGCACGGTTTTGATTAACTTGTCCGTGGTCTGCAACAGTGCGGCCGCTTCTGCCGGAGAAACGCCCGGCAACGTTGACGGCATATACAGCAGATCGCCTTCGTTGATCTTCGGCAGGAACTCGCCGCCCACCTGGCTGAGCGGCCAGATCACCGTGAAGATGGACAAGGCCGCAACCAGCAGGGTTGTTTTTGGCCAGCGGAGTACCTTAATCAGTAACGGATGGTAGGCTTTAATCAGCAGCCTGTTCAATGGGTTACTGGTCTCAGCGGGAATTTTACCCCGGATCCAGAACCCCATCAGGATGGGGATAACGACGATGGCCAGCGCGGCCGCGCCCGCCATGGAGTACGTTTTCGTAAAGGCCAGAGGACCAAACAGCCGCCCTTCCTGCCCCTCAAGAGTAAAGATGGGAATGAAGGACAGGGTGATAATCAGCAGGCTGATAAACAGCGCGGGGCCAACCTCGACAGAGGCGTTGGTGATCACCTTCCAGCGGGTGGCGTTATCAATCTGCTCTCCCGGATGCTGGTGATCCCACTCCTCCAGCCGTTTGTGCGCGTTTTCAATCATGACGATGGCGGCATCCACCATCGCGCCAACGGCAATGGCAATGCCGCCCAGCGACATAATGTTGGCGTTCAGCCCCTGGAAATGCATGACGATAAAGGCAATACACAGGCCAAGCGGCAGAGAGATAATCGCGACCAGCGCAGAGCGGACGTGCCACAGGAACAGTGCGCAGACGATGGCCACCACGATAAACTCTTCGAGCAGTTTGGAACTCAGATTGTCGATTGCCCGATCGATGAGCTGGCTGCGATCGTAGGTGGTCACAATCTCAACGCCTTCCGGCAGGCTGGCCTTCAGCGTCTCCAGCTTATCTTTCACCGCCGTGATGACTTCACGCGCATTTTTACCTGAACGCAGGATCACCACGCCACCCGCAACTTCCCCCTGCCCGTTTAATTCGGCAATGCCGCGGCGCATTTCCGGCCCCGTTTGTACGCGGGCGACATCGCGAAGATAAATCGGTACCCCGTTCTCTCCGGCTTTCAGGACAATGTTATTGAAATCATCCATCGTCTGCAGATAGCCGCTGGCCCGGACCATATACTCCGCTTCCGCCATTTCAACTGACGATCCCCCCGCCTCCTGGTTAGACGACTCAAGTGCCTGCTTAACCTCCGGCAGGCTAATGCCGTACTGAGCCAGTTTTAATGGATTGACCTGGATCTGATACTGCTTTACCACGCCGCCGACGGAGGCCACTTCAGCCACGTTCGGGATGGTTTTCAATTCAAATTTCAGGAACCAGTCCTGCAGCGAGCGCAACTCTGCGAGATCGTGTTTTCCGCTGCGATCCACCAGCGCATACTCAAATATCCAGCCCACGCCGGTGGCATCAGGACCGATTTCAGAGCTCACGCCGGCAGGCAGCTTGCCCTGAACCTGGTTCAGATACTCCAGCACGCGCGAACGGGCCCAGTACAAATCGGTGCCGTCTTCAAAAATGACGTACACGTACGAATCGCCAAACTGCGAAAAACCGCGCACGGTCTTTGCGCCGGGAACCGACAGCATGGTGGTAGTCAGTGGATAGGTGACCTGATTTTCAACAATCTGCGGGGCCTGGCCGGGGTAGCTGGTTTTGATAATCACCTGCACGTCAGAGAGGTCGGGCAAAGCATCAACCGGGGTGTTGATGATAGTCCACGTCCCCCAGACGCTGAGGAACAGCGCCCCCATCATGACCAGGAAACGGTTGGCGACCGACCGCCGGATAATCCATTCAATCATCATCGTCTCCTTAATGGCCAGAATGCGCGTCGTCAGCGGCTTCAGCGTGTCGCATGCGCTCCAGCGCGCCGGTAATATTGGCCTCCGAGTCAATCAGGAACAGACCGCTGACCACTACCGACTCCCCCTCTTCCAGTCCGCTACCAATGCCGGACTGCTGCTGAGATTCATGCAGAACGTGGATCCTTTTAGGTACAAAATTCCCGTCCGCATCGACGGTAATCACGCGCTGTTCTTTACCGGTATCGATAACGGCCTGGGAAGGGATCAGCAGTATTTCCTGGCTTTGAGTATTCAGCTTCAGGTAGGCATTCATGCCCGGTTTAAGCAGCTCATCCTTGTTATCGACCTGCAGGCGCACCTGCAGCGTACGGGTGGTTGGATCCACGCTCGGCAGAAGACTCCATTTATCAACCGGGAAGGATTTATCCGGATAAGCCGGTATCGAAACCGCAAACTGCGAGGTCTCTTTCAGCAGATAAGCAATGGATTCAGGCACTGCCGCGCCGATCCAGACCGGATCCATCCCCTGAATTTGCGCCACCACCTTATCTTTGGAAATATTCATGCCGGTACGCAGATCAAAGGCCGTGATCGCTCCGTCGATCGGCGCCCTGATGGTAAACCGGGTCTGAATAGTGCGGGTCGCACGCAGCCTCTGAATATCCTCATCCGGCATACCCGCCAGCCGAAGCCGTTCCAGAACCCCTTTGATTTGCGTCGGCGTTCCGCCGGTACCGGATAACAGCAGAAACTCGCTCTGCGCTTCTACCCAGTCAGGAATGGTTATATCAACGAGCGGCGTGCCTTTCTTCACCTTATCGCCCGTCGTCAGCGGGTACACTTTTTCCACAAAGCCCTCCGCGCGCGCCTGCACAATGACAAACTGATAGTCGTTATAGCTGACGTTGGCCGGGATCGTCTGGGCATAATTCAGCGTTCCGCGCGTCACCTTTTGCGTTTTTAATCCCAGGTTCTGAACCTGCGTCGGATCAATACGGATACCGGCACTGCTTTTATTGGCGTTTTCATCCGCATATTTCGGTACCAGATCCATATCCATAAACGGCGATTTGCCGGGCTTATCGAATTTAACGTCTGGCTTCATTGGGTCATACCAGAAAAGCACCTTTCTTTCTGGTGCGCTATTTTCTGTTTTTTCAAATGAATGAAGCGCCTGCCATGCCGTCACCGATATCAGCCCTCCCGCAATAAGGCTGCTGGCTATCACGGCGGCATATTTTATTTTTACTGAGGCCATGCCGCGTCTCGCTATTTAATGCTCTTGAGTAAAGAGAGATTGCCCTGCTGAACAAACGAGAAATTCACGTGGTTACCGATTTTTAAGGCATTAATACTCTCGTCAGCCTGAATAAAGGTAAAACGCATGGTCATCGCGGGCCAGCCAATTTCCGGGATCGCTTCATGGGAAATCGTGACTTTTTTATTCGTGAGATCAATGTCCTTCACGATGCCGGTTCCCGTGATGAACTGCTCTGAGGTCCCTTCGCTGGCAGCACTCATCATCTCGTGCTGATGAACTTCAGCCTGGAGGCCGGCAGAAAACACAATGGAGATCGCACCAAATACAACGGCCTTAAGTGAATTGCGCATGGTTATTTTCCTGTTTAATTAAATAACGTTATTCGACCCAACCGCCGCCGAGCGCGGTGAAGAGATTAATTTCATTAACCTGCCGAGCATAAATAAGGTCGAGAATATTTTGCTGAGTGGAGAAAAGAGAACGTTCCGCGTCAAGCACTTCGATATAGCTGACAGCGCCGCTGGAATATAACCCTCTGGCCCGCTGCTGGGTGATGCGTAGCGAATCAAGATACCGCTGCTGCGCAGCAAGCTGCTGGTTAATGCTGTCTCGCAGCGCGAGCGCGTCGGCAACCTGTTTGAAGGCGGACTGAATTTTTTGTTCGTAATTCACAACCGACTGCTGCTGGCGAATTTCGGCCAGCTTAAGGTTGGCCTTATTTCTGCCCGCATTAAAAATGGGAATTTCAATTTTAGGAATAAAATTCCACATCCCGTTCCCGGACGTAAAGAGGCTGGACAACTCCGTGCTGCCCGTTGAAAGCCCGCTGGTCAGGGAAATAGACGGGAAAAAGGCGGCGCGCGCCGCACCGATATTCGCATCGGCCGCTTTAAGCTGATACTCCGCTTCCATAATATCCGGGCGCTGCAGCAGTATCTCGGAGGAAAGATGGGGAGGCAGTTTTACCGGCGCAACGTCGCTGGCGTTCATGCCGCCGTCACCCGGCAGCGCGCGATACGTGCCGAGGACCAGCTGCAGGGCGTTATTGGCCTGCGCCAGCTCCCCCTCTCTTTTGGCAATCTCTGCCTGCGTGTTTTCGATCTGTCCCCGGGCCTGTTCCAGCGCCAGGACGTTCGTACTGCCCGTCACCAGCTGCTGCTCAACGAACGCATAAGACTGCCGGTAATTGTTCAGCGTATCCTGCGCGATACGCAGCTGTTTATACGCCAGCTGCTGGTTGAAATAGCTCTGGGAAACGTTAGAGACGAGCAGGATATGCACCGCGCGACGGGCCTCTTCGCTGGCGAAAAAGTTTTGTCGGTCGGCCTCGCTCATGTTCTTCAGCTTGCCGAAGAAATCGAGTTCATAGCTAAGCGCAAGGCCCGCGTCGTACGGCTGTGCGGTGGGTTTGTCACTTTTCAGCCCGCCGCTGTACGTGATGCCCGAGGAGGCATTCAGCTGAGGGTAGCGATCCGCATCCGTCACGTTGAACTGCGCCCGGGCCTCTTCGACCTTCAGGGCGGCCATTTTCAGATCGCGATTGTTCTTCAGGGCCTCCGTAATCAGCCCGGCAACCTGAGGGTCGACGAAAAAGTTGCGCCAGCCGGTATCCTGATACCCTGCCGCCGCGGGCGTCAGGCCGTTACGGGAGAGCGAAAACTGCCGGGGGACAGGTGCCTCCGGCCGCTGGTACTCCGGGGCCAGCGAGACGCAGCCTGCCAGAATAAATACCGTACTGATGCTTAGTCGTTTTAACAGGAACATAACGGTTCAAATAAAGTCCAGAGTAGTTTTAGGGCTACTCTACGCAACGCATCCTGTTTGACGGGTGACAGGATAATGACAATGTTGTCATTTTTAGCGTAAGTCATTGTTAACGGCGGTACGCTCACTAGAATGTCATCAGCAGCCAGTCAGGGGAGCACGATGAAAATACTGATCGTCGAAGACGAAATGAAAACCGGTGAGTACCTGAGTAAGGGGCTGACTGAAGCGGGGTTTGTGGTTGACCACGCGGATAATGGCCTGAACGGCTACCATCTCGCCATGACCGCTGAATACGATCTGCTGATTCTGGATATCATGCTGCCCGATGTGAACGGCTGGGACATTGTCCGCATGCTCCGCTCTGCGGGAAAAGGGATGCCCATCCTGTTACTCACGGCTCTCGGCACGATTGAACACCGGGTTAAAGGGCTTGAGCTGGGCGCGGATGACTATCTGATTAAGCCATTCGCTTTTGCCGAGCTGCTCGCCCGGGTGAGGACGCTGTTGAGACGCGGAAATACGGTGATCGCGGAAAGCCAGCTTCAGGTGGCGGACCTGACGGTTGACCTCGTGTCGAGAAAAGTAAGCCGGGCCGGAAGCCGCATCTCCTTAACCAGCAAAGAGTTCAGCCTGCTGGAGTTTTTCCTGCGTCATCAGGGAGAGGTGCTTCCCCGCGCCCTGATTGCCTCCCAGGTATGGGACATGAATTTTGACAGCGACACAAACGCAATTGACGTGGCGGTAAAGCGGCTTCGGGCGAAAATCGATAACGATTATGAACCTAAGCTAATCCAGACGGTGCGCGGCGTGGGCTATATGCTGGAGGTGCCGGATGCGCGTTAAGCTTCCCGGGCGCCCTTTTTCGCTTGCCCTGCGGCTGACCTTTTTTATCAGTCTCTCCACGATACTGGCCTTTTTCGCCTTTACCTGGTTTATGCTGCATTCCGTTGAAAAGCATTTCGCCGAGCAGGATGTCAGCGATCTGCAGCAAATCAGCACCGCGATGCACCGCATCCTGCAGTCTCCGGTCGATCCTGACCAAAAGAAAATCAGCAAGATCAAAGAGTCGATCGCCAGCTATCGCAACGTGGCCGTCCTGCTCCTGGATCCGCAGGGCAATATCCTGTTCAGCTCGGCGCAAGGGGCGGCTTTGCGCCCGGCAATGAACACGGCGAACTTTAGCGAACACCGCCGCGCGCAGGATGTGTTTCTCTGGACGGTTGAAGACCCTGCCGCAAACATGCACGCCGGGTCCGACATGAAAATGGAAACGTACCGGATTATCGCCTCTTCAGGCACGGCGACGCTGCAGGGCAAAACGCAGGGCTACGTCATGCTTATCGGGCTCTCCATCAATTTTCATCTGCACTACCTTGAGGCGCTGAAAAAAAATCTTCTGATGATTGCCGCGGCGATCAGCCTGCTGATTATTCTTGTCATTCGCATCGCGGTTCGTCAGGGACATTTGCCCCTGCGTAACGTCAGCAACGCCATTAAAAATATCACTTCAGAAAACCTCGACGCGCGGCTGGAGCCGTCCCGCGTGCCCGTTGAGCTGGAACAGCTGGTCATCTCCTTCAACCATATGATCGAAAAGATTGAAGATGTCTTTACCCGTCAGGCGAATTTTTCCGCCGATATCGCACATGAAATCAGAACCCCCATCACCAACCTGGTGACGCAAACGGAAATCGCGCTGAGCCAGAACCGCTCGCAGAAAGAGCTGGAAGACGTTCTGTACTCCAGCCTTGAAGAGTACAACCGCATGACCCGGATGGTCAGCGACATGCTTTTCCTGGCGCAGGCGGATAATAACCAGCTAGTTCCTGACCGGGTGATGTTTGATTTAAGTGCGGAGGTGATGAAAGTTTTCGATTTCTTCGAAGCCTGGGCGGAAGAACGCAACGTTACGCTGAAATTTAACGGGATGCCCTGCCTGATAGAAGGCGATCCGCAGATGTTCAGAAGAGCAGTAAATAATCTGCTCTCTAATGCCCTGCGCTATACGCCAGCCGGGAAAGCGGTGACGGTCTCCATCAGAGAACAGGATAACGACGTTGAACTGATAATAGAAAATCCCGGTACGCCGATCCCGCAAGAGCATCTGCCAAAGCTGTTTGACCGTTTCTATCGCGTCGATCCGTCAAGGCAGCGCAAAGGCGAAGGCAGCGGGATCGGGCTTGCCATCGTGAAGTCCATCGTCTCGGCGCACCACGGAAAAGTCCGCGTGGAATCGGATGCGGCATCGACGCGCTTCATCCTCATCGTGCCGGGAAAAGTGGCCTGAGCGTCAGCGCACGGCCCGACACACTTCCAGTACCTTTTCCCTGAGCCATCGATGTCCCGGGTCCCTTTCCATGCGCGGATGCCACATCTGTGACACCGTAATGGTCCGGGTTTTAAACGGCAGTTCAAAGACGTGTACGCGCTCGTTCATCGGCTGATTGAGCAGGTACAGCGCCGGCACCATGGCAATCAGATCGGACGCCAGCGCCACGGATAGCGCCGTTGGAAATCCGGGCACCACGCTGGCGACCTTGCGTTTCATCCCCCGTTCCGCCAGCGCGTCATCGACAAACCCGTGTAGCGATCCGTCCGGCGAGGCCACCACGTGGCCCCACGCGACATAATCGTCAAGGCTGACGTCAGGCCGTAATGACAGCGGGTGTCCCTTACGCACCGCGCCAACAAACCGATCCTGAAAGAGCCGTTGCAGCCGTATTTCAGGCCCCATATTGCTCTGCACGCCGATCTCCAGGTCGACCAGCCCTTCGCGCAAATAGCGCGACGTTTTTTCAGGTTTTGGCGAGAAGCGGATGCACACCCCGGGCGCAACGCTCGCCACCGCCGCAATCAGCAGTGGCCCAAACGCCACCACAAAACCGTCGTTGGCTCTGATGGTGAACAGCCGCTCGAGACTTTCAACCTTCAGCGCGTCGGTGGAGGGCTGTAGCACTGCCCTCGCCTCATGCACGGCAGTTCTGGCGCGGTCCCGCGTGGCTTCGGCCCAGGGCGTCAGCACCATATGACGACCGGCCCGCACCAGGATAGGATCGCCGGTCACCTCCCGCAGCCTGCTCAGGGTGCGGCTCATGGCGGAGGTGCTGAGGTTCAAACGTCGCGCCGCGCCCGCCACGCTGGCTTCGGCCAGCAGAACGTCGAGCGCAACCAGAAGGTTAAAGTCAGGATCGGACACGGTGACTCCTAAGATAAGGCGTTATATGCAACAGTTAAGTGCAGCTGATGCGTCTTCCGCCCTGTATACCGCATGCTTATAGTTTCGTCATCACTATTCTTATGCGGAGTAACGACGATGACGCTATTTTCAAACCTGCCCGGCGATGAAGGCTTACCCGGTCATGAACGCGCCCGGGTCATGGCCGCCGTCATGACCACCACGCTGATGGGCGTCTTTGACGGCACCATGATCAACATCGCGCTGCCCTCCATGGCAAGGGCGATGCAGGTACCCGCAAACGTTGCGGTCTGGTTCTCCAACGGTTACCTGCTTTCAGCGGCAATGACGTTAGCCATCTTCGCGGCGCTGGCGGCGCGCGTGGGCTATCGCCCGGTGTTTCTTGCCGGGCTTGCCACCTTTACGCTCACCTCGCTCGGCTGCGCGCTGGCAGCGACGCCGGAAATGTTAACCGGCATGCGTATTCTGCAGGGCATCGGCGGCGCGGCCACCCTGAGTATCGCCCCGGCGATCCTGCGATCCGTTTTTCCGGGTCGACTGCTTGGCCGTATTCTGGGGCTGCACGCCCTGCTTATCGCCTCCAGCACGGCGATTGCCCCCGTGCTTGGCGGAACCATACTGGACGCGCTGAGCTGGCAGTGGCTGTTCGCCATTAACATTGTTCCGGGCAGCGTCGCCCTGCTGCTGGCGTGGCGGGCCTTGCCGCGGGAAACGGCCGTTGACCGCTCGCCCTTTGACGCGCCGGGCGCCGTGCTCTCCGCCGTGCTGTTAGGTTCAGCAATCATGCTGGCCGACAGCCTTCAGCACGTGACGCAAAACATCAACCAGACGGCCACAGGCTGGGGGCTGCTCGCGCTGGTCAGCGCCCTCGCCTTTATCTGGCGGATTCGGCGCGCGCAAAGCCCCATCCTGCCGCCCGTCATGTTTAAAAACGGACGCTTTACCCTCGCCGCCCTGACCTCGCTGGCCTCGTTTGTCAGTCAGGGCATCACCTTTGTCGCGCTGCCGTTTCTGTTTCAGAGCGTGTATGGCTACAGCCCGGTGGTCTCCGCGCTGCTGTTCACCCCGTGGCCGATTGGCATCGTGCTGATCGCGCCGCACGCGGGACGCTGGGCAGATACGATTTCCGCGCCGCTGATCTCGACAATCGGGCTGATGATTTTTGTCTGTGGGCTGGTCCTGCTGGCGACGTTGCCGGACAATCCTTCCGCATGGAATATCTGCCTGCGCAGTCTGGTTTGCGGGATTGGGTTTGGCTGCTTCCAGAGCCCCAATAACCGGGAGATGCTCTCTAACGTGGCGCGGGAATATGCCAGCTATGCCTCCGGCGTGTTGTCGATTGTGAGGACATTCGGCCAGTGTCTCGGCGCCGCCGCGGTGGGCGTGCTGCTGGCGACGGCCGGATCAGACCATGACCGGGCCGTGCATTTTGCGCTGTGGATAGCCGTCATCGCCTCAACGGGATCGGTGTTGTTTAGCGTGAGTCGTCTGCGCCCTGCGGTTCGGGCATCAGCGTAAACTGTTGCAGCGCCTTCCGGCGCTGCTCGTTTATAACGCCTACGCTGTAAGGCGTTCATTCCACGCATCAGTGTATTGAATATTTCCGTCCAGGATTTTCCATGTGATTTTTGCGTATCGCAAAGATACATTTTCCAGGTGACCAGTACCGGGACAATCTCTTGTATCATGCATAACTGGAGTTATTGAAATGACTTTCACACCTTCCATAAGAATATTGAAGTATTCCACTTCCTGACCAGCATCATTGATGTGATAGAACTTTAATTCAGCACTTTGAAGCGTCTGACCTGTAGCCACTGCTTTGTATAGATAGGGTGAGGATGAATCAATTGCTTTTGTTAAACTGAAAGCTGAGTGTTGCCTTGTACCTGTAAGTTTACCTGTTGCCTCATCTGTTGGAATGCTCAGGTTATGGATCAGATCTCTAAGCTCTATGCTTCCTTCACGGTCTGCAACATCAGAACCGCCACGGATCATTGCTCCACCATCGTCTTTCAAAAAGAGGTGTACTGGTACAGCCATTTCTAAAACTCCTTATGCTAATTAATCTCTTATTCCATTTGCTATGAGGTTAATTACAGGCATGATCGCTACACCATCTGCATAGAACAGATCCGAATTAGTGAATGAATAAACCTTACCTGTGATTTTTATATTTACCGTGTTCCCATAAGCAGAAGCTGTAACATTGCTTGTATTGGCTTCAAGGAACGGCGAGCGTTCTTTAAGGGCCTTCATAATGTTCCCGCTGCTGTCTTTATCTAAATAGAAGCGGTAAACATCCGACACCGTAGCTCCTCCGTCATCATACTTTGTTATGTACAGTGTGACGGTATCAGATAGTTTCTGTTTGCTGACAAAGCTATCGTGAGGAGGTGCATTAAAATAATATTGATATGTCAGAAACCCGCAAACAATGATCAATAAAATCGTTGTGAGTAAATAATGAAGCCGTTTAATAACCGTGTTTCTTTGCATATTCAATCCTTTGACTTATCCAAAACTGATCGTGAGGATCATCCCCATATGGCGGTTTTTGATACCAGTGCCCCCATTTCTTTTTGGAGGTTTTAGCTCTTTCCTGCGCCCATCCTGCCCCCATCAATAACGTTTCTGATGGTATCCCGGCAGCATAGCCAGCCGAACCATAATTGAAGTTACCAAAGTTCGCTAACTCAGGGTGTCCCTGCTTGTAATCCCATGGCCCCTTATTTCTTACTTTTTGATAAAACTAAAGATAGGTTGTAGGGATAGCCATATTTCTACTCATACCATGCGCTCTTGCAATCCTCATGTTTGCCAATGCAAGCGCGATTCCTTCTTTTGGTAACAAAGGTATAACAGCCATATTAACCACTCTTTTCACATGGATATATGGCCACGTATCGTACACTTTTGCGATAGTAAAAAAGATATCTGTTTCGTGACAAATGACGGAAAAATAACCGATTAAGATATTAATCGCATTAAAAATAAAGAAATTTAGGCTGCGCCTGCAGTTCGGGCATCAGCCTGATTCGCCCGGCGGCGCTACGCTTGCACGGGCCTACAAGGAAGCTTTGCACAATGTAGGCCGGGTAAGCGCAGCGCCACCCGGCAAGAAAGACGGCGCGTTCGTTTACTCCAGCGCCAGCAGCGCAAAGCTCGCCAGCCAGTGCCCGCCGCTGTAGTGGCTGCCGACCACATGCTCAACGCTAGCCGTCAGGTGTTTCGTCACCGCCTCGCGAAGCGCCTGCTGCGCCGGATGGTTTGCGGGAAGCGCTCTGGCAATATGCTTCATGCACCAGGCGCGGCTGAGGTTTAACCCATCGAGATGGGCAATTTTCGGGTCGGTACGATCGCTCACTTCCGCCGGGTTCATCAGCGCCGCAATGGTGCCCACCTCCGGGAGAAATGCGTCAAACCAGGCCGGGAAGTCCTCCAACACTTTGCTCATCAGCAGCGCTTCCGTCAGCGCGCCGGAAATATACTCATCACCGCCGGGCTCGTAGTGGGCAGGATAGCGCGTGTCGGCGAGATAAAACCGCTCCGCCGCCGTGACAATCGCCTGCTCAAGCGCGCTATCTTCCACGGCTCGCGCGTAATCGAGCGCCAGCGCGAGGGCAAACGCCGTGTTGTAGTGCGTCCCGACGCGGATCGGATAGGTGAGCTTGCTGAGATAATCCACCAGGCGGTTACGAATATCCTGGGTTAACGGCTCAAGCGTCCGGTACCAGCCTTCGGCCTGCGGCAGCGACGACTGCTTTAGCTCCTGGGCCAGCGCCAGCAGCCAGCCGTAACCATACGGGCGCTCAAACGAGGCGCGGAACGGCGCGGTGAAATAGGCCAGCTCCTTCGCCACGTTCTCTTCCGTCAGGTGCTCGTCGACAAGCGCGACGATCGCGTCCCGGCTCGGCAGCTCCGGGTAGAGGCGCACGCAGCGCAGCAGCAGCCAGTAGCCGTGCACCGCCGAGTGCCAGTCGAAACAGCCGTAGAAAATGGGGTGCAGTTCGCGCGGCGGCAGAACGTCACCATCATCATTCAGCAGGTGCATGATGTGGTTCGGGTATTCCTGGCGCAAATAGGTCAAAGGCATGCGGGCAAACGCGTCAGCCTGATGTTGCGTTAATTCCATAACAGCTCCTTAGCGAAACACGAGGAAATACATGAGGAACACGTTCACCACCAGCAGGGTTAACGCGGTCGGGATCTGGATCTTGATCACCTGATATTTATCTTTCAGCTCCAGCAGCGCGGCGGGAACAATGTTGAAGTTAGCGGCCATCGGCGTCATCAGCGTGCCGCAGTAGCCCGCGTACATGCCAATCGCCAGCAGCGGCGCCGGGTTGCCGTGATGCACATTAATCAGAAACGGCAAGGCGATCCCCGCGCTCAGCACCGGGAAGGCCGCAAACGCATTCCCCATGATCATGGTAAACAGCGCCATCCCCACGCAGTAAATCACCACCAGCATAAAGCGGTTATCCGGATTAACGAACAGGCTCACCACCTTCTGCACCGAGTCACCGGTATTGGCCGCCACGAACACGCCGCCGAGCATGGCCAGCATCTGCGGCAGGATCACCGCCCAGCCGATGGTGTCGACAAGACGGCGAGACTGGCGAATGGCGTGCAGCGGCGTGCCTTTGGTCAGCCACCATCCGGTGAGGATCGCCGCGACGCAGGCCACGCACAGCGCCGCCAGGGTAAGCTGTTTCTGATCGAGCAGGAATACGCCGCCAACCGACACGCCCTTCAGGAACAGCGTCCCGATAACCGTCACCACCGGGATCATCAGCGCGGGCAAAAATAGCCAGTTTTTAAGGCGGTTTGACGAGGCGAGACGTTCGTCTTCGGTGGACATTTTATAGTGCCCTTTTCCGACCAGACCAAAACCCGCCAGCAGCGCGATAGCGATGACGCCCCCGCCGATTATCCGGTACGCCAGCGATTTCCCCAGCTCCTGCACCATCAGATCGCCGAACAGGAAGATCCCGCCAAATAAAAACCAGAACAGCGCCGTGGTAAAACGCTTCGGATTGGCGCGATCGCGCAGGGTCATCACAACCAGCAGCATCACGACGAAGCCGATCAGGTAGTACACGCGGTTAATGGTGATAAGCGTCATCATTGCGCGGCCTCCCGCGTGCCCTGCTCCGCGCGCCAGGCCATGACGTCGCGACGGATGCTGGCATCCAGGCGCAGAAGGCGCGTCATATGAATAACTAATGCCGCAATGGCGGTTGGGATGGCCCACAGGCCGATATGCAGCGGTTCGATGCCCGCAATACCGTTCTCTTTCAGGAACGCGTCGATCAGCAGCACCGCGCCGAAGGCAATAAAGATATCTTCGCCAAAGAAGACCGCGATGTTGTCACACGCGGCGGCATGGGCTTTGATTTTGTCACGGATGTGCTGCGGCAGCTCGCCGTATTCGTTCAGCGCCGCCCCTTCGGCCATCGGGGCCAGCAGCGGGCGCACCGTCTGGGCATGACCGCCCAGCGACATCAGCCCCAGCGCGGCGGTGCCTTCACGGGCGACAAAATAGAGCATCAGAATACGCGCCGAGGTGGCGCTGGCGATCTTCGCCACCCAGGCCTGGGCACGCTCCTTGAGCCCGTAATATTCCAGCAGACCAATCACCGGCAGGATCAGAATGAAGGTCGCCAGGGATCGGCTATTCACGAACTTTTCGCCAAAGGTCTCCAGCAGCATCCCGAAATCCATACCAACCAGCAGACCCGTCGCCAGCCCCGCCACCACGACCACCAGCAGCGGGTTGAAGCGCAGTGCAAAACCAATAACCACGATCGGTATCCCGATCAGCGGCAACAGCGTAGTACCGTCCATAACGTTTACCCTATCCAAAGTGAGCGTTGCGCGCCGACGGCTATTTTTTTATTTTGCGGCGAGCGATGTTGTGTTTTTCGACAGGTTTCGGAAAACCTGCGCTAAAAAGCTATATCTGAACCTCAAAAACATGTAAACAAATTATCAATAAAATGTTCTTATTTTATCGATGAGTTTACATTTCTGGCTAAGGAACGTTATGACCTCGGAAAAGAGTGCTACCCCCCCTCACGACGATATCAACGACGGCCGGATCGTCTCGTCCCGCCATCTGGTGTCCGAGCGCTGCGCGGAACTGTCAGAGCTGGAGTACGCGCTGATCATGACCAGCAACGCGTTCAATAAATGGATGGTGCGCTGCATGACCGCAGCCGGCGAGCCCGATATGGGCGCATTTGACGTCTCGCTGCTGCATCACGTAAACCACCGCGACCGCAAGAAAAAGCTGGCCGATATCTGTTTCGTTCTTAACGTGGAAGATACCCACGTGGTGACCTACGCCCTGAAAAAGCTGGTCAAGGCGGGCTACGTGACGAGCGAGAAAGCGGGCAAAGAGCTCTTTTTCTCGACTACCGAGGAAGGGAAAGCGTTGTGTATGAAATACCGGGACGTGCGGGAGGCGTGTTTAATTGCTATCCACGCGGAGAGCGGCATTGCCGGGAAGTCGATTGGCGAAACCGCGCAGCTGTTACGCACGATCTCCTCCCTGTATGACACCGCCGCCCGCGCGGCGGCATCACTCTAGGGCTAAGGACGTCTGAAGAGAGTAATACTGCGTCCGGCCAGTTCGTACTCAACGGTGTCGGTGATCGCTGTCCCGGCGGCAGCGTCATCTGCCGTAGACAGCTCCAGCACCCATCCCCCTTCGCCAAACTGCGGGATCTGGAACGGCACGGTCCCTTCAAACGGGTTGAACAGCATCAGCACGTCGTGCCAGATGCCGTCCTCCTGCCTGAGATCCGGCCTGCTGATGGAGACGCCGAGCGTCGAGCCTTCATCCCACTGCTCGGCCTGCTGCGGGCCGCCGCCGGCATTGAACCAGCGGATCTCCAGCCCGTCGCGCCAGCTTTCACGGCGCAGTAGCGGCTGTTGCGCGCGAAGGTCAATGAGCCGTCGGGTAAACTCGCGCAGCGCAGCGTCGTTTTCGGTTATTCCGTTCCAGTCGATCCACGAGATCTCGCTGTCCTGACAGTAGCCGTTGTTGTTGCCCTTCTGCGTGCGGCCAAACTCGTCCCCCGCCAGCAGCATCGGCGTGCCGTGGGAAAACAGCAGCGTGGTCAGGAAATTACGTTTCTGCCGTTCGCGGGTGGCAATAATATCCGGGTTCTCCGTCGGCCCTTCTTCGCCATAGTTGTACGAGCGATTATCGTTATGCCCGTCGTTATTGTCCTCGCCGTTGTCGGCGTTGTGCTTCTCGTTGTACGACACCAGGTCATTCAGCGTAAAGCCGTCGTGAGCGGTGATGAAGTTGACGCTGGCCCACGGACGACGCCCGCGCAGGTCGTACAGATCCCCGGATCCCAGCAGCCGTGCGGCAAAGTCGTTGGAGACGTTATCGCCCTTCCAGTACTCGCGGACGGTATCGCGGTATTTGTCGTTCCACTCACCCCAGCCGGGCGGGAAACCGCCGACCTGATACCCGCCGGGACCGATGTCCCAGGGTTCACCAATCAGCTTAAGTCTTGATAACACCGGATCCTGAGTCATGGCGTCGAAGAAACCGCCGCGCGGGTCAAACCCTTCCGGCTCTCGGCCCAGTATCGTCCCCAGGTCGAAACGAAAACCGTCAATATGCATCGATTCCGCCCAGTAGCGCAGCGAATCCATCACCATCTGCAGCACGCGCGGGTGCGAGGTGTTGACCGTATTTCCCGTCCCGGTGTCGTTGATATAGTACCGGTGCTGGTCCGGCAAGGTGCGGTAATAGCTGTAGTTATCAATCCCCTTAAACGAGAGCGTGGGGCCAAGCTCGTTCCCTTCCGCCGTGTGGTTGTACACCACGTCCAGAATCACCTCGATGCCCGCATCGTGATACGCGCGTACCATGTCGCGAAAGCCCTGGATCCCCGCCGGGCCGTAGTAGCGCGACGCCGGAGCAAAAAAGCCGAGCGTGTTATAGCCCCAGAAGTTCTTCAGGCCGCGGTCAAGCAGGTGCTGGTCGTCCGGGAACCAGTGAACCGGCAGCAGCTCCACCGAGGTGATGCCAAGACTCTTGATGTAGTCGACCGAGGCTTTGTGTCCCATCCCCTCAAACGTGCCGCGCAGCTCCTGCGGGATGGCCGGGTTCATCTGGGTAAAGCCCTTCACGTGGCTCTCATAGACGACGGCATGCGGCCAGGGCACGTTTGGCCGGCTGTTGTCCTGCCAGTCAAAGGCGTTCGGGTCGATGACCTTGCACTTCGGCGTGAACGGCGCGCTGTCGCGCGTATCAAAACTTAAATCTAATTCGTCATGCCCCAGCTCATAGCCGAAATGGGCGTCGTTCCAGTCGATATCGCCCACCAGTTCGCGGGCGTAGGGGTCGATAAGCAGCTTGTGCGGGTTAAAGCGGTGACCGTTTTCCGGATCGTAAGGGCCGTAGACGCGATAGCCGTACAGCGCGCCGGGCTTCAGGTCCGGCACATAGCCGTGCCAGACCTCATGGGTATATTCCGGCAGCTCCAGCCGGGCGATTTCGTTTTTCCCGGACGGATCAAACAGACAGAGCTCCACCCGCTCGGCGTGAGCGGAGAACAGCGCGAAGTTGACGCCCTTCCCGTCATAATTCGCCCCCAACTGCTGGCCATGACCGGCCCGAATTTCAAACGTAGTATCCTTTGCCATTTTCGTTCTCCACGATTATTCGCAGGTAAGCAGAACCAGTACACATCCCTTTTCTGACGTTAAATCCAGCGTCTCTTGCAGAATGCGGCTCTCACCGCTGAACAGATCCCGATAGCGTTTCCCCGTCAGCTCCTCGGGTATCGCCACCGTGGTATTGACCCACAGCTGATGATTATCAGTGACATCAAAAACCAGACGCGGCACGGCGACAATCAGCGCCTCCTCGTCCTTAACGCGGGCATAGACAATCAGGTTCTCCTCGCGCTCGCCGGAGACCTTAAGCGGCAGCCAGTCGCCGTAGCGGAATAGCGCGTCGTAATGCGGACGCAGCCGCAGCAGCGTGGCGGTGACGAACTGCTTAACGCGCCCGTCTCGCCAGCAGGCCGGGTTATCAAACACTGTGGCATCCGCCGCGCTGAGGTTGTGCACCAGCGCGTTGAAGTCCGGCTCCCGTCGGTTATCCGGGTCAACGAGGCTAAAGTTAAGCGCCTCGCTGCCCTGATAGATATCCGGCACGCCGGGAGCCGTCAGCTTGATTACCGTCTGGCTGAGGCTGTTCATCAACCCGGCGCGGATAAAGGGCTGCATCGCCTCGCTAAAATCCTGCAGGAACAGCGCGTTGTCCGGCGAAAGCAGATGCCGCGCGTAGCTCAGCACCACGCTCTCATAGCTCTCGTTGCTGTCGATCCAGTCGGTGCGCTGTTTTGCCTCGCGCAGCGCTTTCTCGAGGAAGCCGATGAATCGCGCGTCGAGTGCTTTAAGCCCTTCGGCGTCGTCCGGTGACTGCGTGGCGGGCCAGACGCCCGCCAGCGCCTGATAGATCATCCAGGTATCGGCAGCGTTCGGCGCGGTACCGTCATTGAGAAAACGCACCTGAGTCTGGTTCATCTGTCGCCAGCGGGCCAGATTTTCCCCCCAGCGTTCCGGCGCTTCCGTCAGGGTGTAGAGACGCGCCCGGGCGTCTTCCCCGCGCTTGGTATCGTGCGTGGAGGTGCCCAGCAGCGCGTCGGGCTGTCGGGCGAGACGAATGCGCATCTCCTGGTGGAAGCGGGATAATGAAAACGCGCGCGGCGTCGGGTCGGCGCCCACTTCATTGAGCGCCAGCTCGAGGTTGTGGCGAAAGAACAGCGTGTCTTCAACGGACTTCGCCATCAGCGGCCCGGTAAGCTGCTGGAAGCGGGTTCTGAACAGCGCGGCGGACTCGCGGCAATCTTCCGGCAGATCGCCGGTAAGAATGCGCACAATCAGGCTCAGCGCCGCTTCAGACATCTCCACGCCGGCGATCACGCGGTTAAGCAGCGCCACGTCCGGCGGGGTTAATCCCTCCCGGGTGCCGTAGGTGCGGTAGACCGGAAAGGCGATAAGCAGCTCGCGCAGCGCGTGGCGGATCTCCTCGCGCGGTAGCGCAACCTCATTGCGGCCGGCCAGATCGTCAGCAAGGTTAAGCAGCGTGGTGAATTCACCCTCAAAATTGCGATCGGTCATCAGGCCCTTGGCATCGCGCAGTTCCGCGTGGCGATCGACCGTTATCCCCAGCGTTTCGTCGTGGATGGTCTCCAGGCGCGACAGGTTATCGTCGTCGACCAGCACTTCCGCCAGCGAGGCGATAAACTCGTAGCCGGTGGTGCCGGATACCGGCCAGTCGGCGGGGAGCTGTTCTCCCTTCGCGAGGATTTTTTCAACCGTGATGTAGCAGTCGGGCCCGGTTTTCTCCCGCAGGCGCTGCAGATACCCCAGCGGATCGGCCAGGCCGTCGACGTGGTCGATGCGCAGGCCGTCCACCACGCCCGCGTGAACCAGCTCCAGGATCAGCCGGTGCGAATCGTCGAAAACCGCGTCGTCTTCAACCCGAACGCCGACCAGCCCGGTGATCTCGAAGAAGCGCCGCCACGAGAGCTGCTTCGGCGCTTCCCGCCAGGACATCAGCCGCCAGCTTTGCGCTTCATGCAGCTCAGCGATGCTCTTATCCTCGCTGTACGTGCCGGGGTTGAGCGGATACTCGGCGTCGTAGTAAACCAGCGTGGCCTTGTACGTGACAGGGTCACGTTTTAGAGCGATCGCCCCCTTCTCCAGCTCCGCCTCAAAGGTGTCACCGAGGAACGGCAGCGTTAGCGGGCGCGACCCGTCGATATCGAAATAGCGGAAATAGCGGCTCTGCTGGCCGTATTCAATCACGTCCCGCCACCAGGCATTTTCCAGCGAGGTGGACATATGGTTCGGGACAATATCCAGAATCAGCCCCATGCCGGCCTGCTTAAGCGCCGCCGCCATGCGGTCGAAACCGTCTCGTCCGCCGATCGCGGGGTCAATTTCATTCGGGTTGGTCACGTCATAGCCGTGAGTGGAACCCGCTGTGGCGGTAAATACGGGCGATGCGTAGAGATGGCTGATGCCGAGATCTTTCAGGTAAGGCACCAGCGCCGCAACGCGGTCGAAGGTCATGCCATTACGGAACTGAATACGGTACGTGGCGGAAGGGATCATAACGATGCTTCTCCATCAGCAAAGCGAACGACAATACCGTTCGGCGGTAAAACGTCAGTGACTTCCGGCCAGGCAAAGCGCGTCTCACCCGCGAGATCGGGCAGCACGACGGGCTTACTAGCGATATTCAGCGCCAGAGAGAGCGTCCCCGACGGGAAATGCCAGCTCACCGCCACCATGCCGGGCGCGGTCTTGATTACTTTGCCCTCAACGGCGCCGCCATGACGCAGAAGCGGAACGATATGGCGATGACGCAGCGTCAGCAGGTGGCGCGTGAAGCGCAGCCACGTTTTGCCTTCGTCGGTGGCAATCTTATTCCAGTCGAGTTTTGAACGGATAAACGTGCTCAGGTCGTTCGGATCCGGGACGGTTTCATCGTGCCCGGCATGGCCGGTAAACTCTTTCGCGCGCCCTTCCCGCACCGCCTTTGCCAGATCGCCGTGAAAATCGGTGAAGAACAGGAACGGGTGCGTTTCCCCAAACTCCTCGCCCATAAACAGCAGCGGGATATGGGGGGAAAGCAGCAGCGCGGCAAGGAGCACCCGCGTCTTATCGGCCCCCGCCAAGGCGATCAGCCGCTCGCCCTGGGCACGATTCCCGGTCTGATCGTGGTTCTGAATAAAATCGACGAAGAACTGCGGCGGCTGCGTCTGGCACTCCACTCCGCGGGATTCGCCGGTTTGCAGCGAAATCTCGCCCTGGTAGACAAAGCCTTCCGCCAGCGCCCGGGCGAACTTTTTCTCCGGCTCAAAGGCAAAATCCTGGTAGTACGCGTGGGTCTCGCCGGTGGCAAACACGTGGGCAGCGTTGTGGAAGTCATCATTCCACTCGGCGGTGAACAGCGGCGTATTGCCCTGTTCATCGCGCGGATGCAGGAAAATCACGTTGCGGCTGTCTTCCGTGGTCAGGTGAACGTGGCGGTGCGGGATCGCCTCGCGGATTTTTGAGGCAATCTCCTCCAGAATGTGCATCTCCGCGCTGTCTTTAATCTGGTCGATGGCGTCAAAGCGCAGGCCGTCCAGACGATACTCCGTCAGCCAGTAGAGTGGCGCATCGGTAATGTACTGCCTTACCGGCTCGCGTTCGTAAGCAATTCCGTTGCCCCACGGCGTCATCCGCTGTGCATCAAAAAACGCGGGCGACAGCAGCGGCAGATAGTTCCCCTCCGGGCCGAAGTGGTTGAGCACGATATCCAGCACCACGGAGAGTCCCAGCCCGTGCGCGGCGTCGATAAACGCGTGGAAATCCTCCGGCGTACCGTAGGCAGAGTGCGGGGCGTACAGCAGCACGCCGTCATACCCCCAGCCGCGTGTTCCGCCAAACTGAGAGACGGGCATCACTTCAAGCTGGGTAATACCGAGCTCTGCCAGATACGGCAGCTTGTCGATGGCGGCCCGGAAGGTGCCCTCCGGGGTAAACGTGCCGATGTGCAGCTCGTAGATAACCGTATCTTCCCACGGCCGCCCTGCCCAGTCCCGGTTGACCGGCTGATAGCGTTGGGGATCGATAACGATGGAGGGGCCGTTAACGTCGCCTTTTTGCGCGCGCGATGCGGGATCGGGCACCGTCATGCCGTCCTGCAGAACAAATTGATATTCTGCACCGTGCGTGACGCCGGGTACGTCTGCCTGAAACCAGCCGTCGCCAGCTGCCGTCATCGGCACGTCGGCGGCGGCCAGACGTAGCGTAAGTTCTTTCTGTCCTTCTGCCCAGACGCGAAAACGTACAACGTCATCGGAAATAAACTCAGCACCCCACTGCTTTTGAAATGTCCTGAATTCCATTCATTGTCCTCGAATGACCCACATTTTACGCGGAACGAAGTACAAGCTTAGTTCAGGATTAAAAGTGTGTTAGGCCAGCGAATTTAACCGCTTCGTCTATTCTTTATGAAATAACTCACTACCGGGAATACTATGCAGATTCGAAAAGGACTCAGTACCGACCTCGCTCGCCTTGAATGCTGTGACTTTTCTTTCACCATTAGCCACATTGCGCGAGAGCCCTTTATCCACTGCGATTTGCATATCGAAGCCGTCGCCGAGCCCTGGATTAAAACCTACGAGCTCGATATCCAAACCCTTGAAAACCACTGCGTTAATCCGGACGCCATATTTCTTATTGCCGAAACGGATGACGGTGAAATAGCGGGATTTATTACCGCGTCAATCGGCTGGAATAAGTTTATCTCGGTGGATTACATTGCCGTGGAGCGCACGAAACGCAGAACCGGCGCCGCGCAAAAATTAATGGCCGCCGCGCACGTCTGGGCCCGCAGCGTAAACGCGCCGGGATTACGGCTTGAAACACAAAATGTGAACGTCTCGGCCTGTCTGTTTTACCGCAACTACGGGTTTACCCTGGGCGGATACGATCGTTATCTCTACAACGCCTTACCGGAAAAAGACGAAATCGCCCTGTTCTGGTATTACATGCTGGTCTAGCGGTGCGGCCTTCATATTTCTGTCATTGAATTTCATTACGCTTTCGGGATTTTAACCAGGGTGTTGAGGAAAAAAGTGTGAATTCAATGGCTAAGGTATTACTGCTGGCATTACCTGTTTTGAGTGCAACGGCCGCGGCGACGGCCGCCGGGGGCGAGCTGTGTGAACCCAAAGCGTACGAAATGGCGCTGCGCTATCAGCAGAAATCGGCAGAGATCGTGGCCCTTCAGCTGCAGACGTATCGGTTTGCCACCGAGCGTTTCAACGAAAAGTTAAAAGAGCTGAAAACGCCTGAAAATTACGCCGTGGTAATGGACCTGGATGAAACGGTACTGGATAACACCCCTCTGCTGGTGCGCGACACCGAGCAGTGTCACGACTATACAAAATGGGACACCTGGAGCGACTGGGAGAAACAGGGACAACCCGGCTTAATTCCGGGCGCGAAGGCGTTTCTTGACCATGTGAATCAAAGCAAGGTCCGTATCTATTATGTCTCGGACCGCATGCAGGAAAATAAAGCCTATACGCTCAGGACGTTAAAAGCTCTGGGACTTCCGCAGGTGTCCGATGAAAGCGTGCTTCTGGACACGGTCAGCAAGGAAGAGCGTCGCCAGAGCATCCTCAAAAAGCAGCAGATCGTAATGCTGTTTGGCGACAGCCTGCCGGATTTCGCCGTGCAGTTTAAAAATAAAAAGCCGAGCGAGCAGCAGCGCGAGCTGGTTGAAGCCAGCGCGGAACACTTCGGAAACGACTGGATTGTGCTGCCTAATGCCGCTTATGGCTCCTGGTCCAAAGCCACGCCGGACGGCTGGAACGCACCGCTGAAAAAATAAGGTTTTACGGGCCGGGAAAGGCAGCATCGCCACCCGGCTTCTGCGTTGTGCTATCCACCGCGTTTATAGGTCCTATCATTTCTGGGCAGGTTCTTATAATTTTACGAAGAAGTAAGATGAGCGCTTTCAAAGGAGACTCGTATGCTTACCGTGAAAAAACTTGCTCTTTCTACGCTGATTTCCAGTTCATTGCTTTTCTACCCTGCGCTGCAGGCGTCGGCAGAGACGCCCCAGCACGTCGTTAAACAACCGGCGGGCGGATACAGCGTTCAGGTCGGCGACGTTCTGGTCACCTCGTTTACGGACGGGACCGTCGCGCAGGATCTGCACAAGCTGCTGCGCCGGACAACGCCGCAAAAAATCGATGCGCTGCTCGCGAAAAATTTCCAGACCAACCCGCCTGAGGTATCCATCAACGCGTTCCTGATTGCGATGCCCGGACATAAAATTCTGGTGGATACGGGCTCAGGCCAGCTCTTTGGCCCCGGCAACGGCGGACGTCTGATTGAGAGCCTCGCCACCCAGGGGATTAAACCCGAGGACATTACTGAAGTCCTGCTGACCCACGCCCACTCCGATCACGCGGGCGGCCTGGTGAAAGACGGCAAGGTGGTGTTCAGCAACGCGCGCGTTTTCGTTGGCAAACCGGACGTCGACTTTTTCTTTAACGACGAGAATCAGAAAAAAACCGGCTACGGCAAGAACTATTTTGACGTCGCGCAGAAGACCTTAAAACCCTATCTTGACGCCGGTAAAGTGGTGCCGTTTAGCGGCACATCTGAGATTCTCCCGGGGCTGACCGGCACGGTTCATCCCGGCCATACGCCGGGTTCAGCCTTCTACACGCTGACGAGCAACGGCGAGAAGATCACCTTTGTCGGCGACATCATTCATGCCGCGGCGGTTCAGTTCCCGCAGCCTGACGTGACCATTACCTACGATGAAGATCAGAACAAAGCGGCAAGCGTGCGCGAACACGCGTTTGCGGACTTTGTGAAAAATAAAGACCTGGTCGCCGCGCCCCATCTGCCGTTCCCGGGTATCGGGTACGTCACCAAAGGCGAAAACGGCGGCTATGCCTGGGTCCCTGTGACCTATACCAACCGGGACGCCGGCAGCGCGAAATAAAATGACGCTCGTCTCTGACATGGACATCGACCTGATCCTGACCCTGGACGCCCTGCTTCAGGACAGGAATATCACCCATGCGGCCGCGCGGCTGGGCATCAGCCAGCCCGCGCTGTCCGCCCGTCTCGCGCGTCTGCGAACGCTGTTTGGCGAACCGCTGTTTATTCCCTCCCCACATGGACGTGGGGTGCTACCCACGCCGCGAGCGGAAGCGCTTAAGCTGCAGGTGGAGAGCGTGCTGCGCGGCATCAGCGCGCTATTTGCCCCCACCACGTTTGATGCCCAGACCAGTACCCGGACCTTTGTTATCGCCCTGCACGAAAACCCGGCGCTGATGCTGGGCACCGGGCTGCTTAACCAGGTGGGTACCGAAGCTCCAGGTATTCGCCTGCGCTTCGCCCTGCCACAGATGTCCGAACTGCCGCAGCAGCTTGAAAACGGTGATGTGGATATCTACATCGGCGTGAGCGCGGGTGCTCATGACGGCTGGGTGAGACGCAAACTGCTCGACGATACGTTTGCCACCGCCCAGCGTAAAGGCCATCCGCGCGGGACCGGAGAGTTAGACCTGGAAAGCTACTGCGCGCTTTCTCATCTGGTGGTGTCATCGGCGGGAGATCCGTTTACCGGCTTTGTCGATCAAACCCTGGCCGGGCTGGGCTACCAGCGGCACGTCGCGATGTCCACGCAGAGCTACGCCGTGGCGCCTGCGCTTGTTGCCGGTACCGACCTGGCGTGCACCCTGCCGGAACGGATGCTGAAACAGTTTGCCGGCACGCTGGATCTCTTTGCGCCGCCGCTGCCGCTCCAGCCGATTATCATCTACATGTACTGGCACCCGAAAAACAGCCAGGATCCGGCGAATGCCTGGCTGCGCGAGCAGCTGCTGCAGGCCGCCGGGCGTCAGGTGTGATCGAGGGTAACCAGAAACTTTTTAAGCACTTCTGATCGGATAATCCGGTGACAAACCAGCGTCAGCTCGCTTTCACGGAGCCGGTCGAGGATGTCCACGTAAACCACATTCTCGACGCTCACCGCCTTTGCCGAGGCGGGCAGCAGCGCCAGCCCAAACCCCGCCGAGACCAGGCTTATCACCGTGGGCACGTCGGTCGCGTTTTGCACCACGTCCGGCTGAAAGCCCGCCCCGCTGCAGGCGTCATAAAAGTACTGTTCCAGCCCCATTCCCTCCGGGTCGCGCAGGGAGATCCATTTTTCGTCCTTCACTGACGAAAGCGTCAGCGCGGAAGATCCCGCCAGCGGGTGCTGACGATACAGCGCAAGTACCGTTTTCTCTGACGTGAACGGGCGGCTTTGCAGATCGTCAGGCAGCGACGGCAGCGGCGCCCGGATAATAGCCACATCGAGCTGGTTGCTCTGCACGGCCGCGTAGAGCGTCTGCACGTTTCCCGTCACCAGCGACATGGTAATGGCCGGCCAGCGCGTATGCATCTGGCGCAGCGCGGCGGGCAGCCTGCCGTCGAACATCGCGCTCGACACGCACCCCAGGTTTAATACCCCCTGCTCGCCCCTTGCCGTTTGCCTGGCGTCGAGAACCGCCTGCTCGGTCAGGGAAATGGCGAGCCTGGCTTTCACCAGAAACGCTTCACCCGCGGGCGTCAGGGTTAAGCGGCGGTTCGCCCGGCTAAAGAGCGTGACGCCTAAACGTTCTTCCAGCGCCTTTATCTGCTGGCTCAGGGCCGGTTGCGCCATGTTCAGACGCTCAGCGGCCCGGTGCATGTGGAGCTCTTCGGCCACCACGATGAAATGGCGCATCTGACGAAACTGCACGGAACGCTTCCTTTTTTGATATGAATTTACTTATCAATTTAGCAGTAATGATGCAATTGATACTATTGGTCATTGCCATAAAAATGGAGGTATTCAAACGAGGGAGGAAAATATGGAAAACCCGATCAACGATCTCCGCAGCGCCATCGCCCTGCTTCAGCGCCACGAAGGGCAGTATCTTGAAACCGATTATCCGGTCGATCCCAACGCGGAGCTGGCGGGAGTCTACCGCCATATCGGCGCGGGCGGCACGGTAAAACGTCCCACCCGTACTGGCCCGGCCATGATGTTCAACAGCGTGAAGGGTTATCCGGGCTCCCGCATCCTGGTGGGCATGCACGCCAGCCGCGAGCGTGCGGCGCTCCTTCTGGGCTGCGAGCCCTCTGAACTCGCAAAACACGTCGGCCAGGCGGTGAAAAAGCCGGTTGCGCCGGTTGTCGTTCCGGCCTCGCAGGCGCCCTGCCAGGAACAGGTTTTCTACGCTGACGACCCTGACTTCGACCTGCGCAAGCTTCTTCCGGCCCCCACAAACACGCCGATTGATGCGGGCCCGTTCTTCTGTCTGGGGCTGGTGCTGGCGAGCGATCCGGAAGACAGCTCGCTGACGGATGTCACCATCCACCGCCTCTGCGTTCAGGAGCGCGACGAGCTTTCCATGTTCCTTGCCGCCGGTCGGCATATCGAAGTCTTCCGCAAAAAGGCGGAAGAGGCCGGAAAACCGCTGCCGGTGACGATCAATATGGGGCTCGATCCTGCCATCTATATCGGCGCGTGCTTTGAGGCGCCCACCACGCCGTTTGGCTACAACGAGCTGGGCGTCGCCGGGGCGCTGCGCCAGCAGCCGGTCGAACTGGTGCAGGGCGTGGCGGTAAAAGAGAAAGCGATCGCGCGGGCGGAAATCATCATCGAGGGCGAACTGCTGCCGGGCGTGCGCGTAAGAGAAGATCAGCATACCAACACCGGCCACGCGATGCCGGAGTTCCCGGGCTACTGCGGCGAGGCGAACCCGTCCCTGCCCGTGATCAAAGTGAAAGCCGTGACCATGCGAAACCACGCGATCCTGCAAACGCTGGTGGGACCGGGAGAAGAGCATACCACCCTGGCCGGTTTACCGACGGAAGCCAGCATCCGCAATGCCGTTGAAGAGGCGATTCCGGCCTTCCTGCAAAACGTCTATGCGCATACCGCGGGCGGCGGTAAATTCCTCGGGATCCTGCAGGTGAAAAAACGCCAGCCGTCAGACGAAGGCCGTCAGGGACAGGCGGCGCTCATTGCCTTAGCCACCTATTCGGAGCTGAAGAACATCATTCTTGTCGACGAAGACGTGGATATTTTCGACAGCGACGACATCCTGTGGGCGATGACCACCCGCATGCAGGGCGATGTCAGCATCACCAATATTCCGGGGATCCGCGGCCACCAGCTGGATCCGTCCCAGTCGCCGGATTACAGCACCTCAATTCGCGCAAACGGCATCTCCTGCAAGACCATCTTCGACTGCACGGTGCCGTGGGCGCTGAAGGACCGCTTCGAGCGCGCGCCGTTTATGGAGGTGGATCCGCGTCCGTGGGCGCCGGAGCTGTTCGCTGATAAGAAATAGGGATAGTTTCGGGCGTATGGCCAGCAGGTCATACGCTGATTTTCTTATCAAGCGTGGCAATATTTTTATCTGCCTTTCTCTCCACCGAGAAACGATCGACGCTCAGCAAAATGAGCATCAGCCCCCTGCCGCTCTCCAGTAACGGCGAGATTTCGCAGAAGCGGTCTCGTCGGGCGGCCTCAAGCCGCTCCAGCGGGAATGCATCGCCCGCGTCGGTAAAGACAACGCGGACATTATGGTCCCGAATGACGAACTCTACGCTAAATGTACGTGAAGCATCCTCATGCAGCGCGTGCCGGATGATATTTGTCGCCACTTCACAGACGGCAAGATCGAGCGCGAAACGCCACTCATCGTCAACGGCAAGCGCGCTCAGACGGTCTCCCAGCCAGCCAGCAAGCGGCGTCAGGGAGCCGAGCTCCGCCGGAAATTCCGTATGCTCCGGCGTCTGCATCTACTGCCCCAGCTGCGCAAGCGCGCTGTTTTTATCCGGATAGATGCGGAATATGCGATCCATTCGGGTCAGGGTGAACATATTCATGATCCCGGGGTTCAGGGAGCACAGCGCCATGTCGCCTTTCCCGTTCATCAGCTTAAACAACGACACCAGCATCCCCAGCCCGCTGCTGTCGATAAAGTCCACTTTGCTGAAGTCGACAATTAAGGCTTTACGATCGCTGCCAATTTCTTCCGTGACGGTGGCCTTAAACGTCGCGGCAATGGACGCATCCAGCCGCCGGACCGCTGGCGTAAGAATGTTGGCATGCGGTAATCGTTCAGTGTTAATAATCATTCTGTTCTCCCTGACGCTCAATCACTAACAGTGAAACGTCATCGGTTAAGGCGGTCGGTTCATCACGATTTGCATTGCGCCAGCCGGTCAGGTGTTGTCCGAAACGCAGCAGGAGCTCGTCTACCGGCAGATGGGCATGTTCATGAAGCCAGCGTTCCAGACGTTGCGGGCCAAACTGCTCGCTCTCGCTGTTCTCACATTCCGTGATGCCGTCACTAAATAAGCATAAGCGATCCCCTGAATTGAGGGTAAAAGCGACGTCCTCCCAGCTGAGGTCGGGGATCAGCCCGACCGGCGGTCCACCCTCGCCAACGGAAGTGACGGCACTCTCTGCGTTCACAATCACGGGAGTAGGATGCCCCGCCTGACACAACGACCCCTGACCACTGACGGGGTCGATCACGCCGTAGATGATGGTGAAATAGCTGGTGATGTCGTTTTCTTCACTGCAAAAGCGGCTGTTCAGTATTCTGACGACCTCGGCAGGCGACTGAATTCCGCCCTCTGCGGTAAACAAAAAACGATCCACCACCCGGCCATGCAAGAACTGACGCGCCACGGCGAGGGACATCATTGCTGCCCCCACGCCGTGACCGGAGACATCAACGCAGTAGAACCCCAGATGAGAGTCCAGAGGAAAAATATTGAAGACATCACCCGATACCCAGGCAGACGGTAAGAAAAGCCAGTCGGAAAAGTAGTTCCCGAAGCGCAGGCGGTGTGAAGGCAGAACCGAGTGCTGAACGCGCGCCGCCAGCTCAAGATCCTGTTCAATCTGGCGTAACGCTTCACTCAGGCGCTTATTATGCGCCGCGAGGGTCGCTTCCAGCGTCAAAATACGTACCCCGGCATGGAGCCGCGCCCGTAGCTCAGCCTGTTCGACGGGTTTGCTTAAAAAATCATCGGCCCCCGCATCAAAACCCTGCGTTAAATCCCCGGCATTCTCGCGGGCCGTCAACAGGATGATATACACATAGTGGCCAAACTGACGGCTGCGGATCGTCTGACAGAGCGTAAGCCCGTCCATTTCCGGCATCTCCCAGTCGCTTATCACCATGCTGATCGGCTGGCTGGACAATATTTCCAGCGCGGCAACGCCATTTTCCGCCTCGCTCACGATATACCCCCACTGGGTGAGCATTCGGGAGAGCAACCGACGATAAATCAGCGAATCTTCGACGATTAATACGTGCAGCGCTGACATATATCCCTCCTATAGCGGTAAGAACCAGATGAGGCTCACGGTCCCTTCCCTGAATTTTGCGTTACCGTTGCCGTGCCCCGGATAGCGGGTCCCCGCATAGTTCGCGTACTGGATGGAGAACGAACCTGGCGTATAGCCCGCATAGCCAAAGCTGTAGCTGTAATCGCCGTTCCAGGGCTGCTGCTGGCTGCTGTCCGGGAACCAGAACGCCGTTGCGCGAACGAAGAAATGTTGTTTGAAGGTATAGCCGCAGCCGCCGAGCATGACGTTTTTATTTTTGCGGATGTCATCGCTGCTGAGGTCGTAGTAGCGCGGAACCCAGCTGTACCCGACCTGGCAAATGATAGAGTCCCCTTTATTAATCAGGAGCGCGTTTTCAACCGGTTTCGGTAGCGAAAACTTGTAGGCCAGCGTAAAGGCGCCCTGTTCGAAATAGGTGTGTCTCCGGCTACCCGACGTCCAGAAGTGGTTATCGCCATAGTTGCCGTAGACCAGGCTGAACGTGTTGGCGTGCCAGTCGTCATAGCCAAAGCTGTAGCGAAAATCTGCGGTGTAGCGGTTGGTATCCCTGACCGGCAGCCGGGAGGTAATGTTGGCAAACCAGAAGCTGTAGGGGGAATACTGCAGACTAAGATTCAGCGTCTGGTTAATTTTTTTCGCCTGCGCGGCGCTGTCCGAGCTGTTGGGCACGCTCACCATCTGCTCTTTCAGCCCAGAACTAAAGCTCAGAGCGCCTGAAAATTTCTTGTCATTGCCTGAGAACAGGCGCCCCCACCGGCTGGTAAAAACGCCTGCCTGAACGGGCTCGCCGTTTTTATCGCGCAACGTCTCTTTCTCATTGCTTTGCGCCGCATCCGCCGCGGGTATTGCGGCGAGTAAGACGCCCGCCAGGAGCCATTTTTCGCGCATAACCGCCATCCTTAGTTAGGTATCCAGCGTGCAGCGACGTTGTATTTTGCCATGAGCCACAAAATGCCCAGTGCCGCAGCATGCACTAACGTATTTTCTATCCAGGCATGACGCCACAAATCGAAGGTGATGAACTGACTCACCAGCAGCACCACGTACACATGCAAAATGAAGGTATAAAGCGAGTGCTGGCCTAACGGAATAAGAAACCATCCCAGCAGGCGGTTGAGCGGCGTCCAGCAGTATGTCAGCACCAGATAGACGGTAACCATCAGGGCGATATCGTTTAATACCCGCACCGGGCCCAGCCCATTTTTCGCCGCCCAGGTGTGATAAAAGGTGTTGAAGCCGTCAGGCGGAATCACGTGCATCAGCAGCGCGGGGGGCATAAACGGGTTGGTATGGTTCTGTGCTATGAACCCCAGAATGAGCGCCACTATCACCAGCGCAACCACCACCACTTTACCTGCAGGCGTGCGTGCGAAAGAGATCAGTTCGGCTTTATACCACCCGCTGGCCATGCCCAGCACAAAGATGAACTGCCAGGCCAGCAGCGGAAAGGCAAATTCGAATTCCGACGGCGTCAGCCGGAGCGGCCACCGCTGCCAAAGGCCGTACACTAGCAGAGACGCCCCCAGCAGCCACCAGACGTTACCCTTCTGTAGCATCCCCAAAAATAGCGGGCTGAGTAGCAGCAAAAAGATATACAGCCCCAGAATTTGCGTCTGATGGGGGCCAATCTGCAAATAGAGAATAATGTTGAACCAGGTCTCTTTTATTTGTGGCGTGACCGGATAAAGCGACCAGCTTTCACCCGAAAAGCGGTCGGTAAAATGAGTGACCTCGAAAAGATTAATATGCGGGATATAGGACAGGAGAATAAACGACACTATGATAATGATATTTACGCGATATATTTTCCACGCCCTGAGATAAAGCCCCCACGAAACCGTGAGTAATACGACTTTTTGCAGACGAGCGCGATTCAACATCCCCAACATAAATCCCGAGAGAATGACAAAGCCTTCTGCGCCGGTTGTTAACCCAAAACGCTCCCAGGAGAATATATTAATTACCGACATCACTTCCGTATGCGCCACGACCATCATGACGAGGGCAATCCCGCGCATAAAGTCAATTCTCAGGTCCCGGGCACCTGCAATGGCATACCGCCATGATCTTGATTTTACTATATCCGCTTGCGCGATCGGCGGCGCAATATGGCTCATAGGGTATCCTTTACCTGGAAACGAAAATTAACGTCTAAATAAAGTAGATAGCCTAAAGGAATAGTAACCGCAATTTATCGTGAACAGATGAGGCGAATTAAGCAGAATTTAACCTTAATTAACCACCACTAAATAATAGTAATGAACGTGGCTGGACACTTTTATTCGGCGTTCTACACTTACCTTAAATCTTGTTTATTCGCTATTTTCTTTGACCTTCTGGCAACTGCCTTTGCAGCAGAATGGGTCTGCATATTCACGGAATCAGGAACGCCGGAACTATGGATTTTTATTTTTCCCTTTTTGAACATCGTCGACCTCCGGAACCGTTGAAAACGCCGCGCTGGGTAATGATGACCTGGCAGGTGTTAGCGGTCGCGGCGCTTATTCTGGGCGCAAATTATATTTACTGGCGCTGGACCGCCTCCCTGAACACGGACGCGTTATGGTACGCCATACCGCTGGTCCTCGCCGAAACCCTGGCCTGGATCGGTACCGTGCTGTTTACCATCAACTTATGGAAAGAACAGGATCCTCCCCAGAGTCCGCCCCCGAGCGAGATTAACGACTGCCTGTCACCGGAGGAGGCAGTAGAGCCCCGTCCCGTTAAGGTGGATCTGTTCATTGCCACCTATTCCGAAGACACCGAGCTGGTGAGGCTGTCCATTCGCGACGCCCTGAATATGGATTACCCGTACCCGATTGACTACCGGATCCACGTCCTCGATGACGGCCGTCGCCCGGAGATGAAAGCCGTTTGCGATGAGGAAGGCGTCAATTACATCAGTCGCCAGACCAACATCGGATTTAAGGCCGGTAACCTGCGCAATGGTCTTGAGCAAACCGACGGCGATTTTCTTGTTATCTGCGACGCCGATACCCGTGTATTTCCCACCCTTCTCAGCCATACGCTGGGCTATTTCCGCAACCCTGACGTGGCCTGGGTGCAGACGCCGCAGTGGTTCTTCGATCTCCCGGAAGGAGAAAGTTTGTCGCGCTGGGGCCAGCGGAAAGCCGGAAAAATGGGCTATGGCCTGGGCTGGCTGATCCAAAAGTGTGTCGGCCCGGTCACGGTTGGCCGCGACCCGTTTTTTAACGATCCGCGCATGTTCTATGACGTCATCCTGCGGAGGCGCAACTGGGCCAACGCCGCATTCTGCTGCGGCGCGGCGTCCATCCACCGTCGCGAGGCGGTTATGCAGGCCGCGCTGAGAAGCTACGTCTGGTCCGTCGAAGAGGAGATCCATCGCCATACCCGCGACATACGCGATGACGAAACGCGGAGCGCGCTACAGGAGGCGATGCGCCCCCACGTGGCATTTGACACTGAGTTAACGCCCTACAAATTTCACGTCTCCGAAGATATTTACACCTCGGTGCTGCTGCACGGTGACGCCGCACGACGCTGGCGTTCGGTCATGCACCCGCGCGTTGAGTCGAAGATGCTCTCTCCGCAGGATATGCTGACCTGGATGATTCAACGCTTTAAATATGCCGCAGGTTCGCTGGATATTTTGTTCCATGACAATATCTTCAGCCGTCGTCGCTTCAGGCTTTCACTCCCCCAGACGCTGATGTACGCCACGACCTTCTGGTCCTATATGGCCTGCGTATGGAACACGGTGTTTTTGATTTCACCCATTATTTATCTGTTCACCGGTATTCCGCCGGTATCGGCCTGGTCGACGCCGTTCTATCTCCACTTTCTCCCCTTTTTTATTTTCTCCGAACTGGCCTTTATGTTCGGGACATGGGGAATTTCGGCCTGGGACGGCAGGGCCTCCTATCTCTCCTTCTTTTCCATGAACCTGCGCGCGCTCAATACGGTGCTGCGGGGCGAGCAGATCAAATTTCACGTCACGCCAAAAGAGCGGCAGACGGGCCGTTTTCTCTATCTGGTGAAGCCGCAGATTGCCATCGTGGTGCTGACCCTCGCAGGGCTTGTCTGGGGAGGGATTCAGGTTGCACGCGGCCAGGTCGACGACCCTTCCGGCTACGTCATCAATATTTTCTGGGGAGGGGTGAACATCGCCGCCATGCTGCCGCTGATATTCGCAGCCATGTGGACCCCCGCCGAAGAGGATGAGGTCACCCAATGAGAATACGTGATGCCCTGCTTTCCGCGCGCAGTTATCTCACTATTCTGCTGGGGTTCCTGCTCGGCTTTGCCATTGTGGTATGGGTTGAGAAACAAATGCCTTCGCGCGTGGAGAGCAGCGGCGGCATCGCGCTCAGTAAAGATTTCCCTCCGCTGCCCGCAAAACGCGAGCTGACCTATGACGAGGCCATCTGGGCGCGGGTAGCCTGGCAATACTACGTGAATAATACCCAGCCAAACGGCCTGGCAAATGCCAGCGACGGTGAGCCCTGGCTGAGCCTCTGGAGCGTAGGAAGCTATCTGTTTGCGACCGCCGCCGCAGAGCAGCTTAATATCATTTCCACCGATGAGTTTGACGAGAGGGTCAGCGCGGCCCTGTTTACGCTGGGGCAGCTGCCGCTCACTGAACAAGGCCTCCCTGCCGCGTATTACCATGCGGACACACTCAAAATTCTGGGGAAACCCGACGCCTCCGCAATAGGCCTGAGCCGCCTGCTGACGGCGCTGCAGACCATTCTGTGGCGCTATCCTCAGCACGCGGCCGCTATCCGCGATCTGTTTAGCGTCTGGCGCACCGGCGCGCTGATGGAAAACAGCACCCAAAGCCAGGCGGCGGTACCGCTCCATCACTGGACGCTGGCTGCCGACGAGCAGCGAGACAGCTTTGGCTACCGGCTCTATGCCAGCCATACGCTGCGCTTGATTGACAGTGCGGCGGGACTGGCGGTCACCAATCCGCCCGAAGGGCAAAAGATGATCGACCTGGACGGGATCATGGTTCCTGATGAAGGCCTGCGCACGCCCTGGGGCAAGCAGACCTCCCTGATCAGTCTGCCCTATCTGCTAACCGGACTCGAACTGGGTTTTGACGCGCAGAGCGCTGAAATTGCGTGGCGGATTATGCAGATCCAGCAGCGGCGCCACGGCCTGCGCTCACCAAAACCTCCTATCAGCACGGATTATGCCGAACCGGCACCGGATTACGTTACCGATCTGCCAAACAGGCAGCCGGTACAGGCGCGCGCCCTGCGTGACGAAGTGCCGGAGAAAGTCGCGATCGCCTCCACCCGCACCGCGTTTGCCTGGTATGCCCTGTTCCGCAACAGCTGGAGCGAGGCGCTGCGCCAGCAGGTTCTGCCGCTTCTGGTGCCGGGTAAAGGCTGGCAGCGCGGTTTCAATCTTAATAACAGCGTTAATAGCGTCGTGGACGCCGACACCAACGCCATCGTGCTGGAAAGTCTGTCGTATATCGCGCACGGCCAGATGCTCTGTCTGGCCTGCTTTAACACGGCCCCCCATTCATCCACTCCCGCAGGAGCAACGCCATGAAGCCAAGATCCCCGATCCTTTTCCACCTGCTCACGGGAATAACGATCTGCTGGCTGGCGCTCTCGACCGCGCGCGCGGAAACCGGGCTGCCTGCATCTGGTTACTCCCCTCGCAGCGGCGAGCTGACGGCCCGAGAGATGACCATTGCGAAAAACGCCTGGCAGTATTTCGTCTCAAACTATCAGCCCACGACGGGGCTGGTGAATGCGGTCAACAAATATCCTTCCACCACCATGTGGGACAGCGCCTCCTATCTGGCCGCACTGACGGCGGCGCGCGAGCTGGGGATCATTGATAAAGCAGAGTTCGATCGCCGGATGCTGAAATTTCTCGCCACGCTAAACACCCTGGTGCTGTTCCGCAACGAGCTGCCCAACAAAGCCTATAACACCATCAGCGGCCAGAAGGTGGACTACACCAACAAGCCCGGCGAAATTGGCTTCTCGGCTCTGGATATCGGGCGAATGCTGGTCTGGCTGAAAATCATCAAAGAACGTTACCCGGAATACGGCAACAGCGTTGATAACGTGGTGCTCGGTTGGGATTTCAGCCATGCGATCGACCCCTGCGGCACGCTGTACGGAGCCTATCTGGAGAACGGGCAGCCGAAGTATGTTCAGGAAGGCCGGCTGGGCTATGAAGAGTACGGCGCGGCGGGCTATCAGCTGTGGGGGTTCAATACCTGTAAAGCCAGCCGTCCGCAGCCGTACGAGCTGGCCGAAATCTACTGCGTGCTGGTTCCGTATGATTCACGCGACCCGCGCAACACGTCTCAGCATAACTATGTGGTGACGGAATCCTACCTGCTCTACGGTCTGGAGTTCGGCTTTGATAAACCGACCGATCGGGATAACGCTCCGCGCGACTACTCCCTGACGTGGATGAAAAACTTTGCCGATCGCGTTTATCAGGCTCAGGAGAACCGCTACACCATCACCGGCGTCCTCACCGCGCGCTCTGAGCACCAGCTCGATAAAGCGCCATACTTCGTCTATGACACCGTCTTCAGCGACGGGTACAACTGGAACACCATTACCGACAAAGGACAATTCGTCCCTAACGCTGCCGCAATTTCACTGAAGGCGGCGCTGGGAATGTGGGTCCTGTGGAACTCGCCTTATACCGATCGCCTGCTGAACACCATTGAGAATGCCAACGAAGAGGGAAAAGGCTACTACGAAGGGCTGTATGAAAACGGCGACGGGCCGATCAAGGAGTTCACCGCGAACAATAACGGCATCATGCTGGAGGCCCTGTTGTTCAAAAAAGAGGGGAAACTGCTGGCCTTCAACACCGATAACCCGAAGAGCAAGGATTTTGCGCCGTCGCTGTGGGATCAAAAGCTGCTCGATCAGTTTGAAGAGAACAACGCCCTGCGCAGCCGTCCGTTCCTTGCCAGCACGCCGGCCGTAAAAAGCTGGTGCGACCGGACCGGCGTCACGCAGCGCACCAAACCCGCCTGCCAGGCCTGTCAGTGCGCGTCATGCAGCGCGGACGAGCCGGTTAAACTGCCTCCGGTGACTGCGCAATGCTTAAAACCTTAGCCAGAGGGCTCGCGGGATTACTCCTCGCAGGTGTGGTCATCTTTGCTCTGTTTGGCCATCAGGGGGCTGGCTGGCGCTGGCTAATCAATGGCGGCTGGCACTCCAGCGCGCGTATCGCTGCCCTGACGCCAGAAGAACAGAAATGGGCGGCGATCGCCTGGCGCTATTTCGTCAACAATACCCAGCCGCAAACCGGACTGGTCAACGGAAGCGACAAACAGCCCCGCGTCACGCTCTGGCAAATGGGCGATACGCTTATCGCCCTGCTGGCGGCAAAAGAGCTGGGGCTGATTGATGAGGCCGAGTATGACGCCCGCCTGACGCGGCTGATGGGCACTCTCAACCGCCTGATGCTGACCGAGACCCGGACGCCAGGACGGCTCTATTCCAGCCAGACGGCAGCGACGATCGACTTTAGCGGCAAGCCCGCTAAAAATGGCTGGTCCGCGCGCGACATGGCTCGCCTGATGCTCGCCCTGCGCCTCACCGCTGAGCGGGAGCCGCAGTACAGCGAGTATCTGGATAAAATCATTCTGCGCTGGAACTTCTGCCCGGTCATCGATGCTGAAGGCGAACTGTGGTCCTCTTCCCTGCAAAACGGCCAGCCGGTGGTCCGTGAGGAGCTGCGCCTGGGCGAAAGCGAATATGCCGCGACGGCGTTTCATCTGTGGGGATTTTCCCCGGATAAAGCGTTTACGCCCCCGGCGCACCACGTCATCATCGCCCAGCGGCGGCTTGCTGTGGATGCCCGCGATCCGCGTACCACGTGGCAGCCCTCCCTGATAACTACCCTTCCCTACATGCTGCCGGGCCTGGAGTTTGGCTGGGAGCCAGAGGGCGTTGCGGCCGATCGGCAAAAGCGCCTGCGCAAGCAGGCCGAAAACGTCTGGCTCAGCCAGAAAACGCGCTGGGATACCGATAAGATCCTGACGGCAAGGGCAGATTTTGCGCTCCCACAGGCGCCCTGGCATATACAGGATACGGTCTGGGGAAATGGCTATGCCTGGAACTCTGTTGGCGACGATGGCCGGGATTACACCCGCTTCGCGCAGGTGTCGACAAAAGCGGTCTTTGCGCTGTGGGCCTTGTGGGACACCCCTTATACCGACGTGCTGATGTCGGTCACCGAGCACCTTAACGATCCGCAGAAAGGCTGGTACGAAGGCCGCCTTGAAGCCACGGGCGATACCAACGCCTCCCTGACCCTTTCTACCAATGCCACGGTTCTGGAAGCCCTTTTCTTTAAGCACAACGCCGGGCCGCTGTTTGACGCCCGCCGGTCTAAGAAAGAGAGCTACTTTACGCGCCGTGTGGCAGAGGAATATACGCCAGTCGGGCACTGTCTGCCGGGCGAAAACGCCGCAAGGAGGACGCCGTGAAGTTTTACCGCGATCTGTTTGAATCCAGTCTGAACCGCGTTTTTCCGAATAATGACAAAACAGCGTTTTTTCAGACGTTCTATGACGCCTTCGTCCATATGTCACCCGAGACGCAGCAACATTTTTCTCGCCTGCCGGATCGAGAGGGTCAGCAAACCCTGTTTAAAAGTTTCTTCGCCATGCTTGCGGTGGACGGCGCCCTGATCGTCCCTGATTTTCTCGAGCGTCTGGCGCGGGAGCAAAGCGACGACGGCCTGCACCTCCCCCCACGATTTTTCGCGCTCTGGCGAGAAGCGATGTTGAGCGCGGTCAGCGAGCGCGACCCGCAGTGCGACGATGAGATCCTGACGGCCTGGGCGATGGCGATAGCGCCCGGGCTGGAATACCTGCGCCGACAGGCCGAACTGCACTACCGCGCGTAGGGAGGATCACGATGAGCGCATTTACATACGATCTTAACGCGCTGCCAGCTGCCGTCATGATTTATGACCGCGATGAACGCCTGCAGGCCTGGAATTACAACGTGGCCCTTTTTTATCCGGTCATCACCCCGTGGCTGAAGGCGGGCACAACGCTTGAAGCGCTGGCGGAACGCTTTATCGACGCCGTTTATAACGTCGACCCCGGCCTTCGTCAGACGCTGCGCGAGTCGGTTATTCGCAACTGTCGGCAGGATAAACACTGTGAGGTTCGGCAGGCGGGCCAGCGGCGTATCTTCGTCCAGCATCAGCGCCTGGCGGACGGCGGTATTGTCAGCCTGCACAGCGATATTACAGAGCTGGATGAAGCGCAGCGCGCGCGTCACCAGCTGCACGACGATTTTCTGCTGACGGCGGAATCCATTCATATTGGGATCTGGGACTGGCAGGTTTCTGGCGACGCGTTACAGGTTAACGACACCCTGCTTGCCATGCTGGGCCAGTCGCGCACCCAGTGGCGATATCCGGTGCGTTTTCTGCTCAATCAGGTCCACGAGAACGATCGCGCTGCGCTGCGCAAGGCGCTGCACGCTTCGAAGCAGGATCATCGTCCGGTCTTTGAATGTGAAATTCGCGTGCATCACCCTACCGAAGGACTGCGCTGGATGCTGCTCTCCGGCCAGGTGGTCACGCTCTCTATTGAGGGAAACGCCGAGCGCGTGATTGGCACGCTGCAGGATATTACGCGGCGCAAGGAGGCTGAAATACAGGCGTTCACCTCGGCCATTGAGGCACAAAAAGCCAATGAGGCTAAAAGTGCATTTCTGGCAAACATGAGTCATGAAATCCGCACCCCGATGAACGGCATTATTGGCATGACCCAGCTGTGCCTTGACACAACTCTCAACGCCGATCAGCGCGATTACCTGACGCTGGTGATGAGTTCGGCCCAGTCTTTGCTGCATATCATCAACGATATTCTCGACTTTTCCCGTATTGAAGCTGGCAAAGTGGAGCTGGAGGCGGAACCTGTCCCTGTCCGCCCCTTTATCCAGTCGCTTATTCGCCCGCATATGCCGGGCGCGAGCGAAAAAGGCATTGAGCTTCTGGTTGATATTGCCCCAGACGTCCCCGACGTGCTGATGGTCGACGGCGCGCGGCTGCGCCAGATCCTGACCAATCTGCTGGGCAACGCGCTGAAATTTACGCACCAGGGGGAAGTCATCCTGGTTGTTGAGCCCGGCGATAGCGAGGACTACTGGCGTTTTCGGGTGCGCGACAGCGGTATTGGCATCCCGGCTGAAAAGCAGAAGGCCATTTTTGAAGCCTTCAGCCAGGCGGATAACTCAACCACCCGCCGCTACGGCGGCACGGGGCTCGGATTAACCATCTCGGCGCGGCTGGTTGCGGCCATGGGCGGCGAGTTAACGGTCACCAGCGAGCCGGGGAAAGGCAGCGAATTTTCGTTCGCCCTGCCGCTTGCAACGCAGTTTCTTGCCCCGGAGGAACGCCCGCGTAGCCAGCGCTTTAGCGGTGAACCCGTGCTGGTGGTGGATGATAACGAAACTAACCTCCGGCTGCTGGCCGCCATGCTGAGCCAGATGGGGCTGAAACCCACCTGCGTTAACAACGCCAGTGAGGCCATCAACCGGGTTAAAACCGGAACGGCATGGCCGCTGATCCTGCTGGACGCGCAGATGCCGGATATGGACGGCGTGTCGCTGGCCCTTGAGCTTTCGGTGCTGCCGCAGATTTCTGAAAGCCATATCATCATGCTGAGCTCCATGAGCCGACATTTTGATATCAATATGCTGAAGCGGATCGGCATCAAAAACTATCTGCATAAGCCTATCGCTCAGGACGAGCTGCATCAGGCGATTGCCTCGGCGTTTGAACGTGCGCCGAAGACCGTGGGGGAAACCGCCCCCGCCCCCGTCGCCGCCCCGGGCGCTACGGGGCTGCGGATCCTGCTGGCTGAAGATAATCTGGTCAATCAGAAGGTCGCCGCGCGCCTGCTGGAACGCCTCGGCCATGCCTGTCAGATCGTCGATAACGGCGTCACGCTGCTTGAGCGCTGGCGCGCGGGCGTCTGGGACGTTCTGCTTATCGATCTCCAGATGCCAGAGATGGACGGTGAAACCGCCATTCGCCTGCTTCGCGAGGAGGAACGCTCCCGGCCCGGACCGGCTCAGCCTGCCGTCGCCATGACCGCACACGCTATGCAGGGGGATAAAGAGCGCTGTCTTAACATGGGCTTCGACGGCTATATTGCCAAGCCCATCAGCCAGGAGCGTCTCGCTGAGGAGATTGCTCGCGTGCTCGAGCGTCATGATGATTCCCCCGTTTTTCCTGACGAAGCGCGCCTGCTGAAACAGTGCGCTGACGACCCTGTCCTGGTACAGGAGCTGCTGGCCCTGTTTGGCGAAGGGCTGGAGGAGGCCATGAGAGCGATCGCCCGGGCTATCGACAACGATGACCGCGAAGCGCTGCGCCGCGCGGCCCACAAGCTGCGCGGAGAAGCCGTCACGCTGGATTTCGGGCTGCTCGCCCGTCAGCTGCAGGCGCTGGAGAACGAGGCGCACACGCAGGACAGGCAACAGCTTGCGACGCTAAACCGGCGTCTTCAAATGGAATCGCAGCGCCTGATGGCGTGGCTCAACGCGCGAGGGGTAAACGAACCATGACCCGTAGCTGCGCGCTGCTCTTTGCGCTGTTTATTCCACCGCTGGCGGCGAACCCGACACCGGTCAGCTGGTCACTGGCTGGCACCTGGCGGGTTCAGGACGCCAACGACGGCACGCCTCCTCCCGCGTCAGGCTGGCGCGGGCTGAAAGTCCCTGCCAACTGGTACAGCGCGGGGTACGATCATCAGGGCGCGCTGTGGTATAAGCACGCATTTACGCTCCCCCTTCAACCGCCCGACGTGATGAGCACCCTGGTGTTTGACGGCGTCGATTATCTTGCCGATGTGACGCTAAACGGCCAGCCGCTGGGCAAGCACGAGGGCTATTTTCAGCGCTTTTCGCTGGACGCCAGCGCTGCGTTACAACGTCACAACCAGTTGGTGGTTCGGGTGGATAGCCCTTACGAAGATCCGCATAAGGTCTGGCCGCTGCATAAAACGGTCATGAAGGGGATTCTTAATCAGCATGACACGCGTCCCGGCGGCGCCTGGTCGCCGGAAGGACAGGACGCCAACTCTGGCGGCATCTGGGCGCCGGTCAGGCTGCATCTGAGCCGGGGCGCCACCCTGGATGAAATCATCCTTCGGCCTGACTGGTCCCAGGGGCTGAAAAGCCCTGAACTGAAGGCTGAGATTCGCTATCGCGCGCTCGGTCAGGGCCCGGCAACCGTGCGGCTCACCGCCACGCCCGCCAATTTCAGCGGCAAACGCTTCCAGGCAGACTTTCCGGTTACCCTGGAAAGCGGCGCCCATTCCGCGCGTGTTACGCTGCCCATGCCTGCGGCAAAACTGTGGTGGCCGGTCGGCACCGGGAAACCCCACCTGTATAAGGTTCGCGTCTCATTACGGGATGAAAAAGGGTTAATGGATACGGCAGTCACCCGTACCGGACTGCGCAAGATCGCTGAGCAGCCAGACAACAAAGGCTGGCTCATCAACGACAGGCGCCTTTTTGTTAAGGGCAGCAATTACATTGGCTCTCCCTGGCTCGGAACCATGACGCGAGAAAAATATCGTCGCGATCTTCGTCTGGCAGAAGCCATGAACGCCAACGCCATTCGCGTGCACGGACACGTTGCCGGGCGCGCGCTGTATGACGTTGCCGATGAAATGGGCATGATGATCTGGCAGGATGTTCCGCTGCAGTGGGGCTACGACAGCAGCGACGCCTTTACCAAAAATGCGGTTCGACAGACGCGGGAGATGATCGAACAGTTTGGCAACTCACCCGCCATCATCGTCTGGGGCGGCCATAACGAACCGCCCTGGAATTCGCCGTGGATGGAAAAACGCTTCCCGGACTGGAACAAAAACCTCAACCGCGAGCTCACTCAGCAGGTGGCGGACACGCTTGCCGAAGATAGCTCCCGCATCGTGCACCGCTTCTCCGCCGTTGAGGAGCACTACTGGGCGGGCTGGTACTTCGGTACCGTGCGCGACCTGCTGGCGCCAGCTAAAACGGGGATCATTACCGAGTTTGGCGCGCAGGCGCTGCCCCGCTTGTCCACGCTAAAAACCATCATCCCGGCTGCGTATCTCTGGCCCAAAACGACCGCCGCCGACGATCCCGGCTGGAGCGTCTGGAAATACCATAACTTCCAGCCCTTTCAGACGTTTAAATTTGCCGGTATACCGCGCGGAAACAACATTCAGGAAATGATCCGCAATACCCAGGCGTATCAGGCGCGGCTGGTGGCCACGGCGGCCGAGAGCTACCGCCGACAGCGCTACCAGCCGGTGACGGCCCTGTTTCACTTTATGTTTGTCGAGACCTGGCCCTCCATCAACTGGGGCGTGGTGGATTATCTCCGTAAGCCTAAAGCCGGTTTTTACGCGTTAAAACGCGCCTACCAGCCTGTTCTGCCTTCAATTGAACCGGTCACCCCGCAGTGGAAATCCGGCACGGCGGCGACCGTGCGTCTCTGGGCCATCAACGACACCTGGAAACCGTGCAGCGAGTGCCGTCTGTCATGGCGTATCACCCAGCGCGATAAGGTGCTGGCAAAGGGGACGATGACGATGACGATCCCCGCTGATTCGGGAACAATGGTCAAAACGCTAACGGTCACGCCCGTGGGTCAGGATGAGGTGTCGATCGGGTTTACGATTGAAAACAAGGCGGGAAAAAGGGTTGGTGAAAATCAGCGCACGGAGTCCGTCATAAAATGAGCGAGGGAAAAGGAAAATTGCCGCTTCCCCTGCTTTCTTGTACCCTTTCACCGGAAACCCTGCCCCCACAAACATTGAGACATCCGGACACCTATGACTGCACATATTTCCAAAGATCCTTTGCATGGCGTAACGCTGGAGATGATGGTCAATGCCCTGGTGGCAAAATACGGCTGGAGCGAACTGGGCGACCGAATCAAAATTAACTGTTTCAGAAAAGATCCCAGCGTTAAATCGAGCCTGAAGTTTCTGCGCCGCACCCCGTGGGCGCGCGCGGAAGTGGAAGCCCTGTATCTGGACTCCCTCAACGATGAGGTAAGCACAGAACAGGCGGCGCCCGCCTTTAATCCCTGGGCCAACAGTCGGATTATCAAGAGCTAATACGCAAATGACGCGACACGTAAAACGGATTGGTGCGCTGGCTGCCTGCGCGCTTTTACTTGTGAGCTGCTCCTCCAAACCGCCGAAATCACTGGTTACCCCTCTTCCCACCGCGAGCAAACCGACGCAGCAGGCAAACGAGCCGATGCGCGGGATCTGGCTGGCAACCGTCTCTCGTCTCGACTGGCCGCCGGTAGCCTCGGTGAACGGCCGCAGCGCGGACCAGCGCATCGCGATGCAAAAGCAGGCGCTGACAAGCAAGCTCGACAACCTTAAGCGCCTCGGCATTAACACTGTGTTTTTCCAGGTGAAGCCGGACAGCACGGCCCTCTGGTCATCAAAAATTTTGCCGTGGTCGGATATGCTGACGGGCAACATCGGCGAGTATCCGGGATACGATCCGCTGCAGTTTATGCTGGATGAAGCGCACAAGCGCGGCATGAAAGTGCATGCCTGGTTCAACCCGTACCGCGTGTCGACCAACACCAAACCGTCCACCATCGCCGCCCTGAACCGGACCGCCTATCAGACCCCGTCCAGCGTCTATGTCCAGCACCCTGAGTGGGTGCGCATCTCGGGCGATCGCTTTGTGCTCGACCCCGGCATTCCGGAAGTGCGCGACTGGATAACCAAAGTGGTGACCGAAGTGGTGGCGAACTACGCGGTAGACGGCGTGCAGTTCGATGATTACTTTTACGCCGAATCGCCGGGGTCCGCGCTCAATGATTCGCAGACCTGGCGGCAGTACGGCCAGGGATTTGCCTCAAAGGCTGACTGGCGTAGACACAACACGCAGCAGCTGATCGTCCAGGTTTCCCGTGCGATTAAACAGACCAGGCCCGACGTTGAGTTTGGCGTCAGCCCGGCGGGCGTGTGGCGTAACCGCTCCTTTGACCCGGCAGGCTCGGACACCCGTGGCGCTGCGGCCTACGATGAGTCCTACGCCGATACGCGGCAGTGGGTTCAGCAGGGCCTGCTCGACTACATCGCTCCGCAGATTTACTGGCCCTTCTCCCGGGATGCCGCGCGCTACGACGTGCTGACCAAATGGTGGGCCGACGTCGTGAAGCCAACCCACACTCGCCTGTATATCGGCATTGCGTTCTACAAGGTGGGCGAGCCGTCGAGAAACGAGCCGGACTGGACGGTTCAGGGCGGCGTGCCGGAGCTGAAAAAGCAGCTCGATCTCAACGATTCGCTGCCCAACGTGAACGGCACCATCCTGTTCCGGGAAGATTACCTGAACCAGCCGCAGACCCAGCAGGCGGTGAACTACCTGAAAGGACGCTGGGGAAGCTAAATGCCATCAGGCAGAAACGCCCCGTTTCTGCCTGTTTTTTTACGGCTTCGGCCCGAACATCGCCTCAAGCTGCTGCGCATCCGGCATACCGACCACCTGCTGCAGCTCATTTTCCGCATTCAGATAGTAAATGGCCGGCGTGGCGTTAGCGCCCAGGCTGTCCATCAGCGTCTGGTGCTTCTGCAGGATCGCTACCGTTTCGCGGGAAGCCTCGCCCTCTGGCTTCGGTAATTTTTTGCCACCTGAAAGCTCGTATTCGCGCCAGGCCGAAACCGGATCTTTCGCATTCAGAATCGCCGAGGCGTTACGTCCGCTGTTGGGGTTGAGAAACGCCACCAGCAGCGTGTTGAGCTGCACCTTGCCCGCCTTCACCCACGGCTGCGCTTCGGCCCAGAACTGCTTGCAGTACGGACAGAACGGATCGGCGAAGACAAAGACCTTACGCGGGGCGTTATCCGCCCCTTCCTTCAGGGGATGCGCCGCGTTGAGGTTCTTCCACATCTCGCGTCCCATCGGGGCGTAGATCTCTTTCTGGAAATAGCCCTCGCTGAGGTTTTTTCCTTTGTCATCGTACAGATAGCCTGAGATGACGTGCTTGCCGTCCGGCGTTAAAAAGAGCGTCACGCCCATGTCCTGATACTGCCCCAGCCAGGCCGGTGCGCCGCCGGGCGCATCCAGCTTCTTGATAATTTTAATGTTCTGCTGCTCGCTGAAGTGCTTCACCACGTCCGGTATGGCTTCAGCCGCCTGCGCCAGCCCTGACGCCGTCAGCGCTGAAAGTAACAGTAATTTTTTCATTTCCCTCTCCGGTTTGTCGGGGGAATTCCGCCCCCTTCAGGTTAGCGGTTTTTCAGTGCGTCACTGACCATTTCGTCGAACTGTTCAAACGGCACCCAGCCGGGCAGCAGTCCCTCGCCGATGAGCGTGGCGGGCGTGCCCTGGATCCCCATTTTTTCCGCGACAATCAGGCTGCGCTTGATCGTCATCAGGCTCTCCTCATCCGGCGTCGCGACGCTCACGCCCGCCCGCTTCTGCGCCTCCTGAATGCTGGCGTCATCGTGGTACCCCTTTTTTGCCATCAGGGTGTGGTTAAGCTTCATAAACTGCCCGGGCTCCTGACGCCAGAGCGTTAACGCATCGCGCGCGGCGGTCAGCGAACTTTCCGAGCGGAAAGGTAAAAACTTAAAGACTACCGCCACGTCCGGGTGTTTTTCGACGATCTTCTCCAGATACGGATCGAATTTTTTACAGTACGGACAGTTGTAGTCAGTAAACACCACCAGGGTGAGCTTTGGGTTTTTCGCGCCGATGCGCGGGGAGTTTGGATCGTTAAACAGAAAATCATACACCATCTTCTGCGCACGCTGCTCCTGGTCCAGCGTTAGCGGCTGGGCAGCGAACACCTGAACCGGCGCCAGCAGGAGCAGAAGCGTAATAAGGAGTTTTTTCATAATACGTTTAGCCTTTTGCGTTATTCAGGGTGGCGATCAGAGTGCGCTTGTCCAGCAGCGGCGAGAGGATTTCCCCCTCAGGCAGACCGGGGCCATACGCCGCGTTAAACGGAATGGCGTAACGGTTTCGCTTCGCCAGAAAATCGGCGATAAACGCGGACGGCTGGCTCCAGTCTCCGCGAAGGGCCACCACGTCCGGCTGACGCAGCGCGGCAATAACGTCCGGCTGATTCAGCACCCGATGCTCGTTAACTTTGCAGGTCACGCACCAGTCCGCCGAGATATCCACAAACACCCGTTTCCCCTGTGCCAGCGCCTGCTGGATGGCCTCCTCGCTGAGCGGCTGCCACGGGATAGTCTGCGCAGCATTTTGTGCCGGAGCGGCAGGCGGCGCGTTAAGCAGCCCGCGCGCCTGATACCCGCCAAACGCCGACAGCGCGATAACCACGAGCCAGAACAGCGGTGAGGATTTTTGCCCCTTCAGCGCGAACAGCGCCAGCGCGACGGCGGTCAGCACCAGCATCACAATCTGGCTGACCGCCTCGCCCAGATGCACGCTCAACAATGTTGCCAGCCAGAGGCTGGAGGCGAGCATCATCAGACCCAGAACGACTTTTAGCGTGTTCATCCAGCGGCCGGGTTTTGGCAGCAGCATGGCCGTTTTCGGCACCAGGGCGACAAACAGCCACGGCAGGCTCATGCCCACGCCGAGCATCAGGAAGATCAGCCACAGGGAGTGCAGCGGCGCGCCAAGGGCAAAGGCGACCGCGGTACCGAGGAACGGCGCGGAGCACGGCGTGGCAAGCAGCGTGGCGAACATCCCTTCGCAAAAGCTGCCGCCAATCCCCGATCCCCCTGCCGTCGCCAGCCGTCCCGTGGCGGCGGAAGGCAGCAGCATCTCAAACACGCCAAACAGGTTCAGCGCAAACAGGAAGGTGACGGCGACCATCAGGCCAATAAACCACGGGTTCTGGAACTGAATGCCCCACCCCAGCGACGCCCCGGCCAGCTTCAGCGCGGTCACCATCCCCGCCAGCAGCATAAAGGAGGTGAGGATCCCGGTGCTGGTAGCGAGGAAGCGCAGCCTGATCGCGCGCCTGTCCGAACCCGCCTGCAGGATGCTGTTAAGCTTCATGCCCATGACCGGCAGCACGCAGGGCATCAGGTTGAGGATCAGCCCGCCCAGCAGCGCAAAGAGCACCATTTTGCCCGTCCCTTCAGGCGCAGAAGGTGCAGCAGGCGTCGCGCCAACGGTCATGGTGGTTTGCTGCGCGTGACCGCCATTGGTCAGCACAAACGACAGCCTCTTGCCTTCCAGCGAGGCGGGCTTGTCTCCCCATTCGTCGGTCACGGGTACCGTCACCCGAAGGGTATTGCCGTCGTGTTTGATGACCGGCTCGCCGGGAAGAATGTCACCTTCCAGCGGGTCAAAGTAGATCCCCGGATTATCCCACTTCCCGTCCGTCGTGCCGGTAATCACCAGCTTGTCGCCAGCGAGCCAGGCGGAGAGATCCCTGGATACGCCTGACGTACCGGGCACGGCGCGCATCGCCTGCTCGAACTCGCTGCTGAAGCCCTCATCTACCGGCTGGGTAAAATCGAGGTGCAAAGGGTAGTCCGTCAGCAGACAGACGTTACTGCACGTGGAAAGCGTGAGCGTCCCGTCGAGCGTGTCGCCCTTCACTCCGTTGAGCGTAATTGGGATCGTGACCTTATCGTGATAGCCCTGCGTCGTCATGCCGGAGATATCGAAGCGCGACGGGACCGGCCAGGACCAGCTATCCGTCACGCCTTCCGGCCAGCTGATTTTTGGCGCGACGCCGCCCTCGCCCGGCGATCGCCAGTAGGTTTTCCAGCCGGGCTTCAGCTCAACGGTGAGCAGGCCTTTAACGTGCGTTTGCTCCCTCTCCGCCTGAAAGCGGATGCGGGCGTGATCGTTTTGTGGGGAAACCAGCCAGCCTGTGTCCGCCGCATGGACAATGCCGATGCAGGACAGCCACAGGAAGACGAATCCCCTGAAGAGGTTAACCATGTTTTACTCCGTGAACAGTGAAAATTATCGTGAGAGGACGATGATTTTCATTCACGGAAAACGCAGTTTTTAAGGTGTATTCGGGGAGGCGGCGCCTGAACGGGCTGTTCCGCGGGAGCCAATACCCGCCCCTGCGTAAGCAGCTGCAGCAGCGCGAAGAAGATGATAATGGCCGGTAGCGCGCCGTCGAAGAACAGCGGCTGCGCACAAAGCAGCGAGTGTGCGCCCAGCTGACAGGGCGACGGGCCGGGCTGTTCGGTGGTGCTGCTTTGAGCCGGGGCATCTGCACTCAGTGAAATCTGCGGATCCAGTCCCTGTAAAAAATGGTTAAGCATCACCGCACGCTGCACGAGGCAAAGCGCCATCGCGAGACAGGTGACGATCAAAAGCCATTTTCCGAGGAGCTGACGGTTGCGCATAACATTCCAGAGTAACAAGACGCCCCGATCATAAACGATAGTGATGAATCTACAAGTGCCGGAAGTGTAAGGTTTTGTCTGTCGCCGCTATTCGCCCGTCAGCGCGTCGTAGACGTCCCGCAGCCGCGTGCGCAGAAACAGCACCGCCTTGTGCTTGCGGGATAACAGAGCCTGTTCGCTGGCACCGGTCTCCTCTGCCAGCATTTTAATGCTGTAGCCGTGGAGCTCGGTCTTTTCAAATACCTCCCTCTGCGGCGGTGGCAGTTCAGACAGCGCCTGCCCCAGCTCTTCCCACAGCAGCGTTTTGAGGTACTCCTCTTCCGGCGTGTGCGGCATGCCGAACAGGGTTTCGGCCAGCTCGTCCTCCGGGAACCCCTCCTCGTCTTCGCCCGTAAAATAGCCGGAGAGCGGTACCTCGCGCTTTTTACGCGCCCGGTCGGTCATCTCGTTACGCGCCGCGCGGAACAGCCAGGCGGCAACGTTTTCGACCGGCTGCTCCACTTTCATCAGCTGATAGGTGACTTCCTGCAAAATGTCGTCGGCATCATCGCGAACGGACGTCCGTCCGCGAATGAAGGCTGTCAGCCGGGCGCGGCAGGCATTAAGCGCCGACATCAGCATGGATCCGCCCGCCTCCCCGGCTTTCATTTCGCTCACTCTGCTTCCGGCGCTTTTGGCGTGGCGTCATCGCGCTTATCGTCACGATGACCGTGCCAGCCGCAGTGGCCGCGACCGTGGCGACCGAAACCTTCGCGACGCTGCTTAATAAACGCCTCGCGCTGTTCGGGCGTCATGTTCATCCAGCGCTCGTGCATCCGGCGGTGCGCGCCAAACATCCCCGGACGGAAACCCAGCCCGCCAAACAGAATGCGGCTCAGCACCAGAATGCCCAGCGCCTGCCAGAAGCCAATGGCCTTCACGCCGAGAATCGCCGGGAGCAAGGCGTTCCACAGGGTCATCACCACCAGGCCGAGCACGATGAAAATCACCGCGCCGATGACTAAGCCCTTACCCATACGGTGGCGACCGAATCCGCGCCCGTGACCTCTGCCGTGCATATCAAAATCTCTCATGGTGTTTACCTCGTTTACAGTAACTGATTATGGCTTGTGATGAAGTAGACGGATGAAGGAGGGAAATATTGCTGGGGTGAATGAATAATTTTGCGGAGAGCGTATTTTCACACGCCCCGTGAAAGCAATTGCTGGCGCTTGTTCACCGTTTAAGGCCGGTTTAGAGCGATCTTATTCCTTATTTCCAGGATTTTATCTGCACACTCTGCCGCTGATAACAGGGCGGTGTCCAATATGAGATGTTCTCTCTCCCAGGGGGCATACTCACGGTTTTTTACCTGTTTCCAGTCAGGAGGTGTGAGCCCTGGGATATCAGAGACTCTGTGCTCCACGCGATAACGATGTTCTTTTTCGTCTGAGCAGACAATTTCAACTTCCAGGAAAGGGACATTCAACGAAAGAGCAATATTGCGAAAAGTATCTCTCACAAGGTTAATATCATTAACGGAATCGGTCACAACGGTGGAGCCGAGCTTAAGATTCTCACTTGCTAAACCATAGATGGCAAAATAGCCCTCCGGCCCCGTTTCCTGACCCGGTTCATAGACTGAACGAATGGCCTGCTCAACAGTATCAACCCGCAGATAGACCGCCCCCAGCCTTTGAGTAACTATTTTTGCAACGGTGCTTTTACCACTGCCGGGTAGCCCACTAAAAATAATTAACATAATTTTCCCTGGTGATAATTAATATTATATTTGTGCTGCCTATAGAAACGTCCTGAATTATACAGAAACGGTTACACCAGATACAAAAAAGGCTCCCGTAGGAGCCCCCCTCATACAATCAAGCCTGCACCGGCAAACTAAAACTCGAAATACTCCGCGAAAGCTGCTGCGCCTGCTCTTCCAGCGAGGCCGCTGCCGCGGCGGACTGCTGCACCAGCGCGGCGTTCTGCTGGGTCACGCCATCCATCTCGGTCACCGCCTGGCCGACCTGACTGATCCCGCGGCTCTGCTCTTCGGAAGCGACGGAGATCTGCTCCATCAGCGTATTCACTTTATTCACCGATGAAATAATCGAGTCAATCACCTCGCCCGAGCGGCTGACCAGCTCTGCTCCGTTTTTCACGCTGGAGACAGACTGCGCAATCAGGCTCTCGATGTCCTTAGCCGCCACCGCGCTTTTCTGCGCCAGGGTGCGCACTTCGCTGGCCACGACCGCAAAGCCGCGACCCTGCGTTCCGGCGCGCGCCGCTTCAACCGCCGCGTTCAGCGCCAGAATATTGGTCTGGAAGGCGATGCTGTTAATCACGCTGGTAATGTCTTCGATGCGCTTCGAGTTCGCCGCGATGGTGTTCATCGTGTCGATCACTTCGCGGGTCACCGCTTCACCTGTGTGGGCATTTTTCACCGCGTCCTGCACCAGTTTCCCGGCCTGATAAACGTTGTCGGTATTGTTCGCCACCGTCGCGCTCAGCTCTTCCATGCTCGCTGCCGTCTGGGTCAACGCGGAAGCCTGCTGCTCGGTACGTGACGCCAGGTCGATATTTCCGGAGGCAATCTCCTGCGCCGCATGCGTTACGGTATGGCTCGCGTCGCGCACCTGGGCGATGGTCGCCAGCAGCGCCTGACGCATCTGCTCCATTGAGCTCATAAGATGATCGATTTCGTTATGTGCGCTCCCCTTGACCGGCACCGGAACGTCCAGCTTGCCCGCCGCAATCTGGCTGCAGTGCTCGCGCGCCAGGTTGACCGGCGCAAAAACAAAGCGCTTCATCAGCAGGCTGACGGCGACAATCACCACCACAAACAGGCTGGCAATAGCGGCAATGATCGCCAGGCCAGAGACGAAGTTACTGCTCGCATTCTCGTTCAGGCTTTTGGCATATTTCTGGTGGACGGAAAGGACCTGGTCGAGAACGATCTCGTACTGGCGGTCGAGGCGGGATACTTCCGGGATCAGCGCGTTAAATTTGGCGACATCGTGCGCCTCGGCGGCATCGATCAGCGGCGCCAGCCCCTGGTTGCGGTAGTTTTGCCAGGCGTCCTGATAGGCAGTCACCAGCGGCGCTTCATCCGTCAGACGCGGCGAAGCCATAAAGGCCGCAAAGGCGTGGTCCGCTTTGGTCAGCGCCTCCTTCACGGCGGTTAACTTTGCAGCCCCGTCTGCCGAGTTGCCCGCTTCCACCATCTTCACATACTCCATCACCCGCACGCGCAGCGTACGGCTATGGTTGATGGGGTCAATAATGGACAGCACAACCTGGATCTCTTTGTTGACGTTATCCAGGGAATTATTACTTTTAATGATGAGGCCAACGCTGGTCACAGTGCTGACAACAAAGAAGAAAAGCAGCGAGAACAGGACGATCAGGGACGACTTTTTCAACGACATAAACCAATACCTCAAGGAGAATTATTCCTTATGGTTATCGGCCATTCCAAAACTTAAATTAATTAAAGTTATTGAAGTATCGAACCGGGCTATTTCGCTGGCTTATAGCGTCGCTGCAGGGTGGCATTGAGCTTGCGCTGCAACGGCTGCGGCGTCTCCCCTTCGATCAATTTGCTAATCAAATCAAAGCAATGCCACGCCAGCTGGCGGTTATCCTGACGAATGGTATCCACCGGGATCGTCAGCGAATCGTAGAGATAATGATCGTCAAAACTGGCTAACCTGATATCACTTTGCAACAGGTTGTGCTGGCCCATATAGCGCAGCACCCCTTCCAGCAGCCCGCAGGCGGCGGCGAACAGCGCTTTCGGCGGACGCCCCAGACGGGCGCAGAGTTCAGCAAACATCTCGTAACCGGAGCTCGGGTGATAGTTGCCGTGAATGATCCACTCGGGGCGCAGCTCCACGCCCGCCTCTCGCAGACCTTGCTTAAACCCTTCCAGGCGGTCGCGCGTCGGAGAAAGGCGCGGCTGGCCGCCGAGGAAGTAGAATTCATCAGGGTGCTGGCGCGCAATGTCGGCCACCAGTTCCGCCGTTGGAGTAATCGAATCGGTGATGACCAGCGGCAGCGCGCTGTCGTTGATGTGGCGGTCAAACAGGACAACGGGCAGCTGCTCGCTCAGCTTGTGGTAGTCCGCATCGTTAAGCATGCTGGAGGCCACAATCAGCCCGTCAACCTGACGCGCCACCATGTTGTTCACCACCACCGTCTCCTGGCCCGGGTTTTCATCGCTGCAGGAGATCAGCAGCTGAACGCCCGCCTCGCGGCACAGCGTTTCCAGCTCGTGAGAAAACACGGCAAAACCGTAGTTTGTGATCTCCGGAACCACCAGACCAACGGTGTGGCTGCGGTTATCGCGCAGCGACCGGGCGTGAATGCTGGGCTGATAGTGGTGCTCTTTTGCAATCGCCAGCACGCGCTCGCGCGTCTCTTCCGCCACGCGAAGCTCTTTGCTGCGCCCGTTCAGGACCAGGCTGGCGGTGGCTTTTGACACACCCGCCAGCTCCGCGATGTCTTTAATGGTGACGCGTTTTGTTTTTCTCACAACGACTTAGATCCGGCTGCCAAAACCCTCATTCTATCATGCAGGCGCGCAGCGACCAGTAGCGTAATGTGATATCGGACGCACCTTCGAATCGCACCCGGGCCGGATGGTCATGAAAATAGCGGCTGCTCATCACCCCTTCACCGTGATTGATGAAAATTTCAACGCTGGAGCGGTCGCAGAGAACGCGCAAATGGCTGACGTCGCCCCGCCAGTAGCGGGTCAGCGTTTCACCGGTTTTCAGGCTCGCGCGTTCAAGACGTATGCCCCGCTCATCGACCGTAAGGCGCAGCGCGCCGCCAAAATCGACATTCACCTGCGATGCGCTCAGCTCAAACTCCAGGCACGTCGCGTCCAGGTCCGGCGCCTCGCTGGCGCGCCCCTGCCAGCGCTGCTCATCTTCACGCAGCGCCGCCAGCTCGCGCGCCGGAGTCTGCCAGAGCCTGCCGTCGCGATAGCGTAATTCGCGCGGGCAGGTCATCTGATGCATCCAGCCGTGCGCCCGGGTTGGCTGAAGCATCTCTTCCCCGTCCGGTACGCCCATCCAGCCGATCAGAATGCGTCGGCCGTCTTCCGCCAGCGTCGTTTGGGGTGCGTAAAACTCAAAGCCCGCGTCCAGCTCGTGCAGATCGCCGTGATCGAACGCGGCGTTTGCATAGTCAAACGCCCCGCTCATCCAGGTCGCCGGATAGGTATTGAGATAGCGATGCGGCTCGCGCGCCAGCCCCTGCGGACAGCTGATTAAGATGTGCGTTCCGTCGAGGGCGAACAGGTCCGGACACTCCCACATATACCCCGCGTCCGTCAGGCCGTTAACCCCGTGACCGGCGATTTCCCCGCAGGACGCCCAGGCGTGCAAATCGGCTGACTTAAACAGCAGTACCTTGCCGCGCTTTTGCAGATCCTGCGCGCCGAGCACCATGTACCACATCCCGTCGTGCTGCCACACCTTCGGGTCGCGCACGTGGCCGGTATAGCCTTCCGGCAGCGCCAGCACCGGCCCCAGCTTCGTAAAGGCCCCGTCCGGCTGTTCCACTGCGAGGCACTGCCAGGCGGTGCGGCTGCCGTCATCGAACTTGACGTTGCCGGTATAGCACAGTGTTAAAACGCCATCGTTATCCACGGCGCTACCGGAGTAGCAGCCGTTGCGGTCATACTCTTCATCCGGCATCAGCGCCAGCGGCTCGTGCTGCCAGTGCACCAGGTCCGCCGAGCTCCAGTGCCCCCAGCATTTAAACCGATGCTCGCAGTCCAGCGGGTTCCACTGATAGAACAGGTGGTACCGTCCAGCAAACCAGATAAACCCGTTGGGATCGTTCATCAGCCCCGTCACCGGCGCGGGGTGCCACTGCGGGTAGTGGCTATCCGCCAGCGCCCGCGGCTGACCTTTCATAACGGCCTGCAGGATCGCAGGCCAGCGGGAAGGTAACGTCATTATTCAGAGTCCGTTTTATATTTCAGCAGCAGTGAGACGGTAAACGCCACGCCGAAGGCAATCACCATACCGATAATATAGTTGAGCAGCGAGCTGGCCTGCACGATGGCCATGCCCGGAATAGCGGTCAACCCAACGGCGGTCATGTACACATGGACTGAAACCACCCAGGCCCCGCCCACAGCGCCGCCAATCAGCGCGGCGATAAACGGCTTAACAAAGCGCAGGTTGATACCAAAAATGGCCGCTTCAGTGATGCCCAGCATCGCAGAGAACGCCGACGGTAAGGTAATGGCTTTGATTTTGGCATCTTTGGTTTTGAACCAAACCGCCAGACAGGCGCCGCCCTGCGCCACGTTCGCCATGGCCCAAATCGGCAGCAGGAAGTTAACGCCAATCGACGGGTTGCCCAGCAGCCCGGCTTCGATCGCGTGGAAGCTGTGGTGAATACCGGTGATCACAATCACCGAGTAAAGCCCGCCGAACAGCAGCCCGGCCAGCCAGCCCGCGTGTTCAATTAACGTGCTCAGGATAAAGGAGATGCCGTCGCCCAGCGCGCGCCCCGCCGGGCCGATAATCAGCAAGGCGATAAAGCCGGAGATAACGACGGTGAGGAACGGCGTCAGGATCAGATCTAACGCGTCCGGGATCGCGCGGCGCAGGTTTTTCTCCACGATGCTCATAAACCAGACGGCCAGCAGCACCGGGAACACCGTGCCCTGATAGCCAATCATCGCAATCTCAAGGCCGAAGAAGTTCATGGTGTGGAAGCCGGACGCCACGCCCCAGGCGTTGGTCAGCGCCGGGTGGGTCAGAATGCCGCCCAGCGTCGCGCCGAGATACGGGTTACCGCCAAATTCCCGCGCGGCGGTAAAGCCGATCAGAATAGGCAGAATGATAAACGCCGCGGAGCTGCACATGTCCAGCATGATGTAGATGGCGTTATCCGCATTGACCCAGCCGTAGGTTTTCACCATGCCGAGCAGGCCCATCAGCAGGCCGGATGCCACAATCGCGGGAATGATCGGGACAAAGATGTTGGAGAGCAGACGGGCAATGCGCTGGAACGGGTTCAGCTTGCGCGCCGCCAGATCCGCGGCATCAGATTTACTGGATTCGCTAATCCCCGCCGCCTGAATAAACGCGGCGTAGACCTTGTTGACCACGCCCGTGCCAAAAATCACCTGCATCTGTCCGGCGTTACGAAAACAGCCTTTTACGCCGTCGACCTTGCCGATCGCCTGCTGATCCGCAAGCGCGTCATCAACCAGCACCAGACGAAGACGCGTTGCGCAGTGCGCCGCGCTGGCGATATTTTCCTTGCCACCGAGCAGCGGAATAAGCTCGCGGGCGATTTGATTAAAATCCATAGATACCTCTGCCTGACTTCTTTTTATGATGTGCGAAACGCTCCCGCCGGGCGGGAGCGTGATGGGTTAAAACCAGGTTTCCATCTGGACCCCAAAGTTCCATTCCCCGCCGGCGCTGAAGCCGCTGCTGCCAAAGGCATCATCGCTGGCGTAATGATCCAGTTTGCTGCTCCAGTCCATCCAGGTGGCAAACAGGCGCAGCTCCGGACGGCTGAAGAAATCGCCGATTTTGCTCGCTTTTAACGTCGGCGCAAAGGTCAGCTTGTAGAAACTGCCGTTGACGGCGTTGCGGTCCTTATAGCCTTCCGGATTTAAATCCATGTACTGATAGCTTCCCTCAAACGCCAGGGCGAAGTTCTGCGTCACTTCTTTAATCAGGCGGGTGTTAAGCGTCACCCACTCATAGCTATCGCCCTTGACGTAGCGATCTTTACTGCTCTGCGCCAGTACGGCGGGCGCAACGCTCCAGCCGCCGCCGACTGGCGTGACACCGTAACTTGCGAAGCGCCAGGTATCCGCCTCAGACAGCAGCGCGCCGTCGGAGCCGATGCTTTTCACCTCCGCACCCAGCCCGTGACCGTACAGCAGCGCCGTTTTGGCTGTCCCTTCCCGCAGGCCGTAGAAGCTCTCGTTGTGCAACCCGACCAGCGCATGAACGCCTGTATTGGCGGCGTCAGTTTTGATGAGATCGCCGTTGGTGTCTTTACGGTCGTCGTTATCCTTCGCACGCAGGCCGCTCACCATCAGCTGGAACGGTCCGGCGAAGTGGTTCATGCTGAGAATATAGTTCTGAACGTTATTGTCGGTCTGCTCCACGCTGCCGAAGTTGCGGCCGTAAATGGAGAAGTTGCTGCGCAGCGAATCGTTCCATTTCACGTCGTAGACGCCGCCGCCGGTACCGGCCAGGAACACCACGTCGGAGTCCAGCCAGTGAATATCAAAGTTGTCGCGGTCGAAGCGTTTACCCGCCCAGAAGGTGCTGCCCTTCAGCGCGCCGGTAAAATCAGGCAGGTTGCCCAGCTCCGCGAAGGCCTGGCGAATATTAAGATCGCTGGTATCGGCTGACCAGTCGTTATAGGTCCGCTGACCGTCGGCCAGCATCGCTTTAAAGCGCGTGGTGGCGCCATTATCCAGAGTTTGCTTGTGCTCCAGGTTCAGCTCGACGTAGGTGTCGGCTTCGTTACCCAGACGCCCTACCGCACCGCCGGTTTCACCGGCCGGGGTCAGATAAGGACCGCTTTTGCTGCTGGAGGCCGCATCGTTCATCAGCAGGCCCGAACGGGCGTAGCCGTGGAACTCAAACCCGCTGCTTTGATCCGCCTTCTTCTCCAGCGCGGTGGTGCGCTGCGCCACCGCCTGGGCTGTCGTTTGCGTCTGCTGCTGGGCGGCAACCAGCTGCTGCGTTTTTTGTTCCGCATCGGTGGCGCGTTTCTCAGCCACCTGCGCACGCGTTTCCGCCGCCTGGAGGCGCTGCTCCATCGCGGCAAGACGCGCTTCGATACTTGTCATATCCGTCTGGGCAAAAACAGAGGTACTTCCGGCCAGCATGCCTATCATCACGGCAAGTCTGCGTTTTTTATACATTTTGTCGCATCCCTAAAAGAAGTCATTAAACGTGCTAAATTGCTAAACCGGTTTAGGTTGCTGATACTAAACCTCTGAATTTTGGATCGGCAATCTTTTTTGCTAAACCGTTTTAGTAAGTGTGATCGAGGCGACAATTCAGGCCGCCGGATGGCGGCCAGTGAAGGAAGGAATTACAGATCGTGCTGCCACGGCAATGCGGTCATTGCCCCTTTGGCCGTGGTGGCTAATGCGCCGCAGCGCTGGGCTAAGGCGATGACCGGCGTCAGGTCCTGCCCGGCGGCCAGCCCGTAGAGCAGCCCCGCCACAAAGGCATCGCCCGCGCCGGTGGTATCGACACATTCGACGGGCGTTGCCGGATAGTGTTTTACGGTGCCATCATGCCAGGCGATCACCCCCTCTTTTCCCTGGGTGACCAGCACCAGACGCGCCGGACAGCGCGCCATCAGCGCGTCCAGACCGACGTTTACCTCGACATTTCCGGTTAAAAACGCCAGCTCTTCGACGGAGAGTTTCACCACGTCGGCACTCTGCAGGGCCTGTTCCAGGCAGCGACGCAGCGCGTTCTCATCCGGCCAGAGATCCGGGCGAATATTGGGGTCGAAGCTGACGTAACCGCCCGCCTCGCGGATGGTGGCCATCGCCTCAAACGTCGCAGAACGGCTCGGCTCTGCGCTTAATGCGATGGAACAGACGTGCAGCCACTCCCCGGCGCTGAACGTCGGCAGATCGGCGGATTCGAGAAACAGATCGGCGCTCGTACGCACCATAAAGGTAAACGAGCGTTCGCCCTGGTCATCCAGATCGACCACCACCGTTGAGGTGCGGTGCGCCGGGTCAAGGCGCAAAAACTTCACATCGACCCGCTCGTCAGCGAGAGTTTTCGCCATAAAGCACCCGAAGGGATCGTCGCCAACCCTGCCGATAAAGGCGCTCTGGCCGCCCAGCCGGGCAATACCGACCGCAACGTTTGCCGGTGCCCCGCCGGGACACTGCAGCAATCTGCCTTCTCCATCGGGCAGCAAATCCACTACCGCATCGCCAAGTACCCAGATTTTTTTCATGTGATCCTCGTAGCTAAACTATGTTAAACCGTTTTAGCTATTTAAGCACAGGCAGGGCGAAGGGGAAATAACGCGGGAGGAAAATTGGCTAACGCACCAGATGCGGCCAGTGAATATCACCGACGCCATTTAGCTGCGGGCGGGCGAACAGAAAGCCCTGGAAACGGCGGATCCCGGCAGACTCGAGCCAGCACCACTCCTCTATCTTCTCGATCCCTTCGGCCACCAGGGTAATTTCGAGATCGGAGCAACAGCTGACGATGGAGCGCACAATCGCCTGCTTCGGGCCGCTGAGGTGGATATCGCTAACTATCTCCCGGTCGATCTTAATTTTGTCCGGCTGGAAGCGAGTCAGCAGCGAAAGACCCGCATAGCCGGAACCGAAATCATCGATCGCCAGGCCAATCCCCTCACCGCGAAGCTGCTTGATGGCGCTATTGAACTGGTTGAAGCCGGAGATCATCTCGTTTTCCGTCACTTCAATGACTACCTGCTCCGGCTGCAGCCCATGTTTTTTTATCTCGCTGACCAGGAATTCCACGGCGTTGGGGACATTCACCAGCGACATCGGCAGCAGGTTTACCGCAATCTTATGGCTGCCAATGCCCAGCTTTTCCGCGAGAGCAAAGGCATACGCTTTCGTCTGGAGATCGACTTCGTAGATTTTGTCCGGGTCGAGGGCGCTGAAGAAATGCTCCGGGCTGCCGCCTTCGTTGCCGCGAATAAGGGCTTCAAGCGAACTGATCTTCCCTTCCGAGGGCTCAACGATGGGCTGAAGCGCAAACTGACAGGGCTGTCCGGCAATCAGTCCCATACTCTCGCCAAAGGGCAACGCCTCGGGTGAAAGCGTCCATTTTTCAGGTACGTAGCGTGCGCCCGACAGGGCCGGACGTTTGCCCGTGATAAACGTCTGGATAAATTTGAACACCCGGTCATCGGATGTGAGATAGCTGTCCAGCTTGCTGTAATTCAGAACCGACTGCAGCACCTCTTTCGGTGACTGCGTCTGCAGATCGAACAGCAGCATACCGACGTTTTCAAAGCGCCTGCGCGGGCCATAGTCCCGCATCAGCTCTACCACTCCACTGTGCCGCTTGTCGTCACGGATTTTATGGAACAGCTTAAGCACGCTCTCTTCCGACCCTTCGAGTATTTGCAGCACGTCACTGCCTTTTGCAAGCAGAACCCCGGTGATATTCAGACTGGCATTGCGGATCCGGGCGCGCTCCACCAGCTCCCTCAGCGCGGAGGGCTGACAGGATAAATTCAACTGGCTTCGGTAGATCAGAGTCGTCAGCACAAAAATGGGTTCCGATGAGAAAGAGAGGTGCCTTGAAGCTACTATTTAACATACTTAATCAATGCGACCTAACATATTCACACCACAGGGGAACGTTACTTTTCCCCGTTGCCAATTCGGCTGTCGATCCTCTCCTGTATATAGTCGTAAAACGGGTTCGAGGTGACCCGCATAAGCGCCTCTTTCCCGACGCTCAACACGGAGGTTTCGCCCCAGAGCGCAATTGTCCCCAGGCTGATACCGTAGCGGTTTTTCACCCGAGGCTCACGGCCATAAAGATCGTCATCCGGCGGGAACGGCACCGCTACGTGCGACAGGGAATAGACATCCTGCGGCCAGGCCTGCGCAAGCGGCACGACCGTCTCCCGGGTGCTGCCTGCCGGAGTGATTTTCGCCACCGTCGAGAAGCTGTGCTCGCTGGCATTGGTAATAATTGTGACACCGTAACGCCTCTGCGCAACCGGCAGCAGCGCCGAGGTTGCCGTCCACGACGACGGTTTGAACAGCGGACGGAAGCTGGCTGCCTGATTGATGTCAAACACCACCAGCTCGCTGCCGTTTGCCGGAAGCTGGTCAAACAGGCCGGTCACCACCGCGCGGGTGCTGACCGTGGAATCCATGACCGACTGGAACGCCAGGATCGGCGGCAAATTCGCCAGCCTGTTCTCCCGCGCCTCGCGGCTGATTTGCTCCTGCAGGGCCTTCGTCAGCAGCCATGACTGGCGGGCGGCGTTCACCGGGAACGAGTTATATTTGTACGGATTATATTCCGGAGAGATATTCAGCCACGCCGCTTTGGCAAACGCCGGCAGCAGCGCCGGTAACCCGGCGAAACCGGCAAACCGAGCAAAGGCCGTCACGCCGATCATCGGTGAGAGCAGTATCACCTGCTGCGGTTTACGCAGCGCAGGCGCATCCAGCGCATCGAGAGCATATTTCATCGCCAGCGCCCCGCCGTTGGAGTAGCCCACCAGATGCAGAGGCGCAGCCTCGCCCGCCAGACGCGTGGCTTCCCGCACCGCAAGACGCGTCGCCGCGAGCCACATCTCCCAGTCGACGTCCGTCAGCGCGCCGGGCGCAGTGCCGTGCCCGGGCAGGCGCGGGACCACGGCCACAAAGCCGTGCTGTTGATAGTTCACGGCAAGCCGCCGGACGCTGTAGGGCGAGTCCGTCAGACCGTGCAGCAGCACTACCGCGCCGCGCGGCTTTCCGGCAGGCATCAGCACAAAGGAGCGGTTGGCATCGGGCGTAAACTGTCCCGGCCATACCAGGCTCTGGCGATAATAGCGGTTTAACGGCGTGCGTTCCTCGCCCTCTGTTTTCGCCGTCACCGCATTATCAAGATCGGCGAAAATGGCGTTTTCCCGGGCGATATACCGGGCAAAGTCGGCGTTATCCATCTCGCGCACGGACATCTCATCGGCCCGCCAGGTATGCCACAGGTGCAGTTCCGGTCCCTGCTGCGAGAGATAGACCCTAACCGCCAGCAGGACGACCAGCACGATCCCTACGACCATCCCTATTTTCTTTGCAAGCGCCATCAGGCGCACGCTGACTCGCCAGGGCAGATTTGCCATGCCGGGATCCCTTTTATATTCACAGTACATCTATCTTATCAAAAATGTGAACGGACTGACGTATTCACTAAATTCATACCTGCCGCGTCAGACAGTGCACCAAAAGTGAACTACGCTGCACAAATGTTGATCATTGGTTAAACAAATATTGCATGAAGTTTACTGCACAGCGGGTTTCACCCGCCCTGTGAACATGGCACGCGTCATGCATTGTTAACCAGGTAACAAAAATTCGGCCATTGACAGCCTGTTAACAGCGAGGCGGTATGACGACGAAACCTGAGGTGTTAAGCCGTATCGAAGCGACGTTCAGCCAGCTCACGCCCAGCGAAAAGCGGGTCGGAAGCTGGCTGCTGGCGCACGCCGCGCAAATCCCGTTTGAAACGGCGGAGAGCATCGGTCAGGCGAGCGGGACCAGCGGAATTACCGTCGGACGCTTCCTGCGCAAGCTGGGGTATCGCAACCTGGAAGATGCCAAAAAGAGCCTGCGCGATCCGTATCAGCCCTGGGGCATGAACGAGCGGCTGGACTCCTGGCAGCAGCAGCGCCCCCTTTCCAGCCGCCTTCAGCATGCCCTGTCGCTGGAAGTGGATGCCATCACGCAGGTGTACCAGCTGGCGCAAACGGACGCCTTCCGTCAGGTGGTGCACAACCTCGCCCACGCCGACGCGGTGTTTGTGCTGGGGATCCAGTCCACGCGCGGGATTGCCAACGCCTTCTTCAGCCACCTCGAGTACCTCCGCCCGCGCGTGAGCTATTCGGAGGGCGCTTCCGGCAGCTGGGTGGAATCCCTCAACTCGGGGTTTTCGCACCCGTACGTCGTGCTGACCGATACGCGCACCTACTCCGCGATGGCCCGCCAGTACTGCCGCGTCGCCAGCGAAAAAGGCATTCCGCTGGCCTTGATCACCGACATCTGGTGCCCGTGGGCGCGGGATTACCCGATGGATTTACTGCAGGTGAAAACCGATACCGGTCACTTCTGGGATTCGCTTGCCCCCGTGAGCTGTCTGTTCAACCTGCTGCTGTCGGGCGTGGTGGAAGCGCTGGGTGATGCGCTCCCGGCGCGTCTGGCGGTAAACCGGCAATTACAACAAGAGTTTGGTCAATTCGAACGCTAAAGGAGCGGAGCTATGCCCGAAGAGAGTGAACTGATTGATGTGGCGAAGACGTTTCCCACGCTGCATATCGATCTGAAGTACGCCACCGCCGACAATATCACCGGCCGTCCGATCTATCAGGAGGCGCTGTGCCTGCTGCATACCGACGCGGCCACCGCGCTGGCAAAAGCCATCAGCATTGCCTCGCTGGCCGGGCTGAAGCTGGTGGTGTACGACGCCTATCGGCCGCAGCAGGCACAGGCCCAGCTGTGGGATGCCTGCCCGAATCCGGAATACGTGGTCGACGTGGCGATTGGCTCCAATCACAGCCGCGGTACGGCCATCGACGTCACCCTGATGGATGAACATAACGCCGTGCTGGATATGGGTGCCGGTTTTGACGAAATGCACGACCGCTCGCATCCGTATCACCCTTCCGTGCCGCCGCACGCCCAGCGCAACCGTCTGCTGTTGAACGCCATCATGTTCGGCGGTGGTTTTGTGGGTATCAGCAGCGAATGGTGGCACTTCGAACTGCCGAACGCCGCCAGCTATCCGCTGCTTGACGACCGTTTTGCCTGTTTTCCCCTGACGCACACTTCTCTCTAAACCTGGAGCACTGCCATGAAAACATCGCTTCTCTCGACGCTGATCGCCGCCACGCTGGCCCTGAGCGCACCGCTGGCGCTGGCTGCCGTCCCGAAAGACATGCTGGCGATCGGTAAAGCCGCCGACCCGCAAACGCTCGATCCTGCCATCACCATTGATAACAACGACTGGACCGTCACCTATCCGTCCTACCAGCGTCTGGTCAAGTACAAGCCAGGCTCTACCGAGGTGGAAGGCGATCTGGCGACGGGCTGGAAGGCGTCTGACGACCAGAAAGAGTGGACCTTTACCCTGGCGGGTAACGCGAAATTCTCCGACGGCACGCCGGTCACCGCCGAGGCGGTAAAACTCTCCTTTGAGCGCCTGCTGAAGCTCGGCCAGGGGCCGTCTGAAGCCTTCCCGAAAGACCTGAAAATTGATGCCGTCGATGACCATACGGTGAAGTTCACCCTCAGCCAGCCTTTCGCACCGTTCCTCTACACGCTGGCAAACGACGGGGCGTCCATCATTAACCCGGCGGTGCTGAAGGCCAACGCGGCAGACGATGCTCGCGGTTTTCTGGCGCAAAACACCGCCGGTTCCGGGCCGTTTATGCTGAAAAGCTGGCAGAAAGGCCAGCAGCTGATCCTGGTGCCTAACCCCCACTGGCAGGGTGAAAAGCCGCACTTTAAGCGCGTATCGGTGAAAATTATCGGTGAGAGCGCCTCGCGCCGACTGCAGCTTTCCCGCGGCGATCTGGACATTGCCGACTCCCTGCCGGTCGATCAGCTCGCAGCGCTGAAGCAGGAAGGCAAAGTCGCCGTCGCGGAATACCCGTCCCTGCGCGTGACTTACCTCTATCTCAACAACAGCAAAGCGCCGCTCAATCAGGTGGATTTACGTCGGGCCATCTCCTGGGCGACGGATTACCAGGGCATGGTGAAAGGCATTCTGAGCGGCAACGGCAAGCAGATGCGCGGCCCGATCCCGGAAGGCATGTGGGGCTTTGACGCCACGGCAATGCAGTACAGCTTCGATGAGGCCAAAGCCAAAGCGGCGCTGGAGAAGGTCAAAGACAAACCCGCCAGCCTGACCTTCCTCTACTCGGACAACGATCCGAACTGGGAGCCTATCGCCCTCTCCACTCAGGCCAGCCTCGGCAAGATCGGCATTAGCGTCAAGCTGGAAAAACTGGCCAACGCCACCATGCGCGACCGCGTCGGAAAAGGCGATTACGACATTGCCATCGGCAACTGGAGCCCGGACTTTGCCGACCCGTACATGTTCATGAACTACTGGTTCGAATCGGACAAAAAAGGGCTACCGGGCAACCGCTCGTTCTATGAGAACAAAGAGGTTGATTCGCTCCTGCAGGCCGCGCTGAAAACCACCGACCAGGCGGAACGCACCAAAGATTACCAGCAGGCGCAAAAGGTGGTTATCGACGAGGCGGCCTACGTTTATCTGTTCCAGAAAAACTACCAGCTGGCGATGAACAAAGAGGTCAAAGGCTTCACCTTTAATCCGATGCTCGAGCAGGTGTTCAACATCGCCACCATGAGCAAATAACGGTTCTCGCCGGGGGAAAGCGTATGACGTTCTGGAGCATAGTGCGCCAGCGCTGCTGGGGGTTAATCCTGGTGGTGGCCGGTGTCTGTATTATCACCTTTATTATTTCACACCTGATCCCCGGCGATCCGGCCCGTCTGCTGGCCGGCGACCGCGCCAGCGACGAAATCGTGCAGAACATCCGCCAGCAGTTAGGGCTGGACCAGCCCCTGTATGTTCAGTTTGGCCGCTACGTGGACGCTCTGGCGCACGGTGATTTAGGCACGTCCATCCGCACCGGACGCCCGGTCGCGGAAGACCTGAAGGCCTTTTTCCCCGCCACGCTGGAGCTGGCCTTTTGTTCTCTGCTGCTGGCGCTGGTCATCGGCGTGCCGCTGGGGATTTTATCGGCGGTGTACCGCAACCGCTGGCTGGATCACCTGGTGCGTTTAATGGCGATGACCGGGATCTCCACGCCGGCCTTCTGGCTTGGGCTGGGCGTCATTGTGCTGTTCTACGGGAACCTGCAGATCCTGCCGGGCGGCGGCAGGCTGGACGACTGGCTCGATCCCCCGACGCACGTCACCGGATTTTATCTGCTGGACGCGCTGCTGGAGGGCAACGGTGAGGTCTTTTTCAACGCGCTTCAGCACCTGATTTTACCCTCGCTGACGCTGGCGTTTGTTCACCTGGGGATCGTGGCGCGCCAGGTCCGTTCGGCGATGCTGGAGCAGCTTAGTGAGGATTACATCCGCACCGCGCGCGCCAGCGGCCTGCCCGGCTGGTACATCGTCCTGCGCTACGCCCTGCCCAATGCGATGATCCCGTCCATCACCGTCCTCGGGCTGGCGCTGGGCGATCTGCTTTACGGCGCCGTGCTGACCGAAACCGTCTTTGCCTGGCCGGGCATGGGCGCCTGGGTGGTGACATCCATTCAGGCGCTCGATTTCCCTGCCGTAATGGGGTTTGCCGTCGTCGTTTCGCTGGCCTACGTGCTGGTTAATCTGGTGGTCGATCTGCTTTACCTGTGGATTGACCCGCGAATCGGGCGCGGAGGTGCCGAATGATGTTAACGCAGGAAACGCCCGTCCCGGCTAAAACCGCCGGACAACGCATCAACTGGGCAAAGCTGTTCTGGATGCTGCGTCAAAGCCCGCTCACGATCGTTGGCGGCGTCATTATGATTGCGATGCTCTTCCTGATGGTGGCTTCGCCGTGGATCGTTCCGCATGACCCGAACGCGCTGGATTTGACCGCCCGCCTGCAGGCGCCGTCTGCGCAACACTGGTTTGGTACCGATGAGGTGGGACGCGACCTGTTCAGCCGCGTGCTGACGGGCAGCCAGCAGTCGATTACCGCCGGGCTGGCGGTGGTGGCGATTGCGGGCGGCATAGGCTCACTGCTGGGCTGTTTTTCCGGCGTACTGGGCGGGCGCGGCGACGCCATCATCATGCGGGTGATGGACATTATGCTATCCATTCCTTCGCTGGTGCTGACCATGGCGCTGGCCGCCGCGCTCGGGCCGAGCCTGTTCAACGCCATGCTGGCGATTGCGATTGTCCGCATCCCGTTTTACGTCCGCCTGGCGCGCGGGCAAACCCTGGTGGTGCGCCAGTTTACCTACGTCCAGGCCGCCCGCACCTTTGGCGCGTCCCGCTGGCATTTGATCCGCTGGCATATCCTGCGCAACGCCCTGCCGCCGCTGATTGTGCAAGCTTCGCTGGATATCGGTAGCGCCATTCTGATGGCCGCCACGCTGGGGTTTATCGGCCTTGGCGCGCAGCAGCCGACCGCCGAATGGGGGGCGATGGTGGCCGTGGGCCGTAACTACGTCCTGGACCAGTGGTGGTACTGCGCCTTTCCCGGTGCGGCGATTTTGATTACCGCCGTGGGCTTTAACCTGTTTGGCGACGGTATCCGCGATCTGCTGGATCCGAAGTCGGGAGGAAAACAGTAATGACCGAACCGGTATTACGTATTGAGGACCTGCATCTGAGCTTCCCGGTTTTTCGCGGTGAGGTCCACGCGCTGAACCACGTCTCGCTGGAGATCGGCAGGGGCGAAATCGTCGGCGTGGTGGGTGAGTCGGGGTCGGGTAAATCCGTCACTGCCATGCTCGCCATGCGGCTGCTGCCGGAAGGGAGCTACCGCATTCATCACGGTCAGGTGAAGTTACTCGGCGAAAACGTCCTGACGGCGTCCGAGAAGCAGCTTCGCCAGTGGCGCGGTGCACGAGTGGCGATGATTTTTCAGGAGCCCATGACCGCCCTCAACCCGACGCGGCGGATTGGCAAACAGATGGTGGAGGTGATCCGCCAGCATCAGCCGCTTTCGCGGCGCGAGGCGCAGCATAAGGCGATTACCCTGCTGGAAGAGATGCAAATCCCGGACGCGAAGCAGGTCATGGAGCGTTATCCGTTTGAACTCTCCGGCGGCATGCGCCAGCGGGTGATGATCGCCCTTGCCTTCTCCTGCGAGCCGGAGCTGATCGTCGCCGACGAACCGACCACCGCGCTGGACGTTACCGTCCAGCTCCAGGTGCTGCGATTGCTGAAGCATAAGGCGCGGGCCAGCGGTACCTCGGTGTTGTTTATCAGCCATGATATGGCCGTGGTGTCGCAGCTTTGCGACAGAATGTACGTGATGTATGCGGGCAGCGTGATCGAGAGCGGTGCCACGCAAACGCTGATCCACCGACCCGTGCATCCCTACTCCATCGGCCTGCTGCGGTGCGCCCCGGAAAACGGCCAGCCGCGCGACCTGCTTCCCGCCATCCCCGGCACGGTGCCCAACCTCAGCAAGCTTCCGCAGGGTTGCGCCTTCCGCGAGCGCTGCTTTGCCGCCGGAGCGAAATGCAGCGAAACGCCGCGCTTACAGCCCAACGGTGCAGAGGGCCAACAGGCTGCCTGCTGGTATCCACAACGGGAGAAACGCCATGTCTGATGTACTGCTGGAACTGGATAGCGTGCACGTGAACTTTGCGGCGCGCAAAAACTGGCTGGGCCGCGTGACGGAACAGGTCCATGCCCTCAACGGGCTCGATCTCCAGATCCGTCGCGGGGAAACGCTGGGCATTGTCGGGGAATCCGGCTGCGGGAAAAGCACGCTGGCCCAGCTGCTGATGGGCATGCTTAAGCCCAGCACCGGCGCGTGCCAGCGGGCGCACCACGCGGGCGGCATGCAGATGGTGTTTCAGGATCCGCTCTCCTCGCTCGACCCGCGATTGCCGGTCTGGCGCATCATCACCGAGCCGGTGTGGGTGCAAAAACGCAGCAGCGAGCGCGAACGCCGCCAGCTGGCAGAAAACCTGGCGCTGCAGGTGGGCATTCGCCCGGAATATCTCGACAGGCTTCCGCACGCCTTCTCCGGCGGGCAGCGCCAGCGCATCGCCATCGCCCGGGCGCTCTCCTCCAACCCCGATATTATCGTGCTTGATGAACCCACCAGCGCGCTGGATATCTCCGTGCAGGCGCAAATCCTCAACCTGCTGGTGAACCTGCAACAGCAGCGTAATCTGACCTACGTGTTAATCTCGCATAACGTCTCGGTGGTCAGACACATGAGCGACCGCGTGGCGGTGATGTACCTCGGGCAGATTGTGGAGCTGGGCAGCGCCGCGCAGGTGCTTGGCGAGCCGCGCCATCCCTATACCCGTCTGCTGCTCGACTCGGTTCCCCGCACCGGTGAACCGCTGGATGAAAATCTGGCGTTGCGCAAAACGGAGCTTCCCGGCAATCGTCATCTGCCCGAAGGCTGTTTTTTCCGCGACCGTTGTCCGATAGCAGCGCAGGGGTGTGAACAGCCGCAGCCGCTACAGCCCTCACGCGAGGGCCGTAACGTGCGCTGCTGGCGCAGTCTGGGTTAGATTTGCGCCATCCCGCCGTCCACAAACAGCTCGGTGGCGTTAATAAAGCTGGCCGCGTCGGAGGCCAGAAACGCCACCGCTTTACCCACCTCGCCCGGCGCGCCTAAACGCCCCAGCGGTACCTGCGCGGCCAGCGCGTCGTACAGCCCCTGACGGTGTTCTTCCGGCACCAGATCGCCGAGACCCGGCGTTTTGATCGGACCCGGGCTCACCACGTTGACGCGGATCCCGCGGCCCTGCAAATCCAGCGCCCAGGAGCGGGCAAAGTTGCGCACGGCGGCCTTGCTGGCGCTGTAGACGCTGAAATTGGCCGTCCCTTTAATGGACACCGTCGATCCGGTCAGAATAATCGACGATCCGGCGGACAGCAGCGGCAGCGCCTTCTGCACCGTGAACAGCACTCCGCGCACGTTGGTGCCAAAAATCCGGTCAAACTGCTCTTCGGTGATCGCGCCCAGCGGCAGCATATCGCCGCCACCGGCATTGGCGAACAGGATATCAAGACGGCCTTCTTCTTTGGCTATCCGGGCATAAACCTCATCCAGATCGGCAAGCTTTGAGGCGTCCGCGCGAATGCCCACTGCGGTTGAAGCAATTTCCGCCACCGCCGCGTCCAGCTCGGCCTGGCGACGACCGGTGATGTAGACCTTTGCGCCCTGTGCCGCCAGCTCCTGCGCCGTGGCAAGACCAATGCCGGTGCTGCCGCCGGTGACCAGTGCGATTTTTCCTGAGAGAGTCGTGTTCATGTCATTTACCTTTTGTTGGGTTTGCGTTGGACAAACTTTAGCCCTTGCGGCATTAGTGAAAAACGGGCAAAAATGAAAATGACTATTCACAAACAGAAATAATCCGAGGTCATCATGGACCAGCTCATGGCGATGCGCGCCTTTACGCGGGTCGTGGAGTCCGGCAGTTTTACCCGCGCGGCGGACTCGCTGAATATGCCGATCGCCACGCTGAGCAAGCTGGTTAAATCGCTTGAGTCGCACCTGGATATACGCCTTCTGCACCGCACCACTCGCCGGGTGGTCGCGACGCCTGAAGGGATGGAATACTATGAAAAAGCGCTCAGGGTGCTGATTGATATCGAAGATATCGACACCTCGTTTCGCGTTTCCCGCGCGACGCCAAAAGGGCATTTGCGGGTTGACGTGGGCGGATCCACCGCCCGGGACGTGCTCATCCCCCTGCTTCCGGCATTTATGCAGCGCTACCCGGAGATCTGCATCGACCTTGGCGTGGCCGACCGGCCGGTCGATCTCATCAGCGGTAACGTAGACTGCGTGATCCGCGGCGGTCCGCTGGACGACTCGACCCTCATCGCCCGTCATCTCGGTAACGCCGAAATGGTCACCTGCGCGACGCCGGGTTACCTGAAAAATCACGGCGTCCCGGCCTATCCGCAGGAGCTGCGCAACGGCCACAAGCTGATTAGCTATCTCTCGCCCGTCACCGGACGGCCCTTTCCGTTTCGCTTCCGGCAGAACGGCGAGGCGCTGGAAATCAACATTCCGCACTATCTCGGCGTCAATGAAAGTAATGCCCATCTGGCGGCTGCCGCGGCGGGGCTGGGGATCGTTCAAACCTTTGAGTATTCGGCAAAGTCGTATTTACAGGCGGGCACGCTGGCGGCGATCCTGGGCGACTGGCGCCCTGCCGCGTATCCGTTTCATGTGGTTTACCCGCAGAACCGGCATTTGACGCACCGCCTGAAGGTGTTTATTGCCTGGCTGGCGGAGGTGTTCCCCGCCGCGCTGAAGGGATAGCCGGGCGCAAACCCGGCTGTGGCTTAATTGAGCTTATAGTCCAGCGTAATCTCAGCTTTCAGGAGCTGCGAGACCGGACAGCCCGCTTTTGCTTTCTGAATAATGCCGTCGAACTGCTGCGGGGCGATGCCGGGAACGGTCACCTTGCTTTTCAGGGCAACCTTAGTGATGGCAAAGCCGCCGTCGGTTTTATCCAGAGAGACGTCCGCGGTGGTATCAATGGAATCGGCGGTATAACCCGCTTCACCGAGCATCAGCGACAGCGCCATTGAGAAGCAGGCCGCATGTGCCGCGCCAATCAGCTCTTCGGGGTTGGTCCCCTTTTCGCCCTCAAAGCGGGTATTGAAACCATAAGGCTGCTGATTGAGAACGCCGCTCTCGGTGGAAACCGTTCCTTTTCCGCGCTTAATGTCGCCAGACCAGTGTGCCGAACCGTGCTTATGAATAGTCATTCTTGCTCTCCTTTTGGCTTACAAAGGGTTAAGTATAGACTACGCATCTGACCCACCCTGGAACACAGACAATTCCAGGACTTTCACCTGCTGTACCGACAAAAAGGATAATGATATGGCCCTAAAAATCAGGATGGCCGTTGCCGTCACCACGCTGGCTCTGTCGCTCTCTTCACTGGCGAAAACGCCGGAGAACTTTATCTATACCAGCTCGGGCGATCTCGACGCGGCGTTCCCGCTTGTTGCGCGAAGCGATATCGGCGGCGTGCAGATCGTTTACAACTGGCGCCTGCTGGAACCCGAGAAGGACAGCTATGACTTCTCGCGGATTGAACAGGATCTGGCGCGCGTTAAGGCCGCCGGAAAAAAACTCTTTATTCAAATCCAGGACCGTTTCTTTGAGCCGGACGCCCGCTACGTGCCGGACTATCTCATGCGCGACACACAATACGGAGGCGGGATTGCGCCGCAGTTCGATAACCCCGGCGAAGGCAAGCCGGTCGGTTCAGGATGGGTGGCGCGTCAGTGGGATCCCGCCGTGCGCCAGCGCTACCAGGCACTGCTGGCCGCCCTCGCGAAACGCTTTGATGGCGAGGTGTATGGGGTAAACCTGCCCGAAACCGCCATCGATCTCGATGAAAAAAATCCGCCCGTCGGGTTTACCTGCGACGGCTATTTCGCGGGTGAAATGGAAAACCTGGCCTTTGCGCGAAAGGCTTTTCAGAAATCACACGTGGTGCAGTACGTGAACTTCTGGCCGTGCGAATGGGATAATGACCACAACTACATGGGGCGACTGTTTGCGTATGCCAGCGCCAACAATATCGGCCTGGGTGGGCCGGACATTGTTCCCAACCGCAAGGCCCACATGAAGAACGCCTATCCCTTCTTCCATAAAAATAAACAGACGCTGCCGCTCATCGCCATGGCGGTTCAGGAGCCGACCCTGACCTATAAGGATCCTCAGACCGGAAAACCGTTCACCAAAGCGGAATTTGTCCGCTTCGGCGAAAGTTATCTCGGTGCCGATATTATTTTCTGGAGCACGACGTCTCCCTGGCTAAAGGCGAAGTAATCCCTTCTTATGCCAGGTAGCGCGACAGTTCGTCAAGGAACACGCGCAGCGCGGCAGGCTGGTATTCCCGGGACTGATAAATGCCATGGATGGCAAGCGGTTTCGGCTCAAGCGCCTCCAGCACCGGCACCAGCAATCCCTGTTCCAGCGCGGCAGACGCTTCGCGCTCCGGCAGCATGGCGATACCGCAGTGCTTAATCGCCGCGTCCATCAACAGCGAAGAGATGCTGGCGCTCAGGTTGCCGCTGACGGCCACGCTCAGGCTTTCCCCTTCCGGCGTCAGAAAGTGCCAGGACTGCCCGGCAAAAAAGCTGTAGTGCAGACAGTTGTGCTGCGCTAATTCTTCAGGGCTGACGGGGATACCGTGCTGTGCCAGGTACTCCGGCGAGGCGCAAAGCACCGAGCGACACTCCCCCAGCCGGCGGGCAATCATGCCGGGTTCGGGGTTGTCGGTAATGCGCACGGCGACATCAATGCGCTCTCCCACCAGGCTGACCGGGTGGTTATTCACGTCCAGCTCGATGCGCAGCTGCGGGTAGCGCGAGAGCAGCTCAGGCAGGACCGGCGCAATCAGGTGCATGGCGGTAAAATGGGCGCAGGCCACCCGCAGCGTGCCGGACGGCAGATCTTTCTCCGACTGGCCCTCGATTTCCTGCGAAATCTGCGAGAGCGTCCGCGTTTTTTGCAGCACCTTTTCCCCTGCCGCGGTCAGCGTCAGCTTGCGCGTGGAGCGGTTTACCAGGCGCGTTCCCGCCCACTTCTCCATTTGTTCAAGGTAGCGGCTCACCATCGGTCGGGAAATGCCCAACGCGCGGGCCGCCGCGCTCAAACTGCCCAGCTCGCATATCCGGTTGTAAACCTGAGCGGCGATAACGCGATCCATATAAGCTCCATTTGCTCGATTTATGAAACTAAGCATGTCTTGTTTCAGGAATTCTGGCAAATGAGAATATCCGTACAATAGACACATTCCTGAACAACAGAGACAACAGCATGAAATTCACTCACCTTGCCCTGCTTTCCACCCTTTTCACTCCTGCGGTTTTTGCCGCGCCGTTAACCATTGATACCTATAACCCGCAGGAAAAAGGCATTTTCCCGGTCTCCTCCACGCTGGTTTCCGGCCCGAAAGAGGCGGTGCTGTTTGACGCGCAGTTCAGCGTGAAGGATGGCGAAGCGCTGGTAGAGAAAATTCGCCGCAGCGGTAAAACCCTGAACAAGATTGTGATCACCTCCGGCGATCCGGATTTCTATTTTGGCCTGCAGCCGCTGGTCAAAGCCTTCCCGAATGCCAAAGTGGTGGCCACGCAGCATGTGGTTGACCATATTAAAGCCACCAAAGACGCCAAGCTCGCCTTCTGGGGGCCGCAGATGAAGGACGGCGCGCCAACGGAGCTGGTCGTCCCGCAGGTGCTTGCCTCCACCACGTTCATGGTTGACGGGGAAAAGGTCGGCATCGAACAGCCAGACAGCTATGCGGCCTATGTGTGGATCCCGTCGGCAAAAACGATCCTCGGCGGCACCGGGGTAGCCTGGGGTATTCACGTCTGGACGGCAGACACCCAGACGCCGGAAAGCCGCAAGCAGTGGCAGGAAACGCTGGAGAATATGGCCGCGCACAAACCTGAGCGCGTGATCCCGGGCCACTATCTGGGCACCCCACCAGCGGGCACTGGCGCGATTGATTTTACCCGCGACTATCTGCAGCGCTTTGAAAAGGCTTTAGCCGCGCATAAAGATTCCGCAGGCGTTATCAATACCCTGAAAAAACAGTATCCGGGCCTGGCTGATGAAAGCTCGCTGGAATTAAGCGCCAAAGTGAATACTGGCGAAATGAAGTGGTAATTTAAAAACGGCTCCTGCTATATTTCCGCGATAGCAGGAGCCCCGCCAAAATATCCCCGCCGTTACCCGTCGATATAGCCACACCTTTTAAAAGTACATAAAAGCATGCACTTATGTCATTTTTATTTCTAAGATGAATCTGAACCACAACCGGGAAAATATTTGCCATTCTGTTTATGAATTAAATTTTTTGCGAGCCGTACCATTAAACAGACAACGACACGGAGGCAGCATGTTTACTTATTACCCGGCTAATACCGCAGCAGCACAACCTGAACTCGTTAACGCGATTGCGCAGGGTCTTCACGCCGAGCACGGTGCTGTGACTGAAGATGACATTTTGATGGAACTGACCAAGTGGGTGGAATCCACGGATAATGACATCCTCAGTGACATCTACCAGCAGACTATTAACTACGTCGTCAGCGGGCAAAACGCACCCTTGTAAAAACCTGCTAAGCTGGATCTGCAACCTAAGGGGTTACATTTCGTTTGCGTAAGCAAACTGGTCCTTAAAACTATCAACAGGATTGAGGAGTTAACATGAAATCGAACCGTCAGGCACGCCATATTCTGGGACTGAATTACAAGCTTTCAAATCAGCGTAAAGTGGTGATTGAAGGCGACCACGAAACGCAGGTCACTCACGCCACCGGCAGAAAACGCCACGCCGGCAAGTAAGTTCCAGACTGAGATCCAGAACACCATCGGTAATCCCGATGGTGTTTTTGTTTATGTGTTGCGGTAATTAATATTTAGCTCCTTTATAATACCGCCTGACCGCACCCCATCGCACAGGCCAGAAAGATGACAAACAGCAGTGTCAGGGACGGATCTTCATAAAAAGAGTGAGTGACATGGACAACAAACTGAAAAAACATCGTTCCTTATACATCCCATACGCCGGACCGGTTTTACTCGAATTCCCCCTGCTCAACAAAGGCAGCGCCTTCAGCATGGAAGAGCGCAGCAGCTTTAACCTGCTGGGTTTACTGCCCGAAGTGGTTGAAACCATTGAAGAACAGGCGGAGCGCGCGTGGATCCAGTATCAGGGTTTCAAAACCGAAATCGACAAGCACATCTACCTGCGCAACATTCAGGACACCAATGAAACCCTCTTCTATCGCCTGGTGCAGAACCATCTCGAAGAGATGATGCCGGTGATCTACACCCCTACGGTGGGTGCGGCCTGCGAGCGTTTCTCAGAGATCTACCGTCGTTCACGCGGGGTATTCATCTCCTATCAGAACCGTCACAACATGGACGATATTCTGCAGAACGTGCCGAACCACAATATCAAAGTGATTGTGGTGACCGACGGCGAACGTATTCTCGGCCTCGGCGACCAGGGCATTGGTGGGATGGGGATCCCAATCGGTAAACTCTCTCTCTACACCGCCTGCGGCGGCATCAGCCCGGCGTATACCCTGCCGGTGGTGCTGGACGTCGGAACCAATAACCAGCAGCTGCTCAACGATCCGCTCTATATGGGCTGGCGCCATCCGCGCATTACCGACGACGAGTACTATCAGTTTGTCGACGATTTCATTCAGGCCGTGAAGCACCGCTGGCCGGACGTTCTGCTGCAGTTTGAAGACTTCGCGCAGAAAAACGCGATGCCGCTGCTGAACCGCTATCGCGATGAGATCTGCTCCTTTAACGACGACATCCAGGGCACCGCGGCCGTGACCGTGGGTACGCTTATCGCTGCCAGCCGCGCAGCCGGCAGCCAGCTGAGCTACCAGAAAATCGTCTTCCTGGGCGCAGGCTCTGCGGGCTGTGGTATCGCCGAGCAGATCATCGCCCAGACGCAGCGCGAAGGCTTAAGCGAAGAGCTGGCCCGCTCCCGCGTCTTTATGGTTGACCGTTTCGGCCTGCTGACCGACGCTATGCCGAACCTGCTGCCGTTCCAGAACAAGCTGGTGCAGAAGCGCGAGAACCTGAAAAACTGGGATACCGACAACGAAGTCCTTTCCCTGCTGGACGTCGTGCGCAACGTGAAGCCGGATATTCTGATCGGCGTTTCCGGGCAAACCGGCCTCTTCACCGAAGAGATCATTCGCGAGATGCACAAGCACTGCGAACGCCCTATCGTGATGCCACTTTCCAACCCGACCTCCCGCGTGGAAGCGACGCCGCAGGACATCATCGCCTGGACCGAAGGTAACGCGCTGGTCGCGACCGGCAGCCCGTTCGACCCGGTGGTGTGGAAGGATAAAACCTATCCGATCGCCCAGTGCAACAACTCTTACATCTTCCCGGGCATTGGGCTGGGCGTGATCGCGTCCGGCGCGTCCCGCATTACCGATGAGATGCTGATGTCGGCGAGCGAAACCCTCGCGGGCTACTCGCCGCTGGTCAACAACGGTGAAGGGCTGGTGCTGCCGGAGCTGAAAGACATTCACAAGGTGTCGCGCGCGATCGCGTTTGCGGTAGGTAAAATGGCGCAGCAGCAGGGCGTGGCGGTGAAAACCTCTGCCGACGCGCTGCAGCAGGCCATCGACGACAACTTCTGGAAACCTGAATACCGCAGCTATCGCCGTACCTCGATTTAATTCGCTTTGACCGTTCCCTTTTCCACAGGGAGACGCAGTGCGGCCCAATCGCCCGGTGGCGCTTCGCTTACCGGGCCTACGGGCGGGGTGTTTTCCCTCTCCCTGTGGGAGAGGGTTAGGGTGAGGGCATCAGACCGCACCATTGAATACCTACTAGCCAAACTCCTTTTCCCCCGCTACACTCCCTTCATCCATTAACCTACTGAATATATAAGGAGGCCAATTATGCTGTATCGTGAAATTTTCAATGTTTCACATACATTTGGTGATCGCACCAGCTCAAGCGTTATCGGTATCGTGCTGCGATAACTTCTGCTTGAGCGAAGACACCAACCCCTGAAATCCCTTCTCTCGGGCTTACTGAGTTATCGTCAGCGATGTTTGACGAGGCATAAACATGCCTGTAACTCTTGGGTAAGCAACAATGAGCACTTTATTCACTGCACAATCTTTACGCGTTGATACGGCGTTTGGCACGCTCTTCGACTCACTCTCCTTTACGCTGAAAAAAGGCGACCGCATTGGCCTGCTGGGCGACAACGGCTGCGGCAAAAGCACGCTGCTGAAGGTGCTGGACGGCACTGACTCCCCCGCCGCCGGAACGGTTTCGCTGGCCGGGCACTGCCTGATGGCGCGCGTGGAGCAACATCTCCCGGACGCCATTTTCCCGTTGACCATGCTGGATGCCGTACTCGCACAGCTGCCTTTAGCCGAGCGCGATAGCCTGCGCTGGAAAGCCGAAACGCTGCTGGCAGGCATGGGCTTCACGCCGCAGGATATGGCGCTGCAATCCGCCACGCTGAGCGGCGGACAGCACACGCGCCTGCTGCTGGCGCGGGCCCTGATTCACGAGCCGGATCTGCTCCTGCTCGATGAACCCAGCAACCACCTTGATTTGCCGACCATGCTCTGGCTGGAACACTTTCTACAGAACTGGTCAGGCAGCTTCGTGCTGGTCTCGCACGACCGACAGCTGCTGGATGCCGTCACTAACGGCAGCTGGATCCTGCGCGATAAAACGCTGCACTACTTCGCCCTTCCCTGCACGGCCGCCCGCAAGGCGCTTGAAGCAAAGGATGAAAGCGACGCGCAGCGCCACAAGGCGGAGCAAAAGGAGATCGACCGCGTGTCCGCCAGCGCGAAGCGGCTGGCGACCTGGGGCAAGGTTTACGACAACGAAGATCTTGCCCGCAAAGCCAAACAGATGGAAAAACAGGTCGAACGGCTGAAGGAGAGCCAGACGGCGCTCACGGCAGGCAGCCCGTGGACGTTAACCCTGCGCGGCGACGCGCTGCGGGCCGACCGTTTGCTGGAAATGGAAAACCTCGACGTTCCTCCTGCACCTGGCCTGCCGGCGTTATTCAGCATCGAAATGGCGCGGCTAAAAAGCGGCGATCGCGTGGCGATTGTCGGTCGTAACGGCTGCGGCAAATCGTCGCTGATGAGGCTTATCTGGCAACAGTTTGCCGATGAGTCCGCAAACAGCGGGTTGAAAATCCATCCGCGCGTGTCGCCAGGCTATTACGACCAGACGCTTCACCAGCTTGCGGACAACGCCACGCTGCTCGACGCGCTGGAGCCTTTCGCACCGGATCCGCAGAACCGCAAAATGGCGCTGATAAGCGCGGGTTTCCCGTGGTCGCGTCACGGGCAAACGGTCAGCACGCTCAGCGGCGGCGAGCGCTCGCGCCTGCTGTTCGTTGGCCTGACGCTTGCCCGCTACAGCCTGCTGATGCTGGATGAGCCGACCAACCACCTCGACATGGAAGGCAAAGAGGCGCTGGCGCAAACCCTTCAGCAGTTTGAAGGCGGCGTTCTGCTGGTCAGCCACGACCGTCAGTTAATTAGCCAAAGCTGCAACCGTTTCTGGCTGATTGAAGAGGGAAAGCTGAGCGAGTGGCACGATGCAGAAGCGGTGTTTGAGCGCCTGCGTGAAAGCGCGGGGCTGGCGACATCCACCGCGCCCGCCATCGACGCGGCGACGGTTCAACCCTCGCCGTATGACGATCTGCTCGAACGGCTGGTCGCGCTGGAAGCGCTGCTGGAAGACGATCTGGCGCGTAAGCCGAAGCATCAAAAGCCGCAGCTGCAGGCGCAATGGCGTAAAGAGATTGAGGAGATAGAGGCACAGCTGTAAGTCTGCGCCCGGCGAGTCTCTCGTCGGGCCAGTATTTTCCCCCTAAATTATTAGAGGAACGCCGTATTCTTATTCTGAAAATGGATTAAATAATGACATTATGTTGCCGTTGCCTTGCATTACAGCGCCAAACCACTAATCCTTGAGGAGTATTACACCTGCTATGCAGATACTCATCATGAACAAGGAGATACACATGAAGGCTGCTGTTGTCACTCAGGATCATCAGGTCAATATCACCGAAAAAACCTTACGCCCGCTAAAGCACGGGGAAGCCCTGCTGAAGATGGAATGCTGTGGCGTATGCCATACCGATCTCCACGTGAAGAACGGTGATTTCGGCGATAAAACCGGGGTTATCCTGGGCCACGAAGGGATTGGTATCGTAAAAGAAGTCGGCCCCGGCGTGAAGTCGCTGAAAGTCGGCGACCGCGCAAGCGTGGCCTGGTTTTTTGAAGGCTGTGGCCACTGCGAATACTGTAATACCGGCAACGAAACCCTGTGCCGCGACGTGAAAAACGCCGGTTACTCCGTTGACGGCGGCATGGCGGAAGAGTGCATCGTCACCGCGGATTATGCCGTAAAAGTGCCGGACGGTCTGGAATCCGCTGCGGCCAGCAGCATCACCTGCGCCGGCGTTACCACCTACAAAGCGGTGAAGGTGTCCGGAATCAAACCAGGCCAGTGGATCGCGATTTACGGTCTGGGCGGTCTGGGCAACCTTGCGCTGCAATATGCCAAAAACGTCTTTAACGCCAAAGTCATCGCTCTCGACGTTAACGACGAACAGCTGAAGCTGGCTGCCAGCATGGGTGCAGATTTAACCATCAACTCCCGCAGCGAAGACGCCGCGAAAATTGTGCAGGAGAAAACCGGCGGCGCGCATGCCGCAGTCGTTACTGCCGTCGCAAAAGCCGCATTCAACTCAGCCGTTGACGCCGTGCGTGCCGGTGGCCGCGTGGTCGCCGTTGGCCTGCCGCCGGAAGCGATGAGCCTCGACATTCCGCGTCTGGTGCTGGACGGCATCCAGGTGGTGGGTTCCCTGGTCGGCACCCGTCAGGATCTGCAGGAAGCCTTCCAGTTCGCCGCTGAAGGTAAGGTGGTGCCGAAAGTCACGATGCGTCCAATCGAGGACATCAACGCCATTTTTAAAGAGATGGAACAGGGCCAGATCCGCGGCCGTATGGTGATCGACCTACGTTCATAATCGTTCATCTTTCATTACCGCTCCTCGCTGGGGCGGTTTTTTTATAGCCATTTTCCGGCAATCCTTATCTTAATTCCTTGGTTCCCTTGTTTTCCCCCGCGCCCGATGATGAATCCGACGCTAACAAGAAGATAACAAAGGAATTCACCATGCAAACCCCATTTCGTCTGCCGCTGCTGACGGCGCTGATTCTGGCGACAACCGCAGCCTGGGCCGCAGATGCGCCCGTCAAAGGCGGCACGCTGATTTATCTGGAGCAACAGGCGCACACCAACCTCTATCCGCCTGCCGGTGGCTTTTACCCGAACGGCGGCATTCTGAATCAAATCACCGACAAACTGACGTGGCAGAACCCAAAAACGCTGCAGGTGGAACCCTGGGTGGCCGAAAGCTGGACCACCAACGCCGATAAAACCGAATACACCTTTAAGCTTCGTCCCGGCATCACCTTCTCCGACGGCACGCCGCTGGACGCCAACGCCGTGGCGAAAAACTTTGATACCTACGGTTTAGGCAATAAGGCGCAGCGCCTGCCGGTGTCAGAAGTGATCAATAACTACGATCGCAGCGAAGTCATCGACCCGCTGACCGTGAAGTTCTACTTCAAAAAACCGTCGCCGGGGTTCCTGCAGGGCACCGCCACCATTGGCTCCGGTTTGGTCTCGCTCAGCACGCTGAAGCGCAACTTCGAAGAGCTGGGAGATTCCCGCCACATCATTGGTTCCGGCCCGTTTGTGGTGAAGGACGAGAAGCTGGGTCGTGAAGTGACGCTCGAAGCGCGCAAAGACTACCAGTGGGGGCCGAAAAATCTGGCGCAGCAGGGGCCAGCCAATCTCGACGGCATCAAGTTTATCGTGACCCAGGAAGACAGCGTGCGCGTGGGCGCCCTGCTGGCCGGTCAGGCCGACTTTATTCGCCAGGTGCAGGCGTATGACGAAAAGCAGGCGACCGATCGGGGCTATAAGATCTACGCCGCCCCGACGCGCGGGGTGAACGACAGCATCAGCTTCCGCCCGGATAACCCGCTGGTCTCCGATATTCGCGTTCGCCAGGCGCTGCTGCATGCCACCAATGCAAAACAGGTGGTCGAGACCCTCTTCTCGGCCAACTATCCGCAGGCGAAGTCCGTGATTGCCGGTTCCGCCGCAGGCTTTGTCGATCTCAGCGACAAATTGACCTTTGACCCGGCAAAAGCCAACCAGCTGCTGGACGAGGCGGGCTGGAAAGCAGGCGGCGACGGGATCCGCGCCAAAGACGGCCAACGTCTGGCGCTGACGGTGTATGAATCCCTGCCGCAGCCGCAAAACAAAGAGGTGCTGCAGCTGGTTGCCCAGCAGTGGCGCCAGGTGGGCGTGGCGCTGAGCGTCAAAGCCGGAGACGCAGGCAGCCGCACGCTGGATAACCTTGACCCGCTGAAAACCCCGTTAACCGTCTCCGAAGTAGGACGCGCCGATCCGGACGTGGTGAAAAGCATGTTCTACCCGGCTAACCGCGACGCGCTGCTGCAAAAAGGCGGATCCAGCGACAAGGTCAAAAACTTCCGTGACGACAGGCTGAATGAACTGCTGGTGAACATTTCGGCTGAGGTCGACCCGCAAAAACGCCTGCAGCTGACGGGGGACGCCCAGCGCTACCTGCTGGATAACGCCTACGTCATTCCGATTTTCGAGGAGCCGCAGGTCTTTGCCGGCGCGCCGTGGCTGAAAGGCGTCAATTTTGAAGCGGTAGGCCGCCCGTCGTTCTACGGCGCGTGGATTGAGAAACACTGAGGAGCTGACGATGCGCCACGCACTTCTTCAACGCTTTGGGCACGGGCTGCTGGTACTGTGGGCCGCCTTTACCCTCTCGTTCGTGTTGCTCCAGGTGCTGCCGGGCGACGCGGTGCTGATTAAATTTCAGAACCCGGACCTGGGCTTAAGCCCGGCGCAAATCGAGGAGATGCGCGTGGCCTACGGCGCGGACAGCCCGCTGTGGCAGCAATACGGCCACACGCTGCTGGCAATGCTGCGCGGGGATTTCGGCTATTCGCTACAGGCAGGCGTGCCGGTCAGCGAGCTGATTGCCAGCAATCTGCCGGATACCCTGAGCCTCGCCCTGCCCGCGTTTGTACTCGCGGTCCTGCTGGCCTTTGCGCTGGCCTTTGCATCGCGTCTGCCGGGTCTGCGCTGGCTGAGCAACACCCTTCAGTCTCTGCCGGTCCTGTTTATCTCCTTACCGACGTTCTGGCTGGGGATTGCCCTCATCCAGCTTTTTTCTTTTCAGCTGCGGCTGATCCCGGTGATTAACCCGACGCCGCTGCAGGGGCTGATCCTGCCGATTGTGACCGTCGCGATCCCGATCTCCGCCCCGCTGGCGCAAATTCTGATGCGCAGTCTGGACCAGGTGGCGACGCAGCCGTTTGTCGCCGTCGCCCGTGCCAAAGGGCTGAGTGAAACCGCCGTCCTGTGGCGTCACGTGACCGGCAACGCCCTGCTGCCGGTCCTGAACATTGCCGGGCTGCTGCTGGGCGAGCTGATTGCCGGGGCGCTGATCACCGAAACCGTTTTTGGCCGCAGCGGGCTCGGGCAGCTGACCCAGCAGGCGGTGAATAATCAGGATATCGCCGTGCTTCAGGCGGTAGTGATGATTTCCGCCCTCGGTTTTGTCCTGATCAATCTGCTGGTGGATCTGCTGATGCCGCTGCTGGATCCCCGTCTGCAAACCGTTACCGGAGGTGCATCATGAGTCTGGTCGATTACGCGGCCGCCGCGCGAAAACGCGTTCCTGCCTGGCAGGGAGTGGAATGGCAGCCGGGACTGTGGCTGGCATGGGGGGTGATTATTCTCGCCGCTTTTGCCGCCGTAGCGCCCGGCCTGTTAACCCACTACAGCCCGATTGAGGGCATCGCCGGGGCACAGCGCCTGGCACCGCAGGCCGGTCACTGGCTCGGGACCGATCAGCTTGGCCGCGATGTTTACACGCGTATCGTATATGGCGCCTCCCATTCCCTGAGCGCGGCGCTGGCCGCCGTGACGATGGGGCTGGTGGTCGGCACCGGCTTAGGGGTGATCGCCGGGGCGTTCGCCGGGCGCGTCGAGTCTCTGCTGATGCGCTTCGTCGACGTGTTGCTCTCCATCCCGTCTCTGCTGCTCTCGCTGACGGTGATTATTCTGCTCGGGTTTGGCACCGTTAACGCCGCGATTGCCGTCGGCGTTGCCTCCATTGCCAGCTTCGCCCGCCTCGCGCGCGGTGAAGTCGTGCGTATCCGCCATACGGATTATGTCGAAGCGGCGTTTGGCAGCGGCGGGACGTTTTTCGCCGTGCTGTGGCGACACATCCTGCCCAACGCGTTAACCGCCGTCCTCGCCTTTGCCACGCTGCAGTTTGGTCAGGCCATCCTGGCGCTCTCCACGCTGAGCTTTCTCGGCTACGGCACCCCGCCGCCGGTGCCGGAATGGGGCTTACTGATTGCCGAAGGCCGTAACTATCTCTCTACCGCCTGGTGGCTCACCACCTTCCCCGGCGTGGTCGTCATCGCCGTGGTGCTGGCCACCAACCGTATCAGCCAACAGTTCAGCGGAGGTCGCTAATGACCGTTCTCTCAGTGGAAAATTTGACGATTAGCTACCGTACCGCTCGCCAGTGGCGAGAGGTGGTGCATAACGTCAGCTTCACGCTCGGACGAGGGGAAATGCTGGCGTTCGTCGGCGAATCCGGATCCGGCAAGACGACCACGGCGCAGGCGATCATTGGCCTGCTGGCCGATAACGCCCGGCGCGATGCGGGAAAAATATCGCTCAACGGCGAGGAGATTAGCCGATGGTCCGCGAAGCGTCTCGATACCCTTCGCGGGGCGAGAATTAGCCTGGTACCGCAGGATCCGGGTAATTCGCTCAACCCGGTGAAAACCATCGGGGCGCAGGTCGGAGAGATCGTTCAGCTCCACCAGAAGGTGACCCGCGCCGAGCGCGACGAGCAGGTGCTCGCCCTGCTGACAAAGGTCGGCCTGAGCCACCCCGAACAGCGCATGACGCAGTATCCCCATCAGCTCTCCGGCGGGATGAAACAGCGCGTGCTGATTGCCATCGCCATTGCCCTGCGCCCGGACGTGATCGTTGCCGATGAGCCCACCAGCGCGCTGGATGTGACGGTGCAAAAACGTATTCTCGATCTGCTGGATATCCTGCGCCGGCAATCGGGTACCGCCGTTCTGTTTGTCACCCACGATCTGGCGCTGGCCGCACAGCGTGCGGACAGGCTGCTGGTGTTTCGCGATGGCGAGGTTCAGGAACAGGGCAACACCGCCGATATCGTCCGCACGCCGCAGCACGCCTACACCCGCCAGCTGTTGAGCGACCTCCAGGGCCAGCGCCTGACCATCGCCCCGGTAGCCGGTCTCCCGCTCGCGTCGCCGGCCATTCGCGCCCGCGCCATCAGCAAGCAATTCTCCCTGGGCAAAGGTCATCAGCTTCAGGCGCTGGATCGGGTGACGTTTGACGTCAGGCGCGGCAGCACGCATGCGCTGGTCGGTGAATCCGGCTCCGGGAAAACCACCCTCGCCCGTATTTTGCTGGGTTTTGAACAGGCCGACAGCGGACAGGTCATCATTGATGATATTGATGCCACCACGCTCAGCCGCGAGGCCCGCCGTCAGCTGCGCCAGAAGATCCAGTTCGTCTACCAGAACCCGTTTGCCTCTCTCGACCCGCGACAGACGCTGTTCGAGATCATCGAGGAGCCCCTGAAGAACTTTTCTCGACTCAGTAAGGCGCAGCGAAAGCTCCGGGTGGAGACGGTGGCGCAGCGGGTTGCCCTGCCCGTCGAATTCCTGACCCGCACCGCCCGGGAGCTTTCAGGCGGACAGCGCCAGCGCGTTGCCATTGCCCGGGCGCTGATCCTGGAGCCGACCATTCTGGTGCTGGACGAAGCCACCTCCGCGCTGGACGTCACCGTGCAGGCGCAGATCCTGGCTCTGCTTCAGCAGCTGCAGCAGCAGCTGAGATTGACCTACCTCTTTATCACGCACGATCTGTCTACCGTCCGCCGGATCGCCCACAGCGTCACGGTGCTGCGCGGCGGTCAGGTGGTCGAACAGGGCGACGTCGGAACCTTATTCGCGTCGCCGCAGAACGACTATACCCGCGAGCTGATTGACGCCATTCCCCATTTTTCACCCGCTACGGAGGAGTTCGCATGACGCGAAAACGCCTGGGATTTTTCACCCGCCTGCTTGACGACGCTGCGCCGAAGGAGCGCTATCGTCTGGCAACTGAACAGATCCGCCACGCCGAACGCCACGGTTTTAACAGCGCCTGGATTGCCCAGCACCACTTCCACGAAAGTGAAGGCGGCCTGCCGTCGCCGCTGCTGTTTCTGGCGCACGTAGCCGCGCATACCGAAACCATCCGCCTGGGCACGGCCATCATCACCCTGCCGATGGAAAACCCGCTGCGCGTCGCGGAAGATGCCGCCGTGCTCGATTTACTCGCCGATGGCCGTCTTGAGGTCGGTTTTGGTTCGGGCGGCACACCGACCTCATTTCTGCCGTTCGGACTGACGTTCGAGGAGCGCGGCGCGGCGTTTGCTGACCATTTGCATGTGATCCAGAGCGCCTGGCGCGGGGATTCGCTGACCCATCCGGATAACCACCTTTACCCGCCTGCGCCACAGCTGGCCGACCGTATCTGGATTGCCACCTTCTCTGTTGACGGAGCCGTTCGCGCCGCCCGGGCCGGACACGGTTTAATGCTCTCCCGCACGCAGCCGCGCCCGGCAGATCGGCTGGATTTAACGCTCGACGAGATCCAGAACCCGATTGTGGATGCCTACCTTGAGGCGCTGCCTGCGGGCATCGCACCGCGCATTCTGGCCTCCCGTACGGCGTTCGTCGCCGACAGCGACGACTATGCGCTCAGGGTCGCAACGCCGGGCCTCACGAAACAGGCCCAGCAGCATCGCGCTGCCGGGCACGTGGTTAAAGGTGACAACGTCACCGATTATCGCCGCCAGTTTGACGCCCATATTGGTTCGCCCGATACGGTGCTGCATTCGCTGAATGCCGACTCCATTCTCAGGCGCGCCACGGATATCTCATTCCAGGTCCATTCGGTCGAACCCACGCATCGCGACACGCTGCGGTCCATCGAACTGATCGCCGAACGTATTGCCCCCCACATTCTTTGAGGAGACACCTATGTCGTTAAGTCAGGACATTCTCGCCGAGCTGGCGGAAATTAAACCCGGTTCCCCTCTGGCAGAGGCGCGCGCCACGCGTGATGCCGCCACGCGACACGCGCAGGGCAGCTACGAAATCCTCTTTAGCCAGCAGGATGCTGATTTTGCACTCGACGAGCGCTTCGCCGTGGCGGCAAAAGTCGCCAGGTGGCACAGCGCGGAGGCGCTGGCAGCACACTATGCGGGGTTTGGCCTGGCCGACCCCACCTCAGAACGCCTGACCCCGGCGCTGAATTTCGCGCGGCTGCTGACGTTCTCCCCCGTCGAAGCGACGCCCGCAGCGTTAAGGGCGCTGACCCAGGCGGGATGGAGCAAGGAAGGCATTGTTACCCTGGCGCAGCTTATTGCGTTTGTGAGCTTCCAGAGCCGACTCATCACCGGGCTGCGGCTGCTGAATGACAGGCCCGTCGCCAAAAGCGATGCGCCGGTGGCGGCAGGCATCTGGCACACGACCGCAACAACGGTCACCGGAAAGGCGGCCCCCGTCGCGTTCACCCAGCAGGAGCTGGGATGGGAACCGTGGATAGCGGCCAAACCGCTGGCGGATTTCAGTGACGATGAGGTTGCCATCCTGGCGAAATTTGGCCATACCGATTCCGAGTACTTCCGCCTGCTGGCGCGCAACCTGCCGGTGCTTGAACAGCGCACGTTAACGGATAAAGGCATTTTTTATACATCGGGGGGATTGCCGCGCGCCGAGCGCGAGCTGGCCGCAACGGTCGCCAGTAAAATCAACGGCTGCATTTACTGCGCATCTGTCCATGCGCGTAAAGCCAGCCAGCTGTCAAAGGATGACGCGGCGGTAGAAGCCCTGCTGGCCGTGAGGCCGGGGCAGTCCCTGAGCGAGGGGCAATCCGCACGCTGGCAGGCGGAAATCGATTTTGCGGCGGCGCTGTCGGTCACGCCGCCTGCCGCCACGCCGCTGCACCTTGCCGCGCTGGAAAAAGAGGGGCTGGATACCTTAGCGCAGCTCGATCTGGTGCAGTCCGCCGCGTTCTTCGCCTGGGCCAACCGCCTGATGCTGACCCTGGGTGAGCCCTGGCTTGCCTGAAATCTGTCAGGCTAGCGCGCGAGCGTTAGCCTGAGCCCGTCTGGCCCGCAGGTGGCCGTAGATCAGCAGTGCACTCATGGCCGAGAACGAAAGTATTGCCGCCGGCAGCGTGACGTAACGCCAGCTAAAGCCGAGGACAATCATCATCCCGCCAAAGTACGCGCCAATTGCACTGCCGAGATTAAACGCCATCTGTCCCCCTGCCGCCCCCAGCATCTCACCGCCCTTCGCATTTTGCAGAAGCAGAATTTGTAGCGGCGCAGAGAGCGCGAACAGCCCGGCGCAGCAGATAAAGCCCATGACCAGCGAGGCCGTTTTCAGTTCACCAAAGGCGAAAAGCAGCAGCAACGAGGCGACAATCACCATGTCGGTGGTGGCCGCAATGCGCAGCGGGCTAAAACGCCCCGAGAGCTTACCGCTCAGCAGATTGCCCAACACCATGCCAAGCCCCATCAGCATCATGATGGCCGTCATCATCCCTTCTGAATAACCGGAGACGTTGACCATAAACGGCTTAACGAAGCTGAACCACGCGAACACCCCGGCGTTGCCAAACATGGTGGCGGCAAAAATCAGCCAGGGTTCTGGTTTTTTCAGAAAGTGGAACTGCTCGGTTAATTTGATTTCTGATGTGTCGCGGATGTCCGGCACCCAGAGCAGAACCGAAAGGATCACCAGCGCATCGAACACGGCAATCAGAAAAAAGGTATAGCGCCAGCTAAACTGGTGCCCGAGCCAGGTCCCCAGCGGAACGCCCATCAGGTTGGCCACGGTCATGCCGGCGATCATCCCAGCCACCGCGACCGTCACCTTACCCGGAGGCGCAATTTTAGACAGGATAATCGCCCCGACGCCAAAAATAGCCCCGTGCGGAAAGCCGGAAATCAGCCGCCCCACCGCCAGCCAGAAATAGGACGTGGAAAACGTGAACAGGGCATTGCCGACCGCGGACATCGCCACCAGAAACAGCAGCGTGGTTTTTAACGAAAACTTGCCTGAGAACAGCGCCACAATCGGGGCGCCAATCACCACGCCGAACGCATAAAACGAGATCATATTCCCGGCGGAGGGAATCGAAATACCGGTGTCATGTGCCAGCTCGGTTAACACGCCCATAATGCCAAATTCGGCCATTCCGAGGCCAAATGTGCCAAGCGCCAACGAAAAAATTGTCTTTTTCATACTTCAACCACTGGTTAATCACACGCGACGGACATTATTGAATAATCTTGTATGGTGAGCCAGTTCAAATCCGTTGGCTGGCAGGTTAATCCATTAATTCAGGAGTTTTCTCCAATTGCTACGCGGCGGGAATGGCAAACAAAAAGCCCCGACTGGTGTCAGGGCTACAAAGGTTTTAAGGTTTAGCTTTTACAGTTCGCTTTCTGCCGCTGATTTAACGCGTGTAATAGCGCCAGCATTGAAAATTGGGTGCTCGTGATTGTTCGTTATGTCACGAACACGGTAGATTTTCCATGCATCACCTTCACGACGAAGAAAGACTTCAAGATGTATGCTTCTTCCATCACCCGCCCCCTCAATGACCTGGACTACTTCACCGTTTAAAAATGGCCTTGCGTTTCCCACTCGTAACGCAGGTATCCAATCGCGAGAGTAATCCTGGGTATACGTAAAATAATCAGATTCGATTAACTCTTGTTCAGAGATTTCCTGAATGGCGCTAATGCGAGCAATAGTATCAGCAGAAACATATTTACGCAGTGCGTCGGCAGGATAAGGCCTGGCTTCATCGCTGCCGAATGCGGAAAGATAGGATTTATAAAATGATTCGGTAGCGTCTTGCGCGCTCTGATCTTGACGGGCAGCCGAACTACATCCCACCAGCAGCATAACGAATGATAAAAATATCCTTTTCATCAGTGCATCCTGTAAATTTTAAAGGATGGTTGCATTTTGCGGTACCCAGGCCCCGGATACATGCTTTTTTGAACAAAGTCAGAAATCCACTGCGTACCGTCATACATAGTCATGTGACCTATGCCATTTCCGCCAGGATACGGCTGTATCACAGCCACATCGCCAGAAATTAAAGTAGAGCCGGGCGGCAGCTCACTGAACCCAGCACGTAATAACTGCGCCCCATAATCTTTTGCATAATCTGTGTTCGGCACCTTAACGCCTCCAGCCAGAATGGCCAGGCGGGTAAACTTCGCACATTCACTATGAGAGTGCCCCAGAGCGTGTGAACGGAGATACGAAACCGCAGCTTCTTTATTCCAACTCATTCTTAGTTCCTTTAAGTAAATAAGAACGAAATTATCACGATAACCACATTTAGCGTGTGGGATTAAACGTGCTGATTTTTCGCATCCGTGACGTTCTAAAAGGGGAACGGGTGCTAAGCACCTTCGTGAATACCTAAGTAACTGCTTGAAAAAGTGTTGTTAAATTAATTACCTAAAAACAATACGTATAATATCAGGTGGATTACACTTCATAGTGCGGCCTCGCTTTTTTCCGCGCCGGACAATCTGAGGATGACCATCATGGGAAGCAAAAAGAAAACCAGTGTCGCTGTTGATGTCGTAAAGAATGCTCCGTTAAAGACCAAAGAGTATGAACAAGAGCTACGTCGCCTCCACGTTGAACTGGTTAAGCTCCAGCAGTGGGTCGTCGCCAAAGGGCTAAAAGTGTGTATTGTTTTTGAAGGACGCGACGGAGCGGGTAAAGGCGGCACCATTAAAGCGATCACCGAACGCGTCAGCCCTCGCGTGTTTCGCGTTGTTGCCCTCCCTGCACCCACCGAGAAAGAGAAAACCCAGCTCTATTTTCAGCGTTATGTTCCCCATCTGCCTGCCGCCGGGGAGATCGTCATTTTCGACCGCAGCTGGTACAACCGCGCGGGTGTCGAGCGGGTAATGGGATTCTGCACCCCCGAGCAGGTTGAGAAGTTTCTTGATGGTGCGCCGGTGATGGAAAAAGCGATGGTGGATGCCGGGATTATCCTGCTGAAGTACTGGCTGGAGGTCACGCCTAAAGAGCAGGAGCGCCGCCTGCGCGACCGTATTAACGATGGTCGTAAAATATGGAAGCTATCGCCGATGGATATTAAGTCCTTTAACCTGTGGGACGAGTATACTCTCGCGCGCGACGCCATGTTTGAAGCGACAGATACCGCCTGGGCGCCGTGGTTTGTAGCGCGTTCAGAAGATAAAAAACGCGTGCGTCTGAATATTATTTCTCACCTGCTCACCCAAATCCCCTATAAAGAAATTCACGTCGAAAAAGTGGATTTACCGAAACGTAAAATTGGTAAAGTCAAACCCACAAAATATCCGTTCCGGTATGTGGAGGAGCGGTTCTGAAATTACTGGAATACGCCTCGCAGAATGTAGATTACCAGGGGATACGGTATTGTTTTTTGTTGGCTGCGGTTGATAATGACCGCACCAACAAAGGAGATACTATGACATACCCAGCAGAGCACACCCCACCCAACGCATAAAATCGGCAAAACCGTCGAGCAACACCGCACCAGACTCCGCTGACCCGCGTCAGCCATCAGAAGCGGATCGTTCATTTATTCGCTCAATGAATGAGTTTGTCGAAAAACATGGAACCATTACTGATGATGAGTTTTTCAGGGTGCTTTAATGCTGAGACAATTTAATGTTTTCCGAAATACATCTGCGGCCACCCGGGATAAGCTTCCCTATTATATGCTCATTCAGGATGATTGTTATGATGATCTTGCCACGCGCGTCATTGTGCCGCTCGCGAGAAATAATAAATTACCGTTATGGCAGAGCCATCTGGCTCCAGGCATAAATATCGATTTTGAAACATTTCTGATTTATTCGCCAATGATAACCAACCTTAACAATAACAAAATAAATCCTAAAGACTTTGTTTGTAACTTACGCAACGCACGTCATGACGTTATAGCGGCAGTTGATCGTTTATTGACTAATACATGACGCCAGCCGGTCAGGCATTTGCCCTGTCCGCGCAAGCGCAGCGCCGCCGGGCAAAGCCGACGGCGCAGGTCTTACTTCATTCCTTCCGTGCTTTCCCGTTTCGCTTCCAGTCGTTCCACATCACGATACCAGCGCGGGTGGTGTTTCTGCGCCCAGCGGCGGCTCACCTTCCCTTCAATCATCCCTTTAATCGATCCCTTTACCCAGAATGCCATATACATATGGATCAGGATGGCGTGGATGAGAATGATGGCCGAGGTGGCGTGGATCAGCAGCGCGTAGCGAATCACCTGAATCGGAAAATAGTGCGCAAAATACGGGCGCCAGATAATCACGCCGGTCACCAGAAGCACAAAAATCATGCTCATGATGGTCCAGAACATCATTTTCTGCCCGGCGTTGTATTTTCCCACCTTCGCGACCTTATGCTCGTTGCCCTTCAGGACTTCGACGATCCCTTTCACCCACGGGATATCCTGCCTGTCCGGGATGTTGTGATGGACAAAGCGCACGAACATAAACATCAGCACCACGAAAATCAGCACGCCGAAGAACGGGTGCAGAATGCGCCCCATCTGCGGCGTGCCGAAGGTTTCGGTCAGCCACTGCAGTGTCGGGAAGAAGAACGAAATCCCCGACACCGCCACCAGGAAGAAGCAAATCACCACCGTCCAGTGACAGGCGCGGTCAACAAACTTCGTGCGCACGATCGTTTTCGACTTACTCATGATGCTCCTCCTCGTCCTCATCCACCTCTTTGTTTGGCCCGATACCGATGTAGTGATAAATCAGCCCGGCAAAGGTGGCGATAAAGCCCGCCGCCGAAAGCGGCTTAAGCGCCCCTTTCCAGAGGTTGATGGAGGTATCGATCGCCGGAGCCTTCGGCAGGTTGTGGTACAGCTCCGGCTGGTCGCTATGGTGCAGCACATACATCACGTGCGTACCGCCCACGCCCTGCGGGTTATAAATGCCCGCATTCTCGTAGCCGCGCGCTTTCAGCTTGTCCATGCGCGCCTGCGCCACGTCCAGCATCTCTTTTTTGGTGCCGAAGTGGATCGCCCCGGTCGGACAGGTCTTGACGCAGGCAGGCTCCTGTCCGACGCTGACGCGGTCCACGCACAGGGTGCATTTATATACCCGGTTATCCTCTTTATTGAGGCGCGGGATATTAAACGGACAGCCCGCGATGCAGTACCCGCAGCCGATGCAGTTGTCCTGCTGGAAGTCGACGATCCCGTTGGCGTACTGGATAATTGCGCCGGCAGACGGGCACGCCTTCAGGCAGCCCGGATCTTCACAGTGCATACAGCCGTCTTTACGGATGAGCCATTCCAGCCTGCCGTTCTGGTCGGTTTCGCTAAAGCGCATCACCGTCCAGGATTTGGCGCTCAGATCCGCCGGATTGTCGTAGACCCCCACGCAGTGCCCCACCTCGTCGCGGATATCGTTCCACTCCGAGCAGGCCACCTGGCAGGCCTTACAGCCTACGCAGGAGGAGACGTCGATAAGCTTAGCGACCTCTGCCTTATAGTCCCGCGCGCGGGGCGCGGGGGTAATCGGGTTGGTCGCGGAGCGTTTGATAACGTCTTGTGTTTCCATCGCCATTGAATCGCTCCTTACGCTTTCTCGATGTTGACCAGAAACGCCTTGTACTCCGGCGTTTGCGAGTTGGAATCGCCGACGTTTGGCGTCAGGGTATTGGCGATGTAGCCTTTCTGCGCCACGCCCTCAAAGCCCCAGTGCAGTGGGATCCCGACGGTTTCCACCTGCTGGCCGTGCACGTTCAGGCATTGAAGACGACGGGTCACCACCGCCACCGCGCGAATAAAGCCGCGCTTGCTGCTCACCTTCACGCGGTCGCCGTTGGCGATGCCTTTCGCCTTCGCCAGCGTCTCGCTGATCTCCACAAACTGTTCCGGCTGCACGATAGCGTTAAGCCGCGCGTGCTTGGTCCAGGTGTGGAAATGCTCGGTCAGGCGATAGGTCGTCCCTACGTACGGGAACTTGTCCTTTTTGCCTAAGCGCAGGACGTCCTCTTCGTAGATACGCACCACCGGGCTGGAGACCACGTTCGGATGCAGCGGGTTGGTGCCGAGCGGCGTTTCCATCGGCTCGTAGTGTTCCGGGAACGGCCCTTCCGCCAGCTTGTTGAGGGCAAACAGGCGTCCCAGCCCTTCCGGCTGCATGATGAATGGCCCGGTGTTGCTGCCCGGCGCGGCGGTGTTGTAGTCCGGGATATCGTTCCCTGCCCACTTCGCCCCGTTCCACTGGATCAGCATGCGTTTCGGATCCCACGGCCTGCCGTTTACGTCTGCAGACGCGCGGTTGTACAGCACGCGACGGTTCAGCGGCCACGCCCATGCCCAGCCCAGCGTATTGCCCAGCCCGGACGGGTCGGCGTTGTCGCGGTTGGCCATCTGGTTGCCCTGCTCCGTCCAGCTGCCGGTGTAGATCCAGCAGGACGACGCCGTCGTGCCGTCATCACGCAGCAGCGCGAAGCTGTTCAGCAGCTGGCCTTTCTTCGCCACCAGGTTGCCGCTGGCGTCATAGAGATCCGCCAGCGCCACGCCGTTGTTCTCTTTGGCGACTTCCTCTGACTCAGGATGGTCAGGCTGCTTGTAGCTCCAGCCCATCTTCAGCAGCGGCTCAGCGCCCTTGCCGCCTTCGGTGCGGTACATTTCGCGCAGGCGATGGTAAATCCCGGCCAGGATTTCGCCGTCGTTACGCGCTTCGCCCGGCGCATCCTGGCCTTTCCAGTGCCACTGCAGCCAGCGGCCGGAGTTGGCAATCGAACCGTCCTCTTCCGCAAAGCAGGTGGACGGCAGGCGGAACACTTCGGTCTGAATCGACGCCGGATCGACATCGTTCGATTCCCCATGGTTCTGCCAGAAGGTGGACGTTTCGGTCACCAGCGGATCGATAACCACCATGTACTTCAGCTTGCTCAGGCTGCGAACGACTTTATTTTTGTCCGGGAAGGAGGCCACCGGGTTAAAGCCCTGGCAGATATACCCCGTGACGTCGCCCTTATCCATCATGTTGAAATACTTGATGACGTCGTAAGCCTGGTCCCACTTCGGCAGCCACTCAAAGCCCCAGTCGTTCTCCTTCTGCGCCGCGTCGCCGTAGAAGGATTTCATCAGGCTGACGTAGAACTTCGGATAGTTGCTCCAGTAGTTCACCTGGTCCGGCAGCGTCGCTTTCGGCGTATTGGCCTCAAGATACGTTTGCAGGTCGGCCTGCTTTTCCGACGGCAGCGTCAGGTAGCCCGGCAGGCTGGTGGAGAGCAGACCGAGGTCGGTCAGCCCCTGAATGTTGGAGTGCCCGCGCAGCGCGTTTACGCCGCCCCCCGCCATGCCCATGTTGCCGAGCAGCAGCTGGATCATCGCCATGGTGCGGATGTTCTGCGCGCCAACGGTGTGCTGCGTCCAGCCCAGCGCGTACAGGAACGTGGTGGTTCTGTCGGCGGCGCTGGTGGAGGCAAGCACTTCACACACCTTCAGGAAGTCCGCTTTCGGCGTGCCGCAGATGTTTTCCACCACCTCCGGCGTATAGCGGGAAACGTGCTGTTTTAGCAGGTTCCACACGCAGCGCGGGTGCGTCAGGGTTTCATCACGCAGCGCGTAGCCGTTTTCATCGAACTGATAGTTCCAGGACGTTTTATCGTACTGGCGTTTTTCGGCGTCATAGCCGCTAAACAGCCCGTCATCGAAGGCAAAATCATCCCGCACCAGCAGGTTCGCGTTGGTGTAGTGCTTAACGTATTCCGCGTTAATTTTGTTGTTTTCGATCAGGTACAGCAGCACGCCGGACAGGAACGTAATGTCCGTACCGGAGCGGATTGGCGCATAGATATCGGCAACCGATGCCGTACGCGTAAAGCGCGGATCGACGACGATAAGCGTCGCATCGTTGTTGTTTTTCGCTTCCATCGCCCAGCGGAACCCCACCGGATGGGCTTCCGCGGCGTTACCGCCCATCACCACCACGACGTTAGCGTTTTTGATATCAACCCAGTGGTTGGTCATCGCACCGCGACCAAATGTTGGAGCAAGACTTGCTACCGTTGGTCCGTGTCAGACGCGCGCCTGGTTGTCTACCGCCAGCATGCCGAGAGAGCGCACAAATTTTTGCGTCAGCATGCCGGTTTCATTACTCGCCGCAGACGCGCACAGCATCCCGGTGGAAAGCCAGCGGTTAACCGTTACGCCCTGGGCGTTCTTTTCAATAAAGTTGGCGTCGCGGTCGGCTTTCATTAATTTGGCAATACGGGAGAAGGCCTCATCCCAGGAGATACGCTGCCACTTGTCGGAACCCGGCGCGCGGTATTCCGGGTAGCGCAGGCGGTTTTCGCTGTGAACGTAGTCCAGCAGCCCCGCCCCTTTAGGGCAAAGCGCCCCGCGGCTCACCGGATGATCCGGATCCCCTTCAATATGGTAAATCGCTTCTCTGGCGTTCTTCGCGCCATCGCCCAGGCTATACATCAAAAGCCCACAACCTACGGAGCAGTATGTGCAGGTGTTACGGATCTCTTTCGCGCGCAGCAGCTTATAGTTGCGTGCCTGAGCCAGCGCCATTTTGGGAGCAAATCCCAGCATGGCTGCCGTTGTTCCGGCCATACCGCCCGCGCAGATTTTAAAAAATTGTCTGCGGCTGACGTCCATTGTTGTCCTCGTTTTCATATAAGACTTCGCGCCGCAAACTAACAGCAAAGCCCCTGTTTTTTTTGCGTCAAATCAAGGTCATCTGCCTTCACCCCCTTAATAGTCACCCCCGGAACCTTTAAATACTCCTTTTTGATTAACGGTTTAAGAGAATAATTGGCGACAGCGTCAGGATGAATGCGATACATTTTTCCTCTGATTTTTATTGCAATGGCGAAGTAATGGACAGAAAGAGAGCAACGCTTATTGGGCTGGCGGCAATACTGCTATGGAGCACCATGGTCGGCCTTATTCGCAGCGTGAGTGAGGGACTGGGCCCGGTAGGCGGTGCGGCGATGATCTACACCCTCAGCGGATTACTGTGTCTGGTGACGGTAGGATTTCCTGATATCAGGCGGTTTTCACCCCGCTATCTTATTGCCGGCAGCGTTTTATTTGTCAGCTACGAAATATGCCTGGCGCTGTCGCTGGGCTATGCCGCAACGCGATCGCAGGCTATTGAAGTGGGCATGGTCAATTACCTTTGGCCGAGCCTGACTATTGTGTTTGCCATCTTGTTCAACGGGCAGAAATCTACCCTGTGGGTGATCCCCGGCTTAGCCGTCTCATTGCTGGGCGTATGCTGGGTATTGGGCGGAGAACAGGGTTTACATCTTGATGAAATAACCCGCAATATCGTTTCCAGCCCGCTGAGCTACGCGCTGGCGTTTGCCGGGGCATTTATCTGGGCCGCCTACTGCACTGTCACCAGCAAATTTGCGAAAGGACAAAACGGCATTACCCTGTTTGTTTTGCTGACCGCGCTGAGCCTGTGGGTGAAATATTTCCTGAGCGATCAGCCCGAGATGGTGTTCACGCTTCCGGTGATGGTGAAACTGGTCATGTGCGGTATTGCGCTTGGGTTTGGTTACGCCGCATGGAATATTGGCATCCTTCACGGTAACGTCACGGTACTCGCTGCCGTATCCTATTTTACCCCTGTTCTCTCCGCCGCGCTTGCCGCCGCAGTGCTGAGTTCGCCCCTCTCATTCTCGTTCTGGCAAGGCGCGCTGATGGTCTGCGCCGGGTCGTTGCTCTGCTGGTACGCAACAAGAAAATAATGCTTCTCTAACGGCCGGGCGAATTTCAGCCCGGCAACATAATTAACATAAATTTAAAGTGTGATCGCTCCTCGGAATATTTATCATAATTATCGCATTTCCGTTTAAATTCGGTTTATATTTGCCGTCTTCTGTAAACGGCCGAAAAGATAATTGACACAAACTGACAACACCATGAAATTAATTAACTGCGAATATTAACGTCATGGATAGCATTAAATGCAATAATTCATTTCTGACGTGTTCATGGCAATATTCGCAATATACGTCGTGATTTACCCCTAACCTACTGTTCTTAAGTCAAAACAATAATAATAACCCCCTCAAAGCATCGACAATACCGAAATCTAACGCAATAGACTAAAACACGCAGAAATTATAGCGATAGCAATAGTCCCGCAGAATACACAATTATTAATCGTATGAAATTCGGTCGCATTGTTTGAATAATCGCCTTTTTGCACGATCGAGATCACACTAATTGAAATTATCTCTAATATTTTGAAACTTATTATTGAAATAAGACTACGAGATTTTTAAAAATAGCATGCCATTGACGAACAGCCTCGTTTAGAAATCGTTTACAGTGGTTCAGGAAATACTCAAAAAAAATTATAAGGAACATTTAAGATGAAACTTAAATTAGTTGCAGTGGCAGTCACTTCCATGCTGGCAGCAGGCGTTGTTAACGCTGCCGAAATTTACAACAAAGACGGTAACAAGCTGGATCTGTACGGTAAAGTAACAGGTCTGCACTATTTCTCTGATGACGCTGGCGCAGATGGCGATAAAACCTACATGCGTATCGGCTTCAAGGGCGAAACCCAGGTTAACGACCAGCTGTCCGGCTACGGCCAGTGGGAATACCAGATTCAGGGTAACAAAGACGAAGGCGACAACCAGTCCTGGACCCGTGTGGCGTTTGCAGGTCTGAAGTTTGCTGAAGCAGGCTCCTTTGATTACGGTCGTAACTACGGCGTAATTTACGACGTGACCTCCTGGACCGACGTCCTGCCAGAATTCGGCGGCGACACCTACGGTGCCGACAACTTCCTGCAGTCTCGTGCAAACGGCGTTGCGACCTACCGTAACCAGGACTTCTTTGGTCTGGTTGACGGCCTGAACTTTGCTCTGCAGTATCAGGGCAAAAACGGCAGCGTAAGCGGTGAAAACACCAACGGTCGCAGCCTGCTGAACCAGAACGGCGACGGTTACGGCGCGTCCCTGACTTACGATCTGGGTGAAGGCTTCAGCGTGGGTGGCGCAATGTCCTCTTCACGTCGTACCGCTGACCAGAATGCGGCTGGCGTATACGGTGAAGGCGACCGCGCTGAAGTGTACAGCGGTGGTGTGAAATACGACGCAAACAACATTTACCTTGCTGCACAGTACTCTCAGACCTATAACGCAACCCGCTTCGGTACCTCTAACGGTAATCGCAGCGACATCTACGGTTTTGCAAACAAGGCGCAAAACTTCGAAGTTGTGGCTCAGTATCAGTTCGACTTTGGCCTGCGCCCATCCATTGCTTACCTGCAGTCTAAAGGTAAAGACATCGAGAACTTCGGCGACCAGGATCTGGTTAAATACATCGATGTTGGCACGACCTACTATTTTAACAAAAACATGTCCACCTACGTGGATTACAAAATCAACCTGCTCGACGACAACCAGTTCACTCGCCAGGCAGGCATCGGTACCGACAACATCGTTGCGCTGGGTCTGACCTACCAGTTCTAAATCTTGTCTGTACAAAAGCCAGCTGAATAAGCTGGCTTTTTTTTATCCGTCACTTTTACCCGGATGACGGCTCCCCGCTCGCCGCCCGGCGCAGCCAGTTTTGCAGCAGCTTACCGTCCTCGGTCATCTCCGAATCCGAACGCACGCAGAGGTGATAGTCGCGCCCGTCATCGATGGGTGAGTCAAATATCTTCACCAGCTCGCCGCTCTCAAGATAAGGCGCGATCAGCGGCTCGCGCATCAGCGCGCAGCCCAGCCCGGCCTGCACGCCTGCCAGCGTTAACAGCCCGTCTTCAAACAGGGGGCCGCTGCGCCGAAGAGGACGTTTTACCCCCTGCAGCAGAAACCACTGCGGCCACGTGGTGCGCTCCTCATCATGCAGCAGCGGCATTTGCAGCAGTTGCTCAGGCGTGTCGATATGGCCATGAATGCGCAAAAACGCGCGGCTGCACACCGGCACCATCTGTCCGGAAATCAGCTTTTCGCTCTGATAGCCCGCCCACTGGCCGTTACCAAAACGAATCGACATATCCGATGCATCGCTCAGATAGTTACGGTGGTTGGCATACACTACGTTGATCTCGGTCTGCGGATTGGCACGCATAAAATCAGGCAGACGCGGGATAAACCACCCCATGCCAAAAAGCGGGATCAGGCTGATGGTGACCTGACGCGTTTGCGCCTGCCCGGCCAGATGCTCCGTTGCCTGGCGCAGCACGTTAAACGCCGCACGGATCGAACGGTAATATTCCCGTCCGTGCTGGCTCAGCACCAGCCTGCGCCCCTGACGCGCCGTCAGCGGCATTTGCAGATACCCTTCGAGCACCTTGAGCTGATGGCTGACCGCCGACGGTGAGATATCCAGCTCCTGCGCGGCAAGCGTGACGCTGCCCAGCCGGGCGATGGCCTCAAAGGCACGGACAGCCCGAAGCGGCGGATCGTTTGCCAGGCGACTGTCTGCATACGCAGGCAAACCCGCCGATTGTTCTGTTTTATTCATATGTTGATTTCTTTAGGCTTTTTAGCCGGGAACGCCATTACATTATCTTTATATAAATCATTAAGATAAAACAATAGCGGTTTATCATAAGAAATAATATATGTGTATTTTACAATTAAATTCATTTATCGGATGGTAGCCGCAGAAAGAAGACTTTGCGGGAACAGACGTTGGATACACTCATACAACAATTGATCAACGGTGTGATGCTGGGCAGCATTTACGCGCTGATCGCGCTGGGCTATACCATGGTGTATGGCATCTTGCGCATTATTAACTTTGCTCACGGCGATATTCTGATGGTCGGTGCGCTCACCACCCTTTCCGCCATTAACGCCCTGAACACTACCTTTCCTCACATGCCGCTGCTGTTGCAGCTTGGCGTTGCCCTGGCGATTGCCATGGCCGTTTGCGCCCTGCTGGCAATGGCCGTAGAGCGCTTTGCCTACCGTCGACTGCGCAACGCGCCGCGCCTGGCACCGCTTATTTCGGGTATCGGCGTCTCGGTCCTGCTGCAAACCGTGGCGATGATTATCTGGACGCGCAATCCGCTGATGTTCCCGCAGATCCTGCCCATGGAACCGATCGCCGTAACGTCGGGAAGTGAAATGCATCCCCCCGCCATTGTGACCGTCACCGGCATTGTTACCGTGGCGCTGGCGCTTGCGGTGATGACGGGGCTATGGCTGCTGGTGGAATACACCCGCCTGGGGCGCGGCATGCGCGCCGTGGCGGAAAACCCGCGCGTGGCCACGCTGATGGGGGTTAACCCCAATGCCATTATTACCCTGACGTTCGCCATTGGCGGCGTATTTGCCGCGCTGGCAGGCGTCATGATGGCCAGCAACTACGGCAACGCCAGCTTCTCGATGGGCTTTTTGCCCGGGATCAAAGCCTTTACCGCCGCCGTGCTGGGAGGCATTGGCAACATTCGTGGCGCCATGATTGGCGGGATCCTGCTCGGCATTATCGAAGCGCTGGGCGCAGGTTACCTGGGTGAACTGACCCACGGCGTCTTCGGCAGTAACTATCAGGACGTCTTTGCCTTCATGGTTCTGATTCTGGTGCTGGTCTTCCGTCCGGCAGGCCTGCTGGGCGAGCGCGTAGCGCACAGGGCGTGAGGGAAACAATGACAACGCTTCAACTACAAACCCCGGCGACGACGCGCAAATTCTGGTCAGGCATGATTCTGTTCTGCCTCGCGCTGCTGGTTGCTCCCGTGGTGGCCACGCAGCTTGGCGGCAACTACTGGGTGCGCGTTATCGACTTCGCCCTGCTCTACATCATGCTGGCGCTGGGGCTCAATATTGTGGTCGGCTATACCGGCCTGCTGGATATGGGGTTTATCGCATTTTACGCGGTCGGCGCCTATCTCGCCGCGCTGATGGCCTCGCCACACCTGCTGGAGGTTTTCCCGATCCTCAACGTCTGGTTCCCGGACGGGCTGCACACCTCATATCTGCTGATTATTCCGCTGGCGGCGCTCGTCGCTGCGGTCTGCGGCATTTTACTGGGTGCTCCCACGCTGAAGCTGCGCGGGGACTACCTTGCGATAGTGACCCTCGGCTTTGGCGAAATCATCCGCATCCTGATGCGCAACCTCGACCGTCCGGTGAACATCACCAACGGTGCAAAGGGCATTACCGGGGTGGATACGCTGAATCTGTTCGGCCTGAAGTTCAGCGGCGTATACCACTGGTTTGGTTTCAAAGTGCCCGCCCTGTGGCTGTGGTACTACCTGCTGATGCTGGTGATTGTGGCGATTATTTTTGTCTGCCTGCGCCTGCAGCATTCCCGTATTGGCCGCGCCTGGCACGCCATCCGTGAAGATGAGGATGTGGCCCGCGCGATGGGCATCAACGTGCGTAACTATAAGCTGTTGGCCTTTGCGATGGGTGCCTCTTTTGGCGGCGTGGCGGGTGCCCTGTTCGGCGCGTTCCAGGGCTTTGTCTCCCCGGAATCCTTCACGTTACAGGAATCCATTGCCGTGCTGGCGATGGTGGTGCTGGGCGGGATGGGACACATTCCGGGCGTGATCCTCGGCGCGATACTGCTCACCGCCCTGCCGGAACTGCTGCGCAGTCAGGCAGCCCCGGTTCAGCAGGCGCTGTTCGGTACGGTACTGATTGACCCGGAAGTGCTGCGTCAGCTGTTCTACGGCCTGGCGCTGGTGCTGGTCATGCTGGTGCGTCCTGCCGGGATCTGGCCGGTACGCCACAAGGAGGTGAATACATGAGTCTGTTAACCGTACGCAACATGTCCAAACGCTTCGGCGGGCTTACCGCCGTGGATGACGTTTCGATTACCGTGAACAAGGGCGAGATCTACGGCCTGATTGGTCCTAACGGGGCGGGAAAAACCACCTGTTTTAACCTGATCACCGGGCTTTATCCGGCGGACAGCGGTGAATTTTCCATTGCCGATAAGCCCTATTTCCCAAAGCACATTGAGAAAGTCACCGCCGCCGGGATCGCGCGCACCTTCCAGAACGTGCGCCTCTTTAACGACATGTCGGTGCTGGAAAACGTGATGGTGGGCCGCCACGTGCGCACCCGTAACGGCCTGTGGGCCGCGCTCAGCCGCCACAAACGCGCTCGCGCGGAAGAGACGCAGACCCGGGAGCTGGCCTGGCACTGGCTGGAGTACACCGGCATTGCGAAGTTCGCCCACTACCGCGCCTGCGATCTGGCGTATGGCCATCAGCGACGTCTGGAGATTGCCCGCGCGCTGGCAACGGATCCGCTGCTGCTGGCGCTGGACGAACCCGCCGCCGGTATGAACGCTGCTGAAAAAGTGGCGCTCGGCGAGCTGCTTATCCGCCTTCGCGATGACGGCAAAACCCTGCTGATGATTGAACATGACGTCAAGCTGGTGATGGGCATCTGCGATCGCCTGACGGTGCTTGATTACGGCAAAACGCTCGCCAGCGGCACGCCGGAGAGCGTGCGTCGCGACCCGGCGGTGATCGCCGCCTGGCTTGGAGGCAACGCCCATGTCTGAATTACTGAAGGTGGAACGCGTGGACGTGCATTACGGCGGCATTCAGGCCGTACGCGATGTCTCTTTTACCCTGCGCGAGGGCGAACAGGCTACGCTGATCGGCGCTAACGGCGCGGGGAAAAGCTCCACGGTGCGCGCTATTACCGGGCTGGAAAGCTTTAGCGGCCGTATTGAATTCAACGGTAAAGCGGTGCGTAAGCACAGGCCCGAAACCCTGCTCCGTGACGGTCTGGTGATGGTCCCGGAAGGCCGGGGGATCTTCTCCCGAATGACGGTGCTGGAAAACCTGCAGATGGGCGCCTGGCTCAGGCGTGACACTGTCACCGTTAAGCGTGAGATGAACGAGACCTTCGAGCGCTTCCCGCGCCTGGGAGAACGCCAGCATCAGCTCGCTGGCCTGCTGTCCGGCGGTGAGCAACAGCTGCTGGCCCTTAACCGCGCCCTGCTCAGCCGCCCGCGCCTGCTGATCCTCGACGAACCCTCGATGGGCCTTGCCCCGAAGATGGTCGAGAACATTTTTGCCGTCATTGCCGGCCTGCGCGAGCGCGGCGTTGCCCTGCTGCTCATCGAACAAAACGCCCGTCTCGCGCTGGAAGTCACCGACAGCGCGTGGGTGATGGACAGCGGCAGCATTGTTCATCATGGCGAATCGAAAGCGCTGCTCAATGACGACCAGATTGCACAGATTTATTTGGGCGAAATGCCCGTTTAACAACACCAGCCAACATCAGGGAAATACAATGAAAACAGTAAAAATCAGTGCGCTTAGCGCCGCTATCCTCCTCGGCAGCTTTGCCTCTACCGGAGCCTGGGCCGCCGATGGCGAAACCGTGGTTATCGGGCTGGCAGGCCCGCTCACCGGCCCGTCTGCCCGTATAGGTAAGGATCTGGAGAACGGCGCACAGCTGGCCATTGACGACATTAACAAGCAGCACCCGACCATCGGTGGCAAAGCGGTGACCTTCAAACTGCAGTCCGAAGACGATCAGTCCGACCCGCGCACCGCCGTGGCCGTGGCGCAGCGTCTGGTGGATAGCGGCGTGGCGGGCGTTGTCGGTCACTGGAACACCGGAACAAGCATTCCTGCCGCACGCGTCTATCACGATGCGGGCATCGCACAGGTGGCACCGGTCGCGACCGGTCACGCCTATACCAAACAGGGTTTTGATACCAGCTTCCGCGTGATGGGCCACGACGACGACGGCGGTCAGCTAGCCGGTCAGTACGCGGTCAATACGCTGAAAGCCAAACGCATTGCGGTGATCGACGACCGTACCGCCTTTGGTCAGGGACTGGCGGACCAGTTTATTAAATCCCTTGAAGCGCAGGGCGTGAAGGTTGTCGATCGTCAGTACGTTGATGACAAAACGGTGGATTTCAGCGCCGTGCTGACCGCCATCCGGAGTAAAAACGCCGATCTGATCTTCTTCGGCGGCGTCGATAGCCAGGCTGCACCGCTGGCGCGTCGTATCAAACAGCTGGGCATGAACGCCACGCTGATGGGCGCAGGCGGATTTGTCAGCCAGACGTTCCTGCAGCTGGCGCAGAAAGAAGGCGAAGGCGTGGTGGCGCTGGAGCCGGGTCTGCCCGTTGACCGGATGCCGGGTGGAAAGGCATTCGAACAGGCATATCAGTCCCGCTACCATACCCATATCGAACTGCACGCCCCGTTCGCCTATGACGCCACCCGCGTGCTGGTTGCGGCGATGGAAAAAGCAGACTCCGTTGAGCCGTCCGACTATCTGCCCGCCCTGCGCGCCATCAGCTACTCCGGCGTCACCGGCCAGATCGCGTTTGATAAAGAAGGTAACCTGAAATCGCCGTCGTTCACCGTTTACAAAGTTGTCGACGGCAAATGGCAGCCGCAGACCGTGCTGGGTGGTGCAAAAGCGAAGTAACGCAGCGAGGGCAATGTGATGAGTGATAATAACGAGCTGGGCATTCTCGCCCGCCGCAAAATTGAAGCAGAAATTATAAAGCCAATTTATGAAATCCTGGTGCGCGAGATAGGGAAAACCCGCGCCCAGGCGGTCATTGGCGAGGCCATTGAGCAGGCCGCGATTGACGCAGGCAAAGCGTTTGCCAGCAAAGAACCCAACGGCACGGACGTCAAGAGCTTCATCGCCCTGCAGTATCTGTGGGAGAAAGATAACGCCCTGGACGTGAAGGTGATCGACGCTGACGACCAGCAGTACAACTACAACGTGACCCGCTGCCGCTACGCGGAGATGTATCACGAAATGGGGCTGGGCGAGATTGGTCATCTGCTCTCCTGCGCGCGCGATGAAAAATTCATCGTTGGCTATGCGCCGGACGTAAAGCTGACCCGCACGACCACCATCATGCAGGGCGGTTCGTGCTGTGATTTCCGCTACCGCAGCAGTAAGGACAAGACATGATCCGCGTCAACGCCGCACGGCTGTGGTCAACGCTTGAGATGATGGCGCAGATCGGCGGCACGCCCGCCGGCGGCGTGACCCGTCTGGCGCTGAGCGAGGAAGATCGTATTGCGCGTAACCTGCTGCGCGACTGGGCGCTGGATGCGGGTTTCACCTGCGACGTCGACAGCATGGGCAATATGTTTATCCGTCGCGCGGGGAAAAACCCGCAGCTTGCCCCGGTCATGACGGGTTCACATGTGGATACCCAGCCGCTGGGCGGTAACTACGACGGTGTTTACGGCGTGCTGGCCGGGCTGGAGCTGCTGCGAACCCTTAACGACCATAACGTTGAGACTGAACGTGACGTTGTGCTGGTGAACTGGACTAACGAAGAAGGCGCGCGCTTTGCGCCGGCCATGCTCTCTTCAGGGGTCTGGACGGGACAGTTTAGCGAAGCGTACGCGCATGCCCGCGCGGATAACGAAGGCACTACCGTGGGTGAAGCGCTGGAGAGCATTGGCTACCGGGGTGAAACCCCTGCCCGCGCGTTTCCCGTTCACGCCTGCTACGAACTGCACATCGAACAGGGCCCGATCCTGGAAGATGAAGCCATCGATATCGGGTTAGTCCGCGCGGCAATGGGCCAGCGCTGGTTTACCCTGACGCTGGACGGATTCGCCGCCCACGCGGGCACGACGCCGATGCACAGCCGCCGCGACGCGCTGACCGCCTTCGCAGAGCTGGCGCTGAAGGTGGAAGAGATTGGCTACCGGCATGCGCCGGACGGACGCGCGACGATCGGTATGGCGAAGGTTACGCCAAACTCGCGCAACGTTGTGCCGTCTCGTGTGGAATGCAGCGTTGAGTTTCGCCACCCTATGCAGCAGGCGCTGGAAGCCATGGAAGCGGCGCTGCATAAGGTGGCTGAAAGCCTCAGCCTGCGCGGCGTCGCGGCTGCCGTTGAGCGCATTTTTGACTACGCGCCCATCGCGTTTGATGCCGAATGCCTGGCGCGTTCGGAGAAGGCCGTGGCGGAACTGGGCTATTCGTCGAAACCGATGGTCTCCGGTGCGGGACACGACGCCTGCTATGTCAGCAAAATGGCGCCCGCCAGCATGATCTTTATCCCCTGCGTGAAAGGCATCAGCCATAACGAAGCGGAGAGGATCCTGCCGGAGTGGGCGGAAAAAGGGGCGAACGTGTTATTGCATAGCGTTCTGTCCGCGGCCCTGGAGAGATAGAACGGTGCGAAAGCAGAGGACCTCTGCTTTCGCCAGAGTCTACACGGCAACGCGTCGGCTGATTTCGACAACCCGATCGCTGGGAAGGTGATAGTGGTTGATGACGTGCGTGCAGTTGCGCTTCATGAACGCAAAGATGTGCCGTTGCCAGGCCGCCATTCCTGCCTCACCCTCGCCTGCCACAATGGTTTCATGCCCGACATACCAGGTGGCGTCATCCGTGGCGAAAAGCGCGTTAATCTCGCTGACACCCTGCAGCAAACGCGGGATGTCCGGGTGTTCCATAAAGCCATACTGCGCCACGCCGTGCCAGTAGCCCGGCGCGCGCTGCTCTACCCTGATGCGTTGTTCTTCCCCCACGTAGGGCACATTCAGAATATCAATGGTAAGCGACAACACATCCTGCTGTAGCGCCCGGTTTCGCGCGACGTGCCAGCGCATGACCGGCGGGATATTGTTTTGTGTCCGGGTCAAAAAGACGGCGGAGCCCGCCACTCTGGGCACCGTCTTTTGCTGAAGCTGGGCAAAGAACGCATCCACGCTGACGCCCTTCTCGCCCACCGATGCGGATACCGCCTTAACGCCGCGGTGCCAGATCAGCATCACCGTACAAATAGCGGCGGCCATCAGGAGCGGAATATAGCCGCCCTCCAGGACCTTAATCAGATTGGCAAACAAGAAGGTGGCATCAATCACCAGGAAACAGAGGGCAATCACCGCGCTGCTGGCCAGGCTCCAGCGCCACACTTCGCGCATTGCCACAAACAGCAGCCACGTGGTCATCAGCATGGTTAACGACACGGCAATGCCGTACGCGGCGGCGAGCTTATCGGAGGATTTAAAGAACACCACCAGCCCGATGGTCACCCCCATCAGCAGCCAGTTGATTATCCCGATATAAATCTGGCCGTAGCTTTCCGCCGCCGTCTGCTTGATGCGTAATCGGGGTAACCAGCCAAGCTGTATGGCCTGGCGCGTCATGGAAAAAGCGCCGGTAATAATCGCCTGACTGGCGATGATCGTCGCCAGCGCGGCAAGAATGATGAGCGGAACCTGCAGCACCGGCGGACAGAGCGTATAGAAAAGGTTTTGTTTGCTGTCGGCACCGGCCAGAATCAGCGCTGACTGGCCGGCATAGTTGAGCAGCAGCGAAGGAAAGACGATGCCGTACCAGGCAAGCCAGATGGGCTTTTTGCCAAAATGCCCCATGTCTGCATACAGGGCCTCGGCCCCCGTCACGCAGAGAAAAACGCCGCCCAGGACCAGGAAACTGGTGTACCCGTTCGAAAACAAAAACGCGATGCCGTACGCAGGGTTGAGGGCCAGCAATACCGAGGGGTGTTGAACGATCCCCCGCACGCCCAGGGCAGCAATCGCCAAAAACCAAACCGCCATGACCGGGCCAAATATTTTCCCTATGCGAGCGGTACCAAAAGGCTGAAGAAGAAACAGCCCCAGCAGAACCGCCACCGTCAGGGGTAATATGTACGGCTGAGATTCAGGAATGACCATCTCCAGCCCTTCAAGGGCAGAAAGCACGGAGATAGCCGGGGTTATCGCGCCGTCACCGTAAATTAAAGCGGCGCCGATAAGGGCGGAAAAAATGACCCAGCGCCCGCCTTTGCCTTTCTCCACCAGAAGCGACATTAAGGCCATGATGCCCCCTCGCCATGATTATCAATTCGCATGGCGAAGGCGGCATATTTTATGGACGTTACCAGGATGAGTGTCCAGGTAATCAGGGAGAGCAGGCCCAGTATGACGCCGGGCGTAGGGTCATGCTCAGAGAGCGACAGCACCGTGCGGAAGGTATAAAGCGGGCTGGTGCCGATATCACCAAAAACGACGCCCAGCGCGCCCCCTGCAAGCAGGGTTAACCGGGAGAGCGGTTGGGACGGTTCACTGCTGTGGCGAGGGCTCATATTTTCCAGCAAGAGTCAGATAATCCTTTAAAAAACATAGCCCATCTGCCCCACCCGTGCCAACCGCGCGCCCTGTATTACTGCGGCTTGACCCTCGCCAGGCTGAACCAGATCCCCACTGCCAGCAACAGCAGCATTCCGCCCGCGCTGCCCAGCGCCACGCTGTGCGAGGTGATAAACGCGCTTTTCGCCGCCTCAATCACCGACTCCGCCAGCGTCGGGGTCAGATCCTGCGCCACCTTCATCGCCTCACCAATGGATGACGAGGCTTTATCTGCGAGCGAGGCGTTCAGCCCCTGCGGCAGGTCAATCGACGCCGAGAAGCTGCGGGTCAACAGCAGGCCAAAGATGGCGATCCCCAGCCCGGCGCCCAGTTCATAGGACATGGTTTCAATGGCCCCCGCGGCGGCGGCCTTCTCTTTCGGCGCAGCGGCCATGATCGCCGAGGTCGAGGCCAGCAGCGCGCTGGCGGCGCTAAAGCCGAGCAGAACCATCAGGGCAGAAGCCAGCAGCTGCTGCGTGCTGAAGTCGAGCATCGACAGGCCGATAAAGCTAACGGCGCTGAGCCCCATTCCACCAGCCGCGACGATGCGTAGCCCTAATCGCCCGACCAGCACACCCGCGATCGGACCGCTAAACCCGCTCGCCACCATCAGCGGCAGCATGAACATTCCCGCTTCAAACGGCGTAAAGCCGTGAACAAACTGCAGCTCCTGGGCCATCAGCAGCTCAAACCCTACAAGGGCAATCATGGCGGTCATCGCCATCACCACGCCGCTCAAAATGATACGATGGCAGAACAGACGCATGTCGATCATCGGCACGCGGGCGCGGAGCTGAATACGCACGAAGATAAACAGCAGCACCGAGCCGGTAACCAGCGCGGACGCGACCACCCACGGCGACAGTGCGCCTTTGAGGGCTGTTTTTGCGCTGTAGACCAGCAGCAAAATCGCCACTATCAGCATAATGGCATGGCTGATATTCAGCGGCTGCTCCGGGCGTCCCTGCTGAGGAGGCACAAAACGCGCCGCCAGCGAAACCACCACCAGCACGATCGGTACGTTGATTAAAAACACCGAGCCCCAGTAGAAATGCTCGAGCAGCATACCGCCAATCAGCGGGCCAAACGCCGCGCCACCGGACCCCACCGCGGCCCAGACGCCGAGCGCAATATTACGATCCCGCGCGTCGATAAACAGCGTACGGATCCCAGCCAGCGTGGCCGGAATAATCATCGCCGCGCCGATTGCCAGCGAGGCGCGCGCCGCAATCAGCCACCCTGCTGAAGGGGCAAACGCTGCCGCCAGCGACGACAGGCCAAACAGCGTGCTGCCAATCATGAGCAGTCGTTTAAAACCAATGCGGTCACCCAGGGCGCCCATCGGCAGCACCATTCCCGCCATGACCAGCGAGTAAATATCGATGATCCACAGCAATTCATTGCCGCTGGCGCCCAGCGTCATGCTCAATGTCGGCGCCGCCACGTGCAGCACCGTCGCGTCGATCGCCACCGGGATATACACCAGCACGATAATCACTAACGCTAACCACTGACGAAACATAAATTTCCTTTTCTTTTAAAACATGGACACATGTCCAGGATGCGATCCTACGTAAAGTTGAACGCATGTCCAGCTTTTTGTTACACTCGTTTCATTCCCATTGAGAGTGAGTAAACATGCGATATCTGAGCAAGGATGAACGGCGGGAAGCCATCTTACAGGCCGCCATGCGCGTGGCGCTGGCTGAAGGACTGGCGGCAATGACGGTACGCCGTATTGCTGCCGAGGCCGGAGTCGCCACCGGCCAGGTGCATCATCATTTTACGTCCGGCGGCGAGCTAAAATCGCTGGCCTTCGTACGGCTAATTCGCGAGCTGCTGGATGCGGATGTCGCGGGTAGACAGGCCGGCTGGCGGGAACAGCTTCATGCCATGCTCGGCAGCGATGACGGGAGGTTTGAGCCCTATATTCGCCTGTGGCGTGAGGCGCAGATCCTCGCCAGCCGCGATGCCGATATCAAGGGCGCGTATGTGATGACCATGGAGATGTGGCACCAGGAAACGGTGGCGCTTATCAAAGCGGGAACGGAGGCCGGGGCATTAAAACCGGGCGATCGAGCGGAAAATATTGCCTGGCGCTTGATTGGTCTGGTGTGCGGTCTTGACGGAATGTATATCTTAAACATGCCCGAAATGGACGAAGCCGCCTTTAATAACCATCTTGATAAATTAATCACGCTCGAGTTGTTTAATACGCCGTCTAAGCAGTGATGTTGCCGGGTAGCGGCGACGCCTTACCCGGCCTGCGTATTATTTCCCGGCCTGAGGATGTGTATCAAAGCCCGCCATTACCGCCGTCAGCTCCGCCAGTGAAAATCCGTGTTTTGCATCGTCAACGCCCAGCCCAAAGCGTTCCTGCATCAGCTGGTAAAGCGCCTCAGCATCCGGCAAATGGATCTGCTCTTCTACGTGACCGTTCTGCCAGTGGGTAAAGTTGAAGTTGGTTAGCGTCAGCTTGCCGCCGTCCGGCAGATGGCGACACATCAACAGATGATGACGAAAATGCGACTGCGGCCAGTGCGCCGACCAGAAATTCCCCATCACGTAATCGCTGAAATACTGCGTCGTCAGGTCAAACTGGTACATCGACTGCCAGTGCTCGTGGTGACGGAACTGCAGCACCCAGTCGTTCCCCTCGCTCAGCAGACGATACAGCCCGTGCGGCGTCTCCTGTTCTTCATTAGCGAGCAGTCGAATCGGCGCCGTCAGCGTCTGGCCGCCAAACCCCACATCGGCAATCCAGCGCTCACCGTTAAGCTCAACCAGCAGCAGACGGTGCGTGCGCGGAGGCATTTGCGGCGGATTCGCTAATACCACGCGCCCCAGCACGCTACGCACCGTAAACCCGACTTCACGCAGGACGCGCTCGAACAGACCGTTTTGCTCAAAGCAATACCCTCCGCGACGTGCGGTGACCAGCTTGTCGACCAGACACCGATCGTCAAGCTGGATTTCGCGTGGCAGAACGACATCAATATTCTCAAAAGGGATCGCACAGTTGTGATGTAAATGCAGCGCGCGCAGGGTATCGATATCCACCCGCGTCGGTTGCGCCCAGCCGATGCGGGCAAAATAGGCGGTCAGAAATGGGGACATGCATCAGTTTCCTTTGATTGAGATGTTCTGTTTATAAACTAATTTTACGCATCCACTTTGATTTACGTGCTTTTTCGTCATACTACATCGGTGTAGATGAGGAGATCCTATGAGCCACTTTCGCCCCGTTGAATTACGTCATGCCAGCCGTCTGCTGAACCACGGCCCTACTGTGCTTATCACCAGTCGGGATGAAAGCCTCGACAGACGCAACGTGATGGCCGCCGCATGGTCAATGCCCGTTGAGTTTGAACCGCCGCGCATCGCGATAGTCGTGGATAAAAGTACCTGGTCACGCGAGCTGATTGAGCGCAGCGGGAAGTTTGGCATCGTCATTCCCGGCGTGGCGGCGGCCAACTGGACATACGCGGTCGGTAGCGTCAGCGGGCGCGATGAGGACAAATTCAACTGCTACGGGATCCCGGTCGTGAACGGTCCTGAACTTGGCCTGCCGGTAATTGAAGAGAAATGTCTGGCGTGGATGGAGTGTCGGTTATTACCCGTGACCTCCGCGGCTGAGAAATACGATACCCTGTTTGGGGAAGTGGTTTCAGCGGCAGCCGATGAACGCGCGTTTATCGCCGGGCGCTGGCAGTTTGACGGGGATAAGCTGAATACGCTGCATCATCTTGGTGCCGGGACGTTTGTCGCGAGCGGGAAGATGGTGAAGGCGCTGGATTGATTTACTTAATCATATCTTACTGAATTATAGTAAATTTCTATGGCATTTTATGTTTACCATTGCGTTTTAAAACGGAGGATATTTCCGGAGTTGCTGCATTAGCACTCTCGCGTTAAGGAAATATCAATGACATGGAATAAAGATGGCGCAATCTCGTATGCCAAATCACACGCCCAACCGAAGAGTACGGGTTATTGTGCTCACTACGTCACCGAAGCGATCAGAACGGGTGGAAGATTAAAAATCCCCAATACGCGTCTGGCAAAAGACATGGGGCGAACATTGGTCAATGCTGGATTCCGCCTGGTATACGATCAACCTCATGCTGGTGACGTAGCCGTTATCCAGAATATTGCGGGCCACGATAGCGGGCACGTTTGCATATACGATGGTCAGCAGTGGATCAGCGATTTTGTACAACGCTCTCTGTATCCAGGACCGGCCTACCGAAACATACAGCCTCATTACGAACTGTTCAGGCATGACTAATGAAAACACTCTTCTTTTTACTTTTCGCCCTGTCTCCGTTCGCTGTCGCAGATAACATTTATGCACCGGGCCAGGCGGCGCTTAAATTCAATCAATGGTATATCGCGCAGTTAGATCAGAACAAACCGCCCGTACTCAATCCGGACATTATGAATAATTACGTTGCCGCAGAGACTATCGCAGCAATTAAAGAAATGTACTCTGGCGACAGTAACGAAAAAGACATGCCAGATGCGGATATGTTCATCAAATCGCAGGACTGGGATGAAGACTGGGATCAGATAACCGTCTTACATTCTGATTTTGATGCCGTTTGCACAAACGTCTATATCGCGTTTGGGAAGAAACAAGATCACGTTGTAGCAGATTGTCTCGTTCAGGAAAAAGGCGTATGGAAAGTTCGCTCGGCCACGCTGATTAAGTAACAACGTAATATGAAAGGAAACGCCCTCTGTCGCAGAGGAAAAAGCACATGGTAGCCCAACGACTACCATGTGCAGTTAATTAACTCTTCGCACGTCGTGAAATAATCTCATCCGCAACATTCCGCGGGGCTTCCGCAAAATGATGGAACTCCATCGTATACGTCGCGCGTCCCTGGGACATCGAGCGCAATGTCGTGGCATAACCAAACATCTCTGCGAGCGGCACGTCAGCACGAATAATCTGGCTTCCGTACTGCTCTGCCATCCCCTGCACCATGCCGCGGCGGGAAGAGAGATCGCCCATAATGTTACCGGCGTACTCTTCCGGTGTTTCCACCTCCACGTGCATGACCGGCTCGAGAATCACCGGATCCGCCCTGCGGGCGCCCTCTTTGAAGCCGAGTATCGCCGCCATGCGGAACGCCATCTCCGAGGAGTCAACGTCGTGATACGAGCCAAACGTCAGCGTCGCTTTGACATCGACGACCGGATAGCCCGCCAGCACGCCGCTGTTCATCGCTTCCCGCAGCCCTTTCTCAACGGACGGGATATACTCCCGCGGTACCACGCCGCCCTTGGTGGCATCTTCAAATTTAAAACCACTTCCAGGCTCCAGCGGCTCCAGGCTCAGCACCACATGGCCGTACTGCCCTTTACCGCCGGACTGACGGACAAATTTGCCTTCGATATCCTTCACCGTTTTACGCAGGGTTTCACGGTAGGTCACCTGCGGGCGACCGATGTTCGCCTCGACGCCAAACTCGCGCTTCATGCGATCAACGATAATCTCGAGGTGTAGCTCCCCCATTCCGGAGATAATGGTCTGACCGGACTCTTCGTCAGTATGCAGGCGGAAAGACGGATCTTCCGCCGCCAGACGCTGCAAGGCAATCCCCATTTTCTCCTGATCGGCCTTGGTTTTCGGCTCGATCGCCAGCGAGATAACCGGGTCCGGGAACTCCATGCGTTCAAGCGTGATCACGGCGTTCGGATCGGTGAGCGTGTCGCCGGTGGTCACATCCTTCAGACCCACGCAGGCCGCGATGTCTCCGGCGCGCAGTTCGTCCACCTCGTGGCGATCGTTGGCATGCATCAGCACGATACGCCCGATGCGCTCTTTCTTCCCTTTCACCGGGTTGTACACCGCGTCGCCTTTGCGCAGCACGCCAGAGTACACGCGGATAAAGGTCAGTTGACCGACGTACGGGTCGCTCATCAGCTTGAATGCCAGGGCCGAGAACGGCTCATCATCGCTTGGATGACGCTCCGCGTGCTGCCCTTTTTCATCCACGCCATCAATGGCAGGCACGTCCAGCGGCGACGGCATGAGCTCAATGACCGCATCGAGCATGCGCTGCACGCCTTTATTTTTGAACGCGCTGCCGCACAGCATCGGCTGAATTTCACCCGAGATGGTGCGAATACGCAGCCCTTTGATAATTTCCGCTTCCGTCAGGTCGCCGGTTTCCAGGTATTTGTCCATCAGCTCGTCGCTGGCTTCCGCCGCCGCAGAGACCATTTTTTCCCGCCATTCCTGGGCGGTACTGACCAAATCGTCCGGCACGGGCGCATAGGTGAACACCATGCCCTGCGTCGCGTCGTCCCACAGAATGGTGCGCATCTTGATGAGATCCACCACGCCGGTGAAATGATCTTCTGCACCCACCGGGATGACAATCGGCACCGGATTGGCCTTCAGGCGCTCCTGCATCATCCGCACGACGCGGAAGAAATCGGCACCCGGCCGGTCCATTTTGTTGACGAAGGCCAGACGCGGAACGTGATATTTATTGGCCTGACGCCAGACGGTTTCCGACTGCGGCTGCACGCCGCCCACGGAGTCATACACCATCACGGCGCCGTCGAGCACGCGCATGGAACGTTCCACCTCAATGGTGAAATCCACGTGCCCCGGGGTGTCAATGATGTTGATCCGGTGCGGCTCATAGCCTCTGTCCATACCCGGCCAGAAGCAGCTGACGGCCGCGGAGGTAATCGTGATCCCGCGCTCTTGCTCCTGCGCCATCCAGTCAGTGGTTGCCGCGCCATCGTGTACTTCACCCAGCTTGTGGCTCATCCCGGTGTAAAACAGGATGCGCTCAGTGGTGGTGGTTTTACCGGCATCGATATGCGCGGAGATACCGATGTTGCGATAACGTTCGAGAGGGATGGGTCGGGGCATGATATTTCCTTAGTCACTATGACTTGTCTGTGACGACCAGGATGGTCGTGCATTCGTTCGTTTGCTATAATAGTCCTATTGTACGAGTATTATCGAACTATTTTTTAACGGTTGACCTATTGTTGATATAGCTCAATCTGACGCCAAACGCAGGAAAACGATGATCCCAAACCACCCTGAAACTGAACAAATACTGCTGGAAAATGTGCTGTTTGCCCTCGGCAACCCGCTCCGGCTGTCGATCATTCGCCGGCTGGCCGATGGCAGCGAACTCAGCTGTAACGCGCTGCGCCCGGAGGATGTGGTGAAATCGACAATGACCCACCACTGGCGCGTACTGCGCGACAGCGGGGTTATCTGGCAGCGCCCGCAGGGGCGGGAGAACATGATTTCGTTGCGAAGAGAGGATCTGGATGCCCGTTTTCCAGGGCTGATGGAGATACTTTTACAGGCTAAATCATAAGGATATACCTGTTATCCCCTGAAAAATGCCCCGTAAAGATGTAAGGGGCATAATGTCAGCAGAGGGATTTATCTTACGTGCATACGATATTCAATCATTCCACTTTTCTTCGCAATCCAGTCGTACAATCGTTGCCCGCGATAGTTGGCTTCATGCGTATGCCAGTAAAGATGACTGGCATGATGTTTTCTGGCTTCTCTCTGAACATATTCTATTAACTGTTTGCCAATGTGTTTGCCCCTTACGGCTTCGCAGACGTATAAATCTTCGAGGTAGCAGTAATCGCTCTCAGCCCATGTCGAACGGTGAAAAAGATAATGCGCAAAACCCACTACGTCTCCATTACATCGTGCCACCACGCAGAATAGCGGCTCAACGGGGCTGAAAAATCGTTGCCAGGTTCGTTCAGTAATGGTCCCGGACAGATCGACGTTGTAAAACGCCTGATATTTTCCCCATAGCGGCATCCAGCTTTCAAAATCACGTTCTTTAACTGCCTCAATTATCACGCTCGTATTATTCATATTGCCTCTTTGCTCACCCGTTTATTCGTTTCAGGAAGAGTGTATTCGCTGAATGGCACGTTTTGCCCCGCCAATTCTCGCCATCAAGGCAGACCAATTTTTCATCCTGCTGCGTGCACTATTGCTTTAGAATCAAGAGATACAGAGGGAAAGTGGACAACGTAATGTTTAAGCACGCGCAGCTAGAAACGGTTAAGGCATGGATTATCGACCCCGCTAACGGATCGCTACCGCTTCATGAAAGGATCCAGAGAGCAATACGGACGCTGATACTGGAAGGAGTGCTATCTCACGGTAAGGCCCTTCCTGCTTCACGCGCGCTGGCGACGTCTCTCGGCGTTTCCCGGGACACCATTGAAGCGGCCTACTCCAGCCTGCATGCCGAAGGTTTTATTGAGAGACAAACAGGCAGAGGGAGCTTCGTCTCTTCCAGCGCGCGTTTTTTAAAACCCCGTCCTCGACAGCATCAGCCAACCGCTGAGATACGAAAAGCAAAACTCAGCGTCCGGGGAAAGACCGTTTATGAAAGCGGCGGGATCCGCGAGTTTTCTTCACCTCGCCCCCTTGCGCCCGGCATTCCTGAAACCCGCATGTTTCCCCTTCCGATCTGGGAGCGTCTTCAGCGACAGGTACTGAAGGAGTTTCAGCACCAGGCGTTAGAGCAAAGTCCACCCCAGGGTATAGAGCGCCTGCGACGGGCAATTGCGGAATATGTCAACCTTGAGCGCGGAACGCGTGCGAGGGCAGAACAGGTCATCGTTCTGACAAGTTCTCAACAGGCGCTTGCGCTCTGTTCCCACGTGCTGATGGACGCCGGGGATGGCATTGTCATTGAAGATCCCTCCTATCAAGGGGCACACAAAGCGTTCAGCGCTGCAGGGCTTCTCTGTATTCCGGTTCCTCTTGATGAAAAAGGCATCTCGGTTGACGGGCTTAATTCTCTGACCGAGCCTGCCAGGGCGATCTACCTTACGCCTTCTCATCAGTACCCCACCGGGGTGACGCTCTCTCTTGACCGACGACTGGCAGTTGTTAAATGGGCAAACCGTTACGGAGCCTGGATTATTGAGGATGACTATGACAGCGAGTTTCACTACGAAGGTAAGCCTATGGCCAGTCTTCAGGGGCTTGATACGTATAACCGGACAATTTATATCGGCACGTTCACCAAGTCTCTGTTCCCTGGGCTGCGTATTGCCTACGTGATCGTTCCCTCAGAATTGACAGAGCCCTTTACCATGGCGAGGACGTTAATGGATGGTCACACCGCCTCAATAACCCAGCTGACGCTGGCTAAATTTCTGGAGGGAGGCCATTTTGGCGCCTATGTTCGTAAGATGCGGAGTATTTATGTTGCTCGTCGCGACACGCTGGCAAGCATGATGGACGAATATCTCTCCGAATATGTTACCTGTGAAACGCCAGCGGGGGGAATGCAAATGCCTTGTCACCTGAAGCACGGCATATCCGAGAAAGAAATAGCCACCGCCGCCCGCCGCGCGGGTGTTGATATACTTGGCCTTACCGATTTATATGCAGGTCCCCCCGCGTCCACCGGTTTTTTGATGGGATTTGCTGCTTACACGGAAATGGAAATAGAAGACGCTGTAAAAAAACTGGCCGCAATTTTCCGTCATGTTTGATGCCGTCGACCGGTCAGCGGCGAATACTCATTCCGGGCGAGCAAGGCTATAAACAGGGATCCGCCGGGTTGTTTTGGTGAGCGTATCAAACACCTCGGCGTCGGACGTCGCGATCCTCATCCCCGTTTTGCGTAATCTCTGCACATCGGCCGCGATGCGCTGAATGCCAAACCAGAAAAGCCCGTCGAGTGCCGTCACGGACAGCCCGTTTTCCAGCGCCAGCCTGAGGCGTTCCTTTGGGGCTTTAACCTGCTGGGCAATTTGCCGGTAAGGCAGTTCATTGCATCCTGTCGCGTCACTGCGCTGGATACGCGTTTTCAGCTGATAGGTAAATTCGTCAGGTATTCCGTCGAGATCCCTTTTCAGGCTATAGACGCAGCCAAAGCGCTTGCCGTTGAACAGAACATTTTTCTGACTGAGCTGAAGCTCTTTTCTGACAATGTCTATCAGCTGGGGCGCACGGGTAAGGAGCAGCCTGAAGGGCAGCTCGAAGCTGGTGACGTAATCCACATTGAGCAACGCGAGGCGCAGCCGCTCCTCTGCACCGGACTGTTGCTCACGACACTCCTCCATCACCTCTGCCCACTGGCGCGTCAGGCGCTCCGGCTCGGCGGCTTCGGTAAGGAGATATTTTTCAATCTGATAATCAACTCTTCCGGTCATCGTGTGGTATCCCGTCACTGTGGGTGCGGTAATTCTATACAGCGCGGTGAGTTTTATAAAGGACTGAACCGCAGCGGCACCCTGAAAATGTCGTTGCGATTCAGCATCCTGACGTTTCGGATCAGTGCGCCATTATCCAGCCCATCAGCAGCGTGGCGAAAATCACCGTCGACGCGCCGCCGATGCGGGTGGCGATCTGCGCGAACGGCATGAGCGACATTCGGTTAGACGCGGACAAAATGGCCACGTCCCCCGTTCCGCCCAGCCCGCTGTGGCAGCAGGTCACAATGGCCGCTTCCACAGGATACATATTCAGACGCGACGCGATAACGTAGCCGCTCAGCGCCATCGCAATCACAACCGAACCGCATACCACCACGTATCCCACCGAGAAGACCGACACCACGCTTTCAAGCGGCACGTATAACATTCCGAGGCCGATCATCAGCGGCCAGACCAGCGCAGCCGAGACGAATTTATAGCAGCTGTGCGCGCCCTGCTCCATTGAGGCCGGGATCACCCTGAAGTATTTACACAGGACGGCAATCAGGATCATCAGCACCGGGCCGGGAATGTGTACCAGTTTTTCAAACAATCCGCCGACGATGAAAAACGCGCACACCATCAGCAATCCGCCCCCCATCAGATGAAAATCCGTCTGCTGCGTGCTTTGCGCCCCGGCAAACAGGCTGGCGTCGTCTTTACTCCGCGTAAGCATGCCATCTCCCGAAAGCGCAGGGCGTTTCGCGCCGAGACGCGCCAGCGAGCCCGCACAAATAATGGCGAAGATATTCCCGACGACCGCAGCGGGTGCCAGCTGCGCAACGTAGACGTCCGGCGTCTGCCCCAGTATTGCCGAATAGGCCAGGGACAGCGGCAAAATCCCCTCGCCAATCCCACCGCCGATGATGGGCACAATGATGAAGAAGAAGGTGTGGTAAGGCGTATAACCAAACAGTGAGCCCACAATGAGGCCGCTCAGCACGGCCATGCATGTTCCCGCCACCAGCGGAACAAACATGCGCATCATCCCCTGGATCAGCAGCACCCGGTTCATCCCCAGAATGCTGCCGACCACCAGGCAGGCGATGACGAAATAGAGCAGATTCGCCTCTTTCATCAGCAAATGCACGGTATCAAGGGTATGTTTCCCGAATACGCCAAAATAGACCAGCACGGAGGGGACCATCAGGCACAGGATCGCCGGGCCGCCGATATCTTTCAGCACCGGGATTTGACGCCCTACTTTGGCAAACGCGAAGCCGAGGGTCATGATGACCGCGAGTCCACCAATCATATTTTTTGGCAGCAGCCCTGCCCAGGCGGACGTCGCCACAATCGCGGCGATCCCGACGAACAGCATCAACGGGACCGTGCCCACCTCGGTATTGTTGAGCCCAAAGGCAAAACGCGAGGTCGACAGTTCAGAAGTCGGTACAGGATTATCTTTCATATAATCACCTGAATTTGTGTTCGGATAAACAGAGAAAGGAATAACTGAAACTATTCCTGATACGAATAAATGTTCTTAAATATAAATAAAGACTTAGATGGCCTTTTCTAAAAACAGGCTCAACATGAAATTAGCACGGGCCTGCCGGAAGAAATGTGAACAATTCGGCTCTTTGCTTTTAAATAACTTAATTCAGCATTAAGTAACTAAAGTTATTTATGGCGCCCATTGTCGCTTTCTTGCGTCTTATCAATATTTGACGAAAGTATTAGTTATCCAACTAATGCAATCTTTTTGAAATTAATAAAACCAGAGAGAGTGTGACCCTTGTCACTCCTGCCCTGCTTTCTAAGCGCTAGATTAGCGCTGCAATAAAACACATAAAATACCCTACAGGAAATACTATGCCTTCATTACTATTACAGTCACTGTTTCCGCTCGTCTTTATAATGTTACTTGGATGGCTAAGTGGAAAGCTGGGATATTCCCGGCGTGAAGATGCAAACGTTATAGCAACCGTGGTGATTCGTTTCGCCCTTCCTTTCCATCTTTTTATCGGCGCATTGCATACCGACCCGAATAAAATTAAGAATCTGACCTTTATGGCCGTTTTAGTTGTCGGTTTAATGGGGTCGTATTTACTGACGCTATTTATTTCGCGCTACGTTTTCCGCCACGATATCAAAACCAGCGCCATTCAGTCTCTGGTTTGCGCCTTTCCGGATATGGCCTACTTTGGCGCACCGGTCCTGGCGGTATTGATTGGGCCGGAAGGATTTATCGGCGTGCTGATTGGCAATATTATTACCAGCGTTATCATGATCCCTCTGACTATCGTCCTGATTCGTATGGGTGATAAAAACGGTCAAGATGGCCTGGAGGCACTGCACCCGGGCGCGATGATCGTGCAAAACCTCATCAAAGCGGCACGCAATCCTATCGTCTGGATCCCGGTTTCCGGCGTCTTGCTCAGCCTGGCCGGCGTGCAGATACCTTCCATTCTCAGCATGCCTATTGAGATGGTTGGCAAGGTTTCAGGCGGGCTGTCCCTGTTTGCCCTCGGCCTGTTGTTTTACGGTGAACGTCCAAAACTGAACGTGCAGACGTTTACCAACATCAGTATTAAAAACCTTATTCAGCCGGCAATGATGGCCGCAGCGGGGATCGCCTTTGGCCTGAGCCACACCTTACTGCAGCAGGTCGTTATTATTGGCGCAACGCCTTCCGCGATTGCCGCGGGGATGTTTGCCTTACGCAGCGATACCTATATTGATACCGCATCCTCTTCCATATTAATTGGCACTGCCGTCGGGGTCGTGACCGAAGGCATTATGATCTATTTCATCTCTTAATCTGCTTTATATAAAAAATTCAGGAGTTAACCATGTCCCGGAAAGAAGTTCTGTACACCCCCTATAACGGGGCCGTATTGCTGGAAAATCCGCTGCTAAATAAAGGACTCGCATTTATTAAAGAAGAGCGTGACAATTTTAATCTGCATGGGTTATTGCCGCACAACGTTGAAACTATTGAGGAACAAACCGAGCGCGCCTGGGTGCAGTTCTGCCATTTTAAAAGCGATATTTCGCGTCATGTTTACCTGCGAAATATTCAGGACACCAACGAAACGCTCTTTTATAACCTCCTGCGTTCGCATCTGAAAGAGACGCTACCGATTATCTATACCCCGACGGTCGGTGAAGCCTGCGAGCATTTCTCCACGATTTATCGACGCGCGCGCGGCCTGTTTATTTCATGGCCGAATCGACATCGTATTGATGAGATGCTGCAAAGCTTTTCGCGCAACGACGTTCGTGTGATTGTGGTGACGGACGGGGAACGTATTTTAGGGCTTGGCGATCAGGGTATCGGCGGAATGGGTATCCCAATTGGCAAGCTGTCGCTGTATACCGCCTGCGGCGGGATCCATCCGGCCTCTACCCTGCCGATTATGCTGGATGTCGGCACCAATAATCAGCAGCACCTCGACGACCCGATGTACATGGGCTGGCGCCACCCGCGCATCAGCGACGATCAGTACGCTGAGTTTATGGATATGTTTGTCAGCACCGTTAAAGCGCGCTGGCCCAATGTGCTCCTGCAATTTGAAGACTTTGCGCAGAAAAACGCCACCAGGCTGCTGCAGCGCTACCGCGACCAGCTGTGCTGCTTCAATGATGATATCCAGGGCACGGCCGCCGTGACCGCCGGTACGCTGATGGCGGCGGCACATGCGGCGGGCACGCGCATTCGCGACCAGCGCGTGGTCTTCCTGGGCAGCGGCTCTGCCGGATGCGGGATAGCTGAAAAAATTGTGGCGCTAATGGTGGATGACGGCCTGGCCGAGCCGGAAGCGCGCAGCCGGATCTTTATGGTCGATCGCTTCGGCCTGCTGACCGACGACATGACCAACCTGCTCGATTTCCAGAAAAACCTGCTTACCGCGCGCGACGCCGTTTGCAGCTGGCAGGTAGACTCGCAAAATATTTCCCTGCTGGACGTGGTGAAAAACGCGCATCCCACGGTGATGATCGGCGTTTCGGGCCAGCCGGGGCTGTTCAGCGAAGAGATTGTCAAAGAGATGCATCGCCACTGTCCGCGCCCGATCATCATGCCGCTCTCGAACCCGACCTCGCGGGCGGAAGCCCAGCCGCAGGATCTTATCGCCTGGACCCAGGGTGCCGCGCTGGTGGCCACCGGCAGCCCGTTCGCCCCGGTATTCTGGGAGAATGAACACTACGAGATCGCCCAGTGTAACAACGCCTATATTTTCCCGGGCCTGGGGCTGGGCGTACTGGCCTGCAACGCGCGCCGGGTGACGGAAGAGATGCTGATGGCCGCAAGCCGCAGCCTGGCCGCGCAGTCTCCGCTGGTCACCACGGAAAAAGGCGGATTGCTGCCGCCGGTAGATCAGATTGAAACGGTCTCACGCCAGATTGCCGTCGCCGTCGCCCGGGCCGCGATTGAACAGGGCGTGGCTCCGGCGACAGATGATGAGACGCTGATGGCGCGTATTGAGAAGACCTGGTGGCAGGCGGACTATGCGCCGTACCGCAGGTCTGCGCTGTAAGCCTCGATCCTGCCCTCGCTGCACGGTGAGGGCAGGATTGCTGCCTCAGTGCTGGACGCCCGATCGGTCGGAAAGATCGGCGGCGGACAGGATATCAGCCCGTGGTGCCACGCTCTTGCGGCGGGCATACCGGTCAGGCTGACCTTCAGGACGCGTTTTGAAGCGCCGGTGTAGCCACATATACTGTTCTGGCGCCATCCGTACCGCCTGCTCAATCGCCCTGTTCATCTGCGTCGCAACAGATTCTTTATCGCCCCCCTGCAGCGCCTCGCTGATATCCTCCAGAATAATCAGTTCGTAGCCGGTACCGTCCGCCCTGCGGCGCGGCACAAAGGGAATGACGGCTGGCTTAGCGCTTTTGACCAGCATATAGCTTCCAGCGGTCGTGGCGGCATCCGCAACCGCAAAGAACGGCACAAAGACGCTATTGGTTTTGCCATAGTCATGGTCCGGGGCGTACCACAAAATTTCATTCTGCTTCAGCGAGCGGATCATGCCCTTTAAATCATGACGATCGAGCATGGTTTTATTGGAGCGCAGGCGCCCGCGCGTCTGAAGCCAGTCCAGCAGCGCGTTATTATTCGGACGATACACCCCAATGCCGGGGTTGAGCATGCCAAAGATCCGCGCGCCCAGCTCAAGGGTGAGAAAATGCATGCCAACGAGCACCACGCCATTTCCCTTTGCCCGCGCCTTTTCCATGTGCTCATAACCCGTCACGGTAAAGCATTTCTTCACCCGCCACGCGGGCCAGAACCATGCCATCCCGGTTTCGATTACCCCCATTCCTACCGATTCAAAATTACGCTGCAGCAGTGACTCTCGCTCCGCCTTTTTCATCTCCGGAAAACAGAGTTCCAGGTTGCGGCGGGCAATCTCAACGCGGCGCGGAAGCAGGCGCATCGCCAGCCGTCCAAGACTGTGGCCGATTCGGAACAGCAGCGGATAAGGGAGCAGCATGATGAGCCACAGCGCGGCGATGCCAGCCCAGCTTAGCCAGTAACGAGGGTGAAGAAAGGCGAGTGAAAAACGGGGTAATTTTGTCATGAGAAAATTATCCTTTAGCGTGTCTGTCCTTAATTGATTCTGTTTGAGATCTTTCCTAAGGATGTATGAAATGTCAGTAAGAAACGTAAAGTGTAACGGATAAGATAAAACGCATTTTTATCGATTTTTGCGAAAAAGCGGGAAGACGAGGCGGGGAAAAACCGGGGAGAAGAGTTCCCCCCGGCAATTGCGCTTACATTGAATAGCCTGGCTTTTTGATTAATTCGTCCAGCTTCGGTCCTATTTCGGTATCCCAGACCTGCGCTTTCCAGTCCTCCTGGTTCACCTGATTCAACGCAACGGACACCGAGCTGTCTTTGCTGTTGAAATGGCGAATAATGACCTCAGCAATATCCTCGGCCAGTGCGGTTTTTTGTTCGTCGTTCAAATCGCGGGGAAAACATTTGATATCTACGTGTGGCATATGCAGGCTTCCAGTTGTGAGTCAGGGCTCCACGTTATCAGATAATACCGTTGGCCTTTAACACCTTGTGCAGTTCCGGCAGCTGACATACGGTATCTGCGATGGCCATCAGTTTCGGCGTATTGGCCGCAAACCAGTCATGGCGTGGCCCCCAGGTGCGCGCCACCGCGATATACACGTCCAGCAGCGTCAGCCGTTCACCCAGCGCAAACGGGGCGGCCTTGAGCTGAGTTTCGAACCACAAATAGAGGGACTTCCGGTATTCGATGCAGTTTTTCTGCAGCTGTTCAGGCGCATCCGGCGCCCAGCGTTCGGGATAGTCCGCATACGTAAACGTGGGATAGACGTTGGCCACAAACCAGATCAGCAAGCGCTGAAACTGCTGGCGTTCGGCCTGCCCCACGGGCGGCGCGAGATCGGGACATCTGTCGAGCACCATCAGGGCAATCGCCGCCGTTTCGGTCATGATGGCGCCATTTTCCAGCTCCAGCGTGGGCACCTGACACAGCGGGTTAAGCTTTTGCAGCAGCTCACGCTGCGGGCCGGGCTGGTCAAACCCGTCCACGTTGATAAATTGATAAGGGATATCGGCCAGGGTTAGCATCACTTCACCGATCGCCGAGCCCCAGCCGGGTACGCCATAGAGTTTAATCATGTTGCCCCCTGCGGGATGAAAACCCTAAGTGTAGAGCACCATTAGTAGGTTATCCCAGGCGGGTTGACCTCCGACTGCGCCACCGCTTCGCCCTGCTCACCCCAGCGCGCCAGCACCTTCTGGTAATCTCCGCGCTTAATCGCGCCGTCCAGCGCGGCCTGCAGCGCGTACACCAGCTCATTGCCCTTTTTGGTGGTGGTGGCGACATAGGCTTTTTTCGGCCCTAAACCGACGACGCGGGTTTTGCCCGTGAGCGCAGCCTTATAGGCCGATACCGACTGCGGGCCGAAGAACACGTCAGCCCTGCCGGACTGAATATAGAGATTGCCCGAGGCATCGTCGTGGAGATAGACCGGCAGCGCAGGCGCCCTTCCCGCCTTTTTGTTCTCTTCGTTCCAGCCCAGCAGGATGCGTTCCTGATTCGTACCAGAGCCGACGATCACCTTTTTCCCGGCCAGATCTTCCGCGCTTTTGATTGACTGAATCTCGCTGGTGGATTTCACCGAAAACGCCAGCGAATCGACGCGGTAGGTCGCAAAATCAAATTTCTCTTTACGCTGTTCGGTCACCGCAATGTTCACCAGCGCCACGTCGTAGCGCCCGGAGGCGATCCCGAGCGGCCAGTCTTCCCACGCCGTCGGCACCAGCTTCAGCTTTAGCCCCAGGCTGCCCGCCAGCAGGCGGGCGATATCCGGGTCGCTGCCGATGCGCGTGCGGTTATCGCTGGCCAGCAGCGCCAGCGGCGGAGAATTCAGCGCCGAAACGGCGACCGTCAGCGTACCCGGCTCAACGAATTTGTAATTGGCGGGGATCTTCGCCACAGCCAGCCTATCCACCGTCACCGGCAGCGGCTGCTCGTTGGCTTTCAAATCAATGCTGGCGTGGCTCGCCGTCGTGAAGACCAGCCCCGCCAGAAGTCCATATTTCATTGGCACTCCTTACAAGACTTTGGAGAGAAACTGGCGCGTTCGCGCATGTGACGGACGGTTTAATACCTCGTCACTGCTTCCCTGCTCGATGATTTTTCCGTCGACCATAAACACCACCTGATCCGCCACCTCCCGGGCAAAGCCGATCTCGTGGGTAACCACCACCAGCGTGGTGCCGGACCGCGCCAGCTTTTTGATCACGTCCAGCACTTCCCCCACCAGCTCCGGATCCAGCGCCGAGGTGGGCTCATCAAACAGCATCACGCGGGGACGCAGCGCCAGCGCGCGGGCAATCGCGATACGCTGCTGCTGACCGCCGGAAAGATGGCGCGACCAGGCATCGGCTTTATCCCGCAGCCCGACCACGTCCAGCAGGCTGTACGCCCTTTCCACCGCCTCTTTTTTGCTGAGCTTTTTATGCGCGATGGGCGCCTCAATCAGGTTTTCCAGCACCGTGAGGTGCGGAAAGAGATTGAAGTTCTGGAACACGTAGCCCACGTTGACGCGCTGCTTGAGGATCTCCTTCTCCTTCAGCTCATAGAGCCTGTCGCCCTGACGGCGATAGCCAATGTAGTCCCCGTCGATCTGAATAAAGCCTTCATCGACGCGTTCCAGGTGGTTAATAGTGCGCAGCAGCGTCGATTTACCAGAGCCGGACGGCCCGAGGATGACCGTCACGGACCCGGGCGGGATCTCAAGCGAAACGTTGTCGAGCGCCTTATGGCGACCGAAATACTTGCTGACGCCGGTAATCGAAATATGTCCTTCAGGAGAGGCTTGCATGGACGGGCTCCTGTGCTGGCGTGGTGGTGACAGAACGGGTGCGACGAGCGGCACGGTTCTGGTTAACGGCAGAGCGGCGTTCGCTGCGGGCAAGCGCGCGCTCGACGCCATACTGGATAGCGGACAGGACGGTGGTGATCGCCAGATACCAGGCGGCACCGACCATCAGCAGCGGGATCACCTCCTGCGTGCGGTTGTAGATCATCTGGATGGTATAGAACAGCTCCGGCATCGCCAGGACGTACACCATCGCCGTGCCCTTGGCGAGGCTGATGATTTCATTGAACCCCGACGGCAGAATGGTGCGCAGCGCCTGAGGCAAAATGATGCGCACCGTGCGTCGCCAGGCCGGCAGACCGAGCGCGGCGGCGGCCTCATACTGGCCGTGATCGACCCCGAGGAATCCGCCGCGAACGATCTCGGCGGTATAGGCGCTCTGCACCAGGGTGAGCCCCACCACGGCGGTAGAAAACTGACCCAGCACGTTGATGGTTTCAAAGCTGCCCCAGGTGATGCCGGTGAACGGCACGCCGAGCGAGAGCGTGTCGTAGAGATAGGAGAAGTTGTAGAGAATGATCAGCACCACGATCAGCGGCAGCGACCGAAACAGCCAGATGTAGGCCCACGCCAGGCTGCTCAGCAGCCAGGATGAAGAGAGTCTCGCCAGCGCCAGCATGCCGCCAAGCACCACGCTCAGCGCGGTGCCGATCAGCGTCAGCAGCAGGGTCTGCCCGACACCTTCGAGGATCACCGGGTCAAAGAACCAGCGGGCAAACACCGCCCACTCCCAGCGCGGGTTAAAGGCCACGGACTGAATCACGACCGCCAGGACAAACAGCGCCACCGCGGCGCCGACGGCCCGCAGCGGATAACGCGCCGGGACCACCTTAATGGTTTCAACGTTGCTCATCGTCGTTCCTCATGCGGTTTTACTGAACGCTTCGCGTACCAGCGTTTTGGTGAAGCGCAGCCGACCGTCAAACGGCGGCTGGCTGTACTCTTCCGGATCGCGGTTCAGATCGAACTGCGCCTGATAGCCCTGGCTGAGATAGAGCCGTACCGCTTCCGGCTGGCGAAAGCCGGTTGTCAGGTATATTTGGCTGTACCCTGCCAGCACAGCCCTGCGCTCAAGCTCCTGCACCACGCGCCCGGCAAGCCCCTGCTGACGCAGGGTTTTGTCCGTCCAGATGCGTTTGATTTCTGCGGTGCGTTCGTCGAAAGGTTTGTACGCGCCGGTGGCGATAATCTTCCCGTCGCGCTCCAGTACGATAAACAGCCCCTGCGGCGCTAAATACCACTCTGTAAGCTCAACTTCCGCGTCTTTGGAGAAGTAGTCCCCGTAGCGGGCGGCATATTCACCGAACAGCCCTTCGATAATGGGCTGAAGCTCGGCGTCTTCCGGGGAAACATCACGAAATCGTTCGCTCATCACGCCTCCTTAATCGCCCAGGCCAGCCGGGTTCACTTCTGACTGAGGAATACGCTCAACGCCTTCCCCCCAGCGGTTCAGCACTTTGTCGTAGTCGCCGTTTTTGATCACGCCGTTCAGCGCGGTTTGCACCGGCTCAACCAGCCCGCTGCCTTTTTTCAGCGTCACAGCTATGTGCGCCGCCTTCGGCCAGCCGCCGTCGACGCTACCCACCAGTTTGGTTTTCCCGTTCAGCGCCGCTTTCCAGGCGCCAATCACGTTCGGGCCAAAGTAGGCATCCGCGCGTCCGGACTGCAGGGCCAGCGTTTGTGCCGCATCGTCTTTGGTGTAGATCGGGGTAAAGGGCTTCAGACCTTTCTTGAGGTTTTCGGCATTCCAGGCCAGGAGGATGGCCTCCTGGTTGGTGCCGGAGCCGACGATAATCCGCAGCCCGGCGATGTCTTCCGCCTTCTGCAGCGACTTGATCGGGCTGGTTGATTTCACGTAGAACCCGAGGGAATCTTTGCGGTAGGTGGCAAAGTCAAACTTCTCTTTACGCTCTTTGGTGACGGTGATGTTGCTGATAGCGGCATCATATTTCCCGGAAGCCACGCCCAGCGGCCAGTCTTCCCAGGAGGTTGGCACCACGTTTAGCTCCAGCCCGAGGCTGTCAGCGACCAGACGGGCGACGTCAACCTCGCTTCCCAGCAGCGTTTTGTTGTCGTCGGAAAACACCGTCAGCGGCGGTTGATTGAGGCCCGCCACCGCCACGGTAAATTTCCCCGGCACGGCAAAGCGATAGTCTTTCGGCAGCTGTGCCACCGCCTCGCTGTTTTTGACGGTATTAACCGGCGTTTTATTGGCCTCGATGCTCACGCCGGTGCCGTTAATATTCACATTCTCTGCCCAGACGGCAGGGGTAAAGGCCAGCGCGAGCGCCAGAATAAGCGTTGTTTTCTGCATAGCGGGGTTCTCTTTTATTGTTGTGTGTATTGGTTTTTAGGTTCGTCTAAGCCGAGGCTTTCGCGCAGCGTGGTGCCCGGGTAGTCGGTACGGAACAGGCCGCGCGCCTGTAAAACAGGCACCACCTGGTCAACAAAGCGCGGGAAGGTGTCCGGCGTGCCGCCCTGAATGATGAAGCCGTCTGCGGCATAGCCTTCAAACCAGGCCTGCAGGCCGTCGGCCACCTCTTCCGGCGTACCGGAAAAGCGCGGTCGCGGCGAGGCGGCTTCCAGCGCCACCTGACGCAGGGTTAAGCTGCGCTCGCGGGCGTTACGCTTAATTTCATCAGTGGTGCTGCGGAAGCTGTTTTTGCCTAAGTCGCCGATATACGGGAACGGCTCGTCGAGCGGGTACTGGCTGAAATCGTGATGTTCGAAATAGCGTCCGAGGTAGTTGAGGGCATCGTTAATCGACACCAGCGCCGCCGTGGTTTGATACTGGTTTTCCACGTCATCGGCGTCTTTACCCACAATCACGCTGACGCCCTGGAAAATATGTAAATCTGACGCGAGGCGTCCGTTACTTTCCAGCTGCTGCTTCACGTCGCGATAAAAGGCTTTTGCCTCATCGAGGGTCTCGTGATGGGTAAAAATGGCGTCGGCATGTTTCGCCGCCAGCTTTTTCCCGTCGTCCGACGCGCCCGCCTGAAAGACAATCGGCCGCCCCTGCGGCGTTCGACCAATATTCAGAGGACCGGCGACCTGGAAGAAATCACCGTGGTGGTCCAGGGTATGCAATTTTGCCGGGTCAAAAAACTGACCGCTCTCTTTGTTGCGCACAAAGGCATCGCCTTCCCAGGAATCCCATAGCCCTTTCACCACGTCGAGATATTCATCCGCAATGCGATAGCGCAGCGCGTGCTCGGGATGTTTTTCACGGGAAAAGTTCTTCGCTGACCCTTCCAGCGGCGAAGTCACCACGTTCCAGCCCGCGCGCCCGTTGCTCAGGTGGTCGAGGCTGGCGAACTGGCGCGCCGTGGTGAAAGGCTCGCTGTAGGAGGTGGATAAGGTTCCTACCAGCCCCAGGCGCGAGGTGATGCTGGCGAGAGCGGATAACACCGTCAGCGGTTCAAAGCGGTTTAAAAAATGCGGGATCGATTTCTCGTTGATATAGAGACCGTCGGCAACGAATAAAAAATCGAGTTTGCCCTCCTCCGCCTTTAACGCCGTCGCTTTGACGAAATCAAAATTGATGCTGGCATCGGCGACGGCCTCAGGGTGACGCCAGGCGGACATATTTCCGGATGCACCATGCAAAATGGTCCCGAGCCGCAGTTGACGATGTGCAGACATATTCACCTCTTAAGAATTAAACGTGTTGCAGGGCTTTTTCCGCAAGCTGTGCAAAATAGCGGGCAGCGGGCTCAATTAGGGCTTCATCCGGATTGAAGGCCGGATGGTGTAAACCGTACGGGCTGTTGCTGCCGATGCTGACAAACGCCCCCGGGATCTGCTGCAGATAGACCGCGAAATCTTCCCCACCCATATGCAGCTCGGCGTGCCGGGTTTCGTAGCCTGCTTCTCTGGCGACCGAGGTGGCGAAATCGGCCCAGCGCTCGTCGTTCACCAGCGCGGTGGGCCCGGCATACCAGGTGATATCAATCTGCGCGCTAAAGGCGCTGGCAAACCCGGCGGCGATTTCGCCCACGCGGGCTTTCACGTTCTGCTGTACTTCCGTGCGGTGGGTGCGCAGCGTGCCTTCCAGCTCGACGCTTTCCGGCAGCACGTTCCAGGTGTTACCGCCTGCAATGCGCGTCACGCTCAGCACCACCGAATCCAGCGTATTGACGTTGCGGCTGGCGACGCTTTGCAGCGCCGTCACCAGCTGGCTCGCCAGCACGATGGCGTCATTACCTTCGTGCGGACGTGCGGCGTGCGCGCCCTTACCGGTAATGCGGATCACGAAGCGATCGACGTTGGCATAAAACGGCCCGCCGCGGGTAGCGAACTCACCGACCGGCAGGCCGGGCTCGTTGTGCATGCCGAAGATGGCGCTGACGTCACGCAGGGCACCGGCCCGCACCATGCTCTTCGCACCGCCAAAGTTCTCTTCGGCAGGCTGAAACAGGATCCGCACCCGGCCGTTAAGCGAGGCTTCCCGCTCTTTCAGCTTTAACGCGGCGCCGAGGATCACGCTGGTGTGGATATCGTGTCCGCAGGCATGCATTACGCCTGCACGCTGGGAGCTAAACGGCACGCCGCTGCGCTCTTCAATCGGCAGGGCGTCGATATCCGCGCGCAGCGCAATCAGTTTGTTGCCCGAGCCGATTTCCGCCACCAGCCCGGTCGACAGGTCGTAAGGCTGCGGGGTGATCCCGGCATTCGTCAGCCACTGGCGCAGACGCGTTGTGGTTTCCACTTCCTGGCCGGAGAGCTCCGGGTTCTGGTGCAGCTCGCGACGCCAGGCAATCAGCTGTTCGCCAAAGCTCATACGGTGACCTCCTTGTTAAGACGCGCCTCGGCAAGCAGGCGCAGCGACGCGACGCGCGTTGCCCCCTCCGCGACCGGCGTGTCGATGATAAATTCGTCAATGCCCCACTTTTCATGCAGGGCGTTAAGCTGTTCGAGCACCGATTCAGCCGTACCCGCCAGCAGCGACTGCGCCCGACGTGCAATGCGCACCGGCTCGCTGCCCGCCTGACGCGCAAAGGCGTAGGCCTGCTCTTCGCTGGCCACGGTGACACGCTGGCCGTTTGCCAGCTCAACGCCCCACACTTCGACCTTCTGCGCCAGGGCTTCCGCCTCGGCCTGCGTCGGCGCGACAATCGCCTGTACCGCCACAATCACGTCCCGCGCGCTGTGCTTACGCCAGGTCGAGACCACCTCGCGCAGCAGCTCCGGATCGCCGTTCAGATGCGCGGCAAAGACAAAGTGCCAGCCGAGCCCGGCGGCCAGCAGCGCGCTATCGGTACTCGCGCCCAGCAGGAAACCCTCGGCAGGCAGCGGCGGCAGCGGCGTGGCGCGAACGGCCTCTTCATGAGACTGATGCTCAGGACGGATCCAGCGATCGAGCTGGGCCAGCTGTTCGGCGAAGCTGCCCTTTTCCTGTTGATTCAGCCCCTGCTGCAGCGCGCGGGTTGAGAGCGGTAAACCGCCGGGGGCTTTCCCGACGCCGAGATCCACGCGACCGGGCGCCAGCGCGGCCAGCACGTTGAAATTCTCGGCGACTTTATAAGGGCTGTAGTGCTGGAGCATCACGCCGCCGGATCCGACGCGGATGTGCGTTGTCTGCCCGAGGATCCAGGCAATCAGCAGCTCCGGCGAGGGGCTGGCAAGATGGGGAGTGTTGTGGTGTTCGGCAATCCAGAAGCGGTGATAGCCCAGATTTTCTGCCTGCTGCGCCAGCGCCAGCGTACGCGCCAGTGCATCGGCAGCCGTTTCGTTTTCAGCGATGGGGCTTTTATCCAGAATGCTGATTCGCCATGACATGTTGCGTTCTCGTTTGACTTAACATGTCGACATTATTAAAGGCGCATTTCACCACTGAGAAACAATTAATTTACATTTAGTTTGCCGGAAATCAGATATATAAAACCATGCTAAGAATAAGACTTTAAGGCGGCAATCAGCGTTTCCGCCTGCCCGCGGCGGGTAATACGGACAAAACGAATATGCCCATATTGCGGGTTTTGCAGATCGGCTTCATAACGCGTGCGGTTGTTACGCCAGGTTTTCATCGTCCAGATGAGAATCGACTCTTTACTAAAGAACGCGCGCCGGAAACTCTCTTTGTTCCCGGTGCCGGGCCAGAGCTCGTGCTTATGCCAGGCCCGTTTGATTGCCCTGATGACGGCCTGCCAGAGGGTGCGGGCAAAGCCATAATCGACCCACACCACAACGTCGACATTACGCCATTTCACCGGCCGCGTGCGGTTATAGTTGCCGTCAAGCACCCAGTCTGGCGAAGACTGTAGCGCCTGCTCCAGCTTTTCCTGAAACACATCGTCCGGCGTTCCCTGCCAGTCAGGTCGCCAGTAGAGTCTGTCCATCTCGATATAGGGAATAGCCAGTTCGGTCGCAATCTGCTTCGCCAGCGTGCTTTTTCCACTCCCGCTGGTCCCGATGACGTTAATTTTCACCTCAGCCTCACTGTAATAACGAAAACTGACCAAATGATAGCGTTTTGATCCTGTTAACGAAACGCTATTTCAGCATGACAATTTTTCCTGAGAGACGATCTCCCTCTTTCAGTTTGGGTTATGTCGTTTATTTGCAGCGACTCCAGAATACACCCCTGAAAATATTTTCATTTTTATTACATTCGCGAACATTAACAGATTAAAAATAATGAACAACGGGTATTTCAGGCAGTCAGAATTTCAGACAGAATATGCAGCAGGCCGTTATATAAAAATAAACACATTAATCTTGCCGGAGCATTTTCCGGGCATTTTTTATTCTTGCACATCATCATGGAGTTACTCATGAGGCGTAACAGTCCCGTTACACAAAACGAGTATTTACTTAACGATGGTTCGACGTTAATGTCGACCACCGATACCAAAAGCCATATTACTTATGCTAATTCCGCTTTTATTGAAGCCAGCGGATATAAAGAAGAACATCTTCTGGGTGAGCCGCATAACCTCATCCGCCATCCCGACATGCCTGCCGAAGCGTTTGGCGACATGTGGTATACCCTGCAGCAGGGTGAGACCTGGACGGGGCTGGTGAAGAACCGTCGTCATAATGGCGACCACTACTGGGTGCGGGCTAACGTGACGCCGGTCTGGCAGGGTGGTTCCCTGACGGGGTATATTTCCGTGCGAAATATACCCGCACGGGAAGAGATTGCGGCCAGTGAAAAACTGTATGCAAAAGTGCGTAATAATGAATTAAAACATTACCGCTTTTATAAAGGGTTACTGGTCCGGCGCGGTTTATTTTCGTTTATGTCGATCTTTAAATGTCTCAGCACCAGTAAACGCATCCATCTGGGTATTGCGACGACGGCGTTACTCTCCTGCCTGGCGGTGTATTTATTCCCTGATAAACTTATGCAGTCGGGAAGTCTGGCGCTGCTGTTTATTGCCCTGACCTATTATCTTCATGCGCAGATCGCCCGTCCGGTAAAATCTATTGTGCAACAGATGCAGCGCGTGGTTTCAGGGCGTAAAACGGACTATTACCATTTTGACAGGATCGACGACATCGGGCTGATGATGCGTCTGGTCAATCAATCAGGTTTGAACCTGAATTCGCTGGTTGACGATGTCGGGGCGCAAATCAGCGGGATTGGCACCATCAGCCAGCAGGTCGCGAAAGAAGGTGCGGCGCTGCAGACGCGTTCAGAAGAGACCGCAGATTTTCTGCAGCAAACCGCGTCCGCGGTGGAAGAGATCGCCAGCGCGGTGGAGCAGACGGCAGAAACAGCGAAAGAAGCCACGGAGATGGCGGATCGCACCCGCGACAGCGCCCACCGCGGTGAAGCGATGATGAAAGAGACCATCGGTATGATGCAATCCGTGTCGCAGGATAACAGCCAGATCGTCGATATTATCAGCGTTATCGATCGTATCGCCTTCCAGACCAATATTCTTGCGCTGAATGCGGCCGTGGAAGCGGCGCGTGCAGGTGAAGCCGGGCGCGGTTTTGCCGTGGTGGCGGCCGAGGTGCGCAATCTTGCGCAGCACTCCGCGACGGCGGCGAAAGAGATCAAAGCGCTGATTGAGAAAAACGTCGCCAGCGTCAACGCTGGCGTGGAGAAGGTAGAACAAACCGAAACGCAGCTGACGGTTATGATCGACAACGTGCTGCGGGTCTCCTCCCTGATTAAGGAGATCGGCCACGCCACGCAGGAGCAAACCCAGGCGCTGACGCTCATCAACGCATCCATCTCCCGTATCGGCGCAATGACCCACAACAATACGGGGATGGTGGATAACGTCACTCACGCGGCGAATCACCTGACGCAGCGCACCACGCGCCTGCAGCAGGCGATTGCCGTTTTTGGCGGTTAGCCGTTCGGATACTGCTCGTCGGTGACTTTTTCCAGCCATGCAACCGGGCTGCCGTTAACGGATTCGGCGATGGCAATATGCGTCATCGCCGTTTGCGCGCTTGCGCCGTGCCAGTGCTTTACGCCGGGTGGGATCCAGGCGATATCGCCCTGATTCAATATTTCCGCCGCTTTGCCCCACTCCTGTAACCAGCCGCGACCCTGCGTCACAATCAGCGTTTGCCCAAGGGGATGCGTATGCCACGCGGTGCGCGCGCCCGGCTCAAAGGTCACGGTTGCCCCGCCGACGCTGGCAGGTTCGCTCGCCTGAAATGGTGCGTCAATGCGGACGGTGCCGGTGAACCAGGCTTCCGGTCCTTTTGCTGAAGGTAATGATCCGCTGCGGATAATTTTCATCTTATGCTCCTCGTTTACTGTTGCGTTAACAGTAGCGCAAAGCAATCCGGAGCATTAGTGTGCATAATCAGATAGGAAATATGATTGAAATTCATAAATAGAGGCAATCGCGATGCTAAAAGATAATTTCAACGACCTGCTCTCTTTTATGGTGGTCGCCCGCGAGCGCAGCTTTACGCGCGCGGCGGCGCAGCTGGGCGTCTCGCAATCGGCGCTGAGTCATGCCATGCGCAAGCTTGAAGCGCGGCTCGACGTTCGCCTTTTAACCCGCACAACCCGCAGCGTTGTTCCCACCCAGGCGGGTGAGCAGCTCTTTACGCGCTTAAGCCCGCATTTGATGGAGATTGAGCAGGAGCTCACGACGCTTCGCAGCGCACGCAACAAACCCGCAGGTTCTGTTCGCATCGTCGCCGGCGAGCATGCGATGGACGCCGTGCTCTGGCCGGTACTGAAGGCGTTTATGGTGCAGTATCCTGAGATTAACGTCGAAGTGACGGTAGATAACGGCCTGACGGATATCGTGGATGGCCGTTTCGACGCGGGAGTACGCCTGGGTGAACAGGTGGCAAAAGATATGATTGCGGTACGGATAGCGCCGGATATGCGCATGGCCGTGGTCGGTTCCAGGGATTATCTGGCTCGCTTTGGCGTGCCGCAGACGCCGGAGCAGCTTGCTGAACACCGCTGCATCAACATGCGCCTGCCCACGCGCGGCGGACTGTATCACTGGGAATTTGAACGCGACGGGCGCGAGCTTCGCGTTCGGGTTGAGGGGCAGCTTACGCTGAGCAGCCTGTCGCAGCGCATCGACGCCGCTGAGAATGGCCTCGGATTAGCCTACGTGCCGGAGGCGTCGGTTCTGGGGGCGCTTAATCACGGACGGCTCGTCAGGGTCCTTGAATCGTGGTGCCCTACTTTCGAGGGGTATCACCTTTATTATCCGAGCCGTCGCCAGCACACTACCGCTTTCAGGTTACTGTTAGATGCTCTCCAGCAGTCAAAATCTTTACCACCTGGTAATAATTAAGAGATTCTGATGATTAAATAATCAACCCGCCAAATGTTTTGTCTAAAAACTCATCACGATTCAGCGTGTTGTGATCGCCGTCTGCTCTGACCACACGATTTCCTTCGACGTGCATCACTTTCGGCACGGTTATATTTTGCGTCGCTTATGAATTGCAGGTAGGATGCCTCGCCATGTTTCGCCTTATCCATACGCAGAATGACTGGGAAGGCGACATGTGTTTGCGCAGAAGCAATCGTTTGTATTGCGCTCTGCCAGGCAGGACTATCACGATAATGGTTCAGACAGGCAAACAGGTAACTCAATGAAAACAAGCAATAAAAGCGCAGCCGATCATCATGCTGCTAAACGTCGCTGGTTGAACTCCCACGAAGAGGGCTACCACAAAGCGATGGGCAACCGTCAGGTTCAAATGATCGCCATCGGCGGCGCTATCGGAACGGGGCTGTTTTTAGGTGCGGGTGCGCGTCTGCAAATGGCTGGCCCGGCTCTCGCCCTGGTCTATCTGGTGTGCGGGATCTTCTCTTTCTTCATTCTTCGTGCGCTGGGCGAACTGGTACTGCATCGCCCTTCCAGCGGAAGCTTCGTCTCTTACGCCCGTGAATTCCTCGGTGAAAAAGCGGCCTACGTTGCGGGCTGGATGTACTTCGTCAACTGGGCGATGACCGGTATTGTCGATATCACCGCCGTTGCGCTGTATATGCACTACTGGGGCGCGTTTGGCGATGTGCCGCAGTGGGTCTTTGCGCTTGGCGCGCTGGCGATTGTCGGCACCATGAACATGATCGGCGTGAAGTGGTTCGCGGAGATGGAGTTCTGGTTTGCGCTGGTAAAAGTGCTGGCCATCGTGGTGTTCCTGGTCGTGGGTACCGTCTTCCTCGGCAGCGGTAAACCGCTGGACGGCAATGCCACCGGCTTCCATCTGATAACCGATAACGGCGGATTCTTCCCGCACGGTCTGCTGCCTGCGCTGGTCCTGGTTCAGGGCGTGGTGTTCGCCTTCGCCTCCATCGAACTGGTGGGTACCGCAGCAGGTGAATGTAAAGATCCGCAGACCATGGTGCCAAAAGCCATTAACAGCGTGATCTGGCGTATCGGTCTGTTCTACGTCGGTTCAGTGGTGCTGCTGGTTCTGCTGCTGCCGTGGACTGCCTATCAGGCAGGTCAGAGTCCGTTTGTGACCTTCTTCTCTAAGCTGGGCGTGCCTTACGTTGGCAGCATCATGAACATCGTGGTCCTGACCGCGGCGCTCTCCAGCCTGAACTCCGGTCTTTACTCTACCGGTCGTATCCTGCGCTCCATGTCGATGGGCGGTTCTGCGCCGAAGTTCATGTCGAAGATGAGCAAGCAGCAGGTTCCCTATGCGGGGATTCTGGCAACGCTGGTGGTTTACGTCTTTGGCGTGTTCCTGAACTATCTGGTGCCGTCCCGCGTATTTGAGATCGTTCTGAACGTGGCTGCACTGGGGATTATCGCCTCCTGGGCCTTCATCGTGGTCTGCCAGATGCGTCTGCGCAAAGCGATCAAAGAAGGCAAAGCGGCTGATGTGAGCTTCAAGATGCCGGGCGCACCGGTGACCTCCTGGCTCACCCTGCTGTTCCTGTTCAGCGTGCTGGTGCTGATGGCGTTTGACTACCCGAACGGTACCTACACCATCGCAACGATTCCGCTGCTGGCGGTACTGCTGATTGCCGGCTGGTTCGGCGTGCGTAAGCGCGTTCACGAGATCCACAGCACCGCGCCGGTTCATCACGACGATGAAAAACACGACGCACCGCTGGTGGAAGAAACCTCGCGTTAAGCGTCCGTAAGCATCAAAAAGGGAAGGCAAATGCCTTCCCTTTTTTTATTTACAGCGCGATACGAATGACGTCGTCAGGCTGGGTGGCTTCCTGCTGGCGAGTCGATTTTTGTTTCACCGTCACGTACAGGGTTTTGCCATCGGCAGAGAGCGCCAGGCTGTTCGGGTAGACCGGCGTGTCAAAGGTTTTTGTGACCTTATACGTTTTCGCGTCAATCACGCTCACCTTACCGGCTTCACGGTGCGTCACATAGGCTTCATTGCGGGCCGGGTTAAACAGGACCGCCAGTGATTCAGGTGCGGCGATCTTCTCGATCACGCTGCCGTCTTTCAGGTTCACCACCAGCACTTCCGGCTGTTTTGAATCGGTCAGGAACGCGCGCTGGCCGGCGGTATCGAGGCTGAGGTTCAGGTAGAAGTGCTCTTTACCGTCATCCTGCACCTTTTTGCGGCTCAGGATTTTATTGGTGGCCGTATCTATGGTTACCAGCTCGCCGTCCGCATTCGTGGTATAGAGGCGTTTCGCCTGCGCATCCAGCGCCAGACCGGTGCTGTACGTACCGGTATTGGCAATGGTCTCTTTCAGCTTCAGCGTGGCGCCATCCACCACCCAAATCACGCTCTCTTTGCCGACGCCGGTGATGTAAATCGTGTTGCTCGCGTCATCCGCCACCAGCTGGCGCGGCTGCAGCGGTTTGACGGTTTCACTGCGCTGGCGATTATCAAGCACCAGACGCCCTTTCACGTCGCCCGTTTTCGCATCGATGGCCGTCACAGCGCCGTTGATGGTGTTGCCAAACCACAGGGTTTGCGTCGCGCCGTCGAGCGTGGCGCCAAAGGGTTTGAGATCGCTATGAATCGCCTGCGTCACGTCGAGCGTGACCGGGTCAAGTCGATAGATAACTCCGCCCTTATCGGTTTTGCGGCTTTGCGAGGTCGCCACCCACAGCGCATTCTCCTGCTGGCTGACCGCCATTTCATACGCCCCTTTGCCCACAGCTTTACGCAGCACCTCTTCGGCGGCATGCACCTGGAACGTCCCGGCAAGCAGTAAAGTGGCAGACAGCAGTGACAGGCTCAGACGCGGCGAGCACAGATGACGTAAAGACATAACAATTCCTTTTTTGAAAAGAGGGGGTTGGGCTGACATCACTTCCGGCAGGCAACGTCATGGCATTGCCTTTTGATAATGAGAATAGTAATCATTAATGAACTGAATGTGGAGTTTTTCTTTCGCGCTTCGCCTTTCATTAACGCAATGTGCGGTTATAGTTTTCAAAACATTTACAAAACCTTTAACATGTATGGACATGTTCCATTTGGTTCGTTTATACACCACAACCGGTTTTATTCATGAAAATCATTTCTGCCCGTAAGGCTTCTCTCCCGCTGCTGCTGGTTCCCGTTATTTTCGCGCCGCTAACCGCAATGAGCGCGGAGGAACAGACCATGATCGTCAGCGCCACGCCGCAAACCGTATCGGAACTGGATACCCCGGCCGCGGTCAGCGTCGTCAATGGCGATGACATGCGCCACGCCGCGCCGCGCATCAACCTGTCTGAATCTCTTGGCAGCGTCCCGGGACTGCAAATTCAGAACCGCCAGAACTATGCCCAGGATCTCCAGCTTTCAATGCGTGGGTTTGGTGCCCGCTCAACGTTTGGCGTGCGCGGTATCCGTATGTATGTCGACGGTATCCCTGCCACCATGCCGGACGGACAGGGCCAGACCTCCAACATCGATCTCTCCAGCGTGGAGAGCGTTGAAGTGCTGCGCGGCCCCTTCTCTGCCCTGTACGGCAACGCCTCCGGCGGCGTGATTAACATCAACACCCAGACCGGGCAGCAGCCGCCGACCATTGAAGCCAGCAGCTATTACGGCAGCTACGGTACCTGGCGCTACGGCATGAAAGCCACCGGCGCGATGGGTGACGGCACCCACGCGGGCGATGTGGATTACACCGTTTCCACCACCCGCTTCACCACCAAAGGCTACCGCGACCACAGCGGCGCGCGGAAAAACCTCGCTAACGCCAAACTGGGCGTGCGCATTGACGACGTCAGCAAGCTGACGCTGATTTTTAACAGCGTGGACATGAAGGCCAACGATCCGGGCGGGCTGAGCTATCAGGAGTGGCAGAACAATCCGCGTCAGTCTCCGCGCGGCGCTCAGTACAACACCCGCAAGACCATCAAGCAGACCCAGGCCGGTCTGCGCTACGATCGTCAGCTCAGCACCCAGGACGATCTCAGCGTGATGATGTACGCCGGCGAGCGTGAAATGACGCAGTACCAGTCGATTCCGTATCAGCCGCAGCTGAAAGCCTCCCACTCCGGCGGCGTGATTGATATGCAGCGACACTATCAGGGCGTGGATACCCGCTGGACACACCGCGGCGAGCTGCTGGTGCCGGTGACGTTTACTACCGGCCTGAACTACGAAAACCTGAGCGAAGATCGTCGCGGATACGAGAACTTCGTGATGAACAACGGCGTGCCGGATTACGGCGTGAAGGGTGACAAGCGTCGAAACGAACGTAACCTGATGTGGAACGTTGACCCTTACCTGCAAACCAGCTGGCAGCTGACGCAGAAACTGTCGGTAGATGCGGGAGTGCGCTACAGCTCGGTCTGGTTTGATTCCAACGACCATTACGTTACGCCGGGCAACGGCGATGACAGCGGTGACGCGAGCTATCACAAGTGGCTCCCGGCCGGTTCCGTGAAGTATGCGGTGACGGACGCATGGAACCTCTACGCTGCCGCAGGGCGTGGATTCGAAACGCCAACCATCAACGAGCTTTCCTATCGCGCCGATAACCAGGGCGGCCTGAACATCGGCCTGCAGCCGTCCACCAACAACACGTATGAAGTGGGCAGCAAAACCCGCATCGGCAATGGCCTGCTGACCGCGGCGCTGTTCCGCACCGATACGGATGATGAGATCGTGGTGGATGCCAGCTCTGGCGGGCGTACCAGCTATAAAAATGCCGGTAAAACCCGTCGTCAGGGGGTGGAAGTCTCCCTCGACCAGCAGTTTGCCGAGAACTGGAAGCTGAAGATGGCGTGGACTTACCTGGATGCCACCTACCGGACTAACGTCTGCAGCGACGCAGACTGTAACGGTAACCGGATGCCGGGCATTGCCCGCAACATGGGTTACGCCTCGTTTGGCTGGCAGCCGGAGGAAGGCTGGTACGCGGGTTCAGACGTGCGCTACATGAGCGATATCATGGCCGACGACGAGAATACGGCGAAAGCGCCGTCGTATACGGTGGTCGGGCTGAACACCGGGTATAAATTCAACTACGGCAGCTGGGGCATGGACGTCTTTGGCCGCGTCGATAACCTGTTCGATAAAGAGTACGCGGGCTCGGTTATTGTCAACGAGTCAAACGGTCGTTATTACGAGCCTGCACCAGGCCGTAACTACGGGGTCGGGCTGTCGGTCTCTTATCGCTTCGAGTAAGCGATAAGAAAAGTTTATTTAATTAATGAAATAACGCTCCTGATGGCAATAAACCATCAGGAGTTATTCACCAGATAAATAATTAGGGGCGAAATATAGTCGCTCTGCTAAATAATCTCTTAGTTAAAATATTGTCGCTGTAAAAGCAAATTCGCTTCATCAATCACCTTATCAATCGCCTTCTGGCAGGCAACAACATCTCTTCGCTCCAGGGCGGAAAGCAGTTCGTCATAGTGATATGTCGAGGCTTTGATGTCGTTAAGCTCCTGATGTAGATAGTTCATACAGGGCCCGATGCGCACCCACAGCTGCTCAATTAAGGCATTAAGCGTAGGCATTTCCGCATACTGATAAAGCGTAAACCGGAAGACGCGATTCGCATGCAATGCCTGCTGGACGTTCCCGTTGCGCATGGCCTCATGAAAGGCATCCGACAATTTGCGCAACGCCTCCAGTTTGCTATCAGACATATTCTGACAGGCCGCGGCGACCGCCATCGGCTCAAGCTGCTTGCGGATAGCGTTAATCTCGTTATAGCGCTCCAGCGTGACCTCCGGAACCAGAAATGCCTGCGCCGGCGTGGCGTGTAGCGCCCCTGATGACACCAGGCGCAACAGCGCCTCGCGAACAGGGGTAATACTGGTTCCTAATTTATCGGCAATCTCTTTCGTAATCAGTCGTGCCCCAGGTTTGAGTGAGCCTGTAATTAACGCTCCTTTCAAACTGTGTTCAACTTGCATGGTAAGACTGACCCTTTGGGCTTTTTCTAAGTGGTCCAAATCAAGCATGTTCAATTCCTGTAGCTAAAACTTAATGCTATTTTTAAACGCCAGTTTTAATAAAACGACGCTGGTCCGATATATCCTGTATCGTCATGCCTGGTGGTGGGAAGTACGTAAAAACATCAAAAAAGTAAAGTTTGTTTTTTTTATTGGTTCCGGGCCCATCCGGGATGCGGGCGCGAAATGCCATGTCCATTAATTAAAGACAATATATCGTATCTTCACAAATAAATATGGCGGGAAACCCCGCCATAATGCTGTTTATTTATTGTCACCCGCGACGCGAATCACGACTTTGCCGAAGTTACGCCCTTCGAGCAGGCCAATCAGCGCCTCGGGCGCGTTCTCCAGCCCGTCCGTTATCTGTTCACGATAGTGGATTTTGCCCTCCTGCACCCAGCGTCCCATTGCTTCCTGGAACTCTTTAATGCGGTGACCGTAATCCTGGCCGATGATAAAGCCCTGCATACGAATGCGTTTCTTCAGGATGGTCGCCATCAGTAGCGGCAGGCGATCCGGCCCCTCGGGCAGGCCCGTCGCGTTGTAGCCGCTCACCAGGCCGCACAACGGCACGCGCGCGGAGGTATTCAGTAACGGCAGCACGGCGTCAAATACTTTCCCGCCGACGTTTTCATAATAGACGTCAATTCCTTGCGGACAGGCGCGTTTCAGCTGTTCGGCAAAGTCGGCCGCGTGGTGATCCAGACACAGGTCAAACCCGAGGACCTCAACGGCATGGCGGCATTTTTCAGCCCCACCGGCGACCCCGACCACCCGGCAACCTTTGATTTTACCGATCTGCCCGACGGTCGCGCCAACCGGGCCTGTCGCCGCGGCGACCACCAGCGTTTCGCCCGCTTTTGGCTGCCCGATATCCAGCAATCCCATATAGGCGGTAAAGCCCGGCATACCCAGAATACCCAGCGCCCAGGAAGGATGTGACGGATTTTCGCCCAGCTTCACCAGGCCGCTGCCGTCCGAGAGTTCATATTCCTGCCAGCCGCTGTAGCCCAGCACCCACTCCCCGGCTTTGAAGTCGGGATGATTTGACTGCTCAACGCGGCTGACCGTTCCCCCCACCATCACCGCGCCCAGCTCAACCGGTGGTGAATAGGATGGCGCATCGCTCATGCGCCCCCGCATGTACGGGTCCAGCGACAGCCAGACGGTACGCAGCAAAAGCTGCCCTTCAGCCGGGGCGGGAACCGGCTGCGTTTCGAGACGAAAATTTTCCGCGACCGGCGCACCCTGAGGACGGGAGGCCAGTACCCAGCGGCGATTTTGCGAAACAGGTTGATTCATCGGGATCTCCTTCTGGTGCAAATGTCATTACAGCCTGGCTCACGAACGGCGTTATCGCATTAGCATTACGAGGCAGACTGGTTAAGCCGTACAACCAGATAGATGCAGGTTTCATTCGTTTCGTTGATGAACCGGCAGTCATTTGGCGGCCCCAGCTCGAGACAGTCTCCGGCGAGCATCTCGTGGCGCGTATCGCCCTCCTGAAACACCAGCTCGCCGGACTGGAGCCAGATAAGCTGACGTGCCAGCGCGTAAGAAGATGCAGGCATCGGAACATCGCTGCCCGCGGGCAGTTCAACCTGAACAAGGTCGATGGGCAGATCGGTGCGGGGAGAAACGTGGCGGCGGAGGTAGTGCGTCTGAGGGTCGCGCCAGACGGGCTGGTTTGCAAGGCGCAGCAGCTTGCCCTCCTGCATTTCGGCCCGGGCAATGAGCGTGGACATGCTGATGCCAAACGCGCCTGACAGGCGGGCCAGCAAGGTGGCTGTCGGGCTGCTGTCTCCGCGCTCTATCTTGTGGATCATCGCGCGCGAGACCCCTGCCCGGTCAGCAAGCTCGCTCAGGGACCATCCGCGAGACTCGCGTTCAAGGCGAATTCTTGCGCTAATCCGTTGATTCATTGTGTCTGTTATGGTGTTCATGACGTCATACTATAGTGTATGAACGGCATTTCAATGGGCTTTTGATAACAAAAAAATATGGCTTATGCCGTAGCGATCGGGCGATACGATTGTGTAATATCGTAGGAATAACGTAATACTATAGTAAACAACACACAGAGGGTTAATCATGATCGTTCGTCATGCCTGCAAGGAAGACTGCGCTGCGATAGGCGAAATCTACAACCACGCGGTGCTGCATACTGCCGCGATCTGGAACGATAAAACCGTCGATACCGATAACCGAATCGCGTGGTTTGAGGCGCGCACGCTCGCGGGTTACCCGGTTCTGGTGAGCGAGGAAGACGGAGCGATCACCGGTTACGCCTCTTTTGGCGACTGGCGCGCCTTCGACGGTTTCCGTCATACGGTCGAACATTCGGTCTACGTCCACCCGGACCATCAGGGAAAAGGTATTGGCCGCACGCTAATGATCGCGCTGATAAACGAGGCCCGCGCCATCGGCAAACACGTGATGGTGGCCGGTATTGAAGCGCAAAACCATGCTTCGATTCACCTCCACGAAACGCTTGGTTTTGTCACCACTGGGCAGATGCCGCAGGTGGGAACCAAGTTTGGCCGCTGGCTGGACTTAACCTTTATGCAGCTGCAGCTGGACGAGCGCAGCGATCCGGACGCCATCCCATGAATCAATCCCTGACCCTGGCGTTTCTGGTGGCGGCGGGAATTGGTCTGGTGGTGCAAAACACCTTAATGGTGCGCATCACCCAGTCCTCCTCCACGATCCTTATCGCGATGCTGCTGAACTCCCTGGTCGGCATTGTGCTGTTTGTCAGCATTCTGCTGCTGAAACAGGGCGCAGCCGGATTCAGCGAGCTGGCCGCAACGGTGCGCTGGTGGACGCTTATCCCGGGGCTGCTGGGGTCATTTTTCGTGTTTGCCAGCATCAGCGGGTATCAGAACGTTGGCGCGGCCACGACTATCGCCGTGCTGGTAGCAAGCCAGCTGATTGGCGGGCTGGTGATGGACGTGCTGAGAAGCAACGGCATTCCGCTCCGCGCCCTGATTGGCCCGGTGTGCGGCGCGGTGATGCTGGTCGTCGGGGCCTGGCTGGTGGCGCGACGCCAGTTTTGAACGTTACAGTATGGTGCCGCCTTTGGTCAGCTGTTCCTCACGCGCGTCCAACTCCTCTTTATGCTGCTTACCGTGGTGCGAAATCGCGGTACGCAGACGCTGCTGCTGGGTGTAGCGTTCTTCACGGCTGAGCTCTGCATCATCACTTAATTCGATCAGCAGTTCATTCATGTGGGTAATCACGCTCTCTTCGATGGCGGCATCGACACGGGCGGTAACTTCATTTAAATGTGACATTGTCACTCCTTGTTATGTGCCCGGTGGCGGCTACGCCTTACCGGGCAATAAAACGCTTAGTTCAGCTTCGCCTTAGAGAAATCGCTGCCCATCAGGCTCACGCTGTATCCGGTCACGTTGCTGCGGGTCGCATAGAACGTTTTCCCGTTTGCCAGTGCGATCCACGGCGCCTGCTGGTAGAAAATCTCCTGCGCCTGGCCGTAGAGTTTCGCACGCTCGGCCGGGCTGCTGGTCAGCTTCGCTTTTTGCACCAGATCATCATAACCCTTATCGCACCAGCGCGCGGCGTTTGATCCGGTTTTAATGCTGTTGCACCCCAGTAGCACGTCGGCAAAGTTGTCAGGGTCGCCGTTATCGGACATCCAGCCAAACAGCGCGGAGTCATGTTCGCCTTTACGCATTCCGGAGAGATATTCACCCCACTCGTAAGAGACAATTTTGGCCTTCACGCCGACTTTCGCCCAGTCGCTCTGGATCATCTCCGCGATACGACGCGAGTTCGGGTTGTACGGACGCTGAACCGGCATTGACCACAGCGTGACTTCCGCCCCCTTCTCCAGCCCCGCCTGCTTCAGCAGCGCTTTCGCTTTTTCAGGATCGTAGCTGTAGTCCTTCAGGTCTTTATTAAAGCCCAGCATATTTGGCGGGATCGGCGATTTTGCCACCGTACCGGAACCCATAAAGACCGCATTGACGATAGCCTTCTTGTCGGTCGCGTAGTTAAGCGCCTGGCGCACCAGCACGTTATCAAACGGTTTTTTCTCGGTGTTAAACGCCAGATAGCCGACGTTTAGCGCATCGACCGAGTGCAGCGTCAGGTCTTTGTTGTTCTTGATGGCGTCAAACTGAACCGGGGACGGTGCAGGAATAATCTGGCACTCGTTGGTCTGCAGCTTCGCCAGACGGGTTTCCACATTCGGCGTGATGGAGAAGATGAGATGTTTCGTCGGCACCTCGCCTTCCCAGTAGTTCGGGTTAGCGACGTAGCGAATCAGCGAATCTACCTTGTACTGCTGCAGGACATAAGGCCCGGTACCAATCGGCCAGGTGTCCACGTTTTCAGGCGTGCCTTTTTTCAGCATCGCGTCGGCGTATTCGGCGGAAAGAATCGAGGCGAAATCCATCCCCCAGTCGGCCAGAAACGCGGCGTTAGGCTCGCTGAGGGTGAACTGAACGTGATAGTCGTCGACCTTTTTCACGTCCTGAATCAGCTTATCGAGCCCGACATCGTTAAAGTATTCGTAGTTGCCCTGCGACACGTTGTGATACGGGTGTTTAGGGTCTTTCTGACGCAGAACCGAGAAAATAACGTCATCGGCGTTAAAGTCGCGCGTCGGTTTGAAGTATTTATTGCTGTTGAACTTCACCCCTTTGCGCAGGGCAAAGGTATACGTCTTACCGTCCGGCGAAATCGTCCAGGACTCCGCCAGCGACGGGACCGGGGTGTTTTTCACCGGGTCAAAATTGATCAGACGGTTGTAAAGCACCTGAGAACTGGCCACAAAAGACGGGCCAGAGCTGGCTATTTGCGGGTTGAAGGACTCGGGGGACGCTTCAGAACAGTAAATAAGGGTGTCGTTGTTCGCCGCCCATGCGGCACCGGCTGGTAACAGCGCGCTCAGCGCAAGGGCGAGCAGTGTTTTCCCTGTAGACATGGTTATAACCCTGACAGTTTTATTATATAAGACAGTAATAACAGCACAGGCGATATGACCTGGCAAATAACGAAACACTATCAGGTTATTCTAAAGCCGCGTTTTTTGCTGTTTTAACAGCCAGCGCCCGAAAAGGTGATTTGCCTTAAGGGCCGTTATTCGTCAAGCACAACCGTCACTTTCTATGCCGCAAGAAATCGGTCCTTTTAGCGTCTCTTCCCCCGTTTGGTTGCTTCCTCGTTTCGTTAAAGTAACGGTGTGAAGAAGTATATGGGATCAAATCGTGGCAAAAACTCTTTTACGCAGCGGTAACCTGGATGACTTTCAGGCCGTTGGCGGCGGCGGACAAGCCGTTTTTGAATCAGCGTTACAAATCCGGGAAGCGCTCCGGTTGCGCAAACAACAGGCCATCGTCGACTGTCTGGCTATTCCTCAGGTCAACGACAGCGGTGACCGCGTGGACTGGTATTCCCCCGTTGAAGGGAGCGTAACCAGCTGGAAAGCGGCCGATGAAGATGACCGTTATCGCGCCCTGCGCTATCTGGAAAACACGCTAGCCAGCGTTGAGTCGTTAAGCAAAAAATGCCTCCAGTCGCCCAAAACCGCGCAGCAGCTTTTTGGGTCTCTGCTGTCAAAGGCGTTTCAGTTCCCGGGTGAAAACTTCCTCTTCCTGGTGGACGGAAAGCCGGTCATCAGCTTCTGGGGGTTTGTAAACCTGAACGAAAATGCGCGCGACGATGTCCTCGACTGCCTGCGTGAATCGCTGGTCCCTGAGCCCGCCCCCGTTGTGATTGAAGATCCTGAACCCGAGCCTGAGCCAGAACCGGTGGTGGCCTTTGAACACGCCGACGAACCGCTGATCGCCCCTTCCACGGTGGTGCGTATCACGCCGGAAGATCTGTATGAGCCTGAACCGGCCCCGGCCGTTGCGCAACCCGTTCAGGAACCGGCTGTGCCGATCGTCGCGAAAAAGCGCCGCGTTCCCCTGTGGACGCTGCCGGTTGCCGTCGCGATCGTTGCCGCCATTGCCGCACCGCTGCTGTGGCCAAAACAGTCGCCTTCCGCTGAGCCCGCCCCGGTGCCCGCACCTCAGCCCGTAGAGATTGCGCCAAAGCCGATCAAAACGGTTGAGCCGCTGGCCATGAAATTACCGCTGCATCAGGCAGAGGTCCTGGCAAGCAAAGAAAAAGAGCCTGCGCCTGCGCCTGCGCCACAGGCTGCCCCGGTGGTGATTGTCGCCATCCCGAAAGATGCCATGGTGATGGAAGCGAATCAGGTGAAAGCGGGATCGACGCGTTTCCTGAACGGTACCTGGCGTGCGGTTCTCGACGTGAAAGATCCGGTTACCGGCAAGCCGCCGTCAATGCGCTATCAGATCCAGAACAATAAGGGCTTCGCCCGGGTTGTCCATGGCGACAACGTTGTCTGCCGCGCGGAAGTGTTCTCCGGCCTGCACAGCAACGGCGAGCTGATGATTAAAAGTCGCGGTACAGCCCGCTGCACCGACGGCTCCCGCTACCCGATGCCGGAGGTTGCCTGTAAAGCAGGCGCCAGCGATATCGCAGAATGTCGCGCCCGTTATGATGCCAATACCGTCGTTCCCCTGACGTTCAAGAAAGCAGGTGCCTGATCCTATGCTGGTTAATCTTTGCGACTATAAACAAAGCGTCACGCTTATTGCCAACAGCGGCGTGCAGTTCCTTGATTTCGGTCTGACGCCGCAGGACACCGCCAGCAACGGGCGCTTCGTACGTAAAACCGCGAACGGCCCGCTGCTGCGGCTCGATTTCGACCTGGTTAACGGGCGCTATACCGTGCCGGGAACGAACGGTGGTCAGCCTGAAGTGGTTAAACCGGAAACCACCATCCCGCTGCATCAGTCCCTGGCGGTGCTGGACGGCGTCTGGCTTCCGGTTCCGTTCCTGCGCTTCAACCCGCCGCGAACCTTTGTTGAGGGGCCGGATAACTGGGCCCGCGTTCAGGTGCGCAGGCTGGATACACCCGATACGGCAGGCAATACGCACCGCGTCACGCTCGCCCTTGACAGCCAGATTGCAGAACACGCCACGTCCGCCCTGTCCCCGGTTGAAAACGATATTCTGAACGGGACCCGATTCGCGCTGGCCTGGCGAGACAACGAAGTTGAAAGTTTCCTCGACCAGACCTGGATTGACGGCTGGCTGCGCGAGGCCTTTACCCAGTATGCCGACGGCGTTGAAAACCGCTCAGAACGCGATCTCCAGCAGGCGATGCGCGGGTTTGAATATCAGGCCCACTGGCTTAACCTGCTGACCATGCTCGGTGAACAGCTCACCGTGCCGGAAGTGAAATTTGTTACCCATACGCTCAGCACGCCTGCCATTCCGGTCGACCTGATCCTCGACGTGGGCAATACCCACACCTGCGGCGTCATTATCGAAGACCACGGCGACGCGAACGATGGCCTGCGCCAGACCGCCGAGCTGCAGGTACGCTCATTAAGCGAGCCGCAGTTCCTGAATGCGCCGCTGTTCACCAGCCGTCTTGAGTTTTCGGAAGCGCGTTTTGGCAAGCAGCACTTCTCGGTTGAAAGCGGTCGCGAAGATGCCTTTGTCTGGCCGTCGATTGTTCGCGTGGGCGATGAAGCCCGCAAGCTGGCGATGCAGCGTCTGGGGACCGAAGGCAACAGCGGCATCTCCAGCCCGCGTCGCTACCTGTGGGATGAAACGCCGGTCGTGCAGGACTGGCGCTTTAGCCAGATGAACAGCAAAACCCAGCGTGAGCCGCTTGCCACCGCGTTTCCGCTGATGAATCTGATGAACGATGACGGCGAACCGCTCTTCACGCTGCCGCAGGACGAGCGGCTGCCGGTCTTCTCGCCGCAGTACAGCCGCAGTACGCTGATGACGCACATGCTGTGCGAGCTGCTGGCGCAGGCGCTGGGGCAGATCAACAGCGTCGCCACGCGCCTGCGTCTGGGCTTCCCGGCATCGCCGCGCCAGCTGCGCACCTTGATCCTGACCCTGCCCTCGGCCATGCCAAAGCAGGAGCGCGAGATTTTCCGTCGCCGCATGTTTGAAGCCATCGCCATCGTCTGGAAAGCGATGGGCTGGCACCCGCAGGATGAGGATTTTGTCACCCGCAAACAGCAGGATAAAAGCGTGGTGCCGGTTCCTGAAATCCAGATGGAGTGGGATGAAGCCAGCTGCGGTCAGCTGGTCTGGCTGTATAACGAAGCGATCTCCCGCTTTGGCGGTCAGACCGAAGCCTTCTTCGCCTCCCTGGCCCGCCCGGACCGTGAGCCTGAGCCGGGTAGCCAGCCGGGCCGCGCGCTGCGCGTCGCGTCCATCGACATCGGCGGCGGCACAACGGATATGGCGATCACCCATTATCAGCTGGATGACGGTTCCGGCAATAACGTCAAAATCACCCCGCAGCTGCTGTTCCGTGAAGGCTTTAAGGTCGCGGGCGACGATACGCTTCTGGACGTGATTCAGCGCTACGTGTTGCCTGCCCTGCAAACGCAGCTGCAGAAATCCGGTATCGCGGACGCTTCGCTGCTGATGGCGTCGCTGTTCGGTGACTCCGGGCGCATAGACACCCAGGCCGTACTCCGCCAGCAAACGGCGCTTCAGCTTTTTATGCCGATTGGCCACGCTATTCTTGCCGCGTGGGAATCGAGCGACGTTGACGATCCGCTGGCCGGTCTGCATGCCACCTTTGGCGATCTCCTGCCGCAGAAACCGACCCGCAACGTAATGAATTACCTGCAGCAGGCGATCGATCATGCCCTGCCTGCGGGTTCAGACGCGTTTGACCTGTTCGCGGTGCCGCTGCACGTGAACTTCCGCGAAATGCAGGATGCGATGCTGGCCGGGCAGTTTACGCTGGCCTCGCCGCTCCACGCGGTGTGCGAGGCGATATCCCATTACAGCTGCGATATTCTGCTGATCACCGGACGCCCCGGCTGCCTGCCTGGCGTTCAGGCGCTGATTCGTCATCTGCAGCCGGTGCCGGTCAACCGTATCGTCTGGCTGGATAAATACCAGGTGCACGAGTGGTATCCGTTCAGCCAGCAGGGGCGCATTGGCAACCCGAAATCAACGGCCGCGGTGGGGGCCATGCTCTGCAGCCTGGCGCTCGACCTGCGTCTGCCGCGCTTCAACTTTAAAGCCGCGGACATTGGCGCGTATTCAACCGTGCGGTATCTCGGCGTGCTGGATAACACCGTTAATACCCTGCGCGAGGAAAACGTCTGGTATCAGGATATCGATCTTGATAAGCCGGGCGCGAAGCTCGACGCGCGTCTGCACTTCCCGCTGCGCGGTAACGTTACCCTCGGCTTCCGCCAGCTGGCGAACGCGCGCTGGCCCGCCACGCCGCTCTACACGCTCAGCATCAACTCGGCTGAACTGGCGAAAGCGATTGCCGGTGACGGCGTGCTGAACGTGCGGCTGAAGCTCTACGGCGGCAGCAAGCAGGAAGGCCCTGAGGCCTTCGAGCTGAGCGATGCCTGGCTGCAGGACGGCACGCCGGTTGCCCCTGACGCATTAACCTTCAAACTGAATACCTTGGCCGATCGCCGACACAGCGGCAGCCACTACTGGATCGACAGCGGGAGCGTATACCTGAAATGACAGCGACGACGACCATCACTCAGGCCTTAATCGGGTGGATTAATGAGACGCGCCTGAACTCCCCTGTGCTGGATAACGATGCTGACGCCCTGCTTGCTCGCATCAACGCGGCGCAGGCGCGGGAGCAGGCCATTGAACGCGCCATGACCCGCCAGAGCAGCATTGGGCTTTACGGTCATTCGCAGAGCGCGAAAGCCCATCTGCTGTTATCCCTGTGCGGCAGCGGTAATGGACGCCTGAACGTGACGCCGGGCCAGCGCACCTTTGACTATTTTTCGCATATCAATCCGGGACATGCCCTGACCAACATGGCCGTCCGCTTCACCCGGGAAAGCCCGGAGGTGGCGGATGAGGCGTTCCCGCTGCGTTTGAGTCTGGTCACCGAGGCAGAGCTGGTACAGCTGTTTATTGCCCGCTCGACGCTGCATCCGCAGATGCGCGCGGTAGACAAGGCGGTCATTGAGACACGTCTGGAGAAATGGCGCGGGCTGCGCCAGCCGCAGGGCGTGCCCGGCATCACGGCTCAGGAAGTGGGTGCGATAGCCCGCTTCTGGCAAAGCACCGTACCCGCCGCTAAGCAGCAAATTGATGATGCCCTGTGGTATGAGTTCGCCCGGCTGGTGCCTTCTCTCGATCTCAGCACGCGGGCCAGCGTCTGGTCGCTGCTGTGGGGCGAGCAGCAGGAGTTGACCCAGCAGTGGTTAAAACTGGCCCATGTGCTGCACCAGACCAGCCATGCCGGCGAGCTTGCTGCCCCGCTTAGCCTGCTGGTGGACAGCTTTGGCCTGCCGGGTGAAGGGTTCCTGACGCACGACGGCACGTTAGATCTTCAGGAAGCGCAGGAGACGCTGCTTCATCCGCTAAATAGCGGTGAAATGCTTAACGCCATCAGCATCCCCGTCGACGTGCTGGCCTTCCTGACCCGCGAGCTGGTGCTGCCGGTTGAGAACGGCGCGCTGGATAACGTCGATATTATTGATATTCCTGTTTTTGAAGATAACCGTGCCGACCCGCTACGCCAGGCGAAGTCCCAGTGGCTGCTCGAGCATTATCGTCAACAGCTTCAGCCGGATGTGCTGGTGATTTGTAATGCGACGGCGCAGCACGAACAGACGGCCAAAAAAGCAAAAGTGCTGATGAACTGGGTCAAGGAGACGCAGCCTGCTGAAGAATCTGCCCTGCCGGGGCTGGTATGGGCGATTACGCCACACGACGCCCGCTTTACCACCCGACAGAATCTCGATGAAGCCGTACAGCATCTGCTCGGAAAGCCGGGTTTACGCTGGGGCACGCTGCAGGCGCTGGACAGCCACAGCATGCAGCGCGTCATCGAATGGCTGTCTCAGGCCACGCTGCCCGCGCAGCGACAGAAGCGTCTCGGCACGCTGAAAGGCTTGCTGCGACAGGAGCTCTCATCGCTGATGCAGAGCTATCTGGCACCGCTGGTTGAAGAGCCGGGGACAAGACGCGCTCAGGCCGAAAATATGGTGCGCACGCTGCAAAGCAGCGCCGCCCGCCACGGCGAACTGCTTGAAGGCCTGCTGCCGCCGCTGAAAGCCTTTGAAACGCTGCTCGCCGTTCAGCAGCCGCGCGAGGAGCAGGTGAACGGGCTGTTTACGGACACTATTGACCTGTTTGCCGAGAATACCCAGGAAAGCAGCGGCCTGTTCCAGACAAAAGACAAAGCGCGCCTGGCGCACAGAGTCTGGATAAATCATCTGCGTCAGTGGAGCCGCAATGAGGCCACGGCCGCGCGCCTCGGGCTGGAGCCTTCGGTATTACAGCAAATCGCGGATGTGCTGGTGGTCACCAGCTACCGGCTTAATCTGCCTCAACAGCTTCAGCGTATCGTCGAAGCGGATAAAAGCAGCGCGGCACAGCTGCATGCCGTGATGGGCAATTTCATTGGCTGGCTGGGTTATGACCAGACGCCCGTGGCTACACGTCCGGCAAGCCGCATCCGCAAGGGGCAGGCAATCTTCGTTACGCCGGTGGTCAGCAGCGCCGAGCCTCGCTTGACGCGACTGGGAGAACAGCCTGTGCATGCGGCCACCGCGTACGTATACGACTGGCTGGTCGCACTCTATAGCCGCGCGATAGAGAACATTGATTACCGGCATCCGCATGATGTTCAGCCTGACGCACGTCAGGCACTACGGGCTTTGATAAAGTAGCCGCCTTTGTTGCCGGGTGGCGCTGCGCTTACCCGGCCTACATTTCGCAACGATGATAAATTGCACAATAATCACATCGTCATACACCCGGCTAACGTCTGTGCCAGCGCAGACGGATTCTCCCACGACATCGAGTGCCCCGCCGCAGGGATAATTTTTACCTCAACGCCCTTTTGCTTCAGATCGTCCACATCGTCATCCGGCAGAGACAGCTCGCCGAAAATCAACGTTACCGGGCAAGGAAGTGACAGGAACTGCGCTTCCCATTCGGGCTCTATGCCCGCCATCAGGCTCGATGCACCCCGCCAGACGGCATACGGCGCATTACTCTGCAGACACCCTGCCCACGCCGTTTTTTCCGCACTGAGCATGGCGTCATAGCCCTGCGTCAGAAACTGCTGCTCGGTTTGCGCTGCAATAGACCGGCTGAACATCCCCCCACCCGAATGAAAATTGGGCTCTGACACCATCAGCCCCTTCACGCGCGTTGCAAGCAGCCCCGCCGTTTCGATAGCAATGCTGCCGCCCATACTGTGGCCGTATAACCAGAAGGCATCCAGCTTAAGGTGGTCAATCAGCTCCGCCACAACGTGGGCCTGGTCGGTGGTTTTATAGCTGTAGCGTTCAGGCTTGTCGCTGTAGCCGCTGCCGGGCAAGTCGATGAGAATCGCTCTGCGCGCGCCAAACAGCGGGTCATGAACGACACGGGGATATTCATAGGAAGAGGCGCAGCCCAGCCCGTGAATGAACACCACGGGATCGCCGGTGCCGGGCAGGTCATGCCAGCGCACGGTACAGCCGGCCTGCTGCGAGTAAAAACTGTTCATAAGCACTCCTTTTACGATGCACTGTGTATTTATACAGTTACCGTATCGGGAATGCCATATTCATCTTTTAAAAATGGAAGCGTGCTTCAGAAAAGCGAGACCAGCAGCGCAACGGGAAAGCTCATTGGCCAGGTTGACCCCACCAGAAAAGCGCTGAGCAGGCGGATACGTTTGCGGTCTTTAGAGAGGAACCAGGTAATTAATGCGCAGATGGAAGCCATGATTGCGTAAAAAACCAACATCTTTTGATACAACGTCATTCTGTATACCAGAGCCGAAAAAATAACCGCACGCAATATGCGTCATATGTTGATACAGATCAAGTTTTTTCGTTACAGAATAACCACTTAAAGATTACGGATAATAACAATTGAGTATCTTGCGTAACACTCATGGCGGGTGCGGGAAACGCCTGGCCGCGCATGCGGCCAGGCATGGCGGACTTAGTGTTTGATCATGACATGCCGCACAACCGTATAATCCTCAAGCCCGTAGACCGACATATCTTTGCCGTAGCCGGATAATTTCATGCCCCCGTGCGGCATTTCGCTCACCAGCATAAAATGGGTATTCACCCAGGTGCAGCCGTACTGCAGGCGCGCGCTCAGGCGATGGGCGCGGCCCACGTCTTTGGTCCAGACCGATGACGCCAGGCCATACTGCGAATCGTTCGCCCAGGCCAGCACCTGCGCCTCGTCGTCAAATTCGGTGACGCTCACCACCGGGCCAAACACCTCCCGCTGAACGATGGCGTCGTCCTGTTTTGCCCCCGCCAGCAGGGTTGGCTGGAAGTAGTAGCCTGCCCCCTCTTTTTTGCTCCCGCCGGTGACAACGCGGATATGACCGAGCGCTTTCGCCTCATCGACCGCCTGACAGACGCGTGAAAGATGGGCGGCCGAGCTGAGCGGGCCCAGTTCGGTCGAGGCATCCTCCGGCGCACCCATTTTAAGGCTGGCGACCGCTGCGCCCAGCTTTTCCACCAGCGCGGCATAAATGCCCTTCTGGGCATAAATCCGGCAGGCCGCCGTACAGTCCTGTCCGGCATTGTAGAAACCAAACGTCCGCACCCCTTCGACAACCGCATCCAGGTCGGCATCATCAAAGACGATAACCGGCGCTTTACCGCCCAGCTCCATGTGGGTGCGTTTAATGGAGGACGCGGTATGGCCGATGATATGTTCCCCGGTAGCAATCGAACCGGTCAGCGAGACCATACGGACTTTTTCATGCCCGGTAAGCGGGTCACCGACCGTTTTCCCCCGGCCAAACAGGACGTTCAGAACGCCTGCCGGGAAGATGTCTTTTGCCAGCTCTCCCAGCTTCAGCGAGGTCAGCGGCGTGATCTCTGAGGGCTTAATCACCACGCAGTTCCCTGCCGCCAGCGCGGGGGCTAGCTTCCAGGCCGCCATCATCAGCGGATAGTTCCAGGGGGCAATAGAGGCAACCACGCCCACCGGATCGCGGCGGATCATCGACGTGTGGCCGTCAAGGTACTCCCCGGCGGCCAGCCCGTTCAGACAGCGGGCGGCCCCGGCAAAGAAACGGAAAACGTCGACCACCGCCGGAATTTCATCTCCCAGAGCGCAGTGCAGCGGCTTGCCGCAGTTGAGGGATTCGAGCCGGGCAAAGTCCTCCCCATGCGCTTCAATCGCATCCGCCAGCTTCAGCAGGCACTCGGCGCGCGTCTTCGGCGTGGTTTGCCCCCACTCCGCAAAAGCACGGTCGGCTGCCTGAACCGCCGCGTCGACCTGAGCCGCTGACGCCTCGGCAATCTCCAGCAGGAGTTCTCCAGTGGCCGGGTTATAGACCGGCTGTTTTTCTCCCTCTCCGGTTACCAGTTTTCCCTCTATCAGCAGTTGTGTTTGCATAGCATTTTCCTGTTGAATTCACTGTTATTTCCCGCTGCCGGCGATGTTCTCGCCGTCGCGGGTTAGCCACCAGGCTCCCAGAATGGGGATAGTTGTCACCAGCATCACCAGCAGTGCTACAACGTTGGTGACCGGCACGTCGCGCGGACGACCGAGCTGATTGAGCAACCACAGCGGTAACGTGCGCTCGTGTCCCGCCGTAAACGTTGTGACGATTATCTCGTCAAACGACAGGGCAAACGCCAGCATTCCCCCGGCCAGCAGCGCGGAACCCAGATTGGGCAGCACCACATAGCGGAAGGTTTGCCATCCGTCGGCCCCGAGATCCATCGACGCTTCCACCAGGCTCCAGGAGGTGCGTCTGAACCGGGCAATCACGTTGTTAAACACCACCACCACGCAAAAGGTGGCGTGTCCCACCACGATGGTGAAAAAACCCGGCTCAAGGTCAATCGTTTTGAATGCCGTCAGCAGCGCCAGACCGGTGATGATCCCCGGTAACGCAATCGGCAACAGCAGCAACAGCGAGATCGCATTCTTGCCAAAAAACTCGCTTCGCCACAGCGCCGCTGCAGCAAGCGTGCCAAGCACAAGGGCAATCGCGGTGGAGAGCGCGGCAATCTGAAGTGACAACGTCACGGATTCAATAATATCGCCGCGCCCCGCCGCCACGCTGAACCACTTCAGCGTCAGCCCCTGCGGCGGAAAGCTGAAGGCCGCGTCTTCGGTATTAAAGGCATAGGTCGCGATAATCAGCAGCGGGAAGTGCAGGAAGATGACGCCTCCCCACGCTGCCACTTTCAGGAACAGCGGTGCGCGTTCAGAGTGCATCGAATGCTCCCAGACGTTTCACGAACGCCAGATAGAGTGAAATCAGCACGATGGGCACCAGCGTGAACGCGGCGGCCATGGGCATATTGCCAATGGCACCCTGCTGCGAGTAGACCATGTTACCGATGAAGTAACCCGGCGGCCCCACCAGCTGTGGAACGATGAAATCCCCCAGCGTCAGGGAAAAGGTGAATATTGAGCCCGCGGCAATACCCGGGATCGCCAGCGGCAGAACGACGTAGCGAAAGGTCTGACGAGGGCGCGCGCCGAGGTCGGCTGAGGCCTGCAGTAGCGAGGCAGGCAGGCGTTCCAGCGCCGCCTGGACGGGCAGGATCATAAACGGCAGCCAGATGTAGACGAAGACCAGAAACCGTCCCAGCCCGGAGGTGGACAAGGTGTTGCCGCCAATCGCCGGGAGCGTAAGGAGTGAGGTCAGGATCGGCTCCAGCCACATATGGTTGAGAAACCACTGCGCCACCCCATCCTTCGCCAGCAGCAGCGTCCAGGCGTAGGCTTTGACGATGTAGCTCGCCCACATTGGCAGCATCACAGCGATATAGAAAAACGCTTTCCACTTGCCGCGGGTGTATCGCGCCATGTACCAGGCCATCGGGAATGCCAGGATGGCGCTGGCTATCGTCACCGCAATCGCCATGGTTAACGTGCGCAGGATGATGTCGTAGTTTGCCGGGTTGAAAAGCGCCCGAATGTTCGCCAGGGTCAGATCCGGCGTGACGGCCATGGTGAAATCGTCAAAGGTGTAAAAACCTTGCCACAGCAGGGTCAGAAGCGATCCTAAATAGACGATGCCAAACCACATGAGCGGCGCGAGCAGAAGCAGGAACAGGCCGAGCGACGGTTTACGCCAGAACAGCGCCGTCATGCGGCTTAAGCGCCCATGCGAGGCGGGAGGATGCGCGACACTCATAGCCATTTCACCTCTCCTCGTGCAGGCGAATCATCGCCTCGCGTGACCACGACGCCATCACCGCCTGCCCCGGCGCAATGCCGCTCAGCGACGAGGTTTCACTGAGATTGGCCTGGCTCACCAGCAGTTTGGCGCCATCGGCGAGCTTCAGCTCCAGCCGCGTGGCCGCTCCCTGATACTGAACGGCCTGCACGATGCCCTGAACCTGAACGTCTCCGCCCTCATTAAGGCGAATATGTTCCGGGCGCAGGGAATAGCTGCCTTCCATACCGCAAATTTTCTGCGCAAGGCCCGCATCAAAGACGTTGGACGTGCCGACAAAACCGGCGACAAACGGCGTGCGCGGACGCATGTAGAGATCGCGCGGGGTATCCACCTGCTCGATGCGCCCGTTATTGAACACCGCCACCCGGTCTGACATGGAAAGGGCCTCGCCCTGATCGTGGGTGACAAAAATAAAGGTGATGCCGAGTTCCTGCTGAAGCTTCTTCAGCTCGAACTGCATCTGTTCACGCAGTTTGAGATCGAGCGCACCTAAGGGCTCATCCAGCAGCAGGACGCGCGGCTCATTGACCAGCGCCCGGGCGATGGCGACACGCTGTCGCTGGCCGCCGGAAAGTTGCGAGGGTTTGCGGGCAACGGCAAAGCTCAGGCCCACTTTTTCCAGGGCATCACGGGCCTGCGCATGGCGTTTTTTCTTGTCGATGCCTTTGACCATCAGCCCGTAGGCAACATTGTCGAGAATCGACATATGCGGGAACAGCGCGTAGTCCTGAAAGACGGTGTTCACATCCCGCTCCCAGGGAGGCAGTTCGCTCGCCTCTTTGCCGAAGATAGAAATCGTGCCGCCTGACAGCTGTTCAAAACCCGCTATCAGACGCAGGCAGGTGGTTTTGCCGGAGCCCGAAGGCCCCAGCATGGAGAAAAATTCTCCGTCACGAATAGCAATGGTGACCCCATCCACCGCCCGTACGTCGCCGTACAGACGGGAAACGTTGTTAAACTCTACCGCGTACGTCATGTTCTGCTCCCGGGCAATTAACGACCGCCCATGATGGCGATGTAATCCTGCGTCCAGCGGCTGTAAGGGACAAATTTGCCGCCTTCTGCGATGGGGGTTTTCCAGAACATGATTTTGTCGAACTCGTTATAACCGTTTGTTTCGCAGCCTTTATCACCCAGCAGCGTGCTGGCCTTACACCCTTCTGCAACCACGGGCAGGGAGCCAAACCAGGCCGCCAGATCGCCCTGCACTTTCGGCGTCAGCGACCAGTTCATCCATTTGTAGGCGCACATCGGGTGTTTTGCCTGCGCGTGCAGCATGGTGGTATCCGCCCAGCCGGTCACCCCCTCTTTCGGGAAGACGGTGGCAACGGGCTGGTTCTCAGCCTTCAGGGCATTCGCCTGATACGGCCAGGCGCTGGAGGCCACAACGCCTTCATTTTTAAAGTCGCTCATCTGAACGGTGGTGTCGTGCCAGTAGCGGTGGATCAGCGCGTGCTGGTCGCGAAGCACCTTGAGCACGGCGGCATACTGTTTTTCGGTGAGCTGGTACGGGTCTTTGATACCCAGCTGCGGCTGAGTGGCTTTGACGAACAGCGCGGCATCGGCGATATAAATCGGGCCGTCATACGCCTGCACGCGTCCCTGATTGCTTTTACCGTCCGGCAGATCCTGTTTGGTAAAGACCACGCTCCAGCTGTCCGGCGGCGTCGGGAAGGTTTTGGTGTTGTACATCAACAGGTTTGGCCCCCACTGATACGGCGTGCCGTAGACTTTCCCGCCGACGTTAAACCATTCCCCTTTTACAATCCGCGCGTCGAGCGTTTTCCAGTTGGGGATGAGGTCCGGGTTAATGGGCTGAACGCGTTTACCCATTATCAGGCGCAGGGAGGCGTCACCCGAGGCGGTGACCAGGTCATAGCCCCCTTTCGCCATCAGGCTGACCATTTCATCCGACGTGGCCGCCGTCTTGACGTTGACCGCACACCCGGTCTCTTTTTCAAACTGGGTGACCCAGTCATAATTTTTATCCGTCTGTCCGCGTTCGATGTATCCCGGCCAGGCGATAATATCCAGCCGACCTTCCCCGTCGCCGATGGCCTTTGGTGGTTCTGCGGCTTGCGCTGTCATGATAGTCATGCCGAGCGCGCACAGGCTGCTGCGGGCAAAATGTTTGCTCATAAGAGTTACTCCTGTCGCAATGAAATTTAGCGGCAGCCGTGCCGTAAAAATATCTCCCTTATTAAACGTAGACCGCGCAAATGCGCCGCACCGTACGGCTTCAGGAAATTTCATCAAGGTGTGACCGAGGGCGCATTCCCCGTTAACTGGATTATAGACAAGGAGTTAGCCGCGAGAGACGGTATGCAGATTTCCTATGACAGGGCACCGCGAAATATTCGCAGCGCCGTCATCAGGATAAGAATTGATTATTTAAATAACGGAGAAAAGTTTATTCCAGCATCGTGCTAATTAATTTTCCTAACTGAATGACCGCCTGCTCTTCTCGCTCTCCCCAGGCCCAGGAGGTATTAAACCGGAAGAACGGTGTCCATGCGTCGGAGGTGGAAAACATCTTTCCGGGCGCAATGCTGATGTGATGCGTTAAGGCTTTTTCGCTCAGCAGACCCGCATCCAGCTGCGCCGGAAGCTCCAGCCATAAAAAGTAGCCGCTGTCGTTATGGTGAATTTTGACGCCGGCAGGCATATGGCGCAAAAGAGACTGCCAGGCCTGCTGTTTTCGCTCGGCGAGGGTACGCCGCAGGCGGCGCAGATGGGCGTCGTAGCGTTTCGTCGCCAGATAATCCACCAGCGCCAGCTGCACGGGTGAGCTGGTTGAGAGCGTGCTCATCAGCTGCAGCTGCTGAATGCGTCTCGCGTGTTTTCCTGCCGCAACCCAGCCGATGCGAAAACCGGCCACCAGGCATTTTGAAAAGGACGAGCAGTGCAGCGTCATGTCCTGGCGATCCCATGCTTTCGCCGGGAGCGGTTTTTCGCGGCCAAAATAGAGCTCGCTGTAGACATCGTCTTCAATCAAGGGGACGTTGTGCTGCGTTAACAGCGCGACAAGCTGCGCTTTTTTCTCCGCGCTCAGCGTGAAGCCAAGCGGGTTCTGACTGTTGGTCATGATCCAGCAGGCTTTAACCGGGTACTCCTTCAGCGCCTGTTCAAGGGCATTCAGATCAATCCCCTCGCGGACATCCGTCGCAATCGACAACGCTTTGAGCTTCAGGCGTTCCAGCGCCTGCAGCGCGCCGTAGAAACACGGGTTTTCGACTATCACCCAGTCGCCCGGCTCGGTTACCGCCTGCAGGCTGAGATTGAGCGCTTCAAGCGCGCCTGCGGTGATCACAATCTCTTCCGGGGAGATGTTCATCCCCTGCTGCGCGTAGCGACGGGCAATGGCGTGGCGGAGATCGACGTTACCCGGCGGCAGGTTCTCAATCACGCTCATCGCCGTCGCGGTTTTGCTGACGTTCGCCAGCGAGCGGTTGAGCTGCTGCAGCGGGAAAAGTCGGGGATCGGGAAACGCGGAGGCAAAAGGAACAACGGACGGGTCGCGGCTGGCCTGTAAGACGTCGAAGATGTAGGTGTTAATATCCACCGCTTCGTCACGCATCACCTGGGCAGGTGGAGCAGGCTGATGTGCGGTCGGGCGCGAGGCAACGTAATAGCCCGACTGCGGTCTGGCGACAATGCGCCCCTGACTTTCCAGCATCTGATACGCGTGGCCAACGGTCATAAAACTCATGCCGCTGCTCGCCACCTGCTCTCGCAGCGAAGGCAGCTTATCGCCCGGCAGCCATACGCCAAGCTCAATCTGCGAGATAATTTGTTGCGCCAGACGCTGGTATTTTTTCATCAAATTCTCCTTGTGACCGACAGTGTATATCAGCAGGAGAAAAAGAGAAGATTTAGGTAACTGTTATAGTTCGTGAAACGAATTACTTACGGTACTCGGTAACGTGGCTTTGCGCCTGACGCGCGGCGGCCAGGTGATCGAGCGTAATCATCGACGATTTGCAAAAGATGCATTTCGCGCCGAGTGGGTTTTTCTCAGACATATCAAAGACTGAGGTACGGTACTGCGAGCCATGACAGCACGGGCAGCGGAAATGAATATAAGAAGTCATAGGATTCTCCTGTGTACGTAAAAACGTAAATTACTAATGGGCCGATTGGGCAGTAATGGTTTTAAACAAAACGAATCGGAAAGTAGATAAAGACCCAAGAGAGGCTGCGGAGAGGCACAACGTGATGAGAACTGCTTTATAAAACTACGTCAGATATTTATTTGGACTCAAAACCAGAGGACCATTAACGCACGGCGCAGACGACAAGGCAAGCAGTTTTATGCGTAAAATTCATAAAAATACAGTTTTTATTCCTCACGCGAGGTATATCAGATGGCTAAAGCATGAGTTTTAAGCCAACTGTTATGGTTAAAAATCACTTTTCTGCGTCTGATAGTCCGAACCTTGCCCCTATACCATAACAGCACACCGTTTGACATTGAGGCTGTGCATGTTTGGTTTAGATGCTTTTCACCTTGCACGGATACAGTTTGCCTTTACCGTATCCTTTCACATTATTTTCCCGGCGATCACCATTGGCCTGGCAAGCTATCTTGCCGTACTCGAAGGGCTGTGGCTGAAAACCAAAAATCCGGTCTGGCGCTCGCTGTACCATTTCTGGTCGAAGATTTTTGCCGTCAACTTTGGCATGGGCGTGGTCTCCGGGCTGGTGATGGCCTACCAGTTCGGCACTAACTGGAGTGGATTTTCACAGTTTGCGGGCAGCATTACCGGCCCGCTGCTGACCTATGAAGTGCTGACCGCCTTCTTCCTCGAAGCCGGGTTCCTCGGCGTGATGCTGTTTGGCTGGAACAAGGTCGGGCCGGGTCTGCACTTCTTCGCCACCTGCATGGTGGCGTTGGGCACAATTATTTCCACCTTCTGGATCCTCTCGTCGAACAGCTGGATGCAGACCCCGCAGGGCTATGAGATCGTCAACGGTCAGGTGGTACCGGTGGACTGGTTCGCCGTGGTGTTTAACCCCTCCTTCCCTTACCGCCTGCTGCATATGTCGATAGCCGCATTCCTGAGCAGCGCCCTGTTTGTGGGCGCATCGGCGGCATGGCATCTGCTGCGCGGGAATAATACCCCTGCTATCCGCGCGATGTTTTCGATGGCGCTGTGGATGACGCTGATTGTCGCCCCCATCCAGGCCATGGTGGGCGATATGCACGGGTTGAACACCTTAAAGCACCAGCCCGCCAAGATTGCCGCCATTGAAGGCCACTGGGAAAATCCGCCGGGTGAGCCTACCCCGCTGCTGCTGTTTGGCTGGCCGGATATGGAGCAGGAGCGCACCCGTTTTGGGCTGGAGATCCCGGCGCTGGGGAGTCTTATCCTGACGCACAGCCTGGATAAACAGGTTCCGGCCCTCAAAGAGTTCCCGAAGGAAGACCGTCCGAATTCCACCATCGTCTTCTGGTCATTCCGCATCATGGCGGGCCTGGGCATGCTGATGCTGCTGCTCGGGGTGATGGCTCTCTGGCTGCGCTACAAAAAACGCGTGTATTCGTCGCGCCCTTTCCTGTGGTTTGCGCTGCTGATGGGGCCAACCGGGCTGATTGCCATCCTGGCCGGGTGGATCACCACCGAAGTGGGCCGCCAGCCGTGGGTGGTCTACGGACTACAGCGAACGAAGGATGCGGTGTCTGCCCACGGTGATCTGCATATGAGCGTGAGCCTGCTGGCCTTCTTCGTCGTCTATACCTCGGTATTCGGCGTGGGTTACAGCTATATGGTGCGCCTCATCCGAAAAGGCCCGCAGCCGCATGAATCATTCGCCACCGAGTCCGACGGACGTCCGGCGCGCCCGCTTTCTGCCGTCACAGCTGAACATAAGGAGCAGCCATAATGGGTATCGATCTTTCCATTATCTGGTTTGTCATTATCGTCTTTGCCACGCTGATGTATATCGTGATGGACGGTTTTGATCTGGGGATTGGCATTCTGTTCCCGGCCACGCAGAACGCCGACGATCGCGACGTGATGGTCAACAGCGTCGCGCCGGTCTGGGACGGAAATGAAACCTGGCTGGTGCTTGGCGGTGCCGCCCTGTTCGGCGCATTCCCGCTGGCCTATGCGGTGATCGTTGATGCTCTCACCATTCCGCTGACGTTAATGCTGATCGGTCTTATTTTCCGCGGGGTGGCATTTGAGTTTCGCTTTAAAGCCACGCCGGCCCACCGCCCCTTCTGGGATAAGGCGTTTATAGGCGGTTCAATTCTGGCAACGTTTACCCAGGGCGTGACGGTAGGCGCCGTCATTAACGGCTTTACCGTCACCGGTCGGACCTATACCGGCGGCCCCTTTGACTGGTTTACCGCGTTTAACCTGTTTTGCGGGGCCGGGCTGGTGGTGGCTTATGCGCTGTTAGGCTCTACCTGGCTGGTGATGAAAAGCGAAAACGCGCTGCAGCAGCGGATGCGTGAGGTGTCGAAAACGCTGTTAATCGTGCTGCTGGCGTTTATTGCGGCGATCAGCCTCTGGACGCCGCTGGCGCAACCGGCCATCGCTGCGCGCTGGTTTACGCTACCGAATCTGTTTTATCTGCTGCCGGTCCCTGCTCTGGTGGTGATTTTTAGCCTGTACCAGTGGCGCTGCCTGAATAATCCCGCCAGCCATAGCCGTCCGTTTATTCTGACGCTGGGGCTGATATTCCTCGGCTTTAGCGGGCTTGGGATCAGCATCTGGCCGCATATTATTCCACCTTCGATCACCCTGTGGCAGGCTGCCGCCCCGACGCAAAGCCAGGGCTTTATGCTGGTGGGCGCGCTGTTGATCATTCCCGTTATTCTGGTCTACACCTTCTGGAGCTACTACGTGTTTCGCGGCAAAGTTCAGCATGGGGAGGGTTATCACTGATGCAACAACCGGTCTGGAAAAGATTGCTGTGGCTGGCCATTATCTGGGGCGGCAGCGTACTGGCGCTGGCTGCTGTCAGTATGCTCTTCCGTATGCTGATGACGGCGGCAGGGTTTAAATCGCATTAACGCCATTCCGGGCAACCGCTGCGTTGCCCGGCTCCTCCCAGCACTTTCAGATAAACCCCATTAACGCACGGCAGAGTATCGTTACACTGGAAAAAGATTCACGGTATTTATAGTTTGAGAAGAAAAATGAAAAAGCTCATTGCGTTAAGCGTTATTAGTCTTGTCCTTTCCGGGTGCGTTAATCCGGGCAAAGCCTCCGTACAGCCGGAGCAACTTAAAAACCACCGCTTTGTGCTGGAAAATGTCAACGGTAAGGCCGTGAAGACCGCGACAACGCAACCTGAGATCGGTTTTAGCGCGCTGCCAGATCTCAGCCTGGTGAATAACATCAGCGTTTCTGGTCAGATGTGTAACCGCTTCAACGGACAGGGGAAATTGTCCGAAGGCGAGCTGAAGGTTAAAACGCTGGCCATGACGCGTAAGCTCTGTACTGAGCCGCAGCTGAATGAGCTGGATCAGACCATCGGCGACATGCTGCGCAAAGGGGCGCAGGTCGACCTGACTGAGGACCAGTTAACCCTGGCGACAGCCGATAAAACGCTGATGTTTAAGCGTGTAGAATAATCAGTAGTTACCGCAGCTTCCAACGGCAAGCGACTGTTCGCTACAGCGTTTGCCGTTTGGCAAGGCGCACATCCCAATAGCAGAACCATCAAGCTGGCGGGCGACGGACAGCGAACCGCCAATCATCGCGCAGTTGGCCTGACCTGAACTGGACATTGCCGCTTTCATTCCCGGCGCCACGTGGGCTGCCGTTGCCTGCTGGACTGGCTCACTGCTACATGCCGACAACAATAACGCGGCACACCCTACCCAAAATGCTGAACGCATGCTCTCTCCCCCATGAATAATGCGAAACCTATGCATAATAGGCATCACATCCCGTGTCGTCGAGAGCGGAAGTGCGTATTTATGCGCTCCGGAAACAATTTCTCGCAATTTTTTCGCCAAAAGTTTGATCTACTCATTGATGGCAGGAATACCAAGGACACAAAAGCGAAAATCGTAAAATCCCCCGTTTGCTAGAATACACAGATAATATTCAGGGTTTGTTGCCGTAATACAGACCCCTATTTTTTTGCGCAATGTAAGGGTGTTGTCCTATGCAAACTATTGACGGTAATGGTGCAGTTGCCTCAGTCGCGTTTCGCACCAGTGAAGTTATCGCCATCTACCCGATTACGCCAAGTTCTACCATGGCCGAGCAGGCGGATGCCTGGGCGGGTAACGGGTTAAAAAACGTCTGGGGCGATGTCCCGAGAGTGGTTGAGATGCAGTCTGAAGCCGGTGCGATTGCCACGGTACACGGTGCGCTTCAGACCGGCGCGCTTTCCACGTCGTTTACCTCCTCACAGGGATTGCTGTTAATGATCCCTACGCTTTACAAACTCGCCGGTCAGCTGACCCCCTTCGTTCTGCACGTTGCCGCGCGCACCGTTGCTACCCACGCGCTCTCTATCTTTGGCGACCACTCCGACGTGATGGCCGTGCGCCAGACCGGCTGCGCGATGCTATGCGCCAGCAGCGTTCAGGAAGCCCAGGACTTTGCCTTAATTTCGCATATCGCCACGCTTAAAAGCCGCGTGCCGTTTATTCACTTCTTTGATGGTTTCCGCACCTCTCACGAAATCAACAAAATCGTCCCGCTGGCCGACGATACTATCCTGAATCTGCTGCCGCAGGCGGAAATCGACGCGCATCGCGGACGGGCACTTAATCCTGAACACCCGGTTATTCGCGGGACATCGGCAAACCCGGATACCTATTTCCAGTCCCGCGAGGCCACGAACCCCTGGTACAACGCGGTTTACAACCATGTTGAACAGGCAATGAATGACTTTGCCGCCGCGACCGGCCGTGAGTACAAACCCTTTGAGTACTACGGCCATCCGCAGGCGGAACGGGTGATCGTGCTGATGGGGTCAGCCATTGGGACCTGTGAAGAGGTGGTTGACGAGCTGCTGACGCGCGGCGAAAAGGTCGGCGTGCTTAAGGTGCGTCTCTATCGTCCGTTCTCGGCTAAACATCTGCTTTCGGCTCTGCCTGAAAGCGCCCGCGCTGTGGCGGTGCTCGACCGTACCAAAGAGCCGGGCGCGCAGGCGGAACCCCTCTATCTGGATGTGATGACCGCCCTGGCAGAAGCCTTTAATCAGGGCGAACGTGAAACGCTGCCGCGCGTAATCGGGGGTCGCTATGGCTTGTCCTCCAAGGAGTTTGGGCCGGACTGCGTGCTGGCGGTATTCAACGAGTTAAGCGAAGCGAAACCCAAGCCGCGCTTTACCGTCGGCATTTATGATGATGTGACGAATCTTTCCCTGTCGTTGCCGGAAAATACCCTGCCCTCGACCGCCAAACTTGAGGCGCTGTTCTATGGTCTGGGCAGCGACGGCAGCGTCTCCGCGACCAAAAACAACATCAAAATTATCGGCAACTCCACGCCGTGGTACGCCCAGGGGTACTTCGTCTACGACTCCAAAAAAGCAGGCGGCCTGACCGTTTCCCACCTGCGCGTGAGCGAACAACCCATCCGCTCCGCGTATCTTATCTCTCAGGCCGATTTTGTTGGCTGCCACCAGCTGCAGTTTATCGATAAATACCAGATGGCCGAGCGCCTTAAGCCCGGCGGTATTTTCCTCCTCAATACGCCGTACAGCGCAGACGAAGTCTGGGCGCGCCTGCCGCAGGAAGTTCAGGCGGTGCTGAACCAGAAAAAAGCCCGTTTCTATGTGGTCAACGCCGCGAAAATTGCCCGCGAATGTGGCCTGGCTGCGCGTATTAATACCGTTATGCAGATGGCCTTCTTCCATCTGACCAATATTCTGCCGGGCGACAGCGCGCTGGTGGAGCTGCAGGGTGCGATTGCTAAAAGCTACAGCAGCAAGGGCCAGGAGCTGGTCGAGCGAAACTGGCAGGCGCTGGCGCTGGCGCGCGAATCGCTGTTTGAGGTACCGCTGCAGCCGGTGAATGCGACAAGCCCGAACCGCCCTCCGGTGGTGTCCGATGCGGCGCCTGATTTCGTTAAGACCGTGACGGCGGCGATGCTCGCCGGTCTGGGCGATGCCCTGCCCGTCTCCGCGCTACCGCCGGATGGCACCTGGCCGATGGGCACCACGCGCTGGGAAAAACGCAACATTGCCGAAGCGATCCCTATCTGGAAAGAAGAGCTGTGTACCCAGTGCAACCACTGCGTTGCGGCCTGCCCGCACTCTGCTATTCGAGCCAAAGTGGTTTCACCGGAAGAGATGGAAGCCGCGCCGGCAAGCCTGCATTCGCTGGATGTGAAATCTCGCGATATGCGCGGACAGAAATACGTTCTGCAGGTCGCGCCGGAAGATTGCACCGGCTGTAACCTGTGCGTCGAGGTCTGTCCGGCGAAAGACAGGCAGGATCCGGAGATCAAAGCCATCAATATGATGTCGCGTCTGGAGCACGTTGAAGAGGAGAAGGTCAACTATGACTTCTTCCTGAATCTGCCGGAAATCGATCGCAGCAAACTGGAACGTATTGATATTCGTACGTCACAGCTGATTACGCCGCTGTTTGAGTACTCCGGGGCCTGCTCCGGCTGCGGTGAAACGCCGTATATCAAGCTGCTTACCCAGCTGTACGGTGACCGGATGCTGATTGCCAACGCAACCGGCTGTTCATCCATCTACGGGGGCAATTTGCCTTCTACGCCGTACACCACCGACGCGAATGGGCGCGGTCCGGCGTGGGCAAACTCGCTATTCGAGGACAACGCCGAATTCGGCCTGGGCTTCCGCCTGACCGTCGACCAGCACCGCGCGCGCGTGATGCGCCTGCTGGAGCAGTTTGCCGGGCAGATCCCCGCTGAGCTCAATGACGCGCTTCATGCGGACGCGACGCCAGAAGAACGTCGTGAGCAGGTTGCTGAGCTGCGCCGCGCGCTGCAGAGCGTTGTGGGGGCTGAACAGCTGCTGACCGAAGCTGACGCCCTGGTCGAAAAATCAATCTGGCTGATTGGCGGTGACGGCTGGGCTTACGATATCGGCTTTGGCGGGCTGGATCACGTGTTGAGCCTGACCGAAAACGTCAACATCCTGGTTCTGGATACGCAGTGTTATTCCAATACCGGCGGCCAGGCGTCGAAAGCGACGCCGTTAGGCGCGGTAACGAAATTTGGCGAACACGGTAAACGCAAGGCGCGCAAAGATCTCGGCGTGAGCATGATGATGTACGGTCACGTTTATGTTGCGCAAATCTCGCTGGGTGCCCAGCTTAACCAGACGGTGAAAGCGATTCAGGAAGCGGAAGCGTATCCTGGCCCGTCGCTGATCATTGCCTACAGCCCTTGCGAAGAGCATGGCTACGATCTGGCCCTCAGCCACGACCAGATGCGTCAGCTGACTGCGACCGGCTTCTGGCCGCTGTACCGGTTCGACCCGCGTCGTGCAGACGAGGGTAAATTACCGCTGGCGCTGGATTCGCGTCCGCCGTCGGATGCCCTGGCCGAGACGTTAATGCAGGAACAGCGCTTCCGTCGCCTTAACGCCCAGCAGCCGGAAGTGGCCGAGCAGCTCTGGAAAGATGCCGCTGCTGACCTGCAAAAACGCTATGACTTCCTGGCGCAGATGGCGGGTAAAGCCGAAAAACCGACCAGCGACTAGTTCCCCTGCCCGGCTTGTCCGGGCATTTTTTTGCCATAAAAAAAGCCCGGCGTATTCACACCGGGCGAATCCAGATAATCATTGAATATCTATTTAGTTTCCTTAATAGCATTCACGTTAATTATGGATGAATCATCTTACAGGCATATAACGCCGGCCAGATTACCTTAATTAACGCCTGATTAATAATTTCAATTTAATATAGTTACTTTTAAATCATTCATCAAGCCAATGATCATTTCCGCCGATTTATTCGGTTTAGATTTTACTTAGTTCGTAACAATTATATTTTATTACTCTTACACAGGAGTGATTTAGCATGAGACAACTTTCTCATTCTGAAAGTTCAACAGGTAATTAAATAAAAACAACTGCAAAGGAATATCACAATGCAAAGAAAAGTACTGGCTCTGATGATTCCGGCTCTGTTAATAGCTGGTTCTGCTCAAGCAGCAGAAATTTATAATAAAGACGGTAACAAATTAGATCTGTACGGAAAAGTAGATGGTCTGCACTACTTTTCAGATAACAAAGGTGCTGACGGCGATCAAACCTATATGCGTCTGGGTTTCAAGGGTGAAACGCAGATCAACAACACGATGACCGGCTATGCGCAGTGGGAATACAACATTCAGGCCAATAACACGGAAGGGTCTGATAATCAGTCCTGGACGCGTCTGGCCTTCGCCGGTGTAAAAGTGGGTGACTACGGCTCCTTCGATTACGGTCGTAACTACGGTGTCCTGTACGACGTGGAAGGCTGGACCGATATGCTGCCTGAGTTCGGTGGCGACTCCTACACCAAAGCCGACAACTTCATGACCGGCCGCGCAAACGGCGTGGCAACCTACCGTAACACCGACTTCTACGGTCTGGTGCAGGGCCTGAACTTTGCGCTGCAGTATCAGGGCAAAAATGAAGACGCCAGCAACAACCAGGAAGGTACCAACAACGGTCGCGACACGCGTCACGAGAACGGTGACGGCTTCGGTATCTCCACAACCTATGACTTCGGCATGGGGATTACTGCGGGTGCCGCGTATACCTCTTCTGACCGCACCAACGAGCAGGTCATGAATACCACTGCGGGTGGTGACAAAGCGGATGCATGGACGGCGGGCCTGAAGTATGACGCCAATAACATCTATCTGGCGGCGATGTATTCTGAAACCCGCAATATGACACCGTATGGTGATAACACCGACGCCGTGGCTAACAAAACCCAGAACTTCGAAGTGACCGCGCAGTACCAGTTCGACTTCGGCCTGCGTCCGTCCCTTTCCTACCTGCAGTCGAAAGGTAAGGATCTGGGCAACGGCCAGGGCGATCAGGATCTGGTTAAATACGCTGACGTAGGGGTCACCTATTACTTCAACAAAAACATGTCCACCTACGTTGATTACAAAATCAACCTGCTGGATGAAGATGACAACTTCTACAAAGACAACGGCATCAGCACCGATGATGTTGTAGCGTTAGGTCTGGTTTACCAGTTCTGATTGTCAGAGCCCGCATAATCATGCGGGCTCACTTGTTTTTTGAAGTTCGTCACATAAGACAGTTTAAGAAAGGGGTTGGTTGAGGGAAAGTTGAAAGTAAGCTGGTTAAACTGCGGTGATAGCCCTTTCGTCACTAAGGATAACAGCGTTGTTTGGTCGTGTATCCCTTGCCTTACTTACCCTTTTAGCATTGCTGTGGATGGCGTTAATTTTTGATTTTGGTGATATCGTCGGGCATCTCGGCGCGCTATTAAACCATCTGGATGGCAGTTAACTATTGTCCCTGGAAATAAAAAGCCACCAGCGGTGCCGGTGGCGGGTAAACGCGTATGTCGCGTTATTTTTTCACAGGTTGAGGCTTTTTATCACCTGATTCAGGGGCCTCACGCGGATCGTCTTTTTCAACACAGAGCATAGTTTCTCCTGTTTCAGTTACCCACTGCCTACTATAGCCGGAGGAGTAAAAGAGTGGCCAGGCGGCAATCATGCCTCCTTTTCCCCTTTCTCGCGAAAAGAGAGATAACCAAATACCCCACTTCCCCCATCCATAGGATGGTTAACGCCGTCCATCACCTTCACCTCTGGAAAATCAAAAGGTGAAACGTTTTCAAAACAGGCGACATTAACGCCATATTCGTTTGGGTTAGAACGCCGCTGATGGAACGTGTAAATCCCGCACACCGAGCAGAAGAAATGCCGTGCCGTTCCCGTGTTAAAGCGGTACTCGGTGAGCTTATCTTCACCTTTGGTCACCTTAATCCCTGACAACGGCGCAGAGACAACGACCGCGCCCCGCATACGACAAAAGGAACAGCTGCAGCGCCGTGCGGTATTGAGTCCATCAGTGAGCTCAACGGTGAACGCCACCGCGCCGCAATGGCACTTCGCATTTCGTTTTTCAGCCATGGGCTATACCCCTTTTCTCACCAACTCGGCAGCCTTAACGAAAACCTCATCTTCTACGCCATCTCCTTTTTGCCTGCCGAGCCTGACCAGTTCATCGACAATGCTGTTGCGATGGATCGGTTTCTGCGCTGAAACCAGTCCAATAACGGCGGCCCCAATCGCCAGCCCCACTAATCCGGTTTGTTCATCTTTGTTTTTCATATTCATGCTCCTGGTACAACAAACAAGCGTAGCAGGAATACGGTAAAACGGAATGCGGGACGCATGCTCTGTGAATGTTATTTAAACAGTTCAGACAGGTACGACTTCTAAAATCGACAGATACGAACGGGTGTCTATTATTTTGTTCAACTTCAGATTGGTCTGCTCAAACAAGTGCTGATACTCAGACTCTGTTCGTGTACGTCCGCCATCAAAGCTTGTTAACAGAAGAAGGTCAATTTCAAATCGTCCCAGCTCATTATTTTCTTTTTTAATAAGCGGCTCAAAAATTAATAGTCGGGCGTTTTCTTTCATAGCCGTTCTGCAGCATTGAAGGATCTGAATGGCCTTCTCATCAGGCCAGTCCATCAAAATGTATTTAAGCAGGTAAATGTCCGCTACAGGACAGGCTTCAAAAAAGCTGCCCTCAATGGTCTCCCATCGACGATTATCCTTTAACAGGTGCAGTCGATTTCGCTCAAGCACGTCTTTTTGATCGAAAAGGATCCCCGTTAAGGTCGGATTTCGACGTAAAACGGTCAGCAATAAGTTACCCAACCCACCGGCGATATCGGCAACGACAGCGTTTTGAGGGAACGAATAGCTATCTGCAATGACCTCATTCTCTACGGATGACATAGAGGCCATACCGGCATGAAAAACGTTGCTTTCAGATCCCCTATCGTCATGCTGCCAGTAGTCGTAAAAAGGCTTACCAAACAATTCATTAAAAACAGGTTTACCTTGCAATATCTCATCCATTTTAGCCGCTGGCTGCCAGAATGTTTGGTCAGTCAGCATGAGCACCGCCGCACGCAAGGAAAATTCATGCTCAGAACAGAGGAATTGTGCTGAATGGCTAAGACTGTATTCAGCTTCGGATAATTCGTTGAAAACTCCACGAGAAGACACTAAGCGCATGATTCGATGAAGATATTCAGCGTCGACATTCAACTCTTTCGCCAGTTGTTTGACGGATTTTTTTCCTTCAACCAGACGATCTGCGACGCCTAAGACCGCGACCGCCCGAAGCGCTGCCTGCCAGACAAAACCCATGCTTTGCTCTAACAGACACATTCCTTCTTTACGGCTTAGTAAATCCAGACTATTACGTTGCGACATTTTCTGCTCCTTACCAGTAAAGATGTGTTGAACAACTAAAACGCCGCTAGCAAGCGTAAGTCTGGTAATGAGCTTTATCCATAACGTCAGAAAGGATTATTTATGAGGTTTTGTACCGTTTAGCATACAGTCCGTTTAAATACGTAAAAAACCAAGGCCACTTACCTTCAATGTTTAATAGTAATGCATTAAAACTATTAACTTAAAAATGATTGCGTTACATCCCCAAAAAAAAATGCCTGTCGTAATACAGGCATTTCATAGTTAGAATCTCGGCGCCAGTCCATATTTTGGCGTTTTGATGTTTGCAGCCCAAATCTTGATATCGTTTTGCAGGAGGATCGTGAAATCGGATTTTAAATGCGTCACCATGCTATTGACGCTGTCCGCATCAACCACTGAAAAATGTTCAATTCTGTTTTGTCCTACCTGAACACAATAATATTTGGCGGGCAGTACTTTACCATTCACATTTAGCGGCAGGTTTTTCTCACCGCAACGGCCTTCAGTAATATAGGACACCAGTAAATTAGCGGATTTTCTTCCTGGCTGGGAGACACTCACCATGACCGGGAAACCTTCCGAGGTCTGTGTCATATCATAAAGAACCGCATTTTTTATATACCAGGTATTATATTCCCGCTCCTGAAAAGCAGACCAGGAAGGCGCAGAAAAGAGCACCAGCACTGCCAGAATAAGAGATTCTATTTTCATGGGATGTTGTCGTCCGTGTTGTTGCACGTATTATTCAGATTGTGCTAAAAACAGCAACCACTTAAGAATAGTCCTACTACTATTGGCAGTGACGGAGGAGTAAATTAAAGATATGCCTTACCGTCAGCAGTCCCTGCCAACGCTCATAAAAGAGAATAAGAAGAAAAATGATAAACGGCCGCCATCATGGCGATGCTGACGACGACGCTGATGAAAAAGTAGCTTTTGAAGGGCTGCTTTTGGGTTTTATGGCGAAAGAGTTGTTGGCCGACAATGGCGCCAGGCCAGCCACCTGTCACGCCAAATACCAGCAATGTCGCTTCCGGAACCCTGCGCATCCCCTTCCGCGCCGCCATTTTATCGGCGCCATACATGAACAACGTCATCACGTTGATCGCCAGAAACCACATGACCAGAGGATGGGTAGTAAGAAGGCTGCCGATCGCAGCGATAATCAGGAGTAAATAACAAAAGCGATTAAGGGTCATAGCACGAGCCACGGAGTGTTTAGCGGTTTTGGATGACGCATTATACGCTAACTGACGAAAATCTCAGAGTGAGACGTCTATTCTAAAATGCAAACTGCGCCCCGGGCCTTTACTGGTTAACATTTAAACTGCGGTAATAAGTAAGCATTATTTCATTATGCGTTGACCGCTAGCATTTTTTTCTTAAAAAATTAACCTGAAACATCTTACGTCGAAAACACAGCGTAAGCGCATTGTTTTAACAAAACAATAATCATTGCATCCATCAATCTAAAGAGGGCGCGACAATATTGATTAAAGTCAAATTAAACGTTAGCCAGCTAATATTCAAAGTCATCCATTCGTTTAAGAACACCCAAAACAATGTTGAAAACAATTAATTTGACCATCCGGTCAATGCATAACAAAATATTCCCGTAGTTAAAACAATAATGGTCTGCATTTTTGGGGGATGATGTCCCCCCTTTTTATTTTCTCAGAAACAACCGAATAAACATTATTCCACCCTGATCTTAACTTTTGGCTTCGACAAGAGAACTTTGACCAGTTCCTTGAAAGGAAGAGGTTTGTAAAAGAAAAAACCCTGTAAAAACCGGATATGATTGCGTGTGAGGTAATCAAGTTGCTCTTCTGTTTCAACGCCTTCCGCCACGATGCTAATTGAGAGTTTTTTGGCCAACTCCAGTACCGAATCAAGGATTAGGGTTGAGTCCTCATTCGCATTAACCCTGGCAACAAAGCTCTGGTCGATTTTAATGTAGTCAATGTGCAGATCCTGCAGATAGGACAGACCGGAATAACCCGTACCAAAGTCATCCAGCGCAATGGCAAATCCGTTGCTATGTAACTCATTCAATGTATTAACGAGATGTTCATCAATGTCGAGCGGTTCACGCTCCGTCACCTCAACGACGAGGTTAAGATCCTGTTGAGTGAAGCTGCGCTTGTAGTGGAGACACTCTTCAACAAAGGTGGGCGCAACGATATGAGAAGCGCTGAAGTTAATCCCTACGTGAAAGCCTTCTGGCAGCAATGTCGCAATAGCATTCATGTGTATTGCAACCTGCCTCATTAAGCTTTGAGTCAAAGGAATAATTAAACCGGACTTCTCAGCAAGAGGAATGAAGGATGCGGGAGAAATAAACCCTGATTGAGGATGCTTCCATCTGGCCAGCACCTCCACACCCCGTAAGGTTCCCTCTTTGCCGCTCACAACGGGTTGGTAATACGGAATAATTTCATTTCTGTAAATGGCGATGCGCAGTGACTCTTCGGGTGAAACATCCTTAGAAATATAGCGTTGAAGAATATAAGCAGAGAGAGACGATATTATCAGCAGGAATAACACCACGCCTCCGGCTCGATTGAATAATCTCTTAAGACTAAAAAGAGGTGGAGAGTTGAATTGTACCGAGAAAGGATAATTAGAGGCTTTTACCATTAATACCTCTTTCTTCGTAGGGTCTGCCGCCGTCACATCGCCTGTCAGACCTAAAAGGGTATTGCCTACTCTCAGGGAATATTCTACGCCATTTAATGGCATATCCAGCGCATCCCGGATATGGCTATCGCTGATGCTAACGATGATTCGGCTTCCGGCGTGAATTGTCTGGTATAAGAGAACCGGAAGACCGTTGACGGTACTGGCCGAAGGGACGAGGAGCAATGATGACTCAGGCAGCACTGAGCTGTTGACCAACAATACGCGGTTTCCCGGTAACGAGGAGCACCAGACCGCATCATTTTTCAGAATAACGATCGTTCTCAGGTGAGGCTGTAATGCCGCCTCGGTGCCCAGCCGATATTGCCCTTCAGCATCACACTCATTCTCGGCAAGTTGCATTGCCATCTCAGTCGCATGACGAGCTTCTTTAAGAATAACATTCATGTTCCGCACGACATAGTGCGCCTCTGCCAGGCTATCAACCCGTGCAGAATACCAAACCTGTAAATTGATGATAAAAACGCCGAGCAAAAACATTGTCGTGGCTGCAGCTACGGGGATAGATGCATGGCGCATTTAGGGTTCTCGATTTAAGTGAAGTAGCCGCTTCAACGATGCTGAAGTGATTGAATTGTCATCGTCTTAAGCATGGTTGATAACGTAATAAATACCATGACAGGCGTCAGAAAAGTTCTCGTAAACCAGATTCAGGGGAAACAAAAGGCCGCCGAACGGCAGCCCTGGTGGATAAGTGTCTATTAATATCGCTTTATTGTATTGATCGGGGTTCTTTCTGACCAGTCTGGCCGCTCGCCGGCCATGATGGCACGCTGTTGCGTTGGCGTCACAGACTGGGTTATTTCAGGCATTGACTTGTATTCGGGTTGCTTAGGTGGACTGAGAACCAGATCGGAGCTACAGCCTGACAGCTGGAAAATTGCCAGTAGAGATGAAATAAGCTTGAACACGTTAAACCCTTCCAATGGGATAAAATTTTAAGAAAAAGCGTGGTGCTGGTTGCATCCAGGTGACTCGTTACTGATATTCAAAGCCACGCGCCTGGCTGCAGACAGCAGATTCACCACACAGATAACCTCGTAAGGATATATTTACCAGGGCAATACGCGCAACGCTTTGTTTTCCTTCCCACCTGAACTAAAAATGCAAGGAAAGGCGACTATGCTTCTACAGTCGAGGGGGTTTATGCTAAAACCGCTATTCCGATTTTTTTGGTTAAGAGTTAAGAAGGGATTTGAATGGTTCAGGTTGAAGAATTAAAAATGAAGTACCCAGGCGCAGTGGCCTGGCAAATGGGTGACGGCCCGGAAATGGCGAGCGTGCTTGCTGACCTTATTAAAAAAGGAATCAAAACGGCCACCTGCGGATCTTTTGCCTCGTACGCGCAGGATGTGTCTGCTCCGCGGATGGGGAGCTACAACATAATTCTTGATGGCCAGAATGTCCCGGTCTGTGTGATCCGGCTGGTTTCAATGCGGCTGGTGCGTTTTTGCGATGTAAATGAAGAATTCGCTCGCAAAGAGGGTGAAGGCGATTTAAGCCTTGAATACTGGCAGAAAGAGCATCAGCGATTTTTCTTCCGCGAAGGCCATTTTTCTGAAGATATGGAACTGATCGCGGAAGAATTTGAATTGGTTGAGGTGCTGTAAGCTGAGATAAAAGTGATACTTATCCCAGCGAGCCTGCACCCTTCTGATGCCCTCCCAGGTTTGTCAGGCTTTTTAAAGCTACCCTTGTCGATATAACGCATCACCCCGGCATCACTAGCCATTACCCTTAAGCCTGCATGATGTGAATCATTATAGGGCTCCAGATTTAACGCAGCTGTAAAACGTGCTGGTATTCGCCGCCGGAATCCGTACCATACGCGGCATACAATGTTTGCCCCTGCTGGCTCCGAAGGTAGTACTAAATGCAACAGAATCAAGAGATTAACAAAAAAGAGCAATACAACCTGAATAAACTGCAAAAGCGACTGCGCCGTAACGTGGGCGAAGCCATTGCAGACTTCAACATGATTGAAGAAGGTGACCGCATCATGGTTTGCCTGTCAGGGGGTAAAGACAGCTATACCATGCTGGAGATCCTGCGTAATCTTCAGCAAAGCGCACCGGTGAAATTTTCCCTGGTGGCGGTCAACCTTGACCAGAAACAGCCGGGCTTCCCGGAGCACATTCTGCCGGAATACCTCGAGAAGCTGGGCGTTGAGTACAAAATCGTCGAAGAAAACACCTACGGCATTGTGAAAGAGAAAATCCCTGAGGGGAAAACCACCTGCTCACTCTGCTCTCGCCTGCGCCGCGGCATTTTGTATCGTACCGCGACGGAGCTGGGCGCGACCAAAATTGCGCTGGGCCATCACCGCGACGATATCCTGCAAACGCTGTTCCTCAATATGTTCTACGGCGGCAAGATGAAAGGCATGCCGCCTAAGCTGATGAGCGATGACGGCAAGCACATTGTGATCCGCCCTCTCGCCTACTGCCGCGAAAAAGACATTGAGCGTTTTTCTCAGGCTAAAGGTTTCCCGATCATTCCATGTAACCTGTGCGGCTCTCAGCCGAACCTGCAGCGTCAGGTAATTGGCGACATGCTGCGCGACTGGGATAAGCGTTATCCAGGGCGTATCGAAACCATGTTCAGCGCGATGCAAAACGTTGTCCCTTCCCATCTCGCGGATGTGGAGCTGTTCGACTTTAAAGGCATCAACCACGAGTCAGAAGTCGTGAACGGCGGAGACCTGGCGTTTGATCGGGAAGATATTCACATGCAGCCAGCGGGCTGGCAGCCGGAAGAAGATGACAATCAGTTTGAAGAGCTGCGTCTCAACGTGCTTGAAGTGAAGTAAGCGATTAGCGTCTCAGAAACACCTTCTGAGACGCTTCATTCTTTATTTCAGCAGACGTACGCGACAGGTTTTACCCTTAATTTTCCCGTTTTGCAGCTGCTTCCATGCCTTATTGGCTACCGCCTGGCGAACCGCTACGTAGACATGCGCCGGATGGACCGCAATCTTGCCGATATCCGCCCCGTCCAGACCCACATCCCCGGTCAGCGCCCCTAATACGTCACCTGGACGCATCTTGGCTTTTTTACCGCCATCAATGCACAGCGTCGCCATTTCAGCCTCCAGCGGCACCAGGCTGACGCCAGCAGGGGCATTCATCCAGTTCAGCTTAATCTGCAGCATCTCAGAGAGAATGTTGGCGCGCTGCGCCTCTTCCGGCGCGCAGAAGCTGATCGCCAGACCGCTGTTTCCCGCGCGCGCGGTACGGCCAATACGGTGCACGTGCACTTCAGGATCCCACGCCAGCTCAAAGTTCACCACCAGCTCCAGGGATTTAATATCCAGACCGCGCGCAGCGACGTCGGTTGCGACAAGAACGCGGGCGCTGCCGTTAGCGAAGCGGACCAGCGTCTGATCGCGATCGCGCTGTTCCAGATCGCCATGCAGAGACAATGCGCTCTGGCCGGCGGCATTCAGGGCGTCACAGACCGACTGACAGTCTTTTTTGGTATTACAGAACACCACGCAGGACGCAGGCTGATGCTGGCTCAGCAGTTTCTGCAGGAGCGAAATTTTCCCCTGCTGCGAGGTTTCAAAGAACTGCTGCTCGATAGCGGGCAGCGCATCTACGCTGTCGATTTCAATGGTGAGCGGATTTTTCTGCACGCGCCCGCTGATGGCGGCGATGGCCTCCGGCCAGGTCGCGGAGAACAGCAGCGTCTGACGATCGGCCGAGGCGAAACGGATCACCTCGTCAATCGCATCGCTGAAGCCCATATCCAGCATCCTGTCTGCCTCGTCCATCACCAGCGTTTGTAACGCATCCAGCGAGACGGTGCCTTTTTGCAGGTGATCCAGCAGGCGGCCGGGCGTTGCGACAATAATGTGCGGCGCATGCTGAAGTGAATCACGCTGCGCGCCGAACGGCTGTCCGCCACAGAGGGTTAAAATCTTGGTGTTTGGCAGGAAACGCGCCAGGCGACGCAGTTCACCCGCGACCTGGTCTGCCAGTTCGCGGGTCGGGCACAGCACCAGAGACTGGGTCTGAAAAAGCGCCGCATCGATATGCTGCAACAGGCCAAGGCCAAATGCCGCCGTTTTCCCGCTGCCCGTTTTCGCCTGCACGCGCACGTCACGGCCCTCAAGGATGGCGGGCAACGCGGCCGCCTGAACAGGCGTCATCGTGAGGTAACCCAACTCGTTGAGGTTATCGAGTTGGGCGGCGGGCAGAACATTCAGGGTAGAAAAAGCGGTCACAGTAGTCTCTCGTGGTCATCTTTGCGGTCAGATGGCGCGTATCCTCGCAGATCTCGCGGTTCGATGCGACAATTTAATCGGTTCTTGATCTGGCGGCGGGTCGGGCATCGGCTGCGGACGCGGGATGGGATCGGGCATTGGCACCGGATCGGTGGGGACGGGATCGGATTGACGCGATTGTTGCAGTAGCAGAGCGTTCAGGATGCTCATCATTCCCTCCAGAATTTGCTGTCGTCCCTTTTAGGGTAGACGCTGGGAATCAGGAGGCAAAAAAAAGCCGACTATGAAGTCGGCGTCGTACGAATCAATTGTGCTATGCAGTAATTCAAAAAAGGAAGTAAGACAATATGGAGCGCAACGCCCATCGCTTGACGTTGCATTCACCTGCGGGAGTAATATTGCACCTTACGGGGTAGATGTTTATTGACTTCGCTCAATTAAAAGAGCGTTTTGATCCCGTTGAAAGCTGGAAAAAGCGTAAATTTACAGCCATTTACTACGATGCAACCACCATGCAACACCACCAATCAAAACAACTAACATCACGCAAAACGCGGTAAAGCCGTAGCGATAAGCGCCACCCGGAATTCCACCCAGATTCACGCCAAACAGCCCGGTAAGAAACGTGCTGGGTAAAAACACCATCGCCATCAGGGACATCGTATAGGTTCTTCTCGACAGCGACTCCTGCATCACCTGCGCGATTTCGTCCGCCATCACCGCCGTTCTGGCAATACAGGAATCAATCTCGTCCAGCCCGCGCCCCAGCCTGTCGGCAATATCCTGCATTCTGCGTCGCTGATCGTCATTCATCCAGGCGAGCCTTTCGCTGGCAAGACGCGCATACACGTCGCGCTGCGGCGTCATGTAGCGGCGCATCACAATCAACTGCTTACGCAATAAGGCCAGAAAACCGCGCGGCGGGATCTGCTGATCGAGCAGGTTATCTTCCAGGTCGATGATTTTGTCGTGCAGCTCTTCAATAAATTCACTCGCATGATCGGTAAGGGCGTCGCAGACGTCCACCAGCCAGCTGCCGCAGTCGACCGGCCCGGTGCCCTCTTTCAGATCGTTGACGATGTCATCCAGCGCCAGAACTTTTCGCTGGCGGGTCGACACAATGAGCCCGTCGTCCATGTATACACGCATCGCAACCAGCTGATCCGGGCGTTCATCCGTGCTGCCGTTAATGCAGCGCAGGGTGATCAGCGTCCCGTCACCCATTCTGCTCACGCGGGGCCGCAGGCTTTCACCCGCCAGCGCATCGCGCACGTTATTGGGCAAGAGCGGCGTCGAGGCCAGCCAGTCAGCGCTGTCCGGGTGGGTGTAGTTCAGATGTAGCCAGCAGGGATGCGCACTATCGATCACATCATTATCTTCCAGCTGTCGCGCACCGCCGCGACCATCCAGCACCCACGCAAAAACTGCGTCTGGAACGTTTAGTTCAGATCCTTTAATGCTTTCCACAGCGCCTCCACCTTTTTAGCTCTTCGGTGTCAGTCTAGCTTTCATCAGGGGTTAAGCAACAACTATGTATCCCATCGCGCTGAAATCGCTCAGGAATTGTACATACCAGGCGGAGGCATGAAAAAAGCCTGGCATGCCAGGCTTTGAGGTGCTGTCAGAGAGAGTGCTCTGGCCGCTGGAGGAAGGATGGCGAGCCGCCAGGTGATGAGGACAAGGATGACTGATCGAGCCTGAAATTACGCGTTCGGGTCTGCAGCTCAATCACCTGATTACGCAGTACATCAGACGAACCGTTGAGTTCCTCTGCCATTGCCACGTTACTTTGTGTGACCCGCTCCAGCTCCGATAGCGCCAGGGTAATCTGAGAAATGCCTTTCTCCTGCTCTGACGTTGACGCGGAAATGTCGTCCATTAAGCGGCTGACATTTCCCGATCCGGTCACGATTTCATGCATGTTTTTCTCTGCCTGTGACACAACGCTGGCTCCCTGCGTGACGTTACTGCTGGTGACTTCAATCAGCGTTTTGATATTCTTCGCGGCCTCCGCGCTGCGGTGTGCCAGGTTTCTTACCTCTTCCGCGACGACAGAAAAACCCTTGCCATGATCGCCCGCCCTTGCCGCCTCCACGGCCGCGTTGAGCGCCAGGATATTTGTCTGGAACGCAATGCCGTCAATGAGCGAAATAATCTCCGTCATCTGCTGCGCGCATTCGGTAATGGACTGCATATTGCTGGCGACCTGCCCCATCAGCTCGCCGCCCTTACGCGCCTGTAACGTCGCCACATTTGCCTGCTCGCTCGCCAGGCGGGTGTTATCGGCATTGTTTTTGGTGCTCGCGGCCATTTGCTCCATGCTGGCTGCGGTTTGCACCAAAGACGCGGACTGCTGCTCGGTTTTCACCGATAGCTGAGCGCTACGTGCCGAAAGTTGATCCGATAAGGTCATGGCGGTTTGCGATGACGCCCTGATCTCACGCACCAGCGTCGCAATATTGCCGGAAAGGCTGTTAATGCCGGGGATGAGCCGGCCCGCGCAGTTATTGCCAAATTCTGGGATAGAGACGCCAAGGTTACCTGCGGTCACCTCCTCAATACTTCTCTTCACCGTATTGATCGGCGTCACAAGATACTTCGTCATATAGACCCAGAGCAAAAATAGCGCAACGAAATTGATGACATTAAGCGAAATAAAGAGAGACGTATTGCTGGAAAATAGAACAACGACACCTGCACTTACCAAAAAAAGAGAGAAAAGGAACCCGATAATAAAGGTCCTTACACTAATATTTCTTAGCATGATAATACCCACGTTTTATATTTTGGTCGGCACTTAGACTTATAGCATTGGCCCGGAAGTTTTTCATCGCAAACAACGCTTGTTTTTTGTTTCGCCGTTAGCATCCTGAGATTTACGTTAAGTCAGATAAAAAGAGCGTATTAGTGAAAATGTTTTGCTCAGCATGCTGTGATACTGGTCTCCAGCCATGTTAAGCGATAGTATCGCCCGCGGTGAGACGACACGATCGCCCTCATATTTAAGGAGCTTTGCTACTGTTATTCGTTCTTGTTTAGCAATGCTTAATATATTAACAAGAGAATATATTTTATATTCTTAATAAGTTTTAGAGTATTAATATGACTGGTCATTTTTCACGATAAATAACTAATATGGTTTGAATGCGCATGTTCGTTGCCCGATAAAGATGTACCCGGCAGGCGAAATCGGTAACCCTCTCAGGCGTGGGATTGCATAATGCTCAATATATCGTGGGACCCTGTGTTAATCGCTATCTCTTATCTGGTGGCGTTTATCGCCTCCTTTGTGGCGCTGGACAGCGCCGGAAAGATCCCCCTCTCCAGCCGAAAGGCTGCCCTGTTCTGGCGCATTGCCGGTGGGGTCACGCTGGGCATTGGCATTTGGTCGATGCACTTTATCGGCATGCTGTCGATGCAAATGCCCATGATGATGAGCTACGACCTCTGGTTAACCCTTGCGTCACTGGGTGTCGCGGTAGTTGCATCAGCCACGGCACTTAATATTGCCGTCGCGGGCAAAAAACTTTCTCCCTTTCGACTGATCTTTGCCACGGCAATCCTGAGCGCTGGCGTGGTGTCGATGCACTACATCGGTATGGCGGCCCTGATGCTGGATGGCAGCATCATCTGGGATCGCCGCCTCGTGGGGTTGTCCGTGGTTATTGCCGTTGTTGCCTCCGGCACGGCGCTGTGGCTGGCTTTCCGCCTGCGGGATAAACACAAAGGCGTCTTTATCAATCGCATTCTCGCGGCCTTCATCATGGGTGCCGCCATTTGTGCGATGCACTATACCGGCATGAGTGCCGCGCGGTTTCAGGAAATGGCGCATACCCTCCCGGGCGGGATCGGCGAGCTGGGGTTATCCATCTGGGTGTCGGTCACCACGCTCTGCCTGCTCGGCGTGATGTTAATCATTTCGCTGATCGATTCCCACCGGCGCACCAGCCGGCTGACGGATAATCTGCATCAGCTCAACCGCCAGCTTGAGCTACAGGCGCGTTTTGACGCGCTCACCGGGCTCGCAAACCGCCACCAGATGGATCTCCGCATGCAGGATTGTCTGCGCAGCGCGCTGCTGAGCAAGAAGCCATTTGCGGTTATTTTCCTGAACGTCGATCACTTCAAACGCGTTAACGATACGTGGGGTCACAGCGTCGGTGATGAGCTATTGATCACGGTCGCGCAGCGCATCACGGCCCGGCTCACGCGCGAGATGACCCTGGCAAGGCTGGGAGGCGACGCCTTTATCCTGCTGGTGCCGGAATGTGACGACGACAGGCTCAACGCGCTGCTCACCGCGCTGCTTGAAGATGTGCGACGCCCTCTGTCCGTCTGCGGACATACGTTAAGCACGACGATCAGCGCGGGCGTCAGCCTCTATCCTCAGGACGGCGAAACGCTGCACGAGCTGAAGCTCAAGGCGGATGCAGCATTACATCGCGTCAAGGAAGAGGGCCGCAACGGCTGGGCGATTTACCGGACCGAGATGTCAACAGCGATCCCGGCGAAACCCGGTTTCCTGCAGGAGCTTTCTCAGGCGCTTGAGCGCGATCAGTTTGAACTGTGGTACCAGCCAACCTGGCATGCGGGAGAGAAAACCATTCACGGTTTTGAAGCCCTTCTGCGCTGGCGGCATCCTGAGCAAGGGGTTGTGCTGCCTAATCTGTTTATCCCTTCCCTGGAACAAACGGGCTTAATTATTCCGGTAGGTAACTGGGCCATTGAAGCGGCATGCCGACAGCTTCATTTCTGGACTGAGCAAGGCTTCAGCCAGTGGACGCTGTCTCTCAACCTATCCCCCATCCAGTTTGAACAGCCGGATATTTTCCAGATCATCTCGTCGATGCTGGAAAAATATAGCTTGTCTCCGTCCCGCCTGATCCTTGAGGTAACGGAAAGCACCGCGCTTAAAAATCTCGACCGCAGCATTGAGTTGCTCAATGCGTTTAATCATGCGGGGATCGTTGTCTCGATTGATGATTTTGGGACGGGCTATTCCAACCTTCTGATGCTGAGCGTGCTTCCGGCCAAAGAACTCAAGATCGACAGAAGCTTTGTCACGTCGATGCTGGAAAATGAAAAAAGCTACAAGCTGGTTGAAACCATTATCAGTATCGCCCGGACCATGGAGATGAATGTGGTGGCAGAAGGGATCGAGACGGAAGAACAGCAGGCGGTTCTCACCCGACTCGGCTGCGATTACCTGCAGGGATATCTTTTCTCCCGCCCCTTACCTGCCGAACAGGTACCGTGGCTACTGCTGCAGATAAACTCAGACAAACAGATTATACCCATTAATAAAATTCAAACGGACCCCGCATTTATTTCTCAAAAAAATCATGCCTGACGGGGTTAAGTGGAGTATGTTTCAAGGGAGTACACGCGAGTCAATTCTGTCATGATTGTCAGGCACATGTTGTCGATGAACAGGAAACGCCTATGTCGCAACCTTGTTTTGATGCATTGAATGTAATTAAAACACCCGTGTGGCTCGTTTCACCCGTGTTGGAAAAGATCATTTTTGCGAATGTGGCCGCAACGCAGATCATGGGAGATAAAACGCTTGATGACCTGCGCAAAGGGATCTATTCAGCCAGTGCGCAAACCGTCCTGTCGATGTATGTATCTGAACTGAAAACAGAGCAGGAGATCGTCGAAATCTGGACAACGAACCGGGATGGACAGGATACGCCGTTAAGCTGTCGCCTCTCGCTTGCCCACTACGCGCCCTGGGGCGATGTGATTGTTTTCGAGGGCATCTCCCAACAAATACTCTCAGGATTGAAGGCCAGCCGTTCCGCTACCTACCGGCGGAAAAAACAGGGTTTTTATGCGCGCTTTTTTCTGACCAACAGCGCCCCAATGCTGTTAATCGATCCGGCCCGCGACGGTCAAATCGTCGATGCGAATCTGGCCGCGCTCAATTTTTATGGTTATTCACATGATGACATGTGCAGTAAGCATACCTGGGAAATCAATACGCTGGGGCGAGATGTGATGCCCATTATGACTGCGATTGCCGCGCTGCCCGGTGGTCACAAGCCGCTCAATTTTGTTCACCGCCTTGCCGATGGATCCACCCGCCACGTTCAGACGTATGCCGGGCCCATTGAGATCTACGGTGACAAGCTGATGCTGTGCATCATCCACGATATCACCGAGCAAAAAAGGCTGGAGCAGGAGCTGGAACATGCGGCGTTACGTGACTCCATGACGGGGTTACTCAACCGGCGCCAGTTCTACGCGATTACCGATCAAAGCAATCTGAATAAACTTCCCGCGCAGCAGCAATTTAGCCTGCTGCTGGTGGATACCGACCATTTCAAAAACATTAATGACCTGTTCGGCCATCTGAAAGGCGATGAGGTGCTTATCGCCCTTTCCCGGACGCTGGAAGCCTGTAGTCGGGAGGGAGATATGGTCTTCCGCTGGGGTGGCGAAGAGTTCGTTATCCTGCTGCCGCGCACCTCTCTCGACACCGCGATGCAGATTGCCGAGTCAGTCCGTGCAGCCGTTGCCCGCATTACGATTCCAGGCCTGCCGCGGTTTACCGTCAGCATCGGCGTAGCGCGGCACAATCAGGGTGAAAGTATTGACGAGCTGTTTAAGCGTGTGGACGATGCGCTGTATCGCGCTAAAAATGACGGACGCAATAAAGTCCTTGCGGCATGAAACTGGAGTATCCGGAAAAGCCCCGCTACAATGCCCACCTCGAATCAATTAGCGTCAGGTGGGTAAAAGCCGCAATGGGAAAAACAGAAATAATACTCACCTTAATTATTTTACTCCTTATTATATTTGGCTTCTGGTTTATTTTTAGCGGTGAGATCTGGTATCTCGTCGAGTTTCTGGAAAATAGCCTCTACCCAACCTTCGACGCACCGTAACGCACGTTTAATCGCTTGTTTCACCTACCGAATATGTCAGGTATCTGCTTCCCTTACAGCCGCGTAAAATACGCGGCGTTATCCTCCAACAACGTTGATAACGAATCACTTATTCATTTGCTTATGTTGCCCGTGCTCTGACGGGCTTTTTTATTTCCGGCAATTCAGCCACGCCAGGCTATATCTTAATCATCTTTATTGATAGAGGTGAGGAAAGATGAGCAAGAAGATCCTGATGCTGGTTGGCGATTACGCCGAAGATTACGAAACCATGGTGCCTTTTCAGGCTTTGCAGATGATTGGCCATCAGGTGGATGCGGTCTGCCCAGACAAACCGAAAGGCGACTACATCATGACGGCAATCCATGACTTTGACGGCGCCCAGACCTACAGCGAAAAGCCCGGTCACCGCTTTACCCTCAACGCCGATTTTTCAACTGTAAAGGAGCAGGACTACGACGCGCTGCTCATCCCCGGCGGGAGAGCGCCCGAGTATCTGCGGTTAAATGAGGACGTCTTAAAGCTGGTACAGGCATTTGACGCCGCGCGTAAGCCGATTGCCGCAGTGTGCCACGGCCCACAGCTGCTTGCTGCCGCGGGCATTCTGAAAGGACGAACCTGTAGCGCCTACCCGGCCTGCGCGCCTGAAGTCCGTCTCAGCGGCGGACACTACGCCGCCATCGGCATCGATCAGGCCCATGTAGACGGTAACCTGGTGACGGCTCCCGCCTGGCCCGCGCATCCGCAGTGGCTGGCGAAGTTTAATTCGCTGTTAGAATAACAGAGACCCGGCATCGGGCCACGCATAGCGAATGAAGCGGTACCGCGAATTGCAGGTCTGGCGCGAGAATGCGCCAGGCCTCATAAAACATCAGTGCTTCTCGATATACATGGTCCGGCTATACGCCACGTCTTCCGGGTTATTGATGGGGTAGCCTTTCACCCAGGGCTTAATCAGGCGACCATTGGTGTACTGGTAAATGGGCGCGATAGGCGCTTTCTCCAGGAGGATTTTCTCCGCCATGTTGTAGTCCGTATTACGCGCTTTCGCCGTGGTTTCCAGCGTCGCCTGGTGGATAATTTTATCGTAGGCCGGGTCGTTGAAACGCGAGATATTGCCGCTGTGGGTGGAGGTCAGCAGGGACAGGAAGGTCGACGGCTCATTGTAATCGCCTACCCATGACGCGCGGATCACATCAAAATTGCCGGTATTACGGCTGTCGATATAGGTTTTCCACTCCTGGTTTTGCAGTTTGACGTCCACACCGAGATTTTTCTTCCACATGGACGCCACCGCAATGGCGATTTTCTGATGGTTTTCCGAGGTGTTGTACAGCAGGGTCAACTTCAGCGGACGCTGCGGGCCGTAACCTGCGGCCTGGAGCAAAGTTTTCGCCTGAGCGTTCAGCTCCTGCTGGGACATCTGCTCGAACGGTGAAGGCTCAGGGGTGAAGCCCGCCGTCACGTCTGGGGTGAAATGCCAGGCCGGCTTCTCGCCTGTACCTAATACCTTTTCCGCCATAATGCGGCGATCGATAGTCATGCTCAGCGCAAGACGAACCCGGGCATCGGCCGTCGGGCCCTTTTGCGTGTTAAACGCATAGTAATAGGTCCCGAGCTGAGGCGGCGTATACACCTGTCCCGGAATGTCCTTCAGGAGCTTCTGATACATGTTTTTCGGGAACGATTCGGTGATATCAATATCCCCCGCCAGATAGCGCTTAGTGGCGGACGATTCCTGATTAATCGGAATGAAGGTCACTTTTTGCAGGACAGTTTTCGCGTTGTCCCAGTAGTGCGTATTTGGCACGACAACCAGTTTTTCATTCACCACGCGGTCGTTCAGGACGTACGCGCCGTTACCCACCAGAGCGCCCGGACGCGTCCACTCTTTCCCGCTTTCAACGTTCGCTTTTTGCACCGGATAGAAGGCAAAGTTCGCCGTCAGGTTGCTAAACCACGGGAGCGGTTTGTCCAGCTGGACGCGTAAGGTTCTGGCATCCACCGCCGTCACGCCCAGGGTATCTGGCGCCGCTTTGCCATCAATAATGGCCTGCGCGTTGTTGATGCCTGCCAGCGCCGCAAACCAGGCAAACGGAGAGGTGGATTTCGGGTCAACCAGACGCTGCCAGCTGTAGACAAAATCCTGCGCGGTGACGGGCGTACCGTCAGACCATTTCGCGTTATCGCGCAGGGTGAACGTCCAGATACGGTTATCGTTACTCTGCCAGCGCGTCGCCACGCCGGGGGTCAGCTCCCCTTTCTCGTTCTGATTTACCAGCCCTTCGAAAAGATCGCGAATTACCTGAATCTCGGGTAATCCCACCGCTTTTGCCGTATCGAGCGAAGCCGGTTCGTCTTTGATATGCCTGACCAGCTCCTGTTTTTGCGCCAGTACCGTGCCCTGGGGCACATCAGCAGCGTACGAGAGTGTAGAGAGTCCGCACAGGTACAGTGCAGCGCAAAGACGCGAAACAGGATGCTTCATAAGATCCCCTTTGATGAATTCAGGTAACAAGCAGATGCGTAATTATTTGTTTCGAAACAGAGAAATGCAAATACCTTACGCCTGAATAGTGATTTAAGGCAATTCTCAAGCGTTACGGAAACTATTTGATTAACAGCGGGTTTTGCACAACACTGCCAGTAGAGACTTCTTTATCAGGATTTCGTATGGCAATCACCCGACCACGAGCGGAACGCGGAGCCTTTCCGCCGGGCGCTGAGCAATATGGCCGCTCATTTTTAGGCGCATCGCTGATCTGGTTCCCGGCGCCCGATGCCGATCGCAGCAGCGGTTTGGTCATTGCCGGCACGCACGGAGATGAGAACTCGTCCATCGTCACGCTTTCCTGCGCGCTGCGGACGCTGACGCCTTCATTGCGCCGTCACCACGTGATTCTTGCCGTCAATCCGGACGGCTGTCAGCTTGGATTACGGGCGAATGCGAGGGGCGTTGACCTGAACCGTAATTTCCCGGCGGCAAACTGGCGCGCCGGAGAAACGGTTTATCGCTGGAACAGCTCCGCCGAGGAGCGAGACGTGGTGCTGCTGACGGGAGACAAGCCTGGCTCGGAGCCGGAAACGCAGGCGCTGTGCCAGCTTATCCATAAGATCCACCCCGCCTGGGTTGTCTCCTTCCACGATCCGCTGGCCTGCATTGAAGATCCGCGTCACTCCGAACTGGGCGCGTGGTTGGCGCAGGCTTTCGCCCTGCCGCTCGTCACCAGCGTCGGCTATGAAACACCCGGATCGTTCGGTAGCTGGTGCGCCGATTTGAGCCTGCCCTGCATCACCGCTGAATTTCCGCCAATTTCCTCCGACGAAGCCAGCGAAAAATACTTAAACGCGATGATGGAGCTACTGCGCTGGCAGCCTCAAAGATGAAGCACGCCGCTGGTAAAATTAAGCGCCGGTGAAACGTCAACCGCCAGCCACGTCGGGCCATCCAGATCGGCGAAACGGACCTGATTGACCAGCGGTAGCGCCGCGTCGATCGCCCGGGATGTGCAGAGCATGCATCCCAGCATCAGGGAAAAGCCCTGCGCCTGCGCTTCCGCCGCCAGGGCCAGCGCTTCTGTCAGCCCGCCGGTCTTGTCGAGCTTGATATTGACCATCTCATAGCTGCCCTTAAGCGCGCTCAAATTCTCGCGGGTATGACAGCTTTCATCCGCACAGACGGGCAGCGGATGGATAAAATTCTTCAGCGCCGCATCATCCTTCGCTGGCAGAGGCTGTTCCAGCATCGCCACGCCCAGATCGGCCAGCAGCTGGCATCGGGCGGCAAGCCCCTCGGGATGCCACGACTCGTTGGCGTCAACAATCAGCGTGGCCGAGGGAACCGCCGAGCGAACGGCGACCATCCGCTCGCTGATCAGGCGATCGTCGAGCTTCACTTTTAACAGCGTGGCCCCGGCGTCATAGAGCGCTTTTGCGCTGGCAGCCATCTGCTCCGGCTCACCAATCACGACCGTTTGCGCCGTCACGACGGACTCCGGCAGCGCCACCCCCAGCAAGGACGTCAGCGATTGTTGCTGCCTGGCGGCCTCAAGGCTCCAGAGCGCACAGTCGATGGCGTTGCGCGCAGCCCCGGCGGGTAAACGCTGCTGTAATGCCTCGCGCGTGAGCCCTTTTTGCAGGTCAGGCACCAGGGTCATGATATGCGCCATCACCGACGCAGGACTTTCTCCATAGCGCGGGTAAGGCGTACATTCCCCGACGCCTTTAACCCCCTCTTCTTCAATTTCAACCACGACCACGCTGGCTTCACTTCGACTGCCGCGGGAGATCACAAACGGGGTATGCAATGGCCAGGCTTCTTCATAGACCTTAACGCTTCTCATCACTGACTCCTTGCGGCCCGGAAAGGCGAAAAATTTGGTTTGCCGTGTTATCCGCTGATGGCATACACTAGCCCCGACGTTAACTATATGTAAACAGGAAGATATCTATGTCACAACTCGTTCATTTCCAGGGCAACCCGGTTGCTGTTGCAGGTTCCATTCCGCAGGCTGGCAGCAAAGCGCAGGCTTTTACTCTGGTGGCTAAAGATCTGTCTGACGTCACACTGGCTCAGTTTGCGGGCAAACGCAAAGTACTGAACATTTTCCCAAGCATTGATACCGGCGTTTGTGCCGCGTCCGTGCGTAAATTCAACCAGCTGGCGACTGAAATGGACAACACCGTTGTGCTGTGCATTTCCGCTGACCTGCCGTTTGCCCAGTCCCGTTTCTGCGGTGCTGAAGGCCTGAGCAACGTTATTACCCTCTCCACCCTGCGCAGCGCAGATTTCCTCGAGAAATACGGCGTCAGCATCGCGGAAGGCCCACTGAAAGGTCTGGCGGCACGTGCCGTACTGGTTCTGGATGAAAACGACACCGTTGTCTTCAGCGAACTGGTTAACGAAATCACCACCGAGCCGGACTACACTGCCGCGCTGGACGTGCTGAAAGCATAATAAGTACTTAGCATTCTATACAACTTATTCCAACCTCGCCGCGGCGGGGTTTTTTATTGCGCAAAGGCTGAATCGTTAAAGCAAAAATACTCACAAATCACATTAATCATGCAATAAAAACGTCGTCGCGTAACATTAACGTGATCAATAACGCATAATAATCGTTAAAATTCCTTATTTTCATCCCCAGTGAAGCACATCACATTTCCCTTTTTGCCTAAACATTAGATTTGCTTACGAAAGAAAATAATCGTTTCAGCAAAAAGGATAAAATATGAAGATTAAATTCGCTTTTACGCTCCTTGCGGTACTGATTTCTGGCCATGCAGCGGCCAAAACCTGGGTGCTGACAAGCGCTGAAAGCAGCGTAGAGAAAGGAAACTGGAAGATTTCCAGTGATGAGCTGAAAGTTAAAGACCAAACGTTCAGCATTGAGCAAAAAGTCTTACACGGTGGTAAACAGGAAGGCAGCAAAGTCATCATTATTAGCAGCAAAGATGGCCTCACCATCACCCTGAGCCCGACCCGCGGGATGAACCTTCTGCATGTAGAAGGCTTTGGCACCCGACTGGGGTGGAATTCGCCCGTTAAAGAGGTCGTTAATCCGGCATATATCAATCTTGAGAGCCGCAACGGTCTCGGCTGGCTGGATGGTTTCAACGAGATGATGGTGCGCTGTGGCTATGAGTGGACAGGACACCCGGTTACCGCTGACGGGCAAATTTACACCCTGCACGGCAGGGCCGGTAATACCCCCGTTTCGCAGGTCGAGGTTGAAATCGCCGATGCCGCCCCGCATGAAATCCGCGTTCGGGGTTTGATCAAAGAGAGCACGTTTAAAAAATCGGATCTGCAAACCATGACCGAACTGCGCTACGTTCCCGGAACTAACCAGTTCAGCCTGCACGATGTTCTGACCAACCATGCGGATTACCCTCACGATTACCAAATCATCTATCACAGCAATTTCGGCACGCCGATCCTCGAAGAAGGCGCCCGTTTCCTTGCGCCGGCGGCGAGCGTGAGCCCGTTCAATGACTACGCCAAAGCGGGGGTTAACAACTGGCAAACCTATGCCGGGCCGACAAAAGGCTTTGATGAGATGGTCTTTAACATTAAACCGCTCGCGGACAATAACCACGAAACGCTTGCGGCGGTGGTCAATAAAGCCGGAGATAAAGGCGCGTCAATCCAGTTTGATACCCGCCAGCTGCCCGTGCTGACCTTATGGAAGAACACCGACACGCTGAAGCAGGGCTACGTCACGGGCATTGAGCCAGGCACCAGCTACGCCTACCCCGTTACGATTGAACGCGAGCAGAAGCGGGTTAAGCAGCTGCAGCCCGGTGCCAGCGCGCAGTTTGACCTGACCTATACCCTGCTGCACAGCCCGCAGCAGGTGAAAGAGGTCGAAAACAGGATTGCATCGATTCAGGGAGAGACAAAAACAGAAATCGTTAACACGCCGATGGCGAAGGAATAAACGCAAAGTAAAAAGCCTCTTTACAGAGGCTTTTTGTTATTCGTCGCCTTTCTTATGATTCAAACCGTACTCACGCAGCTTGTTCGCGATCGCGGTATGCGAGACGCCAAGGCGTTTTGCCAGCTTGCGGGTGCTGGGATAGCTGCGGTACAGCTGCGTCAGCACTGAACGCTCAAAACGGCTGGTGATATCGTCCAGCGAACCTTCCATCGCCTCTTCGCCAACCGATACCGTCCCCGCGTCGTAATCAGGCAACAGAATATCCTGCGGACGCAGTTCATAGCCTTCCAGCTGGGTCAGCGCACGATAAACGGCGTTTTTAAGCTGGCGAATGTTGCCCGGCCAGCCGTAGCGCATGAGCACCGTGCCGAGATCGGCAGACAGCTTCGGACGCGGCACCCCCTGCTCGTCGGCAAAGCGGGCGACGAACAGCTCCGTGAGCGGCATGATGTCCTGCGGACAATCGCGCAGCGGGGGAATATTCAGCGTCAGGACGTTGAGGCGGTAATAGAGATCCTCGCGGAAGATCCCCTTTTGCACCAGTTCCACCAGGTTTTTCTGGGTGGCGCAAATGACGCGCACGTCCACATGCACTTCGTGATCCTCACCGACGCGGCGGAAGGTTCCGTCGTTCAGGAAACGCAGCAGCTTAGCCTGCATGCGCGGCGACATTTCGCCGATTTCGTCCAGCAGCACGGAGCCACCGTTAGCCTGCTCGAAGAACCCCTTCTTGCCTTCCGGCGCGTGGCCAAACAGCTCGCTTTCAACGGCATCTTCCGGAATAGAGGCGCAGTTAAGTGCCAGATAAGGCTTAGCCGCACGCGGGCTCGCCAGATGCACCGCATGAGCCAGCAGGTCTTTCCCGGTGCCGGTATCCCCGGTAATCAGCAGCGGCGCGGTCAGGCTTGCAAGCTTGCGCGCCTGGTCAACCACATGGCGCATTTTCGGGCTGACGGCAATAATCTGGCTGAACGCGCCAACATCCTGGCTGGAAATGTTCTGCAGCTGGCGACCCATGCGTAACGTCGAGCGCAGCATGATCACCGCCCCGGTCAACACGCGGGTATTCCCTTCCCCTTTCAGATAGACCGGCGTGATCTCCATCAGGAAATTCTGCCCGTTAATCACCACATGCTCGCTAAGCGTGTTCTGCGGATTGCTGTCCAGCCAGCGCTGGAAGTTAAAGCCGGGGATCAGCTGCGCGGCGTTATGATTGCTGAGCTTCTCCTGGCTCTGCGCGAAAAGCTGGCAGCTCGCGTGGTTAACGCGCTCAACTTTGCTTTTCAAATCCAGGGAGAGGAACGGCTCAGGCATCGCTTCCAGCAGCGCGCTCAGCGCCAGGTGCTCACGCTCAGAGGGCATCCAGGGAATGGTGCGTACATCCGTAACGCCAGCGATACGGCGGATTTCCGCCATCAGGCTGCTGAAGGTATTAAATTCAATTTCGGCAAAATTGAGGTAAATTCGCCCGACAGGATCGATCTCAATGCCACGTAAATCAATGCTACGTAAAACAAGAAGATCGAGTAACTCGCGGGTCAGACCGAGACGGTCTTCACAGAAGACTTCAAGACGCATGGGAAATTCACCGTTTTAAGCCAATAACAGTAAAATGATATGCCAGAACACGGTGATCGGGAAGATGGCTGTCAACAAATATTGACAGCCAGCACGATAAGTGAACAAAACCTCACGGAGCCGGTTTTTTATTGAGCGTCTCTTTAAGCTGGCCGATCAGCTCGCGCCTGAAATCCCCCAGCCGGGGCTTATCGCCATCAATCCACGGCAGCGGACGGCAGACTTCCATCGCTTTAATCCCCAAACGCGCGGTCAATAATCCTGCGCCGATACCCTGCGCGGCACGAGCGGAAAGACGCGCCGCCAGATCCTGCGACATCCAGTCCATTCCCACTTCGCGCACCAGTTCACTCGCCCCGGCAAACGCGATATTGAGCAGGACCAGCTTGAACAGCCGGAGTCGACTGTAGTAACCCAGCTCTATGCCGTAAAGGTTCGCGATACGGTTGATCAGGCGCAGGTTACGCCAGGCGATAAAGGCCATATCGACCAGCGCCAGCGGGCTGACGGCAATCATCAGGGTGGATTCCGCCGCAGAACGGCTGATCTCGCGTCGCGCCTGGGCATCCAGTACCGGCTGAACCATATGGGAGTAGAGCGTCACCACTTCCCGGTCATTCTGTGTTTCATGGATGGCGGCATACCAGCGCTGAAGCGCCGGATGCGACTGATCGATTCCCGCCTGGCTGGCCAGCTTTTCACAGAACGCGCGGCCTTTACCGGTGCCGTGACTGTGGAGCAGATCCCGCGCTTCATCACGCTCGTGCGCGCGCTGGCGCAAACGCCAGAGCCGCCGCCACTCGGTGGCAACCGACCCGATGCCCGCCCCCACAATCAGCGCGCCCGCGGCACATCCGCCCAGCGCGACCCAGTCCTGAGTTTGCCAGGCATTCATCGTCCACTGCACGCCCTGCCCAACCACGCTTACGCCAAACAGCGCCAGACCGGCGGTGACCATCCTGCGCCACAGGCTGCGTTTTGGACGCAGGGCGGCTTCCACAACCGCCTCTGCCGGACCTTCCTCGACGCCGGGCTCCTCTGTCAGGGCCGGAGCAAAGTTATCAGCCTGCGTGCCGCTGAACGTCTGCGCGGTTTTGAACGCCTCCTGAGGATCCTGCTCAAGCGTTCCGGTAAAGTCTATGCGCGGTTTTAACGGTTCCGTCATCGCAATTTATCTCCAATCAAAAACTCCAGCGCCGCATCCAGACGGATGTGTGGTAATGGCCTATCGACGCTCATTGCCTGCGGGCGGAAGGCTTCAAACTGGAAACCCTGATTCTGCCAGAAGGCCTGACCCGGCAGCCGCGCAGGCACTTCGCCCGGATAGACGGTAAGCGGTTCACCGTCGCTGAGCCGGTTCCCGCGTAATGCCGGTATTTTCTCGCCGTTAAGATCAATCAGCCCGCTTTGCGTTGCCTGCACGGACGCAAGCCCAAGGCAATCCATGCCGATCCCTTCGAAGGCGGCGTTTTGCCAGGCGTCCTGCACCAGCTGCTGCAGCAGCGATACCATATTGGCATGCTGGTCGACCGTGACGTGATCGGCCTTGGTGGCCGCAAAGAGCAGTTTATCGATCACCGGTGAGAACAGACGGCGAAACAGCGTCCGCTGCCCGTAGTGAAAACTTTGCATCAGCTGCGTCAGCGCCAGACGCATATCGTTGAAGGCCTGCGGCCCGCTGTTGAGCGGCTGCAGACAATCCACCAGCACAATCTGACGGTCAAATCGCAAAAAGTGGTTTTTATAGAATCCCTTGACCACTTTTTCACAGTAGTAATTGTAACGCTCGCGCAGCATCCCGGCGTTAGTGTGCCTGTCGGCCTGCGCCAGCTTCGACTCGCCCACCCTATCCACGTCCGGCCAGGGGAAGAACTGAAGCGCAGGCGCGCCCGCTAAATCACCCGGCAGGACAAAGCGACCCGGCTGAATGAAGTGCAACCCTTCCTGCTTGCACTGGTGCAGATACGCCGTCCAGGCTTCGGCAATGGCCGCCAGACGATTTTCATCGGCCGATGCAAGCGGGTCCAGGCCTTCGCACAGCTGTCGCCATTTGGCCGACCACCCGGCGCGCTGCCCCTGTAACAAGCCCGTCATCTGGCGGGACCAGCTGAGGTAATCCTGCGCCAGCATCGGCAGGTCGAGCAACCATTCACCGGGGTAATCGACGATTTCAAGGTACAGCGTAGAGGTATCCTTGAAGTGGCGCATCAGGGTTTCATTCGAGCGAAAGCGCAGCGCGAGGCGAATTTCACTCACCCCTCGCGTCGGCGTCGGCCACGTGGGCGGATCGCCATAGAGCTGCGCCAGCCCTTCGTCATAGGTAAAACGTGGAATCCCAAAATCACGCTGAGGAACGCGCTTCACGCCCAGCAGGCGTTCTTCCCGCACCGCGCTGAGCAGCGGCAGACGCGCCCCGGCGTGCAGGTTCAGGAGCTGGTTCACCATCGCGGTGATAAACGCCGTCTTACCGCTGCGGCTCAGCCCCGTCACGGCCAGACGCAGATGACGGTCAACGCCGCGGTTCACCAGTGAATTGATTTCGTTTTTAAGTCGCTTCATCGCCGTCCTTCGTTGCCTGGAAGCCTTGAATGCATTGCTTCAGAATACAATAAATGGGGGGCAGATCGTTGATTATCAATTCTTATTTATTGCTATTGCCGTTTTCTCTCCAGTAAGATGAACGGCATTGCTGTCAGTCCGGAGTGAGTAAGGTGTATGTCACCCACCATCTATGATATCGCACGGGTTGCGGGCGTATCGAAATCAACCGTTTCCCGCGTTCTGAATAAACAAACAAATATTTCTCCCGAAGCGCGTGAAAAAGTGCTGAAGGCGATTGACGAATTAAATTATCAGCCCAACAAACTGGCCCGCGCCCTGACCTCTTCAGGCTTCGATGCCATTATGGTTATTTCGACCCGTTCAACCAAAACCACCGCCGGTAATCCTTTTTTCTCCGATGTCCTGCATGCCATTACGGCAAAAGCGGAAGAAGAAGGATTTGACGTTATTTTACAAACGTCAAAAAGCAGCGAAGACGATCTGCTGAAATGCGTGAGTAAAATAAAACAGAAGATGATCAAAGGGATCATTATGCTGAGCTCACCGGCAAATGAATCCTTTTTCACCACGCTGGATGCGTATGGCGTACCGGTAGTGGTTATCGGTAAAGTGGAAGGTGAGTATCAAAATATCTATTCCGTCGACACGGATAATTTCCATGACAGCGCCACGCTGACCGAAACCTTTATTAAAAACGGACGCCGTAAAATTGCCTGTCTGCATGCCCCGCTTGATTATCATGTTTCGATCGATCGCCTTGCGGGCTATAAAGCCAGTCTGGAAAAGCACCATATTGCCCTTAACCCGGACTGGATCAGGGATGGCGGTTATACCCATGAGAGTGCGCTTACGGCAGCGCTGGAATTGTTGTCTTCACCCACGCCGCCTGATGCAGTATTCGCTACCGACAGCATGAAGTTACTTAGCCTCTATCGCGCGGCGGATGAGTTGAACCTGATGATCCCGGAGCAGGTAGTGATAGCCGGATACAGTGACCCGATGCTGTCTCTCATTTTAACGCCCTCGCCTGGCGGCTTTGATATCCCCACCCGAAAGCTGGGAGAAGAGAGCTGCGATCTTCTTTTCAGGCGTATTGCGGGTCATCCCGCCCCGCAAAAAGTGCTTGTTGATACCCACTTTTTGTTGGCTGCTTCCCTTCGCTAAAACCAGGGGCGAAGTGCCCCTGGCGTGCAGTCGGTCAGAACGCGTAGTTTACGCCAACCCCCGCATAGTGGAAGCGGTCGCTTTCGCCTTCATCGTGGTTTTCCCACTCATAGGCGTATTCCAGCGTCATGGATAAACCATTGTTGAAATCGTAAGCGTAGAGGAGACCGAGTCGGTTGAAATCGTGTCCTTCACGCTCAGGATCGTCCTGCCAGTCCCAGTTAGACCAGCGATCGAGCCCCAGGCGGGTATAAGGCGTTAAGGTGGTCTGGCCTAACGAAATGGGCAGATAGGCACGAATTTCCTGAGTAGAAAATTCGCCGTTATTACGGGAACTGTCCATATTGAAGCCGCGCTCTAAATAATAATTCACTTTAGCCGCAAAGGTTTCGTTAATGGTCCAGGTAAAGCCCGTTTCGGTTTCAACGCGGCTGTCAGCATAGCCGGTTTTTTGCAGATCGTTAGCAAACTGATACATGGCAAACCAGCCGCCAAAACGCCAGTCGTCGGTTAATTTAATATCCCAGTCAGGCTGAACTTTGTAGCGCTGCATATTAGCGCTGCCGTCTTTGGCACCGTGCTCATCTTTAAAGTGATAACCATAATTACGGAAACCGCCAGTCAGACCGAAGGTGAAATTATCGGTTCCGATAAAGCGATAGCGTAATTGAAATTCAGGACGATCGAAATAGGTTCCACGGGTCATACTGCTGTAATCAACCGGCCCCTCCTGATACATCGCCAGCGAAATAGTCCACGCATCCCAGGTTGCATTAAACCATACGGAAGGTTCATATAATCCATCTTTATCGTCGACCTGCCCCTCAACGTTTTCGATTTCATACATTGCGCCAATATTAAATTCCCACTGTTTAGCTGCTTCTGATGCTTGTGCACAGCTAACTCCTGCGCACAGAACGAGCGCAGCACTTCTTAGTAGAGTACTCATTTAATTTTCCCTTTATAAGTAACAAACAAAAAAACCGGAAATTTGCATTTCCGGCGAACACCTTTCTTATCTAATAGCCGCTTCGGTTTCAGCGTCGAAGAAATGGCACTTATTCATATCGAACTGGATATTGATATTATCCCCTGCGGCATAATCATTCGCCGCGCCAGCGCGAACCACCAGCTCATGACCGCCAACGGTGGCGTAAAGCATAAATTCTGCGCCGGTCAGTTCGGCTACGCTGACTTTCGCCGCGATATTTTTACCACTGCTCTGCAGAGTGAGAATATCTTCCGGGCGGATCCCAAACACCACCGCTTTGCGCTGATACCCTGCGGCATTCAGTGAAGCGAGCTTGTCTTCCGGGATCGCCAGACGCAGCGTTTCCGTGACGAAATAGCGATCGTCGATAGCACCGCGAATAAAGTTCATGGCTGGCGATCCAATAAACCCAGCAACAAACATGTTTGCCGGTTCGTTGTATACCTGCTTCGGAGCGCCGACCTGCTGAATAATGCCGTCTTTTAAGATCACGATGCGGGTCGCCATCGTCATGGCTTCCGTCTGGTCGTGGGTCACGTAAATCATCGTGGTGTTGAGCTTCTGGTGCAACTTGCTGATTTCAGCCCGCATCTGCACGCGAAGCTTGGCATCAAGGTTGGAGAGCGGTTCATCCATCAGGAACACGCCCGCTTCGCGCACGATCGCCCTGCCCAACGCCACGCGCTGTCGCTGGCCGCCGGACAGCGCGCCCGGTTTACGCTTGAGGTACTCGCGTAATCCGAGGATCTGTGCCGCCCAGTTAACGCGCTCGTCGATAACCACAGGCGCAATTTTTTGCATCTTCAGGCCGAACGCCATGTTTTCGTAGACCGTCATATGCGGATAAAGCGCATAGTTCTGGAACACCATCGCGATATCGCGTGACTTGGCGGGCACGTCATTCATGCACACCCCGTCAATAATCAGTTCACCCGCGCTGATCTCCTCCAGACCGGCAATCATGCGCAGCGTCGTGGATTTCCCGCAGCCCGAAGGCCCGACGAAGACGATGAACTCCTTGTCTTCTATTTCGAGACTGAAATCCTTAACCACGTGGACCTGGTTATCATAGATTTTCTGAATGTGTTTCAGGGACAGTTGAGCCATTGTTAATTCCTTATCAATACGTCCGGGATGCCCAAAACTCGGTCAGGCATTTCCAGGTCAGTTCCCGCGTTGAATGAAGTTGTAAACCCGCATGGTTCAGGCCAGATCCAATCCCAACCGATAGCATTCCCGCCGCGTTGATCGCCTCAACGCCTGCAGGTGCATCTTCGATACCTATAGCCTCGTCAGGACGCACATTCAGGCCTGCACAGGCAGCAAGGAAGATCTCCGGGTCTGGCTTTGAGCGGCGAATACGGGAAGCATCGGCGCAAAAATCGAAGGCCTGATGAATGCCCAGCGCGTGCAGGATCCCCGGGGCATTCAGGGATACGGAGGCGAGCCCAATTTTGACCTTCGCCGCACGGATATCCGCCAGGACGTCGCGAATACCCGGAAGCAGTGAATCCTCCGTCAGCGACGCCAGAGACTGGACATAGAGCGCGTTCTTTTTCGTCGCCAGCGCGAGGCACTGCTCATGGCTGAACATCCCCTCTTTCCCGCCATGCTTCAGGATGCGCTGCAGGGAATCCATGCGGCTAATGCCCTTCAGCTGTTCGTTAAATACTTCGTCGAAGGTGATGCCGATTTCATCCGCCACTGCACGCCAGGCCAGAAAATGGAGGTGTGCGGTATCGGTGATCACACCGTCCAGATCGAATACAACCGCCTTAAGCGTCATGGCGCCCCTCCGTGGTAGCGGTCCCATTAACAGGTGCAAGAAAATCCTTATAAGCGCAAACTGTCCGCCCCGATACGTGTAGCGTCTTGCCCCACAGCGTCAACATGGAAGGTGCCGAAGCTTCAATGGTTAACACCTCGTTTTCACAGGTGAAGTGCAGCGTTGCATTTCGCCAGCGCAGCGGGAATGCCAGTCTTCGCCAGTGGGCCGGCAACCTGGGCGAAAGATGCAGCTCCCCATCCACTATCTGCATACCGGCAAAGCCCTGAATGACGCCGGACCAGATAGCGCCGGTCGCAGCGGCGTGAATTCCGTCATCGCACCTGTGCGGGTCGTCCCCAAGATCGATAGCGACGCCATCGCGCCAGAAGGCGTAGGCACCTTCGACGTCACCACAGCGGGCAGTCACAATGCCGTGAATGGCCTTGCTCAGCGAAGAGTCATGGATCGTGCGGGGCTCATAGAACGCCAGATTGGCGGCACACTGCTGCGGGGTAAACCGCTCCGGCAACAGGTAGGTAAGCATCACCACATCAGCCTGCTTAAGGATCTGCATGTCGTTGACTTCCGCGCGGGAATAATCGAGCAGAATGGTCTGCTTACCCGCTTTGGCTTTGTAGCGGCTGAGATCGATGGCCGGTTTGGCCATGAAGGTATCATCCTGCGGGATCACACCGTCTGGATTGGCCTCCGGCAGCCATAAGCACGTCAGGAACCGTGTCGCTTTGTGCGTAAAACCTTCATCCTCGCGCCCAAATATCGCCATAAACTGGCGAGCGCAGGCAACGTTGTGCCAGGCCAGATAGTTGGTATACGCGTTGTTGTTCACATGCTCGGTGTATTCGTCCGGTCCGATAACATCATGGATTTCGAGACGACCATTAATTTCCGTCGCGCGGCCCATCCAGAACGCGGCGGTTTCCATCAGCAGCGTCAGGCCTTCGTTTCGCATAAAGGTCTCATCCTGCGTCGCCTGCCAGTAAGCGACGACGGCCCAGGCAATGTCAGCCACGATGTGGTGTTCCGCCAGCGCGGAGGCCACCTTCTGGCGCGTGCCGGTTCGGATGTTGATAGCCGCGAACTCCGGCGTCTCTTCCAGCCCGCTGGCGGCGCTTTCCCATGGGAACAACGCGCCGGGCCAGCCGTTGCGACGGGCTTTTTCCCGCGCCCCGGCCAGGTTGAGCCAACGATAGCGCAGCAGGCTACGGGCGATTTGAGGTCGCGTGAAGAGATGGAAAGGCAGCAGGAAAATTTCGGTATCCCAGAAGACGTGGCCTTTATACCCCTCGCCCGTCAGCCCTTTGGCGGCGATACTGCTTCGCTCATCATGGGCTGGCGTCATGGTCGTCAAATGCCAGACGGCGTAATCCAGCGCCATCTGATCCTGATGTTCCGTAGACTCCACCTCCACCCGAGCATCGCACCAGACCTCTTGCCAGGCACACGCCGAACTCTCAAGCAAGGCGTCGTAGCCTCTTGCCGCACAGACCTTAAGATCGGCCAGCGCGTTTCGGGCGAACGAGGCCTGCGACAGTGCTTTATCACTGCGATGTGCCACCCAGACGATTTTTTCAAGCGTGACAGTGTCACCCTTAGCAATCGTCAGCGAATGATGAACGCTGAGACGACGATTTTTGGCGGTGAAACAGCTATCGCTCTTCGCGGAGAGCTGACAATATGCTGAAACAACAATCTCAGACGCGCGGTCCTGCGTTTCATACACGCCCTGCATATATTGCTGGTCGAACACTCTGACCGACATTTCATCCAGATGCTGTCTGCCGCTGTTCGTTTGCGTTGCGTCAATGCCGGTTTGCACCACGGCCTGCGTGGCGGTATCGAGCGGTGTAATCGAAAGCTGCATGGCCACTAAGGGCAACTGGTCCAGCGACACAAAACGACGGCTCTCCAGACGATAGCGTTTCCCGTCAGGCGAGCGCCAGACGACGCTGCGACGAAGCTCGCCATTAGCAAACGCCAGCTCGCGCTGCCACTCGAGGATTTCGCCTGACAGGAGCGTGAAATTGAAGCCATCCAGCTCAACATCGATACCGATGATATCCGGCAGATTGATCAGCTCAGTGGTCTCGTTGCGACCAGCACGATGATAGAGGCCCGCAAGATACATGCCTCTGGTTTGCTGGGTGTAATCTTCTTCGTGCGCAGCGCGGATCCCCATGTAGCCATTACCGCAGGCCATGATGGAGGCGTATTTATTCAGGCTGTGTGGACAAAAGCCCGGGTCGGTTAATACAGACACGTTTAGCATATCGTCACGCTTTCCCCTGTTTCTGCTGATTCATACAGCGCGGCGACAAGCTGCTGGATAACCAGCCCCTGCTCCGCATCAGCGATCATGACGGGCTCTCCCTGCACATGCCGCACAAAGGCATCCATACTGCGCATATGACGCTGGTCGTCAGCCTCTTCACGCTGCGTGAGGGTGACTAAAGTACCGGCTTCGTCGTTGTAGATGTGCGCCGGGAACAGCATGGCGCCAGCCTTTTCGCCGCAGAATGCGACGTTCATAATGGATTGTTCACGGATATTGAGCGCAAACGACGTGTCCAGACGCAAAATGCCGCCGTTGCAGAACTCAATGGTGCCAAACAGGGCATCTTCAACGGTAAACTGCGTGGGATCCCACTCGCCAAACTGGCCGCTGCTTTTACGGTTTCCCAGCCTCTGGAAGCTATGTGCCGTCACCTTTTTTATCGCCGGGAACCCCAGCACGTACATCGCGGCATCGAGCATATGGATGCCGATATCAATCAGCGGCCCACCGCCCTGAAGCGTTTTGTTGGTAAAGACGCCCCAGCCGGGAACCCCGCAGCGGCGTAGCGCCTGCGCCGTGGTGTAATAAATTTCTCCCAGCGCCCCCTTTATCACAGCTTCACGCAGCAGTTGCGTATCGAGAGCAAAACGATGGTGAAAATCATACGCCAGCACTTTTCCCGCCTTGCGCGCGGCCATGCGCATCCGATCTGCCTCCTGCGGCGTCATAGCTGGCGGTTTTTCACACATCACGTGGCAGCCTGCTTCCAGCGCTGCCATGACGTGCCCGAAATGGAACCGGTTAGGCGAACAGACGCTCACCACATCCGGCTTAACCGCCTCGAGCATCTCTCGCGCATCCTGCCATGCCGAGGGAATACCATGACGTTCCGCAAACGCCCGAGCCTGTTCAGGGTGGCTGTCCATGACAGCCACCATCTGAACATCCCTGCGCGTGGCGTAATACGAGGCATGCACTTTATCCGCGACCTGCCCGGCGCCAATGATGGCGACGCGCAGAGGCGAAGGTGTAGAAGCACTCATCACGCTCGTCATCCTTAGCATTTACGCAAGTAAGTGAGCGAATCCCGGTATGCCTGAGCCGGATCCTCGGCGCGAACACGGCACTCATACACCACGTAACCCCGGTAGTTATCAGCACGCAGCTGAGCGAACAGGCTGGCAAAATCGAGGCTGCCGCTCCCAGGCTGGTAGCGGTGGTTATCTGCGATGTGCACATGGCCCAGCAGATCGCGGTGCTGATGCAGCGCATCCGTCAGCGAGTCTTCTTCGATGTTCATATGATAGAAATCGCCGATGATCTGCACGTGCTTCAGGCCGTTCTCTTCGATATAGCGACGCGCGTCAGCAAGAGTGTTGATCATGTGATCCTGATAGCGGTTCAGCGGCTCCAGGTAGACGGTTGTTCCGGTGCGAGCCGCCACCTCATCCAGCCAGCGCAGGGAGGCGCTTACGGCTTTGCGGTCACCGTCCAGGCTGCGTGGAGAGGTCATTGGCGGTAGACGGAAGGTAAACATCCCCCAGGCAGCAGGCACGATAATGCCCTTTCCGCCAACTTCCGCCAGCGCTTTCAGAATGCGTTCAATCTGCTGTAACCCGTTCAGACGGCGTTCTTCGATGAAATCACCGATCCAGCCATCGTATCCGCCACATGCTGTCGTCACCGGCAGACCGGTGGCTTTGATGGCCGCTTTCACTTCATCGAGGTTTTCCACCAGCAGGCGGCCGTCAATTTCGTAACCATCAAAGCCCATCGCTTTGATGTACTCGAATTTCTCCATGATATTGACCGGGAAAAAGGCCTGGTTTTGTGTTGCGATCTTCATGATTTGCTGTCCTTAGCTTAAAAAGTGACGCCCATTTTGATACTGAGTTCCGGGTGCTGATCGACATACTTCATATAGCTTTCCGGGGTGGTGGCGAAGGTCACGACCGGGTCGATCAGATCTTCACAATTCAGATAACCGTTCATCAGCAATTCCCAGCAGGTCTCTTCAATACGCTTGCGGCTCCAGCGCGGGTAGTCCGGGTTGGGTTCGCTACAGGCGCGGGAGAAGACAATCTTCGCGTTATTGAAATGCGCTTCGCGGCCGAGGTTAAAGCCTTCCGCGAACGGTTTTGCGAAAGCTACATAGGAGATGGTGCCGCCGTAGGCAAGTCCGCGCAGCGCGGACTGCAGCGCATCTGCAAAGCCGCTGGTTTCGATGATCGCGTCCGCGCCCTGCTTCCCGGTCAGCTTTTTGATTTCCAGACCGACATCGGTGCCGATTGGGTTCAGACAGTGGTCTGCCCCATGACGGCGGGCAATCTCACAGCGGTGTTCGATAGGGTCGACGCCGATGACGATTGACGCACCGGCTTTTTTCGCCAGCTGGATCGCAATTTGCCCAATGGCTCCCAGACCGACCACGACAACAAAGTCGCCCACGCGGACGTTGGCATCACGCACGCCGCTCATGGCGAACTGCGCCGGATCGTAGCAAACGGCGTTTTTCCAGGAGGCGCCCTGCGGCATTTTGCGCAGCTTATAGTTATTCACCGCGTTAACGATCACCGTTTCCTGCAGCGGTGCGTAGCAGCAGACGCTGTCGCCGATCTGGTATTCCGTGACGTCAGCACCGCATTCGATAATCTCGCCAACAATCATATTGCCCAGCTGGAACTTACCGAATTCGATCCCGCGGGCCGCCCCCTCTTCACGCGGGGTAAACATCTGCCACTCCGCATTGAACTCTTCATCGATAAACGGACTGGCGGCGCGGAAATCCACCACTTCGGTACCGTGTTTCGGCGCGCCAAAGCGGGCGCGAATTTTCACTTCATGGACGGCAACCGGACGATCTTCATATTCCACCAGCGCCGCTACACGAGGCGCTGTCGCAACTAATTTTTTCATGACTGACTCCTTGTTAAAATTGGCCGCCTCAGCCCTTCACGCCACCGGCGGTCAAACCACTTTTAATAAAACGTTCAGACAGGGCGTACATGATGACAACCGGAAGCGCCGTCACCAGCGATGCCGCCATCATGCGACCCCAGATATAATCTGGCGTGCTAAAGAGCGTGTTCAGCCCAACCGGCAAGGTGAAATGGCTGGCGCTGGACAGGAAAATGGACGCAAACAGATAGTCGTTCCACGCCACCATGAAGCAGTAGACAAACACCGACACGAGCCCGGAAATCGCCAGCGGCACGGTGATGCGAAAGATGATTTGCAGGCGGTTAAGGCCGTCCATCATCGCGGCTTCTTCGATTTCGTCCGGGATGGTGTCGAAATAGCTGCGCAGCATGAACACCGCTGTCGGTAACGTTTGGGTCACCATGGTGATAATCAGCGCCAGCTCGGTGTCGTAGATCCCAAGGGCAGTGATGATTTTGAACAGCGGCACCACCAGCAATATCCCGGAGAACATGTAGACGGTGTAGAAACTCGCATTGATCGTCATGCGGCCCTTAAAACGCAGTTTGGACAAGGCGTAAGCCCCCAGCGTGCCGAGAAATACGGCAATCACCGAGGAGGTCAGCGACACCATCATGCTGTTTTTGAAATAGTCCACGAATGGGAAAATCAGCGGATTAAAGATGTCGACGTAATGCTGCAGCGTCCACGCCTGCGGCAATATGGTCGGGTTAAGCGATATCGCCTCTTTCGCACTCTTAAACGACGTCATCAGCATCACGAAGAACGGGAACAGCGTGATGACCAGGAACACCGCCAGACCGAGATAAAAACCAATACGGCTCAGTACGCGTTTATTTGTTGCCATTGAGGTTTACCCTTTTTCTGGTCAGCAGAATCACCGCGAAGATGATCACAAACAGCACGACGGAGATCGCCGCAGCCTTACCCAAATCATTGAAAGCAAATGCCGTTTTGTAGAGGTAGACGCCCAAAATATCGACCTTGGTCGTCAACAGGTAGACATCCGCAAACATATAGAACATCCAGATAGTGCGGAGCGTCACCACCGTTGCCAGCACCGGCATAATCGCGGGCAGCGTAACGATTCGAAAACGCTGCCAGGCATTCGCGCCGTCCATTTCCGCCGCTTCATACAGCGACTTATCAATGGTCTGCAAAATCGCGAGGAACGAAATGAACGCGTACGGGAAGTAGCGCCAGATGGCGAACAGCACCACCAGCACAAAGCTGCTGCCAGGATTGTCGAACCACAGCGGCGCCTGGTCATACAGATGCAGCAGGTCAACGCCCAGATAGTTCACAATGCCGTAGCCGTTGTTGAACATGTATTTCCATGCAAACACCAGCGAAATGGACGGGGTGACGTAGGACAAAATCACCAGTGAACGTGCCGTTTTCCGCAGACGGAATTCACGGTTAAAGAAGATCGCCACCGCCAGCCCCAACCCCGTGCTGCCGATCACCACCAGCGCGGTGTACCAGAACGTCATCCACAGGGAGTGCCAGAATGCTGCATCACTGAGAATGCGAATGTAATTATCCAGCCCGACAAACACAGCGCTAATGCGCGGGTTAAGCGGCAGACGTAAGAAACTGATTTCAATATTGGAAATCATTGGCCAGGCCACCAGGCCCCCCAGCAAAATCAGGCTGGGGGCCAACAGCAGCATGGCGAAAGGCATATCTGAACGACCAGAAAACAACGTCTTCATAATTTCCTTCCGCAGAGCGCTCCTATCGTTGTGAAATCAGATCGGTCAGACGCTTCTGGCTGTTACTAAGCGTGTTGCTGAGATCTTTTTTCCCCACCGTGATGTTATGCACCATGGAACTGATGATGCCGGACCCGGTAACGTCGCCCATGCGAGTGAAGTTTTTGTCGCCCACGGCGCCAAACACCTGCACATTAGGGAACTGCGCAATCAGTTCGTAAGGCAGTTGCCCAAACGCTTTAATCACATCGTTGTTTTTCCATGTATCGGTGCCCACCACCAGCTTGTTCACCGGCAGTGCCGCGCCGGGCGACATCATGACCCAGTCGGTTGCGTTTTGAGCCTGCTCCATCCAGGTCACAAACTTTTCAGCCGCCTGGGTCTCATCTTCGGTTTGACCGGTGGTAATCGTCAGCGACGTGACCATGCCGTAAACGGCAGAAGAGGTTTCTGTTGGGACGACGAAGCCCAGGTTGGCAGGGTTTCCGTCCTGGAATACCGCCGGAAGGATGTAGGTGGAGTACACCGCCATCGGCGCAGAACCGTTCATGAAGGCATCTTTGATCTCCATGACGTCGTTTGAACCCGGCATGGTGGTCGCGGCCAGATCTTTATAAAACGCCAGGGCTTTTGCCATTTCAGGGGTATCGATGTTGACGTTCCCTTTGGCATCAAAAACGTTCGCGCCGCCGGAAAGCGCAAACTGGGAGAATGCCTGCTCCGTCATCACGCTTTCGGCGGTGGGCAGCGCAATGCCGTAATGTTTTTTGGCCGGGTCGTTAAGGCTCTGGCTGGCTTTCAGCAGCTGCGCCCAGTTATGCGGCTCCTGGATACCCGCCGCAGCCAGTGCATCTTTGTGATACCAGACGCCGGATAGCCAGGCGCTGACTGGCACACCCGTCCAGGCAGAACCGTCTTCCGTACGAACAACACGCAAGATGCCGTCATAGAAGGTGTCCTCGCCTACCGCTTTAATGGCTTCGCCGATAGCTTTGCGATCCAGCAGCTGTTCCTTGTCCATGACTTTCGCGTAGTCATGGCTGACTTCAATCACCTCTGGCAGCGCGCCCGTTCTGGCGAGCGTAATAACCTTGGTGTTGTAGGCATCCTCTTCGACCGGGACCTGTTTCACCGTGATGCCAGGGTTCTCTTTCTCGAACTTTTCGATAAGCTTCGTGATAACCGCCTGGCGCTCCTGCTCGACTGACGAGTGCATAAACTCAATGGTGACAGCAGACTTTTTGTCGTCCTTGCACCCTGATAACAAGGCGCACGAAACCAGTGCTGAAATCAGCACAATTCTGGGCATTTTCATTTTAAGGTCCTTTTTAGTTTTCTTTAATCCACAACACCTGCCATGGATATAGGGTCAGCGTTTTATCTGTAATATCTTTCCCGGAAATCAACTCCGTTCCGGAATGAATATCGGATTCCATCGTTTGAATGCCATCACTGAAATTAAACAGCGCCGTTACTTTCTCACCACAATCCGCCACGCGAACGATTTTTAAAACATGTTTACCTGACGCACTGAAATAAGCTTCACTGTCAGGATGGAATGCTTTCTCCGCCCGACGCAGCGCGATTAACTGGCTTAACGAGCGATAGATCTGAGAACGCAGGCTATTTTTATCTTCAAGCAGGCTATCAATTTGCCCTGCCGTGTATTTCTCACGATTAATCGCACGGTTATATCCCAGGTGTTCAACACCTGCATAATCATTACGGGAACCGAGAATGCTCTGGATATAAACCGCAGGCACGCCGGGGAAGCTTAAAAGGACGGCATGCGCCAGAATAAACCGGGCAATCCGTTGGCTATCAAGACTGTCACGCGTACTTAAAGCATCCAGATAGGTCACATTAATTTCATAAGGACTGCGTGTACCATCCGGGTTATTTTTCCAGTTAACCAACGCCCCTTCAGCCTGAAGTTTTTCCACAAGCGAGAGGATTTCCGACTCGGGTAAAATTCCGCGTAACGGATTCAGACCAATCCCGTCATGCGAGGCCAGGAAGTTAAACCAGGTGGTTTTCGTGGAAGGCAACGTCAGCGACGCTGCCCACTGGCTCAGCGTCCCGACGTCCTGAGAATGCACCGCATGCAGCACCAGCGGGGGCAAAGAGAACTGATAAACCATCTGCGCTTCATTTTCGCCGTCACCGAAGTAAGCAACGTTATCTTTATGCGGAACGTTCGTCTCGGTAATAATCACCGTTCCAGGGGCGACAGCCTCGGTAATCGCGCGGAAAAGCTGGATGAGCTGGTGGGTTTGCTCAAGGTGGATGCAGTTTGTTCCGGGTATTTTCCACATGAATCCCACCGCATCCAGACGAATGTATCGCGCCCCTTCAATCAGGTAATGCAGCAGCACGTCGACCATCGCGATCAGCACCTGCGGAGAGGCGAAATTGAGATCGACCTGGTCCTCGCTGAAGGTGGTCCACAGGTGTCGCACGCTGCCGTCATGCAGCGTGAAAGGTGTAAGAAGCGGTAAGGCACGCGGACGCGTCACCGCGGATAAGTCTGTTTCAGGATCGACAGAAATAAAGAAATCTTCATATCCTGGCATTTGCTTCAGGTAATTAGCGAACCATTTGCTTTTGGCTGACATATGGTTGCATACGAAATCGAACATTAAACTGGCTGACTGTTTTAATTCAGCAACGTCTCGCCACGTTCCGGTTTCCGGTGCAACCTCGTGATAATCGATAACAGAAAAACCGTCGTCCGAAGACCATGGATAAAAAGGCAAGAGATGAACATGAGAAAAAGAACGAGAAAGCCACCTGTTATAAAAACGTGTAAACACCGGTAGCGCCTTCTCCCCTTTCGCTGAAAACTGATCGGCATAGGTAATCAGGACAACGTCTTTTTCATCCCAACCCGTTTTACGTTTTTCCGTAATAACAGAAGCGGCATTTCCAATATTTTCCAGCAGCACATTAAGATGGGCATCAGAAAACGTTTCCCCGTAAACAAGATTAATGAGTTCTTTAATTTTTGTATTCATTTCATTTTCCATGGTAGCGGTCCCACGAAGTGGCAATCTACTCCCATGAAAAATATCTGTCAACGGACCAGAAAGGAGAAAAAGGTGATTGCAAAGCAGCTCAGCGCAATATTGTGAGCTGCCGCAAAGAAAGAACCGGGAAAAGAGGAAATGCGGTTAACCGTCGCCAGTCCCTCCCCCGTCAGGGAAAGGGCTAACGCCAGCAGGAATTATTGGGATAAGTAGCGGCGAGATAGCCGTTTTGCCACCTTTTGCAGCAGCGGTTCGAGCGCCACGGCCAGCACCATTCTGACCGGTTTGCGGGCAACGGATTTGATCGCCCAACCCGCCACACCTGCCGGGCCGAACCGTAACGCGGTCAGCAGGACCAGTTTACCTGCGATTTTCAGGCCGGGTTTTACCTTCTGACCGGCCTGTTGCCAGTGTTGTTTCATCTCATCTCTCTCTTAAAGCTGACGAAAGCGACTTCTCAGCGTAAAGGTATCCGACGTGACATAGCGTTCCATTTCCCGTAGCCGCTTCTCACCGGCGGCGAGTTGCTCATCAACGGCATTGAGAAGATCGCTGCTGGTCGGGGCTCCCTCCGCAGCCAGTTCTCCTTCGGGCATCGGGTCAAGAACAAACGACAGGACGATATATGCCACCAGGGTAATAAACGCCAGGCCAAAGAAGATCGATAGCACCGCGACCACGCGGACCAGTTTTACCGGGACATCAAGATAGTGAGCCAGCCCGGCACAAACGCCGCGCACCATGCCCTGCTGTGGAATTCGCCACAACTTTTTGTTCAGATTCAGTCCAGACATTAACGGTCCCTCCAGTTTGGATGCTCAGCATCCAGGATGGCTTCCAGCGCCTGAATGCGTTCGCGCATTTTGTTCGCCTCGTCGGAGAGCTGTACCAGACGCTGTTGTTCACTCTGGGAGAGTTCGCCCCGAGAAGAACGGTTGCTGTAGTGCAGCCATAGCCAAATCGGCAAAACGAACAGCACGAAAATTGTCAGGGGAATGGCCAGAAAAAGCGCGCTCATGTGTACTCCTTGTCTTATGATGCGGCACGCTCAGGTGCCGCAGGAATTATTATTGGTTGTCTTGCTTCATTTTGGCTTTCAGTGCCGCCAGCTGCTCGCTGATTTCATCATCAGCCTTCAGATCGGCGAACTGTTGATCCAGCGACTTCTGCTTGCCGATGCCGTGGCTTTCGGCTTCCGCTTCCATGTGGTCGATACGACGTTCAAACGATTCAAAACGCGCCATCGCTTCATCAAGCTTACCGCTGTCCAGCTGACGACGCACGTCGCGGGAAGAGCTTGCCGCCTGGTGACGCAGGGCCAGCGCCTGCTGACGCGCGCGGGTTTCGTTAAGTTTATTTTCAAGCTCACCAATCTCTTTCTTCATACGGGTGAGCGTGTCATCCACCAGCGTGACTTCATGCTCGAGCGTCGCGACCATATCAGCCAGCTTCTGTTTTTCGATCAGCGCCGCACGGGCCAGATCCTCTTTGTCTTTACGCAGCGCCAGCTCCGCTTTTTCCTGCCATTCGTTCAGCTGAGCGGTTGCCTGTTCAATACGACGCGTAAGCTGTTTTTTCTCCGCCAGCGCGCGGGCAGAGGTTGAACGCACTTCAACCAGCGTGTCTTCCATCTCCTGAATCATCAGACGTACCAGCTTCTGCGGATCTTCCGCTTTCTCAAGCAGTGAGTTGATGTTGGCGTTCACGATGTCGGCAAAACGAGAAAAAATACCCATAATCAAATCCTCATAGTTCTGTTATCGGGCTATGCCCTGCTGTACGGATAATACAAACATCATGCCAGGTTTTTATCTTATTGATTTTTCAGAGTCTGATTGATTTTTGCGCAGCAACAGACTATTCTTCCCTGGTGAATATCGCTAAGGAGTGGTTAATTTCATCATGCCCGGATACAAAGACAATTTACTCGGCGAAGCAAACAGCTTTCTCGAAGTGCTGGAACAGGTCTCTCGCCTGGCGCCGCTCAATAAACCGGTGCTGATCGTCGGTGAACGCGGAACGGGGAAAGAACTGATAGCCAACCGTCTGCATTACCTCTCCGGGCGCTGGGATGGCCCCTTCATTTCCCTTAACTGCGCGGCGCTGAATGAAAACCTGCTCGACACCGAGCTCTTCGGCCATGAAGCGGGGGCGTTTACCGGCGCCCAGAAACGCCATCCCGGACGCTTTGAGCGCGCCGACGGCGGTACGCTGTTTCTGGATGAGCTAGCCACCGCGCCCATGCTGGTGCAGGAAAAACTGCTGCGCGTGATTGAGTACGGCGAGCTGGAGCGAGTCGGCGGCAGCCAGCCGCTGCAGGTTAACGTACGCCTGGTGTGCGCCACTAACGCCAACCTGCCGGAGATGGTGGCGGAGGAGAAATTCCGTGCCGACCTGCTTGACCGCCTGGCCTTTGACGTCGTTCAACTTCCTCCCCTGCGCGAGCGCAGAAGCGACATCATGCTGCTGGCAGACCAGTTTGCGATTCAGATGTGCCGAGAGCTCGGACTGCCGCTGTTCCCCGGCTTCAGCGATTATGCGCAAGAGACGCTGCTGGCTTACCACTGGCCGGGAAATATCCGTGAACTGAAAAACGTCGTGGAGCGCTCCGTCTATCGTCACGGCAGCAGCGAGACGGAGCTGGACAATATCATTATCGATCCTTTTCAGCGCAGCGCAGCGCCGCTACCCACACCAGCGTCTTCAGGCGGTCTCCCTACTCTCCCCTTGATTTACGCCAGTTCCAGAACGATCAGGAGAAACAGCTGCTGGAGCAAAGCCTGAAGACGGCGAAATATAACCAGAAACGGGCGGCTGAACTGCTGGGTCTGACCTACCATCAGTTAAGGGCATTGCTCAAAAAGCATCAAATGCGCTGACAATATCAGCACTTACCTGCAGACATTTTTACGAAGCAGGCGTAAGTGCGATACACTTTGCAGATCGAACCTAAAAACCTTAAAAATTATGCGTCTGGTTTTATCGTCCTTTTTAGCACTCGGTCTGTTTAGCAGCCTGGCCTTTGCCGCGCCCGGGCAAACTCCCCAGCCTGACATTCGTGACAGCGGCTTTGTCTATTGCGTAAGCGGCCAGGTGGATACCTTCAACCCGCAAAAAGCGGGCAGCGGCCTGATCGTGGATACCCTGGCCGCGCAGCTTTACGACCGTCTGCTTGATGTTGACCCATACACCTACCGTCTGGTGCCTGAGCTGGCGGAAAGCTGGGAAGTGCTGGATAACGGCGCAACCTACCGTTTTCACCTGCGCGATGACGTCGCGTTTCAGCGCACGCCTTGGTTTACCCCCACGCGCAGGCTGAACGCAGATGACGTGGTCTTCACCTTCCAGCGTATCTTTAACCGCAACCATCCGTGGCATAACGTTAACGGGGATAATTTCCCCTATTTCGACAGCCTGCAGTTTGCTGACACCGTCAAAAGCGTGCGCAAGCTGGACAATCGGACGGTTGAATTTACGCTGACGCGCCCGGATGCCTCCTTCCTCTGGCATCTGGCGACCCACTATGCGTCAGTCATGTCCGCTGAATACGCGGCAAACCTGACGAAAAAAGATCGTCAGGAGTTACTCGATCGTCAGCCGGTCGGCACCGGTCCGTTCCAGCTCGCTGAATACCGCGCCGGGCAGTATATTCGTCTGCAGCGTCATGAGCATTTCTGGCGCGGCACCCCGCTGATGCCGCAGGTGGTGGTCGATCTCGGTTCAGGTGGAACGGGACGTCTGTCGAAACTGCTCACCGGGGAGTGCGACGTGCTCGCCTGGCCCGCGGCCAGCCAGCTCACCATTTTGCGTGACGATCCGCGCCTGCGCCTGACGTTACGCCCCGGCATGAATATCGCTTATCTGGCCTTTAACACGGATAAGCCGCCGTTGAATAACCCTGCCGTACGTCACGCTCTGGCGCTGGCGATTAACAACCAGCGTTTGATGCAGTCGATCTACTACGGCACGGCGGAAACCGCCGCCTCAATTTTACCGCGCGCCTCGTGGGCCTATGACGGTGAAGCTAAAATTACGGAATACAATCCGGCAAAAGCGCGTGAACAGCTGAAGGCGCTGGGGGCGGAAAACCTCACTTTGCAGCTTTGGGTGCCAACCAGCTCCCAGGCGTGGAACCCGAGCCCGCTCAAGACCGCCGAACTGCTGCAGGCAGATATGGCGCAGGTGGGCGTCAAAGTGATCATCGTACCGGTTGAGGGCCGTTTCCAGGAGGCGCGCCTGATGGACATGAATCATGATTTAACCCTGACCGGCTGGGCGACCGACAGTAACGATCCGGACAGTTTCTTCCGGCCGCTCCTGAGCTGTGCGGCGATAAATTCGCAGACCAACTACGCCCACTGGTGTAACCGGGAGTTTGACGCCGTGCTGCAAAAAGCGCTGGCTTCCCAGCAGCTGGCCTCACGCATCGACGCCTATGATGAAGCGCAGAAGATCCTTGCCCAGGAGCTGCCGGTGCTGCCGCTGGCCTCTTCCCTGCGTCTTCAGGCCTATCGTTACGATATTAAAGGCCTGGTGCTGAGTCCGTTCGGCAACGCCTCGTTCGCCGGCGTGTCGCGTGAAAAAGAACAAGAGGTGAAAAAACCATGATTATTTTTACCTTACGTCGGCTCCTTTTGCTGCTGGTGACGCTCTTTTTCCTGAACTTTGTCGGCTTCAGCCTGAGCTATTTCACGCCCCACGCCCCGCTCCAGGGGTCGTCGCTGTGGGATGCCTGGCTGTTCTGGTTTAACGGGCTGCTGCACTGGGATTTCGGCGTGTCCAGCATTAACGGGCAGCTGATTTCCCAGCAGCTGAAAGAGGTTTTCCCGGCCACGATGGAGCTGTGCATTCTGGCCTTCGGCTTTGCCCTGATGGTCGGCATCCCCGTGGGTATGCTGGCCGGGATCTATCGCAACAAATGGCAGGATAAGTTTATCAGCGCCCTCGCCCTGTTCGGCTTTTCCATTCCGGTATTCTGGCTGGCGCTGCTGCTGACGCTGTTCTTCTCGCTGACGATGGGCTGGCTGCCGGTTTCGGGTCGTTTTGACCTGCTCTATACGGTTAAAACGGTGACGGGTTTTGCCATCATTGACGCGTGGCTGTCCGATTCGGTGTGGCGCCATGAGATGATCGTCAGCGCCGTGCGCCATATGGTATTGCCGGTGCTGACGCTGGCGGTTGCGCCAACCACCGAAGTGATCCGCCTGATGCGCCTGAGCACCATTGAGGTATTTGACCAGAACTACGTCAAAGCCGCCGCCACGCGCGGGTTGTCACGCCTGACCATACTGCGCCGCAACGTCCTGCACAACGCGCTGCCGCCGGTAATTCCGCGTCTGGGATTACAGTTTTCCACCATGCTGACGCTGGCGATGATCACCGAGATGGTCTTCAGCTGGCCGGGCCTGGGGCGATGGCTGATTAACGCCATCCGCCAGCAGGACTACGCCGCTATTTCTGCGGGCGTGATGGTGATTGGTTCGCTGGTGATTATTGTTAACGTGTTGTCCGATATTCTGGGTGCCATGGCTAACCCATTGAAGCATAAGGAATGGTATGCCTTACGATAGCGTATACAGTGAAAAGCGCACGCCCGGCGTGCTGCGTACCGTGTGGCGTAAATTCTATGGTGACACCACGGCAATGATCGGCCTTTACGGCTGCGCCGGCCTGGTGTTGCTTTGCGTCTTTGGCTCGTGGTTTGCGCCGTACGGCATCGACCAGCAGTTCCTTGGCTATCAGCTGCTGCCACCGTCCTGGTCGCGCTACGGTGAAGTCTCTTTCTTCCTGGGAACGGACGACCTCGGACGTGACGTGTTGAGCCGCCTGTTGAGCGGTGCAGCCCCGACGGTCGGCGGCGCATTTGTGGTGACGCTCGCGGCTACGATCTGCGGGCTGGCGCTCGGTATTTTTGCGGGATCCACCCATGGCCTGCGTTCGGCGGTCCTTAACCACATTCTGGATACGCTGCTGTCGATTCCATCCCTGCTGCTGGCAATCATTGTTGTTGCCTTTGCCGGTCCGCATCTGTCGCATGCCATGTTCGCCGTCTGGCTGGCTATCCTGCCCCGCATCGTGCGCTCGGTTTACAGCATGGTGCATGATGAACTGGAAAAAGAGTACGTCGTTGCCGCGCGTCTGGACGGCGCGACGACCTTCAACATTCTGTGGTTTGCCGTGCTGCCCAACATCGCCGCCGGGCTGGTCACAGAGATCACCCGCGCCCTGTCGATGGCGATCCTGGACATCGCGGCGCTCGGCTTTCTCGATCTCGGCGCACAGCTGCCGTCGCCCGAATGGGGTGCGATGCTCGGCGACGCGCTGGAGTTGATCTACGTGGCACCCTGGACGGTCATGCTGCCGGGTGCGGCCATTATGGTGAGCGTGCTGCTTATCAACCTGCTGGGCGACGGTATTCGCCGTGCAATTAACGCGGGGGTGCAATAATGCCGCTTCTTGATATTCGCAACCTCACCATCGAATTCAAAACCGGTGAAGGCTGGGTTAAAGCCGTCGATCGCATCAGTATCACCCTTGCAGAGGGAGAAATACGCGGGCTGGTGGGGGAATCCGGCTCGGGAAAAAGCCTGATTGCCAAGGCTATCTGCGGCGTGGCGAAAGACAACTGGCGCGTGACGGCAGACCGTATGCGTTTTGACGATATCGATCTGCTGCGCCTCTCCCCCCGCGAGCGGCGTAAGCTTGTCGGGCATAACGTCTCGATGATTTTCCAGGAGCCGCAGTCCTGTCTCGACCCGTCCGAACGCGTGGGTAAACAGCTCATGCAGAACATTCCCGGCTGGACCTATAAAGGCCGCTGGTGGCAACGCGTTGGCTGGCGCAAGCGCCGCGCCATCGAGCTTTTACACCGCGTTGGGATCAAAGATCACAAAGATGCGATGCGCAGCTTCCCCTATGAGCTGACCGACGGCGAATGTCAGAAAGTGATGATTGCCATCGCGCTGGCAAATCAGCCGCGTTTGCTGATTGCGGATGAGCCCACCAACGCGATGGAACCCACCACGCAGGCGCAAATTTTCCGCCTGCTGTCGCGTCTCAACCAGAATAACAACACCACCATTTTGCTGATCAGCCATGACCTGCAAATGCTCAGCAAATGGGCGGATAAAATTGACGTGATGTACTGCGGGCAAACGGTCGAAACCGCGCCGAGTGAAGATCTGATCGGCGCGCCGCATCATCCGTATACGCAGGCGCTTATCCGCGCCATTCCGGATTTTGGCAGCGCAATGCCGCATAAAAGCCGCCTGAATACCCTGCCGGGGGCGATTCCGCTGCTGGAATCCCTGCCGATAGGCTGTCGTCTGGGGCCGAGGTGCCCCTATGCTCAGCGTAAATGTATCGAGACGCCACGCCTGACCGGGGCCAAGAATCATCTGTACGCCTGTCATTTCCCGCTGAACATGGAGAGAGAGTGAAATGGTCGAGACCTTACTGGAAGTTCGCAACCTGAGTAAGACCTTTCGCTACCGCACGGGGCTGTTTCATCGTCAAACTGTCGACGCGGTGAAGCCGCTGAGCTTTACGCTGCGTGAAAAACAGACCCTGGCGATCATCGGCGAGAACGGTTCCGGGAAATCCACCCTGGCGAAAATGCTCGCCGGCATGGTTGAACCCACTGCAGGCGAAGTGTTGATTGACGATCATCCTCTGACGTTCGGCGATTACTCTTTTCGCAGCCAGCGCATCCGCATGATTTTCCAGGATCCGTCTACCTCGCTTAACCCGCGCCAGCGCATCTCTCAGATCCTCGATTTTCCGCTGCGCCTGAACACCGACCTGGAGCCAGAGGCGCGCCGTAAGCGCGTATTTGAAACCCTGCGTATGGTTGGGCTGTTACCGGATCACGAAAGCTACTACCCGCATATGCTGGCCCCCGGCCAGAAACAGCGCCTGGGCCTGGCGCGTGCGTTGATTTTGCGGCCAAAAGTGATCATTGCGGATGAAGCGCTTGCCTCGCTGGATATGTCGATGCGCTCGCAGCTGATTAACCTGATGCTGGAATTGCAGGAAAAACAGGGGATCTCGTATATCTACGTCACCCAGCATCTGGGAATGATGAAGCACATCAGCGATCAGGTGATGGTCATGCACCAGGGCGAAGTGGTCGAGCGCGGCAGCACGGCGGATGTGATGGCCTCCCCGCTTCATGAGCTGACAAAACGACTGATTGCCGGTCATTTTGGTGAAGCATTGACCGCCGATGCTTGGCGCAAAGACCGTTAAACAAACGTTGCACTGTTCAATAAGGATTAAATAGCCTGCGTGCGCTATTTAATCCTTTAATTTTTCGTCTCCATCCCTGCTCCATATTTTAAGCAATATCAATCAACAGTTCTTCTCCAGAATATCCGGACATTACGGAGGAGAAGAAATGAACACCGCCACTTACATTTTAAAATACACAGAGTATCTCATCAGAAAATGCCGCTCATTTTTAATGACGGACCTGCATTTTCATACCGTGAGGCTTAAGAAAACAACCGGGGAAACCCCTGATATTAACTCGCCCACGACGTTGAGTGAAAAAATATGTCATCGTCTGGTCTATGACCATAATAACTTCTACACGATGCTTGCCGATAAACTCGCCGTTCGGGCATACGTTTCCTCCAGAACAACGCGCGTGAAAACGGTGCCATTAATCGGCGTTTATACCCGGCCGTCGCAGATTGATTTTTCAGTTCTTCCTGACAAATTCGTCCTTAAGTGCAACCATGACAGCGGCAGCACAATAATATGTACAAACAAAGCGCAATTTAATGAAAAAGAAGCGTGTAAAAAGCTGAGCCTCGCGTTAAAGAAAAATCTTTACTACACCACGCGCGAATGGCAGTACAAAAACATTACGCCGAGTATACTTTGCGAGCCGTTTGTCGGTCTCTTCGACGACGCTGACAGGAACACAACGCCCGAAATGCTGAGGATCCATTGTTTTCACGGCGTTGCCCACTATGTAGAAGCGGATTTTACGGATGATAACGGCAAAGGGTTTATCAACGTTTATGACAGGTACTGGAACTTACAACCCTTCCGGATGGAATATCCAAATACTTCAGCAGAACCAGGCGAACCGCTCTTATTCCGCCAGGCTTTGTTGGCCTCCCAGGAGCTGGCGGATGGAATTGACTACTGCCGCGTTGACCTTATGCTAAAAAAAGATGAAATCTATTTCAGCGAAATAACCTTAAGCCCGAGACGCGGTAAGCTGACGATTACCCCGCAGGAGTGGGATGCTAAGTTAGGAAAAATATGGCATTTATCGCCGGCAGGCACATTTGACCTGCCGCTGAAGCTCACGAGTCGGGCCAGGTGAGTTTAAATATCGAGTGGTTTTGCGTCGATAAGGTATAGGTAACATCGCCACCATGAGCCAGCATGATGGCTTTTACCACCGACAAGCCCAAACCACAGCCTTCCGGGTTCACATGTCTGGCGCCATTATCGCGCTGAAAGGGCTGAAACAGGAAATCATGAAACTCTCTGGGGATGCCCGGTCCCCCGTCCTGAATAAGGATAAAATTGCCTTTATCAGAAACGCCATTTTTCACGATGAGCGTGCGCGAGGTTGAATAGTGTAAGGCATTATCAAATAAAACGGTCAAACACTGATTGATGCGCAATGGATCGAATACGCACTGCTGCTCCCTCAGGTCTGTATTGACGGTAAAAGCCTTACGGCTGAACTCGGGCATGAACGTATCGAGTGCGTTCTGTATTGTCCCTTTTAGATCCGTTCTTGACTGGCATAACGTGTATCCCGCCCCGCCATCCGAACTGATAACCCGGAGATCTTCAATCAGGCGGGTTAACCCTTCCGTCTGTTTGAGAAGATTATTAAACAGCACCGGATCCGGGGTAAAAACGCCGTCAACCAACCCCTGAAGCCGTCCGCGTAAGATCGTGACAGGGGTTCTCAGCTCATGCGCAATAGCGGCATTCCAGGATTTCCTCTGAATATCCAGCGTCTGTAGTTTTTCCGCCATTTCATTGAAATCCGTCACCAGGTGATTGATCTCACCCAGCCGGGAACTGGCGCAGAATGCCCGGGCGTCCAGATCGCCCTGAGAAATCTTTTTCAGGCTGGACGCTACCGCGTTTAGCGGGGTGAGGATCCGCGATGACAGTTTGACCGTGAAAAAGAGGGCAATAATCATACTGATCGTAGTCGCGGTCCCAATCCATACCCAGTCCCACATCGTCATCTGCTCGTCATCGCCCGCAGCAGGGCCGCCCGGGAGGTGATCCAGAATAAAGGAGTAAAAAAACCAGGAGCCGAGTATGGCGATGGCAATGATCGTAAACGTCAGCAACAGCATATACGTTAAGATCTGACGGCTCAGAACAGACTCTTTGTTCATTTCTTTTCCCCAAGCCGGTAGCCCATGCCTCTGATGCTCTCGGGAACACCATAGAGGCCGGCAAGCTCCAGTTTTTTACGCAACTTGCTCATATGGCTGTCGACCGTTCTGTCGAGCGTATCCCCTTCCGGCAGACACGCGTTGAGCAGCTCTTCGCGGGAGCAGACCTTTCGCGGATATCTCACCAGGTATGTGAGCAATTTAAATTCGGTCGTCGTTAATACCGGGGAGACAACCTCTGCGCCCACGGTGACTTCCACGTAGAAGTCATCCGGATAGACCGTAATAAATGGCGTTCTGAGCGGCTGGGAACCCGCCTGCTGAAGCGCGGGTTTTGTCCTGCGCAGCACCGCCTCAACCCGGGCGACAACTTCAGAAGGGTTGAAGGGTTTGATCACGTAATCATCCGCGCCCAGCCTCAGCCCCATGAGCTTATCGACATCCTGATCGAGAGCGGAAACCATGATGACGGGGACAGCGCTTTCCTGACGAAGCGTGGTAAGTACGCTCCAGCCGTCACATACGGGCAGGTGAATGTCCAGCAATATGAGATCCGGTTTATGGAGGCGATTGAGCGCTATGGCCTGTTCGCCCTGCCTGGCTCGGAGCGTTTTCATTCCCGAACGCTCCAGGTAGCTCATCAGTATATCGGCGATTTCGTCTTCATCTTCAACAACAAGGATCAGCGTATTTTTGTGCATTTTATCTCCGCGGGTGAAATCCCTTTGAGCTCGCTATCAGATATCTTTAGCACAATAAGACACAGCCTCCGGGAAAAAGTGCCGTAGCTAAGAAAATTTCCCGGCTGATTTACCTGCCCGGTTATTTCTCCATACAGCCTACACATTCCGTCAATAATGACTCGACAATGCCCGTTCAAAATCGCTATTGAGACAAAACTCTTTTTACATTTAGCGTTGCACATTATCCCTGTTACTTAAAGATTTTATGAAGTTGGCTGAAATAATGAACATGGAACTTTCTAAATATTTCTCTCCTAAAAAACTGGGCTTATATTCCCTGTTCCTGCTGCTGTCCTGGGGATTACTTTATATCTGGCTGATGCTGGTACACAAAATGGATGAAAAAGTCGCCTCAACGCTGCTCTCTTCACCCATTATCTATGGCTGCATCGCATTGTCGGTTGTCTCTCTGATAATCCAGAATAAAGCCGGCGCGTTGACTGAGCTACTCGTCGTCGCCTTCTGGCTGTTGGTGATTTTTGTTTATCTCATTATTACGTTCACCGTGCTGTTAAACGCGATGCCCGACATCGAGGATCTGATCTTTTACTACGAATGTTATTTGATCATTTTTTTTGGTGGAGCCCCGCTGTACCTTATTATGAGAATGATTTGAGCCGTTGCTCCACATAGCCTCCACAAACCGCCCATTTCCGCTAAACAGGCGCGCGGTAGACTCTCCCTCACGCTATTTTGCACAAAAATAACTCACCTAAGAATCTGATAAAACTTATCCATAATGATGAACCGTAATAATCTTCGTTCTTCTGAACCTGCCGGAGTGATGCACTCGCTAAAAAAACTCGCGATACGGCACCGGAAAAAACTGGTTGTCACTTTTTTCCTGGTGGTGGCCGAAAACGTGACGTTTTTACTTTATCCCGTTCTGGCTGGCATCGCGATAAATGCCATCCTCGCCGGTGAAACGCTTAACGCCGCGCTGTATGGCCTGATGGTGCTTTGCATGTGGTTCATCGGTGCGGCCAGACGAAGCGTAGACACGCGCACGTTTGCACGCATTTATGCCGGACTCGCGGTTTCCGTCGTCCTGGCACAGCGCAAATATCAGCTTAACCATTCGGCGATCGCCGCCAGGGTAACGCTCTCGCGCGAATATGTGGATTTCTTTGAAATGCACCTTCCCCTGCTTATTACCTCGCTGAGCTCACTTTTTGGTGCCGCAATCATGTTGCTGTTTATTGAATTTTGGGCCGGCGTCATGTGCTTTGCGATTGTATTTATCCTGCTCGGATTTGTCTCAGGATATGCCCGTAAAAATGAATGGCTGTTCATGCGCCTGAATAATCGACTGGAAAAAGAAGTGGATTATGTTCATAAGGCGGGCACGGCTACCCTTCACCGCCATTACTCCACGCTGGCGCGTTTGCGTATCGCATTATCTGACCGCGAGGCGTGGGGTTATTTGTGGGTCGGCGTGCTTGTTGCCGCGCTTTTTACGCTGACCATCGTCTGGATGACGCGCTCAACCGGCATCACCGCCGGACATATTTACTCGGTGATGACCTACATGTGGATGTTCGCGACGAGCCTCGATGACGCGCCGCAGCTTCTTGAGAAATTTTCGCAGCTCAGGGATATCGGCAAGCGCGTATCCACTGATGATGAAATTCACGTAACCGGACGTTAATTTAATGCCGCATTTTTTTATTGAACGCCCCGTTTTCGCCTGGGTTGTAGCGCTTTTTATCGTCCTGGCAGGGCTCCTGTCTATTCCCCGTTTGCCGGTTGCGCAGTATCCGGCGGTGGCGCCGCCTGGAATCATTATTTCCGTCAGTTACCCGGGGGCCAGCCCCGATATCATGAACACGTCGGTGGTATCGTTAATCGAGCGCGAAATCTCCGGCGTAGATAATTTGCTCTACTTTGAATCATCCAGTGACACAACCGGTTCGGCATCGATTACCGTCGCCTTTAAACCGGGCACGGACATCAAGCTGGCGCAGATGGATCTGCAGAATCAGATTAAGATCGTCGAGCCTCGTCTGCCTCAGGCGGTAAGGCAAAACGGCATCAACGTCGAGGCCGCTAACTCTGGCTTTTTAATGATGGTGGGGCTGAAGTCGGCGACGGGTCAATTTGAGGAAGCCGATTTAAGCGACTATTTTGCCAGAAACGTCAGTGACGAGCTTCGTCGCGTGCCCGGCGTAGGGAAAGTTCAGCTGTTTGGCGGCGAAAAAGCGCTGCGCATCTGGTTGGATCCCATGAAGCTCCACGGCTACGGGCTTTCGGTAAGCGATGTTCTTACCGCCGTTGGCCAGCAAAATGCCCTGGTTTCGCCCGGCAAAACAGGAGATGAGCCAGCCTCTGCAGGACAAGGGGTGACGTATCCCATCACCGTGAAGGGACAGCTCTCCTCGGTAGAGGCGTTCAGGAATATCACCCTGAAATCTGACGCATCCGGTGCCCGCCTGAAACTGTCCGACATTGCGCGGATTGAATCTGGCCTGCAAAGCTACGCCTTTGGTATCCGTGAAAATGGCGTGCCCGCAACGGCGGCAGCAATCCAGCTCTCGCCTGGCGCGAATGCGATGAGCACGGCTTCCGGCGTACGGGCGCGCATCGACGAACTTTCCCGGGTGTTACCCGAAGGAATGGCGTTTACGATCCCCTTCGACACCGCGCCGTTCGTGAAACTTTCTATCATGAAGGTTGTTCAGACATTTGTGGAAGCGATGGTCCTCGTCTTCCTGGTTATGCTGCTGTTTCTGCACAAGATACGCTGTACGCTTATCCCGGCGATTGTTGCTCCCGTCGCGCTTCTTGGCACCTTCACGGTGATGCTATTGAGCGGCTACTCCATCAATATTCTGACGATGTTCGGCATGGTGCTGGCAATAGGGATTATCGTTGATGATGCCATTGTGGTCGTGGAGAACGTTGAACGACTGATGGAGGAAAAAAGCCTGTCTCCGCGTGACGCCACGCGGCAAGCCATGCAGGAAATCACCCCGGCGATTATTGGCATCACGCTGGTGCTGACCGCCGTCTTTATCCCCATGGGGTTTGCGGAAGGATCCGTCGGGATTATCTACCGACAATTTTGTATTTCCATGGCGGTCTCCATACTGCTGTCCGCGTTTCTTGCCCTGACGCTGACGCCTGCCCTGTGCGCAACGCTACTCAAGCCGCATAAGCCAGGAAAGAGAGGCGGAAGGTTCGCGGTCGGGTTTAACGCGCGCTTTCGTTCGCTCACCGCCAGTTACGAAGCCGGGCTGGGTGCCGTTCTGAAGCGAACCGGGCGTATGCTGCTCCTGTACGCTGCGCTTTGTGCTGCGCTGTTTTTGGGATTGTCTTCGTTACCGTCGTCCTTTCTGCCGGACGAAGATCAGGGCTACTTTATGTCCTCAATCCAGCTGCCTTCTGATGCCACGATGCAGCGTACCCTCAACGTGGTTAAAAAATTTGAAGAGGAAATTGCGGCCCGGCCGGATATTGAAAGCAACATTATGATCCTGGGGTTTGGATTTTCAGGTTCAGGACCTAACTCGGCTATGGCCTTCACCACGCTGAAGGACTGGAAAAATCGGCAGGGCTCGACGGCCCAGGGGGAAGCCGACCGGATACAGGCCAGCATGGCAAACGTCTCTGATGCCGTCACGATGAGCCTGCTCCCGCCGGCCATTTCGGATATGGGCACCTCGTCGGGCTTCACCTGGTACGTGCAGGACAGAGCGGGACTGGGCTACGAGGCGTTAAAGCGCGCTGCCGACGCGCTAGTCCTGCAGGCCAACCAGCGCCCTGAACTGAGTGACGTGTATATAGACGGTCTGCCGGAAGGAACAAGCCTTGCGCTCCAGGTGGACAGAGAAAAGGCGGAAGCGATGGGCGTCTCGTTTGATGAAATCAACCAGACGCTCTCCGTCACCCTGGGCTCAAATTACGTCAACGACTATACGAACAACGGCCGCGTTCAGCAGGTGATTATTCAGGCCGATGCGCCCTACCGAATGCAGCCTGAGCAGATACTGACATTATCAGTGAAAAACCGGATGGGACAGATGGTGCCGGTATCGACATTTGCCACGCTTTCCTGGCACGTTGCGCCCCAGCAGTTGACGCGTTATCAGGGATATTCGGCTATTCGCATTACCGGAAATGCGGCGCCGGGAGAGTCCAGCGGCACCGCAATGAAGGTTATGGAGAGTTTGTCCAGAGATTTACCTCAGGGCATGGCTGGCGAGTGGGCAGGCAGTTCATTGCAGGAGAGAAAATCGGAATCTCAGCTTCCGGGCCTTATCGTCCTGTCGATACTGGTCGTGTTTATGGTGCTGGCCGCCCTGTATGAGAGCTGGTCTATTCCGTTTGCGGTCATGCTGGTCGTTCCGCTGGGTCTTATCGGCGCGGTGATCGCGGTGTCCGTTGCCGGCATGATGAATGACGTTTTCTTCAAGGTCGGCCTGATTACGCTTATTGGCCTGTCGGCCAAGAACGCCATTCTGATTGTTGAATTTGCGAGGCAGCTCCATCGCCAGGGGCAGCCCCTGCTGGCGGCAACCATTCATGCCGCCGGCCAGCGCCTGCGCCCTATTTTGATGACGTCGTTAGCCTTCACCTTAGGGGTTGTTCCGTTGATGCTGGCCAATGGTGCGAGCGACAGTACGCAGCATGCCATCGGTACCGGCGTATTTGGCGGCATGATTAGCGGTACGCTTCTCGCCATTTTCTTCGTACCGGTTTTCTTTATCGTCATCGCGCGCTTCATCGACAACCTCAGGAAAGCGTGAATACCCTCGCGGGATCGCGCTTCCTCGCTGGTTGGATGAGGTGAACCTGTTGCCGGGTGATATACTGGACGAATGCTGAAATTTTGAGCCCCCGCGAGTCCGCGGCGCATTCTTCGGGGCAGGCGTCTTCGGAGAACAGCGAGAAATATCGTGACACAAGGGGCTGTGAGTGGGCTATAATTTCGAGCTAATTTCGAATGATTTTGAAATACTGCCTGTAACGCTATGAATTACAAGGCAAAATTAGCAATGAATATAAGGATTAAAGCTATGGGTTTTCTTTCCGGTAAGCGCATTCTGGTGACTGGCGTTGCCAGCAAACTGTCCATCGCATACGGCATCGCGCAGGCAATGCATCGCGAAGGCGCTGAGCTGGCGTTCACCTACCAGAACGACAAGCTGAAAGGCCGTGTTGAAGAGTTTGCCGCGCAGCTGGGTTCCAGCATTGTTCTGGAATGTGACGTTGCACAAGACGAAAGCATCGACGGCATGTTTGCTGAACTGGCAAAAGCATGGCCGAAATTCGACGGTTTCGTTCACTCCATTGGCTTCGCTCCTGGCGACCAGCTGGACGGCGACTACGTGAACGCGGTTACCCGTGATGGCTTCAAAATCGCTCACGACATCAGCTCCTACAGCTTCGTTGCGATGGCGAAATCCTGCCGCGCGATGCTGAACCCGGGCGCAGCCCTGCTGACCCTGTCCTACCTGGGCGCTGAGCGTGCTATCCCTAACTACAACGTTATGGGCCTGGCGAAAGCCTCTCTGGAAGCCAACGTACGCTACATGGCGAACGCAATGGGTCCTGAAGGCGTGCGCGTTAACGCCATCTCTGCAGGTCCTATCCGCACCCTGGCAGCTTCCGGTATTAAAGATTTTCGTAAAATGCTGGCACACTGCGAAGCGGTTACCCCGATTCGTCGTACCGTTACCATTGAAGATGTGGGTAACTCTGCAGCATTCCTGTGCTCTGACCTTTCCGCTGGTATCTCCGGTGAAGTGGTTCACGTTGACGGCGGCTTCAACATCGCTGCAATGAACGAGCTGGAAATTAAATAAGCTGTGACTCTCTTCCCGCACGGGAAGAGAGTTTCCCCCCCCAACCGCCCCTTCGTTATTCCGTTCTGCTATTTGTTATCACCTAACAATATTTTTCCCTTTATCTGCCTTACGCCAGGATATTGATCGCCATTTTGAGATCAAGGAACGCACATGGAACAACGCCGTTTTTCCGGCAAAGGCCACTGGTATCACGAGACCCAGTCGAACCACGCGCAGACGGATGTTCTGCCTCTGGTGCCCGAAGCCGCTAACGTCGACGATCGTTTTTTGCTCGATTTAGCCCTGCCTGATGAGATTGTCGCCGCCTGTTCTGGCTGGCTTACCCCTGCCAGAGCCTTGTGCCACCAGCTGTTTCCGCTCTCGATTCCCGTGAACCGCCTGCATACGCTCAGCGCCTACGATCGGCTCAGCACCGCGCTAACGGTCGCACAGGCCTGTGGCGTTCAGCGGCTTTGTAACCATTACGCCGCCCTCCTCGCCCCGCTTCCCGGCCCCGACTCCTCGCGCGAAAGCAACCGACGTCTGGCGCAAATTACGCAGTATGCCCGCCAGCTCGCCAGCTCTCCTGATGTGATTGATGATAAAGCGCAAAACCAGCTTGATGAGGTTGGCCTGTCAATATATGACATTGTGGTGATTAACCAGATTATCGGCTTTATCGGTTTTCAGGCGCGCGTGGTCGCGGTTTTTCAGGCCCTGTTAGGACACCCCGTTCGCTGGTTGCCAGGCCATCATATTCAGCCGCACACGCTGCCCGCGAGCCACGCCGCCTGGGTGCCGCTGTTGCCCGTCGTCGAGCTGCGCTATGCGAGTACGCATCAGCTTGAGTCGCTGTCCCGCTGGCAGGCAGAACCCGCGCTGGAGGCGCTGACGCCGGTCCTTTGCCATGAGCCTTCGCTGCTCGACCTGACCGGAGAAATCCTGTTAAACACCCGCGAAGCGATCCCGCTGACGTCTCCCGCACTTTCGGCGGCGGTCGAACTGCTGACGCGCTCTCCGGACCGCTTCAGCGCCGCGCAGTTTACCCCGCTCACGGATCAGGGACTCCCCGGCGAACATGCCATCACGCTGCTTACCTGCAGCGCGTTTGATGGCTGGCTCAATCGTCTGAAAGTCGCGTTTGGTAAAGAGGAATAACCATACTAATTACCCAAAGAGCGCTTGCTGAGACAGTGAGAATCGCGTAAAACTGTCAGCCGCTCAATGGCTACGAAAATAGAACATTATGTTTCAGGACAACCCGCTGCTAGCGCAGCTTAAACAGCAACTGCATTCCCAGACGCCGCGTGCAGAAGGGGTCGTAAAAGCCACGGAAAAGGGCTTTGGCTTCCTTGAGGTTGACGCGCAGAAAAGCTACTTCATTCCGCCTCCGCAGATGAAGAAAGTGATGCATGGCGATCGCGTCATGGCCGTCATTCATACCGAGAAGGACCGCGAGTCTGCCGAGCCGGAAGAACTGATCGAACCGTTCCTGACCCGCTTTGTGGGCAAGGTGCAGAGAAAAGACGATCGTCTTGCTATCGTGCCGGATCATCCCCTGCTGAAAGATGCTATTCCCTGCCGCGCCGCCCGTGGCGTTGAGCATGATTTTAAAGAAGGTGACTGGGCCGTAGCAGAAATGCGCCGTCATCCTCTGAAAGGCGATCGCGGTTTTTATGCTGAGCTGACCCAGTTCATCACCTTTGGCGCCGACCATTTCGTACCATGGTGGGTCACGCTGGCACGCCACAATCTTGAAAAAGAAGCGCCGAACGGCGTAGCGACCGAGATGCAGGACGAAGGTTTGACGCGCCGCGATCTCACCGCGCTGGAGTTTGTCACCATCGACAGCGCCAGCACGGAAGATATGGATGACGCGCTGTACGCTGAAGAGAGCGCCGATGGCAAACTGCATCTGACCGTCGCCATTGCCGATCCAACCGCCTGGATTGCCGAAGGCAGCAAGCTGGATGACGCGGCGAAAATCCGTGCGTTCACCAACTACCTGCCGGGCTTCAATATTCCGATGCTGCCGCGCGAATTGTCAGACGATCTCTGCTCGCTGCGTCCAAATGAAGTGCGCCCGGTCCTTGCCTGCCGCATGACTATCGCCGCAGATGGCGCGATTGAAGACGATATCGAGTTCTTTGCCGCTACCATCGAATCGAAAGCCAAGCTGGCCTACGATAACGTCTCCGACTGGCTTGAAAATACCGGTAGCTGGAAACCTGAATCAGACGCCATTGCCGCGCAAATCCGTCTGCTCCATCGCATCTGCCTGAACCGCGGCGAGTGGCGTAAAACCCACGCGCTGGTGTTCAAAGACCGCCCGGATTATCGCTTTGTTCTGGGCGAGAAAGGCGAAGTGCTGGACATCGTGGCCGAACCGCGACGCATTGCGAACCGCATCGTTGAAGAGGCGATGATTTCCGCCAACATCTGTGCCGCACGCGTGCTGCGCGACAGGCTGGGCTTTGGTATTTACAACGTCCACACTGGTTTTGATCCGGCGAATACCGAAGCGCTGGCGGCCCTGCTGAAAAATCACGATGTGCACGTTGATCCGGAAGAAGTGCTGACGCTGCCGGGCTTCTGCAAGCTTCGCCGCGAACTGGACGCGCAGCCGTCGGGCTTCCTGGACAGCCGCATTCGTCGCTTCCAGTCCTTCGCTGAAATCAGCACCGAGCCTGGCCCGCACTTTGGCCTTGGCCTCGAAGCTTACGCCACCTGGACATCGCCGATCCGTAAGTATGGCGATATGGTTAACCACCGCCTGCTGAAAGCGATTATCAAAGGTGAAACCATTGCTCGTCCTCAGGAGGACACCACGCTGCAGATGGCCGATCGTCGCCGTCTGAACCGCATGGCCGAGCGTGACGTTGGTGACTGGCTGTATGCACGCTTCCTGCAGGATAAAGCCGGTACGGATACCCGTTTCGCCGCAGAGATCATCGATATCAGCCGCGGGGGCATGCGCGTCCGTCTGGTCGATAACGGTGCTGTCGCGTTTATTCCTGCGCCGTTCCTGCATGCGGTTCGTGACGAAATGGTCTGTAGCCAGGAAAACGGTACCGTGCAAATTAAAGGTGAAACAGTTTACAAAGTCACCGACGTGATTGACGTTACTATCTCCGAAGTTCGCATGGAAACCCGCAGTATTATCGCGCGCCCTGTCGCCTGATAACCGGTTCAATTGTCGGCCGTTTCCTTTCCGGAAGGGCCGACAATTTTTCTTTTTATCCCCGCCACAAAATCATTATTTTTCCTTACTATTTTCAGTATCCCTTCGCCCAAAACCGCCATAATTATCTACAGTAAAAGAGTGTTGTTATATTCGGTTACGTGAATTTCTATACGCTCGGTATCCTTTTTAACCTGACTCGTTTTATTATAAGAAAGCAGGGAAAAACAACAGGTTCACTTCGGTTTTGCCGCTGTTTCTCAACGGAAAAGTCGACAGCAAATGAATAATTTGTGCGCTAATGAACAGCTGCGGGAGAAAACATGATGGACGATCTGGAGCAGAACTTGCTGTTTCGCTACATGGGAACTCACAGCCCGTGGTGGCGCCTGTCAGCTGACAGCAACGCTCTGCACCTTTCCACCAGCGAAAATGCCGATGTCACTCAGGTCGTGGCGCTGGATGATGAACAGGCCGATCTCATCCGTCATTTAACCGTTATTACCTCCAGCATTTCCATGTCGCTCTCCCTGTACGGGGAAGATGTCCCGGTTCATCTTGTGGGCCGTAAAATTACCCGCAACGAGTGGGCAGGCACCGCTTCCGCCTGGAACGATACGCCCTCCGTGGCGCGCGATCTGGCTCAGGGGCTCTCTTTCGCGGAGCAGGTTGTCTCTGAGGCCAACTCCGTCATTGTTATCCTCGATCAGCACGGCAATATTCAGCGTTTTAACCGGCTTAGCGAAGAGTACACCGGCCTGAAAGAGCAAGAAGTCATTGGTCAGAACGTATTTAAGCTGTTTATGAGCCGCAGCGAAGCGGCGGCCTCAAAGCGCAATATTACCGGTTTTTTTCGCAACGGCAGCTCCTACGAAGTCGAACGCTGGATCAAAACGCGTAAAGGGCAGCGTCTGTTTCTGTTCAGAAATAAATTCGTGCACAGCGGCAGCGGTAAAAATGAAATTTTCCTTATCTGTTCCGGGACCGATATTACCGAGGAGCGCCGCGCTCAGGAGCGGCTGCGCGTGCTGGCCAATACCGATACCATCACCGGCCTGCCAAACCGCAATGCGATCCACGATCTGATTTCTGACGCTATCGACAACCGCGGCGACACGCAGGTGGGCGTGGTGTATCTCGATCTGGATAACTTTAAAAAGGTCAACGACGCTTACGGGCATATGTTTGGCGATCAGCTGTTGCAGGCTGTCGCCCTCGCCATTTTGAGCTGTCTGGATGAAGAACAGGTGCTGGCACGTCTTGGCGGCGATGAGTTTATCGTCATGGCCACCAATACCTCTCAGGGCTCTCTGGAGGCGATGGCGTCGCGCATTTTAACCCGTCTGCGCCAGCCGTTTCGAATCGGCCTGATTGAGATTTATACCGGCTGCTCTCTCGGTATCGCCCTCGCCCCGCAGCACGGGAACGACCGGGAAAGCGTTATTCGCAACGCCGATACCGCCATGTACACTGCCAAAGAGAACGGCCGGGGCAAGTTCTGCGTCTTTTCACCCGAGATGAACCAGCGCGTGTTTGAGTATCTCTGGCTGGATACCAACCTGCGTAAGGCCCTGGATAACGATCAGCTTCTGATCCACTATCAGCCGAAAATAACCTGGCGCGGAGAAGTCAGAAGCCTTGAAGCGCTGGTCCGCTGGCAATCGCCAGAACGCGGCCTGATCCCGCCGCTGGAGTTTATCTCTTATGCCGAGGAGTCGGGGTTGATTGTGCCGCTGGGCCGCTGGGTGATGCTCGACGTGGTTCGCCAGGTGGCGAAATGGCGCGATAAGGGAATAAACCTGCGCGTGGCGGTGAACGTCTCTGCACGCCAGCTGGCCGACCAGACCATCTTCAGCGACTTAAAGCAGGCGCTGAAGGATCTGAATTTTGAATACTGCCCGGTCGACGTCGAGTTGACCGAAAGCTGTCTTATCGAGAATGAAGAGCTAGCGCTGTCCGTGATCCAGCAGTTCAGCCGACTCGGGGCGCAAATTCATCTGGATGATTTTGGCACCGGCTACTCTTCCCTTTCTCAGCTGGCCCGCTTCCCTATCGACGCCATTAAGCTCGATCAATCTTTCGTCAGGGATATTCATAAGCAGTCTATTTCCCAGTCGCTGGTGCGCGCTATCGTCGCGGTGGCGCAGGCGTTAAATCTGCAGGTGATTGCCGAGGGTGTGGAAAATGCAAAAGAAGACGCCTTTCTGACCAAGAACGGCGTCAACGAACGGCAGGGCTTTCTGTTTGCTAAGCCGATGCCCGCTGCCGCATTCGAGCGATGGCTAAAACGATATCAAGCGCGAAATCAACGTTAACTGGCTTTACGCAGGCCCGCCGCGTGATGGCGGTTTTGCAGCGTGACCAGTCGCTCCATGTAGGCGATATCTTTCGGCTCCAGGCAGAAAGCGGCATCAACCCAGTCTTCCGTGATGTCCATCAGTTCACTGCGGGGCAATTGCAGAACGCGCGTACGGGCGCGCAGCATCGCCCTTACGCCATTCAGTTTTGGCCGCAGCGTATCGATGAAGGTTCGCATGGAGACATAGCTTTGTCCGGGTTCAAACAGGCCATCCACCAGCCCGTGCTGTTCGTACCATTCAGCCGTATGGGATTCTCCTTTGTAGATAAGTTCTTCCGCCAGCTTCATGCCTGCACGGCGTGCAACCAGGGAATATCCTCCCATACCCGGAAACAGGTTGAAGGCAATCTCCGGGAAACCTAAACGGGCATCGCGCTGAGCCAGGACGAAATGGTGCGCCAGAGCGGCCTCAAACCCGCCTCCTAACGCACTGCCTTCGACCATCGCCAGAGAGATGGCTCCCGAATCAAACCCCCGTGAAGCCGCATGGACGCAATCAACGCAGGCGCGAGCGTACGCCCGTAACGCTTCCCGACGTCCGTTCTGAATGCACTCGACGAAGAACTGTAAATCCCCGCCGGCATTGTACATCTCGGGAACCAGCGAACCGGTTACCCAAAAATCAACCGCAAAACCAGACTGGCGAACCAGCCATGAAAAGTTCATGATCTCCTCTATTAACGCATGGTTAAAGCAAGGACGTGGCTGAGCCCGCAGCATCATCCAGACCGTGTGACGCTCCGCCTCGTAATACCCTGACAGCTGCGTGAACCGTTCAGTATCGGTAAACAGTGTGCAGGTAGGCTGATTGATAACTGTCATAGTCTAATTCCTCTTATAAAAAAGCGCCTTGCGCGCAGTTTTAGACTAATCCACTCATTAAGCCTGCTGCATGAGGGGGAATAAATTTATCACTTACGTTTATGTAATTTAGTTATTGCATTTTTTCCCTTCTCTTTTGATCCTATTTTCTGCATCATTGAAAATATTAACTTTTCGCGCCTGGGGTGAGATTATGTCGACTATTGACGCACAAGCTGTAGCACAACGAATTGATACCGTGCTGGATATCCTGGTGGCGGGCGATTATCACTCTGCTATCCGTAATCTCGAGATCCTGAAGTCTGAACTTCTTGCTCAGAATGGTGCTGACAACGCGCCTGAAAACGGACAGCCAAAAGCGCCGTGGGAAGTTTAACCCCACCGTCTCCGACCTCGTTTCGCTTTATTAAATGGATGCTATGAATTCCCGACAACAACTCATTTTGCAGATGGTCATCGATCAGGGACGCGTAAGCGTAGTCGATCTCGCTAAAACCACTGGCGTTTCTGAAGTCACCATCCGTCAGGATCTTAATCTGCTGGAAAAACAGAGCTACCTGCGTCGCGCGCACGGATATGCTGTCCCGCTGGACAGCGATGACGTGGAGACGCGCATGATGAATAACTACGCGCTCAAACGTGAACTGGCGGAATTTGCCGCGTCCCTGGTGAACAACGGCGAGACCGTCTTTATTGAAAACGGCAGCAGCAATGCCCTTCTGGCGCGCACGCTTGCCGATCAAAAAGACGTTACCATCATCACCGTCAGCAACTATATCGCGCACTTGCTCAAAGAGACGCGCTGTGAGGTGATTCTGCTCGGCGGTATTTACCAGAAAAAAAGTGAAAGCATGGTAGGCCCGCTGACCCGTCAGTATGTTCAGCAGGTTCATTTCAGCAAGGCCTTTATCGGGATTGACGGCTGGCAGCCGGAGACAGGTTTTACCGGCCGGGATATGATGCGCTCCGACGTGGTGAATGCCGTGCTGGAAAAAGAGTGTGAAGCCATTGTGCTGACCGACAGCTCTAAATTTGGCGCTGTTCACCCTTATACGATGGGCCCGGTTTCACGCTTTAGCCGCGTGATTACCGATGAACGGTTGAGCGATGCGCACCGTAATAAACTGGAAGATGACGGGCTGATCGTCAATATTATTAAAACGACCGCCTGAGTTCCCTCCGCGCCCGAATTTCGGGCGCATACGCCCTTCTTTCTCTGAGATGATTCCTGGTACTTCTTTAAGAGTTTTTACCTGTTTAACCTGCATTAAAGTCGTAAAATTAATGTTAGCGATATAACAGGAAGTGACTATCACCTGCGTGATTACGTAACGCCTGCGCGACCAGCTTTCACGGAGAACAGAATTAAGTATTCGATTCGTCTATACTTAACGTGTACATCTTTCCGTGAATCGATAATTCAGGAGAAAGTATTATGACCTTAACCAGCAAAAAATTAGCCGCCGCTGTTCTGGCAATCACTGTAGCAATGTCCCTGAGCGCGTGCTCTAACTGGTCTAAACGTGACCGTAACACCGCTATTGGTGCCGGTGCCGGTGCTCTCGGTGGTGCAGTATTAACGGATGGTAGTACGCTGGGTACATTAGGTGGCGCTGCTGTCGGTGGTATTATCGGTCACCAGGTTGGCAAATAATTATTATCTAAGCCTTCCCCGGTATTGCGATATTTGAACGCATTTCAGGTCTGACATACGCACGTATATAACACGAGCCACGGCATTTGCCGTGGCTCATTTATTTTAACCGCCTGCCAGTTTGACTTTCATCCCTTTGGCTTCCAGCAGAGATTTTATTAAATCGCGCTTATCTCCCTGGATTTCAATAATGCCGTCTTTCACGGCGCCGCCGCAGCCACATTTTTTTTTCAACTCGGCCGCCAGCTTTGCCAGTTCAGCATCATCCAGGTCAATGCCGGAGATTAGGCAAACCCCTTTCCCTTTTCGTCCACTGGTCTGGCGCTGGATCCGAACGATGCCGTCCCCCTTTGGACGTTCCACTTTCGCTTTCGGCTCGTCTATACGCCCGCTATCGGTTGAATAGACCAGACGGCTGTTGGAATCGGTCATTAGGCCCCCTTTTTCAGCGATGCGTTGATAGCCTTAAGCGTCTCAGCCGGGTTTGCAGACTGCGTCACCGGACGCCCGATGACCATGTAGTCAACGCCAGCAGCCAGCGCCTGCTCAGGCGTCATAATGCGGCGCTGATCGCCCACGTCGCTGCCTGCAGGGCGGATCCCCGGCGTGACCAGTTTAAAATCCTGGCCCAAAGCTGATTTGAAACGTACCGCTTCCTGCGCGGAGCAGACGACGCCATCCAGGCCGCAATGCTGCGTCAGACGCGCGAGACGTTCGGCATGCTCGGCGGGTGACAACGTCACGCCCAGGTCGCGAAGATCGTTTTCGTCCATACTGGTCAGCACCGTGACCGCAATCAGCAACGGTGCATCTTTACCGAACGGCAGGAGCGCCTCACGGGCGGCCGTCATCATTCTTGCCCCACCCGATGCGTGGACGTTGACCATCCATACGCCCAGCTCTGCGGCTGCGGCAACCGCGTGCGCCGTGGTATTCGGGATATCGTGGAATTTCAGGTCGAGGAAAACGTCAAAGCCGCGCTGCTGCAGATCGCGAACGATTTGCGGTCCAAACAGCGTGAACATCTCTTTGCCAACTTTCAAACGGCAGTCGCGAGGGTCGATGCCGTCGACAAACGCCAGTGCAGCGTCACGCTTATTGTAATCAAGCGCAACAACAACAGGAGAATCCGTAATTACGCGGGAAGTGGAGGATGTAACAGACGTCATGACCAGCCCTTTTCGTCTATGGGCGCGCAGCGGCGCGGAACAGATAAACGGCCAGCATTCTACCTGCCGACGCCGCAAATTGACAGGATCCATTTACGCGCCTGCCAGGCCGGCAAATCGCACGGAGTTCAGGACTGGGGAAAAACCATCAGTATGTTGTAACTAAAATGAGGCGTTTTAAAAAATTACTGCCCGTCCAGGCCGCGGATTGGCTTGATGGTGGACCAGGCGCGGCAGGAAGGACAGTGCCAGTAGAGCGTATACGCGGTAAAACCACACTTCTGGCAGCGATAGCGCGGCTTGCTGCGCACCTGTTCGCCAACCATGTCGCGCAGCACCATCAGGCTCTCTTTGGCGCGCCCTTCTTCTGCGTCGTTCAGGTGGTAATCCATCAGCTTGTGGAACACCCGCATGGTCGGATGACGCTGCAGCTGACGCGTAATATAAACCTGCGCGGTGTCGCTTCCCTCATACTGCTCAACGACGTCTGAGAGCATCAGTTCAGCGGTGGCGCCGGTATTTTCTTCCACGCAGCGACGCAGGAAAGCTACCCACTCTTCCTGCTTGTCGAGCTGTTGATAGCAGGTTTGCAGCATTTCCAGCGTTTCACTGACCAGTTCTTTGTCCTGGTCGATAACCCGCAGCAGGCTTTCAACGGCTTTTGCGTAGTCGCCATTCGCCATAAAGACGCGCCCCATCATGATGGATATTCGCGCGCTGTTGCGGTCCGCCGCGGCGCCTTTCTTCAGCAGCGCCATGGCTTTATCCATGTCGTCGTTGCCCATCTGCTGAAGAGCAAGCTCACAGTAGAAATGGGCGATCTCAACGCGCTGCTTATCTTTACCCAGCTTCACCAGACGTTCAGCGGTATCAATGGCTTTCTGCCAGTCGCTGGTGGCCTGATAAATCTGCAGGAGCTGCTGCAGCGCGCCGATGCGGAAATCTGTTTCATCCACCAGCTGCGCGAACATATCTTCAGCGCGATCGTACAACCCCGCGGCCATGTAATCCCGCCCCAGCTGTTGCACCGCAAGGAGACGTTGATCGTAGGTCAGCGAGGCGCTTTCCATCAGGGTCTGGTGAATACGAATGGCGCGATCGACCTCGCCGCGCGAGCGGAACAGGTTGCCCAGGGTGAGATGCGCTTCAACCGTCCCCGTATCCTCTTTCAGCATATCGAGGAACAGGTCTACCGCTTTGTCCTGCTGATTGCTCAGGAGGAAGTTCACCCCCGCAACGTAGTCGCGGGAGAGCCGGTTGGCCTCATCCTGTTTTGTTTGTTGCGCACTTCTGCGGCCCATATACCAGCCATAGGCTGCGGCTACAGGCAAAAGCAGAAACAACAACTCCAGCATAGTCGATTATTCCTTCACGACCGGCACACCAGAGCTTTCCGGGATGTCAGACGCAGGGGCAATGTTATTTTCGAGTCGCTTAATTTTACGTTCAGCGCGCGCAAGAGAAACACGGACTTTCAGCCAGAACAGACCGCAAACCAGCCAGCCAATGGCAAAGCCGGCAGCAAATAAGACCGCCAGCAGGCTCGAGACGCGATACTCACCCTGAGCCAGCAGATAGTTAAACGTCACCTGCTGATCGTTTTGTGCACCCAACGTGACTGAAATGACAAAAATCGCCAATACCAGTAAGAAAATGAGTAAATATTTCACATTACTTCCCGTTATGTGGTTCAAGCGAATAAAGTGTGTTCAATTCACCGCAATCAGCCTTATAAACTACCATTTTAGCGACGAGCGCGAAACGGAAAAAGTGACGCGCAGGTCATGGATCTATGGGCAAAATACGGAATATCAACCGTCAGGCGTCTGTCTGGTCCCTTTCGGCTATTTCTTCTTTCTCTTCAGGCGGTGGCGTTAGCGGGCCGCAGAATCGTTCAGTGAGCCAGGTCGCCATCATAATCAGCAGCCATGAGATGAGCGTGGCGACGACCAGGTCGCGCGGCCAGTGCATCCCCAGCAGCAGGCGGCTTCCCATAACCCCGGTCGCCCAGATCAGTAAAATCAGGATAGTGATCGTTCGACGCCTTGGCCAAAGCAGCCCAACTCCCAGCAACGCCCAGCTGGCCGCAAACATGGTGTGACCGGAAGGAAACGCGAACCCGGTCTCTTTCTGCCAGTGTTTACGCAAGAATTTCGGGATATCCTGCTGTTCCGCAAGCTGTTCTTTCACCAGCGCGCCGCGATCTTTACGCTTTAAATTGTAGAACTCATCTACCGGAACATGATGCGTTTTTTCCAGCCAGACGACAAAAGGACGCGGCTCCTGAACGCGATCTTTAACCCAGGACTTCACGCCCTGACCGACAAGGATAGCGCCCCCGAGGATCGCAAAGAGCATCAGCGCCGCGCGCAGACGAAAGCGCAGGCACCACAGAAACCAGACGCAGAGGAGTACGTGGGTAATAATCCCCCACGGCTGGGTGACCGTTTCCGTTATCCAGTATAACGTTTTCAGCCACGTGGCGTTCTGCCCGGGCTGCCACATCCAGCCTGAAAGCCATACGGCCAGAGGCATAATCAGTAAAATGGCCGCACCTGCTGCCGTACGTCTGGCGATTGAAAGCATGTCTTCTCCTTTTTCGCTAAGCGTCACAATCATAACTGAAATTAATCATCCTGGTGGATATGTCGGATCGTGCGTTTAACGTTCATATAGCATGGTGCCCATTAGGCGAACCTGCTGAGCTTGTGGCAAAATGAACTGATACAGAAAGCAAAACAGGGCAAAGGCACGAAACGTGTCAGCCTACTCTGGAGAATCACATGCAGCTTAAACGTGTGGCAGAAGCCAAACTGCCAACCCCATGGGGCGATTTCCTGATGGTGGGTTTTGAAGAACTGGCAACCGGACAGGATCATGTCGCGCTGGTTTATGGTGACATTTCAGGGCAGACGCCGGTTCTGTCCCGCGTCCATTCAGAGTGTCTTACCGGCGACGCGCTGTTCAGCCTGCGCTGTGATTGTGGTTTCCAGCTGGAAGCCGCCCTGTCTCATATTGCAGAAGAAGGCCGCGGTGTGCTGCTTTATCACCGTCAGGAAGGTCGTAATATTGGTCTCCTGAATAAAATCCGCGCCTACGCGCTTCAGGATCAGGGCTACGATACGGTTGAAGCAAACCATCAGCTTGGCTTTGCCGCTGACGAACGCGACTTCACTCTGTGCGCCGATATGTTCAAGCTGCTGGGCGTGGACGAAGTTCGCCTGCTGACCAATAACCCGAAAAAAGTGGAGATCCTGACCGAAGCGGGGATCAACATCGTCGAGCGCGTACCGCTGATTGTCGGCCGTAACCCGAAGAACGCCCACTACCTTGATACCAAAGCCGCCAAAATGGGCCATCTGCTGAAAGAGTGATGCTAAAAAGCCCGGCACGAGTGCCGGGCTCGTTTCATCAGTCCAGCATCTTACGAATCACATAATGTAAAATGCCGTCGTTCTGGTAATAGGTCAGCTCGGTTGCCGTATCAATACGGCACCGGCAATCCAGCACCTCGATTTTCCCGTCTGCCCGCGTTAACTTCACCGGCACCGTTTTCCCCGGCTGCAGATTTTGCAGACCGCTAATCTCAATCTGCTCTTCCCCGGTCAGTCCCAGCGTTTTACGCGTCACGCCCTGCGGAAACTCGAGCGGCAGGATCCCCATACCAATCAGATTCGAGCGGTGAATACGTTCGAACGATTCGGCGATAACCACGCGAACGCCAAGCAGACGCGGACCTTTCGCCGCCCAGTCGCGGCTGGAGCCGGAACCGTACTCTTTCCCGGCGATCACCGCCAGCGGCGTACCTTCCTGTTGATATTTGACCGCCGCATCATAAATCGAAACCACTTCCGTCCCCGGCAGATGGCGCGTCATGCCCCCTTCCACGCCCGGTACCATTTCGTTACGAATGCGTATGTTGGCAAAGGTCCCGCGCATCATGATCTCGTGGTTGCCGCGACGCGAGCCGTAGGAGTTAAAATCGCGGCGTTCGACGCCCCGGCTCTGCAGATAACGGCCTGCCGGGCTATCGGCTTTGATACTCCCCGCCGGAGAGATATGGTCGGTCGTGACGGAATCCCCCAGCATCGCCAGTATGCGCGCGCCGTGGATATCCTTAAGCGGTGCCGGCTCGGCCAGCATCTCGTCAAAGAAAGGCGACAGACGAATATAGGTTGAGTCATCCTGCCAGTCGTATGTATCTGAGCCCACGACGTTGATGGTTTTCCACTCCGGCGTGCCTTCAAAGACCTCCGCATACTCTTTGCGGAACATCTCGGTTGAGACCTTTTCAACGGCCAGCGCGATTTCACGCGAAGATGGCCAGATATCTTTCAGGTAGACAGGATCGTTTTTGCGATCGTGACCAATTGGATCGGTCGCCAGGTTGATATTCATGTTCCCTGCAAGGGCATACGCCACGACCAGCGGCGGCGAGGCAAGCCAGTTGGTTTTCACCAGCGGGTGAATACGCCCTTCAAAGTTTCGGTTACCGGACAAGACCGCGCCTACCGTCAGGTCACCCTGCTTGATCGCCGTTTCAATCGGTTCAGGCAGCGGGCCGGAGTTACCAATACAGGTCGTACAGCCGTAGCCCACGAGGTTAAAGCCCAGTTCGTCAAGGTACGGCGTCAGTTTGGCCTGCGCCAGGTAATCCGATACCACTTTGGAACCCGGTGCCAGCGAGGCTTTGACCCATGGCTGAGGTTTTAGCCCAAGCTCTACCGCCTTTTTAGCCAGCAGACCGGCCGCCATTAAGACGCTGGGGTTCGAGGTGTTGGTGCAGGAGGTAATGGCCGCAATAACAACCGCGCCATCAGGGAGCTGATACTGATGTCCGTTCAGAACATAGTCGACCGGACGATGGTCTTTCTGCGCCACGTTCACTTCCAGGGCATTGCTGGCGGCAAAGGCCTTTGGCACGTCACTCAGCGCGACCCGATCCTGCGGACGTTTCGGCCCGGCGAGGCTTGCCTCAACGCTTCCCATATCGAGTTCAAGCGTGCTGGTGAAGACCGGTTCATCGCCCGGGTTTCGCCACATGCCCTGCGCTTTGGTATAGGCCTCCACCAGCGCGACCTGCTCTTCGCTGCGCCCACTAAGGCGCATGTACTCCAGCGTGACGTCATCGATGGGGAAAAAGCCGCAGGTGGCACCGTATTCCGGCGCCATATTGGCAATGGTGGCACGGTCGGCCAGCGGCAGCGAATCCAGACCATCCCCGTAGAATTCTACAAACTTGCCCACCACACCATGCTTACGCAGCATCTGGGTGACGGTGAGCACCAGATCGGTGGCGGTAATGCCTTCAGACAGCTTTCCGGTGAGCTTGAAGCCCACCACGTCAGGGATAAGCATGGACACCGGCTGGCCGAGCATGGCCGCTTCCGCTTCGATACCCCCGACGCCCCAGCCCAGCACGCCCAGACCGTTGATCATGGTGGTATGGGAGTCCGTGCCCACCAGCGTGTCCGGATAGGCGACCCACTCTTTATCCTGCAATTCACTCCAGACGGCTTTACCCAGATATTCAAGGTTAACCTGGTGACAAATACCGGTACCCGGCGGGACCACGCTAAACCGGCTGAACGCCTGCTGCCCCCACTTCAGGAATACGTAGCGCTCGTGGTTGCGCTCCATCTCCAGACGCACGTTCTCGCCAAAGGCGTCATCATCACCAAAGCGGTCAACGGTTACGGAGTGGTCAATGACGAGGTCAACAGGGGAAAGCGGATTCACTTTTGCCGTATCTCCGCCGAGACGCTTAACGGCCTCGCGCATCGCGGCTAAATCAACGACGGCAGGAACACCGGTAAAGTCCTGCATCAGCACCCTGGCCGGGCGGTAGGCGATTTCTCTGTCGGCATGGGCATTTTCCAGCCACCCTGCCAGCGCCTGGATATCATCGAGGGTGACAGAGTCACCGTCCTGCCAGCGCAATAGATTTTCCAGTAAAACTTTCAATGACTTGGGTAAACGCGAAATGTCCCCAAGCGTTCTGGCAGCCAGCGGCAGGCTGTAGTAATGCCAGGTTTTATTTTCTGCCTGTAACGTATCCTTACTGGCTTCGCGTAGGGTTAACGACATAAGCTCCTCCTTAATCACAGAGATGCCCCGACAATCATCAGGGCCGTAATTAAAGATAACACAAAGATGTCGTAACGTTTTGATAACAACCCAAATTGATAAATTTAGGATTGGTCCAGAAAGGGAAAACAAAAAACCCCGCCGTGGCGAGGTTTTACAATTTAGTGGAGGGCCAACCAGATGAGCTGACTCCAGAACAGAATCGACACGGTAAAAACGCCGATCCATGACCAGTATTTGTGAGACGTCATGTTATTCATCATAGGGACACCAGGCATTATTTATTAAAAGTTCCGAGGTAAGTCCTCAGTGCTATATTGCTGATGTGTATTTATTAAAGAGTACGAAAGTGCAGAGTCGATATTCAGACTATTTGCATCATTACGCAATTAACTAAATTATTGTTTTTTGGGTTCGTCTTCTGCGAACACATCAATAAACGCTTGCTGCTGCGGCGTCAGTTTCCAGGACGCGGGTACAACAGTCGCAGGTGCTTTACGCCCTCTGTGGCCGTTGTCACGATGCTGACACATCTGTTTTACCGTTTCAGTACGTACCGTCACTGCCATATTTAACCCCAATATTTCCAGGCCAGGAGAGCAACCACCACCCAAAACAGGGTAGAGACGAGAAAGACCGCCAGCCAGGCTTTACGCTTGAGCGCAGGATCCCTTTGCGGTTCTTCACTTCCTGAAGGCATTGCTAACCTCATACAATCGACATCGCTTATCATTTAGGACCAAACAATTGGTACAATTAATCATCTGTTGAGATAAATCCTAAAGAAACTTTAGCCGAAAAGCCAGTGAATTTACGCACCGGAAGGTATGAAATATTCAATCTTTTGACCAGAAATAAATAATTGAAAAGAAAAATTTGCGAAGGCGTAAATTAGTTTCTACTTTTGTCGCCAATTCACGACATTATAACCATACGGATTAAATGGATAATGACATTATATGACAGGGGATACGCAGATGATGATAATTCTAATTTAGCTTTGAGGCGTTATTTCGGTATCTTTCCCTAAGGGAAAGATACCGGGTGTGATTATTTTTCGGGGAGTTTGATGTCTTTAAACATCTCTTCAATATCTTCATTTGAGCGTAATGCAACGGCGGTATCAACCACGTCACGCGTTAAATGAGGTGCAAAGCGCTGAATAAAATCATACATATAGCTGCGCAGGAAGGTGCTGCGACGGAAGCCAATCTTTGTGGTGCTATGACTGAAAACATCATGCGCATCAAGACGCACCAGGTCAGGGTCTGATACCGGATCCACCGCCATGCTGGCAATAACGCCCACCCCCAGACCAAGCCGCACATAGGTTTTAATCACGTCGGCATCCGTCGCGGTAAAGACAATGCGCGGCGTTAACCCTGCCCGGTTAAAGGCCGTATCAAGCTCGGACCGTCCGGTAAAGCCAAACGTATACGTTACCAGCGGATATTGCGCCAGCTCTTCGATAGTGACCGACCCTTTACCCGCCAGGGGGTGATCGGGGGTCACCACGATAGAACGGTTCCAGTGATAGCATGGAAGCATCACCAGATCGTCATACAGGTGAAGCGCTTCGGTGGCGATGGCAAAATCTGCATTCCCCTTGGAAACGGCTTCAGCAATTTGCGTTGGCGAGCCCTGATGCATATGCAAAGAGACGCGAGGATAACGCTCGATAAAGCCTTTGATAACGCCGGGTAGCGCATAGCGCGCCTGGGTATGCGTCGTGGCAATATACAGCGAACCTTTATCCGGCCAGGTGTGTTCCCCTGCCACCGACTTAATTGCGTCGACTTTAGAGAGGACTTCCCGCGCAATGCGGATGATTTCCTGCCCCGCAGGCGTCACCTGGGTGAGATGCTTACCGCTGCGGGCAAATATCTGGATACCTAACTCGTCCTCCAGCATACGAACTTGTTTGCTGATGCCCGGTTGAGAGGTATACAACCCCTCGGCGGTAGAAGAGACGTTAAGGTTATGATTCACCACCTCAACGATATAACGAAGCTGCTGTAATTTCATGCCAGACCATCCGATTTAGCGCATGCGGTCAATCGCTTAAGACGATTTAATAATAAGAAAAAGGTTAACTATAACCACTATATCATTTATAGCCTGACTGTATAGTACGGAACAAAAAATAATAACAAGGAAATAAAAAAGGGCCGGAAATCCGGCCCTTTTACAGGTAAGTTACGGTAAGGGAAGATTATTTCTTGCCTTCGACCCATTTGCCATCGACAAAGAAGGCTGACCATCCGGTCGCTTTACCCTCTTTCTCGGCCGCAACATACTGCTGCTTAGTTTTACGGCTAAACCGTACCACGGTTTTGTTGCCTTCCGGATCCTGCTGTGGCGCATCGGCCAGATAACGCAGTTTCTCAGGCAGACGATCGCGGAAGCGATGCAACTCTTCCACCAGCGGCGCGCGCGTTTCACGCGATTTCGGGAAGGTGTTGGCGGCCAGGAAGACACCTGCGGCACCATCACGCAGCACGAAATACGCGTCGGATTTCTCGCACGGCAGTTCTGGCAGCGGAACCGGATCTTCCTTCGGAGGAGCCACTTCGCCGTTACGCAGAATTTTGCGCGTGTTTTTACACTCGTCGTTGGTACAGGCCATGTACTTACCGAAACGCCCCATTTTCAGGTGCATTTCAGAGCCGCACTTCTCGCATTCCACAATCGGGCCGTCATAGCCTTTAATGCGGAACTCGCCCTCTTCGATCTCATACCCGTCACACGTTGGGTTATTACCGCAGACGTGCAGCTTACGTTTTGGATCGATCAGGTAGCTGTCCATTGCCGTACCGCACTTCTTGCAGCGGCGTTTGGCACGCAGAGCGTTAGTTTCCGCATCGTCACCTTCCAGCACGTTGAGCACTTCGTTCTCAGGCACCAGGTTGATGGTGGTTTTGCAGCGCTCTTTTGGTGACAGCGCATAGCCGGAGCAGCCAAGGAATACGCCCGTGGTTGCGGTGCGGATCCCCATCTTGCGGCCGCAGGTTGGGCAGTCGATGCTGGTCAGAACCATCTGGTTAGGCAGCATGCCGCCCTCCTCAGGATCCTTCTCCGCTTTTTCAAGCTGATCGGTAAAGTCGCTGAAGAAGCTGTCGAGTACCTTTTTCCATTCCGCCTGATGGCTGGCAACCTGGTCGAGGCTGTCTTCCATTTGCGCGGTGAAATCGTAGTTCATCAACTCGCGGAAGTTTGCTTCCAGACGGTCAGTGACGATCTCACCCATTTTTTCCGCATAGAAACGGCGGTTTTCAACGCGCACGTAGCCGCGGTCCTGAATCGTCGAGATGATGGACGCGTAGGTCGACGGACGACCAATGCCGCGTTTTTCCAGCTCTTTCACCAGGGACGCTTCACTGAAGCGCGCAGGCGGCTTGGTGAAGTGCTGAGCAGGCACGAGGTCAACCAGCGAGAGCTCATCCCCTTTGTTTACCGCCGGCAGCGTTCGGTCTTCATCACCTTTACGCAGCGCTGGCATCACCTTCGTCCAGCCGTCGAAACGCAGGATACGACCGCGCGCTTTGAGACGGAACTCACCCGCGCCAACGGTCAGCGTGGTGGAGTCGTACTGCGCTGGCGTCATCTGGCACGCCACGAACTGGCGCCAGATCAGCTGATACAGCTTCTGCGCGTCGGCTTCCATGTCTTTCAGCGATTCCGCTAACACCGAGACGTCAGAAGGACGAATCGCTTCGTGCGCTTCCTGAGAGTTCTCTTTACTGGCGAACTGGTTAGCGCTTTCCGGCAGGTATTTCTTACCGAAATTGTCACTGATGTAGCCGCGGACCATGTTGACCGCGTCCTGACTCAGGTTGGTTGAGTCGGTACGCATGTAGGTGATGTAGCCCGCTTCATACAGGCGCTGCGCCATCATCATGGTCTTCTTCACGCCATAACCCAGACGCGTGCTTGCAGCCTGTTGCAGCGTGGAGGTAATAAACGGTGCCCCCGGCTTGCTGCTGGTCGGTTTGTCTTCACGTTCCAGCACCTGATAGCGTGCTTTTTCCAGCAGCGCTACGGCGGCCATAGTCTGGTCGCGGTTTTCTGGACGGAAAGGCTTGTCGTTGTGATGGCTCACCTGCAGCGGCAGAGCGTCACCGCCCGGCGTGGTCACATTGGCATCGACTTCCCAGAACTCTTCCGGCACGAAGGCTTTAATTTCGCGCTCACGCTCAACGACCAGACGCACGGCGACGGATTGCACACGCCCTGCGGACAGGCCACGGGCAATCTTCTTCCACAGCAGTGGAGAGACCATATAGCCCACAACGCGGTCCATAAAGCGACGAGCCTGCTGTGCGTTTACGCGGTCAATATTCAGTTCGCCCGGCTTCTCAAACGCCTGACGAATCGCATTCTTCGTAATTTCGTTAAACACTACACGGCTGTAGCGTTTGTCATCACCACCGATCACTTCCCGCAGGTGCCACGCAATGGCTTCCCCTTCGCGGTCAAGGTCGGTTGCGAGATAGATGTGGTCTGCTTTTTCAGCAAGCTGCTTCAGCTCGTTAACGACTTTTTCTTTCCCGGGCAGCACTTCATATTGTGCATCCCAGTTATGCCATGGGTTAACACCCATGCGGTTGACAAGCGCGCTACGTTCATCCTTTTTAGGCTTTTTAGCCCCTTTGGTGGAGGTAGAGTCTGCGCTCTTTTTGCTGGCTGAGCCACTGGTCGGCAAATCGCGGATATGACCCACGCTGGACTTAACCACGTAGTCATTACCCAGATACTTATTGATCGTTTTGGCTTTTGCCGGGGACTCAACGATGACGAGAGCTTTACCCATATTCACCTTTACCTAATTTAATTCTTCCAGGAATACGCCGCACGTTGATTTCCCTTCCGCTGACGACGAGCCAATGATATTGCGACTGCGTCAGGAGATATCAACCCCTTTGTCTTACCGGACGTTAATGAGAAGACGCCCAGGTGATTGAGTTTTCGGGTATTTTTCTCACATCTCGTGTAATTCGTGACGAATTCCCGGTTGAATGTCAAGCAATTCTGTTGCCAGAATGACGAAAGCGCACACTCTACCTGATAAAATTCGTTACGCAACTTTATTAGCATGCAAAAGCAGATCCCGCCAGCCAGGACCCTGCACCTTATCCCCTCACATTACAGGGAAAATTTGCCCCCAAAGCGCCCTCGGCGTAGACTATTGTCACTGTTTAAGGAGTGGATTATGCAGAATACGACCCAACCTATTGACCGAGCCTCTCTGCTTATCGAAGCAAACAAGCTTATCCGTGACCATGAAGATACGCTGGCGGGCATTGAAGCCACCGGCGTAGAGCAGCGTAATGGCGTGCTGATTTTCAGCGGCGAATACTTCCTTGACGAACAGGGTTTACCGACCCCGAAAAGCACCGCCGTGTTTAACATGTTCAAATACCTGGCGCATACGCTTTCAGAGAAATATCACCTGGTCGATTAACGCAAAACGCGAGGCATATGCCTCGCGTTTTTGTTTACAGCAGCGGTTTTTGTCCGCGCTGAAGCCAGCGCAGCAGCAGACGGTCCGCGCTTTCTGACGCACTGTTGGTAAAGCGGTCAAGGAGTCGCTTACGCTGGGTAAAGCGCACGCCCACCAGTTCCCGGCCTTCCATCAGATTGAGCAGCAGATCGTCGCTGGTTCCGACTTCATCCACCAGCCCTTTCTCCTGCGCCTGGACGCCGTACCAGTGCTCGCCCGTCGCGACCTGTTCAATATCGAGCGTTGGGCGCATACGGTGTACAAAATCTTTAAAGAGATGATGCGTTTCGTTGAGATCTTCGCGGAATTTTTGGCGCCCTTCTTCCGTGTTTTCCCCCAGCAGCGTCAGGGTACGTTTGTACTGACCCGCCGTGTGAAGTTCGATATCAATCTCTTTATTTTTCAGGAAGCGGTTAAAGTTCGGAATTTGTGCGACCACGCCGATCGAGCCAATAATGGAGAACGGCGCGGCAACAATTTTGTCCGCCACGCAGGCCATCATGTAGCCACCGCTCGCGGCCACTTTATCCACGGCAACGGTCAGCGGGATCTGTTTTTCACGCAGGCGCTGCAGCTGTGAGGCGGCCAGTCCGTAACCGTGAACCACCCCGCCCGGGCTTTCAAGACGCACGACAACCTGATCCTGCGGTGTCGCCACGGCCAGAACGGCAGTCACTTCTTCCCTCAGAGATGACACTTCATGCGCATCCATACTGCCTTTAAAATCGAGCACATAGACGCGTGGCGTGGCCTTATCCTGCGGCGCAGTGAGCTTTGCTTTTGCCTTTGCCGCTTTGGCTTCCTGTTTATGCTTTTTCTTCTGTGCTTTCAGCCAGAGTTTCTGTTGATGACTATCAAGCAGCGCCAGAGACATCTCTTCCTGCATCTCTTTATACTGCTCGCTCAGGCGGGTGATGCGTAACTCCCCACGCTGACGCTTGCGCTGCGTCAGGTTGGCAATCAGAACGGCTACCACCGCAATGGCAACCACCACCGTCGCGATTTTGGCCAAAAACAACCCATATTGAGAAAGTAATTCCACGCGTTCCACCTTGATTTAACCACGAATCTTTCACGGCAGTGTACAACAGCCCTGCCCATGCGTCTCGCTCGTGACATTACCTCTGCGAGCAGCCTTCAGGAATCCCCGGACTGGAGTTTAAATATTTGCAAATTGTTAATTTTACAGTAATGCGTCCTGTAGACTGATTGAATTATTAGGCTAATTCGGGCATAAAGCCGAAAAGTCATCATAAAGGCGCCAATGCGTCACCGGTCGCCTGAGGAGTCACCGTGCATTATCAACCGCAAAAAAATCTGCTGCAAAACCGGATTATTCTTGTCACCGGTGCCAGCGACGGGATTGGCCGCGAGGCAGCCCTGACATACGCCGAATATGGCGCCAACGTCATTCTGATCGGGCGCAACGAAGAAAAACTGAAAAACGTCGCCCAGGAGATTGAGGCCGTATGCGGCACGCCGGCCCCGTGGTATACGCTCGATTTACTGACCTGCACGCCCGCGGTGTGCCAGGAATTAGCCCAGCGCATCAGCGCTCACTATCCGAGACTCGACGGCGTGCTGCATAACGCCGGTTTGTTAGGCGAGGTTCGTCCGATGGATGAACAGGATCCAGATATCTGGCAGCAGGTGATGCAGGTCAACGTCAACGGCACGTTTTTCCTCACACAAGCATTGCTTCCTTTATTACTCAAATCCGAGTCCGGGTCCCTGGTCTTTACCTCGTCCAGCGTTGGCCGTGAAGGACGCGCAAACTGGGGAGCCTATGCCGTTTCAAAATTCGCGACCGAAGGCATGATGCAGGTGCTGGCGGAGGAGTACCAGAGCCGCCATCTGCGCGTAAACTGCATTAACCCGGGCGGTACGCGCACCAAAATGCGCGCCAGCGCGTTCCCGAGCGAAGATCCGCAGAAGCTGAAAACCCCGGCAGACATTATGCCGCTCTATCTCTGGCTGATGGGCGACGACAGCCGCCGCAAAACCGGGATGACCTTTGACGCCCAGCCGGGACGTAAACCAGGAATTTCGCAATGAGTGAAGAACGTCATCAGCAGCGCCAGCAGCGTCTGAAAGAACAGGTCGATGCGCGCGTCGCGGCAGCCCAGGACGAACGTGGGATCGTCATCGTTTTTACCGGCAACGGAAAAGGGAAAACCACCGCCGCATTCGGCACGGCGACACGCGCCGTTGGACACGGTCAAAAAGTGGGCGTGATCCAGTTTATCAAAGGCGAATGGCCCAACGGTGAGCGGAATTTGCTTGAGCCTCACGGCGTTGAGTTTCAGGTGATGGCGACCGGGTTTACGTGGGATACCCAGAACCGGGAAACGGATACTGCAGCCTGTCTCGCCGTCTGGGAGCATGCAAAGAGAATGCTGGCCGATCCCTCGCTGAATATGGTTCTGCTGGATGAGATCACCTATATGGTCGCCTACGACTACCTGCCGCTGGAAGCCGTGCTGGATGCTCTGAAGAATCGTCCTGTACACCAGACGGTTATCGTCACGGGGCGCGGATGTCATCGGGATATTCTGGAGATGGCCGATACCGTCAGCGAGCTGCGTCCGGTCAAACATGCGTTTGATGCAGGCATCAAAGCGCAAATTGGAATTGATTACTAAAGAAAAAAGCCCGGTTCGTTGACCGGGCTTTTATATTAACCGTTGTTGTTACGGCTGCCGGAGCGGCGACTGCTGCTCACCTGGCTGTGTCGCTTCACTGCGCGACGGATCTGATTCGCCTTCATGCGACGACGATCTTTTTCCACCGCCACTTTTGAGGTGGTTTCCGGCGTCAGGCCGACCAGCTCGCGCAGGTAGTTGGTTTGGGTCAGATCCAGTTCGGTATAACCCCCGCGCGGCAGACCTTTCGGCAGCAGAATGTCGCCGTAACGGACGCGGATCAAGCGGCTAACCTGCACGCCTACCGCTTCCCAGAGACGACGAACTTCGCGGTTACGGCCTTCGGTCAGGGTCACGTTGTACCACTGGTTAATGCCTTCCCCACCGGTAAATTTGATGGTTTTGAATGCCGCAGGACCGTCTTCCAGCTGAACGCCACGCGACAGATCGCGCAGTTTATTTTCGTCAACCTGGCCAAATACGCGCACCGCGTATTCACGTTCCACTTCACGGCTTGGGTGCATCAGACGGTTTGCCAGTTCACCATCGGTGGTAAACAGCAGCAGACCGCAGGTGTTCACGTCCAGACGGCCGACGGCAATCCAGCGAGCGCCACGCAGTTTAGGCAGACGGTCAAACACCGTCGGACGACCTTCCGGGTCGTTGCGGGTGCACAGCTCGCCTTCCGGCTTGTAGTAAGCCAGTACGCGGCAGATCTGTTCAGCGGACTCTTTAACGGAGATAAGATGACCGTCGATGCGGATCTTCAGCCCCGGTACGATTTCTACGCGGTCACCCAGCGTGGCGATTTTACCGTCCACACTCACGCGGCCCGCTTCAATAATGGCTTCGATTTCACGGCGTGAACCGTGGCCGGCACGCGCCAGCACTTTCTGTAACTTCTCGCTCATTGAGCTTCCTCAGGTGTCGCCTTCACAGGCGTCGAATCAGGTCAAAAGAGGGCTGAGCCCTGCTTTGATGGCCGCGTAGTATATCTGCTTATACCTTTACAAGAAAGGCTTTACGTCACCCACGCCTTCACGAATCACTTCCGGTGCATCTTCGGTTAAGTCGACCACGGTGGTCGGCTGCTGGCCGAGATAGCCGCCGTGAATAATCAGCTCAACCACCTTCTCCAGACGATCTTTGATCTCTTCCGGATCGGACTCGGTAAACTCGCTTCCGGGCAGCATCAGCGAGGTGGAGAGCATCGGCTCGCCGAGGGTTTCCAGCAGCGCCTGCGCAATCGGGTTCGACGGCACGCGCATGCCGATGGTTTTGCGTTTTTCCTGCAGCAGACGACGCGGTACTTCCTTCGTGCCCTTCAGGATGAAGGTGTAGTTACCCGGAGTGTTGTTCTTAATCAGGCGAAACGCCACGTTATCAACATACGCATAGGTCGACAGCTCAGAGAGATCGCGGCACATCAGGGTAAAGTTATGGCCGTCCGGCAGCTGGCGAATACGGCAAATGCGTTCCATTGCCCCTTTATCTTCGATTTTGCAGCCCAGCGCGTAGCCTGAATCGGTCGGGTAGACAATTACGCCGCCTTTGCGGACGATCTCCACGGCCTGGTTGATCAGACGTGGCTGCGGGTTATCCGGATGGATATAGAAAAACTGACTCATACTTCCCTCTCTTCAATTTGCTGCGGCTGTTCCCAGAGCTGCCAGACCGGCTCAACGCCAGCGGGCAACCAGAGCTTGCGCCCCAGTTCGATCCACGCGCAGGGCTGATGGAAATCAGAGCCCTGTGACCCAAGCAGGCCGAACTGGCGGGCATAGGTCGCGAGCTGCGCGCGCTCGTTGGGCGCCTGCTGACACTGGGCGACTTCCATCGCCTCGCCACCGCATTCGGCAAAGTGTGCCAGCAGCCTTTTCAGCCATTTAGCAGAAAGATTATACCGCCCAGGATGGGCCAGCACGGCCTTACCGCCAGAATGATGAATCACATCAATAGCTTGTTTTATTGTACACCACTGTGGCGGAACGTATCCGGTTTTACCGCGCGCCAGATACTTTTTAAAGACGTCCGCCATGGTCGTCGCTTTGCCCGCGTCGACCAGAAAACGGGCGAAATGACCGCGGGTGACCGCCCCGCCGTTCGCCATCTTTTGCGCGCCTTCCAGCGCGCCCGGAATATGCGCCTTTTCCAGACGCTCGCCGATCATCTCTGCGCGCTGGTTGCGGCGCGTTTTTTGTTCTTGCAAAAATGCCGTAAGTGCCGGATGGTCTATATCGATATTCAGGCCAACAATATGAATCTCATGGTTTTCCCAGACGGTCGAGATCTCGACGCCGGACACCAGATTCAGCGCCAGCCCGCTGCGGGCAATCTCGGCGCGCGCCGCCGGAATGGCATCTGTCGTATCGTGATCGGTTATCGCCAGCGTGCCGACGCGCATTTCAACGGCGCGATGAACCAGGGCTTCGGGTGTCAGCAGGCCGTCAGAGGCCTGAGTATGGCTGTGTAAATCATAAATAATGGCGTAGGTGGTATCGCTCAAAGCACTTCCCATAACAGGTTGGAGACATCCGAAAACACCATGATACCGACTTAACGCGAAATTCTGAAATCAAGGGTTGACAACTTGCCATCGAACTAGTTAACTAGTACGCAAGTTCACACGAGAAAGGTATCTGAAAATGACAGCACATTTCACTCTGCACGGCTGGTGGCGCACTTCCTGATCTTCGGGCAGTGTCACGCGTCTGCGAAATGCAAACAGATACCCGCCCGCTACCCAGCGGGCTTTTTTTTGAACAAAATATGAGAACAACAACATGCAAACAGCCAAACCTCATCTCGAACTGCTGACCTGCGAGGCGGCCTATCGCCACAACCCGACCGCGCTGTTTCATCAGGTGTGCGGGGCTCGTCCGGCAACGCTGCTGCTGGAATCGGCGGATATCGACAGCAAGGACGATCTCAAGAGCCTGCTGCTGGTCGACAGCGCGCTGCGCATTACCGCTTTAGGTGACACCGTCACCATCAAGGCATTGTCAGACAATGGCGCATCGCTGCTGCCGCTGCTGGATGCCGCCCTGCCGTCAGGCATTGAAAATGAACGCCATCCAGAAATGCGCATTCTGCATTTCCCGCCGGTGAGCCAGCTGCTGGACGAAGACGCGCGCCTCTGCTCCCTGTCCGTTTTCGATGCCTTCCGCCTGCTGCAGAATCTGGTCACCGTGCCGGAAGACGAGCGTGAAGCGATGTTCTTCGGCGGGCTGTTTGCTTACGACCTGGTTGCCGGTTTTGAAGATTTGCCGGAAACCGAGCAGGGTAATCGCTGCCCGGACTATTGCTTCTATCTGGCTGAAACCCTGCTGGTGATCGATCACCAGAAGCAATACACCCGCATCCAGGCGAGCCTGTTCACGCCGTCTGCCGCTGAGAAAAACCGTCTCGAGCACCGCATCGCTCAGCTGCAGCAGCAGATGACGGAAGCGCCGCCCGCGCTGCCGGTGCAGCGCGTGGAGAAAATGACCTGCGACGTTAACCAGACTGACGATCAGTACGGCGCCGTGGTTCGCCAGATGCAAAAAGCGATTCGCGCCGGGGAAATTTTCCAGGTCGTGCCGTCACGTCGCTTCTCGCTGCCCTGCCCGTCGCCGCTCGCAGCCTACGACGTGCTGAAAAAGAGTAACCCAAGCCCGTACATGTTTTTCATGCAGGACAACGAATTCACGCTGTTCGGCGCCTCGCCGGAAAGCTCGCTGAAATACGACGCCACCAGCCGTCAGATTGAGATCTACCCGATTGCCGGTACCCGTCCGCGCGGGCGTCGCGCCGATGGCTCGCTGGATCGCGATCTCGACAGCCGTATCGAACTGGAGATGCGTACCGACCACAAAGAACTCTCCGAGCACCTGATGCTGGTTGACCTGGCGCGTAACGATCTGGCACGCATTTGTACTCCCGGCAGCCGCTACGTGGCGGACCTGACCAAAGTCGACCGCTATTCGTTCGTGATGCACCTGGTCTCCCGCGTGGTCGGCGAGCTGCGCCACGATCTCGACGTGCTGCACGCCTACCGCGCCTGCATGAACATGGGCACCCTGAGCGGCGCGCCGAAAGTACGCGCCATGCAGCTGATTGCCGCCGCCGAAGGACGCCGTCGCGGCAGCTACGGCGGCGCGGTGGGTTACTTCACCGCCCACGGCGATCTCGATACCTGCATCGTAATCCGCTCCGCCTACGTTGAAGACGGTATTGCCACCGTTCAGGCGGGTGCCGGGATTGTTCTTGATTCTGTTCCGCAGTCTGAAGCTGACGAAACGCGCAGTAAAGCCCGTGCGGTCCTTCGCGCCATTGCTACCGCACACCATGCACAGGAGATTTTCTGATGGCTGACATTCTGCTGCTCGATAATATCGACTCCTTTACCTATAACCTGGCAGATCAGCTGCGTGCGAATGGCCACAACGTCGTTATCTACCGCAACCACGTTCCGGCGCAGACCCTGATTGACCGTCTGGCCACCATGCAAAACCCGGTGCTGATGCTCTCCCCGGGGCCAGGCGCACCGAGCGAAGCGGGCTGTATGCCGGAGCTGCTGACCCGCATGCGCGGCAAACTGCCGATCGTCGGCATCTGCCTCGGCCATCAGGCGATTGTTGAAGCCTACGGCGGCTACGTTGGCCAGGCGGGTGAGATCCTGCACGGTAAAGCGTCCAGCATTGAACATGACGGCCAGGCGATGTTTGCCGGGCTGCCGAACCCGCTCCCGGTCGCGCGCTATCACTCGCTGGTTGGCAGCAATATTCCCGCCGGGCTGACAATCAACGCCTCGTTTGAAGGTATGGTGATGGCGGTGCGCCACGACGCGGACCGCGTCTGCGGCCTGCAGTTCCACCCGGAATCGATCCTGACCTCCCACGGCGCCCGCCTGCTGGAGCAGACGCTGGACTGGGCGTTACAGAAGCTGGAGCAGACCAATACCCTGCAGCCGATTCTGGAAAAACTGTATCAGGCGCAGACCCTGAGCCAGCAGGAGAGCCATCAGCTCTTCTCCGCCGTGGTTCGCGGCGAGCTGAAGCCTGAACAGCTGGCAGCCGCGCTGGTGAGCATGAAGGTGCGCGGCGAAAGCCCGCAGGAGATCGCCGGTGCCGCTACGGCCCTGCTGGAAAATGCCGCCCCGTTCCCGCGCCCGGACTATCAGTTTGCGGATATCGTCGGTACCGGCGGTGACGGCAGTAACAGCATCAATATCTCCACCGCCAGCGCCTTCGTGGCGGCGGCGTGCGGTTTGAAGGTCGCGAAGCACGGTAACCGCAGCGTTTCCAGCCGGTCAGGTTCTTCCGATCTGCTCGCCGCATTCGGTATTAACCTCGATATGAACGCCGAGCGTTCCCGCGAAGCGCTGGATGACCTGGGCGTCTGCTTCCTGTTTGCGCCGAAGTACCACACCGGTTTCCGCCACGCGATGCCGGTTCGTCAGCAGCTCAAAACCCGCACGCTGTTTAACGTGCTCGGCCCGCTGATCAACCCGGCCCACCCGCCGCTGGCGCTGATTGGCGTTTACAGCCCTGAGCTGGTTCTGCCGATTGCCGAGACGCTGCGCGTGCTGGGCTATCAGCGTGCCGCCGTGGTGCACAGCGGCGGTATGGATGAGGTTTCTCTTCATGCGCCAACGCTGGTGGCCGAACTGCGCGACGGCGAAATCCTGAGCTATCAGCTGGACGCTGCCGACTTCGGCCTTGCGCCATACCATCAGGAAGCGCTGGCAGGCGGTACGCCGGAAGAAAACCGTGACATTCTCACGCGCTTATTACAAGGTAAGGGAGAGGTCGCCCATGAGGCCGCCGTTGCTGCCAACGTCGCCATGCTGATGCGTTTGCACGGTGAGGAAGACCTGAAGGCCAACGTTCAAAAAGTTCTGGATGTACTGCGCTCCGGTGCAGCTTACGATCGCGTTACCGCACTTGCGGCAAGAGGGTAAAGAATGCAGACCGTTTTAGCGAAAATCGTTGCCGATAAGGCCATCTGGGTGGAAGCCCGCAAGCAACAGCAGCCGCTTGCCAGTTTCCAGAATGACGTCGCCCCGAGCAGCCGTCGTTTCTATGACGCCCTGCGGGGTACGCGCACCGCGTTTATTCTTGAGTGCAAAAAAGCGTCCCCGTCCAAAGGCGTTATTCGTGACGATTTCGACCCGGCGCGTATTGCCGGCATTTATAAGCATCATGCTTCAGCCATCTCCGTGCTGACGGATGAGAAATATTTTCAGGGCAGCTTCGATTTTCTGCCGATCGTCAGCGGCATCGCGCCGCAGCCGATCCTGTGCAAAGACTTTATTATCGACCCGTATCAGATCTGGCTGGCGCGTTTTTACCAGGCCGACGCCTGCTTGCTGATGCTCTCGGTGCTCGACGACGAGCACTATCGCCAGCTTTCCGCCGTGGCGCACAGCCTGAATATGGGCGTGCTGACCGAGGTGAGCAACGAAGAGGAGCTGGAGCGCGCGATTGCGCTGGAAGCCAAAGTGGTCGGCATTAACAACCGCGATCTGCGCGACCTGTCCATTGACCTTAACCGTACGCGTCAGCTGGCGCCGCGTCTGGGGTCTGGCGTCACGGTGATCAGCGAGTCCGGCATTAACAGCTACGCCCAGGTGCGCGAGCTGAGCCACTTCGCCAACGGTTTCCTGATTGGCTCCGCCATGATGGAGCATGACGATCTCAATGCGGCCGTGCGTCGCGTGCTGCTGGGTGAAAACAAAGTCTGCGGCTTAACCCGCGAACAGGATGCCCAGGCCGCGTATGAAGCCGGGGCGATTTATGGCGGGCTGATCTTTGTGGACTCCTCTCCTCGCGCGGTCAGCGTAGAACTGGCGCGTAAGGTCATCGCAGCGGCTCCGCTCGGCTACGTGGGCGTTTTCCGCAACGCAGATATTGCAGACGTTGCGGCCAAAGCCGACGCGTTATCCCTGAGCGCGGTGCAGCTCCACGGCGATGAAGACCAGAGCTACATCGATGCCCTGCGCGCCGCGCTGGCACCACAGGTGCAGATCTGGAAAGCGCAAAGCGTTGGCGATACGTTGCCCTCGCGTAACCTGAACCATGTGGATAAATACGTCCTCGATAACGGCCAGGGCGGTACCGGCCAGCGTTTTGACTGGTCGCTGCTGAACGCCGAAAAGCTGGACAACGTCCTGCTGGCGGGCGGATTAAGCCCGGATAACTGCGTAGAAGCCGCTAAAACCGGCTGCGCAGGCCTCGATTTCAATTCAGGCGTAGAGTCCCAACCGGGTATCAAAGATGCCAGCAAGCTGGCCTCGGTTTTTAAAACTCTGCGTGCATATTAAGGAAGAGAAGATGACAACATTACTTAACCCGTATTTTGGTGAGTTCGGCGGGATGTACGTCCCGCAAATCCTGATGCCCGCGCTGCGCCAGCTGGAAGAAGCGTTTGTCAGCGCGCAGAAAGATCCGGCGTTTCAGGCGGAATTTACCGACCTGCTGAAAAATTACGCCGGTCGTCCGACCGCGCTGACCAAATGCCGCAACCTGACGGAAGGCACCAAAACCACGCTGTATCTGAAGCGTGAAGACCTGCTGCACGGCGGCGCGCATAAAACTAACCAGGTGCTGGGCCAGGCGCTGCTCGCGAAGCGTATGGGCAAAACCGAAATCATCGCCGAAACCGGTGCGGGTCAGCACGGCGTGGCCTCTGCGCTTGCCAGCGCCCTGCTCGGTCTGAAATGCCGCATCTATATGGGAGCGAAAGACGTTGAGCGTCAGTCTCCGAACGTCTTCCGTATGCGTCTGATGGGAGCAGAAGTGATCCCGGTGCACAGCGGCTCCGCGACGCTGAAGGATGCCTGTAACGAAGCGCTTCGCGACTGGTCTGGCAGCTATGAAACCGCGCACTATATGCTCGGTACCGCGGCGGGCCCGCACCCGTTCCCGACTATCGTGCGCGAATTCCAGCGCATGATCGGTGAAGAGACCAAAGCGCAGATCCTCGAAAAAGAGGGGCGTCTGCCGGATGCGGTGATCGCCTGCGTTGGCGGCGGATCTAACGCCATCGGCATGTTCGCAGACTTTATCGACGACGCCAGCGTGGGTCTGATTGGCGTCGAGCCAGCCGGGCACGGCATTGAATCGGGTGAACACGGCGCGCCGCTGAAGCATGGCCGCGTGGGGATCTACTTCGGGATGAAATCCCCGATGATGCAAACCGATGAAGGCCAGATTGAAGAGTCTTACTCTATTTCTGCCGGCCTCGACTTCCCGTCCGTCGGGCCGCAGCATGCGTATCTGAACAGCACCGGCCGCGCGGAATATGTCTCCATTACCGATGACGAAGCGCTGGAAGCCTTTAAAACGCTGTGCCGCAGCGAAGGGATCATCCCGGCGCTGGAGTCTTCGCACGCGCTGGCGCACGCGCTGAAAATGATGAAAGAAAACCCGGAAAAAGAACAGCTGCTGGTGGTGAACCTTTCCGGCCGCGGTGACAAAGATATCTTCACCGTTCACGATATTCTGAAAGCACGAGGGGAAATCTGATGGAACGCTACGATAACGTATTTGCAGAGCTGAAATCCCGCCAGGAAGGCGCGTTCGTTCCCTTCGTCACCCTGGGCGATCCGGGCCCGGAACAGTCGCTGAAGATTATCGACACCCTGATTGAGGCCGGTGCCGACGCGCTGGAGCTGGGTATTCCGTTCTCCGATCCGCTGGCGGATGGCCCGACCATCCAGAACGCAACGCTGCGCGCATTTGCTTCGGGCGTAACACCAACCCAGTGCTTCGAGATGCTGGCGGCGATTCGCCAGAAGCACCCGACCATTCCGATTGGCCTGCTGATGTACGCCAACCTGGTGTTCAACCGCGGTATCGATGAGTTTTACGCCGAGTGCGCACGCGTGGGCGTCGACTCCGTTCTGGTGGCAGACGTGCCGGTCGAGGAATCTGCGCCATTCCGTCAGGCGGCCATGCGCCATAACGTCGCCCCGATTTTCATCTGCCCGCCGAACGCCGATGACGCCCTGCTGCGCCAGATTGCCTCTTACGGACGCGGCTATACCTACCTGCTCTCCCGCGCGGGCGTGACCGGTGCCGAGAATAAAGCGGCGTTGCCTCTGCATCATCTGGTGGAGAAGCTGGCCGAGTACCATGCCGCGCCTCCGCTGCAGGGGTTCGGGATTTCATCCCCGGATCAGGTCACCGCAGCGATTGACGCGAAGGCGGCTGGTGCCATCTCCGGCTCCGCGATTGTGAAGATCATCGAGAAGAACGTGGACAAGCCAGAGCAGATGCTGGCCGAGCTGAAAGCGTTTGTGACCGCAATGAAAGCGGCGACGCGTAAAGCCTAACCCCTCCACCGTCTGGCATCCCTGCCAGACGGTTACCCTTTCTTCCCCACCATCAACAAAGGATTACGTCAAAATTGATCCTTTCGATATTTTCGGTATGAATGGCTTTTCAAACTGTCATGTAAGCGTATGATCTGGACTCTTTTTTATCTTTAATCCTTCTGAGTTCAGAGGCTTATTCATGTCATGGCAATACTTCAAACAGACTTACCTGGTTAAGTTCTGGTCACCTGTTCCGGCCGTTATCGCGGCGGGCATTCTCTCTACCTACTATTTCGGCATTACCGGCACCTTCTGGGCCGTGACCGGCGAGTTCACCCGCTGGGGTGGTCAATTGCTGCAGCTCGCTGGCGTGCATACCGAAGAGTGGGGTTACTTTAAACTCATTCATCTGGACGGCACACCGCTTACCCGCATCGACGGGATGATGATCGTCGGCATGTTCGGCGGCTGTTTCGCGGCGGCGCTGTGGGCAAACAACGTTAAGTTACGTATGCCCAAAAGCCGTATTCGTATTATGCAGGCTGTGGTCGGCGGTATCATTGCCGGGTTTGGGGCCCGTCTGGCGATGGGCTGTAACCTTGCCGCTTTCTTTACGGGGATTCCTCAGTTTTCGCTTCACGCCTGGTTCTTTGCTGTCGCCACGGCGATTGGCTCTTACTTTGGTGCCAAATTTACCCTGCTGCCGCTGTTCCGCATTCCGGTGAAAATGACAAAAGTCAGCGCAGCGTCTCCGTTAACCCAAAAGCCCTCTCAGGCGCGTCGCCGTTTCCGCCTCGGTATGCTGGTCTTTTTTGCTATGGTCGCCTGGGCAATGTGCACTGCGATGAACCAGCCCAAACTTGGCCTGGCGATGCTGTTCGGCGTGGGTTTTGGTCTGCTCATTGAACGCGCGCAGATCTGCTTTACCTCCGCGTTTCGCGATATGTGGATCACCGGTCGGACGATGATGGCGAAGGCGATTATCGCCGGGATGGCGGTCAGCGCCATCGGTATCTTCAGCTATGTTCAGCTCGGCGTCGAACCGAAAATCATGTGGGCCGGTCCTAACGCGGTGATTGGCGGCCTGCTGTTCGGCTTCGGGATCGTACTGGCTGGCGGATGCGAAACCGGCTGGATGTACCGCGCCGTTGAAGGTCAGGTGCATTACTGGTGGGTAGGACTGGGAAATGTTATCGGCTCGACGATCCTGGCGTACTTCTGGGACGATCTGTCTCCGGCGCTTGCCACGAGTTGGGACAAGGTCAACCTGCTGAGCACCTTCGGCCCCCTCGGCGGCCTGCTCGTTACCTACGCCCTGCTGCTGGTCGCTTTTTTACTGGTTGTCGCGCAGGAGAAACGCTTCTTCCGTCGTGCGAGTGTTAAAACAGAAACCCAGGAGAATGCTGCATGAAAGAGATCGTGCCCGATTACCGTCTGGATATGGTTGGTGAACCCTGCCCTTATCCGGCTGTTGCCACGCTTGAAGCCCTACCGCAGCTCAAAAAAGGGGAAATTCTGGAAGTGGTCAGCGACTGTCCGCAGTCCATCAACAACATTCCGCTGGATGCGAAAAACCACGGCTACACGGTGCTGGATATCCAGCAGGATGGCCCGACCATTCGCTATTTGATTCAAAAATGATCGCTAAGGGCCTCGCGAGGGGCCTTTATCGCATTGAATTATAAGACATCTTGATCCACGGCAAAAACGCGATCTTTGACTTAAGTAAAATCTCACTTCCCTTTTGAAGGAGGTTTTCGCGGTTTGATGTATTTACGAGCTTTACTGGTTTTCGCCTTATTAATTCCCTTCCATGCGCTGCCCCTGAATTTCTCTTCTACCTTCCTGCGCCTTAATTGTCCGCAAAGAGGACTTGTCGAGGTCATTCTGCACGTTTATGACCATACCCAGGAGCGATGGCACGGTCATTTTGAAACCGGTGCGGGACATAAACGTGCGGGAGATACTGAAATCATCCCGTTTGCCAACGGCGATATTCTTTTTCATTCCCTGTCCAGCGACGCTTTCAGCTATTTATATGATGGGGAAAATATCCTGAGGCACTGCGTAAAGCTTGATGAGCGGCCGGTTTATCCGTCGTTTTGAAGTGAGCAAAGCAAACTGGCCACCCTGTGGCCAGTTTGACGGGGGATCAGAAACGATAACCCGCAGAGAACATAAACACCCACGGATCCAGGCGAGTATTGATACTTTGCTGCTGACCGCCCGCCTTGAAGCGTACGTCCGTATCAATATCCATGTACCAGACCGAGGCGTTAATCAGCCAGTCGCGGTTAATCAGATAGTCCAGACCGACCTGCCCCGCCATACCCCACGAATCTTTCAGGCTGAGGTCAGTCAGACCGGCCTCTTTACCGGTATCGTTAAACTTCTCGTCGAAGAAGGTGGTGTAGTTCACACCGGCGCCAATATAAGGACGCACCTTGCTGCTGGCATCGCCAAAGTACCATTGCGCCATCAGCGTTGGCGGTAAATGGTGAACCGTAGCGATATCACCGGTTGCGCCCAGACCCACGCGATGACGGAACGGCGTTGCAGCCAGAAGCTCAACACCAACGTTTTCCGTCGCCATATAAGTGAACGTTAACCCTAACTGGGTGTTATTACTGACGTTAAAACCGCCCATACCCAGCACGTTATCCGATCCTTCAGTCGGGCGAACCGTAGCCGAACCGGCACGAATAAAGAATTCGCCTGCTTCATGCGCATACGCGCCGCCAGAGAGACTGCTTAATACAAGGGCTGCCACCGCTAATTTTTTCATATCCGCTCCATCGTTGTGGTTTTAATCGCGGATGAGAATATACTCACAAATGAGTAATAAGTGATCTGCTACAGATCACATTAAAACCAGTAACTTAACATTCATTGATCTGGATTAATTTTTTGTTACGCGTCCAAAAGCGATAAGTTGTTTCCATGTCAATTTTTGGCATTTCACGGTTACAAAATTTTCCCTTTTTCCCCTCTTGCTCTTCCTCTGACGGCTGGATAATTTATCGCTCTCACAAGTTGATTTGATGCGTTCTTCTTTTGCAGGTGTGCCATGAGTGATATCAACCCGTGCATGACGTGCGGAGCCTGTTGTGCGTATTTTCGAGTCTCTTTCTACTGGGCCGAAGCCAGCGATGGCGGCGGTACCGTTCCGGTTCATCTTACTGAGCCGTTAACGCCCTTTCTGCGCTGCATGAGCGGCACAAACCAAAAGCAGGCCCGCTGCGTAGCGCTACAGGGTGAGCCAGGGGTCTCTACCCGATGTTCCATTTATGAGGATCGGCCCAGCCCGTGCCGGGAATTTGCCATGTCGGGGGAAGATGGGCAGGTCAACGAAGCCTGCAATCGCGCCCGGGCGCGCGTTGGATTACCGCCGCTTTACAAAGATATGCTTTTCCATACAAGCCTTGATGCTGCCACAGCAGGTGCATCCGGTGTACAATTGCCGGCTAATTAACACCTGCAATACTCAAGGAGAGTGCATGTCTATCACGGCGAAGTCTGTCTACCGTGACACGGGAAACTTTTTCCGCAATCAGTTCATAACCTTTTTACTGATCGCGTTGCTATGTGCCTTTATCACGGTGGTGCTGGGCCATGCCTTCTCACCGAGTGAAGAACAGATTGCCAGCCTGAGCCAGGGCGACCATCTTGCCGGCAGCGTGGGGCTGTTTGAACTGGTGCAAAACATGACGCCGGAGCAGCAGCAGATTCTGCTGCGGGCGTCTGCCGCGTCAACGTTCTCAGGCCTGATTGGTAATGCGGTTCTGGCGGGCGGCGTTTTGCTGATGATTCAGCTGGTCTCGGCGGGTCACCGGGTCAGCGCCTTACGGGCGATTGGTGCGAGTGCGCAAGTCTTACCTAAGCTGTTTATCCTGATCTTTTTAACCACCATGCTGGTGCAAATGGGGATTATGCTGGTCGTGGTGCCGGGCGTATTACTGGCTATCGTGCTCTCATTTGCGCCTGTGATGGTGGTGCAGGATAAGATGGGGATTTTTACCGCGATGCGCAGCAGCATCAGACTGGCATGGGCGAATATGCGTCTGGTGGCTCCCGCCGTGATCGGCTGGCTGCTCGCCAAAACGCTCCTGCTGTTGTTTGCACCGAATTTTGCGGTATTAACGCCCAATGTTGGCGCGGTAGTGGCGAATACGCTGAGCAATCTGATTTCAGCGATACTGCTGGTCTATCTGTTCCGCCTGTATATGTTAATTCGTCAGTAATCCTGAGGCGGGCGGCATCGCTGCCACCCGCCCCGTTCAGAAGATGGAATCACAGAATGAAGCAGTTTCTTGATTTTTTACCGCTCGTGGTCTTTTTTGCTTTTTATAAGCTGTATGACATTTATGCCGCGACCACTGCGCTGATCGTTGCAACGGCTGTTGTTCTGATCTACAGCTGGGTTCGCTATCGTAAAGTCGAAAAGATGGCGCTGATAACGTTCGTCCTGGTCGCCGTGTTCGGCGGGCTTACGCTGTTCTTCCACAATGATGAATTTATTAAGTGGAAAGTAACCGTTATTTACGCGTTGTTTGCGGGCGCATTGTTAATTAGCCAGTGGGTCATGAAAAAGCCGCTGATCCAGCGCATGCTGGGCAAAGAGCTGACGCTGCCTCAGGAAGTCTGGTCCCGTCTGAATATCGCCTGGGCGGTCTTCTTTATTCTCTGTGGTCTTGCCAATATCTATATCGCCTTCTGGCTGCCGCAAAATATATGGGTCAACTTCAAGGTCTTTGGCCTGACCGCGCTGACCCTTATCTTCACGCTGTTAAGCGGCGTATACATCTATCGTCATATGCCCCAGGATGACAACCACTGATTAACGACTGACCAGAACGTCTACGACAGGCGTTCTGGTCTATTCTCTCCGCTGTGAAATCATAGTAGCATCCCGCCTGAAGTCTTCCGTTACGAGTTAAAACAATGACAACAACTAACGCCCCGCAGGGCGAACTGGTTTTACGCACACTGGCAATGCCCGCTGACACCAATGCCAATGGCGATATTTTTGGCGGCTGGCTGATGTCGCAGATGGATATGGGCGGCGCAATTCTGGCAAAAGAGATTGCCCACGGGCGCGTGGTGACTGTGCGAGTGGACGGCATGACCTTCCTGCGCCCGGTTGCGGTGGGAGATGTGGTTTGCTGCTACGCGCGCTGCGTCAAACGCGGCAACACCTCTATTTCAATCAACATCGAAGTATGGGTTAAGAAAGTCTCTTCTGAACCCATTGGACAGCGTTATAAGGCCACTGAAGCGCTGTTTATTTATGTTGCAGTGGATAGCGAGGGAAAACCCCGTCAACTTCCGCAGGCCTGATTGACAGGCAAAAAAAAAGCCTCCATCAGGAGGCTTTTTTTATTCCATCTGCGCCCCGCCGTTCAGGCGGAAAACAATATTCACAATCAGTCCGCTGCCCGGTTTTCCGGCTTCATAGCGCCATCTGCGCATCGCCGATTTCACTTCGCGCTCAAACATATTGGAAGGCTGAGCGGACAAGATTTCCACGTTATCCACGCGGCCATCGGCAGTGACGTCAAATTTAACCCGTACGCGGCCTTCAATACGTAAGGCCTGCGCCCGCGCCGGATACTGAGGCTGGTTGCGACTCAGCGCGCGCGGGCCCGCAGGGGCACTGACTGTCGGCTTAGGCGCGGTTGCGGTGTTATTCATCACCGGACGCGAAGGCGCCGCATTCTCGACCGTCTGGGTCGCACGTGGTTCAACCGGACGTTCCTCGCGTTTCGGACGCTCCTCGACCTTCTTCACCGGTTTTGGCTTCGGCTTAGGTTTTGGCTTCGGTTCAGGCTTGTGGATCACCACCGGCGCTTCCTTCGGTGGCGGCGGAACAGGCTCGGGCTCTGGCTCAGGTTCAGCCACCGGCTGCGGTGGCGGAGGTGCAGCCTGCGGCGGTTCGAGATCCGCTGGCGATACCATCGTCACCGAAATCGGCTGCGCGGGCGCGGGCATTTCAATAACCTGATGAACCGAGGTATACAGCAAACCCGCCACAACAGCACCGTGAATCACGACAGAAAGCAGCGTCGGCCAGGGGAAGCGGCGAGGTAAATCAAGGGTCATCGAAGTCATAATCATCAACGTTAAAAAACCGAACACTGATTTTAAATGCAAATAGCAATCATATTCAATAAGACACTTTGTTCTGGCGCAACTTTAGCGCATGAGAGGCCAAAAAAGGCGCATTCAGATCAGGGTGTTAACATTGTTTTTATTTTACATTGCAGTCGTTTGCCCTTTCACATAACGTAACTGACACTTTTACCGGTTAAGGAGCTTCGCCGTGTTTTACGTGATTTACTCTGAAGATGTTGCTGATTCGCTCGAAAAACGCCAGTCTGTGCGCCCTGCGCATCTGGCACGTTTGCAGCTGCTCCAGGATGAAGGCCGTTTACTGACCGCTGGCCCAATGCCCGCAGTAGACAGCAACGATCCGGGCGCCGCCGGTTTTGCCGGTTCCACCGTGATTGCTGAGTTTGAATCTCAGGAAAGCGCTCAGGCATGGGCTGACGCAGATCCGTATGTTGCCGCAGGTGTGTATGCGAAAGTGACGGTTCGACCGTATAAGAAAGTGTTCTGAAACCAAAGCGGCTCCGAAAGGAGCCTTTTTTATGGTGGAAGTTACGCGTCTCTGCGCCGGGTAAACTGCTGCTCCGTTATAAGGGTTCCCCACTGATCGCCCTCCCACTCTTTAACGAGCGTAAATCCAAACGATTCGTATAAACGCCGTGCGGCGGTCAGCTTATTGAATGTCCAGAGATGCACGGCAGAGAAACCTACGCTGTCGCAAAAGCGCATCGCTTCGGTCAGCAGTTTTTTCCCCACCCCGTGTCCCCGGCAGCCATCGTCGAGAATAAACCAGCGCAGATGGGCTTCACCTGGCGCTAAATCCTCGCCATCTATCGCCACTGACCCCAATATCCTGCCGTTCATCACCGCCAGCCAGATCTGGTTGCATGGCTTATCCAGGCGGTCACTAAATTCCGCAACTCCCGTAGCCACTTTGGCCTCAAAAAAACGGCCAAAATGATGCTCGCGCGCGTAATAGATCCCGTGCATCTCCGCGACACGACCAATCATGCCGGGAATATATCCCTGCACTATCGTGAGCTCGTCGGGGCGCATGTCGCTACCCGTCTCACGGCACGCCAGCAGCGCGTTGGCATAAAGGGAGAGTCCTTCAGAAATGGTCTGCTGCTGCGCAGGAGCCAGACTTTTTATTGCTGAGACCACGCGCTCGTTGCTAAAGGTATTAATTTTACTGACCGTCTCATGACCTTTCGCGGTCAGCCTGAGACTCTTCGCTCTCGCATCTTCAGGTGAAGTCACTTCCTCGAGTTCGCCCGCGGCAATCAGGCGAGCCAGCATCCGGCTGACGCTGGATTTATCCAGGCCCAGCAGCTGCACCAGCTGACTCGCCGTCGTCTCTTTGCGTAGGGCTATTTCGACCAGGGTATGGACGGCAGACGGTGAGTAATTCGTTGAGGCCAGGGTCGAGGCCATAAAACCTAACTCCCGCACCATCAGGCGCGAGGAACGTCGAATAACACTGACTACCGGGGTTTCGCTGTGCATGTTGTGCCCTCATCATTTAGTTGCACTATACAACTAACCGATGAGGGGTTGTCAAACATAATAAAAAAAGCTCCTTCAGGAGCTTTTTTAAAATCTTCAACTCAATGAAATAAAAGGATTTATTTCAGGTCACGTCCACATGTTGACCACGTCGATATAAGAAGCCCCGCGAATGCGGGGCTTTTGTTTGAACTAGTGCTGTTATTTGAAAAACATTAAGTCAGTTTAAGTATGCTTTTGACCGTCTGCTGAGGGCTAGAGGCGAAAGTTGACATTTATCTACATTTTCAGAAATCACTACCAAAGTTGACCTGCTCCCCGTTGATCAAAAAGTAGGTGAAGAGGTATAGTCCTATCATTGGAGAGAACTGCGCTTAATGTGATAAACAAATTCTGTTTACTACGATATTAGTTGCCTTTCAACATAAGGAATACTCGTGAGTAGAGATTGGGAATCGGTATTTGCAACTTGGTCGCAAGGACCAAGCGCAACGGAGCAAGAAAGAGTGGAAAACGCCGAGAGGCAAATAAGGCAAGCAATTCAGGCTAGTGATAAGTTAAAAAAGCGAAACATCAAAGTATTTGCGCAAGGCTCTTACAGAAACAGAGTTAATGTAAGGCGATATAGCGATGTAGATATTGGAGTTCTCTGTTTCGATACTTTTTTTCCTGAGTACCCTGATGACAACGTTAAAATGGAGCTTGCAAAAAGTTTCGCTCCCGCAACCTATGAATATGCGACATTTAAAAGTGAGTTAGAAGAGGCGCTTGTAGCTTGGTTCGGAAGAGCTGCCGTGACACGCGGTACTAAAGCTTTTGATATAAAATCGAATACATACCGTGTAGATTCAGATGTGGCTGCGTTTTTTGAGCATCGTCGATACGTTACGGCTACCTCTTATCTTTCTGGAGTCGAGATGATACCAGATGATTACTCCCCTCCTAGAGTCAAAAATTGGCCAGAGCAACATTACGAAAATGGCGTTTCAAAAAATACGTCTACATCAAGAAGATTTAAAAGAGTCGTTCGGATATTAAAGAATCTATCTAACGAGATGGCGTCAAAAGGTATTCAATCAGCAAACGATGCGCCGAGCTTTCTCATTGAAAGCTTGGTGTTCAATGCATCAAATTCATGTTTTGAACATCAATCTTTCAAACCCATGGTAAGGCATGTACTCGCAGAGCTATTCAATAATACTTTGTCACAGGAAAAATGCTCTGAGTGGGGTGAAGTGAACGAACTTAAGTATCTTTTCAGAAGCTCTCAGCCGTGGTCCCGTGAGAGTGCTCACCAGTTCTTAAGTGATGCTTGGGATTACATAGGTTACGAATAATGCTAACTAGACTTCATATATCATCGTTTATTGGTTTCACGATCGCAGTGTGGTTACTTGCTCTATGGTTTCAAGGCATGCCAGTACTCAGTGCCGATTTTGTAAAACCATTTAGTACGGTTGTTGGTGTTATAACTCTGTTTGTCGCCTTGTTTAACAAATACCTCTGGTCATGGAAATTATTTAAAGGTTGGTATGTTAAAAGGCCAGATTTAAGAGGAACTTGGAAGGTTGAATTGAAAAGTAGCTGGATAAATCCTGAAACTGGCGAAGGAGTGGCACCAGTCTATGGGTATGCAGTCATAAGACAATCTTTAACATTTCTTAGTTTGAGATTGATGACAAAGGAATCTAAGTCTGTATTGGTAGCTCACAGCATAGAACAGCAGGAAGATGAAGACTTGTTTAAACTTGTTGGAGTTTACCGAAATGAACCAAAAATTGAACTTCAAGGTGTTAGAAGTGAAATTCACCACGGTTCCTTTGCCTTAGAAATTCACGGTTCTCCAGTAGAAGAGCTTGAAGGTCATTATTGGACGGATAGGGCAACCAAAGGTGGAATGAAATTAGTTGGTCGTGTTGACAAATTATATAGCACATATGAGCAGGCAGAACGTGAGTTCAACACCTAAAAAAATACTATCGACCGCTCTTCGCACGTTGCTGACGTTCACTGAATAATCATCGGAAACTAAAGCCCCCGCATTTGCGGGGTTTTTTTTGGTCACTGCCAGTGCATTTGTTGCTGTCCTGATGATGTCGGATGCGGTGCCGCTGGCACTACTACCCCCGGCGAAACGATAAAGCGCTCTATCGTTTCAGTGGTGACAAACGTAGCGCTGCAATTGATATTTGTGCATTGATGATAACGCTCTTTTGTCGTGTCAGAAAAATAGCGACTAGTGCGAGCGTGGGCGGCGTAATGGCAATTTGGACAGTGAAACATGGCGAGCACCTCAGAACGTTTTTGATGCGCCAATTTTAGCCATTAAAATCTTATATATCAAACACATAAACAACTTTTATTGTGTCACCTCTTCGCTTTCATACTCCACATCCGAAACCTTAACCTCAAGCTCTAAGCCCGTCGTGTAGCCGTTCCCGTTGAGGTTATGCACCACCCGGCTGATTATCCACGCCTGATCGTCTATGACGCGCTTAAAGCCTTTCACCGCGATTGGCGTTTCAGGAAATAAATCTGCCCGGCCAATAGCCAGCGAAATTGAAAACTCCGCGACACCTCGCTGCAGCTTGTCCCACTTCGCCTGAGCGGCGCGCATGGCCTGCGCCTTTGACGCATAAATCGTCGTGAGCTCCAGCACGTTATCAGCCTCACCGGCCATATACTCGCCCTCGCGCGCTTCATGCTCTTTTTTGGCTTTGGCCTTTGCCGGGGCTTTGGTCGCTTTCGGATGCTGCAGCGCTCGGAGATACTTCTCTTTGGGCTTACGCCTGAGCTTAACCTTTTGCTTTTGCGGCTTCGGGTCTTTGGTGTGCAGCCATTTCGCCGTAACGCCGGTATAGGCTTCCCGGTCAGCAATGGCAAACTGATGACGATCGCCGTCGCCGCGCTCAAGCGTCATCTGCGAAAGGGGCTTCCCGCTGGCCGTCTTACCGCTCCCCGCTTTCAGGAATAACAGTTTCCCCGCTTTTACCGAAACCGCCGCCCCGTTCCGGTCAGCCAGACGGGACAGAAACACCGCGTCGGATTCCTGCGACTGGTCAATGTGAGGCACTGCGACGGCTTTCAGCGTGTCAGCCACGCTCGCCGTCAGCTTATTGCGTGCCGCAATCGCCTCCACAATTTGCCCGAGCGTGGTGTCATGCCATGACTGTTCCCGGCGCGAGTTCAGCGACCCGCGAAAATCGGCGCTGCGCCCCCTGATGGTCAGCGTATCTGGCGCACCACGGTGCTCGATTTCGTCGACCGTGAACGTCCCTTTTTTTATCAGCGCGGATCCCTGCCAGCCTAACCACAGCGTCAACGTTGCGCCGCGCGGTGGCAAAGCTATCTGGCCGTCGGTGTCATCGAGCTCGATATCGAGCTGGTCGGCCTCGAATCCGCGATTATCGGTCATTGTCAGGCTGATAAGGCGGTCGCTAAAATCCTGCGTGATATCCTCGTTATCCAGCTTGAGCATAAACGCCGGGGCAATCTTCGCCCCGGCCTGAATATCCATTCCTGTAATCATCCTGCCAGCCCTCCCAGCCAGTCACCGGCAGACGTGACCAGATTGTCGGCCTGCGTTTTCAGGTCGCCATAAATGGCCGCCAGCGATTTATCGACCCGCTTAAGCGAAAGGCTAAACTCGATTTTTCTCGCCGCTCCGTCGCTGAATAGCTCGGTGTGCGTGTGCGTCACTTTGTCGATGACATACATACCGTGGATCATGCCCGTTCCGTCAATCAGCGGCCACGCTCGCCCCTCGTCTGCCATCAGCTCGATGGCGGTCAGTGACAGACGTCCGCCGGTAATTTCGGGATAGAGGACACCCGACAGCGTGCGCGTGGTTTCCCCTTCCCCGAGATACTGGTAAGCCGGTGGCTTGCCGATACGGTCGTTTGACGCCCAGCGGTAATCCTTCGAATACTGCATGGACTGATAGGGCAGCGTGCGGCGCTCAAACACAAACAAACCTAAAACCATTAACATGCTTTATCCCCCTCAGTCATGACGCATACTTGAGCGCTGACGCGCACGGTTTTCACGGTCGAGTTTATCGACAGCCTCACGCAGCTGACGGTCGAGGTCGCTGCCCGGCGCGATGCCACCATTCAGGTTGATGTTATATTCTGGCTTGCTCTGGTCGACGTAAGTCTTACCCATGGGCGCGGTAACTGGCTGATATGCCTGATAACCGCCATATGTTGAGGTTGCCGGAATATAAGACACCTTTTGCGAGCCGGTGGCGGCATTGGCTTTTACGGCCTTCTGGTCAAGGTCGCTTGATTCTTTATTGATAACCCCGAGCTTTTCCAGTAACCAGTTAACGCCGGTACGCAATGTATTAAAGCTTTTGAGCGGTAACATCAGCGCTTCGGCCAGCATCTTACCGAACATCACACCCGCATTTTTGCAGCTGTCGAGCGTCTCCTGCGTCGACTTAACCGGTGCGATCAGGTCTTTAAACCACTGCCACGCCGCTTTAAGTTTGTCACCCAGCCAGTCAAAAACCGGCTTTAACGGTTCGAATAACTCCACTACAGGGGCAAAAGCCTGCTTTATCCCCTCCATTACGCCTGAGAAAAATGCGCTTATTGGCTCCCAGTATTTGCGGATGAGCAGCGCACCGGCGATGATGGCAACGCCAATAGCCACAATCGGCCAGGTAAGCGCCCCGAGCACAGAGACAATGGCCGCCCCCATTGCGGCCAGATTTGCACCGAGAACACCGGCAGCGGCGATAATCACGTTGAAACCCGTTACCACCGGCCACGCTATCAGGCCAATCCCGCCCAGCACGCCAATCAGCGCCAGCCCACCACCTGCAATTAACCCGATGGTTGACGCAAGTGTTTTGTTATTGGTGATCCAGCCGTCGAGCTTTAAAACATATTTCGTGGCGGTTTTAGTGAGCTCACGCAGTGAGCCCTCCTGCTGGTCAAACAGGTCAGTACCGACGGCCTCATAGGCTGACTGAAATTCTTTGAAGTCGCCGCCTAGGTTGTCCTGCATGATTTTGACCAGCTCAGCGGTTTTCCCGTCCGAGGCTTTAAATGCCGCCGTGAGCTGGTCGAGTTTGCCGCTTGACGCAGCGGTCATCAGCACCGCCGCCGCCGAGCTGGCTTCCTCACCGAAAATGGTTTTCATGTACTCGCCTTTCTGGCTTGTTCCGAGATTATTTTTCTCAAAACTGCGCTGCATTTCTTTCAGAATGGCGAATATCGGGCGCGTGTTGCCCTTGCTGTCAGACGTTTTAACGCCGAGCTCTTTAATGGCCTCGTAAGCCTTACCGGTCGGAGCCTGCAGGCGACTCAGGACGGCACGGCTGCCCGTTCCCGCCATCGAGCCGGTGATTTTGGCGTCATGTAGCGCGCCGACCATTGCGGCGGTCTGCTCGATACTGACCCCGGCATTTTTTGCCACCGGCGCAGCATACGTCAGCGCGTCGCTCAGCCCGTCAAAGTCAGCGGCCGTTTTGTTCATCGTCATCGACAGCACGTCGCCGATGTGCGCGATCTGGTCGTTTGACATCTGAAACGCGGATTTCATCCCCGTCAGCAGCGCGGCGTTTTCTTCCATCGAGCGACGATTAGACAGCGCCATATTCAGCGTGACCGGCGTCGCCGCCTGAATCGCTGCCGCATCCCCGCCGCTTTTCGCAATGATAATCTGCGCGCTCGCCGCATCATCTGCAGACGCAGCGGTATTGTCCCCGAGCTGGCGCGCCTGTTTGCGCAGCGCCTCCATTTCGGGTGACTGTTTTTCGACCCCGAGCACGGCCTGCAGCTCAGAGTTTTTCTGTGCAAAGTCATAACCGGGTGTGAGTAATTTTACTCCGGCCATCGTTCCCGCCGTGGCGATACCGACGCCCGCCGCGCCTGCAGCCGCAGCGCCTCCGGCAAGGGATTTACCGGCCTGATAACGCTCTTTAACGCGACTCAGTCGCGCCTGCTGTTGACTGACCCGCGCCAGCGCCTCGCGCTGCCGGTTAAGTTGCGCGGTCGTTTCACTGATGCTGGTTTTCAGGCGGCGCTCATCCGCCGAGAGAGTACGGGTGTTAATCCCGGCCTGCGCGAGCTCGGTGCGCTGGCGCTGTACCGACTGCCTGAGGCTGTTGTATTTGAGCTGCAGGTCAGCGGCGGATTTCTTTGCCGCCTCCATCGCGCGCGCCTGCGCGGTTGTGGGGTTCTGCGTGTTTTTAAACTGGACGGCCAGCGCGGCGGCTTCCTGTTTCGCCTTGTTAAGCGACTGGCCTGTCATAGCAAGCTGTGCGCTCGCTTTCCTGAATCCGTCAATTCGGCCAGCCTGCGCATTCAGATCGCGCAGGCTGTTTTGAGAAGTGCGGATATCGCCGGCAAGGGTCTTGCTGGCAGTCTGGATAGCTTTGAGCGGTCGGCTTGCACGGTCTACTGCGTTCAGCAGTACCTCAATCCTGACGTTATTGCTCATGGTGGTGTCCGCTTCGCTGCAGCGCCTTTTCGCGCCATGTGATGAGCTCGGTCACACTCAGGGAATTTAGCTCTGATGGCGGCCAGTGAAATATCACCGCGATATCCGCCATCAGGTCATCGACCGAAAGGTTGTCCGGGAAGGTCAGCGAGCCGAAGATGGCGACAAAAAACCGACCACCTTACCGGCGAATAAAATCAGGTCTGACGCTTCCAGACGCATGACCTCGGGCTCGGTCAGCGCCGGGTATGTCATGCGCGGCAGCACCTTAATCAGCGCATCGACGTCAGAGTTTGCCAGCGAGGCCAGACTCACACCGCGCAGAGTACCGGCGTTGGGTTTGGACACGGTCACCTGTTCGATTTTTTGCTCGCCACGCATGATGGGATTATCGAGGATCACAATGTTCGGGTTTTCGGTTTCGGTGGTGGCGGTTTCGTTGATGTTTTCCATGATGTTGCTCTCTTTGAATGTGAGTAAGTGACCGGCCAGTCAGGCTGACCGGTTAACGGGTTACAGGCCAATCGCCCGGCGATGCTCAGCAAGACGGTCGACGCCGTCGACTTTCATCACCATGTTGATGACGTCAATCTCGATGACCTCTTTGCCGTCGATCGTGAGCTGGTAGTACGAGCACTCGGTCGCGATTTTGGTCGTGCCGCTTTCGCCCTGTTTGTTCTCGCCGCCGTCGTACTCCTTGTGACGGCCACGCATGACCACCTCAACGGCAGAAATATCGCCGGTGTCATCGCGTTGGAATGAGCCGGTGAAGCGCAGCGGCACGCTGTCGGCACCCGGTGACGCGTACTGCGCCCACAGCTCAACGTCAGGCAGGCCGCCCAGCGTCCACTCAAGCGACAGCGCGTCGTCGTCGAGGCCGAGGTCAATCGACACCGAGCCCGGCATCCCGCTGCCGCGATATTTCTCTAGCTTGCGGGTCAGCTTTGGCAGGGTGACGGATTCAACGACGCCCATGTAGCTGAGGCCGTCGTTAAACATGTTCAGGTATTTCAGTTTGCGTGGTAACGCCATGCTCTGAGCTCCTTAGCTGTTGACCGAGTCTGACAGGTCTGCCAGATAGGTATCGGTGATGCGCTGGCGCAGGGTCAGGTTTTCCAGCGGCGGGACGGGGGTGTAGTCGTAATCGATATACAGCTTCCCGGCTTTCAGGGTTTCCACGGTGTTTGACTCCGGGTCGTACCAGCAGGAGCCGTCAACGATATAGCCGTTGTTTTTCAGCTCGCGGAATTTGGCATTGATACCGGCGACGATGTCGCGGATGAGCGTTGCGGAAACGGGCTTATCCATCGCCCACGCGTGCGCCTCAGCCATCGTGTCGGCCAGCACCTGCGCCGTGCGGGTGTAGTTTTCAAACACGAATAACGGATCGTCCGAGCAGGTGCGGTTGCCCCAAAACTTAAAGCCGTCGTTGCGGATGAGCGTTGTCACCCCGGCCTGATTCAGCAGGTTGGCGTCGGTGGCCTGCTCCTGCAAATCCCATGACACCGAGGCACTGACGCCGGTGACGCCATTTACGCCGACGTTGGACAGCGTTTTGTGCCAGCCGATTGTCTGGTCTATTTTGGCGCGCAGGCCGAGCGCGCGGGCGGTCGCCCATGCAATATCGGTTTCGTTCGCCGTGGTGTCCCATGCCAGAAAATCAGGGTGAATCACCATGAGCTCGCGCTGGCTGAAATTCTCACGGTATTTGATGGCGTCGGAAATGGTCTTGCAGCCCCACGCGCTCACGTAGCCGAATGCGCGCAGGCTCTGGCAGGTCGACGCAAGCGCGGTCGCCACTTCCTGCGTATCCAGCCCCGGCACGCCGAGAATGCGCGGCTTAACGCCGGTGACGGTTTTCGCCGTTAACAGCGCTTTCAGCCCGGTGTATTTGCCGTTTTCGTTGGTCGTGCCGATGATGTTGGAAATGGTTTCTTTCTGCGCCGCTTCCGGGTCTTCCGGGTCTTCGAAACCTTCGGGAACGCGCACCACCACAATGACAGGTTTGCACTGGTCGGCGATGGCCTGAAGGGATTTTGCCAGCGTGCCCTGTTTACCGGCTTTCCCGATCGCCGTTTGCACGCTGGTAATCAGTACCGGCTCGTTTAAGGGGAATGTCTTTGCGTCAGCATCGCTGGCCGTACAGACCATGCCGATAATGGCCGTCGAGACGGTGGAAATGGTGCGCGTGCCATCATTAATCTCGATGACCTCGACGCCGTGATGATAGTCGCCCATCTGTTTAACTCCGTGGTTAAGGGGTGCGACTATTTTCTGTTGTGTGTCGCGCAGGCGCGATGCAATGCCGTTGGTGGAGGGATAACACAACATACAAAAAAGCCCTCCGGGTGGAGGGCTTCGTTTATTCTGGTCTTTCCGGCCACTCAATATCCGGCGCAGTGGCCGTATCTATGGCTTCGAGTTCATCAAGATAGTCTAACCAATCGTTGTATTGACTTTTTTCTGAGTCTTTCAATCTTCCCATCGCCGCTTTCCCCGGCCACTGCTTACTGTTTATGTATTCGTTAGCCTGATCAATAAGCAATTGTTTTTGTGAATCAGCCATCGCGTTCTGTTCTTCATCGGTAAGAGGCGGGATATCCGCCCATGCAGGGTGGCCATCGTCACCCGCTACCCTCATTTTGCTTATTGGTGGTTTTTGAAACTCAGAAAATGTTTCTTCATCAATCTCCACGCCATTTTCAGGCCACATTGCTGCGGCTTCGTAGTCTGCCTGCAATCCAAATGGATAAAATGCATTAGTACGCGCATCGTATAGATATTTGTTCATTTTTATTTTCCTATTGCAATCCAATTAGCGCCTGCACCCGTTCCGCCAGTACGGGAACTCATTAAATAGAACGCCACTAACCCAGTTCCTGCTGGTGATGTTGCAAATGCAGGGCAATCATTCGCGACGTTAGATGCGCTGTCAAAAGATGTTGCAATACGACAACCAGACGTAAATGGGATCGGAAAATTAATGGTTGTCGGAAAGCCGATTGATCCGGCTATATTAGTCCCAAACTGCAAGATTGTGCCGTCAGGAAACTTCATCCACCCCGCTCCAGAGGTAAAGTTTGCCATGGTTGGAATTTGGCCTGTTCCATTACCAACGTTCTTCGTTGCGGCTGTTCCCAAACCGAGGTTTTTTAGCACCTCAGCAACCAAACCAGCGTCGGCCATTTCTTTTAAAGCGTTCGCAATCATCAGATATTGCGCATGTGGGTTTTTATCCGCGACATGCTTTTTCATCAAATCATCAGCATAGGCTTTCACCTCGATAACCTTATCCTCGACATACTGCCGCGTTGCCAGCACCACCGACGGGTCAATTTTCAGGGTGATTGCCGACGTGCTCGACACTATCAGGATCATGCGAATGGTCTGCGTGCGGCCGCTCCCCTCCTGCAGTTGCGGCTTGTAGGTCTCCGGGCAGTTTGCCACGGCAATCAGAATCCCCTCATCATCGTAGAGGCCAATCTCGCGGATCCAGAAACCGCCCTCATTCTCGGGAATTATCTGTTCCGCGATAATATGGCTGGTATTGGCCGGGTCAACGTTCAGCAGGTTCAGCGGCGCGATGCGCTTCTGATTTATGAGCTTCGTCTGCGCCGGGTCAGGGGTCCGCAAAGTACCATTCGCATCGCCGACGGCCATCTGCGTCAGGTTTAGTCTGGTACCGAGTGCCGCCGCGTTCGCCAGCCGCGCCGCGCCCTGATTGGTCAGAATGGCAAAATATTTTGCGGTCATGTGTTCACTCTCAGGTTATCAATCAAATGGATGGCCGAGGCCGGGTAATATTCACCGCCGACGACAATTTCCTCGGTGGTGTAGGGGTAAACGGTGAGCGCGTCGCCGTCGTAGCATCCCGCGCCGACATACAGCTCGCCGGTCGCACTCAGGCTGATAGCCAGCCCGGTGAGGTGGCGGCTTGCCGGTTTGGCGTCTTCAATCAGGCGCTCGAGCTCCTGATACATTTCGTCAGTGATGCCACTGTCAAGCACGCCGACAACGAGACGGAAAGTGCCAGGCTCCTCGTCGAGTTGCCACCACTCGCGCACCTCAATCAGAAAGCCGAGCGGCTCAACCACCCGACGCAATGCGCTGATGGTGCCTTTATGCTGATGGACGAAAAACGAGGACGCACAGACGCTGCGCTTTGTCGCCTCCGGCCACTTCTCATCCCATCTGTCAACCGACAGCGCCCACGCCAGATACGGCAGCAGGTTTACCGGGCAGGTGCGCCAGTTCCAAAGGGTGCGCAGCGCTACCGGCACGCGCTGAATTTCAGAGAGTGCGGCAGCGGCAGCAACTTCCAGCGGCGACGAGCCAACGGGTAACAGCCGGTCACTCATCTGAGCCCCCGATAGCTATCTGGTACTCGGTACAGTTCGACGCCTGCGACTTACTCAGCACAATGTCGGCCTGCGGTGAGGCCAGCTCGACACGCTGCACCCCCTCAACATGCAGCGCCGCATAAATAGCTGACAGGCGGATATCACGCCCGAGGCGGTGCTGCGCGCTGATATAGCTCTGCAGCTTCTGCTCTGAGGCCTGCCTGATGGGCTCAGATTCGGGACCGGGGTAAACGTAGATCGTCGCGTCAATCTGGTACGGCACAATCTCGGCTGGCTGGACGGTCACACGGTCAGCCACCGGCCGCACATCTTCGGCATTCAGTGCCTTTTCAACGATTGCCAGCAGCTCATGGCTCGCGGTGCCGTCGCCCTCACGGGATAAGACGGTAATCGTTACGCAGGCTGGCGACGGGCTTGCGACCGACACGTCGGCGACCCGTCCGTCGGCGCTGCGACCGTGATACTCATATGCTCCGACCGGACCCGCCACGCTTAAGCCTTCAAACGCCTGTTGCGCGCGCAGGCGCAGGTCGGTGTCGGATTCCATAACGGCAGGTGTCGGCGGGATGGTGGTGTCATCCGCCGGGGTGATGGTCAGACGTTCGGTATTGTTGTTCCCGGCCACGACGTCAAGGTCGTGACCGGTTGAATAGGCCAGCGTTACCGCCTGCGCGGCTTCATTCACACGCTGACGCCAGATAACTTCACGATAGGCGTTTTCCTGCAGCAGCTTCACAATCGGCTCTGACTCAAGTGTGAGCGTACGGGCAATGGCCTCCTGCAGGTCTTCTGGATAGAGTGAAATTAGCGTCGCAATGCGTTCGGCAAGAATGGTTTCAAAGTCCAGTTCTTCCACCACATCGGGAACGGGTAACTGATTCAGGTCAACGGTTGCCATAGTGATTTAACTCAGTGGAATGGTGATGGAAAATGGCTGGCCGCCGGTCGAGCGGGTGCCGGTGATGTCGACATACAGCCCGCCGTCGGTCTCCGACCGTTCAAAGGTAATGGTCGAGAGGTCTACGCGTGGCTCCCACTTCTGGATCGCGGAATAGCACGCGGCCATAATCTGCAGGCGCAGCGCCGGGGTCTGCGGCTGGTCAATCATCTGCGACAGGAGCGAGCCATATTCACGGCGCATGACGCGTGAGCCAACCGGCGTGACCAGAATGTCACGCACGCTTTGCCGGATATGCTCAACCTCAGAGATACTGAGGCCGGTCTGGTTGTTCATTCCCAGATAACGCACCGTCATTGCGTCCCCTTAGTCCAGCTTCCGCCGCTCTGTACGTTGCCGTGCGCGTGGTTGTCCACCTGCACGCCGTTTGATTTCAGTGTCCCGCCGGTGTGCTCGATGTCGCCGGTCATCTTCCCGCCCTGTTTCACTTCGAGCGTGCCGGTCGTCAGCTTGTTGGTGCAAACCACCTCCGGGGTATCGAGAGTGATGCGGCTCGACGCTTTCACCAGCACCACCGGCACGGTGGCCGTAATTGACTCAGACGCGGTGACGTCAGCGGTTTTGATACCTGACACGGTGAGCGCGCCGTTTTCGGGTTCATACTCGATAACCGCCCCGTCAGGAAATGACACGTGGAGCGCATCAGGGGAGGCAGACGGCGCGGGATGGTCGTCAGAGAAAATGCCGGGCAGCACAAATGCCGTATCGAGCTCGCCGCCGATCGCCAGCAAAAGCACCTGCTCGCCAACGGATGGAGCCCACCATACGCGTGAGCGACCGGCGCGGCAGGTTAGCCAGTTCAGCCAGGTGGTTTCCATGCCGCCGGTCTGGACACGACAAAACCCCTCGTTGTGGTCGATGTCAGTCACGATGCCGGTGCGGATAAGGTTGCGGATCGCGCGTGCGATTTCCTGCAGAGAATTTAGATTATTCATGGGGAAAGAATGCCGCCGGGCGAGGCCAGCGGCAATCAATGCGGGTTTGATGAGGGATGAAACAACTCTAACCTAAAGATAAAGTCCCGCTCTTATCAATAAACCACCAACTCATAACACTTTCCTCTGACAAAACTTGCTAAGATAAAACCAATAAATTATCCCAACCTAGGATAATTTACTTATAATTAGGACCTGGAAAACCTTACCATGCTTAACTCAGTATTTTTAATCTCACCAGTCCGACGGCAATAATAAGCCTGGTAAAATTTAAAACCATAATGAGAATTCTCTCGCACTTTACCTTCAATTATTTTAATTATTTTCAATTTATGCTCAAAGGAGGTGTTAATACCAAAAATAATACCCTTTAATGAATTGAAATTATAATTCAGAGTGACGCCATGGTTTTCATACTGCCCTCCCATGTTATTTAATACAAGTCTATATTCATTTTCATACTCCCAATCTTTACTTTTTTGAGTTATTGGCAAGTAGTAATTTTCCCAATATTTTTTGCGCCACTCATCATTAAAAGTAGATGCGTAGGCACTCCGCTTCCCGTTACTATTTGTCAACCATTGTCTGTTGACAGCCGGTATAGGTAACTGCCCTAATGAGTCAAAGAAGTTTAACCCATCCTGCTTATGAGTATAGCGAATTTGATGAAAAGGTAAGCTTGAGGTTCCCTTTACAGGCCCGTTACTACCATATCCAATAAGAGCGTTATTTAGGGTAATACTATGCTGTCGATTATCTTCAAGCTTTGCATCAAATATCAAACATGCACCAGTATGATTGTCGCCATAGTTCCCCCAAACAGATGAGTTTGTAGCTTTACTCATAAAGCATGCGGTAAACCACCCTGGATACATTAGTTGCTCAAGATTAGCAATGTATGAAAATGGAAAACCACTTGTTAGCAATCTTTTATTGGGTTGCAGAATATTGCTTTTATATTCATAAATCAATGGAAATTGCTGTGTTTGCAACTGAAAATATTCCAAAAGGAAATCCATTTTAATACTATCATCTTCTCCTTCAGTTGCTTCCCTCATTGCATTCATGGTTTCACCAATTGATTTCCTACTCTTGTAAGCATCAACAATTGCAGATATATCTACCGAAACAAAACCAAGCTCGCCAAATTTTTCGAGTACACAACTTAACGCTATCGGATGGATTAAGTTAAGGTAAAAATTTAGTTCCACCTGGGAGGTGCTAGGCTTCCATTCTACAATATGGCTAATTAATGCCACTAACTCCTCCCTATTAAAGAATGCATCCTTTATTTCTTCCCAACTATCCTTGAGTTTCTCCGGTATAGTATTTTCAGGTGAAATCGTTTGCACACTCCCCTCAAGACTTTCACTTTCACCAAACAGACAGTAGTCATATACTATATTTGTCAGGCTGGCCAAATAATGCTTAAAGAGATTCTCCCAAAGTACCTCATCACCTTTAAAATATATATCCCGAAAACCCTCAGCCGGATCATTTAAAAGTTTAGGAGGCGCAAAGAAAATCGATTGCCTCTCAAGCTCTTGATACTTCTCACCAAGCAAACCATTTATTGACCGAAAACGGTACAATGTATTATTTTCGATTTCCCCGCCCATAAAAAGCCCCCATTGTTTATAAAGTAACCATGCCAATAAAGAAAGCATATAAAATATCAATAAAAACATCACGCAACCAGAAGAAAATGGTATTATCGTGAACTGGCATTGTTTTTCTTACAGCTATACTTTGCTGGACATCCTGTAACTAATTCTTAAGCCCAGCGCCCCTTTTCAATTAAATTAGTTTTAGCCTTCATATACAACTAGAGTTGCCAGGCGTTTTGTTTAAAGCTAAATGACTGAAAATGAGATTTTCAATGGCGTATTTTTCTCCGCGGTTAAATCCGAGAAGCTGGCGCTCTGAATACTGCACGTCACGGCCGTGCGGGTTAGGACGGTCTTTTAGCCCGTACTGATGGACACGCGCGATGCGCTGCACTTTACCTGTAAATTCCACTACCGCGCTGTTTTCACGGCCAGTGGCTTTCATGTACCGGCTTGTGCGTAGCTTCTGGAACATCGCCCGTTTAATTCGCCCGGTCTTAGCCCTGAGAGGCTGACGCTTTCGCGCCTGATACGGTGAGCCGTCCGGTGCTTTCTGCAGCTTGATACGTTGCTGTTGCGACCTGCGCAGCTCCTTTGCTATCTCTCCGGCCAGCTTGCGGCGCGCAGCCGGTGACAGGGCAGCAATCAGACCGTTGAGCCTGTCGTCAAAGGGCTTAAATTCAGTCATCCCATTTACTCGCCAGCACTCCGTCAAGATAGAGCTCTTTTAGTGGGGTTACGAGCTCCGGCAGCGGCGGCTCAGGGGCATAGCTCACGTGCAGCGCGCCGTTTTCCTCTTTGATGATGGTGCGCTCGGTGAGCTGCAGGCTGATGCTGATATCGACGCTGTCCCCGTCGTTCAAATCCATCTGGAAACGGTAGCCCTTTTTGCGGCCGTCATCGAGCGTGCAGATATCCGGCTGGTTTTCCCTGAGCCATGCGGCCACCGGCACGAAAATCAGGTCAGGGTCGCCCACAAAGTCACACACGATCACATTCAGGGTATAAATTTTCTCGTGCGACAGCGAGGCCGCGAGACGCGCATCGATATTCCCCTCATCGGCAAAGATGCGCATCATTTCGGGGTTTGTTTCAAGCTGCGGGACGGATTTAATCAGCGCTTCGCGCAGGCTGCGTGCTTTCTTCATCGAGTTTATCCTGACAGTCTTTGATGGTTTCAACCTGCAGCGCGCAGGCGGCGAGCGCGTGCTCAAGCCTGCGAATATCGGCGCTCAGGTCGCCATTAGTGGCCGGGTCGCTTCCCGGCATCGGGCAATAGCTCACCTTCGGGCAGGCGCTGTAAACAATGACCGGCGGAGGCGCAACCGGCGCGGGTGTGCAGCCTGCGCACAACATCAGGCAGTTCAGCGCTATACCAGCGGCGTAAGGTTTCATTCTCATTTATCAGCCTCGTAATGGTTTGTTCACGCCGCACGGCCATCGCACCTGCGGCCAGCAGTTCGCCGCGTAAACTGACCTGCGCGGTTTCATTTCGCCTGGCAATTCCCTGCGAAACGGAAAGCTGATTTTTCAGCATGCCGATCGCGTTTTTTTGTTCGGTCGCGACCCTGTTCGCCCGTTCAAACGAGCGCGTCAGGTTGCCGTTTTCATGACGCTGCCAGAGCACAACCGCCATCAGCGCAGCCAGTAAAAACAACATCACTTTCATTGAATCCCCCTGAGGCAGTAGGTACGCTCGCGCGCGCGGCGATTCTCCAGCCCTTTGTTAACTTCGCCATTCACATAAACCCAGCGGGTGAGCTGGTCGCACGCCTGCGGCCATTGCTGGCGTTTGATAAACGAGACCAGCGTCGACCGGCAGGCCGCACCGGTTCCCACGTTGAATGAGAAGCTGACCAGCGCGTCGTAAACATGCGGCGGCATTTTCACCGGCGCGCACACGGCCAGACGTTTCTCGACGTTCAGCACATCCGCGACGAGATTCGCCGCCGCCTGCCGCTCGGTGATTTCCCCCTTTGGTACGACGCCTGCAGTGTGGCCGATGCCCGACGTCCACAATCCCGCGCTGCACTGGTAAGGCGTCAGGCGACAACCTTCGAGGTCGGCAATCAGCGCCAGCCCCCCGGGCGAGGTGTTAAGCAGACGAAAGTCAGGCATAAGCGCTGCCAGCGCCAGCACGGCGGCCACACTGCATTTTTTAACGATTGATTTCACGAATAGCCCCTTTATCGAGTCCGAGCGATGTCAGGTAGAGGTACGTCTTGCGCTTAAACCAGTAGTTCGTCAGCGCGGTAAAAATGGCGCATCCGCCACCCACGTATAGCGCCATCTTTTCGGGCGACATTGCCCCGACATACGCCAGCCCCACGGCCAGCCAGTAGGCGATAAACGTGGTGATTTTTTCCATACTCAGTCCCATAGATTCACCGTTTCGGTACTGGCCGCGCTCTCGGTCTCGGGCAATTCTACTGCCGTGCCGTGTGGCAGGATCACACCGAGCTCAGACAGGCCGGGATTAGCCTCTAAGACGGTTTCGACCACGCCCTCAGTGCGCCCGTAGTACCGGGCGCAAATCGCGTCGAGGGTGTCGCCCTGCAGCGCATACGCTTTCATCAGATTTGCCCCACAATGCAGCGCGCTTTGTCCTGGATGCGCGCCACAGACCAGCGCATATCCCGCCACATTTCATCGATAGTGCTGTCGATGCTGTCGGCTTTTTTGTCCCCTTTGGCGGTCGCATCCACGCCGCGAAAACGTTCATAAAGCGTGGCCGTCGTCATCGAGCACACGGCGTTGAAGTAGTGGAAAACGCGCACGCTTTCGCCGTCGAGCTTGTCGGTCGGGACTTCCGCCAGCGTGGCGTAACCGGCATCGAGCTGACTTTCGCGCCAGTCGCTCAGCTCCGCGTTAGTCTCCGCGATCGCGGTCTTAATCGCCCGGCGCAGGCGCACGGGGGAAACGGTCTGCTCCAGTCGCATTTCTTCCCGCACGCGCTTCGGATCAACGTCAGGAAAAAACGGGGTGTTTTTGATTACCGGCTCGCTCACGCCAGGTGGCGGTATCACCACGCCCGGCACGTCCTGCGGCTCTTTTTTTGGCTCAATAATCAGCGTCGTCATGACAACCTCGGGTAATGGGTGGGCGGTGGACGCCGGTCGCAGTCAGGGCAATTGATACCCGCATTAACCGGCGTGCCGCCCGGTTCGGGGAGCGCTCGTTTAACCTGCGACTTTTGCCGCCTTTGGTGGACGCCCGCGTCGTGCCGCCGGTTTGGCGGCAGGCTTGCGCGTGCGCGGTTTAGTCGTTTTGGTTTTCGGTGCCGGTTCGGGTTTTGGCCTGAGCTGACGCTCTAACTGCTCGATATCCTTTTTCACACCGATAGTGCTTTCTAACTGGATCGCACGCTGCAGGTGCGCCAGCGCCTCGGGCAGTTGCTCCGCATCACGCAGCACGTAGCCGGTGATTTTGTGCAGCTTCGCACGCACGATATCGGGCATATCCGCGCGTTCAGTCAGCGCGATAGTGTCGAGCAGGTTCGCCAGATTGACCGGCTGTTTTGCCGTGAGCAGGCGCTGCGCGGCCAGTGCCACTTCTTCGGCCAGCAGGCACGGCGTCGGACGGCGACCGACCGGCATGGTGAGGCCGTAGGTCATGGCGTAACGGGCGATTTCCAGCGCCCCAGCGATATCGTCAGCATCGAGACGCCAGAGCATCACCGTCATGACAATGTCATCCTGTGCGCCTTTGCCGTTTGCTAGGACGCCAGCGACCCACGGCAGGTAGAACGGCAGCAGCTCGCGCTTTTTCGCGGCTTTGCGCTCTTTGGAGCTGATTTGTTTCAGCGTGCGGTTGTCTGCGGCCAGCTTAACGAGCATCTGCTCATAGGCAGTTGCATTGCGCAGCGGGACGGCAGCCCGCTGCGCAGTTTCAGAGGCCGAGACCCGCATCATGTGACGCGCTGCGGGACTCGTCATGGCTTACTCTCCGCTTTCCGTTGCTGCAGGTGCGGTGAAGTCACCGAGCTTGATGTTTTCAATCAGGCAACCGGCGGCGTAAGCCTCGACCACGTAGTCAACATTCATTGACTCGTAGTTTTCGATGCGGTCTTTTTTCGGGTTTTCGATGATGCTGCGACGGTGCGCGTCATCCATGAAGTAGACAGACAGGTTGTCGAGACGCGTCACCATCAGCGCATCTGCCGGGAAGTAAGGCACGCGCACGGCTGGCAGGTTGCCGATTCGCTTCTGGCTGATGATGATGTCAGCGGCCAGTGACTCGGTGTTTGCCTGCTCTTTGTTGACGATCGGGAAATATTTATCCGCCATCAGCTTACGCCCGGTGATGACGACGAGCTCCGGGTCATCCTGATAAATCTCGTCAATCAGGTTGCCGGTGGCATCCATGACCAGCGCGTCGAGGTTCGCATAGTCGCCGTTTTTACCCACGCGGATCACTTCAGAAATCACCGCACCTTCTTCGTCGGTGATTTTTGACATCACGCGCGCGGGCGCTTCATTGCGGTACTTCTGCAGCCAGCCGATCGCCACGTCCTGCAGCAGTGGATTTTTTTTACGGTCGGAGGTCGCCGCGCGCTCGATGCCGTTGAAACCGGCCATGATGAAATCCAGGGACTGACGTTTGATGATGGCGTCACGGATACGGGTCTGGAAGTCCTGGAATCGCGCCCACAGGTCGAGCTGTTTGTAGCGGATATGGAAGTCAAAGTTAATCTGGTCGCACTCGTATTTATTGGACTCCAGCGCGGTAAAGTCAGCGGTCTTACGCTCATCATCACCGGCGGTGTCGGCGGTGCTCGCAATCGTACCGTTAACGCCGACGCCGACTTTTTCGCCCTTCAGTTCGTCAACCGGCACGATGTTGATTTTGGTCAGAAACGCGGATGACATCTGCAGGGTGGTCATCAGGGTTTGCGTGACCGACGGCTCGACGGTGAATTTCTTCGCCACGTCATCGGTGGAAATACCGTTCAGCTCCGCGACGCGGGACAGGTAGGCATTAAATTTGAAACGGGTATCTTTACGCATGGTTTTTCCTGTTCGGGTAAAAGGGTTCAGGCCGGGCAACGCGCCCGGCGCGTTATCAGCAGTTGGTCAGCAGCTCGTCGCCCGTACCGCCTTTTGAAAGCTCACGGCGCGGCTGGCGCTGGCTTTCGGTGTTATCGAGGGAGCTTTTGAGGTCGTTAAACGCCTGCGCGCTTTCTTCCGCCTTGCTGGTCACGTCCTGCTTAAGTTGCGCCAGTTCGGTCTCCAGCTCGGTGACGCGCTGGTCGGTGGCGTTGAGGTTGGTCTGCACCAGCTCGGTGACGGTGGTCACGGCCTCATGCACATCCGCGAGACGCGCGTCATCGCTGGCCTGCTTACGGCCAAAAATGGCTTTAACCTTATCGGTCAGGCTGTTGAGCATGGTGTCGGGGACGTCCTCAAATTCCAGCTCAGCCAGTGAGGCCACAGAAAAAACGTCGTCCGGCTGGTCTTTTTTACCGGCGAGCGGGTTCTGCGCGGCGCGGCTGCAGAATTCGAGGTATTCGGTGCCAAGGCTTGCCGGGTCATCGGTGACAGCTAGGCCAACGAGGTAACATTTGCCGCTGTTGGCAAAGTTCGGGCGGATCTCCATGGAGGTGTAAACCTTCTGCCCGGCCTTAACCATGCTGACCAGCTCGTCGAGCGGCTGGATTTTGCCAAACAGCGCTTTTTTGCCATCGAGCGCAGAGCCATCGCTGATAATCTCCGCCTTGAGCTCGGTCACATCGCCATAACGTTTAAACGGACTGTCAGGCATCAACCCCCGAATATGTTCGAGGTTGATGCGGCAGCCGTAGACGCGCGGGTCGAACGTGTCGGCCATATCCTGAATATCGTCACCGCTGATGACGCGGCCATCGCAGGTGTCACCCTCGACGCCGATTCGAAACCATTTAGAAACTTTCTTTGCCATTGTTCAGGTGTCCTGATGTTGGGTTTTCGGGTCGGGGTTAGTTTCCCGACTCTGACCCGTATCAGCCACCGCTTGCGCTCCTGTTAGATCTGATACAACAGGCACTTAGCGCTAATAACCCCCCATTTCCTTAGCCTTGCCACGTCACACCAAAAACGAGGCAAGCATGACCATTTCAACTGACCTTTCTCTGTTAAATGACCCGCGACGACAGGCGCGGCTGTTGTACTGGCAGGGGTTCGCCGTGCCGCAAATCTGCGACATGCTGCAGCTCAAGCGCCCGACCGTTCAGAGCTGGAAACAGCGCGATGGATGGGAAGAAACCGCGCCGATTAACCGCGTGGAATCGACGTTAGAGGCGCGGCTTATTCAGCTCTATGCAAAGCCAGACCTGACCGCGCATGACTTCAAAGTCGCTGATTTTCTGTCGCGCCAGATGGAGCGGCTCGCGCGCGTTAACCGCTACTGCCAGACCGGAAACGAGGTGGATTTAAACCCCAATATCGCCAGCCGCAACAAAGGGGATCGCAAAAAGCCGAAACGAAACTATTTCAGCGATGAGGCTATAGAAAAACTGGAAGAGATTTTCTTCGACCAGTCGTTTGACTATCAGCTCCGCTGGCATAAAGCGGGGTTAGAGCACCGCATCCGCCACATCCTGAAATCGCGACAGATTGGCGCGACGTTCTACTTTGCGCGCGAGTCACTTCTGCGCGCGCTTAAGACCGGGCAAAACCAGATATTTTTGTCGGCCAGTAAAACGCAGGCTTACGTGTTCCGTAAGTACATCATCGCCTTTGCCCGTCTGGTTGACGTCGACCTGTCAGGCGACCCGATCGTCATCGGCAACAATGGCGCTGAGCTGATTTTTCTCGGGACCAATTCCAACACCGCGCAGAGCCACAACGGCGACCTGTACGTCGATGAAATTTTCTGGATCCCCAATTTTCAGAAGCTGCGCAAAGTCGCCTCGGGCATGGCCTCGCAGTCACACCTGCGCACCACCTATTTTTCTACCCCGTCGACGCTGGCGCACGGCGCTTACCCGTTCTGGTCAGGCGAGCTGTTTAACCGTGGCCGCAGCAACCGAGACGAACGTGTCGACATCGATATCAGTCATCAGGCGCTTGCCGGTGGCATGTTATGCGGGGACGGCCAGTGGCGGCAGATTGTCACCATTGAGGACGCGCTCGCCGGTGGCTGCACCCTGTTTAACCTCGACCAGCTTAAGCAGGAAAACAGCGCGGATGACTTCCGTAACCTGTTTATGTGCGAGTTCGTCGACGATAAGGCATCGGTATTCCCGTTCGAGGAGCTGCAGCGCTGCATGGTTGATGCGATGGAAGAATGGGAGGACTTCGAGCCGTTCGCTGACCGTCCGTTTAACTGGCGTCCTGTCTGGATTGGCTATGACCCGTCACACACCGGGGACAGCGCCGGGTGCGCGGTACTGGCTCCGCCGCTGGTTGCCGGTGGCAAGTTCCGCATCCTTGAGCGTCATCAGTGGAAAGGCATGGACTTTGCCGCACAGGCCGAGGCCATCCGGGCGCTGACCGAGAAATACACCGTCGACTATATCGGCATTGATGCGACCGGCATCGGTCAGGGTGTTTACCAGCTCGTGCGCTCATTCTTCCCGGCGGCGCGCGCCATCCGCTACACGCCGGAAATGAAAACCGCAATGGTGCTGAAAGCGAAAGACACCATCCGACGCGGGTGTCTGGAATATGACGCCGGTGCGACCGACATCACGCAGTCATTTATGGCTATCCGCAAAACCATGACCAGCAGCGGCCGCAGCGCCACCTATGAAGCCAGCCGCAGTGAAGAAGCCAGCCACGCGGATATCGCGTGGGCAACCATGCACGCCCTGTTAAACGAGCCGCTTTCCGCCGGTAGCGGTATGCAATCAAGCTCCATTCTGGATATTAACTAAGATGAAAAAACGCCAAAATAAACAGCCAAAACAGACCAGCATGACCGCCAGCGCGCCGCAGAAAATGGAGGCGTTCACCTTTGGTGAGCCGTCACCCGTTCTGGATCGCCGCGACATCCTCGACTATGTCGAATGCATCAATAACGGCAAATGGTACGAGCCGCCGGTCAACTTCTCCGGGCTGGCGAAAAGCCTGCGCGCCGCCGTGCACCACAGCTCTCCGATTTACGTAAAGCGCAACATTCTGACCAGCACCTTTATCCCGCACCCTTTGCTGTCGCGTCAGGACTTCAGCCGCCTTGTGCTTGATTATCTGGTCTTCGCCAACGGCTATCTCGAAAAGCGCATGAGTGTGACCGGCCAGCTCATGAAGCTGGAAACCTCACCGGCCAAATACACCCGCCGTGGTGTTGAGGATGGGGTTTACTGGTACGTGTCGAGCTTTACCCACCCGCACCAGTTCGCCCCCGGTTCGGTGTTTCATCTGCTTGAGCCCGATATCAATCAGGAGCTCTACGGGATGCCGGAATACCTGAGCGCGCTCAATTCCGCCTGGCTGAATGAATCCGCCACGTTGTTTCGTCGCAAGTATTACCAGAACGGCGCGCACGCGGGTTACATCATGTACGTGACCGACGCGGCGCAGAGCAGCACCGACGTTGAGGCGCTGCGCTCCGCAATGCGTGACTCGAAAGGACTCGGTAATTTCAAAAACCTGTTTTTCTACGCCCCGAACGGGAAGCCGGATGGCATTAAGATCGTGCCGTTGAGTGAAGTCGCCACGAAGGATGATTTTTTTAACATCAAGAAGGTGAGCGCCGCTGACCTGCTCGATGCGCACCGCGTACCGTTCCAGCTCATGGGCGGCAAGCCTGAGAATATCGGCTCGATGGGCGATATCGAGAAGGTGGCGCGGGTGTTTGTGCGTAACGAGCTGACGCCGCTGCAGGAGCGGTTTAAAGAGATAAACGACTGGCTCGGGATGGAGGTGATCCGCTTTAAGGATTACAACATAGAGACCGACTAAACCTGCCAAAAATGCCGCCTACGGGCGGCACATTCTCAGAGCAAGCCAGACGCCGCGCACGCGACGCAAGCGCCCGACATCACCTTGACCGACTTCACATCACAGCGCGCCCCCACGACGCGCACAGACGCGTAAAATAAATCCTGTCACCACACCCGGCGCGCAGTGCTATCCCCGCCTCGCCTGCCCGCCTTATGGGGCCGTTTTAATGCAGTTGCATGAACCACAAAAACCTCATCAAGCCTGGCAGGTCGAACAATTCACAACCCGATTATGCTCATGCGTTTTCATGCAGCTTAGGCATGCACGTAAGTTTTCCCGTATTTACGCGACCAACATTAAAAAAAGCACCCTACCTTAACTGCTTTATCGCGCATGAATGGGTAATATGAATCGCATAAACTACAATTGATAAGGAAACGAAATGGGAGCGTTAATTTTATTCGGTGCTGGGGCTAGTTTTGGTAGTGGCCCTTGTGTCGGAGGACAACCTCCATTGGGAGGTGCTTTAATAGACGCAATGAGAAAAGAAGGTGGTATCTCAACGACAATACAGGGCGAAATGCTTGAGCTTTTCAGGAATGATCCAGAAAAGGCCATGATAAGATTTTTCGAAGAAAGAAACAGTGACGTCACTGCTCTATTAAAAGAAATGGCTATGGCATTGGCAAGATTCAGCATAAAAAAGGGTAATTTTTATCTTAAGCTCATAGCTATGATAAAGAAAAAAAAGAATATTTATCTGGCTACAACTAACTATGATCTGCTCATCGAGCAAGCTATATGGTCACATCGCATAAATGTACAGTACCGTACCGATAATCGCATTCCCAACAGTATGTCTCTGTTAAAGATACACGGCTCATGTAATTTCATTCCTGCAGGTATAGCCACAGGAGTTAGTTTTCTGCACGCCCCAGGCGCTGGAGGTGCATTAACTGATGGTGACATAAAAATCTATAACGACCAGAAAGAAATTATTAATTATTGTAAGAGTGATACTTCGTTAGCTCCTGCAGTAGCCATGTACCATCCAGAAAAAACAGTTATTCATTGCCCCAGTATTGTTAATCTGCAACAGCAACAGTTTAAAGAAAAAATTAAAACCTCTAATAAAATTATAGTCATCGGTCTTAAAATAAATCCAGACGACCACCACATATGGGATGAATTAAAAGAAACTAAAGCAGATATATACATCGTTGATAAACAGAGGTTGCCAGTTATGGAATGGAAAAAACAAATAGCCAAACAGAACGTTTTTTATTTATCAGATACTTTTGAAAACTCCCTTAAGCAAATAGAACGACTTTTGAGACGCTAACGCCTCGGGGGCTCGTTGTTCAACGCCGCCGGTACCTAAAGCAAGCTTCAGTACCGGCGGCGTTTGCTATGGTCGACGTGGTTGCGGAATAATCGGGCCTTTCGCCGGTGTGAACGCCTAAATTTTCGGATTGCTGATATCGTACAGCCTGCCGTAATTATCTCTGACTATTTTGGCATACCCGACCAACTCGGCGGGAGTCAGGTTCTCATTGGCTATAATTTGCTGCAGCTGGTGGACGAGAGCCATTAACTTAATATTTTTGGTATGGTACTGCGGTGTTTCACCTCAAATTACATGCATCAGTCATCACCCCCTGACATCCGCATCAGAAGCGCTACCGCTGCGCAGCTCCGCATTATCCCTTAATTGCTCGAGCCATCCCTCAAAACTGGCGGTTCTTATTATCGATTCAAAATCAGCCATTTCAATCACCATTATTGATTTGTTGAGAATCCCGGCCACTCATCAGTAACCGGATATGTGAATTTCTGCCCGTCGTATGTCACGGTCGCCCCGCGCGCCAGCGCCTCAAGTTCCCAGCGTTTTGGGGTGATGCCATGCTGCGCAAGGTCAAAGCGGATACGAGGTATTTGCGCACGTTCGGATTTAGTCAGCCTGCCTGACGGGGCAACGCCATGCGGTTTTAATGGCTCACTACTTCTTTGCTGGCGATTTTGATGCGGGGCGTCGTGTTTTAGCGCGCTCCTGAGCGCTGTCACGACTTCGGGGTCGTCCCATGCGACAACACCGTCATCAACAAGATTCAGCACCGCTGCGGCATGCTCAGACGGTGTGGGGGTCATAACTCGAGCATCACCGCCGGTGAGCTTTCCACAGTTATTGACAGGACTCCGAGGCGCGGCAGAGCCGCTTTTTAAGGTCAAAGGCTCAACGGCCAAAATCTTTGGAACGATTCGCCATTCGGCTGTACGGGTGACATGGACCCGGTGCGCCCCGAGATGAGGGGCATAAATACCGACCACCCTCTCGATATCTTCCTCGTACTCATTAACCTCATCCGTCACCTTACGGGCAACCCTTACGGCCTGAGCATCACGCGGCATGTTTGCCCCACCCTGCGCGATGATGTACCGCTCAAAATCACCCTCATCTGCAGCAGCTCGCGCGGCCTCTACCCTGTCGTCAAACTCGCTGGCGATACTCACCCCACGCGGCAGCTTGCGCAGTTCGCGGTAAGCGCCCATCGTCGGGAGGCCAATCGGTTTAAACTGCGGGATGCGCCATGTAGACGCCCATGCGGTGACGGCTGCGGCCGTATCTTTCAGAGGCTTGCCGGTATCGTGATCGAGCTGGCCGTCAAGTGCGTAACCGTCGATATTTTTTGCAATGTATTTAGCGATATAACCCGCCGCTCCGCCCTGATTAAGATGGCGTGACTCAAAGCGCTGTTTTGCCGCGCCCTTTTCGTGTCCGTCCTCTTTGAGGGCATAACGACGCATAATTTCGTTAATGGCTTTACGCTGACCGGGTTTGCAAAACAGCATCATGTGCCAGTGTGGCGTGCCGTCGTGGTGCGGTTCAACAACACGCATCCCGTAAACCTCTAAATCGTTATCTTTAAAAGCGGTGCGCATCAGGCTCCAGATTCGGCAGAGATAGCGCTGGCCGTCTTTGGGCGTGAACGCGGTATCGTTCCAGCCATGATTGAGCTGCACCGTTTTGCTTTCACCTCTGCCAACCTGACGGGTCGGGTGATACTTCGATGGCGTGGTCAGCGTGATAAACATCCCCACGTCACCAACGCTGGTCGCGTAGCGCTCAATCCCGGCGATGGTGTTCATCAGCTCCATGCGGCGTATTTCAGGGTTAGAAATACTCCCCATGACCTTACTGATGAGGTCGATACGTTCGCCGGTGACTTTGTTTTCCAGTTCACAGGATTTCAGGTATTCGAGATTAGCCAGGCGGCGCGAGTGAACATCGCGGATCGCCATTTTGCTTGCGTAAGGTGAACGGTCTTTGTTGACCTCACCGGCAGCGATGAGCAGCGCCTCGCGCCAGCGCATCCTCTGCGCCTTAAGCTGATTAATCCACCACTCGTCTTTTATCAGTCGTGAAATAGCGGAAAATGCCATGCGGATCGTCATCTGACCCTTACGGTATTTTTTCCAGTACATCGGGGTGATGTTAAATGCGCGAGCAATACCGGCCACTTGCCCGTATAGGTGCGACTGAGCTTTATCGGTGAAAAGTGTTTCTTTCCCGCCGTGAGCCTCCGCCCATGCGTCGCTTAACTCCTCATATTTGCTCCAGAGCTGAGAGGCAATTCTGGCCGCAAATTTCCTGAGCTCTTTGTCATTCATATCTGGTAAGCGCGCATACTGGTCGCGCTCGGACAGAAACCCAATCGAGGCGATTTCATTCATCCCACACAGCTCATTAACACGCTCAAGACGTGGCAGCAGCTTGCGCTCAAACGTGTTTTTAAGGAAATACAGCCCACCTAAAGGGCTCTTTTTACGGCGGATGAAGTTATAACGCGATGTAAACAGCGTTTGCAGGAAAAACGGCAGACGGTCAATCCGGTTTAAAACACCTTGCACCTGACGGAGTTCGGCACGTGTAAGGGGTCTGTCGCGGCCAATGGCCTCTTTGGTGACGTTATTCCAGGGATAAGTACCAACGAATGAATCACTGGCGCCCTTCAAAAATGGTGGTGGTGGCGAGGGGGCAATACGCCCCCGAGATTCGATGGACATACTATTTAAAGGCGTCCAGACATTGCTTCCCCATGCGTTCAATCCGAGCTTCCAGAGCTGTGAAGCTAGTAAGATCGCTGGTCAAAAGATCATGCAATACCAGGCCTGAGATAAGCTTAGGGATAGTTGGGTAGTAACCCACAACGTCCAGCCATTCCTTACCTTCATTCTTCCCGGATGTAGCGGTCTTTTTTTCCTGCAAAATGAATTGATAGCGGTCACTGGTGATGACGTATTGGTTATTAATCTCGATGTGTATACTCATTTTTTGCTTCCTGTTAACAGTGGTTAGCCAGCTCTACCGAAAATTGCGTTGTGTAACTTTTCCGACTCCTGACCTAATAACTCGATAATCTCGGTGCGATTAAGTTCTGACTTACTGATGTGCGCGATAAGCCCGTCAAACTGAGAAGAGAAACGGGTCGCCGCGTCGCGCTGTGCCTCGCTTACTGCCTGCGCCAGAAGTGCCGAATACATCCCCCGCTGCGCTGTATTTTGCTTTTGCATTTGCCTATCTCCGGACAAAAGGAGTCCCCACGCTGTAAGGCGCGTAATAAATCGAATCCAGATTAATTAATGTAAATACTGCTCAGGTTTCACCGAGGTTAAAATGGTTGGTGCGTACTCAAAAAGGCTAAACAGCTCTCGCAGCGCGCGGAAAAGTTTGTCGCGCCAATAACAGCCCTCTTCATTCAAACGCCAGTGCGGCATCATAAATTCCTGCTCTGTCAGTCCAGCATGAAGAAACAATGAACGCCTTTGGCTGACGGTCAGGCGGCTGATGAAAGTTGCTTTTGACGTGCCAAGTTGACGATACCGGGTGAATGCATTTCTCAATTCATCAAGCGCACAAACAAGACGCTCACGATCGGCTTCGGTCATTTCCTCTAAGCGCATGACAGAGTGACGCTGTTTTAATTGAGCGTGGAAACAAACCGTAAGACGCTCCCGTTCCATCATCTGATTGTAAAAATCGCAAGTGTCCTGCCAGCGAGGCTGAGCCAGATACTTGCAGACCAGACCGCGAAGCGCTGTTGGTTGTTTCTGGATCACGTCCAGTGTCATTACCGTCATAACCACAGTCCTCTCTTTTTGACCAGTCGACGAAGCTTCTCGATAACACCCGGCTTTCGGGTTCGGATGATGATGCCCTTACGTCCACGACCGTGAGTGATAGTGAAGTTGGTAGGTTTAGGACTTTCTCTTCGAAGCAACTGTGCAATACAGCGAGGTTCACTATTCATACTCGCTCCCCTAATCCGAGCCACATCAGCCAACCATCACGAATTTCCTTCGGGCGGCTGTCATATGCCATCTTCATACCCTTGTTCCAGGCAGGCAGATAAACCCAATATTCCCCTGCGCGCCCACTCGTTGACTGCGGATCTGTCATCTCGACTACAGGCAGCTTGCCCTTTTCAATCATGCCTTTAACGGCTGCAGGTGTTTTACCAATAAGGCGCGCGAATTCCTGGTATGGAACCGCATCTGTTCTACTTACAAGCTGGTTGTTCATCTGCTACGATTCTCCTTTAGTGTGATTAATTGCTCTTAATGGGCTTTAATTGCTCTCACTAGATAACCCAATAAGAGTAAAACATCCCGATAGGGGCAATATTCTTCCATAGGAGTAACTATGTCAACCCCGGTATTTGAGAAGATAAAGCTGATTAGAGAATCAGAGAGATTAAACAAGAGGCAATTCAGTGAGTTAACAGGCATAGCCTATAGCTCTCTTGCTGGTTATGAGTCCGGAGACAAAAAGCCCGGAGTTGAGCAAATCATGAAAATCCTGCAACACCCCCGGTTCACAAAGTACACGTTGTGGTTCATGGCCGATCAAATAACACCTGAAGCTGGGCAAATTGCACCGGCTCTCGCGCACTTTGGGCAGCAGACAACAACGTCACCCCACTCAGACCAGAAAACTGGCTAACCATTTACGGCGCTTTTTTGTGCAGTAAATGCACAGTGAGTTTTTGCTATTTAAATCAGGAAATTGAAGTACGCAGTAACATCATCGGGAGGCTTTATGTCTGTTAAAAAGCTCGATGATGGTCGATATGAAGTGGACATTAGACCGAGCGGGCGTAACGGAAAACGCATCCGTCGGAAGTTCGACAAGAAAAGCGAGGCGATGGCTTTTGAAAAGCACACTCAATATAACCATCACTCAAAGGAATGGCTTTCAAAACCAACGGACAAACGCCAATTGTCAGAACTGAAAGAGTTGTGGTGGAAGCTGAAAGGTAAACATGAGGAGCACGGTCAATCGTATCTCAGGAAAATTGAGCGTTTCGAAACGATGACCGGTAACCCATGCGCTTTCCAGATCACCAAGAGCCTGATAACGCAATATTGTGCTCAACGTCGGGGTGAAGGTATTAAGCCAACTACCATCAACCGCGACCTGATCACGCTAGGTGGGATGTTCACAACCCTGATTGAGTCAGAACTGTATAACGGTGAGCATCCATTCAGGGGATTCAAAAAACTGAAAGAGCAGACAGCCGAAACGGGCTATCTCACTCTTGAGGAAATTGACGCCTTACTTGCTGCGCTCTCAGGTGATAATCGTAAAATTGCGGTTTTGTGTTTGAGTACCGGAGCAAGATGGGGCGAAGCTGCACGATTGAAGGCGGAGAATGTGATTCATAACCGAGTGTCTTTCGTTAAGACGAAAACCAACACACCGCGCACGGTCCCGATCTCTGATGACGTTGCGGCTTACGTAGTCGGCAAAACACGAGGTTTTCTGTTTCCTGAGGCCAGTTATGCTAACTTCAGGCGAACCCTCAAAGAGGTTAAGCCCGATTTACCGGCCGGACAAGCAACACATGCGCTACGACACTCTTTCGCGACGCACTTTATGATTAACGGGGGCAACATCATCACACTGCAGAGGATCTTAGGTCATACGAAAATTGCGCAGACAATGGTCTATGCGCACTTCGCTCCTCAGTACCTGCAGGACGCGATTTCGCTTAATCCGTTGAAGGGTGCTAATGGTGGTCAGAGTGTCCACAATGTGTCCACACCCTAGCCGCTTTTTATGGCTTTTGACTGCTAGTAGTAAAACGTGAAGCCTTGTCTGGCGCGGCTTTCCAGCTACACCAGACATTAAAAAGGCTCCCTCAGGAGCCTTTCAAACCATCAATGCAGCGACGCTAGCCTCGCCGCAAACCCGACAAACAGCAGCCCTATCAGTCCGTTCCCCAGCTTTGCCAGTTTCTTTTTCGTTTTCAGATAACGCGTGACAAACGCGCCTGAGAAGATCAGGAAGCTCATGTACATAAAGCTTATCAACTCCAGCGTCGTCGCGAGGATCAGGAAAGAAGTTCCAGTGCTCTGTGCATTCACGTCAATGAACTGAACGAAGAACGATACGTAGAACAGAATCGCTTTGGGATTGGTCAGGCTTAATACCAGCGAACGTTTCATGATCATACTGGCTGGTTCGGGGCCGCTCTCATTCGCGTTTTTCTGGCGGTTCACCACCGACCAGAGCATTTTGCCGCCCAGCCAGAGCAGATAGAAAGCCCCGAGATAGCGCACGATATTAAACAGTACCGGCGTGGTCTGGATTAATGCCGCGACGCCCGCCCAGGCCAGAAACATCAGCACCGCATCGCCGATAAATACGCCCGTGGCGGCAAGATACCCTTTTTTAACGCCGTGACCGATCCCGGTTTTGAGCACAAACAGGGTATTCGGCCCTGGCACCAGCACGATAAAAAACGCGCCGACAACATACGTCCAGAAATTCAGTACGCCAAACTCCGCAAACACTTCTCCCTCCTTTTGCTAAACACAACAGGAATATCGCTGCAAATACGCTATTCCTAAAAAATCAGACGCTATAAAATCAGCGGGCACCCGTTACGGTGCCCTCATGGTTTCAGATATCCTGGACTGCGAACAGCAACGCATTGCGGTGCCTGGTCAATCCACATTTTCTGATGGCGTGAATACGCATATTGCGGCGGGATTGTGCTTCCAGCCAACGAGCCTTGCGACGACTCACCTGTCGCAACATGCGCCAGCGCCCTACTTCTGTTCTACTGCGCTTCATGTCTACAACTCTTTAACTTACAGAGTCGCCATTATAAACCCAACCCGGCAGCAAACCAGCGCTTTTACCTGGCGTTTTTATTTGCCAGATGAATCCTGATGCGTACACTCATAACAATACGCTTTCAAAAGGATTTTTTTACCTATGACAACCTTCTACACCGTGGTGAGTTGGCTGGTCATTTTGGGATACTGGCTGTTAATCGCGGGTGTGACATTACGCATCCTGATGAAGCGCAGAGCCGTACCCTCTGCCATGGCCTGGCTTCTAATCATTTATATCCTCCCGCTGGTGGGAATTATTGCCTATCTCTCTTTCGGCGAGCTTCATCTGGGTAAACGCCGCGCCGAGCGTGCCCGTGCCATGTGGCCCTCCGCCGCGAAGTGGCTGAACGATCTTAAGGCCTGCAAACATATTTTTGCCGAGGAGAACAGCAGCGTCGCCTCCTCACTGTTTAAGCTGTGTGAGCGCCGTCAGGGGATTGGCGGCGTTAAAGGCAATCAACTGCAGCTGCTGACTTCGTCCGACGACGTCATGCAGGCGTTAATCCGCGATATTCAGCTGGCTCGTCATAATATCGAGATGGTTTTTTATATCTGGCAGCCCGGCGGGATGGCTGACCAGGTCGCTGAGTCGCTGATGGCCGCCGCGCGGCGCGGCATTCATTGCCGCCTGATGCTTGATTCCGCGGGTAGCGTGGCATTTTTCCGTAGCCCCTGGGCCGGCATGATGCGTAATGCCGGGATCGAAGTGGTCGAAGCGCTGAAGGTCAATCTCCTTCGCGTGTTTCTGCGTAGGATGGATCTCCGCCAGCATCGCAAAATGATCATGATCGATAACTATATTGCCTACACCGGCAGCATGAATATGGTTGACCCGCGCTTCTTCAAGCAGGACTCAGGAGTAGGTCAATGGGTTGATTTGATGGCGCGAATGGAGGGGCCGATTGCCACCTCGATGGGCATCGTTTATTCCTGCGACTGGGAAATAGAAACCGGCAAGCGTATCCTGCCGCCACCGCCGGACGGCAATATTATGCCGTTTGAAGAGGCCAGCGGTCACACCATTCATACCATTGCTTCAGGGCCGGGCTTCCCGGAGGACTTAATTCATCAGGCGCTGCTGACGGCAACCTACTCGGCGCGTGAATACCTGATCATGACGACGCCCTACTTTGTCCCCAGCGACGACCTCCTGCACGCGATCTGTACCGCCGCGCAGCGCGGTGTCGATGTGAGCATCATTTTGCCTCGCAAAAATGACTCCCTACTGGTGGGCTGGGCCAGCCGGGCATTCTTCAGCGAACTGCTGGCCGCAGGGGTGAAAATTTACCAGTTTGAAGGCGGATTGCTCCACACCAAGAGCGTTCTCGTCGACGGTGAGCTGAGCCTGGTGGGCACGGTCAACCTGGATATGCGCAGCCTGTGGCTTAACTTTGAAATCACGCTGGTCATTGATGATGCCGGCTTTGGCGGCGACCTTGCAGCGGTGCAGGATGATTATATCTCCCGCTCGCGGCTGCTGGATGCCAGACTGTGGGTAAAACGTCCGATGTGGCAGAGAATTGCCGAACGACTGTTTTACTTCTTTAGTCCGTTGCTGTAAAACGTGCCCAACGATGTTAAACAGGTAGTCATCATGGAAATGGATCTGAACAATCGCCTGACCGAAGACGAAACGCTCGAGCAGGCCTATGACATTTTTCTCGAACTGGCGGTTGATAATCTCGATCCCGCAGACGTGATCCTCTTCAATCTGCAGTTCGAAGAGCGCGGCGGCGCTGAATTGTTCGACCCTTCAGAAGACTGGGCTGAGCATGTGGATTTCGACCTGAATCCGGACTTCTTTGCCGAAGTGGTGATTGGGCTGGCCGATGAAGACGGCGGCGAAATTAACGATATTTTCGCCCGCGTCCTGCTCTGTCGCGAGAAAGACCACAAGCTGTGCCATATTCTCTGGCGCGAATAATAAAAAAGGCTGCGATTGCAGCCTTTTTTATTTACTCCGGCAATTCACTGCCGCAGCGGTAACAAAACCGCGCGCTGTGTTCATGTTCGCCCTGCTGGCAATGAGGACACTTGCGCTGCTGCTTGCGGTTCTGGAAGGCGCTGCTCATATGTGTGGTAATAAGTCCCGTCGGGATCGCAATCACCGAATAGCCAATCAAAATCAGCACGGACGCCACGATGCGCCCAAGTGGCGTATGGGGCGTAATATCACCGTAGCCCACGGTGGTGACGGTCACAATAGCCCAGTAGACGGACGCATTGAGCGTCGTAAAGCCATATTTGGGCCCTTCTATTAAATACATCAGCGCGCCAAAAACAATCATGACGATGGCAATAAACGAGTAGAACAAAATAAGCTGATGGCGGGCGCTGACGATCGCACTCCAGAACACGCGTAATGACGGCATAAAACGCAGCAATTTCAGAATACGTAATACCCGAATCACGCGCATCGCGCGCCAGGCAAAGACATAGCTCAGGCTGATCTCCGGCCACAGCCACATGACATAGAGCGGCAGGATGGTGGCTAAATCGATAAATCCCCAGAAGCTGAAAACATATCTGGCCGGGTTGGGCCAGGCTATTACCCGGAGGAGATATTCAGCGGTAAAAACCAGGGTAATCGCCAGCTCAAGCCAGACAAAGATATGCCATTCGTCAAACGTCAGGTGGTATTGCGTCCCGGCACCCGATTCAATAAAGATGACAACCACGCTGAGGAGCGCAAATAAACCGCACAGACCTTCGAAGCGTCGCCCGGAAACCGTTTCAGGATCGAATAAAAAATGATATAGCCGCCGACGGGCTGACGTGAATAAACGCGACACAGTTACCTCGCAAAAAATAAGGGCTGACATCATGTCAGCCCTTGCGATTATAACGGGTCTACTTTCAGGCAGGAAACTGCATGTCGGAAACTGCCTTCCAGAACCGGTCGCGTTTTTGCACATTCCGGCCCGGCCATCGGGCAGCGCGTGCGGAAGACGCAGCCTGACGGTGGGTTAATCGGCGAGGGTAATTCCCCTTCCAGAAGCTGGATGGTTTTATTTTTCTCCAGATCGGGATCGGGGATCGGCACCGCGGACATCAGCGCTCTGGTGTATGGATGCAATGGATTATGGTACACCTCGTCATAGGTGCCCAGCTCCACGGCATGCCCCAGATACATTACCAGCACGCGGTCAGAGATGTGTTTCACCACGGCCAGGTCATGCGCGATGAAGATCAGCGACAGCCCCATTTCGCGCTGCAGCTTCTGCAGCAGGTTAACCACCTGCGCCTGAATGGAGACGTCCAGCGCGGAAACCGGCTCATCGCAGATAATCAGCTTCGGTTCGAGGATCAGCGCACGGGCAATACCAATACGCTGGCACTGACCGCCGGAGAACTCATGCGGATAGCGGTTGATGAGGTTTGGCAACAGGCCGACTTTCATCATCATCGCCTTCACGCGGTCGCGCACTTCCTGACGAGACATCTTCGGATGATAGGTGCGCAGCGGCTCGGCAATAATCTCGCCGATAGTCATGCGCGGGTTTAATGATGCCAGCGGATCCTGGAAAATCATCTGGATATCGCTGCGCACCTCGCGCCACTCGTCGGGTTTCATGCCCAGCAGATCTTTACCCAGCCAGGCCACTTTTCCGTCGGTGGCTTTGACCAGACCGATGATGGCTCGCGCAAAGGTCGATTTACCGCAGCCGGACTCTCCCACCACGCCCAGGGTTTCCCCTTCGTACAGGCGCAGCGTGACGCCGTCCACCGCTTTCAGGGTCTTCGGCGGCTGCCAGAACCACTGTTTGCCGTCTTTGATGTCGAAATGCACTTTAAGATCGGCGATTTCGAGCAGCACGTTGCGTTTTTCATCTAATGCGTTCATACCAGCTCCTCCTGCGGCTTAAAGCAGGCGCGCAGACGGCCTGGTGCAAACTCTTCCAGCGGCGGAGCGCTGTTGCAGATTTCCATCGCGTGCGGGCAGCGCGGCTGGAACGGACAGCCTTTCGGCAGTCGCAGCAGGTTAGGCGGATTGCCCGGAATGGTGAGCAGAGATTCCCCTTCTGCATCAAGACGCGGCACCGCGTTCAGCAGACCAATCGAGTACGGATGGGCTGGCTGATAGAAGACATCGCGCGCTTTGCCGTATTCCATGGTACGACCGGCGTACATCACCAGCACTTTGTCACAGATGCCCGCCACTACGCCCAGGTCGTGGGTGATCATGATAATCGCCGTGTTGAACTCGCGCTTCAGCTCGTTCAACAGGGTCATGATCTGCGCCTGAACGGTAACGTCCAGCGCGGTGGTAGGTTCATCGGCAATCAGCAGCTTTGGCCGGCACAGCAGCGCCATCGCAATCATCACGCGCTGACGCATACCGCCAGAAAACTCGTGCGGGAACATGCGCATACGCTTGCGCGCTTCCGGCATTTTCACCGCATCCAGCATTTTGACCGACTCTTCAAAGGCTTCCGCTTTGCCCAGGCCTTTGTGCAGCATCAGGACTTCCATCAGCTGCTCGCCTACGCGCATATACGGGTTCAGCGAGGTCATGGGATCCTGGAAAATCATCGAGATCTGCTCAGCGCGCAGCTTGTTCAGCTCGTGTTCCGGCAGGTTGAGGATTTCGCGACCGTTGAATTTAGCGGAGCCGCCAATCACGCCGTTAGCAGCCAGCAGGCCCATCAGCGCAAAAGCGGTCTGCGATTTTCCGGAACCGGACTCCCCACGATCCCCAGCGTTTCGCCCGCGCGCAGGTTGAAGTTGAGATCGTTGACGGCGGTAACATCCCCGTCCGGCGTTTTAAAGGTCACGCGGAGGTCTTTCACATCCAGCAGAAGATTATTCTGCTGTTGCGCCTGTGGCGCAGTGGCCGTTTCAATAATTGTCATGACGGCGCTCCTTAACGGTCTTTCGGGTCGAGGGCATCACGCAGGCCATCGCCGATAAAGTTAAAACAGAACAGGGTAACGACCAGGAAACCCGCCGGATAAAGCAGTAGCCACGGTGAAACTTCCATCGAGTTTGCGCCATCGCTTAGCAGCGCGCCCCAGCTGCTCAGTGGCTCTTGTGTACCCAGACCCAGGAAGCTCAGGAAAGATTCAAACAGGATCATGCTTGGTACCAGCAGTGAGGCATAAACCACCACCACGCCCAGCACGTTAGGAACGATATGGCGAACCACGATATTCCCGGTGGACACACCGCCTACCTGCGCCGCTTCAATAAACTCTTTGCGTTTGAGGCTCAGCGTCTGGCCGCGAACAATACGCGCCATATCCAGCCAGGAAACCATCCCGATAGCTACGAAGATCAGCAGGATATTCTGGCCGAAGAAGGTCACCAGCAGGATGACGAAGAACATGAACGGGAAGGAGTTCAGGATTTCCAGCAGACGCATCATTACCGAGTCTATTTTGCCGCCGAGGTAGCCGGAAAGTGAACCGTAGAGCGTACCCACGATCACCGCGACCAGCGCGGCAGCAATACCGACCATCAGCGAGATACGGCCACCGATAGCGACACGCACCAGCAGATCGCGTCCCGAGGAGTCCGTGCCAAAATAGTGGCCTGATTCCATATCCGGCGCGCTGGACATCATGCCCCAGTCGGTGTCGAAATAGGTAAATTGCGACAGCATCGGTGCCAGGGTCACAAACAGCGCGATGATCACCAGAACAACCAGACTGGCAACCGCTGCACGGTTGTGCATAAAGCGACGGCGCGCGTCCTGCCAGAGGCTACGACCTTCTACTTCCAGTTTTTCACTGAAGTTTTCCAGCGCCTCGCTGTTTTTCTTACTCAACATCATGGCGTGCTCCAGCGTTAGTAACGAATTTTCGGATCGATGACGGCATACAGCACATCGACGATAGCGTTAAAGAGAATGGTCAGCGCACCGACGAGAATGGTCAGGCTCAGCACCAGCGAATAGTCGCGGTTGAGCGCGCCGTTAACGAACAGCTGACCAATGCCGGGCAGGCCGTAGATTGTTTCGATAACCATAGAGCCGGTGATGATCCCGACGAATGCCGGTCCCATGTAGGAAAGCACGGGCAACAGCGCCGGTTTGAGCGCGTGGCGGAAGATAATCCGACGCATCGGCAGCCCTTTAGCGCGCGCGGTACGAATGAAGTTCGAGTGCAGCACTTCGATCATTGAACCACGGGTGATACGCGCGATACTGGCGATGTACGCCAGCGATAATGCCACCATCGGCAAAATCATGAACTTCAATGCCCCGCCGTTCCAGCCGCCGCCAGGCAGCCACTTCAGCGTGATGGCAAATATCATCACCAGTAATGGCGCGACAACGAAGCTGGGTATCACTACCCCGGTCATTGCCACCCCCATTACGGCATAATCCCATTTGGTATTTTGTCTTAGCGCGGCGATGACGCCAGCGGTGACCCCGAAAACGATGGCCAGAATAAATGCCGCAGCACCCAACTTAGCCGAAACCGGGAAGCTGGACGCGACCAGGTCGTTAACGGAATAGTCTTTATATTTAAATGACGGTCCAAAATCACCGTGGGCCAGCTGCTTCAGGTAATTGAAGTACTGGGTGGAGATTGGATCGTTTAAGTGGTATTTCGCTTCGATATTTGCCATAACTTCAGGCGGCAGCGTACGCTCACCGGTAAATGGACTGCCCGGCGCAAGACGCATCATGAAGAAGGAAATCGTGATGAGAATAAATAGCGTTGGAATCGCTTCAAGACAGCGACGTAGGATAAATTTCAACATTGCCCGTACCTTCTGGCGTGTGCCTATATTATGTGACGTTGGTTAGACACCGTGGGGCGAGCATGCCCGCCCCACTCATTGCCATTAATGCTTGATAATATACAAGTTTTTAACGTAGATATTATCCATCGGGTCTTTACCGGTATATCCACCTACCCACGGTTTCACCAGACGGGCGTTAACGTAGTAGTAAACCGGAACGATCGCGGAATCTTTATCCAGCTGCTGCTCGGCTTTAGAGTACAATTCTGTACGCTGCGCTTCGTCAGTGGTTTTCAGCGTGTCGCCAATCAGCTTGTCGAACGCCGGGCTCTTATAGTGCGCGGTGTTGTTCGAGCTGTCGCTCAGCATGGTGTTCAGGAAGGAGGTCGGTTCGTTATAGTCCGCACACCAGCCAGCACGAGCCACATCAAAGGTGCCCTGATGACGGCTGTCGAGGAAGGTTTTCCACTCCTGGTTTTCCAGCTTCACGTTCGCGCCCAGGTTCTTTTTCCAGATTGAGGCAACGGCGATAGCCAGTTTTTTGTGCAGATCGGAAGTGTTGTACAACAGGCTGAAGGTCAGCGGCTTATCTGCGGTGTAGCCCGCTTCGGCCAGCAGTTTCTTCGCTTCTGCGTTACGCTGTTCCTGAGTCTGTTTAAACCACTCTGGCTCGGTCAGTTTTGCGCCATCGGTGTATGGAGGGGTATAGCTGTACGCCGGCAGATCGCCCTGGTTTTTCACTTTGTTTACGATGATATCGCGATCCAGTGCCAGCTTCAGCGCGGTACGAACACGTACGTCGGTAAACGGTGCTTTCTGGTTGTTGATTTCATAGTAATAGGTGCACAGGTACGGATCGACGTGAACTTCTTTAGGGATCTCTTTTTTCAGTTTCTGGAACAGTTCAATCGGCATGTTGTTATAGGTCATGTCGATTTCACCGCTGCGATAGCGGTTAACGTCAGTCACTTCGGACGAAATTGGCAGGTAGGTCACCTGGTCAATAACGGTTTTCGCGTTATCCCAATACTGCGGGTTACGGTCAAGCACCATACGTTCGTTGACCACCCAGTCTTTCAGCTTATAGGCACCGTTGGTCACGATATTGGCAGGCTGCGTCCATTTCTCACCAAATTTTTCCACGGCGGATTTTGGTACCGGGGAGACGGACGGGTGAACCAGCAGCTTATAGAAGTACGGAACAGGTTCGCTCAACGTCACTTCAAAGGTATTGGCATCGATCGCTTTTACGCCCAGGTCGGTAACAGGTTTTTTGCCCGCGATGATATCATCAATATTGGCGATGTGGCCATATTGCAGGTAGCTCGCATACGGAGAGGCGGTGGTTGGATTCGCCAGACGCTGCCAGCTATAAACGAAATCTTCGGCCGTGACCGGTGTACCGTCGGACCATTTCGCATCTTTACGCAGATGGAAGGTCCAGACTTTGAAATCTTTGTTTTCCCATTTTTCTGCAACACCCGGCGCCGGGTGGCCGTCTACGTCTGTCACCAGCAGGCCTTCGAACAGGTCGCGGTTAACGTTAGACTCAGGAACACCTTCAATTTTGTGCGGGTCAAGAGACTGAACTTCCGCACCGTTGTTACGCACCAGCGTCTGTTTCTCCGCCAGTTGAACACCTGCAGGAACGTCCGCAGCCATTGCAGCGTTGCCCGCGATTAGCGCAGTTAAAATCCCCGCCGCTACCAGATTTTTTTTTGTGATGATGGACATTGTGTTGGTACTCCACTCATTATAATGACTGGCCTTCGCCAGCTGTGTAATCCCCTTTTGGGGCCTGTACAGCGCAGGAGTTTTTTTTGCTGCTGTCAGGTTCTTCTTTTACTGCTTGCTATCACCGACTTTTTTATTACTGACCGCTCGTATGGCCGTCTTGCGTCGATTCTTTACAGGCCTCCCCTGTTTGAGACCTGCACTGGATATCTGAGAAGAGAACCATATGAAAATAATTCTCATCTGCTTGTTTTATGCTGCAAAATATTAGGCCGGAAAGTATCAAATGGCGTAAACGCGCGCCAATACATTTTGCAAATTTGTTAAGCAATTCTCTTTTACGGTGAGTACCGCATCGTTGAGGGCAGCCCTGCCGGACATCGAATACCACTTAAAAATTATGATATTCAATAAGATAGAGAAAATTTTCTCTACACGCGCGTCGCTGCGCTATCATCGAGTGATTTTGTACAAAAATTTAACAACTGGTTATTATTTAGCACATTCATCTAGGGGAATGTTGAATTTACTAATATCATTTCGGTTATCTCTCAGCAAGCCCCAGAGTATCATGTGAGTAAAATAACAGATCGATCGAAGGTTTTCTGCGCAGGCGGGTTTGGCGGGAATTAATAACTCATTGAAATACAAGCAATGAACATTATTAGTAGAATTTATTATGATATGTGAGCATTTCAACTTTAGTTATAGGATTTACTGATAATGACGTAAAAAAACGGAGCCGTGGCTCCGTTCTTTCATACGAAATATCAGTGCAGCAAACCGGGGAAAATGCTTTTAATTCCTGTAACGATGAATTCTATCCCTAACGCCATCAACAGCAGCCCCATAATACGCGTTATGACGTTAATGCCCGTCTGCCCCAGCAGGCGCACCAGCCAGGGCGCCATGCGGAATACTCCCCAACAGCAGAGTGCGAAAAGCGCAATGGCAACGGAAAAGCCAATCAGGTGCATCAGGCTATGGTAACGCGTGCCCCAGACAATGGTTGAACTGATGGCGCCAGGGCCAGCCATGAGCGGTAAGGCCAGCGGCACCACGCCAATACTTTCGCGGATAGCTGTTTCTGACTTCTCCTGCTTGTTCTGTTTATCCTCGCCCAGCTTACCGCTGATCATGGACATCGCGATGGTCACGACCAGGATCCCACCCGCTATGCGGAAAGAGTCAATCGAAATCCCGAAGAGCTGGAGAATGGCGTCCCCAAGAAAAAGGGAGGTGAGCAATATGATAGCCACTGACAGGTTAGCGGTGAGGTTGGTCTTATTCCTGGCCGCCGCCGTCTGATAACTCGTCATACTAATAAAGACAGGAATGATCCCCACCGGGTTGACCAGGGCAAACAAACCAATAAAAAATTTAAAATACGTTGGAAAATCAAAGAGCGTTTGGATCACGTTTTGCTCCGCTTATACACATGCCCGGGACTGACACTTTGTCATGAGAAATCGCGCTGAAGATACCCTTTTTATTAGCATACTTCACTCGAAATCTGTGGCAAAACGTTATCATTTCAGGATGTTAAACATATGTATAATCAATGATAGCGTCGCTTCCATTACTTACGTAATTATTTAACACTTGAAAAATCTCAACGAAATAACCCTGCTGAAAGGTATCAGCTTGGGGGAAAATTGACGCAGATCATGATTTCCGTACTCAGAAGTGAGTAATCTTGGTTACGCCCCCAGGGAGATCGCCTGACAAAAAGGGATGATGCTAAGGTAAGGCTCTTTTAGTAAATTAGTGTGCTGACGCAGAAAGTAACTCTTTGTTTTACTTTGTGTTACGCAAGTCGTATCGGCTCTGTCTATACTGTGTGACGTATCGAGCGCTGGTTTACTAAAAGAGTTTAAACATTATCAGGAGAGCATTATGGCTGTTACTAATATCGCTGAACTGAACGCCCTCGTCGAGCGCGTTAAAAAAGCCCAGCGTGAATATGCCAATTTCACCCAAGAACAGGTTGATAAAATCTTCCGCGCGGCCGCACTGGCTGCTGCAGATGCTCGAATCCCTCTCGCTAAAATGGCCGTTGCCGAATCCGGCATGGGTATCGTGGAAGATAAAGTGATCAAAAACCACTTTGCTTCCGAGTATATCTACAACGCCTATAAAGATGAGAAAACCTGTGGCGTGCTGTCCGAAGACGACACCTTCGGTACCATCACCATCGCTGAACCTATCGGCATCATCTGCGGTATTGTTCCGACAACTAACCCAACGTCTACGGCTATCTTCAAATCACTGATTAGCCTGAAGACCCGTAACGCAATCATCTTCTCTCCACACCCACGTGCGAAAGACGCGACCAACAAAGCTGCGGATATCGTCCTGCAGGCGGCGATCGCTGCTGGCGCACCAAAAGATCTGATCGGCTGGATCGACCAACCTTCTGTTGAGCTCTCCAATGCGCTGATGCATCACCCGGACATTAACCTGATCCTGGCGACCGGTGGTCCTGGCATGGTTAAAGCCGCATACAGCTCCGGTAAACCAGCGATCGGTGTGGGCGCCGGTAACACTCCTGTTGTTATCGACGAAACTGCTGACATCAAACGTGCCGTTGCGTCTGTACTGATGTCTAAAACCTTCGATAACGGCGTGATCTGTGCATCTGAACAGTCTGTTGTTGTTGTTGATTCCGTGTACGACGCAGTTCGTGAACGTTTCGCCAGCCACGGCGGCTATCTGCTGCAGGGCAAAGAGCTGAAAGCAGTTCAGGACATCATCCTGAAAAATGGCGCACTTAACGCCGCTATCGTGGGTCAGCCGGCTTACAAAATTGCTGAACTCGCAGGCTTTACCGTTCCGGCAACAACCAAAATCCTGATCGGTGAAGTGAAAGTTGTTGACGAAAGCGAGCCGTTTGCACATGAAAAACTGTCTCCAACGCTTGCCATGTACCGTGCGAAAGATTTCGAAGACGCGGTAGAGAAAGCCGAGAAACTGGTTGCCATGGGCGGTATCGGTCACACGTCTTGTCTGTACACCGACCAGGACAACCAGCCAGAACGCGTTGCCCACTTCGGTCAGATGATGAAAACTGCACGTATCCTGATTAACACCCCTGCTTCTCAGGGTGGTATCGGTGACCTGTACAACTTTAAACTCGCACCTTCCCTGACTCTGGGTTGTGGTTCCTGGGGTGGTAACTCCATCTCTGAAAACGTTGGTCCAAAACACCTGATCAACAAGAAAACCGTTGCTAAGCGAGCTGAAAACATGTTGTGGCACAAACTTCCGAAATCTATCTACTTCCGCCGTGGCTCACTGCCAATCGCGCTGGATGAAGTGATTACTGATGGCCACAAACGTGCGCTCATCGTGACTGACCGTTTCCTGTTCAACAACGGCTACGCTGACCAGATCACCTCTGTACTGAAAGCGGCTGGCGTAGAAACTGAAGTGTTCTTTGAAGTTGAAGCTGACCCTACTCTGAGCGTTGTGCGTAAAGGTGCTGAGCTGGCTAACTCCTTCAAACCAGATGTGATTATCGCTCTGGGTGGCGGTTCCCCAATGGACGCCGCGAAAATCATGTGGGTCATGTACGAGCATCCTGAAACCCACTTCGAAGAACTGGCGTTGCGCTTTATGGACATCCGTAAACGTATCTACAAGTTCCCGAAAATGGGCGTAAAAGCGAAAATGATCGCGGTAACCACCACTTCCGGTACCGGTTCAGAAGTTACGCCATTCGCAGTAGTAACGGACGATGCAACAGGTCAGAAATACCCACTGGCTGACTATGCACTGACCCCAGACATGGCTATCGTTGATGCGAACCTGGTCATGGAGATGCCGAAATCACTGTGTGCGTTCGGTGGTCTGGATGCGGTAACTCACGCCCTGGAAGCTTACGTTTCTGTGCTGGCATCTGAGTTCTCTGACGGTCAGGCTCTGCAGGCGCTGAAACTGCTGAAGGAAAACCTGCCAGCGTCCTACAACGAAGGGTCTAAAAACCCAGTAGCACGTGAACGCGTTCACAGTGCAGCAACCATCGCCGGTATCGCGTTTGCGAACGCCTTCCTGGGTGTTTGCCACTCTATGGCGCACAAGCTGGGTTCTCAGTTCCACATTCCTCACGGTCTGGCGAACGCCCTGTTGATCAGCAACGTTATCCGTTATAACGCTAACGACAACCCAACCAAGCAGACTGCTTTCAGCCAGTACGACCGTCCGCAAGCGCGCCGTCGTTACGCTGAAATCGCAGACCACCTTGGTCTGAGCGCACCGGGAGACCGCACTGCTGCGAAGATTGAGAAACTGCTGGCATGGCTGGAAAGCCTGAAAGCTGAGCTGGGTATTCCAAAATCTATCCGTGAAGCAGGCGTTCAGGAAGCTGACTTCCTCGCTCACGTAGATAAGCTGTCTGAAGATGCATTCGATGACCAGTGTACTGGTGCTAACCCGCGCTACCCACTGATCTCCGAGCTGAAACAGATTCTGCTGGATACCTTCTACGGTCGTGAGTTCAAAGAAGGTGACGTTGCCGCTGTGAAAACAGAAGTTCCTGTCATCAAAGCTGACAAGAAAGCGAAGAAAAGCGCTTAATTGAAAGCAGAAGAAAAAACCCGCCTTTATGGCGGGTTTTTTTATGTCTGTATAACAAGGCTGGCGTTATTTCCTGTTGTCGTGTTGAATCGCCGTCAGCGAGCCTACAGACAACGCTTCTTTATAATGCTTACGACAGACTGAAACATAGCGTTCATTACCGCCTATAACCACCTGCTCGCCATCTGCATAAGGTTTCCCGGCCTGGTCGAGACGAAGCACCATGCTGGCTTTGCGACCGCAGAAGCAGATTGTTTTCAATTCAACAAGCTTATCCGACCAGGCAAGCAAATACTGGCTACCGGCAAAGAGCTCACCGCGGAAATCCGTACGCAGGCCGTAACACAGCACGGGAATATCAAGCTCATCGACCACCTCTGAAAGGGCATGAACCTGTTCACGCGTCAGAAACTGGCTCTCATCTACCAGAACACAGTGAATGGGCTGCAAAGCATGTTCTGTACGAATGTCCTCAAACAGATCGGTTTTCGGGTTAAACAGTCTGGCAGGCGATGAGAGCCCTATTCTGGAACTCACCTTCCCTGCGCCAAAGCGATCGTCAATTTCAGCCGTATAAACAACGCTACGCATCCCGCGCTCCTGGTAATTGTACGAGGATTGCAGCAACGCGGTGGATTTCCCGGCATTCATTGCCGAATAGTAGAAATAAAGTTGTGCCATTGGCCGTAAAACCCTAATCAATGTGTAATATTCCCGATGATTCATTGTACCATAATTTGTCTGGTCATCAGCGATGTAGCACACAGAGGAAGCGTTTCAGCGCGGAGTTCACAACCTTCTTTTCATGAAAATAACCCGCTAAAACATGAAGTAAACTCCTTCAGCCTGGCCAATATGTTATATGTTTAGCCAAACATAACACTGCATTTTATAGTGGAATCCCCGTTCATTAAAATTCACTATTTATTAACTATTTCAGTCTTAACATCACGGAGGGGAACTAATACAAAAGGCTGATATTTCTCCGCCGCAACTATAATTCCTGCGGTAAATGTCACAAAAAAAAGAGGCAATCGACCGGGTCCAGCCGGGTTAGCTGATAACAAACGAGACTGTTGGGTGATGAAATTTAAGTTAGCGTAATTAATAATAGCGGCATTATTTAGTATTTTTTGAATTCCTTACATTCCTGGCTATTGCACAACTGAATTTATGGCTCTATTATTAGGTCAACAAACCACCCCCCATTATAAGTTTGAGATTACTACAATGAGCGAAGCACTTAAAATTCTGAACAACATCCGTACTCTTCGTGCGCAGGCAAGAGAATGCACCCTCGAAACGCTTGAAGAAATGCTGGAAAAATTAGAAGTTGTAGTTAATGAACGTCGTGAAGAAGAAAGCGCAGCTGCTGCTGAAATCGAAGAACGTACTCGTAAACTGCAGCAATATCGTGAAATGCTGATTGCTGATGGTATCGATCCAAATGAATTGCTGAACAGCATGGCTGCAGCTAAAACCGGTACTAAAGCCAAGCGTGCTGCTCGTCCTGCTAAATATAGCTACGTTGATGAGAACGGCGAAACTAAAACCTGGACTGGCCAGGGCCGCACTCCTGCTGTTATCAAGAAAGCCATGGACGAACAAGGTAAACAGCTGGACGACTTCCTGATCAAGGATTAATCCAGCCGTATTCAGAAAAATCCCGCGTAATGCGGGATTTTTTTTAACCTAAATTTGTCGCAAACATCCCCTTACACTCTGTCATAAAGCATTATTTGGCAATTTTAATAACTGTACTTAGAGACAGGTTTCAGAAGTGTTTAGGGCATAAAAAAACCGGTGGGCAGCGCCTCACCGGTTTCGGACATATGTACCCGTGGCTTATTTCTTAATACCTACGCTCTCTTTGAGCCAGGTTTTAAATTCTTCACCAAGAGTATTGTGGCGAATACCATATTCAACAAACGCCTGCATATAACCAAGCTTATTACCGCAGTCATGGCTCTTACCTTTCATATGGTAAGCCTCAACGGTCTCTTTCTCGATCAGCATATCAATGGCATCCGTCAGCTGAATCTCATCACCCGCTCCTGGAGGCGTTTTCGCCAGCAGAGGCCAGATTTCAGCGCTCAGAACATAGCGACCTACAACGGCCAGGTTTGAAGGCGCTACGTCGGCTTTAGGCTTCTCTACCACGCCAACCATTGGCACGCTTTCGCCCGGCTCAAGGTTAACGCCTTTGCAGTCAACCACACCGTATGCCGTCACGTCTTCAACAGGCTCAACCATAATCTGGCTGCTACCGGTTTCGTCGAAACGTTTGATCATCTCTGCCAGGTTATCCTGAGAAAGATCGGATTCGTATTCGTCCAGAATTACGTCAGGCAGAATTACCGCTACAGGCTCATCACCTACAACAGGATGTGCACACATTACAGCGTGGCCCAAACCTTTAGCCAGGCCCTGACGAACCTGCATAATGGTAACGTGTGGCGGGCAAATAGACTGAACTTCTTCTAACAGCTGACGCTTAACACGTTTTTCCAGCATGGCTTCAAGTTCAAAGCTTGTATCGAAATGGTTTTCGATAGAGTTTTTTGATGAATGCGTAACCAGCACAATTTCAGTGATGCCGGCTGCGATACATTCATTAACGACATACTGGATTAATGGCTTATCAACCAGAGGCAGCATCTCTTTAGGAATTGCCTTAGTTGCTGGTAACATCCTGGTCCCCAATCCCGCTACCGGGATGACGGCCTTTCTGACTTTCGAATTTAGGGCAGCCATTCAAATTCTCCTGAGCTGTTCAAGTTTTGAACTTTTATGCAATAAATAACGCGTTGAGTATATCAGCCTCGCCCCGCAGTCCGGGTCTGAAAAGAACGCGTTGCCGATCAATTAGGACAAATACGCATGAATCTGGGCAGCGATAGTAGCACTCCCCGTAAAACACAGGTAAAGCAATCTTAAAATTAAGATCCAATTGCTTATTCCGTGGACAACATTAAGCGTAGCCGTCCCCCGGCGCCCCAAATTTGGCACTGCCAGGAGGAACAGCGGTGGCTAATTTGATTAAGATACGCCGTACCCAATGTCCCAAGCGGCACGCCGTTACTCACCTGAATATGATGTTCACCGGTATTCAGTGAAGCGTTGAGACCTGCTGAAACGAGGATCAGATTCTTTAAACCGCTGTGGTAATAGCCAACCAGCAGCGGGAACTGTCCGGGCAAATTAGCCTGGCGAAAAAGCTGGTTTACCTGTTTGAGCAAACTGCCTAACTCCGGCAGCCGTTGTCCCTGATGCGATAACTGTTCCTGCAGCAAACCATTAAAAAGCGCGCGAAGAAGTAACGCGGCTAATACGCCATTATCCCCTGCCCGGGTGACATCCAGAGAATAAAACGCAAGGTCGGAATCAGATAAAGGTGCGATATCCAGTACCAGTCCCGGCTGATCAGCCGCCACCAGCTGACGATAATTTACGCGGCAGTGTGAAATAGTTTGCTGTACGGGTGGCTGAAGTTCTTGCAACAGTTTCGCCGCAGCAGGAGGATCACTCACCAGGGCATCCCAGTCCTGGAAAAGACGCTCCTCTTCCTCTACCCGGGAATTAAACATATTCGGATAAAGGCACGCTAAGACCGTTTCTCGCAGCCGGTTCAGATCCTTGACCGGTTTAAGCAGAATATCCTGGACACCGAGTCGCAATGCTTTGGCGATATCCGCCATATTCTCTGTGGCAGAGATCACCAGAATCGGCGTCTGGTTGCCTTCGTTACGCAGATGTTCAACCAGCTTCAGCCCGTTCATGCGCGGCATCTCAATGTCGCAAATCATTAAATCGGGCGTAATGCTGATCATTTTTTCCAGGGCGTCGATACCATCTTCAGCCAGTGAAGTGATTGCTCCCAGCGAGGATAACCACGAATCCAGTAGCGATCGGAAAACGGGCTCGTCTTCAACAATCAAAATGTGTTTTCCGGCCAATGGCTGCGTCATGGTTCCTCCCCTGGCTGACAGTAACTAAATAGTGGCATGCGATCGGCACTATCGCCTGTCAGATTTTGCTGAAGTAGTCAAAAAAAGGTGCTTAACGTGCTGTTTGCACAAAAGGCAACAATTCGTCCATTTTCTTTTCGACGGCTAACGAGCCCGCTGCGATGGCGGCCTCAGCCCGATGGAAATCAAGAGTAGAGATTTGCGGACAGTAAGGCTGAATAAGAATATCTGGCGGGTCGCCTGCCATACGATTGCGCTTAAGGCGATTCTCCAGTACCTGGATTGACGTGGTCATGATTTCTATCGCCGTCGGCGCGGCAACCGAGCGTCGCGCGGACATACGCCCGATTCTACCGCGCAGGCGCTCATGCCAGGCCAGTTTCTCGCCCTCGGCATCTTCGCTCTGGAGATTGACCGGCATGAGGTCCTGTTGCATCAGGTGGGCGTCGTGCTGCAGGTCGACGGCAATTACGATATCCGCCCCCATTGCACGGGTCAGAGAGATGGGAACCGGGTTTACAACGCCACCGTCGACAAGCCAGTAACCGTTGTGTGGGACAGGCGCCATAAGCCCCGGCATGCTGCAGGAGGCGCGCACGGCAAGATGGATATCCCCTTCGGTTAGCCAGAGTTCGCGTCCCGTGCTGAGGTTCGTCGCGACGGCGCCAAAGGGCATCTGACAATCAGTGAAGTCTTCGAGAGGCATAACCTGGCGGAACTGGTTAAAGACGCGTTCGCCGCGCAACAGCCCACCACGCTGCCACGAGAGATCCATCAGGCGCAGGACGTCCCAGTAACTGAAGGAACGCACCCAGGTCTCGAGTTCCGGAAGCTTCCCGCACGCGTAAGCGGAGCCGACAAGCGATCCTATTGAACACCCTGCGACAATATCTACGTTAATGCCCATCTTGTTTAAGGCATTAATCACGCCGATGTGTGACCATCCCCGGGCTGCACCTGAGCCCAGCGCCAGTCCAATTTTAACCTTTCTCATTAGCCCTGTTTTACTTCCCCTGGATTCCTGACATAGCGTCAACGCAACAGCTCAGTTAACATAGTGCTACCCGAAGCGTTTTACGCCTTTATTATTTGTTCCAGGAAGAGAATCGTGTCTCAACTCTGCCCTTGTGGTAGCGCTCTGGAGTATAGCCTATGTTGCCAGCGATATCTGTCTGGCGATCAGGTTGCACCAGACCCGTCACACCTCATGCGTTCACGTTACACTGCTTTTGTGATCAAAGACGCAGACTACCTGATTAAAACCTGGCATCCCTCCTGCCACGCTGCCGAATTCAGACAGGACATCGAAGCCGGCTTCGCGAACACGCAGTGGCTCGGCCTTACCGTCTATGAATCCTCAACGGGCAGTCATGTGGATGAAGGTTACGTCAGCTTTGTCGCTCGTTTTACCGAGAATAATAAACCTGGTGCCATTATCGAGCGTTCCCGGTTCTTAAAGGAAAGCGGGCAGTGGTATTATATTGACGGAACGCGCCCACAGTTTGGTCGTAACGATCCCTGCCCGTGTGGTTCAGGTAAAAAATTTAAAAAGTGTTGCGGGCAGTAATGCCTGACAACCCAGACTTCGCAAATACAAACAGGATTTCCCGGCGATGCAATCATTACAACGTAAAGTTCTGCGCACCATCTGTCCCGATCAAAAAGGACTGATCGCACGAATTACCAACATTTGCTACAAACATGAACTGAATATCGTGCAGAACAACGAGTTCGTTGACCACCGTACCGGCCGCTTCTTTATGCGTACCGAACTCGAAGGTATTTTCAACGACACCACCCTGCTTGCCGATCTCGACAGCGCGCTTCCGGAAGGTTCCGTGCGCGAACTAACCCCAGCCGGTCGACGCCGCATCGTGATCCTGGTGACCAAAGAAGCACACTGTCTGGGCGACCTGCTGATGAAAGCAAACTACGGCGGTCTGGACGTGGAAATAGCTGCCGTTATTGGCAACCATGAGACGCTGCGCACGCTGGTCGAGCGTTTTGATATTCCGTTCGAGCTGGTGAGCCACGAAGGCCATACCCGTGAAGAACACGACGATCTGATGGCGCAGGCCATTGAAGCGCATAACCCGGACTACGTGGTGCTGGCGAAATACATGCGCGTGTTAACGCCATCCTTCGTGGCGCGTTTCCCGAACAAGATCATCAACATTCACCACTCGTTCCTGCCGGCCTTTATTGGCGCGCGTCCCTACCACCAGGCCTACGAGCGCGGCGTGAAGATCATCGGTGCGACCGCGCACTATGTGAATGACAACCTGGACGAAGGTCCAATCATCATGCAGGACGTGATTCACGTGGACCACACCTACACGGCCGAGGACATGATGCGTGCAGGGCGTGACGTTGAGAAGAACGTGCTCAGTCGTGCGCTGTATCAGGTGCTGGCGCAGCGTGTCTTTGTCTACGGCAACAGAACCATCATTCTTTAATCTTTCGGAAAATGAATTGATTAGCTTTGCGCCTTTACGGATAAAAAGCAGGCAAACAGCTTCATTTACCTAAAGGAATGCTTTACAGGGGCGCCTCATTTGATATGATGCGCCCCGCTTCCAGCAGAAGCAGGTAAGTCAAAAAGCATTACCCCGTGGTGGGGTTCCCGAGCGGCCAAAGGGAGCAGACTGTAAATCTGCCGTCATCGACTTCGAAGGTTCGAATCCTTCCCCCACCACCATCTCTCAGCAAGACCTCAAAATTTGAATTACCCCTGGTGGGGTTCCCGAGCGGCCAAAGGGAGCAGACTGTAAATCTGCCGTCATCGACTTCGAAGGTTCGAATCCTTCCCCCACCACCATCACCTTCAAATGACGCTAAACCCTCTGTTCGCACCAGGCATCATGCATTTCCGTAACGGGGAAGGATGAGAAGCTTCGACCAAGGTTCGATTCGAGCGTAGCGAGAAAGCGTTGCCGCAGGCAACGACCCGAAGGGCGAGGCGCAACGCGCCGAGTAATCCTTCCCCCACCACCATCACCTTCAAATGACGCTAAACCCTCTGTTCGCACCAGGCATCATGCATTTCCGTAACGGGGAAGGATGAGAAGCTTCGACCAAGGTTCGATTCGAGCGTAGCGAGAAAGCGTTGCCGCAGGCAACGACCCGAAGGGCGAGGCGCAACGCGCCGAGTAATCCTTCCCCCACCACCATCACCTTCAAATGACGCTAAACCCTCTGTTCGCACCAGGCATCATGCATTTCCGTAACGGGGAAGGATGAGAAGCTTCGACCAAGGTTCGATTCGAGCGTAGCGAGAAAGCGTTGCCGCAGGCAACGACCCGAAGGGCGAGGCGCAACGCGCCGAGTAATCCTTCCCCCACCACCATCACTTTCAAATAAATCCAAACCTCCTTTTTGCACCAGGCATCATGCATTTCCGTAACGGGGAAGGATGAGAAACTTCGACTAAGGTTCGATTCGAGCGTAGCGAGAAAGCGTTGCCGCAGGCAACGACCCGAAGGGCGAGGCGCAACGCGCCGAGTAATCCTTCCCCCACCACCATCACTTTCAAATAAATCCAAACCTCCTTTTTGCACCAGGCATCATGCATTTCCGTAACGGGGAAGGATGAGAAACTTCGACTAAGGTTCGATTCGAGCGTAGCGAGAAAGCGTTGCCGCAGGCAACGACCCGAAGGGCGAGGCGCAACGCGCCGAGTAATCCTTCCCCCACCACCATCACTTTCAAATAACTCCAAACCTCCTTTTTGCATCAGGCATCATGCATTTCCGTAACGGGGAAGCCTTCGTAGGCGCAGCCGCCACCCGGCGACAGAAGCCAGAAGCCTACATCGGCGGCAAACGACGCTTCACCGGCGAACTCTTCACAATCGACGTATTGCACTGGGCATGCTCCGCCAGGCCGTCCAGCAGCACATCCAGCTGCTCTATCGATCGCACCACCAGCCTAATCACAAAGCAATCTTCCCCGGTGACTTTGTCGCTCTCTATACACTCCGGCATCGCCTGAATGTATTTATCCACCTTATGCAACAACCCCGGCAAAGGACGCACGCGCACCAGCGCCTGCAGCGTATACCCCAGCGCCGCCAGATTCACCCGTGCGCCATACCCCTGAATCACACCGCGCTCTTCCAGCCTCTTCAGGCGTTCTGCCGTGCTGGGGGAAGTCAGACCGATGCGTCCGCTGAGCACCTTCAAAGACATGCGCGCATCCTCGACCAGACAGGCTAAAATTTGACGGTCGATATCATCGAGAAGGTATTCCATCGTTTTCACCTAATTTTAAAAAGCCATCACTGCATTTCACCTTATCTCATCCCTGTAAAACCCGACAGCGATTTTCGACAATAGTGACATACAATCAGGAGGTGGATGATGCGTGATTTCCATAAAGGCGTCTGGCAAATGAGCCTGGCGATGTTAATTTCCGGCTCTATCGGTGCGTTTGTATTACTCAGCGGTCTGCCGGTGACGGAAGTGGTGTTCTGGCGCTGTCTTATCGGGGCAATAGCGCTTTTTATTTTTATCCGGGCAAGTCAAAAGCCCTTCAGTCCCCTCACCCGCACCACGCTGCTGCTGGCCATTCTCGGCGGCGTAGCGCTCGTGGTGAACTGGCTGCTGCTCTTCGCGGCCTATGAACGGATCTCGATTGGTCTTTCTACCGTGGTCTATAACACCCAGCCGTTTATGCTGGTCTTAATGGGGATGTTTTTAGGTGAGCGCGTTAGCCTGGTGAAATGGGGCTGGCTGTTCCTCGCCTTCGGCGGCGTGGTGATCTTGCTCTCCAGCGAGCTGACCGGCGCGCACGGCAGTGAATGGCTCGCCGGAATCGGCCTGGCGATGGCCGCGGCTTTCTTCTATGCGGTCACGGCCATTATTGCCCGCAAGCTCAGATCCGTTGCGCCGCAGCATATTGCCTTTATCCAGGTGCTGACGGGCGTCGTGATGCTTTTGCCGTTTGCCAGCATGCCGTCATTTTCCGGTGATTTTCCCTGGCCGATCCTGCTGACGCTGGGCATCGTCCATACCGGCATTATGTACCAGCTGCTCTACAGCGCGATCCAGAAGCTGCCTACGCCCATTACCGGCTCCCTGTCGTTTATCTATCCGGTGGTGGCGATCGTTGTCGATAATCTGGTGTTCGGACACTCGCTGAACCTGACGCAGCTGGCGGGCGGCGCGCTGATCCTGTTTGCTGCCGCGGGCAATAACCTGGGCTGGGGCGAAAAAAAACCCCGCGAATGCGGGGTTGGTATCAAAACGGCGAATTAGCGACGGGCACGCACAATCTGGTATTTGCGCGTCAGGTACTCCACCGGCGCGCTCCAGATATGCACCAGACGTGAGAACGGGAACAGCACAAACAGCGTCATCCCCAGCACCAGGTGAACGCGGAAGATAAACGCTACGCCGTCCAGGTGCGCGGAGGCTCCGCCGTGGAAGGTCACCACGGACTGCGCCCAGCCGACGAGCTTCATCATTTCGCTCCCGTCCATATGCTGCGCCGAGAACGGAATGGTCAGCAGGCCCAGCGCGCACTGCACCATCAGCAGGGAGAGGATCAGAATATCCGCTGCGGTCGTGGTCGCACGCACGCGCGGGCTGAACAGACGACGTTTCAGCAGCAGCAGGCCCCCCACCAGAGTCATCACGCCGCAGGCACCGCCGGCGATCATCGCCATCTTCTGCTTCACCTCGATCGGTAGCCACGCTTCATACATCCAGTGCGGCGTCAGCATCCCCAGGAAGTGACCGGCAAAAATCCCCAGAATACCGATGTGAAACAGGTTAGAGCCCACATGCATCCCTTTACGATCCAGCATCTGGCTGGAGGCGGCACGCCAGGTGTACTGGCCGTAGTCGTAACGCAGCCAGCTTCCCACCAGGAACACGGTGCCCGCGATATACGGGTAAATGTCAAAGAAGAACATATTCAGGAAGTACATTAGTGCCGTCCTCCGTTAGAGATATTCAAATATTGCGGGGCAACCGCGCCGGCAAAGCGACGCTGGTGAGCGGAGATTTCAGACTCGCCGCAGTTCTGGTCAGCAAAGAATTTCACCTGCTCTTCTTCCCAGACGGCATCCAGCGCCTGTGGGGTATCGTCGCGGGCTTCATCCGCAATTTTCTCCGCCACTTTTTCACTGTCGACCGAGGCGTTGGCCAGCTTCACCAGCAGATCGAACAGAACAGCATAGCGGCTCTCGCGCTGCTGAAGACGCGCGCCGAGCAGCGCCAGGATCGGCGCGATATCCTGCAGACCGCCCAGCGCCTCCTCTTTCGGCAGCTGCGCCAGGTACTCCAGATACAGCGGGAGATGATCCGGCAGCTCGCGGCTGTCGAGCTGCAGGCCGTGCTGTTCGTACTGGGCCATCAGGTCCACCATCGCCTGACCGCGGTCACGGGACTCACCGTGAACGTGTTCAAACAGCAGCAGCGAGGTCGCACGACCACGGTCAAACAGCTGGCTGTAGTCCGACTGGGCATCCAGAAGGTCGCGCGCCAGCAGATCGCGGAGGAAAACGCCAAGCCGCTGGGCATCGTCTTTATCCAGGTTTTCAGATGACGCGAGTGCATCAAAGAGTTCCTGCTGATGCTGCGCAAGCGCAGCATCCGGGTACTCGAGCAGACGCGAAACAATGACGAGTTCAATCATTGGTGCGGCTCCGTTTTGCTGGTCACATCCATGGCATCGATGCGGCGGCTGTTGAACAGGTTGAATTTGCTGTCTGACCCGTGGCAACCGTCGCCAAAGGTAAAGCCACAGCCATTTTTTTCCGGGAAGGCTTCACGGGCCAGCTCGCGGTGGCTGCTCGGCACCACGAAACGGTCTTCGTAGTTGGCAATCGCCAGATAGCGGTACATCTCCTGCGCCTGCGCTTCGGTCAGACCAACCTCTTCCAGCGCGCGGGTATCGATCACGCCGTCTACGGTTTCCGCGCGTTTGAAGTGACGCATCGCCAGCATACGCTTCAGCGCGAGCAGTACCGGCTGGGTGTCCCCTGCGGTCAACAGGTTCGCCAGGTACTGAACCGGAATACGCAGGCTTTCTACGTCCGGCAGGATGCCGTTACTGCCCAGTTCGCCCGCGTCAGCCGCGGACTGAATCGGCGACAGCGGCGGCACGTACCAGACCATCGGCAGGGTGCGATATTCCGGGTGCAGCGGCAGGGCCAGCTTCCAGTCCATCGCCATTTTGTACACCGGTGACTGCTGCGCCGCGTCAATCACGCTCTGCGGCACGCCGTCTTTCAGGGCCTGCTCGATCACCTTCGGATCGTTCGGATCGAGGAACACGTCCAGCTGACGCTGATACAGATCTTTCTCGTGCTCGGTGCTGGCGGCATTTTCAATCGCGTCCGCGTCATACAGCAGCACGCCGAGGTAGCGAATACGGCCTACGCAGCTTTCTGAGCAGACGGTCGGCATTCCGGCTTCGATACGCGGGTAGCAGAAGATGCACTTCTCAGATTTACCGCTCTTCCAGTTGAAGTAGATTTTTTTGTACGGGCAGCCGGTGATGCACATACGCCAGCCGCGGCACTTGTCCTGGTCGATCAGCACGATGCCATCTTCTTCACGCTTGTAGATAGCGCCGCTCGGGCAGGTCGCCACGCACGCCGGGTTGAGGCAGTGCTCGCACAGGCGCGGCAGATACATCATGAAGGTATTTTCGAACTGGCCGTACATCGCCTTCTGCATGTTCTCGAAGTTCTGGTCTTTGGCGCGCTTCTCGAACTCGCCGCCCAGAATCTCCTCCCAGTTTGGACCGCTGGTGATCTTGTCCATGCGCTGACCGGTGATCAGCGAGCGCGGACGGGCGATCGGCTGGTGCTTGCTTTCCGGCGCGTTGTGCAGGTTCTGGTAGTCGTAGTCAAACGGCTCGTAGTAATCGTCGATGCCCGGCAGGTGCGGGTTAGCGAAGATTTTACCCAGCAGCATCGCGCGGTTACCCATGCGCGGCTGCAGCTTGCCGTTGATTTTACGGATCCAGCCGCCCTTCCACTTCTCCTGGTTTTCCCAGTCGGTCGGGAAGCCGGTGCCCGGCTTGCTTTCCACGTTGTTGAACCAGGCGTACTCCATACCTTCGCGGCTGGTCCAGACGTTTTTACAGGTGACCGAGCAGGTATGACAGCCGATGCATTTATCCAGATTCAGCACCATGCCGACTTGTGAACGAATTTTCATTTTACGCTCTCCTGTACCTGGTCATTACCTTCGTCGTCTAACCAGTTAATATTCTTCATCTTACGTACCACCACGAACTCATCGCGGTTCGATCCTACGGTGCCGTAGTAGTTAAAGCCGTAGGCCAGCTGCGCATAGCCACCGATCATGTGGGTCGGCTTCGGCGTAATGCGGGTCACGGAGTTGTGGATCCCGCCGCGCTGCTCGGTAATTTCTGACCCCGGCAGGTTAACGATACGTTCCTGCGCGTGGTACATCATGGTCATCCCGGCCGGTACGCGCTGGCTCACCACCGCACGCGCCGTCAGGGCACCGTTGCTGTTGAACACTTCGATCCAGTCGTTATCTTCGATACCCAGATCTTTGGCGTCCGTTTCGCTCATCCAGACAATCGGACCGCCGCGCGACAGGGTCAGCATCAGCAGGTTGTCGCTGTAGGTGGAGTGGATACCCCACTTCTGGTGCGGCGTCAGGAAGTTCAACGCCTTCTCTGGGTTACCGTTCGATTTCGCGCCCATCACCGCTTTCACGGAGCGGGTGTCGATTGGCGGACGGTAGACCAGCAGGCTTTCACCGAAGTCGCGCATCCACTGGTGATCCTGATACAGCGACTGACGGCCTGACAGGGTGCGCCATGGGATCAGCTCGTGAACGTTGGTGTAGCCCGCGTTATAGGACACGTGCTCATCTTCCAGACCAGACCAGGTCGGGCTGGAGATAATCTTGCGCGGCTGCGCCTGAATATCGCGGAAGCGGATTTTCTCTTCCTCTTTATTCGTCGCCAGGTGCGTATGGTCGCGACCGGTGAACTCGCTCAGCGCCGCCCAGGCTTTGACGGCAACGTGGCCGTTGGTTTCCGGGGCCAGGGTCAGGATCATCTCTGCCGCATCAATCGCCGTGTTTAGCATCGGCTGGCCTTTCGCCGGGCCGTCCGCTTTGGTGTAGTTGAGCTTGCGCAGCAGATCCATTTCGCTCTGGGTGTTCCAGGCGATCCCTTTCCCGCCGTTACCGATTTTCTCCATTAGCGGGCCGATAGAGGTAAAGCGCTCGTAGGTTGCCGGATAGTCGCGTTCAACCGGAATAATGTGCGGCGCGGTTACGCCCGGGATCAGGTCGCATTCGCCTTTTTTCCAGTCCTTCACGTCCAGCGGCTGCGCCAGTTCGGCAGCGGAGTCGTGCTGAATTGGCAGCGTCACCACGTCGGTCTCTTTGCCGAGGTGCCCAACGCAGACTTCGGAGAATTTCTTCGCGATGTCTTTGTAGATATCCCAGTCGCTTTTCGATTCCCACGCCGGGTCAACGGCCGCAGACAGCGGATGAATAAACGGATGCATATCCGAGGTATTCATGTCGTCTTTTTCGTACCAGGTCGCGGTTGGCAGCACGATGTCGGAGTACAGGCAGGTGCTGGACAGACGGAAGTCGAGCGTCACCACCAGATCCAGCTTGCCGTCGAGGCCGTTATCTTTCCACTCGACCTCTTCCGGCTTCACGCCGCCCTGCTTGCCGAGATCTTTCCCCTGGATACCGTTTTCGGTACCGAGCAGGTATTTCAGCATGTACTCGTGGCCTTTACCGGACGAGCCCAGCAGGTTGGAGCGCCAGATGAACAGGTTGCGCGGGTGGTTTTTACCGTTCTCCGGCTGTTCCGCCGCGAAGCGGATTGAGCCATCCTTCAGGGATTTTACGGTGTAATCCACCGGTGACATGCCCGCCTTCTTCGCCGCTTCCGCAATGCGCAGCGGGTTAGTGCCCAGCTGCGGCGCCGATGGCAGCCAGCCCATGCGCTCTGCGCGCACGTTGAAGTCAATCAGGTGGCCGCTGTAGCGGGATTTATCCGCCATCGGCGACAGCAGCTCCTGCGCGGTGACCGTCTCGTAGCGCCACTGGCTGGAGTGGTTATAGAAGTAGGAGGTGCTGTTCATATGGCGTGCCGGACGCTGCCAGTCGAGGGCAAACGCCAGCGGCTGCCAGCCGGTCTGCGGACGCAGTTTTTCCTGGCCGACGTAGTGTGCCCAGCCGCCGCCGCTCTGACCGACGCAGCCGCAGAAGATCAGCATGTTGATCAGACCGCGATAGTTCATATCGAGGTGATACCAGTGGTTCAGACCCGCGCCGACGATGATCATCGAACGACCGTGCGTTTTGTCCGCGTTTTCTGCAAACTCACGTGCGATACGGGTAATGTGCGCGCGAGGCACGCCGGTAATCTGTTCCGCCCAGGCCGGGGTGTAGGCCTTCACGTCGTCATAGCCGGTTGCGCAGTTTTCATCGCCCAGACCGCGCTCCAGACCGTAGTTCGCCATGGTCAGGTCATAAACGGTGGTGACCAGCGCGGTAGAGCCGTCGGCCAGCTGTAGGCGCTTAACCGGCAGTTTGTGCATCAGAACGTTTTTCAGTTCAACCTTGTTGAAGTGCTCTGAACCTTCACCGCCGAAGTACGGGAACCCGACTTCAGCGATCTCGTCCTGGCTGCCCAGCATGCTCAGGCGCAGCTCCGTCTCTTCACCGGTCGTACCGTTGCGTTGCTCAAGGTTCCACTTGCCCTTCTCGCCCCAGCGGAAGCCGATAGAGCCGTTTGGCGCCACCAGCTCGCCGTTGCTGTTATACGCAACGGTTTTCCACTCAGGGTTGTTTTCCTGGCCCAGCGAATCCACCAGATCGGCTGCGCGCAGCGTGCGGCCCGCGGCATAGTAGCCCTCACGCTCTTCCAGCATGACCAGCATCGGCATGTCGGTGTAGCGGCGAACGTAGTCGGTGAAGTACTGGCTTGGCTTATCAAGATGGAATTCACGCAGCATGACGTGGCCCATCGCCATCGCCATCGCCGCGTCGGTACCCTGTTTCGGCGCCAGCCACAGATCGCAAAGCTTGGCGATTTCCGCGTAGTCAGGGGTCACTGCTACGGTTTTGGTGCCTTTGTAACGGACTTCGGTAAAGAAGTGCGCGTCCGGCGTACGGGTCTGAGGTACGTTTGAGCCCCAGGCGATGATATAGCTGGAGTTGTACCAGTCCGCGGACTCCGGCACGTCGGTCTGCTCGCCCCAGGTCTGCGGAGACGCAGGCGGCAGGTCGCAGTACCAGTCGTAGAAGCTCAGGCAGGTACCGCCGATTAGAGACAGATAGCGCGCCCCGGAAGCGTAAGAGACCATCGACATCGCCGGAATTGGCGAGAAGCCCGCCACGCGGTCAGGACCGTAGGTTTTGACGGTGTAGACGTTGGAGGCGGCAATCAGCTCGTTTACCTCTTTCCATGAGGAGCGAACGAAACCACCGCGACCGCGAGCCTGCTTGAAGCTTTTTGCTTTGTCAGCGTCTTCGATGATGGACGCCCAGGCATCCACCGGATCGCTGTGCTGCACTTTCGCCTCACGCCACATTTTCATCAGGCGCTTGCGCATCAGCGGGTATTTCAGACGGTTAGCGCTGTAGAGATACCAGGAGTAGCTGGCACCGCGCGGGCAGCCGCGCGGTTCGTGGTTTGGCATATCCGGGCGGGTGCGCGGATAGTCGGTCTGCTGCATTTCCCAGGTCACCAGACCGTTTTTAACGAAAATCTTCCAGCTGCATGAACCGGTACAGTTCACGCCGTGGGTCGAACGGACGACTTTGTCATGCTGCCAGCGCTGGCGGTAACCGTCTTCCCAGTCCCGGTTGGTATCCAGAACCTGGCCGTGCCCATCGGCAAAAGTTTCACCCTTCTGTTTGAAGTAGCGAAACCGGTCCAAAAATTTGCTCATCGGGTATCTCCTGTGTGGAGCCTGTGGCTCTCTAAATCGACATTGCTGATTTACAGCGAAGGTAACGCCCTGAAAGAGGGGGAGAATTGATAACGATCAAGACGAGGAGGGACTTTCAGGCGAGGGATTACACCAAATACCACCAAAGCGGTATCTTCAAAAAATTCATATCATCATGAAATATAGAGTTATTTTTATTTTATCGTACAAAAAGCCAGTCAAAATTTAACATCTCAGGTATTAAGGGGTAGAGCCACCTGCAAAGCGATGGCGATCACAGTGTCACCGCAGGCGTCTGCCGTAAAAGCCGTAAGTATGTTGTAACTATTATTCAGGCTAAAAAAAATGCGGCCCGAAGGCCGCGTAAACGGATAATCACACTTACTTATTTTTCTTGGTATTTCGGCCATATACCAGCCACGTAATCACAACGCAGGCGATATAGAAGACGAGGAAGACTTTCATGGCACCGGCCGGTGAGCCGGTCAGGTCCAGAGAGATACCGAACGCTTTCGGGATAAAGAAGCCGCCAATCGCGCCGATGGCAGAGATAAAGCCCAGCGCCGCGGCCGTATCCGTCGCCGCTTCGCGCATGGCCTGCTCTTCGCTCCCGCCCTGCGCCTTCACGCGATCCATCGTCAGCTTACGGAAGATCACGGAGATCATCTGGAAGGTAGACGCGCTCCCCAGCCCGGCCGTCAGGAACAGCACCATAAACACGCCGAAGAAGGCGATGAAGTTACCGCCCTGCCCGTCGACGGGTAGAGTGAGGAACAGCAGCGCGCAGAACACCGCCATCACGACGAAGTTCACCAGCGTCACGCGGGTACCGCCGAGACGGTCAGAGACCATACCGCCCAGCGAACGCGCCAGGGCACCGATAAACGGTCCGAAGAAGGCAAAGTGCAGGATTTGAATCTCCGGGAACTGCGTTTTCGACAGCATCGCGAAGCCCGCAGAGAAGCCGATAAACGAACCGAAGGTAGCCAGATACAGCAGCGCCATCACCCAGAGGTGTCCACGCTTCAGCACCGGCAGCTGTTCGCTCAGCGACGCCTTCGACGCGGACAGGTCATTCATAAAGAACCAGGCTGCGAGGGTGAAGACCACCAGGAAAGGCACCCAGATCCAGGCGGCGTTCTGCAGATAGAGGGAAGAACCATCCGCCTGCTCAACGCCACCGCCGCCAAAGGCCGCGAAAATAGAAACAGAGATCGCCAGCGGGGCAATCAGCTGCATCACGCTGACGCCCATATTCCCCAGGCCGCCGTTAATGCCCAGCGCACCGCCCTGCTTCGCTTTCGGGAAGAAGAAGCTGATGTTCGCCATGCTGGAGGCGAAGTTCGCACCCGCAAAACCGCACAGCAGGGAAATAATCACGAACACGCTGAACGGCGTAGAGGTATCCTGCACCGCGAAGCCGAGCCAGACGCAGGGGACGATCATGATGCCCGTACTGAACGCCGTCCAGCGACGACCGCCAAACACCGGCACCATAAACGCGTAAGGCACACGCAGCAGCGCGCCTGACAGCGACGGCAGCGCGGTCAGCATAAACAGCTGATCGGTCGTAAACGTAAACCCGACTTTGGGCAGGTTGACCGCCACCGCGCTAAACAACATCCATACGCAAAACGCTAATAACAAACACGGCACGGAAATCCACAGATTCCGGCTTGCTACACGATGGCCGCGCTGTTGCCAGAACGCCGGATCCTCTGGACGCCAGTCTGTAATAACGGCACCATTTTCCCTTTCGGGAGCGGATGAGTGACTCATAGACACCTCTGATTCTCGAATGATGCTGCAAACATTAGGGTTTTAGGGCGGCGGTAAGTTGATATAAATCAAAGGAAAAGTGGGAGGATTTGCGGCGTAAAATAAGGCCTCACCCTTAGTGAGTAGGCTAATTCGGTAAAAAAGACGTGGTTTTTCACGGCACTGACGGTTCCAGACTACCCCCACCTCCTTCCCCCTACTCCGTTGGCAATTTAGGGGTAATCCTTTATTGGTATGGGTATACTCCAGGGTATGCACCAGAATAGCGCCATTCCTGCAAGCAGGCCACGTCAGGAGCACGCCACCTCTATGTTAAAAAGATGTTTATCTCCGCTGACGCTCGTGAATCAGCTAGCCCTTATCGTTTTGCTGTCCACCGCCATCGGCGTGACCGGCATGGCGATCTCCGGCTGGCTGGTACAGGGCGTACAGGGTAATGCGCATGCCATCAACGAGGCAGGCTCGCTACGCATGCAGAGTTATCGCCTGCTGGCGTCGGTTCCCCTGACGCAGGACGATCGGCCCCTGATTGATGAGATGGAGCGCACGGTCTTCAGCCCCGAACTGGAAAACGCCGCCATCCGCGCCGGTCAGCAATATCAGCTCAAAGCCCTTCAGGGCTACTGGCACACCCAACTGGAGCCCGGGCTGAAACAGGCGCGCAGCACCGAAACCGTTGCGCAGGACGTGGCGGGTTTCGTCTCACGCATCGATGCGCTGGTCTCCTCTTTCGACCAAACCACCGAATTACGCATCGACCGGGTGGTGATGGTGCACCGCGCCATGGCGCTGTTTATGGGGCTGCTGCTGATCTTCACCATCGTCTGGCTCCGCGCGCGGCTGCTGAACCCGTGGAAACAGCTGCTGGCAATGGCCCGCGCGGTGACCGCACGCGATTTTACCCAGCGCACGCACATCAGCGGGCGCAACGAGATGGCCATGCTCGGCCAGGCGCTCAACACCATGTCTGCAGAGCTCTCCGAGAGCTACGCGGTGCTGGAACAGCGCGTTCAGGAAAAAACGGCCGGACTGGAGCAGAAAAACGAGATCCTCTCCTTCCTGTGGCAGGCCAACCGTCGTCTGCACATGCAGGTGCCGCTATGCGAACGCCTCTCTCCGGTGCTGAACGGCCTGCAAAATCTGACCCTGCTTCATGACCTTGAGCTGCGCGTCTACGACGTGGAAGACGAAGACAACCATCAGGAATTTACCTGTCAGTCGGATATGTCCTGCGATGACAAAGGCTGCCATCTTTGCCCTCGCGGCCTGCCGCCGCTGACGTCCGGCGGCACTACCCTGAAGTGGCGCCTGACCGACAGCCACACCCAGTACGGTATTCTGCTGGCAACGCTGCCAGCCGGGCGTCACCTGAGCCACGACCAGCAGCAGCTGGTCGATACGCTGGTCGAACAGCTAACGGCCACGCTGGCGCTCGACAGGCATCAGGAAAAGCAGCAGCAGCTGATCGTCATGGAAGAGCGCGCGACCATCGCCCGCGAGCTTCACGACTCGATCGCCCAGTCGCTCTCCTGTATGAAAATGCAGGTGAGCTGCCTGCAGATGCAGGATGCGGAGATGCCCGAAAGCAACAAGCAGCTGCTCGGCCAGATCCGCAACGAGCTGAACACCTCCTGGATACAGCTTCGCGAGCTGCTGACCACCTTCCGTCTGCAGCTGGCCGAGCCGGGCCTGCGTCCGGCGCTGGAGTCCAGCTGTCACGAATTTAGCGCCCGGCTGGGGTTCCCGGTGAAGCTGGACTACCAGCTGCCGCCGCGGTTTGTCCCCTCCCACCAGGCCATACATGTACTGCAGATCGCCCGTGAAGCGCTGAGCAACGTGCTTAAACATTCCGGGGCGACGGCGGTAACGGTCACCGTCAGCCAGCACAGCAATCAGGTGAAGCTCACGGTTCACGACAACGGCCGCGGCGTGCCGGAAAATGCCGAACGCACTAACCACTATGGTTTAATTATTATGCGAGACCGCGCCCAAAGCCTGCGCGGTGATTGCCAGGTTCGCCGGAGAGAGACGGGTGGCACGGAAGTTGTCGTCACCTTTATTCCCGAAAAACCGCTTACAACTGCTCAAGGAGAAACCCATGACTAATCAGGAACCGGCATCCATCCTGTTGATCGACGACCATCCGATGCTGCGTACTGGCGTGAAACAGCTGGTCAGCATGGCGCCCGATATCACCGTGGTTGGCGAAGCCAGCAACGGTGAACAGGGCATTGAGCTTGCCGAATCCCTCGATCCCGATCTGATCCTGCTCGATCTGAATATGCCCGGCATGAACGGTCTGGAAACTCTCGACAAGCTGCGGGAAAAATCCCTTTCCGGGCGCATCGTCGTCTTTAGCGTGTCGAATCATGAAGAGGATGTGGTCACGGCGCTGAAGCGCGGGGCGGATGGTTATCTGCTCAAGGATATGGAGCCGGAAGACTTGCTTAAGGCGCTGCAGCAGGCCGCGGCGGGCGAGATGGTTCTCAGCGAAGCCTTAACGCCGGTGCTGGCCGCCAGCCTGCGCGCCAATCGCGCCACCTCTGACCGTGACGTCAGCCAGTTAACCCCGCGCGAGCGCGATATTCTCAAACTCATTGCCCAGGGGCTGCCGAACAAAATGATCGCCCGCCGCCTGGACATCACCGAAAGCACGGTCAAGGTGCACGTGAAGCATATGCTGAAGAAAATGAAGCTCAAATCCCGCGTTGAAGCCGCGGTGTGGGTGCATCAGGAACGCATTTTTTAAGGATTACTCCTCCGGCAGAAGCTTCCAGCGCGGGTCGTTGTCCGGCAATGCGACCAGCGGCTGCACGACGGTCAGCACGATCTCATTGGACGAGACGCGCTGGCCTTTCTCATCTTCCACCACCGCCGACAGGTGCCAGCGGTTTGTCGCCCCTTCACTGTCATCCCAGGCAGGCATAATTACACTCCAGCCGTCGCTGCTGTTGCTTTTGGACGGCGACGTCAGGCTCAGCGCCTGCGTATCCCCCTGCCAGTGGATCTCACGAATGCCGTGCGCGCTGCGAACCTGAAGCTTCAGCATAACGGTCTCGCCCCCTTTCAGATCCCACGGCGGCGTCGCCAGCCAGACGGACAGCGTTTTACGCTGGCGGAACTCCATCACCGGCAGGCTATTGCGCTCCGGCGAGTCGTAGCGGCTTCCGCGCAGGGAACGCGTGGCGGCGACTTCACCGGCGGAAAGCTGCTTCACCAGCGGCACGCCAAAGCGATAGTTGAGCTTCAGCCCGAGGTTATTCTGGCTCGCGCCACTTTCGCCCTGCTTGTGCGCGGCGGTCAGGGTGACCAGCGGCACGGGGGTATAGTTAAGCCCCAGATTCACCGCCACCGGATTGTGATAGCCGGTTCCGCTGTTGAAGAGGTCGACGTTATCGCCGAAGTATTGCTCGAAGCTCACGCTGGTATTGAGATGATGGAACCACGGCAGCCAGGCTTTAGCGGTGACGTCATAGCCGCGCGCCATGCGCTGCTCCTGGACGTCAGAGCGATCGCGCCAGCCAGCAAAGGGCTGATAATAGTTGGCTGACAGACGCAGATTTTCCCCCCACGCTTCCGCGCCCAGCCCGGCACGCTGCAGGTTTTCGTCCAGCAGGTTATCGTAAAATGTGTTGTAACCCAGCAGCCATTTCCCGGCGACCCAGCGCTGGCCTATTCCGGCGTTACTGACCAGGCCATCCGCCTGCTGGGTCAGGCCAAGCTGGCTCCAGCTCAGGTAACGGTTGTTATCGTTCCAGGGGATAAACCAGCTCCCGCTGCTGCCGTTAAATTTGCCGTCGTTATCCACCAGCAAGTTCACGCTGGCGTTCCCCCAGGGCGAAAGCCAGGACTCAATCTGCTGGTTCACTTCGCCGCTCACCGCGTCGCGCACCTGGCCAAACGCAAACTGACGCGCCTGCTCGCCCGTTGTCAGGCCGTTGTCGGTCATGCTGGCTTCACCGAAGGCTTTCGCCATTTCGGCCAGGTGTTTTTCCCCCTCGCCCGTTGGCGCCGCCATGCCGAGGTCGGGCAAACTATCCCCATTATTATCAAAGGGATTTTGCGCCTGCTGGATAAAGGAATTCGGCGCACCGTGAACGGCTCCGACCGTAACAAGGGAGAGTAATAACAGCAAACGAATGCGGGACGATACAGCCATCAACGTCGTAAATAAGAACCTGTGTTTATGAATAAACTCCTATTATGTTAACGCGATAAGCCTTGAAATGCAGTTCTGGCGGACATTTCAGGATTATCCTGAAACAGCCCTTTCAGCTCCGGCACGCAGGAGCCACAGTTCGTACCGCAGCGCAGCGTCGCCCCCAGCGCGGTGACGGAATCACACCCGCCGACGATCGCCTCCCGTATCGCATTCTCCCCGACGCTGAAACAGCTGCAGATGATGCGTCCCGGATCCGCCGCCTCCCCGACGCTCTGCCCGTTCAACAAGGCGTGGCGTTCTGCGAGAAGCACGGGTGGGGATTGAAAAGCGGCTTCAATCACCGCATGCGCCAGCGCCGGTAACGCGGTGCCCTCCCAGAAGCCCAGCATCAGCTGGCCTTCATGCCAGGCCAGCACGCTGCTGCGTTCGCCGGTTTGCGCAACCTGCAGCTGCCAGCCACGAGCGCTGGCGTATTCCATTACCCACGGCAGCAGCGGTTGATCGCCCGCCACCGTCAGGCGTGAGGCTTTACGCCACCAGTAAGCCGAAGAGGGCATTTCCGGCCATTCCCGGGCATAGAGTTCCCCCTGCCAGGCGGGCTGCCAGGGCAGGATCCTGACGGCGGTTTGTTTACTCTCTGGCTGGCCCGAAACCGGATCGCAGCGCCCTTCCACCAGCGCATTCACCTTTCCCTGGCGGGCAAACCCGGCGTTCCAGTGCATCGGGGCAAACGCCTCGCCTTCCCGTATCCCGTCGCTGATTCGCACTCTTGCCACCATCACGCCGCGCGGCGAGCTGATGCGCGCCAGCTGGCCGTCGCACAGGGAAAACCGAACGGCGTCTGCCGGGCCAACCTCAACAAACGGTTCGGCGATATGCTGCATCAGCCTCGCCACGTATCCCGTTCGGGTCATGGTATGCCACTGATCGCGGATGCGCCCCGAGTTGAGAATCAGCGGGTATAACGCGCTGACCGTCGCGCCGTGCGACAGAGGGTTAACGGGAACGATGTTTCGGCGCGGAAAACTCCCCGTCGGCCACTGATAAGGCTCAAGCTGATCCCACTCCTCGCGGGTTAGCGCAGCCAGTTCATGAAGACTCAATGCCCGCGCGCCGTCATTTTCAAAGGCCGTCAGCGCCGCATGTTCGCAAAAAATCTCGTGCGGATGTTGCCAGGCAAAGGCCTCGCCGTAGCCCAGCCGTTTCGCCATCTGCGCGACGATCCACCAGTCCGGCTTCGCCTCGCCCGGCGCGGGCAGAAACGCGCGCTGGCGCGAAATGCGGCGTTCCGAGTTTGTCACCGTCCCGTCCTTCTCCCCCCAGCCCAGCGCCGGAAAACGGATATGGGCGAACCGGCTGGTATCGGTATCCTTCATCACCTCAGAGATCATCACCAGCGGGCAGTTCGCCAGCGCCTGACACACCGCGTGGCTGTCCGGAAGCGACACGGCGGGGTTAGTGCCCATGATCCACACCGCCTTCACCTCGCCGCGGGCAATGGCGTCAAACAGCTCCACCGCCATCAGGCCCGGGGTTTGCGCCAGCCGTTCCGTTCCCCAGAAACGCGCCACCCGCGAGAGATCGTCCGGCTCAAAGTTCATGTGCGCCGCCAGCTGGTTAGCCAGCCCGCCCACTTCCCTTCCCCCCATCGCGTTTGGCTGTCCGGTCAGCGAAAACGGGCCGCAGCCCGGACGGTTGAACTTCCCGCTGGCAAGATGAACGTTAATGATGGCGTTACACTTGTCGCTGCCGCTGGCGGACTGGTTGATCCCCATGGTGTAGAGCGTGATGGCCCGGGGCGCCGTCATAAACCAGTCATAAAAGGTGCCTATATCCTGCGGCGAGAGGCCGCAAAACGCCGCCACGCGCTCAACGGGCCACTCATCCGTTCCCTGAATCACATTAAGCAGACCGACAAACAGCCCGGCGTCGCTGCCGGGGGCGAGCGCCAGATGCAGGTCAGCAATATCACAGGTGGCGGTTCTGCGGGGATCGATTACCACCACCTTGATCCGCGGGTTGTCGTGCTTCGCCTGCACCAGCCGCTGATAGAGCACCGGATGCGTCCAGGCCGCGTTCGAGCCAGCCAGCACCACCAGATCGCTGTTTTCCATATCCTCGTAGCCGCACGGCACCACGTCTTCGCCAAAGGCGCGCTTGTAGCCCACCACCGCCGAGGACATACAGAGCCGGGAGTTGGTATCGATGTTTGCCGCGCCGATAAACCCTTTCATCAGCTTGTTGGCGGCATAGTAATCCTCGGTCAACAGCTGGCCGGAGGCGTAAAACGCCACCGCCTGCGGCCCCCATTTATCGATAATGTCCCGCAGACGCTCTCCTGCCGCGCTCAGCGCCTGCGCCCAGTCCACCTCAAGGCCGTCAACGACCGGGCGCAAAAGCCGCCCCTGTAAGCCCGTGGTCTCCCCCAGAGCCGATCCTTTCACGCACAGGCGACCCAGGTTCGCAGGATGGGTTTCATCTCCCCGAACGCTGACCGCTTCACCTTGCACGCGGACGATCACGCCGCAGCCCACCCCGCAGTAGGGGCACGTTGTCCGGGTTTCCGTCATGAGGCCTCCGCACGCATTACCAGGGCGTCGCTGCCAACCCACACCTTGCCGTTTTCAATCTTCACCGGCCAGGCGCGCACCGCGGGTTCGCCGCTCTCCACCTGACAGCCGTCGCGCAGGCGAATGCGCTGCTTGTAGAGCGGTGAAATCACCACCGGCTCGCCCGCCGCATCGCCAAGAATGCCGCGTGAAAGCACATTCGCATCGCCGCCCGGCTCCCGATCGTCGAGGGCGTAAACGGTTTTACCAAAGCGGAAGAGCGCAATCGGCTTACGTCCAAGCCGCGCGCCGATGCCCGCCTGCTCGGGGATATCGTCGATGCCGCAAATTTCCTGCCAGCGCTTGCTTTCATCCGGCGCGGTCTCGTTCACCGTCGTGCGGAACAGCGCCAGGCGGCTGGGATCGCTGAGCGTGGTTTGCCATTCGCACTGGTAGGTTTCCACCACCCGGGCCATCTCCTGCTCCAGCTCGTGGGCGATACCGAGGCTGTCGTTGAGGATCACCTCCCGCAGATAGTCGAGGCCGCCTTCCAGGTTGTCCATCCAGGTGCTGGTGCGCTGCAGGCGATCCGCCGTGCGGATGTAAAACATCAGGAAACGGTCGACGGTGCGGATCAGCGTTTCGTCGTCCAGATCGCTGGCGAAGAGATCCGCGTGGCGCGGCTTCATCCCGCCGTTGCCGCACAGATAGAGGTTCCAGCCCTTATCGGTGGCAATCACCCCCACGTCTTTGCTCTGCGCCTCCGCGCACTCGCGGGTGCAGCCTGAGACCGCCATTTTGATTTTGTGCGGCGCGCGCAGGCCCTTGTAGCGGTGCTCCAGCCGGACCGCGAGGCCGGTGGAGTCCTGCACGCCGTAGCGGCACCAGGTCGAGCCGACGCAGGATTTCACCGTGCGCAGGGATTTCCCGTAGGCGTGTCCGGTTTCAAACCCGGCCTCCACCAGCGCCTGCCAGATCGCCGGCAGCTGTTCCAGAGTGGCGCCGAAAAGATCGATACGCTGTCCGCCGGTAATTTTGCTGTACAGGCTGTAGCGTTTCGCAATCTGCCCGATGGCAATCAGCCCGTCGGCAGTCACTTCCCCTGCGGGCATGCGCGGCACGATGGAGTATGTGCCGTCCTTCTGGATGTTGGCGAAGTAGCGGTCGTTGGTATCCTGCAGCGGCAGGTGCGCCGGTTTCAGCAGATACTCGTTCCAGCAGGAGGCGAGCACCGATCCCACCAGCGGCTTGCAGATCTCGCATCCGTGCCCCTGTCCGTAGCGGCTGATAAGCTGGTCAAAGGTGCGGATATGGTTGACGCGCACGAGGTGGTAAATCTCCTGGCGCGAGTACGGGAAGTGCTCGCAGATGTCCTTTTTCACCTCCACGCCCTGCTCCGCCAGCTGGAACTCCATCACCTGCTTCACCAGTGCACTACATCCGCCGCAGCCGGTCGCCGCTTTGGTGCACTGCTTAACGGCGCCGATATCCGCCGCGCCCGCGCTCACCGCCCGGCAAATATCGCCTTTACTGACGTTATGACACGAACAGATCTGCGCGCTTTCCGGCAGCGCCGCCACGCCGAGCGCTTTTGGCGCGCTGCCTGACGACGCGGGTAAAATGAGCGTTTCCGGCTCTTTCGGCAGGCTGATGCCGTTAAGCATCATCTGCACCAGCGTGGCGTATTCGCTGGCATCGCCCACCAGCACGCCGCCGAGCAGCGTTTTGCCGTCGTGGCTGACCACGATTTTCTTGTAGATTTGCTGCGGGCCGTGCGTCCACTGGTAGCTCAGCGCCCCCGGGGTGCGCCCGTGGGCGTCGCCGAACGAGGCCACGTCCACGCCGAGCAGCTTGAGCTTAGTGCTCATATCCGCGCCGGTGAAGGTTTTATCCTCCCCCGCCAGCGCGGCGGCGGCCACCCGCGCCATCTGATAGCCGGGCGCGACCAGACCGAAGATTTTCCCCTCCCACAGGGCGCATTCGCCGATGGCCAGCACGTCCGGATCGGAGGTCTGGCAGCCGTCGTCAATGCAGATCCCGCCGCGTTCGCCGATAGCCAGCCCGCTGCTGCGCGCCAGCGCGTCCTGCGGACGGATGCCCGCCGAAAAGACCACCATGTCCGTTTCCAGCTGTTCGCCATCGGCAAAGCGCAGCACCAGCCCGCCGTCCGCGGTGGCGATCTCCGTCGTGGCTTTACTGGTGTGAACGCCGACGCCCAGCGCCTCGATTTTCTTGCGCAGCATCGCCGCGCCGTCGTTGTCGAGCTGGACCGCCATCAGGTTGGGCGCAAACTCCACCACGTGGGTTTCCAGCCCGAGCTGCTTCAGGGCATTCGCCGCCTCCAGTCCGAGCAGGCCGCCGCCAATCACCACGCCGCGGCGCGAGCCCGCCGCATGTGCAGCAATGTTGTCCAGGTCGTCAAGGGTGCGGTAGACAAAACAGCCCGGCAAATCGTTGCCCGGCACGGGCGGAACGAACGGGTATGAGCCGGTCGCCAGCACCAGCTTGTCCCAGTGGGTCTCATGCCCGCTGGCGGTACGAACCACGCGCGCGTCGCGATCGATGCCGACGATCTGCTGCGACAGGCGCAGCTCAATGCCGCTGTCGGCAAAGAAATCCCCCTCCACCAGCGAGAGCGACGCCGCGCTGCGGCCGCCAAAATATTCCGACAAATGCACGCGGTCGTAGGCGGCATAGCGCTCCTCGCCAAAGACGACGATCTGATACTGCTGATGCAGATTGCGCTTAACGCAGTCTTCGAGGAAATGATGGCCGACCATACCGTGCCCAACCACCACCAGAGTAGGTTTTGTCATAGCATTCTGTCCTGCAACCTGCGGTTGCGTAGTGAAACGATCGAACAGCCAGTCCGCGTGGGCGGGCGCAGCCGTTGCCAGTAAATCGGTAAACGTTGCCGCGCTGCGGCAGTCGCCCATCAACAGCGCGCCAGCCAGCGCCCCCTGATGGATCAATAAACGACGATAGTGACGGGTCATCGGATCCCATGCGCTCCAGACCACGTCGCCCTCCTGCTCCGCCGCACGGCCGAGGCTGAACAGCTCCACGCCCGTCACCTTGAGGCGCATCCCGCTGTCGGTCAGGGTAAACGGCGCGGTAGCGTCCCCGGCCAGCCGCGCGGCCAGGATTTCCGCCTGCGCCAGGCAGGGGGCGACCAGGCCAAACGTCTGCCCGTCAATTTCGCAGCACTCGCCGATGGCGTAGACGTTCGGTTCGGAGGTTTGCATCTGGTGATCCACCACGATGCCGCGCGCGCAGCGAATGCCGCTGGCCTGCGCCAGCGCGACGCTGGGCTGCACGCCGGTCGCCAGCACCACGCGCGCGGCGACGACGCGGCGCCCGTTGAGCAGCGTCACGCTATTCCCGCTCACCGCTGCGATGCCCGAGGCGAGCTCACAGCGCACGCCCCGCGCCGCCAGCGCCTCTTCCAGCAGCATTCCCGCCTGCCGATCCAGCTGCTGCTCCATCAGCCACGGGCCGCGATGAACCAGCGTGACGTTGTCACCTGAGCGCGCCAGCGCTGCCGCCGTCTCAACCCCGAGCACGCCGCCGCCCAGCACCACCGCCGGACCGGCGATCGTCCGAATGGCCCGGGTATCCTCCAGGGTGCGGAACGTGAACACATGCGGCGCATCGCAGCCGGGGATTGGCGGAATAAAGGGCGTTGATCCGGTGGCAAACACCAGCGCGTCCCAGCCCAGCGTGCGGGCGGTGGTTTGCACTTCCCGCGCGTCCACGTTCACGGCGATCGCCTTTTCACCCCGCAGCACCGTCACGCCGCGCGACTGGTACCAGTCGTCATCCTGCAAACAGATGTCTGCAGCCTGCTTTTCACCGCCCAGGACCGGCGAAAGCTGGATGCGGTTATAGGCATGCTCCGGCTCGTCACCGATGACGGTGATAGCGAAACGACCGTCAGCACGCCCGGTGAGCGAGGCAATCAGCCGCGTGGCCGCCATGCCATTTCCGATAATGACCAGTCGCATCAAAACCCCTCGTTACGCCGCTTTCGGCTGCTTTTCATAGAGGAAATGGAGGATCTGCTGGCGCATGTGGTGATAGCGGCTGTCGTCGGCCAGCTGCACCCGGTTGCGCGGGCGCGGCAGGTCCACGCGCAGGATCTCCCCGACGGTGGCCGCCGGGCCGTTGGTCATCATCAGCACGCGATCGGAGAGCAGCACCGCCTCGTCCACGTCGTGGGTAATGAGCACGATGGTGGTGTTCAGCGCCTGCTGGATCTGCATCACCGAGTCCTGCAGATGCGCGCGCGTCAGGGCGTCGAGGGCGCCGAAGGGTTCATCCATCAGCAGGACTTTCGGCTTCATCGCCAGCGCGCGGGCAATACCGACGCGCTGCTTCATGCCGCCGGAGATCTCCCCCGGTCGCTTGTGCAGGGCGTGCCCCATCTGCACGCGGTCGAGGTTGTGCTCGATCCACTCCCTGCGCTCCGCCTTGCTCATGCTGTGGCGAAACACGTGATCGACCGCCAGGGCCACGTTGTCGAAGCAGGTGAGCCACGGCAGCAGCGAATGATTCTGAAAGACCACGGCGCGCTCCGGACCCGGCCCGGCGATTTCACGGTTGTCGCAGATCAGCCCGCCTTCCGTCGGCAGGGTAATACCGGCGATGAGGTTCAGCAGCGTCGATTTGCCGCAGCCGGAGTGCCCGATCAGGCTGACGGTTTCGCCCTCGTGGATATCAAAAGAGACGTTTTGCAGCGCAAGAAACTCGCCGCTGGCGGTGGAAAAACGCTGGCTCACGGCCTGGACCTGAATTAATGGTTTCATGTTCGCTCCTTATTTTTCCTGCCAGCTAAAGCGACGGGCGATCAGCATCAGCCCCTGCTCCAGCAGCAGCCCGACCACGCCAATGATGACGATGGCGATGAGAATGTTTTCAACGTTGAGGTTGTTCCACTCGTTCCAGATCCAGAAGCCGATCCCTAAACCTCCGGTGAGCATCTCGGCGGCGACGATCACCAGCCAGGCGATGCCGATGGAGAGACGCACCCCGGTCAGCACCGCGGGCAGCACCGCCGGGAAGAGAATGCGGCGCATGATGGTCCACTCGGAAAGCTGCAGCACCCGGGCCACGTTGAGGTAGTCCTGCGGAATGCGGCGTACGCCTTCGGCGGTGTTGATCACCATCGGCCAGATGGAGCAGATGAAAATGGTCCAGCTCGACGCGGGCTCCGCTTTCTGGAACAGCAGCAGGCCGATGGGCAGCCAGGCCAGCGGGCTAACCGGGCGTAACAGCGCGATCAGCGGGCCGAACATGCGAGAGAAAAAGGTGAAGCGACCAATCAGGAAGCCGAGCGGGATCCCGGCGAGCGCGGCCAGGCCAAAGCCCACCGCCACGCGCTGTAATGAGGCGAGCACGTTCCAGCCGATGCCCATATCGTTAGGCCCGTCACGATAAAACGGATCGGCAAACAGGGTGATGGCGGAATCGAGCGTGCTGAGCGGCGTCGGGAAACCTTTGCTGTTAATCGCCGCCAGCTGCCAGAGCACCACCAGCAGTCCCAGACCGAGAAACGCCGGGATGATGCGCTGGAGGATAGCGTTAATCCGACGCGCAAACGTCGGCGTACGGCGGCGAACCTGCACCGGAGGCAGGACAATCACCTCCCCACTCTCCGGCGTCTCGTGTGAATTCGTCTTTTGCAGATGCTGCATAATCAGGCCCCTTTACGGTGAATGGCGAAACGGCTGGCGTATCCTTCCGGATCGGTACCGTTCCAGACGGTGCCGTCCATCAATGTGCTGCTGCGTAATGGTGAAGTCGGTGTGCTGATGCCCCCCACCGCCGTGGCGGCATCCTGCCAGACCGCGGTCTGGTTAATGCGCTGCGCGATGCCCGCGTAGTCCGGCGCGGATTTGAGCAAGCCCCAGCGGCGGAACTGGGTTAAGAACCACATGCCGTCGGAGAGATACGGGTAGCTGACGGCCCCCTCGTTGAAGAAGCGGATCGGGTGCGCGTCATGCCAGCGCTGGCCCAGGCCGTTGTCGTACTCGCCGAGCATGCGTCCGGTGAGATACTGTTCTTTGCAGTTGAGCCACGCCCGGCGGGAGAGGATCTGCGCGGTCTCGCGTTTGTTTTCCGGGGAGGCTTCGATCCAGCGCGCCGCCTCCAGTACCGCGCTCACCAGCGCCCGCGCGGTGTGCGGGTTTTTCTCCACCCAGTCGCGGCGCGTACCGAGGATTTTTTCCGGATGATCGGCCCAGATAGACTGCGACGTGGCGGCGGTAAAACCGATGCGGTCGTTGATGGCCCGGGCGCTCCACGGCTCGCCGACGCAAAAGCCGACCATGTTGCCAATGCGCATGTTCATCACCATCTGCGGTGGCGGCACCACCACCGTACGCACGTCGTCAAAGGGGTTAATGCCCACGCTGGCCAGCCAGTAGTAGAGCCACATGGCGTGCGTCCCGGTCGGGAAGGTGTGCGCGAAGGTGTAGGTGCCCGGTGCCTGCTGCCCAATGAGCTTTTTCAGCCCGTCAAGGTCTCGTACGCCCTTCTCCGCCAGATCGCTGGAAAGCGTAATTGCCTGGCCGTTTTGATTGAGCGTCATCAGGTTCGCCATCTGCTGCGGCTTGCCGGCGATGCCCAGCTCCAGGCCGTACAGCAGGCCGTAGAGAATGTGCGCGGCATCGAGTTCGCCCGCCACCAGCTTGTCGCGCACCGCCGCCCAGCTCGCCTCTTTGGTGGGCACGATGGTAATACCGTATTTTTTATCAAAGCCTTTCAGCGCCGCGATAACCACCGGGGCGCAGTCGGTCAGCGGGATAAACCCGATGCGCACCGTTTCCTGCTCCGGTTTATCCGAGCCTGCCGCCCATGCGGCCTGCATGATACCCGGTAACAGCATTGCGCCACTCGCCAGCACGCTGGCCTGCAAAAAACGCCGTCTCGACAAATCCGCCATGACCACTCCTGAAAAAAAACCAAAAAAAAGCGCCCACGATGCCGAAGCACCAGTGGACGCCTTTATCCCGAAGACGCATGCGCCGCCGTTGGCGCATCGTCAAAAATGGTTAATCCGATAATGCAAAGTGAATGCCAGGTTTTAACCCGCAGTTTCCGGGGCGCTAACCGAACTCCCCTCGCCTGCACGCACCTTAATCAGGCACCAAATGCCCGCTGACCGTGCAGCTACTCCTTTGGTGTTACCTGCCATAAATTCTTCACCATCAGCAGCGCGCGGGCGATATCCACCATCCTTTGGTTCTTGTCCATCGCCATTTTGCGCAGCGCCGTCCAGGCCTGTTCCTCACTCATATTCTGGTGGGTCATCAGCACGCTTTTCGCTTTATCAATGACTTTGCGCTCTTCAAGCGTATCGCGCAGCGATGCTAGCTGGCGCGAGAGCTGTTCTATCTCGCGTGCCTGCTGGCGCACCAGGGTGAGCAACGGTTTTTCCGGATACTGTATCAGCGGGTCGTCCTGCTCATCGGCGGGAGGCACGTACTCATCGTTACGGTAAATACGCTCGTCCACCGCCGTCATCAGATCGGCGATGAGCGTCTCCTCCAGCGTGCGCAGATGCTCAAGGCGCGCGGTTTGCAGAGCAAACCAGGCCAGAGCGGTAAGGCCATCATCCGCGGCAGGCTGGCGAGTACAGGCTACGCGCCGGAGTTGCTCCGTTTCACGATCGGGCTGGCAGTGCAGAGAAAAGGTGGTCTGGACGTCAGCGGAGCTGTGTGAGAGAAAAATTTCAAAGCAGGCCTGCTGTCCGTCAATGCGGTCAACCAGCCTCTGGCGAGTCACATCATCGAAAAAGCCCTGCGTGAAGCCAATCGCCCCCAGGGCCCGCTCCTGTCCCGCCAGCTCTTTCCCCTGCATCAGGCTATAAAGGGCAACAAAACGCCCGGCGATTTGCGGATCGTCAATGCTGTCATTGAGCTGCGGCACGATACTGAGCAGATGGCGAAGCATGCGGGAGTAGTGTTCCATCGCCTGCGGTGCCGTTACCGTTTGCTGAATAACACCGTCGCGCAGCGCGGGAAGCATGTCCAGGCTCTGAAGCGCGCCGCCGATACGTTCACAGACGGTACTTCCCGGGATCGGCGACTGTTTTTCAAGAATGTCATAAAGTGCAGCGAGGTTTTCATCCACCAGCGCCCGGCTGGCTTTGCATTCGGGGGCGTAGAGCTTACCCTGTGAGCAGAGCCAGACGTTGGACGCCCCACGCTCGCACTGTAACATATGCACCAGTTGGCTAATGCCGTGCACAAGCACGCCAAGCTGTGCCAGCTTGCTGAGCTGCTCCCGGCGCATCATTCTTGCGCGCTCGAGCCATTCAGCAGCGCCTGGCGAAATGCCAGCCATTAATGTCATGCTTACTCTCCAGAACAGCGAAACTCGGGAAAGCTAAGCAATATTCGTGCCTTTATAAGAACAGGAGTCAACATGCAAAAAATTGTGATCGTCGCCAACGGTGCGGCTTACGGCAGCGAATCCCTTTTTAACAGCCTGCGCCTGGCGATTGCGCTGCGTGAAAAAGAGAGCGACCTGGCGTTACGACTCTTTTTAATGTCGGACGCGGTCACCGCGGGGCTGAAGGGTCAAAAACCGGCAGAAGGCTATAACATTCAGCAGATGCTGGAGATCCTCACCGCGCAAAACGTGCCGGTGAAGCTGTGCAAGACCTGCACCGACGGCCGCGGCATTACCGGTCTGCCGCTGATTGATGGCGTAGAGATTGGTACGCTGGTTGAGCTGGCCGAGTGGACGCTGTCCGCCGATAAAGTATTAACTTTTTAATAATAAACCAGTAAAAATATTATTTTCTTATGGACGCGGTTTCAGCATCAAGTTTACCTGCGGGGTTGCCGATAGGCATGGAAACAACACAGCAGGTATTTCACTTATGTTCAGATCGATTCGTGCACGCATCATCGCGGCGACGGCAGGCTGTCTGGTCGTCGCCCTTCTCCTTAATACCGTTATTAACTTCCAGGTCACGCGCCAGGATAACCAGCAGTCCCAGCGCGATATCCTGACCAGCACCAGCGCCAGCCATAACATGGCGATTGCCGACTGGGTAAAAAGCAAGATGACGGTGATCGCCTCCGCGCAGACCGTTGCGCTGAATGACGACCCGGTTCCGGTGTTTAAACAGCTTGCGCAGGCGGGTGGATTCACCAACGTCTATGTTGGCTACGCCAGCAAAACGGCGAAATTCTCTGAACCGGCGGGCGTTCCGGCGGACTATGACCCGACTATTCGCCCGTGGTATCAGCAGGTGGTCAGCACGGACGGTCCGGTTGTCACCGCGCCCTACGTTGACGCGGGGACCGGTAAACTGGTGGTAACCTTTGCGGTGCCGGTGAAAGAAAATGGCACGCTCAAAGCGGTCGTGGCGGGCGATGTGGCGATGGACAGCGTGGTGGCTAACGTGCGCGGGATCCATCCAACTCCGGCCAGCAGCGGGCTGCTTCTGAACAGCGACGGCAGCGTGATTGCCGCTAACGATCCGGCCCTCACGCTGAAACCGTTTGGTGAGACGATCAAAGGCATTGATTTTGCTGCGCTGAAAAGCGGTAACCCCGTCGACGGAACGCTGAACGACGCGGAAAAAACCTTCGTGGCGACAGCCGTGACGGGCACAAACTGGCTGTTAGTCATCGCGCTCGACAGCGGTGACGCCACCTCCGGCATGCGTTCCTTGCTTAAAGCCTCGGGGATTTCGCTGGTGATCCTCGCACTCCTGAGCGCGGCGATTGTGCATTTCCTGATTGCCCGCCTGCTCAAGCGTTTGTCCGACATTCGCGACGCGATGCACAACATTGCTAACGGCACTAACGATCTGTCCCAGCGCCTGCCGGATAACGGCGAGGATGAGGTCGCGCAAATTGCGCAGGCCTTTAACGCCTTCAGCGATAAGCTGTCGGTGGTGATGGTGCAGCTCCGTGACGCCAGCGAATCGGTGAAAAACGCCGCGCAGGAGATTGCCGCAGGTAACCAGGATCTTTCCGGACGTACCGAGCAGGCGGCATCCAGCCTGCGCGAGACGGCCAGCGCCGTGGAGCAGATCACCGCCTCCGTGACGCAGTCGAATGAATCGGCGGCAGAAGCGAACGACCAGGCGAGCAAGGCCTCAGCGGCCGCGGCGCGCGGCGGCGAGGTGGTATCGCAGGCGATCAGCACCATGCAGTCCATTGAAGTCGCGTCGGCAAAAATTGGCGATATCACCAGCGTGATTGACGGCATTGCTTTCCAGACCAACATTCTGGCGCTGAACGCCTCCGTCGAGGCGGCGCGTGCGGGTGAGCAGGGGCGCGGGTTTGCCGTCGTAGCAGGTGAAGTGCGTAACCTGGCGAGCCGTAGCGCTCAGGCGGCGAAAGAGATCAAATCGCTGATTGACTCCACCACCGACAGCGTGGCAACCGGCTCCCGCTACGTGCATCTGGCGGGGGAAAGCATGGATGAGATCCGCTCCAGCATCGGCAGCGTCTCTGGCATCATGCGCGAAATCTCCATCGCCACCAGCGAGCAGATGAAAGGGATTCATGAGATCAACCACGCGGTGACCCATCTCGACAGAATGGTTCAGCAGAACGCCGAGCTGGTGGTGGAATCCGCCGCTGCCGCGGGTGCCCTGCAGAGCCAGGCGGGCGACCTTGCTGAAACAGCCGGGCATTTCCGCATTTAATCTTCTTCCGGCGCGCGTTTAGCGGGTAAAACGCGCGCCAGCGTAAATTTTGAGGAATTTTGTCATTTTCGTTTAATCGTTATGCCATTTTTTGATCAAAATCAGCATCCCGCCCCCTCCCCTTTGGTGTTATGCCATGAGTGAATTGTGAACAACATCACGCTCGGATATGGCAGCAGGGAGAGCGTTGTTTAAGACTACGGGGTAAAAAATGGCACTGGTAAAAACAAGTTTGAAACTGTTTGGCGGGGATACGGTAGTGGTGCGTTGCTCAGAACGCTGTCGTATTCATCTGATGAGTTCGAAAGCACAAAAACAGTCCCAGGCGGATATTCTCACCGTACAGGACGATAAGGCCTGGCTTACCGTGCCGTATACCGGCACGTGGGATGTGCTGATCGATAGCCACAGCCAGTCGCTGGAGCATTCCGTCAGCTACGTGGCAGCATAAGTTTAAACGCCCGGCAAGCCGGGCGTATTGTCAGGCAAAACCCGGTCGCAGCGCGCTGTTGAGCGGGTTCCCTTCCAGCAGCGCCTTCACCTTCACCACCAGCTCATTCAGACAATCGTCCTTCATGCCGAGGCGCGTCAGCTCCTGATCGAGGGAGAAGAGATACTGCGCGTTGGTGCCCAGAGGCCCGCTGGCGGCGGCAATCAACGGGGCAATCACCTGCGTGCGGGTATCCGCTTCATACAGCGGATGGCGCGGGTCCATAATAAACACCAGCGCGTTGACGGTGCGTCCGTCGTCCAGTTCCAGCTTGCACCAGCTCGGCATATAGCAGCCGGTGATCATCTCGCGCTTCCAGAGCAGCGTGAGCTCCTCTTCCAGCGTGGCATCCGGCAGGCGATACGCCACGCCCGTGGTGCGCCCGCCCTCTTTCAGTGCAAGCATGCGCCCGGGCTGGCACGCGCTGCCGCGTCCGGCCGTCAGGCGCAGGCAAAATGCGCGATGCCAGCCAGGCAGCGTTCCCGTTGCCGATTCGACAAATTCCAGAGCCGGGTTCCACATCAGGGAGCCGTAGCCAAAAATCCATACCGGGCCATCATCCGGGCGGCAGGCAAGCGTGGCAGCGAGTGACGCCGCACGTTGTTCAGCTGACCAGAGAAGCGATTCCTCAATAGCACCAAATGCCGTCTTACAATCTGCCTTCATTAAGAAATCACGCGTTAACACTTTCCACCTCCGCCACTGCATGCTTCCTTGCGACATCTGTAATTCGCCTTCCCGGCATTTTTTGCTGGTCATTTTGCCAGCAGTCGAATAACGATAAGCAATTAGCGGACCAGTTGCAATACAACGGAAGTTCAACCGCCTGAAAAGTCAAAATGAAGGCAGCGAATCATTTCACGGCTATTTCTTTTTATGCCATTTATCGTCGTCTCCTTTCTCATATTCATGTTTTACTGCGGCCCAGGCGACTTTGTGGGCCGTCTCTTCACGGCTGGCATCATCCCGGCGATCGTCCTTGTCTTTGTACTGATCCCAGGCGCTGTTGAACGCCTCTTTGTAGATATCCTGCGCGTGAGCGGGCAGCACGTTTTGCACGTTATCCGGTAATTCGCGTTTCGCTTTATAGGGCATCACTAACCTCTCTTTTGGTTAAAGAGATAAGTGTGGACGACGATACGCCATGGTGCCACCCGGCAATAATTTATGAATGCATTACATTTTTAATTTATTGTTATTTAATGAGTAATCAACAAAGAATATAAATTATAACCATCATCAATGAAAATAATGACAAAGGGTAAAATTAAGTAAAAAATAAAGGGTATTTAACAGAGATCTGTTAATTTAATGACCTCAAAAATCTATCTATAATTACAAGCACCTGCATTGATGGAGAAGCACATGACAGCAACACACGAGGCGGTAAAGACCCGCCACAAGGAGACGTCGCTCATTTTCCCGGTTCTGGCACTGGCTGTGCTGCTCTTCTGGGGAAGCAGTCAGTCACTGCCAGTGGTGGTTGGTATCAATATTCTTGCCCTGGTCGGCATCTTAACCAGCGCATTTAGCGTTGTTCGCCATGCGGACGTCCTGGCCCACCGTCTGGGCGAGCCGTACGGATCGTTAATTCTCAGCCTTTCCGTTGTTATTCTCGAAGTCAGCCTGATTTCCGCGCTTATGGCGACCGGCGATGCCGCGCCGACGCTGATGCGCGACACGCTCTATTCGATCATTATGATTGTGACGGGCGGCCTGGTAGGCTTCTCTCTGCTGCTGGGCGGGCGCAAATTTGCGACCCAGTATATGAACCTGTTCGGCATTAAACAGTATCTTATCGCCCTCTTCCCGCTGGCGATTATCGTGCTGGTCTTCCCGATGGCGCTGCCGGGTGCAAACTTTTCCACCGGGCAGGCGCTGCTGGTTGCACTGATTTCCGCCGCCATGTACGGCGTGTTCCTGTTGATTCAGACCAAAACGCACCAGAGCCTGTTTGTGTACGAGCATGAAGACGACGGCGACGATGATGACCCGCACCACGGCAAGCCGTCGGCCCACAGCAGCGCGTGGCATACGGTTTGGCTGATCGTGCATCTGATTGCGGTGATTGCCGTCACCAAGATGAACGCTAACCCGCTGGAGACGCTGTTAACCGAGCTGAACGCGCCGGTGGCGTTTACCGGCTTCCTGGTGGCGCTGCTGATCCTGTCCCCTGAAGGGCTGGGCGCGCTGAAAGCGGTGTTGAATAATCAGGTACAGCGCGCAATGAACCTGTTCTTCGGCTCCGTACTGGCGACGATTTCACTTACCGTACCGGTGGTGACGCTGATTGCCTTTATGACGGGCAACGAGCTGCAGTTTGCGCTGGGCGCGCCGGAGATGATTGTGATGGTCGCCTCGTTGCTGCTGTGCCAGATTTCGTTCTCAACCGGGCGCACCAACGTGCTGAACGGCGCGGCGCATATGGCCTTGTTTATTGCGTATCTGATGACGATATTTGCGTAATTTTATGCGGCGCGGGCTGATGCCCTCATCCCAACCCTCTCCCACAGGGAGAGGGAGAACAAAAAACCCGCCGAAGCGGGTTTTTTTATTAGTTGCTGGTATCCAGCTCGTCGAAGCTCTTCACCAGATCGTCAATCGCTTTGATCTGCTTCAGGAACGGCTCCAGCTTGTCCAGCGGCAGCGCGGATGGGCCGTCGCATTTCGCGTTAGCCGGATCCGGGTGCGCTTCAATGAAAAGGCCGGCCAGGCCGGTCGCCATGCCGGCGCGCGCCAGCTCGGTCACCTGAGCACGACGGCCGCCGGACGCGGCGCCGAACGGGTCGCGGCACTGCAGGGCGTGGGTCACGTCGAAAATCACCGGAGACTGGCCGGAGACATTTTTCATTACGCTGAAGCCCAGCATGTCGACAACCAGGTTGTCGTAACCGAAGTTTGCGCCGCGGTCGCACAGGATGACCTGATCGTTTCCGCCTTCGATAAACTTATCGACGATGTTACCCATCTGGCCAGGGCTGACGAACTGTGGTTTTTTCACGTTAATCACGGCACCGGTTTTCGCCATCGCCGCAACCAGGTCAGTCTGGCGCGCCAGGAACGCCGGAAGCTGAATCACGTCCACCACGTCTGCCACCGGCTGCGCCTGTGAGGCTTCATGCACGTCGGTGATCACTTTCACGCCAAAGGTCTGCTTCAGCTCCTGGAAAATTTTCATTCCCTCTTCCAGGCCCGGGCCACGGTAAGAGTTGATGGAGGAGCGGTTGGCTTTGTCAAAAGAGGCCTTAAACACGTACGGGATGCCCAGCTTCTGGGTCACGGTCACGTAGTGTTCGCAGATACGCATGGCGAGATCGCGGGATTCCAGCACGTTCATGCCGCCAAACAGTACGAACGGCAGGTCGTTTGCTACCTTGATATCACCAATGCTAACCACTTTTTGTTTCATAGGATCGCCTTATTCAGGTGTGAATCGGAATTAAGATTAATGCAGTGTAATTTGTTTGTGCGAGATCGCGTTGATCTGCGCACGAATCATTTCGCTAATGGGGTCTTCCGGACACTGCTCGACGAAATAATTCAAATCATTCAGCGCCACGTGCTCACAGTCGAGCTGCGCGTAGATCAGGCCACGATCGCGAATTTCGTACGGGTCTTCCGGGTTGAACTGCAGCAGCACTTCGCTGGCGCGCAACGCCATCTCCATCTGACGCTCTTCCATCAACGCGGACTTCAGCGTATCCAGCAGCTTGCGGATCACTTCCGCGTTATCCGCCTCGTCGAGATCTTCGTTGAACAGTTCAGCCACCGGGCTGATATTGCCTTTCAGCCACACGTCCAGCGTATGTTCATCCAGCGTGTCGCCGTTGAAGGGATTAATGAGCCACATTTCGCCGTCCAGCCACTCTGCACGCAGGATCATCTGCGTCGGGAAAATGACCGGGACCAGCGGAATATCCAGACGGTGCGCGACCCACAGCAAAATAGAGCCCAGCGCCACGGCGCTGCCCTGACGATTTTTTAAGACCTGGTCCAGCCATAACGCGTCAGACAGGCGATACACGCCCCGCGTGTCGCAGAAACCCCATTCGCCGTAGAAAAGCTCCAGCAGCTTCTCTAATTGCCAGTCTTGCGGGCGAGCCTGATTAATCTCTTCACGCGCCAGGCTGACCAGATTCTCCAGCTCATCGTAGACAAACTGCGACGTAAAATCGTCGCGAATCATCTCAGAAATCAGGATCATGCCATCGCAAAGCGGCACTTTATTAAATTCGAAATCGGCTAAGGACCTCATGACTTACCCCAGTAACGGTATTCTTGTGGTGGCGAGTTTAATGATGATGTACAGCACCACCAGACCCAGCAGAAAGGCGATAAACCCGACCTGCTGGCTGCGCGGACGACGACGCCCAAGCGCGATAAAACCCAAAACGATGTAGATGATAACGCCAAACAGCTTTTCAGTCAGCCATGCACCTTTATCAGTAAATGGCAGATAGCCGGTCTTCCACATGAGCCCGGCACCGGAAAGGAGCAATAGCGTGTCGATGCAGTGCGGCGCGATACGCACCCAGCGGGCATCAATCAGCGGATTGTTGCTGTAGCGCCACCAGTAACGGACGATGAAAAAGCTGACGGTCAGCGCAACGGAAATGAGGTGGACGGTAATGAGTACGGTAAACAGGCTCATAGCCACTGCCCCAGCGTCAGGCGTTCGTTGCCGCCGTAGTCGCGGCAGGTTTCGACAGCGGCGTAGCCAGCTTGCGTAAACAGTGCCCGAACGGCCTCTCCCTGCGTCCAGCCATGTTCCACGAGCAGCCAGCCGCCGGGAAGCAAATGTTCCCGTGACGTTGTCACAATGTGATCGAGATCGGCTAATCCCGCGTTGGCGGCCACGAGCGCCGTCAGCGGTTCGAAGCGCACGTCTCCCTGCGCAAGGTGCGGGTCATGTTCGTCGATATAGGGAGGATTGCTGACAATCATCGCAAATGAGCGATTCTCCAGCGCGGCAAACCAGCTGCTTTGCAGCACCGTCACGTTGCGAAGCCCGAGACGTTCCACGTTACGCTGCGCCAGCGCCACCGCATCGGACATCACATCCACCGCCGTTACCGCGCAGTCGGGCCGCTCGGTGGCCAGCGCCAGCGCGATAGCACCGGTGCCGGTACCGAGATCGAGAATGCTGCAGGCCGTCGCAGGTAAACGCGCCAGCGCCTGCTCCACCAGACACTCGGTGTCCGGACGCGGGATCAGCGTCGCCGCCGAGACGTACAGCGGTAACGACCAGAACTCACGTTCACCGACCAGATGCGCCACCGGCTCTCCGGTTTTACGGCGGGCAAGCAGCGCGCCGAGCTGCGCTTCCTGTTCCGCGGTCAGTTCGGTTTCGCCAAAAGCCAGCAGATACGTGCGGGCTTTACCCGTCACGTGCTCAAGCAAAATCTCGGCGTCGCGTTTCGGGCTTTCGCTTTCTGAAAGCTCATCGGCCGCCTGACGTAACCAGCGCTGAAAATCCATTATTCCTGCTCGGACAGCGCCGCCAGCTGGTCGGCCTGGTATTCCTGCACGATAGGCTCGATCAGCATATCCAGCTTCCCTTCCATTACCTCGTCCAGACGGTACAGCGTCAGGTTGATGCGGTGATCGGTTACGCGCCCCTGCGGGAAGTTATAGGTGCGGTTACGGTCGCTGCGATCGCCGCTGCCCAGCAGGTTACGGCGCGTAGACGCTTCCGCCTGCTGGCGTTTCGCCATTTCGGCTGCGTGGATACGCGCGCCCAGCACGGACAACGCTTTGGCTTTGTTTTTGTGCTGCGAACGCTCGTCCTGACATTCAACGACGATGCCGGTCGGCAGGTGGGTAATACGGATGGCGGAGTCGGTGGTGTTAACGTGCTGACCGCCCGCGCCAGAGGAGCGGAACGTATCAATACGCAGGTCTGCAGGATTGATGTCCGGCAGTTCAGCTTCCGGCAGCTCAGGCATCACCGCAACCGTACAGGCGGAGGTGTGAATGCGGCCCTGAGATTCGGTGGCCGGCACGCGCTGCACGCGGTGACCGCCGGATTCAAACTTGAGACGACCGTACACGCCGTCGCCGCTGATCTTGGCGATAACCTCTTTGTAGCCACCATGTTCGCCTTCGTTGGCGCTCATGATCTCCACGCGCCAGCGACGCGATTCGGCGTAGCGGCTGTACATGCGGAACAGATCCCCGGCAAACAGCGCCGCTTCGTCACCGCCGGTACCGGCACGCACTTCCACAAACGCGTTACGCTCGTCGTCCGGATCTTTCGGCAGCAGAAGCACCTGAAGCTGCTGCTCCATCTCTTCAGAACGCGCTTTCGCATCCTGCAACTCTTCCTGCGCCATCTCGCGCATTTCAGGATCGTCGAGCATCATCTGCGCGGTTTCGATATCTTCCTGAACCTGTCGCCAGTCGGTAAAGCATTTAGAAACATCACTTAACTGCGCGTATTCACGCGAGAGCGCGCGAAAACGTTCCTGGTCCGCAATGGTCCCGGCATCCCCGAGCAGCGCCTGTACTTCTTCATGGCGCTCGTGCAGAGCTTCCAGTTTAGCGACGATAGAAGGCTTCATAGGCGTAAGTGCACCTTGTCTTAGAAAATGGGTATAGGGCGCTATTCCAGCCCGAGGCTGTTGCGCAGAATAGTCAGGCGTTCATCATCCCCGTCACGGGCAGCCTGCTGAAGAGATTTGGTTGGTGCATGGATCAGGCGGTTGGTCAGTTTCCACGCCAGATCCTGCATAATCGCATTTGCGTCGCCGCCCTGTTCAAGGGCTGCTAACGCTTTGGCAGTCAGGTCATCACGCACCTGCTCCGCCTGCCCGCGGTACTCGCGGATGGTCTCGCTGACGCTTTGCGCGCGCAGCCAGGCCATAAACTCACTGGTTTCCTGCTCAACGATGGTTTCCGCCTGAACTGCCGCGGCTTTACGCTGGGCAAGGTTGTGCGAAATGATGCTTTGCAGGTCATCCACGCTGTAGAGATAGGCATTAGGCAGCTTTCCCACTTCCGGCTCAACATCGCGCGGGACGGCGATATCCACCAGCAGCATCGGCTGATTACGGCGGGACTTTAGCGCACGCTCCACCATCCCTTTTCCGATAATCGGCAGCGGGCTGGCGGTTGAGCTGATAATAATGTCAGCCTCTTTCAGGCGTTCATCGATGTCGCTCAGGGCAACCACCTCTGCACCCACTTCATCCGCCAGCACCTGCGCGCGTTCGCGGGTGCGGTTAGCGATAATCATCTTTTTCACTTTATGCTCGCGCAGATGGCGCGCCACAAGTTCGATGGTTTCGCCCGCCCCCACCAGCATCACGGTGACGGTAGAAAGGGATTCAAAGATTTGGCGTGCAAGGGTGCAGGCCGCGAAAGCAACAGAAACCGCACTGGCACCAATGTCGGTTTCGGTTCGCACACGCTTCGCCACGGAGAACGACTTCTGGAACATGCGCTCCAGCTCGCTGGCCTTCAGATGCCCTTTTTGCGAATCCGCAAACGCTTTTTTCACCTGACCCAAAATTTGCGGCTCGCCCAGCACCAGCGAATCCAGCCCGCTGGCGACGCGCATCAGATGGCTGACGGCATCGTTGTCCTGATGCCAGTACAGGCTGTTGCGCAGCTCGTCTTCATTGAGGTTGTGGTAGTCACATAGCCAGCGGATCAGCGCTTCGTGCAGGTTGTCCTGCTCTTCCACGCTTAAATACAGCTCGGTACGGTTGCACGTCGAGAGCACCACGCCACCCTGCACCATAGGCTGTGCAAGCAGGCTGTCCAGCGCCAGGTCAAGCGTATCCGGCGAAAACGTCACGCGTTCTCGCAGCGAAACCGGAGCCGTTTTGTGGTTGATGCCGAGTGCTAATAGGGTCATGTTGAGCGGGAGTAGTACCAGCGTTAATAAGGTTAGCAGAACGCATCATACAGGATGCGCGAGATCAATAAAAGGGACTGCCTCCTTTCGGAGTAATAGGTTACACAACCCTTTGAGATAATTTGAACGTAGACGGTAGCCCCCTTCGACGCTAGCATTAACAGTTATAACTGCAACGTATCTCAAGGATTTGTCCTCATTATGACCCGACTGATTCGCCTGCTGCCGCTGGCAGCACTGGTTCTGACCGCGTGTACCGTCACCCAACCAAAAGGCCCGGGCAAAAGCCCTGATTCACCGCAGTGGCGTCAGCACCAGCAGGACGTTCGTAATTTGAACCAGTACCAGACACGCGGCGCTTTCGCTTATCTCTCTGACGAACAAAAGGTTTATGCCCGCTTCTTCTGGCAGCAGACGGGGCAGGACAACTACCGCCTTCTGCTGCTGAACCCGCTGGGCAGCACCGAACTGGAGCTTATCGCCAAACCGGGCGAAGCGCAGATCACCGATAACAAAGGCCAGCACTATACCGCGACCGATGCCGAAGAGATGATTGGCAAGCTGACCGGGATGCCTATCCCGCTCAACAGCCTGCGCCAGTGGATCCTTGGCCTGCCGGGTGAGGCAACGGACTACACCCTTGACGACCAGTACCGTCTGAGCCAGGTGAACTACACCCAGAACGGCAAAACCTGGAAAGTGGTGTACAGCGCCTATGACAGCAAGAGTAAACCGTCGCTGCCATCAAACATGGAGCTGACCCAGGGCAGCCAGCGTATCAAGCTGAAAATGGACAACTGGATCGTTAAATGATGACCCACTGGCCCTCTCCGGCAAAGCTGAACCTATTTTTATACATTACCGGCCAGCGTGCTGACGGTTATCACACCCTCCAGACGCTGTTTCAGTTTATTGACTATGGCGACACGATCTCTATTGAACTGCGCCAGGACGGGCAGATTTGCCTGCTAACGCCGGTCGAAGGCGTGGCGCATGAGGACAACCTGATCGTGCGCGCAGCGCGTCTGCTGATGAAAGCCGCGGCGGAATCGGGCCGTCTGCCCGCGGGAAGCGGAGCAGATATCCGTATCGAGAAACGCCTGCCGATGGGCGGCGGTCTGGGCGGCGGCTCATCCAACGCCGCCACCGTGCTGGTTGCGCTGAACCACCTCTGGGGATGCGGGCTGTCGAAGGACGAACTGGCCGCCCTGGGCCTGACGCTGGGGGCGGATGTCCCGGTGTTTGTGCGCGGTCATGCGGCCTTTGCTGAAGGCGTGGGTGAGATCCTCTCCCCGGCTGAACCGCCGGAGAAGTGGTATCTGGTTGCCCACCCTGGCGTAAGTATTCCGACACCGGTCATCTTTAAAGATCCTGACCTGAAAAGGAATACCCCGGTTCGGTCAATAGAAACGTTATTAAATTGTGAATTCAGCAACGATTGCGAGGATATCGCAAGAAAACGTTTTCGCGAGGTTGATGCGGTGCTTTCCTGGCTGTTAGAATACGCGCCGTCGCGCCTGACTGGTACAGGGGCCTGTGTCTTTGCTGAATTTGACACCGAATCCGCCGCTCGTCAGGTGCTTGAGCAAGCGCCGGTTTGGCTGCATGGTTTTGTAGCACGCGGGATGAACACCTCCCCCCTACAGCAGACCATTCTGGCGCAGACTGAGTTTCGGTGACAACGTCACCCTGTTCCAGACGTTGCATCGCGCTCTTTAATACACCGCCTGGATAGCCTTCGCCTGGCCCGCACAGTTTGCGGCGAACGCTATCCACCACTGGACGCATGCCTGAGGTTCTTCTCGTGCCTGATATGAAGCTTTTTGCTGGTAACGCCACCCCGGAACTAGCACAACGTATTGCCAACCGCCTGTACACTTCCCTCGGCGACGCCGCCGTAGGTCGCTTTAGCGACGGCGAAGTCAGCGTACAAATTAACGAAAATGTACGCGGTGGTGATATTTTCATCATCCAGTCCACCTGTGCTCCAACGAACGACAACCTGATGGAACTGGTTGTTATGGTCGACGCCCTGCGTCGCGCTTCCGCAGGCCGTATCACTGCTGTAATTCCTTACTTCGGCTATGCCCGTCAGGACCGTCGCGTCCGTTCCGCGCGTGTGCCAATTACCGCTAAAGTTGTCGCTGACTTCCTGTCCAGCGTCGGCGTTGACCGCGTACTGACCGTTGACCTGCACGCAGAGCAGATCCAGGGCTTCTTCGACGTCCCGGTTGATAACGTATTCGGCAGCCCAATCCTGCTGGAAGACATGCTGCAGCTGAACCTGGATAACCCAATCGTGGTTTCTCCGGACATCGGCGGCGTGGTACGTGCCCGTGCTATCGCTAAGCTGCTGAACGATACCGACATGGCGATCATCGACAAACGCCGTCCGCGCGCTAACGTTTCTCAGGTGATGCACATCATCGGTGACGTTGCTGGCCGTGACTGCGTGCTGGTTGACGACATGATCGATACCGGCGGTACGCTGTGTAAAGCAGCTGAAGCGCTGAAAGAGCGTGGTGCCAAGCGCGTGTTCGCTTACGCGACTCACCCGATCTTCTCCGGTAACGCGGTAAACAACCTGCGCAACTCCGTCATTGACGAAGTTGTGGTATGCGATACCATCCCACTGAGCGACGAGATCAAAGCACTGCCAAACGTGCGTACGTTGACCCTGTCCGGGATGCTGGCCGAAGCGATTCGTCGTATCAGCAACGAAGAATCCATCTCAGCAATGTTCGAACACTAATCGAACACGGCCGAAAAACCCGCTGCGGCGGGTTTTTTTGTCTCCGGGTTTTATTTGTATGATTAATGCCTCCTTCACCTGCCATTCACATGACAGATGATGCGCATACGGATGATAGATAATTGTGAAAAACGTAGCCTCCTCACATGTTCTGCCCTTTCGCGCCCTCATCGACGCCTGCTGGAAAGAGAAGTACACCTCGTCACGCTTTGTCCGTGACCTGATTGCCGGGATCACCGTCGGCATTATCGCCATCCCGCTGGCGATGGCGCTGGCGATTGGCAGCGGCGTTGCGCCGCAGTACGGTCTGTACACCTCGGCCGTTGCCGGGATAGTCATTGCCCTGACGGGCGGCTCGCGCTTCAGCGTCTCCGGCCCGACCGCCGCCTTCGTGGTGATCCTCTACCCGGTTTCACAGCAGTTTGGTCTGGCAGGCCTACTGGTCGCCACCCTGATGTCCGGCGTCTTTTTGATTCTGTTTGGTCTGGCCCGCTTTGGTCGCCTGATTGAATATATTCCCCTTTCCGTGACGCTGGGATTCACATCGGGGATTGGTATCACCATCGGAACCATGCAGATCAAGGATTTCCTCGGCCTGCAGATGCCCCACGTACCGGAGCACTACCTGCAAAAAGTGGGGGCGCTGTTTATGGCGCTGCCGACGGCCAACCTGGGCGACGCCGCCATCGGGATTGTGACGCTGGGCACGCTGATCGTCTGGCCTCGCCTCGGTATTCGTCTGCCGGGCCATCTGCCCGCGCTGCTGTTGGGCTGCGCGGTGATGGCGATCGTCAATATGCTCGGTGGTCACGTCGCGACTATCGGCTCGCAGTTCCACTATGTTCTGGCGGACGGTTCACAGGGTAGCGGCATTCCGCAACTGCTACCGCAGCTGGTGCTACCGTGGGACATGCCCGGCTCTAGCTTTACCCTAAGCTGGGATTCCCTGCGAGCCCTGCTTCCCGCCGCGTTCTCTATGGCAATGCTGGGGGCGATTGAATCCCTGCTCTGTGCCGTCGTTCTGGACGGGATGACCGGCACCAAGCACAAAGCCAACAGCGAACTGGTCGGTCAGGGATTAGGCAACCTCGTCGCGCCGTTCTTCGGCGGTATTACCGCAACGGCAGCCATCGCCCGTTCTGCGGCCAACGTGCGCGCGGGGGCAACCTCACCGGTTTCGGCGGTTATCCACTCCGTGCTGGTGATCCTCGCCCTGCTGATCCTCGCCCCGCTGCTCTCCTGGCTACCGCTTTCCGCCATGGCCGCCCTGCTGCTGATGGTGGCCTGGAACATGAGCGAGGCGCACAAGGTGGTGAACCTGCTTCGTCGCGCGCCGAAAGACGACATCATCGTGATGCTGATCTGCATGTCGCTGACCGTGCTGTTCGATATGGTTATCGCCATCAGCGTCGGGATCGTGCTGGCTTCCCTGCTGTTTATGCGCCGCATCGCGCAGATGACGCGCCTTTCCCCGGTTAACGTCGAGGTGCCTGACGATGTGCTGGTGCTGCGCGTGATTGGCCCGCTGTTCTTCGCCGCGGCGGAAGGTCTGTTCAGCGATCTGGAGTCCCGCATCGCGGGCAAACGGGTTGTGGTGCTGAAATGGGATGCCGTACCGGTGCTCGATGCAGGCGGCCTGGATGCCTTCCAGCGCTTTGTGAAACGTCTGCCGGAAGGCTGCGAGCTGCGGGTGAGTAACCTGGAGTTTCAGCCGCTGCGCACCATGGCGCGCGCGGGCGTACAGCCTATCCCTGGCCGACTCTCCTTCTACCCTAACCGTGAAGCCGCGTTAGCGGATCTGTGAGTCTCATGATGCAGAGAAACGTCTCTGCATCATCACCCCGATCGCCTGCTGGAGCCATGCAAGCACGGCAGGCGTCATCCAGGTTCCTTTCATCAGGTGCGGCTCCTGCTGCATGGCAGTACGAAACTTTTGCTGAGTTTCCGGGTTCTTGCCCGCGTAAGACTGGAACAATGCCAGCCAGTTTTCAGCCAGCTTTTGCGCCTCCTCACAGGCAGGATCGATATTTTCCCGCTGCGCCTGATGCAGTTTCGCCACCAGCGGCGGCCACTCCATCATGCGGTCAAAGTAGTGTGCCCGGGTAAAGGCCATCTCTTCGGCAGTGAGATACTTCTCCCATATGCAGAGCTTAGACTCAGCAAACGCGCGCGTGATGTAATCCGTCATCTCCGGCGTGATGCCGGTCTGCGCCTGCATCAGCGGTTCAACGCTGTGCATCTCGTTCAGCCGGGTGAGAAACTCCGGCTTGCCCGCCGTGTCCTGCTCAAGGCGCTCCATCCAGCGCGTCGCCAGATCCATCGCCCGGGCGTCAGTAGCGGGTATATGGTGCTCCAGCAGCGTGTTGGCCTCTGCAACCAGCCCTGACCAGATAGCCGCCAGCGCATCCTTCTGCACCGCAAACGGCAGCTGCTGTAACTCTTCTTTGCTAAACCAGCGATCGTACATATTCATTAACTCCAGAGTCTGTAGCCAGGATTCCAGATCCGGCGTCGCATCGTCGAGAAGCCCGGTTCGCAGCTCCACCAGCCGATCGCGCAGCGTATGTATGCTGCGCAGCTGTTTATCCAGCAGCGTGATTTGCGCATCGAGTAACTCGGTTAACGACAGCGACTCCTGTTCCAGGAAATCCCTGATTTCAGCAAGTTCCAGCCCCGCTTTTGCCAGCGCCTGGATCATATGCAGACGCTGGACATCCGCCAGGTTGTAAAGCCGGTAACCTGCCGCGCTTCTGGCAGAAGGCAGCAACAACCCTGTTTGCTCATAGTGGTGCAATGTCCGCACGGTGATCCCGGCGCGTTTCGCCAGCTCACCCACCTGAATCAACATAACTGCTCCTTTTTCTTTGCCAGTGGCGCCACTCTGGAGCCTTACGTTACGTGAGGGTCAACCCTTGATGCAAAAAAAAACGACTCCCTCGGGAGCCGTTTCGGCGTTCTTTATCGTAGCACTAGCTGTGCTTATGCTGATCGCGACGACAGCGTTTGTCGTAGTGGCGCACCCACCAGTATTTATCGCAGACTTCCTCATGGCCGCTCACGCGCGCCCCTGCAAGCCACAATACCGCACCAACGAAGATGCTCAATATCGCGCCGTGCGCGAAGTATTGCGGGAGGTCAATCTGAGGTAACTGGTTTAAAATGGAATAACCCACGCCGGCTACCATCACGAACAGCCCCAATCCCATCAGTACGTTACCGAGTAACGAAGCGTTTTTGCGTTTCATGTGTCACCTCCGGAACTTTGGGTTGTCAGGGGAAAAGCCCCTAATCCTTGTGTGTAAAGTATAGACAACGCCCCTTTTATGAGTTGCGTGAATGATCACAATTACAGATAAGTCCCAAACAAAAGTTTACAAATAAGGCTTTGAACAGCTTGAAATTCTAATGGTTCAAATCAGAAATTATTCGTATTTCGCTGGGAAGATCGCAGAATTTTGTCAAGCGGCGCGACAGACAGTAAACTACGCGCCAGATCTGGAACCCATTAGGAATTGAATCGTGACGATTAAACTGATTGTCGGCCTCGCCAACCCCGGCGCAGAGTATGCGGCCACCCGCCACAACGCTGGGGCATGGTACGTCGATCTGCTGGCCGAGCGGTTACGTGCTCCCCTGCGTGAAGAACCTAAATTCTTCGGGTATACCTCACGTATCAACCTTGCTGGCGCGGATGTTCGTTTACTGGTGCCCACCACCTTTATGAACCTGAGTGGTAAAGCGGTGGCGGCAATGGCAACGTTTTATCGCATCAATCCGGATGAAATTCTGGTCGCACACGATGAGCTGGATCTCCCGCCCGGCGTGGCAAAATTCAAGCTGGGCGGCGGGCACGGCGGCCACAACGGCCTCAAAGACATCATCAGCAAGCTGGGCAATAACCCGAATTTCCACCGTTTGCGCGTTGGAATCGGCCATCCGGGCGATAAAAACAAAGTTGTCGGTTTCGTACTCGGTAAGCCCCCGGTTTCTGAGCAGAAACTGATTGACGAGGCGGTAGACGAAGCGGCGCGCTGCACTGAAATCTGGCTGAAAGACGGGTTAACCAAAGCGACAAACCGCTTACACGCTTTCAAAGCGCAATAATCCGCCCGATCCGGCTTTTTTACCGCGCGTCATGCGGGTTACGTGTATAATAGGCGTAGTTATTTACTTTTCATCAATCGGTTATCGTTAACGGATTGATTATCAAGATATTAAGGTGATTTAGAAATGGGATTCAAATGCGGTATCGTCGGTCTGCCAAACGTGGGCAAATCCACCCTGTTTAACGCGCTTACCAAAGCGGGTATCGAAGCGGCGAACTTCCCGTTCTGTACCATCGAACCTAACACCGGCGTTGTGCCAATGCCGGACACGCGTCTGGACCAGCTCGCGGAAATCGTTAAGCCGCAGCGCATTCTGCCAACCACCATGGAATTCGTGGACATCGCGGGCCTGGTAAAAGGCGCGTCCAAAGGTGAAGGCCTGGGTAACCAGTTCCTGACCAACATTCGTGAAACCGAAGCGATCGGCCACGTTGTGCGCTGCTTCGAGAACGACAACATCATCCACGTTAACAACAAAGTGGATCCGGCTGACGACATCGACGTCATCAACACCGAGCTGGCGCTCTCTGACCTCGACACCTGCGAACGCGCTATTCACCGCGTGCAGAAGAAAGCCAAAGGCGGCGACAAGGACGCGAAAGCGGAACTGGCTGCGCTGGAAAAATGTCTGCCACAGCTTGAAAATGCGGGCATGCTGCGCGCGCTGAAAAACCTGACTGAAGAAGACAAGGCGGCGATCAAATACCTGAGCTTCCTGACCCTGAAGCCAACCATGTACATCGCCAACGTTAACGAAGACGGTTTTGAGAACAACCCGTACCTCGACAAAGTGCGTGAAATCGCGGCGGCTGAAGGTTCTGTGGTTGTGGCGGTTTGCGCTGCAGTTGAATCCGACATCGCTGAGCTGGACGACGCTGACCGTGAAGAGTTCATGGCCGAGCTGGGTCTGGAAGAGCCGGGCCTGAACCGCGTGATCCGCGCGGGCTATGAGCTGCTGAACCTTCAGACCTACTTCACCGCTGGCGTGAAAGAAGTGCGTGCGTGGACGATCCCTGTGGGTGCGACAGCTCCTCAGGCGGCCGGTAAGATCCACACCGACTTCGAGAAAGGCTTTATTCGTGCGCAGACTATCGCGTTTGAAGACTTCATCACCTACAAGGGTGAGCAAGGCGCGAAAGAAGCAGGCAAGATGCGTGCGGAAGGGAAAGACTACATCGTTAAAGATGGCGATGTGATGAACTTCTTGTTTAACGTTTGAGTTGTTTTGAATGAAAAAAATCCACGCCTTGGCGTGGATTTTTTTTCATAAATTACCGATTTCCGCCCTCTTTCGCAGATAGAACTCAAGGTATTTTTTAGGTCTATCCTGAAACGCACGCTCTTTGCCGTAGTTATAAGCATCGTTGAAATATTTATACGCTTCATCGAATTGATTCAACTCGTAACAGACCATGCCGAGGTCGATTGATGGTGCAGTGTCTATATTCGATCCACGTGTGCGCAACGTCGTCTCTCCCCATTTCTTCGCCTCATCGTAATCCTCAAGATCAAAGTAAGCGCTGTACATGCACGCAGCGATCCAGTTAGCAAATTCCGATTCAAACTTTGGCTCAGCAAGAGCTTGCCAGGCTTTTTGGTATTGTTCTAAAGCTTCGGCGTATTTTTGGTTGTCGTGAAACTCGTTTCCTTTTTCTACAAGAGATGTAACTCTTTTTTCATCGAATTTATAGCATACGTTTTTCATATATTTATTCATTATCATTCGAAAAGAGATCTCCTTGCCTATATAAAAGGGATATAAGCGATAAATGCCTTCAGAAGCAGGGAGGTCTCTAAAAGAAACTAACCAAAAAAGAAATATTTAAAAGCTTCTGCCTCAACATCCTTAAGCTTGCTTTTTAGCATTAAATCGATATCTTCCAGAAAGTCCTCTCTGAAATTAAAATCATCATCTGTAGCATCACCATCATATTTACTTTGTTCTATCTCAATGGCAGAACAAAAAGCATCCAAAAAGTCGGCTAACGAATTGGAGATAATGAAATTTCTTTTTTGAATACTACCATAAACAGGAGATGTAATATTTTGGGTATCACAAAAAAGAACATCTCCATTTCTTTCAGCAAAGATTATATATTCATCGCGCCAGGTCGTGTCATTTTGAACTCGCCAGCCTGATAACATTTCATTAAGCTCTTGGGACTCAACAATCTGTATAAAGAAAGTACCATCAAATGTTGGGTGGTCATTTAAAATCAAATGGCTATAAAAAAAACGAATTTCGCCATTTAAATTCACTGGAAAAGAAGTTTCATTTTCATCGTCTGTATAGTCTATCTCTCCCATATTTAAATCATTCATTTTGAATTTGCTAACAAAGTCTTGGACTGCATTTTGTATGTTCATCTTTCCCCCTATAATTGCTTACATCGTTGTCTGGATTTTAGTGTTCTTTCTCTATCGATTAAGCGCCCGCGCGTCGAGTTTTTAGTATTCCCTCTATGTCCTTGATCACCATGGACATGCTCATTGAACTTGTCGGGATGGTTATGATTTTTCAAGAAAACAATATTCCTCGGATCACCTTGCCATTTAGAACCAAGTGTACCATTACCTTCTACCGAGTTGATATGATGCCCAGTATAGCCTGCCCGTGACATCACGGAGGTAAGACTTTTGTTCGGAGTCTTCAATATTAAATCTCTCTCTTGCGCAGTCCAATTCCTGGTGCCAGCCCCGCCATCCTGCAATAAGGCTTTTTCTTGCACCCATGCCCTAGAGATAGCAGAGCTTCTAGCTCCGTTTTGAGCAGAAAGAGAATCGTGTGGGCGGTAGCGAATCAGATCTTCAGGAGTCAACCCCCACGGATCCACCCAACCCAGCGCGTTCGGCGCATACTGGTAAAGGTTAATCCCCCCCGCCAGTCCTATCGGGTCCTGCTGCGTAAACCGCCCGCAGTCCGGGTCATAATACCGGAACAGATTGTAGTGCAGCCCTGTCTCACGGTCCAGGTATTGCCCCTGCATGCGCAGGTTCTGAGAATATCCTGATACCTGCGTCTCGCTTTCCCGCAGCAGCTTGCCCCAGGCGCTGTTCACCCCTTCCCAACGCACCTGCCCTTCGATATCCGTCATCCGCTCCGGCGTGCCGTTGGGCTGGCAGTGGAACCAGAAAATCTCCGGTGCATCCACGCCGTCAATACGCGCCAGCGGATCGTAGCTGTCCTGATCGCTGTAGACGTAGGTGAGCGGCACATCCCCGTGCACCTCCTGCAGCAGGCGGAACCCTTCCCAGACAAACCGGGTTGTGACCGGCTTGCCGGTTGGCTGTCCGCCCAGCATCTGGCGTCGCGTTTTGCTGATGCGTCGCCCGAGCGGATCGTAGCGGAAGCTGACCTGCGTCTGCGGTTTATTGCGGTCCCGCGGCTGGCTGATGACTTCCGTCAGGCGGTGTTCACCGTCGTAGCGGTAGTGCCAGCGGGTCTGGCCGTTATCTTTTTCCACGGTGCGGCCGTGGATGTCATAGCGCCAGCGAATGCCGTTCAGCTGCGTCAGGCGGTTGTGCGTGACCTTCTCAGCAGCCCCTTCCAGCGGGTTACCGGCAGCATCCCAGCGCCACTGCTCCTGACCGGGCAGCGTACCGTCCTGAACCAGCAGACGCCCGGCGCTGTCGTACTGCCAGCGGTACCAGCTGAACGGGTTATCGTCCCGCTCTTCCCGCACCAGGTTATTGCGGTAGTCGTAATCCCAGCGGCGGGACCAGCGGCGCGGCGACGGGCGTTGGGCATTGCCGGTAAAGACGTCCCGGCGATGCAGTCGCCCAAGACGATCGTATTCGCTGCGGGTGGTCAGCAGCCCCTGAGTGCGGCTGGTCTCCCGGTGGAGTTCGTCGCGGGTAAAGTCGGAGACCGACAGCTTATCGAGAGCAATGCTGAGCAGATGCCCGCTGCCGTAGTAAAACTGCTTCAGCTCGCGGCCATCGGGCAGCGTGACGGAGGTGCGGTTGCCCAGCGCGTCATACTCCCACGCCAGCTCGCCGTGCTCGCCCGCCTCGCGCGTCACGCGACCGAGCGCGTCATACTCAAAGGCCAGCTCCTGCTCTGCCGCGGTGGTCCACGCGTCGGCTGCAAGCGCAGGATGCAGCCCAATCCGGCTTAACAGCCCGGACGGCGTGTAGTGATAGCGTGTCTGCCCCTCCGGCGTGGTGCGGGCGACCAGCTGGCCGCTCGCGCTCCAGGCGAAGGCATGGGTGATGGCCTCAGGATGACCGGCGGCAAACGTGCGTGCTATCGTGCGTCCGCAGGCGTCATAGCGATACTGCGAGGCTACGCCATCGAGCCCCACCTCTTCCAGCAGCAGCGAGTCCGCGCCCCAGCGGAACTGATACGCTTCGCCGTTTTCGTTTTCCAGGGCAATCAGACGCCCGCGGCTGTCCCAGCGGCGACGGACCTCTTCACCCTGGGTATTACGCGTCGCGGTTAATCGCCCTGCCTCATCGTATCTGAACTCACTCTCTTTACCGTCGGCGCCCGCATGCTTCACCGGCAGGCCGCGTTCGTTCCATTTGAGCGATTCCGTCCAGCCTTCCGGGCGATCGAGCTGCACCGGACGCCCTGCTGCGTCGTAGCGATATCGCGTCTCTTCCCCGTCGGCGCCAGTCTCGGCCACCAGCCAGCCCAGCGGGTGATAGCGGTAGCGGGTAATACGCCCGGAACAGTCCGTCGAACGAACGATCTGCCCGGCCTCGTTGTACTCCTGGTAGCGGCTGTTTCCGGCGGCATCGACCTCTTCAACGACCTGGCCGAACTCGTCCCGGCGTAGCTGCGTGGTCTGCCCCATCGGGTCCACCACGCGCTTAAGCCCGTGATGTTCGTCGTACCAGAACCGGGTGGCGCTGCCGTCGGCTTCGATAATGGCCGCAGGAAGCGCGCGGTGCTCCAGCCAGGCGGTGGTGCGGGTATTACCGTCGGCGTCGATCTCCTGAACCCGGTTGCCCATTTCGTCGTAGACGAAGGTAACGGCATTGCCGAGCGGATCGATGCGTCGCGTCAGAAGCTCGTTCTCGTTCCACTCGTAGCGCCAGTTTTCACCGCGCTCGTCAACGTAGCGGACAATCAGATTCTGCGCGTTCCAGTAGTGGCGGCGCGTCTGGCCGTCGTAGTGCTCGACGGTCGTCAGCCCGACGGCTAAATCGTAGCTAAAGCGGCAGCCGTCGCCGGTGCTGGTGCGGTTTTCCACCACGCGCCAGTGATCGAATTTTTTCCAGCGGTATTCGCTCTCCAGACCGCCCGGCATCCGGTGCCAGACCATCAGCCCGTGCTCGTTATAGCGGTACTCACGCGTCACCACGCCGGAGGCATCCGTCGCGCTCGCCAGCTGGCCGCGCGCGTCGTAGCCCCACTGCATCAGCGGCCATGTCTGGCTGCCGTCAAAATGGCTGGCAGCGGTAACACGCTGCGGGAAACGTTCATCGTCATAGCGCAGGGTGACGTCTATCGCCCGCGGCTCGTCGTGAAGGCCGACCAGCCTGCCGTGCTCGTCCCACTCCGTCAGCAGCGCGTTGCCGTATTCGTCGCTGAGGGAGGCCAGACGCAGGATAGATGGATTCGCCCGGGTCGGTTTATACAGACGCCACACCGCGCCGTCATCGTCGGCAATCGCCACGTCGCCGTTCTCATTGCGGCGGATGATAATGCCTTCGCTGATGCTGTAAAACGCGCGGTCGACCGGCGGCAGCTCGAAGCTCAGCTCGCGCCCGGTTTCGTCGAACCAGGTGGCGTTGTTGTCTTCCAGCGTGAGATAGCTATCAAAGGTCGTTGCCCAGCCCAGACCGAACAGCCCTTCCCGGGTGGTCAGGCTGTTGTAGCTGCGCTGCCAGCGAAGCGGAAAGCGCCCCGGCAGCGAGAAATCGAGTTCGTCGTCGTCATTCAGCACCTTCACGCCGGTGGCGGCGTGAACCGGGTGCGAGGAGCCAAACACGGCATTCACCGCCATATCGGCCAGCATCCCGCCGCCGGCCGCCGCCAGCGCGCAGGGCATGTTTTTCAGGATCTTACCCGGACGCCCGCGCAGCAGGGAGAGTGCAATCATCCCCAGCGCCAGACCCGGCGTTTTACCGCTTTTGATATCGCGGACCGTGAGCGTGTCCCCGCCGATGATCACGTTCGGGGAGACGTCGTCGGAAACGGTGCCTTCGCATGTGGTGCGATCTTTCGCGCGCACCGCGGGCTGCCCGTTGATGAAGACGCTTTTAGAGCCTTCCGCCAGATACTGCGGCCCGGAGTGCTTTTCGCACGCCACCTTGTCCTCTTCCAGCGGCGAGGTTCCCGCGGCGGCAGAGGCCACGCTCGGCTGCCACATTTCGCTGCCAAACTGACCGGCGGCGGATAGCAGCATGCCCGCGTAATCGGCAAAGCTGCCCGGCGACTGCGGCTCGGGGGACGGTGTATCGGCGGGCGTAAGCGTGCCTGCCGCGCGCGCGGCGGGGATTGCGTTGGTGAGAACGTTACTGGAACCGGTAGTGATTTTACCCGCAGGCGAAGGCGGGAAAAGCGCATTGCCTAATCCTTCCGCGGCGTTGCTGATATCGTCGGTGATCCCCGCCACGTTCGCCAGCACGCCACCGATAATTCCGCTTAACAGACAGCTGGATCCAATTGCCGCCACGCCCGCTGCGGCCGCCCCTGCGCCCAGCAATGGCGCCGCTACGGTTGCAGCTGCGCCTACCGCCGCGCCGATCACCGCATAGGCGGCACCCTCCGCCACAATGCTGGTGATGTCAGCAAAAATGCTGGAGTGAATAATCTCGTCGCCCTTACGGGCCGCCTTGTTATCGCTCATGCCTTACACATTCCGGTTGTCGTTTAGCGTCAGACTCTGCTTAAGCGCGCTCCAGCGCACCTCGTCCTCTTCGGTGAATGCCCTGAGTGCCGAGAGGGTAAAAATCATCAATACCGGTTTGCCCGGCGTCTGCACGGCCAGCTGTTTTTGCCACAGGCGCTGCCCGTTACGGTCAAAGGTGGTTTCAACTTCCAGCCCGTTAATTTTTCCGTCAGGCCCGGCTTTTACCTTCCGGAATTCGCTCTGGGCAATTTCGCCCATCTGAGGACGCAGCACATCCCACTGGCGGTGGAACTCTTGTTCATAGTCGCTGCCATCGGGGATAACGCCGCGGCTGACCACCACGGACAGCCCGCTTTCGTCATCGCGAATAATGTTCATGCTGTTATCCTGCCAGGCAGCAGGAAAAAGGGAAAACGAACCTTCCTGGAGGGTGTATTTCATAAGTGAACTCGGGATGATTAATATTGTGAGAAACAAAAAGGGCAATCCATGCTGGCCCTCTGGCTGGCTGTTTTATTATTTACGCCATTGACCTGACTGTTCGACTAAAACATGGCTGCCTTTGCTAACAGCCAATTTCGCAGGTGCATACGTCACGGTGTAAACGGTCTCGCCATTCTTGTACGTTGAGCCGATTATTTTACCTGCGAAGTCGTGCAACGTTTTTCCCCTTAAGGAGATCGTACTGTTATCGCTTTTACGCACGCCGAGATAAGCCATCTGGTCACATTCGCTATCAAAATGACCGCACGTATTTATCAGCGAAATAGAGAACGTTTCGGTGTCGAGATTTCTGGTTTCAGCGCTATGAACCGAAGCGGCTTTACGTAACGTATAACGCAGCGGAGCATAATAATTTCCTTTATGAGGAGGAGTAACTAAGCGCCATTCCATTTCACTCCCCTTTATTTCCAGAACAGCCCGTCCGCCTACGTCGCCAAACAATGAGTTGAACTCAACGTTGGCACGATTGCCTGCGATCGTACCGCTAAGATTACGCTCATCATCTTCCGGGCAATCTATGCGATTTCCTCTCTGGGTGATATAGCAATAAGTCCCGGTGATATGGTTGCCTGATTCAGCTAACCGCAGGGTTAACGTTGAGTCGTTCTCGTATTCGCCAGCCCATTCTCCGTCAAACGCGAGGCCTGATTGGCTGTTCGTTGCAAAATGCATCGCATTGAATCTGGCGGCCCATTGCTGAATATCGGCATGAATAACCGGGCTATTATCAGAAGACTGGTAATGAATAACGTCCGACTCCGGAACCACCCAGGCCGCAAAGATTTTGCCGTCAGGATTGATGACCAGCGCTGACGCATTCTCCTGGTAGAGATCCTTTAGCCAGCCTTCGACAAACAATCCTCCACCTGTGGTGGTATGCGGTTCACCGAAGACATCAAAGTTATCAATAAAGGTCTGGTAATGATTTCCCAGCGTCTTCCTGAGATTGTCTTTCACTTCGCTATCGTTAACGATGCGACTTACCGTATCAAGCTTATTGTATTGCGATAATTCAAGCGCTGTTGACGTTTCAACGACGCCTGTCAATAAAGCGGTGAACAATACGACTGCAAGATATTTTTTGGTCATAAGTCACTCTGAAGAACCATTATCGTAATTCATTGTTATTTTTACAACCTTACTGTCCTTAACCTCAAAAGAGAGTAATTTCTTACCCAATTCATACGAAACCCACTGCTCCCCGGAGTCATTTTCGACATGGCCACCACCATAAGCTTTATCAAGTTCATTTATTGTTGAACCAATATGGATCCCGCGAACTGTTTTGCCATCCGGAGTAGTTAGCGTTATCTGCGCCACAATATAATCGTCAACACTTCGCTCGGTTTTATCCCACCAGAGATTGGAACTGAATATTTTTAAACCAGTCTTCTGATGCTGGTAGAATTTATAGTTCGTTCCGTCAAAAGGAACCTCACCGACAAAACTACCTTCCACAGAAACTGCAATTTTACGCGCAACCTCAGAAGTCCATCTATCGCCCAGTGCCACAATCTGGTCTTTTATCTGCAGAGAAAAATCCTCTTTAGCCAGAATGGGCGGCATAGTCTGAGCCACTACTTCATAACTGCTCAGAAAGGTAGACATGAGAGTAAAAAAAAGAGAGACAGAAAGGCGTTTTTTCACGTTAATCGTCATTTGCTGGATAAATATTATGCTACTCACCACTTTAAAAAGCGGTGAGTAATGAAATAAGCATTTTTAGTCAGCGCTAATTGCGACCCCACCCAAGCAGTCAGGTTTTTTTACCGTGAAACTGAAGCTTACCTTTTGTCCATTCATATCCTTTGGCGCTGTATAACTGGTCACTTCGTTCTCCGAACGGCCTCGTGGATAATCAGTTAACGTCAGTTGCGGATAATGTTTTTTAACAGTGTCGAGAGTGATGCACTGGCCGGACGGTGAAAAATTCAGTAACGGTGCCATACCGTCACTTTCTTTACTTAAACGTAAATCAATTGCAGTAATGTTCGTTCCATCCGCCAGTTTGATATCGTCGGCATTGTAGAAATTGATATATTCATTCTGTTTCGTTAGCCTGAATGACAACGGAGCGTTATCCAGACTGTTAACGGACAACGTTTTGAGTGATGCGCTCATTTTTGCAATGAACTGCCAAAGATCCTGTTTCTGCATGTTACCTCCTGCCATTCCCGTCGTTAATAAAGCCGCAAGCACCGCACCCGTTTTTAGACTATGGATAATTTTTATCATACCAACCGCCATAATAATCTTCGTAATATTGCCCCGTGGTGGACGTTTGTTCGCCTTTGCCAAAGATACGGCCTATCTGCGTACGCGCTTCACTTTCCTTTATAGCCCCACGTTCGAGAGAATCATAGATACGATTATATTGTGTCTGATTTACCGGATTGCCCGCAATACCAATATCCCCACCCTTGTTGGCTATGATTTCGCGTTGGACCCGGATATTGTTTAACGTTGCAGCGCCTTCATCACTGAGTGTGCTGTTGAGATAGGCGTCGCGCGAAGAAAAATCAATGTTGGGTTCATATAAAGCGTGACCACTTTCATGTGACAGAGACTGAACAACCGCATTCGGATTACCGAGCTCGTTTTTATCAACGGTAATAACTCGCTTTTGACGATTGGCAAACGTCCCCTTACCTGCTTCACCTTCTTCAAATGTCCAGCCTCGTTTCTTTAACGTAGCTATGTCATTTTTCATGGTCGGTGATTTATCGACAAGACTATCTACATCCTTGCCATATCCGCTTGAAGGCACACCTGATGATGGGGGTGTTGCAGTTTTAGAGGTTTCGGCAGGCGCGCTTGCAGCCGCACCTGCCTTATTCTCCTTTCCCGGCGTAAATTTCGCCTGCACCGCCGCATCAATATCCCCTTTATGCCCCGATCCTGGTGCCGTTGTGCCCGGCTTGGTGCCAGAGGTATTCAGATGCAGCTTACCGCCCGTGGTGATATACCCATCCCCTTCCACGAAGAAGTTAAACTCTTTGCCGATCAGGTTAATCTTGCCGTTGGCATTCAGCTCAATGGCGCTTTCACCTGAGACCAGCCGCAGCTTCGTCCCGGAAGCAATCACATACTGCTCCACCGCCGCATCCAGCTTGCCTTTCCCCGTCAGGATCTCGGTTCCACCTTTCACGGCCTGAGTCTGGTTCGCTTCCACGCGGTGCAGTTCATTTTTCTTCACGTAATGGCTGCGCGCCCCGCCGACGCTGTGCGTTTCATCGTTTTTAACGCTGGTGTCCATGTTGCGCTCGGCCTGGATCCACACCTGCTCTGCGCCCGCTTTATCCTCAAACCGCAGGGCGTTGGCATTGTCGACGGAACCGTCTTTCGTGCGGCTCATAAAGCCCATCTGCGTCGCGGCGGCAGGCAGCGCCCACGGCGGCATGCTCGCGTCGTTGTACACGCGACCGGTAATAATCGGACGGTCCGGATCGCCGTTGATAAAGTCCACCACCACCTCATCGCCGACGCGCGGGATCTGCACCCCGCCGTAGCCCTGGCCCGCCCACGCGCTCGACACGCGCACCCAGCAGGAGCTGGTGTCATCGCCCTTCGCCAGGCGGTCCCAGTGAAACTTCACCTTCACGCGGCCGTATTTGTCCGTCCAGATACTCTCGCCCTTCGGCCCCACCACTTTCGCGGTCTGCGGGCCGTAGGTGCGCGGCCACGCCGTGGTCTGCGCCGGACGGTACACCACCGCCGACGGGATGACCGTAAAATCGGTGCGGTGAATGGTTTCACCCTCGCCGCTGGCGTAGCGGTTCTCTTCGAAGTGATAACCCGCCGCCGTCACCAGATACTCGCCGTTGTCGCTGAAGAACGGCGCGTTGGTTAAGGTGAAGGTGTGCCCGGGCGCAATCCCCGCCGCCGTGGCGGTGGCCTGAATCTGCTGATGCTCCACCTGCCAGCGTTCCTGACGAATACGGGCATAAAACTCCCCGTGGCCTTTGTCCACAAAGCGACCCGGCCAGTCGTACACGTCGATGCTGCCCGGCTTCGGCGACGCCGGGTTCTGCTGGGCCTGGAACAGCCACGCGTTCGGCTTGCGGAAGTCATAGTCGTCGAGGCTGTAAATCCCCGGCGTCACGCTATCCTCCAGCGCCCACTGGCTGATGCCCTCTTCGTCCGTACTGCCGCCGGACGGCGTCTGGTGGTAAGGAATGACCTCATAGCCGCTGAACGGCTGATGCTGCGTGGCGGCGTCGGTGAGCACCAGGGTGTGTTTGTCCGCCTCGTGGCTGAAGTGATAGGCAATCCCCTCCAGCTCCATCAGGCGGCTGATGAAGTCCAGGCTCGACTCCTGATACTGCACGCAGTAGTCCCACACCCGGTAGCTGCCGGTGAGTTTATCCTCAACGTTAACCTGATGCTCGCCCAGCAGGGTTTTCACAATCTGCGGCACCGTCTGCCCCTGGAAGATACGCAGGTTACGGTCGCGCTTCATCGGCCACAGGTCCGGCTCAACCGTCAGCTGGTACACCGCATAGCGGGTGCCCGTCAGCTCGACGGCGCTGACCGCCACGCGGGTAATTTTGCCGTTAACATAGCGGGACGTCAGCAGGTTCTGCGTCGGGATGGTCACCGTGACCGGCTGGCCCAGCAGCTTGCTGCGATCGATGCGCGCGTCCGTGCCGAGCACGGTCAGCGTCAGCGCGAACGACTCGGACATCGCCTCGCGGCCCGTCAGTTTCCAGAACAGAAGCCCCTCCACCGGGAGCTGAACGGTAATTCGGTTGAGCATAATCTTTATTCCATCTAGCTTATGCGATTCAGAAAAGAGGTTCGCATCTGTGACTGAGCGTAATTCTAAGGGTTCACCAGCCAGGTGCCCGGCTTGGTGATATCCAGCGTCTGGCCACGCGTTCTTCCGTTGCCCTGGAGTTCAATCTTCACCTCACCGGCCGGCAGCTTGAGCGATGCATAGCCGTTGGTCGCCGGACGCAGCGCTTTTGGCTCGCCGTTCACTTTCAGCGTTTCGCCGTCGAGGATGCGGATATAGACCAGCGCAACAGGGCTCTCCACAGGCGGCGGAGTCTGCTGGGCCGTCGCCTGCTCGTTAACCTTCGCCGTTTCCGGCTTCACGTCCGGCGCGTGTGCGGCGGTTTCAGTCGAACGCGTCTCTGCCGGTGCCTGTGCAGCCTGCTCGGGAGCATCGTTACCGCCGCTGAACAGCATCGCCCCGGCGACAATACCCACCAGCACGCCTGCGGCAACCATGCCAGGGATCTTGTAGCGGCGCCAGTCGAGCAGCGAAGCCGGTTTTTCGTCTTCGACCGGAACCAGCATCGTGCCGGGCTTTTTCGCCGTCAGCACGTCGTTGATCCCTGCGACCGGCATCTCTATCAGCGCGGCGAACTCGTCGATTGACTGCGGACGGTCCTCCATGTGCAGCGCCAGCGCGCGGTCGATGGCCTGCAGCAGCGGAATGGAATAGCCCTGCGGCATAATTTCCACCAGCGGTTTGCAGGTATCCTGAATCGAGCGCACCACGCTGACCGGCGGCGGAGAACCCACAATCAGGGTACGCAGCACCGCGCCGAGGGCGTAAATATCCGTCCACGGGCCCTGCTCGCTTTCGTTGTCGTCGGTGTACTGCTCGATCGGCGCAAAGCCCGGGCGCAGCATGGTTTCCGTTTCATCGGAAAGGTTACCGATGGTGCGGCGCGCGGAGCCGAAATCAAGCAGCACCGGCAGGCCGTTATCCTGGATCTGAATGTTATCCAGCGAGATGTCGCGGTGCAGATAGCCTTCGTTGTGGATGGTCTTGATCGCACCGAACAGCATCGGCAGCGTGCGGCGGATCCAGGCCTCGTTGATCAGCTCCGGCTTTTCCTCGCGCAGGCGCGAAAGCGTGGTCCCGCTGTAAAACAGCGTCCCCATGTAGGCCGTGTCGTTTTGCACCCAGAAACGCAGGACGTGCAGCAGGTTCGGGTGGTTAAAGCGCGCCAGCAGACGCGCCTCCTGAATAAAGCTGTTCAGGCCTGCGGAAAACGCTTTGCCAAAACGCTCGCTGCGCAGCACAAGGGTCATGTCGTCGCCGCGCACGGCGAGCGAGGAAGGCATAAATTCTTTGATAGCGATAGTGCGTTCGAGCTGGTGATCCCACGCGCGATAGACGATGCCAAAACCGCCGCCGCCGATCACCTCTTTGATTTCAAACTCGTTGAAGCGGTACCCGACTGGGAGCGCGTTTGGGACAGTCCGATTGTTATCATTATCCGTCATCTTTTACAGTTCTCTTGATGATTATTACGCGGCAAACTGACAGTGAAACTCGCCCTGCTCGCAGGTGACGTGCAGACGTCGGTACTGCTCGTCGCTGCGGCTGGCGGTAAGTAAGATCTGGCTCATCTGAGGCAGCAAGGTGTTGGTCAGAATAGCATCCACCATGCGACCGCCGGACTCCACCTCGGTACAGCGCTGAACAATCTGTTCCACTACGCTGTCGTCAAATTCAGAAATAATGCTGTGATTCTCTTCCAGACGACGCTGAATGCGCTTGAGCTGCAGGCGAACAATCTGCCCCAGCATCTCGTCGCTGAGCGGGTAGTACGGCACCACCAGCAGGCGGCCCAGCAGCGCCGGTGGGAAGACCTCCAGCAGCGGCTGGCGCAGGGCGCCGCTTAACGCATCAGGCTCCGGCATCAGCTCCGGATCGGCGCACATGGCGCTAATCAGGTCGGTGCCGACGTTGGAGGTCAGAATAATGATGGTGTTCCGGAAATCGATGTGGCGCCCCTCGCCGTCTTCCATCCAGCCTTTATCAAAGACCTGGAAGAAGATCTCGTGGACGTCCGGGTGCGCTTTTTCAATTTCGTCCAGCAGCACCACGCTGTACGGGCGGCGGCGCACGGCCTCGGTCAACACGCCGCCTTCACCATACCCTACGTACCCCGGAGGCGCACCTTTTAAGGTGGAAACGGTGTGCGCTTCCTGGAACTCACTCATGTTGATGGTGATAACGTTCTGCTCGCCGCCGTACAGGGATTCCGCGAGCGCCAGCGCGGTTTCTGTTTTACCGACCCCGGACGGGCCGCACAGCATAAAGACGCCCACCGGTTTGTTGGGATCGTCCAGCTTCGCCCGCGAGGTTTTCACGCGGCGGGCAATGAGATCCAGACCGTGACGCTGGCCGATAACGCGCTGGTTCAGCGTGTCGGCGAGGTTGAGTACCGCGTCGATCTCGTTTTTCACCATCCGGCCCAGCGGGATCCCGGTCCAGTCAGAGACCACCGCGGCAACCACGTTTTCATCCACAGCCGCAAACAGCAGCGGCTCATCGCCCTGCAGGGCGTTCAGCGCCTGCTGCTGTTCCGCCAGCTGGCCGCGCAGCTCGGCGCTATCGTCATCGCCCGCCGCGAACAGCGCCGCGCGCAGGCGGATAATCTCCTGCACCAGGCTGCGCTCTTCTTCCCAGCGCTGGGCCAGGGCTTCGCGTTTTGTCTCATACGCGTCGCGTTCGGCGAGTAAAGCGGTTACGCGATCGGCGTCACCGGCTCCCACGCGCGCTTCGCGTTCAGCAATCTCAATTTCCACGTCCAGCGCGGCAAGGTGGCGCAGGCAGTCTTCCAGCTGCGCAGGGGGCGCGCTCTGGCTGACCGCGACGCGGGCGCAGGCGGTGTCGAGCAGCGCAACGGCTTTATCCGGCAGCTGACGCGCCGGGATGTAACGATGCGACAGCTTCACCGCCGCGCTGACCGCTTCGTCGAGCAGCAGCACCTTGTGGTGCGTCTCCAGCGGCGACACGGTGCTGCGCAGCATCAGAATGGCTTTCGCTTCGTCCGGCTCGTGGACCTGCACCGTCTGGAAACGACGGGTCAGCGCCGGGTCTTTCTCGATGTATTTTTTGTATTCCGCCCAGGTAGTAGCGCCGATGGTGCGCAGCTGTCCGCGCGCCAGGGCAGGCTTCAGCAGGTTCGCCGCATCGCCGGTTCCCTGCTGGCCGCCTGCGCCAATCAGGGTGTGGATCTCATCGATAAACAGAATGATCGGCGTGGCGCTGGACTGGACTTCATTAATGAGCGCCTGCAGCCGGGCCTCGAACTCGCCTTTCATGCCTGCCCCAGCCTGCAGCATGCCGATATCCAGCAGCCACAGCTGAATATTTTGCAGCGGCTCCGGAACGTCGCCGTCGGCGATACGCAGCGCCAGCCCTTCCACCACCGCCGTTTTCCCGACCCCGGCTTCTCCGGTCAGCAGCGGGTTGTTCTGGCGGCGACGCATCAGGATATCCACCATCTGGCGGATCTCCTCGTCGCGCCCGACAACCGGGTCAATCTTCCCTTCGCGGGCGCGGGCGGTCAGGTCCTGGCCGTACTGGGCCAGCGTCCCCTGCGCCGCCGGTACCGTACCCGCCGGTGCGTCTGCGGCGGCAGCGGCCTGCTGCGTCTCTTTGCTGTTGGCGCAAATCGCGTCGAACTGCTCAATCAGCACCTCGACGTTCAGGCGGGTGAACTGCGACGAGATGCTTTTCAGCACGTTGGCCAGATTCCAGGTTTTCAGCATGCCGATCAGCAAATGACCGCCGCGAATACGGCTGACGCCAAACTTCAGCGAGCCGAACACCCAGGCGCGCTCCACGGCGCTGTCGATATGCTCGGAGAGATCGGAAACGGAACTGGCGCCACGCGGAAGGACATCCAGCGCGGCCACGATATCGCGGGTCAGCTGCTGTTCATCGAGGGCAAAGTGGCGGATGACCTGCTGCAGATCGCCATCCTGCTGCTGCATCAGCTGATGCAGCCAGTGCACCAGCTCAACGTACGGGTTGCCGCGCAGCTTGCAGAACGCAGTGGCGCTTTCCAGAGAGGTAAATAACAGCGTATCCAGTTTGCCGAAAAGCACGGCACGGCTAATTTCTGACATGTTAGTTTCCATTAACAATGATTCGGTATACGGAAGGATTACCGCTCTGCGCGATACACCAGATCGCCACGCGGGACAGGCTGCGGCTGAAGGCCCAGCCAGGTGTTATAGCCTAATCGCCCATTGCTGCCGAGCGTGGTGCCCTGCACCGCGTCTTCACGCAGGATCACCCGCGTTTCCCATTCAAACTCCACCCCGGCGTACTGACGCACCCAGTCGCGCAGCTCGGTGACCCACGCTTCACCCGGCAGAAAACGGTTGTACTCCTCCGCGCTCAGCGGGCCAATTTCGATGCGAAACTTGTGCTGCACGTCGCGGACGGCAACGCCGAGAAAGGCGGATTCCCCCATGCGCGGCATGCGGCGTCCTGCTCCCAGCTGCGCCTGCTCGCGCGTGGAGAGCGGCATCCACTGCGGCACGTTGCTCACCAGCTTAACCGGCGCGTTAAAATAGCTGCGCAGGATCTTCTCCAGCCCCTCCGGATCCCGCCCGTGACGGGTCAGGTGCCCGGCGTGGGTAAAGCGGGCATGCGAGCTCAGGCTGCCTTTGTTCATCTGCCCCGGCTGGCCCATGCCAATCAGCGACGCCAGGTAGCCCTCAAAGCGCTTGTTATCAGCGCGATCGAGGGAGACGGTGGGCTGCGCATCCGCCCAGGCGCGGTAAAACAGCAGCGCCAGGCGATGATGGAACAGGTCGGCAAACGCGCTGAGGCTGGTGTCCTGATGATGATAAATTCGCTCGCGGGCGTATTCGGTCATATGGACCGGCAGCGGGCCGTTCGGGCCAAACAGGCCGAAACTGAGGATAGACACCTCGTGCAGCCCGCTTTCCTCCCGCTGGCGGACCTGAGCCAGCGTCGACGGCGCAAAACTCATCGACGGCTGCTGGCCGATGCGCAGCGGCTCAAATTTCGGCAGCGGCGCGCGTCCCAGCGGGTAGCGTTCGCCGCCCTGGGCATCAATGCGCCTTAACAGCTGAAACAGGTCGTAGCGCCAGGGCGTCTCGCGAACCCCTTGCCAGAACGCGTCCGGCAGCCGGGTCAGGCGATGCACGCGCAGCGGTGCAGTGGCAGCGTCACTCATATCAGCGCCCTTTTACCCATGCGCGGCGCCCAGTAGCCAATATCGCCGCGCTGCTGACTTTTCAGGGTGAACTCCGTAAAGCTGTTGATGGACACCAGGCGGGCAAAGAGACGTTCCATCACGCTGCCAAAAAGCCACGGACTGGCGCCGGAAAAGGCACGCTCATCGACCGTCAGGGTGATGCCGATCCCGCGGGCGAAAACGACCGGGCCGGGTTCAGGCACGCGGCGGTGAACCGGCTCCAGCACGCAGTGGCGTACCCCTTCCACTTGACGCGCAACGGGCGTTTCTGCCAGGTTGGCGTACAGCCCTAACAGCTGGCGCAGCGCGGCCGCGCCGTCTTCGTTTTCGCTGTCCATCAGGCTGAGGTAGTTCATCTGCAGCTGGCTGATGAGCCGCCAGGTGCTGAACCCTTCCGCCAGCGCCGGGCGCGGCGGCGTTGGGCCTTTGCGCAGGGTGAGGGATTTCACCGGCATGGAGTCGGCCATAATGAACTGCCCGAGCTCCTGCTGCAGCATCAGCGGCAGATCGCGGCTGGTGCAGAGCACCTCGGCAGAGATATAGCGCAGGTTGTCCTGCCACGGCGCGTGCTGTTCATCCACCAGCGAAACAAACACCTCCGAGCCGATATAGCCGGTGCGCGCACCGTAGCGCAGGGCGTGCTCGGACAGCACGCGCTGTTCGCGGCGCAGGGAAAAATAGGCCCCGTAGTTGCCCGCATCGCCGCTCCAGGTGCTCCAGAATGGACGAAACGTCTGGTCATCGCGCTGGCCGTCCGCGCTGCCATAGATTTTTTTGACCGCGTAAATTTCATAATCCAGCGGACGAATGTTATCCACCACCAGATGGTATTCATGCTGGCCTTCATTCAGCTTCTGACGCGCCGCGACCTTTGGGAACAGGTTGATGACCGGGGTACAGTGCAGCGCCAGATGGCTGGCATCAACCACGCGCTCCAGCTGTTCATCCGACTTATCCAGCAGAATGAAGATGTCGAAGGCTTTTTCGCCTTCACAGCGCTCGATAAGCTTGCCCAGACCGCTCAGGCTAATGAAGCGGAAACGGGCCGGAAACGCGAAATACTCCTGCAGCAGGCGATAGCCGTCAAAGTTGCGCAGATCGTCCGGAAGCAGGGCCTGGTCAGGCTCAAAGCCCTCCTGGCGCAGCGCGTCCGAGGCCAGCAGCTGTCGCTGCGGCTGCGGGCTGACCGTCTGGCAGACGATCCCGGCGTGATGCTCCATCACCAGCTCCAGCAGCTTCAGCGCTTCAATATCCGGACCGCCGAGGAAAAATTCCAGACGGTCGAAATCCAGGTGCCCGAGGTTTTGCGGGCCGTCGCAGGCGATGCGGATCCGTAAGGCGCTGCCGATCCCCCGCTGGCTCAGCCCCAGCTGCGCGAGCGGCAGATCGGCGGGCACGCCGCCCAGCTCGACCTTGTCGATTTTCAGCGGCAGCAGGTTGACCTCGTGCGCCGTGGTATAGCTGCAGGTCACGCCGGTTTTTTTCAGCGCCAGGCTGTCCATCATGGTACCGCGCGGCACAATGAAGCCCTTGCTCAGGTCGCCCCGGCTGCTGTCGGGCTCAATCTCCGCAATCGCCATCGACGGCGTGGGCGCGAGATAGTTAGGGGCAATCATCTCCAGCAGACGCTGGGAGAAGCGCGGAAACTCCGCGTCCATTTTCATCTGCACGCGGGATGTCAGGAAGGCGAAGCCCTCCATCAGACGTTCGGTATACGGGTCCGCCACTTCGATGCCGCGCATGCCCAGCCGTCCGGCGACCTTAGGATAGCGTTCGGCAAACTCGGCCCCCATTTCGCGCAGGTAGGCCAGCTCGCGGTTGTAATATTCGAGCAGTTTACTTTCCATGATTACCCCGCATCTTTCAGTTCAAAATGGCCGTTTTCCAGATCGACATCGGTACGAAACAGAAACTCCAGCGGGTATGGAACACACCACAGACGCCCTTTGATCTCGATGGAGAGCACGTTGTGCAGATCCAGCGAGGAGGTATCCGACACGCAGCGGACCTGCAGCCCCTGCGGCAAAATGCGCGGCTCAAAATTGATGATGGCCTCGGTGAGCTTGCGCTGAATATCTTGCCATTCGATATCCGACATTCTTTTCCCGGCCAGCGGCGCGACGCCGAAGTTGACCACCGAGCGCTTCACGTGCGGCAAGGCGCTCAAATCGCCGGAGGCATCGTGGTTGATGGTGTTAAACAGCCACTGCAGATCGCGCAGGACGTTGCGGCGCAGGGCGGCGTGGGTGATCAGATTGCTGTTGGCCGACTCGCGCTTTTTTTCCGGCTCATTATCGGTAAGACGATCCAGCAGCGAGGGCTGCATTTTGTCACGCGCCCCCACCTTCTCCTGCCTGCTGCGGGCTTGCCAGCCGCTGCGCAGCAGATCGCCTTCGCCAGCGGGATTACTCATCGGCTCCATCCGTCGCAAACGTCACGAGGCTTAAGGACAGCAGCGGGTATTCGCTTTGCTCGCTCAGCCAGGCCTTCTGGCCCCTGCCTTCGTAAAGGATGCCGTCTTCGTCGAGCGGCTGCCAATCGGTGGTGCGGCCCAGCCTGACCGCATCGGTGGCATCGGCAGCAAACGGGTAACGCGCCGGGATCTGACACACCTGCTCCGTACCGTCGGTCAGGCGCACCAGCGCGTGACGCCAGACCAGATCGGTCACGCTGGCGGGCGCCTGGAAACGGATCTCCGCGATGGCGCTGAACGGCAGCCAGAAATAACGGCCGTTCACGATGGTTTCGCAGACCGGGCCGAGACGGGCATCGCCGTCCATCAGCCAGTCAAACGCCTGCGTCTCCTCGTTTTCGAGGATAATCTGGCCGGGGATGGCTTCAGCCCGATCGAGGCCGTCAAGACGCAGCGCCCGGGCGCGCTCGCCCTCCTCGCTCAGCGCCGCGGCCAGGGTCGTCAGCCACGGCCACTGGGTTTCCGGCATGGCCGGACGCGCCTGTCCCGCCATCACCTGCGCGCGCTGCAGCTCGCCCTGAATGGATTGCTCCAGCAGCGTGACGGTGGGTTTCGCCTGAGGCTTCAGCGCCAGCCAGCTTTTCAGCTGGGTCAGCGCGCGCGTCCAGTTGCCGCTGAGGGTTAAAAACTGCACGAACGCGGCGCGGAGATCGGCATCCGCCGGACGGGCTTTGATTTCAGCTTCAAGGCGCGCCAGCGCATCGCTGATCGACTCGCCCGCCAGGTGTTGATAGAGCGTATTCATAGCCATTCCTTAATTCGCCGCGCGCCATGCGCCAACGGCCGGGTCGCGCAGCTGAGGACGCAGGGTGTCAATCAGGACGATATTCAGCGGAGTGCCGGGTGCGACCCAGGCGCTCCAGGTTTTTTTCACCGCCGCAATACGCGCCTGCAGTTTTGCATCATCGCTGGCGATTTCACGGGAAATCTCCACCGCTACGGTGCCGTTGCTTTTCCAGCTGTTCAGGGCGCTATCGTAAGGCAGGATCATCCAGCTCTGGTCGCTGTTTGGGGTGCTGAACACCATGCGCTCTTTGTTGACGGAGGTGATCAGCGCGTTTTCAGGATCGGCGCTTTGATTCAGACCCGTCACCGGGAAGCCGTGGATGTAGGTCACCGCCATCTCTTTGTGTCCGCCGTTGCGGGACTGCGAAACCACGGTGTGACCACTCAGCCAGCTGCCGTTACCGCAGCGGGTGGTGTCAGAATCCGGAATAAAGAGCGCCGGAGCGGAAGCGCCCCCTTCCCAGAAGGTGCGCAGGTGGCAGCCGTCCTGCAGGGTGAATTCCTGCCACGGCGTGCGGTCAGCCGCGGCGGTGCGGGAAGCCACGTTCTGGTCCGGCGGCAGCAGCGCGCCGCTGGTTGGGGTTGCGGTGACGGTCGCAGCAGGCGCGGCCTGGTCCTGTTTCACCACCAGCGCCCAGTCCTGCGCTTTGCCTGCCGTACCCTGCGCCAGCGTGGTACCCGCCGGATCGTTTAGCGTCCAGCTAAGCTTATTCACTTTGCTGCACTGGTGTTCCAGCAGGGAGCCAAGGCGCGGCACAAAGTTCTCCAGCACGGAGACGTCCTTCTTGCCGTTCGCCACAATGCGCAGCGCCACCTCAGGCTTACACCAGCTCTGCGGCGTGTTGTCTTTAATGTTGTCGATCCAGATATCCAGCTTCTGCGCAGGAGACTGCACGATGCGGAAATTCTCAGCCTGCGCGGTGGAGGTGACCGCCAGAAGTGCCAAACCCGATAGCCAAAGTTTCATATCGTTCCTTGTGTGTCTAATCAGTTCCGCAGGGAAGAAATTGCGCTGCGTCAGAGAGGGTGTGCAGCAAAGTGGTGTCCTGAGGGTTGCCCATCCATACCGCCAGGGCAGTATAGTTATCCTGAGCATTCCCCTCCTGTTCGCCATTCTTTTGAATGATTTGGTTCATTAAGGTCAGCCACTCCTGCGGCGTATTGACCATATGCAGCGACTGCTTCATTTGCTCTTCGCTAACGCCGTGCCAGAACCCGTCGGTGCAGAGTAAGAATGCATCGCCGTCTTCAACCTGCACCACGTCGCTGTAGCTCGCTTCCGGCCCGCCGTTTTCAATTCCCAGCGCCAGATAGAGCAGGTTGCTGTTCAGGTTGTCGGTCTGGTGCCCGGCGTCTTTCATCTGCTGCACCAGGCTGTGGTCGGTGGTCACATGCCACAGCCATCCCCGGCGAAACAGGTACAGGCGGCTGTCTCCGGCGTGCGCCCAGTAGGCCAGGCCGTAATCACGGTCAATGAACAGGCTGACCAGCGTCGTGCCCATCCGGCGATAGTCCTGAACGGCCTGCTGTTCGCTGAGGATGGTGCGGTTAGCCGTCTGCACGTAGTCGCGGATATGCTGCGCATTAAGATGTTTGTCGCCATCGAAGCGGGAGATAATGCTGTTGCGGGCCAGCTCTGCAGCCACCTCACCGCCCGGCAGGCCCGCGATGCCGTCGCAGACGACAAAGCAGGCTGAACGTTCCCCTATGGTTTCTCCCGTCTGATCCTGGTTGCTGGCGCGCGTCCCCTGGCGGGAGAGAGAAGCCGTTGCGATATTCATTTGTCTTCCGATCCGCTCTGTGAGTCTTTGTACTGATTCACCTCCATGTCGTACGCATGAAGGAAGGCCTCGCCGAACAGGGTGTGGAAATCATCCTCAATCTCGCCAGCCGTTTCGCCATAGCTGCGCACAAAATAGTCCCACAGGGCGGCTTTGCGGCTGCCCGGCAGCGCCAGACGCGAGGTCATCCCGTTCTGCTTCGCCTGCTCTTCCAGCTGTTCCGGGTTAAAGGACTGCAGCATCGCGGCAATGATGGCGCGGATACCGGAGATCATGCCCAGCTGGTGCGCCTGCAGGTCGATCAGCGCGTCGCGCACGGATTTGGTCGGCGGCATAAAGCCCGGCATCGGGGTGCCGAACATCTGGATCAGCACGGTTTTGCCGGTCGGCAACAGCTTGAACGGGTTGTTGGCATCGTCCAGCACCATGGTCATATCGGCCTTCACGCCGCGCTTGAGGATGGAGCGCGAGGAGAGCAGCGCCACGGTCCCCTGAGAGAACATGCCGAGGATCTGCCCGAGCTGACGCATATTTTCACGATCAAACTGCGGGACGGGCTGCATTTCGCTCAGGCCCATGCCTTCCAGCAGCGCCTCCAGCAGCTCGCCCTGCAGCACTTCGCCCTTCTCACCGCTGTTCGCCGTGGCGGTTGGGGCGGCGGCGTTATTGACCGGGTCAATGCGCAGACGGCCCTTCGGTGCCTGAGAGCTGCTGCGCGCCACGGCCTGCGGCGTTGGCATAGTGAAGCCTGCGTAATCCGGCCGCGCGGGCTCTTCTTCAGCACGCGGTTCTTCCTGCGGCTCAGGGGCGAACAGCGGAGAATCGGCCAGCACGTCCTCTTCCTGCTCGGGTTCCGGCACTGGCGCAGGCTTTTCGGCAATAATGTCATCCGGATGGGTCAATGGCGCGCCGCCCATCAGTCCGAGCGGGTCGTCATTACGCGCGGCTGGCGCGCTGGCCTTACCGCCAAACAGGGCCAGCGGATCGAGCTCATCCGTCGCCTCGTCTTCTGGCTTCACGGGGCTATTCTCGCCCGGCGGCACTAGCGTTGACGGGGTGACGTCGTCAAAAATACTCTCTTTTTTGAACAACGCTTCGTCGCTGAACAGCGTGTCCGGGTCGACATTCTTACGCTCGAGCTTTGGATCGCTGTCGTTAAACATCGCCAGCGGATCTTCCGCGTTACGCTCCGGGGCCGCAGGCTGGGAGAACGGATCGTGCGATGGAGCAGGCTGCGGTTTTGTACGATTGCTGGAGATGCTGTCAGAGATGGAGAACTCCTGCATCAGGCTATCCCAGATCTCCGTTGGCACGGCGGTTGGCTCGGCCTTCCCGCGCGGTGCGGCACTCGCCGGCTTCGGTTGTGCAGCGGGCGCGGGTGCGGCTGCCGGACGCGCCTGCTGATGCATACTGGCCGCCATACGGCTTACGGGTTGCGTATCGTGGATCAGTTCGGTCACTTCGATGCGGTAGTCATCAATACCGAGAATGTCGCCATCCTGCAGCTCAACCTGACGCCCTCGCTCCAGCGGAATGTCATTTAATACCACGCGGGTGACGCTGCCACGGTTGGTCACGCGGCATTCGCCCTGAGCGTCAACGTGAACAATGGCCTGCAGACGAGAGATGGTGCGGTCATTGTCCGGCAACACCAGATTGTTATCCGTACCGCGCCCAATGGTGCCGCCCGGGGCGTAAAAATCACAGCTGCTTTGCGGCGGCTGATGACCGGGTTTCGTAGAAATAATCGTGAATCGCATGGCGTATTCCTGCTGGTATGATTAGCGCTCAAACGCTGCCGCTCTCGGGGCGAGAACGGCGGCGTTTGAGAAATTGAATATCAAAACTATTTAATGAAGGTGATAAAATATAATCCAACAATGAGCCATAGAGTGAATATTAACGCCTGTAACTTATAACGGCGATGTAATTTTAGCATCCAACCAATTCTTTCTTCAGGTAACGACTGTACATATTTATAAGCATCTTCCTGAACAAGCCTTTCACGCGTGAATTTCATTTCAACGCCTTTATAAAGGCGAACAAACCAGATTATTTTTTGATAATTGGCCAGCGAACCAAAAAAAGAAGCATAGTTGGTTACAAGATCCAGATCATATCCCTTGCGCCGATAGTCTGAAAGTAACCGATTATAATCAGCCTCGTGTTTTTTGAAATAACGAGAACTGAGCAGGTCCATCATCACAACAACCATAAACAAAACTATAACAAGAAACAAAAAAAAGTCATCCATATTTACCTTAACTAGCACCAGGCAGATAATATTACATATATCCGGAGCGTCAGCGCGAGCACTAGCCCAAAAAAAATATTTAAATCTCCAATGTATTATTAAATTTCATTAACGCCCGCCAGTATTAAAAGCAGTACAAACAAAGCCGTGGCAACTTTAACTTTTCTGTTATATGAATTAATCCAGGATAATTCGAAGCCAGATAAAACATTGTTGCAAGATTGAGGCTCAAGCCAACGTGATTCCGTCAACTTTATACTTTTGCCCTTCACAAGCCTTGATAAAATTGTAGTGCGAAAACCAAAACCCCAAAAACCAAGATTTTTCCAGGTTTGATAACCCTCTTCCTTGAGAAAATTCTTTTGAATTAGCAACTCATAGATTTTATCAACCTGACCGGAATGTTTCCGGTAATCAACATAGAACGTTAGCATAAGGATTATAAAAATGGCAAAAACACAGATAATAAAAGCAGAGTACATGTTATCAATAATCACGCTATTCTCCGCTAAATATTAAATTATCATTTGTTCTCCTACAAATCCTCACGTGAATTACCAAACAGTTGTCTTGCCTTGAAATCCAGCGTACCCGGTTGCTGTACCACACAGTAACCCGGAGCAACGTTTGACTGATTTGCCATGGAAAACTCCTTATGTCTAACGCATAAATAAAGGGTGAAATGCTATTTTAGGGCATTCAGCGGACGAATCGCATCGCTATTGGCGATTAAGCTGCACTTCAAAACCTGATAATGCCCCGGCTGAGTGCCACCCACTTTCTCTTTCAGTAGAGAAGCAATCACCTTGTCTGCTTTTTCAAAATTTTCAGCAGGCAAATTGCTAGCTTCGAGCCATGCGGCGGCACTAGCCTCGGCATCAGCTTTCAGGGCTTTGCTGTCCGCAATCTTACCGATACACCGGTTTTGCACCCAGTTTTCAAAGATTTGTTGCTGAGAAAAAGCGCTGATATCAGGCAGCGTTTGGGCATAAACAGCAGAGGCATTTAAAGCCAACGCGAGCAGCAGTAAACGTTTCATTTCATGCTCCAGAACGTTGCGTTGGTAGGTGCCCGGTAAACAGTAGTCATCAATGCCGATAATATCGGCATCCGCCCGGGCGTGAGCCGCGGCGTTTGGGGTTAACTCATTCTATTCGGTCTGCGTAAGCTTAAACTGGCCTGAAGGACCTTCTTGTAAGGTGAAACGGGCAGCATAGCGAATAGAATCGTTTTTCCCTGACACTTTCAGAGCAACATCATATTCTCCGGCTTGCCACGCAATCCCCTTCCACTGGTGACACTGTTGGGTCGTTAACGTCACCTCAGGGCTAAACGTTGACGGCGGCGATACCGCTTTCCATTCATTTCCCGCGCGTTTCATTATGGTGGGCGAATGGCTGGTGACAGGCGCGTCTAACCCGGAGTTAGCGGGAATAGCAAAGCAGGGTTCGTTGTCCTTTAGCGTAACCGAAAGCGACTTATATTGTGCAGGATGAGATACACAGGCACTCACCGTTAATGCGATTGCTACAACACTGAGTAACTGTTTCATAACCATACCCGCCGGTCTTTAGGATTTTGAATAAACAACGATAATACCTGCAGATATTTATCCTTCAGGTCGGGTCCGATAATTCCCTCAAAACCTGCAATGTTTCGGAAATCACCCAGACCGTAATTTATCAAATAATAAAAATCTGAAATGATAGAAGCCTGCTGCTCCATACCAAAGTCCGATAATTTTTTATCGGGGGGCAGAGAATAATTATAACTTGCTGCCCAACTGAATGCGCCTCGGGTTCGAACATTCATTCCAATCTGATGCTGCAATACATGCACCATTTCGTGAATAAACCAGTGTTTATATCGCGGAACCTCTATCGAGAAGTCATCCCGATAATGCGGCTCGCGAAAATAGAGCTCACCATTGGGAGTCATTGCGACATCTGTCGACTGCATATTAAACGGCAAATAGCTTTTATTATGGACTTTAACTTCTGAGTACTTTATTGCGTCACCAAAAACCGAGCGAGCCAGTGCTATTTCGCCAATGGTGAGAGGACGGGCGCCTCCTTCCTGCAAACTTGCCATGCTATCTTCCTTCCCGGTTGATAATGACCGGGGAAAACTCCCCGGCCAAATACGCAATTACGCTTCTTTGTTTTCTTTGATGTTCCAGCCAGCGCTGCTTTCAGCACCTTTACCACCAGACGTGGTCTGCTCCCAGTACTGCTGTTTCACTTTCGCAGCCTGGAATGCATAGGTCACACCAACGGTATCGCCGTTGTCTGCACCGGTGTACTGAACAGAGGTGACCAGCACATCTTCCAGCGTGATGCGGGAGTATTCCACCTGCTGGCCGCCGGCTTTACAGACGGACAGCTCAACTTTGGTCAGGTGTTTGCCGCTGGCGCAGTGTTTCAGGATAGCGGTGGTGGATTTGTCGATCAGCGCGTTAACGTGCAGGTCGTTGAAGTTAACTTTACCGGCACCGCCGCCACCGCCAACGCTCATATTACCTGGCTGGGAAGCGCCCCAGGAGAAGGAGGTAATATCAGTCCAGCCGGTGTGGTTAGAATCTTTAGATTCGCCCGTAACACCCTCGACCTTCAGAAACATATCAATAGCCATAATATCTACTCTTCGTGGATGAACAATATTGCTTTCGAAAAAGCACTTATATGGCAAACAGGAAAGCATGGGGCTGAATAAAACCGTCCATATTTTACCTCTGCCTCATATCAAATGACCCGTGTCATTTGACAGTCTTACATTCCCCCTGAATGAACGGAAAGAATGTGAAGTCTTTACTACTGCGGGTTATCCTCAATCCAGGTGCGATCAGGATTTCCGATAATTAATTGAGGTACCAGCTTGTTAAGTTCGTCACTATGATAAAGACGCAGGCAATTTAACGTAACGCCTTTTACATCGGGCTTTCGTTCGGCATGAAAGCCGTTAATGTGATCTTTGTATTTTCCAATGAGCGCATCCATTTTCTCAGTGCCATTTTCAGCATCAAAAGGAATCCACTCAATGAATGCACTCGCACTGCGGGCAGCATCAGCAGAAAAATGGCTGCCTTTATCTGCTACCTGCGCCAGGCAGCGCGCCAGAACAAAATCTTTTAAAACCTGCCGGTATGTTTGCTGCTGATAAAAATCAGGATAGTTATTTCCGGAATACACATAAAAAGTCATAAATACGAGGAAAAAACATAAACGTTTCACCTTATATCCTTTGCCATAAGACCCACAGCGCATCAGTCCGCGTAAAATACTAACTTTTCTCTTTCCATTTTTCTGCGACAACGTATATCCCTATCGCTAATGCATTAAGTCCAGTGCATAAGAATCCATGCATTGCGATTCGCGGGACTTCTGCCGGCCAGTCAAAGATAAACAGATAGTAGCCGGATACCGTCACAAACAGCATGAATGAAATTATTAGCAACGTATAAATGGCTAAATAGCTGATGAATTTTCGTATCAACGCTTTCACTGTCAAATTCATTAGCTATCTCGTATTGACCGAAAAGTAGCCGGCCCAATGGGCCGGCTACACTCATCACGCGTCTTTCGTCTTCAGCGACGGCAGTTTAGAAACCAGACGCAGGGAAACGGTCAGACCTTCCAGCTGGTAGTGTGGACGCAGGAAGAACTTCGCGGCGTAGTAGCCCGGGTTATCTTCAATCTCCTGCACCTGCACTTCCGCAGCGGCCAGCGGTTTACGGGACTTGGTCTCCTGAGAGGAGTTCGCCGGGTCACCGTCGACGTAGTTCATGACCCAGTCGTTCAGCCAGCGCTCCATCTCTTCGCGCTCGCGGAAGGAGCCGATTTTGTCGCGCACGATGCACTTCAGGTAGTGTGCAAAGCGGCAGCAGGCGAACAGGTACGGCAGACGAGAGGCCAGACGCGCGTTGGCGGTGGCATCCGGGTCGTGGTACTCGGCCGGTTTCTGCAGCGACTGCGCGCCGATGAAGGCGGCAAAGTCGGAGTTTTTGCGGTGAACCAGCGGCATAAAGCCGTTTTTCGCCAGCTCAGCTTCACGACGATCGCTGATGGCGATTTCGGTCGGGCACTTCATGTCCACGCCGCCGTCATCGCTCGGGAAGGTGTGGCACGGCAGGTTTTCCACCGCCCCGCCGGACTCCACGCCGCGAATCGAGGTGCACCAGCCGTACTCTTTGAAGGAGCGGTTGATGTTAGCGGCCATCGCATACGCGGCGTTCGCCCAGGAGTAGCTGTTGTGGTTCGCGCCGTCGGTCTGCTCTTCAAAGTCAAAGCTGTCGACCGGGTTGGTGCGAATGCCGTACGGCAGGCGCGACAGGAAGCGCGGCATCACCAGGCCCAGATAGCGGGCATCTTCGGATTCACGCAGCGAACGCCAGGCCGCGTATTCGGTGTTCTGGAAGATCTTGGTCAGGTCGCGCGGGTTAGCCAGCTCCTGCCAGGACTCCATCTGCATCACGCCCGGCGCGGTACCGGTGATAAACGGACAGTGCGCCGCAGAGCCGATGCGCGCCATTTCGCCCAGCAGCTCAACGTCCTGCGGGCTATGGTCGAAGTAGTAGTCGCCCACGATGCAGCCAAACGGCTCGCCGCCGAACTGACCGTACTCCTGCTCGTAGATTTTCTTGAAGATCGGGCTCTGGTCCCAGCCCACGCCCTTGAAGCGCTTCAGGGTGCGGCCCAGCTCCTGCTTGGAGATGCTCATAAAGCGGATCTTCAGCATCTCGTCAGTTTCAGTGTTGTTCACCAGGTAGCTCAGACCGCGCCAGGCGCTCTCCAGCTTCTGAAACTCTTCGTGGTGAATGATCTGGTTTACCTGCTGCGACAGCTGCTCGTCGATACCGGCGATCAGGTTCTGAATGGTGCGGTAGGTGTCGTTGGAGAAAGTGACGGTATTTTCCAGCGCCTGCTGCGCCAGCGTTTTGACCGCGCTTTCGACGGCTGAACGGGCCTGATCGGTTTTCGGGCGGAACTCTTTGTTCAGCAGCGCGCTGAATTCATCCTGGCTGAACGCCTGACCCGCCTGCTGCTCGTGTTGTTGAGTCTGGTTGCTCATCGATTATTCCTCGCTACCTTTCGCGCTTTCGTCATTTTTCGGCAACTGGCTCAGGGATTTGAGCAGCGTCGGATCCTGCAGAATTTTAGCGATCAGCTCTTCCGCACCGTTTTTGCCGTCCATATAGGTCAGCAGGTTGGAGAGCTGGGTACGCGCTTCCAGCAGCTTGTTCAGCGGCTCGACCTTGCGGGCCACCGCATCCGGCAGGAAGTCGTCCATGCTGTCGAAGGTCAGATCCACGTTGAGCTTGCCTTCGCCGGTCAGGGTGTTATCCACCTGGAACGCCACGCGCGGCTTCAGCGCCTTCATGCGTTCGTCAAAGTTGTCGATGTCGATTTCGAGGAATTTACGCTCGTCGACGGCCGGCAGATTTTCAACCGGTTTGCCGACCAGATCGGCCATGACGCCCATCACAAACGGCAGCTGAATCTTACGTTCTGCACCGTAGATCTCTACGTCATACTCGATCTGCACGCGGGGGGCACGGTTACGTGCGATGAATTTCTGCCCACTGTTACTCATTGCCATGATGTTCTCCATCAAAGATGCGCGGTGAAGGTGAAACGGCAGGCTCCATGCCTGTCGTCATAATGCCTGGACGCGTTATTCGCGGCGCCCAAAGATGTTTTCAAGTTGGTTAACGCCGTCTGGCGCAAGGTCGCGAATAATGTCCATAAAGTTAAGTTCTGACAGCCGCTGCACCCGTTCAATCATCAGCGGTGCGGGGTGGCTCGGTTCGTACTGCGCAAAATACTGCTTCGCTTTTTCCAGCATCAGCTGCGCGTCGGCGCGGCTGGTGATCTGCACGCTGCGCCAGTCGGCGACCGGCTGAACGGGCTGCGCTGCCGTCGACTGCTGCTCGGCCTGGGGTTCTGCCTGCGCCTCACGGTTCGGCAGCAGCTTGCTGATGTCGGTTACCTGACACGCGCTGGCGACCAGCCCGACGGTTTTCAGCAGCTGTTCCATCTCGGGCACGCCGCTTTCACCGAGATGCCCGGTGAGAAGCTCGCGAATCGCCAGCAGACGTTCGTTAATGACGATAACCGCTGCGGTTCCCGGCTGGTCGCCGCGGGCCAGCTCGTCAATCAGCCGTGGACGGCCGCCGGGATAGTCCGGGCATTCCGTCTTGCTGCCGTCCAGCAGGGCCTGGGCATCCCGGAGCGAAATTTCATCGCCGTTTGAACGCAGAAGCGAGGCGTTTCGCACGGCGACGGTGAGGTCGGATTTATCGCTCAGCCCTGCCAGGGCGTTAATGCGATAGAACGGATCGGTTTCGCCATACTCTTCCAGCAGCGGATAGAGCGTCTCCCAGTAACGGGCGATCGCCTCCTGCACCAGCAATAATCCGTCCGCGTAGCCCGCCAGCCCGCGGCGGCGCGTCCAGGCATGGGTTAACGCCAGCAGTACGCGAAGATCTTTGGTGCGGGTCAGCAGGCTGGTGGCGTATTTTTCCACCGTGTTCCAGTCAGCGGGCTCTGCCGGGATAATGGTGTCGCCAAACTGCTGTTCCGCTTTCCCAAGACTTGCCTGATTCATGATCTGGAAGTCGGCGTCGTACTCCAGGTTTTCGCCGCAGGGTTTTTCGGGACTGATTGGCGCGAGAAATTCTTCGATATTCATGAGATCCCTGCTTATTCAAACATGGGCGGATAGAGACCGTGACGCCCCGGACGGGCGCCCCCTGCCGGGTCGAACAGCAGGGTGAAAAGCTGCCCGGTAAAGTTCCCGCTGTGCACGTGGGTGTACAGCGGGTAGCCGTCGCAGCGGTTGGTCCACCAGTAGCTGGTCTGACGCAGCGGATCAAAACACTCGGCCGCCTGAGGCCAGCCCAGCGTGCTCTGGCCGTCCTCGTCATAGCCAATCACATCAAGGATGTCGGAACGCTTTTGCGGCTCGACGGGCTGCGGCGCCGGAATGGTCATCAGCATCTCATCCAGCTGTGAGGCGGAAAAACTGTTGCGCACCGCGTGCAGCCCCAGGCGCCCAATCTGCTGGTACCAGCTTTCGGCCTGGCTGAGCAGGCTGGTCGACCACTCTGACGGGGCGAAGCTCAGCTGCAGGCAAACCGGATACTGTCGGCCAACGCTGTCGCGGCCGGGCAGCAGACAGCCCATCTGGATCATCTGGCTGCCCAGCATGGGCGGTACCACAAAATTCCAGACTGGCGCTTTGTGAAACTGGCGCTCGCCGCTGCGCTGCTCTTCCTGCTGCCAGGCCAGCAGGCCGACCTGGAACCAGTGTGACCACTGGCGCTGTAAAGTGTCAGGAAAGCGACGCTGCAAAAAATCTCCGGCGCTGGGTAATTTGCCATACCAGCTGTAGCGGTTCATCGCAGGGGTATTCGTCATACGGCTGTCCTTGCGGTTATGGGCATGAGAAACGGGGAAGCTGGAACGGGTTACGAATGCTGTTTGGCGCAAACTCCAGCGTGACCTGATGTCCGTCGACGTTGAAGGTGGCCTGACGGCTCAGGCTACCCGCGCCCGGGCTGGTGCTCGCTTTATCGAAGAAGCGGTTGAGCGCCCAGGCACCGTTGGTGACCAGCGTCGCCGTGCTGCCGTTCGCCAGCCCCAGCTGCATGCGTACCTGGTTAGTGCCGCCCGGCCCCGGCCAGTTCATGATCTGTACGGCCTGCGGACCGTGGCTGTAGCGCAGCAGCTGGCCGTCGACGTCCAGCGTCAGGTTCAGAATGGAGTTATCCATTCGCACGGTGCGAACCGTCACCTTGAAGGACGGCGTCGTGGCGCCATTAGCAAAGAAAGCGTCGCGAATCGACTGGGCCTGCTGGAACGGTCTCAGCAGCCCTTCGCTTCCCGGCAGCGTTTTACCGTCGATGCCCGGCATAAAGCGCCAGTTTGCCTGCGTGGTATCCACTTTATTGGTCAGATTGTCGCGGAAGAAAGCGTCCATCAGCCCGGTTCCCGGCGCAAACATGCGCGCGAGATCGTCAGGGGTGACCTCGGTGCTGGCGCTGCGCACCAGCGGGTAACGGCCGGCGATCGCCTGACGGCAGAATCCGCCCACCTCAACGTTAATCCGCTTACGCACGTTTTCGAGGTCGCGGCGCTGGGTATCGCTGCTGGCGCCCACCGCCATATTGCTGAACATGGTTTGCAGCCCGCCCGGCAGGCGACCGGCGCTGGCCTGCAGGCGGCTGATCGCCTCGCCGCCCGGTGCCGGCATGCCGCTGTTGGCCGCGTCCTGGACGGCGGTCAGGTAGCGGTAGAGCTCATCCACCTGCTTGAGAAAATCATCAAACACGATGGTCTTCCCGCCCTTCTCCAGCGGCTGCGCCAGCTCAATCATCGGCGCGTAGTGGTCGGTGACCAGCTGTTCCGGTGCCTGGGTGACCACGGCGGCCTGGGTCGGCGCAGCGTCATTGTTGCTGAACAGCGCTTCCAGCGTGCGGGTGGCGCGGTTGCTCTGCGCCTGCGCTTTATCCGCATCTTCCTGCGCTGGCGCATTGCGTGACAGCGTCAGGACCTGACTCAGGTTCTGCACCAGACGGCGCAGAGGCGAGTTTGCGCCGGAGAGCAGGCGCGCGGTGTTGATGCGCTGGGAAAGATCGGCGCTGTTATTGAGCTGGATGTCGGCGAGGAAGCGATCCCAGTTCGCGATAAAATCGCGCATGTAGAGCTGGCGCACGGCGTTATCGATCTGCTGTTTATCTTCCTGCGCCGTCGCGGCCCCCAGCACCCAGGCATCGTCCTCGTGCAGGGCGGTGGTTACGCTGTCAATCTGGCCGTTAAAGCTTTTCCAGTAGCCGTCCGGCGTATACAGACCCGGCACGCCTTCGCTCACCGGCTTGCCGCTTTTGCGTGAAAACACCAGCTCGCTCTGCGGTCCGCCCAGATCGGAAAGGGAGACCGGCTTGAGGTTGTCATCATGTTCAAGCAGGCGTTTGAGACGACCGTAAACGCGCGTGGAGAGCGGCTGCTGGCCGATCATCGCTCTTTCGCGGGCCACCAGAGATTCATCCTGCGCGTACGGCGAGGCCTGGATTTTCGGTACCAGCAGCTGCGTCAGGTGCCATTCAAGCTGCTGCAGCTGCGCCTTCGTGACGTTCTGCGGCAGATTTCGCTGCAGGTTGAGCATCACCCACGAATGCAGGAATTTACCGTCGTAGTGCTTCGGCTGATACAGCATCTGATAGGCTTTCAGCGCTTCATAGCTATATTCCACATCGCTACCGTTGTCGTTGCGCAGCCAGGTGGTGATGTGCATAGCGACGGCAGGCAACAGCATCTGATCCAGCGCTTTCTGGTACAGAGACTGCGAGGCATCGCTGACGTCATCTCCGCGGTAGAGCCCCATACGGCGGGAGACGGGCGGATCGTTTACATCAAACGCGTCGCTTTTCGGCAGGTCCACCAGACCGTTCAGCAGCGGCAGCAGATCGAACAGGTCACGCTGGGTCTGGTTCTGCAGCGCTTTGCTCTGCTGGTCCAGCAGCGGCACCTTCGCATCCACCTCTTCCAGATAGGCCTTGTTTTTGGCATAGCTGGTCAGCCACAGACCGCCGAGGATGACCAGCAGGGCCAGCAGCGCCGCGTAGCCGGACCAGATCACCGCCCGGTTGCGCAGCTCCCACCAGCGGTTTTCGCCCGCGATCCCGGCTTCCTGGAAGATGACGTTTTGCAGCAGGTTCTTAATGAAGAAACTCTGACCTTTTGCCCCCGGGATAGGCGCTTCTTTGCTGACCGAATCCCAGTTATCCGCCTCTCCCCCTTCCGGCAGCGACAGCGCGCGGTTCAGTTCGCCCATCACGCGGTCGAACGGCATACCTTCCTGCGTCCCGCTGGCGAAGTAGATCCCGCGCGGAGAGAACTCGGTTTCGAAGTTGGAGCGGGCGAAGACCGTGCTCAGGTAGTCCGCCAGCAGCGGACGCAGCGCGGCGAACTCCTGCGGGAAGAGATACGCTTCAGCGCGGGTTTTCGCGTCATGCTCTTTCAGCATGGTTTCCGGCAGCCCGGCATCAAGGCGCTGCTGGAGCAGAGAAAACTCCTGCTGGAAGTTGCCCATCAGGTCGTAATCGGCGTGTTTGGTTTGCTCCCACGGCAGCGTAAAGCCCCAGATCTGGTCGCGCTGCGCTTTGTCGTAGTCGGCAAACCAGGCGCGGAAACCTTTAAGCAGGTCGGCCTTGGTCACCATCACGTACACCGGGAAGCGGATACCCAGCTGTTCATGCAGCTCGGACAGACGCTGGCGCAGGTTCACCGCCTGCTGACGGGACGCCTCGGCGGACTGGGTGAGCAGGTCAGAAATGCTGATGGTGATGATGACGCCGTTGATCGGCTGGCGGCGGCGATACTTGCGCAGTAACCCCATGAACTCCAGCCATTCGCCGGCGTCCTGCACCTGCTCGCTCTCCTGGGTGGTGTAGCGGCCCGCCGTGTCCAGCAGCACCGCTTCATTGGTAAACCACCAGTCGCAGTTACGCGTGCCGCCAATGCCCCGCAGCGCGGTTTTACCGAAGCGATCGGCCAGCGGGAACTGCAGCCCGGAGTTAACCAGCGCCGTGGTTTTACCGGATCCCGGCGCGCCAATAATGACGTACCACGGCAGCTGATAGAGATATTGCGTGCTGAAGCGCTGCGTCCACTGGGCGCCCTGGCCCGCTTTGCTGAAGTGCGCTTTTTTAAGCATCTGCGCGGCTTCATCAAAGCGGCTGGCGAGGATCTGCTCCTCGCTGTTCAGCCGCTTCTGCGGATCCGCCGCTTCCGGGCTGGCGGTGTTCTCTTTGAGCTTGTCCATCAGCTTGCGGTTCAGCCAGGCATTGTACAGGCGCGGCAGAATGTGGCCCTGCGCCCAGAGCAGATAGACCACGGCAATGCTGATAATGCGGTTCTGCTCAGACTCAAGCGGTCGGGTGTCCACGATGGACAACAGGGGACCAATCATCCAGATCACCGCCGCAAGCGCCGTTACGCCGAGGAAGCTCCACAGAATGCGGTTGGTCAAGATGGAAAGAAGTGTAGTCAGCATCCTTAGTTTCCTTGCGGCAATCCGTTCAGCTCAGCCTGAGTGTTTTCAGGCGACACCAGCAGAGTAATTTCCACACGGCGGTTACGGGCGCGGTTTTCAGGCGTCGTGTTCGGCGCCACCGGGTTAATCTCGCCCCGCCCTTCCGCTTTCACGCGGCCAGGCTGAGAGAGGCTTCCCTGCAGCATTTTCTGTACCGAGCGGGCGCGTTCCAGAGAGAGTTCATAGTTCGAGGCAAAGCGCGCGCTGCGGATCGGCACGTTGTCGCTGTAGCCCACCACCAGAATTTTGCCGCTGACGTTATTCATCGCCTGCGCAATGCGGTTGATGACCGGTTCATAGCGGTCACGCACGACGGTAGAGGCGGAGGCAAACAGCCCGTCGCCCTTCAGGATAACGACGCTGCGATCCGCTTCGTCTTTCACCGCGACCAGGCCCGCCTCGATTTCAGGCTTCAGGAAGCCGCGCAGGTTCAGCACCGCCGGAAGCTGACGGGCCGGCTGCTGAATAGTGGTTTCCGGCAGCTGGGACTGGTAAATCTTCGCCAGCACCGGGTTGGTGTTATCGCCAAGGCGCCAGTTAAGCACGATATAAAACAGGCAGGCGATAAACCCGGCCAGCGCCACGCAGGCCCACAGGGGAACCATCGGCCGCCAGAGCTTGCGCAGTACCGGACGATCTTCCGGATGGGGAGAAAGCGGCGGCGGATAGCTGCCGCGCACGCCGCGGATCATCTGCCACAGCCGCTGCTTGATGGTTTCAAGCTGCGTGCGGCCATTATCCAGCACCCGATAGCGTCCTTCGAAGCCCAGCAGCAGGCAGTAGTTGATCATCTCCAGCAGCAGGATATGCTCGCGCGGGTTCTGCGACAGGCGCGCCAGCAGCTGGAAGAACTTCTCGCCGCCCCAGGTTTCGTTGTGGAACGTCACCAGCAGACCGTTGCTTGACCAGACGCCGCTGCTGCCCCAGGGGGTGAGCGCGGCGGCCTCATCGAGCGCCGTACACAGGCAGTAACGCGCCCCGACGATCACTTCGTAGGGCAGCCCCGCCTGCTGGCAGCGGACTTCGAAACGGCGAATCTCATCGATCAGGCGCTGGCGTAACGCCACCTGATCGTCATGGGAGACCGAATGACGGATCTGCGGAATCGCGTTGAGCAGCGGATTGGCGGCCGCCACCAGCTGGTTGTTGCTACTGGCTCCGGTAAACCCGGCATTACTGCCGGTGTCCTGTCGTTCCTGCATATTAAGCGCTCGCTTTATTATTCTGTCGGGCTACGGATGGCCCAAAACTCCATATCCAGCCCCGGGAATTCGCCTGCAAGATGCAGGGCGAATGCGCCGGACTTATCCATCTCGTGCCACAGCTCGCTGCCCTTCTCCAGTTCAAAGTAGCTGTAGCCGGCATGCCACGGGATCTGCGGCGGCGCGACCGGCATGGCGCGCAGCATAATGCCCGGCAGCTGGAGCTGAACCAGATCGCGGATTTTCGAGACCGGCGCGACCTTCATCTGCGCCGGGAAATGGGTTTGCAGGTGTTCGCCTGGCACATTGGCTTTTACCGCCAGCACGAAGCCGAACTCGCGCACCATGCTGGTTTCAGGCACCGTGGCGATGTTCAGGCCGTGAGAGCGTTCGTTAAGCGGCAGCTGAATCGCGTGGTCTTCCATCACCAGCGACAGCCCCTGACGCAGCATCAGCATCAGTTTGCTGAAGCAGTTAGCCAGATCGTCATGATCGTAAATCGGCAGCACGCTTTCGGCGGTACGCTGCGACGTCCAGGTGGCGAGCTCGGTCGCAAACGGCAGCCAGCTGCGCCAGAGCGTTTCCGGATGCAGCAGCGGGAGGGTTTTTAAATGAGAAACCTCGCCCAGATGACGGTTAACCAGCGACAGCAGCGTGAACTCAATCAGTTCAGAGGTGTTAAAGCGGCCAGGCTGGCGCAGACGACCGCCAATTTGCTGGCTGCGCTGCACCAGCAGACCGTGCAGATCGTTGATCATGCTGTAGATCTGCGGGCTGTTGTTGGCGTTGAGCATCGGCGGGATGTAGCTGTTATCGAGCCGCACGTGGTTATCGTTACGTTTCTCAGTCACAAACGCCACGCCGATGGCGGTCCATTCCGCCGTGAGGTCTTTTTCCAGCATCAGGGTCAGACGCAGACGGCCAAACTGGACGGTGGCATCCCCCACCGACATGGCGTTGTCGTCTTCCACCTCTTGCTCGAAAGCGATGAAGCGCGCCAGCGAGGCCGGCTCTTCGCTAAAAATCACCTCTTCTCTCTCGCCACGACGAACCGGCAGCGCGAGCACCACCTTTTCGTTGGTGAGATTGTCAGGAATTTTCAGCGGCGCAGGGCCGTTGCGCCCGTTACGCACCTGGAAAAAGGTGCCGTCCGGCAGCAAGCCACAGCAGTAGCTCAGGGCAATGCATCCCTGACGAAGCATCGCTTCATCCAGTTCCACGTCAAGAAAGCCCCAGAGATATGACCGCTGTAGCGCGCCCCATTCACGAACATGGTTGAGCAGATAGCTTTCAGTCCGCTGAAAATGGTGTGGACGCAGGAACATGCCCTCGGTCCAGACGACCTTTTCTGCTTTCGTCATGATGATGTGTTTCCTGTGTTGAAGCGCGTTACTGGCTGATGACCCGAATGCCGTTCACGTCGAGAAAAACGTTGGCCTGAAGTTCATCCGCGGACCATTTCCAGAACTGGTAGATATGATTTTCGCCAGGCACAGGCAGAGGGAGTGAAACGCGCCATTTTTTGCCATCCAGCATCTGATACTCCGCCATCACGCCGATGTAGCGGGCCTCCGGAGAGCTTTGCCCGCTGAGGGTTTTGGACAGCTGTCCCGGCATCAGGAAGAACACGTCGCTGTTCAGCAGATTCGCGCCAAGCGTGGCTGACGCGTTGTTCTGCAGGGAGTAGAAGTCGCTGGACATGAAATCCGCATCGGATTTCAGCAACAACACCCGGACCTTAAGCGGCGCAGATTCGTTGATTTGTGGATGAGCCTGAAACTGCAGATTGTAGCGGGAGGGGTCGCTGTGTGAAGACGACGTACAACCACTGACCAGGGCGAAAATCACCGCGTAAAAGAATAACCACAGCTTATGAAAATTTTTATTATTCATAAAAATGCGCTCATGCAAGCCGTTTAGTTCAGGATCCAGGTACCGTTAGCGCTGTCTTTGCAGGCTTTGCTGTTGCCATCGACGTCGACACAGGTCGCTTTTTTACGCGCCTTCGGACGAATGGCCTGTTTACGCACGGCGGCGTCGTACAGGTCGGCCTTGATCACGGCGCGCATCGGGACGTAACCAATCAGCTGATCGTTGCCTTCATCGGCAAGCGCCATCCAGTAATGTTCAACCTGACCCAGCACCACGTACGTTTTTCCGGTGTCGAGAGTGCGGATAACTTTGCCGCCGAAGTCAGGACGGCTCATCAGGGAGGCTGGATACATGGCGCGATACGGTTCGTTGACCGGGTTGAACTCCGCCGGCGGCGTCACAGCGTGACGGTGGGTTAAGGTCACGCCGTTGACCTGGCTGGTCTCGATCGTATCGTCGTTGATCACAGGTTTCTGCGGCGCTTTACAGCCCGCCACCGCCATTACAAACAGAAGTGAAAACAGTACGCGCATTTTCATATGCTTTTCCGTAGCGATATTTCGATGATGAAGATAAGGGAGTGAAGTTTGACTTAGGTGCTATTGTTAAAATAGCCAGGATATTTTCGGGGCGTTACTATTTTAAGGGCATAGCTACCGCACGAGCCCTTCAGAATAAGGCCCAGTGTCTTCCTGACATATTTTGACAAACGGTAAACAAGTTTACATGAGCTTCGTCTCAATTCAATATTTACCGGTACGTAACTGTTGGTAAATGAAGCAGTCGGAAAATTATAGGATTAATCCTATGAAAAAACCCGATATGACCTACGCCCTTTTATTTCTTAGCCACATAACATTGCAAGCATATGTTTTATATACTAAAAACACAAAAGAGAACCACTTTCATTAACGCAATACGGCTATTATCGCCACTACCATAATTAGTAGAATTCGCGTATTGGTGAGGTCAGCAGAATATATGAAAGATGAATTATTTGTTGCACTATCAGGGTAACTTTAATATTGAATGCACGTGTTAACGTGAATGTGACTATTTCACTTATGTTGCACGACGTTAATTTTACGCCTCAAAATAACTTTATATTTCGCGTTGCGACAATTACCCAACCAGGCCTGAATTTTATCCTTTAATCATTAAGCCTGAGTTAACCATCCTGACATTATCGCCGCCAAAAAATGCTCGCAATAGCCCGCCAGCAGCGACCCGTGTTTATTGCTGCCGCCCACAGCCTTCATTCGAAATTTTATTGCTGCTACATCCTCTCCTGCTCGCCCCATCTATCTTGCCTACCGTGTGATAGATAAGATTTATTATTAAAATGATAAAATTTCGTTATAATTTCTTTAAATATTTAAGCATCAGATCCGATAAATCGCTGTAATAAAAAGAATTTAAGATAAGGCACTTTTCCGCACCGCATGCGCGTAGCCATCCGGTCGTCATTGCTTTCGCTTATTGTCTTATACAGCGCTTATATGTGTTCAGACGTTGTGTGACCGAAGAAATCAGGAGTGGGTATGAATAAGAAAAGACGCTCGGTGCCGGGTATCAGACACTATGACGGTCCTGCCGGAGGCTGGGGCGCGTTAAAAGCGACGGCCATCGCGGTACGTACCCAAATGGATACCCTGGACGCTCCCGCGACGCTGCTGCGCACCAACCAGCCTGACGGTTTCGACTGCCCGGGCTGCGCGTGGCCCGATAAAGAACACAAGTCGACGTTCCAGTTCTGCGAGAACGGCGCAAAAGCTGTGACCTGGGAAGCGACCAGCAAACGCGTTCCCCCCGCGTTTCTGGCCGAAAACAGCGTCTCCTCGCTGCTGGCAAAATCGGACTTTGAACTGGAAGGCTACGGTCGACTGACGCATCCCCTGCGCTATGACCGGGCAAGCGATACCTTCCGGCCCGTCGACTGGGAAGAGGCGTTTCACCGCATCGGCGCAGTATTGCGCGGGCTCGAACCGGACCAGGTCGAGTTCTATACCTCCGGACGCGCTTCTAACGAAGCGGCGTATCTGTTCCAGCTGTTCGCTCGCGAATACGGCACCAATAACTTCCCCGACTGCTCGAATATGTGCCACGAGGCCACCAGCGTCGGTTTGCCGCGTTCGATTGGCATCGGGAAAGGCACCGTCTCGCTGGACGACTTCGATAAGACCGAGCTGGTGATCTCCATCGGCCACAACCCCGGCACCAACCATCCGCGAATGATGGGGACGCTCCACGAGCTGGCCCGTCGCAACGTGCCGATTATCGTCTTTAACCCGCTGCGCGAGCGCGCCCTCGAACGCTTCGCCGACCCGCAAAGCGTGATTGAAATGGCGACCTACGGCTCAACGGATATCGCCTCGACCTATTTCCAGGTGAAGGCCGGGGGCGATGCCGCCGCGCTGAAAGGCATTGCCAAACATCTGCTGGAAATGGAGGCCGAACGCGGTGACGTGCTGGATCATGCGTTTATTGCCGAACACACCCAGGGCATTGAGGACTTCGCCGCCGATATCGCGCAAACCCGCTGGGACGAGATCGAGCGCGAGTCGGGCCTGAACCGGGCGGCGCTCAAAAAGGTGGCCGACGCCTATGCGAAATCAAATGCCACCATCATTACCTACGGAATGGGTATTACCCAGCACAATAAAGGTACGGCGAACGTCCGCCTGATTGCAGACCTGCTGCTGCTGCGCGGAAATATCGGCAAGCCCGGCGCGGGAATCTGCCCCCTGCGCGGCCACTCTAACGTTCAGGGGAACCGCACCGTCGGGATCAGCGAGAAGCCTACCCCGGCCTTCCTGAACCGTCTGAAGGACGTTTTCGGCTTTGAGCCGCCGTCTCACCACGGACACGATGCGGTGCAGGCCACGCAGGCGATGATCGACGGCCGCGCGAAGGCGCTCATCTGCCTCGGGGGTAATTTTGCCGTCGCGATGCCCGATCACGAGCGGGGTTTTCCGGCGATGGGTAACCTGGATTTGAGCGTGCACGTCGGGACCAAGCTCAACCGTACCCATCTGCTGGTGGGCAAAGAGACCTTTATCTTTCCGTGTCTCGGCCGCACCGAGCTGGATCTCCAGGCCACCGGCCGTCAGTCCATTACCGTCGAAGACTCCATGTCGATGGTGCACGCCTCGTCCGGCAAGCTGAAGCCCGCCTCACCGTTGCTCCGTTCGGAACCGGCTATCGTCGCCGGCATGGCGAAAGCCACGCTGCCGGAAACCCGCGTGGACTGGCTGACGCTGGTAGAGGATTACGACCGGATCCGCGATCTGATCGAGCAGACCATTCCGGGCTTTGAGAATTACAACGCGCGGATCCGCGTTCCCGGCGGCTTCCGTATGCCGCTGCCGCCGACGCAACGCATCTGGCCAACGGCGACGGGAAAAGCGATGTTCTCGGTGTTCGACGGCGTTCACGAGAACGCCAGCGGCGAAGGTGAGCATGTTCTGCGGTTAATCACGCTGCGCAGCCACGACCAGTACAACACCACCATTTACGCGCTGGACGACCGCTACCGCGGCGTGTTTGGCCGCCGCGACGTGCTGTTTATGAACGAAGACGATATGGCGCAGTCAGGCCTGGAACACGGCGACCGCGTGGATATCGAAACCGCCCTCCCCGGCAGCGTTCAGCGTTTGAAGGACATTACCGTGGTGGCGTACAGCATCGCGCCGGGCACCGTCGGCGCCTATTACCCGGAGGCCAACGTGCTGGTACCGCTTGATTATCTGGATAAGGACAGCGGTACGCCGTCGTATAAATCCGTTCCGGTTCGCATCACCCTGCGCTCGAAAGAGATCCGCATGCTGTAAGGCTGCTCGCGCAGAGATAATGATGGATATTAAACAGTTAAAATATTTAATCGCACTCGACGAGACCCGGCACTTTGGTAAAGCGGCCTCGCAGTGCAACGTCACCCAGCCGACCCTCTCCATGCGCATCCGCAGCCTGGAAGAGGAGCTGGGGCTGGTGCTGATCGTGCGCGGGCAGCGCTTTGAAGGGTTTACGCCGGAGGGGGAACGCATCCTCGCGTGGGCCCGCGCCCTGCTTGCCGCACACGACGGGCTACAGGCGGAAGCCGCGCTGTGCAAAGGCCAGGTGGTGGGCGAATTACGTCTGGGGATGGTGCCGCTGGCGAGCGTGGATCCGATGATCTTTATTCGCCAGCTAACGCAAAAATACCCGGAGCTGACCTACAGCCTCTATTCCATGTCCTCAGCGCAGATTGCCGACGGCGTCAGCCGCAATCAGCTTGAGCTGGGAATTTGCTACCTCAACAGCATCGACACCAGCCTGTTTGACATTATCCAGCTGCCAAAAACGAAGATGGGCCTGCTGCACGACACTCGCCATTTCAAGCTCGGCCAGGCAGCGCTGACGTGGCACGACCTGACGGATTTTCCTCTGGGGTTCCTGACTAAAGGGATGCACTACCGGGCGCATATGGAGGCCAGCTTTAAATCTGCAGGCATCGAACCCACGTCCGTTTTCGAAAGCGACTCAACGTTTCAGATCATTCAGGCGGTTCAGAGCGGCGTGTGCTGCGCCGTCATGCCGCTGAACAACGGGCTGGAGGCACTGAACGGCAACTTCAGGATTGTCCCCATCGCCGACGCGAACATTGAGGCTCCCGTCGGCCTGATTATGCGCAGGCAGAAGCCCGTCTCCTCGCTGGCGCTGCGCTGTTTTACCGACGCGCAGGAGATTTATCACGCGGTCAATGAGGCGTAGGCCTCCCGCGTCACCACGCTAAAACCGCCGATCAGCACCGCGTCGCGCACCTCCCGGTATTCCGGCGCATCCACCAGCTCGTGAAGCGCATCGCGAATGGCGTTAAGCGTTTCAGGCGAGGTGTCATGCGAGGTGATCAGCGGCAGTCCCGGCGTCAGCGGGGTGCGGCCAATGACCGCCAGTCCCGCAAGGCGTTCCGGCTCATGGCGCTGCAGCAGTGCCCAGGTCACGCAGTCGATGGCCGCAATATCCCCCGCCCCGCGTTTCACATCAATCAGCGACTGGCGATGGCTGCCGCTGAAGGACGTTTGCGCGAAAAAGGGACCGTCGTTCGCAAGGGGAGCCACTATTTTTCGCAGCGCATTGTAGCCGGACTGGGAATCCGGGGAATTACAGACCGCCCGACGTCCGCGAAAACCCGCCAGCGTCAGGTGCCGATCCTCCTCGCGCACCGCCAGAAAGCTGCGGTACTGGATCCCTTCGCAGCCCGGCGCCGCGTAGTGAAAACAGCCGACCACCTGCACGTCCGGGAGCTGCGTGACCAGCGGATAACCGCAGGTCTGGCTGAGGATAAGCGCAGGCTGTTGCCAGTGCCTCAGCAGATCGGACTCCGGCCAGCCGGGGTCACGATCGACGGACACACCGCGCGCGGCCAACAGCCCCTTTACCGCCAGCCAGAGCGCGCGGGTATTGGCGCGATCCACGGCATACATGGGAAACGCCAGCAGGTTACTCATAACCTTCCCCCTGTTGTTTTGCGGGATGAACGGTGACGTCGACGGGTCTCACCCAGAACTGACGCAGCCATTCACCGTAGCCCCTGACGAGAAAACCGTGGTTTCGCTGCTGGTACGCCTCCCGGTTTTGCTGGTAGATGGCCTTCAGCCCGTACCAGGGAACGCCCGGCAGATCGTGATGGACTGAATGGTAGTTGAGATTCAAAAACAGCACCCGCCAGAATAACCCGGCCTCGTTAATGACGGAGCGCGCCAGCGGATCGTCCGCCGCGCGATGTTCGAAAAACGATCGGACCTTGGTCAGCGCCAGCGCCGGATAGCTGACGGCCAGCACAAACCAGACGGGTGAAAAACCGGTACGCGTCATCCAGGCGAAGAGCGCCACCAGCAGCAAAACGTGAACCAGCCACATCGCCATCGCCCGCAGGTGAAGGTGACGAAATGCCGCCACGGCGCTGCCCAGCGTCAGAAGGATATCCAGCAGCGGGGCCAGCACCAGCCGCCCGGCGAAGGTATTCCGCGCCCGAATCATACGTTTCTGCCAGGGGGAAAAGCGCGCCCAGCTCTCGTCGGTAAAATAGTACGACTCCGGGTCATCCACCGGATGGGTCAGGCTATGGTGCCGATGATGGGCGAGATGGGAGTCCCGGTACAGGCCATACGGATACCAGACCGCCAGCGGGAGCGTGCCGAACAGCTGGTTAAGCCAGGCAAAACGCGTGGGGTGCCCGTGGATTAGCTCATGCTGCAGGGACATGTACCAGGCGGTAAACCCGATGAGCAGGAGCGTGGCGGGCAGCAGGCCGAGCGTTTGCCAGAACGCCAGCGTGGCAAACCAGCCTGCATAAATCGTGATAATCAACAGCCACGTGGGCAGTTCGCTGCGCCATATAAAACCCGATGCAAGATGGCGGATTTGTTCGCGTTGTTGCGGATGTAAATAGAGGGAGCTTCGTTGACTCATTCCTTCAGACGCCGTTTCGCCAGAGATAATTCTCTGACGATCGGGGATAACGCCTGAAATAACAAACAACTTAAATCGCTTTGCTTTGCCAAAAACGTGGGGCGCACGCGTCGCTTGACTTATTCTGTGATAAAGGTACTTTTCAGGACATGAAGAAGATCCTGATTATTGTTCCCGACGGCGGCATGCTGTTTGAAGCCGCCGGTATCGCCGATATTCTGATGCAGGCCAACCGGCTGCATCCGGAAGGTCTTGCGCAGCCCCGCTACCGGATTATCATCGCCACCACGCAGCCTCACCAGGTGATCCACGGCCAGTCCGGCCTGAATCTGCTGGCGGACTATCGCCTGCCGGAGCTGGACCCGCGTGAACCGCTGGATACCATTATCATCACCGGACGCGGCATGAACGAGCAGGAGAGCACGGCGGTGGTGGACTGGCTGCACCTCGCTGCGCCGCACGCCCGGCGGGTAGCCTCTATCTGCGGCGGCGCGATGCTGCTGGCCCAGACCGGCCTGCTGGACGGTCGCCGCGCGACCACCCACTGGCGCCTGCTGGAGACGATGCAAGCCCAGTATCCCGCTATCCACGTCGAAGGCGGTCCGCTGTATATTCAGGATGGTCCCATCTGGACCTCCGGCGGCGTGAGTTCCGGGTTCGATCTGACCCTGGCGCTGGTGGAAGACGATTACGGATTTACCCTCGCCCGCGACGTGGCGCAGGATATGGTGATGTATCTGCGCCGTCCCGGCGGCCAGCTGCAGTTCAGCCGTTATAGCCTGCAGCAGCCCGGCACATCGGGCCCGATAAGCGAACTGCAAACCTGGATCCTGCAAAACCTCACCGCCGACCTGTGCGTGGAAAATCTGGCCGAGAAAGCGGCGATGAGCCCGCGTAATTTCACCCGCGTGTTTACCCGCGACGCGGGAGTTTCTCCGGCCCGCTACGTGACCGAAGCGCGTCTGGCCGCGGCCCGCCAGCTGCTTGAACAGACCCATGACTCCCTTGAGCGCGTTGCCGAGCAAAGCGGGTTTGGCACCAGCATTAACCTGCGCCGCATCTTTGAGAAACAGCTTCACCTCACGCCCGGCGAGTACCGCCAGCGCTTCCACTGCCGCAAGATGGCGTAATCTGATCCTTTTTTGTCGTTTACGCCAACCGGCCCGACGCCTACAGTGACTCCAGACAACAGAGATAAGGAGTGCACCATGGTTAAGGTCGGTATTAACGGTTTCGGCCGTATCGGACGTAATTTCCTGCGCGCGGCGCTGGGTAACCCGGATCTGCAGATTGTGGCCATTAACGATCTGACGGACAGTAAAACCCTCGCCCACCTGCTGAAACATGATTCCCTTCTGGGCAAGCTTCCCGCCCCGGTTGAAGCGGCAGACGGCGCGCTGCAGGTAGACGGGCAGCGGATCGCCGTATTTAGCGAACGCGATCCGGCGAATATCCCGTGGCGTGACGTCGGCGTTGACGTGGTGATTGAGGCCACCGGCTTCTTTACCGAGCGGGAAAAAGCGGCGGTGCATATCACCCACGGCGGCGCTAAGCGCGTCATCATTTCCGCCCCCGGGAAGAACGACGACCTGACGATTGTGATGGGGGTTAATCACGAGCAGTACGATCCCGCCCGTCACGCGGTGGTGAGTAACGGGAGCTGCACCACGAACGGTCTGGCACCGGCCGCTCAGGTCCTGCATCAGCAGTTCGGGATTGAGCATGGCCTGATGAATACCACGCACGCCTACACCAACAGCCAGGCGCTGCACGATCAGCCGGAGAAAGATCTGCGCGGCGCGCGCGCGGCGGCGCTGTCGATTGTGCCTTACTCCAGCGGCGCGGCAAAAGCGCTGGGGAAAGTGATCCCCTCTCTGGACGGCAAACTGACCGGGTACTCCCTGCGCGTGCCGGTGCCGGTGGTGTCGATTGTGGATTTAACGGTAACGCTGAGCCGTAACGTAACCGCCGAAGAGGTGAATGACGCGTTCCGCAACGCGGCCGCCAGCGGGCCTCTGAAAGGCATTCTGGGCTATAGCGATGAACCGCTGGTCTCCAGCGATTACCAGGGCGACCCACGCTCCTCGATTATCGACGGGCTTTCCACGCTGGTGATTGGCGGGAACATGGTGAAGATCCTGGCGTGGTACGACAACGAGTGGGGCTTCTCAAACCGTCTGGTGGATCTGGCGGAGTGGATGGATAAGAAAGGACTGTAAGTCTTACCGTGATGCCGGGTGGCGCTTGCGCTTACCCGGCCTACAAATTATGTCATCATCCAGTAATATCTCCCCATTCCTCGCTGAATATATAATTCTCAATAATCTCAAGTTTATTTAACCCTTTCTAATTCATCGCATCAATTATGAAAACGCACCAATTAACTTAGAAAATAGGTTAATGTTTATTCTTTACTTTACGTTTAAAAGTGCGAGTCCGATCACTGTCCTTAGACGATAGCGTAGACCATGATACACCCTGCACACAACAGGGCCATATTATGTATTACAGCAAGGAAATTATAGAAAGAATTGGATCCGATAAAGATCTTGCATTAAGGCTCGATCGCGCCGTCGCGGGAGTAAAGGACGGTGCCATCGAATATTTAAATAATCTTGGCGATGCGACCACACGCTTGCTTTATTATACCTCTTGCTTCACTGATAATTATCAGGATGTCTGTAAAAAATTGGGTTCGGAAGATTTGAGGTTTTTAGCAGGAGTCGCCGAGCTTGTTAAGCATAGAGATGTAATTTTTAGAATGGTAAGGATTTATATTGAAACGATGCTTCAGAACAGATCCATTATTCAAAGAAAAATTATTCTCGAAAAATTAATACCATTTACAACAAACTATTCAGTAAAGCAAGTATCTAAGAGCGGTTTGATTTATGCCGTCACGTCATACATCTGTTATGGTAATAAAATGAACGCGGCCGTAAAAAGTGCATTTATGAGAAAGGTTGGTTTGAGCACAGGAGGTGTAATTACCGTATTAAACCTTTACGCTATAGTTCAGCATGCGGCAGACAGCGCAAATACACTTAAAAAATTTCAGCCGTTATTTTACCATGCGCTGTATGTTGAAAAGCTGGAAATGATGTATTTCCTTATTGAACCGGTGATAATGAAAGCCGGTTATCTTAACTTAAACACTGCATCCGATAGCGAAATTGCTGATGCGCTGAATAGAATGATGCGATAATGTGGCAATCGATAAAAGCATTTTTGAAACAATTTTTAAAAAGTTTCTTACAAGACATTCTGGATGATTTTTTTTGGTATGGCACTGGAATATTCGCCATCATTCTCGGTGCTGTCGTAGTAAGTTTTATAGAAAACGAAAAAATTGCACTACGAATCGTTGGGATTATTGTATTAGTTGTGTACTTCATTGCATTTCGTTACAAAACAAAGGATCAATAAATGTCTACGCCAGCACATATATGGTTTACTGATGAAAATAACGCGCCCGTTTCAGGCGAGTGTTTAATGCCTACAAGATTGGGCTCTACCGAATTCAAATCGTTTAATCACTCCGTCTGGATCCCGACCAGTTCCAACACGGGAAAACTGACAGGAACGCGCCTTCATGTTCCCATTACCTTTGAAAAAGAAATAGATCGCATCACACCCCATCTTTTTCGTGCCGTATGTACAGGTAAAACCTTCAAAACGGCATTAATCAAAATGTATAAAATTGATGACGCCGGTATTGAGCGCGAATACTTCAATATCACTCTGGAAAACTTCAAAATAACCAGGATCTCGCCAGTATTGCACCCGCTCGGTATCGCAAGTGCGCATATGGAAGAAGTCGAACTTCGCTATGAATCGATTGAATGGAAATATTGCGACGGGAATATCATGTTTAAAGACACCTGGAATGAAAGAGCAACAGCATAGAACAATGAACAACCGTTATGTCCCTCTCCCCAAGGAGAGGGAAAAGGCTCACTCTGCTTTCACTTTCACGCCCATAAGCACAATCACCATCGCCGTTACCAGCAGAAGCCCGCTTCCGGCGAATACGCCGCTGGCGCCGTTGAGGTCAAATACCGCGCCGCCCCCGGCCGCACCGGCACTTATCGCCAGTTGAATTGAGGCCACCAGCAGCCCGCCTGCACTTTCGGCTTCATCCGGAACGGTAGTGGCAAGCCAGGTTGACCAGCCCACCGGAACCAGACCAAATGCAAAGCCCCACAGCGCGACCAGGAACCCGTCCAGCATCGCCAGATGACCAAACGCCACCATGGTGAGCGCGAGAACGCCCATGGCGAACGGCACCAGCGCCAGCGTCAGGCGCAGATTACGCGCCAGCAGATGCCCGGCAACGGAGGTGCCGACAAAGTTGGCCAGCCCAAAGCCCAGCAGGATCAGCGAAATGGTCTCCACGCTCGCCTGCCCCACCGTTTCCAGGAACGGGCGCAGGTAGGTAAAGAAGGCGAAATGGCCGCTGAAAATCAGGATGGTCGCCAGCATGCCGCCGATCATCCCCGGACGACGCAGCACGCGGAACAGCGTACTCAGGCTGCCGCTGCTCTCGGGCTTCATGGACGGCAGGACCCAGAGTTGCCACAGCAGCGCCAGCATGCTCGGCAGAATGCAGAGCACAAAGACGTTGCGCCAGCCGATCAGGCTGCCCAGATAGCTGCCGAGCGGCGCCGCGACCACCGTGGCAATCGATACGCTGGAGAAGATTACCGCCAGCGCCTTCGGTACTTTATCCGCCGGAACCAGGCGCATCGTGGTCGCCGTCGACATCGCCCAGAATCCCCCGATGGCTACCCCGAGCAGCAAACGCCCCATCAGCAGGACGTGCAGGTTGGGCGCAAAGGCCACCAGCAGGCTGGAGATAATTTGCAGGACCGAGAAAAACATTAGCACCCAGCGGCGGTCGATGCTTTTGGTCGCCGGCGTAATCAGCAGTCCGGTCACCAGCGCCACCAGCGCGGTGGCGGTGACGGCCTGTCCGGCCATTCCTTCACTCACGCCCAGGCTCGCGGCCATCGGCGTTAACAGACTGGCGGGCAGAAATTCTGCCGTAATCAAACCAAACACCCCCAGCCCCAGTGAATAGACGGCCCGCCAGGCGGGTTTTGCAGGCGCTACAGCCTCGCTCGCCGCGACACATGAATTCATCTGTTTTTCTCCCGTTATAAAAATGTGACAACTATCGCAAAAGCATAGAAGGTTCACCCTGGACGATCTATGACATATAATCTCCACTTATTGATTATTCGTCCGGAGTTGCGCCATGACCGTACAGTCACCCGATCTGATCAGCGAACTTTTACGCGGCATGCGTCTGTCAGGTGTGAAATACCGGCGGATCCAGGCCAGCGCGCCGTTTGGCGTCGCCTTCCATCAGGCGCCCGGTAGGGCGCAGTTTCATTTTGTGAGCCACGGTAGCGCCCTGCTGCGAATGGAAAGCGGTGCGACGTTCGAACTGAGCAGCGGCGATGCCCTTTTTATTCCTTGCGGTAATTCCCATGCCCTGCTCTCTGACGAGCGGGCAACCATTACGCCCATCAATGCCTTTCCCAGCGAGCCCATCTGCAGCTCGGTGTGTGCCATCACCTGCGAACCCTGCCCGGAAAGCGAGAACACCATCATCTTTAGCGGGTGCATGGATTTTGAGCTGGGTGGGATGCAGCCGCTGATCAAGGCAATGCCGGAAGTGATGATGGTCAGCCGGTTGATGTCCACCTGGCCGGAGATCCACCCGCTGCTGGCGGCGATGGAGCGGGAATCCGTTTCGCGTCAGGCCGGGTACGCCGGGATCCTTGCGCGTCTGGCCGACGTGGTGGCGGCGTTAATCGTGCGCGGCTGGGTTGAAGGCGGCTGCGGTAAAGCCACCGGCTGGGTGCAGGTTCTGCGCGACCCGCGCCTGAGCCGGGCCATTTACGCCATGCACCAGCAGCCCGGCCTGAACTGGAGCGTGGCGGATCTGGCAAAAGAAGCGGGCACGTCCCGTTCCGTGTTCGCCGAACGGTTTCTGGCCGCGACGGGAACCACCCCGGCAAAATATCTCAGCGAGCTGAGGATGCGGCTGGCCATCCAGTACATTCGCCACGAAAATCAGCCGATTGAAACCGTCGCGCTGCGGCTGGGGTACGGCTCTCTGGCGGCATTTAGCCGGGCGTTTAAGCGCATCATTGGACATGCGCCGGGCACGCTGCGGGAAGCCAGCCAGACGCCGGAAGAGGTCTGACGGGCAGGCAATTATTAACGCGAAGCGGGCAATATTCGTCTAAGGTTTTCAGGTGATTGACAACAGCGGTCACGCTGTTTAGTGAAGACAGGAGACGAACTGATGATAAGACCTCGTACACTACGCCCCGCGTTCTTGCCCCTTGCGTTAGGAGGCGCGCTGCTCGGCGTCACGACTTGCGGTTATGCCGATGATAGCCCCGCAGCCCAGACAACCTCACCCGATATTTTGCTGGGCCCTCTGTTTAACGATGTGCAAAGCGCCAAACTGTTTCCCGATCAGAAAACCTTTGCTGATGCCGTCCCCAAAAGCGACCCGCTGATGATTCTGGCGGATTACCGGATGCAGCACGCGCAGTCCAGCTTTGACTTACGCCACTTTGTCGAGATGAACTTTACGCTCCCTGCGGAAGGGGAAAAATATGTTCCGCCTGCTGGACAAAGTTTACGTGAGCACATCGACGATCTCTGGCCCGTGCTGACGCGCACCACGGATAAAGCCAGCAACAAATGGGATTCCCTTCTGCCGTTACCCAAACCTTACGTTGTGCCCGGCGGCCGTTTCCGCGAGGTCTACTACTGGGACAGCTATTTCACCATGCTGGGCCTGGCAGAGAGCGAACACTGGGACAAAATCAGCGACATGGTGGATAACTTTGCGTATGAGATTGACACCTTCGGCCACATTCCCAACGGCAACCGCAGCTATTACCTGAGCCGCTCCCAGCCGCCGTTTTTCTCAATGATGGTTGAACTGCTGGCGACTCACGACAGCGATGCGCTGAAGAAGTACCGTCCGCAGATGGAGAAAGAGTATGCCTACTGGATGGACGGCGTCGACGCCCTTCAGCCGGGGCAGGCTAACAAACGCGTGGTGAAGCTGGACGACGGCGCTATCCTCAACCGCTACTGGGACGACCGCGATACCCCGCGCCCGGAGTCCTGGCTTGACGACGTGAATACCGCCAAAAGTAACCCTAACCGGCCTGCGACCGAGATCTACCGTGATTTGCGTTCCGCTGCGGCCTCGGGCTGGGACTTTAGCTCCCGCTGGATGGACGATCCGCAAAAGCTCGGCACCATCCGGACCACCAGCATTGTCCCCGTGGACCTGAACGCCCTGATGTTCAAGATGGAAAAACTGCTGGCGCGGGCAAGCCAGGAGAGTGGCGACGCCGCCAGCGCAAGTAAATACGAGGCGCTGGCGACGGCGCGTCAGAAAGCCATCGAGAGCCACCTGTGGAATGATAAAGAGGGCTGGTACGCGGATTACGATCTGAAAAGCAAGAAGGTACGCAATCAGCTCACGGCGGCAGCCCTGTTCCCGCTTTACGTGAAGGCGGCGGCGCAGGACCGGGCCGATAAAGTCGCCGCGGCAACCTCGTCGCGCCTGTTGAAGCCGGGCGGTATTGCGACCACCACCGTCAATAGCGGCCAGCAGTGGGATGCGCCAAACGGCTGGGCCCCGCTGCAGTGGGTGGCCGCGGAAGGGCTGCAGAATTACGGACAGGAGAAGGTCTCTATGGACGTGACCTGGCGCTTCCTGAAGAACGTTCAGCATACTTACGACCGCGAAAAGAAACTGGTCGAGAAGTATGACGTGTCGACAACCGGTACGGGCGGCGGCGGCGGCGAGTATCCGCTGCAGGACGGCTTCGGCTGGAGTAACGGCGTAACGCTGAAAATGCTGGATCGGGTCTGTCCGAAAGCAAAACCGTGCGACAGCGTGCCGGAGAATCAGCCTGCGGCAAATGAGGAGGCTGAGCCGGTGAAAGCTGCGGCGCAGTAAGGGTATTGCCGGGTGGCGGCTACGCCTTACCCGGCCTGCGCGTGCTGGCTCTAATCCTCACAAATTAATGCGAGTAGCGAACAATCCCCTCGCCCCTTTGGGGAGAGGGTTAGGGTGAGGGGAACATACGGCTGCGGTGGTCATTCCGTTCACTTTATGTTCCTTGCTATTCTGTAACGACATGGCCTGTGAACGTGCCAGGGTGGCTCAATCGCCACCACCCTGGCGACCCGGGCTCCCGGCGGTAAATCGCCGCTTCGCGGTGCCTTCGTCTTATTCCTTCCGGCTTATCGGGGACGGGCGGAGGTAACGTCCCTGTAAAGCCCGCCCTCTCGGCGCATCCATGCGCCTCGCCCCGGCCTTCAGGAAACGCCTCAGCGATTTACAGCCGGACCATGGCGTCGCTGCGAATAAATCGTTTCACTTTAAAAAACAAAATCGCTTCTGGTTAAAAATTTACTGGAGATCCCTCAGCACCGGGAAAGGGAAACGATCGTCAGAAACTATAACTCGCCCCTAGCTGATACGTCCTGTCACGTCCAATCCAGCAGTTGGTCGCGTCGTAGCAGGTCAGCGTCTCTTTATTGGTGATGTTCTGCGCGCTGGCTTTGAGCGTTAGCCCTGCCAGCGAGGGCAGGATTTCACCCATCCGGTAGGAAGCCGCCAGATCGTACTGCGTGGTGCCGCCCAGTTTACCCGCATCGTTTGCCGGAGAGATTTCCATCGGCCCGGTGTAGCGTGCGCCAGCCCCCAGCATCAGTCCTTTCAGCGGCGTGTTGTCAAAGGTGTAATCCCCCCAGAGGTTGAAGGCATTCTCCGGCACCTGCGTTGGACGTTTGCCTTTGTACTTGTCATCTTCCCGGTTGATCGCGTGGGTGTACGCATAGTTGGCAATCAGCGTCAGGTTGTCCGTCGGACGGCTGATGGCGGAGAGCTCTGCCCCTTTGGATTCCACTTCCCCGGTCTGACGATAGTTCAGGAAGCCCGGATCGGAGGTGACGACATTTTTCTGTCGGATGTTAAACACCGAAGCGGTAAAGGTGGTGGCGTAGTCGGCCAGCAAATATTTCACCCCGCCTTCCACCTGTTTGCTGGTAGTCGGTTTGACGTCTTTCGCCACGAGCGTACCCTGCGGTGACACCGGCGCGAAACCTTCTGAATAGCTGATAAACGGCGAAATCCCGTTATCGAAGGCGTAAAGCGCGCCCAGGCGTTTGGTGACGCGATCCTGCGATACCCAGGCTTTATCACCGTTTTGCAGGTAGTTGGTGGTAACGGAGCGGTAATCGTCGTAGCGCAGGCTGCCCAGCAGGTTGAGGCCGCCAAACTCTACCTGATCCTGTAAGTAATAGCCGTTCTGCTGGTAGCTGAGACGGTTTTTCTGGGCGGTATAGAGCCCCAGCGCGCTTTCCTGGATCTGCGAATAGTCAGGATGCCGCATATCGATGCCCGGCGTGGCCGACGCGTAGCGATAGTGGAAATGGGAGTTCAGCTTCTGATAGTCAAACCCGGCCAGCAGATGGTGTTTCCACTCGCCCAGCGCAACGGTTTTGGTCACCTGGTTGTCGATGTTGAAGCTCTTAAGGTCTTCATCGGTGGTGTAGGCAAAGCGGTTGAGCTGATACGCCTCGCTTCCCGTCCCTGTCGCGTAGACGCTGCGCTGGTGGGTATCGACGTCGAAATAGCGCGCTTTCTGATTAAAGCCCCAGCCGCTGTCGAATTCATGTTCAAAGCTGTAGCCCAGCATCCACTGACGCTGCTTAAACCCGCTCCACTCATCTCCGGCGTAATCGCGCTTGCCCGCATATTTCGAGCGCAGGTAGGCGAGCGGCAGCGGATTAGACGGCGTCAGGCTCGGGGTGTTTTGCGCCAGCGCGTCCAGGGTGAGGCGGGTTTTGCTGTCGGGCTGCCAGGTGACGGACGGCGCAACCAGGTAGTTTTCATACCGGGTAGTGTGCGGCTGATCGTCGTTTTCCGTGGCTTTGCCCAGCAGACGGTAGTTCCAGTCGCTGTCGGCAATCTGCCCGGTTGAATCGAGATAGCCCTCTTTCAGATTACGGTTTCCGGTGTTAACGCCGATTTCGGTTCGGGCTTCCCGCTGCGGTTTTTTACTTTGAATATTCACCAGCCCGCCCGGCGAACCGCCGCCGTAAAGGACCGATGAGGGGCCTTTCAGGATATCAACGCTGTCGATCAGCAGCGGATCGATGCGCGCTTTGGTATTGCCGGTGACGTTATAGGGCAGCTGCAGCCCGTTGTAGAACTCCTGGTCAACGGTAAAGCCACGAATTTTATATTCGCTCATGTAGGAGGTATTCCCCCGCACCTCGGTTGAGACGCCCGGGGCATAGCGCAGGATTTCATTCACCGAATTCGCGTGACGCTTTTCAATTTCCGGCGCAGAGAGGGTCGTGATGACCTGCGGCGTTTTACTTTCGGCAACGGCCGATTTCGTGGCGCTGTTCGTCCAGGCCGGCAGCGCGCTGCCCTGCTCTGAGCCCGTGACGACGATGGTGGATTCTTCGGCAAACGCCGGGACCTGCAATGCCAGCGTGACGGCCCCTGCCAGAGCGCAAAGCGTAAAACGTGAGGTATTCATAATGTCGTCTTGTTGTTAGATGCAATACGGAACGACAATTATTATCATTTAGATTAACAAATCAATACTCAGGCAAAAAAAACGGCCCTCCGCAGAGAGCCGTTTACGTCAATTTATGCTCGTCGCAGTAACCTGAATATGCCCAGCACCACAATGGCACCCACGACAGCGACCAGAAAACTGTGCAGGTCGAAACCACTTATGTTGCCTCCAAAGCCAAACATCGTCGCCAGCCAGCCGCCCACAACCGCACCAACGACCCCGAGTACACAGGTCAGAATAAAGCCGCCGCCATCGTTTCCCGGCATGATCAGTTTAGCGATAGCGCCAGCAATAAGACCAAAGATAATCCAGGCGATGATACCCATAGCGATGCCCTCTTGCAGGTTTAACGCGTGCGCAGAAAACCTTCTGCACAGCTAACTTAAGTATAGGTCATCGCCGGAAAATCATTTTCATCTCACCGACTTATCTTTGGTTAAACAGGCAAAAAAACTCACCGGTTTGTATTAAGTTTCATTGCAGATTGCCGATAACGCTAAGACAGTCTGTCATCAATCAAGGAGCCATCCGGCGTGAGTCATTACAGTGAGCAGTTCCTCAAGCAAAATCCGCTGGCTGTATTAGGGGTATTACGCGACCTGCAAAAAGGTGAAGTGCCGCTGCGCATCAGCTGGTCGAATAATCAGTTCATCAGCAAGATCCTTGACGCCTCGCAGGATCGGCTGGTGATTGATTTAGGCAGTCAGGAGTATGAAAACCGCGCGGCGCTGAAAGCGGAGAATATCGCGGTGATGGCCGAAACGCAGGGCGCCAAAGTGGAGTTTGTCCTGTCGCGGCTGGAACTGAGCGAATACCAGGGACTGCCGGCTTTTGTTACCCCGCTTCCGACCAATCTCTGGTTTGTTCAGCGTCGTGAATATTTCCGCATCAGCGCCCCGCTCCATCCCGCCTATTTTTGTAAGGCCAAAATGCCGGACAAAAAAGAGATCCGCTTCCGCCTCTTCGATCTGTCGCTGGGCGGCATGGGCGCGCTGATGGATACGCCGAAACCGGACGGGCTGGTAGAGGGCATGCGGTTTACGCAAATCGAACTGGATATGGGGGGCTGGGGTCGCTTTTATTTCGATGCGCAGCTGATTGCCATCAGCGACCGCACCGTCGTGGACAGCAAAAATGAAACTATTACCACGCCGCGTCTGAGCTTCCGTTTCCTCAACGTCGGGCCCGGCGCGGAGCGTGAGCTTCAGCGTATTATCTATTCCCTGGAGCGAGAGGCGCGGGAACGCGCAAATAAGGTCCTGTGAAGAAATCGGGCAGCGTGACCGCCGCCCGTCTGCGGCATTACATGGCATCCATCGCTTTCTGTACTTTCCAGATATAACGAGGCGCCTGTGGTGCCGGGTGATTTTTCGCCACATGTTCAAAGAATTCGTCTTTGTCCATGCCGTTAATCTCTTCTATCGCCTCTTTGCGGTCAGAGGAGAAGGTTCTGAGCAACGCGCCGGCACCGTTAACGTAAGACACCACCAGCGCGTACTGCATCACCTCTGGATCCTTAATCCCCTTCAGCACGCCATGCTCCATAATGCTCAGATAGGCCGTGCCCATTGAAATGTTACGTTCCGGGTTCTTCAGCTCGCTGGTCGACGGCTGGCCGCTCCAGCCCATGTAGCGATAAACCTCTCTCCCCGCCGTTGACGCTTTAAGCTGCATCAGCCCCACCGCGTTGGACTTGCTGACAAGCGTGGGATTACCGCCGGACTCCACCGCAATGATCGCCGTGATGAGACGCGGGCTGACGCCCCAGGCCTTCCCGGCTTGCTCACTGATCGGCATCCACTGCATGGCCCGTTTCACCGGCACTTGCGGGTTCCAGGGCGGATTTTGATAATCATGTTTTGAACTACAGCCAGCAAGCAACACAATCAAAAAAGCAAACCATCTCAATTTCACGTCATCTATCCTTATAGCCGGTCATCGCGGTGCGCCGCCTCTTGAAGCAGGCAGCGTATAAGCGGCATGATATAGACAATTAGTTTCTCATTCAGCAAGGAATTGCCATGTCTCAGTTTCATCTCATCGCGCCGTCGGGCTACTGCATTAACCAGGACGCGGCGCAGCGGGGCGTTCAGCGTTTGCTGGAATCTGGCCATCAGGTAGAAAATCAGACGATTATCCCCCGCCGCCAGCAGCGTTTTGCCGGTACCGAAGGGCAGAGGCTGAATGATATCAATAGTCTGGTGAACCTGACGGGCGAAAACCGGGTTGTGCTTGCGGTGCGCGGCGGATATGGCGCGAGCCGGCTGCTGGAGAGCATTGACTGGCAGGGGCTGGCGCTGCGCCAGCAGCAGGATCCGCTGCTGATCTGCGGCCACAGCGATTTCACCGTCATCCAGCTTGGGTTGCTGGCCCTGCATAACGTCATCACCTTCAGCGGTCCGATGCTGGCCGGTAACTTCGGCGCACCGGAGCTGGATGCGTTTACCGTGGAACATTTCTGGCGCGCGCTGCGCAATTCAACCTACAGCGTGGAGTGGCAAGGCAATGGACCGCACTGGGAATGTGAAGGCCAGCTCTGGGGCGGCAACCTGGCGATGCTGGTCTCGCTCATCGGCACGCCGTGGATGCCGAAAATCGAGGACGGCATTCTGGTGCTGGAAGATATCAACGAACATCCGTTCCGCGTCGAGCGCATGCTCTTGCAGCTTTATCATGCCGGTACTCTTGAACGCCAGTCCGCGATTGTGCTGGGCAGCTTCAGCGGCTCTGCTCCGAATGACTATGACGCGGGTTACTCCCTGGAGACCATGGTCGACTTCGTTCGCTCGCGGCTGGATATTCCGGTCATCACCGGTCTGGATTTCGGCCATGAGCAGCAAACCGTCACCCTGGCGCTGGGGGCGCATGCCTCCCTGATCCACAACGATTCCGGCACTCGGCTGACCATCAGCGGCCATCCTGTCATAAAGGCATAAAAAAGCCGTTATACCCCCTTAATAAAACGCTGTTGCCGTTGTTAATATGTTAGGGTTTTAGTAACAGCGTTAACATTGAGGTGGGAGTAAGAGAACATTGGATGCCGCAGCGATAATCAGCCTTTTCATTTTGGGTTCCGTCCTTGTAACCAGCAGTATTTTATTAAGTTCATTTTCATCGCGTCTCGGCATACCTATTCTTGTCATTTTCCTCGCCATCGGCATGCTGGCCGGCATTGATGGCATTGGCGGTATCCCATTCGATAACTACCCCTTCGCCTATATGGTGAGTAACCTCGCGCTGGCTGTGATCCTGCTGGACGGCGGGATGCGTACCCAGGCGAGCTCCTTCCGCGTGGCCTTAGGGCCTGCGCTGTCGCTCGCCACGGTCGGCGTGTTGATTACCTCTGGCCTCACCGGGATGATGGCCGCGTGGCTTTTCCATCTCAATATCATGGAAGGTTTGCTGATTGGCGCCATCGTGGGCTCAACCGATGCGGCAGCGGTGTTTTCCCTGCTCGGCGGTAAAGGGCTTAACGAACGTGTCGGCTCCACGCTTGAGATTGAATCCGGCAGTAACGATCCGATGGCGGTATTTCTCACCATTACGCTTATCGAGATGATTCAGCAGCATGAAAGCGGGCTGAGCTGGATGTTTGCGTTACATATCCTGCAGCAGTTCGGCCTGGGGATTGTTATCGGACTGGCGGGGGGCTATCTGCTACAGCAGACGATCAACCGTATATCGCTTCCCGCGGGGCTTTACCCACTGCTGGCGCTGAGCGGCGGCATTCTCATTTTTGCCGTCACCACGGCGCTGGACGGCAGCGGCATTCTCGCCGTCTATCTCTGCGGGTTCCTGATGGGCAACCGCCCTATTCGCAACCGCCATGCCATTTTGCAGAACTTTGACGGCCTGGCGTGGCTGGCGCAAATCGGCATGTTCCTGGTGCTGGGCCTGCTGGTTACGCCATCGGACCTGCTGCCGATCGCCGTTCCGGCGCTGCTGCTTTCCGCGTGGATGATCTTCTTCGCCCGTCCGCTGTCGGTATTTGCAGGCCTGCTGCCGTTTCGCGGCTTCAACCTGCGCGAGCGGGTCTTTATCAGCTGGGTGGGGCTGCGCGGCGCGGTGCCGATTATCCTTGCGGTGTTCCCGATGATGGCCGGTCTGGATAACGCGCGGCTGTTCTTTAACGTGGCGTTCTTCGTGGTGCTGATTTCCCTGCTGTTCCAGGGAACCTCGCTCGGGTGGGCGGCGAAAAAAGCCAAAGTGGTGGTCCCGCCCGTGGGCTGGCCGGTCTCCCGCGTGGGGCTCGATATTCATCCGGAGAACCCGTGGGAACAGTTCGTCTATCAGCTGAGCGCCGACAAATGGTGCGTGGGGGCCTCGCTGCGCGATTTGCACATGCCGGCCGAAACGCGCATTGCCGCCCTGTTCCGCGATAATGTCCTGCTGCACCCTACCGGCAGCACCCGCCTGCGCGAGGGGGATATTCTCTGCGTGATTGGTCGCGAGCGCGACCTGCCCGCGCTGGGCAAGCTGTTCAGCCAGTCGCCTCCGGTGGCGCTGGACCAGCGCTTCTTCGGCGATTTTATTCTGGAAGCGAGCGCCAAATTTGCGGATGTAGCGCTAATTTACGGCCTGGATGAAGGGCTGGAGTACCGCGACAAGCAGCAAACGTTAGGGGAAATCATTCAGCAACTGCTGGGAGCGGCCCCCGTCGTCGGCGACCAGGTAGAATTCGCCGGGATGATCTGGACGGTTGCGGAGAAAGAAGATAACGCGGTCAGAAAAGTCGGCGTCAGGCCGATGGAAGAGGAAACCGAGTAGTTGTTTTTTTGCCGGGTGGCGCTAACGCTTACCCGGCCTACGTTCGAGGGTTTTGTAGGTCGGGTAAGGCGAAGCCGCCACCCGACATAAATATATGTTACACCGTCACAACCGGCACTCTCGGTGCCAGCGCGCACATCAATTCGTACCCCACCGTGCCCGCCGCGGCAGCCACGTCGTCAATTTTGATTTCGTTACCCCACAGCTCGACGGGTGAGCCAATGCCCGCCTGCGGGCATGGCGTCAGGTCAACGGCCAGCATATCCATAGATACGGTGCCCACCGTTCCCGTGCGAACCCCATCGACCCAGACCGGCGTGCCGGTCGGCGCGATGCGCGGGTAGCCGTCGGCATAACCACCCGCCACGATGCCAATCCGCTGCTCGCCCTTTGCCCGGTAGCGGCTGCCGTAGCCGACCGTGTCCCCGGCCTTCAGCGTCTGCACGCCAATGATTTCACTGCGCAGGGTCATGACCGGCTTCAGGCCGCTGTTGGCGATATCCTGCCACTCGCCAGAGGGAGACGCACCGTACAGAACAATCCCCGGACGCACCCAGTTATAGTGCGCCTCGGGATGCCACAGCGTGGCCGCCGAGTTCGACAGCGAGCGCGGGCAATCCAGCCCTTCAGCCGCCTGCTCAATACGGACCATGGCATCGGCAATACCGTCGGGTTTTTCCGCGTCGGCAAAATGCGCCATCAGCGTCATTTCGCCCACGTTTTTCATGGCGCGCAGCTGCTGCCAGACCGTATGCACCCGCTCAGGCTGAAAGCCCAGGCGGTTCATGCCGCTGTTCACCTTGAGATAGATATCCAGCGGAGCATGGAGCTTCGCATCCTGGATCGCCTTAATCTGCCAGTTACTGTGCACGCTGGTGGTCAGCCGGTACTTATCCAGCAGCGGCAGATCGTCCGCATGGAAGAACCCTTCCAGCAGTAGAATCGGCCCTTTCCAGCCGCGCTCGCGCAGCAGAATGGCCTCTTCAAGATTCAGTAGCGCAAAACCGTCGGTCGCGCTCAACGCGCTCCAGATACGATCGATACCGTGGCCGTAGGCATTCGCTTTCACCACCGACCAGACGCGCGAACCCGGTGCCGCCCGACGAATAATTTGCAGATTATCCTTCAGGGCCTGCAGGTTCAGCTGGGCCAGAACAGGACGGGACATGACAACTCCTTAGCTATGCGCGCCGTGCAGGTGCTGTGGACGCGAAGGCGTAAACCCCGATTGATAGCGCGCGGCGCTTAAATCGTCAAACGGAATTGCCGGCGTGCGCCCGGAAATCAGGTCGCTCAGCAGCTGGCCCGATCCGCAGGCCATTGTCCAGCCGAGCGTGCCGTGTCCGGTATTGGTCCACAGGTTTTTAAACGGCGTGCGCCCTACGATCGGCGTGCCGTCAGGGGTCATCGGACGCAGGCCGGTCCAGAACGTCGCCTGCTCAACAAAACCGCCGCGCGGGAAGAGATCGCCCACGACCATCTCCAGCGTTTCACGACGCGGCTGCAGCAGTTCGGTGTTGAAGCCAACAATTTCCGCCATGCCGCCCACACGAATGCGGTTGTCGAAGCGGGTAATGGCGATTTTGTAGGTTTCGTCCAGAATGGTCGACACCGGGGCGCCGCTCTCTTCTTTCACCGGAATGGTCAGCGAGTAGCCCTTCAGCGGATAGACCGGAATGTCGAGAATGCCTTTCAGCATGGCGGTGGAGTACGAACCAAACGCCATCACGTAGGCATCGGCTTTGATTACCTCGTCGCCGCACTTCACGCCGTAAATTTTTTCGCCTTCCGACAGCAGCTTGTCGACGGAGGTGTTAAAGCGGAACTTCACCCCCGCCTGCTCGCACATTTGCGCAAGACGTTGCGTAAAGAGCTGGCAGTCGCCGGTTTCGTCATTTGGCAGGCGCAGGCCGCCGGTCAGCTTGTGCGCCACTTCCGCCAGCGCCGGTTCAACCTGGCCAAGCTGGCTGGCTTCCAGCAGCTGGTACGGTACGCCGGCATCTTCCAGCACGGCGATATCGCGAGTGGCATTTTCGTACTGTTGCTCGGTGCGGAACAGCTGCAGCGTCCCGCCCTGACGGCCTTCGTACTCAATTCCCGTCGACGCGCGCAGCGCTTTCAGACAGTCGCGGCTGTATTCCGCCAGGCGCACCATGCGCCCTTTGTTCTCCATGTAATGGCGCGTGTCGCAGTTGCGCAGCATCTGCCACATCCACTTCAGCTGGAACTGCGTGCCATCAAGGCTGATGGCCAGCGGCGCATGGCGCTGGAACATCCATTTAATCGCTTTCAGCGGAACGCCCGGCGCAGCCCACGGCGCCGCATACCCCGGAGAGATTTGCCCGGCGTTCGCCGCGCTGGTTTCAAGCGCGGGACCGGATTCACGATCGATAACGGTTACGTCATGTCCCGCCTGACTTAAATACCAGGCGCTGGTTACCCCAACGACACCACTTCCCAGTATGACAACACGCATAGCCACTCCATTATGTGCAAAAGAACAATCTTCTAATTACAGATTGATAACCTAGTTGAAAATATTATTCAACATACGACTTTTTTATGGTGACTTACCTCACACATCCCCCAGCATCAGGGGATAGTGCTAATTTGGGATCTCCTGCTGCGCGTTATTTTTAACCAGCATAATATGCTGCGGCATACCGTTTTTTTGCCGTATCAAAAACGCGAAATCGCAAAGAAAAAATTTCTGCCCCAGCACGCTTTTTAACACGTTGATCTATGCTTGAAAGGAGGCTCTCCAGACAGAGAGAGCACCCACAACGAGGGCGCGCTAATGGCTACTATTGATTCCCTGAACAAGGACAACACACGTCTGAGCGATGGACCCGACTGGACCTTCGAGCTGCTGGATGTTTACCTCGCCGAAATCGACCGGGTCGCAAAGCTGTATCGCCTGGATACCTATCCCCATCAGATTGAAGTCATTACGTCCGAACAGATGATGGACGCCTACTCCAGCGTCGGGATGCCGATTAACTATCCGCACTGGTCGTTTGGTAAAAAATTTATTGAAACGGAACGGCTGTATAAGCACGGCCAGCAGGGGCTGGCGTATGAGATTGTGATTAACTCCAATCCGTGTATTGCCTATTTAATGGAAGAGAACACCATTACCATGCAGGCGCTGGTGATGGCGCACGCCTGCTACGGGCACAACTCCTTTTTCAAGAATAACTACCTGTTCCGCAGCTGGACGGATGCCAGCTCCATCGTCGATTACCTGATCTTCGCCCGTAAATACATTACCGACTGCGAGGAGCGCTACGGCGTGGACGAAGTGGAAAAACTGCTCGACTCCTGCCACGCGCTGATGAACTACGGCGTGGACCGCTACAAACGTCCGCAGAAAATCTCCCTGCAGGAGGAGAAAGCCCGGCAGAAGAGCCGCGAAGAGTACCTGCAAAGCCAGGTGAACATGCTGTGGCGTACCCTGCCGAAGCGTGAGGAGGAAAAAACGATCGCCGAAGCGCGTCGCTATCCGTCCGAGCCGCAGGAAAACCTGCTCTATTTTATGGAGAAGAACGCCCCGCTGCTGGAGCCGTGGCAGCGTGAGATCCTGCGCATCGTGCGCAAGGTGAGCCAGTATTTTTACCCGCAAAAGCAGACGCAGGTCATGAACGAAGGCTGGGCGACCTTCTGGCACTACACTATTCTTAACCATCTGTACGACGAGGGAAAAGTGACCGAGCGGTTCATGATGGAATTCCTCCATAGCCATACCAACGTGGTGTTCCAGCCGCCCTACAACAGCCCGTGGTACAGCGGAATAAACCCGTATGCGCTTGGCTTCGCCATGTTCCAGGACATTAAGCGCATCTGCCAGTCGCCGACGGAAGAAGACAAGTACTGGTTCCCGGATATCGCCGGTTCTGACTGGCTGGAAACGCTGCACTTTGCGATGCGCGACTTTAAGGACGAGAGCTTCATCAGCCAGTTTATGTCGCCGAAGATCATGCGTGATTTCCGCTTCTTCACCGTGCTGGACGATGACCGCAACAACTATCTGGAGATCTCTGCAATCCATAACGAAGAGGGATACCGTGAGATCCGCTCTCGCCTCTCTTCCCAGTACAACCTGAGCAACCTTGAGCCGAATATTCAGGTATGGAACGTCGATTTGCGCGGTGACCGCTCCCTGACGCTGCGCTATATCCCGCACAATCGCGCGCCGCTGGATAAAGGGCGTAAAGAAGTGCTGAAGCACGTGCATCGCCTGTGGGGCTTTGACGTGCAGCTGGAGCAGCAGAATGAAGACGGGAGCGTCGAGCTGCTGGAACGTTGCCCGGCGCGGTTGAATACGCTGTAGTGTTTTTTTGCCGGGTGGCGGCTATGCCTTACCCGGCCTACGGGTTTTGTAGGCCCGGTAAGCGAAGCGCCACCGGGCGAAAAAAAACCTCTCGTATGAGAGGTTTTTTCTTTTAGCGGGTCTGAATCGCTAAATCACCCGGCAGCGTTTTCTGCATACGGTGCCAGATTTCACCGGAATCGTGACCGTAACGGCGAACCGTCTCATAAACCTGATCGTGCAGACCTTCGGTACAGAGCTTGCTCAGCTTGTGGTAGAAGCCCAGTGCCAGGCTACGCGCTTCCGGATTGGCAAAGTAGTGGCGGCCAATGCGGGTGTAAAGCCCTTTCATACCGTTGAGGATCAGGCCATACACCGGGTTGCCGGAGGCAAACGCCAGGCCGCGGAACACGTTGTAATCGAGAGTGGCAAAAGCATCGGCGTGATCTTCCACCTCGTTCGCGCTGGCCAGCACCGCAAGGGCGTCTTCCGGATGCTGACGGAAAGCGGTACGAATAAAGATCGTCGCGATGTTGGTGCGAACGGAGAGCAGATTATCAATGAGCTGCGGCACGCTTTCATGGTCAAGACGCGCCAGCGTTTCAAGAATGTTCAGCCCGGACGTTTCCCAGAAGTTGTTCACTTTCGTAGGCTTACCGTGCTGGATCGTCAACCAGCCATCGCGCGCCAGCCGCTGAAGCACTTCACGCAGCGTGGTGCGAGTGACGCCAATCAGTTCAGAGAGTTCGCGTTCAGCCGGAAGAATGGACCCCGCAGGGAAACGATTATTCCAGATGCTTTCGATGATGTACTCTTCCGCGAAACCCGCCGGGCTCTGCGCCTTAATGACCATAGTGAGATTTCCATTACACAGCTTTAGCAAATTGGACTCATCATACCAGAGGCACGCAGTGGCAGGTAGCGCGGCAAAGAGAGAAAAGAGGGATCGCCGTTTCATTTTTGTGAAATTTACAATGCAGCCTTATCCGCCTCCAGGCCGTGTTTTTTGAGTATACTGATGTTTTGTCTTACTTGACGGGAAGGACGTCTGTTGTGGAAATTTCTTTTGGGCGCGCGCTATGGCGCAATTTTTTAGGTCAGTCTCCTGACTGGTATAAACTGATACTGCTGGTTTTCCTGGTCGTTAATCCCATCATTTTTAGCGTGAATCCCTTTATCGCCGGCTGGCTGCTGGTGGCGGAGTTTATCTTCACCCTGGCCATGGCGCTGAAATGTTATCCCCTTCTGCCGGGCGGATTGCTGGCGTTTGAAGCCGTCGTCGTCGGTATGACCAGCGCCGGGCATGTCAAAGCAGAGCTGGCGTCTAATCTCGAAGTGCTTCTGCTGCTGATCTTTATGGTGGCCGGCATCTACTTTATGAAACAGCTGCTGCTGTTCATCTTCACGCGCCTGCTGCTCAGCATTCCGTCGAAAATGTTCCTCTCGCTGGCGTTTTGCCTTGCCGCCGCCTTCCTGTCGGCCTTCCTGGATGCGCTGACGGTCGTTGCGGTAGTGATCAGCGTCGCGGTTGGGTTTTACGGAATTTATCACCGCGTGGCCTCCTCTCGCCCAAATGAGGACCTGCAGGATGACAGCCACGTCGAGGCGCATAACCGTGACGTGCTGGAACAGTTCCGCGCGTTTCTGCGCAGCCTGATGATGCATGCCGGCGTGGGTACCGCGCTGGGCGGCGTGATGACCATGGTCGGCGAGCCGCAAAACCTGATCATTGCCAAAGCGGCGGGCTGGAACTTCGGTGATTTCTTCCTGAGAATGGCACCGGTGAGCGTACCGGTGCTGATCTGCGGGCTGGCGACCTGTCTGCTGGTGGAGAAGTTTCACCTCTTTGGCTACGGGGCGCAGCTCCCGGAGCCGGTTCGTCAGGAGCTGCATAAATTCGATCTGCAGAGCCGAAGCCAGCGGACGCGCCAGGAGACGCTACGACTGATTGCTCAGGGGATCATCGGCGTCTGGCTTATCGCGGCGCTGGCGTTCCATCTTGCCGAAGTGGGGCTGATTGGCCTGTCAGTCATTATTCTCGCCACCACCTTTACCGGCGTGACGGACGAACATGCCATTGGCAAGGCGTTTACCGAAGCTCTGCCGTTTACCGCCCTGCTGGCGGTGTTCTTTGCCGTCGTGGCGGTGATTATCGACCAGCACCTGTTCGCGCCGATTATTGCCTTTGTATTACAGGCCTCACCGGATGCTCAGCTCTCGCTGTTTTACCTGTTTAACGGCCTGCTCTCGTCGATCTCAGATAACGTCTTCGTCGGGACGGTCTACATCAACGAGGCCAAAGCGGCCATGGAGCAAGGCGTTATCAGCGCCGGACAGTTTGAGCTGCTGGCCGTGGCGATCAATACCGGAACCAACCTGCCGTCGGTGGCGACGCCAAATGGCCAGGCCGCCTTCCTGTTCCTGCTGACCTCCGCCCTCGCGCCGCTCATACGTCTTTCTTATGGCAGGATGGTATGGATGGCGCTGCCCTATACGCTGGTGCTCACGATCGTCGGATTGCTTTGCGTCAAAATTACCCTCATTCCCTGTACGCAATGGCTGGTACAAGCGGGTATACTTGCGGCGCAGTAAACTATGCATCTCGGGCAGTTCGCTGCCCGTTTGCCTTTTCGCACGATAAACATCCAATTACGTTTTATTTCGCCAGGTACAGGTGGCGCGAAAAACGAATTCGTTTACACTGCGCTTTCTAAGCATGTTCCAGGGAAATGATTATGTTGAGATTTTTAAACCAGTGCTCCCGCGGTCGCGGAGCGTGGTTGTTAATGGCCCTGACCGCCTTTGCGCTGGAAATGGTCGCGCTGTGGTTCCAGCATGTAATGGGACTGAAACCTTGCGTACTGTGTATTTACGAACGCAGCGCGCTGTTCGGCATTATGGGTGCGGGCCTGGTGGGTGCGATTGCCCCAAAATCGCCGCTTCGCTATGCCGGTATTGCCATCTGGATCTACAGCGCCTGGAAAGGAATTGAACTCTCCTGGCAGCACACCATGATGCAATTGCATCCGTCACCGTTTATGACCTGTGATTTTGCCGCCCGCTTCCCGAGCTGGCTGCCGCTGGACAAATGGCTGCCGCAGGTGTTTGTCGCATCCGGTGACTGCTCCGTTCGCCAGTGGGAATTCCTGACGCTGGAGATGCCGCAGTGGCTGGTGGGCATTTTTGCCGCCTACTTCGTCGTGGCGCTGCTGGTGCTGATTGCCCAGCCTTTCAAACCGAAGAAACGCGATTTGTTCGGAAGGTAAACGCAAAACGGCAACCAAGGTTGCCGTTTTTAGCGTTTGCGCCCTCTCCCGTGGGAGAGGTTGGGGTGAGGGCATCAGGCCGCACAAGCACAAAAAAACCCGCCTCGGCGGGTTTTTTAATCTCAACGGGTCGGGTGGTTCATGATGTGATCTTCCCAGTCCTGCACCTCGGACTCTTTCACCGCAATGTGGCGCACAGAGATACGTTCACCGTGCATCGCCGCTTTTGAACCGGTTAACAGCGGATGCCAGTCAGGCAGACCTTTCCCTTCCGCCAGCAGGCGATACGCGCAGGTATGCGGCAGCCATTCAAACGTCGGCAGATTATCCCGGGTTAACTTGATGCAGTCAGGCTCAAATTCAAACCGGCGCTCATAGTTGCGGCACTGGCAGGTTTTAATGTTTAACTGCTTGCAGGCAACGTTGGTGAAGTAGATTTCGTCCGTATCTTCATCCATCAGCTTGTGCAGGCAGCACTGCCCGCAGCCGTCGCACAATGATTCCCATTCCGCGTCAGTCATGTCGTCGAGAGTTTTGCTTTGCCAGAAAGGGATGTCGTTCATCAGGATGTCCACACGTCAAAAGAAAGCGCACCTTATAACGAGTCTGGCACGTTGTTGCAAGTTTTGCCGCCCTCTTCAGGCGGCAAGATGGGGTTACAGCACGCGGGTTTTCAGCGACAGGCCGTTGAAACCGACCTCAAGCTCGTCACCGCTGAGTAGCGGGCCAACGCCTTCTGGGGTTCCGGTCAGGATCACATCGCCCGGCTTCAGGGTAAAGAAGCGACTCATGTAGGCGATCAGCGGCACAATCTTATGGATCATGTCTGCCGTGGTGCCATGCTGGCGGACCTCGCCGTTAACCTTCAGGCTGAGCGGCGTGTCCTGCGGATCGCCGGTAAATTCGCTCACCGGCACAAACGCCGAAATCGGGCAGGAATTATCAAACCCTTTGGCTTTTTCCCACGGCTGCCCTGCTTTCTTCATTTTGCCTTGAACGTCACGCAGGGTCAGATCCAGCGCCACGCCGTATCCGGCAATCGCTTTTTTAACATGTTCTTCTGAGGCCTGGCGCAGCGTCGCGCCGATCAGCACGGCAAGTTCAACTTCGTGATGCACCGAGCCCAGCCCCTGCGGCAGCGCCAGCGGCTGTCGGATATCGCAAAGCGCCGTTTCAGGCTTAATAAACAGGACCGGTTCTTCTGGCGTCGCGCTGCCCATCTCCTGAATATGTTTTGCGTAGTTGCTGCCCACGCAAACCACTTTGCTGACGGGATAATCCAGTAATGCACCTTGCCAGTTATGATGTTGATACATGGTCGACCCCTAAACGGTTGATGTGTTGTGCCCAAAAACAGTTGAGACTATTTTTTACCGTTCGCCTCAAGATGCTGTTTTAATAAATTCTCGGGTGGCGGTGGAAGCTGTAAATAATAGCCTTGCTCGGCTAAGGCCGTTTTCACTTTATCCAGATCGGCATTAATCAGTTTCTTACGACCATCGAGCGGCAGCAGCATCGCCAGCTGTGGTCGGCCAAAGTTCTTCATTAATTCTTCAGGCACGCGTGAAAAATCGTCTTTCTTTTCGACATAAAGATAGGTCTGGTCACGGCTTGTACTTCTGTAGATCACACAAAACATGTTTTTACTCTGAATTAATGGGTGGTTGCTTGCCTCAATATACTCCTGACTATAACATGCCTGATACTCTTCGGAATATCGCAGCGAGTGGTTGCGGTTAATAGCAAATTGAGTAAGGCCAGGATGTCAAACACGCCCATCGAGCTTAAAGGCAGTAGCTTCACCTTATCAGTGGTACATTTGCATGATGCAAAACCCGAGGTTATTCGTCAGGCGTTAGAAGACAAAATCGCCCAGGCTCCCGCCTTTCTGAAGCACGCCCCTGTTGTTATCAACGTCAGCGGTCTTGAGGCTCCGGTTAACTGGAAACTTCTCCAGCAGGCCGTCTCCTCGACCGGACTGCGTATCGTGGGCATCAGCGGCTGCAAAGATACTGAGCTGAAAGCGGAAATTGAGCGTGCGGGGCTGCCCCTTCTGAATGAGGGCAAAGAAAAAGCCTCGCGAGCGGCACCCGTTGCCGTGCAAACGCCCCCTCCTGCGGTGCAAAACGTTACTACCGTCACAAAAACGCGAATGATTGATGTGCCGGTTCGTTCCGGTCAGCGCATTTATGCACCAAACTGTGATCTGATTGTTACAAGCCACGTCAGTGCTGGCGCTGAGCTGATTGCAGATGGCAATATTCACGTATACGGTATGATGCGTGGACGTGCGCTCGCAGGTGCAAGTGGCGATCGAGATGCGCAAATATTTTGTACTCACCTGACGGCGGAACTAGTGTCCATCGCAGGTGAATATTGGCTGAGCGACAAGATCCCAGCCGAATTTTATGGCAAAGCGGCTCGCCTGCTTCTGGCAGACGACGCGTTGACCGTTCAACCGTTGAATTGATCCCTTTTTAACAAGGAATTTCTATGGCACGCATTATTGTTGTTACTTCGGGTAAAGGAGGCGTTGGCAAGACCACCTCCAGCGCGGCCATCGCTACTGGTTTGGCCCAGAAGGGAAAGAAAACCATCGTTATCGACTTCGATATCGGTCTGCGTAACCTCGACCTCATCATGGGATGTGAGCGTCGCGTCGTGTATGACTTCGTAAACGTCATTCAGGGCGATGCCACGCTTAACCAGGCGATGATCAAAGACAAGCGCACCGAGAACCTCTACATTCTCCCGGCTTCTCAGACGCGTGACAAAGACGCCCTGACCCGTGAAGGCGTGGAAAAGGTGCTCGACGATCTGAAAAAAATGGATTTCGACTTCATTGTCTGCGACTCCCCTGCGGGCATCGAAACCGGTGCCCTGATGGCGCTCTACTTCGCTGATGAAGCGATCATCACCACCAACCCTGAAGTTTCATCCGTGCGTGACTCAGACCGCATTCTGGGCATCCTCGCCTCTAAATCCCGTCGTGCGGAAAATGGCGAAGACCCGATTAAAGAACACCTGCTGCTCACCCGCTACAATCCGGGCCGCGTGAACAAAGGTGACATGCTGAGCATGGAAGACGTGCTGGAGATCCTGCGCATTAAGCTGGTGGGCGTTATCCCGGAAGATCAGTCCGTGTTACGCGCCTCTAACCAGGGCGAGCCAGTGATCCTTGATACATTGGCAGATGCAGGTAAAGCTTACGCCGATACCGTTGACCGTCTGCTGGGAGAAGAACGTCCTTTCCGCTTCATTGAAGAAGAGAAGAAAGGTTTCCTCAAACGCCTGTTCGGAGGATAAGTTATGGCATTACTGGACTTTTTTCTCTCGCGGAAAAAGAACACCGCCAACATCGCAAAAGAACGTCTGCAAATTATCGTTGCGGAGCGTCGTCGTAGCGACGCCGAGCCTCACTATCTGCCGCAGCTGCGCAAGGACATCCTGGAAGTGATCTGTAAGTATGTGCAGATTGACCCGGAGATGGTCACGGTGCAGCTGGAACAAAAAGACGGGGATATTTCGATCCTGGAGCTGAACGTTACGCTCCCGGAAGCGGAAGAGTCGCGTCCGTAGGTTTGTGTTTTCGCCGCCCCGGTAAGCGCAGCGCCACCGGGGAAATATGCCGGGTATATCGCCCGGCATATTTTTTTATCGCGGGTAACCGTCCAGCAGCGTATTCAGGCGATCGGCCATCAATTCCCCGCGCCATCCCGCCATCATCTCCGGCACGCCATTCTGCGGCTTCAGCTTCCAGTGCCAGTTCAGCAGCTGGTTAATCTGACGACGTGAGGCGAGCAGTTCCGCACTCAGCTTGCTTTCCGTTGCAACCGCCTGCACCAGCGCTTTGATATCCTTAAACGCTTTGCGATAGCCCGGCATATCCATCAGGTTCAGCAGCGGTTCCGGCAGCGCATCTTCCGGCAGCTCCTGCGCTTTGGCGACAAGCGCCAGCAGGGTTTTACCGTGGAAGCGGATCTCGCTGCCCGAAAGGCCAATGCTGTCCAGCTCGCCCAGGCTGCCTGGCATATAGCGCGCGACTGCCCAGAGATGCTCTTCGCGAACCACAAAGTTAACGGCCAGATCGCGCTCGCGCGCTTTACGCAAGCGCCAGTCTGCCAGCAGCTGCAGGCATGCCAGCTGACGCGTGCGCAGCTGCCAGGCGTTGCTGATATCGCGCCAGGCCTCTTTCGGGTCAACCACTTCCTGACGACGCTGCTGGGTCATACGGCATTCGTCCAGCGCAGCAGCGAGCCAACCGGAGGCTTCCGCCTCTTTCATCAGCTGTCCCGCAATCGGCAGCAGGTAAAACACGTCTGCCGCCGCATACTCCAGCTGACGCTCTGTAAGCGGGCGCGCCAGCCAGTCGGTACGGGATTCGCTTTTATCCAGCGTCAGGCCCGTATACTCCTCCACCATGGCAGCAAAGCCCCAGGAGAGCGGACGATTGCTGAATGCCGCGAGGATCTGCGTGTCAATCAGCGGCTGAGGCATGATGCCAAAGGTGTTCAGAAAGACTTCCAGATCCTCACTGCCTGCGTGCAGGTATTTCGTCACGGCGGTATCGAGCAGCAGGTCACGCATCGGCGTCCAGTCGGTAATGCCGAGCGGGTCAATCAGCGACACGTGTTTACCGTCATACATCTGAATCAAACCCAGCTGCGGATAATAGGTCCGGGTACGGACAAACTCGGTATCCAGGGCAATGGCAGGAAAGTCGCGCGTCACTTCGCACAGCGAAGCCAGCTCGTCGTTGGTCGTGATCATCTGGTAATTCAAAACGGGTTCTCTTTTGTTTGCGCCCATAAAAAACGCCGGCTTAACCGGCGTCTGGGCGATTAGCGTGAAGCTCAGGCCTTATTGTCTACTTTGCCACGGGCTTCGTCACGTAATTCTCGTCGTAATATCTTTCCGACGTTGGATTTCGGCAGCTCATCGCGGAATTCAACCAGCTTCGGCACCTTGTAGCCCGTCAGCTGACGACGGCAAAACGTTACCAGCGCCTCCTCCGTCAGGGAAGGATCTTTCTTGACCACAAATATTTTAACCGCTTCACCGCTGCTGCCGGAAGGGACGCCGACCGCCGCCACCTCGAGTACGCCGCTGTGCTGCATAACCACGTCTTCGATCTCATTCGGATAGACGTTGAAGCCGGAGACCAGGATCATGTCTTTCTTGCGATCGACGATGCGCAGGAAGCCCTCGTCATCCATTACCGCAATATCACCGGTGTGCAGCCAGCCGTCTTTGATGATTTCGTCCGTCGCATCGGGACGCTGCCAGTAACCCAGCATCACCTGCGGACCTCTGACGCAAAGCTCACCCGGCTCGCCCGGCGCGACTTCGTTATCATTATCATCGACCAGTTTGGCCTCGGTGGAAGGAACCGGCAGACCAATGCTTCCACTGTGATAGTCGATATCGTGTGGGTTCACGCTGACCAGCGGAGCACATTCCGTCAGCCCATAGCCTTCCAGCAAATACTGACCGGTGAGCTTCACCCAGCGCTCGGCGACCGCCTGCTGAACCGGCATGCCACCGCCCGCAGAGAGATGCAGCGTGGAGAAATCCAGCTGCTGGAACTCTTTGTTATTAAGCAGCGCGTTAAACAGGGTGTTCACCCCGGTCATGGCGGTGAACGGATATTTCGCCAGCTCTTTCACCAGGCCCGGGATATCGCGAGGGTTGGTGATGAGGATGTTCTGGCCACCCAGTTCAATAAACAGCAGGCAGTTCATGGTCAGCGCAAAGATGTGATACAGCGGAAGCGCGGTGATCACCACCTCTTTGCCCGGATGCAGCAGCGGCCCGTAGGTGGCGTTCACCTGTTCAAGGTTTGCCAGCATATTACGGTGGGTAAGCATGGCCCCTTTGGCGACGCCGGTAGTCCCGCCCGTGTATTGCAGAAACGCAAGATCTTCCGCCACCACTTCGGGTTTCACATACTGCATACGGTAGCCCGCATGCAGCGCGCGGCGGAAGGAGATGGCGTCCGGCAGGTGGTATTTTGGCACCAGGCGCTTGACGTATTTAACGACAAAGTTAACCAGCGTGCCTTTGGCGGTGGAGAGTTGATCCCCCATGCGCGTCAGGATGACGTGTTTAACCTGGGTTTTGTCGACCACTTTTTCCAGCGTATGGGCGAAGTTGGACACAATGACAATCGCGGCCGCGCCGCTGTCGTTCAGCTGATGCTCCAGCTCGCGCGGGGTGTACAGCGGGTTGACGTTGACGACAATCATCCCGGCTCGCAGGATACCGAACAACGCCACCGGGTATTGCAGCAGGTTCGGCATCATCAGCGCGACGCGGTCCCCTTTTTGCAGCCCCAGCCCTTCCTGAAGATACGCCGCAAACGCCCGGCTACGCTCCTCAAGCTTACGGAACGTCATGACCTCGCCCATATTCACGAATGCGGGCTGGTCCGCGTAGCGCCTTACCGAGTGCTCAAATAATTCCACCAGGGATTGATAACGGTCAGGATTGATCTCAGCAGGAACATCTGCGGGATAACGGTTAAGCCAAACCTTCTTCAATGCATCACCTCTGAAATGAGTGTTCGTCGTCATCACAACCCCGATAATAAACAGTTTGTTAACATTATATTAACTCAGCGTACCAGTTTATTAATTGTTCAGATTTAAGGTTGCGAAGCGCGTCACTCTTTTTTTTCGTTTTATCCGTAAAAAAACAGAGACAGCGGCTGAGCCGCTGTCTCTTTTCTAACAATAACAGTAAGTTACTCAGTAACGATCGTCTGAACCTGTGCAGGACCCGGGTTATACCAGCCCCAGCCAGGGTAGCCGTAACGATAAGGATGTGGACCCCACATCCACGGATCCATCGGCTGAGGCGGCATGATCACCTGCTGTGCCAGCCGCCAGCGTTTATACCCGTTGACCTGCATGGTCATAAATTTATACGGCGTGCTGCCGATTTTGCCCTGCACGGCGCCGGTAATCGGCCCGACGACGGTCACCAGCTGCCCGCGAAAATCGACCGGATCGAGGAAACCGCTGACGTCCGCATAGATACGTCCGCGAGAGGCCTCACCCAGTACCGGCCGCGCGCCGCTGTCCAGCGGAACGGTCGCGATCTCCAGGCGGGTTTTCCCCTGCTGGTTTTGTACGTCGATGACCTTACCGCCAAAGCGCGCTTCCTGGCCGACGTAAAGCTCAGGCGCATTCATCACCCGAACCAGATCCTGCTGTGGCGTCGGGCTGCTGCCCTTAATCGCATCAGGAACGGAAACGCATCCGCTCAGTGCTATGGCAACCGCGCCTGCCATAATAAGGCGTACTACTTTAGTCTGAACCGCCATGATGCGACTCCTTTTTCTCAGTTCCTGTTACTGAGATTCACTCGCGGCCCGGAAGTTTCTTCCACGCAACGGTGTTTCGCAAATAAACCGGCTCCGCGTGTTCAACGGCAACGGTTTTTCCTGCTGCGAGCAGCTGGCAGGCAATCGGAAGCATATCTTCCGCAGCCGGCAGCAGCATGTTGCCGTCCACCAGCGTCACCCCGGTGTCGTTTGCCATGTCAGGCCACGCCGGCCAGCCGGTGCCAACGGTTGCCCACTCGCCGGAGAGCTGCTGCAGTCGTTCAGTAACCGCTTCCGGCTTAAGCACGGCTTCCGTCTCTTCGCCGTGCCACACGCCCTGCTCGTCGCGGGTGTATTCGGCCCAGTAAACTTCGCCCATGCGGGCATCAATCGCGGCCAGGACGCGCGTTGCCCCGGTCATGCGCCATGCGCCCTGCGCCATCGTGGCGAGGGTAGAGACGCCAATCATCGGTAGTTCAGCGCCCAGCGCCAGCCCCTGCGCAATGCCAATCCCGATACGTACGCCCGTAAAGCTGCCGGGGCCACGGCCAAAGGCCAGCGCATCGAGGTCGGTTAAGGAGGTGTTGCCCTGGGTTAAAATGGCTTTTACCAGGGGCAGAATGCGTTGGGTGTGTTCCCGTGGGCACTCTTCGAAATGAGCAGAAACAGCACCGTCGTTCAACAGAGCGACAGAGCAAGCCTCTGTCGCGGTATCAATAGCCAGAATTCGCATCAGTCGTCGCGCTCTCGCAAGGGTCAGTCACAAAATGGCGCGCATCTTAGCACACTCCGGGGTAAATTACTCCGCCGTTGGGTTTGCCAGGAAACGCACCGCGCGTTTTATGTCCCGCGTCCGCGGCGCGGGCGGCAGGCTGGCAAGGAAGGTCGCTCCGTAAGGGCGCATCACCAGCCGGTTATCGCAAATGACCAGCACCCCGCGATCGGTAACGTCGCGGATCAATCGCCCTACCCCCTGCTTGAGCGTAATCACCGCATCCGGCAGCTGTACCTCATCGAAAGGATCGCCCCCGCGCAGACGGCAGTCTTCCATGCGCGCCTTCAGCAGCGGATCGTCCGGAGAGGTAAACGGCAGCTTATCAATAATTACCAGCGAGAGCGTATCGCCGCGCACGTCCACCCCTTCCCAGAAGCTGCTGGTTGCCACCAGCAGGGCATTTCCGGCGCTGACAAACTGCTGTAACAGCTGGCCTTTACTGGTTTCACCCTGCAGCAGCACCGGCAGCGTCATGGTGGCGCGGAACTGCTCGGCGAGGTCACGCATCATGGCGTGAGAGGTGCAGAGCATAAAGCAGCGGCCGTTGTTGGCCTCGATCATCGGTTTTAACATCGCGGCCAGGTGGCGCGCCGCCCCCGGCTGGTTCGGCAGCGGCAGATTACGAGGCACGCAAAGCAGCGCCTGTTTTTCGTAATCGAACGGGCTCGGCAGGAGCAGCGATTCCGCATCCTCAATGCCAAGACGTTCCGTGAAGTGATGCAGATCGTCATTCACCGACAGGGTTGCCGAGGTGAAGATCCAGCTTCCCGGTTTTTGCGCCATCACCTCTTTAAACTTATCCGCTACCGTCAGCGGCGTGAGCGCCAGGGTGAAATGCCGCGAGGTGCACTCATACCAGTAGCTGAACCCCGGCTGGTTAATCTCTTTCAGCCGTTTGAGCCGCCCGCGATAGAGCGTGGCGCGTTCGAAGGCCGCGTCCAGCAGCGCGGAGCGGCCAAGCGACAGCTTTGCCACGTCGTAGCAGAGTTCGAGGGCATCATCGAGCAGCAGCAGCGCGCGCTGGATGTTTTTGTCCGCCAGAAGCTCGCGCAGGTTACCGCGATAGCCCGGCTCACCAAGCTGTAAGCGGAAATCCTGCGCGCTTTGGGCCAGACGGTCGGCGCACTTCTGCAGCTGCTGGGTATCTTTGAGTTCGGTCCGGTAAGCGATGGTGAAATCTTTCGCCAGATCCTGCAGCTGGCGGCTGGAAAGCGACTGGCCGAAATACTGGCTGGCGATGTCCGGAAGCTGGTGGGCTTCGTCGAAGATCATCACGTCCGCCTCCGGGATCAGCTCGCCGAAACCGCTGTCCTTGACGACCATATCCGCGAGGAACAGATGGTGGTTCACCACCACCACATCCGCGTCCATCGCCGTTTTGCGCGCTTTCACTACAAAGCAGTCTTTATACAGCGGGCAGTCGCTGCCGAGGCAGTTGTCGTTGGTGCTGGTCACCAGCGGCCAGGCAGGCGAGTCTTCCGGCACGCTCGCGCAGGTGCTTATATCGCCCTCTTCGGTCTGGTTCGCCCAGGCGCGAAGGATAATGACGTCGCTGAGGGTTTGTACCGGCAGGTCGCCGCCCGCCAGCGCCTGCTGCTCAAGACGTTCCAGGCAGAGATAGTTGGAGCGCCCCTTCAGCAGGGCCAGACGACCTTTGTATTTCAGCGCTTTCGCCACCGTGGGCAAATCGCGACTATAGAGCTGATCCTGCAGCGCCTTCGATCCGGTGGAAATAATCACCTTCTTCTTCGCGCGCAGCGCCGGAGCAAGGTAAGCATACGTTTTACCCGTACCGGTTCCGGCCTCGACCACCAGCGGCTGAGCCTTATCGATGGCGCGTGCAACGGCGTGCGCCATCTGGCGCTGAGGCTCACGGGGCTTGAAGCCGGGAATAGCCTGCGCTAATTGACCTTCAGGGGAAAAATCGTCTGCCACGGTGCTCTCTCACTGTATTTTTGCACAGGGATTATGTCAGCCCAACCTCTCCTGTGCCACCCCAAATAGTGACGACACGAGAACAATATGGCAGTCTTGCCGCCTGACGACGAAAAATAACGAGGAAACGTTTATGACAATTGTGCGCATTGATGCCGAAGCCCGCTGGTCTGATGTGGTGATCCATAACCAGACGCTTTACTACACCGGCGTACCGGCTAACCTGGACGCGGATGCGTTCGAGCAGACGGCTAACACTCTGGCGCAGATTGATGCGGTGCTGGAAAAACAGGGCAGCGACAAATCCCGCATTCTGGATGCGACGATTTTCCTGGCAAACAAAGATGATTTCGCGGCGATGAACAAAGCCTGGGATGCATGGGTGGTGGCGGGTCACGCGCCTGTACGCTGTACCGTACAGGCCACGCTGATGAAGCCGGAATATAAGGTAGAGATTAAGATTATCGCGGCGGTGTAAGCCCGATTACTCTTCTGGATCTTCATCTTCATCTTCGAATCGCGCCACGATCCGCTCGCCGGAATGACTGGCGCGAATCTCCTCGGCGACAACCGTAATCGCCTGTCCGCTGCTCATCCCCTGGGACATCAGTTCCTGAATTCGCTCAACCGCTTTCTGCTGCTGTTCATGGCTCAGAGAAGGTAAACCTGCAAACATCGTCAACTCCTGCTAAATTATTCGCGCTAATTATTTCACGCTGCCCGGTAGTATGCCACACATGAACATGCGCTTCCCCACTGTTATTACCTTGCCCTGGCGTGCAGACGCCGCCGAATTCTGGTTTGCCCGCCTGAGCCATCTTCCGTTTGCGATGCTGCTGCATTCTGGCCATGCGGACCATCCCTATAGCCGCTTCGACATTCTGGTGGCCGATCCGCTAAAGACGCTAACAACCGATGACCTGTCGTTAACGGACGATCCCCTGAAGCAGCTGCAGCAGGCCATTAACGCGCTGGGCTTATCTGCCGCGCCGAACCCGGACCTCCCTTTTCAGGGGGGCGCGCTGGGTCTGTTTGGCTACGATCTGGGTCGCCGTTTCGAAACGCTGCCGGAGCATGCGCAGGCTGATATTTCCCTGCCAGACATGGCCGTGGGGCTGTATGACTGGGCGTTAATTGTCGATCATCAGAAAAAAACGGTTTCCCTGCTGAGCCATCATGACGTGCAGGCGCGTCTGGCGTGGCTGGAGGCGCAACGGCCTGCCCCGGCAGAGACGTTTACCCTTACCTCTGGCTGGCGCTCGAACATGACCGCAGCGGAGTATGCCGAAAAATTCGCGCGCGTTCAGGCGTACCTGCAAAGCGGTGACTGCTACCAGGTTAACCTCGCCCAGCGCTTCCAGTCGACATACCGGGGAGATGAGTGGCAGGCGTTTACCCGTCTTAACGCCAGCAACAAGGCGCCGTTCAGCGCGTTTGTCCGTCTGGAACAGGGGGCCATACTCAGCCTGTCACCCGAGCGCTTTATCCATCTGGCCGAGGGTACGATTCAAACCCGTCCGATTAAAGGCACGTTACCGCGTCTTGCGGACCCCGATGCCGATCGCCAGCAGGCGGAAAAGCTCGCCGCCTCGCCGAAAGACCGCGCCGAGAACCTGATGATTGTCGACCTGATGCGTAACGACATTGGCCGCGTCGCCGAACCGGGCAGCGTGCGCGTGCCGGAACTGTTTGTCGTCGAGCCTTTCCCGGCGGTGCATCATCTGGTCAGTACCATTACCGCGCGTCTACCCGCCTCTCGCACCGCCTGCGATCTGCTCCGCGCCGCGTTTCCGGGCGGCTCCATCACCGGCGCGCCAAAGGTACGGGCGATGGAGATCATTGATGAGCTGGAGCCGCACCGCCGCAACGCCTGGTGCGGCAGTATCGGCTATATCAGCCTGTGCGGCACCATGGATACCAGCATTACCATTCGCACGCTGACGGCCTGCGACGGAAACCTTTACTGCTCGGCCGGGGGCGGCATTGTTGCCGATAGCCAGGTCGATGCGGAATATCAGGAAACCTTTGATAAAGTTAACCGTATCCTGAAACAACTGGAGTAATCACGGGTGGAAAAAGAGAACCTGACGCTGGACAATTTTTTATCTCGCTTTCAGCTATTACGACCGCAGGTCAACCGCGAAGCGCTGAACCAGCGTCAGGCGGCCGTGCTGATCCCGGTCGTGCGTCGCGCGCAGCCGGGCCTGCTGCTCACCCAGCGTTCTCCCCATCTACGCAAGCACGCGGGTCAGGTCGCCTTTCCGGGTGGCGCAGTGGACAGCTCCGACGCCTCGCTGATTGCCGCCGCGCTGCGGGAAGCGCAGGAAGAGGTTGCCATTCCGCCGGAGGCCGTTGAGATCATTGGCGTGCTGCCGCCCGTCGACAGCGTTACCGGTTTTCAGGTCACGCCGGTGGTGGGCATTATCCCGCCTGGCCTACAGTATCACGCCAGCGTCGATGAAGTTTCAGCGGTGTTTGAAATGCCGCTCGAAGAGGCGCTCCGGCTCAGCCGCTATCATCCGCTCGATATCCATCGACGGGGGCATGACCATCGGGTCTGGTTGTCCTGGTATCAGCATTATTTTGTCTGGGGCATGACGGCGGGCATCATTCGTGAACTGGCGCTGCAAATCGGCCTGAAACCTTGACTATACTTTACATTCCACCCTTTTTCGCAGGTTTGCGATCCGCGTCGCGCTATTAGCAAAACCCATCGTTAACCATTAGTTTAATTCATGTGAATAGTTAAGCCGAGGTCGGTGTTCCCTCTTACACTATGCGCAGTTATAACATCGTTACTGGAACCCCGGTAACCCTGTCAGGAGTGTGAAAGTGATTAGTATATTCGACATGTTCAAAGTGGGAATTGGCCCTTCGTCTTCCCATACTGTTGGCCCGATGAAGGCCGGTAAACAGTTCGTCGATGATCTGGTCGAAAAAGGATTACTGGAAAGCGTTACCCGTGTCGCCGTGGATGTTTACGGCTCGCTGTCATTAACGGGTAAAGGCCACCACACCGATATCGCCATTATTATGGGTCTGGCAGGCAATATGCCGGATACCGTAGATATTGATGCCATCCCGGCATTCATCCGCGATGTGGAAACACGCGGCCGCCTGCTGCTGGCAAACGGCCAGCAGGAAGTCGATTTCCCGCAGGATGACGGCATGCGTTTCCGTAGCGACAACCTGCCGCTGCACGAAAACGGCATGACCATTCACGCTTACAGCGGTGAAAAAGAGATTTACAGCAAAACGTACTACTCCATCGGCGGTGGCTTCATCGTGGATGAAGAGCATTTTGGCAAAGACAGCGTCGGCGACGTCAGCGTACCTTACCCGTTCAAATCGGCTACAGAAATGCTGGGCTACTGCAAAGAGACCGGTCTTTCACTGTCCGGCATGGTGATGCAGAACGAACTGGCCCTGCACAGCAAAAAAGAGATTGAAGACTATTTTGCGAACGTCTGGCAAACCATGCGCGCCTGTATCGACCGCGGGATGAACACCGAAGGCGTTCTGCCGGGTCCACTGCGCGTACCGCGTCGTGCCTCTGCCCTGCGCCGTATGCTGGTGACCACGGACAAGTTCTCCAACGACCCGATGAACGTGGTCGACTGGGTAAACATGTTTGCCCTGGCGGTTAACGAAGAGAACGCCGCCGGTGGTCGCGTCGTGACGGCGCCAACCAACGGCGCCTGCGGTATCGTTCCGGCAGTGCTGGCGTATTACGATCACTTTATTGAGCCCGTGACGCCGGACATCTACATCCGCTATTTCCTGGCGGCAGGTGCCATCGGTGCGCTGTACAAAATGAACGCCTCCATCTCCGGTGCGGAAGTGGGCTGTCAGGGTGAAGTGGGCGTTGCCTGCTCCATGGCGGCGGCAGGTCTGGCAGAGCTGCTGGGCGCAAGCCCTGAGCAGGTCTGCGTGGCGGCGGAAATCGGTATGGAACATAACCTCGGTCTGACCTGTGACCCGGTCGCGGGCCAGGTGCAGGTGCCGTGCATCGAGCGTAACGCGATTGCCTCGGTGAAAGCCATCAACGCCTCACGTATGGCGATGCGCCGTACCAGCGAACCTCGCGTATCGCTGGATAAGGTGATTGAAACCATGTACGAAACCGGCAAGGACATGAACGCGAAATACCGCGAGACGTCCCGCGGTGGCCTGGCCATTAAGGTGCAGTGCGACTAATACTGCCTTTCGCCCATCTGCAACGGATGGGCGAATTTCCCTCTTCTTTCTCGTCTCCTTCTGCTTTCCCCACTACACTTTTACTGTTGCGTCCGGCTTTTGTGGCTGGTGGCTTATCAGGCGACCGTTCATGCAAACTGCACAAACGATCATTAAAAACTATCGCCGAAAACGCGTTATCGTCTGTGTCACGGTTGCGCTCCTCACGCTCATCCTGACGTTAGGCATTCGCTTCATTTCACAGCGCAATGTTAACCAACAGCGGATCCTCGATTTTACCAGCCACACCGTACGCGCCCTTGATAACGTCCTGCTTTCTTTAGAGAACCGCCGCAGCGTGCTGCAGCCCCTGGTAGGGCAGCCCTGCCCGCAGGCGCACCTGGCGCTGCGAAAGCAGGCCGCCATTTTGCAGACGGTACGCTCCATCGCCCTGATTAACGAGGGTATCCTGTATTGCTCAAGTATTTTCGGGAGCCGCAATGTGCCCGTTCGCGACTTCCTGAAAGAATTACCCGCCAGCACGGCGAAGCTGATTTTATCGAGCGATCAGTGGCTGCTTAAGGGTAGCCCGATATTGATCCAGTGGTATCCCGTCTCACAGGACGGTGAAGCTGGCGTTATCGAAATCATCAATATCGATCTGATCGCCAAAATGATCCTCGAGCCCCAGCGCCCGCTCATCAATGACGTGGCGCTGACCGTAGGCGATCGCTTTCTGCGCTATGGACAACGCGTCAGCGACAGCCTGACGTTTGATGAGGAGGGCTCTCTTTTCCAGCAATCGTCAACCCGAAATCCTTTTACCATTACGGTCAGCGGGCCAGGCCCTGGAGAGTTAGCCTTAAAAAGCCTGCCAGCCCAGCTGCCGCTTGGACTCATGCTCAGCCTGCTGCTGGGCTATCTCGCCTGGCTGGCAACGGCAAACCGGATGAGCTTTACGTGGGAGATCGATATGGGCATTGCGGCGCGGGAATTTGAGCTTTTCTGCCAGCCGCTGGTGAATGCCCGTACCCAGGCGTGCACCGGCGTGGAGATCCTGCTGCGCTGGAATAACCCCCGTCAGGGTTGGATCACCCCGGAGGTGTTTATCCCTCTGGCAGAAGAACATAACCAGATTGTCCCCCTGACCCGCTATGTCATCGCCGAAACGGTGCGCCAGATAGGCTACTTCCCTTCCAGCGCTGGTTTTCACATCGGTATTAACGTCGCCGCCAGCCATTTTCGTCACGCGGCATTGATACAGGACCTGAACCGCCTCTGGTTCAGCGCCGGTCCGCGCCAGCAGCTGGTGATTGAACTCACGGAACGGGATGCGCTGCTGGATGCGGATTATCGCATCGTGCGCGAACTGCATCGCAAAGGGGTGAAGCTCGCCATCGACGATTTTGGTACCGGGAACAGCTCCCTCTCCTGGCTTGAAAAGCTGCACCCGGACGTGCTGAAAATCGACCAGTCGTTTACCACCGCCATCGGTACCGACGCCGTGAACTCGACGGTGACGGATATGATTATTGCGCTGGGTCAGCGGCTGAATATCGAACTGGTTGCTGAAGGGGTCGAGACGGAGGAGCAGGCGCGCTACTTGCGCCGCCATGGCGTGCCTGTCCTGCAGGGGTTTTTCTATGCGCGGCCCATGCCGCTACGGGATTTTCCGAAGTGGCTGGCGGGAAGTTCATCCCCGCCAGCGCATCATAACGGGCACATCGTGCCCTTAATGCCGCTGCGCTAAGCCGGCTTACTCATCTTCGTCGTGGGCTGATTGTTCTTTAACAATGCGAACCATATCAACGCGATAGTCGTTGGCTTCAACGATCGTAATGTGCAGCGGCGCCAGCTCGATCACATCGCCGACGCGCGGGATTTGCCCGTTAACCGCGATCACCAGGCCGGCAACGGTCGCGATGTCTTCTTCATCGTTGATCACGTTTTCCAGCCCCAGCGTGTGCGAGAGCGCGTGCAGGTCGGTGGTACCTTTAACCAGCCAGCCTTCACCGTCGGCAACGATCTCTGGCGTTTCGTCGGCATCCGGGAATTCACCGGCAATCGCTTCCAGCACGTCCAGCGGCGTAACCAGCCCCTGCACCACGCCAAACTCGTTGGTGACGATAACAAAGCTACCGCGAGCGCGGCGCAGCACCCCGAGCAGGTTGATAGGATCCAGCGTTTCCGGCACGACAATCGCAGGCGACGCGGCGGCAACGGCTTCCACGTTGACGCCCTCTTCCAGGGCCACCAGCATCTCTTTCGCCCGCACCACGCCGATTATCTCATCCAGCTCTCCGCGACACACCGGGAACAGGCTGTGCGGAGAAGAGAGCAGCTGCTGGCGAATTTCATCGACGCTCAGGTTTGCATCGACCCAGCTAATTTCCCCGCGCGGCGTCATGATGCCGCGCAGCGAACGGGAGGCCAGGGAGAGCACGCCGTTAATCATGTAGCGCTCTTGTTCCACAAACGCCCCTTCCGGGACCGGAACCGGGTTATGGTTTTCGGAATCAGACTGGACGTTCACCTGACGACGACCGCCCATCAGGCGCAGAATGGCGTCTGCGGTACGGGCGCGCAGCGGCTGATTCGACTGCTGCTTAATAAAGTTACGGCGTGCAATCTGGTTGAACAGCTCGATCAGAATCGAGAAGCCAATCGCGGCGTACAGGTAGCCTTTCGGAATATGGAAGCCAAAACCTTCCGCCACCAGGCTCAGACCAATCATCAGCAGGAAGCTCAGACACAGCACGACCACCGTCGGATGCTGGTTAACGAAGCGCGTCAGCGGCTTCGAGGCCAGCAGCATGACCGCCATCGCAATGACAACAGCCGCCATCATTACCGGCAGATGATTCACCATGCCGACCGCCGTGATCACCGCATCCAGCGAGAAGACCGCATCAAGCACCACGATCTGCAGCACCACCACCCAGAAGCTGGCATAGCCTTTACCGTGCCCATCATCGTGCTGACGGTTTTCCAGCCGCTCGTGTAGCTCCGTCGTCGCTTTGAAAAGCAGGAATATCCCCCCGATCAGCATGATTAAATCACGCCCGGAGAAGGTGTAATCCATGACGGAGAACAGCGGTTTGGTCAGCGTGACCATCCAGGAGATGACGGAGAGCAGCCCCAGTCGCATAACCAGCGCCAGCGAGAGACCAATCAGACGCGCTTTATCACGCTGTTTTGGCGGCAGTTTGTCCGCAAGGATGGCGATAAACACCAGGTTATCAATGCCGAGAACAATCTCCAGCACCACCAGCGTGAGCAATCCTACCCAGATTGACGGGTCCATTAAGAATTCCATGACAAGCTCCTGCTAAAGGAATGACGAAACGGTGCCCCACTCAACGTGGGCAAAACAGAGGTAAACAGAGTCGATACGTGGCGAGGATCGCCGGTGAATAAGGCGCGAAATGGCCTGGTTGATGACTGACGTCGGTGACGGTCCATATAGTGGGCTGTAACCCTATACTCCTGAACGATTAAACGGAGGCTAAACATATCAGAGACACTGTGTTTTTAGCAAAGATTTACGTTCCTTTGCAAAGTTCTGTAACACAGCGGCTTTACGCTACAGATAAATCTGTAACGCGTGGCTAAATTACGGATCTTCATCACATAAATTATTTTTTCACTATCTAAAATAATTCGCGGAAGTCTTAGTTTTTTTGAACTCTAACCCTTATCTGAATCGATTCGGTTCGCCAATACGATTCTCAGTACGACTGCCTGGCAGACGTATTAATGATAATAAAAGGAGGTAGCAAGTGACCATTGCTATTGTCATAGGCACACATGGTTGGGCTGCTGAGCAGCTACTCAAAACGGCAGAGATGCTGTTGGGCGAGCAGGAAAACGTCGGCTGGATCGATTTCGTTCCCGGTGAAAACGCCGAGACGCTGATAGAGAAGTACAACGCTCAACTCGCGAAGCTGGATACCAGCAAAGGCGTGCTGTTTCTCGTTGATACATGGGGCGGCAGCCCGTTCAATGCCGCCAGCCGCATTGTCGTCGATAAAGAGCACTATGAAGTTGTCGCCGGGGTTAATATTCCCATGCTGGTGGAAACCTTCATGGCTCGCGACGACAATCCGGCGTTCGATGAGCTGGTGGCGCTGGCCGTTGAAACCGGTCGCGAAGGGGTAAAAGCTCTGAAGGCGCAGCCGGTTGAAAAACCTGCCCCTGCATCTGCAGCGGCACCTAAAGCGGCAGCACCGGCAAAACCGATGGGCCCGAACGATTACATGGTCATCGGCCTTGCGCGTATTGATGACCGCTTAATCCACGGCCAGGTCGCCACGCGCTGGACCAAAGAGACCAACGTTCGACGCATTATCGTGGTCAGCGACGAAGTTGCCGCCGATACCGTTCGTAAAACCCTCCTGACTCAGGTTGCTCCTCCTGGCGTTACCGCGCACGTCGTGGATGTCGCCAAGATGATCCGCGTGTACAACAACCCGAAATATGCGGGCGAACGCGTAATGCTCCTGTTCACTAACCCGACAGACGTTGAGCGCATTGTTGAAGGCGGCGTGAAAATCACCTCCGTGAACATTGGTGGTATGGCATTCCGTCAGGGCAAAACGCAGGTCAACAACGCCATTTCAGTCGATGCGAAAGATATCGAGGCATTCAACAAGCTGAATGCGCGCGGTATTGAACTGGAAGCCCGTAAGGTTTCTACGGATCAAAAACTGAAAATGATGGATTTGATCGGCAAAGTTGGGAAATAAGCCCGCGCCGGTTCTCATATAAAGTTTATGTAATAGGAGAAGTGCAATGGAGATTACCACTCTTCAGATTGTGCTGGTGTTCGTCGTCGCATGTATTGCGGGTATGGAATCCGTACTTGATGAATTTCAGTTCCACCGCCCTCTGGTGGCCTGTACGCTGATTGGGGCCGTTCTGGGTGACATGAAAACCGGTATCATCATCGGTGGTACCCTGGAAATGATCGCCCTGGGCTGGATGAACATCGGCGCAGCGGTTGCGCCCGATGCGGCGCTGGCCTCTATCATTTCGACCGTTCTGGTTATTGCTGGTCACCAGAGTATTGGTGCCGGTATCGCCCTGGCGATACCGCTGGCTGCAGCAGGCCAGGTTCTGACCATCATCGTTCGTACTATCACCGTTGCCTTCCAGCACGCGGCGGATAAGGCGGCCGAAAACGGCAACCTCACGGCACTGTCGTGGATCCACGTTTCGTCCCTGTTCCTGCAGGCGATGCGTATCGCGATCCCGGCGGTTATCGTGGCGATCTCTGTTGGTACCAGTGAAGTCCAGAGCATGCTGAACGCCATTCCAGAAGTGGTCACCGGCGGTCTGAACATCGCGGGCGGCATGATCGTGGTCGTTGGTTATGCGATGGTCATCAACATGATGCGCGCAGGCTATCTGATGCCGTTCTTCTACCTCGGCTTCGTGACCGCTGCCTTCACCAACTTCAACCTGGTTGCACTGGGTGTGATTGGTGCGGTAATGGCGATTCTCTACATCCAGCTCAGCCCGAAATATAACCGCGTCGCGGGTGCCCCAGCGCAGGCAGCTGGTAACAACGATCTCGATAACGAACTGGACTAACAGGTGAGCGAAATGGTTGATATGACAAAAACTACCACCGAGAAAAAACTCACTCCGGGTGATATTCGTGGCGTGTTCATCCGTTCTAACCTGTTTCAGGGTTCATGGAACTTCGAACGTATGCAGGCGCTGGGCTTCTGCTTCTCCATGGTGCCGGCGATCAAGCGCCTGTACCCGGAAAATAACGAAGCGCGCCGTCAGGCGATCAAGCGTCACCTGGAATTCTTTAACACCCATCCTTACGTAGCGGCTCCGGTTCTGGGCGTAACGCTGGCGATGGAAGAACAGCGTGCGAACGGCGCAGAGATTGACGACGGTGCCATCAACGGTATCAAAGTCGGCCTGATGGGTCCGCTGGCCGGTGTCGGTGACCCAATCTTCTGGGGTACCGTGCGTCCGGTCTTCGCGGCGCTGGGTGCCGGTATCGCGATGAGCGGCAGCCTGCTTGGCCCGCTGCTGTTCTTCATCCTGTTCAACGCCGTGCGCCTGCTGACCCGTTACTACGGTGTGGCCTACGGCTACCGTAAAGGGGTGGACATCGTTAAGGACATGGGCGGCGGCTTCCTGCAGAAACTGACAGAGGGGGCGTCAATCCTCGGCCTGTTTGTCATGGGGGCGCTGGTTAACAAGTGGACGCACGTGAACATCCCGCTGGTGGTATCGACCATCACCGGTCAGGATGGTCAGACGCGCGTCACCACCGTGCAGACGATTCTGGACCAGCTGATGCCGGGCCTGGTACCGCTGCTGTTGACCTTCGCCTGCATGTGGCTGCTGCGTAAGAAAGTGAACCCGCTGTGGATTATCGTTGGCTTCTTCGTCATCGGTATCGCGGGCTACGCAGTCGGCCTGCTGGGTCTGTAAGTTTCAATGCTATAGGCCGGGGGCTTGCCCCCGGTTTTTTTATCTGGAGGATGAATGACTGTCACGGACATCGTACTGGTTTTATTTACTGCTGCCCTTCTGGCTTACGCTATCTATGACGAGTTCATCATGCCCCGCCGTCACGGCGAGACGCTGCTCTCCCTTCCCCTTCTGCGACGCGGGCGCGTAGATGCGTTTATCTTCGCGGGTCTCATCGTTATTCTTATTTACAATAACGTCACTAGCCATGGTGCAATATTAACCACATGGTTATTATGTGCGCTGGCATTAATGGCGGTTTATCTGTTCTGGATCCGCACGCCGAAAATCATTTTTAAATCCCGCGGATTTTTCTTCGCCAATGTGTGGATAGAATATAACCGTATTAAAGAGATGAATTTATCCGAAGACGGTGTGCTGGTGATGCAATTAGAACAACGCCGCCTGCTTATTCGGGTGAAGAATATTGACGATCTGGAAAAAATATACAGCTTACTTCTTAAAACTCAATGACTTGCATATATAGCAATGGCTATATTCTGTGTTTATCTTGCGCAAGAAATATAGCCAAAGCTATATCCTTTTCGTTAATTTGCTCTCTATTTTTTAACGATAATTTCACGCTTAAAGACAAATGAAAATCGTTATCAACAAGTATTTTAAATAATGCTTCTCCATTGTTGTTTTATATTCTCAAAATATGTTAAGGTTGCGCCCGTCGTTGGGGAGTAGCCGATTTCCTGCTCGCAGGAAATGTACGTGTCAACATACTCGTTGAAAAACGTGGCGCGTACGGATCGCTGACAGCACATCTTATGTGCGGCGCGATCAGGCGAGACCATAGATACATCAACTGCTGTTTACTGGGGGCAGTGATGTGTCATATGGATATCCCCGGTCTGGACGCTGTTATGAATATCTCCGCTACGATCCTCCTCGCTTTTGGCATGTCCATGGACGCTTTTGCGGCTTCCATCGGAAAAGGCGCCACGCTCCACAAACCTAAGTTCTCAGAAGCCCTGCGTACCGGCCTTATTTTTGGCGCTATCGAAACGCTGACGCCGCTTATCGGCTGGGGACTTGGCATGCTTGCCAGCCAGTTCGTGCTGGAGTGGAACCACTGGATTGCCTTCGTACTGCTGGTGTTTCTCGGTGGCCGAATGGTGATTGAAGGTTTTCGCGGCGGTGATGATGAAGACGAGGAGCCGCTGCACCGCCACGGGTTCTGGCTGCTGGTCACCACGGCGATTGCCACCAGCCTTGATGCAATGGCCGTCGGCGTCGGTCTGGCATTCCTGCAGGTCAATATTATCGCCACCGCGTTGGCCATCGGCTGCGCAACGCTGATCATGTCCACGCTGGGCATGATGGTCGGACGGTTTATCGGCCCGCTGCTGGGTAAACGCGCCGAGATCCTGGGGGGAATTGTGCTGATTGGCATTGGAGCCCAGATCCTCTGGGCACACTTCGCCGGTTAATCTTCGCGCTGCCAGACGTGGATACTGAAATCCGTCTGGCAGTTAAATATTGATTGTACAGCTAACGCTTCCCACACTTCCGGTTTTGCCCGCCACGCGAACGGCGTCATCTGCAGCAGCGCGGTTGCTTCTTCCCCTTTCAGCTTCATTTCATACGCTACGGTTTGCTCCTGCTTAAGGGTAAAACCGGCCAGTTGTTCAGAATGAGGTGCATGCAGACGCACTTCGTCGTAGATCAGCCCTTTCAGCTCCATCAGATGACGCGGGCCCGGCGTCACGGTGACGACCCATCCGCCCGGTTTCACCACGCGAGCCAGCTCTTCCGCCTTGCAGGGCGCGTAAATGCGGATAACCGCATCCATGCTGGCATCGTCAAACGGCAGCCGGTGGCTGGATGCCACGCAGAACGTCACGTCAGCGTAACGCTTTGCCGCCGCGCGAATGGCCACTTTCGACACGTCCAGACCGAATGTCAACGCGCCCTTCTCACGGGCGATCTGGGCAAACCGTGCGGTGTAGTACCCTTCCCCGCAGCCGATATCGAGCATGACGGTGGCTGAACCCGGCAGGATGTCATTCAGCATCTGCGCGACGGTCTCCCGCAGCGGCAGATAGTGCCCGGCATCCAGAAACGCACGACGCGCCTGCATCATCTCTGCACTGTCGCCTGGATCGCGGGAGCGCTTATGCTGCACCGGCAGAAGATTCACGTAGCCTTCTTTTGCCATATCAAACTGATGCCCCTGCGGACAGGTATAGCTTTTATCTGAATGCGTCAGGGGGGCGTGGCAAAGGGGACAGCTGAAGGACATGGTGACTCCGGAGCATAATCAAAGGGCGAAGTGTACCGCTATTCGCCCTGGTTATAAACGCCCGGTTAACGCATAACGATAAGGTGGTCGGAACCCGCCGGTAACCCGTCAGGTTTTACATTCTCCAGACGCAGCACGTTACCCATAATCTCGCTGAAGACAGGCGCGGAAACGGCACCGCCGTAGTAGGCGCCATTTTGCGGATCGTTAATCACCACCACCAGAGCGAAGCGCGGATCGCTGGCGGGCGCAACGCCGGCCGTATAGGCGACGTATTTATCGACGTACTTTCCGCTGTCGTCAATTTTCTTCGCCGTACCGGTTTTCACCGCCACCCGGTAATCACGAACGGCGGCCTTAACGCCCCCGCCGCCGGGCAGCGCAACGCTCTCCATCATGTGTTCCACCTCGTGTGCGATCTCTTCCGGCATGACGCGGTGCCCGATAACGGGTGGATCGATACGCGTAATCGAGAGAGGTCGCTCGAGCCCGAAGCCGCCAATCGTGGCGTAGACGTGCGCCAGCTGGAGCGGCGTCACCATCAGCCCGTAGCCGAAGGCAAAGGTCGCACGATCGAGCTGGCTCCAGTATTTACGATTTGGCAACAGCCCCGCGCTCTCGCCCGTTAAGCCAAGCCCAGTATTCGTGCCAAACCCAAAGTTTCGATAGGTATCAATAAGATGCTGGACAGGCATTGCCAGGGACAGTCGGGACACGCCGGTGTCGCTCGATTTTTGCAGGATCCCGGTCATCGTCAGTTCAGGATAATAGCCCACGTCGCGGATACGATGCCCGTCAAGGGTATACGGGTGAGTGTCAATCACGCTGTCTGGCTGGACCAGGCCCTGCTGCAGGGCCGTCATCAGCACCAGCGGCTTGACTGTCGAACCGGGCTCGAACGTATCGCTGATGGCGCGATTGCGGAAATCGTTTATCGTCGCGCCTTCCCGATTATTGGGGTTGAAATCCGGATAGCTCGCCATGGCGAGTATTTCCCCGGTTGGAATATTAATTAGCACCGATGCACCAGACTCGGCCTTGTTCCAGGCCACGGCATTATCGAGCGCATCTTCGGTGATGGTTTGCAGCCGCTCGTCGATACTTAACTGGATGTTATGCGCCGGTGCAGGCGCCACTTCCGTCAGGTTTTCAACCACGCGACCGTATCGGTCTTCCCTTACCTGCCGCACACCCGGCTTACCGGTCAGCTGAGCGTTAAAGCTTTTTTCCACGCCTTCAATGCCCTGCCCGTCAATATTGGTGAAGCCAATCAGGTTCGCTGCCACATGGCCGGCAGGATAAAAACGGCGTGACTCGTCGCGTAAATTGATGCCGGGCAGATTCAGCTTATCGATCCACTTCGCCTGAGCAGGATCGACCTGACGGGCAAGATAAATAAAACGCCCCTGCGGGTTGGCGTTGATTCGCGCCGAAAGTGTGCCCAGGGAGAGATGCAGCGCATTTGCCAACGCCTGCCAGCGTTCATCAACGCCAACGCCCCCTTTTGCCAGCACCGTTTTAGGGTCGGCCCAGACGGCCCGGACGGGCACGCTCACCGCCAGGGGGCGACCTTCGCGATCCATTATCATGCCCCGCGGCGCATCAATCGCCAGCTGGCGGAGGGAACGCATATCTTCCTGCTTCACCAGATTGTCAGGCTTGATGATTTGCAGCCAGGCAACGCGGCCCAGCAAAAAAGCCAGACTACAAAAAATAGCTAAACAGAGCAGCACAAACCGCGCCGGCGTGAAATTGCCAGCGGTCGTTATCAATTTCTTCTTCACCTGAACCCCAGGACTGTTAAACAACGCCCTGATTTAACGGGAAAAGATGGGGTTAAGGTGGCAAAACAGTGCTACTAACCTCGCAGCTTTGCAACAAGTTACTAACAAGACCGCAAATGGTAATATTTTGAAAGATAAAGGACATAAAAAAGCCCCGCGTTATGCGAGGCTTTATGTCTGAGATTGAAGTGCTAAGCGCTTCAGTCAGCAGCGGTTCGATCAGATAGCAGTTACGTTAACTGCAGCTGGGCCTTTCTGGCCGTCCTGAATTTCGAACTCAACGTTCTGGCCTTCAGCCAGAGTTTTGAAGCCGTTACCCTGGATTGCAGAGAAGTGTACGAACACGTCTTTGCTGCCGTCAGCAGGAGTAATGAAACCAAAACCTTTAGACTCGTTGAACCACTTAACTTGACCTTTAATCTTTGCCATTTTGCAAAATTCCTTAGAGTGTTTTCTTAGCCCGCAGGCATTAACTGAGATAAAACTGAGACATTACTGCATGAGGCACTAATATAAGGTTCGGCAGAGAAGCGGTATTCAACGACAACGTGTTTACTCAGGACTTCTTTACTGAAAATGCCACACATAAACAGAACTGTACCTCGTTTGACCCAAAACGTGTTATCACACACTATGTTTAATATGGCAAGCCATTTTTAAACATGTCTCGATCCGCCGCACAAATTCGAACAGTGCCTGTCAGGTTTTGCACAATTATGCGCATCACTTACAGACAGCTCTGCTGCGTAACAAAGACCCAGCGTTGCTTTCACAAGCGCTGTAATCTAAGACTTTTTTAACATAGCTCAATCATTACGAAGCGTCCAGCAACCGGGAAAAGAAATCTTACGTCCTGATTGAGTTAGAACAATTTGTGAAAACTTATGCTTAAATCATTGTAACGCGACCAAATTGTTTCAGACAAAAAACACTGTTAATAACCCGCGCCGACCTGTATTAAAATGCACCAACTAATAAACAGTGTTATGCACCAAAATAATGAAATTTTTATGACTCTGCATCAAAAGAAGGCAAGCAAAACGTTTCGATAAAAATAAAACATTCCTGAACGCGTTTACAGACAGAATATATGCACTACGTTATCGCTTCGTTTATAAGGATAAATATTCACCAACTTTCAGTATCCTGAAAGAATGATTAACTGGTGCTAAATTATCTAGCGCGTCAGTTAACTCCCGCACAGGTTCATCCAGGGATTCATCTGCCAGTTCAAACACGCCCCAGTGAATGGGAAACGCCAGAGGGCAGCCCAGCTGCTGCCACAATGCCACCGCAGATTGCGGATCCATATGATGGACAGCCATGAACCAGCGTGGGGCATAGGCTCCAATCGGTAACGCGGCAGCATCTATATGGCCCAGACGTTCAGGTATCAACAGCAGCTCTGGCGAATACCCCGTATCTCCGCTGAACCAGAAACGATGATGTCGACCTTCCATAACCCAGCCGCACCATAATGAGCGATTGCGGTTCCATGGCGTGCGCATACTCCAGTGCTGTGCCGGTACGGCGGTTAGCGTCATCCCCTGCCAGGTGAAGCTCTGCCACCAGTCGAGCTCAACCACGCGTTTTGCCCCCCGGCGGCGAAACCAGCCGGCCAGGCCCAGCGGAACAAAAAAACTGACCTCGGGGAAGCGTTTGAGAATACGGCGAATGGTCGCGTCATCAAGATGATCGTAATGATTATGGGAGATGACGACCGCATCAAGCTGATGGAGTTGATCGACTGACAGCGCGGGAGGCGTTTTGCGCTGTGGTCCCAGGAAAGGGAGTGGAGAAGCGCGCCGTGAAAAAACCGGATCGGTAAGGATGATATTGCCGTCCAGCTGCAGCATCACGCTGGCGTGTCCCAGCCACCATACCCCATCTTCATGAGGTTGCGTAAGCTCAACCGGTTGCCACCACTGTTGGATAAAGTCTTCATAACCCAGCGCGGGTGGCTTCGGTAAACCGGCCTCTTTACGGGCTTTGCGCCAACGGTCAAGGTCGCCGGGTTGATGTCCAACAGGATCGGTATTACGAAAACCATTCGGAGTGTGATGTTTCAGGGAGGGGTCATACCAGGGATTTTTCCAGACCACAGCCACCTCCCGGACAAAAGATTAACGCTCAGCCACCAGGCGGATAAAGTCGTCTTCGTCTTTGTTATCTTCAGCGACCGCGTCTTTCGGCGCGTCTTTTTCTTCCGGTTCGTTAGCCTCACACAGACGGCGCAGCAGCGCATTCTGACGTTTTTGCTGATCGAGCAGCGCTTCCAGCAGTTCAATCTGCTCGTTAGTACGGGAACTGGCGCGGTTCACGAAAAACCAAATGACCAGGCCCACAAGCAGAACAACCAAAGAAATCATCAGGGATGCCATATTCAGCAGCCCTGAATTCAGTAACTCACCCATTTCACCACCTCAATAAAAACGTCTATTTTACCACTGGCGCGAAGGAAGGAAATCACCTTGAGAAAAAATGCGTATTACCACGGAATAAACTTATTGATTGCGCAAACGCCGCTAAAAAACTGTACATCCTGATCGCACATCACGTTGATCGTCTGCGTCCATAACACCACGCACGCTATCAGCACGATAATCAGAATTACCCAGCGTATTTTTTTCACTCCACACTCCGTCTAAAAACCTGATGTAACGAGGTTATCACGCTTATCTTAAACAAGGACTAACTGTACCGCCATCGCGCTTTTTTTCAGAATCCTGCACTTGTTTCATCGTGTAAACCGTTTACGCTAGCTTTATGATAACAACGACAAAAGAGGTTAATGATGCGCTTCATCATTCGAACAATTATTGCGCTGGCCATCGTCTGGATTGGCCTTCTGCTCACGGGTTACGGTGTGCTCGTGGGAAGCACCGAGAACGCAGCCGGGTTAGGGATTCAATGTAAATATTTAACAGCACAGGGCGCGAGCACTGCGCAATATTTGCATACTGACAGCGGGATCGTTGGCTTGACCCACTGTCCGGTCCTGCGTAAGACATCCGTCGTGATTGATAATGGCTAATCGGCCGGTGAAATGACTGGCAAAAAAAACGCCGCAACAGATGCGGCGTTTTTTTATACGAGCAGAGGTTAAAACGGGTAGTCGTGGTAACCCATCTGTTCAGAAATCTTACGTGCGGCAGTGTGCAGAATAGCCACATATTCATGCAGGCGCTCTTCGGAGAAGCGTAAGGTCGGGAAGGAGATACTCAAGCCCGCGATCACAACCCCAAAGCGGTCAAATACCGGAACGCCGATGCAGCGCAGCCCTTCTTCCTGCTCCTCGTTATCTTCGCCATACCCCTGTTCGCGTACGCGATCGAGCACCGTTAACAGCGCGTCCGTGCTGGTAATGGTTCGTGAGGTACTTTGCTTGTATTCCACGCCTTCGAGGATCTGCTTCACTTCTTCACGATCGCGCCACGCCAGCAGAACCTTACCAATCGCGGTGCTGTAGAGCGGGTTGCGACGACCAATGCGCGAATACATGCGCAAATTGTACATGGAGTCGATTTTATGGATGTACACAATGCTGTCTTCATCCAACGCGCCGAGATGGATGGTCTCTTTGGTCAGGCGAGAGATTTCACGCATCTGAATATCAGCGCTGCGGATCAGGTCAACATTTTGTAGCGCACGGGCGCCCAGCTCAAACAGCTTCAGCGTCAGAGAGTATTTTTCAGATTCGCCTTCCTGGGCTACGTAGCCCAGCGACTTCATGGTTTGCAAAAAGCGATATACGGTGCTTTTAGACATCATCACGCGCTGCGACAACTCTGTAATACCTATTTCACGCTCTTCCCCCAGCGCCTGTAAGATACCAAACACCTTCAGCACGGAAGAAACAGAATCTGGCTGTTTATCCAAATCCGCAATAGCCATTTACCACCTCATAGAGAGTGTTTTATAAAAATCAGAACCGGTTTTTATTATAAGTTCCCGTCATGTCACCTGCAATCAATCCGCGTTTACTTCGTTACAAATCTGCGACATATCGCGGCTGTAACAATGCTAAAATAGTTACCCTGAGAATAATTTCACGCTGAGCTTTTTTAATCCTAATGGAAAAGACCCTTTCCGATGGCCTGCCTTTACCCCAGCGGTATGGCGCTATAGCGACCATCATTATTGGTATCTCAATGGCCGTCCTTGACGGCGCAATCGCGAACGTTGCCCTGCCAACCATCGCCAGCGACCTGCACGCCTCTCCCGCCAGTTCGATATGGATCGTTAACGCCTATCAGATTGCGATTGTGGTTTCCCTGCTCTCGTTCTCTTTCCTGGGCGATATGTTCGGTTACCGTCGGGTGTATCAATGCGGTCTGGTGGTTTTCACCTTCACGTCGTTGTTATGCGCACTTTCAGATTCACTGCATACCCTGACGCTTGCCCGCATTGCGCAGGGTTTTGGCGGCGCGGCGCTCATGAGCGTAAATACGGCGTTAATCCGCTTAATTTATCCTCAGCGTCATCTGGGGCGCGGCATGGGGATTAACTCGTTCATCGTGGCCGTCTCTTCAGCCGCCGGGCCAACCATAGCGGCGGCGATCCTTTCCGTTGCGTCATGGCAATGGCTGTTTGCTATTAACGTGCCGCTGGGCATTGTCGCTATATTCTTTGCCCTGCGCTTTCTTCCCGCTAACGGTCCCAAAAGCACCATGCCGCGCTTCGATGTGGCGAGTGCGGTGATGAATGCCCTGACCTTTGGCCTGCTGATTACGGCGCTGAGCGGCTTTGCGCAGGGACAGTCCCTGATGCTTACCGGCGCGGAGCTCATCGCCCTGCTGGCGATCGGCTTCTTCTTTGTTCGCCGCCAGCTCACTCTCCCCGTGCCTTTGCTGCCGGTCGATCTGCTGCGTATTCCCCTCTTTTCCCTCTCCATTTGCACGTCCGTCTGCTCGTTCTGCGCCCAGATGCTGGCTCTGGTTTCTCTGCCCTTCTTTCTGCAGAGCGCGATCGGCCGTTCAGAAGTGGAGACCGGCCTGCTGTTAACCCCCTGGCCGCTGGCGACCATGGTGATGGCGCCGCTGGCAGGTTACTTAATTGAACGCGTCCATGCCGGTTTATTGGGAGCGTTGGGGCTGGCGGTGATGGCGACAGGCCTTTTCGCGCTGGCTCTGCTACCGTCCTCGCCAACCGATCTGGACATAATATGGCGCATGATCCTGTGCGGCGCAGGGTTTGGCCTGTTCCAGTCCCCTAACAATCACACCATTATCACCTCCGCGCCGCGCCATCGCAGCGGTGGTGCCAGCGGCATGCTGGGGACCGCGCGCCTTCTGGGACAAAGCAGCGGCGCAGCGCTGGTCGCCCTGATGTTTAACCTCGCCGGACAAAACGGCAACCACGTTGCGCTTCTCACCGCGGGAGCCCTTGCTTCCCTCGCGGCGGTCGTCAGCGGCCTGCGGGTGACCCAGCCCAAAGTTCAGGCATAAAAAAAGCCGGGCGGAGTGTTCTCCTGCCCGGCTTATTAGGGTTCTTAGCGTTACTTCAGGTATTCCCCACTGCGCAGCGCTTCGATACGTTTATCCAGCGGCGGGTGAGACATAAACAGCTCGCTCAGCGATTTGGATTTACCGTTAATGCAGAAGGCCATCATGCTATTCGCTTCCTGCGGCTCATAGCTGGTTTTCAGACGCTGCAGAGCGGCAATCATCTTCTCACGACCAACAAGCTTCGCCGAGCCGGCATCCGCGTGGAATTCACGGTGGCGGGAGAACCACATGGTGATGATGCTGGCCAGAATACCGAATACCAGTTCCAGAACCATCGAAACGGCGAAGTAGATCAGCGGGTTGCCGTTGCTCTCTTCACCTTCGTCACGGTTTCCGCCCATAAAGCCAGCCGCGATCTGCGCCAGAATACGGGAGATGAAGATTACGAAGGTGTTCACCACGCCCTGAATCAGGGTCATGGTCACCATGTCACCGTTGGCGATATGGCTGATTTCGTGGGCAATAACCGCTTCGGCTTCGTCACGGCTCATGTTCTGCAGCAATCCGGTGCTGACGGCAACCAGTGACGCATCGCGACGGGCGCCCGTGGCGAAAGCGTTGATGTCCGGGGCATGGTAAATCGCCACCTGCGGCATGGCGATCCCGGCCTGACGGGATTGCTGAGCAACCGTATCCATCAGCCACTGTTCCATGTCGTTACGCGGCTGTTCAATAACCTCACCACCCACCGATTTCAGTGCCATCCACTTCGACATCAGCAGGGAGATGAACGAGCCACCAAAACCAAACAGCAGCGCCATAATCAACAGACCCTGAACGCTGCTCGACTGAATTCCTGTCAGGCTTAGCACGAGCCCGAAAACCACCATGACCGCCAGGTTGGTGAGCAGGAAGAGCGCGATTCGCATCATAATTTTCTTTTTACCTCAGTTTAACAAAACGCACTATGCGATTACCCACATCGTATGGGTATTGCGGCTATTTTCAAGCATCCGGCGGGCGTAAGTCACCAGAAAGACACAACTTTACACAATTGGAAATCTGGCTGACGGAAGGATGAAGAACAAAAAGAAACAGGCACAATTCCTTGTGCCTGTTGGGTGATTATTTTGCCGGAGCGGGCTGTACGGCAGGTTTCTCTTTTTCCTGATTCGCCAGGTCGAGAGCGATATGCACCGTCTCGTCCAGATACGGATCCGGCTCCTGGTAATCTTTTGGCAGATCGTCCAGTTTTTTGAGCAGAGGCTTACCTTCGCGCTTGAAGCGATCGTTGATACGCGCCAGGCGGGTTGCATCGTCTTCGTTATTCTCTTTCTCACGCTGTGCGTAGTTCAGAGAAACGATATTCCGCTTATCTTTCAGGGCATTGAATCGTGCAATGTCCTTCATGATGTACTGGAACTCCGGATCTTTCGCGATGCGGTCGTTATGCGCTTTCAGCAGTTCAGGGCCAAATTGCGTCATATCACCCGCTTTCACGTAGGTCGCGGCATTGATGCTGTCCCACGGCAAGGCGTTATCTTCAAACTTCTCGCCGGTTTCGGTCTCTTCCGTGCCTGTCGGCATCATGATGTCCGGCGTTACGCCCTTACGCTGCGTACTGCCACCGTTCACGCGGTAGAATTTCTGAATGGTGTACTGAACCGAGCCCAGCGCAGGCCATTCCGGACGCAGCATCTGATCGTAAATACGATTCAGAGAGCGATACTGCTGAACGGTGCCTTTCCCGAAGGTTGGCTCACCGACGATCAGCGCGCGGCCATAGTCCTGCATTGCAGCGGCAAAGATTTCAGACGCGGAAGCACTGAAGCGGTCAACCAGGACCACCAGCGGGCCTTTGTAGTAGACCACACCGTCGTTGTCGGCATCTTCACGCACTTTACCGTTGTTATCGCGCACCTGAACCACCGGACCAGATGGAATGAACAGACCGGAGAGTGAAACCGCTTCCGTCAGCGCCCCGCCGCCGTTACTGCGCAGGTCGATGATAATGCTGCTGACGTTCTGCTTTTCAAGCTTCTGCAGCTGAACCTTCACATCGTCAGTCAGGCCCACGTAGAAGCCAGGAATATCCAGAACGCCTACCTTCTCTTTACCCACGGTTTTCACCGACATTTTCACCGCGCGGTCTTCCAGACGGATACGCTCGCGGGTCAGGGTAACGATACGGGTTTTGGTGCCTTTACCGGCAGGCAGAATTTCCAGACGAACCTTGCTGCCTTTCGGACCTTTGATCAGCGCAACCACGTCATCGAGACGCCAGCCGATCACGTCGACCATGTTCTGGCCTGTTTGTCCTACACCCACAATGCGATCGCCTACGCTAATCGCTTTGCTTTTGGATGCCGGGCCACCCGCGACCATGGAATTGATCACCGTGTAATCATCATCCATCTGCAGCACCGCGCCGATACCTTCCAGAGACAGGCTCATCTCGGTATTGAACTGTTCGGTGTTGCGTGGAGAGAGATAGTTGGTATGCGGATCGATTTCGTGCGCAAAGGCGGTCATCGCGAGTGAGAAAACATCCTCACTGTTGGTTTGCGCCAGACGACGAATGGCGAATTTATAACGACGCGTCAGCGTGTCACGGATCTCTTTTTCGTCTTTGCCGGTCAGCTTAAGACTCAGTTCGTCGTATTTAACTTTACCGTCCCACAGCGCATTCAACTCGGCTTCGTCTTTCGGCCAGGGTGCTTTACTGCGATCCAGATTAAAGGTGTCAGTACCGGTGAAGTCCATCGGACGTTCCAGCACTTTCAGCGCGTACTGATAGCGTTCAAAGCGGCGCTTTTGCGACAGGTTGTAGAGATCGTAGAACAGATCCAGCTTGCCAGAACGCAACTCGTCACCCACCTCGGATTTGCGCTTAGCGAACTGCTCGACATCGCTGGCGAGCAAAACGTTATGGCTGTAATCCAGCAAGTTCAGATAGCGGTCAAAGATTTTGGCCGAAAAGGCCTGATCGAGATCGAACTGACGATAGTGCGAGCGGGTAAAACGTGAGGTCACGCGCTCGCTCACCGTCGCGTGCTGCGTCTCTTCCTTGAGAACCGGAATTTGATCAACACGCGTGATATCGTCCACTGCAAAAGCGTGACCTGTTATGGCAAACAGGCCCGCCAGCGCGGTGAGCTTAAAAAAAGTGTTCATGCCAGGCTTGGCCTCCGTTTCAGAACAACAAGTGTTCTGCGCGTACAATCATTGACATACCAGAAGTCAGCTGTACACGAACGCCATCTTTGGTGATTTCCAGTACGGTGGCGTCCATAGCATTGTTACCCGCTTTTACCTTCAGCGCCTGACCTACGCTCAGGGCGTTAATGTCAGAAACCGGCGTATGGCGCGGCTCTTCACGAGGGGCACGCGGGGCTTTTGCTGCTGGTTTGTCTGCACGCGGTTTGCGATCGTTATTATCGTGACGGCGCGGCGCAGGGCGTGGTTTACGCTCACGACGAGGCGCTTCTTCCTGGCCGTTTGCCGCTGCGGCTTCGCGTTTTTTCGCCTGCTGTTCTGCACGTTGTGCCTGAACGCGTGCTTTGGCTTCTTCAAGCTGCTTACGCGCGTGCTCAACGTGCTGCTCGTCCAGTTCACCACACGGGTTGCCGTCGAGATCCACGCGGGTCGCGCCAGGTTTGATACCGTACAGGTAGCGCCAGCTCGAAGTATAAAGACGTAAGGCGGAACGCAGCTGAGTTTTGCTGAGGTTCATTTCCCCTTCAACACGCGCCACCAGATCCTGAAAAATACCGACTTTCAGGGGACGAGCTTCACCTTCCGCGCTGAAGCACTGCGGGAAACGCTCGGCCAGAAATGCGATAACTTCTTTACTGCTATTCAACTTAGGTTGATTTTCCATGAAATTTCCTGATTACAACGGACGTTGCCAACAAGCGCAGGCATGAACAGGCGTCATTATAATGACGCTATCAGTAAATGCTACGTTATCCGTTGATTATCCTGCGACGCTCGCAAAGAATTTTTGATAATCGGTTGCAGCGAGTACGTTTTCCAGATTCGCCACCAGCTCGCGCAGCCCCTGTTCGTCCTCGGTTGTAAAGCGACTGAAGACCGTACTGTCGATATCCAGAACGCCAATAATCTGATTTTTGAGCACCAGCGGCAGAACGATTTCAGAATTACTGGCGGCATCACAGGCAATGTGCCCGTCAAACGCATGAACGTCTTCCACACGCTGGACCTGATTTTCGGCCACCGCCGTGCCGCATACGCCACGCCCTACCGGAATACGCACGCAGGCCAGTTTGCCCTGGAACGGGCCGAGCACCAGCGTTTCACCTTCCAGGAGGTAAAAGCCGGCCCAGTTCACGTCAGAGAGACGTTCAAACAGCAATGCGCTAGTATTTGCCAGAGTGGCTAAGAAGCTGGTCTCACCCGCCATCAATGCCTTAAAATCGCGGTTCAGATCCGCGTAGAATTCTGTTTTGTTCATTATTCAATCACTTAGTTGTCTTACAAATTTACCGCATAGCCTATTAAAATAAGCATTAAATGCGCTCATGCTCAAGATGAATCCGTTCATGAGTTATTATAACTTTCAACAATACTTATTTGTGCGCAGCTGATGGCCTTAAAAACAACCAAAATTACGCCGACAAGAAAGATAACTGTCCATACGGTGAGCGAAGCTTTGCCACGTGCACATTATCAGCGTTGCCCCCAGTGCGATACGCTTTTTATGTTGCCGAAGATGAAATCGCACCAAAGTGCCTTTTGTCCCCGCTGCGACGCCAAAATTCGCGACGGCCGCGACTGGTCGCTCACCCGCCTCGCCGCCATGGCCGTCACCATGCTGCTGCTGATGCCCTTCGCCTGGAGCGAACCGCTGCTGAAACTCTACCTGCTTGGCGTACGCATTGACGCCAACGTGCTGCAGGGTATCTGGCAGATGACCCGTCAGGGCGATCCCATCACCGCTGCCATGGTGCTTTTCTGCACCGTTGGTGCGCCGCTGGTGCTGGTCGCCGCCATTGCGTATCTGTGGTTTGGCAATATTCTCGGCATGAACCTTCGCCCGGTTCTGCTGATGCTGGATAAGCTCAAAGAGTGGGTGATGCTGGATATTTATCTGGTGGGCGTGGGCGTTGCGTCAATAAAGGTGCAGGACTACGCCTTTTTGCAGCCCGGCATCGGACTTTTTGCTTTCATCAGCCTGGTATTGCTGAGCATCCTGACGCTGATCCACCTGAACGTTGAACAGCTCTGGGAGCGATTTTACCCTCAGCGCCCCGCCACGCGTCCTGATGAAAATCTACGCGTTTGTCTGGGATGCCACTATACCGGCTTGCCCGACGCGCGTGGGCGCTGCCCGCGGTGTCACATTCCGTTGAGACTGCGGCGCAACAACAGCCTGCAAAAATGCTGGGCCGCGCTGATCGCCTCCCTGGTGTTTCTGATCCCAGCCAATATGCTGCCGATCTCCATCATTTACGTGAATGGCGGGCGTCAGGAGGATACTATCCTCTCCGGGATTATCTCCCTTGCGCACAGCAACGTCGGGGTGGCGGCGATCGTCTTTATTGCCAGTATCCTGGTTCCCTTTACCAAAGTGGTGGTGATGTTTACCCTGCTCATCAGCATTCACTTTAAATGTGAACAAGGCTTACGGACCCGCATTCTGCTGCTGCGGTTCGTCACCTGGATTGGCCGCTGGTCAATGTTAGATCTGTTCGTGATTTCGCTGATGATGTCGCTCATCAATCGCGACCAGCTACTTGCTTTTACAATGGGACCCGCGGCTTTTTATTTCGGCTCTGCGGTGATATTGACTATTCTTGCTGTGGAATGGCTGGATAGCCGCTTACTTTGGGATGCACATGAGTCAGGAAACCCCCGCTTCGCCGACTGAAGCGAGAATTAAAACAAAACGCCGCATTTCGCCATTCTGGTTGCTGCCCGTCATCGCCCTGATGATTGCAGGCTGGCTGATCTGGACGAGCTATGAAGATCGCGGGAGTACCGTCACCATTGATTTCCAGACCGCCGACGGCATCGTCGCCGGGCGAACGCCCGTTCGCTTCCAGGGGGTTGAAGTGGGTACGGTTCAGGACATCTCCCTTGGAAAAGGGCTGAACAAGATTCAGGTGCGGGTCAGTATTAAATCTGACATGCAGGATGCCCTGCGCAGCGAAACGCAGTTCTGGCTGGTCACGCCAAAAGCGTCTCTGGCCGGCGTGTCAGGGCTGGATGCGCTCGTGGGCGGTAACTATATCGGCATGATGCCGGGTAAAGGAGAGCCGCAGGATCACTTTGTTGCCCTGGATACACAGCCCAAGTACCGCCTCAACAACGGCGATTTAATGATTCATCTGCAGGCGCCGGATCTCGGTTCTCTGAACAGCGGTTCGCTGGTCTATTTCCGCAAAATCCCGGTTGGCCGCGTGTACGATTACGCGATCAACCCGAATAAACAGGGCGTCACCATCGACGTGCTGATCGAGCGTCGCTTCACCAATCTGGTGAAAAAAGGCAGCCGCTTCTGGAACGTTTCCGGCGTGGATGCGGACCTCAGCCTGAGCGGTGCGAAAGTGAAGCTGGAGAGTCTGGCCGCGCTGGTAAATGGTGCCATTGCCTTTGACTCCCCGGAAAACTCAAGCCCTGCCACCGCGGATGACTCATTTGGATTGTACGCTGACCTGGCGCACAGCCAGCGCGGCGTGATCGTCAAACTCGCTCTGCCCGATGCTAAGGGGCTAAAAGCGGGTTCAACGCCGCTGATGTATCAGGGGTTGCAGGTTGGTCAGCTCACCAAAATGACGCTCAACCCGGGCGGCTCGGTCACAGGAGAAATGACTGTCGACCCGAGCGTGGTCGACCTCCTGCGCGAGAAAACGCGTATCGAAATGCGCAGTCCAAAGCTCTCCCTGAACGATGCCAGCCTCAGCACGCTGTTGACCGGCAATACGTTTGAGCTCATCCCCGGCGAAGGTGAGCCCAGCAATAGCTTCGTGATTGCCCCGGCGGATAAATCCCTGCTGCAAAAGCCGGGCGTAGTGACCGTCACGCTGAATGCGCCAGAAAGTTACGGAATCGAAGCCGGCCAGCCGTTAATTTTACACGGCGTGCAGGTCGGCCAGGTGCTGGAGCGTAAGCTCTCCGCGAATGGCGTGACCTTCTCGGTCGCCATCGATCCGCAGTACAGCGACCTGGTGCACGGTGACAGCAAATTCGTGGTGAACAGTCGCGTCGATGTGAAGGTGGGACTGGACGGCGTGGAATTCCTCGGCGCCAGCGCCAGCGAATGGGTTAACGGCGGCATCCGCATTCTGCCCGGTGATAAAGGCCCCGTTCGCGACAGCTATCCGCTGTATGCCAACCTGGAGAAAGCGGTTGAAAACAGCCTGAGCGATCTCCCTACCACCACGCTGACATTAAGCGCCGAGACGCTGCCGGACGTACAGGCAGGATCCGTGGTGCTGTATCGCAAGTTTGAAGTTGGGGAAGTGATCGCCGTTCGCCCGCGTGCGGACGCGTTTGATATCGAACTGCATATCAAGCCGGAGTACCGCAAGCTGCTGACGCCAAACAGCGTCTTCTGGGCCGAAGGCGGCGCGAAAGTTCAGCTTAACGGTAACGGGCTGACCGTGCAGGCCTCCCCGCTCTCACGCGCGCTGCGCGGCGCGATAAGCTTCGATAATCTCAGCGGCGCGGGGGCGAATCTGCGTAAAGGCGATAAGCGTATTCTCTTCCCGTCCGAAACCGCCGCACGCGCCGTGGGTGGACAGATTACCCTGCACGCGTTTGATGCCGGTAAGCTGGCGGAAGGCATGCCAATCCGCTATCTGGGCATTGATATTGGACAAATCCAGAAGCTGACGCTGATTACCTCGCGCAACGAGGTGCAGGCCACCGCCGTGCTGTACCCGGAATATGTGCAGACCTTCGCCCGCACGGGTTCGCGCTTCTCGGTGGTGACGCCGCAGATCTCGGCCGCGGGCGTTGAGCATCTCGACACCATTTTGCAGCCGTACATCAACGTTGAGCCGGGCCAGGGCAATGCCCGTCGTGATTTCGAACTGCAGGAAGCCACGATCACCGACTCGCGCTACCTTGGCGGCCTGAGCATCGTGGTGGAAGTGCCGGAAGCGGGCTCGCTGAGCATCGGCACGCCGGTTCTGTTCCGCGGCATTGAAGTGGGTACGGTCACGGGCCTGACGCTCGGTACCCTCTCCGACCGCGTAATGGTGGCGTTACGCATCAGCGAACGCTACCAGCACCTGGTCCGTAATAACTCGGTATTCTGGCTGGCATCCGGCTATTCGCTGGACTTTGGCCTGACGGGAGGCGTGGTGAAAACCGGCACCTTCAACCAGTTCATTCGCGGCGGTATCGCGTTTGCCACGCCGCCGGGCACGCCGCTGGCGCCGAAAGCGCAGCCGGGTAAACACTTCCTGCTGCTCGAAAGCGAACCGAAAGAGTGGCGCGAATGGGGAACCGCCCTGCCGCGTTAATCTGACAGGCTCCGGTGTCAACGCACCGGAGCCTTTATGTTACACTGCGCACCTGAACTTTTCCCTGTGGTGTGCCCGTGGCTCAAAACTCCGTATTTCTTCCTGAACAATTCCTGGCGCAGATGCGCGAGGCGCTTCCTTCTCACCTGTCGTTAGATGATTTTATCGCCGCCTGCCAGCGTCCGTTACGCCGAAGTATTCGCGTCAACACGCTGAAAATCAGCGTCGAGGATTTTCTGGCGCTGGTCTCGCCGTACGGCTGGCAGCTTACGCCGGTACCGTGGTGCGCCGAGGGGTTCTGGATCGAACGCGATGACGAAGCCTCGCTGCCGCTGGGCAGTACCGCTGAACATCTGAGCGGCCTGTTCTATATTCAGGAAGCCAGCTCGATGCTGCCGGTGGCCGCCCTGTTCGCCGATGGCAATGCGCCTGAACGCGTGATGGATGTTGCCGCCGCTCCTGGCTCAAAAACCACGCAAATTGCCGCCCGAATGGGTAACCACGGGGCGATCCTCGCCAACGAGTTTTCCGCCAGCCGCGTGAAGGTGCTGCATGCCAACATCAGCCGCTGCGGTATTCATAATGTTGCCCTGACGCACTTCGACGGACGCGTGTTTGGCGCCGCTTTACCGGAAGCCTTCGATGCCATTCTGCTGGACGCGCCCTGCTCCGGCGAAGGGGTGGTGCGTAAAGATCCCGACGCGTTAAAAAACTGGTCAGTTGAGAGCAACCTTGAGATCGCCGCCACGCAGCGCGAGCTGATCGACAGCGCATTTCACGCGTTGCGCCCTGGCGGCACGCTGGTCTATTCAACGTGCACCTTAAACCGCGATGAAAACGAAGACGTCTGCCTGTGGCTGAAAGCGAACTACCCGGAGGCAGTTGAGTTCCTGCCGCTTAACGGCCTGTTCGCCTCGGCACAGGAGGCGGTCACGCCGGAGGGTTTCCTTCACGTGTTCCCGCAGATTTACGACTGCGAAGGTTTTTTTGTGGCGCGTTTGCGTAAAACGCAGGCGGTTGAGCCCCTGCCCGCACCTAAATTCAAGGTCGGCAACTTCCCGTTTTCCCCTCTTAAAGGCCGCGATGCAGCACAGCTTGAAGCCGCCGCCAAAAAGGTCGGACTGGTCTGGGATGAGAGCCTGCACCCCTGGATGCGTGATAAAGAGATATGGCTGTTCCCGGCACAGATCGAGCCGCTCATCGGAAAGGTCCGTTTTTCGCGAATCGGGATCCGCCTGGCGGAAGTGCATAATAAAGGGTATCGCTGGCAGCATGAGGCCGTTATCGCCCTTGCCGGACGCGAGAATACCTTTGCCCTGACGCATCAGGAAGCCGAAGAGTGGTACCGTGGCCGCGATGTCTATCCGGACAGCACGCCATCAGGCGATGAAGTGATAGTGACGTATCAGGGATATCCGCTGGGGCTGGCAAAAAAGGTCGGCTCAAGGCTGAAAAACAGCTATCCGCGCGAGCTGGTTCGGGACGGCCGTCTGTTTACCGGTAACGATCGCACAGCCTGAAAAAAAGCGCATTTTTTTACTGGCGATTTTGCTCTCCTTGTCTACGATCAAAAATGGGTGATCGCACTGGTCATACCAGATTTTGACAACCGACCCGGAGAGCACTATGACGAAAACCAGCGTGCGTATTGGCGCTTTTGAGATCGACGACGCAGAGCTGCGCGGCGAAGCGCAAGGCGATCGAACGTTAAGTATTCCCTGCAAATCCGACCCGGATTTGTGCATGCAGCTCGATGCATGGGATGCAGACACCAGCGTCCCGGCAATACTTGATGGCGAACATTCTGTCCTTTACCGCGAGCATTACGATAGCAAAACCGATGCCTGGGTCATGCGTCTTGCCTGACCTAAAGAGAACCCGCCCGAAGGCGGGTTATTTATTACTGCAGCTGCGCCAGCGTAAAGTAACCGTCGAAAACAGCCCCCGTATCAATGTAGTGAAGATTATTAAAATCATACCTTCTGTCGAGAGGCGTATGCCCAAACCAGAAATGATCCGCGCCGCTGATGCCCTCTCCTTTACCCACCATAAATCCCATCAGTCTGTCGCGGTTCCATAAGACGCGCTGGGCGCAAACCGGTTTTTGCCATCGGTATTCCGCGGCCGGATAATCCGCATGGGCAATCACATTCAGACCGTTCGCACAGGTTATCTCGATGATATGCGGTAAATCGCGACAGGCGTCGAGCAACGACAGGGCAAGCTGTTGCTGGTCGCGTTCAAGATGCGAAAACCATATTCCGCCATTCATCGTCCAGAGTGAAAAATCGTTATTATCCAGACTGTCGAGAGCCATTTGCTCATGGTTTCCCCGCACGGCACGAAACCATTTTTCATGAATTAACTGCAGGCATTTAACGCTATCAGGGCCACGATCGATCACATCCCCGACCGAAATAAGTAAATCCTCATACGGGTTAAACTGACGGCGTTTAAGCTCATCCATAAGCCACTGGTAACAACCGTGTATATCGCTGACAACCCAGACGTGACGCCACATCCCACCTTCAATTCGCTGATACATAGAACCTCCTTTAAACAGTATAGCCGCCGCAGAAAAGGCGACAGACCGGCGCGGTCGTCACGAAGTGAAACAAACGGTAAACCAAACAGAAATAAAGATCCTCGCGCTATTAATCCCTTTTTATTGGCTCTTTAGAATAAGGGTATAAAAAAAGAGGGGTCTTCACGTGTCTAATACGCACCTGCATAACGATGTTTTCTATCCGCATCGCACAAATATTATTTCCGAGCTGGTGAACGGCAAACGCGTGCCGGGTCCAATCTGGCGTAAACGCGAATATCGCCTGAAGTTCCTTTTACGCTCGCTTCTGTTCTGGTCTTCTACCCATCGCATGCTGGAAGCCCTTTCGGGTCGCGACGATTTCGACAGGCTGCTGGCCTCTCAAATTACGTTGCCCAGCAAGACCCACCGACAGTATCTGATGCGCGGCCTGACGGCTAACGATCGCGCCGACGCTATCGTCAACCATTACTACTGGATTGATAGCCTGAAAGAGAGCGGTCTCGCTCAGGCCCTGAGCAGCCCGCAGGAGCAAACCGTTGTGCAGTTCCACGCCAAAGACGGCGTAACCTATACGGTCAATGCTTCCTCTGCGGGGAAAGCCGAGCGCGAGGGCGAAAGCACCTTGTGGCTACGCGACAACGAGGATACGCTGCTGGCCAGCCTGACCTTCAGCGTCGCGCGCAGCAATGGTCAGCAAGTGATGGTCATCGGCGGCCTTCAGGGACCCCGTCGCAGCGTATCGCGAGACGTCATTAAACAGGCCACCCGCGCCTGCCACGGCCTGTTCCCCAAACGAGTGTTGATGGAAGTCCTCTTCCAGCTGGCTGCACAGTCATCTGTCCGGGCGATTTTTGCCGTCAGCGATGAAGGGCACGTTTTCCGCGCGCTGCGATATCGCCTGAGCAAAGGCCGCCATTTCCATGCCAGCTACGATGAGTTTTGGGGATCTCTGGACGGTAAAAAGCTGTCAGCCTTCTGCTGGCAGTTGCCGCTGCAGATGGAGCGTAAATCCCTTGAAGAAATTGCCAGTAAAAAACGCGCCGAATACCGCCGTCGCTTTGAGCTGCTCGATGAAATAGAGGCATCCGTTAAGTCCCACTTTTAAGCCTGGCCAGCGTCTCCGCTCACTGCATAGCGGATGCATTCCGTTTAAAAAAGAATGATAAAGCAGCCCACTATTGCACAGGGCGAGGGCGCTCAGTTAGCATTGCGCGAAATGAAACCGGCGAATGCGTTGGGAAGAGCGCAATGTGGGCGCAAAAATGAGGGACTTCGGTAATGATCTATGACTGCTTCTTATATTACGATGAAGATATGCTTCTCGAAATCAGGCTAAACACGCTCGCGGACGTTGTCGATCGCTTCGTTATCGTTGAGTCAACGCATACTTTTACCGGTAAAAAGAGGCCGCTGCATTTTGACATTAATAAATACAGCCAGTTTAAAGATAAAATTATCTACGTTGTTCATGATAAAGAACCGATTACGAAAGCCGCTGAAGAATCACACCCTGCTCGGGAGGTGATTCCGGGTCTGCCAGAGGGAATGGTGGTGGATGCGTGGGCAAATGAAGCCGCGCAGAGGAATGCCATCATGCAGGGTTTGACGCATGCCAACGATGATGATTTGATTTTAGTTTCCGATGTCGATGAGATATTTTCACCACAGGTGGTAGCATCGATAAATCCCAAAAAGCTCTGCACCACTATTTATCAGAATTTCTATAATTATCAGTTCAACCTGCAGGTTTTTAATACTGACAACACGCCAAGAAAATGTAAATTACCGCGAGCCACACAATATAAAAATCTCGTTAGTTTCTTTGGCGGCGAACCTGAATCATTCAGGAATCTTAAACGCACCCGACGCGTTAAAAACTGGTCCTGGCTAAAGTGGAACTGGTTCAAGATTAACAACAGCATTATTGACAATGGTGGCTGGCACTTCTCGTGGGTAATGACCCCCGAGCGCATCTCAGAAAAAATGTCGACCATATCCCATACTGAATACGATCTTCCTGAGTTTAACAACCCGGAACACATCATGAAGGTCATTAAAAATGCGGAAGATATCTGGGGTCGGGACAGGACATTAATCAAGCAAGAGCTAACGGTTGAAAACTTCCCGGAGTACATTGTCCGCCACAAAGACAAATTCAGCGCGTTCATTATTTAGCTTAGGGATGCCCTTTTGCTCGCCAGAGGGCGTTTGCTCAGCGGTCGCTCGGCCACAAAATTTTAACAAAGATCCCAAAAAACCCTGGACGCACGCGGTCCTGAGTATGTTATGGTTTAGACAGGATATGGAATGTTCGAGAAAGTTTCGGGTGATTTAGAGTCAACACCGAACAATGCTTTGAAAAACATACAGATAAAAAGAGACCGAATACGATTCCTGTATTCGGTCCAGGGAAATGGCTCTTGGGAGAGAGCCGTGCGCTAAAAGTTGGCATTAATGCAGGCTAAGTCGCCTTGCCTTTTAAGAATAGATGACGACGCCAGGTTTTCCAGTCCACAGCAAAAGCGGTCGGAAAAAAAGCGCCAGAGCATCATTAAAAGTGAAAAACCGCAGTGCTTTCGCAAGCATCTGCGGTTTTTTATTGGAAACCCGAACGTTAGCAGAGCTTGTCGGCGCGCTCGATAAACGGTGCCAGACTCTTTTTTTGTCCCGGATGCGCCGGGTCATCGATCTGAATAATGCTAATCGGCTGGCCGCTGCTCTTGCCGCTGGCTACCTGCTGCTCTGCGGTATCATTCAGCGGGTATTGCACCAGCGTGCTCGGGTTGATGGCATACAGCGCATGGCCCGGACGGCAGGTCAGCATCACCTCTTCGCGATTGAACGCCCATTTGTCCTTACCCACTTCAAAACGACTCACGGTGATGACCTGCGGTGCGGCAAGCGCGCTCCCCGTACAGGCCAGCAATAAGAGAGAAAGTACTGTCTTTTTCATATGATATTTAACCTTGTCAGAAGGGTTCCCAGGTGGCGAACAGACTGACCGTTGCCAGCACCAGCGCTCCCAGCACCACTTCTGCCTGTGTCATCCTGATAAAAATCTGTTGTGCTCGCCCGCTCTCCGGACGAAACCGTGGCACCAGAAAATACCGATTTGCCAGCGCAATTACCACCATCAACGCCACCAGCGCACATTTGAACAACAAAAACCGCACGTAGCCAGCCTGCCAGGGAATATCGAGGCCCAGTATCATGAGCGCATTTATCACCCCGGAGAGCAGCACGCCCGCAACGGCGTAATGCCCCACGCGCGAGAAGCGCATCATGGTAAAGATGGCGGCATTCTGCCAGCGCCCTTTCGCCAGACGCATGCAGAACAGCAGGGGCATTAATCCGCCAAGCCAGGTGGCGGCACATATCAGGTGAAAAGCATAATTAAGACGCTGCAGCGCCCCCGTCGGACCGTCGTTCATCGCCGCATGCCCTACCCCAGCCAGCAGGATAAGCTGTCCCATTGCGAGCAGCAGCAGCCGCGAACCTTTCAGCGGCGCAAGCCATGCCGCACCGACCGTCAGCGCAGCGAGGATTATTTGCCACAGCCAGACGCCGCCAAACCGGGTTCCCATCACGCTGAACCATACCTGTGGCGCAAACACATCTCCCCAGCCGTTGCCCATCAATCCGCCCTGCAGCACAAACATCAGGACCGCAGCCGCCAGGCTCACTAAGGCCGCCACTTTCTGCTGCGACAGAAAACGCCGGGACAGCAGACGGTGAAGAGACGAAGGCGCAAACCAGACGCTGTAAAGCGCATTGCCAAACACCAGCATCAGCGCCCCGAAATGGATAAAGCGTAGCCCGATATAACACAGCGTCAGCATGCTATTTCACGCTAAAGTGATAGCTGCCTTTGGTTTTATGGCCATCCACGGAAACCACATGCCAGTCCACCTGGTAAGTCCCTGATGCCAGCGTTTGTTCCAGCGGCACGGTAAGCTGAGCTTTGTTCTTTTCGTCGCGCGTAGCGGTTCCCGTTTTGATGACCTGCTTTTGCGCATCCGTTACCACCACACCGCTAAATCCAGGTTCGATACCTTCTGAAAAATTCAGCGTAAGTGCCTGCGGTGCGGTCACCACGCTGTCTGCTGCCGGGATCTGCTGTTTAAGATGTGCATGTGCCAGCACGGAAGGCGTCATCATTGTCGAGGCCACAAAAACCAGTGCGCAGACCGCGCGGGAAGCGGAGAAACCCATCCTATCATTCCTTTTTGTTATGTCTGTATGCTAAAGAATAACGCTGTATAATAAACGAGTCGAGGATCATCCTGCCTCCGCTTGTCATCGTCGTGCAATCGCGGTAACGTTGCCGCCGCATAAAAAGGAGAAGGTAATGAAGATCAATCTGGCCGCCCTTCCGCAGGACGAGATGGATAAAGTGAATGTCGATCTCGCTGCCGCTGGCGTCGCGTTCAAAGAGCGTTACAACATGCCCGTCGTGGCTGAAGTCGTGGAACGGGAACAGCCCGCCCATCTGCGCGACTGGTTTCGCGAAAGACTCATCGCCCACCGCCTCGCCTCGGTCAACCTCTCCCGTTTACCGTACGAGCCTAAAGTTAAATAAGCTTAACGAGTCGTTACATTTCCTTACGCGGAATCTGGCAGGATAAGAAAACCCTGATTATTTTAGGTGTATTCTTAAATCTCTGCGACTCAGTGTATAAGGAAGTCACGATGTCACATTGGAATATAGCGGCAGCCCAGTATGGCGGGCTGCATCAGACTGTAGATGACCATGTTACGCACCACCTGCGCTTCATCGCCGAAGCAGCACGGCAGCGGTGCGATCTGCTGGTTTTCCCTGAACTCTCATTAACGGGCTCTGGCTCGCCGACGTTACCTCCCCCGCCCGATGACGCGCAGCTGGAGCCGCTGCTCAACGCGGCACATCAACACCAGATCACCGTTATTGCCGGGCTCCCCCTGGAACAGAATGGCCAGCGCCAGAAAGGCCTTGTGCTGTTTTCGCCCGCTCGCCATCGCATTTTGCGCTATCCGCAAGGGGGCGGTGCCAGCCTCGTGCCGGGGGATAAACACCTTACCATCCTTGATGCACATCCCGATTCGCCCAATCTCGATCCCCGGGCAACGCTTGTTACCAGCTGCCAGTCGGTGGGGGATAATCGCTGGCGGCAGTCCATCAGTAACCTGCAGCGCTTCGCGCATAAATATGCCATTGCGGTGCTGATGGCGAACGCCTGCGGCGGCAGCGCGCTCTGGGATGAAAAAGGCCAGCTGATCGTGCGCGCGGATAAGGGCGAGCTTCTGGTGACCGGCACGCTCGGCGGAGAGGGTTGGCAAGGCGATATCATTCCTTTAGGCTAGGCGTTTTAAGCTCAGGAGTTTTCAATGCTGCGCGTCATCGATACCGAAACTTGCGATCTTCAGGGCGGAATAGTGGAAGTGGCCTCTGTCGACGTGGTTGATGGTAAAATCGTCAACCCAATGAGCCATCTGGTGCGTCCCGATCGCCCCATCAGCCCTCAGGCGATGGCTATCCATCGCATTACCGAATCGATGGTGGCGGATAAGCCGTGGATCGAAGAGATCATTCCGCACTACTACGGTAGCCCGTGGTACGTCGCGCATAACGCCAGCTTTGACCGCCGGGTATTGCCTGAAATGCCGGGGGAATGGATTTGCACCATGAAGCTGGCGCGTCGTCTCTGGCCGGGGATTAAATACAGCAACATGGCGCTGTACAAGTCCCGCAAGCTCAGCGTTCGTACCCCTGAGGGGCTTCACCATCACCGCGCCCTGTATGACTGCTATATCACCGCCGCGTTGCTGATTGATATTATGAATATCTCTGGCTGGACGCCGGATGACATGGCGACGATCACAGGACGTCCCGCGCTGCTGACCACGTTTACCTTTGGTAAATATCGCGGGAAGCCGGTGTCCGAGGTGGCGGATAAAGACCCGGGCTATTTGCGCTGGCTGTATAACAACCTCGACAGAATGAGCCCGGAGCTGCGCTTAACGCTGAAACATTATCTGGGCGACGCTTAACGCTCCGCACGGCCTGGCAGCGTGTCCTGCGCCAGGCCTATTAAAAAGGCATATTCCAGAGCAACCCCTTCGTACGATTTAAATCGCCCCGATTTCCCCCCGTGTCCGGAATCCATGTCGGTACACAGCAGCAGCAGATTGTCATCGGTTTTCAGCTCACGCAGTTTTGCCACCCATTTTGCCGGCTCCCAGTATTGCACCTGAGAATCATGCAAACCGGTGGTGACCAGCATATGCGGGTAGGATTTCGCCTCCACGTTATCGTACGGGCTGTACTCTTTCATATAGCGGTAGTACATCTCATCCTGCGGATTCCCCCACTCCTCAAACTCCCCGGTAGTAAGGGGAATGGATTCATCGAGCATGGTCGTGACCACATCGACAAACGGAACCTGCGCGACAATCCCCTTAAAGCGGTCGGGACGCTGGTTGATCGCTGCCCCCATCAGCATACCGCCCGCGCTGCCCCCCATCCCAAAGCAGAGCTGCGGATCGCCGTAGCCCTGCTCAATCAGCGCATCGCAGACGTCGAGGTAGTCATTGAAGGTGTTTTTCTTCTTCAGGAATTTCCCGTCTTCATACCAGTGCTGGCCCAGCTCACCGCCGCCGCGAATATGGGCGATGGCGAAAACAAAACCGCGATCGAGCAGGCTTAACCGGCTGCTGCTGAAATCGGCGTCCATGCTTGAGCCATACGAGCCGTAGCCGTACACCAGAATCGGGTTTTTGCCTTTCTGGAAATGAGCCCGATGGTAAACAAGAGAGACCGGCACCTCCACGCCATCACGGGCGGTGACCCACAGGTGCTCGCTGCGGTAGTTGTCGGACTCAAACCCTTTTACCTCGGTCTGTTTAATCACCTGGCGCTGCCCGGTATCCATATCCAGCTCAAACAGGGTGTCCGGCGTGGTCATGGAGGAGTAGCCGTAGCGCAACCGCGACGATTCGGGTTCAGGGTTGAACCCAATCCACGTCACGTAGGCCGGGTCATCAAACGCAATCCCCACCACTTCCCGGGTTTTTCGGTTGATTTGCCGGATACTGGTCAGCCCGCGCTGACGCTCTTCCACCACCAGCCAGTCGGTAAAGAGGGTGAACCCTTCCAGCATCACCTGATCCCGCGCGGGGATAAGCACCTCCCACTTGCGCTCATCGCGCACTTTGGTTTTATAGAGACCAAAGTTTTTGCCCTCGCGATTGGAGCGCAAATAAAAGCTGTGCTGGAAGTGGTCCAGGCTGTACTCGTGATCCTTGCGGCGCGGCAGGAAACAGAGCGGCTGGGCGTCCGGCAGTTCGGCATCCAGCAGCAGGACTTCCGACGTCGTCGCGCTGGCAAGGAAGATAATCACATAGTGGCGTGAGGAGGTTTTATGCAGGCTGACATAGAACGTTTCGTCTTTCTCTTCATAAACCAGCTCGTCGTCAGCGGAGTCCGTTCCCACGGTATGTCGCCACACCTGGTAAGGCAGCAGCGTCGACGCGTGCTTTTTGACGTAGTAAACCGTCTCGGAATCATTCGCCCAGACAAAATCCGGGGAGACGTTTTCCAGCATTTCCGGATACCAGTTGCCGGTCTCCAGATTGCGAAACCGCAGGCCGTACTGGCGGCGGGAGAGATAATCCTCCGCCAGCGCCATCACCGCGTTGTCAGGGGAAATGGACATGCCGCCCAGGGTATAAAACTCGCTGTGGGCGGCGCGCTGGTTGGCATCCAGCAGAATATCCCACTCATCCCATTCGGCGCTTAACACCGACTGACGCTGGTAGATGGGATACTCATTGCCGGGCTCGTAAATATGGCGATAGCGATAGCCGTTTTTGGTCCAGGGCGCGGAGATATCGCGCTGGGGAATACGCTGCACCATTTCATTCAGGAGCTGGTCCTGAAGCGTCTGCTGGCTGGACATGACCTTGCGGCCATAGTCGTTTTCCTCGTGCAGGTAGTCGAGTACCTCTGGCCGGGAGCGCGAATCGTCCCGCAGCCAGTAATAGTTGTCTATACGCGTATCGCCATGCGTGGTGATCGCATAAGGAGTACGTCGGGCTTTCGGTGGCATGTCATCATTCTTTTAAGTTTTACACCCTATAAGGTTGGCAAAACCCACGCATGATGCAAGCGAAACAGCGTCGCGACGGCGACGACTATCCCTGTAACGCCTGTTTTTGCTCCCGGATATCCCGCTCAATGCCCTCGCGCACGTCCTGAGGGATCTTTAACGCATCGCCCAGGGCGTTAAGGTAGCTCCGCTCCATAAAATGATCGATATCGATGGCTGCGCAGCTGAGGAAATAGAGCTCCAGCGCCTCTTCCTCATTTTTCACACTTTGGGCAAGACGCTGCGGCTCGAGCGGCTGTTCTATCGCCTGCGCCACCAGCACTCTTCCCTTCTCTTCAACGCCGGCTTCGCGCAGCTGCTGCTCGATCGCCGCTCGTTCCTTATCGTCAATATGCCCGTCGCTTTTCGCGGCAAAAACCAGCGCAAGAATGAGCCGTTCGGTACGCAGATCCAGCGGCGAGGTGTGCTCGCCGTAATGCGGTTCATCGCTGTGCGCGGTCCGTATTCTGTCCTTGTATTTATTCCACAGCACGGAGCCCGCGATGGCGCCGCCGCCGGCCAGCAACGCGCCTGTACCATACTTTGCCAGCAGCTTGCGTGAGGATTTATTCGCGACCAGCAGGCCTGCCAGCCCGCCGAGCGCTCCGGGTACCAGCAGTTTGCTGAGGTCCCGCTCGCCAGACGATGTTTTCTGCCCTAACAGGGATTGCAATTGATTTATCCAGCCAGACATGGTTTCCCTCACTTAACGGTGAACATGTTTCACAGCGTAAGCGAGCAGGCGTCAGGAAATGTCTGGTCGGGCTAAAGAAGCGCAAATTTCTGTCCCCTCGTTTAGCCGTGCACGAGACAGACGCAAACGTTTTCGTTTATACTGCGCGCAACTTTTTCAGGGGGATTGTTATGATTCGTTTAGGAACTGCGCTGCGACCTGCGGCGACGCGAGTGATGCTGTTGGGATCGGGCGAGCTGGGGAAAGAGGTCGCCATTGAGTGCCAGCGTTTAGGTGTGGAAGTCATTGCCGTAGACCGTTACGCCGACGCACCCGCCATGCACGTCGCCCATCGTTCTTATGTGATTAACATGCTGGATGGCGATGCCCTTCGCGAGCTGATTACGCGCGAAAAACCCGATTTTGTCGTGCCGGAAATTGAGGCCATTGCCACCGATACGCTGATCGCCCTGGAGCAGGAAGGCCAGCGCGTGGTGCCCTGTGCGAAAGCCGCAAAGCTGACCATGAACCGCGAAGGCATTCGTCGCCTGGCGGCGGAAGAGCTGGGATTGCCCACCTCGAGCTACCGTTTTGCTGGCGATAAGGCCGCGTTCCTGCAGGCCGTCGAGGAAATTGGTTACCCGTGCATCGTTAAGCCGGTGATGAGCTCCTCCGGAAAAGGACAGAGCTTTATTCGCGACAGCGGTACCCTGGATAACGCGTGGGATTATGCCCAGCAGGGCGGCCGTGCCGGGGCCGGTCGCGTGATCGTCGAAGGCGTCGTGAAGTTTGATTTCGAAATCACCCTGCTGACCGTCAGCGCCGTTGACGGCGTCCATTTCTGCGACCCGATTGGTCACCGTCAGGAGGATGGCGATTACCGCGAATCCTGGCAGCCGCAGCAGATGAGCACCCTGGCGCTGGAGCGTGCTCAGGAGATCGCCCGTAAAACCGTCCTGGCGCTGGGCGGCTATGGCCTGTTCGGCGTGGAGCTGTTTGTGTGCGGTGATGAGGTGATTTTCAGCGAAGTCTCCCCTCGCCCGCATGACACCGGCATGGTCACGCTGATTTCGCAGGATCTCTCCGAGTTCGCCCTGCACGTGCGCGCGTTCCTCGGCCTGCCCGTCGGCGGTGTACGTCAGTATGGCCCTGCCGCCTCGGCGGTGATCCTGCCGCAGTTAACCAGCCAGAACGTCACGTTTGATAACGTCGACGGGGCAGTGGGCGCAGGATTGCAGGTACGTCTGTTCGGCAAGCCGGAGATCGACGGAACTCGCCGTCTTGGCGTGGCATTAGCCACCGGAGATAACGTTGACGACGCTGTGGCAAGAGCGAAAGCGGCTGCTGCGAGCGTTAAGGTTGCAGGATAAAAAAACGGGCCAGAAGGCCCGTTTTTCATATGGCGAATGGCTTACTGCTTCGCGCCTTCAACCGCTTCGCGAGCCAGTTTGGTAATGCGATCCCAGTCGCCCGCTTCCAGCGCATCCGCCGGAACCAGCCATGAACCACCGATGCACAGCACGCTTTTCAGCGCCAGGTAGTCACGGTAGTTGGCAGGAGAGATACCGCCCGTCGGGCAGAAGCGTACCTGAGAGAAGGGACCCGCAATCGCCTGCAGCGCTTTGGTGCCGCCGTTCGCTTCGGCCGGGAAGAATTTGAACTCTTTCAGACCGTAGTCCATGCCCAGCATCAGTTCAGAGACGGTGCTGATGCCAGGGATCAGCGGAATAGTACCTTCCGTGGCGGCTTTCAGCAGCGGCTCGGTCAGGCCAGGGCTGATGGCGAACTGCGCGCCCGCTTCGGTCACTTCCGCCAGCTGCTGCGCGTTGAGAACGGTACCCGCACCGATGATGGCGTCCGGCACTTCTTTGGCGATAGCGCGGATAGCGTCCATCGCGCAGGCGGTGCGCAGGGTGACTTCCAGAACGCGAACGCCGCCCGCAACCAGCGCTTTCGCCATCGGTACAGCGTGCTCCAGCTTGTTTACCACGATAACCGGCACGACAGGGCCAGTGGTCAGGATTGCTTCTGCACTTGTTTTCCAGTTTTTCATCAGAGTTTTCTCTCGCCAGATCGTTAAAATCAAGTCGTCTTAAAACGTAATACAGGTTGCGCCCTGCTCCGCACCGGAGAGTTTCTCACGCAGCGCGCTGAACATTTCGCGTCCGGTCCCCACGCGCGATGCGCTCAGGTCAGGAATATGAGGCTGACGTGCCGCCAGCTCGGCTTCATCCACCAGCAGGGTTAACTCGCCCGTCTGACCGTTCACGCGGATCATGTCACCGTCGCGTACTTTCGCCAGCAGGCCACCGTCGTAGGCTTCCGGCGTCACGTGGATGGCTGAAGGCACTTTACCGGATGCCCCGGAGAGGCGTCCATCGGTGACTAGCGCAATTTTGAAACGGCGGTCCAATAATACACCAAGTGGTGGCATAAGTTTATGTAATTCTGGCATCCCGTTGGCTTTAGGCCCCTGGTGACGCACCACCACCACGCAGTCTTTATCGAGCAGACCGACGTCAAAGGCAGGTAACACGTCATGCTGGCTTTCAAATACCACCGCCGGCGCTTCGATAACCTGGTTCTCTTCCGGTACGGCAGAGGTCTTCATTACCGCACGACCGAGGTTGCCGCTCAGCACTTTGGTGCCGCCATGAGGAGAGAACGGTTTGTCGATCGTGGCAATCACCTGCGCATCAAGGGACGCGCTCGCCCCTTCACGCCAGTCCAGCTCGCCGTTGTTCAGCCACGGCTCCTGGGTGTAGCGCTGAAGGCCAAAGCCCGCCACGGTATTCACGTCTTCATGCAGCAGTCCGCCTTTCAGCAGCTCGCGCATCAGCAGCGGTACACCGCCTGCGGCCTGGAAGTGGTTAATATCCGCCGGACCGTTCGGGTACAGCCGTGCCATCAGCGGCACCACGGAAGAGATCTCGGAGAAGTCATCCCAGTTAATCAGAATGCCCGCCGCACGCGCCATGGCCACCAGGTGCATGGTGTGGTTGGTTGAGCCCCCGGTTGCCAGCAGCGCGACAATCCCGTTGACGATGACTTTTTCGTCGACCATTTTGCCCATCGGCATCCATTCGTTGCCGTTGCCGGTCAGACGCGTGACCTGACGGGCCGCGGCCTCGGTCAGCGCCTTGCGCAGCGGCGCATCTGGCTGGATAAAGGACGAGCCCGGAAGCTGCATTCCCATAAATTCCACGACCATCTGGTTAGTGTTAGCCGTACCGTAGAACGTACAGGTTCCCGGCGCATGATAGGACGCGGCTTCCGCCTCCAGCAGCGCCTGACGGTCTGCTTTCCCTTCCGCGTACAGCTGGCGGATACGCACTTTTTCTTTGTTCGGCAGACCGCTCGCCATTGGGCCGGACGGGACGAAGATCGCAGGCAGATGCCCAAACGACAGCGCCGCCATCACCAGGCCCGGGACAATCTTGTCGCACACGCCGAGGTACAGCGCGCCATCGAACATATTGTGTGACAGCCCCACCGCGGCAGACATGGCAATCACTTCGCGGCTCAGCAGGGACAGCTCCATGCCGTCCTGCCCCTGCGTCACGCCGTCGCACATGGCAGGTACGCCGCCCGCCACCTGGCCCACCGCATTTACGCTGTGCAGCGCGTTGCGGATGATAGCGGGATAGACCTCATACGGCTGGTGTGCGGAAAGCATATCGTTATAGGAGGTAATGATGGCGATATTGTTACGCAACATGCTTTTCAGCGACGCTTTATCATCAGGCTGGCAGGCGGCGAAGCCGTGCGCCAGGTTCCCGCAGGCCAGCTGTGATCGGTGGACGGTGCTGCTCTTTGCCTGTTCAATCCGGGCGAGGTAGGCCGAACGGGTCTCTTTCGAGCGCTCGATAATGCGTTGTGTTACGCGTAACAATGTCGGATTCATAAAAGCTCCTCTTAATTATCTGTCCGGCTCGGGAGTTTACAAAGTCGCTGGCAGTTGTTAACAACGCTGAAACGCTTGCTGTCCGGAGCTCAGGGGCAAAATCACTTCCGGCAGTGTAATAAAAAAAGCTCCGCGGGTGAATCCACGCGGAGCTTAAAAGTTGAAAATTGTGCCACTAGCTGTGTTAGATCATGTTACCGGTAAAATAACACTTTCGAGCTAGAGGATTATCTTACTCAAACTCGTTCCAGGAGCGGCCATCGCGGGTGATCATTGCCACCGACGCGACAGGTCCCCAGGTACCCGCCTGATACGGTTTTGGCGCATCCTGATCGGCAGCCCAGGCTTCGGTGATGGAGTCGACCCATTTCCACGCCTCTTCCACTTCGTCGCGACGCACGAACAGCGCCTGGATACCGCGCATGGTTTCCAGCAGCAGACGCTCGTAAGCATCGGCCAGGTGCGTCTGATTAAAGGTTTCGGAGTAGCTCAGATCCAGCTTGGTGGTCTGCAGGTTGTGTTTATGATCCAGCCCCGGCACTTTGTTCAGGATCTGGATATCCACCCCTTCGTCCGGCTGCAGTCGAATGGTCAGCTTGTTCTGCGGCAGTTCCTGCCAGGACTCTTTGAACAGGTTCAGTTCCGGGTTTTTGAAGTAAACAACCACTTCGGAACATTTGGCCGGCAGACGTTTACCGGTGCGCAGGTAGAACGGAACGCCCGCCCAGCGCCAGTCGTCGATATCCACGCGGATCGCCACGAACGTCTCGGTGTTGCTGGACTTGTTCGCGCCCTCTTCTTCCAGGTAGCCCGGCACTTTTTTGCCTTGCGCAAACCCGGCGGTGTACTGGCCGCGGACGGTCTTCTCACGCACGTTGGAGCGATCGATGCGGCGCAATGACTTCAGCACTTTCACTTTTGCGTCACGGATGCTGTCAGCCGTCAGGTCAGACGGTGGAGACATGGCAATCATGCACAGAATTTGCAGCAGGTGGTTCTGGATCATGTCGCGCATCTGACCGGCCTGGTCAAAGTAGCCCCAGCGACCTTCAATCCCCACCTCTTCCGCCACGGTGATTTCCACGTGGTCGATAGTGCGGTTGTCCCAGTTATTCACAAACAGGGAGTTAGCGAAACGCAGCGCCAGCAGGTTCAGTACCGTCTCTTTACCGAGATAGTGGTCGATACGGTAGACCTGGCACTCTTCAAAGAACTCGCCCACCTGGTCGTTGATTTCACGCGAGGTTGCCAGCGACGTACCCAGCGGCTTTTCCATCACGACGCGCGCCGGTTTGGCGTTCAGTTTGGCTTCACCCAGACCTTTGCAGATGGCGCCGAAGGTGCTTGGCGGCATGGCGAAATAGTTAATGGTGACACGGTTTTTCTGATCCAGCATCGCGCCTAAGCGGGTAAACGCGCTGACGTCGTTGACGTCCAGGTTGCAGAAATCGAGGCGTCCACTCAGGGTATCCCACAAACTTTCATCAATTTTTTCCTTCATGAAAGTTTCGAGCGCCTCGCGGACGACTTTGGTATAAGCGTCCTTATCCCAGTCGGCGCGCCCGACACCCAGGATACGGGTATCCGGATGAATTTGGCCCGCTTTCTCCAGTTGATACAGGGAAGGCAGCAATTTTCGGCGTGCAAGGTCGCCTTTCGCGCCGAAAATGACCAGGTCACATGCCTGGGCTGTTTGCGTTACCGCCATGTCATTCTCCTCAGTTGGATCACCTGGTACTTCTGCCAGGTATCGTTGTAATTTTATTACAATGCACTGTACTGCTTTTACGTCATTCCCGAAACCATTAGCGCTTATCGTCGCGTGCGATAACGCGATTTTTCCCCCTTTGGAGGATTACGACGGCGCAATGACGCAACAACCGTCGTTTCTTTGCGCAACGGGGTCACAGCAAAACCCGACACCGATCAAGTAATGAAAAAAAACAACAACATTATCTTGTCGATTGTTACCCTTAATGGAAGCCACAAGGGTAATATCGGTTAAATCGAATCACGATTTCATCAATTTATGAAATCGTTTACACCCATGAGCGTCCTGTTAACATGAACATGCTGGAAAAAATCCAGTTTCAACTGGAACACCTTAGCAAATCCGAGCGAAAAGTGGCCGAGGTCATTCTCGCCTCCCCCGCTCAGGCGATTCATTCAAGCATCGCCGCTCTGGCACAGGAAGCGGGTGTTAGCGAACCGACGGTCAATCGCTTTTGCCGCAGCCTCGAAACGCGCGGCTTTCCTGATTTTAAACTGCATCTGGCACAAAGTCTGGCTAACGGCACCCCATATGTTAATCGTAATGTGGATGAAGACGACAGCGTTGATGCCTATACCGCGAAAATTTTTGAATCGGCTATGGCTTCGCTTGACCACGTCCGCCAGTCTCTGGACATGAGTTCCGTGAATCGCGCGGTGGATTTGCTCACCCAGGCCAAGCGGATTGCGTTCTTTGGTCTCGGGTCGTCTGCCGCAGTGGCGCATGACGCCATGAACAAATTTTTCCGCTTTAACGTCCCGGTGATTTATTCCGATGACATTGTGCTGCAACGCATGAGCTGTATGAATTGCAGTGAAGATGACGTCGTGGTACTGATTTCGCACACCGGCCGCACCAAGAGTCAGGTAGAGCTGGCGCAGCTGGCCCGTGAAAACGATGCCATGGTGATTGCCCTCACCACGGCAGGCACGCCGCTGGCGCGTGAGGCGACGCTGGCGATCACCCTCGACGTGCCGGAAGACACCGACATTTATATGCCGATGGTTTCCCGACTGGCGCAGCTCACCGTGATTGACGTGCTGGCAACCGGTTTTACCTTACGTCGGGGCGCAAAATTCCGGGATAACTTGAAGCGGGTCAAGGAAGCGCTGAAGGAATCGCGTTTTGATAAAGAATTGCTTATAAAGAGCGATGTTCCCTGATAGTTGATAACGAAGACGTAACCAATAATTACGATGTAACGATTTACGGCATTCGGTCCACTCTCCGCTGCCTTGCAGCAGATGAAGGCCGATTCAATGTTCACGCAACACCAAAGTTGTTTCAGTCAACGGAGTATTACATGTCCAGAAGGCTTCGCAGAACCAAGATCGTAACCACCTTAGGCCCGGCCACCGACCGCGATAATAATCTCGAGAAAATTATCGCCGCCGGCGCCAACGTGGTGCGTATGAACTTCTCTCACGGTACGCCAGAAGACCATAAATTACGTGCCGATAAAGTGCGTGAAATCGCAGCCAAACTGGGCCGCCACGTTGCTATCCTCGGCGATTTGCAGGGTCCAAAAATTCGTGTCTCGACCTTTAAAGAGGGTAAGGTTTTCCTCAATATCGGCGACAAATTCCTGCTTGATGCCAACCTGGGCAAAGGCGAAGGCGATAAAGAGAAAGTCGGTATCGACTATAAAGGCCTGCCGGCTGACGTGGTGCCGGGCGATATCCTGCTGCTCGACGACGGTCGCGTACAGCTGAAGGTGCTGGAAGTTCAGGGCATGAAAGTGTTCACCGAAGTCACCGTCGGCGGCCCGCTCTCCAACAATAAAGGCATCAACAAACTGGGCGGCGGCCTCTCTGCAGAAGCGCTTACCGATAAAGACAAAGCGGACATCGTGACGGCTGCGCTGATCGGCGTTGACTACCTGGCGGTCTCCTTCCCGCGCTGCGGTGAAGATCTGAACTATGCGCGTCGTCTGGCGCGTGATGCAGGCTGCGATGCTAAAATCGTCGCGAAAGTTGAACGCGCGGAAGCCGTTTGCGATCAGGATGCCATGGACGATGTGATCCTCGCGTCCGACGTGGTAATGGTCGCGCGTGGTGACCTGGGCGTGGAAATTGGCGACCCTGAGCTGGTAGGGATCCAGAAAGCGCTGATTCGTCGCGCACGTCAGCTGAACCGCGCGGTGATCACCGCCACTCAGATGATGGAATCGATGATCACCAACCCAATGCCAACCCGCGCAGAAGTCATGGACGTGGCTAACGCCGTGCTGGACGGTACCGATGCGGTGATGCTCTCTGCGGAAACCGCTGCGGGCCAGTATCCGGCAGAAACCGTGGCCGCCATGGCGCGCGTCTGCCTGGGCGCTGAAAAGATCCCAAGCATCAACGTCTCTAAACACCGTCTGGACGTGCAGTTTGACAACGTGGAAGAAGCGATTGCGATGTCTGCGATGTACGCGGCAAACCATTTGAAGGGCGTTACCGCGATCATCACCATGACCGAATCTGGCCGCACCGCGCTGATGACCTCTCGTATCAGCTCTGGTCTGCCGATCTTCGCCATGTCCCGTCACGAACGTACCCTGAACCTGACGGCGCTGTACCGCGGCGTGACGCCGGTTCACTTCGACAGCACCAGTGACGGCGTAGCTGCGGCGCACGATGCCGTAAACCTGCTGCGCGACAAAGGCTATCTGGTGTCCGGTGATATCGTCATTGTGACCCAGGGCGACGTGATGAGCACCATCGGCTCAACCAACACCACGCGCGTTATGACCGTCGAGTAATAATGTCTGTGTTAAAAAGCCCTCTCCAGATGGAGAGGGCTTTTATTATTTCCGCGGATAAAGCTCTTTGCGTTTATAGGGCTCAGTTTCACCCGGCTTACGCGTTTTAAGCAGCTTCAGGATCCACGTGTACTGTTCGGCATGCGGCCCCACCAGGATTTCCACCTCTTCGTTCATTCGACGCGCAATGGTGTGGTCGTCCGCGGTCAGCAGATCATCCATCGGCGGACGGACCTCAATACTCAGGCGATGCGTTTTGCCGTCATAGACCGGGAATAGCGGGATCACGCGGGCACGACAGACTTTCATCAGGCGACCAATCGCGGGGAGCGTCGCTTTATAGGTCGCAAAGAAATCGACAAACTCGCTGTGCTCGGGGCCGTGGTCCTGATCCGGCAGATAGTATCCCCAGTACCCCTGACGTACCGACTGAATGAAGGGCTTAATGCCATCGTTACGCGCATGCAAACGTCCGCCAAAACGACGACGCACCGTATTCCAGACAAAATCGTAGATTTTATTTCCCTGGTTATGGAACATCGCCGCCATTTTCTGCCCCTGAGACGCCATCAGCATCGCCGGAATATCAACGCCCCAGCCGTGGGGGACGAGGAAAATGACTTTCTCGTCATTGCGGCGCATCTCCTCGATGATGTCCAGCCCTTTCCAGTCAACGCGATCGACGATTTTATCCGGCCCTTTCAGCGCCAGTTCAGCCATCATCGCCATTGCCTGCGGCGCGGTGGTATACATCTCATCAATGATTGCCTCGCGCTCGGCGTCGCTTTTCTCAGGAAAACAGTAGTAGAGGTTGATCTGCGCGCGGCGGCGGGCGCTCTTGCCCAAACGCCCGGCCAGACGGCCAATTTTCCCCAGAACGGGATCGCGTACGGAAGCAGGCAGCATCGCCATCCCCGCAAAAGTGTAAACACCAAGCCAGGCGCCCCAGTTGCGCGGATGGCGGAAGGATTTTTCAAACTCAGGAATGTATTCAATATTGTTTTTTTTGGTTTCCATGCTGGATCCAGGGTCTGATGACGCAAAATTTTATTCAGATAGTGTAGCGAGGCAGTCGTCCACGCACAAAAGAAAAAGCCGGCGTCAGTGTGCGCCGGCTTTTTTAACAAAAACAGAGGGCTTAGTTTAAGCTCAGCTGCGGCATCACCTCTTTCACCTGCGCCAGATAATCAGTACGATCTTTACCTGTCAGGCCTTCGGTGCGCGGCAGTTTCGCCGTCAGCGGGTTCACGGCCTGCTGGTTGATCCACACTTCATAGTGCAGGTGCGGGCCAGTAGAGCGTCCGGTATTGCCGGAGATCGCGATACGGTCACCACGCTTCACCTTCTGGCCCGGCTTCACCAGCAGCTTACGCAGGTGCATATAGCGGGTCGTATAAGTACGACCATGACGTACCGCGACATAATATCCGGCGGCACCGCTACGCTTGGCCACCACCACTTCACCATCGCCAACCGCCAGTACCGGCGTGCCCTGCGGCATGGCAAAGTCAACGCCACGGTGCGGCGCGACGCGCCCGGTTACAGGGTTCAGACGACGCGGGTTAAAGTTAGAGGAGACGCGGAACTGTTTTGCCGTCGGGAAACGCAGGAAACCTTTTGCAAGGCCCGTACCGCTGCGGTCATAGAACTTACCGTCTTCGGCACGAATCGCGTAGTAATCTTTGCCTTCGGAGCGCAGACGTACGCCCAGCAGCTGGCTTTGCTCGCGCTTGCCGTCCAGCATTTCGCGGGACATCAGGACGGAGAACTCATCGCCCTTCTTCAGCTTGCGGAAATCCATCTGCCACTGCATGGCTTTGATCACCGAGCTGATTTCAGCGCTGGTCAGGCCTGCATCGCGCGCGCTGGAGACAAAGCTCGCGCCCACGGTACCTTTCAGAACGCTGTTAACCCAGTCACCCTTCTGCATTTCGCTGGTCATCTTGAAACCGTTTGCAGTGCGATCGTAGGTGCGGGTTTCGCGGCGGGACATTTCCCAGGTCAGACGCTGGAGATCGCCATCCGCCGTTAAAGTCCAGGAGAGCTGTTGTCCGATTTTCAGGTTACGAAGATCTTTATCCGCAGCCGCCAGCTGGCTGATATTGCCCATGTCGATGCCGTACTGGTTCAGCACGCTGCTCAGCGTATCCCCGGTAGAGACAACATATTCGTGGATACCCGCCTCGTTCTCGGTTTTATCGTCCAGCTCATCCTGCGGGATGGCTTCATCTTCCTGAGCCGCCTGGTCGATAGGCTCACTGGCTTCAGGCAGCAAAGAACGGATTTCGCTCTTTTCAAGCTCAATGGTTTTGATGATAGGGGCAGAACTCGGGTGGTAAACATAGGGCCGCCAGACGGCGACCGCTAAGGTGAGAACTGTAAGCGACCCCAGCATAACGCGGTGGGGTCGTGGCAGATTGTTAAATGCCAGGGCGACAGAGCGGGCTATCTGTTGCACGTATTCACTTCCTCGTTAATCTCCTTTCAGGCAGCTCGCATACTGGTTCGCCAGTTGGCTGAGGAACTGCGAATAGCTCGCTTTGCTCAACTGGATATTCGTACCTAGCGGGTCAAGGGTTCCCATGCGCACGGATGTTCCCCTGGCCACGGCTTCTACGACCGCTGGCCTGAACTGTGGCTCAGCAAAAACGCATGTCGCTTTTTGCTCAACCAACTGTGTTCTGATTTCATGTAAACGCTGCGCACCAGGCTGAATTTCAGGGTTGACGGTGAAGTGGCCCAGTGGGGTCAAACCGTAGTGTTTTTCGTAATAGCCGTAGGCGTCATGAAAAACGAAATACCCTTTACCTTTCAACGGTGCGAGCTCATTACCAACCTGCTTATCGGTTGCGGCTAATTGTGCCTCAAAATCCTTCAGGTTGGCGTCTAGTTTGGCTCGACTTTGCGGCATAAGTTCCACTAATTTGTCGTGGATTGCAACCGCTGAAAGCCGCGCTATCTCTGGGGATAACCAAAGATGCATGTTGTACTCGCCGTGATGGTGATCTCCATCACCTTTTTCGCCGTCTGCGGCATGATGATCAGGTTCGTCGCCGTCGTCATCCGCCCCTTTCATGAGCAACGGTTTCACGCCGGAGAGTTCGGCAATCGCGACCTGTTTTTCGCCAGCAACCTGTTTTGCTGACTTTTGCATAAACGCTTCCATTTCAGGACCAATCCAGACGACTAAGTCCGCGTTTTGTAAGCGTTTTACATCTGACGGGCGCAGGGAATAGTCATGCTCAGATGCACCATCAGGGAGCAGAACCTGGGTTTCCGTTACCCCGTCTGCAATGGCAGACGCGATGAATCCGAGTGGTTTAAGCGAAGCGACAACCGCCGCGTTAACATCTTGTGCGGTTGTACCCCAAAGGGCAGCGGATAATGCTGCGAAAAGAAGCGTATTTTTATGTAACATAATGCGACTAATCATCGTAGTGAATGCGTGGAATGTGATATTATAACATTCGTTGACTTCTTCAAGCTTAAAATGACATGACGACATTGGTTTCTCTTGAAAATATTTCGGTCTCATTCGGGCAGCGCCGCGTCCTCTCTGACGTGTCGCTCGATCTGAAGCCCGGCAAAATTCTGACGCTGCTCGGCCCCAATGGCGCAGGCAAATCCACCCTGGTGCGCGTGGTGCTGGGTCTGGTCGCACCCGATGAAGGCGTGATTAAGCGCGAGGAAAAATTGCGTATCGGCTATGTGCCGCAAAAACTTCATCTCGACGCCACGCTGCCGCTGACGGTCAGCCGTTTCCTGCGTCTGCGCCCCGGCACCCGTAAAGCCGATATTCTCCCGGCGCTGAAACGCGTGCAGGCGGGCCATCTTGTCGATGCGCCGCTGCAAAAACTGTCCGGCGGTGAAACTCAGCGTGTTTTACTTGCCCGCGCGCTGCTGAGCAGCCCGCAGCTGCTGGTACTGGATGAGCCAACTCAGGGTGTGGATGTGAATGGTCAGGTTGCGCTTTATGATTTGATCGACCAGCTCCGTCGGGAGCTTGATTGCGCCGTGCTGATGGTGTCGCACGACCTGCATCTGGTGATGGCAAAAACCGACGAAGTGCTGTGCCTCAACCACCATATCTGCTGCTCCGGTACGCCTGAAGTGGTGTCAATGCACCCGGAGTTTATCTCCATGTTCGGCCCACGCGGCGCTGAACAGCTGGGTATTTACCGTCATCATCATAATCATCGCCATGATTTACAGGGACGAATCGTACTGCGTCGGGGAAATGGACACTCATGATTGAACTGTTACTGCCCGGCTGGCTGGCCGGGATTATGCTTGCCTGCGCCGCGGGCCCGCTCGGCTCGTTTGTTGTCTGGCGCAGAATGTCCTATTTTGGCGATACCCTGGCGCATGCGTCTCTGCTGGGCGTTGCCTTTGGTCTGCTGCTGGATGTGAACCCCTTCTACGCGGTGATTGTGGTCACGCTGCTGCTGGCCGCCGGTCTGGTCTGGCTCGAAAAACGCCCTCACCTCGCCATTGATACGCTGCTTGGCATTATGGCGCACAGTGCCCTGTCTCTGGGCTTGGTGGTGGTCAGCCTGATGTCGAACATCCGCGTGGATCTGATGGCCTACCTCTTCGGCGACCTGCTGGCCGTGACGCCGGAAGATCTCATCGCTATCGCCGTTGGCGTGGTGGTGGTGCTCGCTATTCTGCTCTGGCAGTGGCGGAATTTACTGGCCATGACCGTCAGTCCGGATCTGGCATTTGTCGACGGCGTGAAGCTGCAGCGCGTAAAACTGCTACTGATGCTCGTGACGGCGTTAACGATTGGTGTCGCAATGAAGTTTGTCGGCGCGCTGATTATTACGTCGCTGCTGATCATCCCGGCCGCCACGGCGCGTCGTTTTGCCCGTACGCCGGAGCAGATGGCCGGCGTAGCCGTGATTATCGGGATGATTGCGGTAACGGGTGGGTTAACGTTCTCGGCGTTCTATGACACGCCTGCGGGGCCATCAGTGGTGCTAAGTGCGGCGGTGATGTTTATCTTCAGTATGATGAAAAAGACCGCGAATTAACATGGAGGGCGCTGAAGCCCTCACCTGGCCCTCTCCCTCGGGGAGAGGGAACAAAACATTACGGCATTGCCGGTGGCGTAATGCCGAAATGATTCCACGCCCGCACCGTTGCCATACGTCCACGCGGGGTGCGTTGCAGGAAGCCCTGCTGGATCAGATACGGCTCCAGCACATCTTCAATCGTCTCACGCTCTTCCCCAATAGCCGCAGCCAGGTTATCCAGCCCGACAGGGCCGCCAAAGAACTTGTCCAGCACCGCCAGCAGCAGTTTACGGTCCATATAGTCAAAGCCTTCGGCATCGACGTTAAGCATATCCAGCGCCTGAGCGGCGATCTCCGCGGAAATCGAGCCATCGTGCTTCACCTCGGCAAAGTCACGCACGCGGCGCAGCAGGCGGTTGGCGATACGAGGCGTACCGCGGGAACGTTTCGCCACTTCAAACGCGCCCTCTTCGCTCATTTCGAGCCCCATATAGCGGGCGCTACGGCCAACGATGTGCTGGAGGTCCGCCACCTGGTAAAACTCGAGACGCTGCACAATGCCGAAACGGTCGCGCAGCGGAGAGGTCAACGACCCGGCGCGGGTGGTGGCGCCAATCAGGGTAAAGGGCGGCAGATCGATTTTGATGGAGCGCGCGGCCGGGCCTTCACCGATCATGATATCCAGCTGGTAATCTTCCATCGCCGGATAGAGCACTTCCTCCACCACCGGCGACAGGCGGTGGATCTCATCGATAAACAGCACGTCATGCGGTTCGAGGTTGGTCAACATCGCCGCGAGATCGCCCGCCTTCTCCAGCACGGGGCCGGAGGTGGTGCGCAGGTTGACGCCCATTTCATTGGCAACGATATTCGCCAGCGTAGTTTTGCCTAAACCCGGAGGGCCAAAAATCAGCAGGTGATCGAGCGCATCGCCGCGCAGCTTTGCCGCCTGGATGAAAATCTCCATCTGGGAACGAACCTGCGGCTGGCCGATATACTCATCAAGCAGTTTTGGGCGGATCGCGCGATCCACCACGTCATCTGCCTGAATAGTGCCTGCCGACACCAGGCGGTCTGCTTCAATCATCCTTTACCTCACAATGCAGCGCGCAGCGCTTCACGAATCAGGGTTTCACTGCTGGCGTCCGGTTTGGCAATTTTGCTCACCATTCGGCTGGCCTCCTGAGGTTTATAGCCCAGCGCCACCAGCGCGGCAACCGCTTCCTGCTCGGCGTCATCATCCGTTGCAGGGCCGCCAGGAGAGGTCAGTACCAAATCGGCAGCCGGAGTGAACAGATCGCCATGCAGACCTTTAAAGCGGTCTTTCATCTCGACAATCAGGCGCTCGGCGGTTTTCTTACCAATGCCCGGGAGCTTAATCAGCGCCGCAGGATCTTCGCGCTCAACGGCATTCACAAACTGTGGTGCCGACATGCCGGACAAAATCGCCAGCGCCAGCTTCGGACCGACGCCGTTAGTTTTAATCAGCTCGCGGAACAGGGTGCGTTCCTGCTTGTTATTGAATCCGTACAGCAGCTGGGCATCTTCACGCACCACAAACTGGGTAAAGACAATCGCCTCTTTGCCCGCGTCCGGCAGCTCGTAGAAGCAGGTCATCGGCATATGGACTTCATAGCCCACGCCACCTACTTCCAGCAGCACTAACGGGGGTTGTTTTTCAATGATGATGCCTCTGAGTCTGCCTATCACGTGACGCTCCTGCGTTCTGAGAGAAATTAACTGCCGACATAATAAAAAAAGGCTGGATGTTTATCCAGCCTGATTTCTGATTATCGTAACCTGCCTCGCGCCAGATTGAGCCGCGACTCGCTCATTTGCATCGCGTTCTGGCTGACGTGACAGTGGGTAATCGCAATCGCCAGCGCATCCGCGGCGTCGGCCTGCGGGTTCGCGGGAAGCTTCAGCAGGGTACGCACCATATGCTGCACCTGGCTTTTCTCCGCGCTCCCAATGCCCACCACCGTCTGCTTGACCTGACGTGCCGCGTATTCGAATACCGGCAAATCCTGGTTCACGGCAGCGACGATGGCGACACCGCGCGCCTGACCGAGCTTTAGCGCTGAATCGGCGTTTTTCGCCATAAAGACCTGCTCAATGGCGAAATAGTCCGGCTGAAACTGGGTGATGATCTCCGACACGCCCGCATAAATGAGCTTCAGGCGCGAAGGAAGATCGTCCACTTTGGTGCGAATACAGCCGCTGCCCAGGTAGGTTAACTGGCGTCCCACCTGACGGATAACGCCATAACCGGTGACGCGTGAGCCTGGGTCAATCCCGAGAATAATCGACATCACGCGTCTCCCGTAAACGGTTTACAGGCTCTCATCAGAGAGTCGCTGCAACCTCATCAGAGATTTCACCGTTGTGGTACACTTCCTGCACGTCGTCGCAGTCTTCGAGCATGTCGATCAGACGCAGCAGTTTCGGTGCCGTTTCCGCATCCATGTCCGCTTTGGTGGACGGGATCATGGAGACTTCAGCGTTGTCCGCCTTCAGGCCAGCCGCTTCCAGCGCATCGCGCACGGCCCCCATCTCTTCCCACGCGGTATAAACGTCGATAGCGCCGTCATCGAAGGTCACCACGTCTTCCGCACCGGCTTCCAGCGCCGCTTCCATGATCGCATCTTCGTCGCCTTTCTCGAAGGAAATGACGCCTTTTTTGCTGAACAGGTAAGCAACGGAACCGTCAGTGCCCAGGTTGCCACCGGTTTTGGTGAACGCGTGGCGCACTTCCGCAACGGTACGGTTACGGTTGTCGGACAGACACTCAACCATCACCGCAGTACCGCCAGGGCCGTAACCTTCATAAATGATGGTTTCCATGTTCGCGTCTTCGTCACCGCCCACGCCACGTGCGATTGCACGGTTCAGGGTGTCACGCGTCATGTTGTTTGACAGCGCTTTATCTACCGCCGCGCGCAGACGCGGGTTAGAAGCCGGATCGCCGCCGCCCAGACGCGCTGCTGTCACCAGCTCGCGAATGATTTTGGTAAAGATCTTACCGCGCTTGGCATCCTGTGCCGCTTTGCGGTGTTTGGTGTTGGCCCACTTACTATGACCTGCCATAAAAAGTTCTCCAAAAATCGCGCCTTCTCAGGCTGCGTTAATTACAAATTCTTCAATCGCCTGCCGGTTGCTCCACGACTTGGTCAGTGCGGCGGCATCCGCCGCATTCACCCAGCGGTAGGTCAGGTGTTCGGTAAACACGATCTCCCGTTCATGGGGGAGCGCGAGACAGAACCACGACTCCGTATTGCGCTCGGTACCCGGCGCGTAGCGATGACGTAAATGGCTAAAAATTTCAAACTCCACCGTGCGCTGGCAGTCCTTCAGGGTCAGTTGCTCGCGGGCAACGTCAATGGTGACCTCTTCCTTTACTTCGCGCGCGGCGGCCTGCGACGCGGTTTCCCCCTCTTCCAGACTGCCGGTAACCGACTGCCAGAAATCAGGGTCGTCGCGCCGCTGCAACATCAGCACCCGCTTCGTGTCTTCTGCATAAATGACCACCAGGACCGAAACGGGAAGCTTATATGCCATATCAGTTTTTCTCTTCCTTCTTCACCACTTCAATGCCCAGCTCGGCCAGAGAGGCCGGGTTGGCAAAGCTTGGCGCCTCGGTCATCAGACACGCTGCGGCAGTGGTTTTCGGGAAGGCAATAACATCACGAATGTTATCGGTGCCGGTCAGCAGCATGGTCAGTCGGTCAAGACCGAAGGCCAGGCCCGCGTGCGGCGGCGTACCGTATTTCAGGGCGTCCAGCAGGAAGCCAAACTTCTCGCGCTGCTCCTGCTCGTTGATGCCCAGAATGCCGAACACGGTCTGCTGCATTTCACCGCTGTGAATACGCACGGAACCGCCGCCCACTTCGTAGCCGTTGATGACCATGTCATAAGCGTTGGCGACCGCATCTTCCGGTGCCGCTTTCAGCTCTGCCGCCGTCATGTCTTTTGGCGAGGTGAACGGGTGGTGCATTGCGGTCAGGCCGCCTTCACCGTCGTCTTCAAACATTGGGAAGTCGATAACCCACAGCGGCGCCCATTTGTTTTCGTCGGTCAGGCTCAGGTCTTTGCCAAGCTTCAGACGCAGCGCGCCCATCGCATCCGCCACGACTTTCTTGTTGTCTGCGCCGAAGAAGATCATGTCGCCGTCCTGCGCGCCGGTGCGCTCAAGGATCGCTTCCACGATGTCCGCGTTAAGGAATTTCGCTACCGGGCTGGTGATGCCTTCCAGACCTTTCGCACGCTCGGTCACTTTAATATAGGCCAGACCTTTCGCACCGTAGATCTTGATGAAGTTGCCGTAGTCGTCGATCTGCTTGCGGCTCAGTGCCGCACCGCCCGGTACACGCAGCGCTGCTACGCGGCCTTTAGGATCGTTAGCCGGGCCAGAGAAGACGGCAAACTCAACGCCTTTCACAAGGTCTGCTACGTCCACCAGCTCCATCGGGTTACGCAGGTCTGGTTTGTCAGAGCCGTAACGACGCTCGGCTTCAGCGAAGGTCATGATAGGGAAATCGCCCAGCTCAACGCCTTTCACGTCGTTCCACAGGCTACGCACCAGAGCTTCCATCACTTCACGCACCTGCTCGGCGGTCATGAAGGAGGTTTCCACATCGATTTGGGTAAATTCTGGCTGGCGGTCAGCGCGCAGGTCTTCGTCGCGGAAGCATTTAACGATCTGATAGTAGCGATCGAAGCCGGACATCATCAGCAGCTGTTTGAACAGCTGTGGAGACTGCGGCAGCGCGTAGAATTTGCCTTTATGAACGCGGGATGGGACCAGGTAATCGCGCGCGCCTTCCGGCGTGGCTTTGGTCAGCATCGGGGTTTCGATGTCGAGGAAACCGTGGTCATCCATAAAGCGACGCACCAGGCTGGTGATTTTCGCACGGGTTTTCAGGCGCTGAGCCATTTCCGGACGACGCAGATCCAGGTAGCGGTATTTCAGACGCGCTTCTTCAGTGTTGACGTGGTTGGAGTCCAGCGGCAGCGCTTCTGCACGGTTGATGATCACCAGATCGGACGCCAGCACTTCGATGGCACCCGTTGCCATGTCGGCGTTGACGTTTTTCTCGTCACGCGCGCGCACGGTGCCGGTAACCTGAATGCAGAACTCATTACGCAGCTCAGAGGCCAGCTTCAACGCATCTGCGCGATCCGGGTCGAAGAACACCTGGACGATACCTTCGCGGTCGCGCATATCGATGAAGATAAGGCTACCAAGATCACGACGACGATTGACCCAACCACACAGGGTGACCTGCTGTCCGACGTGGGACTGACGCAGCTGCCCGCAATATTCTGTACGCATGAGATATCCCTTAATTAGCCGCAGGCTAAATGTCGCCTGGTATGCAGGCTACTATGTCGCAGCTTTCTGTATGTCACAACTGGATGAAAAAAGGCGGCTATTATACTGGAAATTCCGCCGGACGATAAGAGCGAACCACGGCCAGGCGGTCGTTTGCTGCACTCTTATTGCGCATTCTCACAAAAATTAACAAAATTATCCGCCCAGGAACAGGCCATCACATCGTATGGTGTCTGGAAGTGATTCATTTAACGGGAGTAACGATGTTAACACTTGATGCCAGTAAAACCGCACTTGTCGTGATTGATTTACAGGAAGGCATTCTGCCCTTCGCCGGCGGCCCGCATACCGCGGATGATGTGGTCAGCCGCGCAGCTCGCCTGGCGGAAACATGTCGTGCCAGCGGTGCGCCTGTTGTCATGGTGCGCGTCGGCTGGTCCGCTGATTACGCTGAAGCGTTAAAACAGCCCGTTGATGCAAAGGCTTCCGCACGCGCCCTGCCTGAAAACTGGTGGACGTACCCGGCCGCACTCGGCAAACGCGACAGCGACATCGAAGTGACCAAACGCCAGTGGGGGGCATTTTACGGTACCGATCTCGAGCTGCAGCTCCGCCGTCGCGGCATCGACACCATCATCCTGTGCGGCATTTCCACCAACATCGGCGTGGAGTCAACCGCCCGCAACGCGTGGGAGCTGGGCTTTAACCTGGTGATCGCGGAAGATGCCTGCAGCGCGGCCTCCGCGGAACAGCACCAGGGCAGCATGACCCATATCTTCCCGCGTATCGGCCGCGTGCGCAGCACGGATGAGATTGTCAGCGCGCTATGATGTACGTGGGCCTGCCCCAGTGGTCGCACCCGAAATGGGTGCGCCTTGGCATCACCAGCCTTGAGGAATATGCCCGGCACTTCAACTGTGTCGAGGGTAACACCACCCTGTATGCGCTCCCCAAAGCCGAGATTGTTACGCGCTGGCGGGAACAAACGACCGACGACTTCCGCTTCTGCTTTAAGTTTCCGGCCACCATTTCCCACCAGGCCGCGCTGCGCAACTGCGGGGATTTGACCGAAGAGTTTTTTACGCGCATGTCGCCGCTGGCGAACCGCATCGGTCAGTACTGGATCCAGCTGCCCGCCACGTTTGGCCCGCGCGATTTACCTGCGCTCTGGCAGTTCCTGGATGCCCTGCCCCGTGAATTCGCCTACGGCGTTGAAGTCAGGCATCCTGAATTTTTTGCGAAGGGCGAAGCAGAAAAAGCGCTCAATCGCGGCCTGCTTGAGCGTTCCGTTAACCGGGTGATCCTCGATAGCCGGCCGGTGCACAGCGCTGTCCCCCATAGCGAAGCCATCGTTGAAGCTCAGCGTAAAAAACCGAAAGTGCCGGTCCATGCCATCGTGACCGCGCATAACCCAATGGTCAGGTATATCGGCAGCGATAACATGCAACAAAATCAGGCGATGTTCGCCGTCTGGCTGCAAACGTTAGCGAAGTGGGAACACACCACCACGCCGTATCTCTTTTTGCATACGCCGGATATCGCCCAGGCGCCCGAACTGGTCGATGCTCTGTGGCAGGCCTTGCAGGCTGCGGTGCCGTCCGTGGGCAGCGCCCCTTCCATCCCACAACAATCTTCTCTTTTCTGATATCACCCCCTATCATAGTGAAGTGCCATCTGCCAAAAACAGGGAGTTTGTATGGTCAGCGCGCTGTATGCGGTGTTAGGTGCATTACTGCTGATTAAGTTTTCATTTGATGTTGTGCGCCTCAGAACGCTGTACCGCGTCTCTTACGGTGACGGCGGATTTTCCGAGCTACAAAGCGCTATCCGCATTCATGGCAACGCGGTCGAATACATCCCCGCAGCCTTAATCCTGCTGCTTTTTATGGAGATGAATGGCGCAGAAACCTGGATGGTGCACATCTGTGGCCTGCTTCTTATTGCTGGCCGCCTGATGCACTATTACGGTTTTCACCACCGCTTAATCCGCTGGCGTCGTTCCGGCATGAGCGCGACCTGGTGTTCGCTTTTGCTGATGGTGCTGGCTAACCTGTGGTATATGCCGTGGGAGTTGGTTTTCTCCCTTCATTAGCGCACAATACGCCACTTTATTTTTCCCGGATTTTTACGTTATGTCAGATCGCGACACGCTTTTTTCCGCGCCTATCGCCAGCCTGGGCGACTGGACCTTCGATGAACGGGTAGCCGAAGTCTTCCCGGATATGATCCAGCGCTCTGTTCCCGGTTATTCCAATATTATCTCTATGATCGGCATGCTGGCTGAGCGCTTCGTTCAACCCGGCACGCAGGTCTATGACCTGGGCTGCTCGCTCGGCGCGGCAACGCTGTCGGTTCGTCGTAATGTTCACCACGAAGGCTGCCGAATCATTGCCGTCGATAACTCCCCGGCCATGGTTGAGCGCTGCCGTCGCCACATTGACGCGTATAAAGCCCCTGTTCCGGTCGACGTGGTGGAAGGCGATATCCGCGAGATTGAGATCAATAACGCGTCGATGGTGGTGCTGAATTTCACCCTGCAGTTCCTGGTGCCTGAAGACCGTCAGCTGCTGCTGGACAAAATTTATCAGGGGCTGAATCCCGGCGGCGCGCTGGTGCTCTCGGAGAAATTCAGCTTCGAAGATGCCGAGGTTGGCGAACTGCTGTTCAATATGCACCACGATTTCAAACGGGCGAACGGCTACAGCGAGCTGGAGATCAGCCAGAAGCGCAGCATGCTCGAAAACGTGATGCTGACGGATTCCGTAGAAACCCACAAAGCGCGTCTGAGCAAAGCCGGGTTTGAGCACAGCGAACTGTGGTTCCAGTGCTTTAACTTTGGCTCTCTGGTGGCGCTGAAAGCGGGAGAATCCGCATGATCGAATTCAGCAACTTCTATCAGCTGATTGCCAAAAACCAGCTTTCCCACTGGCTGGAAACCTTGCCCGCGCAGATTGCCGCCTGGCAGCGCGATCAGCAGCACGGCCTGTTAAAGCAGTGGTCAAACGCGGTGGAGTATCTGCCCGAACTGACCCCGCATCGTCTGGACCTTCTGCACAGCGTAACCGCCGAGAGCGAAGAGCCGCTCCCGGCCGGGCAGATCAACCGCATCGAAACGCTGATGCGTAACCTGATGCCGTGGCGCAAAGGGCCGTTTTCACTTTACGGCGTGAACATCAATACCGAATGGCGCTCAGACTGGAAATGGGATCGCGTGCTGCCCCACCTTTCCGACCTGACCGGACGTACCATTCTGGACGTAGGCTGCGGTAGCGGTTACCACATGTGGCGCATGATTGGTGCGGGGGCGCATCTGGCAGTAGGTATTGACCCGATGCAGCTGTTCCTGTGCCAGTTTGAAGCGGTGCGTAAGCTGCTGGGTAACGACCAGCGCGCGCACCTGCTGCCGCTGGGCATTGAACAACTGCCTGCCCTGAAAGCCTTCGATACCGTCTTCTCCATGGGCGTGCTGTACCACCGTCGTTCCCCGCTTGAACACCTGTGGCAACTGAAGGATCAGCTGGTCAGCGGCGGCGAGCTGGTGCTGGAAACGCTGGTGATTGAAGGCGATGAACATGCCGTTCTGGTCCCGGGCGATCGCTACGCGCAGATGCGCAACGTTTACTTCATCCCTTCCGCGCTGGCGCTGAAGAACTGGCTGGAGAAGTGCGGGTTTGTGGATGTGCGGATTGCCGACGTCAGCGTGACCTCAATTGAGGAACAGCGCCGCACCGACTGGATGATCACCGAATCGCTGGAGCAGTTCCTCGACCCGGCCGACCACAGCAAAACCATCGAAGGCTATCCGGCCCCGATGCGTGCGGTGTTGATTGCGACGAAGCCGTAGTTTTCCCCTCACCCCGGCCCTCTCCCCATAGGGGCGAGGGAGAAAAACCGCACCGAGCCGTCCCCTCTCCCCTATGGGGAGAGGGTTAGGGTGAGGGGATAAAAAAAGGCCCCTGTTGAAATTGCAGGGGCCTGGTACAAGCAAGCATCATATTGGGCGACATGATGCGCGGTAAAAATCGGTACGTTGCTACACGTGATGGCGCTCAATCAGCGACTTCATTTCCGCAACCGACTCTCCCTCTACGCCATAGCGTGAATACTCATCCGCTTCAGCATCCGTCGACATTGACAATCCTGTATTGCGATAACGCATGGGCGAAGGTATCCATTTACCCGCGGAGCTGTGCAGCTCTTCTACCCCTGCGTTTAAAAACCGTTCCAGATTGCTGGCGCGGACTCCCGCACCCGCCATTATTATTAGAACACCGGAATGTGCTTTTAGTTCCGTAATTAATTGCAGTCCTTTTTCAGCTGACGCCTGCTGACCCGATGTCAGGATGCGCGCTACGCCAAGTTCTCCAAGCGTTTCAAAGGCCTGAAGCGGATCTTTACACATATCAAATGCGCGATGAAAAGTGACGGCCAGCCCCTGCGCGGCGCTCATAATCTGACGCATGCGCGGTATATCGATATTGCCGTCTTCATCCAGCAGGCCGGTCACCAGCCCTGGAAACCCCAGGTCCCGAACGAGTGCGATATCATCAAGCATGGCACTGAACTCGCCCGCCGTGTAACAAAAATCACCGCCGCGCGGACGAATAATCGGGTGTACGGGAATGGTGACGGCCTGACGGGCAGACTTCAACACGCCGTAGGACGGCGTCAGCCCGCCCTCTTTGGGTGCCGCACACAGTTCAATGCGGTCAGCCCCGTGCTTTTGCGCGGTCACGGCACACTCCACGCTGTAACAACAAATCTCCAGCAGCGCCATTTAATCCTCCTGAAATTCCACTAAACGAAACATCATGCCACGCCGTCCGTTTTCAGTCCCGGCGTGAACTCACATCTCTTACGCTTCGCTGGCAACGATCTGCTCAATGGTCCACGGATGAAACTTCACCGTGACCTGCCCGTCAGTAACGGCCAGCGTCGGGTTAGGTAACCGCTCGCGCTCGCCTTTGGGTGAACTCGTCTTCACAAAAATCCCCGGCTTGCTTAAGCCTTCGTCGGAAAGGAGGGCCAGCGCGCGCGCGTTCAACGTTTCCGGCTCACCCGGCAGGACTATTTCGATATGCTCCCAGCCTTCGTGCGGATAGCGTTTCTCGCCCGGCCACGGCAGCTCAACCACGCTGAATTGCCAGTGCGCCACGTTCACCGGTTCATGCAGTTTGAACAGGCAAATGGGGCGACCATTGATGATGTTCTCGGAGAGCAATTCGCCGCACCGTTCGAACCCGCGACGCCAGCGCTCGGCCGTGGCATTCTGATGACAGCGCAAAGAGATGTGATCGGCCTCAAGCGGCGCGATATCCAGACCAAGACGGGTGGCAAGTTCTGTGAACGCCTGGGTGAAGCGCGGTAAATCTGCGGAAATATCATGCAGTTCGTCAATCGATTGCCAGTTCGCCATAAGTCACTCTCTTTTCATGTCGCAAAGCCGCTAATTTACTCTGTTGCCCTGTTTTGACCAACCGCAGAATCCGGCTTTTTGCGACTGCATGATTATGCACACCTTCACCGCCTGGATTCTGAGCAATCTTCAGGCCCCGCAATGCTGACGCCAGAGGGCATTTGCAGTATACTCCCGCCCTAAATTCTTTAACTGGCGCGGGCGGCTGTAAGCCCGCATCAAAAACGTAAGGTATCCAGGTGAATATTCAGGCTCTTCTCTCCGAAAAAGTCAGTCAGGCACTGATTGCCGCAGGCGCACCTGCGGATTGCGAACCGCAGGTTCGTCAGTCAGCAAAAGTACAGTTTGGCGACTATCAGGCTAATGGCGTGATGGCAGTGGCTAAAAAACTGGGCATGCCGCCGCGACAGCTCGCTGAGCAGGTACTGACGCATCTGGATCTTTCCGGCATTGCCAGCAAAACCGAAATCGCCGGTCCGGGCTTTATCAACATCTTCCTTGAGCCTGCATTCCTGGCAAGCCACGTTGACGCGGCCCTGAAATCTGACCGTCTGGGCGTTTCCCAGCCGGAGGCGCAGACCGTCGTGATCGACTACTCTGCGCCGAACGTGGCAAAAGAGATGCACGTTGGCCACCTTCGCTCCACTATCATCGGTGACGCCGCGGTGCGCACGCTCGAGTTCCTCGGTCACAAGGTGATCCGCGCGAACCACGTGGGCGACTGGGGTACCCAGTTCGGCATGCTGATTGCTTACCTGGAAAAACAGCAGCAGGAAAACGCGGGTGAAATGGCGCTGGCGGACCTTGAAGGGTTCTACCGCGAAGCCAAAAAACACTACGACGAAGACGAAGCCTTTGCCGAGCGAGCGCGCAGCTACGTGGTTAAACTGCAGGGCGGCGACCAATACTTCCTCGAGATGTGGCGCAAGCTGGTCGACATCACCATGTCGCAGAACCAGCTGACCTATAACCGCCTGAACGTCACCCTGACCCGTGACGACGTGATGGGTGAAAGCCTCTATAACCCAATGCTGCCCGGCATTGTGGCTGACCTGAAAGCCAAAAACCTGGCGGTAGAGAGCGAAGGCGCAACGGTGGTGTTCCTTGATGAGTATAAAAACAAGGAAGGTGAACCGATGGGCGTGATCATCCAGAAAAAGGATGGCGGCTACCTCTACACCACCACAGACATCGCCTGCGCGAAATACCGTTACGAGACGCTGCATGCTGACCGCGTGCTGTACTACATCGACTCCCGTCAGCACCAGCACCTGATGCAGGCGTGGACCATCGTGCGTAAAGCCGGTTACGTGCCGGATTGCGTGCCGCTGGAACACCACATGTTCGGCATGATGCTGGGTAAAGACGGCAAGCCGTTCAAAACCCGTGCGGGCGGTACCGTGAAGCTGTCCGACCTGCTGGACGAAGCGCTGGAACGCGCCCGCCGTCTGGTGGCTGAAAAGAACCCGGACATGTCTGCCGATGAGCTGGAAAAACTGGCCAACGCCGTGGGCATCGGTGCGGTTAAATATGCGGATCTCTCCAAGAACCGCACCACTGACTATATCTTCGACTGGGATAACATGCTGGCGTTTGAAGGCAATACAGCGCCTTACATGCAGTATGCCTACACCCGCGTGCTCTCCGTATTCCGTAAGGCAAACATCGACGAAAGCGCGCTGGCGAATGCAGCCGTGACCATCACGGAAGATCGCGAGGCGCAGCTGGCGGCGCGTCTGCTGCAGTTTGAAGAGACGCTGTCAGTTGTCGCGCGTGACGGCACGCCGCACGTGATGTGTGCTTACCTGTACGATCTGGCGGGTCTGTTCTCCGGCTTCTACGAACACTGCCCTATTCTGTCTGCGGAAAACGAATCGGTCCGCAACAGCCGCCTGAAGCTGGCGCAGCTCACGGCGAAGACCCTGAAGCTGGGTCTGGATACCCTGGGTATCGAAACCGTAGAACGCATGTAATACAAAAAACCCGGCAAGCGCCGGGTTTTTCTTATCAGAAATACTTCCGCAAATATTCCGTTAAACAGAGAATCGCCATCGCCTGTCCGTACGGCATCGACGTCAGCGGGATCTGGCGATAAAACTCAAGATCGCTGCCCATGCCCGTGCCGAACGACGTTTGCAACAGCTCGCCTTCCGGCGAAATATTTTTGACGATACCGCGAATCGCTTTTTCTGCCACTTCGGCATACTCCGCGCCAACGTAGCGCTTGCGCACGGCTTTCAGAATACCGTAGGCAAACCCTGCCGTGGCGGACGCCTCAAGATAAGAATGTGGATCGTCGAGCAGCGTATGCCAGAGCCCGCTGTCGTCCTGATATTTCGCCAGCGCGGCAATCTGCGCATTCAGTACCTGCACCAGGTAGCGGCGCACGGCGCTGTTTTCCGGCAGATCCACAAGCTCAAGGAAGTCCGGGATCGCGATGGTGAGCCAGCTGTTGCCGCGCGCCCAGCGGGCACGGGCGAAGTTATGGTTGCCGTCGTAGCTCCAGCCGTGGAACCACAGCCCGGTCTCCCGGTCCATCAGGTTCTGCACGTGCAGCAGGAACTGATACACCGCCTCTTCAACGTATTCCGGTTTGTTGAGCAGCTTGCCGATTTTCGCCAGCGGCAGCACCGTCATCATCAGCGTGTCATCCCACATCTGTTGATGGTTTTCTTCCGCCAGGGTGATGTGCTGCATCCCGCCGTGTTGCGTGCGCGGCATCTCGGCCATCGCCCATTCCGCCCAGCTTTCCAGCCACGGCCGCCAGGCCTGATTTTTGGTCTCTTCGTAGCGATAAGCCAGCGTCAGGAACGGCGACATGGTATTCACGTTTTTGGTGGTCGCGCCTTCCGCAAAGCGGTCGGCAAACCAGCTGTCGATGATGTCTCGCATACCTTCGTCGCCGGTCTGGCAGTAATATTGCCAGATACCGTACAGGCCAACGCCGTGCGTCCACTCCCATCCGGCCCAGCCTTTAGTGTCGATCACGCGCCCGTCGTCCAGCCGCAGCAAAAATTCACCCGTTTTGTCGTGGATATTGACCAGGCTATGCGTCACCTTTTGAATCAGCGATTTCAGTTCGTCCCGGGCGATAAAGCGCTCTGGCTGACGTAATAACGGGCTATGTTTGACAGGCCAAACTTTCATCATCTTAACCTCTGTTGTATGTCGAATTCAGTACCGCGCGATCCTTCAGCGAGGGTGCCGCTGGCTTATTGCGATTCAGATAACCGATGTTGTTATTGCCCCACAGTGACTCATAAGGCATACCGGCCAGCATCTCGACGGTGGCGCGGGCGTGTGGCGTCGCTGACTCAGGCATCGCATGACCACACTCACGCATTTTCGCGGTCTCCTCGCGCAGCGTGCTGTGGGTCTGCAAATTGAGCCTGAAGCGCAGGGAAACGAGGAAGCCGCAGAACAGCACCAGGACCGTGCCCACGCTCAGGATCGTCAAAATGGTGTGGCTCACTTCCGCAGGCTGCACTTTCTGGCCGCTGACAAAGCCGGACATCTGCATCACGATGCCCACCAGCATCACCGCACCGGCCTGTGACGCCTTACGGGTCAGGGTCATGATGCCCGCGAAGATCCCTTCGCGGCGCTGGCCGGTGATCGCTTCATCCACGTCAGCAATGTAGGTATAGGTGTTCCACGGCACGTAGTTGATACCGCCGCGACCGAGACCGGCAACCGCTGAGATCAGCAACAGCAGAGCGTAGACGTCGCTCAGGCCCGCGTAATAGAGCATGGCGTAAGAGAGAGAGGCCAGACCAAACAGCACCACGACCATGCGGTAGGACGGTGCAGGCCCGAAACGGATGCACAGCGGGATCATGGCGATAACCGCAAAGAACTGGAAAATAGCCATCGTGCCCAGCAGATTGGACGCCATTGACGCTTCCTGCATCAACACGAACACCACGTAGTAGGTGAATACCGCATTAAACACGTCCTGCGCGATATAGCCGCCAAGGTACATGCCCAGATGCTGACGGAAAATCTTGATGCGCAGCGTGGAGCTTAACTCAACGATCAGGCGATTGAGGCTCTGCCCCAGCGTCAGCTTCTTCTTCTCTTCTTCAGCACGCAGCGCCGCTTCTGACCACTCTTCGCGCGGGCGTTCCCAGGTAAAGAACCAGACGAAGGTTAGCATCAGGGCGCAGAGCAAGGAGAAGACCAGGCTTGCGTAGAAGAAGGAGATGGCGTTTTCTTTCCCGAAGTGGGTTAACAGGATCCCCGGCAGGAAGGAGGCCAGAATGGCGGACATCTGCGCCATTGAGATACGCGCCCCGGAGAACTTGGTTTTCTGTTTAAAGTCATCGGTCATTTCCGGTACCAGCGTTTCGTACGGCACCAGAATCATGGTGTAGACAATATCAAACACCAGATAGGTCAGCAGGTAGTACCAGAAGCTCATGTCCCCAACCCACATCAGCGAGTAGCTGAACACGCACGGAATTCCCAGCAGGATAAAAAACTTACGACGGCCGAAGCGCTTACCGAGCCAGGTCGTACCAAAGTTATCGGTTAAAAAGCCCATTAACGGGCTAACGACGGCATCCAGCACCCTTGCAGCGGCAAAGATAAACGTTGCTTCGATCGGTGAGAGCCCGCAGAAGGTGGTATAAAAATATAAAAGCCAGGCCGCCGTCAGGGCGGTGGTACCCGCCCCGAGGAAATCGCCTGACCCGTAAGCGAGATAATTTGCGAGCCCAATTTTACGTGTTCTCATTGCCGTCACCCCTAATCAGTTTTGGGAGACTCCCTGCAAGCAAGCGTCTTCCGGGAGCTTTTATACGGCTACAGTAAATGCATCGACCGGTTGATACCTTTCTGTTTCTGCCATCGCTAAGAGGGTCAATGGCAATAATGCAAAGAGTACCGTCACGCGCGTCACTGATTTATAAAACAGCGTTTCTATTTGATCAAAAGGTGAGGTCAGTTTTGAGAGCCAGCCATCAAAATTGCTGATGGCTGGTGAAAAGGCAGGGTGTTAGCGGTAGTTCACAATGACAGAATTACTCTGTACTTTCAGCGCCGGGATTAAACGTCCCCCGCCCGGCACTTCCCAGATGAAACGCAAAGGTTCAATGGCCGGTACGCCGTTGAACGCCTGCGTCGTGCCATTTTCGCCATCGATTTCCGTGCAGCGCGTCTGAGAACAGAGGCGCACCCGCAGCCCTGCGGGCGTTGGGCCAATCAGCCGGTAATTCCAGACCACAAGGCCCATCTGACCGGACACGCCTTCAGAAGGCGACAGCGGGTTAGATGACATAGCAACGCCCCGGTTGCTGAGGGTCACTCCCATGCTGCTTGCCTGCCAGGTGCCTTCCCCGGCAGCGTGCGCCGCCAGCGGGAAGAACAAAATCCAGAGCCATTTACGCATTATTTTCCTCCAATCGTCGCGGTCATGCGGATGTGACGGTTATCCGACAGCTCCATATTCGACAGCACGACCAGCTGGTTCAGGCTACGACGCAGGAAGCGCGACAGCAGCGGACGCAGCGCATGGTTCACCAGCAGCACCGGCGGCGCGCCCAGCATCTCCTGGCGCGCCAGCGCCTCCTGCGTTTGCGCCAGCAGACGGTCCGCCAGGCCCGGCTCCAGGCCGCCCCCGCCCTGCAGGGCCTGCAGCAGCAGGCGTTCAAGCGGCGTATCGAGGCCAATGACCTGCACTTCTCCGGTTCCCGGGAACCACTGCTGGGTGATCGCACGACCCAGCGCCACGCGTACCACCGCCGTCAGCTCGTGCGGATCGCTTTGTATCGGCGCATGCTCGGCAAGGGTTTCGAGAATGGTGCGCATATCGCGGATCGGCACTTTCTCTTCGAGCAGGTTTTGCAGCACCTTGTGCAGCGTGGTTAAAGTCACCACGCCCGGGACCAGATCTTCCGTCAGCTTCGGCATCTCCTGCGTGACGCGGTCAAGCAGCTGCTGCGCTTCCTGACGGCCAAACAGCTCTGCCGAGAATTGCCCGATCAGGTGATTAAGATGGGTCGCCACCACGGTACTGGCTTCAACAACCGTATAGCCCTGGATTTGCGCCTGCTCTTTCAGGGCACTTTCAATCCAGATAGCGGCCAGACCAAAGGCCGGATCGATGGTTTGCTCGCCCGGCAGCGTGCCCGCGGCGGTACCGGGGTTAATCGCCAGCCAGCGGCCCGGATAGGCATCACCGCTGCCAATTTCGACCCCTTTCATCAGAATGCGATAGCGCGCGGGCGGCAGGTCCATATTGTCGCGGATGTGTACAACCGGCGGCAGGAAGCCCATATCCTGGGCGAATTTTTTACGGATACTGCGGATACGGCCAAGCAGCTCGCCGTCCTGCTGGAAATCGACCATCGGAATCAGGCGATAGCCTACTTCCATTCCCAGAGAATCTTCCAGCTGAACGTCGTTCCAGGTCGCTTCGACGGCCTGGGTATTTTCCGGCATTTTTACCTGAACAGGTTCCGCTGCCGGTTTGATTTCACGGCCACGCATCCACCAGGCAAGCCCCAGCAGACCCGCCGTAAACAGCAGGAATACCAGGTTTGGCATCCCCGGCACCAGGCCGAGCAAACCCAGAACGGCAGCGGCCAGCAGCATAACGCGCGGGTTGCTGAAGAGCTGGCCCACCATCTGCTCGCCAACGTCCTGATCGGTACTCACGCGGGTCACAATCACACCCGCCGCAGTAGAGATAACCAGCGCCGGGATCTGCGCAACCAGACCGTCACCAATGGTCAGCAGCGTATAGCTTTCCGCCGCGTGGCCCATGTCCATCCCGTGCTGCAATACCCCGACCAGCAGGCCGCCGACCACGTTAATCACCATGATCAGAATGCCTGCGATGGCGTCACCGCGCACAAACTTACTCGCACCGTCCATGGAGCCGTAGAAGTCCGCCTCCTGCGTCACTTCCGAACGGCGTTTTTTGGCTTCATCTTCGGCAATAAGGCCGGCGTTCAGGTCGGCGTCGATCGCCATCTGTTTGCCCGGCATCCCGTCCAGCACAAAACGCGCGCCCACTTCCGCGATACGCCCTGCACCTTTGGTGATAACCATAAAGTTGATGATAACGAGGATAACGAACACCACGATACCGATAGCGAAATTGCCGCCTACCAGGAAGTGGCCGAACGCCTCCACCACTTTACCTGCCGCTGCCGCACCGGTATGACCTTCCATCAGGATGATACGCGTGGACGCCACGTTCAGCGCCAGTCGGAGCAAGGTGGTAAACAGCAGAATGGTCGGGAACGCGGCGAACTCCAGGGTACGCTGGGTGAACATCGCCACCAGCAGCACCATAATGGACAGCGCAATGTTGAAAGTGAAAAGCAGATCGAGGATGAACGCCGGGAGCGGCAGTACCATCATCGACAGAATTAGCAGGATCAGAATCGGCCCGGCAAGGATTTGCCATTGGGTCGATTTCAGGTTGCCGGGCAGGCGCAACATTGCCACCAGATTAGCCATCAGTGTCCTTCTCGTTCATAAAATCCAGCGCGGCAGGCACCGGAAGGTTTTCAGGTTTCACAGGCCGTTGACCGCCAGCCAGACGCCAGCGCTTCAACTGCCACACCCAGGCCAGCACTTCCGCCACGGCGGCGTAGAGTTGTCCCGGGATCTGTTGTCCGATATCCGCATGGCGGTACAGGGCACGCGCCAGCGGAGGGGCTTCCAGGATCGGTACGCGGTTTTCCGTGCCAATTTCCCGGATACGCAGTGCGATCAGCCCCGCCCCTTTCGCAACGACTTTCGGCGCGCTCATTTTGTTTTCGTCATAGCGCAGCGCAACGGAATAGTGTGTCGGGTTGGTGACGATGACGTCGGCCTTCGGCACATCGTCCATCATCCGGCGACGGGCGGCGGCACGCTGCATCTGGCGGATGCGCCCTTTCACGTGCGGGTCACCTTCCATCTGCTTATATTCGTCACGGATATCCTGACGTGACATGCGCAGCTTTTTAAAATGGGTATAAAGCTGGAAGATCACGTCAAAACCCACCATCGGGATAATGCTGAGCACCACCAGCAGCGCGCAAAGCCCAACCAGATTCAGCGCGTTGCTCATCGCGGTGAGCGGCGATTCGCTGATAAGACGCATCATTTCCGGCCAGTGGTACCAGAGGTAAAAGCCTGCGGAACTGCCCATCAGCACCGATTTGAGAACGGCTTTGAGCAGCTCAGCCCCGGTCTGCGCAGAGAACATTTTCGCGATACCCGGCAGCGGGTTCAGTTTGGAAAATTTCGGTTGCAGCGATTTGGCACTAAAAACCAGGCCGCCGAGCATCACCGGAGAGACCAGCGCGACCAGCACGACCCCGGTTATCAGGGGCAGCAGCGCGACCATGGCCCCTTTAATAAGCTGAATAATCTGGCTGAGGATCAGATTCGGATCGTTGACCATGCTGTGGTCAAAACGTAAGCCGGTGGACAACATTCCCGCCAGCTTGCGGGCGAGCGACTCCCCGCCCCACCAGATAATGCACACCCCTACGATAAGGATCAGCAGGGAGGTCAATTCTCGGGATCGGGGGATCTGCCCTTCCTCACGCGCTTTTTCTAGTCGGTGGGGTGTGGGGGCTTCCGTTTTGTCGTCGTTCTCTTCTGCCACAGTGCATGCTCAGCCCATTACGTCACGGGTATCATGCCAGCACCGCCTTTCATCAATGGGCTGAAAAACCCCTATAACCGGGTCTTTTTATCCTGTTTAAGCCCCCACTCTGCAATTCGGGCTAGGGAAAAAAGGGTAAGGAATGTTCGAACGAACATTCTCCAGCTTTTGTGATGTGTTTCATATTACAAAATGAATTAAGCGCAGTTTTAAAGAAAATTCACTCTAAAACATCCCGAAAAAAAATTAACATAACCGTCGATTTTAACTACCTGGTATTGCAGGAATGATATAACTATGTAAATTCAATAATTCACAGCAATCGAAACCATATAAATCATTCCCCCACATAATCCAAAAATGGATAAATCTATATAACATTAATCCTGAGACTACCTTACCAGCAGAAAATTAAATGTTATAATTTCATACGACATAATTTACTTTTCACCAGAAAGCAAAATGTATGCCAGATATTTCTTTTTACTTAAAGGGACATTTAATATGGATTTCAAAAAGAATATTATTGCGGGCTTAGCCCTTGCAACACTGTCGATGAATGGTTTCGCCGCAGAAATGAATGCTGGCACAATTCATTTCACGGGTGAAATTATCGAATCAAGCTGCACCATTCAGGGTGACGACGGCACGGACAGTACTATACCACTGGGTACCTATCCTACATCATTGTTTAATACCGTTGGGAAGGAGACCGCACTTACGGAGTTCTCCATTACGCTGGCGAACTGCCCGTTAACAAGCGCTGGGCTTCCGGCTGTTCAGCTGACCTTTAACGGCCCAACGACCCTGACCAAGACCAAAACGCTGCTGGACGTCAGTAAAATTACCACCACGGGCGAAACCGCGGCCACCGGTATCGGCATTGCCGTCAGCCCGGCGGGTAAAGATGATAAGCTCATCACGATGGATGGCGCTGAAGGGCAAATCTATATCGAACTGGCGACAAAATCCGAAGATACGATTAAAGCTGATTTTAATGCCCGCTATAAATCATTTGCAGATGCGGTTACCGCCGGTCCAGCAGATGCTGATATGACGGTAAATATTCTTTACCGTTAATAATCGTATTACTGATATTCATAATATATATATTTAGGCGTCATGACGTTTAAGGAGTCATGATCTGATAATAGTCCGGACTCGGACTATTATCATTTCCCCTTAACCTCCTTTATTAAAGGTTTCACCATGCGCATTTTACTCCAGGTCTTATTATGCATTCCTGTTATTGCGAGCACCTTTTGTCACGCAGCAGGTATTCAGATCGGTCGCACACGCATAATCTACGATGCCGCGAAAAAGGAAGTTGCCCTGCCCTTACAAAATAATGATAAAGAGCTTCCATGGTTAATACAGTCATGGACGGATACAGGTGATGGTAAAACGCACGGACCGTTTATCGTGACACCGCCTCTCTTTCGGCTCGATCCGCAAAAAGAGCAAAGCCTGCGTATTACCTGGAACGGGACAACCTTAGCAGGCGATAAAGAGTCTCTGTTCTATATGAACGTACGAACCGTTCCTGCCACGGCTACGGATGAGGGAGACAAAAACGTCCTGCGGTTAATCTATAAAACGCGTCTGAAACTGTTCTGGCGCCCTGTCGGACTGAGCGGTACGCCCTCTGAATCCTGCAAAAACCTGCGCTTCGCGCGTCATGGTCAACAGCTCACTGTCATCAACGAGGGGGCGTTCTACAGCGTCTTTGATTCACTTGCGCTGGGAGTGCACAAAGTGGAGAAAGCCGACATGGTTGCCCCTAAATTCCACGCTGACATTCCTCTCCCTGACAATGCTCAGGGGACGAGCGTCACCTGGCGCTGCATAACCGATTATGGCAATGCTTCCGAAAAATACACCGCCACCCTGGCGCAGGAATAAAAGACCGCGATGATGACAGGACGTAATGATATGTCATACGAGCGGCTCTTTAGACCGAATCCGCTTCTTCGCTGCCTTGGCGGTGTCTTGCTCATCGCGAGCTTCTCGACGCTGGCCCGTGAGTATCGTTTCTCTCCCTCATCGCTTGAAGGAGACATGCTGGCCCAGCAGGATATCGACCTTTCACTCTTTTCAAAGTCGAATGCTCAGCTACCCGGCACCTATTCTTCACGAGTGCAGGTGAACGAACACCGCCTGAGCACCACCAGTATCGCTTACGTCAGCTCGCCGGAAGGGTCACTGATACCGCAGCTCACACCGGATATGCTGCGGGCATGGGGGGTTGCTATCGACCAGTATCCCGCCTTGCTTGCGTTACCCGCCAATAAGGCTTTGCCTAAAGATATCAGCAACTATATCCCCCAGGCCTCCGCGCGGCTTGATTTTTCAAACATGACATTAGCGTTGAGTATTCCTCAGGCCGCGTTAAGAAGTACCGGTCGCGATTACATCGATCCTTCGCGCTGGGACGACGGTGTTCCCGTGTTGTTCAGTGACTACGCTTTCTCAGGATCAAAAAATAAGGAGAGCGGCGACAACAGCGCCACCAGTCAGTATCTGAATTTGCGCACCGGCGCCAACATGGGTGGCTGGCGAGTGCGCAACTATTCAACGTGGAGCAATTCAGAGAATGAAAACCTGTGGGAAAACATCAATACCTTCCTCCAGCATGACGTTGACGCCCTCAAGGCACAGTTCACGGCCGGAGAAAGCAACACGCGGGGCGAGGTATTTGATAGCTTACAGTACCGGGGCGTTAACCTTGCGTCGGATGAAGAGATGCTTCCCTACAGCCAACGCGGCTATGCCCCTGTCATACGCGGCATCGCCAGTTCAAATGCGGAAGTCTCGGTGCGCCAGAATGGCTACCTCATCTATCAGCAAAATGTCGCGCCGGGCGCGTTCGAAATCGACGATCTCTACTCCACGACCAACAGCGGCGATCTGGACGTTACGGTGAAAGAAGCTGACGGCACCGAGCATCACTTTACGCAGCCCTACTCCAGTATCGCGGTTATGCTGCGGCCTGGGCGTATGAAGTACGAAATGACAGCAGGCCGTTATCGTGCTGAAAGCGGGAGCGACCAAAAGGAACCCGATTTTTTCCAGGGCAGCATGATTTACGGTTTAAATAACCTTCTCACCTGGTTTGGAGGGTTGACGCTCTCGAAAGACTATAACGCAGCCAATACCGGTGCCGGTCTGGCGCTCGGGCCGCTGGGCTCGCTGTCCGCTGACGTTACCATGGCCGACACCCGGCTAGACGATAACAGCCAGCATACCGGCCAGTCATGGCGTTTGCTTTATACCGGTAAGCTGGATTCGACCGATACCAACTTCAGCCTCGGCAGCTACCGATACTCCAGCCGCGGGTATTACAGCTTTGCCGACGCCAACCAGAAGCATGACGGCCACGATGACGATCTGCTGTTTCGTTACAATAAACGCAACCGCATTCAGGCCAGCGTTAGCCAAACCGTTGCTGGGGTAAGTCTGTATCTTAACGGTTATCAGCAGGATTACTGGGGCACCTCTAAAAAAGAGCGCAACCTGTCTCTGGGATTCAATACCGTTGTTGCCGGCACGAGCTATCACATTGCCTATACGTACAGCAAAACCAACGGCGACGAGTCTGACAGGATGGTCTCTTTGGGATTTAGCATTCCTCTCGCCAGATGGCTGCCACGCGCCTGGAGTAGCTATAACATCAGCAACACTAAAAATGGCTATACGCGGCAAAACGTGGGCCTCAGCGGCACGCTTCTGGAGGATGAGCGTCTGAGCTACTCGTTGCAGCAGAGCCACTCCAACCACGACGGGGAAGATATCAGCAGCGTCTATGGCAGCTACCGCTCGCAGTACGCCAATCTGACCGCCGGATATTACGCTTCCACCGATCACTCTCAGCAGCTTAACTACGGCATTAGCGGCGGTATTGTTGCCCATCCTCAGGGCATCACGCTGGCTCAACCTTTAGGAAGCCAGTTTGCTATCGTCAACGCCAACGATGCTTCCGGCGTCCGTTTCCTGAACCAGCGGGGTATTCAGACCGACTGGCAGGGTAACGCAGTCATTCCATCGCTCACTCCGTACCAGGAGAATAATATTCGTATTGATACCTCGAGCCTGCCGGAAAATGTGGACAGCAGCGATACCGCCATCACCGTCATTCCCTCGCGCAACGCGGCAGTTCTGGCCAGATTTGACGCCCACACAGGCTACCGGATGCTGGTCACCCTGAAGCGTCCAAACGGTCTCCCCGTTCCGTTCGGCGCCATCGCGACCAGTAGCGACCCGGTGATGAGCGGCATTGTCGATGAAACCAGCACCGTCTATCTGGCAGGCATTGGAGAGACCGCGCAGCTCACCGTGAAGTGGGGCAACGGCATGGGCCAACAGTGCCGCGCCAGCATTACGCAACAGTCAGCTAACCAAACCGAAAGCCCTAACGGTATTCGCTCGGTTAGCGAGCTTTGTCAGCAGGAATAAGCACATGACAACTATACTCACGAAACGGGCCGTCTGGGCTTCATTGGCCACGGCACTGAGCCTGACCGCAACCAGCCCGAGCATGGCCGCGACTTTACTTCATGACTGCTTCGGTGCGCCGCAAGCCTACACCACGACGTTCGATCATGAGTTTTCGTCCAGCGAAAATATCGCCAATCATGACTATGATGTGCCAAATCATCTGGTCGGCAATGGCCCGGTGATAGTGGCCAACTGCAGCTGTCCCGGGAATATATTTTCTTCGAGCATGGTTTATGAAAAAACCTTCGCCGGAAGCCCGTTGAAACCGGGAACAAGCGGATACGGCTATTTGACAGAAAAGATCGATGCCGATATCACCGCCTATGCGGATGCAATCAACTCTCCGGACGGCACTTCTTTGACCCCGATAGCTGTCAATGAATACCCGACGTCCAGAGCTAATATGCGTAACACTAGCGAGAATGCACTCGCCAAAACGGAGGGTGATGCCAACGTTTGCAGTAGTGGCACCCAGCCGAGCAACGCCGCTACAGTAAAGCGTAATTTCCGCTGGAACGTCGTTGCGATCCTGCTTCACATTAAAAAACCCATCCTGGGTCAAGAGGTGATCCCTTCGACGATCGTCGCGCAAAACTATGCCTGTCTTTATTTCGGCTCGGGGGGAAGTTGCGATCCCGGGCAGGCAGATCAGGTCTCTGATATCTGGTTTAGCGGCACGCTTTCTGCGCCGCTAAGCTGCGTTATCAACGAAGGCAGCACCATTGAGGTTGAGTTCGGCAGCATCGTCAGCAAGCAATTCGTCATCAAGGGGCAACCGCCAAAACGTTATGCCATCAAAAACGTTGATATTGCCTACCACTGTGATGATAACGCAGTGGGAAACACGGACCGGATAAAGCTCACGCTGACCGCAGATCAGGGGGTCGCGGACAGCAGTACGCCGTACATTGCAAAACTTCTGGACAGGGACGACCTCGGGGTGCGTGTATATGATGAACACAGTCAGAACGTCGCGCTGGACGGGACCTATGAGTTTCCGGTGACGATGGACGCGCAGGGAAACGGTGTGGTCAAAATTCAGGCTGTACCGGTCAGCACGACCAATGCCTCTCCGGCCCCGGGCCGCTTTGAAGGTAACGTGACGGTGAAGATGGATCTTCGCTAACCGAACTACCCTCAGGTTGACGCCGCAGCCTGAGGGTAATCAGAACAATCAGAAGCCGAGGCTGTCCAGCAGATCGTCGACCTGATCCTGGCTTGCCACAACGCCCGCCTTGCTGGCGTCGAGCTGTGGACCATTGAGCAGGCTTTCGTTCTCGCGTTTTGGACGGGCTGCCGGTTCAGGGATGTTCTCCAGCAGAACCATCAGCAGCTGACGCTCAATCTCCTGAATAACATCCATCATGCGCTTGATCACCTGACCGGTCAGGTCCTGGAAATCCTGCGCCATCATGATGTCCAGCAGCTGGGCGTTGGTGAAGCTGGTGTGCCCCGGCACATCACCCAGGTACTGACGGGTATCCGTCACCAGCTCACGGGCATCCGCCAGCTCGATAGGGTTCTCAAACCACTCGTCCCAGCGTTTGCTCAGAGCTTTCGCCCCCTTTTCCATCGCATCCTGGTGCGGCTGTGACGCTTCAACGCTGTTCAGCGCACGTTCCGCAGCCTGAGCGGTCATCTGCACAACATAGTCCAGACGATCGCGGGCATCAGGAATGGCTTCCGCCGCTTCGGCAATCGCCTGATCCAGACCCAACTCACGCAGGCTGTCACGCAGCATGCGCGTCAGGCTGCCGATGCGGACGATAATATCGCTCGGCGAGTGTTCTTCAACGGGTTTCATAGCAGGTTGCAACATTTCCATCACCTCACATGCCGAGTTTCTCGAAGATCTTACCGAGCTTCTCTTCCAGGGTTGCCGCGGTGAATGGCTTCACCACATAGCCGCTTGCGCCCGCCTGTGCAGCGGCAATGATGTTCTCTTTTTTCGCTTCTGCAGTAACCATCAGAACCGGCATAGACGCCATTCCGGCATCGGCACGAATGGTTTTCAGCAGTTCCAGACCGTCCATGTTAGGCATGTTCCAGTCGGAGATAACAAAACCAAACCCGCCAGCCTGCAGTTTGTTCAGCGCATCAACGCCGTCTTCTGCTTCTTCAACGTTGTTGAAGCCCAGCTCTTTCAGCAGGTTGCGCACGATGCGACGCATGGTGGAAAAGTCATCCACAACCAAAAACTTAAGCTCTTTATCCGCCATAAAATAATACTCCTGAGTCAAATACGTATTGCCTGTCCGGCACTGATTTTCGCCAGCATCTGCTGGCTTACCTGGCTAAGATCGACCACTTCGCTCACGCCACCCATATTGATGGCCTCGCGCGGCATGCCGAACACCACACAACTTGCTTCATTCTGCGCAATCGTCCAGGCGCCAGCCTGGTGCATTGCAAGCATTCCGGCGGCACCATCGTTGCCCATCCCCGTCAGGATCACCCCAACGGCGTTGCGCCCCGCATGTTTCGCCACCGAATGAAACAGCACATCCACCGACGGACGGTGCCGGTTGACCGGCGGTCCGTCATGAATTTTGATTTGATAGTTAGCGCCGCTGCGCGACAGCTCCATATGCTTGTCGCCCGGGGCGATATAGGCATGTCCCGGGAGCACGCGCTCGCCGTCTTCCGCCTCCTTCACGCTGATCTGGCACAGCTTGTTCAGGCGTTCGGCGAACGAACGGGTAAAGCCTGGCGGCATATGCTGAGTGATCAGAATACCCGGACTTGAAAGCGGCAATGGCTGGAGTACATGACGAATTGCCTCTGTTCCTCCGGTTGACGCCCCAATAACCAGCAGTTTTTCCGAGCTGAGTAAGGGACCGGCCTTCAGGGTCGCAGGCGCGGCCAATGGCGTATGGGCAGCAAGCTTCGCCCGCGACGCGGTGCGGATCTTCTCCGCAATCATTTCGCTGTAGGCCAGCATCCCTTCGCGAATGCCAAGCTGCGGTTTGGTGACAAAATCCACCGCCCCCAGCTCCAGCGCGCGCAGGGTGATTTCCGATCCTTTTCCGGTCAGGGAGGAGACCATCACCACCGGCATGGGCCGAAGCCGCATCAATTTTTCGAGGAAATCTATGCCATCCATGCGCGGCATCTCGACATCCAGCGTTAGCACGTCGGGGTTATATTTTTTAATTAAATCCCGCGCTACCAGAGGATCGGGCGCAGTCGCCACCATCTCCATGTCGCTGTGGCTATTGATAATTTCAGTCATGATCTGACGCATCAGCGCTGAATCATCGACAGACAACACCCTGATTTTACTCATGCTTTTTCCTTACTCAGCGCATATACCGTTTGCCCACGCAGGCTAAACTCACGCGCGAGGTTGCTGAAGTTTTCCGAGTGCCCGGCAAACAGTAAACCGTCAGGCTTGAGCAACGGAACAAACCGACGCAAAATGTCCTGTTGCGTCGTTTTATCAAAATAGATCATGACGTTACGGCAAAAAATGGCATCGAACGGCCCCGGCACGTTGTACTGCTTATCCAGCAGGTTAACGGGCGCGAATTCGACGCAGTTCGCCAGCTCCTGGCGTACGCGCACCAGGCCTTCATGCGGGCCCGTGCCGCGCATGAAATAACGCTGCAGCTGCTGCGGCGACAGCGTTTTCAGTTCATCCTGGCGATACACGCCGTTACGCGCCTTCTCCAGCACCTCGGTATCGATATCGCTGGCGTAGACTTTCCAGCGTCCGGGCGTCATGCCCAGGGTGTCAGCAAGGGTGATCGCCAGCGAGTACGGCTCTTCACCCGTCGAGGCGGCCGCGCTCCATACGCGATACTCCCCGGTGCGACGGCGGGCGTGCTCGGCCAGGACCGGGAAGTGGTGAGCTTCACGGAAAAACGCCGTCAGGTTGGTGGTTAACGAGTTAATAAAAGCCTGCCACTCTGCGCTGTTCTGGTTCGCCTCGAGCATGCTCAGATAGCGGCCAAAATCATCCAGCCCCAGCGTACGCAAGCGCCGCACCAGACGGTTGTAGACCATGTCCCGCTTATGATCCGCAAGCACGATCCCCGCACGCTGGTAGATTAACTGACATATCCGACGAAAATGCGCGTCGGACAGCGCGAGGCGCTGTGTCATCTGCAACAATAATGACGTTTGCCCAGGGGGCATTGGTGATGTCATAGCGCCTTCTTCATTACATTCAGGATACAACTGGCACGGCCTGCGACCGCCCGACTTCTGTTACTGCTTCAACGTGCTCTTTCACATTAAATACCGCGACCAGTCCGGTCAGACGATCCGCCTGGCTGGCCAGCTGATCGGTTGCCGCTGCCGCTTCCTCAACTAACGAGGCGTTCTGTTGCGTCACCTGATCCATCTGGCTGACGGCCTGGGCAACCTGCTCAATCCCGCGACGCTGTTCATCCGACGCAGAGGCAATCTCGCCCATGATGTCGTTCACCCGCGTCACGGAGGTGACGATCTCGTGCATGGTTTTCGCCGCCGTATCCACCAGCGTTGAGCCCTGCTGAACGCGCGAAACCGACTCTTCGATCAGCACCTTAATCTCTTTCGCCGCGTTGGCGCTGCGGCTCGCCAGGTTACGCACCTCCCCCGCCACCACCGCAAACCCGCGCCCTTGCTCACCGGCGCGCGCCGCTTCCACGGCGGCATTCAGCGCCAGAATGTTGGTCTGAAACGCGATACCGTCAATCACGCTGATGATGTCACCAATTTTCTGCGAGCTGGTGGCAATCTCCTGCATGGTGCTGGCGACATGGGACGCCTGGTCGCCGCCTTTCTTCGCCGTCATCGCCGCCTGTTTTGACAGGTCAGACGCCTGACGCGCGTTATCGGCGTTCTGGCTTACCGTCGCGGTTAACTGCTCCATGCTGGCCGCCGTCTGCGCCAGCGAGGCCGCCTGCTGCTCGGTGCGGGACGAGAGATCGTTGTTGCCCGCCGCAATCTCAGAGATCCCGGTGTGCATGGCATAACTGCCCTGCCGCACGTCGCTCACCGTTTCCCGCAGCGATCCCTGCATCGCCTTCAGGCTGGCAAAGATCGCCGAAATTTCGTTCTTACCGAACACCGCCACCGGACGCGCCAGGTCCCCTTTCGCAATGCTGTCGAAGTGGCTGCTGATAATCGCCAGCGGCTGCACGATCATTCTGCGCGACCAGAGCAGCGCCCCGCCGGTCAGCAGCCCTGCCAGGATCACCACCACGGCAAAGATGACGCCCGACATGTGATAGCTTTGACGACTCTGGTCACCGGCACGCTGAACAGACTGGTTAATATCCTGCTGCCACGCGTTAAAGCTGCCGTCAAACGCCGCCTGAGACGCCTGAACCGGTGCAGTCATAAAGTCCGAAAGCTGGTTGTTCTCAAGCCACGTCGCCTGGTGGTCCAGATCGCTGTACCACTGCTCAAAGTTCGTCTTCATGGCGGCCTTCAGCGCTTTCTCTTTCTCACTGTCGGCGGCCTGCGCCGTAAAGGCTTTAAACTGTGCGTCAGCCTGCTTCAGGCTGTCGCGCGCGGTCGCCATCAGCGCTTTAATGTCATCCGGCGGATAACTCAGCGCGGTTAAGGTTCCCGCCTTGTTCAGCGCAGTGCTTGCCTGCAACAGCACGGCACGCGTTTGTGCCAGTGCGGAGCGCTGCTGATTACTCGCCTCAACTTCCTGCAAATTCTGATAGCCATCGCGAAACGCCCAAAAAGACAACCCGTTACTGCCAACCTGCAACACACCGCAAAGGATCAGAATCAAAAACAGTGTGGTCGAGATACGAATACGATTTAACATCCACGCTCCCATCAAGCGGCAAGCAGCCGCGGTTTAATTGTCAGTCAAAATGTTTCCCAGTTTTCATCTTGTCCGGTCGTCGCGGTGCGCGTACGGTGTGCAGCCGATTCAGCGGCTGGCGCACGATACGTCGCCTGCGGGGTGACCGTGTTTCCAGCGAGTGAAGCGAGACGAAACGCCGAGACGGCCATCTTCAGACGGCTCGCCTGGTCTTCCAGAGCAGCGGCCGCCGCAGCGGACTCCTGCACCAGCGCGGCGTTTTGCTGTGTCACGCGATCCATTTCCGATACCGCCAGGGCAACCTGGTCGATACCACGACTCTGCTCATCGGACGCAGAGGCGATTTCACCCATGATGTCCGTCACGCGGGTGACGGCATTCACGATGTCATTCATGGTCTCCCCGGCGCTTTCCACCAGCACGGAGCCGGTATCCACGCGGGAGACGGAATCTTCAATCAGAGACTTGATCTCTTTGGCCGCGTTGGCGCTGCGGCTGGCCAGGTTGCGTACTTCCCCGGCCACCACGGCAAACCCGCGCCCCTGTTCACCCGCGCGCGCCGCTTCCACGGCGGCGTTCAGCGCCAGAATGTTGGTCTGGAAGGCAATGCCGTCGATAACGCTGATGATGTCGGCGATTTTCTTCGAGCTGTCGGCGATTTCGTGCATGGTTTTCACCACGCCATCCACCACGCGGCCGCCGCGCTGTGCCGTCTCGGAGGCGCTTTCCGCCAGCTGAGACGCCTGGCGGGCGTTATCGGCGTTCTGCTTCACGGTCGCGGTGAGCTGCTCCATGCTGGCGGCCGTCTCTTCCAGGGCGGACGCCTGCTGCTCGGTACGGGATGAGAGGTCGTTATTCCCCATCGCAATTTCGCTGGTGCCGGTGTAGATAGCCTCCGACCCGTTGCGCACGTTCGCGACGGTTTCGATTAACGAACGCTGCATATGGTCAACGCTGTTTGCCAGCTCGGTGATCTCATTGCGCCCGGAAACGGTCAGCGTTTTGGTCAGGTCACCGCCGGCAATTTCGCGAATGTGGGCAATGACGCGGCCGAGAGGGTTCAGCAGGATATGGCGAATGCCGTACCAGACCGCGACCAGCACAATGACCAGCGCCAGCGCCATCACGGCCATCTGCCATTTTGCAAAGCGGTAGTCATTCTGGCTTGCCGTAAAGGCCGAGTGATAGAGATCGCCACTGACCTTCGCGTATTCCCCCAGCGCCGCGCCGAGTGCGTTTTGCATCCCCTGCGTTGGCTGCGCGAAATAGGCGTCCATATTGCCGCTCTCCAGGAACTGAATCAGCTCTGTCAGGCCGGTATGGTAGGCATTGTATTTTTCATCGATATTCTGGCTCACCTGCTCCATAGCAGGCTGCGGGGCGATCTTTTTGAAGGCGTCGTAATGTTTCGCGGCGTCAGCGAGGGTGGCACGGGCATTTTTCAACAGATCGGTTTTCGCGCTGCTCTGCTGATTGTTGGGGTCCATCATCATGCGCGCGGACGAGCGGCTCAGGTTGATACGCGTTTGCAGCATCAGATCCCACGTCGACGTGAGTTCACTCTGCTGCAGGCGGAGATCGTTCGAGGCCGCGAAGCTGTCCTGGTTCTGTTTTAATGACGAGAAAAAAAGCCCGCCGGAGATAAGCTGAAGAAGTGCGAAAATGACCAGCACCATCATGAGCATTGTGACAACGCGGATACGGTTCAACATACAACACCTTCTCATAGATTTATTAACGGTGTTATCGGCACAGCCCACAGGAACTTTACATTTGCGAAAGGGAAAAGCGCGGGGTTAAAACGCCACGTCGACAATCAGCGTGTCGGTGTAGGTTCCAGCGGGCGGCGTGGCCTGATTGGTCAGGACTTTCGCGGTGTAGTTGTAGGTGCGCAGTAAACCGTCGGTACTGACCTGGGACGATACCGCGCTGGACCAGCGCTCGCTACCGCTGCCGCCCCAGCGGTTACCGGTGGCTTCCTTATAGATGTCGTAGCTCATGGCGTTGCTGCCGCTCACCATCCGCCGCACGTTGTTCAGCGCGTTGGCACCGTTATTAATGCCGATGGTATACGAACTTCCTTTGGTACAGGTGACGGCAATCGCCTGCGAGACGGTGGGGAAACTTTGCACCAGCGGCGCGCTGTTGAAGTTCACATCTGGCGTGGTCATGGCGCTGCAGTCGTTGGTGACGGTCATATCCAGCAGGATGGTGGTTGTCGCGGTTCCCGTCTGATTGATTGTGCAAATGCCGAGCGCGCCGACGGAGCAGACGCTGTAGTTAATGCTGAAGGTTAACTGCACCTGATATGGCCCGGCAGTGACATTTTGCCCGGCGACGGTGCGGAAATAGAGCGGAATGTTGTACTGCTTTGACCCCAGCAACCCCAGCAGGGTACTCCCGCTCCAGGTATACGATTTACTTATCTGTACCTCGCTGCTGCTCGCGCATCCCGATAACCCGCACAGCCGGGTGGGGATCGCGTCGGTGATGGCCGCATTATCCGTGCGTTTCATCGTGGCCCGGCTGCTGCCCGAAACCGATGCCGCGGTGTAGGTCAGCGTTACCGAGTCGCTGGTCAGCAGATTCAGTACGGCATCGCAGGCCACCACCAGCGTGCCGGTGGTTTGAACTTCTCCGGTTCCGCTAAGCGCGAACGAGGTGACGCTGCCAAACGACGCATTAACCGTACTGACGGTACACGCCGCCCAGCCGCCGCCGGAGAACAGCAGCAGGATGAATAGCAGCAGGCGCGTCATGGCGCCTCCCGGCAAACCAGCGGCCCGTAGGTTTTCAGCTTGTGCTCCGGATTGGCCCCCACGGTCAGGGTAGTCTTACAGCGCCTCCCGTCAGGTGCGATCACCTCCAGCGGGTTCACATCGCTGAGATTTTCCAGCCAGGCGATGCCGTCATACCCCACCACCGCATTGCTGCGCGAGGCGCGTCGAACCTGGCTTCCCACCGGCAACGCCTTCCCGCGCGCGTCATGCAGAATAACGCTGGCCACCCTCTCCTGCTCCATCGGGAAATCGACCAGATAGCCGCTGTGGCGCCGAATCGCGATCCGCCGCTCGGTCTCTTTCAGACGGGTATCCGCCGGCAGATTCAAAGTATCAATCCGGTAGCTTGCCGGGTAATACGCCGACACCCCGCTGACCAGCAGGTAGCCGTTGTTATTGGTTTTACCGACGGGCTGGTTCTCATAGCTGACGGGCACGTCCGGGTGGCCGTCGGTACTGATGACCACAAACGCATCGTTGATCTTATTCGCCGCGAACAGCTCGCCGTCCATCAGCACAACGGCGCCCATCGCCTCGCCCCACCAGGTCATGGTATCCCTTTCGCCATAGCCGCCGCCCTGCAGCTCGATGTTGATATTGCGCCAGCCCAGCGTACCCTGTTGATAATCACTGGATCTTGACTGGTTGGCCCAGGCCATGTTCCAGCTGAACCCACCGTCAGAAGGCATGGAGTGGTTGTAGTTAATGCGCTGGGTACTGCCTGCATCCGGGGTGTTTTCAACGGTGACGGCAGCGCTGTCGCGCGCCCCCAGCGGCACCTGCAGCGACAGCGCGACCGTCCAGTCTCCCCGCTGCCGATCCCGGCTGCCGGCCAGGTAAATACTGCTCGCTCCCCACAGGTTTCGGCTCCAGGAGAGATTGAGCAGCTCGGTTTTTTGGCTGTCAAAACTCTCCACGCCGATCCAGGCCGCACCGATATTGCCGTACCGTCCCAGATTGAAGGTCAGCGAATACTGGTCCGTATTACGGCTAAAGCTGGCGATGGGCTTATCGTTTTCGTCATATACCGTCGGCTGATCGTAAAGGGCCAGATTGCCAAAGCCGCGGTCGCGACGCGTGTGCTGGGTGGCGACGCTAAACTCGCTGGTACTGTACTGGTAACCCCAGTTGATTTGCCCGCCCGCATCACCGCGCATGCGGCTTTGCGAGTAAGAGGTATTCACCACGCCAAACTGGCCGAGTTTTATCACCGTCCCCGCGCCGCCCAGCGCCAGCTCCTGCGCCCCTTCCGCGTGGCCCTCGAGGGTTAGCCAGTCCGTCATCCCATAGCGATACGAGCCGCTGCCGGCTGCCGGACCGTAGTCAAAATTCTTGATGCCGTAATTACGCCGCAGGCTGCCGAGCGTCACGGCGCCGTCGCTCAGCCCTTGTTTGAGCAGGTCGCTGGTGACGTAAAACGGTAGCGTGGTGCTTACCTGGCGCCCCAGCGCATCCGTTGTGACCAGCACCGCATCCCCGGCGCCGTTGATGTAGGGCAGATTAGTCAGGGTGAAGGGGCCCGGCTGAAGCTGGGTTGAGCCGGAGCGATAGCCGTTGATAAAAAGATCGACCGAAGTGGGTACCGCGGCTTCCCCCGCGAACTCGGGCAGCGGCCATGTCACCAGGTCAGGACGCAGGGAAAAATCCCGCCCGACGCTTATTCCCCCCATCCGCACGCTGGAACTCCAGCTCAGGGCATCGCTGATCACGTCCCCGGCGCTCCAGCTCATCGCGTCATCTTCGTTGGTGAACAGCAGGGTCGTGTCATAGCGGACATAACCTTCCTGCTGGCCGTCGTTACCGGTGAAATTTTCCCGCGCGTAACCGGTCGAGGAAAACGAGCCGTTCTCGTTGAAGTAGCGGAACTCATGCCAGATCGACGCCTGACCGCCGATATGTTCCGTGTGGTTGGTGTAGAGATCGTAATTCAGCAGCGCCCCGCGCCCGTAGTGCGGTTTGGCCTGCGCCGCTTGCGCGCTGAAAGGCGTCACGCGGGCCGTCACCCAGTCGCGGGGAACGTTAAGCAGCAGGCGCTGCGCGGCGCTGTCGTATTCCACCCGAACCTGAGCAAGCGAGGAGAGATTTACCTCGCCGGTGGGAACATGCGCCGGGGGCAGCCCCGCGCGCAGCAAATCGGCGCTGGAGATAAAGAAAGCGCCTTTACGCTGCGTCACGGGCACGACCAGGCCGGTATCGTAATGATTGACCACGATGGCCAGCTGGAAAACCGCTTCATCATTTATCGCCTGTGCCTGGGGAGGTGGCGGTAAACTGTCGTCGCCGGGCCCGGCCAGGGTCGCGGAACTGACGCATAGCAGTATCATCATCGCCGGCTTCAGTTGACGGGCGTCGACTGCCATTGTTCGTCCCTGGCATTAATCTGCGCGCTCATCCGCTCTGGCTGACGAACGCCAGCGGGTATAGGCCAGCTGCGGGTGCTGCCCGGCAGGACGTAACCCAGCAATCCCTCCGCCACCGTGCGTTTCTGACCGCCCTGCTCCAGCGCCACCTGGCTCAGCCTGACGTGAACATCACCCCGATTTTTGACCTCCAGCGCAGGCTTCCCCTCCGCCTGCGTCACCCGCCAGCTCAGGTTTTGGGTCTCCGCCAGCGCGTGATGCGCGCCCTCTTTGATGGTCGGGATCCCCTGTCCATATACGAACAGAGGGATGGAGTAACGCATCTGCAATTTCAGGCCGATGGCGGGTTCGGCTTTGGCATCTGGCTGGGGAATTTCATCGACGATAATGCGATAGGCCTGTTCGACCCCAGCGGGAACCGAAGCCTGTTTGATAAGGCGAATAAGCTGCTTGCTGCCTGTGCCAATCGTGACGATGGGCGGGCTGGCGACCACGTCCTGCTGCGCGGTATAGCGCTCGTGTCCGTCCTCCTGCTTCCAGCGCACGATGCGAACCTGCATCGTCGTGGCGCTGTTTCCCTGATTCTGGATCCACAGTTCCGTGGCGTTGGCGTCTGCAGCAAGCCAGGGATCGATGGGCCAGAGCAGGATGGTGGCCGCCGCCTGCGCCTGGCCAGCAACCGCCATTCCCAACGCGCCCGCCAGACAAACCGGTCTGAAAAATGGCTTCATCAACACTCTCCCTTTATTACCATGACAAGGTCACGGTGAGCTGATCGGAATAGGTTCCCGCCGGGCTAAACCCGGTCAATAGCGCCACGCCAAAAAGCGGCAGCGCGATGTTATTGCTGTTGGTATAGGTCACCGCTATCGCCTGGTTGACGCCAATTTCGCTGTTTGCGGCCAGCGAGCTGCTGCTGTAGAGCCGGTATGGCACCACGTCGGCGCCGTTCGCGCGCTTCATGCGGCGAACGGATGAATAATTTTGACCGCCATTAATGCTCATGCTCAGCGCCACGCCTGGCGTACAGGCAATAGACAACGCCCCGTTTGGCACAAAGCTGGTGCTGACCGGCGCGCTCTCGACGCCGTTATGGCTGCCAAAATCCAGCGTACCGAGAAGCCCTCCGCTACCGGTAGCCACCGCGCATCCCGGGACAATCGTCGCGCTGACCTTAAACGACTGGGATGTCACCGCATCCGCCGTGGGCATCGTGAGCAATCCGACGATCAGCGCGAAAAAAGGCTGCACGCGTCCCTCTGCGCGTTTGCGCAGACCTGTGAGAGATGCCTTCATGGCGGTTCGGGACTAGTAGGTGACGCTGACGTTAATCGTGTCGGTGTAGGTTCCCGGAACGACCGTCACGCTGTTACCGCCGCCGGTAATCCGTCCGTAGAGGGTGTAACTGTCCACCCCTCCGGCCGTAGACGCGATCGGCAGCGCGGCGTTATTGGCAATCACGGTGTTAAACCCGCTGTCGCTGTACAGGCTGTAAGCCACGCCCTGTGCCGCGTTGGCCGTATTCACCAGATAGCGTTCAGGCGTGCCCGGCGAACCGACAACCGAGCCGGGCGCGGTGGAGTGGGTATTACCGGTGATCGCGACCGTATAGCTGGCGGTCGTACATTGAATGGTGAAGGTGTTTCCGCCGCTGGCGCCGCTCAGCTGCGTCGTAAGCGTGGAAAAGGTTGCCGGATGGGTACCGAAATCGAGCGTACCGAAGTTAATGCCACTTTGTGCGGGCGAGCCGTTTATCAGACACCCGTTTGTCAGCGTCAGCGTTGCACCGATGGTGCCGCTGCTGGTGACGGCCAGCGCCTGATGGGCCGTTGTCGCAGCCAGTAAGGTGCCTGCGCAGATCAAAAGAAGTTTTCTTTTCATTTACCACCCTCCAGAAGACGTCTCCGTTCCCTTGCCACATTTTATTTTTGTCGTTCAAGATGTTAGCCCCGCTTAACGTTCCTCTGAGGGGGTTATTGAGAATTTAGTTTACGGATATCGCTTCGACCACCTGACCGTTAACGCATAAGGCATATGTCTTATTGACTCAATTTTCCTTTAAATAACAGAAAGTTAAATTAATTTAGGCAGCAATTTCACTCTATCCGGGGAGAATATATCCATTAAAGTGTGATAGCGATCACAATATATCGTCGACGCATTAACAACAAAATTAATAAAACTTAAAAAGGAGTTGTATCCCCCTACACTTTGCGTCAATTTATGTGCCGAATAATTTCCCGCATCGTAATAAAAAATTTATATGTATCGACGCGGGCTACATCTGAAGCGCATAGAGGGTCTTTTTTCGTGGCAAGTGCAAACAAACTCACACTCTTCATCGTGATATTCATGCTGGCGGGTATTCTTTCAGGGGCAGCAATTCATGAGTATGCATCTGCGGATGCCATCACAGCCTGGTCGGATAATATTACCCTTCTGACCGATATTTTCCTCCGTCTGATCAAAATGGTCATTGCACCGTTGGTCTTCAGCACGCTTACCGTCGGCATTATGAAGCTGGGCGAAACCTCCACCATTGGCCGCGTTGGCGGCAAAGCGATGGTGTGGTTTATCAGCTCATCCGTGCTCTCTATTCTGGTTGGCCTGTTCATCGTCACGCTGGAGCATCCGGGAAGCGGTCTGAACCTGACGGTCCCGACAGAAGCGGTGGATACCGGCCTGGCCGTGGGCGGCATGACGCTGAAAGCGTTCCTGTCGCACACCATTCCGACCAGTATCGCGGGGGCGATGTCGAACAATGAGATCCTGCAGATTGTGGTGTTCTCGATGTTCTTCGGCATCGGCGGCGCGTCGCTGGGGCAGAAATTCAACGCGCCGCTGGTGGCCGCGCTGGATGTAGTTTCTCACATCATGCTGAAGGTAACGGGTTACGTGATGTACGTTGCTCCGCTGGCGATTTTCGCGGCGATTTCATCCGTCATTGCCACGCAGGGTCTGGGCATTCTGCTGAACTACGCCTCCTTTATTGGCGGCTACTATGTTGCCATTCTTCTCACCTGCATGGTGCTGCTGGCCGTGGGCTACATGGTGCTGAAAAAAGAGGTGTTTCGCCTGGTCAGCATGCTGAAAGATCCGGTGCTGGTGGCGTTTACCACCAGCAGCTCTGAAGCCGCCTACCCGAAAACGCTGGAGCAGCTGGAGCGCTTTGGCTGCTCGCGCAACATCGCCTCTTTCGTTCTGCCGATTGGCTACTCCTTCAACCTGGTGGGTTCGATGGTGTACTGCTCTTTCGCCTCGATGTTTATCGCTCAGGCGTACAACATTCACCTGAGCTTCTCTGAAGTGACGGTGCTGATGCTGACTCTGATGCTGGCGTCGAAAGGGATTGCGGGCGTACCGCGTTCATCCCTGGTGGTGCTGGCAGCAACCATTCCGAGCTTTAATATTCCGGTGGCGGGTATTCTGCTGCTGATGGGGATCGACCACTTCCTGGATATGGGCCGTTCCGCAATTAACGTGCTGGGGAATGGGATCGCGACCGCGATGCTGTCGCAAAATGAAGGCGCGCGGGAAGCGGAAGCTGAGCTGGTAAAGCAGGAAGCGTAAGGTGAAAAAAAGGGTGAGGCCTGATGCCCTCACCCCTGCCCTCTCTCACAGGGATAGGGAGCAAACACAAAAAACGGCAACCTGGGTTGCCGTTTTGCATTTACCTACGCTACGTGACTCGCGGCGATATCCAGCAGCGCCATCTCATCGCTGTTCAGCAGCTTCTCAATGTTCACCAGAATCAGCATACGCTCGCCGAGCGCGCCCAGGCCGGTCAGGTATTCGGTCGACAGCGTGACCGCAAACTCCGGCGCAGGACGAATTTGGTCAGAGGTCAGGGAAAGCACATCAGATACGCCGTCCACCACGATACCTACCACGCGCTGCCCCAGATTCAGAACGATCACCACGGTGTTGTCGTCGTAGTCAACGTCGCCCTGGCTGAACTTCACGCGCAGGTCCACGATTGGCACAATGACGCCACGCAGGTTGGTGACACCTTTAATAAAAGCAGGCGTGTTAGCGATGCGGGTAACCTGGTCGTAACCACGGATTTCCTGCACTTTCAGGATATCGATGCCGTACTCCTCATCGCCTAAAGTGAATACCAGGAATTCCTGCCCTGATGGCTCGCCCGCCAGTTTCGTTACATTACTCATACCGGTCATGTTATTACCTTCTACTTAATCAGGCGGCTGTGTACGCCACACGTTGTTCACGATTTAATCCCTGAAGCGCCGACACATCGACGATCAGCGCCACGCTACCATCACCCAGAATGGTGGCGGCAGAAATACCCGGCACTTTGCGGTAGTTGCTTTCGAGGTTCTTCACTACCACCTGGTGCTGACCAATCAGCTGATCGACCAGAAGCGCGTAGCGACGGCCCGCGCTTTGCAGGATCACAACGATGCCCTGCGTGGCCTCTGTCTTCGCCCCGTCCACTTCGAACACTTTCCACAGCTCAACCAGCGGCAGGTACTCACCGCGCACTTCGAGGACGCGCTCGCCGCCCGCCAGCGGATGCAGATCTTCTTCACGCGGCTGCAGGGATTCCATTACGGCGTTTAGCGGCAGGATAAAGACTTCGTCCGCCACTTTGACTGACATGCCGTCGAGGATCGCCAGCGTCAGCGGCAGCAGGATGCGAATGGTGGTGCCGGAACCCTGTTTAGACTGGATCTCAACGTGGCCGCCCATCTCCTGGATGTTACGTTTCACCACGTCCATGCCCACACCGCGTCCGGACACGTCGGTCACCTGCTCCGCGGTAGAGAAGCCCGGCGCGAAGATGAGCATGCCCACCTCTTCGTCGGTCATGTTTTCATTGACCGCCATCCCCTGCGAAATCGCTTTTGCCAGGATGCGCTCGCGGTTAAGACCCGCGCCGTCGTCGGTCACTTCGATGCAGATGTTCCCGCCCTGGTGTTCCGCAGAGAGGATCAGGTTGCCGACCGGGGATTTTCCGGCGGCAATGCGGTTTTCCGGCAGTTCGATACCGTGGTCGAGGCTGTTACGCACCAGGTGCGTTAACGGGTCGATAATGCGCTCGATCAGGCTCTTATCCAGTTCGGTTGAGCTGCCCATCAGGGTTAGTTCAATCTGTTTATTCAGCTTGCTGGCAAGGTCGCGAACCAGACGCGGGAAGCGGCTGAAGACATATTCCATCGGCATCATACGGATGGACATGACCGATTCCTGCAGGTCGCGGGCGTTACGCTGCAGCTGGCCCATGCTGGTGATCAGATCGCCGTGCGTGACCGGGTCCAGTTCGTTAGAACGCTGGGCCAGCATCGACTGGGTGATCACCAGTTCGCCAACCAGGTTAATCAGCTGGTCGACCTTCTCAACGGCAACGCGGATGCTGGTTGACTCGCTGGAGCGCGCGGCAGGCTTTTCACCACGGCCAGGTGCCGCGGCCTCTTTTGGCACGGCCTTCAGCGCCGGAGCCGCAGGAGCCACAGCCGGTGCGGCGGCCTGAGCGACAGCGGCCACCTCTTCCGCAGCGGCGGGGACGTCAACCGCGGCCGTTTCGGTTTCGAAGGCGATCTGGTCAGCTTCAATCACAAAGCACAGTACCGCCACGATATCGTCCTGGCCAATACCGTCATCAAGCGTCGCGGCAAGGCTGTCTTTGCCTTTTACCACGTTGCTTAATTTCGCCAGGTTACCCAGCTCTTCTTCCAGCAGGTTAACTTCACTCTCTTTAAGGCGTGACAGCACAACGCGCAGTTTGCCCGCTTGTGCAGCGGCCGGCGCGGACTCGTCGGCAGCAACCGCATCGACAACGCTCAGTTTCGCCGCAGGGACAACGGCTGCAGCGACCTCACCTTTTGCTTCCAGGGCGAGCTGGCGCAGCGCATTGCAGATGTATTCAAAGCTGGCGGCATCAGGCTCTGCCGAACTTTTATAGGCGTCGAGCTGTTCCTGCATAATATCTTTGGTTTCCAAAAACAGGTTGATAATGTCGGTATTGAGCTGCATCTCACCGCGTCGCGCTTCATCAAGCAGGTTTTCCATTAAATGGGTCGTTTCCTGCAGGATGGTAAATCCAAACGTTCCGGCTCCGCCTTTAATAGAGTGCGCCGCACGGAAGATGGCATTGAGCTGCTCGGAGTCCGGTGCTTCGGGCACCAAATCGAGCAAGTGTTGCTCCATATCGGCCAACAATTCGTCGGCTTCATCAAAGAATGTCTGGTAAAAATCGCTAATATCCATGCTCACGCTATCACCTCGGATTGGCTGGTGGCGATGTTGGAACGGCAGCCGAAGGAACGGCCCCAGGCTGTTTTAAATCGTCCAGTGACTCATTCTGACTTTCGGCGTTTTCATGCAGGATGGCCTGCTCCGCCTGCTGGTTCAGCACTAAAAGACTGATACGACGGTTGATGGCATCATCCGGCCCGCGGTCGGAAACGCGCATGGTTGCGGCCATGCCGACTACGCGCAGTACCTTGCCATCATCAAGCCCACCTACCACCAGCTCGCGACGCGAGGCGTTGGCACGATCGGCAGAAAGCTCCCAGTTGCTGTATCCCTTCTCCCCACTGGCGTACGGGAAATCATCCGTGTGTCCTGACAGGCTGATTCGGTTAGGAATGCCGTTCAGCACCGGTGCAATGGCACGCAGAATATCGCGCATGTACGGTTCGACTTCCGCACTCCCGGTTTTAAACATTGGGCGGTTCTGGCTGTCGATAATCTGAATACGCAGCCCTTCCTGCACCAGGTCGATCTTCAGATGCGGGCGCAGCGCGCGCAGCTTCGGATCCGCTTCAATAAGCTGATCGAGATCGCCCCGCAGTTTCTTCAGACGCGCCTGCTCCATCTTTCTTTTCAGCTCGTCGATGTTAGGCTCTTTTTTCACCTCACCCTTCTGCTGGGTGTAATCATCGCCGCCGCCCGGGATCGGGCTTTCGCTGTTAGAGATACGCGGCCCACCGGCCACCGCCGTTGCCAGCGGCGTACGGAAATATTCGGCAATCTGGATCAGTTCTTTTGGGCTGGAGATGGAGATCAGCCACATCACCAGAAAGAACGCCATCATTGCGGTCATAAAGTCGGCGTACGCAATTTTCCACGAGCCGTGTGCGCCATGCCCGCCACCCTTGTGCTTGCGTTTTTTTACGATGACGATCGGATGGGACTGGTTTTTCATGCGTCCTCAGTTGTCGTCTGTTGGTTTGGGTTTTTCACCGCACGCACGTGTTCTTCAAGCTCGATAAACGACGGACGCTCGCTGGAGTAAAGCGTTTTACGGCCAAACTCAACCGCGATCGGTGGCGCGTAACCGTTGAGGTTAGAGAGCAGCGTGATCTTCACGCACTGCATCATTTTGGTGGTTTCCGCGCTCTTCTGGCGCAGAACGCTCGCCAGCGGAGAGATGAAGCCGTACGCCAGCAAAATACCGAGGAAAGTTCCCACCATCGCATGGGCAATCAGCGCGCCCAGCTCGGCTGCCGGACGGTCTGCCGAGGCCAGGGCGTGAACCACGCCCATTACCGCGGCAACGATACCGAATGCCGGAAGCGAGTCGCCGACCAGCGCCAGGCTGTTGGCCGGCACTTCAGATTCGCTTTCGTGGGTTTCGATCTCTTCGTCCATCAGCGCTTCGATTTCGAAGGTGTTCATGTTGCCGCTGATGATGAGTCGCAGATAGTCGACGATGAAATCCAGCATCATGGCATCAGCAAGAATTCGCGGATAGCTGGCAAAAATTTCGCTCTCTTTCGGGTTTTCAATATCCCGTTCAAGCGAGAACATGCCCTGCTGACGCGACTTCGCCATCAGGCGATAGAGCAGTGCCAACAGATCCATATACATGCTTTTGGTGTATTTCGAGCGACGGAACAGCAACGGAATCGCTTTCAGCGTGCCCTTGATCGATTTACCGTTGTTACCAACGATAAAAGCCCCTACCCCTGCACCGCCGATGATAATAAGTTCAGCCGGTTGATAGAGTGCTCCAAGGTGCCCGCCGGTCATCATGTAACCGCCGAAAACTGTACCGAGAACTACCAGGTAACCTAATAAGATAAGCACGACATCATCCTTCCGCTAGTGACTATGGCAAGGACGTCCAGCTCGCAGCGTTTACCGTTTGCGGGGTAAAAAAAAGCAGCGGTAATTGCTTACCGCTGCTGGAATCTTTCCCACACGTTCGGGTTAAACAGCTTGTTCGATCTGTTCATCCAGCAGTTGTGGAATAATATCGGCAGCATCCCGGGAAAGTTTACGTCTTTTTACTGCGCGGGATGGAGGCTGACATAAACTACAGGCGAAGCTGCCTGCAGGTTGATGAGCATGGGTAATAAAATTGCCGTCGCAGCAGTTGCAGCGCGACAGTTCAAGCATTCCGCTCTCAACAAAACGCACCAGCGTCCATGCGCGGGTCAGCGCCAGCAGAGGGCCTTCTTCCTGCTGTGGGCATTGTTCAAGGTAAAGTTTGTACGCTTTGATCACGGCGTCAACGCCGCTACACAAACCGGTTTTGAGAAGATACTGCCAGGCATTACAGAACATGGAAGCATGAATATTCTGCTCCCACGTCATAAACCAGTCGGTAGAAAACGGCAGCATGCCTTTCGGCGGGGGACTACCACGTAACTCTTTGTACAGTTTGATGAGACGACCACGGCTCAGCTGAGTCTCGCTTTCCAGCATTTGTAAACGAGCACCCAGTGTAATCAGCTCCATGGCCAACTGTATGTCACGCGCTTCCTGAACAATGCTTTTCTCGCTCATTGCTAGGCCCTTTTCTTACGGGCTACGTCATCAGGCTGGCTGATTTCGTTAAGCAAGCGAGTGGAAAGAAGAATACCGGTATGGATCTGTTGAAGATCGTCCACACGGGATTCCTGCGTCAGACGCGTTATTGTCTGTGAATCATCGAAACGGAACTGGCAAACCAGTTGATTCGTTTCAGCCAGTTTAACCATCTGCGGGAGGGTTAAGCCGCCCAGCATGGTTGCCATTTCTTCGTTAATACCCAGACGAAACATCGCGGACGCCTTGTCCTGACTAATCAAACGCTGCGCGAGCAGTAAATACGACAAATTGATGTCATAGATATGTTTTAGCAACTCGGATGTATGCATTGTTCCCATCCCGAATAACCAACTATTATTTTTATGCGGAAAGACCGCACCCCGTGATGTCGCCGGGAAATCACCCGGTATAAAAAAGAAAAGGCTAAATGCATAGTTGAATTTAGGTTTGTATTCACTGAAACCGTAAGAGAGAAACCGCGAATGCGTCTCTTACATGATTTATCATTTCTTACAAATAACTAAGATTTTTCCTAATTCGACGCAAACTCTACTCGTCAGTTTTGACACATACAATCCAGCCACCCTCAAATTTAAAAAAAATGTGATCCACGTCACACAATTTAAGTGAATATGACCCATAAATCCATCAGTATGACTTGTAATTTGTTCAAAATTTAGCCAATCGGTACTGTTTTGTATTCTTAATTGACGAATACTCATGCAGAAGGGTGATCCAAACTGGCATGCAACGTGCTTTTCATACCGTAAGCGCCGCGCGGAAACATTTACATCAGGCCCCTCTCCTGGAAACATTTTTCTTACCGTGAAAAAACATATAGTTATGCAGGTAGCACAAAAAAGATGTTTCAGGACGTGATCATTCGAAATGAGTTTGTAACGGGTCAAAACGATTTAACAGTCAAGGCGTGAATTTGTGTGATTTACGTTAAGTTGTTAATTTTTTTCATTTAGGCGCGTTTTTCAGTTATTCTTCTTATAAGAATAATTAATGAATAATTATGATAAGCTTCACACTAATGTCGTAATCTGCTCTTGCGGAACCGGAGATTTCGCGGTAAAGGTGGTTAAACGCTGTCTTTCAGACATCTAAGGAGTGCGCCATGAGTTACTCCCATCTTCTTGTTTCCGTAGCAGTTTCCCCCGAAAGCCATCAGCTCGTCGCCCGGGCAGTTTCCATTGCCAGACCCCACAATGCCCGCATCAGCCTCATCACCCTCGCCGCAGAGCCGGAGATGTATAATCAGCTGGCAGCCCCCATGCTGGAGGATATTCGCGAGGTTCTGCAGGAAGAAACTCAGCAATTTCTGCGCGAATTAGTGGAAAAGGCACAATATCCTGTTTATGAAACTGTTATTGCGACCGGGGAACTTAACGCCCATATTCTCGATATGTGTCGCAGACAAAATATAGATTTAGTGATTTGCGGAAACCATAACCACAGCTTTTTATCGCGGGCAGCCTGCGCGGCGAAATCTATTGTCGCGTCGAGCCAGGTCGATGTGCTGTTAGTGCCGCTTGGGGGGCATTAACCCCCCAGCAGTAAATCAGGCGAGTTTAGGGAAGGTCGCGATCTTTTTTTGCAGATCGCCTTCATGGCTTTGCGGAGCGATATTCCGGAGATCCTGAATAAAACGCGCCTGCCAGTGGTTAATATCGTTCTTCCGGATCGTCTCCATCATGTCAGCATGGCGGGAAATACGTTCCGTGAGCGGCATTGTCAGGGCGCGATTCAGCGCGTTCGCCACGTCATCCCTGTCATAAGGGTTAACGATGAGCGCCGACGTGAGCTCATTTGCGGCTCCGGCAAACTGGGAAAGCACCAGAACACCCGGGTCGGCAGGATCCTGGGCCGCCACATACTCTTTCGCCACCAGATTCATCCCGTCGCGCAGCGGCGTGACCAGCCCAACGTCCGCATAGCGGAAGACCTTCATCAGGATCTTACGGTCAAAGTGTTGATTCAGGTAAAACAGCGGCGTCCAGCCCAGCTGCCCGTAGCGGCCATTAATGCGCCCTGCTTCTGTCTCCAGCTGGTGGCGAATATCCTGATAGGCCTGAACCTCACCGCGCGACGTCGGCGCAATCTGGGTATAGCGAATTTTCCCGTGATGCTGCGGGTATTTATCCAGCAGCGTTTCATACGCCAGGAAGCGTTCCGGCAGCCCTTTGGAATAATCAAGACGCTCAACCGAGAAGATATTTTTCACGTGCTTGAGTTCATTCTTAAGCTGCGCCAGCTTCGGCGGCAGCGGGCCAGAAGCCTGCTCCGCGATTTCGTCAGGTTCAATCCCTATTGGATAGACCTCGGTGTGGAAGGTTTTTCCCCAAGCCGTATGGGTTTTCCCGCCTTTGGTCACCAGACGCGCTTTGCCAGACACGGAGTCAAGGAACGCGAGGCGGTCATTTTCGGTCTGGAAGCCCAGCAAATCGTAATCGCACAGCGCCTCCAGCAGCTCTTCATGCGGCGGCAGCGCGGTAAAAATTTCCGGCGTCGGGAACGGGATGTGCAGGAAGAAGCCAATCCGGTTATTCACCCCCCTCTTTCGCAGCTCTCTCGCGAAGGGCAACAGGTGATAATCGTGGATCCATAAAATATCGTCTTCCTCTATTAATGGCAGCAGTTTATCCGCCAGCAGCGCATTTACGCGCGAGTAGCCTTCGAAGGATTCACGCTGGAATTTGACCAGGTCAAGACGATAGTGGAACGCAGGCCACAGGACGGCATTTGAGAACTGCGAGTAATACTCGTCATAGTCTTTCTCTTTCAATGCAAATGAAGCCCACGTAATGTTTCCGCGCGTCACCTTATCGAGCGGTTTCTCTTCTTCACTGATTTCCCCACTCCAGCCAAACCACAGCCCGCCAGCGGCTTTTAAGGCACCTAACACCCCTACCGCCAGGCCACCCGCGCTGGCTTTTTTATCATCCGGCGGTGCGATTCGGTTAGAGACGACGACTAAGCGACCCATAATGGTTTCCCCCTTTGCTTTGCGCTATTTGTTGTTGTTGCTGGTTAGCGATGTCAGATATCCACTGCCAGACGCTGGCGACATCCGCCAGTCGCCATTCGGCAACGGTGTCACCAGGCCCCACCTTGACGGCGATCCCTCCGGCCTGATTCACCACGCGAAACCCGGCCTCGTCGGTCAGGTCATCCCCAATGAAAACGGGCGTTCGCCCTTTGAAAGGCGGCGACGCCATAAACGCGGCGATGGCCGCGCCTTTATTAATCCCTTTCGGTTTTAACTCCACGACGCATTTGCCGGGCTGCAACGCCAGCTGTGGATGGGCATCCGCAACCGTTTGAGCCAGCGCCAGTACGGCCTCCTCATGCTGCGGCGCCTGACGATAATGCAGGGCAAAGGCCATGCCTTTGGCTTCCAGCTCGGTGCCAGGCAGCGCTTCCAGCGCAGCAGAAAGCTGCTTCTGGAGCGTTTGCGTGAGTGCGTCAGGGAGTGAAACGATATGCGTGTGATCATGGATGTCGCGGCGCTCCGCTCCGTGTACACCGGCCAGCGGAAAGTGGTAAGGACTGGCGAGCGTATCCAGCTCGGCCATTGAGCGCCCTGATATCAATGCCAGTGCTCCCTCGTTCATGAGCGAGAGCTGATGCAAATCCTGTAACACCGCATCCGGAATAGACACCTGGTCAGGGTGCGGTTTTATCCCGGCGAGCGTGCCGTCGAGATCGAAAAAGAAAGCATAGTGTCCGGGCAGTACAGGCGGTGCGGTTAACATGTCAGCCACCCTTTTCCTCCTTACGGTTTACGAGAGGTAAACGCCTTTACCTCTTTCATAGCCATGTAAGTATAGACAGTGTGACGTCGCTCGCCATTTGACAACCGCCCCGCCAGTAAAACTGGCGGGGCGGTTAAGGGGTCAACTATGGTTATAAGTTGAGCAATAAAAGACGGGAAAAAGGGTTACAGGGTACGCTTCGCTTTTTGCTTGTAACGGTCGAAAATCACCGCTGCAAGCAGGATCAGACCACGAACCACGTACTGCGAGAACGGCGAAATGTTCAGCAGGTTCATGGCATTCTCCACCGTCCCTAAAATCAGGATACCGGCCACCACATATGAGATTTTTCCGATGCCACCCTTGAGGGAAACGCCCCCTAAAACGCAGGCCGAAATGACGATCAGCTCGTAACCAATAGAGGTCATCGGCTGGCCGCTGGTCATACGCGAAGCCAGGATAATCCCCGCGGCGGCAGAAACCAGCCCTGAGAGCACAAAGATAATAATCTTGGTTCGCACCACCGGTACCCCGGCCAGACGGGCGGCCTCTTCGTTACCGCCAATCGCCAGCGTATTACGGCCAAAGGTGGTCCGGTTGAGCAGGAAGCCGAACAGGATCAGGCAGGCCACGGTCAGCCAGATTGGCGCAGGCAGACCCAGCCAGTTGGCGTAACCCAGGGTAAAGAAGCGCTCGTCTTCAATCCCCACCGCTTTACCGTCGGAGATGATATAGGCCAGCCCGCGGACAATTTGCATCGTCGCAAGCGTGGTAATCAGGGCGTTAATCTTCAGGCGTGCGATAACAAACCCGTTCACCAGACCGCTGATGACGCCGAGTAGCAGACCGGCGAGAACGCCAATCCACAGGCTCTCCGTCATGTTGATCACCACTGCCGTCGTGACGCCCGCACAGGCAATCACCGACGCCACCGACAGGTCAAAATCGCCGGAGGCCAGACAGAACAGCATCCCGCAGGCCACCATCCCGGACATGGAAATGGCCAGCCCCAGCCCCTTCATATTAATGAAGGTGGCAAAGTTAGGAACAAAGATCGCGCAGGCGAGGAACAGTGCGGCAAAGACCACCAGCATGCCGTACTGATCCCAGATACGTCCAAAACTCAGCGCCGACTTCGACTTCGGCGCTCCGGATGTAGTAACAGAGGACATCATTAACTCCTTACTCAGGCGACAGCCTGGCTGACTTTAGGCATGGCGAGGTTCAACGCCTGTTGTTCATTCGCCTGTTCATGAAGCAATTCACCGGCAATTTCGCCTTCACGCATCACCACAATGCGGTCGGCCACGCCAAGCACCTCCGGCAGATCGCTGGAGGCGAAGAGCACCGCCACGCCGCGTTTTGCCAGCTCATAGATCACGTTATAAATCTCGTGTTTTGCCCCCACATCGATACCGCGCGTCGGCTCATCCAGCAAAATGACCTTCATATCTTCCGACAGCCAGCGGCCTAAAATCGCCTTCTGCTGGTTTCCGCCTGACAGATTCATGATCAGCTGTTCCGGACCCGGCGTTTTAATATTCAGCGAGCGAATATGGTGGTCGGCGTTGCTCGACTCCCAGCCATCGTTTATCAGGCAGCCTGCGCGAATAAACTTGCGGCGAGCGGAAATATTGATGTTGTCGCGTACCGAATGCACCGGAATAATCCCCTCGGCTTTACGGTCTTCCGGGCAGAGCATCATGCCCGCCCTGATCGCGTGGGCCGGTTTCTGGATATCGACCCGTTCGCCATCAATAGAAACCTGCCCATCGGTAATTCGGGTCCCCCGAACAGGCCTTTCATTAATTCACTGCGCCCCGCCCCCACCAGACCAAACAGGCCGACAATTTCGCCGCTGCGAACGGATAACGAAATCGGCGTGCGCACGCCCGGCGCTTTGACGCTGTCCAGACGCAGACGTTCAGGGCCGTACTGACGCGGCTGCCAGTGATAAATATCACCCAGCTCGCGTCCAACCATCGCCTGAACAAGCTGGTCATGGTTAACCTGCTGCATGTCGGTAAAGGTGCGCACATAGCGCCCGTCTTTAAAGACGGTGATGGCGTCGCTCAGGGCAAATATCTCTTCCATGCGGTGCGAGACATACAAAATCGTACGGCCTTCCTGACGCAATTCGCGGATCACGCGGAACAGATTTTCAATTTCACGCGCAGAGAGCGAACTGGTGGGCTCATCGAAGGCGATAATTCTGGCGTTACGCGCCAGCGCCTTGGCAATTTCAACCATCTGCCACTGGCCGATGGAGAGATATTTCAGCGGCGTCTGGGGATCGACGTCCAGACCCAGGTGTTTAAGCTGCAGCCCCGCTTCATAATTAAGTAGCGAACGATTTACCACACCGCCTTTGTGCGGAAGCTGACCTAAATAGATGTTTTCCGCCACGGTCATCTCGGGAATGAGGTGCAGCTCCTGATAGATGATCGCCACCCCGGCATTGAGCGCCGCCGTGGTATCGGCAAACGCCACCTCTTCGCCGCGAATGGCCAGCGTGCCGGTCGTAGGCGCGTAGTTGCCGCTGAGGATCTTCAACAGCGTGGATTTCCCCGCGCCGTTTTCCCCCATCAGGGCGTGAACCTGGCCGGCATAGCAGTCGAAGCTGATATCGGTCAGCGCGTTAACACCGGGGAAAGTTTTCCCGATGCCGCGAAAAGAGAGATACGGATCAGACTGTCGCATAACGTCTCCGTGATTCCTGTAGTGTGTACGTCTGGCCCCTCACGATGCATGAGGGGCACAATCACAGCGTATTACTTACCGCCCAGCCCTTTTTTCGCCAGCTCCTCTTTGAAGTTGTCGCGGGTAATCAGCACCACGTCGGTCACTTCAGTAAATTTCGGCGGTTCGGCCCCTTTGGTTACCCAGTTGTAGAGCATCTCACTGGATTTGTAGCCGTGAACGTCCGGGCTCGGCAGAAGAGAACCGTAGAAGCCGGTAGCCTGCGCTTTGGACAGCTCGCTGACGGCGTCAACGCCGTTGATGCCAATCCCGATCACGTCAGGCGCTTTGAAGCCCTGGCCTTCCGTCGCGCGCACCCCGCCCAGCACGGTGTTGTCGTTCATGCCGACCACCAGCCAGTGTTTGACCTCCGGATGCTGGACAAGCATAGAGTTCGCGGCGTCGAAAGCGCCCGGGATATCGTTGGATTTGGTTGGGACTTTATAGATCTGTTTTTCCGGGAAGCCAGCCGCTTTCAGCGCATCCATTGAACCGGTAGTACGACGACGGGCGGTGTCCAGCTCGTCAGCCGTGATAGCCATCACCGCGGTCTCTTTGACATCCCAGCCGCGCTTTTGCATCTCTTTATAGAGTTCCTGGCCCTGGCGTTCGCCGATTTTGGTCGCCGCCATCATGACCAGCGGGACGGTGTCCATCGGCTTGCCTTTGGCATTAACGAACTGATCGTCAACCGCGATGACCTTCATATCGTAACCGCGCGCTTTCGCCGCGATTGCCGACCCCAGCTTTGGATCCGGAGTACAGATAACGAAACCTTTTGCACCGCTGGCCGCCAGGCTGTCGATGGCGTTCAGGGTTTTTTCGCCGTCAGGCACGGCGATTTTAATGACTTCAAAACCTAAATCTTTCCCGGCTTTATCTGCGAATTTCCACTCAGTCTGGAACCAGGGCTCTTCGGGCTGTTTTACCAAAAAACCGAGTTTTAAATTCTCAGCGATAGCGGATTGTGACATAACGGCAGCCAGACCGATGGCCGCCAGCGCTTTAGTAAATTTGTGCATGGTAAACTCCAGCTTTAGCAATCTTTTCTGTAGGGAATAAGTGCGTGCTTCTTATTTAATCGGACTTAAAACAAGGCATTAGCGCTTACCTCGTCATAAGCGTTATTGCTGGTGATAGTTTTAGCGGGAAATTAATCATCCATAAGAGAGCCCCATCACACCGCAGAATTACAGTAATTGCGTACATAAATTCAGCGAAAAATGACATAAAAAAGGCAGCATTTGTCAGACAAATAGAAAGGGGTTAAGCAGAATTATCCATAAGATTAGCCAAGATATCCCTGATGCCTCTCAGCGGGCAAAACGGCACCTGGCGTTAAGGGGTTCAACATGTTTTTCATCACGAATGTACAACGCACCTGAAAAAACGTTATTCCGCAGAATTTGATTTAGCGCAATTTTATTGACACATCATATATTCGAAATGATTAATCCGTATTTTTCCTTTTCCCGGAGTAATATTCCAACTTAATATTTTCGAAAGAGTAACAGTGTGTCCTCACGATAAAAATCGTTAATTATTAGTCCATTAAATCACATTCAATTCATGGCGAGCTAATTGTATTTCTGTACTATATTAAACTTTGTAATGTATGGTAAATATAGTCTGATTAAGAGTTTTCTTAGACCCAATACAAGGGTATGCTTATTTATATCGAACACAGGAAGTGAATTTCGGTCGACTTCGGTCACGGCAGAATGTCTATTTCTGCTCTTCTCTTCGTATTTGCCTGGCGCTCAGGTTACGCAACGGACATCACGTCCCACAGTCAATAAGGATATGAGTATGGCTACCCAAACGATGATGCAAAAACTTAACGCGCAGATGAACCTTGAGTTCTACGCCTCGAATCTGCACCTTCACTTAAGCGCGTGGTGTGCCGAGAATAGCCTTACGGGGTCTGCCACATTCTTTCGCTCTCAGGCGCAAAGTAACGTCACCCACATGATGCGTGTCTTTAACTTCCTGAAAGCCGCAGGGGCAAATCCTGTCGTTAAAGCCCTTGATGGGATCAACGAAAACTACTCCTGCCTGGAAGAACTGTTTCAGAAAACGCTTGAAGAGTACGAGCAACGCTGCAGCACGCTCAGCAAACTTGCCGATGAAGCCAAAGCGCAGCAGGATATTACGACGCTCAAATTCTTACGCGATATGGACAAAGAGCAGCAGCAGGATGGCATGCTGCTGAAGACGCTGGCGGATGAGATCCATAATGCGCAGCAGGCGGGTTTATGTCCTGAGCAAACCGACCGTCATCTGCTCGACATTGTGGCGGTGCAGCACCACTGAGTTTTTGATTTGCTCCAACCGGGCTGAGGGTTTCCCAGGAATTTATTAACCTGAAGCGATGAATTTTGTATCAGGCAAGTGAATAACTTACAGCGATGTCCTGGTCCGGCTGTAAATCGCCGAAGCGTTTCCGTAAGGCCGGGGCGAGGCGCAGGGATGCGCCTAGAGGGCGTGGCCTGCAGGGATGCAGGCTCATGCCCGACCCGATAGCCTGAAGGAATAAGCTGAGGGTACCGCGAAGCGGCGATTTACCGCCGGGAGCCCGGGTCGCCAGGGCGGCGGCGATTGAGCCGCCCTGGCACGTTCACCGGTCATGTCGTTACAAAGTAGCAAGGAACATGAAGTGAACGGAATGGCCACCACAGCCGTATGTTCCCCCTCATCCCAGCCCTCTCCCTTGTACGATCCGGGGACATAGTGAACACTTGTTCGGGGACATGGTAGACACTTACAACTAAGGCATAAGAACCCGTTTATGGAGTCGCTTATGCCCTGGGAGGCGAGAGATACCATGTCATTACGTACCGAGTTTGTTTTGTTCGCCTCGCAGGACGGGGCGAACATCCGTTACCTCTGCCGTCACTACGGCATTTCACCTGCCACCGGCTACAAGTGGCTTCAGCGCTGGGCTCAGGAAGGCCCGTCCGGCCTTCAGGACCGCCCCCGCATACCCCGTCATTCCCCGAACCGCTCGTCAGACGACATTACAGCCCTGCTGCGCATGGCCCATGACCGCCATGAACGCTGGGGAGCACGCAAGATTAAGCGCTGGCTCGAAGACCAGGGGCACCGCATGCCCGCCTTCAGCACCGTCCATAACCTGATGGCCCGCCATGGTCTTCTGCCGGGCGCTTCACCGGGCATTCCCGGCACGGGCCGCTTCGAACACGACGCGCCGAACCGCCTCTGGCAGATGGATTTTAAGGGCCACTTTTCCTTTGACGGTGGCCGCAGCCATCCGCTCACCCTGCTGGACGACCACTCCCGTTTTTCCCTGTGCCTCACACACTGTACCGATGAACGGCGCGAGACCGTGCAGCAGCAACTGGTCAGCGTGTTTGAACGCTACGGCCTGCCGGACCGGATGACGATGGACAACGGCTCACCGTGGGGCGACACCACCGGTACCTGGACAGCGCTGGAGCTGTGGCTGATGCGCCAGGGTATCCGGGTGGGCCATTCCCGGCCTTATCATCCGCAGACGCAGGGCAAGCTGGAGCGTTTTCACCGCAGCCTGAAGGCCGAAGTGCTGCAGGGAAAATGGTTCGCGGACAGCGGTGAGCTGCAGCGCGCCTTTGACCACTGGCGGACGGTCTACAACCTTGAACGCCCGCACGAGGCGCTGGATATGGCGGTACCGGCCTCGCGGTATCAGCCGTCAGCGCGGCAGTACAGAGGCATCATGACGCCACCGGAATATGATGACGGGGTGATGGTCAGGAAAGTGGATATCAGCGGCAAGCTGAGCGTGAAAGGGGTGAGTCTGAGCGCAGGCAAGGCGTTCAGGGGAGAGCGGGTCGGGCTGAAGGAGACGGAGGAAAATGGCTGCTATGAAGTGTGGTGGTACAGCACGAAAGTGGGGGTGATCGACCTGAAGAAAAAGTCGATCACCATGGGTAAAGGGTGTTAAAAAGTGTTCACCATGTCCCCGAACACCTGTCTACCATGTCCCCGGACCGTACACCCTCAAGGGAGAGGGAGTCGTCCGTGCAGGCATTGTTTTGTGGGGATCCCTCCTCCCACCTCAGGCAGGATTCCTTTTCCCATCTCCAACCTTCTGCTTTTGCTGAAATTTAACAAATCAGATCTGGCTCCCAATGATTAACCACACAACGTGTGATGATTTATTTAGTTACATAATCATTGACGAGGGAGCATCATGATCACCATTGAGTTTGTTGTCATTCTCCTCTGCCTGCTGACGGGTACGCGTTTCGGCGGTATGGGGCTTGGGTTAATCAGCGGTATTGGTCTTTTTATTTTATGTTTTGTCTTTGGTCTGCAACCGGGTAAACCGCCGGTTGACGTTATGCTGACCATCCTTGCGGTGATTGGCTGTGCGGCTACGCTGCAGACTGCGGGCGGCCTCAACGTCATGATGCAGTTTGCCGAACGTATGCTGCGCAAACACCCGCAGCACATCACCCTGCTCGCCCCTTTCACCACCTGGATGCTGACCTTTCTGTGCGGCACCGGGCATGTGGTCTACACCATGTTCCCCATCATTGCGGATATCGCCCTGAAAAAAGGGATCCGCCCCGAGCGCCCCATGGCCGTGGCGTCGGTGGCATCACAGATGGCGATTACGGCTTCCCCCGTTTCCGTTGCCGTTGTGTCGCTGGTGTCTATCCTGGCGGCCCAGCATGGGATCGGCCACGCGTGGGGGATCCTGGAAATTCTCGCCGTGTCGGTTCCCGCTTCGCTCTTCGGCGTAGCCATTGCGGCCCTGTGGAGTTTACGCCGTGGGAAAGATTTGGCTGACGACATAGAGTTTCAGGAAAAGCTGAAAGATCCTAAGCAGCGCGAGTTTATCTACGGCGGAACGGAGACGTTAATGAATCAGCGTTTCCCTAAACAGGCCTACTGGTCCACGTGGATTTTCTTTGCCGGTATTGCCGTGGTCGTTTTGCTGGGGGCATTCCCTGACCTGCGCCCCTCCTTTGAGGTGAAAGGCAAAATGACGGCGCTGTCGATGAACCTTGTCATTCAGATGATGATGTTAATTGCGGGCGCCGTGATGCTGATGGCCTGTAAGGTTAATGCGTCGGCCATTTCCAACGGCGCGGTGTTTAAGGCCGGTATGGTCGCGATCTTCTCGGTGTTCGGCGTGGCGTGGATGAGCGATACCTTTTTTCAGGCGCATCTCGACGAGTTAAAGCTTGCGCTGGAAGGCGTGGTGAAGAGCCACCCGTGGACGTATGCCATTGTGCTGTTTCTGGTGTCAAAACTGGTGAACAGCCAGGCGGCTGCGCTGACGGCCGTTGCGCCTATGGGCCTCATGCTCGGCATCGACCCGAAAATGCTGATCGCCTTTTTCCCGGCGTCCTACGGCTATTTTGTCCTCCCGACCTATCCCAGTGATTTGGCCTGCATCGGCTTTGACCGCTCAGGCACCACCCGCATCGGCAAATTTATCATCAACCACAGCTTTATTCTGCCAGGGCTGATTGGGGTAAGCTGCGCGTGCGCGGCGAGCTACCTGCTGGTCCAGACGTTCTTTTAACCGCTTCAAAGGGCGACACGTGCCGTCGCCCCTACCCCTGTTTTAGTGGGATTCACCCTGCGGCGTGAATCGCAGCTCAATCAGCGCGATAGCTTTCTGGATCGCACGAAGCGTAACCGGGTCAGCGGCAGCAGGATGGCTGGCAAAATCGATGTTTTTCAGCTGCGTAGACATCTTCTCGCGCACTTCAACCGGCGCAATCACGTCCAGAACATCAAGGATTTGTTTGATAACCAGCTGACAGGCGACAACGTCAGAGACCAGTTCCTGATCGGCGCTCAGGTTTTGTGACATGGGTTTTCTCCTTATTTAAAGGCCGCCATAGTAGCAAAACACCCCCCCTGACATCTTCCCTTCGTCGCCTGCAGGTACAAAAAAACCCGCCGAAGCAGGTTTTTTTATCAGAACATGGCGCCTGGCGGCACGTCTTTGAACGTGCGGCAGTAATTGGCCCACATGCTTTTCAGGATTTTGCGCAGTTTCACGATGATGCTCCATTAACTTGTTATACAACTTTATTGTCAACGTGCTTATAATATGACCATTATCACAAAAATCAATCATTTTGTGATTCTCATCACATTTTTATAAGAGGTTGTCCTGATAGCACTCCCCTCTGACCCGTTGCGAAGAGTGAGGGCAGATTGTCCGGCTATTCCAGGCATTGCAGCGGGCATCTGCGGGTACGATAAGATATTTCCATCCACTCAGAGCGAACCATGAAAAGAGTCATTGTAGCCGGCACAATCCTGCTGCTCGCGGGGTGTAGTATCAACCGCCAGGCTGAAGTCAGCAGCCTCGACGCGCCGAACGGCATCGTCCGCCTCGATTACGGCCAGGCAGCGCTGCAAAATGCGTATTCCGATGAGTATGTGAATAACGGCACGGCGGCAAAAGCGTGTCAGAGCATGGGGTATGCCACCGCCTCAGCCTATGGTCAGCCCATCAAAACCTGCACCCTGACGAGCGGCTCTTTGTGCCTGAACGAGAGCGTGACTATCCAGTATAAATGTATGGGTTACGCCGTTAACCCTAAGTCAAATAACCCCTGGTATTAATCAACCCTGCCAGCGTTTGCTGGCAGTATATTTCATTACGAACAAAAACAATTCTCATTAATAAATTATAAAAATCGCCAATGCGTTTTATTCCCATTCGTATTTTAAATAAATAAAATAAAAATTTTACGTTTTGCAAATAATTAAATAACAAATTATAGTGTCGCTCATTGTGAACCAGAAATAATAATCCGGAGCGTCACCATGCTGAAAACTGAAATGATCGACAAGCTCAACGCACAAATGAACCTTGAGCTTTTTTCATCCCTGCTCTACCAGCAGATGAGCGCCTGGTGCAGCTACCACAGCTTCGAAGGTGCGGCCGCGTTTCTGCGTCGTCACGCTCAGGAAGAGATGACCCACATGCAGCGTCTGTTTGATTATCTTACGGATACGGGCAGCCTGCCGCGCATTGAAACCGTGACATCACCTTTCGCTGAGTATAATTCTCTCGATGAACTGTTCCGCGCCACCTACGAGCACGAGCAGCTGATCACGCAGAAAATTAACGAACTGGTTCATGCCGCAATGACCAGCCAGGATTACCCAACCTTTAATTTCCTGCAGTGGTACGTCGCTGAGCAACACGAAGAAGAGAAGCTGTTTAAATCCGTACTGGATAAATTATCTCTGGTGGGGAAATCCGGCGAAGGTCTTTACTTTATTGATAAAGAACTTTCCACTCTCGATACGCAGAATTAATTTCAGCGCGGTGCCGGTTTCCGGCACCGCGTTAATTTACATACACCCGGCGCAGCTGGTGCAGCGCCAGTCATGGGGATTCACCGCCTTGTAAAAATAGCGGTAGCTGGACGTCTCCAGCGGAATCCCCACCTCGAAGAACATATCCGTTAACCAGTCGACATTCTCAACGATCCACTCATCTTCCTGTAAGCCTTGCGCAAAGGTTTCGTCTTCAGGATCGATAACCGAGTAGATTGCCCAGGTGCCCATATCCTTTTCGCGGCGGGACTCGGGAAGTATCAGGGGCTGGTTCTGCCAGCTAATTATCCAGTGGCCATGGCACAACAGGTTGCCTCCCCGGCTCCATGCCGCGGTGAAGGGATTCTCCTCAGCCATAAAACCCTCACTTAATTTGATAATTTATATTTATTGTTTACGTTACGCCGGAATGTCGCCTGGCAACATTGCCCTTATGAAGTAGGCCTGCGCCTAAAAAGGGTCAGAGCTCCAGTACTTCGTAAATAATTCATTACACTACTTGTAACGGTGATTTGACGAATTACGGCTTTTCCCTTACTCTGCGCCGCAGATTTTGTCGCGGTTAAGCATCTTTGTAGAGGAAAGCGTGAGAAACAGAACCCTGGGAAGTATTTTTATCGTCGCCGGAACGACGATTGGCGCAGGAATGCTGGCAATGCCCCTGGCAGCCGCGGGCGTGGGATTTGGCATGACCCTGCTGCTGCTGGGTACGCTCTGGGCGCTGATGTGCTACACCGCCCTGCTGCTGCTTGAGGTTTACCAGCACGTGCCCGCCGACACCGGTCTGGGTTCGCTTGCGGCGCGCTATCTGGGACGCTACGGCCAGTGGATAACCGGCTTTAGCATGATGTTCCTGATGTACGCCCTGACCGCCGCCTATATCAGCGGCGCCGGGGAACTCATCGCCTCCAGCGTCAACGACTGGTTTGGCTCTGACATTACTCCGGCGACGGGGGCTATCTTCTTTGCGCTCATCGGCGGCGGCGTGGTCTGCGTGGGGACATCGCTGGTCGATCTGTTTAACCGCTTTCTGTTCAGCGCCAAAATTCTCTTCCTGATCGTCATGCTGGTGCTGCTGGCGCCGCACGTGCACAAGGTCAACCTGCTGACGCTGCCGCTGGAAAAAGGGCTAGCGCTCTCCGCGATCCCGGTCATTTTCACCTCGTTTGGCTTCCACGGCAGCGTGCCGAGCATCGTCAGCTATATGAACGGTGATATCCGCAAGCTGCGCCGCGTCTTTGTTATCGGCAGCGCGATCCCGCTGATCGCCTATATCTTCTGGCAGCTGGTGACGCTGGGCAGCATTGACTCTTCAACCTTTATTGGGCTGATGGCGCAACATGCTGGCCTGAACGGTTTTCTGCTGGCGCTGCGCGAAGTCGTCACCTCCCCGCACGTGGAGCTGGCGGTACACCTGTTTGCCGACCTGGCGCTGGCAACCTCGTTCCTGGGCGTGGCGCTCGGCCTGTTTGATTATCTGGCCGACCTGTTCCAGCGTCGCAATACCGCGGCCGGACGGTTGCAGACGGGTGCCATCACCTTCCTGCCGCCGCTCGCTTTTGCGCTGTTTTACCCACGCGGGTTTGTGATGGCGCTGGGCTACGCAGGGGTGGCGCTCTCTATCCTGGCCCTGCTGCTCCCTTCCCTGCTGGCGTGGAAGAGCCGCCAGCAGCATCCTCAGCAGGGATATCGCGTGGCGGGAGGAAAACCGCTGCTGTGCGTTGTGTTTGGCTGTGGGGTGGTGATTATTCTGGTGCAGGTATTGATTGCAGCCGGGATGCTGCCGGAAGTGGGATAAAAAAGGGTTTAAGGGGAAACTACCCGCTTTCATAGGGATCGATTCCCCTTTTAAAAATCCCTTATATCCTGATCATAACCATCCATTATGCTGTCGTTAAAATCATTGGTTCATTCATCATCACATCCCCATGTGCTCATAAGCTTTGTCACCATAATACCAGGTAAACAATGCCCCCATCCCAATGAATAAACCTATTACCAGAACAGCCATTATAGTTATAAACCAGCCGGATAACATTTTGCCGTCGTCACCAGCGCTGGCAATGCTTAACATCAATCCAAAAAAGAACATCAGACCGCCGATCCCGCCAACTTCCCACGGCAACGTATATCTTTTTTCTTCGGGATAATCTGGTTGGCAGGTTAACCGGGAGGATAACGCGGCCATGGCAAAATGGTTCTGTTCGGACACGGCCACAAGCTGATCGCCCTGCCCGTAAATAACCGCATCAGCGGCCAGCGTCAGCATCAGCCACTGATAACCGGCAGAGCCCTCACCGAGCGATGCTTCAAGCTCCAGCCTGTCAGGCACCACTTTGTACTGATCCAGCACTTCCAGCAGCGGATACTTCTCTGTGCGGGATAACCCGGTATACCAGAGTTGCTTAGGCTTGCTAACGGTTTCTGTCCTCAGGTACACGGGCACTTTGCTTTCTACGTCTGTGACACCCGTCATCGGCTGATAAAAATAAACCGGTTTTTCTCCTTCTGTTTTGACGTAGTCGTTCGTGAAGAGAAGTGCCGTAACATTTTCCATCTGTTTAGACGCTTCTTCGTCAGAATACAGATCGACACAGATAAGCAGCCGTTCTACGACGTAGCTTTTCGCCAGCTTTATCCATTCCGTGACTTGCGTATAGTCCGGGCATTCAGGTAAAAAAGTGATTTTCTTTGTCGCGATCGCAGAACGTTTAAGCACGCGCCGGAGTTCATCGCTACAGGATTCATCCCCGCCTCGAACCCACACCAGCACTTCAATCTGCTGGTACCGAGAAAGTTTCCCAGCCATGGGCTCCAGAACGCGGGATATTGCCTGCCCGGCCCTCGTGAAATCGAAAGATTCTTCCAGCTCGATTTTCAACGGCATTTTAGCGGCCAGCGGAAACTCGCCCTCAAGTTTCAGCATTCTCAATGCCAGTTCCTTTGTTGCCTTTGGTGGAGTGAGTACCGACCAGCCTGCAAGGGTAATGTTCCCCCTGGCGAAGCTGACAAGCTTGTATTCCTGCCGGGCGGCAATCAGCAGCCTCGTTTCCATGTAATGCCTCATGACGTGATACCCGATAGAACACACCTGAACGAACCCCGTCAGAAAAACAACTGGAATAACCACGGACTGGGCAAAAAAATCGAGATCGACATGTTTATTACCCGGCCAGGTGACAGCCCGGACGGCCAGGCAGATAACCAAGACGACCACATATAAGAGACATATCCACCAATAGGGATATTTCTCGTCAAATTCATTCTGTTTTGAGAATAACCACCAGTTCATCAAACAGCCCCCGCAGTGGGGAGCGTGGTGCGGATGGCACAACCGCATGCCGCTTTACAGCCATCCACGACCACGCCGCGGCCGTTCATCGTCCAGGTCGGGTGGCATTCGTTGATAGGGAACGTGCCTTTATGCTCAGGGCACATAACCAGATCGTTTTTCAGGGCCACAGGTTTTCCCATAAAGTCCGCGCCGGACGCTTTTATCACTTTTCCACCGCTCACCAGCGGGTCATTCAGTCGAATTACGCCGTTCATCAGTTTCTCTTCCTTCCTGCGTCCATATCGCAGCGCATGTGATCCCAGCCGGTATAGCCTTTTACATCCGGAACTTTATCGGGCAGACCCTGATATTTTTTCATTTCTTTTAAGCCTGTTTGGTCTAACTCACCATTCGTTATATAGAGCGTTCCCCATGACCAATCGCTGAATGATTTAGGCATTTGTAAAGGCTTATAATTTGTATCTAAACCAATATCGATATAATCTTTTCTTTTAAAGCCGGAATCATCGAATGGCTTAGATGACATATAAATGAAGTTACGTTGATTTTTGTTTCCTCCATCATACGGCTTAATGACCAAATAGCCTTGATTATTAATAACTGTAAATGAAATAGCGTTTTGCTGATCAGGATGAACAGACTGATTAGACCACGCCCTCAATCTGATTTCTAAACTTTCTGGCGCAAACACAGCTATTTGCCAGTTTTTCCCATAGTCTTTTGAAATGATAAATTCCGATACGTTTTTTGTCGGCACGGCAATATATTTTTCTGATGGGTGAATATATGTTTTAGAAAAAATTTGATAAAATTGACTCACAGGCTTGGTATGAATGCCCCGTTTTGTATCCGTATACCAGAGTTCCCCTTCGCAGTCCCAGCCTTTCAGTTCCAGATAACGATGATCATCAAAACGGTAAACCACCTGTGTTGGCGGTTCTGAAGCCTTACAAGCCGCCGCAAATAAAACAGCAGTAGTAATAATCCCTACACATAATTCTTTCATGAGTTATTTCCCCACGTCCATGTCACAACGCATATGGTCCCAACCGGTGTAGCCTTTCACTTCCGGCACTTTGTCGGGCAGGTCCTGATAATTGGCCTCACGGCGCATAACCTTTCCCTGTAAACCTTCCTTCGTAAAATAAACCATCCCCCAGGACCATCTTGGGGCATCTGGCGTAATTTCATCCATTTCACCATTGTCTAAACGATATTGAATCCCCGGCCCGCCCGGCAAAATTCGCGGATCATCAAACGGTTTTGACGACATATACAGCCGGTGTTTGGTCTCTAAAAATCCCTGATCGTTGATGACGGTGAAGGAAAGAACATCATCGTATGGAGGTGAAGAATCACCGTTAGGCTCATTTTCTCCAGGAGAGAATGCTGAAGGAAACCAGGTTTGCCCATAATCTTTCGAAATCATAGAGCCGGGAGAATCCCAAGTGGGAATTGCAATATAACGCTCAGAGGGATGAATAAATTTTCGGGTAAATATCCGATAAAATTGACTCACAGGCTCGGTATGAATGCCCCGTTTTGTATCCGTATACCAGAGTTCCCCTTCACAGTCCCAACCCTTCAACTCCAGATACCGATGATCATCAAATCGGTAAACCACCTGTGTTGGCGGTTCTGAAGCCTTACAAGCCGCCGCAAATAAAACAGCGGTAGTAATAATCCCTACACATAATCCTTTCATGAGTTATTTCCCCACGTCCATGTCACAACGCATATGGTCCCAACCGGTGTAGCCTTTTACTTCAGGCACCTTGTCAGGCTGATCCTGCCAGTTGGACTGAAGTTCCTGAACTGTTCCTTTAAGCCCTTGCTTAGTCATATAAACCATTCCCCAAGCCCACCCCCCAGAACCGGGCTTAATATCTCCTTTTGTTCCATCGCCAAGTTTATATTGAATCCCCGCCCCCCCCCGGTAATAAACGAGGGTCATCGAACGGCTTCGACGACATATACAACCTGTGTTTGGTCTGTAAAAATCCCTGATCGTTGACGACGGTGAAAGAAAGAACGTCCTCATAAGGCGCGTAATCATCGCCGTTAGGTTCATTTTCCCCTGGTGCAAATTGTGCAAGTTTCCATGTTCGACCATAATCCTTCGATACCCTAAAGCCATCAGCCCCCCAAATAGGGATAGACATATATTTTCCTGAAGGGTGAATAAATTTACGGGTGAAGACCCTATAAAACTGTAAATAAACTTGAGAATGGATAGCCCTTTGCGTATCGGTGTACCAGAGCTCTCCTTCGCAGTCCCAGCCTTTCAATTCCAGATAGCGGTGATCATCAAAACGATAAACTACTTGGGTAGGCAGTTCTGAAGCCTTACAAGCTGCCGCAAATAAAACGAAAATAGTAATAACTCCTACACATAGTCCTTTCATGTCTTATCCTTTAGCCAACTGGCTGTCGCTTTTAGGTTTAGGCATTTCCCATTGCAGCAGCTTTATTTCCTTGAAATCTCCAGGCCTGACAGTTCCCGTCTCAATATCCATCAGGTTACGCGAACGAGGCCGAATACCGGCATAATCATTTTCCACACCAAAATCGCCCTTCGGCAGCACATCCTCCGGTTTATTCATAAAATCTTTTGTTGGTGCTATTGGTAACTGACCTGATTGGTAATATTTTTTTGCGGCAGGGAAGCCATTCTGCGGATCACGCCAGTCAGCGCGGTGTAACAGGCTTTCCCAGAATTTACCGGCTTTGTAGTCAAACGACTTACACTGACCAATTGCAAGGTCGAACGCCATCGCGTGCGATGGCGCGAACTCGCTCATGACAATTGACGAATGCTGGCTGTAGCTTACCGGGTCAGCTTTTTTCCATTCTTTTTCAAGTTCTTCACGGGTTTTCATCCAGGTAACGGACAACACAGGATAATCTTTAGAACCAGTAACTTCACCGTGAATAACGGTATGCTCCCGGTCATGGCTTTCCACCTTCAGCTCATCTGGTGTTAAAACATGCCCAGGCTTCCAGCTAATACGCTGATAACTGTTAAGCATGTACATCGCAGAATCCGTGCGTTTGATGGCACTGGCTTTAGCCGAATAGGAGATGTAAGCATCCGGGCTGTTCGGGTCGATATAATACGTATACGGCTTGTCACTCTTTTTAGAGTCATTATCCGGATGGTTATCCTGACCCTGTAGTTTGAAAATAAAGGGCTCCGGCAATTGTTCACCGTTTACCACTACGTCATGGGCGCGATAGCTGACATTCGGGAGAAACGAATATTTTGCATCACCTTCTTTTCGTTGTGGCAACTCAAAGGGTTTAGTGTCAGGTGCTTTCCCTACTTCGCCGTGCTGATAAAAAACTCGCTGGAACAGGTTAGGAATGCCATCTGCAATTTTCTGAGGGATCCCACGCCAGCCAAATCCCTGAACGTTTTCCAGCGATACAACGCCATCATTTGGACAGAAGTAGTTATACACTTTACCGTTATTGTTACGTCCATAGCGCTCATCAGCTCGCAACGGATTATCAGAGGGTTTACGCAGCGTGCAGGAGGATTCCAGGGCTAGTAATTCGTCTTCAGATAATTTTCCTCCCCCTTTCCACTGCGTATGCATCAGGTTACAAAACTTTTTGAATGTCTTCTGCCTGGCGGCATCCGTCTGTTGGTATCCGGGCTGAATATTTTCAGCCACGCGCGACTCCAGTGAATAAGGGGAATGATTCAGAATGACGCAGTTAACTGACTCATAACCTGCCTGCTTGACTAACATATTTGCCAGCATGGTAATAATCGTGCCCTGGCTGTGGGCGACAATATTAATCACATCATCACGCGTCTCTTGTTGCCGACGAATCTGAATAATTAAATCTGCCAGACGCTGGGCAGCAAAAAACTGATAGATTCGGTGCGGGTTTTCATAAATGGGGTGAGTGTAATCCCCGTCGTTCATATGCAGTGATGCAAATCCCGCCGCTGCCACGAAAAAACCTCCCGCTCCTGGCCCCAGCATATCGGGAATGTTGGTAGTCGCATTGGCGAACGTCCCGCCACCTTTTGCAAAATTTGAATCAAGACCATTCTTGAGGTTGTCATTCTGGTACTTAAACGAACCCTTGCCGTCATTACCCAGCGCGGCCTTGTTCGTCTCGTTATCTTCCTGATAGGCGTCATAAGGCAGATGAGCACCGGAAGAAAGTTTTCCGACTTCATCCCGGTACCGCTTCTGGTCTGCCCGGTAGTCTTCATGCGTAACAGGCTTATACCCCCAGTAGAATGGGATAACAGGCGAACGGCCAGGATGGGTAATGCGGTACTCTCCCCATTCATGCGCGTAAAAGTCCTGACGATTAAGACGTTTACTCAGACCCGCAAGAATGCCCTTCTCCTGATTCTGGTACGCTTCGCCCACGTCGTTCACTCCGTGAATCAGAATCACAATCCCCGGCATCGGGCGCGGTACACCTACGCGGCGCGTCTGGGCAACCTCACCCAGACTTTTGTGTACCGGGATATCCCCTTCAGAAATCACCCGTGGCGCGTACGGGCTTTGTTTGGCTTCCGTCATTCCATTAACTCCATTTTGTAGGTGTCCAGGTCATCGGCATCAAGCAACGATGAATGGCCGTTGCTGTCCGTCACGCCTTCCACCACTTTCCCGGCCGAGCTGGTCAGCCGGAATTTTTTGTTCGCGAGAATTTGCTCCGGATCGTCTCCGGCGTGCAGCTGGTAGCGGAGTTTAAATGCCCCCTTATTGAACGGCGGGACCGTGACCTGCGCACTTTCCGGGCCGTCGTATTTCAGGTTTGGCGCTTTCAGTTCGATTCCCGTCGGTGAGAAGAGTGTGACCAGGCCATTAGGGCTGATACGGATCCCGCCGCCACCGCAGACAAACTGCATCCCCTCTTTAGCGCTGCCGTTCATCTTCCCGGCGGTACTCGCCATCGTGAAATCCTTCTGCGAAAGCAGGTGCATTTCGCCGCGCTGGGCCTGCGTCGTGATGTCACCGGCACCGGCAATCATTTGAATGCCGAGCTTGCGGGCGAACAGCGAGAGTTTTTCCCCCACGGCCAGAGAGAATTTTTTTACCACGTTCACGCTGGCATCACTGCCTGCCGTGGCAATCAGGTCTTTCCCGGCTGACAGCTGCAGGCTGTCTGGCGTGACATGCGCCTGCCCTTTTTCGGCATAGGTCAGCAGGCCCGCATCAGTGAGGTTGTTCAGCATCTGGCTCAGCTGGTTTTGCCGATCGGTTTCCACATTCCCGGCCCCGGCCGTCGCCGCTGATTGTTGCAGCGTCATCGCCAGTGACAGCGCTTTTTCCAGTTGTGCAATGGCGGCCGTCATATCCAGCTGTTTGCCTGCCGCGCGCGGCTGGGCCTCTGTCGTGAGTAATACCCCTATAGCGGCACGCAGCGCCATCCAGTCATCGGTACGGGCCTCCACGCCTTCCCCGCGCTTTTTCCCTTCGGCGTCCACAAGGTGGCCGACGCTGACCTGCCCCTTACCGTGCTCCGTGGAAATTTTGATGTGTTCCTGCCCGCGCCGGTCCTCAAGACGAATCTTGTTCGACGCAGCCGTACGGATCACGTTGCGGGTGTCGTTGCGGTTTGTGACCAAATCCGGATGGCTGCCGTCATGCATGACGTGCGCGATATACGGCCTGTCCGGATCGCCGCCTTCAAAGGCAACAGCCACTTCTGTGCCGTCCAGCAGCGGGAAGTGAAAACCAAACACATCCCCGCCGTACGGCCTGCCCAGACGCATCAGCGCACTTTCAAAGCCGTCACGTTTTTCATCGAGATCAAAATCAAACTTCACGCGGTAGCGGCCCTGCGCATCGACTCCGGCATATGTGGGATCGCGATTAATAGCCGCCACATGGCCGGGCACCGTACCGGCTATCACCGGACGCGGAAGAGAGTCCGGACGGTAGCTGTAGCCGTTCAGATAAGGGATACCCTTCAGGATGGCGCGGTAGTGCTCTGCGCGACTGCCGGATAGCGTCATGGTGGTCACAAGAAATCCGGGCTTAAACCCGGCAGGAATATCCCCTGTCGGATGAAACATCACGCCCGGCAGCAGTTCCGGATCGCTGGTTGTCACCCCCAGTACGCTCTGTTTGTTCAGCAGGCGTTCATAACGCAGGCGCGCGTAGAACGAGGCTGTTTCTGCCTCCTGGCCGTAAAAGTCACCTGCAGCCAGAAAGTGATCGGCGTAGTGGTACTGTTTTCCGCTGGTTATCCCGTCAGGAATGTCGTTTCCGGTAATGGTTTTATCCGCCTGTGGGGAAAACGGATCGCGGTAGTTATAGGTACGGACCCGTACATTTTCGGGGATGAGCTGGTACTGCTCTTCGAGTTCGGTTACGTACTCTTCATGACTGGTCATTCCAGAATGGCGGACGTATGGCAGCTGCTTATTACTGAAAACATAGCGGCGACCACTGTCACCGAAAATCACTACCGTTTCACCTTGTACTTTGTCGTGATTTTCAAAGCGGAACCAGATCCCGACTTCGGCCAGCAGGCGGCGGATAAACTGGAGATCGGTTTCCTTCCACTGGATAATCATTTCGCGGCTGGGGTAGTTGTGGCTCAGTTGGTCAAAATCGATGTTGTAACCCTGAAAATGCCCGCTCTCCTTCATCAGCTTCGTGACGAGCTCAGGCACTGTCATGTCCATGTACACGGCCGAACGGTAGTTCCGATCCAGCAGCGCCAGTTCATGCTCCAGCACGCACTCATACAGGGCTTCATCAGCGGACGACTTCAGACGGGAAAATGACGTGATCACGCCATTAATCTGGCGCACCGGCAACCAGGATTCTTGATTGTGCCAGGTCGATTTCGCTTTCGGGTCAGGCGCGCGCAGAATAAATTCAGCCATCTGGTTCAGAACGTCTTTGACTGCAACGTTCGGATTTGGACTGGTGAAGCGAATGGTATAACGGTAGGGCTTACTGAATTTTTCTTCCCCGCAAAACGAATGAACATCCGGTGAAACGGTTTTACTTCGTGGGAAATACAGTAAATAACGATTCAGGGTATCCTGTTGTTGAAGCGTGTCTGATTGTCCTGCCATCGTCAAATATCCTTTTGATCAATCGATAAGATTAATCAAAATATACGCCTGGAGACCACTCATTAAAACATTATTGCGCAAAAAGGGTTAAGGGATTCAATTTATTCAACGCACAAATAAACACAAAACAAACATTCATGAATTAAATAAAAAGATAAAATAAATACCAGAAAGAAATATGACAATATCAGAATACAAATAAGCACCACAAGGCGTATAGATCAATGATATTCGGTGAGCAACGATGACATTGAGCTTATTCACGTCTGATACGCCTGGCCATATAAGGGGCCTCGACGGCCCCTTATCTCGGTCACAGGTTAAAAACGTATTATTTTCTACTGGTCTTAAGGTGAACGAACCAAAGCCACAAAAATGTATCAGTGCAAACAGCAGCTCTTAAACTTCTTCCCGCTGCCGCAAGGACACGGATCGTTACGCCCGACCTTCGTGCCGTTCACCGTCGGCTTCTTCACTTCCGGCTGCTGCGGGTTGTTTACCCAGTATTGATATAAACGCAGTGCCGCAGGCTGGATGCTTTCGATGCTGGCGATATACTCCTCTTCGGACAGTTCATCCAGCTTTTCGCTGTTCTCTTCCGTCCCGTGCAGGGCAATCACGTCAAGATCGGCCTTCAGGGCTTCCGGCAGGGCTGACCAGTCCGTCAGCGCCACGCCGCGCATATAGCCATAGCACCACTCTTCCACCACGGTATAGCTCTCACCGTCAACGTCGTTATAACCGAACATCGGTTCAAACTGATCCGGGTACTCGCTCAGGCGCTCGGCAATATCGTTCATATGCTTAAAGCAGAGATCGATAAAACGGTTCATCTCACGATCGTTTTTCCAGCGCGGAATGTACTTCTCGCCACCCCACACCGCCACCAGCCAGGCATCTGGCTCAACGACAACAGGACCGGAAAGCACTGCGGTAAGCATGCCGTCCAGTTCGGACACGTCAATCACGGACGCGTCATCATGACCGTAAGACATTAACGTCTCTTCAAGCCACGCCATTTCGCTTTCATTCAATGGGCCTTCAGTCATCGCTGATACTCCTGCAAAAGGAAACGATCCTAACACATAACTCACGCCTCTCCGGGCTGAAGTTTAGGTCTTTATTGCTGCAAAAACGTGCAAATCGTGACCTTTGCACAACTTATGGGCTTTGTTGTTAATGATATGTGATCTCCGCTGTAATTTCTTCTCCTCCCGCAAGGCGGCATAACGCGGCGCTCTATACTCAAACATGTCGCAAGCTCGTCAATGGGTTAACCATTCTGGCAACGTTTTTGCTTAACGTTCTTCGCGCGCCTCTGCGCAGGGAAATCTCGCCGTAATATGCAGGATGCCGTCTGTATCTTGTTCGTTTAGTGCATTTTGTTCTTGCTCGTGTTTCGGATTGGCTGCGCCGTCGGGCGTTCGGGTTTACGCCGTGGTGCAAAAACCTCTTTGCTAAGGAACATAATAATGTCGCTGAAATTAATCAGAACTCCTCTTTCTCTTGTGTTGGCCGGTTGCCTGGTGACGGCGTTTTCCGCCCGGGCAGATATTGTGATTGGCGTGGCCGGGCCGTTCACGGGTCCGAATGCCACCTATGGCGATCAGTACTGGCACGGCGCAACGCAGGCCGCTGAAGACATTAATGCCGCAGGCGGCATTAACGGCGAGAAGATCAAACTGGTTCAGGGGGATGATGCCTGCGAGCCTAAGCAGGCCGTGGCCGTCGCCAACCGTTTAGTTGACCAGGATAAAGTCAACGCCGTGGTCGGCCATTTCTGCTCCTCTTCCACAATGCCCGCCTCCGAGGTGTATAGCGACGCGGGCATTATTGCGATTACCCCCGGCTCAACTAACCCGCTGATCACCGAACGCGGCATGAGCGATATGTTCCGCATGTGCGGACGCGATGACCAGCAGGGGCAGGTTGCCAGCGACTTCATCATCGACAAGCTGAAAGCCAAACGCGTGGTAATTATTCACGATAAAGACACCTATGGTCAGGGTCTGGCTGACGCCACCAAAGCGGCGCTGGCGAAACGCGGGGTTCAGGATGTGATGTATGAGGGGTTATCTCGCGGTGAGAAAGACTTTAACGCGTTGGTGACCAAGATCGGCGCGCAAAAACCGGACGTCGTGTTCTTCGGTGGCTGTCACCCGGAAGCCGGTCCGCTGGTTCGCCAGATGCGTGAACAGGGCGTGCAGGCGAAATTCTTCTCCGGCGACTGTATTGTCAACGAAGAGATGGTGACCGCCGCGGGGGGCCCGCAATACACCAACGGCATTTACATGACCTTCGGTAAAGATCCGCGCCTTATCCCGGACGGTAAAGCGGTTATCGAGAAATTCCGCGCCGGTAAATTCGAGCCGGAAGGTTACACCCTTTACTCCTATGCCTCCGTACAGGCCATTGCCGCAGCCTTCAAGGCCACCGGCGGCAAGGACTCCGCCAAAGCCAGCGAGTGGCTGAAAGCCAATTCCGTCGACACGGTGATGGGCAAAAAAGCGTGGGACAGCAAGGGCGATCTGAAAGTGTCTGACTACGTGGTTTACCAGTGGGACGACAAAGGCAAATATAAGGAAGTGCAGTAACGGGACGGAGTCACGCTCAACGTCGGCGGGCCTGCCCGTCGGCGCGTAATAAACATCAGGCTGCGCGCATCGCGCAGCCTATAAAACGAGCGCGCTAAGATGAGTACATTCTTCCTGCAACAGTTAATCAATGGCTTAACGCTGGGCTCCGTCTACGGTTTAATCGCCATCGGCTACACCATGGTGTACGGCATTATCGGGATGATCAATTTCGCCCACGGCGAAGTGTATATGATTTCCGCCTATCTCTGCGCCATCGGCCTGGCGCTGCTCTCGTTCTTCGGTCTGCAGTCGTTCCCGCTGCTGATCCTCGGGACGCTGGTGTTCACCATCGTGGTAACCGGGGTGTACGGCTGGACCATCGAGCGTATCGCCTACAAGCCGCTGCGCAACTCCACGCGCCTGGCGCCGCTGATCTCCGCCATCGGGATGTCGCTTATCCTGCAAAACTACGCGCAGCTGAGCCAGGGTCCGCGCCAGCAAGGGGTGCCGACCATGCTGGACGGCGTGATTCGCCTGCATCTGGGCGACGGCTTCGTGCAGATAACCTACACCAAAGTGTTTATTCTGATTGCTTCTTTTGCCGGCATGCTGGTGCTCACCTGGATTATCAACCATACCCGGCTGGGCCGGATGTGCCGCGCGGTACAGCAGGATCGTAAGATGGCCTCCATTCTGGGCATTAACACCGACCGGATTATTTCGCTGGTCTTTGTCATCGGCGCGGCGATGGCCGGTCTGGCGGGGGTGTTGATCACCATGAATTACGGCACCTTTGATTTCTACGTCGGGTTCGTGATCGGCATTAAAGCCTTTACCGCGGCGGTACTCGGCGGCATCGGCTCCCTCCCTGGCGCGATGCTCGGTGGCCTTATCCTGGGCGTGGCGGAAGCCCAGTTCTCGGGCATGGTGAACTCGGACTATAAAGATGTCTTTTCGTTCGGCCTGCTGGTCATGATCCTGATTTTCCGTCCCCAGGGGCTGCTTGGGCGCCCGATTGTGGCCAAAGTGTGAGGGAGAGAATGATGACATCACACGGTTTTTCACTTAAACGCTGCATTCTGGACGCGATTTTTTCCGGACTGATTGCGCTGGTTATTTTCGGCCCCATTGCGGGCGTGGTGCTGGACGGTTACAGCTTTAACTTCGCCGGGCAGCGGCTGGCCTGGATGGTCGGCATCGTCATGCTCGGGCGTTTTCTGCTGAGCGCCTTTTTAGGTACCGCCGCGGGCGCCCGTTTCCAGGCACGCTTCGAAGCCGATAGCGCGGGCGTATATGTCCGGCCACCGGAATACAAAAGCCGCATGCGCTGGATTATTCCTCTGGTAATTGCTCTTGCGATTTGCTTTCCGTTTGTCGCCACGAAATATGTGCTGACCGTCGCCATTCTCGGGCTGATCTACGTGCTTCTCGGTCTGGGGCTGAACATCGTCGTGGGTCTGGCCGGCCTGCTGGATCTGGGATATGTCGCGTTCTACGCAATTGGGGCGTACGGTCTGGCGCTGGGATACCAGTATCTCGGCTTAGGTTTCTGGAGCATGCTGCCGCTGGCGGCAATCATGGCCGCCGCCGCAGGCGCCCTGCTCGGTTTCCCGGTACTGCGCATGCACGGTGACTATCTGGCCATCGTCACACTCGGGTTCGGGGAGATCATTCGCCTGATACTGAACAACTGGCTGACCTTCACCGGCGGACCAAACGGCGTGTCGGCCCCTCCCCCCACCTTTTTCGGTCTGGAATTTGGACGACGCGCGAAAGAAGGCGGCGTGCCCTTCCACGAATTTTTCCACCTGACCTATAACCCGAACATGAAGTTTATTTTTATCTACGCGGTGCTGTTCCTGGTGGTGATGCTGGTGCTCTATATCAAGCACCGCCTGACGCGGATGCCGATTGGTCGGGCGTGGGAAGCCCTGCGTGAAGACGAAATTGCCTGCCGCTCAATGGGGTTAAATCATGTTCTGGTTAAGCTGTCGGCCTTTACGCTTGGCGCATCGACCGCAGGCATTGCCGGGGTGTTCTTCGCCACCTATCAGGGGTTCGTGAATCCGACCTCCTTTACCTTCTTTGAATCGGCATTGATCCTCGCCATCGTGGTGCTGGGCGGGATGGGCTCGACGCTTGGCGTAGTGCTGGCCGCTTTTGTGCTCACCGTAACGCCGGAACTGCTGCGCAGTTTTGCCGAGTACCGCGTCCTGCTGTTTGGCATGCTCATGGTGGTGATGATGATCTGGCGTCCGCGCGGTTTGATCCGCATTAACCGCAGCGGGTTCGCCGTGCGTAAGGGCGTCGCGCCATGAACGGAACGATATTGCGCGTTGAACATCTGATGATGCACTTCGGCGGGATTAAGGCGCTAAACGACGTCAACCTGGACGTACAGCGCGGCTCAATTACCGCCCTTATTGGGCCAAACGGGGCGGGAAAAACCACCGTGTTTAACTGCCTGACGGGCTTCTACAGAGCCTCCGGCGGCAACATTTTATTTAATACCCGCCATAAAACGACCAACGTTATTCAGGTGCTCGGACAAAAATTCCAGCCGGGTGACTGGATTAACCCCGCGCAGTTCGGGCAGCGTCTGTTCTACAAAATGTTCGGCGGAACGCATCTGGTCAACCGCGCAGGGCTGGCGCGCACGTTTCAAAATATCCGTCTTTTTCGCGAGATGTCGGTCGTGGAAAACCTGCTGGTTGCGCAGCATATGCGCGTTAACCGCAATCTGCTCGCCGGGATCTTAAATACGCCGGCATACCGGCGCGCGGAAAGCGACGCCCTGGACAGGGCCTTCTACTGGCTGGAAGTGGTGGATCTGGTGGAGTGCGCCAATCGTCTGGCGGGAGAGATGTCGTACGGCCAGCAGCGGCGTCTGGAAATTGCGCGAGCAATGTGCACCGGGCCGGAAATGATCTGTCTGGATGAACCCGCCGCCGGGCTTAACCCGGTTGAAACACATAAGCTTAGCAGCATTATTCGTTTTCTGCGGGATCATCATGACATCACGGTATTACTGATTGAGCATGATATGGGGATGGTGATGGAGATTTCGGACGACATTATCGTGCTCGATCACGGGGATGTTATTGCCAGGGGAAAACCCGAGCAGATCCAGCATGATGAAAAGGTCATTGCCGCCTACCTGGGTACGGATGAAAGCGAGGTCAACCTATGAGCGAACCGCTGCTGGCATTTCGCGAGGTGGATGTGTTTTATGGCGTCATTCAGGCGCTTAAACAGGTTTCCCTCGAAGTCAATAAAGGTGAAACCGTGGCGCTGATTGGCGCAAACGGCGCGGGTAAATCGACATTGCTGATGTCCATCTTTGGCCAGCCCCGCATTCGCAGCGGACAGATCCTTTTCGGCGGCGAAGATATCAGCCATAAATCCACCCACTACGTCGCGTCCGGCGGCATTGCGCAGGCGCCGGAAGGCAGACGAATCTTCCCGGATATGACCGTTGAAGAGAACCTGCTGATGGGGACCATCCCCATCGGCAGCCAGTTTGCCGCTGAGGATATGCAAACCATGTTCGACCTGTTCCCGCGCCTCAAGGAGCGACGCAAGCAGCGCGCGATGACCATGTCCGGCGGAGAGCAGCAGATGCTGGCGATCGCCCGGGCGCTGATGAGCCGTCCGAAGCTGCTGCTGCTGGATGAACCGAGCCTCGGGCTGGCGCCGATTGTGGTGAAACAGATCTTCCAGACGCTGCGCGAGCTGGCCCGCAACGGCATGACCATCTTTCTGGTGGAGCAGAATGCGCATCACGCGCTGAAGCTTTCCGACCGCGGGTATGTGATGGTTAACGGGCAGATCCGGCTGAGCGGCAGCGGCGAGGAGCTGCTGGGAAATCAGGAGGTGAGGAAGGCGTATTTGGGTGGGGTGTGACCGGCGGATTTCAGGCACAAAAAAACCACCTTTCGGTGGTTTATACGACACTGCTTATTGCTTTGATTATTCTTTGTTTCCCATGGTACCCGGAGTGGGACTTGAACCCACACAGCGCGAACGCCGAGGGATTTTAAATCCCTTGTGTCTACCGATTCCACCATCCGGGCTCGGGAAGAAAGTGGAGGCGCGTTCCGGAGTCGAACCGGACTAGACGGATTTGCAATCCGCTACATAACCGCTTTGCTAACGCGCCGTAAAACTTTTCAAACTGACACCCGCTACTGCGCATGTCTTTAATTTGGAGCGGGAAACGAGACTCGAACTCGCGACCCCGACCTTGGCAAGGTCGTGCTCTACCAACTGAGCTATTCCCGCATGTCATCAAGTAAACATCTAACCACTTGATTTCATTATCGTCCGGCTTGCTGTGCCGCCGTTCGATGCGTTGCATTCTACTGATATGACGTTATGAGTCAACGTTATTTTTTGCATCCCCGGATCGTTTGCTGAAAATTACGGCGAAACGATCACTGATCAAGCAAATCCCCGCGCGCAGCGTTTAAATATTGCAGCATTGACCACAGCGTCAGCACTGCCGCCACCCACAGCAGACCAATTCCCGCCCATTCAACCCAGGCGTTTGGACGCCAGAGCATCCAGACCAGCGCCGCCATCTGCGCCGTCGTTTTGACTTTACCAATCCACGAGACCGCCACGCTGCTGCGTTTCCCCAGTTCCGCCATCCACTCGCGCAGCGCAGAGATAATGATCTCGCGGCCGATCATGGTTGCCGCGGGCAGCGTCACCCACCAGGTATGATAGTGCTCGGCTACCAGCACCATGGCGATAGCGACCATCACTTTGTCTGCCACCGGATCGAGGAAGGCACCGAAACGGGTGCTTTGATTCCAGCGGCGCGCCAGATAGCCATCAAACCAGTCGGTGACCGCTGCGATCAGGAAGATCAATGCGCAGGCGAAAGGTGCCCAGACGACCGGCAGGTAAAACGCCAGTACAAAGAACGGGATGAGTACGACACGGAAGAGAGTGAGCAACGTAGGGATATTAAATTGCATAATGACGGTAACTGTTTGTTGTCAGTAAAATTTAGCTCTATGTTGCTACAGAGCCCTCAATGTTTCAACGAGTAGTAGATCTTTTCTGCCAGCCCTTGCGAAATACCCGGCACTTTTGCAATTTCCTCCATGCTGGCGTTGAGTAATCCTTGCAATCCGCCCATATATTTCAGCAGCATCTGGCGGCGTTTTGGCCCCACGCCTTCGATCGTTTCCAGGCTACTGGTATTTTTCACCTTCGCCCGTTTTTTGCGGTGACCGCTGATAGCATGATCGTGTGATTCATCGCGAATATGCTGGATGACGTGCAGCGCCGGGGAGTCCGGCGGCAGGCTGAAGCCCTCGCCTTCCGGCTCGAAGAACAATGTCTCCAGACCGGCCTTACGATCGGCCCCTTTTGCGACCCCCAGCAGCAGCGGATGGTTTTTATCCCAGCTGACATCAAGCGATTCAAATACCGCTTTCGCCTGGCCGAGCTGCCCTTTCCCGCCGTCAATCAGGATCACATCCGGAATTTTGCTCTCTTCTATGGCTTTACCATAGCGACGACGCAGCACCTGATTCATGGCCGCATAGTCATCGCCCGGCGTGATCCCGGTGATGTTGTAGCGGCGATACTCGGCGCGCAGTGGGCCATTCGCATCAAACACCACGCAGGAGGCCACCGTCTGTTCTCCCATCGTGTGACTGATGTCGAAACACTCCATCCGTTTCACTTCCGGCAGCTTCAGCAGCGTCGCCAGGGCCGTTAAACGCTGGTTGACCGTCGACTGCTGCGACAGCTTAGTGGTGAGTGCCGTCGCCGCGTTGGTTCGCGCCAGCTTAAGATAACGTGCACGATCGCCGCGCGGTTTGGTTTGTACATTCACCCGGCGGCCCGCCAGTTCAGAGAGCGAATCGGCCAGCAGGGTTTTATCGTCAAGATTAAAATCGAGCAGGATCTCAGAAGGCAGCGTGCGCATCTGGCTCCCCTGCAGATAGAACTGGCCGACAAAGGTTTCCACCACTTCACCCAGTTCAGTACCGCCGGGCACTTTCGGGAAATAGCTGCGGCTGCCGAGCACTTTGCCCTGGCGAATAAACAGCACGTGCACGCAGGCCATCCCGGCGTCAAAGGCTACGCCGATGACGTCGAGATCGTCACCGGTATTCGAGACAAACTGTTTCTCAGTGACTCTGCGCACCGCCTGGATTTGGTCGCGGATACGCGCGGCCTCTTCAAACTCGAGTGCGGCGCTGGCTTTTTCCATCCGCGCGATCAGCTGCGTTAAGACCTGATCGTCTTTTCCGGCTAAGAACAGGCGCACATAATCCACCTGCTGGGCATACTCTTCTTCACTTACCAGCCCTTCCACGCAAGGCCCCAGGCAGCGTCCAATCTGGTACTGCAGGCACGGGCGAGAGCGGTTACGGTAAACGCTGTTTTCACACTGGCGGATAGGGAAGATTTTTTGCAGCAGCGCCAGCGTTTCACGCACGGCATAGCCGTTAGGGAACGGCCCGAAGTATTCTCCCTTAGCGTGTTTTGCACCGCGGTGCATCGCGAGGCGTGGGTGGGTGTCGCCGCTCAGAAAAATAAACGGGTAGGACTTATCATCACGCAGCAGGACGTTATAGCGTGGCTGGTAGAGCTTAATATAGTTGTGCTCAAGCAGCAGCGCTTCTGTCTCGGTGTGCGTGACGGTGACATCAATATTCTGAATGAGTGAGACCAGCGCTTCGGTCTTTCGGGAGGCCAGGTTGCTGCGAAAATAGCTGGAGAGGCGTTTTTTAAGATCTTTTGCCTTCCCCACGTAGATAACCGTACCGCCAGCGTCATACATGCGATAGACGCCAGGCTGGCTGGTTACGGTTTTCAGAAATGCTTTTGAATCGAACACATCACTCACTGACTTAACAACGTCTCCGCATTACACAAACCGTGCCGGATGGCCAGGTGCGTCAGTTCAACGTCGCCATGAATGTTCAGTTTACTGAACATCCGGTAACGATAGCTGTTCACCGTTTTCGGGCTGAGATTCAGCTGCTCCGAGATCTCATTCACCTTCTGACCTTTGGTGATCATCAGCATAATCTGCAATTCACGCTCGGACAAACTGGCAAACGGTGATTCGGTTTTCTCGGGCTCGATCTGACTCAGCGCCATCTGCTGAGCAATGTCGGAAGCAATGTAGCGCTGTCCGGCAAACACGGAACGGATTGCATTGACGACTTCCTGCGGCGCAGCACCTTTACTCAGGTAGCCCGCTGCGCCCGCCTGCATCACTTTCGCGGGCAGTGGGTTTTCGGTATGCACGGTCAGCATGATGACTTTGGTATCAACAAAGGTACGCGCGATTTTGCGTGTTGCTTCAAGGCCACCGATACCGGGCATGTTCATATCCATCAGTACCACATCGGCCGAGTTTGTGCGGCACCATTTTACCGCATCTTCGCCGCAGCACGCCTCACCGGCAACTTTAATACCTTTAATATCTTCAAGAATGCGTCGTATCCCTGCGCGCACCAGTTCGTGGTCATCAACAAGAAGGACGTTGATCAAAGGAAATGTCTCCAGAATAGGGATAACGCTACTGAGTGATAATTTGGTTTATATTAACGGTTTTCCTCGCAAGATTAAAACGTTAAAAAACCGGCTATTCGATTTTGCTCTCGTTTTTGGAAATTAGGCTGTACAGTCCGTGGAAAGAGAGACCATGCATTCAGCGCTTTTGCAGCTTTTTTTAAGCATCTGTATTCAAAAAGTTACAAAAAACTTGCAGGCTTTTCCTGCAAAAAAACAGATCTCAAATTTTTGTAACAATAATTAACGGCAAGCGAACCGGGCATAAACAATTAATAGCCTTTCACGACGGTTTAGTTTACCGGTACGTTCTGTTTACGCAATTAAACATCAACGTAAAAGTACGAAAAACAACCGCTGCATTTTTTGCTTCAGCTTGTGGTATACTCCGCCGCCTTGACTTTCGTCGTCGCGCTTTAGCGCCGTTAAATAATGAGGAAAATAAATGAGCACACCTGAATTTGCCACTGCGGAGAATAACCAGGAACTGGCACAGGAAGTAAACTGCCTGAAAGCACTGCTGACGCTGATGCTGCAGGCGATGGGCCAGGCGGATGCCGGTCGTGTGATCATTAAAATGGAAAAACAAATCGCGGAGATGGAAGACCAGGCTGTATCTGCGGTATTTGCTAACACCGTTAAGCAAATCAAACAAGCCTACCGCCAGTAACAAAAAACGGCTGGATGCAGTGCATTCAGCCGTTTGCTCGTCTGTCACGCAGAACGTATTATCCCGTCAGATCAGTCCCGTTGCCGCCGCGTAGCACGCAATCTGGGTTTTGTTGGGCGCATTGAATTTCTTCTGCATATTTTTCTGATGGAAGTTAACGGTATTCTCTGAGATAGAGAGAATGATCGCTATTTCCGCTGACGTCTTCCCTTCCGCAGTCCATTTCAGAATTTCGCGCTCGCGTTTGCTGAATTTCATTTCAGGTGGCATGACCATCTCATCTTCAAAACGCACCAGAGATGTTAAGGCCATTTGCACCAGCATTTGCAGCCGCAGTTCTATTTCCTCACGGGCAAAAGGCCCTGCCAGTACACTAGTACGGGAAACAGACAGGAAGCCGAGCGCATGATTAGGCAACATCAGACACTGCGTTATTCCCTCGCGTAAACCGTGGTCCTGCGCGCTGTGCCATAATTCCTGCGCGTCAGCGAATAATGCGTCTGTCCAGGGTAAATGACCCTGAATGAAATTCTCCGGTTTTAAGACGGGATCAATAGCGAAATAGTTCGCGGATTGATATTGCGCCATCCACTGCTTTGGGTAAGTGGTATGCACAGAGATCTTAGGCCGGGTAAACGGCACGGGATGGCGCACGCAGAGCGAGTAACAATCGAATTCAAGCGTCTGAGTTTGTCGCTGTAATTCCTGATATACCTCGTCGACACAGGTCAATTCCTGAAACCGGAGGGAGCAATCCCGTCGCCAGGTGAAAAAGTCTGAATCCTTCATACTTACTAAATGAAGCCTCTGAAAAGATAATCATTATTATGGTGAATATAACCTAACACATAAAACTTTTTTCTAACTACAAAATATCGGCATTAGCACAATTAACTTTACTATTGATAAGGTTTATCAGGGCCGGATGGAATAAAAAAACAAACGACTGCCCCCGAAGGGAGAATAATTTGCTCCAGCCTAAATTTCTGGAGCAAATTAGTGCAAAAATGCTACTGCATCAGGAATTTTTCAAGGAACTGACGGGTTCGCGGCTGCTGAGGATTAGCGAACAGCCTTTTCGCCGGCCCCTGCTCCACAATCCGCCCCTGATCCATGAAGATGGCTCTGTCAGCCACATCGCGTGCAAAGCTCATTTCATGCGTCACGATCACCATCGTCCGTTTTTCCTGCGCCAGCTGGCGAATGGTGTTCAGCACCTCACCCACCAGTTCCGGATCGAGCGCAGAGGTCGGTTCATCAAAAAGGATCACGTCAGGGCGCATAGCCAGCGCGCGCGCTATCGCCACGCGCTGCTGTTGCCCGCCCGACAGACGGCGCGGATAGCTGGTCTCTTTCCCCTCCAGCCCGACTTTAGCGAGCAGTTCGCGCGCGCGCGCCGTCGCGTCCTCTTTCGATTCACCTTTTACAATGACCGGTCCTTCAATAATGTTCTCCAGCACCGTACGGTGCGGGAAGAGATTAAAGCTCTGGAAAACGAAGCCGACATGCTGGCGCAGGCGGCGAATTAACCCTTTCTGTTGGCTAATGGATTTCCCGGTATCAATCGTTATCTCCCCTACCCGAATAGTGCCGCCTTCCGGCTGTTCAAGCAGGTTAATACTGCGCAGGAGCGTCGTTTTTCCCGAACCGCTTGGTCCGATAATCGCCACCACTTCACCCTGCTCGACTTCAAGATTGATCCCGTGGAGCACCGTTTGACCGTGGAATTTTTTCACCAGGTTTTTGACGTCGATAGCACTCATTTTGGATCACGCTCCTGGCGGTTAAGCTGGTTTTCGAAGTAGTTTTGCAGAGCAGACAGCACCGTCGCCATCACCCAGTAAATCAGCGAGGCGGCCAGATACATAGTAAAGACTTCAAGCGTGCGCGAAGTAATGAGCTGCGCCTGACGGAACAGTTCCGGTACCTGAATCGTTGCCGCCAGGGACGTATCTTTCACCAGGCTAATGAAGCTGTTGCTGAGCGGTGGAAGCGCCACGCGCGCAGCCTGCGGCAGAATGGCCCGACGCAGCGTCTGCCATGGCGTCATCCCGATACTGGCCGCCGCCTCCCACTGCCCTTTGTCAATGGAGGAGATCGCCGCTCGCAGGGTTTCAGAGGTGTACGCCGCGGTATTGAGCGACAGACCAATCATCGCTGCGGGGATCGGGTCCAGCTCGATACCAAACTGCGGCAAGCCGTAGTAGATCATAAAGAGCTGGGCGATAAGCGGCGTGCCGCGAAATACGGAGATATAAAAGCGCGCCAGCCAGCGTACCGGCAGGATGGGTGACATGCGCATTAATGCCAGCACAAATCCCAGCACCAGCCCGAAGAACATCCCGCCGATACTGAGCTGTAACGTAAATACCGCACCTTTCAGCAGATACGGCAGAGAATCAATAACCAGTTGAATACTTTCTTGCATTATTATTTTTCGACCTGATTTTTAGACATAAGGATGGTAGGCAAACAGCGCAGGCGCCCCGCCGGTATGGACAAATAAAATCGGCCCTTCATCCTTAAAGCGTTTCTGCGCAATGCCGTCAATCAGTCCGGCCATCGCTTTGCCGGTATAGACCGGATCGAGCAGTATCCCCTCGAGGCGCGCCAGCAGCTTCACCGCCTCCATGCCCTCTTCGTTAGGCGTGCCGTAACCCGGCGCAAAATAGTCGTCCCAGAGCAGAATATCGGCCTTTGCCTTCAGCTCCAGCTGTGCGGCTACCGCCTGTTGTAAAGTGACCACTTTCGGCTTCTGATCCTCGACGCTGCGGGACACCGTCACACCAATCAGCTCGACGTCCGGCAGCAATTGTTCCAGCCCCACCGCCAGCCCGGCATGCGTGCCCGCACTGCCGGACGCAACAACCACGGAGGAGAGGCTTACCGCGCCTTCGCACTGCTGCGCGATTTCCAGCGCACTCTCCACATACCCCAGCGCGCCCAGCGCGTTCGAACCGCCGACGGGGACAACGTAGGGGCGGAACCCCTGCGCTTCCAGACGCGTCGCCAGCTCGTCGAGCTGGGCGGTCGGGTCGGTCAACGCCTCCACCATTTCGACCTGCACGTTAAACAGATCCAGCAGCAGGCGGTTACCGTTGGTAAGATAGTTTTCTGCCCGCGTGCCAATCGGGTTTTCCAGCAATGCCACGCAGTGGAGCCCGAGCTTTGCCGCCACTGCCGCCGTCTGACGAACGTGGTTGGACTGGATAGCTCCGGCGGTAATGAGCATATCCGCGCCTTCGCGCAGTGCGTCAGCCGCCAGAAACTCCAGCTTGCGCAGCTTATTGCCCCCCATCGCCATCGGCGTCACGTCGTCACGCTTGATAAAAATATCGCGCCCTAAATAATCAGAAAATCGCGGCAGGTACTCCAGCGGCGTCGGCGCGCCGATGAACTCCAGGCGGGGAAAGCGCGTTAAATTCTGTAGTGACATGGGTTCTCCGGTAACTCTGACAAAATGCGATATTTTTCATTATGCACGCAGACGCGAAAGAAATAAAAAAGGCGCTTTTAAAAGCGCCTTTTTTTACGTCAAAGACTTATTTGGTGACGTCTGCACCGAACCACTTCTCGGAGAGCGCCTTCAGGCTGCCGTCTTTTTGCATGTCAGCAATCGCGGAATCAATCGCTTTGACCAGGTCTTCGTTACCTTTACGAACGGCAACGCCTGATTCCTGACGAGAGAACGCATCACCCGCTACCGCCAGGGTATTGTTGGTTTTCTTCACCAGATCCAGCGCTGCCAGGCGGTCAACCAGAATGGCGTCGATACGGCCCACGCGCAAATCCTGGTATTTCGTCGGGTCATCATCATAGGTGCGGATATCCACGCCCTGCACGTTCTGGCGCAGCCACTCTTCGTAGTTGGTACCCAGACCGACACCGACTTTCTTCCCTTTCAGGTCCGCGGCAGTTTTAATTCCGCCTTCGTTGCCTTTCTTCACCAGCGCCTGAATACCGGACACGGTGTACGGCGTAGAGAAGTCATATTTCTTCTTACGCTCGTCAGAAATGGTCACCTGATTAATCACCACATCAATACGTTTGGAATCCAGCGACGCCAGCATACCGTCCCATTTGGTCGGTTTCAGTGACGCTTTAACGCCGAGGTGCTTCGCCAGCTCTTCAGCAAACTCCACTTCAAAACCGGTCAGCTTACCGTCATCGCCCTGGAAGCTGAACGGAGGATAGGTTCCTTCCAGCCCGACCAGCAGCGTACCGCGCTCTTTTACTTTATTCAGCAGGTTTTCAGCGGCGAACGTTTTCACGCTCATGCCCGCAACCAGCGCAACGGCCATAACACCCATCAGCGCCTGACGACCCAGAAGTGCAAATTTCATAAATACCCCGATATAGTGGAATTTTTACGTAGTGTAGAGAAATCGCCTGTAACGTCAAAGGCGACTGCGCTACATCTTATTCTTTTTTAATATATATCAGAAGTTGTTCCGGCGTGGGCTTTCTGCTTTATGGCACCGGGCATTTGTACCTTGTATTGCGCATACTTGCGCAGCGCAATTCGGTAGTTGTTGGTGCTGGTCGCAGGCAGCCACGGCTCCAGATTTTCATCCAGATAACCGGTTTTCAGCAGATCGCGAGAGATATTGTTTACGGTCAGATGTTGCCCAAGGCGGCGCAGGCGAACCACATATTCGCGAACGGTGCCGTGGCTCATCTCCGTTTGTTCAAACAGGAACTGCTTGAAGCCGATAATGTCGAAGAAGTCGCTTTGCTCTTTGCAGTGGAGATCCCCACAGAAACGGCAAAGCGCCACCCACTCTTTTTGCTCTTCGAGCCATGCTGCTTCGTCCATCAACGTGTCGAGACGCGAAATCGCAATCTTATTGACGATTTCGCCCCGGCGAACCAGCGTGATACGATCGAGTAACTTGTTACAGTGGGCGCAATGCGTCTGGCTGTGTTTAAAGTCTTTCAGGTAGCGGCTTAAAGGCCGTCTTTTAGATTGCTGCACCGTCATGATAACTCCTGGTTGTCAATACGTTGTGCGGCATTTTTCAGGTGAATCAATCACCTATAACTTACCCAGCTTGGTTCGTAAGCGTTTAATGGCCTGGCTGTGCAGCTGGCTCACCCGCGACTCTCCCACCTCCAGAACAGCGCCAATCTCTTTGAGGTTAAGCTCTTCCTGGTAATAAAGGGTCAATACCAGCTGTTCGCGTTCAGGCAGAGCTTCAATAGCCTCCATGACGCGCTGGCGTAAATTCCCTTCCATTAAATGGTGTAACGGGTTTTCATGCTGGTGCTCGTCCGTCACCAGCTCGATGCTATCGCCATGCTCTTCGCGCCACTCGTCATAAGAGAAGAGTTGGCTATTATTGGTATCGAGCAACATCTGACGATACTCTTCAACAGCAATGCCAAGACGCTCCGCCACTTCGGTTTCCGTTGCGTTACGTCCCAGTTCCTGTTCCAGCTGCCCCATCGCATGCGCCACTTCGCGCGCGTTGCGGCGAACACTGCGCGGCACCCAGTCGCGGCTGCGCAGCTCGTCCAGCATCGCACCACGAATACGCTGAACTGCGTAAGTCGTAAATGCCGTTCCTTGCAGAGCGTCGTATCGGTCAACTGCATTCAATAACCCGATACCGCCCGCCTGTAGCAGATCGTCGAGTTCCACGCTCGCCGGCAAGCGCACCTGGAGGCGCAATGCTTCGTGACGCACCAGCGGGACATAACGCTGCCACAGCGAGTGTTTATCCATTACACCTTCAGCGGTATAGAGTGAATTCACGATAAACAGCCCTGCGTTAGTTGAGTTATCGGCATGATTATCCGATTCTGCAGGGCGTTCAATTGGATGAAAAAGGGGGATAAAGTGAGGTTATTCTGAGGTTGCCCACAACAGGGGCAACTTTTCTGGCTAAATTAACAGTTGTAACAATGAAAGATCGTCGCCCAGTTTGACGCTATCTATATGTTGATGAAAGAGCTTTCCCGCTTCCTGATTATGCTGGCTAAGGGAGTGGAAGCTGTAAATAACATCAATAATATTATCTTGTTCAATTTTCCCCGCCACGATCGCCTGACCGGCAAGTAACGTTTTAAGGAAATAGAACTCCGCAACGATTAAATAAAGGTTATTCAACATGCTGCGGCCATTGTTCTGCGGGAAGCCCTGCTCCCAGAGTTTGTATTTAAAAAAGTTCTTGAATAAATGGTCATGGGTCGCCAGGTAACTGCCCGCCACATCGCGCCAGACGGACTCGATGTTCTCCATGACCTTCTCTGCCGGCACGGTGTCACCCGCAGTCTCAAATTGTTGATAAAGCTGAGTAAAATAACGGTTTAATACCGCACCACCGCGGGCTGTCACTTTCTTCGTGAAGTAGCTCTGGATGAGCGAAATTAACGCGAATTTCAGGCTGTAGTTCTGATTAAATCCGCCTAATTCCGTTTTGATTTTACCGCTCACCAGTTCGTTAACCAGCGAGAAATAGACCGTTTCGAGCGTGCTAATATTCTCTTCGAGATTATCGAGTTTTTCCGCCACCATGAGGAATTTCACCACGGCGTAAACCTGTTCTTCAACGCTGACGCCCTCAACGCTGAAAATATTCTGGCAGAAGAGATTGATGACCTTTGCCTTTAAATCAATCATCGGCGCATTATTGACGTCCTGCTGAACAATGACAGATTCCATCAACGACATAGACTCCCGATCGTTCAACAGAAGTCGGGTCACTTCCGGACACGAGAGGTTCAGCGATTTTTCGATTTCATTTTTATAGACCCGGTTTGTCCGCGGAAACGACGTACAGGTTGGGCTTAAGGCCTGGATGCCCATGGCGCTATGAACAGAACAGAGTTTTTCCGTATCCATAAACGGGCAGTTTTTACTTTCCGTATGGAAAATCACTTCACCCCAGTGGTCATAGTTTTTTTTGGTGACTTTTATCGCCGTTTTCGCCGTCTGACGAATAGCGGCATTTTTACTGTTCAGATAGCGATTAACGGAGGATTTATCAAACGCGATGGTCCAGCCCTGACAACAATGTTCACGGCATTCCCCACCGACACATGAAAAATCTGCGACCAGCTTTGGTTGAGTGACACTGATTTGTTTCACAGGCGGATTCTCAAATAGCAGAGATAAAAAAACCCCGCCGAAGCGGGGTTTCACGCGTAAAATTAACGCAGCAGAGACAGAACGGTCTGTGGAACCTGGTTTGCCTGAGACAGAACAGAAGTACCAGCCTGCTGCAGGATCTGCGCGCGGGACATATTGGAAACTTCAGTTGCGTAGTCAGCGTCCTGGATACGGGACTGAGCAGCAGACAGGTTAGTTGAGGTGTTGTTCAGGTTGTTGATTGCAGAAGTGAAACGGTTCTGCACAGCACCCAGACCAGAACGTGCTTTATCAACTTTAGCGATAGCTGCGTCGATGGTGCCCAGGTCGGTAGCGGTCATAGTTTTCAGGTCGATAGCAGCAACACCCAGAGTCGTGGTGTCAGCTTTTGCACCGCTCAGGTCCAGATCGATGGTGTCGCCGTCGTTCACGCCAACCTGAATTTTAACCACACCAGCAGTACCTGCAGTGCCGTCCAGCAGTTTGATGCCGTTGAAATCAGTTTTGCCTGCAACGCGGTTGATTTCATTCAGACGCGCGGTAACTTCATCCTGCAGAGAGGCCAGGTCAGAGGTGCTGTTGGTGCCGTTGCTTGCCTGAACAGCCAGTTCACGAACGCGCTGCAAGTTGTTGTTGATTTCGTTCAGAGAACCTTCAGCAGTCTGCGCCATGGAGATACCGTCGTTGGCGTTACGCGCAGCCTGGTTCATGCCTTTAATCTGAGCGGTCATGCGGTTTGCAATCGCCTGGCCAGCAGCATCGTCTTTCGCGCTGTTAATACGCAGACCGGAGGACAGACGCTCGATAGCAGTGCCCAGAGAAGACTGAGATTTGTTCAGGTTGTTCTGAGTGGTCAGGGACAACAGGTTAGTATTGATAACTGCCATAATTTTGTTTCCTTCAAAAATTGGGTTTTAGGTCCGGTGCCTAACACTCACAGCGTCTCTCACCGTCAACAAGGTTATCGACGGGTCCCCAAAAGACTTTAGAATCAATTTTGAAAAAATTACAACACGCTGATTTTTAATCATTTTATTTTTAAAAAATCAATTAAGGTCCATCAGAGCGTTATTATTTATGCTTTTTTAACGCGCAAAGAGATGACAAAAAAGGCACACACTTATTCGTGTTTTCAATGCACGGATAATGACCCTAAAGTGCAATCCTTTCATTTACCCCGCCAGGACGTGCCTATTCTTTGGATTATTTTTTTCTCACCATCGTAAACTTTTACGTTGAGAGGCCGATAAGAGTCCTGAACTACTTTCGTATTTTAAGGAAAATATGCATGGCTACTATCAGTAACCTCGGGATAGGTTCTGCAGGACTCGGGGATTTATATAATCAGTTGGATGCAGCAGAAAGAACCAAGCTGACGACGATTACTTCCCAGCAATCAACGTATAACGCACAGTTAAGCGCTTACGGCAAACTGCAGAGCGCCATGACATCGCTGCAGACTGCGACCGCTGCGCTGGGTAAAGCAACCACCTGGAACTCAACGTCCGTTAGCAGCACCAACACGGCCTTTACCGCCACGACAACGGCAGACGCGTCCGTGGGTTCCTTTGTTGTCAACGTCAACCAGGTTGCAAAGGCGCAGGCACTGACTACCGGCTCCTATGCAAACAACACGGATTTGCTGGGCGATACGACAGGTACGACGCGTAAAATCACCATCACCCAGCCGGGCACGAAAACGCCTTTAGAGGTCACCCTGGCGGATGGCGATACGTCTCTGGCCGGGATTGCGAGCGCCATTAATAAAGCGAACGGCAACGTCACCGCCAGCGTCATTAAAGCGAAAGACGGTGATTACCGCCTGATGCTGTCATCTAAAACCACCGGTACGGATGGTGAAATGACGATCAGCGTCACTGGCGACGATAAGCTGCAAAACGCAATTGGTTACAACTCCACCACAAAAACGGGCGCACTGACGGTTAACACCGGAGCTCAAAACGCAATTGTGGTAGTGAACAGCATTTCGATTGAGCGCCAGACGAATACCATTACCGATGCCCTGCCTGGCGTGACTTTCTCGCTGAAAGCAGAAAGCAAGGCAGATGAAACATTAGAGGTGACTCGCGCAACGGATGCTAACCAGAAGGCGATCACCGACTGGGTCACGGCGTATAACTCGCTGCAGTCCACCATTAACAGCCTGACGAAGTATGTTCCGGTTGATGCAGGCGCCGGCAGCCAGTCAGCCAGCAACGGGGCACTTGTTGGTGATGCAAACGTGCGCGGGATCCAGTCTCAGCTGCGCGGCCTGCTGACCGAAGTGCAGAGCGGCTCGGTACAGATCATGGCCCAACTGGGAATTACCCAGGACCCGGTAAAAGGTTCTGACGGTACCGTCGGTAACCTGAAAGTCGATACCGATAAGCTGAAAAAAGCGCTGACCGAGAACCCGAACGCCGTACAGCAGTATTTTGTCGGTGACGGCAAGAAAACCGGTATGGCCACTCAGATGAACAACACGCTGACCACCATGCTCAGCACCAGTACCGGCAGCGCCGGGGTGATCCAGAACGCGAAAGACGGGATCAACAAAACGCTAAAAACTCTGGGTGAGCGTTACGATGCTATGGAAGCCACTATTGATGCCACCATGGCGCGTTACAAAACCCAGTTCACCAGTCTGGACGTATTAGTCACCAAAATGACCAATACAGCCAACTACCTGACCCAACAGTTCTCACAAAAATAGTCGTAGCCTTCAGGAGTGGATATGTATAAGACCTCTGGTGTTCAATCCTATCAGCAGATAGGAGTCGAAAGCGCAGTCATGAATGCCAGTCCACACCAGCTGATTGTCATGTTATTCGACGGGGCGCATAGCGCCCTTGTTCGCGCGCGTTTGTTCATGGAAGCCGGACAAATTCGTGAGAAAGGCGAAGCGTTAACGAAAGCCATCAATATCATCGACAACGGTTTAAAAGCAGGACTGAACATGGAGGTTGAGAGCGAGTTGTCCGGTAATCTTGCCTCCTTGTACGAATATATGGTTCGACGTTTGTTGCTGGCGAATGTCAGTAACGACGTAGACGCAATTGTTGAAGTCGAGGGTTTATTAAACAACATTGCGGATGCGTGGAAGCAAATCGGCCCCAATGCGTCCTCTATTTCAGGATAATTTTGATGAATAATCCCAGCGCAGCGCTTAGCCACTGGCAGGCGTTACATGCTCAGAGCATTGCTATGCTAAATCTCGCACATTCTGGTCAATGGGATGCGCTTATCGAGCAGGAAATGCATTATGTTCAACTGGTGGAAAAGATATCTCAAACGCCCATCATGTCATGCCCTCCGGCTCAGGTTGAGCAAGCGCGTGCGCTGCTGGAAATGATCCTTGAAAACGAGAATGCGCTAAAGGCACTGCTGAAGGTCCGCATGGACGAACTGCGTAATCTGATTGATCAAACCGGCAAACAGCAATCCATCACGTCTACCTATGGAAAGCTGTCAGGGAATATTCTTTATCCAGAAAGTTTGACCCGCGACACACAACTATGATTTCTTCATCCATACTCCAGAAGTCTGCCAATGGCTTCTGGAGCAAGGATGATGAAAAACCCCACCCTGTTACAATGTTTTCACTGGTACTACCCTGCTGGCGGTGAATTGTGGCGAGAGGTCACGGCGTTAGCTCCCAATCTTAACGAAATCGGCATCAACATGATCTGGCTGCCGCCCGCCTGTAAAGGGGCATCCGGCGGGTATTCTGTCGGCTATGACACCTATGACCTGTTCGATCTTGGCGAGTTTGACCAGAAAGGCAGTATCGCCACGAAATACGGCGACAAGGCGCAGCTGCTGGAGGCTATTGATGCCCTTAAAAGCAACGACATTGCCGTGCTGCTGGACGTGGTGGTCAACCACAAAATGGGCGCCGATGAAAAAGAGCCCGTGCGCGTTCAGCGCGTGAACGAACAGGACCGCACGCAAATCGATGACGAGGTCATTGAATGCGAAGCCTGGACTCGCTACACCTTCCCAGCCCGGGCCGGGCAGTACTCTCAGTTTATCTGGGACTACAAATGCTTCAGCGGCGTCGACCATATTGAAAACCCCGATGAAGATGGCATCTTTAAAATCGTCAACGACTACACCGGCGAAGGCTGGAACGATCAGGTTGATGATGAGATGGGCAACTTCGACTACCTGATGGGCGAAAATATCGACTTTCGCAATCACGCCGTGACCGAGGAGATCAAATACTGGGCCCGCTGGGTCATGGAACAGACGCGCTGCGACGGTTTTCGTCTGGACGCCGTCAAGCATATTCCCGCCTGGTTTTACAAAGAGTGGATTGAGCACGTCCAGGAAGTCGCCGACCAGCCGCTGTTTATCGTGGCGGAATACTGGTCCCATGAGGTGGATAAACTTCAGGCCTATATTGACCAGGTCGAAGGCAAAACCATGCTCTTTGATGCCCCTCTGCAGATGAAATTCCACGAGGCGTCACGTCAGGGCCGGGATTACGACATGAGCCAAATCTTCACCGGTACCCTGGTGGAAGCCGATCCGTTTCATGCGGTCACCCTCGTCGCGAACCACGACACCCAGCCTTTGCAGGCGCTGGAAGCACCGGTCGAAGCCTGGTTTAAACCGCTGGCGTACGCGCTGATCCTGCTGCGGGAAAATGGCGTGCCGAGCGTCTTTTATCCGGATCTCTTCGGCGCCAGCTATGACGACGCGGGAGGCGACGGTGAAACGTACCATATTGATATGCCGGTCATTGTGCAGCTTCACGAGCTGATCCTCGCGCGCCAGCGTTTTGCCCATGGCGTGCAAACGCTGTTTTTCGACCATCCTAACTGCATCGCTTTCAGCCGCAGCGGCACCGATGACGATCCCGGCTGCGTGGTGGTGATGTCGAACGGGGATGATGGTGAAAAAGTGATTTGTCTTGGGGAAAACTACGGCAACAAAACGTGGCGGGATTTTCTCGGCAATCGCGAAGAAACCATCACCACGGCGGCGGATGGCGAAGGGACGTTTACCTGTAATGGGGGAAGCGTCAGCGTTTGGGTGATAGAGGATGCGCTGTAGAACGGGAAACGTGCGGCCTGATGCCCTCACCCCGTCCCTCTCCCACAGGGAGAGGGCGCAAACACCAAAAACGGCAACGAGGTTGCCGTTTTGCGTTTACCCTTAGGGTAGTTTACTCTCGAGCGGATTCTTGCTCAGGTAATCAGCACACTCAGCCGTTGGACGGTCGACTTTCTGCAGCTCCAGCCCGTCATACTCCAGCGTCGAGCCATCGCGCTCCAGCGGATAGATATCCAGCTTACGCGTCACGTTGTAATAACTGTCTGAACGCAGCATGATTTTACCCGGCACGGCAATCACGCGCTGCCACTGACGGCAGTCCAGCGTATCGCCCTCTTCCGTCACCACCAGCGTGGCAATCGCCTTCGGGCTGACCATGTTGCTCTGCGGCCCTTTCGACTGCCAGTATCCCGCCAGATGCGCCGGGACAGGATGCTTGATCACGTCGTTATAGTTATCGACCTGAACGCACCCGGTCAGTGCCAGCAGCGCGCCAGCAATTGCTATTTTTTTCATCATCTTTCCTGCATTCGAAGAAAAAAATATTGTGGCATTAAAGCGCTGCGGCTGCCAGCGAAGATCGACAGGTATTAAACCTGCATCCCCATGACTTCCTGATACGCAGACACCAGCTTGTTACGCACCTGGATCCCCATCTGCAGGGAAACCGAGGCTTTTTGCAAATCGGTCATCACATCATTCAGCGCCACGCCCGGCTCACCGAGGGTGAACTTCTCTGCCTGAGTGCGCGCGGCGGTCTGGGTATCACTGATACGGTCAAGAGCGGCATGCAGTTGCCCCGCGAAGCTTATGCTCGGCTGCTGATCTGCCACATTCTGATTACGGGCCGTCATCGCCGTTGCCTGCAACTGACTGATTACCCCTTCAATGCCCTGTATAGCCATGACTCTCCCCTGGATGGTTTTTTACGCGGTCAAGACTAACAGCTTGTCAATAAGATAATGGCGGTAAATAGCATGAAAAAACCAGGTTATTTGACGCATAGAAAATCACGAATCATCAAATAATGGCAGGGCCATCAATATGGAACTTTTGTCGTGTTTGCCGACCCGGGAGTCAGTTTTGTTTCTCTACACGAATAACGTAAACCACCAGGATTTAAGAGGTGCGCAATGAGTGCAACAGCATCGACAGCGCCGCAGAATAAATCACTCGAGTGGATGAACCGCCTTCGCGCGAATCCTAAAATCCCGTTGATCGTGGCAGGCGCTGCCGCAATTGCGATCCTTGTAGCGATGGTCCTGTGGGCGAAAAGCCCTGATTACCGGACGCTCTACAGCAACCTTTCCGATCAGGATGGCGGCGCCATCGTCACCCAGCTTACCCAGATGAACATCCCTTATCGCTTTGCCGATAATGGCGGTGCGCTGGAGGTCCCGGCTGATAAGGTGCACGAGCTGCGTCTGCGTCTGGCTCAGCAGGGGCTGCCGAAAGGCGGTGCCGTTGGCTTTGAGCTGCTGGATCAGGAAAAATTCGGTATCAGCCAGTTCAGCGAGCAGGTGAACTACCAGCGTGCGCTGGAAGGTGAACTGGCCCGCACCATTGAAACATTAGGCCCGGTGAAGAGTGCCCGCGTGCACCTGGCGATGCCTAAACCTTCTTTATTTGTCCGCGAACAGAAATCACCTTCAGCTTCCGTTACCGTGAACCTTGAACCCGGCCGCGCGCTGGACGAAGGGCAAATCAGCGCGGTGACGCACCTCGTTTCCAGCGCCGTTGCCGGTCTGCCGCCGGGTAACGTGACGCTGGTTGACCAAAGCGGTCACCTGCTGACGCAGTCCAATACCGCCGGTCGCGATCTGAATGATGCGCAGCTGAAGTATGCCGCCGATGTCGAAAGCCGACTCCAGCGCCGTATTGAAGCCATCCTCGGCCCGGTGGTGGGTAACAGCAACGTGCACGCGCAGGTAACTGCACAGATCGACTTCGCGAACAAAGAACAAACTGAAGAGCAGTACAGCCCGAACGGCGATGCGGCTCAGGCGGTGATGCGTTCACGCCAGATCAATTCGAACGAGCAGGTCGGCGGTGCCTACCCGGGCGGCGTGCCGGGCGCGCTGTCTAACCAGCCTGCCCCGGCTAACGCGGCACCGATTTCTACGCCGCCGGCCAATCAGCAGAACGGTCAGCAAAATAATCAGCAGACCACCTCAACGACCAATAACGCCGGTCCGCGCACCAGCAGCCGTAACGAAACCACGAACTACGAAGTGGATCGGACGATTCGCCACACTAAACTGAACGTGGGCGATATTCAGCGTCTTTCCGTTGCGGTAGTGGTGAACTACAAAACGCTGGCGGACGGCAAACCGCTGCCGTTGACTGCCGAGCAGATGAAGCAGATTGAAAACCTGACCCGTGAAGCGATGGGTTACTCCGAGAAGCGCGGCGATACCCTCAACGTGGTGAACTCACCGTTCAACTCGGTTGATGAGACCGGCGGTGAACTGCCGTTCTGGCAACAGCAGGCGTTTATCGACCAGCTGATGTCCGCAGGACGCTGGCTGCTGGTGCTGATTGTCGCGTGGCTGCTGTGGCGTAAGGGCGTTCGTCCGCAGCTCCAGCGCCGTGCTGAAGCCGAAAAAGCGGCTCGCGAGCAGATGAACACGCGTCAGGAAACGGAAGAAGCGGTTGAAGTGCGCCTCAGCAAAGATGAACAGATACAGCAGCGTCGTGCTAACCAGCGCATGGGCGCTGAGGTCATGAGCCAGCGCATTCGCGAAATGTCAGATAACGATCCGCGCGTCGTGGCGCTGGTCATCCGCCAGTGGATGGGTAACGAACATGAGTAATACGCTTACGGGCACCGATAAAAGCGTCATCCTGCTGATGACCATTGGCGAAGATCGTGCGGCAGAGGTGTTTAAACACCTCTCCCAGCGAGAAGTGCAAATTCTCAGTGCGGCCATGGCCAACGTGCGTCAGATCTCCAACAAGCAGCTGACCGAAGTGCTGGCAGAGTTTGAACAGGAAGCTGAACAGTTTGCCGCGCTCAACATCAACGCCAACGACTACCTGCGCTCCGTGCTGGTCAAGGCGCTGGGCGAAGAGCGTGCCTCCAGCCTGCTGGAAGACATTCTGGAAACGCGCGATACCGCCAGCGGTATCGAAACGCTCAACTTTATGGAGCCGCAGAGTGCCGCCGACCTTATTCGCGACGAGCACCCGCAGATTATCGCCACCATCCTTGTCCACCTCAAACGTGGTCAGGCTGCCGATATTCTGGCGCTGTTCGAAGAGCGCCTGCGTCACGATGTGATGCTGCGTATCGCGACCTTCGGCGGCGTCCAGCCGGCCGCGCTGGCGGAGCTGACCGAAGTGCTGAACAACCTGCTCGACGGTCAGAACCTCAAGCGCAGCAAAATGGGCGGCGTGAGAACGGCGGCGGAAATCATCAACCTGATGAAAACGCAGCAGGAAGAGGCCGTCATTACGGCGGTTCGCGAATTCGACGGCGAGCTGGCACAGAAAATCATCGACGAGATGTTCCTGTTCGAAAACCTCGTGGAAGTGGACGACCGCAGCATCCAGCGCCTGCTCCAGGAAGTGGATTCCGAGTCGCTGCTTATCGCCCTCAAAGGCGCCGAGCAGCCGCTGCGCGAGAAGTTCCTGCGCAACATGTCTCAGCGTGCGGCCGATATCCTGCGCGACGACCTTGCCAACCGCGGCCCGGTTCGTCTGTCTCAGGTGGAAAACGAACAGAAAGCCATTCTGCTTATTGTTCGTCGTCTGGCGGAAACCGGCGAGATGGTGATTGGCAGCGGAGACGACACCTATGTCTAATGAGCTGCCCTGGAAGCGCTGGACGCCGGACGATCTGGCGCCTCCCCTCTCCGAGTTCACGCCGGCCGTCATCGCAACCGAAGAGCTTGACCCTGACGTCGAGCAACCCGAGCTGACCGAAGAGGAGCAGCAGGCCCAGATGCTGGCGCAGCTGCAAATGCAGGCGCACGAGCAGGGCTATAACGCCGGTCTGAACGAAGGCCGACAGAAAGGCCACGAGCAGGGGTATCAGGAAGGTCTGGCGAAAGGGTTAGAGCACGGTATCGATCAGGCGCGCCAGCAGCAGGCGCCGATCCATGCCCGCATGCAGCAGCTGGTCAGCGAGTTCCAGCACACGCTGGACGCGCTGGACAGCGTGATTGCCTCGCGACTGATGCAGATGGCGCTGGAAGCCGCGCGTCAGGTCATCGGCCAGACGCCCGTGGTGGATAACACCGCGCTTATCAAACAAATTCAGGGTCTGCTTCAGCAGGAGCCGCTGTTCAGCGGGAAACCTCAGCTGCGCGTCCATCCGGACGACCTGCAGCGCGTTGAAGAGAGCCTGGGCGCGACGCTTAACCTGCACGGCTGGCGTCTGCGTGGCGATCCGTCGCTACATCACGGCGGCTGCAAAGTCTCTGCCGATGAAGGTGACCTGGATGCCAGCGTCGCCACCCGCTGGCAGGAACTGTGCCGCCTGGCGGCACCGGGAGTCGTCTGATGACCGCGCGCCTCACCCGCTGGCTCACCACGCTCGACAACTTTGAGACGAAGATGGCGCAACTGCCATCTGTTCGTCGTTATGGGCGACTGACGCGCGCCACCGGCCTGGTTCTCGAAGCCACCGGCCTGCAGCTTCCGCTGGGCGCGACCTGCGTCATTGAGCGTCAGGATGGTCTGGAAACGCGTGAAGTTGAAAGCGAAGTGGTCGGATTTAACGGCCAGCGCCTGTTCCTGATGCCGCTTGAAGAGGTGGAAGGCATTCTGCCCGGCGCGCGCGTGTATGCCAAAAATATTTCTGGCGATGGGCTGCAAAGCGGGAAACAGCTGCCGCTCGGTCCTGCCCTGCTGGGCCGCGTGCTGGACGGCAGCGGGAAACCGCTCGACGGAATGCCCTCCCCGGACACAACCGAAACCGGCGCGCTGATCACCCAACCGTTCAACCCCCTGCAGCGTACCCCTATCGAGCATGTGCTGGATACCGGCGTGCGCCCGATTAACGCCCTGCTGACCGTGGGACGTGGACAACGTATGGGCCTGTTCGCCGGCTCAGGCGTAGGTAAATCCGTCCTGCTCGGCATGATGGCGCGCTATACCCAGGCCGACGTGATCGTCGTGGGGCTGATCGGCGAACGTGGTCGTGAAGTAAAAGACTTTATTGAAAACATTCTGGGTGCGGAAGGCCGCGCCCGCTCGGTGGTGATCGCCGCACCGGCAGACGTGTCGCCGCTGCTGCGCATGCAGGGTGCCGCATATGCCACCCGTATCGCCGAAGATTTTCGTGACCGCGGCAAGCACGTGCTGCTGATCATGGATTCCCTGACCCGTTACGCGATGGCGCAGCGTGAAATCGCCTTGGCCATCGGTGAGCCACCGGCGACCAAAGGCTACCCGCCTTCGGTATTCGCCAAACTCCCTGCGCTGGTGGAACGCGCGGGGAACGGCATCAGCGGCGGCGGCTCCATCACCGCGTTCTATACGGTACTGACGGAAGGCGATGACCAGCAGGACCCGATTGCCGACTCCGCGCGCGCGATCCTTGACGGTCATATTGTGCTGTCGCGCCGTCTGGCCGAAGCCGGGCACTACCCGGCCATCGATATTGAAGCCTCTATCAGCCGCGCAATGACGGCGCTGATAACCGAGAAGCACTACGCCCGCGTGCGTAACTTCAAACAACTGCTTTCCAGCTTCCAGCGCAACCGCGATCTGGTCAGCGTGGGGGCGTATGCCAAAGGCAGCGACCCGATGCTCGACAAGGCGATTAGCCTGTGGCCGCAGCTGGAGGCATTTTTGCAACAAGGCATTTTTGAACGCGCCGACTGGGAAGATTCAATTCAGGCACTGGAGCTGATTTTCCCGCAGGTGTAACACAGGTGGAGGGCGAAGGTCATGGCGCAAAACAGCGCGTTATCAACGCTGAAAGATCTGGCTGAAAAAGAAGTTGATGATGCCGCATTGCAGCTAGGCGCAATGCGACGCGGGTGCCAGCAGGCTGAAGAACAGTTGAAGATGTTGATCGACTATCAGCATGAATATCGCACCAACCTCAATACCGATATGACACAGGGCATTGGCAGCCAGCGCTGGATTAACTATCAGCAGTTTATCCAGACGCTGGAGAAGGCGATAGATCAGCATCGCCAGCAGCTTAACCAGTGGACCCAGAAAGTCGATACCGCGCTGAATTTCTGGCGCGAGAAGAAGCAGCGACTGCAGGCCTGGCAGACTTTACAGGACAGACAGATCGCGGCAACGACCCTGGCGGAAAACCGTCTGGATCAGAAGAAAATGGATGAGTTTGCCCAGCGCGCATCAATGAGGAAACCGGAATGATCACACTGCAACAACTGCTGATGAGCGACAGCGACCTGTCAGGCGGCACGCAAACGGGGAAAGGCACCGACGGTGCACAGGACTTTCTCTCTCTGCTGGCGGGCGCCCTCTCGGACGCAACGGGCAAGGGCAAAGATGCGCCGCTGACCCTGGCTGACCTGAAAGCCGCCGGCAGTAAGCTGTCAAAAGTGGCTCAGGACGCCAAAGGGGATACCACCCTGCAGGCCAAAATCGCCGACCTGCTCTCGCGCCAGACCGCGCTGAACGGCGATGAAACGTTGCCCGTCACGTCGCTTGATACGCTGGTTTCCGGGCTGGTGCCGCTGTCCAAGGGCGACGCGCTGAAGACGCTCAATGCGGCGAACAGCAAAGATGACGCTAAAAGCGAGCTGAGCGAAGAAGAGCTGGCCGGATTAAGCGCCCTGATGGCGATGCTGCCGCACCAGCAGCAAACTACCGCCTCTCGCGCGGCAGGCAGTGAGGGCGTTTCCGCCACCTCAACGCTGAATTCCGCGATGCTTTCAAACGGCGCGGGCCAACCGTCCCTGAACGCGTCTGCGGGAAGCCACGATAAAGCGCAGAGTGCTACGCCTTATCAGAACCAGGTGAAAAATCACGAGCCGGCCCTGCAGGGCAACGCGCCTGCTACACCGGCCGTAGCCGCGGCGGCAGAGAAGCAGGAGCTCGCCAGTTCGTCTTCATCATCATCACCAACAGCTACTCTGGCACCGATTATGTCCAGCCATGCGACCAGTCAGACGGCCGCCACCGTCGCCAGCGCGCCGGTATTAAGCCAGCCTCTGGGGACCCACGAATGGCAGCAGTCCCTGAGCCAGCACATCACCCTGTTCACTAAGCAGGGCCAGCAGACGGCAGAGCTGCGCCTGCACCCGGAAGATCTGGGTCAGGTGCAAATTTCGCTTAAGCTGGATGATAACCAGGCCCAGCTGCAGATGGTCTCTGCGCACAGCCATGTTCGTGCGGCACTGGAAGCCGCGCTGCCGGTACTGCGGACCTCACTGGCGGAAAACGGCATTCAGCTTGCGCAGAGCAGCGTCAGCAGCGAGAGCTTCGCCGGGCAGCAGCAGTCCTCGTCCCAGCAGCAGCACCAGGCTTCGCGTTCCGGCAACACCGGCGGTTTTAATGAAGAGAGCGATGAGCTACTGCCTGTTCCTGCCGCCCTGCAGTCCGCAGCGCGCGGTAACAGTGCCGTAGACATCTTCGCCTAAACGCCAGAGGTAGCGTGATTATCCCCGTCTTTTCCACGCTTTGACGACAGCAGGACACGGGATAATCACCTTATTAAGCTGTACCGAAACAGGAAGCTCGTATCAGATGACTGACTCCGCTATCACCAAAAAAAGTAAGCGTTCCATCTGGATCCCGCTGCTGGTGTTGATCACGCTCGCCGCCTGCGCTACCGCGGGCTATAGTTACTGGCGTATGCAGCAGGAACCGACCACCGCTGCAGCCAAAGCTGAAGCACCGCCTCCGCCGGCTCCAGTGTTCTTCCCGCTGGATACCTTCACCGTCAACCTGGGTGATGCGGATCGCGTGCTTTACGTTGGCATTACGCTGCGCCTGAAAGATGAAGCCACCCGTTCACGTCTGAACGATTACCTTCCTGAAGTGCGTAGCCGCCTTCTGCTGCTGTTCTCTCGTCAGGACGCTTCGGCGCTGGCTACCGATGTGGGTAAGCAAAAGCTGGTCGACGCCATTAAACAAACGCTGGCGACCCCGCTGGTAAACGGCCAACCTAAGCAGGAAGTCACTGACGTTCTGTATACAGCATTCATTCTGCGGTAACGACATGGGCGACAGTATTCTTTCTCAGGCAGAAATCGATGCGCTGCTCAACGGCGACAGCGATAACAATGATGATCCTAAACCGGGTATCGGCGGCGATAGCGATATTCGTCCCTATGACCCGAATACCCAGCGTCGCGTGGTACGTGAACGTCTGCAGGCGCTGGAGATCATTAACGAACGTTTTGCACGTCAGTTCCGTATGGGGCTGTTTAACCTGCTGCGTCGTAGCCCGGATATTACGGTGGGTGCGATCCGCATTCAGCCGTATCACGAGTTTGCCCGCAACCTGCCGGTGCCAACCAACCTTAACCTGATTCATCTGAAGCCGCTGCGCGGCACCGGTCTGGTGGTGTTTTCGCCAAGCCTGGTGTTCATCGCGGTGGATAACCTGTTCGGCGGCGACGGGCGTTTCCCGACCAAAGTAGAAGGTCGTGAATTCACCCATACCGAACAGCGCGTCATTAACCGCATGCTGAAGCTGGCGCTGGAATCTTACAGCGACGCGTGGAAAGCGATTAACCCGCTGGAAGTGGAGTACGTCCGTTCTGAGATGCAGGTGAAATTTACCAATATCACCACCTCCCCGAACGATATCGTCGTTAACACGCCGTTCCACGTGGAGATCGGTAACCTGACCGGCGAGTTCAACATCTGCCTGCCGTTCAGCATGATCGAACCGCTGCGCGAGCTGCTGGTGAACCCGCCGCTGGAGAACTCCCGCAACGAAGACCAGAACTGGCGTGAAAACCTGGTCCGCCAGGTCCAGCATTCGCAGCTTGAGCTGGTGGCGAGCTTCGCCGATATCCCGCTGCGGTTATCTCAGATCCTGAAATTACAACCCGGTGATGTTTTGCCGATAGAAAAACCCGACCGCATTATTGCCCATGTGGATGGTGTCCCCGTGCTGACAAGCCAGTACGGCACGATTAACGGTCAGTATGCGTTACGCGTTGAGCACTTGATCAACCCGATTTTGAATTCGCTGAATGAGGAACAGCCCAAATGAGTGACATGAACAATCCGTCCGATGAGAACAGCGGAGCACTGGACGATCTGTGGGCTGACGCGTTAAACGAGCAAAAAGCACCCCCGGCCAAAAGTGCAGCGGATGCCGTATTCCAGCAGCTCGGCGGCGGTGACGTCAGCGGCACGCTGCAGGACATCGACCTGATTATGGATATCCCGGTTAAGCTGACCGTTGAGCTGGGACGCACCCGCATGACCATTAAAGAGCTGCTGCGCCTGACGCAGGGTTCCGTGGTGGCCCTTGACGGTCTGGCCGGCGAGCCGCTGGATATTCTGATCAACGGTTATCTGATTGCCCAGGGTGAAGTGGTGGTGGTTGCCGATAAATACGGCGTACGCATCACCGACATCATTACCCCGTCTGAACGTATGCGTCGTCTGAGCCGTTAAGCATGAAAACCCAGGCAACAATATCACAGCCTTCTGCCGTTCCCGGCTCGCCTCTGCTCCAGGTGAGCGGGGCATTGTTCGGTATTATTGCCTTTATTCTTATCGCCGCCTGGCTGGCGAAACGCTTTGGCCTGGCGGGTAAAACCGCCGGTGCCCGCGGCCTGAAGGTCAGCGCCAGCACCACGCTGGGTCCACGCGAGCGCGTGGTCATCGTCGAGGTAGACGACGCGCGCCTGGTCCTGGGCGTCACGGCCTCAAACATCAGCGTATTACATAAGCTGCCGCCCGCCCCTGTTGTGGTGGACGAGCGCGCAGACGCCCCTGCGGATTTTCAGTCCGTCATGAAGAGTTTGCTTAAGCGTTCCGGGAGATCCTGATGCGCCGTTTGTTATCCCTGACGCTTGCGGGCGTTGGCCTGTTTGCTCCCGCGGTCTATGCACAGCTGCCCGGTCTGGTCTCCACCCCTCTCGCGGGCGGCGGACAAAGCTGGTCGCTTCCGGTGCAGACGCTGGTGTTCATCACCTCGCTGACGTTTATTCCGGCCATCCTGCTGATGATGACCAGCTTCACCCGCATCATCATCGTCTTTGGTCTGCTGCGAAACGCGCTGGGAACCCCTTCCGCGCCGCCAAACCAGGTTCTGCTGGGGCTGGCGCTGTTTTTGACCTTTTTCATTATGTCGCCGGTTATCGACAAGATTTATACCGACGCCTATCAGCCGTTCAGCGAAGACAAAATCTCCATGCAGGAGGCGCTGGATAAAGGCGCGCAGCCGCTGCGGGAATTTATGCTGCGCCAGACGCGCGAAGCCGACCTGGCCCTCTTTGCCCGCCTGTCCAACACCGGCGAGATGCAGGGACCGGAAGCGGTGCCAATGCGTATTCTTCTGCCTGCCTATGTCACCAGCGAGCTGAAAACCGCGTTCCAGATTGGCTTTACCATCTTTATTCCGTTCCTGATTATCGACCTGGTGATCGCCAGCGTCCTGATGGCGCTCGGGATGATGATGGTGCCGCCCGCGACCATTGCCCTGCCCTTTAAGATCATGCTCTTTGTACTGGTCGACGGCTGGCAGCTGCTGGTCAGTTCGCTGGCGCAGAGTTTCTACAGTTAAGGAACGGCAATGACACCCGAATCGGTCATGATGATGGGCACGGAAGCGATGAAAATCGCGATTGCCGTTGCCGCGCCGCTGCTGCTTGTCGCGCTGGTTACCGGTCTGATTATCAGTATCCTGCAGGCCGCCACGCAGATTAACGAAATGACGCTGTCGTTCATCCCGAAAATCATCGCCGTGTTCGTGGCGATTATCGTGGCCGGGCCGTGGATGCTGAACCTGTTGCTGGACTATATGCGCAACCTGTTTACCAATCTGCCGTACATCATCGGCTGACCTGACGATGCTGCACTTCACCAGCGACCAGTGGGTTCAGTGGCTCGGCGTCTATTTTTGGCCGATGCTGCGCATCATGGCGCTGATATCCACCGCCCCGATTCTCAGTGAGAAATCGATACCCAAGCGCGTCAAGGTGGGGCTGGGCATTATCATCTCCATTATCGTCGCGCCCTCTCTTCCCCCCGTGGATATTCCGATCTTCTCGGCGAACGCGGTGTGGGTGGCCCTGCAGCAGGTGATGATTGGCGTCGCCGTCGGCTTTACCATGCAGCTCGCCTTTGCCGCGGTGCGTACCGCAGGGGAACTGATCGGCCTGCAGATGGGGCTCTCGTTCGCCACGTTTGTCGATCCCGGCAGTCATCTCAACATGCCCGTGCTGGCGCGCATTATCGATCTGCTCGCCATGCTGCTGTTCCTGTCGTTCAACGGCCATCTCTGGCTTATCTCCATGCTGGTGGATACCTTCCATACGCTGCCGATTGGCGAAAATCCGGTGAACAGCAACGCTTTCCTCGCGCTTACCCGCGCTGCGGGGCTGATTTTCCTCAACGGGCTGATGCTGGCGCTGCCGATCATCACCCTGCTGCTGACCGTCAACCTTGCGTTAGGTTTACTCAACCGAATGGCGCCGCAGCTTTCAGTGTTTGTCATTGGTTTTCCGCTGACGCTGACGGTGGGGATTTTATTAATGTCATTACTGATGCCACTTATCGCTCCCTTCTGTGAACATTTATTCGGCGAGATATTCAACCTGTTAGCGGATATTGTCAGCGAGCTGCCACGTAAATAATAACCCTCACTGTTGCCATTGTCTTTCTGAGGATATTCCTAAAATAAAATGCGTAAAACATCTTCCAGGATATATCTGACGCGGTTTAATTGTTTCTAACCATCTCACAATACTTAATATTTACTTTACTTTAAGAAGATTCCTGGCAAATTATACGTAACTTTACGGGATAGTGAGTCCGCCTGAAAGTCTTTGTCATGCTCACAGGTTTATTATTTTTTTCCATCCCGTATGGCTGTTTTGAGCTCTCAGGCAGATGGTGAATTATCGTTACGCATTGAGTGAGGGTATGCCATGTCAACGATCATTATGGATTTATGCAGCTACACCCGGCTAGGGTTAACCGGGTACCTGGCAAGCAGAGGGGTAAGAAAGAGAGACATCAACGATGCACACACCGTTGACGAACTCGCAGCCGCTTGTGACGAACTAAAACCAGGCGTGGTGTTTATTAATGAGGACTGTTTCATTCACGATCCAGCCAACAGTCAGCGCATTAAGCAAATCATTAATCAGCATCCAAAAACCCTGTTTATTGTTTTTATGGCGATCGCGAATATCCATTTCGATGAGTATTTGTTGGTCCGTAAAAATTTATTGATCAGTTCTAAATCGATTAAACCCGAGTCGCTGGATGACATTCTGGGTGATTATTTGAATAAAGAAGTTAAAAATGTAGGAGCGGTTAACTTACCCACCCTATCATTAAGCAGGACTGAATCAAGTATGCTGCGAATGTGGATGGCGGGACAAGGAACTATTCAGATCTCTGACCAGATGAATATTAAAGCGAAAACCGTTTCGTCACACAAAGGAAATATTAAAAGGAAAATTAAAACGCATAATAAGCAAGTGATCTACCACGTGGTACGCCTGACCGATAATGTGACGAACGGGATTTTCGTCAACATGCGTTAGTCGCTTAAGACCTGTGCACCCTACCTTTGATCTCTGGCCTGGCCAGAGATTTTTGCTTCTGGAAAGGTTGTCGGGCACGCGATGTGCTACCCGACGCCGTGCTACTCCGCCTTCTCGACAAAAATGCCGTCCGGATGCCCCAGTTCGTTAAAAAACCAGATGCCGAGCGGGTAGTCTTCAAGCGATACCAGGTACATTGTGCCTTCGCTAAACTCTTCAATTGCCAGCACCACACCCGGGCGGCGCGGCCCACCGTCCGTTTTAACGGTTACCCGATCGTTGACCTTCATACATTCCTCCTCTGGTTTTGAGCCAGTGTAGAACAAAACGCAAAAACGCACATCGCCGCCCGGCGTGATTGGCGTTTTTATACACAGTCTATACTTACCGTTGGACACGGCTGAAAGAGGAACCCCGTAATGAAGACCGATAAAGAGTACAGCGACACCATCAAGCGCGAAGTCGAGGTGGATGTCGATGCCCTGCTGGCCGCCATCAATGAGATCAGTGAGTCAGAAGTCCGCCGGTCGGACGACAATTCGGACCGCGTCATTGTCAACGGAAGGGATTATCACACCTATCGCGAGCTGGCGGAGGCCTTCGAGCTTGATATTCACGACTTTAGCGTGTCTGAAGCCAATCGGTAGGGCGAAAAAAATCCCGGCCATGGGGATGACCGGGATCAAAACTTGCTTATGCAAGAAGCACTTGAAAATTCGTTACACCAGGAAATCTGATGTACATGCCACACTATCCCCAACGAATTTGGCTGACAAGCATATATTCTTACGATGAATATAATATTTTTAACATAATGCTTTTTGTTATGAGCAATAACACACGCCGAATGCGGGTTTGCCAGGAGCATTCCTCTTTTCTCCGGTTTTCGCCTTCATTATTTTTTAGGAATTTTCTTAGAGCGAGACGCATCTGTTACCAGGAGTCGCTATGCCTTCATTGCGGGATACATTGCTGATTTTCTCTGACCTGGATGGTTCACTGCTGGATATTCACACCTATGAGTGGCAACCCGCCATGCCCTGGCTGGACAGGCTGCTGGATAATCAGGTTCCGGTTATTCTTTGCAGCAGCAAGACCGCGGCAGAGATGCTCGATCTCCAGCTGGATCTGGGGCTGGAAGGCTTGCCTTTTATTGCCGAGAACGGCGCGGTGATTCAGCCTGACGTGCGCTGGGATAAGGTTCAGCGCCAGATAAGGGGGATGACGCACCGGGATATTCGCCCGCGAATCGAACAAATTCGCCTGCAGACGGGCTATAAATTCACTACCTTTGACGACGTGGATGAGCACGTTATCAGCGAGTGGACCGGCCTGACGCGCTACCGTTCGGCGCTTGCCCGCAAGCATGAAGCGTCCGTCACGCTCATCTGGCGCGATACCGACGAGAAACTGGTCCAGTTTGAAGAGGAGCTGGCGAATGTCGGCCTGAAATGCCTGCAGGGCGCACGCTTCTGGCATGTTCTGGACGCCCGCTGCGGCAAAGACGTTGCGGTGAACTGGCTGATTGAGCAATACCGCGAGCTGGAAGAGATTGAACCCACCACGCTGGGGCTCGGCGACGGTCCCAATGATGCGCCGCTGCTCGACAGCGTTGACTTCGCGGTGGTGATTAAGGGCATTAACCGCCAGGGCATCACGCTACGGGACGATAACCCTGCCCGGGTTTATCACACCCGGCAGCCCGGCCCGGCGGGCTGGCAGGAGGGGCTGGATCACTTCCTCTCCTAATCCCGCCAGACGACCCGGTTACGCCCGCTCTGTTTGGCCTGATACAGCCGGACGTCCGCCACGGACTGCAGCTGTTCAAACTCGTAGTTACCCGCTTCATCCGCGCTGCTGACCCCCAGCGACGCGCTGACGCGCAGGGTCGTGCTCTTCTTCACCAGGATCTCCTTACTGTTGATCCGGCAACGTATACGGTCCGCGACGCTTCTCGCCTCCTCCAGACCGATCCCCGGCAGGACGACGCAAAACTCTTCCCCGCCTACGCGCCCTGCCACATCATTCTTGCGTAACGCGCTGGCAATCAGGCCTGCCGTGTGGGAGAGCACCTTATCCCCGGCCTGATGGCCGAAGCGGTCGTTGATGTTTTTAAAATGGTCGAGATCGATCTGAATCACCGAGAACGGCAGCGACTGCTGGCGACAGGTTTCCGCCAGCAATTTTGCGCGGTCGAACAGCGCGCCGCGATTATTCAGCCGGGTAAGCGGATCATGCCAGGCCTGCCACTGGAGCGAGTGCTGAAGCGTGTACATGTTACTCACCATACGACGGATCACCAGCCACGAGATCAACAGCATGGCGGTAAAGAGCGCCCACATCAGCGCCAGCACGATACTGATGCTGCCGAAGTCGTCCTGTACCCCTTCGTGCAGGGTGTGGATCCGCAGGACAACGCCGTCGAAGTGATCGAGTCGTTCCCAGCTCACAAAACGGCTTCCGAGGCGGATCCCGCCGCCGGTGGCGTGCTCAATCGCCTGCGCAATCTGCGCCGTTTCGCGTTCGTCAAAATGGTTAACCGCGTTTTCCGTATGGGCAGAGGTGGCAATCATATTGAGCCGGGTATCGTACAGCTGATACTCCCCTTCCGTTCGGTCTTCCGTCGCATCGGCCAGCAGACGCTGCATGGTGCCCAACGTAAAATCCATCGCCACGACGCCATACCAGTAATGGTCGAAATAGATGGGAACGCTGGCGGTGATCATACGTTCATCATTGGTCCAGGATGAGGGGGTGGAGATGAACCAGCGCACCGCGCGAGCGCGATTGTTCCGTTCTGACTGCTGGGTAAACCAGGACTGCGTGACAAGATGGTAATAGCGGGAGGTAATGTCGCCCGCCTGATCCGGCGTATCGGTGGAAATGAAAAACCCGGCGCGGGAGACGTAGATCACGCGCGCTTCCGTTTGTGCTCTCGACGACGCCAGCCTGAGCAGATACCCCACTTCGAGCGTGGCAGAAATCTCGTGGCTGAGGCGTTCGGCGTCACGATTCAGAAACGTGGTTTTCTCGACGAAGGCATCCGAGACACCGTTAATGGGAAGGGTGCGTTTTTTATCAACGGCAAGCTGCCAGGTGGGGAGCATGCGGACTGAGCTAAAGCGTGACACCGCATTCTGAAGTACATCAAATGCCAGCGGCGTCTGGATCGCATCATGCATGCCCTGACGGAACAACAGCATCCTGTCGACGCTGTTCTGCAGCTGCCTGTCCAGCGAACTGGCGACCGTATCCAGATGGTTACGCTGGCTGGAGATGTACGCTTCTTCCAGTACCACCACTTCACGCCAGGTCAGTAGAGTCGAAAATACCAGAACAACCAGGAAACAGAGATTAACAATCAACCCCGGATTGCTACGCTTATGCAGCCATTGCAAAAAAGATTGTCTTACAACAAAGGTATCGCGCTGCACACACACTCCCTGATCGCTGCCTTACACCCGGTACTGGAGATAAAAACGCCCGGCAAAGCCGGGCGTTATGTGATTAAGCCTTATCCCGCTGGTGCTGCCCGTCCCCCGGCTGAAGCTCATCTTCACGAAATGCTTCCCGCTTGATGCCATAGCCATCGTGCCACCGACATTCCACCATTCCGCTGGAATACCCGGTCACAATCATACGTGGGCCGCCCTTCTTAGGCTTAACTTCATCACTGACCAAAAAGACCATACCTGCCTCCTGTATCAGGGTGAAACTGTTTCAATTTAGACGAGGAATGGTCTTTTTGCATCCCATAACGGGTAACAATTAGTGCGACGTGCCGCGAATTTTTTCAACCAGCTTCACCGCCGCGACCACGATAGCGCCAATGATGAAGCCCAGCACCAGATTCAGCAGCGTGGGCAGAATCGCCGCGACAACGGCCCCCTGCGCCGAGGAAAAATGTTCGATCGCATGGTGCAGCGGCGCGATACCGTGCACCACGATCCCGCCGCCCACGAGGAACATCGCCAGCGTGCCCACCACCGACAAACTCTTCATCAGCCACGGAGCCAGCACCAGCAGGCTTTTGCCGATGCCTCTTGCCACCGCGCTCGATTTCTCCTCCAGCCAGTAGCCGATATCATCCAGCTTGACGATCAGTCCCACCAGGCCGTAGACGCCGACGGTGACCAGAATGGCGATGCCGGAGAGGATCAGAACCTGATTCAGGAGCGGCGCGTCAGACACGATGCCCAGCGTAATGGCGACAATCTCTGCGGACAGGATAAAGTCGGTCCGAATAGCGCCTTTGACCTTATCGCGCTCGAAGGTTTTCGGATCCTGAGCGGCCAGCGCTTCAAGACGCTGCTGGCGCATCTCCGGCGTATCGCTCTGCTTGCGCGCGCTAAAGGAGTGCAGGACCTTCTCTACGCCCTCGAAGCAGAGAAATGCCCCGCCAATCATCAGCAGCGGCGTGATGGCCCAGGGAATAAACGCGCTGATCAGCAGCGCCAGCGGGACCAGAATCACCTTATTCAGGAAGGAGCCTTTTGCCACGCCCCACACCACCGGCAGTTCACGGTTAGCCCTTACCCCACTCACCTGTTGGGCGTTAAGCGATAAATCATCTCCCAGCACCCCTGCGGTTTTTTTCGCCGCCAGTTTCCCCATCACTGAAATGTCATCCAGTAAGGTCGCAATATCATCCAGCAATGTTAATAAGCTACTTCCTGCCAAAATCTTAATCCTTCATTTTTTGGTAATTAAGTGAATAGTATGGAGCAAAAGCGCAAACCCGGAAACACCCACCTCGCGTCAACAAAAAATTCACATCAGCTACACAATTAAAGGGCTCGCCAGCGCGATAGTTTTCGCGTTTACTATCAGCGACCTTTTTATTTCGTCGTGAGGGATTATGCGTTTCCGGCACTTGCTTCCGCTCATTGGGGCACTCTTTTCGCTGTACATCATCTGGGGCTCAACCTACTTTGTCATTCGCATCGGCGTGGAAAGCTGGCCGCCACTGATGATGGCGGGCATCCGCTTTCTCTCGGCTGGCGTGCTGCTGCTGGCCTTCCTGCTGCTGCGCGGGCATAAGCTTCCCCCTCTGCGCCCGATGCTGAATGCCGCCCTAATCGGCCTGCTGCTGCTGGCGGTGGGAAATGGGTTTGTAACGATTGCCGAGCACCAGAACGTACCGTCCGGGATCGCCGCCGTGGTCGTTGCCACCGTACCGCTGTTTACCCTCTGCTTTAGCCGCCTTTTCGGTATCCGCACCCGCAAGCTGGAATGGCTGGGGATTGGTATTGGCCTTGCCGGCATCATTCTGCTGAACAGCGGCGGTAACCTGAGCGGGAATCCGTGGGGCGCAATCATCATTCTGATTGGCTCGATGAGCTGGGCGTTTGGTTCCGTCTACGGTTCGCGTATCGAACTGCCGACCGGCATGATGGCGGGCGCGATTGAGATGCTCGCCGCCGGGATTGTACTGCTGCTCGCCTCCACGCTGACGGGAGAAAAGCTGACGACCCTGCCGCCGCTGTCGGGCTTTCTGGCGGTAGGCTACCTGGCGCTGTTTGGTTCCATCATCGCCATTAACGCCTATATGTTCCTGATCCGCAATGTCTCGCCGGCAGTCGCCACCAGCTATGCCTACGTCAACCCGGTCGTGGCCGTGCTGCTCGGGACGGGATTGGGGGGAGAAACGCTCTCTTCCGTTGAATGGCTGGCATTAGGGGTGATTGTTTTTGCCGTCGTGCTGGTCACTCTGGGCAAATATTTACTGCCCGCAAAACCGGTGGTCACGCCTTGCGAGGTGGAGAAACCGTAAGCAGGTGAATACCCTGCGTGTCGATCTGCGCGGTCTGGCCGCCGCCGCAGATCCACTCCTCCAGCCGCTCGGTCAGATCGGTATCGTTCAGTTTTAATCTGCCTCTCAGCGCACATTCCCAGACGATCAGCACCCGCCAGCCCTGCGCAATCAGCGCGGTGAGATCCCGACTGTCGCGCTCGACGTTCTTGCCAATTTTATCCAGCCAGAAATCGGTGCGCGTCGCGGGAACCTTAAACAGGTAGCAGTCATGGTGATGCCAGAAGCAGCCGTGGGTAAAGATGATGCACTGCCAGGCGTCGATGACGAAATCCGGGCGACCCGCAAGCGCGGGATCCTGCACGCGGAAATCAAACCCCGCCTGCGTCAGCAGCCCGGCCAGGCGCTTTTCGATGGCGGTGTTACGCGTGCCGATGGCACGCATATTTTTGCTGCGCGTGGCCTTATCGTGAACATCCGTCATTGACGGCCTCACCCTGACGGAGTGCCACCGCCTGTCTGATGCGCGAGGCCAGCAGTTTTGCCACGGCGGCGAACGCGGGAACCACCACCGAATTACCAAACTGGCGGTACGCCTGGGTATCCGAAACCGGAATGCGGAAGCGGTAACCCTGCGGGGTCTCAAATCCCATCAACCGGGCGCATTCCCGCGGCGTTAAGCGTCGCGGACGGTGACGCTGGTTGTGCGGATCGTCGAAATCTTTTTCACCCAGCGCCTTGTCCCAGCCTCTGTCGATCAGGATCTCTGCCCCATCCTTATAGTAGCGAGCGGACAACGTACGGGTCACGCTGTGCGGATCGTTGGGGTTTACCATCCCAAAACCGAAGCCGTTGCCCTTCGCCTGATGTTTCTTGGCATAGCGGTAGAGGTATTTCCACAGCACCGGGGTAAGGATAAATTTCGCGTCAACGACAGGTTCCAGCAGGTCAGCAACGGTAGGACGACGCTCGGGATACAAAGACGGGATATCACGAAGGGTGAAATCCCCCTTGAGATTGAGGTCGCGGCGGAAACCCACCAGCACGATACGTTCGCGATGCTGGGGCAGAAAATGTTTCCCATCAATGATTTTAGGATCGTCCGCGCCCATGTCCTGCGAGTCGGCCACGTCATAACCCAGCTCATCCAGGGTCTGCATAATAATGCGGAAGGTTTTTCCGCCGTCGTGGCTCTTTAGATTTTTGACGTTTTCCAGCACAAAGATGGCCGGGCGACGGGCGTCAATAATGCGCGCCACATCAAAAAACAGCGTTCCCTGGGTATCGCAGGCAAAGCCGTGGGCACGTCCAAGGGCATTCTTTTTGGAGACACCGGCCAGCGAGAAGGGCTGACACGGGAAGCCGGCCAGCAGCACGTCATGCGCCGGGATCGTCTGGCGGATGTGCTCGGCGGCCTGTTCATCGCTCACGCCGCTTTTATGGCTCAGGGTGACATCGCGGATATCCGCGTTGAACTGGTGCTCGTGCGGATCGCAGTACCAGTTGGCCTTGTAAGTCCGGACGGCATGCTTGTTCCACTCGCTGGTAAACACGCACTGTCCGCCGATAGCTTCAAAACCGTGTCGGATACCGCCGATACCGGCAAACAGATCGATAAAGCGGAAGGCATAGTTCGGATGCGCGGCAGGAGGACGCGGAAGCAGGTTTTGCAGATAACGAAACTCGCCTTCACTCAGGCGACGCCCTGCGCGTTCGCTGGTCAGCAGACGCTTAAGGATCGCCGGGCTCCAGTGGCTCTCGCCGTGCGCCACCAGCAGATTGGCCAGCGTTTTAGCATCATAGATATCCAACAGCTGGCGCAGCAACGCCTGCACCGTTGCCGTTGATTTCTCAGCCTGCTCGGGCGCGGGCTCTGTCACTGATCGATTTTCCTGCATTCTTTTAACCGGAGAGTAAAGACTGGAAACAGATTACCACAGTTCAGTTGCGCAAACTGCGACGGAAGCGGCTCAACACCTGGCTATCCAGCCCGATGCAGTCGCCGTGTAATTCGGCACTGAGTTTCGCCATAAACTGGATCAGGAAATCGGCATTGTGGCGTGCCAGCTCGCGGCCCATTTCCGTTTGCATTGTATCAGGCAATCGCAGCAGCTTGGTCTGAAAATGGTCGAGGGCAAACGCACGGTCATCAAGGATACGCGCATCGGCAAAGGGATCGTCTGCATCAAAAAGCGGCACGCCCAGCGCGCCCGAGACGGCAAAGACGCGCGCCAGGCCGATCGCGCCTAACGCTTCCAGCCGGTCTGCGTCCTGCACAATTTTGGCTTCCATGCTCTGTGGCGCAATCCCGGCGCTGAAGCTGTGCGCCTCAATCGCGTGCGCAACGGCGGCTGCGTGCTCTGGCGGAAACTCAGGGAAGTCGCGGCGCAGAATGTCACACGTCCTGCGCGCTGCCATCTGGGATGACCGGCCGCGTTCGGGATGGTTTTTCGGCAGGCTGACAATATCGTGGAAATAGCATGCGGTCAGGATCACCAGCGGCTCCACCGCCTGATCAGCCATGATTTTTTGCGCCGTCATCCAGACCCGACGAAAATGCGAAATATCATGTGCGGTATCGTCGGTGCTGTGGTTTTCCTCAAGCCAGCGCTCAAATCGCTGCTGCCACCGGGCAAGTTCCATCGTCATATCCTGTTGTTTAAAAGTGCATAAATTATAACATAGACGAATTAAATCAATTTAAAAATAGAGCCACGAAATACTTAATAATAATTACACCGTATAAATTCAATGAATTAATTCAGCAGAAAAATAAAGAGATTAATAGAAATGTTTGGCAATATTTCATAGGATTTAATTACATTTATTTTTGAAACTAAATAACACTTCCTGGAATAGTATCAAGCCTGTAATTGCGGAGGGTGATTACATATATTCATATAAATTATGCTTGAAGGGAATATATAATGAAAAGAAAAGTTCTGGCAATTGTGGTACCCGCGTTATTAATGGCAGGCGCAGCCAATGCGGCTGAAATGTACAACAAAAACGGCAACAAAGTTGACCTGTACGGCAAAGTCGACGCGCGTCATACTTTCTCTGACAACCCTGGCGACGACGGCGACGAAACCTATGTGCAGATTGGTTTCAAAGGCGAAACCCAGATCGCTAACGATCTGATCGGTTACGGCCAGTGGGAATATAAAACCTTCGCTAATAATACCGAGGGCGCGGGTGACAAATCGTTTAACCGCCTGGCGTATGCTGGCCTGAAATATGGTGAATACGGTTCATTTGATTATGGCCGTAATTACGGCGTCGTGTACGACGTTGAAGCCTGGACCGATATGCTGCCTGTATTTGGCGGTGACTCTTACACCTGGACCGATAACTTTATGAACGGTCGTGCTAACGGTCTGGCAACCTATCGTAACCAGGATTTCTTCGGTCTGGCTGAGGGGCTGAATTTCGCGCTGCAGTATCAGGGTGCGAACGAAGGTCAGGATGCAACAGAAGGTCAGGAAGGCACGAAAAATGGCCATGACAATGTTCGTTTCCAGAACGGCGACGGCTTTGGTATGTCTACCACCTATGATTTTGACTTCGGACTGAGCCTGGGTGCGGCATATTCATCTTCCGACCGCACGAACAAACAGGTTGCATACGGTGCAGGTAACTACAACCGCTACAGCCCATATGCAGGTGGCGAACGCGCTGAAGCCTGGACCATTGGGGCAAAATATGATGCGCAGGGTGTTTACCTGGCCATGATGTATGCGGAAACCCGCAACATGACGCCATATGGTAATGTTGGTATCGCCAACCAGACCCAGAACTTTGAAGCCGTAGCGCAGTACCAGTTCGACTTCGGCCTGCGTCCGTCTCTGGCATGGGTTTATTCCAAAGTTAAGACATTGGCGGCAATGATTACAACCCAGGTAATAATTACGACTATGTTGATCAGGATCTGGTGAACTATATCGATCTCGGTATGACCTACAGCTTCAACAAAAACTTCTCCACTTACGTTGATTATAAAATCAACCTGCTGGACAACGATGAAAGCTTCTACGAAGCCAATGGCATCTCAACTGATGACATCGTTGGCGTAGGCATGACCTACCAGTTCTAATTCCCCAAAATACCAAAGGCCGCAATTGCGGCCTTTTTTATTTGTTCACTATCTCTATTACGGCGCTTCCTGCAGCGCCACGCGGATAAACCCGTTATTTTGCGCCAGCAGTTCATGGGCTTTCCACGCATCCAGCCCCGTCAGCACCATCAACACCGCCGTTTTACAGTTATGGTTACAGCTCTCCAGCGCGGCTTTTGCCTCGGCCCGTGTGCATCCCCCCGCTTCCATCACAATGGCGATTTGCCGTTCAGCCCATTTGGTCGTGCTTGCCTCAAGATCCACGCGCAGGTTGCTGTAAACCCGTCCGGTTCGGACGGCCAGCCCGGTGGCAATCATCGAGAGGATCATTTTTTGCGCGATCCCCGCTTTGGTGTTGATATAGCCTGCGACGACGTCGGCCCCCAGCTCCGGAGCGATAACCATGCTCGCAAGCTGCGCGGCTTCGCTTTGCGCATCACCGGTAACAATAGCGACCGGTGAACCCAGCGACCACGCATGTCGCATTGCCCCCCAGACCCACGGCGTTTTTCCGCTGACGGTCACGGCCAGCATCATATCGTGTTCACCAAACTTGATGGCCTGCAGATCGGCAACGCCGCGCTCGTAGCTCCCTTCCCCTTCTTGTGCCGTAACGGCCATCACAGGGGTTTTGCCCGGCGCATATTCATCGGCAACCTGTTGCGCTACGCGCCCTGACGGCCCCGCCCCAACGACGATCAGGCGACCGCCGTGGCTGAGCGTCGCGGCGGCGTTGTCCACCACGCGGGCAATAGTATCTAAACAGGGGGTAATCGCAGCAGAAATGAGTGCATCATCCTGGTGAATGACTTTCAGCATGTCCAGCGTGGACAATCTATCAATATTCATCGTGCTGGCGTGCCGTCTTTCCTTGACCGAACCGGTAAGCATAACGCTCATAAACAGCCTCCTTATTATGAGTACCCACACACTATAAAGTGTTTTATATAGATGACCTGCGAGGAGGGTCACGAAAAGAGGACCAAATCCACGCCTTTACATGGCTTTAAGAAAAGCGCGTCATCGGCGATAATTACCCCTTTCTTAATCATCGCGGAGTGTTGATGAGCGATTTGCAGCCTTTCCTTCCGACGCGCAAGCGCCCCATGAAGCTCAACACCCTGGTCACGCTGATGGTGTGCGCGATTATTGCCTCTGTGCTGCTGGTGGTTTTTGCGCTCTACTCCGTGCAAATCACCCGGGCGACCCGCGATGATGTAAAAGATACGGCTCTGGGTATTGCCAGAACGCTGGCCAACAGCCCGGAGATCCAGCGCGGCCTGATGCAGGCACCGCAGGAGAATATTATTCAGCCCATCGCCCAGGCGGTGACGAAACGAAACGATCTGCTGTTCACCGTGGTCACCGATATGCGCGGGATCCGCTACTCTCACCCGAACGAGGCGCTGCTGGGGCTGCATTTTATCGGTGACGATTTAACTCCCGCGCTTGAAGGCAAAGAGAACGTATCGGTAAACCGGGGTGCGCTCGCCGAAGCGCTTCGCGTCTTCACCCCAGTCTACGACGGCCAGCACGAGCAGATCGGCGTGGTGGCGGTAGGTATCTCCCTGAAAAAGGTTGAAGAGCAGATCGCTCGCGGGCGGCTAAACGCCGTCTGGACAATTTTATTCAGTATTTTTATGAGCTCCATGGCGATTTGGGGTCTGGTGCGGGTCCTGAAACGCATCCTGTTCGGGCTCGAACCTTACGAAATTTCCGCCTTGTTCGAACAGCGTCAGGCGATGCTGCAGTCGCTTCGCGAGGGGGTGCTGGCTGTCGATATTCACGGGCGCGTGACGATGATCAACCAGACCGCCAGAGAAATATTGCTTCTCCCCTCCGGCAAGCAGACCGAAAACGCCAGCGCCCCCCTGCTGGCCAGCCTGCGCGAAGTCTCAAAGACGGGCGTCGCGCGCCAGGATCAGGAGATCAGCTGTAACGGGCGTCTATTGCTGTGCAACATGGTGCCCGTTAAAAGTCAGGATCGGGTAATCGGCGCCATCACCACCTTCCGTGATAAAACGGAAATCAGCCAGTTGATGCAGCGTATTGATGGCATGGTCAACTACGTCGACGCCCTGCGCAGCCACACGCACGAGTTTATGAATAAACTGCATGTGATCCTGGGCCTGCTGCACATGAAGCGCTACGACAAGCTGGAAGAGTACATCATCCAGACGGCACATAATTACCAGACGGATATCGGTACGATACAGAGCAAGGTAAAATCCCCGGTTATTGCCGGGTTCCTGCTGGGTAAAATCAATCGGGCGAAAGAAGCGGGCGTCACCCTGACGCTGGCGGATGAATGCCAGATACCGGATACCGCGAGCGAAGAGCAGGTCGCGGTGCTGATCACCGTGCTGGGTAACCTCATTGAAAACGCGCTCGACGCGATGGAAGGACAGCAGGAAGGTGAGATCGGCCTGCTGCTGCATTATCAGAATGGCTGGCTCAGCTGCGAAGTCAGCGACGATGGCCCCGGCATTGAACCCGCTCAGCTGGAGGCTATTTTTACAAAGGGCTTCTCAACAAAAGGTGAAAACCGCGGCGTTGGGCTGTTCCTTGCTCGCCAGCAAATCCAGAACCTCGGCGGCGATATCACCGTCGAGTCTGAGCCAGGCGTATTTACCCAATTTTTTGTTCACATCCCCTGGGATAGCGAGAGGAATATCGCGTGATAAATGTATTAATTGTCGATGATGACGCCATGGTAGCCGACCTCAACCGTCTGTATGTCAACCGTGTTGATGGTTTTAGCTGCTGCGGCGTCGCCTCCACGCTAAACCAGGCCGAGGCCATCATTAATAACCCCGGGCAGCCTGTCGATCTGGTGCTGCTGGATGTCTATATGCAGCAGGATAACGGGCTGGATCTGCTGCCCGTTATTCGCGCATCCGGTCGCCCAATCGATGTGATTATGATCTCGTCGGCTGCCGACGCCGCCACGATCCAGACCTCCATCCACTACGGCGTGGTGGATTATCTGATCAAGCCGTTCCAGTTCCCACGCTTTGAAGAGGCGCTGAACGGCTGGAAGGCAAAGCACAGCCTGATGGGTTCGCACCAGTATTATGAGCAGGCCGACGTCGACCGGCTGATCCACGGCGGGGCGCCGGAACTGGCGGACAGTAAAAAGCTGCCGAAGGGGTTAACGCCGCAAACGCTGCGCACGATTTGCCAGTGGATTGACGCTCACCCGGAGACGGAATTTTCTACCGATGACCTGGCAAGCGCGGTCAATATCTCCCGCGTATCCTGCCGCAAGTACCTGATTTGGCTCGCACAAATCAACATTCTGTTCACCAGCATTCACTACGGCGCCACCGGCCGTCCGGTGTATCGCTACCGTCTCCAGCCGGAGCAGACCGGCCTGCTCAAGCAATACTGTCAGTAACGCGGTAGTCGTTATCCAGCAGGGTAAAGCGGAAGTGGTGTGCTGAAGAGAACACCACTTCTTTTGTTTTGGTCACAAAGATAGCTTCAATATCGGGGCGCGCGCGCAGGGCGGCACAGCCCTTCTCTACGCCCATACCGTACATCAGCGTGGTCCAGATATCGCCGTCGATGGAGTCCTTCGAAACAATCGTTACGCTGTCCAGCTCGTTGTCCAGCGGATACCCGGTGCGCGGATCGAGAATATGGTGATAGCGCCTGCCGTTTTGCTCAAAGTAGCGCTCGTAGGTTCCCGACGTCACGACGGACAGGTTCTCTACGGTCATCGTGCCGATCAGCGCGTCACCGGCGAACGGTTTTTTCAGCCCCACGCCCCAGCCCCCTTCCGGCGAGCCTAACGTCTGAATGTTTCCGCCGAGGTTGATCAGCCCCAGCTCAGCGCCCTCTTTATGCAGGTAATCACGCACCCTGTCGGCGATATAGCCTTTGGCAATGGCCCCCAGGTCGATCTCCATCCCCGCTCTGGTCAAGAACACGCTGCTGCTGGCCTCATCAAGAAGGACATCTTCAGGACGGGTTATCGCCAGCAGCGACGCGATTTCATCGGCAGGCGGAACGCTGTCCCCCTGAAAGCCAATTTTCCAGCGCTTCACCAGCGGACCTATCGCCAGGTTAAAGGCGCTGTCCCTGAACAGGCTTGCCGCTTTGGCACAGCGGATCAGCTCAAACACCGGCCGGCTGACGGTAACCGGATGCTGGCCAGCCGCATGGTTGATGTCCATCACCTGCGAGCGCGCGCGGTTAACGGTGAGCAGATCTTCGTACTGTTTGATCAGGCGAAACACGCGGGACGCGAGGGCTTCGTCGTGGGAGAAGAGTTTCAGGAGAATGGGTGAGCCCATCAGGACGGCGGAGTAGCTGTAAACGCGATGGCTATCAGGCATGGCTGTATTCCTCAGATGTAGCCCCGGCAGGCACCGCGCCGCCGGGGAAAATGCCGGATAGCGCTGGGCGTATCCGGCCTACAACACAGGGGTCTTACTGCTTTTTCGAACGCATAGCCGCCTGATGTCCTGCAAGCGTACCAAAAATAATGATATCTGCCACTGCGTTACCGCCGATACGGTTACCGCCGTGGATCCCGCCGACCACTTCACCGGCCGCAAACGCCCCTGGCAGCACGTTGTGGTTGCTGTCCAGCACGCAGGTTTCGGTGTTGATGGTCACGCCGCCCATGGTGTGGTGCACGCCCGGTGCAATCTGAATGGCGTAGAACGGCCCTTCGTTGATAGGCGCACGCAGCGCGGTGGTACGGCCAAAATCATCATCGTGCTGTTTTTCAACGAAGCCGTTGTAACGTTCCAGCGTCGCGAGGAAAGCGTGGTGATCCATACCCAGCGCTTCAGCCAGGGCTTTTGGCGAGCTGGCGCTGGTCACGAAACCTTTCGCGATGTACTCATCAGCGGCTTTGTTTTTGGCACGTACGTGCTCGTCAAAGACGATGTATGCGTATTTCTCCGGCAGCGCGATGATTGACGCCGAGACCTTATCGCGGGTCGACATTTCGTTGTAGAAGCGTTCCCCTTTCTGATTGACCAGAATCGCCCCGCCGCCGCGAATGGATTCGGAAATCAGGTACGAGGTTTTCTGCTCTACGGTTGGGTGAATCTGAATTTCGCCCATATCCACGGTACCCGCCCCGATGCGCTCCAGCAGCGCGATGCCGCCGCCGGTTGCCCCTTTGTGGTTGGTGGTGACGAACCCTTCCAGATCAGGACGGTATTTCACCACCATCTGGCTGTTGGCGCTGAAGCCGCCGGTGGCGACAATCACGCTTTTTGTTGCCACGGTGACGGTTTCGTTCTCTTCGGTAGTCAGGCGTACGCCGGTCACTTCACCGTTCTCGAAGATGATGTCGCTGACGGAGGTATCCAGCATCACCTCGATGTTGCGTTTGTTGACGTTACGCACCAGGCCGCTGATCAGATAGCCGCCCACCGCTGAACCGTCTTTTGGACGGTGAGTACGGTCGATGCTCATCCCGCCGGTGGTGGTGATGTCGTTCAGCATGATGCCGCGCGTGGCCAGCCACTCAATTGCCTGCGGCGCGTTCTCGACGAAGCGACGCAGCAGTTCCGGGTTGTTCTTGTTGCCGCCGCCTTTCAGGCTTTCCTGATAGAACAGCTCTTTGCTGTCCTGAATGCCCTTCACGCGCTGGAAGCGGGTTTCGGCGGCATTCATACCGGCAGAGGCTTTAATGGTGTTCCCGCCGATGGTCGGCATTTTCTCGACAATCAGCACGCTCGCGCCTTCGTCGTGAGCCTGGATCGCCGCAGCCAGACCGGCGCCGCCGCTGCCGACAACGACCACGTCCACGCTGCGGGTTTCGTTCGGATCAACGCCCTCTTCCGCGGCCAGCGCTTTGCTGGATTTCAGCATCGCTTTCGAGACCGCTTTCTTCACCGCCTCGCTCTGGCTGGTTGCGCCGGTGATGGCATCCACGTGCGGGGTATTGGCGTCCAGAATGCGGGTACGGATCTCTTCAAAGCTGGTTACAAACTCAACGTCTTCGCTCGGGCCGGAGGCCAGTTCGATGTCCGCAATGCGGTCGGTTTCAAGGCTGACGTTAATCACCAGTTCGTTAGCGTCATCCTGCACCTTCTCAGCAAAGGTACCCGGTTTGAATTTGGATTCGCCCATGCTCATGTCGCGGATCATCGCTTCCACCAGCGAGAAGCGCCACAGCGGTTCAGGAATGCTCAGCTCTTCGCGTTTGGTGCTGTCCATAAACAGCTCCAGGCTTTCCCCGGCCGCGATGCGGTCGGTCCAGTCCGGGTAAGCGATGGTGGCGCGGCCAACGGCAATCAGGTCGTAACCGCGGTCCAGCGCTTCATTCACATCGGAAGCATTCACCACGCCGCCCACGCCCATGACCGGAACCTGCGCCAGCGTTTCAGAACGCATCGCGCAGTATTTTTCGATAAGCGGAGTTGGATCCTGGGTGTCGACAATGGAAGGACGCAGGGTCGCGCCGACGGAGAAGTGCAGATAGTCCACGCCGCGCGCCGCCAGTTTTTCCAGCAGGTACATGGTGTCGTCAAAGCGGATGCCCGGGACTTCCATCTCTTCAGGGGAGAAGCGGTAGCCAATAATAAACGCATCGTCCGCGTACTGGCGCACCATTTTGTGGGTAATGTCCAGCACGGCCAGCGGGAACTTCGCGCGGTTATCGCGGCTGCCGCCCCACTCGTCGTCGCGCTGGTTTGAATTCGGGGAGTAGAACTGCTGAATCAGATAGGTGTTCGCCCCGTGGATTTCCACGCCGTCGAAACCGGCCTGGATGGCGCGGCGCACCGCCTCACCAAACTTGCCGATCATGCCTTCCACTTCTTCAGCGGTCAGAGCAACCGGCGTTGCGGCACCTTCACGCGGCGCGGCTACGGCGCTCGGACCAACCGGGGTACGGCCACCAATCAGTTTTGGGTCGACCATGCGGCCGCCGTGGTAGATCTGCAGCAGCGCCTTCGATCCTTTGGATTTGATGGCCTCCGCGATTTTCGCCAGCCCGGCAATTTTCTCGTCATTATCAATACCGATGGCACCCGGGAAGGCGAGACCGAGATCGTCGACGAAGCAGCATTCCACAATGATGGTGCCAATGCTGCCGGAACGGGCCCGATAGTACTCCACCAGCTCGCTGGTGACGGTGCCGTCAAAATAGCCGGTACAGGTTGTCATAGGGGCCATTAACAAACGGTTTTTCAGTTCAGTGCCATTCGGTAATGTGAAGGGGCTAAGAATGCGTTCGTTAGTGCTCATAATAGAAACTCCAAACTTTTAAAAATTAAGAATTCGTTATCGGATTGATTTTTTATTTCGTCGTTATATGCCGATGTCATGATATTAATATAATGATTTTTTTAGTTTCTAAAGTTATTACGTTAGTTAAAAAACTATTTAATCCCTGCGATAACACAAATAACACATTGGTGTTAGCGATTGTAATTCAGTCATTCACAATAATTTAAAAACCGTTAAAATATGAATGGTAAAACCAATTCACCACAAAACACACAAAACCAATAAAAACAAAATGTTGCAATCACACCAAAATCTATATTGTTAAAGAAATGATAAAAAACACGCAAAAAACAGGCAATAACCACATACGCCAGAGTGGTTATTAATAAAAGCATAAAAATAACGCTGCAATTCTATTTTTTTGATCGCGATCAATAGTTATGGCATTCAAAAGCGCAATATAAAAACATCATCATTTTTTAATTTAACGCACACGAAAACGCGTTAAATCGCTATTACTGAAAATACAGGAAAGCACCTTTAATAACTAAAAAAAGCAAAGAAACTTAAGAAAGTGCTTTTTCAGTGCGACCGAATTTTTGACAACTTAAGACGTGAAACTATGAATACAAAAACTGCTGTAACGCCCCCTGTGGCGAACCAGGCATCAAATGGAAACGCAAAACGATTGCTGATGATGGCGCTACCCGTCATCGTCGCCGTACTGCTGCTGTTTGTTCCCGTTCCTGAAGGCTTGCCGCCTTACGCATGGCACTACTTCGCCATCTTTGTCGGCGTGATCGTCGGTCTGATCTTCGAACCGCTGCCGGGTGCGGTGATCGGCCTGACCGGCGTGGTTGCCATCGCCCTGTGCAGTCAGTGGGTGCTGTTCAGCCCCGATCAGCTGGCTGACCCGAAATTCAAGCTGGCGGGCGCCTCCTTTAAGTGGGCGGTGAGCGGGTTTGGTAACTCTACCGTCTGGCTGATTTTCGGTGCCTTTATGTTCGCCGCTGGCTATGACAAAACCCGCTTCGGCCGCCGTCTGGCGCTGATTCTGGTGAAGTACCTCGGCCGTCGCAGCCTGACGCTCGGTTACGCCATCACGTTTGCTGACCTGCTGCTGGCACCGTTCACCCCGTCCAACACCGCGCGCAGCGGCGGGACCATCTACCCGATTATCGCTAACCTGCCGCCGCTGTACGGTTCAAAACCTAACGACCCAAGCGCGCGTAAGATTGGTTCATACCTGATGTGGGTGGCGATCACCGCAGCCTGTATCACCAGCTCAATGTTCCTCTCCGCCCTCGCGCCAAACCTGCTGGCCCTGGCGCTGGTGAAAAGTACGGTTGGGATTGATATCTCCTGGGGCACCTGGTTCCTCGCCTTCCTGCCGCTGGGTATCCTGCTGATTCTGACCATGCCGCTGCTGGCCTACTGGTTCTACCCACCTGAAGTCAAAGTGAATAACGAAGTGCCGCTGTGGGCGACCCGCGAGCTGGAAAAACTCGGCAAACTGTCCCGCAATGAAATTCTGCTGCTGGTGTTCGTATGCTGCGCGCTGCTGATGTGGATCTTCGCCGCCGCGTGGATTGAGCCTGCCATGGCGGCCCTGCTCATCGTCGGTCTGATGCTGTGGACCGGCGTGCTGGAGTGGAACGATATCACCGGTAACAAGGCCGCATGGAACACCTTCGTCTGGTTCGCCACCCTGGTGGCACTGGCGGATGGCCTCTCCTCTACCGGCTTTATCAGCTGGTTAGGTAAAGAAGGCGGTCTGTTAATGAGCGGTATCTCTCCGGGCGTGGCGACCGTCGTCCTGCTGCTGGCGTTCTACCTGCTGCACTACCTGTTTGCCAGCACCACCGCGCACACCACGGCGCTGCTGCCAGCGATGCTGACCATCGCCTCCACCATCCCGGGCATGAATATGGAAGTGTTCGTTCTGCTGATGGTGACCTCGCTGGGCGTCATGGGGATCATCACCCCGTACGGTACTGGCCCAAGCCCGATTTACTACGGTAGCGGCTACCTGCCAACCAAAGACTACTGGCGCCTCGGCACCATCTTCGGTGCCATCTTCCTGGCGGCCCTGCTGCTGATTGGTTATCCGTGGATGTCCATGATGTTCTGATTCCTGACCGCCGGACTTCTCCTCCGGCGGTTTTATTTTTGTGGAGCAATACGCTATGTCAAACAAACCATTTATCTACCAGAACCCCTTCCCCCTTTCCCATGACGACACCGAATACTACCTGCTGACCAAAGAGCACGTTTCCGTTGCCGAATTCGACGGTCAGGAAGTGCTGAAAGTGGAGCCGGAAGCCCTGACCCTGCTGGCGCAGCAGGCCTTCCACGATGCCGCGTTTATGCTGCGTCCTTCCCACCAGAAGCAGGTTGCCGCCATTCTCAACGACCCGGAAGCCAGCCAGAACGACAAATACGTTGCCCTGCAGTTCCTGCGTAACTCTGAAATTGCCGCAAAAGGCGTGCTGCCAACCTGTCAGGATACCGGCACCGCGATCATCATGGGTAAAAAAGGCCAGCGCGTCTGGACCGGCGGCGGTGACGAAGCGGCGCTGAGCCAGGGCGTGTATAACACCTACATTGAAGATAACCTGCGCTACTCGCAGAATGCGGCGCTGGACATGTATAAAGAGGTAAATACCGGCACCAACCTGCCCGCGCAGATCGATCTCTACAGCGTGGACGGGGACGAATACAAATTCCTGTGCATGGCAAAAGGCGGCGGTTCTGCCAACAAAACCTACCTCTATCAGGAAACCAAAGCGCTGATCACCCCGGCGAAGCTGAAAAACTACCTGGTTGAGAAGATGCGCACCCTGGGCACTGCGGCCTGCCCGCCTTACCATATCGCGTTTGTGATAGGCGGAACGTCAGCGGAAGCCACGCTGAAAACCGTGAAGCTCGCTTCCACGCGCTACTACGACGCGCTGCCGACGGAAGGTAACGAACACGGCCAGGCGTTCCGCGACGTTCAGCTCGAACAGGAACTGCTCCAGGAAGCGCAGAACCTCGGCCTCGGCGCGCAGTTCGGCGGTAAATACTTCGCCCACGATATCCGCGTGATCCGCCTGCCGCGCCACGGCGCCTCCTGCCCAATCGGCATGGGCGTCTCCTGCTCCGCAGACCGCAACATTAAAGCGAAGATCAACCGCGACGGGATTTGGATTGAGAAGCTGGAACACAACCCGGGTCAGTATATTCCTGAATCACTGCGCCAGCAGGGCGAAGGCGACGTGGTGAGCATCAATCTGAACAAGCCGATGAATGAGATCCTGGCGCAGCTTTCCGCGCACCCGGTCTCTACCCGCCTGTCGCTGAACGGGACCATCATCGTGGCGCGCGATATTGCCCACGCGAAGCTGAAAGAGCTGCTCGACAACGGTGAAGAACTGCCGCAGTACGTTAAAGACCATCCGATCTACTACGCAGGACCGGCCAAAACGCCGGAAGGCTACGCCTCTGGCTCACTCGGCCCGACCACGGCTGGCCGTATGGACTCGTATGTGGACTTACTGCAATCCCACGGCGCGAGCATGATCATGCTGGCGAAAGGCAACCGCAGCCAGCAGGTAACCGACGCCTGCCATAAACACGGCGGCTTCTACCTGGGCAGCATTGGCGGCCCGGCGGCGGTGCTGGCGCAAAACAGCATTAAGAGCCTGGAATGCGTCGCGTATCCGGAGCTGGGAATGGAAGCCATCTGGAAAATTGAAGTCGAGAACTTCCCGGCGTTTATCCTGGTGGATGACAAAGGCAACGATTTCTTCCAGCAGATCCAGAACAAACAGTGCGCGGGTTGTTCACAGCGCTAGGTTGAGACAGGCCGGGTGGCGCAACGCTGCCCGGCAGTCGCAGACAGACATGCGCCTGCGTCATGTCACAAAACCGTGATATCAGCCACTTAGCAAAAAGTGGTGAATAAAAAATCAATTAATTGTTAAGTTATTGTTGTCATTAATTGTATTGATCCCGCGAAGGCTATTCATGCAAAACATGCATCAGCCGATGCGGCATTTGCGCTTATCTATTTCCTCATCCTGATCCAGTTTTCAAAAACAGACGCGTAAAACGTCAACAATAAACTGGAGATAACCATGTTTTCCTCAACCTCACATGCAACCGTACGCTCGAAAGCGGGCGCCATACTCCGCGTGACGTCCGGCAACTTTCTTGAGCAGTTCGATTTCTTTCTGTTCGGCTTCTATGCCACCTACATCGCCCATACGTTCTTCCCGGCGAGCAGTGAATTTGCGTCGCTGATGATGACCTTCGCCGTCTTCGGCGCGGGCTTTTTGATGCGTCCAATAGGCGCCATCGTGCTAGGCGCGTATATCGACAAGGTAGGTCGCAGAAAGGGGCTAATCGTCACGCTTTCCATCATGGCGGCGGGGACGTTCCTGATCGTGCTTATCCCCTCTTATCAAAGCATCGGTCTGTGGGCGCCGCTGCTGGTGCTGACGGGCCGTCTGCTGCAGGGCTTTTCCGCCGGTGCGGAGCTTGGAGGCGTCTCGGTTTATCTGGCTGAAATCGCCACGCCGGGCCGCAAAGGGTTTTACACCAGCTGGCAGTCCGGCAGCCAGCAGGTCGCTATTATGGTCGCCGCGGCGATGGGCTTTGCCCTGAATGCCCTGATGGAGGAGAGCGCCATTCGCGAATGGGGCTGGCGCATCCCGTTCCTGTTCGGCTGTTTAATCGTGCCGTTTATCTTTTTCCTGCGCCGCAAGCTGGAGGAGACGGAAGAGTTCAGCGCGCGCCGCCAGCATCTGGAGATTCGTCAGGTCTTTAAAACGCTCCTTGGCAACTGGCAGGTGGTGGTCGCAGGCATGCTGATGGTGGCGATGACCACCACCGCGTTCTACCTGATCACCGTCTACGCCCCCACCTTTGGCAAAAAGGTGCTGATGCTCAGCGCCTCGGACAGCCTGCTGGTCACGCTGCTGGTGGCGATTTCTAACTTCATCTGGCTGCCGGTGGGCGGCGCGCTGTCGGATCGCTTCGGGCGCAAGCCGGTGCTGATTGCCATGGCCCTGCTGGCGCTGGCGACCAGCTACCCTGCCCTGACGCTGCTGGCGAGCGCGCCCAGCTTCTCCATGATGCTGATCGTGCTGCTGTGGCTCTCCTTCCTCTACGGCCTGTACAACGGCGCGATGATCCCGGCCCTGACGGAGATTATGCCTGCTGAAGTGCGCGTGGCGGGGTTCTCTCTGGCTTACAGCCTGGCAACGGCGGTCTTTGGCGGCTTTACCCCGGTCATGTCCACCGCGCTGATTGAATACACCGGTGACAAAGCCTCGCCTGGCTACTGGATGAGTTTCGCCGCCGTGTGCGCCCTGCTGGCCACGCTCTACCTCTACCGCCGCCGCGCGGTATCGCTGCAAAACACCGTCAAGTCACAGGGGGCAGTATGAAACGCACCTATCGCTTTACCGCCAGCGCGCTGGTGCTGACGCTCCTGAGCGTTAATGCCTGTGCCCAGGACGTGAAAGTCATGATTTCAGGCGGCTTCAAGGCCGCCCTGGAAAAGCTGGCCCCGGACTATGAACGCAGGACCGGGGATAAAATCGTGATCATCCCTGGCCCCTCAATGGGCGCTACGCCGCAGGCGATCCCAAACCGACTGGCGCGCGGCGAGAAAGCCGACGTGGTGATTATGGTGGGCGATGCGCTGGAGAAGCTCGAAAAAGCCGGCCAGACCCAGTCGGGTTCGCGAACGGAACTCGCGGACTCCCCCGTTGGCATGGTGGTGAAAAAAGGTGCGGATGTCCCTGATATCAGCAGCGAGGCAGCTTTGCGTAAAACGCTGCTGCAGGCCAGCTCCATCGCCTACTCTGACAGCGCCAGCGGCAGGTACGTCAGCCAGACGTTGTTCAAAAAAATGGGGATCGAAAAAGAAGTGGCGGGTAAAGCGACAATGGTCGAGCGTATCCCGGTCGCCTCAGAAGTGGCGAAAGGAAAATACGCCGTCGGTTTCCAGCAGGTCAGCGAGCTGCTGCCGGTTCAGGGCGTCACCTTTATCGGGAAAATCCCGGATAATCTGCAGTACATCACGCGCTTCGCGGGTGCGGTCACCCGTCACGCAGAACATCCCGCGGAGGGGAAAGCGCTGCTGACCTATCTCGCCTCACCGCCCTCCAGGGCCGTCATCCAGAAGACGGGGATGATCCCCGTTACGGCCGGCGATACTGCTCGGTGATCTGTTTTTCCAGTTCAGCCGCAATATAGGACTGGATGCGCCCCCGGCGCCGGATAAGCCCCACGGTGCGTTTCACTTCCGGCGCCACCAGCGGCAGATGCGTCAGCATCGTGTGCTCTGACGTCGGCATCGACATGGCGGGAACGGCAGCAATGCCGATCCCCGCCTCTACCATACCGAGCATCGTGGTAACGTGGCGCGTTTCGCAGACGCTGGGGCGTTCGGGAACGATATCCCCCAGCATCCGATCGAGCAGGTTACGGTTACCTGACGTTTTATCGAGGGAGATATAATCCTGCTGGTAAAAGGCCTGCCACGTCAGGTGACTCTTCTGCGCCAGGGGGTGATCCTTTCGGCACGCCGCAACATAGACATCCTCCACCAGCGGGCAAAATTCGATGTCAGACGGCAGGTTTCCTGCGAAGCAGATACCAAAATCAGCCTGGCTTCGGGCCACGGCGTCAATCACATTCCCCGCGCTGCTGTCGATGAGCTTAATGCGAACCCGCGGATAGCGAGACTGAAAACGACGGATCACATCGGGCATAAAGTAACAGGCCGCGGAAGGGACCGTGGCAACCGTGATCAGCCCCGTCCGCTCTTCGCTGACCTTATCGACATCCGCCAGCATTGACTCAACGTTGTCGAGCAGCTGCGCGGAGCGTTCAGCAAAGTTTTGCCCGTATAACGTTAAGGCCACGCGGCGGGTGGTACGGTCAAACAGCCGGTTTCCCAGCGCGGCTTCCAGCTTTTCAATCCTGCGGCTCAGCGCCGACTGGGATAAGCAGATAGATTCAGCAGCGACACGGAAGTTACCGTATTCCACTAACGCTCTGAAAGCATAAAGATCGTTAAGGTCAAAATTCACGGGCATGGCGTCTGGATGTCCTGTCAGGGAATACGCAACAAAGTCAAAAATAATAGCGTCTTATTAACCCGCCGCAACCGGCGCGGTGGTGAAATACGTCATAGCTCGTTGAGATGCAGGCGAATATACCCGGCGCGATCGGCAATGGCCTGCCGCTCCTCTTCCTTCATGTCCGCAAGCTGTTTAAAGACAATGCCCAGGCGGGGATTGTTACCCAGACGCGCCTGGTTGCGCGCAAAGAAATCCCAGTAAAGGGCATTGAAGGGGCACGCCAGCTCTCCGGTACGCTGGCTGTGTTGATACCGGCACCCCTGACAGTAATTACTCATCTTATGAATATACGACGCGCTCGAGACGTAGGGTTTACTGGCCAGCAACCCGCCATCGCCAAACTGGCTCATGCCGAGGGTATTGGGCAGCTCCACCCATTCAAAGGCATCAATATAGACCCCCAGATACCATTCATGAACCGCCTGCGGCGACAGGCCGCTGAGCAGGCTAAAGTTCCCGATGACCATCAGGCGCTGGATATGGTGGGCGTAAGCCTCGGTGAGCGACTGTCCAACGGCATGCGCCAGGCAGCGCATCTGCGTCCTGCCGGTCCAGAACCAGTCCGGCAGCGGGGCGTGCTGGTCTAAGGCATTCAGCTTCCGATAGCCCGGCATCTGCGACCAGTAGATCCCACGCACGTACTCCCGCCAGCCGAGAATTTGTCGGATAAACCCTTCGACGGCAGGCAGCGGCGCATGGCCCGAACGCCATGCCTGCTGGGCGGCAGCCACCACTTCCCGGGGATTAAGCATTTTGGTGTTCAGCGCGAATGAAATTAACGAGTGGAACAGAAAAGGCTCCTCAGCGTGCATCGCGTCCTGCCAGGCGCCGAACTGCGGGAGCACGCGAGCGATAAATTCATCCAGCCTGGCTTTAGCTTCCGAACGGTTGAGCGGCCAGCGAAAATTCCCGGCCTGCGGTTCGCCGAAGGTGTTTACGCCGCAGCGCTGGATCTCCGCCCATAAGGCTGAATAATCGTGGCGCGGACGCGAGTCGTCCGGCGCGGGCGGCTCGCCGGACCAGCGTTTGCGATTTTCAGCATCAAAATTCCATTTCCCCCCTTCCGGCTCGCCTTCTGAGGTTAACAGTATGCCGTTCTGACGACGCATTTCCCGGTAAAAGTACTCCATTCGCCAGCTTTTGCGCGTCGCAAAGAACGCGCTCACCTGTTCACGGGTGGTGAAGAAATGCTCGCTGCTGACGCAGGCCGTTTCGACGGACGCCGCTTTCGCCCACGCCTGCAGCTGCGTGTCCAGGCGCCATTCGTCGGGCTCCTGCCATATCACCCTGTCGGCGCCGTAATGCGCGACAAGCGCGTTGAGATTGTCTTCCAGCGCGCCGCGGTTTGAGTCGTCAGAGAGCCGGACATACCTCACCCGATGCCCCTTCTCCTTTAACGCAGAGGCAAACGCGCGCATGGCCGCAAAAATGGCGATCACTTTCTGAGCGTGGTGAAGCACGTACGCGGTTTCGGCCCGCAGCTCCAGCATCACGTAAATGATATTTGGATTACAGGCATCGAACCAGCTGTGGTGCGGATTAAGCTGATCGCCCAGGATCAGGCGCAGTTCGGTCAACGGTGGCTCCTGCGACAGCGCTCGGAACAGTATTTGACCTCATCCCAGCATTTCGCCCATTTCTTGCGCCACGTCATGGGCCGCTGGCAGTGCGCGCACGCCCGGCTGGGCAGGTCCTGCTTGTTACCTTTGAAATCGCTCATCTTTTCAATACCGTACTGATTTCTTCACCAGACCGGTGGATGCGGGCTACGACAGACTTCACAAAATGAAGGTGATGCCCGTAAACCGCTACCCACCGCTACGTACGAATGATAGTTTATTCAGGCTGGAATTGTCGCAGTGAGCGATTTTCTGGCATCTTAACCAAACCTGACTTTCCCATTTTTGTTCAAGTGACGAGTTTGCGAGCAAAGCGATGATAAAGTGGCCCTGGAAAACGAATGAAGCTGGCCGGGATATGGCGCTGCCATGGGATGACGCGCTGACGATCCCTGTTCTGGCTAATCTTAAGCCGGATGAACAAGCGAAACTGGTTCAGCTGGCGGATCGTTTTTTACAGCAAAAACGCCTGGTTCCACTGCAGGGTTTCGAACTCGATCCCCTTAAAAACGCGCGCATCGCCCTGCTTTTCTGTCTGCCGGTGCTTGAGCTCGGCATTGAGTGGCTGGACGGTTTCCACGAGGTGCTGATCTATCCGGCCCCCTTTATCGTCGATGACGAGTGGGAAGATGACATTGGGCTGGTGCACAACCAGCGCGTGGTGCAGTCCGGACAAAGCTGGCAGCAGGGGCCGATTATCCTCAACTGGCTCGACATTCAGGACTCGTTCGATGCGTCCGGTTTTAATCTGGTTATCCATGAAGTGGCGCATAAGCTCGATACCCGCAACGGCGATCGCGCCAGCGGAGTACCGCTGATCCCGCTTCGCGAGGTGGCGGGCTGGGAGCACGATCTGCACGCGGCGATGGATAACATTCAGGATGAAATAGACCTGGTGGGCGAAAGTGCGGCCAGCATTGACGCCTATGCGGCAACCGACCCGGCCGAGTGCTTTGCGGTGCTGTCGGAGTATTTCTTCAGCGCGCCCGAGCTCTTCGCGCCCCGCTTCCCGGCGCTGTGGCAGCGTTTCTGCCAGTTTTATCAGCAGGATCCGCTCCAGCGTCTGCGGCAAAATGAGGAGTCTGGCGGCCATTCCTCCCGCCAGATCCATTAAGGCTTTTCGGAAGGGGTCCGCTCGGTTGACCGTACCCCTATGCTCAACGCTAAAAACAGCACTGCCATTCCCCACGCGGCCACCGTCAAAGACTGCTCGCCGTAAAAGCGCGTCACCACGGGCACCAGCAGCGCGCTAACGCCGTAGCCTAACGTGTGGCTGGTGGCGATGACGCCCGCGCCTTTCCCGGTGGTCAGCCTGTCGTTCAGCAGAAGCTGGTAGCCCGGCGTGGCCATCGCCGCCCCGAGTGAAGTGATAACAATCCCCACGTAGAACAGCGTTAAACCGGCGACGGTCATCAGCCCAAGCCCTGCAACCATTAACACCGCCGCGATGCAGAGCAAGGTCACCGGGGTGAAATGCTGCGGGCGGACCACCAGAAACTGCGCCGCGAGCGTGGCCAGCGCGGCCAGGCTCAGAAGAAGCGCAACATGATGGCTGATCTCCCGGGCGTTGCCCTCCAGCAGAGGGCTAATATGCGGTGACAGGCCAAGCTGCATCAGGCTGACCAGCGCCGCCAGCAGCAGCGCCAGCAGCAGGAACGGCAGCATCGAGGCCTGCAGGCGGGTCGCCTGGTGCGCCACCGGCGGCAGCGGCGGGTCTTCGGCTTCGCGAAGCACCAGCAGCAGCGCGATTAACGGCGCGATCGCCATCAGCCAGAGCGGCGCCACCGGGCTGACGCTGAGCATTAGCGCCGCCAGCGGCGGGCCGAGCAAACGTCCGCAGCTGAGGCCGGAGCTTATCGTCGCCAGCGCCGCCATTCTCTTCTCCAGCCCCGCACGCTGAATAGCCCACGTCTGGGCCGCAGGCACCAGCCCCGAGACCGTCAGTCCGTAAAGCAGACGTGAAAGAATCAGTCCCGCCAGTCCCCAGACGGTATCCAGCCTTCCGGCCGCCATCGCCCAGACCACCAGCGCCATGACGGCGAAACTGGCCAGATAGCCGCTCAGCGAGGCCAGCATCACGGCCTTACATCCCCGCCGCTCGCTCTGGCGTCCCCACCAGGGCGAGGCCGGTAAAAAGAGCATGGATCCAAACATCAGCAGCCCGGCCCAGACCGAAAGCGACAGCCCGGTCAGGGTCACCAGCTGCGGGAGCATTACCAGCAGGCCGTTTTGTCCGATACCTAATAAACCCGCACATAGCGCCAGGGGCCAGTTGGCTTTTGAGGTGACCTTTTCGGTCAATACTTCAGAGTCAGTGCGCATGAGAATGTGAACATAGTGTCAATAAATGTGTGGAAATCATGAAGTTTATGAAAACAAATATTGCAAAAATGGTTGCGACTGTAAACAGAATGAATATCATAACGAGAATTATTATCAATCATGGAATGAGGTACATCTATGCGTGCTCTGCCCCGCTCTGCCGGTACAGACGTTGCAGCCCAGTGTTTTTTGAACGCCCTGTTGCGCGAAACGAAGGACTGGCGCTATCTCCCCGCTACCGCTGCGGATGCGTTACCGAACATTCATATCCCGCTGTCCCAAACCCAGGCGCTTCGGGTTCCGGTACGCTATTTCTCTCCCACCCAGCATCATCAGTACTGTTTCCCGGCCACGCTTCTTCAGAGCAACAGTGATGACGGTGACGCCGTCACATTTGATCAACTGGTTGATTTAATTCTTGAAAAACCGTCAGTAAAAGGCTCGCTGGATGCCGATACGCTGGCGCGTTTTAAGCAGCGCGTTCTCGAAAGCCATGCCCACACCTGGCAGGTGATCGATCTGCGCCACGGCTGGGTAAACCTGCGCGATAAGCCGCTGACGTTTGCTGAAGCGGAACAGGCGCTGCTGGTCGGCCACGCGTTTCACCCGGCGCCGAAGTCGCACGAGCCGTTCAACGAAACAGAGGCGCGTCGCTATCTTCCTGATTTCGCCTCCCGCTTCCCGCTGCGCTGGTTTGCCGTTGAGAGCGCGCTCGTTGCCGGCGACAGCCTGAACGTCTCCCTGCGCGAGCGCCTGCTGCGCTTCGCGGCCCAGAGCGCGCCTGAGCTCCTCGGCCACTTCACCGACACCCGCTGGCTGCTGCCGATGCATCCGTGGCAGGCCGACTATCTGCTGGAGCAGGACTGGTGCCAGCGTCTGGCGAAAAACGGTGCATTGCAGGACCTGGGCGAAGCGGGCGCGCAGTGGCTACCCACCAGCTCCTCCCGCTCGCTGTACAGCGAAACCAACAGCGACATGATTAAGTTCTCCCTCAGCGTGCGGCTGACCAACTCCGTGCGCACGCTGTCGGTCAAAGAAGTTAAGCGCGGAATGCGCCTGGCGCGCCTGGCGAAAACGGAACGCTGGCAAGAATTACAGGCCCGCTACCCGACCATGCGCGTGATGCAGGAGGACGGCTGGGCGGGGCTGCGTGACGAAAGCGGCGTTATTCAGGAAGAGAGCCTGATGGCCCTGCGCGTCAATCTGCTGTTCGATACGCCAGACACCCAGACCAACGTGCTGGTGAGCCTGACCCAGGCCGCGCCGGACGGCGGCGACAGCCTGCTGGCCTCCGCGGTGCGCCGTCTGAGCCAGCGTCTGGATTTACCCCTCGCCAAGGCCGCCCGCTGCTGGCTGGACGCCTATTGCGACCGCGTGTTGCTCCCGCTGTTCAGCGCCGAGGCGGACTACGGCCTGGTCCTGCTGGCGCACCAGCAAAATATCCTCGTTGAGATGCAGCAGGATTTCCCCGTCGGGCTGATTTACCGCGACTGCCAGGGCAGCGCGTGGACCGAAGGTGCCGACGCGTGGCTGAATTCAGCGGGCGAAACCGAGGTGGAAAACCGCTTCGGTGAGAGCCAGCTGCTGCGCTACTTCCCTTATTACCTGCTGCTGAACTCTACCCTTGCCGTCACCGCCGCCCTCGCCGCCGCCGGTTTCGACAGTGAGGAGAGCCTGATGTCCCGCGTGCGCGACGCGCTGGCCGAACTGCGCCGCACGGCGAAGCAGACCCGCTGCCTCGACTACGTGCTCGACAGCCCGACCTGGAACTGCAAAGGCAACTTCTTCTGCTACCTGCACGATCGCAATGAAAACACCATCGTCGATCCGGCGGTGATCTATTTCGACTTTAGCAACCCGTTTTACAAGGAGAAGGCGTAATGGCAATCGCGAATATCGTCCATTCAGGCTACGGCTTTCGCTGCACCGCAACGGATCGCGCGCTGCCGCTGACGTTGGGTCTCGACGGCAGCGCGGTGCTGGAGCGTCTGAATGGGATCCCGGACGGCTGGCTGGTCGAAGCCCTGGATCAGCTGTTTGTTGCCGCGCCCGCGCTGACCGGCATTACCCTGCCCTGGGCAGCCTGGCAGGATGCCCCCCAGGCGCAGGCGCTGTTTAGCCTGGCCCACGGGGACTATCTGGCACGCGAAACCTTCTGGCAGCTGCCGCTGTGGCTGAAAGGCGAACGGCCGCAGGCCAGCGGCGGGATGCAGTTTGATGAGAGCCGTCAGCTGTACTTCCCGCTGCGTCCTCACCGCCCGCAGGGCGAAGTGTACCGTCGTTACGATCCGCAAATTAAGCGCACCCTCAGCTTCCGCGTGGCCGACGTGGCGCTGGACGGCGAGCGCTTTACGCGCTGGATGAACAACCCGCGCGTGAACGCCTTCTGGGAGATGGCGGGCCCGCAGGCCGAGCAGGAAAGCTACCTCCGCCGTCAGCTTGACTCGACCTACTGCTACCCGGTTATCGGCTGCTTCGACGACCAGCCGTTCGGCTATTTTGAGCTCTACTGGGCGCCAGAAGACCGCATTGGCCGCCACTACCGCTGGCAGCCATTTGACCGCGGGCTGCACATGCTGGTGGGCGAAGAGAACTGGCGCGGCGCGCAGTACATCCGCAGCTGGCTGCGCGGCCTGAGCCATTATCTTTATCTCGATGAACCGCGCACCGCGCGTATCGTAGCCGAGCCGCGCTTCGACAACCAGCGCCTGTTCCGCCATCTGGCCTCCGCCGGTTTCGACACGGTGAAAGAGTTCGACTTCCCGCACAAGCGCTCGCGCCTCATCATGAGCCAGCGCCACCGCTTCTTCAGCGAGGTGGAACTGTGAACGCGCTCTGGCAGAAAGTGAACCGCGAGATGGTGGCAAAGATCCTCGCCGAGCTGGAGTACGAACGCACCCTGCGCGCTGAGCCGGTTTCGTCGAACGTCTGGCACATCACCATGGGCAGCGAAACATGGCAGTTTTGCGCCATGCGCGGGATCTGGGGCTGGCTGCATATCGACCCGGACAGCCTGATCGCCGCCAGCGGCGATGCCGTGGAAGCGGAACGCGCGCTGCTGCAGCTGGCGAAAGTGCTGGAGATGAGCGACGCGCAAACGGCAGAGCATATGGAAGATCTCTACGCCACGCTGCGCGGCGACATGCAGCTGCTGCAGGCCCGTGAAGCGCTGGACGCGGACGCGCTGATCCACCTCGACCCGGACGAATTACAGTGTCTGATGAGCGGTCACCCGAAGTTTATTTTCAACAAAGGTCGCCGCGGCTGGGGCCTGGACGCGCTGCGTCAGTACGCGCCTGAGTATCGCGGACGTTTTCGCCTGCACTGGGTCGCCGTTCAGCGGGAGCATCTGGTCTGGAGCAGCGACGCCGATTGCGATATCAGCGCCCTGCTGGCCAGCGCCATGGACAACGCCGAGCGCGCCCGCTTTGACGCCCGCTGGCACGCGCTGGGTCTCAACGACGGCTGGCTGCCGGTGCCGCTGCACCCGTGGCAGTGGCAGCAGAAGATCGCCGTTCATTTCCTGGCGCAGCTGGCGCGCGGTGAGATGGTTGAGCTGGGCGAATTTGGCGACGAGTATCTGGCGCAGCAGTCCCTGCGCACGCTCACTAACGCCAGCCGTCGCGCGCCGTATGACATCAAGCTTCCGCTGACCATCTACAACACCTCCTGCTATCGCGGCATCCCGGGCAAGTACATTGCCGCCGGGCCGCTGGCTTCGCGCTGGCTGCAGCAGCAGTTCGCTACCGACGCTACGCTTGCCCGCTCAGGTGCGCAGGTGCTTGGCGAACCCGCCGCCGGTTATCTGTCGCATCAGGGCTATGCCGCATTGCCGAAAGCGCCCTACCGCTATCAGGAGATGCTGGGGGTGATCTGGCGCGAGAATCCGTCCTGTTATGTAGAAGACGGTGAACAGGCGGTGCTGATGGCGGCGCTGATGGAAACCGACAATGCCGGGCGCCCGCTGATCGACGCGTGGATTAAACGCTCGGGGCTAAGCGCCGACGCGTGGCTGGAAAAGCTGTTTGAGGCAACGGTGCTCCCGTTCTATCACCTGCTCTGCCGCTACGGCGTGGCGCTGATCGCCCACGGCCAGAACGTGACGCTGGTGATGAAGGACTACGTCCCGCAGCGCATCCTGCTGAAAGATTTCCAGGGCGATATGCGCCTGGTGGATGAGGATTTCCCGCAGGCCCGGAGCCTGCCGGAGCAGGTGAAGGCCGTCACGGCGCGCCTGAGCGCGGATTACATTATTCACGATCTGCAAACCGGTAACTTTGTGACGGTGCTGCGCTTTATCTCGCGCCTCACGCTGCAAAGCGGCGTGAGCGAAACGCGCTTCTACCAGACTCTGGCCGGGGTATTACGGGGTTATATGGCGGCGCACCCGGATCTGGCAGAGCGCTTCGCCAAATTCGATCTCTTCAAGCCGCAGATTATTCGCGTGATCCTCAACCCGGTCAAACTGACCTTCTCCGAACACGACGGCGGCAGCCGCATGCTGCCGAACTACGTCACCGACCTTGATAACCCTCTTTTTCTCGCCTCCCGGGAGTCAGCGCAATGAAAACCTATGATTTCATCGGCATTGGTATTGGCCCGTTTAACCTCAGCATCGCCGCTCTGGCCGAAGGGCTGGACGGCTTTAGCTCGCTGTTCCTTGAGCGTAAACCGCACTTCTCCTGGCACCCGGGGATGATGGTGCCGGACTGCCACATGCAGACCAGCTTCCTGAAGGATCTGGTCAGCGCCGTGGAGCCGACCAACCGCCACAGCTTCCTGAACTACCTGGTGCAGCGCAAAAAGTTCTACCGCTTCCTGACTACCGAGCAGCGCACCGTCTCCCGCGAAGAGTTTGCGGACTACCTGTGCTGGGCGGCGGAAAACCTCACCAATCTCGCCTTCAGCCAGCAGGTACAGCAGGTGAGCTTTGATGAGAAAAGCGGCCTGTTTGAGGTGGTGACCCAGCGCGACCGTTTCCTGGCGCGCCACGTCTGCGTGGGGATTGGCAAACAGATCAACCTGCCTGACTGCGTTACCGCGCAGGACGATACCTGCTTCCACGCCAGCGAGATGATGCTGCGCACGCCGGATCTCGCGGGCAAGCGCGTCACCGTCGTCGGCGGCGGCCAGAGCGGCGCCGACCTGTTTTTGAATATCTTCCGCGGCGAATGGGGCCAGCCGCTGAGCCTGAACTGGGTATCACGCCGCAATAACTATAATGCGCTGGATGAAGCCGCCTTTGCCAACGAGTATTTCACGCCGGAGTACGTGGACAGCTTCTCCACGCTGGGTGAAGAGGCCCGTCGGCAGATGCTGCACGAGCAGAAGATGACGTCCGACGGGATTACCACCGAGTCCCTGCTGGCGATTTACCGCGCCATGTACCACCGCTTCGAAGTGCTGCGTGAAAAACCCTGGGCGCATCTCCTGCCGTCCCGCTCGGTGACGTCCCTGACGCGCCAGGAAAACGGCCATCGCCTGAGCATTCAGCATCACCTCGACGGCGGCCGCGAGCAGCTGGAGAGTGACGTGGTGATTTTCGCCACCGGCTACCGCGCCGTGCAGCCCGCGTTCCTCGCGCCGCTGTCTCACCGCCTGCATCTGGATACGGACGAAGCCTTCTGCATTAACAACGATTTCACCCTCGAATGGGACGGCCCGCAGAGCAACCGCCTGTTCGCCGTGAATGCCGGGATGCACCGTCTCGGCATTGCCGAACCCCAGCTCAGCCTGATGGCCTGGCGCGCGGCGCGAATTCTTAATCGCGCGCACGCCGACGAGCCGTTTGAGCTGGCTACCACACCCGGCGTTATCCACTGGCGCAGCACCACCAGCCCGGAGAACAGCCCGGTTTTTAAATCGTTAGCAAAAACCACCGAGTACTGACACACACAATCAGGATCAACATAACAATGAAACGTTCTCATCTTTGGGTTTTAAATCCTTGCTTGCTTGCAATGCTTTCTACCTCTGCGTGGGCGGAAGAACAAAAGGAAGAAAATATCGTGGTCTCCGCCAGCCGCGCGCACCGCAGCGTGGCGGAGATGGCGCAGACCACCTGGGTCATTGAACGGGCTGAAATTGAGCAGCAGGTTCAGGGCGGGAAAGAGATTAAAGAAGTGCTGGCACAGCTGATCCCAGGTATGGACGTCAGCAGCCAGGGCCGTACCAACTACGGCATGAACCTGCGCGGCCGCTCCATGATGGTGATGGTGGACGGCGTTCGCCTGAACTCGTCCCGCAGCGACAGCCGCCAGCTGGACTCTATCGATCCGTTCAACATTGACCGTATCGAAGTGATCTCCGGCGCCACCTCGCTCTACGGCGGCGGCAGCACCGGCGGCCTGGTGAACATCGTCACCAAAAAGGGCCAGCCGGATACCGAAGTGGAGTTCCAGACCGGGGCAAAGAGCGGGTTTAACAGCCACAACGATCACGATGAGAACGTGTCGGCAGCCGTAAGCGGCGGTAACGACAACGCCTCCGGTCGTCTGTCGGTGTCGTATCAGCGCTACGGCGGCTGGTATGACGGCAAAGGCAACGAGGTGATTATCGATAACACCCAGACCGGCCTCCAGTATTCCGACCGTATAGATGTGATGGGCACAGGCACCATCAACATTGACGATCGTCAGCAGCTGCAGCTGACGACCCAGTACTACAAGAGCGAGTCCGACGGCAAGCATGGCCTGTATCTCGGGAAGAACTTCTCGGCGGTAACAGGCGATGCGACCGCGTACAACAAAGATAATCTTGATTCTGACCGCGTACCGGGCACCGAGCGCCATCTGATTAACCTGCAGTACTCCAATACCGATTTCTGGGGCCAGGATCTGGTCGCGCAGATTTACTATCGCGACGAGAGCCTGACCTATTATCCGTTCCCGACCCTGACCAAAGGCGTGGTGAGCAGCATCGGCGCGTCCCAGCAGAAAACCGATTTTTACGGCGGCAAGCTGACGCTGAACAGCAAGCCGGTGGACGATTTAACGCTGACCTGGGGTGTGGATGCCGACCACGAAACCTTCGATGCCAACCAGCAGTTCTTCAACCTGAGCAAGGCCGCGGCGAGCGGCGGCATGGAGCTGGATAACGCCTACAACGTGGGCCGTTACCCGGGCTACAGCATCACCAACCTCGCCCCGTTCCTGCAGGCCAGCTACGACATTGACGCCATCACCCTGAGCGGCGGCGTACGTTATCAGTACACCGAGAACAAGGTAGACGACTTTGTCGGTTATACCCAGCAGCAGGCCATCGCCACCGGGAAAGCCACCTCCGCCGACGCGGTGCCGGGCGGGAAAACCGATTACAACAACTTCCTGTTTAACGCCGGGATCCTCGGTCGCCTGACCGAACAGCAGCAGCTGTGGTTTAACTTCTCCCAGGGCTTCGAAATTCCGGACCTGGCGAAGTACTACGGCTCCGGCACCTATCAGCTCAGCAACGGTCACTATCGCCTGCTGAACAGCGTCAACGTGAACGACTCGACGCTGGACGGTATCAAGGTCAACGCTTATGAGCTGGGCTGGCGTTACACCGGCGATAACCTGCGCACGCAGGTCGCGGCGTATTACTCGCTCTCTGATAAAACCATCACCATCAACAAGACGGATATGACCATCAACCTGGAAGACGACAAGCGTCGTATCTACGGGGTTGAAGGTCAGGTGGACTATTTCTTCACCGACAGCGACTGGAGCACCGGTGCGAACTTTAACGCCATCAAGTCTGAAACGCGCGAAAACGGCAAATGGGAGAAGCTGACGGTTGACAGCGCAAGCCCGTCGAAAGCCAGCGCATGGGTCAACTGGGCACCGGGCGACTGGACCCTGCGCGTACAGAGCACGCAGACCTTTGACGTGTCAGACTCCGACGGCAAGAAGATCGATGGCTATAACACGGTCGACTTCCTGGGCAGCTACGCCCTGCCGGTGGGTAAGGTCAGCTTCAGCGTGGAAAACCTGCTGGACAAAGACTACACCACCGCCTGGGGCCAGCGCGCACCGGGGCTGTATAGCCCAACCTACGGCGCACCGGGGCTGTATACCTATAAAGGCCGCGGACGTACGTTTGGTCTGAACTACTCCGTACTGTTCTGATCCTGCGCGCCGCCTGCGGGCGGCGCATTTTGCTGTGTAATTTCAACGCGAATTTGCTATAAAATCAGCGATTTGCTGAAATTGTCGGCAAACGAACGAAAAGTTTAATTTCCCCCTTTGACAAGGTGAACGCAGGTCGATAATATTCGCCCCGTTCACACGATTCCTCTGTAGTTCAGTCGGTAGAACGGCGGACTGTTAATCCGTATGTCACTGGTTCGAGTCCAGTCAGAGGAGCCAAATTTGAAAAGCCTGCTTTTGAAGCAGGCTTTTTGCTTTTCTGCGTCACTGATGTTAATTCAGAATCGCATCCAGCCTGGCAAGCACTTCATTTACAACGGCGTCAGGTATGCGTTCCAGCCGCATGCCGTTCCGGGCAGCCATATCAATGGTTCTGGGCTGGTCGCAGCGAATAACGCCCGTTGTTGTTGTTCCCGCCCCTTCCAGTGAAACGGTGAAACCTGCCGTACGTGCAAAGTTTCCGCCGCTGGTGACGGGAACCACTACCGGTAACCGGGTCAGCTTGTTAAACGATGCCTTCGATACGATAAGAACCGGACGTTTTCCACTTTGCTCGTGGCCAGCAATCGGATCCAGTGAAACAAGCCAGATTTCCCCTCTGTCCATTTACAGGATCTCCCTGCCCACCGCAGGCGCATCGATCCATTCCCGCTCCTCTTCGCTCATTTCAGCGTGCGGATCGCACTGCGCCAGCAGTTCCTCAAGCGAATAGTGAGGCCGCTTCTGGGGTTCAATAATCAGGCAGCCATTATTAATGGTCATGCCGACTTCGCTGTCCGTCGACAGTTCCAGCGTTTTCAGCACGGCGGGAGGAACCGCCAGCATGATGGATCCGCCGACCTTTTTCAGACGAGTTGTATACATAGCGCACCTCCGGATATTATATTTTAATATAACATTCATGGCGGGAAGTGCACAATTATTCATCAGATTCATGGTGATTTCCTTTTCGTATTTAGGTGTCCATAAAGCCGTTATCCATCGAAGGGCAGTGCAGGCGGGAACGAAGCGCGGAACTAAGAAGGCTGATAATAGAAAACTGTTTTTGCGGTTCAAAGGATTATGGCGAATCGGATAAACGAAATGCGAGGCGGCTTCCGGATCGGAGCTGCGCCCGCTGTATTGTCTTTTGACCGTCGGAAAGACCCGTAACGCTCAGGGCAGCCTGGCAATCACCTTAATCTCAAACTGGAATCCGTACAGCCACGTCACGCCGATCCCGGTCAACGTAGGGTAAGGCGCTTCCCCCCAATATTCTGGCAGGATACTCCAGATAGCGTCGAGGTTTGACTCGGGATCGACGACAAAGAGGGTAACGTCAACCACGTCATCGAACGTGCAGCCCGCAGCCGCAAGAACAGCATTAAGGTTATCGAATGCCAGCCGGATCTGCGCGTTGAGATCCTCTTCAGGCGAACCATCCTCCCGGCTACCAACCTGTCCCGAAACAAACAGGAAGCCGTTAGATTTGATGGCGGGTGAATACCGGTTGCGCTCGTAGAGCGCCTGCCGACCGAAGGGAAAAACGGCTTCGCGTGTTGTCATGTTTGTGCCTCTGTAATGGGGCGAAATCTGCCCGGTGAACATAAAGACACTTTACAGGTGTCGGATCGGGCGGATAAACAAGCGACTTTGTCCATCATTGTTTGTAATATCCAAACAATCGGTGAAAAGAGAGGACTTGGGATGGATCGTTTCGATGCGATGCGCGCCTTTGCTCGCGTGGTGGAGGCAGGCAGTTTCACCAAGGCTGCCCAAACGCTTCATATGAGTAAAACCACGGTGACGCAGCTTATTCAGCAGCTGGAAGCGCGCCTGCGCGTCAAGCTGCTCCACCGCACCACCCGCAGGCTCGGTGTGACTCCTGATGGCGCGGTCTACTACGAGCGCGTCATCCGCCTGCTGGCGGACATGGAAGATGCTGAAAACAGCCTGTCCAGTGCAACGATGATGCCCCGGGGGCGACTACGGGTGGACGTGCCCACTCCTCTCGCCCGCCTGGTGCTGGTGCCCGCGCTACCGGCTTTTCACGCGCGCTACCCTGATATCCAGTTCGACATGGGCGTGAGTGACCGGGTGGTGGATCTGATCGGCGACAACGTGGATTGCGTCGTGCGCGGCGGTGAAATCAACGACCAGTCCCTGATCGCACGCCATATCGGCGATTTGCAAATCGGTGTTTACGTCGCACCGAGCTATGTGGAACGCCTCGGCGCACCTGCGCATCCGCGAGAGCTGGAAAACACGGACCATCGCATAGTGGGATTCTTGTCCTCACGCACCGGCAAGGTTGATCCTCTGGTACTGCACGGTGAGAGCGAACATATTGAAATCACGGGCAGCTACGTGCTTGCAGTGGATGATGGTAATGCCTACCTCGAAGCCGGGCTCGCGGGATTAGGCGTGATTGCACTACCCGTTTATATGGCGGCAGCACATCAGGCTTGTGGCTCCTTGATTCCGCTATTTGAAGACTGGCGTATTAACCCAATGCCTCTGTACCTGGCCTTTCCGCCGAACCGCCACGTTAACGCCAAACTGCGCGTTTTTATTGATTGGATCGTTGAATTGATGCAGCAGCATGTCCCCACTTCTACAAATAAGTAACTGCATCTATTCGCTCATCACCGCCGAGTGACGGTCATGCTGGCGGTTTTGAAGCAGGCTTTATGCTTTTCTGCCCTACAGCACAAACTCATAGTGCGAGCCGTCCGGCAGCTCCACATCAAGCCGCAGCTTTCCGCCCGCCGCCTCAACGTAGCGCTTGAGAGAAGAGAGTTTCAAATCGCGCCCGGGCTTTTCCATTACCGCAACGGTAGGTTGCCTGATACCCAACGCCTGCGCCATTTCTACCTGCGTTTTTTGTACTTTCTCGCGTAACTCAGCAAGATGAATGTTGAGCAAAATATCCGTTGCTATCGCCTGAGCGCTGGCGACAACCTCCGGCTTTTCATCCGCTATAAGCTGCTCAAGGGTTCTTCCCATCGCGCTATTCCCTCTCTTTTAATGTATCCAGCCAGTGAGTGAATTCCTGGTCAGCAACGAGAAGCATCTCATCGTAGAATCGCCTTTCATTGCCGACCTTATTGCCCGCACAAAGCACGATACCCGTGCGGTTTGGATCAAAGGCGAAAAATGCCCGCAAGGGATCGCCCTTACTCTGAATACGTAGCTCTTTCATGTTGCTGTGACGAGAGCCTTTAAGCGTATCAGCGTAGGGTCTCGATAAACCCGGCCCCTTCTCTCGCAAAACAAGCAGTGCTGCAAGTACGCTGGCGCGTTCGGTATCGTCAAGCGAAGTGAACCAGCGATCAAACCTGTCCGTCGTGTTAATTGCCCACACAAGACCTCCCATCCAATATAGATCAAAAGCTATATACGTGCAAAGCTATAGCGATGATTATGCTGAGATGTAAAAGCAGAATCTTGTGGGGTTACGGAAATACTGAATGCGTGCCGGAGTAATTCTATGTATCCCTTGTTGGATATTCATTTTGTTACGAGCAGAATCGGAAAAAGTTCAGCAGCCCAGCAACTGCCGCCAGGCCGCCACTTCCTCATCCAGCCACGCGACAAAAAGAGCCACCTCGGGCTTCGTCTCCGTTGACTGCGCTTTCACCAGCCAGTAAGGCCAGGGATACGGCGCGGTAATTGAGGTTAGCTGGACCAGTTCCCCCCGGGTGATGGCATCCTGAACCAGAGAGCGACGCTCCAGCGCGATGCCTTTCCCGAGCCGAACGGCTTCGATAATTAAATTCGAGTCGTTAATGCATAAACCGCCAGGCACGATCTCTTTCTCCAGCCCCGCATTTACGCACCACGTTTTCCACGACTCCATGGAAAAAATAATATGACTTTTTGCAATCTCAGCCGGCGTAGCGGGCAGCACACCGTCGTTATAGCCGGGTGCGGCCACCACAATGAGTTCATCGGAAAAAAGGTAATGGTTTTCACTCCCTTCCCAGTTTCCCTTCCCCATCCGTATCGCGATGTCTGTTCCTTCCTGCTGCAGGCTGGTGACCGTCAGGCTGGCCTGGATCCGAAGAGTGATAAGTGGATATTTCGCCCGAAAGCGTTCCAGACGCGGCAACAGCCAGTGGCATCCAAAAGACGGCACCATCGCCAGCGTCAGCTCCTGCTTTCTCGGCTTCACCTGTACAAGCCGGGTGGCATCTGCGATATGGTTCAACGCCTCGCGTACCTGTAAGGCATAGAGCCACCCTTCTTCGTTAATCTGCACCCCGCGTCCCTGACGGATAAAGAGCTTTACGCCCACCATCTCCTCCAGCACTTTGATCTGCTGGCTGATAGCGGAATGGGTAACGTGGAGTTCTTTCGCCGCCAGCGTCACGCTGCCAAGACGGGCGACGGCTTCAAAGCTTCGCAAACTGGCAATGGGTGGAAAATCCGACATGAAAGCACTCCCTTATCCGCGCTGGATGTATAACGGCAACTTGCCCACATGTCAGTAATACTAACCTTTACGGTAAGATACTGAAGATATTCGCCAGGAAGTTTGTATTGTACTGTCTGTTCATCCTCTTCAATGACGCGTTATTTCACAGAGACAGGAAAACGGGAACGATGATTAAGCTTGTTGGCATGATGGATTCACCTTATGTACGGCGCGTGGCGATCTCCCTTGAGCTTTATGGCGTTGAGTTTGAAAGCCAGCCGCTGTCGGTCTTTAGCACTTTCGAAGCGTTCTCCCGAATCAATCCCGCGGTAAAAGCGCCCACGCTGATTCTGGATAACGGAATACGTTTGATGGATTCGTCGCTGATACTGAATTATTTCGAGGCTCAGGCCGCACCCGAGCGGAGGCTTCTGCCCGTCACGTCGGATGCGCTGGCAAACGATCTTCAGACGCTGGGCTTTATCCTCGCCGCCGCGGAGAAAGCCGTGCAAAATGTGTATGAACACCACCAGCGCCCGGTGGAAAAGCAGCACGCTTTATGGGTCGAACGCGTTACAACCCAGCTGCTGGCGGCCTGCAGGGAATGGAATGCCTTGCTGAAGACGCGTCCGGCCTCCGCCGTTCCCGATCAGGTTGCCGTCACGAGCACGGTTGTCTGGACGTTTATTCAGTCGATGATCCCGCACGTCGTTAACGCAGCGGATTTTAGAGAGATTCAGGCGGTTGCCGAATCATTCGAATCACAGGCGGTCTTTAAAAAATATCCGTTCAACTAAGCGATGAGCCCGGTCAGCGCAGCGCTACCGGACAAACCAGCACCTAAATCTGATAATCAATCGCCACTTCTTCCGGCTCCATCACCTGGCGTTTAATCTCATCCACCGACAGCCCGGCGTTGCAGAGCTCGATAAAGCGCCACACGTAGTTGCGCTGCAGCTGCCCGCGCTTCAGGCCAAGCCATACGGTGTTGGCGTCAAACAGGTGACGCGTATCAAGACGCACCAGGTTCCCGTCCTCGCGTTCTCCGCTGGACTGTTCCGCCACCAGACCAATGCCCAGACCCAGCTCGACGTAGGTTTTGATCACGTCAGAATCCTGCGCGCTCAGCACCACGTCCGGCGTTAGCCCTTTGCGGTTGAAGGCCTCGTCTATGCGCGAGCGTCCGGTGATCCCCTGGCGGTAGGTGATCAGCGGCCATTTCGCAACGTCTTCCAGCGTCAGAGGGGAAACCTGATTCAGCGGATGATCGACCGGGAGTAACAGGCTGTGGTACCAGCGGAACCAGGGAAAGGCCACCAGCAGCGGGTCGTTGCTCAGGCGTTCGCTGGCAATGCCGATATCCGCCCCACCGTTTTGCAGCAGCACTTCAATTTCCTGCGGCGTGCCCTGGATGAGCTCCAGACGGACGTCGGGGAAAAGCTCACGGAACGCTTTAATCACCGGCGGCAGGCTGTAGCGCGCCTGGGTGTGGGTGGTGGCAATGGTGAGTACGCCCGAGGCGTCATTGGTAAAGAGATCCGCCAGACGACGCACGTTGCTGGCCTCGTTGAGGATCCGCTCAGCGATGGTGAGCAAAGCCTTACCGGGCTCCGTCATGCCGAGCAGCCGCTTGCCGCGACGGATAAAGATCTCTATGCCCAGCTCCTCTTCCAGCTCGCGGATGTGGCGGCTGACGCCGGACTGAGAGGTATAAAGCATATTGGCGACCTCGGTCAGGTTGTAGTCCCGCCTGGCCGCCTCACGGATAATTTTAAGTTGCTGGAAATTCACGATTCACTCCGGCGCATCTGACATAGCTCTATTGTTAGAGTCAGCCGCGCTGCAGAACAAATAATAAAAACCAGCATCTTATGCTTTTATGGAATATCAGCTCACGAGCTGGAGTTCACGGTTCTCAAGCGACGGCTTGCTGACCAGCGACATCAAAATCTCTTTTACCGCCTGCGCCTGCGGCGTCAGCGAACCGCGTGCAGACATGTTCAGCGACAGCGGCAGGCTCATCGAAGGCGTGGTGATCCGCGCCATCCAGCCGTTTGCCGCGCTGCACAGCGAGCGTGCTGCGGATTCCGGCAGAACCGTCACCCCCATTCCGCTGGCAATGGCCGCGGTGAGCGTGGAGATTGAGTCAATTTCACCGATGATTTTGGCCGTCAGGCGGCGCAGGGAGAACGCTTCGTCCACGCGCACGCGCACGGCGCTGTAGTCGCGCGGCAGATAAAGGTTCATCTCTGCCACGGCGGTAAGGTCTACGCTCTGGCCCGGACAGTCGCGGGTGCCCACGAGATAGAGATCTTCTTTCAGCAGCGGCTGGCTGGTGATGCCAGCGACCGGGGAGCGATCGTAAAGGACCGCCATATCCAGCTGGCCGTTGAGCAGTTTGTCATTCAGCACGGAACCGCTGTTTTCGTGCAGGTACACCAGCACTTCAGGCAGCTCGGCGCGGACGGCCTGCAGCAGCGGCATGGTAATAGAGGACGCGGCCGTTCCCGGCGCCAGGCCGATAGACACGTGCCCGCTCAGGGTCTGTCCCACGTTATTCACCGCCAGCTGCGCCTGTTCACATTGGCGGAGGATGGTGCGCGCATGGGTATACAGGATCTTGCCTGCTTCCGTTGGCGTGACGCCGCGTTTGGTGCGGATCAACAGCTGCTGATCCATCTCGCCTTCCAGAGTAGCCACCTGCTGGCTCAGCGCAGGCTGCGCGATATGCAGCACTTCTGCCGCTTGAGTCAGGCTGCCGATATCGACGATTTTTACGAAGTATTTCAGTCGTCTTAAGTTCATTTTGCCCCCTGTTCGAAATGCTGTGCCGGAACCGGCTGTCGTTGTTGAACAGGTTTTGCAATATGAATGCCACTTTTACCAGGCGGTCCAAATTGTTCGCTAAGCGCCTGAAAATAAGGAAACCTAATCATGGAGGGGGGTTTTATTACCGAAACAGCAGTTTATGATCTGCCCCATTAGGGGTATACCCGCACCATGACGGTGCATTCCGCTGCCAAAAACATCACTTTGCCGATTTTGTCAGCAAACGATCAAAAGGCGTTGATCCACCCTTTGACAAGGCGAACGCAGGTCGATAATATGCGCCCCGTTCACACGATTCCTCTGTAGTTCAGTCGGTAGAACGGCGGACTGTTAATCCGTATGTCACTGGTTCGAGTCCAGTCAGAGGAGCCAAATTTGAAAAGCCTGCTTTTAAAGCAGGCTTTTTGCTTTTCTGCGCAAGGTAAATGCAAAACGGCAACCGGGTTGCCGTTTTTAGTGTTTGCACCCTCTCCCGTGGGAGAGGGCTGGGGTGAGGGCACCAGCCCGCACTATCCCTTCACATGCCGATCTTAACCGGCATCCCCGACCGCCGTTCCAGTTCAGCGCCCGCGCCCTCGTTTATCAGCTGCGTCCGCTGCGCGGCTGAAATAGGCAGCGGCACTTTCCGGGTTGACTCAAATTCCGCACGGTTACGTGATAATGGCTCGTGAACTTCCACCCAGCGGCTGCCGTCCGGCTCCGTGGTCATTTTTACGGGCCGATCGATAAGCTGCACGCGGGTTCCCACGGGAACGTTATCGAAAAGATACTTGATGTCGTTATTACGCAGACGAATACAGCCCTGACTCACCCGCAGCCCGATGCCGAAATTCGAGTTTGTGCCGTGAATGGCATACAGCCTGCCGATATAAATCGCATACAGCCCCATCGGGTTATCCGGCCCGGCGGGCACGAATGCCGGCAGCGTTTTCCCTTCTGCCGCATAGGCACGGCGCGTATTCGGCGTTGGAGACCAGGTTGGCCCCTCCTGCTTACGCTCAACGGCCGTCACCCAGTTACGCGGGGTTTCACGCCCGGCCTGACCGATGCCGATGGGCAGCACTTCAACGGTGTTACCGCCTGGCGGGTAATAGTAAAGGCGCATTTCTGCCGCATTGACGATAATGCCCTCGCGGACGGTGTCAGGCAAAATCAGCTGCTGGGGTATCACCAGCCGGGTGCCGGGTTTGGGCAAAAAAGGATCCACGCCCGGGTTTGCTTCCAGCAAGTTGCTCAGCCCCTGCCCGTGCTGCGCGGCAAAGGCTTCCAGAGGCAGCGTGTTGCCTTCGGGAACGGTGATGATAATCCGGGTACCCACCAGACGACTGCCTTCCGGCGGAAGCGTATAGGTTACGGCAAACGCACCGGGTACAGCGGCACACAGCGTAAGGACGAACCAGGTAAGTCGAATCATAGTTTTCTGCGCTCAAAAAAGAGAAAGCCCGGACTCAGGCAGGCTTTCTCAGTTTACGCTATCACGCCTCGGTTTTGCGCCACCTGCGCGTCAGCACTTTCTCCGCCTCGACAATAAGGAACATCACAAAACCAATCAGGAAGGTGATGACCCAGTAGCGGAACGGCAGCGCTTCGGTGCCAAACAGCATCTGCATGAACGGTGCGTAAATGATAAGAAGCTGTAGCGCCAGCAGTACGCCGCTCACGATCCAAATCCCTTTGTTCGCCAGCAGGCCTTTGCTCAGCGAGAAGCCGTCATTAACGCGGCAGTTGAGCATGTAGAACCACTGCGCAGTGACCAGGGTTTGCAGCAGCACGGTGCGGATAAATTCTGCCGAATAGCCGCGCGGCTGTAGCCAGGCTTCCAGCACGAAGGCGCTGATGGCAATCATCAGACCGACAAACACCACGCGCCAGATGGCATAGCCGTCCATCACATGGAGATTCGCCTTGCGCGGTGGCCGGTTCATGATGTCCTTCTCACCCGCTTCAAACGCCAGGCCAAACGACAGCGTTGCCGACGTCGCCATGTTCATCCACAGGATCAGGACCGGCGTCAGCGGGATCAGGTTCCCCGCCAGCAGCGCGATGATGATCAGCAGAGCCTGCGCGATGTTGCTGGGGATAACGAACAGAATGGTCTTTTTCAGGTTATCGTAAACCCGGCGTCCCTCGTGCACCGCGCTGGCAATGGTGGCAAAGTTGTCATCCGTTAACACCATGTCGGCGGCTTCCTTGGTCACTTCAGTCCCCTTAATCCCCATGGCGATACCCACATCCGCCCGCTTGAGCGCGGGGGCATCATTTACGCCATCCCCGGTCATGCCCACGACTTCCTGTTTACTTTGCAGAGCCTGCACAAGGCGGAATTTATCCTCCGGGCTGGTTCGGGCGAAAATATCGTACTGCTGTGCGGCGTCGCTCAGCTGACGATCGTCCATCGCCTCCAGCTCACGTCCGGTGATAGCGCTTGCGGCGTTACCAATCCCCAACATTTGCCCAATGCTCATGGCCGTTTGCGGGTGGTCACCGGTGATCATTTTCACGCGGATCCCGGCCTGCAGACAGTCGGCAATGGCGGTAATGGCCTCAGGACGCGGCGGATCCATCATTCCTGCGATACCCAGCAGGATCACGCCGTCATGCAGGTCCGGGTGATCCAGCTCGCGTTGTCCCTCGCGGGCAGGTTTCCAGGCCGCGGCCACCATGCGCAGACCTTCCCGGGCATACTCTTCAATCTTCCCTTCCCAGTAAGGCTGATCGAACGGCTGCAGCCCGTCATTCGTCTGCTGGTACTGGCAGAGGCGGAACAGGACGTCCGGCGCGCCGGTGATTAAAATCACCTCTTCATCGCCCAGCCGGTACAGCGTGGACATGTATTTATACTGCGAATCAAACGGGATTTTACTGCGCATTTCGGTGTCGACCGGTGGGAGCGGGATTTTCGCCGCCAGCACCTTCAGCGCGCCCTCGGTTGGCCCCCCGGTGATTTTCCACAGCCCCTGCTCGTCTTTGATCAGCTGGCTGTCATTACAGAGGTCAATGGTGCGCAGGTAGCGTTCCAGCAGGGAACCCTGCGTCACGCTGACGGGCGTCGGGTCATCTACGGGGTGAATATTCCCCACCGGTTCGTAGCTGTCGCCCTCTACGCGATAGGTCGTGTCAGCGGTAATCACCGCTTTGACCGTCATTTCATTCATCGTCAGGGTGCCGGTTTTATCCGAGCAGATGACCGTCATCGCCCCCAGCGTTTCCACCGTAGGCAGCTTGCGAATGATAGCCTTGCGACGCGCCATGGCCTGTACGCCAAGCGAAAGGATGATGGAAATGATGGCCGGCAGGCCTTCCGGCACGGCGGCAACGGCGAGGCTAATAAGCGACAGCACCAGTTCTGAAACTGGCATATCCCGGAACAGGAGGCTAAAGACAAACAGCGCCACCATCATCACCAGGATAGTGATGAAGATGGTCTTACCGAGCTTATCCATCTGCACCATCAGCGGCGTGCGGTGTTTTTCAATGTCGGACATCATCTGATTGATGTGGCCCAGCTCGGTCTCGCCCCCGGTTGCCACCACCACGCCTTTACCGCCGCCGGAGCTAACGGTAGTGCCTGAGTAGAGCAGATTATACCGGTCACCTAAGGGCAGTTCCCCGCTTAACGCATCGCTGTTTTTCTCAACAACGGTGGATTCGCCGGTCAGGATGGCCTCCTCCACGCGAAGGTTATGCGCTTCAATCACGCGCAGGTCCGCAGGGATACGATCCCCGGCGCGGATCACCACGATATCTCCCGGGACCAGCGCCGTGGTGGGGATCGTTTCGTGATTCCCCTGTCGTACCACCACGGCTTCGCTGGAGAGCATATTGCGAATGCTCTGCAGCGATTTTTCAGCATTGCTCTCCTGGATATGGCCAATCAGCGCGTTAATGATGGCAACCCCAAGGATCACAAACATGTCTACCCAGTGGCCCATGAAGAGCTTAAGCAACGCGGCCACCAGCAGAACGTAAATCAATACGTCGTTAAAATGCGCCAGGAAGCGCAGCCAGGCGGGTTTGCCCTTTTTTTGCGGTAACGCATTCTCACCGTGCTGCTGAAGCCGGGCTGATGCCTCTGTGCCGCTAAGGCCTTCCAGGGTGGAGTGAATATTCGACAGGGTTTCATCAACGGTTTGTTGATAATACGGACATTCAGGTTTTCCTGTTTTCATCGTTCCTTCCTCAGATTCTATTCAGAAATCACCTTGCTTCTCTGTAATTAACGAATAACGAAAACAGGAACATGTGCGTAACGAACAATACTTGCCGCCTCCGATCCTAACAAATGGGTTTGAATATTTGGATTTCGCGAGCCGACAATAATCGCGCCGACGGTAAGTTCATCCGCCAGCTTAATAACCTCATCACGAACATTCCCGCTACGGACGTGGAGATGAACACGCTCTTCTGGCAGATTTACTTTTTTGACCAGGTCAGACAGCTTTTCTTTCGAATTATTAATCATATATTCATCCATTTTGCGCGCATCTGAAATAAAACCACGCGTCAGTTCGGCTGAAAATTTGGGCATGACGTGCAGCAAATGAATGTCACCCGATGCGCTTTGCGCCAGAAACTGTGCATGCTGCAACGCTTTATCCGCCAGGCTTGTCTCGTAGACATCCACCGGAACGAGAATGTTTTTATACATATCGAGCATCCTTTTTATAACCAACACGAGAGTGAATGAAGCAAAAAAACGCATTAAATGCAGGGGGTTGCCCTTAATGCCAGTTACGGAAAAAAAAGATGATTAACATTAAACGTAGCACAGGAATATCAGGTTTAGCGCTTCCCCACTGATAATGGTTATTTAACATTTATCTTTTCGCCGACTATGCTCATAGTCAGCTACCGCTTCCGGCTCATGGAGGAATGTATGTATGGTTTAAGCCTGATCCGTCTGGGTATGTTTATTGCGCTTGCCATTATCGCCAGCACGGCGATTGGTTTATTTACCTATATGGTCGTCACTGTTCTGGCAGAATAGTGTCACCCCTGTCCAGGTTATGGAATAAATAAAACAGTTATTTATTAGGGGAATACAGTGAACCGCTACCTCTCTCTTTTACCGTTCGTTTTGTTAACGCTCACGGCGTGCGACCCGAAACCGAAGCAAGACTCTCCCCTTCCCAGGATGGTAAAAGTGGCGGAGGTGACGGTTCCCGGTCACGCCCAGCAGCGCGTTTTCCCCGCCCGCATTGAATCGGGCGATGCCACAGACCTTTCCTTCAAGCGCGCAGGTCAAATTGAAGCGCTGGATGTGCGTCAGGGCGCAGCCGTCAAGCAGGGGCAACAGCTTGCCAGACTGAACGCCCGTGAAGCCCAGCAGCGGGTTAACGACAGACAAACGGCGGCGACGCTGGCCCAGAGGCAGTTCGATCGCTTCCAGACGCTGGCGGGCCGGCAGGCGATTTCGAAAGCGGAAATGGACGTGCAGCGTGCGAACCGCGATTCGGCGAATGCGGCGCTGCAGATTGCCCGGGAAGAGCTGAATCAGATGACGCTCGTCGCCCCCTTCAGCGGGACGGCGGCCAGCGTACATGTCCGAAATCATCAGGTGGTGTCCCCCGGTCAGCCCATTGCCACGTTAACCCGCACCGACCTGCTTGACGTGGTGTTCAGCATCCCTGAAAACCTGTTTAAGACCTTTGATATCCGCAACGCGCAGTATCGGCCCGTGGTGAGAATTAACGCCATTCCGGATCGGGAATTTACCGCCGTCTACAAAGAGCATTCGGGCAGCAGCGACAGCAATACCCTGACCTGGCAGGTGATACTCACCATGCCGCGGCCAGATGATTTTCCCGCCGTCGGTGGCGTAAGCGGTACGGTGACCATCAATTTAACCAACCTCCCGGCGGGCGCGGGCGCTCAGGCGCTGGTCGTACCGGTTGAGGCAGTCTTTAACCCGGACAACAGCCCGCGCAATGAGCCGCACGTCTGGGTCGTAACGGGCGAAGGCGACGCGCTCCATCTTGAAGACCGCAAGGTCAGCGTGGGGCAAGTGAGCACCGAAGGCGTGGTGATTACCAGCGGGCTTAAGGCGGGCGAGCGCGTGGTGGCCGCGGGCGTTGGGGAGCTCCATGCTAACCAGCCGGTGCGTATCTGGACGCGTGAACGGGGACTGTAATGGATATCTCTCGTCAATTTATCAATAACCCTGTTCGCGTCTGGCTAACGATCCTGCTGCTGGGCATCGGGGGGATTTTTGCCCTGTTGAATATCGGCAGGCTGGAAGATCCCGCCTTTAGCATCAAAACCGCAGTGGTGGTCACCCACTACCCCGGCGCATCCGCTCAGCAGGTTGAAGAAGAGGTGACGCTTCCGCTGGAGAATGCCCTTCAGCAGCTGCCTTATCTGGATAACGTCAGCTCTATCTCGTCAAACGGTCTGTCGCAAATCACCGTTAACATCGCGTCACGCTATCACTCGAACGAGCTGCCGCAGATTTGGGATGAACTGCGCCGCCGCGTGGGCGATGCCTCGCGTCAGTTCCCGCACGGCGTCGTCACGCCCTTTGTAAATGACGATTTCGGCGACGTGTTCGGCTTCTTCTTCGCCATTTCCGGGAATGAATTCAGTAACCCTGAACTGGTGAGATACGCGGAGCAGCTTCGCCGCGAGTTAATTCTGGTCCCGGGGGTTGCGAAGGTCGCCATCGGTGGGGCGATTAGCCAGCAGGTCAACATTGATATCTCCCTGAGCAAAATGGCCGCGCGCGGCATTACGCTGAACCAGCTTTCCGCCCTGCTCAGCAGACTTAACGTTGTTTCCAGCGCAGGAGAAATCACCTCCGGCACCGAATCCATTCGCCTGCACCCGACCGGTGAGTTCGGAAATCTTGATGAACTGGCGGATCTCATCATCACGCCTTCCGGCACCGGGGCGGCGACGCGTCTGCGGGATATCGCCACGCTGTCGCGCGGGCTGAACGAATCGCCAGCGAGTATCTACCATGCCAACGGCAAAAAAGCCGTCACCATGGGCGTCTCGTTTATTCCCGGGGTGAACGTGATCGACGTGGGCCACGCGCTGGAGGCGAAGCTAAACCAGATGTCGGCGGAAAAACCGGCCGGCATACGGATAGACCTGTTTTACGATCAGGCAGCCGAAGTGGGCCACTCCGTTAACGGTTTTATTATTAACTTCCTGATGGCGCTGGCGATTGTCATCGGCGTGCTGCTGATTTTTATGGGCGTACGCAGCGGGATCATCATTGCGGTTTCTCTCGCCCTTAACGTGCTGGGCACGCTGCTGATTATGTATCTGTGTGGCATTGAGCTACAGCGCATCTCGCTTGGGGCGCTGATTATCGCCCTCAGCATGCTGGTGGATAACGCCATCGTGATTGTCGAAGGGGTATTGATTGCCCGACAGCAGGGCTCCCCGCTGTTAACCGCCGTAAACTACATCATCCGCCGCTCCGCCCTGCCGCTGCTGGGGGCGACGGTGATTGCCATCCTGGCGTTTGCCCCTATCGGGCTGTCGCAGGATTCCACCGGGGAATACTGTAAATCCCTGTTCCAGGTGCTGCTGATTTCCCTGATGCTGAGCTGGTTTTCGGCGCTCACCCTCACCCCGGTGCTGATTAAGTGGTGGTTGTTTAAAAACAACAGCGCGCCCGATAAAACCGACGAGTCAGACCCTTACGATAAACGACTCTACCGCGCCTACCAGCGCCTGCTTAACACGCTGCTGCGCCATAAGGCACCGACGCTCATTGTGATGGCTGCGCTGCTGGCAGCGTCTGTCTGGGGCTTCGGCGCCGTACGGCAAAACTTTTTCCCGTCGTCTAATACGCCCATTTTCTTTGTCGACCTGTGGTTACCCTACGGTACCGATATCAAGTGGACTGAGAAAATGACCAGCGATATCGAAAAAACCATTAACGGCCAGCCTGGCGTGGAGACCACCGTCTCAACCATTGGTCAGGGAAGTATGCGCTTTATTCTGACCTACAGCGGACAGCGCCAGTACAGCAACTATGCGCAGATCATGGTGCGCATGGACGACCAGCGCAACATCTCCGCCCTGACGCGCCACGTGGACGAGTACATCGCGCGAAACTATCCGCAGGTCAACGCCAGCACCAAACGCGTGATGTTTGGCCCCTCCGGCGACAGCGCCATTGAGGTGCGCATTAAAGGCCCGGACCCTGACAGGCTGCGCCTGATTGCCAGCCAGGTGGACGACATCCTCACCCGCGATCCGGCCACGGGCAGCGTCAGGAACGACTGGCAAAACCGCAGCAAGGTGATCCGCCCACAGTACGTTGCCGCCCTGGGCCGCGAGCTTGGCGTAGATAAGCAGGACGTCGACAACGCGCTGGAGATGAACTTCTCCGGCAGCCGGGCGGGGCTGTACCGGGAAGGCAGTGACCTGCTTCCGGTCGTGGTGCGCCCGCCTGAGAGCGAACGGCTGGACGCCAGTCACCTGAACAACGTGCTGGTCTGGAGCCAGACGCGGCAGCAGTATATCCCGCTGAGTAACGTCGTCAGCCGCTTCTCGCTGGAGTGGGAAGATCCGCTCATCCTTCGACGCGACCGCTCGCGGGTGCTGACGGTGCAGACGGACCCGGACCCGCTGAGCCAGCAAACCTCCGGGGACATTCTCGCCCGGGTGAAGCCGCAAGTAGATGCCCTTCCCCTGCCACACGGCTACAGCATCGAGTGGGGGGGCGACGCGGAAAACTCCAGCGAAGCGCAGCAGGGGCTATTCACTACGCTACCTCTCGGGTATCTGGTGATGTTTGTCATTACGGTTCTGATGTTCAGCTCGGTAAAAAATGCGGTCGCCATCTGGCTGACCGTACCGCTGGCACTGATTGGCGTCACGCCGGGATTTTTACTTACCGGCATTCCCTTTGGCTTTATGGCGCTTATTGGTCTGCTGAGCCTGAGCGGAATGCTCATCCGCAACGGCATCGTGCTGGTGGAAGAGATCGAACAGCAGAAAACGCAACAGGATCAGCACAGCGCGATCGTATATGCCGCGACCTCGCGCCTGCGCCCCATTCTGCTCACCGCGTTTACGACCGTACTTGGCCTGGCTCCGCTGCTGCTGGACGTTTTCTTCCAGAGCATGGCCGTTGTGATTATGTTTGGACTGGGGTTTGCTACAATCCTGACGCTGCTGGTACTCCCCGTGATCTATGCGTGTTTCCATCGTAAGGACGAAGCCAAACAACAATGAATGCGACAGGGCTGAACATTATCAAGACGCTGGGCTGTATGACGGCGGTGACCTTCTTTACCATCTACAACACCTGGGATCATTATGATTATGACTATCACTGGATCCTGGGGTTTTTAACCTTTATTTCAACCATCGCCACACCGCTGTTTTTTGTCGTTGCGGGCTATCTCGACGGACAATCACGGCACGGCACCCGCTGGCAGCTGGGTAAAATTAAAAGTCTGGTGATTGTTTTTCTGTTCTGGATAACGATCTACTACCTGTGGGAGCCCTATCAGCGCGGGTATTTAATCCAGCCCTGGTTCGTGTTTGCGTTTGTGGTGATTTACACCTTCCACCCGGCGGTGGAGTGGCTCAGCCAGCGGCGAAGGCTGTTCTGCGGCGCGATTGCCGCCCTGCTGCTCTTTTCCTACGGATACGATCTGCTGTCAGCGCTCTATCCTGGAACGCACGCCCTTTCTCTTTCACCGCAGTATCGGCTGTGGACATGGCTGCTGTTTTATCTGACGGGGCAACTCTTTTGCGACCCGAAAATTGCCGAGTGGATTAGCCGCAAAAATGTCGTCAGGGCGGCGGTTGTCGCCATCCCGTTTATCTACCTCTTCACCTGGTTTTACGAGCGCCACTTTTTCTTCGCGCTGTTCAAGGCGGACAGAAACGCCTTTATTCTCACCGGCTCGCAGATTTACATTTTGATCATCGCGCTGGTGATTGCGGCGAACGGCGTGCGCTTTCGCCGCAATGCTGAATTTAAGGAGTCCATTCTGGCCGCCATCAGCAAAACGATGACCGGCGTGTATATTGTGCACTACTCGGTGTTTCATCTGCTGACGGCGCTGATACCGGTGACCTCTCTCGGTATGAAGCTGGCGCTGATTGTGCTCACCTTCGTCACCTCAGTTCTGTTCTCCATGCTGGTATTGTCTAACGCCGTGGCAAAAAAGGTGATCACCCTTTAGAAGCCTAAGCGCAGCCAGGCAAAGAGCACGTTGCCGTTGTTATAGGTTCCGGGAATATAGGTGAACTGGACAGTAACGCGCTTATACCCGGCCGAAAACAGCGGGAAGATGAACGGTAGCGGGACATAATTTGCAAAATCATCTCGCGCCGTGATGCCCGCCGCGGCACCGAGCCCAAGACGGAAATCTTTGGCATCATCCAGATACCAGCCCTTCTCCCAGCCATAGCCCATCGCGGGCTGCCATTCGTTATGCGAGTCCTTGAACATCATCGCGAACAGCGCGCTCCAGTTGCCCTCTTCGTTATAGCGGGAAACGCCCAGCCCGCCGCCCCACGGCATTTCATTGTAATTGTCGGTTTTTTCTTTGTCGTACATAAAGCGAGCGTGCCAGCTCAGAAACGGCAGGTACAGGTCGTAACGTTGGGGCTCTTCCCAGGTTTGCGAAATATCATCCGTCAGCGCATTCCACCAGCCGCTGATACGCTGTTCACCATAGACGTTGGGCTCCGCATGAAGCGGTGCGACGAATAAAAACAGGACCATCCAGAATGCCGAAAAGGTGCGTTGCATCGTTATTCCCTCAGCTTAACTTACGCAGCGGTCACTATTACTGTAAACCATTCAGCCTTTAACGGAGCCAGAAGACACAATTATCTCGCTGCAGGCGGGGATGAAATTTATTTATTCAGCACCATCCGGAAAGATAAAAACGTTTTCTCAGGCGTTCTGTCGCGGTAGTCTCATAGGTTCCGTTTATATGACGGGCGCAACGTGAGTGACCTTTTCTTATACCAATAATTAAAAAATCAGTACGGACAGGACAACTATGGACTCCACCCTCATCTCCGATCGTCCCAACGAGGAGACACCTTCGCTCAATCGTGCCCGCCGCGCAGCCTTAGGCAGCTTCGCGGGTGCCGTCGTCGACTGGTATGATTTTCTGCTTTACGGCATCACTGCCGCCCTGGTGTTTAACCGCGAGTTTTTTCCCCAGGTCAGCCCTGCGATGGGCACGCTTGCCGCGTTTGCCACTTTCGGCGTCGGCTTTCTGTTTCGCCCGCTGGGCGGTGTGATCTTCGGCCACTTCGGCGACCGCCTGGGCCGCAAGCGCATGCTGATGCTCACCGTCTGGATGATGGGGATCGCCACCGCGCTGATTGGTATTCTCCCCTCGTTTGCCTCTATCGGCTGGTGGGCGCCGGTACTGCTGGTCACCCTGCGCGCCATCCAGGGCTTCGCCGTCGGCGGCGAATGGGGCGGTGCGGCGCTTCTGTCCGTAGAGAGCGCGCCGAAAAATAAGAAAGCGTTTTACAGCAGCGGCGTACAGGTCGGGTACGGCGTGGGCCTTCTGCTTTCCACCGGGCTGGTATCGCTAATCAGCCAGCTCACCACCGACGAGCAGTTCCTGAGCTGGGGCTGGCGTATTCCGTTCATCTTCAGCATCGTGCTGGTCATCGCCGCGCTGTGGATCCGTAACGGGATGGAGGAGTCGGCTGAGTTTGAAAAACAACAGCTGGAAAAACCGCTCGCCAAAAAGCGTCTGCCTGTGATGGAAGCGCTGGTTCAGCACCCTGGCGCTTTTCTGAAAATTATCGCCCTGCGCCTGTGCGAGTTGCTGACGATGTATATCGTCACCGCCTTTGCCCTGAACTACTCGACGCAGAACCTCGGTCTTCCCCGCGAGCTGTTCCTGAATATTGGCCTGCTGGTCGGCGGGATAAGCTGTCTGACTATCCCCTGCTTCGCCTGGCTGGCTGACAGGTTTGGCCGCCGTCGCGTTTACATCACCGGGGCGCTGATTGGCACCCTCAGCGCCTGGCCATTCTTTATGGCGCTCGAGGCGCAGTCGATCTTCTGGATTGTCTTCTTCGCCATCATGCTCGCCAATATCGCTCACGACATGGTGGTGTGCGTGCAGCAGCCGATGTTCACCGAACTGTTTGGCGCAAGCTACCGCTACAGCGGCGCGGGCGTGGGCTATCAGGTCGCAAGCGTGGTCGGTGGCGGATTTACGCCGTTTATTGCCGCCGCGCTGGTGACCTTCTCCGGCGGCAACTGGCACAGCGTGGCGATTTATCTGCTGGCCGGCTGCCTGCTGTCGGCGGCGACGGCGCTGCTGATGAAAGAGACGAGCCACGGCTGATCTCCCTTTTGTTTCACAGGCGTGTGACATACTATCGGGTAGAGTCGCACACCTGTGGAACAAGGAGACAGAGATGAATAATAAGGGCTCCAGCCTGACCCCGGCTCAGGCGCTGGAAAAACTCGACGCGCTGTATGAACAGTCCGTCAACGCGCTGCGCGGCGCCATCAGCGAATATATCGAAACAGGGAAACTTCCCGACCAAAAGGCCAGAACCGAGGGCCTTTTTGTTTATCCATCGCTCTCTGTGACCTGGGACGGCAGCGCCAGCAGTAATCCCAAAACCCGCGCCTACGCGCGCTTTACCCACTCCGGCTGCTACAGCACCACCGTCACCCGCCCTGCGCTGTTCCGCCCGTATCTTGAAGAACAGCTTACGCTACTGTACCAGGATTACGGCGCGCACATTGCCGTTGAGCCCTCGCAGCATGAGATCCCGTATCCGTACGTGATTGACGGTTCGGCGTTAACCCTTGACCGCTCCATGAGCGCGGGGCTGACCCGCCACTTCCCGACGACGGAACTTTCCCAGATTGGCGATGAGACGGCCGACGGGATTTATCACCCGGCAGAATTTTCTCCCCTGTCGCACTTTGATGCCCGACGGGTCGATTTCTCCCTGGCGCGTCTGCGTCACTACACCGGTACGCCAGTCGAACATTTCCAGCCGTTCGTGCTCTTTACCAACTACACCCGCTACGTCGACGAGTTTGTCCGCTGGGGCTGCAGCCAGATCCTCGACCCGGAGAGCCCGTATATCGCGCTGTCCTGCGCGGGCGGGATCTGGATCACCGCTGAAACCGAAGCGCCCGAGCAGGCCATTTCCGACCTGGCGTGGAAAAAGCACCAGATGCCCGCCTGGCACCTGATCACCGCCGACGGCCAGGGCATCACGCTGATTAACATCGGCGTTGGCCCGTCAAATGCCAAGACCATCTGCGACCATCTGGCGGTACTGCGCCCGGACGTGTGGCTGATGATTGGCCACTGCGGCGGCCTGCGCGAAAGCCAGCTGATTGGCGACTACGTGCTGGCCCACGCCTATCTGCGCGATGATCACGTGCTTGATGCGGTGCTGCCGCCGGATATCCCAATCCCGAGCATCGCCGAAGTACAGCGCGCGCTGTATGACGCCACCAAAGAGGTCAGCGGCATGCCGGGCGAAGAGGTTAAACAGCGCCTGCGCACCGGTACGGTCGTCACAACGGATGACCGCAACTGGGAGCTGCGCTACTCCGCCTCCGCGCTGCGGTTCAACCTGAGCCGCGCGGTAGCGATCGATATGGAGAGCGCCACCATTGCCGCGCAGGGATATCGCTTCCGCGTTCCTTACGGCACGCTGCTGTGCGTCTCCGATAAGCCGCTGCACGGTGAAATTAAGCTGCCGGGCCAGGCCAACCGTTTCTACGAAGGGGCTATCTCTGAGCATCTGCAGATTGGTATTCGCGCCATTGATTTACTTCGCGCGGAGGGCGACAAGCTGCATTCGCGCAAGCTGCGCACCTTCAACGAGCCGCCGTTCCGCTAATCACGATAAGGAAAAACAATGTCCAGCACATCACCGCTCTCTGCCCTGCGCCACTGGCTTGAGGCCAGCCATCTCGACGGGATGATCGTCCCGCGCGCGGATGCCTGGCAGAGCGAATACTGCGCGCCTTACGACGAAAAGCTGGCCTGGCTGACGGGCTTTGACGGTTCGGCCGGCGTGGCGCTGGTGCTGAAAAACAAAGCGCTGCTGTTCGTCGACGGGCGCTATCAGGTTCAGGCGCGCGTTCAGGTCAATACGGATGAGGTTGAGATCCACCACCTGCACAACGAGCCGCTGGCGGAATGGCTGGCAGAAAACGTTGAGTCAGGGACGCGCATCGGTTTTGACGCGCTGCTGATGACCAACGCGGAATTTGAGCAACTGTCTGCCACGCCGTGCGAGCTGGTGCCGCTGAAGGCCTCGCCGTTTGACACGCTATGGACCGATCGCCCTGCCGCACCGGCGGGGCTTATCCGTGAGATGCCGGTTGAACACAGCGGCGAACGCAGCGCGGACAAACGTCAGCGCGTCGCCGCCGTGCTGGCCGCAAACAATGTGGATTATCTCGCCGTCACCCTGCCGGATAACATCGCCTGGCTGTTAAACGTCCGCGGTGCGGATATCCCTTACAGCCCGGTACCGCTCTCCTTTGCCCTTCTCGGTCGTGACGGTCACGTTGAGTGGTTTGTTAACGACAATAAGCTCAGCGCCCTGCCTGACGGTGTGCGCAATGCGTTCACCATTGCGCCGCAGGATACCTTTATTGAACGCTGCCAGCAGATTGCCGTAGGCAAACGGGTGATGATTGATGCCGATTCCGCGCCGGTTGCCCTGCGCTTCGCCGTTGAACCACGGGGAGAAATTGTCTGGCGGACCGATCCCATCACCCTGATGAAAGCGACTAAAAACCCGGTCGAGCTGGCAGGTTATCGCGAGTGCCATCACCGGGACGGGGCCGCGTGGGTCAACTTCCTCGCCTGGCTGAGCCGCGAAGTGCCGCGGCGCGAGGCGGCAGGACAACCGCTCACCGAGCTGGACGCGCAGGCGCAGCAGCTTGCGTTCCGTCAACAGCAGCCGGGGTTTATCGAGCAGAGTTTTGAAACCATCTCCGCCTCTTCGAGCAATGCGGCGATGTGCCACTATCATTCGAGCGAGGCCAGCAATAAGCCCATCGGTCATGACCATTTTTACCTGAACGATTCCGGCGGTCAGTATGTTAACGGCACCACCGACGCCACCCGCACGCTGGCGTGGGGGAAAGTCGATCCGCAGCAGCGCCTGCACTACACTGCCGTGCTGAGAGGCTTCCTGTCGCTCATTACCCTGCAGTTCCCTTCCGGGACTCAGGGGCATCAGCTGGATGCGTTTGCGCGTCGCCCGCTGTGGGAGATGGGGCTGGATTACGATCACGGCACGGGACACGGCGTGGGGCACCAGCTGCTGATCCACGAGAACCCGCATCGCATCGCCAAAAAGGTTAATCCGTGGCCGCTGGTGGCGGGCAATATCATGACTATCGAGCCAGGCTACTATCTGGGCGATAGCCACGGTATTCGTATTGAAAACCAGGTGGAGATTGTGGAGAGCCGTCCGGGTTTCTGCAAATTTGCCTCGCTGACGCTGATCCCGATCGACTTAAGTCAGGTTGAGCTGCATCTGCTGAGCGAGCAGGAAAAGCAGTGGCTGGATGCGTATCACCGGCAGGTTCGCGAGGTGCTTTCACCTCTGGTGAATAGCGATGCGCGTGAGTGGCTGGTTGAGGCGACGGCGCCGATTGGTTTGGATCGATAGTGCGGCTTGTTGGTTGCCCGGTGGCGCTGCGCTTACCGGGCCTACAATCCCGTAGGTCGGGTAAGGCGAAGCCGCCACCCGACAATTTTACCAGATGCAGAAAAGCAAAAAGCCTGCTTTAAAAGCAGGCTTTTCAAATTTGGCTCCTCTGACTGGACTCGAACCAGTGACATACGGATTAACAGTCCGCCGTTCTACCGACTGAACTACAGAGGAATCGTGTGAACGGGGCGCATATTATCGATGCTCCCCCGGGATGTCAAAGGCAGAATGCACATTTCCGATCGTTTGCCGAATTATTCTCCACTTCGCGCAATTGTCAGGCATTTTTTCGCGGATATTTCCACAGCCATCGTCCGCTGACCATCCGCCAGTAGAACAGCGCGCCCCGCACGGCCCAGTCGAGGAACATCCCCAGCCAGACGCCGACCACACCCCATCCGAGCATCACCCCGAGCGTATACCCCGCGACAACGCGACATCCCCACATGCCGAGCATCGATACCCACATCGCAAAGCGGGCATCGCGCGCCCCTTTCAGCCCGGCGGGTAATACCCATGAGGCCGCCCAGATGGGCATAAAGGCCGCGTTGAGCCAGATGAGGATCTTAACAACCTCTTTAACGTCGTCTTCGTGGGTATAGAACGAGGCCATCAGCCCGGCAAACGGCGCGGTTCCCCAGGCGATCAGCGTCAGTCCAATGGTCGACAACCAGAACACGTGCCGCAGCTGCCGCTCCGCCTGGCCTATCTGCCCTTTCCCGAGCCGCTTACCCGTAATAATGGTGGATGCTGAACCCAGCGCGTTACCCGGCAGGTTAATCAGCGAGGCAATAGAGAAGGCGATAAAGTTACCGGCGATAACGTCGGTGCCCATCCCGGCAACAAACATCTGCGTGAGCAGCTTCCCGCCGTTGAACAACACCGATTCTATGCTCGCGGGAATGCCGATCCCCATCACTTCCCAGATAATGGCGAAATTAAAGGGGCGGAAATAGCTTTTTAGCGTCAGACGCAGCGAGGGGGTAATCCCCGCCATCAGCACCCCGATGATGGCTGCCGCACCGATATAGCGTGAAATGGTTAACCCCAGTCCGGCACCGACGAACCCCAGCCCCTCCCACGAGAACACGCCGTAGATCAGCACGCTGCTGATAATGATATTCAGGATATTCATCCCGCCGTTGATCAGCAGCGGAATTTTGGTGTTGCCCGCCCCGCGCAGCGCACCGCTGCCAATCAGCGCAATGGCCGCCGCCGGATAGCTTAAGACGGTCATTTCCAGGTAGGTCAGCGCCAGGTCTTTAACCTCGTTAGTGGCCTCCCCGGCGACAAAATCGATAATCTCTTTACCGAAATAGTGGATCACCGCCGCCAGAACGATCGAAAAAATGGTCATGATCATCAGCGACTGGCGGGCCGCCTCGCGTGCACGTTTGGGGTCAAGCTTGCCGAGGCTAAAGGCCACCACCACCGTCGTCCCGAGGTCTATGGCGGCAAAGAACGAGATCACCACCATGTTAAAACTGTCCGCCAGCCCAACCCCAGCCATCGCCTCTTTACCCAGCCAGCTCACCAGGAAGGTGCTCAAAACCCCCATCAGCAGAACGCAGGTATTTTCCAGGAAGATAGGCACGGCAAGGGGGGTGATTTCACGCCAGAACAGGACACGATAGCTTTTACGTTTTGCATACCATGGCGTGCGCGTTATCGCCTGGCGTAAGGAGGCAGTGACGTTCAAAATGGACCTTAGCGAGAAAAGTTGAAACTCCATTTCAAATGATGGGGGACAAATGCTAATCCTGCAAAGTATTTTCCAGAAAAAGATGTGTGGATTTACAACAAACTGACGACAGAATCAGCAATCAGTCGATTTTCCCTAAGATCAGGTTTGACAAAAGTTTTTTCGCCGCTAAGATAAGCCTCCACAACGATTCCTCTGTAGTTCAGTCGGTAGAACGGCGGACTGTTAATCCGTATGTCACTGGTTCGAGTCCAGTCAGAGGAGCCAAATTTAAAAAGCCTGCTTTTAAAGCAGGCTTTTTGCTTTGCGGATGAGGGAAAATGAACGCTCTGTTTGTCTACGGCACGCTGCGCCCGGGCCACTCTAATGCGCATATTCTTGAAGACATCGGCGGCGAATGGCTGGCCGGTTCCGTATCCGGCACGTTTTACGAACGCGGCTGGGGCGCCGCGGCGGACTTCCCGGGAATTGTGCTCCACCCTGACGGCCCCCGCGTCGAAGGCTATCTGTTTATCTCGGATAACCTTGCCGCACACTGGCAAATGCTGGACGAATTTGAAGACGGCTACGATCGGGTTGAGGTCACGGTGACCACCCTTGAAGGCAAGCAGGTTCAGGCCTGGATTTATCAGCTACAGCCGCGTTCTGAATCATAAAAAAAGGCTCTCTGTCACCAGAGAGCCTTTTTCACTATTCGCTGCGATTACTCGCTTTTTGCTTCGCCGTTTTTGATTTCGCCCATCACTTTCAGCTTTTTAGAGATGTCACGACGCTCTTTGGACAGCTCAGCGTTTTTGATGATGTAGTCATCAACGCGGTCTTCATAGTCGCTCTTCATGCTGGCGATAATGCCCTGAATAGCTTCAACGCTCATACCTGGCTTGATGTAGTCGCTCAGGTTGTCGAGGAGCAGAACACGTTTCTGGTTGTCACGGATCTTCTTCTCAACGTCCTGGATTTCACGCTGCAGCTTGTTTTTGCGGCGGAACAGGCGGACGAATTCCAGAACATCCTGGAACGAAGGCTTGGTAGTTTCCATTTTTACACCCCTGATAATGTGAGATTCGGATTCGTTAAGGCAACCGTTGTAACAATAACCTTACTGACAGCGGCTGCGAATGACAATGAGTATATCGTTTAAAGCTATCATAACCCCAATTGCTGCTGAATCGAAGCAGCAGCCGTCACATACGCCTTTTATTTGCGCAGCGCCCGGCAAATAAGGTGCGATAACAGCTCAAGCTGACGCGCCAGTTCCATGCTCAGCCAGACGTAGCCATGAATAGGCGTTTCCGCAACGTTGTCGCTCTGGCGTTCATTGATTAACTGCTTCAGCTCCGCGACGATCTCATTCAGCCGCTCGCTGTTGGCCAGTATCGGCTGCGGGTTCCCTTCATAGAGCGCATGGGCGATGGTCAACAGCGTTTGCTGCGTCATCTGCTGGGTCTCTTTGAGAGTCTGCGCGTTAAGCATCAACAGATGGCTGGGACGCGAGGCCCAGTGGGCGTTGATTTGCAGTTCAAGCATGCAGACCAGATTGCGGCTTACCGTCTGGATGGCTTCGAAAATCGATTTCTGAATATGGGTTTCTTTGCTGGCGGGCGTGATCAGGCCGCGCATTTTGACCACGTCGTTGAGGATTGTTTGCAGATGCTTTTCCAGCCGGGGACGTTCGACCAGATTCGGGGAAAAACCGGCCTGATAGACGCGGTTAAAGGCGGTGACGTAGTTCGCCATCTGAATACGCCAGTGCAGAAAAGCGCGCTGCGGCCAGATGCCGGTGAAGAGCATGGCCAGCAGTGACCCCAGGATGACATCCCCGCTTCGCCACAGCGCGGTGGTCATATCCCCGGCGGGCGCACCGACAACCACCGCGAGAGTAATCCCAATCAGCAAGGCCTGATACGGTCTTTTGCCCAACGCCAGCCAGCCGCACAGGAACATGGCGGCCCCGCACCATGCCAGCATCACGGGAAATGAGATGAGCTCCAGCTTCAGGGCAATAAGCCCAAGGGCCGAGCCTAAAACCGTCCCGCCAATTCGCTCAAAGGCGCGCGGAACAACGTTCCCCCAAAACGAGATGGGCCCCATCACCACCACCAGGGTGATCAGCGGCCACGTCCCTTCCGGAACATCAAGCAAACGGACCAGTACAAACGTCAATACGAACGCCAGCGCGATGCGGCACCCATGCACCACGCGGTAATGTTTGTACAAGCGAATTTCAAAAGGGGTTAATGATTTGTCGGGACGCACACCCGCTCTCCAGCTACACGGCAAATCACAATTGTACTGTGTTTTCAGCCGGGCGGATCGCTCCCGGCTGAAAAACCCTTCATTTAGCAGGCTTAAGCCGTTTTATGCTCTACCGCGATATACATTTCGATATCCCAGTAGCCGTCTGCATTGCCGTCATTGAGATAGCGTTCGAAGCAGGGTTTAAGCGCCATCTGGTACTTATTGTCCTGCAGCAGAGAGTTGAAGAACTGATACCACGGCGTGGCGAAGTCGTAGTTTTCCACGCGCGCCGTCGCCACGGCATAATCCCCGGCCGCGATTTCCGTCATCATGACGCCTTCGCTGTTTTCCGGAATAACGAAATCATCCGGTACCGTAACGGCCGTATCGCAGCGCAGTTTTTCTGCCGGGACCTCATCGGGGTTATCGTAGTAGACCGCAACCCACTCCAGCGGCTCAATGTGGCGCCCGTCCACCCACATCACCAGCTGTTCAAAGCCCTGTTTAACCGTTTGTTCCCACGGTCCGACCAAATGAAAACCGGCAATCTTACGTTTCTGTTGCTGCTTGATGCTGTAGTCCATGCTGCCTCCATTTATCACTGTATATTTATACACTATAAAGCTGGATTACTATTATCGGCAAACGAGGAGTGTTTATTATGTGAGCAGACTCGCAACCCTGCCAGTCTGCCCATCAGCGGTTAAAGCGTGTGGTGGAGATAATCGCTCATGCGAGAGAACAGTCCGCCCTTATCAACGGCTTCCAGCGTCACCAGCGGCCAGTGCGCCACCACCTTGTCACGGTCATAGAGCTGGATCTCCCCGACCCGCTGATGCGCAGCAATCGGCGCTTCCAGCTCTTTTTTATCCAGCACGTATTTGGCTTTGATGTTCGGCACTTCCGCTTTCGGCAAGGCCAGCCAGAAGTCCTGGTCGGTGCCCAGTTTCACCTGCTCCTTATCGCCGTACCAGATACGCTCTGTCCCCACTTTTTTACCGCTATGCAGGATTTGCACCGTATCGAAGTTCTGCTGCCCCCAGTGCAGCAGTTTCCGGGCCTGGTCCTCACGCCCCTTCGGGCTGTCCGCCCCCATCACCACCGCGATTAAACGGCGCTGGCCGTCAACGGCGGACGCAATCAGGTTAAAGCCCGCCCCCGAGGTGTGCCCCGTTTTAAGCCCGTCCACGTTCATGGTTTTATCCCACAGCAGGCCGTTACGGTTTTGCTGGGTGATCCCGTTCCAGGTCAGGCTCTTTTCGCTGTACATATGGTAAAACTCAGGCTCGCCGTGAATGATGGCCCGGGAGAGTACGGCCAGGTCATAGGCCGAGCTGTGCTGGCCCGGCGCGTCCAGCCCGTGGACGGTTTCAAAGTGCGTATCGCGCAGGTTCAGCTTCTGCACGTAGTCGTTCATCATCTTCACAAACTGCGGCTGACCGCCCGCCACGTGATCGGCCAGCGCCACGCAGGCGTCGTTGCCGGAATCGACAATCAGACCGCGGCTTAAATCACGCACGGAGACGCGATCGCCCTCTTTCAGGAACATCAGCGATGAGCCGTCAAAAACCGGGTTGCCTTTTGCCCACGCGTCACGCCCGACGGTGACAATATCGTCCGGCGTAATGCGATGGCTATCAATGGCCCGATCAACCACATACCCCGTCATCAACTTGGTCAGGCTCGCCGGATTACGTTGTTGATGTTCGTTGCCCGCCGTTAAGATCTGACCAGTCGTGTAGTCCATCAGCACCCAGGAGCCAGCCTGAATGGCCGGAGGCTGCGGCGAAAAATCCAGTGGTTCGGCCGCAAAAGCAGATGAGACACTCGAAGCGAGTAAAGAAACAGCAATAAACAGACGGCGTTTCAACGGTATATCCTCAGGTCATTAAAAATCGATGACCTTTTTACGGGAGTTCTGATGTCGTTACCTGGCTTAATTGCAAAAAAATGTGACAGAGCACAGGTTTTTCTCTGAAGCTGGCGCGCAAATTTGCGTCACGGAGGTGCTTTTTATTCGGTCTGAACCGCACGATCGTTTACCATAGTGACGTCATTTTTTAACAGGATGGTATTACTGGTGTCTGACTCTGCCGCTCGCCCGACTTTTTTATTCCATGACTACGAAACCTTTGGCACACACCCGGCGCTGGACCGACCGGCGCAGTTTGCCGCCATCCGTACCGACGACGAATTCAACATTATTGGCGAGCCTGAGGTCTTTTACTGCAAGCCGGCTGATGACTACCTGCCGCAGCCCGGGGCGGTCATGGTCACCGGGATCACGCCTCAGGAAGCGCGCGAGAAAGGCGTTAACGAGGCAGAATTCGCCCGACGCATCCACGATCTGTTTACCGTCCCCAATACCTGCGTGGTCGGTTACAACAACATCCGCTTCGATGACGAAGTAACGCGCAACATCTTCTATCGCAACTTCTACGATCCCTATGCCTGGAGCTGGCAGAACCGCAATTCACGCTGGGATTTGCTCGACATCATGCGCGCCTGTTATGCCCTGCGTCCTGAGGGCATTAACTGGCCGGAAAACGAGGAAGGGCTGACCAGCTTCCGGCTGGAACACCTGACGCGCGCCAACGGCATCGAGCACAGCAATGCCCACGACGCGATGGCGGACGTCTATGCCACCATTGCCATGGCGAAGCTGGTGAAAAACGCGCAGCCCCGGCTGTTTGAGTATCTGCTGAGCCACCGCAGCAAGCAGAAGCTGATGACCCTTATCGACGTGCCGCAGATGAAACCCCTGGTGCATATTTCCGGCATGTTTGGTGCCTGGCGCGGTAATACCAGCTGGGTCGCCCCGCTGGCGTGGCATCCGGACAACCGTAATGCGGTCATCATGGTGGATTTAGCCGGCGATATTTCGCCGCTGCTGGAGCTCGACAGCGATACCCTGCGCGAACGGCTCTATACCCCGAAAAATGAACTCGGCGATCTGCCCGCGGTGCCGGTCAAACTGGTGCATATCAATAAATGTCCGGTACTCGCGCAGGCGAATACGCTGCGCCCGGAAGATGCGGACAGACTGGGCATTAACCGTCAGCGCTGCCTCGATAACCTGAAAGTGCTGCGCGATAACCCGCAGGTGCGCGAGAAAGTAGTTGCTATCTTTGCCGAGGCGGAGCCGTTCGTGCCGTCTGAAAACGTGGATGCCCAGCTCTACAACGGCTTCTTCAGCGATGCCGACCGCGCGGCGATGAATATCGTTCTGCAAACCGAGCCGCGTAACCTGCCGGCGCTGGATATCACCTTTGCCGATAAACGCATCGAAAAGCTGATGTTTAACTACCGCGCGCGTAACTTCCCCGGCACGCTGGACGAGGCTGAGCAGGATCGCTGGCTGCAGCATCGTCGCAATGTCTTTACCCCTGAGTTCCTTAATAGCTATGCCCAGGAGCTGGAAATGCTTTATGGCCAGTATGAGGGGAATGCTGAGAAACAGGCGCTGTTGAAATCCCTGTTCCAGTACGCTCAAGAGATTGTCTGAGCGAGGGGTATAAAAAAAGCCGGAGGCGATGTCTCCGGCTTTTTTTGCCCGCTGGCACAGGCCAACGGGTGTGTCGTTTTGTAGGCCGGGCAAGCGCTAGCGCCACCCGGCGAGTCATTACGCGACGTCTTCGTACTGAGGAACCGGGTTACGGAAGCTCTTCGTGACGCAGGCCAGGTAAACCAAACCGATAGCACCCCAGATCAGACCCAGAACCATAGAGCTCTCTTCCAGGTTAATCCACAGCGCGCCCACGGTCAGGGCACCACATACTGGAAGCACCAGATAGTTGAAGTGGTCTTTCAGCGTTTTGTTGCGCTTCTCACGGATCCAGAACTGTGAGATCACGGAGAGGTTAACGAAGGTAAACGCCACCAGCGCACCGAAGTTAATCAGCGCGGTCGCCGTCACCAGGTCGAATTTAATCGCCAGCAGGGCAATAGCTCCAACCAGCAGCACGTTCCACGCCGGAGTACGCCATTTCGGATGAACGTAGCCAAAGAAACGGGTTGGGAATACGCCGTCACGGCCCATCACGTACATCAGACGAGAAACGCCTGCGTGTGCCGCCATGCCGGACGCCAGTACGGTCACGCTGGAGAAGATCAGCACGCCCCACTGGAAGGTTTTACCCGCAACATACAGCATGATTTCAGGCTGTGACGCATCTGGATCTTTAAAGCGAGAGATGTCCGGGAAGTACAGCTGCAGGAAGTAGGAAGCTCCGATAAAGATCAGGCCGCCAATCAGCGCTGTCAGGAAAATCGCTTTCGGGATCACGCGCTCAGCATCTTTGGTCTCTTCGGACAGAGAAGAGATACCGTCAAAGCCCAGGAACGAGAAGCACAGAATCGTCGCACCGGTAATCATCGGCACAACGTGCGCACCTTCAGACCAGAATGGACGCGTGCTGGTCAGCGTACCTGCACCTTCACCGTGAGAAACACCGTAGATGATCAGGCCAACGATAACCGCCACAATACCCATCTGCAGTATAACAATCAGGGTGTTGAAGTTCGCCACGGTCTTGATGCTGCGCAGGTTAGAGATGGTCATAAAGGCCACCAGCGCGACAACGAAGATCCACGATGGAACAGAAGGCACCAGCGCTTCGAAGTAAATTTTTGCCAGCAGAATATTGATCATCGGCATGAACAGATAGTCCAGCAGAGATGACCAGCCCACCATGAAGCCAACCGCCGGGCTGATGGATTTTTGGGCATAGGTATAGGCAGAGCCTGCAGACGGGAAACGGCGAACCAGTTTACCGTAGCTCAGCGCAGTAAAGAGAATGGCGACCAGCGCAAAGGCGTACGCCGTTGCCACATGACCGTCTGTGAGGCCTGATACGATACCGAATGTATCGAACAGCGTCATCGGTTGCATATAGGCAAGGCCCATCATAACAACCGGAATCAACGTAAGCGTTTTACGTAATTCCACGCGAGAGGTGTTTGGAGTTGCGTTATGCGACATAGTTATTCTCCTTTACGGTGATAACCGCCACGTAAGCGAAAAATTGCCCCATTTCTTTCTTCCTCAGCGACAACAACTGTCGGATTTTAGTAAATATCTATCCGGTACGAAGCCCGGCCTCTTGGTTTTTAGTTTCGTTTCGTACATGCAAAAAAAAATAACCGACGCCTTTTATATCGTCGATTATTCATTTGGTTGCAGCGGCGGCATTTTGCCCCACATCGGATACAAAAGGCAATACTTTGCAAAGCATGGGACAATTTTCTTTTTACTAACTGGCTGATTTCTGGACGTCGGGCTGAGAGTAAACGGCGGCGATAGCACTATTTGCTAAAATCTCGTCTCGCCACCAGGCGCTTGCAAGCCCGGCAGTTTGTTCATTCCAGCCTACCCACACCGATTCATTACTGCTTTGAGCAAGTACCTGTTTTTCAACAAGCGCGCCGCTGTCAATAAACCGCTGCGCCAGATAGCGCGGTAAATAGCCGCAGCCCAGGCCGCTTATTTGCAGTTCCAGCTTGGTTTTAAAGTCGAAAACGGTAATGGCCTCCTGCTCATCAAGCAGCTGCGAGGAGACCGAGCATTCCGGACGAGAGCTGTCCCCGACCACGATGGCGCGATAGCCTTTAATCACGCGACGGTTAACAGGCTCTGGCTCCTGAGCCAGAGGATGATGGGGCGCTACGGCAAATACCTGCTCCAGTACGCCCAGCCGGGCAAAACCAAAATCACTCAGCTGGGGAGGCTCATGGAGTGCACCGACAAAAATATCCGCCCTGCCCTGCGTTAAGGCATCCCAGGAGCCCCCCAGCACGCCGTTGATAAAAATAAGCCGGGTCACGCTGTGGTGTTGATAGAAGGCTTCAATCAGCGGCGTCAGGAGAGAAAACGGAAAGGTATCATCCACGCCAATAACCAGCTCGTTTTCCCACCCCTGATGGAGTTTTACGGCCTGCTTTTCGAGTTCACGAACGGTATGGAGGACTTCACGGCCTTTTTCCAGCAGCATCTGTCCGGTACGGGTGAAACGTGCGCGGTGCCCGGTGCGATCGAGGATCTGGATATTGAGATCGCTTTCCAGTTTTTGAACGGTATAGCTCAACGCAGATGGGGTTTTGTAGAGCTTTGCTGACGCAGCGGCAAAGCTCCCCTCTTTTTCCAGAGCATCCAGAATAATAAGAACATCCAGCAGCGGTTTCATGCTCGCCCCCTTCTGGTGCGCGATCGTCTCCGCTGCGGGTCTTATTCCATGGGCATCACCAGCGGATCGGGATACTGATACTCAAACCCCAGCTCATGACAAATGCGATTGCCATCAACAATTTTGCCTTTGCTGTCATCCTTTGCCTCACCAAAAACCGGCGGAGCCAGACCCAGCTGACGTGCCATCAGCGGGTAAAACGTGCTGCGTGCCGGATGAGAAGGTGCACATATATTATAGATGTGTCCACCTTTCGGAGCCTGTAAGAGTAGCTCAATCGCAGCAACAACATCGTCAAGATGCACAAGATTGACGACATGCTGGCCGTCTGGCGCAGACTTACCGGCAAAAAAGCGTCCCGGATGGCGGCCTGGACCCACCAGCCCCGCCAGACGGACGATATCGACCTGCGTGCCGGGAAGATTATGCAGCCAGTCTTCCAGCTCTTTCAGAACCTGACCGCTCGCCGTCACGGGACGGCGCTCGGAACTCTCTTTCACCACGCCCTCAACTTCGCCATACACCGACGTCGAGCTGGTAAAAATGATGCGCGGAACATGGTGCGCCAGCGCGCTGTCGACGATCTCCTGCATCGCCTGCAGATAAAACGACTCGCCCGGGCCACTGCGCCGCGCGGGGAGCGTGATCACCAGCGCATCGACGTTCATCAGCGTGTCCAGATCGTCAGCATCACACACCAGCTCCGGTTCAAGGCGCAGCTCAACGCCATCAATACCGCACATGCGCGCTGCCTCTACCCCATCCGCCGTGGTTTTGCTCCCGGTCACCTGCCAGCCTTTCGCGGCTAATGACATCGCCAGCGGCATTCCCAGCCACCCTAAACCGACAATCGCGACCTTTTTCATGCGAATTCTCCTGACTCTCACTCGTCTTTTATAAGGCTACGCCAGCCCGGCAGAACACACAATTCATAGCATCAATATGAAATGAATTAATGATCAAAAAAAGCCCTTGCAATATGTCGTACAACTGGTTTAGGTTAAAAGACATCAAATGAATAAGCATTCATCGAGAATTTATATGACACGCGTTCAATTTAAACACCACCATCATCACCATCATCCTGACTAGTCTTTCAGGCGATGTGTGCTGGAAGACGTTTGGATCTTCCAGTGGTGCATGAACGCATGAAAAAGCCCCCGGAAGATCTTCTTCCGGGGGCTTTTTTTTGGACCAAATTCAGGCAGGTTAAAACAGGTTAACGAGGAATAAAGAATGTTAGATAACTCACGCTTACGCATAGCTATTCAAAAATCAGGCCGTTTGAGCGATGACTCACGCGAACTGCTGGCCCGCTGCGGGATTAAAATTAACCTGCACACCCAGCGCCTGATTGCTCTGGCTGAAAACATGCCCATCGACATTCTGCGCGTGCGTGATGACGATATTCCCGGCCTGGTCATGGATGGCGTCGTTGACCTCGGCATTATCGGGGAAAACGTGCTGGAAGAAGAGCTGCTGACCCGCCGCGCGCAGGGTGAAGATCCGCGTTACTTCACCCTCCGTCGTCTGGACTTCGGCGGCTGCCGCCTGTCCCTGGCTACGCCGGTTGACGAAGCGTGGGACGGCCCGGCCGCGCTGAACGGCAAACGTATCGCCACCTCTTACCCTCACCTGTTAAAGCGTTATCTCGACCAGAAAGGCGTGCAGTTTAAATCCTGTCTGCTGAACGGCTCCGTTGAAGTGGCGCCGCGTGCGGGTCTGGCGGACGCCATCTGTGACCTCGTCTCTACCGGCGCGACGCTGGAAGCCAACGGTCTGCGCGAAGTAGAAGTGATCTACCGCTCTAAAGCGTGCCTGATTCAGCGCGACGGCGACATGGCCGACGCCAAGCAGCAGCTGATCGACAAGCTGCTGACCCGCATTCAGGGCGTGATTCAGGCGCGTGAGTCCAAATACATCATGATGCACGCCCCAACCGAGCGTCTGGATGAAGTGATAGCCCTGCTGCCGGGCGCTGAGCGTCCAACCATCCTGCCGCTGGCGGGCGATCAGCAGCGCGTGGCGATGCACATGGTGAGCAGCGAAACCCTGTTCTGGGAAACCATGGAAAAACTGAAGGCGCTGGGCGCAAGCTCCATCCTGGTGCTGCCTATTGAGAAGATGATGGAGTAATGGCCATGAGCTTTAACACAATCATCGACTGGAATACCTGTAGCGACGCACAGCAGCGCGAGCTGCTGATGCGCCCGGCGATTTCCGCCTCTGAGAGCATCTCACGCACCGTGGCGGAGATCCTGGATAACGTCAAAGCCCGTGGCGATGACGCGCTGCGTGAATACAGCGCGAAGTTTGACAAGACGGAAGTTGGCGCATTACGGGTTACCGAGCAGGAAATCATTGATGCCAGCAATCGTCTGGGTGACGATATCAAGCAGGCGATGGCCGTCGCGGTGAAAAACATTGATACATTCCACACCGCGCAAAAGCTGCAGACCGTGGATGTAGAAACCCTGCCCGGCGTGCGTTGCCAGCAGGTCACGCGCCCGGTTGCGTCCGTTGGCCTCTATATCCCTGGCGGCTCTGCCCCGCTTTTCTCCACCGTACTGATGCTGGCGACACCCGCGCGAATTGCCGGGTGTCAGAAAGTGGTGCTGTGTTCTCCGCCACCGATTGCCGACGAGATCCTTTATGCGGCGAAGCTGTGCGGCGTGCAGGCGGTCTATAAAGTGGGCGGCGCGCAGGCGATTTCGGCCCTGGCGTTTGGCACAGAATCCATTCCGAAGGTCGACAAAATTTTTGGCCCGGGCAATGCGTACGTGACCGAAGCCAAGCGCCAGGTCAGCCAGCGTCTGGACGGCGCGGCCATCGATATGCCTGCCGGCCCGTCTGAAGTGCTGGTGATTGCCGACAGCGGCGCAACGCCGGACTTCGTGGCCTCCGACCTGCTTTCTCAGGCGGAACACGGCCCGGACTCGCAGGTCATCCTGCTGACGCCGGACGCCGATATGGCGAAATGCGTGGGCGAAGCCGTTGAGCGCCAGCTTGCCGACCTGCCCCGCGCCGACACGGCACGTCAGGCGCTAGCGGCCAGCCGCCTGATTGTGGCGCGCGACCTGGACCAGTGTATTACCATCTCCAACCAGTACGGCCCGGAGCACCTGATCATTCAGACCCGCAACGCGCGCGATCTGGTTGACAGCATTACCAGCGCGGGCTCGGTGTTCCTCGGCGACTGGTCACCGGAGTCCGCGGGCGATTACGCCTCCGGCACCAACCACGTGCTGCCCACGTATGGCTACACCTCTACCTGTTCGAGCCTGGGCCTGGCGGATTTCCAGAAACGCATGACCGTGCAGGAGCTCTCCCGCGAAGGGTTTGCGTCACTGGCGTCTACTATTGAAACCCTGGCCGCCGCCGAGCGGCTGACCGCCCACAAAAATGCCGTTACGCTGCGCGTTGCAGCCCTGAAGGAGCAAGCATGAACATTGAAGAGTTAGCCCGCGAAAATGTCCGTCGCCTGACGCCTTACCAGTCGGCGCGTCGTCTGGGCGGTAAAGGGGATGTCTGGCTGAACGCCAACGAATTCCCGACGGCGGTGCAGTTTGAACTGTCGCAGCAAACGCTGAACCGCTATCCGGAGTGTCAGCCAAAGGCCGTTATTGAAAACTACGCGCAGTACGCGGGCGTGAAGCCAGAGCAGGTGCTGGTCAGCCGCGGCGCGGATGAGGGCATTGAACTGCTGATCCGCGCCTTCTGCGAGCCGGGCAAAGACGCGGTGATGTACTGCCAGCCTACCTACGGCATGTACAGCGTCAGCGCGGAAACCTTCGGCGTAGCGTGTCGCAACGTGCAGGCGCTGGAGAACTGGCAGCTGGATCTTCAGGGGATTGCCGACAATCTCGATGGCGTAAAAGTGGTGTTTGTCTGTAGCCCGAACAACCCGACCGGACAGATTATCAACCCGCAGGATATCCGCACTTTGCTGGAAATGACGCGCGGTAAAGCGCTGGTGGTTGCCGACGAAGCCTACATCGAGTTCTGCCCACAGGCGACGCTGGCAGGCTGGCTGGAAGAGTATCCGCACCTGGTGGTGCTGCGCACGCTGTCGAAAGCCTTTGCCCTTGCGGGTCTGCGCTGCGGCTTTACGCTGGCGAATAAAGAGGTCATCGACCTGCTGCTGAAAGTGATCGCCCCGTACCCGCTCTCAACGCCGGTTGCCGATATTGCGGCACAGGCGCTAACGCCTCAGGGGATCAACGCGATGCGCGAGCGCGTGGCGCAAATTCTGGAGGAACGTCAGTATCTGGTGACCGCCCTGAAGGATATCCCTTGCGTGGAGCAGGTATTCGACTCGGAAACTAACTACATCCTGGTGCGCTTCACCGCATCGAGTGCCGTATTTAAATCTTTATGGGATCAGGGCATTATCTTACGAGACCAGAATAAACAACCTTCTCTGAGCGGCTGCCTGCGCATTACCGTAGGCACCCATGCAGAGAGCCAGCGCGTGATTGACGCCCTGAAAGCGGAGAAAGTATGACCCAGAAGATCCTTTTCATCGATCGTGACGGCACCCTTATTTCGGAGCCACCAGCCGATTTTCAGGTCGACCGATTCGACAAGCTGGCTTTTGAACCGGACGTGATCCCGGTGCTGCTTAAGCTGCAAAAAGCAGGCTTTAAGCTGGTGATGATCACCAACCAGGATGGTCTGGGTACCGACAGCTTCCCGCAGGCGGACTTTGACGGCCCGCATAATCTGATGATGCAGGTGCTGACCTCTCAGGGCGTGGTATTTGATGAAGTGCTGATTTGCCCGCACATGCCGGCCGACGAGTGTGACTGCCGTAAGCCAAAGGTGAAGCTGGTAGAGCACTACCTGGCTGAAGATGCGCTGGATAAAACCAACAGCTATGTCATCGGCGATCGCATCACCGATATCACGCTGGCGGAAAACATGGGCATCGCGGGGCTGCGCTACGATCGCAACAACCTTAACTGGGCGAAGATTGGCGAGCAGCTGACAAAGCGCGACCGCTATTCCCACGTAGAGCGCAACACCAAAGAGACGCAGATTGATGTGAAGGTCTGGCTGGACCGTGAAGGCGGCAGCAAGATCCACACCGGCGTCGGTTTCTTCGATCACATGCTGGACCAGATTGCCACCCACGGCGGTTTCCGCATGGAAATTACGGTAAAAGGCGATCTCTACATAGACGATCACCACACCGTGGAAGATACCGGCCTGGCGCTGGGTGAAGCCCTGAAGCTGGCGCTCGGCGACAAGCGCGGCATTAACCGTTTCGGCTTTGTCCTGCCGATGGACGAGTGTCTGGCGCGCTGCGCGATGGACATCTCCGGCCGTCCGCACCTGGAATACAAAGCTGATTTCACCTACCAGCGCGTGGGCGATCTGAGCACCGAAATGGTGGAGCACTTCTTCCGCTCCTTGTCCTACACCATGGGCCTGACGCTGCACCTGAAGACCAAGGGCAAGAACGACCACCACCGCGTGGAGAGTCTCTTTAAAGCCTTTGGCCGTACCCTGCGCCAGGCAATTCGCGTGGAAGGTGACGCCCTGCCTTCATCGAAAGGAGTGCTGTAATGAACGTGGTCATTCTGGATACCGGATGCGCCAACCTGAACTCCGTCAAATCGGCGATTGCGCGCCACGGCTATGAGCCGGTGGTAAGCCGTGACCCGGACGTGGTGCTGCGCGCCGACAAACTCTTTTTACCGGGCGTGGGCACCGCGCAGGCGGCGATGGATCAGATTCGCGAACGAGAGCTGGTCGACCTGATCAAAGCCTGTACCCAACCGGTACTGGGCATTTGTCTGGGCATGCAGATCCTGGGCCGCCGCAGCGAAGAGAGCAACGGCGTTGACCTGCTGGGCATTATTGATGAAGACGTGCCGAAAATGACCGATCGCGGCCTGCCTCTGCCGCATATGGGCTGGAACCGCGTCTACGCCAAAGCGGGCGACAGGCTATTTCGCGGCATCGAAGACGGCGCGTATTTTTACTTCGTGCACAGCTACGCCATGCCGGTGAACGTGAATACGATCGCCCAGTGCACCTACGGCGAGGCGTTTACGGCGGCCGTACAGAAAGACAATTTCTTCGGTGTACAGTTTCACCCGGAGCGATCTGGCGCCGCGGGCGCGCAGCTGCTGAAAAACTTCCTGGAGATGTGATGATTATTCCCGCGTTAGATTTAATTGACGGTACGGTTGTCCGTCTGCATCAGGGCGATTACGGCCAGCAGCGCGACTACGGAAACGACCCGCTGCCGCGTCTGCAGGGTTATGCCGCTCAGGGTGCGCAGGTACTGCACCTGGTGGATTTGACGGGCGCGAAAGATCCGGCGAAGCGCCAGATCCCACTGCTAAAACAACTTGTTGCGGGCGTTGATGTGCCCGTCCAGGTCGGCGGCGGCGTGCGTACGGAAGATGACGTCGCGGCGCTGCTGGACGCTGGCGTGGCCCGCGTGGTGGTGGGTTCAACCGCCGTGAAAGATCCTGAGACAGTGAAAGGCTGGTTCCGCCGCTTTGGTGCCGATGCCCTGGTGCTGGCGCTGGACGTGCGTATTGACGAACAGGGTAATAAGCAGGTTGCCGTGAGCGGCTGGCAGGAAAACTCCGGCGTGACGCTGGAAGAATTGGTCGATATCTATCTCCCCGTTGGCCTGAAGCACGTGTTGTGTACGGACATCTCCCGGGACGGAACGCTGGCGGGCTCTAACGTCTCGCTGTATGAAGAGGTCTGCGCACGGTATCCGCAGGTAGCGTTCCAGTCTTCGGGCGGAATTGGTGATATAGGCGACGTGGCCGCGCTGCGCGGTACCGGTGTGAAGGGTGTGATTGTGGGTCGGGCCCTGCTGGAAGGTAAATTTACTGTGACGGAGGCGATTCAATGCTGGCAAAACGGATAATCCCTTGCCTGGACGTACGTGACGGCCAGGTCGTGAAAGGCGTGCAGTTCCGCAACCACGAGATCATTGGCGACATCGTTCCGCTGGCAAAACGCTATGCTGATGAAGGCGCAGACGAGCTGGTGTTCTACGATATTACCGCGTCCAGCGATGGCCGCGTGGTCGACAAAAGCTGGGTGGCACGCGTGGCGGAAGTGATCGACATTCCGTTCTGCGTGGCGGGCGGGATTAAGTCCGCAGACGACGCGGCCAAAATTCTCTCGTTTGGCGCCGACAAGATTTCGATTAACTCCCCTGCCCTGGCCGACCCGGAGCTGATCACCCGCCTCGCCGATCGTTTTGGCGTGCAGTGTATTGTGGTTGGGATCGACACCTGGTATGACGCCGCAACGGGCAAGTACCACGTGAACCAGTACACCGGAGATGAAAGCCGCACGCGCGTGACGCAGTGGGAAACGCTCGACTGGGTGCAGGAAGTGCAGAAGCGTGGCGCGGGCGAAATTGTCCTCAACATGATGAACCAGGACGGCGTGCGTAACGGGTATGACCTCGAGCAGCTGAAAAAAGTCCGTGCGGTCTGCCACGTTCCGCTGATCGCCTCCGGCGGCGCGGGCACCATGGAACACTTTCTTGAAGCCTTCCGCGATGCGAACGTGGACGGCGCGCTGGCCGCGTCCGTGTTCCACAAACAGATTATTAATATTGGTGAGTTAAAAACGTACCTGGCCGACCAGGGCGTGGAGATCAGGGTATGTTAACAGAGCAACAACAGGCGCAGCTGGACTGGGAAAAAACTGACGGGTTACTGCCGGTGGTTGTCCAGCATGCCGTCTCAGGCGAAGTGTTGATGCTGGGGTATATGAACCAGGACGCGCTGGCGAAAACAATCGACAGCGGCAAAGTGACCTTCTACTCGCGCACGAAACAGCGCCTGTGGACCAAAGGCGAAACCTCGGGTCATTTCCTGAATGTAGTGAGCATAACGCCTGACTGCGATAACGACACCCTGCTGGTGCTGGCAAACCCAATCGGCCCAACCTGCCATAAGGGCACCAGCAGCTGCTTCGGCGAGGCGAGCCACCAGTGGTTGTTCCTGTATCAACTGGAACAGCTGCTGGCAGAGCGTAAAACGGCGGATCCTGAAAGTTCCTACACCGCGAAGCTGTACGCCAGCGGAACAAAGCGCATCGCACAGAAGGTTGGAGAAGAAGGCGTTGAGACGGCGCTGGCCGCAACCGTGCATGACCGCGAGGAGCTGACGAATGAAGCGTCTGATTTGATGTATCACCTGCTGGTGCTGCTGCAGGATCAGGAGCTGGATTTGACGGCGGTGATAGAGAATCTTCGCAAACGTCACAAATAAAAAAACCGGGGAATATCCCCGGTTTTTTTTATCTGCAAATCAGACTTTTGGTTTGTAGTTGCGCAATGCGCTGCGGCCAAGCACAAAACCGGAACCAAGCAACCCGCCCAGCAGTACAGCAAGAATAAGAGTAATTGCTTTTTTCGGGCTGTCACGTCGTACAGGGAGTTCCGGCTTCATGACATAACGGTAAACGTGGATCGAGTCTGGGTTAACGCTCAGATTCTGGATGTCCAGCAGATTTCGCCTGGTCTGGTAATAAGCTCTGGGAAAGACCAACGGGAGAGAAGCTTCGTTGTCAATCATTGATTTCAGCCCCTCACTTCCCAGAAGGAACAATGTTTCCTGAGTCACCTCCTGGGTTTGCTGAAGCTGAGGCGAGGTAATTTTCGCCGCTTCAGCGTTCTTGAGTGCCTCAGCAATCTGTTTGATACGCAGATCTTTTTGCTCCTGAGCGACCTTCTCCTGGTTTTTCAGAGAATCGTTCAGGGTCTTTATCTGCTCCTTAATATTGTCATTAAGGTCAGCGGCGAGTTCTTTAGCCGTTTGCTCATCAACCTGCTGAATGTACTGCGCTAGCTGCTTTTGCGCGGCTTCTGCCGATGAACTGGTATACGATACAATTAACGGGAATGGCTGGTCTTTAACCTTGGGCTCAATCGTCAGTTTTTCAGGTACAGCCTGGTTTTCAAGCGCCTGCGACAACGCCGAGAATGAGGCGCTAAAACGGCCGATAGCACGCGTTTGGTTGTCATTCATTGTAGGTGCGGCGGTACCATACAGGATATTCAACGCATTAGAATAGCTGGCAATCTGAGCTGCGTCAGGTTGTGCAATAATTGCGCTAGAGGTCCACTTTTCTTTTGCAACGGATAAATATCCAATTGCCAGGGCGATACAAACAACAACAAAGGCTGCTATCACCCACTTCCCACGCCACAGCTGCAGCATTAAATCAAGTAAATCAATTTGCTCCGGGTCATTGCCTCGGCTGACCTGGCTATTGTTATTTTGCGTCATACAATCCCTAACTGATAAAAAAGGGCAAACATAATTTTGTTTGTATAGTTTATCCATTACTGGCGATTTTTCTATAAGAATCCGATGAGTAATATCGGAAAGATGGGTTATGTAACTTACACCCTTCGCGCTATCATAGACGCCATGTGATGCGTTACGGCATCTATAAAATAGGGTTTATGAGGGAAGCTATGAAATTTTTAGTCACGGGCGCTGCAGGTTTTATCGGTGCGAATGTCAGTAAACGCCTCCTTGAGGCTGGTCATCAGGTTGTTGGTATCGATAACCTCAATGAATACTACGATGTCAACCTGAAGCTGGCGCGCCTGGAACTGTTAAAATCTGAGAGTTTCACCTTCCACAAGCTGGAATTAGCTGACCGGGAAGATATGGCCACGCTTTTCGCCAGTGAGAAGTTTGATCGTGTGATTCATCTGGCCGCGCAGGCGGGTGTACGCTACTCTCTTGAAAACCCTCACGCGTATGCAGATGCCAACCTTATTGGGCATCTCAACGTGCTGGAAGGCTGCCGCCATAACAATGTTCAGCATCTTCTGTATGCCTCATCGAGCTCAGTATACGGTCTCAACCGCAAGATGCCTTTCTCCACTGACGACTCCGTGGATCACCCGGTCTCGCTCTATGCCGCGACCAAAAAAGCCAACGAGTTGATGTCGCACACCTATTCGCATCTTTACAACTTGCCGACCACCGGCCTGCGCTTCTTCACCGTGTACGGTCCGTGGGGACGCCCGGACATGGCGCTATTTAAGTTTACTAAAGCGATCATTGAAGGCAAAAGCATCGATGTCTATAACTACGGTAAGATGAAGCGCGACTTCACGTACATTGATGACATCGCTGAAGCAATTATTCGTCTGCAGGATGTTATTCCTCAATCAGACACAAACTGGACCGTTGAGACCGGCTCCCCGGCGACCAGTTCAGCGCCTTACCGGGTCTACAACATCGGTAACAGCTCGCCAGTCGAACTGATGGATTACATTACCGCCCTGGAAGACGCGCTGGGTAAAAAAGCAGAGAAAAACATGCTACCTCTCCAGCCAGGCGATGTTCTGGAAACCAGTGCCGATACCGAGGCGCTTTATAAGGTGATCGGATTTAAACCGCAAACCTCGGTTAAAGAAGGGGTGAAGAACTTCGTCGGCTGGTACCGCGATTTCTACAAGGTTTGAAAATAAAAAACCCGGCAATTCAGCCGGGTTTTTTACAAAATAACGCAGAGAATCAGTCGCTACCAAACAGATCGCGGGTATAAACCTTATCCGCCACGTCAGCCAGCTCTTCCGCCATGCGGTTTGAAATGATGACATCGGCTTCTTTCTTAAAGGCATCCAGATCGCGGATCACCCGGGAATTGAAGAACTGATCGTCCGGCATGGCAGGCTCATAGATAACAACCTCAACCCCTTTCGCCTTAATGCGCTTCATGATCCCCTGAATGGAAGAGGCGCGGAAATTATCGGAGCCACTCTTCATGATCAGACGGTATACGCCGACCACTTTCGGTTGACGCGCAAGGATGGAATCGGAGATGAAATCTTTACGTGTACGGTTAGCGTCAACAATCGCCGAAATGAGGTTGTTCGGCACAGCCTGATAGTTTGCCAGCAATTGTTTAGTATCTTTTGGCAGGCAATAGCCGCCGTAGCCAAATGACGGGTTGTTGTAGTGGTTGCCAATACGCGGGTCGAGACACACACCTTCAATAATCTGGCGGGTATTCAGGCCAAGACTCTCTGCATAGCTGTCCAGCTCATTGAAATAAGCCACTCGCATTGCCAGGTAGGTATTCGCGAAGAGCTTAATCGCCTCAGCTTCGGTGGAGTCTGTGAACAGCACCTGAATATCTTTCTTCACTGCGCCTTCCTGAAGCAGCGCAGCAAAGCGTTCAGCGCGCTCTGAACGTTCGCCAATGACGATACGCGAAGGATGCAGGTTATCGTAAAGCGCTCTCCCCTCACGCAGGAATTCAGGCGAGAAGAAGATATTATCAATACCGAACTTTTCTTTAATAGATTTGGTAAACCCAACAGGAATGGTCGATTTAATAACCATCACCGCATCAGGGTTGATCGCGATAACGTCCTTGATCACCGCCTCTACAGTTGAGGTGTTGAAGTAATTGGTTTTAGGATCGTAGTCAGTAGGCGTCGCAATGATGACGTAATCAGCATCGCGGTATGCATCTTCTTTATCTGTCGTGGCGCGGAAATTCAGCGATTTATTGCTGAGATAGTCCTGAATTTCTTTATCCACAATCGGCGATTTTTTCTGATTGAGCATATCCACTTTGGCCTGCACGATATCCAGCGCAACCACTTCATGATTCTGGGCAATCAGAATGCCGTTAGAAAGACCGACATACCCTGTTCCGGAGATTGTTATTTTCATTCGCTAATGACTTCTGTGAGTTAACTGTACTGATGGCCGCCAGACCATCGCGATAAACATAACTGTTGGGCTTTGTACCTCCTGGCAAACTGAACTGTCAAGGCAAACCAGGAGTAATCACTACGAGCGGGGCGAGATTCAGACTACTTCGAATAACAGGCGACACTTTTTGCATAAAAAAACCCGGAGACAAGCTCCGGGTTTTGATTACAGCGAGTAAGTTAACTTATTCCATCCATTCGGTATGGAACACGCCTTCTTTATCGGTACGTTTGTAAGTATGCGCACCGAAGTAGTCACGCTGTGCCTGAATCAGGTTAGCTGGCAGCACAGCAGCACGGTAGCTGTCGTAGTAGGCTACTGCAGCAGAGAAGGTCGGAACCGGGATACCGTTCTGGACAGCGTAGGCAACCACGTCACGCAGCGCCTGCTGATATTCATCCGCAATTTTCTTGAAGTACGGTGCCAGCAGCAGGTTGGCGATACCGGCGTTTTCAGCATAGGCATCGGTGATTTTCTGCAGGAATTGCGCACGAATGATGCAACCCGCGCGGAAGATCTTCGCGATCTCACCGTAGTTCAGATCCCAGTTGTTCTCGTCTGACGCTGCACGCAGCTGAGAGAAGCCCTGCGCGTAAGAAACGATTTTACCCAGGTACAGTGCACGGCGCACTTTCTCAACGAATTCGGCTTTATCACCCGTTGGTTTAGCCTGCGGGCCAGACAGCACTTTAGATGCCGCGACGCGCTGCTCTTTCAGAGAAGAAATGTAACGCGCGAAGACGGATTCGGTGATCAGAGACAGCGGTTCGCCCAAATCCAGAGAGCTCTGGCTGGTCCATTTACCGGTACCTTTGTTCGCAGCTTCATCCAGAATCACATCAACCAGGTATTTACCCTCTTCATCTTTCTTCGTGAAGATATCTTTGGTGATGTCGATCAGATAGCTGTTCAGCTCGCCTTTGTTCCACTCGGTGAAAGTTTCCGCGAGTTCTTCATTGGAAAGGTTCAGACCGCCTTTCAGCAGGGAATAAGCCTCAGCAATCAGCTGCATGTCGCCGTATTCGATGCCGTTGTGCACCATTTTGACATAGTGACCAGCACCGTCCGGACCGATATAAGTCACACACGGCTCGCCATCTTCGGCAACGGCAGCGATTTTAGTCAGAATAGGCGCAACCAGTTCGTATGCTTCTTTCTGTCCACCAGGCATGATGGATGGGCCCTTCAGTGCGCCCTCTTCACCACCAGATACACCGGTACCGATGAAATTGAAGCCTTCAGCAGACAGCTCACGGTTACGACGAATGGTGTCCTGGAAGAAGGTGTTACCGCCATCAATGATGATGTCACCTTTTTCAAGGTAAGGCTTCAGGGAGTCGATAGCTGCATCGGTACCTGCGCCTGCTTTCACCATTAACAGGATACGACGAGGCGTTTCCAGAGATTCAACGAACTCTTTCACCGTATAGAAAGGAACCAGTTTCTTGCCTGGGTTCTCGGCAATCACTTCTTCGGTCTTATCACGGGAGCGGTTGAAAACGGAGACGGTATAACCACGGCTTTCGATGTTGAGCGCCAGGTTGCGCCCCATCACTGCCATACCGACGACGCCGATCTGTTGTTTGGACATTACATACTCCTGTCAGGTGTGGTAGCTGCGAATCATCACGCAGTTCAATGTTGGACTTATGTTAACTCAGGATGCAGAAATCCAATAATATTTACTGGTGGCGTAAGATGCTCTTTTACTATCAATTATTTTTGAAGCCGTTAGGGTTCTTTTGCTGCCAGTTCCATGCATCCCGGACCATATCCTCGAGATCCCGTTGAGCCGTCCAGCCGAGCTCATCACGTGCTTTAGAAGGATCTGACCAACATTCAGCAATATCGCCCTGACGTCTTGAGGCAAACACATAGGGTACTGAAAGTGTTGTCACTCGTTTGAACGCATCCAAAAGTTCGAGCACAGAATAACCTTTTCCTGTTCCGAGATTATAAATATTGAGATTAGATGCATCGTTTCGGCGTTTTAATGCAGCCACATGACCTTCGGCAAGATCCATAACGTGAATAAAGTCACGAACACCGGTACCATCTTTCGTCTGATAATCATTACCATAAATCGAAAGCCGTTCGCGTTTACCAATGGCGACCTGGCAGATATAAGGCATAAGATTGTTAGGAATACCGTTAGGATCTTCACCAATAAGACCTGATGGATGCGCGCCAACAGGATTGAAATATCTCAGAATAGTGATATTAAATGACGGATGGGCAATTGCTAAATCGATAAGAATTTTTTCGACCATCAATTTTGATGTGCCGTAAGGATTCGTTGTTCCTCCGGTCCGACAAGATTCTGTTAATGGAATGGTTTCTGGTTCACCGTAAACCGTAGCGGACGAACTAAAAATGAAATTTTTAACTCCTGCCTTGAGCATTTCACCCAATAAGCACAGACTTCCTAAAATATTTACCTCATAATATTTAAGGGGCTGTGATACAGATTCGCCAACTGACTTAAGACCAGCAAAGTGAATGACATCAGTTATGCTATGCTTAGAAAATATTTTTTGCAAAAGTGTACTATCTAAAATATCACCCTGATAAAAAACAGGTTCAATGCCTGTGATAGATTTTATTCTGTTCAATGATTCTAAAGAAGAGTTTGATAAGTTATCCAGTATTATAACTTTTTCACTATTTTCAAGCAGTGTTAACACAGTATGAGAACCTATGTAACCAACTCCGCCTGTAACAAGAATAGCCATATAATTTCTGACCTTAATTATCAGTTAATAATCATTAGTATAAGAACAGCAATAATGCAGAGCTTATTTAGTGCCAGATTAATATATTACAAGATTTAATCATGCGCAATTAAGATATTAATTAATTTCTCTGTAGCAGCTTTATCATCAAATTTCGCTTCCGCAATGCGGCGACTTTCTATACCCATTGATACTATCTGATCTGAATTATTAATGACAGAAGTCATTGCACTTGCAAGTGCTTCAACGTCCCAAGGTGGAACCATCAACCCATTTATACCGTGGACGATCGTTTCACGACAGCCGGGAACGTCAGTAGTAATAATCGCACGGCCAATAGACATGGCCTCTTGAGTACTACGTGGAATGCCTTCACGATAAGAAGGTAACACAAAAACACTTAGATCATTGAGATAGCTTTTTACATCTGATATCTGGCCTAAAAACTCAACATGACCTTCGTTTTCCCAACTGTTAAGTTGGTCTCGAGTAATACCACCTGGATTGTCATCTATAGCGCCAGCGATACTAAATCTCACTTGAGGAAATTTAGATTTAACGATTTTTGCGGCCTGAACAAACTCTCTGACGCCTTTTTCAACCAATAAGCGGGATACCATTCCAAAATGTATAGTATCCGTTTTTGGTTTATTATAAGAATAATCATTAAGATCGACACCAATGCCGCCAATTACCTCAAAATCAGAAATTTCGATATTATTTTGTACTACTAAGTCTTGATAATCGTCGTGATTTAGGAAAAGCACTTTTTTAGCTCGGGGCAAAGTTAACTTATATAAAAAAGTCTGTATTGCCTTTAGCAACCTCTTTTTAAACGAATCCTTTTTGAAATGAGCGGTATAGCAGAAGCCTAACCCTTCAAGAAGATTATAGATATTTTTGACACCAGCAAGTTTTGCTGCCAGAGTGCCAAAAATTACCGGCTTTGGAAAAAAACAAAAAACAACATCAGGATTAATATGTCGGATCTTTTTTGACAATGCAACCGTGTTAATTAGATCTGAAAGTGGATTCATTCCTGACCGTGAAAAATCATATTGCTCAGGCATAGCACCAAACATTGATATCGTTTGAAAATTTCCTCTGTCATTATCCATAACAAGGACGTGAACCTTAATTCCTCTGGTCACAAGTTGTTCAATCAATTTTTTTCTAAAAAGAATAATGGTGCTAGATTGATTCCCTATGAGCAAAATTTTCATTTATCAACCTGTTGTGTTTTGTAAATACTTAACCAACGATCCACCACAGATGTAATGGAAAAATTCTTTACAATATGGTTACGGTTTTGATTTCTAATAATCTTTTTTTGCTCAGTATTTAATTCACATATCTCAATTATTTTATCAGACAAAGCCTGGAAATTTGAAACAGGTACAACGTACTGAGGATTACCTATCACCTCTTTCACTCCGCCAGCATCTGTACATACAGCAATGCATTTACAGGCCATCGCTTCTGCAACAACTAATCCGAATCCTTCCCATTCAGATGACAGTACAAATAAATCACATGCAGAATAATAATCATTGACTGAATCAATGCTACCAAGCAAGGTTACTCGCGATGTTAAGTTTAAACGATTAATATGTCGCTCAATATCATTACGCAACTCCCCCTCGCCGATGATAATTAACCTAAAATCATCCGGCAGTATATTAAAAGCGTTAATGAGATTAGGGTAATCTTTTGCTGGGGTTAGTCGTCCAACTGCAAGAATGACTTTTTCTTTGTCATCAATATTTAGCTGATGTCTGATAGATGTCCTGCTCTCGGCGTTATAATCAAATTTATCTACGTCAATACCGTTGTATACTACCTCGGACTTCGATTTTGAAAAAGCCTTATTACGAATAAATTCATCCAGAGCCTCTCTACTCACATTAGTATTTACATCTGCAAATTTATCAGTAAGACGATAAATGAACATTCGTAATGCGCCGCCTTCATTTTTACTGTGAGCGGTACAAACAAGTTTATAACTCTTTTTAAATAAAAAACCGACTAATCTCATTAAGAGATTTGCATGAAACATATGGCTATGAACAACAGAAGGCTGATATTCTTTGAGTATTTTTCGACAGTGGAATATCACTTTAAAAAACGAGAGCGGGCTCTTCTTTAAATTCAAATTAAGGATTTTGATGTTTTTTTCTTCGGGGCGTACGACTGTCTCTCCATTTAAGGAGACAATCATGACATCATACCCACGTTGATAAAACTTATCAGCCAGGATGCACAATTGCCGTTCCGCACCACCAAGACCCAGTCCTGTGATAACGAATAGCAGTTTATTTTTGCACATTATTTGATTCTCCATTAAGCGCATCGCCCAGAACACCGTTGGCTATTCTTCCTATTTCTCTTTCATCAAATAATGTCGCGATATGATAATTCATATTGCCAAAAGATACTGGAGCGGAAGGGTTACGGAAATATGACAAGAAGCAAAACGTTAAAAAGACAAAGAAATATAAATTAAGGAACAGCGTGTTATAGCTTTTAACCTCAAAAATCCGTCTATAATTTTCTCTTGCACACAGTGAAAAGATAAAAATTGCCACAAAGATAAAATAGAAGGTAACCCTGGTTAAGAACGTTATCGCCCCGCTATAAAGATAAATAACAGCGCCAACAAAAATAAATCGATTTAATAATCTCAAGCTTTCATTCTTCTCAATCTGATAAGAATAGGAAACATAAAAAACAACGAAGAGCAGAACTAGTAGATTTAACCATCCAAACTGTATCGAGATAGGATTCTGCTCAATATAAAAAAGTATCTTTCTAAATGCGAAATTCACTTGAGCAAGTAAAATTATTATTTTTACACCAAAGATAAGCAAGAAGGCAAATAAAGAGATAGATGCAACTGTTACCGAAATGAATAGTTTTCTACTCTTTAATTTGCATAAAAAAATCGCTGGTATAATTATCAATGCTGAGACATGCATTGTAGCAGCGATGATTACACCTACAATTAGCCGCAACAATGATTTATTAAGTGAATAGTTTATTATTGCCGCAAAGACTATGATGCAGGCAATAAATTGGCGTAGTTGTTCTAATATTAATGTATACCCAAAAACAATCAACAAAGCGGCAATAAAAAGAGGTTCATTTATTTTAATTTTTTTTAAATTATATCCTAGCAATGCAAACGCCAGAGCGTAAAATAGCATTATTGCATACCCAAAGTTATTGTTTGCAATAAACAGCAAGGTTTTAAGGTAAATAACAAACCCTGGCTCAAATGCTAAATACAGTTCTTCATCATTTATGAACCGCGTATAATAAATACTCCAGTCTACGCCATTAATATAAAAAGTTGTAAAAGAGAAAACTAAAACAATCCAAATAATCATTCTAAGAATGTTTTTAGAGCCTGTATTAAACCTTCCCCATATTAGCGAAAGAATTAACAAAGGGATAACGTTCATTAGTATAAACATTATCTACGAACCTTTTCATAAAGAGTTATTATAACCTGAACAGGGTTCATTGCTTTGATATATTTGAAAGCACGCACATTATTAAAGGAAATGTATAAATTTAATTTATTATGCAAATAGCCAATATAATGTTTATCTTTTAACCTGGTCTCATTTACTAACAGTAAATCATTATAAAGATGAACATTTATAGTTGAGTTTCTGGATGTGGCTTGCGCATCATGCACCCGATACTTAACGCTTGTAAAATCAAAGAAACCTGTCTGTATATCATTATTTATAAGTTTTAACCAAAAAGGTAAATCCTCAAGTAATCGATACCGCTCATCAAACGTGATCAGGTATTTATGATTTATAAATGCACCAGGTGCCAAATTATTAAAGTGGATGTTTGCTAGATTTTTTTTGATGTTAGAAGGTGCCATCTTACAAACATCTCTTGTCCAAGGTAGCGGGTACTTATCTGGTGTAGTGACATCTGTTCCAAAGGTTTCAAAATAAGTAAAGAATGCACCATAATTTTCATTAGAAGGTACCCGTTGTACTCTTTCAATAAATTCACTGATAGAGGTAGCAATCAAAATATCATCTGATCCTATACATTTAATCCACTGCCCTTTAACGTGTTTAATCGCGCTGTTAAAGTTAGCCGTTGTACCTTTATTGGTCTCATTTTTGATCAACAGGCACTCAATATGAGGGTGTGATATTCTTTTTTCATTGAGCCAATTTTCAATAATCTGGACGCTGTTATCCTTTGAGTTGTCATCTGCTATAATTATCTGAATTGATTTGTAAGTTTGATTAATGCAGGAATCCAAGGTTTCAACAATATATTTTTCTGCATTATAACTTGCAACGATTATCGTAACTAAAATAGCATCCATATTAAAATATAATACCTAATAAAATTAATTGTAATTTGTTTTTTTTCGTGACGACCATATTTCTAACTTTCAGATCGCGAATAACAGATTTTACTGAATGGCTTATCATTGAGTGCCATTCTGCTCTCTTACTCGATGTAAGCGACTTATACCACTTAAAATATCTAACCGACACGCCCCATATAGTACTGATAATTAAAGCATACGCATCGTTAATTAGTATACTTTTGTTTTGCGAATTAGTTTTATGTTCAATATAATTTAATAGAAAGAAAGCATTATGCATTACTTTATAATAATTATGGTTGATTCTGCGCGTTGTTGAGTTAGTATTGTTTACAAAAAAATAATCACCATCGGATAAAAAGATAGTATTAGCTAAATCAAAAGAGATGCGTGAAATCACCTCATCATTATTAAGGTAATTAACGCACTCTTTATTCAAAGTATTATATGATTCGTATGCTGTTAAAATTATATTTCTATTATAAATACCAAACGCATGCACTCCCCATGACCTAATACAATTTGAAAAAACTTCCGAGCCTTTCAATTTTTTGTTAGGAGTATAACAAATAAACTTAGTTGTGACGTTTTTATCTATAGAGTCAACATAATTCAAATTAAATAAGGAAATATCATGGGAGGGTTCAGAGACTAAAGGTTTAAATGCTTTTTCCAGAGAATCCTCAGCTAAGCTGTCATCACTATCGATTACTGCAATATATTTCGATTTGGAATAGCGAATAGCAGTTTCCCTAGCCTGTGCGGCACCCTTATTGTCTTGCTTGAGTAATTGAAGGCTAAACTGCTTCGGTTCATACATTTCTACGAGAGCAGCTGTATTGTCCAGTGAACCATCGTCAACGACAATGACGCTAAACCCCTCCAAAGACTGCTTATCAAGGGTTTTCAGAATAGTTAGAATATTTGCTTCTTCATTGTATGCCGGAATAATAACGCTCAAGTCTTCGGGTGTAATCCTCATTCCATTAACTCACTTTATATTTTATATGCCACAAATAAATTATTGCAGTAGCAATGAGATAAATAAAATACGTTGAACAATATGCCAGGGTTACCCCTTCAAACCCATAAATGGAGATAAGCAATTTAACTAATAAAGGATACAGAAGGGCGAATGATACTTCTAACGTCGCATTTATCACAAAGTATCCTTTCGCCAGTAGAATAGTTGCGAAGAGCCAACTACAAATCCTGAAAAAATCGCCTATATTCTGATACAAAAAAAGAACGCCAGCACGTTGAAAATCCTTTGTGAATAAAAAACTTATAATAAAGTCTTTTAAATAGAAAATACCTAACGCCATCACAAGAGAAAGAGGTACAACAAGTCGTGCACCTGTTTTCAATATGCTTAAATGGTCAGAGAGTGTTTTCGCTGCAGCCGTTTTAGGAAAATAATAAACCGTCATAGCAGTGGTTAACACCGCAAGATAGGCTTCTGATATTTTACTAACGGCCTGCCAATACCCTGAATATTCTAACGAAAAATTATTTGTCAACAGAGTTCTGACAACAATCAGGGAAATCGGACCTGTTAAGGCACCAATTATGCCCATTGCAAAGTACTTACCCATCTCATTAACTTGCTCTCGAGGGGTCGTACCATACCAATACTTGAATTTAAACCATGGTTTTTTAAATATAATAACTATTAACCAAAAGCCGGCAACTGCATTATTTAAAGCGGCTGAAATAAGTGCACCTTTAAGCCCCAAAAAATAGACAAGGCCGGTCATGGATATAACGGATGAAGCAATGGAAAAAATATTTGCCAGGAAAAATTTATTGTGATCACCTAGCCCATTCAATACACCTAAAAAAATACTATTTATAATATTTAGCGGTAATACCATCAATGCTAAAATTATAAGCCAGTAAAACTCTTTATTATGGAAAAGATACTCAGCCAAATGACCTGAGGAAAGAATCCCCAGGCACATTATAAAACAACAGGCTATCGTTGAAAGCTTTATTGCAGCCCGCCAGTAGGGCTTAGCATTTTCATAATTGTCCTTATGCTCAGCCGAATAGCGATTAACACCCTGTGAAACCTGGGATGAGATAAACCCATTAATAAAGGTTACAAAGTTCTGTAACTGTCCCAGATTCGAAATACCTGCCGGGCCTGTATAAATAGCAACAACTTTTGATATTATTAGACCACATGCAAGCCTAAAACAGGTAATTACACCACTTAGTATCGTTACTTTTGCAAAACTCAAAGCAACCATCCATTTATTGTTTTAATCACATACTCAATATCTGCCTCTGTCATTGTCGGATCCATCGGCAAAGATAATACGCTGTTATGAAGTGATTCTGAAACAGGTAAATCCAAATGTTTCAGTTCCTCATATGCAATCTGGTGATGTGGCGGCAGAGGATAATGAACAAGGGTTTGAACATTATTACTATCCAAATATTTCTTCAACGAGTCTCTGTGATTTGTTTTAATGACAAACAAATGCCAGACGTGCTCTTGCTGAGCATCAAGAGCTGGAAGAATGACATCAGGATGGTTAATAGATGTTAAATATTTTTCAGCAATATATCTACGGCGTGAAATATCATCATCCAGATATTTTAATTTAACCGAAAGCATTGCAGCCTGGATTTCATCTAATCGGCTATTAATACCTTTATATTTATTCTGATATTTTACATGCGAACCATAATTACGTAGTGCAACAAGAACCTGCGCTAAGTTATCATCGTTAGTTGTTATCGCACCTGCATCACCGAGCGCGCCCAGATTTTTTCCCGGATAGAAACTGAAACCTGCTGCATGCCCCCAGGAGCCACATTTTTGCCCGTCAATTATCGCACCATGAGACTGAGCACAGTCTTCAAGCACGAGTAAATCATATTCAAAAGCAATCTCCATAATCCCTTTCATTGGCGAGATTCTTCCATATAAATGCACAGGTAAAATCGCTTTTGTTTTACCAGTAATCGCTTTTCTAACCCCTTCCACACTCAGATTAAATGTTGAAGGATCGGGTTCTACAAGAATCGGTGTCAGTTGGTTTTGGGTGATGGCTAAGATAGAGGCAATATATGTATTAGCAGGAACTATAACCTCATCACCATCATTCAGTTTTCCCAACTCTTTCCAGGCACGAAGTACTAAAATCAGCGCATCTAAACCATTAGCAACGCCAATAGCGTGTTTTACACCACACCATTTTGCATATTCTTTTTCAAAATTGACAAGTTCCGCACCCATTATATACCAGCCGGAGTCAATAACCCGTGAACATGCCTCTTTAAGTTCGCTTTCATATCGATTATTGATTTTTTTTAAGTTCAGAAAGTCAACCATTATTACTTCTCCAATAATATTCTTGCAGGATTGCCAACAACTGTCGTATTTGCCGGTACATCCTTCGTTACTACAGCCCCTGCGCCAACCATCGCACCTTCACCTATCACGATTCCCGGAAGAATAGTGGCATTAGCACCAATAGAAGCCCCTTTTTTTACCAGGATACTCGAAAATTTTTCGGGGTAAACTTTTGAACGCGGCTTTTTATCATTTGTAAATGCAACACAGGGGCCAATAAATACATCGTCCTCAATTGTTATACCATCCCAAATATACACACCAGATTTGATGGTCACTCGATCGCCTATTATGACATCATTTTCGATCAAGGTATGAGCACAAATATTACAATCATTACCAATGACTGCATCTTTTAAAATTACCGAGAATTGCCATACTCGCGTATTCTCACCAATATTAGCGGACTGCACATCGCTTAATTTATGTATGAACATTTATTTTGCCATCGACCGGAACTGATCATAATCCCTGATATAATCAGACTCATCATATTCATTGTCTGCTAATATCATCAGTACACAATCGGGAGTGAAGTTTTTCATTTCTCGCCAAATGAACGAGTTAATCAGTAAACCTTGAGCAGGATTATTTAAAGTGATAGAAATTCTTTCATTTCCGTCATCTAAAATAAAATCGCAGGATCCTTTCAGAACGATGGCCATTTGCATGAGTTTTTTATGCGCATGATATCCACGCGTAACCCCATTTTCAGTGTCGAAAATGTAATATACGCGTCTGATATCAAAGGGTATATTAGAATTCCTTTCTAACGATACTAATGAACCCCGTTCATCACCATGAATTTGTAAAGGGATAAGTTCGACTTTCATATACGGCTCGCTAATTTGATTAAATATTGCCCATAAGAATTTTTACTTAGCTTTGTTCCTAGCGCTAAAAGTTCATCATCACTTAACCAACCATTACGCCATGCGATCTCTTCTGGACAGGCAACCATCATCCCCTGGCGCTTTTGAACCGTTTCGACAAAACTGCCCGCTTCAATCAAGCTATCGTGTGTTCCGGTATCAAGCCATGCAAAACCACGTCCCAATAACTCAACGGTTAATAAGTTATTATTGAGATAGACTTCATTTACTGAGGTGATTTCAATCTCACCTCGTGCGGATGGTTTGATTGTTTTAGCAATGTCTACAACATTATTATCATAGAAATATAACCCGGTAACTGCCCAGTTTGATTTCGGATGTGAGGGTTTTTCTTCAATACTCAGTGCTTTGAAATTGCTGTCAAATTCAACAACGCCAAAACGTTCGGGGTCCATAACTTGATAACCAAAAACTGTCGCCCCCGAGTTACGCTCTGCTGCGCTTCTTAATTTTGGTGTAAAGCCCTGGCCAAAGAAGATGTTATCCCCCAGAACAAGGCATACCGGGTCTTTACCAATAAACTTCTCGCCAATTATAAATGCTTGCGCTAACCCATCCGGCGAAGGCTGTACAGTAAAGGATAGATTAACTCCAAATTGACTGCCATCGCCTAACAGTCTGACAAATCCTTGCTGATCTTCAGGGGTAGTAATAATTAAAATATCCTTGATACCAGCTAGCATAAGCACTGATAGTGGATAATAAATCATTGGCTTGTCGTAAACAGGGAGTAACTGCTTAGATATGCCCATCGTTATAGGATAAAGTCGAGTACCTGATCCACCTGCAAGAATGATACCTTTCATATTATTCTAATCCTAAACGTTCACGTTGATAGCTACCATCCTGAACACGACGGCACCACTCAGTATTATTTAAGTACCACTCCACCGTTTTACGGATCCCGCTCTCGAAAGTTTCCTCAGGCTTCCAGCCTAACGTCTGGCTAATCTTATCGGCATCAATCGCATAGCGACGGTCATGGCCCGGACGGTCAGCAACATACATAATCTGATCGCGATAAGACTCTTCTTTAGGCACAATCTCATCAAGCAGATCGCAAATCGTATGGACCACGTCCAGGTTCTGCTTCTCGTTATGACCACCAATGTTGTACGTTTCACCCGGTTTACCTTTAGTGACAACGGTGTACAGTGCACGCGCATGATCTTCCACATACAACCAGTCACGAATCTGGTCACCCTTGCCGTAAATAGGCAGAGCTTTTCCGTCCAGCGCATTCAGGATAACCAGTGGGATCAGTTTTTCCGGGAAATGGTACGGGCCGTAGTTATTCGAACAGTTGGTGACAATAGTTGGGAAACCATAGGTACGCAGCCAGGCACGAACAAGATGGTCGCTTGAGGCTTTTGATGCTGAATACGGGCTGCTAGGCGCATAAGCCGTGGTTTCAGTGAAGAGCGGCAGCTCAGCTGATGCCGGGTGCTCATCAGGATGCGGCAAATCACCATACACTTCGTCGGTAGAGATGTGATGGAAACGGAAGGCTTTCTTCGCTTGCTCATCCAACGTTGACCAGTAAGCACGAGCGGCTTCCAGCAGTACATAAGTGCCGACGATATTGGTTTCGATAAACGCAGCCGGGCCGGTAATAGAACGATCGACGTGACTTTCGGCGGCCAGGTGCATCACCGCATCAGGCTTATGTTTTGCGAAAATGCGATCCATGGCGTCTTTATCGCAAATATCCGCATGCTCAAAAACATATCGATCGCTTTCGCTGACTTCACTAAGCGACTCAAGGTTGCCGGCATAGGTCAGCTTATCCACATTGACGACGTCGTCCTGGGTATTTTTAATAATATGTCGTACAACCGCTGAGCCGATAAAGCCGGCCCCGCCCGTCACAAGAATTTTCACGTTATCTGTTCCGTCTAGTATATATGTCTGGATACTGGCGTTCTGAAACCTGAGCATTTATTGACGGTTTCAGAAATTGAGCACGCTACCGCCCCTGGCTTAACAGCTACCAGTGCACTGAGCGATCTCTGATTAAATGATTTTTTTGTCTGGATCCAGACAAAAAACTGGCGTTAATTGTCGTCCTAAACGACCTCAGAAACAAGCACAAATCGCTACAAAGCGATCCAGATTTAAACCCTGTAACTCTATGTAATCATAGGATTAATAATAAAAAACGGCAGTCATCATTTTGGCTATGTTTCAATACACCAAAATAATGACTGCCGCTTGTCCAAGACGTTGCAGGAATATCAGTCGTTTGCGAGCAACTTCTCAATACGGGTTCTGAACTTCGCCCCTTCCTTCAGGTTACGCAGTCCATAGTTCACGAACGCCTGCATATACCCCATTTTCTTACCGCAGTCATAGCTGTCGCCGGTCATCAGCATCGCGTCAACGGACTGTTTTTTCGCCAGTTCGGCAATCGCGTCAGTCAGCTGAATACGATCCCAGGCGCCTGGCTCGGTTTTTTCCAGCTCTGCCCAGATATCAGCGTTCAGAACATAACGGCCAACCGCCATCAGGTCTGAGTCCAGTGTCTGTGGTTGATCCGGTTTTTCGATGAACTCAACGATGCGGCTCACCTGCCCTTCCGTTTCCAGCGGTTCTTTAGTCTGGATAACGGAGTACTCGGAGAGATCGCCCTTCATGCGTTTCGCCAGCACCTGGCTACGGCCGGTTTCATTGAAACGCGCCACCATTGCCGCCAGGTTGTAACGCAGCGGATCGGCAGAAGCGGTATCGATGATGATGTCCGGAAGAACAACAATGAATGGGTTATCACCCACAACCGGACGAGCACACAGGATAGAGTGGCCCAGGCCCAGCGGCTGCGCCTGACGCACGTTCATGATGGTCACGCCCGGCGGGCAAATAGACTGCACTTCCGCCAGCAGCTGGCGTTTGACGCGCTGCTCAAGCAGCGCTTCGAGTTCGTAAGAGGTGTCGAAGTGGTTTTCTACCGCATTCTTGGAGGAGTGCGTAACCAGGACGATTTCTTTGATCCCTGCAGCAACAATCTCATCGACAATGTACTGAATCATTGGCTTGTCGACGATCGGCAGCATCTCTTTAGGAATGGCTTTTGTGGCTGGCAGCATATGCATGCCCAAGCCTGCTACCGGAATGACTGCTTTCAAATTAATCATTATTTCTTCCACCTTAAAATGGTTGACGAATTATAGCTCTTAAACCTGTTTTCGCCAGCATGATTTGCCGTAATCCTTGGGCAATGTTACGCCTTAGCATCACAAATTTCTGTAGTTGTAATCTGATTAGATCGCGCTTTTATGCCAGGAATAGTCTCAAAACTGATGATTGTCGATTATCTGTGCGGAAGCGCAAAGTTAAGCCTTTCCACATTCACCACCTGCTGGTCGACCCGGTCAATATCGACCGAGCTTTGCCCCTTCTCATTCACTGCTTTTATGTTCGCCAGCGACAGCAACGTCTCGTCTTTCGCCATGAATTTACCCCGCACATCCTTACGCAGGTCGAAGTTAATCTTCAGGGCGGGCCCCACAGCGGCTTCCTGCATCACATTGATATTGCGTAAAAAAAGATGTTGCGGCTTGTTGTGCAGCTCAAGCGTTGCACGCTGCATTTCCACGTTGGTTATCGCCACAAACGAGGTGGCGTTACCGGATGAAATCTGTATTCCGCGCAATTTATACGCAAGCTGACGATTATCGAGATGAATATTGTTGAGCTTGAAGTTCTGCGGGATGGACAAATAATCGCCTTTTATCACCCCATAGCCGATTAACATTCCCGCACTGTTCACCATATCGACATTATCAATAATGAAATTATCACAGCCATAGATGGCCACCGTGGCGTTGTCTATACCCGCCTTTTTACTGAAATCGGGGGTAATATTTTTGGCCTTGATATTGCGAATAACAAAATGTTTACCGTTTTCAACGTGCACCAGCTGGCGACAGTTGCTGCCGGTGATGTTTGCCACCACGAAGTTCTTGACGGTTTGCTTCTCCGGATAGTCGTTATCGTAGGTGCTGCCGGCGAGGCCAATGCCGATGCCCCAGTTGATCTTGCCGTTGGTGCAGTTGATGTTGTCGATGACATGGTCAGAGATCAGGATATTGCGATCGTTGATGGCGACGTTCCACTCGATCGCATCCCCCTGGAGATGGCTAAATTTACTGTTGGTGATGCGGGCACCGTCCACCTGGTTGTGGAAACCCTGGCGCAGGATGGCGTAGTTGGCCTGGCTTACGCTGATGTTATCAATCAGCAAATTGCGCATTACGCTCGGTTTCTTGCCGCCGATGTAGATCTGCGTCACCGGGCCAAAACCGCTCATGGCCAGCCCTTTGATGACGCAGTCAGAACCGCGAACGTCGAGCGTGATGTTCTCCGTGCGGCCAGCACCTTCGCCTATCACTTTGCTGCCTTCCTGCAGAACAAAGCGGCCGCGCCCGTTGCCGGTTAACGCCCCGCGGATCAGCAGCGTTTTACCGTCGGGAATGAAAATACCCGTATTGATGTTTTCGCAGGTGAGCCCGGCCGGGACCACGACGGTGTCGCCGTCATTAAACGCCTGCTTAAAGGCGGCGATCCAGTCGTTGTTATTGTACTGATTAACAGAGACCGTTCTGCCGCTTGCCGCCCGCGCGATGCGTGACGACAGCAGCGGCGTGGCCGCCAGAACGGAGAGAGAAGAGACAAAGGTGCGTCGGGTAATCTTTTTCAGCATACATCCTCGGCGTTACAACGTTTGCAGCAGGCTCGCTAACTGGCGGTTAATCACCTGCTGGTTAAAATCGGTTTCCACTTTTTGTCGGGCGTTCTGGAGCACGGGCTCCAGCGCCTGCTGGTCAATATCGCTGAAGGCTGCTAATCGGTCCGCAAGGGCCATCGCGTTATTCTCCGGCACCAGCCAGCCGGAGTGGTCAGACTTAATCAGCTCCGGGATCCCGCTGTGCAGGGTTGATACCACCGGAATACCTACGGCCATCGCCTCCATCAGCGCCACCGGAATGCCTTCCATATCGCCATCTGCGCCCGTTACGGAAGGCAGCAGAAAGACATCAGCCTCGTCGAGCATGGCCTTGACCTCGTGGCTCGGCTTGAACCCCGGCATCTCTACGACATCTTCCAGCTGATACTGTTCGATAAGCGTGCGCAGACGACGCTCCCACGGCCCAATGCCGAGAATGCGATAGTGGAAATCCACCCCGCGCGCTTTCAGCTGGCGGCAGGCTTCAATAGCCACATGGAGGCCTTTCTTCTCGGTCAGGCGAGCAACGGAGATGATCTGCAGCGGTTTTCCCGGCACCTTGACAGGACGGCGAGTGAAGCGCGTTAAGTCCACGCCCATACGCGAAACGGCAATTTTCTCTCCCGGGCAGCCCATGTTTTTCAGGCGTCCGGCCCACAGGTCGCTGATAGGCAGCATCATGTCGCCGCGCCTGAACAGCTGCTGATACTCCGGCGTGTAGTGGTTCAGCACTTCGCGGCTGGAGATATCGATACCGTGGAAGATGGTCGCAATTTTGCCGTCAATCACGCCCAGCTCGCGCAGCTTCGCGGCGGTGACGCCCGCCGGGCCAAAGTGGGCGATAAACACGTCGGCACGATACGGCTGCGCGGTTTGCCCGCAGATGGCCGAGAGGATCAGATTGCGGGATTCGGAACCATAGCGGGAAACATTCAGCGCTCGCCACGTCGACGCGCGGTGGATCCCGCGCAAGGTCTGGCTGGCCCGGTGGCGCAGCTTACTCAGTCTCCCGGAAGGCTCATCCTGCAGCCAGCGGGTTTTCGCCTCCAGCCCATACTGGGCATACGCCGCATGGGTATTTTTGGTATCGCCCTTTTGCAGGGCGATAATCTCCACGTCATATCCCATATCGATAAACGCGGTGATTTGGTTCAGGACAAACGTTTCAGACGACAGCGGAAATTTCAGTAAGAAGAAACCAACCTTCATTTCCCCTCCCGTACGCGGTCAAGTACCGATTTCACCATCCCAATGCCCTTCTCGCGCTCGGCTTTCACCGCCACCGCCAGGCGTTCATTGATCGCAGGCAGCTGGCCGAGCGTGTCGCCCACCATCGCACCGAGCGAACCATCGAGCAGATGACGGATATCCACGGCCATTTCCGGCATACCGAGCTGCTGCATGATGCCTGCTGATTTGTGTTCGTAGTTGATGGCAATGGCCGGCGTGCCAAAGTTCATGGAGATAATGGCGGAGTGCAGGCGCGTGCCGACGGTCAGGTCGCAGGCGGAGAGCAGCTTGCCCATCTCCAGATCGTTAAGTTCGTCCATCACCACGTGATAGCGGGACGGATCGTTCACCAGATTGCGCAGGTTCAGCGCCACCATACGGTCGTCTTTGTTGTAGCTGTCGATGCCGGTGCAGGTGGAGAGCGCCAGCACCTGGTACCCGCTGTCCAGCACGCGGTTCACCACGTCGGCGAAGGCTTTCTCATACGCCGCCTGGGTCGTACCTAAACGCTTATCGAAGGGCGCCAGCTCGCGCAGGGTAATCGCGACGGTTTTCTGTTTCGCCGCCACGTCGAGCCAGTGCTGCACCGCGTAGCTCGGCTGGAAGCTGTCGTCCTGGTGATCCACCAGCCACGCGGTGTCCACGCCGTGCTCAACTTTTGAGGTGTCAATTTCGCTGCGCTTCATCATGTCGAGGCTGACCGACTCGCGCAGGATCAGCGCGTCGCAGTGGCCGAACACGTAGTTTGCGAGCTGGTTAAACTGCGGATCCTGGAATGGCCCGACGCTGTGGCCAATCATAAACAGCGGCTTTTTCGCCATAAAGGTGCAGAGCGCATGCTCAAACTGCGGCACGCCGTAGAGATCGACGAAGAACGAACCGCCGACCTGGATAATGGCGTCGTAGCCGGACAGCAGACGGACAAAATCGGTAAAGCCCTGCGCGATAGCGATATTGCGCAGCTTGCCGGTATCGGTCACGCGGGAAAGCAGCACCTGGTGCTGGTAGCGACGGCGCAGCACTTTCTTCACGCGGCCCATCACGCCCGCGGCGTTGTTATGCTGTTTCATCTGGCTATAGAGCGGGTCGCCCATCACCGGGCGGTTCAGTAACCAGGATGAGCTGACCGGATAACGGCTCATCACGTCCACTTCAGTCTCAGGCTTAAGGGTGTTAATTGCATCCAGTAAACCGCGCAGGATGGCGCTGTCGCCACGGTTGCCGCAGGTATGGTTGCCAAGAATTAATAATTTCATAATGGCCTCTTAAATAACTAGCCTGCGCGAAGCAGCGTTTTCATTTTTTCGTTACGGCAAAACTGGCGCTTCATCTCCACCACCAGCGCATTGCGTGACAGCACAATCATCATGCCAAATGCCAGCGCGCCCGCGGCAACCTGTACCGCCAGCAGCGCGGCCAGCGGCAGGTGACCGCTGAGGATGATGCCCAGGCCGTAGCTCACCGCCAGGGTCGGCAACGAGAGATAGAACGGCAGCCACAGGCTCAGGATGTACTGACGGTAGCTGGAGCCCAGCACCGGCTTGATCATGATGAAGTAGCTCAGAACGGTATTGATTATCTGCACCAGCAGGAAGCCCAGCGTGACGCCGATGGCGCCCGCCATATGCCCGCCGACGATAATCGCCGGAATAAACAGGAAGGTTTTGAACACGTTGAACTTAAAGCTAATGTCGACGCGCGCTTTTGCCATCAGCAGGGAACCAATCGGATTCCCCACGGAGCGCAGCAGCCCCACCACGCACAGCAGCTGCAGGATCGGGATGATGCCGTTCCACTTCTCGCCAAACACTAGCGGCACGAAGTTGCTGGAAACCACCATCAGCCCCAGCAGCACCGGGAAGTTAATGATCCCCACCACGGAAAGCAGCTTGTAGAAGTTAACGCGCAGCTTCTCGGTGTCGTCCTGGATCTTGGCGAAGGCCGGGAACAGCACGCGGGTGATTATCGGGTTCAGCTTCATCGGCGGCACCACCGCGACGTTGTAGGCCAGGTTGTAGCCCCCGCCACGCTCGCGCCAAGAATACGCGCCAGCACCAGCGTCGACAGGTTGGTATTCACATAGTTGATAATGCTGTCCGCCGTCAGCCACGCGCCAAAGCGCAGGTTGGACGAGACGGATGCGAGAGAGAAATGCAGCCCGGGACGGTAGATCTTGCGGCCAAAGTAGCCGAACAGCAGCGTACGCACGGCAGAGTTAACCAGGTATCCGAGGATAGCGGTCATCGCCAGCGGCCAGAAATGGGCGCTCACCACGGTGAAGGTAAAGCCCGCCAGCACCGCGCTGGTCTCGATCATGCCGATCTTGTTGAACTCCAGCTCTTTCTGCATCAGCGCGCGGAACTGCTGCCCGTGCGGGATCACCACGAAAGCAAACGACAGCGTGCGCATCAGCGGAGCCAGATCCGGGTTGTGCAGCACGCTGGCGATGGTGTCGCTCAGCAGGAACACCAGCACGAACACGAAAATACCCAGCCCCACGTTCAGCCAGTAGAGCGTGGTCAGCTCAAGATGGCTGATCTCTTTGCGCTGGATAATCGAGTTGGCGATACCAAAATCAGACAGCGTATCGGCCAGCGCGATAATCACCAGCGAGACGGTCAAAAGGCCGAACTGGTGATTATCAATAATGCGCGCCAGCACGGTCATCTGCACCAGACCGAGGCCAATGATGACGATGGTCGCCATCGCTGACCACTTCGCCCCGCTGATGGTTTTTTCACGTAAGCTCATCTTAGTACGCCGCTTTGTTCACGAAACCTTTGAAGATGGTCAGAAAAACAATCTTGATATCGAACCAGATACTCCATTCACGGATGTACTCCAGATCGAATTCGATACGTTTTTCCATTTTTTCCAGCGTGTCGGTTTCGCCGCGCCAGCCGTTGATCTGCGCCCAGCCGGTAATGCCCGGCTTCACCTTATGGCGCAGCATGTAGCCTTCAATCAGCGAGCGGTACTGCTCGTTGTGCGCCACCGCGTGCGGACGCGGGCCAACAATCGACATGCCGCCGGTGAAGACGTTGATAAACTGCGGCAGCTCGTCCAGCGAGGTGCGGCGCAGGAAGTTCCCCACGCGGGTGACGCGCGGATCGTTCTGCGTTGCCTGGGTCACCACCTTGTCGTTTTCCATCACCTTCATGGAGCGGAATTTCCACACCATAATCGGCTTACCGTCCATACCGTAGCGGGTCTGGCGGAAGATAACCGGGCCGGGAGAGCTCAGCTTCACCGCGAGGGCAATGCAGCACAGCACCGGGGAGATGAGCAGTAAAATCAGCGAAGAGAGCACGATATCTTCCGCGCGCTTCAGCACGCGGTTAATGCCCGACAGCGGGGTGTCGTACAGCGGTACCACCGGCACGCCGTTCACTTCTTCAATGCGTGAATGGAGGATGTTGAAGGTAAAGACGTCCGGGATCAGGATCACCGAACAGGTGGTGTCCGCCAGCTCGCGCATCAGTTGCTTAATGCGGGATTCGTCTCTCATCTGCATAGCGATGTAAACGTTGTGAATTTTACCGGCTTTCGCGTCTTCAATAAGCTGTTCGTAATTGCCCGCCCAGTCCGACGGCACGCCGCCCGGCTTCGCGTCGTGGTAAATCCCGACCACTTCAAACCCTAACCACGGCTCTTTGCGGAAGCTGTCGAGCAGAACCTTACCAACCGGAAGATCGCCCGCTACCGCAACGAAGCGACGGTTATAACCGCGGTTACGCAGCCAGCCCGCGCCGAAGCGGATCAGGGAACGGCACACCACCATGCCGACGCTGGTGATCAAATACCAGCAGAGATAGGTGACGAGGCGATTATCAAAATCATGGCTGAAGGCCACCAGGCCTGCGCTGAAGATCAGACTCAGGGTCCAGTTCTGCAGCAACAGCATCAGTTCGGTGGTCATTTTCACGCCGCGCCACGAGCGGTAGAAATCGGTCATCCCGCCGATCATCTGAAACACGACCAGCGCAATGAGAGCCATCAGCAGATGCATATATAAGAACGGCAGCCCGCCGATCCGACACACCGCCCACAATCCACCGACCATGATGGTGATATCAGAAAAACGCTGCACCATAGAGATTAACGATGCATTCGTTCTCGCTCGTTCGCGTTTTTTTAGATTCGTCATCGTTGTTCCTGTATTCGGTTCCCCCTCCCGCCGGGAGGGGCAATTATTACTGATTCAACAGCGCCAGAATGTCCTTCGTTCGGGCTTCCATCAGCGCCGTGTCAGCACGGGACTCCACGTTCAGGCGCACCACCGGCTCGGTGTTGGACGAGCGCAGGTTAAAGCGCCACTGCGGGAACGCCATGCTGATGCCGTCCGTACGGTCAATTTCCAGCGCGTGGATCGCAAAGTGCTGCTCCACGCGGGCAATGGCCTCGGCCGGCTGCGCCAGCTTGCTGTTGATCTCCCCGCTCGCCGGGAACGCCGCCATGCGGTCGCGCACCAGCTCGCCCAGCGTCTGCCCCTTCAGGCACAGCAGCTCGGTCACCAGCAGCCACGGGATCATCCCGCTGTCGCAGTAGGCAAAATCACGGAAGTAGTGGTGGGCGCTCATCTCGCCGCCGTAGATGGCGTCTTCTTCGCGCATGCGCTCTTTGATGAAGGCATGGCCGGTTTTGGACATCACCGGCGTGCCGCCCGCCGCGGAGACCACGTCGACGGTGTTCCAGGAAAGGCGCGGGTCATGGATGATTTTCGCGCCCGGGTTTTTCTCGAGGAACGCTTCCGCCAGCAGGCCGACAATGTAGTAGCCCTCGATGAATTGCCCTTTCTCGTCGAACAGGAAGCAGCGGTCGAAGTCGCCGTCAAAGGCGATGCCCATGTCCGCGCCGTGCTCAATCACCGCGTTGCGGGTGTCGTCGCGGCACTCCGGCAGCAGCGGGTTAGGAATACCGTTCGGGAAGTTGCCGTCCGGGGTGTTGTGCACCTTGACGAAGGTCACCGGCACGTTCAGCGCCTTAAAGCGGGCTTCCAGCGCATCGACAACCGGGCCGGCCGCGCCGTTACCGGAGTTGATGACCAGCTTCAGCGGCTTGAGGTTCGCCACGTTGATGTAGCCCAGCAGGTGGTCGACGTACTCTTTCTGCAGGTTGATTTTTTTGTAGCTGCCGCGCTTCGCGTCGTTCACCGGCGGGAAGTCGTTGGCTTCCGCCAGGCGCTGCACGTCGCGCAGGCCGGTGTCGCCGCTGATAGGACGGGCGCCCTTGCGCACCAGCTTCATCCCGTTGTAGTCCATCGGGTTGTGGCTGGCCGTCACTTCGATACCGCCGTCCACGCCCAGGTGGAAGGTGGCAAAGTAAATCTCCTCGGTCCCGGAAAGGCCGATATCCAGCACGTCCACGCCCGCGTCCTGCAGCCCTTTCGCCAGGGCCAGCTTGAGGGATTCACTGGTCAGACGCACGTCGCCGCCCAGCACAATGGTCTGCGGTTTTAAATATTCGCCGTACGCGCGGCCAATGCGCCACGCGATATCTTCATTCAGCTCTTCGCCCAGCTTGCCGCGAATATCGTAGGCTTTAAAACAGGTTAATTTTTCCATGATGACCCCTTTTTCAGGCAACAGTCGGCCCTGACCACGTAATGGCCAAATTGATTTTTTTGTCATTCGCAGGCCCGGTAAGCGCAGCGCCACCGGGCATAATGCAGAGTGCTACACCCGCCCGTAGCGGTCCTGAAAGCGCACGATATCGTCCTCTTCCAGATACGAGCCGGAGCGCACCTCAATTAAGTCGAGAGGAATTTTCCCCGGGTTCTCCAGACAGTGCGTCGCCCCCAGCGGAATATAAATGGACTCGTTTTCGCCCAGCAGTTTGACTTCACCGTCGATGGTGACTTTAGCGGTACCCGCGACCACCACCCAGTGCTCGGCGCGGTGATGGTGCATCTGCACCGACAGCCCCTCGCCCGGCTTCACGGTGATGCGTTTCACCTGGTAGCGTTCACCGGAGTCAATGGAGTCATATTTCCCCCACGGACGGTAGACTTCGCGGTGAATATGGTGCTCGTGACGGCCATCGGCCTTGATCTGCTCCACCACTTTTTTAACGTCCTGCACGGCGTTACGGTCGGCAATCAGCACGGCGTCCTTGGTCTGGACAACCACCAGATCCTTCACCCCGACCGTGGTCACCAGGCCGGATTCGGCGTAGACGTAGCTGTTTTCCGTTTTGTGGCTAATAACATCGCCGTGGTGGACGTTACCCTCCGGGGTATGGGCGCTGATCTCCCACAGGGAGGACCAGGAGCCGACATCGCTCCAGCCCGCATCCATCGGTACCACGACGGCGTCCGCCGTACGTTCCATCACCGCATAGTCAATGGACTCTTCCGGGCAGGCGAGGAACGCCTCTTCATCCACGCGGATGAAGTCGAGATCCGGGTCCACCACCGCCATCGCTTTCTCGCAGGCGTCCAGAATATCCGGGCGGTATTTGCGCAGCTCTTCCAGATAGCGTCCGGCGCGGAACAGGAACATCCCGCTGTTCCAGTAATACTCCCCGCTGGCGACATACGCCTGCGCGGTTTCCAGATTCGGTTTTTCAACAAACTGCGCCACGTCAAACGCCACGCTGTCGCCTTCACCCGGCGTCACGCTGCCGCGACGAATATAGCCATAGCCGGTTTCCGGCAGATCCGGCACGATGCCGAAGGTCACCAGCTTGCCGCTCTCGGCGTAAGGGATCGCCGCACGCACCGCGTCGCGGAAGGCGTCTTCCTGCTGGATAACGTGGTCTGCCGCCAGGACCAGCATCAGCGGGTCACAGTCCGGGCTGCTGCGTTTTGCCGCCAGCGCCGCCAGGGCGATCGCGGGCGCGGTATTGCGTCCGGCAGGCTCCAGGATGATGTTTTCGGTGAGCTTATTCAGCTGGCGCAGCTGCTCGGCAACAATAAAGCGGTGCTGTTCGTTACAAATCACCACCGGGCTTTCACACTCCACGCCGTGCAGACGGTTTACCGTCGTCTGCAGCATGGTGAGATCCCCTTTCAGGCAGAGGAACTGTTTTGGATAGAGCACGCGGGACAGCGGCCACAACCGGCTACCAGAGCCACCAGCCATCACAACCGGATACAAAGTGGTTTGACTCATGATTTATCCCCGTATATCTGCAATAAATTGGCTCAGCACGTTCTCTTTCTCGAGCGTGCGTTCGGCATATTCACGTGCCACCGTGTTCACTTTTGGCATGGCAAGTGCCTTCTCAATTCCGGTTACCAGCGCCGGGACCGATTCCGGCTCCACGCACACGGCAATCCCCGGATAGCTGTCGCACAGCTGGCCTAATTCTGTTTCGGCTTCTGCCGTGATCACCGCGTTACCGCCCACTGCCAGAATGTTGGTCAGCTTGGACGGCAGCACAGCGTCCGCGGCGCCGCGTTTTTGCACCACCAGATGGCAGTCGCCCATCTTCAGCAGCGCAGGCAATGCCTCGTAAGACTGAAGCGGGAAAAATTTCACGTTGGTCAGGCCGCGTTCCCCGGCCATTTTTTCCAGCCGCGCCTTTCCACCGCCCTGCCCGACAATCACAAACGTCCACGGATGTTCACTCAGCAGCTGGGCCGCTTCAATCACGCTTTCCAGCCCCTGCTTTTCGCCGATGTTGCCTGAGTAAAGAATGATTTTTTGATCTTCAGGCAAACCGAGCTGCGCGCGCAGGGCCTGAGCGTCCTGCTCAGTCACATCGCGAAAACGCGCCACTTCGGACCAGTTCGGGAAGAAGATCACCTTCTCTGCCGGAACGCCCTTCTCCTGCGCCTTGTTCATCATCGATCGCGAGATAGTCGAGACGTAATCCACGTTATGCAGGCCGCTGCGCTCAAACGCGCTGGCGAGCTTCGCCACCTTGCCGCCTTTGCTTTTGCCTGCCATCCCCAGGCCCAGCATGGCGTCAACTTCATAATCCTGAATGTGCAGCAGGGTGCGCGCGCCGGAGAGTTTGCCCAGCAGGCGCATGCCCGGCGTGCAGAACAGCGTCGGCACCACACCGATGATACGATCCGGCTTCCAGCGACGCTGCGCCATGAGCGGGAAGAAACTGCTCAGGGCAAAGCTGCCCAGATGAAGTAACCGCTTCAGCGTTGAGGGCTGCTTAGGCACATACAGCGGGCAGCGCCAGACGGTCGCTGCGCCCTCTTCGCGACGGTAGCGCCAGCTTGAGTAGCGCTCCCCGACTTTCCACTCCGGGTAGTACGGCGGCGCGGTAATGACCCGCACGTCATGTCCCTGGCTCGCCATCCACTCGACCATCTCGCCGGTGTATTTCCCGATGCCGGTTAGCTCCGGCGAGTAGTTGATTCCGTACACTAAAATTTTCATAAGCCCGGCACTCCGGACTGACGATCGGCCAGGAAATAGGCACGACTGTTGTCATGCACATTGTCGCTGGCAAGCAGCGCCTCTGGCGTCTGCCAGCGGTAGTCGTCATGCTGAGAGTCAGGCAGACGCAGGTCTGCCTCACTCACCTTCAGGCGGAACCCCAGCACGATGTAGTGCGTGGTGAACCCGGTGCCTGAAAAGTTATCGTCATAGAAGTGCTGCCAGACCCCGTAAAACTGGCCCGCTGCCATCGGCAGCTGCAGGCCCAGTTCCGCCAGAGTGAGACGCTCAAACGCATCGCTGAGCCGCTCATCCTTCTGCACGCGCCCGCCGGGCACGAACCAGAAGCCCTGTGCAGGACGGTTGGTTCGTTTCCCCAGCAAGAACTCGCCGCGTTCGTTCTCCACGATCAAATCAATTGAGATGAGCGGAGTCGAACGCACTACCGTGGCAAAATCTTCCTGACTTAAAAACATCGTTACCCCCGGAAGCGGTGCTGGTTTTCCAGGAACCACTGGTAGGTACTGGCCAGCCCCTGCTCCAGTGACACCTCGTGATACCAGCCCAGCTGATGCAGACGGGTCACGTCCAGCAGCTTGCGCGGCGTGCCGTCCGGTTTCGTCGCGTCAAACACCACGCGGCCTTTGTAGCCCACTACCTGCGCGATGGTTTGCGCCAGCTCGCGAATGGTGCAGTCCACGCCGGTACCGACGTTGATGTGCGACAGCATCGGCTCGGTGTTCTCCTGCCACACCTCGCGATCCAGCTCCATCACGTGAATGCTGGCGGCAGCCATGTCGTCCACGTGCAGGAATTCACGCATCGGCGTACCACTGCCCCACACCACCACGTCCGGCGCGTTCTCGGCGGTCGCCTCGTGGAAGCGGCGCAGCAGCGCCGGGATCACGTGCGAGTTGCTCGGGTGGAAGTTGTCGTGCGGTCCGTACAGGTTGGTCGGCATCACCGAACGATAGTCGCGGTTGTACTGACGGTTGTAGGACTCGCACAGCTTGATCCCGGCAATCTTGGCAATCGCGTACGGCTCGTTGGTCGCTTCAAGCGTGCCCTGCAGCAGTTCGCTCTCGGCGATCGGCTGTTTCGCCATTTTCGGGTAAATACAGGACGATCCGAGGAACAGCAGCTTATTCACGTTGTGCAGATGCGCCGCGTGAATGATGTTGCTCTCGATCATCATGTTTTCGTAGATGAAATCCGCCGGGTAGGTGTTGTTAGCGACAATGCCGCCCACCTTCGCCGCTGCCAGATACACCTGGTCAATGCGTTCGTTAGCAAAGAAGTCCTGTACCGCGCGGCTGTCGAGCAGGTTCAGCTCGTCGCGCGTGCGGACAACCACTTCCACGTCACCGCGCTGTTCGAGCTGGCGAACAATCGCGGAACCCACCATTCCGCGATGACCGGCGACAAAAATACGTTGTTTTGTCATTCTCAGGACTCCAGCGCGATGGCAACCTCGTAGCCATGAGACTTGAGCAGGGAGTGTTTTTTCGCTGCTTCAAGATCTTTGGCTACCATCTCGGAAACCATTTCCTGCAGAGTGATTTCTGGTTTCCAGCCCAGCTTCTCGTGCGCTTTGGTTGGGTCGCCCAGCAGGGTTTCCACTTCAGCAGGACGGAAGTAGCGCGGGTCAACCTGGACAATCACGTCGCCTGGCTTCACGCCCGGTGCGTCGTGGCCGGTCACGGAAACCACGATACCCTTCTCTTCCACGCCGGTACCTTCGAAGCGCAGCTTGATGCCCAGCTGTGCCGCGGCCATTTCAACGAACTGACGTACGGAGTACTGCACGCCGGTTGCAATCACGAAGTCTTCTGGCTGTTCCTGCTGCAGCATCATCCACTGCATTTTCACGTAGTCTTTGGCATGGCCCCAGTCACGCAGGGAATCCATGTTGCCGAGGTGCAGGCAAGACTCCAGACCCTGCGCGATGTTGGCGATAGCGCGGGTGATTTTGCGGGTCACGAAGGTTTCGCCGCGACGCGGAGATTCGTGGTTGAACAGGATGCCGTTACAGGCGTACATGCCGTAGGATTCACGGTAGTTCACGGTGATCCAGTAGGCGTACAGTTTTGCTACCGCATACGGAGAGCGCGGGTAGAACGGCGTGGTCTCTTTCTGTGGGATTTCCTGCACCAGGCCGTACAGCTCGGAGGTGGATGCCTGGTAGAAGCGAGTTTTCTTCTCAAGGCCGAGGAAGCGGATTGCTTCCAGCAGACGCAGCGTACCCATGGCATCAACGTCAGCGGTGTATTCCGGGGATTCGAAGGAGACCGCTACGTGGCTCATCGCGCCCAGGTTGTAGACTTCATCCGGCTGTACTTCCTGCAGGATACGGGTCAGGTTGGAGGTATCGGTCAGGTCGCCGTAGTGCAGATGGAATTTCGGGTTCGCCGCGTGAGGATCCTGATAAATATGATCCACACGTTCGGTGTTGAAAGAAGATGCACGACGTTTAATACCGTGTACTTCATACCCTTTTTCCAGCAGGAACTCTGCCAGGTAAGAACCATCCTGCCCGGTAACGCCGGTGATGAGAGCGACTTTAGACATGTTTATATTCCTCTACTTATGAATTTAATCAGTTTCAACGCGTTCGCGTATCACCACTGCGGGGTTGCCACGGCAAACTTTATTTGCCGGTAGCGATTTAAAAACGCTGCTGCGGGCACCGACTACCGTGCCATCGCCAACAGAAACACCCGGTGCAACAAAAACATCCGTTGCCAGCCAGCATTTTTCGCCAATCACAACAGGCGAAGCGGTAATATCAAAATGCTGACTCATAAAATCGTGGCTGCCGGTGCACAAATAACATTTCTGTGAAACCACCGAATTTGCGCCAATCGTAATTTCGCCCAGGGTATATAACACCGCGTCATCCCCAACCCATGCGTAATCCCCAAGCGTTAATTTCCACGGATAGGTAATTTTTACAGAAGGTCGGATGACTACGTTTTTTCCGATTTTTGCGCCAAACAGGCGCAATAGAAAAGCTCGCCAGCGGTACATTATTTGCGGCGACCAGGCAAACAATGTTGCCTGAACGGCCCACCACAGCTGTACCTTAATACCGTTCCCGCCCCGAAAACCTTTCGGCACGGAGAAACCTTTTAAATCCTGCATTGCGTTTCCTTATATTCAGGCTTTGTTATATAAGGTTTTCGTTTTGCCTGTGGTACGCAGGCGTAATAAATAAGACAATTCCGCCCAGAACCCCGGCACGCGTAATATTTTACGCTGCACGTTTTTGGCATCCTGGCACAATTCCAGATTATTAGACGTTGACACGCCGCCCATGGAGAATTCAGACACCAGCCCTTTAATTCGACGGAACGGGTAACCTGATTTATACAGGCTGGCTGCCAGCGCATAATCGGAAGACACTTTATACTGCAAATCGTAAGGCTGTTTTTTCAGACCTTTTACCGGGAAGAAAATGGCCTGATGGCTGGCCGGCAGGCTGTGATAGATATACCAGCCTGGCTTCGCGCTGCGGCACACTTTATGTCCGTCGCCAAAATCGAGCAGCGCGTCGCCAATATACATGGCGTCCTCTTTCTGGCGAGCCAGCTGACGGGCAAACAGCGCCACGTCATCATGGAAAATATCGCCCGAGTTCAGGAAGATGGCATAACGGCCTTGCGCCATGTTGATGCCTTTATTCATCGCATCGTAGATGCCTTTATCTTTCTCGCTGATGTAGCGTAAGTTGAACTCACCGTTGAGTTTTTCCAGAAACTCCGCCGTGCCATCGTTCGAGCCGCCGTCGACCACAATCCACTCAAAGGTGAGGCTTGGATCGCGCGCCAGGTTGCGCAGCGAGCGCCAGGTTTTTACCACCCCTTCGTAATTACGAAAAGCGACAGTAATGACGCTAAGAAACATAAATCACCTCATTTCGTCATACGTTCGTAATATTAAGCGCCTTGCGCAGAATAAACGGACAGACAATCAAGAAAGCATATTCCGGGCTAAATATTGACCCGGTAAAAAAGAGCGACACCGGAGTAAACAGATAAAGCTGAACGCGAAAGTTCTGGTTATCACCAAACGCGTTAATCATCATTTTGAAAACTTTAAACAGATACCACAGGGTCAACAGTACGGCGAACCACGAAAAATAAATAATTAACAGATACAGACCATTGTCTATGGTTTTACCGACATCCGCACCGTTAAAGATTCCGAATGATGCAACATATTCGTAAAGTGAGCCGAATCTTACTACCCCATCAATATGGGTTAAGGAATAACCCACCATCACCAGTGGCCCAATGATGCGATAATAGGACGAAGACCCTTCCGTTCCCAAATCACCCAAACGTTCTGAGATGTACGGGAAGGCAAATATCACGCCTACCATAAATACCGTCAGGGAGATAATCGCCAGCGGCAGCTTTTTCTTAATCGCATCTTTGTTCAGGTACTGGAACGCCCACTCCAGCAGGTAAAACAGGATAAATGTCATTACCCCTGAGAACGATCCAGACAGAACAATTCCTGCAAGAATCATAGCATCGGTCTTAGGCGTTTTGATACCAAACTGTTTGATGCTGAGCCAAATTGAGATTAACGCCAGAGCGAAAAACGCCGGTTCAAAATAGAGGGCTGTAGTACGCTTCCCGCCAAACTTGATGAAGTTCAATACATAGCTGTTACTGTAAATGAGATATTTCGAAATTATCTCCATCAGGCTGCTGCCGCCGGTGAGAATAATTTGCGCCATCTCCAGCGCGGCAAGCATAACAATTAACGCAACGGCAATATAAAAGAACCTAAGGATTTTCCGATAATTGTGCGGAGAAATAGTTTTAAACCGAATACTCCAGACCATTCCGATAATAATGACAATATAAACAAACAGCATGGTCGAGGTGACGTATTTACTCGCATCCAGCGACTGGCCAAAGATGTAGTTAAACAGCGTCAGGCCCGTGCCCAGCCCTAAGGCAATCATCAGCTTCTTGAGGTTGATTTTATCGACATACAGCAGAAGCAGAACGGGCAGGAAGGTCACGATGGTTATCGGGAAGCTTTCGCCGAGCTGGGCAATTTTGACGTTGACCAGCAGGTAGATCAGCGGCAGCAGCAGATAACTACAGATTCTGATAGAACGAGACATATTCCTCCAGCATCTGTTGTCCACTGTAGGCCTTGCGGCTGCGGTTGCGGAACGATTCCAGGTCAGTGCCAAAAACGATCTCAGCAATCTGCGCCTTCGGCAGCTGTACCAGCGGCAGAACCTCCTGCTCCGTGAAGGTTTTCCCGCCGGACTTTTCCAGCACTTCGCGCGCCGCATCGCTGTGGGTGGCAATCACCGGCACGCCGATAGAGAGCGCCTCGCAGAGGATCAGCGGGTAGTTATCCACGCGGGAGCTGAACACCAGGGCGTCCATTTCATTCAGCGCGCTCATCAGCTTGCGCTTGTCAGTCTCAAACCCGTGGTTCACCACGTTGGCCCCTTCGAACGGTGAAAACTTGCCGAAGGTGTGAAGCTCTATCTTGTCACCCAGCGCCATCATGTCGCGTACCAGCTGCTGGTTGGTTTTACCGTCGTAACGCAGATCATGCGCAACGATAGCGATTTTCGGTTTGCCCGCGGTTTCGGCCACCGGGGTTAGCTCGGCAAGAATGGCTTCCGTCGCCACGTCGATGCCGTTGTTGATAATCTGACAGCGCCCTGCCCCGTACAGGCTGTTGAAGGCATCCGCCACGTGCTGGCTCGGAGAGATAAACGTACAGCCGAGCGAGAGCATGTCGCGGAACAGCTGACGCTTTCCGGCCACCAGCTGATGCGCTCGATCCACCTTCACCGGCGGGTAGTTGCTTAACGTCGGGCACTTCTGGCAGTTATCTTTCCAGCCTTCGCAGCCGTCGGTAAACGCGCAGCGTCCGGTCACGCTCCAGTGATCGTGCAGCGTCCACACAAAGCGGGTGTCGGGCTTGTGGGCCTGCACCTTCTGACAAAACGCCACCACCTCTTCCAGATTCAGCCAGTAGCTGTGCAGAACGTGAAAATGCAGCACAACCGGGCCCGCGGTGCGGGTAACCGTGCGGTAAAGATTGTTCAGGTTGCCAAACAGGTCGCGGTTAAACAGACGGAACAGCGCAATGTTGGCCATCGAGGTCAGACGCGGCGTGTGCTTGTGCACCTGAGGGAAGTTATCGTGGCTGACGCTTTTCTTGCCGCCTTTGCCGTAGCCGTAAATAAACCGAGACTGAAGTCCTTTTTGCAGCGCGCGCTGGTGCAGATCCAGGGCCACGCCTGCCGCTCCGCCTTCTGCGAGGCGTACGTTAAATTGCAGAATGTTCATTTAATCACCTTCACGCGGGCTTTTTCTCCCACCACCAGCGCGTTATCCGGAATGCTGTCCAGCACTACGCTGCCAGCACCTATCGTGACGTTATTACCAATCGTAATGTCACCGACGATCACCACGTTCGCGCCCAGCTCGACGTTATTGCCGATGACCGGGCAGGCCAGGCTGTCAGGCCCGCGGTTGCCAATGGTGACCGCATGACGAATGGTGAAATCATCCCCGGCGACCACAAACTTGTTGATCACCACCGCATAGCCGTGGTGGATGGTAAAGCGGCGGCCAATGGTGGCAGCGGCCTGAATTTCATAGCCAAAAAAGCATTCGGTAATGATGCGGTACAGCACCAGCACGGGCGCCGCCCAGATATTGTTCAGCACGTTTTTCTTACGCCACACCGAGCAAAAGTGCGCGATGCGGTACGCCAGAACCATGCAGCACGGACGCAGGCTCCAGCTGTTAGCGCGGCAATCTTCCAGAAACATTATTTCCCCCGAAGTCCATCAGCCAGGCGTTTGCCGTTACGCACGGACAGCAGCGTCAGCAGCGTGCGCCAGTTCATGCGCTTATTGCGGATCTGATAGAGGGTAAAGAGCTGATATTTACGGCTGGCACGGTCAAACTTGTCCTTGTGCTTGCGGTAAAAATGGAAGTAGCCGGAGAACTTCTTCGGCGAGGAGGTGATTTGCATCTCCCCGTGGTTGATATGCAGGATCTGCGTGGCCTCTTCCACTTTCCACGGCTCGCCGTATTCCACCACCATGCGCAGGAAGATATCGTAATCCTGCGCGGCCTTGAGTTCGGTATCGAACAGGCACTCTTTGAAACGCCACGCCCAGGTGAAGACCTGGTTACCAATAATGTTGCGCTTGTAGAACAGGCGGCGAGAATACGGCGATTTCGGGTACAGCGGCAGACTCGCGGGCTGCGAATAAACCTCGCCCTGGCAGACATAGTCGTTGGCATACAGGAAAGCGTGCGTGACCAGCTGTTCTTTATGCGACAGGAAGATAGACAGGCGGTTCGGCGTCCATTCGTCATCGTCGTCGATCCCGGTCAGATACTGCCCTTTGGCCTGCATAATCGCCTGATTACGCACCGCGCATGCGCCGGAGTTAATGGCGTTATGCGTATAGACCACCCGCGGGTCGTTGAGGTCAGTCACAAACTTTTGCAGCTGTTCATACGAGGAAGAGCAGTCATCAACGATGATAAGCTCCCAGTTATCGTAATCCTGTCGCAGGACGGATTTGATTGCGCGGATCGCCAGCTGCTGGCGATTCCATGTCGGCATATAGATTGAAACTAAAGGGCGTTGTGTGGTCATCTTTTCCCCTCACCCCGGCCCTCTCCCCAAAGGGGAGAGGGTGAAAGGCAGCCAGTGGTTATCATTACGTTCGTCCCCCACATCCAGCACCGAACAGTCCCCTCTCCCCTTTGGGGAGAGGGTTAGGGTTAGGGTGAGGGGTGTGGGGTGTGTTTTGTTATTTACTGTCAGACTTATATTCGTACTCGTAATAGCCGTAATCCTGGTACCCGGTCGCGCGGCGGAAGATGGAGTTCAGGATCACCCCTTTCACCTCAATCCCGTTCTGCTCGAAGCGGCTCAGGCTGGTTTCCACCTCTTTCAGGGTGTTGACCGCGTAACGCGCCACCATCAGCGTGGTGCCAGCGTGGCGGCCAACAACCGCTGCGTCGGTCACGGCCAGAATTGGCGGCGTATCGATCAGCACCAGGTCGTAATTTTTGCTCGCCCACTCCACCAGCTCGGTAAAGCGCTCGCTCATCAGCAGCTCGGACGGGTTAGGCGGCACCTGACCGCGTGGGATCAGGTCAAATTTCGGCACCGTTGTAGGTTTCGCGCTCTGGCTGATTTCACCTTTGCCGAGCAGGATTTCCGACAGGCCGTTCACGTTGTTGGTGCCCAGCAGCTCGTGGGTGTAGCCCTTACGCATATCGCAGTCGATCAGCAGCACGCGCTTGTTGGTCTGGCTGACCACCGCCGCCAGGTTGGCGCAGACGAAGGTTTTACCGATTGACGGGCTTACGCCGGTTAACATCAGGACGTTGTTTTTGGCCTGCATCATGGCGAAGTGCAGACTGGTACGCAGGCTACGGATCGCTTCGATGGCGAGGTCGGTCGGGTTACCCACCGCCAGAAGCTGGCTCTGTTTGTAACGCTTGACGCCCTTGATGGTTTTGACGCTGTCGCGGGATTTTTGCCACTCGGACAGCGGAATGCTGGCATAGACGTTGATACCGCTCTCTTCCAGCACCTGCGGGCTTTCGATACCGCGGTTGAACAGGGAACGCAGCAGCACGCCCACGATGGAGAGCATCAGGCCGAGAATAATGCTGCCGAGAATAATCAGCGCTTTCTTCGGCTTCAGCGCGCCAGGCTGGGTAATGGCCGGGTCGACGATGCGTACGTCACCGACGGTACTGGCTTCGGTGATTTTCAGCTCCTGCTGCTTGTTCAGCAGCTGCATGTAAACCTGCTGTCCAGACTCCACGTCGCGGGTCAGACGCACGATCTCCTGCTGCGTTTTCGGCATCGCGGTCACGCGGTCATTGAGCTTCGCCTTCTCCTCTTCCAGGGTACGGCGTTTCTCCAGCAGCGTGCGGTAGGCCGGGTGACGTTTGGTATAAAGCTTGGAAATCTCCGCCTCTTTGAAGGTCAGCTCGTTGAGCTGCGCATCAATGTTGACCATCGAATCGAGGACCGATTTCGCCTCCAGCGGCAGGTCAACGGAGTCTTTATCCTGACGATAAGCGTTCAGCTTGTTCTCGGCATCATCCAGATGGGCGCGCACTTCCGGGAGCTGTTTCGCGAGGAAGGCCAGGCTTTTCGCCGCTTCCGCCGACTTACGCTCAACGTTCTGCTCAAGATAGTTGCGGGTAATGCTGTTCAGGATGTCGCGGATTTGATCCTTATCTTCACCGGTAAAGGTCATGCTCAGCACGCCGGTGTCCTTACCGTTTTCGGTGACGGTCAGGTTGTTTTGCAGATTGTTGATCATCCCCAGGGTGGAGAATTTGGTGACGGTGAATTCGCCGCCCTCCTGAGCGTTGATGGCGCTAACCATCATGCTGACGCCGTCTTTGGTCAGCATCTGCCCCACTTCACCGCGGGCGCTAAAGCCTGCGTCACTGGTTAGCTGATACTGTTTCGGGCCAAGCACCGTCAGGGTAAACGTCTGATCGGCCGCCCCTTTCGGCAGCACGAAGTCAGTGACTTTCACCGTGTCGTTGTTGCGCCCCATCAGCCGATCCCAGCCGGCACCAAAGATTGGGAAGGTATTTTTGGTGACGGAGATATCGAGCCCGAGGTCGTGAACCGTTTTACCCAGCACCAGGCGTGACTGGATGAGCTGAATTTCGGCGTCGGATGCCGGCGGCTTGTTCGCCAGCGCGGAACCAATGTCCTGCACCAGCGAGTTGCCGGTATTCTGCTCGATCTGCACCAGCGCATCGGCGCTGTAGATAGGGGTGGCGAACAGCGTATAGACGACGGCCGCCGCGGCGAACACGGCGGTAATGCCCAGCACCCACCACTTTGCCTCTACAACAGTGCCGACCAGGCGCCCAATATCAATTTCATCACTGCCCGAAGTCGGGGCGGCAGAAGGTCTTGTTTTTTCTGTCATTGTTATCCCTGCTGAACTTTCAGTGCCTGCGCCCACTGTTGGGCAGACTGGTCAAGTAAGGTGTAAACCGCCTCAAAGGCCTCATGGCGTTTGCGATACGGATCGGGGATTTCACGTTCATTGTCCCAGTGACCAAACAGCATCACCTTGCCGCGCATCTCCGGAGCGATATCGCACAGCGCATGAATATGGCGTTTTTCCATCGTCAGGATCAGGTCATACTCCCGGCACATGCGGCCAGTGACCTGGCGGGCCACGTGGCCGTCGAGAGAGAGGTGATGATCCCGCGCCACGCTCGTTGCGCGCTCATCGGCACCTTTACCGACCAGTGCACCCAGCCCTGCCGAATCAACGGTCAGTTCGGGCTGGTAGTGTTTCAACAACCGTTCAGCCGTAGGGGAACGGCAAATGTTCCCCACGCATACCACCAGAATTTTGTTAAACATCGCGGATTACCAGGTATGAATGTCGCGCGCCGTATCCGTCATGTAGCGAACGCCACTGATGGTTGGCAGCAACTGGTTGATCAGACGGTTCCAGCGGGCAACCGGCGCGGTGGTGACATACACCACATCGTATGGCTGGAGACGGAACTCCGTTGCCATCACCAGAGAGGTCGCATCGGACATATCCAGCTGGTAGATGTTGGCAATCTTGCCTTTCGCACTGCCCTCACCTTTCAGCGGACGGATAACGAAGATACCGGTCGCGTTAGAGGTCGTCAGATCGATACCCTCAGCATTGCCCAGCGCTTCGGTCAGCGTCATACCGCTGAAGTCCATTTTGAGGGTGCTCTGTTTCTTCACTTCACCCATCACGAAGACTTTCAGATCGTCATTGCGCGGCACGTAGAGAATGTCGCCCGGATAGAGCAGGCGGTTCTGGGTCAGATCGCCGTTTTGCATCAGCGCCTGCAGCGAAATACGCTGCTCCTTCCCGTTGTGGGTGAGCACCACGTTGCGCCAGTCGGCGCCGTCGGTTAACCCGCCTGCGGCGTTGATGGCATCCAGTACGGTCAGAGGAACGTTGGTGATGGCCTGCTGGCCGGATTTGTTCACCTGGCCGGAGATATAGGCTTTTTGCGAGCGGAATGCGGCGATATTAACGTCCACCTGCGGATCGGCGATGTACTGCGCTAAGCGGCCGGTAATATCACTACGGATCTCGGCAAGCGTTTTCCCTGCAACATGGACTTTACCAATGTAGGGATAGAACATGGTGCCATCTGACTGCACCCAGTTACCGGTGTCGCTTGAGCTACGGTACTGGCCCGCTGGCGTGGTCAGTTCAGGGTGGTCCCAGACGGTCACGTTGATCACGTCACCCGGCCCCACGCGGTACTGGTAGGACGCAATTTCCTGGTCCAGCGACATATTCGGCTGGGCAACATTCGGACGTGGACGTAATTGTTCGACCAGACGAGGCGTAAGCGGATAAACATTCACCATTTTGTCGAGATCAAAATCGGCATCCTGTTGCTTGATCACATCCTTACCCATTGTTGACATATTGCTGCCGGGAAAGACCGTGCAACCACTCATCAAGGTCACAGACACCAATAATGGCATCAATTTCATTTTGGATTTCATCATTGATTATTTATCACTTTGGCAGAGTAATTATCCTGTGCAATTTAAATAAGCTCGAGTCGTATTGGGTTTCAGCATGCAGTTAATCAAATAGAAATATAACTGGCATCAGTCCTAAAAAAAGCTTATTCATCCATTGGCTATTGACAGAATAATCGAGGCTGATTCACACGCTTTCAGGCACGCTACCGCCCTTGGCTTTCAGTTACCAATCCACTGACTAAACAATGTGTTATGGATAGACACCCTCTTGAGCAAGGTCTTCTGGAAATATATCAGTCGCTTGAGAAACCCGACGGATAATGAATAACCATCCCTGAAGACCGAACATTAATAGCAACACCGAGATTTAACATTTGATGCTGGGAGAATTGTTGCAGCTAACCTAATAGCAGGCAAGGAGACAACTGTCCTAATATCGGTTTTTAAGATTAATATTAAGAGCAAATTTTTGACCTTTTAGGAATTTCTTTATATTGACAAAATGAGAGTAAAAATCATCACCTGCGATATATCCTAAAATGCATTCCTTGTAATTAAATATACGTATTTCGCTTATTTACACCCTATTGAGAATGCTCTCTTTTTTACCCGTCGTATTAAGAGAAATCTCAGCCCGGCATTGCAATTTCCCCCAGCTTTATCCATGATCGAAGTGTGACATTCGTCATATAACAGAAGGTATTGCTATTACTATGGAATGGATTGCCGATCCCTCAATCTGGGCCGGGCTGGTTACGCTGGTCGTCATCGAGCTGGTGCTCGGGATTGATAATCTGGTCTTTATCGCCATCCTCGCTGAAAAACTGCCCCCTTCCCAGCGCGACCGCGCGCGCGTGACGGGTCTGCTGCTGGCGATGGTGATGCGGTTACTGCTGCTGGGCTCTATCTCCTGGCTGGTGACGCTCACTCAGCCTCTGTTCTCCGTTCACGGCCTGAGTTTTAGCGCCCGCGATCTGATCATGCTCTTCGGCGGGTTGTTCCTGCTGTTCAAAGCCACGGTGGAGCTCAACGAGCGGCTGGAGGGCAAAGACAGCGAGAATCCAACCCAGCGCCGCGGAGCGAAATTCTGGCCGGTGGTGGCGCAAATTGTGGTGCTGGATGCGGTCTTCTCCCTCGACTCGGTGATCACCGCCGTCGGGATGGTCGACCACCTTGCGGTGATGATGGCCGCGGTGATCATTGCCATCACGCTGATGGTGATGGCCAGCAAGGCGCTGACCCGCTTTGTGAACAGTCACCCGACTATCGTGATCCTCTGCCTGAGCTTCCTGCTGATGATTGGCTTTAGCCTGGTGGCCGATGGTTTTGGCTTCCATATTCCGAAAGGCTACCTGTACGCCGCCATCGGCTTCTCCGTCATGATTGAAGCGCTCAACCAGCTGGCGATATTTAACCGCCGCCGCTTCCTGTCCGCGAATCAGACCCTGCGTCAGCGCACGGCCGACACGGTTATGCGCCTGCTAAGCGGTAAGAAAGAGGATGCGGAGCTGGATGCCGAATCCTCCGCCATGCTGGCCGATCGCAGCGACGGGCTGATCTTCGACCCGCAGGAACGACGTATGATCGAGCGGGTGCTTAATCTGAATCAGCGGACGGTCAGCAGCATCATGACCTCGCGGCACGACATTGAGCATATCGACCTGACGGCACCGGAAGAGCACATTCGCGCCCTGCTGGATAAAAACCAGCACACCCGCGTGGTGGTGACCGGCGGTGAAGAGGAAGAGGAGCTGCTGGGCGTGGTGCACGTTATTGACCTGCTCCAGCAGCAGCTTCACGGCGAGGCGCTCAACCTGCGCGTTCTGGTGCGCCAGCCGCTGGTCTTCCCTGAGGGGCTACCGCTGCTTTCCGCCCTTGAGCAATTCCGTAACGCGCGCACGCACTTTGCCTTTGTGGTGGATGAGTTTGGTTCGGTGGAAGGGCTGGTCACGCTCAGCGACGTCATGGAAACCATTGCCGGTAATCTGCCTAACGAGGTGGATGAGATTGACGCCCGCCATGACATTCAGAAAAACGCAGACGGGTCGTGGACGGCTAACGGCCACATGCCGCTGGAAGACCTGGTGCAATACGTGCCGCTGCCGCTGGATGAAAAACGGGAATATCACACCATTGCCGGCCTGCTGATGGAGTATTTGCAGCGTATCCCGCAGCCGGGAGAAGAGGTTCAGGTGGGCGACTATCTGCTCAAAACGCTGCAGATTGAAAACCATCGCGTGCAGAAGGTTCAGCTCATTCCGCTGCGGGATGAGGAAGAGCTGGATTTTGAGGTTTAGGTAAAACAAAACGGCAACCCGGTTGCCGTTTTTAGTGTTTGCGCCCTCTCCCGTGGGAGAGGGCCGGGATGAGGGCATCAGGCCGCAACGCCACCCGGCGCAACGACATCAAAGCTTATCCAGCAGCTTCTTCACGTCCTTACCGTCCTGTGAATCTTTATTACGATCCGCCCAGCCGCTAAGCCGACGTTTCGCTTCATCCTGCAGATGCTTGCGCAGGATCTGATCCACCTGCAGGCTGTAATTCAGGGCCTGCCATTTGCCGTATACGGTCAGCGGGACCGGCGTCTCTTTCAGGAAGTCGATGAGCTTGCTTTCACCCTGCCAGCCGGAAAGTACCCGCACGTTAAAGCGCGTGTCCGCCGTCTCTTTCACCAGATCCAGCTTACCTTCACCGGTCATGGATAACAGTGAAGAGGCGCCCTGCATTCCGTTGAGAGTAAGTTGTCCGTTGTCCAGCGTCAGGTCCGCGGTGAAGCTGTCGAGGCGCGTGGCGCTGTCGTAGTTATCCTGGGCCTTCACATCGCTGCTGCGCTCAACCGCCTGCTGCACCAGCTGCTGGAAGTTAAGCCCTTCCATACGGGAATTCTTCAGATCAAGATGCGCCTGCCCCTGCCACTCGCGGCGGAAAGCATCGGCATCAATTTTCGTGCCTGAGAAGTCACCCGCGAGCGTCAACTGCCCCGTCAGGGATATCGGATAGTTGAACGCGTTCAGGATGGTGCCTATCTCAACGTTGTCGAGACGCGGCTGGAATTCGGCGCTGGCAGCGTCTTTACGGACGTCCAGCGTGCCGGGCAGCGAGAGGTTTCCTGCGCCCATCTTCCCGCTCAGTTCGGAGATCACCAGCAAACCGTTATGGTTAAACATCTGGCTGCTCACGTCGGTAAAATCAATGCCGCGCCAGCGCAGGCTATTGGCTTTCAGCAGAATATCCGCCGTGAATCCGCGCAGCGCGTTATAGTCAGGCTGATCGAGATTAGACGAGATAACCGGACGTGATGCCGGTGCCTGGCTTTGCCCCGTCTGGGTGGCATCGTTGTCCGTGGCGCTGGCCGGCAGAGGCGGCAGCAGATTTTCCAGATTGAGCTTGTCAAACTGCAGATTCAGCACCCACTTCGGCTTCTCTTCGAGCGTGACGCTCGCCTGCCCCTTCAGGCTACTGTCATTTGCCTGCAGGTTGAGATTATCCAGCTCGAGCTGCTTTTGCTCTTCGCGCCACACGGCCTGCAGCGTTCCCTGCCCGGTTATTCCCTGGGTGGGGAGATCGGCACCCGTCAGCTGCCAGTTCAGCTGCTGGATGTCGGCCGTGAGCTGATGCGGGTAGTCCGAGGCGTTCACATTAGCATTCAGCGACAGGGTCAAATCGCGCTGATCGCGGTTCACGCGCCCGCTAAATTCCAGCGACGCAAGATGGTGAGCATCCTGTTCCATCTGCAGGTTGATGTTGCGAATGGTCACCTGCTCCTGGTGCTCATGCTGGAAAACCAACACGCTGTCGGCAACTTTCAGCTTGCCGATATCAAAGGACCAGCCGGTATCGGACGGTTCATCGGGCAGAGTATTTTCGCGCGGCGCAACCGGCGCACTGGCATCACGCACGGCTTCGGTTTGCGGGGTGAGCTGAATCACCGCGCCTTTCAGCATCACCTGCTTAACCTGCAGCTGATGGGAAATGAGCGGGATCAGCGCCACATCGAGGCGCATGTTGTCTGCGGACACCAGCGGCTGGGACGCCCCCGGTGCCGTGAGCGACATGCGGCCAGAGAGAATGCTGAGCTGCGGCCAGACGTGCCAGCGCAGCGGCCCGTCAAGCTTCAGTTGATAACCACTGCGCGCCTCGACCTGCCGCACCATGTAAGCGCGGAAATCGTTGGGGTTAACCAGCAGAACCAACGCCGAAAGGCCAGCCACCAGCACCACCAGCAAAATCATCAGCGTCGTCAGAACTCTTCTCATGGCATCCTCAATGGACTAACGATCAGTCTTTATCAATACGGCTGGCAACCGCGCCCTGCTGGTCGCGATATTTTGCGTCCTGCCGACGGTTATAAGGACGATCTGCCGGACCTGACAGCGGTTCAAAGCTTAACGCGCCGATCATCATGCCCGGGCGCAGCGCCAGCGGCAATTTACCGGCATTGAAGAATTCCAGCACGATACGCCCCGACCAGCCTGGATCGATACGGTGCGCGGTCACGTGAACCATCAGCCCCAGTCGCGCCAGCGAAGAACGGCCATCAAGCCAGCCGACAAGGTCCGGAGGCAGGGTGACGGATTCAAACGTCACCGCCAGGGCCAGTTCACCCGGATGCAGATAAAAAGCTTCGCCTTCATCAATTACGATTTCGTCACTCATCACGCGATCGAGCGCGGCGCTGACTTCGTCCTTCGGCCCGCTGAGGTCAATGAACGGCGCAGTGTGGCCACTAAAGGTGCGGAATTTATTCCCCAGGCGGACATCAACGGTCACGCCATTGATACGCTCAACGGGTGGGCGCGGGGTAATAGACAAACGGCCTTCATCCAGCCAGGCTTCAATATCGCGATCGCAAAGACGCATGCCACTTTCTCCTTTCATGCATCGTACCCTGAGGCGGTAAGCGCTCAGGGTAAAACCAGGTTATCTCCGAACGGTACACAATTCACGCGGGTTATTCAAAAAACTGGCTGATTTTCGCTTTTAAGATATCAATAGCAATGCGGTTTTTACCCCCGCGCGGCACGATGATATCGGCGTATTGTTTGGATGGCTCAATAAACTGCAGGAACATCGGGCGGACCGTTTTCTGATATTGCGCCATGACGGAGTCCATCGAACGGCCGCGTTCATTCACGTCACGCTTGATGCGGCGCATCAGGCAGATATCCAGCGGGGTATCGACGAAAATCGAGAAGTTCATGGATTCACGCAGGCGGGCGTCGGTCAGCAACAGGATGCCTTCAAGGATAATGACCTTTTTCGGCTCGATGCGGATGGTTTCCCGAGTGCGGGTGTGTTCTACGTAACTGTAAACGGGCAGTTCAATGGCCTGGCCGCTCTTAAGCGCTTCTAAATGCTGGAACAGCAAGCTGTGATCCATTGCATTTGGGTGGTCATAGTTGGTTTTGACGCGTTCTTCCATCGACAGATGGGATTGATCTTTGTAATAGCTGTCTTCGGGAATGACGCCGATATGCTCATCACCTACTTGTTCACGCAGTTCGCGATAAAGCGTACTGGCAATTAGACTTTTACCTGAAGCCGATGCGCCGGCGATGCCTATAATGACGCATTGATGAGACTTATCAGTCATAAATTTAGCGACCTGATTAACCTGGATGTTAAGGAAGGACGACGCCGGAGCGTCAAACGCGGCAATTATAGGGATTTCACGGGCGTGATACCAGTCGAAAGCACAGGTTCTGCGAGACTGGCCGAAAAGTGACGTCTTATTCCCTGAGTGAAATTTAAATGAGCGTTTTTTCAGCGTTTAACCGTTTTTTTTCACGGAGCCTCTATTTAATAAGTCTGTGGTGTCAAATTCTGAGCGGTCACCATATGAATTGTAAATTGTTTGTACTAGCATAAACCAAATTATCAAATTCACGCGTTCGGACATCTTCCCTGACGGCATGGCGTCTCTGGATAAAGCGGTAATGAATAAACAATACCAGCGGGTTTTGGTTACCACCCCACATCCTTTAATACGACTTGTCTGTCTGGGCCTGGTCACCTTTATCTTTACCTTATTTTCCCTGGAGCTTACCCGGTTCGGCACCCTGCTGGCCCCGCTCTGGTTCCCTACCGCCATTATGATGGTGGCGTTTTATCGCCATGCAGGAAAAATGTGGCCGGGAATCGCCCTGGCCTGTTCGTTCGGCAATATTCTGGCCACCTGGATGCTCTTTTCGTGGGGATCGATAAGCCTCACCTACACCTCGATTAACGTGGTTGAAGCCTTTACCGGTGCGCTATTGCTGCGCAAATTGCTCCCGTGGTACAACCCGCTGCAGAATCTGAATGACTGGATCCGCGTGGCCATCGGCAGCGCAGTGATCCCGCCGCTGGTGGGCGGCTTGCTGGTGTCCCTGCTGGCTCCCGGCCCTGAACCCCTGCGTAATTTCTTCGTCTGGGTGTTGTCCGAAGCCATCGGCGCGCTGGCGGTGGTTCCGTTGGGGCTGTTGTTTAAACCGCATTATCTGCTGCGCCACCGTGACCCGAGACTGCTGCTGGAAACCCTGACCACGCTGGCCGTAACGCTGGCCCTCAGCTGGGCAGCCATCACCTGGCTGCCGTGGCCTTTCACCTGCGTTATCGTTTTGCTTATGTGGAGCGCCGTGCGCTTGCCGCGAATGGAAGCGTTCCTGGTGTTTCTGGTCACCGTGATGGTTGTGTCGCTGATGATTGCCCGAAATCCTGTGGCGCTCACAACCCAGCACGTCGGGGCGATGCTGAACGCCCCCTGGCTGCCGTTCCTGATGCTGCTCCTGCCTGCCAACGTGATGACCATGGTGATGTACGCCTTCCGCGCCGAGCGCAAACACATCACCGAAAGCGAGGAGCGTTTCCGCAATGCGATGGAGTATTCCGCCATCGGTATGGCGCTGGTCAGCATTGAGGGCAAATGGCTGCAGGCTAACAAGGCGCTGTGCAATTTCCTCGGTTACAGCCAGACGGAGCTCCAGTCGCTGACCTTCCAGCAGCTTACCTGGCCGGAAGATCTGCACACCGACCTGGAACAGCTCGAACAGCTGGTCAACGGCGATATCAATACCTATACCCTTGAGAAGCGCTATTACACTCGCGACGGGGAAGTGGTCTGGGCGCTCCTTGCCGTCTCCGTCGTGCGCCATGCCGACGGCTCGCCGCTCTATTTTATCGCCCAGATTGAAGACATTAACGATCTAAAGCAGACCGAGTGGGTCAACAAACGCCTGATGGAGCGCATTACGCTGGCTAACGAGGCGGGCGGCATCGGCATCTGGGAGTGGGATCTGGAGCCAGACATTATCAGCTGGGACAAGCGGATGTTTGAGCTGTATGAAATCCCGCCGCACATCAAGCCTACCTGGCAGCTCTGGCATGACACGATGCTGCCGGAAGATCGTGCCCACGCTGAGCAGGTACTGCGGGACTCGCTGATTTCCCGTCTGCCGTTTAAGCTGGAATTCCGCATCCGCGTGAAGGAAGGCGTGCGCCACATTCGCTCCCTGGCGAACCGGGTGCTCAATAAGCAGGGTGAAGTCGAACGGCTGCTCGGGATCAACATGGACATGACAGAGGTGAAGCAGCTCAACGAGGCCCTCTTCCAGGAAAAAGAGCGTCTGCACATCACCCTCGATTCTATCGGTGAAGCGGTGCTGTGCACCGATATCAACATGAACGTCACCTTCATGAACCCGGTAGCCGAGAAAATGAGCGGCTGGCTGCAGACCGAGGCTATCGGCCAGCCGATCCTCAAGGTGTTGCACATCACCTTTGGTGAAAAAGGGCCGCTGATGGAGAATATTCACAGCGGCGATATGTCCCGTTCCGATATCGATCAGGACGTGGTGCTGAACTGCCGGACCGGCGGGAATTTTGATATTCACTACAGCATTACGCCGCTCAGCACGCTGGACGGGCAGAATATTGGCTCGGTTATCGTGATTCAGGACGTGACCGAGTCGCGCAAAATGCTGCGTCAGCTGAGCTATAGCGCCTCCCACGATGCCCTGACCCATCTGGCAAACCGGGTCAGCTTCGAAAATCATCTTAAACGCCTCCTGCAGACCGTTCGCGAAACGCGCCAGCGTCACGCTCTGGTCTTTATCGATCTCGATCGCTTCAAAGCCGTCAACGATACGGCAGGCCATGCGGCGGGCGATGCCCTGCTGCGGGAACTCTCTTCCCTGATGTTGACCATGCTCCGCTCCAGCGACGTGCTGGCGCGTCTGGGCGGAGATGAGTTCGGGTTACTGCTGCCGGACTGCAATATTGAAAGCGCGCGCTATATCGCCGGGCGCCTGATCCACACGATCAATGACTATCACTTTATGTGGGAAGGCCGCCTGCACCGGATCGGCGCCAGCGCAGGCATCACGCTGATTGATGAAAATAACCATCAGGCGTCGGAGGTGATGTCGCAGGCCGATATCGCCTGTTATGCCTCGAAAAACAGCGGGCGCGGCATGGTGACGGTTTACGAACCCCAGCAGGAGCGGGATCACAACACGCGCAGCATGATGTCGCTTGATGAACAGTGGCACATGATTAAAGACAATCACCTGATGATGATTGCCCGCAGCGTCGCCTCCCCGCGTATCCCGGAAAGCAGTAATTTCTGGCTGCTGTCGTTACGCCTGTGGACCAGCCAGGGCGAAGTCCAGGAAGAGCATGCCTTCCGCTCGGGTCTGGCCGAGCCTGAGCTTTTGCACGCCCTCGACAGACGTATTTTTAATGAGTTTTTCCGCGCCTCTGCCGCACAGGTCGCCAGTAAAGGTATGGGAGTGGCGCTGCCGCTTTCTGAGGCCGGTTTAGCCAGCGTAACGCTGGTCGATGAGCTTCTCGACCTGCTGGATAAAAGCCCTATGCCGGGTCGTCTGCTGCATCTGGTTATCTCTGCCGACGTGGTGTGCAGCCCGGATAAAAACCTGCAGCGGAGTCTGCAAAAGCTTCGCCAGGCGGGCTGCCGCGTGATCTTCAGCCAGGTGGGCCGCGACATGAACGTCTTCACCCACCTGACCGCCAATATGGCCGACTATCTGATGCTGGACGCAGAGGTGGTAAGCAACGTGTATGGCAACCTGATGGATGAGATGATGGTGACCATTGTTCAGGGCCACGCCCAGCGTCTGGGGATGAAAACCATCGCGGGTCCGTGCAATCAGCCCATCATGATGGATACGCTCTCCGGCATCGGCATTGATTTCATCTATGGCGACACCATCGCCGAGCCGCAGCCGCTGGATCTACTGCTCAACACCAGCTATTTCGCCATCAACTGACGGCATCCAGCCGTCGGTATACCAGATGTGCAGCAGCGCGTAAGAGCGCCACGGCTGCCAGCGTTCGGCATAACGCCGAATCTGCGCGGGCGTCATCCCGGCAAAGCGTTGCTTAATCAGATAATCATCAGGCAGAAAGACATCTTTCGCCTGCCAGCCGCGCAGGGCCAGGTAGTTTGCCGTCCAGCGCCCTATTCCCGGCCGCTGCTGTAGCGCCTTCATCCCGGCCTCAATATTCTCGGGTGGGAAAAGCGAAAACGTCCCGTCGATGACCGACTGCGCCAGGTGAATTAACGACTCCGCGCGTTTTACCGGCATGCCCAACGCTTTCATCGCCAGCGGGTCCGCTGCCGCCAGCGCGTCCGGCGTGGGGAAACAGAGATACCCCGGACACTCCGCGATCGGTTCGCCGCACAGCGCCACCACGCGCGACGTCAGTTTCGCCGCCATCGCCACGCTCACCAGCTGCCCGAGGATCGCCCGGACGCCCTGCTCGTACGCGTCCATCGCCCCCGGCAAACGCAAGCCCGGCCGGGCAGCACCGAGATCCCCCAACGTATCCGCGATGTGCTGCGGGTTGCAGGCGAGATCGAACAGGCGCTCGATGCGTTCAAGGCACGTCTGCGCAACCGGAACTAATCCCGGACTGAGCGTCACGGTCAGCGTATGGGTGGCGATATCCGGCGTTACGCGAAATATCCCCTGATGCCCTTCGCAGGCAAAACTGCGCTCGTAGTAGTCGTGGGTGACGGTTTCGATGCCCGTCACCGCACGCGCGCCGAGAAAGCCAAACATCCACTGCCAGTCGTAAGGGGGTTGCCAGTTCAGGGTGTACATCGTTGCTCCTTTTTCATTCTTATACCCTAAATAATTCGAGTTGCAGGAAGGCGGCAAGAGAGCGAATCCCCAGGAGCATAGATAACTATGTGACTGGGGTGAGCGAGCGCAGCCAACACACCTGCAACTTGAAGTATGACGGGTATATCAGCATAAACGGAAAGACCTTGTATTGCCTTGCTTTCATATTCCTGTTGTCGCCATGCGGACATTTCGTTAAAGTCTCGCCCCTTCTCACTGGCATGGGGATTAATCGTGTTTATTGGATTCGACTACGGTACGGCAAACTGCTCGGTTGCGATTATGCAAAACGGGCAGCCACAGCTTCTGAAAATGGAAAAAGAGAGCACGCTGCTGCCGTCAATGCTCTGCGCGCCGACGCGTGAAGCGGTGAGCGAATGGCTGTTCCGCCACCATCAGGTTCCGGCCACGGCGGCGGAGACCCAGGCGCTGCTGCGCCGGGCGGTCAGCTTTAACCGCGAGGAAGACATCGACGTTACGCCCTCCAGCGTGCAGTTCGGCCTCTCTTCGCTCGGGCACTATATTGAAGATCCTGAAGAGGTTTACTTCGTTAAGTCGCCAAAATCCTTCCTCGGCGCCAGCGGACTGAAGCCGCAGCAGGTGGCGATGTTCGAAGACCTGGTGTGCGCGATGATGCTGCATATTCGCAATCAGGCGCAGACGCAGGTCTCCGGTGCGATTACCCAGGCGGTCATTGGCCGCCCGATCAACTTCCAGGGGCTGGGCGGCGACGAGGCTAACCAGCAGGCGCAGGGGATCCTTGAACGCGCGGCGCACCGGGCAGGCTTCCGTGACGTGGTGTTCCAGTATGAGCCGGTTGCCGCGGGGCTGGATTTTGAAGCCACGCTGACGGAAGAGAAGCGCGTGTTAGTCGTGGATATCGGCGGGGGCACAACGGACTGCTCGCTGCTGCTGATGGGGCCGCAGTGGCATAACCGTCGCGACCGTGAAAATAGCCTGCTCGGGCACAGCGGCTGCCGCATAGGCGGTAACGATCTCGATATCGCGCTGGCATTCAAGAGCCTGATGCCGCTGCTCGGCATGGGCGGTCAGACGGAAAAAGGCATCGCCCTGCCGATCCTGCCGTGGTGGAACGCGATTGCCATCAACGATGTGCCTGCGCAAAGTGATTTTTACAGCACCGCGAACGGCCGCTTCCTGAACGATCTGGTGCGCGACGCGCAGGACGCCGAAAAAGTCGCCCTGCTGTATAAAGTGTGGCGTCAGCGCCTGAGCTACCGCGTGGTGCGTACTGCCGAAGAGAGCAAAATTGCCCTTTCCGATCGTACCGAGCATGCGGTCTCCTTGCCGTTTATCAGCGACGATCTGGCCACCGCGATTTCGCAGGACGGGCTGGAGGCGGCGCTCGCGCAGCCGCTGCAGCGTATTCTGGAGCAGGTGCAGCTGGCGCTGGAGAACGGCAAAGAGAAGCCGGACGTGATTTACCTGACCGGAGGGAGCGCCCGTTCGCCGCTGATCAAGAAAGCGCTGGCGGAACAGCTGCCGGGCATTCCGATTGCCGGTGGGGATGACTTTGGCTCCGTCACCGCCGGGCTGGCGCGCTGGGCGCAGGTGATGTTTAGCTAGTGCGGTTATGCCGGGTGGCGGCTTCGCCTTACCCGGCCTACAAAATCCTCGAACCGTAGGCCGGGTAAGCGAAGCGCCACCCGGCTAAAAAGATCGCCACACTCAGACCATTCCTGACAGTCTTCCATATTTCCTCCATTTTTCCGCTGTGTTAGCTGACTAAACTAGTATCATTCCCCGAAGTCTTCAGGATGAGAACGTATAACGATGAAAGGCAGTAACAAATCCCGCTGGGCAATCGCCGCTGGCATCATTGTGGTGGTCCTTGCCGCCGCCTGGTACTGGCACAGTCAATCCGCGAACTCCGCAGCCCCCGCCGGTGCCAATAGTCAGGCACAGCGCCCGGCAGGCGGAGGGCGTCACGGCATGCGCGGCGGCGCGCTGGCGCCGGTACAGGCGGCGACGGCAGTGAATAAAGCCGTTCCTCGCTACCTTACCGGTCTCGGAACCATTACCGCCGCCAACACCGTGACGGTGCGCAGCCGCGTCGACGGTCAGCTGATGGCCATTCACTTCCAGGAAGGTCAGCAGGTTAAAGCGGGCGATCTGCTGGCGGAAATCGACCCGAGCCAGTTTAAGGTCGCCCTCGCCCAGGCGCAGGGGCAGCTCGCGAAGGACAAAGCCACGCTCGCCAACGCCCGTCGCGATTTGGCCCGCTACCAGCAGCTGGTGAAAACCAACCTCGTGTCTCGTCAGGAGCTGGACACCCAGCAGTCGCTGGTCAGCGAAACGCAGGGTACCATCAAAGCCGACGAGGCCGCCGTCGCCAGCGCACAGCTGCAGCTGGACTGGAGCCGCATCACCGCGCCGATTGACGGACGCGTGGGCCTGAAGCAGGTCGATATCGGCAACCAGATCTCCAGCGGCGACACCACGGGCATCGTGGTGATCACCCAGACTCACCCGATTGATTTAGTCTTTACCCTGCCGGAAAGCGAAATCGCGACCGTGGTGCAGGCGCAAAAAGCCGGTAAAGGTCTGGTGGTGGAAGCCTGGGACCGCAGCAACAGGCAGAAGCTGAGCGAAGGTTCCCTGCTCAGCCTGGATAACCAGATCGACACCACCACCGGCACCATCAAGCTGAAGGCGCGCTTTAACAATCAGGACGATGCCCTCTTCCCGAACCAGTTCGTCAACGCGCGCATGCTGGTCGCCACCGAAGAGAACGCGGTGGTGATCCCAACGGCTGCCCTGCAGATGGGTAACGAAGGTAACTTCGTCTGGGTACTTAACAGCGACAATAAGGTCAGCAAGCACCTGGTGAAAACCGGTATCCAGGACAGCCAGACGGTGGTCATCGCCGCCGGCCTTTCCGCAGGCGACCGCGTGGTCACCGACGGCATTGACCGTCTGACCGAAGGGGCTAAAGTGGAAGTGGTTGAACCTGCGAAACAGGGAGAGAAATCCTGATGCAGGTTATGCCCCCAGGCTCTACAGGCGGGCCGTCACGCCTGTTTATCCTCCGTCCTGTCGCCACCACGCTGCTGATGGTGGCGATCCTGCTCGCCGGGATTATCGGCTATCGCTTCCTGCCCGTGTCGGCGCTACCGGAGGTGGATTACCCAACGATTCAGGTTGTCACACTCTATCCCGGCGCCAGCCCGGACGTGGTGACGTCCGCCATTACCGCGCCGCTGGAGCGCCAGTTTGGGCAGATGTCTGGGCTAAAACAGATGTCCTCCCAGAGTTCCGGCGGGGCATCCGTCGTGACGCTGCAGTTCCAGCTGACGCTGTCGCTGGACGTCGCCGAGCAGGAAGTACAGGCCGCCATCAACGCCGCCACCAACCTGCTGCCGTCCGACCTGCCTAACCCGCCGGTCTACAGCAAGGTGAACCCGGCGGATCCGCCGATCATGACGCTGGCCGTCACCTCCTCCGCCATGCCGATGACCCAGGTCGAAGACATGGTCGAAACGCGCGTGGCGCAGAAAATTTCTCAGGTCTCCGGCGTCGGCCTCGTCACGCTGGCGGGCGGCCAGCGCCCCGCCGTACGCGTGAAGCTTAACGCGCAGGCGATTGCCGCGCTGGGGCTGACCAGCGAAACCATCCGCACCGCCATCAGCAGCGCCAACGTTAACTCGGCAAAAGGCTCGCTGGACGGTCCCACCCGCGCCGTGACGCTCTCTGCCAACGATCAGATGCAGTCCGCCGATGAATACCGTCAGCTGATTATTGCTTACCAGAACGGCGCCCCGGTGCGTCTGGGCGACGTGGCGACCGTGGAGCAAGGCGCGGAAAACAGCTGGCTCGGCGCCTGGGCCAACAGGCAGCAGGCGATCGTGATGAACGTGCAGCGCCAGCCGGGCGCTAACATCATCGAAACCGCCGACAGCATCCGCACCATGCTGCCGCAGCTGATCGAAAGCCTGCCGAAATCGGTCAGCGTGAAGGTGCTTTCCGACCGTACCACGAACATTCGCGCGTCGGTCACCGACACCCAGTTTGAGCTGATGCTGGCGATTGCGCTGGTGGTCATGATCATCTATCTGTTCCTGCGTAACGTCCCGGCAACCATTATTCCCGCCGTCGCCGTGCCGCTCTCGCTGGTCGGAACCTTTGCGGTGATGGTGTTCCTCGATTTTTCGATTAACAACCTGACGCTGATGGCGCTCACCATCGCCACCGGGTTCGTGGTGGATGACGCCATCGTCGTTATCGAGAACATTTCGCGCTATATCGAGAAAGGCGAAAAGCCGCTGTCGGCCGCGCTGAAGGGCGCGGGCGAAATCGGCTTTACCATTATCTCGCTGACCTTCTCGCTGATTGCGGTGCTGATCCCGCTGCTGTTTATGGGCGATATCGTCGGGCGTCTGTTCCGCGAGTTTGCCGTGACGCTGGCGGTCGCCATTTTGATCTCCGCCGTGGTGTCGCTGACCCTGACGCCAATGATGTGCGCCCGCATGCTGAGCCACGAGTCCCTTCGCAAGCAAAACCGCTTCTCGCGCGCCTCCGAGCGCATGTTCGAGCGGATTATTGCCGCCTACGGACGCGTGCTGGCGAAAGTCCTGAACCATCCGTGGGCCACGCTCGGCGTGGCGCTGGGAACCCTGGCGCTCAGCGTGATGCTGTGGATTTTCATTCCGAAAGGCTTCTTCCCGATTCAGGACAACGGCATTATTCAGGGCACGCTTCAGGCCCCGCAGTCGGTCTCCTTCGCCAGTATGGCCCAGCGCCAGCAGCAGGTGTCCGAAATCATCATGAAGGATCCGGCGGTCGAGAGTCTGACCTCCTACGTGGGCGTCGACGGCACCAACCCGTCGCTCAACAGCGCGCGTCTGCAGATCAACCTCAAGCCGCTGGATGAACGCGACGATCGCGTCAACGCCGTCATTGAGCGTCTGCAAAACGCCGTCGCGCGGGTGCCGGGCGTTGAGCTTTACCTGCAGCCGATTCAGGATTTGACCATTGATACCCAGGTCAGCCGCACGCAGTACCAGTTCACGCTGCAGGCCACCTCGCTGGACGCGCTCAGCACCTGGGTGCCGCAGCTGGTGAATAAGCTTAACACCCTGCCGCAGCTCGCCGACGTCAGCAGCGACTGGCAGGACAAAGGGCTGGCGGCATACGTGAACGTCAACCGCGATACCGCCAGCCGCCTGGGCATTACCATGTCGGATGTGGACAACGCCCTGTACAACGCCTTTGGTCAGCGCCTGATCTCCACCATCTACACCCAGGCCAACCAGTATCGCGTGGTGCTGGAGCACAACACGGAGAATACGCCCGGCCTGGCGGGGCTCGACTCGGTGCGCCTGACCAGCAAAGACGGCGGCATTGTGCCGCTGAGCGCTATCGCCACGGTGGAAGAACGCTATACCCCGCTGTCGATTAACCATCTGGATCAGTTCCCGTCCACCACCATCTCCTTCAACGTGCCGGACAATTATTCTCTCGGCGAAGCGGTGGAGGCCATTCAGGCTGCTGAAAAAGAGCTCAGCTTCCCGTCCGATATTCAGACCCAGTTCCAGGGCAGCACGCTGGCGTTTCAGGCCGCGCTGGGTAACACCATCTGGCTTATCGTCGCGGCGGTCGTGGCGATGTACATCGTGCTCGGCGTGCTGTACGAAAGCTTTATCCACCCGATCACCATCCTCTCTACCCTGCCGACGGCGGGCGTGGGGGCGCTGCTGGCACTGATGCTGGCGGGCAGCGAGCTGGACGTCATTGCCATCATCGGCATTATCCTGCTTATCGGGATCGTGAAGAAAAACGCCATCATGATGATCGACTTCGCCCTGGCCGCCGAGCGCGAGCAGGGCATGTCGCCGCGCGACGCCATCTTCCAGGCCTGTCTGCTGCGTTTCCGCCCGATCCTGATGACCACGCTGGCCGCCCTGCTGGGCGCGCTGCCGCTGATGCTCAGCACCGGCGTCGGCGCGGAGCTGCGCCGTCCGCTGGGTATCGGCATGGTCGGCGGTCTGCTGGTAAGCCAGGTGCTCACGCTCTTCACTACGCCGGTTATCTACCTGCTGTTTGACCGCCTGGCGCTGTGGACCAAAAGCCGCTTCCCGAAACGTGAAGAGGAGGCATAAGTGAAGTTTTTCGCCCTCTTCATTTATCGCCCGGTGGCGACGATTTTAATCTCGCTCGCCATTACCCTCTGCGGCGTGCTGGGCTTCCGGCTGCTGCCGGTAGCGCCTCTGCCGCAGGTGGATTTCCCGGTGATCATGGTCAGCGCCTCGCTGCCGGGCGCGTCACCGGAGACCATGGCCTCGTCGGTTGCCACGCCGCTGGAGCGCTCGCTCGGGCGGATTGCGGGGGTCAACGAGATGACCTCCAGCAGCTCGCTGGGCAGCACGCGCATCATTCTGGAGTTCAGCTTCGACCGGGATATTAACGGTGCGGCGCGCGACGTGCAGGCGGCCATCAACGCCGCACAAAGCCTGCTGCCGAGCGGGATGCCGAGCCGCCCAACCTACCGCAAGGCCAACCCGTCCGATGCGCCGATCATGATCCTGACGCTGACCTCGGATACGTATTCGCAGGGGCAGCTTTACGACTTTGCGTCTACCCAGCTGGCGCAGACAATCTCACAAATTAACGGCGTCGGTGACGTGAGCGTCGGCGGGAGCTCCCTGCCCGCCGTGCGCGTCGGCCTAAACCCGCAGGCGCTGTTCAACCAGGGCGTGTCGCTGGATGACGTGCGCTCCGCCATCAGCACGGCCAACGTCCGCAAACCGCAGGGGGCGATTGAGGACGGTAGCCACCGCTGGCAAATCCACACCAACGACGAGCTGAAAACCGCCGCGGAATATCAGCCGCTCATTATTCACTACAACAACGGCGCGGCGGTGCGCTTGAGCGACGTCGCCAGCGTCACCGACTCGGTGCAGGACGTGCGTAACGCCGGGATGACCAACGCGAAACCGGCCATTCTGCTGATGATCCGCAAGCTGCCGGAAGCGAACATTATTGAGACGGTGAACAGCATTCGCGCCCGTCTTCCGGACCTGCAGGAGACCATCCCGGCAGCAATCGATCTGCAAATTGCCCAGGATCGCTCCCCGACCATTCGCGCCTCGCTTGAAGAGGTGGAGCAAACGCTGATTATCTCCGTCGCGCTGGTGATCCTGGTGGTCTTCCTGTTCCTGCGATCCGGTCGCGCGACGCTTATCCCGGCGGTGGCCGTGCCGGTCTCGCTGATCGGTACCTTTGCCGCCATGTACCTGTGCGGGTTTAGCCTCAACAACCTGTCGCTGATGGCCCTGACGATAGCGACGGGCTTCGTGGTGGATGACGCCATCGTGGTGCTGGAAAACATTTCCCGCCACCTGGAAGCGGGCGTGAAGCCGCTGCAGGCCGCGCTGCAGGGCACGCGCGAGGTGGGCTTTACGGTGCTCTCCATGAGCCTGTCGCTGGTGGCGGTATTCCTGCCGCTGCTGCTGATGGGCGGGCTGCCGGGCCGGCTGCTGCGCGAGTTCGCCGTCACCCTCTCCGTCGCCATCGGGATTTCGCTGGTTATCTCCCTTACGCTGACGCCAATGATGTGCGGCTGGATGCTCAAGCGCAGCAAGCCCCATTCGCAGCCGCGCCGCAAAGGCTTTGGTCGCCTCCTGATGGCGATGCAGGAAGGCTACGGCAAATCGCTGAAGTGGGTGCTGAACCATACCCGGCTGGTCGGCCTGGTGCTGATCGGCACCATCGTGCTCAACGTCTGGATGTACATCACCATCCCGAAAACCTTCTTCCCCGAGCAGGACACCGGCGTGCTGATGGGGGGGATTCAGGCGGACCAGAGCATTTCGTTCCAGGCGATGCGCGGCAAGCTGCAGGACTTTATGAAGATCATTCGTGAAGACAAAGCCGTGGATAACGTCACCGGCTTTACCGGCGGGTCACGCGTTAACAGCGGGATGATGTTTATTACCCTGAAACCGCGCGGCGAGCGCAACGAAACCGCCCAGCAGGTGATTGACCGCCTGCGGGTGAAGCTCGCCAAAGAGCCGGGGGCAAACCTGTTTTTGATGGCCGTTCAGGACATCCGCGTCGGCGGCCGTCAGGCGAACGCCAGCTATCAGTACACGTTGCTCTCGGACGATTTAGCCGCCCTGCGCGAGTGGGAGCCGAAGATCCGCAAGGCGCTGGCCGCCCTGCCGGAGCTGGCGGACGTCAACTCCGATCAGCAGGACAACGGCGCCGAGATGGCCCTGACCTACGACCGCGAAACCATGTCGCGGCTGGGCATTAACGTTGAAGCCGCCAACAGCCTGCTGAACAACGCCTTCGGCCAGCGCGAGATCTCCACCATCTACCAGCCGATGAACCAGTACAAGGTGGTGATGGAAGTTGATCCGCGCTACACCCAGGACATCAGCGCTCTGGACAAAATGTTTGTGATTAACAACGACGGCAAGGCGATTCCGCTCTCCTACTTTGCCAGCTGGCAGCCTGCCAACGCGCCGCTGTCGGTGAACCATCAGGGGCTGTCGGCGGCGTCGACCATCTCCTTTAACCTGCCCGCCGGTTCGTCGCTTTCTGAAGCCAGCGACGCAATCAACCGCGCGATGACGCAGCTTGGCGTGCCGTCCACCGTGCGCGGCAGCTTTGCCGGCACCGCGCAGGTGTTCCAGGAGACGATGAACTCGCAGGTGATTTTGATTCTGGCCGCCATCGCCACGGTTTATATTGTGCTGGGCGTGCTGTACGAGAGCTACGTTCACCCGCTGACCATTCTCTCGACGCTGCCGTCGGCGGGCGTGGGGGCGCTGCTGGCGCTGGAGCTGTTCGGCGCGCCGTTCAGCCTGATCGCGCTCATTGGGATCATGCTGTTGATCGGCATCGTGAAGAAAAACGCGATCATGATGGTGGATTTCGCCCTGGACGCCCAGCGCAACGGCAATCTGTCGCCGGAAGAGGCCATCTTCCAGGCCTGCCTGCTGCGTTTTCGTCCGATCATGATGACCACCCTGGCGGCGCTGTTTGGCGCACTGCCGCTGGTTATCTCGGGCGGCGACGGCTCAGAGCTGCGCCAGCCGCTGGGGATCACCATCGTCGGCGGCCTGGTCATGAGCCAGCTGCTAACGCTGTACACCACGCCGGTGGTCTATCTGTTCTTCGACCGCCTGCGGCTGCGCTTTTCGCGTAAAAACAGAACCACGGTGACCGAGTAAATGACCGATCTTCCCGCTAACGTTCGCTGGCAGCTTTGGATAGTCGCTTTCGGCTTCTTTATGCAGTCGCTGGATACGACCATCGTCAACACCGCCCTCCCCTCCATGGCGAAAAGCCTGGGGGAGAGCCCGCTGCATATGCATATGGTGATTGTCTCCTACGTGCTGACGGTGGCCGTCATGCTGCCAGCCAGCGGCTGGCTGGCGGACAAAGTGGGCGTGCGCAATATCTTCTTTACCGCCATCGTGCTGTTTACCACCGGCTCGCTGTTTTGCGCCCAGGCCAACACCCTCGACCAGCTGGTGATGGCACGCGTGCTGCAGGGCGTCGGCGGGGCGATGATGGTGCCCGTCGGGCGGCTAACGGTGATGAAGATCGTGCCGCGCGAGCAGTACATGGCGGCGATGACCTTTGTGACCCTGCCCGGTCAGGTGGGTCCGCTGCTGGGCCCGGCGCTCGGCGGCATTCTGGTGGAGTACGCCTCCTGGCACTGGATCTTCTTAATCAATCTTCCTGTTGGCATCATCGGCGCCATCGCCACCCTGACGCTGATGCCGAACTACAAAATGCAGACGCGGCGCTTTGATTTCTTCGGCTTTATCCTGCTGGCGGCGGGCATGGCCACGCTGACCCTGGCGCTCGACGGGCAAAAGGGGCTCGGCATTTCGCCCCTGACGCTGGGGATGCTGGTCGTTATCGGCATCACCGCCATTCTGTGGTATCTGCGGCATGCCAGAGGTAACGATAAGGCGCTGTTCAGCCTGAGCTTGTTTAAAAACCCCACCTATCGCCTTGGCCTGTTTGGCAGCTTCGCCGGGCGCGTCGGCAGCGGCATGCTGCCGTTTATGACGCCCGTTTTCCTGCAAATCGGAATGGGATTTTCGCCGTTCCACGCGGGCCTGATGATGATCCCGATGGTGCTCGGCAGCATGGGAATGAAGCGCATCGTGGTGCAGGTGGTGAACCGCTTTGGCTATCGTCACGTGCTGGTGACCGCCACGCTGGGGCTTGCGCTGGTGAGCCTGCTGTTTATGGCCGTGGCGCTGATGGGCTGGTACTACGTTCTGCCGCTGGTGCTGTTCTGCCAGGGGATCGTCAACTCCATGCGCTTCTCGTCGATGAATACCCTGACGCTGAAGGATCTGCCGGACGATCTGGCGAGCAGCGGCAATAGCCTGCTGTCGATGATCATGCAGCTCTCAATGAGCGTCGGGGTGACCATCGCGGGTTTACTGCTCGGCATGTACGGCCAGCACCATCTCAGCGTCGACACGCCGGTGGCGCATCAGGTCTTTTTGTATACCTATCTCAGCATGGCGGTCATCATCGCCCTGCCCGCTTTCATCTTCGCCAGAGTGCCGGATGATACCAGCAAGAACGTCGTGATTAGGCGCGGCAAAAGGAGTGGCTCATGAAATTCTGGCGTCCGGGCATTACCGGCAAGCTCTTCTTGGCGATATTTGCCACCTGTATCGTCCTGCTGATCACCATGCACTGGGCGGTGCGGATTAGCTTCGAGCGCGGTTTTATTGATTACATCAAGCATGGCAATGAACAGCGTTTACAGGGCTTAAGCGATGCGCTGAGTGAACAGTACGCCCAGCACGGCAACTGGCGTTTTCTGCGCAATAACGACCGCTTTATTTTCCAGATCCTGCGCTCGCTGGAGCACGATACCGGTGACGATCGCCCGGGGCCGGGCATGCCGCCGCACGGCTGGCGCACCCAGTTCTGGGTGATTGACCAGGACATGCGCACGCTGGTGGGTCCGCGTGCGCCGATCCCGCCGGACGGCACCCGTCGTGCAATCAAAGTCAACAATGCGACGGTCGGCTGGGTTATCGCCTCCCCGGTGGAGCGTCTGACGCGCAACACCGACATCAACTTTGACCGTCAGCAGCGCCGGACAAGCTGGCTGATTGTCGCCCTCTCCACCCTGCTCGCCGCGCTCGCCACCTTCCCGCTGGCGCGCGGTCTGCTCGCCCCGGTGAAAAGACTGGTGGAAGGCACGCACAAGCTGGCCGCCGGGGATTTTACCACCCGCGTCGATACCCGCAGCCAGGACGAACTGGGCAAGCTGGCGCAGGATTTTAACCAGCTTGCCAGCACGCTGGAGAAGAACCAGCAGATGCGCCGCGACTTTATGGCCGATATCTCCCACGAGCTGCGCACGCCGCTGGCGGTGCTGCGCGGCGAGCTGGAGGCCATCCAGGACGGCGTGCGCCAGTTTACGCCTGAATCGGTGGCCTCTCTGCAGGCGGAGGTGGGCACGCTCACCAAGCTGGTGGACGATCTCCACCAGCTCTCCATGTCCGATGAAGGCGCGCTGGCCTACCAGAAGGCGCCAGTGGACGTGATTAACATTCTGGAAGTGATCAGCGGCGCCTTCCGCGAGCGGTTTGCCAGCCGCAACCTGAAAATCGATCTCTCCCTGCCGGACAGCGCGGTGGTGTTTGGCGACAAAGACCGGCTGATGCAGCTGTTCAATAACCTGCTGGAAAACAGCCTGCGCTACACCGACAGCGGCGGCGGGCTGCATATCTCCGGCAGGCAGGAAAACGGGCGCTTTGCCCTCACCTTCGCGGACTCCGCCCCCGGCGTGCAGGACGCGCAGCTGGAAAAACTGTTTGAACGTTTCTACCGTACCGAAGGCTCCCGTAACCGCGCCAGCGGCGGTTCCGGACTGGGGCTGGCGATTTGCGTTAACATCGTCGAGGCGCATAATGGCACGATCCGCGCCGCCCATTCGCCTTTTGGCGGGGTTAGCATTACAGTAGAGTTACCTCTGGAACGGGATTTATCGAGAGAAGTATGACCGAGTTACCGATTGACGAAAACACGCCGCGCATTTTGATTGTGGAAGACGAGCCGAAGCTTGGGCAGCTGCTGATCGACTATTTACGTGCGGCCAGCTACGCTCCATCGCTGATAAGCCACGGCGACCAGGTGCTGCCATACGTGCGCCAGACCCCGCCGGATCTGATCCTGCTGGATTTGATGCTGCCGGGCGTTGACGGTCTGACCCTGTGCCGGGAAATTCGTCGCTTCTCCGACGTGCCGATCGTCATGGTCACCGCCAAAATTGAAGAGATTGACCGCCTGCTGGGGCTCGAAATTGGTGCGGACGATTACATCTGCAAACCCTACAGCCCGCGTGAAGTGGTCGCCCGCGTGAAAACCATTCTTCGCCGCTGCAGGCCGCAGCGCGAGCTTCAGGTGCTCGATGCCGAAAGCCCGCTAATTGTCGACGAAAGCCGCTTCCAGGCGAGCTGGCGCAGCAAGCTGCTGGACCTGACGCCTGCGGAGTTCCGCCTGCTGAAAACCCTCTCCCACGAGCCGGGAAAAGTGTTCTCCCGCGAGCAGCTGCTGAACCACCTGTATGACGATTACCGCGTCGTGACCGACCGCACCATCGACAGCCACATCAAAAACCTGCGCCGCAAGCTGGAGGCGCTAGACGCCGAGCAGTCGTTTATCCGCGCGGTGTATGGCGTGGGGTATCGCTGGGAAGCGGATGCGTGCAGGATAATGTGAGAATATTGCCCCGCAGCACTGCGGGGCAGAGACTCCAGACATTAAAACTGTGGCCTTACCAGGAACGAAAAGGTGTAGCATAAGCAAAAAGTCGCGCTAATACATCGCGACGCTCGGTGCCAGTTATCATCGCCAGGAAAGCGAAGCTAATAACGTTCAAATCTTGCTGAGAAGGATGTTTATGCATTTTCTTCAAAATAGCATTAACCTTTTTATCATCAAAAAAACTCCAGATAGCCAAAAGTGCCCATCGTTTCCCGGCGGATAAATTTATTATATCGTCTGAAGTATCCCAGTCCGGTGGTAATTCATTAATATTGCTTACACTGTTAATACCGGCAGCAGGGATAATGAAATAATCTGAAAACATATGAACGGCATCTTTCCATGCCTGCAAGAACATAGGTTCATGGATATCATTCATCGCCTTCTCATTTGCATACTGTGCAGCTAAATTAGCATTACAGGCGTAGACCCGTGGCTCGTAGTCACTATAAACATCCGGGACTATCCAACCTGAAGAATGACGCACTGCGTCACAGGATGTGAAGGTGGGCAGTAGAGCAATAAATTGTGGTAATATATTTTGTACTGAACGAGGAAAAAAACGCTTTGCTAACTGAAAGCCCGCATGATTTTCCAGTAATAAGGTTTCAATATCCTCTGAATTATAAATCTGGTACAAAATCCCTTTTTTAGCTTTCAGTCGCTCCAGTTTTTGCTCAAGTCCGGACGATGCAATGGTGGAATAAAATCCAACAAACTCATCACATTCAAATTCAGCAAGTCTGTCCTGAATGTCCTCTTCATCACTGCGACCAACGGACTTTTTAGAAGGAGCGTAGTGTTTGCAGCTAACAAGTTTGGCAATTCGACATCCGGCAATATCAAACTCAACCCGTATATCTATGCCACCATCCGCCCCCCGGCTTGGGCCTTTAGTTACAATCCCTCCCAAAATTTTTTCCATGAATATTTTTGCGAACTTCTCAAATTGGTCGCTATCTGCAGTATCTGCGCTTGCAGAAGCAAGTTCACAGAAATCCAGCCTCGCCATACTCTTCCCCTGACAAATGGTAACGGTTCATAAACAGATTCCGTCTTTTTCTCTTCATTAATCAAGCTACGTATTCAGATAGGTTCCTGAACAGACGACTTGATGACGCTCAAAAGTTATACACGATCTCAATATCAGTTAGTTTTCCTGTATCTGGTTGATTCGAATTAAGCAAAAGCAATGACGTTCAGTCCACGCTTGTACTGAAAGCGGGAAACGGCATTGCCTCGGTCTTTCAAGCCAGATGGTAAAGACAATACCTAAAAATATGCGTACACGCCGGATGGGCGGTGATACGACTCGACGCTTTACCTCCCTGCCCCGCGGCGCTACAATGCCCGCCCTTAAAGTGGGGGATCTCCCCTTACCGCTGCACCTGGTGCACGCGGATCTGACCTGTCATCAGAACGAGAACAAACATGTTTAAACCGGAACTCCTTTCCCCGGCGGGAACGCTGCAAAATATGCGTTACGCTTTCGCCTATGGTGCCGACGCCGTTTATGCGGGCCAGCCGCGCTACTCGCTGCGCGTGCGCAACAACGAATTCAACCACGAGAACCTGCAGCTCGGCATCAACGAAGCGCATGCCCTGGGCAAAAAATTCTACGTGGTCGTGAACATCGCGCCGCACAACGCCAAGCTGAAAACGTTTATCCGCGACCTGAAGCCGGTGGTGGATATGGGGCCGGACGCGCTGATCATGTCGGACCCGGGTTTAATCATGCTGGTTCGGGAGAATTTCCCGGAGATGGATATTCACCTCTCCGTACAGGCTAACGCCGTCAACTGGGCAACGGTGAAATTCTGGAAGCAGATGGGGCTGACCCGCGTCATCCTGTCCCGCGAGCTTTCTTTGGAAGAGATCGAAGAGATCCGCACCCAGGTGCCGGATATGGAAATCGAAATCTTCGTTCACGGCGCGCTGTGCATGGCCTACTCCGGCCGCTGCCTGCTCTCCGGCTATATCAACAAGCGCGACCCGAACCAGGGCACCTGCACCAACGCCTGCCGCTGGGAATATAACGTCCAGGAAGGCAAAGAGGATGACGTCGGTAATATCGTGCACAAGCACGAGCCTATTCCGGTAACCAACGTTGAGCCGACGCTGGGCATCGGCGCGCCAACCGACAGCGTGTTTATGATTGAAGAAGCCAAACGTCCGGGCGAGTACATGACCGCCTTTGAAGACGAGCACGGCACCTACATCATGAACTCGAAAGATCTGCGCGCCATCGCCCACGTCGAGCGTCTGACGCAGATGGGCGTGCACTCCCTGAAGATCGAAGGCCGCACCAAATCCTATTACTACTGCGCGCGTACCGCACAGGTGTACCGCAAAGCCATCGACGATGCGGCGGCCGGTAAACCGTTCGATACCAGCCTGCTGGAAACCCTGGAAGGCCTGGCGCACCGCGGCTATACCGAGGGCTTCCTGCGTCGTCATACTCACGATGACTACCAGAACTACGAGCACGGCTACTCCGTTTCCGAGCGCCAGCAGTTTGTCGGTGACTTTACCGGCGAGCGCAAAGGCGCGCTGGCGGCCGTCGCGGTGAAAAACAAGTTCACCAAAGGCGACAGCCTGGAGCTGATGACCCCGCAGGGCAACATGAACTTTACGCTGGAGCATCTGGAAAACGGCAAAGGCGAGGCGATTGACGTGGCGCCGGGCGACGGGCATACCGTATGGCTGCCGGTTCCGGAAGAGGTGGAGCTGAAGTTTGCGCTGCTGATGCGTAACTTCAACGGTGAAAGCACCCGAAACCCGCACGGCAAATAGTTAATCAGGGAAATTTTTTCGCGCTGGGATAATTCTTAGAATCGGATCACATACCGCTTCGTTCAATACGGGTATTATCCCCCCGCTGAAAAACATAACCCATAAATGCTAGCTGTACCAGGAACCACCTCCTTAGCCTGCGTAATCTCCCTTACGCGGGCTTATTTTTTGCCTTCTCTCTCCTCAATCCAGGCAATAAGCTCGTCGATTTGCCCCTCAGAGAACACGGTTATCCCATGCTCTGCGAGCAACGATGCAGCCACACCCCTCCCCGCTTTATGGATCCCGCGAAAAGATCCGTCATAAATAAACTGACTGCCGCACGTGGGGCTGCCATCGGTTAATAGCGCTGCGCTACACCCCGACTCCTGAGCAGCGCGTAGCGCGAGCCAGGCTGCAAGCTGATACTGCTCAGTCACATCCTGCCCTGTATTTTCACTAATTCTGGCTTGCCCGTGCATTACGTCTTTGCCATCAGCGGACATAATCTCTGCCGGAGGACGAGGGACAGGCATCCCGGCCGCAAGTTCAGGGCAGTGGATCACCAGACGCTTTTCCTGCTGCCAGCGAGCGAGCAGCTCGTTCATTCGCGCTTTTTCACTTCCGTTATAACGAACCTTAAAGCCCATCAGGCACGCGCTTACCAAAATTTTATTCATCATCACTTTCCTGTGATTACGTTACTATCATCGCTGGAGTGTAACGCGCTTTCGGGCATATTTTGTTCCTTTCATCCTGTTCTTACCCGCTTTTTTCCTCTCTGCTATACACTCTTACTAACGCTAAAAAAGGGAGCAGCGCGGATGGCAACCTATCCAGACAGTTTATTGATTCTCAATGGCAAAAGCGCGGGCAACGATCTGTTGCGTCAGGCAATTCAGGGTTTGCGCGATGACGGCGCGCGCATTCACGTCAGGGTGACGTGGGAAAAAGGCGACGCGGCACGCTATATCAATGAAGCCCTCGGGCTTGGCGTCAGCACCATCATTTCCGGCGGCGGCGATGGCACCATCAATGAGATTGCGTCAGCGCTTATCGACCTGCCCCCGGCAAACCGGCCGGTGATGGGTATTTTACCGCTCGGCACCGCCAATGATTTTGCCACCAGCGCCGGGATCCCGGAAGAGCTGGAGAAAGCGCTCCAGCTGGCGATCCTCGGCAAGGCCACCGCTGTGGATATTGCGCAGGTGAATGATAAAACCTGCTTTATCAATATGGCGACGGGCGGGTTTGGCACGCGCATCACCAGCGAAACGCCGGAAAAGCTGAAGGCGGCGCTGGGCGGCGTGTCATACCTGATCCACGGCCTGATGCGCATGGACACCCTCAAGCCTGACCGCTGCGAAATTCGCGGCGAGGATTTTCAGTGGCAGGGTGATGCGCTGGTGATTGGGATTGGCAACGGGCGTCAGGCGGGCGGCGGACAGCAGCTCTGCCCGGAGGCGCTGATCAATGACGGTCAGCTCCAGCTGCGTATTTTCACGGGCGACGGCCTGCTGCCCGCGCTGTTTACCACGCTGACGCAGCCGGAAGAGAGTCCAAATATCATCGCCGGGAAATCGGCGTGGTTTGAAGTGAATGCGCCGCACGGGATGACCTTTAACCTCGACGGAGAGCCGCTGAGCGGAACGCAGTTCCGCATTGAGGTGTTGCCCGGCGCGCTGCAGTGCCGGCTACCGCCGGACTGCGTGCTTTTGCGCTGATGTATCACACGGTGAGCAATGATGCCCTCACCCAACCCTCTCTTATCGGGGAGAGGGAGATGGAGCCGTCAGGCAATCGTGACTTTGCTGTCCAGATAGACGTCCTGAACCGCATTGATCAGCTTCACGCCGTCGGCCATCGATTTCTTAAACGCCTTACGGCCAAGGATCAGCCCCATGCCGCCCGCGCGTTTGTTGATCACCGCCGTACGCACCGCGTCTGACAGGTCGGTATCACCGCCCGCCGCGCCGCCGGAGTTGATCAGCCCCGCGCGGCCCATGTAGCAGTTCGCCAGCTGGTAGCGCACCAGGTCGATCGGGTTATCGCTGGTCAGCTTGCTGTAAACGCGGTCATCGGTGTAGCCAAAGTTCACCGCTTTGTAGCCGCCATTATTCTCGGCCATTTTCTGCTTCACGATATCCGCGCCGATGGTCGCCGCCAGGTGGTTCGCCTGCCCGGTCAGGTCGGCGGATACATGGTAATCCACGCCGTCTTTCTTGAACGCGTTGTTGCGCAGATATGCCCACAGCACGGTGACCATGCCCAGCTCGTGCGCGCGCTCAAACGCCGCGGAGATCTCTTCAATCTGACGACGGGACTGTTCGGAGCCGAAGTAAATCGTCGCCCCTACCGCCACCGCGCCCATGTTGAACGCCTGCTCGACGCTGGCGTAGAGGGTCTGGTCATATTCGGTTGGGTAGCTAAGAGTTTCGTTATGGTTCAGCTTCACAAGGAACGGAATGCGGTGGGCATAGCGACGCGAAACCGAGGCCAGCACGCCGTAGGTAGACGCCACGCAGTTACAGCCCGCTTCAATCGCCAGCTCAACAATGTTCTTCGGATCGAAGTAGAGCGGGTTTGCCGCAAAAGAGGCGCCCGCAGAGTGTTCCACGCCCTGGTCCACCGGCAGAATAGAGAGATACCCGGTGCCGCCGAGCCGCCCGGTGTTGTAGAGCGTCTGCATATTTCGCAGGACCGCAGGCGGACGGTTGTTATCGATCATCACGCGGTCAACGTAGTCGTGACCAGGCAGATACAGCTGGTCGGCTGGAATGGTCATACAACGATGCTGTAAAAGGCTGTCGGCGTCTTTGCCAAGCAACTGCGCAATATCAGTCATGTGATACTCCCGTAAGTCCGACGTCGTGTCGGTGTGTGTTTATCCAGTCCCATCTTTTATGGGCAGACTAAGCCTGGTACCGACTTAACAGATTTTCCACTCTTTGCTTTTTTTTTCAGCACAATCTGCTGGCTCGATTCGTGTACAACAAAACTGTTACATTGATCAAACAATCGCCACAAAGGTATTTAAAAGGTATTATTGAGTGGTATGTTAAAGGCGTACCCTCTCTGACATGCAGGATTAAAAAATGAAAACGAAAGTCCAACTGTCATTCATGATGTTTGTTGAATGGTTTATCTGGGGCGCGTGGTTTGTGCCGCTGTGGCTGTGGCTGAGCAAAAGCGGTTTTACCGCCGGGGAAATCGGCTGGTCTTACGCCTGTACCGCTATTGCCGCGATCCTCTCCCCGATTCTGGTCGGCTCGCTGACGGACCGCTTCTTCGCCGCGCAGAAAGTGCTGTCAGTGCTGATGTTCGCCGGAGCCATTCTGATGTACTTCGCCGCGCAGCAAACCCAGTTCAGCACCTTCTTCCCGCTGCTGCTGGTTTACTCCCTGACCTATATGCCGACCATCGCGCTGACCAACAGTATCGCCTTTGCCAACGTGGACGACGTTGAGGCCGATTTCCCGCGCATCCGCGTGATGGGTACCATCGGCTGGATCGCCTCCGGGCTGGCGTGCGGTTTCCTGCCGCAGATGCTGGGCTACAGCGATATTTCCGACACCAACATCCCGCTGCTGATGACGGCAGCCAGCTCCGCCCTGCTCGGCGTGTTTGCCCTGTTCCTGCCGAATACGCCGCCGAAAAGTACCGGCAAGCTGGATTTCAAAGTGATGCTCGGGCTGGACGCGTTAATCCTGCTGCGCGACAGAAACTTCCTAGTGTTCTTCTTCTGCTCGTTCCTGTTCGCCATGCCGCTGGCCTTCTATTACATCTTCGCCAACGGCTATCTCACCGAAGTGGGGATGAAAAACGCCACCGGCTGGATGACGCTCGGCCAGTTCTCCGAAATCTTCTTTATGCTCGCCCTGCCGTTCTTTACCAAACGCTTTGGTATTAAGAAGGTCTTACTGCTGGGCCTGATTACCGCCGCCATCCGCTACGGGTTCTTTGTTTACGGTGGAGCGGAACAGTACTTTACCTACGCCCTGCTGTTCCTCGGCATTCTGCTGCACGGCGTTAGCTACGACTTCTATTACGTCACCGCGTACATCTACGTGGACAAAAAAGCGCCGGTGCACATGCGCACCGCCGCGCAGGGCCTGATTACGCTGTGCTGTCAGGGCTTTGGTAGCCTGCTGGGTTACCGCCTGGGCGGCGTGATGATGGAAAAAATGTTCGCATACAAAGAGCCGGTGAATGGGCTGACCTTCAACTGGGCCGGAATGTGGACGTTTGGTGCAATCATGATTGCCGTGATTGCCGTGCTGTTTATGCTGTTTTTCCGCGAATCGGATAAAGAGATCGCCGCCATTGCGGTGGTTGATGGCGATGCCGCGCTGACACAAGGGGAAGTTAAATGAAACAAGAACGTATTCTCGGTGCCCTTTACGGGCAGGCGTTAGGGGATGCGATGGGTATGCCGTCGGAGCTGTGGCCGAGAAAGCGCGTCAAGGCGCATTTCGGCTGGATCGACCGCTTTTTACCCGGCCCGGCAGAGAATAATGCGGCCTGCTATTTCAAACAGGCAGAGTTCACCGACGATACCTCAATGGCGCTGTGCCTGGCGGATGCGATCGTCGAGTGCGACGGGGAGATTAACGCGGACGTTATCGGCAAGCATATTCTGCGCTGGGCGCTCGATTTTGACGCGTTTAATAAGAACGTGCTCGGCCCGACCTCCAAAATCGCGCTTAACGCGATTCGCGACGGCAAGCCGGTTAGCGAACTGGACAACAACGGCGTGACTAACGGGGCAGCGATGCGCGCCTCTCCGCTCGGCTGCCTGCTCCCGGCCACGCGTCTGGAACACTTTGTTGAGCAGGTGGCGCTGGCCTCCAGCCCGACCCATAAATCGGACCTCGCCATTGCCGGCGCGGTGGTGATTGCCTGGGCGGTTTCCCGCGCTATCGACGGCGAAAGCTGGCAGAACATCGTCGATGCGCTGCCGGGTATCGCCCGCTATGCGCAGGAGGCGAAAACCACCACCTTCAGCGCATCGCTGGCGGCACGTATTGAGCTGGCGCTTAAGACCGTGCGGGAAGCCAACGGGGTTGAGTCCGCCAGCGAGCAGGTTTACCAGCTCGTGGGGGCCGGAACCAGCACCATTGAGTCCGTTCCGGCGGCCATTGCGATGGTCGAACTGGCGGGAACCGACCCAAACCGCTGCGCCATTTTATGCGCCAACCTGGGCGGCGATACCGACACCATTGGCGCGATGGCGACGGCCATCTGCGGCGCGCTCCACGGCGTGCAGGCGATTGACCCGGCGCTCAAAGCCGAGCTCGACGCCGTCAACCGGCTCGATTTCGGCCACTATTGCGAGAAACTGCTGCACTACCGGGAGCAAAGGGAGGGCGTATGAATTCGTTTGCCCAACGTCTCGACACCCTGCACGCCGCGCGGCCGGTGACGGTGCTGGGCGCGGCGGTGATTGACGTCATCGCCGACGCCTACGCCCTGCCCTGGCGCGGGTGCGATATCGAACTCAAACAGCAGGGCGTGAATATTGGCGGCTGCGCGCTAAACATTGCCATCGCTCTGAAACGGCTCGGCATTGCGTCGCAAAACGCCCTGCCCGTCGGTCACGGCGTCTGGGCGGATATTATTCGCAACGCCATGGCGAAGCAGGATCTGCACAGCGCCATTGCGGCCGAAACCGGCGATAACGGCTGGTGCCTGGCGCTGGTGGAGCCAGACGGAGAGCGCACCTTCATGTCCTTTAGCGGCGTGGAGAACCAGTGGCAGCAGAGCTGGCTTGATGTGCTTAACATCCCGTCGAACAGCCTGGTCTATTTATCCGGCTATCAGCTCGCCTCGCCGTGCGGCGAGCTGCTGACACGCTGGCTGGAGGGATTACAGGACGTGACGGCCTTTATCGATTTCGGCCCCCGCACCGCGGATATTCCCGACGCTCTGATGGCGCGGATTATGGCCTGCAGGCCGATCGTGTCGCTTAATCGTCAGGAAGCAGAGATCGCAGCCGAACGACTGGGCGTAGCGGCTGACAACCTGGGTGCTGAGTGGCAGCAGCGCTTCGGCGCCGCGCTGATTGTGCGTCATGATAAAGACGGTGCCGCGTGGTATGACGGCGACGATGCGGGCGTTGTTCCGGCGTTCCCGGCGACGGTTGTGGACACCATTGGCGCTGGCGACAGCCACGCGGGCGGCACGCTTGCCGGGCTGGCGTCCTGGGTAGTCAGCCACCGCGGCGGGGACTGCGCCCCGACTCGCGAGGCGCTACTCCTCGCACACAAAGACGTATAGATCGCTGCGACAGTAGCTGATGCTGTACTCAATCGGCCGGTGCTGTTGGTCAAGCGCGACCTGCTTGATCACCAGCACCGGTATTTTTTCGTCCATTTTAATGTGCGCCTGAAACTCGCTGTCCGGCATGCGGGCGCTAACCCGTGAACGGGTGCGCTGCGGGAAAATATTCTGACTGCGGAAGTAATCGTACAGCGAAATGCCAATCGCATCCGGATCGGGAATGAGCCCGACCGGCACCCAGGACTCTTCAATCGATACCGCATCGTCATCCACATAGCGAATGCGCTTGAGCAAAAAGACCTCGCTGTCCGGAGGGATCGACAGGTGGTTTGCGACCTCCTCCGGGCACTTCACCACCCGCTTGTTGACCCACAGCGTATTAGGCTTTTGGCCGCGCAGCACTACCTGCTGGGAAAAACCGCGCGCCTCTTTCAGCGAATATTCAAAGATATTGTTGATTTGCGTGCCATAGCCACGGGAGCGAGTGACCACGCCCTCTTCCTCGAGCGCCTGCATCGCCTTTCGCACGGTGATGCGCGACACCCCGGTTAACTGGCTCAGATCGCGCTCGCCGGGCAAAATATTCCCGTGCTCCAGCACCCCGCTGCGCACCGCGTTTTTTACCGTTTCGGCAAATTTCAGGTACAGCGGCGTGTTGTCAGGCGCGGCGATCCGTTCATTCAGTTGAGCGATTAACCGGGTATGCGCTTGTTCCATCTCTGTTTTCTCAGGCGTGGTGTTTCCTGCCAGTATACTGGGTTACCACCATGCATGAAAATGATGAACCGGCCCAATACCGTGACCCACTTCCAGAGTATCGGCTTTTGCCAGCGCCGCCGAGAGCCAGGTTTTCGCTTCGCGCACCGTATCGGCCCAGCCTTCATGCCGCGGGCGCAGCGCCGCCAGCGCGGCGGAGAGCGTACAGCCAGTGCCGTGGGTGTTTTTGGTCTGCACGCGCGGAGCGGTAAAACGTACTTCGCCGTCGCGGGTAAAGAGCCAGTCCGGGCTTTCAGCATCATCCAGATGACCGCCCTTCATCAGAACCGCCCCGCAGCCCATCGCCAGCAGCGCGTTTCCCTGCGCTTTCATCTCGCGTTCAGTTTGCGCATGCGATGTGCCTAACAGCGCGGCGGCCTCCGGCAGATTGGGCGTGATAAGCGCCACCTGCGGCAGTAGCTTTGTACGCAGCGTCTCCACGGCGGAGGTGGAGAGCAGCGGGTCGCCGCTTTTTGCCAGCATGACGGTATCCAGCACCACGTTTTGCACCTGATAGCGTTTAAGCCGCTCGGCCACCGCCTCCACAATATCCGTCTCCGCCAGCATGCCGATCTTGGTGGTATCGATGCGCACATCGCTGAACACTGAATCCAGCTGCGCGGCAACAAAATCCGGCTCGATACGGTAGACCGACTGCACGCCGCGCGTGTTTTGCGCCACCAGCGCGGTAATGACCGAGCAGCCGTACGCGCCAAGGGCCGAGAAGGTTTTGAGATCGGCCTGGATACCCGCGCCACCGCTGGGATCGGTGCCGGCAATGGTCAGGGCGTTAATCCGCTTCATGCCTGCTCCTCCAGCGTATAAAGCGCATCCAGAAACGCGCTGGCAAAACTGCCTGGTCCACGCGACTGCGCAATGGCCACCGTTCCGGCCCGCTTCATCCATCCGCAGGCGGCAGCGACGTTATCCATCCGGTCGCCCGGTAGCGAGCAGCTCGCCGCCACAACGGCAGAAAGCGCGCATCCCGTTCCCACTACGCGCGTCATCAACGGATCGCCGCCCGTTACCGTGCGGGTGCGTTGCCCGTCAGTGATGTAATCCACCTCACCGGTGACGACCACAACGGCATTGGTCTGGCGCGCCAGCGCCTGTGCAGCGGGCACCGCGCTGGCTGCGGTATCGGTTGTATCGACGCCGCGCCCGCCCGCGCTCATTCCGGCAAGGGCCAGAATCTCGGAGGCATTGCCGCGAATGGCGGCCGGTTTCAGGGCAAGGATTTGATGGCAAAAACGGGTGCGGAACGTCAGGGCGCCCGCAGCAACCGGGTCCAGCGTCCAGGGCTTGCCTGCCGCCACCGCGCTTTCTATTGCCCGACGCATCGACTGGGCGCGCGGCGAGGTCAGCGTGCCTACGTTAATCAGCAGCGCATCGGCGATGGCGGCGAACTGTTCAGCCTCTTCGGCTTCAATCACCATCGCGGGTGAGGCGCCAAGCGCCAGCAAAACGTTGGCCGTAAAGGTCTGTACGACATCGTTAGTCATACAGTGGGTCAGCGGAGAACGGGTTCGGAAGTGGTGTAAAACGTGTAAATCGAGCAGGTCAGGCTGCATGGGTTCGCTCCTGCCTTGCGTGAAGAAGCGATGACCGGGAAGGCATCTGACTTCCCTACGCTGGCATTATCCAGATCAGGTAATACGGGTATTTCTCAGCCTTCACAAAGAAGGGCACCCCGAGTCAAAACACTTTTAAAACAGTGAGTTATAAAACTCATTAACGTTATGTAGTGTAACCGCGGCCCCAGGCCAGGCGCAAGGAGTTTCGATTTATCACGCCGTTGTCACCGCGGAAATCTCCAGGCGCTCTTTCCCGTTATTTGCCAACATTTATTACGCTTTAGTTAATTCTGGTTCAGTAATTGTTAATACGTTATTGAAAAACTTTATTACGTACTTTTACTGAGACTATTATTTTTATTTTTTATTACGTGCTCATTACGCTTTTATAAGATAGGGAAACTTCTTTCGCATGAAAGAATAAGACAGTATTAATTTATTTAACTCTATTAAACATTTGTACTTTGATCAATAGCTTAACGCTCCCCTGGATTTATCGCATAATCCATAAGTTAATGTATACATTAAATAAACCTCCTCGATACCGCACCCTGCCCTTTCATTTATTCATATCATTTATGATTTAGATCAAAATCATCAATTTGGGTTTAATCGATAGTTTATTCACGCTACTAAAAAAGGTCCGGGCATTGAATATCCTGTATTGAGATATGGAAATACAGATATCCACATGCCACTAAAGCCAAAACTGTTCTGCTTAATTTTGTTTTTTAATACGTTAATGATGTGAGTCCTTCGAATGAAAATTTTCAATAAATCTGTTATTCCTGTTTTTGTATTTGGGGTGGTCGCCGGTAGCGCCGTGAATATTACCAACGCTGCTGCTGCCGTTTGGGATGACGCATCAATCACAGATATTGTGAATGACCATCAAGACCAAATTACGCAAAACAGGGTCGATAGCATTGCTCGCGATCTCTCAACTGAAAATCGCTTAACGCAGGTGGATAGCGACCTTCAATCCACTAAATTAGGTGTTTTGGTTATTGAGCAAGCCACAAATGACGCTTACCAAAAAGCCTTGCTTGCTGGTGCGCTTGCAGATACCGCCAATCAAAAAAGCGATGCGGCTTTACAGGGCGTTATGACGAACGGCACAGAAATTATCAATATGGAAAACGTTAACAAAGTGCAAGATAACCGTCTTGACAGCCTGGAAAATGCCCCTAAACCCACTAACGGCGTAGATGGCAAAGATGGCGTGACGACCACCGTGACGCACATGCAGGTAGACGCAGCAACACAAACTAAAGTGGCTAATAATACCCAGGCAGTTACCGCCACCGCACAGGATCTGCTGGCAACGAAACAGACGTTACAGGCAATGAATAACAATACCAACCAGCAATTTAAATCACTGCACGATGAAGTAGATAATAATAAGAAGCAAGCTAATGCCGGTATTTCAGGTGCCATGGCGATGGCTGGATTACCGCAGGTACAAACGAATCAGCATGTTATGTTCTCTGCTGGCGGAGCCACATACAATAGTGAAAGCGCCCTTGCCGTTGGGGCATCCGTTAACTTTAGTTCACATGTGATCGCGAAAGTGAGCTTCTCTGATGATACCGCCAATAATATGGGAGCGTCAGTTGGCGTCGGAATGGGCTTTTAACGAAATACAACTTAAGCATTATTAACTTACGCCATTAAGTTAATAACCTGCTTGCCTCCGGCAAGAATAGCGATGACAGAAAAAACATGCTCAGACATATCATTATTTCAGCGACCCTGTATCTGATGCTCATTGGCGTCGGTATTTGGATCGGCATGATGTACGTCTCCTATTATCTGTGCGTTTTATAAGGTGAACAAAAGTTTAGCCATGAAAACTCAATTAATATGGATTGCACTGATGTTAACGGTAGCGACAACACCGGCTCATGCGATTAACGCGCATTATCGTGCTCAATTAGAACGTTCAGGATGTACTGAGATGAACGCGAATGACGGCTCTTGTGATATCCACAAAACAAAAGCCCAAAATGCGGCGCAGCACTCAACAGCTGCGGGCCACGACCCTTTGCGTGAAGCCACTTTTACATCGGATGCGGTTAACGCCACGATTTCAAATGGCTTTTTTAACGCCACCATTAACGGCAAAAAGGCCACCGTTAAGCGTCTGAATGCTCATTTCTATGAGATTCACGGTAATGGTTTTGTTATATCGCTAAGCATTGATGAGAACGGCATTACGGCGGCGTCCTGGAATAAGACGACGGGGCGTAACCACGGCATTTTGCAGGTGTCGCAGAAATAAAGCGAACAAGGAGGCAGTCTGCCTCCTTTTCGGTCAGCGAATGGCACGATTTGTCACACTCTTTTTTATGAATTTACAGTCAGGGCAGAACACACGTAACAGTCTGTTTTTCTTTACCATAAAGTGCAATTTTCTTTCTTAAAAAGGGGATATCCCCTCCCCTGAGCGCCATGTCACAAAACAGTAAACAAATTAACCATTGAGCCCCGTGGCAAAAGGCTCTATATTGGCGGCGTTTTTTTCAGGCCCCCATCTGTTTTTTAACTTTTTATTCAATCGTGGCTCATAACGAAGCGGCGGTTGTAGGAGTGATATGATGACGGATAAAGTCCGTATTGACACCGTAGATGCCCACAAAAGCAACGAAACCTATCTGGCCCGTCAGGCCGAGTTTGAATCTAACGTCAGGAGTTATCCGCGCAAACTGCCTTTAGCCATCACTAAAGCAGAAGGCGTGTGGATCACCGATGCAGATAATAAAGAATACCTTGACTGTTTAGCAGGCGCAGGGACCCTTGCGCTTGGCCATAACCATCCTGATGTGCTGAAAAGCATCCAAAATGTCATTACCAGCGGCTTGCCGTTACATACCCTGGATCTGACTACGCCTCTGAAAGACGCGTTTTCTGAATACCTGCTCTCTCTGCTGCCTGGTCAGGGCAAAGAGTACTGCCTGCAGTTCACCGGTCCATCCGGTGCTGACGCCGTTGAAGCGGCGCTGAAGCTGGCGAAAAAAGTGACCGGTCGTAGCGGTATCATCAGCTTCTCTGGTGGTTACCACGGTATGACCCACGGCGCGCTGTCTGTGACCGGCAACCTGTCTCCGAAAGAAGCGGTAGACGGTATGATGCCAGAAGTGCAGTTCATGCCTTACCCGCACGAGTACCGTTGCCCGCTGGGTATCGGTGGTGAAGCGGGCGTGAAAGCGCTGACGTACTACTTCGATAACCTGATCAACGACGTTGAAAGCGGCGTGCGTAAACCTGCTGCGGTGATTCTGGAAGCCGTTCAGGGCGAAGGCGGCGTGAACCCGGCTCCGGCTGAGTGGCTGCAGCGCATCCGTAAAGTGACTCAGGAACACGGCATTCTGCTGATCCTCGACGAAGTTCAGGCTGGCTTTGCCCGTACCGGTAAATTCTTCGCCTTCGAGCATGCGGGCATTGAGCCAGACATCATCGTGATGTCTAAAGCCGTAGGTGGCGGTCTGCCGCTGGCCGTTCTCGGTATTAAAAAGCAGTTTGACGCATGGGCACCAGGTCACCACACCGGTACCTTCCGCGGCAACCAGCTGGCGATGGCGACCGGCCTGACGACGCTGAAAATCCTGAAAGATCAGAACATCGCGGGCAAAGTTGCCGCTCAGGGCGAATGGCTGAAAGGCCAGCTGAAAGAGATGGCGAAACGCTATCCTGTTATCGGCCACGTGCGCGGTCTGGGCATGATGATCGGTATTGAGATCGTTAAGCCACACGAAGCCGCTGACCACATGGGCTGCTTCCCGGGCGACGGCGAGCTGTCTGCACTGATTCAGAAGAAGTGCTTCGAAGCCGGTCTGATTCTGGAGCGCGGCGGCCGTAACGGTATCGTTCTGCGTCTGCTGCCGTCTCTGCTGATCAGCGACGAAGAGCTGAAAATCTTCCTGGATAAATTTGAGCAGGCACTGCTTGCTGCGGGCGTTCGCCCGGCGTAACCGGAGTTATTGATTACGATGTCTGATTCAAACCCAATTTTGTTCTCCTCTGCGCAGAGCATTGAAGCTTACCAGCAGGCGATCGAACAAAGCACTCAGGCTGTGATGCAGTGGCTGAAACAGCCTGAGATGTACCAGGGCAAAACGGTCGCAGAGCTGCGCGACCGTATTAAGCTGGATTTCAACCCGAAAGGGCTGGGCAACGAAGCGGCGATTGAACGCGCCGTGGAGTTCTTCCTGAAAGACAGCTTGTCCGTTCATCACCCGCAGTGTGTGGCGCACCTGCACTGCCCAAGCCTGGTGGTAAGCCAGGCGGCGGAAGTGCTGATCAACGCTACTAACCAGAGTATGGACTCCTGGGATCAAAGCCCGTCCGCAACCATTATCGAGATCAAACTGATCGAGTGGCTGCGTACCCGCGTGGGTTATCAGGCCGGCGACGCAGGTGTCTTCACCAGCGGCGGCACCCAGAGCAACCTGATGGGCCTGATGCTGGCTCGCGATGCGTTCTTCGCGCGTCAGGGTCACTCCGTTCAGCAGGACGGCCTGGTCGGCGATCTGCGCAAAATTCGCGTACTGTGCTCTGAAAACGCACACTTCTCCGTGCAGAAAAACATGGCGCTGATGGGTCTGGGCTACCAGTCCGTCGTGCAGGTGAAAACGGACGAATTCTCCCGCATGGATCTGACCGATCTGGCGGCGAAAATCGAACAGTGCAACGCGAACGGCGAGCAGATTCTGGCGATCGTCGCAACGGCAGGTACCACCGATGCCGGTGCTATCGACCCGCTGCGTGCGATTGCAGAGCTGGCCGCGAAGCAGAACATCTGGGTACACGTTGATGCGGCCTGGGGCGGCGCGCTGCTGATGTCTGAGCAGTATCGTCACTACCTGGACGGCATCGAGCTGGTGGATTCCGTCACTCTGGACTTCCACAAGCAGTTCTTCCAGACCATCAGCTGCGGCGCGTTCCTGCTGAAAGAAGCGCGTCACTATGAGCTGATGCGCTATCAGGCGGCCTACCTGAACTCCGAGTTCGACGAAGAAGCCGGCGTGCCTAACCTGGTGTCAAAATCTCTGCAGACCACCCGTCGTTTTGACGCGCTGAAGCTGTGGATGAGCCTGGAAGCGCTGGGGCAGGAGCAATACGCGGCGATCATCGATCACGGCGTGACCCTGGCGCAGCAGGTTGCGGCCTACGTGAAAGAGCAGCCTGCTCTGGAACTGGTTATGCAGCCACAGCTGGCAAGCGTTCTGTTCCGCTTCCGCGGACAGGTGCAGATGGATGACGCGGGCATCGCCCTGCTGAACCAGAAAATTGGTGATGCGCTGCTGGAATCCGGCCGTGCGAACGTTGGTGTGACCGAGCACAACGGCGTCACCTGCCTGAAGCTGACGCTGCTGAACCCAACCGTGACGCTGGAAGATATTAAAATCCTGCTGTCTCTGGTTGAGCGCACCGCGCAGGAAGTTCTGGCTAAGTAATACAGCACCCCTCTTCCGCCGGGAGAGGGGTTATTTTTAAACGCCTGCCCACCACATCCTTAATTTTAAACCCCAGTAGCTCGTCCAGCCCGTCGTGGTGCTGACCACATTACCCTTCGACACAATGACCAGCGTCGGCGTTACGCTCACCTGCCACTGCTGCGACAACGCACCGTTTTCATCGTTGATCACCAGCATTTTCAGCTGTTTCTTTTCAACCCAGCGCGCAAGCTTTGCGTTATCGCCGGAACGCATGGCAATACTCACCACGTTCCCGCCTTCTTCTGCCAGCTGATTAACGGAAGGCGTCGTGTAACGGCATATGCTGCACCAGGTGGCCCAGACGTAAATCAGCAGCGGGCGTTCCTGGCTCAGCGCCGCGATATCGTGAATATTGCCGTCGATGCTCTGCATCGGTGTTGCACTAAAACTGGCGGGGAGTGTCGGTTTTCGGTACCGATCAACACCCCACACTACGGCCAGCGTCAGCAGAACGAATATGATCCCTTCCCGCACCCAGCGGCGCAGTCGACTGATTTTGCGGTTATCCATTGTGACCTCATGTTTTAACGAAGGTCATCTTAACGGGCAATACGCCATCACGCTATAAAGAAATGTCGCGTCAGGTTTACTCCTGGGTATAACCGTAGTCGTAATGGCTATATCCCGAGTTGTAATAGAGCGCAGCCGATTTCACGATATCATTGAGGATCGCGCCATTCACCTGCACACCCATCTGCTGCAGACGCTTCAGGCAGTTCTCGATCTCCTTGACGCTGGTTTTACCAAAGCGGGCGACCAGAAGCGTGGTCGCCGCTGCTCTGGCTATCAGCAAGGCATCCGTTACGGCAAGCACGGGTGGGGTGTCGACAATCACGATGTCATACAGTTTGTCTATCTGCGACATTACGGCCTGGAAGCGTTCACTCATGAGCAGCTCAACGGGATGTGAAGGTTGGGGTCCGCAGGTCAATACATCAAAACCGCCTTTTTCAACGCGTTGAACCGCCTCCTGCCACTCAACGGCTCCTCCGAGCACGCAGGATAATCCCCGATGATTGCGCAGTTGGAAAACACTGTGGACATATCCCTTGCGCATATCAGCGTCAATAAACAGCACTCGCTGTCCGGCCTGAGCGGCAATCGACGCCAGTGAAGTACTGACCAGCGTCTTTCCGCAGTCCTGCGTGGGGCCAGACACTACGACGATCCGGTTTGTGGCATCCATCATGGTAAAATGCAGACTGGTGCGCAGCCCGCGCACCGCCTCGACAAACATATCTGCCGGGCGGTCAACGGGCAAAAAAGGAACATTCGACGTCCTGTGCTTCCATCGGGAAGCAAACAGGGTTTTCCTGCGCAGGTGCGTTTTTTTCCAGAGCCACACCGAGCGCGGAAGCGTCGCCAGAAGCGGTATCCCCTGCACTTCCAGTTGTTCAGACGAGGTAATGCCCCGATTAAAGGCTGAGCGCATTAAAACCATGCCGGCAGAGAGCATCAACCCCATCAGCATACCCAGTACGATAATTAGCGCTTTGCGCGGTTTGATCGGCTCTGGCTGCGTCATGGCGGGGTCAATGATCCGCACGTTCCCGATAGCGCTGGAGCGCGATATACTCAGCTCTTGCTGACGCGTCAGCAGCTGCAGATATATGGTACGCCCGGATTCAACGTCACGACTCAGGCGCAAGATTTCCTGCTGCGTGGAAGGCATGGATGAGACGCGGTTATTCAGGCGCGCACGCTCCCGCTCAAGCGTTTGTTTCTTCTCCCGCAAGGCACGGTAGGTGGGATGGTCCTTTTTGAAAAGCTGGGAAACCTCTGCTTCGCGAAACGTCAGTTCGTTAAGCTGGTTTTCCACGTTAACCACCTGATCAAGCACTGACTTTGCCTCCAGAGATAAGTCGACAGAATCGCGTTGCTCTCTGTAGGCATTCAGTCTCGCTTCGGATTCATCCAGCTCCCGGCTGATCTTAGGTAATTGCTCCTGTAAGAACGTGAGGCTGCGGGAATCTTTCGCTTCCTGGCGCGCAATATTCTGGCTGAGAAAATTTTCAGTAATGGTATTAAGTACCGTGGCGATCCTGGCGGGGTCTTCACCCATTAACGTTAATGCGATCATGCCGCTCTGTTTCGCCGACTCAACAACCGTAAGCCTGTTCTGAATGGCGTTGATGGCGTCAAGCCTTGAGACGGTTTCGAGGGTAAATTGGGTGCCTGGTTCCGCGCTGAGGGATGTCACCAGAAGCGATAATCCATTTTTAACCAGCGTTTTCCCCACGATGCCGTCTGCTTCAAGCGTTTTTCCCTCAAGACGATATCGCCCTTTTTCCCGTACGGTGAGTAAAAGCGTTTGTGGCTTACCTTCCAGAAGGGGAATAGTCAGCGCGCCGATCGTTATTTCAGCGGATTTACGTCCCTGCACGTATTCTAACAAAGGCCCGATGACGGGAAACACGCGCCGCCTGACGTAGTACGTCAACCCTAATTGATCGATGGTTTCTCCCAGGATCATCCGTGATTTAAGGAGTAAAAGTTCCGGCGCGACGTCAGGTGAGAGATCGGGCCCGAACGGAGTCAGGTTCTTGAGCAGTGAGTTATTCTGCTTCGCTTCAACCTGTATCAGGGCATCAGCCTGATAAACTGGCGTGGCGCTGAACGCATATATCCCCGCACATACCGTGAGCAGGAGCGTGACACACGCGATCGTCATCCGGTGATCAAACATCTCAGCAAGCAACTGAAGAAGATCGATCTCATTATTCTGCGGTGTCGCAGCCTTATATTTCTCTGATTTAGAAGACGACATAACGGCATCATTCCTTATTGACTCAAACGACGAGCCCATTCCTGACTGGCTTTTCCCAATTGCTCGAAAACATATTCATAGGCTTCACGACTTTTGTTGTAAGGGTCGGGAATGTCCCTGATGTCCAGCCATTGTCCAAAGAGCAGCGATTTTCCCCGGTTCTCCGGGGCCATTGTGGCAATGAAACGGAGGTGTTCCGGCCCCATCACCAGGATCAAATCGGCTTGTTGCAACAGGTTACGCGTCACCTTGCGGGCAATATGCCCCTCCAGCGAAACGCCATGACGCCGGGCCACAGCCTGCGCAGCCGCATCCGCCGGATGCCCCTCAAGCCCCAAAATACCTGCCGAGTTCACCTGCTTGCCGGGTAATTGCTGTCGCAACAGCCGCTCACCAATCGGTGAACGGCAAATATTGCCGGTGCAGACCACTAAGATTGACTGGAACATTACTGCGGCCACGATCTGATGTAACGAACGGTTTCGGTCAGGTCATGGACGCCGCTGATGGTAGGCACCAGCTGGGAGATCACGCGATTCCAGCGTGATAACGGTGCCGTGGTGACGTAGACAATGTCATACGGTTCCAGCTGGAATTCCGTACCCAGCACCATGGCTGAGGCATCTTCCGCATTGAGTTGATAGATGTTGGCAATTTTGCCCGTGTCGCCTTTTTCCGTTACCTGCCTGATAACAAAAATGCCGGTTGCATCAGCCATATTTTGGTTAAGCCCACCGGCATTGCCCAGGGCTTCGGCCAGCGTCATGCCGCTACGATCCATCTTAAGCGTGCTCTGTTTAACCACCTCGCCCATCACGAACACTTTCAGCGCGTCGTTTCGGGGAATAAACAGGATATCGCCTGAATAAAGCAGCTTATTTTGCATCAAATCGCCATGCTGCATCAGTGCATAGAGCGAAAGGCGGGAGTCCTTGCCATCATGCGTCAGCACGACGTTACGCCAGTCGGCATCCGCAGAAAGACCGCCAGCGGCGTTAACCGCATCCATCACCGTCAGCGGAATATTGGTTATGGGTTGCTGGCCTGATTTTTCGACCTCTCCGGTGACATAGGCTTTTTGGGAACGGAAGGCGGCAACGCTGACGTCCACCTGCGGGCTCTCAATGACTTTATCCAGTCGAGATGTAATCTCTTCACGTACCTGTGAAACCGTTTTTCCCGCCACCCGCAGCTTACCGACGTAGGGATAAAAGAGCGTACCATCGGCGTTGACCCAGTTGCCGGCATCGCTCGCACTACGATATTGTCCCGCGGGCGTCGTTAATTCAGGGTGATCCCAGACGGTGACCGTCAGGATGTCGCCTGTGCCAATACGGTATTCCCAGTTTTTGATCTGCTCATCCAGATTAGGATTTGCCTGAGATTTCGACACGGTCGGAAGTAGTTTTTCAATTAATCCCGGCGTCAGTGGAAAAATCTCCACGCGCTTATCAAGCTGATAATTGTTCTCTTCCACAGAAATGACTTTTTTCCCGGATACGCTTAAGTTCTGACCTGAGGAAAAAACACACCCTGCCAACTGACTAACAGTGAGAAATAACAGAGAAAACGCAGTTATATTTTTCATTTATATAAATATTCGTTTTTTAACGTTATGTTTATTGTTAAACCTGCAAAGAGATTCGAGCTAACACCATGAAATTTAATTATTTATTTTCCTTAACATGAGTTTATGGCATAATTAACCGCAACCCATCAGCTCTCTAGTAAAAACAATGAGAATACTCAGCCTTCTAAAAAGTAAGTGAGTACGTTTCACCCGACGACGATATTAAATCTTGTTGAGTGAGAAAGCATTCGTATAGAAGTCCAATTTTGAATTAGAAAGTTATTTTTAGAATTAATGAATGAAATAATAAATATTAAAAATACATAACACAGAAAATATTCACCACAATGATAAACATCATCCAGTTTGACTACACAAAACCGTCCACTTTTGTTACATTTTTTTTCAAACATACCCTGCGTTGATACTTAAAATGGACTGTCTGCTCCGCTTTGCACGACCTGCAGACGAAAAGTATCTGTAACGATATCACTGGAGAAAAAATGGCTAAGCGTAAATTGCTGCTTCTGGGTGTATTACTGTCTCTGGCGGGATCCGCATTCGCTGCCCCGCAAACGGCCGCTGCGCCATCGGGCATCAAGGCCTATGAAGAACAAGAGTTCATCGCTGACTTTACGAAATTCAAGATTGGCGATACCGCGCCGGCGCAGTATCAAACACCGGAGTACACTATCAAACAGTACCAGCTGCGTAACCTGCCGGCTCCGGATGCCGGAACCCACTGGACCTACATGGGTGAGAACTACGTGCTGATCGGCGATGCTGATGGCAAGATCTACAAAGCCTACAATGGAGATATTTTCTATCACCGCTAACGCAATTCTGATTCGCCCCTGGCAGGAAAGCGACCGCCCTTTCCTGCGCACGCTCTACCTCCACGCCCGGCGTGAAGCCTGGCCATGGCTGGACAACGCGGACTGGCAGCTTGAAGACTTTGACGCGGCAACCCGCGACGAAGTGATTTGGGTTGCTGTTCAGAACGGTCATCGCCTGGGTTTTGCCTCCGTCTGGACGAACGATAATTTCCTGCACAACCTGTTTGTCGATCCGCAGTATCAGAGCCTGGGCGTCGGGCATGAGTTGCTTGAACACGTACAGAAGACGTTTACCAGTACGGGTTCACTTAAGTGCCTGGTGAAGAATGCGCGGGCTATTGCGTTTTACCAGCGACACGGCTGGCACATAGAGGCGACGGGTAATTCTCCGGACGGAGAGTATTATTTGATGCACTATCGGTTGGGTTAAAGTCGGGTGGCGGCTTCGCCTTACCCGACCTAGGTGATGGTGCCATTTGTAGGCCGGGTAAGCGAAGCCACCCGGCAATTAGGAGCTGAGGAATTACACCGCGCGGAACGCGATTTCCCCTGGAATGATTTCACCCTGCCAGTAGAGCTGCGCCGCAACGCGTCCCGCCAGCTGGCGATACATTTCCGCAAATTCGCTGTCCGGACGGCTGACCACCGTTGGCTTTCCGCTGTCCAGATCTTCACGCAGGGTAATGTGCAGCGGCATCTGTCCCAGCAGCTGGGTGTGATACTTCGCGGCCAGTTTTTCTGCACCACCCGTACCGAAGATAGGTTCGTGGTGACCGCAGTTGCTGCAGATGTGCATGCTCATGTTCTCGACGATACCGAGCACCGGCACTTCCACCTTCTCGAACATCACGATGCCTTTTTTGGCGTCGATCAGCGCGATATCCTGCGGCGTAGTCACGACGACCGCTCCCGTGACCGGAATGTTCTGCGCCAGCGTCAGCTGAATGTCACCGGTGCCCGGCGGCATGTCCAGCACCAGATAATCCAGATCCGGCCACATCGTCTCCTGCAGCATCTGCAGCAGCGCTTTGCTGGCCATCGGGCCGCGCCAGACCATGGCGTTATCGTCAGTCACCAGGTAACCGATGGAGTTGGTCGCCAGACCGTGCGCCATAATTGGCGCCATGTGGGTCCCGTCCGGCGAGGTGGGGCGCTGGTTTTCCGCGCCCAGCATGTTAGGAATAGACGGACCGTAGATATCCGCATCCAGAATACCGACCTTTGCCCCTTCCGCTGCCAGCGCGAGCGCCAGGTTAACGGCGGTAGAAGATTTCCCTACCCCGCCCTTGCCCGAGCTGACGGCAATGATATTTTTCACGCCGTTCACGCCAGGCTGGTTTTTCACGCGCTTCAGCGTGGCGATGCTGTGGCTCAGCTTCCAGTCGATCGCCTTCGCACCGGTAATACGCAGCAGCTCAGAGCTGGTCTGCTCTTTCAGCGCGTCAAAAGCGCTGGTCCAGACGAACGGCATCTGCAGCTCAATGTGCAGGGTATCGTCCAGCCAGGCAACGTGGTGTAACGCTTTCAGCGTAGTGAGATTGTGCTTCAGGGTTGGATGCTGAAAGTTAGCCAGCGTCCCGGCGACCATTGCTCGTAAGGCTTCCGGTGATTTGGCCTGGGATTGAGAACTCATCCCGACTCCTTTGTAGTTGTTCTGAAAAAAGACGTGTAATTACCAAGTTTACCCCAGAGGTAACAATTATTCATTTATGGATTAATGCCCTTATCACTTGGCGTAGTTATTACCTTTCGGGTAACATCAAAAACCCTTTTCACAGTTAAAAGAAGTAATGCCTACTATGACTCAAGTCGCGAAGAAAATTCTGGTAACGTGCGCACTCCCGTACGCCAACGGCTCAATCCACCTCGGCCACATGCTGGAGCATATCCAGGCTGATGTCTGGGTCCGTTACCAGCGAATGCGCGGCCACGAGGTTAACTTCATCTGTGCGGACGATGCTCACGGCACGCCGATCATGCTGAAAGCGCAGCAGCTGGGGATCTCCCCGGAGCAGATGATTGCCGAAATGAGTCAGGAGCATCAGACTGATTTTGCTGGCTTTGACATCAGCTATGACAACTATCACTCCACGCACAGCGACGAAAACCGCGAGCTGTCGGAGCTGATCTACACCCGTCTGAAAGAGAACGGTTTTATCAAAAACCGCACCATCTCTCAGCTGTACGATCCGGAAAAAGGCATGTTCCTGCCGGACCGTTTCGTCAAAGGCACCTGCCCGAAATGTAAATCCCCGGACCAGTACGGCGATAACTGCGAAGTGTGCGGCGCGACCTACAGCCCGACCGAGCTTATCGAGCCGAAATCCGTGGTATCCGGCGCCACGCCCGTCATGCGTGACTCCGAGCACTTCTTCTTCGACCTGCCGTCCTTCAGCGAAATGCTGCAGGCGTGGACCCGCAGCGGCGCGCTGCAGGAACAGGTGGCGAACAAAATGCAGGAGTGGTTCGAATCCGGCCTGCAGCAGTGGGATATCTCCCGCGATGCGCCGTACTTCGGCTTTGAAATCCCGAACGCGCCGGGCAAATATTTCTACGTCTGGCTGGACGCGCCAATCGGCTACATGGGCTCCTTCAAGAACCTGTGCGACAAGCGTGGCGACACCGTCAGCTTCGACGAATACTGGAAGAAAGATTCCACGGCCGAGCTGTATCACTTCATCGGTAAAGACATCGTTTACTTCCACAGCCTGTTCTGGCCGGCGATGCTGGAAGGCAGCAACTTCCGCAAGCCAACCAACCTGTTCGTTCACGGCTACGTGACGGTGAACGGCGCGAAGATGTCCAAGTCTCGCGGGACGTTCATTAAGGCCAGCACCTGGCTGAACCACTTCGACGCGGACAGCCTGCGCTACTACTACACCGCGAAGCTCTCTTCCCGCATCGACGATATCGACCTGAACCTGGAAGATTTCGTGCAGCGCGTGAACGCGGACATCGTCAACAAGGTGGTAAACCTGGCCTCCCGTAACGCGGGCTTTATCGCCAAGCGTTTTGACGGCGTGATGGCGGCTGAACTGGCTGACCCTGCCCTGTACAAAACCTTTACCGACGCGGCAGCCACCATTGGCGACGCGTGGGAAACCCGTGAGTTCGGTAAAGCCGTGCGCGAAATCATGGCGCTGGCCGACCTGGCAAACCGCTATGTGGACGAACAGGCACCGTGGGTTGTCGCGAAACAGGAAGGTCGTGATGCCGATCTGCAGGCCATCTGCTCCATGGGCATCAACCTGTTCCGCGTGCTGATGACGTACCTGAAGCCGGTTCTGCCGCAGCTGGCAGCCCGCGCTGAAGCGTTCCTGAACACCGAACTGACCTGGGATGCCATGGCGCAGCCGCTGCTCGGCCACAAGGTGAACACCTTCAAGGCGCTGTACAACCGCATCGAGATGAAGCAGGTTGAAGCCCTGGTGGAAGCGTCTAAAGAAGAGGTTAAAGCGGCTGCGGCACCGGTGACCGGCCCGCTGGCAGACGATCCGATTCAGGAGACCATTACCTTTGACGATTTCGCCAAAGTTGACCTGCGCGTGGCGCTGATCGAAAACGCGGAATTCGTGGAAGGTTCTGACAAGCTGCTGCGCCTGACGCTGGATCTGGGCGGCGAGAAGCGTAACGTCTTCTCCGGCATCCGTTCAGCCTACCCGGATCCGCAGGTGCTGATCGGTCGTCAGACCGTGATGGTGGCGAACCTGGCGCCGCGCAAAATGCGCTTCGGCATCTCTGAAGGGATGGTGATGGCCGCAGGCCCCGGCGGGAAAGATATCTTCCTGTTAAGCCCTGACGAAGGCGCGAAGCCTGGCCAGCAGGTGAAATAACAAAAAAGCCGGAGATAATCTCCGGCTTTTTTTATGGCGTTTTGTTTTCTCCCTCTCCCCGTGGGAGAGGGTCGGGGTGAGGGCATCAGGCCGCCCCCTACCGCCTTTACGCCTTCGGGTGATGCACCCGGTGGGTCAGCCCGCGCAGGAAGTTACGCAGAAACTGATCGCCGCATTCGCGGTAGTTTTTATGATCCGGCGCGCGCATCATGGCGGTCACTTCCGGCACGGATACGCGATATTTTTGCTCCGTCATGATCGCCACGATATCGTCCGTTTTCAGCGAGAACGCGATGCGCAGCTTTTTCAGCACCGTATTGTTGTTCACGCGACGCTCCAGCGCCAGCTCCGGCGCGGCCGGATCTTTGCCACGCTTATCGTAAATCAGGCCGTTCAGGAAACCCGACAGAATAATATCCGGGCAGCGAACGAAGCCCTCTTCGTCTTCTTTGGTCATCCAGGTATCGAAACCGGCAGACGTGGATTCCATGTCCGACAGCGCAAGAATGCGCACCATGTCGTTGTTGTTTGCTTTCAGGGTGTAGCGCAGGCTACGAAGAATGTCGTTACTTAGCATAGAGCCTTCGAATGTCGATGATGCAATGGCGCGCAGTGTACCAGTTTTACAGGCCAATCGCCTCTTTCAAACTTTTGAGATAGCGACGGCTGACGGGTACCGTTTGCCCGGCACGCAGCACCAGCTCGGCCTGGCCGTTATCTTCCAGGCGGATCTCCTTCAGGTGCGCCATGTTCACCAGATACTGGCGGTGGCAGCGGATCAGCGGCGTGCGGCTCTCCAGCGTGCGCAGGGTCAGCTCGGTAAACCCTTCGTTCCCTTCCGCGCTGGTGACAAATACCCCGCTCAGGCGGCTGCTGACAAACGCCACATCATCCATCTGCAGAAGATAAATCCGGCTGTGCCCGGTGCAGGGGATAAACTTCAGCGGCTGCTGGTTTTCCGGCAGCAGCGTGACGTCCTGTACGGTTCGCTCCTGGCGTAAACGGGTGAGCGTTTTTTCCAGACGCTTCTCTTCGATCGGCTTGAGCAAATAGTCAAACGCGTGCTCCTCAAAGGCCTTAACGGCATATTCGTCGAACGCCGTCAGAAACACGATATAGGGGCGATGCGCCGGGTCGAGCATGCCGACCATCTCCAGCCCGCTGATGCGGGGCATCTGAATATCGAGGAACAGCACGTCCGGGCGCAGCTTGTGCACCGCGCCGATGGCCTCAATGGCGTTCGCGCACTCCCCCACAATCTCAATATCGGGCTGCTCCTGCAGCAGAACGCGCAGGTTTTCTCGTGCCAGCGGCTCGTCATCCACAATCAGCACTCTTAACATGCGTTTTCCTCCAGCGGCAGTCGTACGGTAATACGGGTAAATCGGTCTGGCTCACAGGCGACGGTAATGCCGCAGTCGTCGCCAAAATGGGCGCGCAGGCGTTTATCCACCAGGCTCATCCCTAAACCGCCCGAGGCGGAAGGCTGGTAAAGCCCGGCATTATCTTCAATATCCAGCACCAGATGGTGGTTGAAACGGCTGGCGGCAATGGTTATCTCCCCCGTTCCCAGAAGCTGTGACGTGCCGTGTTTAATGGCGTTTTCGACAATAGGCTGCAGGGTAAAGGCCGGGAGATGCTGATACGCCAGCTCGTCCGGAACGGAGAGCGACACCTGCAGGCGCGACTGGAAACGCGCCTGCTCGATCTGTAGATAGGCATTCACGTGCTCAATCTCATCGGCGAGGGTCACGATCTCAGACGGCCGTTTCAGGTTCTTACGGAAAAAGGTCGACAGAAACTGCACCAGCTGCGCGGCCTGATCGCTGTCGCGGCGGATCACCGCTTTGAGCGTGTTGAGGGCATTAAACAGGAAATGCGGGTTGACCTGGGCATGCAGCAGCTTAATTTCAGACTGCGTCAGCAGGGCTTTCTGCCGCTCATACTGCCCGGCGAGGATTTGCGCGGACAGCAGCTGGGCTATCCCCTCCCCCAGCGTGCGGTTGATGGAGCTGAACAGACGGTTTTTGGCCTCATACAGCTTGATAGTCCCCATCACCCGCTGATTTTCCCCGCGCAGTGGAATCACCAGCGTGGAGCCCAGCTTGCACTGCGGATGCAGCGAGCAGCGGTAAGGCACTTCGTTACCGTCGGCATACACCACCTCACCGGTTTCAATGGCGCGCAGCGTATAGGCTGAGGAGATCGGTCTACCCGGCAGATGGTGATCGTCCCCTGTGCCGGTAAAGGCCAGCAGCCGCTCGCGGTCGGTTATGGCCACCGCGCCGATATCCAGCTCCTTGTAAAGCACCTGCGCGACCTTCATGCTGTTCTCTTCGTTAAACCCCTGGCGCAGGATCCCTTCGGTCGAGGCGGCGACCTTCAGCGCCGTGGCGGAAAACGCCGAGGTGTACTTCTCAAACATGGCGCGCTTGTCGAGCAGAATGCGCATAAACAGCGCCGCACCCACGGTGTTGGTGACCATCATCGGAGCGGCAATGCTGCTGACCAGGTGCAGCGCATCTTCAAACGGACGGGCAATGAGCAGAATGATCGCCATCTGCGCCACTTCGGCCACAAAGGTAATGGCACCGGCGGTAAGCGGGCTAAAGACTTTATCCGGGCGGCCGCGTTTGATCATGTAGCTGTGCACCAGGCCGCCGAGCAGCCCTTCCACGATCGTCGAGATCATACAGCTCAGCGCCGTCATTCCGCCCATGGAATAGCGATGCAGACCCCCGGTTAAGCCGACAAGCCCACCGACGACGGGGCCGCCCAGCAGCCCGCCCATCACCGCGCCGATAGCGCGCGTGTTGGCAATAGAGTCTTCGATATGGAGGCCAAAATAGGTCCCCATAATGCAGAAAATAGAGAAGGTAACGTAGCAGAGCAGCTTATGCGGCAGGCGTACGGTAACCTGCATCAGCGGGATAAACAGGCGCGTTTTGCTCATCAGCCAGGCAATGACAAGAAACACGCACATCTGCTGAAGCAACAGCAGCACCAGATTAAACTCGTACATACTCAAAACCGCACACGCTAAAAACGCGTAACATACACTGATGCGGGTTTACTTTCTTTGAAGCATCCCAAAAAAGCGCAAAATCGTGTCCGTTATCACACCTTTTTCTGAATATCGCGCATGCTTCGCATTGTTTGTTCAAAAATCAATCAATTCTTCCTGGTTCGCCAAAGTAGGTCTACAGTTAAGCTGGGAACGCGTAAGCCAGGGGGCGAATATGGCGCTTTACACGATAGGTGAAGTGGCACTCCTTTGTGATATCAATCCCGTTACCCTACGGGCGTGGCAGCGACGGTATGGATTGCTTAAACCGCAGAGGACCGACGGTGGGCATCGCCTTTTCAATGAGGCCGATATCGACCGCATCCGCGAAATTAAAAGCTGGATCGACAACGGGGTGCAGGTCGGAAAAGTGAAGTCCCTGCTGAGCCATGACGACCCGGACACGCAACACCTCTGGCGCGAACAACAGGAAACCCTGCTGCGGCTTCTGCAGGCGGGGAATCTTCAGCGCCTGCGCGCATGGATAAAAGAGCAGGGCCGCGACTATCCGGCACAGACACTGATCTCCCATCTTTTCATTCCGCTCCGTCGACGTCTGCAATGCCAGCAGTCCACCCTGCAGGCGCTGCTGAGCATGCTCGACGGGGTGCTGATCAACTATATTGCCGTCTGCCTTGCCTCAGCGAAGAACAAAGCCGGAAAAGATGCGCTGGTGGTCGGTTGGAATGTACACGATACCACCCGCCTGTGGCTGGAAGCGTGGATTGCGACCCAGAAGGGCTGGCGCGTGGATGTCCTGGCGCACTCGCTGGCGCAGCTTAAGCCCGAGTTTTTCGACGGTCAGACCCTGCTGGTCTGGTGTGGCGAAGTGCCGTCCGCCACGCAGCAACAGCTGCTGACGGAATGGCGAGAGAATGGTTACCCGGTTTATTCCCTTGGCCCGGATGAGCCATAACGGCATTTAATGGTTCATTAACAGCTGCGCTTCACCGTATAATTGTTCCGTTAACAACAGGAGCACATGATGAAGGCAACCAAACTGGCCATTATTACCCTTTTTGTCCTGATGGCCGTGAGCGGTATCGGCGGCGTGATGCTGGCAGGATACTCGTTTATTGTTCGCGGCGGTGTCGGCTGAGGTACAGCGCCAGCCGCTCAAAAAGGCGATCGACGACGATTGCCGCCAGCGCGACCAGCACCGCCCCCTGCACAATGTAAGCCGTATTAAACCCGCTCAGGCCGATAATAATCGGCGTTCCCAGCGTATTGGCACCGACCGTAGACGCAATGGTCGCCGTCCCGATGTTAATAATCACCGACGTGCGGATCCCGGCAATGATAACCGGTGCCGCAAGCGGCAGTTCAACCTTACGCAGCCGCTGGCCGCGACTCATCCCCATCCCTTCAGCCACGCTTAGCACCGATGCCGGTACCGCCGCGAGGCCCGCCAGCGTGCCCTGCAGAACCGGCAGTACGCCGTATAAAATCAGCGCAATAATGGCGGGCTGCTGGCCAAAGCCCATCACCGGAACCGCTATCGCCAGCACCGCCACCGGGGGAAACGTCTGACCAATGGCCGCTATTGTCTCTACCAGCGGACGAAACTCCTTGCCCGCGGGCCGCGTAACCGCGATGCCTGCCCCTACCCCCAACACAACCGCGATGACGCTTGAAAGCGCCACCAGCCAGAGATGCGCCAGGGCGAGATTAATAAAGCTCTCCTGCTGATAGACCGGCCGCGGCAGCCCGGGAAAAAGGGCGTTAAACAGCGCCGCGCTGTGGGGCATCAGAAACAGTAAGGCGACAAAGAGCGCTACCAGCCAGAGGAGCGGATCACGCAGTGCCTTCACGCGTCACCTCCCCGGCCAGCAGATCGCGAAAATGTAAGGTTCCGCACGGCGCCCCGCGCGAGTCCGAGACGGGCAATACCTCGCACTGGCGCGCGACAAACGCGGAGAGAGCATCCCGCAGGCTCATCTGCGCCTGCAGCGGTTCGCCGCTCACCGGGAGCTCCTCCCGACGCATATAGTCGCTGACCGTCCGCAGGGAGAGCAGCCTCACGCCCAGCTCGCTGCGGCCAAAAAACTCGCGCACAAAGTCGTTCTTCGGCCATGTTAATAGCTCAAGCGGCGAGCCCTGCTGCACCACTTCGCCATGATCCATCAGCACCAGATGGTCGGCCAGGCGCAGAGCTTCATCAATATCGTGCGTCACGAGAACGATCGTCCGTCCGAGAATGCGGTGAATGCGGGTCATCTCCGCCTGCAGTGCCCCGCGCGTAACCGGATCCAGCGCGCCGAAGGGTTCATCCATCAGCAGTACCTGCGGGTTAGCCGCCAGCGCGCGCGCCACGCCCACGCGCTGTTGCTGGCCTCCGGAAAGCTGGTGCGGATAGCGATCGCGCAGCGCGGGCTCCAGCCCCAGGAGCGACATGAGTTCATCCACCCGGTCGGCGATTTTCACCCGCGACCATTTCTCCAGCTGCAGCACGGTGGCGATGTTCTGCGCCACCGTCCAGTGCGGAAACAGGCCGATAGACTGAATGGCATAGCCCATCCGGCGGCGCAGCTCCAGCACCGGCAGGCTGCGGATCTCTTCCCCGGCAAAGCGGATCAGCCCGCTGTCGTGCTCAACCAGGCGGTTGATCATCTTCAGGGTGGTGGATTTTCCCGAGCCCGAGGTGCCAATCAGCACGGAAAACGCCCCCTCGGCAAAGTTCAGGTTCAGGTGGCTCGCCGCCGGGCGACCGGCAAAGGTTTTACTGACATCATGAAATTCAATCATTGGCTCTTCTCCTGAGCAGCGCGAGCCATAAGGCAAACAGCGCGTCGACGACAACCGCCAGCGCAATCGTGGGCACCACGCCCAGTAACACCAGATCGAGGGCACTGCTGAGCAGCCCCTGAAACACCAGCGCGCCAAAGCCGCCCGCACCAATCAGCGCCGCTATCACCGCCATGCCGACGGTTTGTACCGCCACCACCCGCAGGCTGCGCAGCAGCAGGGGCAGCGCCAGCGGCAGCTGAATTTTCCAGAAACACTGCCGCGCGCTCATCCCCATCGCATGGGCACTTTCAAGCACATCCGGCGCGACCTGACCCAGCCCCGCGACCACGCCGCGCACCAGCGGCAGCAGCGCATACAGCACCAGCGCGATAAGCGCGGGCGTTAACCCCGTTCCGGCTATGCCGAGCGTACCCAGCACCGGAAATGACTTCACCAGCCCCGCCAGCGGGGCAATCAGCAGGCCAAACAGCGCGACGGAAGGGATGGTCTGGATCACGTTGAGCACGGCAAAGACCCCACCCTGGCGTGAAGGATGACGATAGCACCACATGCCGAGCGGTATCCCGACCAGCAGAGCCGGGATCAGCGTGCCAAAAAGGATCGTCAGGTGTTGCGCCAGGGCATCATCAAACACCTCCTGACGGTTGGCGTACTCTTTCAGCAGCGAGAGATTGTTCAGCTCACCGCTGAACAGCAGGAACAAGGGAATGCACCATATCTGCGCGTTGAGCACCCAGCGCCAGACGCCGCTGGTGATGAGTCGACGAATGGCGTCGCTGCTGGCCAGCAGACACAGCGCCAGCCACAGCCAGAGGCCGCTGCCCACCGTGGTTCTCGCCAGCGGGCTTTCCGCCGACGCCATATGCGTCGCCGCCTGCCCGGCCCCCCAGAACAGGATGATAAACAGCCCTTCAGCGAGGAGCAGCGTCAGCCACTGCGCCGTGCGCCCTTGCCAGAGCGAAAGCGCAACCCACGCGGCCAGCGCCGCCGCCAGCCACCACGGCGTGAAGGACCAGACGTCCCAGAGAGAGCGCCCTTCCCCTGACATCAGGCGGTTAGGGGCGACATTTACAAACGGCAGCGCGACTGCCGCGATGGCCACGAAGGCCAAGAGCAGCAGTACGCGGTTATGACATTTTATTGGCACAGCCCTTTCCCGTTACTTCACAAGCCCTTGTTGTTTCAGGAAGTCGGCGGCCACTTTTTTGGCATCCAGCCCCTCGACGGCAATGCTGGCATTCAGCTGTTGCAGCGTTTTTTCATCCAGTTTTTCGAAGACCGGTTTGAGCCATTCTGCAATATCCGGATAGGCTTTCAGCACCGCCTCACGCACGACCGGGGTCGGGGCGTAAATCGGCTGTACGCCTTTAGGATCGGTCAGGGTTTGCAGGCCGAGCGCCGCCACCGGGCCGTCGGTGCCGTAGGCCATTGCCGCGTTAACGCCGGAAGTTTGCTGCGCCGCCGCCTTAATGGTTACCGCCGTATCCCCGCCCGCCAGCGAGAGCAGCTGCGCCTGGTCGAGCTTGAAGTCGTAGGCTTTTTCGAAAGCAGGGAGCGCGTCAGGACGCTCGATAAACTCCGCGGACGCTGCCAGCTTAAAGTCGCCCTTCTCTTTCAGATAGCGACTGAGATCCGTAAGCGTAGTCAGCTTGCCTTTCTCCGCCACGTCCTTGCGCACGGCGATAGTCCAGGTGTTGTTGGCCGGGGCCGGCGTCAGCCAGACCAGCTTGTACTGTTCCGCGTCCAGTTTTTTGACTTTCTCATACCCGGCTTTGGCGTTTTTCCATGCCGGATCGTTTTCATCTTTGAAGAAGAATGCCCCGTTGCCGGTGTATTCCGGATAGATATCAAGCTCGCCGGAGGTGATCGCCCGCGCACGACGGGCGTGGTGCCGAGCTGAACTTTATTGACGGTTTTCACGCCGTGGCTTTCCAGCACCTGCAAAATAATATTGCCGAGCAGCGCGCCTTCGGTATCGATCTTTGAGCCCACTTTTACCGGCTCCGCCGCCTGTAACGGCAGGCTCAGCGCCGCCAGCAGCACCGCAGATCCCAACATCCCCTTTGCAATCGTCATTCCGCTATCCTCATTTTTTTATCGCCTTTTTCAGAGGCTTGAGAGAAAAGCGTAGCTTAAAACAGCGGATTTACCCGGCAAAATGCCTTTTTAGCATAACGTAAGACGCATCCCCCGGAAGTCGGGGGATGCAAAGGAAGGAAGGTTACAGCAGCTCGAACTCGCCTTTATTCACGCGGGCAGAATCCACCCCGATAAAGACGTTAAACTTGCCCGGTTCCGCATCGTATTTCATCTGCTGGTTCCAGAACTTCAGCGCATCCACGTCAATCGGGAAGCTGATGGTTTGGGTTTCGCCCGGCTTCAGGTTGACCTTCTCGAAGCCGCGCAGCTGTTTCACCGGACGGCTCATCGAGGCGGTGACATCCTGAACGTACATCTGAATCACCGTTGCCCCTTCGCGCTTGCCGGTGTTGGTCACCTCGACGCTGGCGGTAACTTTGCCGTCACGCTTCAGGGTCGGCGCCGACATTTTCACGTCAGAAACCTTGAAGCTGGTGTAGCTCAGACCGTAACCAAACGGATACAGCGGGCCGTTAGCTTCGTCGAAGTAACGGGACGTGTACTTGTTCGGCTTGTCGGCGTTATACGGGCGACCGGTGTTCAGGTGGCTGTAGTAGACCGGGATCTGCCCAACGGAGCGCGGGAAGGACATCGGCAGCTTGCCCGACGGGTTGTAATCACCAAACAGCACGTCGGCGATGGCGTTACCGCCTTCGGTACCGGCGAACCAGGTTTCCAGAATGGCGTCAGCCTGCTGGTCCTCTTTCACCAGCGCCAGCGGACGACCGTTCATCAGTACCAGCACCAGCGGCTTGCCGGTGGCTTTCAGGGCGGCGATCAGATCGCGCTGGCTCTGCGGAATGGTGATGTCGGTACGGCTGGAGGCCTCGTGCGCCATACCCTGCGCTTCGCCCACGACCGCGACAACCACGTCAGACTGTTTCGCGGTATTCACCGCCTCGTCGATCATCTCCTTCGGCGTGCGCGGATCGACCTTCACCGCTTCCTCGTACTGGTTGAGGAAGGTGACGATGTCTTTATCGTTGGTGACGTTCGCCCCTTTGGCGTACACCACTTTCGCGTTATCACCCACGGCACTCTTAATCCCGGTCAGCACGGTCACGGACTGGTCGGCCACGCCTGCGGCAGACCAGCTGCCCATCACGTCGCGCTTGCTGTCGGCCAGCGGGCCCACCACGGCAATGGTGCCGGATTTTTTCAGCGGCAGCGTGTCGAGGCGGTTTTTCAGCAGCACCAGGCTTTCGCGCGCCACGTCACGCGCTTCTTTGCGGTGCAGGCGGCTTTCGGCGTTGGTATCTGCCGGGTCAGAATCCTTCGGCCCAAGATGACTGTACGGATCGTTAAACAGACCCATGTCGTATTTCACGTTCAGCACGTGGCGCGCGGCATCGTCCAGCTCCGCCATCGTGACCTTGCCGCTCTTCACCAGCCCCGGCAGGTATTTGCTGTAGTACTCGTCGCTCATGCTCATGTTGATGCCCGACTTGAGCGCCACGCGCACCGCGTCTTCCGGATCGGAGGCGGTACCGTGTTTAATCAGCTCTTTAATCGCGCCGTGGTCGGAAACGGTGATGCCCTTAAAGCCCCACTGGTCGCGCAGCACGTCTTTCAGCAGCCATGAATCGGACGTCGCAGGCGTGCCGTTCAGCGAGTTCAGCGCCACCATCACCGCGCCGCTGCCCGCATCCAGCCCTGCCTTGTACGGCGGCATGTAGTCGTTGAACAGGCGCTGCGGGCTCATGTCGACGGTGTTGTACTCTTTCCCGCCCTCCACTGCGCCATAGGCCGCGAAGTGTTTGACGCTGGTCATCACCGAGTAGCGATCCGCCGGGCTTTTGCCCTGCATCGCTTCCACCATGGTTTTACCCATCGTGGAGGTTAAATACGTATCTTCACCAAAGCCTTCCGAACCGCGGCCCCAGCGTGGATCGCGCGAGACGTCCACCATTGGCGCCCAGGTCATGTTCAGGCCGTCGTCCGCCGCTTCATAAGCCGACACGCGCCCGACGGTTTTCACCGCGTCGAGGTTAAAGGAGGAGGCTAAACCGAGGCTAATCGGGAAAACGGTACGCTGGCCGTGCACCACGTCATAGGCAAAAAACAGCGGAATTTTCAGGCGGCTGAGATCCATCACCTGATCCTGCATCTTGCGGATATCCTGGCGGGTGACGGTATTAAAGATGGCCCCTACCTGCCCGTCTTTGATCATCTCGCGGATGGCCTCTTTCGGGTTATCCGGACCGACGCTGATAAGACGCAGCTGGCCGATTTTCTCATCGACCGTCATTTTCTTGAGCAATTCAGTGACAAACGCGTCCCGTGCTTCAGGCGTGAGCGGGTGATTACCAAACAAATCCTCTGCCAGCGCAGGTTGCAGCGCCAGGCTGACGGCGACACCTACAGAACATAGCCATTTCATGTCGTTTTACTCTCTCATCAATAACCGCCGGACGATCTCGGCCATACCGTGCGAAAAGCGCAGTGTGCCACAAACCCTCGAAACGTTGCAGGGTTATTCTCTGATTTTTCTCGTGAATACTCGACCGCTTAACAGTTAATCGCGCTATGCTTTACAGCGAGAAATTTGCCCCACCACAAGGAGTGGAAGATGTCTTCTGTTCGAACAAACGATAACACGGCTTTTATTAACGAACTGTCGCGCCAGGTTGGCTCCTCTCACCTGCTTACCGACCCGGCCAAAACCGCCCGCTACCGCAAAGGCTTCCGCTCCGGTCAGGGCGAAGCGCTGGCGGTGGTCTTCCCCGGCACGCTGCTGGAGCTGTGGCGCGTCCTGAGCGCCTGCGTCGCCGCCGACAAGATTATTTTAATGCAGGCCGCCAATACCGGCCTGACCGAAGGCTCCACGCCGAACGGCAACGATTACGATCGCGACATCGTGATTATCAGCACCCTGCGCCTCGACAAACTGCACCTGCTGGACAAAGGCGAGCAGGTGCTCGCGTTCCCCGGCACAACGCTCTACTCCCTGGAAAAAGCGCTTAAGCCGCTGGGCCGTGAGCCGCACTCTGTGATTGGCTCCTCCTGCATTGGCGCCTCGGTGGTCGGTGGGATCTGCAACAACTCCGGCGGTTCGCTGGTGCAGCGCGGCCCGGCCTACACCGAGATGTCGCTTTTTGCCCGTATTGATGAAAACGGCAAGCTGACGCTGGTGAACCATCTGGGAATCGATCTCGGCGCGACGCCGGAACAGATCCTCAGCAAGCTCGACGACGATCGCGTGAAGGACGAAGACGTGCAGCACGACGGTCGTCATGCGCACGATCACGACTACGTGACCCGCGTGCGGGATATCGACGCCGATACGCCGGCGCGCTACAACGCCGATCCGGACCGCCTGTTTGAATCCTCCGGCTGCGCCGGGAAGCTGGCCGTTTTTGCCGTGCGTCTGGATACTTTCCCGGCGGAGAAAAAGCAGCAGGTGTTTTACATTGGCACCAATCAGCCCGAGGTTCTGACCGAAATTCGTCGTCATATTCTGGGCGAATTCACCCATCTGCCGGTGGCGGGCGAGTACATGCACCGGGACATTTACGACATCGCCGAGCGTTACGGCAAAGATACGTTCCTGATGATCGACAAGCTCGGCACCGACAAAATGCCGTTCTTCTTCACCATGAAGGGCCGCACCGACGCGATGCTGGAGAAGGTGTCGCTGTTCAAACCCCACTTCACCGACCGCTTTATGCAGAAGCTGGGCAACGTTTTCCCGGCGCATCTGCCGGAGCGAATGAAAACCTGGCGCGATAAGTACGAGCACCACCTGCTGCTGAAAATGGCCGGGGACGGAATTGCCGAAGCGCAGTCCTGGCTGACCGAATTCTTCAAAAACGCCGAAGGGGATTTCTTTGCCTGTACGCCTGAAGAGGGCAGCAAAGCGTTCCTGCACCGTTTTGCCGCCGCAGGCGCCGCCATCCGTTATCAGGCGGTGCATTCCGAAGAGGTGGAAGATATTCTGGCGCTGGATATCGCCCTGCGACGTAACGACACCGAGTGGTTTGAGCACCTCCCTCCGGAAATCGACAGCAAGCTGGTGCATAAGCTCTATTACGGCCACTTTATGTGTTATGTCTTCCATCAGGATTACATCGTCAAAAAAGGGGTCGATGCGCACGAACTGAAGGAGCAGATGCTCGCCCTGCTGCGTGAACGCGGCGCACAATATCCTGCGGAACATAACGTCGGGCATCTTTATAAAGCCCCTGACGCACTTAAGCAGTTTTATCGCGAGAATGACCCTACAAACAGCATGAATCCCGGCATTGGTAAAACAACGCGGAAGAAATACTGGAAAGAGAGCGCGGACGCGGAGCAGCGCGTAACGCAAGCGTCTGATTAATTCCTATAGCCAAATTTGAGAGATTGTTTAGCGCGCCTTAATCGTAATAGAGTAACCGTCTGACGCCGGAGGAACGTTTCTCCGGCTTTCTATAACGAGGAGCAGGCACATCATGTCGGCTGTTGATGTTTTATCCGAGACCGAACTGGAAGTGCGCGATGCCCTTCCCGATGATGTGCATGCCATCGCCGCCATCTATGCATGGCATGTGCTGCACGGGCGCGCGTCATTTGAAGAAGTCCCCCCTACCATCGACGAAATGCGTCAGCGTATGAAAAGCGTGGCTGAGAGCGGTTTGCCGTGGCTTATCGCGCTGTATCGCGGCATCGTGGTGGGCTACTGCTACGCCACGCCTTACCGCCCGCGACACGCCTACCGCTATACCCTGGAAGAGTCGATTTACGTGGATGCCAGCATTACCGGGCGCGGTTTTGGTTCGGCATTAATGGATGCGCTGATCGCCCGCTGCGAGCAAGGCCCGTGGCGGCAGATGATTGCCGTTGTGGGCGATGGCAACAATAATTCCGGCTCGCTGCGGCTGCATAAAAAGCACGGCTTCGAGATTGTCGGTCAGCTGCGCAGCGTGGGGTATAAGAAAGGCGACTGGCGGGATACGGTGATTATGCAGCGCTCGCTCAACGATGGGGACTGGACGCTGCCGGAATAAACGCAAAACGGTAACCTGGGTTACCGTTTTTAGTGTTTTCGCCCTCTCCCTGCGGGAGAGGGTCGGGGTAAGGGCATCAGCGCGTACAAACGACTCAGTCGTTCTGCGCCGTCGCCATCTGTTCCGCTTTCTGCTTTTTATACGTCAATGCTGCGGCCGGAACGGGCTGCACTTTCCCGGTTTCAATCCAGGTACGCAGGCGGCTCGCGTCCGCGAAGTGGGTATATTTGCCGAAGGCATCCATCACCACCAGCGCCACCGGCTTACCGTTAAACACGGTGCGCATCACCAGACAGTGTCCTGCCGCGTTGGTAAAGCCGGTTTTGGTTAACTGAATATTCCAGTTATCGCGGTATACCAGATGGTTAGTGTTGCGGAACGGCAGCGTATAGGCCGGGTTCGCAAAGGTCGCCATCTCTTCACGGGTAGTGCTGAGCTGACCAATCAGCGGATACTGTTTGCTGGCAATCAGCAGTTTCGTCAGATCGCGGGCCGTGGAGACGTTGTTGATCGACAGTCCCGTCGGTTCAACATAATGCGTATTGGTCATCCCCAGCGCTTTGGCTTTCGCGTTCATCGCGCGGATAAAGGCGTCATAGCCGCCCGGATAGTGGTGCGCCAGGCTCGCCGCCGCACGGTTTTCAGACGACATCAGCGCCAGCAGCAGCATATTTTTACGGCTGATTTCACTGTTCAGACGCACGCGGGAGTAGATCCCCTTCATCTCCGGCGTGTGGCTGATGTCCACTTTCAATTTTTCGTCCAGCGGCAGATGTGCATCAAGCACCACCATCGCGGTCATTAATTTGGTAATCGAGGCGATCGGGCGCACCAGGTCCGGATGGCTGGCGTAGATCACCTTATTGGTGTTGAGATCGACAATCATCGCGCTGCCGGACGCAATTTGCGGCTGAGCAGCAGCGGCGGTCACCGCGGGCGTTTTAGCGACGGCCGGCACGGCAGCGGACGCGCCCAGCAGCAGCGCCAGGCTAAGTAAAGAGACTCGGAATTTCAGCATGGTGAGACTTCTGATAATTATTCACGCACGTCATGACGTACACCGCCTGTATCAACGGATAAACACAGGCTGGCTTCGGCATCATAGCGGTCACCGGGCGTTGTCGCCAGCGGATAATCGTGAACAGATGCTGCATTGCTGGCATTTACGCCAGCAATGCAGTGAACTCAGAAGAGACGGTATCCGTAACCCCAAAGAATAACCGTCAGCGCCAGTAGCGCCTCCAGCACCAGCACCCCAATAGCGAGTGTTGAACTGGAAAAACTCAGGCCTTCTTCTTTATTGATATTCAGGAAGGTTGGAACCCCCAGATACAGCAGATATCCGGTGTAAAAGAGGGCAATAGTACCGATCAGCGCGCACAGCCAGACCAGTGGATAGAGCGCAACAATACCGCTTAAGAACAGCGGGGTCGCGACGTATCCGGCAAAGACCATACAGTGCGCCAGCGATGGACGTTGCGGGTAGTTACGCGCCATCCAGTGAATGACGCGGCCCATTACCGCCACACCCGCCAGCATCAGGCCATAAAAAACGATGGCCAGATAGAGCCCGGTAAACCAGGAAAGCTGAACCACGGTGCCATCACCGAAGTTCCAGCCGATTTGTGTTGTTCCGATAAAAGCGCATATTACCGGCACCGCAGCCATCAGCAGCACGTGGTGCGTGTAATGATGCGAGACCGTTTCGTTCTCACTTTTAATGACATGCATCTCACGATCGGGATGGGAGAAAAGTCCCCAGACATGGTTCATAGCGCCCCCTTGTTGTCGGCCCGTCAGCGATACCTTAAGTATAATGCAGGCTTTAGATTATTTTATGTACAGTGGGAAATTTCCGTTGATTTCCCCGCTGTTGATTCATGGGGTATATGATTAAACGAGGTAAGCAGAGGGAGATAACATTTACGTAATGGATATTAACGCACTTATTGAACAATATGGATATGCCGCGCTGGTCGTCGGTAGCGTGGCAGAAGGTGAAACCATCACGCTGTTAGGCGGCGTCGCCGCGCATCAGGGCTTACTGAAATTCCCGCTGGTCGTCGCAGCGGTCGCGCTCGGCGGAATGATTGGCGATCAGCTGCTCTACTTTCTCGGGCTGCGCTTCGGGCCCACGCTGCTTAAGCGTTTCGCAAAGCATCAGAAGAAAATCCGCCGCGCTCAACGGCTCATTCAACGTCATCCCTATCTGTTCGTCATCGGCACGCGCTTTATGTATGGCTTTCGCATTATCGGGCCGATACTGATTGGCGCCAGCCATCTGCCGCCAAAAATTTTCCTGCCGCTCAATGTTCTTGGTGCGATAGCCTGGGCGCTGATCTTTACGACGCTCGGCTACGTCGGGGGCGAAGTGATTGGCCCGTGGCTGCATAATCTCGACCAGCACCTGAAGCACTGGGCGTGGTTGATTCTGGTGGTTGCGGCGGTGATCGGGGTCAGGCTGTGGCTGAAGCACCGGGATAAGACGCGGGATGAGGAGTGAGTGCGGTCTCCTCCCCTCACCCCGGCCCTCTCCCAAAGGGAGAGGGTGTTTTTGTTCCCTCTCCCTTTGGGAGAGGGTTAGGGTGAGGGAAAACTACCCCTCCGGCTTAAACTGCGGGTTCGCCAGCATAAAGCCCCCGTCGACAATAAACGATTGCCCCGTCGTGTAGCTGGCGTCGCTGTCGCACAGCCATGCCACCAGGCTGGCAATCTCTCTGGTGTGGCCCGGTCTTGCCAGCGGGATTTCCGGCATTGAGCCCTCCTTCACTTCGCTGTCGTCCATGTCGTTCATCGGTGTGGCAATGGCGCCCGGCGCGACGGCGTTCACCAGAATGTTGTGCTTAACCAGTTCCATCGCCATGGATTTGGTTAACCCGCCGAGTGCGTGTTTTGCCGCCGTGTAGGCGCTGGCCTCCGGCAGCGGCGTGTGCTCGTGCACCGAGGTGATATTCACAATCCGCCCCCCTTCCCCCTGCTTCACCATCTGCCGGGCGGCAATCTGCGAACAGAGAAACGCGCCGTCTACGTCGACGGTGAAAATGTTCCGCCAGTCGTCAAACGGCATCTCAAGGAACGGCGCTTTGGTCATCGCACCCGCATTGTTGACCAGCACGTCCAGCCGACCAAAACGCGCAATCAGCGTTTCAATGGCCTCTGCGCCTTCCGGCAGCGTGCTTAAATCAAGATGGATAGCCTCTGCGCGCTGCCCCTGCGCTTCAACTTCGCGGCAGGTTTCCAGCGCCCCTTTTTCATCCGAGTGCCAGGTGACGCCAATATCAAACCCGCGCTCTGCGAGCATCAGCGCCGTGGTTTTACCAATCCCGGAATCCGATGCGGTCACTATCGCTACTCTGGTCATACTCACCTCCTGAAAAACTGCAAAGAGGTAAGTATAGATAATGACCATTTTTAGCCATGATGATAGCCGCCGCCCAGCGCCGACGTCAGCTGCAGCGTGGCGTCGACATACTGGCCTTTCAGCAACAATCCGGCGAGGTCTTCCCTGAGGGCCGGGATCCTGGCTTCACTGACCCGCGAGCCCGCAACGATCCCCGCGCTGAAACGCGCCTGCGCCAGCGCCACAACCCGCGCCGCATCTTTTTCGACCTGCTGCTGATGGCGGTTCTTCGCCGTCAGCGTTTCGACTTCGCTGGCCGTGCGCGCCACCTGATTGACCGCTTCGACCACCGCTTTGTTGTAGTTCGCGACCGAGAGATTGTTCTGCGCCTGGGCGATATCCAGGCTGGCGTTCAGCCTGCCGCTGTCGAAGATCGGCAGCGTCAGCCCGGCGGTCACGCCCATCTGCTGCGCTGAAGCGCGAAACAGATCGCTCAGATGGAGGGCATCCTGCTGTAAGAACGCCATCAGGTTCACGTCAGGGTAGAAAGCCGCTCTGGCGGCCTCCACCTCGCTCATGGAGGCTTCGATATACCAGTGCGCCTCCTGAAGATCCGGACGGCGTGCCAGCAGTTCATAACCGAGCGTCGGCGGTAGCGCGGCGTCAACCGTCGGCAGCGGATGCCGCGTAAGCGTCACGGAGGAAGAATTCGTCAGCGCGACCAGACGCGCCTCAACGGCTTTCATCTTCCCGTTGACTTCTGCCAGCTGTTCTTCGGTTTTGTTGGCGTCGATATCGGTTTCCACCCCTTCCACGGAGGAGGTGATCCCGTGCTGATACAGTTCGCGGTCGGCGCCGATTATGTTGTCCTGCTCATGTTTGATCTGCGCGAGAACCTCCCCTGCGGCGGCCTGAGTTTGCCACTCCCAGTAGAGCCGCGCCACGCTGCTGGCCAGCAGCTGGCGGGTCTGCTCCAGCTCCGCTTTTTGCGCATTCACTTTGCCAATCCGGGCCTCGACCCGGGCGCGATTTTTTCCCCACAGATCGAGATCCCAGACTGCGGTCAGCCCAAAGGTGCCGTTGGTGTACCACGGCCCGGTGGTGCCTGCAGCCGGGTCGGTAAGGGCGAAAGGCCCCATCAGCCCTTCGGCGGACATTTTCTGGCGTTCCGCATCGGCGGAAAAATCAATCTGCGGACCGTCAGCGGCCATTGCGGCTTTGGCCTGGGCTTCGGCAAGCGTAATGCGCTGACGGGCAATCTGCATATCCGGCGCATCGCTCAACGCTTTCGCAATCAGCCCGTTAAGCTGGGGATCGTTATACGCTTTCCACCACTCATTCTTCGGCCAGTCCTGATGATTCAGAACCGTATTCACCGACGCCGCAGCGGTTTGCATTTTAATGGGAGACACCGTGGCATGTTCAGGCGCACAGGCCGCCAGAATAAAAGCGAAGGGTGCACTCAGAGATAAAATAAGAGAACGCTTCATGACGCCATACACTCAAAAAATAAAGGCGCACGTTACGCTCGATATCGTTCATTTTTTTAGTAACGCGTGGCAATCCGCAAATTGTCATACATTTTAATACCCGGAAATTTATTCCCGAAGAGAATGATTAAATTCAATGCATTCACGCCAAATATAAATACGCTGCTACACTTATTCAGGACATACATGAGCGGGAGAAAGGAATGAAAATATTACTGTGGGTTATTTTAATTATATTTCTGATAGGGCTCTTAGTGGTTACCGGCGTATTCAAGATGATTTTCTGATCTATTTGCCCGGCTCAGAGCCGGGCAACGTCATTAATATCAGGCTTTCAGCGAAGCCCCTTTCGTGGCAATCACCTCTTTATACCAGTAGAAACTTTTCTTACAGCTGCGCGCCAGCGTGCCGTTACCGCCGTCATCGCGATCGACGTAAATAAAGCCGTAGCGCTTGGAGAGTTCAGCTTTAGACGCGCTCACCAGGTCGATTGGCCCCCAGCTGGTATACCCCATCACCTCAACGCCGTCGTCAATGGCTTCACGCACCTGCACCAGGTGGTCGTTAAGGTAGCTGATGCGATAATCATCCTGCACCACGCCGTCCGCATCCGGTTTATCCTTCGCCCCGAGGCCATTTTCCACGATAAACAACGGCTTCTGATAGCGATCCCAGAGCACGTTTAACAGAGTACGCAGGCCGATGGGGTCAATCTGCCAGCCCCATTCGGAACTTGCCAGATGCGGGTTTGGCACCATGCTCAGGATATTGCCGCGCGCCTGCTGGTTGAGGGCCTCATCCGCGGTGACGCAGCCCGTCATGTAGTAGCTGAACGAGATAAAATCGACGGTCGATTTCAGCGCCTCGCGGTCGTCATCCGTGACCTCAAGCTGAATCCCGCTGTCGCGGAAGAAGCGCTGCATATAGCCCGGGTAGGCGCCACGGCACTGCACGTCGCCAAAGAATTGCCACGCGCGGTTTTCCTGCAGCGTCTCCAGAACATCTTCCGGCTTGCAGGTCAGCGGATACATCAGGCCGCCCAGCAGCATGTTGCCGATTCTGGCATCCGGGATAATCTCGTGGCAGGCCTTCACGGCCAGCGCGCTGGCCACCAGCTGGTGGTGGATCGCCTGGTACACCTCCCCTTTGCTGCTGGTTTCCGGCAGGCCCACGCCGGTCATCGGCGCGTGCAGAGACATATTGATCTCGTTGAAGGTCAGCCAGAGCTTCACCTTCTCCTTGTAGCGCGCAAACACGGTACGGGCGTAGCGCTCGAAGAACCCAATGGTCTGGCGGCTGCCCCACCCGCCGTACTGCTTCACCAGCCCCCACGGCATTTCGTAATGCGAGAGCGTCACCAGCGGGGTAATGTTGTGCGCGGCAAGCTCGTCAAACAGCCGGTCGTAAAACGCCAGCCCCGCCTCGTTAGGCTGCTGCTCGTCGCCGTTCGGAAAAATGCGGGTCCAGGCAATGGAGACCCGCAGGCAGCTAAAGCCCATCTCAGCGAACAGTTTGATGTCTTCCGGGTAGCGGTGATAGAAGTCGATGGCGACGTCCTTGATGCCGCTGTCGCCCGCCACGCGCTCAACCACCGGGCCGAAGACACCCTGCGGCTGAACGTCCGAGGTGGATAGCCCTTTCCCCTCCTCCAGATACGCGCCTTCTACCTGATTCGCGGCAACCGCGCCGCCCCATAAAAAATCGTCCGGGAAAGTTTTCATCACGTTCTCCTGTTATTGATGGCTTACGCTGAGTAACGGCGCACCGGCGCTGACGGACGTTGCCGCCACGGTCACCACGTCACGATACTCATCGCTGTTACTGATAATGATCGGGGTCGCCAGGTCGTATCCGGCATCGATAATCGCCTGTCGGTCAAACTCCAGCAGCAGATCGCCGGGCTGCACCCTGTCGCCCACCTTCACGTGGGCGGTAAACGGCCTGCCGTCGAGCTTCACGGTGTCGATCCCCACGTGGATCAACACTTCAATACCGCTGTCGCTGAGCAGGCCGATGGCGTGTTTGGTCTGAAACAGCGAGGCCACCACGCCGGCAAACGGGGCCACCACTTTGTTATCCGAGGGAATAATCGCGGCACCGCTGCCCAGCAGGCCGCTGGCAAACGTGGTATCCGGCACCTGGTCGAGCGCCAGAACGGTCCCGGTCATCGGGGATAAGACATCGTTTTCCCCTGCCGTAACCGCAGCTTCCGCCGCTGCGCGTCCCGGCATGCCCGCCGCCAGCGTCAACCCGCAGCTCAGCACCAGCGCTACCGCGGTGCCGATCACGCCGCCCCACAGCGTGGCGTTTACCCCACCCGGCGGAATCATCTGGGCGATGGTAAAGATATTGGCGAAGCCGAAGGAGTAAACGTGGGTATCGCTGAAGCCGACAATCGCGCCGCCGATAGCTCCCGCCACGCAGCCAAAGATAAACGGACGGCGCAGCGGCAGGTTTACGCCATACACAGCGGGTTCGGTGATACCGAAAATCCCTGCCGTAACGGACGACCCGGCCAGCATTTTCTGACGGGCATCGCGGGTACGCAGGAAGATCCCCAGCGCCGCCCCCACCTGGCCAAACACCGCGGGCAATAGCATTGGCAGCATGGAGTCATGCCCCAGCACCGCCAGGTTGTTAATCATCAGCGGCACCAGCCCCCAGTGCAGGCCAAAAATAACGCAGACCTGCCACAGCGCGCCCATCGCCGCGCCCGCCAACCACGGTGCCAGAATGTAAATGCTCTGATAGCCGTTCGCCAGCATCTGGCTCAGCCAGGTCGCCAGCGGCCCGATAACGAGGAAGGTCAGCGGCACGGTTAATCCTAAGCAGATCAGCGGCGCGAAGAAGTTTTTCATCGAGGAAGGCAGCAGCCTGGTGCTCTGCTTTTCCAGCCAGCAGCTGACCCACGCGGCGAGAATAATCGGGATCACCGACGAGCTGTAGTTAAACCAGGTGACAGGAATGCCCAAAAAAGCGTCCGATACCGCGCCCGGCTGCTGGCTGGCGTTAAACGCCGCAATCATCATCGGATGGGTGAGCGCCCCGCCGATGACCATGGTAATAAACGGGTTGCCGCCGAATTTTTTCCCGGCGGTGTAGCCCAGCACCAGCGGGAAGAAGAAGAACAGCGCGTCGCTGGCGGCGAACCAGATTTTATAGGTGCCGCTCTCAGTGCTGAGCCAGCCGCACACCACCGCCAGCGCCAGCAGCCCTTTCAGAATACCGGACGCGGCCAGAATGCCGATAAACGGAGTGAAAATCCCGGAGACGATGTCAATCAGGCGGCCCAGCAGGTTGCCCTTTTCCCCCCTCTCTTCCACGGCGGGCGCGTCATCGGTAAGGCCTGCCTCATTGCGCACCGCCTGCCAGACGTCGTGGACGTGGTTGCCAATCACTACCTGAAACTGGCCGCCGCTTTCGACCACCATGATCACGCCCGGGTTTTTCTTCAGCCCTTCCGCATCCGCCCGTTGATTCTCTTTTAGTTTGAAGCGAAGCCGGGTCGCGCAGTGCACAAGACTGACGATGTTCTCTTTTCCGCCAACGTGGCCGAGAATATCCTTCGCTAAAGCCTGGTATTCCATCTCGATTTCCTTACATCCGATGCCTGCAGGCACCTGTTGACTGAGTACAAAAAATAAAAAAACCCGAGAACGACCTTCTGACGAAGGCCGCGCTCAGGTTTTGCCTGCGAGATGCAGTAACAATCCTGTTTTGAGGCTTAACGCCCCTCTTTTCTCACCCGCTCGATATGAATAGCGAGGAACATAATTTCTTCGGTCGTCAGCTCGCGCTGATAGCTTTTGTTCAGGTGCTGGGCGATTTTCTCGGCGCATTTCCACGCTTTCGCGTAGTTGTCTTTTACTGCCGTATGCAGCGAGACATCGTCATCTTCCACCACGGTGCGGGTCAGCATCCGCTGGGCAAAAAACTTCAGATGCGTGACAAAACGCTGATAGCTGAGCGAGTCTTCATCGTACTCAAGCTGCAGCTGATACTTCACCAGCTGCAGGATCTCCTGCATCACCCGCGTCACGTGCATCACTTCCGGCATTTCGCTGTTCAGCTGCGCGGTGACCAGATGCAGCGCGATAAACCCGGCCTCATCCTCTTCCAGCTCGACGTTCAGGCGTCTGGCAATAATGGCCCGCGCCTCCTGCCCTAATTCGAACTCCTTCGGATACAGCCGTTTAATATCCCACAGCAGCACGTTTTTGATGGCCAGCCCGTTCTTCTGCCGCTCAATCGCAAAGTAGCAGTGGTCGGTGAGGGTGATATACAAACTCTCCTGCAGCTTGCCCAGCCGCTGCGCCGCCAGCCCGATGATACGGTCGCAGGTGGTCATAACCTCCAGCGGAATTTGACTCAGCAGCTCTCCGAGTCGACGCACCAGTTCATCGCTTTGTAACGCAAACACCTTTTCAACCAACGCGGTATCCAGCGCTTCGCCGACGCGCTTCTGAAAGGCCAGCCCACGGCCCATCACCACCTGTTCGCGCCCGCGCTCATCCTGAACAACCACCACGTTATTATTGAGTATCTTGGCGATTTTCATCTGAACCCCAGAAACAAAAAAACCTGACCTCCGGCAGATGCCAGAAAATCAGGTTTTGCCTGCCTAAGCAGTAACAATCCAGTTCTGGCACTCTATCAGTTTCATTCATAGCCTCAATGCATCACGCGTCAGAAACGTGACGCGGATCGAACTTGCTACGGTGATATCAGAAGCTCACCACCGTTTTCAGCTCGGTAACCCAGGCATCCTGGGTGCGACTGACCCCGCCGGGATGGTGCCAGTACTGAATGCCCGGCTGCAGCTCCAGCCACGACACCGGACGGAAGCGATAATAAAACTCACCGTTCAGGGAGTGGCCTGGCTCCGGGTGATACGCCGGATCGTTATAGTCCGACACGCCGCTCAGGCTGTTCATATAGCGCTGGTTGCGGGCGTACTGGCTGCTCATATCAATCCAGGTTAGCCCGAAGCCAATCCAGTCTTCCGGCCGCGCGTCAAACAGCCCGCGGTAGCGCAGCGAGGCGGCGTAAACCTGGTGCATGTAGTTGGTACTCTGATCCGCAAGGCTCATGCTGAAAGAGGTGCTCAACCCGCGATTCGGGTCATCCTGATGCTGCGTAAGCTGCTGGTTCAGCCCGGCGTACATGAACCAGGTCCGGCTGTGGGTATCAAAGCCGTTCGGGTCCGTCGCGCCCGCCCCGCCGGATTTGCCGCGATAGAGATCGGTTTGCGGCGCGTTGGTAAACACCACGCCCAGGTTATACGCCCCCGGCAGGCCGTTAATCAGCGGACGCGCTTCGATTTCAACCGGCAGTAAAACCCCTTTGCTGCCCTTCGTCGACCAGCTCCACGCGTGGCTGCGGCTGGAGGCCTCGGGATTTTGCTCCATCACGCCACCTTTTAAGGTCAGCGTCGGCGTTAATTTATAGGCAAGCGTGGTGCCCCAGGTGTGAACGTTCCAGTTGTTCCACGTCAGCGAGTTGGCTGACTTCCCGCCGCACTGCGACAGGAGCTGGAAATCACAGGGGATGATTTGATCGAAGGTCTGCACCTTGTTCATCATCCCGATGCGCCAGGTCAGACGCCGGTCGTCAAAGCTGCGGGCAAAGGTCAGCCAGCCCAGACGGGTAATCGACTGCCCGCCCCAGCTCTCCTGGGTCAGGTCGTTAAAGTTGACGCGAGGGTCCTGCACGCGTTTGGTGGTGAGGTCGTCATTGTGGTTACGGTTGACGATGTTCCCTTCGATACGCGCATCCGGGATACCGGTCCAGCGCTCAAGATCCTGGCTGAAGGTCAGCGCAAACTGGTCGATATAGGCCACGTGGGAGTCGTGGTTATAGCCACCGCCTCCGTTCCAGCCAATTTCATTCAGATATCCGAGGTTATAGGTAAAACCGTTATGGTTGAGGATTTTACGTATGCCGAGCATTTCGCCCAGAACAGGCTCCGGAGGAGCTTCAAAGCCTAATACCGTTCCGTTCCAGTCCTGCGCCACCGACAGCGGGGATATCGTCAATAAGGCGAGCGCATAGAGTTTATTTTTATATGCCATGATAACAACCTGTGATTGAGTATTTTGTGCGTAACCGGTCGCAGGAAATTTTTCTATTTCCTGTCGATATTTCATTTTTTTAAAATCAGTAAAAAGCGCTAAGCCAAATTTCTCTCCTGCGTAAACGAGAGGCAAAAAAAAACCTAAGCGCTCCACAGCGAAAATGCTGTGAAACGCTTAGGTTTTGCCTGTTAACCAGTAACAATCCTGCGTTGAAAACAGTGGCACCTTAACACCGTCGCGCCACGTTGAAAACCAGAACGGTTTTCTGGTTTAAAAAAGTGTGAGCAATTTAACGCTTATTATTTTGACTGAATTACCCGGGCAATATCAGACGAAGTCTGCAATGTCCGAATTTCCTGAAATAATCCCAGCGCTTCATCGTACTCTTTGCGTAAATAGCTCAGCCACTGTTTAATTCGCGCGACGTGATACAAACCGGTGTCGCCCTGCTTTTCCAGTCGGCTGTATTTTTGCAGCAGCGTAACGACGTCTGCCCACGGCATTCGCGGCTCGTTATATTTCACCACCCGGCTGAGGTTCGGCACATTCAGGGCGCCGCGACCGATCATCACCGCATCGCAGCCGGTGGCCTTCAGACAGGCCTGCGCGCTCTCGTAGTCCCAGATTTCACCGTTGGCGATGACCGGAATGGTGAGGCGCTTGCGGATCTCACCGATCGCCTGCCAGTTAATGCGCTCGGCCTTGTAGCCATCTTCTTTGGTGCGGCCATGCACCACCAGCTCGGTAGCCCCGGCCTGCTGCACCGCATCGGCGATTTCAAACTGCCGCGCGTCGCTGTCCCAGCCCAGGCGCACCTTCACCGTCACCGGCAAATGCGAAGGCACGGCCTCACGCATGGCTTTCGCGCCGCGGTAAATCAGCTCAGGATCTTTCAGCAACGTCGCCCCGCCGCCGCTGCCGTTCACCAGCTTCGACGGGCAGCCGCAGTTGAGATCCACCCCGTAAGAGCCCAGCTCAACCGCGCGGGCGGCGTTTTCCGCCAGCCATTCGGGATACTGGCCGAGCAGCTGAATACGCACCAGCGTGCCGGAAGAGGTCCGGCTCTGGTTGTGCAGCTCGGGGCACAGGCGGAAGAAGGATTTTACCGGCAACAGCATATCGACCACGCGCAGAAATTCCGTCACGCAGAGATCGTAATCGTTCACCTCGGTCAGAAGCTCGCGCACGAGGGAGTCGAGCACGCCTTCCATTGGGGCCAGTAAAACACGCATAGCAGTACCTGTGAAAAAAGACGCGCTATAGTAGCCGCTCTCTATATCGCTGGGAAGCGCTTCTGTTCAGGGAGAAAGTCAGCCGGCGTTGCCCCCACAATGGCGCGAAACGCCGCCGCAAATGCCGCCGGGCCAGAAAACCCCAGCATCCAGGCCACCTGCTTAACCGGGTATCCGTTGGCGAGCAGATCCAGCGAGGCACAAATCCTTGCGCGCTGTCGCCAGGCCCGGAAGCTAAAGCCGGTATCTTTGATAAAGGCGCGTGAGAATGTGCGTTCAGACATCGCGGCCTGTTCCGCCAGCCTTTCCATCGAAACATCCCAGAGATTGCTGGCAATGATGTCACAGGCAACGCGATGTAACCGCTCATCCACGGGCATCGGTAATTCGGCCGAAATCTGCTGCGCCTCGCTGAGGATTTCGAGCAGCAAAACGGCCATGCTTCGCTGGCTGGCTGGCCGGTATTGCGCACTGAACAGCCCGGCAATCAGCTCTTTGAACAGCGCCGTCGCCATAATCACGTGAACCTCTTCTTTCCGTTTAAAAGATCGGCATTGCGATATCAGCGTGGGGCTAAACCAGACCGCGCGGAGCTCCGTTGCGGATAACACGCTGTAGGTGTGTTCCTGAAAGGGAGGGATCCACAGCGCGCGCTGTGGCGGTATGACCCAACGCTTATTGCCGGTTTCGACCAGCATCACCCCTTTGATGGCAAACAAAAGCTGCCCCTGTGGATGCCGGTGAGGGGGATCCACTTCGCCGCGCGTATAGCTAATTGCCCCTCTGGACCATCCGATGGCATCGTCGTGAATTGGCGTTTTATCGATAACGGTTGGCATTTTACATTCCTCCCTTCCTCTTATGATGCTGCTTGTACACGTAACCGGAGAGAGACGCAATGCACATTCATTTTATCATTCATGAACATTTCGAAGCGCCAGGCGCATATGAAGTCTGGGGGAAAAACCGCGGCTGTAGTATGAGCTACTCCAGAGTTTATCAGGGCGATCCGTTACCCGAGGATCTGCAGAGCACAGACTTGCTTATCATCATGGGAGGCCCGCAGTCACCTGCCACCGCGCTTGAGGAGTGCCCATGGTTTGATGCGCAGGCGGAAAAGGCACTCATCAGCCGCGCAATTGAGGCAGGTAAAACGGTGATTGGCGTTTGTCTGGGCTCGCAGCTTATCGGTGAAGCGCTGGGCGCCGCGTTTTGCCATAGCCCGGAAAAAGAGATCGGCACATTTCCCGTCAGGCTCACAGAGGCAGGCAAGGCGAACCCGCTGTTTGAGGATTTTGGCCACGAGCTGAACGTCGGTCACTGGCATAACGACATGCCAGGGTTGACGCCGCAGGCTAAGGTGCTGGCTTACAGCGAGGGCTGCCCCCGTCAGATCGTGCAATATGGCGAACGAATTTACGGTTTTCAGTGTCATATGGAACTGACGCCAGAGGTGGTTGAGCTGCTGATTGAACATTCGCAGAACGATCTCCGCCGCGCGGCTGAATTTCGTTTTGTCGAAACGGCGGAAAAACTTCGCTCGCATGATTATCGCGAAATGAATCAGGTGCTGTTTTCTTTTCTGGATAAACTCGCCGCCCAACGCGAGGCCTGACTCAGAGGCATTTCTCTGGCTCGTCACTTCGCCACCGCACGCCCTTTCCTCTAAACTGTAGCCTGCCCCTGTGCGGTGATACCAGACGTTCCATTCTGGAATGTCTGGTATGCTCAAATTTCATGATGTGATCCGTGGCACATTTTTAGGTTTAATTGTATGATGAATGCGTTTCAGCAAGGACTATCACCATGAGCAAATCATTGAACATTATCTGGCAATATCTGCGCGCATTCGTCCTGATTTACGCCTGCCTGTACGCCGGGATTTTCATCGCGTCGCTGCTGCCGATCGTCATTCCCGGCAGCATTATCGGTATGCTGATCCTCTTTGTTTTGCTGGCGCTGCAAATCCTGCCCGCAAAATGGGTCAACCCCGGCTGCTTCGTCCTTATTCGCTATATGGCGCTGCTTTTCGTGCCCATCGGCGTCGGGGTCATGCAGTATTTTGATTTGCTCAAGGCCCAGTTCGGCCCGATTGTGGTCTCCTGCGCGGTCAGTACGCTGGTGGTTTTCCTTGTGGTGAGCTGGAGTTCACATCTGGTGCATGGCGAACGTAACGTGGTCGGGGAGAAAACAAAAAAATGATGGCCAATATCTGGTGGTCGCTGCCGTTAACGCTGGCGGTGTTCTTCGCCGCGCGCAAGCTTGCCGCACGCTTCAAAATGCCGTTGCTGAACCCGCTGCTGGTGGCGATGGTGGTGATTATTCCGTTCCTGCTGCTCACCGGCATTCCCTACGAACGCTACTTTGCCGGCAGCAAAATTTTAAACGACCTGCTGCAGCCTGCCGTTGTGGCGCTCGCCTTTCCTTTATACGAGCAGCTCCATCAGATCCGCGCCCGCTGGAAATCCATCATTACCATCTGTTTTGTGGGCAGCCTGGTGGCGATGATCACCGGCACGTCGGTGGCGCTGTTGATGGGGGCCTCCCCGCAAATTGCCGCCTCTATCCTGCCTAAATCGGTGACCACGCCTATCGCGATGGCGGTCGGCGGCAGCCTCGGCGGGATCCCGGCCATCAGCGCGATGTGCGTCATTTTCGTCGGTATTCTGGGTGCGGTGTTTGGTCACACCCTGCTGAACGGGATGCGTATTCACACTAAAGCGGCACGGGGGCTGTCGATGGGAACAGCTTCCCACGCCCTGGGCACCGCCCGCTGCGCGGAGCTGGATTATCAGGAAGGGGCGTTTAGCTCCCTGGCGCTGGTGATCTGCGGGATTATCACCTCCCTGCTGGCCCCGTTCATTTTCCCGCTGATTCTGGCGGTGATGGGCTAAAATTTGCGATGCGTCGCGCAAATTTCATTTTGATTTCATAAGTTGCAAACATAATGAGAAGTGGATCACATATAAAGCCCTGACGGCTCCGTAAACTACCGATCCATTAACCTTTATGAGGCAAACGCCATGCACCCACGTTTTCAAGCTGCTTTCGCCCAGCTTGCAGAGAATTTGCAGTCAGCCCTGGCTCCCGTTCTGGCAGATGCACACTTCCCCGCCCTGCTGACCACGGAGCAGGTCACGATGCTGAAACAAGCAACGGGACTGGACGAAGACGCGCTGGCTTTCGCACTGCTTCCTCTGGCTGCCGCCTGCGCGCGGGCCGATCTCTCCCACTTTAACGTCGGGGCCATTGCGCGCGGCGTCAGCGGAACCTGGTACTTCGGCGGCAATATGGAGTTCCTGGGCGCGACCATGCAGCAAACGGTTCACGCCGAGCAGAGCGCCATCAGCCACGCCTGGCTGCGCGGTGAAAAAGCCCTGAGCGCCATTACCGTTAACTACACCCCCTGCGGCCACTGCCGTCAGTTTATGAACGAGCTGAACAGCGGGCTGCAGCTGCGCATCAACCTGCCGGGCCGCGCGCCGCACACGCTGGGGGATTATCTGCCTGACGCGTTTGGCCCGAAAGATCTGGAGATCAAAACGCTGCTGATGGACGAGCAGGACCACGGTTACGCCCTGTCCGGCGATGACCTGAGCCAGGCGGCCATTCGCGCGGCCAACAAAAGCCACACGCCGTACAGCAAGTCTCCGAGCGGCGTGGCGCTGCAGTGCCGCGATGGCCGGATCTTTAGCGGCAGCTACGCGGAAAACGCCGCGTTTAACCCAACTCTGCCTCCGCTGCAGGGCGCGCTTAACCTGCTGAGCCTGAACGGCTATGACTATCCGGACATTCAGCGCGCTATTCTGGCAGAAATTGCCGATGCGCCGCTGATTCAGTGGGATGCGACCGCCGCGACGCTTAAAGCGCTGGGCTGCACGACGATTGACCGCGTACTGCTTGCGTAATCCTTCCGGCGGGCAGAAATGCCCGCCAGTTTGCTGAAAAACCCCTCAGTTGAGTCGCTGTTTCTTGCGCTAACCAGGCGGGTAAAGTAGCCTGAGTTAAATTTCATCCACGAACGAGCCATCTCCATGTTAAAGCGCGTTTTTTACAGCCTGTCTGTCCTGGTCGGCATACTGCTGTTGATCGTGCTGGGTCTCGATCGCTGGATGAGCTGGAAAACCGCCCCCTACATCTTTGATGACCTGCAGGACCTGCCCTATCGTCAGGTTGGCGTGGTGCTCGGCACCGCCAAGTATTACCGCACCGGCGTGATCAACCAGTATTACCGTTACCGCATTCAGGGCGCGCTGAACGCCTACAACAGCGGCAAGGTGAACTACCTGCTGCTGAGCGGCGATAACGCGCTGCAAAGCTACAATGAACCGGTGACGATGCGGAAGGACCTGATTGCCGCGGGCGTGGATCCTGCCGATATCGTGCTCGACTACGCCGGATTCCGCACCCTGGACTCCATCGTGCGCACGCGTAAAGTCTTCGATACCAACGACTTCATCATCATTACCCAGCGCTTCCACTGCGAGCGCGCGCTGTTTATCGCGCTGCATATGGGCATTCAGGCGCAGTGTTACGCGGTGCCGTCGCCAAAAGATATGCTGAGCGTGCGCGTGCGCGAGTTCGGCGCCCGTTTTGGCGCCCTGGCCGATCTGTATATCTTCAAACGCGAACCGCGCTTTTTAGGCCCGCTGGTTCCGATTCCGGCGATGCACGAAGTGCCGGAAGACGCGCAGGGTTACCCGGCCGTCACGCCCGAGCAGCTGCTGGATATGCAGAAAAAGGAAAAATAACAGGACCGCCTTTATACTTTCTTTACGCCGGGCCTGACGCTTTTTATCCCCCCTTTACGTCGGCTCTTTTAAGCTGAGTTCACTGCCGCTACGGCTTCGTTGAAGAATGACTATGAACTCAATAATGAATGCGTTTTTCCTCAAAAGTCTCCGCCCGTATTTTAACTTTCCCGGTTTATCACTTCCTGGCGCACTCAATTCCGGTCTCTGGCTTGATGAAAAAATTGACGCCCTGCAGCACAACATTTCAGTGGAAGTGGCAGATTATCTGGAACGCTACCCCCAGACGAAACACATTGACGTTTACCTGAACGATATCAACGGCACGATGCGCGGCAAGCGTCTGTCGGTGGAGAGCATGCTGAGCCTGGAAAAAGGCTGTTATTTTCCCCTTTCGGTCTACTCGATGGATCAGAAAGGAAAAATCGCCGCCCCGCTGCATGATGAGCCGGACCGACTCTGCGTTCCTGTCGCCGGCTCCCTGCGCCCCTGCCCGCAAGATCCGCAGCACAACGCGCAGATCCTGCTGACGATGAAAGACAGCGACGACACCCCCTGCCCGCTTGAGCCGCGCGTGATACTGCAGAACGTGCTGGCCCGCTTCCACCAGCACGGCCTCTTCCCGGTGATTGCCCCGGAAATCGAGTTCTATCTGACGGGGCATGACGATCGGGATCCGCAAAATCAGGGCTGTTTTCACATGGATACTACGACGGCCCATGCGGCACTGTTTGACGAGCTGGAACAGCTGGCGCACCTTCAGCGCATCCCGATGTGCGGGATCGTGGCGGAAGCCGAGTCCGGTCAGTACGAATTAAACCTGAAGCACAGCCATCGCGTCGTTGAGGTCTGCGATAACGTGCTGGCGCTTCGTCGCCTGACCCGATACGTTGCCGAAAAGCACGGCCTGCAGGCCAACTTTATGGCTAAACCTTTCAGCCAGCTGTCCGGCAGCGGCCTGCACTTCCATTTCAGCCTGAACAATCGTCACGGCGAAAACGTCTTTGCTTCCCCGGTGAACGCGCTTAACAGCATGATGCGTTTGTGCATCGCGGGGCAGCTGGCGCTGATGCCCGCCTCCGTCGCCATTCTTGCGCCGGGCGTCAACGCGTTTCGTCGCCTGCGTAAAAACCTGACGGAGCCCGTATTTAACTCCTGGGGCTATAACACCCGTTCCGCCGCCCTGCGTATTCCCTGCTCGGATGACCACAACCGTCGTATCGAGTACCGGCTGGCCGGGGCCGATGCCAATCCCTATCTGGTCGCCGCCACGATCCTGACCGGCATGCTGTACGGGCTGGAAAACACCGACGACGAGGATTTGCCCGAACCGCAGCACGATCGTCCCGAGCTGCCGCTGTTTCAGCAGGAGGCGATTGAGACCTTTGCCCGCTGTCAATACCTCACCGACAGCCTGGGCGACGCCTTTTCCGAGCAGTGGGTCGCCTGCAAGCTCTCTGAACTCGACTGGTTTGAGCGCATTGTGACCCGGGAGGAGTCGCATCTGGCGTAGGGCATAAAAAAAGCCCGCTCGATGAGCGGGCCGGATAACGCGAGGAGGAATTACTTCTTACGCGCGTACTTGAGTGAATCCAGCGCGACCGCGAAGATAATGATGGCGCCTTTGATGATGTACTGCCAGTACGGGTTCACGCCGATATAGGTCAAGCCGTAGTTGATGACGGTGAAGATGATCACACCGGTCACCACGCCCAGTACCGTACCCACGCCGCCGCTGAAGGAGACGCCGCCCACCACGCAGGCTGCGATTGCATCCAGCTCGTACATGAAGCCGAGGTTGTTGGTTGCAGAGCCGATACGGCCCGCTTCCAGCATCCCGCCGAAGGCGTAGAACACGCCGGACAGGGCATAAATGATGAGAAGGTTCAGGGCAACGTTCACGCCGGAGACTTTCGCCGCTTCCGGGTTACCGCCGATAGCGAAGATGTTTTTACCAAAGCGCGTTTTGTTCCACAGGATCCAGACGAAGGCCACCGCAATCAGCGCATAGAAGGTGATATACGACAGGCGGAAGCTGCCCAGCGCGATGAACCCTTGCGTAAAGGTCGAGAAGCCGCTGTCAAAACCCGAGATGGGGGAAGCACCGACAAAGTCGTAGTACAGGGAGTTGATACCGTAAACGATGATCATCGTACCCAGCGTGGTGATAAACGGCGTCACGTTCAGGTAGGCGATAATGATACCGTTGATCAGACCAATCACCGCACCGATGGCGCAGACAATCAGGATCACCACGAAAATCGGCATGGTGGCCATTTCCGGGAAGACCTTGTTGGCGTTTTCCATCGACTGCAGCAGGGTTGCCGCGATAACCGCCGCCAGACCCACCTGGCGACCGGCAGAAAGGTCCGTCCCCTGGGTTACGATCAGGCCCGCCACGCCCAGCGCAATAATAATACGCACGGAGGACTGGGTCAGAATGTTACTCAGGTTCAGCAGGCTTAAGAACGTAGGGTCCTGGAAAATGATGATAGCCAGCAGTACTAAAAGAACAACGTAAATACCGCCTTCTTTCAGGTAAGTGAGAAAACTTTTTTTATTTAACGCACTCATGAGGAGCCCCTGATCTTAAAGGTGCAAAGACGCAAGACGCAAAATTTCGTTTTGCGTTGTCGTTTTGGTGTCAACAATACCGGCAACGAGACCATTGCTCATAACCAGAATACGATCCGTGATCCCTAACAATTCCGGCATTTCGGAAGAAATAATAATGATCCCTTTATTCTTTTTCGCCAGCTCGGCAATCAGCTGATAAATTTCAAACTTCGCGCCGACGTCAATACCGCGGGTCGGTTCATCCAGCATCAGAATTTCTGGCTGGGTTAATAACCAACGTCCAATAATGACTTTCTGCTGGTTACCGCCTGACAGCGAACCAATTTGGGTGCGGTGTCCCGGCGTTTTCACGCGCATGGAGTCAATAACCCATTGGGTATCGCTCTTCATGCGGGAGTTATCCAGCAGCCCGACTTTGTTTTTGTAATTGCGAATGTTAGAAATTAACGAGTTAAAGTTAATATCCAGATAGGCATAAATACCGGTTGAACGACGCTCTTCCGTCACCAGCGCAAAACCATTATTAATGGCTTCGTTGGCGTTGTGGTTGTTAATTTTCTTACCGTGCAGCGTAATAGTGCCTTCGGCTTTCTCACGGATACCGAACAGGGTTTCCACGATATCGGTACGTTTTGCCCCGACCAGACCGGCAATCCCCAGGATTTCGCCCTTGTGCAGGTCGAAGGAGACATCGCGAATAGACGGCTGGCGTAACGAGGTCAGATTACGTACTTCCAGGATCACTTCGCCCGGCTTGTTTTCTTTGTCCGGGAAGCGCTGGTTAAGGGAACGGCCGACCATCATGGCGATGATCTTGTCCATGTCCAGCCCTTCCAGCGGCTGCGTGGCAATCCACTGACCGTCGCGCAGGATGGTAATCTCATCGCACAGCTGGAAGATCTCTTCCATTTTGTGGGAGATATACACAATGCCGCAGCCGCGATCTTTTAGCTTACGAATAATGGTAAAAAGGTGATTAACCTCTTTTTCCGTTAATGACGATGTCGGTTCGTCCATGATGACGATTTTCGCATCATAGGAGAACGCTTTGGCGATTTCGATCATCTGCATCTGGGAGACGGATAATGTTCCCACGCGGGCGCGCGGGTCGATATCAATATCCAGCTCATCAAAAATCGCTTTGGTGTCGCGATACATTTTGTCCTGATCGACAAAGACACCCTTGGTTGGATAACGCCCCAACCACATGTTATCCATGACTGAACGCTGCAGCACCAGGTTTAATTCCTGGTGAACCATCGAGATACCGTTTTCCAGTGCTTCTTTCGCTGAATGGAAATCGATCTCTTTCCCCTGAAAAAGAATGCTGCCAGAATCTTTTTGATAGATCCCAAAAAGACATTTTAATAATGTTGATTTACCCGCACCGTTCTCCCCCATCAGGGCATGAATAGAGTGAGGACGAACTTTTAAATTAACATTATCGAGTGCCTTAACGCCGGGAAATGACTTGTTGATACCGCTCATTTCCAACAGGTATTCACCGGATGACTGAGTATTTGTGCTGACCATAATTATACCTTGTTGGCCTCGCATATCGCGTTATAAAAGGGCGCAACGAATTGCGCCCAGTGGAGACAGTACCGCTAACTTATTTACCGATAAACTCAGCCAGGTTGGACTGGTCTACGCCCACGTAAGGTACGCGAACGATTTTGTTTTCAATTTTCCAGCTGGTGCCATCAGCCGCGCCTTTGCCATCGGCCAGGTTTTTCGCCAGATCGAAGGTGGCTTTCGCCTGGTTGTTGGCATCGTTCAGAACGGTACCGGCCATCGCACCGGATTTAACCAGCGCCAGCGCTTCTGGCAGCGCATCCACGCCGAACACAGGAATGGAGGATTTGTTGTGCGCTTTCAGCGCTTCTACCGCACCCATTGCCATCGCATCGTTGTTGGCGATAACCACTTCGATTTTGTTCGCGTTAGGGCCGGACAGCCACGCGTCCATCTTATCTTTCGCCTGAGCGGTATCCCACATCGCGGTATCTAACGCCAGCTGCTGGGTTTTCAGACCCTTGTCGTTCAGCTCTTTGATAACGTAGGTGGTACGGGCTTCAGCATCCGGGTGGCCGGGTTCGCCTTTCAGCAGCACGAACTGAATCTGACCGTCTTTGTTCAGGTCCCAGTTCGGGTTCGCCGCCCAGTGTTTCGCGATCAGATCGCCCTGAATAATACCGGACTCTTTGGAGTCGGTACCGACGTAATACGCTTTGTCGTAGCTATCCAGCGCTTTACGGGAAGGTTCTTTGTTGAAGAAGACGATTGGCACGTTCTGGCCGCGCGCTTTTTCAATAACCGTGCCTGCTGCAGCCGGGTCAACCAGGTTGATGGCCAGGGCTTTCACGCCTTTCGCCAGCAGAACGTCGATCTGGTCGTTCTGTTTGGACTGGTCGTTCTGGGAGTCGTTCATCAGCAGCTGAACGTCTGGCGCTGCTTTCGCATCTTTCTCAATCGCTTTACGTACAACAGACATGAAGTTGTCGTCGTATTTATAGATGGTCACACCAATACGGGTATCCGCAGCGTGCGCTGCTGCACCAAAAAGCATGCTTGCCATTACGGCAGACAGGGTCAACACCTTCTTATTCATGGTATCTCCGGTTTTTTTTATGCAGGGTAGTTCTTGTGAATAACGATCGGCGGGCAGGTGTTAATAAAACGTTACTGACAGCCGAAGTTCACTTATAAAATTTCTTTCTTCCGTGTTCGGTAACGCTCCAGAAATGCGTTTTATTCGTTGTTTGCGGCACATTGGCTATAGTGAAAGTGAATAATCACCGTTACATAGCTTTTCAGCCCCTAAAACGCTGACATCATAGTCAGCGCCTTGTTAAGATACTGTGAATTTACTCACAGATTGAAAACGGTTACATCACCTGATGTAATCAGTTAGTGATCGGAACCACAATTTGTCGGGCCGCGACGGAGTGCCGACGCACTAAAGTCGGCATGAAACAGTGTGTTGCGCCCGGATCCAGCAGCCCTGCCGCCCCCTGTAACGCCAGCTCAGTCGCCAGTTTCGCCATAGAAGCAATGGGGTAACGCACCGTTGTCAGCTGCGGGTCGGTGTAACGGGCAATCGGAATATCATCAAAACCAATGAGTGATAAATGCTGTGGCACCGCAATGCCGTTATCTTTCAGCGCCGTCAGGGCCCCTGCCGCCATGCTGTCGTTATAGGCAAACACTGCAGTAAGCTGCAGGTTGCGGCCCAGCAGCTCGACCATTGCCGCCTCACCGCCCTGCATGTCCGGTGTACCTGTGCCTGTCCAGCTTTCTGACGGCGTAATGCCGTGCTCTTTCAGGGCGTTTTGCCACCCCTCGCGCCGCAGGTCGTCATCTTCAATATGATGGCTGGAGGCCAGATAGCCGATCCGCTGATGCCCGTTGTTGATGAGCATTTTCGTCGCCATCATGGCGCCGCTGACGTTATCCAGCCCGACGCAGCGATGGGCATAGCCGGGGACGATGCGGTTGATCAACACCATGCCCGGGATCTGATCCATAAAGCCGGTTAGCTCTTCATCGCTCAAGGCTTTTGAATGGACAATCAAGGCGTTACAGCGCTGGCGGATCAGCACTTCGATGGCATGGCGTTCCTTTTCCGCCTCATGATAGCTATTGCCGATCAGGACATATTTCTGATGCTGCTGGGCGACCACGTCGACCGCTTTGACCAGCGCGCCGAAAAAGGCATCCGATACATCCATCACCACCACGCCGATGGTGTCGCTGACCTGCGTCGCAAGCGCCTGGGCATTGGCATTTGGCCGGTACCCGAGCTGGGTCACGGCTTTCATTACGGTTTCACGGGTTTCAGGGCTGACCAGCGCGCTATTGTTCAGCACGCGTGAGACGGTAGCCACAGAAACGCCCGCCTGACGGGCGACGTCACGAATGGTGATCATATTCACCATCCTTCAAAGGATTGCAGCAACTCACAGACACCCCCTGTGTTTAGCAAGGTGGCTATTTTGGCAGCGAGAGAAAGGGGACTACGTGAAGAAGCTCACACTCATGAAAACGCTTACATCCGTTTTGTTAATGATTGTGATCCAGATCGTTATCTGGATGTGTTCCTCAATGATACCCCTGAAGCATGTGCGGTTAACTGACGCCACACCCACTCCAGCGGTCCCTGGCGGAAATAGCGTAGCCAGAGAACAGAAAACGCCAGGTTAATCACCCAGACCGGAATAACAAACGCCAGCAGCGTGAGGCGGTCGAATTTCATAAACAGGCCAAAGCGATAGAAAAGCGTGGTGCATATCAGCGTTTGTAGCAGGTAATTGCTCAACGCCATGCGGCCCACGCAGGCGATAGCGCTGACGATCCACAGGCGGGAAAGCGTTGGCCAGTAGCCATAGATCAGCGCCGCGTATCCGATGGTCTGGAACGGCGCGCTCAGTTCGCGCGGCACCTGGAGCAGGAACGCGCACCAGCGGTAATCCCAGTGGATGTGCCACTGCGTGATTATCGCCGGGAGGTTAATCAGCACGCCGATCAGCACCAGCCCGACACCCGTTCGCCGATAGTGACGCAGGCTGAACTCCCCTTTCAGCCAGCCGGTGCGCATCAGTGACGCCCCCATCAGCATCATGCCCGCCAGCTGCCAGCCGTATTGCGCGCCCAGCGCAAGGAGGTTATCCCCCAGCATATCCGCGCGGTTGCTTATCGCTTCCGTACCGCCCTTCAGCTTCCAGTACTGTTCGTACTGCAGGTTAGCGGCATCCGGTATCCAGGAACGGTTCGTCGCCTCGCCGGAGATCATCCCCAGCAGCAGCAGGACCCCAAGCCCCATGACATAGAGCATCACGCCGGTGTTAAACAGGCTTTTTACGCTGTGCGCATCGCGAATCAGACGCCAGCAGATCAGCCCGACTAGTCCATACGCGAGAAGAATATCGCCGTCCCAAAAGAACAGCCCGTGGATAAAGCCGAGGAGAACCAGCAGCGTCAGGCGCGACTGGATCCAGCGCGTACCGCGTTTGAGGAGGAGTTGCAGACCTGCACCAAACAGCAGGGCAAACAGCGTGAGGAATTTAACCTGCGCGAAGAGATCGAGGACAGCCCAGGTCCAGGCATCACTGCGCGTGATGTCGCCATACCAGGCAGGATTGAGATAAGCCGCCTTCGGCAGGCCGAAGGCGCTGATATTAAGCAGCAGGATACCGAGAATGGCGACGCCGCGAACAAAATCGAGCGTGACGTTTCGCTCCATGGTTCCTGCCCTGTAAGACTTAGTTGTGGTGACGTACGGCGCGCAGGAACTCCTGGCGGGTATTCTGGCTCGATTTAAACAGGCCGCCCAGCGACGTGGTGGTCGTTGCACTGGTCGCATCACGCACGCCGCGCGCCTTCACGCAGTAGTGAACCGCGTCGATAGAGACGGCCACGTTATTGGTGCCCAGCAGCGTTTGCAGCGCGGTCAGGATCTGCTGCGTCAGACGCTCCTGCACCTGCGGACGCTGAGCAAAGAACTGCACGATGCGGTTGATTTTCGACAGGCCAATCACCGTATCTTTTGGGATATACGCCACGGTCGCTTTACCGTCGATGGTCACGAAGTGGTGTTCGCAGGTGCTGGTCAGCGTGATATCGCGTACCGTCACCATCTCGTCCACTTTCATCTTGTTTTCAATGACGGTGATTTTCGGGAAGTTGGCGTAATCCAGCCCGGAGAAAATTTCGTCGACGTACATTTTCGCGATGCGGTGCGGCGTCTCCATCAGACTGTCGTCACTCAGATCGAGATTCAGCAGCTCCATGATCTCGGTCATATGACCGGCAATCAGACGCTTGCGGGTTTCATTGTCCAAATCCTGTACGGGCGGACGCAGTGGCGTTTCAAGACCGCGCGCAACCAGGGCTTCGTGGACCAGGGCAGCTTCTTTACTGAGTGATGACATTTTGTTCTCCTGCAGGTGTGGCGTCTTTTGCCCTCGTTGTGGCAAAAGTATGCGCTCATTGTGCGTGAGGCGGCGCACATAATCCAGTATTCACGACGATAATTATTGCAATTGCTGTTGCCTTTCAGCGTGACGATTCCAGACCAGCGCTCCGCCGACGAACAGCGCAACGCCCGCCAGACCCAGCGCGGGCTCCAGCCGGTGGGTAAGCCAGGTTGATAACGCCGAGGTCATCGGGCCAATCAATTGACCAATCGCATACCCGGTGGTGAGCAGGCCTGCCATATAACGCGTATGGTTTGGCGCCAGCTCGCGGCCGTATAAAAGAGAGAGCTGCACGGCACACAAAAAACCGCCGCCCACCAGCAGCCCGCCCGTCAGCAAACCGCCAATCCCCGGCAGCAGCCAGGCCGCCAGCACGCCAGCCCCCTGTAACCACAGCACGATAGCCAGCCTGCGGTTCGCCGTTGAGGTGTGGCGTAAAAGAATACTGAGCGCAATGCCCACCACGGCGGCGATACCAAAAAACGGCCAGACAAACTGGGCGAACAGGCTGCCGGGAAAACGCACCGCCGCCATTTGCGACAGGAATGTCGCCGGGAGGATATAGCCAAACCCGGCCAGGCTGTAGCTCCAGACCAGGCGCTTTAAATCCGCCGTCAGCACCAGCGGCTCCGGCGCGGTGCCGGGGCGATGGAGCTGCCCGGATCGCGGCAGGTAGCGCGCCACCAGCGCAATCAGCACCAGCGCCAGCACGCCGTAGATTTGCCATGCCGCCCCGGCCGAAAGGGATTTCGCCTGGATATAGACGGCGAGCAGCCCGCTCAGGGCAATGCCCGCCCCAGGCCCGGCAAACACGGCGGCGCTCAGGCCCGGTTTACCCAGCTGCCCCAGCCGTTCGTTGGTCCAGGCGGCAATGAGTACCATCGACCAGCCGCTCATGCAGCCAATCACGAAGCGCAGCAGGCCGTGCACGACGGCGTTATCCGCCGCCGCGGAGAGCAGCGTCAGCGCAACCGCGCCGGTGATGCCAAGCCAGAGGCGCGTTTCCACAAAGCGGTGCGCGCGCATGGCATCCCATGCGCCCACCAGATAGCCCAGATAATTCATCGCCGCCACCAGACCCGCGCTGGTCAGCGTAAGCTGCCCGGCAGCAATCATGAGCGGCACCTGAGGCGTAAAGGCAAAGCGCCCTATCCCCATCGCCACCACCAGAACGACAAATCCACTGAGCGCAATACGCAGCGCCATGACCGCTCCAATTGTTAAAGAAAAGTAAATTTATGATGCAGCATCTCGCCGTCTGGCGAAAGTGAAAGTTACTCACAGGTCAATGAAAAGGCTGTATTATGGTTTTTATGAATACGCATTCTCATTAAGGAGCCCTGCATGGAACTGCTCGAAGAGCACCGTTGTTTTGAAGGTCGACAGCAGCGCTGGCGGCATGATTCCACCGTCCTGAACTGTGCGATGACGTTCAGCATTTTCCTGCCGCCGACGGAAAATCCGCCGGTTCTGTTCTGGCTTTCGGGCCTGACCTGCAACGACGAAAACTTCACCACCAAAGCGGGCGCGCAGCGACTTGCCGCCGAGCTGGGTATTGCGCTGGTGATGCCTGATACCAGCCCGCGTGGCGATGATGTGGCCGACGATGCAGGATACGACCTGGGTAAAGGCGCCGGGTTTTATCTCAATGCGACCGAGCAGCCGTGGGCAGGCCACTACCGTATGTATGACTACATTCGCGACGAGCTGCCCGCGCTGATTCAGTCCGGGTTTGCGGTAAGCGACCGCTGCGCCATCAGCGGACATTCTATGGGCGGTCACGGGGCGCTGATCATGGCGTTAAAAAATCCGGGAAAATACGTCAGCGTGTCGGCATTTGCGCCAATTGTGAACCCAACGCAGGTGCCGTGGGGGCAGAAAGCCTTCACGAACTATCTGGGTGAAGATGAAGCAAAATGGCAGGAATGGGACAGCTGTGCGCTGATGCTGGCCAGCAGCTCGGCAAATGCGATCCCGGTGCTTGTCGATCAGGGCGATGCGGATCAGTTCCTCGCCGGGCAGCTACAGCCTGCGGTGCTCGCAGAAGCGGCACGCCAGAAGGACTGGCCGCTGACGCTGCGCATTCAGCCGGGGTATGACCACAGCTATTACTTCATCGCGTCCTTTATTGAGGATCATCTCCGCTTTCATGCGGAGCATTTGTTCGCGTAAGTGCGGATGATTGCCGGGTGGCGGCTTCGCCTTACCCGGCCTACGTTCGCGGATTTTGTAGGCCCGGTAAGCGAAGCGCCACCGGGCATAGAGGTTACATCAGAACTTGTAATCCACACCGACAAAGTAGCGACGGCCATCTTCCGTATAGCTGTAATCGTCGCGGCTCAGATCTTTATCCAGCAGGTTCTGCACGCCCGCGCGCAGCTTCACGCTTTTCGTCGCCTGCCACGCGGCGCCGGTATTCCAGATGACATAGCCACCCGGCGTTGGTGCACTGCTGGTCAGCGCGCGTTTCTCACCGGTGTAGTTGCCCTGAACGTAGAACGACCAGTCCTGCGTCGCCTTCCAGTCAACGGTACCGTTGGCGGTGTGGAACGGCAGATCGGACAGCGGCTTGTTGCCGCCGTTGCTGATGTCACGGCCGTCGTTGTAGGTGTAGTTCAGGGTCAGTTTCCAGTCGTCCGCCAGCGGGAGCTTCAGCTCGGTCTCCACCCCGCGGATGCGCGCCTTGTTAACGTTGTAGTAGCGGAAAATCGGCTCACCATCCGCATTCAGGCCAACGTAGTTAGGGTAACCCTGGGCCTGTTTTGCATTGGCCGTACGGCTGATGCTGATGCGATCATCCACATTATTCTGGAAGGTGGTAACGCTGGCCTGCACGCCCTCTAACCAGCCCTCTTCCCCGCTGTAGTACAGACCGAATTCGAAGCTTTCGCTGGTTTCCGGTTTCAGATCCGGGTTACCGACAATCTCACAGGCACCGCGACACGAGCCGGTGACCCAGTCCGGGCTCAGCTGGAGCAGTGACGGCGCTTTAAACGCGGTAGCCCAGCCCCCTTTCACCGTTACGGTATCGGTCGCGTTGTAAACCAGATAGGCTCGCGGGCTCCAGTGGTCACCGTAGGTATCATGGTCATCCATACGGATGCCGGTGGTCAGCGCCAGAGGTTCAAAGAGACGCCACTCATCTTCAAGGAACAGGGCATACTGGCTTGTCGAGGTACTGCTGCTGGAACCGCCCGTCAGGTTGACCGGATCTTTCAGCTTATCGTGACGCCATTCCCCACCGAAGGTCAGCAGCTGGTTGATTTCACCCAGAGGCAGCACGTATTTCCCGTCCACCGCGTTGCTCTCGGAGGTGATCGGATTGCTGTTGCCCGGGTTTTTGTTATCCACCTTTTCGCCGTAAACCTTCAGCTCGCTGTTGCCGACGCCCCAACGGCCGTTGTGGCTGAGAGAATAGTTCTGACGCTCAAGGCGGTTTTTGTCGAGGGAATCCGAGTCGCGATCCTGACGGTCGAAACCGTAGCCCGCCGTAAAGTCGTGCTTTTCAGACGGTGTCCAGGCGAACTCCACATTCGCATCGCGGCTGGTGAAGCCCTCAATGCGCGGCGTTTCACCGCTCGCCGTGGTAGAGGACTTCTGCTGACCGTCTTTCTCACGCTTCGCGAGGCTACCGTAGGCTTTCAGCCCCAGCAGACCGTCCACCAGCGGACCGCTGGTATAGAACTGACCGTTGTAGGTGTCTCCACGGTCGCGGTGCTCCTGAATCGTGGAATCGGCGCTCAGGGTGCCCGTCCATTTCTGGTCGATTTTTTTGGTGATAATGTTCACCACGCCGCCCAGCGCATCGGAACCGTAAAGAGAAGACATCGGTCCGCGCACCACTTCGATTCGTTCGATGGCGTCAACCGGCACCCAGTTGAGGTCGAAATCATTATGGCGGAATACCGCGTTACGCGAGTTAACGCGCTTGCCGTCGATCAGGATCAGCGTATAGCTGCTGTCCAGTCCACGAATACTTACCCCTTTACGGTTGTCCCCTTCGCTCGTGAGCTGAACGCCCGGCACCTCCCGTAACACATCTTTCAGATTCTGAACGGGTTTGCGCTGCAAATCTTCCTGGGTAATCACGCTGATGCTTGCCGGGGCGTCTTTCAGGTTTTGCTCGGTCGCGGAGGCCGTTACAACCATTGTGTCGCCGGATTCCGCTGCGATAACAGGCAGGGCCAGGGACATTGCGGACGCACAAAGTCCTCCCCTGACGAAGGGATTCAACCTAAACATTCCATATCTCCATGAGGTAAATACAACTAAATCAAATCATCATTGCTCACAGCGTCTTCCCTGCCGCCCACATCTGAGGTGGGTCGGTGACACGCTTATTTTTGATAACGATAAAGCAAACGATAATTATTATCAATTAAATTGTTAAGAAATATATCTTTGTATCAGAATGCGGGAATAAAAAAACCCGCTCGATTGAGCGGGTTAAAAAAGAGGAAGTGCGGTTATTGTTTAAATCGTTCCGGGAATTCCATTTCACTGTAGCGAACGAATTTTGTTCCTTTCGTCAGCTTGTAGCCAAACCAGATGACGAGGAACAGCGGAATACCAATGTAGGTCGCCGTCACGGCGCCCCAGTCAATGGTGTCCGCCAGGAACGCTTCATAGTTCTGTCCCAGCGTAATGATCAGGCACAGAATGAAGGCGAAAATAGGACCCAGCGGGAAGAAGCCGGAGCGATACGGCAGCGAGTTAACATCGTGACCCTGCTTGACGAAGCCGCGGCGGAAACGGTAGTGGCTAATAGCAATCCCCAGCCAGGCAATAAAGCCCGTCATCCCGGACGTGTTAAGCAGCCACAGGTACACCGTCTGGTTGCCAAACATGGAGGTCAGGAAGCACAGACCGGCAATCACCGTTGTGGCGTAGAGCGCGTTACGCGGTACACCGCCACGGGACAGTTTCGCAAAGATACGCGGTGCTTTACCGTCACATGCCAGCGTGTAGAGCATACGGGTGGACGCGTACATCCCGGAGTTACCAGCTGAAAGCACAGCGGTCAGGATAACGGCGTTCATCACTGCCGCAGCTGAAAGCAGACCGGCGTGCTGGAAGACCAGCGTGAACGGGCTGACGCTAATGTCTTTTACGTCATTACGCAGCAGGCTTGGATCGGTGTACGGGATGATCAGGCTGATAATCAGGATCGCGAACACATAGAACAGCAGGATACGCCAGAAGACCTGACGGACCGCACGCGGAATATTTTTCTCCGGGTTCTCTGACTCACCGGCGGCGATACCAATCAGCTCGGTACCCTGGAACGAGAAGCCGACAATCATCGCCACGCCAATCATCGCCGAAAGGCCACCGGCAAACGGCGCATCGCCTATCGCCCAGTTACTCCAGCCCGCAGGTTCTGCGCCTTTGAAAATACCAACGATCATCGCCACACCGACGACGATAAAGATGATGACGGTTGCCACTTTGATCAAAGAGAACCAGTATTCCGCTTCGCCGAAACCGCGCACGGAGATGTAGTTCAGCAGGAAGATGACGGCGAGGAACAGGGCGCTCCAGATCCAGCCCGGCGTATCCGGGAACCACCAGTTCATCACCAGCTGTGCGGCGACAAGGTCAACGGCGATAGTGACCGCCCAGTTGTACCAGTAGTTCCAGCCCAGCGCGAAGCCGAAGCCTTCTTCAACGTATTTTTGACCGTAGGTCGAGAACGAACCGGATACCGGCATGTACGCGGCCAGTTCGCCGAGACTGGTCATCAGGAAGTACACCATCAGGCCAATCAGGATATAAGAGAAGAGTGCCCCACCCGGGCCGGCTGCCGAAATCGTTGCGCCAGAGGCAACGAAAAGACCTGTACCGATTGAGCCGCCAATGGCGATCATCGTCAGGTGACGCGCCTTGAGTTCACGACGTAGCGTGGGCGCTTCTGTGGTTTTAATTTCTGAAACCATATGAAAATGCTGTCCATTCAATAAATGAGGCGCGATTGTAGCAGACGATCCGCGTTCCTTCCGGCAGAAATACTCAGTTATAAGAGAGCTTCATGACTCGGCCAGGATTATAAGTAAAGCATAAAAATGTAGGGTGACAGGCGCGCGTAGCCCCGGTAAGCGAAGCGCCACCGGGGAACGTTAAATGGCGCAGTAGCGCAGAAAACGCTGCAGAGAGCTGGAAAGGTGTTTCTGACGATGATGGATGCACCATAGCGTGCGCACCAGTTTCGGCAACGGAACCGGGATTTCAACCAGCGACCCCGTCTCAAGCTGTTCGGCAATGACGCGCCGGGAAAGACAGCTGATCCCCAGGCCATGACGCACCGCGTGCTTGATAGCCTCAGAGTTCCCAAGCTCCATCCCTAACTGGAAATGCGGCAGATGGGAAAGCAGCAGATAATCGACAATTTCACGCGTGCCGGAGCCCTGCTCGCGCAGGATCCACTGCGCCTGTGCCAGGCGCTCCAGCGTCACCTCGCCCTGCAATAACGACGAGGCCGGGGACGCAAACACCACCAGTTCATCTTCCAGCCAGGGCTCGGCAATGATATCGACGTTATGGCAGGGTCCTTCGATGAGGCCGATATCCACGCGGAAATCAATCACCGCGTTGATAACGTCCTGGCTGTTACCCACGCTCATCTCCAGCGGCAGGGTCGGGAAATCCCGGCGGTAGCGGGCAATCACTTCCGGCAGAATGTAGTTCCCAATGGTGCTGCTGGCGTAGACGCGGATCGCACCGTTGTCTTCGCGGAACAGCTGTTCGATTTCGATAGCCTGCTCCAGCAGCGCCAGAGCGCGTGGATAAAGAAGACGACCGTGCTCGTTGACCACTAGTCTCTTCCCTACCCTGTCGAACAGCTGCACGCCCAGCTGCCCTTCAAGATCGGTCAACGCCGCGCTGACCGCAGACTGCGAGAGCGCCAGCATTTGTGACGCCTGGGTCGTCGAGCCGCTTTTCAGCACCTCGGCAAACACTTCCAGCTGACGCAATGTAATGTGCATGGTTGCTTACCACTTATATAGATTGATTATAAGTATATAATCAATTTTATTTTTAAGCCAGAGCGCCGTAACCTTTAGCCAGACAAAGGAGAAGGTTATGTCAGAAATCACCTTACAACATCATCGTACAGTGTGGCACTTCGTGCCGGGCCTCGCGCTTAGCGCAGCAGTGACCGCCGTAGCGCTATGGGGCGGCAGCATCCCGGCTATCGCGGGCGCAGGTTTCAGCGCGTTGACGCTGGCCATTTTGCTGGGCATGGTCGTGGGAAATACGGTTTACCCACATATCTGGAAATCCTGCGACGGCGGCGTGATCTTTGCCAAACAGCACCTGCTGCGTCTCGGGATCATCCTTTACGGCTTCCGTCTCACCTTTTCGCAGATTGCGGACGTGGGCGTGAGCGGAATTGCCATCGACGTCCTGACCCTGACCTGCACCTTTTTGCTGGCCTGCTTTATCGGCCAGAAAGTCTTTGGCCTGGATAAGCAAACCAGCTGGCTGATCGGTGCCGGGAGCAGTATCTGTGGGGCCGCGGCGGTGCTGGCAACAGAGCCCGTCGTTAAAGCCGAAGCCAGCAAGGTGACCGTGGCGGTGGCGACGGTGGTGATCTTCGGTACGCTGGCGATCTTCCTCTACCCGGCAATGTATCCGCTGGTTGCCCACTGGTTTAGCCCGGAAACCTACGGCATCTATATCGGTTCGACCATGCACGAAGTGGCTCAGGTGGTGGCGGCAGGACATGCCATTAACCCGGAAGCCGAAAACGCGGCGGTGATTGCCAAAATGCTGCGCGTAATGATGCTGGCGCCGTTCCTGATTTTCCTCGCGGCGCGGGTTAAGCAGCTGGCACCGGCAGGCGGCAGCGAGAAAAGCAAAATCACCATTCCGTGGTTTGCGATCCTGTTCATCGTGGTCGCTATCTTTAACTCCTTCCACCTGCTGCCGAAAGCGGCGGTGGATATGCTGGTGACGCTGGATACCGTGCTGCTGGCGATGGCCATGGCGGCACTGGGGGTGACCACACACGTCAGCGCGCTGAAAAAAGCCGGTGCCAAACCGCTGCTGATGGCGCTGGTGCTCTTCATCTGGCTGATTGTCGGGGGCGGAGCGATTAACCTCGCGGTCCATAGCCTGATGGCATAAACCATCTCGTCCTTCTCCTGCTAACCCGCTATCATAAGCGTTTCGGGTTAGCAGGAGTTTTTTTATGAAATATGTTGGAGCGCACGTCAGCGCTGCAGGTGGCCTTGCGAATGCCGCCATTCGCGCCGCCGAAATCGAGGCGACCGCTTTCGCCCTGTTCACCAAAAACCAGCGCCAGTGGCGCGCCGCGCCGCTCACCGCTGACGTGATTGATGATTTCAAAGCCGCCTGTGAGAAGTACCACTACGGGCCAGGCCAGATCCTTCCCCACGACAGCTACCTGATCAACCTCGGTCACCCGGTTGAAGAGGCGCTGGAAAAATCCCGCGAGGCGTTCCTTGATGAAGTTCAGCGCTGCGAACAGCTGGGGCTGACGCTGCTGAACTTCCATCCGGGAAGCCATCTGATGCAAATCGATGAAGATGCCTGCCTGGCGCGCATTGCCGAATCCATTAACATCACGCTGGACAAGACCAAAGGCGTCACCGCGGTAATAGAGAATACCGCCGGTCAGGGCAGCAATCTCGGCTTTAGGTTTGAACATCTGGCGGCGATCATCGACGGCGTGGAGGATAAATCCCGCGTTGGCGTGTGCATTGATACCTGCCACGCGTTTGCCGCCGGCTATGACCTGCGTACAACCGAGGCAACGAAAAACACGTTCGATGAGTTCGAGCGCATTGTTGGCTTTAAGTACCTGCGCGGAATGCACTTAAACGATGCGAAAAGCGCCTTTGGCAGCCGCGTTGACCGCCACCACAGCCTGGGTGAAGGCAACATTGGCCACGATGCGTTCCGCTTCATTATGCAGGACGCCCGCTTCGACGGTATTCCGATGGTGCTGGAAACCATTAATCCGGACATCTGGGCAGAAGAGATTGCCTGGCTGAAGGCACAGCAAACCGCTGAACAGGCGGCATAAAAAAAGCCGGGTGCATAATGCAACCCGGCTTTTTTGTGGTTTATCGCTTACGCTGCTTTCGCCACGACTTCCGCTTCAGGACGTTTCAGCACCGCGTATGACAGACCCGCCACCAGCGTACCGGCAACGATGGCCAGCAGGTAGCCCAGCACCGGCGTGATGGCGCCAGGGATAAGCAGCACGAACAGACCGCCGTGTGGTGCCATCAGCTTCGCGCCAATCGCCATGGAGATCGCCCCGGTCACTGCCCCACCCGCGATACAGCACGGCAGTACACGCATTGGGTCACGTGCTGCGAACGGAATCGCCCCTTCGGTGATGAAGCACAAGCCCAGAACCAGCGCCGCTTTACCGCCTTCCTGCTGTGCTTTATCGAACTTACGACGGGCAATAATCGTCGCCAGGCCGAGCGCCAGAGGAGGCACCATACCTGCCGCCATGATCGCTGCCATCGGTGCGTAGGTCTGAGTACTCAGCAGGCCAACACCAAAGGCGTACGCCGCTTTGTTCACCGGACCACCCATGTCGGTACACATCATGCCGCCGAGAATTGCGCCCAGCAGAACCGCGTTCGCGGTGCCCATGGTTTGCAGCCAGTGGGTCAGACCCGCCAGGATGCCCGCAACCGGCTTACCTATCAGGTAAATCATCGCCAGACCGACCACCAGGCTGGAAATCAGCGGGATGATCAGAATCGGCTTCAGCGCTTCCATACTCTGCGGCAGCTTGAGCTTCGAGCTGATGAGCTTCGCGACGTAACCTGCCAGGAAGCCCGCGATGATACCGCCGATAAAGCCAGAACCGGTGCTCACGGCCAGCATACCGCCGATAAGACCCGGCGTCAGGCCAGGACGGTCAGCGATGGAGAAGGCAATAAAGCCTGCCAGAACGGGAACCATCAGTGCGAACGCGGAACCGCCGCCAATCTGCATTAACGCAGCGGCCAGCGTGCCTTGCTCTTTAAACGCGGTAATACCAAATGCGAACGAGAGGGCGATACACAGACCACCTGCAACCACCATCGGCAGCATGTAAGACACACCGGTCAACAGATGGCGATAGGCGCCTGCAGACTCTTTCTTACCTTCCGTCGCGGTTTGACGCGCGCCGGTTGCCTGATACGGCTTCGCTTCCACCAGCGCTTTATCAAACTCCTGCGCGGTCTTTTTCAGCGCCAGGCCGGTAGACGTGCGGTACATTGGCTTACCGGCAAATTTCGCCAGGTCCACTTCGATATCCGCCGCCACAATCACCAGATCGGCCTCAGCCACTTCTTCAGGGGTGATAGCGTTGCCGGCACCGACGGAGCCGCGCGTTTCAACTTTAACCCACCAGCCGCGTTTTTTCGCTTCGGTTTCAATGGCCTCAGCCGCCATAAAGGTGTGAGCCACGCCCGTCGGGCAGGCCGTCACCGCAACAACGCGTTTCGGCCCCGTGGCCGCAGCCGGTGCCGTCGCGACAGGCGCGCTGTAGACAGACGCGTGCCCTTTCGCTTCGCTCAGGAACAGTTCCGGATGTGCCACCGCGCGATTAATATCGCCCAGCCACACTTTTTTGCCGTTCAGCGCACTGTCAGCCGGGATGTTGTCGCCCAGGACAATGGCCAGTTCGGCATCGCCCGGGTTATCAATGATCTCGAGATGTGCTTTGTTCGCCGCCGCTCCCAGCAAGGTCTTCGCCATATAGGCGCGAGCCTGTCCGAGACCGGAGTCAATGATCAGCAGCGTTTTCATTATTCCTCTCCTGCTGTTAGTTAAAAGGTTTTAAGTCAACGCGCGCCATCATCGCGGCTAACTGGGTACGATCGGTAATGCCGACATTGCTCTGGCTTACGGCCAGGGCAGCAACGGCAGTGGCAAGACGTAAAGTATGTTCACTGGATTCACGCATCAGCAGACCATAAATCAGGCCGCCAACCATGGAATCCCCTGCGCCAACGGTGCTGACAACGTCAACCGACGGCGGTTTGGCGATCCATTCGCCAGAAGCGTTAACCCACAACGCTCCTTCTGCACCAAGCGAGATAACCACGTGAGCGATACCCTGCTCGCGCAGCGCATGGGCAGCGTCAATCACATCTTTTAATTCTGGCAGCTTACGACCCGCCCAGATCTCCAGCTCGCGGCGATTCGGCTTCACCAGCCACGGTGAGGCTTTCAGACCGGCAACCAGCGCGTCGCGGCTGCTGTCAAAAATAATGCACGGGCACTGGCTGCGCAGGCGCGTCATCCAGTCGGTAAACGCTTCCGGGCTCACGCCGGACGGCAGGCTGCCGCTGACGCAGACCATGTCAAACTGACCAAGCCAGGTCAGAGAGTCGTTAACAAAACGCTCCCAGTCAGACGGCGTCACTTCGAAGCCAGAAAAGTTCAGATCGGTCACTTCACCGTCTTTCTCCGTCAGCTTGACGTTGATGCGGGTGCGGCCCTGAACAACCTGAAAACGGTTGGCAATGCCCAGCTCGCTGAACAGCTGCTGGAAACCATCCTGGTTATCTTTACCGAGGAATCCACCCACGGTGACGTCGATACCGAGATCCTTGAGCACTTTCGCGACGTTAATCCCTTTGCCCGCAGCATGCAGGCCAGTGGTACGCACGAGGTTGACTTCGCCGCGCTCAATTTCCGGGCAAAATCCTACCAGGTCATAAGCCGGGTTCAGCGTAATAGTCGCAACACGTCTGCTCATTATGCGCCCTCCCCCAGACCTGCCGCGATGGCGTCGCCAATCGCTTTCAGCGCCTGTTCAGCATCAGCACCCTGCGCGGTGAAACGCAGACGGTGGCCTTTCTTCACGCCCAGCGCGACAACTTTCATCAGACTACGGCCGTTGGCCGGTTTGCCCGTGCCATCAAGATTCGCCACGGTGATCTCACTCTCGAATTGTTTAATGGTATTCACCAGCATGGTGCCCGGACGGGCATGCAGGCCGTGCTCGTTGCGTACCACGAACTCCGCGGTCTGCACGTCTTCAGTCTGCACATCATCGCTGGTCAGCAGTGCCAGCACGGTGGAGGCATCAGCGTTCAGCAGTTTTTCAGCTTGGTTGTTCAGCAGCAGATCGCCAAGACGCTTCAGCACGGAAACCGGCTGCTCATCGTTCATTGCCACGGTCACCAGCATGGCCGCGCGCTCGCCTTCTACGTCAAACGCATTAGCCGCGCGGCTCACGGCGATAGCGCTGCGCAGGTTGCCTTCAGCACTGTCGTTCAGCCAGATACCCTGACCCAGATTCAACGGCTTATCGTTAATCACGCGCGTCACAAACGTGGCATCCGCCGCGCCGGCTTCTTTCAGACGACCCGCGTTCAGCGCCTGCAGCGTTACCAGATCGGAGGCAACCACGTCCAGCGTCAGCGTTTCGTTATCCAGCTTCAGCGCTTCGCTCTGTTTTTCGCCCATCAGCAAGGCGCGCAGCTCTTCAGCTGTGGTCGCGGACTTCAGCTGTTCAGCCACATCGTCATCGCTCAGGACATGCGTCAGCTGACGCAGCAGACCTAAGTGTTCGTCGCTGCTGGCCGCGATACCGATAGCCACATACGCCACCTGACCGTCGCCCCAGAGCACGCCCTGCGGGAACTGATAAACCTGAACGCCGGTTTTCAGCACCTGATCGCGGGTGTCGGTTGTGCCGTGCGGAATGGCAATGCCATTGCCGAGGAAGGTTGAGGTCTGCTGCTCGCGGGCCAGCATGCCGTTTACATAGCCGTCCGCGACGTTACCCGCCTGCACAAGCGCAGCGGCAACCTGGCGAATAGCCTCTTCTTTATCCCCGGCCTGAGCGCCCGGGTGGATATCCTGAACAGATAACTGGAACATGGTTCTCCACTCCTGCTGAACTTGAATCGTTTCAGCTTTAATGAGAAAAAATGCGCTAGCCTGCTCCGTTTGTTAAAACAAGATAGCGCTGAAACGTTTCAAAAAGTCTTGCGCTTTCTGCAATGTCTTGCAAGTAAACTCGTATTTCCGATATCAGAATTTAGAGATACAGCACATTTCTTCTTCGTTCAGCTGAATTTTGCTGAAGTTCAGCAAGACAGTTTCAGCTAAGGTCAGCCGGGTGGGTCGTAAGTTGAAATGCCATTTTGATTTTTCGTGGCATCATTGACCGCACCCACTGTTTATTTTTTAGCTGACGGCGTAAACTCCGCCCCTCTCTGCTACTCGCTAATTATAAAACATGCATAACACCCCTGCGGCCGTCTCGCCGAAGCCCTTTGATTTGACCTCAGCGGCATTCCTGGTTGTTGCCTTCTTCACGGGCATTGCCGGTGCGTTACAGACGCCAACATTGAGCCTATTTCTGACAAATGAGGTTCACGTCCGTCCGGCAATGGTCGGCTTCTTTTTTACCGTAAGCGCCATCATCGGCATCCTGGTCAGCCAGTTTCTGGCGGGACGATCTGACAGAAAAGGCGATCGCAAAAGCCTGATCGTTTTCTGCTGTCTGCTCGGGGTCATGGCCTGCGTTCTGTTTGCATGGAACCGCAACTATTTCATTCTGCTCTTCGTCGGGGTATTCCTGAGCAGCTTTGGCTCAACGGCGAACCCTCAGCTGTTCGCCCTTGCCCGCGAACACGCCGACCATACCGGACGTGAAGCGGTGATGTTCAGCTCTGTCCTGCGTGCTCAGGTGTCGCTGGCATGGGTGATTGGCCCGCCGCTGGCCTACGCGCTGGCGATGGGTTTTGGCTTTACGGTGATGTACCTGAGCGCGGCCGTCGCGTTTGTGGTGTGCGGCGCGCTGGTGTGGTTCTTCCTGCCGTCCATGCGCAAAGAGACCAAAGTGGCAACGGGCGTGCTGGAAGCGCCGCGCCGCAACCGCCGCGATGCCCTGCTCCTGTTTGTTATCTGTACGCTGATGTGGGGCACCAACAGCCTGTATATCATCAATATGCCGCTGTTTATTATTGATGAACTGCACCTGTCGGAGAAGCTGGCGGGCATCATGATGGGCACAGCGGCCGGGCTTGAGATCCCGACAATGCTCATTGCGGGCTATTACGCAAAGCGCTTCGGAAAGCGTTTTTTAATGCGCATCGCCGCCGTTGCCGGTCTGCTGTTTTATATCGGTATGCTGACGGTACATACGCCGGGGCTGTTGCTGGCTTTACAGCTGCTGAACGCCATCTATATTGGCATTCTCGCCGGGATAGGCATGCTCTATTTCCAGGATCTGATGCCGGGCCAGGCAGGCTCTGCCACCACCCTTTATACTAATACCACCCGCGTGGGCTGGATTATCGCGGGCTCAATGGCCGGTGTCGTTGCAGAAATCTGGAACTATCACACGGTGTTCTGGATTGCGCTGGTGATGTGTACCCTGACGATCGGCTGTCTGGCGAGGATTAAAGACGTTTAGGGCGCGGTGAGCGCTTCCAGCTCAAGAAGGTACGTCATCGCCTGCCCTCGCGTGCTGCCACACATTTCGGCCGTGGGCTGAAGCCCGGAGCAGACTTTCGGGCGCAGCGGTGAGCCAAAGATCATGCACAGGTTCGTTTCCGAGAGCTGAACGCAGCGGGTATTGGCAGGCTTGCCCTCCGGCATTCCTGGAATGGGGCTTGAAATGGACGGTGCAGTACAGCACGCGCCACAATCGGGACGGCAATCCATAAATGCTCTCTTTCGCTGACGATCGCCCGCGCAGTCGGGCATCGCGCGCACAGTAACACCTTTTGCGTATTGATAGCAAAAGCCACGAATTCCTCTTGCCTGAAAGGCCGCGCGCGAGTAATTTGGCGCGATATTTTTTACCTCCCGTAAACAGGATTACTGCAATGCCAAGAGCGAACGAAATTAAGAAAGGTATGGTGCTGAATTACAACGGCAAACTGCTGATTGTGAAAGATATCGACATTCAGGCACCCAGCGCCCGTGGTGCAGCAACGCTGTACAAAATGCGTTTCGCCGATGTGCGTACCGGCCTGAAGGTGGAAGAGCGCTTTAAAGGTGACGATATCGTCGATACCGTGACCCTGACCCGTCGCTACGTTGATTTCTCCTACATCGACGGCAACGAATACGTGTTCATGGACAAAGAAGATTACACCCCGTACATCTTCACCAAAGATCAGATTGAAGAAGAGCTGCTGTTCATTCCTGAAGGCGGCATGCCTGATATGCAGGTCCTGACCTGGGACGGCGTGCTGCTGGCGCTGGAGCTGCCTCAGACCGTCGATCTGGAAATCGTGGAAACCGCACCCGGCATCAAAGGCGCATCCGCAAGCGCGCGCAACAAACCGGCTACCCTGACCACCGGCCTGGTTGTGCAGGTGCCGGAATACCTCTCCGCTGGCGAGAAGATCCGCATCCATATCGAAGAAAAACGCTATATGGGTCGCGCCGACTGATTGTGGTGTTTGTCGGGTGGCGGCTTTGCCTTAACCGACCGACAAAAACACAAAAACCGGCTCTCAGGCCGGTTTTTTATAGGCCCGGTAAGCGTAGCGCCACCGGGCAATAGCGCTTACAGAAGCTCCGGATACTTCGTCATCTTCAGCGCCAGCTCAACGCCGCGCACTTCCGCCATCCCTTTAAGACGGCCAATCGCCGAATAGCCCGGGTTGGTTTTCTTACGCAGATCGTCCAGCATCTGGTGGCCGTGATCCGGACGGAACGGGATAGGACGCACATCGCCCGCCTGCTTGCGACGCGCCTCTTCCGCCAGAATGGCGTCTACCACCGCTACCATGTTCACATCGCCGCCCAGGTGCGCCGCCTCGTGGAAGGTTTTTGGATTATCCTCACGGCAGGTCGCACGCAAGTGCGTAAAGTGAATGCGATCGCCAAAGGTTTCAATCATCCGCACCAGGTCGTTATCCGCACGCACGCCGTAGGAGCCGGTACACATAGTAAAGCCGTTATAGATGCTGTTTACCGTCTCTTTCAGCCACTGCATATCTTCAATAGTGGAAACAATGCGCGGCAGGCCGAGGATAGGACGCGGTGGATCGTCCGGGTGTACCGCGAGGCGTACGCCTGCCTCTTCAGCAACCGGCACGATAGCGCGCAGGAAGTACGCCATGTTTTCACGCAGCTGCTGCTTATCAATATCGCCGTATTCCGCCAGGCGCGCGCGGAACTGATCCAGCGTATACCCCTCTTCCGCCCCCGGCAGGCCCGCAATAATATTACGGGTCAGCTTTTCGATGTCTGCGTCACTGGCGGCGTTAAACCACGCGAGCGCCTGCTGCTGCTCTTCCGCGGTGTAATCCGCTTCGGCGCCGGAGCGTTTCAGAATGTGCAGCTCAAACGCCGCAAAGGCGATTTGGTCGAAACGCAGGGCTTTCGAGCCGTCCGGCATCTGATATTCAAGGTCGGTACGCGTCCAGTCGAGGATAGGCATGAAGTTATAGCAAACCGTATCAATGCCGCAGGCCGCCAGGTTGCGAATGCTCTGCTGATAGTTAGCAATCCAGGTCTGGTAGTCCCCGGAATGGGTTTTGATGTCTTCGTGAACCGGGATGCTCTCTACTACAGACCAGGTTAACCCCTTCTCCGCCAGCAGCGCCTGACGCTGTTGAATTTCCTCTACCGGCCATACCTGACCGTTTGGAATATGATGCAGCGCCGTGACGACACCCGTTGCGCCTGCCTGGCGCACATCATCAAGAGAAACCGGATCGTTCGGCCCGTACCAACGCCAGGTTTGTTCCATTGCCTCACCCTCTTAAGTTGTTATACCAATATGCGTTACTGCAATGACGACTACCATACATGTTTACCGCTAAGGGTCAACATACCGCCACACATTGATTGATCAAACTCACAGAACGGGGATATTTACGGCTCACCAATTTTATTTGCTGTCATATAACTTTACACTGGCATTGTTAATTAATGGTTAATCAGGTGTGTATCTCATGAAGACAATTGCCTCCACCGCCCTTCCTGCCCAGGTTCAGCAGCCGCGCTACGATCGTCAGCAACTGCGCTCCCGCATCGTCCATTTTGGCTTTGGCGCGTTTCACCGTGCGCACCAGGCATTGTTAACAAACCGGGTGCTTAATGAAAAAGGCGGCGACTGGGGTATTTGTGAGATTAGCCTTTTCAGCGGCGACGTGCTGATGAGCCAGCTGCGCGCGCAGGATCACCTGTTCACCGTGCTGGAGAAAGGGGCGGAAGGCAATGAGGCGATTATCGTCGGTGCCGTCCATGAATGCCTTAACGCAAAGCTGGACTCTCTGCCCGCCATTATTGAGAAATTTTGCGAGCCTCAGGTCGCAATTGTGTCGCTCACCATCACGGAGAAAGGCTATTGCATAGATCCCGCGACCGGGAAACTCGATCTGCACAACGCCCGAATAATCCATGACCTTGAAAACCCCTCAGAGCCACATTCCGCACCCGGGATCCTGGTCGAAGCGCTTCACCGCCGCCACGAGCGCGGCTTGCCTGCGTTTACCGTGCTCTCCTGCGACAATATCCCTGATAACGGGCACGTGGTGAAAAACGCGGTGCTGGGCATGGCGCAAAAGCGTTCCGCAGCGCTGTCTGAATGGATTGATAGCCACGTGAGCTTCCCGGGGACGATGGTCGACAGAATTGTTCCCGCCGCGACGGACGCCTCACTGGCGGAAATCACCGACGCGCTCGGCGTGGAAGATCCGTGCGCCATCAGCTGTGAGCCGTTTATTCAGTGGGTGGTAGAAGATAATTTTGTTGCCGGCCGTCCGGAGTGGGAAGTCGCGGGCGTTCAGATGGTGCAGGATGTTCTGCCGTGGGAGCAGATGAAATTGCGCATGCTCAACGGCAGCCACTCTTTCCTGGCGTATCTGGGGTACCTCGCGGGCTACGCCCATATTAATGAATGCATGGAGGACGCTGCATTCCGTGAAGCCGCCCGTCGGCTGATGCTGGACGAGCAGGCGCCCACATTACGCATTAAGGATGTCGACCTCACCGCCTACGCCGATAGCCTGCTCGAGCGCTTTGCCAACCCGGCACTTCAGCATCGGACCTGGCAAATCGCGATGGACGGTAGCCAGAAGCTTCCACAAAGAATGCTGGACGGGATCCGCGTTCATCTCGAGCGAAAAACACCGTGGTCGCTGCTGGCTCTGGGCGTGGCCGGCTGGATACGCTACGTCAGCGGTACCGACGACCGTGGCAACGCGATTGATGTTCGCGATCCCCTCAGCGATAAAATTCGCACGATGGTCAATGCCAGCAGCGACGCCGACCGCGTTAACGCCCTGCTGGGGCTGAGCGAGGTCTTTGGTCACGATCTCGCGCAAAACAGCGCGTTTGTGGAGGCTGTCAGCCAGGCATACCAGCGCATCACCCGCCACGGCGCGCGTCAGGCTGTTATTGAGACGTTAAATATTTAACGATTATTGCGCTTAACGCGAACGGATGAAGCCTCCGTTCGCCCTCCCCCTTCTCACCGGTCACGTTTTTCGCCAGGATAGAGAGATTAGTGTTATAGCATCACAATCCTCATCTGGAGCGCACGTGACCAAAACCAACCTCATCACCGGTTTTCTCGGCAGCGGTAAAACCACCTCAATTCTCCACCTGCTGGCGAATAAAGATCCTGCCGAGAAATGGGCCGTGCTGGTCAATGAATTTGGCGAGGTAGGCATTGACGGCGCGTTACTGTCATCCAGCGGCGCGATGATTAAAGAGATCCCCGGCGGGTGCATGTGCTGCGTCAATGGCCTGCCGATGCAGGTCGGGCTCAATACGCTGCTGCGTCAGGGCAAACCCGACCGCCTGCTGATTGAGCCCACCGGGCTGGGTCATCCGAAGCAGATCCTCGATTTACTGACCGCCCCGGTTTACGAGCCGTGGATCGACCTGCGCGCCACCCTGTGCCTGCTCGATCCGCGTCAGCTTCTGGATGACAAGGCGGTGGCCAATGAGAATTTCCGCGATCAACTCGCCTCGGCTGACGTTATTGTCGCGAATAAAGCAGATCGCGCCACGGCTGAAAGCCAGGCCGCGCTGGACGCGTGGTGGCAACATTTCGGCGGCAACCGCACGCGGGTGCAGACCACCCAGGGGAATATTGATAGCGCCCTGCTTGACCTTCCTCGTCTGAACCTCACCGAGTTGCCTGCCAGCGCGGATCATTCGCACAGTCATCCGGTTAAGCAAGGTTTAGCCGCACTCAGCCTGCCGGAACATCAGCGCTGGCGTCGTAACCTGAACAGCGGCCAGGGATATCAGGCCTGCGGATGGATTTTTGATGCTGAAACCGTTTTTGACACCATCGGGATCCTCGAGTGGGCTCGCCTTGCGCCCGTCGATCGCGTGAAAGGGATCATGCGCACACCAGACGGGCTGGTGAGGATCAACCGTCAGGGTGACGATTTCTTTATTGAAACGCAGAATGTGGCGCCGCCTGACAGCCGAATAGAGTTAATTAGTGCGGTTAACGCCGACTGGAATGCCCTCCAGTCCAGCCTGTTGAGGATTCGTTTAAGTTCGGGCGGCTAACGTTGCCCCAGTTTTCACTCTATGCAGAACGTTATGACAACTCGATTTCCCCTGATATTACTGCTTAATGTCGCCGGTCTGGCGCTTTTCTTCTCCTGGTATATCCCGGCGGATCATGGTTTCTGGTTCCCGCTGGATTCTGCCATTTTTCACTTCTTCAACCAGGAGCTGGTGAAGAGCAGCGCGTTCCTGTGGCTGGTGGCAATTACCAATAACCGCGCCTTCGACGGCTTCTCGCTGCTGGCCATGGGCTGCCTGATGCTCTCTTTCTGGCTGAAAGAGGATAAAGCCGGGCGTCGGCGTATTCTCATTATCGGTCTGGTGATGCTGCTGTTTGCCGTTGTCATTAACCAGCTGGCAACTGCGATTATTCCGGTTAAGCGTTCAAGCCCAACGCTATTCTTCACCGATATTTATCGCGTCAGCGAACTGCTGCATATTCCAACAAAAGATGCGTCGAAGGACAGTTTCCCCGGCGATCACGGCATGATGCTGCTTATTTTTTCCGCAATTATGCTTCGCTATTTCGGCAGAAAAGCTTTTGCCATAGCCCTGATTATTTTTGTGGTTTTTGCCTTCCCGCGCGTAATGATTGGCGCTCACTGGTTTACCGATATTGCCGTCGGTTCGCTCTCCGTGGCGCTGATTGCGCTGCCGTGGTGTTTGATGACCCCACTGAGCGACAGGATAATAGCGCTGTTCGATCGCTATCTTCCCGGAAGAGCGCAACAACAATTAAACAAATAACTAACCTAAATTAACGTGAGCTATCAGGGATCGACATGATCCCTGATAGCGTTCTCGCCGCGATCTTTCCCCACTGTCATATTCTCGTCATCATATTCATGATAAAAATGAAGCAATTGCATACTGGCGCAGCGGATCCGTCGCTATTTTGAGCAATTCTATGTTTTTACTTTCTGTATCACATTTTCTTATAAAAAAAAGGCTTTTTTTTCTCGCAATACCCCAGGCAATCGGTTAATCTCGAACTCGTTTTGCCCCATAGAGATAATTATTTCACTGGCGAATAATTTTGTGCGCTGTGCCACAAATGTGACCAGAAAGAATTGTCTCAATGTGAACAGATAATTAGTCTCGTCACGTTTGGCATTTTTATAACGATATTTGTCGTTAAGGACTTCAAGGGATAATAAACAAAATGGTCAAATCTCAACCGTTTCTGAGATATATCTTACGGGGGATCCCGGCGATAGCAGTCGCGGTACTGTTGTCTGCATGTAGTACATCGAACACCGCAAAGAATATGCATCCTGAGACGCGTGTTGTGGGAATGGAAGATTCCTCGTCACTGCAAGCCTCTCAGGATGAATTTGAAAATATGGTACGTAATCTGGACGTGAAGTCCCGCATTATGGACCAGTATGCTGACTGGAAAGGCGTGCGCTATCGCCTTGGTGGCAGCACAAAAACAGGTATTGATTGTTCCGGTTTTGTACAGCGTACGTTCCGTGAGCAATTTGGGTTAGATCTTCCGCGTTCAACCTATGAACAGCAGGAGATGGGCAAGTCGATTTCACGTACCAAACTGCGCACCGGTGATTTAGTCCTGTTCCGTGCCGGTTCTACAGGTCGACATGTTGGCATCTACATTGGTAATGACCAGTTTGTACATGCCTCCACCAGCAGCGGTGTGACCATTTCCAGCATGAATGAACCGTACTGGAAGAAGCGCTACAACGAAGCACGCCGCGTACTGACCCGCAGTTAATATGACTATTGTATCGTTGGTTATCCCTTGGCTGACGATATGATGAAAAAAAGCACTGCTTCGGCAGTGTTTTTTTTTGCCCGTTACACTGAATACATCCAGCGGCATTTCAGGAATCACGACGTCTATGTTCACCCGCTATTTCTCCAGCAATCGCAAAATACTGATCCTCAGCATCATCACAGGCCTGATCGCCGCCCTGCTCCTGGGTTCGTTGCAATTTTTCTGGAGCTACCACAAGCGGGAAGTCAAATTCGACACCCTGATCCACGATGTGAGCATCTATATGGAGAGCTACTTCGATGAGTTAAAAAATTCTATCGATGTGCTCCAGCCGCTCACGTTAAACAACTGCCACGACGTCAATCAGGAACTTACCTCGCGCGCTGCCTTTAGCGTTAACGTTCGCGCATTCCTGCTGGTCAGAGACAAAATGGCGTTCTGCTCTTCTGCCACGGGGCCGATGAATGTCCCCATGGAGGAGCTGATCCCCGAGCTGCACATCGACAAACAGATTGATATGGCGTTACTTCCCGGCACCCCGATGTTGCCCAACAAGCCCGCGATTGCCATCTGGTACCGTAACCCGCTAGTGAAGGACGGCGGCGTGTTTACCTCGGTGAATCTCAATCTGACGCCTTACCTGCTCTACACCGCGCGCCAGGACGAATTTGCCGGTATTGCCATCATTATTGGCGACCATGCGCTGTCAACGCGCTCCAGCACGCTGGTCCTTGCGCATGATCTACATGAAACGCCCGCCCGAACCGCGACGCTGAAAGACGTTCCCCTGACCATCAACCTGTATGCTGACGCATGGACCAGCGATGAAATTCTCTACGCCCTGTTCTTCGGGCTGGTGTGCGGCATTTGTGCCGGATCGCTCAACTACTATATCCTCAGCATTCGCCTCAACCCGGGTAAAGAGATTTTAAGCGCCATTAAGCGCGGTCAGTTTTACGTGGTTTATCAGCCCGTCGTCGATGCTAAATCGCTCCAGATGACCGGGCTTGAAGTGCTGATGCGCTGGAAACACCCGACGATGGGGGAAATTCCGCCGGACGCGTTTATCAATTTTGCCGAAGCGCAGAAGCTGATTGTCCCGCTGACGCTGCATCTCTTTGACCTTATCATTCACGATGCGCCCGTGTTACAAACGCTGTTACCTCCGGGAGCAAAGGTGGGCATCAACATTGCGCCGGGGCATCTGCATGCGGAAAGCTTCAAAGACGATATGCGCACCTTCAAAGCGCTACTGCCGCAGGATTACTTCCAGATCGTGCTGGAAATTACCGAGCGCGACATGCTCAATCATCGGGAAGCCAACAGCCTCTTCGAATGGCTACACAACGAAGGGTTTGAGATAGCCATTGATGATTTTGGCACCGGCCACAGCGCGCTGATTTATCTTGAGCATTTCACCATGGACTACCTCAAGATAGACCGCGGTTTTGTTAATGCGATTGGCACCGAGACCGTGACGTCGCCGGTGCTGGACGCCGTCCTGACGCTGGCAAGACGACTGAATATGTCGACCGTCGCCGAAGGGGTGGAAACGCCGGAACAGGCCGCCTGGCTGCGCGAACACGGCGTTAATTTCCTGCAGGGATACTGGATTAGCCGCCCGATGCCGCTGGCGCAGTTCCGCGAATGGCGGCCTGATATTTCGCCCGAGGGTGATTAATTTCACATTGCCCGTGACGTCACTTATTATTCAGCTTAACCGAGCCGGTCTGTAAAAGAGGGAGCCGCCGCGAGATGCTTATGCGCTTCATGTTGCTGATGTTGGCACTAACGAGCCTGTCCAGCCAGGCGCAGGCCATCAAAGAAAATATTGCCTTCGCGGTGATTGGCGAGCCGAAATATGCGGTCAATTTTACGCACTTCGATTACGTTAACCCTGCCGCGCCGAAGGGCGGAAAGGTCACGCTTTCCGCCACGGGAACATTCGACAACTTCAACCGCTTCGCCCTGCGCGGCGTGGCGGCCGCGCGAACGGAATCGCTTTACGATACGCTCTTCGTCACGTCGGATGATGAGCCCGGCAGCTATTATCCGCTGATTGCCGAGAACGTGCGTTACGCCGATAACTTCGCCTGGGCGGAAATTTCGCTGAATCCGCGAGCGCGTTTTCACGACGGCACGCCGGTGAAGGCCAGCGACGTCGCGTTCACCTTCCATAAATTCATGACCGAAGGCGTCCCCCAGTTCCGCATCGTGTATAAAGGGGCTTCCGTCAGAGCCATTGCGCCGCTCACCGTGCGCATCGAGCTGAGCGAACCGAACAAAGAGAATATGCTCAGCCTGTTCTCGCTGCCGGTGATGCCTGAATCGTTCTGGAAAAACCATAAGCTAAGCGACCCGCTTTCCACGCCGCCGCTGGCAGGCGGCCCATACCGCATCACCGACTGGCGCATGGGGCAATATGTCGTTTACTCTCGCGTGAAAGACTACTGGGCGGCAGACCTGCCGGTAAACCGCGGGCGCTGGAATTTCGACACCCTTCGCTATGATTACTACCTCGACGATAACGTGGCGTTTGAAGCGTTCAAAGCCGGTGCTTTCGATTTACGCGTCGAGAGCAGCGCCAAAAACTGGGCGACCCGCTATATCGGCAAAAATTTCGCCAAAGGCTATATCGTCAAAGACGAGCACAAAAATGAGTCTGCCCAGGACACCCGCTGGCTGGCGTTTAATATTCAGCGTCCGGTATTTAATGACCGCCGGGTGCGCGAAGCCATTTCCCTGGCCTTTGATTTTGAGTGGATGAACAAAGCGCTGTTTTACGGGGCTTACAGCCGTGCGAACAGCTATTTTCAGAACACCGAATACGCCGCGCGCGATTACCCGAAAGCCGACGAGCTGGCACTGCTGGCGCCGCTGAAAGCGGAGCTGCCGCCGCAGGTGTTCACCACCGTGTTTCAGCCGCCCGCGTCGAACGGTGACGGTTACGACCGCGACAACCTGCTGAAAGCCAGTAAACTGCTGGATGACGCGGGCTGGCACCTGAAAAATCAAAAGCGTGTCGATGCCAAAACGGGTAAGCCTCTCAGCTTTGAGCTGCTGCTCTCGTCCGGGGGCAACGATCAGTGGGTACTGCCGTTTAAGCACAACCTTGAGCGACTGGGCGTGACCATGAACATTCGCCAGGTTGATAACGCGCAGATCACCAGCCGCATGCGCAGCCGTGATTACGACATGATGCAGCGCCTGTGGCCCGCGCAGCCGTGGCCCAGCTCCGACCTGCAAATCTCCTGGGCCTCCAGCTACATTGACTCCTCATACAATGCGCCAGGTGTAAAAAGCCCAGCGATTGACGCGCTGATTGCGAAAATAGTGGCGGCGCAGGGGGATAAAGAAAAGCTCCTGCCGCTCGGGCGCGCCCTCGACAGGGTCCTGACCTGGAACTACTACATGCTGCCGATGTGGTATATGGGCGAAGATCGCCTGGCGCGCTGGGACAAGTTCTCCGTGCCTGCCGTGCGCCCTGTCTACTCCCTGGGCTTTGATACCTGGTGGTATGACGTTAACAAAGCCGCCAGACTTCCCGCTGAGCGGCGATAAGGAATCATCATGGGTGCCTATCTTCTCCGTCGTCTCCTGCTGGTCATCCCCACCCTGTGGGCCATCATCACGATTAACTTTTTTATCGTGCAAATCGCCCCCGGCGGCCCGGTCGATCAGGCGATTGCCGCCATTGAATTTGGCAACAGCGGCGGCATGCCCGGCGGCGGCGGTGAAGGGATGGGCGCGAGCCATGCGCGAACCGGCGTAGGGAATATCAGCGAGAGCCATTATCGCGGCGGACGCGGGCTGGATCCGGAGGTGATCGCCGAGATCACCCACCGCTACGGCTTTGACAAACCGATTCACGAGCGCTATTTCAAGATGCTCTGGGATTACATCCGCTTTGATTTTGGCGACAGCCTGTTTCGCAGTGCGTCAGTGTTAACGTTGATCAAGCAAAGCCTGCCGGTTTCGATAACGCTGGGGCTGTGGGGAACGCTGATTATCTATCTGGTCTCTATACCGCTCGGGATCCGCAAAGCGGTGTATAACGGCAGCCGGTTTGATATCTGGAGCAGCACGTTCATCATCATCGGCTACGCCATACCGGCGTTTCTGTTTGCCGTCCTGCTGATTGTCTTTTTTGCCGGGGGAAGCTATTTCGACTTCTTCCCGCTGCGGGGGCTGGTCTCCGCCGATTTCAGCTCCCTGCCGTGGTATCAGAAAATCACTGACTATCTCTGGCATATCACGCTGCCGGTGCTGGCCACGGTCATCGGCGGGTTTGCGGCCCTGACCATGTTGACCAAAAACGCCTTTCTCGATGAAATTCGTAAGCAGTACGTTGTCACGGCCCGCGCCAAGGGCGTGAGCGAGAAGCAGATCATGTGGAAACACGTGTTCCGCAACGCCATGCTGCTGGTGATCGCCGGATTTCCGGCCACGTTCATCGGCATGTTTTTTACCGGCTCGCTGCTGATAGAGGTGATGTTCTCGCTCAACGGCCTGGGGCTGCTGGGCTATGAGGCTACCGTGTCGCGCGATTATCCGGTGATGTTTGGCACACTTTATATTTTCACCCTGATTGGCCTGCTGCTGAATATCATCAGTGATATCAGCTATACGCTGGTCGATCCCCGAATTGATTTTGAGGGCCGCTGATGCCGCGTTTAAGCCCCGTCAACCAGGCCCGCTGGGCCCGCTTTCGCCACAACCGCCGCGGCTACTGGTCGCTGTGGATTTTTGCCGTGCTGTTTGCCTTAAGCATGTGTTCGGAGCTGATCGCCAACGACAAGCCATTGCTGGTGCATTTTAACGACCGCTGGTACGTGCCGGTTATCGCCAGTTACAGCGAAAGCGACTTTGGCGGCCCGTTTGCGACACCGGCGGAGTATCAGGATCCGTGGCTTCGCCAGCAGATTGAGCAGCACGGCTGGGCGCTCTGGGCGCCGGTACGCTTTGGCGCAAACAGCATTAACTTCGCCACCACGACGCCCTTCCCTTCCCCGCCCTCCGCGCAAAACTGGCTGGGAACGGATGCTAACGGCGGGGACGTGCTGGCGCGCATCCTGTATGGCACGCGAATTTCTCTTCTCTTTGGGCTGATGCTGACGATCTTCTCAAGCGTAATGGGCGTCGTGGCGGGCGCCGTTCAGGGCTACTACGGCGGGAAAATCGACCTGTGGGGCCAGCGGGTTATTGAAGTCTGGTCAGGCATGCCAACGCTGTTTCTGATCATCCTGCTTTCCAGCGTGGTGCAGCCCGGCTTCTGGTGGCTGTTAGGCATCACCGTCCTGTTCGGCTGGATGGCGCTGGTGGGCGTGGTGCGCGCGGAGTTCCTGCGCACCCGCAATTTCGACTACATTCGCGCCGCGCAGGCGCTTGGCGTGAGCGACCGGGGGATCATCTTCCGCCACATGCTGCCCAACGCGGTCGTGGCAACGCTCACCTTCCTGCCGTTTATTCTGTGCAGCTCCATCACCACCCTCACCTCGCTGGATTTTCTTGGTTTCGGGCTACCGCTGGGTTCCCCGTCGCTCGGCGAACTGCTGCTGCAGGGTAAGAACAACCTGCAGGCGCCGTGGTTAGGCATCGCCGCCTTTCTTTCCGTGGCCGTGCTGCTGTCGCTGCTGATTTTTATTGGCGAAGCCGTGCGCGATGCCTTCGATCCGAACAAGGCGGTATAAAATGACCCAGCCTCTTCTCAGTATTGATAACCTGTCGATTGCTTTTTCTAAGCAGGACGAGACGCGCACCGTGGTCACCGACCTGTCGCTGCAGATCCAGCCCGGTGAAACGCTGGCCCTGGTGGGCGAGTCGGGTTCAGGCAAGAGCGTTTCGGCACTCTCTATCCTGCGGCTGCTGCCTTCTCCGCCTGTGAGCTACCCGCAAGGGGATATTCTGTTTCACGGCAGCTCGCTGCTGCATGCCGACGAACATACCCTGCGCGGTATTCGCGGCAACAAAATCGCGATGATCTTCCAGGAGCCGATGGTTTCCCTCAATCCGCTGCACAGCCTGGAGAAACAGCTCTATGAAGTGCTCTCCCTGCACCGGGGGATGCGCAAAGAGGCCGCGCGGGGAGAAATTCTGGATTGTCTGGAACGAACAGGAATACGCAACGCGGCCAAACGGCTGAATGATTTTCCGCATCAGCTCTCCGGCGGCGAACGCCAGCGCGTGATGATCGCTATGGCCCTGCTCACGCGACCCGAGCTGTTGATTGCCGACGAGCCTACAACGGCGCTGGACGTGACGGTACAGGCGCAAATATTGACGCTGCTGCGGGAACTGCGTGACGAGCTGAACATGAGCCTGCTGTTTATCACGCACAACCTGAGCATTGTGAGAAAGCTGGCCGACAGCGTCGCGGTGATGCAAAACGGACGATGCGTTGAACAGAATAGCGCGTCCACGCTGCTGAGCGCGCCGCAGCACCCCTATACGCAGCGTTTGCTCGACAGCGAACCCTCCGGAGACCCGGTTCCCCTCAAGGCGGACAGCACACCGCTGCTGCGCGTTGAGGATTTGTCCGTCTCGTTCCCGATCCGCAAAGGTATTCTGCGGCGCATCGTCGACCAGAATCCGGTGCTGAAAAACATCCGCTTCTCGCTGCGCCCGGGAGAATCCCTCGGGCTGGTGGGCGAATCCGGTTCGGGCAAAAGCACCACCGGTCTGGCGCTGCTGCGCTTAATTGCCTCCCAGGGCGAGATCCTCTTTGACGATATGCCGCTGCACCGCTGGAACCGCCGTCAGATGCTGCCCGTGCGGCCCCGCATGCAGGTGGTGTTTCAGGATCCCAACTCCTCGCTTAACCCGCGGCTCAGCGTGTTACAGATTATCGAAGAGGGTCTGCGCGTGCATCAGCCCAGCCTGAGCGCTCAGCAGCGCGAGCAGGAAGTTAAGCGGGTGATGGCCGAAGTGGGCTTAGATGCCGGGACGCGCCACCGCTATCCGGCTGAATTCTCCGGCGGGCAGCGCCAGCGTATCGCCATTGCCCGCGCGCTGATCCTGAAGCCGGAGCTGATTATTCTGGATGAACCAACGTCGTCGCTGGACAGAACCGTTCAGGCGCAGATCCTGGCGCTGCTGAAAGGGCTTCAGGAAAAACACCGGCTGGCCTATATCTTTATCAGCCACGATCTACAGGTGGTGCGGGCGCTATGCCATCAGGTGATTGTGTTGCGACAGGGAGAAGTGGTCGAGCAGGGAGAGTGCCAGCGCGTATTTAGCGCGCCAACGCAGCGCTACACGCGCCAGCTGTTGTCGGCAGACTAGCGGTCAGAACGGGTACTGGCCGGAGAAAGGCTCCGCGATGGCAACGCCAAAATTCTTCAGACGGCAGGTGGCGGCAAACTCGTCCTGGCTCTTCACGAACAGGCACGGCTCACCTTCACACTCCAGCACGGAGCTGTCCACTTCGATATCCGTCAGGGCCTGACTGAGACGCTCCATCACCCGCCATGCATTTTCGTCGCTCGGGCTCAGCAGCTTGAGTGCCACCAGGCAGTTTTCACAGCCCGCGACGCTTTGCGGAATCGGTTCAACTTTCGAACCTGCAAAACCCGCCGACCAGCGATAGCTCTGGGGCAAGCGATGGACAATGGAGAGTTGTAATGTATTCACGTTCGTTCCCCGGAAGCAAAATTTACTTCACAATTTATTTACATTTATAGTAACACATCATCGCCAGCCTGCACTATTCAGCGCTTTTTTATCGATATCCAGGCTCGCGTCGGCGCTATATGTACCCGTTTCTGCGATCTAACTCAACCTTTTTGAATACAATGATGTGACTTTTTACATAAATAGATTTTACATAAAATAAACAAACACGGAATAAACGAACGGGGGTTTGGTTGATATGCATCAACAAAAAAGGCCCTATCGGGCCTTCTCTGTATTTTAGTGGGCCGCTTTTCGCGGTCGACTGGCGTAAAGATAGAAGAGTATCGAGCTGGTTGCGCAAAAAGCCATCGCCCACAGCATGGGCCATGCCGTCGTAAAGGTAGCCATTGAAAGCAACGCCCCAACGATAGCGCCGATGCCGAAGCGGAACGTCCCCGCCAGGGAAGAGGCGGTGCCCGCCATATGCGGAAACTCATCCAGGATCACCGCCATCGCATTAGATGACACCATCGACACGCAGCCGACAAAGGCCGCCACGCCGACCACCAGCGCCCAGAAGCCCACGCCCAGAAACGCGCTCACCACCAGCCAGATAGCCATCACAAACTGGATCCACAGCCCGGCGCGGAACATGTTCAGCGCCCCCACCCGCCGGACAAAACGGCTGTTGATGATGGTCATGATGAACAGGAAGACGATGTTAAGCGCGAAATAGTAGCCGAAGTGCTGCGGCGAAACGTGGTTCAGCTCAATGTAGACAAACGGCCCGGCGCTCAGGAAGGAGAACATCCCGGCGAAGCTGAACCCGCTTGCCAGCATATAGCTGAGCACGCGCTTGTGGCGAAACAGCGAGGCAAAGTTGCCGATTGTGGTTCGGATGTGGAATTTCTGACGGCGCTCGACGGGAAGCGTTTCATCAATAAAGAAGAAGATCATCGCCGAGGCCAGCAGCGCGGCCAGGGCCAGGATCCAGAAAATCACATGCCAGCTAAACCACACCAGCACCGCGCCACCGGCCATCGGGGCCACCAGCGGCGCAATCGTCGTCACCAGCATCACGAACGACATCATGCGGGAGAACTCTTCCTTCGGGTAGATATCGCGCATCAGGGCGTTAATCACCACGCTTGCCGCAGCCGCCGCCAGACCGTGGAAGAAGCGCATGATAATCAGATGATCGATGGTCTGCGCCAGCGCACAGGCAACCGCTGCGGCCGCAAATACCAGCGTCCCGCCCAGAATAACGGGCTTGCGTCCAAGGCTGTCCGCCATCGGGCCATAAAACAGCTGGCCGAGGGCAAAGCCGAGAATATAGGTGCTGAGCGTCATCTGCGCGCTGCCCGCCGGAACGCCAAACTGCGCGGAAATGACCGGCAGCGCGGGCAGGTACATATCAATAGACAGCGGCATCAGCATGGCCAGCAGGCCAAGAATGAAGACGATTTTGAACGACGAGTGTGGCCTGGTGGTCACAGAGCTCTCCTGAAATTAGTGCGAAGGCAGACCGACGCTGGCGATCTCTTCTTCCGTTAACGGGCGATATTCGCCTGGCGCCAGGTCGGGATCGAGTTCGATCGCACCAATCCGCTCACGATGCAGGCCAACAACGTGGTTCCCCACCGCGGCAAACATACGTTTCACCTGATGGTAGCGCCCTTCGCTGATGGTCAGACGGACCTCCGTCGGCGTGATCACCTCAAGCACGGCGGGTTTGGTCAGATCTTTTTCATTATGCAGCTGAACGCCTTTCGTGAATTGCTCTGCCGTGTCATCCGACACCGGCGACTCCAGCGTGACCAGATAGGTTTTCTCGCAGTGGTGACGCGGGGAAGTAATGCGATGCGACCACTGCCCGTCGTCGGTCATCAGCACCAGACCCGTGGTGTCGATGTCGAGGCGGCCTGCGGCGTGCAGCTTGTGCGCCACCGGTTCGTCGAGGAAATAGAGCACCGTCGGGTGATCGGGATCGTCCGTTGAGCAGACGTAGCCTTCCGGCTTATTGAGCATGAAGTAGCGCGGACCGTGCTGCTGGGTCAGCGGATTGCCGTCATACTCAACCTGATGGTCAGGTTGCAGTTTGAACGCGCTGTCTCTCACAATGTCGCCATCCACGGTAACGCGGCTGGCGCGAATTTCGCGCCCGGCAATAGCGCGGCTTACGCCGAGTTGCTGAGCGATAAACTTATCAAGTCGCATGAAATCTTTTTAGCCTTAATGGTGCTGGAAGTCGGACAACAGGTCCGAAAAAAGAAGCAGTCTGGAACGGTTCAGTATAATGGTCTGGTTGCGCCACTCAAGGGAAAAAGTTTCGTGGCATACTATCTATACCCTAAATAATTCGGGTTGCATGAAGGCGGCAAAGGAGTGAATCCCCGGGAGCTTACATAAGTAAGTGACCGGGGTGAACGAGTGCAGCCAACGCACAGGCAACTTGAAGTATGACGGGTATATGTGCGGAATAACGAAACCGAGACCCTATGACTTTTACACTTCGTCCCTATCAGCAGGAAGCCGTTGACGCCACCCTCGCCTGGTTCCGTAAACATCGCGAGCCGGCGGCGATTGTGCTCCCGACCGGCGCAGGCAAAAGCCTGGTCATCGCCGAACTGGCGCGTCTGGCCCGTGGTCGCGTGCTGGTGCTGGCGCACGTCAAAGAGCTCGTCGCGCAAAACCATGCCAAGTATTGTGCGCTTGGGCTGGAAGCCGATATTTTCGCCGCCGGGCTAAAGCGCAAAGAGAGCCACGGCAAAGTGGTCTTCGGCAGCGTGCAGTCGGTGGCGCGCAATCTGGAGCTATTTCGCAGCGAATTTTCGCTGCTGATTGTTGACGAGTGTCACCGCATCAGCGATGACGACGACAGCCAGTATCAGCAAATCCTGGCTCACCTGAAAGCGGTGAACCCTCACCTGCGCCTGCTGGGCCTGACGGCGACCCCGTTTCGCCTGGGGAAAGGCTGGATCTATCGCTACCATTATCACGGCATGGTGCGCGGCGATGAGAAGGCCCTGTTTAGCGACTGCATCTACGAACTTCCGCTGCGCTACATGATTAAACACGGCTACCTGACGCCGCCTGAACGGCTGGATATGCCGGTGGTGCAGTACGATTTCAGCCGTCTACAGGCGCAGAGCAACGGCTTATTCAGCGAAGCGGATCTCAACCAGGAGCTGAAAAAGCAAAAGCGTATTACGCCGCATATCATCAGCCAGATTGAGGAGTTCGCCGCGACGCGCAAAGGGGTAATGATCTTTGCCGCCACGGTTGAGCACGCGCGAGAGATCACCGGGTTACTGCCCGCCGGCGACGCGGCGTTAATCACCGGCGAGACCCCCGGCCCGGAGCGCGACGGCCTGATTGACGCCTTTAAAGCCCAGCAGTTCCGCTATCTGGTAAACGTGTCGGTATTGACCACCGGCTTTGACGCCCCGCACGTCGACCTGATCGCCATTTTGCGCCCGACCGAATCGGTCAGTCTGTATCAACAAATTGTTGGCCGCGGCCTGCGCCTGGCCCCGGGAAAAACCGACTGCCTGATTCTGGATTATGCCGGTAACCCGCACGATCTCTATACGCCTGAGGTCGGCGCGCCAAAAGGGAAAAGCGACAACGTGCCCGTGCAGGTCTTTTGCCCTGCCTGCGGGTTTGCCAACACCTTCTGGGGAAAAACCACCGCCGACGGTACGCTGATCGAACACTTTGGCCGCCGCTGTCAGGGCTGGTTTGAAGATGATGACGGGCATCGCGAGCAGTGCGATTTCCGCTTCCGGTTCAAAAACTGCCCGCAGTGCAACGCCGAAAACGACATTGCCGCCCGCCGCTGCCGGGAATGCGACACGGTGCTGGTTGACCCGGACGACATGCTGAAAGCGGCGCTAAAGCTGAAAGATGCCCTGGTGCTGCGCTGTTCCGGCATGGCGCTGCAGCCCGGCGCCGATGAAAAAGGCGAGTGGCTGAAAATCACCTATTACGACGAAGACGGGGCGGACGTCAGCGAGCGTTTCCGGGTTCAGACGCCTGCCCAGCGAATGGCCTTCGAGCAGCTGTTTATCCGCCCGCATACCCGCACGCCGGGCGTGCCCCTGCGCTGGATAACCGTGGCCGATATCGTGCGCCAGCAGGTGTTATTGCGCCATCCGGATTTTGTCGTCGCCCGTAAGAAAGGCCAGTTCTGGCAGGTGCGCGAGAAGCTCTTTGACTATGAAGGTCGCTTCCGTCGCGCCAACGAATTGCGCGGTTAGCGGGACTTTTCATTGATGTGAGGGGCATTTGAGTATAAAATGCCGCCCGCTTCACATCCGTGAGGCAGAACACTCACCTGCTGCTGGGTCGCCTGTAGCAGGGTTTTAAATACAGAGAGAAATCAATGTTCACTATCGAAGCAGAAGTACGTAACGTGCAGGGTAAGGGTGCGAGCCGCCGCCTGCGTAACGCTAACAAGTTCCCGGCTATCGTTTACGGTGGCGAAGCTGCTCCAGTTGCAATCGAACTGGATCACGACAAACTGTGGAACCTGCAGACCAAAGCTGAATTCTACAGCGAAGTTCTGACCATCGTTGTTGGCGGTAAAGAAGAAAAAGTGAAAGTTCAGGCTGTTCAGCGTCACCCGTTCAAGCCAAAACTGTCTCACATCGACTTCGTTCGCGCGTAATCGCAAACACGTCGAAAAAAAACCCCGCTTCTGCGGGGTTTTTTTATGGCTGTTATTTCCCGCCCGAGGTGCGGCGCTGAAGCTGATCGCGCAGGTTCGGCGGCGTACCTTTAATGGTCAGCGTATCGGTGGCCGGATCCCAGAAGATGCGTTCACCCAGCAACATCGCGTCAAAGTTGATGGTTAACCCACCGCCGCTGCCGGCAAACTTGGTTAACTGACGCAGCGTACTGCGATCCGCCGGGAAGCTCTCTTCAAGCTCATAGCCTTTTTCCGCGGTGAATTCCTGGAAGCTGACTTCGCTGACGCCCGCCAGCTCTTTTGACAGGGACTCCAGCTCGATCTCCTCCCCTGCCTGCAGCTGTTCGTTGCAGTAGCTGTAAACCTGCTGGCGCACGGTCTGGCGCTCAGATTTATCGAGCTGCGCTTCAGCCGTGAAGTCGTCAACCGCCTGCAGCAGCCCTTTGTTCTGCGCTTTGGCGTTAAGACCTTCGCTGGCACCGAGGAAATCCATAAAGAAATCCGCCACTTTGCGGCCCACGCGCCCTTTCAGGAAAGTCAGGTAGCGGGTCGACTCCGGGTTGGTTTCCCATTCGGTCAAATCAATACGCGCCACGATATCCGCATGGTTGATATCCAGATAATGCGTTGAGCTGATATCCAGCTGCTCGTTCACGCGCATGCTGCTTAAGTTATTCAGCACGGTAACCAGCAGATACTCGACCGCCAGGTAGCGATAGTGGCAGAACAGCACGATCCCGCCGTCGGCGAACGGATATTTCGCCAGCTCGTCGCGCAGACGCCCTGTTGCGGCGCGGCTAAACGCCAGGAAATCCTCTTCGCCCTGACGCTGCAGGCGCAGGCTATCGGCCAGTTCACTCTCTTCGCTGAACAGGCCATAGGCTTTATTTTTGGCACTGTAGACGCGATGCAGCTCTGCCATCATCTCCACCACGGTCGCCGTGGGTTCCAGTAACGAATCGCGCAGCACCACTTCAAGGGTTTGCTCATCACGCTTGATAAGCTGGTGCAAGGCAATCTGGTTGATTTCCAGACTCATGATAAACTCTCCTTTTAGACCGGGCGGTATTCAACCACCACCAGGACATGTGTGCAACAACAGATAAAAAAGGGGAAAAAAAGCTGTTGCTACGGTAATATGTTGCCCTTTCATCAACAAACTGATTTTGATTTATGCCACAACATTCCCGCTACAGTGATGAACACGTTGAACAACTGCTCAGTGAGCTGGTCAACGTACTGGAAAAACATAAAACGCCGACCGATCTCTCCCTGATGGTTTTGGGAAATATGGTCACCAACCTGATTAACACCAGCGTTGCTCCGGCTCAGCGTCAGGCGATCGCAAAATCGTTCGCCCAGGCTTTACAGTCGTCCGTCAGCAACGACCCGGCCCATTAAGGGATACGAACAACAGTTTATGGTGACGAATCGTCAGCGCTACCGTGAAAAAGTCTCCCAGATGGTCAGCTGGGGGCACTGGTTTGCCCTGTTCAACATTCTGCTGGCGACGGTCATTGGCTGCCGTTATCTGTTTGTCGCAGACTGGCCAACAACGCTAACCGGGCGTATCTACTCCTGGATAAGCGTTGTCGGTCACTTTAGCTTTTTGGTTTTCGCCACCTATCTGCTGATCCTGTTCCCCCTGACGTTTATCGTCATGTCGCAGCGTCTGATGCGGTTCTTGTCCGCCATCCTTGCGACGGTGGGGATGACGCTGCTGCTTATCGACAGTGAAGTGTTCACCCGCTTCCACCTGCACCTCAACCCCATCGTCTGGGAACTGGTGATTAACCCCGACCAGAACGAAACGGCCCGTGACTGGCAGCTGATGTTTATCAGCGTCCCGGTGATCCTGCTGATTGAGATGCTGTTCGCCACCTGGAGCTGGCAAAAGCTCCGCAGTCTGACCCGGCGACGCCATTATGCGAAGCCCGTCGCCGCGCTCTTTTTCGTCTCCTTTATCAGTTCGCACATCATGTATATCTGGGCGGATGCGAACTTCTATCGCCCTATTACCATGCAGCGCGCTAACCTGCCGCTCTCGTACCCGATGACGGCCCGTCGCTTCCTCGAGAAACACGGTCTGCTTGATGCGCAAGAGTACCAGCGCCGTCTTATCGAGCAGGGTAATCCGGAAGCCGTCAGCGTTCAGTATCCTCTCAGCGACCTGAACTACCGCGATATGGGGCGCGGGCAAAACGTCCTGCTGATCACCGTCGATGGCCTGAACTATTCCCGCTTCGAGAAGCAGATGCCGGCGCTGGCCGCTTTCGCGAGTCAGAACGTCTCGTTTACTCAGCATATGAGCTCCGGTAACACAACCGATGCGGGCATCTTTGGCCTCTTCTATGGCATTTCAGCCGGCTATATGGACGGCGTACTGTCTACCCGCACGCCTGCGGCGCTGATCACCGGGCTGAATCAGCAAGGCTATCAGCTAGGGTTGTTCTCCTCCGATGGCTTTAACAGCCCGCTTTACCGTCAGGCGCTGCTGTCAGATTTCTCACTGCCGACGGCGCAAAATCAGTCCGATGCGCAGACCGCCAGCCAGTGGATAAACTGGCTGCAGCGCTACGCCCAGGAAGATAACCGCTGGTTCTCATGGGTTGCCTTTAACGGTACAACGCTTGCCAACAGCAATAAAAGTGACTTTGCGCGCCGCTATGGCCGCGCAGCTGGCGATGTTGATGCGCAGATAGGCCGCGTGCTTGATGCGCTTCGCGAGTCGGGCAAGCTGGACAACACCGTGGTGATCGTGACCGCGGGCCATGGCATCCCGCTAGGTGACGAGACGAAGAGTATGAGCTGGTCTCGCCCGAATCTGCAGGTTCCGCTGGTGATCCACTGGCCTGGCACCCCGGCGCAGCGCATCAATATGCTCACCGAGCATAAAGATGTGATGACCACCCTGATGCAACGCCTGCTGCACGTAAGCACGCCAGCAAACGAGTATTCGCAGGGGCAGGATCTCTTCAGCGCCGCGCGCCGCCACAGCTGGGTGACGGCGGCGGGGAATAATACGCTGGTAGTCACCACGCCGAAGCTGACGCTGGTGCTGAACAGCAACGGGAATTATCAGACGTACAATCTGCAGGGTGAACGGTTGAAAGACCAGAAACCGCAGCTGAGCCTGCTGCTTCAGGTTCTGACGGATGAGAAGCGCTTCATCGCTAACTGATTAATAATAAACCAGTTAGCGACAGATTCCCTTGCATTCAAAACGGAATCGAGTAGTATTCTTTTTATGCGTCGGCACGTAGCGCAGCCTGGTAGCGCACCGTCATGGGGTGTCGGGGGTCGGAGGTTCAAATCCTCTCGTGCCGACCAAAAACACACTGAAAACCAGCCTGATGGCTGGTTTTTTATTTCGCCTCGTCCGGCGTTTTGCGCAGATACACTAGCGTAGCCAGACAAATCACCGCTCCGGCATAAAACGTATATTCCGCGCCAAACGTTTCCCATATCGCGCCGGCTCCCACGCTGGCGATTAACAATCCTACGCCGCTGACCAGACTAAAAATACCGAAAGCCGTACCGCGCAGATCGGGCGGTGCGGTTTTAGCGATCATTGCCGCCAGTAGTCCCTGGGTCATACCCATATGTATTCCCCAAAGCGCGACGCCTAAAATGACCCCCATCCAGTGGCTGCTCAGCGCCAGAACAATATCTGCACCAATCAGCACCATTAGCCCCCACTGCAGAAGCCGGGTGTGGCTCATGCCATCAGAAAGTTTGCCAAAAGGGTAAGCGGAAAGGGAATAGAGTACGTTCATGACCACCATCACCAGCGGAATAAGGGCCAGAGGAACGCCCGACTGCTGCGCACGAAGGACGAGAAAAGCCTCGCTAAACCGGGCAAGCGTGAACACTGCACCAAGGCCAATCACCCACCAGCACGCTTTACCCAGCCGCCTTAAATTCTCTCGTTTAATGGGGTTTGTGCGTTTATGTTCGAGGGGAGTTTTCGGCTCCTGAAGGCCAAAATAGAGCAAGGCAACTGAAAGCAGACCGGGGATAAGGGCTATCCAGAAAACAGTGCGAAAGTCGTTGTCCAGCAACAGCATTAAGCTTACGGCCAGTAATGGGCCAAGAAATGCGCCTGTGGTATCCATTGACTGACGCAGACCATATGCCGCACCACGCATTTCCGGCGGCGTGACGTCTGCAACCAGTGCATCCCGCGGGGCGCCCCGTATCCCCTTCCCCGTACGGTCTATCAGACGTGCGGCTAAAACCATCCCGGAAGATGACGCTAATGCGAAAAGGGGTTTGCTTAACGCCCCCAGGCCATACCCTAACAGGGCCAGCCCCTTACGTTGACCCAGGTAGTCGCTTATCGCCCCCGAAAAGACCTTAATAAAAAGCGCAGTGGCCTCCGCCAGCCCTTCAATCAGGCCGATAAACAGCACGCTCGTACCGAGGGTGGTCATCATAAAAAGTGGCAGCAGGCTGTGAATACTCTCTGACGAGATATCCATCAACATACTGACGCCTCCCACAACCCAGACGCCTTTGGGGATCTGGCTGAGCACTGGAAATCTGGAACGCATCTACCGCTCCTGCTTTAAAAACAGTTGCCTGAATGCTTACAGGATAGGATATCGCGGATTAAAAAAACCTGAGGAGAGTGGGATGAGACCATAAAAAAAGCCATCCGGCAGGATGGCTTAGTTATCGCAGGTCGACGCTTAATGCTTCTCACGTCCGCCCAGGAAGAAAATGCCCAGCGGGATGGCCAGCAGAACGGTGAACACGAGGCTGTAGACGAAGATCATCGCCGACTGCAGGACATACATGCTGGTTGTCCAGGCTGAGAGGGGAATATTGTACTGTTCGATAACGCCAACAATGGTTGCCCGCCCCACGCACGCGGCGGCAATCATAAATACGACCAGCAGCGCCAGGAGGAACTTGCGGCCTTCAGGCGTTTTCAGTTTTGCACGAACCATCTCTCTTCCCTTTTACAGATGAATAACAATATATAGGGTCTAAAATAACACGAACTGGCACCTGACTCCACACCAGCATAAACAACCACTAAACAGGTAAATTAAAAGCGCATAACGCTACCCATAGTGAAAATGTAAGTAAATAACACCAATCATTCATCGTTGTTATGTTAACCTGCGCAGGATCGTTTTGACATAAAGGAATGACAATGAAAAACGCACCTAAATTTGCCATCGCCCTCATCGCCGCCGCGTGCGTCAGCAGCAGCGCTTTCGCCAGCGAAACCCCAAAACAGCAGCCGCTGGAAAAAGTGGCTCCGTACCCGCAGGCGGACAAAGGGATGAAGCGTCAGGTGATTCAGCTGCCGGTTCAGCAGGATGAAGCGAACTTTAAAGTGGAACTATTAATTGGCAAGACGCTGGAAGTGGACTGCAACCAGCACCGTCTGGGCGGTCAGCTGGAAAGCAAAACCCTGGAAGGCTGGGGTTACGACTATTACGTCTTTGACAAAGTGACCTCTCCGGTCTCCACCATGATGGCCTGCCCGGACGGCAAGAAAGAGAAGAAATTTGTAACGGCATATCTGGGCGACAACAGTCTGTTGCGCTACAACAGCAAGCTGCCGATCGTGGTCTATACGCCTGAAAACGTGGAAGTGAAGTATCGCATCTGGAAGGCTGATGAGAACATCGGACAAGCCGTAGTACGTTGAAATTAAGTCGGGTGGCGGCTTCGCCTTACCCGACCCGGAAAGGGTGCGCTCTGGTGCCCTCACCCCGCCCCTCTCCCACTGGGAGAGGGAGAAAACACTAAAAACGGTAACGGATGTTACCGTTTTGCTTTTATCTTACAGCGCGATATCCGCAACCGGTTTGTTTTCCGGCTGAGGCTTCAGCTCCGCTTTTGGCGCAGCATCCGCAGCCTGTGGCTTGATGTACTGCAGCTGCAGAACGCGGCTGGTGTATTCCAGCTCCTGCTCCGTCGCGTTCACGTTGCCGTTCAGCTTCGTGCCGTAGGATGGAATAATGGTTTTCAGCTTCGCCTGCCATTCCGGGCTGGCGACTTTATCTTTAAACACTTTTTCCATCAGGTGCAGCATGATTGGCGCAGCGGTAGACGCGCCCGGCGACGCACCCAGCAGCGCGGCGATGGTGCCATCCTTATCGCTTACCACTTCGGTACCCAGACGCAGCACGCCGCCCTCTTTCGGATCGCGCTTGATGATCTGTACGCGCTGACCCGCCTGCCACAGACGCCAGTCTTCTTTCTTCGCCTGCGGATAGTACTCTTTCAGCGCCTCGAAACGGTCGTCGTCAGAGAGCATCACCTGGCTAATCAGGTATTTCACCAGGTCGAAGTTATCCAGACCCACATCCATCATCGGCTTGACGTTAGAGGTGGTCGTGGCGCTGAGCAGATCCCACAGGGAGCCATTTTTCAGGAACTTGGTGGAGAAGGTCGCGAACGGCCCAAACAGCACCACGCGTTTGCCGTCAAGCATACGGGTGTCGATATGCGGAACAGACATCGGCGGTGCGCCAACGGAAGCCTGGCCGTACACTTTTGCCAGATGACGATTCACCACTTCCGGGTTATCGGACACCAGGAACTGGCCGCCCACCGGGAAGCCCGCGTAGTCGTCCGCTTCCGGAATACCGGACTCCTGCAGCAGCTTCAGCGCCGCGCCGCCCGCACCGATAAAGACAAATTTCGCCTTGATGACGTGCTCGGCTTCGTTGTTTTTCAGATCGGCGACGGTCACGCTCCAGCTGTTATCCGCGTTGCGCTTGAAGCCGCGCACTTCGGTGCTGAGCTGCAGGTTGAAGTTCTCTTTTTTCTTCAGAGACGTCACCAGCTGACGGGTAATTTCGCCGTAGTTAACGTCGGTACCAATTTCGGTACGGGTCGCCGCCACTTTCTGGTTCGGGTCACGACCTTCCATGACCAGCGGAGCCCACTCTTTAATCTGAGCGTGGTCTTCAGAGTATTTCATCCCGCGGAACAGCGTGCTCTGCTGCAGAGCGGCGTAGCGCGCGCGCAGGAAGTTAACGTTCTGCTCACCCCACACAAAGCTCATGTGCGGCACGGTGTTGATGAAGGAGTGCGGGTCGTGCATCACGCCGCTGTTGACCTGATGAGACCAGAACTGGCGAGAAACCTGGAATGCTTCGTTGATCTCGACCGCCTTCTCGATACTAATGGAACCGTCCTTTTTCTGCGGCGTATAGTTCAGTTCCATGAGTGCCGAATGTCCGGTACCGGCGTTATTCCATCCGTTCGAACTCTCCTGCGCCACGCCATCAAGGCGCTCGACCATGGTCATAGACCAGTCCGGCTGCAGTTCTTGCAGATAGGTTCCCAGCGTGGCGCTCATGATACCGCCACCAATTAAAAGGACGTCCGTTTCCTGCTCTTTTGGTGCGTCAGCTTTCGCCGCCATGGAGACGGTGTTAAGCCCCACGGCCAGAGAAAAGAGCATGGCAGTCATTTTTTTCATAATTTATGCCTTAGTGTAAAAGTGCTTGATGCGTGGAAATTGCAGGTGAAAAAAGCTGCGGGGGCACGGTAACAACTTTTAAATATTGTTTAAAGGTTACGAAATTATTGTAATTGTGAAATTTAATGATGGATTGTTTGTGAGGAATTATCGATGCGTCTGGTAAAGCGCGGTTTTACTGGCTAGTATGTTGCGTTTTGCGATCGCGCGCACGGAAGCCTGCCCTAACCAGCGAACTGTTATGTCCTTACCCCATTCTGCCGTATCCCCCGAAGACCGCGTAGCCAACGTGCTGCGTTCCCCTAAGCAGCTGACGCGTGAAACGCTGGCAGGCGTGATTACCGCCCTGGCGCTGATCCCCGAGGTTATCTCATTTTCGGTGGTGGCGGGCGTTGACCCGAAGGTCAGCCTGATCGCCTCCGTGGTGCTGTGTCTTGCCCTGTCTGTACTCGGGGGCCGTCCGGCGATGGTCACGGCAGCGGCCGGTTCCGTGGCGCTGGTCATTGGCCCGATGGTGCATCAGCACGGCGTACAGTACATTCTTCCCGCCGTGCTGATGGCGGGCGTGATTCAGATTCTGTTTGGCGTGCTGGGCATGGCAAGGCTGATGCGCTTTATACCTCAGTCGGTCATGACCGGATTTGTTAACGCCCTGGGCATTTTGATCTTCTTCGCTCAGGTGCCGCATTTCTGGAGCCGAAGCCCGCTGATTGTGGGCCTGTTCGTCCTGACGCTGCTGATCGTGCTGTGGGTGCCGCGCTATATCAAAAGCATCCCTTCCCCGCTGATTGCGATTGTTGTGCTTACCTTGTTCACCGTTTCAACCGGTCAAATCCTGCCAACCGTGGGCGATGAAGGCTCCATGAGCGGAGGTTTGCCGGGTCTTACCGAGCTGCTGGTCCCGCTCAATGTGCAGACGCTGAGCATTATCTGGCCGTGCGCGCTGAGCATCGCCTTTGTCGGCCTGCTGGAATCCCTGCTGACGGCAAAGCTGGTGGATGAGCTGACCGCGACACCGTCAGGTAAACGCCGCGAAAGCATTGGACTAGGCGTCGGCAATATTCTGGCCGGATTTTATGGCGGGATTGCAGGCTGCGCGATGATCGGACAAACCATCGTCAACGTGGAGATGGGGAAAGGTCGAAGCCGCATTTCAACCTTTGCGGCGGGCATTGTGCTGCTGATCCTGGTGACGGCGCTCAGCGATGTGATGGACAACATCCCGATGGCGGTGCTGGCGGGTATTATGGCGATTGTCGCCGTCAAAACCTTCAGCTGGCACAGCCTTCAGCCAGCCACGGTGAAAACGGCCCCGATAGCAGAAACGGTCGTCATGCTGGTCACCGTTGCCGCCACGGTATCAACCGGCAATCTGGCGATTGGCGTGCTGGGCGGGATTATCGTCATGGCACTCCTCCCCGCCCGCATTAAGCGTCGACTTAAAGCAGAAAAATCGTCGCCAGCCCAAGAAAAATAAAGAAACCGCCGGTATCAGTGATGGCGGTGATCATCACGCTCGACCCCACCGCGGGGTCGCGCCCCAGTTTGGTCATCGTCAGCGGGATAATGACCCCCATCATTGATGCCACCAGCAGGTTCAGCACCATCGCCAGCATCATCACCCCACCCAGGGCCATATCGTCGTACAGCCACCAGGTGATGCCGCCCATAATCCCGCCCCACACCAGGCCGTTGATCAGCGCCACGCCCATCTCCCTGAAGATCAGAAAGGCGAAGTTACCGGGCTGAATATTTTCCAGCGCCAGCGCGCGGACGATCATGGTGATGGTCTGGTTTCCGGTGTTGCCGCCAATTCCGGCCACAATCGGCATCAGCGAGGCCAGCGCCACCAGCTGCGAAATGGTGTGTTCAAAACCGTCGATCACGCGGGAGGCGATAAACGCGGTACACAGGTTAATGGCCAGCCACGCCCAGCGCGTTTTCACCGCCTTGCCGACGGAGGCATGGACGTCATCTTCGGCGCTGATCCCGCCGAGCGCGCGCAGGTCGTTGTCGGTTTCTTCGTAGACCACATCAACGATCTCATCGATGGTCAGACGCCCCATCAGTTTGCCGACGGAATCCACGACGGCGGCACTCACCAGGTCGTCACGCTCGAAGGTACGCGCCGCTTTCTCTGCGTCGTCTTCCGGGGAGAAGACCATCGGCTCGTTTTCCATCACCTCGCTCACCTTCCGCTGGGTGCTGTTGAGCAGGATGGTTTTCAGCTCCAGCTCGCCAAGCAGGGTTTTATCCCGGGAGGTGACAAACAGTTTATCGGTGTTGTCCGGCATTTTACCCAGGCGACGCAGATAGCGCTGCACGGTACCGAGCGTCACGTCCGGGCGCACCGTGATAACGCCGAACTCCATGATCGCGCCGACGCTGTTTTTCTCGTAGTGCATCACCTGACGCACGCGCGCCCGCTCCTCCGCAGGCAGCGACGCCAGCAGGCGACCGGTCAGGTTTCGCGGCAGGTGCTGAACGAGGTAAATCTGCTCGTCGATATCCAGGGTTTGCAGAGCGTCGAGAATATCCCGATCGCTCATCTCGTCGATCAGGTCGTCCCAGACGTTTTCGGAGGCCTCAAGCAGCACCTGCCCGCGCTCGTGATCCTGCACCAGACGCCACAGGGCGTGGCGTTCTTCCGAGGGCAGCGCTTCAAGGGTATCCGCCAGATCCGGCGGGGGTAAATGAGCAACCAGCGCACCTACCTCAGCAATATCGTCGGCCAGGGTGCCGACATCATATTGCTCAGCCAGGGTGAGTTTGCCTAAAAGCGTAGAAGTGACCGCTTTATCAGTCGTGAGAAGCCAGATGAGTCGCGCGCGCTCCTGGTCACGCTGTCTGGCGCTGTTTTTCTTTAATACCGACATCAATCATAAATCCATTAAATGAGTTGGGGTTAAGCATAGCGCGGGGATATGTAAATAAGAATAAACAACGGGACGGGATGGAGAAAAAAGCGGCATCGCGGCCACGATTTATCCCCTCTCCCAGTGGGAGAGGGCCAGGGTAAGGGCATCAGGCCGTGCGCGCTACCGCGTCACGCGAGGCCGCAACGCGCTCTTCACCGGTCAGCTCGCTCAGCTTGCCGTCACGCATCTCCAGCAGGCGGTCAGCATGAATGAAGTAGTGATCGTCGTGGCTGATGGCGAAAATGGTTTTGCCCATCTCCTGCATCAGCGGCAACAGCACCTGATAAAACTCGCGGCGGAAATGCGGGTCCTGATCGGCCGCCCACTCGTCCAGCAGGATAATGTCACGCTCTTCCGCCAGCGCCAGCAGCAGCGCCACGCGCTTTTTCTGCCCTTTGGAAAGCTTCAGGTTGAGGATCTTCCCGTCCTGTAACTCCAGCTTGTGCGACATCTGCAGCTGCGCCAGCCATTTTTCCACCAGCGCAGGATTGGCCTGTTGCCCTTCCGGCCCCAGGAGCCGATCGAACAGCCAGACGTCGGTAAACACCGCCGAGAAAAGCTTGCGGTAATCCTCGGGCTTCTCCGCGCTCAGCGCCCTGCCGTCCAGCAAAATTTCGCCAGACTGCGGCTGATAGAGTCCAGTCAGCAACATCGCCAGCGTAGATTTACCGCTGCCGTTGCCGCCAATGAGGAACAGCAGTTCACCGCGGCGGATCGTCAGGTTGACCGGCCCCACGGAGAAGGCGCTGTCCTGATAGCGAAACGTGACGTTACGCAGCTCCAGCGTCTGCCAGTTAGGGAAGGCCTGCGGGCGCGGGAATTCGGCTTTAAACGGCGCGAGATCGAATTTTTTGAGCTTATTAAAGGCCACCTGCGCACTCAGCAGGGTGGGCAACGCACCGACCGCCGAGAGCAGCGGCGTGCGTAAAAACAGCAGCGTCAGCGAGTAAGTTGCCGCGACGTTGGTGTCCGCCCAGCCCAGGCCGTTCGCCATCCAGAATACCAGGCCAATGGCACCCAGCATCATAATGTTTGACCAGTTCACAGCGCTCAGGTGGAAGGTGTCGGCGCGAATAATATGATGACGGTATTCGCGCGCGTCCGGGATATAGAGATGATTAAAAATATGCTCGGCGCGCTCGCGGTTCAGGGTGAGCTCTTTGCGCCCTTCCAGCACCGTCTGGTAATCGTTATAAAGTTTATCTTCGGTTTCGCGCAGCACCGCCATGTGTTTATAGACGCGCGACACCAGCATAAAGCCGCCCCAGATGGTAATGGCAATCCACAGGGCGGTCACCGCCAGCATTTTGCTGGAGAGCCAGGCGAGATAGGCAGCCGATCCAAAGGTCAGAACGATCCCCTGCACCAGCTCCGGCAGCCGAACGAACGCGATGGTGATGGCGCGCACGTCGCTGGTCAGCCCCGCCAGCAGGGATGCGCTGCCGAGCTGCTCAACGCGCTCAACCTGGGTGTCCAGGATCCGCTTGATAAACTCACTGCGCAAACGGAAAACGAAATGGTGCCCGAGCGCGGTCAGCGCCAGCTGGGAACCGAGCGTAACCGCCATCAACAGGAGCAGCAGGCCGAGAAACTCCGGCAGAACGGAGAGCGAGGTATCGACCATTTCAATCAACCGCACGTTAATAAACGCGATCAGGCCAATACCCAGCGCGGCGCTGGCGAGGCTTAACGCCATTACTGCAATGAAGGGCCAGCGATACTGACGCCAGACGAGGAGAAGTAGTTGCATGCAGGCAATCCGGACAATAAAAATCAGCCAGCAGTGTAAACTGCCCTGCGTGTACATCAAGAATAATTCTTATTTTAGTTTACCGTGCCCCGCCTGACGGAAGGTCAGGTTATAACGGTACTCGCCCGTGAGCGGGTGAACCCCGGGTTTCAGCGGCTGAATGCCGTGATAATACAGCCGCGACTCCCTGCCCCACACCACCACATCGCCATGTTCCAGCATGATGCGCTTGAGCGGGTCGTTGCGGCGTAATCCCCCAAACTGGAAGACGGCAGGCAAACCTAACGATACCGAGACGATAGGCGCGCGCAGATCGGGTTCATCCTTGTCCTGATGCAGCGAGAGCTTCGCGCCAACGGCGTAGCGGTTGATCAGGCAGGCATCCGGCCGGAAGTCAGGATACTGCGCTGCTACGGCGGCCTCGTGGCAGAGAGCCTGAAAAACCGCGGGCATCGGGGGCCACGGCTGGCCGGTAGCGGGATCGTTCGGGGCATACAGATAGCCCCGCTCGTTCGTCGCCCAGCCCAGTTCCCCGCAGTTGGCCATGGCTACCGACATGGTGTAGCCGCCCGGCGTCACCATATGGCGAAACGGCGAAACCGCCGTCACCTCGTCGATACCGGCCAGCAGCGCCGCCGCACGGGAGAGCGCAAAGCGGCGCAGGATCACCGCCCCCGGCGCAAGCGGCTCCTGCCAGGGTTCAGCATCCGCAAAAAGATCGAGCATTATCCCTCCTGGCGTTTCGCCTCACGTTTCAGTAATAGCGCTTTTCGCGCCGTCCCCCAACGGTAACCCGACAGCGCGCCGTCGTTACGAACCACGCGATGACAGGGGATCACAATCGCCAGCGTGTTTGCCGCACAGGCGCCGGCAACGGCGCGTACCGCACTGGGCTGGCCAATCGCCTGCGCCACCTGCTGGTAACTTGCCGTTTCGCCGCAGGGAATGTTGCGAAGGGCCTGCCAGACGCGCTGCTGGAACGCGGTTCCGCGAATATCCAGCGGCAGCGCAAGCGGTACGTCGCGGTTATCAATACTGGCAATCACCTGCTGGACCCGCTGCGCGAAATCCTCTTCCAGCGGCGCATGTGCTGCTTTTGGAAATTGCGCGGCAAGCTCTTCGGTTAATTCTTCATCGCTGTCACCCAGCAGGATCGCGCAGATCCCCCGCTCGCTTTCTGCCACCAGACAGCGTCCTAACGAACAGTCGCTGATGGCATAACGCACCGCCACATCCCCTTTGCGGTACTGCTTCGCCGTCATGCCCAGCGCATCGTTGGCTTTACGATAATAGCTGCTGCTGTCGGGAAACCCCGCTGCCAGCACGGCGTCGGTAATTTTGTCTCCCTGTGCAAGCGCGGTGCGCAGGCGCTGGCCTCGCGCCGCCTGCTGCCAGGCTTTTGGCGTCATGCCGGTCACGGACTTAAACAGACGGTGGAAATGGAAAGGGCTCATGGCCACCTGCTGCGCCAGCCCTTCAAGGGTTAGCATGGGATCCTGCTCCAGAAGACGGCAGGCGTGTTCCACTTTTGCCAGCTTCTGCTCCTGCGGATCGCGTTTGTCCGGCATGCAGCGCTTGCACGGGCGAAATCCTGCCTGTACGGCATGGTGGGCATCGGGATAAAAGCGGACGTTTTTACGCAGCGCGTGGCGGGCACGGCATGACGGGCGGCAGAAAATTCCCGTAGTCTGTACGGCGAAGACAAACCGCTCGTCAGCGCGCGGATCGCGGGCCAGCACGGCCTGCCAGCGATCCTCATCGGTAATAAAGGTCGGGTTTCTCATTATCGGCTCCTCATGTAAGCATACATAGAGCGTGCCTGAGCGCCAGTGATAAAAAACCCGTAACCTTGCTTTTTAATTTTTGTCGTGCACCAGGAAACTCTTGAACTGCGGCGAGCTCCAGGTTTTGAACCCGTCGCCCTCTTTGGTGATCATATAAACGGCCAGTCCTTCCTGGCGAACCACCTCTTTGGCTTTTTCCGGGCCGAGAACCATTAATCCGGTATCCCAGGCATCCGCTTCCAGCGCGGTGGGGGCAATGACCGTCACCGAGACCAGATTATGCGTGATGGGACGGCCGGTCTGCGGATCGATAACATGCGAAATACGCTTCCCGTCAAGCTCGTAATAGTTACGGTAGCTTCCGGAAGTACTGATGCCGTGACCGTTGATATCCACTATCGCCTGCACGGCATTTTGCCGATCGGTCGGTTTTTGAATCGCTACGCGCCACGGCTTATCGCTGGCGTTCATCCCCCGGCTGACTAACGCGCCGCCCACGGAGACCAGATAACGGGAAATGCCTTCCTGGGCCATCAGCGCAGCAAGATGATCCGCCGCATAGCCTTCCCCAACCGTCGACAGATCGACAAACAGATCGGGGATATCTTTTTGCAGGTACTGTTGCCCGTACTGATTGATCACCGTCAGATGCTGCAGCCCTGTCCGGGCGCGGGCGTCATCAATGGCCGCCTGTTCAGGCGTGGTCACCGGCTGTTTGTTAGGGCCAAATCCCCAGAGGTTCACCAGAGGTCCGACGGTCACATCCATCGCCCCGTTGGTTTTGTAACCCACGCGTATGGATTCGGTCACGATATCGGCCATCGCTTCGCTCACCGGCCACAGGGAGGTACTGGTGGAGAGATTAAAGCGCATCAGCGCCGAATCATTTTTATAGGTTGAGAGCAGCTGATCGTCGGCATCCAGCTGAGACTGGATTTTGCCGCGAAGTTCATCTGTGCGCGTTTTATCGAGGTTCATCACGCTGACGCGCCAGAAGGTGCCCATCGTTTTGCCTTCGAGCACCGTCGCGGCGGGTGCGTCGGTTTTCGCCACGGGTGTGGGATCGTTACACGCGGTCAGGAAAAAAAGCATAGCCAGAAAGCTGGCGCGTAAAAAAGTCATGTCCATTCATTATTATCCTCATGCCAGGGCGGCAAGAGTACACCAAAACGGGTGAGTTGTGAGAATCCGGGAAGCACAAAAAAGGGGCCATCAGGCCCCTTACGTCACACGGTGAAGCGATTAGAACTGGTAAACCAGGCCCAGCGCGACGATATCGTCAGTACCGATACCCGCCTGACGGGTGAATTCATTTTCATCAACCAGGTTGATTTTGTAATCCACGTAGGTAGACATGTTTTTGTTGAAGTAGTAAGTCGCACCAACATCAACATATTTCAGCAGATCCTGATCGCCGTAACCTTCGATGTCTTTTCCTTTAGACTGCAGGTAAGCCACGGATGGACGCAGGCCGAAGTCGAACTGGTACTGAGCAACCACTTCGAAGTTCTGCGCTTTGTTAGCGAAGCCGTAAGCGGTAGTCGGGCTGCTGCCGTTAGAGGTACCGAAACGGGTTGCGTTGTAGGTCTGGGAGTACTGCGCTGCCAGATAGATATTGTTGGCATCGTATTTCAGGCCACCAGAATAGACTTCTGCGTTATCGCCATGACCGTAAACGCTTGCGCCGTTCTGATCGGCGGTACGTTTGGAGGAGGACATTGCGCCGCCCACGCTGAAACCTTCGCCCAGGTTATAGGTCACGGATGCACCGTAGCCGTCGCCGTTCTGTTTCAGCAGGCTACGGCCACCTACGTTTTCACCGCTTACGCTGCCGTTTTTACCCTGATACTGCAGGGCAAAGTTCAGACCATCCACCAGACCGAAGAAGTCCTGGTTACGGTAGGTCGCTACGCCGTTAGCACGGGACTGCAGGAAGTTGTCTGCGCCGTAGGTATCGCCGCCAAATTCTGGCAGAACGTCAGTCCAGGAGGTTACGTCGTAGATTACGCCGTAGTTACGACCGTAATCGAAAGAACCCGCGTCACCGAATTTCAGACCCGCGAACGCCACACGCGTCCAGGCATCGTTTTCGCTTTCGGAGGTGTTGCCCTGGATCTGGTATTCCCACTGGCCGTAACCGGTCAGCTGATCGTTAACCTGAGTTTCGCCTTTGAAGCCAAGACGCATGTAGGTCTGGTCGCCGTCGGCACCCTTGTCGTCAGAGAAATAGTGCAGACCATCGACTTTGCCGTACAGATCTAATTTGTTGCCATCTTTGTTATAAATTTCGGCCGCATTTGCTGCGCCTGCCACCAGGAGTGCTGGTACCAGGAGGGACAGTACTTTAACTTTCATTTTATTAACCCTCTGTTATATGCCTTATAATTGCCACTGCTTACTGGTTAACCCTCATTAACCAGTCGGCAATTTCATTCTCCTCAAAATTACAGAATAATCCAATGCGAATATGATACGAAAACTTTGAAGATGTTTCATTTATCTATCAACATGTTTCAAAATGTAAATATCAAGGAACTTTTACAAAGCACAAATAGCTTATAAAATTAGCACTTATAATCAAACGAAAAAATCACCCCATAAACATCAGTAAGTTACAATAAAATCCGTTACAGCACTGAATGACAAAACAAGATCGCAGCTAATCTCTAAAATAACTCTCGCTATCATCATTAACTTTATTTATTACCGTCATTCAGTTTTGAATGTCTGTTTATCCCTAATTGAACCGGATGCTTCGCATTCGGTTTTTTTTTACCTTTCTTTACGTAACTTCTCTTTTTTTGTGCTACCGCACCGTAATTGTAACGACTATTAACTAAATTATCGTCGGGTATTCTTCGAAGTCCATAAATTGGTACAAAACTTAATTTCTTGTTAATTCGTGCTATTTATTGACGGCGTGGGTCGATTATTTGTACGCGCATGGCGAGTTTGTACATGTTTTCTGCACTCCCCGCCGCCGATATTGCCCGGAGAAAAAGTCGCCTCTTCCCGGACAGTCGCGCTGGAAATTCAGTTATTACCCTTTATACTGCCCTATCGCCACAGAGCACGACCATAACGGGTTAAAGATATCAATGAGTCAGACTGAAACTACCGCCCCGAGCAAATTCTCCCTCCTCCCCGGGAGCATCACCCGTTTCTTTCTTCTTTTGCTCGTTGTGCTGTTAGTCACCATGGGGGTGATGGTACAAAGCGCGGTTAACGCCTGGCTGAAGGATAAGAGCTATCAGGTCGTTGATATCACTCATGCCGTGCACAAGCGCATAGACACCTGGCGCTACGCCACCTGGCAGATTTACGACAATATCGCGGCTGCCCCGACCTCCTCATCCGGGGATGGACTTCAGGAGACGCGGCTTAAGCAGGATGTCTATTATCTCGAAAAACCGCAGCGTAAGACCGAGGCTCTTATTTTCGGTTCTCACGACAGCGCGACGCTTGAGATGACGCAGCGTATTTCGACCTATCTGGATACCCTCTGGGGTGCCGAAACGGTACCGTGGTCGATGTATTATCTGAACGGTCAGGATAACAGCATGATCCTGATCTCAACGCTGCCGTTAAAAGATCTCTCGTCCGGCTTTAAAGAGACAACCGTGGGCAGCATCGTCGATTCCCGCCGGGCAGAGATGCTGCAGCAGGCGAACGCCCTTGATGAACGTGAGAGTTTCTCTTCCCTGCGTCGTCTGGCCTGGCAAAACGGCCATTATTTTACCCTGCGTACCACGTTCAACCAGCCCGGACATCTGGCGACGGTAGTGGCCTTCGATTTACCGATTAATGATTTGATCCCGCCGGACATGCCGCTCGACAGCTTCCGCCTGGAGCCAGACAGCAGCACCCAGAACATGCGTGCGGCGTCCGACAAAGAGGCCGCAGAGAGCGTATCGATCTCCTTTAACGGCTCGAAAATCGAAATTGCCTCATCGCTGAACTCGACCGGTATGCGCCTGGTGTGGCAGGTACCGTTTGGCACGCTGTTGCTCGACACCCTGCAAAATATCCTGCTGCCTCTGCTGCTGAATATCGGTCTGCTGGCGCTGGCCCTGTTTGGCTACAGCACCTTCCGTTTCCAGACGGGTCGTCAGAGCGACGCCTCTGCGGTTCCGGCTGGCACCAGCAATGAGCTGCGCGTATTGCGTGCACTGAATGAAGAGATTGTTTCCGTGCTGCCGCTTGGGGTCCTGGTTCACGACCAGGAAGCGAATCGTACGGTGATGAGCAATAAAATTGCCGACCATCTGCTGCCGCACCTTAACCTGCAGAACATCACCACCATGGCGGATCAACACCAGGGGGTGATTCAGGCAACCATCAACAATGAACTGTACGAGATCCGTCAGTTCCGCAGCCAGGTGGCTCCCCGCACGCAAATCTTCATTATTCGCGACCAGGATCGCGAAGTGCTGGTCAATAAAAAGCTCAAGCAGGCACAAAGGCTGTATGAGAAAAACCAGCAGGGGCGCGCCGCATTTATGCAGAACATTGGCGATGCCTTCAAGCAGCCGTTAAAAACTCTGGCGACCCAGGCGGCGGCGTTAAACACCTCTGAAAGCCACCAGCTTGCCTGCCAGGCCGATTCGCTGGTCAGAATGGTTGATGAGATCCAGCTGGCGAACATGCTGGAGAATGATTTCTGGAAGGGAACGCCAGCCCTCTTCTCCATTCAGGATCTGATCGATGAAGTGGTGCCTGAAGTGCTGCCCGTCATCAAGCGCAAAGGGCTGCAGCTGCTGATCAATAACAATCTCCCTGCGAATGACGAACGCCACGGCGATCGCGAAGCGCTGCGCCGCATTCTGCTGATGATTATTCAGTATGCCGTGACCACCACGCAGATCGGCAAAATCACCCTTGAAGTCAGCACCGAGGAGTCGGCAGAAGACCGTCTGACGTTCCGCATCCTGGACACCGGGGAAGGCGTCACAACGAGCGAAATTGATAATCTGCACTTCCCGTTCCTGAATGACACGCAGAGCGATCGCTACGGCAAGGCCAATGCCCTGACCTTCTGGCTGTGCGATCAGCTGGCGCGTAAGCTCGGCGGCCACCTGAATATCAAAGCTCGTGAATCCCTCGGCACCCGCTATTCTCTGCACGTGAAAATGGCGGCCAATCCGCAGGAAGAAGATGAGGAACGTCTGCTGGATGATGTCGTGGTGATGGTCGACGTGACCTCGAACGAGATCCGCAATATTGTCGTTCGTCAGTTAGAAAACTGGGGAGCGGCCTGCATCACGCCGGATGAAAGACTTGCAAGTCAAGAATTTGATCTGTTTTTAACTGATAATCCGTCTAATCTTACTGCCTCCGGCTTGCTTTTAAGCGATGATGAGTCAGGCGTGCGGAAAATCGGCCCTGGCCAGCTGCGCGTCAACTTTAATATAAGCAATGCGATGCAGGAAGCTGTACTACAACTAATAGAAGAGCAGCTGGCGCAGGAAGAGATAACGGAGTCACCGTTAGGCGGCAATGAAAATGCCGAGCTTCACGCCAGCGGATACTATTCACTCTTTGTTGATACAGTACCAGATGATGTTAAGCGGTTGTATACTGAGTCCGCTGCGAATGATTTTGCAGCGCTGGCACAGACAGCACACCGGCTTAAAGGGGTGTTTGCCATGCTTAATCTGGTTCCCGGCAAGCAGTTATGTGAAACGCTGGAACATCTAATTCGTGAGAAAGATGCCTCTGGCATTGAAAAATACATCAGCGACATTGACGCCTACGTCAAAAGCTTGCTGTAGCAAGGTAGCCTTATACATGAACAATATGAACGTAATTATTGCCGATGACCATCCGATTGTACTGTTCGGTATTCGCAAATCACTTGAACAGATCGAGTGGGTGAATGTAGTCGGTGAATTTGAAGACTCTACAGCACTGATCAATAACCTCCCAAAGCTTGATGCGCACGTGCTCATTACCGATCTCTCCATGCCTGGAGACAAATACGGTGATGGGATCACGCTCATCAAATACATTAAGCGTCACTTCCCGGATATCTCGATCATTGTTCTGACCATGAACAACAACCCGGCGATCCTGAGCGCGGTGTTGGATCTGGACATCGAAGGGATTGTGCTGAAACAGGGCGCCCCGACCGATCTGCCAAAAGCGCTCGCTGCGCTGCAGAAAGGCAAGAAGTTCACGCCTGAGAGCGTCTCTCGTCTGCTGGAAAAAATCAGCGCGGGTGGCTACGGTGACAAACGCCTGTCCCCGAAAGAGAGTGAAGTTCTGCGCCTGTTCGCAGAAGGTTTCCTGGTAACCGAGATTGCCAAGAAGCTGAACCGCAGCATTAAAACCATCAGCAGCCAGAAGAAATCAGCGATGATGAAGCTGGGCGTGGACAACGATATTGCTCTGCTGAACTATCTCTCCTCCGTTACGCTGAGCGCAACGGACAAGGATTGATCCCGGACGGGTGTGTGGCCTGATGCCCTCACCCCCTCTCCCACGGGGAGGGGGTGAAAAAACGAAAAGGCCCTTGCGGGCCTTTTTTATATTCTGGTTTTTCTCACGCGATCCGCGTAAATCGACAACGTCTGCTTCAGCACGTCCAGCGTCACCGGTTTCGACAGACAGCTGTCCATGCCTGACTCCAGACAACGCTGTTTCTCTTCCGCCAGCGCGTTCGCCGTTACGCCCACAACCGGCAACGTCAGGCCAAGCTGACGGATGCGCTGCGTCAGACGGTAGCCGTCCATGTTTGGCATGTTGACGTCGCTAAGCACGATATCAATATGATTTTTACTCAGCACATTCAGCGCATCCACGCCGTCATTGGCAGTTTTGCACTGGTAGCCCAGCGATCCAAGCTGGTCAGCCAGCAGGCGACGGTTAATCGGATGGTCATCCACCACCAGAATCATCATATCGTCATTCACCGACGCCAGAGACTCCGGTGACGGCAATCCGCCCGCGCCGTCGCGCTCTTCCAGCTCCACTTTGTAGATGCGCGCCAGCAGGCTCAAGAGCTCGTGCGGCGTTGCAACACTGTGTACCCATTCCCCGGGCGCACGCTCGACAGGAATGCCGATGTGGCGACGGCAGAAGAGCACCGACCCTCTCCCCTGCCACGGCTGCTCCGGCAACTCGTCGGCGATCAGCACATCGTCCACATCCGGCGTTTGACCTTCATAGAGACACACCCTGACTCCACTGCGGGCAAGCAGCGCCGTCAGGTAGTCATTCAGCGAGGCGTTATGCACCGCCAGCCAGCAGCGCTTGTCGCTCAGACCGTCCACCGTCGCTTTTGCCGGATACTGCGCCGAATAGAGCGGAATACGGATGGTGAACTGGCTGCCCATGCCGGGCTCGGTATCCACAGAGATATCGCCGTCCATCATGCTGACGAGCTTCTCACAAATCGCCAGCCCCAGTCCGGTGCCCTGGAAGTTACGCTGCACGCCGGTCCCGACCTGGAAGAACGGGTCGAACAGGCGGACCACTTCCTTCGCCGGGATGCCGACGCCCGTGTCGCGCACGCGAATGCTCAGGTAATCCCCCGCCCGGCAGACGTGCAACACGATACAGCCAACGTCGGTGAATTTGATGGCGTTGCTGAGCAGGTTAGAAATGACCTGCTGCAGGCGCATCGGATCGCCGTGCAGCGTCAGCGGCACCTCAGGTTCAATAAAGCAGTAGAGCCCCAGCTGTTTACGCACCACCAGCGGCAGATAGTTGGCGCTGATGTGGTTCATCACCTCGCGCGGCGAGAACTCCCGCGGTTCGATTTTCAGCTGCTCAGACTCAATTTTAGAGAAGTCGAGAATATCGCTGATGATTTTCAGCAGCAGGCTGGAGGAGTTGTTCATTGCCGTCACCAGCCTGTCGACCCCTTTCGGCAGCTCTTTGGTCTGCAGCAGGTCGAGGTTACCGATGATCCCGTACAGCGGCGTTCGCAGCTCGTGGCTGACGGTGGCAAGGAACATGGATTTCGACTGGCTGGCCTGCTCCGCGGCCTGCGCCATCTCCTGCAGCGACTCTTCCATCTTCACGCGCGCGGAGACATCCACCAGCACGCAAATCGCCACGTTTTCATTGCGATAGCGGGAATGCACAAAGCTGATCTGCAGGTTGGTGTGCGTGCTGGTGAGCACATCGACAAAGTTAACCTGCTGACCGCAGATAATTTGCGTCAGCCTCTGGCGGTCCTCGTGCGTCAGCATGTTAAGGTAGTTATGCGCCAGCTCGTTACTTAGGATGTTGGTTCCGTCCTGGGTACGCAGAATGCAGATCCCCACCGGCGCCGACGCGACAATCTTACGGTTAAACTGCTCGTGTTCCTCCAGCCGCTGGGCGTCGCTTTCGGCCGGAATAAAGATTTTCCGCTCATACATGCGCGCCAGGGTAAACAGCGCCCCGCCCGCGATCAGGTTCAGCAGAATCGCATTCATGATGAGAATACGTATCCGCTCAAGCACCATATCCACCGGCAGCGAATAGACAATACTCAGTGACGAAGGCGGCAGGCTCTTCTTCAGCACCAGCTCGCGGAAGCCCGAGGTATAGCCAAACCACGACCGCTCCTGCATCCAGTGCGGTTCAACGTTTAACCGGTTATCCGGCCCGGCGAGTGAGATCAGCTGATGACCGTTTTCATCCAGAATGGTCACCCCCATAGGCAGGCTGCCCGGAGTGAAAAAGTTTTCCATACGAATGGTCTGCTCAATCCCCAGCAGCGCCTGCAGGCGATTGCCCAGATACACCGGCGTCAGGGCGTAGAAATAGCCCACGCCCGGTCGCGGGCCCTGGCTAACCCAGAAGATGTTATTCCCGCGCTCGTCCTGCGGCGCATTGCGGTATTTCACAATACGTTCATGCAGGCTTTTCAGCGCATCGTCACGCTCAACGGGCACGTCGCGCAGGCCAAAGTCAGCCATGCAGAGATTTTCACTGCCAATCAGGAATACGCGGTTCAGGTCATAGGCGGCGGAGAAATTGTCGCGCCAGTAGCGCATAAACCAGGCAAGGGATTCCAGCGACCCGCGCCAGGTATTGCTCATGGTGGAGCAATCGGAATCCGGGAACAGCGGCTGGAAGTCCGGGACTTCGGTTTTGTCGTTACGCCCGCGAAGCGCAAGGATGCCGTTTTCCGCCGTCAGACGATTTTCGGCAATATACTTCAGCTCCTTCATCACGTCAGACGTTCGCTGAATGTAGCGCTGGGCCTGGTCGGAGCTTAAGTTAAACTCCTGGCGGATCTCCGCTTCTTTCTGGTGTAGCGCGTTAACGATGTAAAACACCGAGAACAAGGCCACCAGCAGCCAAAGCAAGAGCGCCAGCGCCCGAAACAGATAGCGAGAAACTTTCAGCGTAGTACGAAAGGAGACGAGGTATTTCAAGGGGGCGAGGCTCCGCCGTCGGGGTCAAAAGAATGTGGTTAAGGTAGCGGTAAACGCGCCAGGTCGCAACGTTGACTTATCTGCTTGTGCAAAAGAAAAGGGCCGGAATCCGGCCCTTTTTTGCATCAGGAGACATTACTCGTCAGCGTCATCCGCTACATCATCGTCAGTGTCGGTTTCCGGCGCGATATCATCATCGCCTTCCGCAACGCTACCGTCGATGGAATCGAGCTCTTCGTCATCCACCGGCTCAGCAACGCGCTGCAGACCCACCACGTTTTCATCTTCCGCTGTACGGATGAGGATCACGCCCTGGGTGTTACGCCCCACCACGCTGATCTCAGAGACGCGGGTACGCACCAGCGTACCGGCATCGGTGATCATCATGATCTGATCGGCATCGTCTACCTGCACCGCGCCCACAACGGAACCGTTGCGCTCGGTCACTTTGATAGAGATTACGCCCTGCGTGCCGCGAGACTTGGTTGGGTATTCCCCTTCCGCCGTACGTTTACCGTAACCATTCTGCGTCACGGTCAGGATAGCCCCTTCACCGCGCGGAATAATCAGAGAAACAACGCTGTCTTCGCCAGCCAGTTTGATACCACGAACGCCCGTAGCGGTACGACCCATTGCACGAACGGCGTTCTCTTTAAAGCGCACCACTTTACCGGCCGCAGAGAACAGCATCACCTCATCAGAACCGGAGGTCAGATCCACACCGATCAGCTCGTCGCCTTCGTTCAGGTTCACCGCGATGATCCCGGCGGAACGTGGGCGGCTGAACTCGGTCAGCGCGGTTTTCTTCACGGTACCGCTGGCGGTCGCCATAAAGACGTTCACGCCCTCTTCGTACTCGCGTACCGGCAGGATGGCGGTGATACGTTCGTTCGCTTCCAGCGGCAGCAGGTTAACGATTGGACGGCCACGCGCGCCACGGCTCGCTTCCGGCAGCTGATAGACTTTCATCCAGTACAGACGACCGCGGCTGGAGAAGCAGAGGATCGTGTCATGGGTGTTCGCCACCAGCAGGCGGTCAATAAAGTCTTCTTCTTTAATGCGTGCCGCAGATTTGCCTTTACCGCCACGACGCTGTGCTTCGTAGTCGGTCAGCGGCTGATACTTCACATAGCCCTGGTGAGACAGGGTGACCACCACATCTTCGCGGTTGATCAGATCTTCAATGTTGATATCAGAGCTGTTAGCGGTGATTTCGGTGCGGCGCGCATCGCCGAACTGATCGCGGACCAGTTCCAGCTCTTCACGAATCACTTCCATCAGACGCTCTGCGCTGCCCAGGATATGCAGCAGTTCAGCAATCTGTTCCAGCAGCTCTTTGTATTCGTCGAGCAGTTTCTCATGCTCAAGGCCGGTCAGTTTCTGCAGGCGCAGATCCAGAATCGCCTGAGCCTGCTGTTCAGTCAGGTAATACTGACCGTCACGCACGCCGAACTCAGGTTCCAGCCACTCAGGACGCGCTGCGTCATCGCCCGCACGTTCCAGCATCGCGGCGACGTTACCCAGATCCCACGGACGGGAAATCAGGGCGGCTTTCGCTTCCGCCGGGGTCGGCGCACGCCGGATCAGTTCAATGATCGGGTCGATGTTGGCCAGCGCAACCGCCAGCGCTTCAAGGATGTGCGCACGGTCGCGCGCTTTGCGCAGTTCGAAGATGGTACGACGGGTCACCACTTCACGGCGGTGACGCACGAACGCGCTCAGGATCTCTTTCAGGTTCATGATCTTCGGCTGACCATGGTGCAGCGCAACCATGTTGATACCGAAGGAGACCTGAAGCTGAGTCTGGGAGTACAGGTTGTTCAGCACAACCTCACCCACCGCGTCGCGTTTGATCTCAATCACAATGCGCATACCGTCTTTGTCAGACTCGTCACGCAGCGCGCTGATGCCTTCAACGCGTTTTTCTTTTACCAGCTCGGCGATTTTTTCAATCAGACGCGCTTTGTTCACCTGATACGGGATCTCGTGAACAATGATGGTTTCACGGCCGGTTTTAGCGTCCGCTTCCACTTCGGCGCGGGCACGGATGTAAATCTTGCCACGGCCGGTGCGGTACGCTTCTTCAATACCGCGACGACCGTTGATGATCGCCGCCGTCGGGAAGTCCGGACCCGGGATGTGTTCCATCAGCCCTTCAATGCTGATGTCTTCATCGTCGATATAGGCCAGGCAGCCGTTGATCACCTCGGTGATATTGTGCGGCGGAATGTTGGTTGCCATACCGACCGCGATACCGGACGAACCGTTAACCAACAGGTTCGGGATCTTGGTTGGCATCACATCAGGGATGCGCTCGGTGCCGTCGTAGTTATCGACGAAATCAACGGTCTCTTTTTCCAGGTCGGCCATCAGCTCATGAGCGATTTTCGACATACGGATTTCCGTATAACGCATCGCCGCAGCGGAGTCGCCGTCGACTGAACCAAAGTTACCCTGACCATCTACCAGCATGTAACGCAAGGAGAATGGCTGCGCCATACGAACGATGGTGTCATAAACGGCGGTATCACCATGCGGGTGATATTTACCGATGACGTCACCGACGACGCGGGCAGATTTTTTATAGGCTTTATTCCAGTCATTGCCCAATACGTTCATGGCGTATAGTACGCGACGGTGTACCGGCTTAAGGCCATCGCGGACGTCCGGCAGCGCACGGCCAACAATGACCGACATCGCATAGTCCAGATAGGAGCTCTTCAGCTCTTCCTCGATGTTAACCGGTGTAATTTCTCTCGCAAGGTCGCTCATCTAACCGCTATCCCTCTACTGTATCCCGGATTCAAAGGTCGCAAATTATAACACAGCCGAGGTGATTGAGGTAAACCTATACGCTTTATTCACGGGGATTGCCTGATATACTCCTTTGTCTTGCTAAATAAGGAGTAAAAGCGCCCATGAATGCCGAAAAATCCCCGGTGGCTCACAACGTTGACCACGAAGAGATTGCCAAATTTGAAGCGGTGGCGTCCCGCTGGTGGGATCTCGAAGGTGAGTTCAAACCGCTGCATCGCATTAACCCGCTGCGTCTGGGCTATATCGCGGAGCGTTCCGGCGGTCTGTTCGGTAAGAAAGTGCTCGACGTCGGCTGCGGCGGCGGCATCCTGGCTGAGAGCATGGCGCGCGAAGGGGCGAATGTTACGGGCCTGGATATGGGCTTTGAACCGCTGCAGGTTGCCCGCCTTCACGCGCTGGAGTCCGGCATACAGGTGGAATACGTGCAGGAAACCGTGGAAGAGCACGCGGCAAAACACGCTCATCAGTACGATGTGGTGACCTGCATGGAGATGCTGGAGCACGTTCCCGATCCGCAGTCGGTGGTGCACGCCTGTGCAAAACTGGTGAAACCGGGCGGCCAGGTCTTCTTCTCAACCATCAACCGTAACGGTAAAGCCTGGCTGATGGCCGTTGTCGGCGCGGAGTATGTGCTGCGCATGGTGCCGAAAGGGACGCACGACGTGAAGAAATTCATCAAGCCTGCGGAACTGTTAGGCTGGGTTGACCAGACGTGGCTCAAAGAGCAGCACATCACCGGCCTGCACTACAATCCGTTGACCGATAAATTCAAGCTTGCACCGGGCGTAGATGTTAACTATATGTTGCATACCACCGCCAAAAACGACTAACGTCATTCGTTATTCTTATAAAGATTGCGCGACATCATGTTGCGCAATTCTGACCTCCCGTTGAAGAAATCAGCACTCGATCAAATTTTGAATTTTTTTTCTTAATTATTGACATGTCTTCCAGGCCTTACGGTACGAGGACTTAGCCTTTTTTACCCTTTCACAACCTCAATTTAACGCCAAAATCAACCCTTGTGCTGAAAAGATTCGATACTAGAATACTCACCATATAGCGTTTTTCTTATCGCAAACCCCCTACATGTAGTATTTATCCACAGAGTTAGTCACAAGGCGGATCTGTGGATAAACGGGGGATATTTTTTATTTCACGGACAGGTAAAACCCACATGAATCAGAGTCTGCTGGTGACAAAGCGCGACGGTACTACCGAGCGTATCAATCTGGACAAAATCCATCGAGTTCTCGACTGGGCAGCAGAAGGACTGAACAACGTATCTATCTCCCAGGTTGAACTGCGTTCCCACATTCAGTTCTACGACGGCATCAAAACGTCTGATATCCACGAAACAATCATTAAAGCAGCGGCAGACCTCATCTCCCGCGAAGCACCGGATTATCAGTACCTCGCTGCACGTCTGGCGATTTTCCACCTGCGTAAAAAAGCCTACGGCCAGTTTGAGCCGCCGAAGCTTTACGATCACGTAGTGAAAATGGTTGAGCTGGGCAAATACGACACGCATCTGCTGGAAGACTATACGGAAGAAGAGTTCGAGCAGATGAACGGGTTTATCGATCACTGGCGCGACATGAACTTCTCCTACGCGGCGGTGAAGCAGCTCGAAGGCAAATACCTGGTTCAGAACCGTGTAACCGGTGAGATCTACGAAAGCGCCCAGTTCCTCTATATTCTGGTGGCCGCCTGCCTGTTCTCTAACTACCCGCGTGACACCCGTCTGGAATACGTGAAGCATTTCTACGATGCGGTATCCACGTTCAAGATTTCTCTGCCGACGCCAATCATGTCTGGCGTGCGTACCCCAACCCGTCAGTTCAGCTCCTGCGTACTGATCGAGTGTGGTGACAGCTTGGATTCCATCAACGCCACCTCCAGCGCCATCGTGAAATACGTCTCCCAGCGTGCCGGTATCGGCATCAACGCCGGTCGCATCCGTGCGCTGGGCAGCCCGATTCGCGGCGGTGAAGCGTTCCACACCGGCTGTATCCCGTTCTATAAACACTTCCAGACGGCAGTAAAATCCTGCTCTCAGGGCGGCGTGCGCGGCGGTGCTGCGACCCTGTTCTACCCGATGTGGCACCTGGAAGTGGAAAGCCTGCTGGTTCTGAAAAACAACCGCGGCGTGGAAGGCAACCGCGTGCGTCATATGGACTACGGCGTGCAGATCAACAAGCTGATGTACACCCGTCTGCTGAAAGGTGAAGACATCACCCTGTTCAGCCCCTCCGACGTTCCGGGCCTGTATGACGCGTTCTTTGCCGATCAGGACGAGTTCGAGCGTCTGTACACCAAATACGAAAAAGACGACAGCATCCGCAAGCAGCGCGTGAAGGCGGTAGACCTGTTCTCCCTGATGATGCAGGAACGTGCCTCTACCGGCCGTATCTACATCCAGAACGTGGACCACTGCAACACCCACAGCCCGTTTGATCCAGTAGTTGCGCCAGTGCGCCAGTCTAACCTGTGCCTGGAGATCGCCCTGCCGACCAAACCGCTGGAAGACGTGAACGACGAAAACGGTGAAATCGCGCTGTGTACGCTTTCCGCGTTCAACCTGGGCGCAATTAAGAGCCTGGACGAGCTGGAAGAGCTGGCGGTGCTGGCGGTTCGCGCGCTCGACGCTCTGCTGGACTACCAGGATTACCCAATCCCGGCCGCTAAACGCGGTGCAATGGGCCGCCGTACCCTGGGTATCGGCGTGATCAACTTCGCCTACTGGCTGGCGAAAAACGGCAAGCGTTACTCCGACGGCAGCGCTAACAACCTGACGCACCAGACGTTCGAAGCGATTCAGTACTACCTGATGAAAGCCTCTAACGAGCTGGCGAAAGAGCAAGGCGCGTGCCCGTGGTTCAACGAAACCACCTACGCGAAAGGCATTCTGCCAATCGATACCTACAAGAAAGACCTGGATGCGATCGTCAGCGAACCGCTGCATCTCGACTGGGAAGGCCTGCGCGAGTCCATCAAGACCCATGGCCTGCGTAACTCTACGCTCTCTGCCCTGATGCCGTCCGAGACCTCTTCGCAGATCTCTAACGCCACCAACGGTATTGAACCGCCGCGCGGCCACGTCAGCATCAAAGCGTCGAAAGACGGCGTGCTGCGTCAGGTGGTACCGGATTACGAAACGCTGGGCAACAACTACGAGCTGCTGTGGGAAATGCCGAACAACGACGGCTACCTGCAGCTGGTGGGTATCATGCAGAAGTTTATCGACCAGTCGATCTCTGCCAATACCAACTATGACCCGACGCGCTTCCCGTCCGGCAAGGTACCGATGCAGCAGCTGCTGAAAGACCTGCTCACCGCCTACAAATTTGGCGTGAAAACGCTGTACTATCACAACACCCGTGACGGTGCGGAAGACGCGCAGGACGACATGGTACCGTCAATTCAGGACGATGGCTGCGAAAGCGGCGCATGTAAGATCTAATGAAGGGCGGGGATATCCCCGCCTTTATTTCGTAAGACAGGACACACTCATGGCATATACCACCTTTTCACAGACGAAAAACGACCAGCTCAAAGAGCCGATGTTCTTCGGCCAGCCGGTCAACGTGGCACGCTACGATCAGCAAAAATATGACATCTTCGAAAAGCTGATTGAAAAGCAACTCTCCTTCTTCTGGCGCCCGGAAGAAGTGGACGTCTCCCGCGACCGTATTGACTACCAGTCGCTGCCGGATCACGAAAAACATATCTTCATCAGCAACCTGAAGTACCAGACGCTGCTGGACTCCATTCAGGGTCGTAGCCCGAACGTGGCGCTGCTGCCGCTGATCTCCATTCCTGAGCTGGAAACCTGGGTGGAAACCTGGGCGTTCTCCGAGACGATCCACTCCCGCTCTTACACCCACATCATCCGCAACATCGTGAACGATCCGGCTGTGGTGTTTGACGATATCGTCACCAACGAGCAGATCCAGAAGCGCGCGGAAGGCATTGCCCACTACTACGACGAGCTGATCGAGATGACCAGCTACTGGCATCTGCTGGGCGAAGGTACGCACAACGTGAACGGTAAAACCATCACCGTGAACCTGCGCGCGCTGAAAAAACAGCTGTACCTGTGCCTGATGAGCGTTAACGCGCTGGAAGCGATCCGCTTCTACGTGAGCTTCGCATGCTCCTTCGCCTTTGCAGAGCGCAAGCTGATGGAAGGCAACGCCAAAATCATTCGTCTGATCGCCCGCGATGAAGCCCTGCACCTGACCGGTACCCAGCACATGCTGAACCTGCTGCGCAGCGGGACGGACGATCCGGAGATGGCGGAAATCGCCGAAGAGTGCAAGCAGGAGTGCTACGACCTGTTCGTGCTGGCGGCTCAGCAGGAGAAAGAGTGGGCAGACTACCTGTTCCGTGACGGCTCCATGATTGGCCTGAACAAAGACATCCTGTGCCAGTACGTTGAGTACATCACCAACATCCGCATGCAGGCTGTCGGTCTTGACCTGCCGTTCCAGACGCGCTCTAACCCAATCCCGTGGATCAACACCTGGCTGGTGTCCGATAACGTGCAGGTTGCGCCGCAGGAAGTGGAAGTCAGCTCTTATCTGGTCGGTCAGATTGATTCTGAAGTCAACACCGACGACCTGAGCAACTTCCAGCTCTGATGTCACGCGTCACGCTACGTCTTTCCGGCACTGAGGTACTGTGTCGGGAGGAGCACCCTTCTCTGCTGGTGGCGCTTGAGGCGCATCAGGTAGAAGTAGAGTACCAGTGTCGTTCCGGCTACTGCGGCTCCTGCCGCTGCCGTCTGGTCGCCGGCCAGGTGGACTGGCTGACCGAGCCACTGGCCTTTATCAACGAAGGGGAAATTTTGCCCTGCTGCTGCCGGGCAAAAGGCGATATAGAGATCGAGATGTGATGTTGTCCTTATCCCCTCTCCCGGTGGGAGAGGGTTAGGGTGAGGGTATCAGGCCGCAGAGCCTGATTGTCGGGTGGCGGCTTCGCCTTACCCGACCTGCCAAACCTACTTCCGGTGAATGAATTCGACCGCTTTATCCGGGAAATCCGTAAACAGTCCGTCCACGCCCGCCTGGTTATACAACACCTCATAAAGCTGATTCACGTCCGTGGCATACGGCGGCAGCTGGTCTGCACGCACGGTATACGGATGCACCTGCATCCTGCTGGCGTGCGCCTCTTTCACCATCGCCGTCAGCTTCACGTGGCCCGGCGCTGAGCCTTCCGCCACCAGCATGTGGTAATCCGGCCCGATGCCGTCGGCGTACTGCGCAATCTGCTTCATCGCGCCCGGCTTAAACATCCAGTCGTAGCTGTAGTTCACCCACTTGCCGTCCGGCTGCTTCTCCTGGGTTTCATTCCAGTCGGTATAGGCAATCAGCTGCACCAGATTGAGGTTCATCCCCATCTTCGGCTCCAGCTCGGTTTTGATGCGCTTCAGCTCGGCGGCGTCAAAACACTGCAGGTAAACTTTGTCCTTCTTGCTGGTGTAGCCGTACTGTTTCAGCACCTCCAGCGTCTTCGCGGCAATATCTTTGCCTTCCTGATGGTGGAACCACGGCGCTTTGATCTCCGGGTAGATGCCGATATTTTTACCGGTTGAGTGGTTCAGCCCCTGAACAAACTCAATCTCTTCCTGGAAGGTATGGATCCGGAAGTCAGATTTGCCCATCGGGAAACGTCCCGGATAGACCTGCACCTTCTTGCCGTTTTCAATCTCAAAGCCTTCGGTAAACTTCAGGGAACGGATCTCCGCCAGCGTGAAATCAATGGCGTAGTAGCGACCATCTTTGCGCGCGCGGTCCGGGAAACGCTCCGCCACGTCCGTCACGCGGTCCAGATAGTGGTCATGCAGGACGACCAGCTGGTCGTCCTTGGTCATCACCAGATCCTGCTCCAGATAATCCGCGCCCTGGGCATAGGCCATCGCCTTCGCCGGAAGCGTATGCTCCGGCAGATAGCCGCTGGCGCCGCGGTGGGCAATAACGATTTTATCCGCCGCCAGCGCGGAGCCTGTCATCAGGCCTGCCAGCAGCAGGCCGGTTGTTACGTAAGATAATTTCATCGCAATGCTCCTTATTGACGACGCGCCAGCACTTCCGCGTGGTGACGTTTCTCACCGATCATGACCACAATGAGCAGCAATACCGCCAGCACGCTGCCGCCGATCATCACCATAAAGCCGCCGTCCCAGCCGAAGAAGTCAACGGTGTAGCCCACGATGGCGCTCGCCGCGACCGAACCGCCCAGGTAACCGAACAGACCGGTAAAGCCTGCCGCCGTGCCTGCCGCTTTTTTCGGTGCCAGCTCCAGCGCGTGCAGACCGATCAGCATCACCGGACCGTAAATCAGGAAGCCGATGACGATCATGCAGGCCATGTCTACTGATGGGTTGCCCGGCGGGTTGAGCCAGTAAACGACGGTCGCGATGGTGACCAGGGTCATAAAGAACACGCCCGTCGCGCCGCGGTTGCCTTTAAACACCTTGTCCGACATCCAGCCGCAAAGCAGCGTGCCCGGGATCCCGGCATATTCATACAGGAAATAGGCCCAGGAGGACTTATCCAGCGCGAAGTGCTTCACCTCTTTCAGGTAGGTCGGGGACCAGTCCAGAATGCCGTAGCGCAACAGGTAAACGAACACGTTCGCCACCGCGATGTACCACAGCAGCTTGTTCGGCAGGACGTACTTCATGAAGATCTGTTTTGCGGTCAGCTCCTCTTCGTGCTCCTTGCTGTAATCATCCGGATAGTCGTTTTTGTACTCTTCAATCGGCGGCAGGCCGCAGGATTGCGGCGTATCGCGCATCAGCGCGAAGGCGATAATCGCCACGACGATGGCGCCAAAGGCAGGCATATAGAGCGCAGCGTGCCAGTCGTTGAACCAGGCCATCCCCAGCAGGAACAGCAGCGGCGGAATACCGCCACCGACGTTATGCGCACAGTTCCACACCGACACGATACCGCCGCGTTCCTTCTGCGACCACCAGTGCACCATGGTACGTCCGCACGGCGGCCACCCCATCCCCTGGAACCAGCCGCAGAGGAACAGCAGCACGAACATGACGGCGATGCTGGAGGTTGCCCACGGCACAAAGCCCATGAACAGCATGACCGCAGCCGCCAGGATCAGGCCGGCGGGCAGGAACACGCGCGGATTCGAGCGATCCGATACCGACCCCATGATGAATTTGGAAAAACCGTAGGCGATTGAGATCCCCGACAGCGCGAACCCCAGATCGCCGCGGGAGAAGCCCTGCTCCACCAGATACGGCATGGCGAGCGCGAAGTTTTTACGTACAAGGTAGTACGCCGCGTACCCGAAGAAGATCCCCAGGAAAATTTGCCAGCGCAGACGGCGGTATAGCGGATCAATTTCTGCCTCTGGCAGACGCGCCCTGTGCGGCGCAGGTTTGAAGATACTGAGCATAACAGCCTCCGTGGCCTTGAATTGAATGGGCAGGTGGCTCGCACCTGAATTCCAGAGGCGGGGATGTTAAGAAATCACGGTGATTGTTACTGTGAATCAACGCACAGATTGTTACAGAAATATGACAGAATGCGCAAAAAAGCGCATGAAATCACGTTCCACTTTCGAATTTCGCGCGTTTATGTTCGAAATCAAACAAACCACACTATTGGTATGGCTAAATGATAAAAAAACGAACATAGAGGGTAAACAATGACCATTCACGATCCTCGCTACAGCGATGTGATAATCATTGGCGGTGGCGCAACCGGCGCCGGGATCGCACGCGACTGCGCCCTTCGCGGCTTAAGCGTCACGCTGCTGGAGCGCCACGATATCGCCACGGGCGCAACCGGGCGTAACCATGGTTTGCTGCACAGCGGCGCGCGGTATGCGGTTACCGACGGTGAATCCGCACGCGAATGTATTGCTGAAAACCAGATCCTCAAGCGTATCGCCCGCCACTGCATTGAGCCGACCGACGGCCTCTTTATTACTCTTCCCGAAGATGACCTCGCCTTTCAGGACACCTTTATTACCGCCTGCACTGCGGCGGGCATTCAGGCTGAGGCCATGGACCCGGCGCTGGCGCGGCGGCTGGAACCGTCGGTTAACCCGGCGCTTATCGGCGCGGTAAAAGTGCCTGACGGCACCGTTGACCCCTTCCGCCTGACCGCCGCCAATATGCTGGACGCCCGCGAGCATGGCGCGCAAATCCTGAACGGGCACGAAGTGACCGGGCTTATCCGTGAAGGTCATCGCATCTGCGGCGTGCGGATCCTTGATACGCAGTACAACGAACACAGCGAGCTGTATGCCGCCGTGGTGGTCAACTCGGCGGGGATCTGGGGGCAGCGCATCGCGGAATACGCGGACCTGTCGGTGCGCATGTTCCCGGCAAAAGGCTCGCTGCTGATCCTCGACCACCGCATCAATAACCACGTGATCAACCGCTGCCGCAAACCGTCTGATGCCGATATCCTCGTCCCGGGCGACACCATTTCGTTAATCGGTACCACCTCAACCCACGTCGACTACAGCGAGATTGACTACAACCGCGTGACCGCTGAAGAGGTCGACGTCCTGCTGCGCGAAGGGGAAAAACTGGCCCCGGTGATGGCGCAGACGCGTATTCTGCGCGCCTACGCGGGCGTGCGTCCGCTGGTTGCCAGCGACAACGACCCGAGCGGACGTAACGTCAGCCGGGGCATCGTGCTGCTCGATCACGCCGAGCGCGACGGCATGGACGGGTTTATCACCATCACCGGCGGCAAGCTGATGACCTACCGCCTGATGGCCGAGTGGGCGACCGATGCCGTCTGCCGCAAGCTGGGCAATACCGAACGGTGCGTGACGGCAGAGCAGCCACTGCCCGGCTCGCGTCAGTCAACCGAAAAAACGCTGCAAAAAATTATCTCCCTGCCCGCGCCGCTGCGCGGATCCGCGATTTACCGCCACGGCGACAGAACGCCGCAGTGGCTCGGTGAAGGACGCCTGAGCCGCAGCCTGGTATGCGAGTGCGAAGCCGTCACCGCCGGTGAGGTGCAGTATGCGGTGGAGAGCCTGACGGTCACAAGCCTGCTCGATCTTCGTCGCCGCACCCGCGTGGGAATGGGTACCTGTCAGGGCGAGCTGTGCGCCTGTCGTGCCGCCGGGCTGCTGCAGCGTTTTCACACCACTACCGCCACCCAGTCGCTCGATCAGCTCAGCGCGTTTTTAAACGAGCGCTGGAAAGGCATTCAGCCTGTCGCCTGGGGCGATGCCCTGCGCGAAAGCGAATTTACCCGCTGGGTCTACCAGGGGCTTTGCGGTCTTGAGAAGGAGCAACGCGATGAAATTTGATACCGTAATCGTCGGCGGCGGGCTGGCAGGCCTGCTCTGCGGCATCAAGCTCACGAAGCAGGGGCTGCGCTGCGCCATTATCACCCGGGGCCAGAGCGCCCTGCACTTCTCGTCGGGCTCGCTGGATCTGGTGGACGACGCGTACCGCGATAAGCTGCCGCCGGAGCACCCGTATCACCTGATTGGCGCCCAGCATATTGACCGCTTTGCGCTGGAAACCGAAGCGCTGCTGGCGGACTGCGGCGCGCGTCTGAAGGGAAGCGCCCGGTTCAATCACCAGCGCGTCACGCCGCTCGGCACCCTGCGCTCTGCCTGGCTCAGCCCGGAAGAAGTGCCCGTTGCTCCCTTCAACGCCGCGCGCGTGCGGGTCGTGGGCATTAGCGGCTTTCTGGATTTTCAGCCCCATCTCGCGGCAGCGTCGCTCTGTCGCCAGGGCGTCAATGCCGAAACGGCAGAGATAGAGCTGCCTGAGCTTGATGTCCTGCGCGACAACCCGAGCGAATTTCGCGCGGTGAATATCGCCCGTTTTCTGGATAACGAGGACAAATGGCCGCTGCTGTATGACGCACTCAGACCGCTCAGCGACAGCTGTGACGCCCTGCTGATGCCCGCCTGCTTTGGTTTACGCGACAACCGGCTCTGGCGCTGGCTCTCGGATCGTCTGCCCTGCTCGCTCGGCCTGCTGCCAACCCTGCCCCCTTCCGTCCCCGGCATTCGCCTGCATACCCAGCTCCAGCGCCAGTTTGTCGCGCAGGGCGGCGTGTGGATGGCGGGTGATGAGGTGAAAAAAATCACCCTGACCGACGGCGCGGTGAGCGAAATCTGGACGCGCAACCACGACGATATTCCGCTTCGCGCGCGCTTTACGGTGCTGGCAAGCGGCAGCTTCTTCAGCAACGGGCTGCTGAGCAGCCGGGAGGGCATCCGGGAAGCCATTATGGGGCTCGATGTTCGCCAGCGAGCCTCCCGCGCGGACTGGTATCAAAGTGATTTCTTCTCGCCGCAGCCCTGGCAGCAGTTCGGCGTGATTGTCGATAACCAGCTACATCCGCAACTTTCCGGTAAGCCCGTCAGTAATCTTTTTGCCATCGGCTCGCTGCTGGGCGGGTACGATCCGATTGCCCAGGGATGCGGTGGCGGGGTCTGCGCCGTCACGGCGCTGTATGTGGCAGAGCAGATTAGCCAGCGCACGGAGGCTGAACAATGAACGATACCCGTTTTGAAAGCTGCATTAAATGCACGGTGTGTACCACCGTCTGCCCGGTGAGCGGCGTGAACCCACGCTATCCCGGACCAAAGCAGGCCGGACCGGACGGCGAGCGTCTGCGCCTGAAGGACGGCAAGCTGTACGACGAGGCGCTGAAATACTGCATCAACTGCAAACGCTGCGAAGTCGCCTGCCCGTCGGATGTTAAAATCGGCGATATCATCCAGCGCGCCCGGGCGCGCTACAGCACGCAAAAGCCGACGCTGCGTGACGCTATTCTGAGCCATACCGATCTGATGGGCAGCGTCTCGACGCCCTTTGCCCCCATCGTGAATGCCGCGACCTCCCTCAAACCGGTGCGTCAGCTGCTGGATGCCACGCTGAAGATAGACCATCACCGCAGCCTGCCGAAATATTCTCACGGCACCTTCCGCCGCTGGTACAAATCCGTCGCGGCGGAGCAGGCGCAGTACGCCGACCAGGTGGCTTTTTTCCACGGCTGCTATGTGAACTACAACCACCCGCAGCTGGGCAAAGATCTGCTGAAGGTGCTTAACGCCATGGGAACGGGCGTTCAGCTGCTGAACAAAGAGAAGTGCTGCGGCGTACCGCTGATCGCCAACGGGTTTACCGATAAAGCGCGCAGGCAGGCTCAGAGCAATGTCACGTCACTGCGCGAAGCGATTGTCGATAAAGGTATTCCGGTGCTGGCGACCTCGTCCACCTGTACCTTCACCCTGCGCGATGAGTACCCGCATCTGCTGGACGTGGATAATACCGGCCTGCGCGAGCACATCGAGCTGGCGACACGTTTCCTGTGGCGCAAGCTCGATAGCGGGCAGACGTTGCCGCTGGGGAAATTGCCCCTGAAAGTGGTGTATCACACGCCGTGTCATATGGAGAAAATGGGCTGGTCGCTCTATACGCTTGAGCTGCTGCGGTTAATTCCGGGCCTGGAGCTGACGGTGCTGGATTCGCGCTGCTGCGGGATTGCGGGAACCTACGGCTTTAAGCGTGAAAACTATGAAACGTCGCAGGCGATTGGCGCCCCGCTGTTCCGCCAGATTGAAGAGAGCGGCGCGGATATCGTGGTAACGGACTGCGAAACCTGCAAGTGGCAGATTGAGATGTCCACCAGCAAGCGCTGCGAACATCCAGTCACCCTGCTGGCGAAGGCGCTGGGCTGAACATGGCCGGGGCGAAACGCCCCGTCCATGGTTTTACTCCACGAACAGCGACTCGACAACGTTGATCCAGCCGTGCTCGCTGGCAACCTCTTTGCCATTCAGCCAGCGGCGCAGCATGTTCAGCGCCATCATGGCGCAAACCTCCTGACGCACCGCCAGGCTGTGGCGGGTGATGTTCATTTTTACCCGCAGGGCCAAGGTCCCTTCCGGCGTCGCCAGCGCGAAGTTAAGGTGTTCCTCGTCCAGCCCCCCGACAAACAGCGCCAGACCGGCAAAATGCTTCACCCTTCTCTCGGAAGCCCAGCGGGCGGTTTGCGCCAGGGTCTCCTGCTGGAACGGCACCACTTCGCTGGCCAGCAGCGGCGCGTTGACGCGCGACAGCTGCAGCGCCAGCAGGCCACCGGTGAACTGCTCGCTTAAGGTCACACTCAGCTGACGCGACTGCAGATGCGTCGCAATCTGCGCGGGTAGCCCTTCCGTCCCTTCAAAGATCAGGCTTTCGCCCGCCACGCGCTGCACCTCGGGCCACAGGGCCAGCATCGCCTCTTTCTGTTCGGCCGGACCTGTCAGCTTAAGCTCAATGATCGGCATGGAGGAGCGGTAGCCCATGGAGACGCCCGGCGGCAGCGGGAGAGGGTCAAGGCTCTGGGCCAGATCGCTTTCCGAGCGGCCAAAGGTGGTCAGACGCAGGCACAGCGGCGGTTCAGGCAGGGTAAAACGATCGCGAAGGCGCGGCAGGATCTGCTGCTCGACCATCACTTTAAATTCTGAGGGCACGCCCGGCGTGAAGAACATCAGGCAGCTGTTCAGCTGCATGGCAAACCCGCACGCGGTACCCACCGGGTTATCGACCAGCTCGGCGCTGGCGGGAATTTCAGCCTGTTTGCGGTTGCTGGGGGCCATGACGCGACCACGTTCGGAGAAAAAGCGCTCCATCTGCGAAAGCCACGCCTCGTGCAGCACCAGCCCTTCGCCTTTTGCAGTCGCGGCGGCCAGCGCGCTGAGATCGTCACCGGTGGGGCCGAGTCCGCCATTCACAATCAGCACGTCGCAGTGTTTGCTGCGCTCGCGCAGAATAGCGACCAGCGACTCAAGATTGTCGCCCACCGTATTGCGGCGCGTTAACGGTAATCCTTGCTCAAAGAAAAGATCGGCAAGCCAGGCAGCATTGGTATCAATAATTTGTCCATGCAGCACTTCGTCGCCGGTGGATAACATCTCCACGTTAATCATTATGTTCTCCCGCTTATTTGGTCAAAACACTATAGCGCAAACGCGGGGTGGAGAAGAGAGAAACTGGCGCGACAGAACGCCGCGCCGGAGTGATTAGAAGCCTGCGCTGACGCCCACGTACGGGCCGTCGGCCAGCGCGTTGTCGCGGTTGCCGTCTTTGCCGGCCAGGTTCAGATAGCGATAGCCCGCTTCGATGGTAATCGGACGCATGATGGTCCAGCGCGCGCCGGCGTTGGCCTCTTCATAGCTTTCGATACCGCTTGAGAGGGAGTCCGGCGAATAGTAGTACTCACCAAACAGGCCGAAGCTGTCGCCAATTTTCCACTGCAGGCCACCGCCCACTGCCGCCGCGTACCCTTCGTCACCGTCATTTGGGTTGGTGTAGATACCTTTACCGCCGACGGTGGCCAGGAACGGGCCAAGAGGAACGTTCAGACCCAGGCCGAGGCTCGCCGCGTCGCCGTCGTCATCGTTATGCGTCCAGCCGCCGGTCATCGCCAGACCGGAAGTCTCGGTACCCATGCCAAAGCCCAGGTGGGTATAATCCTGACCCGCCGAGCCGTTAATGCTGATGGCGTTAGCCGCCGCAGATACAACCATCAGGCCGAAGCCCACGAATGCCACTTTTTTCATTGTCGTGATCCCACACAATTATTATAAAGAAGTCCCAAAACCGCGAGATTTTAACCGGAGTCTCCCGGGGATCAAGCACTCTGCGTGCGGCAGGTCAGTAGATTGTAATTATTTGAAACGGCTATTATCCCTTCAGCGAAGCGTTCACCCACTGCTGCAACGCGCGGCGCGAGACTTTAATGCCGCCATTTTTGAGTTCGGTCGGCAACAGCAGCCAGCGGACGGGTTGTTCAAAACGCGCTACCTTATCCCTGACCCAGTCAGGTAAACAGGTGATATCCGTTCCCGGCTCGCACTCCACCACCGCCACCGGACGCTGTCCAAACTCGGCGTCGTCCAGCGGGACGATAAATACCTGGTTAATCTGCGGATGGCGGGCAATAACGCGCTCAAGGCTCTCCGGCTGGATCCCTTCTCCGCCGCTAAAAAAGAGGTTGTCCATGCGGCCCAGGATCGTCAGGCGGCCGTCATGCCATTCCCCGCGATCGCGGGTAGCGAACCATCCCTGCGCGTTGGTCAGCGGAACCAATTCGCCGTCCCGCCAGTAGCCTGAGGCCATACTCTCTGCCCGGATCCAGACTTCACCGTTAACCACCTGCACCTCTCTGCCCGGCAGCGCATAGCCTACGTCCGGCTCGCCGTCCGCCGCTTTCGCGCAGACGGTAGAAGCAAACTCGGTCAGGCCGTAGCCGCAAAAGGTGCGAATCCCCTGCTCGCGCGCCTGCTGCGTCAATTCCACAGGGATGGCGGCACCGCCCAGCAGCACCGCTTTCAGTGCGACAGGCTGACGGGTATTAAGCAGGCGCCAGAGCTGGGTCGGTACCAGCGAAGCGTGCGTACAGCCGCGCAAAGCCTGCGTCAGCGGCTGTTTCTCTCGCACGGTTAACCGCGCGCCGGCCTGCAGCCAGCGCCATAAAATCCCCTGGCCGGAAACGTGAAACAGCGGCAGCGAAAGCAGCCAGTCGTCGTCTTCGCCGTAGGGCATCAGCGCCAGCACGCCGCGCGCGCTGGCGAGATGGGCGTCGCAGGTATGCACCGCTGCTTTCGGCAGCCCGGTAGAGCCGGAGGTCAGCGTCATGGACGCCAGCCGCGCCGGCTGCCACGCAACGCGATATTCCCCGGCGCGCTCGCGCATGCTCAGGGCAGGAAGACCGTCACAGGTACCGTCCAGCGACAGCGCAAAGCGCAGCGTCATCTGCGGGAGCAACACGTCCAGCAGCGGGCGAGGCAGCTGCGGATTGACGGGAAGAATGCGCGCCCCGCACTGGAGCAGCGCCAGCCACGCCAGCAGGGTTTGCGGATGATTATGGGCCAGCAGCAGCACGCCGTTGCCCTCCTCCACACCCTGCAGGTGAAACTCTGCCGCAAGGCGGTCGACGCGGGCGCACAGCTGCTGCCAGCTGAGCACCTCGTCGTTCAGCCTGAGGGCCGGTTTATCAGCAAACTGCGCGCGCCAGTGCCGCCACGGCCAGTCGTTAAAACTCATAACAACGGCTCCAGCGCCGCGACGTTGAGGCACGGCAGCGCGCTGTCCGGCCACCTGCGGATAAGCTGAGCCTGCATCAGGTTCAGCGTGTCGAGGCCAGGGATCGTATCCGGCGTTAGCCAGGCGGCAATGCGCGCCAGCTGGGTCAGCCCAAGGCTGGACTCAATCGACGAGCTGATGACCGCCGTCAGCCCCAGCGCGTGCGCCGCCGCGACCTGCTCGCGCACCTTCGCCAGGCTGCCGGTCAGCGTTGGTTTAATCACCACCGCGCTGACGCCGGGCTCGGCGACAAATTCAAAATCGTCCTCGCGCAGGCTTTCATCCCAGGCGATGGCAATCCCCGTTTCGCGGGCGAACGCGCGCGAATCGTCGCGGGTTTTGCACGGTTCTTCGAGGAAGGCAATGCGGCTGCGGTACGCCGGGTTGACGTACTTTGCAAACTGCTGCGCCTTGAGCGGCGTCCAGGCGCGGTTAGCGTCAAGACGCAGATGAAGGTCGGGGATCGCCTCCAGCAGCAGGTTGGCGACCATGCCGTCGCGCACCGCTTCGTAAAGACCGACTTTAATTTTCGCCACTTTCTCGCCCGGCATGGCGGAGAGCAGCGCGAACAGCTCGTCAGGGTCGCCCGTACAGAGCGGTGCCGCGCGGTAGTTAGCCTCTTCAGGCAGGCTGCCGTCCAGCTCCGCCAGCGCGCAGCTGATGCCAAAAGCCGCGGAAGGCACCTCCGGCAACGCCGGATCCGCGCCCTCACGCCACGCGTCCACCCACGCCAGCAATGCTGACTGCGCGTCATCCAGCGACTCCAGGCTAAAGCCCGGCAGAGGTGAAATTTCGCCCCAGCCTTCCCGCTCGTCCTGCTGCAGATGCACGAAGAAACCGTCACGGGTTTTTAACCGCCGTTCACGCAGCACCACGCCCGCGTCCATCGGTATCTGCCAGCGGTAAACCTGCGCGCGACGCATTACGGGTTCCGTTTGTATTTGCTGAAGTCCGGCTGGCGTTTTTCGTTAAACGCGTTGCGCCCTTCCTGACCCTCTTCGGTCATGTAGAACAGCATAGTGGCGTTGCCAGCCAGCTCCTGCAGACCCGCCTGACCGTCACAGTCGGCGTTGAGAGCGGCTTTGAGGCAGCGCAGCGCCATCGGGCTGTTTTGCAGCATTTCGCGGCACCAGCGAACGGTCTCTTTTTCGAGATCGGCAATCGGAACCACGGTATTCACCAGGCCCATATCCAGCGCTTCCTGAGCGTTGTACTGACGGCACAGGAACCAGATTTCACGGGCTTTTTTCTGCCCGACGATGCGCGCCATGTACGAGGCGCCCCAGCCGCCGTCGAAGGATCCCACTTTCGGACCGGTCTGGCCGAAGATGGCGTTCTCAGCGGCAATGGTCAGATCGCACATCATGTGCAGCACGTGACCGCCACCGATGGAGTAGCCCGCTACCATCGCCACTACCGGTTTCGGACAGGTGCGGATCTGACGCTGGAAATCGAGGACGTTCAGGTGGTGGGTACCCGCATCGTCCTGGTATCCGCCGTAGTCGCCGCGCACTTTCTGATCGCCGCCGGAGCAGAACGCTTTATCGCCTTCGCCGGTCAGGACAATCACGCCGATGTTATCGTCGTAGCGCGCATCCGCCAGGGCCTGAATCATCTCTTTCACGGTCAGCGGACGGAAGGCGTTACGCACCTGCGGGCGGTTGATGGTGATTTTGGCAATGCCGTCGGTAGATTTGTGGTAGCGAATGTCGGTGTAGCCTTCGGAGCAGTCCTGCCATTCAACCGGGGCGTAAAGCATGTTTTCATCAGGGTAGATCATAGAGTGTCCTTTATTCGATAACGCAGTATCTGAGCCAGACTCGCGATAACCGCATCGGGGTTTTCCCGGTGGGCGTTGTGTCCGGCGTCTGGAATGGCATGGCGAACGGCGTTCACTTCCGCGGCAAGGGCCGCGAATTTCTCATCCCGTTCGCCATAGAGATAGTCAAAAGAGAAATCGCGTGCGCTAAGCGCGGCACGCAAATCCGGCTGCACGGCCAGCGAGGTCGTCTCAAGCATCATCGCCAGCGTCGCGCCGTTGTTCTGGCTGCGCAGTGTAATCAGCGCCTCGCGCTGGGCGTCCGTGAGGGAGGCGAACACGGGCTGTTGGTACCAGTCAGCGAACACCTTATCCAGCGGTTCGGTGCGAAAACGCGATGCCCAGCGGCGGTCGGACGCCAGCCGCGCATTTCGCGCATCGGCATCCTGCAGGCCCGGATGTCCACCTTCAACAATCACCCCGAGCAGCCCCTTCGGCTGCTGGCAGGCATGGAACATCGCAATGCGGCCGCCGAGGGAGTACCCGACGAGCCAGAATTTAAGTATGTTGTAACTAAGAAGAGTTCGGATGAGTAACGTGCTTATATCTTCAAACCCCGCCACGCCCAGATTCCGGGATCCGCCGTGCCCCGGCAGATCCAGATACAGCCGGGGATAATCGCTGAGCCCTGTACCGACCCTCTGCCACTCGCGGCAGTCGCCGGAAAAACCGTGCAAAAAGACCAGCCAGGGATAGTCCGGTTTGCCATCCTGCTGCATGCCAGAGAGGATCACAGCTGGCTCACCTGCGCCAGCAGGCTTTGCAGGGCCTGCGCACCGTCAGCCTCGTTCACCACCAGCTCAATCAGCGTCGCGCCCGGCTGTTTCCAGGCGCTGCTTAACGCCGCGTCCAGCTGTTCCCAGCTTTCCGGGCGATGGTATTTCAGGCTAAACATCGCCGCGGCGTGTTCGAACTGCACGTTCTGCGGCATCAGATAGAAGCGCTCGCGCTCGCTCTGAGGCGTTGGCAAGAGGGAGAAAATCTGCCCGCCGTTGTTGTTGACCACAATCAGCACAAACGGGGCAGACGCCTGACGCAGCAGCGCCAGCGCGTTAAGATCGTAGAGCGCGGAGAGATCGCCCACGATCGCCAGCGTCGATTTCGCGCTGGCGCGCTGCACGCCCGCCGCCGTGGAGATCAGCCCGTCGATGCCGCTGGCACCGCGGTTGCTGTACACCGGGTAGCCCGCGGGCAGCTTCGAGAAAGCGTCAATCAGCCGCACGACGAGGCTGTTGCCGACAAACAGCTGCCCCTGTTCAGGCAGGTACTGGCGAATGCGGTGCGCCAGCCCGGCTTCGCTAAACGCTTCGCAGTGCGCTTTGGTCAGTTCCCACGCCTGGTGCGAAAGGTCCGGTATAGCCACCGCCCAGGGCTTGCGTTTCTCAGCCGGATGAAGCGTCAGCCAGGCGTCGATACTGCTGACCAGACGACGACCGCGGTGGTGCGCCGGGTCCAGCCGCCCTTCCAGCGAATCCACCAGCCAGTACTCTTCCGGCGTGCAGGTGGCCTGCCACTGCAGTAACCGTTTGCCGGTCAAACTCGATCCAAGCTGGACCACAATCTGCGCCTGCGCCAGTTCGGTGACCGCTTTCGCATTACCCAGCCAGAGGTCGGCGCACGGCAGCGGCTGACCGGTCTGGGAAAGCACGTCGCCAATCAGCGGCCAGCCGAGGGTTTGCGCCCATTCGGCGACCAGCTTGCCTTCGGCGGCGCTCATGCGCCCGGCAATCACCACGCCGCGCTTCTGCCGCCAGAAGAACCAGTCGCGCTGTTTCGCGCTCTCAAGATGCGTCTGCTCGCGCAGCCACGGTTTTTCACTCTGCCACCAGTCGCCGAGGGACTGCTGCCAGTCAAGACCGGTGTCGTCCAGCTCGCCGTAGAGCGGCTCGGCAAACGGGCAGTTGATATGCAGCGCCCCGCTGCGCAACGTCTCCATGGCGTGATCGACAGTGGAGACCAGCCAGCTTGCCGGAATATCCTGGGTGGGACGCGGTAACGAAATCGTCTGCGAAGGATGCGAAGAAAAGAGCCCCGGCTGGCGAATGGCCTGATTGGCGCCGCAGTCGATAAGCTCAGGGGGACGATCGGCCGTCAGTAAGATCAGTCTTTCACCCGTTAACCCGGCTTCAATCAGGGCCGGATAGAGGTTCGCCACGGCGGTACCGGAGGTGACGATCACCGCCACAGGTTCTTTGCTGACTTTCGCCAGACCCAGCGCCAGATGGCCGAGGCCGCGTTCATCAAAGTGGGTGTGGTGAATCAACGCCCGGTTTTCTGCGCCCGCCAGCGTCAGCGGCGTTGAGCGAGAACCCGGTGCAATACACACGTGCCTGACGCCATGGCGCGTCAGGGCTTCAAGGATCACCGCCGCCCAGCGTCGGTTAAAAGAACTTACTGACATGAGATTGTCCGGTATCAAGAATGCGACACAGTATAAATAATAGAAAAAATTGGAATTTTGATATGAATCGGGATTGCGCGAATCTGTATTAATCCCTTAGGAGCAGAGAGCGCAATCCGGCGGCTTTATTTTCAATCTCCTGCCACTCCTGCTCCGGGTCAGACCCGCTGACAATACCGGCACCGGCGTAGAGCCGCAGGGAGTCCTCCTGAACGCGCGCGGAGCGCAGCGCCACGCAGAACTCACTCTGTTCGGGGGATAAGTACCCGGCCGAACCGGCATACCACTCGCGGTTAAAGGGTTCAACCTTCTGGATGAACTCGCGCGCGGGCTGTCGGGGTAATCCGGCAACGGCCGCGGTCGGCTGTAACATGAGCAGACACTGCTCGTCGTCGGCCTGTTTCAGCTCGGTCCAGATACAGCGGCGCAAATGCTGCACCTTACGCAGGCGTACCACCTGGGGCGGCAGTACCTCAAGCGTCTGCGTAGAGTGCTGAAGACGCTGGCAGATATCTTCCACCACCAGCATATTTTCGCGCTGGTTTTTATCATCGTTCAGTAGCCACTCGCCGAGACGCTGCGCCTGGCTATCATCGGTATGGCTGGCGACGGTTCCCGCGAGCGCTTCCGTGCGCAGCAGCTTGCCGCGCCGCCGCCAGAGACGCTCGGGCGTAGAGCCGAGAAACGCGTTGCGGGCGTCGAATACCATGCAGAAATGATAGCAATGTAAATTGAGGGCGCGGCTGGCGGCCATCAGCGCGACAGGGTTAACGCGCTGTGTGAACTGCAGATCGGTTGCCCGGGCGAGCACAACCTTTTCAAAATCACCGCGCGCGATGGTCTCCGTCGCCCTGCGGATAAGCTTCAGCCATTCGGCCTGCTGCGGCTGATGGGTTTCGTGCTCAACATGCACGGAGAGCGGACGGATAGATCTCGCAGGACGGAGCCGCTGTAAAAAATCCTGCGCGACGCGGGCATCCTCCACAAGCGAGCGGTCGCTCCAGAGCTGCAGGCGCAGCGTGGCGTTGCCGGCGGTACGTCGCCAGAGCAGTCGCGGTAAAAAGAGGCTCCCCTGTTCGGGATTAAAGGCGTTCAGGCCGCAGACGCGAGTATCTTGCGCCGCATTTTGCTCGCGCAAAAACTGCGAGGCTAATGCCAGAGAGGAAAATTGGTTGACCGCCCCCAGCGCGGCCAGCTCTTCATCGCCGTTACGCTGCTGCCAGTAAAACTGCGGATAACACTGCTGCTCGCCCAGCCAGGCGAGGGGATCGAAGGCGTCGTTTAACGGGAAAGAGACGTCGAAATGACGTATGCCGGGTGCTGCGGGTAACGCTTGCGATAGCTGGGTACGCAGTTGCTCCAGCGCGAGGAAAATCGAATTCACGCGAACCTCTCCCTGTTAAAACCTCGTATTATACGGGGTACTGACCATAAATAGCAGTACCCACGTATAGGGAGTGGTTAAGCGGCTTAACGACGGGCTAACAGCAGCCCCAGTACCAGCCCCACGGCAGCACCCACCCCAATACCCTGCCACGGTTTTTCATGCACGTAATCATCGGCACGATACACCGCTTTTTTGGCACGGTAGTAGTAAGTATCTGACGCATGGCTGACGCGGTTTTTCACTTCATGCAGCGCCTGCTCGGCACGGGCTTTTAGCTCAATATATTTCTGATCGGCAGGGTCGCCCGAGGAACGTAACACCTCTTCCAGCGTTTCGCTCAGCAAGGCCAGGTCGTCGTCGATACGGGTATCCCAGGATTGAAATGACATATTTTTCTCCATGTTAGTACACCAGTCCGCTAACTATAGCCAACGAGATGCCATTACGCCTGTTTCACTTCTCGCGCCATGCCGACGTGCGGAATGCCATCTTCATCGTATACCTCCGTCACTGGCGCAAAGCCAAAGTGCCCGTAAAAGGACTGAAGGTGCGCCTGCGCGCCGAGGTATAACGCCTTGTCCGGCCACTGTTTCCGGCACGCCTCCAGCGTTTTTTCCATCAGCTGATAGCCCAGTTTTTCACCGCGCGCCTTGCCGCTGATGATGACGCGGCCAATGACGACAGGCTCAAAAACGTCTTCGCTTTTCAGAATCCTCGCATACGCCACCAGCTCGTTATCCCGCCAGCCGAGGATATGGCGGTTCTCACCGACAAGGTCATCACCATCGATGTCCTGATACGGGCAGGTCTGTTCCACAACAAACACTTCACAGCGCAGCTTCAGCAGGGCGTAAAGTGAATGAACGGTGAGGTCGCTATGATGTAAATCTTGCCACTGGATCATGTCAGTCTCCTTCCTGGGGTTCATCACGTTATACTAAACCCCTCCCCGTTCGGCAAAGGGCTGATTGCGTTATGGAACTGATTTTTCTGGGTACGTCCGCTGGCGTGCCAACCCGCTCACGAAACGTGACGGCGATCCTGCTGGATCTTAAGCATCCCACCCGCGGCGGGCTGTGGCTGTTTGACTGCGGTGAAGGGACGCAGCATCAGCTGTTACACACCGCTTACCACCCCGGCAAGCTGGATAAAATTTTTATCACCCATCTGCATGGCGACCACCTGTTTGGCCTTCCCGGCCTGCTGTGCAGCCGCTCGATGGCCGGTAACGCCAACCCGCTGACGATTTACGGGCCAGCGGGTATTCGTGAATTTGTCGAAACTACGCTGCGCCTGAGCGGGTCATGGACAGATTATCCGCTGGAGGTCGTTGAGATTACCGAAGGCCTGGTTTTTGATGACGGGGATTATCGGGTTACCGCTCAACCGCTCAATCATCCTGTGGAGTGCTATGGCTACCGCATTGAGGCGCATGACAAACCCGGCGCGCTGGATGCCGCCGCGCTGATGGCCGACGGCGTAAAACCCGGGCCGCTGTTCCAGCGTCTGAAGCACGGAGAGACCGTCACGCTGGAGGACGGACGCGTCATTAACGGCCAGGATTATCTCGCCGCACCGCAGCCCGGCAAAAAACTGGCGATTTTTGGCGATACGGCCCCGTGCCCGGCGGCGCTCACGCTGGCCCAGGGCGTGGACGTCATGGTGCATGAAGCGACGCTTGAAACGGCGATGGAAGAGAAAGCCAACAGCCGGGGCCATAGCTCCACGCGTCAGGCGGCACAGCTTGCCCGCGACGCGGGCGTCGGGCGGCTCATCGTCACCCACGTCAGCTCGCGCTACGACGCGCGGGGCTGCGAAAAGCTGCTGGCAGAGTGTCACGCGCTGTTCCCGGAATGTGAGCTGGCCGAAGATTTCGCTCAGGTTAGCGTTTAGTCCTTCATTTTTCCCTCAGGATGCCGATAACGATTAAAAGGTCAGCATTTCTCTCGAGGGTAGAATGGATAATTTCCAGAAAGATATTGATGACAGGGCGAATCTGACCCTGTCGAACCGTTTTGAACTGTTGCTGTTCCGTCTTGGCACCTCTCTGAACGAAAATAAATCCGAGCTGTTTGGCATTAACGTCTTTAAGCTGCGTGAAATTGTGCCGATGCCGGAGTTCACAAAACCCGCCGGGATGAAGTCACCGCTGATGGGAATGGTGAATATTCGCGATCAGGTGATCCCGGTGATTGACCTGGCCGCCGTGGCGGGCTGTAAGCCCACCACCGGGCTGAACATCCTGCTGATCACAGAATATGCGCGCAGCGTGCAGGCGTTTGCCGTGGAATCGGTTGAGAACATCATGCGTCTGGACTGGAAGCAGGTGCATGCGGCGGAAACCGCCGTCAGCGGTCGCTACATCACCAGCATTGCGTGTCTTGACGAGAAGACCGATACCAACGATCTGGCGATGGTGCTGGACGTTGAGCAGATCCTGTATGACATCACCCCGGCCAATCACGATCTGCACGCCACGAACCTGAAGACCACCAAATTCCATATCAAACCGGGCGCTGTCGCCATCGTCGCGGAAGACTCCAAAGTGGCGCGCTCGATGCTGGAGAAAGGTCTGCAGGCAATGGAGATCCCGGCACAGCTGCATATCACCGGCAAAGACGCGTGGGAAAAAATCGGCGTGCTGGCGGCGCAGGCCCAGGCTGAAGGGGTTCCCATCACCGATAAGATCGCTCTGGTGCTGACCGACCTCGAAATGCCGGAGATGGACGGTTTTACGCTGACGCGCAAAATCAAAACCGACCCGATATTGAAGGACATTCCGGTCGTGATCCACTCTTCCCTGTCCGGCAACGCCAACGAAGACCATATTCGCAAGGTGAAGGCGGACGGGTATGTGGCGAAGTTTGAGCTGAACGAACTGTCGTCGGTGATTGAGGAAGTGCTGGACCGCTCGATGAAGAAGATTGACGGGCCGTTGATTAGCCGGAAGCAGCTGGCTTAGTCGGGTGGCGCTACGCTTACCCGACCTACAAAACCCGTAGGCCCTGCAAGCGTAGCGCCGCTGGGCAAACCATAAAAAAACCCGCCGAGGCGGGTTTTTTCGTTACGTGCGGGCTGGTGCCCTCACCCCGTCCCTCTCCCACCGGGAGAGGGCGCAAACATTAAAAAAGGCAACTTTCGTTGCCTTTTTGCTTTCACCTTACATCAGCGGCATCGCTCGCTGCACGATATCAATCAGCGGCTGCGGATAGATACCGAAGATCAGCACCAGCAGTGCGGAGATAAGCACTACGATACCACCGGCGCTGTACTGCCAGTTGGTTGGGGCATCACGGTTGAGCTGCTGAGGCGCGCTCAGGTACAGGCTCACGGCAACACGCAGGTAGTAGTAGAGGCCAATCGCGGAGCCGATAACCACGCCCGCGGTCAGCCACCACAGGTGCGCCTGCACACCGACGGCCAGCACGTAGAACTTACCGATAAAGCCGAGCGTCATCGGGATACCTGCCAGAGAGAGCATCATCACGGTCATTACCGCGGACAGGATCGGACGGTGCCAGAACAGACCACGGTAGGAGAACAGTGAATCGGCATCCGGGCCACGGTACGGGCTGGACATCAGGCTCACCACGCCGAAGGCGCCGAGGCTGCTGAACAGGTAACCGGCCAGATACACGCCCACGGCTTCCATCGACATCTCACCGCTCTGCAGCGCAATCAGCGCCACCATCAGGTAGCCCAGATGAGAGATAGACGAGTAGCCCAGCAGACGCTTGATGTTGGTCTGGCTCAGCGCCATCAGGTTACCGAAGATGATGGAGACGAACGCGATAATGCCCAGCACCACGCGAACCGCTTCGCTGTCACCCACAGGCGCGTACAGGAACAGACGCATGACCACACCGAAGATAGCGATCTTGCTCGCCGTCGCCAGGAAGGTCGATACAGGAGCCGGGGCGCCCTGGTATACGTCTGGCGTCCACAGGTGGAACGGCACCAGAGAGAGTTTGAAGCCGAGGCCAACAATCATCATGCCCAGACCCGCCAGCAGCAGCGGCTCATGCAGCATGCCGTCACCGAGGCTCTTGCCGAGCGCCATGAAAGAGAGGTTACCGGACTGTGCGTACAGCAGCGCAATACCAAACAGCAGGAACGAGGATGCCGCAGCAGACAGAATGGTGTACTTGATGCTTGCTTCCAGGGAGCGCTTCTGACGGAAGGCGTAACCAATCAGGCCGAACAGCGGCAGAGAGATCAGCTCAATACCGAGGAACAGCGCGGCCAGGTGGTTCGCATTCGCCAGCAGAATGCCGCCCAGCGCGGCAATCAGAACCAGCAGGTAAAACTCTTCTTTGTTGTCGTTGTAGCCTTCGAGCCACGGGTACGCAAAGGTACAGGTTGCCAGGCTCGCCAGCAGCACCAGACCGGTATACAGCATGGCGTAACCATCAACGCGCATCAGCGGGGTGACGTCCATCGCCCCACCCTGGCCAACAAACCAGAGAGAGACTAACGCGGCGTTCAGGCCGATGACCGACAGCGTGGCATTCAGGAAGTGATTGCGTCGCCACGCAATGGAGAGCATCACAACCACCACCGTCAATCCGACGATCAGCAGCGGTAGCAGCGCGATCAGTTGTTGTGGAGTTATTGTCATGGCGAATTACGGCCTTGTAGTAGAAGCAGAATTAACAAACCACTGCTGGATGTTACCCATCGCGCTATGCGAGGTATCCAGAATCGGCTGCGGGAAGAAGCCCAGCAGCACCAGCAGTACGACCAGCAGCAGGATGATGAACAGCTCACGCAGCGACATCCCCGGCAGTTCTTGTGCAGCAATTTCGCTCTTCGCTTTACCGAAGTAGGCGCGATGCAGCATCGCCAGCGAGTACACGGAAGCGAACACCAGACCAAAGGTGGAGATCACGGTAATCACCGGAACCACTTTGAAGCTGCCGAACAGAATCATAAATTCGCCGACGAAGTTACCGGTACCCGGCATCCCCAGGGTAGCCACCGCGAAGAACATGGACAGCGCTGGCAGCCATTTAATTTTGCTCCACAGGCCCCCCATCATACGCATGTCGCGGGTATGCAGACGTTCGTACAGCTGACCGCACAGGATGAAGAGGCCGGCTGCGGACAGACCGTGCGCAATCATCTGGATCACCGCGCCCTGGTACGCCAGCTGGCTGCCGGTGTAGATAGCAATCAGCACGAAGCCCATGTGGGAAACGGATGTGTAGGCAATCAGACGCTTGATGTCGTACTGCGTGAAGGCCATCCAGGCACCGTAGAAGATACCGATCACACCCAGCCACATGGCAATCGGTGCGAACTCTGCGGAGGCATTCGGGAACAGCGGCAGTGCGAAACGCAGCAGACCGTAGGCCGCCGTTTTCAGCAAGATACCCGCCAGGTCAACGGAACCCGCCGTTGGTGCCTGAGAGTGCGCGTCTGGCAGCCAGCCGTGCAGCGGAACGACCGGCATTTTCACCGCGAACGCGATGAAGAAGCCCAGCATCAGCAGGTATTCAACGCCGTGGGACATTGGCGTTTTCAGCAGATCTTCGTAGTTGAAGGTCCAGGTTCCGGTCGCGTTGTGGTGAACAAACACCAGCGCCAGAATAGCAATCAACATCACCAGGCCACTCGCCTGGGTATAGATGAAGAACTTGGTTGCCGCCGTGATACGCGTTTTACCGTCGGACGCCTTGTGGCCCCACAGCGCGATCAGGAAGTACATCGGCACCAGCATCATCTCCCAGAAGAAGAAGAACAGGAACATGTCGATGGCAAGGAACACGCCGATCACGCCGCCCAGGATCCACATCAGGTTCAGGTGGAAGAAGCCCTGGTATTTTTCGATTTCTCGCCAGGAGCAAAGTACCGCCAGAACGCCGAGCAGACCGGTCAGCACCACCATCAGCAGCGACAGACCGTCAATCGCCAGGTGGATCGTAATGCCGAAACGCGGGATCCACGGCAGGATGAACTCAGACTGCCACTGCGGAATGCCCGCAGACTGGGTCAGTGAGTAACCGCCCTGCAACCACAGTTGCAGGCCAAGCGCGAGCGTCAATCCCATGGTGATCAGCGCGATCCAGCGCGGCATCTTCACGCCAAAGCGTTCAGTCTGCCAGCACAGGAAGCCGCCGATGAAGGGAATTAATATTAGCCAGGGTAGTAACATGGCGATTTACATTCCTTTTTAAGGCCCCCAGCAGGGGCCTGATTTTCAACGAATTCGAATAAAATTCACTTAACGATCAACGCAACACCATCAGCAGCGCCAGCACGACAACCGCACCGATGCTCATGGACGCCACATACCAGCGCAGGTAACCGTTCTCGCTGTACAGCAGGCCTTTACCTGCAAAGCGGGAAAGGATCGCCGGGATATTCATCAGGCTGTTCAGTGGGTCGCGCTTCAGCAGCCACGCAATGCCCAGGAACGGCTTAACGAAGATCATGTCGTACAGCCAGTCGAAGCCCCACGCGTTGTACCACCAGGTGCCCAGCAGACGGCCCGGCGCACTGTTGGCAACGGCAGTCACCAGCGTACGTTTGCCCAGCCACAGCCATGCAGCGATCAGGATGCCCGCGATAGCGACCACACCGGAGGTGATTTCAAGCGTCAGAACGCGACCGTGCTCAAGCTCGGTGGTGTCTGGCAGTACGCCCTGCAGCGGTGGCACAATCATCGCGCCAACGAAGGTGGACAGTACCAGCAGCACAATCAGCGGCAGGTGGTGGGTGATCCCCTTCCCTGCGTGAGCGTGAATTTGTTCTTTACCGTGGAATACGATGAAAATCATACGGAAGGTATACAGGGAGGTCATGAACGCACCGACCAGACCCGCAACCATCAGATTGATATGACCATTCGCCATGGCACCCGCAAGGATTTCGTCCTTACTGAAGAAGCCCGCGGTGATCAGCGGCAGTGCCGCCAGCGCCGCGCCGCCCACCAGGAAGCAGACATACACCAGCGGAATGGACTTACGCAGTCCGCCCATCTTGAAGATATTCTGCTCGTGATGGCAGGCCAGGATCACGGAACCGGATGAGAGGAACAGCAGCGCTTTAAAGAACGCGTGCGTCATCAGGTGGAAAATGGCTGCGTCCCACGCCTGAACGCCCAGCGCCAGGAACATGTAACCAATCTGGCTCATGGTGGAATACGCGAGAACACGTTTGATGTCGGTCTGCACCAGCGCGGCAAAGCCTGCCAGCACCAGCGTGACCGCACCGACGATACCCACCAGATGCAGAATTTCCGGGGTCATCAGGAACAGGCCATGGGTACGCGCAATCAGGTAGACACCGGCGGTTACCATGGTCGCGGCGTGGATCAGCGCGGAGACAGGGGTTGGACCCGCCATCGCGTCGGCCAGCCAGGTCTGCAACGGCAGCTGCGCGGATTTACCCACGGCGCCACCCAGCAGCATCAGCGTTGCCCACCACAGCATGTTGTTGCCAGCAGCGAAGTGCGCCGGTGCCAGTTCCACCATTTCGCGGAAGTTCAGCGTGCCCAGTTCGTTGTAAAGAATGAACAGAGCGAAAGCGAGGAAGACGTCACCCACGCGGGTCACGACGAACGCTTTCATGGCCGCTGCGCCATTCTTCGGATCGGTGTAGTAGAAACCGATCAGCAGGTAAGAACACAGACCTACGCCTTCCCAGCCCAGATACATCAGCAGCAGGTTATCGGCCAGCACCAGAACAACCATGCTGGCGATAAACAGGTTGGTGTAGGCGAAGAAGCGGGAGTAACCCTCTTCACCGCGCATATACCAGGAGGCGAACATGTGGATCAGGAAGCCCACGCCGGTGACCACGGAGAGCATGGTCAGCGAGAGGCCGTCCAGCACCAGGTTGAAGCCGATATTGAAATCACCGACCGACATCCAGGTCCACAGCGGCACGCTGAAAGGCTGACGCCCGTTGTTAAAGAAGTCGATACCCGCATACGCCGTCACCAGCGCAGCCAGACCGATGGAGCCAATGCCCACGGTCGCAGACAGATTCTCAGACCAGCGGCCGCGAGAAAACGCCAGCAGCACGAAGCCAATCAGCGGAAAAATAATGGTTAAGGCAAGCATGTTCATCCACGCAACTCACTTACTGAATCGATGTTCAGGTTCTGGCGGCGACGATGGAGCTGCAGCAACAGCGCCAGGCCAATACTCGCTTCGGCAGCCGCGAGGCTGATGGCGAGAATGTACATCACCTGACCATCGGTCTGGCCCCAGTAGCTTCCGGCGACCACGAAGGCCAGCGCGGAGGCGTTAATCATGATTTCCAGACCGATCAGCATAAACAGCAGATTGCGGCGGATAACCAGACCGGTCAGACCCAGAACGAATAAAATCGCAGCGAGGATCAGTCCATGTGTTAAGGGGATCATGCGCGCTCCTCCGTTTTTCTTTTCGCGCGGTCGTCAGTGCGGTTGCTCAGCACCTCGCCAGCACGCTCTTCGCGGCCAACGTGGAAAGCAACAACCAGACCTGCCAGCAGCAGCATTGAGGCCAGTTCAACCGCCAGAACGTATGGGCCAAAGAGGGTAATACCGACCTCTTTAGCGCCAATCGGCGTGCCGTCGATGCCCTGATCGTTGACGCCCAGAATGGCGTAAACAATCACCGCCAGCATGATGGCCGACAAAATTGCCGGGCCAATCCACACCTGCGGTTTTAACCACTGACGTTCCTGCTCAATTTCAGAGCCGCCCAGGTTCAGCATCATCACCACGAACACGAACAGCACCATGATGGCCCCGGCGTAGACGATGATTTCCAGCGCACCGGCGAAGTGCGCGCCCAGTGCGAAGAACACCCCGGAAATGGCCAGCAGCGAGATGATTAAGTACAGCAGCGCATGCACCGGATTGGTGTGCGTAATCACTCGCAGCGTAGCCAGGATGGCGATAAGGCCACAGATATAAAAAGCGAATTCCATTGCCCTCTCCTTACGGTAACAGGCTCTTGACGTCGATAGGCTTAGCTTCGTTCTCTGCTTCGCCCTTATCTTTGCCGTCGATTGCCATACCCGCCATCCGGTAGAAGTTATATTCCGGGTATTTGCCCGGACCGGAAATCAGCAGATCCTCTTTCTCGTACACCAGGTCCTGACGCTTGTACTCACCCAGCTCGAAGTCTGGAGTCAGCTGAATCGCCGTGGTTGGGCACGCTTCTTCACACAGACCGCAGAAAATGCAGCGTGAGAAGTTGATGCGGAAGAACTCAGGGTACCAGCGGCCGTCTACCGTCTCTGCTTTCTGCAGAGAGATACAGCCGACCGGACACGCTACCGCACACAGGTTACAGGCAACGCAGCGCTCGGAACCGTCCGGGTCGCGCGTCAGCACGATACGGCCACGGTAGCGCGGCGGCAGATATACCGGCTCTTCCGGGTACATCCGGGTTTCGCGTTTGGCAAACGCGTGCAGGCCGATCATCCAGATACTGCGTACCTGGGTACCAAAGCCTACCAGTAATTCTTTTAAGGTCATGGTCTATAGCCCCTTATGGCTGCTGCCAGAGAATGACAGCCGCCGTTACCAACAAGTTGACGAGCGTCAGCGGCAGGCACACTTTCCAGCCGAAGGACATTACCTGGTCATAACGCGGACGCGGTAACGCTGCGCGAATCAAAATGAACATCATCATGAAGAACGCGGTTTTCAGCGCGAACCAGATGAACGGCGGTAAGAACGGGCCATGCCAGCCACCGAAGAACAGCGTTACCATCAACGCGGAAATGGTGACGATACCGATGTACTCGCCCACGAAGAACAGACCGAATTTCATACCGGAATATTCGATGTGGTAACCGTCGGCCAGTTCCTGTTCGGCTTCTGGCTGGTCAAACGGGTGACGGTGACACACCGCCACGCCCGCGATAGCAAAGGTAATAAACCCAAAGAACTGCGGGATAACGTTCCAGATGTCGGCCTGGTTGTTGACGATGTCGGTCATGTTAAATGAACCGGCCTGCGCCACCACGCCCATCAGGGAGAGCCCCAGGAATACTTCGTAGCTCAGCGTCTGCGCGGAAGCACGCATTGCACCCAGCAGCGAATATTTGTTGTTACTGGACCAGCCTGCGAACAGCACCGCGTAAACCGCGAGGCCTGCCATCATCAGGAAGAACAGAATGCCGATGTTCAGGTCAGCGACTACCCAGGTCGGGCTGACCGGAACGATAGCAAACGCCAGCAGCAGCGAGGTGAAGGCGATCATCGGTGCCAGAGTAAAGATCACGCGGTCCGAGAAGCGCGGGATCCAGTCCTCTTTAAAGAACATCTTGATCATGTCCGCGACCAGCTGGAGTGAACCACCCCAACCCACGCGGTTCGGTCCGTAACGGTTCTGGAACAGACCGAGCAGACGACGTTCACCAAAGCTCATGAACGCGCCGCAGGTGACCACCACCAGCAGGATAACGATCGCTTTCAGAATGCTCAGCAGGATGTCGATAAGATCCGGCGTTAACCAACTCATGCTTTTGCCTCCTGCAGATTATCAAGACGCGCACCCGCCAGAACCGGTGCGATGCCAGGCATACCCATCGGCAGACCCACCTGCCCTGCTGTCAGACCTTCGGAGATAATCAGCGGCAGGCTGATTGTCTGGCCGTCATAGCTAAAGGCAATGTTTGCGCCCGCGTTTACGCCAAGCTTCGCGGCATCCGCCGGGTTAAGCTTGATGTAAGGCTGCGGCATGCGGGTCTGGAAGACAGGTGAACGCTGAGACAGCTCGTCGCTACCGAACAGATGGTAGTACGGCGCGATACGCCAGTTACCTTCCTGCGCCTGGAAGCTCGCCGGTACGGCGGTGAAGAAGTCCAGACCGGTTTCGGAGGCTTCAATCAGACGCACGCCCGGATCGCCGTGACGCAGGGAGCCACCCACTTCAGCCTGGAACTTGTTCCATGCCTGCGGGGAGTTCCAGCCTGGCGCCCATGCGAATGGGATTTGCGAACGCGGCGCAGACGGCTGGTTGTTCCCTTCCATAGAGAAGGCGAACATGGTGTCTTTATCCTGCGGCTGGCGCGGTTCGTGCACGCTGATATTGGCGCGCATCGCGGTACGGCCGCTGTAACGGTGCGGTTCACGCGCCAGTTTCTGGCCGCGAATGCGGAAGCTTGCTTCAGGCGCGGCATCTTTAATGCCTGCCAGCTGAGGCAGTTTTTCCACTACCGCGTCGATAACGTGGTCGAGCTGCGTCCAGTCCACTTCACGGCTCTGCACGGTGCTGTGCAGGGAGTGCAGCCAGCGCCAGCTTTCCAGCATCACGGTGTTGCTGTCGTAGTACGCCGGGTCGTAAACCTGGAAGAAGCGCTGTGCGCGGCCTTCGTTGTTAATAACCGTACCGTCGCTTTCTGCGAAGCTTGCCGCAGAGAGCACCAGGTGCGCTTTGTCCATGATCGCGGTGCGCTGATGGTCAATGACCATCACCAGCGGCGCTTTGGAGAGCGCGGCGTCAACGCGAGCGGCAGAGGCGTGGCGATGCAGGTCGTTTTCCAGCACCACAACGGCGTCAGCGGCACCGGACTCCAGTTCGCTTAACGCTTCTTCCAGCGAGCCGCCACCGATCATGCCCAGACCGATGCTGTTTACCGCACGGGCAATCATGGTCACACCGACGTCAGCACCGCGGCCTTTCAGGGCTTTGGCAACGTTGGCTGCCGCCTGAATGATCTCCGCGCTACCGGCGTTGGTACCGGAAATAATCAGCGGTTTTTTCGCACCCGCCAGGGCCTGAACAATCACGTCAACCTTGTTTTGCAGGTCGCGATCCAGTTCAACGGCCGGCGAGCTGCTGTCCAGCGCGTGGGCAATGGCAAAGCCGAGGCGCGCCTGATCTTCAACCGGCGCGCAGTAAGTCCACGCGGCGATATCGTCCAGACGGGTGTTGTCGACGTTCGTCACAAACAGAGGATGCTTCGCGCGCTGGCCAATGTTGAGGATCGCCGCAATCTGCCAGTCAGCCACTTTCTGCGCGGCCGCCATTTCACGTGCTTTACCCTTCACCGCCTGACGAACCGCCAGAGCCGCGCGTGCGCCGGTCTGCGTCAGGTCTTCACCCAGCACCAGGACCGCATCATAAGATTCGATTTCGCGCAGCGCAGGGGTATGAATACCGCCTTCACGCAGCACTTTCAGTACCAGCTGCAGACGTTCCTGCTCGCCCTGGGCGATACCGGTATAGAAGTTTTCCGCGCCAACCAGCTCGCGCAGCGCGAAGTTGCTTTCGATGCTGGCGCGCGGGGAGCCGATACCGATCACTTTCTTCGACTGGCGCAGAATATCTGCCGCGCCCTGCATCGCCTGTTCAGCGTTCAGGGTAATGAAGTCGTCGCCACGGCGCTGAACCGGCTGACGCGGACGGTCTTTCAGGTTCACATAGCCATAGCCGAAACGACCGCGGTCGCAGAGGAAGTAGTGGTTAACGGTGCCGTTGTAACGGTTTTCGATACGACGCAGCTCGCCGTAACGCTCACCCGGGCTGGTGTTACAGCCGAGGGAACACTGCTGGCAGATGCTTGGCGCAAACTGCATGTCCCATTTACGGTTGTAACGCTCGGAGTGGGTTTTATCGGTGAATACGCCTGTCGGGCAGATTTCTACCAGGTTACCGGAGAATTCGCTTTCCAGCACGCCGTCTTCCGGACGACCGAAGTAGACGTTATCGTGCGCGCCATACACGCCCAGATCCTGACCGTCTGCGTAATCTTTGTAGTAACGCACGCAGCGGTAGCAGGCGATGCAGCGGTTCATTTCGTGAGAGATGAACGGCCCCAGGTCCTGGTTACGGTGGGTACGCTTGGTAAAGCGATAGCGACGGAAGCTGTGGCCGGTCATCACGGTCATATCCTGAAGGTGGCAGTTACCGCCCTCTTCACAGACCGGACAGTCGTGCGGGTGGTTGGTCATCAACCATTCCACAACGCTTTCGCGGAACTGTTTCGCTTCTTCGTCATCAATCGAAATAAAAGTGCCTTCGGTGGCTGGCGTCATACAGGACATCACCAGGCGACCACGCGTGTCTTCCGCGTTTTGATATTGCTTCACCGCACACTGGCGGCAAGCACCGACGCTGCCCAGCGCCGGATGCCAGCAAAAGTACGGAATATCGAGGCCAAGAGACAGACAAGCTTCCAGCAGGTTGTCCGCCCCGTTGACTTCGTATTCTTTGCCGTCTACATGAATCGTAGCCATTAGCATGCTTCCAGTTGGCTCGGTCGAAACCGAGCGTTAATCAAAATTCTTGTCGTTACCAGCGCGCTTTAAGCAGGTTCGGCTGAATCCCATTAATCGCATGGGTATTGCTGAACGGCTGCTTGATGCCTGCTTCGAACTCGTCGCGGAAATATTTGATCGCGCTCTGCAGAGGTTCGACGGCACCCGGTGCGTGGGCACAGAAGGTTTTACCCGGGCCTAAGAATCGACACAGTTGCTCAAGCGTCTCGATATCCCCAGGCTGGCCTTCACCATGTTCGATTGCACGCAGGATCTTCACGCTCCACGGCAGGCCATCACGGCACGGTGTGCACCAGCCGCAGGACTCGCGGGCGAAGAACTCTTCCAGGTTACGCACCAGCGAGACCATGCCGATCTCGTGGTCGACGGCCATCGCCAGCGCCGTACCCAGACGGCTGCCTGCTTTACCAATGCTTTCGAATTCCATTGGCAGGTCAAGATGGGCTTCGGTCAGGAAGTCGGTCCCTGCCCCACCCGGCTGCCAGGCTTTGAATTTCAGGCCATCGCGCATGCCGCCAGCGTAGTCCTCAAGAATTTCACGTGCGGTGGTACCGAACGGCAGTTCCCAGACGCCAGGATTTTTAACGCGACCAGAGAAGCCCATCAGCTTGGTACCGGCATCTTTGCTTGAGGAGATGCCCTGATACCACTCCACGCCGTTGGCGAGGATAGCCGGAACGTTACACAGGGTTTCAACGTTGTTTACGCAGGTCGGTTTACCCCATACGCCGGAACTTGCCGGGAACGGTGGCTTGGAACGCGGGTTCGCGCGGCGGCCTTCCAGGGAGTTAATCAGCGCGGTTTCTTCACCGCAGATATAACGCCCTGCGCCGGTGTGCACGAACAGTTCAAAGTCAAAGCCGGTACCCAGGATGTTTTTACCCAGCAGGCCCGCTTCGGTGGCTTCGGCAATCGCGCGACGCAGGTTTTCCGCCGCTTCAATGTACTCACCGCGCAGGAAGATGTAGCCACGGTACGCTTTCAGCGCAAACGCGGAGATCAGCATGCCTTCCACCAGCAGGTGCGGCAGCTGTTCCATCAGCAGGCGGTCTTTATAGGTGCCCGGCTCCATTTCATCGGCGTTACACAGCAGGTAACGGATGTTCATGGATTCGTCTTTCGGCATCAGGCTCCACTTCAGACCGGTGGAGAAGCCCGCACCGCCGCGCCCTTTCAGGCCGGAGTCTTTCACCGCATTAACGATGTCGTCCGGCGCCATGCCGCCAAGGGCTTTACGCGCGCCGGCATAGCCGTTTTTGCTCTGGTATTCGTCGAGCCATACCGGCTGTTTGTCATCGCGCAGACGCCAGGTCAGCGGATGCGTCTCAGCAGTACGAATTACAGTTTTCATTTGTACTGCTCCAGCAGGTCAGGAATCGCTTCCGGCGTCAGATGGCTGTGAGTGTCCTCATCAATCATCATGGTCGGCCCCTTGTCGCAGTTACCCAGGCAGCAGGTTGGCAGCAGAGTAAAGCGTCCATCGAACGTGGTCTGGCCCGGCTTGATATTGAGTTTTTTCTCAATCGCAGCCTGAATACCCTGATAACCGGTGATGTGGCAGACAACGCTGTCACAGTAGCGGATCACATGGCGGCCGACCGGCTGACGGAAGATCTGGCTGTAGAACGTGGCTACGCCTTCTACGTCGCTTGCCGGAATACCCAGCACTTTCGCGATCTCATAGATCGCCCCATCCGGCACCCAACCACGCTGTTTCTGTACGATTTTCAGCGCTTCAATGGACGCCGCACGCGGGTCTTCGTAGTGGTGCATCTCGTGCTCAATCGCGGCACGTTCTGCTTCACTCAGCTCAAAAGCCTCGGTTTGTGGTTGTTGATTCTCGTGCATAATTAGCGGTCCACATCTGACATAACAAAATCGATACTACCCAGATACACAATCAGGTCAGAGACCAGACTGCCGCGGATGGCGGACGGGATCTGCTGCAGGTGCGCAAAGCTCGGCGTACGCACGCGGGTACGGTAGCTCATGGTGCTGCCGTCACTGGTCAGGTAGTAACTGTTAATACCCTTGGTCGCTTCAATCATCTGGAAGGATTCTTGCGCCGGCATGACCGGACCCCAGGAAACCTGCAAGAAGTGGGTGATCAGGGTTTCGATATGCTGCAGCGTGCGCTCTTTCGGTGGCGGCGTCGTCAGCGGGTGATCCGCCTTGAACGGGCCTTCCGGCATGTTGTTGAGGCACTGCTCAAGGATGCGCAGACTCTGGCGCAGCTCTTCCACTTTCAGCATCACGCGGGTGTAGCAGTCGGAAACACCGCCGCCCACCGGGACTTCAAAGTCGAAGTTCTCGTAGCCAGAGTAAGGACGGGCTTTACGCACGTCGAAATCAATACCGGTCGCACGCAGACCTGCACCTGTCGTACCCCACTCCAGCGCTTCTTTCGCGCCGTAGGCAGCAACGCCCTGGGAACGGCCTTTCAGGATGGTGTTACGCAGTGCGGCTTTCTCGTAAGACGCCAGACGTTTTGGCATCCAGTCGAGGAATTCACGCAACAGACGGTCCCAGCCGCGCGGCAGATCGTGTGCCACACCGCCGATACGGAACCAGGCCGGGTGCATACGGAAACCGGTAATCGCTTCCACCAGATCGTAGATTTTCTGACGGTCGGTAAAGGCGAAGAAGACCGGGGTCATCGCGCCGACGTCCTGAATGAACGTGGAGATGTACAGCAGGTGGCTGTTGATACGGAACAGTTCTGACAGCATGACGCGAATCACGTTCACGCGATCCGGCGTAACGATTCCCGCCAGTTTCTCAACGGCCAGCACGTATGGCATCTCGTTGACGCAGCCGCCGAGGTACTCGATACGGTCGGTATACGGAATGTAGCTGTGCCAGGACTGACGCTCGCCCATCTTCTCAGCACCACGGTGGTGGTAGCCGATGTCAGGCACGCAGTCGACAATCTCTTCGCCATCAAGCTGAAGAATAATACGGAATGCACCGTGCGCAGACGGGTGGTTCGGACCGAGGTTGAGGAACATGAAGTCCTCGTTGTCGGTACCGCGCTTCATGCCCCAGTCTTCCGGCTTGAAGGTCAGCGCTTCCATTTCCAGATCCTGCTTGGCTTTGGTCAGCTCAAACGGATCGAATTCGGTTGCACGTGCCGGGTAGTCTTTACGCAGCGGGTGGCCGGTCCAGGTCTGCGGCATCATGATGCGCGTCAGATGCGGGTGGCCGTCGAAGGTCATGCCGAACATTTCCCAGGTTTCACGCTCATACCAGTTCGCGTTCGGGAAAAGTTTGGTGATCGTCGGCAGATGCATGTCGTTTTCAGACAATGCCACCTTGAGCATGATATCCGTATTACGGTCTATTGAGATCAGGTGGTAGAAAACGGAAAAATCCGCAGCAGGGAGACCCTGGCGGTGGGTACGCAGACGTTCATCCATGCCGTGTAAGTCAAACAGCATGACGTACGGTTTTGGCAATTTCTTAAGGAAATCGACAACTTCCAGCAATTGCTCACGCTTCACCCAAACAACGGGTACCCCGGTGCGGGTAGCCTGAACAGTAAAGGCATCCGGCCCAAAACGGTTGCGCAGTTCGCCAATGACTGGGTCATCCAGATGATCCCGGGTCTGCCAGGCGGCTTCTTGCGCGGTTAAGTCGGTCATATTGTTCACCATTGCAAATGGTCCGTGGTGACTGTTGAGCCTGGCTTCGCGCTATTTGAGTAGTGATATGCGAAGGTGTTCTCCAGGCCTACAGGCGCAAATTAAATTTCGTCAGGCGTACGCAGATTGGTGACGGCAATACGTTCACCACGTTTACGCTCGCGCTCAGACTGCATGTTCGCGCGATACACACCCTGATCGCCAACAACCCACGACAGTGGGCGACGTTCTTTACCAATAGATTCCTGCAGCAGCATCAGCGCCTGCATGTAGGCTTCCGGACGTGGCGGACAACCCGGGATGTACACATCCACTGGGATAAATTTATCTACGCCCTGCACGACGGAATAAATGTCGTACATACCGCCAGAGTTTGCACATGCGCCCATGGAGATAACCCATTTTGGCTCCAGCATCTGGTCATACAGACGCTGAATAACAGGTGCCATCTTGGTAAAGCACGTACCGGCAACCACCATCAGGTCAGCCTGACGCGGGGAAGCACGGAGTACCTCGGCCCCAAAACGCGCAACGTCATGCACCGCAGTGAATGACGTCACCATTTCAACGTAGCAGCAAGAAAGGCCAAAGTTGTAAGGCCAGATGGAGTTCTTACGACCCCAGTTGACCATATCGTGCATGGCATGTTCGAGCTTGCCCATGTACACGCTTTTATTGACTTCTTGCTCCAGGGGGTCGGTTACGATCTCCTGTTTTTGCAGGGGGTAACGGTCATTCTCACCGTTAGGATCTATGCGGGTGAGCGTATAATCCATCTTATTGCCTCGCTGTTACTGCTGACGATTAGAGATACTGTTTTCCGGGTTGATGTGTTCACGACGTGAACGCGCAGGCGTCCAGTCAAGCGCGCCAATACGCACCAGATAAACCAGACCGGCCAGTAGCACTAAAATGAAAATTGCGGCCTCGACAAAGCCCACCCAACCACTTTCGCGGATGGACGTTGACCATGCGAAAAGGTAAAGCGCTTCCACGTCGAAGATGACGAAGAACATGGCTACCAGATAGAACTTGGCAGACAGGCGTAAGCGAGCGGAACCTACTGAATCAATACCTGATTCGAAAGGTGTGTTTTTGTGCCTTGCACGGGCGCGACCGCCCAGGAACCAGCCGCCGACTAACATCAGGCAGCACAGGCCAATGGCTACAATAAGAAAGATTGCGAATGCCCAGTGATGAGCGATGACTTCTGTGGATGTTGACATACTCATTGCTTACTCATCAAAAGTGATACCAACGACACTGCTCTTGCTGGCAGATGGGCATCACATCGATTCATGGGGAGGAACAAATAACCTTACACTAACTGTCAGAAATGAGACGTAGACAGCAAAATGATGGGGTTTTTTACTCCTTTCTATAACCTATTGTCAACTTTAACAAAGGTTTCTTCACATTAAATTACATCGAGCGATTCTCATTAACATTTGGTGCCCTTTAACCCTGGTGGGTGCATGACTTTCCGTCAAATGTATGTTGTTGAATCGTGTCCGTTTCGGAAGTAAAAAAAATAACCCTCCTATTTTGACAGGATTTGCCAACGATTCCTCCCCCCAAATAGGAGTATTTTCTTGATCTGCGACACGCTTTTGTTAATTCAACATGGAAAACGGCAACATATTTCCTGTTTTTTTAACATGAGAGGGATATGGGCGAAGTTAGAACGGAAAACGGACAAGTTTTAAGCAAAAGTATTCAGCTTATTGATAAATAAGAGAGTATCCTGAAAACCCTTGCGCCATAAGCGGGTATTATTGCGTAAAAAAAGCCACTGCATGTGAAAATCACACGAGTGGCTGTTTTTTACACTTACATTTTGTTACCAGAATATTGAGCTATCGATCACTCAAAATCCCCTTCGACGATCAGGGAGTCATCCCCCCCTTCGGAGGTAACGCGCTCGAACTGCCACGGGTTATGGTAGTTTTCCATCGCCTCGAACACCACTTTGGCCAACTCGTTATGGCTGGACGAATTGTGGCAGAGCAGATACTCCGTATCCGGCAGCGCAGGAAGACCGTCGGATTTCCCCAGGACGCGCAGATCGGGGCTCATCATCTCTACCGGACGGGCCGTTACGCCCAGACCGGCCTTCACGGCGGCACGAACCGCTGGCAGCGTGGAAGCCACATACGCCAGACGCCACGGAATGTTGGCCTCATTCAGCGCCGTGAGCACCATATCGCGGAACGGGCTCGGGTCATCCAGCAAGACCAGCGGAACCGGCTCCCCTTTTTGCAGCACGTACTCGGCTGCGCAATACCAGTGCGTAGGTGATGTGCGCAGCGTCAGGCAATCAAACTGCCCGGGACGATGCGTCGTCACCACAAGGTCGACTTTATGCTCATTTAACATCTCAACCATAAAGGCATTACGTTTTACGCTAACGTCCAGCGCAAGCTTCGGATAAACCGAACTAATACGGTTGAGAAGAAACGGCAATATAGTATCCGCTGACTCATCAGATGCGCCTAACGTTAACACCCCTTGAAGGTTGCTAAACATTAATGACATACATGCTTCATCATTAAAGCGAAGAATTTTCCTGGCATAACCCAGTAGCTGAATACCGTGTTCCGTTAAGAGCTTATTACGCCCGTGACGTGCAAAAAGCTCTTTACCAACCAGTTGCTCCAGCCGCTGCATTTGCTGGCTAACGGCGGACTGAGTTCGGCAAACGGCGGCAGCAGCTGCTGCAAAAGTGTTGAGATCGGCGACCGCAACAAACGTTCTCAGCAGATCGAGGTCGAGATTCATTATCGGACGATTTGCATTTATCATATCTATTCACTTTCAGGTTGCTCGTGCGGAGCTGCCCGGGTTGAAGCTGTGTGTAACAGTTAAGCAATTCCCTCTGAAGGTTTTCCCTCGCATCCCGGCCCGGCAGACTGCCTGACAGATAGTTATTGTGCTGCTTTATATCAACAGTCAGAAAGCACGTTTCATGACGTTATTTTTATTCTCTTAAACGTTCAGGATATTTAGATGTTCGCAGGTTTATGTAAATTACATTAAAGGTATAACACCTTTTCTGCCATCTTTATCGCAGCGCTGTCAACGTAGCAGGAGATGTGCGACACATTCCAGCCAGAGATAACTCCAACAATAACAATCAATTAATTCGAAAAGTCAGGGCCAGATATACAAAATTCTTGCATCTGTCCTCTGCTTTCCTGAAAGACATCTTAACCCAAATCCACTTTATTTATAAGTCTTATTGCAATATTGAGGATTAAAGAAGAATGTTAAGCTTCTAAACTAATTTTATTAAAATTAACTAAAGTTGCATTTTATAGGTTAATAATAAATAAATTTTAATTTAGATTAAGACCATTCATTAATGGCACTTAACATTAATTTCACATGAGTAACTTTTAGCCACATTATGCTTTTACAGGAACATGTATCAAGCATTCAGGTTTTACGAAAAGTCACGCCGGGTGATTGCTACCGTTGTCAGGTTCACCACTTATTTTTACCAGCACAATATACAGAATTCTGACAAATGAATAGCACATTTAACCTATCATCGTGCCATGTGCACAACTTTAAGACAGTAAAAAAGCTAACGCACAGCGAAAAAGATTTATCAAAATTTTGCTCCCGGCACAAAATCTTCTACTGCACACCCTTCAAAACGAAGCGAGGGGGGAGTACATTATTCCGTGCTGACTTCCACGGCAGGGAGCGGCAATAATAGCGAAAAGGTTAAAGGTTCATGTCCCCTATCGAAAAATCCAGCAAGCTAGATAACGTCTGTTATGACATCCGCGGCCCGGTTCTGAAAGAGGCAAAACGCCTTGAAGAGGAAGGCAACAAGGTTCTGAAACTCAACATTGGTAACCCTGCGCCATTTGGTTTTGAAGCGCCGGATGAAATTCTGGTTGATGTGATCCGCAACCTTCCAACTGCACAAGGCTATTGCGATTCAAAAGGACTTTACTCCGCACGTAAAGCCATCATGCAGCACTACCAGGCGCGCGGTATGCGTGACGTGACCGTTGAAGATATCTATATCGGCAACGGCGTTTCCGAACTGATCGTGCAGGCGATGCAGGCGCTGCTGAACAGCGGGGACGAAATGCTGGTGCCCGCGCCGGACTATCCGCTGTGGACGGCTGCCGTATCACTGTCGAGCGGGAAAGCCGTGCACTATCTGTGCGACGAGTCCTCCGACTGGTTCCCGGACCTCGATGATATTCGCGCAAAAATCACGCCCCGCACGCGCGGCATCGTGATCATTAACCCGAACAACCCGACGGGTGCAGTGTACTCAAAAGAGCTGCTGATGGAGATCGTCGAGCTCGCCCGCCAGCACAACCTGATCATCTTTGCCGACGAAATTTACGACAAGATCCTGTACGACGCGGCACAGCACCACTCAATCGCTGCGCTGGCACCGGATCTGCTGACCGTCACCTTTAACGGCCTGTCTAAAACCTACCGCGTGGCCGGTTTCCGTCAGGGCTGGATGGTACTGAACGGCCCGAAAAAGCACGCCAAAGGCTATATCGAAGGGCTGGAGATGCTGGCCTCGATGCGTTTATGTGCCAACGTTCCGGCGCAGCACGCGATCCAGACGGCGCTCGGCGGCTATCAGAGCATTAGCGAGTTCATCGTTCCCGGTGGTCGCCTGTATGAACAGCGCAACCGCGCGTGGGAGCTGATCAACGATATCCCTGGCGTTTCCTGCGTGAAGCCGAATGGGGCGCTGTATATGTTCCCGAAAATTGACGCGAAGCGCTTCAATATTCATGACGACCAGAAAATGGTGCTGGATTTCCTGCTTCAGGAAAAAGTGCTGCTGGTTCAGGGGACAGCGTTTAACTGGCCGTGGCCGGATCACGTGCGTATCGTGACGCTGCCGCGCGAAGATGACCTCGAAATGGCCATCAGCCGCTTCGGGCGCTTCCTCTCCGGATACCATCAGTAATCTTAAAATCAGGCTACTTCGGTAGCCTGATTTGCATCTTCCCTCCCCTCCCCGCACAATGAACGCCTGTCGCAATGAAGACAAAAGGTAACCTATGAGTCAGAGTCATTTCTTCGCCCACCTCTCCCGCCTGAAACTCATCAACCGCTGGCCGCTGATGCGCAACGTGCGCACAGAGAACGTGTCAGAGCACAGTCTGCAGGTTGCCATGGTTGCCCATGCGCTGGCCGCCATTAAAAACCGCAAATTCAACGGCCAGGTCAATCCAGAGCGCATCGCCCTGCTGGCGATGTACCACGATGCGTCGGAAGTGCTGACCGGCGACCTGCCCACGCCGGTGAAATATTTCAACTCGCAAATTGCGCAGGAATATAAGGCCATTGAGAAGATTGCCCAGCAAAAGCTGATTGACATGGTGCCGGATGAGTTGCGCGACATTTTTGAGCCGCTCATCGATGAGCATCAGTACACGGAAGATGAAAAGTCGCTGGTCAAGCAGGCCGACGCGCTCTGCGCCTATCTGAAGTGTCTGGAAGAGCTGTCTGCGGGGAATAACGAATTTTTACTGGCGAAAACGCGTCTGGAAAAAACGCTGGAATCTCGCCGCAGCGAAGAGATGGACTATTTTATGCAGGTGTTTGTGCCGAGCTTCCATCTGTCGCTGGATGAGATTAGCCAGGATTCACCTTTGTAATCTGTTGCCCAGCAGCGCTGCGTTTGCGGGGCCTGCGGGTTACAGGCCGGGTAAGGCGCAGCCGCCACCCGGCAAAATTATCAGAACGGGAACAGGACCGGTATCAACACCACGCACACTACCATTACCAGCACGGTGAACGGCACGCCCAGCTTCACGAAATCACTGAACTTATAATTCCCGGGCCCCAGCACCAGCGTATTCACCGGTGAAGAGACTGGCGTCATAAATGCCGCGGAGGCCGCCATTGCGACCATCATCGCAAATGGATACGGCGACACGCCCATGGATTTGGCCATCGCCAGCGCAATCGGCGCCATCAGTACCGCCGTCGCGGTATTGGAGATAAACAGACCGATGGTGGCGCACATGATGAACAGACAGACCAGCATCATGTACGGCCCATACCCGCCGCCAACGTCCATTAAGCCTTTAACAATCAGATCCACCCCGCCGGTTTTTTGCAGCGCCAGGGCAAAAGGCATCATCCCGACAATGAGGATAATGCTCGGCCAGTGAATGGCTTTATAGGCGCTTTCGGCGTCAATGCAGCGGAATTTGCCCATCAGAAGGCAGGCGATAATAGCCGCGACCGGATTGGGAATTTCATCGGTCAGCATCAGCGCCACCATCAGCACCAGACAAAAAATCGCGTGGGGCGCCTGGCTGTGAGCCGGGGAGGCGTCGCTCTCCTCGACAGGCATGTTGAGCACCACAAAATCGCGCCCTTTTTGCCCAAGCTGGCTAATTAGCTTCCAGTTACCAACAACGAGGAAGATATCGCCCAGCAGGATCGGCTCATCCACCACCGCCCCTTCCATCGCTACGCCATCGCGCTTCAGCCCCACGACATTCAGGCCATAGCGGGTTCGGAACCCCATTTCCCGCACGGTTTTGCCCAGCAGTTCCGATTCCGGGATCAGCGATACTTCGGCCATGCCGACATCCAGTGCCTGATCGGAGAAATACTCCCCGCGCAGCACCATCGGTTCCAGCAGCTGCTCGCTGCAAAACTCGCGCAGATCCACGTCCGCGGTCGACATATCAATCAGCAGGACATCCCGCGCGCGGAATTCCGACACCCCGTTGACGTTGACAATCACCCGGCGAAAACGACGCCAGCGCTCAACGCCGATCACGTTCGCGCCATAGCGCTCACGCAGCTTCAGGTCGTCAAGACGCTGTCCCACCATCGGCGAGCCGGGGCGAATAGCCAGACGGCGCGCGCGCCCGGTAAGGCGGTACTCCTTAATCAGATCGCGGAAGGTGCGTCGCTTCCACCCTTCTTTATTTTTGTCCTGTTTTTCACCTTTCAGGGCAAACCGGGTCAGCAGCATGTAGACCACGCCCATCACCAGAATGACCAGCCCAAGCGGGGTGACGCTGAAAAAACTGAAGCCCTGGAATCCTTCCCGGATAAGCTCGCTGTTGACGACCAGGTTCGGCGGCGTTGCCACCAGCGTCATCATGCCGCTGATCAAACCGGCAAAACTCAGGGGCATCATCAGGCGCGACGGCGAGATCTGCATCCGCATGGAGACGCTCAGCACCACCGGGATAAAGATGGCGACCACGCCCGTTGAGCTCATAAACGCCCCCAGCCCGGCGACGGTCACCATCAGGTAGATCAGCATTTTGGTTTCGCTGCTGCCCGCCACCTTCACCAGCCACGACCCCATGATGGTCGCCACGCCGGTACGCACCAGCCCATCACCAATAATAAACAGGGCGGCAATCAGGATAACGTTGGGATCGCTAAACCCGGAAAACGCTTCCGGTAGCGTGAGCGTTCCACTCAGCACAAACGCGACGATGACAAACAAGGCGACGGCGTCCATGCGTACCTTGCCCGTTGCAAAAAGAAGGATGGCGATTAAAAGCAGGCTCAGGACCCAAATCAGTTCACCGTTCACAACATGTCCTTGTCAGTGGGAGATGAGAAATTGTGCCATAAAAAAGCCCCAGCAATGTGGGGCTATATCATGTGATTACATTTTTAGCGAGACGGTTACAACCCCGTCAGAGGCTTTCGAAACAGCCAGCGCCGTCAGGGAATCCAGCACAAAGTCTGCCTCCTCCAGCCGGGAGGATCCCGCCGGAACGTTAACGGCGATAACGTGGCTTCCGGCGTTCAGCCCGGCCAGTACGCCAGCGGCCGCGTCTTCCACCACCACGCACTCTTCAGGGGCGAGGCCCAGCAGTTCAGCGCCCAGTAAAAACGCGTCGGGCTCCGGTTTACCGCGCTTTACGCGCTCCGCCGTGATAAACACTTCTGGCGTCGGCAGACCTGCCGCCTTGTGACGGGCGTGGGCGACGGGAATGGAGCCTGAGGTAACGATAGCCCATGGGATCTGCGCCTCGTTCAGATGCTCAAGCAGCTCGCGCGCGCCCGGTAAGGCTGTGATGCCGTCCGTATCCGTGGCTTCAATATGTTCCAGGTATTTGAACTCCGCCTGAATTTCGTCCTCAGAGCGTCCGGCCAGGAAGTGCCGTAGCGAGGTGATGGCCTGTTTGCCATGGATAAAATTCAGCACGTCCTGATGGTCGATGCCATGTCTGTCAGCCCAATGGCACCAGGAACGCTCCACAACCGGCAGCGAATCCACCAGCGTACCGTCCAGATCAAACAGAAAACCTCTACACTGCACACGCACCTCCGTCAGGCATTAATGATTTGTTGAATTTCGTTGCTGCTTAAATGGTACTGACGCGGGCAGGCGTGCCACGCGCTCAGCATACGCTGATATTTTTCCCACATTGGGGTCTGCGCGTTGAAGCCGTGGGTGCCCGCGTCAAAGTGGGTATAGCGCCCTTCTGTATTCACCATAAAGCGAACATAGCTCAGATAACGCGCTTCCGTTGCGGCATCAAAGCCTAAGAAGGTCACGCGGCGCTCGTCGATGGACTGCTGATCTTTGAGATTCGTCCAGGACACGAGCAGGGCGTGATACATCTCCATAATGTCGATCACGATGCGACAGGTTTCTTCTTTCAGCTCGCCAAACTCGCGGTCCAGTTCACGCATTTGCAAACCAAAACCGCGTTCGACGATGGTTTGCAGGCGGCTGTAGCGCGCAGCGTTATCGGGATCAAGCATAGTCATCATCTTGTACTGGTTGGACAAAATCAGACGTTGAGCATGGGTCATTTCCATCTTTCGACTCCTGTAGCGCATTGCACTTTAAAAAAAAGACACGGTAACTGATTGTTACTGTGCCTTCTTTTCGTCGTCGTTTCGATGATCAATCACAAATCATCGAGAAATGTTTTATCCAGTTGCTTAAAAGCGCGCTTTAACGTGTCCGCCAGCGCCTGGTAGTCCGGCTTGCCTTCGACCGGGGCGAGCGCCTGTCCGGCCTCCTCCAGTTTTCCGCGCACTTCATAAAACCAGTGTAAAATAGAAGGGGGAAGCGGAGTGATGGACCGTTTACCTAACCACCACAGGCCCTGCATCGGCAGGCTTAAGGCGAAGAGCGCCGTCGCGACTGCAGGACCAAGCTGGCCGCCCAACGCAATCTGCCAGCACAGCGTAAAGACAGCGACAGGCGGCATAAAGCGAATCGCATAGCGCGTAGCGCGGATGGTGCGATTCTCAATGAACATTGGCGCAAGGCGCTTTTCCATCGGCCACGTCTTTGCGTAATGCTGTCCCCGACGAAACAGACTAAAGAAATTTACGGACGGGTTCTCTGGTGTCGACATGGCTGTACCTCAACTTCACATATAAAAATTAAAATTTTCGTGCAAAACCACAACAAGCTATGACAACGTTCAAAATATTTTGTCATCTCTACCCCGTATCGGGTATCCTGTGCCAGCCTGATAGGGCCTTAGACGAGAATCATTAACTCGTCAAATTATTGCACATTATGCCATTGGCTGAAAATTGTGCAAAATGGCATAAAATCATAGTTATTTCTTCCATCATGCCACAATGTTCGTTTGGCATGATGTTAATCATAAATGTCTGAGTCCTCATGCGTTACGCTGTTAGACTCACTGACGTTTTTTTAGCCACGTATCAATAATAGGTACTTCCATGTCGAGTAAGTTAGTACTGGTTCTGAACTGCGGTAGCTCCTCACTGAAATTCGCCATCATCGATGCGCTCAACGGTGACGAATACCTCTCTGGTTTGGCCGAATGTTTCCATCTGCCTGAAGCACGTATCAAGTGGAAGATGGACGGCAGCAAACAAGAAGCGGCTTTAGGTGCAGGCGCCGCTCACAGTGAAGCGCTGAACTTTATCGTTAACACTATTCTGGCACAAAAACCAGAACTGTCTGCTCAGCTGACTGCGATTGGTCACCGTATCGTCCACGGCGGCGAAAAATACACCAGCTCCGTCGTGATCGACGAATCTGTGATCCAGGGCATCAAGGACTCTGCGTCCTTCGCACCGCTGCACAACCCGGCTCACCTGATCGGTATCGCTGAAGCGCTGAAATCCTTCCCGAATCTGAAAGACAAAAACGTGGCCGTATTCGACACCGCGTTCCATCAGACCATGCCGGAAGAGTCTTACCTCTATGCCCTGCCATACAGCCTGTACAAAGAACACGGCGTACGTCGCTACGGCGCGCACGGTACCAGCCACTTCTATGTGACTCAGGAAGCCGCAAAAGTTCTGAACAAGCCGGTTGAAGAACTGAACATCATCACCTGCCACCTGGGCAACGGTGGTTCTGTTTCTGCTATCCGCAACGGTAAATGTGTTGATACTTCCATGGGTCTGACCCCGCTGGAAGGTCTGGTGATGGGTACCCGTTCCGGTGACATCGACCCGGCGATCATCTTCCACCTGCACGACACCCTGGGCATGAGCGTTGACCAGATCAACAAAATGCTGACCAAAGAGTCTGGCCTGCTGGGTCTGACCGAAGTCACCAGCGACTGCCGTTACGTTGAAGACAACTACGCAGAGAAAGAAGACGCTAAACGTGCAATGGACGTTTACTGCCACCGTCTGGCGAAGTACATCGGCTCTTACACTGCGCTGATGGACGGTCGTCTGGACGCGGTTATCTTCACCGGTGGTATCGGTGAGAACGCGGCAATGGTTCGTGAACTGTCCCTGGGCAAACTGGGCGTTCTGGGCTTCGACGTTGATCACGAGCGTAACCTGGCTGCCCGCTTCGGCAAGTCTGGCTTCATCAACAAAGAAGGCACCCGCCCTGCTCTCGTTATCCCAACTAACGAAGAACTGGTCATTGCGCAAGACGCGCACCGCCTGACTGCCTGATTCCACACCGCCAGCAATGCTGGCGGTGCTGTTTTGTAACCCGCCCAATTGCGGCGGTAACGAAAGAGGATAAACCGTGTCCCGTACTATTATGCTGATCCCTACCGGAACCAGCGTCGGCCTGACCAGCGTCAGCCTTGGCGTTATCCGTGCTATGGAACGCAAAGGCGTTCGTCTGAGCGTCTTTAAGCCAATCGCCCAGCCACGTGCCGGTGGCGATGCGCCAGACCAGACCACCACTATCGTTCGCAAGAACTCCAATCTGCCAGCGGCTGAACCGCTGAAGATGAGCCACGTTGAGTCTCTGCTGTCCAGCAACCAGAAAGACGTGCTGATGGAAGAGATCATCGCTAACTACCATGCTAACGCGCAAGACGCGGAAGTGGTGCTGGTTGAAGGCCTGGTCCCGACGCGCAAACACCAGTTTGCCCAGTCTCTTAACTTTGAAATCGCGAAAACCCTGAACGCAGAGATCGTTTTCGTGATGTCTCAGGGCACCGACACCCCAGAGCAGCTGAACGAGCGTATCGAACTGACGCGCAGCAGCTTCGGCGGCGCGAAAAATACCAACATCACCGGCGTGATCGTGAACAAGCTGAACGCACCGGTGGATGAGCAGGGACGTACTCGCCCTGACCTGTCCGAGATTTTCGACGACTCTTCCAAAGCGAAAGTCATCAAAGTTGACCCGGCTAAGCTGCAGGAATCCAGCCCTCTGCCAGTACTGGGCGCGGTGCCATGGAGCTTCGATCTGATTGCAACCCGTGCAATCGATATGGCGCGTCACCTGAACGCTACCATCGTTAACGAAGGCGACATCAACACCCGCCGCGTGAAGTCCGTGACCTTCTGTGCGCGCAGCATTCCGCACATGCTGGAACACTTCCGCGCAGGTTCCCTGCTGGTAACCTCCGCAGACCGTCCTGACGTACTGGTTGCCGCCTGCCTGGCCGCGATGAACGGCGTGGAAATCGGTGCGATCCTGCTGACCGGTGCCTACGAGATGGACCCACGCGTCAGCAAGCTGTGCGAACGCGCGTTTGCGACCGGCCTGCCGGTCTTCATGGTGAATACCAACACCTGGCAGACCTCCCTGAGCCTGCAGAGCTTCAACCTGGAAGTGCCGGTTGATGACCACGAGCGTATCGAGAAAGTTCAGGAATACGTTGCGGGCTACATCAACGCAGACTGGATCGAATCCCTGACTGCAACCTCCGAGCGCAGCCGCCGCCTGTCTCCTCCAGCATTCCGTTATCAGCTGACCGAGCTGGCGCGTAAAGCGGGCAAACGCGTTGTTCTGCCAGAAGGCGACGAACCACGTACCGTTAAAGCGGCTGCTATCTGTGCAGAGCGCGGCATCGCGACCTGTGTGCTGCTGGGTAACCCGGATGAGATCACCCGCGTTGCGGCGTCTCAGGGCGTTGAGCTGGGCGCTGGCATCGAAATCGTTGACCCTGAAGTGGTTCGCGAGAGCTACGTTGCTCGTCTGGTTGAGCTGCGTAAGAGCAAGGGCATGACCGAAGCCGTTGCGCGCGAACAGCTGGAAGACAACGTGGTGCTGGGCACGCTGATGCTTGAGCAGGACGAAGTTGACGGTCTGGTTTCCGGTGCGGTTCACACCACGGCGAACACCATCCGTCCACCGCTGCAGCTGATCAAAACCGCGCCAGGCAGCTCTCTGGTTTCTTCCGTGTTCTTCATGCTGCTGCCTGAACAGGTTTACGTTTACGGCGACTGCGCGATCAACCCGGATCCAACCGCAGAACAGCTGGCAGAAATCGCTATCCAGTCCGCGGACTCCGCGATTGCCTTCGGTATCGAACCGCGCGTAGCAATGCTCTCCTACTCCACCGGTACCTCTGGTGCTGGTAGCGACGTAGAGAAAGTACGTGAAGCGACCCGTCTGGCGCAGGAAAAACGTCCTGACCTGATGATCGACGGCCCGCTGCAGTACGACGCCGCCGTGATGGCCGACGTTGCGAAATCCAAAGCGCCGAACTCGCCGGTTGCAGGTCGCGCTACCGTGTTCATCTTCCCGGATCTGAACACCGGTAACACCACCTATAAAGCGGTGCAGCGTTCAGCAGACCTGATCTCCATCGGGCCAATGCTGCAGGGCATGCGCAAACCTGTGAACGACCTGTCTCGTGGCGCGCTGGTTGACGATATCGTCTACACCATCGCGCTGACCGCGATCCAGTCTTCGCAGCAGCAGTAATGTTAAAAAGCCCGGTGGCGCCAGCGCTTACCGGGCAACAAAAAGGCGACCACTTAACGGGTCGCCTTTTTTATTTACAGCAGCTCTCGCGCCGCCGATACAATGTCATGTGCCGTCAGGCCATACTCCTTCTGCAGGAAATCCTGTGTCCCCACCTGGCCGTAACGCTCCTTGACGCCCACCCGCCGCATCGGTACCGGGCAGGTTTCCACCAGCACCTCCGCCACCGCCGATCCCAGGCCGTTGTGAATACTGTGGTTTTCACAGGTGACGATGCGACCGGTTTTCTCGGCGTAGTTTTTCACCAGCATCCGGTCGATGGGCTTCAGGGTAAACATGTCGATGACCGCCGCGCTGACCCCCTCCTGCTCAAGCTGGCGCGCCGCTTCCAGCGCTTCCGCCACCATGATGCCGTTGGCAATCAGGGTTATATCGGTTCCTTCGCGCAGCACGTTGCCTTTACCAATGGTGAAGGTTGACCCCGGCGCATACACGCTCGGCGCCTGCTTACGGATGGTGCGTACCCAGTAGAAGCCTTCGAGGTCGATAAGCTGGCGCAGCACGTCCTCAAACATCACCGCGTCGGTCACCTCCAGCACCACCGAATGCGCCAGACCGCGTACGATGCCCATATCCTCAAACGACATATGCGTTCCGCCGTTGTGGCAGGCCGTCACGCCCGCATCCGAGGCAATCACCTTCACGTTGTTGCGCTGATAGTCCAGGGACATAAACAGCTGGTCGAAGCAGCGACGGCTGGCAAACGCGGTGAAGGTATGAACGAACGGTATACGCCCGGTAAGCGACAGCCCCGCCGCGGTGCTGATGACGTTGGCCTCCATAATGCCGCAGTTAATCACGTGCTGCGGATAATCACGCGCCACGCCGTCCATCGCCATCGAGCTCATCAGATCCGCTTCCAGGGCGATAATCTCGCTTCCCGCCTCAATCTGCTTTGCCACAAAGCCCGCGTAGACCTTACGCATCTCAACGGCGTCTTTCTCTCCTGCCGGTGCAACCTTAATCATGTGAAGCCTCCAGTTGGCGAATCGTCTCGTTGAGGGCCGCTTTGCTCTCCGCGGTCAACCGCAGGTGGTGCGAGTTGCTGAGCTGTTCCAGGTACGGCACCCCCTGCCCTTTGATGCTGTCGAGGATGACGACTATCGGACGCGCGTCGGCAGCCGGGACCCGCGACGTCACCGCCAGCAGTCCCGGGATGTCGTCACCCTTCACCGTCGCCACGTCAAAGCCAAAGGCGCGGAATTTCCCCTCCAGGTCAAACGCGCTGATGATTTCGTCCAGCTCGCCGTCGAGCTGCTGTTTGTTCCAGTCCACGAACACCGTCAGGTTGTTAAGGCGATGATGAGCGATAAACTGGAAGGCTTCCCAGCACTGCCCCTCGTTCAGCTCGCCGTCACCGACAATGCAGAAGACCCGATTCGGGCGCCCCGCCAGCCTGTGTGAGAGCGCCATACCGCCAGCGATGGAGATCCCCTGCCCCAGCGAACCGGTGGTGGCGTCCACGCCGCGCGTTTTCAGACGGTCCGGGTGGCTTGGCAGGCGCGTGCCGTTCTGGTTCAGGGTGCTCAGCTCTTCCACCGGGAAGTAGCCCTTGATCGCCAGCGTGCTGTAGAGCGCCGGGCCCGCATGGCCTTTCGACAGGACAAAATAGTCTCGCTCCGGCCAGTCCGGATCCGCCGGGTCGATTTTCATCACCGCACCGTACAGCACGGCCAGGGTTTCAACCACCGACATACTGCCGCCATAGTGTCCAAAGCCCAGCTGCGTCAGGGATTTCAGCGTCTCAAGACGGATCTGACTCGCGAGTTCGGTTATCTCTTTCTCATTCATGATTTGGCTCCGGTGTTTTCCTGCGCGTTACCGCCCGCAGGTTTGTTTTTCGCGAAGACGTTGTACGCCACCAGCAGCGCGAACAACGCCACAACCAGTCCGGTGATGGCAAGCGGCGACAGGAAGCGCGCCAGGTTGCCGAGGACAATTCCGACCGCGCCGAAGTCGGCATCCGAGAAGGTGGTGTTGGCAAAGCCAATAGCGCCCAGCACCGGCAGCAGCAGGACCGGCAGGAAGGTGATCAGCAGGCCGTTAGCAAAGGCGCCAATCATTGCCCCGCGGCGTCCGCCGGTGGCGTTACCGAACACGCCCGCCGTTGCGCCGGTGAAGAAGTGCGGCACGACGCCCGGGAGGATCAGCACCCAGCTAAACTGACCGCAGATGAACAACCCTACAATCCCGCCGAGGAAGCTGAACAGGAAGCCAATCAGCACCGCGTTCGGCGCATAGGGATACACCACCGGGCAGTCCAGCGCAGGACGCGCGTTCGGCACCAGTTTCTCCGAGAAGCCGGTAAAGGCCGGAACGATTTCCGCCAGAATCAGGCGCACGCCCTGCAGGATGATGAACACGCCCGCCGCGAAGGTGATCGCCATGATGATGGCGTAGACCAGATAGTTCTGACCGCCGCTGAAGGTGGCCTCGACATACTCACGTCCGGCGCTCACCGCCATGATCAGGTAGATAATCATCATGGTCAGAGAGATGGAGATCGAGCTGTCGCGCAGGAAGCTCAGGTTCTTCGGCAGGTTCATCTCTTCGGTTGAGCGAGAGCCTTTGCCGACCTTGCTGCCAATCCAGCCGGACAGCACGTAGCCCAGCGTGCCAAAGTGGCCGAATGCAATCTCATCGTTGCCGGTAATGCGCTTCATGTAGCGCTGGGCAATCGCCGGGAAGAAGGCCATGATCAGGCCGAGGATCAGCGAGCCGGTAAAGACCAGCCCCACGCCCTCAAAGCCCGCTACCGTCAGGATCACGCCAATCATGCACGCCATATAAAACGTGTGGTGCCCGGTCAGGAAGATGTACTTCAGGCGGGTAAAGCGCGCGACGATAATATTCGCCACCATGCCGAAGGCCATAATAAGCGCGGTCGCTGCACCGTATTTTTCCAGCGCAATTGACACAATCGCTTCATTGTTTGGAATAATGCCCTGAATCGTAAAGGCGTGCTCAAACATACCGCCCAAAGGATTTAATGACCCCACCAGCACCGTGGCGCCGCCGCCCAGCACAATAAAGCCGAGAATGGTTTTAATCGTCCCTTTCACCACGTCCGAAAACGCTTTTTTCTGCGCAACCAGACCAATTAGCGCAATTAAACCGACCAGCACCGAAGGGACTTTTAAAATATCAACAACGAAATTCAGCGTTTCAAGGATAAACATATCCACCTCGCCTTATCAGGGTTATTGTCTTTCGAACCAGGCGCGCAGCTGCGCTTCAAGTTCGTTGATGTCGATGATGTTGTTAATCACCACCAGCTGGCTTTCCGGCACGCTGGCGCTGGCCGCAATGTCTTTTGCCATCACGAACAGATCGGCCGCGCCCGGCGTGGCCGAGGAGAGATCGGAATGTTCAACCTCAGCCTCAACCTCCAGCTTTTTAAGCACCTTTTTAATATTCATTTCGACCATAAAACTGCTGCCCAGGCCGGAGCCGCAAATAGCCATGATTTTCATTGTTGTCCCCTTATTTTGAGTAGAGCACGCCCCATCACGCTGTCGCGTAATGTTGTGAATAATCGGATTAAAAAATTAAATCAGAAGCGGTCAATAATCGTTTTAATTTCCTCCAGGGTATTCGCCTGATGCAGTTTCTCCATATCCTCGTCGCTGGAAAATAATTCTGCGAGTGCGGATATCATTTCGATATGGCTATGTTTATCCGGTGCCGCGAGCATAATAATCACATCGACAGGGTCAAACTCACCGGCACCAAACGAGACGCCCTGTTTTAGTTTTAATAAAGACAACCCCAGTCCTTTGGCGCCTTCCTCCGGCCGCGCGTGCGGCATCGCCAGCCCTGGTGCCAGCACATAATAGGGTCCTAACGTGTGGTGCTGCTGGATGATGGCCGTGACGTATTCAGGCTCAATCACCTGCAAATCCAGAAGCGGCTTCGCGCACAGCTCCAGCGCCTGCGGCCAGTTTTCCACGCTGTCCTGCAGCGTGATGGTTGTATCATATATCCATTTTTTGAGCACTTTTCACTCCCACTACACGCTAAAGATGAGCAAACTTTATTCAACACATCGCTGGATGACTGCGATCGCGATCACAAAGATAGCGCTACCAACCGTTAACATGCAGAAATGTGATAGCGCTATCAAATTGCGATCACGGTGCTAAATCACAGCAAAAAAAGGGATTTAAGGCGTATACTGCCTGTCACGTGAAGCGAAGGAAATGAAGAACGCGTCTGGTCAGCAGGAAGGTGTATGTCTCTAACCCGAAAACGGCGCAGTACCGGTAAAGTGACACTCGCCGATGTCGCACAGCTTGCCGGTGTGGGCACGATGACCGTGTCCCGTGCACTCCGCACGCCCGAACAGGTTTCCGATAAACTACGTGAAAAAATTGAAGCTGCCGTGCAGGAGCTGGGTTATATGCCTAATCTTGCCGCCAGCGCGCTGGCCTCGGCGTCGTCATGGACGATAGCCATGGTGGTGCCTAACCTCTCCGAAGCCGGATGCTCGGAGATGTTCGCCGGACTACAGCAGGTGCTACAGCCTGCCGGGTATCAGATCATGCTGGCTGAATCCCAGCATCGCCTGGAGCAGGAGGAGAAATTGCTGGAGACGCTGCTGGCATCGAATATTGCCGCCGCAATCCTGCTCAGCGTTGAACATACCGACACCGTTCGCCACTGGCTGAAAAACGCCTCCATTCCGGTGATGGAGATGGGGGCCATGCGCGCCGACCCGATTGATATGAATATCGGGATTGATAACGTAGCGGCCATGTATGAACTCACGGAAATGGTGATTAAGCGCGGCTATCAAAATATTGGCCTGCTGTGCGCCAACCAGGAGCAGTGGATTTTCCAGCAGCATTTGCAGGGCTGGTACAAAGCCATGCTTCGCCACCATATGTCGCCGAACCGGGTTATTAACGCGGCGATGCCGCCGAGCTTCTCGACCGGCGCGGCACAGCTGCCAGAATTCCTGCTGGCGTGGCCGGAGCTGGATGCGCTGGTATGCGTCTCTGACGAGCTGGCCTGCGGCGCGCTGTACGAGTGCCAGCGCAGGCGAATCAAGGTGCCGGACGATCTGGCGGTGGTAGGCTTTGGCGATAGCGACGTGAGCCGCGTCTGTCAGCCGCCGCTGACGACGATGGCGGTGCCGCATCGTAAGATTGGAATTGAAGCCGGGAAAGCGCTACTGGAGCGTCTGAATGACGGGGACTGGCGCGATCAAAAGCCCATCGCGTCCAGTCTGTGTCTGAGAGAGAGTTGCTGACGCTTACTCAGCTTCTTCCTCTTTCTCTGATTTGGTCGATTCGTTTTTGGCGTTGCGGGTCATCCACAGCGCCAGCGCTTTTAACGAATCCGGCGTGAACTCGTCGCAGCGCGCGGTGACCTCTTCCGGCGTCATCCAGCTGACTTCACTCACCTCTTCTTCCTGCAGTGCGAACGGGCCGTGGGAGACGCAGCTAAACAGCCCGCCCCAGACGCGGCAGTTTTCGTCTTCGAAATAGAACTGACCGTGCTCGGCAAACGGCACACCGGCGATGCCTAACTCTTCTTCTGCTTCGCGACGTGCGGAATCCAGCAGCACTTCATCTGCCTGAACAACACCGCCAGCGGTGGCATCCAGCATACCCGGGAGAAAATCTTTGGTGTCCGTGCGGCGCTGGACCAGAATTTTGCCCATACCGTCGTGCACAACGATGTATGTTGCGCGGTGGCGCAGACGCTCCGCACGCATTTGTTCGCGGCTGGCCTGCGCGATCACTTCATTCTCTTCGCTGACAATGTCAACCCACTCTGTACTTGCCAAATGACTCTGCTCCACCATCGGGAAACCTTCTCTTCTAAGCGCTCTTTCGGCGCGTTTGCAGTTGAGGTGTAACTTACGGATTAATCGCTACCTGCGCAATAACTTGCTGATCATTAAGTGCGATAACGCTCAGGGTATTTCCATCCAGCATGCCATAGCTCGCAGGATAACCGCCTTTCGGTATGCTGACCGAACCCGGATTGAAGTGATAAATCTCACCGCGTTTTTCAGCAACCGGAATATGAGTATGACCGTAAACCAGGACATCGCCAGCCGCGAGCGCCGGGAGATTATCCGGGCTAAAAAGATGCCCGTGCGTCAGGAACAGGCGGCTTTGTTCCAGCAGCACCTGTTGCCATGGCGCGGTAAGGGGAAAATGCAGCAGCATCTGGTCCACCTCGCTGTCGCAGTTGCCGCGAACGGCAATGATGCGCGAGGCGTACGGGTTGAGCTTTTCCGCGACCTGCGCCGGGGCGTAGCCCTCCGGCAGCGCGTTGCGCGGGCCGTGGTTGAGGACATCCCCCAGAATAATCAGCCACTGCGCGCCGCTTTGTGCAAACAGGGAAAGAACACGCTCGGTAGCGGGCAGCGATCCATGGATATCCGACGCAAACATCAGTTTCATCAGTCACTCCTCGGGAAAACAGACTGCCCCCATCATACCTGAAGCGTCAGGGCTTATCAGCCCGCGCGCCTGGCAGATAGTGCCACATAGCGCTGCACGGAGGCGCGTTGCCACTGAAACGCGGCATAATCCACCAGCAGCTGCGGCACCTCATCGCCGTTGAGGATCAGGCGGTTTAGCATCAACGCCAGATCGGCGTCGGCGATGCACCACTCGCCGAACAGGTTCGGGTTGCCGTGTGCGAGGAGCGAGGTGGCGGTTTCAATCAGTTTTTGCGCGCTTTCACGGCCTTCTGCGCTGAGCGCTGGCTTTTTGACCCCGGCAAACACGACGTCCGTTGAGCGTTCCACGCGAATTGGCACCAGATCGCTACGCAGCCACGCCTGGATCTGCCGCGCCCGCGCGCGTTTTTGCAGGTCGTGAGGATAAATGCGCTCCCACTCAGGCGGCGCGAACCGATCTTCCAGATATTCATCAATCGCCGACGATTCGCTCAGGGCAAAACCGTCGATCTCCAGCACCGGCACGCGTCGGGTCAGGTCGTAACCCTGCCACTGTGGCTTGAGATGCTCACCGCCGTCGAGATCAACGGTCTTCAGCGTAAAAGTGAGTCCTTTTTCGGCCAGCGCAACGTATACGCTCATAACATAGGGAGAAAAGAAATTCGCATCGGACCACAACGTGATTACGGGCTGGTTCATAACATCCTCATCGGCTGATCGGGTTTTTACTCAACATATAATCTCTTTGCCTCGCTGTCACTTGATGAAAACTCACGATTTACAACAACCACCTATACTCATTTGTCATGGCACCACTATTCGCATGGACAGGAGTTGAGAATGATCGACCTTTATTACGCCCCTACCCCAAACGGCCATAAGATCACCCTCTTTCTTGAAGAAGCCGAGCTGGATTACAGGATCATTCGCGTGGATATCAGCAAAGGCGAACAGTTCAGCCCTCTCTTTCTGGCTATCTCGCCGAATAATAAAATCCCGGCCATTATTGATAACCAGCCGGCGGACGGGGGCAGGCCGCTGAGCCTGTTTGAATCCGGTGAAATTTTGCTCTACCTGGCGGAGAAAACCGGCAAACTGCTGAGCGGCGAACTGCGCGAGCGTCACCATACCCTGCAATGGCTCTTCTGGCAGGCGAGCGGGCTGGGGCCCATGCTGGGGCAAAATCATCATTTTACCGCTTACGCCCCGCAGCCCATTCCCTACGCGATCGAACGCTATCAGGTTGAGACTCAACGGCTGTATGACGTACTGAACCGTCGGCTGAAGAAAACGCCGTGGCTCGGGGGCGATCATTACAGTATTGCCGATATCGCCTGCTGGCCTTGGGTGAATACGCATGAAAAACACCGAATTGACCTGGCCGCTTACCCGGCGGTGAATAACTGGTTTGAGCGCATTCGGACCCGCCCGGCCACCGAGCGGGCGATGCAAAAAATCCAGCAGATTTAACCCGCTATGAGGCTGGGTGCCCGCGAGCCTCTCATGTATGATGAGCGTGAAATACTGACACGGAGAAGACCTGCAATGTCACAGCCAGACGCTATTATTCGTATAAAAAATTTACGCTTGCGTACCTTCATCGGTATCAAAGAGGAAGAGATCGCCAACCGTCAGGATATTGTCATTAACGTGGTAATTCACTATCCCGCAGACAAAGCGCGGGCCAGCGAAGACATCAACGACGCGCTGAACTACCGCACAATAACCAAAAACATCATTCAGTACGTGGAGAATAACCGCTTCTCTCTGCTGGAAAAATTAACTCAGGATGTGCTCGATATCGCACGCGAACATCACTGGGTCACTTATGCTGAAGTTGAGATCGATAAACTTCACGCCCTGCGCTACGCCGATTCCGTCTCCATGACGCTAAGCTGGCGACGCCAGGCGTAACCCTGGAGGTTGTATGAAGATTTTGCTGACCGGCGGCACGGGCCTTATTGGTCGTCACCTCATTGCGCGTCTGCAGGCCTTGCATCACGACATCACCGTGGTCACGCGCAGCCCGGAGAAAGCGCGCCAGGTGCTCGGGGCGGGTATCGATATCTGGAAAAATCTGGCCGAGCAGCAAAATCTGGACGGCTTCGACGCCGTCATTAATCTCGCGGGTGAACCCATCGCCGATAAGCGCTGGACGGAAGAGCAAAAACAGCTGTTATGCAGCAGCCGGTGGAACATTACCGAAAAGCTGGTCGAGCTGATCCGCAATAGCCACACGCCGCCTTCGGTGCTGATTTCGGGTTCAGCCGTGGGCTATTACGGCGATCTCGGCGAGGTGGTGGTGACCGAGGAAGAGCCGCCGCATAACGAGTTTACCCATAAGCTCTGCGCCCAGTGGGAGCGTATCGCCTGTGCGGCGCAGAGCGATCGTACCCGCGTCTGCCTGCTGCGGACCGGCGTCGTGCTTGCGCCGAAAGGCGGCATTCTGGCGAAGATGCTACCCCCTTTCCGGCTCGGGCTCGGCGGCCCCATCGGCAATGGTCGTCAGTACCTTGCGTGGATCCATATCGACGATATGGTCAACGGTATTCTCTGGCTGCTGGATAACGATCTGCGCGGGCCGTTTAACATGGTTGCGCCGTATCCGGTGCGTAACGAACAGTTTGCCCACGCGCTGGGGCATGCCCTGCACCGCCCGGCGATATTGCGCGTGCCTGCCACGGTCATTCGCCTGATGATGGGTGAAGCGTCTGTGCTGGTATTAGGCGGGCAGCGGGCGCTGCCAAAACGGCTGGAAGCGGCCGGGTTTGCGTTCCGCTGGTATGAATTAGAAGAGGCGCTGGGGGATGTGGTGCGGTGAATATGTTACAGTGACAGGCCATGTTCCGAAGATATGGCGTAACAATGGCAACGATCACCACTCCCCGGCTTCACCTCACTCCTTTCGAACCCACTGACTGGGCCTTCTTCCGTTCGCTGCGTGAAGATCGCAGCATCATGCGCTACATGGCCGCCATCGCGCCGGAAAAAGAGACCCGACGCACGTTTGCCGCTCGGCTCACTGCTGCCCATGTGTTTGTTATTCGCTTGCGGGATGATGATACGCCGCTTGGCGATATCGGCCTGCAAATCAGCCCTGAGAATCGTGAAGAGGCCGATATCGGCTACACGGTTGTGCCTGCCGCGCAGGGAAAAGGGATTGCCAGCGAGGCGCTGCGCGCGGTGTGTGATTACGCGTTTAACCAGACCAGCGTGAAAGCGATTAACGCATATGTGCTGGCGGACAACGGCGGTTCGGTGCGCGTGCTGGAGAAAGCAGGGTTTGTGCGTACGCAGGTGCTGGAAAAGGCGTATGAAATTGACGGCGTGCGCTATGACGACTGGGTGTATCGGCTGGAGTATGCCGGCCGGCATCGGAATTAGTAGGCCCGGTAAGCGAAGCGCCACCGGGCGATTGGCTGCACTGCGGGCTGATGCCCTCACCCCAACCCTCTCCCACAGGGAGAGGGAGAACACCCAGTCCGTAGGCCCGGTAAGCGAAGCGCCACCGGGCGATTGGGCTGCACTGCGGTCTGATGCCCTCACCCCGCCCCTCTCCCACAGGGAGAGGGGGAAAGGCAAAACCTACTTCAACGACCCTTTCAGGAACTGCTGCAGGCGCGGGCTTTGCGGGTTCGCCAGCACCTCGTCCGGGTGGCCCTGCTCTTCAATTTTCCCCTGATGCAGGAAGATAACGTGGTTCGAGACGTTACGGGCGAAGCCCATCTCGTGCGTCACCACCACCATCGTTTTGCCCTCTTCGGCCAGCTTCTGCATGATGCGCAGCACTTCGCCAACGAGTTCCGGGTCCAGCGCGGAGGTCGGTTCGTCGAACAGCAGCACCTCCGGTTCCATCGCCAGCGCGCGCGCGATGGAGACGCGCTGCTGCTGACCGCCGGAGAGATGCACCGGGTATTTCATCTGCTGGCGCTCGTCGATACCCACTTTCGCCAGGTATTTCACCGCGCGCTCGCGGGCTTCCTGCTTGCTCAGGCCCAGCACCTGAATCGGTGCTTCCATCACGTTCTCCAGCACCGTCATGTGGCTCCAGAGGTTGAAGTGCTGGAACACCATCGTCAGGCGCGTACGCAGCAGGCGCAGCTGGTGCTTATCCGCGACCTTCAGCTGGCCGTCTTTATCACGGACCAGGTTAATATTCTGCCCGCTCACCACAATCGAGCCTTCGCTCGGTTTTTCGAGGAAGTTAATGCAGCGCAGGAAGGTACTTTTACCCGAGCCGGATGAGCCGATAATACTGATCACGTCGCCCGCATTCGCCTGCAGCGACACCCCTTTCAGCACTTCATGTTCGCCGTAGCGTTTGTGCAAATCAATAACGTTTAATTTGTTCTCAGCCATCATCTTTCTCAGTGCGTCGAAGAAGGTTTTATATGCTGCAACCAGCGTTTTTCAGCCCTACGGAACAGGCTAATCAGAACATAAGAGATAATTAAATAGAGCACCGCCGCAATGCCAAACGCGGTAAACGGCTGATAGGTCGCGGAGTTAATATCGCGCGCGATTTTGAGCAGATCCGGCACCGTCGCGGTAAAGGCGAGCGCGGTGGAGTGCAGCATCAAAATCACTTCGTTACTGTACGCCGGTAACGCGATACGCAGTGCCGACGGCAGAATAATGCAGCGATAAAGTTTCACTGAGGAAAAGCCGTACGCGCGCGCCGCTTCAATCTCACCGTAAGGGACAGAGCGAATTGCCCCGGCGAAAATCTCGGTGGTGTAGGCGCAGGTGTTGAGCGTCAACGCCAGCACCGTACAGTTCAGACCGCTGCGGAAGAACGCATTCAGCATCTCAGTGCCTTTTACGATCTCAAGCGTATACATCCCCGAATAGAACACCAGCAGCTGCACGTACAGCGGCGTACCGCGAAACACGTAGGTAAACAGCCAGATCGGGAACTGGATAAATTTATTGTTCGACACGCGGCCAATGGCAAGAAACACCGCCAGAATGCCGCCCATCACCACGGAGGAGATCAGCAGCCAGAGCGTAATCGCCACGCCGGTAAAGCGGTAGCCATCCGTCCACAGCAGCGATTTCCAGTATTCCTGAATAATCTCAATCACAGGTCAGCCCTCTTCACACCCACGGAGTAGCGACGCTCGAGCAGAAGCAGCACACCATTGGAGGCGGTCGTAAAGACCAGATAAATCACGCCGCAGACCACCGCAAAGTAGAACGGCTCCCAGGTGCTCTTGCCCGCCAGCTGAGTCGCTTTCACGACGTCTTCCAGACCGAGCAGCGAGACCAGCGCTGTCGCTTTGAGGATAACCTGCCAGTTGTTGCCGATACCCGGCAGCGCATAGCGCATCATGGCCGGGAACATAATCCGACGAAACGTTTGTGAAGAGGTAAAACCAAATGCGGTTGCCGCCTCAATGTGGCCTTTCGGCACAGCCATGTAAGCACCGCGGAAGGTTTCGGTGAAGTAGGCACCGTAGATAAAACCGAGGGTAATAATACCGGCCACCATCGGGTCGATATCAATTTGTCCCATGCCCATCGCGTCCGTCACGCTGTTCAACGCAATCTGCAGACCGTAAAAGATCAGCAGCATCAGCACCAGATCGGGAACGCCGCGAATAAGCGTGGTGTAGCCTTCAAAAATAAGCGCCAGCGGTTTGTTAGCCGAAAGCTTCGCCCCTGCGCCCGCCAGACCTATCAGCACCGCCAGCACCACGGAGCTGATAGCCAGCTCAAGGGTGACAAGCGCGCCCTGTAAAATAACGCCAGAAAATCCGTACAGCATACCGCGAGCCCTGTCGTATCGTGAGTGGTGGAACCGTGTCTTTTCCCCTCCCAGCGAGGGAGGGGCCGCACGTTATTTGACGGGGCGATTAGCCGCCGTAAACATTAAAATCAAAGTACTTTTTCGCCAGCTTGTCGTAGGTGCCGTCAGCGCGCATTTCAGCAAACGCTTTGTTCAGCGCCTCACGCAGCTCATTGTCTTCTTTGCGCAGGCCCATGCCGGTGCCCACACCAAACAACTTCACGTCCTTAATGGACGGGCCGCCAAACTTGTAATCTTTACCCACCGGCGTTTTCAGGAAGCCTTCGCTTGCCGCGACTTCATCCTGGAATGCCGCATCAATTCGGCCTGCCGTCAGGTCAGCGTAGATATTTTCCTGGCCCTGATAGGAGACGATTTCAATCCCCTTCGGCGCCCAGTGTTCGTTGCCGTAGGTTTCCTGCGTGGTGCCCTGCAGCACGCCGACGCGTTTGCCTTTCAGGGACTCCAGCGTTGGCTGAATGTCAGAAGCTTTAGCCACCACCAGACGAGAATCGGCCGCGTAGAGTTTGTCGGTGAAGGCAATCTCCTGCTGGCGTTTTTCGGTGATGGAGAGCGAGGACATAATCACGTCGATTTTTTTCGCTTTCAGGGACGGGATCAGCGCATCCAGCGGGTTCTCAACGTAGGTACACTGTGCTTTGATGCGTTTGCACAGCTCATTGGCCAGATCGATGTCAAAACCGACCAGTTCACCCTTTGAATTCTTCGATTCGAACGGCGCATAGGTTGGATCGGTACCAATCCGAATTTTCTGCGGAATGGCTGCGAATGCCGCGGTGGCGCTGGAAAAGGCCAGCACCAGAGATAGTGACAACACGAGTTTTTTCATATTTGTCCTCAACAAACTGTCTTCATACGGGATTTTTACGACGACGGGGTGGTGCTAATGTGCCATTAATCCCCTCTGTCAGGCAAAGACTAATGCCCTTCAGGCGGGAACTTTTGCATTATAAATGCGTAAGTATGCACAAAGCGATCCAATACGGTGCAACAAATGCACCGCATTGGGTCAACCGCTCCCGCAACGCACCTTTGCGGTGCGTTAGCGTCAGGCATTATTCACCGTATACGTTGAAGTCGAAGTATTTCTTCGCCAGTTTGTCGTAAGTACCGTCTTTACGCAGCTCTGCAAAGGCTTTGTCGAAGGCGGCTTTCAGCTCGGTATCATCCTTACGCAGGCCAATACCGGTGCCGTCACCAAAGTATTTTTTGTCTTTGACCGACGGGCCCGCAAACGCATAGTCTTTACCCGCAGGCTGTTTCAGGAAGCCTTCGCTCGCGGCGACTTCATCCTGGAATGCCGCATCCAGACGGCCTGCGGCCAGGTCAGAGTAAATCAGATCCTGGTTCTGGTAAGCCACCACGTCTACGCCCTTCTCACGCCAGGTCGCATTGGCATAACCTTCCTGCGTCGAACCCTGAAGCACGCCAACATGCTTGCCTTTCAGCGAGTCGATGGTGGGCTTAATCGGGGAGCCTTTTGGCGCAATCAGGCGGGAATCCGCGGCGTAGAGCTTGTCAGAGAAGGCAATCTCCTGCTGGCGTTTTTCGGTGATGGAAAGAGAAGAGATAATGGCGTCGATTTTCTTGGCTTTCAGCGACGGGATTAACGCGTCAAAGTCGCTGCCCACCCATGTGCATTTCACCGCAATGCGTTTGCACATTTCATTTCCCAGATCGATATCAAACCCCACGAAATCGCCTTTCGCATCCTTGGAAGAGAATGGCGCATAGGTTGCGTCTGTACCGATACGAACCGTCTGTGGAAGCGCTGCGTAGCTACCTGCTGCCGCACTTAACCCCACGAGCAAAGACAGAGCCAGAACCGTCTTCTTCATACATTTACCCTCAAGTACCGTGATTTTATTATGTATTGTGTTGTGTGTTGTGTTGCAGGCTTCATCTTGCAGGTCTTATGCCACATTGCCGTCTGGTCAAAACTTCGACGTTAAATATGTTAATAAAACGTTGCGATATTGCCTTAATGGTGAAAGATAGCAGGTCTGCCGAACGAACCGGAAAGAGAAAAAGGGAAAAAACGAATTAAATGTCGAGGATATGATCGCCGTTGCATAATTGCCCTGAAACAGGGCAACGTCTCTTTTCATGCACTCTGTTTGTGCACAGAATCAGGCCCCTTGCCAGCGGGTGAAGAGATCTTCAGGCAGGTCGATGTCAAACTGATCCAGCACGCGGTTAACGGTCTGATTAATCACGTCGTCCAGCGAGGTCGGGCGATGATAAAACGCCGGAACCGGCGGCATGATGATGGCCCCAAGCTCGGCGGCCTGGGTCATTAAACGCAGATGGCCGAGATGCAGCGGCGTTTCCCGCACGCAGAGCACCAGAGGACGACGCTCCTTCAGCACCACATCCGCCGCGCGCGTCACCAGGGTGTCGGTATAGCTGTTCACAATGCCGGAGAGCGTTTTAATTGAACAGGGCAGGATAACCATGCCGGCCGTTTTAAACGAGCCTGAGGAGATGCTGGCGGCGATATCACGGGCATCGTGAACCACGTCCGCCAGTGCCTGAACATCGCGCAGGGAGAGATCGGTTTCCAGAGAGAGGGTTTGCCGCGCCGCCTGGCTCATCACCAGATGGGTCTCGACTTCCGCCACGTTACGCAGAACCTGTAACAGACGTACGCCGTAAATAGCGCCGCTGGCGCCGCTAAGCCCAACAATGAGTCGTTTCATGATTTTCGCCCTTACTGATTTCAGGGCAGACTGTGCAGGATTTTGCGGGGAGTTGCAAGTGAGGGCGTTCGCCCTCACCTGCCGGACCATCAACCTTCGTTGTGCATCTCTAAGCTTTCAAGATCGTTCTGCATCTGCACGGCTTTCGCATCGTCGTTGCGCAGAGAATCAAGATAGTCGAGGTACTGCTGGTCAACGTCTTTGGTCACGTAAATACCGTTGAACACGGAGCATTCAAACTGCTGAATTTCCGGGTTCTCGGCGCGCACCGCGTCGATGAGATCGTTTAGATCCTGGAAAATCAGGCCGTCGGCACCGATGATCTGGCGAATTTCATCCACTTCACGGCCGTGAGCGATCAGCTCGTTGGCGGTTGGCATATCGATGCCGTACACGTTCGGGAAGCGAATCTCCGGCGCTGCAGAGGCCAGGTAAACTTTCTTCGCACCCGCTTCGCGCGCCATCTCGATAATCTGCTCAGAGGTGGTGCCGCGAACGATGGAGTCATCCACCAGCAGAACGTTCTTGTCGCGGAATTCCGCGCGGTTGGCGTTCAGCTTGCGGCGCACGGACTTACGGCGCAGGTGCTGGCCCGGCATGATAAAGGTGCGGCCAACGTAGCGGTTCTTCACGAAGCCCTGACGGTATGGCTTGTCCAGGATGCGGGCGATCTCCAGCGCGATATCGCAGGAGGTTTCCGGGATAGGAATAACCACGTCGATGTCGAGATCGTCCCACTCGCGGGCAATCTTCTCGCCCAGCTTGGTGCCCATGTTGACGCGCGCGCTGTAGACGGAAATCTTGTCGATGAAGGAATCCGGGCGGGCAAAGTAAACGTATTCAAACAGGCACGGGTTGCTGACTGGGTTATCGGCACACTGGCGGGTAAACAGCTGGCCCTTCTCGGTGATATAGACCGCTTCGCCCGGCGCAACGTCACGCAGGAACTCAAAGCCCAGGGTATCCAGCGCCACGCTCTCAGAGGCAACCATATATTCGGTACGGCCATCGCCAAGGTCGCGCTTGCCGAGCACCAGGGGACGAATGCCGTTTGGATCGCGGAAGGCAACCATGCCGTGACCAATGATCATCGCCACGCAGGCGTACGCGCCGCGGATCTGGCGGTTTGTCGCGGCAATGGCAGCAAAGATGTTGTCTGCTTCCAGCGGGTAGTGACGGAAGTTATCCAGCTCGCTGGCGAACACATTGAGCAGGATTTCAGAATCAGAGGTGGTGTTAATGTGGCGACGTTTCTCTTCGAACAGCTTTTTACGCAGCTCATGCGCGTTGGTCAGGTTGCCGTTATGAGCAAGGGTGATGCCATACGGTGAGTTGACGTAGAAAGGCTGTGCCTCGGAGGCGCTGGAACTGCCAGCAGTAGGATAACGAACGTGACCGATCCCCATATTACCTTGCAGACGCTGCATATGGCGGGCTTCAAACACATCGTTTACCAGGCCATTCGCCTTGCGTAAACGGAAGCAGTTGTTTGCATCAATGGTGATGATACCCGCAGCATCCTGCCCACGGTGCTGAAGCACCGTTAACGCGTCATAAATCGACTGGTTTACCGGCATGAAACCGGCGATACCGACAATACCGCACATTCGTCTTTTCCTCGTTAAGCCACATCTCAGGGTTTATGCCCTGGGCAAAAAACTCGACGAGCTTTGCAGATAGTCAAAGAACCATCTGATGATGAAGCTGAACTCTGGAATGAGCTGCGATTTCTGCCAGTCTTCGCTTTTGGAGAACCCGGTGAAGGTATCCAGGAAGAACAGGATCGCGGCCACAATCAGCACGCCTCGTAACGCCCCGAAACAGATCCCGAGCACCCTGTCCGTTCCTGACAGACCGGTTTTCTCGACCAGCTGACCTATCACGTAATTCACGATAGCGCCGACAATCAGCGTTGCGATAAACAGCACCGCGATGGCAATTCCGTTTCGGACCAGTTCATCTTCAAAGCCCGTGAACCAGACAGACAGGTAAGTGTAGTAATGACTGGCAACAAAGAAAGCACAACCCCAGGTTACCAGCGATAACGCTTCACGAACAAAGCCACGGATCAGGCTAACCAGACAGGAAAAACCAATCACCGCAATGATGGCGTAATCAATCCAGACCATATGTGTCCCACGATTTAACGCCCTGTCATCCAGTTCGGGGCGAATTCTAACAGAAAAAGAAAACGTTTGCGTAGGGATTTCCTTCCCGCGCGTAAATAAAAAAGGCGCTGAAAAAATGTTCAACGCCACGGTCCATTTGACGTCTCTGTGGACGTCTGCTCCCCCTCACCCCGGCCCTCTCCCTCAAGGGAGAGGGAGCAAACCACTCCGAGGTTGGGTAAGATCTTATCAGTTCGCGCTGTAGCCCATCACCACACCGCTCAGGCCGGAGATCTGCTTCAGCTCGCCCAGCGAACCCTTAAGCTTATCTTTGGACGCTTCTGGCCCCACGAGGATGCGGGTAATTTTACCCTGCACCGGCGTGGAAGGTGAAGTGTAAACACGATATCCCGCACTGCGCAGTTTGCTCACGACCTCGTTAACTTTGTCGGCGTTTTTCAGCGCGCCGAGCTGCACAACATACGCTTTTCCGGTCGGTGCCGCGTCTTGTTTTGCCGGCGGTGGGGTTTCTGATGCGGCAGCCAGCTGCTCTGCGGCTTTATCCCGCTGCGGTTTCGGCTGCGGCTTCTCAACCGGCTTCGTTTTTTCAACGGGTTTAGGCTGCTCAACCGGCACCGGATCGATATCGCTGCTGCTCGCTGCCGCCAGACGAGACGGATCGAGCGACGGGGCGGCGGCATCGCCTGCGCGCACCTCTTCCGCCGCGCCTTCCGGCGGCTGAGCAGGCAGCGCCTGCGTCGCCGCTGGCAGCATATCCGGCTCATCACGGTCACCCGGTTTCGGCACCAGCGGAATAGCGGCAAACTCGTCCTGATAATGCTTTTTCTGCCCGTCGAGCAGACCCGGGAGAATAATCACCCCGAGCGCGACCAGCACAATGGTTCCTGTTAAACGGTTCTGAAACTTACTCGCCACCGGTTCTCCCCGCGTCCATCACTTCCATGACATGTGCCACCGTGTGGAATGAACCACACACCAGCACGGTATCTTCTGGTTTAGCATCCGCCATCGCGGCATGCCAGGCCTGCGCCACGCTACTATAGATTGCGCCTTTGCCGAGATGTTCCATCAACTGCTCAGCCGTCGCGCCGCGCGGCCCCTCCAGAGGAGCACAATACCAGCTATCGACCACAGTCTCCATGCAGGCCAGCGTCCCGCCGATATCTTTATCATGAAGCATACCGATAACCGCCAGCACGCGCCCGGTTTTTGGTAACGATTTGAGACGTCCCGCGAGATACGCCGCCGCATGCGGGTTATGCGCCACGTCCAGAATCAGGCGCGGTGACTCGCTGACAATCTGGAAGCGCCCGGGCAGAATTGCGCTCTGAATGCCGTCGCGAATTGCCTGCTCGCTGACCGCTAATCCGCTGGCGCGCAGTGCCGCCAGCGCGGTGGCCGCGTTCGGCTGCGGCACCTGCGGCAGCGGCAGGTTGTCCAGCGCTCCATGGGCATCGCTGAAGCGCCAGCCGTTATCCTGAACCTCATACTGCCAGTCAACGCCGCGGCGCAGCAGACGCGCGCCCTTCTCGTTTGCCACGTCAGCAATGGTGTGCGGCATGTCCGGCTCGCCGACCACGGCGGGTTTACTCGCCCGGAAAATACCGGCCTTCTCGCGGCCAATGCTTTCACGATCCGGTCCCAGCCAGTCGATATGGTCCAGCGCGATGCTGGTGACCACCGCCACGTCCGCATCCACCATATTGGTCGCATCAAGACGTCCGCCGAGGCCAACCTCAAGGATCACGACATCCAGCTGCGCCTGTTTGAACAGCCACAGCGCCGACAGGGTGCCGTATTCAAAATAGGTTAATGAGATCTCACCGCGTGCGGCTTCAATTTCCGCGAACGACGCCGTATGCGCCGATTCCGGCAGCTCGCTGTTCTGCACGCGAACCCGCTCGGTGTAGCGGACCAGGTGTGGAGAGCTGTAAACGCCTACCCTGTAACCCGCAGCCATCAGGACAGATTCCAGCGTGCGGCAGGTTGTGCCTTTACCGTTGGTGCCCGCGACGGTGAACACAAAAGGTGCCGGTTTGAGCACATCAAGACGCGCGGCGACCTGGCTTACGCGCTCAAGCCCCATATCGATGGTTTTACTGTGCAGGTTTTCCAGATAAGAAAGCCACGCGGCCAGGGGCGACGTGGCTTGGGGAATGCTTTTATTTTCCATAATGCCCGGTTGTCATTAACAGATTAGAAAGCAAAAGGGCAGCGCCAACCGGCCCTGCCCTTTTCAGTTATCAGGCCTCGGGTTCCTGATCCGGTACCACCACGCCTTCGCGCGGCTCATCCGGGTTCGGCGCTGGCAGATTCATCAGCTTCGCCAGAATGCTCGCCAGCTTCAGGCGCATTTCCGGACGGCGGACGATCATATCGATAGCGCCTTTCTCAATGAGGAACTCACTGCGCTGGAAGCCAGGCGGCAGCTTTTCACGAACGGTCTGCTCGATAACGCGAGGACCCGCAAAGCCGATCAGCGCTTTTGGCTCAGCGATGTTCAGGTCGCCCAGCATCGCGAAGCTCGCGGAGACGCCGCCCATGGTTGGGTCGGTCAGCACGGAGATGTACGGAAGACCGCGCTCCTGCATTTTCGCCAGCGCAGCAGAGGTTTTCGCCATCTGCATCAGCGACATCAGCGCTTCCTGCATACGCGCGCCGCCGGAGGCAGAGAAGCAGATCAGCGGACAGTTGTCTTCCAGCGCCTGCTCAACGGCACGCACGAAGCGCGCACCGACCACGGAGCCCATTGAGCCGCCCATAAAGGAGAACTCAAAGGCAGCGGCGACAACCGGCATCTCATGCAGGGTGCCTTTCATGACGATCAGCGCGTCTTTCTCGCCGGTCTCTTTCTGTGCAGAGGCCAGACGATCTTTATATTTTTTGGAATCGCGGAACTTCAGCACGTCTTTTGGCTCAAGTTCGCTACCCAGCTCTACCAGAGAGCCTTCGTCCAGCAGGCTATGCAGGCGGTTGCGCGCCGACATACGCATATGGTGGTCACACTTCGGACACACCTCAAGGTTGCGCTCCAGCTCTGCGCGATACAGAACCTGACCGCAGCTATCACACTTCGTCCATACCCCTTCAGGAATGCTCGCTTTGCGCGTTGGGGTAATGTTGCTTTTAATTCGTTCAATCCAGCTCATTGATAACCTTTCTGCCTGAACCTGGTCGTATGCCAGTTTTGCTATAAGAGGCGAATAATGCCATTTTTGCCTCCAACAGACCATGAATGTTGCACATTAAAACATAACAGCCCGAAACTTTGGATAAAAAAGTGGTCGAACCGCCAGCGTGCATTTACTTCGCTTGTTTTGCCGCCGCACGTTTGTGACGAATGATTTCGATAACGCCAGGCAGTACGGAAAGCACAATAATCGCTACAATCAGTAACTTAAGGTTTTCCTGCACCACCGGAAGATCGCCAAACAGATAGCCTGCGTAGGTAAACAGCAGTACCCACAGCAGCGCGCCAACCACGTTGTATGCCGCAAAATGACGATAGGACATATGCCCCATTCCCGCCACAAACGGTGCAAATGTGCGCACAATAGGCACAAAACGCGCAAGGATAATGGTTTTCCCGCCATGGCGTTCATAAAACGCATGGGTTTTGTCTAAATAGCTGCGACGGAAAATTTTCGAATCAGGATTGCTGAAAAGCCGCTCACCGAACACCCGTCCAATCGTATAGTTGACCGCATCACCGACAATGGCGGCAATCACCATCAGCACAACCATAAGATGCACATTCAGATCGTTAGTGGGTAACGCCGATAGCGCCCCGGCAACGAACAGCAGTGAATCCCCTGGCAGGAATGGGGTAACGACCAGACCGGTTTCACAAAACAGAATGAGGAACAGAATGGCGTAAACCCAGACGCCATACTGCGCGACCAGCTCTGCCAGGTGAACATCAATATGCAGAATGAAATCAATCAGAAAACGTATTACGTCCATATTGTCTAAGCCCTAATTGCACCTTTGTTTAGTCCGCTAAAAACAGCGGGCCCATTGGCGGTTTCGGCAGGTCAAATCGATCCGGATAGTCTACTGAGACCAGATACAATCCTTCCGCTTTCGCCGTGGCTGCCGCAAGCGTTCTGTCCTTCGCTGCCAGCAGGTCTGCAATCCAGCTCTCCGGCTGGTGTCCGGCACCCACTTCCATCAGGCTGCCTACAATATTCCGAACCATATGATGTACAAAGGCATTGGCTTTGATATCCACCACCACATACGCGCCAAAACGGCTGACGTTTATGTGCATGACGTTGCGCCACGGCGTGCGGGACTGACACTGCACCGCACGAAACGACGTAAAGTCATTTTCACCAATCAGACACTGCGCCGCGCGATGCATACGTTCTGCATCAAGCGGTTCATAAAAATGCGTGACGCCCTGGCTTAACACCGCCGGACGCAGGCGCTGGTTGTAGATGACATAACGGTAGCGACGCGCCGTTGCGCTGAAGCGCGCGTGAAAATCATCCGGCACAGCTTTTACCCAACGCACCGCAATGTCACCAGGCAAATTCGCATTTACACCCAGCGTCCAGGCGGCATCCTTACGCACGGCGGTGGTTTCAAAGTGCACCACCTGGCCCGTGCCGTGAACTCCCGCGTCCGTACGTCCCGCGCACAGGACGTTAATCGGCTCGTTTGCCACCTGAGAGAGCGCTTTCTCCAGCTTCTCCTGGACGCTGCGCACCTCATTCTGACGTTGCCAGCCATAATATTTACTGCCATCGTACTCAATTCCGAGAGCAATTCTATGGACCGGCTTTTGTTCCTCGCCTGACATCAGTACAGGTACTCCTGCACCAGCTTTTCAGCGATTTTGACCGCCATCAGCGCGCCGCCGAAGCGAACGTTATCGGCAACGGACCAGAACTGAACCTGCTCCGGCATGCCGTAATCGTTACGCACGCAGCCAACGGAAAGATGCGCGCTGCCGGTGGCATCGCCAACCTGCGTCGGAAACTCGCTCTCTTCAGAGAGCACGATGTCTTCACCGCGGCCAAACGCGTCGCGCGCCTCTTCTGCCGCCAGCGGACGGAGGGCTTCAAAGCCGACCATCTGCGCGTGGCCGTAGAAGACCGGAGACTGCACGACGTTCGCGGAAATCATCAGGCCATCGTCCTGCAGAATTTTACGCACTTCATCGACGATACGGCGCTCTTCGCGCACGGAGCCCTCGCGGTCCGGCAGCAGCGGCAGCATGTTGAACGCCAGCTGGCGGCCAAAGAAATCATCTTCGTCAATCGGGATACCGTTCAGCAGCTTCGCGCTCTGCCCGGCCAGGGCGTCAACGGCCTTTTTGCCGTTCGCGGACGCGGACAGTAGGCTGGTGACGGTAATGCGCGACAGGCCACCGTCATCGATCAGCGGTTTCAGGGCGGTCAGCAGCTGGCTGGTGAGGCTGTTCGGGACCGCAATGACGTTACGGTTGCGGTAGTCAGCCAGCACAAACGGGTTCACGTCCGGCACCACCAGCGGCACATCCGGCTCCATTGAGAACAGACCGCTCAGGTCAATCACCAGGCAACCAGCGTTGGTCGCCTCTTCAACGTAAGCAGCCGTCGCTTCAGCGCCCGCTGCGAAAAACGCCAGCTGCGCCTGCGTCCAGTCGAACGCGGTCGCGTCCTGAACCATGACGGATTTACCGTTAAAACGCAGATGCTCACCTGCGCTGTCGGTACGGGCCAGCGCATAGATATCGCCCACCGGGAACTGACGCTCAGCAAGGGTTTCGAGCAGGGCTTCGCCCACGGCACCCGTGGCACCTAAAATGGCAATGTTCCAGCCTTCAGACATGGTGGTTTACTCCAGAAATAAAAAAGCGTCCCTGCCGGAGTATCCGACAGGGAGCATTAAGAAGACATTAATGCGCCGGGTGATGAACGGCGTTAAACCCCAGCTTATGCAGCAGCGTCGCCGCCGGGGCGTCGTCGCATATTACATACAGGGAAGACCACTCGCGGCGCTCAACGTAGTTCTTGCGCAGCTTATCAAATTCACCCGGGATCCCCGCCACTTTACGCAGCAGCGCATCATCGCGGCGCACATCATACACCAAATGCACCAGCCTTTTCAGCGTTGCCTGATCGAGCGGACCGTGCAGGGTAATGCGGCCAAATTCAGGCGCGGAGAGTAAGGTATCCAGCGCCACCTGCTGCGGATGGCCGATAAAAGCGCTGTAGGCTTCGAAGACCTGCGTCGTGCCGCGCGCTTTCCCCTCGAGGGTATAACCGGCGATATGCGCCGTGCCCACGTCCACCTTGTTAAGCAGCTCAACGTTGAGATCCGGCTCCGGCTCCCAGACGTCCAGCACCACGCTGAGGTCTTGTCCTTCGTTCAGGCATGTCAGCAGCGCGGCGTTATCTACCACCGGACCACGGCAGGCATTTATCAGAATAGTGCCAGCCTTCAGACGACGGATCAGCGCCTCGTCAGCAAGATGCAGCGACTTATACGGCCCCTCTTTAAACAGCGGCGTGTGGAACGTCAGCACGTCACACTGTTCAACCAGCTCATCCAGCGAGCGGAAATCCCCGTCATCGCCGTTATCTTTACGCGGCGGATCGCACAGCAGCGTGCGGATCCCTAACGCTTCAAGGCGCTTTTGCAGGCGCCCGCCGACGTTACCCACGCCGACAATCCCCACGGTGCGGTCATTCAGCGCAAACCCGTCGCGCTCGGCCAGCATCAGCAGGGAGGAGAAAACGTATTCCACAACGGCAATGGCGTTACAGCCCGGCGCGGCGGAAAAACCGATTCCGGCCTGCTTCAGCCATTTATCATCCACATGATCGGTCCCTGCCGTTGCGGTTCCGACAAACTTAATCGCTTTACCAGCGAGCAACGCCTCATTTACTTTGGTCACCGAGCGCACCATCAGCGCGTCTGCGTCATCCAGTTCGTTGACCGGGATCGGGCGACCAGGGACAGCCTTAACGTTACCCAGGCGGCTAAACAGCTCACGGGCGTAAGGCATATTTTCATCAACGAGGATTTTCACGTCTGAGTACCTGTTTGAGAGGAAGAAAACCTGCCAAGTGTGCCATAATCTGGCCGCCAGGCATATATGTATGCCGGGTTTACGCTGAGTTTTGACTTTAAGGATTTTTGACGATGCAGCCCATTTCAGGTACGCCGCCACGCCCTCCGGGTGAAGGCCCCGTCACGCCAAACGTTGCCGGTGAACAACCGCTATCCACGCAACAGCGCACCGTGCTGGAGCGACTGATCACGCGCCTGATTGCGCTGACTTCACAGCAAAACGCGGAAGTCTGGGCCGGGGTAAAGCATGATTTAGGCGTGAGGAACGACGCACCGCTGCAGTCGCGCCATTTCCCTGCGGCCGAGCAAAACCTGAACCAGCGTATTAATACCGCGCAGCAGAACCACACCACGCGCCAGATTGTTGCTCAGCTGACCGAGCTGCTGGGTCAGGGCAATAACCGCCAGGCGGTGAGCGATTTTATTCGCCAGCAGTATGGTCAGACCGCGCTGGGCCAGCTGACGCCCGACCAGCTCAAAACCGTGCTGACCCTGCTGCAGAACAACGAGCTGTCTATTCCGCAGCCTCAGGTGCGCCCGGCGACCGAGCGTCCGCTGCTGCCTGCCGAGCACAACACGCTCAAGCAGATGGTGACGAAGCTGGCTGCGGCCACCGGCGAACCGACGAAGCTTATCTGGCAATCCATGCTGGAGCTGTCCGGCGTGAAAGCGGGTGAGCTGATCCCGGCCAAACAGTTTACGCATCTGGTGACCTGGCTCCAGGCGCGCCAGACGCTCAGCACACAGAATGCCCCTACCCTGCATACCGTCCAGGCGGCACTGAAGCAGCCGCTTGAGCCGCACGAGTTTGAAGTCATTCGGGATTACGCCCAGCAAAACTGGCAGGCCACGCCGCAAACGGTTCTGACCACCGCGCAGGTGCAGGATCTGCTCAATCAAATCTTCGTTCGCCGCGCCGAGCGCGAGGGCGGCGTGCCGGAGGTGAGAAACATTCAGCCGATCTACAGCCCGCTGTTTGCGCCAGTCGTCGAGACGTTCAGAACGCTCTCTGCGCGTCCGGGGTTGATGTTTATTGCGCTACTGATTGCGCTGGCGATTTTCTGGCTGGTTGCTTAACACTGCCGGGTGGCGGCTTCGCCTTACCCGGCCTACGGCTAGTGCGGTTGTAGGCCCGGTAAGCGAAGCGCCACCGGGCAAAAACTACGATCTGCGAAACGCCACCAGCGTCACCACGATCCCCACCACTGCGGAAACCGCACCGGCCAGAAAGACGGACGGATAACCGAACGAGGTGGCTAACACCCCGGCCAGCGGCCCGGTTACCCCGTATGAGATATCCTGAAAGGCCGCATAGCCGCCCAGCGCCGTACCGCGCACCTGCGGGGCCACGCGCTTCACCACTTCAACGCCCAGCGCCGGGAAGATCAGTGAACAGCCGCAGCCGGTCAACGCCGCGCCAAGCAGCGCAACGGATGCAACGGGTGCATTCCACAGCAGCAGCAGACCGATGGTTTCAATCACCAGCGACGCCACCGCCACCTTCACGCCGCCAAAGCGATCCGGCATCCAGCCGAAAAGCACGCGCATCAGCACAAACGCGCCGCCAAACGCGGTGAGCGTAAAACCGGCCATCGCCCAGCCGCGGCTCATAAAATAGAGCGAGACGAAGGTACCAATCACCGCAAAACCCACGCCCTGCAGCGCCAGGCCAAGACCCGGCTGCCAGATTTGGCCGACCACGCTCCACAGGGAAGGACGCTCGCCTTTGTGCGCGGGCACCTTACGCACCGAGCCGTTAAACGCCCACGCCAGCAGGGGTAAAACCATGGTGGTGGCAGCCAGCGCCGCAAATCCAAACTGGCTATTGATCAGCAGCCCAATCGGTGCGCCTGCGGCCAGCGCGCCATAGATGGCCATACCGTTCCAGGACATCACCTTGCCGGAGCGTGCCGGCCCCACCAGCCCCATTCCCCAGGTCAGGGTGCCGGTCAGCAGCTGGCTTTCACCGAATCCAAGGATTAAACGGCCCAGCACCAGCAGCGCGAATTTATACGCGGCGTCTACCGGCAGCAGAGCAGCCAGCAGCCATGCGCCGCCCGCCAGCCCACAGGCAAACATCCCCTGTAGCGCCGAGCGTTTTGCACCGTGTTGATCCGCCAGCCGTCCGGCGTAACCGCGGGTCAATACCGTGGCTAAAAACTGAATGCCCACGGCAATGCCGACCATGGTGTTGCCATAGCCCAGCTCCTGATGAACGAACAGCGGGATCACCGGCAGCGGCAGGCCGACGGTCATATAGGTCAGAAATACCGCAAAAGCGATACGGAACAGCGAGACGTTCGCTGAAGGGGTTGTTTCTGTTTGAGTTACTGCAGTCATGCTTTACTCCGAAATGAAGAGTAAGGCGGGGAAATGCCACGCCCCCTCTACCTGATGATCAGGATTAAGGTGCGTTGGTTGACGTTAAACGCTTACGCATTATCGTGAGGATAATGTTGAGGGGTGAAGTTTGCCTGTGAGATCAGCCGCTTGTCAATGCATAAAAAAAGGGAGCCTTATGGCTCCCTTCCGGAATCAAACGTAAAACTTATGCTTTCAGCTTACGCATAACCAGCGTGGCGTTGGTGCCACCGAAGCCGAAGCTGTTTGACATGACGGTGGTCAGCGTCGCGTCCATTGGTTTGGTCACGATGTTCAGGCCAGCAGCCTGCTCGTCCATCTCATCGATGTTGATGCTTGGCGCGATAAAGCCGTTTTCCAGCATCAGCAGAGAGTAGATCGCTTCCTGCACGCCAGCCGCACCCAGAGAGTGACCGGTCATGGCTTTGGTCGCAGAGATTGCCGGGCTGTTGTCGCCGAAGACTTCACGGATCGCACCCAGCTCTTTCACGTCGCCTACCGGAGTAGAGGTACCGTGGGAGTTCAGGTAGTCGATTGGGGTGTCAACGCCGTGCATCGCCATCTTCATGCAGCGCACCGCGCCTTCGCCGGATGGCGCAACCATGTCGGCGCCGTCAGACGTTGCACCGTAGCCCACGATTTCAGCGTAGATGTGCGCGCCACGTGCCAGGGCATGCTCCAGCTCTTCAACCACAACCATACCGCCGCCGCCCGCGATAACGAAACCGTCACGGTGTGCATCATAGGTACGGGAGGCTTTATCCGGGGTTTCATTGTACTTGGTGGACAGTGCGCCCATCGCGTCGAATTCACAGGCCATTTCCCAGCCCAGCTCTTCGCCGCCGCCAGCAAATACGATGTCCTGTTTACCCAGCTGGATCTGCTCAACAGCATTACCGATGCAGTGCGCGGAAGTCGCACACGCGGAGCTGATGGAGTAGTTCACACCGTGGATTTTGAATGGGGTCGCCAGGCACGCGGAAACCGCAGAACCCATAGCTTTGGTGACCACGTACGGACCTACAGCTTTCAGACCACGCGGGCTACGCATTGCGTCAGCGCCGAATACCTGCGCTTTTGATGAGCCGCCGGAACCGGCGATCAGACCCACGCGCGGGTTGTTCTGATAAACCTCTTCGCTCAGGCCAGAATCTTTGATCGCTTCCTGCATGGAGAGATAAGCATAAATAGAGGCATCGTTCATGAAACGAACCACTTTGCGGTCAATCAAACCGGTGGTGTCCAGTTTGACGTTACCCCATACGTGGCTACGCATACCTGAATCTTTAAACTCTTCAGAGAAAGTGATCCCGGAGCGTCCTTCACGCAGAGATGCCAGGACTTCCTGCTGGTTATTACCGATGCTGGAAACAATGCCCAGGCCAGTAATCACTGCACGTTTCATTCAATACCTCTGTAAGTCGCACTATAGTAAGTTTCGAGTCGCACAATAGCGTACACTTGTACGCCGAACAAGTCCGATCAGACATTTTCTGCGGAAATTTGCACCGATGGACTCACATCGTTAAGATCGTGCCACTGCCTGTCAGACGAGTAACTTACGTGAAACAAAACGCTATACAACCCGCCAACCTCGAATTCAACGCTGAGGGTACACCTGTTTCCCGAGATTTTGATGACGTCTATTTTTCTAATGATAACGGACTCGAAGAAACTCGCTATGTTTTCCTCGACGGAAACCAGCTCAGCACTCGCTTCCCGGAGCATCCGCGGAGCCTGTTTGTGGTCGCGGAAAGCGGATTCGGTACCGGGCTCAATTTTCTGACCCTCTGGCAGGCGTTTGACCAGTTTCACGCTGCCCACCCTGAGGCTACGCTACAAAGATTACATTTCATCAGTTTCGAAAAATTCCCGCTCACCGCGCACGATCTGCGGCTCGCTCATCAGCGCTGGCCAGAGCTTGCAGCCTGGGCGGAGCAGCTTCAGGCGCAGTGGCCACCCCACATTGGCGGCTGCCACCGTCTGATTCTGGGCGGCGGACGCGTGACGCTGGATTTATGGCTTGGCGACATCAATGACCTGACCGATACGCTCGATGATTCGATGAATCAGACGGTGGACGCGTGGTTCCTTGACGGCTTTGCCCCCGCCAAAAACCCGGACATGTGGAGCCAGCATCTGTTTAGCGCGATGGCGCGGCTGGCGCGCCCGGGCGCAACGCTTGCCACCTTCACCTCGGCAGGCTTTGTCCGCCGCGGGCTGCAGGAGGCGGGCTTTACCATGCAGAAAACCAAAGGTTTTGGCCGCAAGCGCGACATGCTGGTCGGCAGAATGGAGCAGACGCTGGACATCCCCGCAAGTACCCCCTGGTTTGCACGCGGCGCCAGCGCATCCCGTGAGGTGGCGATAGTCGGCGGGGGGATCGCCAGCGCCCTGCTGTCCCTCGCGCTTCTCCACCGCGGCTGGCAGGTCACGATCTACTGTGCTGACGATGCGCCAGCAAGCGGCGCATCCGGCAACCGTCAGGGGGCGCTCTATCCGCTTTTAAGCGCGCACGACCCGGCCCTGTTCCGGTTTTTCCCGGCGGCATTTACCTTCGCTCGTCGCCTGTACGATATCCTGCCGGTGGCGTTTGACCATGACTGGTGCGGCGTGACGCAGCTCGGCTGGGATGAAAAGAGCCAGCAAAAAATCACGCAGATGCTGTCGCTGGGTCTGCCTGACGAGATTGCCCGTGCGGTAAGTGCGCAAGAGGTGGCAGAGACCGCTGGCGTGGAAACCGGGTGTGGGGGCATTCAGTATCCACTCGGCGGCTGGCTGTGCCCGGCTGAACTGACCGCGGCGGTCATTGCGCTGGCGCAGTCGCGCGGGCTGACGGCGCATTATGCTCACAAGGTTGAATCGTTGAGCCGGACAGAACGCTGGAATCTGCGTTTTGCCGATGGCAAAGAGGCGAGTCATGCCAGCGTTGTGCTGGCAAACGGGCATCACATCAGCCAGTTTATCCAGACAGAATCATTGCCGGTTTATCCGGTCGGCGGCCAGGTAAGCCATATTCCTTCCGCGCCCGAACTGAGCAAACTGCGTCAGGTGCTGTGCTATGACGGCTATCTGACGCCGCAAAATCCGTCTAACGGCCACCACTGCATCGGGGCCAGCTATCATCGTGGCGAAACGGATATGCGCTACAGCGACGCGGATCAGGCCCAGAACCGCCAGCGCCTGATTGACTGCTTCCCGGATGCGGCGTGGGCGAAAGAGGTTGACGTCAGCGAGGGTGACGCGCGCTGCGGCGTGCGCTGCGCCACCCGCGACCATTTGCCGATGGCGGGAAATGTGCCGGACTACGACGCGACGCTTGAGGCCTATCAGGATCTTGCTGATAACCGGGATAACGCGGTAAGCGCGCCGGTTTATCCGGAGCTGTTTATGCTGGGTGGATTAGGGTCTCGCGGGCTCTGTTCCGCGCCGCTGCTGGCAGAAGTTTTAGCTGCGCAAATGAGCGGCGAGCCGATTCCGCTGGACAGGGTTACGCTTGCGGGGCTGAATCCGAATCGATTGTGGGTACGGAAACTGCTGAAGGGGAAGAAGGTTAAGTAGGGTGCGGTCTGGTGCCCTCACCCCGTCCCTCTCCCACAGGGAGAGGGAGGTGAAACACTTACTTCGCTTTCGCCTGCTGGAACAAAGTGTCCCACATGCCTAACACCAGAGACTGATCGCGCGGCGAGAGCTCTCCGGCCTGAATGGCTTTCTCCAGACTGCGGGCCACTTCGGCGTGAACGGCGTCGGCAGAGTGATCGTCACCCGTTTCCAGCTCGGCTACCGCGAGCGTCAGGTGACCACGCAGATAACCGCTGGCGAACAGCTCATCATCACTGGCGTGTTCCACCATGTCATCAATTAACGCCAGAATGCGTGATTCAAATTCTGCGATCATCTTCTTTCCTCTGTTAAAGATCTTCCGGCCAAGGGAAGCATTCCGCCGTGATAACCGGCGTGTGGTAATAATTCTGTAAGGCCTCGATCAGGCGTGCCGGACGTTCCGGGATGCCTTTCTCAAGATATTCCATCACCTGCGCGTGAACGCGGCGCTGGAAGACGATACGGTCTGGCTCGAAGTCGCCTTCGAGGTTGTCACAGCTGACGTTGAACGGGAAACCCGCCGCGACGCAGAATAGCCATTCCAGCGCCTGCGGCTTCACTTCCACATCTTCAAACTGGCCCTGAGTGGCGGCATCACGTCCGTCCGGGCAGTACCAGTAACCGAAGTCCACCAGCTCGCGCCGCGCTTTCCCCGCAATGCACCAGTGCGAAATCTCGTGCAAGCCGCTGGCATAAAAGCCGTGGGCAAAGACGATGCGGTTATACGGAACCTCCGCATCAGCAGGAAGATAGATCGGTTCGTCGTCGCCTTTAATCAGACGGGTATTAAAATCGTCAGCAAAACAGCCGTCGAAAATCTCAATCAGCTGTTCGTATTTATGCGTACTGTTCATTAGTGCATCCCCAACCAGGTGAGGATCTCCTGTCCATGGCTGTCATAAAGAAGTTTGGCGCTCATTACGGCAGAGACGATGACGATCATCGGGCGAATAAGTTTTTGTCCTTTGCTTAACACCAGACGCGAGCCCGCGCGCGCGCCCAGGAACTGCCCTGCCATCATCACAAATCCGGTTGCCCAGATAACCTTGCCGCCAATGATAAACAGCAGCAGGCCGCCGACGTTTGAGGTCGCGTTGAGCACTTTGGCATGGGCGGTGGATTTGGCGAGGTTAAACCCGGCCAGCGTCACGAACGCCAGCGCATAAAATGAACCCGCCCCCGGCCCGAAGAAACCGTCGTAAAAACCCACGCTGCCCCCGGCAACCAGGGCAAACGGCAGGCCGTACAGGCGACGCTGGCGGTCTTCTTCACCGAGCTTTGGCATCAGCAGGAAGTAAAGCCCGATGCAGATGACCAGAATCGGCAGGATCTGGCGCAAAATATCGGACTGCACGTGCTGAACCAGCAGCGCGCCCGACGTGGAGCCGATAAAGGTCATCAGGATATTGAGCTTCTGATCGGCAAGGCTCACCACCTTGCGGCGGATAAAATAGAGCGACGCCGAGAGCGAACCGCCGCAGGCCTGCAGCTTGTTGGTGGCAAGCGCCTGCGCCGGGCTCATGCCCGCCGCCAGCAGCGCGGGCACGGTTAACAACCCGCCGCCGCCCGCGAGCGCGTCGATAAAACCGGCCAGCATGGCCACAAAGAACAACACCACCAGCAGCAGCGGCGACACCATAAACAGATCGACGAAATTATCCATTAAAGTACATGCTCATCCAGTAGCGCCTGGCAGGAAGGCGGCAACGGAGGCGGTGTCTTCTTCTCAGGCTTAGAGGTTCCAGGTTTTGCCGGCTCAAACCAGCTTTGCAGTTCCGCACCGCAGCCATCGCCTGGCGGTGGTAGCGGCTGATCTTCACATTCCAGGCTATTCGCCGGGCAGCGCAGACGAACGTGCATGTGCGCACGATGCTGGAACCACGGGCGCACTTTGCGCAGCCAGTCGCGATCGGTTCCTGCATCCAGGCAGAGCTGCTGCTTGATGGCCGGGTTAACGAAAATCCGCGTGACGTCGTTATCTTCTGCCGCCAGCTTGATCATGCTGGATACGTCCCGCGTCCAGAGTGATGGCACAACGCGCTTACCGTCGCTCGCCACCAGATCCAGCGCCTGCGGTTTCAGCAGTTGGGCGGAGGTCCAGCGCGTTTTCGGCAGCTGCAGGAAGATATCGACATCCAGTCCGGTCTGGTGGCTGGCGTGTCCGCCGTTAAAACGCCCGCCGGCAGGCATCCCCATATCGCCAATCAGCATCGTGCCCAGCCCAAGGTTATGCACCTGGTTTCCCAGACGCTGGATGAACAGCACCAGATCCGGGTGGCCGAAATAACGTCGCTGATCGGTGCGCATCACCTGATAGGTATCAGACTGGAGAGGAAGCTCCTGGGCACCGACGATACAGCCGTTGGAAAAGGCGCCAATGGACTGCGCGCTCCCCGCCACCGGGTGGGTGATTTTTTGCCATGGCGTCGCGGCCAGACTGGCTCCACTGGCAAGCAGCGCCAGCAGAGCAATTGCGGTTTTTTTCATGTTTACCAGCGTGGAATGGTGGTCGTCACATCCGCATTCTGCGCGCGCTGGCGCAGGAAGTGATCCATCAGCACGATCGCCAGCATCGCTTCTGCGATCGGCACCGCGCGGATCCCCACGCACGGATCGTGACGTCCTTTGGTGATCATCTCAACTTCTTCGCCATCGCGGTTAATCGTGTGGCCCGGCACGGTGATGCTGGAAGTTGGCTTCAGCGCGATGTTGGCAACAATCTGCTGCCCGCTGCTGATACCGCCCAGGATGCCGCCCGCATGGTTGCTCTGGAAGCCCGCTTTCGTAATCTCATCGCGGTTTTGGCTGCCGCGAAGCTGAACCACGTCAAAGCCGTCGCCAATCTCTACGCCCTTCACCGCGTTGATGCTCATCAGCGCGTGGGCAATGTCGGCGTCGAGACGGTCAAATACCGGCTCGCCCCAGCCAGCCGGGACGCCGTCGGCCACCACGGTCACTTTCGCGCCAATGGAGTCGCCCTCTTTTTTCAGGCCACGCATCAGTTCGTCCAGCGCCTCAAGCTTGTCGGCATCGGCGCAGAAGAACGGGTTTTGTTCAACCTGATCCCAGTCTTTGATCGCCAGCGGAATGTCGCCCATCTGGGTCAGACAGCCGCGGATAACGATGCCAAATTTCTGCTGCAGGTATTTCTTAGCAATCGCCCCTGCCGCCACGCGCATCGCGGTTTCACGCGCGGAAGAACGTCCGCCGCCGCGATAGTCGCGGAAGCCGTACTTTTGTTCGTAGGCGTAGTCGGCGTGGCCCGGACGGAAGACGTCTTTGATGGCGCCGTAGTCCTGGGAGCGCTGATCGGTGTTTTCGATCAGCAGGCCAATGCTGGTCCCGGTAGTGCGCCCTTCAAAGACGCCGGAGAGAATTTTGACCTGGTCCGGCTCGCGACGCTGCGTGGTGTAGCGAGAGGTGCCCGGGCGACGACGGTCGAGGTCGTGCTGTAAATCGGCTTCGGTCAGTTCGATGCCTGGCGGTACGCCATCAACGATACAGCCCAGCGCCAGCCCGTGCGATTCCCCAAAGGTGGTCACGCGGAATAACTGTCCAATACTGTTTCCTGCCATCACGGCTCCGATGTTGTAGTTTGTGTTTGAGCGTTGTGAAACGGGCCGAAGCCCGCTGGATTAATCTTTATAGATGCTGAAGTGTTCGCGCGCGTCGAGCAGCTGCGCTTTGGTCAGCATAAAGACGCCGTCACCGCCGTTGTCGAACTCAAGCCAGGTGAACGGCACATCCGGGTACTGCTCTATCAGATGTACCATGCTGTTGCCCACTTCACAAATCAGAACGCCGTCGTCGGTCAGGTAATCCGGCGCGCAGGCCAGAATGCGGCGGGTCAGCTTCAGGCCATCAGAGCCTGACGCCAGACCCAGCTCCGGCTCGTGACGGTATTCGTTCGGCAGATCGGACATGTCTTCCGCATCGACGTACGGCGGGTTGGTGACGATCAGATCGTACTGCAGCGTCGGCAGATCGCGGAACAGGTCGGAGCGAATTGGCGTAACGTGATGGATGAGCCCATGCTCTTCAATGTTGTGCTCGGTCACGGCCAGCGCGTCGGTGGAGATATCGACGGCGTCCACTTCCGCTTCCGGGAAGGCGTACGCGCAGGCAATCGCGATGCAGCCGCTGCCGGTACACATATCGAGAATGTGCTGCGGCTGATGGCCAATCAGACCGTCAAAGTGGTTGTTGATCAGCTCGCCAATCGGCGAGCGCGGCACCAGCACGCGTTCATCGACATAGAACTCGTGGCCGCAGAACCAGGCTTTGTTGGTCAGGTAGGCGACCGGAATGCGCTCGTTCACGCGGCGGATCACGCGCTCAACGATGCGGTGTTTTTCGCTGGAGGTCAGGCGCGCGGTGCGCATGTCTTCCGGAATATCCAGCGGCAGGTAGAGAGACGGCAGCACCAGCTGCACGGCTTCATCCCACGGGTTATCGGTACCGTGACCGTACCAGATATTGGCGGCGCTGAAGCGGCTAACCGACCAGCGCAACATGTCCTGTATGGTATGCAGCTCGTTTACTGCTTCATCGACAAATATTTTATCCACTCTTTCCTCCAGGGCATGCTCGCATAATTTTCGGCGGCTAGTTTGCCATGAAGACGGCGATAAATCAGCAATGACGCGTCGCGCTTGAGGTTAAAAAATGCGTTTAGTCGGGTACACTGTCGGAAATACGAGATGAGAATGACGAATGAAAAAGAAAACATCGCTCAGCGAGGAGGATCAGGCGCTCTTCCGTCAGCTGATGACCGGGACGCGTAAAATCACGCAGGACACCATCGTCAACCGCCCGCTGCGTAAAAAAATCAGCGAAGTACCGGTCAAACGCCTGCTGCAGGAGCAGGCGGATAACAGCCACTATTTTTCAGATGAATTTCAGCCGCTGCTCAATACGCAGGGGGCTGTGAAGTACGTACGCGAAGACGTCAGCCATTTTGAGCTGAAAAAATTACGCCGCGGAGATTATTCGCCGGAGCTGTTTCTCGATCTGCACGGTTTAACGCAGATGCAGGCGAAACAGGAGCTGGGGGCGTTGATCGCCGCCTGTCGCCGTGAACATGTTTTTTGCGCCTGCGTGATGCACGGCCACGGTAAACATATCCTCAAGCAACAGACGCCGCTGTGGCTGGCTCAGCACCCACACGTAATGGCTTTTCATCAGGCACCGAAAGAGTACGGCGGTGATGCCGCATTGCTGGTGTTGATTGAAGTGGAAGAGTGGCAGCCGCCAGAGTTGCCTTGACAGAATGGCGGGAAGCACATTGCGCCCCGCCATATCGCACGTCACGTCAGATAGCTTTTGCCATCTTCAGGTTGCACGGACTCATTTGCCAGTTGAAGACACCTTTGCCCGTTTCGTCGAGAGAAACATTGGCAATGGCGGATGTCGTGAACATCGGCGGGGTCTCGCCCGGGCACAGCTCAGATACCAGATAGCCAACCAGTGGCAGGTGGGAAATGACCAGCGCGGAAGCGACACCTTCATTGCACAGCGCCTGAAGATAAGCGCTGACAAGGCCTACATCGCCACACGGGGTGAGTTCAGGCAGAACATCCACACTGGTCGGCAGGTTCATACACTCCCCTACCACATCCAGCGTCTGTTCTGCACGCAGGAACGGACTCACCAGAACGCGTTCGATGTCCACTTTTTGACCGTTAAGCCAGGTCGCCATCAGACGAGATTCGTCGCAGCCACAGACGGTCAAAGGACGTACTGAGTCACTGGCGGCATCGAGTGCCGCGTCGCCGTGACGCATGATAAAAACTTGCATATTGCACCGCTTTTGTTAACCAGAATCACCGGCGTTAACTACCCGCGATAAATGCTAAGAGGTAGAAAACCCGATGGCCGGGCATTGTGCCTGATCCATTCGGTGAATGAAACGCTGTTTTTTACCTCAATGGCGTAAGTATAGTCAATCTCTGTTTACAAAATCGCCAGAACAGGTCCATTCACTTCAGGATTTACCCTTCTTTGACCTCAGCTTACGAGGACAGTTTCCCTTGCAGGCCAAAATGTCTGGCCGCGTTCCGCCATCTGCAATAATTGGTCACACGGTGTAAAGCGTGGACCATATTGCGAAGCCAGACGTTGCAAGATAGCAACCACTTCACCCGCGCCGAGCGTATCCATGTAACGGAACGGGCCGCCAAGGAACGGCGGGAAACCAATGCCAAATACCGCGCCGATGTCACCATCGCGTGCACTCTTAATCACCTGCTCATCAAAGCAGCGCGCCGCTTCATTGAGCATCATCATCACGCAGCGCTCAGCGCACTGAACGGCGGACAGTTTTCCCTGACCTGTGGTCGAGATGAGTCCATATACCGAAGGGTCGACCTGTTTCCTGCTTTTACGCCCTTTCGCGCCGTAAAGATAGAAACCGCGTTCATTTTTTCTGCCTTTGCGATCGTCCTTCAAAATCGCAGAAACAATGTTTGCAGGTGGGCTAAAACGATCGCCATATGCAGCTTCCAGCACTGGTATAATTTTAGTGCCGGTGTCTATTCCCACCTCATCCAAAAGTTGGATTGGGCCAACGGGGAAACCAAACTTTACCAGCGCCTCGTCGACGTGCTCAATCTTCTCCCCTTCCGTCAGCAACCGCATTGCTTCATTAATGTAGGGAGCCAGAATGCGGTTGACGTAGAAGCCAGCTTTGTCCGCTACCACAATCGGGGTTTTGCCCTGTTTTTTCGCCAGCTTCACCACGGTGGCAACAGTTTGCGGACTGGTAGTCGCGTGCGGAATAACTTCCACCAGCGGCATTTTTTCAACCGGGCTAAAGAAGTGCAGCCCAATCACCTGCTCCGGGCGGGCGGCTTTCGCAGCGATATCGCCAATCGGTAATGACGACGTATTGGAGGCAAAAATGGTATGCGGGGCGCAATGTTGCTCAACGTCTGCCACCATCTGCTGCTTAAGCGCCAGATCTTCAAACACGGCTTCAATCACCAGATCGCGGTGCGCAAAACCGCTGTAATCCGTCGTACCGGATATCATCGCCAGGGTTTTATCGCGCTCGCTTGCCTTGATATGGCGGCGCTTGACCTTTTGATCAAGGTTCTGCCAGCTGTACTGCAGCGCGTGGTTGATCCCCTTAGGATTAATGTCTTTGATTCGTACAGGCAATTTGCCTTTGCTGGCGGTAACAAAAGAGATTCCGCCACCCATGAGCCCCCCACCCAGTACGCCAATCGCACGCAGCGGCGCAGGCTGCGCCTCGCTGCCCGGATCTTTTTTCACGTCCGTGCTGGCGAAGAAGATGCTGCGCAGCGCCTGCGACTGCGGCGTCATCGCCAGTTCGCCAAAGGCTTTGGCCTCCGCGGCATAGCCGCTGCTGCTTCCCTGCGACAGCCCGGTCTCGATCACTTCGAGGATCCGCTTTGCCGCCGGGTAATTGCCTTTGGTTTTTTGTTCGGTCTTTTTGCCCACCATGTTGAACAGGAGCGTTCTTCCCAGCGGGCCGGCCAGCACGCGCTCACGTACCGGCAGAGGACGTTTTGCCTGACGCCCTTTCAGCGCAAGCTCAACGGCGGCCTCCAGCAAAATGGACTGCGGCACGACGTCATCGACCAGACCGGCTTTCAGCGCCTGACGGGCGCGCAGCTGTTTACCGGTTAATATCATCTCCAGCGCCGTGCTGACGCCGACCAGGCGCGGCAGCCGTTGCGTTCCGCCGGAGCCAGGCAGCAGGCCCAGCTGCACTTCCGGCAGACCCAGAATCGTTTTCGCATCGTCGGTGCAAATCCGGCTGTGACAGGCCAGCGCCAGCTCAAGCCCGCCGCCCAGACAGGCACCGTGGATCGCGGCAATAACCGGGATCGGCAGACCGTTGATCTCCGCCATGACCTGCTGGCCCTGACGCGCCAGCTCTTCGGCTTCCAGAGCGCTTTGCGCCCGGGCGATCATGTTGATATCCGCGCCGGCGATAAAGTTATCCGGCTTGGCAGAGATAAACACCAGACCACGAATGGCTTTGTTGTCGCGGATCTGCTTTAGCATCGCGCGCACCTGAACACCAAATTCGGCCTTCAGGGTATTCATCTTTTCATCAGGCACATCAATAGTGATAACGGCCACGTTATCGAGGCGAACCGTCAGATTAAATGCAGATGGCATATCCATTATTCAGCCTCCAGAACCATTGCTGCGCCAAGGCCACCCGCCGCACAGGCGGTAACGAGGCCAAACCCGCCGCCACGGCGACGGAGTTCATGTAAAGTTTGCGTGATCATCCTCGCCCCTGTGGCGGCAAATGGATGACCGTAGGCGATAGAGCCGCCCAGCACGTTGAATTTACTTTGATCCACTTCGCCTGTGGCATGGGCGCGGCCCAGCACATCGCGCGCGAAACGCTCGCTTGCCAGCAGCTGTACGTTTGCCAGGGTTTGCGCGGCAAACGCTTCATGCATATCAATCAGGGTTAAATCAGCCAGCGTCAGCCCCGCGCGCTCCAGCGCCAGCGGCGTGGACCACGCCGGACCTAACAGCATGTCCTGCCAGACATCAATGGCGGTGAAGGCATAGCTGCGTAGATAGCCCAGGGGAGTGATGCCCAGCTCCTTCGCGCGGGATTCGGTCATCAGGATCACGGCGGCGGCGCCATCCGTCAGCGGCGTACTGTTCGCCGCCGTCACCGAGCCGTGTTTGCGGTCAAACGCCGGGCGCAGTTTGGCGTAATCCGCCAGCGTTGAGGTGCCGCGAATATTGTTATCTTCCACAAGCGGTTCACGGTAGGGGGGAATATAGGCGGTCATGACCTCGTCGGCCAGCTTGCCTTCCGACCAGGCTTTTGCCGCAAGCTGATGTGAACGATGCGCCAGGGCATCCTGCTGTTCACGCGTAATGCCGTACGTTTTTGCCATCTGCTCGGCGGTATCGCCCATGCGCAGGCCGGTGGAGTATTCCGCTACGGCAGGTGGTACAGGCATAAGGTCGCGCAGGCGTAAACGCGAGAAGAGTTTGAGTTTCTGACCCGTCGTGCGGGCTTTATTGGCATCCACCAGGATGCGCGCCAGCTTTTTACTGACCCCGATTGGCAGCACCGAAGAGGAGTCCGCCCCACCCGCAATCCCGGCGCGAATCGTGCCCGCCATCAGGCTTTCAGCGACGTTAGCCACGGCCTGGAAGCTGGTTGCGCAGGCTCGGCTGACGCTGTAGGCATCGGTATGCACGTTCATCCCGGTACCGAGGACGATTTCCCGCGCAATATTGGGGGCTTCAGGCATCTGCACGACCTGACCGAATACCAGCTGTTCGATGACCTCAGGCGGAATTTCGCTGCGAGCCAGCATCTCCCCCACTACCATTTTCCCCAGGTCGACGGCCGGTATGCCATGAAACGCCGTTGCCTGACGCGCAAATGGCGTGCGCAATCCACTGACTATGGCAATGCGATCGCCCTGACGGGTAATAAGCGGTAATGCCTGACTCATAACACTCCCCTGTAAAAAATTTTCGCAAACATAAAGTGGTCTGACCTGATAATAGTCTTAACCATTTTTTTACATTCAGCCAATCGGGGAAACGAAAAAGTGCGAGCTAAAACACAGAGAAGAAAAAGAAAATGCCCCTGCATGGCAGAGGCATTTGTGCGGTTTGTTGCCGGGTGCGCAAGGTAAAAGCAAAACGGTAACCCACAGGTTACCGTTCTTAATGTTTGCACCCTCTCCCGTGGGAGAGGGTCGGGGTGAAGGCTTCAGGCCACAGAAATTAACGCAGGCCCAGCTGGAAAATCAGCGTTTCTGCTTCGCAGGCGAAGATAAAGTCGATGTCCAGCTTCACGCCGCCTTCCACTTCGGTAAAGGTAGACTTGATTTCACACGGATCGGATTCAACGTCACGCGCACGCTTGCTCAGCGCGGTCAGGGTCTCTTCCGCTTCGGCACGGTTGGTGAATACACGGCTGTAAGAGGCGGTGCAATCGGTGTTGTCCATGATAGTCCCAACATCCATACAGCAGCAAACCGGGGTTTCATCAGCACTGCATTTACTCATAGCTCAATTTCCTCTGTATTCGCGCAGCGCGCGAGATAGACACGATGCTGATATTTTACGCCCCGGTGCGGGCGCTCTCCAGCCGTTAATGGCGCAAAATCGGATAAGTGACCAATATCACACTAAAAAATGATCTAAAACAAAAACCACCCTTTTGGGTGAGTCGCGATGGTCACAATTTTGCCAACCAGATCTCGTTTCACGAAACATGTTTGAAAATATTAATAAACAAAGTTGCAACATTCCGGCTGGTCAGACCTATACTCTGGCCACTGGTCTGATTTGTCTGTCATACCTCAGACCCTACACTTCGCGCTCCTGTTACGGTATGTAACAATTATTGAATAAAAATAACTCAATGAGGTTATGGTCATGAGCCAGAAAACCCTGTTCAACAAGACTGCGCTGGCAGTCGCAGTGGCACTCGTCTCCACTTCCGCCTGGTCAGCGGGCTTTCAGTTAAACGAATTTTCTTCCTCTGGCCTTGGCCGTGCGTATTCCGGGGAAGGCGCTATCGCTGATGATGCGGGTAACGCGAGTCGTAACCCCGCGTTGATCATGATGTTCGATCGTCCGACTTTCTCTGCCGGTGCAATTTTTGTCGATCCAGGTGTTGATATCTCGGGCCGTTCTCCGACAGGTGCCGATCTGAAATCGGATAATATTGCCCCAACGGCATGGGTTCCAAACATGCACTTCGTGGCGCCGATTAACGACCAGTTCGGCTGGGGCGCATCCGTAACCTCTAACTACGGTTTAGCAACCGAGTTCAATAACGACTATGCAGCTGGGGCGTTTGGCGGTAAAACCGACCTGGAAACTCTGAACCTGAACCTGAGCGGTGCTTACCGTCTGGATAATCACTGGAGTTTCGGTGTTGGCTTTGACGCTGTGTATGCTAAAGCGAAGATCGAACGTTACGCGGGCGACCTGGGCAAAGTCGTCGCTGGCTCAGGCGCACTTCCACCAGCCCTGGCACAGCGTGTGGCTGGTATCCCAGCAGATACTCAGATCGCTTATCTGAAGGGCGATGAGTGGGGCTTTGGCTGGAACGCCGGTATCCTTTATGAACTCGATAAAAACAACCGTTACGGCTTTACCTACCGTTCAGAAGTAAAAATCGATTTTGATGGAGATTACAAAAGCAGCCTCCCTTCTGCTTATAACCAGATCCTCGGCAACTTCGGTCTGCCAATGGGAACCAATGGCCAAACCACTGGCGGCTCTCTGAGCCTGCACTTACCAGAAATGTGGGAATTGTCAGGTTATAACAAAGTGGCGCCACAGTGGGCAGTTCACTATAGTCTGACCTACACCAGCTGGAGCCAGTTCCAGGAGCTGAAGGCGACCAATAGCAAAGGCGACACGCTCTTCTATAAAGATGAGAGCTTCCGTGATGCTTACCGCATCGCGCTGGGGACAACCTACTATATGGATGACAACTGGACATTCCGCACCGGTATTGCCTTCGATGATAGTCCGGTACCAGCAGACAAACGCTCTATCTCGATTCCGGATCAGGACCGCTTCTGGCTGAGCGCTGGTGCGACCTATGCATTCAACAAGGATGCTTCTATTGATGCGGGCATATCTTATATGCACGGTCAAAAAGTTAACTTCAAGGAAGGTCCGTATGAGTTCTCTTCCGAAGGTAAAGCCTGGCTGTACGGCATGAACTTCAACTACGCGTTCTAATCGCGCTGGAATCAAAAAAGGTGAGCATTGCTCACCTTTTTTATTTACTCCGAATCGATATCTTTTAGTTCGTTTTCGATCGCCTTCGCGTTTGGATTCTCTTCCGGCTTCAGCTTGCCGCCGCTGGCAATAAAGTCATGATTCTGGAAGTACGCTTCACGCACCATAATGTACGGGTCAGAAGACTGGCGCAGCAGACCATCAGAGTCGAGCAGTTGCGCGCGGGTTTCAATCCCTTCCACCGTCCATTTACCCACCGACAGCGGCCAGGTCAGCCACGAAAGGACCGGATACAGCGTATCCACCATATCGCCGCCATCATCACGGAGGGTGAAGCTACCATAGAACGGTAAATGCACGTACGGACCATACCCGACGCCATAGTGTCCCATCGTGCTGCCGAAACGGTGTGGCTGTTCACGCTGCAGTTTCTGGTTAGCCATACCTGCAACATCAATAAAGCCACCCATACCCAGAATGGAGTTCAGGAAGAAGCGGGTAAAGTGGACCATCCCCTGATACGGGTCGCCCTGCAGGAAGTAGTTCACCATTACCGCAGGCTCTTCGAGGTTGCTGGTAAAGTTACTTAACCCGTTACGCGCAGGTTGTGGAACATAATCGCGCCATGCTACTGCCACAGGACGAACCACATACGGGTCCAGTACGTTGTAGTTGAAGCTATACATTGAGCGGTTAAATCCTTCGAGAGGATCGGAGCGTCCCGTTTGCTCACCGGAGCTGGCGCAGCCCACAAGCATCGTCGCGCCAAGCGCAAGCGCCGACAGCCGAAGTTTCATAAATATCTCCCTGTTCAGTATGGCTATCGTTGATTGCCATCCGTAACGGAGCCGTTGACGCTCCGTCTGTAAACGTGCAAGCGATTGTAACAGCACGTTTACCGATGTCTATGAGCACAATTACGGGCAGTAACCACCGTGACTCTGATCTCAGCATAGCCTGGCTTTTGGAATTCGTTTCGCTGGCAATTTTATAATGACTTTGAAAGAGATGTATCACCTTTGTTGTCATTGCCGCCAATTTAAGAGCATCCCCACAGGCATCCCGATAAAAGCCGCTACGCTTAACAGAAAGATCAACCTCCGGGAGCAGATATGAAAGATGTAGGCGAAGAAAAAATTGGCGAGAGCACTGAGGAGCTTGAAATTGAAAGCGAGGAGAAAGCGCGCGGCGAGAAGATAGAAATTGATGAAGATCGCCTCCCCTCCCGCGCAATGGCTATCCACGAGCATATACGCCAGGATGGTGAAAAAGAGATGGAGCGCGACGCGATGGCCCTCTTCTGGTCAGCCATTGCTGCCGGACTCTCAATGGGCGCATCTCTGCTTGCGAAAGGGATATTTCATGTGCAGCTGGAAGGCGTACCCGGTGGATTTTTACTGGAAAACCTCGGCTATACCTTCGGCTTTATTATTGTCATCATGGCCCGCCAGCAGCTGTTTACCGAGAACACGGTGACCGCCGTTCTGCCGGTGATGCAAAACCCCACGCTCGGTAATTTCGGTTTATTGATGCGGCTCTGGAGCGTGGTTCTGCTGGGTAATATCATCGGCACGGGCATCGCGGCATGGGCGTTTGAATATATGCCGATCTTTGATGAACCCACCCGGGATGCGTTTGTGAAAATCGGCATGGACGTAATGAAAAACACGCCGGTCGAGATGTTCTCAAACGCCATCATCTCAGGCTGGATTATCGCCACGATGGTCTGGATGTTTCCTTCAGCGGGAAGCGCCAAAATTGTGGTGATCATATTGATGACCTGGCTGATTGCGCTGGCGGACACCACGCATATTGTGGTCGGTACCGTTGAAATCCTGTATCTGGTCTTTAACGGTACGCTTCACTGGCGCGATTTCTTCTGGCCGTTTGCCCTTCCGACGCTGGCAGGAAACATTTGCGGCGGAACGTTTATCTTCGCGCTGTTAAGCCATGCCCAAATTCGTAACGACATGTCGAACAAACGCAAAGCTGAGCTTAAGGCACGGGAAAATGATGATAAATCGACAAAAAAATCGCCCTGAATGGTGACTCTTTGAGCAGTCAGGCGGCGATGCGCTTAACGCAAAGTGTAAATAAGGCTATACTCGTGCCGCCTCGTCCCCTTAGTTAAATGGATATAACGAGCCCCTCCTAAGGGCTAGTTGCAGGTTCGATTCCTGCAGGGGACACTTTACCCTCCCGCTTTTTCCAGCACATTCGTCTGTCTACCGCCAGAATTCACTGAGCAGAAGAATCCTGTTTTATTTGAGCGTAACGCGTTGCCAGCTGTTTAAGACGCAACTCCAGTTGAGTCTTTTCTGCTTCAGGAAGCGCATCTCCTGCTGGATGCTGTGACAGGCGCCTGAGTTGTTCTTCAGCCGGTATCGTCTGGTTAAATGACTGTATAGTCGAAAAAACTACCGATTTAAGCTCGCTTACCGTGATGTATTTTCCTTTTTGCTCATCCAGACTACTCAGCCGATGACTCAGTTGCTGAAGCGTCATCATTCCCTGATACCAGCTGTTCATTGCGTCGACAGGTAACGCTGCCGCGTTAAATTTTTGCTGCCACTGCATTGTGAGCGGTTTCGCCTCCTCCGGCCATAATGTCTGGAGCTGCTTTAACAGCTGAAGGCTGTAGGAAAGATTCCAGTCAGGAGGCAGTTTATCCAGGCGGGCAAGCTGCTGCTGCGTGTCTGTGATAAACGTGGACGGTAAAATACCTCGCAGTGTTAACGCGTCTTGCTGCACAGCCGTGAGCACTTCAGGTAACGGAGCCAGAGAGGCAAAAGCCTGAGTCGCCAGGGGGGCGGGTCTGGACAAAGAAACCCATCCCCACGCCACAGCGAAGCAAACCGCCAGCGTGGAACACATCCCGGCAATAAAGGCCTTCCACTGTCTGACAGGCACGGGGGCTGTCGTACGATCCTCCCCATTCGGCTGATTTTCCTGATGCACAACATATACCCATTTCACTTCTTCGCTCGGTTCGGTTTTCTCCAGAGGCGATTCGCTATCGGGCTTCATGTTCACATTCAAATCGGACGTGTCATTACTGCTTTCCAGCCGTTCAGCATTTGAATGTATCAACGTTCGTAACGTATCGAACTGGCTAAGGTGTTTAAGCTCAAGGCGCTGGAGCACCGCGCTCAGGCTGGTAAGTAACGCTTCAACACGATAAAGCTCACTAAGATGGCTGCTGTTGAATGGAAGCATACGCATGCGCTGCTGCAGGCGCTGGCTAAGGCCGCTAAGGATTTCCATACGAGCGTATTGCGTCTTCGGCCATAAGGTGTCCCACTGGTGGCTAATCAGGGCCTCCAGAATCGCCAGCCCTTCATTCAGGCCAGCCAATCCAGACAGGTGAGTACGGGCAAGGGTGTACCAGGCTGCTGTCTGCAACTCCACACCGTTCTGTTCAAACATTGAGAGACAGAGTCTTTGGACATATTGCCAGTTCACATCAGGGCGAGCAGGATGTGTTAGCTTACTGAGTTCGTCGCGGAGGGCAGCATAATCTGGCAGCGTACGCGGGTCGCCGCCGGTTTTTAACGTTATATGTGTGGTCATTCTGCAGGGCCTGCATATCCGTGTCGGTTAATTTCGTCAGTTGATGTGTAAGGCAGTTTTGCGTGTAGAAACGCAATGACTAATAAAGGAATGAATGTTATTGCTATGACAGCAGCGCTAAAATCAGATCGAAAAAAACACCTTCATCAAATAGTTTTCCTGACTGAGGTGACGTATCCGGGGGAGTAAAGATCCAGTCATATACACTCCCCACCCGCATAAACAGGCGTCCTTGAGAAATCGCGCTGTACCCGGAAAAAAAAGTCACCTCGACACAGCCTGCAACTCCCTGTCCATACAGAAATATCGGCATAAACTTAACCGCCCGGTTACCATAACGCAGGACGATACCGGAAATATCAAAAGCCCCGCCCTCCACCAGCAGGTCAGGAACGTATACCGTCAGTGGCTCTGCATTCAGTCCGGTATCTGACAGCCAGGCGTCCATTTGCTCCTGAAGCTGAGCCATTCGCATGCGAAACTCTGCAATATCGGCCTGGCTCTTGCTAGCTGCGGGAACAGGTGAAGGTTGTCGCGCCTGCAACTTCTTCAGGAACTGTGATTTTACTGACATGGTGTTAACTGACCTTATATACGAGGTGTTGTGTCGAGATACTGTTGATGCCTGAGATGCCGCAACAGGACCCGTCCTTCGGGCATAAACTCAGTCCCATAGCGCACCAGGCCAATCCCTTTAAGTTCAGCGTCAATGGCATAGCGCAGCTCGCCGGGAATGTTCTGCTCCAGCAGAACAACGTCTATCTTTTTCAGGCGCGGTTCATACTTGAGCAGGACGGCAGACAATGTGCCCATGAGCTCATGGGCCGTTCCCGGCATGCCCTGCAGGATTTTTGTCATATCGGGCAGCCCGTAATCAGGCAGGTGCGCCAACGTGCCGGCGCGACAGTTGAGAACGCGCTGCATGTTGTCCAGAACCGAAAGGATGACCTGATTTTCTTCACTGACCTGTTTAAGGTCGAGGCCACCGCTAAAATTTCCGGTTAGCATTTCATACAGCGAAGGCGTGTTATGTCCCTGGGGCATCAGTCGTCCTTAAGCGGTTGCAGCGTCAGATGGTTCTCGCCGGCTTCCAGAATGCGCTGTTTATCGGGATCCAGATCGCTGCGCTTGATAACCTGCTTCCAGGTGTCGTTGGTCATGTCCGGATGGCGGAACAGCCCTACCACCGCGACAAACTTCGCCTCTTCTTCCATCGGCATATCAAGGCTTGCATCACCCCCCGGTTTTACCACGATATTACGACTGGCCAGCATGTCGTCTTTCAGAATACTGACATCATCCTGAAGCAATTGCTGATAAACCGTCTTATCAAAGGTTTTGCGGTCTTTGAGCTGGTAAACCCTGACCACGACAGGCTCAGACAGCGAGTTATTTTCGCGAGAGTCGGTGTTCAGAGCTTCGCGCGCGGTGAAATCCAGATGCAGGATTTTAATTTTTTTATAGAACACAGAATTAAACGCCGATTTGGTACCGTCGGTAACGCTCTGCGTCACCCCGCAACCGGTCAGAATAAGCGCCATGAGAGGCATCATCCAGCGCGCGGTTTTAGTTAAATTTGTACGTGACACGTCGGTTTCCTTGTTGTGGTTTCGCGGGCTCCAGCCCGCTGTAATAGCCCAGTTCTGTCGTAAAGGTTTCAGGAATGTCATCAGGATGGCTATCATCTTCTGCTCCCAGCACGCCGTTCATTCCCAGCCAGAAAGGGTTCTCACCCAGCGGGGGTACGGCCAGCAGTCGAACAGACGTCGTCAGGGTTATTCTGGCCTTAAACCGCCAGCCCAGATACACCCGCAGCATCACCAGGAAATCCATGTACAACTGGCCATCCGGTTTCCAGCCTTGCGCCTCATGTTCGTTGTCCGTCGCAAGCGCAATCAGCAGCTGGCTGCCGGCATCCATCGCTTCGTCACCCAGCGGCGTATTGCCATCAAGCAGAAAATCTTCGTCACCGTAAAAACCCAGCGGCCTGTCGATCTCTACAGGCCGCAGACAATACGGACTCACCTGCACCGTCGTATCGGGGGCCAGCAGGCTCACCAGTGCCTGCATCCCTTCCTGAGTTTTGCCCGGTTGTTGCAGAACTCCCAACAGGGCCAGAAAGCGCGACACTGGCGTGGCAATGTGATTTGCCGTGCCCGGTATTCCAAGCCCCACCAGACCCAATAACGACTGCGAAATGCTGTCGGTTCCGCCGGGCTCAAACGTGGCCGGATAGGAGTATTTACGCCAGACGCGGTAAAACTGCGTCAGGATGCGATGACTGAAAATATCCAGAAAGCCCTGCAGCGCCTCATGCCCTTCCCGGCGCTGGGTGATGTCATCGAGATACGCCGTTGGTAATGGGGAATCGACCCCGTACATCCCCATAAAGGTCGTACGGATAACCGGCGGCTTGCTGTCATCGTCTTCATCATATTCGACAGCCTTCAGTTCACTGACCGGAAACCCCATTCCAGGGTGCGGTGCAAAGCGTACCGGGTCATCTGCGGGGTGGCTGGTCGATCCCATCAGCGGCCTGCCAGGATTGTTTTTCTCCAGCAGCTGACATAATCGATAGAAGTTAATGCGGTGAAGGTCGGCTTCCAGCCGCGGTGTCAGCCGGGAATGCGGCGGTTGTGCTTCTCTTCCCATTCCAGGCGCTCTCCGGTTGGTTGCAGGATAATAATCAGGCGGTTAAACAGATAGATGTCGGTGTAGAGCGCGAAGAAGCGGCTTAGCATCTCGCCGAACAGGCAGATGTCGCCGCGCCCGGCAAAGCCGTAGCTGTCTAGCGTCACTTCAATCTGCACGCCGCGTACCAGGTATCCCTGCTCAAATCGCTCAGTTTCACTGTGCTTCACGTCGATGATGGCTTCCAGACGACGGCGGTTCATCTCGCTGTCGGTCCACTCGTACAGCGCGAGGGTACCGCGCAGCACATCGGCGTTATCCATCATCGACAGGAACCCGCTGCCGAGGTGACTCAGCACGCGCCAGTGGAAACGGTCTTGCGCAGGTGGATAACAGGGCAGTGTCGGCGCACACAGGTTACGCACGACGATGCTGGCCGACGTAGTTTTCATCACCGTATCGAGCACGGTACTTTGCAACGCCCGTCGCCCGGGTTGTCTTCGATGTCTTCCACTACCACCTTCGCGTCGCGCAGCGGGTGAGAAGCCTGCAACTCGTCGCCCGGATCGGTCATTTCGGTCACCAGGCTGCGGACCCACGTGTTCAGCTCCAGTTCAAGCAGTCGGCGGTCCTTCGTGGTACCAATGTTCTCGCGCTGAATCAGCTTCAGGTAGTGGGCGATACGTGACAGCAGGAAGATGTACGGAAGACGGGCGTTGATGCGGCTGTTCGCCGTCGCATCAGCGGTGTCATACAGCGCCGGTTTCTGAGTGGAGTTGGCTGAGAAGAAGCACGCGTAGTCGCGGTTTTTGTAGTAGGACAAAGGAATGAAGCCCAGATTCGCGAATTCGAATTCGCGGGTTTCGGGAATCATCACTTCGCTCGGGATTTTTACCTGGTTGCCGGTACCGAGATCGTACAGATGGATAGGCAGGTCCTGAACCGCACCACCAGCCTGCGGGCCACGGATTTGTACACACCAGCCATTATTGATAAAGCTGCGCACCATATTGGACGCGAAGGCAAACGATGCATTGGTCCACAGGTATTTGTCGTGATCGGGACCTTTGACTTCTTCGACATAGTTGAAGCTGCGAACCGGAACGGTGTCCGGGCCATACGGTAAACGTCCCAATACGCGCGGCATGACCAGGCCGATGTAGCGAGCGTCATCAGTATCGCGGAACGATTTCCACTTGATGTACTCTGCGCGGTCAAAATAATTACCAATATCTTTAATCGCCGCGACGTCTTCCATGGACTCTTTAAGGAAGAATTTCGGGCCTGCTGAGCCGATAAACGGCATATGTGCAGCAGCGGATACCTTAGAGATGTTGCGAAGCAGAGCGATATCCTGCGCTGAAGCATCAAACTCGTAAGCGGAAATCAGTGCCGCAATCGGCTCGCCGCCTGGAGTATCATATTCATCAATGTAGGTGTGTTTATACAGACCACTCTGGATGATTTCCGGGGTATCTTCAAAGTCCTGCCGCAGGTCTTCTTTGGACATACTCAGAAGCTCAATTTTCACGTTCTGGCGAAAATCTGTTTTATCAATCAGTGATTTCACCCCACGCCACAGGCTTTCGACCGCCTGAAACTCGTCATGGTGCATAACCGCGTCCAGCTGGCGGCTGATCTGGTAATCGAGCTCAGCGATGTGATGATCGATAAGGCTTTTATCCAGTTTTTCGACCTTCGCGCCTGCTTTGGTCAGACATTCCAGAAAAACCTGCATACCTGCAGTCAGACGCTCATCAGCGGTTGCATCTGACATCGCCTGCGCATCTTGCCAGAGGTCTAACGCGCTCAACTCGGAGACAGGATTGAGATTGATTTTCTCAAACAGGGAGGCGTAAACCCCACCCGCAGCAGGACGTTCCAGCACCACGCTTTCACTACCGGCAATATTATTTTGTACAGACATGAGCATTCCTTGTTTAATCCGTTAAAACAGCGTGATGGTTACGATTTTCTTGATGCCAGTGCGGATAGTTCGTTTCGCAGTTCAGCACTAAGGGACTGGTCCAGGAGGATTTTTTCCAGCTCTTTTCGGAAAGTCTGGTTATCCAGCAAATTGGCCTTCAGATCGCGAAGCAAGTTGCGCATCGCCAACATCGCCTTCAGCTGCGGTATCTGAGCAGCCACCTGCTCTGGCGTGAAATCTTTCATGCTCTGGAAAGTCAGCTGAACATTTTCCTCACCACCATCATCAGAGAGCGTATTTTTAACGGTTAGATTAAGTTTTGGGGAGTATTCAGAAAGAACACTGTCGAAATTATTTTTCGTGATGTTAACTTTCTCACGCTCAGATATTTGAGCAGACTCTTGCCCATTACTGAAATCACCCGCAACCAGTAATTTCAGCGGTAATTCCATTTTCTTGCTTGCCCCGCCTGTATGCAGGTCAAGCTTCAGGTTAATACGTGCCTTAGGCACCTCATTCTGAAAACTGTCAGCCATCTCATCATCCCTCTTTGTTTTTGCTACGCCAACTTCACGGTATCGTTCTTGATGCGCAATATTAGAATAATGATCGATGCAAAATCAAATACACAGATCATTTATCCGCAATGAGAAATTTCTTAAGAATTTTCCACTAAGATATTATTACGGATTATCCGTTCAGCTCAGGGAAAGACACTGCTTTTTTCACGCAAAGCGAATATTTGTACCGTAAGAAGGATCGCAGCCAGAGAGATGCTAATAAAACCATCTTGTTTTGATTTGCATCACAACATGATATTAAAAAAAGATGAATGAACGGCAACAGGTTATTGCAAGCAGATAAATGACAGAGGTTAATGAATGAAGAAGAGTGACGAATTGATTGATGACATGAATAATAAATAAGAATTTTCACAAAGAAAATTCTTATTTATTATTCGAAGGAAAATAAAATGTAGATGCGGGTCCGAAAATAAACACTGCTGCTCTTTTGTCGGCCCACTCCTCCTTGCGCAAAGACTTCAGTTCTCCTCTCAGGCATGAGAACTGCTCTCCCTTCTGGAGTTTATACAGTGTAAAATCAAACACCTCCCGGATCGCCGCTTTTTTAATCAAAAACGAGTAATAGCACATATCGTATAACGATGCTACATTACGCCGCCCGCCCAAATCAGCAGTGGCCAGGCAACGCCGCCGTAAAGTTCGGTAAAGCCTGCAACCATCACCTTGAAGAACGGTCTTATCGGCACGTCGTATCGCAAACTCTGCGCTACCTTTACAGGCTTCACATAGGTTCTACTATTTTGTCTCAATCCAAATTTCAACGTGCGTTTTTACACCCGCGTTACTGGTTTACATGGTTTGGCCTTGGCGTACTCTGGTTGCTGGTTCAACTTCCGTACCCTGTCCTGCGCTTGCTGGGGTCAAAACTGGGCAGCGCTTCCCGCGTTTTCCTGAAACGTCGCGAATCTATCGCGCGTAAAAATATTGAGCTTTGTTTTCCGCAGTACAATGCAGAGGAGCGTGAGAAACTCATCGCTGAAAACTTCAAGTCTATCGGCATGGCGCTGCTTGAAACCGGCATGGCATGGTTCTGGCCAGATGAACGTGTCCGCAAATGGTTTGACGTGGAAGGCCTGGATAACCTTAAACGCGCGCAGATGCAAAAACGCGGTGTGATGGTCGTCGGCGTTCACTTTATGTCGCTGGAGCTGGGCGGCCGCGTGATGGGGCTTTGCCAGCCAATGATGGCAACCTACAGACCGCACAACAGTGCGCTTATGGAATGGGTGCAGACACGAGGCCGTATGCGTTCCAATAAAGCGATGATCAGCCGTAATAACCTGCGCGGTATGGTCGGTGCTCTCAAGAAAGGAGAAGCCGTCTGGTTTGCACCCGATCAGGATTATGGACGTAAAGGCAGCAGCTTTGCGCCTTTCTTTGCGGTGAAAGACGTTGCGACGACTAACGGCACCTTTGTCATTTCGCGTCTGTCTGGTGCCTCTATGCTGACCGTGACGATGGTGAGAAAAGCAGATAAGTCAGGCTACCGCCTGCACATCTCCCCTGAAATGGCTAACTATCCGGAAAACGAGTGCGAAGCGGCAGCGTTTATCAATAAAGTCATCGAAACTGAAATCATGCGCGCGCCAGAGCAGTATCTGTGGATGCATCGTCGTTTCAAAACCCGCCCTCTTGGCGAAGCCTCGCTCTATATTTAGCCCTTCATGAAGGTTAGTTTCGCTAAGAAACTAACCTTTTCAATCACCTGTCTTCCCGCTGAGTAACTGTCTTTCAATGCGTCGCCCAAAGTGAATTTATTGCGAAGTGAAATCAAACTGTCGCCGTTCCACGACACTCGTAAGTGACGGAAATTATTTAAAAAAATCCCTCTTGTCACCCCTCATTTTTAAGCGTACATTAGCGCCGTCTGGCAACAGGAAAGCACAGAATTCTGAGCTGGAGTTAACGGCATAACGGGAAAATTCTCATTTCCGTTTTGACCGGATTTCAGTTCTCTATAATCAGGTGGACTCTGTTTTTAAATGCGTACCACAAGATACGCGGAGCGATGAAACGTGAAATATTTCTTTATGGGCATTTCGGTGATTGTTTTAGTCTGGGCCGGAACCTTTGCCCTGATGATCTAGTGAAGAATATGCAGTCAAAAAAACAGGAGCCATCGGCTCCTGTTTTTTTATGTCATGACGACGCGGGATGTTCAGCGACGCTCTTTGAGGTCAGAAGACCGTCGGCCCGGAACATACTCTTGATGCCCCTCACCGCCTGACGAATACGGTCGCTGTTTTCAATCAGGGCAAATCGCACATGGGTGTCGCCATAATCACCAAAGCCAATGCCCGGTGACACACACACCTTCGCATCCTGCAGCAGTTTTTTGGCAAACTCCAGCGATCCCATCGCCGCATACGGCTCCGGAATTTTCGCCCAGACGTACATAGACGCCTTCGGCATTTCCACCATCCAGCCCGCTTCATGCAACCCCTTTACCAGCACGTCGCGGCGGCGCTTATACTGGGCGGCAATCTCGTGAACGCACTGCTGGTCGCCTTCCAGGGCAGCGATAGCGGCGACCTGCAGCGGCGTGAAGGTACCGTAGTCGTGGTAACTCTTAATGCGCGCCAGGGCACTCACCAGCGTTTTGTTACCCACCATAAAGCCAATACGCCAGCCCGCCATGTTGTAGCTTTTCGACAGGGTAAAGAACTCTACCGCCACATCACGCGCGCCCGGGACCTGCATAATCGACGGGGCTTTCCAGCCGTCATAGACGATATCTGCATAGGCTAAATCGTGAACCACCAGCACGTCATAACGCTTGGCCAGCGCAACCACTTTCTCGAAGAAATCAAGCTCCACGCACTGCGCCGTTGGGTTCGACGGGAAACCGAGGATCATCATCTTAGGTTTCGGATAGCTTTCGCGAATCGCACGTTCCAGTTCGTTAAAGAAATCGACACCTTCCACCAGCGGCACAGAACGGACCTGCGCCCCGGCAATTACCGCGCCGTAGATATGGATCGGATAGCTTGGATTAGGCACCAGCACCGTGTCGCCATGATCCAGCGTGGCCAGCATCAGGTGTGCCAGCCCCTCTTTCGAGCCGATGGTGACAATCGCTTCACTTTCCGGATCGATATCAACCTGATAGCGATCCTGATACCAGCGCGAGATCGCGCGACGTAACCTGGGAATACCGCGAGAGGTCGAGTAGCCGTGCGTATCCGGGCGCTGGGCAACCGTGCAGAGCTTTTCAACAATATGCGGTGGCGTTGGGCCGTCAGGGTTACCCATGCTGAAATCGATAATATCTTCGCCACGCCGACGCGCAGCCATTTTCAGTTCAGCAGTGATATTGAAAACATAAGGGGGGAGACGATCGATACGCGTAAAACGGCGTTCAGGACTGAATTCAGCCATAGATTCCTCAGATTAACGTTAGCGCCCGGACCGTCCGAGCGACGCTGCCACTGATGTGGCATGTTTAGAAAATAACCTGAAAAAAATCATGCTGTCGAGAGGGAAATGAAAAAAAAGCGCTCGACTAAAAACCGGAACCCCGCTGCGCCTAAAAGCGGAAGCCCCTGTTTCGGGATCGGCTGTCTGATAGCTGTTATTTAACAGGATGATATCAAACCAGTTACCTGATGATTCGCCGTTCAGAAAAAAACAGGACGCCTCGGTCATCACCAGATAATCCCCTTTCAAAAATATGGTTTTTCCTCATTTGATAAACCTGACGGATAGCTGGTCAATACGCGCCAGGTTTTTTATCATGGTTCTTTCCCGTTTTCCCAGGTCTACTCGTGCACGAAATATTCAATATGCTGCTGGCGGTTTTTGACCGTGCGGCATTAATGCTGATTTGCCTGTTCTTCCTCATTCGCATTCGCCTGTTTCGCGAGCTGTTGCACAAATCAGCCCACTCGCCAAAAGAGCTGCTGGCCGTTACCGCCATCTTTTCGCTGTTCGCCCTGTTCAGCACCTGGTCCGGCGTGCCGGTAGAGGGTTCGCTGGTTAACGTGCGCATTATCGCCGTCATGTCCGGCGGAATTTTGTTTGGTCCGTGGGTGGGCGTTATCACCGGCCTGATTGCCGGGACGCACCGCTATCTGATTGATATCGGTGGCGTAACGGCGGTGCCGTGCTTTATCACCAGCATTATCGCCGGGGTGCTTTCCGGCTGGATCAGCCGCAAAATCCCGAAAAAACAGCGCTGGCGCGCCGGGATCGTCGCAGGCATGGTGTGCGAAACGCTGACCATGATCCTGGTCGTCGTCTGGGCTCCCACCACCGAGCTGGGGCTGGATATCGTCTCGAAAATCGGTATTCCGATGATCCTGGGCAGCGTGTGCATCGGTTTTATCGTGCTGCTGGTGCAAAGCGTTGAAGGGGAAAAAGAGGCCAGCGCCGCCCGTCAGGCCAAGCTGGCGCTGGATATCGCCAACAAAACGCTGCCTCTCTTCCGCCACGTTAACGCGGAATCGTTGCGTCAGGTCTGCGAGATCATTCGCCATGACATCCACGCTGACGCCGTCGCCATCACCAATATTGACCACGTGCTGGCCTACGTTGGCGTCGGGGAGCACAACTATCGCGACAACGATGACACCATAAGCCCGACCACCAGACAGGCGATTAACTACGGTAAAATCATTATTAAAAACAATGATGAAGCCCACCGAACGCCGGAAATTCACTCGATGCTGGTCATCCCGCTGTGGGAGAAAGGCGTCGTGACGGGCACGCTGAAAATTTATTACTGCCACGCGCATCAGATCACCTCCACGCTGCAGGAGATGGCCATCGGCCTGTCGCAGATAATCTCCACCCAGCTTGAGGTTTCGCGGGCGGAACAGCTGCGCGAGATGGCAAATAAGGCAGAACTGCGCGCGCTGCAGAGTAAAATCAATCCCCATTTCCTGTTTAACGCGCTGAACGCTATCTCCTCGTCCATTCGCCTTAATCCGGACACCGCGCGCCAGCTGATTTTTAACCTGTCGCGCTATCTGCGCTACAACATCGAGCTGAAAGATGACGAGCATATCGACATCAAAAAAGAGCTTTATCAGATCAAGGACTACATCGCGATTGAGCAGGCGCGCTTTGGCGATAAGCTCACGGTCATTTACGATATTGATGAAGAGGTCAACTGCGAGATCCCGAGCCTGCTTATCCAGCCGCTGGTTGAAAACGCGATTGTTCACGGTATTCAGCCCTGTAAAGGCAAAGGCGTCGTCACCATCAGCGTCACCGAAAGCGGCAACCGGGTGCGGATTGCCGTGCGCGATACCGGCCACGGGATTGATCCAAAAGTCATTGAGCGCGTGGAGTCTAACGAGATGCCGGGGAATAAAATCGGTCTGCTGAACGTGCACCACCGGGTCAAGCTGCTTTACGGCGACGGGCTGCATATTCAACGTCTTGAGCCGGGTACCGAAATTGCTTTTTACGTCCCGAATGAGCGCTCGCGCGCGCATACGACGACATCACTGTTGCCCCAGGTGGAGTAACCCATGAAAGTTATCATTGTAGAAGATGAATTCCTGGCTCAGCAGGAGCTCACCTGGCTTATCAAAACCCACAGCCAGATGGAGATTGTGGGCACGTTTGATGATGGTCTGGACGTACTGAAATTTTTGCAGCATAACCGGGTCGATGCGATTTTCCTGGATATCAATATCCCGTCGCTGGATGGCGTATTGCTGGCGCAAAACATCAATCAGTTTGCCCATAAGCCGTTTATCGTTTTCGTTACCGCCTGGAAAGAGCACGCCGTAGAGGCCTTCGAGCTGGAGGCGTTTGACTATATTCTTAAGCCTTATCAGGAGTCGCGGATTGTCAGCATGCTGCAAAAGCTGGAGGCCGCATGGCAGCAGCAGACCGCTCCCGCTAGCGCCACCCCAACGGTACGCGAAAACGACACCATTAATCTGGTCAAAGACGAGCGCATCATCGTGACGCCGGTCAACGATATCTACTACGCCGAAGCGCACGAAAAGATGACATTTGTCTATACGCGGCGGGAATCGTACGTGATGGCGATGAACATTACCGAATTCTGCAGCAAGCTCCCGGCTGCCCACTTTTTCCGCTGCCACCGGTCGTTTTGCGTGAATTTAAATAAGATCCGCGAGATCGAACCGTGGTTTAACAACACCTACATTTTGCGTCTGAAGGATCTGGATTTTCAGGTGCCGGTAAGCCGCAGCAAGGTGAAAGAGTTTCGTCAGCTGATGCACCTGTAAAGAAAACGCCCTCTCCCGCGGGAGAGGGCTCTGCATCAGAGGATTTGACCGAGAACCTGACGCAGATGGGCCCCGGAACCCAGCAGTCCCGGGTTATCATGCACGATCAGATAAACCGGAATGTCCTGCACGTAGCTTCTGAAACGCCCTTTATCTTCAAACCCGCCGCGGAAGCCCGAGGCTTTAAAGAAGTCGAGGAAGCGCGGTACGATCCCGCCCGCGATATAGACCCCACCGAAGGTGCCCAGCGTCAGCGCCAGGTTGCCGCCGAAACGTCCCATGATCACGCAGAACAGCGACAGGGCACGACGGCAGTCAATGCAGCTGTCCGCCAGCGCGCGTTCGGTGACGTCTTTCGGCTGCAGGTTTTCCGGCAGACGACCGTCTGATTTCACAATCGCGCGGTACAGATTCACCAGCCCCGGACCTGAAAGGACGCGCTCGGCGGAGACGTGGCCGATCTCAGCGCGTAACTCTTCGAGGATAATCCCCTCTTCTTCGCTATTAGGCGCAAAATCTACGTGGCCACCTTCACCCGGCAGGCTCACCCAGCGCTGAGCAACATGCACCAGATGCGAGACGCCGAGGCCGGTACCGGCCCCGTAAACCGCAATCGGCTTGCCTTCGACCGGTTCAGCGCCGCCAAACTGGATCAGATGCTCTGGCTTCAGCACTGGGATCGCCATGGACACCGCGGTAAAGTCATTGATGATTTCAAGATGGGAAAAACCGAGGTTTTTTTTCATCTCGGCGATAGAGAATGCCCAGGTATGGTTGGTCATTGCGACCCAGTCGCCGGTTATCGGGCAGGCAATCGCGATGCAGCCGTCTTCAACGCTCACCTGATGCTCTTCCAGATAGACGCGGACAACGGCCTCAAGGCTTGGATAATCCAGCCCGGAATAGGTTTTCGCCCGGGAAATCTCACCGCTACTAACATCGCACAATGCGAGGCGCGCGTTCGTGCCGCCCACATCACCTACCAAAGCATACTTTGTCATTCTTCTACTGCTCCGCTAAAGTCAGAATAAATCTTTGGGACACTGTAAATTCAAGGCGTGATAACAACAACGGCCATAAGGTGAATGCCCATGGATTATCGATCTTCGTCACAGAATAACTTTACCGTTTCAGCACCTTTTGCACTATTGCCATAAAGCTTAATGTGCAAAGTAACGTAATGCCGTTTTGTACAAGGAAATCATCATGCTCCACCCGCGAGCCAGAACCATGCTGTTGCTGGCAATTCCGGCGCTAATTATTGGCGTGGCCTCAAGTCTGGTGCTCATTGTCGTGATGAAAGTCGCGTCGGTGCTGCAAGCCATGTTATGGACAGCGCTTCCGACAAAACTGGGCGTCAATGCTGATTCTCCTGCCTGGATCGTTGTGATGCTGACGTTAACCGGTATTGCGGTAGGCCTGGTGATCCGTTTCAGTCCCGGCCATGCCGGCCCCGATCCGGCGCAGGAACCACTGATTGGCGCCCCGGTTCCCCCTTCGGCACTGCCCGGACTGCTCATTGCGTTGATTATCGGTCTGGCCGGCGGCGTCAGCCTGGGGCCGGAGCATCCGATTATGGCGGTGAATATTGGCCTGGCGGTTTTCCTCGGTTCACGCATTTTGCCCCGCGTCGGCGCGCTGGACTGGACCATCCTCGCCTCCGCAGGCACCATCGGGGCACTTTTCGGCACGCCTGTCGCTGCCGCACTGATCTTTTCTCAGACGCTCAGCAGCAATAACGACGTCCCGCTGTGGGATAAACTCTTTGCTCCGCTGATGGCAGCAGCCGCTGGCGCGCTGACGACCAGCCTGTTTTTCCATCCCCACTTCTCACTCACCCTCCCCCACTATGGGCAAATGCAGATAGCCGATATTTTCAGCGGCGCCATCGTCGTCGCGTTCGCCATCGCGCTGGGAATGGTGGCGGTATGGTGTCTTCCTCGCCTGCACCGGCTGATGCATGAACTCAAACACCCGGTGTTAGTTCTGGGGGCAGGAGGTTTGATCCTCGGTATTTTAGGGGCAATCGGCGGGACGGTGACGTTGTTCAAAGGTCTGGACGAGATGCAGCAGCTGGCCTTCAGCCAGGTGTTTAGCGTCTCCGACTATCTGCTGTTTGCCGTGATTAAGCTGGCCGCGCTGGTGGTGGCTGCAGCCTGCGGTTTTCGCGGTGGACGCATCTTCCCGGTGGTCTTTGTCGGTGTAGCGCTGGGGCTGATGTTGCACGAACACGTCGATGCGGTGCCTGCGGCCATTACCGTCTCCTGCTCTATTCTGGGGCTGGTTCTGGTGGTCACGCGTGACGCCTGGCTCAGCCTGTTTATGGCGGCGGTAGTGGTACCCGATTCGACGCTTTTCCCCCTGCTCTGTATCGTGATGTTGCCCGCCTGGCTCCTGCTGGCGGGCAAACCGATGATGATGGCCTGGCGAAACGACAAGTAATCAGGCGCTATTGCGCGCTTCCAGCGCTTTAGTAATCGCCCCCAACAGCGGCGGGATATCGGCTTTCGGCAGCATCACCTCAATTAGCGAGAGCCGCTCGTGGTGCGCCACTTTCTCAAGGACATCCGCCAGCTGCTCCGCTTCACTGACCCGCCAGCACTGGGCCTGAGGATCAAGGCTCAGGGCCTGCGGGATTTGCGTCCAGTTCCATAGCGCAATGTCGTTATATCGCTGTTCCGGCCCGTGGATCGCTCTTTCCACCGTGTACCCTTCGTTGTTAAGGACCAGAATAATCGGGTGTTGTTTATCCCGCAGCATCGAGCCAAGCTCCTGGATGGTGAGCTGCGCTGCGCCATCCCCCGTCAGCACAATCACGCGCCGGTTCGGGCAGGCGGTTTGCGCGCCAAACGCTGCGGCCAGGGTGTAGCCGATCGATCCCCACAGCGGCTGGACGATAAAATTCACATCAGCCGGAAGACGAAGGTCGATCGCGCCGAAGGCCGAGGTGCCTTGATCCGCAAGGATGATGTCTCCAGGGCGGATAAACGTCTGCAACGTTTTCCAGAAATTCTCCTGCGTCAGCGAGCCATCCGGCTGCGGATATTCAATCGTGCTTTGAGACGACGGTGCCGGCGCATCGTGCACGTGCTGTTTACACAGCTCTACCAGCGTTTCGATTGCCTGAAGCATGGGGATGCCGGTAAACCAGACGTCACCGACGCGTGAGGCATGAGGCTGAACTTCAATTGTTTGTGACGGGGTTAGCTGATGCGTGAAGCCGGCGGTCAGGGTATCGGTAAATCGCGTCCCGATGCACAGCACCGTGTCTGCCCCTTCAATCGCCTCTTTTACCGCACCGGCGCTCGCCGAACCGCTGTAGGTGCCGTAAAAACCGGCGTGACGCTCGTCAAATATGCCTTTACCCATCAGCATGGTGGCGTGTGCCATCGGCACGTCCTTGACCCACTTCTGTAGGGCATGCTTCAGGCCGTGGCGAAGGACAAGGAAATCGGCCAGCAGCGCAGTACGCTTGCTCATGGCCAGCCTGTTCTCAGCGGCATCCCGGAACGCTTTCAGGCAGGCGCTATCGGCATGCGCGTGTTTGAGAGTGAGAGCGTTTACAGGAGGCGTGGCGGCTTTTTTTGCCACATCCGCAGGCAGCATCAGATAGCCGGGACGACGCTCCCGGAGCATGGTAGTTAATACCCGGTCAATCTCGTAACAGGCGTTTTGTTCGGTCAGGATCGCCTGTGCAACGGTGATCGGTTCGCTCATATGGTAAAAATGACGAAACTCACCGTCGCCCAGCGTATGGTGCAGCAGCTCTCCTCTTTGCTGTGACGCCGTACCCGGCGCGCCCACAATATGCAGTACCGGAACGTGCTCAGCATAACTGCCCGCAATGCCGTTCATGGCGCTTAATTCTCCTACACCAAATGTCGTCAGCAGCGCGGCAAAGCCCTTACATCGGGCGTATCCGTCCGCGGCATAGGAGGCGTTTAACTCGTTGGCACAGCCCACCCAACAGATATCCGGGCTGTCTATCACATGGTCGAGAAACTGCAGGTTATAGTCGCCCGGCACGCCAAACAGATGATCGGCTCCACAATCCGTAAGACGGTCCAGCAGGTAATCGGCGACGCAGTATGGGGTACGCATGAACAGGTATCCTTCTAATGTTGACCTCACCTTGAGTATTAAATAAGCGTGATGACTGTCCAGAATTGGCGATAAGAAGATCATGGAAAGAATGCTTTACAAAAAAGGCTGCGCTATGCTGCTTTTTTTCGCGTTAATGTAAACGCATACACTGATTTTTTCTTCAGCGCCAGAGGTGATGAGAATGGGTTATCAGCCGGACAAAAATCGTTATCGGACAATGGAGTATCGTCCCTGCGGGCAAAGCGGACTCAGGTTGCCCGCCATCTCGCTTGGGCTGTGGCATAACTTTGGCGACACCACGCTTATCGAAAACAGCCGTCAACTTTTACAGCGCGCGTTCGATCTGGGCATTACGCATTTCGACCTTGCCAACAACTATGGCCCGCCGCCGGGATCGGCCGAACGTAATTTCGGCCGTATTTTGCAGGAGGATTTCCTGCCCTGGCGCGACGAGCTGATCGTCTCTACCAAAGCAGGTTATACCATGTGGGATGGCCCTTACGGCGACTGGGGGTCACGCAAATATCTGCTGGCAAGCCTCGATCAGAGCCTGAAGCGCATGGGGCTGGAGTATGTGGATATCTTCTATCATCACCGTCCTGACCCACAAACGCCGCTGCTGGAAACCATGAAAGCGCTTGACCATGCGGTGCGCCAGGGAAAAGCCCTGTACGTCGGGTTATCCAACTACCCTGCAGAACTGGCCCGCAAGGCGATTGATATCCTGGACGATCTCGGTACGCCCTGCCTGATCCACCAGCCGAAATACTCTCTTTTTGAACGTGCGCCGGAAGAGGGGCTGCTGAACGTGCTGCAGGAAAAAGGGGTCGGCTGCATTCCCTTCTCGCCGCTGGCCGGTGGACAATTGACCAACCGCTATCTCAACGGCATTCCGGCAGACTCACGCGCGGCAAGCGGCAGTCAGTTCCTGAACCCTGACCAGATCACCGAAGAGAAGCTGGAGAAGGTAAGAAAGCTGAACGCCATTGCGGAAGAGCGCGGTCAGAAGCTGTCCCAGATGGCGCTGGCCTGGGTATTACGCCATGAGAACGTGACGTCAGTGCTGATTGGGGCAAGTAAAACGGCCCAGATTGATGATGCCGTGGGGATGCTGGAAAAGCGCCATTTCTCTGCGGAAGAACTTGTCCGTATTGACACGATCCTGAACAGCTCAAAATAGAATCACTTTTAGCAAAAAGTGCTCCCATTCAGGAATTCGGAGTTGAGGCGATGAAACGAGGCTTTACCAACTCGTAATATTGCGTTAACAGGCCCCACAAGGGCCCCGATCGTGAAGGAGAAAGAGTATGTTCAGGTCACTGATTCTTGCAGCGGTATTATTGGCTTCAGCCCCGCTGATCGCCAATGCGGGCGAAATCACCCTGTTGCCATCAGTAAAATTACAAATTGGCGATCGTGACGATTACGGCAGATACTGGGACGGTGGCTACTGGCGCGACCGTGACTACTGGAACCGTCACTATGAGTGGCGCGGAGACCGCTGGTGGAAACATGATAACGGCAGACACCGCGGCTGGTATAAAGACAACGCGTATGAGCGCGGCTACCGTGAAGGCTGGAACGATCGTGACGACCGTCGCGGCGGCTGGGATCGCGGCGGGAAAGGACGCGGCCACGGTCATGGCCACGGTCACCATTAATACAAAAAGGAGCCTCCCGGCTCCTTTTTCTTTTAGAGCCCCAATGCGGTGCCAATAAGCAGCCACAGGTTCAGTGCCACTACCACCACCACGATTGCCCACCCGGTCCGTTTCACCAGCGTTGAGTTAACCAGTTCGCCCATCAGGGTTTTGTTGCTGGTAAAGATCAGCAGCGGCACCAGCGCCAGCGCGATACCAAAGCTCAGCAGCACCTGGCTCATGACCAGAATTCTCGTAGGATCAAGCCCCATCAGAATCACGATAAATGACGGGAGCATGGTGACGGAGCGACGAACCCACAGCGGAATATGGAAGCGGACAAACCCCTGCATCACCACCTGGCCTGCCAGCGTGCCCACTACCGTAGAAGAGAGACCGGCAGCCACCAGGCTGAGACCAAATATCGTGGCGGCAGCATGGCTCAGTAAGGGCTCCAGCGTGAGATAGGCCTGGTCGAGATCGGCAATACCGGTGTGGCCGTTAAAGTGGAAAGCGGCGGCTGCGGTAGCCATCATCGCCAGATTGACAAACCCCGCGATGGTCATGGCAATCGCCACGTCCCATTTGGTGGCGGAGTAACGCTCTTTGCGCGTTCCACCGTGGAGATGCTGGGTCAGCGAGGAGTGCAGGTAAATCACATGCGGCATGATGGTCGCCCCCAATACCCCGGCGGCCAGGAACACCGCTTCCGAGGTTGGCAGGCTTGGGATTGCCATACCTTTGCCGAGCTGCACCAGATTCGGCTGTGAGAAAATCAGCTCGACGATATAGGCCGCCGCGACAAACAGCAGCAGACCGCCGATAACCTTCTCCAGCGGCTTTTGACCCCGACGCTGCAGCATCAGGATCAGGAAAGTGGCAATCCCGGTCAGTACCGCCCCCTGCAACAGCGACACGCCCAGAATCAGCTTAAAGCCGATCGCTGCGCCGATAAATTCAGCGAGGTCAGTGGCCATGGCGATGATTTCCGCCTGGACCCAATAGAGCCAGACGGCCGGACGCGGATAATGGTCGCGAATTTGCTCCGCCAGGTTTTTACCCGTGGCAATCCCCAGCTTTGCTGAGAGCATCTGAATCAGCATCGCCATCAGGTTAGCCCAGACGACCACCCACAGCAGCTTATAGCCGAAGCTGGCCCCGGCCTGAATATTGGTCGCAAAGTTACCTGGATCGATATAGCCAATGGCAGCGATGAACGCAGGTCCCATTAATGCGAACCGCAACTTGCGCGCGGCTCTGCCACTGCTACCCTCTACGCGACTGTTTGTCATTACTGCCTCTGAAATATAGCCTTTGCTATGTTTAATGCTATCAAAATGAGAATGATTATCAAGATCATTTATGCTGTTTACAGTGATTTCTCTGATAGCTTTGAACGATAGACGGGCGGGTAAGTGGGGCGATCTAACAGAAACTAAAATCGCGCGCGCTTTTGTGAAGACTAGCACACAAACTTAACTTTTCACTCATTTACCTAACATAACAAAAATGTATTGTGGATCACTATTTTTGAGACTCGTCACAGGATGTAACTATAGTGTGTCCTCGATCTCGTTTTCTTTTCGCTTGTTACATAGAATGTGCACGAAAATTAAACCTGCCTCATATTTGGAGCAAATATGGACCGCGTCCTTCATTTTGTCCTGGCACTTGTTGTCGTTACTGCACTTGCATTGCTGGTCAGCACAGACCGCAAAAAAATTCGTATCCGTTATGTTGTCCAGCTGCTGGTCATTGAAGTTTTACTTGCGTGGTTCTTCCTGAACTCCAACGTAGGCCTCGGCTTCGTGAAAGGCTTCTCCGAAATGTTCGAAAAACTGCTCGGATTCGCCAATGAAGGGACCAACTTTGTCTTCGGTAAAATGAACGACGAAGGTCTGGCGTTCTTCTTCCTGAAGGTTCTCTGCCCTATCGTCTTCATCTCCGCGCTGATCGGTATCCTGCAGCACATCCGCGTTCTGCCGTTCGTTATTCGTGGAATTGGTTTCCTGTTATCCAAAGTGAACGGCATGGGCAAGCTGGAATCCTTCAACGCCGTCAGTTCCCTGATCCTCGGTCAGTCTGAGAACTTCATCGCGTATAAAGATATTCTCGGCAAAATGTCCCGCAACCGCATGTACACCATGGCGGCAACCGCAATGTCTACCGTGTCCATGTCTATCGTGGGCGCGTATATGACCATGCTGGAGCCAAAGTATGTTGTTGCGGCGCTGGTTCTGAACATGTTCAGCACCTTTATCGTTCTGTCGCTGATCAACCCGTACCGCGTTGACGCAAGCGAAGAGAACATTCAGATGTCAAACCTGCACGAAGGCCAGAGCTTCTTCGAAATGCTGGGTGAGTACATTCTGGCGGGCTTCAAAGTGGCGATTATCGTTGCCGCCATGCTGATCGGCTTCATTGCGCTGATTTCTGCGCTGAACGCCCTGTTCGCCGCGGTGCTGGGTATCTCCTTCCAGGGTATTCTGGGCTACATCTTCTACCCGGTTGCCTGGGTGATGGGTGTTCCGGCTCACGAAGCGCTGCAGGTGGGCAGCATCATGGCAACCAAACTGGTTTCTAACGAATTCGTTGCGATGATGGATCTGCAGAAAATTGCCAGCACGCTTTCTCCGCGCGCGGAAGGCATTCTGTCCGTGTTCCTGGTCTCCTTCGCGAACTTCTCGTCCATCGGGATTATCGCGGGCGCGATTAAAGGTCTGAACGAAGAACAGGGCAACGTGGTTTCTCGCTTTGGCCTGAAGCTGGTTTACGGCTCTACGCTGGTGAGCGTCCTGTCTGCTTCTATCGCGGCACTGGTACTCTAACGTTTAGCGTTAAACAAAAACCGGGAGCCTGGCTCCCGGTTTTTTTATGCCCGCAATTCTTCCAGCGGTTTGGGTTTGCCTATCAGGTAGCCCTGCAGGTAATCCACGCCGAAGCGAAGCAGCATCTCGCGCTGCGCCGGTGTTTCGACGTATTCCGCTACGACGCACAGCGATTTCGTCTTCGCCAGATTACACATCGACTGCACGATCATCGCATCCATATCATCGGTACAAATGTCTTTAATAAAGCAGCCGTCAATTTTAATGATGTCTGCCTGCAGGCGTCTGAGGCGCTCGTAGTTGGCGTAGCCGGTACCAAAATCATCTATAGCAATCCGGAAACCGTAATCCCGCAGTTGCTGAATATTGTGGATGCTGCTGCCTGAATTTGAGAAGGCCTGCTCTTCGGTAATCTCAATCACGACGGACTGAGGCGCAACGCCGTAGCGTTCAAAGAGCGCACAAATCTCGGACGCCACCTCTTTTTGCATCAGCGTAAGCGGCATCAGATTAACGGAGAAACGAGCGCCAGCCTGCGTTGAAGGGTGATCGCGCAGCCACAGCAGTAATTTCTCCATGACGCACATATCAAACCGGTGGCTAAGGTTGAACTGGGCAATCAACGGAATAAAGCGGTCAGGAGTGAAGATCTCGCCCTCGCTCTCCATACGCGCCAGAATTTCGTAGTAGCCGCTCCCGTCCGCCTTCTGGATCGGTTGCGCGTATAAATGGAACTGGCCCGCCTCCAGGGCATGCTTAATCCGCGCCAGCATCAGGACTCGCTCTGTCGTTTGCCCTGATGCCGCCTCGAGGCTATTCGTGAGCGCAAGCACGTTGTTTGCTGCTCCGCAGGATTGCTCGGCCAGCCAGCTCAGCTGCCCCAGCGTGTGGTGCAGTTTTTCGCCGTTTTCGACCATTCCCCAGGACGCACCGAATTCAATATCCAGCCCGGTGTTGTTCCAAAAAATCTTACGGCTGTTCAGTCGATCAACCATATGCTGGAGGCGCTCAGCGGTTCCCGGGCCCAGTAATACCAGCACAAGCTCGCTTCCGGGAAGCTGGAAGAGCGTCTCATCTTTTTGCAGGAGAGGCTGCAGCGACGTGGCGATCGTACGTTTGCAATGGACCCGCATCAGGATCCCATAATGGCGGCTCAAAAATTCCAGGTTATCCATACGCAGAATACTCACTTTTGCATCCGGGTGAATCTCAAGATAATCCTCCAGCGCACGAATATTGGGCAATCCGGTCAGCGGATCGGTGAGCGCCCTCCCCTGCCAGCCCCGCTTAAGCCACTCGCTGCGCTGGTAAATGCGCGACATGTAAAGCAGACAGATCGCGAATGAGATAAGCACGGACAGAATAAAAGAGAGCGAATGGCCCGATTCCACCCCGTTAAGGAAATTGTAGTTGTAGGTCAACAGCAGGAGCGCAGATACAGCCCACAGCAGAGAAATCAACGCATAGGTCAGTCGGCTTATCGCTAAGGTAAAAAGAATAAAAATCAGCGGCATCAAATAGCCCGCAATGACGGGAGATTCAAAAGGACCACATAAAATGACGAGAATGAAACTTAATAGCACCAGCCAGGCAAAAATATATAATGAATTCTTGTGAAAAAACACGGGCTTCACGCTTCGTCGCCAGAAACTTATTGCATAACGGGGATTAATTATCATTCTTAACGGGTAATAGAACATCATGGTAAAAATCAATGCCGCGCATATCAGGCTTTGTATATCCACAACGTTATAAATTACCGTCCCTTCGCCGAAAAAGGTCGAAATTGTCACCGGAAAATCAAACAAATAGCCCGCCAAATACATCGACAGCTTAATCCCTATTGGCACCATAAAACCGAGCCAGAATATCCGCAATCCGATGTGCTTGTTAGGGATGGAGTAGCGCCAACGCTTACCCAGCATGATGCGCAGAAGGCCGCACGCCGCGAACAACGCAAAGGTCTGACAGAACAGTAATACTGAATATTGTAGCGGTGCTAAATTTACATAGAATAAATTAGTGACAGTAAAACCTAACAAAATGGGAAGAATAGCCCTGCGCCCAAATAGCAGAATTACCGCCAGCATTACGCTTAAAGGTAACCATGCTAAATAAACGTCGTGACCATTAACAATTGCGCGGGGAGAGAGATAACGGGAGACAGGTACCGCAATCAGGCATAAAGCCAGAGCAATCATAAATATCTTTACATTATTGTAAGTTTTTCTATTCATTAACCTGGGCGTTATTTTCCGAGAGAATTATTGACCGGATGGATAATAGGTTTATTAATTGCGCGAATCAAGTTCAAGTCTATTTTTAGACTGGTTTATTGATGTCGATTGAGGTGAGGTACGGGAATACCTTCTTTTTGATAACAAAATACGGTGGCGGGTGTTACAAACACATAAAAAAAACCCTCGTCTTTTGACGAGGGTTTACAATTTTGGTGGAGCTAAGCGGGATCGAACCGCTGACCTCTTGCATGCCATGCAAGCGCTCTCCCAGCTGAGCTATAGCCCCACATGTGACTTTACTGACCGCACTCTGTTGGGTTCAGAGTTTGGTGGAGCTAAGCGGGATCGAACCGCTGACCTCTTGCATGCCATGCAAGCGCTCTCCCAGCTGAGCTATAGCCCCATCGTAAAGCTGTCATGTTGACGGGCGGCATAATATGAATTCCACCGCGGAGTGTCAACGGCAAAATCAATCCCAGCCATTCAATCGCCGAAAAATCATGCAAATGAATCACTTTGCGAGCCTGCTCGCAGTCAGGAGTTAAGCCTGTCACGTTTTCACGTAAAACGGTGCTATAAAATGAGCCGTTAATTAACCCCACTGATATTCAGGAAATTGCATGATCAAGGAACGAATGACGCCAGAAGAGTTAGCCCTCCTCACTGGCTATAGCCGCCAGACCATCAATAAATGGGTACGCAAAGAGGGTTGGATTACATCACCAAAACCAGGTGTCCAGGGCGGGAAAGCTCGCCTGGTACATGTGAACGAAAAAGTCCGTGACTTTATCCGCAGCGCACGTCGGGCAACTGAAACGTCCGAACTGCCAGAAGGCGTCAGTCATGATAGTTCGCTTCACACGCTGCTCCTGACGCTGGCCAATGAAATGACGCCGGAAGAGCAGAAGCAGATGACATCGCTGTTAATGCGGGAAGGGATTACCGGATTGTTGCAACGTTTAGGGATTCGCGATCAGAACTGATATGAAAAAATTACGCAGCAAAATGACCACGGAAGAGCTGGCGGAGAGTTTGGGCGTTGCCAGACAAACGGTTAATCGCTGGATACGCCAGCAGGGATGGAAAACCGAAGGCCTCAACGGCGTGAAGGGTGGTCGCGCGCGGCTCATTCATATTGATGCGCGCGTGAAGGAACATATTATGAGCCTCCCGGCGATCCGTAACCGTCAGGCGGTTTACCATCTCGCTGAGGTCACCGCTTCATACAGTGAACCCTCTTCAAACCTGTCTCCGGGCATTATTGAGACGCTGGAGAGTATGACTCAGCCAGAGCAGAGGCGTCTGGACGCCTTATTGAAACGCGAAGGCATACACGGCTTTCTGACGCGGCTCGGTCTCACGGAATAAGAGGCATAAAAAAACGGCAGGTTAACCTGCCGTTTTTTTATCTGAGGCCTAATTACTGCTGATTTTCGCGTTCAGCAATAAAGTCCAGCGCCTTGTTAATGCGCGCTACGCTGCGTGACTTGCCGATGGCGTGAACCGTCACATCCAGTGCCGGAGACTGACCCGCCCCGGTTACCGCAACGCGCAGTGGCATGCCGACTTTACCCATACCGACTTCCAGCTCGTCTGCCGTCGCCTGAATGGCGTGATGCACATTCTCAGCGGTCCACTCGGTAAGGGCCGCCAGCTTGTCGCGCACCACTTCCAGCGGCTGACGCGCAACCGGACGGAGGTGTTTCTTCGCGGCGTCCGCGTCGAACTCTTCAAACTCTTCATAGAAGTAGCGGCAGCTTTCGGCAATCTCTTTCAGCGTTTTGCAGCGCTCGCCGAGGAGTTTCACCAGGTCCGCCAGCTCAGGGCCAGTGCGGGTATCAATATTTGCCTGCTCAATATGCCACTGCAGATACGTCGCCACATATTCTGGCTGCATGGTGTTGATGTAGTGATGGTTCAGCCACAGGAGCTTGTCGGTATTAAAGGCGCTCGCTGATTTGCTTACAGAGCTCAGAGAGAACAGCTCGATCATCTCTTCGCGACTGAAGATCTCCTGGTCACCGTGGGCCCAGCCCAGACGCACCAGATAGTTCAGCAGTGCTTCCGGCAGATAACCGTCGTCGCGATACTGCATAACGCTTACCGCACCGTGACGTTTAGACAGTTTTTTCCCGTCATCGCCGTTGATCATGGAGACGTGCGCATAAACTGGCACAGGGGCGTTCAGCGCCTTCAGGATGTTGATCTGACGTGGCGTATTGTTGATATGGTCTTCACCACGGACAACGTGAGTAATTTCCATATCCCAGTCGTCAACCACAACGCAGAAGTTGTAGGTTGGAGAACCGTCGGTACGACGGATGATCAGATCGTCCAGCTCCTGGTTGCTGAATTCAATTGGGCCACGGATCTGGTCGTCAAAGATCACCGAGCCCTCTTGCGGGTTAGCAAAACGCACCACGCAAGGCTCATCTGCAGCATGCTCGCTATGGTCGTGGCGGCAGCGGCCGTCATAACGCGGCTTTTCACCGTTCGCCATCTGCGCTTCACGCAGTTCATCCAGACGCTCTTTAGAGCAGTAGCACTTATACGCCGTGCCCGCGACCAGCATCTCATCAATGACGGCGTTATAGCGGTCAAAGCGTTTGGTCTGGAAGTAAGGACCTTCATCCCATTCCAGATTCAGCCAGTTCATCCCATCCATAATGGCTTCAATTGCTTCTGGCGTGGAGCGCTCAAGATCGGTGTCTTCAATACGCAGCACGAACTCACCTTTGTTGTGGCGTGCGAAAAGCCAGGAATAGAGAGCGGTACGTGCACCACCGACGTGCAGATAGCCTGTCGGGCTCGGCGCGAAGCGAGTTTTGATTTTCATGAAATGGCCTTACGTTATAAAGATGCCGGCAATCGGCAAATCCTGGGGAAAAAACGATGGGCAATATTCTATCACTGTGGGGGGATTCCTCAATGTTGATCCCTTTATCGTGACCGAGTTTGCGATTTTTGTTTAGAAATCATGCGTCATTGCCCGTTTCGCGATCGTTTTGTTTAATTTTACGACGAACGAATAAAAACTTTAGAAAATGCGTTGACTCATTTTCAACTCTCCCTATAATGCGACTCCACACAGCGGGGGTGATTAGCTCAGTTGGTAGAGCATCTCCTTTACACGGAGGGGGTCGGCGGTTCGAGCCCGTCATCACCCACCATCTACTTCGGTAGGCCCGCAGTGTAGATAAGAATTGAGATTGGGCGATTAGCTCAGTTGGTAGAGCATCTCCTTTACACGGAGGGGGTCGGCGGTTCGAGCCCGTCATCGCCCACCATTCTCACCTTATCGCAGCAGTTCCGAAATGGGCGATTAGCTCAGTTGGTAGAGCATCTCCTTTACACGGAGGGGGTCGGCGGTTCGAGCCCGTCATCGCCCACCATTTCGGGTCGTTAGCTCAGTTGGTAGAGCAGTTGACTTTTAATCAATTGGTCGCAGGTTCGAATCCTGCACGACCCACCAATGTAGAAAGGCGCCCTAAAGGCGCCTTTTTGCTATCTGCAGTTTGTCTACTTCCGCCTTCCAGTACACTTTCACCGCATCATCAATACTGATTGTGTATCAATGTAACTCCCTGCCAGATATGGCAGTTTTGCTCAAGCTAATCCCGTTGGTGCCGATACCTCTGTTTTATAACGCGAGGAAAAAGTATGACGACCATTCAGGCTTCAACCCAACAGATTCAAACCAGCGGCGCGAGTGGAACTTCGAGCAGTAACGATATCGCTACGCAAATCACCCGCATTCTCGACAAGATCAAAAAGCTGACTCAGCAGTTAAAAGAGCTGGCGAACAGCCCCATCAGCACCGATGAGAAGAAAAAGCAGCAGGAACTTATTCAGACCCAGCTCAAAGTGCTGCAGGCACAGCTCGCCGCGCTGCAGCGCCAGCAGGCCGAAGAGGCCCAGAAGAAGCAGGATCAAAAGCTGGGCAAAGTGGAAGGGGTGAATACCCCTTCAGACAATAATCATATTGATATCTACATCTAATCTTCTGATGCGTTAAACAGTGGGTCGCGTATGCGGGCTTCGGTTAATCGTTGTGCCTGGATACGCACCACTTCCCAGATAGCCTGCGCCGCCCCCGAGAGTGAGCGATTTTTTCGCCGCACCAGCATCAGCTTTCGCTCAACAACGGGCGTTAATCGCCTGACGGCCAGCCGGCTTCCCTGCGGCAGGGGAAGCGCCAGGGCGGGCAACACGCTGATGCCAATACCGGCTTCCACCATCGGAAAAAGCGTCGCCGGGTGACCAATCTCCTGCACGATCGTTGCCTTTACGCCCTGATTCACCAGCGCGGAATCAATCAGCGGACGACTGCCCGAGGCATAATCCTGTAAAACCAGGTTCGCGCCCGTCAGAGACTGCCAGCTGATTTCCGGCAACGTGGCCAGCGGGTCGTCGTCACGGCAGAGCAGCAAGAATGGCTCGGAAAGTACGCTTTCACACGCCAGATCGCTCGCCTGGCCGGGATCGATAACAATACCAAAATCCACATCTCCCTGGCGGATGCTCTCCAGCACCCACTGCTGCGGCCTGTCATGCAGGACAAAATCAATGTCCGGGTAGCGATGACTTCCCTCGGCAATACACTGAGGGATAAGGTGCGCAGAGATTGTCTGGCTGGCCGCGACGCGCACGGTCCCCGAAAGCTGCTGCCCCAGCCTCCCCACGTCTCTGAGCGTGCTGTTCAGCTCATCCAGCAATCGTTCAAGACGCAGGGCGAGCTGCTGCCCTGCTTCGGTCAGCACCACTTCACGGGTTGTGCGGTCAAGCAACTTCACCCCGGTCTGATTCTCAAGCTCTTTCACGCTGTGGCTGACCGCCGACTGGCTCAGGCCAATCATCTCCCCTGCCCGGCTAAAGCTGCGGGCGTGAGCGACGGTGACGAAAATACGAAGCTGGCGTAAGGAGTAATTCATCTGTTTCATTCATGAATGGATGCAATAAATCAATTTTATTTCTCAAATGGAAAAAAGCACAATAGCGACATCTGTTTTCAGGAGTCATTATGAAACTATTTCGTATTGTTGATCCGTTTACGCTCACCCTGGTGGTTACCGTTTTACTGGCCTCGTTCTTCCCCGCCCGCGGGGGCTTCGTCCCGTTTTTTGAAGGGCTGACGACGGCCGCCATCGCACTGCTGTTCTTTATGCACGGCGCAAAGCTCTCGCGCGAAGCGATTATTGCCGGCGGTAGCCACTGGCGGCTGCATCTCTGGGTGATGTGCAGCACGTTCATTCTGTTCCCAATCCTCGGAGTGCTGTTTGCCTGGTGGGCGCCGGTTAACGTCGACCCGGCGCTCTACACCGGTTTCCTGTATCTCTGTATTCTGCCGGCTACCGTACAGTCCGCCATTGCCTTTACCTCTCTCGCCGGAGGGAACGTTGCGGCCGCGGTCTGCTCGGCATCAGCATCCAGCCTGTTAGGGATTTTCGTTTCCCCGCTGCTGGTGGGCCTGCTGATGAACATGCACGGCGCGGAAGGCAATCTCGAGCAGGTTGGAAAAATTTGCCTGCAGCTGCTGCTGCCGTTTGTCCTGGGGCATCTATCCCGTCCATGGACCGGGGCGTTCGTGGCTAAGCACAAGAAATGGATCTCAAAAACCGACCAGTCGTCGATTCTGCTGGTGGTCTATTCCGCCTTCAGTGAAGCGGTTGTGAACGGGATCTGGCATAAGGTGGGCGCAGGTTCGCTGCTGTTTATCGTGGTGGTCAGCATCGTCCTGCTGGCGATTGTGATTGCGGTAAACGTCTTTGTGGCACGCAGGTGCGGCTTCAGCAAAGCGGATGAAATCACCATTGTGTTCTGCGGTTCGAAAAAGAGCCTGGCTAACGGTATCCCGATGGCCAATATTCTATTCCCGACCTCGGTGATTGGGATGATGGTGCTGCCGCTGATGATTTTCCACCAGATCCAGCTGATGGTCTGCGCGGTGCTGGCGCGTCGCTACAAGCGCCAGACCGAAAAGCTGGCGCAGGAAGAGACCCGCGCCGCGAAGGCTTAAGGACGTTTTAGGGGCTGAACCAGCTGGGTCAGCCCCTCGGTTTTGATCAGTAACGTGATAGCCATCAGCTCGCCCAGTCGCCCTGCCGGGAATTCATCCTTACGGGCAAACCACAGCAGATACTCCTCCGGCAAATCAATCAGCCTGCGGCCCTTTTATTTACCGAACGGCATCTCCGTATTGGCTATTTCAACGAGCTGTTCTTTCTCCACGTTACTCTCCTAACAGACGCATCATTTCCGCTTCATCGATAACCGCAATGCCGAGCTCCTGGGCTTTTGCCAGCTTCGAACCCGCCGCTTCCCCGGCGATCACCAGGTCGGTTTTCTTCGACACGCTGCCCGCCACTTTGGCCCCCAGCGCCACCAGGCGCGCTTTCGCATCGTCGCGTGAAAGCTGGCTCAGGCTGCCGGTCAGGACGACCGTTTTACCGGCGAACGGACTGTCGATCTCTTCGGCGTTAACCACCACTGGCGCGGGCCACCTGATGCCCTCTTCCAGCAGCTTGCCGATAACTTCACGGTTGCTCTCTTCGGCGAAGAAGTTAAATACGTGCGTGGCGACCACAATGCCAACGTCAGGGACTTTCTGCAGCTCGTCGATGCTTGCCTTTTCCAGCGCCTCCAGCGTACCAAAGTACGCCGCCAGGCCCGCTGCCGTCGCCTCACCCACTTCACGAATGCCCAGCGCGTACAGGAAGCGGGCAAAGGTCGTCTCTTTGGCGGCTTCCAGCGCGTTAACCACATTCTGGGCTGACTTTGGCCCCATGCGATCCAGACCGGTCAGTTTACCTGCCGTCAGCCTGAAGAGATCCGCTGGCGTATGGACATACTCTTTCTCAACCAGCTGATCGATAATCTTGTCGCCCATGCCGTCGACATCCATCGCCCGACGGGAGACGAAGTGCTTCAGCGATTCTTTACGCTGCGCACCACAGATTAAGCCCCCAGTACAGCGCGCCACCGCTTCACCTTCCACACGCTCAACGTCGGAGCCGCACACCGGGCAGTGGGTCGGGAAGACGATCTCGCGCGTATCGGCAGGACGTTCCGACTCCACGACGTTAACCACCTGCGGGATAACGTCGCCCGCGCGGCGAATCACCACTTTGTCACCAATGCGCAGGCCGAGGCGTTCGATTTCATCGGCGTTATGCAACGTGGCATTACTCACCAGCACGCCCGCAACCTGCACGGGCTCCAGACGGGCGACCGGGGTAATCGCCCCCGTACGGCCAACCTGGAACTCCACATCGCGAACGACGGTCATCTGCTCCTGAGCAGGGAACTTAAACGCCACCGCCCAGCGCGGCGCGCGCGCCACAAAGCCTAGCTGCTCCTGCAGCGCCAGAGAATTCACCTTGATGACGACGCCATCAATATCAAAACCGAGCGTCGGACGGTCCTCTTCCACCTTGTGGTAGAACGCCAGCACCGCTTCCGGCGAGTCGCAGAGCTGAACGCGGTTGCTCACCGGCAGGCCCCACGCTTTAAACTGCAGCAGGCGTCCGAGGTGCGTATCCGGCAGCTCGCCGCCCTCCAGAATACCGACGCCGTAGCAGAAGAAAGTAAGCGGTCGCTTCGCGGTAATACGCGGGTCAAGCTGGCGCAGAGAGCCTGCCGCCGCATTACGCGGGTTAGCAAACACCTTCCCGCCGGTGCGACGCGCCTCGTCGTTAATTTTCTCGAAGCCCGCCTGGGGCAGGAACACCTCGCCGCGCACTTCCAGACGCGCGGGAATGTTTTCACCCTGCAGCTTCAGCGGGATCGCGCGGATGGTACGCACGTTGGTGGTGATGTCTTCGCCCGTCGTACCGTCGCCACGCGTTGCGGCACGCACCAGCACACCGTTTTCATAGAGAAGACTGACCGCCAGGCCATCCAGCTTGAGCTCGCAGCACCAGGTGAGGGAGTCGCTGCTTTTCAGACGATCCTGCACGCGCTTGTTAAACGCGAGGAAGCTCTCTTCATCAAATACGTTATCCAGCGACAGCATCGGCACCTCATGGCGCACCTGGCTGAAAGCGCCAAGCGGCTCAGCGCCGACGCGCTGGGTGGGGGAATCCGGCGTGATAAGCTCCGGATGCTGCGCCTCTAATTCGCGCAGCTCGCGCATCAGGCGGTCATATTCGGCATCCGGGACTTCCGGCGCGTCCATAACATGATAGAGGTATTCATGATGGCGAAGCGTGGTTCGCAGTTCAGTGAGTTGTTGTTCGATTGAGTCCATATCGCACCATCAATGAGAAAAAACCCCCGACAGGCGGGGGTTGAGGAGGAGTTGAAGTAAACGCGACGATTACGCGTTAGCTTCCTTAACTTCGCGGATGCGGTCCTGATACTCGCGCAGCTTCTGCGGGGTCATCATTCGACGCTGATCGTCGAGCACCACGCCGCCGACTTCGTCAGCGATGTGCTGAGCGGACTGCAGCATCAGCTTAAAGTTTTGCAGTTCATCGCCGTAAGAAGGCACCTGCATAAAGATAGTGACGCCCGGGGTCACGAAATCACCGGTCATTTCCGGATCAAAGGTGCCAGGGTTAACCATGTTGGCCAGGCTGAACAGCGCCGGACCGCTACCGTCAGGGCTCAGGTGACGATGGAAAATGTTCATATCGCCAAACTTGAATCCTGCCTGTTGAATACTGTTGAGCAGCACGTCACCGTTAAGATGGCTGCCGTGATGCGCGGCCACGTTCATGATGATCACCGCTTCTTTACGCTGCGGTTTTTCAACAACCGGCTCTGGTTCTACAACGGGCTCAGGCTCAACGTGCGGAGCCGGAGCAGGCTGAGGCGCAGGCTGTACGTGAACAGGCTGCTGCGGTTGTTGTACCGGCTGAGCAGGATGTTGCTGCACGGGCTGCTGCACCGGTTGCTGTTGAACCGGCTGTGGCGCAGCAGGCTGCTGATAGACAGGCTGTTGCGGCGGCTGGCGCACCGGTTCTTCCACAGGCTGCGGCGCTGGCTGGCGCGGCTGTGCAGAAGCATACGGCGGTTGATACTGGTGCTGCGAAGGACGAGGCGCTTCATGCTCCCCATGGCCTGCGCCGGGCGCAGTATTGACCCGATGAACACGAACTTCACCCACGCCGTCGTCATCGCTGCCGTCGATGTCATCTTCACTGTCATCGTCGTCACGACTGGACTTCATGCGCTTCAGTGGGCGATCGCGAAACATCGAGGAACGCTCTTTACGGCTGGTCCAGAAACCATGTACCAGTAAAGCGATTATGGCGATCGCGCCAACAATGATTAATATCAGACGCAAATCCTGCATCATTATATTCTCTGTTGTTCTAACACCTTGCCACCACGGCAAACATTTACTCACTAAGAGTATTTGCCGTTTACGTCAAGTGCAAGTGTGTGCAGAGCATTCACAGCATAAAGATGAAGGAAATCGTGCTTTTTGCTGGTTTTTCGAACATTTCCGAACTGGTCATTGCTCCGTAAGTGGATAATATAGGCGGGCAATTCCACTGGTTGTGTAAAAAGGAGTACAGCCTGGCTATGGTTTCAACATCTTCTTCTCCCCCGCGCAGCGGCGTCTGGTATTTTTCTCAGGGCTGGAAACTGGTCTCCCTGCCGGGGATTCGACGCTTCGTGATTCTGCCGCTGTTGATCAACATTATTCTGATGGGCGGCGCGTTCTGGTGGCTATTCACAAAGCTGGAGAGCTGGATCCCGTCGCTGATGAGTTACGTTCCGGACTGGCTGCAGTGGCTTAACTACCTGCTCTGGCCGGTGGCGGTGATCTCCGTGCTGCTGGTGTTTGGATACTTCTTTTCGACGATTGCCAACTGGATAGCCGCACCGTTCAACGGTCTGCTGGCGGAACAGCTGGAAGCGCGGCTTACCGGTGCGACGCCGCCGGACACGGGCGTGCTGGGGATCATGAAAGACCTGCCACGCATCATGAAGCGCGAGTGGCAGAAGTTTGCCTGGTACCTGCCCCGCGCGGTCGTGCTGCTTATCCTCTATTTTGTGCCAGGCATTGGCCAGACGGTGGCGCCGGTGCTGTGGTTCCTGTTCAGCGCCTGGATGCTGGCCATCCAGTACTGCGACTATCCGTTCGATAACCACAAGGTGCCGTTTAAAGAGATGCGCACTGCCCTGCGAAGCCAGAAGGTCGCGAACATGCAGTTTGGCGCGCTGACCAGCCTGTTCACCATGATTCCCTTCCTGAATCTGTTCATCATGCCCGTCGCCGTCTGCGGCGCGACGGCGATGTGGGTCGACTGCTACCGTGCTAAGCACGCGTTATGGAAATAATGCAAAAATGTGTAAAGCAGGGGTGGCTTATGCCGCCCCTTATTCCATACTGATCCCCATTATTTCCTTGCAGTATATAGATATGCGAATTCCTTACTTCCCCCTACCTGCTCAACAGGTATGCTGGGTCGGTATCCCAATTTCATACAGTTAAGGACAGGCCATGAGTAAGATTTATGAAGACAACTCGCTGACTATCGGTCATACGCCCCTGGTTCGACTGAACCGTATCGGTAATGGACGCATTCTGGCGAAGGTCGAATCACGTAACCCGAGCTTCAGCGTAAAATGCCGTATCGGTGCAAACATGATTTGGGATGCTGAAAAACGTGGCGTACTGAAGCCTGGCGTTGAGCTGGTGGAACCGACCAGCGGTAACACCGGTATCGCTCTGGCCTATGTGGCCGCCGCGCGTGGCTACAAGCTGACGCTGACCATGCCAGAAACCATGAGCATTGAGCGTCGTAAGCTGCTCAAAGCGCTGGGCGCGAACCTGGTGCTGACCGAAGGCGCGAAGGGCATGAAGGGCGCCATCCAGAAAGCTGAAGAGATTGTGGCCAGCGATCCGGCGAAATATCTGCTGCTGCAGCAGTTCAGCAACCCGGCTAACCCGGAAATTCACGAGAAGACCACCGGTCCGGAAATCTGGGAAGATACCGACGGCCAGGTTGACGTCTTTATCTCCGGCGTAGGTACCGGCGGTACGCTGACCGGCGTGTCACGCTATATTAAAGGCACAAAGGGTAAAAAAGACCTGATCACCGTTGCCGTTGAGCCAACTGACTCACCGGTTATCACCCAGGCACTGGCGGGTGAAGAGCTTAAGCCAGGCCCGCATAAAATTCAGGGTATTGGCGCAGGCTTCATTCCGGGCAACCTGGACCTGAAGCTGATCGATAAAGTGGTGACTATCACTAACGAAGAAGCCATTTCTACCGCGCGTCGCCTGATGGATGAAGAAGGCATTCTGGCGGGTATCTCTTCCGGTGCGGCCGTTGCGGCAGCGCTCAAGCTTCAGGAAGATGAAGCCTTTACCAACAAGAATATTGTGGTTATCCTTCCTTCTTCGGGCGAGCGTTACCTGAGCACCGCACTGTTTGCCGATCTGTTTACCGAAAAAGAACTGCAACAGTAGTGCCAGCATGTTAATAACGCGTAAAAAAGCACCTTTTCAGGTGCTTTTTTGTGGCCTGCTTCAAACTTTTGCCCCTCCTGGCATTGCTTCACCCCGTTGGGTCTGGTATTTAAACCAGCAATTATTTTGATGCGTGAAATTAATCGGTGAATGAAATAGCCTTGCTGAATCGATTTTATGATTTGGTTCAAGTCTTGCTTTCGCTGCATAATGTTTAATGACGATCGAAACGTCAGCGCTAACAATACAGGCTAAAGTTCAGTCGCCAGGCTAGACTTTAGTTCCACAACACTAAACCTATAAGTTGGGGAAATACAATGTTCCAGCAAGAAGTTACCATTACCGCTCCGAACGGTCTGCACACCCGCCCTGCTGCTCAGTTTGTTAAAGAAGCAAAAGGCTTCACTTCTGAAATCACTGTGACTTCCAACGGCAAAAGCGCGAGCGCAAAAAGCCTGTTCAAACTGCAGACTCTGGGCCTGACTCAGGGCACCGTTGTCACCATCTCTGCAGAAGGTGAAGACGAGCAGAAAGCAGTTGAGCATCTGGTAAAACTGATGGCTGAGCTCGAGTAAGTTTCCGGGTTCTTTTAAATATCAGTCACAAGTAAGGTAGGGTTATGATTTCAGGCATTTTAGCATCCCCGGGTATCGCTTTCGGCAAAGCACTGCTGCTGAAAGAAGACGAGATCGTCATCGACCGGAAAAAAATTTCTGCCGACAAGGTTGATCAGGAAGTTGAACGTTTTCTGAGCGGTCGTGCCAAGGCATCTGCGCAACTGGAAGCAATCAAAACTAAAGCTGGCGAAACTTTCGGTGAAGAAAAAGAAGCCATCTTCGAAGGGCACATCATGCTGCTCGAAGATGAGGAGCTGGAGCAGGAAATCATAGCCCTGATTAAAGATAAAGGCATGACGGCCGACGCGGCTGCGCATGAAGTTATCGAAGGTCAGGCAACTGCCCTGGAAGAACTGGATGATGAATACCTGAAAGAACGTGCGGCTGACGTACGTGACATCGGTAAGCGCCTGCTGCGCAACATCCTGGGTCTGGCCATCATCGATCTGAGCGCGATTCAGGATGAAGTTATCCTGGTTGCCGCTGACCTCACCCCGTCTGAAACCGCACAGCTGAACCTGAAAAAGGTCCTCGGTTTCATCACTGACGCGGGTGGCCGTACCTCCCACACCTCTATCATGGCGCGCTCTCTGGAACTGCCTGCCATCGTGGGTACCGGTAGCGTCACCTCTCAGGTGAAAAACGGCGACTATCTGATTCTGGATGCCGTAAACAATCTGGTTTACGTCAACCCAACCAATGAAGAGATCGATAAACTGCGCGCGGTTCAGGAGCAGGTTGCGACTGAAAAAGCGGAACTCGCTAAGCTGAAAGACCTGCCAGCCATCACCCTGGACGGCCATCAGGTAGAAGTGTGCGCAAACATCGGTACCGTCCGCGACGTTGATGGCGCTGAGCGCAACGGTGCGGAAGGCGTAGGTCTCTATCGTACAGAATTCCTGTTCATGGACCGCGACGCGCTGCCAACGGAAGAAGAGCAGTTTGCTGCCTATAAAGCCGTGGCTGAAGCGTGTGGTTCTCAGGCGGTTATCGTCCGTACCATGGACATCGGCGGCGACAAAGAGCTGCCGTACATGAACTTCCCGAAAGAAGAGAACCCGTTCCTGGGCTGGCGTGCAATCCGTATCGCGATGGATCGTAAAGAGATCCTGCGTGACCAGGTTCGCGCGATCCTGCGTGCCTCTGCTTTCGGTAAACTGCGCATCATGTTCCCGATGATCATCTCTGTTGAAGAAGTGCGTGCACTGAAGAAAGAGATCGAAATCTACAAACAGGAACTGCGCGACGAAGGTAAAGCCTTTGACGAGTCAATCGAGATCGGCGTAATGGTGGAAACACCTGCGGCGGCGACCATTGCGCGTCATTTAGCCAAAGAAGTTGATTTCTTTAGTATCGGCACCAATGATTTAACGCAGTACACCCTGGCAGTTGACCGTGGTAATGATATGATTTCACATCTCTACCAGCCAATGTCACCGTCCGTACTGAACTTGATCAAGCAAGTTATTGATGCTTCTCATGCAGAAGGTAAATGGACTGGCATGTGTGGTGAGCTTGCAGGCGACGAACGTGCTACACTTCTGTTGCTGGGTATGGGTCTGGACGAATTCTCTATGAGCGCCATTTCCATCCCGCGCATTAAGAAGATTATCCGTAACACGAACTTCGAAGATGCGAAGGTGTTAGCAGAGCAGGCTCTTGCTCAACCGACAACGGACGAGTTAATGACGCTGGTTAACAAGTTCATTGAAGAAAAAACAATCTGCTAATCCACGAGATGCGGCCCAAATTACTGCTTAGGAGAAGATCATGGGTTTGTTCGATAAACTGAAATCTCTGGTTTCTGATGATAAGAAAGACTCCGGAACTATTGAGATTGTTGCTCCGCTCTCCGGCGAGATCGTCAACATCGAAGACGTGCCGGATGTAGTGTTTGCTGAGAAAATCGTTGGTGATGGCATTGCTATCAAACCAACTGGCAACAAAATGGTTGCTCCAGTTGACGGCACCATCGGTAAAATTTTTGAAACCAACCATGCGTTCTCTATCGAATCTGATAGCGGTATCGAACTGTTCGTTCACTTCGGTATCGACACCGTTGAACTGAAAGGCGAAGGCTTCAAACGTATCGCGGAAGAAGGCCAGCGTGTTAAAGTTGGCGACCCGGTAATTGAATTCGATCTGCCACTGCTGGAAGAAAAAGCCAAGTCTACCCTGACGCCGGTTGTTATCTCCAACATGGACGAAATCAAAGAACTGATCAAACTGTCTGGCAGCGTCACCGTGGGTGAAACCCCGGTTATCCGCATCAAGAAGTAATTCTTGCCGCACAGAAAAATGGCGCCTTCGGGCGCCATTTTTGTTTATGCAGGGAGGATAAGTTCGTCGTAGCCTTTCGACTGGGTATAAAGCATCACATCAGTCACCCGATCGCCGGCCATGCGAATGGCATCAGCAACGGTTTTCCCCTCAACAATTCCGCTCACCAGCTCTGAACAGAACAGGTCGCCCGTCCCTTTCAGATCGGTTTCTACGCGCGGATGCGCGCTGACGGTCACGCCTTCATTCGTCACCAGCACCACGTGGATGTTTTCCGGGTCATCGGCCACCGGCGCGCTGGTGATAGCCACCCATTTCAGGCTATCGGAGAGCAGTCCCTGCGCAGCCGCGATGGCGCTTTCGGGCGTACGGCACGGTTTGCCGCTTAACACCTCCAGCTCATAGACGTTTGGTGTGATCCCCTGCGCCAGCGGCAGCAGGTGTTCCCGATATGCCTGCGGGATCTCAGGCTTCACGTACATTCCGCTGTCGATATCGCCGATAACCGGGTCGACCAGCACCAGCAGGTCAGGATGCTGCGCTTTGACCGCCTTCAGCCATTGAGCCAGCAGGACGATCTGGCTGGCGCTGCCCATATAGCCGGTGGTGACCGCTTTAAGCTCGCGCAGGATCTCGCGCTCTTCCAGTGCCTTAAGATAGCCGCTGAACCACTCGTCGGGGATCACCCCACCATAAAACGTATCGTAATGCGGCGTGTTGCTAAACAGAACCGTCGGCACGGCGGTGACGTTCAGCCTGTGGGTACGAATATTCGGTACCGCAATGCTGTTCCCCACGCTGCCGTAAACCACCTGCGACTGCACGGCGACAATGTCGGTTTGCTGCGCCCGGGTGTTATCCCGGAATAGAATCATCTCCATGACGCTTAAATCCCCGCCCCCTGCGAATAACTCTCTTCACCAAAGACGCCGGTAGACAGATAGCGATCGCCGCGATCGCAAATAATCGCCACCACTACCGCCCCCGGGTTTGCCTGCGCTACCCGAATCGCCCCCGCTACCGCGCCGCCCGAGCTGACGCCGCAGAAGATACCTTCGCGCACGGCCAGCTCACGCATGGTATTTTCCGCCTCGCGCTGGTGAAGATCCAGCACCTGATCCACCAGCTGCGCATTAAAGATGCCGGGCATATACTCCGCCGGCCAGCGGCGAATCCCCGGAATGCTGCTCCCCTCTTCCGGCTGGAGGCCAACGATGGTGACGGCTTTTTCCTGCTCGCGCAGAAAACGCGATACCCCGGTAATGGTACCGGTGGTGCCCATGCTGGAGACAAAATGGGTGATACGCCCGTCGGTTTGCTGCCAGATTTCCGGGCCGGTGGAGGTGTAGTGCGCGTACGGGTTGTCCGGGTTGTTGAACTGATCCAGCAGTTTACCTTCACCGCGCCCGGCCATCTCCAGCGCTAAGTCGCGCGCGCCTTCCATTCCCTGCTCTTTGGTCACCAGAATCAGCTCGGCGCCGTAGGCACGCATCGCGGCGCGGCGCTCCTGGCTCATGTTGTCCGGCATCAGCAGCTTCATGCGGTAGCCTTTCAGCGCAGCAATCATCGCCAGGGCGATACCGGTGTTGCCGCTGGTGGCCTCAATCAGCACGTCGCCTGGCTTAATTTCTCCGCGTTTTTCGGCCTGGACAATCATCGACAGCGCCGCGCGGTCTTTCACCGAGCCCGCCGGGTTATTGCCTTCGAGTTTGACCCAGATTTCGCTGCCGTTGTCCGGCCCCATGCGCTGAAGCTTGACCAGAGGAGTGTTGCCGATGGTGTGTTCTAATGTATTCATGATCGCTGTCCAATAAAAAGCCCGGTGGCGCTTCGCTTACCGGGCCTACAGACGTCATATTGTAGGCCGGGTAAGCGCAGCGCCACCCGGCAAAACTACGTAATCCTAACCTATCAGGCTGACTCCGCCAGAGCAATATCCTCGCGCGTCTCGATGCGCTCCTTCCCGTGATAAATACGGGCGTGCTGCAAACCAACAAACAGGCGCTCACCCCGGTGCGGCGGCACGTCGTCGCGCATGACCACGGTCAGCGGCTCGGTATACCAGCCCAGCGGCTGTACCACCAATTGGGTGTAGTGACCTTTAGGGCTAGCTTCCAGCACCTGCACCGGCAGCGGTGAATCCAGGCTGGTTCGGCGGCTCACGTCCACTTCCCACGGACGCAGGAACAGATCGACCGGCCCCTGATGCGCGGAGGTATAGCCCAGCGGCCAGCGATGCGCGCCAACGTGGAACTGTCCGCCGCGAATAGTGCCCTGCAGACGGTTTACCTCGCCCATAAACTCCAGCACGAAGCGGGTCGCCGGTTCACGCCAGAGCTGCTCCGGCTCGTCAACCTGCTCAATGTTGCCCTGGCTCATGACCACCACGCGATCCGCAACTTCCATCGCCTCTTCCTGATCGTGGGTCACGAAGACGCTGGTGAATTTCAGCTCTTCATGGAGCTGACGCAGCCAGCGGCGCAGCTCTTTACGCACCTGCGCATCCAGCGCGCCGAAGGGTTCATCCAGCAGCAGAATTTGCGGCTCAACGGCCAGCGCGCGCGCCAGCGCCACGCGCTGTTTCTGCCCGCCGGACAGCTGGGCCGGGAAACGATCCGCCAGGTGAGCCAGCTGCACCATCTCCAGCAGTTTGGTCACTTTCGCCTTAATAGTTGCCGCATCCGGACGTTCGCGACGCGGCAGCACGGTCAGGCCAAACGCGATGTTGTCGAACACGGTCATGTGGCGGAACAGCGCGTAGTGCTGGAACACAAAGCCTACTTTACGATCGCGGGCGTGCAGACGGCTCACGTCGGTGCCGTGGAAGCGGATGTGCCCGCTGGTCTGATGCTCAAGCCCGGCGATAATACGCAGCAGCGTGGTTTTGCCCGAGCCGGACGGCCCCAGCAGCGCCACCATTTGTCCGGAAGGGATATCCAGCGAGATATCATTCAGCACCTGGGTGCGACCAAAAGACTTCTTAATATTGGCAATCTCAATGCTCATGATTTCCCTCCTGATGCTGACGTTTTTCCTGATTTTCTAAACGCCACTGCACCACACTCTTCAAAAACAGGGTCAAGATGGCCATCAGCGTCAGCAACGCTGCGGCAGTAAACGAGCCGATGGTGTTGTAGTCCTGCTGCAGCAGCTCAATCTGGAGCGGCAGCGACAGGGTTTCACCCCGGATGGAGCCGGAGACGACGGAAACGGCACCGAACTCACCAATCGCGCGGGCGTTGGTCAGCACCACGCCGTAAAGCAGCGCCCAGCGGATATTCGGCAGCGTCACGCGACGGAACATCTGCCAGCCAGACGCGCCCAGCAGCACCGCCGCTTCGTCTTCGTTGCTCCCCTGGCTTAACATCACCGGCACCAGCTCACGCACCACAAACGGACAGGTCACGAAGATGGTGACCAGCACCATGCCCGGCCAGGCGAACATGATCTGCAGGTTATGCTCGTCCAGCCAGCCGCCCAACGGGCCGTTGGAGCCGTAAAAGAGCAGGTACACCAGACCCGCCACCACCGGCGATACGGCGAAAGGAATGTCCAGCAGGGTCAGCAGCAGCTGACGTCCCGGGAAGTTAAAGCGGGTCACCAGCCAGGCCAACAGGGTCCCGAACACGAGGTTCACCGGCACGGTGATCAGCGCAATCAGCACGGTCAGCCAGATGGCATGCAGCATATCCGGGTTCGCCAGGTTTTCCAGCGCGGGCATCAGCCCCTTGCTGAACGCCTGAACGAAGATATAAACCGTCGGCACGACGAGAATGAGGGCGGAAACCAGCACGCCCGCCCCAATCAGAAACCATTTACCCCAGTTGATGCGGGGTGCATCGTATCGCTTCAATTGCGTAACTTCCGCCATCAGTGACCTACCACACGTCGACCAAAGCGACTTTGCAGAGTGTTAATCGAGTACAGCAGCAGCAGCGACGCCGCCAGGATCACCGAGGCAATCGCGCTCGCCGCCGGATAATCAAACTCCTGCAAACGGATGAAAATCATCAGCGAGGTGACTTCTGTTTTCCAGGCGATGTTCCCGGCGATAAAAATCACCGCGCCGAACTCACCGAGGCTGCGGGTAAACGACAGCGCGACGCCCGCCATCAGCGCCGGAGAGAGCTCCGGCAGAACCACCTTGCGGAAGCTCTGCCAGCGCGTGGCACCCAGCGTTTCCGCCGCTTCTTCGTATTCCGGGCCCAACTCTTCCAGCACCGGCTGCACGGTACGGACCACAAACGGGATGCTGGTAAAGGCCATCGCCACCGCGATACCGAGCCAGGTGTAGGTCACTTTGATGTCAAATTTCGCCAGCCACTCGCCGTACAGCCCGTTCACGGAGAAGAGCGACGCGAGGGTTAAGCCCGCCACCGCCGTCGGCAGCGCAAACGGCAGATCCATCAGGGCGTCAAGCAGCGTGCGACCCGGGAAGCGATAGCGGGTTAAGATCCACGCCATCAGCAGGCCAAACACGCCGTTAAAAATGGAGGCAACAAACGCCGACAGCAGCGTCACCTTGTAGGCCGCCACCACCTGCGGGTTGGTGACCACGTCCCAGTACTGCGCCCAGCTCATCTGAGCAAGCTGCATCACCAGCGCGCTGAGCGGCAACAGCAGGATCAGGCAGACGAACAGCAGGCTGGTCCCGAGGCTTAAGGTAAAACCCGGCAGCACGCGTTTTGTCGAAACTGCAAACATTACTTATGCCCCGCCGCCAGCAGTTTGTCTAACTCACCGCCGCTGGCAAAATGCGTTTTCATCACATCAGGCCAGGAGCCGAAATGATCTTCCACGCGGAACAAATCGGTCTGCGGGAACTTATCTTTCAGCTTGTTCATTACGTCCGGGTTATTCACGCGGTAGTAGTAATCGGTAATGATGGTCTGCGCCTGCGGGCTGTACAGGTAGTTGAGATAGGCTTTTGCCGCTTTCTCGGTACCGTTTGCCTGCACGTTTTTATCCACCCACGCCACCGGGAACTCGGCCAGGATGTTGGTTTTCGGGATAACGACCTCGAAGCCCTGCGCTTCGTACTGTTTGCGGATGTTATTCACTTCCGATTCAAAGCTGATCAGAACATCGCCGAGACCGCGTTCCGCGAAGGTCGTTGTCGCCCCGCGGCCGCCGGTATCAAACACTTCGACGTTTTTCAGGAACTGGGTCATGAACTGCTCGGTTTTGGCTTTATCGTTACCGTCAGCCTTGTCCGCCGCGCCCCACGCGGCTAAATAGGTATAACGCGCGTTACCGGAAGTTTTTGGATTCGGGAAAATCAGCTTCACGTCGGAACGCACCAGGTCGCTCCAGTCGTGGATATTCTTCGGATTGCCCTTACGCACCAGGAAGCCCATGGTGGAATAGAACGGTGAGCTGTTGTTCGGCAGTCGGCTCTGCCAGTCTGCCGGGATCAGCTTGCCTTTGTCGTGCAGGATCTGCACGTCAGTCACCTGGTTGTAGGTCACCACATCCGCTTTCAGGCCCTGCAAAATCGCCAGCGCCTGCTTGGACGACCCGGCGTGGGACTGCTTGATGGTCAGCTTGTCGCCGTTATTATCTTTCGCCCACTGCTGTTCAAACGGTGGATTAAGGGCGGCAAACAGCTCGCGGGAGACGTCATACGAACTGTTCAACAGTTCAGTCGCCTGCGCCTGTGCCACCAGCAGTAAACCTGCCAGCGCCAGAGTTCCTTTTTTCAGTACAGTAACGGCCATTGCGAACCCTTATAAATGTGATGACTATCTTATAGTCATAATATTTATAACGGGGATGAAAGGAGTAACGGTTTTATATACCGTTTGGTGATTTAGAAGCAGAAAAGGGAATAAGGGGGAGGCCTGATGCCCTCACCCCGGCCCTCTCCCACAGGGAGAGGGAGAAAGGCCATTACAGCGCCAGCAGACGCTCAACGGACGGCGCAAAGTAGTAGCCGCCGGTCACCGGTTTGGTGAAGCGCAGCATGGCGTCGCGCTTGCCGTCGGTATCACCGAACATGCTCAGCAGCTGCTGCTCAATGTTATACAGGCGCGCGCAGTACGCGCAGAAGTAGAGGCCGTGCGTGCCGCTTGCCGTGCCGTAAGGCAGGCTCTGGCGGACAATCTTCAGCCCTTTGCCGTCTTCTTTGAGGTCAACGCGGGTCAGGTGAGAGGTTACAGGACGGTCGTCGCCGTCGATCTCTTCGTTGGCTTCTTTAGTGCGGCCAATCATCATCTCCTGGTCGTGCACGCTCATGCGGTTAAGCTGCTTGAGGTTGTGCTCCCAGCGCTGCACGAACACGTAGCTGCCGCCCGCGTCCACGCCGTCTTTGATTACCGCGACTTCACGACGCGTCTCTTCACCCGCCGGGTTTTCGGTGCCGTCGACGAAGCCGCTCAGATCGCGCTCTTCCACCCAGCGGAAGCCGTGAACCTCTTCCTGCACCTCAATGCTGTCGCCAAAGGCCGCTACTGCCGCCTGGGCAACGGAGAAGTTCACGTCGTGACGCAGGGAGAGAATGTGGATCAGCACGTCGTACTGGGTTGCCGGAGCCAGACCTTTGCCGTAAGGGATGAAGTCTTTTAGCTCTTCCGCCCCTTCGCCACCGCTCAGCTGACGCCAGACGTTATTGCCAAAGGCAACAACCGCGCCGAGGTGGGCTTCAGGGAATTTGGCCTGGAAGGTGGCCAGCTTATCAACAAACGCTTTACTGGCCGCACGCAGGGCATCCACGTCCCCTTTGACATTGGCTTCAATCCAAATCGCCGCGCGGCAATGTTCTGGCAAAATGCCACTCTGAACCTGAGACATCGCTCCTCCTGAAATAAAGATGCCACGTCAGCGTGGCATTGATGGTGGCTATTATACCCGGATTTCAGCGAGGCGGTTTGTTCAGGCGCAAATTACTGCTTCCAGAGTATTTTGCTCACTTTCCAGCTCCTGAGCGTGTCGTCGGACGGCATCAGACCTTCCGGGCCGCTCCAGGTTCCGGTGAAGACATAGCTGATGTGCTGGCTGCCTTCAGCCTTACATTCCACCGCGACCTTGTCGTCAGACGGCAGGCTGGTACAGTTGCCAAAGGCCTGCTTATAAAGGTCGCTAAACGGCGTACCCACCTTCACACCGCTCGCCGTCGGAATATCGTCATCCATCACAGCGATACGGTTTACGGTGCCTTTGTCACCGTTAATCACCAGCGCCAGCTTGTCGCCTTTCAGCGCTTCGTAATAGCGAACAATATTGCCATTCTCCGTTTTCATGCCGCTGCGCAGGCGGTAATCGCCGCTGAGCGCATCCTGAATGGCGTCCTGATCCAGCGACGTCGCGGCGGTAATTTTCCCCACGCCCTGCTCGGTCACTTCCGTTGATGAGCCAAACCAGTTCCACGGATACGCGGCGGACCAGTTAATGGAGGAGAGCGTCGAACAGCCGGTCAACGCCAGCGGGAGAGCGCATAAAAGTAAACGCAGCGATTTCATTGAAACGTCCTTTCTTGTTAAATCAACGCTTGTTGGAGTGCGACATCGGCAAAAAGTGCCGGATTAATCATCCTGATGCGCAAAACAGGCGCGAAGACGCGGGTTGGTCAGCAGCCACAGCAGGGCCACAATATCGGCAACCACCAGCGCAACGCCGGTGCCCGTCAGCGGCTCACCGTACCACCAGAGTACCGGCTGCCAGAAGAGCAGCGCAACCTGGGCGAGGATCAGCAGCCAGCGAAGCGCGCGCCAGAAACGTGGGATCGCATGCCGTCGTCCGCTGCACAAAAAAGCGACCACCGCCGGTACGCCCGGCAGCAAGCCGAGCCAGAAGGCGTCGTGATCGGGATAAAAGAGATTCAGCAGCGTGTCGCCCTGCCCGCGCGACGCGGCGGCCATCACAAACAGTACCCAGGTTCGAGCCTGGAGCAGCAGAACGCACCAGAATAAAAAGGGCAGCCTGACGCGGCCCTGCGCGTCATAGTCTGCCGGATGGATCTCAGTACTCTTCATCTTCGATCAGACGCTTTCCTAAACTCAGCACGTCAGAATGCTCGTAGCCCAGACGCTCATACATGCCCAGCACCACGTCGTTATCTTCCCGCACCATGATCTGGATTTTCGGGCAGCCGCGGGCGATCAGCTTCTTCTCGAGCCGGTTCAGCAGCGCATTGGCGATACCGCGGCCACGGTATTCGGGGTGGACGCCCAGATAATAGGCCGAGCCGCGGTGGCCGTCGTAACCGCCCATTACCGTCCCCACAACCTCGCCATTGACTTCCGCGACCAGAAACAGACTGACGTCGTGATTCACCTTACGTTCGATATCCATTTCCGGATCGTTCCACGGACGCAGCAGATCGCAGCGCTCCCAAAGGGTGATCACCTCTTCGAAATCTTCCTGGCGAAAAACGCGTATCTCCATGGTATTAACCGCCTTTTCGGGTTTAAAAACAGTGATTATGGCGCGAAGCTCGCCTTTCGCCAATAACCGGGGAAAATCTCGCCAAAATTTGGCATAATGTCACTTTGTCACGTATTGAAATGAAAAGTAAAACAATTATCAATATGGACTGTCGTAACGGGAAACACGATACGATATAACACCAGGACCCCATTTTTTAGTATTCAGGCCGCATGAGCACATTCAAACCATTAAAAGCACTCACATCGCGTCGTCAGGTTCTCAAAGCGGGGCTGGCGGCCTTAACGTTAACGGGTATCGCAAAGCAGGCTCAGGCGAAAGACGAGAGCACGCTCAAAACCAGTAACGGACACAGCAAACCGAAAGCCAAAAAGCCGGGCGCGAAGCGTCTGGTAATGCTCGACCCGGGCCACGGCGGTATTGATACCGGCGCCATCGGCAAAAACGGGTCGAAAGAAAAACACGTCGTGCTGGCAATTGCAAAAAATGTGCGCGCAATTTTACGCAGCAACGGCATTGACGCCCGTCTGACGCGCTCTGGCGACACCTTTATTCCGCTGTATGACCGCGTTGAGATCGCCCACCAGCACGGTGCGGATCTGTTTATGTCGATTCACGCCGACGGCTTTACCAACCCTTCTGCGGCCGGCGCCTCGGTGTTTGCACTCTCTAACCGTGGCGCCAGTAGCGCCATGGCAAAATACCTCTCCGACCGCGAAAACCGGGCGGATGAAGTCGCCGGGAAAAAAGCCACCGACAAAGATCATCTGCTACAGCAGGTGCTGTTCGACCTCGTGCAGACGGATACGATTAAAAACAGCCTGACGCTCGGCTCGCATATTCTGAAGAAGATTAAGCCAGTGCATCGTCTGCACAGTAAAGGCACCGAGCAGGCGGCGTTCGTGGTCCTGAAATCGCCGTCCATCCCGTCCGTGCTGGTGGAAACGTCCTTCATTACCAACCCGGAAGAAGAGCGGCTCCTCGGCACCACGGCGTTTCGTCAGAAGATCGCCAACGCCATCGCCTCCGGCATTATCAGTTACTTCAACTGGTTCGATAACCAAAAAGCGCACTCCAGGAAACGTTGATGAAACCCGATGCTCAACTGGTCAAAACCTTCCTGCTGCAGCTGCAGGATGAGATCTGCCAGAAACTGGCCGCCGCAGACGGCGGTGAATTTCAGGAAGATAACTGGCAGCGCGAGGCCGGGGGCGGCGGGCGCAGCCGGGTGCTGCGAAACGGCGGAATCTTCGAACAGGCGGGCGTGAATTTTTCCCACGTTCACGGCGACGCCATGCCCGCGTCTGCGACGGCGCATCGTCCTGAACTGGCGGGCCGTAGCTTCGAGGCGATGGGCGTTTCGCTGGTAGTGCACCCGCACAACCCGTTCGTGCCGACGAGCCACGCCAACGTGCGCTTTTTCATTGCGGAAAAACCGGGTGCCGACCCGGTCTGGTGGTTCGGCGGCGGTTTCGATTTAACGCCCTACTACGGCTTCGAAGAAGATGCCGTGCACTGGCACACCACCGCGCGGGATCTTTGCCTGCCGTTTGGCGAAGACATCTACCCGAAATTTAAAAAGTGGTGCGACGACTATTTTTACCTGAAGCACCGCGACGAGCAGCGCGGCATCGGCGGGCTGTTCTTTGACGATCTCAACGCGCCTGATTTTGATACCGCGTTCAGCTTTATGCGCGCGGTAGGCGAAGGGTATACCGACGCTTATCTGCCCATCGTCGAGCGCCGTAAAAATACCGACTACGGCGTGCACGAGCGCGAGTTCCAGCTTTACCGCCGCGGGCGCTACGTGGAGTTCAATCTGGTGTGGGATCGCGGGACGCTGTTCGGTCTGCAGACCGGGGGGCGCACGGAGTCGATTCTGATGTCGATGCCGCCGCTGGTGCGCTGGGAGTACTGCTACGAACCAAAAGAAGGCAGCCCGGAGGCTGCCTTGCGTGAGTTTATTCAGGTTCGGGACTGGGTGTAGCCCTCCCCTCACCCCGGCCCTTTCCCAAAGGGAGAGGGTGAGGGTAAAAATTACAGCGGCTGCGTCTGCGCCTCAACCACCGCCAGCGCCACCATATTCACGATACGACGCACAGAGGCAATCGGCGTTAACACGTGCACCGGTTTCGCCACGCCCATCAGTACCGGTCCTACGGTCACCCCTTCAGAGCTGGAGACGCGCAGCAGGTTATAGCTGATACGCGCCGCTTCCACGTTCGGCATAATCAGTATGTTGGCCGATCCCTTCAGCGGGCTGTCCGGCATACGTTCGTTACGGATGCTTTCCACCAGCGCGGCATCGCCGTGCATTTCCCCGTCAATCATCAGCTCCGGCGCACGCTCGCGCACCAGCTCCAGCGTCTGACGCATTTTGCAGGCCGCCGCGGATTTAGACGAACCAAAGTTAGAGTGCGACAGCAGCGCCACCTTCGGCTCGATGCCAAAGCGACGGACGGTCTCGGCGGCCATCACCGTGATCTCCGCCAGCTCGTCCGGGGTCGGATCGTCGTTAACGTAGGTATCGGCAATAAAGGTGTTGCCGCTCGGCAGCAGCAGCGCGTTCATCGCCCCGGCGGTATGGACGCCGTCGCGATAGCCGAAGATCTCCTGCACCACGCTAAAGTGCTCGTGGTAGTCGCCGATGGTGCCGCAGATCAGCGCGTCCGCCTCGCCGCGATGCACCATGATCGCGCCGATCACCGTCGTGTTGCTGATGACCGCTTTCTGAGCCTGCTCCTGGGTGATCCCCCGGCGCTTCATGATCGCGTAGTATTCGCTCCAGTACTCTTTGAAGCGCGGATCGGATTCATTGTTAACGATCTCGAAGTCGATGCCCGGCTTAATCTGCAGGCCAAGCTTCTGGATACGCATTTCAATCACGCTCGGACGACCAATCAGGATCGGCTTCGCCAGGCCTAAGGTGATCAGCTCCTGGGTGGCGTGCAGCACGCGCGCCTCTTCCCCTTCCGCCAGCACCACGCGCTTCGCGTCGGCGCGGGCCTGAGAGAAGATCGGCTTCATGAACAGGTTCGTTTTATAGACAAACTCGGTGAGCTTATCGACGTAGGCGTCGAAATCGTGAATCGGACGCGTCGCCACGCCGGAGTCCATCGCCGCTTTGGCCACCGCTGGTGCAATCTTAACAATCAGACGCGGGTCGAACGGTTTTGGAATGATGTAGTCCGGGCCGAAGCTCAGATCCTGATCGCCGTACGCGGACGCAACCACTTCGCTCTGCTCGGCGTGCGCCAGCTCCGCGATGGCGTGAACGGCGGCAAGCTTCATCTCTTCGTTGATCGCCGTTGCGCCAACGTCCAGCGCGCCGCGGAAGATGAACGGGAAGCAGAGCACGTTGTTGACCTGGTTCGGGTAGTCCGAACGGCCGGTACAGATGATGGCGTCTTCACGCACCGCTTTCGCCAGCGGCGGCAGGATTTCCGGTTCCGGGTTCGCCAGGGCCAGGATCATTGGCGCACGCGCCATCTTCTTCACCATCTCCTGGGTCAGTACTTTCGGACCCGAGCAGCCGAGGAAGATATCCGCGCCGTCGATCACGTCGTCCAGGGTGCGTTTACCGTCGTCGTCCACCGCATACGCCGCTTTGGTTTCCGCCATGTTCGGCTCGCGGTCTTTATAGATAACGCCCTTGGAGTCGCAGACCACAATGTTGTGTTTCTGCATACCCAGCGCCACCAGCAGGTTCATACAGGCGATGGCCGCGGCGCCTGCGCCAGAGACCACCATGCGCACGTCGGAGAGATTTTTCTCTACCACGCGCAGGCCGTTGAGAATCGCGGCGGTGCTGATAATCGCGGTCCCGTGCTGGTCATCATGGAACACGGGAATGTTCATACGCTCGCGCAGCTTCTGCTCGATATAGAAACATTCCGGCGCTTTGATGTCTTCCAGGTTAATCCCGCCGAAGGTCGGCTCCAGCGCGGCCACCACGTTGATGAATTTGTCAGGATCGAGTTCGTCCACCTCGATATCGAACACGTCGATACCGGCGAATTTCTTGAACAGTACCCCCTTCCCTTCCATCACCGGCTTACCGGCCAGCGCGCCGATGTTGCCCAGCCCCAGCACCGCCGTGCCGTTAGAGATCACGGCGACAAGGTTGCCGCGCGCGGTGTATTTGTAGGCCGCCAGCGGGTCTTTTTCGATTTCCAGACACGGGGCTGCGACGCCCGGCGAATAGGCCAGCGCCAGATCGCGCTGGGTTGCCAGCGGCTTGGTTGGGGAGACCTGGATTTTGCCCGGGACAGGGAACTCGTGAAAATCGAGGGCACTCTGTTTCAACTGCTCATCCATCTTATTTTTCCTTTCACGTATCGGTCAAAAGGGTGACGTAAGCGATCCTGGTGCACACCCTGGTGTGCCGCCTAGTATCGCCTCAGGCCGCCTCCTAAACTTTGAAGGCAGCCAAACTCTCACCATCACACATTAAAAATTGTTATCAATTTATAACAGCCATGTTACCCGTCTCAAAAGCAATGCCTCCCCCGTCTGCTATGCTTTTTTGTTAAGTCCATCATGATTTTTCCAGAAGTGTGAACTAACGCACTCATCTAACTCTTTTATTTCCAAGGAGTAATCATTTATGAACCAGCTAGACGGCATCAAAAAATTCACCACCGTGGTTGCAGACAGCGGCGATATCGAGTCGATTCGCCACTATCAGCCGGAGGACGCGACCACTAACCCTTCGCTACTGCTCAAAGCTGCAGGGCTCGCCCATTTTAGTCATCTGATTGATGACGCCATTGCCTACGGTAAACAGCGCGGGAAAACGCAGGAGCAGCAGGTCGCCGAAGCCAGCGATAAGCTGGCGGTTAATTTTGGTGCGGAAATTCTTAAAAGCATCCCGGGCCGCGTCTCGACCGAAGTCGACGCCCGCCTCTCGTTCGATAAAGAAAAGAGCATTAATAAGGCGCGTCGCCTGGTGGAACTGTACGAGGAGCAGGGGATCGATAAATCACGCATTCTGATCAAGCTGGCGTCCACCTGGGAAGGCATCCGCGCGGCTGAGGTGTTGGAAAAAGAGGGCATCCACTGCAACCTGACCCTACTGTTCTCGTTTGCCCAGGCGCGCGCCTGCGCTGAAGCGGGCGTGTTCCTCGTCTCGCCGTTTGTCGGGCGCATCTACGACTGGTATCAGGCGAAACAGCCGATTGATCCGTACGTAGTGGATGAGGATCCGGGCGTGAAATCGGTCCGTAATATCTACGACTATTACAAACAGCACCGCTACGAAACTATCGTGATGGGGGCCAGCTTCCGCCGTACCGAGCAGATCCTCGCCCTGGCAGGCTGCGACCGTCTGACCATCTCCCCTAACCTGCTCCAGGAGCTCCAGGACAAAGAAGAAACGGTGATCCGCAAGCTGGTGCCGACCTCCACCGTTCTGCCAAAACCGAAAGCCATGACCGAAGCGGAGTTCCGCTGGGAGCACAATCAGGACGCCATGGCCGTGGAAAAACTGGCGGACGGCATCCGCCAGTTCGCCGTCGACCAGCGCAAACTTGAAGATCTTCTCGCCGCCAAACTTTAACCTTGCCACGGAGTGAACTATGTCCCGTAAAGAGCTAGCCAATGCCATTCGCGCCCTCAGCATGGATGCCGTGCAAAAAGCCAATTCCGGCCACCCCGGCGCGCCGATGGGCATGGCTGATATTGCCGAAGTGCTGTGGAACGACTTTCTGAAGCACAACCCCAATGACCCGACCTGGTACGATCGCGACCGCTTTATTCTCTCCAACGGTCACGCCTCAATGCTGCTCTACAGCCTGCTGCACCTTTCCGGCTACGATCTGCCGCTTGAGGAGTTGAAAAACTTCCGCCAGCTGCACTCCAAAACGCCGGGGCACCCGGAAATTGGCTATACCCCGGGGGTGGAAACGACGACCGGACCACTCGGTCAGGGGCTGGCCAATGCGGTCGGGCTGGCGATTGCTGAACGCACGCTGGCGGCACAGTTTAACCAGCCGGACCACGAGATTGTCGACCACTACACCTACGTGTTTATGGGCGACGGCTGCCTGATGGAGGGGATTTCACATGAGGTCTGCTCCCTGGCGGGCACGCTGGGGCTCGGCAAGCTGATTGGCTTCTACGATCACAACGGCATCTCCATCGACGGGGATACCGAAGGCTGGTTTACCGACGACACGGCAAAACGCTTTGAAGCCTACCACTGGCACGTGGTGCACGAGATCGACGGCCACGATCCTGAGGCGGTGAAAAAAGCGATTCAGGAAGCGCAGAGCGTGAAGGATAAACCGTCCCTGATTATCTGCCGCACGGTCATCGGCTTCGGCTCGCCGAACAAGGCGGGCAAAGAGGAGGCGCACGGCGCGGCGCTGGGCGAGGAGGAAGTCGCGCTGACCCGGCAGAAGCTGGGGTGGAAACATCCACCGTTTGAGATCCCGAAAGAGATCTACAGAGCCTGGGATGCCCGTGAGGCGGGTGAAAAGGCCCAGCAGTCCTGGAACGAGAAGTTCGCCGCCTACAAAAAAGCGCACCCGGATCTCGCCGCCGAGTTTTCCCGCCGCATGAGCGGTGGCCTGCCGGAGGACTGGGACGATAGAACCCAGGCGCTGATTGAAAACCTGCAGTCCAACCCGGCGAAAATCGCCACCCGCAAGGCGTCGCAAAATACCCTGAACGCAATCGGCCCTCTCCTGCCCGAACTGCTCGGCGGCTCGGCGGATCTGGCGCCCAGCAACCTGACCATCTGGTCGGGCTCAAAATCGCTGAAAGAGGACATCGCCGGGAACTACATCCACTACGGCGTGCGCGAGTTTGGGATGACCGCCATTGCCAACGGCATCGCCCATCACGGCGGGTTTGTGCCGTACACCGCCACCTTCCTGATGTTCGTCGAGTACGCCCGTAACGCGGCGCGCATGGCGGCCTTAATGAAGGCGCGGCAGATTATGGTCTACACCCATGACTCCATCGGACTCGGGGAAGACGGGCCTACTCACCAGGCGGTTGAACAGCTGGCAAGCCTGCGCCTGACGCCGAACTTCAGCACCTGGCGTCCGTGCGATCAGGTCGAAGCGGCGGTGGGCTGGAAGCTGGCGGTAGAACGCCACAACGGCCCAACGGCACTGATCCTGTCACGCCAGAACCTGGCGCAGATTGAGCGAACCCCGGAGCAGGTCAAAAACATCGCCCGCGGCGGCTACATCCTGAAGGACAGCGGCGGCAAGCCGGACGTGATCCTGATTGCGACCGGGTCCGAGGTGGAAATCACGGTGAAAGCGGCGGAGAAACTGACTGCCGAAGGTCACGCGGTGCGCGTGGTGTCCCTGCCCTCAACGGACATTTTCGACGCCCAGGACGAGGCGTACCGGGAATCGGTCCTGCCGTCCAGCGTCGCGGCTCGCGTAGCGGTGGAAGCCGGTATTGCCGACTACTGGTACAAATATGTCGGGCTCAAAGGGGCGATTGTCGGCATGCGGGGCTACGGCGAGTCCGCCCCTGCCGATAAGCTGTTCCCGTACTTCGGCTTTACCGTTGAGAACGTGGTGGAGAAGGCGCTGAGCGTGATCTAGTGGGGTCTGCGTTGCCGGGTGGCGGCTACGCCTTACCCGGCCTACTAAAACCGCCAAACCGTAGGCCGGGTAAGCAACAGCGCCACCCGGCATAAAACTACCGCGTGATCCACAGCGTGGGCCAGGCATCTGGCCCGTTCCAGTTGTCGCAGCTGGGCTCCTCGGCGTAGCGAACCAGGCGGAAGCGCTGGCCGTCAAAACGCCAGCGCGTCTGGATCCCGCAATCGCCCAAACCGCGCCCCAGCGCGAGCGTTGTCAGCTCGCGCGTCTTTTCATCAAAGCTCGCGTTCATCAACTCCATTTCGCTCCCGTCGCCTGACGGCGTAAACGGCAGACGCAGCCTGACGCTGCGCGCGGTGAACGGTTTTTTACGCGATACCAGCCACGCCAGATCGACCGTGTTATAGGCCCCCGCCTCGCAGCTGACGATCAGCAACGCTTTGTCATCGGTTAACGCGGTGACGCGCACTTCCCGGCGGTTAGGATCCAGCGAGCACTGGCTGGTGTTCATCCGCCCGGTGCCATAATCCAGCAGGTCGTTCAGTTCGGCGTGGGAGAGCGGCGTCGGGGTCGGGTTGACGACCGCCACCTTTTTAAGGGCAGGAGCAGGCGGAACGCTTAACGGCGGATCGTCACCTTTCTTGATCCACGCGGTTTCGCTGCCGACGCGCTTTTGCTGCGCATCAATGAACAGCAGCGCGGCTTTCAGACCGCTCAGCGAAATAACCTGCTTGCCGTCGCGCAGGGTCAGGGCCTTCCCTTCCTGGATGTTTTTCAGAAAGGCGGTGATGGTGGCCGCATCGTCCGTTTTAAGATGCCAGGGCGTGAGCTGCCAGCGCTGTTTGTCCAGCTTCAGGGGAACGTTATCCAGCAGCAGCCGGGGGGCAATCTCTGGCTCTTTTACCGAGGGCGTATCAAGGCCGCCGAGATCGATACGCAGCGTGGCGTCCGTTTTCGCCCCGGCGCTACGGGTGAGCGTCATGACCAGACCACGGTGTTCACCGGTATTGCGTGCGAGGCAAAAATTCTGGTTATTGCAGGTTACCTGCCAGTCGGAGAAGGCTTGCTGGGCAGGTGCAGCCCGCACCTGCGGCGCGAGGAGCACACAAAACAGGTAAAACAAAAAGACGCTGTAGCGCATGAATGACACAATCCCGGAACGAAAACGCTTAACTGGGCAGTATCTTCGTGTTCCCGCCGGGGTTGCTCAATCGGATTTATCAGATATACCCGAAAAACAGGCTATATCCGTTCGAAAGTGGTGTTCATCAGCCCGGTTGTCTGTAAATACTGCAGTAATATCACCGCTTTACCATCCCTGATTTCGCCTGAACGCACCATCTCCAGCGCCCGGGCAAAAGGAAGCTCCAGCACTTCGATATCTTCATCCTCCACGCCACCGCCCCGGTGAGTGCGCTGCGCGTCGCTGTATTCCGCAATGAAGAAATGCACAATTTCCGTTACGCCGCCCGGCGACATAAACAGCTCGAAGACCTTTTTGACCTCGCCCACTTCGAAGCCGGTCTCTTCCACGGCCTCTTTGCGGATACAAACTTCCGGCTCATCATCATCGAGCAGGCCCGCGCAGGTTTCAATCAGACGTCCGTCAGGGTTGCCATTAACCCATGTCGCCACCCTGAACTGACGGATCAGCACCACGCTCTGCTTTTCACGGTTATAGAGCAGAATGGTTGCCCCGTTGCCGCGGTCGTAGACCTCGCGTTTGTGCCGGATCACCTCACCGTTGTTACGCGTAAGATCATAGGTGATGTTACGCAGGACAAAGTAGTTTTCAGAGAGAATTTTGTCTTTGATAACGTCAATTTTCAGGGTCATACGGGCTCCACAACACAATGAGTCGTCTTATACTACGCCGTCAATCCCGCTTTGTCGCCCGCCGGTTTAATGATGATTTGGGGCGTTAACCCCAAGCCAGTCGAGTATCCCCTGCGCCGCATGACGCCCTTCCGCCATTGCGGTCACCACCAGATCCGCGCCGCGTACCGCATCGCCCCCGGCGAAGATCTGTGGGTTAGTCGTCTGGTAACGGTAGCGGCTCTCGACGGAGGCAACGATCCGCCCCCGGTCGTCCGTTTCGACACCCTGCGCCTGCAGCCACGGCATCGCGTGCGGGTTAAAACCAAACGCCATGATGACCGCATCAGCGGCCATCACGAACTCGCTGCCCGCCACGGGAACCGGTCGACGCCGTCCCTGCGCGTCCGGTTCACCGAGCTCAGTACGCAGCATTCGGATACCGTTGACCTTACCGTTCGGATCCAGCGTCAGCTCAACCGGCTGGACGTTAAATTCAAACGCCGCGCCCTCTTCTCGGGCGTTCTTCACCTCTTTCTTCGAGCCCGGCATATTGGCCTCATCCCGACGATAGGCGCAGGTCACCTTTGCCGCGCCGTTGCGTAACGCGGTGCGGACGCAGTCCATCGCGGTATCGCCCCCGCCAAGCACCACCACGTTTAAGCCCTGGGTATCGATAAACGGTTCGCTGGCCGTCGACTCCAGCCCCATAACATGGCGCGTATTACCTACAAGGAAAGGCAGCGCGTCATAAACCCCAGGCGCGTCTTCATGCGGGATACCCGCCTTCATCGAGCGGTAGGTTCCCACGCCAATAAACAGGGCGTCGTACTCGTTCTTTAACTGCGACATCGACACGTCCTGGCCCACCTCGCAGTTCAGCTCGAAGCGGATCCCCATCGCGGTAAATATCTCTCTGCGCCGCGCGAGCAGCGATTTGTCCAGCTTGAATGCCGGGATGCCAAAGGTCAGCAATCCGCCAATTTCCGGATGCCGGTCATAGACAGTCACACTCGCGCCGCTGCGCGCCAGCACGTCGGCGCACGCCAGCCCGGCGGGCCCCGCGCCGACGATCGCGACACGTTTACCTGTCGGCGTGACGGCGGACATATCTGGCCGCCAGCCCATCGCCAGCGCCCGATCGGAGATATAGCGCTCGATGTTACCGATGGTCACGGATCCCGCCTCTTCACGTATTGTGCAGGCACCCTCGCATAATCGGTCCTGCGGACAGACGCGGCCGGTAATTTCAGGTAAACAGTTGGTCTGATGTGAAAGCTCGACCGCGCCGGCGATATCCCCCGTGTTGAGGCGCTCGATCCACTGCGGGATGTGGTTATGCAGCGGGCAGGTCCATTCGCAAATGCTGTGCTCTCCGCATTTCAGGCAGCGCGACGCCTCGCGGGCGGCCTGCTCGTCCCGGAACGGCAGGTAAATTTCGTTAAAATGGCCCACGCGTTCTGCGGCAGCCAGCTTGTCGGGCTCGCCGCGTGGCGGGGTTGTTTGCATCTGATGCAGTTTGGTGCGCGAAGCGTCCTCTCTGACGGCTTCCGCATGCCAGGGCTGCGCTTCCAGGCAGGCCGTGCGCTGGCGGCGCGATTTCGCCAGAGTATCAAGGACAGCAGGCGTCGCCAGTGAGAGGACATCTGCCGGGCAATTTTCGATACAGGCCGGGCCGTGTAGCCGCGTCAGACAGAGATCGCATTTATTCGCCGAGGCCTTCACGCCGCCGTTGTCGAGCGGGGTGACGATAATCTCCATCGTGCCAAACGGGCAGGCCACCACGCAGGCCTTACAGCCGATGCATTTTTGTTGATTCACCTGTACGCTGTCATCGCATTTGCTGATGGCGCCGTTCGGACAGCTTTGCGCGCAGGGCGCATTTTCACAGTGATGGCAGGTGACGGGGCTACTCTTCTCGCCGGACCTCAGGACCGTAATGCGGGGATGAAAATGGCGCTCGCTCAGGACGTGCTGCTCATCGTTGTGCGCCATCACGCAGGCCACTTCGCAGGCGCGACACCCGATGCACTGCTGGCTGTTAGCCATAATAAAACGATTCATAACCACACCTGTTTTTGGTTCAATAACCTTATTCTTTGTATGAATATGGTATTTACGCATCACGGCGCGATCGGGCAATGTTCAAATGCCCGGAATGCCGAATTATTTACAGTGAACCTGTAGCAGATCAATTTTATTCAGAGAGCCGTTCTGTGACCGTTAAACGACCCGTTTCCGGAAGCCTTGCCTGGGCTTTCTTTTCGATAATTGCCTTATCGGTGCTGACCAGTACCGTCGCGCTGCTGACGCTAGCCAGCAGCCAGCGTGACGCCGAAGCCATTAATATCGCGGGTTCGCTGCGCATGCAGAGCTATCGTCTGGGCTACGAGATGCAGCGCAACAGCCATGCCCTTGCCGCGCATCGCGACAGCTGGCAACGGACGCTGAGCGCGCCTGCCCTGCAGAAGCTGAACCGCTGGTACGTCCCGGACAATGTTAAAGCGCGCTACCAGCAGCTGCACGTAGCCTGGCTGGAGATGGATGCGCGCATCGCCCGCGGCGACAGCGCGTGGTATCAAACCCACATTGAGGATTTTGTCGGCCGCATTGATGCCTTTGTGCTCGCCCTCCAGAACTACACCGAACATAAAATCCAGACGGTGACCCTGCTCTCGCTGGCGGGCGCTCTCGGGATCCTGCTGCTGACGCTATTTACCCTGCGACGCATCCGTCGCCAGGTGGTGTTGCCGCTTAACAATCTGGTGGCGGCCAGCGAACGGGTTGAGCGAGGGGAATTTGCAACCCCGGCGCCCGATACCGCCCTGCCGAACGAGCTGGGCCAACTCTCCCGCGCCTTCAACCACATGTCCGCCGAGCTGGCTACGCTCTACCGTTCGCTCGAAGCCTCGGTCGCGGAAAAGACTCGGCATCTGCATGAAGCCCACCAGCAGCTCGACATGCTGTTCAAATGCTCTCAGGCGCTGAATACCGGCCAGATAGACAGCCACTGCTTTCGGCATATCCTGCAGATTGTCCATGACTATACGCAGATGAATTATCTCGAACTGCGCACCAGCGACGACTGGCGGCTGTCTGAAGGGACGGAGTCACATGGTATTCCTCTGCAGCACCTGCCGGTACTGATGCAGGACACCCTTTACGGCGAGCTGCGCTGGCAAAGCGAGACGGACAGCGTTCCCCTTCCGCTGATGAGAAGCGTGGCGACCATGCTCGGGCGCGGGCTGTACTTTAACCAGGCGCAAAAACATTACCAGCAGCTGCTGCTGATGGAAGAGCGCGCCACCATTGCCCGCGAGCTGCACGATTCGCTGGCGCAGGTGCTGTCGTATCTGCGCATTCAGCTTGCGCTACTCAAACGCGCCGTGCCCGAGGAAAATACCCCGGCGCAGACCATCATCACCGACTTCTCACGCGAGCTGAATAATGCCTGGCAGCAGCTGCGCGAGCTGCTCACCACCTTCCGCCTGACGCTGAACCACGCAAACTTACCCGCGGCGCTGCAGGAGTCCCTCGACGTCCTGCAGAGCCAGACGCAGGCGAAGCTGCATTTAGACTGCCGCCTCTCCTCGCTGGCGCTGGACGCGCAAAAGCAGGTGCATTTGCTGCAGATCGTGCGTGAGGCCGTGCTGAACGCCATTAAGCACGCGCAGGCCAGCGAGATCACCGTCAGCTGCGTGACCGCCGTGGACGGTACGCACAGCGTCAGCATTCGTGACAACGGCATCGGGATTGGCGAAGCCAGCGAGCCGCCAGGACATTACGGCCTGAATATTATGCGCGAACGTGCGCAACGGCTCGGAGGAATGCTGCACTTCTCGCAGCCGCAAAACGGCGGCACGCTGGTCAGCGTGACGTTCCCTGCACCCGCGCCGTTAACGGGTAAATAACGGTAAAGGAGGACGCGCGGGAAAAAGCGCATGATAATTTACATTATCTCCTTTATTTCTCCACGTTTGACCTGGGCCTTACCGCTAAAGTTATGCGGGCAATAAACAATAATGACGTGCAGCAAAACGAGGTCACACTTTCATGGCGAATTTTTTCATCGATCGCCCCATTTTTGCCTGGGTGCTTGCCATCCTGTTGTGTCTGACAGGTGTCCTGGCGATTACTTCACTTCCTGTTGAGCAATACCCCGATCTGGCACCGCCTAACGTGCGCGTAACGGCAAACTACCCCGGCGCCTCCGCTCAAACGCTGGAAAACACCGTGACGCAGGTTATCGAGCAGAACATGACGGGTCTGGATAACCTGATGTACATGTCCTCACAAAGTAGCGCCACGGGCCAGGCGACGGTTACCCTGAGCTTTAAGGCGGGCACGGACCCGGACGAAGCGGTGCAGCAGGTGCAAAACCAGCTGCAGTCGGCCATGCGCAAGCTGCCCCAGGCGGTGCAGAATCAGGGCGTGACCGTGCGTAAAACCGGTGATACCAACATTTTAACCATCGCGTTTGTCTCGACAGATGGCTCGATGGATAAACAGGACATTGCCGACTACGTCGCCAGTAATATTCAGGATCCCATCAGCCGTATCAACGGCGTCGGGGATATCGACGCCTATGGCTCACAATACTCTATGCGCATCTGGCTCGACCCCAACAAGCTGAACAGCGTCCAGATGACGGCAACCGACGTGACGAATGCCATCAAGGCCCAGAACGCCCAGATTGCGGTGGGGCAGCTGGGGGGAACGCCGTCCGTCGATAAGCAGGCCCTGAACGCCACCATCAATTCGCAATCCCTGCTGCAGACGCCGGACCAGTTCCGCAACATCACCCTGCGCGTGAATCAGGATGGGTCGGAAGTGCGTCTGGGCGATGTCGCCACGGTGGAAATGGGGGCGGAAAAATATGACTACCTAAGCCGCTTTAACGGCAATCAGGCCTCCGGTCTGGGGATAAAGCTTGCCTCGGGCGCAAACGAAATGGCCACGGCGAAACTGGTGCTGGACCGTCTGGACGAGCTTTCACAGTATTTCCCGCACGGGCTGGAGTACAAAGTCGCCTATGAAACCACCTCCTTCGTTAAAGCGTCGATCGAGGACGTGGTGAAGACCCTGCTGGAGGCCATCGCGCTGGTGTTCCTGGTGATGTACCTGTTCCTGCAAAACTTCCGCGCGACGCTGATCCCAACCATTGCCGTGCCCGTGGTGCTGCTGGGGACCTTTGCGGTGCTTTACGCGTTCGGGTACAGCATTAACACCCTGACGATGTTTGCGATGGTGCTGGCGATTGGCCTTCTGGTGGATGATGCCATCGTGGTGGTTGAAAACGTCGAACGCATCATGAGCGAAGAAGGACTCTCCCCGCGCCAGGCGACGCGCAAATCCATGGGGCAAATTCAGGGGGCGCTGGTCGGTATCGCGATGGTGCTGTCGGCCGTCTTTATCCCGATGGCCTTTTTTGGCGGCACAACCGGGGCGATTTACCGTCAGTTCTCAATAACCATCGTCTCGGCGATGGTGCTCTCCGTGCTGGTGGCGCTGATCCTCACCCCCGCGCTGTGCGCCACCATTCTGAAACCGCTGCACAAAGGGGAGCAGCACGGGCAAAAAGGGTTCTTCGGCTGGTTTAACCGGATGTTCAACCGCAATGCCGCGCGGTATGAATCTGCCGTCGGTGGCGTGCTCCATCGCAGCCTGCGCTGGATGATGATTTACGTTGTGCTGCTGGGCGGCATGGTCTGGCTGTTTATGCATCTCCCCACCTCGTTCCTGCCGATGGAAGACCGGGGCATGTTCACCACCTCGGTTCAGCTCCCGAGCGGCGCAACGCAGCAGCAGACGCTGAAAGTGGTCCAGAAAGTGGAGCAGTACTTCTTCACCAAAGAGAAAGATAACGTTGTGTCGGTCTTCTCCACCGTGGGCTCTGGCCCGGGCGGAAACGGGCAGAACGTCGCCCGCATGTTCGTCCGCCTGAAGGACTGGGACGAGCGCGATACCAAAACCGGAACGTCATTTGCCATTATTGAACGTGCGACCAAAGCTTTTGCGCATATTAAAGAGGCGCGCGTCTTCGCCAGCAGCCCGCCGGCGATAAGCGGTCTGGGCAGTTCCGCCGGGTTTGATATGGAGCTGCAGGATCACGCCGGTGCGGGCCACACGGCGCTGATGGCGGCACGCGATAAGCTGTTAGCGCTGGCGGGCAACGATCCTGGCCTGACCCGCGTCCGCCATAACGGTCTTGACGACAGCCCGCAGCTCCAGGTGGATATCGATCAGCGTAAGGCGCAGGCGCTGGGCGTCTCGATCAACGATATCAACGACACCCTGCAAACGGCGTGGGGCTCAAGCTATGTGAATGACTTTATGGATCGCGGCCGCGTGAAAAAAGTGTATGTCCAGTCCGCCGCGCCGTTCCGCATGCTGCCGGATGATATAAACCGCTGGTTTGTCAGGAATAACGCTGGCGGCATGGTGCCGTTCTCCGCGTTTGCCACCTCGCGCTGGGAGAGCGGTTCGCCGCGTCTGGAGCGCTATAACGGCTACTCTGCGGTTGAAATCGTCGGGGAAGCTGCGCCGGGCGTCAGTACCGGTACCGCTATGGATACCATGGAAAAACTGGTCCAGCAGCTGCCCGCCGGTTTTGGTCTGGAGTGGACGGCCATGTCCTACCAGGAGCGTCTCTCCGGGGCACAGGCTCCCGCACTTTACGCGCTCTCTCTGCTGGTGGTCTTCCTCTGCCTAGCCGCACTGTATGAAAGCTGGTCGGTACCGTTCTCGGTCATGCTGGTCGTGCCCCTTGGGGTTATCGGTGCGCTGCTGGCGACCTGGATGCGCGGCCTCGAGAACGATGTTTACTTCCAGGTGGGTCTGCTCACCGTGATTGGGCTATCGGCGAAAAACGCCATTCTGATCGTTGAATTTGCCAACGAGATGAATGCCAAAGGCCACGAGCTGATGGCCGCCACGCTGCACGCCTGCCGTCAGCGCTTACGCCCGATCCTGATGACGTCGCTGGCGTTTGTCTTTGGCGTACTGCCGATGGCAACCAGTACGGGTGCAGGCTCCAGCAGCCAGCATGCCGTCGGGACGGGGGTGATGGGCGGCATGATTTCGGCCACCATCCTGGCCATTTACTTCGTGCCGTTGTTCTTTGTGCTGGTGCGTCGTCGCTTCCCGCTAAAGGAACGGGCTGAGTAAGTGATTGAAATAAAAAAGGCGGCTTTATCGGCCGCCTTTTTATTGTGTGATTAATTCACACTATGGTTATTTTACTTATTTTAGTGCTCTTGCAATTCTTACTGAATGTCATTTACGAAGCATGCCTTCGATAAAATCTTTCCAGTTCCCCAGTTCACGTTCAATCATAACAACCTCTCTTATTATTATGCGCATTCTACAAAAACGGACCATCATTGTGAAGATTATTTAACCAATTGCTGTGATTGTACCCCACGTCCTGCGGGGATTTATGATAAATATGAACGGAGAGGCCTCAATTTTTTGTGACGGCTAGCAATATTTTGAAATAACCCTCCGAACGGGTGAGTTTTATTTTACCCGCTGAGTTTATTCGAAATTTAAACTTTATGGACATCTATGCTTAAAGGGTGAAAGAATATTCAGCGTACAGATGTGAGTTGAATTAAGAAGAAGCGTAAATCCAGACGATTCCTGAATGTGTTATATTCCACTTAAGGATATATCTTCGAATTTACTGAACATTTAATCATCATTAGGTCAAAAGGATTCACCATGGTTGTGATGTACGGCATTAAAAATTGCGACACCATCAAAAAAGCCCGCCGCTGGCTGGAAGCAAACGACGTGGAGTATCGTTTTCACGATTACCGTGCAGACGGGCTTGATGCAGAATTTCTGCATAGCGCGATCGGCGAGCTGGGGTGGGAAGCCCTGCTGAACACCCGCGGCACCACCTGGCGTAAGCTGGACGAATCTCTGCGCGCCAGCATCAACAACGCCGACAGCGCGGCAAAACTGATGCTCGACATGCCGGCAATTATCAAACGCCCATTGCTCTGCGCGCCAGGGCAGCCTATGCTGCTGGGTTTCAGTGAAACCCTTTATTCCGACTTTTTTCGTTGAGGTGTAGTTTATGTCATGCCCGGTCATTGAGCTGACTCAGCAGCTTATTCGCCGTCCTTCCCTTAGCCCGGACGACGCAGGTTGTCAGGCACTTATGATTGAGCGCCTGCGTGCCATCGGTTTTACCGTTGAACGCATGGATTTTGGCGATACCCAGAACTTCTGGGCGTGGCGCGGACAGGGCGAAACGCTGGCCTTTGCCGGGCATACTGACGTCGTTCCCGCCGGTGACGCGGATCGCTGGATCAACCCGCCGTTTGAACCGACCATCCGCGACGGCATGCTGTTTGGTCGCGGCGCGGCAGACATGAAAGGCTCGCTGGCGGCGATGGTCGTGGCGGCAGAGCGCTTTGTGGCTCAGCATCCAAACCACAAAAACCGTCTGGCGTTTTTAATCACCTCCGACGAAGAAGCCAGCGCCCATAACGGCACCGTGAAGGTTGTTGAAGCGCTGATGGCGCGTAACGAGCGTCTCGACTACTGCCTGGTCGGTGAGCCGTCCAGTACCGAAGTGGTGGGCGATGTCGTCAAAAACGGGCGCCGAGGCTCGCTGACCTGTAACCTGACCATTCACGGCGTTCAGGGGCACGTGGCTTACCCGCATCTGGCCGATAACCCGGTCCATCGCGCTGCGCCGATGCTGAGCGAACTGGTGGGCATCGAGTGGGATAAAGGCAACGAATTTTTTCCGCCAACCAGCATGCAGATTGCGAACGTCAAGGCCGGGACCGGCAGCAATAACGTGATCCCGGGTGATTACTTCGTCCAGTTTAACTTCCGCTTCAGCACCGAACTGACCGATGAGATGATCAAGGCGCGCGTTATCGCGCTGCTGGAAAAATATCACCTGCGCTACACTGTGGAGTGGTGGCTTTCCGGCCAGCCGTTCCTGACGCAGCGCGGTAAGCTGGTGGATGCGGTGGTGAACGCCATCGAGCACTATAATGAAATTAAGCCACAGCTGCTGACAACGGGTGGCACCTCAGACGGACGCTTTATCGCCCGTATGGGCGCCCAGGTTGTCGAACTGGGTCCAGTGAACGCAACCATTCATAAAATCAATGAGTGTGTCAATGCGGCAGATTTGCAACTGCTGGCCCGTATGTATCAACGTATTATGGAGCAACTCGTCGCCTGACGAACGCTCTGAGAGGAATAGCGAATGGATTGGCTTTCAAAGTACTGGTGGATTCTGGTGTTAGTTTTTCTGGTTGGCGTACTGCTGAACGTGATTAAAGATCTTAAGCGCGTTGACCATAAAAAATTTCTCGCCAACAAACCGGATCTTCCCCCGCACCGTGATTTTAACGACAAGTGGGACGATGACGACGACTGGCCGAAGAAGGACCAGAAGAAGTAATCCCCTCACCCCCAGCCCCTCTCCCCTGTACGATCCGGGGACATAGTGAACACTTGTTCGGGGACATGGTAGACACTTACAACTAAGGCATAAGAACCCGTTTATGGAGTCGCTTATGCCCTGGGATGCGAGAGATACCATGTCATTACGTACCGAGTTTGTTTTGTTCGCCTCGCAGGACGGGGCGAACATCCGTTACCTCTGCCGTCACTACGGCATTTCACCTGCCACCGGCTACAAGTGGCTTCAGCGCTGGGCTCAGGAAGGCCCGTCCGGCCTTCAGGACCGCCCCCGCATACCCCGTCATTCCCCGAACCGCTCGTCAGACGACATTACAGCCCTGCTGCGCATGGCCCATGACCGCCATGAACGCTGGGGAGCACGCAAGATTAAGCGCTGGCTCGAAGACCAGGGGCACCGCATGCCCGCCTTCAGCACCGTCCATAACCTGATGGCCCGCCATGGTCTTCTGCCGGGCGCTTCACCGGGCATTCCCGGCACGGGCCGCTTCGAACACGACGCGCCGAACCGCCTCTGGCAGATGGATTTTAAGGGCCACTTTTCCTTTGACGGTGGCCGCAGCCATCCGCTCACCCTGCTGGACGACCACTCCCGTTTTTCCCTGTGCCTCACACACTGTACCGATGAACGGCGCGAGACCGTGCAGCAGCAACTGGTCAGCGTGTTTGAACGCTACGGCCTGCCGGACCGGATGACGATGGACAACGGCTCACCGTGGGGCGACACCACCGGTACCTGGACAGCGCTGGAGCTGTGGCTGATGCGCCAGGGTATCCGGGTGGGCCATTCCCGGCCTTATCATCCGCAGACGCAGGGCAAGCTGGAGCGTTTTCACCGCAGCCTGAAGGCCGAAGTGCTGCAGGGAAAATGGTTCGCGGACAGCGGTGAGCTGCAGCGCGCCTTTGACCACTGGCGGACGGTCTACAACCTTGAACGCCCGCACGAGGCGCTGGATATGGCGGTACCGGCCTCGCGGTATCAGCCGTCAGCGCGGCAGTACAGAGGCATCATGACGCCACCGGAATATGATGACGGGGTGATGGTCAGGAAAGTGGATATCAGCGGCAAGCTGAGCGTGAAAGGGGTGAGTCTGAGCGCAGGCAAGGCGTTCAGGGGAGAGCGGGTCGGGCTGAAGGAGACGGAGGAAAATGGCTGCTATGAAGTGTGGTGGTACAGCACGAAAGTGGGGGTGATCGACCTGAAGAAAAAGTCGATCACCATGGGTAAAGGGTGTTAAAAAGTGTTCACCATGTCCCCGAACACCTGTCTACCATGTCCCCGGACCGTACATCCCCAGAGGGGCGAGGGGAGCCATGTTCCCTCCCCCTTAGAGGTGAGGGGAAATAATCACATAAACTCTACAATATCATCGTTATCCGGCTTGCCGCCGCTGAGCGCTTCATCAAAGTAGTGCTTCGGTACGGTATAGCGCAAACGATCGAGCGCGAACTGCATGCTACGGTCGTCAATCGCGTGGCCCAGATCGTCAACAATATCCAGCGTCACGTCCCCACCTTCGCGAATCAGCGCTTCCTGAGCGGCAACCGCATGCGAGAGCTCAATCACCCGGTCTTCACCACCGTGGATCAGGTGGATCGTGGTCTGCGTGGTCGCGCTTGTCGGTAACGTCGCAAAACGGCCGTTAAACGCAATGACGCGTGACGCCAGACCCGGCTGCGCTTTTACGCTTTCCAGCGACATGATTGACCCCTGCGAGAAGCCAATCAGCGCGGTCGCGTCAGCACCCACGCCGCTCTGCTGCTGCCAGTAGCGGACGATGTCGATAAAGGTAGGCATGATGGCGTCGATGCGAGCCTGACGGTTCTCTTCCGTCACGCCCTGAACAGAGAACCACTGGCGTCCGTTCGGACCACATGGCTCTACGCCACCGATGCTGACAATCAATGCCTCCGGAAACACGGGCGCAAACCAGCTGCCAATCTGACCCATATTGACGGCATTATCGCCAACGCCATGAAACAGAAGCAGTAACTGTTTAGCCGGTTTGTCAGGGCTTTGAACAACAAAATGGTCGCGTTTCATGGTGGTCTCCTTAATAGATGACCTGGATTCTACGCCTCCCGACGTGAATGACCATGCCACTTTACTGAAGAAGTCATTGAAAAAATTGCCATTGCAAAATGTCTTCTTTCAACTGCTGGCTACGGAGATAATCAAGACTTTCAATCGCTTGCGCGGTTTCATTTCGCAACGTTGCCAGCAACGCTTTTCGCCCGACGTCTTCCGTTTTTCCATCCATTTTCCCACGCAGGGCAGGAAGCGGCATGTCCACGGTTAACAACAGCCGCGTCAGTGCGGCAACCGAGGTTGAAAACGCCCGATGCGCAAAAGCAAACCCCGCCAGCTCCAGCCAGTCGTCATTATTAAGGGTAGCTTCCCAGCCGTCTTCCACGGGGATCTTTTCACCGTTCCAGGCCGATAGCACCCGCGCATCGCGCTTCAGACGCTGCTGCGCCTGCTCGCACAGCTGACGCCCGGCCTCGCTCTGGGGCAGCAAGGCCATCGCGGTGTAGCAGCCGCTGCTGGCTTCACGATGGCTGCCCATCCTCACCAGCACAAACCCACATTGCTGCCAGAAACGCCACAGCTCATCGGTATAACCAAAGCTCACCGACAGATAGTCTTCGCCCCTGGCGCCGCGAACAAGCGCCTGGCCAATCCCTTCCCGCTGACGGTGAGGATGTACGGCAATGCGGGTGACCCGTCGTCCTCTGAGCGTCGCCGCCAGCGGAGAGCCGCCGTGCGCCGCCAGAGACTGCGCCACCAGGTTACCGCGCGGACGCCGATATCCTGCCCATACGGCGCGGCTAAGCTCAGGGGAGAGCCCGCCCTCCTCCACCAGCCAGAGCGCCCCGGCGATAACCGGATTCGTTTCGGCAACGGCAAACTGCTGCCCGGGCGCGTCCATCATGCGGCGTAAATCGAGCGGCGAGGTGCGATAATGCGCCGCGCAGAGAAGCTCGTATACGCTCGCTGCAAGCGCCGGGCGGCTTTCCCATGCCGTCGGCGTCAGGGACGTTAAACGCACCTCCCCTTCCGGACGACGGTCGATCAGCGTATCGTCAAACAGCAGCGCGCTGGCGACAACCCGCTCAAGCGGGCAGCCCGCCGCCCAGCGTACCGGTGTAGATAAGCTGTAGCGCTGCAGCCCGGTAAACCGACCGCAGAATTTAAGCAAGAATCCCCGGCCCGTCCCTTCATATCCCTGCACCGTGGTGGTCAACAGCACGCGAGGGAAACGGGCAACTAGCTTTTCCAGCAGAGGTCCGGGGATCGCAGCGGCTTCATCGACAATTAGCCAGTCAGCCTGGTATGAAGAGGCAAGCAGCGCGTCCGGGGCCATAAAATGAAAACGCTCTCCGGCAAAGCGGGCGATGATATCCGTCGCCCCCTTCGACGGTGCGGTAACCACGGCGCTGCCGGCAATGCGGTTCAGCAGCATTCCCGCCAGGGCTGATTTTCCTCGCCCGCGCGCGGCGGTGACGGCCACGATGCCCTCCGGCATCCCCAGCAGCACATCCAGGATCTCAGCCTGCTCGCGCTGCGGTGCGCCGCTGGCAGGCTGCCAGTCTGGCGCGTCGGGTAAAGGCGGAAGGGATAACCCGCAGCCCTGAAGCCAGACAATAGCGTCGGGATCGGCGGCAATCGTCCGGCAGAAATGGTGGACAAAATGCGGCGTGGCTATCGCTTCGGCGCTGTCGCTCCAGCGCAGTGAATCGCTGTCTGGCAACCCGGGCCACGCATCAAGCGGCGGAACCCGCAGCACCAGAAGGCTTCCGGCGCTCAGCGTTCCGCTCAGGGCGGCAAATGCGGCGACATCAAACCCGGCGCTGGCGTCAAAAACAGCGTGCCGGAACTCGCGTCCCAGCAGGCCGCCGATGGCTTTTGAAGGGTGTTCGTCAAGCCTTACCCAGTCTCCGGGCAAGGCGTCACGCAGGGTCAGCGCCTGGGTTAACGTCCACTGCGCCTCACCGCTGAGCACCACCAGCCGACGATGGCCTGTGCGCTCAAGCTCGCTTATCAGCTGTTCAAACTGCAACATTACATCGCTTTGCCGAAGGTATTACACTGCGCCGGATCGCCGCTGTCGAAGCCGCGTTTGAACCAGCTATAGCGCTGCTGTGAAGTACCGTGAGTGAAGCTGTCCGGCACGACGCGCCCCTGGCTTTGCTGCTGAAGGCGGTCGTCACCGATAGCCTGAGCGGCATTTAACGCCTCTTCAAGATCGCCGGATTCCAGCACGCCCTGCTGCTGCATGCTGTGGCCCCAGACCCCCGCGAAGCAGTCCGCCTGCAGTTCCATTTTAACGGAAAGGCGGTTCACGTCAGCCTGAGACGCATTTTGCTGAAGCTGGCGCACTTTTGGCTCAATCCCCAGCAGCTTTTGCACGTGATGACCGACTTCATGCGCGATCACGTAGCCCTGGGCAAAATCACCGTCAGCGCCAAGCTTGCGTTTCATGTCATCGTAAAAAGAGAGATCGATATAGACGGTGCCGTCTGCCGGGCAGTAGAACGGCCCCATCACAGATTGCCCGGTACCGCATCCGGTGCGGGTTGCCCCCGGTACATCACCAGTTTCGGCTGCTGGTAGGTACGCCCCATCTTCTCAAACAGCTGACCCCAGGTGTCTTCTGTTGTGGCGAGAATAACGGAGGTAAATTTGGCCGCTTCATCTTCATTCGGGCTGATGGAGCGCTGAGAATGCTCCTGCTGCTGCAGCGGCTGACCGGTCATCAACCCGGTGAGGTCAACGCCGTAATACCCCGCAACCAGCACGACAATCAGCAGGATTATCCCGCCCTTGCCGCTGGGTAACCGGAAGCCTGGCCCACCCATTGAAGGACCGCCGCCGCCATCACTACGTCTGTCTTCTACATTGTCACTTTCACGACGCCCTTGCCAGCGCATAACCACCTCGAACTATTCCATTTATAATAGCTATGATCGTAGGCGGTTAACGGCAAGATTACCATAGGAAACAAAGGTAAGACGCCAAAGGATGGGAACATCCTTTGGCAAGTGAGGGAGTTAGTCGAGCTTAACGCCTAAACGGTGAGCAACCGCTTCGTACGCTTCAATCAGGCCACCCAGGCTCTGACGGAAACGGTCTTTGTCCATTTTATCCAGGGTTTCTTTATCCCACAGGCGGCTACCGTCCGGTGAGAACTCATCGCCCAGCACCACTTCGCCTTTGAACAGACCAAACTCCAGCTTGAAGTCGACGAGGATCAGGCCCGCGTCATCAAACAGTTTTTTCAGCACGTCGTTGGCTTTGTAGGTCAGCTCCTGCATACGCGCCAGGTTCTCTTTGCTCACCCAGCCGAAGGTTTCGCAGTAGGATTCGTTGACCATCGGGTCGTGCATGGCATCGTTTTTCAGGAACAGGTCGAACAGCGGTGGATTCAGTTCGATACCTTCTTCAATGCCCAGACGCTTCACCAGGGAGCCCGCCGCACGGTTACGAATAACGCACTCAACCGGAACCATATCCAGTTTTTTCACCAGACATTCCGTATCGGACAGCAACGCTTCCATCTGGGTCGGGATGCCCGCTTCGGCCAGTTTGGTCATAATGAAGTGGTTGAACTTGTTGTTCACCATGCCTTTACGATCGAACTGCTCAATGCGTGCGCCATCCCCTGCTGACGTATCATTGCGGAACTCGAGCACCAACAGATCCGGGTTTTCCGTGCTGTATACGGTCTTCGCTTTGCCACGATACAACTCAGCTTGCTTCTGCATCTTCATTACTCCTGGTGTGATGATTTGTGTTCAAAACTGGGGATATTATGCCACGCACACGTTTGCGTAGCACTAAAATAAAAAGGGCTGGATTCACCAGCCCTCGTATTTATTTGCTGAATGCTGCCTGGAAGACAGCGACCAGCGCATCGTTCTGCGACTGGGTCAGCGTATGACCTTTTGGATCGATAAACTGCAGACTGCTGCGGTTATCAAGGTCGCCTACCTGAATCTTGTAGTCACCGGAGGCAAGCTGAGGATCTTTCGCGCCCAGTTCCTGCCATGCGCTGTCGGAGAGCGGCTTATACGTTGCCGTCATGCTGCCGGTTGAACGCGTGCTGTCGGTCACTTTCATGCCCACTTTTTCCAGCGTCGCTGGCAGACGCTGCCAGGTCTGGTTAAACGGTGCACGCACCACCAGCATTGGCAGGCCGGTATCATCCGCACCGCTTTGCACATCGAAGGTCGCGCCGTTGCGGCTCTGCGCGGCGTTGGCGGCATCGGTAGCGGTCTTATCCAGACCCGCGGCAATCACGTTCAGCATTTCGGTGCTGTAACGCTGCAGGGACGCGGCATCCGCAACCGGTTTACCCGCCTGCTCCAGGTTCAACAGCTTAACGTTAACCGCCTGCTGGTAACCCTGTGGTTTAACGGAGACTTGATAGCGACCACGGTACTGCTGGTCTTCATCCAGACGGTTCCATTCGATCCAGTCGGTGGTTAACGTCTGGCTGGCGTCATCGCGTTTATCGATGGTGTAGTTCTTCGACTGAATGACGCTGACAACCTGCGGCCACAGCGTGCTACCGCGCGCGCTCTCAACCATCAGAGACGCCGTATCACCGGTGAACTGGGTACGCGCCCCGCTCACCAGCGCCAGAGGCTGTGCTGGCGGACGAATATCAAGCGCTTTACCGACCAGGCCGCTGCCGTTGGTCACGGGAATATTATAATCGCCGTTCTGAATCGGCAGGATCATACCAGCCGGTGCGTGAAGTTCAGCAAGCGGGGTCGCATCCAGATAGGATTCATCACCGCTCACCTGGCGCTTGTAGCGCGAATCTGAACTACAGGCAGCGAGCAGCATAACAAGCGAAACACTCGCAACCTTCGCCAGGCGCGACTTCTGTACTGAATAAGCCATCAAATCTCCCTAAACTCTACAGCAAACCGGCATGCTTCAGCGCCGCCCTGACGATATCACGACCGTGGTCGGTAATCGGTGTCATTGGCAGACGCAGCGTATCGGTTGCTACAAGCCCCAACTCCTTACATGCCCATTTCACTGGGATCGGATTGGGTTCGACAAATAATTTATTGTGCAGCGGCATCAGACGCTGATTAATGACGCGCGCTTCATCAAAGTGACCGGCTGCGGCCAGTTTGCACATTTCAGCCATATCGCGCGCCGCAACGTTTGACGTTACGGAGATCACGCCATGACCACCGAGCTGCATAAAGTCCAGCGCGGTCGCATCATCACCACTCAACAGGATAAAGTCGTCTGAAACCAGCTCTTTGATCTGATGAACGCGGCTTAAGTTCCCTGTCGCCTCTTTAATACCGATAATATTTTTTACTTCCGAGAGACGACCAACGGTTTCCGGCAGCATATCGCAACCGGTACGGGACGGCACATTATACAGAATTTGTGGCAAGTCAGTATGTTCAGCGATGGCTTTGAAGTGCTGGAACAAACCTTCCTGAGTAGGACGGTTGTAATAAGGGGTCACCGTCAGACAGCCCACGATGCCGCTGTCGTTAAAACGTTTGGTCAGGCTGATAGCTTCTGCGGTTGCATTAGCCCCTGTCCCCGCGATGACCGGAATACGTCCGTCCGCCAGTTCCAGGGTCAGCATCACCACATCGCCGTGCTCGTCGTGGCTCAGCGTTGCGGATTCACCGGTAGTCCCTACCGAAACGATCGCCGAGGTTCCGTTGGCGACATGGTAATCAATGAGCTTCTTCATGCTTGACCGGCAGACATTACCTTTTTCATCCATCGGTGTAACAAGCGCGACAATACTTCCCGTGAACATGAGCCATCCTCTGTGCGAACAAGAGCCTCAATGTTACGTTTGGAACTGTAATAAAAGCAAGCGACCTGAGGCTCGCAGGCGGTTGTATGCATGTTTTTTTTATGCTTTCCTTAGGAAGACTTAACCATGCAAAGGAAGAACAGGTTTGACAACCTCATCACAACATTACCTGGTTATCACTGCGCTGGGTGCCGACAGGCCGGGTATCGTGAACACCATCACCCGTCACGTAAGCAGCTGCGGCTGTAATATCGAAGACAGCCGTCTGGCGATGCTTGGCGAAGAGTTCACATTTATTATGTTGCTTTCCGGGACATGGAACGCCATTACGTTGATTGAATCGACCCTGCCGCTGAAGGGGCCGAACTGGATTTGCTGATTGTCATGAAGCGCACCACCGCGCGTCCGCGTCCGGCACTGCCTTCTACCGTCTGGGTGCAGGTTGAAGTGCCTGATTCACCGCATCTGATTGAGCGTTTCACCGCGCTTTTTGACAATCATCAGATGAATATTGCCGAACTGGTTTCCCGTACGCAGACAAGCGGTGACCAGCGTCTTCCGGTGCTGTTTATTCAAATTACCGCGCACAGCCCTGCCTCACAGGATGCGTCAAATATCGAGCAAGCGTTCAAAGCCCTCTGTACAGAATTAAACGCGCAGGGCAGTATAAGCGTCGTCAATTATTCGCAGCACGAACAGGATGGAGTTGAGTAATGAACCCACTGAAAGCCGGTGACATCGCACCGAAATTTAGCTTACCGGATCAAGACGGCGAGCAAGTAAATTTGACCGACTTCCAGGGACAGCGTGTTCTGGTCTATTTCTACCCGAAAGCCATGACCCCCGGCTGCACCGTACAGGCCTGCGGCTTACGCGACAACATGGACGAGTTGAAAAAAGTCGGTGTGGAAGTGCTGGGTATCAGCACGGATAAACCAGAAAAGCTGTCACGATTTGCTGAAAAAGAGCTGCTGAACTTCACGCTGCTTTCTGATGAAGATCATCAGGTGTGCGAGCAGTTCGGCGTCTGGGGCGAGAAGACGTTTATGGGTAAAACCTACGACGGCATTCACCGCATCAGCTTCCTGATTGACGCTGACGGTAAAGTTGAACATGTGTTTGACGACTTCAAAACCAGCAACCACCACGACGTGGTGTTGAACTGGCTGAAAGCAAGCGCCTGATAAACAGCAAAACGGCAACCCAGGTTGCCGTTTTTAATGTTTTCCCCCTCTCCCCGTGGGAGAGGGTCGGAGTGAGGGCATCAGGCCGCACAAAAACTACTTATCTTCCACCGCCGGCACATCCGGCCACGCGTGGACCACGGCCTTAATCAGCGTCGCCAGCGGAATCGCAAAGAACACGCCCCAGAATCCCCACAGCCCGCCGAAAATCACCACGGATAAGATAATCACCAGCGGATGCAGGTTCACCGCTTCGGAGAACAGCACCGGCACCAGCAGGTTACCGTCCAGGCCCTGAATAATCAGGTACACCGCAAAGCAGCTCCAGAACTCCGTCCCCAGCCCAAACTGGAACAGTGCGACCCCAACAACCGGAATGGTCACCACAAACGCGCCGATGTACGGAATCAGGACCGACAACCCCACCAGCACCGCCAGCAGCAGCGAGTAGTTCAGCCCGAAAATCAGGAAGCCAATCCAGGTGGCTACCCCCACGACAATCATCTCCAGCACCTTGCCGCGAATGTAGTTGGTGATCTGCTGGTTCATCTCTTCCCAGACCTGTCCTGCCAGACCGCGGTTGCGCGGCAGAATACGGCGCACGGCGTTGAGCATCTGATCTTTATCTTTCACCAGGAAGAAGACCATCAGCGGCACGAGCACAAGGTAAACCGCCAGCGTCAGCAGCCCGACCAGCGAGGCCAGAGAGTACTTCACCACCGAATCGCCCATCGTCATGATGCGGGCGCGCATATTTTCGGCCATCGCGTCGATAATCCCGGCATCCATCAGGGCCGGGTAACGGCGCGGTAGCGTGGCGGCGAAATCAGACAGCTTGTTCAGCATACCGGGCATGTCGCGGATCAGGTTAATTCCCTGCTGCCAGGCAACCGGCATCACCACAAAGGCCATCAACAGCAGGATGCCGACAAACAGCACCAGTACGATGCTGGTCGCCCAGCGCCGGGAACAGCCGATGTGTTCCAGGCGAACTGTTGGCCACTCCAGCAGGTACGCCAGCACAATCGCCACCAGCAGTGGCGCGAGCAGGCCGCTGAAGAAGAACAGAATACCGAACCCGGCAACCAGAATAACCAACAAAGCAATAGCTTCCGGGTCGCTGAACCGACGCCGGTACCACTGCATTAACATTTCGAGCATACAACCCTTCCCTGAATCGAATGGCGGGAGTGAGACGGTGAATTGTATCTAACTGTCACAAAAAAGACTTTCGCTTTTTGTATCCCGATCGCAATCCGCAAAAGCCTGATGAATGGGATTTTCTTCATGCTGCAACACGGCTACACTCGCAGAGCAGCAGAGATGAACGATATGCCGCTTCATCGGTCAAATTAGCACATCCAACATACAGGACAGTGGTTATGTTCAGGCAGTTGAGAAAAACACTGGTTGCAACACTGATTGCCGCGGTGACGGTCGGTCAGGTGTTGCCCGCTTTTGCTGACTCGTCCGATTCATTGCCGGACATGGGCACCACAGCAGGAAGCACGCTCTCTATTGGGCAAGAGATGCAAATGGGGGATTACTATGTTCGCCAGCTGCGCGGCAGCGCCCCGCTGATTAACGACCCTTTGCTGGTACAGTACATTAACGGGCTGGGGATGCGCCTGGTTTCGCACGCCGACTCGGTAAAAACGCCCTTCCATTTCTATTTAATCAATAATGACGAAATCAACGCCTTCGCCTTCTTTGGCGGAAACGTGGTGCTGCACTCGGCGTTATTCCGTTACTCTGACAACGAAAGCCAGCTGGCCTCGGTGATGGCGCACGAAATTTCGCACGTCACCCAGCGCCACCTGGCGCGCGCCATGGAAGACCAGAAACGTAACGCCCCCCTCACCTGGGTGGGCGCGCTGGGCTCCATTCTGCTGGCGATGGCCAGCCCGCAGGCCGGGATGGCGGCCCTGACCGGTACGCTGGCTGGAACGCGCCAGGGAATGATCAGCTTTACCCAGCAAAATGAACAGGAAGCGGACCGCATCGGGATTCAGGTGCTGCAGCGTTCGGGCTTTGACCCGCAGGCCATGCCGAGCTTCCTCGAAAAACTGCTCGATCAGGCGCGTTACTCTTCCCGTCCGCCGGAAATCCTGCTGACGCACCCATTACCTGAAAGCCGACTGTCGGACGCGCGTAACCGTGCCAACCAGATGCGTCCGGTGGTGGTCCAGTCATCACAGGATTTCTACATGGCGAAAGTGAGAACGCTTGGGATGTACAACTCCGGGCGTAACCAGCTCACCAGCGACCTGCTGGATTCCCTGGCGAAAGGCAACGTGCGTGAGAAAAACGCCGCGCAGTATGGTCAGGCGCTCCAGGCGATGGAAGCCAGCAAATACGACGAGGCGCGTAAAGCGCTGCAGCCGCTTCTGGCAGCCGACCCGAACAACCCGTGGTACCTCGATCTGTCAACGGATATCGATCTGGGGCAGAAGAAAACGGCCGATGCGATCAACCGTCTGAAAGGGGCGAAAGACGTCCGTACCAACCCGGTGCTGCAGCTTAACCTGGCGAACGCTTACTTACAGGGCGGTCAGCCTGGCGAAGCGGCGACCATTCTGAACCGCTACACCTTCAACAATAAAGACGATCAAAACGGCTGGGATCTGCTCGCTCAGGCGGAAGCCCAGCTCGGCAACCGCGATCAGGAGCTGGCGGCGCGTGCCGAAGGTTTTGCCCTGGTGGGCCGCCTCGATCAGGCGATTTCCACGCTCAGCAGCGCCAGCGCGCAGGTCAAACTCGGCAGCCTCCAGCAGGCCCGTTACGACGCGCGTATCGATCAGCTGCGCGGCCTGCAGCAGCGCTTTAAGCCGTACGAGAAGATGTAATAAAGGAGAATTCACGTCATGACAGACGCCGTAAAAATTTATCACAACCCTCGCTGCTCCAAGAGCCGCGATACCCTGAGCCTGCTGAAGTCTAACGGCGTTGAGCCGGAAGTGGTGCTGTACCTCGACACCCCACCTGACGCGCAAACCCTCCGCCAGCTGCTGCACATGCTGGGAATGGGCAGTGCAAGAGAGCTGATGCGTCAGAAAGAAGATCTGTATAAGTCGCTTAACCTGGATGACAGCCGTCTCACCGAGGCTGAGCTGATCCAGGCGATGGTTGAAAATCCAAAGCTGATTGAGCGCCCGATAGTAGTGGCGAACGGCCAGGCGCGCATTGGACGCCCGCCGGAAGACGTGCTCGAGATCCTCTAGTCCTTATGCCGCAGCGCTTCCAGAAAGGCCTGCGGCGTACTCTCTCCCAGCTTTTTCTGCGCTTTTCCCCGGTTGTAAAATTCGCACAGCTGGATCAACAGCTCGCCTGCCGGTTCACTGTTCAGACGTGGGATGATTTCACATAGCGGTAGATCAACCTGAACGGCGCGGTATTGCTGTGGATGCGCTGTCACGTTGATATTACGCTCCTCAAGCTTCACCTCGAAACCAAAAGTCTCAACAGATTGAATATCAGCCGGACAGGCTTCCAGAGCGTCATTCGCCCAGTGGGCCAGCAGCTGCGGAGAAATGCCCGCGTACAGCCGGGCGTAGCACCAGCCGCTCACGGGTTCACGCGCCCACAGCAGATGCTGTTCCCCGCCATCGTCCATATGCAGCGACAGAGGCTGATGATGTAACAGGAGTTTTTGCGGCACGATACCTGCCTTCAGCGCCTTTTTTCCCTGCAACGTCGCGCCCTTCTGCTTTATCGAAGCCGGTTTGAGATAGCGGTTCAGGGTCGCGCGGGACACGGCGATCCCGAGTTCGCTATTGACCATCTGCAGCAGTTCGTCCAGCGGGGCGCCAGTGATATCCCGCAGGGCATTGACCAGCGCAACCTGCTCCTGTCTCAATGCTTTGTGTATCACTTTTGGCGTCGTGTGATTATCCGAAACCTGCTCGCGGTTGCGCCAGCGCCTGACGGTAGTGACCGAAATACCCAGCTCCGTGGCCAGCTCCCTGTCGCTTTTATCTGACTGCTGTAGATAGCGACGGATGCGCGGCGTCGTGGTGGCATTAGCATGCAGTTTAATTTCCATCGCAGGATCCTCAGAACCAATCTTATGAGATTTATACTACACCAGCGATTGCTTTGTGACCGATTTCACCTTTCGCCCGCCGCGCTTCACTGATAATCCCCAGACATAACACAAACAACACCCCTCAATCTTGTACGGAGTTCACAATGAACAATGTTCTGGGATTTCTTGAAGCAAAACTGATGCCGCTGGCGGCCAAAACGGCCCAGCAGCGTCACCTCGGGGCCATTCGCGGCGCCTACGTGTCATTCATGCCGTTTATCATCGTCGGCTCTATTCTGCTGGTGATCTCGTCGTTCCCGAATCAAGCCTATCAGCAGTTTATGTCTCAGGCCTTTGGTGAGAGCTGGAGCGCCATTATTGAAATCCCGTTCAACGCGGTGTTCTCCACCATGTCGCTGTTCATCAGCTTCCTGGTGGCCTTCCGCCTGGCGGAACACTACGGTGAAGACCGCATCTCCTGCGGTATCCTGGCGCTGGTCGCCTTTCTCATCCTGACGCCCTTTATCAAAGTGGCGGAAAACGGCGGTATTACCGTCATTCCGGTGGAGTGGATTGGCAGCAAAGGGCTGTTCGTGGCGATGATCGGTTCCCTGCTGTGGACGGAACTGTTCTGCTGGCTCAAGCGCAAAAAACTGGTGATCAAAATGCCGGACGGCGTGCCTCCGGCGGTGCAGGAGTCGTTCGCCGCGCTGATCCCGGCCCTGCTGGTGATGATTCTGGTGCTGGGTATCCGCATCGTGTTTGAAAACACCCACTACAACACCATCCACCAGTTTATTTACGAAGTGGTTGCCACGCCGGTGCGCCACTACGGCACCTCTTACTTTGGCGCTCTGATGACGGTGTTCAGCATCACCATCCTGTGGTCAGTGGGCATTAACTCCGGCTCCATGATCAACGGCATCATTCGCCCGCTGTGGATGGAAAACCAGACCGACAACATCGCTGCGATTCAGGCAGGTTCGACGCCGCCACACATTATCACTGAACAATTTTTTGACATGATCTGGATGGGCGGCGCGGGGGCCACGCTGTCGCTGGTCATTGCAATGCTGATTTTCGCCCGCAGCAAAAACATGCGTGAAGTGGCGCGCCTCGGCGCCGGGGCGTCGGTGTTTAACATCAACGAACCGATCCTGTTTGGCCTGCCGGTGATCATGAACCCAATCATGCTTATCCCGTTCAACCTGGTGCCGCTGGTGCTGGTCACCGTGCAGTATGCGGCGATGAAGATTGGCGCGGTTGCCGTCACCACCGGGGTGTTTATTCCCTGGACGCTGCCGCCGGTCATCAGCGGTTTTATCGTCACCGGGCACCTGAGCGGCAGCGTGATGCAGCTTATCAACCTGCTGATTGGCGCCATGCTGTACCTGCCTTTCATGCGTATCGTGGACAAACAGTACCGTGCGGCGGAAATGGCCACCGTTACGCAAACCGACACCGCCCTTGCAAAACAGGAGTAAAGCATGTGGGGAATTATCGCGACCTGGAGAATGGCGCTTGAAGGCGTTACGGAGTCTGCATCCGCGCTGGCTGCGGGGAAACCGGTCTCCGCTGCGGTGGTGGATGCCGTCGCCGCCGTCGAAGACTTTCCGTTTTATAAATCCGTCGGCTACGGCGGACTGCCCACCGAAAATGGCGAGGTGGAGCTGGACGCCGCCTACATGGACGGCGACACGCTGGCGTTTGGCGCCGTGGGCAACCTGGTGGATATTGCCAACCCGGTGCGCGTGGCGCATGCGTTAAGCCGCCAGCGCTACAACAGCCTGCTGGTCGGCCAGGGCGCGCGGGAATGGGCGCTGAGCCAGGGCTTTGCCGACAAAACCATGCTCACTGACCGCGCCATGCAGCACTACCGCAAACGCTGCCGCGAAACGCTGGATAAGGGCCTAAGCCCTTACGACGGACATGACACCGTCGGCATTATCGGCCTCGATAAGCAGGGGTCAATGAGCGTCGCCACCTCCACCAGCGGCCTGTTCATGAAAAAGCGCGGTCGACTCGGGGATTCACCCATTATTGGTTCCGGCTTTTACTGCGACAGTGAAACCGGCGCGGCCACCGCAACGGGCGTCGGTGAAGATCTAATGAAAGGCTGCACCAGCTACGAAATCGTCCGCCGCATGGCGCAGGGTATGACGCCCCAGCAGGCGGCGGATTCGGTGGTGTTCGAGCTGGAAGACAAGCTGATGTCGCGCTTTGGCCGCGCGGGCGATCTTTCCGTGGTGTGCATGAACAACAGGGGCGAATTCGGGGCTGCCACCAACATCAAAACCTTCTCGTTTGTGGTGGCGACGGCTCGCCAGCCCCTCACCGTTTTTCGTACCGAACGCCTGCGGGAGAAAACGCATTATTACGCCGTAGACGATGAGTGGATGCAGGCCTATGCCGCGCGGATCCGCGCGCCGATTGAGGAGTCATGATGATCACGTATCAGTTTATCACCGCGCTTTCTGACGCGGCTCCGCAAAGCCATTTGATTGCGTCCGCCTCCTGTACGCATTTGCCCGAAACGGCGCTTGTCGCGGAAATGCGCGAGTCTGCCAGCATCGCTGACACCCGCTTTGGCTGCGCCCCGTTTGCCCGGATCACTCTGCTGCCGGATGCCCTCTGGCAGGATAGCCTGACCGAAGGATTGCTGACGGCGCTGCGCCCGCTGCTGGCCTCGCCCGTCAGCCCCGGGCTGATACTGGACGTTACTGCTATCGACGATGTGGTGCTGGCGCAGGTGCTGCGTTTTCTCTTTAATCAGGCGCACAGGCTAAGCGACCTGAAGCTGAAGAAAACGGATGAATCCACGGTGCGCCTTACGCACATCACCGCCCTCTGCCTGCCGGAACAGCAGGCAAAACTGGAGGATGTCTTCCGCCAGCAGCAGGCCATCGCCCGCGGCATGGTCGCGGCGCGACGTCTGGCGGATATCCCGTCCGACCGATGCACGCCGCAGTTTGTGGTGGAAGAGGCGCAAAGGCTCTGTGCCGCCTTCCCCGCCCTGCGCTGCGAAGTGCTGAACGAAAAGGCTATTGCTGAGCAGGGTCTGGGGCTGCTGCACGCCGTTGGCAAAGGGGCGACCTGTCCGCCGCGCCTGCTGGCGATCCATTATGACGGCGTCAACGACGGCCCGGTGCGCTGCTATGTGGGAAAAGGCATAACCTTCGATACCGGCGGCCTGTGGCTGAAGGAAGGCGCGGGCATGTACACCATGAAATACGACATGTGCGGTGCGGCTAACGTGCTAGGCCTGATGCTGACCGTGGCAGAGCTGGCGCTGCCCGTACGCATCATGGGCGTGCTGGCGCTGGCGGAAAACGCCATCGGCCCAGACGCCATGCAGCCCGGCACGGTGGCGACGGCCTGCAATGGCACCACGGTTGAAATCAACAACACCGATGCCGAAGGCCGACTGGTGCTGGCGGACGCCATCGCCTGGGCCAGCCTTCGTCATCCGCAGGCGCGCTATATTATTGATATGGCGACCTTAACCGGTGCGGTCGTGAAGGCGCTGGGGTATGAGCTGAGCGGGCTGATGACGCAGGATGAACCGCTGCGTGCGGCGCTGACGCTGGCGGGCAAGCAGAGCGGCGATGAAGTGTGGTCCCTGCCGCTGGATGCGCGGCTGAAAAAACAGACCGAAAGCGCGATTGCCGATCTGTGCAACACGCCGACCAACAATGCGGCGATCAGCGCCTCGGCGGCGTGGCTGCTGCACCACTTTTGCCCGCCGACGATCCCGTGGGCGCATCTGGACATTAGCGGTACGGCGCTGTGGCGAGAGAGCGGCAGGAGCGTGGCGTCGGGAAGACCGATTCCGCTGCTGGTGGAGCACCTGATAGGAGATCTTTAGCCGGGTGGCGGCTGCGCCTTACCCGGCCTACAAAGGGCGGCAGGTTTTCGTAGGCCCGGTAAGGCGCAGCCGCCACCGGGCAAAAAACTCAAAGCTTAAGAATATCTTTCACAAACGGAATGGTCAGCTTGCGCTGGGCGGTAATGGAGGCGCGATCGAGCTGATCGAGGGTGTCAAACAGCGTGCGCATTTCGCGATCCAGCCGCTTGAGCAGGAAGCGCCCCACATCCTCCGGCAGCTCAAACCCACGCTGTTTTGCGCGCAGCTGTAACGCCTGAAGCTTATCTTCATCCGACAGCGGCTGGAGCTTGTAGATTTGCCCCCAGTCCAGACGAGACGCCAGATCCGGCAGCCCCAGATTGAGCTGTCTCGGCGGACGATCGCCGGTGATCAGCAGCCGGGTTTTGCCCGACTCCAGAATGCGGTTGTAGAGGTTAAAGATCGCCATTTCCCACGGCTCGTCCCCCGCCACGCATTCGATATTATCGATGCAGACCAGCGAGAGATGTTCCATTCCCTCCAGCACCTCAGGCACGAACCAGGTACGTTTATCCAGCGGCACGTAGCCTACTGCATCACCGCGCGCCGAAAGCTCCGCGCAGGCGGCATGCAGCAGATGGCTGCGCCCCGCGCCTTCACGTGACCAGATATAGATGTATCCGCTGTGATCCTGGCGCAGCACGTTTTGCAGTGCAGCCAGTAAAGAGGGGTTATCACCCGGCCAGAAACTCGCGAAAGTTTCGTCGTCAGGGAGATAGAGTGGCAGAGAGAGCTGTGCCGGTCCGTTCAGAAATACCTCAACCAGAGATCCTACGTAAAATCGGAATGGAGTTTAACACGGAACCTGCAAGGAGAGAACCGGGCGATCCCTCGCCCGACTTTTCGATCAATGTGGTGCTTTTTCGCTGTCGTCCGCGTCGAGAATTTCTTCTTCCGGGCGGATGACCGAGATCAGCTTGAAGATCAGGCTCAGGCCCACGCCGACGATGGTCGCCAGCGCCATGCCCTTCAGCTCGGCCGCACCAATGTGCACCTTCGCGCCGCTCACGCCGATGATCAGGATAACGGAGGTCAGGATCAGGTTTTGCGCCTTGCTGTAATCCACTTTGGATTCAATCAGCACGCGAATACCGGAGGCGCCGATCACGCCGTACAGCAGCAGAGAAACGCCGCCCATTACCGGCACCGGAATGATCTGAATCGCTGCCGCAAGTTTACCGACGCAGGAGAGCAGAATGGCGATAATCGCCGCGCCGCCGATAACCCAGGTACTGTAGACGCGGGTAATCGCCATCACGCCGATGTTCTCGCCGTAGGTAGTGTTTGGCGTCGAGCCGAAGAAACCGGAGATGATGGTGGAGAAACCGTTCGCAAACATGGAGCGGTGCAGGCCCGGGTCGCGGATTAAATCGCGCTTAACGATGTTCGCCGTCACCACCAGGTGTCCGACGTGCTCCGCAATCACCACCAGCGCCGCGGGCAGAATGGTGAAAATAGCAAACCATTCGAAGCGTGGCGTATAGAAGGTCGGCAGGGCGAACCAGTGCGCCTGAGCAATCGGGGTGGTGTCCACCACGCCCATCGCGAAGGAGAGCGCATAGCCCGCCAGCACGCCGATCAGGATCGGGATAATCGCCATGAAGCCGCGGAACAGCACGGAGCCAAACACCGTGACGCCCAGCGTTACCAGCGAGATGATAATGGTTTTGGAATCCGGTGACTGACCGTCAGCAGGCAGCAGACCGGCCATATTCGCCGCGACGCCCGCCAGCTCAAGACCGATGACGGCAACGATTGCGCCCATCGCCGCAGGGGGGAACATCACGTCCAGCCAGCCGGTACCGGCTTTCTTCACAATGAAGGACACCACGCAGAACAGGACGCCACACATGATAAAGCCGCCCAGCGCGACTTCATAACCCAGCGGAAGCAACAGTAACACCGGCGAGATAAAGGCGAAGCTCGACCCGAGATACGCCGGGATTTTGCCTTTACAGATAAAGAGGTACAGCAGCGTACCGATGCCGTTGAACAGCAGCACGGTGGCCGGGTTAATGTGGAACAGGATTGGCACCAGCACGGTTGCGCCAAACATGGCGAACAGGTGCTGCAAACTAAGCGGGATAGTCTGTAAAAGCGGCGGTCTTTCACTCACCCCGATAGCACGGCGCGTCATAGTGTTTTCCTCTGTGTAGTATTGTTGGTGTTTTATTCAAAAAAAAGCCGACTATCAAAGTCGGCTTATTTATCGTTATTCGATTATTTCGTACCAAAGATCTTATCGCCGGCATCGCCGAGCCCCGGGATGATGTACCCGTGCTCGTTCAGCCCCTGGTCGATAGAGGCGGTATACAGCTCAACGTCCGGGTGCGCTTTTTCCAGCGCCGCGATACCTTCCGGAGCGGCAACCAGTACCAGCACCTTAATGCTGTTACAGCCCGCGTTTTTCAGCAGGTCGATGGTGGCGATCATAGAGCCACCGGTCGCGAGCATTGGGTCAACCACCAGCGCCATACGCTCGTCGATGTTAGAGACCAGCTTCTGGAAGTAAGGAACCGGCTCAAGGGTTTCTTCGTTACGGTAGATACCCACCACGCTGATACGCGCGCTTGGCACGTGCTCCAGCACGCCTTCCATCATGCCGAGACCGGCACGCAGGATTGGCACCACGGTAATTTTCTTACCTTTGATCTGCTCAACCTGCACCGGGCCGTTCCAGCCTTCGATGGTGACTTTTTCTGTTTCCAGATCAGAGGTCGCTTCGTAGGTCAGCAAGCTGCCGACTTCAGATGCCAGTTCGCGAAAACGCTTCGTGCTGATGTCATGCTCACGCATCAGGCCCAACTTGTGTTTAACGAGTGGGTGTTTCACTTCCACAATCTTCATTCTCTTTCTCCTCTGAGGTGGCGTCCGCAAAAAAATCGCGGGATTATACCGCTTTTTTCGGATTAGGCCATACCCATGTTGCTTGACGTATATCAAGCAAAGTGATTTAGAGACAAAAAAACCGGAGGCGAGACTCCGGCTTGGGTGCGGGGTTCTGCCCGGTGGCGCTGCGCTTACGCGGGCCTACGTGTAGTGTAGGTCGGGTAAGCGTTAGCGCCACCCGACAATTACAGGTTCTCGCCGTTGCTCGCAATCACCTGCTTATACCAGTCGAACGATTTTTTCTTACTGCGGTTCAGCGTGCCGTTTCCATCATTGTCTTTATCCACAAAGATAAAGCCGTAGCGTTTTTTCATTTCGCCCGTGCCGGCAGACACCAGGTCGATGCAGCCCCACGGGGTGTAGCCCATCAGATCCACGCCATCTTCCACCACCGCTTTTTTCATCTCGCGGATATGGGCGGCCAGATAATCAATACGGTACTGGTCGTTCACCGTGCCGTCGCTCTCCTGCACGTCGATCGCGCCAAAGCCGTTCTCAACGATAAACAGCGGCAGCTGGTAGTGATCCCAGAACCAGTTCAGGGAGTAACGCAGCCCGACCGGGTCAATCTGCCAGCCCCAGTCGGATTTCTGCACGTAGGGGTTAGAGACCAGGCTCTTGCTTTCGTCGTAATCCAGCTGCGGGTTGTCCGCCGTCGCCTTGGTGGCGAAGGACATGTAGTAGCTGAAGCCGATGTAATCGACGCAGCCCTGCTTCAGCGCGGCTTTATCCTCTTCGGTGATATCCAGCGCGAAGCCGCGACGTTCGAAGTAGTTGAGCAGGTGCTGCGGGTACTTCCCGCGAACGTGCACGTCGGTGAACCAGTAGCGGCGGTGCATGGCGTTCATCGCCATCATCATATCGTCCGGCGCACAGGTCAGCGGGTAGATAGGACACATGGCAATCATGCAGCCGATCTGCAGCGACGGGTTAATCTCGCGCCCCGCCTTCACCGCCAGGGCGCTGGCCACGAGCTCGTAGTGCGCCGCCTGGAACATCACCGGTTCACGGTCTTCACCCGGCGCGTACTTCAGCCCGGAGTTCGTGAACGGCGCAAAGTCTTCGTGGAAGTTAGCCTGGTTGTTGATCTCGTTGAAGGTCATCCAGTACTTCACCTTATGCTGGTAGCGCTGGAACACCACTTTTGCAAAACGAACGAAGAAGTCGATCAGCTTACGGTTGCGCCAGCCGCCGTATTCGGTGACCAGATGGAAAGGCATCTCGAAGTGAGACAGGGTGATAACCGGTTCGATGCCGTACTTCAGGCATTCGTCGAACAGATCGTCATAGAATTTCAGGCCAGCCTCGTTAGGCTCAAGCTCGTCGCCTTTCGGGAAGATCCGCGTCCAGGCAATAGAGGTGCGGAAGCATTTGAACCCCATCTCGGCAAAGAGTTTGATGTCTTCTTTATAGCGGTGGTAGAAATCAATGGCTTCATGGTTAGGATAATTTTTCCCCTCCAGAACGCCGTTGGTGATTTCACGCGGCACGCCGTGCGCCCCCGCGGTCATGACATCGGCAACGCTCACGCCCTTGCCGCCCTCTTTCCAGCCGCCTTCCAGCTGGTGCGCCGCAACGGCCCCGCCCCACAGAAAATCTGCTTTAAATCCTGACATTCGTTTTCCCTCATTCTGCGTTATTTTCTGCAAAAACAATTACAGAAACCGGTTTCAGTTCGATGATGTGCAAAGGGCATAGCTGTTGCAAGCAGTTCTCAGAAACCGGTTTCATTTTCGTGAACAGAGTCAAGTTTGGCTGCATTCACGTGGCACACAGAAAAAAAGATCTCCACGTCCAGAATAGGCTCGCAAACGTTTGCCTGGACTGTTAGAATTGCGCCGATTTTTCTTACTAGCTATGCAATCGCGTGGGGATTTAAGCCGTGACCAACAAAACTTCTCTCAGCTACAAAGATGCCGGTGTTGATATTGACGCAGGTAATGCGCTGGTTGACCGAATCAAAGGTGTGGTGAAAAAAACCCGCCGCCCGGAAGTGATGGGTGGTCTGGGTGGCTTCGGCGCACTGTGCGCGCTGCCGCAAAAATATCGTGAACCTGTTCTGGTCTCGGGAACTGACGGTGTAGGCACTAAACTGCGCCTGGCGATGGATTTAAAACGTCACGACACGATCGGTATCGATCTGGTCGCAATGTGCGTGAATGACCTGGTGGTACAGGGCGCAGAGCCGCTGTTCTTCCTCGATTACTACGCAACCGGCAAACTGGACGTGGATACCGCTGCCAGCGTGATTAACGGTATCGCCGAAGGCTGTCTGCAGTCCGGCTGTGCGCTGGTCGGTGGTGAAACCGCAGAAATGCCGGGCATGTATCACGGCGAAGATTATGACGTCGCGGGCTTCTGCGTCGGCGTAGTAGAAAAATCAGAAATTATCGACGGCAGCAAAGTGGCCGATGGCGATGTGCTGATCGCGCTCGCCTCCAGCGGCCCGCACTCCAACGGCTACTCCCTGGTGCGTAAAATCCTCGAAGTGAGCGGCTGTGACCCGCTGACCACCGAGCTGGACGGTAAACCGCTGGCTGACCATCTGCTGGCGCCGACCCGCATCTACGTGAAAAACGTGCTTGAGCTTATCGAGAACGTCGACGTTCACGCTATCGCTCACCTGACCGGCGGCGGCTTCTGGGAAAACATCCCGCGCGTCCTGCCGGATAACACCCAGGCGGTGATCGACGAATCCTCATGGCAGTGGCCGGCCGTATTTAACTGGCTGCAGACCGCAGGCAACGTGAGCTCTCACGAAATGTACCGCACCTTTAACTGCGGCGTGGGCATGGTTATCGCCCTGCCGGCAAGCGAAGCGGATAAAGCGGTTAAGCTGCTGACTGAAAAAGGTGAAAACGCGTGGAAAATCGGTACGATTAAAGCTTCCGATTCCGAACAGCGTGTGGTCATTGAATGAAAAACATCGTGGTGCTCATTTCCGGCAACGGAAGCAATTTGCAGGCCATCATAGACGCCTGCAAGCAGAAGAAAATCAATGGCACCATTCGGGCAGTTTTCAGCAACAAGGCCGACGCGTTCGGCCTTGAGCGCGCGCGGGAAGCGAACATTCCCGCGCACGCGCTGGAAGCCAGTCAGTTCGCCGGGCGTGAAGCCTTTGACCGCGAGCTGGTGCATGAGATTGATGCCTACGCGCCGGACGTGGTCGTGCTGGCGGGCTATATGCGTATTCTGAGCCCGGCCTTCGTCGAACACTTCGCTGGTCGTCTGCTGAATATCCACCCTTCCCTGCTGCCGAAATATCCCGGCCTGCACACCCATCGTCAGGTTCTGGAAAACGGCGATGAGGAGCACGGCACCTCCGTGCATTTCGTTACCGACGAGCTGGACGGCGGCCCGGTGATCCTGCAGGCCAAAGTTCCGGTCTTTGACGGCGATAGCGAAGAAGACGTGACCGAACGCGTGCAGACCCAGGAACACGCCATTTACCCGCTGGTGGTCAGCTGGTTTGTCGACGGGCGTCTCGAGATGCGCGACGGCGCAGCCTGGCTGGACGGCGTGAAGTTACCCCCGCAGGGTTATGCGGCGGAAGAGTAGGTTGTTACGTCGGGTGGCGCTGCTGCGCTTACCCGACCTGTTCATTGCATTACCCGATATTCCCTTCTCCAACCTTCTAAAATCCCCAACAAAAAAAATAACTGTCATACTTTTCTGGCACTGTTGGACATATCGTGGAAATGCTCGCCATAATAAGGACGAGACGGATTTACCACGTCCTGTGATTGAACTGGAGTGTGAGCTGTAATGGGTCAGGAAAAGTTATATATCGAGAAAGAGCTAAGCTGGTTAGCATTCAACGAACGTGTACTCCAGGAAGCGGCAGACAAAAGTAACCCGCTAATCGAGCGCATGCGTTTTTTGGGCATTTATTCCAACAACCTGGATGAGTTCTACAAGGTTCGCTTTGCCGAGCTGAAAAGACGCATCATCATCAGCGAAGAACAGGGCTTAAACTCGCACTCGCGGCATCTGCTGGGCAAAATCCAGTCCCGCGTGCTGAAAGCCGATCAGGAATTTGACGGCCTGTATAACGAACTGCTGCTGGAGATGGCGCGCAATCAAATCTTCCTGATTAACGAACGCCAGCTTTCCGTTAACCAACAAAACTGGCTGCGCCACTACTTCAAACACTATCTGCGCCAGCACATTACCCCGATTCTGATCAACCGCGAAACCGATCTGGTTCAGTTCCTGAAGGATGATTACACCTACCTGGCGGTGGAAATTATTCGCGGTGAGTCTATCCGTTACGCGCTGCTGGAGATCCCGTCCGACAAGGTGCCGCGCTTTGTGAACCTGCCGCCGGAAACCCCGCGCAGACGCAAGCCGATGATCCTGCTCGATAACATCCTGCGCTACTGCCTGGACGACATCTTCAAAGGCTTCTTCGATTACGATGCGTTAAACGCCTACTCGATGAAGATGACCCGTGACGCCGAATATGACCTGGTGCACGAGATGGAAGCCAGCCTGATGGAGCTGATGTCCTCCAGCCTGAAACAGCGCCTGACGGCCGAACCGGTACGTTTTGTCTATCAGCGCGATATGCCGGACGCCATGGTGGAGATGCTGCGCGAGAAACTGACCATTTCGCGCTATGACTCCATCGTGCCGGGCGGTCGTTACCACAACTTTAAAGACTTTATTGGCTTCCCGAACGTCGGCAAAGCCAATCTGGTGAACAAGCCGCTGCCGCGCCTGCGCCATCTGTGGTTCGATAAATTCCGCAACGGATTCGACGCCATTCGCGAACGCGACGTGCTGCTTTACTATCCGTACCACACCTTCGAGCACGTGCTGGAGCTGCTGCGTCAGGCCTCATTCGACCCGAGCGTGCTGGCGATCAAAATCAACATCTACCGCGTGGCAAAAGATTCCCGCATCATCGACGCGATGATCCATGCGGCGCACAACGCCAAAAAGGTCACCGTGGTGGTTGAGCTGCAGGCGCGCTTCGACGAAGAGGCCAACATTCACTGGGCGCGCCGTCTGACGGAAGCCGGTGTGCACGTCATCTTCTCCGCGCCGGGTCTGAAAATTCACGCCAAGCTGTTCCTGATTTCCCGTAAAGAGGGCGACGATGTAGTGCGTTATGCCCACATCGGTACCGGGAACTTTAACGAGAAAACGGCGCGAATTTATACCGACTACTCGCTCTTAACCGCCGACGCCCGCATTACTAACGAAGTGCGCCGGGTCTTTAACTTTATCGAAAACCCGTACCGTCCGGTGAGCTTTGACTATCTGCTGGTCTCGCCGCAGAACTCGCGCCGCCTGCTGTACGATATGATCGATAAAGAGATCGCCAATGCCCAGAAAGGGCTGTCGTCCGGCATCACGCTGAAGCTTAACAACCTGGTCGACAAAGGGCTGGTGGACAGGCTGTACGCGGCGTCCAGCTCAGGCGTGCCGGTTAACCTGCTGATCCGCGGCATGTGCTCGCTGATCCCGGAACTGGAAGGCATCAGCGACAATATTCGTGTGATCAGCATCGTTGACCGTTACCTGGAACACGATCGGATCTATATTTTTGATAATGCGGGTGATAAACAGGTCTATCTCTCTTCGGCAGACTGGATGACGCGCAATATTGACTACCGTATTGAAGTCGCGGCACCGCTGCTGGATCCGCGTCTGAAGCAGCAGATCCTCGACATCATCGAGATTCTGTTCAGCGATACCGTGAAAGCACGCTATATCGACAAAGAACTCAGTAACCGCTATGTACCGCGCGGCAACCGCCGCAAAGTGCGGTCGCAACTGGCGATTTACGACTATATCAAATCACTCGAGCAACCCGATTAACCTATGCCGATAAATGATAAGACCCCACGCCCGCAGGAATTCGCCGCGGTCGACCTTGGCTCTAACAGTTTCCACATGGTCATCGCCCGTGAGGTGGATGGCGCGCTGCAGATCATCGGTCGTCTGAAGCAGCGCGTACACCTGGCGGATGGTCTTGATGAACGCAGCATGCTCAGCGAAGAGGCGATGGAGCGCGGGTTAAACTGCCTGTCGCTGTTTGCTGAACGCCTGCAGGGCTTCTCGCCTTCCAGCGTGTGCATCGTGGGCACCCACACCCTGCGCCAGGCCCTGAACGCCCCGGAGTTCCTCAAGCGGGCCGAAAAAGTGATCCCCTACCCGATTGAGATCATCTCCGGTAACGAGGAAGCACGTCTGATTTTCATGGGCGTTGAGCACACCCAGCCGGAAAAAGGGCGCAAGCTGGTTATCGATATCGGCGGTGGCTCAACGGAGCTGGTGATCGGCGAAGACTTTGAGCCGCGCCTGGTGGAAAGCCGCCGAATGGGCTGCGTCAGCTTCGCGCAGATGTATTTCCCGGGTGGCACCATCACCCGCGAGAACTTCCAGCGCGCGCGTATGGCCGCTGTCCAGAAGCTGGAAAATCTGGCCTGGCAGTACCGTATTCAGGGCTGGAACGTGGCGCTGGGCGCGTCGGGCACCATCAAGGCGGCGCATGAAGTGCTGCTGGCGATGGGTGAAAAAGACGGGTTTATCACGCCCGAACGCCTGACATTGCTGACCGAAGAAGTGCTGAAGCATAAAAGTTTTGACGCCTTAAGCCTGCCGGGTCTTTCCGACGAGCGTAAAGCGGTATTCGTGCCGGGGCTGGCTATTCTCTGCGGCGTGTTTGATGCCCTCGCCATAAAAGAGCTGCGTCTGTCGGACGGCGCGCTGCGTGAAGGCGTGCTGTATGAGATGGAAGGCCGTTTCCGCCATCAGGATATTCGCAGCCGCACCGCGCAAAGCCTGGCCAACCAGTACAACATCGACCGTGAACAGGCGAAGCGCGTGCTGGACACCACGGTGCAGATGTACGAACAGTGGCAGGAGCAGAATCCGAAGCTCGCGCACCCGCAGCTTGCCGCGCTGTTGAAATGGGCCGCGATGCTGCACGAGGTGGGGCTGAACATCAACCACAGCGGGATGCACCGCCATTCGGCCTACATTCTGCAAAACAGCGATCTGCCTGGCTTCAACCAGGAGCAGCAAACCATGATGGCGACCCTGGTGCGTTATCACCGCAAGGCCATCAAGCTCGACGACCTGCCGCGCTTTACGCTGTTCAAGAAAAAACAGTTTCTGCCGCTTATTCAGCTGCTGCGTCTGGGCGTGCTGCTCAATAACCAGCGTCAGGCCACCACCACGCCGCCCACGCTGAAGCTTAAAACCGACGACCACCACTGGACGCTGAGCTTCCCGCACGACTGGTTTAGTCAGAACGCGCTGGTCCTGCTGGATCTGGAAAAAGAGCAGCAGTACTGGGAAGCGGTCACCGGCTGGCTGCTCAAAATTGAAGAAGAGAGCGCCGACGTCGCCGCGTAACGGCTCAGGCGTCCGCAGTGGACGCCTCTGCTTCCAGCAGCGACTCAAGCGGTGCCGGTCTGCCAATCAGATAACCCTGCACATAATCGATGCCTAGCGCGTGAACCGCGCTACGTATCTCTTCGCTTTCGACATACTCCGCCACCACCAGCATTTTCTTCATGCGCGCCAGATGGCAGATAGACGCCACAATCTGATAATCCAGGCTGTTGTTGACGATATTGCGAATAAAGCTGCCGTCAATCTTGAGAATATCCGCGTCCACGCTTTTCAGCCGCGCATAGCTCGCATAGCCGGTGCCAAAATCATCAATTGCAATACGTACCCCCATTTTCTGCAGCTGCCGGAGGATGTGTAGCGCCTGTTCCGCATTGCAAAAAGTGCTGCACTCCGTCACTTCAAAGATTAGCTGCCACGGCTCAATGGCGTATTTCGCCAGCAGGCGATTCACCTCAAGCGGAAACTGCACCCGACACACGGTCGACGGGGCAAGATTAATGGCAAAGCGCTGGCCGGGCAGTCTTTCGCGATGCGCGGCGAGAAAGCGCAGGGTGTGCTCGAGCACCCATAAATCTACCCGCGAGGAGAGACCAAACTCCTGCGCGACGGGCAGGAACTGGTCGGGGGAGATCAATAGCCCGTTTATATCCGGCATCCGGAGCAGGACTTCGTGATAGCAATCGCCACGCATGCCGCGAACGGGTTGAACCAGCAGGGTGAATTCGTCGTTATCAAGCGCCTTTTGCAGGCGGCTCATCATCGCGACTTTATCCTTCAGGTTGCGCTGCAAATGGACGGCCCCACGCTGCTGAAGGTTTTCCGGATGGTTGGAGGAGAGCGACAGGTCGGCAACCACGCCCAGCTCGCCCAGCACCAGATAAAGATGGTTAACCGGGGACCGGACATAGCAATAGCTCACGCCCACCTGCGGCTGCAGCGGCATGCCGTCCCAGACAAAGCGGAACTGCTTGATGTGCTCGTCCAGGGCTTCAATCCGCTGCTGGTGCGATTCCGCGTTGAGCCGTACCGCCAGGTCATACCCGGTCAGGTGATACACCAGCTCATTGGGCTGGAGAATGCCATTCACCCACTGCGCCAGCTGCTGCTTGTACTGAATCCTCAGCAACACGCCGTAATTTCGGCCCAGAATTTCCAGCTCCGGAATGCGCAGCAGGCAGAGCGCCGACCACGGGTTTTTCGCCAGATCGCGCGACAGCGCCCGCAGATTAGGCATATGGACGACCGGGTCGAGCAGCGCCAGCCTGCGGGAGCGTTTGTTCGCCGCGCGCTGCCGGGTCGCCAGCATCGACATATAAATCACCACGAACGAGAAGACCAGGTAACTGGAAGAGGTGATCGCCAGCTGAATGTCATACCCCGGGTTCACCGGGATATAGCGGTAAAAATAGTGAATAGACACCAGCAGTATCGGCGTCCAGATAAGCGAAATCAGCTTATAGCCAAAACGCATCGCGCCCCAGAGCATCACCGGCATCAGCAGGGAAAGAGTATAGTTGGTGGTGAAAATGGAGCTGTTCTCATTCATCGGAAGCAGCAGCAGCGAAAGCAGCCCGCCAAGCGCGATAGCCCACACCAACAACTCAACGACCGTCACCTTTTTGTCTATCTCGGAACGGATCTGCGAGAGAAGGCTTTTGATATAGCGCGGATGACGAAGCAGGCGGATCAGCAGATAGCTCAGCGGCACGCCCGTTAGCCCGCTGACCAGCAGCGTCTGATAGTTGATGAGCGTGCGAATATTGAGCGGATTTAATCCCGCAAGGCTCTGACGGCTCTCATACACGCCTAAATACACCGCAAACTGAAACAGCACCAGAAATAGCGTCGCGGGGCAGAACGCCTGCCAGAAGATGCGCTGCGCCATCAGCCGCACGTCGCCGTACGCGGTCATATTCCGTCTGGGCGCAAACACCCGGTAGCCACCCCAGCTGAGCACTAAAGGGACGACAAAATGGAGGATCCCCGCGACGGTTTCAAACATTCCGACCGACGGGTAATAGCGGATAAACAGCGACAATACGATCCCGGGCAGCGCTTCCAGGCCAAAGAACATCATCAGCGAAAGCAAAAATGAGAGGGGTAAATAATAGAGTGCCGCAATGCCGTCGCCCAGCTGCGTGAATGTATTCGCAATGCTCAGCACGGGAAGTAAAAGCACAGGCAAAATAAGCGGTAATGCCCACCAGCGGTTTTCATTTTTTTTCAGGAAAGCCAGAATGTTCATAGATGCCCGGTTAAACCCTTTCGCTCCTGAGGGAAAATAAAGACAGGCATCCAACCTGACGTACGCGCCGCCCGGCGGCGTGCGGGGCGAACTGTATGGAGGAAGGATTTTAAATATCAGGGCCGGGAAGCCGTTGACTTAAATCAAACTACTTTACGCAAATAACTTTTCGCGGTGTTTTTTTGAAATTATTTTCTTCATATTATCAATATGGTAAATGCATTAATTAATTTCAATAACATTAATCAATGTAAACATTGACGGTTATTTACACACTTCAGAATTGACCCCATCTTCCCGCTGTGCCTTAATATCCTCGTCGCCCAAAAGGGCTTATCCAGGAAAAACAGAGTGAGTCAGGTCACGCGTATGCGAAAACGACATCAATTTAATACCCGAATGACCCGCATCATACTGCTCATCAGCTTCCTGTTTTTCTTTGGCCGCTTCGTTTACTCTTCAATTGGCGCCTGGTACCACCATCAGGACAAAACCCAGTCGCAGCAATCCAGCCTGACCGTCGACACCGCCGATCGCTAAACAGCCGAAGGATCTTGCACGAGCCGAATAATGGCCGCGATCCCTTTGCTGAGGATTTTATCCTGCCGCATTACCACCGCCAGCTGCCGCTGCAGCATGGGCGTAAGCGACATCACACATAGCCCTTCGCGATCGGCATCCTGTTCGACCGCCATTCGCGGCACAATACTGTAGCCCAGACCCGCACGAACCATGCGTTTGATCGCCTCGATGCTGCCAAGCTGCATCACCGGTGCGATCGCTAATCCATTCGCCGCAAACCAGCCATCGATCAGCGCCCGGGTACCGCTGCCTGATTCAAAGGCAATCAGCGGCTGAGCGTGCAGCGCCTCCGGGGTAAAATCCCTGAACGCATCCTGCTGCTCCCGCGACGCGATAAAAACAAACTCTTCGTCCATTACCGGCATGACGTCCAGCGCTCTGCCGCTCACCGGCAGCGTCACCAGCCCCATATCGAGCCGGTTCTCTTCGATGGCCCTGACGATGTCGAGGGTGTTGCCCGTCGTCACCCCCACGCTCAGGAGCGGATAGTCTCGACGCAGCTTCTCCAGCAGCGGCGGCAGAAGATGGATGCAGGCCGTTGCCCCCGTGCCAAGCGTAATGGTGCCGCTCACATCGTGGCTGAATGCGCTCACGGACCGGATGGCGTCATCCACCGCCTGCTGAATACGCTCCCCATACGCCAGCAACGCCTGCCCGGCAGCCGTAGCCTTAATCCCTCGTCCGGTACGCTCCACCAGCCGCGTTTGCAGAAACTGCTCCAGCTGACGTATTTGCAGGCTGACGGCAGGCTGAGAAATACCCAGCGCATCCGCTGCCGCTGAAAAGCTGCCGCGCTGTATCACCAGACGAAAGGTGGCGAGATAGCCCAGATTAAGCGTTGTCATTCAAAGTTTCTCTTATACCGCGCATAAGGTTGCTGCCCTGCCAGCACAATAGCGCGCGAGTTATGCTCAGGACAACTGCATAACGGAATGAAAAACAATGGAAACACCCGCCCTGCCACGCCGCCTCGCCCTCACGGCGGGATGTAATCAGCTTATCAACTGGGGGATCTCGTTTTATATGCCCGGCACCTTTGCGCTGGCGATTTCAGCCGACCGGGGATGGTCATCACCGCAGATTTATCTCGGCCTGACGCTGGCGATGCTGGTGATGGCGGCGGTTTCTCCGTTTGTCGCCCGCCTGCTGGCACGCTTTAGCGGTCAGAAAGTGGTGATGAGCGGCACGTTGCTGATCGCCGCAAGCTGCGCTGGGATGGCGTATACCCAGACGCTTTTTGGCTGGTACTGCGCCTGGCTGATCGGCGGCGTAGGGATGCGCCTGTCGCTGTACGACGCGCTGTTCGCCGCGCTGGTAAACCTCTACGGGCAGCAGGCGCGAAGAACGATCTCACGCGTCACGCTGGCGGGCGGGCTGGCCTCCGCCGTTTTCTGGCCGCTGGGCGACGCCCTGCTTCAGGTCATGAGCTGGCAGGAGGCGCTGCGCGTCTACGCGCTCTTCGGCCTGCTGAGCGCGATGCTGATTCGAACGCTTCCCCGGCAGCGGCTGACGGTGACGACAAAGGTCACCGCGCCGCCGCTGAACAACGAGCGGCGTAACGCCTGGCTTTATGCCGCCTTCATTGCCCTCATCACCTTTGTCTCTAACGGCACGTCCACCCATTTGCCGGAGTTTATTGCCCACTTCGGCCTGCCGGTCGCCATCGGCATGCTGTGGGGGATCGGTCAGACGGGCGCCCGCTCGCTGGAAGTGCTGGCGGGTGCCCGCTTAACCCCCTTCAAACTCACGCTTTTTACCGCGCTAGCCATGCCGCTCTGCTTTCTTCTGGGGATGAGCAGCGCCCTGTTTGCGTGGTGTGCGGCCGGGTTCGTGCTGGGCTACGGCGCCATCAACGGGCTGATCACCATTGTGAAAGCCACCCTGCCGCTGGAACTGTTTAGCACCGAAAGCTATGCCCGCCGCACCGGCATGCTGCTTATCCCTGGCCAGCTGATGGCGGCAGCCTCACCGTTTGCCTATGCATGGCTGAATAAAACGCTCGGGATCGCGGGTGCAATGTGGGTTTCAACGGGGCTGACGCTGGTGATTGCCGGGCTGGCGATAGCGATTGTGCGCCGTCCACGCAGGCAAACTGTATCGCACTGTATCCAGAGCACCACGCTGACAAACGGGTACAAAACGCCGCCTCCGGCAAATATCTCCGATACATAAAAATGGTTTTCTTTCCCTGTCGCCATTCAGAACCGATGAGGAGAGAACCCATGATTCGTCGCTTTGCACTTTTACCCCTGCTTGTCCTGGCATCTGTAGCCCATGCCCGGACCACGCCGCTGGACAACCTGAGCGCCGCGGACGTTAACGGCCCCGCTGCCGTTGCGCCGCTGGCTCAGCCGCAGCCTCCCGCAAAGCTGATCGTCGATCCGCCGCTTGCCGGGCCGCTGAGCAAAGGCGCGGTGTTTATTCAGTACCGTGCCGAAAACCTGCGCATCGAGCCGGTATTCGGCCCCGAAGCGCTCAAGGTCACGCCGCGCATCGGGCACATTCACGTGGTGGTGGATGACGCGCCGTGGCACTGGGCTGACGCCAGCGGAGAGCCGGTGATCCTGGTGGGTCTGCCCGCCGGTAAACACAAGGTGACCATTATTCTGGCCGACCCGACGCACAAGCCGCTCGACCACAAAACCGTTGAATTCACCGTCCCGCCCCACGCGGCGGTCCACCACTTTTAAGGAGTCTGAAGATGAAAGCACCGTCTGTAGTGGCGGCAGGCCTGCTGGCGCTTTCCGCCAGCGCCTTTGCGCAGAGTAAAACCAGCGTCGTGCTGGTGCACGGCGCGTTTGCCGACGGCAGCAGCTGGAATAAGGTGATTACCCTGTTGCAGAAGCAGCACGCCGAGGTCATTGCCGTCCAGCTCCCGCTCACGTCGCTTAAGGATGACGTTGCGGCCACGCGGCGGGCCATCGCCCGCGCCCAGGGTGACGTGGTGCTGGTGGGCCACTCCTGGGGCGGCACCGTGATTAGCGAGGCGGGCAACGATGCGCGGGTAAAATCGCTGGTGTACGTGGCGGCGTTCGCGCCGGATTCCGGCCAGTCGACTGCGGATCTGGCAGGAAGCTATCCTGCCCCGCCGGGCAGCGCGGGCATTGCTAAAACGGCGGACGCCTATTTATACCTGCCGACAGGAGCTGTCAGAAAGGACTTCGCGCCTGACGTGAAGCCAGACACTCAAAACACCATTGCAGCCACGCAGGGGCCAATTAAGGCCGAGGCGTTTGGTGAAAAGATCGCCCACGCGGCGTGGCATGACAAACCGAGCTGGTATGTGGTCAGCAGAAATGACCGAATGATCAACCCCGATCTTGAACGGGCGATGGCGAAGACGATCCATGCGAAAACCGCCGAGGTGGCGGCAAGCCACGTGTCGATGGTGAGCCAGCCGCAAATCGTTGCCCGGACGATTGAGCAGGCGATAAGCGGTAATTAACCGGAGTGACTCATTCGATCTTCTGCACTTGCGTATCCACCGGCAGCAGCGCAGTGCCGTCACTCGCTGCTGGCGCCATAAAGGGAACCGGCCTGCCCGTTCGCCTGTCGACCAGCAGCGAGTGACGCTCGCCCTGTGAAAACAGATTTTGCTCTCCCCACTGACGCAGCGCCACGATCACGGGGAAAAGACGTTCGCCTTTGTCGGTCAGAACATATTCCTGATAAGCCGTGCCGTCCGATGCTCCCTGTAACGTCAGGATTTCTGCCTCAACCAGCTTGCGAAGCCGGTCAGAAAGGATGTTGCGCGCCACCCCAAGGCTGCGCTGAAAATCCCCGAAGCGCGTCATGCCGTCAAACGCATTACGCACAATGAGAAGCGACCAGCGATCCCCGAGCAGGTCAACGCTGCGGGCAACGGGACAATATTCCTCTTTTACCGTATTTCGGGACATCACCTGTTTTCCTCGCAAAGGCCACCCTATAACTAGTTGCATTTTAAAACTGCATAGCCTAGCATTCAACCAGTTTCATTTTAAAACCAGGTTATCACAGGCGAGGATTTTGAACATGTCACTGACGTCAGCCCTTCCTTCAGCCGGCATGCCGCGCAGCATGGTCTGGCTGTTCGCCACCGCCAGCGGCCTAAGCGTGGCAAACGTATATTACGCCCAGCCTTTGCTTGACGCGCTGGCGAACGATTTCGGCATCAGCCATGCGGCCGTGGGGGGCGTGGTGACCGCGACACAAATTGGCTGCGCGCTGGCTCTTTTGCTCGTCGTTCCTCTGGGTGACAAAGTGGATCGTCGACGACTCATGGCAGTACAGCTGATTGCTCTGGTGGTGGCGCTGGTTTCCGTCAGCATGGCACAGTCCTCTTCAGCGCTGCTTATCGGTATGCTTGCGACAGGTATGTTGGGCACGGCCATGACGCAGGGGCTGATCGCCTACGCCGCCAGCGCCGCGTCGCCCCATGAACAGGGACGCGTTGTCGGCGCGGCACAGGGCGGCGTGTTCACAGGTCTGCTGCTCGCGCGCGTCTTTGCCGGTGGCATCAGCGATATCGCGGGCTGGCGCGGGGTCTATCTTTGTGCTGCCGCGCTGATGCTCATGATTGCGTTACCGCTGTGGTGGCGACTCCCCGCCCTGCCAGCCGTCACTGCCACGATGAGCTATCCGCGGTTGATTGGCTCAATGCTCACGCTGCTGCGGCAGGAAAAAGTGCTGCAGATACGCGGCGTGCTGGCGCTGCTGATGTTTGCATCGTTCAACATTTTCTGGAGCGCGCTGGTGCTGCCGCTGAGCGCACCGCCGTTTAACTTTTCGCATACAGCGATTGGCGCGTTTGGACTGGCTGGCGCGGTGGGCGCGCTGGCGGCTGGCCGGGCAGGACGCTGGGCCGATCGGGGATATGCCCAACGCACCAGCGCGGCGGCGCTGAGTATCTTACTGTTAGCCTGGTGGCCCTTGTCGCTGATGGACCGTTCACTCGGGATCTTGCTTATCGGCATCATACTGCTCGATTTGGGCGGTCAGGCGCTGCACGTCACTAATCAGAGCATGATTTTACGCACCCGTCCCGAGGCGCACAGCCGGCTGGTCGGGCTTTACATGCTGTTTTATGCCGTCGGCAGCGGGCTCGGCGCGCTCGGCACAACGATGACGTATGCCTGTGCCGGCTGGCCGGGCGTCTGCCTGCTTGGCGCCTCGGTCAGCCTGCTGGCGCTGGTGTTCTGGTGGCTAACCCGCGCTAGACACCGCTGTCCGCGGGATAATCCCGATTAATCCACGCGTGGTCCTCTTCCCAGGTGAACATCCATTTGCGCACCGGGCCGGCCATCACGTTGAGGTAGTAGCTGTCATACCCGGCCATCGTCGCGACCGGGTGGTAGCCCTTCGGCACCATCACCACGTCACGGTTATAGACCGCCATACACTCATCCAGCGTTCTGTCGTCGGTGTAGACGCGCTGCATGCAGAACCCCTGCTCCGGGTTGAGGCGATGGTAGTAGGTCTCCTCCAGATAGGTCTCCTGCGGCGGGTTATCCGTGTCGTGCTTGTGGCTCGGGTACGAGCTGGTGCAGCCCTCACTGGTCCACACCTCCACCACCAGCAGGCTGTCGGCGGGCCTGTCTTCCGGCAAAATATTATGCACGTAGCGCTGGTTATGACCTTTGCCGCGCGCTTCACCGTCGATATCCTGTGGCGCAATCAGCCGCGTCGGATACGTGCCTTTGCCCGGCGCGGCGCAGACCGCCAGCTCCAGCGTCGTCAGCGCCTTCACCTGCACCGTCTCCTGCGGGGTGACGTACACCGCCCACGGCTTAATGCGCTCGAAGGGGCTCATCCGCTCGCCGATATCGTTAAACTGCGCGGAAGGCGTGCTGATAGAGGCCCGCCCGGCGACCAGCACCAGGCAGCGCTCTTCGCTAACGGCGGGCAGCGTCAGCGTCTGCCCCTCCTGTAGCTCATACGCCTCAAAGCCGACGTAGCCCCACCCCGCGCTTTCCAGTGTAACACACTGGGTGCGCCCCTCCGCGTTCGGCTGTTGCCAGCGTGATAACAGACGTGACATGTTCCCTCCTCAAATCAGTCCGGCGTCGCGCGCCAGGCGGCTCAGGTTGTTATACCCCAGACGGGCGTAGGTCAGCGGATGGGCAATCGCCGGATCCTGCTCGGCCTCGACCACCAGCCAGCCGTGATAATCCTGCGCCTTCAGCAGCCGCATAATCGGTGGGTAATCGACGCAGCCGTCGCCCGGCACGGTAAACACGCCGCTCAGCACCGCATCGAGGAAGCTGGTTTTGCGGTTTTTCACGTCCGCCAGCACGTCGGCGCGCACGTCTTTGCAGTGAACGTGATTGATGCGCGACGCCCAACGCTGCGCCACCGCCAGCGGATCGGCCCCGGCAAAGGTCAGATGGCCGGTATCCAGCAGCAGTCCGACCGCCTCCCCGGTGTGAGTCATCAGGTTGTCCACGTCCTCGGCAGACTCAATCACCGTGCCCATATGGTGATGGTAGGCAATCTGCACGCCCTGCTGCTGCGTATAGCGGGCAAATTCGGTGAGCTTCTCGCCGTACTCCTTCCAGCGTTCCTGCGGGAAGCGCGGGCGCAGATGCACCGGGGTCTGCTGCTCGCCGTGAATGCAGCCGCTCACTTCCGCAAACACCAGCACCTTCGCCCCCAGCTCGCGCAGCAGCGTCAGGTGTGACTGCACGGCGGCGATCTCCTCCTCCACGCTGCGCTCCAGCAGGCGGCCGGAGTACCAGCCGGAGACCAGCTGCAGGTCGTGACGCTGCAGGATGGGGCCAAGCAGGCGCGCTTCGCGCGGAAATTTATTGCCCAGCTCGAAGCCGGCAAAACCGGCCTCTTTACCTTCGCTCAGACAGGTCTCCAGCGACGTCTCCGCGCCGAGAGAAGGCAGATCGTCGTTCGTCCACGTCAGCGGGTTAATGCCTAATTGCACACTCATTGTCGTCTCCATTATGCGTGTCCGCGCTCGCGCCACCAGGCGATAAGCTGCAGGTAGTTGTCCCGGATGCGCGCCACCAGCTGCGCATCGTCAATATCGTGCTTCAGCCACGCGCGGGAGGCATCGCCAAACAGCGTGCGCCCCACGGCGAAGCCTTTCACTACCGTCTGCCCCGCTGCGGCTTTGAAGTCGGCGCGCAGCTGTTCCGCCGGGGCGTCCAGGCCGAGGATCACCACCCCGCGGCAGTGCGGGTCCCGGCGTTCGATAATCTCGCTCAGCGCCGTCCAGCCGTCGGCGGAGAGCGGCGGCAGCTTCCACCAGTCCGGGTAAATGCCCAGGTTGTAGAAGCGGGAGATGGCGCGCAGGTAGAGCTCGTCGCTGCGCGGCATGGTCGCAGGCAGGATCACCTCAAGCAGCAGCTCGTGCCCGGAACGGCAGCAGGCGTGGTACACCTCGGCGATTTTCTGCTCCTGCTCCAGGCGCAGGCCGTGGGCATCTTCCGGGTGGAAAAAGACCAGGCACTTCACCACGTGCTCCTGCGGCCAGCTGATAAGCTGGGTGCCGATGTTGCCGTGCTCCATCTCCAGCGGCCGGGAACCCGGCAGCTCGATGGGACGACCAATCCACCACCCTTCCCCGGTGATGGCGTTCAGCGCGTCCTGACCAAAGGTGCCGTCGCACAGAAGACCGGCTTTGCCCTCCAGCCCGGCGCGGCTCGCCGCCTCGCGGCTGGCCTGCAGGATCAGCTGCTTCAGCGCCGGAATGCGCTTAAGCGACGCGCCGCACTGCATCGCCATATCCTCAAGCTGGCTGCGGTGGTCGAAGGCCATCACACACAGCTCCGGCCATTCGCGGCGGCGGGTGGTCACCCGGTGGAGATGGTTAAGACGCGGGTCAAGATCCGGGCGCGGCACGTTCGCGGCGCGGGAAAGATAGTCATCCAGCTCGATTTTGCTCGGCATCGCCGGGGCGCAGCCGTGGCGCGAAACCACCAGCGCGCCGCAGGCGTTGGCGTACCGGCACGCCTGCTCCCAGCCTTCGTCGTTCAGGTAGCCGCGCAGCAGGCCGGACATAAACGCGTCCCCCGCCCCGAGGACGTTCAGCACCTCCACGCGCACGCCGGTCACCGTCAGGCCGTCGTCCAGCCGGGGCGGAATGGCGTCGGTGTAGACCGAGCAGCCGAGCGCCCCGCGCTTGCAGACCAGCGCTGCGTCACTGACGGCACGCACCTGTCCCAGCGCCTGCAGGGTATCCGTGCTGCCGCCCGCAATGTGAAACTCCTCTTCGGTGCCGACAATGACGTCGAAGAGGTGCAGAACCTCCTGCAGCTCGCGGGTGACCTTATCGGCGGCGATAAAGCGCGTTTCACCGTCGCCTAAGGCGGTGAGCCCCCACAGCACCGGACGATAGTCGATGTCCAGCACCGTGCGCACGCCGTGACGGCGGGCATAGCCCAGCGCCGTCAGCACCGCCTCGCGGGTCTGCGGATGAGAAAGGTGGGTCCCGGTGATGGCAAGACAACGTGCAGAGGCAATGTAGCTTTCGTCCACATCGCTGGCGGTAATCGCCATGTCCGCGCAGTTATCGCGATAAAAAATCAGTGGAAAGGTGTCCCGGTCTTTAATGCCGAGTAGCACCAGCGCCGTTAGGCGTTGTTTATCGGTAATCAGATGGCTGGTATCGCAGCCCACCTGGTTGAGCTCTTCCCGCAGGAAGCGGCCCATATGTTCATCGCCGACGCGCGCCAGCATCGACGAACGTAAACCCTGACGCGCGGTGCCATACGCCACGTTGCCCGACGACCCGCCGAGATATTTGGCGAAGCTGGACGCGTCCTCCAGACGGGCACCAATCTGCTGACTGTAGAGGTCTACCGCCACGCGGCCCATGCATATCACATCAAACTGCTTTTCCACGTTGATACCTCATCAGACAATGTCGTTCACGTTCAGCCAGCGGCCTTCCCGGTGCGAGAGCGCAATCGCGTCCAGCACGCGCGACACCTTCCAGCCCTCTTCGAAGTCCGGCCACATCGGTGCGTCAGCGGCTATCCCGTCCACCAGGTCGCGCACCTCCACCGTTTTTTGATCGTTAAAGCCAATCCCGTGTCCCGCGCCCATGCAGAACGCGGCGTAGTCCGGGTGCGCCGGGCCGACGAGCAGCGTGCGGAACCCCTGGCGGTTCACCGGATCGTCATGCAGATAAAGCTTCAGCTCCGCCATGCGCTCCTGGGTGAAGCTGATGGCGCCTTTCGTTCCGGTGATGACGTACGACAGCCCCATCTTGCGTCCGCAGGCAACGCGGGAGGTTTCAATCACGCCCTGCGCCCCGCCCGCGAAACGCACCATCGCGTGGGCCTGATCCTCGTTTTCAACGGCAATCATCTCAGACGATCCGGCCTTCGCCGGTCGCGCCGGGACCACGATCTTCAGGTCGCCGCAGACCTGCTCGATATCCCCCACCAGGTACTGAGCCATGTTGACGATATGCGCCGCGAGGTCGCCCAGCGCCCCCAGCCCGGCGGTCTCTTTGAAGCAGTGCCAGTGAATGGGCGAGAGCGGGTCGGCCATATAGTCTTCGTTGTGGGTGCCGTAGAAGTGGATCACCTCGCCAATCTCGCCGCGCGCGATAATCTCCTTCGCCAGCTGCGCCGTCGGGTTCTTCATGTAGTTGAACCCCACCAGCGTTTTCACTCCTGCCCGCTGTGCAGCCTCAACCATTTCACGCGCGTCGTGGGCGTTCAGCGCCAGCGGCTTTTCCGAGTACACATGCTTGCCGTGGCGGATCGCCTCCAGCGCCATCTCCTTATGCAGATGGTTGGGTGAACAAATATCCACCACGTCAATGGCCGGGTCGGCCACCAGCGCCCGCCAATCCCCGGTGGAGCGGTTGAAGCCAAACGCCTGCGCGCGCGCTGCCGCCAGCTCCGGCGTGACTTCCGCCACCATCTCGCGCACCAGCCTGCCGCGCAGGTTGAAGACCGTCGGGGCCTGGGCATAGGCAATGGCGTGCGCCTTGCCGATATACCCGGTGCCAATTAATCCAATACGAACCTCTTTCATCGTGATCCTCACAGTGCGCCGCGACGGCTTTTGGCATAGGTATCGAATGCCACCGCCAGAACGATAATTAATCCGGTGATAATCTGCTGGTAGTAGGCCGAGACGTTCATCAGCACCAGGCCGTTAATCAGAATGCCCATGATGATGGAGCCGATAATGGTGCCGCCGATGCGCCCGTAGCCGCCCATCAGCGAGGTGCCGCCGATCACCACCGAGGCGATGACGCGCAGCTCAAAGGAGATCCCGGCCACCGCCTCGGCGCTCCCCAGACGCGCGCTCAGAATGAAGCCCGCCAGCCCCGCCAGACAGCCGATCAGCACGTAGACGCTGACCAGCACGCGCTTGACGTTGACCCCCGCCAGGCGCGCCGCCTCCGGGTTGCCGCCGATGGCGTAGACGAAGCGGCCCCAGCGGGTTTTATGCAGCGCCAGATAGCCGCCGACGGCGACGATGGCGAAGATCCAGATAGGAATAGAGATGCCGAGCAGCTCCCCGCGCCCCCACCAGCGGTAGCCAGGGTCGAAACCGGCAATCGGCGCACCGTCGTTAATCACCAGCGTCAGGCCGCGCCAGATGGTCATCCCGCCGAGGGTAACGATGAACGGTGGCAGGCGCAGGCGGGTGACGCCCAGACCGTGCAGAAAGCCAATCGCCGTACCCATCGCCAGACAAATCCCCAGCCCGATCAGCCAGCTCATGCCGCCCCAGGCGTTCGGGTCGACGGTGGTGAAGTTATCGCCTTTGATCACGTACGCCGCGGTCATGGCGCACACCGCCAGAATGGAGCCCACGGAGAGGTCGATCCCGGCGGTGAGAATGACGAAGGTCATCCCCACGGCCATGATCCCGTAGATGGACACTTCGGTCAGGATGTTGAAAATATTGCGTTCAGAGAAAAAGTTGCTGTTCTGCGACTGGAAGAAGATCAGCAGCAGGATCATGAAAATCAGCACCCCGAAGCGCTCGAAGAAGGCGATGGGATCGATGCGTCCGGCGCGTTTGACCGGGGCCTGCGTTTTAGAAATCATCTGCGTCATGAGAAACTCCGTTATGCCGCGTTCAGGGCGTTGTGGTTGATGGCCATCATCGTCATCAGCCGTTCTTCGTTAGCGTCGTCGCCGTGGATTTCGCCGGTCACCCGGCCTTCGCTGAGGGTGATGATCCGGTCAGACACCGCCATCACCTCAGGCAGATCGGAGGAGATCACGATCACCGCCACGCCCTTTTTCGCCATGTCAAACAGCACCTGGTGCACTTCCGATTTGGTCCCCACGTCGATGCCGCGCGTCGGCTCATCGACGATCAGCACCCGCGGGTTGAGCGCCATGCAGCGCGCGAGGATCACTTTTTGCTGGTTGCCGCCGGAGAGCTTGCGCACCTCCTGCCCGCTGTTGACCATTTTGATCTGCAGCGCCTTACGGTAGGACTCAATCAGATCGTCCTCTTTGCGGGTGTTCACGAACCAGCGCCACTGCAGCAGCGAGGAGAGACAGGAGAGCGACAGGTTGTCGCGAATCGACAGCCCCAGCACCGCCCCCTCTTTTTTGCGGTCTTCCGGCACCAGCGCCACGCCCTGATCGAGGGCATACAGCGGGTCGCGCGGCTGGTACGGCACCCCGTCCAGCTCAAAGCTCCCCGAGGTAAAGGCGTCTGCGCCAAACAGGCAGCGCGCCACCTCGGTACGCCCCGCGCCCACCAGCCCGGCAATGCCCAGAACTTCCCCGGCGTGGACGTGGAAGCTGATGTCGTGCAGGGCGATGCCGTGCGGATCCAGCGGCGGCTTTTCGCGGCTCAGCCCCTTCACCGCCAGGCGGACGGGTTTGTCTTCATGATGCGTTTCGCTGGCCGGACGGCGGTTAAAGGCCACGTCGCGCCCGACCATCAGGCGGATCAGCTGTTCGACGTTGGTCTCCGCCACCGCGCCGGTGCCGGTAAAGCGGCCGTCCTGGAAAACGGTGAAGCGATCGCAGAGCTGGAAAACTTCGTGCAGACGGTGGGTAACGTAAATAATGCTCACGCCGCGGTTTTTAAGCTCCCGCACCACGCGGTGCAGGCTTTCCACCTCGCTGTCGCTCAGCGCGGCGGAAGGTTCATCCATAATGATTAACCGGGCGTTGAGGGTCAGCGCCCGGGCGATCTCCACCATCTGCTGCTGGGCGACGCTCAGGCGGGCGACAGGCGTGGTCGGCGCAACGTTCAGCTGGAGGTAATCGAGAATGACCAGCGCCTCCTGGTTGACCGCCCTTTCGTCGACGATCAGGTTACGCCTGCGCGGCTCGCGACCGAGAAACATGTTTTCCGCGACGGTCATGTTGGGCAGCAGGTTGAATTCCTGATAGATGGTGATAATGCCCTTGTTCTGGCGCGCCACCGGGGAGTCGTCCACCGGCAGCGTTTCGCCGTTGAACCAGATATCCCCGCGCGTTTGCGGCTGCGCGCCCGCGAGCGCCTTCAGCAGCGTGGATTTTCCCGCCCCGTTTTCCCCCAGCAGGGCGTGAATTTCGCCGCTGTCGACGGTCAGCTGAGCGCTGCTCAGCGCCCAGACGCCGGAAAAGCTTTTTGCCAGGTCGGTCACTTTCAGTAAGGGTTGCGACATCAGTCTGCTCCTCCTCATGATGAGCCGCCAGAGGCGGCTCGGGACATATTAGTTACCGGCCTCACCGATACGCTCAGCCTGCTGCAGGTTCTCTTTGGTGATCAGCGTCGGCGGGTAGTCGGCCCCGGTGATGGCTTTCTTCTCGCGCACGTTGGCCACCAGCTGGCTCATCGCCGTCTGTACCGCAAAGCCCGGACGCTGATCCGCCGTTACCGCCAGCCAGCCGTCGCGCACGCGGGCCAGCGCTTCCGGCACCGCATCGAAGCCGGTCACGAGGATTTCGCCCGGCTTCACGCCCTGGCTCTGCAGCGCTTCAATCGCGCCCAGCGCCATATCGTCGTTGGCGGAGAGGATCACCTGCGGACGTTTCGGCAGCGAAGGCAGAACGCTTTCAACGATGCGCATTCCTTCAGAACGCATCCAGTTGCCGGTCTGATCGGCGACGATCTTGTACTTATCCCCGCCCGCCTTCAGGCTGTCGCGGATCCCTTTGGTGCGTTCAATGTTGGAAGAGGAGCCCGGCTGGCCGGTGAGGAGAATAATGTCCGCGCCGTTGGGGAATTTGGTTTTGACGAAGTCGCCAATCGCCTGGCCGCCCTTGTAGTTGTTGGCGCCGAAGTGCGGCACTTTTTTCTGGCTGTCGACGGATCGGTCAAGGGTGACGATCGGCAGCTTGGCATCCTGAATTTCATCCACCGCGCTGGAGACCGCGTTGACGTCATTCGGGGAGACGATAAATCCCTGCGCCCCGCGGGTGATGGCGTTTTCCAGGTCAGCTACCTGCTTCGGCGAGCTGCCCTGTCCGTCCAGCACCTGAAGCTTCACGCCCATCTCTTTTGCGGCTTTCACCGCCGTGCGCTGCATGTGAACTTCAAACGGCATGGCCAGGTTTGGCGTACTGAAAACAATTTGCTCGTTTTCGGCGAGGGCGGCCCCGGACGTCATGGCGATGAGGGCGGCTACGATCAGTTTTTTCATTATTATGTCTCTCTGTGTAGGGTTGTTGTGTTTAGAGGACGATCTCGCGCTGGCTGCGCAGTGACTCCAGCGCTTTATCCGCAAGGTACAGCGCACGTTCACCATCATCGCCGCTGCAGTCAGGCACCGCTTCGCCGCGCAGGACCGCAACAAAGTGTTCCCATTCCGCGGCGTAAGCGGATTTGTAGCGCTGCAGGAAGAAGTGTTCCGGCAGCGCGCTGGTGCAGCCCTGTTTGCCGTAGTGCTGCACCTGGTTTTCCAGAATGTTGCCCGCGCACAGCAGCCCTTCGGAGCCGTGCAACTCCAGGCGCTGGTCGTAGCCGTAAGATGAACGGCGGCTGTTGACGATGGTCGCCATCGCGCCGGAGGCATATTTCAGAACGATAAACGCGGTATCAATATCCCCCGCCTCGCCAATCGCCGGATCCACCAGGTTGCTGCCCTGGGCATACACCGACACCGGCTCTTCGCCCATGATGAAGCGGGCCATGTCAAAGTCATGAATGGTCATATCGCGGAACATGCCGCCGGAGACGCGCACGTACTCCGCAGGCGGCGGAGACGGGTCGCGGGAGATGATGAGCAGCGATTCCGGTTTGCCGATGCGCCCGGCCTGCGCGTCGGTTTTCACGCGGCGAAACTGCGGGTCAAAGCGGCGGTTAAAGCCGATGAACAGCGGCACGTCGTACTCATTGACCACCTTCAGGCAGTCGCGCACGCGGGCGAGGTCAAGGTGTACCGGCTTTTCGCAGAAGATGGCCTTGCCGTGGCGGGCGGCCATTTCAATCAGATCCGCGTGGGTGTCGGTGGCGGAGGCGATCAGCACGGCGTGAACGTTAGGGTCGGTCATCGCCTCGTTCAGGCTCTGCTGGCGGGCCTGATACTGCGCGGCGAGACGGGTGGCAAATTCCTGATTCGGGTCAACCACGGACCAGAGCGTGGTCGCGCCGTGGCTGGCGATGTTAGCTGCATGTACCTGGCCGATTCGGCCAGCGCCCAGTAAAGCAATGTTAAACATAACGGCTCCCGGTGTTGGTGAATGCTGTGAACTAACGACCCTATAAATAAAACATTTATTTCATTTTTATAAATAGTGAAAATTATGTTTTTGAGTACGGGTTAACACTTTTGAGATGAATGAGATAAATTTTGTTATCAATCTCACAACATGAGTGGACGTGCGGCAACTCCCCTCACCCCGGCCCTCTCCCTCAGGGAGAGGGAGTAAAAAACCGCACCGATCCGTCCCCTCTCCCTGTGGGAGAGGGTTAGGGTGAGGGGAAAACAAAAATGAAATGAAAATTTCGTTACGGCAGGAAAACTCAATACTGACGGGCTTTTTTCACCTGCGCCTGCGTTTGCTCAGCGGCCTCACGCACGGCAGACGACGCCGCCACCTGCGCATCACCGGTTCGCCACCAGGAGGCGTAGTCGTGGGTCATGGTCTTCGGCAATACCTTGATGTCCAGCAGCGTCGGGCCGGGATGCGCCCTCGACGCCTCCAGCGCCGCCAGCAGGCTTTGCTCATCGTTCACCCGCCACGCGCGGCAGCCGTAGCTCTCCGCGTTTTGCGCAAAGTCGACCTTCACCAGCGGCCCGTCGAGACGCCCGGTTTCCGGGTTGCGGTGGCGGTTTTCGGTGCCAAAGCTGCCCATGCCGTGCCCCATCTGCAGGTTATTAATGCAGCCGAAGCTGGCGTTATCAAACAGCAGAACGGTGACCTTAATGCCCTCCTGAACGGCGGTTTGCAGCTCGGAGTGCAGCATCATGTAGGAGCCATCCCCCACCATGGCGTACACCGGCAGTTCGGGTCTGGCGAGCTTCGCGCCGATGGCCGCCGCAATCTCGTAGCCCATGCAGGAGTAGCCGTACTCCAGGTGATAGCTGTCCGGCGTTTTGACCTGCCAGAGGCGCTGTAAATCCCCTGGCAGCGAACCGGCCGCGCCCACCACGATGGCGTTATCTTCAACATGCTGGTTGATCAGCCCCAGCACCCGCGTCTGGGTCAGGCGGGTGTTGAGCGCCTCGCCGTACTCCGCCAGCTGCGCATCCAGGTGCCCCGCCACTTCGGGCGCATCGTCAGAACTCCACTGGCGATCCCACAGGCGGCGGCACTCGTCGCGCCAGGCGGCCTTCGCCTGAGCGATCGCCTCTCCCCAGCCGCTGCGATAATCCCCGAGCGCGTGGGTCAATGCCTGGAGCCCGGTTTGGGCATCGGCAATCAGCGCGGTGGCGTCCAGCTTCAGGGCGTCAAACTCGGCCACGTTCAGCAGCAGGAATTCGACGTCCGGATGGGAAAAGAGCGCCTTGGAGCCGGTAGTAAAGTCGGTAAGGCGCGTGCCGACGCCAATCACTAAATCGGCCTGCGGCGCGAGCTGGTTGGCGGCCATTCCCCCCGTCACCCCTATGCCGCCCAGGTTAAGTGGGTGGTCACTTACCAGCGATCCCTTTCCGGCCTGGGTTTCGGCAAACGGCAGCCGCAGCGTCTCGACAAATTCGCGAAACGCCTCATGCGCGCCGGAATAGCGCACGCCGCCGCCGCACACCACCAGCGGACGACGCTTGCGGGCAATCAGCGCCCGCGCCCGCGCCAGACGCTGCGGATCGGGCGGACGGCGTTCGATGTGATGCACGCGACGCGCGAAGAAGCTCAGCGGGTAGTCCCAGGCCTCTCCCTGCACGTCCTGCGGCAGGCAGATGGTCACCGCGCCGGTATTGGCGGGGTCAGTAAGCGTTCGCATCGCGCTTAGCATCGCGCTCATCAGCTGCTCGGGGCGGTTGATGCGGTCCCAGTAGCGGGAGACCGGACGGAAGCAGTCGTTGGTGCTGATGCTGAGATCGTGATACTGCTCGATCTGCTGCAGCACCGGGTCCGGCTGGCGGCTGGCGTAGATATCGCCCGGCAGCAGCAGCAGCGGGATGCGGTTCGCCGTGGCGGTGGCCGCCGCCGTGACCATATTGGCGGCGCCCGGCCCGACGGAGGAGGTGACGGCAAAAATGCGCTGACGGCGGTGCTGTTTGGCGAATCCCGTCGCCATATGGGCGATGCCCTGCTCGTTGCAGCCCTGCATCACCTGCAGATGGCCCGGGTCCTGCTCCAGCGCCTGGCCGATACCGAGCACGTTGCCGTGCCCAAAGATGGTCGCCACGCCCTCCACGAAGGGCGTTTCGTTGCCGTCTACGCTGACGTACTGTTGATTAAGGAACCGGACCAGCGCCTGGGCCATGGTCATACGTTCGGTTTGCATAAAACCTCCTGTCAGCCCAGCGTTGGCATAGAGAACGCAGCGCCTGTCTCCTGCTGCATTTCCGGCCAGCGCGCGGTGATAGTTTTCATTCGGGTGTAGAAGCGCACGCCGTCGCTGCCGTGAACGTTGAGCGCGCCAAAGATGGAACGCTTCCAGCCGCCGAAGCTGTGGAACGCCATCGGCACCGGGATCGGCACGTTGACGCCCACCATGCCCGCCTGCACCTCTTCGCAGAAGCGGCGCGCGCAGCCGCCGTCACGGGTGAAGATCGCCGAACCATTACCATATTCATGGCGGTTAATCAGATCCACCGCGCTGGCGTAATCTGCTACGCGCACCACAGAAAGCACCGGGCCGAAGATCTCTTCTTTATAGATGGTCATCTCCGGAGTGACGTTATCGAACAGCGTCGGCCCGACGAAGTAGCCCTGCTCGTGGCCCTTCACGCTGAAGCCGCGACCGTCCACGCGAAGCTTCGCTCCCTGCGCTTCCCCGCTGTCGATGTAGCCCAGCACCTTGCTGCGGTGCGCGGAGGAGATGAGCGGCCCCATTTCGTTTTCCGGCGACTGGTCCAGGCCCGGCCCGACGCGCAGCGCGGCAATCTGTTTCTCCAGCCGGGCGCAGAGGTCATCGGCGGTTTTATCCCCCACCGCCAGCACCACCGAGAGCGCCATACAGCGTTCGCCCGCCGCGCCGTAGGCTGCGCCCATGATGGCGTTGGTCGCCATCTCCATGTCGGCATCCGGCATCAGGATGCAGTGGTTTTTCGCGCCGCCAAGCGCCTGGCAGCGCTTTCCGTGGGCGGACGCGGTCTGGTAAATGTATTCCGCAATCGGCGTGGAGCCGACAAAGCTCACCGCCTGCACGCGCGGGTCGGTCAGGAGCACGTCAACGGACTCCTTATCGCCCTGCACCACGTTGAACACGCCGTCCGGCAGGCCGGCCTCTTTAAGCAGCTGCGCCAGCGCCAGCGCCAGGGAAGGATCTTTTTCCGACGGCTTCAGCACGAAGGTGTTGCCAGTCGCCAGCGCAATCGGGAACATCCACATCGGCACCATCGCCGGGAAGTTAAACGGGGTGATCCCGGCGCAGACGCCGAGCGGCTGCATCAGCGAGTGGCTGTCGACGCCGGTACCGACGTTCGCAGAATGTTCACCCTTTTGCAGATGTGGGATGCCACAGGCAAACTCCACCACTTCCAGGCCGCGGGTCAGTTCGCCCACCGCATCGGAGAAGACCTTGCCGTGCTCTTCGCTGATGATGCGGGCCAGTCGCTCCATATTCTCTTCCAGCAGCGCCTTGAAGCGGAACATCACACGCGCGCGCTTAAGCGGAGCATGGCGCGCCCACGCCGGAAACGCCTGCTGCGCGGCGGCAATCGCCTGCTCCGTTTCCTGCGCCGTACTCATCACCACCTGGCGGATCTGCTCGCCGGTGGCCGGGTTGAAGATCGCCTGAACGCGCTGGCCTGAACCGGTGACACATTCGCCGTGAATAAAATTCGCTACCGTCTCCATCCTTAACCTCTCGCTGTTGATACGTGACTGTTAACTGAACACTGTGTACTGAACACTATATATGAAACAAATATTCCATTTTAAGTTGAAATAAAATAAATGATGATTATTGTGATCAAGGATGGATTTTTATGTTAACAGCCAACAACACTGACGCAGCGTGCGCTATTAAGGGATTTCGGGCGAGGAAATGACTGAAGTTTCTGTTTCATTTTTGCTGCCAGATGGATGGCCGACATTTAAAAGACGCGGTTTTGCGTTTAGAATCATAAGACTGTATTTGGGGGATAACATGACGACAGCAACCAGCCTGAACGAACTGCAGCAGCAAATCCGCGATCGCTACGATAGCCTGAGCAAGAGGCTGCAGCAGGTCTCCCGCTACGTGCTGGATAACACCAACAGCGTGGCCTTTGACACGGTTGCCGTCATTGCCGAGCGCGCCGACGTGCCGCCCTCGACGCTGATCCGCTTTGCCAACGCCTTTGACTTCACCGGCTTCAACGAAATGAAACAGCTGTTTCGCATGAACCTGGTGGAGGAGACAGCCAGCTACAGCGACCGCGCCCGGCTGTTCCGCGAGATGGAGAGCGAGGCCGTGCCGGAAACGCCGCTCGATATTCTGCAGGAGTTCGCCCGCTCGAACGCGCAGGCGCTGCAGCAGCTGGCCGCCCGCGCCGAGCCGGAAATGCTGGAGCGCGCGGTGCAGCTATTGGCCGACGCCGACACCATCTACATCGCCGGACTGCGCCGCTCCTTTAGCGTCGCGGCCTACCTCACCTACGCCCTGAGCCATCTGGAGTGCCGCCCTATCCTGCTCGACGGGATGGGCGGCATGCTGCGCGAGCAGATTAGCCGCATTAAGGCGCACGACATCGTGGTGTCGATCAGCTTCTCGCCGTACGCGGAAGAGACGGTGATGGTCAGCGAAACCGCCGCCAGCGTCGGCGCGCGGCAGATCGTGATTACGGACAGCCAGATAAGCCCCCTGGCGACGTTCAGCGATCTCTGCTTTGTGGTGAAAGAGGCGCAGGTGGACGCGTTTCGCTCCCAGTCGGCAACGCTGTGCCTGGTGCAGTCGCTGGTGGTGGCGCTGGCGTATCGGTTGGGAGAGGGGAAGTAAGGCAATAAAAAAACCCCCTGCACAGGCAGAGGGTTTTGGTGTTAATTCAGCGGGTAATTATTCCCACACAATTACCAATAACAATAAAAAAAACATTATAAAACAACACAATGGTAATCACACACTACTCAACACCATGAAAAATACCCTTGTAGAAATGCATGGCAGCAAGGATAGCATTGTAACGGAGTGTAATCGGGTTTATGGTCAACGCATAGTGTCACGCATCCGCCAACCACGGGAACTCGCATTCAAGGCCTAATGTCCGGGCCAGTCTGATTGCGGTTTTTAAGATTGTTCCACCAGAAGGAAGATATGCGGCGATTCGAGTCGTTTGCGAATGTCGGCTTACTGGAAGTCATTCTATGCAACAGTCACCGGACGTTCGTACACTTCACGTTTGCCGCAATAGAGGTGCATTAAAGCTAACCTTACCTGATACAGCCCTGTGCTAATTGCGTGGCAACAAGCTTGGCCCATTTACATTTATCAAATGACGTCGTACGGCACACATAACATAATATGTCAGCCACTGTTCGATGACTCAACAATTCTGAAAAAGGGAGGCGCATGAATCGCCATTTCAAAAGGGACTTTGACGACCGTGTCAAATTGCCACAAAGTGTATTTGGGCGGGTAGACCATGTCGTTACGTCAGGGCCTCCGGCCAACATTGTGCTAATTGCAGTTGATGCAATTGACGTCAAGTGGCTGAACGACCAGGCAAAACAAGACCCGCGATTTGACATCAATAGTCCTATAAAAGCAGCTGGGGCTTGGAAGAGCCAAGGCTTCCCAACACCCGGAACTCCGAGCATCTTTGAAAGCGCCCCACTATTTCGCATTGAAGTAGAATTAGATGCCAGAACAAATCCATTTGAACTGCCATTCTTGCCTGACTATGACGGACTAAATACGAACAAGGGTACGCAGGCTTTAGAGGGCGCATGGTTTAAGTTCGAGGTGTCTGCAACCCACCGTAAAGGGTTCACGCCTGCGCTAATCTATCCAGGCTTGTTCGCCACGCCAATTTCTGCGTTTGTTCAGGGAACAATGCCGACACCTGTTCGCGCCAATGCTCTGGCAGGAATATTTTCGTTGCAGCATTTCCCAAAAATATCAGAAGATTGTCTTCAAGCTACTCTCAACGAAACTCGCGCAGACAAGCTCGCTGTCTACGGTGTCGGACAGGGAAACGCAAACGCTTTACTCAATGCGAATTCACCCATCACTTGTCATCCGCTGCCGTCGCTATACTTTGACCTTGGTGCTGGGGTATATCGTAACAAGCACACAACGCCGACTCCCCTGCTTTTCTGCTTTACACTCTGCCCGCCAATTATACTGTCACACTGGGATGCAGATCATTGGGCTGGAGCGTACGCGACTGGAGTCAGTACTCCTCCAACCTACCCCGCACTTCTGCGCACATGGATTGCGCCACTACAAACCGTCGGACCACTGCACATTGCCTTTGCAAATGACATAATTGCCCAAGGTGGCAAACTATACATCTACAACCCGCCCCCGGGAAAGATTAATAAGGTCGTACTCTCTAAGAGGACTGAACTCCGATTGGCGCTCGGAACCGGGAATGGCAGAAACGACACTGGAATTGTTGCGGTAGTGGAGAACAGAAATCTAAGTCCTAGTAGAACCTGGCTTCTAACTGGCGACTGCAACTATACGCACATCGAGCCCTCATTAGCACCTAAAAACCCTATAGCTGTGGTAGTCCCTCATCATGGAGCAAACCTAAATGGAGGAACCGCTGCACCAAAACCATTCCGCGGTGTAAACGAGTACTGCCGCCTGCTCTATTCGTTCGGCCCCGACAATGCACACGGGGCAACAGGTGTCCGCCACCCGACGCTCAACACGGCGACACTAAATATAGGGGCTGGGTGGGATCATGGAGCATGGCACTTACCCGCTCCGGCTGATAAGGACCCTAACTCCGTCGATGACGTCAGAGCGACCGCACGACATACTGTTGCTGGAGCCGCCGGCGCAAATCTTGGTAGTATCCTGGTGGGCTGGAACGGCCTTCCCGCATTATTCAAGCCCCCATGCGGTGGTGGTATAAGCATCCAGTGCACCACAACACCAGTACTGAGCTAGAGGCAGCCCGAATTTGTGTGTCTATCGACGTACACGGTCTGGAATCTTGCTTGCTTCTCTGAGTGTAAATTGCATATACGGAGTAGTGGGTGCAGGTCAGGAGTTCACTTGCCGTGCACTGGATCAATGTGCCTTTGAGTGTGGTGTTGAGTTGCGCTTAATCCAGCCGGGCAAGCCAACGCAGAACGAATTTGTTGAGAGCTTTAACGGACGATTTCGCGATGAATGTCTGAATTAGCGCTGGTTCAGCGATATGGGAAATCATTAATGACTGGTAGCGGGATTATAACGAGTGCCGTCCACATTCAATACTGAATTATCAGACGCCATCAGAGTTTGCAGCACGGTGGCGAAATGGAAAATGTTAAGGTAAACAAACTGCCCCTACTAACTGACGATTGTGTCTAATACTAGGGGCAGATCAATCAGTCCCACAACGATCCCTGGCGGATTTTTACCACTCTAGTCTTTTGAACAATTCCCTTGATGTATAAATGTTAAGCAAAGTATAATTACTGGACGTGGAAAAATAATTGATATGCTATGGATACAATGAATATTGGATTAACTGAAGTATTATCATTTGCTGCATTAATTGTATCGGTATTCAGTATGCTGTATGCAAAAAAGCAAAGTGATTTTGCAAAGAGAAATCATTTTAATGATTATCGCTCTCATTTATCTCAATCTCATCTGGCATATAGAAAAGCACTAATTAAAACACAAAACAAACATAAAAATGATCTTCTTGAATTAAGTAGACTTGCTGGGGAAACATTAGTAAAAATAGTTAACCATTTCGACCGATATGACACCAATCAACATGCAGAGAGATATCTAAGACATTTACTGCATGAAAGTTCAGAAATGGTTTTCCGTACATTCCAGGGGCAACTTGCCTGGCAAACTGCAGAAAACATATCACATAGATTTCACCAAATATCTTTTATTGAGGATAATCTCAATCCAGTTAAAAATATATTTGGAGATTGCTCTTTCAGGGAGGAAATCAATTTAAAGTATCATTTAGAACCAAATGCATATCTAGAGGCGGATTTAGTGAATGATACTTATTTTTGCAATCTGGTTCTAGAGATGAAAGCAAGACTTGATGAATCTAAACTAAAAGAGTTGATGAGCAACGTTCAAAAAGAAATTATTAACTTCAATACGTTGCACAACAATCTAAAAGCCAATCTTTCCATAAGTGCTAATTACCTTGACGATTTAATCCATCAGGGAAATAAAGAGCACTTCAAACTGAGAGAATCCCCACAACTTTACTCTGAAATGAAAAGAACAAAAACACAATTGAGAACATTAGGTTATATAAACATGCCTGAGGGCTTAGATAAGTCTTTAAGTGGGAAGGTTTATTTCTCAATATCCAAAAGTATCCATTTATGTGCTCTCCTTCATGCAATACAATGTTTATATTCATGGGGCTGGGACTATGAATAATAAAGTATTCTTAATTTAATACGGGAATTTAAATCTTTCATATTATTAAAAAGAACACCAATAGATAAAATTTATTGGTGTTCTTTTATCAAGTCAGGCAATTAAAAAGTCACCCACTCACTCCCACTCAATCGTAGCCGGTGGCTTACCGCTGATGTCATATACGACTCGCGATATCCCATTGACTTCATTGATTATTCTGTTAGACACGCGGCCCAGGAAGTCATACGGCAGGTGCGCCCAGTGCGCGGTCATGAAGTCGATGGTTTCCACCGCACGCAGGGAAACAACCCAGTCGTACTTACGGCCATCGCCCATCACACCGACGGAGCGAACCGGCAGGAACACGGTGAAGGCCTGGCTCACTTTGTTGTACAGGTCAGCTTTGTGCAGCTCTTCGATGAAGATAGCGTCCGCGCGACGCAGCAGGTCGCAGTACTCTTTCTTCACTTCGCCCAGCACGCGCACGCCCAGACCCGGACCCGGGAACGGGTGACGGTAGAGCATGTCGTACGGCAGACCCAGTTCCAGACCGATCTTACGCACTTCGTCTTTGAACAGCTCGCGCAGCGGTTCAACCAGGCCCATCTTCATCTCTTTCGGCAGGCCGCCCACGTTGTGGTGAGATTTGATGACGTGTGCTTTACCGGTTGCGGAGGCCGCAGACTCGATCACGTCAGGGTAGATAGTGCCCTGCGCCAGCCACTTCACGTCTTCCAGCTTCAGCGCCTCTTCGTCGAATACTTCCACAAACACGCGGCCGATGATTTTACGTTTGGCTTCCGGATCGTTCTCGCCTTTCAGCGCATCCAGGAAGCGTTGCTCGCCTTCCACGTGAACGATGTTCAGACCGAAGTGGTCGCCGAACATGTCCATGACCTGCTGGGCTTCGTTCAGACGCAGCAGACCGTTGTCCACGAAGACGCAGGTCAGGTTTTTGCCGATGGCGCGGTGCAGCAGCATCGCGGTCACGGAGGAGTCCACGCCGCCGGAGAGGCCGAGGATCACTTTGTCATCGCCAACCTGCTGGCGGATACGCTCAACGGCGTCGTCGATGATTTTTGCCGGGGTCCACAGGGCTTCACACTGGCAGATGTCACGCACGAAGCGCTCCAGCATGCGCATACCCTGACGGGTGTGGGTCACTTCCGGGTGGAACTGCACGCCGTAGAAGCGTTTTTCTTCGTTCGCCATGATGGCAAACGGGCAGCTTTCGGTGCTGGCAACGGTCACGAAGTCAGACGGGATGGCGGTCACTTTGTCGCCGTGGCTCATCCACACGTCCAGCAGCGGTTTGCCGTCTGCGGTCAGGGAGTCTTCGATACCGCGCACCAGCGCGCTGTCGGTGACGACTTCTACCTGTGCGTAGCCAAACTCGCGCTCGTTAGAGCCTTCTACGTGGCCGCCCAGCTGCATTGCCATGGTCTGCATACCGTAGCAAACGCCGAATACCGGCACGCCAGCTTCGAACACGTACTGCGGCGCGCGCGGGCTGTTCTCTTCGGTGGTACTTTCCGGGCCGCCGGACAGGATGATGCCGCTTGGATTGAATTCGCGAATCTGTGCTTCCGTGACATCCCACGCCCACAGCTCACAGTAAACGCCCAGTTCACGTACGCGACGCGCCACCAGCTGAGTGTACTGAGAACCGAAGTCCAGGATGAGAATGCGATGTTTATGAATGTTTTCCGTCATTGACGCTAATTCCGAGGCAAGTGAAACAAAAACAGAGCGCCCGGCAGAAGCCGGGCGCGGAAACTTATCAGGAGCCCAGACGGTAGTTCGGGGACTCTTTGGTGATCGTCACGTCGTGAACGTGGCTCTCCTGGATACCCGCACCGCTGATGCGTACGAATTCCGCTTTAGTACGCAGCAGGTCAATGGTACCACAGCCGGTCAGACCCATACAGGAGCGCAGGCCGCCCATCTGCTGGTGAATGATCTCTTTCAGACGGCCTTTATACGCTACGCGACCTTCGATACCTTCCGGCACCAGTTTGTCAGCGGCGTTATCGGTCTGGAAGTAACGGTCAGAGGAGCCTTTGGACATCGCGCCCAGGGAGCCCATACCGCGGTAAGATTTGTAAGAACGGCCCTGGTAGAGTTCGATTTCACCCGGGGATTCTTCGGTACCGGCCAGCATGGAGCCTACCATTACGGCAGCTGCGCCCGCGGCGATCGCTTTGGCGATGTCGCCTGAGAAGCGGATACCGCCGTCAGCGATAACCGGAATACCTGTGCCTTCCAGCGCTTCAACCGCGTCAGACACGGCGGTGATCTGCGGAACGCCCACGCCGGTCACGATACGTGTGGTACAGATAGAGCCAGGGCCGATACCCACTTTCACCGCGCTGCAGCCAGCGTCAGCCAGCGCGCGAGCGCCTGCGCCAGTGGCCACGTTACCGCCGATGATCTGCAGATCAGGGTATTTGGCACGGGTGTCGCGAATACGTTGCAGAACGCCTTCGGAGTGGCCGTGAGAGGAGTCAATCAGCAGGACGTCAACGCCCGCAGCAACCAGCGCGTCAACGCGCTCTTCGTTACCGGCGCCCGCGCCAACCGCAGCGCCGACGCGCAGACGGCCATGCTCGTCTTTACAGGCGTTAGGCTTACGTTCTGCTTTCTGGAAATCTTTAACGGTGATCATGCCGCGCAGGTGGAAGCTGCTGTCAACAACCAGCGCTTTTTCAACGCGTTTTTCGTGCATTTTTGCCAGCACCACGTCGCGGGTTTCACCTTCGCGAACGGTGACCAGACGCTCTTTTGGCGTCATGTACACGCTGACAGGCTGGTTCAGGTCAGTCACGAAACGCACGTCACGACCGGTGATGATACCGACCAGTTCGTTCTCTTCGGTCACCACCGGGTAACCGGCGAAGCCGTTACGTTCAGTCAGGGCTTTCACTTCGTGCAGCGTGGTGGTTGGCAGAACGGTCTGTGGGTCAGACACGATGCCGGATTCATGTTTCTTCACGCGGCGAACTTCTTCCGCCTGACGTTCGATAGACATGTTTTTGTGAATAAAGCCAATGCCACCTTCCTGTGCCAGGGCGATAGCCAGGCGCGCTTCAGTCACGGTGTCCATTGCCGCAGAGAGCATAGGAATGTTCAGGCGAATGGTTTTCGTCAACTGCGTGCTGAGATCGGCAGTATTCGGCAGAACAGTGGAGTGAGCGGGAACGAGGAGGACGTCGTCAAACGTCAGTGCTTCTTTAGCGATACGTAGCATGGGCAATATCTCTGACCTGGGTGGTTAAATATTGCCGTGGCATTATACAGAGCGTAACCGATTGCATCTACACTTTTTTATAAAAAAGCTTGCGATTGCCTCTCAGCAGGTTACTATCGACTGAATAACTTGCTGATTTAGAATTTGATCCCGCTCACATGTTATCCTCTCAAGCCCCCTCAATTTATACCGTCAGCCGCCTGAATCAGACGGTGCGTTTGCTGCTTGAGCAGGAAATGGGGCAGGTCTGGATCAGCGGTGAGATCTCTAACTTCACGCAGCCGTCCTCCGGTCACTGGTACTTTACCTTAAAAGACGACACCGCCCAGGTGCGCTGCGCGATGTTCCGCAACAGCAACCGTCGCGTGACGTTTCGTCCTCAGCACGGCCAGCAGGTTCTGGTTCGCGCCAATATCACTCTGTATGAGCCGCGCGGCGATTATCAGATCATCGTCGAGAGCATGCAGCCTGCGGGCGAAGGCCTGCTGCAGCAGAAGTATGAACAGCTAAAAGCCCGGCTCTCTGCCGAGGGGCTGTTCGACCAGCAGTATAAAAAACCACTGCCCTCCCCTGCCCACTGCGTTGGGGTGATCACCTCGAAAACCGGTGCGGCACTGCACGATATTTTGCACGTGCTGAAGCGTCGCGACCCTTCCCTGCCCGTCATCATCTACCCGACCGCCGTTCAGGGTGACGATGCGCCGGGCCAGATAGTTCGCGCCATTGAGCTGGCGAACGCCCGTCAGGAGTGCGACGTATTAATCGTCGGGCGCGGCGGCGGCTCGCTGGAAGACTTGTGGAGCTTTAACGACGAGCGCGTGGCGCGGGCAATCTTTGCAAGCCTGATCCCCGTGGTGAGCGCCGTCGGCCACGAAACGGACGTAACGATAGCCGATTTTGTGGCGGATCTGCGGGCGCCTACGCCGTCAGCGGCGGCGGAAGTGGTCAGCCGGAACCAGCTGGAGCTGCTGCGTCAGATTCAGAACGGCCAGCAGCGTCTTGAGATGGCGATGGACTACTTCCTTGCCAACCGTACCCGCCGCTTTACCCAGCTTCATCATCGTCTTCAGCAGCAGCACCCGCAGCTGCGTCTGGCGCGTCAGCAGACCGTGCTGGAGCGCCTGCGTCAGCGCATGAATTTCGCGCTGGATAGTCAGCTTAAGCGCGCGGTTTCGCGCCAGCAGCGCGTGACGCAGCGCCTGAACCAGCAGAACCCGCAGCCGAAAATTTATCGCGCGCAAACGCGGATCCAGCAGCTGGAGTATCGTCTGGCGGAGAGCGTCCGGACGCGTCTGAGCACCACCCGCGAGCGTTTTGGCAATGCGGTGACCCATCTTGAAGCGGTCAGCCCCCTCTCCACGCTGGCGCGCGGCTATAGCGTGACGACGGCGACGGACGGCAAAGTGCTGAAGCAGACCAAACAGGTGAATACCGGCGATGTGCTGACGACGCGTCTTTCAGACGGCTGGGTAGAAAGCGAAGTGAAATCAATTAAACCGGTGAAAAAGACGCGTCAGCGTAAAACCGGATAATTCCTCGCCGGTTACTTACTATACTGCTGCTATTCCCTTTTTTAATAAGGAGAGCAGCATGCCCCATCTTCATAGCGTTATTCCCCCTTATATTCTTCGTCGTATTATCGAAAGCGGTTCCGAGCCGCAGCAGCGCTGTGCCCGTCAGACCTTAACCCACGTCCAGACGCTGATGGCCCACATGCCCGGCAAACCCGCCGCGCCGCACGTGAATAAAGCCGGACAGCTGGAGCGCGATATTTACGACGCGAAGCATACCCAGGAGCTGCCGGGTACCCAGGTGCGTTACGAAGGCCAGCCATCGAACGGCGATGTGGCGGTGGATGAAGCCTACGATTATTTAGGTATTACCCATGATTTCTTCTGGAAAGAATATCAGCGCGATTCGCTCGATAATAAAGGGCTTATTTTGACCGGCACCGTTCACTATGGCCGGGAATATCAGAACGCCTTCTGGAACGGTCAGCAGATGGTATTTGGCGACGGCGACGGGGAAATATTTAACCGCTTTACCATCGCCATCGACGTGGTGGCGCACGAGCTGAGCCACGGCGTGACCGAGACCGAAGCCGGGCTTATCTATTTTGAACAGTCGGGCGCGCTGAACGAGTCTCTGTCGGACGTGTTTGGCTCGCTGGTTAAACAGTACCATCTGAAGCAAACCGCAGATAAGGCTGACTGGCTCATTGGTGAAGGGTTGCTGGCGAAAGGGATTAACGGCAAAGGGCTGCGCTCAATGTCTAAACCCGGCACCGCCTATGACGATCCCCTGCTCGGCAAAGACCCGCAGCCTGCGCACATGAAAGACTTCATTAAAACGCGCGAGGATAACGGCGGCGTGCACCTGAACTCCGGCATCCCCAACCGGGCATTTTATCTGGCCGCTACGGCGATCGGCGGCTACGCCTGGGAAAAAGCGGGTTATGCCTGGTACGACACGGTTTGCGATCGCAAACTGGCGCAGGATGCGGATTTTGAGGCCTTCGCAAAGCTGACGATCGCGCACGGAGAGAAACGCTCCGGCAGCGACGCTGGTGCGGCCATTAAACAAGCCTGGGAACAGGTGGGAGTGTTGTAAATGCAGGTTCCGGAACTGACGGATGACGCCGTGGTTGAGCTGGCCCGGGAAGGCGGCGTCGCTTTTATTCCCAAGCTGAGCGGACAGCGCACCATCGCGCTCTCCTCGCTCAATGAGGCCCAGCGCCAGCGCCTGGTGAGCATCCTGGAGCAGGCTTTTCCACGCGGTCAGCCGCCGGGGCAAGCCTCTTCACCCGGCAGCGGCGACCAGCGCTATTTCCGCATCCAGATTATCTGGACCGGGCAAAATCAGGCGCACTACGCCGATATCATCGTGCTGGTGCCCGAGCAGGAAGCCCCCGAGTCGCTGGTCGAGCTGTGGCAGAAAGGCGAAGGCTGCGTCTGCGATTAACCTTCGGCCCGAACAAACTCCACGCGTTTTTTAGAGATAAGACCGTGGCCGTTCTGGCAGAAATAGTCCACCGCACCGCAGGCTTTTAATACCTGGAGCGGCTGATGGCACTCCGGGCAGCGGGCTTCAAGCGCAATATCTTTATTACAGCTGTCGCAGTGCGCTACCCCGTTCTGGGACTCCAGCGGTGCCTGGCATTCCGGGCAGGTAATCGACATATTCTCTCCTGTTGGGTTTTACCGGGGCATAACGCCGCCCCGGCAAGACCGAGCTTTATGAGGCGTTAGCAGCCGGTTTAGTCTGCGCATTTTCCAGCATGCGGCGCACCGGAACAATAAGGACGATCAGTACCGCGGCACAAATCAGCAGCGCGATGGAGCAGCGAGCAAAGAGATCCGGCAGCATATCCAGCTGATCGGCCTTCACGTGACCGCCAATCAGGCCCGCCGCCAGGTTACCCAGCGCGCTGGCGCAGAACCACAGCCCCATCATCTGGCCGCGCATTCTTTCCGGCGCAAGCAGCGTCATGGTCGCCAGGCCAATCGGACTCAGGCACAGTTCGCCGAGCGTCAGCATCAGGATGCTGCCCACCAGCCAGAACGGCGACACGCCCGCTCCACCGCTGCTCAGCACGTTCTGTGCCGCCAGCATCATCAGGCCAAAGCCCGCCGCCGCGCACAAAATACCAATAACGAACTTGGTGATGCTGCTCGGGCGAATGTTTTTGCTCGCGAGCTTCGGCCATGCCCAGCTAAACACCGGAGCCAGCAGGATGATGAACAGGGCGTTGATTGACTGGAACCATACCGCCGGGATTTCAAAATCACCAATCATGCGGTTAGTGTAGTCGTTGGCAAACAGGTTGAACGAGGTTGGTTTCTGCTCAAACGCGGACCAGAAGAACGCCGCTGAAATCAGCAGAATAAAGCAGACCAACAGCCTGGCGCGCTCTTTACGGTTCAGCCCCGCAAAGACAAACAGATAAATAAAGTAGAGGGCTACGGACGCCGCAATCACGTAGACCAGCACGCTGGCTACCGCGACCGGGTTAATCACAATCACGCCCTGCGCAATCAGCGTCACGATCGTTGCCACGCCAGCCGCCAGCGCCAGCAGCCAAACGCCCACGCCGTTACGCTTCACCACCGGGCTGTTCCAGGTAGAGTCGAGGCCGACTTCGCCGTCATAGCGTTTCATTGCCGGAACGGCAAACACGCGGAAGATAATCAGCGCCACCAGCATCCCGATACCGCCTATACCAAAGCCCCAGTGCCAGCCGTGGGTTTTGATCAGCCAGCCGGAAATCAGCGGCGCGATAAACGAGCCCATGTTGATGCCCATATAGAACAGCGAGAAACCGCCGTCACGACGCGCGTCGCCTTTTTTATACAGGGTGCCGACCATCACCGAGATACAGGTTTTGAACAGCCCTGAGCCAAGCACGATGAACATCAGGCCGATAAAGAACAGGTTGTTCCCCATCACCGCAGAGAGCGCGATCGACAGGTGTCCGAGCGCAATCAGAATTGAACCGTACCAGACGGCTCTCTGCTGACCGAGCCAGTTATCGGCCAGCCAGCCGCCCGGCAGCGCGGCCAGGTACATGGTACCGGCAAAGATACCGACAATCGCCGAGGCGTTTTCACGCGCCAGGCCCATCCCGCCGTCATAGACCGTGGCGGCCATAAACAGGATCAGTAACGGACGAATGCCGTAAAACGAGAAACGCTCCCACATCTCGGTGAAGAACAGGGAACCGAGCGGATACGGATGGCCGAAGAACGTTCGGCTCTCTTTTTGATTAACAGTGGATTGCATAATTCTCCCGAAAGGTATGTCGTCGTGCTTGTAAACACCAGCAGGTACGCCGGCCAGTTACGTATCTGGCCGATTTTTTACATGCGGCGAAAAGTTAGTTAACCATTTGATAACCAGGCGCTAGTTTTGTCTAGTACCGGACCCTGGACTTTAAGATGAAAATTCGACGATTGTCTACTTTTCTGGATTTAAAGATGGTTAGGAGTGAATAGTGATTGACTTCACACAGAGAAAACCGGCGGTATGATTGGACAAAAAAAAAGCCCGCGATAATCGCGGGCTTTCGTGAAGCAGGCAAAGCTTATTTGCTTTTCTTAATGTGCTTAATCAAGCGTTTACGCTTACGCATCTGGTTTGGCGTCAGGGTGTTGCGCTTGTTGGCAAACGGGTTTTCCCCTTCCTTAAACTGGATACGGATAGGCGTGCCCATTACGTCCAGCGATTTACGGAAGTAGTTCATCAGATAGCGCTTGTAGGAATCCGGCAGGTCTTTCACCTGGTTGCCGTGAATTACTACGATTGGCGGGTTATAACCACCGGCGTGGGCATATTTCAGCTTCACGCGACGGCCGCGCACCAGCGGCGGCTGATGGTCTTCTGCAGCCATATTCATGATGCGCGTCAGCATCGCGGTGCTCTGACGACGGGTGGAGCTGTCGTACGCTTCACGCACGGATTCGAACAGGTTACCCACACCGCTGCCGTGCAGCGCAGAGATAAAGTGCACGCGGGCGAAGTCGATAAAGCCCAGACGGAAGTCGAGAGTCTCTTTCACCTGCTCGCGCACTTCATTGCTCAGGCCATCCCACTTGTTGACCACGATAACCAGTGAGCGCCCACTATTGAGGATAAAGCCGAGCAGAGAGAGGTCCTGATCGGAGATTCCTTCGCGTGCGTCGATGACCAGCAGCACTACGTTGGCATCTTCGATCGCCTGCAGGGTTTTGATAACGGAGAATTTTTCCACCACATCGGTGATTTTCCCGCGCTTACGCACCCCGGCGGTGTCGATGAGGACATACTCGCGCTCGTCGCGCTGCATAGGGATGTAGATACTGTCACGGGTGGTGCCCGGCATGTCGTAAACGACCACGCGCTCTTCACCCAGAATACGGTTAGTAAGCGTAGACTTACCTACGTTTGGACGACCCACGATGGCCAGCTTGATCGGCAGATCCTGCGGGTTGAAGTCGTCTTCAGGCTCTTCTTCGCCCTCTTCTCCGTCTTCAAACTGCGCCCAGTATTCAGCGTCTTCGTCCACTTCTTCCGGCGGGTTTACTTCGTCAACCCACGGCAGCAGAACGGTTTCCAGCAGGCTGGTGACGCCACGGCCATGCGATGCCGCAATCGGGTAGATTTCACCCAGGCCCAGAGACCAGAAATCCGCGACGGCCTGATCGGCATCGATACCGTCAGTTTTGTTCGCCACCAGGAAGGTCGGCTTTTCGCGTGAACGCAGGTGTTTGGCAATAGCGGAGTCCGCCGGCATCAGGCCAGCGCGCGCATCCACCATAAACAGCACCACATCCGCCTCTTCAATCGCCAGCAGCGACTGTTCCGCCATGCGGGTTTCAACGCCGTCTTCTGTGCCGTCAATACCACCGGTATCAATACAGATGAACTCGCGTCCTTCCACCTCTGCACGACCGTACTTACGGTCACGCGTCAGCCCCGGGAAATCCGCAACCAGCGCATCACGGGTGCGTGTTAAACGGTTAAAAAGAGTGGATTTTCCAACGTTAGGGCGCCCGACAAGCGCGACCACAGGTACCATGTTTGAAGCCTCATAAAATTCAAAATAACGTCGCTTTCGCGGCGTTTTTAAAAATGTCAAAACGGCTCCTGAGTGAACAGGAGCCGTTTAGTATACTACAACCGCCGGGTAATTAACGCGTGATCGCGTACAGCGTGCCGTCTTTTGCCTGAATCAGCAGTTTGCCGTCGGCCACAACCGGATCGGTCAGGAAACCAGAGCTGTCGACTTTTTGCTGTGCAACAAAGCGGCCGTTATCCGGATCGATCCAGTGCATATACCCTTCGCTATCGCCAACCACCAGGCTACCGTTGTACAGCGCAGGCGAGGTCAGCAGACGGTGCAGCAGATCGCTTTGCGTCCACAGCGTCACGCCGCCTTCGGTGCTCAGCGCCAGCAGACGGTCGTTCTGATCGACCATATAGATGCGGTTGCCCTCAACAATGAAATCGTTCACAGAGCCCAGCTCACGTTTCCACATGATCTGGCCGCTGCGCAGATCCAGCGCGGTCAGGTTGCCGTTATAGGCCAGCGCGTAAACCACACCGTTAACAATGACCGGCGTTGTGTCTACGTCGCTCAGACGGTCAATTTCCGTTGAGCCGGTGGCCTGAGAGATACGCTGCTGCCAGATCATCTGGCCCTGCTGCATCAGCACTGCGCTCACGCGACCGTTGTCACCGCCCACAATGGCAGCACCAAATGCGGTAGCCGGTGCGGATTCGCCGCGCAGAGAGAGCGCAGGCATATCCAGGTTAACGGTCCATTTCACCAGACCGTCAGCTTCGTTCAGCGCCTGCAGCTGGCCGTTGCTGGTATGAATCAGCACCAGACCGTCGCTTACTACCGGACGAGACAGGGATTCACCCGCTACGGTTGTTTGCCAGGCAATGGAGCCGTCGCTGCTGTTCAGCGCATAAACCTGCGCTTTTTCGCTGCCCACGTAAACATGGCCACCGGCAACGGTCAGACCGCCAGACAGCAGTGCAGGTTTACGGGAGAACCAGCCGTCTTTTTCCGCCAGGTTAACGGACCATACTTCTTTCCCGTCATCGGCGTTCACCGCTTTCACGGTACCTTTGCGGTCAGCGGCATAGACAATGCTGTCTGCATACGCAGGATGAAGGTTGGAATAGAAATCACCAATCCCATTGCCCACGGAGACATCCCACGCAGTGGATGGGGTAAACTGGTTTTCAACCGTCGGCAGTGGGGACATTTTCACAACGTCTTCTTCGCCACTGAAGAGTGAACAACCACTCAATAACGTAACAGAAAGCAGTCCTGGCAGAAGTAATTTACGCAATTGCATCGGGTCCCTCTCAGACGGACAAATTATTTATTTTCATCTGCATCATTTCGCTCAGCGCAGGTGAAGCATTGCTCTCTACGCCAGCTTGCCACGCTTTACGCGCGCCCGCTTTGTCACCTTTGCTCAGCAGTGCTTCACCGCGCAGATCGGCAACGATGGCAGCAAAACCTTCGCCTTTGATGGTATCGAGCGTTTTCAGCGCATCGTCAGCTTTTTTCTGCTGAACCTGAATACGTGCCAGGCGCAGATTGATCACCGCTTTCAGGTTCTCATCGCTGGCCGCAGCAAGGCTCTGCGAGAGCAGTGCAGCGGCTTTATCCAGTTCGTTCTTATCAACGTACTGCTGAGCCACTTCCAGCGCAGCCAGTGCACCGTAGGTGTTTTTGTTGTCAGCCGCAAATTTTTCTGCCGCAGTCAGCGTTTGCGGCTGATCGGCACGAATTGCGCTCACGGTATTTTCATAGGACAGAGACGCGCCGCGCGCGGAATCTGCCTGATGATTGTTCCAGTAACGCCAGCCCACCAGCGCACCGACACCTAAAATAACCCCAACAACCAGCGCTTTGCCGTTTTCAACAAAGAAGCGCTTAATCGCGTCGACCTGATCGTGTTCGTTCTCGTAAATTTCCACGCAGTCCTTCTCCTTAGCCCAATAGAGTGCGCAAGTGCGCCGCAACGCCGTCCTGCGTTACCGTTGTCTGCTCACCAGAGCGCAGGTCCTTCACCACCACTTCGCCGTTAGCCACTTCGGACTCACCCAGCACCAGTGCAATACTTGCGCCCCACTTATCGGCACGAGCAAACTGTTTTTTAAAGTTGCCGCCGCCATGGTTGGTCATCAGCTTAACGCCCGGCAGCGCATCGCGCACGCGTTCGGCAAGCTGCATCGCCGCAGACTGCGTTTCCGCGCCTGAAGCCACCAGGTATATATCGACAACGGAATCTGCTTTAAATTCCGGATTAACTGCCTGAACCAGCAAAACAAGTCGCTCAAGGCCCATCGCGAAGCCAACAGCAGGGGCTGCGCGACCGCCAAGCTGCTCAACCAGACCGTCATAACGGCCGCCCGCACATACGGTGCCCTGAGAACCGAGGCTGGTGGTCACCCACTCAAACACGGTACGGTTGTAGTAGTCCAGACCGCGAACCAGGCGCTGATTCACGGTATAGGCGATACCTGCCGCTTCAAGCAGCTTGCACAGGCCCGCGAAGTGTTCGCGAGATTCTTCATCCAGGTAGTCACCCAGCGCAGGCGCATCGTTCAGCAGTGCCTGAACATCCGCGTTTTTGGAATCCAGAACGCGCAGCGGGTTACTGTACATGCGACGTTTGCAGTCTTCGTCCAGCTTCTCTTTATGCTGTTCCAGGAACGCCACCAGCGCATCGCGGTAGTTAGCGCGTGCTTCCAGAGAACCGATAGAGTTCAGCTCAAGGGAAACGTGATCGGCGATACCGAGGGCGCGCCACCAGCGGGCGGTCAGCATAATCAGTTCGGCGTCAATGTCCGGGCCCTGCAGGCCAAAGACTTCCACCCCCAGCTGATTGAACTGGCGATAACGACCTTTCTGAGGACGTTCGTGGCGGAACATCGGGCCGATATACCACAGGCGCTGCTCCTGATTGTACAGAAGACCATGTTCGATGCCGGCGCGTACGCAGCCCGCCGTACCTTCCGGACGCAGGGTCAGGCTGTCGCCGTTGCGGTCCTCAAAGGTGTACATCTCTTTTTCAACCACGTCGGTGACTTCACCGATCGCGCGTTTGAATAACGGGGTCTGCTCTACAATCGGCAAACGGATTTCGCTGTAACCGTAGCTGCCGAGCACCTGCTTCAGTGTGCCTTCAATGCGCTGCCAGATGGCGGTTTCGCCAGGCAGATAATCGTTCATGCCGCGGATGGCTTGAATGTTTTTTGCCACGTTTATTCTCTTTCTATATACAAAAAAAACCCAAAGAATGGGTTCAATCATACATGGGAAGCGGCACGCTTCCCATCACGTTATTTTTCAACCTGCTGAACGCTGATACGCTGTGTTTCGTCCATCATGGCGGCTTTGGCGCGGATGCGGGCTTCAAGCTGGTCGATCATGTCGCTATTATCCAGACGATCTTTACGAACGCCATCTTCATAGAGACCACTTTTCTTGTTACCGCCGGTTACGCCCAGGGTTGACACCAGTGCTTCACCCGGACCGTTTACCACGCAGCCGATGATGGAGACGTCCATCGGGGTGATAATGTCTTCCAGACGCTGCTCCAGGGCATTCACCGTCCCGATCACATCAAACTCCTGACGCGAGCAGGTTGGGCAGGCAATGAAGTTGATCCCACGCGCGCGAATGCGCAGCGACTTCAGGATATCGAAACCGACTTTGATCTCTTCGACCGGATCGGCCGCCAGCGAGACGCGCAGGGTGTCACCGATCCCTTCAGAGAGCAGCAGCCCCAGACCGATCGCAGATTTTACAGAGCCGCTGCGCAGGCCGCCCGCTTCGGTTATCCCGAGGTGCAGAGGCTGGTCGATCTGCTTTGCCAGCAGACGATAAGACTCTACCGCCAGGAACACGTCGGACGCTTTTACGCTGACTTTGAACTGATCGAAGTTAAGACGATCGAGATGATCGACGTGGCGCATCGCGGATTCGAGCAGCGCCTGTGGCGTCGGCTCGCCGTATTTTTCCTGCAGGTCTTTTTCCAGGGAACCGGCGTTAACTCCGATACGGATAGGAATATTTTTATCGCGGGCGCAGTCCACTACCATGCGGATACGCTCTTCGTTACCGATGTTGCCCGGGTTAATGCGCAGGCAATCGACGCCGTATTCGGCCACTTTCAGTGCGATGCGGTAGTCGAAGTGGATATCAGCCACCAGCGGAACGCTGACCTGCTGTTTGATCAGTTTGAACGCCTCAGCGGCATCCATGGTTGGGACGGAAACGCGAACAATGTCCGCGCCTACACGTTCTAATGCTTTGATTTGATTGACCGTCGCTTCTACATCGGTAGTGCGCGTGTTGGTCATCGACTGAACGGCGATAGGTGCCCCATCGCCGATTGGCACATTCCCAACGTAAATCCGTTTCGATTTTCTACGTTGAATCGGAGCCTGGTTATGCATGAAAAATCTCCCGCGTTGCCCGTCTGTTACTGTGCTGCTGATTGTTCGGCATTAACGGTAAGACGTGCAACCTGGTTAGTTCTGATAAAGCGGCTCAGGTCGACAGGTTTTCCTTGATACTGGATCTGTACCGCTGCCGGAGCGCCGATTTTAAGTTTATAGGGAGCCTGGCCGGTTAGGTTTAACGTGCCATCTTTACGCTGCAGGCCGCTGAACAGTTTTTTACCTGTCGCGTCAGTCACTTCCAGCCAGCAGTCGGCGCTGAAGTTCATCACCAGCGCGTTGGGATCGGCTGCTGTTGCCGTACCCGCCGGGTTGGTTGGCAGAGACGCTGCGCTATTGTCTGCTGGCTGAGTAGCCGCAGGCGCGTTCGCCGCAGTATCAACATTCGCCTGAGAAGGGGCAACAACCGCGTTTTGATCCTGAGACTGCGGCGCTGCGGTGTTAGCCGTTGCTGCCGGAGCCTGTGCTGCATCGGTCGCCGACGCGTCTGGCGCTGCGGTCTGTGGCTCGCTTGAGGACGCTGCACCGTCGGTATTCAGCGGCACGTTCTGGGCATTCTCACTTCCGGCCTGGTTGAGTTCAGCGGAGGATTGATCGGCCATGGTGGTAATCTCTTCCTGCTGGGCCTTGTGGTTTTGCCACCACCATGCGCCCGTCAGGCCAATCACCACAAACAGCACCAGCCAGGTAAAGCTCATCAGCCAGCCATCGCGTTTTTTACGACGTTTCCCCAGGGAGAAGGTCTGCATCGGCGCAACTTTTGCTGCACGGACCGGTGCCTGCTTCTCCATCATTGGCAGTAATTCATTTTCGGGGATATGGACCAGTTTTGCGTAAGAGCGGATATAACCGCGCAAGAACGTTGAAGCCAGATCGGCAGGCGCCTTATCTTCTTCAATATCGCGAACCGTGGAAACCTTCAGGCACAAGCGTTCCGCAACGGCTTGCTGGCTGAGTCCGAGTTGTTCACGGGCGTTGCGAAGACGAACGCCAGTGGAGAGTGCTTCATGTTGGTCGTGAGTGGCTTCAGTATTCATTCGCTACAACTACTGGTACGTGAAAAATAAGGGTTCAGGTGCCGGTGAGTCACAATGCCACCCGCACCGCGAAACTTCTGGTCAGTTAACCTTGAACAGAGAGTATAAGACTGTCAGCCCGGAGATGACAGTACAGCCCTGCCCGTACGGCTAAACTGTTGTTACGTCGTTACATACTGCCCGAAAGTCGGATGAAACGCACCGTAATTATTGTTCAGTCATCACGAATCTGACTGATTATTCAGTAAGACCAGGCTTCACGGCGCAGATAATGCGCCGTGAGTGCATAATAATCAAACAGCTTTAACCGCGATCGTCTCGCCCTGCATGCGTTTACGCAGGGTACGTTTGGTACGGTCAATAACATCACCAGCCAGCTGTCCGCATGCTGCATCAATGTCATCACCACGGGTTTTACGCACGATGGTGGTGAAACCATACTCCATCAGCACCTTGGAGAAACGGTCGATACGGCTGTTCGAGCTACGGCCATACGGCGCGCCCGGGAACGGGTTCCATGGGATCAGGTTGATTTTGCATGGCGTATCTTTCAGCAGTTCAGCCAGCTGATGCGCATGTTCGGTACCGTCGTTGACGTGGTCAAGCATCACGTACTCGATGGTGACGCGGCCCTGGTTGGCGTTGGATTTCTCCAGATAGCGACGCACCGCAGCGAGGAAGGTTTCGATATTGTACTTTTTGTTGATCGGCACAATTTCGTCACGAATTTCGTCGTTTGGTGCATGCAGGGAGATCGCCAGCGCAACGTCAATCATATCGCCCAGCTTGTCCAGCGCAGGCACAACGCCTGAGGTAGACAGCGTGACGCGACGCTTGGACAGACCAAAACCGAAGTCATCCAGCATGATTTCCATCGCCGGAACGACGTTGGTCAGGTTCAGCAGCGGCTCACCCATCCCCATCATCACCACGTTGGTGATAGGACGCGTACCGGTTACTTTTGCCGCACCGACGATTTTCGCGGCACGCCAGACCTGGCCGATAATTTCTGACACCCGCAGGTTACGGTTAAAGCCTTGCTGCGCGGTTGAGCAGAATTTGCACTCCAGCGCACAACCTACCTGAGAGGAGACACACAGCGTGGCGCGGTCTTCTTCCGGGATGTAGACGGTCTCAACGCGCTGATCGCCGACCGCAATCGCCCATTTGATGGTGCCATCCGCTGAGCGCTGCTCTTCCACCACTTCCGGTGCGCGGATTTCAGCCACTTCCTTGAGCTTGTTGCGCAGGACCTTGTTGATGTCAGTCATGTCATCAAAATTGTCGCTGCAGTAATGGTACATCCACTTCATGACCTGATCGGCACGAAACGGCTTTTCGCCCATCTCTTTAAAGAACTCGCGCATCTGCTGACGGTTCAGATCCAGCAGGTTGATTTTTCCATTTTTATTGGGAACCGCAGGAATGGCGACTTCGGAGGTATTCACTAATTCAGACATAATATTTTCCGGCCTCGTTGTTACACGTTATGGCCCATGGAGGGTTGAATAGAAACGCCCCGGAAAGCAGTCTGCTCGTCCGGGGCGTTGCATTGTACAAAGTCTGGCGCAGGGATGCCACGTCTGGACGCGGCATTTACGAAAATAATGTGTAAACGAAACCGTTAAATTAACGGGTGCGTGGACACACTTCGCCTTCTGCGAAGAAGAAAGCGATTTCGCGTGCAGCAGATTCAACAGAGTCAGAACCGTGGGTACCGTTCTCGGTGAAGCTGTCTGCGTAGTCAGCGCGCAGAGTACCTGCCAGCGCGTTGTCCGGGTTGGTTGCGCCCAGCAGGTCACGGTGACGCTGTACTGCGTTTTCGCCTTCCAGCACGGATACCACGATTGGACCGGAGGTCATGAACTCAACCAGGCCGTCAAAGAATGGGCGACCTTCGTGCTCAGCGTAGAAACCGCGAGCCTGCTCAACGGTCAGGTGCAGCATTTTGGTGCCAACAATTTTGAACCCTGCAGATTCAAAGCGAGCGAAGATGCTGCCAATAACGTTTTTTGCCACCGCGTTTGGTTTGATGATGGAAAAAGTACGTTCAATAGCCATGATAACCTCTGTCAATGTTCTGTTGTTTTGCATACCTGAGTATGGTGTGGCGCGGATTATAATGAGCAATAGCGCCATTGCCTATGGATTCAGGTAACATTTTTTTAAAATAAGACGAGTTTTAGCAACAGCTCACATCAGAAAGCTATTTTCAGGTCACTGCAGCGTAAAATTCACCGTCGCGACCTGACCGGTCTCATCCATAACGAGTAACTGATAATCGCCCGATTTATCAAGCTGTAATGTGTAAACTCTTCCCTTCACATTCAGCGGTTCACCGTTCAAAAACCACCAGCGCTCGCCGCTATTGCCGGTCACCTGAAGCGGCAGCGAAACGCGGGATTCGCCCGGCAGACGTTTGATGACGGCCCCTTCACGCACGCCTGTCAGGATGAGTGGCGCAGGTGCGTCCTGCGACAGCGGAGGACAGGTGGTTGATGAAGGAGGGACCCGTACCGCGCGACGCTCGGTCGCCGGCAGCCACGGCTCCAGCGGCAGCGGCCAGACATCCAGGACTTTTTCAGTTGCATCAGGGCAATCTGCCGCCACGCGTTTACCCGTTTTATCCAGCCAGACCGGGAAACGAATGCCGCGTATCCCTTCCTGTTCGGGCAATAGCAGCGTGGGCGGTTCACTCCCTTCCAGCAGCCAGGTCGACAGGCGACGCCGACAGTTTTCACTTCCTTCCGGCAGCGACTGGCCGCCCGGCCAGCAGATCACGCCCCGCCCGACGCTCTCCGGACGCGGGTCGCGCGGCAGGCGGGCTTCGTCTACCGTTGAGCGTGACTGAAGCAGGTTATTAACCTGATTTAAGAGTGGAACCGCGCTGGCGAAACCAAACTGCCCCGCTACGGGCGTGCCGTCCGGTCGTCCTGTCCAGATGCCTATTACGTAGCGGGCATTAAGACCAATCGCCCAGGCATCACGGTAACCGTAGCTGGTGCCGGTTTTCCACGCCAGCGGTGCGATCTGCGGTAACGCATTATCCGGCAGCGGCTGCGCCTCGTTCGCCAGAATACGGCGAATAATCCACGCCGAGCCTTGCGACAGCAGCGGACGTTCAATGAGCGGATCGCCCGGCTGTAACCGCAGCCTCCCCGCCTTACCGTGTCGGGCAAACGCGCTGTAGGCCGCGGCGATATCGGCCAGCCGCGCGCCTGCCCCGCCGAGGATCAGAGAAAGATTTGGCTGCGCCCCCGCAGGCAGGATCAGCGGCAAGCCTGCGTTGCTCAACATCCCGGCAAAACGTTTTGGCCCGTAGGCTTCCAGTACCTGTACCGCGGGCAGGTTGAGGGAGCGCACCAGCGCTTCACTCATGCTGACCGGTCCGTGGAACCCACTGTCAAAATTCCCGGGGCGATAATCACCGGTTTTTCTGGGAACGTCCTGGAGCAGCGAGGCGGGATGGATCAGGCCATCGTCCAGTGCCATACCGTAAATAAAGGGCTTTAACACCGATCCCGGGGATCGGATCGCATTGACCATATCCACGTGGCTAAAACGCGTGTCATCGTTAATATCCACCGAGCCGACCCAGCCGCGCACTTTCATATCGGTGTGATCCACGACGATCATCGCCAGCGAGCTGCGTGCCGGCAGGCGAGATTTCCAGTTCATCGCCAGCTCTTCCAGCTGCCGCTGCAGTCCGGCATCCAGCGTGGTGACAATTTTTGCGTCGCGGCTTTTGCCGAGCATCATGCGCGCAAAGAGCGGCGCCAGCTGCGGCATCTGTCGGGGCGCCAGCCATACCGATTCTTCCCGTGATTCTTTAACCTGCTTCGCGGACCAGACGCCCTGCGTTACCATGCGGTCGAGCACTTTGTTGCGCGCCGCCTCGGCCCGTTCAGGCCAGCGGTCCGGACGCAAGCGGCTGGGTGCCTGCGGCAGTACCGCCAGCAGCGCCGCTTCGGAATAGCTGAGCTGCGACGGCTGTTTGCCGAGATAGGTCCAGCTTGCCGCCCCGACGCCCTGCAGCGTGCCGCCAAACGGAGCGCGGTTGAGGTAAAGGGTGAGAATGTCGCGTTTGGAAAGATGCCACTCCAGCTGCATCGCCCGCCAGAGCTGACGAACTTTGCCGCCAAAGGTGCGCGGATGCGGGTCCAGCAGGCGTGCCACCTGCATGGTGAGCGTGCTTCCACCAGAGACGACTTTGCCAGAACTGAGATCTTGCCAGGCGGCGCGCAGAACAGAGAGCGGGTTTACGCCAGGATGATCCCAGAACCAGCGATCTTCGTACTGGATCAGCGCCTCAAGATAGCGGGGAGAGACCTCTTCAATCGTAACCGGATAGCGCCAGATCCCGTCGCTATCGGCAAAACGCCAGAGCGGCGTGCCCTTCTCATCTACCACCACCCGGGCGGGATTAACCTCTTTCAGAGGCAACGGCCACAGGCGGTCGGCGGCGACAATCAGCCCCCATAAAACGAGAAGCGCTCCCGCCAGCCATAGCCAGCGGGAGCGTGTCAGACGTGCCATTCGCATATTACGGAACAACAATCAGCGGGCCGCTGGCCGCCCCCGTTGCCCGCCACTGCGGAACGTACATAGACTCCACCATCGGGACCGGCACCTGATAAGTTCCCGGCGTCACGGCGCGGGCCAGATAGACCAGCGTGACCGGCTGACCTTCGTTTACCGGCACGGCAGCCACAAAGCGGTCGTCACGGAATTCCATATGCTGAATGTCCGCCTGCTGCATCTGGCTGAGCAGGTTCTGTACCTCACTGCCGCTGTCCTGCAGGCTGGCGCTGCTGCTCGCCAGGTTCTGGTTTTCCAGCTCCAGACCCGCAGGGAGCAGATCCACCACCAGCGCATCCGGCACGTTCTGGCTGGCTTTAACGTCCAGCCACACCAGCACCAGCTCACCGCTCTTCAGCGAGGAGAGCGATTTACTGCTGCCGTCGGTTGCCAGGATATGACGTTCAACCTGCAGCACGTTCGCGCTCGGCTGAGGGGCATATTCCGGATAACCGGTGCTGTCCAGGCGTACCCACAGCGGCGCTGTACCGGTGTTAGTCACCTGCAGCGCGCCAAGCTGGTCGCCGCTCACGTTTTGCACCAGTGACTTATCGCCGCCTGATGCGGCCTCAGACAGCGAAGTTTTCGCCTGCCACGTACCAGACAGGGTTTGCAGTGAGCGTCCGGCCAGGAACAGCGCATTGCTCTCCTGCGTTGACAGCCAGCGCTGGCTGAAGGCCTGTTCAGACAGAGCATTCAGCAGCGTATTTTGCGCATCCGGCAGCAGCTTGTACTCCTCCAGAAGAGAGAGCATCAGCGCGTTATCGCGAAGCTGGCTGCCGTAATCGGCCATCCAGTTTTTGCTGTCGTTGCGCGGGGTTTTGAGCGCCAGATCCAGCGCCTGCTGGCTGCGCGGCGCATCGCCCATCAGTTTGAGCGCCATGCCCAGCTGCATCAGCGGAAGTCCGGAAGCCGCCTGCCCGTGGCGATCCCAGATTTCACGCAGCGCGCCCAGCGGCGCTTTTTGCTGACGTGCCAGCACCAGCGCGGCATAGGCCTGCACGGCAAACTTGCTGGCCTGAGTATCGTCGCTGTAGCGAATGGACATCATGCCCGGATCCTGCAGGTAGCGCAGCAGGCGGTTATTGGCGTTATTCACCGCATCGACGGGTACGCTGTAACCCTGCTCGCCCGCGCGCACCAGGAAGTCGGTCACGTAGGCCGTCAGCCAGTACTCTTCCGGACCGTTTTTATCCCATAGCGCAAAACCACCGTCTTCACGCTGCATCTGCAGCAGACGGGAGATGCCAATATCAATCGCTGCACGGCGCTTGTCATCGGTGTCGCCCTTGATGCCAAGTGCAGTCAGCTGCGCCGCGTTGGTGTAGAGCGACGGGAACAGGCCACTGGTGGTCTGTTCCAGGCAGCCATACGGATACGCCTGCAGCTCGCGAATATAGCGCGCCAGGTTAAGCGGTGGTTTGCCGCTCAGCAGCAGTTGCCCCTGCAGGGTAGCAGGAGAGAAACCGTTACTATGCTGCACCGGTGCGGTCCAGGACTCGCCGGGGTTCAGCATGGCACCGGTATTCACCGTCTGCGCCGGGAATGCCGGACGCACGCCGATTTTCCAGCTCTTCTGCTGCGGCGCAAAGGTCTCACCCGGAAGCTGCAGGCCCGTAACCTGAGCCGTCACCTCACCATCACCATAACCCTCCAGCGCACGCACCGGAATAAACAGGGTGCTGCGCGCGCCAGGAGACAACTGAACCGGCTGCGGCTGCGAGCCTTCCAGCGACAGTTTTCCTGTCGCGGTCAGGGCGACATTCAGCGTTTGCGGCTTGTCCGTCAGGTTGGTGAGGTCCAGCGTCAGCCTTGAGGTGTCCCCGCTTGCCAGGAAGCGCGGCGTGTTAAGCTCGGTAATGACCGGCGCAGCCACCACAACCTTGCTTTCGCTGCTGCCGAAATCGTCTTCCGTCCAGGCCTGCGCCATCAGACGCAGCTCGCCGTTGAAATCACCAATCGGCAGCGTAATCGTGCCTTCTCCGTTGGCATCCAGCGTAACCGGCTGTGCCTGCTGGGCAATAATGGTGACGTGGTTCACCGGCGGCTTACCGCCGCGCTTCAGCTCATCACCGTCACCACCAAAGCGCAGCGCGGCCAGGCGGCCCTGCCCTTCGATGACCTGGCCGTAGATATCGTAGATATCCGCGCCGTAGCGTTTCTGACCGAAGAAAGCCTGCCACGGATCGGGCGTAACGTAATCGGTGATGTTCAGCACGCCGCTGTCAACCGCCGAGACCAGTACGTTCACTTTCTGCCCCTCTTTCACGCTGGCTTTCACCTTCACAGAGAGCGTCTGGTTTGGACGCATTTTCTGCGGGTTATCGAGCGCAATGTTCAGACGACGATTTTCATCGCCCATCGGCAGATGCAGCAGGCCGATCGCGCGTTTCGGCGTGGCGGATTTCGATTTATCCCCAGGACGAACCACCAGCGTACTCAGGTAGAGATCGTGACGTTTCCAGGCTTTGTCGACCGGGATAGCGAGATCAAGCCCGTTTGCCGGTACGTCGATCTCTTTCCACCACAGCGGCCCTTCGCTGGACTCGATCATCGCATAGCCCTTACCTGCTGCCGGGGCTGCAATGTGCAGGTTAATGGTATCGCCTGGCTGATAGGCTGGCTTATCCAGTTTCAGCGTCACGCGGTCAGGACGTGCAGCCCCGGTGCCGTCGCTGTTATCCTGCCAGCTGTAACCTGCCCAGAAGCGCACGCTGCTGACCATCTCATCAGGCGCTTTAACTTCCAGACGGTATGAGCCCCACTCCACCGGGAAGGTGACTTTACCCGTCTCGTCGGCCTTGAGAGTCAGCTCCTGCTCGCCTTCAACCAGATCCTTCTGATCGAACTGAGACTGCCAGCCCTCGCTCTCAGACCAGTTCCAGAAGTAGTCGCGGCGCTCACGGATCAGGCGTACCTGTAAACCGGAAACCGCCTTTTTCGCTCCGCTGGCATCGGCATAAACGATGTCGAAGCTGGCGTTGCCGTTCTCGTCAACAATCGGTTGGTTGACGGTGGTATCGGTGCGGTAGTCGTAAACGGCTTTACTGGCGAACTGAGGGCGGATACCCGGCAGCTCAGCCGCTGGCCAGATGGCCTGCTCAGCGCGACGCGTCACCGGACGGCCGCCGGACTCCAGCAGGCTGGCCTGCAGGATCAGCTGCAGCGGAGAGTGGACCTCTTTCCACTGGCTTTCGGTGGTTACCTGCCCACGCCCCTGCTCATCCAGCGTAAGCTGAACTTCATCCAGACTGCGGCTCAGGTTCTCCTCAGCGATATCGCCAAACTGGAAGCCCGGCAGCGCAGCCACCGCGTCACGCAGCGGACGCAGGAAAAGCTGGCCCTGCAGAGAATTACCGTTGGCCGGTGCGCCATACAGGTAATAGCCCACCACGTTAAAGTCCACGTTATCCTTCGGTGAAACCGGCGTTTTTTGTCCGCTCAGGTTGAGCGCCATACGCTCGGGCATGAAGTCTTCGACGTGGAAGTCCCACAGGCGCTGCAGGTTATCGCCCGTGTTGGCGCGGATATGCCACATACCGGTCTGCGCCCCGCTGTCCAGCGGATAGTTAAAGCGATAGAGCCCGTTCTCTGGCTTGACGACAATCGTACGCGCAACCTGTCCATCCGGGCGCAGCACGTCAAGTTTTACGGGCTGATCGGGAAGCGGCTTACCGTCACTGTCGCGCAGTAAGCCGTTGAGGATCACCGTTTCACCCGGACGATAGAGATCGCGCGGGCCAAACATGAAGAATTGCTTGCTGTAGCCGGGGCGACCGGCAATATCGAACTCCGCCAGATCCAGCGCCGGAAGCTTGAGGTCAAGCAGCGTGGTCTGGCCGTCTTTGCTCGCCAGAATCAGCGCGGCTTCTTTGTCCGTTTCAAGCTTCGCATGACCGTCGGCATCGCTCTTCGCCTCGGCGAGAGTCTGGCCTTTATCGTTCAGCAGCGTGACGGTCACGCCGGACTGCGCCGCACCGTTTTCCAGACTCTGAGTGAAAATATCCAGGCGGTTATGGTAACGGTGAGCGGACAGGCCAATATCGCTTAGGGTAAAGAGCGTTGCGGCGTTGCTGTAGTTGTAGTGTCCAGCCTGGTTCATGACCGCGATATAAACGCCAGACTGCTGGAGCGGTTTAATATCCTTCAGGGGCAACAGCAATTTTTCGCGCGTATTGCGCGCCGGATTAAGATCGAATCGACCGGTGTAAACCAGCTCCGCCATCTTCAGCAGGTTATCGGATTCCCAGTTGGTCAGCGAGTTACGGTACTCCCACTGGCTGACTAGGGAGGCCAGCGATTCCGGCTTCACGCGGTAAAAGTTGACATCAACATTGTTGACGTTGAGCGCCATCACCGGCAGACCTTCCACCACCTTGCCCGGCAGCAGCGAGCCGCGGCTGGCAAAACCAACGGTGGGTTCAATGTCCCGGGTGGTCAGGGCTTTTTCATAATCAATGCCGAACGTCGCCTTGTTCAGCGCCTGCAGGTCACGTTCAACGGTGACGACCAGGTTGCGGTTAGGCTCCAGATGGCGCAGGCGAAGCTCTTTCAGGTTAGGCGCAAGTTCCCACGCCCCGTCAACCTTGCCGCTTTTCTTGTCCACGACATGCACCGTTTTGGCGAAATCCTGATCGGGATTCAGCGGAACAGAAAAGGTCAGCACCAGCGTGGCGGCACCGTCGAGCTGAACTTCTGAGGTATCCAGCAACGTCAGCGCTTTTCCCTGAGTCTGGGCAGCCAGTTTAGCCAGCGTTTCAGCATTGGGCTTTTCCGCGGCTTTCGATGTGGATGCGGTGGATGCCGCGGGAGCCGCAGCCTGAGTTTTATCGTCGCTGTTATCACAGCCGACAAGCGTAAACGTGGTGAGCAGCGCAAGAGAGAGCGCGGCTAAGCGAAACGGTTTCATCCTTTGTCCCTGGCCCAAGGAGCCTGTTGGTCGTCGTCCGGATAAGTATTATCCGCAAGTTTCATTAATTCAAAAAGGCCAATTTTAAAATCTGGAAAGCGCCTCGCAGAACGGCATCACGCCGCTACGCCGTGATGGAACCGCGATCACAGCACATAACGTCACATGTTACCTTTCAAGTCATTTGTTTTTAAAACAAGAGGATAGCTGGCTAAGCTCGCCCGAAGGCTGCTAGTTTTATGACCATGACGCACCCCGAGTGCGCGGTTCAAAAAGAGAGAAAGCCATGAAACGAGCCGTGAACGCCCTACAAAATTTCGGAAAATCATTGTACGGACCGGTACTTATCTTACCGATCGTCGGTCTGTTTATCGCCTTTGGTAACGTGCTGGGTAACGGTAACCTCGCTGAATACCTGCCGTTTCTGGGCCATCCGCTGATTCAGCACCTTGGTCAGCTTATCGCGAAATCTGCCGTGTCGGTGCTGGTCAACCTGGCGCTGGTGTTTGCCGTCGGGATCCCGATTGGTCTGGCGACGCGGGATAAAGGCTATGCCGCGCTGATTGGTCTGGTAACCTTTGTCGTGTTCATCAACGCCATGAACGTCACGCTACAGCTGCAGGGCGCGCTGGCGCCAGCGGCCCAGATGAAAGCGGCCGGGCAGACCATGGTGCTGGGCGTGCAGGTGCTGGAGATGGGCGTTTTTGCCGGGATCCTAACCGGGGCGCTCTCCGGATATCTGTACAACAAATACTCCGGCGTACAGTTTAACGGCGCGATGGCAATTTACTCCGGCCACTGTTTTGTCGCCATCGTCATGCTCCCCGTCTCCATGCTGCTCGGCGTGGTGATGAGTGAACTGTGGCCGTATGCCCAGCACGGCATTAGCGCCCTGGCGCTGGCCATCAAAGGCTCCGGGCCGTTGGGCGTGGCAATCTACGGTTTCCTGGAACGTATTCTGGTCCCCACCGGCCTGCACCATCTGGTTTATACCCCGTTCCTCTATACCGAGCTGGGCGGCACGCAGGAGGTGTGCGGCGCAACCTATCAGGGCGCGCGCAATATCTATTTCGCCGAGATGGCCTGCCCGGACGTGAAGCAGCTCAGCAGCACCGTGGTGTGGGACGCGCGCGGCATCAGCAAGATGTTCGGCCTGCCTGCCGCAGCCCTGGCGATGTATATGACCGCAAAGCCGGAGCGTAAAGCCATTGCGAAAGCCATTCTGATCCCGGCGGCGCTGACCTCGCTGCTGGTCGGCGTGACCGAGCCGATTGAGTTCTCCTTCCTGTTCGTCGCTCCGCTGCTGTTCGTGGTGCACGCGGTGCTGACCGGCATCGGCATGATGCTGTTCTCGCTGCTGGGCGTTCACGCCATCGGTGCCAACGGGATTATCGACTTCATCCTGTACAACCTGCCGCTCGGCACGGAGAAGTCCAACTGGCCGATGTACATCGTGGTCGGGCTGATCATGTTTGCCCTCTACTTCGTGGTGTTCCGCTTCCTGATCCTGCGCTTCAACATGAAAACGCCGGGCCGTGAGGATGACGATCGGGAAACGCGCCTCTACAGCAAGCAGGAGTACCAGGCGAAGGGCAATAACGACGGGCTGGGCGAATCCATCGTGACGGGTCTGGGCGGCCGGGAAAACATTGAGGTGGTGGACAACTGCTACACCCGCTTACGCGTCACGGTGAAGGACGTCGCCATTATCGACGAGCCGCGGCTCAAGGCGACCGGCGCGAAAGGGATTATCAAACAAGGTAACAACGTTCAGGTGGTCTACGGGCTGCACGTCAAAAAAATGCGAGAAGCCGTTGAGACGTTTCTCTGAAAGGAGCTAAAGATGTTTACACCCCCATTTATTTTGTCGATTGCCGGCGGCGGTAGCACCTACACGCCGGGCATTGTGAAAAGCCTGATGGTGCGCCTGCAGGATTTCCCGCTGGCCGAAATCCGCCTTTATGACATCGACGAGGCGCGCCAGAACACCATTGCGCCCGTCGTCGAGAAGGTCATTCGCGACCACAGTCAGAGCATCAAATTTACCGTCACCAGTGATCCGGAAGTGGCGTTCAGCGGCGCGCATTTCGTCTTCGCCCAGATGCGCGTCGGCCAGTACAAGATGCGCGAGCAGGATGAGAAGATCCCGCTGCGCCACGGCGTGGTCGGTCAGGAAACGTGCGGACCCGGCGGGCTGGCCTACGGGCTGCGCACGATCCTGCCGATGGTGGAACTTATCGATCTGGTGGATCGCTACGCGCACGAGAAGGCCTGGATCGTGAACTACTCCAACCCGGCAGCGATCGTCGCGGAGGGTGTGCGCCGCCTGCGGCCAAATGCGCGGGTGCTGAACATCTGCGATATGCCTGTCGCCGCGATGCGCAATATGGGGGCGATTCTGGGTGTCGATCGCCGCAGGCTGGAGGTGGACTACTTCGGCCTGAACCACTTCGGCTGGTTTACCCGCGTGCTGGTGGACGGCGAAGACAAGCTTCCCGAACTGCGTAAACATATCGCGAAGTTTGGCCTGCTGACGGAAGATGCGGCTAAAACCGATCCGCAGCATTCCGATCCATCATGGGTCAAAACCTGGCGCAACATTAAGCCGATCATGGACAACTTCCCGGAGTATCTGCCGAACCCGTATCTGCAGTACTACCTGATGCCGAACCAGATCGTGGAGCATCAGAACCCGGACTATACCCGCGCCAATGAAGTGATGGACGGGCGCGAGAAAAAGCTGTTCGCCGCTGCCGAAGAATACAAGCGCACCGGGATCCTGCCGGACGCCTTCCACGTAGGCGTCCACGGCGAGTTTATCGTCGATGTCGCCTGCTCGCTGGCCTTTAACCTGCGGAGCCGCCATCTGGTGATGGTGGAAAACCGCGGGGCGATTACCAACCTGCCTTACGATGCCGTGGTGGAGGTGCCCGCTTATATCACCTCCGAAGGCCCGGAACCGATTCGCGTCGGTCAGGTGCCGCTGTTCCATCAGACCCTTTTGCAACAGCAGCTCGCCTCTGAACAACTGCTGGTGGAGGCCACCATCGAGGGCAGCTATGAGAAAGCCCTGCAGGCGTTTACCCTCAACCGCACCGTGCCGACCATGGAACACGCGAAAGCGATTCTGGATGAGATGATCGAGGCCAACCGCGACTACTGGCCTGCGCTGCAAAAAGCCTGGCAGGACGGCGAAACGGTGAAAAAATAGGGGCTTGCTCGCGAGTTGAACGTGGTTTGCTTGTCGGTGTCAGAAAAAACACCGACAATCCTTTTTTACGGAAAAGAATGGAGGCAACCCATGTCCACCTCATATTTTGTCGCCGCCGACTGGCTGATTGAGCACGGTGACGATCCGGAAGTTCAGATTATTGACGCGCGTATGGCCCCGGCCGGGCAGGAACACCTTCGCGATATGGTCGCGGAATACCGTGCCGGACATCTGCCTGGCGCGGTATTTTTTGATATCGAAGCCCTCTCCGATCGCAACTCTCCCCTGCCGCACATGCTGCCGCGCCCGGAAGCGTTTTCTGTGGCGATGCGCGAGCTGGGCGTCAGCAAAGACAAACACCTCGTTGTTTATGATGAAGGTAACCTCTTCTCCGCCCCGCGCGCGTGGTGGATGCTGAAGAACTTCGGCGTGGAAAAAGTCTCTATTCTGGCGGGCGGGCTGGCGGGCTGGAAGCGCGACGAGCTGCCGCTCCAGCAGGGTGACGTGACGCTGCCGGAAGGCGAGTTCGACGCCACGTTCGACGCGCACGTGGTGAAACGCCTGACCGACGTGCTGGTCGTGAGCCATGAAAAAACGGCGCAAATCGTCGATGCCCGTCCTGCTTCGCGCTTCAATGCCGAAGCGGATGAACCGCGTCCGGGGCTGAAGCGCGGACATATTCCGGGGGCGCTGAACGTTCCGTGGGGCGATCTGGTGTTTGAGGGCGAGCTGAAAACCACCGACGAGCTGCGGGCCATTTTTGACCGTGCTGGCGTGGATTTACATCGTCCGATTATTGCCAGCTGCGGCTCCGGCGTAACGGCCTGCGTGGCGATCCTGGCGCTCGCCACGCTCGGAGCGAGCGACGTCACGCTCTACGACGGCGCCTGGAGCGAATGGGGTGCGCGGGACGATCTGCCGGTCGAACCCGCGAAATAATGGATAACCGCCTGGCCACGCTGTTAACGCGCGGGGCGTCGCTGACCCGCGCGGAGTATCGCGTCCTCGCCCACCTCACGGAGCACCCGCTGCTGGTGGGCAACATCACGGTACGCGAGCTGGCGCAGGCGACGTTTGTTTCTACAGCCACCATCATGCGGCTGTGTCAGAAGCTGGGGTTCAGCGGCTTTAGCGAGTTTATCTGGCACTGCAAGCAGCTGCTCTCCGACACGCCGCATATTGCCGCCCAGGGGCAGTCGCTTCCTGAACTCCCGGCGCTGTTTAATCAGTTTATCGCCAACTATCAGCACACCTTCCAGTGGGTCACGCAGGAAAAGCGCCAGCAGTTTGCCGACCTGCTGCGCCAGAAAGAGAGCTTCTTTCTCTACGGGGCCGGGTTTTCCTATCTGTTTGCGGAGTACCTGACCAAGAAGCTGCAGGTGCTGGGCAAAACGGCGTTTATCTCCGGGCCGGGGGACAGCCGGAATATTTTCCTCAGCAACGCCGCCCGCTATCAGGTGTTTATTGCCGTCTCGCGCAGCGGCGAAACGGAGCAGGTGCTGGATAAAGCGCGGATTGCCAAAAACGTCGGCATGACGATCGTCGCGTTTACCCGCGCCTCGGCCAACACGCTGGCGGGGATGGCGGACGTGCACTTTGCCCTCTATGACGAAGCGGTGCACTTTGCCGCTGAAGCCGCGGGGGTGACGTCGTTTGAGTCGAATCTGGTGCTGCTGATGGATTTACTGCTGCTGGAAGCAACGGGGTGATATTCACCCCGCCATAATCAGATGATGCGGTTGGTTTTGAGATCGCGCAGGAAGCCGCCCCAGCGACGCTCGTAGAACGGGGTGATGTGCTCGGTAATAAAGTGGCTGATGCCCTTCTCGCCGTTCTTCACCTGGCAGATATCAATCGGCTCGTCGCCCGGCAGCGTGTCGGTCGCCACGCTTCCCGCGGCCTGAATGATATCGTCGATATCGCCGTCCGCCTCAATACCAATCAGCAGAACCGGATGCTCGTCCGCGCGCTCTTTAATGGAGCAGAGAAACGCGCGTCTAACCGGTTTCAGGGTTTTGAACAGCGTCGTCAGGGAATCAATCATCTGCGCGGGCGGCTCGGCTACTTCAGACAGCAGCAGCGTTTCGCCCCCTTCCAGCACTTCCTGGGTGCTGAGCGGGTTGCCCTCTTCGCCAATCAGATGGCTGATTTCACGCGGCGTAAACTCTTTCCCGGTCGGCAGCTTCGCGTTAAGGAACAGCGTCTGGCCCAGCGTCATTTCAAACAGGGTACGCACCGGCATCACCACGAACGCCTGTTCGTCTTCTACCGCTTCCTGCAGGGCTTCCAGCGAGGTAAAGAACGGGATCACCGACGTGCCGTCGTCTTTCTCCCAGTGCAGCAGATCCAGCGCGCTGTCTTCGACAACCTGCTCACCTTCCGCCGCGGTGCCCGGCACCCAGACGGTGGATTCCAGCAGCGTGCGGAAAAATGCCGGACGGTGGGCGGGCTCGGTCGCCGCCTGCTCCAGCAGAGTTTCTAATTCGTTTTTGGTTTCGGACATAACAATTCCAGATGATGCATTTCCCCTCACCCCAGCCCTCTCCCTCAAGGGAGAGGGAGCAAACCATCCCCTCTCCCCTTGGGAGAGGGTTAGGGTGAGGGCAATAAAGATTACTCAGCCGTCAGCAGGTTCGCCACGGTACGCACGCCCAGACCGGTCGCGCCAGCGGACCACTGCTCAACCGCCGCTTTACGGTAGGTTGCGGAGCAGTCGATGTGCAGCCAGCCTTCGTGGTAGTTCTCAACGAAGTGGGACAGGAAGCCTGCCGCCGTGCTTGCACCCGCCGGGTACGCCGCGCTCGCGGTGTTGTTCAGCTCGGCAAAGTTGGACGGCAGCTGGCTGCGGTGGAACTCGGCCAGCGGCAGACGCCAGAACGGCTCGTTTTCCGCAGCGGCGCTTGCCAGCAGGCGAGCGGCCAGCTTGTCGTCAAAGCTGAACAGCGCGTGGTAGTCGTTGCCCAGGGCGGTTTTTGCCGCGCCGGTCAGGGTCGCCATGTCGATAATCAGCTCTGGCTTCTGGGCAGACGCGTCGATCAGGCCATCGGCCAGCACCAGACGGCCTTCGGCGTCGGTGTTCATCACTTCGACGTTTTTGCCGTTGCGATAGCGAATGATGTCGCCCAGCTTGAAGGCGTTACCGCTCACCATGTTGTCCGCGCAGCACAGATACAGCTTCACGCGCTTGTTCAGACCGCGGGTAATGGCGAACGCCAGCGCGCCGGTGATGGTTGCCGCGCCGCCCATGTCGGACTTCATGGAGTCCATGAACGCGCTCTGCTTCAGGCTGTAGCCGCCGGTATCGAAGGTGATGCCTTTACCCACCAGGCATGCAAAGACCGGCGCCGCTTTATCGCCGGTTGGGTTGTAATCCAGCGCCAGCAGGACCGGAGGACGCTCAGAACCACGGCCCACGGTGTGGATGCCCATGTAATTCTGCTCGCGCAGGTCTTCACCCTTGGTGATGCGGTAGGACATCTTGTCGCCCGCCACGCCGCACAGCAGGTCAACCGCGCGCTGCGCCAGCTGCTCAGGACCGAGCTCTTCTGCCGGGGCGTTGATGGTGTCGCGCACCCAGTCGATGATTTGCAGGCGGCTTTCCAGCTCTTTCTGACCGGCTTCGTCGAGGTTAGCCCACTCGATTTTGCGGGTGCCTTTCGGGCCTTTGTAGCCTGCCCAGAATGCCCAGCTGCGGTCGGTGTCCCAGCCTTCGCCTTCCAGGGAGACATGCTTAATGCCCAGGCCGTCAATTTTGCGGGCGGCGCGCTGGATCAGGCCGGTATCATCTTTGCCCGTCAGGTGCAGGGTAATGCCGTCGTTATTAATGCTGTAGGTGGCTTTCTCGCCCCAGCGTGCGTCAGCAGGCTGATTCGAGAGCGTAATCTTCATCGCTTCGGTCATTTTATTTTTCCTTATTAGCAACTAGCAAACGGGCCGCCTGAAGGCAGCCCGTTATGTTATTTATTCTGCTTCATCTAACCAGACTAACAGAATCGCCTCCAGAATTTTTTCATTGGATGCGTTTGGATCGTCGTCGAAATCCTCTAAATCGCAGATCCACTGGTGCATGTCGGTGAATCGTACGGTCTTCGGATCGAGATCCGGGTTCGCGTCGTAGAGCGCTTCGCCGATTTCACGGCTGTCTGTCCACTTCAGTCCCATATCAATGCTCGCGTGCGTGGTTGATGGTGTAGCGTGGGAACTCCACGACCAGATCTTCATCGGTCACAGCGGCCTGGCAGCTCAGGCGGCTGTCAGGCTCCAGACCCCATGCTTTATCCAGCATGTCGTCTTCGTCTTCGGTGCTCTCGGCGAGAGAGTCGAAACCTTCACGCACGATGCAGTGGCAGGTGGTGCAGGCACAGGATTTTTCACAGGCGTGTTCCACTTCGATACCTGCACGCAGGGCAACATCGAGAATGGTTTCACCGGTCTTCGCTTCCAGAACAGCGCCATCCGGACAGAGGTCCGCATGAGGCAAAATAACAATCTTTGGCATATTAAACCTCGTCCACGGACTGGCCTTTCAGCGCGACGCGGACAGATTTGTCCATGCGGCGAGCAGCAAAGTCCTGGGTTTGTTTATCAACGTTTTTAATGGCTTCTTCTATTGCGTCAGCGTCATTGCCTTCTGCTACTGCGCTTAAATGCGCGGCAGCGTCGTCAATCACCTGGCGCTCAGCGGCGCTTAACAGCGCGGCATCGGCAGCGAGCGCGCCGTTCAGGCTCTCCAGCACGCGGGCGGCTTCAACTTTTTGTTCAGCCAGCATACGCGCCTTCACATCCTGTTCGGCGTAGCTCATTGAGTCCTGAATCATGGAGGCGATTTCGCCATCGGTAAGGCCGTAGGACGGCTTCACCTGAATGGACGATTCCACGCCGGTCGATTTTTCCATCGCAGTGACGCTCAGCAGACCGTCCGCATCCACCTGGAAGGTGACGCGAATATGCGCCCCGCCCGCAGGCAGCGCCGGGATACCGCGCAGCGCAAAGCGCGCCAGAGAGCGGCAGTCCTGCACCAGCTCGCGCTCGCCCTGCATCACGTGGATGGACATCGCGGTCTGGCCGTCTTTGAAGGTGGTGAACTCCTGCGCGCGCGCCACCGGAATGGTGGTATTACGCGGGATCACTTTCTCTACCAGGCCGCCCATGGTTTCTAACCCGAGCGACAGCGGGATGACGTCCAGCAGCAGCATTTCGCTGTCCGGCTTGTTGCCGACCAGGATATCGGCCTGGATTGCGGCGCCCACGGCAACCACTTTGTCCGGGTCGATGGAGGTCAGCGGCGTGCGGCCAAAGAATTCGCCCACGCGCTCGCGCACCAGCGGCACGCGAGTCGAACCGCCCACCATGACCACTTCCAGCACCTCGTTCGCCTCAACGCCCGCATCTTTCAGTGCGCGACGGCAGGCCAGCAGGGTGCGTTTCACCAGCGGGGCAATCAGATCGCTGAACTGGTCGCGGGCGATCTCACCCTGCCAGCCCGCAACGTTTACGCTAACCGTCTGCGCATCGCTCAGGGCGATTTTGGCGTCGATGGCCGCATCCAGTAGTTCACGCTGCACGCGGGCATCGCTGCGATCGCTGATGCCCGCCTGCTCGCGAATATAATCCGCCAGCAGATGGTCGAAGTCATCGCCGCCCAGCGCGGAATCCCCGCCGGTCGCCAGCACTTCAAACACCCCGCGGCTCAAGCGCAGGATCGAGATATCAAAGGTACCGCCGCCGAGATCGTAAACCGCAATCACCCCTTCCTGACCGGAGTCGAGGCCGTAGGCAATCGCCGCCGCCGTCGGTTCGTTCAGCAGGCGCAGCACGTGCAGGCCTGCCAGACGCGCGGCGTCTTTGGTGCCCTGACGCTGTGCATCGTCAAAATAGGCCGGAACGGTGATGACTACGCCGTCCAGATCGCCGCCAAGCGTCGCCGTCGCGCGCGCCGCCAGCGCTTTAAGGATGTCGGAGGAAACGCGAATCGGGTTCAGCAGACCGGCCGCGGTCGCAATCATCGGCAGGCCGTTTTCACTGGCCTGCAGCTGATAAGGCAGATGCGGATAGCGGGTCTGAATATCGGCCAGAGAGCGGCCCATCATGCGCTTTACGGAGCTGATGGTGTTGGCCGGATCGCGCGCGGCGTTGGCGCGGGCGTCATAGCCGACCGCGTGACCCTGCTGCTGGTAGTGGACCACGGAAGGCAGCAGATGGCGGCCCTGCTCGTCAGCCAGCGTTTCCGCCTGGCCGCTGCGCACGGTCGCCACGAGGGAATTGGTGGTGCCCAGATCGATACCCACCGCCAGACGACGCTGGTGCGGTGCGGCACTTAAGCCAGGCTCACTAATTTGTAATAAGGCCATAATTGCTTCCGAAATTAAAAATCGAGCAGCTTTTCTTCGAGTTGTTCAGCACTGCTTCGCAGTTTATCGAGAAAACGGAGTTTGCGCACAGTGTCTGCCGCCACGTCCCAGGTCTCGTTGTTCAGTTGCTCCACCATCTGCTGATGGCGGGTATCGAACATGCCCTTCACGCGCGTGATGAAGCTTTCCAGACGCGCTTCGTCTTTGGCCTGTTCAATCTCATCCAGCTCTTCGCGAAGCTCCAGCTGTTCCATCAGAAAAGCGGTGTCGCGTACGGTATGCTGTTCGCTCGCCAGATCGAAACCGTGGAGCGAGAGCAGATATTCTGCACGCGCCAGCGGATGGCGCAGCGTCTGCCAGGCCTGGTTGATGGTCGCAGAGTGCGATACCGCGGCCAGCTGTTCTGCCTGAGTACCACTGGCGAATTTATCCGGGTGATACTGACGCTGAAGATCCTGAAAACGGATCGTCAGCGCCTGGAGATCAATCGGGTATTGAGCGGGTAGTCCGAAGAGAGTGAAGTAATCCATAACAATCTCAGGGGTAGCCTGTTAGAACAAACCCCACGCGCAGCAGGTAAGCCACGGTGGGGTTTCGGATGACGCGCGGTTAAACGTGGAAGCTTTCGCCGCAACCACACTCGTCTTTGACGTTCGGGTTCGTGAACTTGAACCCTTCGTTCAGGCCTTCTTTGACGAAGTCCAGCTGAGTGCCGTTGAGGAATTGCAGGCTTTTGCCATCGACCACCACCTTCACGCCCTTGTCTTCAAACACGGTGTCGTCAGACGCCGGCTCGTCAACAAACTCCAGTACGTAAGCCATACCAGAACAGCCGGAGGTACGTACGCCCAGTCGCAGGCCAAAGCCTTTACCACGGTTCGCCAGAAAAGAGCTTACTCGCGCGGCAGCGCTGTCGCTAAGGGTAATCGACATACTCAAACCTCAATTATTTTGCTTCACGTTTGCTTTTGTAATCCGCAATGGCGGCTTTGATCGCGTCTTCTGCCAGAATTGAACAGTGAATTTTCACCGGTGGCAGTTCGAGTTCTTCAGCAATATCCGTGTTCTTGATTGCCTGTGCTTCGTCCAGAGACTTGCCCTTCACCCATTCGGTAACCAGGGAGCTGGACGCGATAGCAGAACCACAGCCGTAGGTCTTGAAGCGCGCGTCTTCAATGATACCTTCATTGTTGACTTTAATCTGCAACTTCATCACGTCGCCACACGCCGGTGCGCCAACCATACCGCTGCCGACAGATTCGTCGCTGTTGTCAAAAGAGCCAACGTTGCGCGGGTTTTCGTAATGATCGATGACTTTTTCGCTGTATGCCATGATTGAATTCTCCTTATGTACCGATTAGTGATGTGACCATTCAATGCTGTTCAGATCCACGCCCTGCTTGAACATTTCCCACAGTGGAGAAAGGTCGCGCAGACGGCCGATGGAGTTGCGAACCAGCTTGATGGTGTAGTCAATCTCTTCTTCGGTAGTGAAACGACCTAAAGAGAAACGGATAGAGCTGTGCGCCAGCTCGTCGGTCATGCCCAGCGCGCGCAGCACGTAGGATGGCTCCAGGCTTGCAGACGTACAGGCAGAACCGGAAGAGACTGCCAGATCTTTCAGCGCCATGATCAGCGATTCGCCTTCAACATAGTTGAAGCTGACGTTGAGGATGTTCGGAGCGCCCTGCTCGAGATCGCCGTTCAGATACACTTCTTCCATATCTTTCACGCCGTCCCACAGACGGTTACGCAGCGTGCGCAGGCGCGCCATCTCGGTTTCCATCTCTTCTTTCGCAATGCGGTACGCTTCGCCCATGCCCACGATCTGGTGAACAGGCAGCGTGCCGGAACGCATGCCGCGCTCGTGACCGCCGCCGTGCATCTGTGCTTCGATGCGGATACGCGGTTTACGACGAACGTACAGCGCGCCGATCCCTTTCGGGCCATAAATTTTGTGGCCGGAGAAGGACATCAGGTCCACTTTCAGCTGGCTCAGATCGATAGGCAGTTTGCCCACGCTCTGGGTCGCGTCAACGTGATAGATGATACCGCGCGCGCGGCACATTTCGCCGATGGTCGCGATGTCCTGAACGACGCCGATTTCGTTGTTAACGTGCATGATGGAAACCAGAATGGTGTCATCACGCATGGCCGCTTCGAGCTCTTTCAGGTCGATGATCCCGTTGCTCTGTGGCGCCAGGTAAGTCACTTCGTAACCTTCACGCTCCAGCTGGCGGCAGGTATCCAGCACGGCTTTGTGTTCGGTTTTGCTGGTGATGATGTGCTTGCCTTTTTTCTGATAAAAGTTGGCTGCACCTTTGATCGCCAGGTTGTCGGATTCGGTCGCACCGGAGGTGAAAACAATCTCACGCGGGTCGGCACCCACCAGGTCGGCAATCTGATTACGGGCGATATCAACCGCCTCTTCAGCATGCCAGCCAAAACGGTGTGAACGGGAAGCTGGGTTACCAAAGTTTCCGTCCAGGGTCAGACACTGCATCATTTTCTCGGCAACACGCGGGTCCACCGGCGTGGTTGCGGAGTAATCGAGATAAATCGGTAATTTCATTGCTCTTTAAACTCCGTACATCGCTTCAATGCAAGGAATCAGGCAACCGGCTGGATGTACGACCGAGTACGCGGGGCGTGACCGCCCCGGCCTGATTCTGAAATCTTTATCGTTTTATTACGCGCGCAGTTTGACGTCGATAGCGTCCTGCGCGCGGGTGCTGCGTTGGGAATCCTGACCGTGCTGACGACCAGAGACATCCAGAACTTCCTGGTTATTGACCAGTTCACCCAGGGTGATGTTGTTCAGGAAGCCGGTGAGACGGTCGCTCAGATCGCGCCACAGCGCGTGGGTCAGGCACTTATCGCCGCCCTGGCAGCCGCCTTTACCCTGGCAACGGGTCGCGTCAACGGATTCGTCAACTGCGCTAATCACTTCACCAACTGCAATACTGCCCGCGTCTTTACCCAACAGATAACCGCCGCCTGGGCCACGAACGCTGGAAACCAGTCCATTTTTACGCAGTCTGGAGAACAGCTGTTCCAGGTAAGAGAGGGAGATCCCTTGTCGTTCAGAAATATCAGCCAACGGAACCGGGCCCGCTTCGGAGTTGAGCGCAACGTCTAGCATCGCGGTCACGGCATAACGCCCTTTAGATGTCAGTCTCATGTCTTACTTAACCTCAAACTCGCCCCTGCCCGGGGTTTTTTATTGTAAAATGGGGGTATTGCATAGCAGGGCCAAGTCTGACATTCCTGACTAAAATGGTCAACTATTTACTTGACTGTTTTAGTCAGGTATTTAACGTTCCGTGCCTTCAAAATCCCGGTGCGGCCTGATGCCCTCACCCCAGCCCTCTCCCACGGGGAGAGGGGAAATCGACACTACTCTTTATTCTTCTGCTCAATCGACGCCAGAATCCCGCGCAGGATGTTAAGCTCCTGGCTTTCCGGGCGCGCGCGGGTAAACATGCGGCGCAGCTTGTTCATCACCTGGCCCGGGTGGCCTTCACGAATAAAGCCGGTTGAGAGCAGCGTCTGCTCCAGGTGACCGTAGAAGCGCTCAAGGTCGTCCACCAGCGGGTAGGCCGTTTCTTCTTTAGGCTCTACCTGTTTCTCCTGCGTCGCCAGCCACGCCATACGCACCTCATAGGCGATAACCTGCACCGCCATCGCCAGGTTCAGCGAGCTATATTCCGGGTTAGCCGCGATGGCGACGTGATAATGGCACTTCTGCAGCTCGTCGTTGGTCAGGCCAACGCGCTCGCGGCCAAACACCAGCGCAACCGGAGCCTGTTCCGCTTCTGAGACGCTTTTCAGGCCGCATTCGCGCGGGTCCAGCATCGGCCACGGCAGCGTGCGTGAACGCGCGCTGGTGCCAACAACGAGGCTGCAGCCGGCCAGCGCTTCGTCAAGGGTATCGACGATCTGAGCGTTGCCGATCACGTCGCTGGCACCGGCCGCCAGGGCAATAGCCTGCGAGTCAGGTTTCACCAGCGGGTTAACCAGCCACAGGTTCGTTAAGCCCATGGTTTTCATAGCGCGGGCAACGGAGCCCATGTTGCCGGTGTGCGATGTTTCGACCAGCACGATTCGAATGTTTTGCAGCATAATTTTTAATGTCTGAATTAAGCGTCTGAAGAATATTCCGGCATATTATCATAAACGGGAGACATAATCCGATCCCACTGCTATACTCAGCGCCGATTTTCCTGTTCTTTAACATCCAGTGAGAGAGACCGATGCATCCGATGCTGACCATCGCCGTGCGCGCAGCGCGCAAGGCGGGTAATGTAATTGCCAAACACTACGAAACGCCAGACTCCGTAGAAACCAGCCAGAAAGGCAGCAATGATTTCGTGACTAACGTCGATAAAGCCGCAGAAGCGATTATTATCGAAACGATCCGCAAATCTTACCCGCAGCACACCATCATCACCGAAGAAAGCGGTGAACATGAAGGTACCGATCAGGATGTTCAATGGGTTATCGATCCACTGGATGGCACCACCAACTTCGTCAAACGCCTGCCACACTTCTCTGTGTCTATCGCAGTACGCATTAAAGGCCGTACTGAAGTCGCCGTTGTTTACGATCCAATGCGTAACGAACTGTTCACCGCTACCCGCGGTCAGGGCGCACAGCTGAACGGCTACCGTCTGCGCTGCAGCAACGCACGCGATCTGGACGGCACCATTCTGGCGACCGGTTTCCCGTTCAAGGCGAAACAGCACGCGACCACCTATATGAATATCCTGGGCAAACTGTTTACCGAATGCGCTGACTTCCGCCGCACCGGTTCTGCCGCGCTGGATCTGGCTTATGTAGCAACAGGCCGCGTTGACGGTTACTTCGAGCTGTCACTGAAGCCGTGGGACTTTGCTGCGGGCGAGCTGATCGCACGTGAAGCAGGCGCCATCGTGTGTGATTTCACCGGCGGCCATAACTATATGTCTACCGGCAACGTCGTTGCAGGTAACCCACGCGTTGTTAAAGCCATGCTGGCCAACATGCGTGATGAACTGAGCGATGCGCTGAAGCGTTAATCCCGGTCATTCCCTCTCCCCGTGGGAGAGGGAATCCCAACTAAAACGGCCGCAATCCTCTTCCCACCGGCATCGCGCTCATCCACATCGTCACCGCCGCAACCAGCAGAATCACCCCGCCCGCCAGCGCAAGCGTTGTCCACCCTACCTGCCGCCACAGCACCGGTGTTTTATTGCCGCTGAGTCTGACCGCAAGCTGACGGAAGCTGTGAACCAGCAGCGCTAAAGACGAAATGGTGAGAGACGTCCCTGCCGCCATCGCCAGCGCGGAGAGCATTCCCCAGCCAAACACGCCTATCACCTTGCTGAACAGCAGCACCATGATGGCCCCCGAACACGGGCGCATGCCCATCGAAAGAACAATCATCAGCCGCGCGCGCCAGTCGTCGCCGTTCTGCAATTGTTCCTGCGTGGGCAAATGCTGATGCCCGCAGCCGCAGTTTGCATCATGAACGTGGTGCGGCGTGAAGGTTTTGAATTTCGGTTTTTGCAGCAGCACGCGCAGCTTTTTCAGCGCCCGCCAGCAGAGGATCAGCCCCAGCACGCCCACCAGCGCGTAGCTCCCCTTCTCCAGCCAGAAACTGCTCATGTGCAGCTGGCGCGCGGGAAGCTGCAACAGCGAAAGCACGACTACGACGAGCGCAATCGCCACGCTGCCCTGAAGCAGCGAGGAGGCCAGCGTCAGCCCGATACTCGATTTCAGCTTCGACGGATGGGTGGCGAGCCAGGTCGTTATCACGATTTTGCCGTGCCCCGGCCCCAGCGCGTGCAGAACGCCATAGATAAAGCTGAACGCCAGCAGGGAACCACCCGCTTTGGCCGGGTTCTCCGCCACCGCCTTCAGCAGACCGCTCATCTGCTGGTTGACCTCACGCTGCCAGACGATGCTTTTCATCATGACCTGCGGCCAGGCCTGCCACAGCCAGAGTGAACCGCAAACTGCCAGCAGGAGAAAAAGCGCCAGCGGCCAGAGGTGCAGCCAGCGGCGCGGTTTCCGAACCGGAGAGGAGATCACTGACATTGTAACGTTACCTCCTGCGCGAACTGTTTACCCAACTCCATGTCCTCAGGCGGTGCATCTTCCTTATCAAGCGAGACCGCAAAGTTCAGCGTCTCCTCGCTGGGTTTCGGGGTGTGAACGCCAATTTTGCAGTTTTTTTGCAGAGCGTCCGGCAATCGTACGTCGCCGTCTTTGTCATAGCGCATATCGACATAGTAGGTCGGATCAAAAGTGGAAAACGTGTAAGTTTGCCCCGCCAGCGGCTGCGGATGCGCCAGCGGGAGCACAAACGTCAGCACCGCCTGATGCCCGTCACGCGTCATCCCGTATTCCGTTGGCCGGTTCAGAAATTTGACCTTTTGCCCGTTGTGCCAGAATTCCGTGAAGTAGTGCTGGCCGAGCACGTTGGCCATCACTTCCGCCGCCAGCTTTTTCCAGATTTCATCGCCGGGCTTCGCGTTTCCCGCATCATAGAGCAGATCGGCCGAGGTGATTTCATCCATCGTCCAGCGCATCTTCAGGCCGCTCAGCTGCGTGCCGTCGGTAACCAGCTCGGTCTGGAGGTCAATAAAACTGTGAGGGTGTGCGCTGGCGGTGAAGCTGATAACCGCCAAAAATAACGCCATCGCACTTTGTTTAACTGTTTGCATCAATTCCTCACGTCAAAAATTCTGTGATGTCCCCCAGCAATCCTGAGTGAAAGGCCTGCCGGCGCGCTTTTCAGCGCTCATCCTTTAGCTATTCTTATCAAACATTCACACTGGATACCCGACAGATGATGACGACGCTTGAAATTCCATCTGTGCTTTCCAGTTCGCAGCGCCGCTGCCAGGTGCTTTTGATGCTTTACCTGCCCGATGCTGCCGTCACCGCACAGAGCATAATTGCTGCCAACGGGGTGGACGACGCGATGGCACGGCAAGATATAGCCGAGACGCGCGATGAAATCCAGCGCTATCACCGGCTGGACATCGTCACGCACCACGACGGCAGCTACCGGATTGAAGGCACAGCCCTGAATCAGCGTTTATGCCTGCTGCACTGGCTGCGCCGGGCGCTGCGGCTTTGCCCGCAGTTTGTCTCACACCAGTTTACCCCCGCATTAAAAACCGCGCTTAAACAACACGGCATTGCGCGACCGCTGTACGACGATGCGAACCTGCGGGCGCTGATCGGCTTCTGCTCCCGCAAGCTCCAGCGCCAGTTTGAATGCCGCGACGTCCAGTTTTTACAGCTCTATCTGCAATACTGTCTTATTCAGCACCAGCTCGGGAATACGCCACAGTTTTCTCACGTTCAGCGCAGCTGGACCCAGTCGAGAGGGGAATATTTTACGGCCCAGGAGATCGTGCGTCACTGGAGACGTCGCGTGCCGCAGGGAGCGCACGGGGATGAACAGCTGTTTCTGGCGCTGCTGTTTATGATGCTGCGCACGCCCGATCCGGTGCTCGATAAACACCAGCAGGATCAGCGCTTGCGCCGGGCCATCGTGCGCATGGTCGCCCGTTTTCGCTCGCAGACCGGGATGAACTTCAGCGATGAGCAAGGGCTGACCGATCAGCTGTATATCCATCTGGCTCAGGCGCTGGACCGCTCGCTGTTTGAAATTGGCATCGACAATAGCCTGCCGGAGGAGATCCATCGTCTCTATCCCCGGCTGTTACGCACCACAAAGGAAGCGCTGTTTGAGCTGGAAGCGGAGTTTGGGCTGCGTTTTTCTGATGAAGAGATGAGTCTTGTCGCGGTGATTTTCGGCGCCTGGCTGATGCAGGAGACCGATCTGCACGAAAAACAGGTGATCCTGCTGACGGGAGACGATAAAGCCAGCGAGGATCTGATTGAACAGCAGCTTCGCGAGCTGACGCTGCTGCCGCTTAATATTCGCTATCTGACGCTGCAGGCTTTCCAGAAAGAGGGGGCACCGCGCGAGGCTGCGCTGGTTATCACCCCCTACCCTACCGTCCTGCCGCTGTTCTCGCCGCCGCTGATACATGCCGTTGAAACATTGAACGCGCAGCAGCAAGAACATATTCGCGCCATGCTGGAATCATAGCGAGGCGCGAGCGGTCACTTTAGGGCGAACAACGATGGCGGGTAAGGCGACCAGCGCCATTACCCAGAAAACCCCATGCCCCAGGTGCTGGTAGAGGAATCCTGCAAAGACCGTCATGATCGCGATACTGCCCCCCATCGCGACCGCCGAATAGACGGCCTGCAGACGAATAACGTCTCCGCCCTCGCGCGCAGCGATATAGCGCATCGCCGCCAGATGGCACACGGTAAAGGTGCCGCAGTGAAGAATTTGCGCCACTATCAGCCACGGCAGATCGGTCGTCCAGCCCATAATCCCCCAGCGCGCCACGCCGCACACGGCGGAAAGCAGCAGGAGGTCTCGCGCACCAAAGCGACGGAACAGCTTTTTGCTCAGGGCGAAAATAATGACTTCGGCCACTACCCCCAGCGACCACAGATAGCCCACTGCGGAAGCAGAATATCCCGCCCCCTGCCAGTAGATGGCGCTGAACCCATAGTACGCCGCATGCGCTCCCTGTAGCAGACAGACACACGCCAGAAAACGCCAGCTCTGGGCCACCAGGCTCCGCCAGGCGGGCCAGCCTGCGCTCTCCTGATGGCGGCTTTCCCCTTGCGGCATCACCGACGGACGCAGCAGCATGCCCAGCAGCATTGAGGCAATACCGATACTCAGCAGGGCGAGAATGGCGCGGTAATCGTAAAGGCTGACCAGTTTGCCCACCAGCGCGGAACCAATCACAAAGGCAATAGAGCCCCACAGGCGCACGCGGCCGTAGTCCATGGTGATCTGCTTTTGCCAGGTGTTCGCCAGGGCATCCGTCAGCGGCACCAGCGGTGAGAAGAACAGGTTAAAGCCGACCATCACCACCATCAGCCAGGCAAACTGGTGGCTGACCCAGAAGCAGGCAACAAAGACCAGCGTCAGCAGAGCAAGAATACGCACGGCCTTGATCAGCAAGGAGGGATCGCTAACGCGCGGGGCAATCAGCAGGCTGCCGAGGAAACGCGCCACCAGCCCGGCCCCCAGCAGGACACCGATGGTCTCGGGAGTCAGGCCGATACCCTTGAGCCAGACGCTCCAGAAGGGCAGAAAAATACCGTAGCTAAAGAAATAGGTGAAATAACTGAGCGCCAGCCAGCGCGTGGAATGCAAGACCATGAATCCCTCCCGAAATCGAGGCCATAGTCTGGCGAGAATATAAAAATTAAGCAAGTAGATAGCCTGCTATAAATTAACGAAAAATTAACATCTTGTGCAGTTGTCTGGCTTATGGCAGGGAATGAAAATATGTATTACGTTTAAATTACTCCACTTGCAGAGGTTTTTCTGCCATGAACTCACTACGTTATTTCGATTTCGGTCAGTCACGTCACCTGCTGCTGCTGATTGGCCGCATCGCACTTGTCGTGCTGTTTATCATCTTTGGTTATCCAAAACTGACGGGGTTTAGCGGCACCGTACAATATATGACCTCGCTGGGTACGCCGATGCCCATGCTGGCGGCCATTATTGCGGTGGTGATGGAAGTCCCTGCTGCCATCCTGATCGTGCTGGGCTTTTTCACCCGCCCGCTCGCGGTACTGTTTGTATTCTATACGCTGGGCACGGCGATTATCGGTCACCATTACTGGGATATGACCGGTGATGCGGTCGTGCCGAATATGATTAACTTCTATAAGAACGTCAGTATTGCTGGCGCCTTTATTTTGCTGGCGATTGTCGGACCTGGAGCCATTTCCCTCGACCGGCGTTAAGCCATAAAAAAAGGCCGCAAGCGCGGCCTTTTTTATTTCTGCCAGGCAGAGGAATTATGCGTATACCGGGAAGCGTGCGCAGATATCCAGAACTTTACCTTTGACGCGCTCGATAACCGCTTCGTCATTGATGTTGTCCAGAACGTCACACATCCAGCCAGCCAGCTCTTTCACTTCCGCTTCTTTGAAGCCGCGGCGAGTCACGGCCGGAGAACCGATACGGATACCGGAGGTCACGAACGGGCTCTTCGGATCGTTTGGCACGCTGTTTTTGTTCACGGTGATGTTGGCGCGGCCCAGGGCTGCGTCAGCTTCTTTACCGGTCAGGTTCTTATCAACCAGATCCAGCAGGAACAGGTGGTTTTCAGTACCGCCGGAGACCACTTTGTAGCCACGGTTCAGGAACACTTCCACCATCGCTTTAGCGTTCTTAGCAACCTGCTGCTGATAAACCTTGAACTCAGGCTCCATCGCTTCTTTCAGCGCAACGGCTTTAGCCGCGATAACGTGCATCAGCGGGCCGCCCTGCGCGCTTGGGAATACAGCGGAGTTCAGTTTTTTGTACAGCTCTTCGTCACCGCCTTTCGCCAGGATCAGGCCACCGCGTGGACCCGCCAGGGTTTTGTGGGTGGTGGTGGTCACAACGTGAGCGTGTGGAACCGGGTTCGGGTAAACGCCAGCGGCAATCAGACCCGCAACGTGCGCCATGTCGACGAACAGGTAAGCACCGATGCTGTCTGCGATTTCACGCATTTTTGCCCAGTCAACGATACCGGAGTAAGCAGAGAAGCCACCGATGATCATCTTCGGTTTGTGCTCTTTAGCCTGCTTCGCCATGTCTTCGTAGTCAATTTTACCGGACTCATCAATACCGTAAGGGATGATGTTGTACAGTTTGCCGGAGAAGTTAACCGGGGAGCCGTGAGTCAGGTGGCCGCCCTGCGCCAGATTCATACCCAGAACGGTATCGCCCGGCTGCAGCAGCGCGGTATAGACCGCGAAGTTAGCCTGAGAGCCAGAGTGTGGCTGCACGTTCGCGTAGTCAGCGCCAAAGAGTTCTTTCGCACGGTCGATAGCCAGCTGCTCAACGATATCAACGTACTCGCAACCGCCGTAATAGCGCTTGCCCGGGTAACCTTCAGCATATTTGTTAGTCAGCTGAGAACCCTGCGCCTGCATAACGCGCGGGCTGGTGTAGTTTTCGGAGGCGATCAGTTCGATGTGCTCTTCCTGACGTACTTTTTCCTGCTCCATAGCCTGCCACAGTTCGGCATCATAATCGGCAATGTTCATTTCACGCTTTAACATCCGCATCTCCTGACTCAGCTAACAAGTAAATTTTGGCCTGAAAAGGCAGTCCTGTTGGACGACGGGCAACAGTATAACTGATTAGTTCTGTGATAACAGGTCTTGACAAACGATTTTACGCAAACGTTTTCCTGCGCGCCACGCAAGGGTTTGAGGAATAAAGCTCTCGCCCTTTCCAGCGGATTTCTTTTCAGGTTTGTGATGCATATTTTTCATCTTGCAAAGAACCATTTACAACGCAGGGGTATTTTTTATAAGATGCATTTAAAATACATCATTAAAGTCACATCAGAAGGATGCGCTCATGCTCGACGCTCAAACCATCGCTACCGTTAAAGCCACCATCCCCCTGCTGGTGGAAACCGGCCCTAAACTCACCGCCCATTTCTACGATCGCATGTTCACGCATAACCCGGAGCTCAAAGAAATTTTCAACATGAGCAACCAGCGTAACGGCGATCAGCGCGAAGCGCTTTTCAACGCCATCGCGGCCTACGCCAGCAATATTGAAAACCTGGCGGCACTGCTGCCCGCGGTGGAAAAAATCGCGCAGAAACACACCAGCTTCCAGATCCAACCCGAGCAGTACAACATTGTGGGTGGCCACCTGCTGGCGACGCTGGACGAGATGTTCAGCCCGGGCCAGGAGGTGCTGGACGCGTGGGGTAAAGCCTACGGCGTGCTGGCAAACGTGTTTATCAACCGCGAAGCGCAGATCTACAGCGAAAACGCCAGCAAGAACGGCGGCTGGGAAGGCACGCGCGCCTTCCGCATCGTCGAGAAAACGCCGCGCAGCGCGCTGATTACCAGCTTTGAATTTGAGCCAGTGGACGGACAGCCGGTTGCCGATTACCAGCCAGGCCAGTATCTGGGCGTGTGGCTGAAGCCTGAAGGCTTCCCGCATCAGGAGATCCGCCAGTATTCTCTTACCCGCAAGCCAAACGGCAAAGGCTACCGCATTGCCGTGAAGCGTGAGGACGGCGGTCAGGTCTCCAACTGGCTACACAACGAAGCTAACGTGGGCGACGTGGTCCATCTGGCCGCGCCGGCGGGTGATTTCTTCATGGCGGTTGAAGCGAATACCCCGGTTACGCTGATCTCTGCGGGCGTCGGCCAAACGCCAATGCTGGCGATGCTCGATACGCTGGCGAAAGCCAACCACGGTGCGCAGGTAAACTGGTTCCACGCTGCGGAAAACGGCGACGTGCACGCCTTTGCCGATGAAGTGAAAACGCTCGGGGCGTCCCTGCCGCGCTTCACCGCGCACGCCTGGTATCGCCTGCCAACGGATGCAGATCGCGCGGCCGCACGGTTTGACAGCGAAGGTCTGATGAATTTAAGCCAGATGGAAGGGGCGTTTAGCGCGCCGGACATGCAGTTCTACGTCTGCGGGCCGGTGGCGTTTATGCAGTATGCCGCGAAGCAGCTGGTGGAGCTGGGTGTGAACAAAGACAACATTCACTACGAATGTTTCGGGCCCCATAAGGTGCTGTAATGAAAAAGCCCCTCGTTCGAGGGGCTTTTTTTCGCCGGGTGGTTGCACCTTACCCGGCCTACAAAACCGTTGGCATTGTTAAATCGCGGCGTCGTCTTCTTCGCCGGTACGGATACGGATCACGCGCGCCACGTCAAAGACGAAGATTTTACCGTCGCCGATTTTGCCCGTCTGCGCGGTGCGGATAATGGTATCCACGCAGGTATCGACGATATCGTCGCTGACCACGATTTCAATTTTTACTTTCGGCAGAAAGTCGACCATGTACTCTGCGCCACGGTAAAGCTCGGTGTGGCCCTTCTGACGACCAAAACCTTTCACTTCCGTCACGGTCATCCCGGTGATGCCGACTTCCGCCAGCGCTTCACGCACGTCATCCAGTTTGAAAGGTTTAATAATCGCATCAATCTTTTTCATGGTGGGTCCTTAAACTCTTGCCTGTAAGCTGCCTCGTAATCGATTGCTCACAGTATCATACGGCATTACTCTTTAAAATCGTTTGCTTCCAGCTCGTGGCGCGACAGCAGCTTGTAGAACTCGGTGCGGTTGCGTCCGGCCATGCGCGCCGCGTGGGTCACGTTGCCTTTGGTTATCTGCAATAGCTTGCGCAGATAGTTCAGCTCGAACTGATTCCGCGCTTCCGCAAACGTCGGCAGGGCCGTGTTTTCCCCTTCCAGCGCCTGCTCCACCAGCGCATCGCTGATCACCGGTGAGGAGGTCAGCGCCACGCACTGCTCAATCACGTTCACCAGCTGGCGCACGTTACCCGGCCAGCCTGCGGCCATCAGCCGCTTCATCGCGTCGGTGGAAAACGCGCGCACGAACGGTTTATGGCGATCGGCCGCCTGGCGCAAAAGATGGTTCGCCAGCAGCGGAATGTCTTCCGCGCGCTCCGCCAGCGCCGGGATCTTCAGATTCACCACGTTCAGACGGTAGTAGAGATCTTCGCGAAACTCGTTGCGCGCCATCACTTTTGGCAAGTCGCGGTGGGTGGCGGAAATAATGCGCACATTAATATCGATATCGCGGTTGCTGCCCAACGGGCGAACTTTTCGCTCCTGCAACACGCGCAGCAGTTTGACCTGCAGCGGTGCGGGCATGTCGCCAATCTCGTCCAGGAACAGCGTGCCGCCTTCCGCGGCCTGGAACAGCCCTTCCCGGCTGCTCACCGCGCCGGTGAATGCGCCGCGGGCGTGTCCAAACAGTTCAGATTCGAGCAGCTGTTCCGGAAGCGCGCCGCAGTTAATGGCGATAAAGGCGTTTTTACTGCGCGGGCTGGCGTTATGGATCGCCTGCGCCAGGATCTCTTTCCCGGTTCCGCTCTGGCCGTTGATGAGCACGCTGACGTCGGACTGCGCCACCATCCGGGCCTGTTCAAGCAGACGCAGCATAATGGGGCTGCGGGTGACGATGGACTCCCGCCACGCTTCATCCCCCGCCGGGGCGGCATGTTCCAGCGCGCTGTCGATAGCCTTATACAGCGCGTCTTTGTCCACCGGCTTGGTCAGGAAGCTGAAGACCCCCTGCTGCGTCGCGGCAACCGCATCCGGGATCGACCCGTGCGCCGTCAGGATAATCACGGGCATACCCGGCTGCTGCTTCTGGATCTCCGCGAACAGCTGCAGGCCATCCATTTCGTCCATCCGCAGGTCGCTTATCACCAGATCGATTTTCTCGCGACTGAGGATCTTGAGCCCTTCCAGCCCGCTTTCAGCGGTCACGACGCTGTAGCCTTCGCTCACCAGACGCATCCCCAGCAGCTTTAACAGACCGGGATCGTCATCCACCAGTAAAAGATGGGCAGGTTTACGGCTCGTCATGCTTCACATCCTCTTGTTTCGGCGTATCGCTGTCCGGTGCAGCGGATGAGCTCCCCGGCTGATATTTGCGCGACGAGAGCTGCCTTTCGATATCCGTCAGGTTCTCCAGCTTACGCGTCGTGGTATCCAGCTGCGTACGTAAATGTTGCTGCTGTTGACGCAGCGTATCAAGCTCGCTGTCGGTTGACTGTTGCAGCTTGCTGTAGCGGGAGCGCTCTTCAGACAGCTGAAGCTGTAATGTCTGCCCATCGCGCCAGAGCTGGTATACCGGGCGTACCTGCACGGGAAGATTGACCACGTACGTGTCCAGTCGGGTCACATTGACGCGACGTTCAACGGGGGTGATTTTCGCATCTGCGAGTAAAATCCCGCGCTTGAAAGCGTCCTGCCAGGTGTCGTCATCCAGCATCGCCGCCTTCGAGCGGGCGTCTACCGGCGCCAGACGCTGGGCGCAATCTATCCCACGCAGCCAGAACAGCGGGTTGCTTTCAACGTCATGTCCTGACAGGTTCCAGATGTCGTCACAGCGGGTTGAGAGGAAGTCTGCCAGCTGGTTATCGGGCCATTTATCTTCCTGTTTATCGCTAATGGCACTTTGTGGCGCATGGGAAACACACCCTGCCAGAAATAAACAGGGCAGGCTCAGGCGAAGCGTTTTGCTGGAAAACACCGCACGTACGGCGCGGAAAAAGACGTGTGACATACTCACCAGACATAGATTCATTTTATTGATTTTTCCGGCTCAGGGGCAGTTCGATACGGAAGCAAACATCTGAACGTTCGTCCGCGGCAATGTTTAGCTCACCCTGCATGCGTCGAATGCAGTCCCGGGCGATGCTCAAGCCCAGACCACTTCCTTTAACCGCGCCTTTCCGCTGATGACTTCCCTGGAAAAAGGGTTCGAAGATCATGGTTTTTTCGTCATCGGGGATCGGGGTGCCGGTGTTTGCGACGTCAATAAAGACCCGTGAACCATTCGTATTACTTCGGATATAAATGTTACCGGATTCAGTACCATAGTGCACCGCATTGGAGTAAAGATTATCCAGAACGCTCATCAGCAGCATGGGTTCAGCCAGGCACGCAGGCGCATTCAGCTCAACGCCGGTATGCATCATTTTAGCTCTTGCTGGCAAGCTGTGGGCGGAGATCACCATATCCACCAGCGGCTCAATTTCAACGTTTTCCAGTACGACCGCCCCGTCAGCCAGCTTGCGGTTGTAATCCAGCAGTTGCTCAATCAGCTTTTGCAGATTGCGGCTGCTGTTATCCAGGATCTCAACAATTTCTTTCTGCTCTGGCGTAAGGGGCCCGGCCACTTCGTCCGCCAGCAGCTCCGTCCCTTCGCGCATGCTGGCCAGCGGCGTTTTAAGCTCATGAGAGATATGGCGCAGGAACTGATGGCGCTGTGATTCGAGCCACGCCAGGCGCTCGGACAGCCAGATAATGCGCTGGCCTACGGATCGCAGCTCGCGGGGACCTTTAAAGGCTACCGTATCCCCGAGCGATTTCCCCTCCCCCAGGCGGTTGATCATACGCTGAATGCCCTTTACCGGGCCGATGATCATGCGGGTAAAGAGCAGTACCAGCCCGAGGCTCACCAGGAACAGCACCAGCGCCTGCCAGCCGAAAAACTGGCCACGCTCGGCAATCTCCTGCTGGAGCTGCTGGCCGCGAGAGAAAATCACCGCGCGCGTAGACTGCACCATCTCGGTATTGGCGCTGGCAAAAGCTTCGAGGCGCGCGGCGGCAACGGCATCCGGGCCGCTGTTGCTGCACTGCAGCTGCGCGAGATCGTTCAAATCCTGACGTAACGCCTGATAGAGCTTGTCATCAGGTAAGACCCCCGCGTGAGCGTCCAGCATTTCGCTGTAGCGTTTACGCTGACTCTGATAAACCTTTTCCAGCGTCCGATCGTCAAGCACGCAATACTGACGATAGCTGCGCTCCATCTCCAGCGCGGCGTTGGTCATCGCTTCACTGCGTCTGGCGTCGATGAGCGTCGTACGGTTGGTCAAAGCCGCCTGCGCGCTCAGCGCGTTCAGGCTTTGCCACGCCTGCCAGGCAAGGATCAGCAGCGGCAGCAGGATCAGCAGGAAGGCCATCATGACGAGCTGCCGCAGGGAGCGGGGGAAAACGGGCCAGCGTTTCAACGCATTACTCTCTTAATGGGGGTTTACGCAGAGCGTAACTGAGTCTGCCCTTCAGATACAACAAAGCCGGGTAAAAACCCGGCTTTGTCATGGAATGAGGCGGTGCCTAACTCGACGTTTCGCCCGGGCCTGATAAAGCATCGCTATGATCAGTAGTTGGACGGCAGGCACCTTTTTGTGCGTCATTCGAAGTTTATGTAGCGCGTCCCGAAGGGGCTGACATAAGAAGGTGAATGAGCCACTGGTTAATATTATGCAACACCCGTGCCAGAATGCAAAACAAAATATTAACAGTTTGAAATATATGATTTTTACTCGTTTATCACGTTAATTATCGGTTGAATGATTTTCAGGCTAAGTGTCGCTATTCAGCAACACCTTAAGGGGAACCTTACCTGACATATATAAATCAAAGAGTTAAGTGTCTCCATTTGGAGACAGCCATATTGCGGGTCTGTCGCGTAATTGCGACACAAACAAAAAAGCCCGGTCGAGCTTTCGCTTACCGGGCCTGGAAGGGGGTGGGGCTAAAACTTAACCCAGCTGCTTACGCGCGTTGCGGAAGATACGCATCCACGGGCTGTCCTCGCCCCAGTTTTCCGGGTGCCAGGAGTTGCTCACGGTACGGAATACGCGTTCCGGGTGCGGCATCATGATGGTCGCGCGACCGCTTTCGCTGGTCACTGCCGTAATACCGTTGGCGGAGCCGTTCGGGTTAGCCGGATAGGTTTCCGTCACCTTGCCGAAGTTATCGACAAAGCGCAGCGCTACCAGGCCTTTGCTCTCCAGCTGAGCCAGATGCGCAGCGTCGCGCACTTCTACCTGTCCTTCACCGTGGGAAACGGCGATTGGCATCTGTGAACCGACCATTCCCTGCAGCAGCAGAGACGGGCTTTGGGTCACTTCCACCAGGCTGAAGCGCGCCTCGAAGCGGTCAGACTGGTTGCGCACAAAGCGCGGCCAGGCTTCGCTGCCCGGGATCAGCTCGCGCAGGTTAGACATCATCTGGCAGCCGTTACACACGCCCAGCGCCAGGGTCTGCGGACGGTGGAAGAAGGTTTCGAACTCGTCGCGCACGCGGCTGTTGAACAGGATGGACTTCGCCCAGCCTTCGCCCGCGCCCAGCACGTCGCCGTAGGAGAAGCCGCCGCACGCCACCAGCGCCTGGAAATCTTCCAGACCGGTACGCCCGGCCAGCAGGTCGCTCATGTGGACGTCGATAGCGTCAAAGCCCGCGCGGTGGAAGGCGGCCGCCATCTCAACGTGGGAGTTGACGCCCTGCTCGCGCAGCACGGCCACTTTTGGACGCGCACCCGTCGCTATGTACGGCGCGGCGATGTCTTCGTTGATGTCGAAGGAGAGCTTCACGTTCAGGCCTGGATCCTGGTCATTCGCTTTCGCGTTATGCTCCTGATCGGCACATTCCGGGTTGTCACGCAGGCGCTGCATCTGCCAGGTGGTTTCTGCCCACCACATGCGCAGCGTGGTGCGGCTTTCGCTGAACACGGCGTGACCGTCTGCTTCAATGACGAAGCGGTCGCCCTGAACGGCTTTGCCCAGATAGTGCACGCAGTCTGCCAGACCATGCTTCGCCAGAATCGCTTCAACCGCGTCGCGATCTGCCGCACGCACCTGAATCACGGCGCCCAGCTCTTCGTTGAACAGCGCCGCCAGACGGTCTTCGCCCAGCGTCGCAATGTTCGCTTCCACGCCGCAGTGGCCGGTGAAGGCCATCTCTGCCAGGGTCACCAGCAGGCCACCGTCGGAACGGTCGTGGTAGGCCAGCAGCTTACGCTGCGCCACCAGCGCCTGAATCGCGTCGTAGAAGCCTTTCAGCTGCGCCACGTCACGCACGTCGGCTGGCTTATCGCCGAGCTGGCGGTAAACCTGCGCCAGCGCGGTAGCACCCAGCGCGTTGTGGCCTTTGCCCAGGTCAATCAGCAGCAGGGCGTTGTCTTCGGTCGCAAGCTGCGGCGTAACGGTGTGACGCACGTCTTCCACGCGGGCAAACGCGGTGATCACCAGCGACAGCGGAGAGGTCATCTCGCGCTGCTCGTTGCCTTCCTGCCAGCGGGTTTTCATCGACATGGAGTCTTTGCCCACCGGAATGGTCAGGCCAAGGGCTGGACACAGCTCCTCGCCCACCGCTTTCACGGCTTCATACAGGCCAGCATCTTCGCCAGGGTGACCGGCTGCGGCCATCCAGTTTGCGGAAAGCTTGATACGTTTGATATCGCCAATCTGCGTTGCGGCGATGTTGGTCAGCGCTTCACCGACCGCCAGACGGGCAGAGGCAGCGAAGTCCAGCAGCGCCACCGGGGTGCGTTCGCCGAGAGCCATCGCTTCGCCGTAGTAGCTGTCGAGGCTCGCGGTGGTCACGGCGCAGTTCGCGACCGGGATCTGCCACGGGCCGACCATCTGATCGCGCGATACCATACCGGTCACGGTGCGATCGCCGATGGTCACCAGGAAGGTTTTCTCTGCCACAGCAGGCAGGTGCAGCACGCGGTTTACCGCTTCTGCCACGGTGATGCCCTGGCGATCCAGCGCTTTGCCGGCCGCTTTGCGGGTGGTTACGTCGCGGGTCATCTTCGGCGTTTTACCGAGCAGAACGTCGAGCGGCAGATCGATCGGCTGGTTGTCAAAGTGGGTGTCGCTTAAGGAAAGGTGCTGCTCTTCGGTCGCTTCACCGATGACGGCATACGGCGCGCGCTCGCGGCGGCACAGCTCGTCAAAAAGCGGTAGCTGATCCGCAGCAACCGCCAGCACGTAGCGCTCCTGGGATTCGTTACACCAGATTTCCAGCGGGCTCATGCCCGGCTCATCGCTCAGGATATCGCGCAGGTTGAAGCGCCCGCCGCGGCCACCGTCGCTCACCAGCTCCGGCATGGCGTTGGACAGGCCGCCCGCGCCCACGTCGTGAATGAAGAGGATCGGGTTGGCGTCGCCCAGCTGCCAGCAGCGGTCGATCACTTCCTGGCAGCGGCGCTCCATCTCAGGGTTGTCGCGCTGCACGGAGGCGAAATCGAGATCCGCATCAGACTGGCCGGAGGCCATAGAAGAGGCCGCGCCGCCGCCCAGACCGATGTTCATCGCCGGGCCGCCCAGTACGATCAGCTTCGCGCCGACGACGATCTCGCCTTTCTGCACGTGATCGGCACGGATGTTGCCGATCCCGCCCGCCAGCATGATCGGCTTGTGGTAGCCGCGCAGCTCTTCGCCGTTGTGGCTGTCCACTTTCTCTTCATAGGTACGGAAGTAACCGTTCAGCGCCGGACGACCAAATTCGTTGTTAAACGCCGCGCCGCCCAGCGGGCCTTCGGTCATGATATCCAGGGCGGTCACGATGCGCTCTGGCTTGCCGAAATCTTCTTCCCACGGCTGCTCAAAGCCCGGGATACGCAGGTTGGAGACGGAGAAACCGACCAGACCCGCTTTAGGTTTAGCGCCACGACCGGTCGCGCCTTCGTCACGGATTTCACCGCCGGAGCCGGTCGCCGCGCCCGGCCACGGGGAGATCGCCGTCGGGTGGTTGTGGGTTTCCACTTTCATCAGGATATGCGCGGGCTCCTGATGGAAGTCATAGCGCCCTGCTTCGCGATCGGCGAAGAAGCGGCCCACCTCGGAACCTTCCATTACCGCGGCGTTGTCTTTATAGGCAGACAGCACGTGGTCAGGGGTTTGCTCCATGGTGTTTTTGATCATTTTGAACAGCGACTTCGGCTGCTGTTCGCCGTCAATAATCCAGTCGGCGTTGAAAATCTTGTGGCGGCAGTGCTCAGAGTTAGCCTGCGCGAACATATAGAGTTCGATGTCGTTCGGGTTACGGTTGAGCTTAACAAACGCATCCTGGAGGTAGTCGATTTCGTCTTCTGCCAGCGCCAGGCCGAGACGCAGGTTGGCGTCAATCAGCGCCTGACGGCCCTGCCCCAGCAGGTCTACGCTCTGTACCGGCGCAGGCTGATGGTGAGAGAAAAGCTTCTGCGCGTCATCGAGAGAGGTAAATACGCTCTCCATCATGCGATCGTGCAGTTCAGCCGCAACCGCCTGCCACTGCGCGTCGCTCAGGGTAGAGGCTTCCACGTAGTACGCCACGCCGCGTTCCAGACGGTTAATCTGGTTCAGGCCACAGTTGTGGGCGATATCGGTGGCTTTGGAAGACCAGGGGGAGATGGTGCCCGGACGAGGCGTAGCAAGGATCAGTTTGCCGGTTGGCGTATGGCTGCTCAGGCTTGGACCATACTTGAGCAGGCGTTCCAGCTGTACGCGCTCCTCTGCATTCAGGGGGGCATTCAGGTCAGCAAAATGGACATACTCAGCGTAAATATTGCTTACCGGAAGGTCGGCCGCCTGAAAACGTGCCAGCAGTTTAGTGATACGGAAGGCAGACAGTGCAGGCGAACCACGCAGAATTTCCATCATAAGTCTCTCGTCTTCGAAGCGCCGGGGCGCTTACAGTGTGCGCAAGGGGGGAAAACGGGCGTCATTATAGAGAATCCTGAGCGCCGACGAAACCGTTTGCGTCGAAATAAAATTTGCACAGAGATTTAACAATAGATGTGACCTGTCTCTCTAATTGGTTGCCAAGTGGCGCAAGTTTACGCAAAATGCCGCTCATTCAATGGCAAACCTTATGATTAACATGGCTACAGCAGACTGAGGCAACCGGCGTCGCAGAGAATTAACTAATTGAAAAAATTAAAGATTAATTATCTGCTCATCGGCATTGTAACGTTGCTGCTGGCAGTGGCCCTCTGGCCTTCCATCCCCTGGTTCGGCAAAGCCGAAAACCGTATCGCCGCCATTCAGGAGCGGGGGGAATTGCGCGTCAGTACCCTCAACTCGCCGCTGATTTACAGCGACGTCAACGGCAAAATCATTGGCCTGGATTATGAACTGGCACAACAGTTCGCCGATTATCTTGGCGTGAAGCTTAAAATCACCGTCCGCCAGAATATCAACCAGCTTTTTGACGACCTCGATAACGACGATGCCGATATGCTCGCCGCCGGGCTGGTGTATAACAGCGAGCGCAGTAAGAACTACCAGCCAGGCCCGACCTACTACTCCGTTTCGCAGCAGCTGGTTTACCGCGTCGGGAGCCTGCGCCCGCGCTCGCTGTCCACGATTAACGATCGGCAGCTGACGATTGCGCCCGGCCACGTGGTGATTGACGATCTGCGGGAGCTCAAGGAGAAGAAATATCCCGACCTGAGCTGGACGGTGGATCCGAAACTCGGCACGACGGAGCTGCTGGAGCAGGTAAAAGATCAGAAGGTGCCTTACACCATCGCCGATTCGGTCGCGATCAGCCTGTTCCAGCGCGTTCATCCTGAAATCGCCGTGGCGCTGGACGTCACCGACGAGCAGCCCGTGACCTGGTTTAGCCAGCTTGATGACGATCAGACCTTCTCTGCCGCGATGCTTGATTTCTTCAACACCATCAATGAAGACGGTACCCTGGCGCGTCTGGAGGAGAAGTACCTCGGGCACGGCGATGACTTTGACTACGTTGACACCCGCAGCTTCCTGCGCGCGGTAGACAGCGTCCTGCCGGACCTGCAGCCGTTGTTCGAAAAATACGCCCAGGAGATTGACTGGAAACTGCTGGCGGCTATTTCGTATCAGGAATCCCACTGGGATACCCAGGCCACGTCGCCCACGGGCGTACGCGGTTTGATGATGTTAACCAAAAATACCGCGCTGAGCCTGGGCGTGAACGATCGTACCGATGCCGAACAGAGCATCAGCGGCGGCGCGCGATACCTGCAGGACATGATGGCTAAAGTACCGGAAACGGTGCCGGAAGAAGAGCGGATCTGGTTTGCGCTGGCGGCCTATAATATGGGCTACGCGCATATGCTTGATGCGCGAACGTTGACGGCAAAAACGAAAGGTAACCCGGACAGCTGGTCAGACGTTAAGCAGCGCCTGCCGCTGCTGAGCCAGAAGCCATGGTATAACAAGCTGACATACGGCTACGCACGCGGACATGAAGCCTACGCCTACGTGGAAAATATCCGTAAATATCAGATTAGCCTGGTCGGGTATCTGCTGGAGAAAGAGAAAGAGGCGACGGAGGCCAAACAGCTGGCTCAAAGTTACCCTGTCGTAGCGCCGGACGAGCTTAATCGCCCGACAGCTTCAGTTCTGCCTTTTGCTGCTTTTTCTGCTGACGGCGCATTCGAAAGAAATCGCTTAACAGCCCCGAACACTCTGGTGCAAGCACCCCACCGATAGTCTTCACCTGGTGGTTCATACCCGGGTGACCCAGCACGTCCATCAGCGAACCGGCCGCACCGGTTTTTTCATCCCGCGCCCCAAAGACCAGAGTCCCGATCCGGCTGTGCACCATCGCGCCGGAGCACATCACGCACGGCTCCAGCGTCACATACAGCGTGGTATCAAGCAGGCGATAGTTTTGCAGAACCAGACCGCCCTGGCGAAGCGCCATAATTTCGGCATGCGCAGTAGGATCGTGGCGACCAATAGGACGGTTCCACCCTTCGCCAATCACCTGGTTGTTATGAACCAGCACCGCGCCCACGGGCACTTCGCCCTCGTCCCAGGCGCGTTGAGCCAGCGTCAGCGCGTGGCGCATCCAGTATTCATGATTGTGTTCAGGGTTGGACAAAGGCTGATACTCCAGTCGAAAAGCGGGCGGCATTATACACGCCAGTTTTAGAGAAGACTATTCGAGTTGCTGAAGTTCGCCTGATGGCGTGACGCGCCAGCGGTGCTGGCAAAAATAGAGCAGCGGGTTGTCCTGCTTGCTGTCGCTGTAGCCGCTGTACAGGCGCAGCGGCGTACCGATGCGTTTTTCCAGCTGGACCACTTTTTCATGTCCCAGGCAGCGCAGGGTCAGCACCCAGCCGCCGTAACCGCGGGCAATTTGCGTGGCGATAAGGTTCACGCGCGGAAGCCAGGGGGTATCAAAGTAGACCTGCTCCACCAGCGTCTGCGGGGAGCCGGTAATCAGCCAGATGTCGGCATCGTTCGCGTCGAGGTAGCTGGTCAGGCGCGCCTGCACCACCGGAAAGGCGGCGACGTGGCCGCGGAACCAGTGCGCAAAATCCTTTTCGAGCTGCTTAAGCCGCGCTTCGCTGTGCCCAAAGGTACATCCCCACAGCAGCAGACTCATCGGCCATCGCGCCGCCCGGCCTTTCACCAGCAGCGCGATCCCGATAACCGGTAAGAGCGGCAGCACGAGCAGCGCATTCAAAGGCTGACGCCGCAGCAGGTAACGCATAAACGTACCAAACATATCCTGCTGATGCAGCGTTCCATCCAGGTCGAAAAAGACAACGCGACGCGCGTGATTTGCCAAACCTTACTCCTCTGGTTCGTTGAAACCTAACAGCCAGGTAAACAGGAACCCGGCGATCACCGCTACTAAATAGCCTAACAGATAGAGCATCACTTTTCCGGTCACGATGGTTAATGCCAGCGGTAAACCGGAAAGACCAAAGGTGATCACGGTGGCGACTTTCCAGTAGCTGATCAGCGCCCCGCCTACCGCGCCGCCCAGACAGGCGGCGAGGAACGGTTTACCCAGCGGCAGCGTAACGCCGAAAATCAGCGGCTCGCCGATGCCGAGCAGTCCGACCGGGAGCGCGCCTTTAATCATTTTTTTCAGACGCGCGTTGCGGGTTTTCATCAGTACGGCAATCGCCGCGCCGACCTGCCCCACCCCCGCCATCGACAGGATAGGCAGCAGCGCGTTATAGCCGTGCGCCTGCACCAGCTCGACGTGGATCGGCACCAGCCCCTGATGTAGCCCCGTCAGCACCAGCGGCAGGAAGGTACCTGACAGCACAGCGCCAACCAGCAGCCCGCCGCGGTCAATAGCCAGAGACGCACCGTGAGCGATGGCTTCAGAGATCCATCCGCCTAGCGGCTGGAGGGCCACAATCGCTACGCTACCGGTAATCAGCGTGGTCAACAGCGGGTTGAGAATCAGCTCGATCGAGCCAGGCAGAACCGCTCGCAGCCTTTTCTCGATCCAGCACATCAGGATGACCACCAGCAGCACGGCAATCACCCCGCCGCGCCCGGGCTGGAGCGCCTCGCCAAACAGCGTGATCTGCGCCAGCTGCGGGCTGGACAAGATGCCCGCCATTACCCCGCCCATCGCCAGCGATCCGCCAAACACCTTCGCGGTATTCACCCCGACCAGAATGTTCATAATGGCGAAAACAGCGCTGCCGAAGATCCCCAGAATCCCCAGCAGGTTCGGATACTGCGTGGCGAAATCCCCCACAATATCCGGTCGCTTGAGGATATTGATGATCCCGGTGATCAGGCCGGAGGCAATAAACGCCGGGATCAGCGGAATAAAGACGTTTGCCAGCTGACGCAGCGCATCGCTCATGGGGGCTTTGTATTTGGCCTTTGCCTGCGCTTTGGTGCGCTCCGCATCGTCAATCGACGCGCTCGCGCTTACGCCCATCAGCGCACGCATGGCATCAACAACCTGCGCCGCTTTCCCCGGCCCGACGATCAGCTGATGCTGCTGCCCCTGTTTAACGTAGCCGCTGACGCCGGACAGCTGCTTCAGGCGCGGCACGTCGAGTTGGTCGTCGTTATGCACCTCGACGCGCACGCGCGTCATGCAGTTTTCGAGACGCTGAATGTTTTTTTCCCCACCGATTCCCTGCAGGATATCGCTGGCGAGCGCTGCTGTTTTGTCCATAGACGCCTCTGTTAGTTTTCTAATGCCGCCCGTAAGAAGCCGCTATGCGCATCGAGTTTGGCTCTCGCGGCCGCCGCATCCAGCCCGCTCAGGATCATCAGAATGGCCGGTTTAACATCGTGATCGGTCTGCTTGAGTACCGCTTCTGCCTCTTCACGGCCTGCGCCTGTCGCCTCCATCACCATGCGGCAGGCTCTGTCCACCAGCTTGACGTTGGTGGCCTGCATATCCACCATCAGGTTCTGATAAACCTTGCCGAACTTCACCATCGCGCCGGTGGAGATCATATTGAGCACCAGCTTTTGCGCGGTCCCGGATTTCAGGCGCGTGGAGCCGGTGAGCGCTTCCGGCCCGACAACCGGAGAGATAGCAATAGCGGCCACCTGCGCAATCGGTGAGCCAGGGTTACAGGAGATGGCGACCGTCGTGCAGCCCGTCAGGTTGGCGTATTCCAGCCCGCCAATGACGTACGGGGTACGCCCGGATGCCGCCAGCCCGACCACCAGATCCTTCGCGGTCAGATTCAGCCCCTTTAGATCATCCTCACCCAGCTGTTTGTTATCTTCCGCACCTTCAACGGCTTTCAGCAGCGCACCGGGTCCACCGGCAATCAGCCCAACGACCAGACCGTGCGGCACCCCAAAGGTGGGCGGACATTCTGACGCATCCAGCACCCCAAGACGCCCGCTGGTGCCCGCCCCCATGTAGATAATGCGACCGCCGGCCTTGAGGGCTTCCGCCGCCGCATCGACAGCTTTCGCCACCTCGGGTAATGTCTCTTTCACAGCCTGCGCGACCAGCGTATCCTGTTGATTAAAGCGGTTAACCAGCTCCAGGGTGGAGAGCGCATCCAGATCCATGGTTTGCGGGTTACGCGTTTCAGAAACAAGTGAGCCAAGATTCATTTTTGTACCTCAAGAATTTTTAATTCATAATAATCACACTATAATGGAATATAAAATTCATTCAGGCGAGCAAAATTCGTATTTGCGCAGATAATCACATTTTCGCCAGGAGACCGTATGAACTGTTTAATTCGCATTCGCCAGCGCTACGCAGGCTTTGCCCAAAGCGACAAGAAGCTGGCGGATTTTCTGCTTTCTCAACCCGATCGCGCGCGCCATCTCAGCTCGCAGCAGCTGGCGAGTGAAGCCGGCGTGAGCCAGTCCAGCGTGGTGAAGTTTGCCCAGAAGATTGGCTTTAAGGGGTTCCCCGCCCTCAAGCTGGCGATCAGCGAAGCGCTGGTGAGCAACCCCAACCCGCAGTCCATGCCGGTGCATAATCAGATCCGCGGCGATGACCCGATGCGGCTGGTCGGCGAAAAGCTGATCAAAGAGAACGTGGCGGCCATGCACGCGACGCTCGATGTAAACACCGAAGAGAAGCTGCTGGAGAGCGTGGCGATGCTCCGCGGCGCGCGGAGGATCATTCTGACCGGTATCGGCGCATCCGGACTTGTGGCGCGTAACTTTGGCTGGAAGCTGACGAAAATTGGGCTTAACGCCATCGTCGAGCAGGATATGCACGCCCTGCTGGCAACCGTACAGGCAATGGATCCTGACGATCTGCTGCTGGCCATCTCCTACTCCGGCGAGCGCCGTGAAATCAACATGGCAACTGATGAAGCGCTGCGCGTCGGCGGTAAAATTCTGGCGATCACCGGTTTTACGCCGAATGCCCTCCAGCAGCGGGCAACGCGCTGTTTATATACCATTGCCGAAGAGCAGGCCACGCGCAGCGCGGCTATCTCGTCCACCAGCGCGCAAATGATGCTGACGGACCTGCTGTTTATGGCGCTGGTGCAGCAGGATCTGGAGCGCGCGCCCGAGCGCATTCGTCACAGCGAAGAACTGGTAAAGAAACTGGTTTGACGCGTATAATGCCCGCCCGGTTTGTGTTGTTTCTGAGAATTTCCTGATGGCGCTGTTAATTACCAAAAAATGCATTAATTGCGATATGTGCGAGCCCGAATGCCCGAACCAGGCGATTTCGATGGGCGACAGCATCTATGAGATTAACAGCGACCGCTGCACGGAATGCATCGGCCACTATGAAACGCCGACCTGCCAGAAAGTGTGCCCGATCCCGAATACCATCCTGAAGGATCCGGCCCACGTCGAGAGCGAAGAGCAGCTATGGGATAAGTTTGTCCTGATGCACCACGCGGACAAACTTTAACTTTCGATGATCACCGTCGCGCTGGCATAGTGACGTTCATCCGCGATCGTCACGTGCATATGATTCACCCCCAGCTTTTCCGCCAGCTTTTGCGCTTCTCCCCACAGACGCAGGCTCGGTTTGCCCAGCTCATCGTTAAACACTTCGAACTGATTAAACGCCAGGCCGTTACGAATGCCGGTCCCGAAGGCTTTGGCCGCAGCCTCTTTTACCGCAAAGCGCTTTGCCAGAAAACGCACCGGCTGCTGATGGGCTTCCCAGATGGCCCACTCGTTATCGCTCAGCACGCGTCTTGCGAGGCGATCGCCGCTACGGGCGATCACCGCTTCAATGCGGGCTATTTCAACGATATCGGTGCCTAAGCCCAGAATGGCCATTACTGACGCGCTTCCTGCATCAGGCGTTTCATTTCTGAAACCGCCTCTTTCAGGCCGCTCATCACCGCACGGCCAATGATGGCGTGGCCGATGTTCAGCTCGTGCATTTCCGGCAGAGCGGCAATGGCCTTCACGTTGTGGTAGGTCAGGCCGTGACCGGCATTAACCTTCAGTCCCAGGCTTGAGGCATACGTGGCCGCTTTGGCAATACGCTCCAGCTCTTTGGCCTGTTCGGCATCATTTTTGGCATCGGCATAGCAGCCGGTGTGGATTTCGATATACGGTGCGCCCACGTCGGCCGCCGCTTTAATCTGGGCGAAATCGGCGTCGATAAACAGAGAAACCAGGATACCGGCATCCGCCAGGCGCTTGCAGGCATCGCGCATTTTGTCGAGCTGACCGGCCACGTCCAGACCGCCTTCGGTGGTTACTTCCTGGCGTTTTTCCGGCACCAGGCAGCAGAAGTGCGGTTGGGTCTCGCAGGCAATCGCCAGCATCTCTTCGGTGACCGCCATCTCCAGATTCATACGGGTGTCCAGCGTCTGGCGCAGAATGCGCACGTCGCGATCGGTGATATGGCGACGGTCTTCACGCAGGTGAACGGTAATGCCGTCAGCGCCAGCCTGTTCAGCGATAAACGCCGCCTGAACCGGATCGGGATACGCCGTGCCGCGCGCATTACGCAGCGTGGCGATGTGGTCGATGTTGACGCCTAACAGTAATTCAGCCATGACAATCCTCGGTATTTTGGTTCATTTCTCTTCCCCCTCTCCCTCCGGGAGAGGGCTGGGGTGAGGGGTAAAACGTTAACGTTTCGGCACAAACTGCCTGAATAATTCGCGGCTCTTTAAGGGCTTGCCGCCAAGATACGGCTTGAGGGCAATCCGGGTAAAGCGTTTTGCTGCGCGCAGGGTGTCCAGATCGGGAAACTCGCGCTCATACAGCGCCCGGAGCTGGCGCCCGGTAAAGGTGCTGTTGTCTATCACGATACTGGCAATGAAGCCCTTTTCTTCGCGGTAGCGGTAGGTCATAGTGTCTTCTATCTCATCACCGCTGCCCGCGCAGTGCAGAAAATCTACGCCGTATCCGAGGTGGCCCAGCAGCGCCAGTTCAAAACGACGCAAGGCGGGTTCGGGCGTGCCGGTTGCGCCAGCCAGCGACTGGATACAGTGCAGATAATCGAAGAAAAGTTCAGAGAAGCGGGTCTCATGTTCAAGAACGCGTGAGATGAGTTCGTTGACATACAGACCGCTGTAGAGCGTGATGCCGGAAAGAGGAAGCGCCAGGGAGACGGCTTCAGCACTGCGCAGGGTTTTCACTTCCCCTCGCCCACCAAAGCGTACCAGCAGCGGCGTGAAAGGCTGTAGGGCGCCTTTCAGATTAGAACGTTTGGAACGTGCGCCTTTCGCAACAAGGCGCACGCGGCCCGACTCTTCCGTGAAGACGTCCAGCATGAGGCTGGTTTCGCTCCAGGGACGACTATGCAGGACAAAGGCGCGCTGCCATCCATCCATATGCTCGTCGTCTTAAGTTACTGGTCTTCGCCGTAACCGAGGCTGCGCAGAGCACGCTCATCATCGGCCCAGCCAGATTTCACTTTCACCCATAGTTCGAGGTGAACCGGCGCTTCGAACATTTCCATCATGTCCTTACGGGCTTCGATACCGATGGTTTTGATCTTGGCCCCTTTGTTGCCGATAACCATCTTCTTCTGCCCTTCGCGCTCAACGAGGATCAGGCCGTTGATATCGTAGCCACCGCGCTCGTTGGTCTGGAAACGCTCGATCTCTACCGTTACGGAGTAAGGCAGTTCAGCACCCAGGAAACGCATCAGCTTTTCACGGATGATTTCAGACGCCATAAAGCGCTGAGAGCGATCGGTGATGTAGTCTTCCGGGAAGTGATGAATCGCTTCCGGCAGATGCTTCCGCACGATGCCCGCGATGGTATCCACGTTCAGGCCGGTCTCAGCAGACAGCGGAACGATATCAAGGAAGTTCATCTGGCTACCGAGCCACTGCAGATGCGGCAGCAGGTCGGCCTTTTCCTGCACGTTATCAACTTTGTTGACCGCGAGGATAACCGGCGTTTTGCCGTCACGGAGCTTGTTCAGCACCATCTCGTCGTCCGGCGTCCAGCGGGTGCCTTCCACAACGAAAATCACCAGCTCTACGTCGCCGATCGAGCTGCTCGCCGCCTTGTTCATCAGGCGGTTGATGGCACGCTTCTCTTCCATGTGCAGGCCCGGGGTATCGACGTAGATCGCCTGATACGCGCCTTCAGTATGGATGCCGACGATGCGGTGACGCGTGGTCTGCGCCTTACGCGAGGTGATTGAAATCTTCTGCCCAAGCAGATTATTCAGCAGGGTGGATTTGCCAACGTTCGGACGTCCGACGATGGCAATAAATCCGCAATAGGTTTTCTCTTCGCTCATTCCAGCTCCAGCATTTTTAACGCCTGTTCGGCGGCAGCCTGTTCAGCCTTACGACGGCTTGAACCTGTGCCCACCACCGGTTCACTCAGGCCACTGACCTGGCAATGGATGGTAAATTCCTGATCGTGCGCTTCGCCACGCACCTGCACCACCAGATAAGACGGCAGCGGCAGATGACGACCCTGCAAATATTCCTGCAGACGCGTTTTTGGATCTTTTTGTTTATCGCCCGGGCTGATTTCGTCCAGACGGGTCTGATACCAGTTCAGGATCAGCTTTTCTACGGTCTGGATATCGCTGTCCAGGAACACACCACCAATTAATGCTTCGACCGTATCGGCAAGAATAGATTCACGACGGAAGCCGCCGCTTTTCAGTTCACCCGGTCCAAGACGCAGACATTCGCCCAGCTCAAATTCGCGCGCGATTTCCGCAAGGGTATTACCCCGAACCAGCGTGGCACGCATGCGGCTCATATCACCCTCGTCCACACGCGGGAAACGATGATAAAGCGCATTCGCAATCACGAAACTTAAAATAGAGTCGCCTAAAAACTCGAGACGCTCATTATGTTTGCTGCTGGCACTGCGGTGGGTTAATGCCTGTTGCAACAACTCCTGATGATGAAAAGTGTAGCCCAGCTTCCGTTGAAGCCGATTAATTACGATGGGGTTCATGCGATACCAATAAATGAATGCGTCAAAAATGCAGCACACGAAACCGACCTGAGAAAACCAACGCGGTTTCGTGTGCCGTGGCACCCTTGCAGGGCCAACCTTAAACTTCGGGGGAATATTCTATACACAACGACAGGGGATGTCGTTAGTTCGAAGAGATTTATCGTGGAAATAATTCACGTAGCCGCTAATTAAAGCGGCTACGCGTTCATTTATTGAGAATTAATGGATTCCGCCGATACGATTCAGGCGTACACCGGTCGGCCATTCGCCTTCCTGCTTCTCAAAACTCATCCAGATGGCGGTGGCTTTACCGACCAGATTCGCTTCCGGCACAAAGCCCCAGTAACGGCTGTCCGCAGAGTTATCGCGGTTGTCACCCATCATGAAGTAATGTCCTGGCGGTACAATCCAGCTCGCCAGCTGCTGGCCAGGCTGGCGATAGTACATACCCAGCTGATCCTGCGCGATTGGCACGGTGAGGATTCGGTGCGTCACATCGCCCAGCGTCTCTTTGCGCTCAACCAGACGGATGCCGTCCTCTTTGGTTTCACCTTTCGAAACCTGGAAGAACCCGCTGGTCGCTTCGCCGCCGTTACGACGGGCAAAGGTCTGCACAAAGTCACTTGGCTCAACGTTTGAGTAAGTGATTGGCAGCGCGTTTTCACAGGCGGTACCGGAGCTGCAGCCCGGCTGAACGGTGACTTCTTTCGCAACCGGATCGTAAGTGACTTTATCACCCGGCAGACCTACCGCGCGCTTGATGTAGTCCAGGCGCGGATCTTCCGGATATTTAAACACCACGATGTCGCCACGTTTCGGATGACCGGTTTCGATCAGCGTTTTCTGGTAGATAGGATCTTTAATGCCGTAGGCAAACTTCTCTACCAGAATAAAATCACCAATCAGCAGCGTTGGCATCATTGAACCTGATGGGATTTGGAACGGCTCGTAAATAAACGAACGTACCACCAGCACAATCGCCAGCACCGGAAATACCGAGGCGCCCGTTTCCAGCCAGCCCGGTTTCGGGCCGACTTTCTTCAGGGTTTTCGCGTCAATCCCATCTCCAGTGGCTGCCTGAGCGGCAGCCTGACGTTCACGACGTTTTGGGGCGAAGATAAACTTATCCAGACACCACAGCAGACCTGTTACCAGGGTAGCAATGACCAGGATCAGGGCAAACATGTTCGCCATGCCAACTCCTTAGGGTTATTTGCCGTCTTTACCAACATGAAGGATGGCAAGGAATGCTTCCTGCGGCAGCTCGACGTTACCGACCTGCTTCATACGCTTCTTACCTTCTTTCTGCTTCTGCAGCAGCTTTTTCTTACGGCTGACGTCACCGCCATAGCACTTCGCCAGAACGTTTTTACGCAGCTGTTTCACGGTTGAACGCGCGATAATGTGGTTGCCAATCGCCGCCTGAATCGCGATATCGAACTGCTGACGCGGGATCAGATCTTTCATCTTCTCAACCAGCTCGCGACCGCGGTACGGCGCATTGTCGTTGTGGGTGATCAGCGCCAGCGCATCCACGCGCTCGCCGTTGATCAGCACGTCCACACGCACCATGTTGGAGGCCTGGAAGCGTTTGAAGTTGTAATCCAGTGACGCATAGCCACGGGAGGTCGACTTCAGACGGTCGAAGAAGTCGAGTACCACTTCCGCCATCGGGATCTCATAGGTCAGCGCCACCTGGTTACCGTGGTAAACCATGTTGGTCTGCACGCCACGCTTCTCAATACACAGCGTAATGACGTTCCCCAGGAATTCCTGCGGCAGCAGCATGTGACACTCTGCAATAGGCTCACGCAGCTCCTGAATGTTGTTCAGCGGCGGCAGCTTGGACGGGCTATCGACGTAGATCACTTCTTTCGAGGTGGTTTCAACTTCATAGACTACCGTCGGCGCCGTGGTGATCAGATCCAGATCGTATTCACGCTCCAGACGTTCCTGAATGATCTCCATGTGCAGCAGACCGAGGAAGCCACAGCGGAAGCCGAAGCCCAGCGCCGTTGAGCTTTCTGGCTCGTAGAACAGGGAAGCATCGTTCAGGCTCAGTTTACCGAGCGCGTCACGGAAGTTTTCGTAGTCGTCAGAGCTGACCGGGAACAGACCCGCGTAAACCTGCGGTTTCACCTTTTTAAAGCCTGGCAGCGCTTTATCTGCCGGGTTACGTGCACCGGTCAGGGTATCGCCCACCGGCGCGCCGAGGATGTCTTTAATGGCGCAGACCAGCCAGCCTACCTCGCCGCATCTCAGCTCGGTACGGTCAACCTGTTTTGGCGTGAAGATGCCCAGACGGTCTGCGTTGTAGACCTGTCCGGTACTCATTACCTTGATTTTGTCGCCTTTACGCATGGTGCCGTTTTTAATACGCACCAGAGAGACAACGCCCAGATAGTTATCGAACCAGGAGTCGATAATCAGCGCCTGCAGCGGACCATCCGGATCGCCTTCCGGGGCCGGAATGTCACGTACCAGGCGTTCCAGCACGTCGGTCACGCCCACACCGGTTTTCGCGGAGCAGCGCACGGCATCGGTCGCGTCAATGCCGACAATATCTTCAATCTCTTCCGCTACGCGCTCAGGATCGGCGGCTGGCAGGTCGATCTTGTTCAGAACCGGCACAACTTCGAGATCCATTTCCATCGCGGTGTAGCAGTTTGCCAGGGTCTGGGCTTCAACGCCCTGCCCGGCATCCACCACCAGCAGCGCGCCTTCACAGGCCGCGAGCGAGCGTGAAACCTCATAGGAGAAGTCAACGTGGCCTGGGGTGTCGATAAAGTTCAGTTGATAGGTTTCACCATCAGCCGCTTTGTAATCAAGCGTAACGCTCTGCGCTTTAATGGTGATACCGCGTTCGCGTTCCAGGTCCATGGAGTCCAGAACCTGGGCTTCCATTTCACGATCAGACAGGCCACCGCAAATCTGGATAATACGGTCAGACAGCGTCGACTTACCGTGGTCAATGTGAGCAATGATCGAAAAGTTACGTATGTTCTTCATATAGTTAAATAATTATGCCTTACGAATTCCTGGAGGCCGCTGTTCTTAGCCTGACGTTTTTCAGTGCGAAAACGCAGCATTCTACACTACATCCTCGCTACCTGGAAATGCACTTAGAAGCAGGTATAGCGTGAAGAAAGGCCGTTTTCTGTTTTAGGGTGTAAAAAATGATAAAGCCCGATGGATCACCGGGCCTCAGAAGAGAGCGTTTCAACACGAAGCTGGTCTGGTGCCAGCCCAACGCTGAGAATGACAGGCTGCCACTCCTCGCGTGCGGCAAGCGTCGGAGAGAGGCCTTTGGCAAGCCAGAATCCCCCCACGCCACCCAATGCGGCACCGCACATAGCGGCCACATCGGTACCAAACAGCATCTGAAACAGGCCGCCCATGATAAACAGGCCGACCAGCGGAGAGAGATACACCAGCATAGCGGAGCTGAGCAGGCTGCCTTCCGCGATGCCCAGTTCCACCTTCTGTCCCGCCATCAGCGGCTGTTCGCTTGGCACAGAAATCGTGTGCGATGTTTGTGGCCCAAGCTTATTCAACACGCGGCTGCCGCAGCCGGCGCGGGATGCGCAGCTATTACATGAGGCTTTAACATCGCAGCTCACCAGCGCAATGCCGTTTTGCCAGGAGACAACCGTCGCCCACTCTTTGATCATTGTGCAGCCCTGAATTTAATGCTGTCGGAGATGCGCTTCGCCGTCTGCGGAGGGAGTTCTCCCACAATGGTGATCTCTGCGTTATCGCGTACCGTTGTACTCACCGTACGGCGCCCGGTACGCAGCATTTGTTCAGCGCTGTTTGCCGTTGCGCGATTAATATTCACCGAGAAGCTGAACAAACCATCCGAATAGAGGCGCGATTCTACCGGCGTTTCAATCGTTGGCAGCTGACGACGGCTGCTGGACACTTCGCTAAACCCTTGCGGGATCCAGGCAGGTACCCAGTTGAAATTAACGGAATCCCCGGCAGGAACAGAAAGCAGCGGTGGCAGGCTGGCCTTAGCCAGATTCTGCATGCTGTTGCCAACCTGATTGTTCACGCTGAAGGAGATAACCCGGAACTGTTCCAGCGTTTCACCGTCACGGTCGAGCAGGTCAACACGCATGGGGAGTTTGGTTTCGGCATCAATCCAGACGATATAGCTGTAGCGCGTTCCGTCCCGGGCAACAACGCGAATTACCTCGCACAGTCTGTCCGCGATGCGGGTACGCCCTACCGAAATAAAATCGTAGTAAGGGGCAAGCCGTTTGAAGTCGGTGTAAATGAGTGACGGCAGGGAATCAACGATATAGTCGCCATTCAGCGTGAAAGGCTCCAGGCCTGGCTCGAAATAGCTGATTTCATTACCACGTTGGACCACTTCCCGACGCGGGCCATCCATCTGTAAAAGCTGGGCGAGCGGCTGCTTATCAAGACGGGCATGACGATAGCGTAACGACTCGACGCCCTGCTTATTGATGCTGATAAATGCCAACTCATAATTGAGTGACTGGCTGGCCAGATTCATTTGCTGCAACAACGCCCCGGATGAAACATCAGCCGAGGCGTTGGCAGAGAAGAACAGGCTACCCGCCATCAGAGACATGGCGAACCAAAGTTGCTTCATTACTGCGATTGCGTTCCTAAAGTTTGGTTTCCGGGCACCTGCACAGCAGCTTGCTGGGTCTGCGCCTGCTCAAACTGAAGCTGTTCAGAGTGCAGACGACGCTGCAACTCGTAATCCTGCAACATCGCATTAATGCGACGGCGCTGCTCCTGAACCTGCTGTTGCTGACCGCCGCTGGCGGATGCATCAGCCGGTACGCCCAGGCTTACCGGGCTGGCTTTGCCCATCATCGGCAGTGTGTTAAACACTGGCGCTTCTGGCTGCTGATTAGTTTCAGACTGAGTATTATAGTGCTGGACGCCAACAATAACTGCAAGCGATACGCATGCTGCCACACCCATTTGGGTAAGCTGGCTGGCCCACGGACGCACCTTTTGCCAGAACGGCATTTTCTGCCACTGGTGAGGCGCGGGTTGAGCTTCAGGAATCAGCGGAGTGGTCTGATGAACAGGCTCATTCTCGATCGCCGCCATGACGCGGGCTGAGATATCGAAATGGAGAACCTCGCCGGTGTCACCGCGAAGGGTGTCACGGATGAGATGGTAACTCTCCCAGGTCTCTTGCATTTCGGGTGAATGAGACAGCTCGTTGAGCAGCTCACTATCCACCGTTTCACCATCCATTAAAGCGGAAAGTTTTTCTTTCTGCATGCCTAATACCTTTTCCAGTATCCCGCTATCGTCAACGCCTGATAAGCGGTTGAACTTTATTATCAATAGCTTCTCGCGCACGGAAAATTCGTGAACGTACCGTGCCGACCGGACAATCCATGATCGCGGCTATCTCTTCATAGCTCAGACCATCCAGCTCCCGTAACGTAATTGCCATACGTAAATCTTCCGGGAGCGACTCGATCGTGCGAAAAACGATTTGTCTCAGTTCTTCTGACAACATTAAGTTCTCAGGGTTCGAAATTTCTTTCAATGCGCCGCCGCTTTCAAAGTTTTCGGCGTCGATTGCGTCCACATCACTTGAAGGCGGACGACGGCCCTGAGCGACCAGATAATTCTTCGCCGTATTGACCGCAATACGGTACAGCCAGGTATAAAAAGCACTATCTCCCCGGAAAGAATCCAGCGCGCGATAGGCCTTAATAAAAGACTCTTGCACCACATCAGGCACATCGCCTGATGGTACATAGCGGGAAACCAGGCTCGCCACCTTATGCTGGTAGCGGACCACCAGTAGGTTAAAGGCTTTCTGATCTCCCTTCTGGACCCGTTCAACCAGGACCTGGTCCGTTAACTGCTCGCTCATCCGAGGTAATGTCTCCCCAAACCTAAATTCCACGCGTTATCGAAACGCCACTCTAAAAATACCGCACTTTGAGCAAGCACCATTTAGAGTGTCTGATCTTCAATAAGTTCCGTAACGCCTTTGTTTTTGTTCATCGCGCCGCAGACCGTTTATTTTCTCTCATTATAAGTCTGTTCACGATACGCACCACTTTATGACAAGAAACATCTTTTTCCCGCCAGAAGAGTAACGCAACACAGGCTTTATTTCACCACAAAATCTGACGCTAACGATCTGCTTCGCAAAATAATTTCACTCATTTACCCTCCGTTTACCTCCGCTTACGCGTTTAGCCATTGCGACAGCCTCTAAAAAAATACGTGCGATATATCGCATTCAGGTGCTATTCTGACCCAACACTGTTTAGTAAATTAAACAACTATCATGAACACAACACCTGAACTCCATTGTGATGTACTGATCATCGGCAGCGGCGCTGCCGGTCTCTCTCTGGCGCTGCGCCTGGCCGAGCATCAAAACGTTATCGTTCTGAGTAAAGGACCGATAAGTGAAGGTTCCACGTTTTATGCCCAGGGCGGCATTGCCGCCGTGTTTGATGAGACAGACAGCATTGCATCCCATGTCGAGGATACGCTCATTGCCGGAGCAGGGATCGTGGATGCACACGCCGCAGAGTTTGTCGCCAGCAATGCCCGGCACTGCGTTCAGTGGCTCATCGACCAGGGCGTCTTATTCGATACTCAGGTTCAACCCAACGGTGAAGAGAGCTACCACCTGACTCGCGAAGGCGGCCATAGTCACCGCCGCATCCTGCACGCAGCGGATGCCACCGGAAAAGAAGTGGAAACCACGCTGGTCAGTAAAGCGCTGAACCATCCTAATATTCGGGTTCTCGAGCGAAGCAATGCCGTTGACCTGATTATCTCTGACAAGATTGGCCTGCCCGGCACGCGTCGCGTGGTGGGCGCCTGGGTCTGGAACCGAAATAAAGAGAAGGTGGAAACCTGCCGGGCGAAGGCTGTGGTACTGGCGACGGGCGGCGCCTCCAAGGTGTATCAGTACACCACGAACCCTGACATTGCCTCCGGAGACGGTATCGCAATGGCCTGGCGCGCAGGCTGTCGGGTGGCAAACCTCGAGTTTAATCAGTTTCACCCCACCGCCTTGTTCCACCCTCAGGCACGCAACTTCCTGCTGACGGAAGCCCTGCGCGGTGAAGGCGCTTATCTGAAACGCCCTGATGGCTCCCGCTTTATGCCCGACTTTGACGCCCGGGGTGAACTTGCCCCGCGTGACATCGTTGCCCGCGCCATCGATCATGAAATGAAGCGCCTTGGCGTAGACTGCATGTATCTCGATATCAGCCATAAGCCAGCAGAGTTTATTCGCCAGCATTTCCCGATGATTTATGAAAAGCTGCTCAATCTTGGCATTGATTTAACGCGCGACCCGGTGCCCATTGTGCCAGCGGCCCACTATACCTGCGGTGGCGTAATGGTTGACGATCATGGACGTACTGACGTAGACGGTCTGTATGCTATCGGTGAGGTCAGCTATACCGGACTTCACGGCGCGAACCGTATGGCCTCTAACTCGCTGCTTGAGTGTCTGGTGTACGGCTGGTCGGCGGCGGAAGACATTACGAAGCGCATGCCTTACGCCCGCGAGACAGAGCGCCTGCCAGCCTGGGATGAAAGCCGCGTGGATAATCCGGACGAGCTGGTCGTGATCCAGCACAACTGGCATGAACTACGGCTGTTTATGTGGGACTACGTAGGGATTGTGCGCACCACGAAACGCCTGGAACGCGCCTTGCGCCGCATCACCATGCTGCAGCAGGAAATTGATGAGTACTATGCTAATTTCCGCGTATCCAATAATCTGCTTGAGCTGCGCAATCTGGTGCAGGTTGCCGAGCTGATTGTTCGCTGCGCGATGATGCGTAAAGAGAGCCGCGGGCTGCACTATACCCTGGACTACCCGGATCAGCTTGCTGAATCCGGCCCGTCGATACTCGCCCCGCAGGTTTACATAAACAGATAAAACGCCTGGGTCAGGGCAGTGTAATCTTCGGAATAGCGCTGGTCTGGCCCACGGATCACCATTCGGTCATTAAAGCATTCACCCTCTTTTGGCGACAGAGCCAGCAGTACGCGGTGCGGCAGTCGACCTTCCGTATCCGAAATATCGGTACGCAGACGTAACGTCCAGCCGATCTCCTGCGCGATACCGATGAACGTGTTGCCGGTACTCTCTGGCAGGACCACACAGAAAAAACCCTCTTCGGAGATGAGTTCTGCCGCGCTGGTGAGCAGCGCTTTATGATCGAGGGAGCCGGTATAACGCGCCTGTTCACGCTCGGGTGTCCCGCACTCAACGCCGGGCTCGTAGTAGGGAGGGTTGCTGACGATCAGATCGTAACGCGCGGTTTGTTCAGGCGCCCAGGCGAGCACGTCTGCGCATTCCACTTTCATTCGGACTGCCCAGGGGGATTCGGCCATATTGTCACTCGCCTGCTCTGCGGCCTGCGCGTCCAGTTCGACGGCATCAATGATGACATGTTCTTCCGTACGCTGCGCCAGCATCAGCGCCACCAGCCCGCTGCCGGTACCGATATCAAGAATACGCTTAACACCTGCGACAGGCGCCCACGCTCCCAGTAAAATACCGTCTGTACCAACCTTCATGGCACAGCGATCGTGAGCGACAAAAAATTGTTTAAACGTAAAACCATCGCGGCGCAGCTGCGCTTTGAGTTGAGACATGTCAGGGCAACCTTCTAAGTGAAACTGGAGTAGCATAGGGGAAAGCGAAGTGGCCGAAAAGCGATATCCATACAAACAGATGAAGATTACAGCCGTAACGTCTATAATCAGCGCCCCACACAGAGGTAGAACATGACTGTAACGACTTTTTCCGAACTTGAACTCGATGAAAGCCTGCTCAATGCACTTGAGAGCAAAGGCTTTACACGCCCGACCGCCATTCAGGCAGCGGCCATTCCGCCTGCGCTTGAGGGCCGCGATGTGCTCGGTTCTGCGCCAACCGGCACGGGGAAGACAGCAGCCTATTTGCTGCCTGTGTTGCAGCATCTGCTCGACTTTCCGCGTAAAAAATCTGGCCCGCCGCGTATTTTGATCCTGACGCCTACGCGCGAACTGGCAATGCAGGTTGCCGATCACGCGCGTGAACTCGCGGCAAATACTCATCTGGATATCGCCACCATCACCGGCGGCGTTGCGTACATGAACCACGCCGAAGTGTTCAGCGAAAACCAGGACATCGTCGTTGCGACGACGGGCCGCCTGCTGCAGTACATTAAAGAAGAGAATTTCGACTGCCGTGCGGTTGAAACGCTGATCCTCGACGAAGCCGACCGCATGCTGGACATGGGCTTCGCACAGGATATCGAGCACATTGCAGGGGAAACGCGCTGGCGTAACCAGACGATGCTGTTCTCTGCCACCCTCGAAGGGGAAGCGATCAAAGACTTCGCAGAGCGTCTGCTGGAAGATCCGGTGGAAGTCTCGGCGACGCCGTCCACCCGTGAGCGTAAGAAGATCCACCAGTGGTACTACCGCGCGGATAACCTTGAGCACAAGGTCGAATTGCTGAAACACCTGCTGAAGCAGGAAGATGCTCTGCGCACAATCGTGTTTGTGCGTAAGCGCGAGCGCGTGCACGAGCTGGCTGAGATGCTGCGTAACGCCGGGATCAACAACTGCTATCTTGAAGGCGAGATGGCGCAGATCAAGCGTACCGAAGGCATTAAGCGCCTGACCGATGGCCGCGTTAACGTGCTGGTTGCGACTGACGTTGCCGCACGCGGGATCGACATCCCGGACGTCAGCCACGTCATTAACTTCGATATGCCGCGCAGCGGAGATACCTACCTGCACCGTATTGGTCGTACCGGCCGCGCGGGCCGCAAAGGGATTGCGATTTCACTGGTCGAAGCGCATGACTACCTGCTGCTGCAGAAAATTGGCCGCTATGTTGATGAGCCGCTGAAAGCGCGCGTTATTGACGAACTCCGCCCGACCACGCGTGCGCCGAGTGAAAAGATGACGGGTAAACCGTCCAAGAAAGCGCTCGCAAAACGTGCTGAGAGAAAAGAGAAAGAAAAAGAGAAACCGCGCGTGAAGCAGCGCCACCGCGATACCAAAAACATTGGTAAGCGCCGTAAGCCAAGCTCTGCCGCACCAGAGACGAAAACTGAAGAGTAAAAAAAGCCGGGGAAATCCCCGGCTTTTTTATTCCCCCCTGCTGAAGCCGTTACAGGCTTTCAGTAAAGGTACGTGCGATAACGTCGCGCTGCTGTTCTGGAGTCAGTGAGTTAAAGCGAACCGCATAGCCAGACACGCGGATGGTCAGCTGTGGGTATTTTTCTGGATGCTCAACGGCATCCATCAGCGTTTCGCGGCGCAGCACGTTTACGTTCAGGTGCTGACCACCTTCCACGCGCACTTCCGGCTGCACTTCCATAGGAACTTCACGGTATTCGATTTCGCCCAGTTTGTTTACCGGTACGATTTCATCTTCAGCAAAACCCGCTTTCGCAACGACGCAGCGCGCTTCGTTCTTCTCGCTGTCCAGCAGCCAGAAAGAATTGAGCAGATCGTCATTTGCAGCTTTAGTAATCTGGATACCTGTAATCATGTGTTGCCTCCCTTAGGCTACATTAACTCGTGTCGGCCTCTCGCGGCCAATTGGTAAAACCATTGTTTCTTGTGTGTATATATAACATTCACACCCCGGCGATTTATTGATTTAAATCAACAAAAGCACCAACCACATAAAGAGTGTGGTTTGAATTTATTGTTTTAGATCAATTTAACAGCCTTGCCAATTCAACTTACCCTGTATCTTTTCAAAATAAATTTAGCCACTTAGCACGTATTTCAGCGCGTAATTTTGCTCACCGGGGTGAAACAGGTAAGCTAGTCAGAGATTGAGATTCGCAGGAGAGCGAGATGACGACACCTTTAACCTGGCATGACGTGCTGGCAGAAGAAAAGCAGCAGCCTTATTTTATCAATACGCTCAGCACCGTTGCCGCTGAGCGTCAGTCCGGACAGACGATTTACCCGCCGCAAAAAGACGTGTTCAACGCCTTTCGCTACACCGAACTGAGCGATGTGAAAGTGGTCATTCTGGGCCAGGATCCCTATCACGGCCCCGGGCAGGCGCATGGGCTGGCGTTTTCCGTTCGTCCGGGCGTGGCTATCCCCCCTTCTCTGCTCAACATGTATAAAGAGCTTGAAGCAACCGTGCCCGGTTTTACCCGGCCAAACCACGGTTACCTGGAAAGCTGGGCGCGCCAGGGCGTGCTGTTGCTGAATACGGTGCTTACCGTACGGGCGGGTCAGGCGCACTCGCACGCCAGTCTGGGCTGGGAGACGTTTACCGATAAAGTCATCAGCCTTATCAACGAGCATCGTGAAGGGGTGGTGTTTTTACTCTGGGGTTCTCACGCGCAGAAGAAAGGGGCGATTATTGACCGTCAGCGTCATCACGTGCTGAAAGCACCGCACCCGTCACCGCTGTCTGCGCATCGCGGTTTCTTTGGCAGTAATCATTTTGTTCTGGCGAATGAATGGCTGGAAAAACGTGGCGAAAAGCCGATTGACTGGATGCCTGTATTACCGGCAGAGAGCGAGTAGTTTGAGTTTGTATGCCCGGCTCACCGGGCATACAAAAAGCATAATGGCTTATGCCTTGTTCTGACGCCACCATTCGGCCAGCAGTACGCCGGTCGCAACGGATACGTTCAGACTTTCCACATTGCCTGTTCCGTCGATAGAGACGCTCAGATCCGCACTGGAGAGCGCCGCGTCAGACAGACCATCACGTTCCTGACCTAATACCAGCACCATTTTGCGCGGCAGCGTCGCTTTAAACAGCGGCGTACCGGCATGGCTTGAGGTGGTCACGATGGAATAACCCGCTTTACGGAACTGCTCGAGTGCGTCCAGAACGCTGTCGCCGGTGATCGGCTGTACGTGCTCGGCTCCGCCTTCCGCAGTACGGATCGCGGCACCGGATTCCAGCAGCGCGGCATCCTGCAACAGCACGCCTTTCACGCCAAAGTGCGCGCAGCTACGCATCATTGCGCCCAGGTTGTGCGGGTTGCCCACATCTTCCAGGGCCAGCACGCAGTCATCGGCATCCGCCTGGCTGACCCACTGCTGCACGGTCGTGCCGTTACGCTTTTTGATCAGGAAGCAGACGCCGCCGTGGTGTTCAGTGCCGGACGCTTTGGTCAGCTCGGCATCATCAACCACGTGGTAGGCTTTACGGTTCGCGGCCATCCAGCGCAGCGCTTCTTTGAAGCGCGGGGTCACGCTCTGGATAAACCAGGCGCGGACGATACACTCAGGACGGCTCAGGAACAGCGCCTGGCAGGCGTTCTCGCCATACACGCGGGTCTCTTCCGCACGCTGACGGCGCAGCACTTCCGGGTCGATAAAGCTTTTACCGCTGATACCGCCGTGATCGGCTTTTTCCGGCGTCTCATCGCCAGGGGCGCGAGAAACGGTGCGCCACGGTGAGGCGTTATCACGTGAGAAGTCATCACGCGGACGATCGTCGCGTGGACGGTCACTGCGTGGGCGGTCGGAACGCGGACGGTCATCGCGTTTGCGATCGTCACGTTTGCGGTCATCACCGCGGTTATTTCTGTCATCGCGGGCGGGGCGACGGCCACCGTCTGCACGAGAAGACGCCGGACGCCCGCCACCTTTTCCGGTACGCGGATTTTGGGTGCGTTTATCAGAGTCATCATCACTGCGGACATACATCACTTTGACCTTGCCGCTTTTGTTTTTCATTTCGTCGTTCATGCTTTTCTCCACCAGCGCTGCGCGAAGCGCGCAGATTACCCGATGTGCCAGCGCATAGCCATAATTTCGTACAAAAGCCTGTGACTATTGTTCTCATTGAATAAAACGCATTGTTGTTTCAAACAGGCTCATTGATAATATGTAACATATTAGAAACATTATCGGCGTTGTGACGCTGTCCCACGGCTCTATCAGAGGTTAGTTATGAATACCGTATGTGCCAACTGTCAGGCTCTTAATCGCATTCCGGACGATCGGATGGAAGATGGTGCGAAATGCGGACGTTGTGGCCATGAATTATTTGATGGCGATGTCATTAACGCGACGGGTGCTACGCTGGACAAACTCCTCAAGGACGATCTTCCTGTCGTGATTGATTTCTGGGCGCCATGGTGCGGCCCTTGCCGTAGCTTCGCGCCGATTTTCGAAGATGTTGCCGAAGAGCGCAGCGGAAAAATGCGGTTCGTTAAGGTCAATACCGAAGCCGAACCCGAACTGAGCGCACGTTTTCGTATTCGCAGCATCCCGACCATTATGATTTTCAAAAATGGCGAAGTGATCGATATGCTCAACGGTGCGGTTCCAAAAGCACCTTTTGAAAGCTGGTTAAACGAGTCGCTGTAACATTCACGGGGCACGTCTTGTGCCCCGCTCCCGCCTCTGCGAAAATAGCGTTTTTCCTGCATTTCGCCCATGACTAATAACGCCGTTCTTAAATTACGCGCCGAACGCCTTGCGCGCGCCACCCGACCGTTCCTCGCCCGAGGCAACCGTATTCGCCGCTGTCAGCGCTGCCTGCTGCCGCTGAAGGTTTGTCTGTGCGAGACGCTGGCACCGAGTACGGCACAGAGCCGTTTTTGTCTGGTCATGTTCGATACCGAGCCGATGAAACCCAGCAATACGGGGCGTCTTATCGCCGATATTCTGCCGGATACCGCCGCGTTTCAGTGGTCCCGTACGGAGCCGCCTCAGGCCCTGCTTGATTTAGTGGCCAGCCTCGACTATCAGCCTATGGTCGTTTTCCCCGCGTCTTATGCAGGCGCAGAGCGCCAGGTGCTTTCAACGCCGCCATCCGGTAAACCACCGCTGTTTATCATGCTGGACGGTACCTGGACCGAAGCGCGAAAAATGTTTCGCAAAAGCCCGTATCTCGACGCGCTGCCGGTGATTTCTGTCGATCTTTCCCGCGTCTCCGCCTACCGCCTGCGTGAAGCGCATGCTGACGGGCAATACTGCACCGCCGAAGTGGCCATTGCGCTTCTGGATTTAGCGGGAGATACCGCTGCGGCTGGTGCCCTGGGCAAACATTTCTCATGTTTCCGGGAGCGCTATCTGGCGGGAAAAACCGTTCATAAGGGCAGCGTCACAGCGCCCGAGCCAGAAAGCGTTTAAAATCATCAGGTCGCTTGCATTCACAGGAGGCCTGCATGAGCCAGCGAGGGTTAGAAGCGCTACTTCGTCCTAAATCCATTGCCGTTATCGGCGCATCAATGAAGCCAGATCGTGCTGGCTATCTGATGATGCGCAATCTGCTGGCCGGGGGATTTAATGGCCCCGTCATGCCCGTCACGCCGTCTTATAAGGCCGTTCAGGGGGTACTTGCATGGCCTGACGTACAAAGCCTGCCCTTCGTGCCGGATCTTGCCGTACTCTGTACAAACGCGAAGCGCAACCCGGAACTGCTGGAATCACTCGGCAAGAAAGGGTGTAAAACCTGCATAATTCTCTCGTCTCCGCCTGAACAGAAAGCCGAGCTTCTGGCCTGCGCCAGCCGCTATCAAATGCGCATTCTTGGGCCAAACAGTCTGGGCCTGCTCGCCCCCTGGCAGGGGCTGAATGCCAGTTTCTCCCCGGTCCCGATCCGCAAAGGCAAACTGGCGTTTATCTCGCAGTCGGCTGCGGTATCGAACACCATCCTCGACTGGGCGCAGCAGCGTGAAATGGGATTCTCCTACTTCATTGCCCTGGGCGACAGCCTGGATATCGACGTTGATGAGCTGCTGGATTTTCTGGCGCGTGACGGCAAAACCAGCGCGATCCTGCTTTATCTTGAGCACCTCAGCGACGCGCGTCGTTTTGTCTCGGCTGCGCGAAGCGCTTCGCGCAATAAGCCGATCCTGGTGATCAAAAGCGGACGCAGCCCTGCGGCACAGCGTCTTCTGCATTCGCATTCCGGCATGGATCCCGCCTGGGACGCCGCCATTCAGCGCGCGGGGTTGCTGCGGGTACAGGATACGCACGAGCTTTTTTCCGCCGTTGAGACGTTAAGCCATATGCGCCCGTTGCGCGGTGAGAAGCTAATGATTGTCAGTAACGGTGCGGCCCCTGCAGCGCTCGCGCTGGACGAGCTGTGGCGGCGCTTCGGCAAGCTGGCAACGCTGAGTGAAGAGACGCTGCAGCGCCTGAAAGAAGCGCTTCCGACCAGCGTGACGCCCGGCAATCCGCTTGATTTGCGCGATGACGCCAGCAGCGACCGCTACATCAGAGCGATCTCCATTTTGCTGGATAGCCAGGATTTCGACGCGCTGATGATTATCCACTCCCCCAGCGCGGTCGCGCCGGGCAGTGAAAGCGCGCGCGCGCTCATTGACGCCGTGCGCAACCATCCGCGAGGTAAATACGTTACCCTGCTCACCAACTGGTGCGGCGAGTTTTCCTCTCAGGAGGCACGGCGCTTGTTCAGCGAGGCCGGGCTGCCAACCTACCGCACGCCGGAAGGCACCATCACCGCGTTTATGCATATGGTGGAATATCGCCGCAACCAGAAACAGCTGCGTGAGACGCCGGCTTTGCCGGGTAATCTGACGGCGAACACCGTCGACGTTCACCGGCTGTTGCAGCAGGCCATTGAAGAAGGCGCGACCTCGCTTGATACGCATGAGGTCCAGCCCATTCTGGGCAGCTACGGGATGCAAACCCTGCCGACCTGGATCGCCAGCGACAGCGCAGAGGCCGTGCATATAGCCGAACAGATTGGCTATCCGGTGGCCCTGAAGCTGCGTTCCCCGGATATCCCGCATAAGTCTGATGTTCAGGGGGTTATGTTATACCTGCGTACGGCGACTGAGGTGCAGCAGGCAGCTGATGCCATTTTTGATCGGGTCAAAATGGCCTGGCCGCAGGCAAGGATCCACGGATTGCTGGTGCAAAGCATGGCAAACCGTGCAGGGGCTCAGGAATTACGGGTGGTGGTTGAACACGATCCCGTCTTCGGCCCGCTCATCATGCTGGGAGAGGGGGGCGTTGAGTGGCGTCCGGAGGAGCAGGCCGTGGTGGCGTTACCGCCGCTGAATATGAACCTGGCGCGTTATCTGATCATCCAGGCGATTAAAAGTAAAAAGATCCGTGGCCGGAGTGCGCTGCGCCCGCTTGATATTGCCGGGTTAAGTCAGTTCCTGGTGCAGGTGTCTAACCTGATTGTGGATTGTGCCGAAATCCAGCGGCTGGACATTCATCCGCTGCTCGCCTCGGGCAATGAGTTTACGGCGCTGGACGTGACCCTGGATATCGCGCCATTCGAAGGAGACAGAGAGAGCCGTCTGGCGATCCGCCCGTATCCCCTGCAGCTGGAAGAGTGGGTTGAGATGAAGAATGGGGAACGCGCCTTGTTCCGCCCTATTCTGCCGGAAGATGAGCCCCAGCTGCGGACCTTTATCTCTCAGGTCACGAAAGAGGATCTTTATTATCGCTATTTTAGCGAAATCAACGAATTTACCCACGATGATTTAGCCAATATGACCCAGATCGACTACGATCGAGAAATGGCGTTTGTTGCCGTTCGTCGCTCCGATAAGGGGGATGAGATCCTCGGCGTCACGCGTGCGATTTCTGACCCGGATAACGTGGATGCGGAGTTTGCGGTGCTGGTGCGCTCCGATCTTAAAGGCCTGGGTCTGGGCAGACGGCTGCTGGAAAAACTCATCAGTTATACGCGAGATCACGGATTGTTACGCCTCAATGGCATTACTATGCCTAACAATCGCGGTATGGTGACCCTGGCGCGAAAACTTGGGTTTGACGTTGATATTCAGCTGGACGAAGGTATTGTGGCCTTGTCCCTCAGTCTGAGATCAGCAGACAAACGCGAGTAAGCTACTGGAAATGTTACCCACTTTGGACGGGACTGGTGGTATCATTGTCCGCTTATGTTGTTTGCATGGTACAGACAACCCTTCAATGAACAGAGAAGAAACGCACTGTGATGTTGTCAAAATTTAAGCGTAATAAACATCAACAACACCTTGCTCAACTACCGAAGATTTCTCAGTCAGTTGATGATGTAGAGTTCTTTTACGCTCCCGCTCATTTTCGGGAGACGCTTCTGGAAAAGATTGCCAGCGCCACGCGACGCATTTGCATTGTAGCGCTCTATCTTGAACAGGATGAAGGCGGGCGCGCGATCCTGAACGCGCTCTATGAAGCCAAACGTCAGCGCCCGGAACTCGATGTTCGCGTGCTGGTCGACTGGCATCGCGCTCAGCGTGGCCGTATTGGCGCTGCCGCGTCAAACACCAATGCCGACTGGTATTGCCGCACGGCGCAGGAAAATCCTGGCGTTGATGTGCCTGTTTATGGCGTCCCGGTTAATACCCGTGAAGCGCTCGGCGTACTTCATTTCAAGGGCTTCATCATTGATGACAGCGTGCTTTACAGCGGCGCAAGTCTGAATGATGTTTACCTTCATCAGCTCGATAAATATCGCTACGACCGCTACCATCTGATCCGTAATCCGCAGATGGCCGATATCATGTTTAACTGGGTTGATAAAAATCTGGTCCATGGCCGCGGTGTTAATCGCCTTGACGATCCTGAGCGTCCTAAAAGCCCGGAAATCAAAAACGATGTTCGCGCCTTCCGCCAGGAGCTGCGTGATGCGGTCTATCATTTCCAGGGTGATGCGAACAACGAAGAGTTATCCGTTACCCCGCTGGTAGGGCTCGGTAAATCAAGCCTGCTGAACAAAACGATATTCCATCTGATGCCGTGCGCGGAGCAGAAACTCACCATCTGTACGCCGTACTTCAACCTTCCTGCCGTGCTGGTGCGTAATATCATTCAGCTGCTGCGCGACGGTAAAAAAGTGGAAATCATCGTTGGTGATAAAACCGCAAACGACTTTTTCATTCCTGAAGATCAGCCGTTCAAAATCATCGGTGCGCTGCCTTATCTCTATGAGATCAACCTGCGCCGTTTCCTGAGCCGTTTACAGTATTACGTAAACACTGACCAGCTGGTTGTGCGTCTCTGGAAAGATGAAGACAACACTTACCATCTGAAAGGAATGTGGGTCGACGATGAGTGGATGCTGCTGACCGGTAATAACCTGAACCCACGCGCGTGGCGACTGGATCTGGAAAACGCTATCCTGATCCATGACCCGCAGCACGAGTTAGCCGCAAAACGTGAACGTGAGCTGGAACTGATTCGCACGCATACCACTGTGGTTAATCATTACCGCGAACTGCAGAGCATTGCCGATTATCCGGTAAAAGTCCGCAAGCTTATCCGCCGCTTACGTCGTATCCGTATCGACCGACTTATCAGCCGTATTCTGTAATGTCCAGGCCCTGCCACCCGCAGGGCTTTTTTATGGAGCCGTTGATGCGTATTCCTCTGTTACTTAGCGTCCTCTTTCTGACTGGCTGTAGCCATATGGCCAACGATAACTGGTCCGGACAGGATAAAGCCCAGCATTTCCTCGCTTCCGCGATGTTGTCCGCAGCCGGCAATGAATATGCGCAGCATCAGGGATACAGCCGGGATCGTAGCGCGGCGATAGGGTTGATGTTCTCAGTCAGTCTTGGAGCATCAAAAGAACTGTGGGATAGCCGCCCCGCAGGGAGCGGCTGGAGCTGGAAAGATTTCGCCTGGGATGTCGCCGGCGCAACGACCGGCTATGCCGTGTGGCAGATGGCGCGCTATTAAAGTCGAATGCCTTTCCCTTTGCGATGCAGCATCAGGGAAACAATAAAGGCCAGTGCGCCCATTATCGTTACGTACCAGAAGAATGTCGTTTCACTTCCCCATGATTTAAGCGACAACGCAACGTACTCCGCCGAGCCGCCAAACAACGCATTAGCTACCGCATAAGAGAGCCCTACCCCTAAAGCACGTACCTGCGCCGGGAACATTTCGGCTTTCAGTATTCCGCTAATAGAGGTATAGAAACTGACAATCACCATCGCCAGCATAACCAGCGCAAACGCGGCATACGGCGAAGTCACATGCTGAAGGGCAGACAGAATAGGTACGGTACATAATGCCGACAGGCCGCCAAAAATCAGCATCGACGTACGTCGACCGATTTTATCCGAGAGCGCACCGATAATAGGTTGTATGAGCATAAAGACAAACAGCGCCACGGTCATGACTACGCTGGCAACGTTTGCGTGCATGCCGGTGGTGTTCACCAGGTACTTCTGCATATAGGTGGTGAACGTGTAGAAACTGAGAGAGCCGCCCGCAGTAAAGCCCAGCACCATAAGGAAAGCTTTGCGGTTACGCCATAACCCTTTGAATGTTCCCGCCTCCTTAAGCGTTCTGACTTCCTTCTGAGAGGTTTCATCTAACTGACGGCGCAGCCAAAGTGCGACAACCGCCAGTACTGCGCCCATCGCGAAAGGAATTCGCCATCCCCAGGCGTGAAGTTGTTCGTCCGTCAGAATCTGCTGCAGGATCACCACCACAAGGATGGCCAGCAGTTGACCACCAATCAACGTGACGTACTGGAATGAGGCGTAAAAACCTTTACGGCCTTCCAGTGCAATCTCACTCATGTAGGTCGCGCTGGTACCGTACTCACCACCCACCGATAATCCCTGGAATAAGCGGGCCAGTAAAAGTAGCGCCGGTGCCCAGGTGCCAATCGATTCATATCCCGGTAAGCAGGCGATCACCAGAGAACCAAAGCACATCATGCACACCGAGATCAGCATAGAAGCCTTACGGCCGCGACGATCCGCAATGCGGCCAAACAGCCAGCCCCCGATGGGCCGCATTAAAAACCCTGCGGCAAATACCCCCGCCGTTTGTAGCAGCTGCGTTGTGGTGTTGCCGGATGGGAAGAAGATATGTGCGAAGTAGAGTGAACAGAATGAGTAGACGTAAAAGTCGAACCATTCAACCAGATTCCCTGAAGAGGCGCTGACGATTGCCCATACCCTTCTTCGGGTATCACTGTTAGCCAGCGTCCCGTTTGATGTAATGCTTTCTGTCATTGTGATTATGCTCCTGCCATAAACAGCGGCGTATTGAGTCAGGAGACTCAATTACCTCGTAAATGAAATGTTATAATTTTGTTATAAATGACATTGCGACAGGGATCACACATTCCATTAGCAGGATAAGGGATTAAGAGAAAGGCCAGAGAGGGTAAGCACAAAGCAAAAAACCCCGCACCTTACGGTACGGGGTTCTTCTAATCGATGCCTGGCAGTTCCCTACTCTCACATGGGGAGACCCCACACTACCATCGGCGCTACGGCGTTTCACTTCTGAGTTCGGCATGGGGTCAGGTGGGACCACCGCGCTAAAGCCGCCAGGCAAATTCTGTTAATCTGTATCAGGCTGAAAATCGTGTCTGTCTTCGCCGAAACAGCTTCGGCGTTGTAAGGTTAAGCCTCACGGTTCATTAGTATCGGTTAGCTCAACGCATCGCTGCGCTTACACACCCGACCTATCAACGTCGTAGTCTTCAACGTTCCTTCAGGACCCTTAAAGGGTCAGGGAGAACTCATCTCGGGGCAAGTTTCGTGCTTAGATGCTTTCAGCACTTATCTTTTCCGCATTTAGCTACCGGGCAGTGCCATTGGCATGACAACCCGAACACCAGTGATGCGTCCACTCCGGTCCTCTCGTACTAGGAGCAGCCCCCCTCAATTCTCCAGCGCCCACGGCAGATAGGGACCGAACTGTCTCACGACGTTCTAAACCCAGCTCGCGTACCACTTTAAATGGCGAACAGCCATACCCTTGGGACCTACTTCAGCCCCAGGATGTGATGAGCCGACATCGAGGTGCCAAACACCGCCGTCGATATGAACTCTTGGGCGGTATCAGCCTGTTATCCCCGGAGTACCTTTTATCCGTTGAGCGATGGCCCTTCCATTCAGAACCACCGGATCACTATGACCTGCTTTCGCACCTGCTCGAGCCGTCACTCTCGCAGTCAAGCTAGCTTATGCCATTGCACTAACCTCCTGATGTCCGACCAGGATTAGCTAACCTTCGTGCTCCTCCGTTACTCTTTGGGAGGAGACCGCCCCAGTCAAACTACCCACCAGACACTGTCCGCAACCCGGATTACGGGTCTACGTTAGAACACCAGCCATTAAAGGGTGGTATTTCAAGGTTGGCTCCACGCAGACTGGCGTCCACGCTTCAAAGCCTCCCACCTATCCTACACATCAAGGACCAGTGTTCAGTGTCAAGCTATAGTAAAGGTTCACGGGGTCTTTCCGTCTTGCCGCGGGTACACTGCATCTTCACAGCGAGTTCAATTTCACTGAGTCTCGGGTGGAGACAGCCTGGCCATCATTACGCCATTCGTGCAGGTCGGAACTTACCCGACAAGGAATTTCGCTACCTTAGGACCGTTATAGTTACGGCCGCCGTTTACCGGGGCTTCGATCAAGAGCTTCGCGTTGCCGCTAACCCCATCAATTAACCTTCCGGCACCGGGCAGGCGTCACACCGTATACGTCCACTTTCGTGTTTGCACAGTGCTGTGTTTTTAATAAACAGTTGCAGCCAGCTGGTATCTTCGACTGATTTCAGCTCCACCCGCAGGGGCTTCACCTACATATCAGCGTGCCTTCTCCCGAAGTTACGGCACCATTTTGCCTAGTTCCTTCACCCGAGTTCTCTCAAGCGCCTTGGTATTCTCTACCTGACCACCTGTGTCGGTTTGGGGTACGATTTCGTGTTACCTGATGCTTAGAGGCTTTTCCTGGAAGCAGGGCATTTGTTACTTCAGCACCGTAGTGCCTCGTCATCACACCTCAGCGTTAAAAGGTACCGGATTTACCTGGAACCTCCGCCTACATGCTTAAACCGGGACAACCGTCGCCCGGCTAACATAGCCTTCTCCGTCCCCCCTTCGCAGTAACACCAAGTACAGGAATATTAACCTGTTTCCCATCGACTACGCCTTTCGGCCTCGCCTTAGGGGTCGACTCACCCTGCCCCGATTAACGTTGGACAGGAACCCTTGGTCTTCCGGCGAGCGGGCTTTTCACCCGCTTTATCGTTACTTATGTCAGCATTCGCACTTCTGATACCTCCAGCATGCCTCACAGCACACCTTCAACGGCTTACAGAACGCTCCCCTACCCAACAACGCATAAGCGTCGCTGCCGCAGCTTCGGTGCATGGTTTAGCCCCGTTACATCTTCCGCGCAGGCCGACTCGACCAGTGAGCTATTACGCTTTCTTTAAATGATGGCTGCTTCTAAGCCAACATCCTGGCTGTCTGTGCCTTCCCACATCGTTTCCCACTTAACCATGACTTTGGGACCTTAGCTGGCGGTCTGGGTTGTTTCCCTCTTCACGACGGACGTTAGCACCCGCCGTGTGTCTCCCGTGATAACATTCTTCGGTATTCGTAGTTTGCATCGGGTTGGTAAGCCGGGATGGCCCCCTAGCCGAAACAGTGCTCTACCCCCGAAGATGAGTTCACGAGGCGCTACCTAAATAGCTTTCGGGGAGAACCAGCTATCTCCCGGTTTGATTGGCCTTTCACCCCCAGCCACAAGTCATCCGCTAATTTTTCAACATTAGTCGGTTCGGTCCTCCAGTTAGTGTTACCCAACCTTCAACCTGCCCATGGCTAGATCACCGGGTTTCGGGTCTATACCCTGCAACTTAACGCCCAGTTAAGACTCGGTTTCCCTTCGGCTCCCCTATACGGTTAACCTTGCTACAGAATATAAGTCGCTGACCCATTATACAAAAGGTACGCAGTCACACCACGAAGGTGCTCCCACTGCTTGTACGTACACGGTTTCAGGTTCTTTTTCACTCCCCTCGCCGGGGTTCTTTTCGCCTTTCCCTCACGGTACTGGTTCACTATCGGTCAGTCAGGAGTATTTAGCCTTGGAGGATGGTCCCCCCATATTCAGACAGGATACCACGTGTCCCGCCCTACTCTTCGAGTTCACAACCTGTGTGCTTTCGTGTACGGGACTGTCACCCTGTACCGTGCGACTTTCCAGACGCTTCCACTAACACACAAGCTGATTCAGACTCTGGGCTGCTCCCCGTTCGCTCGCCGCTACTGGGGGAATCTCGGTTGATTTCTTTTCCTCGGGGTACTTAGATGTTTCAGTTCCCCCGGTTCGCCTCGTTAACCTATGTATTCAGTTAACGATAGTGCAACGAATTGCACTGGGTTTCCCCATTCGGACATCGCCGGGTCAAAGGTTCATATCACCTCGCCGGCGCTTTTCGCAGATTAGCACGTCCTTCATCGCCTCTGACTGCCAGGGCATCCACCGTGTACGCTTAGTCGCTTAACCTCACAACCCGAAGATGTTTCACTTCATGATTGCGAAAATTTGAGAGACTCGAACACACATAACATGTGTGTCGTTTCAATTTTCAGCTTGATCCAGATTTTTAAAGAGCAAATATCTCAAACGTCACCCGAAGATGAGTTTTGAGATATGACGGCAGGTGACTTTCACTCACGAACCAGCAAGTGGCGTCCCCTAGGGGATTCGAACCCCTGTTACCGCCGTGAAAGGGCGGTGTCCTGGGCCTCTAGACGAAGGGGACGTGTAAGTCTCAATCGCAAGACGCCTTGCTATTTACTTTTCATCAGACAATCTGTGTGGACACTACAAAGGCAGGTTCTTTAAGGTAAGGAGGTGATCCAACCGCAGGTTCCCCTACGGTTACCTTGTTACGACTTCACCCCAGTCATGAATCACAAAGTGGTAAGCGCCCTCCCGAAGGTTAAGCTACCTACTTCTTTTGCAACCCACTCCCATGGTGTGACGGGCGGTGTGTACAAGGCCCGGGAACGTATTCACCGTAGCATTCTGATCTACGATTACTAGCGATTCCGACTTCATGGAGTCGAGTTGCAGACTCCAATCCGGACTACGACGCACTTTATGAGGTCCGCTTGCTCTCGCGAGGTCGCTTCTCTTTGTATGCGCCATTGTAGCACGTGTGTAGCCCTACTCGTAAGGGCCATGATGACTTGACGTCATCCCCACCTTCCTCCAGTTTATCACTGGCAGTCTCCTTTGAGTTCCCGGCCTAACCGCTGGCAACAAAGGATAAGGGTTGCGCTCGTTGCGGGACTTAACCCAACATTTCACAACACGAGCTGACGACAGCCATGCAGCACCTGTCTCAGAGTTCCCGAAGGCACCAATCCATCTCTGGAAAGTTCTCTGGATGTCAAGAGTAGGTAAGGTTCTTCGCGTTGCATCGAATTAAACCACATGCTCCACCGCTTGTGCGGGCCCCCGTCAATTCATTTGAGTTTTAACCTTGCGGCCGTACTCCCCAGGCGGTCGACTTAACGCGTTAGCTCCGGAAGCCACGCCTCAAGGGCACAACCTCCAAGTCGACATCGTTTACGGCGTGGACTACCAGGGTATCTAATCCTGTTTGCTCCCCACGCTTTCGCACCTGAGCGTCAGTCTTTGTCCAGGGGGCCGCCTTCGCCACCGGTATTCCTCCAGATCTCTACGCATTTCACCGCTACACCTGGAATTCTACCCCCCTCTACAAGACTCTAGCCTGCCAGTTTCGAATGCAGTTCCCAGGTTGAGCCCGGGGATTTCACATCCGACTTGACAGACCGCCTGCGTGCGCTTTACGCCCAGTAATTCCGATTAACGCTTGCACCCTCCGTATTACCGCGGCTGCTGGCACGGAGTTAGCCGGTGCTTCTTCTGCGGGTAACGTCAATTGCTGAGGTTATTAACCTCAACACCTTCCTCCCCGCTGAAAGTACTTTACAACCCGAAGGCCTTCTTCATACACGCGGCATGGCTGCATCAGGCTTGCGCCCATTGTGCAATATTCCCCACTGCTGCCTCCCGTAGGAGTCTGGACCGTGTCTCAGTTCCAGTGTGGCTGGTCATCCTCTCAGACCAGCTAGGGATCGTCGCCTAGGTGAGCCGTTACCCCACCTACTAGCTAATCCCATCTGGGCACATCTGATGGCAAGAGGCCCGAAGGTCCCCCTCTTTGGTCTTGCGACGTTATGCGGTATTAGCTACCGTTTCCAGTAGTTATCCCCCTCCATCAGGCAGTTTCCCAGACATTACTCACCCGTCCGCCGCTCGTCACCCGAGAGCAAGCTCTCTGTGCTACCGCTCGACTTGCATGTGTTAGGCCTGCCGCCAGCGTTCAATCTGAGCCATGATCAAACTCTTCAATTTAAGTTTGATGCTCGTGAATTAAACTTCGTAATGAATTACGTATGTTCACTCAGAGACTTGGCATTCATTTTTCGTCTTGCGACGTTAAGAATCCATGTCACTTTGAGTGCCCACACAGATTGTCTGATAAATTGTTAAAGAGCAGTGCCGCTTCGCTTTTCGCAGCGGCGCGGGGTGTGCATATTACGCTTTCCCGCTTCAGAGTCAAGTGATTAATTTCGCTTTTCTCTGCTGACCCGGCGGCGTGTGTGCCGTTGTTCCGTGTCAGTGGAGGCGCATTATAGGGAGTTATTCCGAACCTGCAAGGGTAAAGTGAAAATTATTTACTAACTGCTCACTTTCCAGGCAAACCATACTCCAGACCTCAATTTTCGCCTGGTTTTTAAACAAAAACGAGCCGCAAGCAGCTCGTTTTTGCGTTTTGTGACTTACTGCACTGCCACAATGCGATCGTCGTTGGCTTCCAGACGGATAACTTTGCCAGGGATCAGCTCTCCGGAGAGGATCTGCTGCGCCAGCGGGTTTTCGATCTGCTGCTGGATAGCACGTTTCAATGGACGCGCACCGTACACCGGATCGTAACCATTCTCGCTCAGCAGCTTCAGGGCCTCGTCGGAGATGTGAATTTCATATCCACGCTCTTCCAGACGTTTGTACAGACGCTGCAGCTGGATCTGCGCAATCGACGCAATGTGTTTCTCACCCAGAGGATGGAATACCACCACTTCATCAATACGGTTGATGAACTCAGGACGGAAGTTATGGCTCACGACACCGAGCACCAGATCCTTCATATGGCTATAGTCCAGTTCACCGAAACGTTCCTGAATCAAATCGGAACCCAGGTTCGAGGTCATGATGACAACCGTATTACGGAAGTCGACCGTTCTCCCCTGCCCGTCGGTCAGACGGCCATCATCCAGCACCTGAAGCAGGATGTTGAACACATCAGGGTGCGCTTTTTCCACCTCATCCAGCAGGATGACGGAATAAGGGCGACGGCGAACCGCTTCCGTCAGGTACCCCCCTTCTTCATAACCTACGTATCCCGGAGGCGCGCCGACCAGACGTGAGACGGAGTGTTTTTCCATAAACTCGGACATGTCGATACGTACCATCGCATCGTCGCTGTCGAACATAAAGTTAGCCAGCGCTTTACACAGCTCGGTTTTACCGACCCCCGTCGGCCCCAGGAACAGGAACGAACCAATCGGACGGTTTGGATCGGACAACCCTGCGCGGCTACGGCGAATGGCGTTGGAAACCGCCTCAACCGCTTCGTTCTGACCAATCACCCGATTGTGGAGATCCTGCTCCATGCGCAGCAGTTTTTCACGCTCGCCTTCCAGCATGCGCGCCACCGGAATACCGGTCCAGCGAGCAAGCACTTCCGCGATTTCCGCATCCGTCACTTTATTACGTAACAGACGCATCGTTTTCCCTTCTGACTGCGTCGCTATCTCAAGCTGTTTTTCCAGCTCAGGAATTTTGCCGTACTGCAGTTCAGACATCCGCGCCAGATCGCCGACACGGCGAGCCTGCTCAATGGCAATTTTGGCCTGTTCGAGTTCAGCTTTAATGGTCTGAGTGCCGGAAAGGGATGCTTTCTCGGCTTTCCACTCTTCTTCCAGCTCAGAATACTGGCGCTCTTTATCGTCCAGTTCTTCATTGAGCATATCCAGGCGTTTCTTACTGGCTTCATCAGACTCTTTCTTCAGCGCCTGCTGTTCCAGCTTGAGCTGAATGATGCGTCGGTCGAGCCTATCCAGCTCTTCCGGTTTCGAGTCAATCTGCATACGAATGCTCGAAGCCGCTTCATCAATAAGGTCGATCGCTTTATCCGGCAGCTGGCGGTCAGCAATGTAACGGTGTGAAAGCGTCGCTGCCGCAACGATAGCCGGGTCAGTGATCTGCACGTGGTGGTGCAGTTCATAGCGCTCCTTCAAACCACGCAGGATCGCGATGGTATCTTCAACGCTTGGCTCAGCAACAAACACTTTCTGGAAACGACGTTCCAGCGCAGCATCTTTCTCAATGTACTGACGGTACTCGTCGAGCGTGGTGGCACCGACGCAGTGAAGTTCACCGCGCGCCAGCGCAGGTTTCAGCATGTTCCCGGCATCCATCGCGCCGTCCGCTTTACCGGCACCGACCATAGTGTGCAGTTCGTCGATAAACAGGATAACGTTCCCTTCCTGCTTCGCCAGGTCGTTAAGCACGCCTTTCAGACGCTCCTCAAACTCACCGCGGTATTTCGCACCGGCCACCAGCGCGCCCATATCCAGCGCCAGTACGCGGCGGCCTTTCAGGCCTTCCGGCACTTCGCCGTTGACGATACGCTGCGCCAGCCCTTCAACGATGGCGGTTTTACCGACACCCGGTTCACCAATCAGCACCGGGTTGTTCTTGGTACGACGCTGCAGTACCTGAATCGTACGGCGGATTTCTTCGTCACGGCCGATAACCGGATCAAGTTTGCCCTGTTCAGCACGCTCGGTCAGATCGACCGTAAATTTCTTCAAAGCCTGACGTTGGTCTTCGGCTCCCTGATCGTTCACGCTTTCACCTCCGCGCATTTTCTCAATCGCCTGAGTCACATTGGCGGTGGTCGCACCGGCAGATTTCAGCAGGTCGGTCAAGGTACCGCGTGATTCAAGCGCCGCCAGAACAAACAGCTCTGACGAAATAAAGTTGTCCCCACGTTTTTGCGCCAGCTTGTCGCAAAGGTTAAGCACGCGCACCAAATCCTGAGACGGCTGAACGTCGCCGCCGGTACCTTCTACCTGCGGTAAACGGCTCAGCGCCTGATCGATAGCGGTGCGTAACTGGCCAGCATTAATGCCAGCGGACGTTAATAAAGGACGTACCGATCCCCCTTCCTGATTCAGCAAGGCGCTCATTAAATGAAGAGGTTCGATAAACTGGTTGTCGTGCCCCAGTGCGAGGGACTGGGCATCGGCGAGAGCAAGCTGGAATTTATTAGTAAGACGATCCAGACGCATAACTCCTCCCATAACAGGTCAAATTTGCTACTGGAGATTAAATGAGGTCATCCCTCAATTATTCAAGGTTAATGACCTGAATTATGTGAAAAGAAAACGGCACGTACCGGATCGTCTTGATTCTTTAGGTTATATCAGCCAAATGAAACTTGCCATACGCCCCGTGGTCTTGTCGCGACGATAGGAGAAAAAATCACCCTTTTCGGTGAATGTGCAGCGATCGCCGCCGAAGATCTGCATCACGCCAACGTTATTTAGACGCTGGCGGGCGAGCTGGTAAATATCAGCCAGATATTTATCCCCCGAAGGCAGGAAGGCTTCAACCGCTTGCGGATCTTTTTCCATAAAGGCTTCGCGAACCTCTGGCCCCACTTCGAAAGCGCGAGGACCAATGGCCGGGCCAAGCCAGGCCATAATATTGGCTGGCTCATCGCTAAAGCAGGCGATAGTTTCTTCGAGCACGCCTTCACACAGACCACGCCAGCCCGCGTGTGCTGCAGCCACCTCGGTACCTGCACGGTTACAGAACAGAACCGGCAGACAATCGGCGGTCATCACGGCACAAACGGTTCCCGGAGTATTACTGTAAGAGGCATCAGCGCGTTTAGAAGCATAGGGTTCTCCCGTCAACTTCAGCACCGCGTTACCATGAACCTGTTCCAGCCAGACCGGTTTCGACGGCAAGTTCCCCGCAGCAAACAGACGTCTGCGGTTCTCTTCAACATGTTCCAGGTTGTCGCCACAGTGCGCACCGAGGTTCAAAGACTCCCACGCGCCCTGGCTAACACCGCCAATACGGGTTGAACTGCAGGCAGCCACGCCAGCAGGCAATGGCCACTCCGGGACAATCAGTTTGGTCATAACCAGTCCACTTGATCCTTATGTTCTTCGAAATCAGCACGCATGGCGTCGATAAGATCCACCATATCCTGCGGGATAGGCGCATGCCACTCCATCTGAATACCGGTGATAGGGTGGTAAAGACGCAGCATGGTCGCGTGCAGCGCCTGACGATCGAATTTACGCAATACGCTGATGAACTCATCCGATGCGCCTTTAGGTGGACGCGGGCGGCCACCGTATACCTGATCCCCGACCAGCGGATGGGTAATGTGGGCCATATGCACGCGGATCTGGTGAGTACGTCCGGTTTCCAGACGCAGACGCAGGCGCGTATGAATACGGAAGTGCTCCATAATGCGATAGTGCGTCACCGCCGGTTTACCCATCGGATGCACCGACATATGGGTACGTTTGGTTGGGTGACGGCTGATTGGCTCTTCCACCGTTCCGCCAGAGGTCATATGCCCAATGGCTACCGCTTCATACTCGCGGGTGATTTCGCGCAGCTGCAGCGATTCCACCAGACGGGTCTGAGCTGGAACGGTCTTCGCCACCACCATCAAACCGGTGGTGTCTTTATCCAGACGGTGCACGATGCCCGCGCGCGGGACATCCGCGATCGGCGGATAATAATGGAGAAGTGCGTTAAGTACCGTACCGTCAGGGTTCCCCGCGCCCGGATGAACAACCAGGTCGCGCGGCTTGTTGATCACCAGAATGTCATCATCTTCATAGATGATGTCCAGTGGGATATCCTGCGGCTCGAAGCGGATTTCCTCTTCGATTTCAGCATTGATGGCGACAGCTTCCCCACCTAACACTTTCTCTTTTGGTTTGTCCCAGATCTTGCCGTTTACCAGCACGCGCTGGTCAAGGATCCATTCTTTTATGCGTGAACGCGAATAATCAGGGAACAATTCGGCCAAAGCCTGATCTAAGCGTTGACCGAGCTGATTTTCGGAGACTGTTGCGGTGAGTTCTACTCGTTGTGCCATAAACTGCTTCTTCGTTTAACGTTGGGTTTTACGGCTTTGCCGTTTAATATAGTGTGCTATTGTAGCTGGTCTTAATCGGGAGCAGGAACAGAGTTTCTCCCGGACAAACATTTGAGGAAAGTCAAAACGTCATGACGCGCATGAAATATCTGGTGGCAGCGGCCACGTTGAGCCTGGCTTTGGTGGGCTGCTCCGGTTCAAATGAACAGGTCCCTGACAATCCGCCGAATGAAATCTATGCGACTGCACAACAAAAGTTGCAGGACGGTAACTGGAAACAGGCGATAACGCAACTGGAAGCGTTGGATAATCGCTATCCATTTGGTCCATATTCGCAGCAGGTACAGTTAGATCTCATCTACGCATACTATAAAAATGCCGACCTGCCGCTGGCTCAGGCAACTATCGATCGTTTCATGCGTCTGAACCCGACTCATCCTAACATCGACTATGTGATGTACATGCGCGGCCTCACCAACATGGCGCTGGACGACAGTGCGCTGCAGGGCTTCTTCGGCGTGGATCGTTCTGACCGTGACCCGCAGCATGCGCGTGATGCCTTCAATGACTTCTCCAAGCTGGTGCGCGGCTATCCGAACAGTCAGTACGTGACCGACGCGACCAAACGTCTGGTGTTCCTGAAAGATCGTCTGGCGAAATATGAATACTCCGTAGCGGAATACTATACCCGCCGTGGCGCATGGGTTGCCGTGGTTAACCGCGTAGAAGGTATGCTGCGTGATTATCCGGATACTCAGGCAACGCGCGACGGCCTGAAGCTGATGGAAAATGCTTACCGTCAGATGCAGATGACCGCTCAGGCTGAAAAAGTGGCGAAAATCATCGCCGCGAACAGCAGCAACACCTGATATTGCCTCAATGCAAAACGGCAGCCCGAAGGCTGCCGTTTTTTTATTCATTTTACCGCGTCGCTGAAGCGCTTAAGCCTCAACACATCCAGTCAACTATGGCCCCAATTTTTGCCTTCGACAAGGTAAATCTCACCTCTTCCTGCCCTGCCTCACAAAAAAGATTCCCTGACAAAAACCGACAAAATAACGTGATCTAAATCACACATTTTGACATTAGGTCGGGTATGCTGGAATCACCAAGACGGAAAGACAAGAGGTAAAATTTATGACAATGAACATTACCAGTAAACAAATGGAAATTACTCCGGCAATCCGCCAGCACGTCGCAGACCGTCTCGCCAAACTGGATAAATGGCAAACTCATTTGATTAATCCACATATCATCCTGTCCAAGGAGCCGCAGGGTTTCATCGCTGACGCAACTATCAATACTCCAAACGGCCATCTGGTCGCCAGCGCAAAACACGAGGATATGTACACAGCTATTAACGATTTGATCAACAAGCTGGAACGGCAGCTCAATAAAGTGCAACACAAAGGTGAAGCCCGTCGCGCCGCAACATCGGTGAAAGACGCCAGCTTCGCGGAAGAAGTTGAAGAAGAGTAATCCTTTAAATTGAGTGTACCGCCAACGCGCCTTCGGGCGCGTTTTTTGTTTTTTATTGACAGGGTGAAAACAGTACGGGTACTTTAACGGTATCAATCACAGGATGACTTTATGAAACTTACGCCGTTCTTCTTCGCATTCTTTTTTACCTTCCCCTGACTGGGAGGCGTTTCGTCGTGTGATAAAGAATGCGAAGACGAACAACAAGGCCTCCCACACCGGGGGGCCTTTTTTATTGATAACGATAAAATGAGACAGGCAACACTATGACACCGGAAAACCCGTTACTGGATCTGCGAGTAAAAATCAGCGCGCTGGATGAGAAACTGCTGGCGCTGCTGGCCGAACGCCGCGCGCTTGCCGTTGAAGTGGGCAAAGCCAAGCTGGACTCCCATCGCCCGGTACGCGATATCGACCGCGAGCGCGATCTGCTGGAACGTCTCATTCAGCTCGGCAAAGCGCATCACCTCGATGCCCACTACATTACCCGGTTGTTCCAGCTCATCATCGAAGACTCCGTTCTCACCCAGCAAGCGCTGCTCCAGCAGCATCTGAACAAAACCAATCCACACTCTGCGCGTATCGCCTTCCTCGGTCCGAAGGGGTCTTATTCTCACCTGGCCGCACGTCAGTATGCCGCACGCCATTTCGAAGAATTTATTGAGAGCGGCTGCGCGAAGTTTGCCGACATTTTTAACCAGGTTGAGACCGGCCAGGCGGATTACGCCGTCGTACCGATTGAAAACACCAGCTCCGGCGCCATCAACGACGTCTACGATTTGCTGCAGCACACCAGCCTGTCGCTGGTTGGCGAGCTGACGATCCCAATCGATCACTGCGTGCTGGTCGCCGGCTCAACGGACCTGAGCAAGATCGAAACGGTTTACAGTCATCCACAGCCGTTCCAGCAGTGCAGCCAGTTCCTGAACCGCTATCCGAGCTGGAAAATTGAGTACACCGAAAGCACCTCGGCGGCGATGGAAAAAGTGGCGCAGGCTAACACCCCAACCGTCGCCGCGCTCGGCAGCGAAGCAGGCGGGGCGCTGTATGGTTTACAGGTGCTGGAACGCAACCTGGCGAACCAGACGCAAAATATCACCCGCTTCGTGGTGCTGGCACGCAAGGCAATCAATGTGTCAGACCAGGTGCCGGCCAAAACCACGCTGCTGATGGCGACCGGCCAACAGGCCGGGGCGCTGGTTGAAGCCCTGCTGGTGCTGCGTAACCACAACCTGATCATGACCAGGCTGGAATCACGCCCAATCCACGGTAACCCGTGGGAAGAGATGTTCTACCTCGATATCCAGGCCAACCTGGAATCTGCTTCCATGCAGAAGGCCCTGCGCGAACTGGGCGAGATCACGCGTTCCATGAAGGTGCTGGGCTGCTATCCGAGCGAAAACGTGGTCCCGGTTGACCCGGCTTAACGTTCGATGAACCGGCTTTTCTTCATCCCTGCCACGTTCACCGGCAGGGTGAAGATGGCGCCGGAGAGCGGATACTTCGCCACCTCGTCCGCATCCATATTTTCCCGCGTGGTGGTAATAAACAGCGTTTTCATGTCATCGCCCCCAAAGCAGACCATCGTCGGGCAACGCACCGGCATGCGGTATTCTTCCAGCTGCTCCCCTTGCGGAGAAAAACGCGCAATACGCCAGCCGCCAAACAGCGCGCTCCAGTAGCAGCCTTCCACATCCATGGCCGCGCCGTCCGGTATCCCTTCGCCCTCTTTAAACTGACGAAACACCTCGCGCCTGCCGGGTTCGCCCTTCTCATCAAGCTGCGTTCGGTAAATAACGCCGTTTGGCGTATCTGAAGTAAACATCCATTGATTATCAGGGCTAAACGCTAAGCCGTTGTGGCCGTGAATATCACACTGGATCACTTTCGGCGTCAGGTCGTTGTCGATGCGCATCAGCAGGGCACCGTTATAATCTCCCGGCCCCCAAAACGTGCCCGCGTAGAATCGTCCCAGAGAATCGGTGCCGCCGTCGTTAAAGCGTGCGAGCTGCGGGTTAGAGGGGTTATCGCACACCTTGCGGCGCAGCAGGCCGTGTTTATCGGTCAGCCAGATACCCGTTCGCATCGCAACGATAAAACCACCCTGCTCGCGCAGCGCGAAACAGCCCACCTCCTCATGGAAAGAGAGTACGGTGTGTTCTGCCGTCGGCAGATGGTAGCGGTGGATCTCCCCTTCCAGAATATCGGCCCAGTAGAGCGCGCGCTCTTCTGCGCTCCACGTCGGGCATTCAGGCAGATGCCCGGTGTAATTCAACAGCAGCTGCGGTTCGGCCATGACAGTTCCCCAAAATAAAAAAAGCCAGCATTGCTGGCTTTCAGTATATACATCATCGCATTACTGGCGACTGTCATTTGCCTGGCGCAACAGCGTCCGGCTCTCACTCTGGAAACGCTGCGCGTAATCGCCAAACCAGTGCTCAACCTTGCGGAAACTGTCGATAAACGCCTGCTTGTCTCCGTGCTCCAGCAGCGTAATGGCTTCGCCAAAGCGCTGATAGTAGCGCTTGATGAGCGCCAGATTGTTCTCGGAGGACATAATAATGTCCGCGTAAAGCTGCGGATCCTGAGCAAACAGGCGCCCGACCATCGCCAGCTCCAGACGATAGATAGGCGAAGAGAGCGCCAGAATCTGTTCAAGCTGCACGTTCTCTTCCGCCAGATGCAGACCGTAGGCAAACGTCGCAAAGTGGCGCAGCGCCTGAATGAACGCCATGTTCTGATCGTGCTCGACCGCGCTGATGCGGTGCAATCGCGCGCCCCATACCTGAATCTGTTCCAGGAACCACTGATAGGCTTCCGGCTGACGACCGTCGCAGTAAACCACCACCTGCTTAGCCAGGCTGCCGCTGTCCGGGCCAAACATCGGGTGCAGACCCAGCACCGGGCCCGTATGCGCAGCCAGCATCGCCTGCAGCGGACCATTTTTGACGGAGGCCAAATCCACCAGGATACAATCTTTCGGTAAAGCAGGAAGCTTCCCGATGATCTGCTCCGTCACGTGGATCGGCACGCTGACGATAACCATCCCGGCATCATTCATGAGTTCCGGAGCATGCGCCCAGTCCTCTTTTTCCAGAATGCGCACCTGATAGCCCGAAAGCGTCAGCATTTTTTCAAACAGACGCCCCATCTGTCCTGCCCCGCCGACAATCACCACCGGCCTCAGGGACGGACAGAGGGTTTTGAAGCCCTTGTCGTTTTCGCTGGAATAGGATTCCCGCATCACGCGACGCAGAACATCTTCAATTAAATCCGGCGAAACGCCCAGCGCCTGGGCCTCTTTGCGACGAGAGGCCAGCATTGAGGCTTCGCGCTCCGGGACGTAAATCGGCAGGCCGTATTTGCTTTTCACCTCACCGACTTCGGCAACCAGCGCCATGCGGCGCGCCAGCAGGTCCAGCAGCGCCTTATCCACTTCATCAATTTGATCGCGCAGTGCGGTCAATTCAGCAACCATAACTAACCTCTTAAGCCAGACGCGTCGCCAGCTGGCCTTTCAAATCTTTGTGGATCTCACGCAGCAGCGCATCGGTGGTTTCCCAGCTGATGCAGGCATCCGTCACGGAGACGCCGTGCTTCATTGCGCTACGCGGTTGTTCAGATGATTGATTGCCTTCATGAATATTGCTCTCAATCATCAGACCGATAATCGAACGGTTGCCATCTTTGATCTGTGCGACCACGGATTCCGCAACCGCAGGCTGGCGACGGTAATCTTTATTTGAATTACCATGACTGCAATCTACCATCAGTGCCGGGCGCAGTCCCGCCTGCTCCATCTCTTTTTCACACTGCGCCACGTCCGCCGGGCTGTAGTTAGGTGCTTTCCCGCCGCGCAGGATCACATGGCCGTCCGGGTTACCCTGCGTTTGCAGGAGGCAGACCTGACCCGCCTGGTTGATACCGACGAAACGGTGCGGCATCGCAGCAGCGCGCATGGCGTTGATCGCCGTCGCCAGGCTGCCATCGGTACCGTTTTTAAAGCCAACCGGCATTGACAGGCCAGACGCCATCTCGCGGTGGGTTTGCGATTCCGTGGTACGCGCGCCAATCGCCGACCAGCTGAACAGATCGCCCAGGTACTGCGGGCTGTTCGGGTCCAGCGCTTCGGTTGCCAGCGGCAGTCCCATGCTGACCAGCTCCACCAGCAGGCGACGCGCAATCTTCAGGCCTGCTTCCACATCAAACGAGCCATCCATGTGCGGATCGTTAATCAACCCTTTCCAGCCGACGGTCGTACGTGGCTTCTCAAAATAGACGCGCATCACCAGATAGAGGCTATCGCTGACCTCCTCCGCTAACGCTTTAAATCGACGAGCATATTCAATGGCGGTTTCAGGATCGTGAATGGAGCAAGGACCGCATACCACCAGCAGGCGCGGATCGCGGCCGGCGATAATGTCAGAAATGGTCTGGCGAGAGTGCTCGATCTGAGCCTCCTGCGCGACGCTCAGCGGAAATTCCGCTTTCAGTTGATCCGGAGTGATTAACACCTGTTCGTCAGTGATATGTACGTTGTTCAGCGCGTCTTTTTGCATGATGGCGATCCTGTAAAGCTCGTTTGCGATAGTTGTTTTCCTCAATGAGGTGAAACCACGATACCATAAAAAGTAAACATTTCAATCCAAAATACGTACACATTACTTTACACATACCAATTTATTGCAAAAATCAGCCAATAAAAACGTAAACTTTAAATTACAGACAGGTTTTCTTTAGCCAGGCTATGCTGAAGAAAAAAGGAGAATGGCTATGCGTTCAATTGCTCTCGCGCTGTTGTCGCTGTTTTTAACGGGCTGTCAGATCAATCCTTACACCTTCCAGCCCGACTGGACCAGCCCATCCTGGTTTGATGCAGGTAAAGAAGACGCCATGAATGGCCTGCCGGTTAAAGATAACCAGGCCCTGGCCGATAGTTTTAACGACACACACGTTGATCGTAGTGAATATCTTCGCGGCTATGCTGATGGTCAGAAGAAAATCTGCGAAGAAGGGTTTATTCACGCCTGGGGATTAGCAGGCAAATCTTTCCCTGCCAGTTGCGATACAGCCGAAAACGCGGCAAAACTGCGTGCGTCATGGCAGCAAGGGATGGATGAAAGTATGCGCTCCAGCAGACTGAATTAATCTATTTTTATCCACCGGAAAATAAACAACAGTAGGATTTAGCTTAGGTCGGCCTCATGCTATTTCTGACATAATGACGGCCCTGATAAACAATGGTATTCTGCCCGCAACTCTTAAGGACATCTATTTCCAGAGCGATGTGGCGGATTCTGGTGAGAAATTTATTCTTGATCTCTTTTTTCCGACTCACTCTGGTGATAATGCTGTTCCTTATGGTGGGCCCTGCGGCGGCAGGCACGCTTACGGAAACGGATAAATCGGTACGCTCGATTGTCTCAGGCATCGTGAGCTATACGCGATGGCCGTCACTTTCCGGTCAGCCTAAACTCTGCGTCTACGCCACTTCGCACTATACGCACGCCCTCAGCGGCGATGAGGGGCATAGCGAGTTACCTTATACTCCCGTTATTGTACGTAACGATCAGGAAGCCCTGGCCGCGACGTGCGATGCGATCTATTTCGGGTCTGAATCACCGGCAAAACAAATTGAATTAATAAGTCAATATCAGGGCAGAGCGTTGCTATTAATCTCAGAGCAAAATCCGGAATGTGTAATTGGCAGTGCCTTTTGCCTGATAATCGATCGCGGCCAGGTACGGTTCGCCGTCAATCTGGATGCATTGACGCGCAGTGGCGTAAGAGTCAATCCGGATGTATTAATGCTTGCACGGAATAAGCAGCATGGATAAAGATTTCACTTCAACGCCACGTCCGACGTTTAAAAGAACGTTGAGGCGAAACAGCATGATAAGCGTCATCATCACGATGACGTTAATATGGCTGCTGCTCTGTTTTGCTTCCGTCGTGACGTTAAAACAATACGCGCAAAAGAATCTCGAATTAACCGGCGCAACAATGAGCCACAGCCTGGAAGCCTCGCTGGTGTTCAACGACTCGCTGGCGGCCAACGAAACGCTGGCTGCGCTGGGCAAACAGGGGCAGTTTGCCGTGGCCGAGGTCATTAACGCGCATAAAAAGCGGTTTGCCTACTGGTCCTGGAACCCGGAGGACAACAACGACACGCTGGGCGCACTGGTCAGCCGCTGGCTTTTCCCCGTACCGGTTGCGCAGCCCATCATGCATAACGGCGCAACGATCGGCGAAATTCGCCTGACCGCGCGTGACAGCCTGATCGGCCATTTCATCTGGATGTCGTTTGCCGTTCTGACCGGCTGCATTCTCTTTGCAACCGTCGTCGCGCTCACTATTACCCAGTCTTTGCACCATGGGATGGTCACGGCCCTGCAAAACATCACTGACGTCGTGCATGACGTTCGTACTAATCGCAACTTCTCCCGCCGGGTGAAAGACGGCCGTATCGAAGAGTTTCACCAGTTTGGTGAGGACTTCAACAGCCTTCTGGATGAGATGGAGGAGTGGCAACTGAAGCTTCAGGCGAAAAACGCCCAGCTGCTGCGAACCGCCATGCACGACCCGCTCACCGGTCTTGCCAACCGCGCGGCGTTTCGTAACAGCATTGCAGCCTTAATGAACGACCCTTCAGCTAAAACAAACTCGGCCCTGCTCTTCCTTGACGGTGATAATTTTAAGTTTATTAACGACACCTGGGGACACGCGGCAGGCGACTGCGTGCTGATAGAAGTCGCCAGCAGGATGATGGAGTTTGGCGACAAACGTCACCAGGCTTACCGCCTTGGCGGTGACGAATTCGCCATGGTGCTGTACGGCGTACACTCTGAGCTCGAGGTTCAACACATTTGTGCTGCGCTATCGCAGCAGTTTATCCGTCCGTTTGATCTTCATAACGGACAAAAAGCATCGATGTCACTCAGCATTGGCTTTGCTCTGGCGTGGGAAAATGCTTCCGTGGAAGCATTACTGGAGAGGGCTGACCGCAACATGTATCAGGTGAAAAACCAGCGTACGAAAACAACAAGTTAGAAAGGATACACTATGTTAAAACGTTACTTCGCGCCGATAGTTCTGGCCTCACTGGTTCTGGCAGGCTGTCAGTCGCCCCCGGAAGGCAAATTCACTCCTGAGCAAATTTCGGCGATGAAGTCTTACGGTTTTAACGAACTGAACGGTGACTGGTCACTTGGCATGTCGGACACCATCCTGTTTGATAAAAATGACGCCAGACTGCGCCCGGAAAGTGAAACGCAGATCCAGTCCATGGCCTCTCGCCTGGCGGAAACCGGCCTGAACCACGCGCGAATGGACGGTCACACGGATAACTACGGTGAAGAAAGCTACAACGAAGCGCTGTCGTTAAAACGCGCCAATGCCGTGGCCGATGCCTGGGCGAAGGGTGCAAATATCCCGCGCAGCAATCTCACCACGCGGGGGTTAGGTCAAAAATATCCGGTTGCGAGCAACAGTACCCCGCAAGGGCGCGCTGAAAACCGCCGCGTCGCAGTGGTGATCAGCACGCCATAGGGTTATTTAGCGGATGATTCGGCGAGCGTCACCCTGGTTGCCGCTCGCCAGCGCAGCCAGTCCACCAGAACAAACAGCGCCAGACTCACGCCCATGACCGGCAAGGCCAGCCCCAGCAGTATGCTGATTATCACCGTAATCCCTCTTCCCCACCCTGACAGCGCCAGCCAGCTCTGGCAAAGCGTCTGCACCGGATCCACGGCCGACCGTGCCGGACGACGCATCCACCACATCCGGTAACCCCAGACGATGAGCACGCACAGGGTGAGGCCGAACGCCACCAGCAGCAGCTGATTCACCAGCCCGAATAAGATCCCCATATGGAAATCCACGCCCCAGCGGGTCAGTTTTGCCATTAACGGGAAATCCTCGAATCGGGTTCTGTCCAGGATCTGCATCGTTGAAGAATCAACCGCAACGGCGTCCACCTGAGTCGGCCAGCTGCGATCGATTTCCGTCACGGTCCAGGCGCTATCCGCCGTTTTTGCCGGGCGGATCTCCAGCCTGTTGGCATCAATTCCTGCGTTACGCGCCGCGCTTAATACTCCGTCAAACTGCGTCAGATCCATCGCCATTTCCGGCATCATCATGCCGCCGTGATGGCCCCGGTGTTCGGCGTGCTCATCCACGATCTTCTGTTGACCGGAAAGCGTCGTGTTCACCTGCGGGGTGAGCCAGTTCATCTCTGCCCGCAGCTTATCAACATTCCCGCCTGCCCACTGGGACCAGGTCAGGCCGGTTGCTGAGAACAACAGCATTCCGCCCAGCAGACTCCAGCCCAGCGTCACGTGCATCCGACGACGATTCTGGAAGCGATTATTGATTCGCCGTTTGGGTCGGGTATAAAACCACAGGGCAGCACCGCCCAGCGCGGCAACCCACATCCAGGAGGCGGCAAGCTCGCTGTAGAGCCGCCCCACGTCGCCCAGCATCAGAGAGGTATGCAGGTAATCAATGGTCTGACGCAGCGGTAAAATCCCGCTGGTGCCGTATACCGTCATATCTCCCAGCACCGCCAGGCTTACCGGATCAATAAAAATAGCCCGGTTTTCCGATGGCCCAAGCGTCGGGTCGGCAAACATCACGCGGGTGGTTTCGCCTTCAGCCAGCCCGGGACGCACGGCGTGCAAATGCACATCTGATCCAACGTTTTTTTCCGCCACGGCGATTTGCTCCGCCAGCGGCTGCGGCACGCCCACGGAATCCGTGTGGAGCGCGTGCCGGTAGAGCGCATTCTCCAGCTGCGGGGTCGCCACATACAGCGTACCGGTCAGCGCGGCAAAGAAGATAAACGGACCAACAAAAAGCCCGACGTAGAAATGGAGGCGACGCAGCAGGTTTCCCCATGCCGCGCGCGGAGTGCAGGTAGTCATACTTTTCCTTTTTAAGGCAAAAAGTTATCGATTTAGTTTTAAAGGGAAAAAGCAGACTGCCGCGGCGGCGCGCGGGTATCAGGGTAAAGCCAGGGGAAAAAGTGCCAGTGGCTGACCGCCTGGCGCGGCGGCTTAATGCGAAGCCTCTGTAATACCGCGCTGAGCAGGACGATCAGCGCCAGCATCACGCCAGGGACATGCGCTAACAGCACGCAGTAGCCGCACGCTTCCGCATGGTCGACAGGCATCGTATGCGGCATATCGCCCTGATGCTCGTCCATCGACATCATGCTCATGTCATGATGCATGCCCGGCATCGCGCTCATGGGATCTTTCTGCAAGGAGACGGAGATAAGCGGCGCCACCACGATCAGCAGGATCGCAAACAGCGCGGTCAATGCCGCTACGCGCTTCCGGTCAGGCTGATGCAGTACGTTATCCACGTCCCCTCCATTCAAGAGGCAAGCATTGTAAATGATTTATGACAAAAGGGTTAACGTGAGAAATGCGCAGGGATAAAAAAAGGGCCAGCCTTTCGGCCAGCCCTTTCTAACAGGATGTCGCTTAAGCGAATCTTAGTTCAGACGCTCTTTAATACGAGCAGACTTACCAGTACGCTCACGCAGGTAGTACAGTTTAGCTTTACGTACAGCACCACGACGTTTAACAGCAATGCTGTCAACTACCGGAGAGTGAGTCTGGAAGACACGCTCAACGCCTTCGCCGTTGGAAATTTTACGAACAGTGAATGCAGAGTGCAGACCGCGGTTACGAATAGCGATAACCACGCCCTCGAATGCCTGCAGACGTTTTTTGGAACCTTCAACAACCCATACTTTCACTTCCACGGTGTCACCTGGACGGAAGGAAGGTACGTCCTGCTTCATCTGCTCTTGTTCAAGTTGCTTAATAATGTTGCTCATAATTTAATCTCTTATCCTGGGTAAACTGATATTCGGGAGCGTATTACGCATTCCCATCATGTTCATGCTGCTGGTGCGCGTGTTCAGTTTTGAACTCGGCCAGCAACTTTGCTTGCTCTTCAGTCAGAGCCAGGTTTTCCAGAAGTTCAGGTCTTCTAAGCCAGGTTCGGCCCAGCGACTGCTTCAAACGCCAGCGACGTATCTCGGCATGGTTTCCAGACAGTAACACCGCCGGTACTTCCATCCCTTCTAACACTTCAGGACGAGTATAGTGTGGACAGTCCAGCAACCCATCGGCAAAGGAATCTTCCGTTGCCGAAGCTTCATGGCCCAGAACCCCCGGAATGAACCGGGCGACGGAGTCAATCAGCGTCATTGCGGGTAACTCACCACCGCTGAGAACGTAATCGCCGATAGACCATTCTTCGTCAATCTCGGTTTGAATTACGCGCTCATCTATTCCTTCGTAGCGCCCACAGACCAGAATCAGCTTTTGATTCGTCGCCAGTTCGCTCACGCCCGCTTGATCAAGCTTGCGTCCCTGAGGTGACAGATAAATCACCTTTGCGCCTTCACCTGCCGCGGCTTTTGCTGTGTGAATGGCGTCCCGTAAGGGTTGCACCATCATTAGCATCCCCGGTCCGCCGCCGTAAGGACGATCGTCCACGGTACGGTGCCGGTCATGAGTAAAGTCACGAGGACTCCAGCTCTGGATGCTCAGCAGGCCATTCTTTACTGCCCGGCCAGTTACCCCGTAATCGGTAATCGCGCGGAACATTTCAGGAAACAGGCTAATTATGCCAATCCACATAGCGCCGTCTTTTACCGTTTATCCGGAGAATTTAAAAACCAGGATCCCAATCTACTTCAATGGTTTGAGTAGTGAGATCGACTTTCTTGATAACCTGTCCATCGAGGAACGGAACCAACCGCTCCTTGATGCCAAATGCATCTTTCAGGTTTGCCTTAATGACGAGAACGTCATTTGACCCGGTTTCCATCATATCGATGACTTTCCCCAGGCTGTAGCCTTCGGTAGTGACTACCTGGCAACCCATAAGGTCTTTCCAGTAGTAGTCGCCCTCTTCCAGCTGTGGCAACTGCGACGAATCCACGACAATTTCACAATTAGTCAGCGCATTCGCAGCATCACGATCGTCAACGCCTTTCAGCTTGATGATGATGTCCTGATTGTGGTGACGCCAGCTTTCCAGCTCGACCTCTTCCCACTTACCGCCTTTCTGGATAAACCAGGGCTGGTAATCAAAAATGCTATCAGCGTCTTCAGTGGAGGAAAACACTCTGAGCCAACCACGGATACCGTAGCAAGAACCCATTTTTCCCAATACGATCGGTTCAACAGGTGCTTTATTGCTCATCATGACCACCGTGACAGATTAAGCTGCTTTGTTTGCTGCTTTGATCAGCGTAGCAACGCGATCGGAAACAGTAGCGCCCTGGCCAACCCAGTGAGCGATACGATCCAGATCCAGACGAGTTTCTTCTTCTGCGCCAGCGGCCAGTGGGTTGAAGAAACCAACGCGCTCGATGAAGCGACCGTTGCGTGCATTACGGCTGTCAGTCACAACAACCTGGTAGAACGGACGCTTTTTAGCGCCGTGACGAGCTAAACGAATAGTTACCATAACATCCTCTTGTGTGAATAAAACAACCGGGCCCCATCGAGGAACGGAGCCCGGGTGTCATATTAAAAGCCCGAAAATTTTACTCATTTTCGGGCAAAAAGCAATCTCAAAAGCGATTAACGCCCTGGAAAACCGGGGGGCATCATGCCTTTCATGCCGCGCATCATCTTCGCCATGCCGCCTTTCTTCATTTTCTTCATCATGCGCTGCATGTCGTCGAACTGTTTAAGAAGACGGTTAACGTCCTGCACCTGCATGCCGCAACCGGCTGCGATACGGCGTTTACGGGAACCTTTGATGATATCCGGGTTAGCGCGCTCTTTCAGCGTCATCGAGTTAATGATCGCCTCCATACGCACCAGCACCTTGTCATCCATCTGCGCTTTCACGTTGTCAGGGATCTGGCCCATGCCCGGCAGTTTGCCCATCAGGCTGGCCATGCCGCCCATGTTTTTCATCTGACGCAGCTGCTCAAGGAAGTCGGTAAGATCGAAACCGTCACCTTTTTTCAGCTTGCTGGCCAGCTTCTCGGCCTGCGCGCGGTCAACCTTGCTCTCGATATCTTCGATCAGCGACAGCACGTCGCCCATGCCGAGGATACGGGAGGCAATACGATCCGGGTGGAACGGCTCGAGCGCTTCAGTTTTCTCGCCCACGCCGAGGAATTTAATCGGCTTACCGGTGATGTGACGAATCGAGAGCGCCGCACCGCCGCGGGCGTCACCGTCCACTTTAGTCAGCACCACGCCGGTTAGCGGCAGCGCTTCGTTAAACGCTTTCGCGGTATTCGCCGCATCCTGACCGGTCATGGCATCGACAACGAACAGGGTCTCTACCGGGTTGATAGAGGCATGCACCTGCTTAATCTCGTCCATCATCGCTTCGTCAACGTGTAGACGACCGGCGGTATCCACCAGCAGCACGTCGTAGAATTTCAGCTTCGCTTCTTTCAGCGCCGCGTTAACGATGTCGACAGGCTTCTGCGCCACGTCGGACGGGAAGAAATCTACGCCGACCTGTTCGGCCAGAGTTTCCAGCTGTTTGATCGCCGCCGGGCGATAGACGTCCGCAGAAACCACCAGCACTTTCTTCTTGTGCTTTTCATGCAGGAATTTACCCAGCTTACCGACGCTGGTCGTTTTACCCGCACCCTGCAGGCCCGCCATCAGCACCACGGCCGGCGGCTGAGCCGCCAGGTTAAGCACCTGGTTCTCTTCGCCCATCGCCGAAACCAGTTCATTACGAACGATTTTGACGAATTCCTGGCCCGGGGTCAGGCTCTTGTTAACTTCATGACCAACCGCCTTCTCTTTAACGCGGTTGATAAAATCACGAACAACCGGCAACGCGACGTCTGCTTCCAGCAGCGCCATGCGCACTTCGCGCAGCGTTTCCTTGATGTTCTCTTCAGTAAGGCGTCCGCGGCCGCTGATGTTGCGCAGCGTGCGCGACAAACGATCGGTTAAATTATCAAACATTGTCTCTCGCCTGAGTAGAAACGTTGGGCCGCCATGGGCGACACATACACAGAATTTTGCCGGAGTATAACATGAAGGCGCCTTTGTTGTTATGCAACGGTTGGAGCAGGCGTCACGTAACGTTATACTGCTTCTCTTTCTTATTAAGACAACTGTCGATGCCTATATGCCTGTTTTCGCACTGATCGCCCTTGTTGCCTACTCTGTCAGCCTCGCGCTGATCGTTCCCGGACTGCTGCAAAAAAACAGCGGCTGGCGGCGCATGGCTATTCTTTCCGCGGTGATCGCACTGATCAGCCACGCGTTTGCGCTGGAATCACGCATCATTCCCGGCGACGGCAGCGTGCAAAACCTGAGCGTCCTCAACGTCGGCTCGCTGGTCAGCCTGATGATCTGTACGGTAATGACCATCGTCGCGTCTAAAAATCGCGGCTGGCTGCTGCTGCCGATTGTCTATACCTTCGCGCTGATCAATCTGGCCCTCGCCACCTTTATGCCTAATGAATTTATTACGCATCTGGAGGCCACCCCGGGGATGCTGGTGCATATCGGCCTGTCGCTCTTTGCCTACGCGACGCTGATCATCGCCGCGCTTTACGCCATGCAGCTCGCCTGGATTGACTATCAGCTGAAAAACAAAAAGCTGGCGTTTAACCATGAGATGCCGCCGCTGATGGTCATTGAGCGTAAGATGTTCCACATCACCCAGGTGGGCGTGGTGCTGCTGACGCTGACGCTCTGCACGGGCCTGTTCTACATGAAGAACCTGTTTAGCGTGGAGAATATCGATAAAGCAGTGCTCTCCATCATCGCGTGGTTTGTCTATATTGTCCTGTTATGGGGCCATTATCATGAAGGCTGGCGCGGTCGTCGCGTGGTCTGGTTCAACGTCGCGGGTGCGGGCATTCTCACCCTTGCCTATTTTGGCAGCCGCTTCATACAGCAATTTGCTGGCTAAGTAACAAAAGGAGTTCCCCCTGGAACACATCTCTACCACCACGCTGATCGTTATCCTGATCGTCATGGTGGTCATCTCCGCCTATTTCTCCGGCTCGGAAACCGGCATGATGACCTTAAACCGCTACCGGTTACGTCATCGTGCTAAACAGGGTAACCGTGCCGCTCGTCGCGTTGAAAAACTGCTTCGCAAGCCGGATCGCCTGATAAGCCTGGTGCTCATCGGCAACAACCTTGTCAACATTCTGGCCTCCGCCCTCGGCACCATCGTTGGGATGCGCCTGTACGGCAACGCCGGGGTGGCGATTGCCACCGGCGTGCTGACGTTCGTGGTGCTGGTGTTTGCCGAAGTGCTGCCGAAAACCATCGCCGCGCTTTACCCGGAGAAAGTCGCCTACCCGAGCAGCTTCCTGCTGGCACCGCTGCAGATCCTGATGATGCCCCTGGTCTGGCTGCTGAACATGGTAACGCGCGTACTGATGCGGATGGTGGGAATCAAAGCCGATGTCACCATCAGCAGCGCGCTCAGCAAAGAGGAGCTGCGCACCATCGTGAATGAATCCCGCTCGCAGATCTCCCGGCGCAATCAGGACATGCTCCTGTCAGTGCTGGATCTGGAAAAGGTGAGCGTCAACGACATCATGGTGCCGCGTAACGAAATCGTCGGTATCGACATCAATGACGACTGGAAAGCCATCGTTCGCCAGCTGACGCACTCCCCGCACGGGCGCATTGTGCTGTATCGCGATTCGCTGGATGACGCCATCAGCATGCTGCGCGTGCGCGAAGCCTACCGTCTGATGACCGAGAAAAAAGAGTTCACCAAAGAGGTGATGCTGCGCGCCGCCGACGAGATTTACTACGTGCCGGAAGGAACCCCGCTCAGCACGCAGCTGGTGAAATTCCAGCGCAACAAGAAGAAGGTCGGCCTGGTGGTCAACGAGTACGGCGACATTCAGGGGCTGGTGACGGTCGAAGATATTCTGGAAGAGATTGTCGGGGACTTTACTACGTCAATGTCACCTTCCCTCGCGGAAGAGGTCACCCCGCAAAACGACGGCTCGGTGCTGATTGACGGTAGCGCGAACATTCGCGAACTCAATAAAGCCTTTAACTGGCATTTACCGGAAGATGAGGCTCGCACGATTAACGGGATGATTCTGGAAGCGCTGGAAGAGATCCCGGCGGCGGGCACGCGGGTGCGCATTGAGCAGTACGATATTGATATCCTGGACGTGCAGGACAATATGATTAAGCAGGTGAAAGTCCTGCCCGTAAAACCCCTGCGCGAAAGTATCGCTGAGTAAGGCTGTAGGCCGGGTAAGGCGAAACCGCCACCCGGCACTACGAATGGCAAATTACGCTTTCGCTTTCGCCACGGTCACCATCGCAGCGCGAATGGTACGGCCGTTCAGGGTGTAACCTTTCTGCATCACGCCCAGCACTTTACCGGCTTCGACCTCTTCGGACTCCACCATTGCAATCGCCTGGTGAACGTTTGGATCCAGCGGTACGTCGGTATCGGTAATCACTTCCACGCCAAACTTACGTACCACGTCGAGCATGGATTTCAGCGTCAGTTCAATACCTTCGATCATCGCCGCGTTGTCCGGATTCGCTTTGTCAGCCACTTCCAGCGCGCGATCGAGGCTATCAATAACCGGCAGCAGTTCGTTGACGAATTTCTCCAGCGCAAATTTATGCGCCTTCTCAACGTCCTGCTCGGTACGACGACGCAGGTTTTCCATTTCCGCCTTGATGCGCAGAACACCATCGCGTTCGCGATTCTGTGCTTCTACCAGCTGGGCTTCCAGATTCGCAATTTTTTCATCGCGCGGGTCCACCTGCTCAGCAGATGCGTCTGGCTCTACAGCCTCAACTTCATCGTGCTGTTCCGTGATAATTTCTTCAGGGGCTTGCCCCTCAGGCGTTTTCTGTTCTTTACTACTCATGAATTTCTCCGCGTTTTTCTGCATTCATCTCGCTAACTTCGCTTATTATGGGGATCAGTTTCCGGGATTCAAGGGAACAAGACAGATTGTCATCATTCATCAGGCACAAGGACCTCCAGAAAATGAATAATCATTTCAGGTGTATTGGGATCGTCGGGCATCCGCGTCACCCTACCGCACTAACGACACATGAAATGTTGTATCGCTGGTTGTGTAGCAAAGGCTATGAAGTGATGGTCGAGCAGCAGATTGCGCAGGAGCTGCAGCTGAAGAGCGTCAAAACCGGCACGCTGGCGGAAATTGGTCAACAGGCCGATCTCGCCGTGGTGGTGGGCGGCGACGGCAACATGCTCGGCGCAGCCCGCACGCTGGCGCGTTATGACATTAAGGTCATCGGCATCAACCGTGGCAATCTCGGCTTTTTAACCGATCTCGACCCGGACAATGCGCAGCAGCAGCTGGCCGACGTGCTGGAAGGCCACTATATCAGTGAGAAACGCTTTTTACTGGAAGCGCAGGTGTGCCAGCAGGACTGCCAGAAGCGCATCAGCACCGCGATTAACGAGGTGGTTCTTCACCCCGGGAAAGTGGCGCACATGATTGAATTCGAAGTTTATATCGACGAAATCTTTGCTTTTTCCCAGCGTTCCGACGGGCTGATTATCTCCACTCCGACCGGCTCAACCGCCTACTCGCTTTCTGCCGGCGGCCCGATCCTGACGCCCTCGCTGGATGCCATTACCCTGGTGCCGATGTTCCCGCACACGCTCTCCGCCCGCCCGCTGGTCATCAACGGCGACAGCACGATACGTCTGCGCTTCTCGCACCGCCGTAACGACCTGGAGATCAGCTGCGACAGCCAGATAGCGCTGCCGATCCAGGAAGGTGAAGATGTCCTTATTCGTCGGTGTGATTACCATCTGAATCTGATTCACCCGAAAGATTACAGCTATTTCAACACATTAAGCTCGAAGCTTGGCTGGTCAAAAAAATTGTTCTGATTTTGCATCCAGTACTTTACTGTATAAAAAACCAGTTTATACTGTATGAAAACACAGTTATGGTTTTTCATACAGGAAAACAATTATGCTGGCACAACTGACCATCAGCAACTTTGCCATTGTTCGTGAGCTTGAGATCGATTTCCACAGCGGCATGACGGCGATCACCGGGGAAACCGGTGCAGGTAAATCCATTGCCATTGATGCCCTCGGCTTGTGCCTTGGTGGCCGCGCAGAGGGCGACATGGTGCGCATGGGCGCAAACCGTGCCGACCTGTGCGCCCGTTTCTCCCTGAAAGACACCCCTGCCGCCCAGCGCTGGCTGGAACAGAACCAGCTTGAAGATGGACGTGAGTGTTTACTTCGCCGCGTGATCAGCAGCGACGGTCGTTCACGTGGCTTTATCAACGGTACGGCGGTTCCGCTCTCCCAGCTTCGCGAACTCGGCCAGCTGCTTATCCAGATCCACGGTCAGCACGCGCACCAGCAACTCGTCAAACCTGAACAGCAGAAAGCGCTGCTGGATGGCTATGCGGGTGAGTACGCGCTTACTCAGCTTATGGCGGAGCACTATCGCCAGTGGCATCAGAGCTGCCGCGAGCTCGCCCAGCACCAGCAGCAAAGCCAGGAGCGCGCCGCACGTGCGGAGCTGCTGGCGTACCAGCTTAAAGAGCTGAACGAATTCAACCCACAGCCGGGTGAGTTTGAGCAAATCGACGAAGAGTACAAACGTCTGGCGAACAGCGGCCACCTGCTCTCAACCAGCCAGAATGCGCTCAACCTGCTGGCGGACGGCGAAGACGTGAACCTGCAAAGCCAGCTGTATAACGTCCGCCAGCTCATTACCGAACTGGTTGGCATGGACAGCAAGCTTTCTGGCGTCCTGGATATGCTGGAAGAAGCGGCCATTCAGATCTCCGAAGCCAGTGACGAACTGCGCCACTACTGTGAACGTCTGGATCTCGACCCGAACCGTCTGTTTGAGCTGGAGCAGCGCATTTCCCGTCAAATTTCACTGGCGCGCAAGCACCACGTCACGCCGGAAGAGCTGCCAGGATTCTATCAGTCTCTGCTGGAAGAACAGCAGCAGCTTGACGATCAGGCTGGCTCGCAGGAAACCCTCTCTCTCGCGGTGAACCTGCATCATGAACAGGCGCTGGCGACAGCGCAAAAGCTGCATGAAATCCGTCAGCATTACGCCCAGGAGCTAAGCCAGCACATCACCGACAGCATGCACACGCTGGCGATGCCGCACGGTATCTTCACCATTGATGTCCGCTTTGAAGAGAACCACCTGACGGCAGAAGGTGCGGACCGCATCGAGTTCCGCGTCACCACCAACCCGGGGCAGCCGCTGCAGGCTATCTCCAAAGTGGCATCCGGCGGTGAACTGTCGCGTATTGCGCTGGCGATTCAGGTGATTACCGCGCGTAAAATGGAAACCCCGGCGCTGATTTTCGATGAAGTGGATGTCGGCATCAGCGGCCCAACGGCGGCGGTGGTGGGTAAACTGCTGCGCCAGCTAGGCGAATCAACGCAGGTGATGTGTGTCACCCACCTGCCGCAGGTCGCAGGCTGTGGTCATCATCACTTTATCGTCAGCAAAGAAACTGACGGTGAAATGACCGAAACGCATATGAAGCCGCTGGATAAACGTGCGCGTCTGCAGGAGCTTGCTCGCCTGCTCGGCGGCAGCGAAGTCACCCGCAATACGCTCGCGAACGCGAAAGAACTGCTGGCGGCATAAACTTTTTCGGGATCTCAGGGTCATACAGAACAACAAAAACGCCGCCAGACCGGTTTCAAAGTGGGGCAAGGTCTATTATCATCGGCATATTACATATGAGCCGCGTTCTGCTCGGGCCCGAAAAGGAATCAAATCACTATGCGTTGTAAAATGCTGACCGCTGCCGCAGCGGTTCTTCTGATGTTGACCGCAGGCTGTTCCACTCTGGAGAAAGTGGTTTACCGTCCTGACATCAACCAGGGGAACTACCTTACCCCTAACGATGTGTCCAAAATCCGTGTGGGGATGACACAACAGCAGGTCGCTTATGCACTGGGAACCCCGATGATGTCCGATCCGTTCGGCACTAACACCTGGTTCTATGTATTCCGTCAGAAGCCGGGCCACGAAGATGCGACCCAGCAGACCCTGACGCTGACCTTCAGCAGCGCCGGTGTGTTGACCAACATCGACAACAAGCCTGCCCTGACCAAATAATCAGAAGTCAGAAATGCAAAAAGGTGCTCATTGAGCACCTTTTTTGTTTTTCTTTTATCCCCTCGCCCCTTTGGGGAGAGGGTCAGGGTGAGGGGAAAACACGCTACTTACCCGATTTCTCCGCGCGCTGACGTCGCAGCTCTTTCGGGTCAGCAATCAGCGGGCGATAAATCTCAACCCGGTCGCCCTCTTTCAGCACATCACCCAGCTTCACCGGACGGCTATAAATCCCGACCTTATTTTTCGCCAGGTCGATATCGCTGCGAAGTTCGAGGATGCCGGACGCGCGGATAGCCACCTCAACGGTTGCCCCCTCTTCCAGCGTCACGCGCTGCAGATACTGCTTCTCCGGCAGCGCATACACTACTTCTACAGCAATCTTATGCGACACTGTAAACCTCTTTGGCGCGGGTGGTGAACGCCTGAACCATATTCGAGGCCAGCTCTTTAAAGATGCGGCCAAACGCCAGCTCAATCAGCTTATTGGTAAATTCAAAGTCCAGCTGGAACTCGATGCGACAGGCGTCAGCGCTCAGCGGCGTAAACTTCCAGCCCCCCATCAGGGTTTTAAACGGACCATCCACCAGATGCATCAAAATACTCTGATTGCTGGTCAGCGTATTGCGGGTGGTGAACGTCTTGCTGATCCCCGCTTTGGAGACATCCACCGCCGCAGTCATCTGAGTCGGGCCGGACTCCAGAACGCGGCTCCCGGTGCACCCCGGAATAAATTCTGGATAAGACTGAACGTCGTTCACTAACTGATACATTTGTTCCGCGCTGTAAGGCACAAGCGCAGTACGGCTAATCTGAGGCATAGCATTTCCCATGGTCACACAACGGACAAATAATAACATTTATCACCTGTTAAAAAAACGCTAAGCCTCATCTCGTGCTAAGATAGCGCGTTAGACCTCACAGGACGCAATGAGGTGACTTTTTGAAATCAGATTACCGACGGCTTTACGACACTTATGACGAAGAAAAAAGCACATAAACCAGGCTCGGCGACCATTGCGCTCAACAAGCGTGCTCGCCACGAGTATTTCATTGAAGAAGAATTCGAAGCTGGCCTTGCGTTGCAGGGCTGGGAAGTAAAATCGCTGCGCGCCGGGAAAGCCAACATCGGCGATAGCTACGTGATCCTGAAAGATGGTGAAGCCTTCCTGTTCGGCGCGAACTTTACGCCGCTGACCGTCGCCTCCTCACACTACGTGTGTGACCCAACGCGCACGCGTAAATTGCTGCTGAACAAGCGTGAGCTGGAATCCCTCTACGGACGCATCAACCGTGAAGGTTTTACCGTGGTCGCCCTGTCGCTGTACTGGAAAAACGCCTGGTGCAAAGTGAAAGTTGGCGTCGCGAAGGGTAAAAAACAGCACGACAAACGTACTGACCTGAAAGAGCGCGAGTGGCAGCTTGATAAAGCGCGCATCATGAAAAACGCAGGACGTTGATTCTGCACACTTATTGTACTATTCAATAAGTTAGCGTTCCGGGCTGGTATCCAGGAAGTGAAATCTGGTATACTAAGTTCAACACTATTGGGGCTGATTCTGGATTCGACGGGATTTGCGAAACCCAAGGTGCATGCCGAGGGGCGGTTTGCCTCGTTAAAAGCCGCAAAAAAATAGTCGCAAACGACGAAAACTACGCTTTAGCAGCTTAATAACCTGCTCTGAGCCCTCTCTCCCTAGCTTCCGCTCTTAAGACGGGGATCAAAGAGAGGTCAAACCCAAAAGAGATCGCGTGGAAGCCCTGCCTGGGGTTGAAGCGTTAAAACTAATCAGGCTAGTTCGTTAGTGGCGTGTCTGTCCGCAGCTGGCGTGCGAATGTAAAGACAAACTAAGCATGTAGTACCGAGGATGTAGAAATTTCGGACGCGGGTTCAACTCCCGCCAGCTCCACCAAAATTCTCCATCGGTGATTACCAGAGTCATCCGATGAAGTCCTAAGAGCCCGCACGGCGCAAGCCCTGCGGGCTTTTTTGTGCCCTCAATTTGTCCCGCGAAGTCCGAAGAGAACTAATTAAATCCGAACCTTTTAGGCACCTTGTTAGGCACCTCATAAAGCTATATTGTTTTTGAGGTGCCTAAAACTATGGAAATCTGGCAATGGCAAGACAAACCAAACCTCTCTCCGTTAAGGAAATCGAATCTGCCAAACCCAAGGAAGCGGACTATGTGCTCTATGATGGCGATGGCCTTGAGCTACTGATCAAATCCAGCGGGAGTAAAATCTGGCAATTTCGCTACATTCGCCCCGTGACCAAGAAGCGAGCGAAAAAGAGCATTGGCCCCTACCCGTCAGTTACGCTTGCCGATGCTCGAAGCTATCGGGCAGAATCCCGTTCTCTCCTTGTGAAACAAATCGATCCCCAGGAACATCAGCAAGAACAACTGCGTAGTTTGCTTGAAGCCAAAACTAATACTTTCCAGCTAGTGGCAGAACGTTGGTGGAATGTGAAGAAAGCCAGTGTTACCGAGGACTATGCAGAGGACATATGGCGCTCTCTTGAAAGAGATGTATTTCCAGCGATTGGTGACGTCAGCGTTACAGATATCAAAGCTCATATGCTGGTTCAGGCCGTGCAACCGGTACAGGCCAGAGGTGCACTGGAAACTGTTCGTCGCCTTTGCCAACGCATCAATGAGGTCATGATCTATGCCCAAAACACGGGCCTGATTGATGCTGTTCCCAGTGTCAATATTGGCAAGGCATTCGAGAAGCCGCAGAAGAAAAACATGCCCAGTATTCGTCCGGATCAGATGCCTCAGTTAATGCAGACGATGCGAACGGCCAGCATTAGCCTTTCCACACGCTGCCTGTTCATGTGGCAACTTCTTACCATAACCCGCCCTGCCGAAGCGGCTGAGGCTCGTTGGGAAGAGATAGACACGGAGGCACGAGAATGGAAGATTCCTGCATCACGCATGAAAATGAACCGCGACCACACTGTTCCATTGTCAGATGAAGCAATCGCGATACTGGAGATGATGAAGCCGTTAAGTGGTAATCGAGAATTTATCTTTCCCAGTCGCATTAAGCCTACCCAGCCGATGAACAGCCAGACAGTGAATGCTGCACTCAAGCGTGCTGGCTTAGGAGGCATACTCGTATCACATGGTTTACGTTCTATCGCTAGTACGGCACTCAATGAGGAAGGATTTCTGCCTGATGTCATTGAAGCAGCACTGGCTCATGTTGACAAAAATGAGGTACGTCGCGCTTATAACCGCAGTGATTACCTTGAGCAACGGCGACCGATGATGCAATGGTGGGCTGATTTTGTTATGGCTGCTGATCGCGGAAGTATGATTGTGGGAGGTATGAGGGGAGAGCGTTTAACGGGATGACGGATAATTAATGACAGTTCCCACTTTAGTAGTGGGCCAGATGAGAATTTATATTTCAAGCGAAAGCTAATAGTTTTAGAAATCAAGCTAATTAGCATAATATCTCTTAATTGAAGGGATATGGAGCCGCAGAAATAAATGAAGACACGGCAGTATGCTCAAAAATCAATCTTCGATCTGGAAGCAATCTTCGAGCAGTCCAGCAACAATGCTAGCGAACTTGAACAGTTGTTGAGCGAGCTGACCTTTCGCAACACTGCCAGGGCGCGGACGCTGACGGCTAAAATCGAGCAATCTCTATTTGCACTTAGCGGCCACAGCGTGGTCGCCATATCGGCTTCCAGCCCATCAACACACCATCCCGATTCGGTGTCCATTCAATCTTCTCGAGTTGTGCCTCACAATTCGCCTGCTGCGGAAGAGCAACTTCAACTGAAGGCCATCCCAGACTCTGCCATACGAGAGCAATTCGACAAAGACCAAATCGACCTTGGTCCGATCCCGTCTTTTTCTCCATCAGGTAAGGCGAATGATGCGCGAGCAATACTGGCAGCATGGACAGCCCTCGAAGCACTGTCGCCTCAAGCTTATAAACGCCCAGAGGATATGGCAACCGGCGACCGCTCTAGGGTTGCTCTATTGGAGCGAGGTGTTCCATGGGGACCAAATGCCCGCAGCAAGCCCAGTTATAAGCTTTATTTCGAGGTCGTCCTCGGCTCCATCGCTCTCGACAAGGCGACGGACGAGCTGGTCAAGGTTTTTGGCGAGGATGAGGAGCGTTCACGCCCGGACGGTAAGAAAGCGGCCATCGGCTCGATCCTGATCGACAAAGAAGGCTTTGTGCTTGAGGACAAAGGCGTTGCCGTGTCCAGTTTTGCCTGGGCACTCAAGCCGGCTCTCGATCTGAAGCTTGGGAGTTTAGGGAATTGGCCGAATGTTGAGCCGCGCATTATCGAGCATCTGGTTCGAATGGTTCGCCACCATAACAAAGATGGAGAACCCATACCGATCGATCTGAATGTTGTTCATAACGCTTATAAATGGCTTGTATCGCAGTTCAGTGTACCCGAGCATTTGGTTGAGCCACCCACATTCGCGATTAAGGTGTTTCATCATTTCAAGGCTAAGGCGCCGCCTGAACCTTCGTTACTGAATTCCTTCTATCTTGAAGATCTCGGTGAAGCAACCAAATTGCTCGAGACGGGCAAAGCCGGAACCGGTTTGCGCCGCTACATGGGAATTGGAAGACCTGACCAGAAAATCGACGTGCTATCGCCCATTTCCGCAGTTGAGCCGTTCGTCGCACCGTCGCTCATGCCGCAGGCTCGTTGGCCTTCGAAAGGTGGCCATCCACTGGTGCTGCTTCAACAGGCTGCCGTGAATGCGGCGCGTGCTGAGCTGAATGATGCTCCAGGTATCATCGGCGTCAATGGGCCTCCGGGAACCGGAAAGACCACTCTTCTCCGGGATATCGTCGTTGGATGCATTCTCGATCGGGCCACGGCGATGTCCGGCTTCAACAAACCGCAGGATGCCTTTTCCACAACTGGCGAGAAGCTGGCATTCGGTTCCAATGCATTCCTGCACTTCTACAAGTTACATGCATCCTTGAAGGGCCATGAGATCGTCGTAGCCTCCTCCAATAACAAAGCAGTCGAAAACGTCAGTAAAGAGCTTCCTCTCAAGGTAGCCAATGGTCGCCATGAACAGATCGCCTACTTCCGGTCCATCAGCGACCTGATTGCGAATCCCAAACGCGCCGGCTATTTCGAAGCCGAGGCCGAGGGGGACATCCCCTCCGACACTGTCGAAACCTGGGGGTTGATCGCTGCAGCTCTCGGCAAGAGCAGCAACCGAGGCGCGTTTCAGCAAGGTTTCTGGTGGAATGAAGACGGTGGTTTCCTTACCTACCTGAAAGCAGCTCGCGGCATAAATGTCATGCGTGAGATCAAGGACGAGCGAACTGGCGAAACCATCGATCGCGTGATGCCCAGCGTGGTTGTCAATGAGCGGCCCAGCACCAACGAAGCGGATGCTGCTGCGGCCTGGCAGAAAGCGCGAACCGCCTTTCTTAAACTTAAGGAGACGGTAGACGCCGAAATCGCCAGCATCGAAGAGATGCGACGGGATATCCAGGCGCTCAAGGGAGCGATCACCGAACTTCAAAGAGCTGAACAGCGTCGACCGAGTCTGAATGAAGCCGTCGAAGAGGCACACAAGACTGCTGAATCCTGCCAACGAGAGCATGAGAAGGCAAAATCGCAGATCGAGCAGGACAAGATCATGCTCGACAGCCATCTTGCTTGCCATCCAGGTTTCTTCTCCCGTTTGTTTGCGACTGCAGCCTGGAAGTCGTGGAGATCGACACTGCAGAAGCTCTCGGCGACCTTGCAGCAATCAGTCATACGGGCGCAGGGGACGGACGGTGCCCTAGAGCTTGCAAGGGCTGAGTGGAGCAATACTGAGTCCCAGTTACAGCAACTCGACCAGGAAATTTCCAGCAAATGTCAGGCTGTCTCGAAATTGAAGGCAACCGAGGCACAGGCACGAAACCGTATGGGAGACAGGGTCGTTGATGAGAGGTTCTTCGAGCGCGAGCACGAGGCTATCCACCTCACTGCACCCTGGCTTCCCGATGAGGTTCATCGCCTGCGGGAGGATCTTTTCGCCGCTGCCCTGACTGTGCATAAAACGTTCATTGATGCTTCGGCCAGCCGCTTGCAACACAATCTTGGGTTATTGATGTCAGGCATGGTAGCTGGTGCCTTCCAGTCTTCCGCTCACCGTGAACTTCTCCCCGACCTTTGGTCAAGCCTTTTCGTGGTTGTGCCGACCGTGTCCACGACATTCGCCTCTGTTCGGACGATGTTCGGGGATCTGCCACCAGAGAGCATTGGTTGGCTTCTGGTAGATGAAGCGGGCCAAGCCGTTCCTCAGGCAGCAGTTGGAGCTATCATGCGGGCAAAGCGCTCCATCGTGGTAGGTGACCCGTTGCAAATCCCACCTGTAGTTTCACTTCCTGAAAAGCTGAACGCCGAAATCTGCAAGTTCTTTGACATTGACCAAGTCGAATGGTCTGCCCCCGCAGCATCTACGCAGACCCTTGCTGATCAGGCATCGCGCTTCAAATCCACCTTCGTCATGGACGTAGGTGATCGAGAAGTCGGGCTGCCATTGCTCGTTCACAGGCGTTGCCAGAACCCAATGTTTGATGTTTCTAACTCCATCGCCTATGCCGGGCAGATGGTCCATGCTGTCGGGCCTAAAAAACCCGGATCTATCGGCTCGGCTTTGGGGAGATCTCACTGGGTGGATATCAATGGCGATGCTGAGACGAAGTGGTGTCCCGACGAGGGCGAAGCGGTTGTGCGAATGCTCAAAGAGCTGGCAGCATCGGGCATTACAAATCCGGACGTATTTATCATCACACCATTCAAGATCGTAGAGCAGAACATGCGTCGGCGTCTCGACAGTGAAACTGATCTGCTGCGAACGTTCGGCGTAAAGCTGGATGAATGGTGCCGTGATCGTGTAGGCACAATCCACACGTTCCAGGGCCGAGAGGCGGACACGGTAATCCTGTTGCTGGGTGCGCCGAAAGCGAGTCAGCAAAGGGCACGTCAGTGGGCGGCAAGCCCACCAAACATAATCAATGTAGCCGTCTCACGCGCCAAGCAAAACCTGTATGTGGTCGGCTCGGCTGCTGCATGGGCAGGGGCGGGAACTAGCCTTCAGGTCCTGCATCGGCAATTGGCGAAATCAGCCTAACAATCTCCGAGGTGGCCCTCATTATTGAGGGCTCATCGCGACTCATTTTTGGCTAACTTCAGTAATGGGCTGGCCGCTATGTGTTAAAATCTGACATTGCTCACATAATAGTCAAGCAGTCACTTTTCACCGCCCATCCAAGCTTGATAATTCTTACCGCTCCCCTTATATCCACACTGAGGAATAACCTCGGACATGGCTAAGGAGTATGATTATGGGGCTTAAACCTGGTCCAAAACCAATCGCAAAATCAACAGGAAAACCCGATCAACGCAGACGTGATAATAAGGATACACCCGGCAATACCCCAGGACTGAAACCAAGCAAATCAACTGGGAAGTAATCGTTTAAGGGTATGGAGAATTCATCTATACCCTTATCTCATCAAATCAGTCTGCTTTAGCCCGTTTAGTGCCAAAAGCGGAAGTAGCTAACAGTGCTTAGTGTTGAACAACGGGAAGCTGGTCAACTCTTATTACTAACTGATCGTTGTATCTAATGCTGGGGGCAGGTCAGGCCGGATCGTGCAAGCGGCCTAACAAATTTCGTTGAGAACAATTATTGATGTTGTTAGTTATTCTCCTACCGAAATTATTCTTCCAATTTCATTAACTATTGCCTCCTTGCATTGCATGAGTTCTTGCCGATAAAAGGTTTCATGTTTATGGAAACGTGGCGCTGGAACTAATAATGAGATAGAAAAACGACCAAAAAGTGTGTCCAGCGCTACCGCTATAGTGCAGACACCCTCAAGAGTTTCCCCCAGATCTATAGCCAGCCCTTTGGCACGAACATCAGCGATCAGCTCCAGAAGCTGTGGAAGAGTTTTAACTGTCATTCCGGTGAGATCTTCATAGGCTTCGCCTACCAGTATGCGGACATCTTCATCACTTTCCATAGCCAGTAACACACGTCCGCCGGAAGTGCTGTAGAGCGGCAAATTAAGTCCAATACGAGGTACAACACGTAATTCCCGTGTTGCTACGACGTAGTGGATGATTGCCAGCTGTGTACCGCTGGCACGTGCCAGGGTCACTGTTTCATTAATATTGGCCGAAAGTTGCTCTAGGAAGGGACGTACAAGATCCACGACATCGCTGTGCACACTGGAAATAAGTTTGAGTAGTGCAGGTCCCAGACGCAGGCCACCGGCCCCGCTGCTACGCACAAGTTGAGCGCTATCTAAAGCCGCGACAATACGCTGCACCGTTGAACGAGGGAGAGCAACCTCCTGCGCAATTTCTCCCAGACTCATGCCGCCAGGGTGTTTTCCCAGCACATTCAAAATTGCAGCTGCGCGGGCGATAACCTGAATCCCGCCGGTTTTTTCATCCTCAAAGCTTGAAACATTTACGGCCATATAGAGCTCCTTATTGTCCGGTCACGGACAGCCTGTTACCTCAGTTCATGTATTAATTATCACATTGCAATGGACGCTATCGCAATGTAAGATGTCACATGTGTATCATAATGTGGTACATCGTATCGATATAATGCATGAGAACTTTGTATGAATGCACAGCGTTCTACTCCACCTTCGCCCCCCTTTACCTGGCGCCTTGCAATGGGATTTGTGGGGATACTCATCGCAGCCTTAACTTCCGGACTTAATGGTCGGGTTATAGATATAGCGCTTGCGGATGTGCGTGCCGGAATTGGCGTGACTTATGATCAAGCCAGTTGGTTCACCTCTGCCTACCAGGCCGCAGAAGTAGTGGCGATGATGATCGCACCATGGTTTGCTGTGACTTTTTCGCTGCGTAAATTCGTGCTTACTTGCGCTGGCGGTTTTATGGTTTGCGGCATACTTTTACCCTTGCTCCCGAATGCGCCGCTGTTTATTCTCTTGCGAACGATACAGGGCCTGTTTAGCGGTGCCCTACCTCCCTTACTCATGACTGTGGCGCTACGTTTTCTGCCACCATCGATAAAACTTTATGGACTTGGCGCTTATGCTCTGACTGCGACTTTTGGTCCAAATGTGGCCCCTTCACTGGCGGCATTCTGGACAGATGATGTGAGCTGGATGTTCATGTTCTGGCAAGTGGTCCCCGCCATTTTGATTTCGATGCTCTTTATTGGCTGGGGTTTGCCGCAGGACCCGATTCACCTCGACCGATTTAAACAGATCGACCTGTTCGGTATGATTACCGGCTGTTCTGGAATGGCGTTTTTGATAATCGCCATCACTCAGGGTGGACGTCTGGACTGGTTTGAATCGCCCTTATTTAATGGCCTGTTATCCAGCGCCTTCGTGTGCCTGACGATTTTCCTGATTAATGAATGGTTTCATCCCCTCCCTTTGTTCAAATTACAGATGCTGGAGAGAAGTAACTTTTCATATGGCCTGATGGCGCTCGCTGTAGTGTTGGTACTGGCACTGGCTGGCTCTGCTTTGCCGTCCAATTTCTTTGGTAAAGTAGAGGGCTTTCGAACAGTGCAGTTTGCCCCGCTGGCTTTGATAATTGGGCTCCCGCAGTTAATTATCACCCCGCTTGTTGCCGCATTGCTTAGTCTGCGCTGGGTTGATTGTCGCTGGCTGATAGCTTTCGGGATTGTTCTGATGATTTCTGCCAGCCTGATGGGTATGCAGATAACCAGCGATTGGTCACGCCAGAATTTCTGGGCAATACAGCTTCTGCAGGCGATTGGATTACCGTCAATTATTTTACCGTTGCTTATGAGCGCAACCAGCGTTGTGGCTCCCCCTGAAGGACATTATGCCTCTGCTATGTTCAATACCGTACGGGGTTTTTCAAGCATCGCAGCTGGCGTTTTAGTGGAATGGTTTATAAATGACAGAGAGCAATTTCATTCTAATGTTCTGGTCAATAACGTAGCCAACCGCCCATGGTTGATATCGACACCGGTCAGCGAGCAGGCCAGCAGCAGCATTCCTTTATTACACGACGGCAGCATCAGCAACACCGAGAACATCGCTGGATTTATCACCTTATTAAAACATCAGGCAATTGTTCTGAGTCTGGCCGATAGCTATCTGCTGATGACTGGCTTTGCCGTCCTTCTGTTATTACTCACTGTCTGGTTGCCAAAACGTGTCTGGCCGCCCCAGACACTTTTCAACCTGCAATGACAAAATAGAGGTGGTTAAATGAAATTTTCGGTATCGAGAAGAACGACTCTGCTCAGCGCATTATTAATCCTGATGATGACGATGATATTTTTCGTCTGGTCGACAATGCTGAACAATGATACCCGTACCAATGATGCCTATGTGAATGCGGATTACACACTGGTAGCACCAAAAGTATCGGGTTATATCAAAAATATCTATGTTGCGGATAACCAACGTGTTAAAGCAGGGCAAACACTGGCCACGCTGGATGACCGTGACTACAAAATAGCGCTTGAAATGGCGCAAGCTAATTTGCAGCTTAGTGATGCAAAACGCCTGAGCAGCCTTGCACAACTGGAGCAGCAACAATCCATTATTGCTCAGACAAAAGCGACCCTTTTAGCCAGTCAGGCATCGGCGCAGTATGCCAGTCAGAATGCTGAACGTTTTAATAAGCTTTATCAAAGAGGTACCGTCGCTGCGGACGATCAACAAAAAGCCCATTCAACACAGCGTTCTGCATCCGCAGTCGTTCGTCAGAACGAAGCTGCTCTGACCTCAGCAGAGAAACAGGTAGGCGTGTTGAGGGCTGCATTACGTCAGGCGGAAGCCGATGTTGCAGTCGCGCAGGCAAAAGTCAGTCAGGCGAGGCTTAACCTTTCTTATACGCATATTGTTGCACCAGTCGATGGGATGGTAGGCCAGCGTTCGGTGCGCCTCGGAGCGTACGTTAACGCAGGGACACGTCTGCTGGCCGTGGTTCCGCTACATCAAACTTACATCACTGCCAATTATCTTGAAACACAGTTGGCAAATGTTCAGCAGGGGCAGAAGGTCTTAATTAAAATTGATGCCATGCCTGGCAAAAAGTTTACTGGACATGTCGATAGTATCGCTCCTGCAACCGGCGCAACGTTTTCAGCCATCCAGCCAGACAATGCAACGGGTAACTTTACTAAAGTCGTCCAGCGTTTACCGGTGAAAATAGTGCTGGATGGTAATCAACCCGATGCAAAATTATTGCGCGTCGGGATGTCAGCCGTTCCTGAAATTAAAATCCGCTAATATTCCAGATATACTCAAAAAACGCTCTATTTTTTAATGTCTGGCTTAGAAACGGCGTTCCAGTTATCTATACATAATTTCCTGTTGGAAATAAAGGGCACTGACACCAAGCTAACTTCATGTTACAAAAACGCATGAGCGATCACGATCATATTTAGTCGGCCCTCATTTACAGAGAGTGATCGACTAAATTTTTTCAGTCCACAATACTGGTAAATAATAGGTTATTCTTCACGCCTGGCTATCAAAATACTTAATGCTGCATAAGTGCCAGTGTTTTTTCCTTAACACGCTGCAAAATTTTCTGCGCCTCCTCGGTTGAACGAATATTGGTGTATCCAATGACTAATCCATAACGTTTTCGTGTCTGCGCATACCAGCTCGAGAGTGGCCGGACGTAAAGCTCGTGCTGTGTCCATAATGCAGCTAATGCAGTATCTTCAATGCCACGTTGCAGGAAGGCAACAATATGCATACCGCCATCTGTAAGCTCAAATTCAAAAAAACCTGGAAAGGTCGTTTCAATTGCGTCAAGCATCATGCGACGCCGCTGCTGGTAGAGTAAACGCATCTTTTTTATATGCCGGTAGAAGTGCCCTTCACTAAGGAACTGTGCAAGGATTTTTTGCGGTAGTAATGGCAGACCCGTTTCAAGGATTTCACCCAGTTCACTGAAACGGGCTACCGTCTCCTGTGGCACTACCATATATCCGATACGCATAGCTGGCATTATCGTTTTACTAAATGTACCGGTATAAATAACCCGGTCATGCGTATCGAGGCTTTTCAACGCCGGGATTACTTTGCGTGTGTAGTGAAACTCTCCGTCGTAATCATCTTCAATTATCCAGCTATTGTTTTGCTGTGCCCAGGACAGTAACTGATGCTTACGCGGTAATGAAAGGCTAACTGCGAGCGGACTTTGATGAGTGGGTGTAACGATAGCGAAGCGTGCATCGTTGTGATAGCGCTGAAGATAATCAACATCCATGCCCTGTCTATCAACAGGTATATAGTGCAGTTTGGATGCCATTCGCTTCAATAATTGCTGACCATAAAAGTAGCCAGGATCTTCAAACAGCACTTTATCATCAGGTTGTGCAAGTACCGACAGAATAAACCGTAAATTGGCACGATAGCCGCTGGTAACGAAGATTTGCTCTGGTCGGCAATTCAGTCCTCTTGAAATAGTGAGATAACTTGCAATGGCCTCACGTAGTGGCTTAAAGCCCACTACCGGGGGCATGAGCATTTCTTCCGGACGCAGACTTCGCGCCGCTTTTCCCGATATCAACAGCCATTTTTTATGGGGGAATTCATCCAGTGCAGGAATGCCGAGTCGGAGATCACCCTTCCTTTCAGTAACCGGCGTGTCAAGTGAACGAGACGATACATAATTGTCTTCTCTGACCGTTGAGGTCAGCCGGAGCTCCGGATTTATATAGGTCCCCTTCGCCCCCAGACTTACGAAATAGCCTTCTCCAGTAAGAATTTCATACGCGGTTTCCACCGTTTTTCGCGCGACCTGCAACTCGCTCGCCAGCGAACGAATTGAGGGAACGCGCTCCCCCGGTTTCAAAAGGCCGTCCTGAATTTGCTGACGATAGCGGGCATAAATCTCTTTGTACCCCATCAAATGCACCTTTAAATGTCCTATCAATTAATTCGAATAATGACCCTTTTTAACAAGACATACAAGATTAAGATATGGCTATTAACTAAGCCACTCACTATGAGGCGTCATGAAGATTGTACATTACAACACCGTCATTGACCTTGCCCGTTGCTTTGCGCTGATGCAGGAGCTACGCAGCAAACTAACGAATGAGAAACAATTTATCGCCCAGGTACAGCGCCAGCAGGCGCAAGGCTATCGGCTTGCAGGACTGGAGCAGGATGGCAAAACAATGGCGCTGGCCGGTTATCGACTGCTCGAAAATTTCATTCACGGGCAATTCTGTTACGTCGACGATCTGGTAACAGTGAACGAGGCTCGCGGTCAGGGGATGGGTGCAACGCTGTTGAATCACTTAGCGGTCATCGCACGTGAATACGGTTGTGGTCAGATGGTCCTTGATACCGCCATTAGTAATTCAGGAGCCCAGGCATTTTATCAGCGTGTCGGATATACCGCCCTCGGCCTGCATTATTATCGCGATCTCACTTGAGGAAAAAATGATGAAACTGCTTCACATTAAAGTCAGCCCGGATTTATCAGGATCGACATCCCGTGTGGCGTCTGAGCGCCTGGTAGAAAAATTACGCGCGCATCATGCCGGGCTTCAAGAATCAGTGCTGGACCTGGCTAAAAGGCCGCTACCACATCTTGATGCATTTACCATTGCTGGTTTTTTTACCCCACCAGACCTACGCAGTGAAGCTCAGCTCACCGCTATTCAGACTTCGGAACAACTGGTAGATCAGCTTTTAGATTGTGACACGCTGGTTATCTCATCACCGATGTGGAACCTCGGCCTGCCTTCTGTGTTAAAGGCCTGGTTCGATCATATAACCCGCGCCGGACGAACTTTCGCCTTTACGCCAGAGGGCAAAAAAATAGGGCTCGTCAGCGGCAAAAAGGTGTATTGCGTTGTCGCCAGCGGCAGCGTATTTGCACACGGTCCATTTGTAGCGGATGACCAGTTTACGCCATACATTCGCGTAGCGCTTGAATATATTGGCATTACCGACGTGCAATTTATTCGGCTAGACGGTACGCATGATCCCGTCGCTCGTACTACAGCGTTACCTCATGCACTGCAAACCATTGATCGTTTATTTTAAAAAGAGGATTACAATATGTCGTCACGTGTGAATCATTTTAAAACCATTCCCGCACTGGCTAAAACACTAGCCGATGCCTCTATGGCATTAGGAAAAGTCTCGCTGGATAAAAAACTTAAGCACTTAGTGGATATCCGTGCCTCACAGATGAATCATTGTGCGTTTTGTCTGGATATGCACGTTAAAGAAGCAAAAATGCATGGGGAGCGTGAACTGCGTCTTTATCACGTTGCAATCTGGCGGGAATCGCCACTGTTCAGCGCCAAAGAGAAAGCTGCTCTGGCACTGACTGAAGCGTTGACACGCATTGGTGATAATGGTGTAAGCGAAGCGCTTTACAGCGAATTACGCGAACATTTCTCTGAAGTGGAAGTATCAGAGTTAACTTTCACCATTGCTGTAATCAACGCCTGGAATCGTCTCCAGATTTTATCACAGATGTCACCAGGATCGATGGATAGCGCTTACGGTCTGGATCGTGCTGAATTACATTAATAAATGTCCGCCAACAACACTTCTTGTTGGCGGCTTTATTTTTTATTATTAGCTTACATATGTTGTAATAATCACCCACAAATAGTATTCATAGTGTATTTTTAACCTAATATTATACATGCTTAAAAGAATATTAAGATCGATTATATTCATCGCTAGCTGTTAAAAAAGTAAAAACCGCCTTGCGGCGGTTTTTACTTTGGAGGAAATGAGTAACCAATCGCGAGAAGAAAACGAATGGTAATTTATGCCTTGGCCAGCGGCTTCATTCGAAAGCTGACGCCCATACGATTAAGTGCATTCATTGTTGCAATAACGATGGTCAGATCGACCAAATCTTTTTCACCAAATACTGAAAGCGCTGCAGAATACGCTTCATCCGAGGCATGTGTCTCACTTACTCGGGTAACTTCTTCAGCCCATGCCAGTGCCGCTTGCTCCAGATCCGAGAATAAATATGTAGCTTCCTCCCATACGGGAATCAGAACTATTTTCTCTACTGACATGCCACACTTCATAAGATCGCGGGTGTGAATATCAATACAATGCGCGCAGCCATTAATCTGAGATACTCTTAAAAAAACCAAATGTATTAACTCTTCCGGGAGATTTGTTCCTGTTGTGGCAAAATGATGCAGCGTTCCCAGTGCTTTTGAACCTTCTGCAGATACCTGGAACCAATTTGGACGTTTCATGTGTTTTCCTTTAGAAAGTGATAGTTGATTGATTTATCTACGGAAATATACCTAACCTTCTTCAGAAGGGTTACTGATGGATACTTCAGTGTTAAGTCATCATAATCAAAATTGACATGTAAAAAAGACACAAAGGAGAGCAAAACGGATAGGACATGATAAAAATGAAATGCCATGAAATTAGTATGGGTTTAACTTTGATTCAACAATGATGATTGTTTGAATGGCCAGTTTTAGTCTTTATGCAGAAATGGCACCTGAGAATGTGACTTGGTGAAGGCCTTCATCATAATGATAAAAAAGGTGCAGGATACATTGTCGGAACACTCTTTCTTCTGGCTGAACTGACGATTACCAGCAGGCTAAAGCCTAGCTATCCCAAACGACAATCGACGTTCCCCGGGAAGAAATGTTTAATTCATATGTAATGTAATTCGTTCTGTACGTCCACCTCTCGCTCATAAGGGACAATCATACTCGAATCTCCCATATTACAGTAGATTTGAGTATGAACACTTCATCGTGGAACATAGGCAGTATCGTAGGCCAAAAAAGACCAGTTCAGATATCTCATATCTGGAGGGTCCGAATCCGGCTTGAATTGGAAGGTAAAAGGCGCGATCTAGCTCTGTTCAATATGACCTTGGACAGTAAGCTTCGAGATTCTGATCTGGTCAAACGCAAAGTATCTGATGTGGCAGATGGTAGCTTGGTTTCAAGCAGAGCAACGGTATTGCAACAGAAAACCTGTAGTCCTGCGCAATTTGAGACCACCAAAGGAACAAGAGAAATAGTTGCTGCATTGATAAAGCTTGGCAATTTGCACAGTAAAGACTTCTTGTTCCGGTCTCGGGCCAGAACTAATCAGTAAATATCAACTCGAAAATACAACCGAATCTTTAATAGGTGGGTAGAAAAGCTTGGTTGACCTGCTCCCTGTTTATTAACACGCGTCAACAGATGTGGAATAAATTACGAACTTCCGCTGTTCGCTCAAAGCAGACCTTATGACCTCGATTTCTGGCAGATCCGAGCCAAGAGCAAAAATTGATATCATCAATCGGCCTAAAGCTTAAGGGGAACATCTCCCCCTTTTTATGTAACCAGTTTACTGAAGATGTTCTTTCAGCCAGGTACACGCGCCTTCAATGTCATACGCTTTTTCCCCAAATCCTTTCGCAAGCAGAAACTCTGGTAAATATTCATCATATTTATCTAAGTACTTTTCTGGAACATTTACAGCAAGATCAAACGCTGAGGGCAAGCCTGACAGCAGCAGGCCTTTAAGGGCCTGTTGAACAGAAGTGATACTTGAGCCGTCAATTTCTATAACTCCAGCCAATGAATTAGCTTTAAAGCCACAACGTATGAGCAAGGCTGTAATCGTATTGACAACCTTATCTCCCATCCATGGGAGGATGTAACAGTATTGGCCGCTCGTAAGAAAATACTCATTTTGCAGGTTATAACTCTGGAAGTTACGACTGCCTTCCGCAAATAGGCTTCTGGCGGCAGAATCGGCATAATCTACTCTCTTGCTACCAATTGCTATGCGGTAATCACCTTCCCTATAGATAGCGAGCATTTCCTGACGAACGGCATCATGAACAGACATTCCCCCCCCACTAAATTGTGGTGGCTGACCGCCTTTGGTCGCCTCTACATAGATAACTTTTTTCTCTGTCTCGATCTCTGTCACTCTCCAGCGCCGCCCACCGAAGATGATGTGTTGATCTGGTAGCAGTGGGGAGTCCACAGGCACTGTTCCAAGGGTTCTGTTTCCGGTGACAATGCGGAACTCTTCTGGTGTGTTGAACACGGCATAAAACGTATAATGGTTAGTCAGTTTCTCTCCCTCAGCCCCAACAACCATTTCTCCACTAGCGAGTTGAGTGAGCAGGCCACATGCCCCCATATGTTTAAGCAGGCTTTTGAAATCGCCTATATCCACATTACGGAATGGGCCTGTTTGACATAGCTGTGACCAGAGTTGATCGGCACGAACTCCGCCCCATTGCGCGGTAATAGCAAGAATCTGGTGTAGCAGCGTGGAGTAATGCATCTGCTGGGAATCGGCAGGCTCAAACCATTGTTTAGAGATCATCAATCTGATCATTGCCATCGACTGGACCAAATGCAGCCGTAGGTGGTCAACGATACTGCTAGTCACAGTGAGCTCATTTTCTGTAATTAGCATTCTTAGAACTGATGGGGAGTCGCGTCGCCCAGAACGTCCCATACGCTGACGCAGACTGGAAACAGAATGCGGAGGTGTAACTTGTATGACCGACTGCACCTTACCAATATCAATACCCAGCTCTAGCGTCATTGTACAAACAGCGGTTGTGGGCAAATTCCCTTTCTGCAGTCGGGCTTCAAGCGTCTCACGTAACTCCCTGGCCAGGGAACCATGATGAGGAAAGAATTCGTTAGGAACGACATTTGCCTCACACATGTCGCTCAGTGTTGCCGCTATGCTTTCAGTACGCTTTCGACTGTTAGCAAAGACCAAGTGGGAATTGCCACGGCAGAGCCTGAAAATATCCGCGCAGACGAGCTGTTCGGCAGAGCTCTGGAGCTCTTCTCCTTTTTCGGGCACCCGCTCAAGATAACCTTTAACCTGAACCTGTAGTGTGGCTGTGCTATTACTGTCTGTTACCGTTTCACAAGGTAATCTCTTATCCGGGCGCAATAGTTCTGGCACTTTTTCCAGCTCTCCCAGCGTGGCACTCAACGCGATACGGGGAACTGGATTTAACTGGCGTCCTAGCACATGGTCAATTCTATTAAGCAGAGAAAGCAGCTGTACACCACGCTCTGAGCCAATGAAAGCATGAAACTCATCAATAACGATGTATGCGACTGACGAAAACGCCTGTTTGAGCCAGCCCATTGAATTTATGAGCAAAGACTCAAGTGACTCAGGTGTAATCAGTAAAATGCCAGCAGGGTTTGTCCGAGCCTTCTTCTTTTTGCTTTGTGGTACATCCCCGTGCCAAGGAGTCACTGGCATTTCCAATGCATCTCCAAGGCTCTCAAGACGACGGTACTGATCGTTAATCAATGCCTTCAACGGACTGATATAGACGATGCCAAATCCATTAGTGAGATCTGCAACTGCCGAACAGGCAGGAAGAAAGAAAGCCTCTGTTTTACCCGCTGCTGTGCCTGCACTGATTAGCACGTCTCGATCACGGGCTAAAATTGCCGGGATAGAACTCTCCTGCAAGGGCCTTAATGTAGACCACCCCTGCTTGTAAACCCACTTGCGGACGCGGGGATCGAGACTATCATAGGCACTGCTCATAATTTGAAGTTAGCCAGTCCGTCGTCGTCATCGCTTTCCTCTATAATGGCGTCATCCATTTCGCTGGGCCTGTCCTCTTCAATCGCCACACCCTCGATTAGTGTTTGCCAGTTCATCGTTCTGTTTTGTTCCAGCACGGCCAGCATGTCCAGGAAACCTTTTATGGTATTACGGGGGGTACGGAAGTAAGCGTCTCCAATGGTTTTACTACAGTGATGCAGAAATCCAGTCAGTGCCTCATCTGGAACCAGATAATTCTCTGGATCTCCGCCTGCATAAACATGAAGAAGATTTCTCAGTAAAATATACAGTTCCTCAGGGGTGAGGCTGGCAAGATGCAAAGTGGGAGACGAGTAGTCAATCACTCCTGCTTTTTGCGCGAACCGATTTTCCGCCAGACGTGATTGGAGCGCCTCATAGCTGTAAAGACCTTTGCGAGGATCGAAAAGGAACTCTGGCGTCCCCCCGAGGATAAAACCAATATTCTCGGCTGAGCCTTGCAGGCAGTCATTCAGGATCCGCAAAATCTGTTCGTAGTTCGCTGTTCTTGCTTGCGTATTATTCAGTTTAAAGAGGTTCACCATTTCGTCGAGGCTGACCAAAAGACCGGCATAGCCTGCCTGGCGGACAAAAAGGCTCATCAGCTTCAAAGAGTCATAGAATGAAGCGTCTGAGATAATAGTCCGAACGTCGAGATCGTTACGGGCATCAGTTTTAGTGGTGTACTCTCCCCGCAACCAGCGAATAGCATTGGATTTTAGTGTTTCGTTATCCTGCTCATGCCCGCGCCAGAATGCATCAATGACCTTCGCAAAGTCATATCCGCCGACCATATCTGATAGTGCTGCCAGGCGTTTATGAATAACTGATGAAACCTCGGAGCCGTTCGTGTCAGCTTCCTTCCTTGCCTCCGTAACGAATCTTTCAACAACGCTAAGTAACGCATTACCATCCGGCTTGTTTCTGGTGGACATGTTTTTCATAAGCTCAGAATAGAGATTACGAGCCTGACCTCCCGATGAGTGAATGCGCCTGTCAGGAGAAAGGTCTGCACTGATTGACACCAGCTTCTTCTCTAGCGCAATAGAGCGCACAACACTCAGAAAGAACGTTTTACCAGAACCATATTCACCGATGATAAGTCTGAAGCTTGCACCACCGTCAGCAATCCTCTCAATATCCTGGTGGAGAGCGGTGATCTCATTCACGCGGCCAACCTGGATATGCTGAATGCCTATCCTTGGCGTTACACCTGACTTAAGTGACTGAATAATAGCGTCGCGTTCTTTCACTCTTATACGTGTTACAGACATTCACTATCCCTCTAATTCTTTGGCAATTTCCAGGTCAACCCAGATATCATCATCGGCATCGTCCAGTACCGGAGCATCAACCTCCGCATAGGACCAGTCATTAATCACCTCAAGCGCACCGCCGAGCATCAAATTCAAATTTCCGCACAATTCTGTCGCCTCTTTCCGGGACCACTGTTCTTTCTCCAGCAAACTGCGATAAAGCTGGCTATGTGCGGAGTCTAGCCCCCCCGCCTCCGTTAATGAGGCTGGAGCGCTTTCTGGCTCTTCCGGTTCTTCTTCGGTGAAAATTGTGTTCAGCAATTTACGAACATCATCCGTGGCAGATTCGTGGCGGGCAAGTACATTAGCATCCAGTGTGAACCCTACTGCTGGCTGATCAGTTGGTATAGACGAGACGAGATCATGTTCAGTTGCGGAATGCTGATGGATATTGCTCGAGACAGATGAGGGATCCAGCCCCAAACTTGAATAAATCTTCTCAAGCTGTTTGATTTCGGCAGGCGCTATTGTCCTATCCGAACAGGCAACACTAACGATAACTTTACCCACAGCAGCTTTTTCCGCGGCCCCCATCAACTCAATCCTGCTTTTCATTCCTGTCATATTGGCTGGGGTATGAAGTTGCCACGTTAAATACGCATGTAGAGAGCGTTTTTCATCATCGGTGAAGCCAGTATTGTTGTTGATGGCATTCTCAAGCACTTTCTGTTCAGCTTGATCAAGAGAATCGTCAATCAAGGCGACCATCGCCCCTAATCTGAGCGTCATTACTGCTGAGATAAATTCAGAAGAAGGTGAGAAGCGTCCACCTTCGGCGGCAGGGAATAGAACAAGTGTCCCATCAACATCCGCCTTCACATGGTGATAATACGGGTCAGGTGCCAGACCGTAACCCATCTTCAGAGCAAAGGCCTGCATCAAATCGGCCTCTTTTTTATTGATCTTATTGGGGCAACTGGCATTCATATGTGCCCAAAAGTCAGCAACTGAGACTAACCCCTCCTTGACGAGGATCGCCTCATCAGCCCAGCGTTTGAATGAGCTTAATATTTTTTCTGCGCTTTCATTAACGATCTCTGAAGGGAGCAACATAATTGCAGCCGTATCATTGACTGACTTACCTTTCCTACCAAGGTAGCGACTATAAGCATCAAGTTCATCCGTACATATTTCGGCAAGAGCCATAATTTTCTGGACAGGGCTCTTCAACGCACTTGGATCAGGCAGGTCGGGAACAGGGAGTCGAACACCTCGCAAACTAGGACTTGCTGGTGTGTAATCTAACCTTAGGCGCGTTTTATTCGCCTTAACGACCATTCCTTCACCATATTTGAGGGTGTAACGCCGTTTGAAAAGCGCAGCAAACTCTTTAGCACAGCGGCGAGCCGGGGTACGCAGCGAATACTCGGTGTGGTTTATTACCCAGTTCAACGCCAGTTCAGCTGATACAGGAACTCCTTCATGTACAGTTTTTGCCAGAGCCAGCTTAAATTGCATGCTGTTGCTGAAACCTGAATTGCTATCGAGCTCAGTGGCTAAGCCCATGTTCGGGCGCAGAATAGACATGGCTTCGAGTAACTGGGCCGAATATCCACGGAATGAGCGGTTCTCAATGAATACGGCTCTTAACCGAGCGACTTCTTTGAACAGATTACGGAACTCAGCATCAGGGAATTTTGGGTCAATGGAATCTATGAGCGCTTTTCTTTCCAGGCCGTAGAGGTAGATAAAAACATAGCCGATAGGACACGATGGATCAGACCTATCGCTGGCGAGCCAACTGACATACGCACCGCGTGCTTCTGGGGAAAGAGAGGAAAACCTGGGCCAGTATCCTAATGAACTGTCCTCGTAAAGATAAGAAGTAGGTTTTATCTTACATGTGTCATCAATTAATGATGCCTCATTTCCATCGTCATAATAGCCGCCTGATTCCTGACCGGAGGGCTTCATACGTTGCCCCAAGTATATGTGGCCACCGCTAATTGCTACACCAGCTACAGTTATCATCTCACCCGGAAGTACCCATTGAGCTAGTGCACCTGCTGACTTTGAGGTGTTCCGGTAATGATTGGTTGTCACCCGAAGTTCAACACCCCGGCCACCGCTCAATGTAAAAGTTGCAAGGTTATCGTCTTCACTATCATCGTTTCGCACAACCGCCTCTTTTTTCTTGATGTCAGCGAGCCATTCTTTTGGCGGTGCCTTCACGGGGCTTGAAGCATAAGACTTTGGAGATTTACGTTTTTTCTTTCTAAAAAACAACAAGTAAATTACTAAAATCGCCGCCAAAAACCTCAATAACTCCATGATATATAACCTTAAAATCATTCTCCATTCACATTTGAAATGTGGTAGGGAATTCATGGCAAGTGGATTAATCTCAAAATAATACGTCTAAATCGCTAGGGTTAAAAGCAAATCGCAATTAAAATTAACCAATTGATTTAAATGACAAAAATCATTGAATGATTTACTTAACCAGAAGTGAATTTTTAAGGAGTAAAAAGCCTGCTGGGCCATTCGCCTAAGAATGATGTTGTACTAATGCTAGGTTAACATACGAGCAAATATACTTCGGATGCAGAACTGACCGCTGTATGATGACATTTACCTAGTCGTTGAGAATTTCGGTAACTATTGGAAAGCCGTTAGAGACTGTACATTCTCGGATTTTAAGAGTAGCTGGTTTAGTTTTGTGTAATAGCTGCGTCAAGTCAAACCTGATCTATGAGCAGATATAGCGAGGGGCCCCACGCTGATTTTTATCAACTAATTAAGCTATGAGCTGAGTTGTGCCGAAGTTAAGATATCCTCATCACCTACGTTGATGAGCTGAAGAGCATCTCTGACGCCATTAATGCAGTTTATCCGGAGAGCGGATTAAGTTCTGTATCATTCACATGGTGCGTAATAGCCTGCGGCTCGTATCTTAGAAGGACTACAAAGCATTAACCCATGATCTGGGGTACCAGCGGCAGAGGCGGTTTTACACGACGAATACCATTGCCAGATTGGACAGTGTGATCCGGCATACCATTAAAAAGTGCAAGGTACTCCCGACAGATTACTCATTAAAAAGTTGTATCGCTATCAACCCTGTCAGTATCGCTAAAAAGATGATGATGTTCAGGGGAGCTCGTATCGTCTTATTATCAGCTCTATGCTCTTCTGCACAGCCACATCTGAGAAAAGGCAGTCACATTGAATCACGTAGCGCTCTCAAGGTACCGGACTATCGATTTTGCGACACCCCGATACGTTTTTGTACTGCCTTCGCGAACGCCGCCTTCACTCTTTTGTCTTTGACTGACCATTCAGCCAACAACTTGCTCTGGCTTGCCTCCACCATTGCCGCGTCCCGTGAGTCGTTTTTATCCTGTGCGGAAGGCCATCCATGCTCCTCAATATAGGGCCTTAACGCTTTAATAATTGCGTTGATGGCATCGGTTTTAGTTTCCCAGCCCTCAGGTTGCGCTTCCAGGTGTTTTATCACTTCGTCTTTAACGCCATCAAAACGTGTCGCTTTGACCTTTCCGCCATAAGCAGAATTGAGTTTATGCCGTTCCTTGATTCTTTTACCTGCTGCGGATTCACTGCGTTTCAGACCGCGATCCAACAACGCGATAGCCCTCAGCATTAATTGCACCGCATGATCTGGATCAGATTCGAGAGCCGATGTTCCCTGCTCCCAGTATTGTTCAGCCTTAGACATATCGTTCCTGATCCCCTTTATCATCCATTCTGAAAGACTGAAAATTTTCAGATAACGCCGCCATTTTTTCTCTCCGTGCTCATCAGCAAGTCGCCGCGCTAAATCTTCATCCTTCGTTTGTCTCCCTGTTTGTAGCACGATAACAATTTCAGTATCTTTATTCAGCCATTGCCTGGCGATATGTTTCTGTCTGACCCCGAGATGAAAACGTAACGCTTTCCTCTTTTTACGAAATACGATGAGTAACTCATCAGGGGTAAAATCCCTGTCTAAATCAGCCATGAAGTCCCTCTTTTTGAATGACAATTTCTATACTCCAGTAAATTTCCTTGCCTGACACCTGGAACGACTCATTCTTGCCCTTAGCCAGACGCTTCCGACACCATTTTCGAAAAAAAAACATTCTGTCACCAACAAAAAATGGAAAAAAACCCTAAAAAAAACCCTATCTCGTTGTTATAAAATGCCTTTTTTGCTACAGCCACCAGGCGGGTGCCATTACCTGTTCCGGCACCATACAATTGCGTCCATATCGAAAGAACAGGGGGAATTAACAGATATGTCTGTACAAGGTATCAGGATACTGCGCATACGCGCCGTTGTTAACAAAACTGGCATCGCCCGCTCAACCATCTATGACTGGATTAACCCGAAGTCACCGCGTTACGACCCGACCTTCCCGAAACAGCGCAGGCTGGGTATGCAGTCCGTCGGCTGGCTTGAGTCAGAGCTAGATGCATGGCTGCTGGAACGCCAGCAGCCATCATAAGCGATGAGATAGTATTGGTAAAAATTAAAGGAGGATACGCAGGTTATATAACAACGTCTCTGATTTAAATATGCGCTCGCTGCGACATATTTTTGCCAGTTGCAAGGAAACAGAATGCGATTATTTATTGGGTAAGATTATTACTTTAAATAAATTTTGACGCTTGGCTATTTTATTATATTCACAACTAACCCGTTACTGAAAACAGTAACCAAGGAGAATATTACATGCAGAATTTACTGCCATACACTGTCATTCCGAAAATGCCGGAGCCTTATATTCCCGTACAAAACAGAACCCCGGAGGGTTACCCTGTCTTCGCGTTCCCGCCGGTGATGCGGGATGTCATTGATGCTCTTTATAACGAGACGGGTATCCCGGCGGAACTGATAGCGGGGGCCGTACTGGCAGCCGCTTCCCTCGCCTGTCAGGCTCATATTGAGGTGGTACCACCACACTCATCGGATCCGATGCACTGTGCACTGTATCTACTGACGCTGGCGGTCTCAGGAGAAGGTAAGACCAGTATCAGCAAAAAAGTGATGAAACCTTTTTACCGGTTCTCTGAGCAAATGAAGCAGCAGCACGACAGTCTGATGAAGACGCACCTGCGTGCTGACAATATCTGGAAAATACACCAGAAAGCACTGACCAGTAATCTGTACACTGCCATCAAAAACGGTTATGAGGGGATGGAAGAAGAACGGCTGTTAGATGAGCATGCAGAAACCCGGCAGCAGCCTCCAGCCCGTCTGGCGATGCTTTATGATGACACCACCGCAAAGGCGCTCCTGGAAGGTCTGAGCCGGTACTCTGAAGCCGGGGTGGTCTCAGATGAGGCAATTACCTTTTTTAAAGGGTATCTGAAAAACAACCTCGGTTTACTGAATAAAGCCTGGGACGGGGAGACCTATGAATACCACCGCCCGGGCGGCGAAGAGTACGATATCAATGCCTGTCTGACCCTGGCATTAATGGTTCAGCCTCCGGTCTTTGAAAATTACTGCCGCAACCACGGTGAACTCAGCAAGGGAAGTGGTTTTCTGTCACGGTTTCTTTACATCAATACCATCAGCACGCTGGGTCGTCGCCGCACCAATACAGGTCACGCTCAGTCTGATGAAGCATTAAATGTATTCCACCAGAAAATTAACCAGTTACTTGATAAGCAGAAGGTGCGTTTTTATAGTAACGACTCGCAGAAACAAACGCTCAGGTTATCTGATGATGCGACCGCTTACTGGGCAGAAAAACAGTCAGAGCTCAGCCGTAAAGCAGCCCCCGGACAACAGATGGAACATATCAGTGAAATTGCAGCCAAAGCGGGGGCGAATGCCCTCAGGGTTGCGGCCATCCTGACATATATGTATTCACCTGAGAGTTTATGTATTTCGCGGGGGGTAATCCAGGCCGCCTTCAACATTGTGGAATGGCATCTTGAAGAAGCGGAAAGGCTTTTTTTCCCTTCTTCTGAACGGAATGCATTTATGGAAGACGTTTACGAGATGTTCAGGTGGCTTAAGGAGAAATTTCTCGATGATAAGGGATATCCATTCAGGAAAAATGAGGTAAACCGGAACGGCCCGAATCGGTTGCGTGACGCCAGTAAATCACAATCTGTTCTGGAGCAGTTAATCGCACTGGGTCTGATTTGTTTTATTCGTCCGGGCCGTCATTCTGCGGTGTATATTGCCATGCCTTCCCAGGAAGATCGCCACTCATGGTGTATTCCACCGGCATTCCTGGAGAACGGACATAATCCGATTATTGCATCGCCAGAGAATGTTACTGGTAGGTATGGTTTTGAATACTTTGACTTTAACAGGCTGGAATATTAATCGGGACACCTCACTACAGAGACCCGAATGGCCAGAGCGTAAACCGGTTAAATGTCTTCGAAAAACAGCCACAGAGGCAAAAACCCCGCGCCAGTCGTGACTGGTCGCAATCCGCGCGGGGTTTTCTCAGAATACAGTGCTAAAAAACAGATAATGACGACTGGTGGAAAGCTCTGTGGATATGAACCATTAACAGCCATCAAAACATGTAATTTAACACAATGTGTTTTGCTAGTGTATTTCTTACTCATTTGAGACAAATACATTAACATTTAATTAATATTGATCAATAAATATATTTAATGACATATAAAAATAGCATCATTATTATTAACAATAAAAGCAAAGATATTACCACATTAAATAAGAGTTTAATTATGGCCGTATGTAAAAGAAATAACTGCATGGCACAGATCGGCCATTCACCCGCCGAACGGATATTACGGCTATGCCAGGCACATTATCAGGGCAGACAGTTAAATGCAGCCAGACGAACGGAAAGAGCAGCATTAATATGCCAGTATCCCGCCTGTGGTATCAGTATATCTGAAACCCGCAATCAGTTTTATTGTTGTAAGGAACATCGGGATAAAGCCCGGAGGTTAATCGATGACGATGCTATTATAAGACTGGTTAAGCACTCTTACTGGCTCAATGTGGAAGCTATGCTAAAAAATAATTCCCTTGGACTGGGGAGTATCACCGGTCCGACGGATATTGCAGACCTCATTCGGTTATATCAGCGCAAAGCTGACCACCAGAAAACGTATAATACGCTGAACGGGCACAGAGTTGCTGATACGCCAAAAAGGTTAATCCCCTGGCTGGATCTTGAGCTATGCCACATTTACCCTAACTCTAAGGGCGGTGCAAATATCGCCAGAAACATTATCATCGCACCTGCTGCTATAAACCGGATGATGAAGGATTTTATCCCCTGCTGTCAGTCAGGAGTGCTGAGTGGCATAAAAGCAATGGAAACACCTCAACCGGTTAAATCGACCTTACTGAAAGCGTTAACGGATAAATACGGTTCAGATGCTGTACAGGAAGCATTGTACGGAGTTAAGCATCTTGCCTTTGCTGATTTAAGTCTGTCACGCAGGCTATTTGACACTGATATTTACGCATTTCCTCCACTAACCCGTCTGTTAAAAGAGGAAGCCTTACGCCTGAATTTGATGTCACTATGGGAAACGCTGGTTTGTACCGAAGTCAGCATCTGGCTTAATGCCGGGCCTGCGAATGAATTATTTGCCGTTGCCGCGTTTCATGCGTTGCTGAACGGCGACGGCGACCGCCTGCTGGAGCAATGTTATCGTTTAGTTGATGAAATCAGGGTGAAGCACAAGCGGGGGTCTCAACAAATCTACGACGAATTTCAGCATATACTCAGCCAGTACATGGCAAAATATTTTCACATTGACACTAGCGACCACAGAGCCTGTAATCTCTTCTATAACCGCTTTTTTAGTGTTCCTCCTGTCACAGAGGACGGTGTCTGCGCCATACCGCCTCAGTGATGCATTTCCTCAGCCTGTGTTCAATAAAATCTCAGATATATATCACCCTTCTGAAGTGAAACCGGACCATCGATAAACTCGGGCGAGGTTTACGGTAAATATATTTACTGAACCACGATCAATTTTGTCGATCGGTTCGATCGAATTTCATCGTTATCCCCTTCTTTTTTGCAGCTATAAAATCCCAACGGGATGCTTATGACTGTCTGTCTTCTACTAAAAATCATGCAGATACCCTTTCCGGGTAGCGTTTTACGAAAACCAGAGGTGCACAAAAATGAACAGAAAAATGATTCACCCTTTACTACTGACCTGTGCGCTGGTACCGGCAGTGGCAATGGCCTTCGGTAATCAAACCACCTGGACCCGGGGCTGGGGCCAAGGAGTATCAGAGTTTGTTATCAATGGGGAAAGTCAATCGCAACTGTCTCTGACCTGTGAGGATTACGGCTCGCAACCGGCCACGGTCATATTCACTGACGCCAGCGGGCATCAGGTCAGTATGGATGAAGATAAAAGCCTTCAGGTCAGTATCGACGGTGGAGCCCCCATCGACATCAGCGAATCTGGCAGTCGAGTGGGCGGTAATAACCTGGCGCTGGCCTGGGCTCAGCTACGTAATGGCAAACAGGTCTCAGTAACCGGAGACGGTGTTAAGGATGCCACATTCACGCTGGCTGGGGCAGCAAAGGTATTGCCAGTATTCGGGACCCACGGCTGCGTGGGTAAAGATGCACTCTAGCCTGCATCTGAATTTAATACCTGTTGATTACGTTATTTTTAAAAGGAACAGTTTATGAAATTTAAACACATGCTGGTGCCCGCACTGTTTGCACTATCAGCCCTGGCGCTGGCAGAGCCAACGCCATCCATCAAAGTGGAGACCAGTAATCAGGTTCACCCTGCCGGAACACGCTACGTCACGGTCGTGGTCACTGCACTGGATAACACCGTGAAAGTCGAAAATATTGACGTGAACCGGGGAAACTGTCGCATTGCCAACCAGAAATATCTGTACTCCAGTAATAAAGAAACTATTTTGCCTGCCACCCTGCGTTACGGGCAGTCCGTCAGCGTGAGTTTTTATAATAACTGCGTGGCTTCAGAAGTCGTCGTCACTACTGATAAGGGGGGATGGCGTTACACTTACCACTGAGTCCCCGCCCCTGATTAACGTTTCCCAACCTAAAAAATGCCACATGACCAACGGGCTGCCGCTGCGCAGTCCAGAGTAAATCCTATGACCTTTCTGAAAATGCTGGTGACCGCCCTGAGCCAGGCGCTGACCTGGTGCGGCGGACATCATGCCCGGCAGTATATTGAAATCCGCTTTCGTCAGGCCGGTTACGATGACGACTGCATTGATACAGCCCGGGAAGCGGTCACGTTGCTGGTCACTGCACTTATCTCCGCCCTGATGGCGCAGATACTGAAGATTCTGGATACGCTGTAATCCCGCCCTATCCGTTCATTGAGAACAACACATCCAGCCCCTGCCTCCTCACGGAGCAGGGGCTTTTGCTTTTATGCCTTCAGATTAACCAGATGAGGAATCAACTATGCGATTAGCCAGCCGTTTTGGTCGGGTGAACCAGATTCGCCGTGACCGTCCCTTAACCCACGAAGAACTGATGCAGCATGTCCCCAGCATCTTTGGGGAAGACAAGCACGACTCCAGAAGCGAAAAGTACACCTACATACCCACGATCACCCTGCTGGAGAACCTTAAACGCGAAGGGTTCCGGCCATTCTTTGCCTGTCAGTCACGAGTGCGCGACCAGAGCCGACGGGAACATACAAAGCATATGCTGCGCCTGCGTCGTGCCGGTCAGATAAACGGTCAGCAGGTGCCGGAAATCATCATTCTGAATTCGCACGATGGCGCGTCGAGTTTTCAGTTACTGCCGGGGATATTCCGAAGTGTCTGCACTAATTCGCTCGTCTGCGGACAGTCGTTTGGCGAGATCCGCGTGCCACACAGGGGGGATGTCGTCGGGAAGGTGATTGAGGGTGCCTATGAGGTGCTCAGCGTCTTTGACCGGGTGGAAGAGAAACGTGACGCTATGCAGTCCCTGCAACTCCCGTCACCAGCACAGCATGCACTTGCTAAAGCGGCGCTGGCCTACCGTTTTGGGGAAGAGTACCAGCCAGTGACTGAATCGCAAATCCTTGCACCTCGCCGCTGGCAGGACGAGAGCGATGACCTGTGGACTACCTACCAGCGCATTCAGGAAAACCTGCTGAAAGGCGGGCTAAGTGGCCGTACCGCGCAGGGTAAACGTACCCATACCCGCGCAGTAAACGGGATTGATGGCGACGTTAAGTTAAACCGTGCGATCTGGGTGATGGCCGAAAACATGATGGGCCTGTTGGGCGGGTAATAACCCGCGCCCCGCCACCGAAATCAATCCCCGGCCCGAGTCTTCCATTCAACATCTCCATGCATAAGGAAAAATTAACATGACCGACATGATTAATATTAACGATAAAAATCAGCTACCTCTGCAGGCTGACGATAACGGTTCTGCACATGCTCTGACAGCCGCGCCCGTACCAGACGAACAGCGTGTGGAGTTCTGGCCGCAGCACTTTGGCAACATCCCGCAGTGGATAACCCTTGAACCGCAGGTCTTTGCTTGGATGGATCGGTTCTGCGCTGACTACAGCGGCGGTGTCTGGAATTTTTATACTCTCAGCAACGGCGGGGCCTTCATGGTTCCGGAAACGGACAACGATGTCTTCTGGTCGCTGTTCAACGCCATGAACGGCAACGCCTCAGACATGAGCGCCGAAGCTGCAGGGATTGCAGTCTGTCTTATCGCTTACAGTCATCACGCTTGCCGCACGGAATGCGACTCCATGACGGAACATTACTGGCGTCTGCGTGACTATGCGCTGAACCACGCAGAATGCAGCGCCATCATGCGCATTATCGACTGAGCATCCCGCCATGCCGTATGAACTGTCTCACCTTAATGCCCTGTGGGATACGCTGAGGAATACAACGGTCAGGGATGAGGACGGTGACCTTGTGACCGACGAACCCTTCCTGCATTTCCTGACGGGTACCCCTCTCTTCCATATCTGGTGATGGTTTGAATCCCTGCACGACGAGTTCGTCGTTGCCGAAAAACTGTACAACACATCTCCTCCCAACGCGTCAACAGACAGGAAAAGCAAATGAATATCACCACGTGTCCCCCTGACAGCGGGGGAATATCTCCCACCGCGCAGCGCACCATCAGACGCGCTCTGACCCTGCTGGAACGCCAGTTACGCGAGCCCGGCGAGGCATTTACCTCCAGCCATGCAGTTCGCGACTGGCTTCGCCTGCAGCTCGCCACACTGGAGCGTGAAGTATTCATGGTGCTCTTCCTCGATAACCAGCATCGTCTTATTGCCCATGAAACGCTCTTCACCGGCACCATCAACCATACGCAGGTACATCCCCGTGAAGTGATAAAGGCAGCACTGAAATACAACGCGGCTGCCATCGTGCTTTCACACAATCATCCGTCAGGTTATGCCGAACCCAGCCATGCCGACAGATTGCTTACTGACCATCTGAAGCAGGCACTTAAACTCGTGGATATCTGTCTGCTGGACCACCTGGTAGTGGGAGGCATGGACATCGTCTCGTTTGCCGAGCGTGGCTGGCTTTAGGGAGAGAATAACGATGAAAATCATCAGCAAACGTCAGGCAATGGCGATATACCGCCAGCATTCTGAGTCCCGGCTGTTTCGCTTCTGTACCGGGAAATATAAGTGGTCCGGCAGTATCTGCCATTACTACGGCAGGGAAGTGCAGGATATCCGGGGTGTACTGGCCGTGTTTGCTGAACGTCGACAGGACCGCAACGGTCCGTATGTGATCCTGCGCAGCGTCACCCTGAATTAACTCACCGTTAAGGAGTACTTACATGCAGAAAGCAACCCGTGTAATCAACCATAACATCGCGGAACCCTGGTGGGGCCTCAGACGCAACGTCACGCCATGTTTTGGTGCCCGGCTGGTACAGGAGGGTAACCGCCTGCATTACCTTGCTGACCGCGCCAGCACCACCGGGACATTTAATGACTCAGATTTACGCCATCTGGACCAGGCATTTCCGTTACTGATGAAGCAGATGGAGCTCATGCTGACCAGCAGCGAACTCATGCCCCGCATTCAGCGCTGCATCACGCTCCATGCAAAAGGGCTGATATGTAAGGCCGATACGCTCGGTTCCTGTGGCTATTTGTATATCGTAATTTATCCGGCGTCTGCAACAACCGCATAAACCCCGGACGCTTTTCCTTCGTCAAAAGAGAGCAAACCATGCAAATACAATCCCTGCCCCCTCAAAGGGCGGCATCGTCACGTCTGTCATCAGTCAAAATCTGGCAAAAATTACTGGAGTATCTGCTGGAGCAACACTACGGCCTTACCCTCAACGACACACCGTTTGGCAACGACAGTATGATCCAGAAACACATTGATGCGGGAATCTCACTGTGTGACGCTGTGAATTTTATCGTGGAAAAGTACGACCTGGTGCGTACTGACCGTCACGGCTTCAGCGTGAAAGAGCAGTCTCCGTTTATCGGCAGCCTTGATATGCTCCGAGACCGGAAGGCTACCGGGCTGATGACCCGCAAGGGATATAAAACCGTTACTGACATCACAGGTGGCAGATTCAGCGGAGGGAAATAATGACGTTAGCCCTGATCGTTGACGCCAACACCGTCAGCGATCAGCCCCTCAGGTACCAGTACAAAGACTGGCGCTTTTATCAGATCTCCATTAGTTGAAAAAGATGTTCGCTCAGACAGCGCGTATGGTGGTAACACCTTAACGGAGATATCCGTCTGAGGTAGAAGAGGGTGTGGCAGGACGCCGCCAGAACATCAGGGGCCGTATCGTCTGTCAGGATGGGGCTTAATTCCGGGGCGTTCAGTAAAATGAAACATTTCTCCGGGAGCATACCGTCGACATTTCCTTTCGGAAAATAACCGCCCAGATACAGTAACACGGCCAGCAGGCGAAACTGTCGGGTGAGTACCGTTTCAGTGTCCCGGTAATGTGCGGCTATCCACAGGCATTCCCGCAGCATAAACCGTCGGGTCCGTCGGGTGAGGTCACCGCCTTTATCATACCAGTGTTCGACGATATCCCTGGCGGAGCGAATGGAGTCATCACCCGTTGTCGCAGTTTGCCACGACCGCGCCAGAAGCGTTGCGATATCCATGGATTAACGCCGCACCTGCGAAACGGCTACGGGAGTATTGCGGACACCAGGCAGATAAATATTGCGGACCAGCTTCAGGAGGAAAAAGACATCGCTCAGGTTGCTCACGCCGGATACCAGATGGCGAAAGGCTATCCGCGCACGAAAACGCGCCCGGACCGCCAGCCGGTCATTCACCCTGCGCCGGTACAGGCCCAGAAAATGGCGGCTTTCCACCAGCGCATGCCTGACCAGCGCTCGTCTGACAGATCGGTACTGCGTCTGTGTACTGAGTGCCAGAATATCTGCAATCACGTCGCAATAGCTGAACGCGCGGATATCGTAATAATCCGGGCGGTGGGTAATTGACGCCGGGTTATTCACCCACAGGTAATCCTGTCTGTCAGAGAAATAAAATCGGCCATCTGCGGCGGCAAGCTGTATCGTCCAGAGAATGTCCTTGTGGCTTTTCCCTTCCTGGAATCGCAGGTCATGCTCGCGAATATACGCTGAACGGATTATCTGCAGCCACAGATAATGCGGCCATTCCCTCTGACTGACGCAATGGCGTATCCACTGCTGACCCGTCAGCGTCTGACCGTAAGGCTGTCTGCGGTGAACGGTATGCCGCAGATGTCCGGCGCTGTCTGTATGCCGGGCATTGAAAAGGACGACATCGGCCTGTGCTTCGCGGGCTGTGCGCAGCCGCTCCTGCAGAAAATCTGCCGCAACCCGGTCATCCGCATCCAGGAACACCACCCATTCACCACGGTGAATCGCCAGTGCAGCATTACGGGCAGCATACACGCCCTGATTTTCCTGACGAATGAGAATAAGCCGTTCATCTGTAATGGCGCTGAGTAGCGTCCATGTTTCGTCGGTTGAACCGTCATCCACAACAATGATTTCAGTACTGAGCGTTGTTTCGCCAAGCAGTGTATGGACCAGAGCCCCGATGCTGTCAACTGCATTGAAGGCAGGAATGATGACGCTGATATCGATGTTGATTTTCATTGATCAAAGGGAATGTAAACAGAGGGAAGCTTCAGAGTTGTTACCCCATCAGAGGCAATAATCTGCCGGGTACGAAACATTGTCAGGAAGAGCGTCCCGGTGATTTTCGTGCTGGTGTGGACACCACTCGTTTTTCTCTGATTTCCTGGTTAACCACCATCAGACAGCCATCACAAAATTCTTTATCCAGCCCGAAAATCCGGTCCAGAATGCTTCTTTTCTTGTTACATCGGGCACATCTTTTCATTCCATCACCTGCTGTCGCATTCCCATGCCGTGCCCGCAGGACAAAAGAAGGGCGCCCACCAGAGGACAGGAAATAAACTAATAAACAATACGTTAAATGAATTGCTGGGAATTTAGCACAGGCACTAGCGTGCCGGATAATTCATTTTGCAGATCAATTTTATAAAATCGATCGGTTTAATCGATCATCTTTTTCACTCTGCTTTACACGCCATCCGTGTGCCTGCATACCCTATCGGAGCGTTCGGTTTGTCGAGCTGTAAAGGATGCTATGCCTGCTGGATAGTCAAACCATTCCCGATAACTGACATCATGTGGAAGAGAAAATATACAAAAATTATTATCGCTTTGAATGGCAGCTATAAGCGAAAAACGGACCTTCAAATCCGAACCGGTTTAATTGATTAACCTTGGCTGTCAGTCAACCCATCGTTAGCATGAATCCGATCGAAAATTCCTTATCGCATTTTTTACAAATACGCAGTGGCAAGAAAGATAGATTCTGGCTCATGACAAGTAGAGTGGTTCATTTGTATAAAGAGACTTCGCCTTCAGGACGCGTTTTGAACCTGCGATGCATCCACAGGTATTGCTCAGGAGCACGGAGAATTTCACGCTCGATGATCTTGTTCATATAAGCCGCTGCGGCGACCTTGTCTTCCCCTGGATAGCCTGACAACGGATTGCTGATATACATGTGATAACCTTTTTTATCGCTACGTCGAATCATGCTAAGTGTGATCAAGTGTGCACCAGCGAGTTTTGACAGAGCATACGTTCCGTTCGTCGTGGCTGCTTTTTTTACCGAGAAAAAAGGTGCAAAAACGCTTCCTTTAGACCCATAATCCTGGTCTGGTGCAAACCAAACGGCTTCACCAGCTTTTAGCGCATGAACAAAACCAGATAAATTACGTCGATTAATCATAGCTTTATTTGAACGCATACGCCCTTTTGTCTGTACCCATTCCATTAATGGATCATTGTGTGGACGATACGTTGCCATCATAGGATGGCATAACCCCATTACTCTTCCACACAACTCAAGGGACATAAAATGAATCCCGACAACCATTACTCCCCTTGTCGCACCGGTCAGGTTTTCAAGCCCTTCGACATCAAACCATTTTTTGACTCTCGCATCGCTCCAGAACCAGGCCATACCTGTTTCCATCAGTCCCAGCCCGAGAGAAACAAAGTTTTTATTGACCATCTGGCTCCGGGCAAACGGTGTCATCTCGGGAAAGCACAGTTCAATATTTCTAATCGCAATTCCTTCCCGGCGTTTCAGAAAGGGTCTGGATATTTTTCCAAGGCCAGAACCCAGAATATGTAAAACCGGGTAAGGAAGTTGAACGAGAAGCCACAGCAGACCCAAACCAGACCAGGTAAGCCAGTGGCGAGGATGAAGTAAATTATGAGTAAAAGTCTGTGCCATAAATTTCCTTAATGCTAATGAAGGTTATAACGCAAAAGGAAAACAATGAGGCAATTCGTCTTTAGCGATACATTTTGTTTTAGACAATTTAAACCCATCTAAATTCAGAAAAAATATTTTTGCAATGACTGGTAAAGGATTTAAAGAGTCAGGAATGAATTGTAAGCCAGCAAAGTTATTCTGTTATAAATCCATGTTTTATCATTGATACTCAAGAAATTGTCTTCTTGATTCATCATCATCAACGTACTCAAAAGAAAGAAGCCGAATTTTGGTAAGTTTATAAAACCACTCACAATCGTTTCGTTGAATAATTTCGCCTGGTTTGAAACATATCCCGGATGCCACCCGAATAATCGCATATTTACCATTACTAAACCTGACCCGGTGAATACAGAAAGGTTGGCCAGCCTGTCCGTGACAGCTGTTCGACAGGATATGCCCTTCAATAAAAACAGATTTTTTAGATTTCATTATAATACCCTCGACAACTGCAGTACACGAGGAACGTTGCCATTTTCCGACATCACTGACGTTAAGTGGCAGAAGCTGATCAGCCGCCGATACACCAGCATTCTGAAGGTCTGAACAACAGTCCGCAGGCAGGGCACTCAAGAACCGCATCTTTTCTTAGTTTACCTGCTTTCTGATCGGCTCTGTGTGCGCATACCGGGCAGGCAACATGAACCGGTCTTTCTTTAAAATACCTGAGCCCATTTGTATAAGACATAAATAATTCTCTGAGGAATACAGTAATTATTATACGCTTTAATATAAAAATAACTGGCATAAGTTATGTTAAGTTGTGTCTGAATGAGGTTATCAGATATTGAAAATTGAACGTCTGATTTATGGTACACTACCCTTCCGTGAGAAATTTAAGATGAAATCAGAAGACACCCTTGACTGGTATCCGGCACAACTACCGCCTGTGAAAATTATTCTTGGCGAAGCCGTGCTGGCTGTGGGTAAACAGGGCCGACCGATTAATACCCGCACCTTGCTGGAATACCTTCAGGTCATGCAGGACAAACAAAAAAGGCGGGATGACAAAATCGCCATGCAGACTGCGATTGATGTTCTCAGGGATAATCAGCGCATTAACGGCAGACGTTAATGCACCTCCGGGATCAGTGTCAGTTCTGAATGATCTCAACCGTATGGTTTTGTCCATCATCCTTCAGCGGTATTCTGTCATCAGGGAGGAGAACACCATCCAGCGTCACGCAATATTCTGCATCGCCGCGTGAAACACTAATCTGATAATGGCTTTCACCATATTGATATGCCATAGAAAAAGACGACCACTCATCCGGTAACCCGGCATGAACACTAAAGTCAGTGCCGGAACGTTTTATCCCCAGTAATTCCTCGGTAAGTAAACGCCAGGCCCAGCCTGCGGAACCGGTATACCAGCTCCACCCTGCACGTCCGGTATGGGGAGCGACGCTGTAGACATCAGCACTCATGACATAAGGCTCAGCTTTATAAATCCCGACAGAGTCCGCATTCAGGGTATGATTTATAGGGTTGAGCATTGACCAGAGTTGCCAGGCTCGTTCGGCATTCCCCATTCGGGCAAAGGCCATTACTGCCCAGATGGCGCCATGCGTATACTGCCCTCCATTTTCCCGCACACCGGGCAGGTACCCCTGTATGTAGCCCGGATTTGGGCCGTGTCCGTCGAAAGGAGGCGTTAACAGTTTGATCAGCCCTCCTTCGTTATCCACAAGGTGCTTATCCAGCGCCTGCATGGCCTTTGCGCACCGTCCCGGGCTCGCGGCGCCGGACAATACAGACCAGCTCTGCGCAATCGCATCAATCCGGCAGTCCTGTGAGGTTTTCGATCCCAGAGGAGTACCATCGTCAAAATACCCGCGCCGGTACCATTCCCCATCCCAGGCGTGGGCTTCGAGATTACTTTGCAGGCGCAGAGCCTGTGAACGGCACATCGCGGCGACGCTTTCATCCAGCCTGCGCTCCGCCAGCGCTGCAAACCGCTGCAAAATGTCGTACAGGAAGAAGCCCAGCCAGACGCTTTCACCTTTGCCTTCGATACCCACCCGGTTCATCCCGTCATTCCAGTCACCAGCCCCCATCAGCGGCAGGCCATGCTCCCCGAAGCGAAGTCCATAGTGAATAGCTTTGACGCAGTGTAACCAGAGTGTCTCTTCGGTGCCGCTGATGACCGGCGTGTCATAGACAGACTCTTCACCAGGCTGAAGCGAGCGTCCCTCCAGATAAGGAATGCGTATTTCCAGTGCATCCATATCCCCCGTCGTTTCAACATAGTGGCAAACAGCAAGCGGCAGCCAAAGATAGTCATCGGAACAGCGGGTACGCACACCGTTGCCGTGTGGCGGGTGCCACCAGTGTTGCACATCCCCCTCGATAAACTGCCGTGATGCACAGAGTATTATCTGTTCACGCATCCGGTCCGGAGCAGCGTGGCTCAGAGCCAGCGTATCCTGCAGCTGATCGCGAAAACCAAATGCACCGCCAGACTGATAGTAGCCACTCCGGGCCATAAGACGGCAGGCGACCGTCTGATACAACAGCCAGCCATTAACCAGTAAATTTACGGACGTGTCGGGGGTGTTAACTACGATTTTATCGAGAACATTGTGCCAGTGATTATGAATCCGGTTCAGCTCCTGGCGGACCGTATCCTCGTTCATGTAGCGGGCCAGCGTCTCCTGAGCACAAACATCATTCTCCTCTGTGCCGAGGATAAAAATAAACGTCCTCTGGTCCCCGTCAATTAATGTAACCGCCGATTGCACCGCTCCGCAGGGATCCAGACCGGCCCCCGTCTTACCAGAAAGCTTTTGCAGTTTCATGGCCGAAGGGGCGTGAAGGGAACCATTACGACCAATAAACTCCCGGCGGTCCCCTGTCAGAGAACAGTCATTACCGCTGACGGCAAAAAATGCAGTTCGGCCGCCACCATTATCACCATAAAAGTTATTCGCAAGCACCCCGCAGCCGCCGGGCGTTCTGGCCACATGTGTCACAATGTGAGGGGCTGAGCGCGTTCGTGTTTCTCCGAGCGTCCACTCTACATAGCCTGTGACGGAAAGTTGACGTGTCCGTCCCGAAGAGTTACTGAGTGTCAGGAGCACCAGTTTAACCGGATCCGCTTCGGCAACCAGGACCGTCAACTCGCTGTCTATACCACTCTCACGATGGGCAAAAACGCTGTAGCCAAAACCATGGCGTGTCAGGTAATCACCGTGTCCGCGAACAGGTAAAGCCGTCGGCGACCAGCACTCCCCACTCTCTTCATCGCGCAGGTAAAATGCCTCGCCGCTGCGATCGCTCACCGGATCGTTCTCCCACGGTGTCAACCGGTATTCATGGGCATTCTCATACCAGGTATAGGCCTGCCCTGCCTCTGAGATCACGCTGCCAAAACGGGAATTTGCCAGTATGTTCGACCAGGGAGCCGGTGTAAGCGCATTTTCCCGAAGGACGATCTGATACTCCCGCCCATCCTGAGAAAATCCACCGTACCCATTGAAATGGCATAACTGACTGGTATCAGGGCTCCAGTCCGTATGTTGATTACGCTCGCGCACAGCACGCGGAATGAATGCCCTTGCCGGCGATTTCAGGGTATGAATACGCTGGTTAAGCTGCTCAATAATACCCCCTGCGCGGTCATCAAGATAAAGACAGGCCACGCTCATCAAAAGCAACTTATCCTCAGCAGAGAGATGCTCACCGTTGCGGACAAAAAGCCCGCCCTTTTTATCCAGCAGACTGGCTTCAGACCCGGCATAAATTAACTCCATAATCTGATTTTGTAATCCCTGCTGGTAGCCGCCGGGGCTGTTATTCAGGATAACCAAATCAACATTCAGCCCTTTCTGTCTCCAGTAACGGTGTGCCTGAATCAGTGTGGTCACTGAGGTGATACTTTCCTCGCTGGTTATACTCAGCAGCACTATCGGCAGATCCCCTGAAATTGCCCAGCCCCACAGTCCGGACTGGCCACGCCGGTTGCGGCCGATCGCCTGTCCTTCGGCGCGCAGTTCCTGGACAGGGTAAAGCACAGCGCTGGCGAGACAATTGAACAACGTGGCATCATCTTCACTGGCGTTCATCTGGCGCAATACCACCAGACTGTGAGACCAGGCCAGTTCAAAGACGCGATCGGCGATAGGGTAATCGCGATATTTCTCCAGCAACGCCAGGCTCTGCTGACGGGTCTCGCTGATGCCATAAATGATATCAATCGTAACCGGCTGCCCCGGCTGCAGAATGATGGCGTTGCGAATTGCCAGTATCGGATCCAGCACCGAGCCCGACGTGTTGCTTAGCATCCCTCCCGTCTCTATTGCCTGGGCATTCGCAGGGTTTCTGCCACGTCCAATAAATCTTGCCCTGTCCGTTTCAAACGACACGTTATGTCGGTTATCGCCATGCACCACCATCATGTGAAACAGGCAAGGGCCCGGTTCATCCGGTGAGCGCGGGCGCCGGTGGCAAAGAATAGCGTCACGCTCAGGAGCCAGCTCAGTCTGAATAAACAAATTGCTGAATGCCGGGTGTGCCAGATCGCTGGCATCAGGTGCCAGTACCACTTCAGCATAGGTTGTCAGCTCCAGAGAGCGAGGCTTGCGACCACGATGAATCAGTGTGAGCCGTCGCAATTCAACATCATCCTCCGGAGAGATCACCACCTGAGTTTTGACGCTGAGTCCCCCGAAGCTGCGTCTGAATTCTGCCCCCGCATCGGTGAACAACACTTCCTCGTCTTGTCCGCTGGTGTAGCCTGTCGGTTGCCAGGTATTGCTCCACACATCTCCCGTCTGGGTATCGCGGATGTAGCAGAATGCTCCCCAGTTATCACGGGTGGTATCACTGCGCCAGCGCGTTAGTGCAATATCATTCCAGCGACTATAACCACCGCCCCCCGCGGTCAACATCAGATGATAATGGCCGTTGGACAGCAGTTGAATATCCGGGGCGGGAGTATCCACGCTATAGAAAATACGGGGTTCATAGCGGACGGGTTTGACCATGCCCTCATGAGATTCAAAATGACGGCGCGGACTGTACAGATCGACCGCATCCGGCACGCGCTCCTGTAACAGCAGACTCGCTGACCGGAATACCGTGCTGGACATAAAGCGTTCAGTCATGGGGGCGTCAAGCAGCACATGAGCCAGCGCCTGAAATGCCATACCCTGGTGATGCGCCATCCAGGACTGTACCACCGCATAGAGCTGACCGGTTGCAAGACGTGAGGGGGTATAGTCCAGCGCTTCATAAAAACCGTATTCTCCGCGTGCACCATTTTTTTGCAGCCTGAACAGGTTCTCACAGGCTCTCTGTGGGGAAACCATCAGCGCCAGCAGCGTGGCGTAAGGAGCAACAACCATGTCATCGGCAAGTCCCCTACGCAGACCGAGCCCCGGTACGCCAAATGCCTGATACTGATAATTATGCTGAACATCAAAAGCATGATAGCCGGACTCTGAAACACCCCATGGTACCCCGCGTTCTTTCCCCCAGTGAATCTGGCGCATAACCGCCGACTGACTCATTTCATCGAGCAGGCTGCCGGGCCAGGTGGGCATCACCAGATTCGGCATCAGATATTCAAACATGGATCCGCTCCATGACATCAGGGCAGTTTCATTATCAATCGTGGTAAACAATCGACCCAGCGCGTACCAGCTTTTAAGAGGCAGCTGATTAGTCGCAATGGCAAGAAAACTGGTCAGGCGGATTTCAGACGGCAGGAGATCGTAGTGGCTCTTGTCAGGCATATTGGTGTCACAGTTATAACCGACGCTGAGCAGACTGGTTGCTTCACTGTACAGAAAGGCGAAATCCATCCGGGCATGCTCATCCAGCCGCTGTTCCAGCTCGGTGATAATATTGAGTCGCATTCGGGCCTGCTCCGCCACTGACGCCGGAGGCGTTCCTGTACCGGTTAATGTCGGACGGGCAAGCTCGCTCAGCGTCGGCAGCTTCTGTTCATTCCAGGATGCAGGCAACCAGCCAAGCAACAGAGACCACTCATGGCAAAGCTGAACCAGTTGATGCTCCAGATGTCCAGCCCAGCGCATCTGAAGAGGAGATCCCTGATGACATGCGCTGGTCAGATGGTTGCACTGGGTGCGCATGCTTTTCAGTTCGCTGAAAAGCGCCTGCGGAGAGAGCGACACCGCGTTCAGGCAATGCTTGCGCAGCAGTCTCAGGCTGTCAGGTGGGTTCTTACCCCACTGTTTTTCCAGAATATCCAGCGTATCGTTCAGTCCTGCCAGTATCTGTTGGTTGCTTAAAACAGGCTGATGACGCATGGCGGACAGGCCTGCACGCAGGGTCAATAAATGCCCGGCCATATTGCCGCTGTCGACGCTGGAGATATAGCGTGGACTTAGGGGGACCAGCGTACGGGTGTCATACCAGTTGTAGAGATGGCCCCGGTAGTGCTCCATTTTATCCAGCGTGTCGAGCGTGAGCGACACGCGCCGGAGCACCTCTCCGCCAGGCAGGTAGCCAAAGTCCCATGCCGTCAGGTTAGCCATAAGTGAAAGACCAATATTGGTAGGAGAAGTTCGGTGTGCCACCGTCGGTTGTGGTATTTCCTGATAATTATCAGGCGGAAGCCAGTTCTCTTTTGCTGTGGCAAATGTTTCAAAAAAAGCCCAGATTTCACGGCTTGTCTGGCGTAACAGCTGTTTTTGTTCCTGATTAGGCGAAAAAACCTTACGCACGGGCTGGCGACTCAGCCAGCTCATCAGCAGCGGTGCCACACACCATACCAAACCGATCGGTAACGCAATCCCCAGCAGCTGTGGGGCAAATTGTCCGGTCAGTATTGTCAGCGCCACGCCACCGGCAACGTTCAGCCACATCGCCTGATAAAAACGTGCAACAGTGGGTCTGGCCTGACTGCTGTCCTGGCTGTGGCTGACCCACTGGCTGAGGTGACGCCTGCTTATCCCCAGTCGCCATAGCGTCACGGCGATCGCTTTCAGCGAATATCCGGCTTCGTGCGGCAGTATCGCAAAATTAAGGCTGATACCTGACAGACGCTTTAGTGCGCCCGCCCCCACCAGTAACAGATGCGGCTTCACGCGGCGACGCAGAGGTTTATGCAGAAGGTCGTGGCTAATGCAGAGGATGGCTGGCAACAGCCATATCAGCAACAGTATGCCCAGCCAGTAAACCGGATTGGGTACCCAAAGCAGAGTGAAGAACAGCAATACCAGTAAGGAGGGGGCGACCAGACTGCGACGTAGATTATCGAGTAATTTCCAGTAAGAAAGCGCGGTCAGCGGATTCCTGACCCGGGTTCCATCGGCTTTTCTGACGCGTGGTTTTAGCCAGTTAAGCAGTTGCCAGTCACCCCGGATCCAGCGTGAACGTCGTGCAACATCCGACAGATAATTATTAGGGTACTGTTCGTACAGTAACACCTCGCTCAGCAGACCCGAACGTGCATAGCATCCTTCAAGCAGATCGTGGCTGAGTACCAGATTTTCCGGGCAGATGTTGGTAGTGGCCTGCATAAAAATATCAACATCGTAAATCCCTTTGCCCACAAACGAGCCTTCCCCAAAGAGATCCTGATAAATATCCGAAGACATCATCGAATAAGGGTTATTGCCCGGTACGCTGCTGCGCAGGGCTGCGTAACGCCCCTGACCGTTGCGTGGTATCTCCTCCGCAAGACCGGGCTGTAAAATACCGAATCCTTTGACAACCCTCTGGCGTACCGGATCATACTCAGGCGTATTCAGCGGATGCGCCATCGTCGCGACGAGTTTGTGTGCCGTATCGCGCGGGAGCACCGTATCGCAGTCCAGGGTAATGACGTATTTTATGTGACCCGGTAAAAGGTGGGCAGGCATCTCTGCAACGCTGACGAATTGCGTTCCGGGATGGCGCAACCAGCTGTTCAGTAACGCCAGTTTTCCCCGCTTGCGTTCATAGCCCATCCACGCTCCTTCCGAGGGGTTCCATTCAGGCTGGCGATGTAACAGATAAAAACGTGGTCGGCCGGAGGGGTAGCGGCGATTAAGCGCCTGCGTATCGGCGATAGCCTGTCTGAGCAGCGCGTGACTTTCCGGTGAGGGTTCATTTTCAGAATCAGCAAAATCGGTGAGCAGCGCGAACCTGAGATTTTCGTTTTCATTCCCCAACCAGCAGACTTCAAGACTGGTGAGGAGCTGGCTGAAACTTTCGTGGCTGGTCAACATGCAGGGAATGACTAACATGGTGGCACTGTCAGCGGGAATACCGGCTGAAAAATCCATCCCCGGCAAGGGTCGAGGAACGCGAAAACGGGTGGTTGCATCACTGAGCAAATCGCTCATTAACTGAGTTAATGCGATAATCAGAGGTAATATCACCGCGATCAATAGCCAGTCTGCGCCCTGCATGGCGGTTTCGTGCAATATTGCTGCGGTCGCTGCGGTTGTCAGCAACGCCAGGCTTCCAAGCCATGACAGCAGGGTTATTCTGTTGAAACTGTGCCGCAAGCGTATGAGCCTTGAGGCGTCTGCCAGGAGATGAATATCCAGCGCCTGTCGACCTTCGCCCGCAAGATAATAACCAACATGATGCTCCGGTGTATCGGGCGCTTTTTCCTCTGAAAACGCCAGCGCCTTCTCAGCAACCTCAGGCTCGCTGAGACCGCTGTCTCTGGCCAGAACCTCAACTACGTGCCGGTAATGATCCCGGGTATTGAAGTGCATTCGGGGATAGATGCCGGCAGGATCATTGCGTAATGCCTGTTCGACAACGCTTATCGTTTCGGCGAAATCAGCCCAGTCCGTTTCACTCAATAAACGCAGGCCCGCGATGCTGTTACTGACGGACAGCTGGCTGGCGGCAAGCTGCTGATTGAAACTATGTATGAGAACGTCAGTGGTGATCCCCTGTTCCCGAAGGCACTGATCAACCCAGGTCAGAGGTAACGACAGCGCGTTGCCATGCCCCTGCAGGCGCCGCACCAGCTCTGCGACAAACGCACTGGTTAACGGAGGTCGGGAGCGCGCCATATCGGCAACCACCATGATTAAATCACCAGGCGCACTCTCTGCGCATTCGACAATCCTTGTTATCCACGTATCAGCAAGGTTTCTGTCCTGCTGCGCTTTTATCACTTCCATACTGATACGACGAAGATTTTCAATCAGCGCAAGGCGCAGCATTCCCGGTAACGCCCAGACTTCACCCAGCGTCAGCGGCGTCACCTGTTGATAGGCAGTGAGATAGCTGGTCAGGCTGGCGGCATCCCAGCGGCCATCGCCGTGAGCAATGGCCTCTGATGCAATATGATAAATTCGTGGGCAATTCAACGGCGATACCAGCGACGGAAGACCTTTGCCAAAGCTTTTCGGCAGATGCTGGCGGACAGTGCGGATTTGTTCCTCAATCAGATAATAATTGTCCAGCAGCCATTCACCGGCGGGCATGATACTGGTCTTTTTACCCGCGTTAAGCTCATAGCAGTTTTGGGTAATGACGGCCTCATTGTCGCCAAGCCGTTTCAGAAGATAATAAGGATGCCTATCCGGTGATACTTTATGAGTCCGCGCCAGCTTCTGGCCGTAGCGTTCCATCTGGACGGTCGAAAAGAGTTCTGACCGCGGCGAGCTTTCACCGGCAGGATCGTTCGCCGAAAACGTTATGTTTTCGGCAGCATTCATCAGAATACGGGAGCGGTTAAACCACGCTCTGGGGATCATTTTCATAGCATTGCTCTGATGCGACGTTAGCGCGCAGGAGCAGTTGCGAAATCAGTTCAGAAACGTTCTCTCAGGATGGGCGTCAGGCATCAGGGATTTAACAGCTGCCGGAATCTAACATAAGTATAGGACATGAGCTCTGTTCTGCGATTTTGGTCGAGCTAGCGTCGGGAGATAAACAGAGCCTTACATCCGGGGCAAAGCATGGTTTGGTTGAGCCGGATTTTTGACAACGGTTGTACTGATTTTAAGCCACAAACAGGACAGGCAGCAGTGGCAGTAGACGCACTGCTGAAGAATTTCATTGCGTAATTGATAACAGACATAACCATTAACCTTTCAATGAATGAGCTTCACCGTACCACATGTGGTTAAGTTTTAATCTATCTATTTTGACATACTGAAAATCAGGAAAGATAAATGTTCGCAGCCACAGGCCCCCTGAGACCGTTTATCCGGCAAGACTCTATGCGGCTTCCAGGGATGAGTAATTCTGATTAGCAAGAGTTAACGGCTGAAATGTGAAGCAGAACGTCTTTTCGTCCATCAGATGGGATGATGAGGCCTTTACCACTAAGAATATCAAAGCTTTTGACAATTCCTGTCATTTTATGGGACAAGTCAATTCCTTATTGAAAACACTTAAAGACTATACATTGAAAATGGCATTCAGCCACTTTTATTTTCCCTACAGGACCTCTGGACGGCTAAAAGATAATTTGCTTATATCGATTCCCTGTGTCTTAATGAATCCCATCAGTTCGATGTACTAATGAAAGTTAGAAATTTTCCGGGCAGTTCTCATTACCAGGCGCTATCGTTGATATCCCCTCTTTTGAGTCCATACGTTTAATCTTATACGTTTACTATCAATACAATCATGTATAACGGAGTCAGTATGACCTCGAGAATTATGGGCCTGGTTAAATGGTTTAACGAAGACAAAGGTTTTGGCTTCATCTCTCCTCTTGATGGCAGCAAAGATATCTTTGTCCATTTGTCTGCACTTAATGGCGACAACTTTAAAACTTTATTTGAAGGTCAGAAAGTTGAATTCGCCATTCACCGCGGAGACAAGGGTCCTGCTGCTGCAAATGTAACACTTTGCGATAAATAAATCATTGTGGGCCTGCGATAACGATGAAGGATTATTCCTGAGTAGACAGATCCATAACTTAAATCAGATGAAAGTCGTTTATTCTTAATATCTGATCAGCATATTTTTCAAAATTATGAGTATGCTAAGCGATGTGATGAAGTGCAGTACTACTGCATAAAAAGTCTAAAAGCACAAGCTAACCACATGTTAAATAAGAAGTGCGTAATGGCTTTGACCTTAATGGCATCTGCCAGTTAATATCCACGAGAGAACAGGGTAATAGAATATGATTAAAGTCCTTGTTTTCTTTAATGCTGAATCCTGTAAAGTCATGACCGTTCTGGAAGGTATATCCTCTATCAGGCAGGAATATCCAAACGGTGAAGAAACACATCTTCGGATTATGTCTGCAGGTTTTCCTTCCTTAACTGGCGATCATGGTATTGTTTACGTGGCTACTGACAGGGAGTTAACGTCACAGGAGATACTTGATGCGGCCAGGAAATATTTATAGAATTTTTGTCATGCTCTCTGCTCCACGTTTAATTGCATGCTTATCCTATTTATCAGAATCGAACAAAAAATGAGTTAAAAGCATTTATGGCCTGCTAACAGCAGGCTTTTTTTTTACATTACACTTTTTTAGAAACGTCTCTATAAAGAGAGAGTAATTCGCTACCCTCTGACAAAATGCAGGTGTCTCCCCCCTGCGTGCCATCTTGCCATTTGTGAAAACCTTGCTAAGTGGCGGCGCTGTCTCTCCTCATTTTAAATCTCATCAGGTGTGACTGAAGCAATAAGTTATGAGGGTATAAAAAGGCTCTCCGGATGACTCCTGGCATCATAGTTTTAAGTACCTTCAAAAATGCATGGACATTTCGTAGGAGTTGTAATTTAGTTCTTGCACATTCTTCTTAATTTTGTCTTGCGATAAGAGATTTATATAAGTAGTCTAAACCTCGTTAATAACAATATGTACCAATCGGATTAAAATGCTCAGTAAGAAAAATCGGATTGATGAGCAACCGTCGACATTGGTATTTGCTGAACAACGAAAAAACTTTAAAAGGTCTCTTTATGTCAGATGCTCTTACACAGTTAAACAATATCCGTACCTTACGTTCTCAGACTCGTGAAATGTCATTAGATGTACTGGAAGATGTTCTGGAAAAGTTTAAAATTATTCTTATAGAACGACGAGAAGAAGAGACATTACGTCTTGCAAATGAAAGTCAGCGCCGCGATAAACTGGAAACACTTCGTCAGATGATGCTTGATGAGGGTATCGACCCCTCCGAACTTTTAGCTGCTATTGGCTCTCCGGGTAAGGCTAAAAGGACGCGCTCCCCCCGCCCCGCGAAGTATCGATATACTGACGAAACTGGAGAGTCAAAAACATGGTCAGGTCAGGGGCGAATGCCGAAGCGGATCTCAAATCTGATTGCTGAAGGTGGAGAATTAAAAGATTTCGAAATCAGCTAAAAAAGAGCCGGGCATACCCGGCTCTTTTTACGGATAGCCCACAACCATCCTTAGAGGATCGTCGAGAAGCATCTGGTTCGTAACCGGCTTCAACAAGGTGTTTCATGAAGAGATTATGTTGCGCTATAAACTGGGTAAAGAAGGTATTAATGGTGACATTACGCAGTTGTAATGCAGCCAACACCACAGTTTTTCCTCTCATAGCATAATGCGGACGGGGTTAGTAGGCTGGAGGTCTTTAGTGAACGGCAAGCGGACGCCCTCGTAGATTAAACAGGCGTCCGATATCTTGAAGTGGACAGATTACCTAACCCGCTTTCCCGTTTCGTCAATGACCTTCTCGCCATCCTCTTTGGTAAACGCTCCTTTCTGACCTTCCGGAAGAATATCCAGCACTATTTCCGAAGGGCGGCAAAGACGAGTACCGAGCGGCGTAACGACTACCGGCCGATTAATCAGGATTGGATCTTGAAGCATGAAATCAATCAACTGCCCATCACTAAATTTCTCTTCATCAAGACCCAGGCGTTCATAAGGTTCAGCGTTTTTACGCAGCAAGGCGCGCACTGTAATCCCCATATCTGAAATAAGTTTAATAAGCTCATCACGGGTCGGGGGAGTATCGAGATAATAAATTATTGTCGGTTCGTTGCCGCTGTTGCGGATCATCTCCAGCGTGTTACGTGAGGTGCCACAGGCCGGGTTGTGATAGATGGTAATATTGCTCATATCAATATCTCGCTACAAGGTGACAGAGAGCCGCCACGCCAGCACAGCCAGAGTGACGAAAAGCACGGGCAGGGTCATGATTATGCCGGTGCGGAAGTAATATCCCCAGGTGATGGTCATGTTTTTCTGTGCCAGCACATGTAGCCACAGCAGGGTTGCCAGACTGCCAATCGGAGTGATTTTCGGGCCTAAATCGCAGCCAATCACGTTGGCATAAATCATTGCCTCTTTGACGACGCCTGTCGCCGTACTTCCGTCAATCGACAGCGCACCAATCAGCACCGTCGGCATGTTATTCATTACCGACGACAGGAACGCGGTCAGGAAGCCGGTGCCGAACGTTGCTGCCCATAACCCCTTTTCTGCCAGCAGGTTTAGCACGTCAGACAGAGACTCCGTGAGCCCTGCATTGCGCAGGCCATAGACCACCAGGTACATGCCCAGTGAAAAAATAACTATCTGCCATGGTGCATCGCGCAGGACTTTTCCTGTGTTGATGGCGTGACCTCTTTTCGCCACTATGAACAGTACTGCTGCGCCAGTAGCGGCTATCGCACTTATCGGGATCCCAAGAGGTTCCAGAACAAAGAAACCGACAAGCAGCAAAAACAGGACAATCCAGCCCGCCCTGAACGTTGCCGGATCCTTTACCACACTGGCAGGCGTCTTCAGCAGCGAAACGTCATACGTCACCGGAATATCCCTGCGGAAGAAGAGATGCAGCATGACCAGCGTGGCCGTAATCGCGGCCACATCTACGGGGATCATCACGGAGGCATACTGCGTAAAGCCCAGACCGAAAAAGTCCGCCGAGACGATATTCACCAGGTTAGAAACAATGAGCGGCAGGCTAGCCGTATCTGCAATAAATCCTGCGGCCATGACAAAGGCCAGTGTCGTGCCCTGACTGAATCCCAGTGCGAGCAGCATCGCAATTACGATCGGCGTCAGGATCAGTGCGGCTCCGTCATTGGCAAACAGTGTAGCAACAGCAGCCCCAAGCAAGACTATCCAGCTAAACAAAAGGCGGCCACGTCCGTTACCCCAGCGGGAGACGTGCAGTGCGGCCCATTCAAAGAAGCCGGACTCATCAAGCAGCAGGCTGATGATGATGACCGCAATAAATGCCGCTGTCGCGTTCCAGACGATATTCCAGACAACGGGAATATCAGCGATATGGATGACTCCAGTTACCAGCGCCAGCACAGCCCCGATACTCGCGCTCCAGCCAATACTCAGGCCTCCGGGTTGCCAGATCACCAGTATCAACGTCAGTAAAAATATACTCCCCGCCAAAAGCATCTCAGACTCCGTTATATATGATTATGTGAATTTGTTTTCTTTTCTCAGCAGGAGATGCAGGCTGATTTATCTAGCCATTTACACAAATCCTCCCGCATACACTGCCAGGACGTCGTGATTGTCTCAGCTGCCCATGCCGGTATGTGGGGTGACAGACGATAGTGGATCCATTTGCCTTCACGACGGTCCAGAACCAGCCCGGCCTCACGAAGGATAGCCATATGTCGCGAGACTTTGGGTTGTGATTCGGAAATGGCTGCGCAGATATCACAAACGCACAGTTCTCCTGACTCCCGGAGAATCATGACGATGGCGAGCCGAGTTTCATCCGACAGGATTTTGAAAAGCTGAACAGGTTGTAGCATTTTTCACTCCGTTCCCTTTAGAATATATATATGATAAATCATATGTGTTAAATTTGAAATCATCTACTCTCTCCGGAGGAGAAAAATGGAACAATTTCCTGCCCTTAATATTGAATTCTTTGATCAACACATCGCTGAACGCCTGAACCTGCAAGCGCCACCACGGATTCTTATCCTGTATGGCTCAGTAAGAGAGCGCTCCTACAGCCGCTTTGCCGCGGAGGAAGCCGGTCGTCTTCTGACTGCAATGGGCGCGGAGGTGGAATTCTTTAACCCCTCTGGTTTACCCCTGCCTGATGATGCGCCAGACACGCACCCTAAGGTCACCGAACTACGCGGCCTGGTCAGATGGAGTGACGGGATGGTGTGGAGTTCCCCTGAGCGGCATGGGACGATGAGCGCGGTGATGAAGGCGCAAATAGACTGGATACCCTTAAGTGAAGGCGCGGTTCGTCCTTCGCAGGGCAAGACACTTGCAGTGATGCAGGTCTGCGGTGGTTCGCAGTCCTTTAATGCGGTGAACCAAATGCGCATTCTGGGCCGATGGATGCGGATGTTCACTATCCCCAACCAGTCCTCCATTGCTAAGGCATGGCAAGAGTTCGACGAAAACGGCCGAATGAAACCTTCGTCATGGTATGACCGTATCGTCGATGTAGCCGAGGAGCTGTTTAAAATCACGGTGCTGCTTAAGGGACAAACTGGTTATCTTGCAGATCGTTACAGCGAGAGAAAAGAGAGCTATCAGGAGCTTTCATCCCGTGTCAATCAGGACAAAATTTAACGTATATTTTTCGTGAATCCATACTGCATGAGATTAATAACATCCACTATGGCACAAAGGAGATATCCCATCCTGTGTCAGAATATGAAAAACTACCTTGAGGTGAACTAGTAACTCTGGTTATGACGTGGCGCTTGCGCGTCATGATGCAAAACTAATTTTGATGTTTAATGAAATCCTGGTTGCACCCAAGCTAAGCGCTTCATGCTAAATTTTAGGCGAAGGAATAACAGAAGTCCTGTCCATTGCGTGTTATAACCGAGGTTGAAAACCGGCACACTGGCGGTTGAGAGGCATCGCATGAAATTACAAATCACAAGAGCAATTGGCCTCAGTAAGCTCTCTCCACGTTGGGTTAAGGTTATCTGCTTACGGTTAATTAAAAATGATATTGAACGCTCTCTCAACGCTCTTCTGGTCAAAATTGATGAATCTGAACTCTCTACGGAGCAACTTAAAGCGTTTAAGGAATGCGTTGAAAGAATTAACCTGGCACGGGGTAAGGGGATGCAGGCGTGAGCATTTTTAATTAAGCATTTTTCGATGCTGCATTGGTGATGATGGCTTTTATCCAAAAAATTTCGCAGGCGAATAGTAGTCTAAGCGTTTGATAAAAGGTAAGCCCAAACCGTATATGCGCGGCGCGTTTGCTGCGCAAGAAATGGTTACCAGGTCAAATCTGTTTTTCAGTGTGACGACTCAACTAGATATCACCACGCACAGTCCCTATCTCGTCTTCTTTCTCATCAAAGGGAGAAAAAACTTTTAGGCACCCAAATAGGCCCCTAAGAAAAGTTGAACTAGCAGTTATTCAAATTAATTCAATAAATTACACAACCAATTCAGACTCCGCCAGCCCACCAAAATTCTCCATCGGTGATTACCAGAGTCATCCGATGAAGTCCTAAGAGCCCGCACGGCGCAAGCCCTGCGGGCTTTTTTGTGCCCCATGCCCATGGTTCCTTCCATCCCTTTGACAAACATCAACCCCCTTCCCCCTTCTCCTGTGCAAAATTACCCACACCACCCAGCGCTACGGAATAGCCGCTCAACCCGGAAGGAACCCCACCATGTACAGACCCATAACCGTTATTATCTTCATTCTCCTGACCCTCGCCGCCCTTGCTGAAATAGGCTTTTTATCCTTTGGATAATCCTCAGGCGAAATATCCCTCAGCAGGGAACATTGATCTCATTACAGTTTTTTCCTAAAGCCATCCCGTTTCGCCTGTGCCATGCTGAATCACGCTCATAACCGATAACGTTAAATGAGGATATTATGAAAAAAACAATTATCGCATTATCTGCCGTTCTGCTGGCTTCCCCAGTATTTGCTGCGACCACACATGCAACTGACGATACCGTCGCTGCGGCGAACGCAAATGCCAACGAGGCGAAGCAAAAACTGCACGAAGAGCAGAACAAAGGTGAAGAGCTGAAGCTGAAGCAAAAACATGCTGCGGAAGGTAAAAGCGAAAGCCTGGGCAGCAAGGTCAGCGAAGATTCCCAGAAAGCCTGGCATAAAACCAAACAAGGCACCGAGAAAGGGTGGGATGCCACCAAAGAAGGCGCTGAGAAAGGCTGGAACAAAACCAAAGAAGGTGCCAGCGAGCTGGAAAAGAAAGTCACTGAATAATCCCTTCGAAAGGCCGCGCAAGCGGCCTTTTTTATTCCCCGCAACTCTGCGTTCTCAAGGCTACACTTGTCACCAGGTCCGGTTATCGCGCTCCGGTTGAAATAACGTCAACAAAGCCGAATAGATCCCGGGGGTGACGCGTTTACTCCCTGCCCCCCTAAAAGAGATCCTGAGATGCTGCGACGCCTGGTGATAGTGCTTGTTTTGATTTGTCCGTGGGCGACGGCTGCCCCGAAGAGCTACATAATTGACGCCAATAACACCGCCATTCGGCTGTCGTGGCATGCCTTCGGCGGCATCCTCTCCTGGGCGACGTTCAGCGGCGTGACGGGCGCCGTGACGCTCAACCCGGAAAACGACGTCGACGACCATATTCACGTCACTATTCCCGTAGCGACTCTCGTAGCCTCAAACAAGCTGCTCACCTGGCAGCTGAAAAGCGATATGTTTTTTGAATCCGAGCGCTACCCGACGATCGAGTTCATCAGCTCTCGCGTGGTTGCCCAGGGCGACGGGCGGTTCAGGGTGTTCGGCACGCTGACCGTACGAAACATTGCCCGCCCGGTGATCCTGGAGGCCATCGTGAAAGACCCGCACGCGCAGGCCCTCACGCTGGATGCCACGACGGCGATCTCGCGCGCGGCCTACGGGATGGATAAGTTTGCGCTGGTCGTGGACGATCGTATTGCCATCGCCATTGCGATTCAGACGAACGACGTGCCGTCATCCTGAGATGAGGCGCTGTAGCTGCTCCGCGTTTCCCCGCAGGTGAGACGGCGGGTTGCGGCCAATCAGGACAAACTGGTAGCCCGCCTCCTGCCACCACGCCAGGTTCATACCGTGCCGCTGCTCCTGGCGAAGAGAGGCCATGGTCTTCTCATCTACAGGAGAGATACAGAGCGCCATCGGGCCGTAGTCGGCGTTGATCCAGGCAATCTGCGCGATCGAGATGGTTTCATAGCGCAGCATTCGCACCATTTTCAGCTCTGCCCCCTGCAGGACAAGCTGCGACATGTGCAGCTTGATGCCGATGTCCTGCGCGGCTCGTTCCAGCCCGCGCTGCAGGACCGGCGTTGCGCTGTCCATATCCAGCAGCGTCTCAACGCTGTACAGGGACATATATTGCGCTTCGAGGTCGCGAATATGGGCATTCTCATCCGCTGGCGCGGAAGCGGGCCGCAGCAGGTAGCCCAGCCCGGATCCGACCATCAAAAAGCTGGCCGACGCGGCGATCAGCGCCCGCCTGCTGACGCCAGCAGGCGTGGAGGATTGTGGATCGGGAAGTGCCGCCAGACGCGCCTGCATTGCCTCCAGAGGTGCCTCATCCAGCAGGGGGGCAAACGCCCCGGCGAAATCCTGGCTGCTTTTCATCAGTTCGTTAGTTCGCCCGGAGAGGCGTTCGTCACTTTTCAACTGTTCTTCAAATTGCTGCGCGTCGACGCGGCACATCTCGCCATCTATCCATGCCACGATAGCGTCGTCGTTATAGGGCGGTGCAAAACGGTGCGAGTTCAATAGCGTTTCTCCTTTGCCGGAGGCAGTGCGTCAGCGGATCTGGCAAGCCGAGCCCGCGCCGTCGCCAGCCGGCTCATAACGGTACCAACAGGTACCGCCAGAGTGTCCGCCGCCTCCTGGTAGGTAAAGCCTTCGACATAAACCAAAAATACTGCGTTGCGCTGGGCTTCAGGCAGCGCGTTGACGCGCTGCATCACCTTCAGATAATGCAGACGCGTCTCATCCTGTTCGCGGGTGTCCGGCGCCAGAAGCTCATCGCTGGCCACAAATCCCTGCCCCTGACGCACGTGTCGTGCCCGAAGCTCAGAGATCCAGATGGAGTGCAGTATCGCGAACAGCCACCTGTCGATGCGCGTGCCCGGCGTATACTGGCTGCTCCTTTCAAGCGCACGCACGCAGGTGGACTGAACCAGCTCTTCGGCGATATCCCTGTTTCGCGACAGCACCAGCCCATAGCGCCAGAGGCGCGGCAGGTGTGCGGCTAACTGTTGACGAACCTCACTGGTAGCGATGTGTTTTCCCTCCACGAGAAAATCAGGATTCCGGATGCCCGTTGATGGCGGCCTGCAGGTCACGGTACTCCTCGCAGGACTGGCCACAAATACCGGCAATCACCTTCAGCTGTTCTTTCGCGAGGTCAGGACGTCCTTTTACCATCCACGCTTCACCGAGGTATTCCCGGGCTTTGGCATAATCCGGTGCGATAGCCAGCGCGCGCTGGTAGTAACCAATCCCTTCGTCCGTGCGGCCAAGCTTGCGCGTGGCGAACCCGCGATAGTTCCACGCTTCAGCCGTATTGCCATTTTTCAGCGAATCAAGCAGGTTCAGCGCCGCCTGGTACTCGCCTTTCTTCGCGAGATGGTACGCATAGTTGGTTTTGTCCTGGTCGCTGAGGCTGCTGCTTTTGTCCGGCACGCATTTCTGGGTGGCGCTGTCATACACCTGTCCGGAAGGACAATCGGGCGTTTTGCTCTCGGTACTATTATTGCCCATTGCCAGCGCCAGGGGGGACAGCAGGGAAAAAATCAGCACCGGGATCAAACGAAACGAGGTCGTGTTCATATAAAGCTCCAGGGTAAGAAGGAAGTGACGTCAGTAAACGCCCGACTGACGATTTTTATTCATTCTCCCCGTGAATTTTTTGCTGTCGCAAAATCATGCTGACGTCGTAGCCCCATTGGAAATAAATCAGGTTATTTTACCCTTTACTTAACGCTATTATTTTCGCGTGATAGCAGAGTTTTAAGCCTGCATAAAAATATATTTTATTGTGCGGGTGATATAATATATATTATATCAAAAACGTTACCCTAACTTAAACACATATTAAGCGCACTTAAACAATAACGTTTTACAGTATATTAAAAATGTCCCCTACCAATTATCATACTGCGTAAATCACATTCAGAATCAACGTCACAGGTTAAAACTAAAATCATATAAAACAAAAGGTTGAACCGAGTAAATTATTAACCACACCAATACATTAATGCCCTCTTCATTGTTTTGGCACTTATTTACGAAAGCTTAATTTGCACAACCTTCGTTTTCTGTCTATATCATTTTTATATTCTAAAAAATAATTCCCCTATTAATTACAGGGTTTTACACGATACAAAACACCCATAAAAACTGTTCTCTTTTATAAGTCATTAGATTCGCTCTGATGTTGCCACTCTGAATTCTGGCGGGCATCGTGCGCGCTAAAAACAACGGTCAGTGCTGCGTAATAACAGCGACTGCGCCGGGGGCGCCCTTTACCTTCTGCAGAGATGGCTCGTCTTGCTCGCCGTTCATGACACATCTGCTGGAGTAATGCCTAAATGAGCCAAATCTCTGTTATATCGAAACTTACTGGCGTGGAAACGACCACGGAAGGCACACAGGTTACCCTGAGCCATTCCTCTATCGTTGAGCTTAATGTCGAGCGAGCGAGCGTCTCCCACTTCGCGCGAAACGGTAACGATCTGCTGGTTACGCTGCACTCCGGCGAGGTGATCACCCTTAAAAACTTCTACGTTACGGACGCGCAGGGCGTGAGCCAGCTGGTACTGCAGGACAGCAACGGCGCATTATGGTGGATTGAAGATCCGACCGGAGCCGCCACGTACGAATCTATCGCGTCCACGGACGTGCTGCTTGCGGCCTCCGGGAGCGACGCCGGTGGTGCAGCCATCTGGCCATGGGCACTGGGCGGCATTGCCGCCGCGGGCGGCATCGCGGCGGCGGCAAGCACCGGCGGCGGTGATAGTGGCGGCAGTAACAATTCGGCCAATGCGGATACGACAGCGCCGAACGCGCCTTCCGGCCTTAAGTTCTCTTCAGATGGCAAAACCGTCACCGGTACCGCAGAACCCGGCAGTACCATCACGCTGAAAGACGCGAACGGCAACGTCATTGGCACAGGAAAAACGGGCAGCGACGGCAGCTTTACCGTCTCTCTCGGCACACCGTTGACCAACGGCGAGCAGGTGACCGCCACCGCCACGGATAACGCCGGGAATACCAGCCCGGGCACAACGCTCAACGCGCCGGACACCACCGCGCCCGATGCGCCAGCAATCACCAGCGTAACGGATGATATCGCCCCGCAGACGGGAGCAGTCAGCAACGGCGGCAGCACCAACGATCAGCGCCCGCAGCTTACCGGCACCGGCGAAGCGGGCTCGACCGTGACGATTTATGACGGCGGGGTCGCCATTGGTACAGCGGTCGTCGCCAGCAACGGCACCTGGACCTTTACCCCGTCGGTTGATCTGAGCGAAAGCACTCACCAGATTACCGTGCGGGCAACCGACGCCGCCGGCAACACCGGGCCAGCGTCGCCGGTGTTTACCCTTACAGTGGATCTTACTCCGCCGGACGCGCCGAGCGCGATTGTGCTGACCGACGATACGGGCCTGATCAAGGGAACCATCACGTCTGTCGCGCCTACCGATGCTTCACTGCCCATCCTCGCGGGAACCGGCGAGCCCGGCGGAACCATCACCATCTACGATAACGGCGTGGTGGTTGGCACAACGACGGTATTGCCCAACGGCACCTGGAGCGTCACGCCGAACGGCCCGCTCCCGGACGGGACACACTCCATAACCGTCACTGAAACCGATGCCGCCGGAAACCTGAGCGCTACCTCAGAGCCCGTCATCTTCACCGTGGACACCACGCCGCCGTCTGCCCCGGGTAATCTCGAGGTTTCGAATGATGGCGGCACCATCAGCGGCATCGCGGAAGCTGGCAGCACGGTGACCATCCGTGAAGGTAATGTCACCCTTGGCACTGTTATTGCCGACAGCGAAGGGAACTTTAGCCTGACGCTGACCCCGCCGAAGCTCAACGGCGAAATCCTGACCGCTGACGCCACCGACACGGCGGGCAACACGGGGCCCGCAACCTCCGCGGCGTCACCGGATATTACCCCACCGCAGACGCCAATTATCGTGTCGGTGATGGATGACGTGCAGGCCACCACCGGCCCCGTGGGCCAGAACGGCCTCACCAACGACCGGGCCCCGACCGTGAACGGGACGGGCGAAGCGGGCTCGACCATCACGATTTATAACGGCAGCGATGTCCTCGGTACGACGGTTGTTCCCTCCTCCGGCCTGTGGAGCTTTACGCCGCCCGCACCGCTGACCGATGGCACCTGGGTGCTGACCGCGAAGGCGACGGATCCCGCCGGTAACCCAAGCGGGTTATCAGACCCGTGGACAATTAACGTCGACGGCACGGCACCTGGCGCCCCGGTGATTTCACAAGTTGTGGACGATGTTCCCGGTCGCACCGGCTCGCTCGACATTAATGAGACCACTAACGACGCCACCCCGACGCTCAGCGGTACCGCCGAAGCAAACGCGACGGTCACCGTGCGCGTGGACGGTGTTGCTATTGGTACGACCGTCGCCAATGGTCTTGGCGTATGGATCTTTACGCCTTCCTCGCCTATCGCCGAGGGCCCGCACGCCCTGACCGCCGTCGCGACCGATGCGGCAGGTAACACCAGCGGCGTCTCCAACACCTGGACTCTGACGATTGACAGCGTCGCGCCTGCCGCCCCGGTCATTACCCAGGTGCTGGATGATGTGCCGGAACGCCTCGGCGCGCTCAACCCCAACGACAGCACCAACGACACCACGCCGACGCTCAACGGCACGGCTGAACCTGGCTCAAGCGTCACCATCCGCCTGGATGGCACCGATCTTTTCACGGTCCTGGTCGACGACAACGGCACGTGGACCTATACCCTCACCACGCCTCTTGGCAGCGGGCCTCATACCTTTACCGTTGTCGCGACCGATGCGGCGGGTAACACCAGCCAGCCGTCAGGTGGCTTCACCCTGACCGTCGATACCACGCCGCCTGCGGCGGCAACCATCGCCACCGTGACCGATGACGTCGGCGGCGTTCAGGGCACGCTCAGCAGCGGCGATACCACGGATGACACCACACCGCTGCTGCAGGGCACCGCCCCGGCTGATGCGGTGATCACCGTTTATGACGGCGCCACCCTGCTCGGTACCGCCACCCTCGACGGCAGCGGTGGCTGGAGCTTTACGCCCGTTACCCCGCTCACCGACGGCCCGCATACGCTGACGGTTCACGCCACGGATGCCGCAGGCAATACCACCATCTCCAGCCCGTTTGTATTGACGGTGGATACCGTCGCGCCTGCCACGCCGGACGTCCCGGCCATCACCGTCAATCCTGACGGAACAGCAACAACGCTAAACCCGGGCGAAACCACCCGCGACACCACGCCAACCCTGAGCGGTACCGGCACGGCGGGCGATACCGTGACGATCTACAACAACGGCGCCAAAATCGGCGACGCTGTCGTGGACAATACCGGCAGCTGGTCGTGGACGCCATCACCCCCACTGTCCGGCGGTACCTATGACATCACCCTGACCGTCACCAACGTGGACGGCACGGGCAACGAAAGCGCCCCGTCGCAGCCGGTAACCATCACCATTGATACCGAAGCGCCGGCTACGCCTGCGGCACCGACCGTCACCGACAGCGTCACCCAGATCACCGGCCCCGTACCCGATGGCGGAACCACCAACGATCCGCGCCCGGTCCTGAGCGGCACCGGCACGCCTAACGACGTCATCAACATCACTGACACCGTCAACGGCATATCAACCGTCGTGGGCACCGTCACGGTAGACAGCAGCGGCAACTGGAGCTGGCGCCCGGGCAGCGACATTGCCGAGGGCAGCCACGCCTATACCGCCACCGCCACCGATGAAGCAGGCAACGTCTCTGACCCTTCTCCAGCGATTACCATCGTCGTGGATACCCTGGCGCCGGATACGCCGGTGATTAGTGCAGTGGGCGGTGAGCCGAACGGTGGCTACATCACGGATACCACACCGACAGTGGGCGGAACCGGCGTCAACGGTGAGACGGTGATCGTCTACAACAACGGCGTCGAAGTGGGCCGTGTCGTGGTGGCTAACGGGGAATGGAACCTGACGCTTCCAACGCAAACGGACGGTCCGCTCAACATTACCGTGGCGGGCGTGGACGCAGCGGGCAACCTCAGCGCACCGAGTTCGGTCTTTACCGTTACCCTCGATACCGTTGCGCCTGAGATCCCCGTCATTAGCGCCGTAGCTGACAGCCAGCTGTCTAATAATGTGCTCTACACGAAGGACGGCACGCCAACCCTTACCGGGACCGGTGAACCCGGTACCACCGTTATCGTTTCCGTAGACGGCACGCCATCTACGGTGCTGGTGACGGTCCAGCCGGGCGGCACCTGGAGCTGGACTGCCGACACGACGCTGCCGGATGGCCCGCATACCTTCACCGTCTCTTCCAGCGATCCAGCGGGTAACTCCTCCGGTGATTCAGCACCGCTGAGCGTGACGGTAGACACCGTCGCCCCGGCAGATCCGGGCAACATGCTGCTGGCTGATGAAGGAACACCGCTGACCGGTACCGGTGACGTGGGAAGCATCATTACCGTGACAAACGGTTCCACGGTCATTGGTACCGGCGTTGTCGGCAGCGACGGCAGTTTCTCCATTGCGCTGAGTCCGGCGCAGCTGGATCCGACCACGCTGACCGTGACCGCTACGGATGCCGCAGGGAATGCCAGCGCGGGCGTGCCTTTTGTCGTCGTCGATTCACCGCTCGACCTGCCGCAGGTGCCCGTCATCACGGCGATCGTCGATGACGCAGACCCGATTACTGGCGATGTGAAAGGCAAAACCACTAATGACACCACGCCAACGCTTACCGGTACGGCCGAAGCGGGCAGCCTGATTACCATCTATCAGGACGGTAGCGCGACGCCATTGACGACGGTGACCGCCGACGGCAGCGGCAACTGGAGCTATACGCCAGCCGCGCTTGGCGAGGGGCTGCACACCTTTGAGGTGACCGCGACCCTCAACGGCCAGACCAGCGGCCGCTCTCCGGCGGCCAGCGTCACCGTCGACCTCACCGCACCGGGCACGCCAGCTATCGGCGCGGTGATTGACGACGTCGGTCCGGGCACCGGACCGCTGACCAGCGGCCAGACCACCAACGACAACCAGCCGACCCTCACCGGCACCGGCGCGGTCGGCGATACCATCTCCATCTACAACAACGGCGTGCTGCTGGGGACCGCGGAGGTCGGCAATACGGGCACCTGGAGCTACACCACGCCCGTCCTGACAGAAGGCAACCATATCCTGACCATCCGCGAGACCGATCCGGCGGGGAATCAGAGCGGTCCTTCGGCGGGCTTCACCGTCGTGGTGGACTCCGTTTCCGCCACGCCGGTCATCACCAACGTCACGGATAACGTCGGTAACACCGCCACCACGGTGGTCAGCGGCACCGAGACGAACGATGCCACGCCAACCCTTTCGGGGACAGCGGACGCAAACAGCGTGGTGACCATTTTCGACGGCGGTACCCAGATTGCCGTGGTAACGGCTGACGGCACCGGCGCGTGGACGTTTACTCCTGACACCGCGCTCGGCGAAGGCTCGCACAGCTTCACCGTCCGGGCGACCGATCCGCTGGGCAACGTCAGCGCGGTCTCAGCTCCCTGGAGCGTGGTGGTTGACCTGACGGCACCGACGGTTCCGACGCTGGATAATGTGAGCGACAACGTCCCTGGCGGCGTCCAGGGTAACCTCACCAGCGGCCAGGTGACCAACGACAGCACCCCGACCATCAGCGGCACCGGGCAGGCGGGCAGCACGATTCACATCATGAATAACGGCACGCAGATTGGCACGACGATCGTTGACGGCAGCGGGAACTGGTCCTTTACGCCGACCGCGCCGCTGGGCGACGGCAGCTACTCCCTGCGCGCGTATGCAACGGATACCGCAGGCAACGCCTCGGCTAACTCATCGGTCTTCGCCTTTACCATTGATACCGCAGCCCCCGGCGTACCGGTGGTGACCAGCGTGATTGACGACGTCGGTCCGGTCACCGGGGCGCTCACGTCGGGTAACAGCACCAACGACGCGCGCCCAACCTTCAACGGTACGGGCGAGGTGGGTTCTACCGTGCACGTGATCGTTGATGGCAACGAAATTGGCACTGCGGTGGTGAATGCCCAGGGCAGCTGGACCTTCACCCCGGGTACCGATCTGGGCGAAGGTCCACACGCCATCACCTTCAATGCCACCGACGTGGCTGGCAATACCGGCAGCACGACGACACCGTTTAACCTGACGGTGGATACGGGCGTGCCGTCGGCGCCGGTCATTTCGACCGCGGGTGACAACGCGGGCAGCATTCAAACTCCGCTCACTTCCGGGCAGAGCACCGACGACACCACGCCGACGCTAAACGGCACCGCGACCGCCAACGCCACGGTCACCGTGTATGAGAACGGGCAGCCGGTCGGCACCGTTCAGGCGGACGGTACCGGCGCATGGAGCTTTACGCCGTCAACGCCGCTGACCAACGGCAGCCATACCTGGACCGCCACGGTCACCGATGCAGCGGGCAACGTCAGCCTGAACTCGCCGGACTTTACCCTGATTGTGGATACCACCGCACCGAACGCGCCGGTTATCAGCCAGGCGATAGACGACGTGGGCACCATCACCGGCCCGCTTACGTCCGGGCAAACAACCGACGATACGGTACCGCGCCTTGTCGGAACCAGCGAACCGTTTGCCACCGTGAAGATCTATGAGGGAACTACCCTTGTCGGAACGGGCACCGCGGATGGCAACGGAAGCTGGAGTATCTTGCTCAACACCACGCTGACCGCTGGCGCGCACAGCTTCACCGCGCAGGCGACGGATGCGGCAGGCAACACCAGCGTGTCGTCCACCAGCTTTAGCCTCACCGTCGACACCACGCCGCCTGCGCTGCCGGTGCTGACCAGCATTCTGGATGACGTGGGCAATGCGGCGACGCCGGTGGCGAACGGCGGGTTCACCAACGACGCGCAGCCAACCCTCAGCGGTACGGCGGAAGCCGGGTCGACGGTGAAAATATTCGATAACGGCGTACAAATCGGCAGCGTGACGGCGACCGGCGGGGCGTGGAGCTTTACGCCATCCCCGGCGCTGGGCAACGGTCCGCACAATTTAACCTTTACCGCCACCGATGCGGTGGGCAACGCGAGCGCGCCGACCGCCGGGTATGTGATTAACGTCGATACCCTCGCGCCGGGCGCACCGATCATCAGTTCGGTCATTGATGACGTCGGCAGCGTCACCGGCCCGGTGACCGGTACGAATCCGACCAACGACACGCGCCCAACGCTGAGCGGAACCGCCGAAGCAAATGCCACGGTGCGGATCTACGATGGCATCACGCTGGTGGGCACGGTGACCGCCGACGGCAGCGGCAACTGGACCCTGCCGCAAACCACCACGCTGGCGCAAGGCACGCATAACTTCACCGCCACGGCCACCGATGCCGCGGGCAACACCAGCGTGGCGTCAGCCGTGACGACGATTATCGTCGATACGACCGCTCCAACGGCGCCGACCGGGACCTTCAACGCCGACGGTAGCGTCCTGACCGGGACTGCGGAAGCAGGCAGCACCGTCGCGATCCGCCTTGCGGACGGCTCGACGGTGACCGCCATTGCGGGCAGCAACGGCACCTACACCTACACCTTCATTAACAAACAGACCGAAGGCCAGACGCTGCAGATCACCGCCACCGACGCCGCGGGCAACACCTCGCTGCCGGGCTCCGCCCTTGCGCCGGTGGTGCCGCTCTCCGCCAGCAATAACGTCGAAGAGCTGAACCTCAGCACCACGGCAACCGTGACCAACAGCCAGTACAGCGATTACGGCTTCCTGCTGGTTGGCGCCGTCGGCAACGTCCTGACGCTGCTGGGCAATGATACGGCCCAGGTCAACTTCACGGTGGGCAGCGGCGGCAGCGCGGATATCGTGGTGAACGCCAACGCCACGGGTGCGGTGCTCTCTCTGCTCAACACCCTTGAACTGGTGGTTCAGCATTACGTCAACGGCGCCTGGACCACCGTGGTGGATACCGGCCAACCGCAGTTTGCCGATCTCCTGACCCTCGGTGCAACCGGCGTATCGCTGAACCTGACCGGGCTGGCCGACGGCAACTATCGCGTGCTCAGCTACAACACCAACCTGCTGGCAACCGGCTCCTACACCAGCCTCGACGTGGCGGTGAAAGAGACCGGTCCGGGTACGGTCACGGGCGATACCAGCCTCAACGGCAACGTGATCCTCGATACGGACCCGACAGCCGGCAGCGACAACGCGCCGGCCGGAACCACCATTTCCGCCGTCACTAACGCCCAGGGCGTCACCACCAGCGTGAACGCCGACGGCACGGTGATCCAGGGCAAATACGGTACGCTGACCATCAACCGCGACGGCAGCTACACCTACAACCTGACCGACACCAGCGCCGCGGTCGTTGGCCGGACGGAGAACTTCACCTACACCATCACCCATAACGGCGTCAGCGCGTCGGCGCAGCTGGTGCTGTCTCTGGGTGCCGGTACGGTAATCAACGGCATTGTGGCGGTGGACGATACAGCCTCGCTGACCTTTGATACCACCGTGAGCGAGATTAATAACGGCGCCTCGTCTCAGAACGGTTTTACCCTGGTGGGCATTAATCTCGGCAGCACGCTGGGGCTTAACCTGCTGGACGACATGACCAACCCGATTATCTACAACGTGGAGGAAGGCACGACCCGCACCATGACCATCCAGGCCTCCGTGGGCGGCGTGGCGCTGGCATCGGTGTTCGATCTGTACGTCTATAAGTTCAACAACGCCACCCAGACCTTCGAGCAGGTTCGCGTCGAGTCGGGCTGGCTGCGCGCCCCGCTGCTGGGGGGCACGTCATCCCAGCTGACGCTGAATCTGCCGGCCGGGGAGTACCTGTTCTTACTCAATACCGCATCGGGGATCGCCGTCCTGACGGGCTACACGCTGAGCGTCCTGCAGGATCATGTCTACAGCGTGGCGAGCATCAGCGAAACCACCACGGGCGACGTGCTGGCGAATGACCCAGTTCCTCCAGGCACGTTGGTCACCGAAGTGAACGGCGTGGCGGTCAACAGCAGTGGAACCACCACCATTCAGGGGGAATACGGCACGCTGACCATCAATTCGTCCGGACAGTACACCTACACCCTGAGAAGCGGCGTGGGGGCGGACCATATCAGCACGCCGGATACTTTCGTCTACACCGTTACCGCGCCTGACGGCTCGAAGGATACGGCATCGCTCAACATCACCCCAACCCCCCGGGCGATGGATGCGGTGAACGATGTCAGCGCCACGATGGACCTCACCTCGGTGCACCACACGTCGGCATACTCGGATACGACCGTGGGCACCGCCAGCTGGACGACGGCCCTGCTCTCGTCAACCCAGGGCTCCGGCAGCGGAACCTTCGTGGTCGACGCGAACACCGCGCTGCACAACGTGTCGCTCCACTTTAACGTGGCCTCGCTGCTGGCGCTGGGCGGGCTGACGGTAAACTGGTCCATCAGCGACGGCTCGGGCGTGATCCGCAGCGGCTCCTTTAGCGGCGGCTCCCTGCTGGGCGGCAGTATCGACATCCCGCTCACCGGGCTGGATCTGAACGCCGGGACCTATACGCTGAACTTTACCGGTAGCGTACCGGGGCTGAGCGTGGGGAACATCACCATCACGCCAAGCGTGAACGGCACCACCTACTCGCTGAGTGATTTCGACGTCACCGGCAGCCACACCGTCAACGGCAATATCTTTGACGGCACCGATTCTGGCGGCGTGCTGGATCAGCTCCACTCGGTGGATACCCGTCTGAGCGTTACCGGGTACAACGGCGTGACCACCACGCTGGATCCATATACCGGCAGCGCAACGGTGAACATCACCGGCCATTACGGCGTCCTGGCGATCGGCGCTGACGGCCATTACACCTATACCCTCAACAGCGGGGTATCGCTCTCATCCATGACGTCGAAGGAGACCTTCAACTACACCCTGACCGACGCTACCGGGAGAACGGACAGCGCCACGCTGACCATCAATATGGCGCCGCAGTTCATCAGTTCGGAACATAACGACGCCATCACCGGTACGGCCTACGGCGATACGCTGATTTACCAGGTGCTGAACAGTACGGTGGGGAATGCCACGGCGGGTAACGTCAGCAGCACCGCGGGCGATCACTGGACCGGCTTCTCGCTGGCGCAGGGGGACAAAATCGACATCGGCGATCTGCTGGTGGGCTGGAACGGTAGCGCCGCGACGCTGGGGAATTATCTCCATGTCACTAATAGTAATGGCAATACCGTGATCTCCATCGACCGTGACGGTGCGGGAGGCACCTACACTAATACCACGCTCGTTACGCTTGATGGCGTTCAGACCACCTACGACGAGCTTGTTAACCAGCAACACATCATTACCTGATAGCACCTGCAAGAGATGACCCGGGCGCACAGCGCCCGGGCATAAATAATAAAGACATACTCTTTTTAATAGGGACATGACATGGGAATGAAGATGCCTCACTGGTGGCTCTCGTGCTGCCTGATATCTGTGCCCGCTCTTTGCGCGAACCCGGCGGCAATCATCAATACCGGACAGCTTCGCGAAACGCAGGAACTCCCCTCGCTCAATGGCCGCGTCGCACCTGCGGCCGGCAAAGCCGCACCCGGTTCATTGCAGCTTGGCGATGCCGTCAACCGCGCCGTCACCTGGCACCCGGCCATCAGCGAAGCCGTGGGGAAACTCTACCAGCAGAGCGAAGAGGTGGACGTCGCTAAATCAAAATACTATCCGCAGATTAATGCCGGCGTGGACAACGGTTATTCCCACGACGGTGACCAGAACGGCTTTACGCCGTCGCTGGTGCTTTCTCTCTCACAGATGCTCTACGACTTTGGCAAAGTGGACAGCCAGGTACGGGCCGAGAGCGCGGGCGTTGCCCAGCAGCAGGCCAACGTGCTGGTGAGTATCGACACCATCGCTCACGATACCGCCATCGCCATGGTGCAGGTGCAAACCTGGCAGCAGATGGTCGAGACCGCTAAAGAGCAGCTCGACGCCCTCTCCTCCATTGGCACGCTGACCCGCCAGCGTAACGACGAAGGGGCCACGTCGCTTTCTGACGTGGTGCAGACCGATGCCCGTATCGAAGGCGCCCGCGCCCAGCTGATGCAGTACCAGGCCAGCCTGGACAGCGCCCGCGCCACGCTGATGAGCTTTCTCGGCTGGAACAGCCTGAACGCAATCAGCAATGACTTTCCGCAAAAGCTGGGCCGGAGCTGCGACATTGCCGAGCCGGATGACCGTCTGGTGCCCGCGGTACTTGCCGCCTGGGCGCAGGCTAACGTCGCCCAGGCGAACCTCGATTACGCCGACGCGCAGATGACGCCCACCGTCTCGCTCGAGCCGGAGGTGCGTCACTACATGAACGATCGCTATGCGGGGAGCGAAACCCGGGATCGCACCCAGTATTCCGCATGGGTGAAAGTGCAGATGCCGCTCTACCAGGGCGGCGGCCTCACCGCCCGGCGTAACGCTGCCGGACACGCGGTGGAGGCGGCGCAGTCCACCGTTCAGCGTACGCGTCTTGACGTCCGCCAGAAGCTGCTGGAAGCCCGCAGCCAGGTGATGAGCCTGCAAAGCACGCTGCAAATCCAGGGCCGCCAGGAAGCCCTCAGCGCCCGCACCCGCGAACTGTACCAGCAGCAGTATCTCGATCTCGGCTCGCGCCCGCTCCTCGACGTGCTCAACGCCGAGCAGGAGGTCTACCAGGCGCGCTTCACCCAGCAGCAGACCCTCGGTCAGCTGCACCAGCTGCAGCTCAACTGCCTGTATAACACCGGGCAGCTGCGTCATGCGTTCGATCTTGATAACCGCACCATCCAGACCGTGGAGATCCAGCCATGAAGCAACGCGAAATTCCGCAGGGCGAAACGATGACGGATGAGGCGCTGGCGCAGTGGGCGCAGGCCTTTGGCTTTGTCGCCACGCGCTACCGCGTCGCCTGCTCGCCCGGCGCGCTGATCGCAGGCGCGCCGTGGCTGAAAGGCAAACCGATGGTGCCCGCCCTCACCCAGCTGGCCCGCGAAGCGGGGCTGTCGTTTCAGCTTCTTACCGACGATCGGCAGGCGATCAACAGCTGGCGTCTGCCGGTGGTGGTGGCGATGAATGACGGCAGGATCGGCGTGATCGAGCATTTCGACGGGGACGATACGCTGGAGGTCAGCTTTTTCGACGATGAGACCTACACCAACCGGCTGTCGATGACGGCGATGCTGCCCGCTATCCGCCACGTCATTGCCCTGCGTCCACTCGCCGCGCTGAAGGACAGCCGCGTGGATGCCTATATCTCAAAATACCGCCCGGACTGGCTCTACCGGCTGGTGATGCGCGACCTGCGCCCCTACAGCTGGGTCATGCTGGCCGCCCTCTTTATCAACGTGCTGTCGCTCTCCGGGATCGTCTTTTCCATGCAGGTGTATGACCGGGTGATCCCCGCCCAGTCCTATCCGACGCTTTACGTCCTGACCATCGGGGTGCTGATTGCCACCCTGTTTGGCTTTGTGCTGCGCGTGGCGCGCGGGCACATTATGGATCTGCTCGGCAAGCGCTCGGACATGCGCGTTTCGGATCGCGTCTTCGGCCACGCGCTGCGGCTGCGCAACAGCGCGATCCCCCGCTCCACCGGCAGCTTTATCTCTCAGCTGCGCGAGCTGGAGCAGATCCGTGAGATGGTCACCTCGTCCACCATTTCGACCATTGTCGACCTGCCGTTCTTTCTCCTGTTCGTGGTGGTGCTGGCGATCATCGCCCCGCAGCTGGCGTGGATCGCCCCGGTCGCGGCGGTGATCATGGTCCTGCCCGGCCTGCTGCTGCAGAAGAAGCTGGCGGAGCTGGCAAAGCAGTCGGCCCATGAATCGACCCTGCGCAACGCGGTGCTGGTGGAGAGCGTGCAGGGGCTGGAGGACATCAAGCTGATGCAGGCGGAAAACCGCTTTTTGCAGCAGTGGAACAGCTATATCCAGATCACCGCGGAATCCGGCCTGCGCACCCGCGAGCTGACGCAGAACCTGATTAGCTGGGGGATGACCATTCAGAGCCTGGTCTACGCCGGGGTGATTGTGGTCGGCGCCCCGATGGTGATCGACGGCACCCTCACCACCGGTTCGGTGGTCGCCGCGTCGATGCTGGCCTCCCGCATGATCGCCCCGATGGCGACGCTGTGCGGCGTGCTGGCGCGCTGGCAGCAGGTCAAAGCGGCAAAAGAAGGGCTGGACATCATCATGCAGCTTCCCACCGAAAATCAGCGCGAGGAGACGCCGATCCGCCAGGACGTGCTGCGCGGTCATTACCTCTTCGAGCAGGCGCAGTTCCGCTATCAGCCGGACGATCCGCGCATGGCGCTGCGCATTAACCGGCTGGAGATCAGACCGGGTGAGAAAGTGGCGATCCTCGGGCGCAACGGCGCGGGCAAATCGACCCTGCTGCAGGCCATGGCGGGCGGAATGGATCTGGCGGCCGGCGAGCTGCGGCTTGATAACTTCAGCCTGCCGCATCTCGACGTCGCCGACGTCCGGCGCAACGTCGGCTTTATGACCCAGAACGCGCGGCTGTTTTACGGCACCCTGCGCGAAAACATCACCCTCGGCATGCCGCGCGCCACCGACGAAGAGATTTTCGAGGCGCTGGAGCTGACCGGCGCGGCAGGCTTCGTGCAGAAGCTGCCCAAGGGGCTGGACTACCCGATCATGGAAAACGGCGTGGGGTTATCCGGCGGGCAACGCCAGTCGATTCTGCTGGCGCGGATGCTGCTGCGCGATCCGAATATTGTGCTAATGGATGAACCCACCGCGTCGCTGGACGAGCACACCGAGCGGGAATTCATCCAGCGTCTGGGCGACTGGCTCGGGCATCGCACCCTGATTGTCGCCACGCATCGCGTGCCGGTGCTGGAACTGGTGGAGCGCGTCGTGGTGTTAAAAGAGGGGATGCTGGTGATGGACGCGCCAAAAGCCCAGGCGCTGAACAACAGCCGTATGCAGCAGCAACAGCAGCAGGCAGCAACCGGACGGGAGTGGAAAAATGAAAATCAGTCAGCGTGACGTGGCGGCAATGGACGATCTGGATAACGCCCTCGACTCCGAAAGCGGCTATACCGGCGCGCGTCGGATCGTGATCTTCTCGCTGCTGATGTTTGTGGTGCTGGGCGTCTGGGCGTGGTTTGGCGTGCTGGATGAGGTATCAACCGGCTCGGGTAAAGTGATCCCCAGCTCGCGCGAGCAGGTCTTACAGTCTCTCGACGGCGGGATCCTCACCGAGCTGAACGTCCACGAGGGCGATCAGGTGCAGGCCGGGCAGGTGCTGGCGCGGCTCGATCCAACGCGTTCCGAATCGAACGTCGGCGAAAGCGCGGCGCGCTACCGGGCCTCACTGGCCTCCAGCGCCCGCCTGTACGCCGAGGTGAACGATCTCCCGCTGAAGTTCCCCCCTTCGCTGGCAAAGTGGCCGGATCTGATTGCTGACGAAACGCGCCTCTACAACTCCCGCCGCGCGCAGCTGGAGGATACCCAACGGGAGCTGCGCGCCGCGTTAGATCTCGCCAATAAGGAGCTGGCTATCACCCAGCGGCTGGTGAAAACCGGTGCCGCCAGCCACGTGGAGGTGCTGCGCCTGCAGCGGCAGAAAAGCGATCTGGAGTTGAAGCTCACCGACGTACGCTCGCAGTATTACGTTCAGGCCCGGGAGGCGTTATCCAAGGCCAACGCCGAGGTGGATATGGTTTCGGCGATCCTCAAAGGCCGCCAGGATTCCGTCACCCGTCTGACGGTAAAATCTCCGGTACGCGGGATCGTGAAAAACATTAAGGTCACCACCATCGGCGGCGTGATCCCACCCAACGGCGAGCTGATGGAGATTGTGCCGGTGGACGATCACCTGCTGATTGAAACCCGCCTGTCGCCGCGCGATATCGCCTTTATCCACCCGAACCAGGAGGCACTGGTTAAAATCACCGCCTACGATTACGCCATTTACGGCGGCCTGCACGGGGTCGTCGAAACGATCTCTCCGGACACCATCCAGGACGAGGCCAAGCCGGAAGTGTTCTATTACCGGGTGTTTATCCGCACCAGCCAGGATTACCTGGTGAATAAGGCGGGCAGGCACTTCTCGATTGTGCCGGGGATGATTGCGACGGTGGACATTAAGACCGGCGAGAAAACGGTGCTGGATTATCTGATCAAGCCGTTTAACCGGGCGAAAGAGGCGCTGAGGGAGCGGTAGTCAATCGCCGGGTGGCGGCTCCGCCTTACCCGGCCTACATACCCGGAGGCCCTTGCAAGCGCAGCGCCGCCGGGTATTTAACCGCACGTCAGAACTGGAACCTACCTCGGAATATTCATCTTTAGCCATACATCCCACTTCCCTTCAGCCATCGCCCAGGTAATATTAACCGCAGACAAAAAACGCACTTGCGCACAGTGCGGGAGTGCATTACTATTCAATCAGCTTCAAGGACTGGAGCTCAGCACCATTATGATTAGTTATTTTCGGGATCAATGGCTTGAGGATTTTTTTCTTTACGGCAGATCGAGCAATGTTATTCCTGCAAATCTGGAAACAACGCTTGCGAGAAAGCTCGATATCATCAGGGCAGCAACCTCGCACAGGGATTTGCGATCGCCACCGGGCAATATGTATGAAGCATTGAATCCTCCGCTGAAGGGATATTCCTCTATCCGGGTAAACAGGCAATACAGGCTCGTATTTCGCTGGACAGAGGGTAAAGCAGAAGATCTCTACCTCTCTCCACACAAGTACACGCAACACAAGTGAGGCATCACCTATGACACTTCAACAGGCACTCCGCAAACCCACCACGCCGGGCGACGTGTTGCAGTATGAGTATCTTGAACCGCTCAATCTGAAAATCAGCGATCTGGCGGAGATGCTCAATGTTCACCGCAACACCATCAGCGCGCTGGTCAATAACAATCGCAAGCTTACTGCCGATATGGCGATCAAACTGGCAAAAGCCTTTGATACCACGATTGAATTTTGGCTTAACTTACAGCTGAACGTCGATATCTGGGAAGCGCAATCCAACCCCAGGACGCAGGAGGAGCTAAGCCGTATAAAGACCGTTGCGGACGTCATGGCTAAGCGAAAATCTGGCCAGCCGGATGTAGCCTGATTCGGTAAACACTTCACCTATCAATACTTTTTCAGGAAGAAATCATGCGCCAACGAACCATTGTCTGCCCCATCATCCAGAACGACGGTGCCTATCTCCTGTGTAAAATGGCCGACGATCGCGGCGTGTTCCCCGGCCAGTGGGCTCTCTCCGGCGGTGGAATGGAGCCGGGCGAAACCATGGAACAGGCGTTGCGCCGTGAGATCCGCGAAGAGCTGGGCGAAGCGCTGGAGATTGTCTCGGTTACGCCATGGGCTTTTCGCGATGACATCAGGGTGAAAACCTACGCCGATGGCACTACAGAGGAGATTTACATGATCTATCTGATCTTCGACTGCATCAGCGCCAACCGGGAAGTCACGTTTAATGAAGAGTTTCAGGAGATCGCCTGGGTTAATCCGGAATCGTTAAAAGAGCTGGATCTCAACGCAGCCACGCGTGTTACCTTCGCCCAAAAGGGCCTTCTTTAATCACCCACTGTCCCGGCGTTTTACCGGTCCATGCTCTGAAAACCTCAATAAATGCGCTGACGCTGCTGTAGCCGCAGGACAGCGCAATCCACCCTACCGGCTTCCCCGCCGCCAGCCACTCCATTGCCCGCATGACGCGAGCCAGCTGCCGCCAGTTAACAAAATTCATTCCGGTCTGGGCGCTAAACCGACGGTTGAACGTACGCACGCTCATCCCAGCATGAATAGCATGGCTCTCGACCGTCTGGTTATCATCGACAAACTGCAGCAAATGGCTGACCACGTTCTTCAGACGCGGATCCGTCGGCACGGGCAGAGAAAAGCGAGCCTGGGGCGTCAGGGCAAGCTCATCCAGCAGCAAAGCAAGCTTTCGCGGATCGTACTCGCTCTCTGCATCGCATAAACGGGAAAACAGTGCATGGGTGAGATCGTCGGGCTCGAACAGCGCGGGCGCATCGGGAAGCATTGCGCACACGGCGGGGTCAAGAAAGATAGCGCTGCCTTCTACCGCACTTTTGGAAAAAGCGGCGTGCTGCCGATCCGGAGGGATCCAGCCGATGTGTTTTGCCGGTACGACCGATCGCGCCTGCTGCGTCTCAATGACCAGCAGCCCCGTTGCAATGCGCCACAGCTGGCCGGTGCGATGACTGTGCCGGGGCGTTCGGTACCCGCCGGGATGAAGGAGCGTTTCAACACTGACCATATCATTTTGACCGAAAATCGTTATTCTTCGGCGTATTAGAGAAACTGCGACTTCGGCTGTCAAGGATAATGGTGATTCAACCATATAAGGAGCCCGCATGAGCATTATCACGTCCCTGATAGCCCACACCGACAACGCCGCGCAGCGCGAAAAGATGGCCTGCCTGTTAACCCGCTTATTCAACGGCGATATCGATCCGGCAGAGGTATTTACGCCCGATTACCAGCAGTTTACGGACGGTCACGCGCTTGACTACCGGGGTTTTGTCCAGCATCTGAGCCACGTCAGCTCACAGATCCGCGCAATCGCCTTTACCGTGGTGGAGATAGCCTGCCATGACGAACTTCTGGCTGACCGGCATATCGTAACGGTCACGTATCCTGATGGTCGTCAGGCAGAGATCGAGGTTTACCTGTTTGCCGCGCTGCGTGAAGGGAAAATCTGGCGGATCCATGAAGTCACGCGAGCACTCAGCGGCGATGCTGCAGATCGCACGCTGGCACACGCGACAGAATAACCTTACTCCGCCGGGCGCGGTGCGGCACTGTTATACACCCCAACGTAACGCGCAAATTTCCCGAGAAACACGCCGGCAAACACGCCGCCGGAGACGATCGCCAGCGCGCTCATGGCGGGCTGCTGCATCGTCTGGGGAGAGACCGCGCTCATCACGCCCAGCACATACTTCACGCCGAACGCCAGCATCATAAACGGCAGCGCGGTGTAGTCTGCCTGGCGGTAAAGGGTGCGCGGCGCATCTGCGCGGGTGATAACCGCCTGCTTAATCAGGATATACCCCAGCGCGGCCCCGGCGAGGATCCCCGCCGTCCACAATGCGACAGTTCCGGGCGTCAGGGTGCGGTAGACCACCAGATCGTAGATATCCCAGATTAGAAATATTGCCGGAATGATGGCAAGCCTCTCCAGCGTGACGGTGGCGGGCCTGCGGGCTTTAATGCCGCGAGAGATAAGGAAGATAAACAGCACCCACACCCAGGCGGGCGTGTGCGTAACGACACCGAACAGAAATTCAAACATGGAGATCTCCATGGACGATCGCGGCCCGTGCCGCCTGAACGCGTATTGCGCATAACGGCAGGAAAACCATTATGCGCAGGTCTTTTACAGCGATTTTTTCAGGCGTTGAACCGCTTCCTTCAGCTCTTCATCCGTTGGCGTGACAAACGACATACGCAGCGTTGAATGGTCTGGCTCATTGCAGTAGAAAAATTCGCCCGGCACAAATACTACGCCGTTACTTAACGTTTTTTCCAGCCAGCGGGTGGTATTACTACCATTTTTCATATTCGCCCACAGGAACATGCCGCCCTTCGGCTTGTGGAACGACATCACATCGCCCAGCTCGGCCTCCAGCTCGGTTGCGAACGTCTGGTATTTCTGGCGATAGGCTTCGCGGATCGTTTTAATCTGATCGGGCAGGCGACCGGTTTTCAGGTATTCATACGTCATCAGCTGCGACAGCGTGCTGGTGTGCAGGTCGGTGGTTTGCTTGAGGTTGACTACTGCGCGCTTCAGCCATTCCGGCACCAGCACCCAGCCCACGCGGGTCCCTGGAGCGAGAATTTTGGAGAAAGTCGAGGTATACACCACGTTCTCTTCGTTGCCGATATCTTTGGCATGGGCAATTAACGGGCGGAAAACTTCATCGGTATAATTAATTTCGCTGTACGGATCGTCTTCAATAATGACGAAGTCATAGCGCTTCGATAGTTCCACCAGCTGTTTGCGACGCGCCTCAGAAAGGGTTACCCCGCCAGGGTTGCCAAACGTCGGAACAATATAGACCGCTTTGATGGTTTTATTTGCCACCAGCGCTTCAAGCTCGTCGACCTTCATGCCGTCGCCATCGGTGCCAACGGATTCAAAATTCGCCTGCGCCAGGCCAAATACCTGCAGCGCAGCAAGATAGGTTGGACGCTCAACCACAACGGTATCGCCCGGGTTAATTAATGCACGCGCCAGCACGTCGAGGGACTGCTGTGAACCGGAGGTCACGACCACATCATCTGCCTTGCAGCGGATCCCGCGCCCTTCACAGATGCGCTGAATTTCTTCCCGCAGCCCCGGTACGCCTTCGGTCAGACCGTACTGAAAGGCCTCGCCAAAATGCTGTGATAATACGGCATCAGCGGCAATTTTCAGCCCTTCGTGATCGAACAAAGCCGGGTTAGGAATACCCCCACCCAGCGAAATGACGCCGGCCATTTTGCTATGTTTTAATAATTCACGGATGGCAGATGATTGCAGGCCCTGCGCGCTGCTGGCGAGTTTATTCACAGACATTCTTTGCATACCTTCTTTTTTATAGTGTGCCCAATCTTAGCAGAATATGGGCGATAAATTCCGTTAGCTTAGGGAGAGGTCGTAAATCCTGACGCCACAGCAAATGCACGGGTCTCGGCGCCGGAATATACGCCTCCAGCACCCGCACCAGCCTGCCGCTTTCCAGATCTTCCGCCACCAGCACTTCCGGCTGCAGCAGCAGTCCCGCCCCGGCTCTCGCGGCCATCCGCAGCCCGTAGCCGTCGTTGCATCTTAAGACCGCATCCCGCTTCCAGCGCACCTCGCCCTCAACGCCCGGCAGCCGCCACTCGTTGCGCGCGGTCCACACGCTGTGGGACAGGCAGAGATGATCCACCAGATCGACAGGGGTTTGCGGCGTACCGTAGCGCGCAAGATAGTCCGGCGCGGCGCAGATCACCATCCGGTAAGGGCAGAGGTATTTCGCCACCAGATCGTCGTTGTGAATGTCGCCAATGCGAATGGCCAGATCGATACCTTCCTCCACCAGATCCACCATCCGGTTGGTGAGATCCAGCTCAATGCGCACCTCCGGGTAGCGTTGTAAAAAAGAGGCCGTAAGCGGCGCGATCGCGCTGCCGCCAAACGAGGTGGGCGCCGTCACGCGCAGGGTGCCGGACGGCGCGGCGCGCAGGCGCTCCACGGCGCTTTCGGCGATCGCGACCTGCTCCAGCACCCGCTTCGCCTCGTCGAAATAGACCCGCCCGGCGTCGGTCAGGCTCTGGCGCCGCGTGTTACGCTCCAGCAGGCGGCTACCGAGCTGTGATTCCAGCAGCGCAACGTATTTCCCCACCATTACCGCCGACATCTCCAGCCGTGCCGCCGCACCGGTAAAGCTGCCGCTTTCAACCACGGCAATAAAGGTCTCCATGCTGCGAAGCTTATCCATATTCCAAACTCCTGGTTAGCAATCTTCTAACTTTAGCCCAGTTTATCTGCATTTTTATTTATTAAAGAATGGGGGCTCACAACATAAGGAGTCAGCTATGAAAATCGTCATTATTGGTGCCAGCGGTACGGTCGGTCGTGCGGTAACGGAAGAGCTGAGTCGTCGCCACGAGGTCATCCGCGTCGGCCGCACGCAGGGCGACGAGCAGGTGGATATCACCTCGCAGGCGAGCGTCCAGGCGCTGTTTGAGAAAATCGGCCCGGTGGATGCGATTGTCTCCGCCAGCGGTGGCCTTTACTTTGGCCCGCTCGCGACCATGAAGGACAGCGACTTTGACCAGGGCCTGCAGGACAAGCTGCTCGGGCAGGTGCGCCTGGCGCTGACCGGCCAGCATTATCTGAACGAGGGCGGCTCGATTACGCTGATAAGCGGCATCGTGGCGCACGAGCCGATTGCCCAGGGCGTAAATGCCACCACGGTAAATGCGGCGCTGGAAGGATTTGTACGCGCCGCAGCCTGCGAGCTGCCGCGCGGGATCCGCATCAACCTGATTAGCCCGACGGTACTCACCGAATCCGTCGAAACGTACGACGGCTTCTTCCCGGGCTTTGAGAGCGTTCCCGCCGCGACCGTGGCTCAGGCCTATCGCCGCAGCGTGGAAGGCGTGCAGAGCGGGCGGGTGTATAGGGTGGGTTACTGAGCCTTACGGGCGGCGATCAGCACCAGCATCGGGCGCTCTGCCTCTTCGGCCAGCGCGGGCCAGGCGTCAATCTGCGCCTGCGCTGGCCCCCACTCGTTGACGTCGCTTATCGTTAATCCGGCCCCGATCAGCGCGTTAAGCGTGGTGCCGAGCGTGCGGTGGTATTTAACCACCCCGTCCGCCAGCCAGTTGCTGACGCGTTTGCCTTCATCCTGATAATGGTTCACGCCCCAGAACCGCTCGCCGTTATCGTCGGTCAGCCATCCCTGACGGGTGGCGCAGGTGTAGATCGGGTGCTCCATTGAGAACACCAGGCTGCCGCCTGGCTTGAGCGCGCGCTGAACCCTGGCGAATAACGTATCCAGTTCCGGCAGGTAGTGCAGCGCCAGCGAGCTATAGACCAGATCGAGGCTGTTCTCGTTAAGCTTAAGAGATTCCAGATCGCTACGCTGATAGTGAATCTGTGGGTCAGCGGTAAGCTCCGCCGCGCGGGCGAGCATCTTTTCTGAGATATCGACCCCCGTGACGTCAGCAGCGCCCAGCTCGCGCGCCGCGCGGCAGAACCAGCCGTAGCCGCAGCCGAGATCGACAACCGATTTGCCGGTTAAATCCGGCAGCATGCCTTTTAGCGCGGGCCACTCCGGCGCGCCGTCCAGACCCTGCACCGAGCGTGGAAGCCGGGCGTAGCCTTCAAAAAAAGCCGGATTGTCGTAGATATTTTGTGCCATGGCAGATCCCTCTTTGAGAATATGCATAGCAGTATACTGCATTGTCGGGTGGCGGCTTCGCCTTACCCGACCTACGGAAGTGCGGCCTGATGCCCTCACCTCAACCCTCTCCCACAGGGAGAGGGAGAAATGCACGTCAACCCAACCCTCTCCCACAGGGAGAGGGAGAAATGCACGTCAACCCACCGAGCCCCAGACAAGGTTGCCCTTATGGAACGTCGCGGTGCGCGGTGAAATGCGCGCCACGGCCTCGGCGGAGCAGGAAGCATCCACCAGCACAAAGCTGGCATCATCCTGCGCTTTCGGCCACACGCGCTCGCCTTTGTCGTTCAGCGGCAGCACGTCGCCGGTGGCGATACCGAGCGCGCGTGAGAGCGTCTGCTCGTTCGGGCGGATGTAGAGCTGAGCGTAAAGATTCGCCTTCTCCAGCATGTCCCCCAGACCGTATGGCGACCAGTGGTCGATGACGCTGTCGGTCCCCGTCATCACGAACACGCCCTTCTCGCGCAGCTGCTTCAGCGGCATATGCAGGGTGCCAATCGGCACGGTGGAGGCGATGGTCACCTGCTGCGCCGCCATGCGGGTGGCGATCTCATCCACCTGCTGCTCGTTGAGCGTCGCCAGCGCGAAGGCGTGGCTGATGGTCAGCCTGCCCTTCAGCTCCGGCGTTTTCTCCACGGTTTCGACCATATAGTTCACCGCTGCCACGCCCGCCGGGCTGGTTTCGTGCAGGTGGATATCCACCCCTTTGTCGTAGTCCAGCGCAATCTGGAACATGGTGTCGAGGGATTTCTCCATCGCGCCGTCGACGTTGGTAGGATCCAGCCCGCCCACGTAGTGCGCCCCGGCCTGCATCGCCTCGCGCATCAGCTTTTCGGAGTTTGACAGCAGCAGCCCGTGCTGCGGAAAAGCGACGATTTCGCAGTCAAAGCCGGGCTTACGGCGCGATAAAACCGCCTGCAGGTTTTCCAGATTCTTCAGGCCGGAGGTCGGCTCGATATTGCAGTGGCTGCGGGCGATGGTGGAGCCTTTCGACTGGATCAGATCGATCAGCTTTTCCGCGCGCTCCTGGGTGTAGGGCTGTAGCTCCGGCAGCAGCTTCTGCTCAAGGCGGATCATGTCCTGAATCGTGGTGCCCGCGGGGCGGTTCAGGGAGCGCCACGGACCGCCGTAAAAGGTTTTATCCAGGTGAATGTGCATGTCGCGCATCGCCGGGAGCATCAGCTTGCCGCCCGCATCGTAGTGCGGCAGCGTGGCGTCGGCGTGGCGCTTGTTATCGCGCAGGGCGACGATCTTCCCGTCGTTAATTTCCAGCGTTTTCAGCTCGGTGCGGGTGCTCGTCGCCACACCGCCGTCGACGTTGAACCCGGCCTCCAGCAGCACGTTGTCCAGATAGTAATGTTTCGCGGTGATGCTCATCGGTTTGCCCGTCTCGCAGGTTGGCTTCGCGGGGTCAGCAGCATACGCGACGGATCCGGTGGCGCCAAACAGCGCGCAGGCGGTGACCATTTTGCCGCTCTGGCTGATAAATTCGCGGCGGCTTTTGTTTTCACTCATCTTATCTTCCTTCATTAACAATATGGGTACCGGTTTCCCCGCGCAGCGCCGCGGGCAGGCAGTCCGGCGAGGTGATAATCACGCGCCTGCCGCCGTGGTGTAAAAATTCCAGCGAGGCGACGATTTTGGGCAGCATGCTGCCCGCCGGGAAGTGGCCCTCTTCCCTGTAGCGCGTCATCTGCGCCACGCTGACGGTGTCCAGCGCCTGCTGGTTCGGCTTGCCGAAGTTGATGCACACCTTCTCCACGCTGGTGGTGATCGCCAGCACGTCGGCACCGATCTCGCGCGCCAGCAGCGCGGTGGAGAGATCTTTATCAATCACCGCATCGACGCTCTGGTAGTCGCCCTGCTCGCTGCGAATCACGGGTATTCCGCCGCCGCCCGCGCCGATCACCACAAAGCCTTTTTGCGTCAGCGTTTTGATGGCGTCGGCCTCAACGATGCGCAGCGGCTGCGGTGAAGCCACCACGCGACGGTAGCCACGGCCTGAATCCTCGACAAAATGCCAGTCCGGGTGTGCCTGTTGGAGCTCGTCGCGCTGCGCCTCGGTGAAGAACGCACCGATAGGTTTCGTCGGGTGCGTAAAGCCGGGATCGTTTTTATCCACCTCCACCTGCGTGACGACCGTGACCGCTTTTTGCTCCCCGCGCGCGGCCAGGCGATTGTTGAGCGCCTGCTGGATCAGGTAGCCAATCCCGCCCTGGGTGTCCGCCACGCAGTTTGCCAGCGGGGTCAGCGGCAGCCCTTCCCGCTCGTGGGCGATTTCGGCGCGGCGCAGATCCAGCCCCACCTGGGGGCCGTTGCCGTGGGTGAGCACGATGTCATAGTCGGATGCCAGCATTTCCAGCACCGACTCTGCCACCGCTTTCACCGCCTGCGCCTGGTGTTCAACCGACTGGCTGGCGTTGTCTTTGATAATGCTGTTGCCGCCGATGGCGACGACCATAAGCTCTTTCATTTTGTGTCCTTTAGAAGGTGCGTTCTGGTGCCCTCACCCCGACCCTCTCCCACTGGGAGAGGGGGAGTAACAGAGATATCCAGCACATGCTTCACCACAAACATGCCGCCCATCATCAGATACGCGGTGACGAACATCAGCGAACTGCCCTCGGCAAAGCCCACCACCGGGGCGTGGATCACCCCAAACAGCGCCAGCAGCGCCCCGACGGAGGCCGCAACGGCTCCGCGCAGCGGCTTGTTGATGATGGCGAAAATGGCGATACAGCCCCACAGCATGCTGGCGAGCGGCGCGCCGTTGCCGAGATGCACCAGGCCTTCGTAGTAAATTCCTTTGCTGTGCAGCACGTCGGTGCCGATCTTCGCCGCGCTGGTGCCCGCCGCCCCCATCACGCTGTTCATCATGGTCAGCGCCCAGTTTGCGATCCACGGGAACAGGCAGATGAAGATCACCGGCACCTCCACTTTGGGCGTTTCCCTCACCACCTGGTTGGCGGTGACGACGCCGATAAACACCAGTATCGGCACGATTGCGGTCATCGGAATGATGGCGAGCATAAACGCCCCCAGCCCGAACAGCGGCACGATGAACATGGTCACGCCGGAGGCCAGCGTATAGCCGATGCTCGCGCCCATCGCTTTCCAGCCAGGGTGGCCAACGTAGACCGTCACCGGGAACGGGTTCCCCATCAGGCAGCCGAGCATCGACGCCAGACCGTTAGCCAGCATCACCTTACGCGTCGGGTACGCATCTCCCGCCGCGTGGGCGCTTTCGATGTTCTCCAGATCAAAGATGTAGTTCGCCAGCCCCAGCGGCACGGCAGAGGCCAGATACGGCAGCGCGTGCGGCAGGCCCTGCATGAAGCTGTCCACGTGCACTTCCGGCGGGTTAAAGCCGAAGGATGACATGGACGCTTTAATCGCTTCCGGGCTTTGCAGGCCGGAGATCCACGCCAGTGCCGTACCGGCAATCAACAGCAGCAGACCGGTCGGGATACGGGCGAAAATCGGCTTTTTACCGAACCAGTTGATGAAGATCAGCAGCAGCACGATGAACGACACGGTCGGCGCTTCGAACGCCTGCAGTATCGGGTTCATCGCCAGCAGCAGCAGGCCCAAACCGGAGAGGCACGACAGCAGCACGGTGCGCGGGATCATCTTGCGGATGGTTTCCCCCAGGAACGAACCGCCCGCGAGGATCATCGCCTCCACGAAGCACCACACCAGGCCAATCTGGATCGCGAAGTCCGCATCGCCGGTCTGCTGATAAACCGGCATCAGGACCAGGAAGGTCACGGTAAAAATCGACGGCGCGCTCGGGCCGGACGGCAGCGCGGTCACGTCCGTTCGTCCGGTGGCGCGCGCCATCTGCATGCCGAACCAGGCGTAGCAAATACTCGCGACCAGCACCGCCAGCCCGAAGGCCGGCGCGATGCGTCCATAAACAATCTCCTTCGGGATGCCGACGACAAAAATGAGCAGCCCCATCATGGTCAGCAAATTGGTCAGGTTGTTGGTCATCAATCCGAAATACGCCGCCCAGTCACCTCTTTTCCACTCCAGCTTCATGTTTTTCATGGATGCATGCCTTATAAAAAGTAGCGATCGCGGAAGGTCAACAGCGCCTTTTCAAAACAGCTAAACGGCGGGTGAACGATGCCCGCCCCAATCATGCCGATGCCCGCGTCTTTATGGGCAATGGCGGTGTTAATCACCGGCAGAATGCCGCTGCCCGCGACTTTGGTGATGTCGATAGCGGTCGGAATGCCCATAAACGAGAGCAGCGGAATGGTGACGTTCGGGTTTTCGCCGAGGGTGATTTCGCGCATCTGACGGGAAAAGTCGATGGCTTCCTCCACCGTGCCGCCCACCAGCGCAACGATTGCCGGGGCCGTCGCCATCGCAAAGCCGCCAATGCCGTAGGTTTCGGTGATGGCGCTGTCGCCGATGTCCAGCCCGGAGTCTTCCGGCTTATAGCCTGCGAACATCGGGCCAATCACCTGCTGCGCCGGGCCGGTGAACCACTGCCCCGGCAGGCCGGAAACGCGCAGGCCAAACTCGTAGCCGTTACGCGCCATGGTGGTGACGACGGTGCTGTACTCAATGCCGTGAGCGGCGTCCAGCGCGGCCTTACACATCGCCATCCACGTCGGGCCGGAGAAGTAGTCGCTGCTGGCGACGAACTCGAACACCTCGCGCTGCTGCTCCACCGGATAGCCCGCCTGAATCAGCCCCGGCGTCAGCGCCTGAATAAGCAGCGTGGTGCCCGCGTTGTTGCGGTTGTGGCACTCGTCGCCCATGTGCAGCGCCTGGGCCAGCATCAGGCGCAGGTCGATTTCGCCGACGATCTTCATCGCCTCGCGTAGCATCGGGCCGAGCACGTCGCGCATCCATTTCAGGCGGTCGATCACGCTCTGGTCGTTGGCGCCCATGCGCAGGATCTTCGCCATCTGCTCGCTGAGGTTGGTGAACGCGCGGTTGCCGTAGGTTTTGTTTTCAACGATGTGCATAAACATCGACGCGGAGGTAACGCCCGCCATCGAGCCCACGCAGTCGTGCTCGTGGCACGGCGAGAAGGTAATATCTCCGGAGGCGGCGAGCCTTGCCGCGTCGTCCAGATCTTTCGCCAGCCCTTCAAACACCAGCGCCCCGGTGACCGCGCCCTTCATCGCCCCGCACATATTTTCCCAGGCGACAGGCGGACCGGCGTGCAGAATGGTGGTGCGGGTCATGCCCGGCACAACGTTAATGGCCTGGTCATAGCCCACCAGCACCGGATGAGACTGAATAATGCGTTCAAGGGCGATGCGGTTGGCGGCGGCGATTTTCTCCGCCAGCGGTTTTTCCGCCAGTTGGTCGAGCGCTTCAACGACCTGCATATTGCCCCGTCCCGGCGGCGTCCAGTCGAGCTGGGTGACGGGAACGTGCTGTTTTTTGAGATCGTCGCTGAACATCGCAATGCCGACGTTAATCACGTTCAGCGGCTGGTTGAATAAGGTCGTCATTATGCTTTCTCCCCTTTGCAGACAAATTCGCGTGCCAGTAATCCGGTGTTAGTGCTGCTGCTGGCCCAGATGACGCCTGCGTCGGTCAGCAGCTGGCACTGCTGCGCCAGCGACTGCGGATCCTGGTCGGTGCCGAGCACGTAGCCGAGGATTTCCAGCGGACGGTTATCGGCCTTCGCGATGGCCTGCGCCTCTTTAATGGCGTCGATCATTACGCCGACCGGATCCTCGTGCGCGCCGAAGCCCAGCACGAAGTCCATCACAATTACCCCGACTTCCGGGTCGCGGGCTTCCTGCAGCAGGCGGCTGATGCGATTGGTCGGGTCGATCATCGGGTGCGGCTTGCCGTTGGTGAAATCGTCGTCGCCAAAGTCGAGGAAGGTATGGGCTTTACTGACGCTTATGTCGCTCAGGCGCTTAGCCGGATCCGGCTGGATGTTGCTGTAGACGTCGTCGAATTTCGCAAGCGCGGCAAACATCGCCTCGTCGCACAGGGTGCCGCCGCAGAACAGGCCGCGAATGTACTTCTGCTGCGGAGTCAGGCGGGCGCGCACCTCTTCAATCAACGGCCAGTTGAGCGGATGCAGATCGAGGGACTCATTATTGATGCCGGTGAGCAGGACCGCCTTCAGGGCCGCCTCTTTGGTGCCGCGCGCAAACTGCAGGCCGTCTTCATCGGCGGGCGGTTCGCTGCGCCCAAGGAAGCAGACAACCACCGGCTTACGGCAGGCGCGCGCGCGGGCCAGCACCTTTTCTGCCACGACGGGTGCCGGCGGCTTGGAGATCAGCGCAATCACCTCTGTACCCTCGTCGGCTTCGAGCATGTCGATGGCGTCGAGCATCATCAGGCCGCCGATCTTCTCGCTGAGATCGCGCCCACCGGTGCCAATCAGCTGCGATACGCCGCCGCCGAATTCGTGAATGCGCACGCTCAGCTCCTGGCTGCCGGTGCCGGATGCGCCGACGATGCCAATCGGTCCGCGGCGCACCGCGTTGGCAAAGCACAGTCCCGCGCCGTTGATGATGGCGGTGCCGCAGTCCGGCCCCATCATCAGCAGCCCTTTCTTATGCGCCAGCTGCTTCAGCGCCAGCTCGTCGTCGAGCGACACGTTATCGGAAAACAGCATCACGTTGAGATCGTTTTCCAGCGCCTGGCGCGCTTCGCGGGCAGCGAAGGTGCCGTTGACGGAAATCACCGCGAGGTTGCTCTCCGGCCGATGGGTTTTGGCGCTGGCAATCGTAGCGTAGCGCGCTTCATGGGTGCCGCCGCTCTCTTTACGCGTGAACAGCGCTTCGATGGCCGCCAGGGTTTGATCATTCGCCGCGTCGCCTTTAATCACGATCATCAGGTCGCCGTTTTTGGCTTCCGCTAATTCCGGCGTTAATAGCCCGAGGTTTTTTAATACGCCTTTGTTCATTTCCGTCGCCATCGCGACAAACGCCTGCTCGACGCCCGGTAATTTATTGGCTTTGGTGGAAACGGACATTAATGAGACGGAGTCAAAATAGGTGTTCTTTTTTATGACGATTTTCGTGGGCATTATTTTCTCCTGAACGCGGATAAAAGGGGGCCGCCGTCGTGCAAAATGCACGTCGGTAAAAATGCGTTTTAATTAGCGGCCAGCCGGAAAAGGCTGGCCGAATGCGTTATGCGCCCGCCGCCAGCAGCAGGTCAGCTATTGCATCGAAGCCTTTTTCCCGCGCCAGCTCGAGCGGGGTTTTACCGTATTTATCGGTCATGTGCGGGTTCGCGCCGTGATCCAGCAGCAGCTTAACGATCTCCTGCTGCTTTGCGCCGCCGTCGTTGAGCACGATCGCTTCCAGCAGCGGCGTCCAGCCGACAAAGTTAGTGTGGTTGACGTTAATGTCCGTTTTTTCCAGCAGCTCGCGCACGATCTCCACGTGCCCCTTTTCACTGGCAGGGGTAATGCCCACGCCGCCAAAGCGCGTCAGGCGGTCGAGATCGGGATTTGCCGGAAGGACAAGGCGCAGCAGGGTGATATCGTTGGTCAGGCAGCTAATCAGGAAAGGGTTAAAGCAGGTCTGATCCTGTTTATCAATATCCGCCCCGGCGGCAATTAATAACGCCACGCAGTCATAATGTTTTTTCAGGCTGGCAATAATAACGGCGGTTCTTTTCTGTCGATTGGTGGCGTTAATATCCACGCCTTTCTCCAGACAGGCTTTTAGCGCATCGCTATTGCCCTCTTCTGCCGCCAGCAGAAATTCAGTAACGAGTTCGTTCGCAGACATATTCAGACTCCCGATGTTTTTATTTCTGTTGACCTGAGAATAGCAACAGCCTGGTGATAAAAGAATCCGCTTAAAAATGATTCATCGACAGTCAATTCATTGTTGAGGTAAATTCAACAAACCGGTCAAAACGTGCGTCTGTGCAACCTTTTTCTTATGTTTCTCCGCTTTTTAGCGCTTCTGGCTGCATTATGCTTATGCCTGACGAAGCCTTACTGCGTGCGGCTTTCGACAAAGAGTCAGAACTGTGATCGGCTTCAAATGCGTTGTAACGACGCTGTTAAAATATGTTCAAAACTGATGGCTGAAGGGAGTGAGATATGAATTCCATCTTTACCGAGGAAAACCTGCTGGCCTTTACTACCGCCGCACGCTTCGGCAGCTTCAGCAAAGCCGCCGCCGAACTGGGCGTGACGACATCTGCCATCAGCTACACCATTAAGCGCATGGAGACCGGGCTGGACGTGGTGCTGTTCGTCCGCAGCACGCGCAGCATCGAGCTGACCGAGTCCGGGTTTTACTTTTACCGTAAGGCCACCGACCTGCTGAACGACTTTCACGCCATCAAGCGCGGGATTGATACCATTTCTCAGGGCATTGAGGCGCGGGTGCGCATCTGTATCAACCAGCTTTTGTATACCCCACGCCACACGGCGCGGCTGCTGCAGGTGCTGAAAAAGCAGTTTCCCACCTGTCAGATCACCGTGACCACCGAGGTCTACAACGGCGTCTGGGACTCCATTATCAACAACCAGGCCAACATCGCGATTGGCGCGCCGGACACGCTGCTGGACGGTGGCGGGATTGATTACACCGAGATCGGCGCCATTCGCTGGGTGTTTGCCATCGCGCCGGAACACCCGCTGGCATTCACCCCGGAACCAATAGCGGAAAGCCAGCTGCGCCTGTATCCCAACATCATGGTGGAAGATACCGCGCACACCATTAACAAAAAGGTTGGCTGGCTGCTGCACGGGCAGGAGGCGATTCTGGTCCCGGACTTTAACACCAAATGTCAGTGTCAGATCCTGGGCGAAGGGATTGGCTTTTTGCCGGAATACATGGTCCGCGAGGCGGTAGACACGGGGCTGCTGGTCACCCGACGGATTAACAACCCGCGTCAGGACTCGCGCATGCTGCTCGCCACGCAGCATGCCGCAACCGGCCAGGTCACGCGGTGGATCAAGCAGCAGTTTGGTCCGGCGGGGGTACTGACCGATATCTATAGCGATTTACTGTGGCGCGCCTAGCTTTTGCTCTGTACCCAAAACGCGTGAATGAGGCCGGGGAAGTAGCCCAGCAGCGTCAGAAGAATGTTGATAATAAACGCCCAGCCAAACCCTTTACCCAACAGCACGCCCAGCGGCGGTATGAGGATCGTAAAAACAATACGCCAAAATCCCATATAAACACTCCGTTCAATCTAATCCATTGAAAATAATAAAGAGAACGTTGTAAGCATAGCCAGTTTATTCGTCTGTACCAGTTCCGGGCCTCGCGTTTACCCTCTTTTACGCTTTTGACGCTGGTTTAATGCACCGGATTAGTTTAGCATTCACTTAATTAAGCAAACACTAAACTATCATGACCGAACTCGAACAGCTTCAGGCCAGCGCCGGGCAGGCCGCCACGCTTTTAAAAGCGATGAGCAACCCGCGTCGGCTGCTGATCCTCTGCACCCTGTGCGGAGCGCCCGGCACCAGCGCGGGGGAGCTTGCGCGAGCCACGGGGCTAAGTCCTTCCGCCACGTCGCAGCATCTGGCGCGCATGCGTGAGGAAGGGCTTATCGACAGCACCCGCGACGCGCAGCGCATTCTCTATTCCATTAAAAACGATGCGGTACATCAGCTTATCAGCACCCTGAAAACCCTTTATTGTCCGTAAGGAGCCGCCATGTCACTTCCTCTTCTTTCACCGCGTCAGGCCAATGCCCGGGTCGCTGAAGGCGCAAAACTGATTGATATTCGTGATGCCGACGAGTACGCCCGCGAGCATATTCCCGCCGCGCGGTCCGTGCCGCTGGATACCTTACCCGGCGCACTTAACGCGCTGGCGGGCGATACGGTGATTTTTCACTGCCAGTCCGGCGCCCGGACGTCGGGGAATGCCGAGCGCCTTGCTCAGGCCGCCGCGCCCGCAGAGGCATTTGTGGTCGAGGGGGGGATTCAGGGCTGGAAGCTGGCGGGGCTGCCAACCGTCGAAAACAAGTCCCAGCCGCTGCCGCTGATGCGTCAGGTGCAAATTGCCGCCGGGCTGTTAATACTCTGTGGCGTGGTGCTGGGCTATAGCGTCTCCAGCGGCTTTTTCCTGCTCAGCGGTTTTGTCGGAGCCGGGCTGCTGTTCGCCGGTGTGACGGGCTTTTGCGGCATGGCGCGACTGCTCAAGGTGATGCCATGGAATCGGCGTACCTCATAAGCAGTAATCGGTGAATTACGCTGTACCCGGCGTCATGCGTGGGCTAAGGTGAAGATCGCTAAAACGATGAGGAGGTAATATGTTTTCTGTCGGTGATTATGTGCAACCGCGTAAAGGCGGCCCGAAACTGAAAGTGCTCGAAGTGAACGGTGACAGCATTGTGGCGGTCCAGGCCAGCAATGAGCAAGGCGAGAAATATACGCTGAAAGCCGCCGACGTGGCGCCTTATACCGAAGAAGGCGATTTCGGCGTCTGCTGAACAGTCAGCCGGGCGGCGTGTTCCGCCCGGCTCATCCGTTAGATCAGAAAATCATCCAGTGATTTACCGTCTGCCAGCGCGCTGGCGATAGGCTTCGGCGTGCGGCCCTGGCCGGTCCACGTTTTCTCTTCGCCGTTCTGGTCAATAAAGCGATATTTTGCTTCACGCGGCTTACGCTTTTTCGCTGGCTTACCCGCCTGCGCCAGTTCAGAACCCAGCAGGTCAGTCGGGGAAATACCATCGGCTTTCATCCGCTCCAGCAGGGCATTAATTTTTTCCTGCTGCTCAGCACGCTGCTGCTCTAATTCCGTCAGCTCGCTGCGTTTCTCTTCAGTAACGACCCTGACCTTTTCCAGCATTTCCTCAAGAACGTCCAGGGATAATTCACGCGCCATAGCGCGCAGGGTTCGGATATTATTAAGATTCTGTAACGTCAAAGACATATTATTTGAAAACCTTTTCTTTGGGGGATAAATAGATAAATCGCCGACAGAATAATTCATTTGAGTTGAAATATCTACCCAAGGGTCCGTACGGACATCAGCGTTAATATATTTAGAACTCACTGTTAATAATAGCGCAAGGCGCTGACAGGACACCGGTGAATCCAATCATCACATTAATATAAATAGCCAACCTTAATCCAAACCGCAGCATACTCCACCGCTATCAGATGGGGATTCCTGCCTCTCGCCACCGAAAAAACAAGTGATTGATTTTAATATAAAAACCATCAAACGAGACAGATTATAACGATCGGAACAAAAAACGAACAACTTTAGAGAATTTTGTGGACAAAAGGCGATTAAATAAAAATTAATCACTAGTTGTTAGTTCAAACGCAGAGATATACGCTATACATGTCAAACAAACCAACCTAAAGCACTAACCGCTGAAGGAAAATCGTTTCTTTTGTGTTCTTCTCAAGGAGTTCAGACATGTTCTCGCCGCAATCTCGCCTGCGCCACGCGGTGGCGGATACTTTCGCGATGGTTGTTTACTGTTCCGTCGTGAACATGCTGATCGAAATATTCCTCTCCGGAATGTCCTTCGAGCAGTCGCTTTCTTCTCGTCTGGTGGCGATCCCGGTCAATATTATTATTGCATGGCCTTATGGTTTATACCGCGATGCGGTAATGCGCTTCGCGCGTCGTATCAGTCCTGCAGGCTGGGTGAAAAACCTGGCGGACGTTCTGGCGTATGTGACGTTCCAGTCGCCGGTTTACGTAGCCATTCTCCTGACAGTCGGTGCAGACTGGCACCAGATCGCTGCGGCGGTCAGTTCGAATATTGTTATTTCGATGTTGATGGGAGCCGTTTACGGCTATTTCCTCGACTACTGTCGCCGCCTGTTTAAGGTCAACCAGTACAGCCAGGCAAAAGCGTGATGTGAAGCGACTGGCGCACGCCAGTCGCGGATTTACTGTACGTCGCCAAACAGTCCCTTCAAAAATCGCTCCAGCGCCATACGCGAACTGAAACCGTGCGGAATACCATAATGCTCATGCCGTTCACCGCCTAAATAGAGCGGAAATTGCTGATAATGATCGCAGGTTTTAATATCCGAGGCAGGCTCAGCAAATGACAGACTTCTGTCTTTCAGCGTCGGGTGAATAATGAGAGCGGTACGTCCCATTCTTGCTTCGCGATTAACATAAACATAATTCTCGCCGCGGCGATATCCATACGCTTTTGGCGTCACCTCATCCATGGTGAATCCCTCTTTTTCAAGAACGCGTGCCACCTCGTCAGGTCGTAAATACATATCTTTTCCTCGTTATCTTTTCCTGCCCGGCAACCTTACAGTATTCAGCAATAGCAGGGCTTTCAGAATAGTCCATAAACTGCCGGATAACGCGTGATGCGCTTCAGATATTAAATTTCTGAACTAAACTGAACGGGAACACAAAATTACGGAGGATCGTATGTTTAACAGACCGAACCGAAACGATATTAACGACGACGCTCAGGATATTCGTAATGATGTCAGCCAATTAGCGGACACGCTGGAAGAGGTGCTGAAGTCCTGGGGAAGTGACGCGAAGGACGAAGCGGATGCCGCAAAGCGTAAGGCTCAGTCTCTGCTCCGTGAAACCCGCGCCCGTATGAACGGACGTTCACGCGCCACGCAGGCTGCCTGCGACATGGCAAGCTGTGCTACGACCTTCGTGCGTGAAAAACCGCTATGTACTCTGGGAACCGTCGCGGCGGTCGGCATCTTCGTCGGTGCCCTGCTCAGCCTGCGTAAATAATCCCGCGTATTCTTCCCCGGTAGCCTCAGGCGCCGGGGCTTTTTTATGCCCGTTAGCCTGAAAAACCCGTACAGCCTGCCCTGCCCCGCTGTGCTCATCACAGGGGCGACATCAATCTAAATTTCCCATATCTTGTATGGTTGAAACTTAAGACAACTACATCTAGTATTCCTTTTAGCAAGACATACACAACCCGACGCGATGATTCGCGCCGTACCCTCATTTTAAATGGAAATACGAATCATGAGCATTATTATTTACACTCGTAACAATTGTGTTCAGTGCCACGCGACCAAACGGGCAATGGAAAGCCGCGGCGTGGCGTTTGAAATGGTGAATGTTGACCAGGTCCCCGAGGCCGCAGATACCCTGCGCAAGCAGGGTTTTCGTCAGCTTCCGGTGGTGGTCGCCGGGGAAACAAGCTGGTCTGGCTTCCGCCCGGACATGATTAACCGCCTGAGCGCTCAGGCCGCCCGGGCATGAGTGGGCTGGTTTTCTTCTCCAGCAGCTCGGAAAACACGCTCCGCTTTATTGAGCGCGTCGGGCTGCCTGCGGTGCGCATTCCGCTGAACGAGCGGGAGCGGATCCGGGTAGAGGAACCTTACATACTGGTGGTGCCCAGCTATGGCGGCGGCGGTACGGCAGGAGCCGTGCCACGCCAGGTGATCCGCTTTCTGAACGATCCTCATAACCGCGGGCTAATCCGCGGCGTGATCGCGGCGGGGAATCGCAATTTCGGCGATGCCTTTGGCCGCGCCGGGGATGTCATTTCTCAAAAATGCGGCGTGCCGTATCTCTATCGTTTTGAGCTGATGGGGACACAGCAGGACGTCGAAAACGTGCGTAAAGGAGTGAACGAATTTTGGCAACGACAACCGCAGAACGGGTGATTCAGGCGACACCGGATTACCACGCATTAAACGCCATGCTTAACCTCTACGATCGGGAGGGGCGCATTCAGTTCGACAAAGATCGTGAGGCGGTGGACGCCTTTTTTGCCGCCCACGTGCGGCCCAACAGCGTGACGTTTGCGAGCCAGAATGAACGTCTCGACTATCTGGTTAACGAGGGCTACTACGACGCGCGCGTGCTCACCCGCTACGACCGCGCCTTTGTGGTGAAGCTGTTTGAGCGCGCCCAGGTCAGAGGCTTTCGTTTCCAGACCTTCCTCGGCGCGTGGAAGTATTACACCAGCTACACCCTGAAAACCTTTGACGGTAAACGCTACTTAGAGAGCTTTGAAGATCGCGTGGCGATGGTGGCGCTGACCCTGGCGCAGGGTGATGAAGCGCTGGCGGAACAGCTCGCCGACGAGATCCTTTCCGGACGCTTCCAGCCCGCCACGCCGACCTTCCTCAACTGCGGCAAAGCCCAGCGCGGCGAGCTGGTCTCCTGCTTCCTGCTGCGTATCGAAGACAATATGGAGTCGATTGGCCGCGCGGTGAACTCGGCGCTGCAGCTTTCCAAACGCGGCGGCGGCGTGGCGTTTCTGCTCTCGAACCTGCGTGAAGCGGGCGCGCCGATCAAGCGCATCGAAAACCAGTCCTCCGGCGTGATCCCGGTGATGAAGATGCTGGAAGATGCCTTCTCCTATGCCAACCAGCTTGGCGCGCGTCAGGGCGCGGGGGCGGTTTACCTGCACGCGCATCATCCGGACATTCTGCGTTTTCTTGATACCAAACGCGAAAACGCCGACGAAAAAATTCGCATCAAAACCCTGTCGCTCGGCGTGGTGATCCCGGATGTCACCTTTAAACTGGCCAGGGAGAATGCCGAGATGGCGCTTTTCTCGCCGTACGACATCGAGCGTATTTACGGCAAAGCCTTTGGCGACGTGGCCATCAGCGAACTTTATGACCAACTGGTGGCCGACGAGCGCATTCGCAAAAAAACCATCAACGCCCGCGATTTCTTCCAGCGGCTGGCGGAGATCCAGTTTGAGTCCGGCTATCCGTACATCATGTATGAGGATACGGTGAACCGCGCGAACCCGATTGCCGGGCGTATCAACATGAGCAACCTGTGCTCGGAGATTTTGCAGGTCAACAGCGCGTCAGCCTACGACGAGAACCTGGACTACGCGGACATCGGCAAGGATATCTCCTGCAACCTCGGGTCGCTGAATATTGCCCACACCATGGATTCCCCCGACTTTGGCCGCACGGTGGAGACCGCCATTCGCGGGCTGACGGCGGTATCGGACATGAGCCACATCCGCAGCGTGCCGTCTATTGAAGCAGGCAACGCCGCGTCGCACGCCATCGGTCTGGGGCAGATGAACCTGCACGGCTATCTGGCGCGGGAAGGCATCGCCTACGGCAGCCCGGAAGGGCTGGATTTCACCAACCTCTATTTCTACACCATTACCTGGCACGCGCTGCACACCTCGATGATGCTGGCGCGCGAGCGCAACCAGCGGTTCGCGGGCTTTGAGCAGTCCCGCTACGCCAGCGGGGAATATTTCAGCCAGTACCTCGAAGGCGACTGGCAGCCGAAAACCGAAAAAGTGCGCGAACTGTTTGCCCGCGCGGGGATTAACCTGCCGACGCGCGAGATGTGGCAGCAGCTGCGAGACGAGGTGATGCGCTACGGCATTTATAACCAGAACCTACAGGCCGTCCCGCCGACCGGATCGATTTCCTACATCAACCACGCCACGTCGAGCATTCACCCGATCGTGTCGAAAATTGAAATTCGTAAGGAAGGCAAAACCGGGCGCGTTTACTACCCTGCCCCGTTTATGACCAATGAGAACCTGGCGCTGTATCAGGACGCGTATGAGATCGGCCCGGAGAAAATCATCGATACCTACGCCGAAGCGACAAAACATGTGGACCAGGGGCTGTCGCTGACGCTGTTTTTCCCGGACACCGCCACCACGCGGGATATCAACAGAGCGCAAATCTACGCCTGGAAGAAAGGCATCAAAACGCTCTACTACATTCGCCTGCGCCAGCTTGCGCTGGAAGGCACCGAAATCGAAGGCTGCGTGTCCTGCGCGCTGTAAGGAGAAAGGATGAAACTGTCACGCGTGAGTGCCGTTAACTGGAACAAAATCCAGGACGATAAAGACCTGGAGGTATGGAACCGCCTGACCAGCAACTTCTGGCTGCCGGAAAAGGTCCCGCTCTCCAACGATATTCCTGCCTGGCAAACGCTCGGCCACGCCGAACAGCAGCTGACGATCCGCGTCTTTACCGGCCTGACGCTGCTGGACACCATTCAGAATACCGTCGGTGCACCGGCTCTGATGAGCGACGCGCTCACGCCGCACGAAGAGGCGGTGATGTCGAATATCAGCTTTATGGAGGCGGTGCATGCCCGCTCCTACAGCTCGATTTTCTCGACCCTGTGCCAGACCAAAGACGTGGACGCGGCCTACGCCTGGAGTGAAGAGAGCGAGTCACTACAGAGAAAGGCAGAGCTGGTTCTGGAATATTACCGCGCCGACGAGCCGCTGAAGAAAAAGATCGCCAGCGTGTTCCTGGAATCTTTCCTCTTTTATTCCGGCTTCTGGCTGCCCATGTACTGGTCGAGCCGGGGCAAGCTCACCAACACCGCCGATTTGATTCGGCTCATCATTCGCGATGAAGCGGTGCACGGGTATTACATTGGCTATAAGTATCAGAAAGGGCTGGAGAAAGTCAGCGAGGCGAAGCGCGAGGAGCTTAAAGGCTTTGCGCTCGATTTGCTGATGGATCTGTACGACAACGAGCTGAGCTATACCGAGGAACTCTACGCCGGCACCGGCTGGGAGGACGACGTGAAGGCCTTCCTATGCTACAACGCCAACAAGGCGCTGATGAACCTGGGCTACGACGCGCTTTTCCCGCCGGAGATGGCGGAGGTGAACCCGGCGATTCTGGCCGCGCTGTCGCCCAATGCCGACGAAAACCACGATTTCTTCTCCGGATCGGGCTCATCGTATGTGATGGGCAAAGCGGTGGAAACCGAGGATGAAGACTGGGATTTTTAATGAACGCTAACGTTCGTTAATTTAATATAATCCCAACAATTCCCGCTCTAATATTTACAAAACAACTACACTGTAATTTCCACGTCATATTCGCCTGAATCATTCCGGTTCAGGCGAAATTTCCCGACGCAGCAGCAAAAAATTGAGAAAAATTCAAACCGCCCTCAGCCCTTTATTCATGGGAAATTCAGCCGTTTCGCTTACTTCAAAATTCCGCCCTTAGCCCGACTCAGGGTTGTCTCAGATTCTCAGTATGTTAGGGTTATGCCCGTTAACAATTTACCATGGTAATCATATCGGCATAAACAAATAACAGGACACTCTCTATTGCATGGCAATTAAATTAGAAGTGAAAAATCTTTATAAAGTATTTGGCGAGCACCCGCAGCGCGCATTCAAATATATTGAGAAAGGCCTTACTAAAGAGCAAATTCTGGAAAAAACCGGGCTATCGCTTGGCGTTAAAGACGCCAGTCTGGCCATTGAAGAAGGCGAGATTTTTGTCATCATGGGATTATCCGGTTCGGGTAAATCCACTATGGTTCGCCTTCTCAATCGCCTGATTGAACCCACCCGCGGGCAGGTGCTGATTGACGGCGTGGATATCGCCAGAATATCAGACGCAGAGCTTCGCGAGGTGCGCAGAAAGAAGATCGCAATGGTGTTCCAGTCATTCGCGCTGATGCCGCACATGACGGTGCTGGATAATACCGCTTTCGGCATGGAATTAGCCGGCACGCCGGCTCAGGAACGTCAGGAAAAAGCCCTTGACGCGCTGCGTCAGGTCGGGCTGGAAAATTATGCGCATGCGTACCCGGATGAACTTTCCGGCGGTATGCGTCAACGCGTGGGATTAGCCCGTGCATTAGCCATTAATCCAGACATATTATTAATGGATGAAGCCTTCTCCGCCCTCGATCCGTTAATTCGCACCGAGATGCAGGATGAGCTGGTAAAATTACAGGCTAAACATCAGCGAACGATTGTCTTTATTTCCCACGATCTGGATGAAGCCATGCGTATTGGCGACCGCATTGCCATTATGCAAAACGGTGAAGTGGTGCAGGTCGGCACGCCGGATGAAATTCTCAATAATCCGGCGAACGATTATGTCCGCACCTTCTTCCGCGGCGTGGATATTAGCCAGGTCTTTAGCGCCAAAGATATTGCCCGCCGAACACCAAACGGCATTATCCGTAAAACGCCAGGCTTCGGCCCGCGCTCGGCGCTGAAGCTGCTGCAGGATGAAGACCGTGAATACGGCTATCTGGTTGAACGCGGCAATAAATTTGTTGGCATTGTCTCCATCGACTCCCTGAAAACGGCTCTCACTGAGAACCAGGGAATCGATGCGGCGTTAATTGACGCTCCGCTTGCCGTGGACGCCGAAACGCCGCTCAGCGAGTTGCTCTCTCACGTGGGCCAGGCGCCGTGCGCCGTGCCGGTCGTGGGTGAGGAACAACAGTACGTCGGCATCATCTCAAAAAGGATGCTGCTGCAGGCTTTAGATCGCGAGGGGGCAAACAATGACCGATCAATCTAACCCGTGGGGCGCCACTGAGGCAGCGGACAGCGCTGCGCAATCCGCCGACGCGTGGGGTTCCACGCCAGCGCCGACAGATGGCAGCGGCGCGGCAGACTGGCTCAACAGCGCACCCGCGCCTGCGCCAGAACACTTCAACATCATGGATCCGTTCCATAAAACGCTGATCCCGCTGGACAGCTGGGTCACGGAAGGGATCGACTGGGTGGTCACCCACTTCCGTCCGGTCTTTCAGGGGATCCGCGTCCCGGTGGATTACATCCTGAACGGCTTCCAGCAGCTGATGCTGGGCATGCCGGCGCCGGTGGCGATTATCCTGTTCTCCCTGATCGCCTGGCAGTTCGGTAGCGCGGGCATGGGGGTCGCCACGCTGATCTCTCTGATCGCTATCGGCGCGATTGGCGCATGGTCGCAGGCGATGATCACCCTGGCGCTGGTGCTGACCGCTCTGCTCTTTTGCATTGTCATCGGCCTGCCGATGGGGATCTGGCTGGCGCGCAGCCCGCGAGCGGCGAAGATAATTCGCCCGCTGCTGGATGCGATGCAGACCACCCCGGCGTTCGTCTATCTGGTGCCTATCGTGATGCTGTTCGGCATCGGCAACGTGCCGGGGGTGGTAGTGACCATTATCTTCGCCCTGCCGCCGATTATTCGTCTGACCATTCTGGGGATTAACCAGGTGCCTGCGGACCTGATCGAAGCGTCACGCTCGTTCGGCGCCAGTCCGCGCCAGATGCTGTTTAAGGTTCAGCTTCCGCTGGCGATGCCGACCATCATGGCGGGCGTTAACCAGACGCTGATGCTGGCCCTGTCGATGGTGGTCATTGCCTCGATGATCGCCGTTGGCGGTCTGGGTCAGATGGTGCTGCGCGGCATTGGCCGTCTCGATATGGGGCTGGCCACCGTCGGCGGCGTCGGCATTGTGATCCTCGCCATTATCCTTGACCGCCTGACTCAGGCCGTCGGTCGTGATTCACGCAGTCGCGGCAACCGTCGCTGGTATACCACCGGCCCTGTCGGGTTACTCACCCGCCCTTTCACGAAATCAAAATAAGGAACAACGATGCGACATAACGTACTTTTTGCCACAGCGTTTGCCACCCTTGTCTCCACCAGCGCGTTTGCGGCTGACCTGCCTGGCAAAGGCATTACCGTACAGCCGGTGCAGAGCACCATTTCGGAAGAGAGCTTCCAGACCCTGATCGTCAGCCGCGCGCTGGAGAAGCTGGGCTACACGGTTAACACGCCGAGCGAAGTAGATTACAACGTGGGCTACACCTCGATTGCCTCCGGTGACGCCACCTTTACCGCCGTCAACTGGCAGCCGCTGCACGACGACATGTATGCCGCCGCCGGCGGTGACAAGAAGTTCTATCGCGAGGGGACCTTCGTGACGGGTGCGGCGCAGGGGTATCTGATTGACAAGAAAACTGCGGACCAGTACCACATCACCAATATTGAACAGCTGAAAGATCCGAAGATCGCCAAACTGTTCGACACCAACGGTGACGGCAAGGCCGACATGATGGGCTGCTCGCCGGGGTGGGGCTGTGAAGCGGTAATTAACCACCAGAACAAAGCTTTCGATCTGGCGAAAACGGTCGACGTAAGCCACGGCAACTACTCCGCGATGATGGCCGACACCATTGCCCGCTTCAAAGAGGGGAAACCGGTGATCTACTACACCTGGACGCCGTACTGGGTAAGCGACGTGCTGAAGCCGGGCAAAGACGTGGTGTGGCTGCAGGTGCCGTTCTCCTCCCTGCCGGGCGAGCAGAAGGATATCGACACAAAACTGCCGAACGGCATGAACTACGGCTTCCCGGTGAACACCATGCATATCGTGGCCAACAAAGCCTGGGCGGAGAAAAACCCGGCGGCGGCGAAGCTGTTCTCGGTAATGAAGCTGCCGCTGGCGGACATCAATGCCCAGAACGCAATGATGCATGCGGGCAAATCGTCTGAAGCGGATGTGAAAGGCCACGTTGACGGCTGGATCAAAGCCCACCAGCAGCAGTTTGACGGCTGGGTGAAAGAGGCGCTTGAAGCGCAGAAGTAAAAACAAAACCCTACCCCTCACCCTAACCCTCTCCCAGAGGGAGAGGGGACGATGACCTCCCTCTCCCCTTGGGAGAGGGCCGGGGTGAGGGGATCAAACCGCACAATCCACCTAAACCGCACAATACATCACCCAACAATCCCCCCACTTTCACAATCATTAGCTATTATGGTTTCCGGAAAAATAATCACTCAACTAACGATTCCTGAAACTAATGACAAAAACAGCTCAAGGGCTTAGCCCCGCACTCATCCTTTTAATGTCCGTGGCAACGGGTCTGGCGGTCGCCAGCAACTATTACGCACAACCCCTTCTCGACACCATCGCCCGCGCGTTCAATCTCTCCGCCAGCTCCGCAGGCTTTATCGTTACCGCAGCACAGCTGGGCTATGCCGCCGGGCTGCTGTTCCTGGTGCCGCTCGGCGATATGTTTGAACGCCGAATGCTGATCGTCTCCATGACCCTGCTGGCCGCCGGTGGGATGCTGATCACCGCCAGCAGCCAGTCGCTGACGATGATGATCGTCGGAACCGCGCTTACCGGGCTGTTCTCCGTGGTGGCGCAAATCCTGGTCCCGCTCGCCGCGACCCTCGCCTCTCCGGAAAAACGCGGCAAGGTGGTGGGCACCATCATGAGCGGCCTGCTGCTGGGGATTTTGCTGGCGCGTACCGTTGCCGGGCTGCTGGCAAGCCTCGGCGGCTGGCGCACCGTATACTGGGTGGCGAGCGTGCTGATGGTCGTCATGGCGCTGGCGCTGTGGCGCGGGCTGCCAAAAGTGAAGCAGGAAAACCACCTGAACTATCCTCAGCTGCTGGCCTCCGTTTTCAGCCTGTTTACGCAGGACAAGCTTCTGCGTACCCGCGCCCTGCTGGGCTGTTTCACCTTCGCTAACTTCAGCATTCTCTGGACGTCAATGGCGTTTCTGCTGGCCGCGCCGCCGTTCAATTATTCCGAAGGGGTGATTGGCCTGTTCGGCCTGGCCGGTGCCGCAGGCGCGCTGGGGGCACGCCCCGCTGGCGGGCTGGCCGACAAGGGCAAATCCCACCTGACCACCTCCGCAGGGCTGGTTTTACTTCTGCTCTCCTGGGCGGCGATCTGGTACGGACACATCTCGGTGCTGGCGCTGATCGTCGGTATCCTGGTGCTCGATCTCACCGTTCAGGGCGTTCACATCACCAATCAGACCGTCATCTATCGCGTGAAGCCAGAGGCGCGTAACCGCCTGACGGCCGGATACATGACCAGCTACTTCATCGGCGGCGCAGCGGGTTCGCTTATTTCAGCGTCGGCGTGGCAGCATGCGGGCTGGTCGGGGGTATGCGCGATCGGGGCCATCGTCGCCACTCTCAACCTGCTAGTATGGTGGCGCGGTTATCACCGCCAGGATGCAATTAACTAACATTTACATTGAGTTGGCCTCTTAGGGTGTTAAGAGGCCCTTCACTCTGTTAATGTAAACGTAATCATTTATCCCAGAAATTTTAATGTGGGTGACATATTTACAATCGGCATGAATAGTTCAGACCCCCGTCCTCACATCCTCTCTTCAGCGGGTTCACACCCAACGCTTTCTGTGCTCACCGGGTCACGGACTTACCCGGCGCTTTCTGATGGTGACATAAGTTTGGCGGATATAACCGCACAAATAATTCATTTACATTATTTGTCACTATCGTTACTATATCGGCTGTAATTAATGAGGTTATGCCCAAATGGATAGTTCGTTTACGCCCATTGAACAAATGCTTAAATTCCGCGCCAGTCGCCATGAGGACTTCCCGTATCAGGAAATCCTGCTGACTCGCCTGTGCATGCACATGCAGGGTAAGCTACTGGAAAACCGTAATAAAATGCTGAAAGCTCAAGGGATTAACGAGACGTTGTTTATGGCGTTGATTACGCTGGAGTCTCAGGAAAATCACAGCATTCAGCCTTCCGAACTGAGCTGCGCGCTGGGCTCCTCCCGTACCAATGCGACCCGTATTGCCGATGAACTCGAAAAGCGCGGCTGGATTGAGCGCCGTGAAAGCGACAACGATCGCCGCTGCCTGCATCTGCAACTGACCGATAAAGGTCACCAGTTCCTGCGCGAGGTGCTGCCACCTCAGCACAATTGCCTGCACAAACTCTGGTCTGTCCTCAGCACCGCCGAGCGCGACCAGCTTGAGCACATCACTCGCAAGCTGCTCACCCGTCTGGACCAGATGGATGAAGACGGCGCCGTTCTTGAGGCGCTGCGCTAACGCGACGACACGCTCACCATTCCAGATTCATAAGAAAACCGATAGGCCAGCACGTCACAGTGCTGGCCTTTCTGACAACAGGTCGGCTCAGCCGATGTGAAAATAAGAAGATCGTGGAGAACAACAATGAGCGCAAATGCGGAGAGCACTACCCCGCAGCAACCGGCCAACAAGAAAGGCAAACGTAAGAGCGCCCTTCTTCTGTTGACCTTGCTCTTTATCATTATTGCCGTGGCATATGGGATCTATTGGTTTTTAGTACTGCGTCATGCTGAAGAGACTGACGACGCGTACGTGGCAGGGAACCAGGTACAAATTATGGCGCAGGTGTCGGGCAGCGTGACGAAAGTCTGGGCTGACAATACCGACTTTGTGCAAAAAGGCGATGTGTTGGTGACCCTCGATCCAACCGACGCCCAGCAGGCGTTTGAAAAAGCACAGACCGCGCTGGCCTCCAGCGTCCGTCAGACCCGCCAGCTGATGATCAACAGCAAACAGCTGCAGGCCAACATCGACGTGCAGAAAACGGCGCTGGCGCAGGCGCAGAGCGACCTGAACCGCCGCGTACCGCTCGGCACCGCCAACCTGATTGGCCGTGAAGAGTTGCAGCACGCCCGCGATGCCGTTGCCAGCGCTCAGGCACAGCTGGATGTGGCGATTCAACAGTACAACGCCAACCAGGCGATGGTGCTGGGCACCAGTCTGGAAAACCAGCCTGCCGTACAGCAGGCGGCGACCGAAGTGCGCAACGCGTGGCTTGCCCTGCAGCGTACCAAAATCGTCAGCCCGATGACCGGCTATGTCTCCCGTCGTTCCGTCCAGCCAGGGGCGCAGATTAGCCCAACCACGCCGCTGATGGCGGTCGTGCCGGCAGACAATCTGTGGGTAGACGCCAACTTTAAAGAGACGCAGCTTGCCCATATGCGTATCGGCCAGACCGCGACGGTTGTCAGCGACATCTATGGCGATGACGTGAAGTACACCGGTAAAGTGGTTGGTCTGGACATGGGGACCGGCAGCGCCTTCTCCCTGTTGCCTGCGCAAAACGCCACCGGTAACTGGATCAAAGTGGTTCAGCGTCTGCCCGTGCGTATTGAGCTGGATGCCAAACAGCTGGCGGATCACCCGCTGCGTATCGGCCTCTCTACGCTGGTAACGGTCGACACCGCCAACCGCGACGGTCAGATCCTGGCAAGCCAGGTGCGCAGCAGCCCGGCTTATGAAAGTAACGCCCGTGAAATTAGCCTCGATCCGGTCAACAAGCTGATCGATGACATCGTGAAGGCAAACGCCGGTTAATCCGAAGGTGAGCGTTATGCAACAGCAAAAGCCGCAAAAACCGCTGGAAGGCGCGCAGCTGGTCATCATGACCATCGCGCTGTCGCTGGCGACATTCATGCAGGTGCTGGACTCCACCATCGCAAACGTGGCGATCCCGACCATCGCCGGTAACCTTGGCTCGTCGCTGAGCCAGGGGACCTGGGTCATTACCTCGTTTGGGGTGGCAAACGCCATCTCCATTCCGATTACCGGCTGGCTGGCAAAGCGCGTCGGTGAAGTGAAGTTGTTCCTCTGGTCAACGGTATTGTTCGTTCTTGCCTCCTGGGCGTGCGGCATGTCCAGCAGCCTGACGATGCTGATTTTCTTCCGCGTCATTCAGGGGATTGTCGCCGGGCCGCTGATCCCGCTGTCGCAGAGCTTACTGCTGAACAACTACCCGCCAGCCAAACGCTCGATTGCGCTGGCGCTGTGGTCAATGACCGTGATTGTCGCGCCGATTTGCGGGCCTATCTTAGGCGGCTATATCAGCGACAACTATCACTGGGGCTGGATCTTCTTCATCAACGTACCGATTGGCGCCCTCGTGGTAATGCTGACGCTCCAGTCGCTGCGCGGCAGAGAAACCCGGACGGAACAGCGGCGTATCGACGCCATTGGTCTGGCACTGCTGGTTGTCGGCATCGGTAGCCTGCAGGTCATGCTCGACCAGGGCAAAGAGCTGGACTGGTTCAATTCCAGGGAGATCATCATCCTGACGATTGTCGCGGTGGTGTCGCTGAGCTTCCTGATTGTCTGGGAGCTGACGGACGATAACCCGATAGTCGACCTGTCGCTGTTTAAGTCGCGAAACTTCACCATAGGCTGTCTGTGTATCAGCCTCGCCTACATGCTCTACTTCGGCGCGATTGTACTGCTGCCGCAGCTGTTGCAGGAGGTATACGGCTACACCGCAACCTGGGCAGGTTTAGCCTCGGCGCCGGTTGGATTGATTCCGGTTCTGCTGTCGCCGATTATTGGCCGCTTCGCCCACAAGCTCGACATGCGCCGGCTGGTGACGTTCAGCTTTATCATGTACGCCGTGTGCTTCTACTGGCGCGCGTATACGTTCGAACCGGGAATGGACTTTGGCGCGTCCGCGTGGCCGCAGTTTATTCAGGGCTTTGCCGTGGCGTGCTTCTTTATGCCACTGACCACCATCACGCTTTCCGGTTTACCGCCTGAGCGCATGGCGGCCGCATCGAGCCTGTCGAACTTTACGCGAACGCTGGCGGGCTCGATAGGTACGTCGATCACCACCACCCTGTGGACGAACCGTGAATCGATGCACCATGCGCAGCTGACCGAAGCGGTGAACCCGTTCAACCCGAACTCTCAGCAGATGTACAACCAGCTGCAGGGAATGGGTATGACGGAACAGCAGGCGTCCGGCTGGATTGCCCAGCAGATCACCAATCAGGGTCTGATTATCTCCGCCAACGAGATTTTCTGGATATCGGCGGGGATCTTTATCGTCCTGCTGGGGCTGGTATGGTTTGCTAAACCACCGTTTGGCGCCGGTAGCGGCGGCGGTGGCGCGCACTAGTCCTGTGACAGTTGCCCGGTGGCGCTTCGCTTACCGGGCCTACGAACGTAGGCCGGATAAGGCGTAGCCGCCATCCGGCAAAAAACCGCACCGTGTCCAGAACGCGACAGCGATTGACAGTTTCGATAAAGCAGCGCTCCTGAAATCCATTCACGATAGTGAAAAGACAACAGGAGCGCATCATGCTGAACACACCCGCCGACAAGTACCAACCCTATCCAACCCTTTTTCTGCCCGACCGCCGCTGGCCGGAGCAACGCATTACCCGCGCGCCGCGCTGGCTCTCCACCGACCTGCGCGACGGCAACCAGGCCCTTGCCGAGCCGATGGACAGCACCCGCAAGCTGCAGTTCTGGGACCTGCTGCTGGGCTGCGGATTCAAAGAAATTGAGGTGGCTTTCCCATCCGCCTCGCAGACCGACTTCAACTTCGTTCGCCAGCTGATTGAAGAGAACCGCATCCCGGATGACGTCACGATTCAGGTATTAACCCAGGCGCGGGAAGATCTCATCCATCGCACTTTCGAATCCCTGCGCGGTGCGAAACAGGCCACCGTCCATCTGTATAACGCCACCGCCCCGCTGTTCCGCCGCCTGGTGTTCGGCATGGAAAAAGCGCAAATCGTTGAGCTGGCGACGCGATCCACGCGGCTAATTCGTCAGCTGTGTGAAGAGAACCCGGACACCCGCTGGCAGTATGAGTATTCCCCGGAGACCTTCTGCTTTACCGAGCCGGAGTTTGCGCTGGAGATTTGTGAAGCCGTGGCGGAGATCTGGCAGCCGTGCGACGAACGGCCCATGGTGATCAACTTACCGGCCACCGTCGAAGTGAGCACGCCGAACGTCTATGCCGACCAGATCGAGTATTTCTGTCGCCACTTCAGCCGCCGCCGGGATGTCTGCATCAGCGTACATCCGCATAACGACCGCGGTACCGGCGTCGCCAGCGCCGAGCTGGCCGTGATGGCGGGGGCAGACCGCGTGGAGGGCTGTCTGTTTGGTAACGGGGAACGCACGGGCAACGTCTGCCTGGTGACGCTGGCGATGAACCTCTACAGCCAGGGCGTCAGCCCGAATCTCGACTTTAGCGATATGAACCGGGTCGTGGAAGTGGTGGAAGCCTGCAACCAGCTGCCGGTGCATCCGCGCCACCCGTGGGCAGGCCGGCTGGCCTATACCGCCTTCTCCGGCTCGCACCAGGATGCGATCAAAAAAGGCTTTGATGCCCGCAGGCCTGGCGATCGCTGGGAGATGCCGTATCTGCCCGTCGATCCGCAGGATATCGGCTGCACCTACGAAGCGGTGATCCGCGTCAACAGCCAGTCAGGGAAAAGCGGCAGCGCGTGGCTCATCGAACAGAATCATGGTCTGAAATTACCTCGCGCCCTGCAGCAGGATTTCAGCCAGCACGTGCAGCAGGAAACCGATCGCCACGGAAAAGAGATGACGCAGAATGCGCTGTGGCAGCTGTTCCGCACCCGCTACGGGCTGGTAGCCACGCCGCAGTTTGCGCTGCAATCCTACCGCAGCGACAGCCAGCAGGACGGCCAGCTGCGTTTGACGGCAAGCATCGCTACGCAGGGGGGAACGCGTCAGCTGGAAGGTCAGGGTAACGGTCTGCTCTCCGCCGCCGCTCAAGGCTTAAGCCGCTGGATCAGCGCCCCGTTCGTGATTAAGGATTATCACGAGCATACGTTAGGCGAACGCAGCGACAGCCGCTCGGTGGCCTACATCCGCTGCCTGTTCCAGGACGGGAGCAGCCGCTGGGGCGTGGGCATCGACAGCGACGTGGCGCGCGCGTCGCTTCAGGCGCTTTTAAACGCCGTCAGTCGTTCTTAAAGTAATCGCTGGGTGAGACGCCCATTACCCGGCGGAACATCGCCGTAAAGGCGCTGTGGCTGCCGTAACCCAGATCCAGCGCCACGCGTAGTACCGGCTGGCCCTGCGCCAGCCGCACTAAGGCTTCCAGCAGGCGCGCCCTTCTCAACCACTCGCCGTAGCTTAATCCCGTCTGCTGCTGAAAATGGCGGTTCAGGGTGCGTTCGCTCACGTTCATCATGCTCGCGGCCTGCGCGCTGCTCCAGCTCTCCCCCGCGTTTTGCCGGATTTGCAGACACAGGTGACGTAACGCCTCGCTTTCCGGCTCCGGCAGATGAAACGGCAGCACAGGCATGGTGCGGATTTCATAGAGAATGAGTTCATAGACGCGTTCATCCCGGCTGCCGGGCGAGTACGATTCAGGTAAAGCAAGAGAGACGAGGATCAGCTCGCGCAACAGCGGCGCGATCTGCACGATCTGACAGGTGGCCGGGAGATCGGCCCGCGCCAGCGGATCGATAAACAGCGTTCGCGCCGCCACGTTGCCGGTGATGCGAAGCGAGTGGCGGGTCCCCGCTGGTAGCCAGACGCCGCGACCGGGAGGAACAACCCAACAGCCCGAAGCCGTATCGACCCGTACCACGCCGCTCAGGGTGTGCAACAGCTGCGCGCAGCTGTGCTCATGCCACGGCTCGCTGTCACCATGAACGTAATCATGGGCAAACGGAACGAGGGGACGATGGGTAAAGGAGAACGTTGCGGTTGTGGTCATGGGGTTAAACCACCCTCCCCCTACCCTCTCCCGGAGGGAGAGGGAAAAGGTGCACTAGATGTGCAGTTCCTGCAGTTTTTCTTTTGGCAGGGCCAGCTCTTCGTTGCTGTTCACGCGAACATCACGCTCGATGATGTGACGCGCGATGTCCTGCGCTTCTTCCAGAGAGTGCATCTGGTAAGTACCGCACTGGTAAACGTTCAGCTCAGGGATCTGGTTCTGCTCTTTCACCTTCAGCACGTCTTCCATCGCCGCTTTCCACGCATCAGCGACGCGTTTCTCTTCCGGCTGGCCAATCAGGCTCATGTAGAAACCGGTACGGCAGCCCATCGGAGAGATGTCGATGATCTCAACGCCGTTGCCGTTCAGATGGTCACGCATGAAACCGGCGAACAGGTGTTCCAGGGTATGAATGCCTTTCTCTGGCATCACTTCTTTATTTGGCACGCAGAAACGCAGATCGAAGACGGTGATCGTGTCGCCGTGCGGGGTGTGCATGGTCTTCGCCACGCGTACTGCAGGTGCTTCCATACGGGTATGGTCGACAGTAAAGCTATCTAATAACGGCATACGTCACCTCCGATAGTGATTTTTTTTAAAATAAACTGAACTCTTCTACAGAATGCACGTCTGAGTATATGAAAGACGCGCATTTGTTATCATCATCCCTGAATTCAGAGATGTATATTTTGGCCACAGCGATGTGGCCTTTTTCTTTTCTGCTTAAGCCTGCTTCGCCAGAAACGCCTCAAACGACTCGGTATCCGCCGCTTCAACCTCTTTCTGACGCACCACGGACGCATCGCGTTCCGCGACAAAATCCGCTTCGCTCAGCACTTCTAACGGCTCCTGCATCAGCATCTCGCGGTACTCCGCTGAGAGTGAACGCCCCGTGCCGCCAATGCCCCGATCGATCATAGAACGCAGAATACGCGCTGAGAACGTCAGTTCCGGATTATCAAAACATTCCACCAGCTGGTCGCAGATCTGTTGATACGCGTCGCCGCCGTCGATGCTGTCCATTGTCCGTGCAACACGCTTCAGGTCGCGGAACAGATCTTTGCCGACTTTGGTCAGCGGGAACTGTGCCGTTTCGCAGCCAATACCCAGCGTCAGGCCCGGCTTACGCCCTTCCAGAATCACGCGATTCCAGTTTGTACGGGTACAAAGCAGTTCGTCTGAACTCATTTCCGGCGCATCCGCCAGCACGCACCAGACCATAAACAGATCCAGGAAGCGAATCTGCTGCTCATCAACGCCAATCGGTGAGAACGGGTTGATATCCAGCGAACGCACTTCAATGTATTCGATCCCACCGCGCTGCAGCGCATCCGACGGGGTTTCACCGCTGCGCGTTACGCGCTTAGGACGAATAGGCGCATACAGCTCGTTTTCAATCTGCAGCACATTGCTGTTGATTTGCAGGCGCTTGCCGTCTTTTTCGAGGCCGATTTTCTCGTACTCTTCCGACGGGGTTTTGATCGCCCGCTTCAATCCTGCCACATATTCGTGCAATTCGTTAAACGTAATACCGAGATTGCTTTGCGATTTATTGGTATAACCGAGATCGCTCAGGCGCAGAGAGGTGGCGTACGGGAGATAGTACATTCCGCACTCGGTCTTCTCGAACGGCAGCGTGGTCGGTTTCCCCTGCAAGAACGAAGAACAGATCGCCGGGGAGGCACCAAACAGATACGGGATCACCCAGCCGAAACGGTAATAGTTGCGGATCAGGCGGAAGTAGCCTTCAGAGATCGCGTCTTTATCCGTTTCACCGCATTTCGCCTGCCAGAACGCCATTGGCAGCGAGAAGTTGTAATGCACGCCCGAGATCGTCTGCATCAACGCGCCGTAGCGGTTTTTCAGCCCTTCGCGATAGAGCGTTTTCAGCCGGCCGATATTTGACGTGCCGTACTGCGCCAGCTCAATCTCCTGGCCCTGCTCGATATAGCACGGCATGCTGAGGGGCCACATACGTTCGTCGCCCATGTTGCGCGCGGTGTAGCGATGGATATCGCGCATGATCGTCAGCATATGATCAATATCACCCTCTACTGGCGTGATGAACTCCAGCAGTGCCTCAGCGAAATCGGTTGTGATCCATTTATGTGTCAGCGCCGAGCCTAACGCCTTCGGGTGACCCGTCGTCGCTAAGCTACCGTCCGCGTTAACGCGCAGCGTTTCACGCTCAAGACCACGCTGAATACCCTTCAATGCCTGAGGGTGGTTTTCCAGCCAGGCCAGCGCCTGAGATACGTCCGGGATCAAATTGACCTCCCGCCTGTCAAAGTAATGTTACTCAGCATAATTGTAATGGTTGACGATTGAAGGTCGCGTATTCATTCCACCAATTAGTGCCACCACGTCATACCCTGTAGTGTTGCCCACGCCACGAGAACATAGCGCAACGCCTTGCCAAGGCACAAAAAAAAGAGCACCGGTCCCCAGGAGATGCGCATCCATCCCGCCAGCAGACACAGTAAATCGCCTATTACAGGCATCCAGCTTAATAACAGCGTGGCAGCGCCATAGCGTTTTAGCCAGCCGACTGCCTTTTCCTGCCAGCGCGATTTTTCGCGCAGCGGAAAGAAACGCCCAAGAATAACGTTAGTCAGCCCTCCAAGGCTATTACCCATTGTTGCTATTAATACAAGCAGCCAGGGCTGACTCACGCCGGACAACAGCATCGCCACCAGCACCACTTCCGAATTTCCCGGTAACAGCGTGGCGCTTAAAAAACTGCTGGCGAATAATGAGGCAAGTGACAGCGCGTCACTCACAGTAAGCGCACATCCACCGCATCCATTCCGGCATCACGCGCGGCCTGAATGCCGAAATCGGCGTCTTCAAACACGACACATTTTGCCGCCGGGACGCCCATTAATTCTGCGCAAAGCAGGAAGGTGTCCGGTGCGGGCTTGTGATGTTTAACATGATCGGCGGCGACCACGGCAGAAAAATAGTGGCGCAGGCCAAGATGGTTGAGCAAAGCTTCTGCAATCGCGCTTTCGCTCCCGGTTCCTACCGACATCGGGCGGCGCCCGTGCCACTCTTTTACCACATCAATCAGCGGCAGAGGGCGTACGGTATCTAAAAGCATGGCTTTTACCGCATCGGTTTTTTCGCGCGCGAGCAGATGCGGGTCGAGATCGGCCTGATTCAGTTCAATCACGGCCTGCGCAATACGCCAGGTGGGGGATCCGTTGAGGGCAATCATCGCCTGAAGATCGAAACGCATTCCGTAGCGGCCCAGGACGTCAGTCCAGGCTTGACGATGCGTGGGTTCGGTATCCAGGAGAGTGCCGTCCATATCGAAGATCAAACCGTCATACTGTGCGTACATCGTGCTCTCGCTAAACGATTAACAAAGCATTACTTTATCGTAAATGGTGATTTTTGTCGCTGACTGAGAGTGTGATTACTGACGGAACGTCGAAGGAATAAACAAAGAAGGAAAAGATGGTGCATCCGGGAGGATTCGAACCTCCGACCGCTCGGTTCGTAGCCGAGTACTCTATCCAGCTGAGCTACGGATGCATCAGGATAATGCTTTTAGAAACAGTAAATGGTGCATCCGGGAGGATTCGAACCTCCGACCGCTCGGTTCGTAGCCGAGTACTCTATCCAGCTGAGCTACGGATGCATCAGGGTACTGCTTTCAGAAATAGTAAATGGTGCATCCGGGAGGATTCGAACCTCCGACCGCTCGGTTCGTAGCCGAGTACTCTATCCAGCTGAGCTACGGATGCATCGGGATTTACTATTGTACTGCTCGATATTCATATCACTTCTAAAGCAATATGAAGTAATAGATGGTGCATCCGGGAGGATTCGAACCTCCGACCGCTCGGTTCGTAGCCGAGTACTCTATCCAGCTGAGCTACGGATGCAAAATGGCGGTGAGGCGGGGATTCGAACCCCGGATGCAGCTTTTGACCGCATACTCCCTTAGCAGGGGAGCGCCTTCAGCCTCTCGGCCACCTCACCACACAACGCCTCTTTCGAGTGCTTCGAGTTACTCGTTAAGAGCTTCTCGTCGCTGCGTGGCGCATATATTACTTTCTGGGACTTATAAGTCAAACAATTTTCCAAAAGCTTTTATCGTTTGCACAAATCACACGCAATTCGCATGTAAAAGCCGCAAAGAGGGTGTTTTATAAGCGGATTTTGCAGGCATCTTCACAGAAAACCTTTGCAGAAATAGCGGCGTAAGGGCGAGTTCAGGGTAACGGAGTGGTTAAAAAGAGAGCGTTTGAAATTAAACGGTAACGTTGAGCAGGAAAAATGACAGGAGGGTTGCGTCTCGCCCGACAGCGAGACGCGACAATATCAGTAACTGGACTGCTGGGATTTTTCAGCCTGGATACGCTGGTAGATCTCTTCACGGTGGACAGATACTTCTTTAGGAGCGTTAACACCAATACGTACCTGGTTACCCTTTACCCCTAAAACTGTCACGGTGACCTCATCCCCAATCATGAGGGTCTCACCAACTCGACGAGTCAGAATCAGCATTCTTTGCTCCTTGAAAGATTAAAAGAGTCGGGTCTCTTGTATCCCGGCATTATCCATCATATAACGCCAAAAAGTAAGCGATGACAAACACGTAAAGTGTAAGCAGTCACGGCATCACATTCTGTTAAACGTAAGTTTAGCCGATATACACAAACTCAACCTGACTTTATCGTTATCGATAGCACAGTGAACAAGACGCCATAACGTTACCGCTATGGCGTCTGCTTGTGCTTTGTAGTTATTACAGTTTCGCGCTTACCCAGCTTTCAACGCTGGCCAAAGCTTGCGGAAGTGCCGCCGCATCCGTACCACCGGCTTGCGCCATGTCCGGACGACCGCCACCCTTGCCGCCCACCTGCTGAGCGACCATACCAATCAGTTCCCCTGCTTTAACGCGGTCGGTCACATCCTTAGAGACGCCCGCAATCAGAGAAACCTTACCTTCTGCCACTGTCGCCAGCACGATAACGGTAGAACCAAGCTGGTTCTTGAGATCGTCGACCATAGTACGCAGCATCTTAGGCTCAACGCCCGCCAGATCGCTGACCAGCAGTTTGACGCCCTTAATGTCTACAGCCTTGCTGGAGAGGTTTGCACTCTCCTGCGCCGCAGCCTGCTCTTTCAGCTGCTGCAGCTCTTTTTCCAGCTGACGCGTGCGATCCAGCGCAACGCGCACTTTCTCGCCCAGGTTCTGGCTATCGCCTTTCAGCAGCTGCGCGATGTCGTGCAGCTGATCGCTCTGCGCATGCAGGCTGGCGATTGCGCCTTCACCGGTCACCGCTTCAATACGACGCACGCCTGCCGCCGTACCGGATTCGGAAACAATGCGGAACAGGCCGATGTCACCGGTGCGCGATGCGTGCGTACCGCCGCACAGCTCGGTAGAAAAGTCGCCCATGCTCAGCACGCGAACGCGGTCGTCATATTTCTCGCCAAACAGCGCCATCGCACCTTTTTTCTTCGCGTCCTCGAGCTCCATGATGTGGGTCTCGATTGGCAGGTTACGACGGATCTGCGCGTTCACCAGATCTTCCACCGCGCGGATTTCAGACGGTTTCATCGCTTCAAAGTGCGAGAAGTCGAAACGCAGCACTTTGTCGTTAACCAGAGAACCTTTCTGTGCAACGTGGGTACCGAGTACGTCGCGCAGGGCAGCGTGCATCAGGTGGGTTGCAGAGTGGTTCAGACGAATGCGCGCGCGGCGTGCTTCATCAACGTTAGCCTGTACGCCCTCGCCCACTTTCAGAGAACCGGAAACCAGTTTGCCCTGGTGACCAATCGCCTGACCGTATTTCTGGGTGTCGCTGACGCTAAAGCTAAAGCCGTTGCCTTTCAGTTCGCCCTTATCGCCAACCTGACCGCCGGACTCCGCGTAGAACGGCGTTTTGTCCAGAATGACAACCGCATCCTGGCCCGCGCTGATGCTGTCCACGGCTTTACCGTCAACAAACAGGGCGGTCACTTTGCCGGTCAGTTCCAGCGCGTCATAACCTTTGAATTCCGATGCGCTATCAACGCGGATCATCGCGTTGTAGTCTGCACCGAAACCGCTGGACTCACGCGCACGACGACGCTGCTCTTCCATCGCGGCTTCGAAGCCCGCTTCGTCAACTTTGATGTTGCGCTCGCGGCAAACGTCCGCCGTCAGGTCAACCGGGAAGCCGTAGGTGTCGTACAGGCGGAAAGCGGTTTCGCCATCCAGCGTGTCGCCCTTAAGTTTCGCCAGCTCTTCGTCCAGCAGCGCCAGGCCGCGCTCAAGCGTACGCGCAAACTGCTCTTCTTCGGTTTTCAGAACCTGCTCTACCTGCGCCTGCTGGCGTTTCAGCTCATCACCGGCAGCACCCATCACGCCAATCAGTGGCCCAACGAGTTTATAGAAGAAGGTGTCCTTCGCGCCCAGCATGTTGCCGTGACGGATGGCACGACGAATGATACGACGCAGCACGTAGCCACGGTTTTCATTCGACGGGATAACGCCGTCGGCAATCAGGAACGCACAGGAACGAATGTGATCCGCGATAACGCGCAGCGATTTGTTGTTCAGATCGGTCGCGCCGGTAACGTTCGCAACGGCTTTGATCAGGGTGCTGAACAGATCAATTTCGTAGTTGGAGTTAACGTGCTGCAGAACCGCGGCAATACGCTCCAGACCCATACCGGTATCGACGGAAGGCTTCGGCAGCGGCTCCATCGTACCGTCGGCCTGACGGTTGAACTGCATGAACACGATGTTCCAGATCTCAATGTAGCGATCGCCGTCTTCTTCCGGGCTGCCCGGAGGCCCACCCCAGATGTGGTCGCCGTGATCGTAGAAGATCTCGGTGCACGGACCGCAAGGACCGGTATCACCCATCTGCCAGAAGTTGTCAGACGCGTATGGCGCGCCTTTGTTATCACCGATGCGAATAATACGCTCGCGCGGGATCCCGACTTCTTTTTCCCAGATTTCGTAGGCTTCGTCATCGGTTTCATAGACGGTAACCCACAGACGCTCTTTCGGCAGGTTGAACCAGTTTTCACCGGTCAGCAGTTCCCACGCATATTGAATGGCATCGTGTTTGAAGTAGTCGCCGAAGCTGAAGTTACCCAGCATTTCGAAGAAGGTATGGTGACGCGCGGTGTAACCGACGTTTTCCAGGTCGTTGTGTTTACCGCCCGCACGCACGCAACGCTGTGAGGTTGTGGCGCGGGAATAATTACGCTTGTCGAGACCAAGGAACACATCCTTGAACTGGTTCATCCCGGCGTTGGTAAACAGCAGAGTCGGATCGTTGTTCGGTACCAGGGAGCTGCTGGCAACAACCTGGTGTCCCTTACTATGGAAAAAATCGAGAAACGCCTGACGGATCTCAGCGGTGCTCTTGCTCATAATTATCCTGAAATCAAGCTAACGAAATGTCGTAGCCAGCCTGTATCGGTAAACCGTTGGACAGACCAGCTACTGGAAAAAGTGGGAATAAGATAAGTTTTCTTTAGTGGGAAGTAAAATACCGCATGCGTTCAATCGGCAAAATTACGCCAGATATCCTGAATATCTTCCATCAGAAAGCCGCGGTAGAGCAAAAAGCGCTGGATTTTAACTTTTTCTGAAAACTCACGCGGCAGCGGTTCGTCGTATTTACGAATCGCCTGTTCTCTGGCCAGCTCGCACCAGTCAGTATCGCATTCGCGCATCGCTTTTTCGATGGACTCCCTGGCCACCCCTTTCTGGTTCAGCTCCTGCCGGATGCGCGCGGGCCCATATCCTTTACGGCCGCGGCTGGCGAGAAACCGTGAGGCAAAACGCTCGTCATCAAGATAACGATGCTCATAGCACCAGGCAATCACGCGGTCATAATCTTCCGCGGTGGCATCAATCTCTTCCGGCCCGTTTTTACTCATCACCGGAGCCGACAGTTTTCGCCGCAGCTCCTGTTCACTGTGGTCACGAACGGCCAGGATGCGCACCGCGCGGTCCAGTAAGCGTGCATACGCCGGTCGACGTGTTGTCGGTTCACTCATAAAAAACCTGCTGACTCAGAAATGCAAAAAGGGCCGCATCAGCAGCCCTTCATTTTTAAACGAAAGAATTAAAAGTCTTCGTTAGTTTCTTCAGCATCCGCGGCATCCACCACGAAATCAGGTTTGGAGTCCTGGTTGTTCAGCAGAAGCTCACGTACCTTCTTCTCAATCTCTTTCGCTGCAGCCGGGTTCTCTTTCAGCCAGGAGATCGCGTTCGCTTTACCCTGACCAATCTTGTCACCGTTGTAGCTGTACCAGGCGCCCGCTTTTTCAATCAGCTTCTCTTTCACGCCCAGGTCAACCAGCTCGCCGAGGAAGTTGATCCCTTCGCCGTAGAGGATCTGGAACTCAGCCTGTTTGAACGGCGCAGCAATTTTGTTCTTCACAACCTTCACGCGGGTTTCGCTACCGACTACGTTTTCGCCCTCTTTCACCGCGCCGATACGACGGATATCCAGACGGACAGAGGCGTAGAATTTCAGTGCGTTACCACCGGTAGTGGTTTCCGGGTTACCGAACATCACACCAATTTTCATACGAATCTGGTTGATGAAGATCAGCAGCGTGTTGGACTGCTTCAGGTTACCCGCCAGCTTACGCATCGCCTGGCTCATCATACGTGCCGCGAGGCCCATATGAGAGTCACCGATTTCACCTTCGATTTCGGCTTTTGGCGTCAGTGCGGCAACGGAGTCGACCACGATAACGTCAACGGCACCAGAACGCGCCAGCGCGTCACAAATTTCCAGCGCCTGCTCACCGGTGTCCGGCTGAGAACACAGCAGGTTGTCGATATCCACGCCCAGCTTGCGGGCATAAACAGGGTCCAGCGCGTGCTCGGCATCGATAAACGCACAGGTTTTACCTTCGCGCTGTGCCGCAGCAATCACCTGCAGCGTCAGGGTGGTTTTACCGGAGGACTCTGGCCCGTAGATTTCTACGATACGGCCCATAGGCAGACCGCCAGCGCCCAGCGCGATATCCAGAGAAAGCGAACCGGTGGAGATGGTTTCCACATCCATGGAACGGTCTTCACCCAGGCGCATGATGGAGCCTTTACCGAATTGCTTTTCGATCTGGCCCAGTGCTGCCGCCAACGCTTTCTGTTTGTTTTCGTCGATAGCCATTATTACTCCTGTCATGCCGGGAGAAGCGACTGTGCTTCACCGTGGATTTCTGTTCTGTTGGTGCAATTATACTGTATGGTCATACAGTATCAAGTGTTTTGTAGAAATTGTTGCCAGAGCGTTTTTAACGCATAAACGGTTGCCTGACGACGCACGCTTTCGCGATCGCCGCTGAAGCACTCCCGGCGGGTGATCCCTTCCCCTTTGGAGGTGGCGAACCCAAACCAGACGGTGCCGACAGGCTTCACGTCGCTGCCGCCGTCCGGGCCCGCAATGCCGCTAATGGAAATCGCGTAGTCTGCCCGCGCCTCTTTGAGCGCGCCAATGGCCATCTCGATCACCACCGGTTCGCTGACCGCGCCATGCTGTTCAAGCGTGGATTCACGCACGCCAATCATCTGAGCTTTAGCTTCGTTACTGTAGGTCACAAAACCGCGTTCAAACCAGGCGGAACTGCCGGCAATATCGGTAATCGCTTTCGCCACCCAGCCGCCGGTGCAGGATTCCGCAGTGGTGATTGTCGCGCCACGCTGCTTCAGCGCAAGGCCAACGATCTCGCTAAGCTGCATCAATTCATGGTCAGTCATTCTCGCTCCAGGCATCAGAAAAACGTGCTGCACAAGATAGCACTTTCTCGTCAGATGTGGGGATGGACTTCCGGTTTTACGAGGGGGCTTCAGAAAAAGCCGGTACGGACGCACCGGCGGTAGAAAGGTTATTTCATGCTGTCAGCGAGAGTGCTCACATTGTGGCGAAACGCCTTAATGTAGGTGTCTGCCACCCCACCTTTTGCCGACAGCGCTTCGGGGTAAAGCTCGCCCCCGGGCTGTGCGCCCGTCGCCGACGCAATCTGTTTCACCAGACGCGGATCGAGCTGATTTTCCATAAACCAGGTTTTCACGCCGTCGGCTTTGATCTGATTGATAATCTCAGCGACCTGCGCCGCGCTGGCTTCGCTCTCAGACGACAGCCCCTGCGGCGCCATAAACGTCACGCCGTAAGCGCGGCTGAAATAGCCGAACGCGTCATGGCTGGTCAGCACTTTACGCTTCGCCGGCGGGATCTGGCTAAAGCGCGTTTTGGCCCAGTTATCCAGTTGCGTCAGCTCCGCGATATACGGCTTACCGGTAGCCTCGAGCGCCGCTTTATCTTGCGGATCGGCTTTCACCAGCCCGTTCAGAATATTTTGCGCATAGAGCGCCCCGTTCGCCGCGCTGTTCCACGCATGGGGATCGGTCACAGTCTTTCCATCTTCCTCAAGCGTGTGGGTTTTCACCCCTGTTGAGGCGACAACCAGTTGCCCTTTGAACCCGGAGGCTTTCACCAGACGATCAAGCCAGCCTTCCAGCCCCAGGCCGTTCACCACCACCACATCAGCCTTGCTCAGGGCCGCGCTGTCTTTCGGCGACGGTTCGAAGGTATGCGGATCGCCGTCCGGCCCGACCAGCGTCGTCACGTTCACATGGTCGCCGCCCACCTCCTGCGTGATATCCCCCAGTATCGAAAAGCTGGTCACCACATTCAGCGTTTTCGCCATCACGCCGTGCGACATCATCCCCAGCGCGAGCGCCACTACAAATCCTGTACGTTTCATCGTTTCCCCTTGCGTTAAAAATACGCCCGCAGGCTGCCAGCGAGCCTGCTTCGCGTACCCAGTAAAATGGAAATAAAGAACAGCGCGCTGGCGGTGAGCACGATGGACGGCCCGGCCGGCAGACTCATCGCCCAGGAGAGGCTCAGCCCCAGCCATGCGCAGAAGATACCGCTGATACCCGCCATCAGGAGTAAGGCAGGTAACGTGCGCACCCAGCAGCGGGCTGCCACGGCCGGAAGCATCATCAGCCCGACGGCCATCAGCGTGCCGAGCACCTGAAAACCGGCCACCAGGTTAAGCACCAGCAGCGCTAGAAACAGTCCGTGCAGCAGGCCAGGCAGCCAGCGGGCGTTCACCTGCAGCCAGGCGGTATCAAACGCTTCTGTCACCAGCCCGCGATAAAAGAGCGCCAGCGTGATAAGGGTGAACATGCAAACGCCCGTGACGAACAGCGCGGCGTCGTTGTCCACGGCGAGGATGGAACCAAACAGCAGATGCAGCAGATCGACATTCGACCCGCGAAGCGACACCAGCGTGACCCCCAGCGCCAGCGAGCCGAGATAAAACCCGGCAAAGCTGGCATCTTCTTTCAGCGGCGTGCGTCGACTGACCAGACCGGCCAGCAGCGCCACGGTAATTCCCGCGATAAAACCGCCAATACTCATCGCCAGCAGCGACATACCGCTGAGCAAATACCCCACGGCGACACCCGGCAAAATGGCGTGAGAAAGGGCGTCGCCCATCAGGCTCATCCGACGCAGCTGAAGAAACACGCCGAGCGCGGTGGTGCTGACCGAGAGCGCCAGGCAAACCACCAGCGCGCGACGCATAAAGCCGTACTCAATGAACGGCTGAAAAAAGAGATGCCAGATCATGCCACCCTCACCCGCTCGGTTTTCCACTGGGGAACGTCAGCATCCAGCCGCAGCGTCTGCGGGAAATGGCGCGACACGCGCTCGCTGTCGTGCAGTACCGCGAGCAGCGTTTGCCCCTTCATATACATCTCCAGCATCAGATCCATCAGCACGTTGCAGGTGGCTTCATCGACTCCGGTAAAGGGTTCATCCAGCATCACCAGCGGCGCCTGCTGCACCAGGACGCGGGCAAACAGCATGCGCTGAAACTGACCGCCGGAGAGTTCATCGATGGTGGATAACGCCATGGACTCAAGCCCGACGCGCTCAAGCGCGCTGGCAATGCGCAGCCGCGTTTCGCGACGAAACCCGGAAAAAAGCGACATGCCCGGCCAGCAGCCCATGCTTACCACGTCCTGTACGGTCAGCGGAAACTGCGCCTCCAGCGCGTGACGCTGTGCCAGCCAGCCGATTACCGGCCGCTTACCCTGCCAGCGGAAGCCGCCGCTGACGGGAGGAATAAATCCCGCCAGCGTTTTCAGCAGCGTGGATTTCCCGCAGCCGTTAGCGCCGATAATGGCGGTCATGCTGCCGCGCTCAATCGTGCCCGAGAGGGGCCGCGTAACGGGCTGACGTTCATATCCCGCGACCAGTTCATTCATCACAATCATGGCAATGCCACCGCCCAGCGCACGGCCAGCCCGATAAAGGCAACAAGCACCAGCGCCAGCAAAAGCCGAGCCAGAGCAGACAGAGAAAAAAGGGACGTTGACATTCTGACACCACATTAAATGTTATAACATAACAATAATGAAAGGCGGTTAAGATGTAAATGGCGGGTTTGAAAAGGGAGTGTGGCGAAATGTTTCTGCAGGAAATAGGTGCGCGCGGGTGCCCTCACCCCAGCCCTCTCCCACAGGGAGAGGGGGAATAAGATGACTTACTGACTAAACGGAGACGCCGCCGGCACGCGGGCCTGCGATACCGCCAGCCCCAGCTGCCATACGGCCATCGCATAGTGAGTGCTGTGGTTATAACGGGTGATGGTGTAGAAGTTCGGCATGCCGTACCAGTACTGATAGCCCGTCCCGACATCCAGACGCAACAGACTTACCTGATCGACATTGCCCAACGGCTGAGTCGGTGTTAAGCCCGCCGCCGTCAGCTGCGCAACGCTGTATTTGGTTTTGAAGCCGTTTTCCAGCCCAGGCGCCTGACCGTTCGCCTGCACCGCCACCTGGCCGCCCGGCGTCCAGCCGTGCGCTTTGAAGTAGTTCGCCACGCTGCCGATGGCATCTACCGGATCCCACAGGTTGATATGACCATCCCCGTTAAAGTCGACGGCATATTGCTTATAGGAGGACGGCATAAACTGGCCGTAGCCCATCGCGCCGGCAAACGACCCTTTCAGATCGAGTGGATCGTCCTGCTCGCTGCGCGCCATGAGCAGGAAGGTTTCCAGCTCGGAAGAGAAATACTCCGCGCGGCGCGGATAGTTAAAGGAGAGCGTCGCCAGCGCGTCCAGGATGCGGGTTTTACCCATCACGCGGCCCCAGCGGGTTTCCACGCCGATAATCCCGACGATGATTTCCGGCGGTACGCCGTACACCTGCCACGCGCGGTTGAGCGCATCTTCATACTGATTCCAGAACACCACGCCGTTTTGCACGTTGTCCGGGGTAATAAACTGTTTGCGGTAGCGCAGCCACGCGCCGTTCGGCCCGCTCGGCACCTGGGCCGTCGGCGCCTGCCTGTCCATCAGGCGCAGCACGTAGTCCAGACGCTTGGCCTGAGACAAAATTTCGTGCAGCTGCTGTCTGTCAAAGCCGTGCTTGCTCACCATTTTATCGATGAACTGCTCGGCCGCCGGGTTATTCGCGAAGTCGCCGCCCATCTGCATCATATTGTGCTGCGGCTCCAGCAGGAATCCTCCGGAAGGCGCGCCCGCCGTTTGCTGAACGGCTTCGGTCTTAGGTTTGCTACTACAGGCAGACAGCAGAATAAGCGCAGGCAACAGCGCTGCATAACGACGCTTGAACATGAGACATCCATTTAACGGGTTCGATAAGAACCCAGTATGGTAAAGCATCCGCAACACCTCAAGGAAGCGGTACGCGCCTCCCCCACGCAAATCCGCCCTTTTTTCCACCGAAAATCATTGACCCCATCAATAAACTTTCAAAATAATCCATTTTTCTTTCATTGTGAGATCTAATTAACACTTTAAAACCTTTCAAAGTGATTATTATTAGCCCCGCAAGACAAAAACAAAAAGCCCCACAGGAGAGAAGAATGATAGAAACCATCACCCACGGCGCCGAGTGGTTCATCGGGCTGTTTCAGAAAGGCGGAGAAGTGTTCACCGGCATGGTGACCGGGATCCTGCCCCTGCTGATCAGCCTGCTGGTGATCATGAACGCGCTGATTAACTTTATCGGCCAGCAGCGCATTGAACGCTTCGCCCAGCGCTGTGCCGGTAATCCGCTGTCCCGCTACCTGGTACTACCGTTCATCGGCACCTTCGTGTTCTGCAACCCGATGACCTTAAGCCTCGGCCGCTTCATGCCGGAAAAGTACAAGCCGAGCTACTACGCCGCCGCCTCCTACAGCTGCCATTCCATGAACGGCCTGTTCCCGCACATTAACCCCGGCGAGCTGTTCGTCTATCTCGGGATCGCCAGCGGTCTCACCACCCTTGGCCTGCCGCTCGGCCCGCTGGCGGTGAGCTACCTGCTGGTTGGCCTGGTCACCAACTTCTTCCGCGGCTGGGTGACCGACCTCACCACCGCCATTTTTGAGAAAAAAATGGGCATCCAGCTTGAACAGAAAGTCCATCTTTCAGGAGCCACAGCATGAACCGGATCCGCATTGAGAAAGGCACGGGCGGCTGGGGCGGCCCGCTGGAGTTCGACGCCACCGAAGGCAAAAAGATCGTCTACATCACCGCAGGCACGCGCCCGGCGATCGTCGACAGGCTGCGCGAGCTGACCGGCTGGGAAGCGGTCGACGGCTTCAAGGAGGGCGAGCCGCCGGAAGCGGAAATCGGCGTGGCGGTGATCGACTGCGGCGGCACGCTGCGCTGCGGTATCTATCCGAAGCGCCGCATTCCGACAGTGAATATTCACTCCACCGGAAAATCCGGCCCGCTGGCGCAGTACATCCTTGAGGACATTTATGTCTCAGGCGTGAAGGAGGACAACATCACTCTGGTGAATGGCACTGCCGCGCCGCAAAAAGCGGCCCCGCGCGAGTACGACACCAGCAAGAAGATCACCGAGCAGAGCGACGGCCTGCTGGCGAAGGTCGGGATGGGCATGGGTTCCGCCGTGGCGGTACTGTTCCAGTCCGGGCGCGACACCATCGACACGGTGCTGAAAACCATCCTGCCGTTTATGGCTTTCGTCTCGGCGCTGATCGGCATCATCATGGCGTCCGGTCTGGGCGACTGGATTGCCCACGGCCTCGCCCCGCTCGCCAGCCACCCGCTCGGGCTGGTGACGCTGGCGCTGATCTGCTCCTTCCCGCTGCTGTCGCCGTTCCTTGGCCCGGGCGCGGTGATCGCTCAGGTGATCGGTGTGCTGATTGGCGTGCAGATTGGTCTGGGGAACATTCCCCCGCACCTCGCCCTGCCCGCCCTGTTCGCCATTAACGCCCAGGCGGCGTGCGATTTCATCCCCGTAGGGCTGTCGCTGGCCGAAGCGCGCCAGGACACCGTGCGCGTGGGCGTGCCGTCGGTGCTGGTCAGTCGCTTCCTGACGGGCGCGCCGACGGTGCTGATTGCCTGGTTTGTCTCCGGCTTTATTTATCAATAAGAGGTTCCTGCGATGACCGTGATTTACCAGACCACCATTACCCGCATCGGCCAGAGCGCGGCGGATGCGCTGAGCGACCAGATGCTGATCACCTTCCGCGAAGGCGCCCCGGCGGATATCGAAGAGTTTTGCTTTATCCACTGTCACGGCGAGCTGAAGGGCGAGCTGAAGGCCGGGAGCCAGCTGGAGCTGGGCGAGGCGCGCTATGCCGTCACCGCCGTCGGCGACGTCGCCGAGCAAAACCTGCGCGAGCTGGGCCACATCACCCTGCGTTTCGACGGCCAGCCGCAGGCCGAATATCCTGGCACGGTTCACGTGGCGGGCCCGGTTCCGCAGGCTGTCACCCCAGGCTGCACGTTAAAATTTGTTGCGTAATTAAGGAGAAACACATGAGTCAGGTTGCCGTTGTCATTGGTGGAGGACAAACCTTAGGCGAGTTCCTCTGCCGTGGGCTTGCCGCAGAGGGCTACCGCGTGGCGGTAGTGGACATTCAGAGTGAAAAAGCCGCCCGGGTGGCGGACACCATTAACACCGAGTTTGGTGAAGGGATGGCGTACGGGTTTGGTGCCGACGCCACCAGCGAGCAGAGCGTGATGGCGCTGGCCCGCGGCGTGGACGAGATTTTTGGGCGTACCGACCTGCTGGTCTACAGCGCGGGGATTGCGAAAGCGGCCTTTATCAGCGATTTCGAGCTGGGGGACTTTGACCGCTCGCTGCAGGTGAATCTGGTGGGCTATTTCCTCTGCGCCCGCGAGTTTTCCCGTCTGATGATCCGCGACGGCATTCAGGGGCGCATCATTCAGATCAACTCCAAATCGGGGAAAGTGGGCAGCAAGCACAACTCCGGCTACAGCGCGGCGAAGTTTGGCGGCGTGGGGCTGACGCAGTCTCTGGCGCTGGATCTGGCCGAGTACGGCATTACCGTGCACTCGCTGATGCTGGGCAACCTGCTGAAATCGCCGATGTTCCAGTCCCTGCTGCCGCAGTACGCCACCAAGCTCGGCATCAAGGCTGAGGAAGTGGAGCAGTACTACATCGATAAAGTGCCGCTGAAGCGCGGGTGCGATTATCAGGACGTGCTGAACATGCTGCTGTTTTACGCCAGCCCGAAAGCCTCATACTGCACCGGACAGTCGATTAACGTCACCGGCGGGCAGGTGATGTTCTGATCGAGCGGCCTGATGCCCTCAACCTAACCCTCTCCCACCGGGAGAGGGAACAAAACAAGGAGCCGATATGGTCACCGCACTCATCACCCTCGCCGCCCTCGCCTGGATCTGCCAGATGGCGTTTGGCGGCTGGCAGATCCACCAGTTTAACCGCGCGTTTGACGCGCTGTGTCAGAAAGGTCGCGTCGGGGTCGGGCGTTCCGGCGGACGCTTCAAACCGCGAGTCGTCGTCGCCGTTGCGCTGGATGAAAACAATCACGTTTGCGATTCTCTGATCATGCGCGGCATGACCGTCTTCGCCCGACCGGCGAAAATCCAGGCGATCAACGGCATTTCGCTGCAGGAATTACGGCCTGATGTGATCTTTCCCCATGATCCACTCTGTCAGAATGCACTATCATTAGCGCTTAATCTGAAACATGGATAATTTCGTTGTGAAAGCTATAGACTTGCGAAATTATCATTTCGCAACCTAAGGAACGAAGCGCCTATGAAACCTCGTCAGCGGCAGGCGGCCATTCTCGAGCATCTGCAAAAGCAGGGAAAATGCTCGGTAGAGGATCTGGCCCACTACTTTGACACCACCGGCACGACAATACGCAAGGACCTGGTATTGCTCGAAAACTCTGGCGCCGTCATTCGAACCTACGGCGGCGTGGTGCTCAATAAGGACGAAGCGGACCCGCCTATCGACCACAAAACGCTGATCAATACCCACCAGAAAGCGCTGATTGCCGAAGCCGCCGTCAAATTTATCCACGATGGTGATTCCATCATTCTGGATGCGGGCAGCACCGTCCTTCAGATGATCCCGCTGCTCAGCCGCTTTAACAACATCACGGTGATGACCAACAGCCTGCACATCGTCAACGCCCTGTCGGAGTTCGACAGCGAGCAGACCATCCTGATGCCCGGCGGCACCTTCCGCAAAAAATCGGCGTCGTTTCACGGCCAGCTTGCGGAGAATGCCTTCGACCACTTCAGCTTTGATAAACTCTTTATGGGCACCGACGGCATCGACCTGAACGCAGGTGTTACGACGTTCAACGAGGTGTTCAGCGTCAGTAAAGCGATGTGCAACGCCGCGCGGGAAGTGATTTTGATGGCAGACTCGTCGAAATTTGGCCGCAAAAGCCCCAACATTGTCTGTAGCCTTGAAAGCGTTGATAAGCTGATTACCGACGCGGGTATCGACCCGGCGTTCAAGAAAGCGCTGGAAGAGAAAGGAATCGACGTGATCGTAACCGGAGAGAGAGATGAGTGATTTTCTGTTAGAAACGGGCCGCCAGACGCTGATGCTGGAACTGCAGGAAGCCAGCCGCCTGCCGGAACGTCTGGGCGAGGATTTCGTCCGCGCGGCCAACACCATTATCCACTGCGAAGGCAAAGTGATCGTGGCGGGTATCGGTAAATCCGGCCATATCGGCAAAAAGATTGCCGCGACGCTCGCCAGCACCGGCACCCCGGCGTTCTTCGTGCATCCGGCAGAGGCGCTGCACGGCGATCTGGGGATGATTGAAAGCCGCGACGTGATGCTGTTTATCTCCTACTCCGGTTCGGCCAAAGAGCTGGATCTGATTATTCCGCGCCTGCAGGAAAAATCGGTCGCCCTGCTGGCGATGACCGGAAAATCCCGCTCGCCGCTGGCGCTGGCCGCCAAGGCGACGCTGGATATTTCCGTTGAGCGTGAAGCCTGTCCGATGCACCTCGCCCCGACTTCCAGCACCGTTAACACCCTGATGATGGGCGACGCGCTGGCAATGGCGGTGATGCAGGCGCGCGGCTTTAACGAAGAAGATTTCGCCCGTTCGCATCCGGCGGGCGCGCTCGGCGCACGCCTGCTCAACAAGGTTCACCACCTGATGCGCACCGACGATGCCATTCCGCAGGTTAAACTCGATACCAGCGTCATGGACGCGATGCTGGAGCTCAGCCGCACCGGTCTGGGGCTGGTTGCGGTGTGCGATGACGGCGGGAGCGTGAAGGGCGTGTTCACCGACGGCGACCTGCGCCGCTGGCTGGTGGGCGGCGGCAGGCTGGAAACCAAAGTCTCGGACGCCATGACCAAAGGCGGGCTGACGCTGAACGCCGAGAGCCGCGCCATTGAAGCCAAAGAGGTGCTGATGAAGCGCAAAATTACCGCCGCACCGGTGGTGGATGACGCCGGCAGGCTGTGCGGCGCCATCAACCTGCAGGATTTCTATCAGGCCGGGATTATCTAACCCTTCAGTCCCAGACGCTTCGCCAGCCTGTGCAGGTTGGCGACGTCCATCTCCAGCGCCCGCGCGCACGCCGCCCAGCTGCGGTTATTCTGCTCCAGCGCGCGGGTAATCCTCTGACGCTGAAACGCCTCCGTGGCTTCACGCAGATTTTCATTCGCTATCTCTGGCACCGCCTGCGCAACAGCCGGTGCGGTTTCATCCTGGAGCGCAAAATGCCGCGCGTGGATCACCACTTCGTCACCCGAACGCGTCGCCCGCGCCAGCACTACCGCGCGGTGGATGGCGTGCTCCAGCTCGCGCACGTTGCCCGGCCAGCCGTAGCTCAGCAGATGTGACCGTGCCCCCGGGCTTAGCACCACGCGGGAAAGCCCCATCCTGAGACGGCACTGCTCGCAGAAAAAGCCCGCCAGCAGCACCACGTCGTCACCGCGCTCGCGCAGCGGCGGCACGGTAAGCGGGAACACGCTCAGGCGATGGAACAGGTCGGCGCGGAACTGCCCTGCCAGCACCGCTTCACGCAGGTCACGGTTGGTGGCCGCCAGCACGCGGACGTCCACTCTGTGGCTGCGGTCATCCCCCACGCGCTGGATGTCGCCGTACTGCAGCACGCGCAGCAGCTTGGCCTGCAGCGACAGGGAGAGCTCACCGATTTCGTCCAGAAACAGCGTGCCGTTATCGGCCATTTCGAACTTGCCGCTGCGGTTGCTGATGGCCCCGGTAAACGCCCCTTTTACGTGACCAAACAGCTCGCTCTCCGCCACGCTTTCCGGCAGCGCGGCGCAGTTGAGGTACACCAGCGGGTTCACCGCGCGCGGCGACGCTTCGTGAATGGCCTTCGCCACCAGCTCCTTACCGGTGCCGGTTTCCCCGAAGATCAGCACGTTCAAATCTGAGGCGGCGACAATCTCAATCTCTTTTTTGAGCTGCGCCATGCCCGGAGAGAGGCCGATCATCTCCGTGTGCGTCACCTGCTCAAACGCCGCCGGGCTGCCGGGAAGAATGTTCTGGCTCTCCAGCTGTTCAATCAGCAGGGCATTGTTCAGCGCCCCGGCGGCCAGGGCGGCAATCAGGCGCAGCTCTTCGTCGCTAAAGGTGTCGAACTGGTCCGGCGACAGGCCGTCGAGGGTCAGTGCGCCAATCAGGTTTTGTCCGGCAAACAGCGGCAGGCCGATACAGGCGTGCACCTTCAGGCTCTCCTGTCCGGGAATAAGCCCGTCGTAGGGGTCGGGCAAGTCGCTGTCCGCCGGAAAGCGCACCACGTCACCCGCGCGGGCGATAGTTTCCAGACGCGGATGGCCCTCAAGGGTAAAACGCCGTCCGAGCACGTCCTTCGCCAGCCCGTCGATAGCCAGCGGAATAAACTGCCGCCCCTCGTAGCGCAGCAGCGCGGACGCATCGCACTCAAGCACGTGGCGCAGCGTGGAGATCAGCCGCTGAAAGCGGTCCTGATGGCCGATACCGGTCTGCAGTTCAATGGCGATCTTCGCCAGCACGTCTACGGAAAAGCTCATATTGACCTCGCTGTCATTTTGACAATGGATGTTGTCATATTGACACTGCTTTTGATAGTCATAATGACTACCCACTACGGATCATAAAAATATTAATTAAGTAAAATCAATAAATTAAAAACTGGCACGCAACTTGATATAGGCAAACCATCTTATTTGAAAATGCTGTATTACGTAGAGGTTGCTATGTCTATTCTGGTTAAAAATAACATTCATTGGGTGGGTCAACGTGACTGGGAAGTGCGCGATTTCCACGGGACGGAATACAAAACGCTGCGCGGCAGCAGCTACAACAGCTATCTCATCCGCGAAGGAAAAAACGTGCTGATCGATACCGTCGATCACAAGTTCAGCCGCGAGTTCGTGCAGAACCTGCGCAGTGAAATCGACCTGGACGCCATCGACTACATCATCATCAACCACGCGGAAGAGGACCATGCCGGCGCGCTGACCGAGCTGATGTCCTACATTCCGAACACGCCGATCTACTGCACCACTAACGCCATCGACTCGATCAACGGCCACCACCACCATCCGGAGTGGAACTTCCACACCGTGAAAACCGGCGACGCGCTGGATATCGGCAACGGCAAGCAGCTGATCTTCGTGGAAACCCCGATGCTGCACTGGCCGGACAGCATGATGACCTACATGACCGGCGACGCGGTGCTGTTCAGCAACGACGCCTTCGGCCAGCACTACTGCGACGAGCGCCTGTTCAACGACGAAGTGGACCAGACCGAACTCTTCGAGCAGTGCCAGCGCTACTACGCCAACATCCTGACGCCGTTCAGCCGCCTGGTGACGCCGAAAATCACCGAGATCCTCGGCTTTAACCTGCCGGTGGATATGATTGCCACCTCCCACGGCGTGGTGTGGCGTGAAAATCCCACCCAGATTGTGGAGCTCTACCTGAAATGGGCGGCGGACTATCAGGAAGACCGCATCACTATTTTCTACGACACCATGTCCAACAACACCCGCATGATGGCGGACGCCATTGCCCAGGGCATCAACGAAGTGGACCCCAACGTGGCGGTGAAAATCTTCAACGTGGCGCGCAGCGATAAGAACGAGGTATTGACCAACGTCTTCCGCTCTAAGGGCGTGCTGGTGGGCACCTCCACCATGAACAACGTGATGATGCCGAAAATTGCCGGTCTGGTAGAAGAGATGACCGGCCTGCGTTTTCGCAACAAGCGTGCCAGCGCCTTTGGCTCCCACGGCTGGAGCGGCGGCGCGGTAGACCGTCTGTCTACGCGTCTGCAGGATGCGGGCTTTGAAATGTCCCTCAGCCTGAAGGCGAAATGGCGCCCGGATATCGACGCCCTGGAGGTCTGCCGCCAACACGGCCGCGACATTGCCCGCCAGTGGGCGCTCGCACCGCTTCCGCAGGCTGCCGAACCGACCGCACAGCAGGAAACCTGCGCCTGCGCCGCCGCGGCAGCCGCCGATCCCGGACCGCGCATGCAGTGCAGCGTCTGCCAGTGGATTTACGATCCTGAACTGGGCGAGCCGCTGCAGGACGTTGCGCCGGGCACGCCGTGGAGTGACGTGCCGGAAAACTTCCTCTGCCCGGAATGTTCACTCGGGAAAGACGTCTTTGACGAACTGGGTACGGAGGCAAAATGAACAACGGTATCGTCATCATCGGCTCGGGCTTTGCCGCCCGCCAGCTGGTGAAAAACATCCGCAAGCAGGACGCCAGCGTGCCGCTGACGGTGATCGCCGCCGACAGCATGGACGAGTATAACAAGCCCGATCTGAGCCACGTCATTAGCCAGAATCAGCGCGCCGAGGACCTCACCCGCCAGACGGCGGGTGAGTTCGCGGAACAGTTTAACCTGCGTCTGTTTCCCTACACCTGGGTCACCGACATCGACGCCGCCGCCCACGTGGTAAAAGCAAAAGAGAAAACCTGGCAGTACGACAGGCTGGTGCTGGCCACGGGTGCCTCTGCGTTTGTGCCGCCGATTGAGGGCCGCGAGCTGACGATCACCCTCAACAGCCAGCAGGAGTATCAGGCCAGCGAAACGGCGCTTCGCGACGCGCAGCGGGTAATGATTGTTGGTGGCGGGCTGATAGGCACCGAGCTGGCGATGGATTTCTGCCGGGCGGGTAAATCCGTGACTCTGGTCGACCATGCGGCGAGCATTCTGTCGTCGCTGATGCCGGCAGAAGTAAGCAGTCGCTTACAGCATCGCCTGACCGACATGGGGGTGCATCTGCTGTTGAAATCGCAGCTGCAAAGCCTGAGCAAAACCGAAGGCGGCATTCGTGCCACGCTCGACCGCAGCCGCAGCGTTGAGGTGGATGTGGTAATCGCTGCAACGGGCCTGCGCCCGGAAACCGCGCTGGCGCATCGCGCAGGCGCCGAAATACAGCGTGGCGTGAAGGTAAATAGCTACCTGCAAACCACGCAACCTGATATTTACGCGTTAGGTGACTGCGCTGAAATTAACGGTCAGGTACTGCCTTTTTTACAGCCAATTCAATTAAGCGCGATGTATCTGGCGAAAAACCTGCTCGGCGGCAGCGCGCCGCTGAAATTACCCGCCATGCTGATTAAAGTCAAAACGCCGGAATTACCGCTGCATCTTGCCGGTGAAACGCAGCGTCAGGATCTGAACTGGCAAATTACCCTCGAACCGCAGGGAATGGTCGCGCGCGGCGCGGATAACGAGGGTCAGATTCGCGCTTTTGTGGTTAGTGAAGACCGGATGAAGGAGGCTTTCGCACTGCTGAAACTGTTACCTGCTTAACCCTCGCTTTGCCGGGCGGCGCTTCGTTTACCCGGCCAACAGCTAGTCTACGCTGTCTTAATCTTTGGATTTTATTATTCACCGCCCCGATATTCCGGGGCTTTTTTTTACGTATTCTATTCATCAAACAAATGCAAAGTAGATATATCATCGCTATCAATCCCTTATTTATTATTTTCGTAAATACTTTAATCTGAAACAGATTAAAAACATCATCCAGCTTTATTATTGTCAGCCGACTCAGTCTGAAAAGACATCATCAGCAGGAGGCGAATCATGGCGAATTTTTATAAATAACTCAATTATCTTTCTCGTTATTTCACACAAGCGAAGAATGCGGAATATATTTATTCCGCAAAAGTTCTACATTTTCAGCATCTTTTTTATCGGTATGCCGCTATGCGCCAGCCATTGAGGAAGTCGCGGAGGTTGCGCCGTGCAGGAGCCGGTTCAGGAACGTACCACCAGCGCGTCGTAGCCACGCCAGCGGTAGTTGACCATGGAGATCAGCCAGCAGGCGACAAACAGCCCAACCACCACAAACCCGGCGTTGCCCAGATTGTCGTTTACCGTGCCAATCAGATCCCACACGCCGCCGCTGAGGGCAAATTTGTCCATCAGCAGACCCAGCGCTTCCAGCCCGCCGATAAACAGCGCCACCACCACGGAGGTGCCGGTAATGGTCATGTTGTAGTAGAGCTTGCGCTGCGGCTTGTTGAACGCCCAACCGTAGGCACCGACCATCAACAGGTTATCGAGAGTATCCACCAGCGCCATGCCGCTGGCGAAGAGCGCCGGGAAGACCATGATTGACCACACCGACATCCCGCTTGACGCGCTGGCGGCAGAGATCCCCAGCACGCCAATCTCGGTGGCCGTGTCAAAGCCGAGGCCAAACAGGAAACCGACCAGGTACATCTGCCAGCTTTTATTCACCAGGCGGAAGGTTTTGCCAAACAGCCAGTTCATGACGCCACCCTGGGCAGGGAGCGTGATGTCGCCCTGCACTGGCCTGCCCTGTTTCAGCGCCTGAAAACTGCGCCAGACGCCGCGCAGGATCACCATGTTCACCAGCGCCATCGCCAGCAGGAAGGTGGCGGAAACGGCGGTGCCAATCAGGCTGCCGGTTTCGTGGAACCATTCCATGTTTTTCTGAAACGCCGTCGCGGTCGCGGCGATAGCAATGGAGGCCAGCACCACGATGGTGGAGTGCCCCAGCGAGAACCACGCCCCCACGCCGGAAGGACGTTTGCCCTGCTGCATCATCTTACGCGTCACGGTATCAATCGCCGCGATGTGGTCAGCGTCCACCGCGTGACGCAGCCCGTAGCACCACGCCAGCAGGCTGGCGGCCATCAGCGCCGTGCTGCCGCTAAAAGCGTGCCATGCCCATCCCCAGGCCAGCAGGTTTGCCATTACCAGAGCCAGCAGCAGAAGCGCGGCGCGAGGTTCATTGCGTAAGAGTCGTAACATTTTAAGTCCTTTGTGAACATGACCGGGCAGCGGCGATCGCCGCCTGCCCGAAGGAGATCGCTCCGTCACCTGCGGGCAGGCGCGAAGGAAAAAGAAGCGTAAAGTCAGATAGATAATGACGCAGCCGCGCGCGCAGCAGACGGTTGTGTAGCACGCCGCCGCTGAGACAGATTGTCGACAGCGACAGGCGTCGGGCATGGCGCGCGGCGAGTTGCGCCAGCCCTTTTGCCAGCGCGTCGTGAAACGCCCACGCGCGCTGGCAGGATTCCGCCTGCCAGCTCAGCCACTGCTGCCAGAACTGCGCGAGGTTATCCACGTCCAGCGTCACCGGATGGTCGACGCCCGCGCACTGCGAGGCCAGCGCTTCCAGCCGGCAGGCCGCTTCACCTTCCCAGGATTGGGTTTCGATGCCCAGCGCGCAGGCGACCGCATCAAACAGGCGACCACAGGACGAGGCCTGCGGCGCGTTGATGCCGCGCCGGATCGCCGTTGCCAGCAGCGGCCAGTTTTCACGCTGAACCGCGCGCGTTTCCGGATACTGCTGCCAGTCAGGGACAAACGCCAGGCAGTGGGCGAGTAAATTACGCCACGGCTGCCGCGCCGCCAGATCGCCCCCCGGCAGCGCAACGGCAGGCAGCCCGTCCAGACGCTCGCACGCGAGATAGTTCACCCGCAGGCACTCCCCGCCCCACAGCGCGCCGTTCTCGCCCATGCCGATCCCGTCCAGCGTCAGGGCAATTGCGTCTCCGCCGTCGAGCGGCCAGCCGTTCTCCGCCAGGCACGCCGCCGCATGGGCGTGATGGTGCAGTACGGTTTCGACCGGCAGCCCCTGCGCCTGCGCCCACCGTTGTGTGTGATAACCCGGATGGGCGTCACACACCACGCGATCCGGCTGAAAGGCGTAAATTTTCTGCATCAGCGATAGCGCGCCGCGCCACTGCGCTTCGACACCCTCGTCACCGAGATTGCCAAAATGCTGGCTCAGCACCGCCTGGCTGCCACGCACCAGGCAGAAGGTGTTTTTCATCTCCGCGCCGGTGCATAGCATGGCGGGGATATTCTCAAAACCCGCAGGCAGCGCGACGGCATCGGGCACAAAACCGCGCGCGCGGCGAAGCATCGCGCCGTCGCGATCCACCACCGAATCGTCCATCCGCTGCAGGATATCGCGGTTGTGCAGCAGGAAGCCGTCCGCGACGTCGCCGAGCTCATCCAGCGCCTGCTGGTTGGTCATGGCAGGCGGTCTGCCGCTGAGGTTGGCGGAAGTCATCACCAGCGGGCGCTGGCAGTCCATCATCAGCAGGTGTTGCAGCGGATTAGCGGGAAGCATGATGCCAATACAATCGAGCCCGGGTGCAATCCCTTCGGGAAATCCGGGAAGCGAGGCTTTTGGGGTCAGCACAATCGGCGCTGCGGAGGAGCGTAACAGCGTCTGGATCGCCTCCGGCACGCCGTCCGCATTCGAGATCATTACCGCCAGCGGCTTAGACGGTCGCTGTTTGCGTGCCCGAAGCGTCGCGACCGCCTGCGGATTACGCGCATCGCAGACGAGATGAAAACCGCCCAGCCCTTTGACCGCGACTATGCCGCCGCTTTTCAGCATCGCCACCGCCGCGCTCAGCGCAGCCTCACGGGAAGCGTTGATGTCGCCCGCACGCCATTCCAGCGCTGGCCCGCAGTCCGGGCAGGCTACCGGCTGGGCGTGAAAACGTCGATCGGCCGGGTTACGGTATTCCGTCTCACACGGCAGGCAGAGGGGAAATGCGGCCATTGACGTGGCCGGACGGTCATAGGGCATCGCGCGGATAATGGTAAACCGCGGCCCGCAGTGCGTGCAGTTGATGAACGGATAGCGATAGCGGCGCTCGGCAGGGTCGCGCATTTCAGCCAGGCACGCCTGACAGGTCGCGGCATCGGGGACAATCTGGGTGTCCATCGCCCCGCCCGCGCTGTGGCGGATGGTAAAGTCCTCCGGCACCTGCGCCCACGTAAACGGCTGCGTTTCAACGTGGTCAATGCGTGCCAGCGGTGGGCAGTCCTGATGCAGCCTCGCGGTAAAGGCCCCCCCATTACCCGCGAGGCGCACCAGCACGCCCTCTCCATCATTGCAGACGTCACCGGTCAACTGAAGCGCCTGCGCCAGCTGCCAGACGAAGGGACGAAACCCCACGCCCTGCACTTTACCGCGCACGCGCAGCTGTACGCCGTTACTGCACATACGGTTCAGAACAGCAGCGATGACGACGTGTCGAATGCCGCACGACGGCGCTTTTCGGCGCTCATCTGCTCAAGCTTCTCGCGATCCACGCAGACCAGCGCATGCGTCGGGCAGGCTTCCATGCAGGCCGGACCGGCGTCGCGGTGATAGCAAAGATCGCATTTGTTGGCTTCGGCTTTCTCCGCACGTACGCTCAGACCCATGCCGCTGTTGCGTACCACCGGACGAACAACCACCTCCATCGCGCCGTACGGGCAGGCGACCACGCAGGTTTTGCAGCCAATGCAGCGCTCCTGCATGACGTGCACAAAGCCTTTCTCGCGTTTAATCGCCCCGTTCGGGCAGACGTTCGCGCACGGTGCGTCTTCGCACTGGCGACAGATGGCGGCGGTGGAAATATTCACGCCTTTGATGACGTGGATGCGCGGCAGGAAGGTGTCAGGGGTGAGCGACGCGCAGTCCTGCTCCGCCTGATGGGAAACCACGCACGCCACTTCACAGGTACGGCAACCAATACACTTACTGGCATCGGCCATAATAAAACGGTTCATCTGCTTCTCCAGCATTACAGTTATGCGCGGAGATATTCATAAACCGTGCCAATAATTAACCTGTTGATTTTAGATGAATTTAACAATCACGATGGTGCTGTCATCGTCACTTATGACGATGACAGCTGTCGACATCAGCGGTGCGGGCCGTCAATAACGGAGTCGCGCAGGACAAGCTCGCCGGAGAAGGTTTGCTGATACTTAAACTCACCGCCGTCGAGCATGAAGATCAGGCGGCTGATGGTCTCTTTGATCATTTCCGTCACCGGAATACGCACGCTGGAGAGCGACGGCACGATGTAGGGCGCGATGGCCACGTCGTCGAAACCGATCACCGACACCGCGTCCGGTGCGGCCACGCCGCTGTCGTGGAGCTGCTTCATGGCGCCGATCGCCATGTCGTCATTACTCGCCACCAGCGCCGTAAACCGTTCACCGCGCGCAAGCAGTTCGGCAACCGCCGCCGCGCCGCTGGCGGGGTTCCACTTTCCCTGCGCAATCAGCCCCTCGCGCAGCGGAATACCGTGCTGCGCCAGCGCGTCCTTGTAGCCGGAGAGACGCTCAACCCCGGTGGGGGAATCCAGCGAGCCGGTGATAAACGCGATCTCCCGGTGCCCTTTCGCAATCAGCTGCGACACCGCCTCCTGGCTGGAGGCTTTATGATCTGACCAGACGCAGTGGCTGCTGTTTTTCCGCAGGCGGCGGTTGAGCACCATTATGGGCTGCTCGCACTTTTCAACGATCTCGTCCATCTCTTCCACGCTCAGAAAACGCGGATAGATAATCACCGCGTCGCAGCGCATATCGAGCAGGTACTGGATCGCCTCGCGCTCTTCATCCGCGCTGTGCTTGCCGTCCGCGAGGATCAGCTGCCGCCCCTTTTCTTCCGTCATGCGCGCGGCGTGAAACAGCAGTTCGCTAAAGTAGACGCCGTGATAGAGGGTGTTCGTCACCACCAGCCCCAGCGTCTGGGTACGTTTGGTTGCCAGGTTTCGCGCCAGCAAATTCGGGCGATAGCCGCTCTCTTCAATGGCCTGAAACACCCGGTCTTTGGTCTCCTGGCTGACGTAGCCATTTCCCGACAGCACCCGGGACACCGTGGCTTTCGAAACGCCTGCCCGCTTCGCCACTTCAAGCATCGTGGTCATAGTGTTATTCCGTCTGAATCTGATGGAGCGCAGTGTACTGCACTGCAAAAAAATTGTCGCAGCGGTGAAATCACGCTTTCGATACCTCATTGCGATCTGCATCACGAAACGAAAAAATGGTCAAAAAGCGATCTTGTTTCATTCACAGAAACTCATGATGATTATGTGGAACCGGTTTCCTACATGTCTCACAACAATAACAGGATCACATCCGATGGCCAAAAATTACGCTGCGCTGGCGAACGACGTTATCAGCGCGCTGGGCGGCAAAGAGAACATCGTCGCCGTCACCCACTGCATGACGCGTCTGCGTTTCGTACTGAAAGACGAAAGCCTGACCGACGCTGCGCGACTGAAAAGCATCAGCGGCGTGCTCGGCGTGGTGCGCAACGACAACCAGTGCCAGGTCATTATTGGCAACACGGTTTCACAGGCCTACCGCGAAGTGGTGAGCCTGCTGCCCACGGACCTGCAGCCCGCAGTGCCGGAAGGTCCGCAGAAGATGACCTTACGCCGCATTGGCGCCGGGATCCTCGACGCGCTGATCGGCACCATGTCCCCGCTGATCCCGGCGATCATCGGCGGCTCGATGGTCAAGCTGCTGGCGATGATCCTCGAGATGACCGGCGTGCTGCCAAAAGGCGCGCCGACGCTCACTATTCTGACCGTCATCGGCGACGGCGCCTTCTTCTTCCTGCCGCTGATGGTGGCGGCCTCGGCGGCGGTGAAGTTCAAAACCAACATGTCGCTGGCCATCGCCATCGCGGGCGTGCTGGTGCACCCGAGCTTTATCGAGCTGATGGCAAAAGCCGCGCAGGGCGAGCACGTTGAGTTCGCCTTTATTCCGGTGACGGCGGTGAAATACACCTACACCGTCATCCCGGCGCTGGTGATGACCTGGTGCCTGTCATACATCGAACGCTGGGTGGATCGCATTACCCCGGCGGTGACGAAAAACTTCCTCAAGCCGATGCTGATCGTGCTGATTGCCGCCCCGCTCGCCATCGTGCTGATTGGCCCGCTGGGGATCTGGATCGGTAGCGCCATCTCCGCGCTGGTCTACACCATTCACGGCTACCTGGGCTGGCTCTCCGTCGCCATCATGGGCGCGCTCTGGCCGCTGCTGGTGATGACCGGGATGCACCGCGTGTTTACGCCGACCATCATTCAGACCATTGCCGAAACGGGCAAGGAAGGGATGGTGATGCCGTCGGAAATCGGCGCCAACCTGTCGCTCGGCGGCTCGTCGCTGGCGGTGGCGTGGAAAACCAAAAACCCGGAGCTGCGCCAGACGGCGCTGGCGGCGGCAGCCTCCGCCATTATGGCGGGGATCTCTGAACCGGCCCTGTACGGCGTGGCGGTGCGTCTGAAACGTCCGCTGATTGCGAGCCTGATCAGCGGCTTTATCTGTGGGGCGGTCGCCGGCATGGCCGGTCTTGCCAGCCACTCGATGGCGGCCCCGGGGCTGTTCACCAGCGTGCAGTTCTTTGACCCGGCCAACCCGATGACCATCGTCTGGGTGTTCGGCGTGATGGGGCTGGCAGTGGTGCTGTCCTTTGTTCTGACCCTGCTTTTAGGGTTTGAGGATATCCCGGTCGAAGATGAGGCTGAAAAAGCACGCGCCCTGCAGACCGCACCGGTACAGAACAACGCAGCAAAAGCATAAATTGAAAGCGAGGTAAGAATGTCTGTTTTTCCACAAGGATTTTTATGGGGCGGCGCGCTTGCCGCCAACCAGAGTGAAGGTGCTTACCGTGAAGGCGGCAAAGGATTGACGACGGTCGATATGATCCCCCACGGCGCGAATCGCCTGGCGGTGAAGCTCGGTAAGGAAAAGCGTTTTTCGCTGCGTGACGACGAGTTCTACCCGAGCCACGAAGCGATTGATTTTTACCATCACTATAAAGAAGACATCGCCCTGATGGCGGAGATGGGCTTTACGGTGTTCCGCACCTCCATTGCCTGGAGCCGCCTCTACCCGAACGGCGACGAGCCGCTGCCGAACAAAGAGGGTATTGCCTTCTATCGCGCGATGTTCGAGGAGTGCAAAAAGTACAACATCGAGCCGCTGGTAACGCTCTGCCACTTCGACGTGCCGATGCACCTGGTGACGGAATACGGCTCCTGGCGCAACCGTAAGATGGTCGATTTCTTTGCCCGCTACGCCCGCACCTGCTTTGAAGAGTTTAACGGGCTGGTGAAATACTGGCTGACCTTCAACGAAATCAACATCATGCTGCACAGCCCGTTCTCCGGCGCGGGGCTGGTGTTTGAGGAAGGCGAAAACGAAGACCAGGTGAAATACCAGGCCGCGCACCACGAGCTGGTGGCAAGCGCGCTGGCGACCAAAATCGCCCACGAGGTGAACCCGGAAAACCAGGTCGGCTGCATGCTGGCGGGCGGCAATTTCTACCCCTACTCCTGCAAGCCGGAAGACGTGTGGATGGCGCTGGAGAAAGACCGCGAGAACCTGTTCTTTATCGACGTGCAGGCGCGCGGCAGCTATCCGGCCTACTCCGCACGCGTGTTCCGCGAGAAAGGCGTGGTGATAGTGAAAGATCCGGGCGACGACGAGCTGCTGAAAAACACCGTCGACTTTGTCTCGTTCAGCTATTACGCCTCGCGCTGCGCGTCGGCGGATATGAACGCGGGCAACACCAGCGCGGCGAACATCGTGAAGTCCCTGCGTAACCCGCATATTCAGGTGAGCGAATGGGGCTGGGGCATCGACCCGCTCGGCCTGCGCATCACCATGAACATGATGTACGACCGCTACCAGAAGCCGCTGTTCCTGGTGGAAAACGGCCTCGGGGCGAAGGACGTCATTGATGAAAACGGCGAGATCAACGACGACTACCGCATCAGCTACCTGCGCGAGCACATCCGCGCGATGGGCGACGCGATTGAGGACGGCGTGCCGCTGATGGGCTACACCACCTGGGGCTGCATCGACCTGGTGGCCGCCTCAACGGGCGAGATGAGCAAGCGCTACGGTTTTGTGTACGTTGACCGCGACGACGCCGGAAACGGCACGCTGGACAGAAAACGCAAGAAATCGTTCTGGTGGTATAAGAAGGTGATCGCGAGTAACGGGGCGGATCTCGAGTAGCCTGTCCTTACCCCTCACCCTCTCCCCATAGGGGAGAGGGAACCGTTTGGTGCGGTTTTCACCCTCTTTACTCCGGGAATAAAGGACTGCTCGGCGCGGTTTTCACCCTCTCCCCTCTGGGGAGAGGGCCGGGGTGAGGGGTTCAAACCCTCCATCCCCAACCCACTCCGCAAGCCGTGAATAGACCCGTTCTACCGCCTCCTTCACCGGCGGCGTCATCGGGTAATAAAACCCAACGATGTCCGGCTGAATCCCCAAAAACAGCACCTCGCCCACGTCGTCTTTAATCTGATCGACCAGGTAGTTCAGCGGCATATTGTGGGTGGTCATCATAAACATCTCGGCGATGTCGTCCGGGTCAATCAGGCGGATCTCGCCGGGGTTAAGCCCCATATCGGTGGCATCGACGATTAACAGCTTCTCCGGGCGCAGCTCGCGGATGGCGACCACGTCGTTTTCCGGCGCGCTGCCGCCGTCAATCACCACCCAATTGCCCTGCGGATTCGCGGCGCACATCTCTGCCAGCAGCGGGCCCGCGCCATCGTCGCCCATCATGCTGTTGCCGACACACAGTAAAACGTCAGTCACGTAATCTCCTCACCATCAGGTAGATGGCGCTCTCCTGGTGAATATCGTGCAGCATGCCGAGCAGCGTTTTGCTCCACGACTGCTGCTCGGGGGTTTGCCTGGCGAGCGCCGCGTCAAAGGCGTTGGCGAGCATCGCAATGTGGTTGGCGTCGATGACGATCTCGCCATACTTCGGCACGCCCTCCATTTTGCGCCGCGCCGTGCTGCCCTCCTCCAGCGTGGCGATCCACGCCAGGTACTCGGGCCACGGGCAGCTCAGCGCCGCCTCCAGGCAGTCAATCACCCCGAGGTGATGCCCAATCGCCAGGCTGTAATAGACCACCTGCTGCGCCGCATCCGGCGTGGCATCGTTCTCATCAATAAACTTACGGCTCAGCTGGCTGAACACCACCGTTTCACTCATCGGATACGCGCCTCATCCACGATGCTGTTCAGGTTCGCCACGATCTCATTGAGACGCGGATCGTTTTCCGCCTCCAGCCAGCGCACCACCTGATGGTCGCCCTGGCTCAGCAGGCGCAGATAATCGTCGGCAATCTGGCGGCCATAGCGGTAGCCCGCCAGCCTGCGCGCCGTGCGGTCAATCTTCACCCGCAGCGGCTGGACCATGTCCGGGTGCAGGATGGCCGCAGGCCGGTTGTCCAGCTCGCCCGGCTCGCGCGCGTGGATTTTCTGCTCCAGCAGGCCGAGCGCCATGGCAAAGCCGTACAGCGTCGCGGCGGGCGTTGGCGGGCAGCCCGGAATGTAGACGTCCACCGGCACGATTTTGTCGGTCCCGCCCCAGACGCAGTAGAGGTCGTGGAAGATGCCGCCGCTGTTGCCGCAGGCCCCGTACGAGATGCAGATTTTCGGGTCCGGCGCGGACTGCCAGGCGCGCAGCGCCGGCGAGCGCATGGCGCGGGTGACGGCTCCGGTAAACAGCAGGATGTCCGCATGACGCGGGGACGGCACCACTTTGATGCCGAAGCGCTCGGCGTCAAACAGCGGCGACAGCGTAGCGAAGATCTCAATCTCGCAGCCGTTGCAGCCGCCGCAGTCCACGCGGTAGACGTAGGCCGAGCGTTTGATTTTTTTCAGCAGCGACGCCTTCATGCTGGCGATGGACTCCTCCACCGTCATCGGCACCGGAATGCCGTTAGCGTCGCGCGGGCCGAGTAAATTTTCCATCAGCTGGCCTCTCTCATATGGCGGGTGATATCAATGCGGTCGGACGGCAGGAGACACTTCTGACGCTTGCACTCCGGGCAGGTTTCAAAGCTTTCGCGGTGATGCTCCGCGCGGGCGTCACCGTTGTGCTGCAGCAGCGCGATGGCGTAGTCGATCTCTTTTTGCACGGCGAACGGGCGCCTGCAGACGCGGCAGCTGCAAAGGTCAAAGCGCGACTGCTGCAGAAAATCCTCCTTCTTCCACACCGCCAGCTCGAATTCCTGCGACAGGCGAATGGCGACCGTCGGGCAGACCTCCTCGCAGCGGCCGCAGAAGATGCAGCGCCCGAGGTTAAACTGCCAGGCCAGCTCGCCGGTTTTGAGATCCGTTTCCACCGTTAAGGCGTTCGACGGACAGGCGTTGACGCAGGCCGCGCAGCCGATGCACTGCTGCGGGTTGTGCTCCGGCTTGCCGCGAAAGTTTTTATCCACCGGCATCGGCTCCAGCGGATAGCGGCTGGTCTGCGTGCCCGTTTTGATTACTTTTTTGATAAAGGTAAACATGGCGAGTCCTTATTTCAGCGGCGAGTTTTTACGCTCGATGCTGTAGCGCTCAAGCTCTTTGTACGGCACCACCAGGCTTTTCTTCTTGCGCACGTCGACGACGGTCATGCGGTCGGTGCACGAGTAGCACGGGTCGAGGCTGCCGATGATCAGCGGCGCATCGGATACGGTGTTGCCGCGCAGCATATAGCGCAGGGTTGGCCAGTTGGCGTAGGTGGCCGCACGGCAGCGCCAGCGGTAGAGCTTCTGGTTGTCGCCGGTCATGCTCCAGTGGATGTCGTCCCCGCGCGGCGCTTCGGCAAAGCCGAGGGCAAAACGGTTCGGAATGTAGGTGAAGCCTTCCACCATCAGCGGGCCGCCCGGCAGGTTATCGAGGCCGTAGTCGATCATGTTCAGGGCGGTGAACACCTCGTTGATGCGCACCTTGAGGCGCGAGATGACGTCGCAGCCCTGCTCGCTGTGCACGGTCATCGGCAGCAGGCCGTAGCCGACGAACGGGTGATCGGCACGCGTGTCGCGGGCGTGGCCGCTGGCGCGCACCATCGGGCCGACGTTGCTGAAGTCGCGGGCGATTTCCGGATCAAGACGGCCGATGCCGACGGTGCGCTGCTCGATGTTTGGCGTGCTGAGCAGCATGTCCACCAGCTCCTGCACGTCGCGGCGCATCTGCTGCGCCAGCTGGCGGGTCTGGATCATGTCGTCTTTCAGCAGGTCGCGGCGGATCCCGCCGATCAGGTTCAGGCCGTAGGTTTTACGCGCCCCGGTGAGGATCTCCGCCATCTTCATTGACGCCTCGCGCACGCGGAAGAACTGCATAAACCCGGAGTCAAAGCCGACGAAGTGGCAGGCCAGGCCGAGGTTCAGCAGGTGCGAGTGCAGACGCTCCACCTCCAGCAGAATGGCGCGGATCATCTGCGCGCGCTCCGGCACCACGATCCCCATGCCGTTCTCCACCGAGGTGGTGTAGGCAGTGCTGTGGGCGAAGCCGCAGATGCCGCACACGCGGTCAGAGAGGAACGTCACTTCGTTGTAGCCCATGCGGGTTTCCGCCAGCTTTTCCATGCCGCGGTGGACGTAGAACAGGCGGTAGTCGGCGTCGATGATGTTTTCGCCGTCGACAAACAGGCGGAAGTGGCCCGGTTCGTCTGAGGTGACGTGCAGCGGGCCGATCGGCACCACGTTGTTCTTCTTGCTGCCCAGCTCGTTGATAAACTCGTAGGTTTCGCTGTCGGTGGTCGGCGCCGGGCGCTGGCGGTAGTCCATGCTGTCTTTGCGCAGCGGATAGAGTTCGTCCGGCCAGTCATCCGGCAGCACCAGGCGGCGCTCGTCCGGCAGGCCGACCGGCACCAGGCCGTACATGTCGCGCACTTCGCGCTCGCCCCAGACGGCGGCGGGCACGCGCGGCGTGACGGACGGGTATTCCGGCTTAGCCGGGTCGACTTCCACGCGCACGGTGAGCCAGCACTTCTCGCCCTGCTCCATCGACATCACGTAATACACCGCATAGTTGCCGCACAGCTGGCGCTCGTCGTTGCCGAACAGCACCGACAGCCAGCCGCCCTGCTGGTAGTACAGAAACTCGACCACTTCCGGCAGATAGTTCACCTTGATGGTGACGGTTACCTGGTCTTTGGTTTGCCAGGACTCCTCCAGCACCACGCCGGGGAAAGCCTGATGCAACGCGGCGAGATACTGCTGACCTTTCTTTTCTTCAGACATAAATACTCTCTTTAATCACGCCACCAGCAAGGAGACGAACGCTAAAAATGCAAAACCAAAACCGGCCCAGGTGATGCGCGACGTTTCCACAAAACGCAGGCGCGCCATGCTGTTTTCAAACAGAGCAATCACCAGCACGCCGATCAGCAGCTTGAGGGCGGCAACCACCACGGCCAGCACCAGACCGCCTGCGGAGAAGTGCGTCATCTGCCCCCACGGGAAGAAGACGCCGACAAACATCTGCAGCACCACCAGCTGTTTGAGGCTGATGCCCCACTTCAGCACCGCGAAGCCGTAGCCGCTGTATTCGGTAAGCGGCCCCTCCTGCAGCTCCTGCTCGGCTTCCGCGAGGTCGAACGGCAGTTTGCCCATCTCAATAAACGTGGCGAACGCGCAGGCGCACAGCGCCAGCACCAGCGGGATCGAGCGCGCCACCGGCCAGTGGTAAACGGTGTGGGTGATAAAGCTGATGTGGGTGGAACCCGCCACCTGCGCGGCGACCCACAGCCCCAGCAGCAGGATCGGCTCCACCAGCACGCCGAGCATTGCCTCGCGGCTGGCACCGATGCCGGTAAACGGGCTCCCGGTGTCCAGGCCCGCAATCGCAAAGAAGAAGCGGGCGATGGCAAAGAGGTAGATAAGCGTGATCAGATCGCCAAGCACGGGCAGCGGCGACGCCACCGTCACCACCGGCAGCGCGGTGGCGATGGTCAGCATGACGCCCACCATCACAAACGGCGTCAGGCGGAAAACCCAGCCTGCGGCATCCGGCGCGACGCTCTGACGGGAGAGCAGTTTAAAGAGATCGCGGTACTCCTGGAGCACACCGGGCCCGCGACGGTTGTGCATCCGGGCGCGCGCCACGCGCGTGATGCCCGACAGCAGCGGCGCAGCGGCGAACAGCACCAGCGCCTGAAGAATTGCCAGTAACAGACTCATGTCAGGCTCCTCGTGAAATCACAATGACCACCAGCACCGCCAGCTCGATGACCGCCAGACGGCGGAACAATACGGGCGCGGCGGCGCTCTGCCAGCCGGGTACCCAGCCTACCGGGTTCAGCCAGTGGCGCAGCTTCAGCACGGCGGCGAAGTTCTCCTTCACCGGCATGGCGAAACCGTGGGCGGTGATGACCATCGACTGTTCGTGTTCGTAGCCGCAGGCCCACGCCGCACCGCGCGAGCGGGAGGCGAGCCGGTCGCGTTTGAAGAACAGCATCAGGACGAGCGGCAGCAGCGGTGCGCCAATCAGCAGCAGCGCGATCATGGGCTGAGAGACGGTGGTATTCGCCACGGTCAGCGGCAGAGGAATAGCGTTGCCCAGCAGCGGCAGCAGCCACGGCGCGGCGACGCCCCCCGCGATACAGCACAGCGCCAGCGCGACCACGCTGATGCCCATCAACAAGGGTGCGCAGCAGGCGTTTTCCGCTTCGCGGGTGCGCGGCGCGCCGAGGAAGGTCACGCCGTAGACTTTCGCCATGCACATCACCGCCAGCGCCCCGGTAATCGCCAGCCCGACCGCCAGCAGCGGGCCGAGCAGGCGTGCGATAAATGCGTCGCTCTGGCCGAGCGCGAAGAAGGACTGATAGATCACCCACTCCCCGGCAAAGCCGTTCAGCGGCGGCAGCGCGGCCATTGCCATCAGACCCACCAGCATGGCGAGTGAAATGACCGGCATCTTTTTGCCAATCCCGCCCAGCTTTTCGATATCCCGATGACCGGTGCGGAACCAGACGCTGCCCGCGCCGAGGAACAGGGTGCTTTTAAACAGGCTGTGGTTGACGAGGTGATACAGACCGCCGATAAACCCGGCGGCAATCAGCGCCGGATGATTGAGCGCCAGCCCGGTCACGCCCGCGCCCATTCCGAGCAGGATAATGCCGATATTTTCCAGGGTGTGGTACGCCAGCAGGCGCTGGATATTGTGCTCCATCAGCGCGTACAGGCCGCCGACGAACGCGGTAATCATTCCGGCGGCCAGCAGCACGACGCCCCACCACAGCGGCGGTTGTCCGCCGGTCAGCGTAATCGCCAGAATCCCGAACAGACCTACTTTCATCACCACCGCAGAAAACAGCGCAGCGGCGGGCGCGGAGGCATTCGCATGCGCCTGCGGCACCCAGCCGTGCAGCGGGATGATGCCGGCGAGCAGGCCAAAGCCGAGCACGCCCAGCAGCCAGACGTCATTCCCCAGCGGATGCCCGTTGAGCGCAGAGAAATCCAGCGTGCCGAAGCGGTGCCACACCAGCCAGCAGGCCAGCGCCAGCAGCAGCGTCCCGAGGCGTCCCAGCGCAAACCACAGCTTGCCGGAGGCGCTGCAGCCGGTCAGGAACACGCCGCACAGCGCCATAATTTCCGCCATCACCACCAGCGCGCCGAGGTTGCTGGCAATAACTGTGCAGACCGCCGCCGCCATCAGCAGGTTAACCAGCAGGCCGTTAGCCCTGGCGTGCGGATGGCGGTGCCAGTCGATATTGAACAGGCTGATAAACAGCCCGCACAGGCCAAACGTCACCAGCCAGATGGCGTTCAGCGGCGTGATCGCAACCGTGTGGCGAATCAGCGGCATCACGGCCTCTGAGGACTGGCCGCCGAGCAGGACATCGCCGCCTGCCGCCAGCGTCATCAGGCTAGCGACCGCCCCGCCGAGCCCGGCGATCGCGCCGCTCAGGGTTTTATGGAATGAGCAGATCAGCGCCAGAACAGCGGCGGCAGCAAAACAGGCTACCGCGCTGGTAATCATCATCGCCGCGTTCATTTCGCCCCCTCGTTAAGCGCCTGTAGCAGAGAAAGGTCGCCAAAATCACTGTTGATGGTCAGCTCGCGTTTACGCTTGCTGGTACGGGCGATGTCGCGAATGTTAACCAGAATCAACGCCTTAGTCGGGCAGGTGCGCACGCAGGCCGGGCCCTGCTCATCGAAGCTGCACAGGTCGCATTTCACCGCAACGGCACGGATGCCGGGCACCCAGTCCAGCAGCGTACTTACGCGTGCCGGAGCCGGTGGCGCGGGCGGGGCTTTTGGCGAGTTGGCGTTCGCCGGAATATGCAGCGGACGGCTGCCGGAAAATTCAATCGCGCCGAACGGGCAGGCAATGCCGCACAGCTTGCAGCTTACGCACAGGCTTTCGTTCAGCTGGACAGCGCCATCCACGCGGGTGATGGCATTCACAGGGCAGACGCCCGCGCAGGGGGCGTCTTCACAGTGATGGCAGAGCTGCGGGGCAGACTCTTTTTCATTACGCATGACGTGCAGGCGCGGCATGGACTGCAGCCCATGCAGGCGATGCGTTTCCGAGCACGCCGCCTCACAGGTTCGACAGCCAATACAGACCGTCGAGTCAGCAATTACAAAACGGTTCACCGGGTTATCCTCTGGTGATAGTCATTTTTGACGAAAAACTGTCTTGTCGACACTTCTCGACACGCAGGAGTCAGGCCACGTTCGCTGAGGTATTTCCATCCATCAGCTGCTTCAGGTTGACCGGAAGATCGTGTTCAACGGCGGCGTACAGGCCGTTATAGACCGGCGCGATTTTTTCCAGATAGTGCTCCAGCACCTGCTGGCGATCGCGGTTGCTGACGTGGCCATCCACCATGCCATCGGCCATCAGCTGCGCCTTCGCAATACACTGTTTTTCGCCGTCTTTTGTCTCGAGGTGGTACTCAATGGTGTGGCTGTTGAAGTTGTCCGCCAGGGTAACGTTGATGGTGAAATGGCCGAACAGGACGAAGCGCATGTCGCCCTGCGCCGCGCAGCTCATCGCGTGGTGAAGACGCGCTTTCGAGAGGGTGATGCCCTGAACCAGAGAGTTGCAGTAGAGGTGCCACTGGTCCTGCAGCTGCTGATGACGCTGCGCGATGTAATCCGCTTTTTCGCTGATTTCCCAAATAGTCATAGAAGGTATCCGTTTAATGGAGATAGCGGCTGTTAAGCAGATTCCATGCCAGTTTTTATCTTTATGATTTTAAATGGTTTTAATTGCAAAACCGCTGTCAACGCCGCGGTGTCGACGTGTCATTTCGACAGCGTTGACATCGTCACGCCTTAACAAAAATCAAGCTGGCACCGTTATTGCATTCAATGGCGCAATTCATTGAGGAGGCGTCATGCACGAAATCACCCTCTGCCAGCGGACCCTGGAGCTTATCGAACAGCAGGCAGTGCAAAACCACGCGAAGCGCGTCACCGGCGTCTGGCTGAAGGTCGGGGCGTTTTCCTGCGTCGAGACCCGCGCCCTGAATTTCTGTTTTGAGCTGGTGTGTCGCGGCACGCTGGCGGAAGGCTGCGAGCTCCATATCGAAGAGCAGCAGGCGGAGTGCTGGTGCGAGCAGTGCCAGCAGTACGTCACCCTGCTGTCATCAAAGGTTCAGCGCTGTCCGCAGTGTCAGAGCACCGGTCTTCGCATCGTGGCGGACGACGGCATGCAGATCCAACGCCTCGAAATCGAGAAGGAGTAAAGTATGTGTAGCACCTGCGGTTGCGCCGAAGGCAACCTGTATATAGAAGGGGATGAACATCGCCCCCATTCCGCGTTTCGCTCCGCGCCCTTTTCGCCAGCCCCGCGGCCAGCTGCGGCTTTAACCGGTATCACCTTCTCCCCGCAACGCTCCGCTGCGGGCGATCTGCACTACGGCCACGGCGAAGCGGGTACCCACGCGCCGGGCATCAGCCAGCGCCAGATGCTGGAGGTGGAAATCAACGTGCTGGACAAAAATAACCAGATCGCCGCCCGCAACCGCGCGCGCTTTGCCGCCCGCAAACAGCTGGTGCTGAACCTGGTCTCCAGCCCCGGCTCCGGCAAAACCACGCTGTTAACGGAAACGCTCAAACGCCTGAACGGGCGCGTCTCCTGCGCGGTGATTGAAGGCGACCAGCAAACCGTTAACGACGCGGCGCGCATTCGCGAAACCGGCACCCCGGCGATTCAGGTCAATACCGGCAAAGGCTGCCACCTGGATGCGCAGATGATTGCCGACGCCGCCCCGCGTCTGCCGCTGGCGGATAACGGCATTCTGTTTATTGAAAACGTCGGCAACCTGGTCTGCCCGGCAAGCTTCGATCTGGGCGAACGCCACAAGGTGGCGGTGCTTTCGGTGACCGAAGGCGAAGACAAGCCGCTGAAGTACCCGCATATGTTTGCCGCCGCGTCCATCATGCTGCTGAACAAGGTCGACCTGCTGCCGTACCTGAACTTCGACGTGGATAAGTGCCTGTCCTGCGCCCGGGAAGTGAATCCCGAGATTGAGATCCTGCTGGTCTCCGCCACGCGCGGTGACGGGATGGACGCCTGGCTGAACTGGCTGGAGAGTGAACGATGTGCATAGGCGTACCGGGACAAATCCATTCCATTGACGGGAACCAGGCCAAAGTAGAGGTCTGCGGCATCCTGCGCGACGTGGACCTGACGCTGGTGGGCAGCAGCGATGAAACGGGCGCATCGCGTCTCGGCCAGTGGGTGCTCGTCCACGTGGGGTTTGCCATGAGCGTGATTAACGAAGCGGAAGCCCGCGACACGCTGGATGCCCTGCAAAACATGTTCGACGTGGAGCCGGACGTGGGCGCGCTGCTGTACGGCGAGGAGCGTTAGCCATGCGTTACGTTGATGAATACCGCGCGCCGGAGCAGGTGCTGCAGCTTATCGGGCACCTGAAAACGCGCGCGTCGCTGCTGGACTACACGGCGGAAAAACCGCTGCGGATCATGGAGGTGTGCGGCGGACACACGCACGCCATCTTCAAATTTGGCCTCGACCAGCTGCTGCCGGAGAACATCGAGTTTATCCACGGCCCCGGCTGCCCGGTGTGCGTGCTGCCGATGGGGCGAATCGACAGCTGTATCGAAATTGCCAGCCAGCCCGACGTCATTTTCTGCACCTTTGGCGACGCGATGCGCGTGCCGGGGAAAAACGGCTCGCTGCTGCAGGCGAAAGCGCGCGGGGCCGACATCCGGATCGTCTATTCGCCGATGGATGCCCTGACGCTGGCGGAGGACAACCCCGCGCGCAAGGTGGTGTTTTTTGGTCTGGGGTTTGAAACCACCATGCCCGCCACCGCCATCACGCTGCAGCAGGCGAAAGCGCGCGGCGTCGGGAATTTTTTCTTCTTCTGCCAGCACATTACGCTCATTCCCACGCTGCGCAGCCTGCTGGAAGAACCGGGAAACGGCATTGACGCCTTTCTGGCACCGGGGCATGTCAGCATGGTAATTGGCACAGACGCCTACGGTTTTATCGCTGAACAGTACAATCGTCCGTTAGTGGTCGCTGGTTTCGAACCACTTGATCTACTGCAAGGTGTCACCATGCTGGTTGAGCAGAAAATAGCGGCCCTGAGTAACGTGGAAAACCAGTACCGCCGCGTGGTACCGGATGCGGGAAATGAACGGGCGCAGCAGGCGATAGCCGACGTGTTCAGCGTTGAGGGCGACAGCGAGTGGCGTGGTCTGGGGCTGATTGCCGAATCCGGCGTGCACCTGACGCCAGCCTATCGCTCGTTCGACGCCGAAGCGCATTTCCGCCCGCAGCCGCAGCAGGTTTGCGACGATCCCCGGGCCCGCTGCGGCGACGTGCTCACCGGTAAATGCAAACCGCATCAATGCCGGTTATTTGGCGATACCTGTAACCCGCAAACGGCGTTTGGCGCGCTGATGGTCTCCTCCGAAGGGGCGTGTGCCGCGTGGTATCAGTATCGCAACCAGGAGAGTGAAGCATGAATACGGTTGAAATGGCACACGGCAGCGGCGGACAGGCGATGCAGCAGCTGATTAACCGGCTGTTTATGGAAGCCTTCAACAACCCCTGGCTCGCCGAACAGGAAGACCAGGCGCGCATTGACCTTGCAACCCTCACCGCGCAGGGCGACAGGCTGGCGTTCTCCACCGACAGCTACGTGATCGATCCGCTGTTCTTCCCCGGCGGCGATATCGGCAAGCTCGCCGTCTGCGGCACGGCCAACGACGTAGCGGTCAGCGGCGCCATTCCGCGCTACCTCTCCTGCGGATTTATCCTCGAAGAGGGGTTACCGATGGAGACGCTCACGACAGTGGTCAACAGCATGGCGCAGACCGCGCGCGAGGCGGGGATAGCTATCGTCACCGGCGATACCAAAGTGGTGCAGCGCGGCGCGGCCGACAAGCTGTTTATCAATACCGCCGGCATGGGGGCGATCCCCGCCGATATTCACTGGGGCGCGCAGCGGCTTAGCGTGGGCGACGTGCTGATCGTGACCGGAACGCTGGGCTGCCACGGGGCGACCATCTTAAACCTGCGCGAAGGTCTGGGGCTGGACGGGGAACTGCGCAGCGACTGCGCGGTGCTCACCCCGCTGATCCAGACGCTGAGGGGTATTCCCGGCGTGAAAGCCCTGCGGGACGCGACGCGAGGCGGCGTGAACGCCGTGGTCCACGAATTTGCAGCAAGCTGCGGGTACGGGATTGAACTCACCGAGCGCAGCCTGCCCGTTAAGCCTGCCGTTCGCGGCCTTTGCGAACTGCTGGGCCTTGACCCGCTCAACTTTGCCAACGAAGGCAAACTGGTGATTGGCGTTGAACGCGCGTCAGCGGAAGCCGTTCTTGAACAGCTGCGGGCTCATCCGTCAGGAAAAGAGGCGGCGATGATTGGTGAAGTGGTTGAGCGCAAAGGGGTGCGCCTGGCCGGGCTGTATGGCGTGAAGCGGACGCTGGATCTGCCGCACGCGGAACCCTTACCCCGAATTTGCTAGAACCGCGCCAAAAGCGGTCAGCACTGAATGTCTCTTTTTTGCCAGTTTCTATTGGAAAGCAATATGCCGTATACACCGATGAGCGATCTTGGACAGCAGGGCCTGTTTGACATCACGCGCACACTTTTACAGCAGCCCGATCTCGGCGCGCTGAGCGATGCCCTGACGCGGCTGGTCAGGCAATCGGCGCTGGCGGACAGCGCCGCGATTGTGCTCTGGCATAGCGGAACGCAGCGCGCGAGCTACTACTCGACGCGTGATAATGGCAAAACGTTTGAATACGAAGACGAAACGTATCTGGCGCATGGCCCGGTGCGCCGCATACTCTCCCGGCCAGAAGTGCTGCACTGCAACTTTGCGGAGTTCCGCCAGGCGTGGCCGAAGCTGGCGGAGAGCGACCTTTATCAGCCTTTCGGGCATTACTGCATGCTGCCGCTGGCGGCTGAGGGCCAGATTTTTGGCGGCTGCGAGTTTATCCGCACGACCGACCAGCCCTGGAGCGAGGCGGAATACGAGCGCCTGCACACCTTTACCCAGATTGTGGCCGTCGTCGCGGAGCAGATCCAAAGCCGCGTCACCAATAACGTCGATTACGACCTGCTGAGCCGCGAGCGCGACAACTTCCGTATTCTGGTCGCCATCACCAACGCCGTGCTCTCCCGCCTGGACATGGACGAGCTGGTCAGCGAAGTTTCGAAAGAGATCCACCACTATTTCAAAATCGACGCTATCAGCATTGCGCTGCGCGGCCATCGCAAGGGCAAGCTGAACATCTACTCCACGCATTATCTCGATGAAGCCAACCCGGCGCACGAGCAGAGCGAGGTGGACGAAGCGGGCACCCTTTCCGAGCGGGTCTTCAAAAGCAAAGAGATCCTCCTGCTCAACCTGAACGAGCAGGACCCGGTCGCGCCGTACGAGCGGATGCTGTTTAACACCTGGGGCAATAAAATTCAGACCCTGTGTCTGCTGCCGCTGATGTCCGGCAACACCATGCTGGGCGTGCTAAAGCTGGCGCAGTGCGAGGAGGGCGTGTTTACCACCGCCAACCTGAAGCTGCTGCGCCAGATTGCCGAGCGTATTTCCATCGCGCTGGATAACGCCCTCGCCTATCAGGAAATTCATCGCCTGAAAGAGCGGCTGGTGGATGAGAACCTGGCCCTGACCGAACAGCTCAACAACGTGGACAGCGAGTTTGGTGAAATCATCGGGCGCAGCGACGCCATGTACAGCGTGCTTAAGCAGGTTGAGATGGTGGCGCAAAGCGACAGTACGGTGCTGATTCTGGGCGAAACCGGCACGGGCAAAGAGCTGATAGCCCGCGCAATCCACAACCTGAGCAACCGCAACAGCCGACGGATGGTGAAGATGAACTGCGCCGCGATGCCTGCGGGACTGCTGGAAAGCGATCTGTTCGGCCACGAGCGCGGAGCATTCACCGGGGCCAGCAGCCAGCGGCTGGGCCGTTTTGAGCTGGCCGACAAAAGCTCGCTGTTCCTCGACGAAGTGGGCGATATGCCGCTGGAGCTACAGCCGAAACTGCTGCGCGTCCTGCAGGAGCAGGAGTTTGAGCGCCTGGGCAGCAACAAGCTTATCCAGACCGACGTGCGGCTGATTGCCGCCACCAACCGTGACCTGAAAAAAATGGTCGCCGACCGCGAGTTTCGCAGCGATCTTTACTATCGTCTGAACGTCTTCCCGATCTTCCTGCCGCCGCTGCGCGAGCGCCCGGAAGATATCCCCCTGCTGGTCAAAGCCTTTACCGCGAAGATCGCACGCCGGATGGGGCGCAACATCGACAGTATTCCTGCCGAGACGTTGCGCACTCTTTCATCGATGGAATGGCCCGGCAACGTGCGCGAGCTGGAAAACGTCATCGAACGCGCGGTGCTGCTGACGCGCGGTAACGTGCTGCAACTCTCCCTGCCTGAGGTTACGCTTCCTGACGTGACCGCGCCCGCCGCCGAGACCGCAAAAGAGGGAGAAGATGAATATCAGCTCATTATGCGCGTGCTGAAAGAGACCAACGGCGTGGTCGCCGGGCCAAAAGGTGCCGCCCAGCGTCTGGGGTTAAAACGCACCACCCTGCTGTCACGCATGAAGCGTCTCGGGATTGATAAAGAGAGCCTCATTTAAGACCTTATTCCGGCGGTGTTTTTCTGACACCGCCTTTTGTTCCCCTGCGTAATTGTCCCTCATTGACACAAAATCGTTTCCTCTGTATAAAATTCCGCCTTAATAATGAGTTTCATTTGCATCAAAAATAATTTTAATGAAGGGTAGCGTTTCATGAAAAAGGTCATCTGCGCGTTAGGCCTGGCGATTGCGTCGGTCGGTTCTGCTCTGGCAACCACCTATCCCCTGACGATTGAAAACTGTGGCTACAAAGAGACGTTCACCAAAGCACCGGAACGCGTCGTGGCCCTGGGCCAGAACACCGTCGAAATTTTGCTCCTGCTGGGCCTGGAAGATAAGGTGAAGGCCAGCGCCTTCTGGCCGACCAAAGTGCTGCCGCAGCTGGCGGAACAGAACGCAAAAATCAAAACCCTGACGGTCGAAATCCCGACCCTTGAATCCGTTCTTGCGCAAAATCCTGACTTTGTCCCGGCGCAGTCCCCGCTGCTGCTGGGGCCTGAAAGTAAGGTCGCAAAACGCGAAGACCTGATGACCCTGGGCGTGAACAGCTACGTGTCGCCGGGCATGTGCGCGACCAAAAAAGCCTCCGGCGATATGTACGGCAGCCGCCAGAAGCTGTGGGATATGACGTATCTCTATAAAGAGATTGAGGATTTCGCCAAAATCTTTAACGTTGAAGACCGCGGTCAGGCCGTTATTGCCGATTTCAAAAACCGCGAGGCCGACCTGCGTAAGGAATTCGGCAAGAGTAAAAAAGACCTTTCGTTTGTCTTCTGGTTCTCCAGTTCGTCCCCTTCTGCTGACGCCTACGTCGGCGGTAAAAATAGCCCCTCCGGGTTTATCGCCAGCCTGATGGGCGGTCATAACGCCATTACGTCCGAGACCGAATGGCCAACCGTAGGCTGGGAAAGCATTATTGCCGCCAATCCGGATGTCATTGTGGTGTCCAGCCTGGACCGCAACCGCTGGGCGCTGGATAACGCGGAAGAAAAAATCAAATTCCTGAAGAGCGATCCGGCGGTCAGCCAGCTGGACGCGGTTAAAAAAGGCCATATCGTGGTGATGGACGGCCAGGCGATGAACCCGACGATCCGCACGATTTACGGGGCTGAGCAGGTCGGCGAACAGCTCAGAAAGCTGGGGCTGAACTGATGACAACCGCCGTTCTTCAGGCCCGGCAGAGCCTGGTTCTGACGACCTCGGGTTTGCTCGCTCTGGGCCTGTTATTTCTGGCGATCGCGCTGAGCGTCAGCGTCGGCGAGTTGTCCATCCCGCTGGATAAGGTGTTTTACGCCATCAGCAATAAAATTGGGCTCACCGAGGTTCCGCTCACCCGCATCTATGAGAGCGTGATCTGGGACTTTCGCCTGAGCCGCGCGCTGGTGGCGGCCTGCTGCGGCGCGGGGCTGGCTATCTGCGGTGCCGTATTGCAGAGCCTGCTGAAGAACGCCCTGGCGGAACCTTACGTGCTCGGCGTGTCGGCAGGTGCCTCAACCGGGGCGGTGTCGGTCGTCGTTTTGGGGATTGGCACGGGTGCGGTGTCGTTGTCTGCCGGGGCCTTTGCCGGGGCGTTCGCCGCCTTTGCGTTTGTCGCGTTTCTGACGAACGGCGCGCGCGGGGGAAATGAACGTACCATTCTGGCTGGCGTTGCCGCCTCACAGCTGTTCAACGCCATTACTGCCTACACCATCAGCACCTCCGCCAGCGCCCAGCAGGCGCGCGACGTGATGTTCTGGCTGCTGGGCAGCTTCAGCGGCGTTCGCTGGCCTGAATTCCAGCTGGCGCTGGTGGTGGTGCTGACTGGATTAGCCGTTTGCCTCTACTATTCCCGAGCGCTGGATGCCTTCACGTTCGGTGATGACGCTGCCGCCTCTTTAGGTATTGCCGTCCCGTGGGTGCGCCTGACGCTCTTTACCACTACCGCGCTGATTACCGCGACGATTGTCAGCATGGCGGGCTCAATCGGCTTTGTCGGGCTGGTGGTCCCGCACGTGATGCGTTTCCTGTTCGGGCCGCTGCACCGCACGCTGCTGATTGCCAGCGCGCTGGCAGGGGCGATCCTGATGGTGCTGGCAGACATTGCCTCGCGCATGCTGATTGCGCCGCAAAGCCTGCCCGTCGGCGTGGTCACCGCGCTGGTTGGCGTGCCTTTCTTTGCCGTGATTATCTACCGTTCAAGGAATAAGTGATGAGTATCTGCGCTGAAAATATTACCTGGAAGGTCGGCAAAAAGGTCATCGTTAACGACGTCTCGCTGAAGGTTTCCCGGGGCGAAACGGTAGGGCTGCTTGGCCCTAACGGCTGCGGTAAATCGTCTCTTTTACGGATCCTCGCCGGGCTTCGTCGCCCGGATGCTGGACTCGTCACTCTGGACGGGCAGGACATCTCCCGCATCGCCAATAAGCAGCTGGCGCGCCGGGTCGCCTTTGTGGAACAGCACGGGATGACGGACGCCAACATGCGCGTGCGCGACGTGGTGAAACTCGGGCGTATTCCGCACCACTCCGCTTTTTCCAACTGGAGCAACCACGATGACGAAACCGTCACCGCCGCCCTGCAGCGCGTGGATATGCTGGATAAAAGCGATCAGGGCTGGCTGAGCCTCTCCGGCGGAGAGCGCCAGCGGGTGCATATTGCCCGCGCGCTGGCTCAGACCCCAACGGAAATCCTGCTGGACGAGCCGACCAACCACCTCGACATTCATCATCAGATGCAGCTGATGCAGTTGATCAGCGAATTACCGGTCACCAGCATTGTCGCTATCCACGATCTCAACCACGCCTCGATGTTCTGCGACTCGCTGATTGTGATGCAGAAAGGGCAAATTGTGGCGACGGGGACACCGCAGGACATCTTATCCGAGTCTTTGCTGTGGGATGTCTTCCGGGTCAAAACCAAAATTGAGATCTCGCCGTTCCATGGCAAAAAGCACATCCACTTTATCGTTTAGGGGCGAGTGAACGACGATGCCCCTTCGCCCTGCCGCCGCGCTCTGGCCGCCCGTCTTACTGGGTAGCCAGTTTGTTTTCAACATTGGCTTTTACGCCGTCGTTCCCTTCCTGGCGATATTCCTGCGCGACGACATGCTGCTCTCCGGCGGACTGATCGGGCTGATCCTGGGCCTGCGTACCTTCTCGCAACAGGGGATGTTTATCGTTGGCGGTGCGCTATCGGATCGGTTTGGCGCGAAAGTGATTATCCTGAGCGGCTGTATTGTTCGTGTTTCAGGCTATCTGCTGCTGGCCTTCGGGGAATCCCTGTGGCCGATTATTCTGGGCGCGTGTCTGACGGGCGTTGGCGGCGCATTATTCTCCCCCTCGATTGAGGCACTGCTGGCAAAAGCAGGCACTCACAGCGAGGCAAAAGGCAAACGAAGCCGCGCGGAGTGGTTTGCGCTCTTTGCCGTCTGCGGAGAGCTCGGCGCGGTACTGGGCCCGGTTGCTGGCGCCCTGCTCACCGGCCTCGGCTTTCGTCAGGTGGCGCTGGCGGGAGCTGGCGTCTTTATCATTGCGCTAGTGGTGCTCTTCTTTTGTCTGCCTGCTGCTGGCCACCGTTCACAGACGCTGAAAATACAGCCCTGGTGGACAACGTTCCGTCAGCCGCGCTTTGTCGCCTTTATCATTGCCTACAGTTCATGGCTGTTAAGCTATAACCAGCTTTATCTGGCGCTGCCGGTGGAAATCCAGCGTTCTGGCGGTAACGAGAAAGATCTCGGCCCGCTTTTTATGCTGGCCTCCGTTCTGATCATCACCTTACAGCTGCCGCTGGCCCGCTTCGCCCGTCGCGTGGGCGCGGTGAGAATTCTGCCGGTGGGATTTTTGCTGCTGTCAGCCGCCTTTGCGAGCGTGGCGACGTTTGCCCCGATGACGCCGCCGGAAGGCTGGCTGCGCTTACTGCCTTCTGTCTGTTTTGTGACGCTGTTGACGCTGGGGCAAATGCTGCTGGTGCCATCGGCTAAAGATCTGATCCCTCGGTTTGCGGAGGAATCCACGCTTGGCGCGCACTACGGCGCACTCGCCACCGCCGGAGGCATAGCGGTACTGGCGGGAAACCTGGTGTTTGGCAGCCTGCTGGACCGCGCGCTGGTGCCCTCTACGCAGGCGATGTATCCCTGGCTGCTGCTGGCCCTCTTCCCGCTCTGCAGCGCGCTGGCCCTGAAGGTGATTTGCCGTCCGCTGAGACGCTGAACCGATCACTTTTTCGGACGGTACTTCTCCGGCAGTTCCGGCACGGGACGGCGGTCATCCATCAGATGGCGAACGGTAAGAATAGGATGACGCCATAACATACGCGGGCCTGCCCAGCGCATAACCTGCTTCATCTCTTCACGTCTGGCAGGCTGGTAGCAGTGTACGGGGCACTGCTTGCAGGCCGGCTTTTCCTCACCGAAAACGCATTTATCCAGGCGCTTATCGGCATACGCGTTGAGCGCCTGATAATACCCTTCCTCCTGAGAGGCCTGCGGGCACTGCTTTTCATACAACGCGATCATTTTCGCGATGGTCTCTTTTTCTCGTGAGATGCGTTTACCGGACATAGCGGATTACCGAATAATAAAGTGCATCAATAATACACCTTTCAACGCTGGATTTCAGCGGTTGCATTTCGTTTCCTGAAGGCTGATTCCAGTTTTAGTCCTGCACCGGCGAACAATCACTGGTATTTTATACAGGCATCAGAAATGACCTTTGTCCGTGTTGTCTGGAGACCCTATGCAAGAGCTCACGATCGGCAAACCCTATCGCCATTTGAAAGTGGGATATTTTAGAAAGCGCCATGAAGACCGCAATACCAAGATACCGAAGCGCTACAGCGTGCATGCGGCGCTGAGCTTGAAAGGTGACTGGCTTGAAAAGGCGGGGTTTACGACCCATTCCCGAGTCAGGGTGGGCGTGGAGCATGGAAAAATTGTCATCGAATTAATGGCGGAAGATGCCTCGTAAAGCCACGACATTTTTCTGCGCCGGACCTTTTTTTCATGCGACAATAGAAGGAACAAACGGCCATTGAGCCCATCAAAACGGTTTATTTTCAAAGAAATGGACATCATAACTCCATGAGCACAATCGACAATTTCGACGCACATACGCCGATGATGCAGCAGTATCTGAAGCTGAAAGCACAGCATCCGGAAATCCTGCTGTTTTACCGTATGGGCGATTTTTACGAGCTGTTTTATGACGATGCTAAGCGTGCATCGCAGCTGCTCGAGATCTCGCTGACCAAACGTGGCGCATCGGCAGGCGAGCCCATTCCTATGGCAGGTATCCCGCACCACGCGGTAGAAAACTACCTGGCGAAGCTGGTGAATCAGGGCGAGTCCGTTGCCATATGCGAACAGATCGGCGATCCGGCGACCTCAAAAGGCCCGGTGGAACGCAAAGTCGTGCGCATCGTCACGCCTGGCACCATCAGTGATGAAGCCCTGTTGCAGGAGCGCCAGGATAACCTGCTGGCAGCGCTGTGGCAGGACGGTAAAGGGTTTGGCTACGCGACGCTGGATATTAGCTCCGGACGTTTTCGTCTGAGTGAACCGGCTGACCGTGAAACGATGGCCGCCGAACTGCAGCGCACCAACCCGGCAGAATTGCTCTATGCCGAAGATTTCGCCGAAATGGCGCTGATTGAAGGTCGTCGCGGGTTGCGCCGTCGTCCGCTGTGGGAATTCGAAATTGATACCGCGCGCCAGCAGCTGAATCTGCAGTTTGGCACCCGCGATCTGATTGGCTTTGGCGTTGAAAACGCCCCGCGCGGGCTATGTGCGGCCGGTTGTCTCCTGCAGTACGTGAAAGATACCCAGCGCACCGCACTGCCGCATATCCGCTCTATCACCATGGAGCGCCAACAGGACAGCATCATAATGGATGCCGCCACGCGCCGTAACCTGGAGATCACGCAGAACCTGGCGGGTGGCGTAGAAAATACGCTCGCGTCGGTCCTCGACAGTACGGTAACGCCAATGGGCAGCCGCATGCTGAAACGCTGGCTGCATATGCCGATCCGCGATACCGAGACGCTGGTTTGCCGTCAGCAGACGATTGCCGCGTTGCAGGATCGCTATACCGAACTGCAGCCGGTTCTGCGCCAGGTGGGCGATCTGGAGCGTATCCTTGCGCGTCTGGCACTGCGAACAGCACGACCACGCGATCTCGCGCGGATGCGTCATGCTTTCCAGCAGCTGCCGGAACTGCGCGCGCAGCTGAGTGACGTTGACAGCGCGCCGGTACAGAAACTCCGCGAAACCATGGGCGAATTTACCGAGCTTCGCGAACTGCTGGAGCGCGCCGTTATCGATGCGCCTCCGGTTCTGGTGCGTGATGGCGGCGTGATTGCCCCAGGCTACAACGAGGAGCTGGACGAATGGCGCGCGCTGGCCGACGGTGCGACGGACTACCTCGATAAGCTGGAAATCCGCGAGCGCGAGCGTCTTGGGCTCGACACCCTGAAAGTGGGGTATAACGCGGTACACGGTTACTACATTCAGATTAGCCGCGGGCAGAGCCACCTGGCGCCGATTCACTACGTGCGTCGCCAGACGTTGAAAAACGCCGAACGCTATATCATTCCTGAACTGAAAGAGTACGAAGACAAAGTCCTCACCTCGAAAGGCAAGGCGCTGGCCCTGGAAAAACAGCTGTATGAAGAGCTGTTCGACATGCTGATGCCGCACCTGGGCGACCTGCAGCAGAGCGCCAGCGCGCTGGCGGAGCTGGACGTGCTGGTCAATCTGGCAGAACGCGCTGAAACGCTGAACTACACCTGCCCAACCTTTACCGACAAGCCCGGCATTCGCATAACCGAAGGCCGTCACCCGGTGGTAGAACAGGTGCTGAACGAACCGTTCATCGCCAACCCGCTGAGCCTGTCACCGCAGAGAAGAATGTTGATCATTACCGGTCCGAACATGGGCGGTAAGAGTACCTATATGCGTCAGACGGCGCTGATTGCGCTGCTTGCGTATATCGGCAGCTACGTCCCGGCGCAAAACGTGGAGATTGGCCCCATCGACCGTATCTTTACCCGCGTCGGGGCAGCGGACGATCTGGCGAGCGGTCGCTCAACCTTCATGGTCGAGATGACCGAAACGGCAAACATTCTGCATAACGCGACGGAGCACAGCCTGGTGCTGATGGACGAGGTCGGGCGCGGAACGTCAACCTATGACGGTCTGTCGCTGGCATGGGCCTGTGCGGAAAGCCTTGCGAATAAAATCAAGGCCATGACGCTGTTTGCCACCCACTATTTCGAACTGACGCAGCTGCCGGAGAAAATGGAAGGGGTTGCGAACGTTCATCTGGATGCGCTGGAGCACGGCGATACCATTGCCTTCATGCACACGGTGCAGGATGGCGCGGCGAGCAAGAGCTATGGCCTGGCCGTCGCGGCGCTGGCAGGTGTGCCGAAAGAGGTGATCAAGCGCGCGCGTCAGAAACTGCGTGAACTGGAAAGCCTGTCACCGAATGCTGCGGCGACGCAGATTGATGGTACGCAGATGTCGCTGTTGGTGCCTGCGGAAGAGACGTCGCCTGCGGTGGAAGCGCTGGAAAACCTCGACCCGGATTCACTGACGCCGCGTCAGGCGCTGGAGTGGATTTACAGGTTGAAGAGTCTGGTTTAGTTTTCTGCGGTCTGTTTTGTCGGGTGGCGGCTTCGCCTTACCCGACCTACAAAACCGTAGGCCCGGTAAGCGCAGCGCCACCGGGCTTTTTTTTACAGCAGCGGCGGGATCGTCGGCACCTGCGGCGCCTCGTCAATATCCTTCTGCGTCATGCGGAACGCTTCCGGGTAATGCTCGCGGCTGGTACGGCGCAGCGGTTCAGTATTACGCCAGGTATACAAACAATGCTGGCACTGGTAAACGGTCCAGACCCCTTTTACCGGCGACGTCGCCATCACTTCAATATGCTCATCGGCACAACGTGGACAAATCATCTTTTCCTCCTTATTGACGTGCTGCCAGCATCGCGGTCAGTTTTTCAGCCCAGGCTTTGGTTTCAGGCAGATCCTGTACCGGCTGGCTGTAGTGACCCCGGGTGTCCGGCGCGACAGGCGTGGTGGCATCGATAATCAGTTTGTCGGTAATGCCCGCCGGGCTGGAGCCAGGATCGAGTTCAAGGACCGACATGTTCGGCAGTTGCACCAGATCCCCTGCCGGGTTCACTTTCGACGACAGCGCCCACATCACCTGCGGGAGGTTGAACGGATCGACATCCTCATCCACCATAATTACCATCTTCACGTAGCCCAGACCGTGCGGCGTGGTCATGGCGCGTAAACCCACCGCGCGGGCAAAACCGCCGTAGCGTTTTTTGGTGGAGATAATCGCCAGCAGACCATGGGTGTACATCGCGTTCACCGCCTGCACTTCCGGGAATTCCGCTTTCAGCTGCTGGTAGAGCGGCACGCAGGTGGCCGGTCCCATCAGATAGTCAATCTCGGTCCACGGCATGCCGAGGTAAAGGGATTCGAAAATCGGCCTGGTGCGGTAAGAGACTTTGTCGATACGGACCACCGTCATGTTACGGCCACCGGAATAGTGCCCGGTAAACTCGCCGAATGGCCCCTCGATTTCACGCTTGCGGCCTTCAATCACCCCTTCCAGGATCACTTCAGACCCCCACGGCACATCGAAGCCGGTCAGCGGCGCGGTGGCAATCGGGTACGGGCTTTCACGCAGCGCGCCGGCCATTTCATACTCGGACTGATCGTATTTCAGCGGCGTGGCGCCCATCAGGGTGATGATCGGGTCGTTGCCCAGCGTAATCGCAATCGGCAGGTCTTTACCGCGCTCTTCCGCCTTGTGCAGATGCAGGGCGATATCGTGCATCGGAACAGGCTGCAGGCCGAGCTTGCGCTTGCCCTTCACTTCCATACGGTAGATCCCGACGTTCTGCTTGCCGAAGTTGTCCGGGTCGAGCGGATCGCGCGAGACAACGCACGCTTTATCGAGATAAAAACCGCCGTCACCGTCGTTCAGACGAAACAGCGGCAGGATATCGAACAGGTTAATGTCTTCACCGTCCACCGTATTCTGCGCCCAGGCCGGGTTGGCGCGACGCTCCGGCGTGACGGGGAATTTATCCCAGCGGCGGATAAATTCGTCGATCTGTTTTTTTACCGGAGTGTTCGCAGGCAGCCCCATCGAAATGGCGTGGTTCTGCCAGGAGCCGATGGTGTTCATCACCACGCGGGCATCGGTAAAGCCAAGAATGTTGTCGAACCACAGCGCGGGCGCGCCGTCGCCAATGCGGCCGGTCGCGTTGGCTGCCGCCGCAAGATCGGGCTCGGCGTTAACCTCTTCCTCAATTTTCAGCAGCTGCCCTTGCTCATCGAGCGCCTGCAGGAAGCTTCTCAAATCATCAAATGCCATCTTTATTCTCCTGTGAAAAATGTTTCGCCTCCCGCAGCCCGTTCCAGCGGCGCGCCTTTTTATGCTCCAGCCCGAACTGATCGAGCACGCGGGTCACGATGTGCTGGGTAATGTCATCTGCGGTTTGTGGGTGGTTGTAATACGCAGGCATGGGCGGCACCATCGCCACGCCCATGCGGGAAAGTGCGAGCATGTTCTCAAGATGAATGGTGCTGAGCGGTGTTTCACGCGGAACCAGCACCAGCTTGCGCCCCTCTTTTAGCACCACGTCAGCCGCGCGTCCCACCAGCCCTTCGGCGTAGCCCGCGCGGATCCCCGCGAGCGTTTTCATGCTGCAGGGAATGACGATCATGCCGTCGGTACGAAACGAGCCAGAGGAGATGGTGGCGGCCTGGTCAGCCGGACTGTGGACAACGTCAGCCAGGGCAGCAACGTCCTGCGCGGTGTAGGGCGTTTCCAGCTCAATGGTGGTTTTTGCCCACTTAGACATCACCAGATGCGTCTCCACCTCCGGCATTTCCCGCAGCGCCTGCAGCAGCGCCACGCCCAGCGGTGCACCCGTTGCCCCCGTCATTCCCACTACCAATCTCATTCATCACCTCAATATTTTGTTCGTGTACGAACATTATAAATAAGCTACTCCAGGATCGTTTACCTGACAAGATCGTTCGCATACGATCACACGAATGGCTAAAAGATGCCGCGTTAAAATTGAGAGCAATAGCGGCTATCATAGGGGAGAGATTTTTTCCGTCGGAGTGTTCATGGAACTAAGACAAGAGGCGTTCCACCTGTTACGTCAGCTTTTTCAACAGCATACCGCGCAGTGGCAACATGCCTTACCGGAACTGACCAAGCCACAGTATGCGGTGATGCGCTCTATTGCCGAGCATCCGGGTATTGAACAGGTGGCGTTGACCGAAGTGGCGGTCAGCACGAAAGCGACCCTGGCGGAGATGCTCAGCCGCATGGAGGCGCGCGGGCTGGTCAAACGCGAGCACGATCCGGCCGATAAGCGCCGCCGGTTTGTCTTCCTGACGCCGGAAGGAGAAGCCCTGCTTGCAGGCTGTAAACCGGTTGGCAACGAGGTGGATGAGGCGTTTTTAGGACGTCTTAACAAGGCCGAGCGGGAGCAGTTCTCCGCGCTCATCAAAAAGATGATGCACGATTAATTCACGCTGGTGCGCATAAAATCAATAAAGGTGCGCACTTTCGCTGACACATGCCGGGCATCGGGATAAACCGCATAGATGCCCTGCTGTGCAAAGGTATATCCCGGTAAAACCGGGACCAGTTTTCCCGCATCAAGCGCATCGCGCACCAGCCATTCCGGCAGTAACGCCACACCTCCGCCCGCGAGTGCAAAGGCCATAAGAGCCTGTGCGCTGTCGGCAAACAGGCGCGGCGCTTTTTTTATTTCCAGCGTTTCAGGCGCGCCGCTGGCATCCTTCACCTGCCAGCGCAGCGGCGAGGCCAGGCGCTCGTGAATAATCCAGTCGGCGTTGGCAAGGTGCGCAAGCGTTTCGATCGGATGGTTAACGAGCCACCCGGGCGTCGCAACGGGGAGAATGGAGAAGTGTGAAATCAGCGCGGCGTGGTTGCGCGAATCGGCAAGCGTTCCCAGCCGGATAGCTACGTCAAAGCGCTCCGAGATAAGGTCGGCGTGCAGGGAGGACGAAACATGCCGCACGCGAAGATCCGGGTGTTGCTGGCTAAACCTGGCCAGCAGCGGTACCACCACCTGTGAGCCATACTCGGGCGTCGTCGTGATCCGCAGTTCGCCAGTGAGCCCCGCATGATTCGCGCGGACATCATCCTGCAGCCGTTCCGCATCCTTCAGAAGCGCCACGCTGCGTTGATGAAAGAGCGCGCCCGCCTCGGTTAACGTCAGGCGGCGGGTGGAGCGCAGCAGCAGCGTAACGCCCAGCTCATCTTCTAGCTGACGAATATTGAAGCTGACCACGGCTTTTGTCAGCCCCATTGCCTCGGCTGCGGCAGTGAAACTGCCGGTATCGGCCACCGCGACAAACATCTGCGCTCGCTGCAGGTTAATCATCATCACGCCCTTTACTGTCAAAATTTTTTTGACAGTATATCGCGCTTTGTCAGGTTTATCCGTTCTTCCCGGATCGATACGATACGCCACCTCACCGGAGGATCCACCATGACGTATCGCAGCAAAGTCGCCGTTGTTTACCTGCTGGGCTTTTTTCTTGATTTGATCAACATGTTCATTGCCAGCGTCGCCTTCCCGGCAATGGCTCACGCCTTTAACACCACGCCTTCAGCCCTTGCCTGGGTCAGTAACGGGTACATTGCCGGCCTGACGCTGGTGATCCCGTTTAGCAGCGTGCTCACGCGCCGCATCGGGCCAAAGCGAGTCATCCTGCTCTCGCTTTTTCTGTTCAGCGCAGCCTCCGCTGCGGCGGGCCTGTCTGCAACGCTTGAAAGTCTGATCGCCTGGCGAGTACTCCAGGGCGTGGGAGGGGGCTTACTGATCCCCGTCGGACAGGCGCTGACCTGGCAACAGTTTAAGCCTCACGAGCGGGCCCGACTCTCCTCGGCGGTGATGCTGGTGGCGTTGCTTGCCCCGGCCTGCTCTCCTGCTATCGGAGGACTGCTGGTGCAGACGCTCAGCTGGCGATGGATATTTTTCGCCACGCTACCGGTCGCTATCGTGACCTTTGTTTTGGCCTGCCTGTGGCTTAAACACGAAATGCCCGCGATGAAAGCGGCCAGACTGCTAAACCTGTCGTTGCTCGCGGACCCGCTTTTGCGTTTTTCCATGCTTGTTTATATCTGCGTACCCGGCATGTTTATTGGGGTGAACGTCACGGGCATGTTTTATCTTCAGCACGTGGCGAACATGAGCCCAGCCGCAACGGGGATGCTCATGCTGCCGTGGTCCGCGGCATCGTTTATCGCCATCACGGCAACGGGACGCTATTTTAACCGTATCGGCCCCCGACCGCTGATCGTCATCGGCTGCCTGCTGCAGGCGACGGGTATTCTGCTTTTGATTAACGTCAGTTCGGCTACGCTGCTGCCTGCCGCTGCGTTTACCCTGATGGGTGCGGGGGGAAGCCTGTGCAGCAGTACGGCTCAGAGCAGCGCTTTTCTGACGACCCGCCGGGAAGAGATGCCGGATGCCAGCGCGCTGTGGAATCTTAATCGTCAGCTGAGCTTTTTTGCCGGAGCCCTGCTGCTGGCGCAGGCGCTGAACCTGGCGCAGGCCAGGCTGCCACCGCTCGCCGCCTGGCACGGGATGTTTATTTTTGCCGCAGGCATGACCTTGCTGCCTGTACTGTACGTTTTTCGTCTTAACAATACGCAGGTGCTCACCCAGCTGCGACAGGAGAATTCATGACGCCTTTCGAACACGACATTATCGACCTCCACATTGCGCTCGAAGACTGGTTAGGCAAAGGTGAAGGTGATTCCGACGCCCTGCTCGCCCGCTTCCGTCCAGATTTTCTGATGATCCCGCCGGGCGGCGCTCATATCGACTATGCCGGTCTGATCAGTTTTCTGGAAAACCAGCGCGGAAGCCGCCCAGAACTGAAGATCGTCATTGACGAATTATCCACGATCCAGCGCTGGGATCGTGGCGCGGTGCTCCACTACCGGGAGACGCAAACCCGGCCGGACCTGCCCGTCAACGTGCGCTGGTCAACCGCGGTGCTCAATCAGGAAGGCGATCGGATAGTGTGGCGTCTGCTGCACGAAACGGCTAAGCCGTAGCGCAAAAGAAAAAGGCCCGTCTCACGACGGGCCTTTTTTGACGAAAGGTTGCTTATTCGCGGAACAGCGCTTCGATATTCAGACCTTGCCCCTGCAGGATTTCACGCAGGCGGCGCAGACCTTCAACCTGAATCTGACGAACACGTTCACGGGTCAGGCCAATTTCACGGCCGACGTCTTCCAGTGTCGCAGCTTCATACCCCAGTAAACCGAAACGACGTGCCAGCACTTCACGCTGTTTGGCGTTCAGTTCGAACAGCCATTTGACGATGCTCTGCTTCATGTCATCGTCCTGCGTGGTGTCTTCCGGACCGTTGTCTTTTTCATCGGCCAGGATGTCCAGCAGCGCTTTTTCGGAGTCGCCACCCAGCGGGGTGTCAACGGAGGTAATGCGCTCGTTGAGACGCAGCATACGGCTTACGTCATCAACCGGTTTATCGAGTTGCTCAGCAATCTCTTCTGCGCTTGGCTCGTGGTCCAGTTTATGGGACAACTCGCGTGCGGTACGCAGATAAACGTTCAACTCTTTGACGATGTGAATCGGCAGGCGGATCGTACGGGTCTGGTTCATAATAGCCCGTTCGATGGTCTGGCGAATCCACCAGGTCGCGTAGGTTGAGAAACGGAACCCGCGTTCCGGGTCAAACTTCTCAACTGCGCGGATGAGACCTAAGTTGCCCTCTTCAATCAGATCCAGCAGAGCCAGACCACGATTGCCGTAACGGCGGGCAATTTTCACGACCAGTCGCAGGTTACTTTCAATCATGCGACGACGCGAGGCTACATCACCACGCAAAGCACGACGTGCGAAATAGACTTCTTCTTCGGCCGTTAACAGTGGGGAGTAACCAATCTCCCCAAGGTAAAGCTGAGTCGCGTCCAGTACACGCTGTGTGGCGCCCTGCGATAACAGCTCTTCTTCAGCCAAATCGTTATCACTGGGTTCCTCTTCTACTAAGGCTTTTTCGTCAAAAGCCTCTACTCCGTTCTCATCAAATTCCGCGTCTTCATTTAAATCATGAACTTTCAGCGTATTCTGACTCATAAGGTGGCTCCTACCCGTGATCCCTGAACGAGACACCCTGGCTGGCATGCCCCGTCAAATTATCGCTGCGGCAAGTACTGCAGCGGGTTTACGGATTTCCCCTTGTAACGAATTTCAAAATGCAAGCGTGTAGAACTGGTTCCGGTGCTACCCATGGTAGCGATTTTTTGCCCCGCCTTAACTTCTTGTTGTTCCCGGACCAGCATTGTGTCGTTATGGGCGTAGGCACTCAGGTAATCATCGTTATGTTTGATGATAATAAGATTACCGTAACCGCGCAGAGCGTTACCGGCATACACAACGCGCCCGTCTGCGGTCGCGATGATAGCCTGTCCTTTACTCCCTGCGATATCGATCCCTTTATTTCCCCCCTCGGAGGAAGAGAAGTTCTCGATAACCTTGCCGTCAGTTGGCCAGCGCCATGCAGAGATTGGCGAACTGGAGGTCATACTGCTGGCAGTCGGTTCAGTAGAGCTAACCACAGGTGCCGTCACCGGTGCTGTGACAACAGTCGCAGTCCCTTTATTATTCGGCAACATTTTGTTAGCAGTCTGATCACCTGAATCCTCAGAATACGTAATTACAGGTTGTGAAGCAACCACCGTGGTGGATTTTTGTGCAGGCTTAACGCTGTTATTTTGAGCCGTCACATCGGCCGCTGAAACGGTGTTGCCAGGCGTAAGCGGCGTGCCCGTCGCGTTGCCAACCTGGAGCGTTTGCCCGACTTCCAGACCGTATGGGGCCTGGACGTTATTGCGCTGCGCGAGGTCACGGAAATCGTTCCCGGTAATCCACGCAATGTAGAACAGCGTATCCCCGCGTTTCACGGTATAGGTGCTGCCACCGGTATAGCTGCCTTTCGGAATGTTCCCATACTGACGGTTATAGACTATGCGGCCATTCTGGGTCTGAACAGGCTGTTCCACTGGCTGAATCTGCGTCGGCTGCGTCATTGGACGCTGAACCGGCTGGATTGGCGGATTTTGTTGCGCCGTAGAGGTACCCATTTTAGGCGGAGGAGTGATCAACATTCCGCCGGACGTGTTACCCGAGCCGCTGTTTCCGCCGACAGAACTGACGGGCGCAGGCGCGTTATTAGAACTTGTACAGCCTGCCAGCCAGAGCGAAACCAGTGATAATGCCGCAACACGGCTGATGGTGAATTTAGGGCTTCCCGCGCTCATTTATCCCCCAGGAATGTGTTAACTACCAGTGACTTAAAATTTACCGTGATGGCACGAATCTTTCGCGCCACACCATACGCTGAATTTGCCTTAATAACCCTGGATAATTCCGAGTCTCAGGCCAACTCCCCCTTTACCAGAGGCACAAAGCGCACGGCTTCCACGGTGTCGATAATAAACTCGCCGCCGCGCCGACGAACGCGCTTCAAAAGCTGCTGCTCGTCCCCGACGGGCAGAACAAGAATGCCCCCCTCATCCAGCTGCGACAACAGGGCCGCAGGAATTTCAGGCGGGGCCGCCGTCACGATGATCGCGTCAAACGGCGCGCGCGCCTTCCAACCCTGCCATCCATCACCGTGTCGTGTCGAAACATTATGTAAATCAAGTTGTTTCAGGCGACGACGCGCCTGCCACTGTAAACCTTTAATCCGCTCAACGGAGCATACATGATGAACCAGATGCGCCAGGATCGCGGTCTGATACCCCGACCCGGTGCCAATCTCCAGCACGCGGGAGTCAGGCGTCAGCTCCAGCAGCTCCGTCATGCGCGCCACCATGTAAGGCTGCGAAATCGTCTGGCCCTGTCCGATGGGCAGCGCCACGTTTTCCCACGCTTTGTGTTCAAACGCCTCATCTACAAATTTCTCACGCGGAACCTGAGCAAGCGCTTCAAGCACGTGCTCGTCGCGGATCCCCTGCGCGCGGAGTTGTTCCAGAAGAGTTTGTACACGTTTGTTTACCATTGCGCGTTCACTCCTGCGCGTTCCAGCCAGCTCGATACCACATCATGCGCGCTATACGCGGTTAAATCTACGTGCAGCGGGGTAACCGAAACATAGCCTTCCTCCACGGCGGCAAAGTCGGTATCCGGACCCGCATCGCACTTATCGCCGGGAGGGCCAATCCAGTAAAGCGTGTTGCCGCGAGGATCCTGCTGCGGGATCACCTGATCGGCAGGATGTCGGCTTCCGCAACGGGTGACGCGAATGCCTTTAATTTCATCGAGAGGAAGATCCGGCACGTTGATGTTGAGGATGCGCCCGGTACGCAACGGCTCGCGGCCGAGCGCCCGCAGGATCGAACAGGTCACCGCGGCGGCGGTGTCGTAGTGCGTGTGGCCGTTTAACGAGACCGCCAGCGCCGGGAACCCCAGATGGCGCCCTTCCATTGCGGCCGCCACGGTGCCGGAGTAAATCACGTCATCGCCGAGGTTAGGACCGGCGTTAATGCCGGAAACAACGATATCCGGACGCGGCCGCATCAGCGCGTTCACGCCCAGAAAAACGCAGTCGGTTGGCGTGCCCATCTGCACGGCAATATCGCCATTTTCAAAGGTAAAGGTGCGAAGCGACGACTCCAGCGTCAGTGAGTTAGACGCTCCACTGCGGTTACGATCGGGCGCCACGACCTGCACGTCCGCGAATTCGCGGAGGTGTTTCGCCAGGGTCTGAATGCCTGGCGCGTGGATACCGTCATCGTTACTCAGCAATATTCGCATAATCACCCGAGGTGTTGATAAGTTCCCTGACAACACTGGTGGCAAAGCTACCTGCCGGTAGCCAGAAGCGTAACTCGACGGTCACGTCATCCCACCAGTTCCAGCTTAACTGCTGCGGGTAGAGCAGCATCGCGCGGCGTGCCGCCTCGACTTTTTCCCGCACCAGCAAGGATTGCAATTCTGGCGCATCCGCTACGGCTAACTGCTCGGCAGCCAGCGCGTCGCCCTGCGTTCCCCAGTCGCCCGTACCGGGCAGCGCGGCGGTAATCATCAGCGCTTTTGCGTCCACGCGCGACTGCACATCGGCCATTTCTTCGGCCGTTGCCACAAACCAGCTTCCGCGTCCCGCTAATTGTAGCGCATCGCCAACAACAACTTGATTCGCGTCCGGTTTTTTCAGCCTTTCGCTCACAATCCGATTAAACAACGCGCTGCGGGCCGCCGACAACCAAAAACTGCGTTTATTCCTGTCGCGCACCGGGGCATCGCTTTGCGCCCAGCGCAGCGCACCCTGCAGGTTGCTGCCGCCAATGCCAAAGCGCTGCGCGCCAAAGTAGTTCGGTACACCGCGTTCACTGATAGCGTTCAGACGTTTTTCAACGTCTTCGCGGTGAGACACTTCACGCAGCACCAGCGTAAAGTCGTTCCCCTTCAACGCCCCCAGACGCAGTTTGCGCTTGTGGCGGGCGAATTCCAGTACCTTACAGCCTTCAAGCTCAAATTTGCTTAAATCAGGCATCGTATTGCCGGGAACGCGCGCGCAGAGCCACTGTTCCGTGACGGCGTGTTTATCTTTCTGTCCGGCAAAGCTCACTTCGCGGGCATGAATTTTGAGGAATTTTGCCAGCGCGTCGGCCACAAAGCGGGTATTGCAGCCATTTTTCAGAATACGCACCAGGATATGTTCGCCTTCGCCATCCGGCTCAAAGCCCAGATCCTCCACCACGAGGAAATCTTCCGGGCTGGCTTTCAGCACCCCGTTCCCCTGCGGTTTACCGTGCAGGTATGTCAGGTTGTCGAAGTCTGTCATTTGCTCGCCTTCAGCAGCAGCGCCACGGCTTCACAGGCAATTCCTTCGCCACGCCCGGTAAAGCCCAGCTTCTCGGTCGTCGTCGCTTTGACGTTCACGTCGTCCATATGGCAGCCCAGATCTTCTGCAATAAACACGCGCATCTGCGGAATATGCGGCAGCATTTTCGGGGCCTGAGCAATAATCGTCACGTCGACGTTGCCGAGGGTGTAGCCTTTCGCCTGGATGCGGCGCCATGCTTCGCGCAGCAGTTCGCGGCTGTCCGCGCCTTTAAATGCCGGGTCGGTGTCCGGGAACAGCTTGCCGATATCACCCAGCGCGGCAGCGCCCAACAGCGCGTCGGTCAGCGCATGCAGTGCAACGTCGCCATCAGAATGCGCCAGCAGCCCTTTTTCATAGGGAATGCGCACGCCGCCAATGATAATTGGGCCTTCTCCGCCAAAGGCGTGTACATCAAAACCGTGTCCAATTCGCATTATGCCTTCTCCTGATGGGTCGAACGGGTAAGATAAAATTCCGCGAGCTGTAAATCTTCCGGACGCGTCACTTTTATATTATCAGCGCGTCCTTCAACAAGCTCAGGGTGGAAACCGCAATATTCCAGCGCAGAGGCTTCGTCCGTGATGGTCGCGCCTTCTTTAAGCGCACGCGTTAGGCAGTCGTGGAGTAATTCGCGGGGGAAAAATTGTGGCGTCAGCGCGTGCCATAAATCGACGCGGTCGACGGTGTGGGCGATAGCCTGTTTGCCCGGCTCGGCGCGCTTCATGGTGTCGCGCACCGGTGCGGCCAGAATCCCGCCAACCTTGCTTGTTTCGCTCAGCGCCAGCAGGCGCGCAAGATCGTCCTGATGCAGGCAAGGACGCGCCGCGTCATGCACCAGCACCCACGACGCGTTTCCGGCGGCCTGAATGCCCGCCAGCACGGAATCGGCGCGCTCGGCGCCACCGTCAACGACGGTAATCTGTGGATGATTTGCCAGCGGCAGCTGCGCGAAGCGCGCATCGCCAGGGCTGATAGCGATGATCACACGCGTCACCCGCGGGTGCGCCAGCAGCGCCGCCACGGCGTGCTCGAGGATCGTTTTATCGCCAATAGAGAGGTACTGCTTGGGACATTCTGTCTGCATGCGCCGGCCAAAACCTGCGGCCGGCACCACGGCGCATACGTCCGAAAAAGTTACTGCCATGTCGTAATCCTGGGCCTGATTATCGATTGTTTTGTGCTGAGCCCTGATTGCGTTTAGACGCATCCGGAACCAGACGATAAAAGGTTTCGCCCGGCTTAGTCATACTGAGTTCATTGCGTGCGCGTTCCTCAATCGCCTCTTGCCCGCCATTGAGGTCATCAATTTCAGCAAAGAGTTGATCGTTTCGCGCCTTAAGTTTGGCGTTTGTTGCCTGCTGAGCCGCGACGTCATCGCTCACCCGGCTATAGTCGTGCAGTCCGTTCTTACCGAACCACAGCGAATATTGCAGCCAGATTAGCAAAGCCAGCAACAGCAGCGTTAGTTTACCCATCCTGCCCCCTGAAAAACGGCATCATCATCCCAAGACTTCCCCAGAGCACTACGCCGGGGTAACAGAGATGCCGCAACATCGCGGGCAAATGTACCACATTTTTTCCGCAGAATCGTCCTGCTCAATATCGTTACACAGTTGGTTACGGTTTGAATTATGGCTGAAGTTAGCCCATGAGCCACAAAAATAACAGACCAAACATGAGAACCACCGTCACAATCGTGACCACGGTGCTGTACAGGAGCTTACCGTTGAGCAGCGAGTGCAGCGCAATGCCGACGACAACCGCCACGGGCATCAACGCCAGAAAGAAAGGCCAGGTGTAGAGAAAGAAGAACAGCGTGTTGCCGCCGTAGATGAGAAACGGAATGCCAAGCGCCAGCAGCCATGAGACGAAGCCAATGATGGCCCCAGGAAATGACCAGGTCGTTTCGTCGTCGGTCGCTAGCGGCTCCGACCCGGTGGTGGTGATGTAATGTTCACTGTTGCGCATAGCTAATCCTGTGACCGTGACTGATCGTTCGGGAAGACAGCTCCCGAACGATACCGCCTCAGGATCTGATAATATCGTCCCGTCTGAGCAGGTCTAATAATTGGCTTACTAAATTTGTTACCAATTGTTGACCTTCCAGGTGAATTTCAGGCGATTCAGGCGCTTCGTATACCGCGTCAATTCCGGTGAAGTTGCGCAGTTCTCCGGCACGCGCTTTCTTGTACAGCCCTTTCGGGTCGCGCGCTTCGCAAATCTCCAGCGGCGTATCGACAAACACCTCGATAAAGCGATCCTGGCCCACGCGTTCGCGCACCATCTGGCGCTCGGCGCGGTGCGGAGAGATAAACGCGGTCAGCACCACCAGCCCGGCGTCAGCCATCAGGCTGGCGACTTCGCCCACCCGGCGGATGTTCTCTTTGCGGTCATCGTCGCTAAACCCTAAATCGCTGCACAGGCCGTGACGCACGTTGTCGCCATCCAGCAGGTACGTGCTTACGCCCTGCTGATGCAACGCCTCTTCCAGCGCGCCGGCCACCGTCGATTTACCCGAGCCGGACAGCCCGGTAAACCACAGCACAACCCCACGATGACCGTGGAGCTGTTCGCGCTGGGCGACGGTGACCGGATGAGGATGCCAGACGACGTTCTCATCATGGGCGGCCATTACTTGCCTCCCAGCAGATCGCGTGCACCCCAGTGCGGGAAGTGTTTACGCACCAGCGCGTTCAGTTCCAGCTCGAAGGCGCTGAATTCAGACGTCGCGGCAGCCTGTTTAATCGGTTCGCGAACCATACCGGCCCCGACGGTAACGTTGGTCAGCCTGTCGATAAAGATAAGACCTCCCGTGACCGGATTCTGCTGATACGGATCCAGCACCAGCGGTTCGTCGAAGGTCAGATCGACCAGACCAATGCCGTTCAGCGGCAGCTCGGTGACGTCACGCTGGGTCAGGTTGTTGATATCCACCTGGAACTGAATACCGTCCACGCGGGCGCGGGTTTTCTTGCCGGCAATTTTGATGTCATAGCTCTGGCCAGCGGTCAGCGGCTGTTCGGCCATCCACACCACGTCCACGGAAGCCCCCTGCACTGCCGCCAGCGTTTCCTGCGCGTCAACCAGCAGGTCGCCCCGGCTGATATCAATTTCGTCTTTCAGCACCAGCGTTACGGCTTCACCGGCGCCCGCTTCCTGCAGGTCACCGTCGAAGGTGACGATGCGGGCGATAGTCGATTCCACGCCGGATGGCAGCACCTTGACGCGCTGACCTACCTTCACGGAGCCTGACGCGAGGGTGCCTGAGAAGCCGCGGAAATCGAGGTTTGGACGGTTCACGTACTGCACCGGGAAGCGCATCGGCTGGGTATCGACCACGCGCTGAATTTCAACGGTTTCCAGCACTTCCAGCAGCGTCGGACCGCTGTACCACGGCATGTTCGCGCTCTGGGAGGCGACGTTATCCCCTTCCAGCGCCGAGAGCGGTACAAAGCGAATATCCAGGTTGCCCGGCAGCTGTTCGGCAAAGGTCAGATAGCTCTGGCGGATCTCCTCGAACTTCTCTTCGCTGAAGTTGACCAGATCCATCTTGTTGACCGCCACCACCAGGTGTTTGATCCCCAGCAGCGTCGAGATAAAGCTGTGGCGACGGGTCTGATCCAGCACGCCTTTACGCGCGTCCATCAGCAGGATCGCCAGGTCGCAGGTAGACGCGCCGGTCGCCATGTTGCGGGTGTACTGCTCGTGCCCCGGGGTGTCGGCGATAATAAATTTGCGCTTCTCGGTAGAGAAGTAGCGGTAGGCCACGTCGATGGTGATGCCCTGCTCGCGCTCCGCCTGCAGGCCGTCCACCAGCAGCGCCAGGTCGAGTTTTTCACCCTGGGTGCCGTGACGTTTACTGTCGTTATGCAGGGAAGAGAGCTGATCTTCGTAAATCTGGCGCGTATCGTGCAGCAGGCGGCCAATCAGGGTACTTTTCCCGTCATCCACGCTGCCGCAGGTCAGAAAACGCAGCAGGCTTTTGTGTTGTTGCGCGTGCAGATACGCTTCCACGCCGCCTTCGTTGGCAATTTGTTGAGCAATAGTGGTGTTCATGGCGGCTCCTTAGAAATAACCCTGACGTTTCTTCAGCTCCATGGAGCCTGCCTGGTCGCGGTCAATCACGCGCCCCTGTCGCTCGCTGGTGGTGGACACCAGCATCTCTTCGATGATCTCCGGCAGCGTCTGCGCGCTGGATTCCACCGCCCCGGTCAGCGGCCAGCAGCCGAGGGTACGGAAGCGCACCATCTGTTGTTTGATCACTTCGCCCGGCTGCAGGTCGATGCGATCGTCGTCGATCATCATCAGCATGCCGTCGCGCTCCAGCACCGGGCGCTCGGCGGCCAGATACAGCGGAACGATTTCAATGTTTTCCAGATAGATGTACTGCCAGATATCCAGCTCGGTCCAGTTGGAGAGCGGGAAGACGCGAATGCTTTCGCCTTTGTTGATCTGGCCGTTGTAGTTGTGCCACAGCTCCGGACGCTGGTTTTTCGGATCCCAGCGGTGGAAGCGGTCGCGGAAGGAGTAGATACGCTCTTTGGCGCGGGATTTCTCCTCGTCACGGCGCGCGCCGCCGAAGGCCGCGTCAAAACCGTATTTGTTCAGCGCCTGCTTAAGCCCTTCGGTTTTCATGATATCGGTGTGCTTGGCGCTGCCGTGCACGAACGGGTTAATGCCCATCGCCACCCCTTCCGGGTTTTTATGCACCAGCAGCTCGCAGCCGTAGGCTTTCGCGGTACGGTCGCGGAACTCGTACATTTCGCGGAATTTCCAGCCGGTATCCACGTGCAGCAGCGGGAACGGCAGCGTGCCCGGATAAAACGCTTTACGCGCCAGATGCAGCATGACGCTGGAATCTTTACCGATGGAGTACATCATCACCGGGTTAGAAAACTCGGCGGCCACTTCGCGGATAATATGGATACTCTCCGCTTCGAGCTGCCGCAGGTGTGTAAGACGTTTTTGGTCCATAACCGTTCCTTAAGCCAAATTTACGACAGAAGAACCAAAGCCTTCTGTATCGGTTGTGTGTTGGAACCAGGCGAGCGCGCTGTGCAGCTGCACCACTTCACCCACCACGATCAGGGCGGGCATCGGGGCGTCTTTCGCCAGGGTTGCAAGATGTTCCAGCGTGCCCGTCGCAACGTGCTGATCGACGCGCGTGCCGCGAGAAATAACGGCAACGGGCGTCGTCGCCTCGCGACCGTGCTGAATAAGCTGTTCGCTGATGTCCGCGGCCTTCATCGTGCCCATGTATATCGCCAGCGTCTGGCGGCTCTGGGCGAGATGCGACCAGTCGAACGGCGTGCTGTCGGCCTTGTAGTGGCCGGTCACAAAGGTCACGCTCTGGGCGTAATCGCGGTGGGTCAACGGGATACCGGCGTAGGCCGTTACCGCAGAGGCCGCCGTGATGCCGGGCACCACCTGGAAGGGTATGCCCGCTTCGGCTGCCGCCTGCAGTTCTTCGCCGCCGCGACCAAAAATGAACGGATCGCCCCCTTTCAGGCGCACCACGGTTTTACCCGCTTTGGCGGCGTCAACCAGCATCTGGTTGGTGTCGTGCTGCGGCACCGAGTGCTCGCCAGCCCGTTTGCCGACGCAGATTTGCTCCGCGTCGCGACGGATCAGCTCGCGCACGCCGTCGGTGACCAGATGGTCGTAGAACACCACGTCAGCGTCCTGCAGCACCTGCAGGCCGCGCAGCGTCAGAAGCCCGGCATCGCCCGGCCCAGCCCCCACCAGAATGATCTCCCCGCCCGTGCTGCCGGGGTTATCCAGTTCGTCCTCGAGAATTTTCTGCGCTGCCGTCTCATTACCGGCATGCATCAGGCTGGCAAAGCGGCCGCGAAACACGCGCTCCCAGAAGCGACGGCGTTCCGTTACGCTGGTCAGGCGCATTTTCAGGTGGTTGCGCCAGTAGCTGGCTTTTTCCGCCATGCGCCCGAGGCTGGTCGGCAGCAGCGCTTCGATTTTTTCACGCAGCACGCGCGCCAGCACCGGTGCGGTACCGCCGGAGGAGATCGCCACCAGCAGCGGAGAACGGTCAACGATCGACGGGAAGATGAACGAACATAACGGCTGGTCGTCCACCACGTTCACCAGGCGGTAACGGGCCTGAGCGGCGTCGGAAATCCGCCGGTTCAGGTCGCGATCTTCGGTCGCCGCAATCACCAGCACGACGCTGTCGATTTGTGATTCGTCAAAATCCGCTTCTGCCACTACCCGCACCTGCGCCCCTGCGCGTTGCAGAAACGCGATTTTGCGATCGGCAATTTCACCCGTGCCAACAACCAGCACCGGCTTCTCTTTTATCGCGGCAAATAAGGGCAGATAGTCCACAAGCAACAACTCACTAACAACGAGGAATAAAGGGACTATAGGGGGCGGCTTAGACCGAATGAAATTACGAATTGGAATGAGTAGTTACTCAATGGAATAACGCCGTGAAAAAGCTAATACCAAAAAGTGCTTAACACGCGAAATTTCGGGCATTTAAGACCAATTCAAATTGTGTATGGACGATCACAGTTTCATACTAGGCGGGTTATTATTTTGCTCAGTTTTTAAGGACTCACTATGTTTTCCGCAACGCGCCACCGTATTGCTGCCCTGGCGCTCGGCGTTTGCTTTATTCTTCCTGCCCAGGCAAAAAACCAACCTTATGGTGAAATCGCCACTATGCAGGCGCGGCATATTGCCACCGTCTTTCCAGGCCGCATGACCGGCTCGCCTGCAGAGATGCTCTCCGCGGACTATCTTCGCCAGCAGTTTGCCGGGATGGGCTACCAGAGCGATATCCGGTCGTTTCACAGCCGCTACGTCTATACCTCACGAAATAAAACGAAAAACTGGCATAACGTGACCGGCAGTACGGTTATCGCGGCGCATGAAGGTCGCGCGGCTGAACAGATTATTATTATGGCGCACCTTGATACCTACGCCCCGATGAGCGATGCCGATACGGATAACAACCTCGGCGGGCTGACGCTGCAGGGCATGGACGACAACGCGGCGGGCCTGGGCGTGATGCTCGAACTGGCCGAGCGGATGAAAGATATTCCAACCCAGTATGGCATTCGTTTCGTGGCTACCAGCGGTGAAGAAGAGGGCAAACTCGGCGCTGAGAATCTCCTTAAACGCATGAGCGCTGAGGAGAAGAAAAATACGCTGCTGGTGATCAACCTCGATAACCTGATCGTCGGCGATAAGCTTTATTTCAACAGTGGGCAGAGTACGCCGGGACCCGTGCGGAAACTGACGCGCGACCGGGCGCTGGCGATTGCCCGCAGCCATGGCGTTTATGCCACGACCAATCCGGGCGGGAATCCTGCTTTCCCACGCGGAACAGGCTGCTGCAACGACGGGGAAGTCTTCGATAAGGCGGGCATTCCGGTGCTGTACGTGGAAGCGACAAACTGGGCATTGGGCAAGAAAGATGGCTATCAGCAACGCGCTAAATCGAAAGCCTTCCCGGACGGGACAAGCTGGCACAACGTGATGCTGGATAATCAGCTGCACATTGACAGCGCGCTGCCGCAGCGGATTGAGCACCGCAGTCGTGATGTGGTGAAGGTCATGCTGCCGCTGGTGAAGGAGCTGGCGAAAGCGGGGAAAGCCTGAGGTCGTTAAGCATAGGGCGGCCTGATGCCCTCACCCCAACCCTCTCCCACAGGGAGAGGGAGGATAAAGGATTACCCTTCGTGCAGCCCGCACTCGCGCTTCAGCCCAAAGAATCGTGTCTCTTCCTCCGCCATTCCCGGTTCCCATTTGCGCGTGGTGTGGATGTCGCCCACTGACAGATAGCCCTGGTCCCACAGCGGATGGTACTTCAGCCCGTGTTTTTGCAGATACTGATACACCGTCCTGTTATCCCAGTCGATAATCGGCAGCACTTTAAATACCCCGCGCTGGACCGCCAGCACCGGTAAGGTTGCACGGCTGCCGGACTGCTCGCGGCGTAGCCCCGCAAACCACGTCTGCGCATTGAGCTCTTTCAGCGCCCGGTTCATCGGCTCGACTTTGTTGATCTCATTGTATTTCTCAATGCCCTCAACGCCCTGCTCCCACAGCTTACCGTAGCGCGCCTCCTGCCAGGCCGCACTTTCCGTCGCGCGGTACACTTTGAGGTTCAGCTTGAGCTTGTCCGTCAGCTCGTCAATAAACTGGTAGGTTTCAGGAAACAGGTAGCCGGTATCGGTGAGGATCACCGGAATGTCCGGACGGATCTGATTCACCAGATGCAGGCTGACCGCCGCCTGAATACCAAAGCTCGACGAGAGCACATAGTCTCCCGGCAGGTTTTCCAGCGCCCACGCCACGCGCCCTTCGGCATCCAGCTTTTCAAGGTGGGCATTGGTTTCTGCCAGCGCCAGAATGCGTTCGACTTTAGGCAGATCGTTAAGGGCGTTTAGATCGAGTACGGACATAATTACCTCTCGTGGTTACTCCCAGAAATCCCTTGCGGGATCGAGCACCGGGCGAATGATGCCCGCACGCACCGTAAAGTCGCCGAAGCCTTCACCCGCTTCGCGCTCTTTCGCCCAGCGCCCGACAAGCTCGTCGATGGAATCAAGGATTTCCGGCTCGGTAATGTTCTCGCGGAACATACGCGGAATGCGCGTGCCGATACGGTTACCGCCCAGGTGCAGGTTATAGCGCCCCGGCGCTTTCCCCACCAGACCCAGTTCGGCCAGCATCGCGCGGCCGCAGCCGTTCGGGCAGCCGGTGACGCGCATAACAATATGCTCGTCCGGAATGCCGTGTTTTTCCAGAATCGCTTCCACTTTGTCAGTGAATGACGGCAGGAAACGTTCCGCTTCGGCCATCGCCAGCGGACAGGTCGGGAACGACACGCAGGCCATCGAGTTTTCACGCTGCGGCTTAACCGCATCCATTAATCCGTGGTCGCGCGCCAGCTTCTCGATCTTCGCCTTCTGGCTCTCCGGCACGCCGGCAATAATGAGATTCTGGTTAGCGGTAATGCGGAATTCGCCTTTATGGATCTTAGCAATTTCCAGCAGACCGGTTTTCAGCGGACGGCCCGGATAGTCCAGAATACGGCCGTTTTCGATAAACAGCGTCAGGTGCCATTTATTATCGATACCTTTCACCCAGCCAATGCGATCGCCGCGACCGGTGAATTCGTAAGGGCGGATCGGCTCAAATTTGATGCCCGCACGACGCTCCACTTCCTCTTTGAACGTCTCAACGCCCACGCGCTCCAGGGTGTATTTGGTTTTCGCGTTTTTACGGTCGGTACGGTTGCCCCAGTCGCGCTGCGTGGTCACTACCGCTTCCGCCACGGCCAGCGTGTGCTCCAGCGGCAGGAAGCCGAACTCGCTCGCGGTGCGGGCGTAGGTTTTCTTATTACCGTGCTCAATGGACAGGCCGCCGCCCACCAGCAGGTTAAAGCCAATCAGCTTGCCGTTTTCGGCAATCGCCACGAAGTTCATGTCGTTGGCGTGCAGATCGATATCGTTCTGCGGTGGGATCACGACCGTGGTTTTAAACTTACGCGGCAGATAGGTCTGGCCAAGGATCGGTTCTTCGTCCGTGGTCGCGACTTTTTCCTGATCGAGCCAAATCTCCGCATAGGCGCGGGTGCGCGGCAGCAGGTGCTCAGAGATCTTCTTCGCCCACTCATAGGCTTCGGCGTGCAGCTCGGACTCATACGGGTTCGAGGTGCAAAGCACGTTACGGTTCATGTCGTTGGCGGTCGCCAGCGCGTCCAGCCCGACCGAGTGCAGCATCTGATGCACCGGCTTGACGTTCTTCTTCAGAATGCCGTGGAACTGGAATGTCTGACGGTTGGTCAGGCGGATGCTGCCATAAATCGTGTTTTCACCAGCAAACTTGTCGATGGCCTGCCACTGTTTGGTGGTGATCACCCCGCCCGGCAGACGGCAGCGCAGCAGCATCGCATGACGCGGCTCCAGCTTCTGTTCGGCACGCTCGGCGCGGATGTCGCGATCGTCCTGCTGGTACATGCCGTGGAAGCGGATCAGCAGGAAGTTGTCGCCTTTGAAGCCGCCGGTGAGACCGTCATTCAGATCTTCAGCAATGGTGCCGCGCAGATAGTTGCTTTCCAGCTTCATGCGCTCGGCGTCTGTCAGTTTACCTTCGACCACCAGTGGCCCTGGATGTTTTTCGCTCATTAGTAGACATCTCGCTGATAACGGCGCTCAACGCGCAGCTCACTTAAAAATTCATCCGCCGTTTCGGCATCCATACCGCCGAATTCGGCAATCACTTCCAGCAGTGCCTGCTCAACGTCTTTCGCCATGCGATTGGCGTCGCCGCAGACATAAATGTGGGCACCGTCATTGATCCAGCGCCACAGCTCTGCGCCCTGTTCGCGCAGTTTATCTTGTACGTATACTTTTTCTTTCTGGTCGCGGGACCAGGCCAGATCGATGCGGGTCAGTACGCCTTCTTTCACATAGCGCTGCCACTCAACCTGGTAGAGGAAATCCTCGGTAAAGTGCGGGTTGCCGAAGAACAGCCAGTTTTTACCCGGCGCTTCATCTGCCGCGCGCTGCTGCATGAAGGCGCGGAACGGCGCAATGCCGGTGCCTGGGCCAATCATGATGACCGGCGTTTCCGGGTTCGCCGGCAGGCGGAAGTTGTCGTTGTGCTCAATAAAGACGCGCACTTCGCCCTCTTCTTCCACGCGATCCGCCAGGAAGCTTGATGCCCCACCCGCACGGGCGCGGCCTTCGATGTCGTAGCGCACCACGCCGACGGTAATATGCACTTCACTCTCCACTTCGGCCTGCGAAGAGGCGATGGAGTACAGGCGCGGCGTCAGCGGTCGCAGCAGGCCGATCAGCGCATCCGCATCCAACTGAGCCGGAGAGAAACGCACCATATCGACAATTGGCGTCGTCGCGGCGTAATGCTGCAGCTTCGCCTTGTCGCCCACCAGCGGCAGCAGGGATTCGCTGCGCGTTAAGGTGGCATAATTTTCGACGATATTCGGGGTGTTCACCGTCAGCTCGAAATGCCACTGCAGCGCCTCTGCAAGCGGCTGGGTTTTGCCGTCAACGGTGACGGGCTCGTCACCCTTCAGCCACAGCAGCTCAACCAGCTCTTTCACCAGCGCCGGATCGTTTTGATACCAGATACCCAGCGCGTCGCCCGGCTGATAGCGCAGGCCAGAGTCGCCGAGATCGATCTCGATATGGCGCACGTCTTTTTCCGAATCGCGGCCGGTGATTTTCTGGTTCACCGACAGGCTCGCCGTCAGCGGCGCCTCTTTGGTGTACGGGCTGGTGTGGATGTCGTTGACGGCACCCGTCGCGGTGAACGCGGCCTGCGCCGACGTCTCTTTCGGCACGCGCGCTTTCAGCACCTCAACGATGCGCGCACGCCATTCGGCGGCGGCGGTCTGGTATTCAACATCCGCGTCAACGCGGTCCAGCAGGCGCTCCGCGCCCAGCTCCGCCAGCCTGCTGTCGAAGTCTTTACCGGACTGGCAGAAGAATTCATACGAGGTATCGCCAAGGCCAAATACGGCAAACGCCGTGGCATCCAGCTTCGGCGCTTTTTTCGAGAACAGGAACTTGTGCAGCGCCACCGCTTCTTCAGCAGGTTCACCTTCACCCTGCGTAGAGGCGACCACCACCAGCAGTTTTTCTGACGCGATTTGCTTAAATTTATAATCCCCGGCGTTGACCAGGTTCACGTTCAGTTTGGCGGCCAGCAGGTCGTCACGCAGCGCTTCGGCCACGCGGCGCGCATTGCCCGTCTGCGAGGCGGAAATCAGGGTAATGGCCGGAATTTCAACGGCCGTTACCGGTGCACCCGCCACAGCGCCAGGCTGCTGATTGAGCATTCCCCAGAAATAACCGGAGACCCAGGCAAGCTGAGTGGGAGAAAAATCAGAGGTGGCAGCCTGAAGGCGCGCCAGTTGCTCCGGGTTCAGGGGAAGCAAATTTGAAGGTGGGGCCTGTGTTGTCATGCGTCGTTATGTTCCAGTAGCCAAGCGGACTTTAAGCGAATAAATCCAAACTGAAGATAAGGTTAACGGCGAGGATAATAACAATTAAAGAAGGGATGGAAATAATAAATAACCAAATGGACTAACCTGTTTTAGTTGTCATACTTAGCGATAAAACCGATTAATTAACCCTCTGAAAATTATCGATAAAAGCATCAAAAAACGCCTGTTAACGAGACGCCAGGCTTCAGAGCCGTTTTAGTTAATGCTAAAAATTGTGCTTTCCGGTACTATGCGGCGGTTTTTTCCGCATTACTGAGAGCGATCATGTCCACCACACTGTTTAAAGATTTCACCTTCGAAGCCGCCCACCACCTTCCGCATGTCCCTGAAGGGCATAAATGCGGCCGTCTGCACGGGCATTCGTTCATGGTGCGTCTTGAGATCACCGGTGAAGTTGATCCGCATACCGGTTGGATCATGGATTTTGCCGAACTGAAGGCGGCGTTTAAGCCGACCTACGATCGTCTGGATCATTACTACCTGAATGATATCCCGGGCCTTGAAAACCCGACCAGCGAAGTGCTGGCGAAATGGATTTGGGATCAGATGAAGCCGCTGGTACCGCTGCTGAGCGCGGTGATGATTAAAGAGACCTGTACCGCCGGCTGTATCTATCGCGGGGAGTAAAAAAAGCCCGGCTAAACCGGGCTTTTTTTTAGGCAATATTCAGGTATTTGTGCGTCTGCATCGACAGGCGCCAGTTGCGCGCAATACAGGTTTCAATGCACAGGCGCGTCGCGTCGTCTTTCTGGCTGATCGGCTGTAGCGCAATGACGCGCTGCTTTTCATCCGTCAGCGTTGCCAGCAGTTCATCCAGCGCTTCGATATCACGCACGCGCCCAACCGGGTGCTTAATCTCATCCGCGCGTTCCAGCGCCTGAGACAGCACGTCATACCCGCCGCGCATATTCACTTTTGGCGATACCGTCACCCAGGTGGTGTGTGAACAGCGCACTTCATGGGTGCCGCTGGTTTCAATCTGGCAGCTGTAGCCGTTCTTTTCGAGCAGCTCGGTCAGCGGCGTCAGATCGTGGATGCAGGGTTCACCGCCGGTGATCACGACGTGGCGCGCCGTCCAGCCCTGACGACCAATAATGGCCAGCAGATCTTCTGAACTGCCCGCGCCCCACTTATCGCTCTCTTTGGTTTTCGCCAGAATGCTAAACAGCGACACTTCCCGATCTGCGAGCTTATCCCACGTATGTTTGGTATCACACCAGGCACAGCCAACCGGGCATCCCTGTAAACGAATGAAAATAGCGGGAACGCCGGTAAAGTAACCCTCGCCTTGCAGGGTCTGGAACATCTCGTTAATCGGGTACTGCATAGTCATCTCAGTAAAGGGGATAAACGATAAGTATCGCAGATCCCCGCCTGATGGTCATGCTCCATCGGTGCTTTGCGCGCCAATCGCCGCCATAAAACGCTCGGTAATTTGCTGTGGACGGGTGATGGCGCCGCCGACGACGACCGTATGCGCGCCCAGCGCCAGGCATCTGGCCGCGCGTTCAGGCGTATCCACGTTGCCTTCGGCAACCACGGGAACCGTCACGGCAGCCAGCACGCCCTTCAGGAACGCGCAGTCGTTCTCCGGAAGCGAATGGCCCGCCGTTTCCGCCGTATAGCCATAAAGCGTGGTGCCGACACAGTCAAAGCCAAGCGCCTGTGCCGTCACGGCTTCGCCCACGGTGGAAATATCCGCCATCAGCAGTACCGCGGGATAGCGCGAGCGGATGCGCGCGACCAGCGTTTCCAGGGATTCTCCACCGGGACGCTCCCGCGCCGTCACATCAAGCGCAATGATTTCCGGAGAGACGGTCATGAGCTCATCCACCTCTTTCATCGTGGCGGTGATAAACACTTCGCTTTCCGGGTAATCCCGTTTGATGATGCCGATAACAGGCAAAGAGACCTGCTGCTTAATGGCCTCGATATCCACCACGCTGTTGGCACGAATGGCAGCGGCTCCGCCCTGTGCCGCCGCCAGCGCCATGCGCGACATAATAAACGGGCTATGCAGCGGTTCATTTTCCAGCGCCTGACAGGAGACGACCAGTTTTCCCTTCAGGTTATCCAGTACAGTTTTCATTACGATAAGATCTCTTCCACTTCGTTTTTGATAATCGTGACGTGCGGGCCATAAATGACCTGAACCCCGTTACCGCGCACGATAACGCCGCGCGCGCCGGTGGCTTTCAGCGCCGCGTCATTCACTTTGCTGCCGTCCTTCACCGTGACGCGAAGCCGCGTGGCGCAGCAGTCCACCTCTTCCAGATTCTCTTTTCCGCCTAATCCCGCGATCACCGCAACGGCGCGCTCGCTCTGCGAGAAGGTCACTTCATTGGCCATCGCCTCCTTTTCCCGACCCGGCGTGGCAAAATCAAAACGGTTAATCAGATAGCGGAAGGTGAAGTAGTAAAGGAAGAACCACGGCACGCCCACCAGGGGAACGAACATCCAGTTGGTTTTGGCCTCTCCCTGCAAAATGCCGAACAGCACGAAGTCAATAAAACCGCCGGAGAAGGTTTGCCCGATGGTGATATGCAGCATGTGTGCGAGCATGAACGCCAGCCCGTCAAACAGCGCATGAATGACGTAAAGCACAGGCGCAATAAACAGGAAGGAAAACTCGATAGGCTCGGTAATTCCGGTCAGGAACGAGGTTAATGCCGCAGAGAGCAGCAGCCCGGCAACGCGCTTTTTGTTCTCCGGTTTTGCCGTGTGGTACATCGCCAGACACGCGCCGAGCAGGCCAAACATCATCGTAATAAAGCGCCCGGACATGAAGCGCGACGTGCCCTCATAGAAATGCTGCGTGTTCGGGTCGGCCAGCTGGGCGAAGAATATCCGCTGTGTGCCCTCAACGAGGTGACCGTTGACAATATCGCTGCCCCCGAGCGCGGTGGTCCAGAACGGCAGATAGAAGATGTGGTGCAAACCAAACGGGCCCAGCATGCGTAAAATGAAGCCGTACAGCAGGGTGCCCAGATAGCCGGTGGCATCCACCAGCCCGCCGAGACCAAAAATCAGTTTCTGAAAATGCGGCCAGACCACCGTCATGAGCGCGCCGACGAGTATCGCCGCCAGCGAGCTGATGATGGGAACAAAGCGCGAGCCGCCAAAGAACCCGAGGAACTGCGGAAGCGCAATTTTATTAAACCGATGATGGAGCGTGCAGGTCACCAGACCAATCACCACGCCGCCAAACACGCCGGTTTCCAGCGTCTGGATCCCCAGCGTCATGCCCTGCCCCACAGCGCCCGGGTTCTCGTGCGCCAGTTTGCCGGTGAGGATCAGCAGCGCGTTGATGGTGGCATTCATCACCAGAAACGCGAGTAGCGCCGCCAGCCCAGCCGTGCCCTTATCGCTTTTTGCCAACCCGACGGCTACCCCAACCGCAAACAGCACCGAGAGGTTCGCAAACACGATTGAACCGGCGCTGCTCATGATAGTGAAAATGGCCTGCAGCCAGCCCACATCTAAAAACGGATAAGCCGCCAGCGTATTGGGATTCGATAACGCGCCGCCTATCCCCAGCAGCAGGCCCGCCGCGGGCAGCACGGCGATAGGCAACATAAAGGATTTACCAAAGCGCTGCGCTTTTTCAAACCATCCCCCCGAAGAAGCACCACTGAACATTTGCATCATTTTTTCATCTCCCCTTTAAACGATGAAAATTTTTACCATATAAATATCACTCAGTGAAAATTATCATCAAAAACCAGGAAGCCGATCATACTTTTTCAAAATGACTGGCATCTTTCCCCTCCTTTCCGCCACACTAGTCGCAGCGAAACACATTAAGGACGTGGCATGTCGGACCATGAAAATCTGCTGCTGAAGCTCCGCCAGGAGGCTTCCGGGTACAGCCCAACGCAACAAAAACTCGGTGAGTTTGTCCTCAGCGATCCTGCCCGGGTGCTCTACCTGACGATCACTGAACTGGCGCGCGAGAGCCACACCAGCGAAGCCAGCGTCACGCGCCTTTGCCGGACGCTGGGCTGCAAGGGCTATAACGAATTTAAAATGGCGCTTGCGCTGGATATTCAGCAGGGCCAGCCCGCGCGTCAGGCGGGGGATGAGATTGATAACGTCGTGGATGAGTCGGTGCAGGCTTTGCAGGATACCGCCAGACTCCTCGACCGCACGCTGCTTGAAAAAGCGGCGCTGGCGCTGCATCAGGCGCAATCCGTGCAGATTTATGGCGTCGCGGCCAGCGCGATCCTCGGCGAGTATCTGCATTACAAGCTGCTGCGGCTGGGAAAACCCGCACAGCTGTTTAGCGATATGCACCGCGCGGCCATGAATGCGACAACGCTTTCGAAAGATACGCTGGTTGTGGCCATCTCCAGCTCGGGTTCAACGCGGGATTTACTCCACGTGGTGAAGCTTGCCCGCAAGCGCGGCGTTAAGGTTCTGGCGCTCAGCAATACGCCCCGCAGCCCGCTGGCGTCTCTGAGCGACATGCAGCTGGTTGCCGCCAAACCAGAAGGCCCTCTAAGTGCAGGCGCGCTCAATGCTAAGGTTGGAGTGATGCTGCTGGTCGAGCTGTTGACCACGTCCATGATTGCGCTGGATGGTCATTACGGCGACGTTAGCCAGCAAACAGCCAGCGCCACGCTTCCCCTTTTGCTCTGAAAATCATTCGCAGGCTAAATAAATCGGCCTGCGACTTATGTTGTCTGATTTGAGTTAAGGGGTATTTAAAACATTTATTCGATAAATGTTTGGTGTAACAAATTATTATACTTATTACATTTTGAATTACGTTCACCCTTCGGCGCAGACCTAATAAAAACAATTAAATTCAATGAGTTAAAATTTAAATTTTAATAGAGTGAATTTTTACCCTTGCGATACTGTCCAATATATCCACCTGATTTCCTTTCCTTAAAATAAGCTTAAGACGCCATTGATTTCGGCGTTTTATTATTTAAATGCCGTTTACTTTTGCACGCCTACAATCCGCCTCATCAATCATAATGAGACGGTATTAATGAAGATGTTATTGATTACAGGCGTGACCGGATTTCTGGGTGGTGCAGTTCTTGAAAAAATCCTGACCAGCGATCAATCCGTAAAACTTCTTTTGCTTGCGCGCGCCAGCGATCCGCAGAGCGGGCTGGAGCGCGTGCAGGAGAACATGCGCAAGTTCAACGTTCCTGAGGACAAACTGGCCTCTCTGGGCGTGGATAATATCCTGATTGGCGACCTCAGCCAGCCGGATGCCTTCCTGAACGATCCCCGTCTGGATCGGGTCACGCACGTGGTTAACTGTGCGGCCGTGGCCTCATTTGGTAATAACCCGCTGATCTGGAAGGTCAACGTTGAAGGTACGCTCGCGCTGGCGCGCCGTATGGAGCAGGTCACGGGCCTGCAGCGTTTCCTCCACGTCGGCACCGCAATGTCATGCACGCCGGAGCAAGATTCACTGGTCGCCGAAAGCGCTGAATTCAGAGAGAATGCTGAACACCTGGTGGAATACACGTTTTCGAAGTCAACCATCGAACAGCTGATGCGCCAGGAGTGCCCTAACCTGCCGCTGCTCATCGCCCGTCCGTCCATCGTCGTCGGCCATACCCGTCACGGCTGCACGCCGTCGAGCAGCATTTTCTGGGTCTTTAGCATGGGCCTGATGCTGCAGAAGTTTATGTGCTCAATGGAAGACCGGATTGACGTTGTTCCGGTGGATTATTGCGCCGACGCGATGTTAATGCTGCTCAACAGCAACGCTCGTCCGGGAGAAGTGGTGCACATTTCTGCGGGAGAAGAGAACAGCGTTCGCTTTGCGGATATCGATCAGGCAATGGCGCAGGCGCTGGAGAAAGCCCCCGTCGGGGATAAATATGCGCAGGTCAGCTACGAAACGCTGGTCAGAATGCGCCGCGAGCTGAAACATATTTTTGGGCCGTGCAACGAACGTCTGATGCTGAAAGCCATGCGTTTATACGGTGCGTTTGCCACGCTTAACGTGCGCTTCAGCAACGATAAGCTGCTGAGTATGGGGATGCCGAAGCCACCCCGGTTTACGGATTACATCGCCCGCTGCGTGCAAACCACTCAGGGGCTGACCATTCCGGAGCAAATGGCGGTCGATTTTAAATAGCCAAAAAAAATGCCAGTCATTCGACTGGCATTTTCATTTTAAGGCTTAAGCAATTATGCCTGGCCTTTGATCTCTTTCAAACCGTTGTATGGTGCTTTTTCGCCCAGAGCTTCTTCGATACGAATCAGCTGGTTGTATTTAGCAACACGGTCAGAACGGCTCATAGAACCGGTTTTGATCTGGCCTGCAGCGGTACCCACTGCCAGGTCGGCAATGGTAGCGTCTTCAGTTTCGCCAGAACGGTGAGAGATAACAGCGGTGTAGCCAGCGTCTTTCGCCATTTTGATCGCAGCCAGAGTTTCGGTCAGAGAACCGATCTGGTTGAATTTGATCAGGATGGAGTTAACGATGCCTTTCTCGATGCCTTCTTTCAGGATCTTGGTGTTGGTTACGAACAGGTCGTCACCAACCAGCTGGATTTTGTCGCCCAGTACTTTAGTCTGGTATGCGAAGCCAGCCCAGTCAGACTCGTCCAGACCGTCTTCGATAGACACGATTGGGTACTGTTTGGTCAGGTCTTCCAGGAAGTGAGTGAACTCTTCGGAGGTGAACGCTTTGTTGCCTTCGCCAGCCAGAACGTATTTACCGTCTTTGTAGAATTCAGATGCTGCACAGTCCATCGCCAGGGTGATGTCTTTGCCCAGCTCGTAGCCAGCAGCTTTTACTGCTTCTGCGATAACAGCCAGCGCTTCTGCGTTAGAACCCAGGTTTGGAGCATAGCCACCTTCGTCACCAACAGCAGTGTTCATACCTTTAGCTTTCAGAACTTTAGCCAGGTTGTGGAACACTTCAGAACCCATACGTACCGCTTCTTTCAGGGATTTCGCGCCAACTGGCTGAATCATGAATTCCTGAATATCAACGTTGTTGTCTGCGTGCTCACCACCGTTGATGATGTTCATCATTGGTACAGGCATGGAGTATTTGCCTGGGGTGCCGTTCAGTTCAGCGATGTGCTCGAACAGTGGCATACCTTTCGCAGCAGCTGCCGCTTTGGCGTTCGCCAGGGAAACAGCCAGGATTGCGTTCGCACCGAAGTTAGATTTGTTTTCAGTACCGTCCAGATCGATCATGATCTTGTCGATGCCAGCCTGGTCTTTGGCGTCTTTGCCAAGGATTGCCTGAGCAATCGGACCGTTTACAGCGCCAACCGCTTTCAGTACGCCTTTGCCCAGGAAGCGGGATTTGTCGCCATCGCGCAGTTCCAGCGCTTCGCGAGAACCAGTAGAAGCACCTGATGGAGCAGCAGCCATACCAACGAAACCACCTTCCAGGTGAACTTCGGCTTCAACGGTCGGGTTACCACGGGAGTCGATGATTTCACGACCGATGACTTTAACGATTTTGGACATTAGATTTTCCTCAGTACAAGTTAAACTAAAACTCCAGACAAACAACGCGTACCAAAGGTACGCGTTGCCGTTCTAACTTTTTTTACTTCGCCTGACGCTTCTGGTAGTCGCTGGCGGCCTTCACGAAGCCTGCAAACAGCGGATGCCCGTCACGTGGCGTTGAAGTAAATTCCGGGTGGAACTGGCAGGCGACAAACCACGGATGGTTTGGCACTTCGATGATCTCGACTAACTGATCATCCCCGGAGCGGCCCGCAACACGCAGGCCCGCGGCTTCAATAGGTTTCAACAACATGTTGTTGACTTCATAGCGGTGACGATGGCGCTCGGTGATGACCGGCTCGCCGTACAGCTTGCGAACCACGCTATCGTCAGACAGCTGGCAGGCCTGTGCGCCAAGACGCATGGTGCCACCCAGATCGCTCTTCTCGGTACGGACTTCGACGTTACCTTCTTCGTCACGCCATTCAGTGATAAGCGCCACAACAGGGTACTTACAGTCTGGCACAAATTCCGTAGAGTTCGCGTTTTCCATTCCCGCTACGTTGCGCGCAAATTCGATCAGCGCAACCTGCATACCCAGACAGATGCCGAGGTATGGAATATTGTTTTCACGCGCATAGCGCGCGGTGGCGATCTTGCCTTCTACACCACGGTAGCCGAAGCCGCCAGGGATGAGGATAGCATCCAGATCTTTCAGGATTTCAACGCCACGCGTTTCAACATCCTGCGAATCAATCAGCTTGATGTTCACGGAAACACGGTTCTTCAGACCACCGTGTTTCAGCGCTTCGATCACTGACTTATAGGCATCCGGCAGTTCAATGTACTTGCCGACCATACCGATAGTCACTTCCCCTGCCGGGTTGGCTTCTTCATAAATAACCTGTTCCCATTCAGACAGGTTCGCTTCCGGACAGTTCAAGCTGAATCGTTTACAAATATAATCGTCCAGGCCCTGAGATTTCAACAGGCCCGGGATTTTATAAATGGAATCGACATCTTTCATTGAAATAACGGCTTTTTCAGGCACGTTACAGAACAATGCAATTTTCGCACGTTCGTTCGCCGGAACCGCACGATCGGAGCGGCAAACCAGGATATCTGGCTGAATACCAATGGAGAGCAGCTCTTTCACAGAGTGCTGAGTCGGCTTGGTTTTCACTTCACCTGCGGCGGCCATGTACGGCACCAGAGTCAGGTGCATGAACAGCGCGTGCTCACGGCCAATATCTACCGCCAGCTGACGAATCGCTTCCAGGAATGGCAGGGATTCGATATCACCCACGGTACCGCCGATTTCAACCAGCACCACGTCGTGGCCTTCGCCACCCGCAACAATGCGTTCTTTGATTGCGTTAGTGATGTGCGGGATAACCTGAACGGTTGCACCCAGATAGTCACCACGGCGCTCTTTACGCAGAACGTCGGAGTAGATGCGGCCAGTCGTGAAGTTGTTACGACGGGTCATTTTGGTGCGGATGAAACGCTCGTAGTGGCCAAGATCCAGATCGGTTTCAGCGCCGTCTTCAGTAACGAACACTTCCCCGTGTTGGATTGGGCTCATGGTGCCCGGATCGACGTTGATATACGGATCCAGTTTCATCATGGTCACATTGAGGCCACGGGCTTCAAGAATGGCTGCGAGGGAGGCTGCGGCAATGCCTTTACCCAGAGAGGATACGACCCCGCCGGTCACAAAAATATAGTTCGTTGTCATGCTGAACCTGAGAAGTTAGGGTGAAACGATGGAATAACCAGGACGGGAAAGTAGTATACCCGAACACGGCGAGCGCCACAAACTTTCATTCTCCGTCTCCATTCCAGGCCATGACAAACATAAGGAGTGAGAAAATAGCCCCTTTTGGGTAAATGTTTTTGACGCAAATCAAGCGCTTGTCATTTAAAAAATCACACAAATTGCGCTTGATCGCAAAATCTCGTTAGAGATCAGATTCCTGGCGCTTTACTTCTTGCCAGACTTCTTCCATCGCGTCGAGGTCAATTCCGCTCATTTCCAGGCCTCGCGAGGCGACAATCCGCTCAACTTCGCGAAAGCGTCGTTCGAATTTTATATTGGCTTTTTGCAGGGCGGTTTCCGCTTTTACACCCAGATGGCGAGAAAGGTTGACGGTCGCAAACAGCAGGTCGCCCATCTCTTCCTCAAGCTTTGCTTCATCCACCACCGCCTGCTGCGCTTCGTGCATGACTTCGTCAATCTCTTCGTGCACTTTATCCAGCACCGGGCCGAGGGAGGTCCAGTCAAAACCGACGGCGGAGCAGCGTTTCTGGATTTTATGCGCGCGCATCAGCGCGGGCAGGCTCAGCGGAATATCATCCAGCGCCGAGTGCTGGGATTTTTCCGCCCGCTCGGCGCTTTTGATCTGCTCCCAGCGGGCCAGCACCTCAGCGCTGTTCTCTGCGGTGGCATCGCCGAAGATATGGGGATGACGGCGCTCAAGCTTGTCGCTGATGGCAGCGCAGATATCGTCAAAGTTAAAGCGCCCCTCTTCCTGCGCCATTTGCGCATAGAACACCACCTGGAACAGCAGATCGCCCAGCTCGCCGCGCAGGTCGTCAAAATCTTCGCGGGAAATGGCGTCCAGCACCTCGTAGGTCTCTTCGAGGGTATAAGGCGCGATGGTGGCGAAAGTCTGCTCTTTGTCCCACGGACAGCCGTTTTCCGGGTCGCGCAGGCGTTTAATGATGCCGAGCAGGCGGTCAATTTGAGTCATAGTGTTTTCCATTAAAAAAACAAGCCGGGTGGCGGCAAAGCCTTACCCGGCCTACAGAAGAGTGTGTTTAACCGCCGTGCAGACGACGCGCGTCAATCACATCCGGCACCTGGTTCAGTTTACCGAGCACGCGGCCCAGCACCTGCAGGTTGTAGATTTCGATGGTCATATCGATGGTGGCAAGCTGCTCGCGGGTATCGCTGCGGCTGGCGACCCCCAGCACGTTGACCTTCTCGTTGGCGAGAATGGTCGTGATGTCGCGCAGCAGGCCGCTGCGGTCGTTGGCAGTGACGCGCACCACCAGCGAGTAGCCGGCGGAATAGCTCTCACCCCAGACCGCTTCCACGATGCGCTCCGGCGCATGCGACTGCAGCTCGGCAAGCTGGTCGCAGTCGGAACGGTGAATCGAAATCCCGCGTCCCTGAGTGATAAAGCCGACGATATCGTCGCCCGGAATTGGCTGACAGCAGCGGGCAATGTGGTGCATCAGGTTACCTACGCCCTCGACCACCACGCGGCCGTTGTCTTTGCTGCGCTGCTGCGGCGCGTAGGTTTTCTGCTGCAGCTGCTTCAGCGCCGCCGCGTCCTGCTCTGCCGCGCTTGGCTTATTGAACTGCGCCTGCAGGAAGTTCACCATCTGATTCAGACGGATATCACCGCCGCCAATCGCCGCTAGCAGCTCATCAAGCTCGTTGAAGTTGTAGCGCGGCAGCAGGAATTTCTCCGCCTCTTTCAGGCTTATCCCGATATGCTCCAGCTCGTCGTCGAGGATCTGGCGACCGGCAAGAATGTTCTTGTCACGATCCTGTTTACGGAACCAGGCGTGAATTTTCGAGCGCCCGCGGCTGGTGGTGACGTAGCCCAGGTTCGGGTTAAGCCAGTCACGGCTCGGGTTGGGCTGCTTCTGGGTAATGATTTCAATCTGGTCACCCATCTGCAGTTGATAGGTGAACGGTACGATACGTCCGCCAATTTTCGCCCCGATGCAGCGGTGCCCCACATCGCTGTGGATGTGGTAGGCAAAATCGAGCGGCGTAGAGCCCGCAGGCAGGTCGACAACGTCCCCTTTTGGGGTAAAGACGTAGACGCGATCGTCAAAGACCTGGCTGCGCACTTCGTCGAGCATCTCGCCGGAGTCGGCCATCTCTTCCTGCCACGCAATTAGCTTGCGCAGCCAGGCAATGCGGTCTTCGTGGCCAGAACGCGCTCCGCCGGACGTGCCTTCTTTGTATTTCCAGTGCGCGGCCACGCCCAGCTCGGCGTCTTCGTGCATCTGTTTGGTGCGGATCTGAATCTCGACCGTTTTGCCGCCAGGGCCAAGCACAACGGTATGGATAGACTGATAGCCGTTCGGTTTGGGGTTGGCGACATAGTCATCAAACTCATCGGGCAGATGACGGAAGTGAGTGTGTACTATCCCCAGCGCGGCGTAGCAGTCCTGCAGACGCTCCGCCACGATACGCACGGCGCGCACGTCAAACAGCTCGTCAAACGCGAGGTGTTTCTTCTGCATTTTGCGCCAGATGCTGTAGATATGCTTAGGCCGGCCGTAGACTTCGGCGCGCACGTTCTCTTCTTTCATCGCCTGGCGCAGCCCGCCGACAAATTCCTCGATATAGTGCTCGCGGTCGATACGGCGCTCGTGCAGGAGTTTGGCAATACGTTTATATTCCGCCGGGTGCAGATAGCGGAAGCAATAATCTTCCAGCTCCCATTTCAGCTGACCAATGCCTAAGCGGTTCGCCAGCGGCGCGTAGATATTTGTACACTCTTTGGCCGCCAGCACGCGCTCGTCTTCCGGCGCATCCTTCACCTCACGCAGGTGGGCAATCCGCTCGGCAAGCTTGATGACCACGCAGCGGAAATCATCCACCATGGCCAGCAGCATCCGGCGAACGTTATCGACCTGCTCAGAGGAGACGGAATCGGTGTGCGCGGCTTTGAGCTGGCGAATGGCCGCCATATCGCGCACGCCGTGGATCAGCGCGACGACGGATTTCCCGACGCTGTCGCGCAGCACGTCTTCGCTGACCACGTCCGCATCCGCGAGGGGGAAGAGAAGCGCGGCCTGCAGCGTTTCAATATCCATGTTCAGCATGGATAAGATTTCCACCATCTCCACGCCGCGCCACAGGAGAAGATCGGCGTCGGGATGCCCCTGCGTGGTGCGCAGACAATAGGCCCAGGTTTCGGTTAAGCGTTCACACGACTGCTGGCTGGAAATTCCCAGACTTGCGATCCATTTTTGTGGGTCAAATTCCCCAGCTTTATTGAGATGTGCACTTCTTACCGCAACCATTGTCCTCTCCTTTAGGGACCAGGGCCTGTCGAAGTCGACAAGCCAAACAAATTAGATGTGCTCGAACAACACCATCGATTCCAGATGTCCAGTGTGCGGGAACATGTCCAGCATTGCCAGCCGCTGAATCTGGTAACCCGCGCTGATTAATGCCTCGCTGTCCCGGGCAAGCGTTGCCGGGTTACAGGAAACATAGACCACACGCTTCGGCGCGAGTTTAATAATATGTGCCATCACACCCGGGGCACCGGCACGCGCCGGGTCGAGCAAAATTTTATCAAAGCCCTGTTTTGCCCACGGCTGTTGGGTGACATCTTCTTCAAGATTTTGATGAAAGAATGTCACATTTTGCAAGCCGTTCTGCAGCGCGTTCTCCTGCCCTTTAGCTACCAGCGCCTCAACGCCTTCCACGCCGACGACGCTGGCCGCTTTTTGCGCCAGCGGCAGCGTGAAGTTGCCCATTCCGCAGAACAGATCGAGCACCCGATCGCTTTTCTGAACATCCAGCCACGTCAGCGCTTTCTCAACCATCAGTTGGTTAACGCCGTCATTCACCTGAATGAAATCCCGCGGGCTGAACGTTAAGCGTAGCCCGTTTGACGCATACCAGGGCGCCTCACCGGTAACCTGCTCAAGTATCTCGCTTTGTGGTGCAAGGAAAAGCGCCAGGTCGTGGGAATGCGAAAAGCGTTCCAGTTTTTCGCGATCTTTTTTCGACAACGGCGCGGTATGGCGCAGGACCATCAGCGGTCCATTGTTGGCCATGACCAGTTCGACATGCCCGAGGTGGCGAACGCCGTCCAGCCCGGAAAGACAGGTGCGCACCTCCGGAAGCAATGCCTCAAGATGGGGCACCAAAATGGGGCACTGCTGCACATCGACAATGTCACTGGAACCGGCCTTGCGAAACCCCATCTCAAGACGAGCCGTTTTTGGCTGATAGCTGAGGCTCAGGCGCGCGCGTCGCCGATAGCCCCAGGGCGCATCGGCGAGAATTTCGTTAACGTCATGTTTAAGCTGACGCGCCAGCGCGCGGCTTTTGCTTTTTTGCTGTAATTCTGTGCTCGCATGCTGTTGCTGGCAGCCCCCGCAAACGCCAAAATGTGGGCATCGCGGCTTCACGCGCTCCGGGCTATCGTTGAGGCGACGCTTAACCTGTCCGCGCGCGAACTGGCGTTTATCTTCCGTCAGCGTAATTTCTGCTCGTTCTATCGGCAGTAAACCTGTTATAAACAGAGCCTTACCGTTGTGACGTGCCACTCCCTGACCAAACGGATCGAGGTCCGTGGCTTCAACAGTAATGATTTGACGCGTCGTCACGCGTCGCTTTGCAGAGTAGAATTGCGCCATCGCCGAGATTTTTCTCACATAAACATAATTATCTTAATTGTCCCATAACGGAACGCCATGACCAACTACAGCCTGCGCGCGCGCATGATGATTTTGATCCTCGCCCCCACCGTTCTCATCGGTTTGCTGCTGAGTATCTTCTTTGTTGTGCACCGCTATAACGATTTGCAGCGACAGCTTGAGGATGCAGGCGCCAGCATTATCGAACCGCTTGCCGTTTCCAGCGAGTACGGCATGAACCTGCAAAACCGCGAATCCATTGGCCAGTTAATCAGCGTGCTCCACCGCCGTCACTCGGACATCGTACGCGCCATTTCCGTTTACGACGAACATAACCGCCTGTTTGTCACCTCGAATTTTCATCTCGATCCGGCGGCCCTGAAGATCCCGGACGGTACGCCGTTCCCGCGCCACCTCACCGTCTTGCGGCGCGGCGATATCATGATCCTGCGCACGCCGATCGTGTCGGAAAGCTATTCACCCGATGAGTCTGCGCAATCCGACGCCAAATCCAGCAACAATATGCTGGGATACGTGGCGCTGGAGCTGGATCTCAAGTCGGTCCGGCTACAGCAGTACAAAGAAATTTTCATCTCTGGCGTGATGATGCTGTTCTGCATTGGGATTGCGCTGATCTTCGGCTGGCGCCTGATGCGCGACGTGACGGGCCCCATCCGCAACATGGTTAATACGGTTGACCGCATCCGCCGGGGACAGCTCGACAGCCGGGTGGAAGGGTTTATGCTGGGCGAGCTGGACATGCTGAAGAACGGCATCAACTCAATGGCCATGTCGCTGGCGGCGTATCACGAAGAGATGCAGCACAACGTTGACCAGGCGACGTCCGACCTGCGCGAAACGCTGGAGCAGATGGAGATCCAGAACGTTGAGCTGGATCTGGCGAAAAAGCGCGCCCAGGAAGCGGCACGTATTAAGTCGGAATTCCTGGCCAATATGTCGCACGAGCTGCGTACGCCGCTCAATGGCGTGATCGGCTTTACCCGCCTGACGCTGAAAAGCGAGCTTAACCCGACTCAGCGCGATCACCTGCACACCATTGAACGTTCGGCTAACAACCTGCTGGCGATCATCAACGACGTGCTGGACTTCTCCAAGCTGGAAGCGGGCAAGCTGATCCTGGAAAGCATTCCGTTCCCGCTGCGCAGTACGCTCGATGAGGTGGTGACGCTGCTCGCGCACTCGTCGCACGACAAGGGCCTTGAGCTGACGCTCAACATTAAAAACGACGTGCCGGATAACGTCATTGGCGATCCGCTGCGCCTGCAGCAGGTCATTACCAACCTTGTCGGGAATGCGATTAAATTCACCGAAAGCGGTAACATTGACATTCTGGTAGAAAAACGCTCTATCAGCAGCAATAAGGTGCAGATTGAAGTCCAGATCCGCGATACCGGCATCGGTATTCCTGAGCGGGATCAGTCGCGTCTGTTCCAGGCGTTCCGTCAGGCGGACGCCAGTATCTCCCGCCGTCATGGCGGTACCGGCCTGGGGCTGGTGATCACGCAGCGCCTGGTGAACGAGATGGGCGGCGATATCTCTTTCCACAGCCAGCCGAACCGCGGTTCAACCTTCTGGTTCCACATTAATCTGGACCTCAATCCGAACGTTTTGACCGATGGCCCGGTGACGGACTGCCTGAAAGGCAAGCGCCTGGCCTACGTCGAACCTAACGCGGCGGCAGCGCAGTGTGCGCTCGATATTTTAAGCACCACGCCGCTGGAGGTAGTTTACAGCCCAACCTTCTCAGCGCTTGCCGTTGAGCATTACGATATTCTGCTGATGGGGATCCCGGTCACCTTCACCGGCGAACTGACCATGCAGCAGGAGCGGCTGGCGAAAGCCGCCTCAATGACCGACTATCTGCTGCTGGCGCTACCCTGCCATGCCCAGATTAATGCAGAGGAGTTGAAAAACGACGGAGCCGCCGCGTGTCTGCTTAAGCCGCTCACCTCAACCCGCCTCCTGCCCGCGCTCACGGAGTATTGCCGTCTTAGCCAGCATGCTCTCCCTCTGATTAACGACGAGCAAAAATTGCCGATGAGCGTGATGGCGGTGGATGATAATCAGGCCAACCTGAAGCTGATTGGCGCATTGCTTGAGGACCAGGTTCAGCACGTTGAGCTATGCACCAGCGGCGCGCAGGCGGTTGAACAGGCGAAGCAGATGCAGTTCGATTTAATCCTGATGGATATTCAGATGCCGGGCATGGATGGCATTCGGGCCTGCGAGCTGATCCACCAGCTGCCGCACCAGCAGCAAACCCCGGTCATTGCGGTCACCGCGCACGCGATGGCCGGTCAGAAAGAGAAGCTGCTGAGCGCCGGAATGAATGACTATCTGGCGAAGCCCATCGATGAAGAGAAACTTCATAACCTGCTGTTACGCTATAAGCCGGGTCACATTAGCGGGACGTACACGGTTTCCAGCGAGCCGGTTGAAATCAGCGTTAACCAGAACGCGACCTTTGACTGGCAGCTCGCGCTGCGCCAGGCGGCCGGTAAACCCGATTTGGCCCGCGAAATGCTGCAAATGCTGGTCGCGTTTCTGCCGGAAATTCGCAATAAGGTGGAAGAGCAGCTGGTGGGGGAAAACCCGGAAGCGCTGCTGGAGGCGATCCACAAGCTGCACGGCAGCTGCGGGTACAGCGGCGTGCCGCGGCTGAAAAACCTTTGCCAGCTGCTGGAGCAGCAGCTGCGTGCCGGCACGCCGGAATCGGAGCTTGAACCGGAGTTTCTGGAGCTGCTGGATGAGATGGATAACGTAACGCGCGAAGCGACGAAGTTGCTGGGAAGCTGAGATAAAAGCCCGGTGGCGCTACGCTTACCGGGCCTATGATTGCGGGTGCGGCCTGATGCCCTCACCCACAGGGAGAGGGAGAACTACATTCCCTGCCCCACCTTCAGCACCGCCGCGATATTCCTGGCGGCCATCCTGACGTTCTCGCTGGCATTTTCCAGCGCATCTTCCAGCGAGCAGATGGTGTAAATCACGCTAAACACCGCATCAATGCCGTGATCGTGTACCACGCCAACGTCCGACGTCAGGCTGCCTGCAATGCCGATGACGGGTTTGTTAAAGCGTTTCGCCACTTTCGCAACGCCCACCGGAACTTTGCCGTGGATCGTCTGGCTGTCGATGCGGCCTTCTCCCGTGATCACCAGATCCGCATCGGCCACCTGGTCGGCCAGGTGTAGCGCATCGGTCACGATCTCAATGCCCTGGCGCAGCTCCGCGCCGCAAAAGGCGTACAGCGCGGCCCCCATGCCACCCGCCGCGCCGCCGCCAGCAAGGTTTAGCACGTCGATATCCAGATCCCGGGCAATGACTCTCGCATACTGCGCCAGCGCGTTGTCCAGGGTGACGATCATCTCGGGAGTGGCCCCCTTTTGCGGACCAAATACGGCTGATGCGCCATCCTTTCCGGTGAGCGGATTCGTCACATCACAGGCGACCTCAATCCGGCAGTCCGCCAGACGTCTGTCCAGCCCGCTCAGGTCGATACGCGCGAGTTTTCCCAGCTCGCCCCCGCCCTGCCCAAGGGGCTGCCCGCTGTCGTCCAGCAGCTTTGCCCCCAGCGCCTGCACCATCCCTGCCCCGCCGTCATTGGTGGCGCTGCCGCCAATGCCGATAATGATATGCTTAACGCCTGCGTCCAGCGCGTGACGAATAAGTTCGCCCGTGCCCCACGAGGTGGTTTTCAGGGGATTACGCTGCGAAGGAACGACCAGCTCCAGGCCGCTTGCCGCCGCCATTTCAATAAAGGCACTTTGCTCGTCACCGGATAAGCCATAAAATCCTTCCACGCGCTCACCCAGCGGGCCGGTCACCGGAACATGCACAATGCGTCCCTGCGTTGCCGCGATCATCGCCTCAACCGTCCCTTCGCCACCGTCCGCGACCGGCAGTTTGACGTAAACCGCCTCGGGAAAGATCTCGCGAAAACCACGTTCTATCGCTGTCGCAACCTCAAGCGCACTCAAACTTTCCTTATACGAGTCCGGTGCGATAACAATTTTCATAAGCCATCCTTACGCATAGTCGTTACGTTAAGCATACACCACGTAAAAGACCGCTCGTGGGAGCGGTCCCAATGCGTTTATCGTACCATGCACGGGCGTTTATTGTCGAATGTCCAGTCGGGGATCAGGTACTGCATCGCCATGGCGTCGTCGCGCGCGCCTAGACCGTGTTTTTGATACAGCTCATGGGCTTTCATGACCTGGTCCATATCCAGCTCAACCCCCAGCCCCGGCGTGGAAGGCACCTGCACCATGCCACCTTTGATCTCAAACGGCTGCTTAGTCAGACGCTGATTACCTTCCTGCCAGATCCAGTGCGTGTCGATAGCGGTAATCGTGCCCGGCGCGGCGGCGGCAACGTGCGTGAACATCGCCAGCGACACGTCGAAGTGGTTGTTGGAGTGCGAGCCCCAGGTCAGGCCAAACTCGTGACACATTTGCGCCACGCGCACCGACCCCTGCATCGTCCAGAAGTGCGGGTCCGCCAGCGGAATATCGACGGACTGCAATGACAGGGTGTGTCCCATCTGACGCCAGTCGGTGGCAATCATATTGGTCGCGGTCGGCAGCCCCGTGGCGCGACGGAACTCCGCCATAACTTCACGGCCCGAGAAGCCCTGTTCAGCCCCACACGGATCTTCCGCATACGCAAGCACGCCTTTCAGCTGCTTGCCAATTTTGATCGCTTCATCTAGCGACCACGCGCCGTTCGGATCCAGCGTCACGCGGGCCTGCGGGAAACGTTTTGCCAGCGCGGTAACGGCTTCCGCCTCTTCCTCACCGGCCAGCACGCCGCCCTTCAGTTTGAAATCATTAAAGCCATATTTTTCGTACGCGGCTTCCGCCAGGCGCACCACCGCATCCGGGGTCATCGCCTCGTCGTGGCGAAGTCGGTACCAGTCGCATTGTTCATCCGGCTGGCTCTGATAAGGCAATGGCGTCAGCCTGCGGTCGCCGACAAAGAACAGATAGCCCAGCATTTCCACTTCGCTGCGCTGCTGCCCCTCGCCCAACAGCGACGCAACGTTAACGCCCAGATGCTGACCCAGCAGATCCAGCATCGCGGATTCAATCCCGGTCACCACGTGAATGGTGGTGCGCAGATCGAAAGTCTGCAGGCCACGCCCTCCGGCATCGCGATCGGCAAAGGTGTTACGCACGGTGTTGAGGACATTTTTATACTCACCCAGCGTTTTGCCCACCACCAGTGGAATGGCATCTTCCAGCGTCTGGCGGATCTTCTCCCCGCCCGGAATTTCACCCACGCCCGTATGCCCGGAATTGTCTTTGATAATGACAATATTGCGGGTAAAGAATGGCGCATGCGCGCCGCTCAGGTTCATCAGCATGCTGTCATGGCCCGCAACCGGAACGATCTGCATGGAAGTGACGACAGGGGTCGTAAAAGTACTCATCGTGTAATCCTTTTATCAGTGACGTCCAAAAACAGGGCGCTTACGGTCAAATGTCCAGCCGGGGATAAGGTACTGCATCGGGCCCGCGTCGTTACGCGCGCCGCCCGGTAGCTTTTTATACGCCTCATGGGCTTTATGGATCTGATCCCAGTCAATCTCCACGCCCAGGCCCGGCGCATCCGGTACGGCAATCTTGCCGTTGATGATTTCCAGCGGATTTTTCGTCAGGCGGGCTTCCCCTTCCTGCCAAATCCAGTGGGTATCGATGGCGGTCGGGTTACCCGGCGCCGCAGCGCCAACGTGGGTAAACATCGCCAGCGAAATATCAAAGTGGTTGTTCGAGTGACAGCCCCAGGTCAGCCCCCAGTCATCGCACAGCTGCGCCACGCGCACTGCACCTGAAAGCGTCCAGAAGTGAGGATCCGCCAGCGGAATGTCGACGGCGTTCAGCATCACCGCATGACCCATTTCACGCCAGTTGGTGGCGATCATGTTGGTCGCGACAGGCAGCCCGGTGGCGCGACGGAACTCAGCCATGACTTCACGGCCCGAGAAGCCCTGCTCCGCGCCGCAGGGGTCTTCCGCATAGGTCAGGACATCCCCCAGCCCCTTGCACAGGCTAATCGCTTCCTCCAGCAGCCAGGCGCCGTTGGGATCGACGGTGATCCGCGCATCAGCAAAGCGTTTTTTCAGCGCCCGGGCCGTTTCAATCTCCTGCTCGCCGGGCAGCACGCCGCCCTTCAGCTTGAAATCCTTAAAGCCGTAGCGATCCTGCGCAGCCTCGGCCAGCCGCACCACCGCGTCGCTGGAGAGCGCTTCCTGGTGGCGCAGGCGATACCAGTCGTGATCGCCCGTGGATCGGGCCAGATACGGGAGATCGGTCTTATTGCGATCGCCAACGTAGAACAGATAGCCCAGCACGGTGACCGCATCACGCTGTTTGCCGGGCCCCAGCAGCTCGCAAACCGGAACATTGAGCGCCTTACCCAGCAAGTCGAGCAGAGCGGCCTCCAGCGCGGCGACCGCGTTGACCCGCAGTTCAAACGTCCAGGCACCTTTACCGAACGTATCAAAGTCTGCCGACTGATTGCCCTTATGCACCCGCTGAACCACCTTGTTCAGACGGGCGACCTCCTGGCCCACCACCTGCGGAATGGCATCGACCAGCGTCTGGTAGATCACCTCTCCGCCCGGGGCCTCGCCCACGCCGGTATGCCCTGCGCTGTCTTTCAGCACGACGATATTACGGGTAAACCAGGCGTTATGTGCCCCGCCGATATTGAGCAGCATGCTGTCCTGCCCGGCCACCGGGATGACCTTCATATCCGTGACGGTTGGGCTCGATTGCGTTGTCATTATCCACGCTCCGCAACAGGTTTAAGTTCGACGCGTTTGATATCCCCCACCAGCACCAGGTAACTCAGTACCGCCACCAGCGCATGCACCCCCACGTAGATTAGCGCACCGTTGAAAGAGCCGGTGGTGCCGACGATGTAGCCGATAGCGATAGGCGTAACAATCCCGGAGATGTTGCCGAACATGTTGAACAGGCCGCCGCTCAGGCCGCTGATCTCTTTCGGCGCCGTATCCGCCATCACCGCCCAGCCCAGCGCGCCAATGCCTTTGCCGAAGAAGGCCATCGCCATAAAGCCGATAATCATCCATTCGGCGTTGACGTAGTTACAGAACACCATGGTCATGGAGAGCAGCATGCCGAGCACAATCGGGGTTTTACGCGCGATGTTCAGCGAGCCGGTACGGCGCATCAGCCAGTCGGAAATCACTCCGCCGAGCACGCCGCCGACGAAGCCGCAAATTGCCGGGACCGACGCGACAAATCCCGCTTTCAGAATCGACATGCCGCGTGCCTGCACCAGGTATACCGGGAACCAGGTGATGAAGAAGTAGGTTAAGGCGTTAATACAGTACTGGCCCAGATAGATGCCGATCATCATGCGCGAGCCGACGAGCTGCTTGATCTGCGCCCATTTCTGGCTGAACGGGACTTTTGCTTTTGCGGATTTCTGATCCATATTGATCAGCGCGCCGCCTTCCGCGATGTACTCCAGCTCTTTTTTGTTCACGCCAGGATGCTGATTGGGTTCGTGGATCACTTTCAGCCAGACGAAGCTGATGACGATCCCAAGCCCGCCCATGAAGAAGAAGACGTGCGACCAGCCCACCTCATGCGTCAGCCAGCCCATGATTGGCGCGAAGATCACCGTCGCGAAGTACTGTGCGGAGTTGAAAATCGCCACCGCCGTTCCCCTCTCCTGCGCCGGGAACCAGGCAGCGACAATGCGGCTGTTCCCCGGGAAGGAAGGTGCTTCCGCTAAGCCTACCAGGAAGCGCAGCGTGAAGAGCGCCACGATAATGCCGAAGCCGCTGAAGATATCGACGAAACCCTGCAACAGGGTAAACATCGACCAGATAAAGATAGACCAGAAATAGACGCGTTTAGATCCAAAACGGTCCAGCAGCCAGCCGCCAGGAATTTGTCCGATGACGTAGGCCCATGAGAATGCGGAGAAAACGTAACCCATGCCCACCGGATCAAGGCCGATATCTTTTGCCATTTCCGAACCGGCAATCGACAGCGTGGCGCGGTCACCATAGTTAAAGGATGTGACGATAAACAGCATCACCACTATCCAGTAGCGGGCATTAGTGCGCTTTTCAGCACTGCTCGCTGCGTGGCTTAATGTACTCATTGTTGCACTCCTGAAACATAGCTTTCGCCTGGTTCATTCTGTACAGCACCGGTAGGGTAATCAGAATGAGATTGGTGTTTTGTCGTTTTGGTACGGCCTGACGCCGTTTTATAGTGACCGGAAAAGTATATGAAGGAGTGCCTCATCACCTCACCGTGCAGAAACACAGTATTAAAGGGTGTATGAGAGGTTGTTTATGGCATAAGCCCAGGGGAATGGAAGGTGGTTCACGGAATTGGCGTTTGGTGCGGGGTGTATCGCCGGGTGGCGGCTACGCCTTACCCGGCCTGGATAACTATTTAAGGAGAGTTGCCCAGTTCTCCACCCACGGGTTCGATTCGCTTTCGGGTTCAGGATGCTCACCGGCATCAATCAGCAGCATCTCGCCGACGCGCTGGGCGCTCTGCTCCTGAAGGAGTGCATCGAACTGCTTGCCGCCGCCGCAGAAGTTGGCGTAAGAGCTGTCGCCCAGGGCAATGATGCCGTAGTGCACGTCTGGCTGATAGCCAAGCTGGTCTTTAATGCCCTGAAACAGCGGCACGATGCTGTCCGGCAGATCGCCCTGCCCGGTGGTGGAGGTCACCACCAGAATGTACTTATCTTTATACTTTTCCCAGTCTGCCAGTTCCGGGTCTTCATAGACCGTGGCTTTATGGCCCTGGCTGGCGAGTATTGCCTCAGCCTCTTCCGCTACCAGCAGCGAGTTGCCGTACATTGTGCCGACAAAAATGCCTACTTCAGCCATGATATTTTCCCATAATGAATGCGTTTACCGTTCATCCTGAACGTTGCCCGATACAAACTCAACCCTTTCATTTTCGGGGAGTTGTCCCAGCCAGCCAAACTGTGACAGCGCCTGCATCCAGACGTCGTCCAGCCCCGCACGGAAGGTCAGCGGTTCGCCGGTAAACGGGTGCGTCAGGCTCAGCTCGCTGGCGTGCAGCATCAGACGATGGCAGCCAAAGTGTTCGGCCGCACTGCGGTTCTGGCGCAAATCACCGTGTTTGCTGTCACCAATAATCGGGTGGCGCAGGTGCGCAAGATGGCGTCGCAGCTGGTGCTTACGCCCGGTTTTAGGCAAAAGCTCAACCAGGCTGTAGCGTGTGGTCGGGAATTTGCTGGTTGCAACCGGCATTTCGGTCGTCGCCATGCCGCGATAATCCGTTACTGCGGGCTGCGGACCTTTGTCATCGCGGGAAAATTTATCGGCGATTTTGTCCAGCTCCTCCACCAGCGGATAGTCCAGCGTGGCGGCTTCCGTCAGCCAGCCGCGCACGATCGCATGGTAGCGCTTTTGCATCTGATGCTGTTCAAATTGCTGTGACAGCAGACGCCCCGCCTCGCTGGAAAGCCCCATCAGCAGCACGCCGGAGGTCGGCCTGTCGAGGCGATGGGCGGTAAAAACATGCTGACCAATCTGGTCGCGAACGGTCTGCATCACCACCACTTTCTCATCGCGATCGAGCCAGCTGCGGTGTACCAGCCAGCCTGACGGTTTATTCACCGCCACCAGCCACTCGTCCTGATAGAGGATCTCAAGCGTCATGCATCTTCACCGGCAAACAGGGCATCCAGTTTTTCCAGTTCGACCAGCATCACGTCGCGCGCCGGGTGCGTCGCCTCGAGCGCCATTTCATAGTAGGGAGAGACCGCAAACGCCTGCGGAAGCGGGTGACCGCCCTCAAGCAGGGCGTGCATGCGCGGAATTAACACCCACTGCAGCCATTCAAACGGGGCCAGCGTATCCAGGCAGAAGGGCTGAGTGCTCGCGAACGCTTCTGGCTGCGGCGCGGTCTCCTGCCACAGCTGATGTTGGCGCAAAAGGGCTTCGATGGCGTGCAACTGAGCACGAACGCTATCGTGTTGCGTCATAGTAACCTCAACTGAAAAAGTGAACGGCGCGCAGCATAGCATTGCGGAAGGCAGAAATAAAAAAAGGGAGCACTGTAAAAACAGTGCTCCCGGTTCGTTTCGCAGCATTCCAGCTACAATTCGTGCTCCCTGCTCATCCGTGACAACTTTTCCTGACGCCCGAAGGCCTGGTCATCCGTAAGCCGATGCATCCTGCACACATCTTCCTGACGTGTTTGTCTCATCCTGAAACGTCCTGGCCTTCCTGACCCACCGACCATCCTGACCGGCTCTCGTTCTCCTTCCTGGAGGTGTCCCTTACGCATCCTGCGTTATCCACTTCGCTTCATCCTGAAGCCTTCCTGAAGCGCCATCCTGACGAGTCCTGTGTGAGAAACGCCATCATCCTGATGTTCGTTTCTCGTGTCGGCGTCCTGTCGACAGAAATAGAATCCGCTATTCCGCTTCGTCTTACAACCCACCCTTTCTGGGTTGTAAGCCGTAAGAAATCCCTAAAAACAATACGATGAACAGGTAATTCATTGAAAAACAGAGCGATATTAATCTGAATTAAATGAGGTAATACTGAATCTTCAGCGATCTCTCACAAACGTTGTAAGAGATCTCTCACACGCGCTATAGCATCATGGATTACAGAAGTGGCTCAAGTCGGGTAAGGAAATCCGCAAGAGAGGGGGCGAGAGTCTCGCGATTGCGGGTGCCGATAGTCTCTTTAACCACTTCACCTGACAGGTTACAGACGGAGATAACGTCCAGTTCGCTGTCCAGCGTGGCAATAAAGAGCGTCGGAGAAAGCTTCAGGCGTTTTTGCGTGACCAGGTGACCAATCAGGTTTTCCTGAACACGCTGCAGATCGTCTTCGCTCCAGGTCTGCAACAGCGTCAGCGTGATATCAGCAAAGCGCGCAGGCATATCCCCTGCGAACTGCGTGGTATAAAATGCATGAACCGCTGGTTGTACCACAATGTCCATTGCCCGCTCAACCGCATTTACATTTTGCTCGCCGTCGAAAGGTTTTGGTTGCCAGATAACGTAATCGTCGACTGAAGAGATAATGCACGGCGAAGGTACGCCATACAAATCAGCACTTTGCGGCCATGTCTGGTCCTTTTCATGCCATGCGTCGCAATAGCGGGTCGTGAAGCTAGTGAGGGCATTTGCAGTTTCGATGTCCACCGATTTCTCTCTTCTTGTCAGACAGGATAAACTCAGGCCATAAGTGTACCTGTAAAGTGGCTATGAAACATGTCTTACGAAAATCATCAGGCGTTAACCGGCTTAACGCTGGGTAAATCGACCGATTACCGCGATACCTACGATGCAAGCCTGCTGCAGGGCGTGCCGCGCAGCCTGAACCGCGATCCTCTGGGCCTGCATGCAGACGCATTGCCGTTTGTCGGCGGTGACATCTGGACGCTGTACGAACTCTCGTGGCTTAACGCGCGCGGTCTGCCGCAGGTGGCGGTGGGCCACGTTGAGCTGGATTACGCCAGCGTTAATCTCGTGGAATCCAAAAGCTTTAAGCTCTATCTCAACAGTTTTAACCAGACAAAATTCAGCAGCTGGGACGACGTTCAGCACACCCTGGAACGTGATTTAAGCGCCTGCGCGCAGGGAAAGGTGAGCGTTTCACTGTATCGCCTGCACGAACTGGAAGGGCAGCCGGTCGCCCACTTCAACGGGACCTGCATCGACGATCAGGATATCGAGGTGGAGAATTATGAATTCAGCGCCGATTACCTCGAAAACGCGGCGAGCGGAAAGGTGGTCGTAGAGACGCTGGTCAGCCACCTGCTGAAATCCAACTGCCTGATCACCCACCAGCCGGACTGGGGTTCGGTGCAGATCCAGTACCGAGGCCCGAAAATTGACCGGGAAAAGTTGCTGCGCTACCTGGTGTCGTTCCGCCATCACAACGAATTTCACGAGCAGTGCGTGGAGCGTATCTTTAGCGATATTCAGCGTTTTTGCCAGCCAGAAAAACTGAGCGTTTACGCGCGCTACACCCGCCGTGGCGGTCTGGACATCAACCCGTGGCGCACCAACACCGATTTTGTGCCAGCAACGGGGCGGCTGGTGCGTCAGTAATATAAATATTTTCACAATATGCGCGGTATCTTCCGCGCTTTAGGTTGTGAAACGTCACACGCCAGGGCTATTGTAATCAACAGGGAAAGACGATAATCGTCCCGTAAGGAGCTCACTTGATTACACATATTAGCCCGCTTGGCTCAATGGATATGTTGTCGCAGCTGGAAGTGGACATGCTTAAGCGCACGGCCAGCAGCGATCTTTATCAACTGTTTCGTAACTGTTCACTTGCCGTACTGAACTCCGGAAGCCTGACAGATAACAGTAAAGAACTGCTGTCCCGCTTCGAAAGCTTTGATATCAACGTGCTGCGCCGCGAGCGTGGCGTGAAGCTTGAAGTCATCAACCCGCCGGAAGAGGCCTTTGTCGACGGCCGTATCATTCGTTCACTTCAGGCTAACCTGTTTGCCGTGCTGCGTGACATCCTGTTTGTTAACGGGCAGATCCACAACGCAGGCCGTTTCCAGCATCTCGACCTGGAAAGCTCGGTCCATATCACCAACCTGGTGTTCTCCATTTTGCGTAACGCCCGTGCCCTGCACGTTGGCGAAGCGCCGAACATGGTCGTCTGCTGGGGCGGTCACTCCATTAACGAAACCGAATACCTTTATGCGCGTCGGGTGGGCACCCAGCTCGGCCTGCGCGAGCTGAATATCTGTACCGGCTGCGGTCCGGGTGCGATGGAAGCGCCAATGAAAGGTGCCGCAGTGGGACACGCGCAACAGCGTTACAAAGAGGGACGGTTTATCGGCATGACCGAGCCGTCAATCATAGCCGCAGAGCCGCCTAACCCGCTGGTTAACGAGCTGATTATCATGCCGGATATCGAGAAACGTCTTGAAGCGTTTGTCCGTATCGCCCACGGCATTATCATCTTCCCGGGCGGCGTGGGGACAGCGGAAGAGCTGCTCTATCTGCTGGGTATTCTGATGAACCCGGCCAACAAAGATCAGGTTCTGCCGCTGATCCTGACCGGTCCAAAAGAGAGCGCCGACTACTTCCGCGTGCTGGACGAGTTTATCGTGCACACGCTGGGCGAAGCCGCGCGTCGTCACTATCGCATCATCATTGACGATGCCGCAGAAGTGGCGCGCCAGATGAAAAAAGCGATGCCGCTGGTAAAAGAAAACCGTCGCGATACCGGCGATGCGTACAGCTTTAACTGGTCAATCCGTATTGCGCCGGACCTGCAGATCCCGTTCGAGCCAACGCACGAAAATATGGCGAACCTGAAACTCTATCCGGACCAGCCGGTGGAAGTCCTGGCTGCCGATCTGCGTCGTGCCTTCTCCGGGATTGTGGCGGGCAACGTGAAAGAGATGGGCATCCGCGCCATTGAACAGTACGGTCCGTACAAGATCCACGGCGACCCGGAGATGATGCGCCGCATGGACGACATGCTGCAGGGCTTTGTCGCTCAGCACCGCATGAAGCTGCCGGGCTCAGCCTATATTCCTTGCTACGAAATCTGCACATAACGCTCAACAGCATCTGATCAAAGCCGGGTCGCTCTGTTGCGCGTCCCGGCTTTTTTATTACCGAGGTAATTCATACGCATCACTTATGTCTTTTACAAACTATGCGCAAACGCAAACGATTACCTTGTTTTTTCAACCGTAAATTATCAGCCTTAATCCAAATTACCTGCCAGAAAATACTAAAAACCCATTTCTTTACAGCTAAAGACACCTATATCACGGGCCAGTCTTTCAGCTCGCATGTCGTTGGTGGTAGCCTTCGCGCCCGTAAATTCTCTTTGACGTTTTTTTAACAGATAAATGGTCTAAAGATGCCCACATCATAAGTGGATTATTGCATTTGGGATCAGGATCACTGATAGATTCATAACTAGAATGTATCTTTCCGCCCGCCAATAGTTACGGGCGAAAATTATTAAAAAACCGTCACTGAACGAATTTCATATTACCGTCAGGCACTTTTTCATCGGATTTGACTAAAAACCTGACAATTTGCTTCCTCCAGGAGATACAGATGGAAACCACTCAAACCAGCACCGTTGCTTCGATTGAATCCCGAAGTGGTTGGCGCAAAACGGATACCATGTGGATGCTTGGCCTTTACGGCACAGCAATCGGCGCTGGTGTACTGTTCCTTCCTATCAACGCAGGCGTCGGCGGTCTGATCCCGCTGATCATCATGGCTATCATTGCTTTCCCGATGACCTTCTTCGCACACCGCGGTCTGACCCGCTTCGTGCTGTCCGGTAAAAACCCGGGCGAAGACATCACTGAAGTTGTTGAAGAGCATTTCGGCGTTGGCGCAGGTAAACTGATTACCCTGCTCTACTTCTTCGCTATTTACCCTATTCTGCTGGTCTACAGCGTGGCAATCACCAACACCGTTGAAAGCTTCATGATGCACCAGCTGCACATGACGCCGCCGCCGCGTGCGATTCTGTCGCTGATCCTGATCGTGGGCATGATGACCATCGTTCGCTTCGGTGAGCAGATGATTGTGAAAGCAATGAGCGTACTGGTCTTCCCGTTCGTTATTGCTCTGATGGTACTGGCTTGCTACCTGATCCCACAGTGGAACGGTGCAGCGCTGGAAACCCTGTCCCTGAGCAGCGCATCGGCAACCGGTAACGGCCTGCTGATGACCCTCTGGCTGGCGATTCCGGTAATGGTGTTCTCCTTCAACCACTCCCCAATCATCTCTTCTTTCGCTGTGGCGAAACGTGAAGAGTACGGTAATGGCGCAGAGAAGAAGTGCTCCAGCATCCTGGCACGCGCTCACATCATGATGGTACTGACCGTAATGTTCTTCGTCTTCAGCTGCGTACTGAGCCTTTCCCCGGTGGATCTGGCGGCAGCGAAAGAGCAGAACATCTCTATTCTGTCTTACCTGGCGAACCACTTTAACGCACCGGTCATTGCGTGGATGGCACCAATCATCGCGATTATCGCCATCACCAAATCCTTCCTGGGCCACTACCTCGGCGCGCGTGAAGGCTTCAACGGTATGGTGATTAAATCTCTGCGCGGTAAAGGCAAGAGCATTGAAATCAACAAGCTGAACAAAATCACTGCGCTGTTCATGCTGCTCACCACCTGGGCGGTAGCGACCCTGAACCCAAGCATCCTGGGCATGATTGAAACCCTGGGCGGCCCGGTCATCGCGATGATTCTGTTCCTGATGCCGATGTACGCGATTCAGAAAGTCCCTGCTATGCGCAAGTACAGCGGTCATGTGAGCAACGTCTTTGTGGTTATCATGGGTCTTATCGCAATCTCTGCGATCTTCTACTCCCTGTACACCATGTTCTGATTATCACCCGCGCCGTCTTCGGACGGCGCACTCCTCCCTCTCTGACTGAAAGCAATGGACGCATCATGATTAGCGTATTCGATATCTTCAAAATCGGTATTGGTCCTTCCAGCTCTCACACCGTCGGACCAATGAAAGCCGGTAAGCAGTTCACGGATGACTTGATTGCACGCGGCATCTTGCATGACATTACCCGCGTGGTTGTCGATGTATACGGCTCGCTTTCCCTGACCGGGAAAGGCCACCATACCGATATCGCCATTATCATGGGCCTGGCGGGAAACCTGCCGGACACCGTTGATATTGATGCGATCCCTGGCTTCATCCAGGATGTGAACACCCACGGCCGCCTGCTGCTGGCGAACGGTGAGCATGAGGTTGAATTCCCGGTTGACCACTGCATGAATTTCCATGCGGACAACCTGTCGCTGCACGAAAACGGCATGCGCATTACCGCGCTGGCCGGCGACAAAGCGGTATACAGCCAGACGTATTACTCTATCGGCGGCGGCTTTATCGTCGACGAAGACCACTTTGGTCAAACCAATACCTCTTCTGTAGAAGTGCCGTATCCGTACAAAACGGCGGCGGATCTTCAGCGTCACTGCCAGGAGACGGGCCTTTCCCTCTCCGGCCTGATGATGAAAAACGAGCTGGCGCTTCACAGTAAAGAAGAGCTCGAACAGCACTTCACTAACGTCTGGGAAGTGATGCGCGGCGGTATTGAGCGCGGGATCACCACCGAGGGCGTTCTGCCGGGCAAGCTTCGCGTGCCGCGTCGCGCTGCTGCGCTGCGCCGTATGCTGGTGAGCACCGACAAAACGACGACAGACCCGATGGCCGTTGTAGACTGGATCAACATGTTCGCCCTGGCGGTAAACGAAGAGAACGCTGCCGGGGGCCGCGTGGTCACCGCGCCGACTAACGGCGCCTGCGGTATCGTTCCGGCGGTGCTGGCGTACTACGACAAGTTTATCCGTGAAGTGAACGCGAATTCGCTGGCGCGCTACCTGCTGGTCGCCAGTGCGATTGGTTCGCTGTATAAGATGAACGCGTCTATTTCCGGTGCGGAAGTGGGCTGTCAGGGTGAAGTCGGCGTGGCGTGCTCCATGGCGGCGGCGGGTCTGGCCGAACTGCTGGGTGCAAGCCCGACACAGGTGTGCATTGCTGCGGAAATCGGCATGGAACATAACCTTGGGCTGACCTGTGACCCGGTTGCCGGACAGGTACAGGTACCGTGCATCGAACGTAACGCGATTGCCTCCGTGAAGGCGGTGAACGCGGCACGTATGGCGCTGCGCCGCACCAGCGAGCCGCGCGTCTGTCTCGATAAGGTTATCGAAACCATGTACGAAACCGGTAAAGATATGAACGCCAAATACCGCGAAACTTCTCGCGGCGGCCTGGCGATGAAGATCGTGACCTGCGATTAAGCCCCTCAGGAAGCCTCGTTTTGCGAGGCTTCTTCCTGTTTTCCCCACCATTCATAGTTTCACGCTGCTGACAGTGTTACCCTTCACGCATGAGATAGAAGGGAGATTATCTGTGGCCGTTCATTTACTTATCGTCGATGCTCTTAACCTGATCCGCCGTATCCATGCGGTACAGGGGACGCCTTGTAAAGACACCTGTCTGCACGCGCTGGAACAGCTTATTCGCCACAGTGAACCCACCCACGCGGTCGCGGTATTTGATGACGAAGCCCGCAACACGGGCTGGCGACACCAGCGTCTGCCCGACTACAAAGCCGGACGCGCCCCGATGCCGGACGATCTTCACGCTGAATTGCCCATGCTGCGCGCTGCATTTGAACAGCGGGGCGTTCCCTGCTGGGGTGCACAGGGAAATGAAGCCGACGATCTCGCGGCCACCCTGGCCGTAAAGGTGGCAAGCGCCGGACATCAGGCCACTATCGTTTCAACTGACAAAGGCTACTGCCAGCTACTTTCTCCGACTATCCGCATTCGCGACTATTTTCAAAAACGCTGGCTGGACGCGCCGTTTATTGCCAGCGAGTTCGGCGTCTCGCCTGAGCAACTGCCGGATTACTGGGGGCTGGCAGGCATCAGCAGCTCTAAGGTTCCGGGTGTCGCCGGTATTGGGCCGAAGAGCGCCGCGCAGCTGCTGAAGGATTTTCAGAGTCTGGAAGGGATTTACGCCCGTCTGGATGAGGTGCCAGAAAAGTGGCGCAAGAAGCTGGAGGCGCATAAAGAGATGGCGTTTATCTGCCGGGAAATCGCAACGCTACAGACGGATTTACAGCTGGACGGGAATTTACAGCAGTTGAGATTAGAGCGTTAACGCTTTTCTGTAGGCCCGGTAAGCGTAGCGCCACCGGGCAAAACAAAGCACGTACTATCGCTCGTCGCGACGTCCGCCAATCGCAGCCCACCAGCGACGAATATGCACCGTCACCTCTTCACGGTCGTGATACAGCTGACGCGCCTGGATCTCCACGTTAATACCGTGCTCGTCCATCTGCTCCTGAATGTAGGCCAGGTTCTGCGATACTTCCTCATAGCGCTTTTTCATCGGCAGCTTGAGGTTGAAAATGGTCTCACGACACCAGCCGTTCACCAGCCAGGAGGCCATCAGCGCGGCGACTTTTGCCGGCTTCTCAACCATATCGCACACCATCCACGAGATGTTGTTACGGTTCGGGCGATAGCGGAAACCGTCTTCCCGCAGCCAGGTAACCTGCCCGGTGTCCATCAGGCTTTGCGCCATTGGACCGTTATCAACGGACGATACCCACATATTGCGTTTCACCAGCTGATAGGTCCAGCCGCCCGGGCACGCGCCAAGGTCGACGGCGTACATGCCGTTTGCCAGACGTTCATCCCACTCATCCGCCGGGATAAAGACGTGGAACGCCTCTTCCAGCTTGAGCGTGGAACGGCTTGGCGCATCGGACGGGAAGCGCAAACGCGGAATGCCCATAAAGAAGGGAGAGTTGTTGGTGGTGTACGAATAGCCTGTATAGCAGCAGCCTGGTGCGATAAAGAAGATATGCACCACCGGACGCTTCGGCGTTTCGTAGTTCGTCAGCACGCCCGCATCACGCAGCGCCGCTCGCAGCGGCACGGTGAACTTACGGCAGAACTTCATCAGCTCTTTACTTTCGTTGGTATCCGCCACTTCAACGCGCAGATCGCCGCCTTTCTCCACCACGCCCTGCAGCATGCCGACAATTGGCGTGATGCGGTCTTCCGGCGGAAGATCCTTCAGCAGCTCACCCGCGACAAACATCTGGCGAGCAAAGATCAGCGAGCTGAACGGCAGCTCGCGCGCCAGCTTGTCTGCGTCTTCAGGCTGATAGCACTCGAATACGACATAACCCGCGTTTTCTTTTACGCGGGCAAAGCCGAAGACTTCGCGCTTCGCCGCTTTATCGGTAATTTCCGCGGCGCACTCTTTCTCAAACCCCGGGCGACAATATAAAACAACCTTATTCATGAACAACGCCCTTGCGTTTCAGACGGATAGCTCCGATAAACATTAATACCCAACCCGCCAGGAAGCTGAAGCCGCCGACAGGTGTAACGAACGCCCACAGGCGCAAATGTGAGAGCGCAAGGCAGTACAGGCTACCGCTAAACAACACGGTACCCAGCGCCATAAACACGCTGCTCCAGTAAAACCAGATACTGATACGACGCTGCATCGCCACCGCCAGCCCAAAAATAGCCAGCGTGTGGAACGCCTGATATTCAAGGCCGGTCTGGATCCAGCCCATCTCTACTGCGCCTAAAGACTTGCTTAATACATGTGCGCCAAAGGCGCCCAGTGCAACAAAAATAAAGCCACTCACCGCGGCAAAAATCAGCATGAATCGGCTGGTCATGTTTAAGTCCTGAGTTGATGCGTGCCCGGCACACAAACGTTATTGCTCATACCTGAAGCGGAATTTTTCTTGCTCGGTTGCCGCTTTCGCCAGTATCCACTGCCGGAAGGCGGCTATTTTACCCAGTTCTGCCTGACTGTCATGACAAACCAGATAAAACGCATTCTTGCTGACCAGTACATCATTAAAAGGGCAAACCAGGCGGCCTGCCTCAATTTCGGACTGCGCCATGACGTTGTTCGCCAACGCCACGCCCTGCCCGTGAATGGCAGCCTGTAACACCATCGCACTGTGGCTAAAAATGGGTCCCTGCTGCACGTTAATATGTGTAAGACCTAATTGACGGGTATAAGTTTGCCAGTCGCGGCGAGAGGCATCATGCAAAAGCGTATGCTGAGCCAGGTCAGCGGGTGACTTCAGCGCCTTCTCACCTGTTAACAGCAGGGGAGAACAGACCGGCAGGAGATATTCTGCGTATAATTTTTCAACGCGCAAGCCCGGCCAGTTACCGCGACCATAAAAAATGGCGACATCCACGTCATCGGCCAGCTTGTCCTCCTGACGATCTACCGCCTGGATTCGAACGTCGATCCCCGGATAAGCTGAGTTAAAGCTTGAGAGTCTTGGCACCAGCCAATGAATGGCAAAACTGGGCAATAAACTGACGGTCAGAGCACCTTTTGCACTGCGAGCCTGCAGCTTACGCGTGGCTTCCGTAAGCTGGGAAAAAATCTCTTTAATATCCTGAAAATAGCTCTGCCCCTCTTCGGTCAACAGCAACGAACGGTTGCGTCGACGAAACAGCTTAAGGCCCAGAAAATCCTCCAGAGACTTGATTTGGTGACTTACTGCGGCCTGTGTCACAAAAAGCTCATCTGCTGCGCGGGTAAAGCTCAGATGACGTGCTGCTGCATCAAAAACTCGTAATGCATTAAGAGGTGGCAATCGCTTTGACATGGTTATCTGGCTTAGATGTTAACGGGATTTAACAAACAGGAAACAACGTTTAACCTATTAGTTTTTTTTATCTGAGCCATTATAATTTGTCCGTTGAGGAACTACCAGCAAATACCTATAGTGGCGGCACTTCCTGAGCCGGAACGAAGAGCTTTTTTCGGAATGCGTGTTCTGAAGGGCTTTTGGCTTACGGTTGTGATGTTGTGTTGTTGTGTTTGCAATTGGTCTGCGATTCAGACCACGGTAGCAACGCTACCAATTTTTCACTTCCTGTACATTTACCCTGTCTGTCCATAGTGATTAATGTAGCACCGCCAATTTGCGGTGCTTTTTTTTCGCCTGCGATCTGTTAATGCTCGATCTCTTTCATCTCTTTCACGTCCGTGCGGTTGATCTGCTGCTTGTTCCCGTTAGCATCTTTGTACGAAATCATCCCGGTATCATTATCGGTAGTCGGTTTCCCTTCCGAAACGATAGAACGACCATCGTTGGTGTGCATCACGTAGTTGTTACCGGAACAGGCGCTCAGGGCAAAAGTAAACGCACAGGCAGAAATGATTGCAGCTGTCTTATTCATGATTATTCTCCTTTAGCAATTAATGCTATTCAAACCTCGATTTATAACAGGCTAAAACATCCGCCTAACACTATTTAGCATAACCTGCTTTTTTGAGGCCGTAAGGATAAGCAGACAATTCTGATAGATATCAACCTCCTTGCCCTGCCGCTGAAATTGCGCGACGATCGCTATATTGAAATGAGGAATCCCATGAACGCTTTCAGTCCTGCGCAGTTCCGCGCACAGTTTCCGGCCCTGGCCGATGCCGGTATTTACCTGGATAGCGCCGCCACCGCCCTTAAGCCACAGGCGGTGATTGAGGCCACGCAGCAGTTCTACAGTCTGAGCGCCGGGAACGTGCATCGCAGCCAGTTTGCCGAAGCGCAGCGATTAACCGCGCGCTATGAAGCCGCACGCGATCAGGTCGCACGCCTGATCAATGCCGAAAGCGGGAAAAACATCGTCTGGACGCGCGGCACGACCGAAGCCATCAATATGGTGGCCCAGTGCTACGCGCGCCTGCTGCTTCAGCCGGGCGATGAGATCGTCGTCAGCGAGGCGGAACATCACGCCAACCTGGTGCCATGGCTGATGGTGGCAGAGCAAACGGGTGCACGCGTGGTGAAGCTTCCACTGGGTGCAGACCTTCTTCCCGACGTTGCCCGTCTCCCAGAGCTGATTACCCCCGCAGCCGCATTCTGGCGCTCGGACAGATGTCGAACGTCACGGGTGGTTGCCCGGACCTGGCTCAGGCTATTCGCATAGCCCATGCCAGCGGGATGGTGGTGATGGTCGACGGCGCTCAGGGCGTGGTGCATTTCCCCGCTGATGTGCAGGCGCTTGATATCGATTTCTATGCCTTCTCAGGACATAAGCTCTACGGGCCAACCGGTATTGGGGCGTTGTACGGCAAGCCAGAACTGCTGGCAAAAATGACGCCGTGGCTCGGTGGCGGCAAAATGATCACTGAAGTGTCGTTCGATGGCTTCAAAACTCAGGATGTTCCCTATCGACTGGAAGCCGGTACGCCGAACGTGGCGGGGGTGATTGGCTTAAGCGCGGCGCTGGAGTGGCTGGCAGAAACAGACATCGTTCAGGCTGAAAGCTGGAGCCGGGGGCTGGCGACGCTGGCAGAGGAAGAGCTCAAAAAGCGCCCGGGCTTCCGCTCGTTCCGCGTTCAGGATTCAAGCCTGCTGGCCTTTGATTTCGCGGGCGTTCACCATAGCGACATGGTGACGCTGCTGGCCGGGTACGGCATTGCCCTGCGTGCCGGACAGCACTGCGCCCAGCCGCTGCTGGCGGCGCTTGGCGTTAACGGTACGCTGCGCGCCTCGTTTGCGCCGTACAATACCCAAAGCGATGTCGACGCGCTGGTTGCCGCCGTTGACCGCGCCCTTGAAATACTGGTGGATTAATGACTAGCGCTGCTTTAGCCGGACATCCGTTTGGCACCGTCATCACAGAAGAGACCTTAAAACAGACCTTCGCCCCGCTCCAGCAGTGGGAAGATAAATATCGACAGCTAATCCTGCTGGGTAAACAGCTCCCGGCCCTTTCAGACGATCTTAAAGCGCAGGCGAAAGAGATCGCAGGCTGTGAAAACCGCGTCTGGCTGGGGGTTAGCGTCTCCGGCGAGAAGCTGCACTTCTTCGGCGACAGCGAAGGCCGCATCGTCCGGGGCCTGCTGGCAGTATTGCTGACCGCTGTGGAAGGGAAAAGCGCGGCGGAATTGCTGGCACATTCGCCGCTGGCGTTATTTGATGAACTGGGGCTGCGCGCGCAGCTCAGCGCCTCGCGCGGTCAGGGGTTGATCGCGCTCAGCGACGCGGTACTGGATGCCGCACGTCAGGCTCAGGCCTGACGTTCCGCCTTCGCCAGCATTTTCTTGAGGGCGTGAGACACCGCCACAAAGCCGAAGGAGGCGGTCACCATGGTGGCCGCACCAAAACCTGAGGCGCAATCCATTCGTTTTGGCCCTTCCGCCGTGCTTTTCATCGCGCAGACTGAGCCATCCGCCTGCGGGTAGACCAGCGCTTCGGTCGAGAACACGCAGTCGACGCCGAGCTTGCCTTTGCTGTTCTTCACCACGTTAAAATCGCTCTTCAGGCGCTCACGCAGCTTGGCCGCCAGCGGATCCTGGATCGTTTTCGCCAGATCGGCCACCTGGATCTGCGTCGGATCGATTTGCCCGCCCGCACCGCCCGTCGTGACCAGCGGCACCTTGTACCGACGGCAGTAAGCGATCAACGCCGCTTTTGGCCGCACGCTGTCGATGGCGTCAATCACATAGCTGTAGCCTTTGCTCATGTACTCCGCGACGTTATCTGCCGTCACAAAGTCGTCGATCACCGTGACCCGACATTCCGGGTTTATCAGGCGAATACGTTCCGCCATGACCTCAGACTTCGCCAGGCCGACGTTATCGCGCAGGGCGTGGATTTGACGGTTGGTGTTGGTGACGCAAACGTCATCCATGTCAATCAGCGTGATTGCGCCAATACCGGTTCTCGCCAGCGCTTCTGCCGCCCACGACCCCACACCACCAATGCCCACGACGCAGACGTGCGCATCCGCAAACAGCTGCAGGGCTTTTTCACCATATAAACGTGCCGTACCGCCAAAACGCTGGCGCCAGGCGTCGCTGATTACCACAGACATAAAACCTCAGATGTAAAAAGGGTGAGGTTTTCCTCACCCTGAACAGTAATCCGTATTGCGCTCAGAATACCACAATCAGCCGCTGAATACGTTTCCAGCTCCCGGAGCTGCCTTCAGTACCCACACGCGTCCGTAGTGGTTATACCAGCCCGCGCGATGGCCTGCGTCAGGGCCAATGCCCTGATAGATGTCAAAGTGCTGGCCTTTAATCGCCCCGCCGACGTCCAGCGCCACCATCAGACGCAGTTCATACTGACCGTTGAACTTGCCGTTATTGTCCAGCAGAGGAACCTCAGCCAGCAGCGTGGTGCCTGCAGGAATAATCGAACGATCCGATGCTACCGACGCGCGGCCAATCAGCGGAACTGCACTCGCCCCTTTCACCGGCGCGAAGTTTTGCGGTTTGAAGAAGACGAACGACGGGTTCTGCTCCAGCAGCTCGCGCACCTCGGCTTCGCTGTGTTTCTCGCCCCACTCGCGGATCGCCTGCATCGACATATCTTCTTTCTTCACTTCGCCGCGGTCGATCAGCACCTTACCGATACTGCGATAGGCGTGACCGTTTTTACCGGAATAGCTGAAGAAGTTGAGCGGCGACCCGTCGCCAAAATCAATGTAGCCGCTGCCCTGAACGTCCATGATGAAGTTATCCATCAGGGAGTTGCTGTAGGCCAGAACGTAATTTTCGCTCAGCGCACCGGCGTAGATCTCAGCGCGAGACGGCAGACGACCGCGTTTTGGCGGCATACGGTAGATAGGATACTGGAACTCGCCCTGACGCGAGTGTCGTGCCTGGATAACCGGGGTGTAGTAACCGGTAAACTGGACGTTGCCGTAGTTATCGGCCCCTTCCATCTGCCAGGCGTCGATACCAAACTGGCGCATGTTGCGCGTATCGCCGCCTGCTTTCAGCCAGTCCTGGACCGCGTTATACACGCTACTCTGGGCGCCATACAGACGCGGCGACGCGTTGCGGATCTGGTAGACCTGCTCAGAGAAATCACCGGCATTAATCGGTGCGCCGACGGCATCAGGCTGATTAACTAAAGAGAAAGGCTGGGATAACTTCCCGTCTTTATACTGTTGACCGCGATCGGTCGGTTTGGAAGAACAGGCCGCAAGAATCGCTACCATTGCGCCCGCCATCAGATACTTCGCCCAACGTCCTTTCATTATATCTCGTCTTTAAGTTGCCCATTTCCGCGTGATGAAGATAACAAACCGCCAGGGCTAATGAAATGCGATCGCATGCCCTTTGGCAAATTTTGCGCAAAAAATAGTCCGAACAGAGCCATGTCGTTCAATTTGCATACAAAATCATGATTTATGTAAAAAAGGGGTTGCATCACAAACCTATCCGAGTATAGTGCGCATCCACGGACGCGGGGTGGAGCAGCCTGGTAGCTCGTCGGGCTCATAACCCGAAGGTCGTCGGTTCAAATCCGGCCCCCGCAACCAATTAAAATTTGATGAAGTATCTTCTACGACTGTAGAAAGACGGACGCGGGGTGGAGCAGCCTGGTAGCTCGTCGGGCTCATAACCCGAAGGTCGTCGGTTCAAATCCGGCCCCCGCAACCAATCAAATTTGAAGAAGTAAGTTTCTACACGAGTAGAAAGACGGACGCGGGGTGGAGCAGCCTGGTAGCTCGTCGGGCTCATAACCCGAAGGTCGTCGGTTCAAATCCGGCCCCCGCAACCAACACTTCTGAAAACAATAAACACCCTCAAGGGTGTTTTTTTGTATCTGTCGTTTGTGCATTTGCCGGGCGTTTACCCGGCTGAAAGCATTATCCGCGTCGCGCCAGCGTCGCCCCGTCAGAGAAATACGCCCGTATCCCCGCCAGAATCGACTCCGCAACCTCCTGCTGGAATTTTGCCGTCTTGAGCTTACGCTCCTCTTCGACGTTACTGATAAAGGCGGTTTCAACCAGAATGGACGGGATATCCGGTGCCTTGAGTACCGCAAACCCGGCCTGTTCAACGCTGTTTTTATGCAGCTTATTGATGTTCCCCAGCTTGCCCAGCACCGCTTTACCAAACTTCAGGCTGTCGTTAATGGTCAGCGACTGCACCATATCGAACATGGTGTGGTCAACGTAGCGGTCGCCGCTTTTGCTCACGCCACCAATCAGGTCAGAGGCGTTCTGGCTGTCAGCCAGGAATCTTGCTGCGGTACTGGTCGCGCCTTTGGTTGAGAGCGCGAACACCGACGAGCCGCTTGGCTGGCGGCTGGTAAAGGCATCCGCATGGATCGACACGAACAAATCGGCGCGCTGCTTCTGCGCTTTCGCCACCCGGACCTTCAGCGGAATAAAGATATCTTCATTGCGCGTCATATAGGCGCGCATATTGCCTTCTTTATCAATCAACGCCTTCAGGCGGCGGGCAATTTGCAGCACCACGTCTTTTTCACGCGTGCGGTATTTCCCCACCGCGCCGGAGTCTTCGCCGCCGTGGCCGGGATCGAGCATGATCACAATCGGACGATCGCGCCCTGCTTTTCCGGGCTGCGGACCGCTTTGCGCAGGCGGCACCTGACGCTGAAGATCGCCCTTGTTGTAGTCTTCCAGCAGAGCGAGAAGCGGATCCTGGATATCCGTTGCGTTGGCCGGGTAGAGATCCATCACCAGACGCTCTTTAAACGTCGCAACGGGCGCCAGGGCGAACAGCTGCGGCTTAACGTTCTGTTTAAGCTCAAACACCATGCGCACGGTTTGCGGATCAAACTGCCCGACGCGCGCCGATTTAATAAACGGATCGTCGCCGCGGATCTGCGCCGCCATCCCTTTCAGCACGGAGTTGAGGTTAACGCCTTCGAGATCCACCACCACGCGTTCCGGGTTGCTGAGGGCAAATTGCTTATATTTCAGCACGCGATTGGATTCGACCGTCACGCGCGTATAGGTCGACGACGGCCAGACGCGCACCGCCACCACCTGACTCGTGGCGGCAAGACCGACCTGACTGACGCTAAGCAACCACATTGCCCCGGCCCCTTTTAACAAACGGCGGCGGCTTATTGCTGAATTGGATCCCGACATGCTTCTCCCGAGCAAGAACACTGACTGATATACAAAATGTCCAAATTGACCGAAAACTTTAACGAATGACGCATAAACTGTCATCTATAAAAGGGTAAACAATCATACGCTAACGCACGGATTACTTACCAATTTCTGTGGGTCGCGGAAAATTTGCGCTTGCACACGCGGCCACAATCGAATAAAAATACAGAAATTACGAATAAACATTCATTAAGGGTTGTGCCATGGTGAAGGAACGTAGAACCGAACTGGTCCAGGGATTCCGCCATTCTGTTCCCTATATCAACGCCCATCGGGGAAAAACGTTTGTCATCATGCTTGGCGGCGAAGCCATTGAGCATGAAAATTTTTCCAGCATCGTCAATGACATTGGCCTGCTGCACAGCCTCGGGATCCGCCTGGTGGTGGTGTATGGCGCGCGTCCGCAGATCGACGCCAACCTGGCCGCTCACCACCACGAGCCGATTTACCATAAACATACCCGCGTCACCGATGCCAAAACCCTGGAGCTGGTGAAACAGGCGGCGGGTCTGCTGCAGCTGGATATTACCGCGCGTCTCTCCATGAGCCTGAACAATACGCCGCTGCAGGGCGCGCATATCAACGTCGTGAGCGGCAACTTTATCATTGCCCAGCCGCTCGGCGTGGACGATGGCGTGGATTACTGCCACAGCGGCCGTATTCGTCGTATTGATGAAGAAGCTATTCACCGCCAGCTGGACAGCGGTGCCATCGTGCTGATGGGCCCGGTCGCCGTTTCCGTGACCGGCGAAAGCTTTAACCTGACGTCCGAAGAGATCGCCACGCAGCTGGCGATCAAGCTGAAGGCGGAAAAAATGATTGGGTTCTGCTCCTCCCAGGGCGTCGTGGACGGTGAAGGAACAATCGTACCGGAACTCTTCCCGAATGAAGCCCAGGCCCGCGTGGAAGCGCTGGAAGCCGAAGGCGATTACCACTCCGGCACCGTCCGCTTCCTGCGTGGCGCCGTGAAGGCCTGCCGCAGCGGCGTGCGCCGCAGCCACCTGATCAGCTATCAGGAAGACGGGGCCCTGCTGCAGGAGCTGTTCTCCCGCGACGGTATTGGTACGCAGATTGTGATGGAGAGTGCGGAGCAGATCCGCCGCGCCACCATCAATGACATCGGCGGCATTCTGGAGCTGATCCGCCCGCTGGAACAGCAGGGCATTCTGGTACGTCGCTCACGCGAACAGCTGGAGATGGAGATCGATAAATTCACCATTATTCAGCGCGATAACCTGACCATTGCCTGCGCCGCGCTCTATCCGTTCCCGGAAGAGAAGATCGGTGAAATGGCCTGCGTGGCGGTGCATCCTGATTACCGTAGCTCTTCACGCGGCGAAATGCTGCTTGAACGCGTGGCGGCACAGGCGCGCCAGATGGGGCTGAGCAAGCTGTTCGTCCTGACGACGCGCAGCATTCACTGGTTCCAGGAGCGCGGATTCACGCCGGTGGATATCGATTCTCTGCCGGAAACGAAGAAAGAGATGTACAACTATCAGCGTCGTTCAAAGGTGCTGATGGCTGACCTGGGATAATACAACGCTTGCCGGGTCGCGCTGCGCGTACCCGGCCTGCATGTCTGGCGTTGTTCAGAGTGACTCAAATATCGCGCCCAGTCCGCTTCGGCGTTCCGTTCGGGTGGCGATCGCCTGCACCAGCACCCGTTCATCGGCATACAGCGACAGACGCTGACGCGCGCGCGTAATGGCGGTATAGATCAGCTCGCGGGTAACGACGGGTGAAAGCTGCGTGGGCAGGATCAGCGCCGCATGGTTAAACTCGGAGCCCTGGGATTTGTGCACCGTCATCGCCCAGGCGGTTTCATGCTCGGGCAAACGGCTGGGCTGGAAGGACTTCACACTCCCGTCCGGCATCTGGAACCAGACGCGCAGGCCCTGACCGCAGTCGAGCGCAATCCCGATATCCCCATTAAACAATCCCAGCGCGCTGTCGTTGCGGGAGATCATCACCGGTCGCCCTTCATACCAGCGCGAGTGCAGGGTGCGGTTAATTTTGCGTTTTTGCGCCAGCAGTTGTTCCAGCCTGTCGTTCAAACCCCTGACGCCAAAGGGGCTTTCCCTCAGCGCACAGAGCAGCTGGTATTCGCCAAACGCGGCAATGACCTGCTCCGGCGTACTTTGCTGTTGTACGCCCGTCAGAAAGTGCTGGTACCCCTGCAGGGCATCGTCCAGCATCGCCTGATACTCTTCCCCGCTTTGCAGCGATTTTTTCTCAATATCCGTAAAGGTACCGTCAAATACCGCTGTGGTGGTGCGCCGGTCGCCCCGGTTCACCGCCGCCGCAAGCTGGCCGATGCCGGAGTCGCTGCCGAAACGGTAGCTTTTTTGCAGCAGACACAGGCTGTCGCGCAGCGCCCCTGCGAGCGAATGGTTTTCAGACGTGAGCGAACATCCGGTGAGACGGGCCAGCTCCTGCGCGCGTTCCGCGGTATATCCCAGGCTGGCATAGGTACAGATATCCCCCAATACGGCCCCGGCCTCAACGGAGGCAAGCTGGTCGCGATCGCCGAGGAAAATGACGCGCGCGTGAGGCGGGAGCGCATCGATCAAACGCGACATCATCGTCAGGTCAATCATCGACGCTTCATCCACGACCAGCACGTCAAGGTGCAGTGGGTTACCGGCATGATAGCGCAGACGCTGGCTACCCGGCTGTGCGCCAAGCAAACGGTGCAGCGTGCTCGCTTCATTGGGGAAAAGCGCAAGCTGCTCCCCGGTTAGCGGCAGTTTTTGCAGCGCGCCGCCTAACGACTCCGTCAGACGTGCCGCCGCTTTACCGGTGGGGGCGGCCAGGCGAATACGGCACTTTTTCTCACCCGATAGCTGGATCAGCGCGGCAAGCAGTTTTACCACAGTGGTCGTTTTCCCGGTGCCCGGGCCGCCAGAAATCACCGAGATCCGTCGCGTTAAGGCCACGGCTGCCGCCACTTTCTGCCAGTTTGTCTCGTCGTCAGAGGTAAACAGCGTATCCAGCGTTTGCCGGAGCTGCGCTTCATCGCAGGGAAGCGGGGCGTTGGTCTCGCTGAAGAAGCGCGCTACCGTCAGTTCGTTACGCCACAGCCGGTTAAGATACAAACGCTCGCCGACAAGGATCATCGGCGTCCCGGTATCGGCTCCGCTCACGGCAGGCGAGCCGAGTAATATCCCCTGCCAGTCCACTTCGTCACCCAGCAGCGCGAAACACGCCTGTAAAGCCGGAGGCATTTTCTCATCCACCGCCAGACGCGACAGCGGCAGACATACGTGCCCTTCCCCCGCGTCTTTACTCAGAATGGCCGCGGCCAGCATGACGGCAGGCTCCTCGCCTGCCACCATCATAGCGAACTGCACATCCAGGTGACGCAGTAATCGTTGTTCAACCGCGTCCAGCAGTAGCGCCTGCATCGTCATGCTACCTCCTCCGTGCTTGCAGCAAACAGGTTATCCATTTTTTCAATCAGTTCCGCAGCCGGACGCGTGCTAAAGACGCCGGAACGCGGGTCGTTACCATCCACTCCGCGCAGGAACAGGTAAATGACGCCGCCAAAATGCGTTTCGTAGCGGTAATCGGCCATGCGATGACGCAGGTAACGGTGCAGCGCAAGGGTGTAAAGCTGGTACTGCAGATCGTAGCGATGCATTTGCATGGCAGAGGCCATCGCGTCCTGGGTGTAGGCTTCGCTGCTTTCACCCAGCCAGTTCGATTTGTAGTCCAGCAGGTAGTAGCGCCCTTCGTGGCGGAAAACCAGGTCGATAAAGCCTTTGAGCATCCCCTGCACCTGGCGGAAGTTCAGCGGCGGGCATCCGGCGGATAACGGATCGTACTCGCGGATCAGGGCATCAAGCGCCTCGGCCCTGAGCGGGCTGGCGATGGGGAGATAAAACTCCATCTCCACCTGCTTATCTTTGGCAGTCAACTGGTTCAGCGAGATCCCCTGCGTCGTGAGCGGCGCGTGCAGTACCGCGCGGATCCAGTCGGTGAGAACCGGCTGCCACTGCGCGTCGTAGCCGCCACTCTGTAACATTTTCAGCACCCACTCTTCGGAAACCGGCTGGGTAAAATCCAGCTCTTCAAACAGGCTGTGCAAAAACGTGCCCGGCGAGGCGCCGCGCGGGAACTGGTGCGGCGTGAGCACCGGCTCAGCGGGTACGCTACCGGCTCCTGCGGCATCCACGTCCAGTTTTGGCATCAGATCCTGCGCAATACTCTGCCCGTGCTGCTGCAAACCGGAGTAGCTGGTGACGCGCCAGTCGTCGGCAATGGTACGCACAACCTGGCGGGCATGGAGATCTGACTCACGCAGATCCGGCATCTGCCAGCGGCTATTGTCGGGCTGCGACGGAATATGCAGGGCAACATGCTCCGTGCAAAGCGATTCGATGCACTGGCGCAGGCCCACCGCATCTTTGGGTTCGCCGTGCTGAATAAGCCGCCCCAGCGCGCTCAGATGAAAATCACTCTCCCCGCTCTTTTCGCCACGGCGACGGAACAGCGGCGCAACGCCCAGGCTGCAGTGCCAGACCGAACGGGTCAGCGCCACGTAAAGCAGGCGCAGGTCTTCCGCCAGACGCTCGGCTTCGGCCAGCTCAACGCTGGACTCCGCGTTGCTGAGATCGAGCACCGCCTCAAAAGACTCGCGATCGTGGTAAAAGGCCTGATCCTGCACGCGATAATTGGCGATAAACGGCAGCCAGACCAGCGGATATTCCAGGCCTTTCGACTTGTGAATGGTGACGATCTGCACCAGATGTTTATCACTCTCAAGGCGCATCTGCTGGCTGGACGAATTACTGTTCGGATCGGCAATTTGCTGCGCCAGCCAGCGTACCAGGGCGTGTTCGCTCTCCAGCTGCGTACCGGCTTCCTGCAGCAGTTCGCTGATATGTAAAATATCGGTCAAACGGCGCTCGCCGCCTGCTGTCGCCAGCATATTCTCCGCAATGTGGCGCTGCGCCATGAGCTCACGCACCATCGCCATGACTCCACGCTTCTGCCATTTTTCGCGGTAGCGAACAAACTCTTCTACCACGGCATCCCACGCGGCTTCGTCATTGTTGAGCGCATCAATATCCCGCGCGTTCAGCCCGAGCATCGCGCTCGCTAATGCGCTACGCAGCGTGCTTTCCCGCTCCGGAGCCAGCACGGCCTGCAGCAGCCATAGCATCTCCTGCGCTTCCAGCGTTTCAAAGACGCTGTCGCGGTTTGAGAGATAGACGGAGGGGATATTCAGTAACGTCAGAGCGTCGCGGATGAGCGCGGCCTCCTGACGGCTGCGCACCAGCACCGTGATATCGGATGCCTTTACCGGGGTTGGTTTATCCCCCTTCCACAGCAGCGCTTTACCGTGCGCGCCCGCACTGAGCCAGTCGCGGATTTGTGCGGCACTGTGCTGGGCCATGGCATTTTGATAGTCGGCAACGCCGCAGCCTTCCCCGTCCAGCAGCCAGAAGTTCATGGCAGGCTGCGTCTCGCCGTTGAACTCGAAGCGCAACGAGGCATTTTTCTCGGCGAACTTTACCGGCTGAAACGGGATCTCCCGGAACATAAACGCCGTATCCATGCGGCTGAAGAGCGCGTTGACGCTTTCCACCATGCCGGGAGAGGAGCGCCAGTTAGTATCAAGCGTGTAGTGCGCATCAACTTCGCTACGGGCTTTCATGTAGGTGAAAATATCCGCACCGCGGAAGGCATAAATGGCCTGTTTCGGATCGCCGATTAACAACAGCGCGGTACCGGGCTGCTGGCGCCAGATACGGCGGAAAATGCGGTATTGCTGAGGGTCGGTATCCTGAAATTCGTCAATCATCGCCACCGGGAACCGGGTCCGGATCGCGGCGGCAAGCGCTTCGCCATTTTCACTGCACAGCGCCGCATCGAGGCGGCTCAGCATGTCGTCAAACCCCAGTTCACCCCGGCGGCGTTTCTCACGCGCGACGGCGTCGCGAATTTCCGTCATGGCGCGGGTAATCATCAGATCGTTGAGCGTTAAGGGCTCAGCCAGCAGGGTTTCAATCGCCACAAACAGAGGATGCTCAGGCACAATGCCGTCGGCTTTGGTCCGATCAGCCAGGAAACGTTGGGAGAATTTCTCCAGCGCATCCGGGAGCTGGTAGCCTCGCGTCTCCTCCTGCGCCCAGGCGCTGATCTTGTCGATCCATTTCCCCTGATTGCCACGGTTAAACTTGCGTCGATCAATCCCGGAATTTTCGATGATTGCGTCAATCTCGCCAACGGACTCAATCCATTTTTGCTTGATGTCGGCAATTCTCGCGATGATTTTTTCATGGCGTGAGGCCAGGGTTTCATCCGCAGGCGGCGGGGATTTGATGACCGGTGCTTCACCCTGCAGATAACGATCGATAGCGCGCAGCAGCGCCTCCGGGCCCTTCCACAGCGCATGTACCGCTTCGGCGATATCGCGCTGTAACGGGTAGCAGTGGCGACGCCAGAAATCCGCGCAGGCCTGATAGCGAAGCACGGATTCATCTTCAATAAGCTGCTGTTCAAACAGCATGCCGGATTCAAACGCATTCAGGCTCAGCATACGCTGGCAAAAACCGTGAATGGTGAAGACGGACGCTTCATCCATCTGCCGTTCAGCGAGCAATAGCCACTGGGCTGCCTGTTGCTTATCGGCAATTTCTTCCAGAAGGCTCGCGTAGAGAGGGTTATCCGTGCTCTGACGCAGACAGGCGATGCGCAGCTCGTGGATATTGCTGCGAATACGGCCCCGCAGCTCAGCGGTGGCAGCCTCGGTGAAGGTCACCACCAGCAGTTCCTCCACGCTCAAAGGACGTGGAAAAGCGGCGTTGCCGCCAAGCCCCAGCAGCAGACGCAGGTACAGCGCGGCAATGGTGAAGGTTTTTCCCGTTCCCGCTGAGGCTTCAATCAATCGTTCACCCTGCAGAGGTAAACGTAAGGGATCAAGGGACTCAGCGGTATCGGTCATTCTTTCTTACTCCAGGGCATAGATTGCTGCAGCGCGCTGACGCTCTTCCAGACTTTCCAGCCTTTCGGGTTCACGTACTCCGTTTTCCCGTTCTGGCTACCGGAAACCTGAGACAGGATGGTGATTCCCTGCGGCTTAATGACCGCCTGATGGAAGAAGTCTGCAACCTTCTGCGGCGTCAGCTGTTTTATCTCGGCCACTACTTTATCACGCGAATCAAATTTCAGATTACCGCGATCGAAATCTTTGCTCAGCTGCGAGGCTTCTTCACCCAGCGTCTGCGGCGGCTGCATCACCTGTGCGATGACGGCCTGCTGGATCTGAGCAAACTCTTCCGGCTTCATGGCGCGGAGTTTTGCTTCCACCTGCGGGAAGAAGGCCTTGTAACGCTGCCAGAGATACGCCGGCTGTTTATCGCTGCTTTGCAGCAGGAAACCCAGCCCCCACTGTCGGCCTACGTTCATGGAGAAGGCAAACACCGCGTAGCCAAGCTGCTCCTCTGTGCGTAACTGGTTGTAGAACCACGGCTGAATAATTTGCCCCAGAACGGCACTCTGCGCTGAGCTGGCGAATTCATCGTAGCCCGTTGGCACAAATACCGCGGCCAGCGCGGAATCCGTGCTGTTACCCGCCTTTTCAAAAATCACATTCTGTTTTTTCTCAACCAGCACGTCCTGGTTGCGGCACCACTCGTCGCCTTTCGAACCGAGCTGAGTGCGTACATTCTCTGCCAGGGTTTTGGCCTGATCCTCACTCATGTTGCCGACGATCAGGAACTCCGGACGCGTGTTGGTTTTCAGCGCGTCACGGTAAGCCAGCACGTCTTTTAAGGTGATCGAAGGCAACAGCGCGCGGCGATCCTCTCGCTGGAAATAAGGAACTTGCGACAGCATTTGCGCCGGCATAAGCGCCATATCGTAAGCTTTGCCCTTCTCCGCAGAATCCATCATCTGCGCATACCACGATTTAGCCTGTTCAAGCTGCTCTTCCGTCGGCGTATAGCTGAAATAGCCCTCCAGCAGTGCCTGGAACAGCTGAGGCAAACGCTGGGTATAGCCGTTTGCATTGAGCATCAAACCGTTGTTGGCGTTGGTGGAGAAGCTGATCCCGCCCACGGCCGCCTGGTTGCTGAGCTGATCGAGCGCAATCCCGGCGAGATAGTCATTGAGCGCGAACATCACCTGATTTTTGGCGCTGTTCATCGCTTTCGGGTTACGCAGCACCACGCTGACATCGGCCTTTGGCTCGCTTGCGAAGTAGCGGCTGGGGGTGTACACCACGCGCAGCGTCGGTTCATCAACGATGAGCGCCGGGTGCGGGTAATCTTTAGTCGTTTTGGTCAGCGAGAAGTCATCCGGAATATAGGGGTTCAGCTCCGGCAGCTTTAACGCAATCTCCCCGGCCTTCTTCTGCCAGTCGGCGAAGGTCTGCGCGCTGATTTTGTCCACCTGATAAGGAGCATCGACAAAATACGCCGTCTTGTTATGCGGTTCGTTCGGGCTGATGTACCAGATGCGGGCATTCTCCGGCGTCATCATCGCCAGGCGGGCTTTTACCGCATCGGCATCATAGCGGTCGGCAATATTGACCGCGTCGAGGGTGTGCTCCACCGGCACGCGGATCATGGTATCCGCCAGCCACTCAACGTAATCCATATCGCGGGTAATGGACGGGTAACGGAAATCGAGATCCAGCACGTGGGCGAGCTCATCAAAGTAGCGCTTATCGACGCCTTTCTCACGCAGTAAAGAGAGGTAGCTGAAGATCGCCGCCACCACTTCGTCACGGTTTGCCAGGCCCTTGTCGGTCAGGGTGGCGGAGATCGCCAGCACGCCGCTATTGCCGTTCACAACCGGATCGGAGTCGGCGCGAATACCTTCCACCAGCCCCTGTTTTTGCAGCCAGTCAGAAAGCGTACCCGGGCTACGGTTACCTATCAGATAGGTCACCAGCTCATCGGTTTTACTGCGAAACTGTGCGGTGTTGTTATCGATGCGGAATTCCACGCGCAGCACTTTGCGCGGCAGCGCAGGCACGTAGTGGATCACGATGCCCTTTTGCGCATCCGTGACCACCGGTACGTCTATCTGCGGCAGGTCGATATTTTTATTCGGCACCCGGCCAAACGTTTTAGCCGCCATGCCTGCCAGTTCTGGCAACGGTTTATTGCTGTAGATGACCGCTTTCATCAGGTTGGCGGAGTAGTATTTATCGCGAAACGCGTGCAGGGCATCAAGCACCGGGCTGTTCGGTTTGTCGCTTAACGTCTCAAGGTTACCGCCGGAGAAGCGCGAACCCGGGTGCGCAGGGTTGATGGTTTCGGCGCTGACCTGGGCCATGCGCATACCGTCTCGCGTGCGGGCAAGGGTCAACTCAGCATTGACGGCATTGCGTTCACGGTCGGCATATTTTTTATCCAGCAGGGGGGCGGCGATGGAATCAGCAAGGCGATCGACCGCGCCTTCCAGCGCATCATTTTCGACTTCAAGATAAAAGGCCGTGCGGTACGGTGCCGTACTGGCATTGTGGCTCCCGCCATGCATTTTCAAAAATTCGGACAGGCTATCCGGCTGCGGGTATTTTTTTGACCCCATCAGCGTCATATGTTCCAGATAGTGTGCAAGCCCAGGATGCGCGTCAGGATCTTCCAGCGATCCAACCGGCACCACTAATGCCGAGAGGGACTTCACCGCCTGCGGATCGGAAACCAGCAGCACGGTCATGCCGTTATCAAGACGAATAGCCTGATATTGACGGGTATCTTTTTCGCTTTTACGAATAGTTTCCTGAACGGGTTGCCAACCGGAGTCTGCCTGAGTGACAGGTACCCAGAGGGCGAAAAACAAAACAAACGCTTTAAACAAGGTGCTACCTCTTTATCACGGCTACATCATTAATACATTGCGTGCTGGACACGCCAACATCTCTTTATTGGGTACATCAGTCCGTGATAAGAAGTGCATCATAATTGAACACCCCACACTGCGCAATTTTTATACAGCGCTCAGGACTGATTAAATTTAAACAACGGCAGCAGGTAGCGCTGCGCCTCTTCCGTGATGGCCTCAAAGTACTCTGGCTCAAGCGTTCGCCATAAGCGCTGATACCAGACATCTTCACCTTCGCCCCGTACCATCATGTTACCTTCGTAGGCCTGCATAAATTTACTGCGCGCTTTCTGCAGTGACGCCTCATCCGTTAACATCGCATCATTCTGTGCGTCATAACAGGCTTTTATCCAGGCCCCGCCACTTTCCGGCAACAGCAGTAGCGGTTTGTTCATTCCCTGACGGTAGCCCTCAATGTACAAAGACAGATACCGTAACGCCTGCTCAGACTCCATCGGCGGGAAGCGCCATTCGCCCTCTTTGCGCACGAAAATCCGACTTTCACCTTTATGACCATCCGCACTGTAGACAAGATGTTCCAGCCAGAGTTGCAAACCCTGTGAAACGCTCAGCATAGAAGGCCGCCAGCGCAGCAGCCCGTCCGGCTGAACCTGGGTTAACCAGCCCGTGAGCTGTACACCATTGCAGTTGAGATCGATTTCAATGCTTTTCCCTGGCTGTCGGCACGCTCTTACGCGCTCTGCCAGGGCGGTCATCTCCTGACACTGCGCCTCCCAGACAATTTCCCCGAATGCCCCATAGGGCAGCTGTCCTGCAGCACGGTAGCGGCGGTAAAGTTTGTCCGCATCTTCCTCTTCAACCAGCGCATTCAACAGCTGCAGGTTTAACTGGTAGCGCTCCAGCCCTTCCAGCGTAAAGGGCTCTGCATCAGGAATTTCACTCTCTTCAGAACGGAAGTTGACCTGCAATCGCTGCTGGAAGAAGGCGCGCACCGGATGCGCCCAAAACCGCTGAAGCTTTTCGAAGGTCAGGGTGTCGACAGGGCGCGGGTCAAGCTCCTGAATGAAATCGGTATGCGCACTCCCCTCCTTTTTCGCCGCCGGTAGCCACTCCTGCGCATAGCTCTGGCGCTCGCTGGGCGTGTAGTTCACCGGGTCAAACGGCATGCGGCTGTGGAAACAGGTGATATGGGCTTTCACCCTCATCTCGCTTTCATCGCAGTTGCGCTCTTCATCCCCCGTCAGATAGTGACTCTGGCCGATATAGTCCACCAGCTCCTGCACCAGAACGGAGGGAAAACGCTCGCTGTTGTCCTGAATGGAACGGCCGATATAGCTGATATAGAGCTTACTCTGGGCGGAAATGAGCGCCTCAAGGAAGAGGTAGCGGTCATCATCGCGGCGGCTACGGTCGCCCCGCTTTGGATTTGCGCTCATCAAATCGAACCCCAGCGGCGCCAGCGCGCGCGGATAAACGCCGTCGTTCATGCCAAGCAGACAGACCACTTTAAACGGAATAGAACGCATTGGCATCAGGGTGCAGATATTGATGGGGCCTGCCAGGAAACGCTGGCTGATTCGCTCCTGGTCAAGCCGCTGCGTTAGCTCATCCCTCAACAGCGACAGTGGGATTGCATCCTGATAATGGGAATTCACGCCTTCATCGACGATCGCCTGCCACTGCGTTTCAATCAGTGCCATTGCCGCTTCGGTGTCACTGTCTGGCAGGAAGAAATCATTAAGCAATGCCCTGCAAACCGGGATCCACGCTTCAAGCGGACGCGGCTGCATCAGTTCGTGTCGCCAGCGGTTAAGCTGCATCAGGAGTGACGCTAAATGCCCCACCAGTTCAGCAATTAACCCGCTGGACTCATCGTAAGGCAGCACCTCATTCCACTCGCCCTGGCTGCTCTCCATGGCGTAGCCCAGCAGCATACGCGTCAGGCCAAAACGCCACGTGTGCTGCCCGGTTGGAGGAAGTTCGAACTCCTGAACGTTATCGTCATCGATCCCCCAGCGTACGCCAGATTCATTCACCCACTGGCGAAGGTAGCGCAGCCCCTCTTCATTGATGTTGAAGCGTGCAGCCAGCACGGGAACATCCAGTAACGCCAGGACATCTTCGGAGATAAAGCGGCTATCCGGCAGTGAAAGCAGAGTGATAAAGGCCTGCAATGCCGGATGCGACTGACGGGCACGACGGTCAGAGATAGCGTAAGGCAGATATCGCTCGCCCGTCGCACTGCCAAAAACGGCCTGAATGAAGGGACTGTAGCTGTCGATATCCGCCACCATCACCACAATATCGCGTGGCGTCAGTTCGGGATCGTCCTGCAGCATCGCCAGCAGCTGGTCGTGAAGCACTTCGACCTCACGCTGAGGGCTATGGCAAACATGGATCGTGATGCTGCGATCGTCAGCATCCAGCTTGCGCTTGCTGTCGCTGCGTTCGAATTCTTTCGCCGTCACGCCCATCACGGCACGGTTTTCCAGATCGAGGATATCCAGCTGAATATGATGCAGCAGGCTATCCGGGGCAATATCGACAAAGGCATCCACGTCACCTTCGCCTGATGAAGTGATGTCTGAAAGCATGTGAATGTAGTCACGCCCCAGCTTCCCCCACGAGGCAAGCAGTGGATTGGGCAGGTTCTGGATACCGTCTTCATCAAAAAGCTGCCCGGCAGTCGAGCCGTCTTTAAACAGCGGGACGGAACGTTCTTCAAAAAGGCGCTTTCGTTGGCGAGTCACCAGCCGCGCAAGCCAACGTTCGTCGAGGATATCCCCCCAATACTGTCGGCAAGGGTTGGTGAACAAAATATGAATATCAATATGTTTACCCAGCGCGTTCAACGCCTTCAGATAAACAGGCGGTAATGCGGATATCCCGCAGATAAAAACGCGTGACGGCAGTCGGGCCGGGCGCTCCGACGCATTCTCGAGTATGGAGATAAACCGATCGTACAGGTTGGCACGGTGCCACTTAGGCTGCCCAAGTTTCTCCGTATGCTCTACCAGCGCTTTCCACAGCGGTGCCTGCCATATTTGCGCCTCCGGTAGCCCTTCAACCAACTCGCCCGCTTCCCAACGAATTAACCAGTCAGAACGGTAAACAAGGTATTGGTCGTAGAGATCGGCGGTGCGCGACGCCAGCTGGAACAGCTTGCGCTTATCGGTATCGTCATTGAGGTAGTGGCGCAGCATGGCGAATTCATCGTGCTGCAGCATTTCCGGCAGCAGGGCCATGAGCTTCCAGCTCATGCCTTGCTTGTTGAAGGCGCTCTGCTCCGGGATGTCCGGCAACACGCGCACAAACATCTCCCAGATAAAGCTCGCGGGCAGCGGGAAATCAATATTTGCGGCTATGCCAAATTTACGGGAAAGCGACATTTGCAGCCACTGTGCCATACCGGTGCTCTGCACCAGCACCATTTCAGGCTCAAAAGGATCGTCAAGCCGCTCGCGCTCAACGATAAATTCCATCAGCGCTTCCAGCACATCCAGACGATTTGAGTGGTAGACCCTTAACATAGACGCTCCCGACTACTGGCTAACCGGGCAATGCAGGCGTGTTATCTCACCGCGCCGCCCCAGAGGAGAAATAAGTGTGACCGTGATGCTGACACATCCTGCGTGCGTTGTCTGCCCCCGACTGGCCTGCCAGCCAGCCGGGAGAACATTTGTTGAGAGCTGAGACTGATTCCAGGCATGATGCCAGAGCTGTCGATACTGGTTAAACAGGGTAAACCGAGCCGCCAACGCCCGATGATAACCGGACAAAGCCGTCACGACGATCACCAGCAGCATCATCGCCAGCAGTACCTCAACCATGCTAAACCCTTTTTCTCTGTTCACGGCAGCTGGCATAACGCGCTCTCCTTAAGGGGACAAAAATCACTCCAGCCGTGAGGCGAAAAGCGAACGTTCCCGTCGACAATCTCTCCTGAGCGCCAGAGCAGCAGGTCGCTGTCTCCGGCAATCAGCAGCACACGCGCCCCACTCAGCTGGCGCAAACACGCTCGCCACGCAGGAGTCTTCTTGCACTGAACCTGTGGCTCTGACGACCAGCTCTGAACTCGTCCCCACTCAAGCGCGGACTGCACCGTCGCCTGCTGCTGAAGCGAACGGCTCTCACCGCCGACGAGCGCGCTAAACGTTGTGAGCTGCTGATTGAGACCGGTGAGGATCAGGGTACCGAGCACCAGTAAAAGCAGAACCATCGCCAGCGAAGACATGCCGCGTTGACGATTCACAGGTTGTACCCCGTGACCGTATACAACGCCTGCCAGGGCTCCCCCTTCTCGCCTTTACGAATCGCCGCCAGTTCGATATTCACCTCTGGCGCAAAACCGGCATGTTCCACTGTCCTCACCACAAAATGCGCGATAGTAAGCCTGTCCGGGTCCGTGAGCTTTTCCCATCCTTTTCCTTCACATGAGGTCGCTCCACGCTGGGTTTCAAGCGCACCAGACTCCAGTCGAAAACCGGTGCTGTCATTTTCTGATGCGCTGTTATCCCAGCTGCCGTTACTGTTGGCATCCCACCGCACAATGACGCAACTTCCTTGCCTGGCTGTCACCAGCGCCTGTCCCTGACAGTTTCCCGCGCAGTACCCCGCACGCTGGAGCTGTTTGCCCAGGGCGAACAGGTGGTGCCAGACCTCTTCCTCCAGTTGTCTCTGGCCGGATTGCGCTAAGACCGCACGCTGCAAGCCGGGTAAAAAACGCGATGCGCTTATCAGCAGGAGGCTGCTAATCGCCGTGGCAATCAGAACTTCAGTCAGTGAGAAACCTCGCTGCTTCATCGACATGAACCTCCCGCAGAGACCTTACACATCCTGATGCGTCCTCCATTTGAGACAATAATCAGCCATTCTCCTGCACGACTTTGAACGCGTATCCGCCCTGCCCATGCCGTATCCTTTAATCCATAGAACGCGAGCGACGGCGTTACCTCGCCGATCGCGACCTCAGGCCAGAGTGGTATCAGCACAAAGGGATTGCCCTTCTCACAGCCTTGCGCGGCAGAGCTCAGCAGACAATCCATGCCTCCCATCCGCTGATGGGTAATTTGATGGTCGCGGTTGTAGCGGTTGGCATGATTGCGCAGAAACAGCAGGTAATCTCGTACCTGACTGGCGGTTTGCCACAGCCGCTGCTGCCGCTGCCAGCTGTCCCAGCCGTAAAGACCTGAGGCGCTGAGGATAACGACAAGCGAAATCGCGACCAGCGTTTCGATAAGCGTAAAACCGTTCTCTTTTTTCATATCGGGAGTGTGGCGAAGCGCGGTGAACATGACGAGCGACGGATCCTCGTTTTACGAGGCGTTATCCGGAGAATCAGGAGTGTTGCAGCGCGTTGCACGCTTTCTGGATAGTGCTTCGGGAAACGGGATAAAGGCGAAAAAAAACCGGCGCTAAAGAGCACCGGTTGTGTCACGCTTTATCGCATCAGATAGCGACGGGCGCTTTGATGCCCGGATGCGGGTCATAGCCCTCAATCTCGAAATCATCAAAGCGATAGTCGAAGATTGATGCCGGTTTGCGTTTGATAATCAGCTTCGGCAGCGCACGCGGTTCGCGGGTCAGCTGGAGATGCGTCTGTTCCATATGGTTGCTGTAAAGATGGGTGTCCCCACCGGTCCAGACAAAATCGCCCACTTCCAGGTCGCACTGCTGCGCCATCATGTGGACTAACAGCGCATAGCTGGCAATGTTAAACGGCAGGCCGAGGAACACGTCACAGGAGCGCTGATAGAGCTGGCAGGATAGCTTGCCGTCAGCGACATAGAACTGGAAGAACGCGTGGCACGGTGCCAGCGCCATTTTATCCAGCTCGCCGACGTTCCAGGCGGAAACGATGATTCGGCGCGAGTCCGGATCGTTTTTCAGCTGGTTCATCACGGTGGTGATCTGGTCAATATGGCGGCCATCAGGCGTTGGCCAGGCGCGCCACTGCTTGCCGTAAACCGGGCCCAGGTTGCCATTTTCATCTGCCCATTCGTCCCAGATTGAGACGTTATTTTCGTGCAGATACGCAACGTTGGTATCGCCTTGCAGGAACCAGAGCAGTTCATGAATGATCGAGCGCAGATGGCAGCGCTTTGTCGTCACCAGTGGGAAGCCTTCTTGCAGGTTGAAGCGCATCTGGTGGCCAAAAATAGAGAGCGTACCGGTGCCGGTGCGGTCGTTTTTCGGCGTGCCCTCGTCGAGCACTTTTTTCATCAATTCAAGATACTGTTTCATGGTTCCTCAGGAAATTTGTTGCTGTGGACGACGACGATACGCCCAAATCATCATAATGGCACCCGCGACAATCATCGGAATGGAGAGGATCTGCCCCATGCTGATGTAATGTACCCATTCGCCGGTAAACTGTGCGTCTGGCTGACGGAAGAACTCGACGATAATACGGAATGCGCCGTAGCCAATCAGGAACAGGCCGGAGACAGCGCCCATCGGACGCGGTTTGCGGATAAACAGGTTGAGGATGATAAACAGCACCACGCCTTCCAGCGCCAGCTCGTACAGCTGAGACATATGGCGCGGCAGCACGCCGTAGGTATCGAAAATGGACTGCCACTCCGGGTGTGATGGCAGCAGCGCGATATCTTCTGCGCGGGAGCCCGGGAAGAGCATCGTGTACGGCACGCTCGGGTCGACGCGGCCCCACAGCTCACCGTTGATAAAGTTACCCAGACGGCCAGCGCCCAGCCCAAACGGGATCAGCGGTGCGATAAAATCTGAAACCTGGAAGAAATTGCGTTTGGTGCGTTTGGCAAAAATCACCATCACCAGGATCACCCCAATCAGGCCGCCGTGGAAGGACATGCCGCCGTCCCACACGCGGAACAGATAGAGCGGATCGTTCAGGAATACCGGGAAGTTATAGAACAGCACGTACCCAATGCGGCCACCGAGGAACACGCCGAGGAAGCCCGCATAGAGCAGGTTTTCAACTTCGTTTTTCGTCCAGCCGCTGCCCGGACGACTGGCGCGACGGCCAGCGAGCCACATGGCAAAAATGAAGCCCACCAGGTACATCAGACCGTACCAGTGAAGCGAAACAGGTCCTACTGAGAAAATGACCGGATCAAATTCCGGAAAATGCAGATAACCACTGTTCATCTGTCACCACAAGATGTTGTTATTCCGCTGAAAGTGGACAGCGGTAGAAATGCGATTCTGCCGTAAGCAGAGGCTCCAAAGTTGCGAATCATAGCACAAGGCGGGCGCGGAGGATGCGCCAGAGATGTAAAAGATGTGTATAGGGTTTTATGCGCGCTGGAGCCCTCCCCCACAGGGAGAGGGCGAAAGATGATTAGCGGCCGCCGCGGATCAGGCCGCCCATACCGCGCCGTTCCATAAACGCCGCGACCTGATGACGAACCTCAGCGGCCAGCTGCGCGTCAAGGCTGCGTTCAGCCAGCTCGCGGGCATCGTTGATGTCGATATGCCGCAGCAGGTACTTCACGCGAGCGACAGCGCGACCGTTCATCGACAGATGGCGGTATCCCAGACCAATCAGGATCGCAACGCACATTGAATCCCCGGCCATTTCACCGCACAGGCGTAAATCAATGCCGTACTGTTCCGCTTCACGGGCAATCATCGCTAACGCGCGAATGATCGCCGGATGCAGGCTGTCGTAGATACTGGCGACACGGGTATTGTTACGGTCGACGGCCAGAATATATTGCGTCAGGTCGTTCGTGCCGACAGAGATAAAATCAACACGGTTTGCCAGCTGCGGCAGCATAAAGACCATAGACGGCACTTCAAGCATCACCCCGATCCGCGGTTTCGGGATCGCATAGCCGATCATCTCTTCCACTTCACGGCCAGCACGTTCGATCAGTCGCCGGGACTCGTCGATCTCATCAATGCTGGTGACCATCGGGAGTAAGATGCTGAGATTGCCCGTCGCCGCGTTGGCGCGCAGCATTGCACGCACCTGGATCAGGAAGATCTCCGGCTGATCGAGCGTAATGCGGATCCCACGCCAGCCCAGGCACGGGTTTTCTTCGCTGATCGGCATATAGGGCAGCTGTTTATCCGCGCCGACATCCAGGGTTCGCAGGGTGACAGGTTTGTCGTTAAACATCTGCAGCATCCCCTGATACTGCGCCACCTGCTCCTCTTCGGAGGGGAAACCGCTCTGCAGCATGAACGGGATTTCAGTACGGTACAGGCCAATACCGTCGATGCGGCTGCCAAGTTTTTCTTCATGCTCAGGGCTTAAACCGGCGTTGAGCATGACTTTGATCCGCTCACCGCTCTTAAGCTGTGCGGGCAGGTTAACGTCATCTTCCGCCAGCTTGCTTAATTCATTCTCTTCGCTGATAAGACGCTGGTATTCCTGGAGCAGAACCGGCTCAGGATCGACCAGCAGCTCACCGCGATAGCCGTCCACTACCAGCGTACGGCGGTGCAGTACCGACGGCTGGATATCCGCTCCCATAACGGTAGGAATACCCAGCGCACGCACCATAATGGCGGCATGCGAGTTGGCTGCGCCATCGCGCACTACCACACCGGCCAGCCTGTCCTGAGGCAGTTCAGCCAGCGTCGTTGCCGAGAGTTCATCGGCGACCAGCACAAACCGTTTTGGCCAGGCATTCGGTCCCTGAATGGTGTCATCGAGATGGAACAGCAGACGCTGTCCCAGGGCGCGGAGATCGCCAGCCCGTTCTTTCAGGTAACCGTCGGTCAGTGCCGCAAATTGATCGGCAAATTTTTCGATGACCTTCTTAACCGCCCACTCTGCGACCGAGCCTTTATCCACTTCCGCAAACAGCTCACGACGCAGACGTGCGTCGGAGAGCAGGTGCGAATAGAGGTCGAAGATGGCCGCCGTCTCTTTCTGTGCGCCTGCGGCAAAGCGCTTGCTGTAACGACGAAATTCATTCGCCGCCTCTTCAAGCGCGGCGGTAAGACGCTCGCGCTCAAGCGCTTCATCTAGCGTTGAGGCTTCGTAAACCTGCTCCATCAGCGGCAGCGTGGCGTCCATCCAGCCTTCAGCAATTGCTACGCCTGGCGATGCCGGAAGGGCACGAATGCGCGTATGGCGATACTGACCAAAGAGCGCGGCAAGCTGGGACTGGGAGAGGATCGCCGCCATCTGAGTGGCCAGCGTGACGAGGAAAGACTCTTCGCTTTCATCGTACTGACGTAGCTCGCGCTGCTGGACAACCAGCACGCCGAGCAGCTGGCGACGCTGGATAATCGGCACGCCAAGAAAAGCGCGGAAGCGCTCTTCTTTTACGGAAGGGATGTATTTAAAGCTGGGGTGTTTTTGCGCGTCAGCAAGGTTGATGGGTTCAGCCAGCCGCCCAACCAGGCCCACGATACCTTCATCAAATGCGAGCGTGACGGTGCGTCCACGTGGTTTTTTCAAACCACGGGTCGCCATCAGGTAATAGCAGCGCCGATCGTGGTCGGCCAGATACACCGAACAGACCTCGGTCTCCATCGCAAGACAGATGTCAGTGACCAGAATATTCAGCGCCTCGTTCAGACGCGGAGCACTGGCCACCTTCTCGACTATTTCTCGCAAGCGGGTGAGCATGATTTGCGTAGCTTAACCTCTTTTACGTCGCCAGGCAGGTGCGCTCTGCGGCTTAGGCGGGATCTCCTGAAGCTGCATTACCACACTTGCAAACTCTTTCATCACCCTACGGTAAACATCGCGTTTAAATGACACGACCTGACGAACAGGATACCAATAGCTCACCCAGCGCCAGCCATCGAACTCCGGCGTACTGCTGGTTTGCATATTGATGTCTGAATCGTTGCCCACCAACTGCAACAGAAACCACTTCTGTTTCTGGCCGATACAAACCGGCTTTGTGTCCCAACGCACCAAACGTTTCGGTAACTTGTAACGCAACCAGTTGCGGGTCGAAGCCAGGATGCGAACATCTTTTCGGCTTAAACCGACCTCTTCAAAAAGCTCCCGGTACATCGCTTGTTCTGGGGACTCTCCCGGATTGATCCCGCCTTGCGGGAACTGCCAGGAGTGCTGACCATATCGCCGGGCCCACATTACCTGGCCCTGACGATTACAAATTACTATTCCTACGTTCGGGCGGTAGCCATCGTCATCAATCACCGGACTACCCCAAACTAAACCTTATATATGAATGATTGTTTCACACTACAGGGAGGCGGTAAACCACTCTCTTACAGGGCTGCAACCTAATAACATTTGAATAACTCACAAATAAGTGCTGAGTTATAAACAGATGAGCGGTGGTGAAGGGAATTTTATTCACCTTTTCTGTGGATATAGTTGTGAAGAAGTGTCTGATTACCGATGAACAACCTCAAACGATGCAGTCTCCCCTTTTTCACCTTAATTAGATAATGCAATTATTTTCAAATAGTTAAATGTATTTCCATGAACACAAAACAGAATATCGTGACGATCGTCACATCAGGGATCGTCGTGCTGATGAAAGATCGAACAGCGTCGGTTTTATCCACAGATTGTGCCAATAAGTTAGTCACAATTTGTTTGAAAATTCGATTTTCATCGCACGTCAAGGCTGTAAATTGAAACAGTAGTCAGGGTTATGCCCAGTTATCCCATTTTTCTGTGGATAACATGGTGTAAGATCCTGTTCATTGTCAGTGACCAGATTTGAACAACCGGTTTTCTGAGTCTGGCAAAACGATTTTAAACCAATAAAAAAACCTATAAATCATAGACATGGAATATTGGTACAGAAATAGTTAAACTCTATCCATAGGGGACAATTTCTTAGTTTATTTTTTAATCAAAAGGTTACCTTTATGCATCCGCTTACACCCTTGCTCTCACCGCCATCCAGCGAAGGTCAGTTGCTACAGCAGGCACGGCGTCTTGCAGGCTTTTCGCTTGGCGAGCTGGCGGCAATGGCAGGGCTTCAGATCCCGAAGGATCTGAAACGGGATAAAGGCTGGATCGGCATGCTGCTTGAGCTGTGGCTGGGTGCCAGCGCAGGAAGCAAACCCGAGCAGGATTTTGCAGCGCTTGGCGTGGAGTTAAAAACCATCCCTATAGACAGCCAGGGCAAGCCCCTTGAGACCACCTTCGTCTGCGTTGCGCCATTAAGCGGCAACACCGGCGTAACGTGGGAAACCAGCCACGTTCGCCACAAGCTGAAGCGCGTGTTGTGGGTACCGGTCGAAGGTGAACGTCAGATCCCCCTGGCTGACCGTCGCGTTGGCGCGCCGCTGCTCTGGAGCCCGAACGACGATGAGGAGCAACAGCTGCGTCTGGACTGGGAGGAGCTGATGGACATGATTGTGCTTGGCCAGGTAGAGCGCATCACCGCCCGACACGGAGAAGTTTTACAATTGCGCCCGAAAGCGGCCAACAGCAAAGCACTTACCGAGGCAATCGGCGCGAAAGGTGAGCCGATACTGACGTTACCGCGCGGTTTTTATCTCAAAAAGAATTTCACCGGCGCACTCCTTGCCCGTCATTTCCTGTTAAAAACATAGTTTTTTACTTATTTTGCGAGCTCTCAAACATAATCGACTGCTTTTTAAGATTTTACCGCTTCCTCAAGTCGCCATATCGGGTTAATACTAGATTATGATTTGATACGCGCCAGATGAGGACGATAACGATGAAAAAATGGGCAGTGTTAGTTTCAGCAGTCGGTTTAGCGTTTGCCGTATCGGGCTGTAGCAGCGATTACGTCATGGCGACAAAAGATGGTCGAATGATCCTGACCGACGGTAAACCCGAAGTCGACGATGATACCGGTCTGGTCAGCTACCGTGACCAGGAAGGCAATAAAATGCAGATCAATCGCGACGAAGTATCGCAAATTATCGAGCGATAAACAGATAAAGGTCAGTAGCTTGCTGGCCTTTTTGATTTTTTTCTTCCCCTTTTGCTTCCCCTCTGCCATGTTTATATTCCTTTGTCGGGCACGCCCTGACGCGGTCTATAAGTCTACTGAGGAAGCCGGCTATGCATTATCACCGTATCCCCCACAGCGCTCTGGAAATAAGCCAACTGGGGTTGGGCACGATGACATTTGGTGAACAAAACAGCGAAGCCGATGCCCATGCACAACTCGATTACGCCGTCAGCCAGGGGATTAACCTGATTGATGTTGCAGAGATGTACCCTGTTCCGCCACGTCCGGAAACGCAGGGACTTACCGAAACCTACGTCGGTAACTGGCTGGCAAAACGCGGCAACCGTGAAAAGCTGGTGATTGCATCAAAAGTCAGTGGTCCCGCGCGCAACAACGATACCGGGATCCGCCCGAATCAGATCCTCGATCGCAAAAATATCCGCGCCGCACTGGACGCCAGCCTGAAGCGCCTGCAAACCGACTATCTCGACCTGTATCAGGTGCACTGGCCGCAGCGGCCAACCAACTGCTTTGGTAAGCTCGGCTACAGCTGGAATGAGAGCGCCCCCGCCGTAACGCTGCTGGAAACGCTGGAAGCGCTGACCGAGTGCCAGCGCGCGGGAAAAATCCGCTACATTGGCGTCTCTAACGAAACGGCCTTTGGCGTAATGCGCTATCTGCATCTGGCGGATAAACACGATCTGCCGCGTATCGTCACCATCCAGAACCCGTACAGTCTGCTTAACCGTAGCTATGAAGTGGGTCTGGCCGAAGTGACGCAATATGAAGAAGTGGAACTGCTCGCCTATTCCTGTCTCGGCTTTGGCACGCTGACGGGGAAATACCTGAACGGCGCGAAACCGGCCGGGGCGAGAAATACCCTCTTTAGCCGCTTTACCCGCTACAGCGGCGAGCAGACGCAGAAAGCCATTGCAGCCTATGTGGATATCGCAAAGCGTCACGGTCTTGACCCTGCACAGATGGCGCTGGCCTTCGTGCGTCGTCAGCCGTTTGTTGCCAGTACCCTGCTGGGCGCGACAACGATGGAACAGTTGAAAACCAATATTGAGAGTTTCCATCTGAACCTGAGTGAAGAGGTGTTAGCGGAGATTGAAGCGGTGCATCAGGTTTATACGTATCCTGCGCCGTAATAAAAGCAAAACGGCAACGCAGGTTGCCGTTTTTAGGGTTTGCTCCCTCTCCCTGTGTGAGAGGGCCGGGGTGAGGGCATCAGGCCGCACTTATCAACGCCGACGCTGCCAGATCCACAAACCCGCAATCGCCAGCGCAAACAGCCCGCCAAACCCGACGCCAATCCCCACCACCGGCACACCCACTTTTACCGCCAGCGAGTAGAGCCCCAGCATTAACAGCATCGCCAGGTTTTCACCCAGGTTTTGTACCGCAATGGCGTTCCCCGCCCCGACGGTCTGCTTACCACGTTCCTGCAGTAACGCGTTCAGCGGCACCACGAAGAAACCGCCCAGAATACCAATCAGGATCAGGAGGACATACGCAGGCAATAATGCATGCTGCAGCGAGAAAATAAGCACTACGACGCCAATCAGGATCCCTGCAGGCATGCAGCGTGCTACCGTCTCGAGCGTCACCAGCTTCGCCGCCGCGCCGGCCCCCACCACAATGCCGATGGCCACCATCGCGTTAAGATAGGTCGGCGTCGCGTTGTCGGTAATCCCCAGCGCCACCGGCACCCACAGCACCAGCAGGAAGCGCAGCGTGACGCCCGCGCCCCAGAACATGCTGGTCCCCATCAGTGAGAAACGCGTTTCACCGTTACGCCACAGCACGCGACAGGCGGTAAAGAAACTGCCGGTCATCGGTTTAAAGCGCCAGGATTGCCCCGGGCGAGCCACCGGCAGTTTGGGAATAAACAGGTTCGCCACAACCGCCCCGCCATACACCACCGCGCAGATGCCCAGTGCCGCCAGGACATGCCAGTCGGCCAGTACGCCGCCCGCGACGGATCCGAGCAGGATTGCGGCAATGGTTGACGACTCCATCAGGCCGTTGGCTTTCACCAGCTTATCGCCCGTGGTCAGCTCTCCGAGAATGCCATACTTCGCCGGGGAGTAGGCGGCAGCGCCGATGCCCACCAGCGTGTAGCCAATAAACGGGTTGAAGCCAAAGCAAATGCTGGCGGCACCCAGCAGCTTGAGGCCGTTGGCAAACATCATCACCCGGCCTTTCGGGAAACTGTCCGCCACCTGCCCGACGAACGGAGCAAAGATAATGTAAGCGCCCACAAACACCATCTGCAGGATCGGCTGGCTCCAGTCGGGGTAAAACTCGGCCTTCAGCAGCGCCAGCGTGGCAAACAGCAGCGCGTTATCACCGAACGCAGAGAGAAACTGTGCGGCGATAACGGCCATCATGCCTTTCGACCTGAGTGATGTGTTAGTGTGTACTGACTCACGCATTTTGCTGTTCCGCCTCTTCAACCATGCCTTTCAGGGTCACGAAATCGGGCTTCCCGCTACCCAGCACCGGGAGCTGCTTCAGGTAGCGAATATCGCGCGGCACCGCCAGTTCAGGAATACCGTGTTCACGCGCATAGCTCAGTAACCTGTCGCGCTTAAGCTCAGCGTCGGTCGTAAACAGCACCAGCGCCTCGCCTTTGCTGGCATCGCTCTTCACTACCGTCGCATGCATCTTATCCGCGGAGACGGCCGTCGCCAGTTGCTCAACCATTTCCAGCGAGACCATTTCACCGGCGATTTTGGCGAAGCGCTTCGCGCGTCCCTGAATCTGTACAAAGCCTTGTTCATCAAAACGGACAATATCACCGGTGTCGTACCAGCCGGTTTCAACCTCGCCGTTGACGTTTTCAGCCGTCGGCACCTCAAGCACGCCTGGGTTTTCCACGCGCAGATAACCGTTCATCACGTTTGGCCCTTTCAGCTGCAGACGGCCACCGTCTTCAATGCCCGGCACGGCCAGCAGACGCGCGTCCATCCCCGGCAGAATTCGGCCCACCGTGCCCGGTTTCGCCGCCATCGGTACGTTAATCGAGACCACGGGAGCACACTCGGTAACGCCATAGCCTTCGAGAATGCGCAGGCCAAACTTGTCCTGCCAGATCTGACGCGTGCTCTCCTGCAGTTTTTCCGCACCGGCCACCACATACCGCACGCGATAGAAATCGTACGGATTAGCAAAACGCGCATAGTTGCCCAGGAACGTTGATGTGCCGAACAGGACGGTACAGTTACGGTCATACACCAGCTCCGGCACAATGCGATAATGCAGCGGACTTGGGTAGAGGAACACTTCTGCGCCGGTCAGCAGCGGCGTAAACAGCCCCACCGTCAGGCCAAAGGAGTGGAACAGCGGCAGCGCCGACATAAAACGGTCATTCGCGGTAAAGTCGGCAATGCTTTTGATCTGCTCAACGTTCGCCAGAATGCTCTTGTGGCTGTGGACGACGCCTTTCGGGTTGCCCTCCGAACCCGACGTGAAGAGGATAATCGCGTCATCTTCCGGCTGCTGTTTGACCTGCGCCAGACGCGGCATCATCAGGTGAGCAAAAATCCACAGCTTGTCGCCGGTGGTTACGTCCGCTTTCAGATCCTCCAGGAAGACCCAGCGCACCTGGGTGAGCTGCTCGGGAAGATGCCAGAGCTTGCCTTTGTCCAGGAACTGACGGGAAGTAAAGACGGTATTAATCTGGGCAGCGGTGATGGCGCTGGTCAGTCCTTTCACCCCCGCCGTGTAGTTCATCATTGCCGGGATGCGCCCCCGGGAAACCGCACCAAAAATCACCGCCGCGCTGATGCCCGCGTTAGGCAGCATCAGGCCAATCTTTTCGCCCTTCTTGCTGTACTTCTCCAGAATACGGCCCACAAACAGGGTCTTGGTCAGCAGCTTGCGATAGGTATCCGGGGTAAAGTTGATATCTTCGATGCAGTTTTTCTTCGCGCCATAGCGGTGCTGCGCGGAAAGCAGAGATTCGTACAGCGTTTCGCGCGGGCGCACGGCCATGCGCGCTTCCATCATAATCTGATGCAGCATTTCCCCGGCGATTTTACGGCGATCGCGGGCACGCGGCGCGTCCGGCATCGGTAACGACGTGGGCGGCAGAATATGCAGCGTGATTTTTGGGAACAGACGCTGCTTCACCAGCCCCTTCAGGCGGCTGAAATGGGTCAGTTCTGCGCCTTCAATGCGCAGCGGCACCACGGTCGCTTTTGATTTCGCGGCAACAAACCCCGCGCCGTCGTAAATTTTCATCAGCGAACCGGTCACTGAAATACGCCCTTCCGGAAAAATAACCACCGGACGCCCCTGCTCAACCAGACGCACCAGATGCTTAATCATCATCGGCTTTGTCGGGTCGAGCGGCACAAAATCAATCAGCGGCGTGAGCCAGCGCATGTACCACTGCTGGCTGATAGAGGTATAGACCGCAAACACCGGGCGCACGGGTAAAAATAGCGCCAGCAGAATGCCGTCTATAAAGGAAACATGATTTGGTGTGATAAGAACGCGTTCACCGCGAAGCGCCTGGGCATCGCCAGTGACGCGGATGCGAAAAAGAATACGGAACAGTGTACGGAAGAACCCAAATAGCATCTCAACTCCCTTTGCCAGCCAGTGTGGAGGGTTGATAGTAAATGGTGGCAGATTACACGAGAAGTGATACGGGAGCGACAGCAAAAGTGGAGGCGAAAAAAAACCTGCGCATCCGCGCAGGTTGGTGCAAGAGATGAGTACGAAACCGTACTAAGAATTCTCACCAATCAATACCTCTGGGATCTTGATTGTGGCCGTTCGTCCTGCGCTTCGCCAGCAGGAAAACGCAAGGGAATGAGCCTAAGTGCAACCAGGTGTGAATATTCTCTGTTGCTGTTACAGATTGAACTATCAGGCAAAAAAAACCTGCGTAAAAACGCAGGTTGGTGTAAAGCGTGTTAATCAACCGGAGTTGATTGCACCTATCAATACCTCTGGGACTTTGACTGTATCAATCTCTTTAACGCCCTCGCCATCGGCCAATCGCAACAGCCTGACGCAAAGTGTAACCAAAGGTTCAGATTGACATTCTTCAGACATGAATGCGCGTGTAACGATTACACTACCAGGGTTGTCCTGCGTCACGTTTGTGGAGCGCGGAAATCCGCTCCCCTTGAATGCGCGCCGCTTTTCCGCAACACTATTTGGTGTGTAAACGCTTACCCCCAATAAGAAGGTAATGAATGGCGACAATAAAGGATGTGGCCCGTCTGGCAGGTGTGTCGGTGGCAACCGTCTCTCGTGTGATTAACGACTCCCCAAAAGCCAGTGACGCATCGCGCCAGGCGGTACAAACCGCCATGGAATCCTTGAATTATCATCCCAATGCCAATGCCCGCGCGCTCGCCCAGCAGTCCACCGAAACCATTGGGCTGGTAGTGGGTGATGTTTCCGACCCCTTTTTCGGTGCCATGGTGAAAGCGGTTGAACAGGTCTCTTATCAGACGGGCAATTTTTTGCTGATCGGCAACGGCTATCATAATGAGCAAAAAGAACGCCAGGCCATCGAGCAGCTGATCCGCCACCGCTGCGCCGCGCTGGTGGTTCACGCCAAAATGATCCCGGATGCCGAGCTGATTCACCTGATGAAGCAGATGCCCGGAATGGTGATCATCAACCGCATTATTCCCGGGTTTGAAAAACGCTGTGTGGCCCTCGACGACCGCTACGGTGCCTGGCTTGCGACCCGCCATCTGATTCAACAGGGCCATGCCCGGATTGGCTATCTCTGTTCCAATCACCCGATTTCTGATGCGGAAGACCGTCTGCAGGGCTACTACGACGCCCTGCGCGAAAACGGCCTGCCGTGCAATGACCGTCTGGTGGCCTACGGTGAACCGGATGAGAGCGGCGGTGAACAGGCCATGACCGAGCTGCTGGGTCGCGGACGAAATTTCACGGCGGTTGCCAGCTATAACGACTCGATGGCCGCTGGGGCAATGGGGGTGCTGAATGACAACGGGATTGAGGTACCGGCAGAAATTTCGCTGATTGGCTTCGATGACGTGCTGGTCTCTCGCTACGTGCGCCCGCGTCTGACCACCGTGCGCTACCCGATAATCACCATGGCAACGCAGGCCGCCGAGCTGGCGCTAGCGCTGGCTGAACAGCGCCAGCCGCCGGATATTACGCATCTGTTTAGCCCGACGCTGGTTCGCCGTCACTCCGTTGCTTCACCTGCGGAAGCGCAGAGCGAATAGCGATAGAGGTGAACCCGCGTGTTGGGGTATTCCAGCCCATCACCGATATACTGCCAGCCGTAACGTTCGTAGAAGTCGCGGCAGGCAGACCAGAGGTGCAGTTCTTCATATCCCGCCTGCGCGGCCCAGGTAATAACGTGCTGCTGTAGCTTTCCTGCCAGCCCCTTGCCTCGCGCCGCGTCGTCAACGTAGAGCGCCGCCAGCCACGGAAAGAGATCCTGACGGGTGATCAAATCGCAGCGCCATAGCCCTACCGTACCAACAAGCTGTTCGTCTTCTACGGCGATAAAGGTCAGCGGTAATGCTCCCGGCGTCTGGCTGTGCTCAACAATGCTGTGGAAAAATTCCCGAGAAAGCCCTTCGCCAAAGGCCTGCCAGAGCCAGTCGGTGACCTGCTCCGCATAGTGCGGTGCCTGGTAAAGCGGGAGGATGGCTATATTTTTCACGTTTCACCTGCGTTTTCTCATGTTTTGCTGGCCTGTCGCCCCAGCTCGGTTCGGCGATTATTTTACCAGAGTCAGACTATTTAGTTTTACTTCACGCAGGCCAGACGAATCGTGACCAAAAAGCGTGATCGTGGCAGAAGTTTTGCGCTTCCCGCATCGCTTATACGCCGTGAGGTCTGTGTTAAACTGCAAATCATTACGTGGAAGCAGGAATGTAGAATGGCAACAATGCTGGATGTCTCACTGCGTGCGGGCGTGTCGAAGGCTACCGTCTCGCGCGTGCTGAACGGCACAGGTCAGGTTAAAGAGAGTACGCGTCAGCAGGTCTTTGCTGCGATGGAAGAGCTGGGATATCGCCCGAACTTTCTCGCGCGTTCGCTGGCTAACCAGACCAGCAACAGCATTGGCCTGGTCGTCTCGACCTTCGACGGCTTTTACTTTGGTCGTCTTCTCCAGCAGGCGTCGCGGCAGACGGAAACTCACGGGAAACAGCTGATCGTCACCGACGGTCACGACGCGCCGGAACAGGAAGAACAGGCGGTGCAGATGCTGGCCGATCGCCAGTGCGATGCCATCGTGCTTTACACGCGCTACATGAGCGAAAAAGCGATCGTCAAACTGATGAACACCGTGAAAACGCCGCTGGTGGTCATTAACCGTGAAGTGAGCCAGGCGCCGGATCGCTGCGTGTTTTTCGAACAGCAGGATGCCGCATTTAAGGCCGTGGATTACCTGATCGCCCAGGGCCATCGGGAGATCGCCTGTATCACCGTTCCGATCCATACCCCAACCGGGAAAGCGCGGCTGATGGGCTACCGTAAAGCGCTGGAAAAGCACGGCATTCGTCTGGACGAGCGTCGGATAAAGTACGGCGATGCGGGAATGACGCGGGGATACGAGCTGTGCAAGGAGTTGATTGCCGACGGAGTGCCGTTTAGCGCCCTGTTTGCCTGTAACGACGATATGGCCCTGGGGGCGTCCAAAGCGTTACACCAGGCGGGGCTTAAAATTCCGCAGGATATTTCACTGTTCGGCTTTGACGATGCCCCAAGCGCGAAATGGCTGGAGCCTGCGCTCTCATCGGTTTATCTGCCCATCGACAATATGATTGTCACGGCCATCGATCAGGCAATCCGGCTGGCAAAAAACCAGCCGGTCGATGCTATCCCGCCGTTTACCGGCACGCTGGTGTTACGCGATTCGGTTACAACGGGGCCGTACTTTCATCAGATGAGTTCTAAAGCCAGCAGTTCCTGAATGGTCTGGCGACGACGGATCAGCCGTGCTTTGCCGTTATCAAACAGCACTTCCGGCAGCAGCGGGCGGCTGTTGTAGTTAGATGACATCGACGCCCCGTAGGCACCGGTATCATGCAGCACAAGATAATCACCCGGTTTGACCTCTGGCAGCGCGCGGGTCTCCACTTTGCCGCCTTCCTGCTGAGTGAACACGTCACCCGATTCGCACAGCGGTCCCGCAACGACCGTCTCAACGCGCGGCGCCTGCGTTAAATCACGGCCGTCGGCGGCCAGGGCGGTAATGTGGTGATAGCTGCCGTACATGGACGGACGCATCAGATCGTTAAAGCCTGCATCAATCAAGACGAAGTGGCGAGACCCCATCTCTTTGACGCTGCGCACCTGCGAAACCAGCACGCCGGCCTCCGCCACCAGGAAACGACCCGGCTCAATTTCCAGCTTCACCGCGTGACCAAGATGCGCGGCAATTTGGTCACGCGCGGCGCTCCACAGACCGTAATAGTGATCGGTATCGATCGCCTCTTCGCCTTCGCGATATGGAATGGAGAGACCGCCACCGGCAGAGATCGCCTCCAGATCATGACCGAAGTCGATAACCTGGCGCACCATCGCGCCGCACACCTGCTCCAGGTGGCCATAATCCACGCCAGAGCCAATGTGCATATGAATCCCCACCAGCTTCAGGCCGTAGCGCTGTAATACCTCCAGCGCGGCAGGCATATCGGCATACCAGATCCCGTGCTTGCTGTTTTCACCGCCGGTATTGGTTTTTTGGCTGTGACCATGACCAAAGCCTGGATTCACGCGCAGCCAGACGCGATGGCCGGGAGAAACCTGACCCAGCTGCTCCAGCATATCTACAGAACCGGCATTCACCGGGATCTGCAGTTCGTGGACGCGCGCAAGCGTCGCATCGTCGATCACGTCGGCGGTAAAGACGATCGCGTCGCCGTCGGCTTTCGGATCGAATCCGGCCGCCAGCGCGCGCTCGATTTCGCCAAGCGAAACGGAGTCGACCTTCACGCCCTGCTCACGCATCAGGCGCAGAATATGAATATTGGAGCACGCCTTCTGGGCAAAGCGCACCACGTCAAACTGATGCAGGGCGGCGATCTTCTCGCGAACGATCTGCGCGTCGTAGACCCACACCGGGCAGCCAAACTCGGCAGGCAGGCGCAGCAGGTTGTCGGCGTTCAAATCGGTATCAGTCTGGTTCAGCGGGCGTGGCATGGTCTTCTCCGGGTAAATGCGTTTTGATGATTACGCCACAGCGCAAAGAGAATAAAAAATATCGTTTTATCGCGAGTCTATGCAAAAATGATATGGATAGTTATCTGCTTTCAGGTGCCCTATGCCCGCCGTCAATTTACGCCACATCGAGATTTTTCACGCCGTGATGACCACCGGCAATCTCACCGAAGCCGCACAGATGCTGCATACCTCGCAGCCGACGGTGAGCCGCGAGCTGGCCCGCTTCGAGAAAGTGCTGGGGCTGAAGCTGTTCGAGCGTACCCGGGGCAGGCTTCACCCTACGGTGCAGGGGTTACGCCTGTTCGAGGAAGTTCAGCGCTCCTGGTACGGACTGGACAGAATAGTGAGTGCTGCGGAAAGCCTGCGCGAGTTTCGCCAGGGCGAGCTGTCGATCGTCTGCCTGCCCGTCTTTTCACAATCGTTTTTGCCGATGCTGCTGCAGCCCTTTCTGGCCCGATACCCGGAGGTCAGCCTCACTATCGTTCCTCAGGAATCCCCCCTGCTTGAAGAGTGGCTTTCGGCCCAGCGCCATGATTTAGGCTTAACCGAAACCCTTTCCACGCCAGCGGGAACGGCACGCACGGAGCTGATCTCGTTAGATGAAGTGTGCGTTCTGCCCGCCGGACATCGGCTTGCCGGTAAGGCGGTGCTCACACCGGAGGATTTCCACGGGGAAAACTACATTAGCCTTTCGCAGACAGACAGTTACAGACAGCTGCTGGATACGCTGTTTGCCGAGCATCAGGTCAAACGGCGAATGGTGGTGGAAACGCACAGCGCGGCTTCGATTTGCGCGATGGTGCGGGCGGGCGTCGGCGTCGCGGTGGTGAATCCGCTCACGGCGCTGGACTATGCCGGAAGCGGGATCGTCATCCGCCGCTTTAGCGTGTCCGTCCCGTTCACCGTGAGCCTGATCCGCCCGCTGCACCGTCCGGCTTCCGCGCTGGTGGACGCTTTCACCGAACACTTAATGGAGCACGCGCGTCAGGTGGCGCTTCGTTTACCTGACCTGCAAAACCCCTCATGACAGCATAAACGCCACGGCATCTGCCGCGTGAATGGCGGTGGTATCAAATACCGGGACGGGGCTTCGCTCGGCCGGCACCAGCAGGCCAATCTCGGTGCAGCCGAAGATCACCCCTTCTGCCCCCTGCTGCGCCAGCTTTTCAATCACGCTGACGTAATACGCCCGGGAAGATTCGCTGAAGGTGCCAAGGCAGAGCTCGTCAAAGATAATCTGATTGATGCGCGCCCGATCGTCTTCATCCGGGATAAGGCTCTCGATCCCAAATTCACTGTGCAAACGCCCGCGATAAAAATCCTGTTCCATGGTGTAGCGTGTGCCCAAAAGCGCTACGCGGCGCATAACGGATGCGGCAATCGCACGACCGGTCGCATCCGCGATATGCAGAAACGGCAGCGAGCAGCGGTCCTCAATATGCGACGCCACTTTGTGCATGGTATTGGTACAAAGCACGATACCCTCGGCGCCGGCACGCTCCAGTCCCAGCGCCGCCTGGGCCAGGATCTCTCCGGCTTTATCCCACTCCCCGCTCGACTGGCAGGCTTCAATTTCATGGAAATCAACACTGTGCAGCAGCAGGCTTGCGGAGTGCAGACCACCCAGACGCTGCTTTACCCCTTCATTAATCAGGCGGTAATAAGGGATTGTCGATTCCCAGCTCATTCCACCTAACAGGCCGATCGTTTTCATCATCCCTCCTTTTCTTTGTTTCTTTTTTAACACAACCGAAGTACATAAAAAAAGGCGCTGTATTCAGCGCCTTTTAAAACAAATATTGGTTAGCTCCTGCATACGTTGGGATACGTAAACATGCAAAACAATCACACGCCGATGTTTCGCAGTTTCTCTCCTGCCATCAGCTTGCGCTCGATATGTTCCAGCGTCACGCCTTTGGTTTCCGGGATCAGCCAGAACGTAACGCCAATAAACGCTACGTTCAGCACCGTGTAGAGCCAGAACGTTCCCGCTGCGCCAATCGCGTCCAGCAGCGTCAGGAACGTCGCGCCGATGATCATGTTCGACACCCAGTTGGTGGTCGTGGAACAGGTGATTCCAAAGTCACGGCATTTGAGCGGCTGAATTTCGGAGCACAGGATCCACACCACCGGCGCGGCGCTCATCGCGTAACCTGCGATACACATCATGGTCATACCGACAGAAAGCCAGGAAAGCCCGCTTGAGGCCGTGCCGTTATCAAATTGCATCAGGCAGTAGCCCAGAATCAGCGTACCGAGCGCCATCACGCTGAAGCCAATTTTCAGCGCCGGTTTACGCCCGGCTTTGTCCACGGTGAATACCGCAATAAAGGTGGCGAACATGAAGGTCAGCCCGACCACCAGGGTTGCAATCATCTGCTGTTCCGTGGTGGTGAATCCGGCCATTTTGAAAATGCGCGGCGCGTAATACATGATGATGTTCATGCCGGTGAACTGCTGCATTGCCTGCAGCAACATGCCGAGGAAGACCGCGCGGCGCACGTTGCGGTTGATCTTAAACAGCGCCCAGCCGCCCTGCTTTAGCTTCAGGCTTTCGCGGATTTCATTCAGCTCTTCGCGCGCTTTTTCCGAGGTATCGCGCAGCATGCGCAGAACCTCTTCTGCCTCCACGTGACGCCCTTTTTGCGCCAGCCAGCGCGGGCTGTTTGGCAGGAAAATCACCAGGACGATCAGCACCAGCGCCGGTAAGGCCAGCACGCCCAGCATCGCGCGCCAGTTGCCGCTGTAGCTGAAGTAGGTGTCAGACAGGAACGCCAGCACAATACCCAGCGTGACCATCAGCTGATACATGCTGATCATCTTGCCGCGCACGTTTTCGCTTGCCATTTCGGAGAGATAAAGCGGCGCGGTGTAGGAGGCAATCCCCACCGCCACGCCCAGCAGCACGCGGGAGAGCAGGAGGATTTCAACATTTGCGGCAAACGCCGAGCCAATGGAGCCGGCAACGAACAGAATCGCCCCGACCATCAGGCTGTATTTGCGCCCCAGGCGGAACGACAGCCAGCCGTTGAACAGCGCGCCGATGGCCGCGCCGAGCATCATGCTGCTCACCACCCACTCCTGCAGGCGACTGCTGAGGGTAAAGTGATCGGTAATAAACGGTAGTGCGCCGGCAATGACGCCGATATCCAGTCCAAATAACAGGCCCGCCACGGCGGCGGCAATGGAGACAAACTGGTTCATGCGGCGAGTATCACGCAGCGCAGCGGGCATTAGGGTAGAGTCATTTATCGATGTCATATTTTTCCTGCCTCAACAGCAAAATTCGTTAACTGAAATTACGAGAAAGCGAGGAAAAGTGTCAGGCAGGAAATCGCGAAGTTATGGATTATTCCGCTACGGCATACGGTTCTGTGATGGACATTACAATTTCAACCGGTGGCGAATAATCACGTATTTTTACTAATCAGTTAATATTTAAGCAATAAAAGTGTGATTGCCGTCATTTTCGATTTTTTAGTATGGATTTTTCATCTTTATCGATATGGACTAAGCCAATTATTGCTCAAAAAAAACCTCCGCCCACAGGCAGAGGTTCTTAGTACAGGTGGAATTAACGCGCCAGCCAGCCGCCGTCTACAGCCACGGTGTAACCGTTGATGTAATCCGATGCGGAGGAGGCCAGGAAGACAATCGGCCCCATCAGATCGCTCGGCAGACCCCAGCGTCCCGCAGGGATACGCTCCAGGATCGCCGCGCTGCGCTCTTCGTCAGCACGCAGCTGCTGCGTGTTGTTGGTCGCCATGTAGCCCGGCGCAATCGCATTCACGTTGATGTTATGTTTCGCCCATTCGTTTGCCAGCAGGCGGGTCACGCCCATTACGGCGCTTTTGGACGCGGTGTAAGACGGCACGCGGATGCCGCCCTGGAACGAGAGCATAGAGGCAATGTTAATGATCTTGCCGCCTTTCCCCTGGGCAATAAAATGCTTCGCCGCCGCCTGGGACATGAAAAATACGCTCTTGATGTTCAAATCCATCACGTCATCCCAGTCGCGCTCGCTGAAGCCGATCGCGTCTTCGCGGCGGATCAGCCCGGCGTTGTTCACCAGAATGTCGATATGACCGAATTCAGCCACCGCGCGGTCCAGCAGTTCAGGAATGGCATCGATTTTACGCAGGTCAGCGGTCAGGCTCAGGAAACGGCGGCCCAGGGCCGTCACGCGTTCGATGGTCTCAGTCGGTTCAACGATATTAATTCCGACGATATCGCAGCCCGCTTCCGCCAGGCCTAACGCCATTCCCTGACCCAGCCCGGTGTCACACCCGGAAACCACAGCCACTTTCCCCTGCAGAGAGAATGCATCCAGAATCATGTTTATTCCTTACTCTTTCAGAGCCTGTCACTCACAGGCAGGTTTATGCTTCACCGCCCGCGACTAGCGCAGATCGCTGACCGCAACGTGGTCCATATCATCAAAGACCTGGTTTTCCCCCACCATTCCCCAGATAAAGGTGTAGGCTTTCGTCCCTACGCCGGAGTGAATGGACCAGCTCGGTGAAATCACCGCCTGCTCGTTGTGCATCACGATATGGCGCGTTTCCTGCGGCTGTCCCATCATGTGAAACACGCAGGCGTCCTCATCCATATTGAAGTAGAAGTAGACTTCCATGCGGCGCTCGTGGGTATGGCACGGCATGGTGTTCCACAGGTTGCCCGGTGCCAGCTCGGTCAATCCCATGCTGAGCTGGCAGGTCTCCAGCACGTCCGGCACGAAGTATTTATTGATGGTGCGGCGGTTGCTGGTGAGGTTGTCACCCAGCGTCACGGGTGCGACGTCTGCGGTGGTCACTTTTTTGGTTGGGTAGGTGGAGTGAGCCGGCGCGCAGTTGTAGTAAAACTTCGCAGGCCTGCTGCCGTCGATGCTGGCAAAGACCACGTCTTTCGCCCCTTTACCCACGTACAGCGCCTCGCGATGGCCAATCTCATAGCATTTTCCGTCTACGGTGATGGTGCCCGGCCCGCCGATGTTAATCACCCCCAGCTCGCGACGCTCGAGGAAGTAGCTCACGCCCAGCTGTTTACCGACCTCACCGCCCACGGAGACACTTTTCGTGACGGGCAGAATCCCGCCCACAATGATGCGGTCGATATGGCTGTAAACCATGGTGTACCTGTCGGCCTCGAATACCTGCTCGACTAAAAATGCATTGCGCAGCCCCTGAGTATCCAGCGTTTTGGCGTGCGCACTGTGGATGCTTTCTCTGACGTCCACGGTAACCTCCAGATGTGATCATGCCCGAAGGCGGAAATAAACGAAACAGCGTTCCGTTTTTCATAATGAGCACATACTATCGGCATAAAGCGGGCTTTTCAATTATATTTAAAACAACGTTTCATTTTTATTTTTGTTTATAGCGAAAATGATGTTCGGATCACAATTAAGCCGCCGGGAGAAAAAGGACGCGAAAAAAAACCTCCCGGAGGAGGTCATTTTTAATGAGAAGAGGTTAGCGTTCGATAGCCAGCGCCACCCCTTGCCCGCCGCCTATACAGAGTGTGGCAATCCCTTTGCGGGCATTGCGCTTTTTCATTTCGTGGACCAGCGAAACCAGGATTCGGCAGCCGGACGCACCGATAGGATGGCCCAGCGCGATCGCGCCACCGTTAACGTTGACCCGCAGGGGATCCCACTCCAGCATTTTTCCGACGGAGATAGCCTGCGCGGCATAGGCTTCGTTCACCTCGATCAGATCCACATCCGAAAGCTGCCACCCCGCGCGCTCCAGGCAGCGGCGGGTCGCGTAGACCGGAGCGATCCCCATCAACGCAGGATCAACCCCTACGCTGGCGAACGCCTTGATGCGGGCCAGGACCGGAAGATCGAGTTCAAGGGCTTTGCTTTCGCTCATCATCATAACGGCGGCAGCGCCGTCGTTAATGGAAGAGGCATTTCCCGCCGTCACCGAGCCCTGCATTTCAAACGCGGGATTCAGCCTCGCCAGGCCTTCTGCGCTGGCGTCAGTGCGCGGCTGTTCATCGGTATCCACGAGGATACGCTCGCCGCTCTGACGCTGCGTGCTGACCGGGACAATCTCGTCGCGAAAGCGACCGGAATCAATTGCCGCACGCGCTTTTTGCTGCGAGCTTAGCGCATAGGCATCCTGCACCTCACGGCTGATGCCGTACTCGCGCGCCAGGTTTTCCGCCGTCACGCCCATATGATAGTCATTGAACGCATCCCAAAGCCCGTCATGCACCAGGCTGTCGAGCAGCTGACTGTTGCCAAGCTGTGCGCCGGTCCGGCTGTCGGTCAACACGTGCGGCGCGCGGCTCATATTCTCCTGCCCGCCCGCTATGATCACGTCCGCTTCACCACACTGAATGGCTTGCGTCGCGAGATGCAGCGCTTTTAATCCTGAACCACAGACGTCGTTGATGGTGATGGCCGAAACGGTATTGGGCAGCCCGCCCTTCAGCGCCGCCTGACGCGCAGGGTTTTGCCCGGCACCGGCCGTGAGAACCTGTCCCAGGATCACCTCATCAACTTCATGTGCTGCGATCCCGCTGCGTTCCACCAGCGCTTTTACCACCACGCTGCCCAGGTCAACCGCCGAGTGACGCGCGAGCGCTCCCTGAAAACAGCCGATAGCTGTACGCAACGCACCCACTATTACGACATCTTTCATCACGACCTCTGTGTTAAATGACATGACGATAGTAGAGGATTGTTACTGGCAATTATCTTAATTGTTTAAAAATAGTGAGTTTAATCACAAGGATCAGCGCGCATCCTGCAGATACTGCCGCAGCCAGCTGCCGGCAACGCCGGGAGGGGATCGTTTATTCCACAGCAGATCGATGCCGATCGCCCGCGGCCAGCCGGGAACATTGAGCTGTACCAGGGATTTCGCGGCGGCAAATTCATCCACCAGCGCGCACGGCAGCACGCACCAGCCAAATCCCTGTACCGCCATACTCAAGAGTAACAGGTAATTCGGTGCTGACCAGACGGGCCCGCGCGCGATCTCAGCCTCGCGCTCAAGATAGGTGCTGAGCCGCAGCTCTCGCCAGCCGTGCAGCTCGTCATGCTGAGCGTCATGTTGTCCGGCCAGCGGATGCGTGGTCGCGACGTAGATCGCCATGCGGGTCTGCATCGGCAGGCGGGTGACGCCAATATCCGTAGGGTAACTGTCGCGCGCTTCCGTCAGGCCAATCTGCGCTCGCTCCTTTTGCAGCAGATCGATCACGTCCTCTTCCTCGCCAATCAGACATTCGAATTCCGTATGGGGAAAATGCGCGTCAAACTGCTTCATCATATCTTCCAGCACGTCCGGGTTGAGGGTATCGGAAAGGACAAACGTCAGGCGCGCCTCCGTTTGCGCCGTTAGCGACACCGCCAGCTCATCCAGCCGCGTGCTGGCGGCCAGGATCGCCTGCACGTAGCCCAGCACCTGTTCTCCCTGGACCGTTAACACCGGCTGGCGCGCCGAGCGGTCAAACAGCTCAAAACCCAGATCGGCTTCAAGATTGGCAATTGACGTGCTGATCGTCGACTGGCTTTTACGCAGCCTTCGCGCGGCAGCGGAAAAAGAGCCCGCCGCAACGGTCTCGACAAACGCCTTAAGGGCTTCGGGTGAATAGCGCATAACCTATCTACTTTAGCGATGGATACTATCTTTAATATATCAGCTTTAGCGATGAAAATAGGCTGCATCAACGCCCATACCGGCGAATTAATGAGGTCTATGACTATGCAACATCAGGATGCACTCCAACGTAAACTGCCGGAGCGGATCTTTCATGCTGTCTGTTTCGAAGGGATTGCTACGGCTATCCTCGCCCCTACGGCGGCGTGGCTCATGCAGCGTTCCGTGGTGGAGATGGGGGGGTTGACCATTATTCTGGCCACTACCGCCATGCTCTGGAACATTCTTTATAACTTCGGCTTCGACCGTTTCTGGCCCGTTCAGCGCGTCAAACGTACCGCAAAAGTACGTGCGCTGCATGCGCTGGGGTTCGAATGCGGGTTTATTGTGATTGGCGTGTCGATTGTCGCCGCCGTGCTGGGCGTTACCCTGCTTCAGGCATTCACGCTGGAAATAGGTTTCTTCCTGTTCTTCCTGCCCTACACCATGTTCTATAACTGGGCATACGATTGCCTGCGCGAGAAATTTCTTAAGCGTCGCCAGCAACGGCGAGCCCTGGCAGGCTAAACCGCCTCTGGCCGGACGCCCGTTCCGGCCAAACTCCGTCGAAGCAACTGCGCTCTTCAGGCATAACTATGGTAAATTGCACGCCATTCCGATGGTTTGATAGTTGATACGTTGCTCTAATGTCGAAAATTTGGTCAAAAGATGAGACTCTATGGAGTTTCGCTCTCTATGGCACGGCCGTGGGCGCAGGAACGCTGTTCTTGCCCATTCAGCTGGGCTCCGCAGGCGCTATCGTCCTGTTTATTACCGCCCTCGTGGCCTATCCCTTAACCTACTGGCCGCACCGGGCGCTGGCGCAATTTATCCTGTCGTCGAAAACAAAAGGCAACGAAGGGATCACCGGCGCCGTCTCGCACTATTACGGCAGGAAGATTGGCAACCTGATCACCACGCTCTATTTCATCGCCTTCTTTGTGGTGGTGCAGATTTATGCGGTGGCCATCACCAACTCGCTCACGGAGCAGCTGGCGAAACACCTGACGGTGGATACCGCCGTTCGCGTGCTGGTCAGCCTGGGGGTGGTGCTGGTTCTGAATCTGATCTTCCTGATGGGGCGCCATATCACGATAAAAGTGATGGGCTTCCTGGTGTTTCCGCTGATTGCCTATTTTCTGTTTGTCTCGCTCTACCTGACCGGAAGCTGGCAACCTTCGCTGCTGACCAGCCAGATGGCGTTCGATCGTCATACGCTGCATCAGGTATGGATTTCGATTCCGGTGATGGTGTTTGCTTTCAGCCATACCCCGATTATCTCAACGTTTGCCGTTGACCGTCGCGAGAAATTTGCTAACGGCGCCATGGATAAATGCAAGAAAATCATGAAGGTGGCGTACCTGATCATCTGCCTGAGCGTGCTGTTTTTTGTCTTCAGCTGCCTGCTCTCAATTCCGCCGTCGTACATTGTGGCCGCCAAAGAGCAAGGGGTAACGATCCTGTCCGCGCTGTCGATGATGCCTTCTTCACCGGCGTGGCTGGGCATTTCCGGGATTATCGTGGCGATTATTGCGATGTCGAAATCGTTCCTCGGCACCTATTTTGGGGTGATTGAAGGGGCGACGGAGATCGTGAAGTCGTCGCTCAATCAGGTGGGCGTGAAAAAGAGCCGCGCCTTTAACCGCGCGATTTCCATTATGGGGGTGTCGTTAATCACCTTTGCCGTCTGCTGCATTAACCCGAACGCCATTTCGATGATTTACGCCATCAGCGGCCCGCTTATCGCCATGATCCTGTTTATCATGCCGACGCTGTCGACGTATCTGATCCCGTCACTGAAACAGTACCGCTCCATTGGCAACCTGCTGACGCTGATCGTCGGCGTGCTGTGCGTGTCGGTGATGTTTGTCGGCTAAACGCCCTGCATGCCCGGCGTTCTGCCGGGCATGCCTCTCAGTCTCGCCCTGCTGATTACAGCGGAAAAGGTCTGTCCTGCACGACCGTTTTCATCACAAGCGTAGAGCGAAGGTGCTGCACGCCGGGCATGGCGGAGAGCTTCTCGTCGTAGAGTTTCTGGAAAGCGGACAGGTCGCGGGTCACGACGTGCATCAGATAATCGGGATCGCCAAACAGACGCTGTGCCAGCACGATCTGCGGGATTTCCTCCACCGCCGCTTCAAACGCGCTAACCGCCTTTCTGTCACCCTCCTTCAGCGTCGCAAACACTATCGCCAGGAAGTTGAATCCCATTTTGGCGGGGTCGAGGCTGGCACGGTATCCCGTTATCGCCCCGCTTTGCTCCAGCGCCCGCACGCGACGATGGCACGGCGAGAGGCTCAGATTCACTCTTTCTGCCAGCTCGGTCAGGGATAAACGGCCATCAGACTGTAGCTCAGCAAGAATTTTTCGATCGATGCTATCCATGTGGAAGATTTTCTCATTTTCACGGTGTTATGAGCATAACATTGAAAGCCTATTTCGCAGGGTTAGCGATATTCTTTTTCTCAATGTTTGACGCACTGCGGGAGTTTTCACGACGATGGAAATGAGTATTGTGGCCGGCTTTTGGGTGGTTTCTTTTCTGCTCATCATGACGCCGGGCGCCGACTGGGCCTACGCCATTAGCGCCGGGATTAACGGGCGACGTGTGGTACCGGCGGTGATGGGGTTAATGTCCGGGCATCTGTTAGCTACGCTGATTGTGGTGGCTGGCGTGGGCGTAGTGATTGCTCAGCATCCGCTGGCGTTAACCGGGCTGACCGTTGCGGGGGCCGTGTATCTCCTCTGGCTTGGCATCGGACTGTTGCGTCACCCGGCCGCACCGGAAAAGGCCACCCACCATGCGGGAAACTGGAGACAGTGGGCGATGAAAGGACTCTGCATTAGCGGCCTTAACCCGAAAGTGTTTTTACTGTTTTTGGCGCTGCTTCCGCAGTTTACCGACCCGACCGGAAGCTGGTCGCTAGCGATGCAAATGTCCGCGCTTGGCGTGATGCACCTTATCACCTGTACGCTGGTCTATCTGCTGGTGGGGTATGGTTCGAAAGCGGTACTGGCGACCCGGCCACAGGCGGCGCGTAGGGTGAGCATGGCGTCAGGAGGGATAATGGTGCTGATCGCAATGGTATTGCTGTTTGAGCAGGCGCGATGAAAAAACACCGGCCATCGCCGGTGTTATTTACGCCCGAATATCGTCATATTCCCGCGTTTTATCAAACTCATGCTTCGCGAACGGGCACAGCGGGATAATTTTACGGTTCTCACCGCGCATCTTCTCCACCACTTTCGCCACCAGCTGTTTACCGACGCCCTGCCCTTTCAGGCTCTCATCCACATCGGTGTGCTCGATAATGCTCAGGTGCTCGCCGGTCGGTACAAAGACAATCTCCGCAACCTGGTTGCCGTTCGCATCATTGACGTAAAACTTGTTATGGCCTTCCAGAATATCCATGGTTCCTCGCTTATTTTTGGCGATACTTCAGCGCACCGCTCGGGCAGGTATCAATCACGCGTACAACCGTTTCAACGTCCACTTCATCGGGAATGATCCACGGCTTACGTTTCAGATTAAACAGCTTTGCGCTCCCACGCACGCAGTTACCTGAGTGTTTGCAGATCCCGGTATTGAAGTAAACGTCAATTTTCTCGCCGGTATAGGCCCGGTAACCCGCATCCAGTAGTTCTTTATCCATGACATTGCCTCTGTAATTATTATCGTGCTGAATGAAGCATAGCCTTACGGGATCATGATGGCTATAACGCCGAAAACGAAAAGCCAGGTCACAACTCTTTTCTCGCCAGATTGCGTCCGCTATTGGCCCATGTCAGGCTCGGCAAATGTCACTTTTACATAACTTCCGCAGGTTGAATGAAACGCAGACTCTCTTTTCAGGTAAAGCTGTTTTTAGCGCTGGTGTGCTTCTCCTGCCTGCTGTTAGTTCTGCTGGGAACAATCCTGTTCCATTTTATTGACCGACAGCTCCATCACGATCTCGGCCAGCGCGCCCGGGTTCAGGCCAGCCAGATCGCGCTGATGCCGGGTCTGGCGACAATGGTAGCGGCCAGAGATATTCCGGGAATAGCCCGGTTAATTCAGCCGCTGCGCGCCGAAAGCGATGCCAGCTACATTGTGATTGGCGATACCGAGGAGCAGCACCTTTATCATTCGGAATCCCCGGAGCGTATTAATTTACCGATGATCGGCGGGGATAATGCCGAGGTGTTAAAGGGCAAAACCATTATTTCCGTGCGTCAGGGCGGGATTGGCGTGTCGCTACGCAGCAAAGCGCCCATCTTCAACGCGCAGCATCAGGTGATTGGTATTGTCTCGGTCGGCTATCTGACCTCGTATATTGCCAATATTAACGCCCGCATTCTCTGGCAGTCCGGACTATACGGCGCAGCGCTTCTGCTGCTGCTTTTTATTTTCTCCTGGCTGTTTACCCGCAATTTAAAAAAACAGATGTTCCGGCTGGAGCCGAAAGATATCGCTCAGTTGGTTTTGCAGCAGCGCGCGCTATTAGATGCCATGTACGAAGGGGTATTTGCCGTTAATGGCGAGAAGCAGCTGATTTTAATTAACCGCGCGGCACGCGAAATGCTGGATATTCGGCAAAGTGAGAATGAACTTATCGGGAAACCGCTGGAAGACATTCTGCAGACGGCGCCGGGATTTTTATCCCAGCGCTACGCCTCGGTGAGCGCTGGCAGCCACGACCAGATTGCGGTGCTGAACCAGCGCGAGGTGATCGTCAACCGGGTAGCCATTGAGGTCGAACCGGGCGTTGAAAGCGGTTGGGTATACAGCTTTCGCGACAAAAATGACATCAACACGCTCAGCAGCCAGCTCAGTCAGATCAAACGCTATGCGGATAACCTGCGCATTATGCGCCACGAACAGCTGAACTGGACCGCCACTCTGGTCGGGCTACTGCAGATGAAACATTATGACGAGGCGATCCGTTACATTCAGGTGCAGTCAGAAGGCGCGCAGCGCGTGCTGGACTTTGTCTCAGCCCATTTTGTCTCCCCGGCGCTGTGCGGGCTGCTGCTCGGAAAATACGTCAGCGCGCGCGAAAAAGGCATCGAGCTGCTGTTTGACCCCGCCTGCCAGCTCACCCGGATGCCTGCAGCGCTGAGTGAAACGGAGCTGATGTCCATTATTGGTAACCTGCTGGACAACGCCGTGGAGGCGACACTCAACGCGCCGGTCCACGCGCCGGTAGAACTCTACATTTCTGACCGTAACCAGGAGCTGCTGATCGAGGTGGCTGACCGGGGCTGCGGGGTGGACGATGCGTTGAAGCCGCACATTTTCCGCCAGGGATTCAGCAGCAAGCCGGACAGCGAAAACGACATTGTGGGTACCGAGCACGGTATTGGCCTGTTCCTGGTGGCAGGATATATCGACAAGGCCGGCGGCAGCATTGAGATTGCCGACAACACGCCGCAGGGCACTATTTTTTCTGTGTTTATTCCGAATGGGCGACAGCATGACCCGACCACTTGACGTTGTGATAGTTGAAGATGAGCCGCACCTGGCGGAGCTGCATCGCGAGTATATCGAGCAGAATTTCCATCTGCGCGTGGTGGGCATCGCCGCGTCGATTGAGCAGGCATGCAGCCTGATTCGTCAGCACCAGCCGCGACTTATCCTGCTGGACAACTATCTCCCGGACGGTAAAGGCGTGGAGTTAATTGATAACCCCCTTCTGAAAAGCTACGAATGCTCGGTGATTTTCATCACCGCCGCCAGCGATATGCAGACCTGCAGCCACGCCATGCGCAGCGGCGCGTTTGACTACCTGATTAAGCCCGTCTTTTTCCAGCGCCTGCACGCCTCGCTGGAGCGGTTTATGCGTTTCATCCACACCGTGCAGCAGGTGAAGGTGGTCGACCAGCATGCGCTGGATCGCCTGTTTAATCTTCCCGCCGCGGAAGCCTCCATTACGCCGTCGACGAAGGGCATTGAACCCCAAACGCTGGAACGGATTAAAAACCTGTTCGCCGAGCATCCCGATACCGCGATGTCGGTTGAAGAGGTGGTGGAAAACGTGGGGATCAGCAAAACCACGGGGCGTCGCTACCTTGAATACTGCGTGGAGAGCGGGTTAATCAGCGTCGAAATGCTGTATGGCAATATAGGTCATCCGCGAAGGTTATACCGCAAAGCGCCCGATAAACCGTAATCCAGAATCGTTCACAGGCTAACGTTCGCGGATTTTATGGTGTTAATTGCTGAAACGACGGCGACAATCACACTTCGGAATCATTGCCCGCTTCACCCTCTTGTGGGTGGAGCCCGATACGCTATGTTGACAATTAGTTCCTCAAATGTAACTAAAAGGTTAACTATAATGTCGAACACGTTCCGAATTTCTCTGCTTACCGCTACTGTACTGTTCTCTGCTTCTGCACTCTCTGCCCTGCCGCAGGGCTATCCTGCTGAGTATCAAAAAGTTGTTGATGCCGCAACGAAAGAGGGCAAGGTTGTTATTTACTCCACCACCGACATCAAGGCCGCGGGACCGCTGATCCAGGGCTTCGAAAAAACCTACCCGGGCATTAAAGTCGAATACAACGACATGAACAGCACCGAGCTGTACAACCGCTTCATCAGCGAACAGGCCTCCGGTGGCGTGAGCGGCGACGTGGTCTGGAGCTCCTCTATGGACACCGGCCTGAAGCTCGCCACCGACTACGCCATGGAGTATAAATCGCCGGAGCAAAGCCAGCTGCCGAAATGGGCGGTCTGGAAGGATAAGGCTTATGGCACTACCTATGAGCCGGTGGTCTTTATCTACAACAAGCGCCTGATCCCGGCTGGCGACGTGCCGGATTCTCACGCCGCGCTGGCGAAACTGATTGCCAGCCAGACGGACAAATTCAAGGGCAAAGTCACCACCTACGACATCGAAAAATCGGGTCTGGGCTTTATGCTCTCGGTTCAGGATCACAACGCCGATCCTAATTACTTCAAAACCCTGGCCGACGTCGCCAAAGGTGGCTTATCAGTGCAGTCGTCTACCGGCACCATGATGGAGCGCGTCTCCTCCGGTGAAAACCTGATCGGCTTCAACATCCTCGGTTCCTACGCGGAAGCGCGCGCGAAGAACGATCCTTCGCTCGGCATTTCCTATCCAAAAGATTACACCCTGGTGCTGTCGCGCGTGTCGTTCATCAGCCAGCAATCGCAAAACAGCAACGCCGCGAAGCTGTGGCTGGACTATGTGCTGTCTGAACAAGGGCAAAACATTCTGGCCAATCAGGCGGATATTCCCTCCATTCGTAACGATATCGAAGGGAAAAACGATATCGACGGCCTGACCAAAATCCTCGGCAACGCGCTGAAGCCAATTCCGGTTGATGAAACGCTGCTGGAATACCTGCAGCCGAAAAAACGCCTGGAGTACATCAAAGAGTGGCGTACCGCCGCCGGTAAATAAGCGTCTGAGCGCGGCGCAGGTCGCCGCGCTCCCTTATCGACTGAGTTCGTTTTTCTGGGCCGCAACACCAGGGATACCCCATGAATACATTACGCAGAAAGTGGCAAAGCCTGCCGCGAGGCATCGTCGTGCTGATAACCGCCCTGGTTATCTATACGCCGCTGTCGTTTATCGTGATACAGAGCTTCCTGTCCGCCCCGTTCTTTTCGCCGTCAAAAGAGTGGAGCTTTGAATCATTTGAGTTTATTTTCACCGACCCTGATTTTTATAAGGCCCTGAAAAGCGGCTTTATTCTTGCTTTCGGGCTGGTCTTTATCTCCATTCCGCTGGGTGGCGTGCTGGCGTTTCTGATGGTGCGTACCGACCTGCCCGGCCGCCGGCTGATTGAGCCGCTGATCCTGGTCCCGATTTTCGTTTCACCGATGGTGCTGGGCTTCGGCTACGTGGTGGCCGCCGGTCCGGTGGGCTTTCTCTCCCAGTGGGCTCAGGCGCTGATTGGCTTTGTGCCGTGGAATATCTACGACATGTCGAGCATTGTGGTCATCGCCGGCCTGACGCACGTCCCGCACGCCTATCTGTATATCTCGTCTGCGCTGCGCAGCGTGGGCTCCGATGTGGAAGAAGCCGCGCGCACCGCGGGCGCGTCGCCCTGGCAGGTGATGACCTCCGTCAGCCTGCCGATGGTGCGCCCGTCCATTCTGTACGCTACCGTACTGCTGTTCTTCCTCGGGCTGGAAGTGTTCGGCCTGATGCTGGTCCTCGGCGACCCGGAAGGCAACATGGTGCTGGCGACCTATCTCTATAAGCTGACGAACAAGATGGGCACCCCATCCTATAACCTGATGGCGGCGGTTGCCGTGGTGCTGATCTGCATCACCATCCCGCTGGTGATGCTCCAGCGTCGCCTGATGCGCACCGCCAACCGCTTCGTCACCATGAAGGGCAAGGCTTCGCAGGCCCGCGCGCTGCCGCTGGGTAAATGGCGCTGGGTGGCTGGCGGAGTGATTGCCTTCTGGCTCACCGTCACCATCGGCGTTCCGCTGCTCGGCGTGGTATTGCGCGCGTTTATCTCCAACTGGGGCGTGGGCGTTTCGCTGTGGGACGAGCTTTCTCTGAACACCTTCCGCACCATCTGGGCGCAGCCCAACCTGCTGCGCGCCATCGTCAACTCCATGGCGATTGGCGTGATTGGCGGCGCGCTGGCCGTGGCGTGCTACCTGTTTGTCGGCATTGCCATGCACCGTAAACCGGACAACACCACGCGTTTTCTGGACTACAGCGTGCTGGTGCCGCGCGCCGTGCCTGGCCTGCTGGCGGGTCTGGCGTTCCTGTGGGTGTTCCTGTTCCTGCCGATGTGGCTGGATAACTCGCTGAAATCCGGCTGGCTTTCCGGGTTCGCCTGGACCGACTGGATGCGTGAAAACGTCATCGTCTGGCTGCGTTCGCTGCGCAGCACCATTTTCAGCGTCTGGCTGGCCTATACCGTGGTGTGGATGGCTTACGGGCTGAGGCTGATCTCTTCCACGCTGCTGCAGGTAGGGCCAGAGCTTGAGGAAGCGGCGCGCAGCACCGGGGCGACGCGCGGGCAGATCACCCGCCACGTCACCATCCCGCTCTCCCGCTACGGTCTTATCGGTTCGTGGCTGCTGATGTTCCTGATCTTTGAGCGCGAATATTCAACGGGTGTGTACCTGCTTTCACCCGGCACGGAGACCATCGGCTCGATGCTGGTTTCCCTCTGGGCCGCGGGTGCCATCGATATCGTGGCGGCGCTCTCTTTCATTAACATCCTGCTGGTCGTGGTAGGTCTGGGCATTGCCCTTCGTTTCGGAGTGAAAATACATGATTGAATTAGCGGTTGACGATCTGCACTTAACCTACGGCGACAATCCTGTTTTAAAAGGTGTCTCCATGAACCTGAAGCGCGGCGAAGTGGTCTCACTGTTAGGCCCCTCCGGCAGCGGTAAAACCACCCTCCTGCGCGCCGTTGCGGGTCTGGAAAAACCGACGCAGGGGTCCATTGTCATTGGCAATAATAAAGTTTACGACGGCACGCCGCGCAGCGAGGTCCCGGCGGAAGAGCGTAACCTTGGGCTGGTGTTCCAGTCCTATGCCCTGTGGCCGCACAAGACCGTGTTTGAGAACGTGGCCTATCCGCTCAAGCTTCGCAAAGTCCCGGCCAAAGAGATCCAGCAGCGCGTGCAGGACGTGCTGGACCAGCTTGGTCTGGGCCATCTTGGCAAACGTCACCCGCACCAGCTCTCCGGCGGGCAGCAGCAGCGCGTGGCGATTGGCCGGGCGCTGGTGTACAACCCGCCGGTAATTTTGCTGGACGAGCCGCTTTCCAACCTCGACGCCAAGCTGCGCGAAGAGGCCCGCGTGTTCCTGCGCGAGCTGATTATCAAGCTCGGGTTATCCGCGCTGATGGTGACGCACGACCAGAACGAAGCGATGTCGATTTCCGACCGCATCCTGCTGCTTAACAACGGCAAAATTGAGCAACAGGGCACGCCGCAGGAGATGTACGGCTCGCCGAAAACGCTTTTTACCGCCGAGTTTATGGGCAGCAACAACCGCCTGCACGGCAAAGTCACCGAAGTGCGCGACGGCAAAGCGCGTATCGAAGGAAAAGGTTGGGTGCTGTGGGGCCAGGCCGGTGAAGGGGTGCAGAGCGGTGAAGAAGCGACGGCTGTGATCCGCGTCGAGCGCGTGGCGGTGGTCGAGGGACCAGGGGAAAATCAGCTTGAGCTGCCGCTGCTCACCAGCATGTATCTCGGCGACCGCTGGGAGTACCTGTTCCGCACGGTGGGAGATGATTTTGTGATCCGCGCGTATGGACATGAGGTTCGGGATCCGCAGCACTGCCATCTTTCGTTGCCTGAGAAGCATGTTTGGGTGTTCCCGAAAGGGTGATGAGTCAATATTAATCTGCCATGGCCCGGTGGCGCTTCGCTTACCGGGTCTACAAAACAAAGAAATGCACAGATGCCAGGATTGGTGGCGCCAGTTATTATTGTTAATGCATTCCGACTTAAATATTCACCTGACCCTTCTTTCCATTCCTACGCATAACGGGTTAAGGCTCCATATCAAAATGTTATTACAGAGCATATAAAGAAAATTTATGCATCATATCCAGCATTTTTGAAAACTGATTGAACATGCTCCGTCAGTCCAACAAGATCTTCATAGGCGATTGGGCCAAAATCAGGATAATGGTTTTCAATATACTCGTTAACATCTTCCATACCTTCACTGACTCTGAGATTCTTAACAAATGTAGGCAAAATACGATGATTAACACCAGTACCATATTCTTTCGGATGATGGGTCATACACCACTCAACTTTACCTTTATATGATTGAATCGCATCTTCCAGTAAGGTAATAACTTCTGGAACCTCTTTTTCAAATCGAAAACTGGTATAAGGAGGGTACTTAGAGCGATCAATTTTTTCAAAATGGTCATTTATCCATTCATCTTCGATACGGCTCTGATAATGTAACCACTCCAGTTTTCCAAGAGAACCAATGAAGTCCAACAAGATAGTTTCTTTCTTACCTATCGGAAACATTATTTTAACCCCTGTAATTTATCAGAGATCGTAACACTTCCCTGATTTATAGATTTGATATGTTTTTCCCAATCTCCTTTAGGAATCGGTTTTAAGGACACTCTTGGATCGTAAACATACTGACCATCGGTATAAACCTGATGGAAAGCTTGTTCATGTACAATTTTTCCATTTTCATACACATTTAAATTGTACGGAGTCGTCGGCCTTGCTTCAATAATTTTCCCGTGCCCGCCAGCTGCATCGAGAAGCTTAGGTGCGATATCTGAGCAATCCGTACAATCTGTATTGCCTATCCAGGCAATAAACTTAGGTTCGTTCATTTTTTCAATAACACTCTGATTGGCTGGATAACCGGGATTTTCAGGGCGAACATTTTCAAGGCCGGGGATCTTCTCGTTCTGATAGAAAAGATCATCCATTGAAGGAGAATCCGGAACCGGCGTAGTTGTCGTCCAGCCATTATTGTTTGACGCTCCATCACCGTTGGTATTACCAGTATGATTTATCCCTCCGGTTGCTACACTATCATTCCCTGTGTTGGAGGGCGTATTTCCGGTTACAGTCTGGTCTCCACCAGTGTTTGATGGTCCCGGGTTGATGACCTGCGTACCACCAGTACTGGTGATCGTCTTACCTGTCAGGGACTCATAGGCCGCTTTCTGAGCATCATTTAACTGACTGAGCTGGGAAGGATCATTGAGCGAGGCCACATAGATCAGATGCAACTGCTCATCTTGTGACAATGTATCCATTGCTGATGTGGATGCACCAATCCCCAGTAAAGCACCCAGACCACTGGCAACCAGGCGATCACGGCAAGCAGAAATTTTCAGACATCCCTGTGCAGCCAGTTTACCGCCCTGTATAACGACACTCAGCGAGTTATTCTCAACCTCCACCTTCGCCGTTTCCGACGCCATCGCCGCCATGGAGACGCTACCATCCGTCACCGCAGCGCCCGCCAGACCACCCGCGATACTCACGAGACTACTGACCAGCCGTTTCTCCTCTGGCGTCAGGTCACTGGATTTTTTATCTCCATACAGCGCACTGACCAGATGGTCGGTCATCGCCGAGGCCGTGATGGCCCCTATAGCACCGGCCTTCAGGCCATCCGTACTGCTCCCGCCACTCAGCTGCGTCAGCGCCGCCGCCACAATACCGTGCAGCGCGGCACGGGCTGTCGGGTCTTTCTGCTCCTTGACCAGGGTCGCCAGCAGAGGGGCCGCCCCTGCTGCCGCGCCTGCCTTCAGGTTACCGCCAAGCGCACCTGCCAGTAATCCTGCCGCTGCGCTGCCCTTCGTCCAGAAGGCACTCCCCGGGCCGTACTCGGTATTCTGATATCCGGGCTGCGTCTTCAGGAACGCTTCCTGCTCCTGCGGCGTATCGCCCCGCAGTTTTCCTTCAGATGCCAGCTTCGCGCCCAGCGCCGCATTGGATTCCCGCGCTTTCTGCTCCGCATACTTGCCGTAAGCATCCAGCGCAGAGGTGGCCAGCGCCGCGCCTTCGCTCTGGACCGCCAGGTTATCCCTGACCTTCTGCACATCACCGTTCACGTCCACGCCGTGGTGGGCGTCAGCCGTATCACGGCTCAGGTCAGCAATATCCTGTTTCTGTCCCGCCGGGTTGCGAATGACAATGCTACCGCCACTCACCGCTGATGAGGTCGTGCCGGTGTGGCTCTCTTCTGCCTGGCCCGTACCGATGGCCGGTGCCAGGTTGCGGTTTTCACCGTTTCCGCTGCCGCCCGCGCTGCCGGAAAGCGCCACCGTATAGCCGTTGCCGCTGGTCTGGCTCTCGTTGTGGAGATTACTGAAACCCAGCGTACCCGTGTCGAGGCTATTTTTATCTGCAGACGCCGTGGATGCAATCACCGCGCCGTCAAGCTGGGTATGATTTCCGGTGGTGACAGCAAAGCCGCCCTTGCCTGCGAATATCCCGCTCTGTTCAGCAACGCTCTTACCATTCTGGGTGATATTCTCACCCGATGCACTGACGCTACCGGAAGAGGCACCATAACACAGCGGCGGTATGCACAGGCTGAGGGACGCGCCTGACGAAGACTGCTTGCTGTCATAACTGGCCGTATCCTGCACGCTGCTGATGGTGAGATCGCGCCCGGTGTTGACCACCACACGGTTACCTTCCAGCTCCGCACCTTTCAGGGTGGTGTCGCGCCCGCTGTTCACAGTAAGCTGTTCATCAGCATGGACAACGCTGTTCGTATTGCGCTGCGACTGGCTGTTTTCCTTACCCTTATGCTGTGACGCTCCCAGTTCCACCGAGATGCCGTTTTGCGCACCAATCAGGCTCACACCGACACCGACGCTGAACTGGCTGCCGCTGTTTTTACTCTCAGAGTGGGTTGTGTTCTGGGAGGCAGACAGCAGAATATCCCGCCCCGCATCCAGCGCCACGTGTTTACCCGCGATCTGTACCCCCATACCGGCAATGTCATTTCCGGCACGAACAGAGACATTCTCGCCGGCATTAATGGTGGTGCCCTGCGTGTCCGTACTGTGGTAACGACTGTCCTGAGATGACGTCCCCGCCGTTAAAGACACTTTAGCCTTGATGAGCGACGAGTCCGACATAGCGCCCTGCGCCGCGGTTGCCGCCGACTGGCCTGTTCTGATGGCGGTCAGCCGTGGATCATCGCCGTTTTCTGCGCTGCGGGCAGCCGTCTCAGCGGCTTTAGCAGCCTCAACAGCCCAGCCGCCAGCAGATGCCGTCACACCATACTGGGCGCTGCTGCTGTGGTTTTCACCGTCACGGGTATCCCGGCTCACCCCCATGAGGACATTTTCGCCACTGAGTGAGACCGATTTACCGGCACGGATATCCGTACCTGACAGGGAGAGATCGTTACCGGCCTGCGCGACAACGCTACCGTTTTTGCTGCTTAGCTGGCTGCGCAATCCGTTTTCGAGGCTGCTATCTTCCCGACTGCTGTTTTTTTCATGACGGTAGCCTGCCGTGGCGCTGTAACCATCGCCGTCCAGCGTTCCCAGCAATTTTCTGCTGCCGCTGCTCTCACTGCGCGATGTATCGCGTCCGGCAGAAACGGATATATCCCCATGTGTGGCTGACAGCAGAAGATCGTCCGTGGCGGTCATCAAGCTGCCGTTGATATTCACGCTGCCGTCACGACTGTTAACGTAAATATCTGAGCCCTGAATGACCGACGCGTTTTGTGTGGTTCGGTTGCCGCTACTGTTGCTCTCCGCCTTGCTCATCCCGCCCGGCAGGAGCTGATTGCCGTGGGAACCTCCACCCGAGATGGCGCGAACAGCACTTCCGGCACTCAGGTCGCTCGAAAGATTCCAGCCGCTATTTTTAGTGCTGCTGCCGTATTTTTCGCTGTCTGTGGAGGTGGTGATATCAACGTCGCGTTTCGCATCGAGGATCACCGTTTCACCGGCCTTAGCCTGGCTTCCGGCAATCAGGATATTGCCGCTGTTGCTGCCTCCCTGTTTACCGGTGGCAGTCATCTGGATATTGCCTGCGGCGGCAAGATGGCTGCCGCTGTTAAACTCGCCCTCGTAGTGCGACTCAGAGGAAGAGCGGGTGCTTCCAGCGGAAATAGCCATCATCTGGCCTGGTCCGTCAAGCGCGAGCGCACCGCCTTCCGCCCCCAGCCCCTTCACTTTATCGACGGTGCTGTTGCCACTGTTGCCCTTACCACGAACGATATCGCGCACGTTACGCACAGTGTCTTCAAATGGCGCTTTCACACTGACCGTGACGCCAGACGATTTGGACTCCTGCTTCATGGACTCAGTGGTCGTATCCCGTCCAGGAAGGATGGCAATGCTGTCGCCAGTGATATCGATATGGCCGGTTTTGCGGGAGGAATCATCCTTCGCTCTTCCGGCAACCACATCTGCCGCGCTCAACTGGACGTCATTTCCGGCGCTGATGATGACATTACCGCCAGCAGTGCCCACCGTGCTGCGGGCATCGCTCTGCGTTGTATTTGCCCCCTGTCGGGTGCTTTTTGAAGACTGCGACCCGATGGTGATACCCAATCCCGACCCGCTGGAGAAAACGCCGGATTTCTTCGTCTTCTTCATGTCGTAGTACGTGTCGGTGTTGGTTGCTGCCTCCACGGTCAGATCATTTCCAGCCTTCAGGGCCACATCGCGCTCAGCGGCAACTGATGAGCCCTGCACCGTCAGGTTGTTACCAGCCCGGAGAGCAACGTTGTCGCCGGAAAGCTGCGTACCTTTCTCACGCGTATGCGTCTCTTCGTGGATGGTGTGAGTGGTTTTCTTGCTGAGGAACCCACCGGACGTCTTTTTCTCCTCCCGGTACGCATAGTCACTTTCCGTCGCAGTGGAAAGGGTGATATCCCGCCCGGCGGCCACGGCTGTATCGCCTGCGGCATAGACATCTGCAGCCTGTGCCGTTACATCCCGTCCGGCGATAACAGTCACATTCCCGCCCGCAGTGATGTCGGTTCCCGACTGGCGAACCGACTCGTTAATCACTTTTTTACGGCCTGATTTATAGCTGTCGCCCTGCGTGGTCTCTTCCGCAGCCAGATTCACGTCGCGACCCGCCTGCAGCCCGACGCTTTTCTCCGCCGCCAGCGCGGCGGCCCGGGCGTTGATATCCTGCCCGGCCTTCAGGACCAGGTTATCGCCTGCGGAAATCGTGGTGCGGTCAAGTCCGGTGCTGTGGGACTCGCTTTTCCCTTTCCGGCTGCTTTCGCTGGTCTGTGCCGCGTTCAGGTTCAGATCGTTGCCCGCACTCAGCCCCGCGCTGCCGCCCGCCTTCAGGTCGCTGGCGGTCACGTCAAGGTTGTGCCCGGCATTCACCAGCAGGTTGCCGCCCGCACTGACGTTACTTCCCTGATACGTGACGGAGGAACGGCTGGTTTTCTCCCGGCTGGAGCTGAATGCGTCGTTGATCTGATTCGCGTTGACGGCAATATCGCCCCACGCGTTCAGCAGCATATCCCCGCCGGAGGCCAGGTTCGCCCCGGTGACGGTGATGTTTTTTCCCGCCTCAAGCGACAGGCCATCCTGCGCGGTAATCGACGCCGTGTTGCCCAGCAGGGTGTCCTTCAGGCCGATGTTGCCGTACTTCCCGCCGGCGTTGATATCAATCTGCTCAACCTGCGTCAGGTTGTTGATGCTGCCGTCCAGGCTCTCCAGCGCGACCGTTTTGCCGCTGATGGTGGAGCTGATGTTATTGATATCGCCGATGGCGCTCAGGTTCAGGTCGCCGCCCGCTTTCATCAGGCCGTTACTGAGGTTGCTGATGCTGTTCTGGCTGTCGAGCGTCAGGCTGTTTTTCGCCAGCAGCGAGCTGCCGCCGTTGGTGATGCTGCCGCCCTTCAGGGTGACGTTGTTGCCCGCGATCACGCTGCCGTTGTTGACGGTGACGTCCTTCGGCGACAGGTAGAGTTTCGGCACCATCACCGTTTCGCCGTTGACGGTGGCTTTCTCCCACCACAGCAGGCTGTGGTCGAGCGCGGCAATCTGATCGGCGGTCAGCAAGACGCCAAACTGCAGGCCCAGCGACTGCTGCGCCGCCGCGGCGTTGTCCATCAGGTAGCGCATCTGATCCAGATCGGAGCCGATGCCGTTCAGGTAGCGGTTACCGGTCTGGTTGAGTACCACGTTGGAAACATAGCGGGTATCGAACGCCGCATCGCCGAGGAAGCGGTAGTCGTAGTCCGGGTTCAGGTTGAGGCGGCCCAGCATATAGGACGAGCCGAGGAACTGCTTCTCGTCGGTAAACGCCAGCCGCGTCTCCTGCGGCGCCGTGGACGACGGTTTGATCCCGAGCATCGCGTTCAGGTCGGCAAACAGGGCGGGATCAAGCTGTCCGAGACCGTTCAGTTTCGGGTTGATGCCGATCAGGTACGGGCTTTTCGGGTTGTCGGAGAAGACAAAATAGCCGTTGTTGCCCGACGGCAGCGGGTAAGCGCTGGTATCGACGCGCTGGCCCTGATAGTGCCCGACGGCGCCGCCCTGAGCGGTTCGGAGATCGGCGGTGGTGACCCCGGCGTTCGCCAGCGTGCCCAGCTGGCCGAGGTTCGCATCGCCTTTCTGCGTGGTGGCAACGTTGCTGAGAGGCGTGCCGGACGCGCCGCCGTTTTCCAGCGCGCCGCCGCCGTTAAGCTGCTGCAGCGCCCCCTGGAGCCGATCGTTCCACTGCGGCGAGGTCACCGCCACGGTTCCGGCAGCGCTCAGCCCCTGTTTTTGCACACCGCTGCCGATGGTCTGGTTGCTGAGGGTGTTCAGCGACGGGGTGGAGATAACGTTGCTGACGCCGCCTGCGTTGGCGGTGGTACTGGTGTTGCTGATGTTGCTGGTGAAGTTCGCGGTGACGTTGCCGCCCGCCTGGATGACGGCGCGGTACGTACTACTTTCACCAGTATATTCCGTTTTTTGTTCGCCTAGTTTATAGGGTACCCAGCTACGATATTTTCGCTGGTCATCATCCCACCAGTACCATTTACCCTCACCGTATGACGACAACGGTGTCCATTTAGGGTCAGCACAATCTGAGAAAAACCACTCGCAATGATACTCTGCCTGCACGTAGGTAATACGTCGACCGGCTTCGGCTGAGAAATTGTTTAATGTCCCACCAGAAAGGGAGATATTACGCCCCGCCAGAATATTACTCGCGCGGTTATCCAGGGTTCCGGCATTAACAGTGATATCACGTCCAGCGGTGATACGAGCCGCACCTCCTGTAGCTGAAGCCTCTACGACTGACTCGCTGAGGATAAACTGCCTGATATCTTCTCCGAGAAGACGATATACAATCCCACGTGTACACTGCCCGCTGTTATTGCCCCCACCTGCCCGACATTCTTCATATTCATCAAACACCACGTTAGTGCCGTTGTGCTTCCACTCTTCCAGGCTGATTTCAATATCGGGTTTCTGCTTACCGTAATAGGAACCATGCAAATAAGGTGACTGCTTCGGAATGGCATCCGGGTATTGCTGCTCACGCTGATTAACGACCAGCCCCTCTGCTTCATTGCGCAGATATGCTGTTTTGATCGTAATATCCCCACCCTGCGTCTCAATATTCCCCGACGTGTTCACCACCTGGCTGTTCGCATTCCCCGCCGCATCACGCTGCATCCACAGGTTGTTCCCCGCCATGATGTCGCCGCGCCGGTTGGTGATGCTGTCGGCATAAAGCGCCAGGTTATTCGCCGCGTACAGCAGCGCGGTGTTGACGATGGAACCCGGTGCGCTCAGGGTCAGCGAGCCGCGCGTGCCGGTGAAGCCGTCGACGGTAATGTTGCTCCGGCTGGCGACGGTGATGTCGCCCCCGCCCTGCACCGTGCCCGCGGCGTTCAGCGCCACGCTGCTGCCGGAGAGCGTGCTGGTGCCGCCGCCGGTGGTGATTTGTCCGTTGTTGCTGAGCTGCCCGCCCGCGCTGAGGTTAACCGTCTGCCCCTGCAGCACGCTGCGGTTATCGATGTCGCCGCCGCTGCTGATGGTCAGGGTTCGGCCTGCCGCCACGGCGGTCCGGCTGGTAAACGCGTTCGTCAGCTGCAGCGTTAAGTCCCCCAGGGAGACCAGCTGGCCGGTCAGGTCCAGCCCCCGGCTCTGCAGCCACAGGTTGCCGCCGCTCAGCAGCCTGCCGCCCGCGCTCTGGGTCACCTGGTCCGCGTCGATATTCAGCTGCGCGTTGCCGAGCAGCGTGCCGCTGTTGTTCAGCTGGCCGTAGTTAACCGTCAGCTGTCCCGCCTGGGTGGTGCCCTGGCTGGCGAAATTGGTGCCGGTCAGGGTGGCGCGATCGGCCACCCACGTGCCGCCGTTAGTGGCGTTTGCCGCATTCAGGATCAGGTCGGTGGCCTGCAGCCAGCCGGTGCCGGTGAACTGCGGCGTGCCGAGCGTCAGGCGCGCGCCGGAGAGCAGCCTTCCGTCGTTACGCGCCTGGGAGGAGGCGGTCACGCGCGTCTCGCCGCCGCCCTGAATCAGGCCGTAGTTAAACAGCGCGGGCGTGGTCAGCGTCAGGCCATCGCGGCTGACGATTTCGCCCCCGCTGCTGTTGGTCAGCGTGCCGCTGAGGGCCAGCGTCGCGCCGTTATCGCCCTGCAGACGTCCGCCGTTGGTGAGCGCCCCGGTGGTGATGCCGAGCGTGCTCCCCTGCATTCTGCCGTCGCTGGTGACGGAGGCCGCCGTGACGTTCAGCGCCCCGCCGGAGAGCAGGGTCCCGGTCGACTGCTGGCTGACCGCGCCGGTCTGGCTGAGGGTCAGGCCATTCACCCCGCTGATGGCGCCGCTGTTGCTGAGCGTGCCGCCGGTCAGCGTCAGGTTTTTCGCCGCCCACTGCCCCTGGTTCACCAGCGTCGCGGCCTGCAGCGTGGCGCTGCCCAGCGCGGTGATCTTACTGCCCGTGGTTCCGGTGAGCGTGTCGGCCAGCGTCATCTGCAGCCCGTCGGCGCTCTGCACCGTGCCGCTGTTGGTGAGCGACTGCGCGTTAAGCAGGATGTTCTGCGCCTGCCAGCTGCCGGCGTTGGTCACCGCCCCGGAGGCAATGGTCAGCGCGCCCTGAGTGAGAAGCCTGCCGCCAGCGCCGTTAATCAGCGCCTGCTGCGGCGCGGCCATCGCCATGCGCGCCATCAGCCGCTGCTGCCCCTGAACGGTCAGGCTCTGCAGGCCGGTCAGGGTACCCTGGTTGTTAATGCTGTCCTGGCGCAGCGCGAGGGTGTTCCCCTGCACGGTGCCGCTGTTTTTAAGGGTGCTGCCGCCGAGCGTCACGTCCCCTTCGCTGAGGAGCTGCCCGCGGTTATCCAGCGTCTGTGCGGTGATATCCGCCCGCCCCTGGCTCATCAGCGAGCCGGACGAGGTCAGCGTGCCGCCGGTCGCGGCCGTCAGCGCCCCCTGGCTGAGCAGGGACCCGCCGTGCGTCCAGTCGCCGGTGGCGCGGATGTCCGCGCCGTTCCCCTGCAGCGTGCCCTGCGTAACCAGCTGGCCTGCGTCCAGCGTCAGCATGCCGCCGGAGAGGGTGCGCGAGGCCGCGCCCGTGGTCAGCGCGGTGCCGGTGAGCGCCAGGCCGTTCGTTCCCTGCATCAGCCCGTCGTTGCTCATCTCGCGGGCGGTCAGGGAGAGCGTGCCGCCGGTGATGCGCCCCGGGTTCGCCAGGGTGTCCGCGGTGAAGGTGGTTGCGCCGCCGCTCTGCAGCAGCCCGGTATTGGTTAACGCCCCGCCGAGCGTGCCGCTGAGCCCCGTCAGCCCGTTCACCGTGCCGCTGTTGGTGAGGGTGGTGCCGGTCATGCCCAGCGTGGTGCCCTGCAGCGTACCGGCGTTGGTCAGCTGTCCGCCCTTCAGCGTGAAGCCGCCGCCGGAGAGCCATTTGCCGTTCAGCGCGTTGATAAAGCGGTCAGCGGCGGCGTTAACCGCGCTGCTGCCCTGCATCAGGCCGCTGTTGCGCAGCTCCGTCGCGCCTGCGGTCAGCGTTCTGCCCGCCACCGTGCCGCTGCTGGTCAGCGTCGTCGCGTGAAGCGCGGCATCGCCGGTGGCCACGATGTTCCCGGTATTGCTCAGGGCGTTGCCCAGACCCAAATCCAGGTCCTGCGCCTGAATATCGCCCCGGTTCGTCAGGTCGCTGCCCCGGAGGGTGAGCCCGCCGTTCACCAGCAGCAGACCGGCGTTATCGAGCGTGTCCAGGGACAGATTCAGGCCGCTTCCGCTCACCAGCTGCCCGGTGGCGCCGTTGCTCAGCGCGCGGGTGGTCAGCGCCAGCGTGTCGTTGCCCTGCAGCATGCCGGTGTTGGTCAGCTGCGCGGCGTTCACCGTCAGCGCTTTCCCCGCCAGCCGGCCGTCGTTAAACAGCTGCGCCGCCGTCAGCGTGAACAGGTTCTGGCTGAGCAGGGCGCCCGTGTTGTCCAGCCTGCCGGTCGCGGCAAGCGTCAGGGCGTCCAGCGCCTGAACGCTGCCCTGGTTATTCAGGCCTGCGGCATCCAGCGTGGCGCTGCGCCCCTGCAGGCTGCCCGCATTGCTGAGCGTGTGTCCGCTCAGGGTGAGGGTCTCACCGCCCGTCACCTGCCCCTGAGCCTGGTTCGCGAAGGTGTTGCCGGACCAGGCCAGCGTGCTGCCGCCCTGAAGCAGGCCGCTGTTCTGCAGGTCGCCCCGCAGGGTCAGCACTTTCGCCAGCAGCTGGCCCCGGTTATCGGTATTGCCGGCCTGAACGTCCAGCGCCTGCTGGCTGAGCACCTTACCGCTGTTGGTCAGCGCGCCGGTCACCGCCGCCGTCACGCCCGCTTCCCCCAGCGCGTTACCGGTGTTCATCCACTCGCCGGTGGCCAGGTTCAGGGTGTTGCCCTGCATGAGCCCGGCGTTGTTAAGGGTGGTGTGGTGCAGGCCGAGCGCGCCACCGGAGAGCAGCATGCCCGCCTGCAGGTTGCTGAGCTGTGCCCCCGTCGCCGTCAGCGAGCGGGTTCCCTGCAGCGTGCCGCCGTTGGTCACCGACGCGCTGTTAAACTGCGCGTCGGCACCGGCCATCAGCCCGCTGTTGGTCAGGCTGGCGGCGGTCAGCGTCAGGCCGTCCCGGGCAATCACCCGGCCGCCCGCCTCGTTGCTGACCTGACGGGTCAGGTTCAGCAGCAGCGCGGTGGCGCTGAGCTCGCCGCTGCTGGTAAGGGTGTCGCCGCTGAGCGTCAGCGTTCCGCCGCTGCGCAGCGCGCCGCGGTTAGTAATGTCTGCCACGCCGAGCGTCAGGGCCGCGTCCCCCTCGACGGTGCCCTGGTTCTCCAGGCTGTCCGCCGTGATGTGCAGGTCGCCGGCGGCAATACTGCCCGCGTTAACCAGAGTAGTGCCGTTCAGGGTGAGCCGGTCGTCCGCCAGCAGGCGTCCGCTGCTGGTCAGGCTGAGGTAGTCGCTGCTCAGGCTGACGCCGTTGATTTCACCCTGGTTGGTCAGCGTGTCGCCTTTAATGCGCAGCGTGCCGTCGGTGGTGATAAGCCCGCCGTTGGCCAGCACCGGAACGTTCAGCGTTAAATCCTGCGCGCTGTAGACCGACCCGCCCGCGAGGTTCGCGAGTGACCCGGTCTTCAGGCCGAGCAGGGTGGTCCCCTGCAGCAGCCCGCCGTTCTCCACCGAGGCAGCGTCCAGCGAGAGGATACCGGCAATCAGCGAGCCGCTGCTGGTGATGCGCCCGGGGGCCGTCAGGGTCATGCGGTCCGCTTTTGCGGCGCCGGACTGGAGGATGTTCTGTCCGCTGAGAGTAATGGCGCCGGCGGTGAGCTCCCCGCCGCTGGTCAGGTCGCCGGTCGCGTTAAAACTCAGCGCGTCACCGGTGGATTTCCCGGCGTGCGCAATCGTGCCCGCCGTCACCGACAGGGCGCCTTTCGCCGCCTGGGTGCCGTTCAGCGCGGCGTTCTGCGCCTGCAGGGTGAGCCCCTGCCCGCTCTGCAGGTGCGCGTCCCGGCCGGTGGTCAGGTCGCCGGCGCTGACGGTGACCGCCCCCGCCGCGTCCGTCTGCCCGTTCAGGCTGGCGCTGCGGGTCGCGGTAATCTGTATATTGCCCTGGCTGGTCGTGCGGGACGCCTGACCGCTGGTCAGGGTGCCGGCCTGCGCCGTCAGCGCCGTCGCGCCGGACAGGGTGCCGTTCTGCTCAAGCGCGCCTGCGGTCACGTTCATCGCGCCGTCAGCCAGCAGGCTGCCGTCGTTACGCAGGGTCTGCTGCGCCGTGACGTTCGCATTGCCTTTCGCGCTCAGCGTGCCCCGCTGCGCCAGGGTTCCGGCGCTTAACGTCAGGTTGCCGGCGCTCTGCAGGGTGCCGTTATTGGTCACCGTCTGCCCCTTCAGGGTGACGTCGCTGCCCTGCGCCGTGCCGCCGTTCGTCAGCTCTCCGGCGTTCACGTCCAGACGGCCTTTCGCCGCCAGCAGGCCGCTGCTGGACACCCTGTCGCCGGAGAGCGCAATGTCGCGCCCCGCATTCACCTGCCCCTGGTTACTGACGGTGCTGCCCGTCAGGCGGATATCGGCCGCGGCATCGGCCCGGCTCTGGCCGTCCAGCACCAGCTGCCCGCCGCTCAGCGCCAGGCTCTCCCCTGCCGAGACCGCACTGCCCGTGGATGACAGCGTGCCGCCGCTGCTGAGCGTCGCGCGGGTATCGCTTCCGCTGCGGGTATTCGTCAGGGTGATATCCTTCCCGGCCGCCACGCTGAGCTCGCCCCTGCCGGTGACGCTGCCGCCGCGCTGCGTCAGGCTGCCGCCGGTGGACAGCGTGGTGTCGCCCTGGCCCGTCAGCGTGGCATCCGAAAGTGCCACTCCCTGCCCGCCCGCGACGGTCAGCGCCCCGCCCTGTGCCGACACGCCGCCACCGTTGACGGTAAGGGTGTCCTGACTGTTCAGCGTCGCCGCGCCGCGGGAGATAAGGGAGGTATTGCTGAGCGTCATCGCCTGCCCGCTGCTGACCGCCAGCGCGCCCGCGCTGTTTGTCCCGCCGCCCGTCATCTGCACTTTCCCCGCCGCGGAAAGGCGCATGTCGCCCTGGCTGGCGAGCGTGCTGTTACTGAGCTCCACATCCTGCGAGCTGGCCACGTTCAGCGCGCCCCCGGCCTGATGGCTGCCGCTGAGGGCCACCCCCGCGCCCTTCGCGCTAATCGAGCCGCTGGCGAGGCTGTTCCTGACCGTCAGTTTCCCGCCCGCATCCAGCTGAATGTCGCCCTGGCGCGCGGTGAGGTTGCCGAGGTTCACCCCGACGCCCGCCTCGCTGGAGACCAGGCGGATACGGTTCGCATACATCCCGCCGAGCGCGCCGGTATCCACCGCCACCACGGGCGCGGCGCCCTCGCCGGCAACCGGCCTGACGCTGCCGTCGGCGCCCACGCGGTTCGCCCCTGCGGTCACCGTCAGGTCGTTCGCATGTATCGCGGCGTTCACTTCCGTCGCGCGCGCAATAATCGACAGCGCGTCGCTCTTGCTGGCGTCCAGCCCCTGGCCTTCAACCGTGATGGCCCCTTTCGTTACCTCCAGCGCCAGCAGGTTACCGCTGGCGTCAAACTGCGGCTTGCCGGTGGTCAGGGTGACGTTCGGGGTGTTGATAAATCCGCACCCGTTACAGGTAATGCCGTACGGGTTGGCCACCATGACGTTTGCCGCCTTACCGGCGACTTCCGTGTAGCCCTGCAGCTGCGAGCGGCTGGCGCCCGTGACTTCGTTGATGATGCCTTTCGCTTCCCGCCCGGCCTGCAGGTTGGGGTTGTTCTGGATAAGCCCGCCCAGCTGGGTTTGGGTTAAACGGTCCGTGCCGTTATTGAGGATAAGCCCCTCGTTGCCGACGTTATATTCACCGAACTGGTTATGCGAGATGCCCGCCCCGTTCGGGGTGGCAATGTTGACGACCGGCACCCCGTTCCCGGCCCGGTCGACCGTGGTCTGCCCGGCCGGCGTGAGCGCCGCCGCGACGGCGGGTGCCACCGGCTGCCAGACCATCAGGCCGCAGACAATCCAGCTGATCAGACGCTGCGAGAAACGAACGGGTGGGTGACGGGTATCCATAGTCGTAGAGTCTCTTAAAGCATGAAGGCAATGCGCCAGTTAACGCTCACATGATCCGGGCCGAGCCAGTCGGGGTAGCGCAGGGGCGTGCCGACCGAAATCTGGCTGCTGTACCCGCGTCCTGCGCTGCTCAGCCCCACCGAACCGCCCCACAGCGTGCCGGAGGCAAAGCGGTCCTGACGGTCTTTTTCCAGCCAGCCGCCGTCAACGGCGACCGTTGCGCTTACCGCGCCAATCACCGGGAGGGTGAAGAGGGAATACCCCAGCTCGTTACGCCAGTAGCCGCCGTTGTCCCCGGACAGGTACTGCTCTTTAAAACCGCGCACGGAGCTTTCCCCGCCGAGCGTCAGGCGCTCGGCGCCGTACAGCCGGTCGGGCGACCACTGGCCGTAGGCGCTGGTCAGCCACCACGCGTTACGGGCAACAGGACGCTGGAAGCTGGCGTTCAGGCTCCATTTACGGAATTCCGCCCGCGGCATATCCCCGGATTTATTTTCATCGGTTTCGGCATTGAACCACGGCATGCCGTGGCTCCAGGTCGGGTTGAAGGTCGCCACGCCGCCCAGCATTTTTTGCGTGTGGGTAATTCCCAGGACCAGGCTGGAAAGGTTGCGCGTGCTGCTCTTAAGCGGCGCGTCGTTGAGCCAGTTGCGGCTGGAGCGCTGGACCACGCCCGCCGCAATGCCGGTTTTGACATCCCCGTTGCGGAAAACCACCCAGGACGCGTTAAGGCGGTGGGTTTTCGTATCGCCCGTGGAGAGCCAGTTGAAGCCCTGGTTACTGATGGTGGTCCGGTAGTTACTCCAGGCGTAGCTGTAGTCCAGCAGTCCGTAGCCAGACGGCACGCTGACGCCCGCCTGGAAATTCTGCGCATCGTACGCGCTGGCAAAATCGCTGCTGCGCCCGCCGCTGACAAACCATTTATCCGCCAGCCCCAGCATATTATTGGCGGTGAGCACGCCGTTAAGCTGGTTTTCACCGGTGCTCTTCTGGCCGCTATTATCCAGGCTCACGGATGCACTTAACGGAAATTCCGGCTTGCCCGTGAGATTAACGATGGAATATCCGGCCTGCGTTCCCGGCAGAATTTCAATCTGAACCGGTTCGGCGCGCAAACGGTTAATTTGCTCCATCCCCTGTTCGATATCGCGTAAATTAAGGATGCCGCCTGTCCGTCCCGGAAACGCCATTTTCAGCATGCGCGGCGTTTCACCTTCCAGACGGATCGCTTCCAGCCGTCCTTCCAGCACCACAATATTCAGCTGGCCGCCGGAGAGATCCTGCTCGGTAAGAAAGGCGCGGCTGGTGATATATCCCCGGCTGATATACCAGTCAGAAATACGGGCGAGAAGCTCCGTTATTTTCGCCATATCCAGACACCGGCCCTGCCACGGCGCAACCAGGGCCTGCTGCGTTTTCGGGGAAATGAGGGTCGCGCCGGAAAGGGTAATGGTATCAATGGTGAAGCAGGGCCCGGCGCCGGCTGCAGGCAGAGGCCTGTCAGGCGCGGGACGAGGAATACTCCGCTCCAGCTCTTCACGCTGTTGCTGGTTCTTTAATAACAGTTCCTCCTGCTGCTGACGCACGGTGTCCCGGTCAGCAGGAGTAAGGGGGGCTGCATGGCTCAGAGAGCAAAAAAATAACGAGCAAAAAAAGACGGCTTTGCTGTAATAGCGCATATAAAGGATAATATTTTTTTGGTTTTCTTAATTATGCCAGCTCTGACGCAATAGAGAATAGTCTCAAAAAGAGGGCTACTATAATTGGTAGTAGTATTTGCGTTAAGTCTAAAAAAAATAAAAAGCCGTGATAAAGAAGAGTGTAATTTCTGAAAGTTTTATTATTCGATCATGGTTCCTTCTTTCACAAAATATTAACTAACCTTCCCAATAATGAGATGTAAACGTCAGCGAGTAGTGCTGATTAAATTACCCGTTACACTCATCGTGCTGCGAACTCTGATGGAGTCTGATATTTCAGTGCTGAATATGGGGCTCGCGCGATAACGTCTTTGAAGTTATCAATCAACAGCATGACGATATCTGTATGGGAAAGCGTGGACAGGATAAAAACAGGCAAAGGAAGATAACATCAGGAAAAGCTGGAGCGGGCGAAGGGAATCGAACCCTCGTATAGAGCTTGGGAAGCTCTCGTTCTACCATTGAACTACGCCCGCTTTGAGGTGCGTATGGCATTATAGACCTTACGCACCTTCATACAAGCCTCTTAACAACTAACCGGCGATAAAATAATCACTTAGCACTTCGGTTTGCTGCCGGGCACAGGCAGATAACGCTGCGGATCGATGGCCGTCGCCTTATAGCGAATCTGGAAATGCAGCTTCACCGCGTCCGTACCGGTGCTGCCCATGGTGGCAATTTTCTGCCCGGCTTTTACGTTCTGCCCGTTGTTGACCAGCATCGTGTCGTTGTGCGCATAGGCCGTGATGTAGTCTTCGCCATGCTTAATCATGATCAGGTTACCGTAGCCGCGCAGCTGGTTACCCACGTAAACCACCTTCCCGGCCCCGGAGGCATAAACCGGCGTACCGCGTGCAGCGGCGATATCAATACCCTTGTTGCCACCTTCAGAAAGTGAGTAAGGGGCGACCACTTTACCGCTGGCAGGCCAAATCCAGCAGCGCTGTCCAACCGGCGGCCATGATGATTGCGGCACCTGATAGGACGGCGTCACTTTGGCGGTTTTGCCTTTCGAAGAGGATTTTTTGCCCGAGGACGATCCGCCGCTAACCTTCAGCTGCTGCCCCACCTCGATGGTGTAGGGCGGAGAGAGGTTATTCAGCCGCGCCAGATCCTTCACGCTGGTCCCCGTTGCGCGCGAAATCCGGTACAGCGTATCCCCGCGCTTAACGGTATAGACCGAACCGGAATAGCTGCCCATATCCGAAGATTTGCTCCCTGAACAGCCCGCCAGCAATAGCGTCAGCGTCAGGCAAAAAATGGCGGTGATGGGGTTTCTCGTCAGGCTTCCTGCAAACAAAACAGATCCTCGGTCAGCGTGAATGGCGCACTATGATAACAGCCAAAACGAATATGGGTCATGCCCTTTTCCGCTCTACGCGCCAAACCGTTCGTATAAGAATGCAGTATAATGTCCCGGCTGATGGTGCTGAACCACTCGGCATTTTGGCACTGGAGCATCAATGAGTATTCAAGAACACGTTATTTTGGTAAACGACCAGGGAATGGTGATTGGCACTCAGGAAAAATATGCCGCGCACACCTTACATACCCCGCTGCATCTGGCTTTCTCCTCCTGGCTTTTTAACGCAAACGGCGAATGTCTGATCACCCGGCGCGCCTTAACCAAAAAAGCCTGGCCCGGCGTCTGGACCAACTCCGTCTGCGGCCACCCGCAGTCCGGCGAAGAGACGATACAGGCGATAATCCGCCGCTGCCGCTTTGAAGTGGGCGCTGAGCTAACCGATATCACCGCCGTCGCCCCTGAATTTCGCTATCGGGAAACCGACCCGTCGGGGATCGTGGAAAACGAAATTTGCCCTGTATTCGCGGCCCGCATCACCAATGACGTGACGATAAACGAAGATGAAGTGATGGACTATCAGTGGGTTGAGCTGGACGCGTTATTCCGCGCGCTGGACGCGACGCCCTGGGCCTTTAGTCCGTGGATGGTTATGGAAGCGACGACCGCCCGCGAAAAACTCAAAGCCTTCGCGGCGCAATAAAAAAGCCCCTTTCGGGGCTTTTTTTACATCTTAACGCCTTATTTCACCGGGCGCATCGCCGGGAACAGGATCACGTCGCGGATGGTGTGGCTGTTGGTGAACAGCATGACCATACGGTCGATACCAATCCCCAGGCCCGCCGTTGGTGGCAGACCGTGCTCCAGCGCGGTCACGTAGTCTTCGTCGAAGAACATCGCTTCGTCGTCGCCTGCCGCTTTCGCGTCAACCTGATCCTGGAAGCGCTGAGCCTGGTCTTCCGCATCGTTCAGCTCGCTAAAGCCGTTGCCGATTTCGCGGCCGCCGATGAAGAATTCGAAGCGATCGGTGATTTCCGGGTTCTCGTCATTACGACGCGCCAGCGGAGAGACTTCAGCCGGGTATTCGGTGATGAAGGTCGGCTGAATCAGGTGCGCTTCGGCCACTTCTTCGAAGATCTCGGTCACGATACGGCCCAGACCCCAGCTCTTCTCAACCTTGATACCGATGCTTTCCGCGATCGCTTTCGCAGAATCGAAGTTATCCAGGTCCGCCATATTGGTTTCCGGACGGTATTTCTTGATCGCTTCGCGCATGGTCAGTTTTTCGAACGGCTTGCCGAAGTCGAAGACTTCTTCACCGTAAGGAACCTGCGTGGTGCCCAGAATGTCCTGCGCCAGAGTGCGGAACAGGGATTCGGTCAGCTCGATCAGATCTTTGTAATCCGCATACGCCATATAGAGTTCCATCATGGTGAACTCTGGGTTATGACGAACGGAGATACCTTCGTTACGGAAGTTACGGTTGATTTCGAACACACGGTCGAAACCACCGACCACCAGACGCTTCAGGTACAGTTCCGGCGCGATACGCAGGTACATGTCCAGGTCCAGGGCGTTGTGATGGGTGATGAACGGACGCGCAGACGCGCCGCCTGGGATCACCTGCATCATTGGGGTTTCCACTTCCATAAAGTCGCGGTTCACCATGAACTGGCGGATACCGGCCATGATCTGGGAGCGAATTTTGAAGGTTTTGCGGGAGTCATCGTTAGAGATGAGATCCAGGTAGCGCTGACGATAGCGCGCTTCCTGATCCTGCAGGCCGTGGAATTTGTCCGGCAGCGGGCGCAGGGCTTTGGTCAGCAGACGCAGCTCGGTGCAGTGGATAGACAGTTCACCGGTTTTGGTTTTGAACAGTTTACCTTTCGCGCCCAGGATATCGCCCAGGTCCCACTTCTTGAACTGCTCGTTGTAGATGCCTTCCGGCAGGTCGTCACGGGAAACGTACAGCTGAATACGGCCACCAACGTCCTGCAAGGTCACGAAGGAGGCTTTACCCATGATACGACGGGTCATCATGCGGCCTGCAACGGCCACTTCGATGTTCAGCGCTTCCAGCTCTTCGTTCTCTTTCGCGTCGAAGTCAGCGTGCAGTTGGTCTGAGGTATGGTCACGACGAAAATCGTTCGGGAACGGCACGCCCTGCTCGCGCAGCGCTGCCAGCTTCTCGCGGCGGGTTTTCAGTTCGTTGTTAAGATCGACTACCGCGTCAGCGCCCTGTGCTTGTTGTTCAGACATGTTGGTTCCTCATAACCCTGCTTTCAAACTTGCTTCGATAAATTGGTCCAGGCTGCCGTCCAGCACCGCCTGCGTGTTGCGGGTTTCAACCCCGGTACGCAGGTCTTTGATGCGGGAGTCATCAAGGACGTAAGAACGGATCTGGCTGCCCCAACCGATGTCGGACTTGTTGTCTTCCATCGCCTGTTTCTCAGCATTTTTCTTCTGCATCTCCAGCTCATAAAGCTTTGCTTTCATCTGCTTCATGGCCTGGTCTTTGTTCTTATGCTGGGAACGGTCGTTCTGGCACTGTGTTACCAGCCCGGTTGGAATGTGGGTAATACGCACCGCTGATTCCGTACGGTTAACGTGCTGACCACCCGCGCCGGATGCGCGATAAACGTCGATACGCAGATCCGCCGGGTTAATTTCGATATCAATATCTTCGTCAACTTCCGGATAAACAAACGCGGAGCTGAAGGAGGTATGACGACGGCCACCGGAGTCGAACGGGCTCTTACGCACCAGGCGGTGAACGCCGGTTTCAGTACGCAGCCAGCCGTAGGCGTAATCGCCAATGATCTTGATGGTGACGGATTTCAGACCCGCAACTTCACCTTCAGACTCTTCGATAATTTCGGTTTTGAAGCCGCGCGCTTCTGCCCAGCGCAGGTACATACGCGTCAGCATGCTGGCCCAGTCCTGCGCTTCGGTGCCGCCAGAACCTGCCTGAATATCGAGATAGCAGTCAGCGCTGTCGTATTCGCCGGAGAACATACGACGGAACTCAAGCTGCGCCAGCTTCTCTTCCAGCACGTCGAGTTCTGCCACGGCTTCGTTAAAGGTTTCTTCGTCGTCGGCTTCGACGGCCAGCTCCAGCAAACCGGAAACATCTTCCAGCCCCTGAGCCATTTGATCCAGCGTATCTACGATAGCTTCGAGAGAGGAACGCTCTTTACCCAGCGCCTGTGCGCGTTCAGGTTCGTTCCAGACGTCCGGCTGTTCCAGCTCGGCGTTTACTTCTTCAAGACGCTCTTTCTTGGCATCGTAGTCAAAGATACCCCCTAAGAACGTCAGAGCGCTCCGTGAGGTCCTGAATACGGTTTTTTACCGGATTAATTTCAAACATGGTCTGTTTTCTTTTATGGACTTGTCAAAATGCGGTGATAAGAGCGGGATTGTACCGAATCCACGCCCTTTTTTATAGAGATTACTGCCGCTAAATTGGCCAGATATTGTCGATGATGATCTGCAGGGTGCGGTTACCGCGAAACTCGTTGATGTCCAGTTTGTACGCCAGCTCGACCTCGCGCACGCCGTTGTCCGGCCATACCGCCGTGTCAACGTTGAAGGCAATGCCGTCCAGCAGCGGTCCACCGCCCATGGGCTCGACCATCACTTTCAGATGACGTTCGCCGACGATGCGCTGCTGCAGCAGACGGAAACGACCGTCAAACAGCGGTTCCGGGAACATCTGCCCCCACGGGCCGGCATCGCGGAGCATTTGCGCCACGTCCATCGTCATTTCAAGCGGTGAGAGCTCGCCATCGGAAACCACTTCCCCCTGCAGCAGGGCCGGGTCAATCCAGTCGGTGACCAGTTCACCAAACAGACGCTGAAACTCGTCGAATTTCGCCTCTTCCAGAGACAGGCCAGCCGCCATCGCATGGCCGCCGAACTTGATCATCAGACCCGGATACAGCGTATCGAGACGCTCCAGCGCATCGCGCATGTGCAGCCCCTGGATTGAGCGGCCCGAGCCTTTCAGCGTGCCGTCACCTGCGGGGGCGAACGCGATCACCGGCCGGTGGAAACGTTCTTTAATACGCGACGCCAGAATGCCCACCACGCCCTGATGCCACTCGGGATGGTACATCGCCAGGCCGCCCGGCAGCGTATCGCCGCTGCGTTCAAGCTTTTCGCACAGGGTCAGCGCTTCGGCCTGCATCCCCTGCTCAATCTCTTTGCGTGTCTGGTTCAGCGCGTCCAGCTCGTTGGCCAGCACGCGCGCTTCACCGATGTTGTCGCACAGCAGCAACGCCACGCCGACGGACATATCGTCCAGCCTTCCGGCTGCGTTAAGACGCGGCCCGAGAGCAAAGCCCAGGTCGCTGGCCGCCAGCTTGAGCGGATCGCGGTTGGCAATCTCCAGCAGCGCCTTGATCCCCGGACGGCACTTGCCCGCCCGAATGCGGCTTAGGCCCTGCCAGGTCAAAATGCGGTTATTGGTATCGAGGGGCACCACATCCGCGACGGTGCCCAGAGCCACCAGATCGAGATATTCGGCAAGGTTCGGTACGGCAATGCCGCGAGAGTCGAACCAGCCCTTATCACGCAGCAGGGTCCGTAACGCCAGCATCAGATAAAACGCTACGCCCACGCCTGCGAGGGATTTCGACGGGAAATCGCAGTCGCGCAGGTTGGGGTTAATAATCGCTTCCGCATCCGGCAGCGTTTCGCCCGGCAGGTGGTGATCGGTGACCAGCACCGGGATCCCCAACGCGTGAGCATGATCGACGCCCGCATGGGAGGAGATCCCGTTATCGACGGTCATGATCATCTGTGCACCACGGGCGTGGGCCTGATCGACCACTTCCGGGCTGAGGCCATAGCCGTCTTCAAAACGGTTCGGCACCAGATACGTGACGTTATCGCAGCCCAACGCGCGCAGGCTGAGCACGCTCAGCGCGGTGCTGGTTGCGCCGTCGGCGTCGAAATCGCCCACCACCACAATCCGCGTTCCCTCTCGAAGCGCGTTGTAGAGCATTTCGGTGGCTTTTTCGATACCGCTCAGCTGCTGCCAGGGCAGCATCCCTTTCACGCTGCGTTCAAGATCCTCAGCGCGACGCACGCCGCGGCTGGCGTAGAGACGCTTAAGCAGCGCCGGGAGATCGTCCGGTAAATCAACGGGTTCAACCGCCTCGCGGCGGCGCAATTTTATCGGGGCTTTCACGCGGATTATTTACCACCAAACTGTTTCTGGTGCGCGTCGAGGAACTCTTTCATCTCTTTTGGTCCCTGATAGCCCGGAACAACATAGCCGTTGCTCAGGACAATCGCTGGCGTACCGCTCACGCCAAACTGCACGCCGAGCGCGTAGTGGTTAGCGATATCAATGTCGCAGGAGGCCGGCTTAACGCCTTTGCCGTTCATCGCGTCGTCAAACGCTTTGTTGCGGTCTTTCGCACACCAGATCGCCTTCATGTCCTGCTCTGGCTGGCTCTGCACGCCCGCGCGCGGGAAGGCCAGGTAACGCACGGTGATGCCCAGCGCGTTGTAGTCTTTCATCTCTTCATGCAGCTTGTGGCAGTAGCCGCAGGTGATGTCGGTGAAGACGGTAATAACGTGTTTTTCCTGCGCCGCTTTATAGACGATCATCTCTTTTTCGAGCGCGTTCAGGTTTTTCATCAGCAGCTGGTTGGTGACGTTCACCGGCTGCGCGCCGCTCACGTCGTACATTGGCCCCTGAATAATGTGTTTGCCGTCTTCGGTGACGTACAGCACGCCGCTGTTGGTCAGTACCGTTTTCATTCCGGCAACCGGTGCAGGCTGAATATCGCTGCCGGTGACGCCAAGCTTAGCCAGCGACTGTTTGATGGCGGCATCGTCCGCATGGGCGAAACCGGTAAATGAGGCTGCCAGCAGGGTGAACAGCGCGAAAGTCTTTTTCATATGTGATCCTGTTACAATTCGTCGGCACTCACGCACGAGGGTGGTGCTGTTGGTGTAGCTGCCGCAGGCGTTCCGTCGCGACATGGGTATAAATTTGCGTCGTGGAAAGATCGCTGTGGCCCAGCAGCATCTGCACCACGCGTAAATCAGCGCCGTGGTTTAACAGATGCGTCGCGAAGGCGTGACGCAATACGTGCGGCGAAAGCTTTTCACTATCGATACCCGCCAGTGTGGCGTAATGCTTGATGCGATGCCAGAACGTTTGCCGCGTCATCTGCTGGGCGCGCTGGCTCGGAAACAGGACGTCGATAGACGTACCATTGAGCAGCCACGGACGACCGTGCTCCAGGTACGTTTCCAGCCAGTAAACCGCCTCTTCACCCAGCGGAACCAGCCTTTCCTTGTTGCCTTTACCAATGACGCGCACCACGCCCTGACGCAGGCTGATGTCGCTCATCGTCAGACCAACCAGTTCCGAAACGCGCAAGCCGGTAGCATACAATAGCTCAAGCATGGCTTTATCGCGTAACTCCAGCGGCAGGTCAACAGCCGGTGACTGTAATAATCTCTCAACTTGTGCTTCGCTGAGATCTTTTGGGAGCCGCTGCGGAAGCTTAGGAGATGCCAGCAGCGCGCTGGGATCGTCTTCGCGAATCTTCTCACGGTAGAGGTGCTGGAACAGCCGACGCATGGCGCTGAGCAAACGCGCGGAACTGGTGGCTTTGTAGCCCCCAGCGATACGTTCCCCCAGCAGCGCCTGCAGGTCGTCACGCTGCGCGCTCGCAAGGGATAACCCCCGGTGCGCAAGCCACTCCACCAGCATGGTGAGATCGCGACGGTAGGCGCTGAGGGTATTCTCGGCCAGATTTTTCTCCAGCCACAGCGCGTCGAGAAACTGTTCGATCAGTGCGAGATCCTTTTCCACATCAGCCCCTTTGATTCTGCAGTCAGGCCATTATGCCTGATTGCGACCGGTTTCTGGTACACTACGCGCAAAGTCAAAGCAAGAATTGAGATAGTTACGCGATGAATATTGGTCTGTTCTATGGTTCCAGCACCTGCTACACCGAAATGGCGGCAGAGAAAATTCGCGACATCATTGGCCCGGAACTGGTGACGTTGCATAACCTGAAAGATGACGCGGTCGCGCTGATGGAACAGTACGATGTCCTGATCCTTGGCATCCCAACCTGGGATTTTGGTGAGATACAGGAAGACTGGGAAGCCATCTGGGATCAACTCGATTCGGTCAATCTCGACGGCAAAATCATTGCCATGTACGGCATGGGGGATCAGTTGGGTTACGGGGAATGGTTCCTGGACGCGCTCGGCATGCTGCATGACAAGCTGGCGCCGAAAGGAGTGTCGTTTATCGGCTACTGGCCAACCGAAGGTTACGAGTTCACCAGTAAAAAACCGATTATTGCCGACGGCGAGCTGTTTGTTGGACTCGCGCTGGATGAAACCAACCAGTACGATCTCAGCGATGAGCGCCTGCAAAGCTGGTGCGAGCAGATTCTGGGCGAAATGGCTGAAAAGTTTAGCTAACGCGCATTACCCCTGCGTCGTCTGTTGCAACAGCATCCGGCGCAGGTCCCGCCACTCGGCAGCATCCATACTGTCAGCCGCCAGCCACAGATGCTGGCAACGCCCGCCGTCCACCTTGCGTAACCGTAACATCATGCCGCAGTTGAGCATCCAGGGCATACCGAGAATATCCCACTCTTTACCCTGCCAGCGCAGGCGGGAATCCATCAGTAATTTAATCTCTCCCTGACGGGCATTAATGCGACGCTGGCTGCGTACGCTGTCAAAAACGACAAACGACAGTAACAGCAGCCACAGCGGCGTATAGCTCAGCGGCCACGGCATCAGTAAAACAAAGGCCGCGACCAGGCCGTGGAGCAATAAAGACATCCACTGCGAGCGCCACGAGACGCGAAGATCAGATTGCCACAGGACCACGTTCCCGATTCCGTGTTTGAATTAATTGCACCATCCGTTGCAACTCGGTGTCGGCGGGTTTGCCGTGGTTCATCAGCCAGTTGAATAAATCCGGATCGTCAGACTCAAGCAGGCGAACAAACAGACGCTTATCATCATCGCTTAAGCTGTCATACTCATATTCGAAGAAAGGCATGATGGAAATATCAAGTTCACGCATGCCGCGACGGCACGCCCAGTGAATACGGGCCTTGTTGTTAATATCCATGTTCAGTTTCCTGCATTACGTTTGGCACAGTCGGTACCCCGTTCAGTGTTCTTTATTTCTCTACGGGGACACCAGCTAGTGTAACGTGTTTTTGACCGTTTCATTACTGGAATATTGCGATCGCCGAGCAGGCTTCCAGAATAATCCCTACAAAGACAGCGGATTACATTATTTTGCGTAGCGCTACGCATAACCGGTTTAGGGCACAAATGGTCTGTTGAAAGCGCTTGCATTGCCTGCAGGCTCTTTTACCATTAGGCATTATCAAAGCGTTAAGCAATTCAGGATATCGTTATGGCATTTACACCATTTTCTCCTCGCCAGCCCGCCGCCTCTGCGCGTCTGCCGCTGACGCTTATTTCTCTTGATGACTGGGCGCTGGCAACGCTCTCCGGTGCCGACGCCGAAAAATATCTGCAGGGCCAGGTGACCGCCGACGTCAGCCAGATGACCGAACACCAGCACCTGCTGGCCGCGCATTGCGACCCAAAAGGCAAAATGTGGAGCAACCTGCGACTCTTCCGCCGTCAGGACGGCTTTGCTTTTATTGAGCGCCGCAGCCTGCAAGAGGCCCAGCTCAAAGAGCTGAAGAAATACGCGGTCTTCTCCAAAGTCACTATCGCCCCGGACGACGAACATGTCCTGCTGGGAGTGGCCGGTTTTCAGGCGCGTGCGGCGCTGAAAAATCTCTTCAGCGAGCTGCCGGATGCAGAAAAGCAGGTGGTCAGCGAAGGCGCGACCTCCATCCTGTGGTTTGAACACCCTGCGGAGCGTTTCCTGTTAGTCACGGATGCGGCAACGGCCGAACGCGTGACAGAAGCGCTGCGCGGCGAAGCGCAGCTCAACAACAGTCAGCAGTGGCTGGCGCTGAATATCGAAGCGGGTCTGCCGGTGATTGACGCCGCAAACAGCGCGCAGTTCATTCCTCAGGCAACGAACCTGCAGGCGCTGGGGGGTATCAGCTTTAAAAAGGGCTGTTATACCGGCCAGGAGATGGTGGCGCGTGCAAAATTCCGCGGAGCTAACAAACGAGCGCTGTGGACGCTGGCGGGCCATGCCAGCCGTGTACCTGAAGCGGGTGAAGACTTAGAGCTGAAGATGGGTGATAACTGGCGCCGCACCGGCACCGTGTTAGCCGCCGTACAACTCGATGATGGACGTCTTTTGGTACAGGCCGTCATGAACAACGACATGGAAGCCGATAGCGTGTTCCGCGTGCGTGACGATGCGAACACGCTGAGCATCGAGCCGTTGCCATATTCGTTAGAAGAGTAATCGTATCCAGGTGCCCTCCCTCTCCCTGTGGGAGAGGGCCGGGGTGAGGGCAACCGCCCGCACGGTGGAAAAAACTACACCTGCCCCACGTACAAATAGATCGCCAAAAAGTGGCATACGCTGCCGCCCAGCACAAAGCCGTGCCAGATGGCATGGTTGTACGGGATACGCTTGCAGACGTAGAAAATTACACCGAGCGAGTACACCACGCCGCCTAAGGCCAGAAGCGTTACGCCCCCTACCGACAGTTTGACCGCCAGTTGATACACCACAATCAGCGACAGCCAGCCCATTGTCAGATAGGTGACCAGTGACAGCACCTTAAACCGGTGCGCGATGGTCAGCTTAAACAGGATCCCCAGCAGTGCCAGGCTCCAGATAACAATCATCAGGCCGCGCGACAGCGGTGAGTTGAGCCCCACCAGCAAAAACGGTGTGTAAGTGCCTGCAATCAGAAGATAGATAGCGCAGTGGTCAAATTTCTTGAGCCACATCTTGGCCCGCTGATGCGGGATCGCGTGATACAGCGTCGACGCCAGGAACAGCAGGATCATACTCCCGCCATACAGGCTGTAGCTGGTAATGGCCATCGCGCTGGCATTGGCGTCCACCGCCTGCACCAGCAATAACACTAAACCGACAATCCCAAACACCAGGCCAATGCCGTGGCTGATGCTGTTGGCTACTTCCTCAGCCAGCGAATATCCCTGTGCGATTAATGGTCTGCTCACCATACAAAACTCCGGGAAAACAAAAGATGATTATTCATCGCATAACTATGCTAACTGAGAATGATTCCAGTGAACACCTGTTAGCTAAAATAAAGTTAAACATAACGTTTCTAAATTACAATCAGACAGTTACACTTTAATTTCAGCGAACGTGCGTTTCGATTTCAATTATAAACATTTAAAATCAATTACATAAAACTGGTTCTGCCTGGGGTAGATCTCTGCGATCACGCTTTTCAATGCATCCAGGGTCATGTTCTCCTGTTCAGCATGTTTTTGCGTCAATGTGTCGAACGTAACGGTTGACGTTCCTGTTACTTCAATGGCGCAAAAATAACCATCATCCTCATAACGCCCCACCCGCAGGATATCGCCGGTTTTGAAATGGGATTCACTTTTATCCCGGATAGTGATGGTTTTACGCCCGGCCAGGATGTCGTCCTGAAAGCGCTGAAAAAAAAGTGATGTCGTTTGGCTGCATGTTATTATTCCCTGAAGAAAAGTCTGATGAGTGAGTGTAGCCATTGTGAGCATGTTCTCCCATTCCGCCATTGCCAGTCTCAATAACCTGGAGATGATGGTCTACAACTATGTCATAAAAAATCGTGACAAAGTGATGTACATGACCATCCGCGAGCTGGCGGATGCGGCAGACGTCTCAACCACGACTATCCTGCGCTTTTGCCGCAAGCTTAACTGCGAAGGGTATTCTGAATTTCGGGTGCGCTTTAAGCTTTATCTTGAACAGAACGAGCCCCAGCAGGCGAACTTCGGTGCCAGCGAAATTATCAGCTTTTTTAAAAGCGTGAATAATGAAGAGTTCGATGCGTTATTAGATAAGGCGGTTGATATTATTTTATCGTCAGAGCGAATTATATTTGTCGGTGCCGGAACATCGGGTTCGCTGGCAAAATATGGCGCACGCTTCTTTTCTAATATCGGGAAATTCAGTAACCATATTGATGACCCTTATTTCCCGGTCACCAATGATATGGCGAAAAATGCGCTGGCGATTGTGCTTTCCGTCTCGGGCGAGACCGAGGAGATCCTGCGCTTCGCCAGCCAGTTCAGCCTGCATCACTGCAAGGTGCTCTCGATAACCAGCCATGAGCACTCGCGTCTCGCAAAACTGGCGGACTTTAATCTCTCCTGGCATGTTCCTCAGACGCGTATTGCAGGCGTCTACGACATCACCACGCAAATTCCCGTCATTTATATTCTGGAGTCTCTCGGACGTAAACTGGCGAAGAAACTCACAGAATAAAACACCCTGTTTTTTTGATGTGACAAATCACATTTACTGTGAATTGTTATATCGTGACATTCAATTTCGCTTTGCTAGACTCGATGCCAATAAGCCATTTATTGAGAAGAGCAGCGATGAAAAAATTAACCTTACCAAAAGATTTTTTATGGGGCGGCGCGGTTGCCGCTCACCAGGTTGAAGGCGGCTGGAACAAAGGCGGAAAAGGGCCAAGCATTTGTGACGTATTGACCGGCGGTGCGCACGGCGTCCCGCGCGAAATCACCCAGGAAGTAGTGCCGGGTAAATACTACCCAAACCACGAGGCCATCGACTTCCACGGCCACTATAAAGAAGACATCAAGCTGTTTGCCGAGATGGGTTTCAAGTGCTTCCGCACCTCTATCGCCTGGACGCGCATCTTCCCGAAAGGTGACGAAACGCAGCCAAACGAAGAGGGGCTGAAGTTCTACGACGACATGTTCGACGAGCTGCTGAAATACAACATCGAACCAGTGATCACCCTTTCCCACTTCGAAATGCCGCTGCACCTGGTGCAGGAGTACGGTAGCTGGACCAACCGTAAAGTGGTCGATTTCTTCGTGCGCTTCGCGGAAGTGGTTTTTGAGCGCTACAAAAACAAGGTCAAATACTGGATGACCTTCAACGAAATCAATAACCAGCGTAACTGGCGCGCGCCGCTGTTCGGTTACTGCTGCTCGGGCGTGGTCTATACCGAACATGACAATCCGGAAGAGACCATGTACCAGGTCCTGCACCACCAGTTTGTGGCCAGCGCCCTGGCGGTGAAAGCCGCGCGCCGCATCAACCCGGAGATGAAGGTCGGCTGCATGCTGGCGATGGTGGCGCTCTATCCGTTCTCCTGCAAACCGGAAGACGTGATGTTCGCCCAGGAATCCATGCGCGAGCGCTATGTCTTTACCGACGTCCAGCTGCGTGGTTACTACCCGTCCTACGTGCTGAACGAGTGGGAGCGCCGCGGCTTCTCCATCAAAATGGAGGCAGGCGACGAGCAGATCCTGCGTGAAGGTACCTGCGACTACTTAGGTTTCAGCTACTACATGACCAACGCGGTGAAAGCGGAAGGCGGTACCGGCGATGCGATTTCCGGCTTCGAAGGCAGCGTGCCGAATCCGCACGTGAAAGCATCCGACTGGGGCTGGCAGATCGATCCGGTAGGCCTGCGCTATTCCCTGTGCGAACTGTACGAACGTTATCAGAAACCGCTGTTTATCGTGGAAAACGGGTTCGGCGCCTACGATAAGGTGGAAGAAGACGGCAGCATCAACGACGACTATCGCATCGACTACCTGCGTGCCCACGTGGAAGAGATGATCAAAGCCGTGACGCACGACGGCGTGGATCTGATGGGCTATACGCCATGGGGCTGCATCGACTGCGTGTCGTTCACCACCGGCCAGTACAGCAAGCGCTACGGCTTTATCTACGTGAACAAGCACGACGACGGCACGGGCGACATGTCGCGTTCCCGCAAGAAGAGCTTTAACTGGTATAAGGAAGTGATTGCCAGCAACGGCGAGAATCTTTAACGCCGGGCGGCGCTACGCTTGATCCCCTCTCCCTTTGGGAGAGGGTTAGGGTGAGGGGTTTACTTCCCGCCCGCCAACTCAATAAAACTGCCCGTTACGTACGACGCCTTCTCGCTCAGCAGCCAGACAATCGCCTGCGCCACCTCTTCCGGCTGGCCGCCGCGCTGCATCGGCAGCAACGATTTCACGCGATCCACTCGCCCCGGCTCTCCGCCGGACGCATGAATATCGGTATAAATCAGACCCGGACGCACGCAGTTGACGCGAATGCCCTGCGCCGCCACCTCCAGCGATAGCCCGGTTGTCAGCGAATCGACCGCCCCCTTGGACGCGGCATAATCCACATATTCACCCGGCGCGCCCAGGCGCGACGCGGCGGAAGAGACGTTCACTATCGCCCCACCCTTGCCGCCATGCCTGAAGGACATGCGTTTTACCGCTTCCCGGCAGCAGAGAAAGTAGCCCGTGACGTTGGTCGCCAGGACGCGGTTAATGCGCTCAGCGGAGAGGTTCTCGATAGTGGATTGCTCAAACAGAATGCCCGCATTATTGACCAGCGCACGAAGCGGCTCGCCTTCACGATCGAGGCTGTCAAACATCGCCAGCACCTGGGCTTCATCACTGATATCCGCGCGGACGGCAAAGGCTTTACCGCCCGCTTCAACGATCTGGTTGATCACATCCGTCGCGGCTCTAATGTTGTGATGATAGTTCACCGCCACGGTGTAGCCTTCGCGCGCCAGCTGCAGCGCGGTGGCTTTCCCAATGCCCCGGCTGGCGCCGGTGACCAGTGCTATTGCCATTTTCTTCTCCCAATAAAAAAGCCGGGTGGCGGCTTCGCCTTACCCGGCCTTTATGACTACACCAATAATATTACTGGTATTCGCTCATCGGCACGCAGGAGCAGAACAGATTACGGTCGCCGTAGACGTCATCAAGACGCTTCACGGTCGGCCAGTATTTGTTTGCCACGCCTGCCGGGAAGACGGCCAGCTCGCGGGAATAACCGTGGTTCCACTCGGAGACCATCTCATGCTGGGTATGCGGAGCGTTGACCAGCGGGTTATCTTCCAGCGTCCATTCGCCGTCCTGCACGCGGTCGATCTCCATGCGGATCGCCAGCATCGCGTCGATAAAGCGGTCCAGCTCGGCCTTGCTTTCAGACTCGGTCGGCTCAACCATCAGCGTACCCGCAACCGGGAACGACATGGTTGGCGCGTGGAAGCCGTAGTCGATCAAACGCTTGGCGATATCCAGCTCGCTGATGCCCGTCGCTTCTTTCAGAGGACGAATATCCAGGATGCACTCGTGCGCCACGCGACCGTCGCGGCCGGTATAGAGCACCGGGAAGGCAGACTTCAGGCGAGTCGCAATATAGTTGGCATTCAGGATCGCCACCTGGCTCGCCTGCTTCAGCCCTTCCGCGCCCATCATGCGGATGTACATCCAGCTGATTGGCAGGATAGAGGCGCTACCGAACGGTGCCGCAGAGACCGCGCCCTGACGGGTCAGCATGCCTTCAATCTGCACTACGCTGTGGCCCGGTACAAACGGTGCCAGGTGCGCTTTCACGCCGATTGGGCCCATGCCCGGGCCGCCACCGCCGTGCGGGATGCAGAAGGTTTTGTGCAGGTTCAGGTGCGACACGTCCGCGCCGATAAAGCCCGGAGAGGTAATGCCCACCTGAGCGTTCATGTTTGCGCCGTCGAGGTAAACCTGACCGCCGAACTGGTGCACCACTTCGCACACTTCACGGATGGTCTCTTCGTACACGCCGTGGGTAGACGGGTAGGTCACCATGATGCAGGAGAGCTTGTCGCCCGCCTGCTCGGCTTTCGCACGCAGGTCGACCAGATCGATGTTGCCGTTCTTATCGCACGCCACCACCACCACTTCCATGCCCGCCATTTGGGCAGAGGCCGGGTTGGTACCGTGGGCGGAGCTTGGGATCAGGCAGATATCGCGGTGACCTTCGTTGCGGCTTTCGTGATAGTGACGGATCGCCAGCAGACCCGCGTATTCGCCCTGCGCGCCGGAGTTCGGCTGCATGCAGAGCGCGTCATAACCGGTCAATTTCACCAGCCAGTCGGAAAGCTGGTTGATCATCATATGATAACCTTCCGCCTGCTCTGGCGGGCAGAACGGGTGCAGCTCGGAGAATTCAGGCCAGGTGATCGGGATCATCTCCGCCGCGGCGTTCAGCTTCATGGTGCAGGAGCCCAGCGGGATCATCGCCTGGTTCAGCGCCAGATCCTTGCGCTCCAGAGAGTGCATATAGCGCATCATCTCGGTTTCGCTGTGGTAGCGGTTAAACACCGGATGCGTCAGGATCGCATCGTTACGCAGCATGCTTTCCTGAATGGAGCGGCTGTCGAGCGCGACCTCTTTGTCGAGCGCATCAATGTCCAGACCGTGCGCGTCACCCAGCAACACGCTGAACAGGTTCAGGATATCGTCGCGGGTGGTGCTTTCATCCAGCGTAATGCCGACGGCGTTGTGGATGTCGCTGCGCAGGTTGATCTCTGCTGCATTCGCGCGCGCCAGCACGGCCGCTTTGTCCGCCACTTCCACACACAGGGTGTCGAAGTAGTGAGCGTGGCGCAGCTTAAGGCCTTTCTGCTGCAGACCGCAGGCCAGAATATCAGCCAGACGGTGAATGCGGCTGGCAATGCATTTCAGACCAGCCGGGCCGTGGAACACGGCGTACAGGCTGGCGATGTTTGCCAGCAGCACCTGGGAGGTACAGATGTTGGAGTTCGCTTTCTCGCGGCGGATGTGCTGCTCGCGGGTTTGCATCGCCATGCGCAGCGCGGTGTTACCGGCAGCGTCTTTTGAGACGCCGATGATGCGGCCTGGCATAGAGCGTTTGAATTCATCTTTCGCGCCGAAGAACGCCGCGTGCGGGCCGCCGTAGCCCATCGGCACGCCGAAGCGTTGCGCTGAACCGAATACGATATCCGCGCCCTGTTTACCCGGCGCCGTCAGCAGCACCAGCGCCATAAAATCGGCGGCAACGCTGACAACCACTTTGCGGGTTTTCAGCTCGGCAATCAGCGCGCCGTAGTCGTGTACTTCGCCCGTTGTCCCCACCTGCTGCAGCAGCACGCCGAAGACGTCCTGGTGATCCAGCACTTTGTCGGCGTCGTCGACAATCACGTCAAAGCCGAAGGTTTCCGCACGGGTGCGCACCACGTCCAGCGTCTGCGGATGCACGTCCGCCGCCACGAAGAAGCGGTTGGCATTTTTCAGCTTGCTCACGCGTTTTGCCATCGCCATTGCTTCGGCGGCGGCGGTCGCTTCATCCAGCAGCGAGGCGGAGGCGATATCCATACCGGTCAGATCCAGCGTCACCTGCTGGAAGTTCAGCAGCGCTTCCAGACGGCCCTGAGAGACTTCCGGCTGATACGGGGTGTAAGCGGTGTACCAGCCCGGGTTTTCCAGCATGTTGCGCAGGATAACCGGCGGTAACTGCACGTTGGTGTAGCCCATGCCAATGTAAGACTTATAGCGCTTGTTCAGGCCTGCGATAGCCTTCAGCTCCGCCAGCGCGGCGAATTCCGTGGTGGCTTCCCCCACCTGAGGCGGCGTGGCAAGCTGGATGTCTTTTGGCACAATCTGGCCGATAAGTGCGTTTAATGAATCCGCGCCAACTGTCTTCAGCATCTCCTGCTGTTGCTGAGCATCCGGCCCAATGTGACGTTCAATGAAGGCGCCACGGTTTTCAAGCTGGCTTAAAGTCTGTGTCATGAGCGATGGTTCCTGAAACGTGCAGTGAATTTAAGTTCCCTCTCCCTCTGGGAGAGGGTTAGGGTGAGGGGAAGATGGGCACCCTCGCCCCTGCCCTCTCCCGAAAGGAGAGGGGGATAAACGATTACTCGTCTTCTAACAGTGCTTCGTACGCGGTCGCATCCAGCAGCGCGGCAACCTGAGATTCGTCGCTGGCTTTGATCTTGAAGATCCAGCCGCCTTCATAAGGCTCGCTGTTCACCAGCTCTGGCGAATCGCTCAGCGCGTCGTTGACGGCAACGATTTCGCCGCTCACAGGAGCATAGATGTCAGATGCCGCTTTTACGGACTCCGCCACGGCGCAGTCGTCGCCCGCGCTAACGGTCGTGCCCACGTCAGGCAGGTCAACAAACACCATGTCGCCCAGCAGCTCTTGCGCGTGCTCGGTGATCCCTACGGTGTAAGTGCCGTCCGCCTCTTTGCGCAGCCACTCGTGTTCTTTGCTGTATTTCAGTTCTGCTGGCACATTGCTCATTGAAGTTCTCCTGATAAAAATGATTAGGCGACCGGCTTACCGGCGCGAACAAAAATCGGTTTGGTCACGTTGACCGGCATTTCGCGGTTGCGGATTTGCACCACCGCCGTTTCGCCAATGCCCGCCGGCACGCGTGCCAGTGCAATACTGTAGCCCAGCGTCGGGGAGAAGGTACCGCTGGTGATCACGCCTTCGCGAGGATTGCCGTCAGCATCGGTAAAGCGCACCGGCAGTTCACCGCGCAGCACGCCCTTCTCGGTCATCACCAGACCCACCAGCTGTTCAGTACCCTTCTCGCGCTGCATCTCCAGCGCTTCGCGGCCAATAAAGTCACGGTCAGCCGGTTCCCATGCGATGGTCCAGCCCATGTTGGCGGCCAGCGGAGAGACGCCTTCATCCATCTCCTGACCGTAGAGGTTCATCCCCGCTTCCAGACGCAGAGTATCGCGCGCGCCCAGACCCGCAGGCTTCACGCCCGCTTCCACCAGCGCGCGCCAGAAATCAGCGGCCTTCTCGTTCGGCATCGCAATTTCGTAGCCCGCTTCACCGGTGTAGCCGGTGGTGGCGATAAACAGATCGCCCGCCTGCACGCCGAAGAACGGCTTCATGCCTTCGGTTGCTTTGCGCTGCTCGTCGTTAAACAGAGATGCGGCTTTCGCCTGCGCGTTCGGCCCCTGTACGGCGATCAGCGACAGATCGTCACGGACGGTGATGTCGATGGCATAAGGTTCGGCGTGTTGGGTGATCCAGGAGAGGTCTTTTTCACGGGTGGCGGAGTTGACAACGAGGCGGAAGAAATCTTCAGTGAAGTAGTAGACGATAAGATCATCAATCACGCCGCCCGAGGCGTTCAGCATGCCGGTATAGAGCGCTTTACCCGGCGTCTTCAGTTTGGCAACGTCATTTGCCAGCAGATAACGCAAAAACTCCCGGGTGCGGCTACCGCGCAGATCGACAATCGTCATGTGGGACACGTCGAACATACCGGCATCGGTGCGCACCGCGTGGTGCTCATCAATCTGCGAGCCGTAGTGCAGCGGCATCATCCAGCCATGGAAGTCCACCATGCGGGCGCCGCATAACACGTGTTGTTCGTACAAAGGAGTCTGTTGAGCCATCTTGTCCTCGTTGAAAAATTCACCGTGAAACCCGGTATCGGCCCCGTCACCTGGCGCCGACGCAAACGTTCTCTTTTACCCGAACTTACCACCGAAACCGGCGGTTAACCATAAGGTAAAACGGGTCATCACATTAGCTTATGACCAAAAAACGCTAAAAAGCCTACAGAGTTATTCACTGGAAAAATGCGATTAACCCCGCACAAAATTAACAATAATCTAACAGGATTTAGCACATGGTGATATTTCATGCGGAAAAACGGGCCGAATTTCCGTAACATAAAATCCCGTAGATTAGATTTTCTAATGCGAAAAATGACGTGAAATTAGAATATTTCAAACGAGGGAATTTCCCCGGCGCAGAGGCCGGGAAAATAAAGTGTGACAGGGGTCTAAATTAACGTAGCCAGTCCGGCAGGTCGTTAAGACCCATCGCCTGACGGAGGAGTTGAGGTTTGACGCCAGGAAGCGTATCGGCCAGTTTAAGACCAATATCGCGCAGCAATTTTTTCGCCGGATTTGCGCCGGCAAACAGCTCGCGGAAGCCCTGCATGCCCGCCAGCATCATCGCCGCACTGTGCTTACGGCTGCGCTCGTAGCGACGCAGGTAGAGATGCTGGCCGATATCTTTGCCTTCGCGGTGCAGGCGACGCAGTTCCTCAACCAGCTCCGCCGCGTCCATAAAGCCAAGGTTAACGCCCTGCCCGGCCAGCGGATGAATGGTATGCGCCGCATCCCCCACCAGCGCCAGACGGTGCGCCGCAAACTGACGCGCGTAGCGGCCGGTTAACGGGAACACCTGCCGCTCGCTTTCAAGGGTGCACAAGCCAAGGCGGTTATCAAACGCCATGCACAGCGCCTGGTTAAAGGCATCCGGCGTCGCCTCCTCCATCAGCTGGGCTTTTTCAGGCACCAGGGACCAGACAATCGAGCACAGGTGCGGATCGGCAAGCGGCAGGAACGCCAGAATGCCGTCGTTGTGGAAAATCTGCCGCGCCATGCCGCCGTGCGGCTCCTCGGTACGGATCGTGGCAACCAGAGCGTGATGACGATAGTCCCAAAAGGTCAGCGGGATATCGGCTTTATTCCGCAGCCAGGAGTTCGCACCGTCAGCACCGACCACCAGACGCGCGGTCAGCATGTCGCCGCTCTGTAAGGTGATAAACGCCTCGTTTTCACCCCACGCCACCTGCTGGATCTGCGCAGGCGCAATCAGCGTCACGTCGCTGCACTGCTGCGCTTTCTGCCACAGCGCGTGGTGGATCACCGCGTTTTCGACGATATGACCCAGATGGCTGTAGCCCATGCTTTCATCATCAAAAGCAATATGACCAAAGCTGTCTTTATCCCACACTTCCATGCCGTGGTAGCAGCTGGCGCGCTGCGCCACAATATCTGCCCAGACGCCAAGGTGCGTCAGCAATTTCTCGCTGGCGGCATTGATCGCCGAGACGCGGAGTTCCGGCGGGGCATCTGGCGCAACGGGCTGAGGCTGCTTTTGCTCCAGCACCGCCACGCGCAGGCCGCTGCCCTGTAAACCACAGGCCAGAGCCAGTCCGACCATACCGCCGCCAACGATGGCAACATCAACATTTTGCACGGTGATAACTCCTTAACGCGCGACCCAACCAAGAGTCCGCTGCGCCAGCACGTCACGTGCCGGAATGAATAATTCCATCGCCATCAGCCCGAGGTTGCGGCCTGCAACCAGCGGCGCCCAGCGATTGGCAAAGAGATGGACTAAGCCGTCGGTGACGCCAATCGTCGCCTCTTTATCCACCTGGCGGCGCTTCTGGTAATGGCTGAGCACCGGGTATGCGCCACAGTCTTTTTGCTCACCCCATGCCTGAGCAAGGGTTTCCGCCAGGCTCATGACATCACGCAGGCCAAGGTTGAACCCCTGCCCAGCGATGGGGTGCAGCGTCTGCGCGGCATTACCGACAAGCGCCAGACGATGGGAGATGGACTGAGACGCTGTCGTCAGGGAAAGCGGGTAGACCGCCCGCTGGCCAGCATGGGTAATACGCCCCAGCCGCCAGCCAAAGGCTTTTTGCAGCTCGGTACAAAAACGTTCATCGGACCAGGCTTTAACCTCTTCAGCCTTATCCTGCGGATGACACCAGACAAGCGAACAGCGCCCGTCCGACATCGGCAGCATCGCCAGCGGGCCATGCTGCGTAAAGCGTTCAAACGCCCTGCCGTGGTGTTCTGCTGCGGTAGAGACGTTCGCAATGACCGCAACCTGCCCGTAGGGCTGCTGACGCCACTCGACGCCACACTGCGTGCCGAGCGCCGAACGCGAGCCGTCCGCGGCGACCAGAAGCTGGCCTTCAAGCACGGTGCCGTTTTCCAGCGTCACGCTGACCGACGCCTCACTGCGGCTCACGCCGGCCACGCGCGCCGGACAATGCAGCGTGACGCCCGGCGCATCCTGGAGCAGACGGAACAGACGCAATCCGACGTCGTGGAGTTCAACAACCTGACCCAGCGCGTCAATGCGGTAATCCTGCGCGTCCAGCGTGACAAAGCCAGCATGGCCTCGATCGCTTACGTGAACGGTTTTAATTGCCGTCGCGCAATCGGCGATGGCCTGCCAGATGCCAATGCGGGACAGCTGCTGGCAGGTACCCTGCGCCAGGGCAATAGCGCGGGAATCAAAACCGGGATGATTCTTTGCCTGCGGCGCGATGGCTTCCACCAGGTGCACCGCAAGCTGCCCCTTCGTCAAATGCGAAATGGCCAGCGCCAGCGTGGCCCCGGTCATGCCGCCGCCAACGATAATCACGCTCATGCGCGTGCCGCTGCCATCAGCGCCTCGATATCGTCAGCGTTTTTCACGACGCTCGCGGTCAGGTTTTCGTTACCGGTTTCGGTAATGACGATGTCATCTTCAATACGAATGCCAATCCCGCGGTACTCCTCAGGCACGTCGGCATCCGGCGCGATATACAGGCCTGGCTCCACGGTTAACACCATGCCCGGCTCCAGCACGCGCGAACGGTCGGTGCCGTACGCGCCAACGTCATGCACATCCAGCCCCAGCCAGTGGCTCAGGCCGTGCATGAAATACGGTCGATGCGCATTATCAGCGATCAGGGTGTCGACCTCCCCTTTCAGGATCCCGAGCCTGACCAGGCCGGTAATCATGATGCGCACCACTTCGCCGGTCACTTCCTGCATGGAGGTACCGGGACGATACAGCCTGAGCGCCGTCTCAAGCGACTCGAGAACGATGTCGTAAATGGCGCGCTGTGCCGGTGAGAATTTACCGTTCACCGGGAAAGTACGGGTGATGTCTCCCGCGTAGCCCTGGTATTCGCAACCGGCGTCAATCAGGACCAGATCGCCGTCGCGCAGCGCGCTTTCGTTTTCGGTGTAGTGCAGAATGCAGCCGTTTTCTCCGCCGCCAACAATGGTGTTGTAGGAGGGATAACGCGCGCCGTGGCGGTTAAATTCGTGATGTATTTCGCCCTCCAGCTGGTATTCGAACATCCCGGGACGGCACTTTTCCATGGCGCGGGTGTGCGCCAGGGCGCTGATTTCGCCCGCTCGACGCATCAAATTCAGCTCTTCTTCAGACTTGAACAGGCGCATTTCATGCACCACCGGACGCCAGTCCGTCAGCGTGGCCGGCGCGGACAGGTTCTGCCGCGAGCCTTTGCGCAGCTTATCCAGCGCGGTGAAAACAATCTCATCGGCGTAGGCATATTCACCCTGCGCGTGATAGAGCACGTCGAGGCCGTTAAGCAGCTGATAGAGCTGCTGGTTGATTTCGCTAAACGCCAGCGCGCGGTCAACGCCCAGCTTCGTCGGTGCGGCCTCCTGGCCCAGGCGGCGGCCAAACCAGATTTCGGCCGTCAGATCGCGCACGCGGTTGAAAATCACGCTGTGGTTGTGGGTGTCATTGCTCTTAATCAGCACCAGCACCGCTTCCGGCTCGTTAAAGCCGGTGAAGTACCAGAAATCGCTGCTCTGGCGATAGGGGTATTCGCTGTCGGCGCTGCGCGTGACTTCGGGCGCAGCAAAAATCAGCGCGGCGCTGCCCGGCTGCATTGTTGCCAGCAGCGCCTGACGGCGGCGCGAATACTCTTGACTCGAGATAACCATGACACCCTCCTGTGCGTTATTTTTCTTAATGTAAGGTTGGCTTGCGGACTTCCGGCGCGGTCGGCTGAGAGCGCGTGAAGTTATCGTGGCACAGCAGTGCCGCCACGCGCACGTACTCGATAATCTCTTCAAGAGACATTTCCAGCTCTTCCTGGTCTTCGTCTTCATCGTAACCGAGCTGGGCGATGTTACGCAGGTCGTCGATCGCTTCACCCGCTTCGCCGGTCACTTTATCCAGTTTAGGCTGCGTCACGCCGAGCCCCAGCAGATAGTGGTTTACCCAGCCGGCCAGCGCATCGGCGCGATCGAACACGCTGACGTCGTCGCCTTCAGGCAGATAAAGCTGAAAAAGGAAGCCATCGTCTTCCAGCGAATCGCTGGTTGCGGCGTGCATTTTACGCAGCGCTTCCGCCAGCTCGTGACCAAACGCCAGCCCTTCATTCGTGAGGTCGTGGATCAGCGGCTGCCATGAGCTGTCGCTGTTTCCGCCGCACAGCATGCCACTGATCAGACCGTGCATTTCGGCAGGGGTTAAACCAACTCCCTGCTGGTTCAGTAACTGGTTTAAATCCTTGTAACCAGGCATTTCGTTCTGTATAGACATGAGCATTCGTCATCAAAGGGGGGAAGTTTCATGATATGCTACCACTTTGGACCCTGGTGATACCAGAAAAGGGCTTGTATCTTCACATCAGGGTAGCTATAGTGTCGCCCCTTCGCAGCCCCCGGGGCAATAAGCGAAGGCAGCGCAGTCAATCAGCAGGAAGGTGGCATGTCTGCACAACCCGTCGATCTCCAGATTTTTGGCCGTTCACTGCGAGTGAATTGTCCGCCTGAACAAAGGGATGCTTTGAATCAGGCAGCGGACGATTTGAATCAGCGGTTGCAAGATCTAAAAGAACGCACTAGAGTCACAAATACTGAGCAGCTGGTTTTCATCGCCGCGTTGAACATCAGCTATGAACTGGCTCAGGAAAAAGCAAAGACCCGCGACTACGCGGCAAGCATGGAGCAGCGCATTAAAATGCTCCAGCAGACCATAGAACAGGCATTGCTTGATCAAGGTCGCAATCCCGAAAGACCGGGACCAAAGTTTGAATAACACTTCTCAGTTGACTATGGTAGAGTAACTGTGAAGACAAAATTTCTCTGAGATGTTCGCAAGCGGGCCAGTCCCCTGAGCCGATATTTCATACCACAAGAATGTGGCGCTCCATGGTTGGTGAGCATGCTCGGTCCGTCCGAGAAGCCTTAAAACTATGACGACACATTCACCTTGAACCAAGGGTTCAAGGGTTACAGCCTGCGGCGGCATCTCGGAGATTCCCTCTCTTTTCTTCTACCGACTACCATGACCCAATTCCCTGAAGTTTCTGCTTCACGCCAGGACATCCGTCAGTTAATTCGTCAGCGCCGCCGTGCGTTAACCGCCGATCAGCAAGCGCATTTTGCCCAGCAGGCCGCCGCCCGTATGATGGCGTATCCCCCTGTAGTGATGGCGCACACCGTTGCGCTGTTTCTGTCATTTGATGGAGAGCTGGATACCCAACCGCTGATAGAGCAGCTCTGGCGCGCCGGGAAGAAGGTCTATCTGCCGGTGCTGCACCCGTTCAGCGAAGGTAATTTGCTGTTTCTGCACTATCACCCCCACAGCGAGCTGGTGGTGAATCGCCTGAAAATCACCGAGCCGAAACTCGACGTGCGCGACGTGCTCCCGCTGTCACAGCTGGATGTGCTGATCACGCCGCTGGTGGCGTTTGATGAACAGGGCCAGCGTTTAGGGATGGGCGGCGGTTTTTACGACCGGACGCTGCAAAACTGGCAGCAGTACGGGTTGCAGCCGGTGGGTTATGCGCATGATTGTCAGGGCGTAGAGGCGTTGCCGGTGGAGAAATGGGATGTGCCGTTGCCGGCGGTAGTGACGCCATCAAAGTTGTGGGAGTGGTGAATCAAACGTGCGGCGTGATGCCCTCACCCCAGCCCTCTCCCACAGGGAGAGGGTGAAAACATAAAAAACGGTAACTATCGTTACCGTTTTGCATTTATCTCGCACCATCAGTACAGCAGACGCGCGCGAATCGTCCCTTGAATCGCCTTCATGCTCTGCAGCGCTTTCTCAGCAACATCGTCATCCGCTTCGATATCAATGACCACGTAGCCCATCTGCGAGTTCGTTTGCAGATACTGCGCGGCAATGTTGACGCCCTGCTCTGCAAAGATCTGGTTGATGGCGGTCAGCACGCCAGGACGGTTCTCGTGGATGTGGAGCAGACGACGACCACCGTGCAGCGGCAGAGACACTTCCGGGAAGTTCACGGCAGAGAGCGTAGAACCGTTGTCGGAATATTTGCTCAGCTTACCCGCTACTTCCAGGCCGATATTCTCCTGCGCTTCCTGGGTAGAGCCGCCGATGTGCGGCGTCAGGATCACGTTGTCGAATTCGCACAGCGGAGAGGTAAACGGATCGCTGTTGGTCGCTGGCTCCGTCGGGAAGACGTCGATGGCCGCGCCCGCCAGGTGCTTACGCTTCAGCGCATCCGCCAGGGCCGGGATATCGACAACCGTACCGCGCGCGGCGTTGATCAGCAGTGAGCCCGGCTTCATCAGCGCCAGCTCTTCCGCGCCCATCATGTTCTTGGTGGACGCATTTTCCGGAACGTGCAGGCTCACCACATCGCTCATGTTCAGCAGGTCAGACAGGTGTTGAACCTGGGTCGCATTGCCCAGCGGCAGCTTGCTTTCGATATCGTAGAAAAACACGTGCATGCCCAGGGATTCCGCCAGAATACCGAGCTGCGTACCGATGTGGCCGTAGCCGATAATCCCCAGCTTTTTACCACGCGCTTCGAAAGAGCCAGACGCCAGCTTGTTCCACACGCCGCGGTGCGCCTTGGCGTTCGCTTCAGGAATGCCGCGCAGCAGCAGCAGCAGTTCGCCAATCACCAGCTCCGCCACGGAACGGGTGTTGGAGAACGGGGCGTTGAAGACGGGAATACCACGTTTGGCGGCAGCATTCAGGTCAACCTGGTTGGTACCGATACAGAAGCAGCCGATAGCCACCAGCTTTTCCGCCGCGGCAATAACCTCTTCAGTCAGGTGAGTACGGGATCGCAGGCCAATGAAGTGGGCATCACGGATGGACGCTTTCAGCTCTTCGGTATCGAGCGCGCCTTTGTGAAATTCGATGTTGGTGTAACCTGCCGCACGAAGGCTATCGATTGCTTTTTGATGCACGCCCTCGACCAGCAGGAATTTAATCTTGTCTTTCTCCAGTGATACCTTTGCCATTTACCCGACCCTGTTTTTGTCTGAACTGATGTTGTGCTGGATATGAATCCGCTGTAGCCAACATATCAAAAAAAACTATTGCAGCAATATGAACGTTTGCGTCGGCACTCTGAAGAAAAGTCATACAGAGCAAAATGTCAGAGGAAAATGCTATGGAAATTTACAAACGCGGCAGGATCGGCAAATGAGGCGTAAAAACGTGACACAAGTCACCGAATTTAGCTTTTCAAAAATTTTTTAGCGGGGGGAGGACTCCCCCCGTCAGATCATTTTACGATGGTTTTCACGCCGTCAGCGGTGCCGATCAGCGCCACATCCGCGCCACGGTTGGCGAATAGCCCTACGGTCACTACGCCTGGGATAGCGTTGATGGCATTTTCCAGCGCAATCGCGTCAAGAATTTCCAGACCGTGAACGTCGAGGATCACGTTACCGTTATCGGTGACTACGCCCTGACGGTATTCCGGACGACCGCCCAGCTTCACCAGCTGACGGGCAACCGCGCTACGCGCCATTGGGATCACTTCGACCGGCAGTGGGAAATTACCCAGAATGTCGACCTGCTTGGAGGCATCCGCGATGCAGATGAACTTGTCCGCAACGGAGGCGATGATCTTCTCGCGCGTCAGCGCCGCGCCGCCGCCTTTGATCATCTGCATGTGGCCGTTGATTTCATCCGCACCATCAACGTAAATCCCCAGACGATCCACTTCGTTGAGATCGAAAACGGTAATGCCGAGGCTTTTCAGCTTTTCCGTGGAAGCATCAGAGCTGGAAACCGCGCCCTCGATTTGCCCCTTCATCGTGCCCAGCGCATCGATAAAGTGTGCCGCGGTTGATCCCGTACCGACACCAACAATGGTACCCGGCTGCACGTACTGGAGAGCGGCCCATCCTACTGCTTTTTTCAGTTCATCCTGCGTCATGATCGTTTTGCCTGTGGTGTGAAAACTCAGGGCGCATTATAGAACACGTCGAATGGAATTCGTCTGCCACGAAGGGAAAATTGTGTCATAGTGCAGAATAAGCAAAATTAAGGAGCCAGCCAGAGCAATGAAACGTCCGGACTACAGAACACTACAGGCACTTGATGCAGTTATTCGTGAACGCGGTTTTGAGCGCGCGGCGCAAAAGCTTTGCATCACCCAGTCCGCCGTATCACAGCGTATCAAACAGCTTGAAAACATGTTCGGCCAGCCGCTGCTGGTGCGTACCGTGCCGCCACGTCCAACCGAGCAAGGGCAAAAGCTTCTCGCCCTGCTGCGCCAGGTTGAACTGCTGGAAGACGAGTGGCTGGGTGACGAACAAACGGGCTCTACGCCGCTGCTGCTCTCTCTGGCGGTCAACGCCGACAGCCTGGCAACCTGGCTGCTGCCGGCCCTTGCGCCGGTATTAGCGGACTCCCCTATCCGCCTGAATCTCCAGGTGGAAGATGAAACCCGTACCCAGGAACGCCTGCGTCGCGGTGAAGTGGTTGGGGCGGTCAGTATTCAGCCTCAGGCGCTGCCAAGCTGTCTTGTCGATCAGCTGGGCGCGCTGGACTACCTGTTTGTGGGTTCAAAAGCCTTTGCCGAGCGCTACTTCCCGAACGGCGTCACCCGCGCCGCGCTGCTGAAAGCCCCTGCCGTGGCGTTCGACCATCTGGACGATATGCATCAGGCGTTCCTGCAGCAAAACTTCGATCTGCCGCCGGGCAGCGTGCCGTGCCATATCGTCAACTCGTCTGAAGCCTTTGTGCAGCTTGCGCGTCAGGGCACCACCTGCTGCATGATCCCGCATCTGCAGATTGAGAAAGAGTTGAAAAGCGGTGAGCTGATTGACCTCACGCCGGGGCTATATCAGCGCCGGATGCTCTACTGGCACCGGTTTGCGCCAGAAAGCCGCATGATGCGCAACGTCACCGACGCGCTGCTGGCCTACGGGCACAAGGTGTTGAGACAGGATTAATCGATTGAATTCCCTCTCCCTGCGGGAGAGGGTTAGGGTGAGGGCAAATTACTGCGCCTTAGCCGCCTCAGTTTGCTGAGTTTGAGTTGGCTCCAGCTGGAACACCACATCCACCTGATCGTCAAACTGGATGGTTGGCTGCTCGTAAGTTTCCTGAGCAGACACCGGGGCTGCATCAGCCTTCATCATCCGCACCATCGGGCTTGGCTGGTAGTTAGAGACGTGGTAACGCACGCTGTAAACCGGGCCGAGCTTGCTCTTAAAGCCAGAAGCCAGCTGTTCCGCCTGGTGAATGGCATCATCAATCGCCGCTTTACGCGCTTCGTCTTTGTATTTCTCCGGTTGCGCAACGCCCAGCGACACGGAACGAATTTCGTTCAGACCCGCCTTCAGCGCGCCATCCAGCAGCGAGTTAAGCTTATCCAGCTGACGCACGGTCACTTCGACGGTACGCACGGCACGGTAGCCTTTCAGGATGCTTTTACCATTCTGGTAGTCGTAATCGGGTTGAGTACGCAGGTTCGCGGAGTTGATATCTTTTTTACCGACACCGTTCTGCTCGAGGAAAGAGAGGTATTGCGCAACACGATCGTCAGCCTGCTTCTTGGCAGATGCCGCATCTTTCGCAGATACATTGACTTCAATTGCCAGCGTTGCGACATCGGGTACCGCGTCCACGCTTGCGGTGCCTGAAGTGACGATGTGCGGGCCATCCGGCAGTTCACTTGCCTGCACCGACACCGCACCAAAACTTACTAATGCCGCCAGGGCCATCACCTTAAACTTCACTGTTATTCCTCCATGTTGCGAAGAGTGCCCATTAACAGGGCGCATGCCAGCAAGCTTAGCGGGTCTTGTTCAGTTGTCCATAAGACAAGGATTAGTTGAACAATTCCTGAACGTGGTGAATCCCCTCTTTTGCCAGCTGAAAAGCAATAAACCACATCACCAGCCCCACCAGCGTATTAATGATGCGCTGGGCTTTGGCCGTACGCAGACGAGGAGCCAGCCATGCGGCCAGAATGGCGAGACCAAAGAACCAGAGGAAAGAGGCGCTGACCGTTCCCAGCGCAAACCAGCGTTTCGGCTCAACGTCCAGCTGCCCGCCCAGGCTGCCCAGCACCACGAAGGTGTCCAGATAAACATGCGGATTAAGCCAGGTGACCGCCAGCATGGTGACGATAATCTTCCAGCGGCCCTGCTTCATGACTTCCGCGCTCGCCAGTTCGAGGTTGCTGCTCATCGCCGTTTTCAGGGCACCAAAACCGTACCAGAGCAAAAACGCCACGCCGCCCCAGGTGACCAGCGCCAGCAGCCAGGGAGACTGCATGAGCAATGCGCTGCCGCCAAAAATTCCGGCACAGATCAGCAGTAAATCGCTTACCGCGCACAGCAGGGCAATCATCAGATGATACTGGCGGCGAATGCCCTGGTTCATCACAAACGCATTTTGCGGGCCAAGGGGAAGGATCATGGCCGCACCTAAGGCAAGCCCTTGAAAGTAATAAGATAACATGACGAAATTCTCACAGTGTTGTTCTGGAAGGAGACTATACTGCGCGAATTACATTAGAGGAAATTGATAATATTAATTGGGGATTAGCAGCGCTTATGAAAATAAAGCCCGGTGGCGCTAGCGCTTACCGGGCCTGCAAGAAGTTATTCGGCTTCTTTGACTTTTTTGACGTTTACGTCCATCTGAGGGTACGGGAAGCTGATGCCGTTGGCATCGAAGTCGCGCTTAATGCGCTCAAGCACGTCCCAGTACACGTTTTGCAGATCGCTGCTTTTGCTCCAGATACGCACCACGAAGTTAATGGAGGAAGCGCCCAGCTCGTTCAGGCGAACCGTCTGCTCTTTGTCTTTCAGAATGCGATCGTCTGAAGCAATGATGTTGCTAATCAGCGACTTCACCTGATCGATGTCGGAGTCGTACGCCACGCTGATAATCAGCTCGTTACGACGCACAGGTTCACGGGAGAAGTTAATGATGTTGCCCGCGATGATTTTCCCGTTCGGCACGACCACGATGCGGCCATCGACGGTACGCATGGTCGTTGAGAAAATCTGCACCTGCAGCACGGTTCCGGCAATGCCGCCAAGGTCAACGTATTCGCCGGAGCGGAACGGACGGAAGGTGACCAGCAGAACGCCAGCCGCCAGGTTTGACAGCGAACCCTGCAGCGCCAGACCAATAGCCAGACCGGCGGCACCGAGAACGGCAATGACGGAAGCGGTCTGCACGCCCACACGGCCCAGCGCCGCAATCAGCGTAAAGGCGATAATGCCGTAGCGCACCAGCGCGGAGAGGAAGTCAGCCACCGTGGCGTCAATGTTACGGGCCAGCATTACGCGGTTAACCGTGTTCGATACAATGCGCGCCACGATCATCCCGACGATGATGATGGCAATCGCCGCGACGATATTGACGGCATAGCTCAGCAACAGCGCCTGGTTGCGCACCAGCCAGTTACCGGCGTTATTGATGCTGTCTACAACATCGAGTTGTTCCATTTATTCTTCCTTTTGTTAAACCAAAACACAAAATCCATCCCCCATGGAGACAGGCAGGTCCGTAAAGGGTAAACAAAAAGCGCCGGGTTTGCCAAACAGATCACAAAAACCGGCCTGGCAGAGTATTGAAAAAGCATAAAAAAAGGCCCGCATTTGCGGGCCTTCTGATGCTGTTAGCAGCTCAAATTACAGAACGTCTACCGCGTTCAGTTCTTTGAATGCCTGCTCCAGACGAGTAATCATTGAAGTCTGGGCAGCGCGCAGCCATACGCGTGGATCGTAGTATTTCTTGTTCGGCTGGTCTTCGCCTTTCGGGTTGCCCAGCTGACCCTGCAGGTAAGCTTCGTTGGTTTTGTAGTACTGCAGGATACCGTCCCATGTTGCCCACTGGGTGTCGGTATCGATGTTCATTTTCACTACGCCGTAGCTTACGGAGTCTTTGATTTCCTGAGCAGAAGAACCGGAACCTCCGTGGAAGACGAAGTTCAGGCTGTTGTGCGGCAGGTTGTGTTTCTTGGAAACATATTCCTGAGAATCACGCAGGATGGTCGGGGTCAGAACCACGTTACCTGGTTTGTAAACGCCGTGTACGTTACCGAAGGACGCTGCGATGGTGAAGCGTGGGCTGATTTTGCTCAGCTCGGTGTAAGCGTAATCAACGTCTTCTGGCTGGGTGTACAGTGCAGAAGCGTCCATGTGGCTGTTGTCCACGCCGTCTTCTTCACCACCGGTGCAACCCAGTTCGATTTCCAGAGTCATGTCCATTTTGGCCATGCGCGCCAGGTATTTGGAGCAGATTTCGATGTTTTCGTGCAGTGACTCTTCAGACAGGTCGATCATGTGAGAAGAGAACAGTGGCTTACCGGTAGCCGCGAAGTGTTTTTCACCCGCGTCCAGCAGACCGTCGATCCACGGCAGCAGTTTCTTCGCGCAGTGGTCAGTGTGCAGGATAACTGGAACACCGTAGTGCTCAGCCATCTGGTGTACGTGGTGCGCACCAGAGATAGCGCCCAGGATTGCAGCACCCTGAGGAATGTCAGTTTTCACGCCTTTACCTGCGATGAACGCAGCGCCGCCGTTAGAGAACTGAACGATAACTGGCGCTTTAACTTTAGCAGCAGTTTCCAGTACGGCGTTGATGGAGTCGGTACCCACGCAGTTAACTGCTGGCAGAGCGAAGTTGTTTTCTTTAGCTACCTGGAACACTTTCTGTACGTCATCACCAGTGATAACGCCAGGTTTTACGAAATCAAAAATTTTAGACATGTTGCTTAGTCCTGTATCTTCGGCCGTTAGAAAAGGTGCGAGCTCTTAAAAGCGCGCTGAAAATTGGGCAGGTTTCCCTGCCCTTGAATGGCTTACTTCTTAGCGCGCTCTTCGAGCATTGCTACTGCTGGCAGTACTTTGCCTTCCACGAATTCGAGGAATGCGCCGCCACCAGTGGAGATGTAGGAGATCTTGTCAGCGATACCGAACAGGTCGATTGCCGCCAGGGTGTCACCACCGCCTGCGATAGAAAACGCTTCGCTGTCTGCGATAGCGTTAGCAACGATTTCAGTACCTTTGCGGAAGTTCGGGAATTCGAACACGCCAACAGGACCGTTCCACAGGATAGTTTTTGCGTTTTTGAGGATTTCAGCCAGTTTCTGTGCAGAAACGTCGCCCAGGTCCAGAATCTGCTCTTCATCTTTGATGTCGTTAACAGATTTCAGGGTCGCGGTTGCGGTTTCGGAGAACTCGGTCGCTACGCGAACGTCAGTTGGAACCGGGATATCGCAGGTGCTCAGCAGGCGTTTGGCTTCGTCAACCAGGTCTGCTTCGTACAGGGATTTGCCCACGTTGTGGCCCTGAGCGGCAACGAAGGTGTTCGCGATACCACCGCCAACGATCAGCTGGTCAGCGATTTTAGACAGGGAATCCAGAACGGTCAGTTTGGTAGAAACTTTAGAACCACCAACGATAGCCACCATTGGACGAGCAGGTTCTTTCAGTGCTTTACCCAGCGCTTCCAGTTCGTCAGCCAGCAGAGGACCGGCACACGCTACGTCTGCGAATTTACCGATACCGTGGGTTGACGCCTGAGCACGGTGAGCCGTACCGAATGCATCCATCACGAACACGTCGCACAGTGCAGCGTATTTTTTGGACAGAGTTTCGTCGTCTTTCTTTTCGCCTTTGTTAAAGCGAACGTTTTCCAGAACAACCAGTTCACCGGCTGCAACTTCAACGCCGTCCAGGTAATCTTTCACCAGGCGAACCGGGTTGGACAGTTTGTCTTTCAGGTAATTAACCACTGGCAGCAGAGAGAACTCTTCGTTGTACTCGCCTTCAGTTGGACGACCCAGGTGGGAGGTGACCATCACTTTCGCGCCCTGCTTCAGAGCCAGTTCGATGGTTGGCAGAGATGCACGGATACGCGCGTCGCTGGTCACTTTGCCATCTTTAACCGGTACGTTCAGATCGGCACGGATGAAAACGCGTTTACCAGCCAGATCCAGATCGGTCATCTTAATTACAGACATGGTGAATCCTCTCGTTGATTCTTAAAGTTTTGCAGACGCACAATGCGTCTTACCTGAAACCTTGAGCGGCCATTGCTAACGTGGTGTCGAGCATTCGGTTAGCAAAGCCCCATTCGTTATCACACCAGACCAGCGTCTTGATAAGGTGTGCGCCACTGACTCTCGTTTGCGTGCCATCGACGATGGCGCTGTGCGGGTCGTGGTTAAAATCTACTGAGACCAACGGTAATTCCGTATAGTCAACTATACCATGAAATGCCCCCTGTGCCGCTTTTTGCAGCAACAGGTTGACTTCACAGGCTTTTACCGGTTTTTTCACCGTCACGCTAAGGTCGATTGCGGTGACGTTAATCGTCGGAACACGCACGGCAATCGCTTCAAATCGGTCATTAAACTGCGGAAAAATTCGGGTGATCCCTGCAGCCAGTTTCGTGTCCACCGGAATGATTGACTGGCTCGCTGCGCGAGTGCGTCGTAAGTCCGGATGGTAGGCGTCGATAACCTGCTGATCGTGCATGGCGGAGTGAATCGTGGTCACGGTGCCGGATTCAATGCCATACGCATCGTCTAACAGTTTGATGACCGGAATAATGCAGTTAGTGGTACAGGAGGCGTTGGAAACAATGCGGTGTTCGGCCTGCAGCTCATGCTGGTTGACGCCAAACACGACGGTTGCGTCGAGGTCGTTACTGCCGGGATGAGAAAACAGGACTTTTTTCGCGCCTGCTGCCAGATGCGCTTCGCCATGTTCGCGGTTGCCGTACACGCCGGTACAGTCAAGCACCACATCCACACCCAGTTCACGCCAGGGTAGCCCGGAGATACTGTTCTCATGCAGCACACGAATAGCGTCGTCGCCCACAAACAGTTGTTCTCTTTCCTGGCGTACGTCCCAGGCAAAGCGTCCGTGGCTGGTGTCATATTTCAACAAATGCGCCATGCCCGTAGCATCCGCCAGTTCATTGATTGCCACCACGGTTATTTCCGCCCGACGTCCGGATTCATATAAAGCACGAACCACGTTACGTCCGATGCGACCGAAGCCATTAATCGCTACGCGTACGGTCATAGATCTCCTGCAAAGCAATCCCTGAGTTTGAGGTGGCTGAAAGAGTAATCCAGCTACGCCCGAAGGGGAATCCTTGCTGTCACAAACTGCGATTGATTGGTCAATTGTCGAACATTTAATCGACTGAAACGCTTCAGCAAGAATAAGCGAATCGGGGAATAAAAGGAATGTCTGTCCAGATGAATAAGCGCGCTATATGACTTGCGTCACATTTTAGGTGGAATAATGCCGGCAAGGTAAAAGCAAAACGGTAACCGAGAGGTTACCGTTTTTTAGTGTATGCACCCTCTCCCCGTGGGAGAGGGTTGGGGTAAGGGCATCAGCCCGCACCGTACAAACGATTACAGCAGTTCTTTAGCTTTCGCGACAACGTTCTCAACGGTGAAGCCGAACTCTTCGAACAGCAGCTCTGCCGGAGCAGATTCACCGAAGGTGGTCATACCGACGATAGCGCCGTTCAGGCCCACGTATTTGAACCAGTAGTCTGCGATGCCTGCTTCCACTGCCACGCGAGCGGAAACCGCTTTAGGCAGGACGGATTCGCGGTAAGCAGCATCCTGTTTGTCGAACGCATCGGTAGACGGCATGGAGACCACGCGCGCTTTCACGCCTTCGGCAGTCAGTTTTTCCCACGCTGCAACCGCCAGTTCAACTTCCGAACCGGTGGCGATGAAGATCAGCTCTGGCTGGCCCGCGCAATCTTTCAGCACGTAACCACCGCGAGCGATGTTTGCCAGCTGCTCAGGCGTACGCTCCTGCTGTGCCAGGTTCTGACGGGAGAGGATCAGCGCGGTTGGACCGTCCTGACGCTCAACGCCGTATTTCCACGCCACCGCGGATTCCACCTGGTCACATGGACGCCATGTGCTCATGTTCGGGGTCACGCGCAGGGAAGCCACCTGCTCTACCGGCTGGTGAGTTGGACCATCTTCGCCCAGACCGATGGAGTCGTGGGTGTAGACCATCACCTGACGCTGTTTCATCAGCGCGGCCATACGCACGGCGTTACGTGCATATTCGACAAACATCAGGAAGGTAGAGGTGTACGGCAGGAAACCACCGTGCAGGGAGATACCGTTGGCAATCGCAGTCATACCGAATTCACGTACACCGTAATGGATGTAGTTACCGGCAGTATCTTCGTTGATTGGCTTAGAACCAGACCACAGAGTCAGGTTAGATGGCGCCAGGTCAGCGGAGCCACCCAGGAATTCTGGAAGCCAAGGGCCGAACGCTTCAATCGCATTCTGAGACGCTTTACGGCTCGCGATTTTAGACGGGTTCGCCTGCAGCTTAGCGATGAATTCGTTCGCTTTCGCGTCGAAGTCAGACGGCATTTCACCTTTCATACGACGGGTGAATTCAGCCGCTTCCTGCGGGAACGCTTTCGCATAGGCAGCGAATTTCTCGTTCCAGGCCGCTTCTTTCGCCTGGCCTACTTCTTTTGCATCCCACTGAGCGTAGATTTCAGATGGGATTTCGAATGCAGGGTGTTTCCAGCCCAGCGCTTCGCGGGTCAGTGCGATTTCCGCATCACCCAGAGGCGCGCCGTGGGAGTCGTGAGTACCCGCTTTGTTCGGGGAGCCGAAGCCGATGATGGTTTTGCACATCAGCAGGGACGGTTTGTCCGTCACCGCGCGCGCTTCTTCTACTGCACGTTTAATCGAGTCAGCATCGTGACCATCAACGCCACGCACTACGTGCCAGCCGTAGGCTTCGAAACGTGCTGCGGTGTCGTCGGTGAACCAGCCTTCAACGTGACCGTCGATGGAGATACCGTTGTCGTCATAGAACGCAACCAGTTTGCCCAGCTTCAGGGTACCTGCCAGGGAGCACACTTCGTGAGAAATGCCTTCCATCATGCAGCCGTCGCCCATGAACGCGTAGGTGAAGTGGTCTACGATGTCGTGACCAGGACGGTTGAACTGCGCCGCCAGCGTCTTCTCGGCAATCGCCATACCCACAGCGTTAGCAATACCCTGACCCAGCGGACCGGTGGTGGTTTCTACGCCAGCGGTGTAACCCACTTCCGGGTGACCTGGAGTTTTAGAGTGCAGCTGACGGAAGTTTTTCAGCTCTTCGATAGGCAGATCGTAGCCGGTGAGGTGCAGCAGGCTATAGATCAGCATAGAGCCGTGGCCGTTGGACAGCACGAAGCGGTCGCGGTCAGCCCATGACGGGTTCTGCGGGTTGTGGTTCAGGAAATCACGCCACAGGACTTCGGCGATATCAGCCATACCCATAGGAGCCCCTGGGTGGCCGGATTTGGCTTTCTGTACTGCGTCCATGCTCAGCGCACGAATAGCATTAGCAAGCTCTTTACGTGAGGACATTTTAACTCCAGATCGGACTGTTAAAGGCCATGCCCTTGACGACAGCGCGTTTTGGGCTACGCCGGAAAAAAGTGCCAACAATGTAACCCAAGCCGCAAGTCATGTACATGGAGCATTCTTTTGCTTGTTAAGAAATCTCTGGATCATGCTCGCATGTTGCGCAATCTGCTCGCCCGGCCCTGTAGATATTCCTTATACTTAGCCCGACACCGGCTTCGCTGACGGTGCCCTTTTCGGATTTTATTCAGTTTAACGAGTACGGAAGCAACCTCATGAAAATGCGTGCAATAGTGCTGACCCTGGGTACAACGCTCCTGCTGAGCGGCTGTCAGAATATGGATTCTAACGGTCTGATGACGTCAGGCGCAGAGGCCTTTCAGGCCTATTCCCTGAGCGATGCGCAGGTGAAAGCGCTGAGCGACCAGGCCTGTAAAGATATGGACGGAAAAGCCACGCTTGCGCCGGCTAACAGTACCTACACGCAGCGTCTGAATAAGATTGCTTCCGCGCTGGGCGACAACATCAACGGCCAGCCGGTGAACTACAAGGTGTACATGGCGAAAGATGTCAACGCCTTCGCGATGGCGAACGGCTGTATCCGTGTCTACAGCGGGCTGATGGACATGATGACCGACAACGAAGTGGAAGCGGTCATCGGCCACGAAATGGGCCACGTTGCCCTGGGCCACGTGAAGAAAGGGATGCAGGTTGCCCTGGGCACCAACGCCATCCGCGCAGCGGCGGCCTCGGCGGGCGGTATCGTTGGTAGCCTGTCGCAGTCACAGCTTGGCGACGTGGGTGAAAAGCTGGTTAACTCTCAGTTCTCACAGCGTCAGGAGTCCGAGGCGGATGACTACTCCTACGATCTGTTGCGCAAACGCGGCATTAATCCATCAGGCTTAGCCACCAGCTTCGAAAAACTGGCCAAGCTGGAAGCCGGACGCCAAAGCTCCATGTTTGACGATCACCCGGCCTCAGAAGAACGCGCACAGCATATTCGCGACCGTATGGCCACAGACGGAATTAAATAATTTCAGAAGGAGGCAATTTTGCCTCCTTTTTATTTCGCATAAATTGTTAACTTAACAGCACATATCGATAACACCCCTGAAAGCGGCGCCAAATCTGCCTTATCACCTTGAAATGTCTGGTCACATAATTATTGCAAAGGTCACTTTTTCCGGTAATTATCACCCCCGCAGTTATTCAAATTACTATATCCAGACAGAGACGTTCCCTCCGTGAAAAAAGAATTATCATTAATTGCTTTAAGCTTATTTGCTGCATTACCTGCCACTGCAAGCCAGCAATCCAACAGCCAGGGTTTTATTGACGACAGCCATCTGGATCTGTTTTTACGCAATGCGTATATCAGCCGCGACTACCATCAGGGCAAGCAGGACAAAGCCGAGTGGGGTCAGGGGATCATCGCCACGTTTGCATCCGGCTATACCGAAGGGCTGGTGGGCTTTGGCGTGGACGGTATTGCTCAATACGGCGTGCGCCTGGACGGCAGCCGTGGCAAAAGCGGCGCAGGCGGCATCGACTTCTTTAAACAGGAAGACGACGGCCGGGCAAAATCCGATCTGGCAAAGTTTGGCGCAACCGCCAAAATGCGCATCTCGAATACCGTACTGAGCTACGGAAATCAGCGCCCTGAGCTGCCCATCGTGAATGCCGACAGCTCCCGCCTGCTGTTTGAAAGCTACACCGGCACCATGCTGACCTCGAAAGAGATCGACGGTCTGGAAATCAACGCCGGTTACTTCACCGACGAGCAGCGTAAAAGCGATGACCGCCACGACAGCGGGCTGAAGAGCCTCTCCTTCGGCGGTGCGAGCTATCAGTTTAACGACCAGTTCAGCGGCGCGCTGTACGCCTCTCATAATGAAGAGGTGATGAACAAGCAGTACCTAGGCATGAACTTCAAACAGCCGTTCAGCACCGGGCAGCAGCTGGTGCTCGACTTCAACGGCTATAACTCCCGTCTGGATCAGGGTTACGCGGACAGCCTCGACACGGGCCGCAGCAACACCATCTGGAGCCTGGCGGCGAGCTACATCTGGGATATTCACACGTTCAAAGTGGCGTACCAGCAGAGCAGCGGCAGCACCGGCTACAACTACGGCGGCTATCGCGACAAGGGCGGCGTGGGTGACGGCGGAAACACCATCTGGCTGGCGAACTCCTACTGGTCTGATTTTAATGGCGAAGACGAACGTTCCTGGCAGGCATCCTACGGTCTGGACTTTGGCGGTCTTGGCTTACCGGGCCTGAGCTGGACCACTGCCTACGTACGTGGGGATAATATTAAAACCTCTGAAACCAGCAACGGCAAAGAGCACGAGTGGTTTAACCAGATCCAGTACCAGGTGCAGGATGGTCCGGCGAAGGATCTGAAGCTTAAACTGCGCTACTCCGTACTGCGCGTCTCCGGCAACGCCAGCGAGTACAACGTGGGCGGGGACGAGATCCGGGCTTATGTGGAATACCCGTTTAACGTGTTCTGAAGGCAATAAAAAACCTCTCAAGAGAGAGGTTTTTTTTCACGCAAGGCGAGGCTTATTCGCCTTTTTTGGCTGCCTGAATATAGAGCATTTCCAGCGCCAGAGTCGCTGCGGCCAGCGCGGTGATCTCGGACTGGTCATACGCAGGCGCCACTTCCACCACGTCCATCCCGACAATGTTCAGATCCTTCAGGCCGCGCACCAGCTTGATGGCACGATCTGAGGTCAAACCGCCGATGACCGGCGTACCGGTACCCGGTGCAAATGCCGGATCCAGACAGTCGATGTCGAAGGTCAGATACACGGGCATATCACCCACGATCTGCTTCACCTGCGCGATGATGTCGTCCACGCCGCGATCGTTAACCTGGCCCGCATCCAGCACGGTGAAACCGTTGTCTTTGTCGAACTCGGTGCGAATACCGATCTGCACGGAGTGGTTCGGATCGATCAGACCTTCGTTCGGCGCGGTGAAGAACATGGTGCCGTGGTCAAACTCGCAGCCGTTCGCGTAGGTGTCGGTATGTGCATCGAAGTGCACCAGCGCCATTTTACCGAAGTGCTTCGCATGGGCGCGCAGCAGCGGCAGGGTCACGAAGTGGTCGCCGCCGAAGGAGAGCATGCGCTTACCGGCAGCCAGCAGCTTCTCGGCGTGCGCCTGCAGCTTCTCGCTCATCTCACGCGCGTCGCCGAAGGCGTACACCAGGTCACCGCAGTCCACCACGTTCAGGCGCTCGCGCATGTCGAAGTTCCACGGGAAGCGGTTATGCTCCCAGGCCAGGTTAGTGGAAACCTGACGAATCGCAGCCGGGCCGTGACGACCACCCGCGCGGCCAGATGTTGCCATATCGAACGGCACGCCGGTGATCACCCAGTCAGCGTCGCTGTCGTACGGCTGGAAGTTCATCGGAAGGCGTAAAAAACCAAACGCGTTAGATACCAGAGAGTTATCGTACTGATGACCTAAAGTGCTCATGTCCTGACCTCTTTTAAAGTCGATACATTAAAAACAGATGAAAAAAAATCCCCTCCGCGTCGTTAAACCCGACGAGGAAGGGATTGATTCGTAAATCGCTTATTGGGGCGAATTATCGCCGGTAATGCATACGGGTTCAAGTGAGTATAGGGCATTGTGCGGTCTGATGCCCTCACCCCGCCCTCTCCCTGTGGGAGAGGGCGTTTTCCTACTCGTCTTCCAGGTAGGTGTACCCGTACAGGCCCGCTTCAAACTCTTCCAGGAACTGCTGCTGGAGCGCATCGTCCAGACCGGTGTTTTTCACCTGGTCGCGGAACTGAGTGAGCAGTTTTTTCGGATCCAACTGAACGTATTCCAGCATGTCCGCCACGGTGTCCCCTTCATCGGACAGCTCAATTTCCACATTGCCGTCAGGGAACACGAACACGTCCACCGCTTCGGTATCACCGAACAGGTTGTGCATGTTGCCGAGGATCTCCTGATACGCGCCGACCATAAAGAAGCCCAGCATCGGCGGGTTCTCCGGGTCGTATTCCGGCATTGGCATCGTCGTTGCGATACCGTCGCCGTCAACGTAGTGGTCGATGGCACCGTCGGAGTCACAGGTGATGTCCAGCAGCACCGCACGGCGTTCCGGCGCGTGGTTCAGCCCTTCCAGCGGCAGAACCGGGAACAGCTGGTCGATACCCCAGGCATCCGGCATCGACTGGAACAGCGAGAAGTTAACGTAAATCTTATCCGCCATACGCTCCTGCAGCTCGTCGATAATCGGACGGTGCGCGCGGTTGCTCGGGTCGAGCTGTTTCTGCACTTCATGGCACATGTTCAGATAGAGTTGCTCCGCCCACGCGCGCTCCTGCAGGCTGAAGGTGCCTGAAGAATAACCCACGTGAATGTCATGCAGATCCATCTGGCTGTCGTGCAGCCATTCGCGCAGGGAACGACGCGTGCCCGGCTCGTGCATTTCCTGCCAGGTTTCCCACATGCTTTGCAGGGAACGCGGAGCATCGTCTGCCGGAGGCGTCGCTTCGCTGATTTCGCTACGCTCAACGCCGATGATGTTAGAGACCAGCACCGTATGGTGCGCGGTCACCGCGCGACCTGATTCGGTGATCACCGTCGGGTGCGGCAGGCCGTTCTCTTCACAGGCATCACCGATCGCCCAGATGATATTGTTCGCGTATTCGTTCAGGCCGTAGTTCACCGAGCAGTCAGACTGCGAGCGGGTCCCTTCGTAGTCCACGCCGAGGCCACCGCCCACGTCGAAGCACTGAATATTCACGCCGAGCTTGTGCAGCTCAACGTAGAAACGCGCTGACTCACGCACGCCGGTGGCGATGTCGCGAATATTGGCCATCTGCGAGCCGAGGTGGAAGTGCAGCAGCTGAATGCTGTCCAGACGACCGCGCTCGCGCAGGATTTCCACCAGCTGCAGCACCTGGTTTGCCGCCAGGCCGAACTTGGATTTCTCGCCGCCGGAGGACTGCCATTTACCGGAACCTTGTGACGCCAGACGCGCACGCACGCCAAGGCGCGGCACCACGTTCAGACGTTCGGCCTCTTCCAGCACGATGGCGATTTCGGTCATCTTTTCGATAACCAGATAGACCTTGTGGCCCATCTTCTCGCCAATCAGCGCCAGACGAATGTATTCACGGTCTTTATAGCCGTTACAGACGATCACTGAACGGGTCATGCCCGCATGGGCCAGAACCGCCATCAGCTCCGCTTTGGAGCCTGCTTCCAGGCCCAGCGGCTCGCCGGAGTGGATCAGGGATTCAATCACGCGGCGGTGCTGGTTCACCTTGATCGGGTAAACCAGGAAATAGTCGCCTTTATAGCCGTAGGACTCACGCGCGCGCTTGAACGCGGCGTTAATAGAACGCAGGCGATGTTGCAGGATCTGCGGGAAGCAGAACAGTGCAGGCAAACGCTGGCCCTGAGCCTCACGGGCTTTCACCAGTTTCGCGAGATCCACGCGCGCTTCAGGGACGTCCGGATCCGGGCAGACGCTGATGTGGCCCAGTTCGTTGACGTCGTAGTAGTTATTGCCCCACCAGGCAATATTGTAAGTGCGCAGCATCTTGCTGGCTTCCTCGGAGCTCATCGCAACCTCCTGCATAGAACGTAGTACACCCTGTTCGCCCGCTGACGAAGGCGAAAAAGAAGACATGTCGTCAGACATAGCGAACCTCAACTCTTTGTAATAAGTGTAAAACAGTTGACTACTATCGCAGCGTTATACGGCGATAACAACCCATAAACGGCTCCGTTTCCCAGCAGAGTATGCTGAAAACCAGACCGTGCGACCGGTTTCTTATTCATATCATTGTAAAACACGTATCCGAACTCTGTATGACAAGGTTCGGCGAAACCACGAGAAAACTCTTGTATTAACAAGAGCGCCCTTGTTCAGTTTTCACAAAGCGTGACCGGCCCTGGAATCCTGAGAAGCGCCGAGATGGGTATAACATCGGCAGGTTTGCAGACTAGAAATGCGGGTTGCGGGAATCAAATACGCGCCAGAACGGCTGCGCTGAATGTGCGGAAAACGATGGTTCATTATCTCGTATCACCTCCACGGCCGCCTCTGTTGAAACGGACCACAAGCCAAAGCTAAAAGTTCACTGCTTAACCCGGCTGGAAGTGGCGACACGATGAGTTCATCGAGCGCTTATTTTATATGAGCCGCGCGCCGCGTTTTATACCGAGAAGGGGGCTAAAAAGCAAAACAAAAATGCGCGAGCTGCCAGCAGCGTCAGGAAAAATTTCCAGCCGCCATTTCAACGCAGTGAGAGATGAATCAAAAAAAACTGGAAATCGGGCGAAGAAGTGACCTAAAATAGCCGTCCAGATGTTAATCCATCTATACTGATTAACACTCATACTGCCAGTGTCAAAAACCTGCAGGCCTTGGTAGAATTATCTCCTTTGGCTATTCCGCACAGCAGCTTGAGCTAACCAAATTCCTCTTAGGTGAAATAAAACATGGCAAAACACCTGTTTACGTCCGAGTCCGTATCAGAAGGACATCCTGATAAAATTGCTGACCAAATCTCCGATGCGGTGCTGGATGCGATCCTGGCGCAGGATCCTAAAGCGCGCGTAGCGTGCGAAACCTATGTCAAAACCGGCATGGTTCTGGTTGGTGGTGAGATCACCACCAGCGCATGGGTTGATATCGAAGAGATCACCCGTAACACGGTGCGTGAGATCGGCTATGTGCATTCTGATATGGGCTTTGATGCCAACTCCTGCGCGGTTCTGAGCGCGATTGGCAAACAGTCTCCAGACATCAACCAGGGCGTTGACCGTGCCGATCCGCTGGAACAGGGCGCGGGCGACCAGGGCCTGATGTTTGGCTATGCAACCAACGAAACCGACGTGCTGATGCCAGCACCGGTCACCTACGCACACCGTCTGGTGCAGCGTCAGGCTGAAGTGCGTAAAAACGGCACCCTGCCGTGGCTGCGCCCGGATGCGAAAAGCCAGGTCACCTTCCAGTATGACGACGGCAAAATCGTTGGGATTGACGCGGTAGTGCTTTCTACCCAGCATTCCGAAGATATCGATCAGAAATCCCTGCAGGAAGCAGTGATGGAAGAGATCATCAAGCCGGTTCTGCCGACCGAATGGCTGAGCTCTGCGACCAAATTCTTCATCAACCCAACCGGACGCTTCGTTATCGGCGGCCCAATGGGTGACTGCGGTCTGACCGGTCGTAAAATCATCGTTGATACCTACGGCGGCATGGCGCGTCACGGTGGCGGTGCGTTCTCTGGTAAAGATCCGTCTAAAGTTGACCGTTCTGCGGCGTACGCAGCACGTTATGTGGCGAAAAACATTGTTGCAGCCGGCCTGGCTGACCGCTGTGAGATCCAGGTTTCCTACGCGATCGGCGTAGCTGAGCCAACCTCCATCATGGTTGAAACCTTCGGTACCGAGAAAGTGCCTTCAGAACAGCTGACGCTGCTGGTGCGCGAGTTCTTCGACCTGCGTCCATACGGCCTGATTCAGATGCTGGATCTGCTGCACCCAATCTACAAAGAAACCGCGGCATACGGTCACTTTGGTCGTGAACATTTCCCATGGGAAAAAACCGACAAAGCCGCCCTGCTGCGTGAAGCTGCCGGTCTGAAGTAATCGACTGACATCTGCGTGATAAAAGGCCAGCCTTCGGGCTGGCCTTTTTTTGTAGGTGGCGCCGCAAAGGTGCACATATGGTACCGATTACACCGCACCGGATGCGCCTCGCTTTCAGAATATTCTCTTTGCATGATCGCCTTTCTTCTGCTGTTACATCGCCTTTCAGTTAAGTCTGAAATGTGTTCTTTCGCGATGCATATCACCTCGTTTACCTCTATATTTTCAAAGCTTTAATTATTTTTACGGTTGCACGCTAGTGTAACCGATTACACCTATGTGATTAATCTCACATATTTTTACGGGTCACTCACCTACCCTTTACATCAATAAAACTGATAACCCAACTGGAGGGCATAATGCCTGACAATAAAAATCAGGGGCGTACGTCCAACAAGGCGATGACATTCTTCGTCTGTTTCCTCGCCGCCCTGGCAGGATTACTTTTTGGCCTGGATATCGGCGTGATTGCCGGTGCATTACCTTTCATCACTGACGAGTTCCAGATCAGCGCTCACACCCAGGAGTGGGTGGTCAGCTCCATGATGTTTGGCGCCGCAGTGGGTGCCGTCGGCAGCGGCTGGCTCTCCTTCAAGCTCGGGCGTAAAAAGAGCCTGATGATCGGCGCGATCCTGTTCGTTGCCGGTTCACTCTTCTCTGCCGCTGCGCCTAACGTTGAGGTTCTGCTGGTTTCCCGCGTGCTGCTCGGCCTGGCCGTGGGCGTGGCGTCCTATACCGCCCCGCTTTACCTGTCTGAAATCGCGCCGGAGAAAATCCGCGGCAGTATGATTTCGATGTACCAGCTCATGATCACCATCGGTATTTTGGGCGCGTACCTTTCCGATACCGCGTTTAGCTACAGCGGCGCATGGCGCTGGATGCTCGGCGTGATCATCATCCCGGCCATTCTGCTGCTGATTGGCGTCTTCTTCCTGCCGGACAGCCCGCGCTGGTTCGCCGCCAAACGCCGATTCCACGATGCCGAACGCGTACTGATGCGCCTGCGCGACACCAGCGCCGAAGCGAAAAACGAGCTGGAAGAGATCCGCGAAAGCCTGAAGGTCAAACAGTCCGGCTGGGCGCTGTTTAAAGAGAACAGCAACTTCCGCCGCGCGGTGTTCCTCGGCGTCCTGCTTCAGGTCATGCAGCAGTTCACCGGGATGAACGTCATCATGTATTACGCGCCAAAAATCTTTGAGCTGGCGGGCTATACCAACACCACCGAACAGATGTGGGGAACCGTCATCGTGGGTCTGACCAACGTGCTGGCGACCTTTATCGCCATCGGCCTGGTGGACCGCTGGGGACGTAAGCCAACCCTGACGCTGGGCTTCCTGGTGATGGCGGCCGGTATGGGTGTCCTCGGTACCATGATGCATGTGGGCATTCACTCATCAACCGCCCAGTACTTTGCGGTCGGCATGCTGCTGATGTTTATCGTCGGGTTTGCGATGAGCGCCGGCCCGCTGATTTGGGTGCTGTGCTCTGAGATCCAGCCGCTGAAAGGGCGTGATTTTGGTATCACCTGCTCTACCGCAACCAACTGGATTGCCAACATGATCGTCGGCGCAACGTTCCTGACCATGCTCAATACCCTGGGCAACGCGAACACCTTCTGGGTCTACGCTGGTCTGAACATCTTCTTTATTGTGCTGACTATCTGGCTGGTTCCAGAAACCAAACACGTTTCTCTAGAACATATTGAACGTAACCTGATGAAAGGTCGTCCGCTGCGCGAAATCGGCGCCCACGACTAATCCTCATGCGGGAGGCGCCTCTTGCGCCTCCCCGCTTCGCGCTTTATGCTCTGCCCCTATGAAAGCACCCCGTCTCCCCATCGCCCTTCAGCAAGCCGTTATGCGCTGCCTGCGGGAAAAACTCGCCCAGGCGAACCTGAAGCTCGGCCGTAATTACCCTGAACCTAAGATCGTATATCAGCAGCGCGGCACCGCGGCGGGTACCGCCTGGCTCGAGCCCTATGAGATCCGCCTTAACCCGGTGCTGATGATGGAAAACCAGCAGGCGTTTATCGAGGAAGTGGTACCGCACGAGCTGGCGCATCTGCTGGTGTGGAAACACTTCGGACGCGTCGCGCCCCACGGCAAGGAGTGGAAGTGGATGATGGAAGCGGTGCTCGGCGTTCCGGCACGCCGTACCCATCAGTTCGAGCTGGAATCGGTGCGCCGCAATACCTTCCCCTACCGCTGCCAGTGTCAGCAGCACCAGCTTACCGTCCGCCGCCATAATCGCGTGGTGCGCGGCGAGGCGACCTACCGCTGCGTCAAATGCGGCGAGCCGCTGGTTGCGGAATAATCATCTGAACTTTCAGGAACTTTCCTGATCTGACTGATTGCATACGGGAACAACATTCGTTACGTTGCGGGCTCGTTTTGACACGGAGTGTAAGATGTCCCGTAATTTTTCTCTCGCGGTCGCCTTTCTGACGACGGCGCTCTCAGGCCATGCTCTGGCCGACGGTATCAACAGTTTTTCCCAGGCTAAGGCAGCAGGCGTAAAGGTAAACGCCGATGTGCCGGGCGATTTCTACTGCGGCTGTAAAATTAACTGGCAGGGTAAAAAAGGGGTCGTTGACCTTGAGTCCTGCGGCTATAAGGTGCGTAAAAACGAAAACCGCGCCAGCCGCATTGAATGGGAACATGTCGTTCCGGCCTGGCAGTTTGGCCACCAGCGCCAGTGCTGGCAGGATGGCGGACGTAAAAACTGCGCCAAAGATCCGGTTTATCGCCAGATGGAAAGCGATATGCATAACCTGCAGCCTGCCGTAGGTGAAGTGAACGGTGACCGCGGTAATTTCATGTACAGCCAGTGGAACGGTGGCGAAGGCCAGTACGGCCAGTGCGGTATGAAGGTTGATTTTAAAGAGAAAGTCGCCGAGCCCCCTGCCCGCGCGCGCGGCAGCATTGCCCGCACCTACTTCTATATGCGTGACCGTTACGAACTCAACCTCTCCCGCCAGCAGACGCAGCTGTTCAACGCCTGGGACAAGCAGTACCCGGTGACGGAGTGGGAATGCCAGCGCGACGAACGCATCGCCAGAGTCCAGGGGAATCACAACCCTTACGTCCAGCGGGCTTGCCAGGCGCAAAAGAGCTAACCTACACTACGGCAATTCGCTTATATCGCATGACACATGGAATTTCTGACTATGCGCATTCCCCGCATTTACCATCCTGAACTGATTACCGCAGGCCGCGAAATCGCCCTGTCTGATGACGCCGCCAACCACGTTGGCCGCGTGCTGCGCATGGGCGCAGGTCAGGCAATACAGCTGTTCGACGGCTCGAACCAGGTTTTCGACGCGGAAATCACGCGGTCTGATAAAAAAAACGTACACGTTAACGTCCTGCGTGGCGAAGTGGATGACCGGGAATCACCGCTGCACATCCATCTGGGCCAGGTGATGTCGCGCGGCGAGAAAATGGAGTTCACCATTCAGAAATCCATTGAACTGGGTGTAAGCCTCATTACGCCACTTTTTTCTGAACGCTGTGGCGTTAAACTGGATGCGGAACGTCTGAACAAAAAGATCCAGCAGTGGCAGAAAATTGCCATTGCGGCTTGCGAACAGAGTGGCCGCAACCGTATTCCGGAGATCCGCCCAGCGATGGATCTGGAGGACTGGTGTGCAGAAGAGGAGAGCGGGCTGAAGCTCAATCTTCATCCGCGCGCCAGCGCCAGCATCAATACGCTGCCTCTGCCCGTTGAGCGCGTACGCCTGCTGATTGGCCCCGAAGGCGGCCTGTCGGCGGATGAAATTGCGATGACGGCACGTTACCAGTTTACTGATATTCTGTTGGGACCTCGCGTTCTGCGCACTGAGACAACGGCACTCACGGCCATTACCGCGCTACAGGTACGGTTTGGCGATCTGGGTTGAAGCATTAACGGAGAAGAACATGATCAAGCTCGGCATCGTGATGGACCCCATCGCAAACATTAACATCAAGAAAGATTCCAGCTTCGCCATGCTGCTGGAAGCGCAGCGTCGCGGCTATGAACTCCACTATATGGAGATGAACGATCTTTACCTGATCAACGGTGAAGCCCGCGCGCGCACCCGCATCGTTAACGTCGAGCAGAACTACGACAAATGGTACGAGTTCGGCACCGAGCAGGATATTGCCCTGGCCGATCTCAACGTCATCCTGATGCGTAAAGATCCGCCGTTCGACACCGAATACATCTACAGCACCTACATCCTTGAGCGTGCAGAAGAGAAAGGCACGCTGATCGTCAACAAGCCGCAGAGCCTGCGCGACTGCAACGAGAAGCTCTACACCGCCTGGTTCTCTGACCTGACGCCGGAAACCCTCGTGACCCGCAGCAAAGCGCAGCTGAAAGAATTCTGGCAGAAGCACGGCGATATCATCATGAAGCCGCTGGACGGCATGGGCGGCGCGTCGATTTTCCGCGTGAAAGAGAGCGACCCGAACATTGGCGTGATTGCCGAAACGCTGACCGAGCTGGGTACGCGCTACTGCATGGCACAGAACTATATTCCGGCGATCAAAGACGGCGATAAGCGCGTTCTGGTGGTGGATGGCGAACCGGTTCCTTACTGCCTGGCGCGTATCCCGCAGGGTGGCGAAACTCGTGGGAACCTGGCAGCCGGCGGTCGCGGTGAGCCGCGCCCGCTGACCGAAAGCGACTGGGAAATTGCCCGCCGCGTTGGCCCGACGCTGAAAGCCAAAGGCCTGATCTTCGTTGGCCTGGATATCATCGGCGATCGTCTGACCGAAGTGAACGTCACCAGCCCGACCTGCATTCGTGAAATTGAAGCGGAATTCCCGATTTCGATCACCGGAATGCTGATGGACGCTATCGAAAAACGTTTACAGAAATAACCTAACAATACTATTAGTGACAGCGCCTGTGTTTGTCCCCATACTGGGCGCTGTCGCTTTTTAAACCAGGAAACAGTACCTCTGACAATGAATTTACAGCATCACTTTCTTATTGCCATGCCTGCTCTCCAGGACCCGATTTTTCGCCGCGCCGTGGTTTATATTTGTGAATACAATGAAGACGGCGCGATGGGTATTATCATCAATAAACCACTGGAAAATCTTCAGGTTGAAGGAATTCTGGACAAGCTGAAAATACCGGCTGAAGCGCGACTGCCGGAAATCCGGCTTGATAAACCCGTGATGCTGGGTGGACCTCTTGCAGAAGATCGCGGCTTTATCCTGCATACGCCGCCGGTATTCTCTTCCAGTATTCGAATTTCGGATAACACCGTTATCACGACCTCGCGCGACGTGCTTGAAACGCTGGGCACCGCTGAGCAGCCTTCTGAAGTGCTGGTGGCGCTGGGCTATTCGTCGTGGGAGAAAGGCCAGCTTGAGCAAGAGATCCTCGATAACGCCTGGCTTACCGCGCCTGCGGACATGAATATCCTGTTTAAAACCCCGATCGCCGATCGCTGGCGTGACGCGGCAAAGCTGATTGGCATTGATATCCTGACCATGCCTGGCGTAGCGGGGCACGCCTGATGAGCGGAACGCTTCTGGCCTTCGATTTTGGTACTAAAAGCATTGGCGTCGCCGTGGGTCAGCGCATCACCGGTACCGCGCGTCCGCTTACGGCCCTGAAGGCCAACGACGGCACGCCAGACTGGAATCTTATCGAGCGTATGCTCAAAGAGTGGCAGCCGGATGACGTGATTGTTGGGCTCCCGCTGAACATGGACGGCACAGAACAGCCGCTTACCGCCCGGGCGCGTAAGTTCGCCAATAAAATCCATGGCCGCTTTGGCGTCTCCGTGAAGCTTCACGACGAGCGTCTTAGCACCGTCGAAGCGCGCGCGGGCCTGTTTGAGCACGGCGGCTTCCGGGCGCTCAACAAAGGCAGCGTGGACTCCGCTTCAGCAGTAATCATCCTCGAAAGCTATTTCGACCAGGGCTTTTAAACACAGGGGCCTACAGCCGCCCCTGCGCCCGTCTCTCCGCCAGGCTCTGGTCAAAGTTCTGCATTCCTGCCTGCTGACCGGTCTGGATGATGCCGGGCAGTTGCCACGTTTTCCCTTCACGAATCAAATTCGCCGCCGCCGCAGTGTTCACCAGCAGTTCATACAACGCGACGCGCCCGCCCTGTAGATCGGGAAGCAGCCTCTGCGCCAGCACCGCCCGCAGGCTGCCGGCCAGCTGGCTACGCACCGGATCTTTCTCCTGCGCCGGGAACGTATCGACCAGTCGTTCAATCGCCTGCGATGCCCCGCGCGTATGCAGCGTCGCCAGCACCAGATGGCCGGTTTCCGCCGCCGTCAGCGCCAGGCGGATCGTTTCGCTGTCGCGCAGCTCCCCCAGCAGAATAACGTCCGGATCCTGGCGTAAGGCGCTGCGCAGCGCTTCGGCAAATGACGGGCTGTGCTGGCCTATCTCACGCTGCTGGATCAGGCAACGTTCGCTCTGGTAGATAAACTCCACCGGATCTTCAAGCGTGAGGATATGGCCGTCAGCATGGTGATTGAGAAAATCGACCATCGCCGCCAGCGTAGTGGATTTGCCGCTGCCGGTCGCCCCCGTGACCAGAATCAGCCCGGCGTCATTGGACAACAGTTCCGGGATAGCCCGCGGCGCGCCCAGCGAAGAGAGCTGTGGGCAGCTACGCGGCAACAGCCGCAGCGTCAAAGAGACACCACTCATCTGCTTAAAGGCACTGCCGCGCAGCCGCTGGCCTCCCGTTACCGTCGCGGCAAAATCCACCTGCCCCTTTGCCCACCATATCCCCTGCTGCTCATCGTTGAGCCATGCTTTTAATAACGCTCCGACATCGGGAGGCGGAAAGGGAGCGGGTTCAAGCCGACCTAATCTGCGCCAGCGCGGTGGCGAATCACTGCACAGGTGTAGATCGGAGACGTTATGCTTTACACTAAGGGCCACAATTTCTTCCACATCCATAGACTACTCCTCGGAAAATGAACGACATTGCGCATAACCTGGCACTGGTCCGGGACAAAATCTCAGCCGCCGCAGCGCGTTGCGGCCGTGCTTCAGAAGAAATTACGCTGCTTGCAGTCAGCAAAACCAAGCCTGCGAGCGCCATCGCAGAAGCTATTGATGCAGGCCAGCGGGCGTTTGGTGAAAACTACGTGCAGGAAGGCGTGGATAAAATTCGCTACTTCCAGGAACAGGGAAATACGGATCTGCAGTGGCACTTTATTGGCCCCCTGCAGTCGAACAAAAGCCGTCTGGTGGCAGAGCACTTCGACTGGTGCCACACCATCGACCGCCTGCGTATTGCTACCCGTCTGAATGACCAGCGTCCGGCAGAAATGCCGGCACTCAACGTGCTTATTCAGGTCAACATCAGCGACGAAAACAGCAAGTCCGGCATTGCGCTGAGCGAGCTGGGCGCGCTGGCCGCCGAGGTGGCCGAACTGCCGCGCTTAACCCTGCGCGGGCTGATGGCAATTCCTGCGCCTGAGTCAAGTTATGAAAGGCAGTTTGCCGTGGCACAGCAAATGGCTGTAGCATTTGAGGCGCTTAAAGCGCGCTATAACACGGTAGACACGCTTTCACTGGGCATGTCGGATGATATGGAAGCCGCCATCGCGGCAGGCAGCACTATGGTGCGCATCGGCACGGCAATTTTCGGTGCGCGCGACTACTCAAAATAATAAGGAAACCTGAGGAACGCCATGAAGACGTTGACTTTCCTGCTCTCAACAGTGCTTGAGCTGTATACGATGGCGCTTTTGCTGCGCGTCTGGATGCAGTGGGCCCGCTGTGATTTTTACAATCCGTTCTCGCAGTTTGTCGTGAAAATCACGCAACCTGTTGTCGGACCGCTGCGCCGCATTATCCCGGCGATGGGTCCCATCGACAGTTCGTCTCTGCTGGTGGCGTTTATTCTGAGCGTTATCAAAGCGATCGTGCTGTTTATGGTCATCACCTTCCAGCCGATTATCTGGATTGCTGCGGTCCTGATTTTAATCAAAACCATCGGCCTGCTGATTTTCTGGGTGCTGCTGGTCATGGCCATCATGAGCTGGGTGAGCCAGGGGCGTAGCCCGGTGGAGTATGCGCTGATCCAACTGGCCGAACCGCTGCTGCGCCCGATTCGCAGCCTGCTGCCTTCGATGGGCGGTATTGATTTCTCGCCGATGATCCTGGTTCTGCTGCTTTACGTGGTTAATATGGGGATCGCTGAGCTGTTACAGTCCACGGGCGATATGCTGCTGCCGGGGCTGTGGATGGCGCTATGAGTGCCGTAAGCACCTGCGCTGACGGGCTGGTTTTGCGGCTGTATATTCAGCCGAAAGCCAGCCGTGACGGTATTGTCGGGCTGCATGGCGACGAGTTAAAGGTCGCCATCACCGCCCCACCGGTTGACGGCCAGGCGAACGCGCATCTGACCAAATATCTGGCAAAACAGTTTCGCGTCGCCAAAAGCCAGGTCATCATTGAAAAAGGTGAACTTGGGCGACATAAACAGGTAAAAATCCTTAATCCGCAATCTATCCCGACGGAAGTCGCGGCTCTGAAAGAACAGGACTAAACCATGCAGAAAGTTGTTCTCGCGACCGGCAACGCCGGTAAAGTGCGCGAGCTGGCCTCGCTATTAAATGATTTTGGGCTGGACGTGGTCGCCCAGACCGCTCTTGGCGTGGAGTCCGCCGAAGAGACGGGGCTGACGTTTATCGAAAACGCGATCATTAAAGCGCGCCACGCCGCGCAGATTACCGGCCTGCCCGCGATTGCCGACGACTCCGGCCTGGCCGTGGATTTTCTCGGCGGTGCGCCGGGGATTTACTCTGCGCGCTATTCCGGCGTTGACGCCACCGACCAGCAGAATCTGGAAAAGCTGCTTGTCGCCCTGAAAGACGTACCGGACGAACAGCGCACCGCGCAGTTCCACTGCGTGCTGGTCTATATGCGCCACGCGGAAGACCCGACGCCGATTGTCTGCCACGGCAGCTGGCCGGGCGTGATTACCCGTGAAGCGGCTGGCAACGGTGGCTTTGGCTACGACCCGATTTTCTTTGTCCCGACCGAGGGCAAAACCGCTGCGGAACTGACCCGCGAAGAGAAAAGCGCGATTTCCCACCGTGGACGCGCGCTGAAACTGTTACTGGAAGCACTGCGTAATGGCTAATTTGCCGCCTCTGAGTCTGTATATTCACATCCCGTGGTGCGTGCAGAAATGTCCGTACTGCGATTTCAACTCGCACGCGCTGAAGGGCGAAGTGCCGCACGATGACTACGTTGCGCATCTGCTGGCCGACCTGGACGCCGATGTCGCTTACGCACAGGGACGTGAAGTTAAGACCATTTTCATTGGTGGCGGTACGCCGAGCCTGCTGTCCGGCCCGGCAATGCAGACGCTGCTGGACGGCGTGCGTGCGCGCCTGAACCTGGCGGCAGATGCTGAAATTACGATGGAAGCCAACCCCGGCACCGTTGAGGCCGACCGTTTTGTCGACTATCAGCGCGCGGGCGTGAACCGCATCTCCATCGGCGTGCAGAGCTTTAGCGAGCCGAAGCTGAAACGTCTGGGGCGCATTCACGGCCCGGAAGAGGCAAAGCGCGCGGCACACCTGGCAACGGGGCTTAACCTTCGCAGCTTTAACCTGGATTTGATGCACGGCCTGCCGGATCAGTCGCTGGAAGAGGCGCTGAACGACCTGCGCCAGGCGATCGAACTGAACCCGCCACACCTGTCGTGGTATCAGCTCACCATCGAGCCGAATACGCTGTTCGGTTCCCGCCCGCCGGTGCTGCCGGACGACGACGCGCTGTGGGATATCTTCGAGCAGGGTCACAGGCTGCTAACCGCTGCGGGTTATCAGCAGTATGAAACGTCCGCGTACGCGAAGCCGGGCTACCAGTGCCAGCACAACCTGAACTACTGGCGCTTTGGCGACTACCTGGGAATTGGCTGCGGCGCGCACGGCAAGGTGACCTTCCCGGACGGGCGCATTCTGCGCACCGCTAAAACCCGCCACCCGCGCGGGTATATGGAAGGCCGCTACCTGGAGCGTCAGCACGACGTCGAGGCAGCGGATAAACCGTTTGAGTTCTTTATGAACCGCTTCCGTCTGCTGGAAGCCGCGCCGCGCGCGGAATTTACGCGTTACACCGGGCTGCCGGAATCGGTGATCCGCCCGCAGATTGACGAGGCGCTGGCGCAGGGGTATCTCACGGAATGTGAGGAATACTGGCAGATCACCGAGCACGGCAAGCTGTTCTTAAATTCCCTTCTTGAGCTGTTCCTCGCCGAAGAATCCTGAAGGCTGATTCAGGATTTTGCATCCCGCTCTGCCGGCTGAGGGAAAGGCTGGCAGAGTGTGGGGATGAAAATTACTCGTTCTTATGCAAAACAGCTCAGACGTGAGCTGACAAAAGAAGAAAGACGGCTTTGGTATCTACTGCGCAGCCGCCGTTTCGAAAATTATAAATTTCGTCGACAACATCCTGTAGATCACTACATTCTGGATTTCGCCTGCTGCGCGGCTCATCTGGCTGTTGAGCTGGATGGTGGGCAACATGATGAAAAGCAGGAATACGATCTTCAAAGAACGTGCTGGCTTAACGAGAAAGGCTGGCATGTCATTCGATTCTGGAACAACGAACTCTGGAATAACGAAGAGGCGGTGTTAGAAAAGATCCTTGAAACACTGCAAATGCTGCGACCCTCACCCCGGCCCTCTCCCTGAAAGGGAGAGGGAGCAAACCATCCCTCGCCCCTTTGGGGAGAGGGTTAGGGTGAGGGGAAATTACTTAAGCGTCCCCACCAGCGCCTTCCGGCTATCTTCCAGCGACACCACGCGTTTACACACGTCTTTGCCGAACTGCTGGAAATCATCTTCCTGGTTCTTCCACTCGTTCTGAATGGAGGTCTGCAAGCCGCCCAGGCTGCCCAGCACGCCCTGCAGCGGATTACCGCCGCCCTTCAGCACGGCTTTGGCGCCCATCTCGTTGATGCTGTCCTGCAGGATGCCGCCCATCGCCTGGTTCACCAGCTGCTGCCCGTCAGCACGGACCTGATCGATCGCCTTGTAGTGGAACGTCAGGCCGTCGGAGCGCGTCTCGATAATGCGGTTCATCTGCTCTTTAAGCTGCTTGTCCAGCTTCGTCAGGCGGGTGCGCATATTGCTGCTCTCACCCACCTCTTTGGTGATGATCTTATCCAGCGCGACGCGGCTTTTCTCAACGCGGGTCAGCGCGCCTTCATTAACCCATGGCAGCGCGGTACGCAAATCGGCCTGATAGTCTTTCGCCTGCTCACGCTGTGCGGCAGTCAGGTTGTACTGCTTGCCGTTAAAGGTGACGTTCCCCTGCGGCGTAATCACCAGATTGCCGTTCTCGCCTTTGACCTGCACGGTTTGCGGGCTTAACACCACGTCATCACGCGGGGTGACGCTACATTGATAATCCGCATGGGCGGTGAATCCGGTTGCCATCAAAGCAACAGCCAGCAACGTTTTGCGCATCTTAAACACTCCCTCAGACAAAATGGGCCAGCTAATGCTGGCCCCTTACTGCTTTATTAGTCCCACCAAACGTCGAAAAGTTCGCTGACGCGGACATCTTCGAGCTTGTGGTCTTCAAGCCATTTACGTACCAGGGCCTGATGTTCTTCAGTGCATTTACCCACTTCCTGGGTGCAGATCAGACCTTCCCAGGCCAGGTAGCCGCTACCGTCGAAGGCCAGCTTGTTTGGCTCAATCACGTCATTGATGAACGCATCCACGTCCTGATCGATCTGTTCTACACTGGTGCCTTCCGGGAAACGCCACGCAACGGAGAAGCCCACTTCCTGGAATTCTTCGATGTGCATCTTTTTACGCAGACGACGGCTACGATTCTTTGCCATTATTTCACCCTCTCGAACATTAAGTCCCATACACCGTGACCAAGACGATGGCCACGCTGTTCAAATTTCGTTACCGGACGCGATTCCGGACGCGGTACATAGTCGTTACTCTCAGACTGGTTTTTATACCCGTCCAGCGACGACATCACTTCCAGCATATGTTCCGCATACGGTTCCCAGTCGGTCGCCATATGGAAGACACCGCCCAGCTTCAGCTTACTTTTCACCAGCTCGGCAAACGGCGCCTGAACGATACGGCGTTTATTATGACGTGCTTTGTGCCACGGGTCAGGGAAAAAGAGCTGAACCATGGTTAAAGAATTGTCAGGAATCATTTTATGCAGCACTTCCACCGCGTCGTGACACATCACGCGCAGGTTCTCAACGCCCTCTTCATGGGCCGTTGCCAGGCATGCACCCACGCCCGGGGAGTGGACTTCGATACCGAGGAAGTTCTGCTCCGGTCGCGCTTTCGCCATGGCCACCAGCGAGGTGCCCATACCAAACCCGATCTCCAGCGTGACGGGTGCTTCGCGGCCGAACAGTTCGGTAAAGTCCAGAGGCTGCTCGCTGAACTCAACGCCCATCACCGGCCAGTAGTTGTCCAGCGCATGTTGCTGCCCTTTTGTCAGGCGGCCCTGACGGCGGACAAAGCTGCGAATACGGCGTAGCGGGCGACCGTTTTCATCAAATTCCGGTGAAATGACGTCGTTTTTCATAAAAGAGTTGTCTGCTTGTGAGAATGTTCGGGAAACGGGCATTATCCAAAGTTAAGGCTTCTATGCAAGCATGGGAAAGATCCGGTTTACAGCAGATTGACGCTGTGCTGCAATCTGCGTCCCTGATTATGCGAATCGATGACCATGCAAGCCTCTCAATTTTCAGCCCAGGTGCTGGACTGGTACGACAAATACGGGCGTAAAACCCTGCCCTGGCAAATTGAAAAAACGCCTTACAAAGTATGGCTCTCCGAGGTGATGTTGCAACAAACGCAGGTCGCCACGGTGATCCCTTACTTCGAGCGTTTTATGGCGCGCTTCCCGACGGTGACCGATCTGGCCAACGCCCCGCTGGACGAGGTCCTGCACCTGTGGACCGGTCTTGGCTATTACGCCCGGGCGCGTAACCTTCACAAGGCCGCACAGCAGGTCGCGACGCGCCACAATGGGAAATTCCCGGAAACCTTCGACGAGGTGGCCGATCTTCCAGGCGTCGGACGTTCAACCGCAGGCGCCATTCTCTCCCTGTCTTTAGGCAAGCATTTCCCGATCCTCGACGGCAACGTGAAGCGCGTGCTGGCACGCTGCTATGCCGTCGACGGCTGGCCGGGGAAGAAGGACGTCGAAAAACGCCTTTGGGAAATAAGTGAAGCGGTCACCCCGGCCAACGGCGTCGAGCGTTTCAACCAGGCGATGATGGATCTCGGCGCGCTGGTCTGCACGCGCTCAAAACCGAAATGCGAACTCTGCCCGGTGAATAATCTCTGCGTGGCGTATGCCAACCATTCATGGGCGCAATATCCAGGTAAGAAACCCAAACAGACGCTGCCGGAGCGCACCGGCTATATGCTGCTGATGCAGCACGGCGACGAGGTCTTCCTCGCCCAGCGTCCACCGAGCGGTCTGTGGGGTGGTCTATACTGCTTCCCACAGTTTGAAGATGAAGATTTGCTGCGTGAATGGCTTAAACAGCGCGGGATTGCTGCCGATAACCTGACGCAGCTGACCGCGTTTCGCCATACGTTCAGCCATTTCCACCTGGACATTGTACCCATGTGGCTTCCCGTGTCGTCATTTGCCTCGTGCATGGATGAAGGCACCGCTCTCTGGTATAACTTAGCGCAACCGCCATCAGTCGGACTGGCGGCTCCCGTGGAGCGCCTGTTACAGCAATTACGTGCCGGTGCAATGGTTTAGCATCGACAAGAAAAAGAGGAATGAGTATGGCCAGAACGATTTTTTGTACTTTCCTGCAGCGTGACGCTGAAGGCCAGGATTTCCAGCTTTATCCGGGCGACCTGGGTAAACGCATCTACAATGAAATCTCCAAAGAAGCCTGGGGACAGTGGCAGAAAAAGCAGACCATGCTGATCAACGAGAAAAAACTCAGCATGATGAACCCGGAACACCGCAAGCTGCTGGAGCAGGAGATGGTGAGCTTCCTGTTCGAAGGTAAAGACGTGCACATCGAAGGCTATACGCCACCGGAAAAATAACAGCGTGCGGGGGAAACCCCGCCGTTAAAGCAAACACAACACGCACTCCCGGAATGATGAAAAAACTTTTAGCGCTAGCCCTTGTTGCGCCGTTGCTTGTCTCGTGTTCGTCAAAAAAAGGCGAAGATTACAACGAAGCCTGGATCAAGGACACCAACGGTTTTGACATTTTGATGGGGCAGTTTGCCCACAACATCGAGAACATATGGGGATTTAACGAAGTTCTTATTGCCGGACCTAAGGACTACGTTAAGTACACCGACGCCTATCAGACCCGTAGCCACATCAACTTTGATGAGGGTACGATCACGATTGAGACCATCGCAGGCACCGACCCTGCGGCACGACTGCGTCAGGCGATCGTCAAAACCCTGCTGATGGGTGACGATCCGGGTTCTATCGATCTCTACTCCGATGCCGACGATATCACTATCTCGAAAGAGCCGTTCCTGTACGGCCAGGTCGTCGATCAGACCGGTCAGCCGATCCGCTGGGAAGGTCGCGCCACGAAATTTGCCGACTACCTGCTGCAGACGCGCCTGAAAAGCCGCTCTAACGGTCTGAAGATTATCTACAGCGTCACCATCAACCTCGTCCCGAACCACCTCGACAAGCGTGCGCATAAATACATTGGGATGGTGCGTCAGGCCTCGCGCAAGTACGGCGTGGATGAGTCGCTGATTCTGGCGATTATGCAGACCGAATCCTCGTTTAACCCATACGCGGTGAGCCGTTCCGACGCCCTGGGGCTGATGCAGGTAGTGCAGCACAGCGCCGGTAAAGACGTCTTCCGCGCGCAGGGGAAATCCGGCACGCCGAGCCGCAGCTATCTGTTCGATCCGCAGAGCAACATTGATACCGGCACCGCCTATCTGGCGATGCTGAACAATGTGTACCTGGGCGGAATTGATAACCCAACGTCGCGCCGCTATGCGGTGATCACCGCCTATAACGGCGGCGCGGGCAGCGTGCTGCGCGTCTTCTCGAATGACAAAGTGCAGGCCGCGAACATCATCAACAGCATGGCGCCGGGGGATGTCTACTCCACTCTCACCACTCGTCACCCGTCTGCGGAATCCCGTCGCTATCTGTATAAGGTGAATACGGCGCAGAAGAACTATCGTCGCCGGTGATCGGCACACCTTCTTCCCACAGGGAGAAGGTGTTCTGTTTCCCCTCTTCCTGTGGGAGAGGGTCAGTATGAGGGCATCAGGCCGCACCTATCCAACCCCACCCATACGAAAATGTTATTTGCATCACAATCCAAACTGCAAATTAATGTGGATTGCATTTTTTTGCGGGAGGTAACAAAACATATTGTTGCCAACTGATAGAATTGCATCAAATAACAACCCTGAATGTTCCCAAAACAACATATCTCCCGCTCACTTGTGAGGAAAGTAACATGAACCTTAAGCTGCAGCTTAAAATATTGTCGTTTCTGCAGTTCTGCCTGTGGGGTAGCTGGCTGACCACACTCGGCTCCTATATGTTTGTGACGCTCAAGTTCGACGGTGCGTCAATCGGTGCCGTATACAGCTCGCTCGGTATTGCGGCTGTCTTCATGCCAACGCTGCTGGGCATCGTGGCGGATAAATGGTTGAGTGCGAAATGGCTGTACATGCTTTGCCATCTGGTGGGCGCGGGGACGCTGTTTATGGCAGCCCAGGTGACCACGCCGGGGGCGATGTTCATGGTGATCCTGCTTAACTCGCTGGCCTATATGCCAACGCTTGGCCTGATCAACACCATCTCCTACTACCGCCTGAAATCCGCGGATTTGGATATCGTGACCGATTTCCCGCCAATCCGTATCTGGGGCACCATCGGCTTTATCATGGCGATGTGGGGCGTGAGCTTCGCAGGCTTCGAACTGAGCCATATGCAGCTCTATATCGGTGCGGCGCTCTCCGTGGTGCTGGCGATCTTCACCCTGACGCTGCCAACCATTCCGGTTTCTAACCAGCAGAAAAACCAGAGCTGGAGCACCATGCTCGGCCTGGACGCGTTCGCGCTGTTTAAAAACAAACGCATGGCGATCTTCTTTATCTTCTCCATGCTGCTGGGCGCGGAGCTGCAGATCACCAACATGTTCGGCAACACCTTCCTGCACAGCTTCGATAACAACCCGCTGTTCTCCGGCAGCTTTATCGTTGAACATGCGTCGGTGATGATGTCCATCTCTCAGATCTCTGAGACGCTGTTCATCCTGACCATCCCGTTCTTCCTGAGCCGCTACGGCATCAAAAACGTCATGCTGATCAGTATCGCGGCATGGATGTTGCGCTTCGGCCTGTTCGCCTACGGTGACCCGAGCGCGTTTGGTACCGTGCTGCTGGTGCTGTCGATGATCGTTTACGGCTGCGCCTTCGACTTCTTCAACATCTCTGGTTCGGTGTTTGTGGAAAAAGAGGTGAAGCCTGAAATCCGCGCCAGCGCGCAGGGTATGTTCCTGATGATGACCAACGGCTTCGGCTGTATTCTGGGCGGCGTGGTAAGCGGTAAAGTGGTTGAGATGTACACCACCAACGGCATCACCAACTGGCAGCCTGTGTGGCTGATCTTCGCGGCGTACTCGCTGGTGCTGTTCTTCGCGTTCATCGCGCTGTTCAAGTACAAGCACGTGCGCGAGCCGCACGGTGCGCAGCCGATCGCGCATTGATTGTTGTGCCCGGTGGCGCTGCGCTTACCGGGCCTACAAAACCAGACCGTAGGCCGGGTAAGGCGAAGCCGCCACCCGGCTATTTTATTGCAGAGAGCACCCACCCCACTGACAGTAAATCCGCGCTGCCGCCCGGGCTCAGATTGCGTTCAATCAATGCCTTATCCATCTTAAGCAGCGCCTCGCGATCCCAGCCGTTAGCCAGTAATTCCCGCGCGTAGCCCTGAACGTAGCGCAGCCCTTCAATGCCGCCGCGCGAGACGAGATTACTGTCCTGATTAACCGCCATCAGGCGCAACAGCAGGCCGTGAAGCGACTGTCCGCTCCACTGCGCCAGCGCCCTACGCGCCGTCGCAAAGCCGCTTTCCGCCTCACCGCGCGCGCCGGTTAAGCCGTACAGATGAAACTGCCGCTCGCCCGCCGTCGCCTGTCCGCTGCGCGCGGCCAGCTCCCGCGACACCAGCCCGCTGCAGATGTTACTCACCTCACAGCAGAGGCTGTCTGCGGAGATATTTTTCACACGTCCGGCAGCGAAGCACAGTAAACCCAGGGCAAAAATCCCGCCCTTGTGGGTGTTCACTCCGTTCGTCGCGGCGTACATCGCCTGCTCGCAGGCCATCCCCATCGGGCGGATAATGCGGAGCTGTGCGTCAGCGGATTTATCCGCATGCGCGTTACCGAGTTCGGCAAAGCGCGAAAACCACGGCGTTATCGCCGCAATGCTGCGGACGAACAGCGCGTGATCCATATCGCGATGGGAACCGTTATTGAGCTTGTCCACCAGCCCCGGCTTGGGCGTCAGCTCCAGCTCCTGCCATAGCGCCGCCTCGGCAAGCGCGGGCACGTCAACCGGGCGCGGTTTAGTCGCGAGCAAACCAGTCATCGATCGTCTTCTCCACGCGGGAAACCACCTGCTCAAGGGGGTGATTGCGCGAACGGGAACAGGCATGAGCGGGTTCGTCGCAGATCAGGCAGCGTCTGAGATTCGCCCCCAGCGACTGACGCCCGACGTGGCCGTGCTGAGGGCAGATCACGTCCAGATCCCACAGCCTGCCGAGCGGGTGCGTCTGCTCCAGCTCCGCGCAGTGTGCTTTGATTTCCACCGCAGGATGGGCCACGCACCACAGGGCTTCTGGCCCGGTAGGGAGCCACAGCACCTGGCGGTCCAGCACCGGCCAGCGGTTTTCCCACAGCAGCTGGTCGCACATTTGCAGCGCCACGCCCATGGTATTGCGATACCGCAGGCTGTCTTTGATTACCCCTGGGGTGACCAGCGTGAGGGAAATCACCGGTTGTTGATAGTGCTCAAGCATGTCAGCCTGGCGCGCTGCGCGGCGCTCTTTCGCCGCCAGCAGTTCGTCCAGGCTGACACCCGCACGCACGGGTGTCGCTATTGTCATAACTACTCCTTTACCTGTCGCACGGTGTCGATCACGCTGCCGTCGCGGTAGCGGATCACCCCGACGATTTTGTCGGTAAATTCAATTGGTTTCGGTACGCCCGTCAGGGAAATCGCCCGCTCGTAAAGCGCGCTGATATCCACAACTTTGAGCCCGGCTTCCAGCAGCCGCTCACGGATCTCCGGGCGCGCCGGGTTGACCGCAATGCCGTGGTCGGTGACCAGCACATCGATGCTTTCGCCCGGCGTGAGGCGCGTGGTGACGCGCTTCACTACCGTTGGAATGCGGCTGCGCAGCAGCGGCGCGACGACGATGGTCAGGTTTGCCGCGGCGGCCACGTCGCAGTGCCCGCCGGACGCCCCGCGCATCACCCCGTCGGAGCCGGTGATAACGTTGACGTTGAAATCAACGTCGATTTCCAGCGCGCTGAGGATCACCACGTCGAGCTGGTCGCAGCTTGCCGCCTTGCTGCCAGGGTTGGCGTAGACGTTGGTGGAGATCTCCACGTGGTTCGGGTTGCGCGCCAGCGAGGCCGCCGCCTGGCCGTCAAAGCACTGGGTATCGAGCAGCTTTTCGATGAGTCCCTTCTCGTGTAAATCCACCAGGCTGCCGGTGATGCCGCCGAGCGCAAAGCGCGCCTTCACGCCGCTGCGCTCCATCTTCTCTTCCATAAAGCGCGTGCAGGCGGTCGCCGCCGCGCCGGAGCCGGTCTGCATCGAGAAGCCCGGTTTGAAGTAGCCGGAGTGTTCAATGACGTCCGCCGCATAGCGGGCGATCATCAGCTCGCGCGGGTTGCTGGTGACGCGCGCAGCGCCGACGCTGATTTTCGCCGGGTCGCCCACGCTTTCAACCTGCACGATGTAGTCCACCTGGTCCTGAACCAGGCTGGCGGGCATATTCGGAAACGGCACCAGTTCTTCAGTCAGCAGCACTACTTTACGGGCAAAGTGCGCGTCCACCATGGCGTAGCCCAGGGACCCGCAGCACGATTTACCGTGCGTGCCGTTGGCGTTGCCAAACTCATCGCTGCACGGCACGCCGAGGAACGCTACGTCGATACTCAGCTCGCCGTCCTGAAGCAGCTTCACGCGCCCGCCGTGGGAGTGTATTTGCACCGGCTCGTCCATCAGTCCGTGGGAGATGGCGTCCGCCAGCCTGCCGCGCATGCCCGAGGTGTAAATCCGGGTGATGACGCCGCTTTCAATATGCTCGATCAGCGCGTCGTTGCAGGTCATTAGCGAGCTGGAGGCCAGCGTCAGGTTTTTGAAGCCCATTCGCGAAAGCAGCGCCACGACGGTGTTGATCACCCGGTCGCCTTCGCGAAACGCGTGGTGGAAGGAGATGGTCATCCCGTCCTGCAGGCCGCAACGCTTAACCGCCTCTTCAACAGAGGCGCAGAGCTTGCGGCTGTGCTTCGCGTCGCTGTCCGCCAGCCACGGCGTGGCGCTGTGGGCGGTATCAAAGGGTTTTAAGTCCCGCAGATGGGGAAAATTCACGTGAAGAAGTTCTGTCTGATTCATTATTTTATCCTTACCGACGCACGCCGGAGGCCGCCGCGCGCTCCAGCACCACCTGCGCGTGGTTAATAATCGGTGCATCCACCATTTTGCCGTTGAGCGACACCACGCCCAGGCCGTTACGCTCGCCCTCTTCTGCCGCCTCAATCACCCTTTTGGCGTGATCCACCTCTTCCTGCGTCGGGGCGTAGGCGTTGTGCAGCAGGTCAATCTGGCGCGGGTTAATCAGCGATTTGCCGTTAAAGCCCATCTTGCGGATCAGATCGACCTCGCGCAGGAACCCGGCCTCGTCGTTAACGTCTGACCACACCACGTCGAAGGCGTCGATGCCCGCCGCGCGGGCGGCGTGCAGCACGGCGCAGCGGGCGTAGAACAGCTCGGTGCCGTCGCCGCGCTCGGTCTGCATGTCCATCACGTAGTCAAAGGCGGCCAGCGCAATCCCGATGAGGCGCGGAGAGCTGCGGGCAATCGCCACGGCGTTGATGACGCCAATGGCCGATTCAATCGCCGCCATCACGCGGGTGGAGCCAACCTCGCGGCCGCACTCCTGCTCGATACGCTCGAGATGGCTTTCCAGCTCGTAGATATCGTCCGGCGTGTCGGTTTTCGGCAGGCGGATCACGTCCACGCCGGCCCGCACGGCGGCTTCCAGATCCAGCAGGCCAAATGGCGTGCTGAGCGGGTTAATACGCACTACGGTTTCGATATCCTGATACATCGGGTGCTGCAGGGCGTGGAACACCAGCATGCGCGCGGTATCCTTCTCGCGCAGGGCGACGGCGTCCTCAAGGTCAAACATGATGGAGTCGGGACGGTAGATAAAGGCGGTGGAAAGCATGGCGGCGTTAGCGCCCGGCAGGAACAGCATGCTGCGGCGGAGTTTGCTCATTTCAGCGCCCCCCAGTTGATGGCCTGTTCATCGGCGGCACGCATCAGCGCGCTTTGCAGGCGGGCGCGGATCACACAGTCCAGCGCCCCTTTGTCTTCAATAATGATTAATCCCTGGTGCACGTTCATGGCGCGCAACGTGTCGTTGACCACCTGGCGAATTTGCTCGCCAAACTGCTTAATCACTTCACTGTGGATGACTATCTCCAGCTCGCCGTGAGCGGGAGCGATTTTCACCATCAGGTCGCTGGACTCCTGCGTTCCGGCCAGCGCCTCCCTTACAATTTTCATGATAAATTCCTGGTAGTTAAGCGACTTCCGCACTCGCACGGTAATGCGTTTCGAGATGCGCGAAGGTGGAGTCCGGGACAATCTCCCGGATCCGGGAAAACTGCTGTGTCTTCAGTAAGCGGCGCACTTCGGACGCTGAAATAGCGTTGCCGGTGGCCTTGATGCGCGGCATTTCCACCACCTCGATATGCGAGGCCAGCAGGTCGTGCAGCGTCTGGTTGTACTGGCGGGTGATATCGCAGAACGGCTCCGAGCCGATGAAGCGGTGCGTAATGCCCAGCGCCGGGGCGATGAAGTCCCGGAAGATCAGCACGTCGATCTCGCTCCACGCCTGCTGCACTTTGCCGGTCTCCTTCAGGAAGTAGGCCGGGAAGGTGGCGCGGGAGATGATGTACTGCGAGCCTTCATGCACCAACACGTTCGGCAGATGCGCTACGCCCGCGCGCACCATCTCGAGGCGCGCGCTGAACGGGAAGAACGAGGCGTCTTCACGCACCACGAACAGGTGCAGGGCATCGCACCGCTGCGCCGCCTGCTCCACCAGATGGCGGTGGCCGAGGGTGAACGGATTGGCGTTCATCACTATCGCGCCAACGTTCTCCCCGCACTTGCGCTTCGCGCGCAGGGAACGGCAGTAGCGTTCGATCCCCTGCGGGGTGTTCTCCATCAGCACCGCGTTGTTTCCGCTCTGGGCAATCGGCCAGAAGCCGCTGCGGGCAAAGCGCTCCCGGTTGCACGGACGGGTGCAGAGGAAGAGGTGAAAATGGCCGCACTCCAGCGCCGCATTTTCCACCTCTGCCAGCAGCCGCGCGCTGAGGTTCTCGCCGCGAAGCTGCTCGTTGACCGCCACGCATTTGATGACGTTGGCAGCAAGCCCTGCGCAACCCACCAGCTGCGAGCCGGACCAGGCTTCGACAAACAGCGTGATGTCGTTGTCCAGGCCAAGGCCGCTGTCTGCCAGCAGGTAGCGGATCTGGCTTAAGCGTTCCGGGTGTTTCGCCACCAGCGTGTGGCGAAAATCGATGGGTTGACTGTTCATGCCGTCTTTCTTAATGTGCTGCCGCAAGCCCGACGGCTGGCGCTTCCACGATCACGTTGCTCAGATGACCGATATGCTCGATCTCCACCTCAATGCGATCCCCTTCCTTCATAAACAGCGGCGGATTGCGCTTTTTACCCACTCCGCCTGGGGATCCGGTGATGATCACGTCGCCCGGACTGAGGCGGGTAAAGGTGCTGATGTACTCGATCAGCTCCGCCACCTTGTGGATCATGCTGCTGGTGTTGTCTTCCTGCACCATGCGGCCGTTCAGCCAGGTGCGGATCGCAAGCTGGTGCGGATCAGGGATCTCGTCCGCCGTCGCCATCCACGGCCCAAACGCGCCGGTTTTGCGCCAGTTTTTACCGGCGGTAAACCAGGTGTGCTGCCAGTCGCGGGCGGAGCCGTCCATGTAGCAGCTGTAGCCAGCCACGTGGCGCAGGGCGTCGTCGCGGCTGATGTTCTCCCCACCTTTGCCGATGATCACCGCCAGCTCGCCTTCATAGTCGAATTCACTTGAATGGCGCGGCTTCAGCACCGGCTCGTTGTGGCCGGTCTGTGAATCCGGGAAGCGGACAAACAGCGTCGGGGCCGGGTTATGCTGGTCAAACTCCTTGCGCTTGTCGGCATAGTTCATGCCCACGCAGAGGATTTTTTCCGGGTGCTCAATCACCGGTAAGAAGGTGATGGCGCTCATCGGCACGTCCACGGCATCGTTCAGGTAGCGGGTGGCCTGCGCCAGCCCGTTGCCCTGCAGCAGCGCCTTGAGGTCGCTGTAGCGGTCGCCGAGACGGCGGCCTAAATCAATCACGCCATCGGCCTGGACGATGCCGTAGCTGCGTTTTCCCTGGTATAAAAAGCTTGCGAGTTTCATTGTTCTTTCCTGAAAACTTAAACGAGGAAGTTGCCCAGAATCAGCAGTGAGACAGAGACGTTAATCGCCCCGCCGATACGGGTAGCAATCTGGGCGAACGGCATCAGGCTCATACGGTTGCCTGCGGTCAGGATCGCCACGTCGCCGGTACCGCCCTGGCCGCTCTGGCAGCAGGAGACGATGGCGACATCAATCGGGTGCATACCAATCTTTTTGCCGACGAAGAAGCCGGTCGCCACCAGTGCGGAAACGGTGCTGACAATCACCAGCAGGTTGCTGACGGTGAACGCCGCCACCAGTTCATGCCAAGGGGTGATAGCTACGCCGACGGCGAAGAGGATTGGGTAGGTCACGGAGGTCTGGAAGAATTTGTACACCACCTGAGAGCCCTCCAGCAGGCGCGGAGAGGCGCCGTTGCAGAGCTTCACCAGGACCGCCATAAACAGCATGCCGACCGGTGCAGGCAGGCCAATCAGCTTGTGGCCGAGCATGCCCAGCATGTAGAGCAGCACCGCCAGCAGCGCGCCGGAGGCGATAGTGGTGACGTCCGCTTTGCCGGAAAATGCAGGCTGAGAGACGGTGGCATCGGCATTCGCACGGTTAGGCATCAGCTGACCTTCACCAGTCAGGTGCGGGAAGCGTTTACCGAGCTGGTTCAGGCAGCCGGAGATGATGATTGCCGTCAGACCGCCGAGCATTACCATCGGCAGCACGCGGCCGAGCGCCACGCCCTGGTCCATGTGCAGCAGGGTGGCATAGCCGATGGAAAGCGGGATTGCCCCTTCCCCGACGCCGCCCGCCATAATCGGCAGAATGATAAAGAAGAAGATCTGGAATGGCTCAAGACCCAGCGCCAGGCCCACGCCCATCCCCACCAGCATGCCGACGATTTCACCGCACAGCATCGGGAAGAAGATGCGCAGGAAGCCCTGAATCAGCACAGTGCGGTTCATGCTCATGATGCTGCCGACGATAATGCAGCAGATGTAGAGATAGAGAATGTTGGTGGATTTGTAGAACTTGGTGGTGGACTCGACCACCACGTCCGGCAGCAGGCCATAGTAGACCAGCGCGGAAGGGATAAAGGTGGCGCAAATCGCCGCCGCGCCGAGCTTGCCGACAATCGGCAGGCGTTTGCCAAACTCGCCGCAGGCAAAGCCGAAGAAAGCCAGCGTTGCCACCATGACCACGATATCGCTCGGCAGTTTTCCGCCCAGGCAATCAATCGCAATCAGCGCGCCCGCCAGAACGAACAGCGGCAGAGGAATAATCCCAACTTTCCAGGTATCCATAATATGCCACCAGCGCTCTTTGAGCGAAGGCCGCTGAATTTCAATCGGGTCGTGGGTAACAGAGAAAGAATCGTCAGTTGTGCTCATAATAAGCCCCTTGGTTATTTTGTGCGTTCAGCTTAGAGTCACAAAGGCTTACTTTATGTGAGGGATGGCATATTAAAAGCGAAGTTTTAATGGCAGCTATGGTTTTAATGGTTTCTTTTATTTAATGTGATTTATACCTTATTTATTGCCGTGGTTTTTATGGTTTCTTTTCCGAATTGAACAAACAAATAACATTTATTCGGGAAGCCCGAAGCACGTTAGCCTTCAGCATAACGCTTTTACAGCGCCCGCTGTGCAAGGGATCACAAGTTTTCGGCAAAGCGGGCGTCAGCGCGAAAAAAGATGATATATTGGCGATCTTTGCTGCTACCTCGCGTGATAGTTATGAAAGTTTCTTTCCAGATTAAGCTGTTTATTTCGCTGGTTGCCTTTTTCTCGGTGCTTTTCGCGCTGCTGGGCGGATATTATTATGCCGACGTCGGAAAACAGCTTTATCAGGAAATGAGTACGCGTGCCAAAATACAGGCTGAAGAGATTGCGCTTATTCCGACATTGCGTAATGAAGTTGAACAAAAGAATATCAACGCCATCCATGATTTTATGCAGAAGATTTCTGCGCACAGTGACGCCAGCTTTATTGTGATTGGTGATAATAAGGGGCAGCATCTTTTTCACTCTGTCTTTGCCGACAGAGTGGGCACAACCCTGGTTGGCGGAGACAATGAAGCCGTATTGCAGGGTAAAAGCACCACCACCATTCGCAAAGGCGGGCTGGGCATTTCGCTGCGCAGTAAAGCTCCCATCTTCAACGCCGCCGGACAGGTGGTCGGCATTGTTTCAGTAGGCTATCTGACCAGCTACCTTGATACCATTACCGTCAGCAAAGTGGTCAATATCCTGATTGCCGCCGTGCTGCTGCTGATCGCTCTCTTTATCTTCTCCTGGTTCTTTACCCGCAGCATCAAGAAGCAGATCTTCTCCCTTGAGCCGCGCGAGATCGGCCTGCTGGTGCGCCAGCAGAAGGCGATGATGGAATCTATCTATGAAGGGGTGATTGCCATTGACGATCGGCGGCGGATTGAAGTCATCAACCAGGCGGCGCGCAAGCTGCTGGGCCTGAGCCAGCCGGCCCGCGAGCTGCGCGGACAGCTGATAAGCCAGGTGATCGATCCGGTCCCGTTCTTCGACACGCAGACGATGCTGGCGAAAGATACCCATGACGAGATTTGCCGTTTTAACGATCTCACGGTGATTGCCAGCCGGGTGCACATCATGCTTGAGGGGTCGCTGCAGGGCTGGGTGATCACCTTCCGCGATCGCAACGAGATCGACTCGCTGAGCGCCCAGCTCAGCCAGGTAAAACGCTATGTCGATAACCTGCGCATTATGCGCCACGAGCAGTTAAACAGGATGACCACCCTCTCCGGCCTGCTGCACATGGGCCGCTATGAGGAAGCCATTGGCTACATTCAGGCGCAGTCGGAACATGCCCAGGAGCTGCTGGACTTTATCTCTTCGCGCTTCAGTTCCCCGACCCTGTGCGGCCTGCTGCTGGGGAAAGCCGCCCGCGCGCGGGAGAAAGGCGTCGAGCTGTGTTTCGACCCGGGCTGTCGGCTGGACAGACCGTTCCTGCCCCTTGGTGAGCAAGAGCTGATTTCGATTATTGGCAACCTGCTGGATAACGCCATCGAAGCAACACAGCGGTCGCCGCTTCCCCACGCGCCGGTAGAAGTGCTGATAAAGCTCAGCGAACAGGAGCTGATTATTGAAGTCGCCGACCAGGGCGTTGGCATTACACCGGAGATGCGTGACCGGATCTTTGAACGCGGCATCACCACCAAAACGCGCGGCGATCATGGGATTGGCCTGTATCTGATCGAAAGCTACGTCACACAGGCTGGCGGCGCGATAGAAGTTGCCGATAATACCCCGCGCGGCGCCATTTTCTCCTTGTTTATCCCGGCCACGGGAATCGCCCGGCAACTGGAAGACACCGACTATGCAACATGAACTTATCGACGTACTGATTGTTGAAGACGAGAACGAACTGGCGCAACTGCACGCGGAGCTGATAGGCAAACACCCGCGTCTGAGGCTGGTAGGCATTGCCTCGTCGCTGGCTGCGGCCCAGGCAGAGCTTGAAAGCAAACAGCCGCAGCTCATGCTGCTGGATAACTATCTGCCGGACGGCAAAGGCATCTCGCTTATCAATAACCCCATGCTGGCCCGCGCCAACTGCTCGGTGATTTTTATTACCGCCGCCAGCGATATGGACACCTGCAGCCAGGCGATTCGCAACGGCGCGTTCGACTACATCCTCAAACCCGTCTCCTGGAAGCGGCTCAGCCAGTCGCTGGAGCGGTTCGTGCAGTTTGCGGAACAGCAGCGCGTCTGGAAGATTGTCGACCAGCAGAACGTGGATTCGCTGTATCAGCTCCAGGCGAAAAACTACCGCCTGGACAACGGCAGTAAAGGCATTGAGGAAAATACGCTGGCGCGGGTGCAGACGCTGTTCAACGACAAGGCAACGCACTGCTTTACCGTGGATGAGGTGGTGAGCGAAACCGGATTAAGCAAAACCACCACCCGGCGCTATCTGGAGCACTGCGTGGAGGCGGGTTTTCTGACGGTGGAGATGCTGTACGGCAAGATTGGGCATCCGAGGAGGATGTACAAGCGTAGTGCGGTTTGATGAAACGTTCCCTCTCACCCCGGCCCTCTCCCCAAAGGGGCGAGGGTGAAAAGACGGCCCCGTACAATCCCCTCTCCCCTTTGGGGAGAGGGTTAGGGTGAGGGGGGCTACCTTAATACATACCCATACAGCCGCTTAATCCCGTCGGCATCCTTCTCGCTGTAAACCCCCTGCAGCTCCGGCGAGAAGCCCGGCAGCAGGTTGATGCCCTCCTCCAGCGCGAGGAAGTAACGCTGTACCGCCCCGCCCCAGACCTCACCCGGCACCACGCACAGCACGCCCGGCGGATAGGGCAGCGCCCCTTCGGCAGCAATTCGCCCTGCGGCATCACGTATGCGAACCAGCTCCACGTCACCGCGAATATAGGCCCGGTTCGCATCCTGCGGGTTCATCACCACCTCCGGCAGGCTCTCCTTGCGGAACATCGCCTTCTGTAGATCCTTCACGTCAAAGCTGACGTAGAGATCGTGCATCTCCTGACACAGCTGGCGAAGGGTGTAATCCCGGTAGCGCACCGGGTATTTCTGGAAGATCGTCGGCAGCACGTCCGCCAGCGGCGTGTCGTCTTCAATATGCTGTTCGAACTGGCCCAGCATCGCCACCAGCTGCGCCAGCTTCTCGCTGCTTTCGGCAGGCGTCAGCAGGAACAGGATCGAATTGAGGTCGCATTTCTCCGGCACGATGCCGTTTTCGCGCAGGTAGTGCGCCAGAATCGTCGCCGGGATCCCGAAATCCGTGTACTCACCGGTTTCGGCATCGATACCCGGCGTGGTCAGCAGGAGCTTGCACGGGTCGACAAAGTACTGCTCGCGGGCATAGCCCTCAAAGCCGTGCCATTTGGCCCCCGGCTCAAAGCTGAAGAAGCGCAGCTCGCTGGCGATGGCGTGCGTCGGATGATCCTGCCACGGCCGGCCCGCCACCACCGGTGGGATAAACGGTTTGATCATATGGCAATTCGCAATGATTGCCTTGCGCGCTTCAATCCCCAGCTCGACGCACTCCGCCCACAGCCTGCGTCCGCTTTCACCTTCGTGGATCTTGGCATTCACATCCAGCGCTGCGAACAGCGGATAAAACGGGCTGGTGGAGGCATGCAGCATAAACGCGTTGTTCAACCGCTTGTGCGGGCAGAAACGCGCCTGACCGCGAATGTGGTTATCCTTTTTATGGATCTGCGACGTTTGCGAGAACCCGGCCTGCTGTTTATGCACCGACTGGGTCACGAAAATTCCCGGATCGTTCTCGTTCAATTCCAGCAAGAGCGGGGACGTTTCCGCCATCATCGGAATAAACTGCTCGTAACCCACCCAGGCGGAGTCAAAGAGGATGTAGTCGCAGAGATGACCGATCTTGTCGATCACCTGGCGGGCGTTGTAGATCGTCCCGTCGTAGGTGCCAAGCTGAATGATTGCCAGGCGGAACGGGCGCGCCTCGTCGGCCTTCTCCGGCGCCGCCTCGCGGATAAGATCCCGCAGATAGGCATCGTCAAAGCAGTGGTCATCAATCCCGCCAATAAAGCCAAACGGGTTACGCGCGGCCTCAAGATAAACCGGCGTGGCGCCCGCCTGGATCAGCGCCCCGTGGTGGTTAGACTTATGGTTATTGCGATCGAACAGCACCAGGTCGCCGCGGGTCAGCAGCGCGTTGGTCACCACCTTATTGGCCGCTGAGGTGCCGTTCAGTACGAAGTAGGTTTTGTCCGCGTTGAACACTTTCGCCGCGAACTTTTGCGCGTGCTTGGCGGACCCTTCGTGGATCAGCAGATCGCCCAGCTTCACGTCGGCATTGCACATATCGGCGCGAAACACGTTTTCACCGAAGAAATCATAGAACTGTCGCCCTGCCGGATGCTTTTTGAAAAAGGCCCCGTGCTGGTGGCCCGGACAGGCGAAAGTGCTGTTGCCCATCTCCACATACTGGCTCAGGGTGTCGAAAAAAGGCGGCAGCAGGTTCTCTTCGTAGCGGCTGGCAGCGCTCTCCAGTTCCAGAAACTCCTGAGCTTTACCCGAGATGACCGCGGTGGCGCCGTCGGGTACGTCCGTTGGCTCCTGCGAGAAAATAAACACCGGTAAATGAAAGCCCGTGCGTTTCAGCAGAGCAAGAATGCCGCTGCGACTTTCAGCTGTTGTGATGACGACGGCCGCCACATCGGTAAAATCAGTGCTGTCCAGCGTCACCTTTTCGCGGAGCGTAGACACAGTGGAGAGCAGCTCGCGGCTGACGGCAATTTTCATGGTTTTCATAGGCGCAGTTACCCTCACCGGGCGGTGAGACAGGGAGGAGAAAATTCGCGCAATAATGTCACCTTTTATTTTGAGGTGCAAGAAGGAATCAGTATGCACGAAATCAACCAAAGCTAAGGCCCGCGCAGCCCTGCCGTGCCATAATAATGCAATATCAATGATTAAATAACAGGAGTTAACTTTGGTTATCGGGCCATTTATTAACGCAGGCGCCGTATTGCTGGGCGGCGTACTCGGCGCCGTTCTGAGCCAGCGGTTGCCGGAGCGTATTCGCACCTCCATGCCCTCAATATTCGGCCTGGCATCGTTAGGGATCGGTATTCTTTTAGTGATCAAATGCGCCAACCTGCCGGTGATGGTGCTGGCCACCCTGCTCGGCGCGCTGATTGGCGAATTTTGCTATCTGGAAAAAGGCATTAACAGCGCGGTGAGTAAAGCCAAAAACCTGATTGCCCGACCGGGCGGCAAGGCGAAACACGGTACGCACGAGTCGTTTATTCAGAACTACGTCGCCATCATTATTCTGTTTTGCGCCAGCGGCACCGGGATTTTCGGTTCGATGCAGGAGGGGATGACGGGCGACCCAAGCATATTGATTGCGAAGGCGTTTCTTGATTTCTTTACGGCCACTATTTTTGCCACCACGCTCGGCATTGCCGTTGCCGCGATTTGCGTGCCGATGCTGCTAATTCAGCTGGCGCTCGCCACCTGCGCCACGTTGATTCTCCCGCTCACCACGCCGGCAATGATGGCAGACTTTACCGCCGTCGGCGGCCTGCTGCTGTTGGCGACCGGGCTGCGCATCTGTGGGATTAAGATGTTTGCCGTGGTGAACATGCTGCCCGCACTGCTGCTCGCCATGCCGCTCTCCGCGCTCTGGACGCACTTTTTCGCTTAAGGATGCGGCGAAATGGTGAGAGATTGCGCAGTCTGTAACGAAAACAACATTTTTCGTTGACGCCACGGGGCAGATCGGGTTTAATGCGCCCCGTTGCCCGGATAGCTCAGTCGGTAGAGCAGGGGATTGAAAATCCCCGTGTCCTTGGTTCGATTCCGAGTCCGGGCACCACTATTTAAAGAACCCGCCCTCGTGGCGGGTTTTTGCTTTTGGTTTCTCCCCACCACAGGGATCGTTCCCACCTGCGTCCAGCAGTTTGTTTTTAAAGATAAACAAACACGCCTCGTTGAAGTTCTCCGCCCCCAGGCGTTCCGAGAGAGCCGTTCGTTTACGATAGAGGCTTTTCACCGACGTATTCAGCTCATCGGCAATGGCTTCCATCGGCATCCCTGCCCTCAGCAGCCGCAGCATGATCGCTTCGTGCGTGCTAAGCCGTAAGTTAAGCAGCCACTTCGTGGTCAGGCGCCTGCCCTTCATATTGAGCACCAGGTTAAATAACGACGCCATATCCGGCGCGGTCAGCGACGTGTTCATAAATAACTTCATACTGAGCAGATTCTCCTCGCGGTGTCGCATATCGAGCATAACGCAGCAGATTGTTTTTTTCGTTCTGGCCGGATGGCGTATCAGGTAATCATATAAACGGAGCGGAGAACGACTATCAATCAATACAGAATATTCATCTGCACCGTTATCAAATATGTTTCTGTCAATCGAGTCGAGCAGGATAATATCCGGGAAAAATATCCGCATCCCTCTGACAAGGTAGCGATCCTGAGTCACTAAAACAATTGAAGTTGCCACTAACCATCCCTTTTAGATTAAAGCAAGCACGATCCCTCGCAAAGAAGTCCGCCTTCGTTTTATAGCGCTGTTATATTAACGATAAATGTATTCTGGCTTTGGACATCCCTCAATACAGACATTGATGAGTAAGACTTCCTGTAGACTATCATTCAATGGCTGCCATTAATTATAAATAAAAAACAATCGCAGAAAAGTCACTTCTCTAAACATTAAGAGTTTTTGTCATGAAACTTCCCAAACATGCACCAGAAAGTACTTTAATTGAGGCAGGTAAACCACATTAAAAATATATACAAAGCTGTCACAATATAAATAAAATACCAATACATCAATCAGTTACAAATAAACAATCATTTCAATAAAACCGCCAAAAACCACTCGATACAGAATTATCTCAAAACAACACAGCCCCATTTCAACATATTTATCCGGCAACATATCAGGTGTACATTAGCTTTCACCCAGTCCACTGACATAAGGATCCATAATTACCTTTAGGTAAGTATCCCGTAACATCACTGCATTCAGATTTAATGTTCTCATTTATGGCCTTTAACCCTGAGTTTAAAGGCGGCCGTGTTATGCAATGGATTCATGATAAACAAATGGCAAATAGATATGGAAAGATCGCTTCGCTTCAATACGTTATTCTTTTATCGCGCCCCAACATTATTGTTTCTGTTATTCCTCTTTCCTGTTCTGGCTCAGGCGACTGAATCCGTTTATGAGCAACAGATTCAACAGGCGCGTAACGGTAATTACTCGCCGTTTCTCGATTATCTTCAGCGTTATCAGCAGCAGCATGCCCTGACGCCAGAACACGTTGCGGACTGGTTACAGGTTGCGTCCTGGGCAGGTCATGATGACGAGGTTATTCAGGTCTGGCAGCGTTACGGTATTTATATGCCGCTGCCCGCCCGCGGCGTTGCTGCCGTCGCGCAATCCTGGCGGAATAAAAAAGCCTGGCAGCCAGCCCTGGCGCGCTGGAAAGAGGCGCGTAGCCTTGCGCCGGACAACGACGAGTATCGTATCGGCTACATAAAAACTCTCGCCGATGCCCGCATGGACACGCTTGCCCTGCAGGAAGCCCAACGGCTGGTAGCGGAAAATCCTTCTCAGGCACATCTTGAGACGCTCTCGTATGTCTGGTTACGCCAGGGAAAAAGCTGGGATCGGCTTCTGGCAGACACGCGCGCGCTGAATATCGCACCTGAGAATAAAGCGCTCCTCAGCGAGCTGATCGACGCGCTAACGGATAGCCGGGTGAACACCCCCGCGCTGCAGCTTTCACAAAGCGTCACGCTGTCCCCCGCGGAGCGTCGCCGTCTTGAGCGTAATGCCGCCGCCGAACGGGTTCGCCTCGCCGATGTGCCCGGCAGAACAGAAAAGGAGCGCCTGCAGCTTGCGCAAACCGCGCTGAATCGTTACGACGCCCTGCTTTCCCGCTGGCAAAACGATCCGCAGGCGGCGGAAGACGTCGTCCTGGCGCGTATCGACAGGCTTGGCGCGCTATATGCGCATGGTGATTACCCGCAGGTCATCCGTGAATATCAGGCGCTGACGGCTGAGCAGCATCCGATGCCGGGCTGGGCAATCGGCTGGGTCATCTCCGCATATCTTCAGGAGAAAAACGCGGCCGCCGCCTTCGCGCTTCTGCAACGCTATCCGCAATACGCTTCCGACCCGCAGGACGAGGAGCACGCGCTTTTCTACGCCTGGCTGGATACGGGAGATTATCAATCCGCCCGCCGATATGCTGAGCGCCAGACCCGCAACGTCCCGTGGACCCGCTACGATTTCGGCTCCCCAACCCCTCAGCCGAACGATCGATGGCTTACCGGACAGTCGCTCCGCTTTAACTATTTGCTGGCGACGAATGCCCTGCCGGAAGCCGAAACGCTGGCGCACCGTCTGGCGACAACGGCGCCGGGCAATCAGGGATTACAGATTGACTACGCCACCCTGCTTCAGGCGCGGGGCCTGCCGCGTGCGGCCGAGCAAACGCTGAAAAAGGCGGAGGCGCTGGAGCCGTCCAATACAGAGCTAGAGCAACAGCAGGCTTACGTCGCAATGGATCTACAGGAGTGGCGACAGATGGATTTACTGGCCGACGACGTGCTTGCCCGCGCGCCTGCCGACCGCAGCGCCAGGCGTCTCGACAGGCTCAGGACGGTCCACCACATGTCCGAGCTGCGCCTCAACGCGAGCAAGGGTTTGCACTCCGATAGCCCCGTCAGCGGGACGCACGACCTGAGCTGGGACGCCACGATCTATGGCCCACCCGTAGCGGACAGCTGGCGGCTGTTTGCGGGTACCCGCTACGCGCAGAGTAATTTCGATGAAGGCAAAGGCACCAGCCGTCACCTTTTGGGCGGCGTCGAGTGGCGACCACGCGACCTCCAGCTCGAAGCCGAGCTTTCCAGCAACCGCTATCACGGCGAAAACAAGCCGGGCGCTCGCCTCGCAACAACGTACTTTGTGAACGATAGCTGGCAGGTCAGCGGCAGCCTGGAACGCCTGTCGCGCACTACGCCCCTTCGGGCGTTACGCAACGGCATTAGCGCCAACCGGGGTGAAGGCGGAGTGCGCTGGTATCAAAACGAGCGGCGTGAGTACCAGTTCAGCGCCGCCCTCAGCCGCTTCTCCGATCATAACCGCCGCCAGGAATACACCCTCACGGGCAAGGAGCGTCTCTGGCAGACCCCGTCCCTGACGCTGGATCTCGAGCCGGGGATCGCCGCCAGTAAAAACAGCCTGCGCGACACTCTCTACTACAACCCGGCGCGGGATCTGTCCGTGACGGCGGCCCTGGCCGTTGACCATGAAATGGTCCGCCATTACGACACCCTCTGGAGCCAGCAGTTCGTGGCGGGAGGCGGCAGCTACTGGCAGAAAAATCAATCCGCTGGCGCCATCGCCCTGCTGGGTTACGGACAGCGCGTCCAGTGGAACAACGTCATTGATACCGGCGTGATGCTGAACTGGGATAAACGCCCTTACGACGGCAAACGCGAGAGCAATCTCTCCGTCACGTTTGACGCGACTTTACGCTTTTAAGGATGAATATGCTGAACACACGCTTTTCCGTGAGCCTGATACTCCTCAGCTGGCTCTGCCTCAGCGCAAATGTCTGCGCGCAGGCGATCTCGTTCATTGCGCCCAAAGATCGGCCGCAGCTGGAGGCGAGTAAACCCTGGCCGAAGAACCAGTTTCTGGTCCTGGCCTACCACGACGTCGAAGACGATGCCGCCGATCAGCGCTATCTCTCCGTTCGCACCAGCGCGTTAAACGAGCAGATTAGCTGGCTTCTGCACAACGGCTACCACGCCATCAGCGTGCAGGACATTCTTGACGCGCATGACGGGAAAAAAACGCTGCCGCCAAAAGCCGTTCTGCTCAGCTTTGACGACGGCTACAGCAGCTTTTACACCCGCGTCTGGCCGCTGCTTCAGGCATGGAACGTTCCTGCGCTGTGGGCGCCGGTGGGCAGCTGGGTGGATACGCCGGCAAATCAAAAAGTTAACTTTGGCGGCCTGATGACGCCCCGCGAGCGCTTCGCAACGTGGGACATGGTGCGCGAGCTCAGCCAATCCCCGCTGATTGAGATCGGATCGCATACCTGGGCCTCGCATTACGGCATTCCGGCCAACCCGCAGGGCAGCCGCGAGCCGGCCATCGCCAACCGCTTGTATGACAGCGCGACGGGCCGCTATGAAACCGATCGGCAGTTCAGCCAGCGGATCGGCGATGACGTTCGCAAAGTGACTGAAAAAATCACGCAGGTGACGGGCAAGGCGCCGCGCGCCTGGGTCTGGCCCTACGGCGCCGCCAACGGTACCTCGCTCGCTATCGCCAGACAGCAGGGTTACCGGCTGGCCTTTACCCTTGAGGACGGGCTGGGGAACGTGCAGGATCTGGGCAACATCCCCCGCCTGCTGATCGCCGGGAATCCCTCGCTCAAGGCGTTTGCCAGCACGGTCAGCCAGGTTCAGGAGCGCGATCCCGTGCGCGTCATGCACGTCGATCTCGACTACGTTTACGATCCCGATCCGGCCCAGCAGACCCAAAACATCAACAGGCTGATCCAGCGGGTTTACGACATGAAGATCAGCCATGTTTTCCTGCAGGCGTTTGCCGACCCGCAGGGCGACGGCAAGATCACGGCGCTTTATTTCCCCAACCGTCGGCTGCCGGTTCGGGCCGATCTCTTTAATTTTGTCGCCTGGCAGCTGCAAACCCGCGCCGGGGTAAAAGTCTTCGCGTGGATGCCGGTGCTCTCGTTCGATCTCGATCCTTCCCTGCCGCGCGTGCAGCGCCGGGATCGTCAAACCGGCCAGCGGCGCGAAGCCACCGAGCCCTATATCCGGCTCTCCCCGTGGGACCCGCAGGTGCGCCAGCAGGTGACGGACATCTATGAAGACCTGGCTCGCTATGCCAGCTTCAACGGGGTTTTGTTCCATGACGATGCGGCGCTGACGGACGTGGACGATGCCGGTCAGAACACCACGCGCCAGAAAAGCCAGACTCTCATCGGGTTTACCCACGCCCTGAGCCTGGCGGTGAAGCATATCCGCGGCCCGCAGATAAAAACCGCGCGCAATATGTTCGCCCTACCCATTCTGCAGCCCGAAAGCGAGGCGTGGTTCGCGCAGAATCTTGATGATTTTCTGGCGGAGTACGACTGGACGGTGCCGATGGCCATGCCGCTGATGGAGTCCGTTCCGGCAGACGAGAGCGATGCCTGGCTGACGCGTCTGGTTAACGCGGTCGCCGCACGCCCCGGCGCGCTTGATAAAACCATTTTCGAGCTGCAGGCCAGGGACTGGGACCAGAAACCGCAGCGCGCCGTGTCCGACAGCCAGCTTGCGCAGTGGATGCGCGTGCTCCAGCTGAACGGCGTCAAAAACTACGGTTACTACCCCGACGACTTCCTCAACAATCAACCTGATATCTCACGCATCAGGCCTGAATTTTCTTCGTACTGGTACCCTGACAATGACTGATCGCATTATCGCCTTCTCTATTTTATGTCTGGTATTCGGGTTGCCGTTAGGCGTGGCCGCCCTCTTTACCGGCGAACTGATTCTGGATTTCGTGTTCTTCTGGCCGCTGTTCATGTCGGTACTCTGGATAACAGGCGGCCTCTATTTCTGGTTTCAGCTTGAACGCCACTGGTCGTGGGATAAAGACACGCCCGCCCCGACGCTCGCCGGTGAGCCGCTCATCTCCATTCTTATCCCCTGCTTCAACGAGGGAAGGAATGCCCGGGAGACCATCAGCGCCGCGCTGGATCAGCGGTATGAAAATATAGAAGTTATCGCCATCAACGACGGTTCGTCTGACAACACGGCGGAGGTATTGCAGGCGCTGGCGCAGGAACAGCCGCGCCTGCGGGTGATTAACCTCGCGGAAAATCAGGGGAAAGCGCTGGCGCTTAAAGCCGGGGCAGCGGCGGCGCGGGGCGATCTGCTGGTCTGCATTGACGGCGACGCCCTGCTCGATCGCGATACCGCCGCTTATCTGGTGGCCCCGCTGATTCAGTACCCCCACGTCGGGGCGGTTACCGGGAACCCGCGCATTCGCACGCGCTCCACGCTGATTGGCCGCATTCAGGTGGGCGAGTTCTCATCCATTATTGGGCTCATCAAGCGGACGCAGCGGATCTATGGCCGGGTCTTTACCGTCTCCGGCGTCATCGCCGCGTTTCGCCGACAGGCGCTGGCGGACGTCGGGTACTGGAGTCCGGACATGATCACCGAAGACATCGACATCAGCTGGAAGCTTCAGCTGCGCCACTGGGATATCTTTTTTGAGCCGCGGGCGCTGTGCTGGATCCTGATGCCGGAGACGCTGAGGGGCCTGTGGAAACAGCGTCTGCGCTGGGCCCAGGGGGGCGCGGAGGTGTTTCTGGTCAACCTTCGCAGGATTGTCCGCTGGGAGCATCACCGCATGTGGCCGCTGTTTATGGAGTACGCGCTGTCAACGCTGTGGGCCTTCGCGTACGCGATGACGGTGCTGCTGTTCCTCCTCAGCCAGGTTGCGCCTGTTCCCGCCAGGCTGACCGTGGAGAGCCTTTTTCCACCGGAGTTTACCGGGCTGCTGCTGGGCGTGATGTGCCTGCTGCAGTTCCTGGTCAGCTTGTACATCGAGCGGCGCTATGAACGTAAAGTGGCCAGCTCGCTTTTCTGGGTGATCTGGTTCCCGATGGTGTACTGGATGATCGGCCTGTTCACCACCCTCGTCGCATTTCCAAAAGTCATGCTTAAACGCCAGCGCGCCCGCGCGCGCTGGATCAGTCCGGACCGGGGAAAAGGGAGCATTTAATGAACGAAAACACCTTAATTTTGACCGAGCATCGGCTCTTGCCGCGTCTTTTTGATGCCGCGCTAACGCTGGTGGCGTGGGGAGGATTTCTGTTTTTCCTGTATGCCCGTCTGTGGATGCAGCTAACCGATGAGAGCGACCACCGCTGGGGCGTGATTATCGCGTCCTTTAATACGGTGTTGCTCTACCTGCTGTTCGCCGCGATCAACGGCTGGCTGCTGATTTTGTGGTATCAGTACAACCGCCGTCGCGCCAACGTGAGGCGGCGCCAGCCGGGCTATTTTCACCAGGAGGAGCTGGCCCGCAGCTTTAACGTCTCACCGCAGATCATCTCCGAGATGAGCCAGTACAACCTGCTGACGGTGTACCACGATCAGATTGGCCGCATCATCGATCTGAAGATCAACGAGCAGCAGGAAGAGGAAGAACAGTAACGAAAAGCCCCCGCAGGATACTCTGCGGGGGCTTTTTTATGGCGGGTGTGAACTACTTATCTTTAACTACAATCAGCGGCTCTATATCGCTCTCTTTCTTCACCACCAGCGAGTCATCGCCGCGCAGGCAGGTTCCCCCGTAGTTCCCGCCCACGGTAAAGGTACAGACCTGTATGTACTTGCCGTCGACCTTCGGCAGGCACCACAGCTGCTGGTAGATGTTTTTACGGTCGACAAACTTGCCGCTGGATTTATCCAGCAGTTCGTCCTGGGCGCTGATGAGATCGATATTGCTGCCGCAGCGGCCAGCAATCGGCTTGACGGCATAGCCGGTCTGCTTCAGCAGATCGTTAACCTCAAAATCGGTGTCGAGCAGGTAACGGTGATTCGGGAACAGCTGCCACAGAACCGGGAGAATCGCCTTGTTGCCGGGAATAACGGTCCACAGCGGTTCGAAGACCAGCACCTCCGGGCGCAGCAGGACGTCAATCAGGCGCACCTCGCCCTTAGGATGTCCGGTGCGGATCGGCACGGCGGCGTATTCGGTTTCGCTGACTTCGCGGATCTGCTCTATCGCCGTTTCCCACGCCCAGGTTTTCCACACGCAGTTGACGTGACGGCCTTCGTCGTCAATCAGCTGTCCGGCAGCATCCCAGCTGAGCGCCTCGAGCCCGTGCAGAATTTTGGTTTCAAACCCGGCCTGCATCAGCGAACGCTGAATAAAGAGCGCGTGGTAATCCTCTTCGACATCGTTGTCCTGCATGATGTGGACGAACGGCCGCGCGTGGCTGTGCTTCCACGCCCCGGTCAGCTCTTCCAGCAGCCCTTCCGCCGGGTTATGCCCGTTGCCGCGATAGCCGTTTTTCACCCACTCTTCGAGAATCAGCCCGCCCTCGGTATGGCAGGACGCGGAGTCGGCGTTGTACTCGTAGACCTTAATGCCGCGCTCATCCATGCAGAAATCCATACGACCGGTGATCATATGGTGGCGACGCCACTGCCAGGAGAGGCGCAGGCGCGGCCAGAGGATTTTCGGGATGTCGAAAAGCGCCAGCAGGCTGTCGTCTTTCAGCACCTTGTCCGTCGCGTGCAGGTACATCAGGTGCAGTTCGTTGGTGGCCTTGATCAGCTCCTGCTCGGCGCTTTCGGTAATGGTGAAGTACTGGCAGGGATCTTTGTTGATCACATGGCCGTTGGCGCGGATATACGCCTGCTGCAGCGCATCATTTTCGTTAAGCCATTTTCCGTCGAACTGACGTTTGTTCTTCAGCCGCGCGCCGCTGATTTTCAGCAGTTCGCCGTCTATTTCCGGCTGGGGAATGCTGTGTTCCGCGTCGTCGGTCTGGATCATCCAGCCGAGAATCTCCGTGTCATTGAAGGTGTCATGGATCGTGTAACACCCGTTCTCCACGCTCAGACGCAGCTCGCGCGTCCACTGCTGCCCGAGCGGCAGCGGGGAGTGAATCACGTTCTGCTCCGCAATTCGCACCCTATCGTCGAGAAGCTGGGTGATCACCGCCACGTGGCCGGTCTCGTGAAACTCGCCGCCCTTTTGCCAGATCAGCAGCGCCCCGGCGCGCGGCGCGCGTTTTGAGCCGTTGGCAAAAGCCTGAAGAGGCAGAATGTTATCGTTCACCACCTGGCGCAAAAAGCGCAGGGAGAAGATTTCCCACGCCATGCCGACGTCGGTAAACACGAAGCCATAGTTGAGAAACAGGAAACGGCGGGCAAACTCAACGCATTGCCACTTGTGGCCCATGTATTCGTTGCCGATATAGCTGCGAAAATCCGCATCTTGCGGGTAGCTGCGCGGGTCCAGACTGCCGTAATTTGAAGAGTAAATCGCCACGCCACCGGGCGCATAGCCTAACAATGTCCCGAATGGCGCATCACTGCTTAACTTTCCTTTACGCATGTATCCAACCTAAAACAGGCAGGCGGCAATTTTTTTAAGGGTTGTCGTCGTCTGCACGTTGTAATTAACCTGACAGAGGGACATTTATCATACACCTGCGCGGCGCATTAACTACATGTTAAACAGCCAGCATGCCGCGAAATGCCCTGGCGCGATCTCCCGCATGGCAGGCTCCTGCGTCTGGCAAACCGGCATGGCGTGCGGGCAGCGGCTGCAGAACTTACAGCCCGGCAGCGCGGACGTGGGGCCGGGAATGTCGCCGCGCAGGGTGGCGTCTTCGAGATTGCGGATACGCGGATCGGGCTGGGGAACCGCCGCCAGCAGCGCGCGGGTGTAAGGGTGCGCCGGACGTTGATACAGTTCATTCGCCGGGGCCACCTCCACCAGTTTGCCGAGATACATCACCCCAATGCGGCTGGAGATATGGCGAACCATGGAGAGATCGTGGGCGATGAACAGATAGGTTAGCCCCAGCTCCTGCTGCAGATCCTGCAAAATATTCACCACCTGCGCCTGCACCGAGACGTCCAGCGCCGAGAGCGGCTCATCGCACAGCACAAATTCAGGATGCACGGACAACGCGCGGGCAATACTGATGCGCTGACGCTGGCCGCCGCTGAACTCATGCGGGAACCGTTCAAGGTGCTCGTGCTTCAGCCCCACTTTGTAGAGCAGCGTTTCCGTACGTTCCCGCTGTTCTTCGCGGCTGTAGCCGTGGATCTGCATCGGCTCGGCCACCAGCTGTCGCACCGTCATTCCGGGGTTGAGCGAGGAGTAAGGATCCTGAAAAATCGCCTGCATCCGTTTACGCAGCGGCTTAAGCTCTTTTTCACGGGCGTGGGCAATCGCCTGCCCGGCGAAGTGGATCTCACCCGAGGTGATATCGAAAAGGCGCAGGATGGCGCGCCCGAGGGTAGATTTTCCGCAGCCTGACTCCCCCACCAGGCCAAACGTCTCGCCGGGCTGGATATCAAAGCTCACGCCGTCAACCGCCTTCACGGCCACGCCTTTACGCAGCAAACCGCCGTTGAGCGGATAGTGTTTGCGCAGATCGCGCACGCTCACTAATGGCGCCAGTTGTTCACTCATGCCTGAATCTCCTTGTCGGCCCATAGCCAGCAGGCGGCGCGATGGCCCTCTCCGGCGGCGTAAAAGGCGGGCTGTCTTTCACACTGGGGCATGCGTTTCGGGCAGCGTTCCGCGAACGGACAGCCCGGCGGCGGGTTAAGCAGGCCAGGCGGCGAACCTTCGATCGACGATAAACGCTGATTGACCTCATCCGGGCGCGGCAGCGAGGCCAGCAGCCCCTGGGTGTAAGGATGCGCAGGGCGATAAAAAATGTCCTCTACGCTCCCCTCCTCCATCACCAGCCCGCCGTACATCACCACCACGCGGCTGCAGACCTGCGCCACCACGCCGAGATCGTGGGTGATCAGCAAAATCGCGGTCCGGGTCTGCTGTTGCAGACTTTTCAGCAGGCGCAGGATCTGCGCCTGAATGGTCACGTCCAGCGCGGTGGTCGGTTCATCGGCGATCAGCAGCTTAGGGTTGCAGGAGAGCGCAATGGCGATCATCACCCGCTGTCGCATCCCGCCGCTGAACTCGTGGGGATACTGGTCGTATCGCCGTTCCGCCCCGGCAATGCCTACCTGTTCCAGCATGGCGATGGCCGCCGCTTTGGCCGCTTTTTTGCTGAGTCCTTTGTTGCGCATCAGGATCTCAGCCATCTGCTTGCCGATGGTCAGCACCGGGTTCAGGGCGGTCATCGGATCCTGAAAAATCATCGCGATCTCGTTGCCGCGGATGGCGCGCATCTGCGCGGGCGTTTTCTGCGCCAGATCCTCATTCTGGAAGCGGATGCTGCCGCCGGTTATCCGTCCGTTGCTCCCCAGAAGCTGGATAATCGACTTGCAGGTGACGCTTTTCCCGCAGCCCGACTCGCCGACGATGCCGACGAGTTCGCCCGGCTGAACCTGAAAGCTCACGCCGCGCACCGCGTGAACCTCGCCCTCGCGGGTGCGGAACGTGGTTTGCAGGTTCTCAAGCGCTAATAAGTTACTCATCGCGATTCGCTCCCGGCTCAAAGGCGGTACGGAACACATCGCCCAGCACGTTAAAGCTGAACACCGTCAGCAGGATCAGAATGCCGGGGAACATCGCCAGCCACGACGCTTCGCCAATATAAGACTGCGCGTTGTTAAGCATGCTTCCCCACGACGCCGCGGGCGCCTGCACGCCCAGCCCTAAGAAGCTGAGGGTTGACTCCATCAGAATGGCCGAGGCGATATTGAGCGTGGCCGCCACGATAATGGTCGGCAGCACGCCGGGAATAATGTGGCGCACGATGATGCGCAGCGGATGCTCTCCCGACGCGCGGGCATAAAGCACGTACTCGCGCTCTTTCACCGACAGGGTTTCAGCACGCACCAGACGCGACATGTTCATCCACGTCAGTAGGCTGATAATCAGAATGATGTTATCCACGCCCGGCTTGAGGTAAGCATTCACCACCAGCAGCAGGAAGAAGGCCGGAATGGCCATCAGGATATCCACGGCGCGCATCATCAGGTTATCCAGCCAGCCGCCAAAATAGCCGCTCACCGTTCCCACCACCGTGCCGATAAGCGTGGAAAAGAGCATCGCCAGAAAACCGACCATCAGGGAGATCTGGCCGCCATACAGCGCGCGGGTGAAGTAGTCGCGGCCGTATTCGTCGGTGCCAAACCAGTGCGCGGCATCCGGCGGCAACGTGCGCGCGCCGAGCAACATCCGATCCGGATCGTACGGGCTTAACCCCGCACAGAGCGCGGCGACGACGAAAATAAAAAGCACAAACAGAGAGAACTGCGCCGGACGGTTGCGGCGCAGCTGGTGACGAACCTGCTGCCAGCGTCTGCTCATCCGGGTTACCTCAGCGTACGAATGCGGGGATCGGCGAAGCGATAAAGCACGTCGGCGATCAGGTTTCCGACGATCAGCATCATCGACGAGAGCATGATGATCGCCATAATCAGCGGGTAATCCAGCGAGGCGATCGACTGGATCCCGAGCAGCCCCATCCCCGGCCAGGAGAAGACGCTTTCCGTCACATAGGCCCCCACAATCAGCTCTCCGAACGACAGGCCGAACAGGGTAATCACCGGCAGCAGCACGTTTTTCAGCACGTGGCGGAACAGAATACTGGAACGCGTGGCGCCGTAGGCAAGCTGGGTCTGCACGTAGTCGGCCGAGAGCTGAGAGATGGTGTTGGAGCGGATGTAGCGCACGTAGCTGGAAAGGTTGTAGAACGTGAGGGCAATACACGGCAGCACGCCGTGACGCAGCAGATCCAGCCCGTTATCCTCCATGCCGATGGTGCGCATCCCCATGCTGGGGAACCAGTTAAGCTGCACGGCAAAAATGGTGATGAGCAGGATGCCGAACCAGAATATCGGAACAGAAATGCCGATATAGGCGAATAAATTGAGCAGATGATCCAGCCAGCGGTACTTAAATGCCCCGGCCAGCAGGCCCAGCGGGATCGCCAGCACGATCGCCATCATCAGCGACGCGCCCATCAGCCCCAGCGTGGCCGGAATGCGTTCGCCGATCATCTCCAGCACCGGGCGGTGATAAATCAGCGAATAGCCGAGATCGCCCTGCAGGACGTTTTTCAGCCACAGGACGTACTGCGTGACCAGCGGCTTATCCAGCCCCAGGCTCTGGCGAATACGTTCGATATCCTCCGGGGCCATACGCGGCGTAATGTACGCCGCCACCGGATCGCCGGGCGCGAGCTTGACCAGCAGAAACGCCACCAGTGAAATAAAAAACAGCATCGGCAGCAGCTGCAGCAGCCGACGCGTGAGGAGTGTGTTCACGACGTGCCCTTACCAAGGCCCCGACCTGACGGCCGGGGCAATCACTTATTTCTGATAGATTTTTGACAGATCCTGGAGCAGATAGACCGGTTTCGGCTCCGCTTCCTGGGTGCCGCCGAAGCGCTTGTCCACCGCGACGGTCGCATTGGTGTAGGCAATCGGGTAGTAGGTCATGTCGTTCGCCACGGTCTGCTGAATTTGCTTATAGATATCGGCCCGTTTTGCGGCGTCGGTTTCCACTGCACCTTTATCCCACAGGGCATCAAACTGCGGATTTTTGTAGTGCGCGTAGTTATAGGCTTCGTTGCTCATGAACAGCGATTTGTAACCGTCCGGCTCGGAGCCCATGATGTAGCCGCCCAGGTTCAGCTCCCACGCGGTGTTGTTCATATCGAGGCTGCGCTGAGACATGGCGTTGGAGTCCAGCGGCATCAGCTCCACGTTCACCCCAATGCCCTTCAGCGCCTGCTGAATGTAGAGCGCCATGCTCTCCTGGGTTTTGTTGGTGTTCACATACGCCAGGCGCAGCTTGAGGTTGTCCGGCGCGCCGGACGTCTTCAGCAGCTCTTTGGCTTTTTGCAGATCGAACTTGTACTGCTCGACGTCATCCGTCTTGTAAAGCGTATCTGGCGTCAGGAAGGAGGTCGCCGGTTTAGCGTAGTCCAGCGAGGTAAAGGCGGTCTGGGTGAGCTCGTCTTTGTTGATGGCATACGCGATGGCCTGGCGCAGCGCTTTGCTCTTCATCACCGGCACGTTCTGGTTGAACGTCATATAGGCCAGACGGCCTTCCGGATAGACCACGAAGTCAAACTTACCGGTATTTTTCAGACGGTTCACATCCTGCGGGTCAACCATCTTGAGGTTGATTTCCCCGTTTTGCAGCGCAAGGTTGGCGGCGTTGCTGTCTTTGGCGAAACGGTAGGTGACCGAATCAAGCTTCGCTTTGCCGTTCCAGTAATCGTCAAAACGGGTCAGGGCGTAATACTGCCCGGCGCGGTACTCTTTGAATTTGAACGGCCCGGAGCCGACCGGCGCATCGTTTTTGCTGCTCTTTTCCAGGTCGCCTTCACCGGCGAACACGTGCTGCGGAATCGGGTAGATTTGTACCAGGGTGCCGGTAAAGGCCGCGCTGACCTGCGGTAGGGTGAATTTGACGGTGCGCTCATCCACCTTGCTCACCTGTACCGGCTTGTCGCCGTAGGTGAACATGCTGCGGAAGAAGCTGTGCTGTTTGGCATCCAGCAGCTTATTGAACGTAAAGACCACGTCGTCCGCCGTCAGCGGCTGGCCGTCCTGCCATTTGAGGTTGGGTTTTAACGTCAGGGTATAGCTCAGGTTGTCGGCGGAAGGCGTCAGGCTTTCCGCCAGGCCCCACTCAATGTTGCCGTTATTAAAGCTGTACAGCGGGGCATAGAGCGCCTGCATGATCGTTAACGTCGTACGGTCACTGGCATAGAGCGGATTAACGGCTAACGGGTCGCCGGAGGTAATTCCAATAATTAGCGAACCGCCCTCTTTTGGCGCGTCGTTTTTTGCCGCTGAGGGCGTATTTGTCTCTTTATTTTTCGCATCATCACAGCCCGCCAGGCCTAACGCGAGCGAAACGACCACTGCCGATAACAGAAGCTTGCGCATCTCACTAACTCCTTGCCTTATAAAGTGTTTATTACTGCATCTTTTATTTATGTTGAAGCATCATATTCAGCTTTATCGGTTTACGCATTAATTATGAAAATGCGATTTTCGATTAAGCTTATGCCGGATTTGATATATATAAGCGCCGGAAGGAATAGCGGCAGATCGATTACGCTCAGTTCGTTAAACGCTTCACAAATCTCCTGCTACACTGCCTCAACACATCACTCAAAAGGCAGGCCAACATGTCAGACAACACGTATCAGCCACCAAAAGTGTGGGAATGGAAAAAGAACGGCGGCGGCGCGTTCGCCAACATCAACCGCCCGATTTCCGGCGCGACCCATGAGAAAGATCTGCCCGTGGGCACCCACCCGCTGCAGCTTTACTCTCTCGGGACCCCGAACGGCCAGAAAGTGACGATCATGCTCGAAGAGCTGCTGGCGCTGGGCGTGACGGGCGCGGAGTACGACGCATGGTTGATCCGCATCGGCGAAGGCGATCAGTTCTCCAGCGGGTTTGTTGAGGTGAACCCGAACTCGAAAATACCGGCGCTGCGTGACCACTCCACGAACCCGCCAACGCGCGTCTTTGAATCCGGCAATATCCTGCTCTATCTGGCAGAGAAATTCGGTCACTTCCTGCCGAAAGATCCGGCTGGACGCACCGAGACCCTGAACTGGCTGTTCTGGCTGCAGGGCGCAGCGCCGTTCCTCGGCGGCGGCTTTGGCCACTTCTACAACTACGCGCCGGTAAAAATTGAATACGCGATTGACCGCTTCACCATGGAAGCCAAGCGCCTGTTCGACGTGCTGGATAAACAGCTGGCGCGCGGTCGCTACGTGGCGGGTGAAGAGTACACCATCGCGGATATCGCCATCTGGCCGTGGTTCGGCTGCGTGGCGCTGGGCAGCGTCTATAACGCCGCCGAGTTCCTCGATGCAGAGAAGTACACAAACGTGCAGCGCTGGGCGAAAGACGTGGCGAATCGCCATGCCGTTAAGCGCGGCCGTATCGTTAACCGCACCAGCGGCGAGCTGAACGAGCAGCTCCACGAACGCCACGCGGCGAGCGACTTCGATACCAATACGGAAGATAAGCGTCAGGCGTAATGTTCAGCCGGGCGGGTCCCCGCCCGGCAACTGAGATCCCAGCCCAGGGCATGATTAGCTTAAAGGTTGAGCCGGTATTGCTGGCACTATCTGGACGTTTTTCTCGCGTCAGAGAGTGAGAAATGACGTCTCAACCGACAGCAGTCACAAAGGATCTGTTATGAAACTTATTAAAACAACGCTGGTTATCAGCGCCCTCATTTTTTCCACCTCGGGAATGGCTATCGACAAAACCGCCGCTGGCGCGGTAGCAGGCGCGGCCATTGGTGCGGCCACGGGCAAAGATCTGAAATCGACCGTTGGCGGCGCCGTCGTGGGCGCAGGCACCGGTGCCATGTTCAAAAACGGCGGCAAAGGTAAAGCCGCGCGTAAGGGCGGCGCGGTTGGAGCTGCCGTAGGCGCAGGTGCCGCGGCGGTTACCGGCAAGAGCGTGCTGAAAGGTGCAGCCGTTGGTGCGGGCACGGGCGCGCTGATTGGTGAAGCGACGCACTGATAAATACAGCCGGGCGGCGCTGCGTTTGCCCGGCATGAATCACATTCCCGATGACGCCCTCCGCTTATTGTTCGTGTCTCATCCCTGGATAGTTTCCGTTAACCGCATTAATACTTAATGTCCCGCGCTTTTTGTCTTCCGGACTGTTTCATCTGACGCTTGTCCTGACGGCAGTCTTGATTACTCTGGTTATTGTTCGCCACGCAGGTCTGCTTCACCTGCCGCGACGCGTCGCGGGTTTCCTGCCTGACATCACGCGCCACGCGCCGCTCCTGCGCCTGCTGGGTCGCACTGGCAGAAACCGAGAACAGCATCAGAAGAATGAAAGAAAGGACGGGAATGACAGATAACGATCTGTTCATAGCAACACCTCGAAGAAGAGAGCCCAGAACGTCAGGGGGTTAGCAAAAGAATAGCAGTTTCAGAAGGGGCTGAATGGGGAAGGCGTTAATAATACAAGGCCGCATAAGGCGGCCTTATAGGTTGCGTTATGCCGTCAGGCGGAACTTCTGCACCGAGCGCTGAAGCTCTTCGGTCTGGCGCTCCAGCGCCGCCGCTGCCGCAGAAACCTCTTCAACCAGCGAGGCGTTTTGCTGGGTCACGCCATCCATCTGGGTAATGGCAATCCCGACCTGCGAAATACCCTTGCTTTGCTCCTCAGAGGCGGAAGCGATTTGCTTCATGATGGTTGTCACTTCCGTCACGTCGCGCAAAATCGCATCCATGGTGGTGCCGGTGTCGCTCACCAGCTGCGCCCCCTGCTCTACGCGGGAAACGGAATCGGTAATCAACCCTTCAATCTCTTTAGCCGCATTGGCACTGCGGCTTGCCAGGTTGCGAACTTCGCCTGCCACTACTGCGAAACCACGCCCCTGTTCGCCGGCACGCGCCGCTTCAACCGCCGCATTGAGTGCCAGAATATTGGTCTGGAAGGCAATGCTGTTGATCACATTGGTGATTTCAGCAATTTTCTTCGAGCTTTCCGAAATACCGCTCATGGTGGTCACCACCTCTTCCACCAGCGAGCCGCCGCGGCTGGCGGTAGTTGAGGCCACATCGGCCAGCTGGCTGGCCTGACGCGCGCTTTCCGCGTTCAGTTTCACCGTGGCGGTCAGCTGTTCCATGCTGGCTGCCGTCTCTTCCAGCGCAGCCGCCTGCTCTTCGGTACGGGAAGAGAGGTCGTTGTTACCGCTGGAGATTTCCGTCGCGCCGCGCCAGATATTTTCACTGCCGGAGCGAATCGTGCTGACCGCTTCGCGCAGGCTGTCCTGCATCGCGCTCAGCAGCGGCACCAGCTGCCCCACGCAGTTGCGGCCGAACGGCTCAATGGGCTGGCTGAGATCGCCCTGGGCAATCTGGCGGAACTGCTGGCGAATGCGAGCCAGCGGTTTGACCAGCATCGCCACCAGGTAACGGTCGGTGAAGAGCAGGATCAGCAGGCCGATAATCGTGGCGACGATAATCACCGTGCGGGTCATGCTTGTCAGGCCGTCCACCACCACGCGGGTGCTGTCGAGCGACTTCGCGGCGGCATTGTTGAACGCCTCAGCGGCCGCACCGAACGCGCGGCTCAGCGGTGGCGTGACGTTGTTGGCCTGCTGGCGATACCCCTCCAGAGCCCCCTGCTTCGCCTGCTGCATTTGCGGCGTGACGCCCTGTTCAAGCAGCGCCTGCCAGGAGCCGATCACCCGTGAAGAGATCTGCTCATCCATCGGGCCTGGGGAGATCGCTTTCATCTCGGCCAGTTTTTTGCCCATGTTATCCAGCGCCTGTTGGGCAGAGGAGAGATCCGGCGTGCCGCCTGCGGCTTTGACTTCCATCGCACGGCTCAGACGGGTCACAAAGCGGAAATATTGATCGTTACCCTGACTGAGTACCGTCATCTGTTTAACCAGCTGGCGATCGACTTCATTGCCATCCGATACGCGAGAAAGGGACCAGGTGCTGTACAACCCAACGCCCGCCCACATTAAACAAAAGATCCCGAGAATCGTCAGCATGACGAAACGGATCGTGAAATTACGGAGCATATTCATAAGTCTTCCTTGCCGTGAGGGTGAGTTCGCCCAGAGGCGAGTACTACTCTCGTTATCGGCAGGAAAGAGGGAAATTATAACGTTTTGTGATCATTTTTAATTAGCGTGGCTTCACTGGTCACACAGCTGGCGTTAATCATTAGGCCCGCGCTTAGTGATGCAATTTGTGATGTGATAAGTGCAGAGTGGGAAAGCGCTTTGAATCTGTGGCAGGCGTCGTCGGATAAATAGTGCGGTCTGATGCCCTCACCCCGGCCCTCTCCCACAGGGAGAGGGAGAAAGGCCGCACCGAGCGGTCCCCTCGCCCCTTTGGGGAGAGGGTTAGGGTGAGGGGTAAGGTGTACTTTATTTCTTACTGATCTTATCCAGATACCCCATCACAAACGCAGACAGCACAAACGTCAGGTGGATGATGACGTACCACATCAGTTTGTTATCCGGCACGTTCTTCGCGTCCATAAACACGCGCAACAGGTGGATAGAGGAGATCGCCACAATCGACGCGGCCACTTTATTCTTCAGCGACGAAGCATCCATTTTGCCCAGCCAGCTGAGCTTCTCTTTACGCTCGTCGATATCGAGCTGGGAGACAAAATTCTCGTAGCCGGAGAACATCACCATCACCAGCAGCCCGCCCACCAGGGTCATATCCACCAGCGACAGCAGAACCAGAATCAAATCCGCTTCGGCAATAGAAAAAATGTTCGGCAGAACATGCCAGATTTCCTGAAAGAACTTAATCGTCAGTGCGATAAGTGCCAGCGAAAGGCCAAAATAGACGGGGGCCAGTATCCAGCGGGAGGCGTACATGGCATTTTCAAAAAAGCGTTCCATAGAGTCCTGTTTGCAAAAGAAACCAGCGCCCAGTATATCTCAACGGCGCTGACTGTTTGCAATAACTCAACGGTACGTCACTCAGACGTTGTCTGGGTTTACCTCGGGACGTGCGTACTCCGGCCAGACAAGCGCCACCAGTTCAGGATAGGCTTCCAGACTGAACTCGCGAAAACACTGACGCAAATTTAATACGTCCAGATCGGAATAAGAGACCTTCTCGCCGTTAAGACAGCGCTTTTTAATATTGTCATAATATTTATAGACTGCTGAATTCAGATCGCTACAGCGACGCTGCGCCTCAAACAGTCCAGGCGTGTCATTAATTTCCGACATTTTCATGCGCTTAATTGTCGCATGTAAAAAGTCGATATATTCGTGGTTCACCCGCCAGTACCAGACAGGCGTAACGGAGTTCATCAATACAGAGAAATGGTCTTCCCCTTCCTCTTTTGTCATCAGTTCAGGTTGCGGGGGTTCACTGGTGTCTTTCGACACTTTCGTTTTATTGAACTCCTGCATCAATAAAAGCACACCAGCGGTCAGTAATAGTAATGTGATGACCGTAAAAAAGATGCTGTTCATGGGTAGGCTCCATTTTTTTTGATTTTAAATTTGCCTCATGATATTGTCAACGAATCTCACGCCTTTACCAACCCCACCCTGTTGAAAATAAAGGAAATTAAAAATGCTGCCCGACTATCTCGTCCCGGCTAAGTACCACATTACGCCTGTGGAACAGCAACCGACGGAAGCAGAAAAAGAGGCCAGTTTCACTCAGGGGAAAAGAAAGCTCTCTGATTTCGAGCCCGATATATTAATTGGTGTTTCCCGAACTGGCAAATCCCGAAATATGTTGCTGGAAGAGCACGATCGCCATATAAAAGACCGCTTATTTCGCGCCATAAAAATTGAAGCCTTTGTCCACCTGCTGAATGACCTGCAGGCCGAGGGTGAAATAGATTCCCAGAAACTAAGTCAAATAATGGCTGAAAAAACCGAAGAAATTAATGAAGCGGGCAATGAAATTTGGCTTAATTTAATTACTCGCGAAAAAAACAACCCAATCTTTTATAGCCTGGGGGAAGATTAACGTGAAAGAAGTTAAAAACAACGACGTTTATTTGACTTTAGATGATAAAAAAAGTGATGAATTTATCTTAAAGCAAAATCTCGACGCGCTAAGAAACACAAAAAATGACGAGATGACGCGTATTACGCAAGACCTGGTATCGATCCCGGCGACGCTGGTTCGTCTGAAATGGCAGAATCGCCGTGAAATTTATCCGTTGCAGGTCAAAGAAGAAATTTACGGTGCCGTGATGAACGCCATCATAGAGCAGCGTCCCGAGCTGAAAGAGAAGCTTCTGGGACGTCTTGAGGCCAATTATCAGTATCTGCTTGCCAGAGAAATCGCCACCCTGCGTCTGACGCGCAAGCTGTCCGACGGTGAGTACCGTACCTCAAACGTCACCTGCGTGGCGCTTGATGAGGACGCGCTGGCAACCCCTTCTACCGCACCGACGGATAATAAAAACGCTTAAACCGACAGGCATAAAAAAAGCCGGCTTTCGCCAGCTTCTTTATCACTTCGAGGCCGCTTTCTCTTCGCCGACCAGTCCAATCTTCAGGTAACCCGCCTGATGCAGCGTGTCCATTACCTTCATCATGGTTTCATAATCAACGGTTTTATCCGCGCGGAAGAAGACCGTGGTGTCTTTCTTTCCGCCCGTAAGCTGCTCCAGCGCCGGGATGACCGAGTCGGCCGTCACCGGGTCGTTCCCGAGGAACATGGATTTATCCGCTTTCACCGACAGGTAGATAGGCTTCTCCGGGCGCGGCTGGGGCTGGCTGGAAGAGGCGGGCAGATTCACCTTCACATCCACCGTCGCCAGCGGCGCGGCCACCATGAAGATAATCAGCAGAACCAGCATGACGTCGATAAACGGCGTCACGTTGATTTCATGCATTTCGCCGTTATCGTCCAGATTTTCGTTTAGACGCATCGCCATACTCTTAACCTGCGCGCAGTTTAGACGCCGCGTGCACCGGCTTAACCGAGCTGGCGTTCAGGTCGAGATCGCGGCTTTGCAGCAGCAGAACCTGCGCGGCAACATCACCCAGCGTGGCTTTGTAGCTGCCAATCATGCGTGCGAAGATGTTGTAGATAACCACCGCCGGGATAGCGGCGACCAGACCGATTGCCGTCGCCAGCAGCGCTTCTGCGATACCCGGCGCCACGACCGCCAGGTTGGTGGTTTGGGTCTGCGCGATACCGATAAAGCTGTTCATGATGCCCCAGACCGTACCGAAAAGACCGATGAACGGTGAGATCGCGCCGATGGTCGCCAGATAGCCATTGCCGCGTCCCATGTGTCGGCCAACGGCCGCAACGCGACGCTCCAGGCGGAAACCGGTACGTTCTTTGATCCCTTCGTTATCTTCACTGCCAGCGGAGAGTTCCAGCTCGTTCTGCGCTTCGTTCACTAACAGGGTGGTCAGGCTTTTCGCGTGGAAGGATGAGGTCATATCTGAAGCCTGATCCAGAGAGCGGGCTTCAGCCAGCTGTAGCTGTTCCCGCTTAAGGCGACGCTTCTGCGAAAGCAGCTCGGCGCTTTTGCTGAAGAAGATAGCCCAGGTGACAACGGACGCCAGAATCAGGCCGATCATCACAATCTTAACCACGATGTCAGCATGCTGATACATGCCCCAAACGGAGAGATCCGTCTGCATCAAATTATTACCCACTCTGTATCTCCAGGACGCAAATCACAAAATCTGAGCGTAATAATATCAAAACGTCGTCGAATTGATAGTAGTTCTCATTAGTATTTGCATGGTGCCGTAATTTTCGTTCACTTTCCTTGCGCTTACGCAGTAAAAATTTCTTATGCAAATTTTTGCTAATATTTTCTGCTTATTCGATAAGCCCCGGGGTGCAGTTTTTTCCAATCGTGGTAGTCTGGACGTCCAGACGTATAAAAACAGGGTTAGCGAACATGACAAAGAAGCATCTTGATACCACGCTGGTACAGGCAGGACGCAGCAAAAAATATACGCAGGGATCGGTCAACAGCGTGATTCAACGAGCCTCCTCGCTGGTGTTTGATACCGTTGAGGAGAAAAAAATTGCCACGCGCAATCGCGCGAAAGGCGGGCTGTTTTATGGCCGTCGCGGCACGCTAACCCATTTCTCTCTTCAGGAAGCGATGTGCGAGCTGGAAGGCGGCGCAGGCTGCGCGCTGTTCCCGTGCGGGGCGGCGGCGGTCGCCAACACCATTCTGGCGTTTGTGGAACAGGGCGACCATATCCTGATGACCAACACCGCCTACGAGCCCAGCCAGGACTTCTGCACCAAAATCCTCAGCAAGCTCGGCGTAACGACCGGCTGGTTCGACCCGCTGATCGGTGAAGGCATTGCCGAACTTATTCAGCCAAACACGCGCATTGTGTTCCTGGAATCTCCGGGATCGCTCACCATGGAAGTTCACGACGTGCCGGCTATCGTGAAAGCCGTGCGCAGCAAAGCCCCAGAGGCGATCGTTATGATCGATAACACCTGGGCGGCGGGCGTGCTGTTTAAAGCCCTGGAATTCGACATTGATATCTCGATTCAGGCGGCGACGAAATACCTGATAGGCCACTCTGACGGCATGATTGGCACCGCGGTTTCCAACGCGCGCTGCTGGGATCAGCTGCGTGAAAATGCCTACCTGATGGGCCAGATGGTGGATGCAGATACGGCCTACATGACCAGCCGCGGACTCCGCACGCTGGGCGTTCGCCTGCGTCAGCACCATGAAAGCAGCCTGAAGGTGGCCGAATGGCTGGCGCAGCATCCGCAGGTTGAGCGCGTGAATCATCCCGCGTTACCGGGCAGTAAAGGCCACGAATTCTGGCAGCGTGATTTTACGGGCAGCAGCGGTTTGTTCTCGTTCGTACTGCAAAAGCGGCTGAATAACGACGAGCTGGCGAGCTATCTGGATAATTTTACCCTCTTCAGCATGGCCTACTCCTGGGGCGGTTTTGAATCTCTGATCCTGCCTAACCAGCCGGAACAGGTTGCGGCTCTGCGCCCCGGCGGTGAAGTGGACTTCAGCGGCACCCTGATTCGACTGCATATCGGTTTAGAAAACGTTGACGATCTGATTGCCGATTTAGCAGCAGGGTTCGAGCGTATCGTGTAGAGTGCTGGCTGAAAATGTACTCCCTGGACGCTTTTGTGGACACCGCAAGCAGAAAAGTCTGCTTGAGTTGCGCCCGGGATCAAACCCGACGGGCGAATAAGGGAGTACAATAGCGCTATATCTGCTGTTCCACAGGAAAGTCCATGGCTGTTATTCAAGATATTATCGCGGCGCTCTGGCAACACGACTTTGCCGCGCTGGCGGATCCTCACGTCGTCGGTATCGTTTACCTCGTGATGTTCGCAACTCTGTTTCTGGAAAATGGATTACTGCCAGCCTCTTTTTTACCCGGTGACAGCCTGCTTTTACTTGCCGGGGCGTTAATCGGGAAAGGCGTCATGGACTTCACGCCAACGATGGTTATTCTCACCTCCGCAGCCAGCCTGGGCTGCTGGCTGAGCTATCTGCAGGGCCGCTGGCTCGGGAATACCCGCGTCGTGAAAGGCTGGCTGGCTCAGTTACCGCATAAATATCATCAGCGTGCGACCTGCATGTTCGACAGGCATGGCCTGCTGGCACTGCTGGCGGGGCGTTTCCTCGCGTTTGTTCGCACGCTTCTGCCTACGATGGCGGGCATTTCCGGTCTGTCAAACCGCCGCTTCCAGTTCTTCAACTGGCTCAGCGCCCTGCTGTGGGTGGGTGTGGTCACCACGCTCGGCTATGCGCTGAATATGATCCCCTTTGTGAAACACCATGAAGATCAGGTGATGACCTTCCTGATGGTGCTGCCGATGTTCCTGCTGGTGGCAGGACTGGTGGGAACCATCGCGGTGGTGATTAAGAAGAAGTACTGCAGCGCCTGATCCCCTCACCCTGACCCTCTCCCCATAGGGGAGAGGGGAAAAGCTTAAGCTCCCTGCATCGTTCTTATGCGTGACGCATCCTCTCCCGGCGTAACGCCGAAATAGCGCTTAAACTCCCGACTGAACTGCGACGCACTTTCGTAACCCACCCGCATCGCCGCCGCGCTGGCCTTCATGCCGTCGTGGATCATCAGCATCCGCGCCTTATGCAGCCGGTAGGTTTTAAGGTACTGCAGCGGCGAGGTGCTGGTTACCGACTTGAAGTTATGGTGAAACGCCGAGACGCTCATGTTCGCTTCCGCCGCCAGCTGGTCGACGCTGAGGTTTTCCGTGTACTGGCTTTCGATACGCTTGAGCACGCGGCTTATCAGGCTGAAGTGGGTCTGTCGGCTCACCAGAGCCAGTAACGCCCCGCCGCCCGGACCCAGCAGCACATGGTAGAGAATTTCGCGGACGATCTGTTTGCCCAGAATACGCGCGTCCAGCGGCCTTTCCATCACGTCCAGCAGACGCTCAATGGCGCAGAGGATCTCTTCCGACAGCGTCGCCGAGTTAATCCCGCTCGACGCCATAGACGGCTGGAAGAACTCATCTTCGCCAATATCCATCAGCAGCTCCTGCAGCTGAAGAATATCGACGTTGACGCGAATACCGGCCAGCGGAACGGCCTCTGTCGCGAAGGTTTCACATTCGAAGGGTAAAGGTACCGTCAGGAGCAGATATTCATTGGTGTCGTAGCGGAACACGCGCTCGTTGATATAGCCAATTTTATGGCCCGAGAAGAGAAAAACGATGCCCGGCTGGTACATGACCGGCGTGCGCGTCCCGGGCTGCGTGCCGTAGAGCAGGCGAATGTCAGGAAGCAGATCGCTGACGCCATTTTCTTTATCTATCAGTCTTTTAATCTGCGCAGTGAGCTGATGGCAGATCGCTTCACGGTTCATATTACGTTACTCCGGGTACGGTTTCCGACGTTGACAGTGTGCGTGCTTTTCCGCGCTTTCTCCAGCGCTCTGTAGAAATGGGCAAGACATCGGCAGGAATGTGCATTGAGAGGATAGCCCCGGACGGCCACAATGTGCAGCATCAGGTCGCCCTCTGCGCCACCACGGTTTTTCACCCACTAAAGGGAACGAGCAATGAACAACTTTAATCTTCACACCCCAACCCGCATTCTGTTTGGTAAAGATGCTATCGCCGATCTGCGCGCGCAGATCCCCGCTGACGCCCGCGTACTGATCACCTACGGTGGCGGCAGCGTGAAAAAAACCGGCGTGCTGGATCAGGTTTACAGCGCCCTGGACGGTCTGGACGTGCGTGAGTTCGGCGGCATCGAGCCAAATCCGTCTTACGAAACGCTAATGAACGCGGTGAAAATTGCCCGCGAAGAAAATATCACCTTCCTGCTGGCCGTCGGCGGCGGCTCCGTGCTGGACGGCACCAAGTTCATCGCGGCGGCAGCGCACTACGCTGACGGCATCGATCCGTGGCACATTCTGGAAACCCGCGGCAGCGACATTAAAAGCGCCATCCCGATGGGCTCCGTGCTGACCCTGCCGGCCACCGGCTCTGAATCCAACAAGGGTGCGGTGATCTCCCGTAAAACGACCGGCGACAAACAGGCCTTCATAAACGAACACGTTCAGCCTGTGTTCGCGATCCTGGATCCGGTTTACACCTACACTCTGCCTGCGCGTCAGGTTGCAAACGGCGTGGTCGATGCCTTTGTTCATACCGTTGAGCAGTACGTCACGTATCCGGTGAATGCCAAAATTCAGGATCGTTTCGCGGAAGGCATTCTGCTGACGCTCGTCGAAGAAGGTCCCAAAGCGCTGAAAGAGCCGGAAAACTACGACGTGCGTGCCAACGTCATGTGGGCGGCAACGCAGGCGCTGAACGGCCTGATCGGCGCTGGCGTACCGCAGGACTGGGCAACCCACATGCTGGGCCACGAGCTGACGGCGATGCACGGTCTGGACCACGCGCAAACGCTGGCCGTTGTGCTGCCTGCGCTGTGGAACGAAAAGCGGGATACCAAGCGCGCCAAGCTGCTGCAGTACGCTGAACGCGTGTGGAACATCACCGAGGGTTCCGACGATGCGCGTATTGATGCCGCCATCGAAGCGACCCGCAGCTTCTTTGAAGGCCTGGGCGTGCCAACGCGTCTGTCCGGCTACGGCCTGGACGGCAGCTCCATCCCTGCCCTGCTGGCGAAACTCGAAGAACACGGCATGACCCACCTGGGCGAGCACGGCGACATTACGCTGGACGTCAGCCGTCGCATCTACGAAGCGGCGCGCTAAGCGTTTTTGCCCTCCCGACTTTCGTTTTTTGACATTTCGTCCAGACTTAATGCACAACCCATCGCCGGAGGAACCCTCCGGCGATGCGCACCTGAAGGAGGAAAAATGGCAAACCAAACCGTAATCAAGCTGCAGGACGGCAACGTGATGCCCCAGCTGGGGCTAGGTGTATGGAAAGCCGGTAACGACGAGGTCGTCTCCGCCATTCATAAAGCCCTGGAAGTCGGCTATCGGTCCATTGATACCGCCGCCGCATATAAAAACGAGGACGGCGTGGGTAAGGCACTGGCCAGCGCTGGCGTCCCCCGCGATGAGTTATTCATCACCACGAAACTGTGGAACGACGATCAAAAACGCCCCCGCGAAGCGCTGGAGGAGAGCCTGGAGAAACTCCAGCTCGATTTCGTCGATCTCTGGCTGATGCACTGGCCGGTTCCGGCTATCGATCACTACGTTGATGCCTGGAAAGGGATGATTGAACTGCAGAAAGAGGGGCTGGTGAAAAGCATCGGCGTCTGTAATTTCCAGGTTCATCACCTGCAGCGGCTGATTGACGAGACGGGCGTTGCACCAGTGATTAACCAGATCGAGCTGCACCCGCTGATGCAGCAGCGCCAGCTACACGCCTGGAACGCCACGCATAAAATCCAGACCGAGTCCTGGAGTCCGCTGGCGCAGGGCGGCGAAGGGGTGTTTGATCAAAAGATTATCCGTGAGCTGGCGGATAAATACGGTAAAACCCCGGCGCAAATCGTCATTCGCTGGCATCTGGACAACGGCCTGGTGGTCATCCCGAAATCGGTCACGCCATCGCGCATCGCCGAGAACTTCGACGTCTGGGATTTCCGTCTGGACAAAGACGAGCTGGGTGAGATTGCGAAGCTGGATAAGGGTAAACGTTTAGGCCCGGACCCGGACCAGTTTGGCGGGTAATCGCGTAAAAAAGCCGGGTGGCGGCTTCGCCTTACCCGGCCTACGTGTCGACATAAAAACCCCGGCTCGCCGGGGTTTTTTATTTACGCTTTGCGCTTCACGGGCTTCTTCACACTCGAATTACCGTTCGAACGCTGATGCACAATCGGCGTGTGCTTGGTCAGCGCCGGGCGCGTATTGCGGTTCTGGCGACGCGCTTCGCGCATCTCATCGAGCGTCGGGGCCGGTACCAGGCAGTCGCGGCGCGAGCCGATCAGGTGTTTTTTACCCATCTCTTCCAGCGCCTGACGGATCAGCGGCCAGTTTTTTGGATCGTGATAGCGCAGCAGCGCCTTATGCAGACGACGCTGTTTATCCCCTTTCGGCACCACCACCTCTTCACTCTTATAGCCAATCTTACTCAGCGGGTTCTTGCCGGTGTAATACATGGTCGTCGAGTTGGCGAGCGGTGACGGATAGAAGTTCTGCACCTGATCCAGGCGGAAGCGACGCTGCTTCAGCCACAGCGCCAGGTTCACCATGTCCTCATCGCGCGTGCCCGGGTGCGCGGAGATGAAGTAAGGGATCAGGTACTGCTCTTTACCCGCCTGCTTTGAATAGGTATCGAACAGCTCTTTAAAGCGATCGTAGCTGCCCATGCCCGGCTTCATCATTTTCGACAGCGGGCCTTCCTCGGTGTGCTCCGGCGCAATCTTCAGATAGCCGCCGACGTGGTGCGTTGCCAGCTCTTTGATGTAGCGCGGATCTTCCACGGCGATGTCGTAACGTACCCCGGACGCGATCAGGATCTTCTTGATGCCCTTCAGGTCGCGCGCGCGGCGGTAGAGGTTGATCGTCGGCTCGTGGTTAGTGTCCATATGCTCGCAAATGCTCGGATAGACGCAGGAGAGGCGACGGCAGGTTTGCTCCGCGCGCGGCGACTTGCAGCGCAGCATGTACATGTTCGCGGTTGGGCCGCCAAGGTCGGAAATCACGCCGGTAAAGCCCGGCACCGAGTCGCGAATCGCTTCGATCTCATTGATGATCGAATCTTCAGAGCGGCTCTGGATAATGCGCCCTTCGTGTTCGGTAATGGAGCAGAAGGAACAGCCGCCGAAGCAGCCGCGCATGATGTTGATCGAGAAGCGGATCATCTCATACGCCGGGATACGGGCGTTACCGTACGCCGGGTGCGGAACGCGCTTGTACGGCAGCGCAAAGACGCTGTCCATCTCTTCGGTGGAGAGCGGGATCGCCGGCGGGTTGATCCAGATAAAGCGCTCGCCGTGCTTCTGCATCAGCGCGCGGGCGCAGCCCGGGTTGGTTTCATGGTGCAGAATACGGGACGCGTGCGCGTAGAGCACCTTGTCGGCTTTCACCTTCTCGTAGGACGGCAGCAGCACGTAGGTCTTTTCCCACGGTTTCGGGCGCGGCGGCTGCACAACGATTGCCTTCGCTTCCGCTTTTTTCGGCTCAACCGGCTTGTTATCGGCACACGGCAGATCTTCGCCGTACGGATGCGGGATCGGGTCGATTTTGCCCGGCATATCAATGATGCGGGAATCCACCCCGCTCCAGCCCGGCAGCGCCTCTTTTACCATGATGGCGGTATTGCGCACGTCGCGGATGCTGCTCACCGGCTCACCCTGCGACAGACGGTGCGCCACTTCCACCAGCGGACGCTCGCCGTTACCGTAAATCAGCATATCGGCTTTGGAATCCACCAGCACCGAGCGGCGAACGGTATCTGACCAGTAGTCGTAGTGTGCGGTGCGGCGCAGGCTCGCCTCGATGCCGCCCAGGATCACCGGGACGTCTTTCCAGGCTTCTTTACAGCGCTGGGTATAGACCAGGGTTGCGCGGTCGGGGCGTTTACCCGCCACGTTATCCGGCGTGTAGGCGTCGTCATGACGCAGCTTGCGGTCGGCGGTATAGCGGTTGATCATCGAGTCCATGTTGCCTGCGGTCACGCCGAAGAACAGGTTCGGTTTACCCAGACGCATAAAGTCGTCTTTGCTGTTCCAGTCAGGCTGGGAGATGATCCCCACGCGGAAGCCCTGCGCCTCAAGCATACGGCCACAGATGGCCATGCCGAAGCTCGGATGGTCAACGTAGGCATCGCCCGTGACCAGAATGATGTCGCAGCTGTCCCAGCCCAGTTGGTCCATCTCTTCCCGGGACATCGGCAGGAATGGCGCCGGTCCAAAGCAGGCCGCCCAGTACTGGGGCCAGGAGAAGAGGTCACGATCCGGCTGGATCAGGGAAATTGCGCTCATAATGCTTCCGAAGAAAAAATAGACAAAAGGAGCGGGATTATACGCTGTTCATCCGCCAGATTTGAAGAAAAGGATGCAGGAAGCAGGCAGATATTCGTGGAAGTCGTTAAAATACGGCGCCCTGATAATTTTGAATCATAATATTCACTATATTTTCCGGTGAGTTGCCCCGGAACGTGTTATTGCGCGGAGCTCTGTCGTGAAGCCCAACGATTCGTTACATGTATCCCAGCTGCGGGTTGTCCTTCACCTCTGCGGTTTTCTGGTTCTGCTGTACAGCCTTTCCATGCTGCCGCCGATGGTGATCGCCCTGCTGAATAAAGAGCGGACCTACTTTGCCTTCCTGACCACCTTTTTAACCTTTTTTACTCTTGGAGGGCTAACCTGGCGGGCAACCCGTCACGCCGGCATACAGCTTCGCACCCGCGACGGGTTTGTGATTATCGTGCTGTTCTGGCTGCTGTTTTCATTCATTAGCGCCATGCCGCTCTGGATGGATGACGGGCTTCAGCTCTCCTTTGCCGACGCGCTCTTTGAAGGGGTTTCCGGGATCACCACCACCGGGGCAACGGTGATCGGGGACGTCAGCGCCCTGCCTAAGTCATACCTTTATTACCGCGCTCAGCTGAATTTCATTGGCGGGTTAGGCGTCATCGTGCTGGCCGTCGCGGTCCTTCCGCTGCTGGGCATCGGCGGCATGAAGCTCTATCAGTCAGAGATGCCGGGGCCGTTCAAGGAGGAGCGTCTGACTCCCCGCCTTGCCGATACCGCGCGCACGCTGTGGGTAACCTACTTCGCGCTGGGCGTAGCCTGCACCCTGGCCTACTGGCTGGCGGGAATGTCATTTTTTGACGCCCTCTGTCACGGGCTGTCGACCGTGTCGTTGGGCGGGTTCTCCACCCGCAGCGAGAGCATTGGGTTTTATGACAGCCACGCGATTGAGCTGGTCGCCGGGGCGTTTTCACTGCTCTCCGCGTTCAACTTCACCCTCTGGTACGTCGCCATTGTCAGACGCACCCTGAAACCGATTCGCCGCAGCCCGGAGGTTAAATTCTTTCTGAGCGCCGCCGCGGTGATTATTGTCATCACCGCCTGGCAGGTCTGGCATGCCGGGATGTACAACGCTACGGATAGCCTGGTGCACGCCTTCTTCCTTGCCAGTTCGATGATGACCGATAACGGCCTTTCGACCGCCGACTATGCCCAATGGCCTGCACACACCATTTTCCTGCTGTTGAGCGCCAGCTTTTTTGGCGGCTGCGTAGGCTCGACCTGCGGCGGGATCAAAGCCCTGCGTTTTCTCATTATGTTCAAGCAGAGTATTCAGGAGATGAACCAGCTGGCGCATCCGAGAGCGCTGCTGAGCATTAAGGTGGGCAAAAGCGTGGTGAATGAACGCGTCCTGCGCTCGGTATGGAGCTTCTTTTTTCTCTACGTCATGATCACCGGCTTTTTTGTCTGGTCGCTCAATCTGATGGGCTACGACCTGTTCACCGCATTCGCAACGGTCGCCGCCTGCATCAACAACATGGGGCTGGGGTTTGGGGAGACGGCGTCGACGTTCGGCACGTTAACAGAGGGGGCAAAACTACTGATGTGCGCGGCGATGATCCTGGGGCGTCTGGAAATTTACCCGGTGCTGATTCTGTTCTCGCGCTTTTTCTGGCGGGCATAAAACATTCCCGGCGAACCGGGAATGTTGGGATTATGGCGCAGGGTTGATCAGCATCTGCCCCACGGAGCCCCTGTCCATCATCTCCAGCGTCTGGCTGTGGAACAGGAACGGGAAGTGCGGCCACGAAGGCTGACCATAGTAGACAAGCAGTTCAACCTGACCGTCCACCCAGACGGTATCTTTCCAGCCGCGGTCTTCCGGGAACGGCATCGCACCGTTGACGTTGCGGATCAGGAATGCCACCCCTTCAATATGGAACGACTGCGGCATATCCGAGCGAACCGTCCAGCGCTCCCAGGTGCCCTGCTGCGCGGTAATGTCGATGCGGTTGACGTCCCACAGCGCGCCGTTGATGCCCGGGTCGTCGCCCAGGCTGATATCACGGCTGCGCACCGGCGAGCCGCTCATGATCTCCTGCGGCAGCAGGCGCATTGGCAGGCTATCGGTCACCAGCGGCAGTAGACCGGTTGGGCGCAGGGTCAGCACCAGGGTCGAGACAAGAATGCTCGACGGTTCAAAGAACCCGCGAATGCGGTCAACAATGCTGGCCGCTTCACCGCAGGTGACAGACACTTCATCCCCATTGGTCATATCAATGAGAACTTCACGACGTTCGCCCGGCGAGAGCGCCAGCTGTTTGACGGACACCGGGGCCGGTAAAAAGCCCTGGTCGCCGGAGATCACGTGCAGCGGACGGCCATCGCTCATTTGCAGCTGATAGCGGCGCGAGTTAGACGCGTTGAGCAGACGCAGGCGCACCCAGCCGCGCGAAACTTCCACATACGGGCTTTGCGCGCCGTTGACCAGCAGCGTATCGCCGACAAAGCCACCGCTGCCCGGCTCGCTGTATTCTGGCGTACCGAAATTATCCAGACGCTTGTCCTGGATGATAACCGGGAAGTCATCCACGCCGTAGTGGTTCGGGATCGGCAGGGATTTGCTGACCTCATCTTCCACCAGCCACATTCCGGCCAGGCCGTTATAAACCTGCTGCGCCGTGCGGTTAGGCGTGTTGGCGTGATACCACAGGGTGGCCGCGCTCTGGCGAATCGGCAGAACCGGCGCCCAGTCGGCGCTGGGTGACATCATTCGCGCCGCGCCGCCAATCAACGGGCCAGGCACCTGTAAGCCGCTGATGGTCATGGCGACATTTTCAGGGGTACGGTTACTGTAGATGAGCTTTACGTCATCGCCATTCCACACGCGTATGGTCGGCCCAAGGTAACGTCCGTTAATGCCCCAGACCGGCGCGCGCGTCCCCTGGGTAAAGGACCAGTGGCTACGCTGCAGCGTCAGGAAAAGCGGCTGACCGCGACGGGATTCAATTAATGGCGGAATGGGCAGCGGCTGTTGCTGCCCGGCGGCGCTGGCTGTCAGCGGCATCGCACCCGCACAAAGGGCGATCCCGGAAGCCTGAATAAACTGACGCCGACTGAGTGACATATAAGCTCCATCTGAAACGACTAACAACGCGGGAATTCGTTTTCCCTTCAACGCCGGATTAAATCTTACCGGCGGCTTCTCTCTCTGCGACTTCTTTGTCGAGCTGCGCAATATGCTGAGCCATCAGCTCACGGCAGTGCGCTGCCAGCTCGCGCACCTGGTCTTTACCGTATTTGCTGGTATCGACGGGTGGCAGCATTTCGACAATCACCAGCCCGTTATTCAGGCGGTTAAGATTAATCTTATTCGAAGTATTGGAAACACACACAGGAATAATTGGAACACCTGCCGCAATTGCGGCATGAAACGCCCCGGTTTTAAACGGCAGCAGGCCGCGGCCGCGGCTGCGCGTTCCTTCCGGGAACATCCAGATTGAGATTCTGCGCTTTTTAAAATGATTGACCACTTCCGCAATGGTGCTGTGCGCTTTCGCACGGTTATTACGGTCGATCAGCAGGTTACCGGTCAGCCAGTACAGCTGGCCAAAAAACGGGATCCACAGCAGGCTTTTTTTCCCCACCGTCACGGTCGGTGGCAAAACGATATTTGCGGCGGTCACCATATCGTAATTGTTCTGATGGTTGGCGATATAGATGGCGTTACCGAAATTCTCCGCCCCTTCAGGCAGACGTTTTTCAACCTTCAGACCAAACAGCGGCGCAAGGCGACCGAACATATGGCCGAAGGTGGCAACATGCTTAGGATTACGCGGACTGAACAGGCAATAGATGCAGCCGAAAATACAGACCAGAATGCAGTAGATAACGGTAAGAATAAGACGAACAATATATAGCATAGCGACCTCTGAAGCCCCAACAGCTGACAATTATACTTCACCTGTGGCCAGGTAAGGACTTTATTACGAGCGCGTATTGTTAATCGCAACGCACGAATTAACAACGATTTTACGGGAAATTTTATTGAAACTCCCCCTCCGGGCAGAGGGGGATATCACGACATTACTCTTCGCTGTCACCCGCGGTGCTGCGTGCAGGAGAGTCAATCTCCACGCGGTCGATGCGCTGCAGGCCGCGCATCAGCGAGCCGCGGCGACCGCGCTCACCCACCACTTTCTGCAGCTCTTCCGGACGAAGCTTGATCTTACGCTTGCCGACGTGAATGGTCAGCGTGCTCTGCGGCGGCAGGAGGAAGAGGTGCGCCAGGCCATCTTCGCCTTTCGCGGCTTCCGCCGACGGGATGTTGATGATCTTGTTGCCCTTGCCTTTCGACAGTTCCGGCAGATCGCTGACCGGGAACATCAGCATACGTCCGGCGGTGGTGATCGCCAGCAGCATGTCGCTTTCGTTCTCGATCACCAGCGGCGCCATCACGTGGGCGTTGTCCGGCAGGCTTATCAGCGCCTTACCGGCACGGTTACGGGAGACCAGATCGTTAAAGGTACAGATAAAGCCGTAGCCCGCATCGGACGCCAGGAGCAGCTTCTGGTCATCGGCTTCCATCAGCATATGGTCAACCGTCGCCCCCGGCGGCAGCGTCAGCTTGCCGGTGAGCGGTTCGCCCTGCCCGCGCGCGGAAGGCAGCGTGATCGGGTCGATGGCGTAGCTGCGGCCGGTGGAGTCGATAAACGCCACCGGCTGGTTGCTCTTGCCTTTCACCGCCGCTTTGAAGCTGTCGCCCGCCTTGTAGCTCAGGCCCGGCGCGTCGATATCGTGGCCTTTGGCGCTGCGCACCCAGCCGCTCTGCGACAGAACAATCGTGACCGGCTCGGACGGCTGCATGTCGTGCTCGTTCATCGCCTTCGCTTCTTCGCGCTCGTGCAGCGGAGAACGACGGTCGTCGCCGAAGGCGTCGGCATCGGCCTGCAGCTCTTTCTTCAGCAGGGTATTCATCTTGCGCTCGGACGCGAGGATCGCCTGCAGCTGATCGCGCTCTTTTTCCAGCTCGTTCTGCTCGCCGCGGATCTTCATCTCTTCCAGTTTGGCGAGATGGCGCAGCTTCAGTTCGAGGATCGCTTCGGCCTGGGTTTCGCTGATGCCAAAGCGCGACATCAGCGCCGGCTTCGGCTCGTCCTCGGTACGGATGATCTCAATCACTTCGTCGATATTGAGGAACGCCACCAGCAAACCTTCGAGGATATGCAGGCGCTTAAGCACTTTCTCCAGACGATGGTTCAGACGACGGCGGACCGTATCGCGGCGGAACGTCAGCCATTCGGTGAGGATCTCCAGCAGGTTTTTCACTGCCGGGCGTCCGTCGAGGCCAATCATGTTCAGGTTGATGCGGTAGCTTTTTTCCAGATCGGTGGTGGCGAACAGGTGGTTCATCACCTGCTCCATGTCCACGCGGTTGGAGCGCGGCACGATCACCAGACGGGTCGGGTTCTCGTGGTCGGATTCGTCGCGCAGGTCGTCCACCATCGGCAGCTTTTTATTGCGCATCTGGGAGGCGATCTGCTCCAGCACTTTGGCACCGGAAACCTGGTGCGGCAGCGCGGTGATCACCACGGCGCCGTCCTCTTTATTCCACACCGCGCGCATGCGCACGGAGCCGCGACCGTTCTGGTAGATTTTGCGGATTTCCGCGCGCGAGGTGATGATCTCGGCTTCGGTCGGGAAATCTGGCCCCTGCACGATATCCAGCAGCTCGTCGAGCGTCGCTTTCGGCTGCTCAATCAGGGTAATAGCGGCTTTCGCCACTTCACGCAGGTTGTGCGGCGGAATGTCCGTCGCCATACCGACCGCGATACCGGTGGTGCCGTTCAGCAGAATGTTCGGCAGACGCGCGGGCAGCATCTTCGGCTCCTGCATCGTACCGTCGAAGTTCGGCACCCAGTCAACGGTTCCCTGACCCAGCTCGCCCAGCAGCACTTCGGCATATTTAGAGAGGCGGGATTCGGTATAACGCATCGCCGCGAAGGATTTCGGATCGTCCGGCGCCCCCCAGTTCCCCTGCCCGTCCACCAGCGGATAGCGGTAAGAGAACGGCTGCGCCATCAGCACCATCGCTTCATAACAGGCGCTGTCGCCGTGCGGATGGTATTTACCCAGTACGTCACCGACGGTACGGGCGGATTTCTTGAACTTGGCGGTGGCGTTCAGCCCCAGTTCGGACATCGCATACACGATGCGGCGCTGAACGGGCTTCAGGCCATCCCCGATAAACGGCAACGCCCTGTCCATGATGACGTACATGGAGTAGTTCAGGTAGGCGTTTTCCGTGAATTCATGTAGCGCGAGGCGCTCTGCCATATCGCTCATTACGTGTGATTCCTCAACTCAGAAACCGAAGGGTTTCAGGCAATATTGCCGCAGATACTACCTCATCTGATGAATTGAGTCACAAAGAAAAAGGGCCGCACAGGCGGCCCTTTTCGGGTTATTTGTTCAGCTTAATAACCTGCTTCACGTCGATTTCAAACTCGTTCCAGTCTTTATCGACTTTACCCTGCAGTTCAACTTTATCCTGCGGAGTGACGGTCACGCCGTTCCAGCGCTTGTGGTCAATCTCAACTACGACCGTGCCGGATTCATCGCGGAAGGTGTAGCGGTCATCGGACAGGCGCTCGGTGATGTTCCCGCGCAGCTTCACCCAGGCATCGTCCTTCAGGTCTTTCACTTTTGCCGCGGTGGTGAGGTTGGCGTTGTTATCGACAAAACCGCCCTGCTGAGTTTGCGTCTGGGTCTGTGTGGCCGATGGGCCAGTAAAACCGCCCTGAGCAGCTAAGACCGGCGCGGTGGTCATCATCATGATGGCAGCAATTGCAGCGAATTTTTTCATCTTCATCTCTCCCTTTAATGTCGTTTCGCAGTCCATTTAACAGGGTAATCCTTAACAACTTCTTAAGGGAAAAATTTATTTATTATTGCTGTACAGCAGGCGCTTACAGAGGGTTTACTGACGACATCAAGGAGGGAACATGCGCATTTTACTGGTAGAAGACGACAGGTTAATCGGCGACGGTATCAAGGCGGGGTTGAGCAAAATGGGTTTTAGCGTGGACTGGTTTACCGACGGTAAAACCGGCCAGGCCGCGCTGTCCTCTGCACCCTATGATGCCGTGGTGCTGGATCTGACGCTGCCGGAAATTGACGGTCTGGACATCCTGCGCGCGTGGCGCGAGAGCGGGCGCAGCGAGCCGGTACTGATTCTGACGGCGCGGGATGCGCTGAACCAGCGCGTCGAAGGGCTGCGTCTTGGGGCGGATGATTATCTCTGTAAGCCGTTCGCGCTGATCGAAGTGGGTGCCCGCCTCGAAGCGCTGGTCCGCCGCAGCCACGGCCAGGCGCGTAGCGAGCTGCGTCACGGGAAGGTCACGCTCGATCCGACCCGTCTCGTCGCCACGCTAGACGGTGAGCCGCTGACGCTCAAGCCGAAAGAGTTCGCGCTGCTGGAGCTGTTAATGCGTAACGCGGGCCGGGTGCTGCCGCGAAAGCTGATCGAGGAAAAACTCTATACCTGGGACGACGACGTCTCCAGCAACGCCATCGAGGTTCACGTCCATCATTTGCGCCGCAAGCTTGGGAGCGAGTTTATCCGCACCGTGCACGGCATCGGCTATACCCTGGGTGACGCATGAAACTGAGCCTGAAGCTGCGCCTGACGCTTCTCTTTTTACTTCTGTCTCTGACGGCCTGGTTTGCCGCCAGCCTGGTTGCCTGGCAGCAGACGACCCACAAGCTCGACAAGCTGTTCGATACCCAGCAGATGCTGTTTGCAAAACGGCTGCTGACGATGGATCTGGACGAGATCCGCGCCCCCGAACGCATGCGCGAGATCCCGAAAAAAGTGAAGCACGGTCGTCTGGACGACGACGCGCTGGCTTTCGCCATTTACGCCGTCGACGGCAAAATGCTCCTCAACGACGGTGAAAACGGACGCGATATTCCGTACCACTATCGCCGCGACGGGTTCGATAACGGGCAGCTGCAGGGCGACAACGACGAGTGGCGTTTTTTATGGCTAACCTCACCCGACGGGAAGTACCGCGTGGTGGTCGGCCAGGAGTGGGAGTACCGCCAGGAGATGGCGCTGGACGTGGTCAGCTCGCAGCTGACCCCCTGGCTGGTGGCGCTGCCCGTGATGTTGCTGCTGCTGATCGTCCTCCTGAGTCGGGAGCTGAAGCCGCTGAAAAAGCTGGCGCAGACCCTGCGCTCCCGCTCGCCGGATGCCACCGATAAACTGCCGACTGAGGGTGTCCCTACGGAAGTGCGCCCCCTGCTCGACTCGCTGAATCATCTCTTCGCGCGCACCCAGGAGATGATGACCCGCGAGCGCCGCTTTACGTCCGATGCCGCCCACGAGCTGCGCAGCCCGCTGGCGGCCCTGAAGGTGCAAACTGACGTGGCCCAGCTCTCTCATGACGATCCGCAGGCGCGGGAAAAAGCGCTGATGCAGCTGCATGCGGGTATCGACCGCGCCTCCCGGCTGGTGGATCAACTCCTCACGCTGTCGCGTCTGGACTCGCTGGATAACCTTGACGATGTCGAACCGATTCCCCTGGCCGACTTGCTGCAGTCGGCCGTGCTGGATATCTGGCATCCGGCGCAGCAGGCGGGCATTGATATTCGCCTGAACATCCATGCACCAGAGGTGACACGCACGGGCCAGCAGCTGCTCCTGAGCCTGCTGGTGCGCAACCTGCTGGACAACGCGATTCGCTACAGCCCGCGCGGCAGCGTGGTCGACGTGACGCTGGACGCGCGTGGCTTTATCGTGCGCGACAACGGCCCAGGCATTTCACCGGACGCGCTGGCGCGCATCGGCGAGCGCTTTTATCGCCCGCCGGGTCAGGATGCCACGGGCAGCGGGCTGGGGTTATCCATTGTAAAACGCATCGCCACCCTGCACGGGATGCGCGTTTCGCTGGGCAATGCCCATGAAGGCGGTTTTGAAGTGAAGGTCAGCTGGTAAGGGATTATTGCGTTTAACGCAAAAGACTTTGCACATTTTGCTCATTTTACCGCACCGTCCTCGCGCGTAGAATACTGGCCATACTCTCATCATCGAGGACAAATAATGAGCAATATCCTGATTATCAACGGTGCAAAAGAATTTGCGCACTCTAAAGGCCAGCTGAATGACACCCTGACCGAGGTCGCGGACGGTTTCCTGCGCGACGCCGGGCATGATGTTAAGGTCGTGCGTGCAGACAGCAACTACGACGTGAAGGCCGAAGTGCAGAACTTCCTGTGGGCTGATGTGGTGATCTGGCAGATGCCAGGCTGGTGGATGGGCGCGCCGTGGACCGTGAAAAAATACATGGACGACGTGTTCACCGAAGGTCACGGCTCGCTGTATGCCAGCGATGGCCGCACCCGCTCTGACGCCTCCAAAAAATACGGCTCGGGCGGCCTGATTCAGGGCAAAAAATATATGCTCTCGCTGACCTGGAACGCCCCGCTGGAAGCCTTCACCGATAAAGATCAGTTCTTCGAAGGCGTGGGCGTTGACGGCGCGTACCTGCCGTTCCACAAGGCTAACCAGTTCCTGGGCATGGATCCGCTGCCGACCTTTATCGTCAACGACGTGATTAAAATGCCTGACGTCCCGAGCTATATCGCAGAATATCGCAAGCATCTCGCGGAAATTTTTGCTTAACTGGTAGCCTGGAATTAAAGGAGTAGTAAACATGCTTACCGTAATCGCAGAAATCCGTACTCGTCCAGGTCAACATCACCGTCAGGCGGTGCTGGATCAGTTCGCGAAAATTATCCCGACCGTACTGAAAGAAGAAGGCTGCCACGGCTACGCGCCGATGGTGGATGCCGCCACTGACGCCAGCTTCCAGGCGACCGCGCCAGACTCGATCATCATGGTTGAGCAGTGGGAAACCGTCGCGCATCTTGAAGCGCACCTGCAGACCGCGCACATGAAAGCGTGGAGCGACGCGGTGAAGGGTGACGTGCTGGAAACCCACATCCGCATTCTGGAGCAAGGGGTTTAAGTTTCCCCTCCCCCGCCCTCTCCCGAAAGGAGAGGGAGAACAGATCCAGGCCCGGTGAGCGTCAGCGCTACCGGGCTTTGTTTTTAGGTGCTTTTCTTCCCCGGCTTTAACCCACGGTGTAACTCGTTGATGCGCTTCATCGACTTGATGGTGCGCTGCGGCTCGGTGGAGGCGACGGATAAAATGATCATCTCCAGACACAGCAGCACCGTGCCGTGGAGCGGGATTTTGCCTTTTTCGCCGCCGCGCGGAACGTGGATCACCACGCTGGCCTCCTTGCTGAAACGCGAATCGAGGGCGTTGGTCAGCAGGATGGTGGGAATGCCCAGCCGTTTTGCTTCACGCAGCGTGGTTTGCCCCTCCCGGTGCGCGGATTTCTGCGCCATCATCACCAGCACGTCGCCGCGCTGAAGCGCAATCAGCTGCTCGGCAAGCCCTATTCCGGTACGGTTAAGCGGCGTGGCGGGTAACCCCATACGACTGAACAGCCTGGCGGTGTACTCGGCCAGAATGCCGGAGGCGCCAATGCCAAATATGGCAACCTGCCTCGCCTGCGCCAGCAGAGAGACCGCCTGGGCCATTGCGTAGCGGTTGTGGGGCTCGGATAACACCTCGCAGGTGTGCTGATGCCCCTCCAGCACGAAATCAATGCTCGCGTTGACGTCGCTGGCGAGCGTATTCACCGTGGTGGACATCTTTTCGCTGGAGGTGACCACCGGACCAAACCACTGCTCCAGCGTTTGCTTGAGATCGCGCAGCCCGGCGAAACCCAGCGCCTGAATGGCGCGGACTACCGTGGCATCCGAGGTTTTCAACAGCGTCGCGATCTCCATTGCGGTCTGTTCCATCACCGCTTCGCGGTTGTCATGGATATAGCGTGCAACCTGCAGCAGACGAGGCGTCAGCTGATGCGCACGCGCGCGAAAGCGGTCGCCATAGACATCCACGCGCCCTTTCTCTTTGCGGATCACCGTGACGCCTCCGGCAGCGGACGCCCGGCAATCTGCGACTGCACCTGCGCGGCCATCAGCCCTAACGAGGCGTACGAATTCGAGATGGCCTCTTCACGCGAGATCAGCACGTAATGCCCGGTTCGGCAGGCATTCAGGAACTGACACCAGCCCGGCATCACCGCATCCATCGCCGCCAGCTCGTCCTGCGGTTTACCGCCCGTATCCCCGCGCCAGGTGGCGAAGACGAAATCGGCATCCAGCTCCGGCAGGCGCTCGGCGCTGACGTCGATACGCCCTCCGTCCGGGATGGACTCAATCAGCGGCGGGAAGGTGAATCCGGCGTCGCGCAACACGCGGCCCAGCGAGTGGTAGCTGTGCATGGCATTAATCTTTCCCTGATTCGCCTGAATCACGGACACGGTCACCTTGCGGGTATCAATTGTCGCCTTCAGGGCCTTAATCTGCTCCTGATAGCGCCGCTCCAGAACCTTGAGCCGCGCCTGCGTTCCCGTCAGCTGAGCCAGCTTGCGGTAGATCTCCGGCGCGCCGCCGTCGAGATGATCGATGCTCACCGTCGGGGCAATTTTTGCCAGCTGTTCCAGCGGGGTGTTGCGGGTCGGCTCGGTAACGATGAGGTCAGGCTTTGCGGCGGCGATGGCTTCAATGTCGATATCGGCCGTGCCGATAAACTTAATGTCGGAATTATCAAAGTCGACGCCGGTCAACATGCCGCTGGAGCGCAGAAAGTGGCTGCCGTCCGGCCGCGTGCGGCCATGGCTTGCCACCGGCGGCACGCCAAGCTCAATCAGCGGAATGGTGATATCAAGATCGTGTAAAGAGACAATCCGTTTCGGATGAACCGGCACCACCACTTTTCGGTTCAGATCGTCAGTAAACGTCTGCGTCGGCTCCGCCGCACCCACCGCGAACCCCACCAGCAACAGCATCGAAAACACTACGCGCATCCTAGTCTCCTAAAATCTGTCCCGACGCTGCCAGAGCAGCAGCAGGAAAAACGGTCCGCCAATCAATGAAATCACAATTCCCGCCGGCAGCTGCAGCGGGAGGAACGCCAGACGTCCGACGTTATCCGCCAGCAGCAGCAGCAGCGCGCCCAGCACGGCGCTTCCCGTCAGGAGCGCGGTTTGCCCACCGCGCAGCAGCAGGCGCGCCATATGCGGGGCAATCAGCCCCACGAAACCTATACTGCCCACGCACGAGACGCAGGCCGCCGTCAGCACCACCGGCGCAAGAACCCGCAGCAGCGCCAGCCGGGTTGTGCGTACGCCAAGGCCCGCGGCGGCCTGATTGCCAAGCAACGCCACGTCCGCAGCCCGTGCGGTAAACAGCAGCAGCGCAAACGCGGGGGCAGCCCAGAGCGCGGCTAACCCCACCAGCGTCCAGTTTGCCGCATGCAGGCTTCCCGCCAGCCACAGCATCGCCGTCTGCACGTCCCGCACGTCGGCGGTGGTGATAAAGACGCCCATTGCGGCGGCAAACGCCCACGACACGCCGATGCCGATCAGGATGAACCGCGGGCGCGAGATATCGCGCGCCAGGGCGATAACCAGCAGCGCGGTAAGCAGCCCGCCGGCCATGCCGACCAGAGGACGCCAGGCCAGGCCCAGCGCCGGGAACTGAAAAATCAGCAGCAGTACCGCCGCGCTACAGCCCTCCTTCACGCCGATAAGCCCGGGATCGGCCAGACCATTGCGGGTGATGGACTGCATTGCCGCCCCCGCCATACCGAGCATCGCGCCGCACAGCACCGCCATCAGCAGGCGCGGCAGGCGGATATTCATCACGATGTAGCGCGTCTCCGCCGTCAGGCTCTCAGGAGAAAACAGCGCCCGCCCGATGGCGGAGGTGGGAACAGGCAGAGATCCGTGCGTCAGGCCAAAGCCCAGCAGGCTTAACGCCACCAGCGCTAAAAGCGTCAGGCACGCCAGCGCCCTCGGGCGAACCAGCGCCGATAAACGGCCAATACGGATCGCGCGGAATCCGGCCCGGTTCATTTGAACATCCTCGATGCCATAAAGATGAATACGGGTGCGCCGACCAGGGCCGTCATGATGCCGGTTGCCAGCTCCCAGGGCGTAAACAGCGTGCGGGCGGCGATATCCGCCAGCAGCAGAACCAGCGCGCCACACAGGGCAGACAGCGGCACCATAACGCGTAAATCCACCGACACCAGACGGCGAATGAGCTGCGGCACGACCAGGCCGATAAAGCCAATCGGCCCGGCAATTGAGACGGCCGCGCCGCAGAGCAGCGCGATGGCCAGCAGGGCAAGCAGGCGGGTTTTCAGCAGCGACACGCCAAGCCCCTGCGCCATTCGGTCTCCCAGCGCCAGCATGTTGAGCGAGGGCGACAGCCCGATGGCGAGAACAAAACCGGCTGTTGCGGCCCACAGGGCGCTCCGGAGCGTCTGCACGTTGATCCCGGCCAGGTCCCCTGCCAGCCAGGTGCGCATGGCGAGCAGCGTCTGTTCATCGAGGATTAACACCGCGGCGGTAATCGACGAGGCAAACGCCGACATCGCCACGCCGCACAGCGTGACCTTCATCGGCGTAAGCCCGGTGCGACCGGACGAGGAGAACATCAGCACCAGCAAAAACAGCGCGGCGGCACCGGCGGCGGCAACGAGCGGGCGCCCAAACGGCAGCGACAGCCCAAGCGCGCTGGTAATCACGACCGCCAGCGCGGCCCCGGCGTTGAGCCCCAGAATATGCGGCTCGCCGAGCGGGTTGCGGATCACGGACTGCAGCAGCACGCCCGCCACGCCGAGCGCGGCGCCCGTCACCATCGCGGCGCTGAGGCGCAGCAGTCTTAATTTGATAATGACGTTATGGTCGAAATTGCGCGGATCGAAATGGAAAAATGCCTCCACCACCGTCTGCGGGGCGATGAAGCGTGCGCCGATGCCCAGATGCATAATCGCACCCAGCGCCAGGAGCAGTGCGAAGATCGGAAAGGCCAGAGAGGAGCGCATCATGGCTGAACGGTACTCTGGCGAAACGGCATAAAGAACGGCTTGCCGGTCAACGGGTTTATGGACATATGCACGTCCACATCAAACACCGCTTTGATCAGCTCCGGCGTGCAGACATCGCCCTCATGCAATACGCCTTCAACTTTCCCCTGGCGTAAAAAGACCAGCGAATCGCCGTAGTTTACGGCGAAGTTGAGATCGTGCAGCACCACCACGACGGTACGTCCGTGCCGGCGGGTCAGGGTGTGCAGCAGTTCCAGGATCTCCACCTGATAGCGGAGATCGAGAAACGTCGTGGGCTCGTCAAGCAGGATATACGGCGTTTGCTGCGCCAGCGCCATGGCGATCCAGCAGCGCTGACGCTGGCCGCCGGATAAGCTTTCCACCGGCATATGGGCAAACTCCGCCGTGCCGGTCAGGCGCAGGGCCTCTTCCACCGCCAGCTCGTCCTCGTCGCTCCACTGGCGCATAAAGTTCTGCCAGGGAAAACGCCCGCGCGAGACCAGCTCAAAGACGGTCAACCCTTCCGGGAGCAGCGGAGACTGCGGCAGGATACCCAGCTGGCGGGCGACGGCTTTGGTCGGCTGCTCGTGGATCGCCTTGCCGTCGAGAACTGCCGCGCCGCCAAGCGGCTGAAGCAAACGCGCAATGGTGCTCAGCAGCGTGGATTTTCCGCAGCCGTTCGCCCCTACCAGCACGGTCATTTTCTGCTGTGGGATCGCAAGGGAGATATCATCAACGATGATTTTTTTCTGATAGCCCGCAGAGAGGTTCTCCAGAACCAGTCCCGGTTTTTTTGTGTTGTGAGCCACGTGAATGCCAACGTAATAAAAAAGCGCAACAAATATAAATAAAAATCATTCTCTTTTGAGAGTTTGACGCTGTGCCATGTAGTAGTCAAGAGAAGAAACACCCTGATAAAACCAGGGATAAGCCTGAGGGAAAATGAACAAGGAATGACTTTAAAAAGCATTTAATTCAATAAATTAATAATCATCCCGTTGCGCTTATACGCCCGGCTAAATGTTGTAGTCGATTTTTTATTTTTTCCATTTACTACTACATTCGCGCATGATTGAATGATTCTCAATTACATGTCCGATGCCCACCGTGGCTAACGGACAGACCGTAAAGGGCAATGACTCACACATTTTTCCGCGAAACGTCATTCGCGGGATATTTCGGGATAACAGATGTAATGGCTACGTTCACACCTTCACTCTCTGGGGTAAAAGGGCGCGCGCTCTTTTCACTGCTGTTCATGGCGCCGCTGGTGCAGGCAGCAGATAACACTGCGGCTAAAGGCGGCGAAACGCTTACCGTCACCGCCGATCCAAATACGACGGCGGAGGCCACGAATGGCTATCAGCCGTTGAATACCTCCACCGCGACGTTAACCAACATGCCGATGCTGGATATCCCGCAGGTGGTCAATACCGTCAGCGATAAAGTGCTGGAGGATCAGCATGCCACCACGCTGGACGAAGCGCTCTATAACGTCAGCAACGTGGTGCAGACCAACACCCTGGGCGGTACGCAGGATGCCTTCGTGCGCCGCGGATTTGGCGCGAACCGCGACGGCTCGATCATGACCAACGGCCTGCGCACCGTGCTGCCGCGCAGCTTTAATGCCGCAACCGAGCGCGTGGAGGTGCTGAAAGGCCCGGCCTCGACGCTTTACGGCATTCTCGATCCGGGCGGCCTGATCAACGTCATCACCAAACGCCCGGAGAAAACCTTCGGCGGTTCCCTCTCCGCTACCTCTTCCAGCTTTGGCGGCGGCACCGGACAGATCGATGTTACCGGCCCGATTGACGGCACGCGCCTGGCGTATCGCCTGACGGGCGAATATCAGGACGAGGATTACTGGCGTAATTTCGGCAACGAACGCAGCACCTTTATTGCCCCGTCGCTGACCTGGTTCGGCGACGATGCCACCGTGACCGTGCTCTATTCGCATCGCGACTATAAAACGCCGTTCGATCGCGGAACGATCTTCGATCTCAACACCAAAAAGGCCGTCAACGTCGATCGCAAAACCCGCTTCGACGAACCGTTTAACGTGACCGACGGCCAGTCCGATCTCGCTCAGCTCAACGCGGAGTATCGCCTAAACAGCCAGTGGACCGCGAAGTTCGACTACAGCTACAGCCAGGATAAATACAGCGATAACCAGGCCCGCGTGATGGCCTACGATTCAAAAACCGGCAACCTGACCCGCCGCGTGGATGCGACCCAGGGCTCGACCCAGCGTATGCACACGACGCGCGCGGATCTACAGGGAAACGTGGACATCGCGGGCTTTTACAATGAGATCCTGACCGGCGTGTCGTATGAGAATTACGATCTGCTGCGTACGGACATGATCCGCTGTAAGAACGTTAAGGATTTCAATATTTACCACCCGAGCTACGGCAGCCTCGGCAAGTGCACCACCGTCTCGGCATCCGACAGCGATCAAACCATTAAGCAGGAGAGCTACTCCGCCTACGCGCAGGACGCGCTGTATCTGACCGATAAGTGGATCGCCGTCGCCGGAATGCGCTATCAGTATTACACCCAGTACGCGGGCAAAGGCCGTCCGTTTAACGTGAACACCGACAGCCGCGACGACCAGTGGACGCCGAAGCTGGGTCTTGTTTATAAGCTCACCCCGGCGGTCTCGCTGTTTGCCAACTATTCCCAGACGTTTATGCCGCAGTCGTCCATTGCGAGCTACATCGGCGACCTGCCGCCGGAAACATCAAACGCGTATGAAATAGGCGCTAAGTTTGACCTGTTCGACGGCATTACCGCCAATATTGCGCTGTTTGATATCCACAAGCGCAACGTGCTGTACACCGAGAGCGTGGGTGATGAAACCGTCGCCAAAACAGCGGGCCGCGTGCGCTCGCAGGGCGTGGAGGTGGATCTCGCCGGGTCGCTGACCGAGAACACCAACATTATCGCCAGCTACGGCTATACCGACGCGAAGGTGCTGGAAGATCCGGACTATGCGGGCAAACCGCTGCCGAACGTGCCGCGCCATACCGGCTCCCTGTTCCTGACCTACGATATTCACAATGCGTTTGCCGGCAATACCCTGACGCTGGGCGGCGGCGGGCACGGCGTAAGCCGTCGCTCAGCAACCAACGGTGCGGATTATTATCTGCCGGGCTATTTCGTGGCGGACGCGTTTGCGGCGTACAAGATGAAGCTACAGTATCCGGTGACGCTGCAGGTAAACGTGAAAAACCTGTTTGATAAGACCTACTACACGTCGTCCATTGCGACCAACAACCTGGGCAACCAGATTGGCGATCCGCGCGAAGTGCAGTTTACGGTGAAGATGGAGTTTTGATGTAAAAAAGCCCGGTGGCGCTAATGCTTACCGGGCCTACGATCCATTCCCTCTCCCGGCGGGAGAGGGTTAGGGTGAGGGCATCAGGCCTCAATATCCGCCATATCGCCTTTCTCCTGCAGCCAGTTGCGTCGGTCTTCCGAACGTTTCTTGGCAAGGAGCATATCCATCATGGCGTTGGTTTGCTGCTCGTCTTCGTCGCTGATCGTCAGCTGCACCAGACGGCGCGTGTTCGGATCAAGCGTCGTTTCGCGAAGCTGCATCGGGTTCATCTCGCCCAGCCCTTTAAAGCGCTGCACGTTCGGTTTGCCCTTCTTGCGCTTCAGCTGTTCCAGCACGCCCGCTTTCTCTTCTTCCGTCAGCGCGTAGTAAACCTCTTTGCCGAGGTCGATACGGTAGAGCGGCGGCAGCGCCACGTGGACGTGACCGTTTTTCACCAGCGTTTTGAAGTGCTTCACGAACAGCGCGCACAGCAGCGTGGCGATGTGCAGACCATCGGAGTCCGCATCCGCGAGGATACAGATCTTGCCGTAGCGCAGCTGGCTCAGATCGTCGCTGTCCGGATCGATGCCGATCGCCACCGAAATATCGTGCACTTCCTGCGAGGCCAGCACTTCATCAGAAGAGACTTCCCAGGTATTCAGGATCTTACCCTTGAGCGGCATGATCGCCTGATATTCACGATCGCGCGCCTGCTTGGCCGATCCGCCCGCCGAGTCCCCTTCCACGAGGAACAGCTCGGTACGGTTGAGATCCTGCGCGGTACAGTCCGCCAGCTTGCCCGGCAGCGCAGGGCCGCTGGTCAGCTTTTTACGCACCACTTTCTTCGCGGCGCGCAGACGACGCTGGGCGCTGGAAATGGCCATTTCGGCCAGCATCTCTGCCGCCTGAACGTTCTGGTTCAGCCACAGGGTAAACGCATCTTTCACCACGCCGGAAACGAACGCCGCGCACTGGCGTGACGACAGGCGCTCTTTGGTCTGACCGGCAAACTGCGGATCCTGCATCTTCACGGAGAGCACGTAGGCGCAGCGATCCCAGATATCTTCCGCCGACAGCTTCACGCCGCGCGGCAGAATGTTGCGGTATTCGCAGAACTCACGCATCGCGTCCAGCAGCCCCTGGCGCAGGCCGTTGACGTGCGTACCGCCGAGCATGGTTGGGATCAGGTTGACGTAGCTTTCCGTCAGCAGCTCGCCGCCTTCCGGCAGCCACAGCAGCGCCCAGTCCACGGCTTCGGTATCGCCGCTAAAGTTACCGACAAACGGTTTTTCCGGCAGCGTTGGCAGGCCGTTTACCGCTTCGCACAGGTAGTCGTTCAGACCGTCGGCGTAGCACCAGGTTTGTGCGGTATTGTTAACGTGATCGGTAAAGGTAATTTCCACGCCGGGGCACAGCACCGCTTTGGCTTTCAGCAGGTGCGTCAGGCGAGAAACGGAAAAACGCGGGCTGTCGAAGAAGCTTTCGTCAGGCCAGAAGTGGACGCTGGTGCCGGTGTTGCGTTTGCCGCACGTGCCGACAACCTGCAGATCCTGCACCTTATCGCCGTTTTCAAACGCGATGTTATAGACCTGGCCGTCGCGGCGGACGTTCACTTCCACGCGTTTGGATAGGGCGTTCACCACGGAAATGCCCACGCCGTGCAGACCACCGGAGAACTGGTAGTTCTTGTTGGAGAACTTACCGCCCGCGTGCAGACGACAGAGGATCAGCTCAACGGCAGGCACGCCCTCTTCCGGATGGATATCCACCGGCATGCCGCGCCCGTCGTCGATGACTTCCAGCGACTGATCGGCGTGCAGAATGACGTCAACGCGTTTGGCATGGCCCGCCAGCGCTTCGTCCACACTGTTATCAATAACTTCCTGGCCCAGATGGTTTGGGCGCGTCGTATCGGTGTACATCCCCGGGCGGCGGCGAACCGGCTCAAGCCCGGTGAGGACCTCAATGGCATCAGCGTTATAGGTTTGCGTCATGATTTAAACTAGCAATTCGCATTGATTGTCAGTGGCTGTGCAGTCCAAGAAAATCGACAATCTGGGTGAAATGATTCTCAAAGCCCGTGAAAGCATGGTTTCCGCCCTCTTCTATAGTCTGGCGGCAGGAGGCGTAATACGCCACTGCCTGGCGGTAATCCAGCACTTCATCACCCGTCTGTTGCAGCAGCCAGATGAGATCCGGTGCCTCAAGCGGGTCGACCTGCATAACTTTGAGATCGTAAATATGGCGTGACTCTAGCACATATTGCTGCCCGGTGTAGGGGTTCTCGTTTTCGCCAAGAAAGTCCCTCAGCAGCTCAAATGGCCGTACCGCCGGATTAACCACAACGGCGGGCAGCATGAAGCATTGTGAGAGCCAGGTGGCGTAGTACCCGCCCAGCGATGAACCGACCACACCGAAGGTTTCGCCGCCGTGCGCAAGCACAATAGATTCCAGCATCTCCGCGGCCTCTGCCGGGTAAGGCGGCAGCTGCGGGATAATCATCTCAACGTCGGGGTGATGCTCGCTCAGCCACTGGCGAAACTGTGTCGCTTTTGCGGAGCGCGGCGAGCTGTTGAATCCGTGCAGATAAAGGAGCGTAGACATCAATAGCCTTCTGAAGCGGTATCCGGGCGGAATTTTGCACCGGTCAAACGGCAGACTTCCGTGGTCAGCGTGCCGTCGGCATGCAGTTCCAGCCAGCGCCAGCCTGGCGCGATGGTGTCAAGCGTAAAGTTGGCGCAGTGCGGCTTAAACTGAACGCAGGTCGATGGCGTCGCCAGCATGCGGCGTCCGTTCCAGTCGAGATCCTGTTCCTGATGAATATGTCCACACAGCAGATTTTTCACCCGCGGGAACTTCGCCAGCACGCGATCCAGCGCCGCGGAGTTGCGCAGGCTGTGCTGATCGAGCCAGCTGCAGCCCGCCGGCAGAGGATGATGATGAAGCAACAGCAGCGTGTGACGTTCAGGTTCAGCAGCCAGTTTGGTCTCAAGCCAGTCGAGCTGAAACTCGCTTAACTCACCGTGCGGGACGCCAAACACCTGGCTATCAAGCAGCAGGATCTGCCACTGTTCACCCGCAAAAACACATTTCGCCGGAGAAATTCCCGCATCCTGAAGAGAGCTGTACATGGCGGGCTGGAAGTCATGGTTTCCTGGCAGCCAGACGCAAGGCACGCTAAAGCTCGCGATGCCTTCAGCAAAATGCTGGTAGGCCGCGGAGGACTGATCCTGCGCCAGATCGCCCGTTGCGACAATCAGATCGCATGCACGGTTTTCAGCGTGAATGGCGCTAAGTACCGCCTGATAACTCTCCCAGGTGTTGACCCCCAGTAGCGTTTCATGCTTTTCGGCAAAAAGGTGGGTATCGGTGATTTGTAATATCCTGACTGGCGCCCCACCAGCAACAGTCAGGTTCAACAGGCTTTCCAAATGGTGTCCTTAGGTAGGTTTATGACGCTAACAAACCGGAATCGCCATTGCTCCATGTGCTAAACAATATCTTAGCCAGTCGGCTAAAAACTGGTTAATTTGATGCTTTTCGTCGCGTTGATGCAACTTTTTATTCGGGTAATCATACCGCGCCTTGAAGCGAAAGATCTGCTGGCTTGAACACACTTCAGCGACCATCGCGTCGTGATAGAGGCGCACCGTCATCGACGGCAGGCTCCAGTAGCTAATGCTGGGTGCCGTTTGCTCAATCTCCACCAGCGTAGTGTAGCGCGTTGATTCTGTTATCGTTAACCGATACTGCGCGTTGCTCACCTGATAGCTTACCGTTTCGCCGGGTGCGTCGTTTCGCGGCAGCAGGCGGCGCAATTGTGCGAAATTGGTTTCGCACAGGCGCATCATTTCTGGGAAGTCAGGTGTATAGCGCTTCATTTTTTCCACTCGTTTCGTAATGTCTGATAATGCAGCTGCAGCCATTGCAGGGCGATGACAGACGCTGCGTTGTCGATTTTCCCCTCTTCTACCCACTGATAAGCCTGTTCCCGGCTCACCACATGAACCCGAATATCTTCGTTTTCATCTGCCAGACCGTGGATCCCTTCCGCCGTCGTGGCGTCCACTTCGCCCACCATTATGGACAAGCGCTCGCTGGTACCGCCCGGGCTTGCCAGATAGCTCAGCACCGGTTTTGTACGGCCCACCACCAGTCCGGCCTCTTCCAGCGCCTCGCGACGGGCGACGTCTTCAACAGACTCACCTTCTTCGATCATCCCGGCCACCATCTCCAGCAGCCACGGGCTCTCACTGACGTCATAAGCGGCGATGCGGATCTGCTCCACCAGCACAACTTCGTCACGCACTGGGTCAAAGGGTAGCAAGACTGCCGCATGCCCGCGCTCAAAAATTTCGCGTCTGATTTCGCCGCTCATTTCCCCGTTAAACAGGCGATGCCTGAAACGGTAAAGATCCATTGAAAAAAAACCGCTATAAAGCGTTTCTCGTGCAATAATTTCTACATCGTTTTTGGCGAATGTCACGGGCAACTTTTCTGGTTTTTGCATGAGTCGAGTCCTGGTAGCAATGGTGATGAAATTGTGAATTTCAAGGCTGTTTGGCTGCCGTTTGTAAGGCTATATGGTAGATTGGTGCAAATTACCGCCAGATGGCACGTTACGCCAACCTTTTGGTATGGAAGATTCTGTTAGAATCGGCAATTATTTTTTAATTAGATCAGCGCTAATACTGCTTCACAACAAGGAATGCAAATGAAGAAATTGCTCCCCATCCTTATCGGCCTGAGCCTGACGGGCTTCAGTGCAATGAGCCAGGCGGAAAACCTGTTACAGGTCTACCAGCAGGCACGTCTGGGCAACCCTGATTTACGTAAATCAGCGGCCGATCGTGATGCTGCGTTTGAAAAGATTAACGAAGCGCGTAGCCCCCTGCTGCCACAGTTAGGTTTAGGTGCAGATTATACCTACAGCAACGGTTTCCGCGACGCTAACGGCGTAAACTCCAATGCTACCAGCGCCTCACTGCAATTGACACAGACGCTGTTTGATATGTCCAAATGGCGCGCCCTGACCCTGCAGGAAAAGAGTGCGGGTATTCAGGATGTGACCTATCAGACCGACCAGCAGACGCTGATCCTGAACACCGCCACGGCGTACTTCAACGTGCTGAGCGCGATTGACGCACTCTCCTACACCGAAGCGCAGAAACAGGCGATTTACCGCCAGTTAGATCAAACCACCCAGCGTTTCAACGTGGGCCTGGTCGCGATCACCGACGTGCAGAACGCCCGTTCACAGTACGACACCGTGCTGGCTAACGAAGTGACCGCGCGTAACAACCTCGACAACGCGCTGGAATCCCTGCGTCAGGTCACCGGGAATTACTATCCTGAGCTGGCGTCGCTGAACGTGGACAGCTTTAAAACGGATAAACCGCAGGCCGTTAACGCCCTGCTGAAAGAGGCGGAAAACCGCAACCTGAGTTTGCTGCAGGCGCGTCTGAGCCAGGACCTGGCCCGCGAGCAAATTCGTCAGGCGCAGGACGGCCATCTGCCAACCCTGAGCCTGAGCGCGTCTACCGGTGTCTCTGATACGTCCTATAGCGGCTCTAAAACCAATACGTCCCAGTATGACGACAGCAATATGGGTCAGAATAAAGTGGGTCTGAGCTTCTCCCTGCCGCTGTATCAGGGCGGTCAGGTCAACTCTCAGGTGAAACAGGCGCAGTACAACTTTGTTGGCGCGAGCGAGCAGCTGGAAAGCGCCCACCGCAACGTGGTGCAGACCGTGCGTTCCTCCTTCAACAACGTGAACGCCTCAATCAGCAGCATCAACGCCTATAAACAGGCCGTTGTGTCTGCACAGAGCTCCCTGGATGCGATGGAAGCGGGCTACTCGGTCGGTACACGTACTATCGTTGACGTGCTCGACGCGACCACCACGCTGTACAACGCGAAACAGCAGCTCTCCAGCGCGCGCTACCAGTACCTGATTAACCAGCTGAACATCAAACAGGCTCTGGGTACGCTGAACGAGCAAGACCTGCAGATGCTGAACAGCGCGCTGGGCAAACCGGTCTCCACCTCTCCGGACAGCGTTGCGCCGGAGAACCCGGAGCAGGTTGCCGCGGTTGATAACTTCAACGCTAACAGCAGCACCCCTGCGGCACAGCCGGCCGCTGCGCGTACCACTACATCCGCCAGCAAAGGCAATAATCCGTTCCGTAACTAAGAGTGTTATCAGGCCCACTGCGGCCTGATGCCCTCCACCCCACCCCTCTCCCACAGGGAGAGGGGCGCATCTGAATCACATCCGAACGTAAGCCAACGTAAAGATCCCCCTGATTCCGCCCCTCTTCGCTTCATTTTCAACCACTCATCCTCTATCCTGAGCGTTATTACCACTGGGTCCTGGAAGACAAACATGAAACGGACAAAATCCATAAATCACGCTTCGTTCCGCAAGAGCTGGAACGCGCGTCACCTCACCCCTGTTGCGCTGGCGGTCACGGCTGTCTTTATGCTGGCAGGCTGTGAAAAAAATGACGAAACGGTTTCGCTGTATCAAAACGCAGACGACTGCTCTGCCGCAACCGGCAAAGCCGCCGAATGTAAAACGGCTTACACCAGCGCGCTGAAAGAAGCGGAACGTACTGCACCGAAATATGCCTCACGCGAAGACTGCGTGGCGGAGTTTGGTGAAGGTCAGTGCCAGCAGGCACCGGCTCAGGCAGGCACCGCACCTGAAAATCAGGCGCAGGCGCAGTCCAGCGGCAGCTTCTGGATGCCGCTGATGGCAGGCTACATGATGGGTCGCCTGATGGGCGGCGGTGCGGGCTACCAGCAGCAGCCGCTGTTTAGCTCGAAAAACCCGGCCAGCCCGGCTTACGGTCAATATACCGATGCCAGCGGCAAAGGCTACGGCGCAGCGACCCCAGGCCGCACCGTGAACGTTCCGAAAACGGCGATGGCGCCGAAGCCTGCGACCACCAGCACCATCACCCGCGGCGGGTTTGGTGAATCTGTGGCGAAGCAGACCAGCATGCAGCGCAGTGCGACAGGCACCTCCTCTACTCGCTCAATGGGCGGCTGATCATGGAACGAGTCAGTATCACCGAGCGCCCGGACTGGCGCGAAAAAGCCACCGAGTACGGTTTTAACTTCCACACCATGTACGGCGAGCCGTACTGGTGTGAAGACGCCTATTACAAGCTCACGCTGGCTCAGGTGGAAAAACTGGAAGAGGTGACGGCCGAGCTGCACCAGATGTGCCTGAAGGTCGTGGAAAAGGTCATCGACAGCGACGAGCTGATGGCAAAGTTCCGCATTCCGAAGCACACCTGGGGCTTTGTGCGCCAGTCGTGGAGAACGAATCAACCTTCGCTTTACTCTCGCCTGGATCTGGCGTGGGACGGCAAAGGTGAACCGAAGCTGCTGGAAAACAACGCCGATACGCCAACCTCTCTGTATGAAGCGGCGTTCTTCCAGTGGATCTGGCTGGAAGACCAGGCCAATGCCGGAAACCTGCCGGAAGGCAGCGACCAGTTTAACAGCCTGCAGGAAAAGCTGATTGAGCGTTTTGCCGAGCTGCGCGAACAGCATGGCTTTAACCTGCTCCATCTCGCCTGCTGCCGCGACACGGAAGAAGACCGTGGCACGGTTCAGTATCTGCAGGACTGCGCCGCCGAAGCGGAAGTGGCGACCGAGTTCCTCTATATCGAGGATATCGGCCTGGGTGAAAAAGGTCAGTTTACGGATATGCAGGACCAGGTGATAAGCAACCTGTTCAAGCTCTACCCGTGGGAATACATGCTGCGCGAGATGTTCTCCACCAAGCTGGAAGATGCTGGCGTGCGCTGGCTGGAGCCGGCCTGGAAGAGCATCATCTCTAACAAAGCCCTGCTGCCGATGCTCTGGGAGATGTTCCCGAACCACCCGAACCTGCTGCCAGCCTATTTTGCGGAAGATGATTACCCGCAAATGGAAAAATACGTTGTTAAGCCGATCTTCTCCCGCGAAGGCGCAAACGTCTCGATTATCGAAAACGGCAAGACGCTGGAAGCGGTTGAAGGGCCATACGGCGAAGAAGGGATGATCGTCCAGGAGTTCTATCAGCTGCCGAAATTTGGCGACAGCTATACGCTGATTGGCAGCTGGCTCATCAACGATCAACCGGCCGGGATTGGCATTCGCGAAGATCGCGCGCTGATCACGCAGGATCTGTCACGGTTTTATCCGCACATTTTTGTCGAATAGGCCGCGGCCTGATGCCCTCACCCCGCCCCTCTCCCACAGGGAGAGGGTGCAAACACTGAAAACGGCAACCTGAGGTTGCCGTTTTGCTTTTATTACCCAATCTGCACCGACAGCATACTCAGACTCCCCATCTCAATACCGTCGACCGGGATCGTCACCGGCTCCTGACCATCCCACGCGCCAAGCACGTACAGCAACGGCAGGAAGTGCTCCGGCGTCGGATTAGAGAGCGAACCGCCATCATGATCCAGATAGTTCACCAGGGGATGCTCCTCAGCCGGGCCTTGCCAGGTCAGGTTCGCTTTAACGTAGTCGTTAAAAGAGGTTGCCCACGGGTACGGCGTGTTCTCACCGTGCCAGCGTGCGGTACGCAGGTTATGCACCACGTTGCCGCTCGCAACCAGCATGATGCCTTCATCACGCAGGGTTGCCAGCTTGCGCCCCACCTCCAGATGCCAGGCCGCCGGTTTAGTGCTGTCGATGCTCAACTGCACCATCGGGATATCCGCGTCAGGATACATTTTAATCAGCACGCCCCAGGAGCCATGGTCAAAGCCCCAGGCTTCTTTATCCAGCGTCACAGGGACAGGTGCCAGCAACTCTACCAGCTTTTGCGCCAGCTCAGGCGACCCGGGGGCCGGATAATGCGTGTCGTACAGCGCCTGCGGGAAGCCGCCAAAATCATGAATGGTTTTTGGCGCTTCCATGGCGGTCACGCCCGTCCCACGGGTAAACCAGTGTGCAGACACCACCACGATCGCTTTCGGACGCGGCAACGTCTCGCCAAGATGACGCCAGGCGCGGGTATAGACGTTGTCTTCCAGAACGTTCATAGGGCTACCGTGGCCTAAAAACAGGGCTGGCATACGGGAAGAAGTCATGGTGATATCCTTACAGAAGGTGTCAATTTAATGGTGCTACATTACGCGCAATCCGGCAAAGATGAACGCAGATAAGCGTGAAGATCATCATCAGGAAATTTGAATGTAAGGAATGTGTAAAGCCGGGTTTTCACCCTCGCTTTGCCAGAAATGAATCATTTATATTAATGAGAATGATTATCATAAGGAGCAATGCATGTCAGTCCCCTTGATCCTGACCATACTGGCGGGCGCCGCGACCTTTATCGGTGCGCTCCTCGGCGTGCTCGGCCAAAAGCCCTCTAACCGCGTACTGGCCTTTTCACTGGGCTTTGCTGCCGGAATCATGCTGCTCATCTCCCTGATGGAGATGCTGCCTGCCGCGTTGGGCACAGAAGGCATGTCTCCGCTGCTGGGCTACGGCATGTTTGTCTTTGGCCTGCTGGGATACTTTGCCCTCGATCGGATGCTTCCGCACGCGCATCCGCAGGATTTAATGCAGAAAAACGTGACGCCCATGCCGCGCAATATCAAGCGTACCGCCGTGCTGTTAACGCTTGGCATCAGTCTGCATAACTTCCCGGAAGGGGTCGCTACCTACGTGACGGCCAGCAGCAATCTTGAGATGGGCTTTGGCATCGCGCTGGCGGTCGCCTTACACAATATTCCTGAAGGACTGGCCGTCGCCGGACCCGTGTATGCCGCAACGGGATCGAAACGCACCGCGGTGTTCTGGGCGGGCATTTCCGGGATGGCCGAAATCCTTGGCGGCGTACTGGCCTGGCTGATCCTTGGTAGCCTGGTCTCTCCGGTGGTGATGGCGGCGATTATGGCCGCGGTAGCCGGGATCATGGTTGCGCTTTCGGTGGATGAACTGATGCCGCTGGCGAAGGAGATCGATCCTAACAACAACCCCAGCTATGGCGTGCTGTGCGGAATGTCGGTGATGGGATTAAGTCTGGTTCTGCTGCAGACCGCAGGAATCGGGTAAAAAAACGCCGGGATATCCCGGCGTTTTTATTTTCAGCTGGCTTTGCGCTCGTGCGCCTGGCGATACTCAACCAGATCTTCAATCGTGACCACCGGCATGTTGTGCAGGCGGGCAAAGGTAATGCATTCCGGCGCGCGCGCCATGGTGCCGTCATCGTTGGTCAGTTCGCACAGCACGCCAGCAGGTTTGAAGCCAGCCAGCGTCACCAGGTCGATCGTCGCTTCGGTGTGACCACCGCGGGTCAACACGCCGCCCGCCTGCGCACGCAGTGGGAAGACGTGGCCTGGACGGTGCAGATCGGATGGCTTCGCACCATCAGCAATCGCTGCACGTACGGTGGTCAGACGGTCAGCCGCAGACACACCTGTGGTCACGCCATGCGCCGCTTCAATGGTCACGGTAAAACCGGTACCAAAGGCGCTGGTGTTGTTTTCGACCATCATCGGCAGATCGAGCTGCTTACGACGATCTTCATTAATACACAGGCATACGATGCCGCTGCCGTGACGGATGGTCAGCGCCATCTGTTCAACGGTCATGTTTTCGGCGGCGAAAATCATGTCGCCTTCGTTTTCACGGTTTTCATCGTCAAGCACCATCACACCGCGGCCTTCGCGCAGTGCATCCAGTGCATGTTCAACACGTTGAGTTGAAGTGCCAAAAGAGGAAAGTAGCGTCTGATTCATGGTAAAAAAACCTCATTAACATTATGGTTACCAGAATCAGGGCAGTCTTAGGAGCGCCGTATAAGCGGCAAAAAGATAACGTGAGCGGGCCCATGCCCGACTTGATCGTTACTCTCTCCCATCCGGACTCTAACCGTCGGCCCCGGAATTACACCGGATCTGCTGACCTTTGAGTATTCACCCAAAGCGCTCGCGGGCTTTCAGCGTCACGCTGATTTACCGCCGGTGGGGAATTTCGCCCCGCCCTGAGAATAAGCGAGATAACTATAACGCTATTGATTATCCTGGGCAATGCATAAGCATCAAACAATTTTGTTTACCCCGGGCATGACGCGCTACAATGGACACTAACACTTTTCCATCAAGGGAAACGCCAATGATTGACCCGAAAAAAATTGAGCAGATCGCGCGTCAGGTTCATGAATCTATGCCAAAAGGCATTCGTGAATTTGGTGATGACGTAGAAAAGAAAATCCGCCAGACGCTGCAGGCGCAGTTGGTTCGCCTTGATTTAGTCAGCCGCGAAGAGTTTGACGTGCAGACCCAGGTTCTGCTGCGCACCCGCGAGAAGCTGGCGCTGCTGGAACAGCGTCTGACCGAGCTGGAAAACCGCAATGCGCCAGAAGAAGTGAAGCCGGCACCGGCCATTCCACCGGTGGATGACCAGGAGTAAGTGCGGCCTGTTGTGCCCGGTGGCAGCTACGCCTTACCGGGCCTACATGAACGCGTAGGTCGGGTAAGGCGCAGCCGCCACCCGACATAAAAAAACGGGCCAGCTGGCCCGTTTTTTACTGACTGTCTTTCTGGATCTTCTTGATGATGTTGGTGGTTGAGCACCCGTCCTCAAAGTTGAGCACCATCACCTCGCCGCCGTTGGCCCAGACCTCTTCGCTACCCGCGATTTGCTCCGGCTTGTAATCCCCACCTTTTACCAGCAGGTCCGGCAGAATGCCGGCAATCAGGCGCTGCGGGGTATCTTCTTCAAACGACACCACCCAGTCCACCGCTTCCAGCGCGCCGAGCACAATCATGCGCTGCTCGAGCGGGTTCACCGGACGCGTTTCGCCCTTCAGGCGTTTCGTCGATGCATCGCTGTTAACCGCCACAATCAGGCGATCGCCCAGCTTGCGCGCGTTCGCCAGATACGAAACGTGGCCCGCGTGCAGAATGTCGAACACGCCGTTGGTCATCACCACTTTTTCACCACGCTTGCGCGCGGCGGCGACGGCCACCTTCAGCTCGTCTTCGGTCATGACGCCAAAACCGGTATCCGCACGACCGCGCACCGCGTTTTCCAGCTCGATTGGCGAAACGGTTGAGGTACCAAGTTTACCGACGACCACGCCCGCCGCGGCGTTAGCGAAGTAGCACGCCTCTTCCAGCGAGTTTCCTGCTGCCAGCGTCGCCGCCAGCACGCCGATCACCGTATCACCGGCACCGGTCACGTCGTACACTTCCTGCGCCTGGGTTGGCATATGCAGCGGCGCTTTGCCCGGCTGCAGCAGCGTCATCCCCTGCTCGGAGCGGGTCACCAGCAGCGCGGACAGCTCGAAATCGGCAATGATCTTCATGCCGCGCTCAACCAGTTCGTCCTCGGTTTTGCATTTGCCCGCCACCGCTTCAAACTCGGAGAGGTTTGGCGTCAGCAGCGTCGCGCCGCGATAGCGCTCAAAATCGGTCCCTTTCGGGTCGATCAGCACCGGCACGCTGGCTTTACGCGCCAGCTGAATCATCGTTTGCACGCTCGCCAGCGCGCCTTTGGCGTAGTCGGACAGCACCAGCGCGCCGATATTGCCCAGCGCCTGGTTGATACGCTCGTGCAGCGGCTCAGGATCAACGCCTTCGAACCCTTCTTCAAAGTCGAGGCGGATCAGCTGCTGGTTGCGCGACAGCACGCGCAGTTTCGTAATCGTTGGGTGGGTCGGAACAGAAACGAAGTCGCACTTCACGTTCACGTCCGCCAGCGACTTGCTCAGCGCGCGCGCCGCATCGTCGATGCCGGTCAGGCCCACCAGACGCGACTGCGCGCCCAGAGAGGCAATGTTCATCGCCACGTTTGCCGCGCCGCCGGGACGCTCTTCAATGGTGTCGACCTTAACCACCGGTACCGGTGCTTCCGGAGAGATGCGGCTGGTAGGCCCATACCAGTAGCGATCCAGCATCACATCCCCAACAACCATTACCCCAGCACGTTCAAACTCTGGCAGTGTTACTTTCATTCCTGACTCCAGAAAGATTCACAATTTGCGCGCGATAATATCACACTTGATTTGTTACGCACGGTTCCACCAGCCACTTCTGCCAGCTGGCCGTTACCTGAGCACGTTCATGAGCAAAACAGTCCAGCGCCACGTGCCCCGGCTGCTCCTGCAGCGCCAGGTGATGAAGCTCATCGCGAAGCGTCGTGTAGGCGCGGGTTAAGGCCTGCGCCTCCTGCTCGTCCATGATGTCGTTTTGCGCCAGCAGCTCCAGAATGCGCACGTTATCGGACCAGCGCGTCAGCTTCGGCTTGTCGTGGGCGTGCAGCAGCACCAGATACTGGGTAATGAACTCAATATCGGTAATCCCGCCCTCGTCGGCTTTAATATCAAAGCGATCGCGGTGTTTATTGCCGAGATGCGCGCGCATTTTCTCGCGCATTTCGCGCACTTCCGTTTGCAGCGTGCTGCCATCACGCACGGTGGTCATAACCTCCTTACGGATGACGTCAAACTGCGTTTTGAGCTGCGGATCGCCATACACCACGCGAGCGCGCACCAGCGCCTGATGCTCCCACGTCCAGGCTTCATTCTTCTGGTAATCGGCGAAGGACTCCGTCGAGGTCACCAGCATGCCCGCCGCGCCGGACGGACGCAGGCGCGCATCCACTTCATACAAAATGCCCGACGAGGTGCGGGTGCTGAAAAGATGCATAATGCGCTGCGCCAGGCGAAGGTAGAACTGGCGCCCGTCAATTTCACGCTCGCCGTCGGTCATTACGTCAACCGGGCAGTCGTGGAGGAAGATTAAATCCAGATCGGAGCTATAGCCCAGCTCCCAGCCGCCAAGCTTGCCGTACCCCACGACCGCAAAGCCGCGTCCTTCACGTTCGGCCAGATGTTTCGGCTGGCCGTAGCGCGCCACCATCTGCACCCACGCCTGATGGACCACCGCGTCGATGATCGCCTCTGCCAGCCAGGTTAAGTGATCGCTCACTTTCATCACCGGCAGCGTTCCGGCGATGTCAGCCGCCGCCACGCGCAGCATCTGCGCCTGCTTAAACTGGCGCAGCGCCTCCAGCTGTTGCTCTTCGTCCTCTTCCGGCACGCGCAGCAGATACTGACGCAGCTCGTCCCGGTAGGCATCCGTCGCCGTGGGCTGATACAGCGTGTTCGGGTCGAGCAGCTCATCCAGCAGCAGCGGGTAACGCGCCAGCTTGTTGGCCACCATCGGCGACGCGGCGCAGAGCGTAATCAGGTGCTTCAGCGCCCCCGGAAACTCGCTCAGGAGCTCCAGATACGTGGTACGCGTGATAATCCCGCTCAGCAGCGGCATCATGCGCGACAGCGGCACCGGCGCGTCCGCCCGCGAGCAGACCTCGCTCAGCAGGTGCGGCATCAGGTGATCCAGCACCTGACGGCCGCGCGGGCCGATGGCGCGTTTGTTCAGCTCAAGACGGAAATCCGCGATCAGCGCCACCACGCGATGGCGGGCGTCGTCGGTTAAGTGCGTCAGCACCGGCGTGGTGTCATCTTCCTGGAGCGCGTCCTGCCACAGCTCGCGCCAGTGCTCGGAAAGGGCATCGTCCGATGATTCACTTTCGTCATCACCGATCAGCTCGTTAAAGATGCGGCGCACGCCCGCCATGTGAGCGTCCAGCCGTTCGGTTAACGCCGCCCAGTCGTCCACACGCATGCCCCAGGCCAGGCGCGCCCGGTTAAGGTCATCGCCCGGCAGGGTCTGGGTCTGTTCGTCGTTGATGCTTTGCAGCAGGTTTTCCAGACGGCGCAGGAACAGATAGGCCTCGCGCAGGGTTTGCGCGTCGCCGTCCGGCAGCAGGTGCAGCTGCTCGATGGCGCTCAGCGTCGGCAACAGCGAGCGGGACTGCAGGGACGGCTCACGGCCACCGCGAATAAGCTGGAAGACCTGGACGATAAATTCGATTTCGCGGATGCCGCCCGCGCCGAGCTTGATGTTGTCCTTCAGCCCGCGACGGCGCACCTCACGGGCGATCATCCCTTTCATATTACGCAGGGACTGGATCACGCTGAAGTCAATATAGCGACGGAACACGAACGGGCGCAGCATGGCGCGCAGCTCGTTGGCGTAAGCGTCGTCGCTGTCGCCCATGATCCGCGCTTTAACCATCGCATAGCGCTCCCAGTCGCGCCCCTGCTCCTGGTAGTAATCCTCCAGCGCGGCAAAGCTCAGCACCAGCGGTCCGCTGTCGCCAAACGGGCGCAGGCGCATGTCCACGCGGTAAACAAAACCGTCCTGCGTCGGCTGATCCAGTGCCTTAATCAGACGCTGACCGAGGCGGGTAAAGAACTGGGCGTTGTCCAGTTCGCGACGGCCGCCGCGCGTGGAGCCGTTCTCGGGCCAGGCAAAAATCAGGTCGATGTCGGAGGAGAAGTTCAGCTCGCAGCCGCCCAGCTTGCCCATCCCCAGAATCAACAGCGGCTGAGGAACCCCTTCCTCGCTGCACGGCGTGCCCCACTCTTTACAGCAGGCGGCGTACAGCCAGTCGCGCGCGGCGACAATCAGCGTTTGCGCCAGCTCGCTTAACTGCTGCAGCGTACTCTCTTCGCTCACCAGCTCCAGCGCCTGAGCCCAGGCAATGCGCACCATCACCCGACGGCGGAACTGGCGCAGGACGCGCATTAGCGTGGCTTCATCCGCAACGTCTTCGAGTGCGGTTTGCAGCCAGCCGGCATACTGCCGCCACTCGTCCGCCTGCGGCGGCGCGTTCTCAAGCTCTGCCAGCCAGTCCGGGTTGGCGGTGATACTTTCCTGCACAAAATCACTGAAGGCGAGCACGCTCTTCGCCTGCTCGCTTAACGATGACGCCGGTAATGACTCAGGCAGACGTTCGCTAACGGTCTGCCACTGCTGCTGTAACGGTGAAGAAAGCGGCATTATAGGGGTTCCTTGCCAGAGTTAACGTTTTCCGCTGTGCAGCCAGAACGGCTCCTGCGAAATGGCCTCGTTACGGAAATGCTCAATCTCAATATGCTGTCGGGTTTCAATGGCATGCTTCAGCCCCTGCCAGTTTTCCAGCCAGGCCTGGGTTTTAACGCCGTCATAAGCGCCGGAAAGCAGCAGCATGCTGTCGATGTTGCGCGACAGACGGGGAAGCTGATCGCCATACTGGTCCCCGAGCGGATACGCAAAGGTGCTCTTCAGCTCGGCGGCATGACGGGAAAGATGAATATCCGCGAAACGCTTAAAGTTTTCCGCGATTTTGGCCTCCGCTTTCGCATCCAGGAAGGCGCGCCAGCCGCGCGTCACCAGAAACTCGGTCAGCGCCAGTTTTGCCGTCGCGGCTTGCGGGCTGTAGATCGCCGTTTGCGCCGATACGTCGGAGAGCATCAGCGTTTCGGTTTGCGTCAGCAGATCACGTAAGTGAGCGCTCGCTTTGCGAGGAACAATACCGCCGAAGAGCGTCAGGGTATGGCGCACCAGGGCAATCGCCGCCAGCACGTGGGATTTCGCGTTTTTCACATTTCGCACCCACAGCTCTTCATGGTACTGCCACTGAGAAAGCGCCAGCTCCAGCGCGGCTTCCAGGCCCTGTTCAACGCTGGCCTTCGGCGCAACGTGCAGGATGGTCGTCTCTTTCAGCACGCGCGGCGCATTTCCGGCGGCCAGATGGTAACCCCGCGCGGCTTTACTCAGGCTTCCCTGACGCAGTCCGGACTGGTTCACCAGCTTGCGCGCCAGCTTCAGCACGTCATTCGCGTCCCCTTCCAGCAGCTCAAGCTCGAGTTCGCAAATCGGTTCCTGGAACTCACCCGCCTTCACGTCGCCCAGATCGAGGGCGATTTCGATGCGGCTTTTGCCTTCCGTCACCAGCCATTTCTCGCGCCAGAAATCGGTGCTGAACAGCGGCTGCACCTGTTCCGCCAGCGTGGAAGGCAGCTCGCCATCCGGCCAGACTTCCGTCGGGAAACGTTCCAGCTCAAGTTCTGGCTTGCTGATGTCGATATTGTATTCCGGACGCTGATGTAAACCGCCGACCACGCGGCCGGCAATTTTCATCGTCATCTCGTAGCGCCCGCTCGCGCCGCGGATGCGCAGCCCCATATCGTGGCGACGCAGCCAGTTGTCTGGCGTTTCGTAATAGATATTAAGCAGTTGTACCGGTGCATGGTGTTCGCCGGAAAGCGTATGCAGATGCTGGCGGAGTGCGTCAACGCTGTCTTTTTCGACGATAAACTTTAATTCGATTTCTTGTGCCATAGCCTTGTACTTTTGCGGGCGTCACAGACGCGTCAATGAGGGCGAACTTCCTCGCCATTTGTTTGTCAGTACATAGTATTTTGCGCCAAATTGCCATGCAATGAGCAATTTGTCGGGCGTAAATGTATAGAGTCGTGACACAGATGATTCTGATTGCTGACGAATGCTTTGCGTAGAGACACTGTTGCCACTACTATCGTTCCACTATTTATGAAAATAACGACTAATGATGCTTAAATTACGCCTGATTGGACTTACTTTACTCGCTTTTAGCGCCGCAACCGCAGTGCACGCTGAAGAGAAGCGTTACGTTTCTGACGAACTGAACACCTGGGTACGCAGTGGCCCCGGAGATAATTATCGCCTCGTGGGCACGGTGAATGCCGGCGAGGAAGTCACCCTGTTGCAGACCAACGCGGACACCAACTATGGTCAGGTTCGCGACAGTACCGGTCGTACGTCCTGGATCCCGCTGAAAGAGCTGAGCACCGTGCCAAGCCTGCGCACGCGCGTTCCCGATCTGGAAAACCAGGTGAAGACCCTGACCGATAAGCTGAACAACATCGACGGCACCTGGAACCAGCGCACCGCTGAAATGCAGCAGAAAGTGGCGCAAAGCGACGGTGTGATTAACGGCCTGAAAGAAGAGAACCAGAAACTGAAAAACGAGCTGATTGTCGCGCAGAAGAAAGTGAATGCCGCTAATCTGCAGCTCGACGACAAACAGCGCACCATCATCATGCAGTGGTTTATGTATGGCGGCGGCGTGCTGGGCGTGGGTCTGGTGCTGGGTCTGGTCCTGCCGCATCTGATCCCAAGCCGCAAGCGTAAAGATCGCTGGATGAACTAATTCGTCTTCTCTGCCAGACTTACGTATCATTCTGGAAAAGAGAAAACGGGAGAGTTGGGCGTGAAGAGTTATCTGGTCGGTGGTGCGGTACGTGATGCGTTGTTAGGTCTGCCGGTCAAAGATAAAGACTGGGTGGTGGTTGGCGCTACCCCTGAAGAGATGCTCGACGCGGGCTACCAGCAGGTAGGCCGCGATTTTCCCGTGTTCCTGCACCCGAAAAGCCGTGAAGAGTATGCCCTGGCGCGTACCGAGCGGAAATCGGGCTCGGGCTATACGGGCTTCACCTGCTATGCCGCGCCGGACGTGACGCTGGAGCAAGATCTCCTGCGCCGCGATCTCACCATCAACGCGCTGGCGCAGGACGAGGACGGGCAGATCGTTGACGCCTATGGCGGTCAGGACGATCTGCGCAACCGCCTTTTACGCCACGTCTCCCCGGCGTTTTCTGAAGATCCGCTCCGCGTGCTGCGCGTGGCGCGCTTTGCCGCGCGTTACGCCCATCTCAGCTTCCGGATTGCCGATGAAACAATGGCGCTGATGACCGCCATGACCGAGGCGGGCGAGCTTGAACACCTGACGCCTGAGCGCGTCTGGAAAGAGACGGAAAATGCCCTCACCACGCGCAACCCGCAGGTCTTTTTCCAGGTCCTGCGCGACTGCGGCGCGCTGAAGGTGCTGTTCCCGGAAATAGACGCGCTGTTTGGCGTACCTGCCCCGGCAAAATGGCACCCGGAAATTGATACCGGCGTACACACGCTAATGACCCTGAGCATGGCCGCCATGCTCAGCCCTGACGTGGACGTGCGCTTTTCCACCCTGTGCCACGATCTCGGCAAAGGCCTAACGCCAAAAGAATTCTGGCCTCGCCACCACGGGCACGGCCCGGCGGGGGTGAAGCTGGTCGAGGGGCTGTGCCAGCGTCTGCGCGTGCCGAACGAGATCCGCGATCTGGCGAAACTGGTGGCCGAGTTCCACGATCTGATCCACACCTTCCCTATTCTGAAACCGGCCACCATCGTTAAGCTTTTCGATAACATCGACGCCTGGCGCAAACCCCAGCGCGTCGAGCAAATCGCGCTCACCAGCGAAGCTGACGTGCGCGGTCGTACCGGGTTTGAAGCGTGCGATTACCCGCAGGGACGTTTACTGCGCAAAGCCTGGGATGTAGCGAAAGCGGTGCCCACGAAGGACGTTGTCGAAGCGGGATTCAAAGGGCCGGAAATTCGCGAAGAGCTCACGAAACGGCGAATTCAGGCGGTGTCGGACTGGAAGGAAAAGCATTGCCCTCAGCCGAAAGACTGAGGGCCATCGGTCAGAAGAAGACCACGTACACCGCAGCCGCCACGATAAAGCGATAGATCGCGAACGGAATAAACGAGATACGCTTAATCAGCTGCAGGAAGGTTTTAATCGCAATCAGCGCCACGATAAACGCGGTGATGAAGCCGACGGCGAACATCGGAATGTCGCCAGCCGTCAGGAAGTGATAGCTCTTATAGACGTCGAGTACGGTGGCGCCCATCATCATCGGCACCGCCAGCAGGAACGAGAACTCTGACGCGGCGTAACGGCTTACGCCCATCAGCATCCCGCCGGAGATGGTTGCGCCTGAACGCGAGAAGCCCGGCCACAGCGCCAGACACTGGAAGCAGCCAATGATAAACGCCTGACGATACGTCATATCGTCCAGACCTTCCGCCCGCGGCGTTTTTGGCTTCAGCACTTCCGCGGCGATGAGCAGGAAGCCCCCCACCACCAGCGCGTACATTACGTTAATCGGGTTAAACAGCGATTTGATGGCGTCGTGGAACACCAGGCCCAGCACCACCGCAGGGATCATCCCAAGCAGAATATGGATCAGTGACAGACGACCTTTACTGGCCCCCTCGTGCTGAGGCGGACGGCCAAAATGGATGCCGATCAGGCCAAACAGGCGACGCCAGAACATTACGACCACCGCCAGAATAGACCCCAGCTGGATCACCACTTCAAACGTTTTTGCGGTATCGCCTTCAAAGCCCAGCAGATGGCCAACGATAATCATATGGCCCGTACTGGAGACCGGCAAAAACTCCGTCAATCCTTCGACCACACCCAGTATTGCCGCCACCAGCAGCGAGTGCATATCGCTCATCTATAAACCCCTAAAAAGATATAAAAAAACGGTCGCCCCAACGGCTACCGTGAAAGATACAGCTTTAAGACCGGTATAACCTAAAATGGTTTAGCAATTATGACGTTAATTCTTGCCTTTCAGATTTGTGCCACGCTCAATAATGACGCCAACGTTGGCGGCGCGCGCCACCGCTCCCGGCTTGCTCAGCTTGATGCGCACCCACGATGAGTTGAATTTTTTCAGCAGCAATTCTGCAACTTCTTCCGCCACCCGTTCGACCAGCGCAAAACGTTGCCCTTCAACGTGGGCGATGACCGCTTCACTGATATCGGCATAGCTCAGACAGTCGTTCACGTCATCGCTTTTTGCCGATTTGCGGTTATCCCATCCCATTTCGATATCGAACACCAGCTTCTGCTCGATGGTCTGTTCCCAGTCGTAAACACCAATTGTGGTGATTACCGAAAGTTGCTCTATAAATACAATATCCATCACGACCTGCCTGCTTTTTGGCTAAACCGGATACCACTTCCGGCGAATTATGCGTATTATCCACAGATGCTGAGAATACAGATACATTTTCAAAACGGAACAGCGTTATGAGTGCAATCGCGCCTGGAATGATCCTCCTCGCCTATCTTTGCGGCTCAATCTCCAGCGCCATTCTGGTCTGCCGCATTGCCGGGTTACCTGACCCGCGTGAAAATGGTTCCGGGAATCCGGGGGCGACCAACGTACTACGAATTGGCGGCAAGGGAGCAGCCGTAGCGGTTTTGATTTTTGATGTTCTGAAAGGGATGCTGCCCGTCTGGGGCGCCTATGCGTTGGGCGTTACGCCGTTCTGGCTGGGGCTCATTGCTATTGCTGCCTGCGTTGGCCATATCTGGCCCATTTTCTTTGGTTTTAAAGGCGGAAAAGGCGTTGCGACGGCCTTCGGTGCGATTGCACCTATCGGCTGGGATCTCACCGGCGTCATGGCCGGAACCTGGCTTCTGACCATTCTTCTGAGCGGCTACTCGTCGCTGGGCGCCATCGTCAGCGCGCTGATCGCCCCGTTCTACGTCTGGTGGTTCAAACCCCAGTTCACCTTCCCGGTGTCGATGCTCTCCTGTCTTATCCTGCTGCGTCATCACGACAATATCCAGCGCCTGTGGCGTCGTCAGGAGACCAAAATATGGACGAAGCTCAAGAGAAAGAAAAAAGACGCTCCGAAGGGTTAGTTATGCCTTATAGCCAAATGTGATTTTGGTCACCTTCTGCCTGTGGTAACTGTTAGAGACACAACACAACCACACAAAAAGAAAAATGGCAGAAATCACAGAACCAACTCCCCTTTCAACGGCAGGAAGCACCCCGGATGGCGACATCCAGTGGGTGCGCAGCGCGTCGGATGTATCACGCCTCGTTAATGACGGTTCTCAGGGCCGGACAAACGCCCGTATCGTGGTCGGAATCGCTTTGGGCGGCATTTTTCTCGATGCCTACGATCTGGGCGCGCTGGCGTTCGGCATTAAAGACATCACCCGCGAATTTAACCTGACGCCCGCCGGTACCGGCATGGTGGCCTCGGCCATTACCTTTGGCGCCATTGTCGGGGCGCTGCTCGGCGGTTACCTCACGGATAAAATCGGGCGCTACCGCGTTTTTATGGCTGATATGGTGTTCTTCGTGGTGGCAGCGATCGCCTGTGCGCTGGCCCCGAACGAATATGTGCTCGCGGGCGCCCGCTTTGTGATGGGGCTGGGGGTCGGGATCGACCTTCCCGTGGCGATGGCGTTTTTAAGCGAGTTCGCCAGGCTGAAAGGGCCCGGAAATAAGGCCTCCAGCGTCGCGATGTGGTGCCCCACCTGGTATGCCGCCATCAGCATCTCCTACCTGCTGGTGCTTTTCTTCTACGCCGTGCTGCCGGAGAGCCACAGCGACTGGCTGTGGCGTTTGATTCTCGGCTTTGGCGCGGTGCCCGCGCTGGTGATTATCGCCATCCGCAGCCGCTATATGAGCGAATCTCCGGTCTGGGCGGCGAATCAGGGCAACCTGAAAGAGGCGGCGTCGATTTTACGCCAGTCGTATAACATCAATGCCCACGTGCCGCAGGACGCGCTCGGCCAGCCCGCACCTGTCGTGAATAAAGCGAAATGGTCAAATTATCTGAACCTGTTCCGCGGCATCTACTTGCGCCGCACGACGCTCGCTACGCTGCTTTCCGTCGTCTCGTCGTTTGCCTATAACGCCGTGGCGTTTGGTCTGCCGGTGATCATCTCCAGCTTCTTTGTCCAGTCGATGCTCACCACCATTCTCATTTCTCTGGCGCTTAACCTGCTGTTTGCCTTCGTCGGCGGACTGCTGGCGGTACGCTACGTACCACGCTTCGGCGCCTGGCGGATGTCGCTTGCGGGTTATGCCTGCCAGCTTGTCGCATTGCTTGGCCTGGCGCTGATTGGCCGACCGGAAGGTGTCTCTGAAGGCGTGCTTGCTGTGGCGATGCTGGCGCTGTTCCTGTTCGGTCAGGGCTTCGGCCCGGGCGCGCATACCATGACGTTCGCCTCCCTGAGCTACCCGACCTCGCTGCGCGGCGTGGGCGTGGGCCTCAACCAGACGCTGATGCGCAGCAGCTCGACGCTGTCGCTGTTTCTGTTCCCGCTGCTGGTGGCGTCGCTGGATACCGCCGTCTTCTGGGTGATTGCGCTGGCGCCGTTTATCGGCCTGGCGTCGCTGCTGGCGATCCGCTGGGAGCCGTCCGGGTATGACGTGGATGCGGAGGACTACCGGTAACGACACATCACTTCGGTGGGTTCACCCCGCCGAAGGGTTCTTACAAATCGTCGAGCAGCGTCCGGGAGAGTTTTTTTAGCGTCTCAAGCTCATCGTCATTCATCCGCATGCTGCAGCGAATATGGTCCGGCAAAGCCATCACCCGTTTCTTCAGGTCTTTGGCCTTATCGGTCAGTACGACATTTTTCATCCTTTCATCACCTACAACCGCGATACGGTTGAGAAATCCTTTTGCCTCAAGCTTTTGTACAAGCGGGGTCAATGTGCCCGAATCAAAAAACGTCTTATCGCTGAGATCGCGAAGTGGGATGTTGTCTTTCTCATAAAGCGCCATCAAAACAACGAATTGCGGATAGGTCAAATCCATCTCTTGCAGTAAAGGGCGATACTGGCGAACGAACGCGTTGGTGACCGAGTACAGCGAGAAGCAAAGTAAGTCGTCTAGCGTTTTGTTTTCTTTCATTTTTCTATCAACTCCGAATCGGTTTCCTGAAAAAATTATAAATAATGTTTGACTAAAAGTATCTTGCACGCAAGTATTATACCAACAACTAAGTAGCGCGCTATTTAGTTATCTCATCCAATCAAATACGCTTAAAGAGGCACTACCATGAAAACACTAACCGCCATCCTGGTTTCTTCCGTCTTCGCGTCAGCCGCGGCATCCGCACAAACCACCAATACCCCAGCCCCGACCGCAGGCGTACAGGCATTTCTGAATGTTTTGAATTCCGGCAAGGGTAAGCCAATGGAACAGATGACCCCGCAGGAGGCCCGCCAGGTACTGATTGGCGCACAGCAAGGCGCAAAACTGCCGCCCGCTCAGGTCTCTGAAAAAACGATCCAGGTAAATGGCCAGGCGATAAAACTGAAAATAGTGAAACCTGAAAACGCCAGCGGCACGCTCCCCGCTTTTATGTTCTTTCACGGCGGCGGTTGGGTGCTGGGTGACTTCCCTACCCACGAACGCTTAATCCGCGACCTCGTTCGCGCTTCGGGTGCCGCTGCGGTTTACGTCGATTACACTCCGTCACCTGAGGCCCATTTCCCGGTAGCAATTAATCAGGCCTATGAAGCGACAAAATGGGTCGCCGGGCACGGTCAGGAAATTGGCGTGGACGGTAGCCGTCTGGGTCTGGTGGGTAACAGCGTGGGCGGCAACATGGTGGCTTCGGTGGCGCTGCAGGCCAAACAGTTCAATGGGCCAAAAATTCGCTACAACGTCATGCTCTGGCCGGTTACCGATGCGAACTTTGATACTGCCTCGTATAACCAGTTCGAAAATGGCTATTTCCTGTCGAAAAACATGATGAAATGGTTCTGGGATAACTACACCACCAGCGCTGCCGATCGCAACAATATTCTTGCCTCTCCGCTTCGCGCCAGCACCGCGCAGTTGAAAGGCTTCCCCGAAACGCTGATCCAGACAGCTGAGCTGGACGTTCTGCGGGATGAAGGTGAAGCATTCGGGCGTAAACTGGATGCGGCTGGCGTCCCGGTGACCGTCACGCGCTATAACGGTATGATCCACGACTACGGCCTGCTTAACCCGCTGAGCCAGGAGCCAACGGTGAAAGTTGCCCTTGAGCAGGCAGGTGCAGCGTTGCATGAACACCTGAAGTAGGATCGTCATTGCTTATACAGAGCACGGCCCAGGCCGTGCTTTTTTATTTCTCCTGCCCGCCCATCCATAAGCGACTCGTATGACAGGCTTCATTTCCGCCAGGGCATACTGAAACGTATCCCGATGGTGTGGAAATGGATGCAGCATGTTAGCAGCTCAGGTCACTGATAATACGTATAAAGGCTGGCAGGCGTCGCTTGCCCTGCAGTTTTGTCACACCCCTGAGAAAACCCTCCTGTACTCTGCCCACCACGTCGGGCCGCTCACCGTTCAACGTCCGTTTTACCCCGAAGGGGAAACCTGCCACCTTTACCTGCTGCACCCGCCCGGCGGGATTGTGGGCGGCGATACGCTGGACATTTCCGTTCGGCTGGACGCCAAAAGCCACGCGCTCATCACCATGCCCGGGGCGAGCAAGTTCTATCGCAGCAGCGGCCCGCAGGCGCGTCTGAACCAGTATTTTTACCTCGAGGAAGATTCCACCCTGGAGTGGCTGCCGCAGGACACCATTATCTTCCCCGGCGCGAATGCCGCGCTGCGCTCCGTCTTCCACCTGAAGGCCTCCAGCACGCTGCTGGCGTGGGAGCTGTACTGCCTGGGGCGTCCGGTGATCGGTGAGACCTTTAGCCACGGCACGCTGGAAAGCCGCCTTGAAATCTGGGTTGAAGACGAACCGCGCCTGATCGAGCGTCAGCGTCTTAGCGACGGCGATCTCACGCCCGTCGCCGGACGTCCGTGGCTCGGCACGCTGCTGTTCTATCCGGCCAAAGAAGAACATCTCGACGCGGTGCGCGAACGGCTCGCCCCGCTGGAAAATTATGCAGGTGCAACGCTCAACGATGACCTGCTGTCGGTGCGTTTTCTCTCCGACGACAACCTGATTTGCCAGCGGGTGATGCGCGACATCTGGCAGTCGCTTCGCCCGCTTCTCACCACCAAAACCGCCTGTTCGCCGCGTATCTGGCAGACATAAGAGAAACGTTATGGAACTGACCCCCAGAGAAAAAGACAAGCTGTTGCTGTTCACCGCCGCGCTGGTTGCCGAACGCCGCCTTGCGCGCGGGGTAAAGCTCAATTACCCGGAATCGGTCGCGCTGATCAGCGCCTTCATTATGGAGGGCGCGCGCGATGGCGAAACCGTCGCCTCGCTGATGGAAGCGGGCCGCCACGTCCTGAGGCGCGACCAGGTCATGGAGGGCGTCCCGGAGATGATCCAGGATATTCAGGTCGAAGCCACCTTCCCGGACGGATCGAAGCTCGTCACCGTCCACAACCCGATCGTCTAAGGAGCGCGTGATGATCCCAGGTGAATACCAGATCCAGTCCGGAACGATTGCCCTCAACGTCGGGCGTGAAACCCAACGCGTGGTTGTCGAAAATCACGGCGACAGGCCGATCCAGGTCGGATCGCACTATCACTTTTACGAGGTCAACCCGGCGCTGAAGTTCGATCGGGAAGCCACCAAAGGCTTCCGACTGAACATCCCGGCGGGCACCGCCGTGCGCTTCGAGCCCGGCCAGAAGCGGGAAGTGACGCTGGTTCAGGTCACGGGGGCGCAGCGCATTTTCGGCTTTCGCGGCGAGGTGATGGGCGAGGTGAAACATGGCTGAGATTTCGCGCCGGGCGTATGCCGATATGTTCGGCCCCACCACCGGGGATAAAGTGCGGCTTGCCGACAGCGAGCTGTGGATCGAAGTGGAAGACGATCTCACGGTCTACGGCGAAGAGGTCAAATTCGGCGGCGGAAAGGTGATCCGCGACGGCATGGGCCAGGGGCAGATGACCGCTGACGGCTGCGTGGATCTGGTTCTTACCAACGCGCTAATCGTCGATCACTGGGGGATCGTAAAAGCCGATATCGGCGTCAAGGACGGACGGATCTTCGCCGTCGGCAAAGCCGGGAACCCGGACATTCAGCCCGGCGTGACGATCCCGATTGGCGCGGCAACGGAAGTCATTGCCGCCGAGGGGAAGATCGTTACCGCCGGCGGGATCGACACCCACATCCACTGGATCTGCCCGCAGCAGGCGGAAGAGGCGCTGGTTTCCGGCGTCACCACCATGATCGGCGGCGGCACCGGACCGGCGGCGGGCACCAACGCCACCACCTGCACGCCGGGGCCGTGGTATATCGCCCGCATGCTGCAGGCTGCCGATACGCTGCCGGTGAATATTGGCCTGCTCGGCAAAGGTAACGGTTCCAGCCCGGACGCCCTGCGCGAGCAGATTGCCGCGGGCGCCATCGGGCTGAAGATCCACGAAGACTGGGGCGCGACGCCTGCCGCCATCAACTGCTCGCTGGAAGTCGCGGAAGAAATGGATATTCAGGTGGCGCTGCACAGCGACACGCTGAACGAGTCCGGTTTTGTCGAAGACACGCTGGCGGCTATCGCCGGGCGCACCATCCACACTTTCCACACCGAAGGCGCGGGCGGCGGCCACGCGCCGGATATCATCACCGCCTGCGCGCATCCGAATATTCTGCCCTCCTCCACCAACCCGACGCTGCCCTATACGGTGAACACCATCGACGAGCATCTCGACATGCTGATGGTTTGCCATCACCTCGATCCGGATATCGCCGAGGACGTGGCGTTTGCCGAATCCCGCATTCGTCGTGAAACCATTGCCGCCGAAGACGTGCTGCACGATATCGGCGCGTTCTCGCTTACCTCGTCAGATTCGCAGGCCATGGGCCGCGTCGGGGAAGTGATTATCCGCACCTGGCAGGTGGCGCACCGCATGAAGGTCCAGCGCGGCGCCCTGCCGGAAGAGACCGGCGAGAACGACAACTTCCGCGTAAAGCGCTACGTCGCTAAATACACCATTAACCCGGCGCTCACCCACGGCATCGCCCATGAAGTCGGTTCGATTGAGGCGGGCAAGCTGGCGGATCTCGTGGTCTGGTCCCCGGCGTTCTTCGGCGTGAAGCCTGCCACCATCGTCAAGGGCGGGATGATCGCCTGTGCGCCAATGGGAGATATCAACGCCTCGATCCCCACGCCGCAGCCGGTGCATTACCGTCCGATGTTTGGATCGCTGGGCGCCGCGCGCCACGCCACCCGACTGACGTTTATCTCGCAGGCCGCCAGTGCGAACGGCATCCCGCAGCAGCTCAACCTGCAGAGCGCTACCGCGGTGGTGAAAGGCTGCCGGACGGTGAAAAAGGCGGACATGATCCACAACGGCCTGCAGCCGAATATCACCGTCGACTCGCAAACCTACGAGGTGCGCGTCGACGGTGAACTGATAACCAGCGAACCGGCTGACGTTCTGCCGATGGCGCAACGCTATTTCCTGTTTTGAGGAGTGATGATGATCTATTTAACCCAACGCCTGGACCACGCGCATCCGATTACCGCCAGCGTCACGCTGCCGATTGACGTGCGGGTGAAAAGCCGCGCCCGCGTAGCGCTGAACGACGGCCGCGAAGCCGGGCTGATGCTGCCGCGCGGCCTGCTGCTGCGCGGGGGCGACATGCTGACGACCGACGACGGCAGCGAGGTCATCGAAGTGATCGCCGCGCCGGAGTCAGTTTCCGTGGTGCGCTGCGCCGATCCGTTCCTGCTCGCCCGCGCCTGCTATCACCTGGGCAACCGCCACGTGCCGCTGCAGATCATGCCCGGCGAGCTGCGCTATCACCACGACCACGTTCTCGACGACATGCTGCGCCAGTTCGGGCTGGAAGTGGCCTACGCCAGCCTGCCGTTTGAACCGGAAGCGGGTGCTTACGCCAGCGATGCCCACAGCCACAGCCATTCTCACGCTCATTCACATTAAGGATCAATCATGCGTAAGTATTTACCGCTATTACTGCTGGCTTTTTCCGTTCCCGCGCTCGCGCATCCCGGCCACGGCACGGACAGCTTCCAGGCAGGATTTCTTCATCCGCTGACCGGGCTCGATCACCTGCTGATGCTGGCGGGCGCAGGCGTGCTCTCGGCGCTGAGCGGTCGCAAACTCCTGCTGCCGTTTGCCACCCTCGGGATGATGCTTGTCGGCGCCATTGCGGGCAGCCTGCTCGGCGGCTTCAGCGGCATGGAGATGCTGATTATCGCCTCGCTGGCGGTATCCGGCGTGATGATGTTTAAAACTGAAAACCGTCTGCTGCTGGCGGTACCTGCCCTGGCGATGTTCCACGGCTGGGCGCACGGCGTGGAGATGTCCGGCCACAGCTTCTGGCTCTTCACCAGCGGCTTTATGCTCGCCAGCGCCACGGTGCTGTGCGCCAGCTTTGCTGCGGGGCTGCTGCTGCGCCGTCACGACGGCCTGCGTAAAACCTTCGGCGGCGGGCTGATTGTCTCCGCCCTGCTGGCGCTGATGAGCTGATGGAGCACGCCCGCCAGAGGCTGCGCCTGATGCAGCTCTCCAGCAGCAGCCTGCCGGTCGGGTCGTTTACCTGGTCGCAGGGGCTGGAGTGGGCCGTTGAGGCAGGCTGGGTCACCGACGCCGACGCGTTCAAACGCTGGCAAATCCAGCAGATGGAGCAGAGTTTTTTCTGCGTCGATCTGCCGCTGTTTATCCGTCTTTATCAGGCCTGTGAGCAACGCTCTCTTACAAATGCAAAACGCTGGACGGCATACCTTCTCGCCTGCCGGGAAACGCGCGAGCTGCGCGAAGAGGAGCGCAACCGTGGAGCGGCGTTTACGCGGCTGATTAAGAGCTGGGAACCTGACTGTCCGCCCGAATGGCTGCCGCTGTTTATGCAAAGCCAGCTCTGCGGTATGGCCTGGCTCGGCGTGCGCTGGGGCATTAGCGCGCGCGAGCTGGCGCTCAGCCTCGGCTACAGCTGGATGGAGAGTGCTGTGATGGCGGGCGTCAAGCTGGTGCCGTTTGGGCAACAGGCCGCGCAGCAGCTGATTATCGAACTGGGCGACCATTACGCCGCCGGACTTGAACAGGCATTTTTGCGTAACGACGACGCGCTGGGGGCAGCAACGCCGCTGTCCGCCATCGCCTCCGCGCGCCACGAAACCCAATATTCACGACTATTCCGTTCCTGAGGAGTCAACATGGCTGATTACAAACATCCCCTGCGCGTAGGCGTGGGCGGCCCGGTAGGATCGGGCAAAACCGCGCTGCTGGAAGCGCTCTGCAAGGCGATGCGCGACACGTATCACCTGGCGGTGGTCACGAACGATATCTACACCAAAGAGGATCAGCGCATCCTCACCGAGGCGGGCGCGCTGGAGCCGGAGCGCATCGTGGGCGTGGAGACGGGCGGCTGCCCGCATACCGCCATTCGTGAAGATGCGTCGATGAACCTGGCGGCGGTAGAGGCGTTAAGCGAGAAGTTCGGCAATCTGGATCTGATCTTCGTGGAAAGCGGCGGAGACAACCTGAGCGCGACGTTCAGCCCGGAGCTGGCGGATCTGACCATCTACGTGATCGACGTGGCCGAAGGGGAAAAAATCCCGCGCAAGGGCGGGCCGGGGATCACCAAATCCGATTTTCTGGTGATCAACAAAACCGACCTCGCGCCGTACGTCGGTGCGTCGCTGGAGGTGATGGAGCGCGACACCAACCGCATGCGCGGCGAGCGCCCGTGGACCTTTACCAACCTGAAGGCGGGTGACGGGTTAGCGACGATTATTGCGTTTCTGGAAGAGAAAGGGATGTTGCGGGTTTAGGGCCATAATACCCTCTCCCTGTGGGAGAGGGTTAGGGTGAGGGATTACGCCTCCGGCAGTTCCGCCAGCGGCCAGCGCGGACGCACGGACACGCTCAGGTCGGACGTTGCGCCCGCGTTCAGGCGCACCATTCCGGCGTAAGCGATCATCGCGCCGTTGTCGGTGCAGAATTCCGGACGGGCATAGAACACTTCCCCGCGACGCTTTTGCATCATCTCGGCGAGCTTCGCGCGCAGCGTGCGGTTGGCGCTGACGCCGCCCGCCATCACCAGACGCTTAAAGCCGGTCTGATCCAGCGCGCGCTTGCACTTGATCATCAGCGTATCCACCACCGCATCTTCAAACGCGCGGGCGATATCCGCGCGGGTTTGCTCGCTGTCATCGTTATTACGAATCGTATTCGCCGCGAAGGTTTTCAGCCCGGAGAAGCTGAAATCCAGCCCTGGACGGTCGGTCATCGGACGCGGGAAGACAAAGCGCCCTTCCGTTCCCTGCGACGCCATTTTCGACAGCATCGGGCCGCCCGGATAATCCAGACCCAGCAGCTTGGCGGTTTTATCGAACGCTTCACCGGCGGCGTCGTCGATCGACTCGCCCAGCAGCTCGTACTTGCCAATCCCCGTTACGCTAATCAGCTGCGTATGACCGCCGGAGACCAGCAGCGCCACAAACGGGAACTCAGGCGGATTCTCTTCCAGCATCGGCGCCAGAAGATGCCCTTCCATATGGTGAACCGGGATCGCCGGCACATCCCACGCAAACGCCAGCGAACGGCCAACCGTCGCGCCGACCAGCAGCGCGCCGACCAGGCCCGGGCCTGCGGTATAGGCCACAGCGTCGATATCGTTTGAACTCAACCCGGCCTCTTTCAGCGCCGCCTGAATCAGGGGAACCGTTTTACGCACGTGGTCACGAGAGGCCAGTTCAGGTACGACGCCGCCGTAGTCAGCGTGCAATTTCACCTGACTATACAGCTGGTTGGCCAGAAGCCCTTTTTCGTCGTCGTAAATGGCGATGCCGGTTTCATCGCAGGATGTTTCAATACCCAGTACACGCATGACTTGTTTTACCTCGTTTCAATACCGCGCAGTGTAGAGCCTGGGCGGGTTGATGTAAAACTTTGTTCGCTCCAGGAAGAAGGCTCGTGTATACTCCTCACCCTTATTAAAGTCCCTTTCAAAATCGCATCGGTGCTTTACAAAGCAGCAGCATTTGCAGTAAAATTCCGCACCATTTTGAAATAAGCTGGCGTTGATGCCAGCGGCAAACCGAATTTATTAAAGGTGAGAGTTACATGCCGGTAATTAAAGTACGTGAAAACGAGCCGTTCGACGTAGCACTGCGTCGCTTCAAACGTTCATGCGAGAAAGCAGGTGTTCTGGCTGAAGTTCGTCGTCGTGAGTTTTATGAAAAACCAACGACCGAACGTAAGCGCGCTAAAGCTTCCGCTGTGAAACGTCACGCGAAGAAACTGGCTCGCGAAAACGCACGCCGTACTCGTCTGTACTAATTGGTTGAGGGCCTCAGCCCTCAATTGACAGACAGAGTAATAGTCGTAAGGCCGTGCTTCCGGAAGGAATGCGCGGCTTGTTTTCGTTTATGAGTCACTAAAAATAACGGGGCATATGGCCGGAAGAATCCCACGCGTTTTCATCAATGACCTGCTTGCCAGAACCGACATCGTCGATCTCATCGACGCGCGGGTAAAGCTAAAAAAGCAGGGCAAGAACTACCATGCGTGCTGTCCGTTCCATAACGAAAAAACCCCCTCCTTCACCGTAAACGGTGAAAAGCAGTTCTACCATTGCTTCGGCTGTGGCGCACACGGTAATGCCGTCGATTTTTTGATGAACTACGACAAGCTCGAGTTCGTTGAAACCGTCGAAGAGCTGGCGGCGATGCATAACCTTGAAGTGCCGTATGAAGCAGGCAGTGGGCCAAGTCAGATCGAGCGCCATCAACGGCAAACGCTGTATCAACTGATGGATGGCCTGAATTCGTTTTACCAACAGTCTCTTAAGCACTCTGCGGCTGAGCCTGCGCGTCAGTATCTGAACAAGCGCGGACTGAGCGACGATGTCATTGCGCGTTTCGCTATTGGTTACGCCCCGCCCGGCTGGGACAACGTGTTAAAGCGTTTTGGCGGCAATAGCGAAGATCGTAAGTCTCTCATCGATGCAGGCATGCTGGTCACCAACGACCAGGGACGAAGCTACGACCGCTTCCGCGAACGGGTGATGTTCCCGATCCGCGACAAGCGTGGCCGGGTAATTGGTTTTGGTGGTCGCGTGCTGGGTGATGCCCTGCCGAAATACCTTAACTCCCCGGAAACCGATATTTTCCATAAGGGCCGCCAGCTGTACGGTCTTTATGAGGCGCAGCAGAATAATGCGGAACCTCCGCGTCTTCTGGTCGTCGAAGGCTATATGGACGTCGTGGCACTGGCGCAGTACGACATCAACTACGCGGTTGCGTCGTTAGGGACGTCCACCACCGCCGATCATATTCAACTGCTGTTCAGGGTGACCAATAACGTCATCTGCTGTTACGACGGTGACCGCGCAGGGCGCGACGCCGCCTGGCGCGCGCTGGAAACCGCGCTACCCTATATGACCGACGGGCGTCAGCTACGCTTTATGTTTCTGCCCGACGGTGAAGACCCGGATACGCTGGTGCGTAAAGAGGGCAAAGCGGCGTTTGAAGCGCGGATGGAGCAGGCTCAGCCGCTCTCCACGTTTTTGTTTAACAGCCTGATGCCGCAGGTCGATTTGAGTACCCCTGACGGGCGCGCGCAGCTCAGTACGCTGGCGTTGCCGTTAATCAGCCAGGTGCCCGGCGAAACGCTTCGCATCTATCTGCGTCAGGAGTTAGGCAACAAGCTCGGCATTCTGGATGACAGCCAGCTTGAACGTTTAATGCCAAAACAGGCTGAAAACGGTGCGGTTCGCCCCGCGCCTCAGCTAAAACGCACAACCATGCGTATACTGATAGGGTTGCTGGTCCAAAACCCCGAGCTTGCGCCGCAGGTGCCATCTCTGGCGGGTTTAAACCACGAAAAATTGCCCGGACTTGGCTTATTTTCAGAACTGGTCAATACGTGTTTGTCTCAGCCAGGTCTGACCACCGGACAACTTTTAGAGCACTATCGCGGCACAAAAGAGGCCGCTACCCTTGAAAAATTGTCGATGTGGGACGATATAGCAGATAAGGACATTGCAGAAAAAACGTTCACCGACTCACTCAACCATATGTTTGATTCGATGCTTGAGCTGCGCCAGGAAGAGTTGATTGCTCGCGAGCGCACACACGGTTTAAGCAGCGAAGAACGCCGGGAGCTCTGGATGATTAACCAGGAACTGGCGAAGAAATAAAAAATTTAACGGCTTAAGTGCCGAATATCGATCGGGAAGCCCCCGGCAGCCGCACTGAGAGGCAGCGGCAAAAATATAAGTACGCCCTCGCTTTAAAGGTTGGCAGCCCCATCGCCGACACCAATCAAACGAATTAAGTGTGGATACCGTCTTATGGAGCAAAACCCGCAGTCACAGCTGAAACTTCTTGTCCAACGTGGTAAGGAGCAAGGCTATCTGACCTATGCCGAGGTCAATGACCATCTGCCGGAAGATATCGTCGATTCAGATCAAATCGAAGATATCATCCAAATGATCAATGACATGGGCATTCAGGTGATGGAAGAAGCACCGGATGCCGATGATCTGTTGCTGGCTGAAACCTCCAACAACACTGACGAAGATGCGGAAGAAGCTGCTGCACAGGTACTGTCCAGCGTGGAATCTGAAATCGGGCGTACCACTGACCCGGTCCGCATGTACATGCGCGAAATGGGTACCGTTGAACTGTTGACCCGCGAAGGCGAAATTGACATCGCAAAACGCATCGAAGACGGGATCAACCAGGTTCAGTGCTCCGTTGCCGAGTACCCGGAAGCGATCACCTATCTGCTGGAGCAGTACGATCGCGTTGAAGCGGAAGAAGCGCGCCTGTCTGACCTGATCACCGGTTTTGTCGACCCGAACGCTGAAGAAGATATGGCGCCTACCGCCACTCACGTCGGTTCTGAACTGTCTCAGGAAGAGATGGATGATGACGAAGACGAAGATGAGGAAGAGAGCGACGACGACACCGCGGACGATGACAACAGCATCGACCCGGAGCTGGCGCGTGAGAAGTTTGCCGAGCTGCGTACCCAGTACGAAGTGACGCGTGACACCATCAAAGCGAAAGGCCGCAGCCATGCCGCCGCTCAGGAAGAGATCCTGAAGCTGTCTGAAGTCTTCAAACAGTTCCGCCTGGTGCCAAAACAGTTCGACTACCTGGTGAACAGCATGCGCGTTATGATGGATCGCGTACGTACCCAGGAACGCATCATCATGAAGCTGTGCGTTGAGCAGTGCAAAATGCCGAAGAAGAACTTCATCACCCTCTTCACCGGCAACGAAACCAGCGAAACCTGGTTCAACGCGGCTATCGCAATGAACAAGCCGTGGTCTGAAAAACTGCACGACGTGAAGGACGATGTGCATCGCGGCCTGCAGAAACTGCATCAGATTGAAGAAGAGACCGGCCTGACCATCGAGCAGGTTAAAGACATCAACCGTCGTATGTCCATCGGTGAAGCGAAAGCCCGCCGTGCGAAGAAAGAGATGGTTGAAGCGAACTTGCGTCTGGTTATCTCTATCGCCAAGAAATACACCAACCGTGGTCTGCAGTTCCTGGATCTGATTCAGGAAGGCAACATCGGTCTGATGAAAGCGGTAGATAAGTTTGAATACCGTCGTGGTTACAAGTTCTCCACCTACGCAACATGGTGGATCCGTCAGGCTATCACCCGCTCTATCGCGGATCAGGCGCGCACCATCCGTATCCCGGTGCATATGATTGAGACCATCAACAAGCTCAACCGTATCTCCCGCCAGATGCTGCAGGAGATGGGCCGCGAACCGACGCCGGAAGAGCTGGCCGAGCGCATGCTGATGCCGGAAGACAAGATCCGTAAAGTGCTGAAGATCGCCAAAGAGCCAATCTCCATGGAAACACCAATCGGTGATGATGAAGATTCGCATCTGGGTGATTTCATTGAGGATACCACCCTCGAGCTGCCGCTGGACTCTGCGACCACCGAGAGCCTGCGCGCTGCGACGCACGACGTTCTGGCTGGCCTGACCGCCCGTGAAGCAAAAGTCCTGCGTATGCGTTTCGGTATTGATATGAACACCGACCACACGCTGGAAGAAGTGGGTAAACAGTTCGACGTTACCCGCGAACGTATCCGTCAGATCGAAGCGAAGGCGCTGCGTAAGCTGCGTCATCCAAGCCGCTCTGAAGTACTGCGTAGCTTCCTGGACGACTAATCGGTCCTGACAGTGAAAAAGCTCCCAATCGGGAGCTTTTTTTTGTTTATTCCCTCTCCCTGTGGGAAAGGGTAAGGGTGAGGGCATCAGGCCTCAGAGGATTACAGCCCCCGCACCATCAGCGCCTCATCCAGCTCCCGGTACGCCTCCACCAGCTTATCCAGCGTCGCCCTGTTGAGCCCGCTCGGGTTCGGCAGCACCCACACCTGCGTAACGCCAATCGTGATGCTCTGCTTGCCCCACTGCGTTCCACGCTGGCTAAACGCCTGCTCGTAGGCCTGCTTGCCGAGGATCGCCAGCGCGGCGGGCTGATAATCCTCTATCTTCTTGATCAGCTCCCGCCCGCCGCTGCGCAGCTCATGCAGGTTGACCTCGCTTGCCTGCACCGTAGGCCGCTCGACCAGCATGGTGATCCCGCAGCGCGTATCCAGCAGATGCTGCTCCTCTTCGGGCTTGAGTAGCCTGTCGGTAAACCCGGCCTGGTAGATCACCTTCCAGAAGCGATTACCCGGATGGGCAAAGTGAAAACCGGTGTGCGCCGAGGACTTACCCGGGTTGATTCCGCAGAACACCACCCGCAGGCCAGGGGCCAGAATATCGTTGATCATCTTTACTCCCGATCGATACATCGTCAGGGAAGTATAAAGGATTGATTATGCGTTGTTTATAAAAACAGCAGGCAGGTGTGAATGGCTGGATTGCTGCGGGGAGTTACTTTATAATTCACCGCCACGGCCCCTTAGCTCAGTGGTTAGAGCAGGCGACTCATAATCGCTTGGTCGCTGGTTCAAGTCCAGCAGGGGCCACCAAATTTTAGTTTTAGAATCATATGATTAAGCCACTCAATTGAGTGGCTTTTTTATTGATTTTTTGAGCCGGCAACGCAGCCGCTAACCGTGGTTTAGCGAAGCCGTTCGGACACGCTCAGAGGCGCCCGGGGTCGCGATCAGGCGCTCCACGGACTCCATCGTCACGAACGTACAGCTGCAATCCACATTGGTGCACTGATGATAGCGCTCTTTGGTATTTTCACTTAGATAGCGACTGGTACGCGCATGCGCAGAGTGCTTGCACTTAGGACAATGAAACATGTACCCCTCCACTTGATTCACATTTTGTGAATCAATAATACCCAAAATAAAACCAATAGCAACTACATTACTCACTATCAACAGTAAATTTTTCGCCGCTGACGTTCAGCTCAAGCTTAAGCTGCGTGGTAAATCCGCTATCGTTGAGGGTATGCACCACCTCGCTGATGATCCACGCCTGCTCGTCGATGATGCGTTTAAAACCGTTTACCAGTACCGGCGTTTCGGGGAACAGATCGGCGCGTCCCAGGGCAAGCTGGATGGAAAACTCTACGGTTCCCCGCTGAAGCGCGCGCCACTTAGCCTCTGCGGCCCTGAGCGCCTGCTCTTCAGAGGCATAAACCGTGGTTAGCTCAAATACGTTTTCCGCCGATCCCACCAGCCTCTCTTGCGGTTTCTGCTCCTTGCCTGCTGCTCCCGCTACCGGTGCGGCGGCATCCGGGTGCTGCAGTGCTTCTGTCTGCTGCCCTCCGGACTGACGAGCAATACTCAATTGAGGATTTTGTTGTTTGGGGTCACGCGTTTGCAGCCATTTGGCCGTTACGCCGGAATAATTTTCACGGTCAGCTATGGAAAAAAGGTGCTTATCTCCATCCCCACGTTCAATCATCATTAAGGAAAGCGGAGTGCCGCTGGCCGTCACGGCCTGGCCCGCTTTCATAAAGATAATCTTCCCGGCTTTGATTGAAACAAATGCTCCATTACGTTCAGCAAGGCGGGAGAGGAACGCCGCGTCTGTCTCCTGAGACTGGTCAATATGAGAGATGGCGATGGATGCAAGCCCCGACGCGACGCTGGCGGTCAACTGGTTACGCTGAGCGATGGTATCGACTATCGCGCCAATCGTCGTGTCATGCCACGACTGTTCGCGCCGCACGTTTAGCTTTCCACGAAAATCTGCGCTGAATCCCCGGATGGTCAGCGTATCCGGCGCGCCCCGGAAATGAATCGCATCAATCGTAAAGTCCCCTTTCTCCTCGAGCGGGGTTCCCTCCCATCCCAGCCATAAGGACAGCCTTGCCCCCGGGCAGGCAAGTCCAGCAGCCCGTCGGAATCATCCAGCAGAATATCCAGCTGATCGGCTTCCAGCCCCCGTTTGTCGGTCATGGTCAGGCTGATAAGACGATGGCTGAAATTTTGCGTGATATCACGATCGTCAAGCTTAAGCATAAAATCAGGGGCGATTTTTCCACCCGCCCGGATATTCATTTCGGTGATCATCCCACCAGCCCTCCAATGCTATTCCGTGCGCTTTCCACCAGCTCTGAGGCCTGCGTTCGCAGGTCGCCAAACGTCGTCATCAGCGATTCGTCCACGCGTTTTAGCGACAGGGTAAACTCAATTTTTCGGGCGGTACCGTCACTGTAAAAATCCGAATGCGTGTGCGTGACTTTCTCAATGACAAACATGCCGTGAATGATGCCGGTACCGTCTATCAGCGGCCATGCCCGCCCCTCATTTGCCATCAGCTCAACCGCCTTGAGCGAAAGCCGCCCTCCCGTGAGTTCCGGGTAAAGTAAGCCGGAGAGGCTAAAGGATGTCTCACCTTCGCCAAGGTACTGCCAGGCTTTGGGTTTCCCGATGCGAGCGCTGGATGCCCAGCGGTAGTCTTTTGTGAATATCATTGACTGATACGGTAAGGTTCGTCGTTCAAAGACAAACAGCCCCAGCACCATTAACATTTTCTCTCTCCTCAACTATACATAAAGCTGGATTGCTGCCGTCTCGCTTTATCCTGTTCAATATTATCTATCGTCTCCCGGATTTGACGGGTCAGATCCGTTCCGGAGGCCGTGCCCCCCTGCAGCGTGATGTTATATTCGCTTTTACTCTGATCGACGTAAGAGCGTCCTCCAGTAGCGATGGTCGGCTGATACCCCAGGCTGCCGCCAGAGATCCCCGCGCCCGGAATATAAGCGCTGCCCGCCGGTGAGGATGCCGCTTCTGCTTTTGCCGCAGCGGCGTCGAGATCGCCCGACTCGTTTTTGATAATACCGAGCTTCTCCAGCAGCCAGCTGGCCTTGCCGCTCAGGCTATTAAAGAGATCAAGCGGGGCCATTAACGCATCGCCCAGCGCCTGACCAAAAATCACGCCAGCGTTTTTACAGCCATCCAGCGTTTCCTGCGTCGCCTTGATCGGCGTAATCAAGTCGGTGAACCATTGCCAGATACCGCCCAGCTTCTCCGAGATAGCGTCAAACACCGCCATCACCGGTGAGAACAGCGCACCCAGCGGTGCGAAAGCCGTTGAAAGCCCTTCCATCACCCCGCCAAAGAAGGCGCTGATGGGCTCCCAGTATTTAAAAATCAGCAAAGCACCGGCAGCAATCGCCGCGCCAAGGGCAATCACCGGCCAGCTAAGGGCACCCAGCACCGTCATGATGGCGCCGCCCACCACGCTGAATACCGTTCCCAACATCCCGGCCGCGGTAATAACCATATTGACGCCCGTCAGTACCGGGCCGATAACCGTGCCTACGCCACCCAGTACGCCAGCAAACGCCTGCGCGCCGACAACGATGCTGGCGAGGGTCTGCGTCAGCTCAGGGTTGGCATTCACCCAAAGGGAGGCCGTACCAAGCCAGCCGGTTGCGGTTGTTATCAGGTTGCGCAGAGCGCCATCCGCTTTATCAAATACATCAATCTTCAACCCGTTCCACGCGGCCTGGAATCGGTTGATATCACCGTCAAGATTATCGGTCTGCACGGAAGCCGCGAGCGCGGTACTGCCCTTTGCCCCCTGCAACTGCTGGCGTTTTTCATCAAGCGATCCATCACCCGCCGCGGAAGCCAGCGCCCCCGCGGCTTTTATGGCATCCGGAGTCTGAACATGGCGCAACATCGCGCTGAGCGCGTCCCCCGCGGCAGCGCCTTTCATTCCTTTTTCCGCCAGAACGCCAAGCAGCGCGGTGGTCTCTTCAAGCCCCATACCGGCGGCATCCGCAGCGGGCGCAGCGGAGGTAACGGCCGCCACTATCTCAGCGAGGCTGGTATTCGAAGAGGCAGAACCGCGCGTAAGCACATCTGCGATGCGTCCCGCGTCCGCATCGGCCAGGCTATACGCGGCCTGCGTGCTGGCGATCATATCGGCCGCGTTAGCCGCGTCGACATTCCCCGCCAGGCTGAGGTTGACCGTTGGCGCGGTGGCCGCAAGTAGCCCATCGGCGTCATAGCCTGAACGAGTCAGTTCGGTTTGTGCCCGGAGGACCGTATCTGCGGGTACTCCGGTCCTGGCGCTGACCTCCCGCGCCTGCTGGCGAATGGCCTCAAGCCGGGAATCCCCCTTCGCCAGGCCAAGGTTTGCCTGAATGGCCGACATCTGCTTTTCAAAGCTGATGCCAGGGGCGATAAACCGGGACGTCTGGTCAAAGCCCGCTTTTGCGATGCCCACGCCCGTATTCGCAAGCTGACGCACCCGCGCGGTAACGCGTTTGCCTGACTCGTAGCGATTCTGAACGACACTCAGCCGCTCCTGCTGCTGATTGACGCGGGCCAGCGCATCCCGCTGTCGGTTAAGCTGCTGCGTTTTTTCGCTGATGTGACTTTTTAAACGACGTTCATCCGACGAGAGCGTGCGCGTGTTCACTCCCGCCTGAGCGAGTTCAGTACGCTGACGCTGTACCGAGTAGCGTAAGCTGTTGTACTCATGCTTCAGGTCGACTGCCGATTTTCGGGCTGCAGTCAGCGCATCAGCCTGCGCCTGGGTGGGGTTTTGCGTGTTTTTAAACTGTACCGCCAGCGCCGCGGCCTGCTGTTTCGCCTGAGCAAGCGACTGCTCCGTCGTGGCGAGCCGGGCATTTGCTTTTCTGAAGCCGTTAATGCGCCCCGCCTGCTCATCGAGCGCCCCCAGCGCCGTCTGCGCATCGCGGATATCGCTCGCGAGAGTGAGGCTGGCGTTCTGGAGAGCGTTAAGCGGTCGGGTTGCCCGGTCGACTGCCTTAAGCAGCTCCTGAAGACTGACATTATTACTCATGGTGGTTTCCGCTTCGCTGCAGCGCTTTTTCGCGCCATAAGAGGAGTTCGGTCACGCTAAGGGAGTACAGTTCTGACGGCGGCCAGTGAAAAATCACCGCGATATCCGCCATCAGATCGTCGACCGACACATTTTCGGGAAATTTTAGCGAGCCGAAGCCGGTGACAAAAAACCGATCACCTTACCTGCAAAAGAGAGCAGATCGCAGGCATCCAGGCGTGCAACCTCATGCTCGGTCAGCGCTGGGGAGGTCATTCGCGGCAGCACCTTAATCAGCGCATCAACGTCAGATTGCGCCAGCGACGCCAGCGATACGCCGCGCAGGGTCCCCGCATTGGGTTTTGCGATGGTCACCTTTTCGATTTTTTGCTCGCCGCGCTGAACGGGGCTATCAAGCGTGACGATATGTGGGTTTTCACTTTCGTTCATGGCGGTCTCGTTGATATTTTCCATTTCGTTACTCTTCTGAAAGTTAACTCACCGGCCGGTCATCCCGGCCGGTTAAAGGGTTACAGGCCGATGGCCTTACGGTGTTCTGCCAGGCGATCGACGCCATCGACTTTGAGCACCATATTGATGATGTCGATTTCGATGATCTCTTTGCCATCAATGGTCAGCTGATAGTAAGCGCACTCGGTGGACATCTTGGTGGTGCCGCTCTCGCCCTGCTTGTTTTCACCGCCATCAAACTCTTTATGACGGCCGCGCATGACGATTTCGACGGCGGAGATTTCGCCGGTATCATCGCGCTGATAAGAGCCGGTAAAGCGCAGCGGCACGCTGTCCGCGCCCGGAGAGGCGTACTGCGCCCACAGCGCGGCGTCCGGCAGACCGCCGACGGTCCACTCCAGCGCCAGGGCATCATCGTCCAGGCCGAGGTCGACAGAGACCGAGCCCGGCATACCGCCGCCGCGATACTTCTCCAGCTTGCGGGTAAGCTTCGGTAGGGTCACGGACTCGACAACGCCCATATAGCTCAGGCCATCGTTGAACATATTTAGGTACTTAAGTTTGCGTGGTAACGCCATGCTTCAGCTCCTTAGCTGTTAACCGAATCTGACAGGTCTGCCAGATAGGTATCGGTGATGCGCTGGCGCAGGGTCAGATTTTCCAGCGGCGGGACGGGGGTGTAGTCGTAATCGATATACAGTTTCCCCGCTTTCAGGGTGGTTGCATCGTTCGACTCAGGGTCATACCAGCAGGAGCCGTCGACGATATAGCCGTTGGTTTTCAGCTCGCGGAACTTGGCGTTAATACCGGAAACGATGTCGCGAATAAGCGTTGGCGTGATGGGTTTATCCATCGCCCACGCGTGCGCTTCCGCCATGGTATCGGCCAGCACCTGTGCGGTACGGGTGTAGTTTTCAAAGACGAATAACGGATCGTCTGAGCAGGTACGGTTACCCCAGAATTTAAAGCCGTCGTTGCGAATCAGCGTGGTGACGCCAGCCTGGTTGAGCAGGTTCGCGTCGGTGGCCTGTTCCTGCAGATCCCAGGAGACAGAAGCGCTTACGCCAGTAACGCCGTTGACGCCAACGTTTGACAGGGTTTTATGCCAGCCCATGGTCTGGTCGATTTTGGCGCGCAGGCCAAGCGCGCGGGCGGTCGCCCAGGCCGTCGTCGTTGCGTTCGTGGTGGTATCCCATGCCAGAAAATCAGGATGGATAACCATCAGCTCGCGCTGGCTGAAGTATTGGCGATAGTTAATCGCCTCAGAAATGGTTTTACATCCCCACGCGCTGACATAGCCGAACGCGCGCAGGCTCTGGCACATGGCGGCCAGTGCGGTCGCCACTTCCTGAGAGTCCAGCCCCGGCACGCCGAGAATACGCGGCTTAACGCCGGTCACCGTTTTCGCCGTGAGAAGCGCCTTCAGGCCGGTATATTTACCGTTTTCATCAGTAGTACCGATGATGTTGGAAACGGTCTGCTTGCGCGCCTCTTCCGGGGTTTCAGCGGTGCCTTCGGCCACGCGAACAACCACGACAACCGGTTTGCACTGGTCGGCGATCGCCTGCAGAGAAGCGGACAGCGTCCCCGCCTTACCGGCTTTCGCAATTGCGTTTTGCACGTTGGTAATGAGCACGGGCTCGTTTAAAGGAAATGTCTTGTCGTCAGCATCGCTGGCCGTACAGACCATGCCGATGATTGCCGTCGAGACAGTGGAAATGGTGCGGGTGCCATCGTTGATTTCGATAACTTCCACGCCGTGGTGAAAATCACTCATCCGTTTAACTCCTTGGTTAGTTGGTGAGTGATATTGTCGCGGCTGGGCTTGCTATGAGCTAACCATCCCTGTCCAGCGGCCGCTGGCACAACGATTGTCCGACTATCGTGGCGGGGAATTTTTTATAAAGCGTGGAAATACCCACATCAAAAATTAACGCAACGCGCTGTCGGGATTCCCCGGAAGCAATCAGCCTGCCAGCCTGAGCCCATTCCTCCTGCGTCAATTTAGGGCGTCTGCCACCAATTCGTCCCTGTTCTCGCGCTGCGGCCAGCCCGGCGCACGTCCTCTCGACAATGAGTTCACGCTCCATTTCAGCAAGCGCCCCCATGATATGGAAGAAGAAACGCCCCATTGGCGTTGAGGTATCAATGCTATCAGTCAAACTGCGGAAGTTAATGCTTCGCTGGCGTAGTTCCTCCGTCATTGAAACGAGGTGGCGCATACTGCGCCCGAGCCGATCAAGTTTCCATACAACGAGAGTATCGCCCGCATTAAGTTGTCTGAGAGCTCGATTGAGTCCCGGTCTATTTGTCGATTTACCGCTGATTTTATCTTCAAAAATGAGCTCACATCCTGAACGCTGCAGCGCGTCACGCTGTAAGGCGGTGTTTTGTTCATTTGTTGACACGCGTATGTATCCAATAAGCATGGTATTTCTCTCCGTCAAAACCGGAAATCATGCCATTTAATGGATAAACACGCATTTTCGAAAACCTTGGTTTGGGAGGAGCTAAATACGTAACCAGTCGAGGAAGTAACGCAAATGGAGCTTGGGTAATATGGTCGGATGGAGCCATTGAGGTTATGGGGTATGGTGTAATCCTTGATAACGGCCTGGCAACGGTTAATTACCCAATTGCGCTGCCAGGTATAAGCCGCTATATCAGCATTGCCGAACGTCTTTCTGCTGATCCCGGTACTACGCCCAACTATGCTCATTCATCAATGATCATTGATGCTTTAACAACAAATGTCGGTTTCAAAGCTCGTTGCACAATGGCCGCAACGGGTGCCCCATCAAATAATGGTTTTTCGTGGAGAGTTTACTATGCGCCTATTTAATCCGATCACGATGACAGAGGTCATTCATGGTTTCCACGATACTGGAGGTGCTATTCAACTCCCTGAGGATAACTGGTTTTTCACGATGCGGGAAATACCAGAGGGAATGCGACTTGACGTCAATGAAAAAGGTGAGCCATCTCTTATGGAAATTAAATCTGATATCTCTGACAACGAATAAATGAATACGCTGTCTGGCTAAATGCAGAAAATATCAGGTGCTACTGATGATTATTGATCCATCAAAAGCACCCGATATTGAATGACCTATACCTCGGGTTTCGGTGGAAGGTTAAGGTTCGGAGCGGTATCGGTATCAACCTTAGTTAACTTATAACGATACCGCTGCCATTCAGTCAGACGAGGGATATCTGCATCATCAATGTAGCCTCCAGCCTGAGCATCTACCAATGGTGCGATAATTGCAGACGCTTCCGCTAGCAATGCAGTTTTCTGCTGTTCGGCCTTTGCCACATCCGCAGAGTGTTTCGCTTTTGCGTCGGTTATCCACTCGCTGCCATTCCACTTATCATATGGCGTTCCAGGGGCTTGTGTCGTCGTATCTTTCGGATAATCACCCGGTAGGGAAATCGTGACTTTCTCCCCTGACTTTGTGCTATATACACTTTTACCGCGATGATCAGCGATGTACTCCCATCCGTTTAAGTCAAAGGTGCGGCAAATAGTAAAACCTTCTTTAATTTCACCAGGCGCATCAATGCATGACAAGGCTGGAATACCTACACCTTCCGCTAAATATTCAACCGAGGAGGAAATATATTCGCGCGTTTCACCATCGTAGTTAAACACAGTTATATCACCGGTCACTGTAGCAATAAGCTCATTGTTTAATTTTGCCTTCGCCATTATGCGGCCCTCACGATGTAGTTAAATGCGATGTTACGGGGGCGGGCGCCAAATGATGACTTTTGCCCCGTAATTGAAGAAATTATTCCAGCGGTACTAATATGTGACCATGATGGGCTATTATCGACAACGCTATCGAAATCACTCACTGCAATATATGCAGTTCCATCAGAATAACCGCCAACAAACATCCCAATCCCGGAACCAAACTGGGCTGACAGCAACCCCCTTCCGCTATCTATACCTCTGCCATCATCCCAGCCACGTATAAACTCAGCGCGAAGATCTGGCAGTTTGAGGGCTGGATAGGCAAGCGCCAATTTAGGGTACTGGGAGGCTGTGAACGCCGCTCCGTTGCATTTAAGCCACCCCGTCGGTGGAGTTGCTGATGTCCATGGAACGGGTACACCCACCGGCAAAGCAGAGCCTTCTCCCAAACCAAGGTTTTTGAGAACCTCGGCGCTCAACCCTGCATCGGCAATTTCTTTTAACGCATTGGCGATTAAAGGGTACTGTTTATGCGGATTATCAGCAGCAATATGCTTTTTCATCTGATCATCAGCGTAGCCCTTTACCTCAATAACTTTATCGTCAACGTACTGACGCGTTGCCAGCACAACCGACGGATCAATTTTCAGGGAAATTGACGATGTGCTCGACACAATAAGAATCATGCGGATGGTCTGCGTGCGGCCACTGCCTTCCTGCAGCTGAGGCTTATATGTCTCCGGGCAGTTAGCCACGGCGATCAGAATGCCGTCGTCGTCATAGAGACCGATCTCTCGGATCCAGAAACCGCCCTCATTCTCGGGAATAATCTGTTCAGCGATGATCTGGCTGGTATTGTTTGGGTCAACAGCGAGCAGGTTCAGCGGCGCTATGCGTTTTTGGTTGACGAGCTTCGTCTGCGCCGGGTCGGGGGTTGGCAACGTTCCGTTGGCGTCGCCTACCGCCATTTGCGTCAGGTTGAGTTGCGTACCAAGTGCCGTCGCGTTAGCTAGCCGCGCCGCGCCCTGATTCGTCAGTATGGCAAAATATTTTGCGGTCATGCGTTCACTCTCAGGTTATCAATCAAATGGATGGCCGAGGCCGGGTAATAATCACCACAGACAATAAGTTCCTCAGTGGTATAGGGGTAAACAGCCAGCGCATCGCCGTGATAGCATCCTGCGCCAACATAAAACTCTCCCGTTGAGCTCAGGCTGATAGCCAGCCCGGTCATGTGTCTACTTGCCGGTTTGGCATCCTCAATGAGCCGTTCAAGCTCCTGATACATTTCGTCAGTGATGCCGTTATCAAGCACACCGACAACCAGACGGAATGTGCCAGGCTCCTCACCGAGCTGCCACCACTCGCGCACCTCAATCAAAAAGCCAAGCGGTTCCACCACACGACGCAATGCGCTGATGGTTCCTTTGTGCTGATGGACGAAAAACGAGGACATAATGACGCTGCGCTTCGTGCTCTCCGGCCACGCCTCATCCCAACGGTCTACCGACAGCGCCCATGCCAGGTAGGGAAGTAAATTCACCGGGCACGCGCTGGGGTTCCATAAGGTGCGTAGCGGTACCGGCACTCGTTCAATATTCGAGAGCGCAGCGGCAGCGGCGACTTCCAGCGGCGAGGATCCAACGGGTAACAGCCTTTCACTCATCCGAACCCCCGATCGCTATCTGATACGAGGTACAGTTCGAGGCCTGCGACTTACTCAGTACAATGTCAGAGTGGGGAGATTCCAGTTCCACGCGCTGCACGCCTTCAACGTGAAGTGCTGCATAGATGGCCGAGAGACGGATATCGCGTCCAAGGCGATGCTGCGCGCTGATATAATTCCGCAGCTTCTGCTCTGCAGCTTGCCTGATGGGTTCAGCTTCTGGTCCGGGATAAACGTAGAGCGTTGCGTTTATCTTGTAAGGCACAATTTCTGCTGACTGGACAGTTACACGATCGCCGACCGGGCGGACGGTTTCAGCGTTAAGCGCTTTTTCAACAACCGCCAGTAGTTCAGGACGAGCGGTACCATCCCCCTCACGGGATAACACCGAAATCGTCACGTATGCGGGCTGAGGGCTTTCAACCGAAACGTCAGCGACCCGCCCGTCGGCACTTCGACCATGATATTCATAGGCTCCAACCGGCCCCGCGACGCTCAACCCTTCAAAGGCCTGCTGCGCACGCAGTCGCAGGTCAGCATCAGACTCCATGACGGCAGCCGTTGGCGGAATGGTAGTGTCATCGCCCGGGGTGATGGTCAGGCGTTCGGTATTATTGTTTCCCGCAATAACGTCCAGATCGTGACCGGAAGAATAGGCCAGCGTCACGGCCAGCGCAGCCTCATTAACCCGCTGGCGCCAGATAACTTCCCGGTAGGCGTTCTCCTGCAGGAGCTTCACAATCGGCTCGGACTCCAGCGTCAGCGTCCGTGCAATCGCCTCTCGCTCCTCTTCCGGATAGAGGGAGACAAAGGTGGCCTTTCGTTCTGCCAACAGCGTTTCATAATCCACCTCCTCCACGACATCAGGCGCGGCGAGCTGGCTCAGATCAACAATAGCCATAGCGTTTAACTCAGTGAAATGGTGATAGAAAAGGATTGCCCGGAGGTCGGGCGCGTGCCGGTGATATCGACATACAACGTCCCGTCGTTCTCCGAACGCTCGAAAGTGATGGCCGTCAGGCTTATTCGCGGCTCCCATTTCTGGATGGCGGAATAACAGGCGGCCATGATTTGCAGACGCAGCGCCGGGCTCTGCGGCCTGTCGATCATCGCCGCCAGCAGCGAGCCGTAATCCCGCCGCATGACCCGCGAGCCAATCGGCGTAATCAGAATGTCGCGCACGCTTTGCCGGATGTGTTCCGCCTCTGAAAGGCTAAGCCCGGTCTGCCTGTTCATCCCCCTGTAACGCACCGTCATTGTGTCCCCTTAGTCCAGCTTCCGCCGCTTTGCACACTGCCGTGCGCGTGGTTATCCACCTGCACCCCGTTGGAGGTGAATTTACCGCCGGAATGCTCAATATTTCCGGCCATCACACCGCCCTTCTGCACTTCAAGAGAGGCAGTAATTAACTTGTTAGTGCACACCACTTCAGGCGTATCCAGCGTGATGCGGGACGTTGACGTCACCCTCACCTCCGGCACGGTGGCGGTCAGCGATTCAGAGGCGGTAATATCGGCCGTTTTAATGCCTGTAACCGTCAGCGCCCCGTGACCGGGTTCGTACTCGATGACCGCCCCGTCAGGAAACGAGACGTGGAACGCATCAGGCGACCCGGACGGCGCCGGATGGTCGTCAGAGAAAATGCCGGGCAGCACAAAGGCGGTATCAAGCTCGCCGCCGATGGCCAGCAGCAGCACCTGCTCTCCCTCGGAAGGGGCCCACCAGACGCGTGAACGTCCCGCACGACAGGTGAGCCAGTTCAGCCAGGTGGTTTTCATCCCGCCGGTCTGGACACGACAAAGCCCTCTGCTGAGGTCAACATCGGTCACAACACCGATACGAATAAGATTGCGGATCGCGCGAGCGATGCCGTTCATGGAAGTTAATGTATTCATGAGAAGAGAATGCCGTTCAGGAGGAACGGCAGCAACGAGACGGGGTTTTCTGCGGGATGATACAACAAGCGGTCCAGACGGCAGTCGGATGGCGGCCTTCAGCGCGGGGAAATTACTCCTCCCACTGGCTGACCAGCTCGCCGTTAACGTACAGCGCCTTCGGACGCGTGACGGGCTCCGGCAGCGGCGGCTCGGGGGAATACGTCGCGTGCAGAGCGCCCTGCTCCTGGGAAACAAGAATACGCTCGGTTAATTGCACGCTGATGGTGATATCCATCGTATCGTCATCGTTTAAGACGATCGCGAAGGTGTAACCGTTTTTGCGGCCTTCATCGAGGGTAAAAATATCCGGCTGGTTTACCCGAAGCCAGGCCAGCACCGGGACGAAAAATCCCTCGCTGTCGCCGGTGAAGCCGCTAACCTTCGCGTTCAGCGCATACCGCTTTTCAAAGGAGAGCGAGGAGGCCTGGCGGGCGTCAATATTGCCGCCTCCGACCGACATCTGCAGGCGCTCCGGGTTGGCATTGAGTTGGGGGATCGCGTCAATTAATGCCTGACGCAGGCTCTTGAGTTTGTGCATCGAGTTTATCCTGACAGTCTTTAATGGTTTCAACCTGCAGCGCGCAGGCGATAAGGGCGTATTCCAGCCTGCGAATATCCGCGCTGAGATCGCCGTTAGTGGCGGGTTCGCTCCCCGGCATCGGGCAGCGGCTCACCTTCGGGCAGGCGTTGTAAACAATGGGCTGCAGAGGCGCAGGCGGTGCGGGTGTGCAGCCTGCGGACAGCATCAGGCAGCTGAGCGGTATACCAGCGGCGTAACGCTTCATTTTCATTGAGTAATCTCCCGATAGTCGCTTCCCGTCTTGCCCTCTCCTCGCCCGCGGTGACAAGCTCCTCACGGAGCCTGACCTGGGCGTTTTCATTTGCTCTGGCCATTCGCTGCGACAGGGACAGCTGCTGATTAAGCGTGGCGAGGGCCGTTTTTTGCTCGCTGGCGACCCGGTTGGCCGCGGCTAAGGAACGGGACAGGTTCAGGTTGTCATGACGAAGCCACAGCGCGATGGCCAGCAGCCCGGCCAGCGCCAGCATGAGCGTTCTCACGGCAGCCCCTTCATGCACCAGGCCTTCTCGCGGACGCGACGGTTTTCCAGCCCGGCATTTTTGACGCCGTTGACGTACACCCAGCGGGTAAGCTGACCGCATGCCTGCGGCCACTGTTTACGTTTGATAAAGGACACCAGCGTCGAACGGCAGGCAGCGCCTGCGCCGACATTAAAGGTAAAACTCACCAGCGCGTCATAGACCCGGGGCGGCATCTCTACCGGTGCACACGCCGCCAGACGCCGCTCAACATTGAGCACATCAGCAACCAGGTTTACCGCAGCCTCACGCTCGGTAATGTCCCGCGTCGGCACAACGTTTGCCGTGTGGCCAATGCCGGACGTCCATACGCCGGCGCTACACCGGTAGGGCGAGAGGCGACATCCTTCGAGGTCGGCAATCAACGCCAATCCTTCCGGGGACGTTTTCAGTAATCGAAAGTCAGGCATCAGCACCGCCAGGGCCAGCACGCCGGCGACGCTGCAACGCTTAATGATTGAGTTCACGAATGCTCTTCTTATCGAGGCCAAGAGACTGGAGATAGCGCCAGGTTTTTCGCTTAAACCAGTAATTCGTTAATGCGGTAAAAATGGCGCACAGACTCCCCACGTACAGCGCGACTTTTTCAGGAGACATCGCCCCGAACCATGCCAGCGCCACGGCCAGCCAGTAGGCGATAAACGTGGTGATTTTCTCCAGGCTCAGTCCCATAGGTTTACGGATTCTTTTGTGGGGGCGCTATTCACCTCCGGCATCTCTACCGGCGTGCCGTGAGGCAAGATAACGCCTAACTCCGCGAGGCCAGGATTGGCCTTCAGAACGGCTTCAACGACTCCAGCCGTGCGCCCATAAAAGCGGGCGCAAACGGCATCAAGCGTGTCCCCTTGCATTGCATAGATTTTCATCAGACGCTCCCAACATCCGGTTTCCAGGTACCGTAGAGTTTCCCGGGCCAGCAGGCTTTTCGCTATCGCTGACGGATGGACAATCGCGGGCACAACAGATCGTCCGCGAGCGGCGAAGCGTGGTTCAACGGAAGCGCAAAACAGGAATGAGGGTGTTGGTACGGGTGATGACGCCGGGGCTAGCGCCAGCTCTCGTCTTCCCAGACTTCCCGGAGGATAGCGTCCAGCGCCTCGCGATCGGCTTCTTTTTCAAGCCCCTGGAGTTCGACCCCCGTCACCGATCCGATTTTCACGTTCACCCGCGATGACGGAAACAGGGATCGTATTCTGCGGGTCAGTTCGCACTGAAAGGCCTCAGCGACGGCAGGGTCAATCTGCTGATCTTTATCGAGAGTAATGTTCACCCGAACGTTGCCCTCTTTTTTGATTCGTTCCGGAACAGGCGATGCTGAGAATACAACGGTAAATGCGTTGTTCTTGATTAAATTTCCCCGCGCAATCTCAGCAATCAAATTCAGGGCAATCTCACGATCTCTTTCCTGACACGTTCCTTCCGTCGTCAGTCGCGCAATCAGCTCGACTCGTTCAATCATGACCTGCTCGTTCAACTCTCTGTCCACACAACCTCCACCACGAGATACTGTATAAACATACAGTAGCACGTATTCACAAAAAGAGTGAAGCGAAAAATCAGAACCCTTCACGGTATGTACATGATATGGATGGAGATTAGCGTGCCCTCTGAGCGAAGAGATCCGTTAAAAGCCCAATACGTTCAAGGATTTTCCGCGCCTTTTGCTGGTAAGAACACGGTGCCGGAAATAGCGATCCGTCAGCTGCGCCCCTGCACCATTTATCGTTAAAGCGGCTGATGCCTCCCGCCATCAGATGCAGGGCTTCTGCCCGGCTGATGGCTATCCCGGTGGCGAGCCGTATCTCATCGATCACCTTCTCCGGTACCCCGTTCTGCGGGTCGCTCGCGAAGACGACGGGCGCTGTCGCGCCAGGGCGGATGAATTTGATGCGTTCGGTTAACGCCCGCCTCGCACGTCGGCTGAGGGGTTGAGAAAGATCGGTCTGCGTACAGTTATTGACAGAACTCCGAGAGGATACGGGCGCGTCCTTAAGATCCGCGGCCCGCTTCGGCACAATTTTCCACTGCGTGAGCCGGGTTAAAACTGGGCTGCCCGCGCCAACGGCAGAATCGTACACGCCGCGGATGCGGACCGTTTCCTCGCCGTACTGGTTAAACCCGGCGCGCGGCTCATACAGCGTGCGCACCTGTAAATCATCGCGACGCACAAACGGCCCGCCCTGCGCAGTAACGTAACCCGCCCAGTCCCCGGCGTCGGCAGCCTCCTGGACGGCAGCAAACTCAACGCTCAGACCGCGCGCGGCCTCGGCATCCACCAGACGCCGCAGCTCGCGGTAGACCGTTACCGGCGCGCCGCCGATGAACTGAAACTGGCGAATGTGCCAGCGCCCTGCCCAGGCCGACACGGCGGACGCCGTCTCCTTCAGCAGACCACCGCTTTCGTTATCGGTCTCGCCATCGAGCGCATAGCCGTCGATATTCTTTGAGATGTATTTGGCGATATAGCCGGTAGCGCTGCCTTTCTGCGGATCGATCGCGTCCGCGTGAAAGCGCGCCTGTCTGGCGCCTTCGCTCTGCAGCTCGGCAGCATCCTCCTGCCGGGTATAATCCCCAATAATCCGGCGAACGCATTCGACGTCTTCCGGCAGCATAAACATCAGCATGTGCCAGTGGGGCGTACCGTCGTGATGGGGTTCCGCAACGCGGATACCAAAGATACGGCGCCCGTCCCGGTGCAGTTTTGCCCGGATGCGCGCCCACAGGCGGGTAAAGTAGAGTTGCGTATCCGCCGGGCTGGCCCCGTTCCACTTCGCGTTGGGGAAGCCTGATTTCAGCGTCGCGTGATACTGCGCGGGCGCGGTTAAGGTATAGAACTCGCCCACGTAGCCAAGCGCCTCACAGATATTTTCAAACCCGCGGATACGGGTCATCAGTTCACAGCGACGTATCGCCGGGTTGGCCACCGAGCTGTCGTATTTTTCAATCAGGCTGATGCGGTTGCCCTCTTCATCTTCCAGCTCCATGCCCTTGAGAAATTCGCGGGTGCGGCGCTTCTGCTCGCGCCACTCGGTCACGCAGCGTTTGCTCGCATACGCCGCTTTTCGCTTGCTGACGTTGCCGAGGGCAATCTGCAGATGCTCGCGCCAGGCAGCCGCGACCCGACGCAGACGCCCGCGCCACCACGCCTCGGAAAACATGCGGATCACCGCCGCGGCAACGTCATCTTTGTTGAAAAACGTCTTCGACACCCGCTCCCAGTGCGGAGGCGACACGTTGAACTGTCGGGCGATCAGTCCGGCGCGCTGATACCAGACGTACAGCGTCTGGTATTCACCCATCTCAGCATCGTTAATATTCGCCAGCTCGCCGCGAATAAAGCTGGCGATATCTGCGGCCAGCAGGTCGATGTCCGCGCGGGACATATCCGGAAGGCGGTTATAGCGGGCCACCAGTTCGACCATCCGCGAGGCGAGGTATTGCAGAAGCTGAGTGTCGAAATGGCCGTCAAACACGGCCCTCGAGACCTCGTCGTGCAGGCCTGTGCAGGCATAGCGTTCAGAGACCCGCCTCAGACGGGGTAACATCCTTTTGCAGAAGCGGATCAAAAAGGCGTTAGCCTGCGGGCTGCCCCTATGCTGTTCGAGGGCGTCAACCGTGCGCCAGACCTCGAAGCGTACGCAGTCAGGCTGCTGTGAGAGGGAAATTCTTGCCTGCTGCAGCGCCGCGAAAAGGCGATCGCGGCGCTGCTGTTGGGCGTGGGTGAGATAAGGGCTGGCAATGGCCGACCGTGGGGCATTCCACGGATAAGCAAATGACGTAGCCAACTTATCCTCCCCGGACGTGTTTATTTTTCATCTCCGCGATCTCCTGGCAGGTCACGCACAGGGCTACCCCAGGCACCGCTATTCGGCGCGCCTCCGGTATCGGGGCCTCGCAGTCCTCGCAGAGGAAACGCGAAGGCGATGCGGGTCGTCTGCGGGCGCGATTAATGTACCGCTCTCTGTCCTCCTGCTCGCGCGCCTGCGCAAGATCGATAAAATCGGCCATCAGTGCAGCTCCTGGGATTCACGCTCGTAGCGGGCCGCCTCGTGGCACAGCAGTTCGGCAACGTCTTCTCCGCTCATGCCGGTTTTGTAGATATGGCTCGCCAGGGCCTCCAGACGCAGGGAGACCGCGAGGGCTCGCGCGCATCGTTCCTCTGTTTTTGCCTCTGCCAGCAGGCGCTTCAGTTCTTCACTTCCGGTCGGATAAGGGCGGTTTTCACTGTTTCGCATCACGCGTTCTCCTTAAATTCAGGCAAAAGGATGCCCGGCGGGTTTACGCCATTAGTTTTTGGGTTGGGTTATATCGGCATGGTCAGCCGTTCAGGAAATAAACTCACGACAGCACGAAAATGATTCATGGCGTTAATCAGCGCCCTTTTCTCCTCTGTGGTTAGCTCACTGAGCTCGCACTCATGACGGGCGACGGGCAATCTCGCCAGGAAAAAGAGGGCGGCCAGCGCCCTGCTGTTCTCCTCAAAACAGGGATCGCGCTTATCGCGCAGTTCAGCCATAAACCGCGCCAGCTCTTTTCCGCTATCGCTCCCGTATCGGGCGCGCAGTTCAGCGATGTGGTTAAGCCCGCTAAGGCGCGCTCCCACGCTAAGTGGAACCCTTGCACGGGCAGCTTCTATCGCCATATCTCCCCTCGCGTAAACTCACGCACGCTAGTGCGCTGAAAACGGGCACAGCACGGTTTTTTCCGCCGTTTGATGATTGCGATTTCAGATGCCATGCTGCATGATTCCCATTTTGATAATGTCTGCAATCATTAGCCTCTGTTTGCCAACGCCTGCCGCTGATTGCCCGAATTTGTAATGATACTAATACCCAAATGAGTATTAGTAAACACCCAAAGGAATATATTTTGATTTTAGATTCTCAAGTGAATAATGAAGAGTTACTCGATAGAATCTGTCAGGTATATGGTTTCACGCAGAAAATCCAGCTGGCCCGGCACTTTAATATCGCCGCCAGCTCGCTTCAGAACCGCTACGCGCGCGGTACCGTCTCTTACGACTTTGCGGTTCAGTGCGCGCTGGACACCGGTGCCAGCCTTCGCTGGCTGATGACCGGACAAGGTGCACAGTTTGAAGGTCACCCCGCGCCGGGCGATCCGGTTTCGGTTTCCACATTCACACTGAGTGATGGAAAGCTGGAAGAAAATACCACTTTGAGTATTGACTCTGGTTTCTTTAGCAAACCGCTGGCTCGCGGCATCGCCGTTCGGGCGGAGGGAAAGCTGCACTTTATTGAAAAAGAAGCATCGTTAACCGACGGCCTGTGGCTGGTTGAGATTGAAGGCACTGCCAGCATCCGCGACCTCACGCTGCTGCCGGGTAAAAAACTCCACGTGGCGGGCGGCAAGGTTCCGTTTGAATGCGGTATCGACGAGATAAAAACGGTGGGGCGCGTGGTGGGGATTTACAGCGAGGTTAATTGAGGGTGGGTCGGATGCATTCGCCACCAAAGGTGGGGCGCTCGCTTTCGGGTAGGACACGGAAAAACCCGAGGCAGGGGAAAAAGAGGATCGACGCACATTAACAAGGCTGGTGAAGGTGTGGCATGTCGCTCTATCGGGTTTACCCCATAATGAGAGCACCACACATCAACTCATTAAAGAAATCCCCCATCGCGCCGATCATCATCCGTGTGTATTATTTCCTGTAGCTTTTACAACAACTAACCTTAACTCAAATACTTAAGCGCCAAAGCGAAAGGCATCATGAGCACACCGATCAAACGGCTAGAAATCATTAAAAATGCCATTGAACTGGAAGATGATGACATCATCCAGAGCCAGCTGACACGCCTGAAAAATGAAGCGTTTGACGATGAGCTGCAGGCAATCGTCGTGGCGCTTGAGGAGAAGAACTACACCGCTGCGATGGCGGCAATTACCGCCTGGCTGCAGGGCCAGCGCGCCGTAACCCAGTGGCGAGATCCGCAGGTGGCCGCCAGCAAGCTGGAGCTGAAGGCGCTGGAAGAGCGTCTACGCGATCTGATTGACCGCCGCAACGCCCGGGTGCAGCAGCTTGATGAGTTCAACGATCTCTATTTTTCTCGCCTCGGACCGCTGATGCAGCAGATCCTCGCCCTGCGTAAAACGCTGGCCGAGCTCAATCTGCGCCGTCAGCAGGCGGAAGCGCGTCGTCGCGAGGAAGATTACCGTCGCTGCCAGCGCTATATGGCGCAGGCGGTAGAGGTGCTGGCGACGCTCACCCAGCGCTGGCGCGATCTCCCGGCCGACTCCGTGCAGGCCGCTGAGGCGCGTAAGCATCTTGAACAGCAAAGCAATCTGATTGCCAACCTGCTGGCCGAAGCGCTGGAGCTGGAGAGCGGCTTAACGCGCGAAGAGGAGCCTGCGCGTCAGGCGCGCGACGACGCTAACGAAGAGTACGAGAAGTATCGCGAGCAGCATCACGATGCCGAAGTGCGGCTGCGCAAGGGCAAGGATCTTTCGGAAGAGGATCGGAACGAGCTTAAGCGCCTCTGGCGGCAGGCGAGCAAGCTCTGCCATCCGGATCTGGTGGCGGACGACCTGAAAGAGGAAGCTAACGCGATGATGGTCCAGCTCAACCAGGCAAAGCAGCGTGGCGACGTTAAAACCATTCGCTCACTGGTGGCCCGCCTGCAGCAGGGCTTTGAGCCATTGATGGCAAGCGACAGGCTGAACGATCTGGAACGTATCCGCAAAAAAATGGCGCAGGTTCGCGAGCAGATAGACATTTTAGTGAACGAGCTGGCAGAGCTGGAGAAAGAGGAGTCCTGGCTTCTGGTCTCGTCGCTCAACAATATGGAAGCGTACTTCGCTCAGCAGGAGAAAGCGCTGCACGAGGTCCGCGCCTCGCTCGAACATCAGGTGAGCGAAGCGCAGCTGGATTCCGCTGCCTGATTATTTGGCGTGCCAGTATGCGCTGGCACGCACCAGTTGTGGGTCAATCGCGTCGGTTTCAAACTGACGGCTCAGCGTCTTCACCACCTTCCCTTCCCCGGTCAGCCAGATGAAATAGTCTTCCCCAGGAACGGTCAGCGCCGCCAGATGGTCCGCTACCGCCTGCTCGCTATGGCCCACCACCCAGGTGATTTCGAACTCGCTCAGGTGTGCCAGATAGTCTTTATAAGATTCGTCCCCGACCGTCACTACCGCATGAACCTGCGGGCGAACCGGCAGTTTAGCAATGCTTTCTAAGCGTCGACGCAGCGCGGGCATGCCGGACTCGTCGCACACGTACAGCTGCCAGGCGTAATCCTCCGGTACCACCAGCGAACCGCGCGGACCGCCGATGGTCAGCCTGTCTCCCGCTTTCGCCTCGACCGCCCAGCGGCTGGCAATGCCGCCGTCGTGAATGAAGAAATCGAGTACCAGCTCATGGTTTGCCTCGTCGTACAGCGGCGTGTAGTCGCGCGTCTGAGGACGTACGCCGTCACCCCAGTCGATGCCTTCATCGGTGACCACCGGCGGTACAAATACCGCCCCAGGAGCCGGGAAAAAGACTTTTGTATGGTCGTCGAAACCGCGGGAACTAAAGCCCTCCAGCTGCTCGCCGCCTAAAACAATGCGCTGGAAACCCGCGCTGGCGCGCTCAACGCGGAGCACCGTCAGCTCGCGAAAGCGCAGGTCATTACGAACACGCTGTGGGTAACGGGTAGATGCCATTTTTAGCCCCTCTCTGGTGAATACGATATATCTAAATCAATTTTCAAATGATAATGATTACTAATAAGTAAAAATGCAAGATCTTTTAGATTGCATCTGAATATATCTTAGATATAGTTTAGATATATCAAATTAAGAGAGCTACTATGCGACACGAACACGACAGCGGCGGGCGCCGACCGCGCTTTTTCGGCCACGGCGATCTGCGGCTGGTGATTCTGGATATCCTGACCCGCAGCGCGAGCCACGGCTACGAGCTGATCAAAGAGATCGAGAACCTGACCCAGGGGAATTACACCCCGAGCCCAGGAGTGATCTACCCGACCCTGGATTATCTTCAGGATCAGACCTTTATCACCATTACGGAAGAAGAGAACGGTCGTAAGACGATTACGATTACCGCTGAAGGACAACGCTGGCTGGACGAAAACCGGGAACAGCTGGAACAGATCCAGGTGCGTATCAAAGCGCGTTCCGTCGGTTTTCAGCTGCGCAAAAACCCGCAGATGAAGCGGGCGCTGGATAACTTCAAAGCGGTGTTAGACCTGAAGGTGAATCAGGGAGAGCTCAGCGACGCGCAGCTCAAGCAGATTATCGGCGTTATTGACCGCGCGGCGCTCGAGATCTCCCAGCTGGACTAAGCCGGAGCGTGCTCGCTCACGCGGAAGACGCGTACCAGCTCCTTCAGGTGCATCGCCTGTTCGTTAAGCGATGCTGCCGCCGCCACGGACTCCTCCACCAGCGCGGAGTTCTGCTGGGTGGTGGCGTCAATCAGGCCAATCGCGCTGTTAATCTGCGAGATACCTTCCGTCTGCTCGTGGCTGGCCTGGCGAATTTCGCGCAGAATCACGTCCATCTCTTCCACGTTACCGACCATCCCGTTGATCAGCCCACTCGCTTTTTCGACCAGGTTCATCCCGTCCTGGGTCTGACTGGTAGAGCTCTCAATCAGCTCGCGGATTTCGCTGGCAGATGACGCACTCTTCTGGGCAAGCTGGCGAACTTCACCCGCCACCACCGCAAAGCCGCGACCGTGCTCGCCGGCGCGCGCCGCTTCCACCGCCGCGTTCAGCGCCAGAATGTTGGTCTGGAAGGCAATGGCGTCGATCAGGTCGATAATGTCGGACATCCGGTTCGACGTCTCGTTAATCAGGCGCATTTTGCTGGTCACCTGCTTCATCATCTCGCCGTTGTTTTTAACCACCGTGGCGGCATCCGCCGAGAGGTTGGTCGCTTCCCCGGTATGCGAGGCGGTATTTTTCACCGTCGCGGTGATCTGCTCCATCGAGGCGGCGGTCTGTTCAACAGAACTTGCCTGCTCTTCCGTGCGCGCGGCCAGATCCTGGTTCCCGGCGACAATCTGCGCGGCTGCACTGGAGATATTCTCCGAGCCGGTTTGCACCTGCTGCACAATGTCCAGCAGTCGCGTTTTCATCTCCATCAGCGCATGCAGCAGCAGACCCGTTTCGTCTTTACCGTGTGGCGTGATGCTGCCCGTCAGATCGCCCTCAGAAATGGCTTTTGCAAAATGCACCGCCTCGCCGAGCGGACGAGTGATAGCGCGCACGATAAACCAGCCAATCAGGCTGCCTGCCGCGACGCTAAAGAGCGTGAGCAGGATCAGCAGCAGGCGGTTAGACCTGAAATCCCCTTCCACCTGCGCGCCGGCACTCTGCATCTCGCTGTTTTGAATGGTAATCAGCTCCTTCACCTTCGCTTTATAAGCCTGCTGCACGGCGAGGGTGGTGGTCATCATCTCCTGAATAGCGCCCGCACGATTGTTGTTCTGCACCGCCTGCAGAATGCGGTAGCGCGAGTCCAGATACTGCTGGCGCACGCTGCGGATCTCCGCCAGAACCTGCTGAGACTTTTGATCCTGCAACGCGTTGTTCAGCTCGCCCAGGATCACCGTGATGTGCTCGCTGATCTCTTTCAGGCGCTGCTGAGATTGCCCCGTATAGGTGCCCTGCTCGTCCAGCAGCATCAGCTGTTGAGTGCTAATAAATTCCTGGAAGTTATCGATTAACTGGTTCGCTTTTACCGTGGTCGGATAATCGCTGGTAATAATCGATTGCATCCCGTTATTAGCCCGGTTCAGGCTCAGCAGAGACAGGCTCGCGCTGATCGCCATCAGGACAATAAAGAACCCAAACGCCAGAAATAATTTCGTGCCGATCTTTACGTCATGTAAGAACATATTTTCTCCATCGATGTGATTATTTCTCAGACGATCGCTGTTATCGGTAACGATTTCGCTAACTTTATGAGTTTGATCGTTTTTTTATTTAATAACCCCCGCAATGCATAGGTGTAGGCTATTAATATGGCCTCATCGATCGTTACCAGACCGTCAAACGGGGTATTTTCGAAATAGCATTCTGAAGAACTGACTTAGGCAGGAATAAATAACTGAGGCAATTTCTTTAGTTATTTAATATTAAATTAACAATAAACCACATTAATAGTCACAATCAAAAAATAAAACGCCGCTTATTCCTTACGGAATAAACGGCTTTTTTGGAACATTACTGACTCAGTGGAGCACAGTCACCGCATCCTTGAGGCGTCCGGCGCGGTGCTTCACCATTGCAGAAATGTGGGCGCTCTCCTCGACCAGGTCGGCGTTTTTCTGCGTGATGCTGTCGAGTTCAGCCACCGCGCGGGTCAACTCTGACAGCCCGGTGGCCTGCTCGGAGGTCGCGTGGCTGATCTGGGCGATAAGCTGCGTCACGTTTTTCACCTGCACCACGATATCATCCATCGTGCGGCCTGCGGCGTGAACCTGCTCAGAGCCGGACTGCACCTTGCTGGCGCTGGCATCAATGAGTTTACGAATATCATTGGCGGCACTGGCGCTGCGGCTGGCGAGATGGCGAACTTCGCCCGCGACCACGGCAAAACCTTTTCCCTGCTCTCCTGCCCTTGCCGCTTCAACCGCCGCGTTCAGCGCCAGAATGTTGGTCTGGAAAGCGATATCGTTAATCAGGGAGGTAATCGAGCCAATCCGCTGCGTGCTGTCGGCAATGTCATCCATGGTTTTGACGACGGTCTGCATCGCGTTGCCCCCTTTCGTCGCCGCGCTGCTCGCGGCCACGGAGAGTTTATCCACCTCGGCGGCGGTTTCAGAGTTACTCTGAACGGAAGCGGCCATCTGGTTCATTGTCGCGACGGTCTGCTGCACATTCGCCACGGTCTGACGCGTGCGATCGTTCAGATCTTCATTTCCCTGTGCCAGCCTGTCGCTGCCGTCACGGACGCTCACCACCTGGCTCGAGACGTCATTGATTAACCAGCGGCACATCAGGCCCAGCTGCCCGACCGCGCGCAGCGTCAGCCCCAGCTCGTCGCTGCGGTTCAGATGCTGCACGCTGTTGCGCTCACCGGTTGCGACCTTCAGCGCCTGTTGCGCCACATTCTCTACCGGGCGGACAATCTGTTGCTCAAACAGCAGCGTTCCCAGCAGCATCACCACCGCGGCAGCAACGAGCGGCATCCACCCGGCGGAAGTCGCGATCAGCGTGGCGGCGAGAACGGCAAAAAGCGCCGCCATCACGCTGCGCACGCGCCAGCGCAGCGGCATTGCCGGCAGTTTACCCAGCCAGCCTTTTCCAACCACCAGCCCCTTGTGCACACGTTTCTTACAGCTCCCGTCGTTCAGCGCCCGGTAGAGCGGCTCCACGGCCGCAATCTCTTCGGCTGTGGCTTTGGTGCGAATGGACATATAGCCCGTCACCTGCCCGCGGCGCACCATCGGCACCGCATTCGCACGCACCCAGTAGTGGTCGCCGTTTTTGCGCCGGTTTTTGACAACTCCGCTCCACGGCTCGCCCTGCTGCAGCGTGTACCACATATCGGCAAACGCGGCTTTTGGCATATCGGGGTGGCGCACCAGATTGTGCGGCTGGCCCGTCAGCTCATCGAGCTGGTAGCCGCTCACCTGCACAAAGGTGTCGTTGGCGTGTGTGATGTAGCTGTGGACGTCTGTGGTAGACATTAAGGTGGTGTCATCGTCCAGAGGATATTCATTCTGGGTGACATAGGTTGGAGAGGACATCGTGGGCATCCCTTGCAGGTTATTTGAATGTTAATTTTGTGGGTCAATGTTTTTTCGGCGGTAAACAATTTATCTTTAGTTGTTAAACTTGATGAAGATCGCAGATTTCACTTAAACCATACTTTTTGTACGATTTTATAATTCATTGATTTCAAATACTTTCGCAAAGAAATTACCTATAAAGCATGACCAGTTAATGCCCACTTAAGTTGCAGCCAATGCACTTCTTTAGTGCAGATGCGCTTTTCCGGCCTCATTTACCCTTTTTGTCCTGTACCGCTAAATCCCGTTTCGGTTGCTCCGGCATGATTAAATATTGTGCAACATTATTTTAACCTGGCGTTTATCCCGATTTTCGTTAAGTCATCTGAAGTGGCGTAATCCCTGCAATACTTAAACCAGTATCATGTGATACGCGATCCCCGGGAGCACATTTTGAACAGGTTACCTTCCAGCGCCTCGGCTCTTGCCTGTACCGCGCACGCACTGAATCTCATTGAGAAGCGAACGCTCGATCATGAGGAGATGAAACAACTTAACCGAGAGGTCATCGATTACTTTAAAGAGCACGTCAATCCAGGTTTTCTGGAGTATCGCAAATCTGTTACCGCCGGTGGGGATTACGGAGCCGTAGAGTGGCAAGCGGGGAGTCTTAACACGCTTGTCGACACCCAGGGACAGGAGTTTATCGATTGCCTGGGTGGTTTTGGTATCTTCAACGTGGGGCACCGTAATCCAGTTGTGGTTTCCGCCGTACAGAATCAACTTGCGAAACAACCTCTCCATAGCCAGGAACTGCTCGACCCGCTTCGCGCCATGCTCGCGAAAACGCTGGCGGCCTTAACGCCCGGCAAACTGAAGTACAGCTTCTTTAGCAACAGCGGCACGGAATCGGTCGAAGCGGCGATTAAACTCGCCAAAGCGTACCAGTCGCCGCGCGGGAAATTCACCTTTATCGCCACCAGCGGCGCGTTCCACGGTAAATCTCTGGGCGCATTGTCTGCTACCGCCAAATCCACCTTCCGCAAACCGTTTATGCCGCTGCTGCCGGGCTTCCGCCACGTGCCGTTCGGCGACATTAACGCCATGCGCACCGTGCTGAGCGAATGCCGTAAAACCGGCGATGACGTGGCGGCGGTGATCCTGGAGCCGATTCAGGGTGAAGGCGGCGTGATCCTCCCTCCGCAGGGCTATCTGCCCGCCGTGCGTCAGCTGTGCGATGAGTTTGGCGCGCTGCTGATCCTCGACGAAGTCCAGACCGGGATGGGGCGCACCGGCAAGATGTTTGCCTGCGAGCACGAAAACGTGCAGCCGGACATCCTGTGCCTGGCGAAAGCGCTCGGCGGCGGCGTGATGCCGATTGGTGCGACGGTTGCGACTGAAGAGGTGTTCTCGGTGCTGTTCGACAACCCGTTCCTGCATACCACCACCTTTGGCGGTAACCCGCTGGCCTGCGCGGCCGCGCTGGCAACCATCAACGTGCTGCTGGAGCAAAACCTGCCCGCCCAGGCGGAGCAGAAAGGCGACATGCTGCTGGACGGCTTCCGTCAGCTAGGCCGGGAATATCCGGACCTGGTGCAGGACGCGCGTGGCAAAGGGATGCTGATGGCGATTGAGTTTGTCGATAACGAAACCGGCTATAACTTCGCGAGCGAGATGTTCCGCCAGCGGGTGCTGGTCGCCGGAACGCTCAACAACTCGAAAACCATCCGCATTGAACCGCCGCTGACGCTGACGATTGAGCAGTGCGAGCAGGTGCTGAAAGCGGCGCGTAAAGCGCTGGCAGCGCTGCGAATAAGTGTGGAAGAGGCGTAATCAACGCCGGGTGGCGCTACGCTTACCCGGCCTACAAAATACTGCATGCAGGCCCGGTAAGCGTAGCGCCACCGGGCTGCTTTTTATCGGTGAAATTCCGCCACCGTCATGGTGAAGCGAAGCACGGTATCGCCTTCGTTCGCATATCCGTGCGCCGCTTCCGTTTTCGCCACCGCCGATGCGCCAGCGTTAACCTGGGTCACCGTCTCATCCACCGTCAACGTTAAAACGCCTTCGTTCACGTGCAGCAGCTCAAAGGTTCCCGCCGGGTGCCCCGGAGAGGTAAAGCGCTCTCCCGGCTGCATCTCCCACTGCCATAGCTCAATCATATCCGGGCCTGCGGTTCCCGCCAGCAGTCTGGCGCGTCCACCCTGTGCGCCCTGCCACAGCACCGGAATCGCAGCCTCTTCGATAACGTGCACCAGCGGCTCGCTGGATACGTTGACGATATCCGCTACGGAGATGCCGAGCGCGGCGGCCAGCTTGCACAAGATGGCGATACTGGGGTTGGCTGCGCCCTTTTCGATCTCCACCAGCATGCCTTTGCTAACGCTTGCCCGGCGGGACAACTCGTCCAGAGACAGCTTTTTCTCTTTGCGCCAGTTGCGTATGCGGTTTGCCACGGCCAGGCTTACCAGGGCAACATCGGCACCCTGCGAAGTCATTATATTGACTTTATCAGTCATTGGTCACTACCATGGTATAAAACAGTCAATACAGGATTATTTATGTCTCTCGTTACGCCGTCAATAGATTCGCATCTTGCCGGGATTGCCCCGGGCTTTCGGGCGCTGAGCATTCTGGTTGAAGCTGCGCCGATAACCCACCCCGAGGTTGCGCCCGCCGCGTTGGCGCAGGCCTGCCAGCAGATGTTGAATGATGATGTGCCATGGGCTGATGCACACCTTTCAGACTGGGATGAGGTGTTTAAAGCCTTCGGCGCGAAACCGAAACGCACGCCCTGCTCGGCATCTGCCCTGCGCAAGCGGGTACTGAAAGACGGTTCGCTGCCGTCGCTGGATCCGGTCGTAGATATCTATAACGCGGTGAGTATTCGCTATGCCATTCCGGTGGGCGGGGAAAATCTCGCGGCGTATTCGGGTGCGCCGCGTCTGACGCTGGCCGACGGCAGCGAGCCGTTTGATACCTTCAAAGAGGGACAACCAGTGATGGAACATCCGGAACCGGGCGAGGTTATCTGGCGCGACGATCTCGGCGTCACCTGCCGCCGCTGGAACTGGCGCCAGGGGGTGCGTACCCGTCTGGACAGGCAGGCACAATCCATGTGGTTTATTCTTGAAAGCCTGCCGTCGATGCCCCTTGCGGCACTGGAAGAGGCAGGAGAAGAACTGGTCAACAACCTGCAGCGGCTGATGCCGGGAGCCACGGCTCGGGTTCAGCTGCTGACGCTGTAGGAGGACAACACGATGTTTCACGGGTTAAGCGCGTTTCCGTTAACCCCCCTGAAAGAGGGGACGTTTGACGAGCACTCCTTCATCAATCTTCTGCGCCCCGTGGTCGACGCTGGTATGGATTCACTGGGCATTTTGGGCTCAACGGGAAGTTACGCCTATCTGACCGTTGAAGAGCGCGGTCGGATCGCACGCTGCGCGGTGGCGCATGCTGATGACATTCCGGTCATCGTCAGCATCGGCGCATTGCGGCTGGACGATATTCTGCGTCTAGCTGACGACGCGCAATCGGCAGGTGTCTCCGGCGTGCTGCTGGCACCCGTGTCGTACCAGCGATTAACGGAAGACGAAGTGTTTACTCTCTATGAAACGGTGACCCGCCAGCTCTCAGTACCGCTGTGCATTTACGATAATCCCGCCACAACCGGTTTTTCGTTTAGCGATGAACTGTTATTTGCCGCCGCGGCCCTGCCGAATATAGGGTCCATTAAGCTTGGCCGCGTGCCGGAGGACCTGTTGCAGGTACGCGCTCGTCTACCTGATACCGTCACGCTGGGCATCGCCGGTGACTGGCGAGCGGCCTCCGCCCTGCAGGCCGGGTTTGACGTCTGGTACTCGGTGGTCGGCGGGTTGTTTCCGCAAACAGCGCTGGCGATTGCCCGTTCGAAAGAGTCGGCACAATCCGAGCGGCTGGAGCCGCTTTGGGCGCTGTTCCGCCATTATGGTAGTTTGCGGGTGGTAGCGGCAGCGGCAGAAATGCTGGGGAAAGTGGAAACACCCGCGCTACCCTTCCCCCTTCAGGCTCTTCAGGGTGAGCCGCGCGAAGCGCTTGCTACGATACTTGCGGATCTGGCGCTGGCTTGAACAACGCCGGGTGGCGCTAGCGCTTACCCGGCCTACAAAACCTTTATAACGCCTGTTACTCCGGCAACAGCCCCACAAAACTGCGTTTCTTGCGCGGCTCCGACATCAGCTCTTCGAGCTTATCCACGCACGCCAGATAGTGCGGGGTTTGCTTGTGCGCCAGCACCGCCTCTTCGTCTTTATAGGCTTCGTAGATAAAGAACCGGGTCTTCACCCTCGGGTCCTGCAATACGTCAAAACGCAGGTTTCCCGACTCCTGGATTGCCCCCTCGTGGTTAGCGCGAAACACCTCCAGAAACTCGTCTACCCGCTCGGGCTTAATGTTGATCTCCACCAGCGTCACGTTCATTTTGCTTCTCCCTGTTTCTCATCCTGCCAGAACTGGAACGCATCGCGGGCGTTCCAGTTCTCGTGAACCACTTTTTTCACCGCCTTCAGCATGGCGAGCGGCGCGCTGGACTGGAAGATGTTGCGTCCCATATCCACGCCCGACGCCCCCTGATCGATAGCCCGCCAGCACATCTCCAGCGCCTCGTGCTCCGGCAGCTTTTTGCCCCCGGCGATCACAATCGGCACCGGGCAGCTGGCGGTCACTTTTTCAAAGCCCTCGTCCACGTAGTAGGTTTTGACGAACTGCGCCCCCATTTCGGCGGCGATGCGGCTGGCCAGCGAGAAATAGCGCGCGTCGCGCGCCATCTCTTTCCCCACGCCCGTCACCGCCAGCGTCGGCATACCGTAGCGCGCGCCCGCATCGACAAGCTTGATGATGTTGTTGATCGACTGATGCTCAAACTCGCTGCCGATATACACCTGCGCCGCCACCGCGCAGACGTTCAGGCGCAGCGCGTCCTCCATCGCCACCGCCACGCACTCGTTGGACAGTTCGCCCAGAATCGAGTTACCGCCGGAGGCGCGCAGCACCACCGGTTTGTTCGTGGCGGCTGGCACCTGACTCCTGAGGATGCCGCGGGTGCACATCAGCACGTCGGTTTCGCCAAACAGCGGCGCGATGGAGAGGTCGATACGCTCAAGCCCGGTGGTCGGCCCCTGAAAGTAGCCGTGGTCAAAGGCCAGCATCACCGTGCGGTTGCTCTGCGGGTTGAAGATGCGCGCAAGCCTGGACTGCATGCCCCAGTCCAGCGAGCCGCAGCCCTTCAGGGTGTACGGCACATTCTGCTGCGCCGTGCCGATGCCAAAATCCTTGCCGTCTTTGATGTCGTCTAAATCAGCCATTTGCTCCCCCGTCAGAAATCGTATTTGCTGATGTTCTCTTTGGTGAACACCACGCGCTCCGGCAGCAGCACGATGCCGTTGCCCTTCGCCTCATACTGGTAGCCCTGCACGCTGTTCGGCTCGACCTTCAGCGCGCCGATATTTTTTACGTCCACGCTGTCGCCGACGTTAAGATCGCCTTTTTTCAGCAGGCGATCGGCGACGTTGACCGCAATTTTGCCCTGTTGTACTACATCCCACAGGCCGAAGGCTTTCACCGTGCCGCGCTCAACGTACGGGCGCATCACGTTCGGCGTGCTGAAGCCGACAATCGCCACCCCTTCCCGCTTCAGGTTTTCCGCCGCCTGCGCCGCCGCTGGAAGCGCGTTGGCGTCCGGGGCGATAATCGCATCCAGATCCGGATACGCTTTTAAGATCCCTTCGGCGGTTTGCAGGGATTTGGTGGCGTCGTTATAGCCAAACTGGGTCGTCACGACCTGCCACTGGGGGTGATCTTTCTCGATTTTGGCCTTCGCCTCTTTCACCCACTGGTTCTGGTCGGTGACGGTCGGGCTTGAGTAGAAGAACGCCACTTTAGCGTTCGGTTTGGTGACCTGTTTGCCCGCCATCTCCACCAGCAGGCCGCCCAGCTGCTCCGGCGTCCCCTGGTTGATGTAGATGCTGCGGCACTCCGGTTTGGTGTCGGAATCCCAGGTCAGGACTTTGACGCCGCGCTGCATCGCGCGCTTGAGCGCCGGGCAGAGGCCGTCCGGCGACACGGCGGAGACGATGATGGCGTTATAGCCCTGGTTGACGAAGTTGTTGATGAGCTGCACCTGGCCGGAGACGCTCGGCTCGGTCGGGCCGTCGTAGGTCACGTCCACGCCGAGATCTTTTCCCGCCTCTTTCGCGCCGTTGCCGCCGCTGGTGAAGAACCCCACGCCCACCAGCTTCGGGATAAAGGCAATGCGGTCCGCCGCCTGCGCCGAGGCGAAGCTGAGGGCCATTGCCAGGACTATCAGTTTTGTTTTCATCTTACGCTCCGGATAGTTTTCTAAAGAGAGAACGCACCCACTCGCGGTGCAGACTCAGCGAACGTCCCATCACCACCACAACCAGCAGCGCCCCTGACAGCGCGCTCGACACCTGGTTAGGGATGCCGACCATCTGTAAACCCTGCTGCAGATACCCCACCAGCAGCGCAGCCAGCGCCGTACCGACAACCGAACCTGACCCGCCGTAGATATTGGCCCCGCCGAGCACGGCGGCGGTGAGCGCGGGCATCAGCAAATCACGCCCCAGATCCGAACGCGCGGAGCCGAAATAGGAGACCATCACCAGCGCGGCAATCGCCGAGGCCACGCCCACCAGCCCGTACAGCGCGTAGGGCATGCCGTTCACCGACAGCGCCGCATAGCGCGCGGCGCGCGGGTTTTGCCCAATCAAAAACAGATGACGACCAAAGCGCCCGCGGTGGGTAATCAGCCAGAAGAAAACCGTAATCACCGCGAACAGCACCAGCGGGATCGGCAGGCCCAGCACCGTGAGGTTAGCGAACGCCGTGAAGCCGTCCGGGAAACCGCCGATGCCCTCGTAGCCCGTCGCACCCGCCATGCCGGAGAGCAGCAGCGCGCCGCCGCCGTAGAGGTAAAGCGTGCCGAGGGTTATGACTAAAGGACTAATGCCGGTGTAGTGGATCAGCGCCGCATTCAGCAGCCCGCACAGCAGGCCGAGCAGCAGCGTCAATGGAATAGCGACCGCCATCGGCCACCCCGCCTGCATCATCACGCCCAGCGCGATGGCGCACAGGCCGATGGTTGAACCGAGGGAGATGTCGATCCCGCCGCTGATGATGACCAGCGTGAGCGGCAGCGCCACGATACCGATGCAGATGAAGTCGCTGGTGCTGAAAAGCAGCATGTTGACGTCGAGCATGCGCGGGTTGATGGCGCCAAAGAGAAGGATCTCCAGCACCAGTAAAATCAGCAGCGCGCTTTCCCAGTTAAGCCTCATTTACGCCACCTCTTTTTTGCGTTTGGGAAACGGGGTGACGTGCTTTCCCCCTTTGTTACCCGGCTGGAAGCGGCCGTACTTCAGCGCCCGCTGATGGCGCGCCAGCGCCTGGCGCAGACGCCCGTCGAGCACCAGCACGCCCAGCAGCACCAGCCCGGCGATAAAGTCGTTCCACCACGCCGGGAGCCTGAACAGCACCAGCACGGTGTCGATTTGGGTCAGGAAGAAGGCGCCGAGCAGCGCGCCAATCAGCGTGCCCGTGCCGCCCAGCAGCGAAATACCGCCGAGCACGCAGGCGGCGATGGCCTTCATCTCCAGCCCGCTGCCGGTCTGGTTGGGCACAAAGCCAATCTGCGCGGCAAAGACGATCCCGGCGCAGGCCGCCAGCATGCCGTTGAGGGTAAAGGCGATCATGCGGGTGCGGTTCACCGCCACGCCCAGCTGGCGCGCGGCGGCGAGGTTATCCCCCACCGCGTAGAAATCACGCCCGAACGCGGTGCGCGAGAGCGTCCACGCGCCCGTGACCGCGATAATCAACACCAGCATGCCGAGCGGCGAAATGCCGATGGCGGCAGGCTCAGAGAGGGATTTCAGCCCGGGCGGCAGCCCTTCAATCCACTTTCCGCCGGTCCAGAGCAGCATCGCGCCACGGTACAGCCCCAGCGTGCCGAGGGTGGCGACAATCGCCGGGATGCGCAGCCCCACCACCAGAAACCCGTTGAACGCCCCGGCCAGCGCGCCAACAGACAGCGCGAAGAGAATGGAGATGGGCAGGCTGTAGCCGCTGTTCAGCGCCACGCCGACGGCAATGGCGGACAGCCCGACGGTTGAGCCAACGGACACGTCGATATTGCGGGTCAGCATCACCAGCGCGGCACCGATGGCCAGCAGGATCAGGATCTGCGAGCTGGCGAAAATCATCCCCAGCGTCTGCAGGCTGAAGTAGGACGGATTCAGCGCCACCAGCACGGCGAACAGCGCCAGAATGGCGAGGAACGCGCTCAGCTCGCGGTTTTTCAGCAAGGTCTTCATGACTGCCCTCCGAATGCCAGCGCCATCATCCTGTCGAGGCTGACGGCGTGGCGCGGCAGCTCGCCGCTGAGCACGCCCTGATGCATCACCAGCACGCGGTCCGCAAGGCCCGGGAACTCGTCAAGATCGCTTGAGATCATCAGCACCGCCACGTTCTGCGCCGCCACGCTTTTTATCAACTGGTAGATGTCGGCGCGCGCCGAGACGTCCACCCCGCGCGTCGGTTCATCGACGATCAGCAATAAGGGGTTGGCCTCCAGACAGCGCGCCAGCAGCACCTTCTGCTGGTTGCCGCCGGAGAGCGTGCGCACGGTTTGATCCGCATGGTTGAGCTTGATCCCCAGCGCCCGGTGATAGCGCTCCACCACCGCCGACTCCCGCTTGCGCTGCTGCCAAATCGACGGCTCGTTCAGCGCCACCGTGTTCCAGCGGATCGGCGCGTCGAGGAACAGGCCGGACACCTGCCTGTCTTCCGGCAGGTAGACCAGCCCTTTTTCCAGGCGTGAACTTACCGGATCGGCGGTAATGTCCTGATTCTCCAGCCAGACGCGTCCGCCGCGTACCGGCCGCAGGCCGTAGAGCGTTTCCGCAAACTCGGTGCGCCCGGATCCCACCAGCCCGGCCAGGCCGACGATCTCGCCGGCGAAGATCTCAAGGCTGAGATCGATAAAGCCTTCCCCGGTGAGATCCTCTACCCGCAGCACCGGGAAATCCTGCGCCTGGGTGCGGCGGTTGCCCGGCAGCGCCAGCCACAGCTTTTGCGTATCGCTGAGGGATTTCTCCCGGCTTACCGGCGTCATGGCGGCGATCAGGGCGCTGTCGTCAAACTGCGCGGTTTCACCGCTCAGCACCACCGCGCCGTCGCGCATCACCGAGACGTGGCTTGCCAGCTGGCGAATCTCCGGCAGCTTGTGCGAGATAAAGACAATCCCGACGCCGAGCGCCTGCAGGGCGCGGATCTGGCGGAACAGCCGCTCGGTTTCGCCGGGCGTGAGGGAGGCCGTGGGTTCGTCGAGGATCAGGATCCTCGCGTTGCGCATCAGCCCGCGCAGGATCTCCACCATCTGCTGATCCGCCACTTCCAGGGTGCTGGCGGCGGCGTCGAGGTTAAGCTGGCACTGGAGCTGCTGGAGCTTCTCCGCCAGGCGCTTTTCCAGATCGCGTTCGCGCGGCAGGCGAAACAGGATGTTTTCCCGCACCGTCAGGTTGGGGAACAGCAGCGGCTCCTGCGGCACCAGATAAATGCCTAACCCGTGCGCCTGAGCGGGCGTGAGCCGCGCATATGACTGCCCCTCGACAGAAAGTTCACCGCCGTCCGGCGTTTCGACCCCGGCGATGATCTTCATCAGCGTCGATTTTCCCGCGCCGTTTCCGCCCATCAGGGCGTGCACCTGGCCCGCAAGCAGCGTGAAATCAATGCCTTTTAAGACCGGCACGCCTGAGAACTGCTTGCTGATATTCCGCGCGTCGAGAAGTGGTGTCATCATCGCTCCGCTATTGAACAAATGATTTTTAGATTTAATAATGTTCAAAAGCGTAGACGGTGAACTATATTTACAACCGTGCAGGGATCACAGTTTTATCGATTGAGATACAGATAAACCAGAAACGATCTAAAAGATCCGTTTTGTCGCGTGGCTCACACTTTCCCTTCGCGCCATCACGAACATATGATCTAAATTTTTATAAGAGTTCAACTATGAGCGATAAACGCACTGCGGAAGAAGGACGGTTTGCCGGGCTGGCACTGGCGGAAGAGGAGCTCGTGGCACGCGTTGCCTGGTGCTACTACCACGACGGATTAACCCAGAACGACATCGGCGAGCGGCTCGGGCTGCCGCGCCTGAAGATCTCCCGCCTGCTGGAAAAAGGCCGTCAGTCCGGGGTGATCCGCGTGCAGATCAACTCCCGCTACGAGGGCTGCCTGGCGCTGGAGACCGAGCTACAGCAGCGCTTTGGCCTGAAGCTGGTGCGCGTGATGCCCGCGTTAAATACGCCGCCGATGAACGTGCGGCTGGGCATAGGCGCGGCGCAGTCGCTGATGGGCGTACTGGAGCCCGGCCAGCTTCTGGCGGTGGGGTTTGGTGAAACCACCATGAGCTGCCTGCAGCACCTGAGCGGCTTTATCAGCTCGCAGCAGATCCGCCTGGTGACGCTCTCCGGCGGCGTCGGGCCGTACATGACCGGTATTGGCCAGCTGGACGCGGCCTGCAGCGTCAGCATGATCCCCGCCCCGCTTCGCGTGTCATCCGCAGAAGTTGCCGGGATATTAAAACGCGAGACCAGCGTGCGGGACGTGATTCTCGCCGCCACCGCCGCCGACGTGGCGGTGGTCGGCATTGGTTCAGTGAACCAGCGCCGTGACGCCACGATACTGCGCTCCGGCTATATCAGCGAAGGTGAACAGCTGATGTATGCCCGCAAAGGGGCGGTCGGCGACATTCTCGGTTATTTCCTCAATGCCGAAGGGGAATGCGTCGAGGAGCTGGAGATCCACAAAGAACTGCTGGGCGTCACGCTCGATGAACTGGCGCAGCTGCCCACCATCGTTGGCGTGGCCGGAGGAGAAGAGAAAGCCGATGCGATTTATGCCGCACTGAAGGGTCGCCGTATCAATGGCCTGGTGACGGAGGAGACGACAGCCCGCGCGGTGCTGGCTCTGGCCGACTAAGAGCCGCCCTGCGCTAACAACGAGGCAAGCTCATGAGTTACCTTTTAGCGTTAGATGCAGGGACAGGCAGCGTTCGCGCCGTGATTTTCGATTTACAGGGCAACCAGATTGCCGTCGGCCAGGCCGAGTGGAAGCACCTGAGCGTGGAGAACGTGCCGGGATCGATGGAGTTCGATCTGGAGACCAACTGGCAGCTGGCCTGCCGGTGCATTCATCAGGCGCTGGAGCGCGCGCGCCTGAGCGCGGCGGATATTCAGTCCGTCGCCTGCTGCTCGATGCGCGAAGGGATCGTGCTGTACGACCGCAACGGCGAGGCCATCTGGGCCTGCGCCAACGTCGACGCCCGCGCCAGCCGCGAGGTGGCCGAACTCAAAGAGATCCACGACGACCGTTTTGAATCCCAGGTGTATGAGGTTTCCGGCCAGACGCTGGCGCTGAGCGCCATGCCGCGCCTGCTGTGGCTGGCGCACCATCGTCCTGACATCTACCGTAAAGCCGCCACCATCACCATGATCAGCGACTGGCTGGCGGCGAAGCTCTCCGGCGAGCTGGCGGTCGACCCGTCTAACGCGGGCACCACCGGCATGCTGGATCTCTTCTCCCGCGACTGGCGTCCGGCGCTGCTCGACATGGCCGGGCTGCGCGCAGATATCCTCTCCCCGGTGAAAGAGACCGGCACCGTGCTGGGCGCGATTACCAAAGAGGCCGCGCAGCAGAGTGGCCTGCGCGAAGGCACCCCGGTGGTGATGGGCGGCGGCGACGTGCAGCTGGGCTGCCTGGGGCTGGGCGTGGTTCGCGCCGGGCAAACTGCGGTGCTGGGCGGCACCTTCTGGCAGCAGGTGGTCAATCTGCCGCAGGTGCGCACCGACCCCGAGATGAACATCCGCGTGAACCCGCACGTTATCCCCGGCATGGCGCAGGCGGAGTCGATCAGCTTCTTTACCGGGCTGACCATGCGCTGGTTCCGCGACGCCTTCTGCGCCGAGGAAAAGCTGATTGCCGAGCGGATGGGGATGGACACCTATTCCCTGCTGGAGGAGATGGCGAGCCGCGTGCCGGCTGGCTCCCACGGGGTGATGCCGATCTTCTCCGACGCGATGCATTTCAAGCAGTGGTACCACGCCGCGCCGTCGTTCATTAACCTTTCCATCGACCCGGAAAAGTGTAACAAAGCGACGCTGTTCCGCGCCCTGGAGGAGAACGCGGCGATTGTCTCGGCCTGCAACCTGGCGCAGATTTCGCGCTTCTCCGGCGTGACGTTTGAAAGCCTGGTGTTTGCGGGCGGCGGGGCCAAAGGCGCCCTGTGGAGCCAGATTTTAAGCGACGTCACCGGGCTGCCGGTGCGCGTGCCGGAAGTGAAAGAGGCGACGGCGCTCGGCTGCGCGATTGCCGCAGGTGCGGGCGCGGGGCTGTTTGCGGATATGGCCTCGACGGGCGAGCGGCTGGTGAAGTGGAGCCGCGAGTTCACGCCGAACCCGCAGCACCGCGAGCTGTACGACGGCATGATGCAGAAATGGCAGGCGGTGTACGCCGACCAGCTCGGGCTGGTGGACAGCGGGCTGACGACGTCGATGTGGCAGGCACCGGGGTTAGTAAAAACCCACACCCCTCACCCTGCCCCTCTCCCCTGAGGGGAGAGGGAAAAATCAGATCGAGCCAATTCTTTGAGACCGCACCAGCCAGTCCCTTCTCCCCTTTGGGGAGAGGGTTAGGGTGAGGGGCGAAGTTCTTTGAGATCTATCACAATCATTCGATCCCGCTTTTACCTTTCCGCTCCCGCTGGCTAAATTAGTAACTCATCCGACCACATAACAATAATTTTACACTGGAAGAGACTATGAGCCGCTACCCGTCGTTATTCGCCCCCCTCGATCTGGGGTTCACCACACTCAAAAACCGCGTGTTGATGGGCTCGATGCACACCGGGCTGGAGGAGCATCCGGACGGGGCCGAGCGTCTGGCAGCCTTCTATGCCGAGCGCGCCCGCCACGGGGTGGCGCTGATTGTCACCGGCGGCGTGGCCCCGGCGCCTTCCGGCGTGGGCATGGAGGGCGGCGCGGTTCTGAACGATGCGTCACAGCTGCCGCACCACCGCATTGTGACCGACGCGGTACACCGCGAGGGCGGTAAAATCGCCCTGCAAATCCTGCACACCGGGCGCTACAGCTATCAGCCGAACCTGGTCGCGCCGTCGGCCATTCAGGCGCCAATCAACCGCTTTAAACCTCATGCCCTCAGCCACGATGAGATCCTGGCGCTGATCGACGACTTTGCCCGCTGCGCGGCGCTGGCGCGCGAGGCGGGCTATGACGGCGTGGAGGTGATGGGCTCTGAAGGCTATCTGATTAACGAGTTCCTCGCGGCCCGCACCAACCAGCGCGACGACGAATGGGGCGGCGACTATGCCCGCCGGATGCGCTTTGCCGTGGAGGTGGTGCGCGCGGTGCGCGAACGTGCGGGCGCAGACTTTATTATCGTCTTCCGCCTGTCGATGCTCGACCTGGTGGAAGGCGGCGGCACGTTCGACGAAACCGTGCAGCTGGCGCAGGCGATTGAAGCCGCCGGTGCCACGATTATCAACACCGGGATTGGCTGGCACGAGGCGCGCATCCCGACCATCGCCACGCCGGTGCCGCGCGCGGCGTTCAGCTGGGTAACACGGAAGCTGAAAGGCAAAGTCTCTGTTCCACTGGTCACCACCAACCGCATTAACGATCCGCAGGTAGCGGACGATGTGATTTCACGCGGCGACGCCGACATGGTGTCGATGGCGCGCCCGTTCCTGGCCGATGCCGAACTGCTCTCCAAAGCGCAAAGCGGCCGTGCGGACGAGATCAACACCTGCATCGGCTGTAACCAGGCCTGTCTGGATCAGATCTTCGTCGGCAAGGTCACCTCTTGCCTGGTTAACCCGCGCGCCTGCCATGAAACCAAAATGCCGGTCGTTCCGGCGGTCAGTAAAAAGCGCCTGGCCGTGGTGGGCGCTGGCCCGGCGGGCCTGGCGTTTGCGGTGAATGCCGCCTCGCGCGGGCACAGCGTGACGCTGTTTGATGCGCTGGCGGAGATTGGTGGGCAGTTTAATATCGCCAAACAGATCCCCGGCAAAGAGGAGTTCTATGAAACCCTGCGCTACTACCGCCGGATGATCGACCTGACGGGCGTCGAGCTGCGGCTTAATCAGTTTGTCAGCGCGGCGGATCTGATCGGTTTCGACGAGGTGATCCTGGCGAGCGGGATCGTACCGCGCACGCCTGCGATCGAGGGTATCGATCATCCGAAGGTGTTGAGCTATCTGGATGTATTGCGTGACAAAACGCCGGTCGGCGAGAAGGTGGCGATTATCGGCTGCGGCGGGATCGGCTTTGATACCGCCATGTACTTAAGCCAGCCGGGCGAGGCTACCAGCCAGAACATCGCCGAGTTTTGCGTGGAATGGGGTATCGACACCAGCCTGAACCAGTCCGGCGGGCTACGCCCTGAAGGGCCGCAGCTGCCGAAAAGCCCGCGCCAGATCGTGATGCTGCAGCGCAAGGCCAGCAAGCCGGGCGAAGGGCTGGGCAAAACCACGGGCTGGATCCACCGCGCCACCCTGCTCTCGCGCGGGGTGAAGATGATCCCGGCGGTGAGCTACCAGAAGATCGACGACGAGGGTCTGCACGTCACGATCGGCGGCGAGCCGCAGTTGTTACGTGTGGATCATGTGATTTTATGCGCCGGGCAGGAGCCAAAGCGCGATCTGGCGGATCCGCTGCGCGAAGCCGGTAAAACGGTGCATTTGATCGGCGGGTGCGACGTGGCGATGGAGCTGGACGCGCGGCGGGCAATTGCGCAGGGGACGAAGTTGGCTCTGGCGATCTAGGACATTGCCGGGCGGCAGGGTAAAAGCAAAACGGCAACCCAGTTGCCGTTTTTAGCGTTTGCTCCCTCTCCCTATGGGAGAGGGCCGGGGTGAGGGCATCAGGCCGCACATAACAATCTTACCGACGACGTCCCAGCTTCACCGCCTTCAGCACCACGAACTTGTTATTGGTCGCAATGGTGACGCAGTTGCCGAAAATCTTCTTCAGCTTGTGGAAATAGTCCAGGTGGCGGTTCGCCACGATGTACAGCTCGCCGTTGATTTTCAGGCAGCGGCGCGCGTGGTGGAACATCTCCCACGCGACGTTATCCGTCAGGGCGTGCTTCTGGTGGAACGGCGGGTTGCAGAACACGGCGTTAAAGCGGAACGGCTCTACGCCGGACAGCGCGTTGTTGATCATAAACTCGCAGCGGTCCAGCGCTTCCGGCATGTTGGTTTCCACGTTCAGACGGCTGGAGGCCACCGCCATCGGCGATTCGTCGCTGAACACCACGCTGGCGTCCGGGTTCTTCGCCAGCAGCGTCAGGCCAATCACGCCGTTACCGCAGCCCAGGTCGACGATTTCCCCTTCCAGATTTTCCGGCAGATGTTCCATAAAGAAACGCGCCCCGATATCCAGCCCGGTGCGGGAGAAGACGTTCGCATGGTTGTGGATGGTCCAGTCGGTGCCTTCCAGCTTCCAGCTCAGGGTCTCCGGCGCGTCGGCCAGCTCCGGCGCGCTGAAGGTGCAGTTGATCAGGCGCGCTTTTTTCCAGGCCAGCGTCGTGGTGGTCGGGCCGAGGACTTTCTCGAACAGCTCGAGCGTCGAGGTGTGAATATCGCGCGCTTTAGCGCCCGCAATGATGCGCGTTTCCGGCGTCACGACCTTACGCAGCGCGCGCAGCTGTTGCTCCAGCAGCGCCATGGTTTTTGGCACTTTGATCAGCACCACGCCCGGCGCCTGCGGGTAGTCCGCGGTGCTGTCGAGGAACTTCACGCTGGACTCTTCGATGTCGTTATGGCGCAGGTTTTCACGCGTCGCCAGCTCGCTCAGGTAGGAATCGCCGATGCTGTATGGCGTGTGCTCCGCCAGGGCGCAGCCCAGCGCGCCAAAGGCGTCATTCAGGATCAAAACCGGGCCGCGGATTTCAGTCTCATCCAACTGCTGCAGCAGATATTCATCTGCCGCTTCCCACGCCATGAGCGGGTTAACGTCGTCCGTTTCCGGGAAACGTTTAAGGTTGAGTGAACGGAAACCGTTGTCTAAGTGGCTCATCGGCCCTCCTGAATGGTAAAATTTGGCGTATCCCTGAAAAGGGTGCGTGAGTATACCCGTTTTATTGTCGATTTGGGGCGTTGATGAACCAACTTACTTATCTCCAGGGCTATCCGGAGCATTTACTGACTCAGGTTCGAAGCCTGATTGCCGAGCAGAAGCTCGGCACGGTGCTGGAAAAACGCTATCCCGGCACGCACGATTTCGCGACCGATAAGGCCCTCTGGCAGTATACGCAGGATCTGAAAAGCCGGTATCTGAAGAGCGCGCCGCCGATCAACAAGGTGATGTACGACAACAAGATCCACGTGCTGAAAAACGCGCTCGGCCTGCACACCGCCATCTCCCGCGTACAGGGCGGCAAGCTGAAAGCGAAGGCCGAAATCCGCGTCGCGACGGTTTTCCGTAACGCGCCGGAAGCCTTTCTGCGGATGATCGTGGTCCACGAGCTGGCGCACCTGAAGGAGAAAGAGCACGACAAAGCGTTCTATTCCCTGTGCTGCCACATGGAGCCGCAGTACCACCAGCTGGAGTTTGATACCCGACTATGGCTTACGCATTTATCGTTAAATGGTAATGCGGAATAGCGCACGCGAATTGTCATGATGACGTGCTACAGTGGCTAAAGGTTCCCCGCTACGGAGTACGTAAACGTTTATGATACGTTTCGCAGTCATTGGTACGAACTGGATCACGCGCCAGTTCGTCGACGCCGCCCACGAAACCGGCAAACTTAAGCTTACCGCAGTCTATTCCCGCAGCCTTGAGCAGGCGCAGAGTTTTGCCAACGATTACCTCGTTGAGCATCTCTTCACTTCGCTTGATGACATGGCGCAAAGCGACGCCATTGACGCGGTGTATATCGCCAGCCCGAACTCCCTGCACTTCCCGCAAACGAAGCTGTTCCTCAGCCATAAAAAGCATGTGATTTGCGAGAAGCCGCTGGCGTCAAATATTGAGGAAGTGGAAGCGGCCATTGCGCTTGCCCGCGAAAACCAGGTGGTGCTGTTCGAAGCGTTCAAAACCGCCAGCCTGCCGAATTTCCTGCTGCTGCAGCAGTCCCTGCCGAAAATTGGCAAAGTGCGTAAAGCCTTTATCAACTACTGCCAGTACTCGTCGCGCTACCAGCGCTACCTGGACGGCGAGAACCCCAACACCTTTAACCCGGCGTTCTCGAACGGCTCGATTATGGATATCGGTTTCTATTGCCTGGCCTCTGCCGTGGCCCTGTGGGGCGAACCGCACGGCGTCAGTGCGCAAGCCAGCCTGCTGGAGAGCGGCGTGGATGCGCACGGTGTAGCGGTGCTGGATTACGGTGATTTCAGCGTCACGCTGCAGCACTCCAAGGTGAGCGACTCCGTGCTGCCGAGCGAAATTCAGGGCGAAGCGGGCTCGCTGGTTATTGAGAAGATCTCCGAGTGCCAGAAAGTGAGCTTTGTGCCGCGCGGCGGCAAAGCGCAGGAGCTGACGCAGCCTCAGCATATTAACACTATGCTCTATGAGGCAGAGGTCTTCGCCCGTCTGGTGGAAGACAACGAAGTGAATCACCCCGGCCTCGCGGTGAGCCGCACCACGGCGAAGCTGCAAACGGAGATCCGTCGCCAGACCGGCGTGGTATTCCCGGCAGACGGCGTGAGCGCGGAAGCGATCGCGTAAAGCTGTGTAATGAAACGGCGCAGACCATTGACGAAACCAATGGTCTGACATATTTTGTTACCTGCAAAGGGGAGTAACTTCTTCGCCGGTGGATCGTCATTACGATGCGTTAAACACGCATCCGGTCGCCGGGCAACCTTCGTGGTTGTAAGTGAGACCTTGCCGGAAGGCGAGGTCTATGCATAAAAAGCTAACGGCTATCGTCTTCTGACCATGGCCGTTTTTGTTTTTTATGTGTAAGGAAAATAGTATGCATTCTGTCGGCACTCCAATGTTGTGGGGCGGATTCGCGGTTGTCGTGCTCATCATGCTGGCGATCGACCTCTTTTTGCAGGGCCGTCGCGGCGCGCAAGGCATGAGCATCAAACAGGCTGCGGCCTGGTCTCTGGTGTGGGTCACCCTCTCCCTGCTGTTTTGTGCCGCCTTCTGGTGGTACCTGGCCTCGACCGAAGGCCGCGCGGTGGCCGACCCTCAGGCGCTCGCCTTCCTCACCGGTTATCTGATTGAAAAAGCCCTGGCGGTTGATAACGTCTTCGTCTGGCTGATGCTGTTCAGCTACTTTGCCGTGCCTGCTGCCCTGCAGCGACGCGTGCTGGTGTATGGCGTGCTGGGCGCGATTATCCTGCGTACCATCATGATCTTCGCTGGCAGCTGGCTGATTACCCAGTTCGAATGGCTGCTGTACGTCTTTGGCGCGTTCCTGCTGTTCACCGGGGTCAAAATGGCGCTGGCGAAAGAAGACGGCTCCGCGATTGGCGATCGCCCGCTGGTGAAGTGGATCCGTGGGCATCTTCGCATGACCGACAAGATCGAGAGCGAGCACTTCTTCGTGCGCAAGAACGGCCTGCTGTTCGCCACCCCGCTGCTGCTGGTACTGATTCTGGTTGAGCTAAGCGACGTGATTTTCGCGGTGGACAGCATTCCGGCGATCTTCGCGGTGACCACCGACCCGTTCATCGTCCTGACGTCTAACCTGTTCGCCATTCTCGGCCTGCGTGCGATGTACTTCCTGCTGGCGGGCGCGGCGGAGCGCTTCTCGATGCTGAAGTACGGTCTGTCGGTGATCCTGGTGTTTATCGGCATCAAGATGCTGATCGTCGATTTCTACCATATCCCGATCGCCATTTCGCTCGGCGTGGTGTTTGGCATTCTGATCGTGACGCTGATTATCAATACCTGGGTTAACCGCCAGCACGATAAGAAGCAGCAGGTGGAGTAATCCCCCTCACCCCGGCCCTCTCCCACAGGGAGAGGGTGAACACACTTTTGTAACGCAGCAGTTAAAAAATATGATGCAACACGTAAAATCCAGCATTTTACGCTTCCTTCCTTTCGCGCATTCCCTATACTCGACCAGGCAAACATTTACTTACATCCGGACATAAATGTGACTAAGAGCACATCCGGGATGGAACGCAATTTCACTCAGGAAATACGTATGAGCACACAATCAAGCGGACTGTTCGCGCGCCTGGCGCAGGGCAGCCTCGTTAAACAAATTCTGGTCGGGCTGGTGCTGGGTATTCTGCTGGCGATGGTGTCAAAACCTGCGGCGGAGGCCACGGGGCTGCTCGGGACCCTTTTCGTTGGCGCACTGAAGGCCGTGGCACCGGTACTGGTTCTGATGCTGGTAATGGCGTCAATTGCCAACCACCAGCACGGACAAAAAACCAACATTCGCCCCATTCTGTTCCTGTATCTGCTGGGAACCTTCTCGGCTGCCTTAACGGCCGTGGTGTTTAGCTTCCTGTTCCCCTCCACGCTGCACCTGACCAGCGCGGCCGGTGACATCACGCCGCCATCCGGCATTGTCGAAGTGCTTCGCGGCCTGCTGATGAGCATGGTCTCTAACCCCATTACCGCGCTGATGAGCGGAAACTACATTGGCATCCTGGTCTGGGCGATTGGCTTGGGCTTCGCGCTGCGTCACGGTAACGACACCACGAAAAACCTGGTCAACGATCTGTCAAACGCCGTGACCTTTATGGTGAAGCTGGTGATTCGCTTTGCGCCAATCGGCATTTTCGGGCTGGTCTCCTCTACGCTTGCAACCACCGGTTTCGACGCGCTGTGGGGCTACGCGCAGCTGCTGGTTGTGCTGGTCGGCTGTATGCTGCTGGTGGCGCTGGTGATCAACCCGCTGCTGGTGTTCTGGCAGATCCGCCGCAACCCGTATCCGCTGGTGCTGACCTGCCTGCGCGAAAGCGGCGTGTATGCGTTCTTCACCCGCAGCTCTGCGGCGAACATTCCGGTTAACATGGCGCTGGCGGAGAAGCTGAACCTGGACCGCGATACCTATTCCGTGTCGATCCCACTGGGCGCAACCGTGAACATGGCGGGCGCGGCAATCACCATTACCGTTCTGACCCTGGCGGCGGTGCATACGCTGGGCATTCCGGTGGATCTGCCAACCGCATTGCTGCTGAGCGTGGTGGCGTCACTGTGTGCCTGTGGCGCATCCGGTGTGGCGGGCGGTTCGCTGCTGCTGATCCCGCTGGCGTGTAATATGTTCGGCATCCCGAACGAGATTGCGATGCAGGTTGTGGCCGTCGGCTTTATCATCGGCGTACTGCAGGACTCCTGCGAAACCGCGCTGAACTCCTCTACCGACGTGCTGTTTACCGCAGCGGCCTGTCAGGCGGAAGACGCGCGTTTAGCGAAGAACGCCCTGCGCAGTTAACAACAAAAGCCCGGTGGCGGCTACGCCTTACCGGGCCTACAGGGTAAATGCAAAACGGCAACCAACGGTTGCCGTTTTTAGTGTTTGTACCCTCTCCCCATGGGAGAGGGTCAGGGTGAGGGCATCAGGCCGCACCGATTAAAGCGTCACACCACTCTTAAAGATCGCCAGCTCGCGAAAGTCGTTCTTCTCGTTACAGGTCTGCCTGCCGTTAGCAAATTCCACGATAGCGTCCACGAACTCCGTCAGCAGCTGCGGCATCGCTTTGCCGTGAATCAGCTGGCCCGCATCAAAGTCGATCCAGTGCTTTTTCTTTGCCGCCAGCTCGCTGTTGGTGGCGATTTTCACCGTCGGCACAAAACCGCCGTAAGGCGTGCCGCGACCGGTACTGAACAGCACCATATGACAGCCGGCACCCGCCAGCGCGCTGGTGGCGACCGCATCGTTGCCCGGTGCGCTCAGCAGGTTCAGACCGTGGGTTTTCAGGCGCTCGCCGTAGCGCAGCACGTCAACCACCTGGCTCGCGCCCGCTTTCTGGGTGCAGCCGAGGGATTTCTCTTCCAGCGTGGTGATCCCGCCCGCTTTGTTGCCCGGCGACGGGTTCTCGTAAATCGGTTGATTGTGGGCGATGAAGTACTGTTTGAAGTCGTTCACCATGGTGACGGTCTTCTCAAAGGTCTCTTCGTCACGGCAGTGGCTCATCAGAATACGCTCCGCGCCGAACATTTCCGGCACTTCGGTCAACACCGTCGTGCCGCCGTTGGCAATCACGTAATCCGAGAAGCGGCCCAGCATCGGGTTAGCGGTAATGCCGGAAAGGCCATCTGACCCGCCGCACTCCAGCCCAAACTTGAGCTCGCTCAGCTTGCCCGGCTCGCGCCTGTCGTGGCGCATCACCTCATAAAGCTGGTGAAGCTGTTCAACGCCCGCTTCCACTTCGTCGTCCTGATGCTGGCACACCATAAAATGCACGCGCTCAGGATCGAACTCGCCCAGCGTGTCGCGGAAGGCGTCCACCTGATTGTTCTCGCAGCCCAGGCCAATCACCAGCACCGCGCCCGCGTTCGGATGACGCACCATGTTTTGCAGCATGGTGCGGGTGTTAATGTGGTCGTCACCGAGCTGGGAACAGCCGTAGGTGTGGCTGAACAGATGCACGCCGTCAGTCCCTTCGGCGTTGTTGGTCTCTTTCAGGAAGCGCGTCTGGATCTGGCGCGCAATTCCATTGACGCAGCCGACGGTCGGGAGGATCCACAGCTCGTTGCGGATCCCCACGTCGCCGTTGGCGCGACGGTAGATCTGCACCTCACGATCCGCCGCCTGACGCTCTTCCGCGGGTAAATCAGGTTGATAGCTGTACTCGTCCAGATCGCTCAGATTGGTGCGGGTATTGTGTGAGTGAATGTATTCACCCGGCGCAATATCCGCCAGCGCATGGCCGATGGGCAAACCGTACTTCACCACGTTCTCCCCTTTCGCAATGGGGATCAGGGCAAACTTGTGTCCACGGACGATCGCCTGACGCAGGGTGACGCTCTGGTTATCAACGGTCACCACGTCGCCTTCAGCGAGATCCGTCAGCGCGACGGCCACGTTATCCAGCGAATGGATTTTGATGTATTGCATATCAACCTCAAACGGCCTTAGTTCAGTTCAATGGCGAAGTAGTCACGCGCATTGTTAAAGCAGATGTTTCTCACCATTTCGCCCAGCAGCTGGATATCCGCTGGCGCTTCGCCCGCGTGTACCCAGCGGCCAATCATCTGGCACAGAATGCGTCGGAAATATTCATGACGGGTATAGGACAGGAAGCTGCGGCTGTCGGTCAGCATGCCGACAAAGCGGCTCAGCAGGCCCAGCTGCGCGAGCTGCGTCATCTGACGCTCCATGCCATCTTTCTGATCGTTAAACCACCAGCCGGAACCGAACTGCATCTTGCCCGGCATCCCTTCGCCCTGGAAGTTGCCGACCATGGTACCCAGCACTTCGTTATCGCGCGGGTTCAGGCAGTACAGGATGGTTTTAGGCAGCAGGTTTTGTTCGTTCTGTTTGCTCAGCAGTTTTGACAGCTCTTCCGCCAGCGGACGATCGTTGATGGAGTCGAAGCCCACGTCAGCACCGAGCAGTTTGAACTGGCGCTGGTTGTTATTGCGCAGCGCGCCGATATGGTACTGCTGTACCCAGCCGCGACGCGCGTATTCCGCACCGAGGAACACCAGCACCGCCGTTTTAAACTGCGCCACTTCGTGTTCGCTTAAGCCTTCACCAGAGAGACGACGCGCCAGAATGCTGTCCAGCTCGGCTTCGTTTGATTCCGCAAACAGCACTACGTCCAGCGCGTGGTCAGACACTTTACAGCCGTGCGCCGCGAAGTGATCCAGACGTTTGGTCAGCGCGGTTTGCAGGTCAGCGAAACGACGGATATCGGTATCCGACACTTCCGCCAGCTTCGCCATGTAGTCGGTGAAGGTGGCCTGCTCAATGTTGAAGGCTTTGTCCGGGCGCCAGCTTGGCAGCACTTTGATATCAAAAGAGGTGTCTTTCGCGACAACGGCATGATGCTCCAGGGAGTCGATCGGATCGTCGGTGGTGCCCACCATCTTCACGTTCATCTGCTTCATGATGCCGCGCGCGGAAAAGTTATCCTGCGCTAGCAACGCGTTGCAGCGATCCCATATTTCATCCGCGGTCGTTGGGGAAAGCAGCTTGCCGGTGATGCCAAACGGACGGCGGAGTTCAAGATGGGTCCAGTGGTAGAGCGGGTTGCCGATGGTGTGCGGAACGGTTGCCGCCCAGGCGTCAAACTTCTCGCGGTCGGTCGCATCGCCGGTACACAGGCGCTCCGCCACGCCGTTGGTGCGCATGGCACGCCATTTATAGTGGTCACCCTTCAGCCAGATGTCATACAGGTTTTTGAAGCGATAATTTTCGGCAACCTGCTGCGGCGGTAAATGGCAGTGGTAGTCGAAAATCGGCTGGTCTTTTGCGTAGTCGTGGTACAGGCGGCGAGCAAATTCGGTATCTAACAGAAAATCTTCGGTCATAAACGGCGTCATTATCGTCTTCCTCATTACGGGAGCGCAGAAAGCGTATGTTCATATGCTGCAAAGTTATCACACCAATTTCCACCAACCGAAGCTTTTTTCGTGAGTGAGATCAATAAACGCCAACAAATAAATTACCCTCAATGAAGTAAACCCTTCTGCAACCCCCGCCAATACTGGCTTTGCGCGCGACGATTAATGTCCCCACAAAGAATCATACATTTGTGATGTCACTCACCTTTTAAAGCTGTATGACAAGTTATCTTTTCGCCGTCGCAAACTATAAGCCGACGGAATGCATTACCGGTGTGAGAGACATCGGGTTTAACGGTACGGATACCGACTTATGCACGCTTACTTATGGCAAGGTTCGGGCCGTTCCGGGACATGCTCCTGGTTACGCCCCTCCCGTTACACAACTGCTCCCGGAAACGGTTGAGAGGTTGCCGTGCTCTGGCGCGGAAATAACATAACGATGAGGTTTTAGATGCGTAAAATTAAAGGGTTACGTTGGTATATGATCGCACTGGTGACGTTAGGCACCGTGCTGGGCTACCTGACGCGTAACACCGTGGCAGCAGCAGCGCCAACGTTGATGGAAGAGCTGCATATCTCCACGCAGCAATACTCCTACATCATTGCCGCCTATTCCGCGGCGTATACCATCATGCAGCCTGTTGCGGGCTATGTGCTGGATATTCTCGGTACAAAAATCGGTTATGCCTTCTTCGCCATCGCCTGGGCGGTGTTCTGCGGCGCAACCGCGCTGGCAGGCAGCTGGGGTGGACTGGCGCTGGCGCGCGGTGCGGTCGGTGCGGCTGAAGCCGCGATGATCCCGGCGGGTCTGAAGGCCAGCTCCGAGTGGTTCCCGGCGAAAGAGCGTTCCATTGCCGTCGGCTACTTTAACGTGGGCTCGTCCATCGGGGCGATGATAGCGCCGCCGCTGGTGGTGTGGGCGATCGTGATGCACAGCTGGCAGATGGCGTTCATCATCTCTGGCGTGCTGAGCTTTGCCTGGGCGATGGCGTGGTTGGTTTTCTACAAACACCCGCGCGATCAGAAAAAACTGTCTGAAGAAGAACGTGAATACATTATTGGCGGTCAGGAAGCGCAGCATCAGACCAACAACGGCAAAAAAATGACCGTCTGGCAGATCCTGGGCACCCGTCAGTTTTGGGGTATCGCCCTGCCGCGTTTCCTGGCTGAACCGGCCTGGGGTACCTTTAACGCGTGGATCCCCCTGTTCATGTTTAAAGTCTACGGCTTTAACCTGAAAGAGATTGCGATGTTCGCCTGGATGCCAATGCTGTTCGCTGACCTGGGCTGTATCGTGGGCGGCTACCTGCCACCGCTGTTCCAGCGCTGGTTTGGCGTGAACCTGATCGTTTCCCGTAAGATGGTGGTGACCATGGGCGCGCTGCTGATGATTGGCCCGGGGATGATCGGCCTGTTCACCAGCCCGTACGTCGCCATTGCCCTGCTGTGCATCGGTGGCTTTGCGCACCAGTCCCTGTCCGGCGCGCTGATTACGCTCTCGTCTGACGTCTTTGGTCGTAACGAAGTGGCAACCGCCAATGGCCTGACCGGCATGGCCGCCTGGACCGCGAGCACCATGTTTGCACTGGTGGTCGGCGCGCTGGCGGATACCATCGGCTTCAGCCCGCTGTTCGCGGTGCTGGCGATCTTCGACCTGATGGGTGCGGTGGTTATCTGGACGGTGCTGAAAAGCAAATCGGCAGAGGAGCTGGCGAAAGAGTCCCTCGGCAAACCGGCTACGCAGAGTTAGCAACCATTTTTCCGCCGGGTGGCGCTACGCTTACCCGGCCTACAAAACCCGTAGGCCCGTGCAAGCGAAGCGCCGCCGGGCATTTAAAGGCCGCTCAGTAGCGGCTTTTTTAATGGCAAAATCTGGAGAGTGGCACGCAAAAGTGGTATAACAAATCATCTGCCGTACCCTGCCTGGAGCGCATATGGAAATCACCGAACCACGTCGTTTGTATCAACAACTTGCTGCGGAGCTGAAAGATCGCATCGAGCAAGGCGTCTATCTTGTCGGTGATAAACTTCCCGCCGAGCGCTTTATCGCGGATGAAAAAAGCGTGAGCCGCACGGTGGTGCGTGAAGCGATTATCATGCTGGAAGTGGAAGGCTACGTTGAGGTACGCAAAGGCTCCGGCATTCACGTGATTTCTAATCTGCCGAAACACTCTCCCGTCGCGGACGAAAGTCTGGAATTCGCCAGCTATGGCCCGTTTGAGCTGCTCCAGGCTCGCCAGCTGATCGAAAGCAATATTGCTGAGTTTGCGGCGACGCAGGTGACCAAGCAGGACATCATGAAGCTGATGGAGATCCAGGAGAATGCCCGTAAGGAAAAATGTTTCCGCGATTCAGAGTGGGATCTGCAGTTCCACGTTCAGGTCGCCCTGGCAACCCAAAATACGGCCCTGGCGGCAATCGTTGAAAAAATGTGGACTCAGCGCGTTCACAACCCGTACTGGAAAAAACTGCACGACCATATCGATTCCCGTACCGTCGACAACTGGTGCGACGATCACGACCAAATCCTTAAGGCGCTGATTCGTAAAGATCCGCATGCCGCCAAGCTGGCGATGTGGCAGCACCTGGAAAACACCAAGCAGATGCTGTTCAACGAAACCAGCGATGACTTCGAATTTAACGCTGACCGCTATCTTTTTGCCGATAATCCGGTTGTTCATCTCGATACGGCTTCCAGTGCCGCAAAATAGATGACCTTTCTGCTGGCAGGCGCTACGTTGCGCCTTCCGGCTTACAGGAGTAAGCAAAACATATATAGTGTCAGCCTTTGTAAATCCCCTCGCTCACTTCCTGGGCTTACGCCAAAATCAACTCACCCCTGCAAATTCTGTGACGCAGAACGTTGGGCTTTGTTACAATTGGATTCAATTCCTTATTTTGTAAGTTAGTGCTTGCTAACCAGCCAATTAACAGGGAACAGTGTTGGCCACACCGCAATGTGTCCGCGAGCGACCATAATGAAATCACAACAATGTCGCCGTGCTGTTTGTCCCGGATAACAGGCGTGACGTTAACCGATTTCCAGGAACACTGAATGGAACTTTTGACCCAACTACTGCATGCCCTCTGGGCGCAGGATTTTGAAACGCTGGCCAACCCTTCCATGATTGGCATGCTCTATTTCGTCCTGTTTATGATCCTGTTCCTTGAGAACGGTTTGCTGCCTGCTGCTTTCCTGCCCGGTGACAGTTTGCTGGTGCTTGTCGGCGTGCTGTGTGCCAAAGGGGCGATGGCGTTTCCACACACCATTTTATTACTGACCGTTGCGGCAAGCCTCGGCTGCTGGGTGAGCTATATCCAGGGACGATGGCTGGGCAATACCCGGATCGTCCAGAACTGGCTTTCTCATCTTCCTGCGCATTATCACCAGCGGGCGCACCACCTTTTCCACAAGCACGGGCTTTCCGCGCTGCTGATTGGCCGCTTTATCGCCTTTGTTCGCACCCTGCTGCCGACCATTGCCGGTCTGTCGGGGTTGAGCAGCACGCGCTTCCAGTTCTTTAACTGGATGAGCGGCCTGCTATGGGTGCTTATTCTGACGACGCTCGGCTATGCGCTGGGTAAAACGCCGGTCTTTATGAAATATGAAGATCAGCTGATGTCCTGCCTGATGCTGCTGCCTGTGGTTCTGCTGGTCTTCGGCCTGATTGGCTCACTGGTTGTCCTGTGGAAGAAGAAATACGGAGCCAGAGGCTAACGATGGCTATCTCACCGCTCGCCCTGCGCCGTTTTGCCGTTGCCGTGATTACGCTGATCGTCCTCAGCGCCATGCTGCTGGCATGGAGCGCGCTTTCGCATCAGGAATCGACGCTGGCTATTCGCCCGGTAAACCAGGGCGCCAGCGTGCCTGACGGTTTTTCTGTCTGGCATCATCTGGACGCGAACGGGATCCGCTTTAAGAGCATTACCCCGCAGGACGATGTTTTACTGATCAAGTTTGATTCCCGTGCGCAAAGTGCCGCCGCGAAAGTGGTTCTCGACCGTACCCTGCCGCACGGGTATATCATTGCCCAGCAGGAAGATGACAGCCAGCCTGCAGCCTGGCTGTCATTGATTCGCGATACGTCGCATCGGTTTGGATAACTTCCAGGATTCCGAATCTTTTCACTCACTTTGGTGAATCCCCCGTTTACTTACTATGCTTAAGTACGCGGAGCACCCCTCGATGTACTCCGCATAACTTTGGATAGCGGCAAACGCCGCAACACAATGGAAGGTTTCGATAATGAAATTCCGCATGACTCTGGCTCTGGCCCTTTTTTCTTTAAGCACAGCATCCTTCGCAAACTCTCTCTGTCAGGAGAAAGAACAGGATATTCAGCGTGAGATCGGTTATGCCGAAAAGCATAACAATCAGCACCGTGTTGATGGTCTTAAAAAAGCGCTGAGCGAAGTGAAAGCGAACTGTTCAGACAGCAAGCTTCGTGCCGATCACAAGAAGAAAATCGCTGAACAGAAGGACGAGATAGCCGAGCGCCGTCGCGACCTGCAGGAAGCGAAAGAGAAAGGAGATGCGGAAAAAATTGCTAAGCGCGAGAAGAAGTTGAAAGAAGCGCAGGACGACCTGAAAGCGCTGGAAGCTCGCGATTATTGAGTTAACGGAAATCTCAACAGGAGAGAGAATCATGTCAAAAGATACGACGTCTGAACATCTGCGCGCTGAACTGAAATCCCTGGCCGATACCCTTGAAGAGGTGCTGAACTCCTCTGCTGACAAGTCAAAAGAAGAGGTCAGCAAGCTGCGCAGCAAGGCGGAGCAGGCGCTGAAAGAGAGCCGCTATCGCCTGGGTGAAACCGGTGATGCGCTGGCGAAACAGACCCGCGAAGCGGCTGCCCGCGCGGACGAATATGTGCGTGATAATCCATGGACGGGTGTAGGGATTGGTGCCGCAGTGGGTGTGGTACTGGGTGTCCTTCTGACGCGTCGTTGATATGGAAGATCCTCGTCACGCACAAGGGCCTGCTAACAACGTCCTCGGCATCGGCCAGCGTATTTTAACGACGCTGGTCGGGATTGCCGAAACGCGCGTCCGGCTGGCAGTGGTCGAGCTGGAGGAGGAGAAAGCGAACCTCTTCCAGATGCTGCTGATGCTCGGGCTGACCATGCTCTTCGCCGCGTTTGGTCTGATGAGCCTGATGGTGTTAATCATCTGGGCCATCGATCCGCAGTATCGTCTTAACGCGATGATTGCCACCACCGTCGTTCTGCTGGTCGCCGCGTTGATAGGCGGTATCTGGACGCTGCGTAAAGCGCGCAAATCCACTTTCCTGCGCCATACGCGTCAGGAACTGGCGAACGATCGCGCTCTGCTGGAGGATGACTAGCCGTGAGCGATAAAGCCGAACGTCAAAAGCGAAAAGCGTACCTGTTAAGCCAGATCCAGCAGCAACGGCTGGATCTGTCTGCCAGTCGTCGCGACTGGATCGACGCGACGCGACGGTTTGACCGGGGCTGGAATACCGTCCTGAGCCTGCGTTCGTGGGCGCTGGTCGGCAGCAGCGTGATGGCGATCTGGACGGTTCGTCATCCGAACATGCTGATCCGCTGGGCTCGTCGTGGATTCGGCGCCTGGAGCGCCTGGCGTCTGGTGAAAGCAACGTTACGGCAGCAGCAGCTGCGGTGATAAAAGCAAAACGGTAACTCAGGTTACCGTTTTTTGTTTTTGCGCCCTCTCCCCGTGGGAAAGGGTTGGGGTGATGGCACCAGCGCGCACGTTCCCTTACTCAATATCTTTGAAGAAGATTGACAGTTTTCCTTGCTAACAATTACCACCCGCCCCGTTTATTATCCTCTCCATCGACAGCAACGCCGCGGTATCTACCCGGAATTGCAGACAAATAATGTTCAGCCGCTCATGTGGTTTCCTGGAGAGTAAAATGAAAAAATTAGAAGATGTTGGTGTACTGGTCGCGCGTATTCTGATGCCAATTCTGTTCATCGTGGCAGGTTGGGGAAAAATCACCGGTTATGCGGGTACCCAGCAGTATATGGAAGCCATGGGCGTTCCGGGGTTCCTGCTGCCGCTGACCATTCTTCTTGAGTTCGGCGGCGGCCTGGCGGTACTGTTCGGCTTCCTGACCCGTACTACCGCGCTGTTTACCGCAGGCTTCACCGTGCTGACGGCGTTCATCTTCCACAGCAACTTTGCGGAAGGCGTGAACTCTCTGATGTTCATGAAAAACCTGACCATCGCGGGTGGCTTCCTGCTGCTGGCCGTCACTGGTCCGGGCGCATACAGCATCGACCGCGTTCTGAATAAGAAGTGGTAAGCACGCTATACTGAATGAACACAAAGCGAGGAGACATCTCCTCGCTTTTGCTATCTGACGGAGGAGAAAAAATGGGACAACTCGTAGACGGCGTATGGCAGGATGTCTGGTATGACACCAAATCCACCGGAGGTCGCTTCAAGCGCTCAGTTTCGGCCTTCCGTAACTGGCTGACCGCCGACGGCGCGCCAGGCCCGAGCGGCGAAGGCGGCTTCGCGGCTGAGAAAGACCGTTATCATCTTTATGTTTCGCTTGCCTGCCCGTGGGCACACCGCACGCTGATTGTGCGCAAGCTTAAAGGTCTCGAATCCTTAATTCCGGTTTCGGTCGTGAACCCGCTGATGCTGGAAAACGGCTGGACGTTTGACAGTGATTTCCCCGCGGCGACCGGCGACGATCTCTACCACCACGATTTCCTTTACCAGCTCTATCTGCGCGCCGATCCTGACTACACCGGGCGCGTTACCGTACCGGTGCTGTGGGACAAGAAAAACCAGACGATTGTCAGCAATGAGTCTGCGGAAATCATCCGCATGTTCAATACCGCGTTTGACGCGCACGGCGCCCGTGCCGGAGATTATTATCCGGCTGAGCTGCGTGAGAAAATTGACGAGCTGAACAGCTGGATTTACGACAACGTCAACAACGGTGTCTACAAGGCCGGTTTCGCCACCAGCCAGGAAGCGTATGACGAAGCGGTTGGAAAGGTGTTTGAATCGCTTGAGCGTCTGGAGCAGATCCTGGGGCAGCATCGCTACCTGACGGGCGATCGCCTGACGGAAGCGGACATCCGCCTGTGGACCACGCTGGTTCGCTTCGATCCGGTCTATGTCACCCACTTTAAGTGCGACAAGCACCGCATCAGCGATTACCTGAACCTGCATGGTTTCCTGCGTGACATCTACCAGATGCCGGGTATTGCCGACACGGTCGACTTCGACCATATCCGCACCCACTATTTCCGCAGCCACAAAACCATCAACCCGACGGGCATTATCTCCATTGGGCCGTGGCAGGATCTGGATGAACCTCACGGGCGCGACGTCCGATTTGGATAAATACGAAGGGCATCACCAGATGCCCTTTTTTAATTCACAATCTCCATCTATCCTTACCTCGATCGCTTAGAAAACAAGTGATTGACTGACTAATGAGGCAAGGAAAATGGACTGGTATTTAAAAGTACTGCGTAACTACATTGGATTTGGTGGCCGTGCCCGCCGGAAAGAGTACTGGATGTTCGTTCTGGTGAACTTCATTCTCATTATGGTGCTGGGTATTGTGGATAAAATTCTTGGCTGGGAGCGCGCTGGCGGTGAAGGCGTGCTGACCACCATTTATGGCCTGTTGGTCCTGCTGCCATCGTGGGCGGTTCTGTTCCGTCGACTGCACGACACCGATCGTTCAGCGTGGTGGTTATTGCTGCTGTTGATCCCGATTATTGGCTGGATCGTGATTTTAATTTTCAACTGCCAGAGCGGGACGCCGGGCGAAAACCGCTTTGGTCCGGATCCTAAGATCGGCGCATAAAAAAAGCCCGGTGGCGCTTCGCTTACCGGGCCTACCAATTACGATTTTATTTATTGTATTGCGTGAAAAGCTTCGGAATTTCGCGTAAACACCATGATTTGGCTTCGCCCATGCTGTCACGGCGCCACGCCATAATAATATCCACCTCGTGGCTATATTCCGGGCTGACTACGCGCAGCCGCCCTTCTGCAATGTCTTTTTCGACAAACGGGTACGGCATGGTCGCCACGCCCAGACCGGCCAATAGCGCCTGCCGTTTGTCTTCAAGCGAGGTCACCGTCAGACGAGGCTGTTTATCCAGCAGCTGCACCGTCAGCACCGGACGCTCGCGCGCGGTATCCGCTACCGCCACGCCGCGATACTTCACGCGCGTCACTTCAGAGAGCGGCTCCGGCTCCTGGTGAATCGGGTGATTAGGTGCGGCAACATAGACGTTCATCACGCTGTAGAGCTTGCGCGAGTTGATTTCCGATGAGGAACGGAAGTGCATGTCCGGCGCAATCACAATATCCGCCCTGCCCGTTTCCAGACGTTCCCACGCGCCTGCCAGCACCTCGGTGATGATTGACAGCTGCGTATTGGCCTTCGCCGCCAGGCGGTCCACCAGCGGGAACAGCGCTTCTGTCGGCACCAGCGCTTCGGTAACTAACGTCAGATGGGTTTCCCAGCCGCGCGCCAGCGCTTCGGCGTCCGTCGTGAGCTTGTCCGCCGCTTCCAGCAGCACGCGGCCGCGCTCCAGCAGCATTCGCCCCACGTTGGTGAATTTTGTTCGATGACCGGAGCGGTCAAACAGCACCACGTCCAGCTCTTCTTCCAGCTTCTGCATGGTGTAGCTTAGCGCAGACGGAACGCGCCCCAGCTCATCTGCCGCCGCCGCAAAACTGCCGCGCCGGTCAATCGCGTCCATGACGCGAAGCGCCTCAAGCGTCAATGCTCTCTCTTTAGCCATCTCGTTCTCATTCAGGAAATTTGAACATACCGGGCAGAATATCTGGCTAACAATGCAGCGTCCATACCTTTACCATTGTTTTAGTGTAAAGAGAGGTCAAGTTTATGATTACGACAAGAACAGCTAAACAGTGCGGACAAGCCGATTTCGGTTGGCTGCAGGCCCGCTACACCTTTTCCTTTGGACACTACTTTGACCCTAAACTCCTCGGTTACGCTTCACTGCGCGTGTTAAACCAGGAAGTGCTCGCCCCGGGCGCCTCCTTCCAGCCGCGTACGTACCCGAAAGTCGATATCCTGAACCTGATCCTGGAAGGCGAGGCAGAATACCGCGATAGCGAGGGCAATCATGTCCAGGCAAAGGCTGGCGAAGCGTTGTTAATTTCCACGCAGCCGGGCATCAGCTACAGCGAGCATAACCTCAGCAAAGACAAAACGCTGACCCGTATGCAGCTGTGGCTGGACGCCTGCCCCGAGCGGGAAAATCCGCTGGTACAGAAGTTAGATTTAACGGGCGATAAGCAGCAGCTGATTGCATCGCCGGACGGCAGTAAAGGTAGCCTGCAGCTGCGCCAGCAGGTGTGGCTGCACCATATCGAACTGAAGAAAGGTGAACAGGTGAGCTTCCAGCTTCATGGTCCGCGCGCCTATTTGCAGTCTATTCACGGTACGGTACATGCGGTGACGCACACGGAAGAGAAAGAAGCGCTCACCTGCGGCGACGGGGCGTTTATTCGTGATGAAGCGAATATCACCCTGGTGGCGGATACGCCGCTGCGCGCGCTGCTGATTGATTTGCCGGTTTAGAGAATGCTCTCACCCTAACCCTCTCCCAATGGGAGAGGGAACCGATCGAGCCACGGCAGAATCATCCGGCGCCGTAAGAAATCACTCTGCCAGCGCGTTAGCCATATCGGTTCTAATCTGCTTACGCTGTTCCGGCGTCAACACCTGGCTGACGTCGAAGTAATATTTCACGCGGTAATAGCGGGTCTGCTCTTCAATTTTGCTAAAGGCGGCAAGCTGGCTTTTCACCGTGCTTTCGTCCCATTTACCCGCCTGGAACATGTCGATCAGCGCGCCGTCCTTCACCCCCGTCATCGGGATCTTGCTGACATTTTGTTCCAGCTGCTTATGCAGATCTTCAATCTTTTTAACCTGCTCATTGCTGAGCTTCAGGTGCTGTACCAGCGGATCCTGCGAGGGAGACGGGGCAGCCTCAACGTTCGCGGCCTGTGCCGTAAAACTGCACGCTGCCAGCGAGGCGGCGACCAGCGCAATACGGGTCATTTTCATCATCTTACTGTCCTTACATGCTGTGATAGGGAAAAGCAGGCGTATTGTTTTTCAAGAGCGGATGAATATGTGTGAGTAATTATATAAACAATTTTGTATGTTTAGCGGGCAAAAAAATACCCCCAGGGTGAGGGGGCATGAGACCTGAATGTCGTCAGATAGATTGCGTAAACGTCCTCGAAATCACATCCTGCTGCTGCTCGCGCGTCAGGGCGTTAAAACGCACCGCATAGCCTGAAACGCGGATCGTCAGGTTCGGGTAATTCTCGGGATGCGCGATGGCATCGAGGAGCATTTCCCGGTTCATGACGTTGACGTTCAGATGCTGCCCGCCCTCAATGGACGCTTCGTGATGGAAGTACCCGTCCAGCAGCCCCACCAGGTTGGTTTTGCGCACCAGCTCGTCCTTGCCCAGCGCCTGCGGCACGATGGAGAAGGTGTAGGAGATCCCGTCTTTCGCGTAGGTGAACGGCAGCTTGGCCACCGACGTTAGCGAGGCCACGGCCCCTTTTCTGTCGCGGCCGTGCATCGGGTTCGCGCCTGGGGCAAACGGCGTGCCGCCGCGGCGTCCGTCCGGCGTGTTCCCGGTCTTCTGGCCGTATACCACGTTGGAGGTGATGGTCAGGATCGACTGGGTTGGCACCGCGTTGCGGTAGGTTGGCAGCGCCTGAATTTTCTTCATAAAGCGCTCCACCAGGTCGCAGGCGATGCTGTCCACGCGGTCGTCATTATTGCCGTACTGCGGATAGTCTCCTTCAATCACGAAATCGACCGCCAGCCCGGTATGGTCACGCACCGGCTTCACCGTGGCGTATTTAATGGCCGACAGGGAGTCCGCGGCTACCGACAGCCCGGCAATGCCGCAGGCCATGGTGCGATAGACGTCCCGGTCGTGCAGCGCCATCAGCGAGGCTTCGTAGCTGTACTTATCATGCATGTAGTGAATGAGGTTCAGGGCGCTGATGTACTGCACCGCCAGCCAGTCCATAAAGTGATCGAGGCTCGCCATCACGGTGTCGTAATCCAGCACGTCGTCCAGCAGCGGCTCGGTTTTCGGGCCGACCTGGATCTTCAGCTTCTCGTCCACCCCGCCGTTGATCGCGTACAGCAGCGTTTTGGCGAGGTTGGCGCGCGCGCCAAAGAACTGCATCTGCTTGCCGATCACCATCGGGCTGACGCAGCAGGCAATGGCGTAGTCGTCGCTGTTGAAGTCCGCACGCATCAGATCGTCGTTCTCATACTGCAGCGAAGAGGTGACGATCGACACCTGCGCGGCGTATTTCTTGAACGCGATCGGCAGTTGTTCTGACCAGAGGATCGTCAGGTTCGGCTCCGGCGCAGGCCCCATTGTGTGCAGGGTATGCAGATAGCGGAAGCTGTTTTTGGTCACCAGCGTGCGCCCGTCCAGCCCCATGCCGCCGATCACTTCCGTCGCCCAGATCGGATCGCCGGAGAAGAGCGTGTCGAACTCCGGCGTGCGCAGGAAGCGCACCATGCGGATCTTCATGATGAAGTGATCGATCAGCTCCTGCGCCTGGACTTCATTCAGGCGCCCCGCCTGCATGTCGCGTTCAATGTAGATATCGAGGAACGAGGCCGTGCGCCCCAGCGACATCGCCCCGCCGTTCTGGGATTTGACCGCTGCAAGGTAGGCAAAATAGACCCACTGCACCGCTTCCTGGGCGTTCATCGCCGGACGTGAAATATCAAAGCCATAGTTCGCCGCCATCTGCTGGATCTGTAGCAGCGCGCGCCTGTGCTCCGCCAGCTCCTCACGCAGGCGGATCGTGGCTTCCAGATCTTCACCGCGCTCCAGCCTGCCCTGCAGATCGGCAAACTGAAGTTCGCGCTCGCGCACCAGATAAGCGATCCCGTATAGCGCCACGCGGCGATAGTCACCGATGATGCGTCCGCGCCCGTAGCCGTCCGGCAAACCGGTCAGCACGCCGGATTTACGGCAGCGCATCATCTCCGGCGAATAGACGTCAAACACGCCCTGGTTGTGGGTTTTGCGCAGGTCGGTAAACAGGTATTCGAACTGCGGATCCATCTCCCGGCCATAGGCTTCGAACGAGCTGCGGATCATGTTGATCCCGCCATAAGGATGCAGCGCGCGCTTGAGCGGCTTATTGGTTTGCAGGCCGACGATCGTCTCCAGATCCTGGTCGATATAGCCCGGCCCGTGGGCCGTAATCGTGGTGGCGATGTTGGTGTCGAAATCCACCGGGGCGTGGGTGGCATTCTCCTGGCGAATGCCGACCATTACCTTCTGCCACAGCGCCGTCGTTGCTGGCGTCGCCTGCGCGAGGAAAGCTTCATCGCCTTCATAAGGGGTGTAGTTATGCTGAATAAAATCGCGGACGTTGACGGCGTTTTTCCATTCTTCACCGCGAAACCCGGCCCATGCGTCGCTGTAGGGCGCGACGCCCGTATCAATTGTTACTTTCATGTGTTTCTCGCTTTATCAGGCGTAAGCCGCGGCCGGGGTAACCTTTCCAAGACGGAGGGCGTCCAGCGCGATCATTTTTTCTTCGTTGGTAGGGATAACCGCGCAGGCCACGCGGGACGATTCGGTGGAGATCACGCGTTCTCCCGCGCTCCCCGGCAGGGCATTTTTGGCGTCGTCGAGGATGATGCCGAAGACTTTCAGATGTTCCGCCACCAGCGCGCGGACAAGCTTCGAGTTTTCGCCAATGCCGCCGGTAAAGACCACCCCATCCAGGCGATGCAGCGACGCCGCGTGTCCGGCGATATGACGCGCAATGCGGTGCACGAAGGTGCGGATAGCCAGCTGCGCACGCTCGTTGCCTTCGTGCCAGGCTTTCTCCAGCGCGCGTAAATCGGAGGAGATACCGGAGATCCCCAGCAGCCCGGACTCTTTATTGACCACGCGCTCCAGATCCTCGAACGACTGGCCGGTCTGCTGGGCAATCCACGCCATCGCGCCGAAGTCCACATCGCCGCAGCGCGTCCCCATTACCAGCCCTTCCAGGGGCGTCATCCCCATCGAGGTATCGACGCTTTCGCAGTTGCACACCGCGCAGATGGACGCCCCGTTGCCGAGATGGGCAATCACCAGGCCGCTGTCGTCGGGGGACAGCCCGAGAAGCGTATGCGCCTGTGCGGCCACGTAGCGGTGAGAGGTGCCGTGGAAGCCGTAGCGGCGCACACCCAGCTCTTCAAAATAGCGGTACGGCAATCCGTACAGATACGCCTGCGGCGGCAGCGTCTGGTGGAAGCTGGTATCAAATACCGCGACCTGCTGCACGCCCGGGAACAGGCGCTCTGCGGCTTCCACGCCGCTCAGGTTGGCATAGTTATGCAGCGGTGCCAGCGGGGAGACCTGGCGAATCTGCGCGATCGCCTCTTCCGTGATCAGGGTCGACTCGCTGAAGAGGTTTCCCCCGTGCGCAATGCGGTGGCCAATTAAGGCCACGCTGCTCATCAGGTTACGCTTCTCCAGCTCCAGGGCGATGGCAGCCAGCGCCCCTTCGTAGTCCTGGTGAGCCAGTCTGGCCGGCTCACCCCCGTTCACGGAAATAAAGGCCTTCTCGGTGTTGATCCCGTCTGCTATGCCCGTCATCAGGGCATCGCAGCTGCTGGCGTCGAGCACCGAAAACTTAACAGAGGACGATCCGCAGTTAATAACCAGTACAACCGGAAATTCAATCATCATGTGACTCCGCTCTTCCTGAGCAATGGGTTAGAACAGTTTGTAAACGATATTCAGAATGGTCAGCAGGCCGACCGCGGTAACGAAGATGTTCTCGGTACGCCCTTTGTACTTCGCCAGCGCCGGTGCTTTGCGGATGGCATACATCGGCAGCAGGCAGAGCAGAGAGGCAATGATTGGTGCGCCCATGGCTTCAATAAGGTCCAGAATGTTCGGGTTAGCGTAGGCCACAACCCAGGTGGAGCCCATGATGAACACCATGCTGATGGTGTTCAGCTTGCCAACGGAGACTTTCTTCTTATCGCCCTTGTAGCCGAACTTGAGGATCAGGCCGTTCAACCCTTCCAGCGTGCCCAGGTAATGACCGAAGAAGGATTTGAAGATAGCCACCAGCGCGATGATGGAGGCACCGTATTCCAGTACCGTCGCGAACGTCGATTTGGTTCCTGACATTGACGCAAAGTGGTTCGCCAGGTAGGAGAGCACCGGAATGTTCTGCGCCTTGGCGTCCGCCATGTTCTGCGGAGAGAGCGTAAACAGGCAGCTAAAGGCGAAGAACATCACCACGGCCACCATCAGCAGGCTGGCGCGACCGATGATTTTGGAACATTTCTGCTCGGTGAACGCTTTGCCGAACTCCGGTTCGTACTCTTCGCGCTTGGAAACCACAAACGAGGAGACGATAGGCGAGAAGTTGAAGGAGAAGACCATGATGGAGATACCCAGCCACACCGTGACCAGAATGCCGTCATGACCGGTAAAGGCGATATCGCTCAGGTTGACCTGGTCAATCACTGCCGAGTTCCAGTAAGGGATCAGCGACAGGGAAATCAGCACAAGGCTGGCGATAAACGGGAACACCAGGAAGCTCATGACCTTCACCATCAGGTCTTTACCAAACCAGATAACAAAGGCCATCAGCAGCAGCAGGAACAGCGCCACCACGCCGCGGTTCAGCGCAGGCAGCTGGAGCTGGTTTTCCCAGAAGGTCATAAAGGTGTTGGTAATGGTGACGCCGTAAATCCACAGCAGCGGGCAAATGGCGAAGAAGTAGAGGAAAGTGATCACCACCCCACCGGTTTTACCAAAGTGCTCTTCCACCGTTTCGGTGATGTTGCCGGAAACGTTGCTCCCGGAGAGGCACAAACGCGCCAGCGCGCGGTGGCAGTAAAACGCAATCGGGAACGCGAGAACCAGCATCAGCAGAATAGGGATCAATCCACCAAAGCCTGCGCGAATGGGAAAGAACAGCACGCCTGCGCCAATGGCGGTACCAAACAGGCCGAGCGTCCATGTGGTATCAGACTTACGCCAGGAGGACGTTTTTGTCTGGCCAACGATAATGCTTTCTGTGTTGCTCATAGGTCACCTTTATGCGTCAACGAAGCCGGTAATTTGGGAAACACGGGAGAGATCGATATTGCCGCCGGAAATAATGCAGACGGTTTTACGACCCTGAATATAGTGGTCAAGCTTGCCGCTTAATAACGCGGCACAGGCCAGCGCGCCGGCACCTTCCGTCACCACTTTATTTCGCTGAATAAGCGCAATCATGCTGTCGCGAATGTTGTCTTCGCTGACCAGCACAATGTCATCAACCAGCTCGCGAACAATTTCGAACGGTAAATTACCGGGACGAGAAACATCACAGCCGTCGGCCAGCGTGCCGGTAACGCGATGGCTCATTATTTCTCCGGCCTGATACGATGCCGCCATGCCGTGAACATTTTCTGACTGCACGCCGATGATATTAATGGTGGGGTTGATGGATTTAATTGCCGTCGCAATCCCGGCAATTAAACCGCCGCCGCCGATAGGCACAATAACGTTATCCACGTCGTATAAATCTTCGAGAATTTCCAGACCGATGGTGCCCTGCCCGGCAATCACTTTGGCGTCATCGTACGGCGGAATAAAAATACGCCCTTCCATCTCGACGATTTCGCTGACTTTAGCGATGGTGTCGTTGAAGTTCTCGCCGTGCAGCACAACTTCCGCCGAGTAGTCCCGCGTCGCGGCCACTTTAGACTTCGGCGCGCCCATCGGCATCACCACTTTGCCGTCGATGCCAAGCATCGCGCAGGAGAGGGACACACCCTGCGCGTGGTTTCCCGCGGAGCAGGCGACAACGCCTTTGCGTTTTTCAGCGTCGGTCAGCGAGCTTAATTTGTTAAACGCGCCGCGGATCTTAAACGAGCCGGTACGCTGCATGTTCTCAAACTTCAGGAATATTTCGCCCTTGCAGCGTTCGCTAAGATAATTCGAGCGCGGCATACCTGTTTTATATATTTTTCCTGCCAGTCGTTTTCTGGCGTCCTGAATATCTTCAATCGTTACCGGGAGATCGTAGGTAATATGCATAATATCCTCGTTATAATAATTCATTCTTTTCGGGCAAAGTCAGGGTATCAGAGCATTACAGAGATAAGCTCTGGGTGTTTTTAAATTGATTACTCATTATTCATCGTCGTCTTTCGATATTCATCGACGAATACTGTTTTGCCAGCTCAACTAATACTGACGCCGATTTTTTAATCCTGTAATTTTTTGACCACACGGCGGCATAACGCGCCACGGGTAATTCATCTTCTACGGGCAACACAATAAACTGTTCAGAACCGAACGGTGCAATCATGTCGCGGGGAATCACCGTCAGATAATCGGCATTCAGGACAAGGTTATAAATGGTGACGACAGAATCGGTCTGGACGATGTTTTCGATGCTGATGTGGTTGTCTTGCAGGGTAGTCAGAAGTTCTTTGTAGTAGCCCATATCGGTTTGCGGCATCACCCACTGCTCGTGCGTGAGCGATGCCAGTGTCGTCGGGCCGGTGCACGTTCGCGTTTTGCTGGCGACCAGCACAAATTCGGACTCAAACAGCGGTTCGACGTGCAGATCCTGCAGCAGCATTTCATCACTCAGCGTGCCGATAGCGAAATCCAGACGACCGTCGCGAATAGCCGGAAGGAAAGAGGAGAGCTGGGCTTCATACATCGAGACGCGTGCTTTCGGGAACACTTCCTTGAATTTTTTGATCATCTCGGACAGGAAGGTAAAGCCGATCAGCGACGGGTAGCCAAAGGAGACGTCCATGACGGTGCTGAAACTCAGGCTGTTAATCTCACTCACCATGTTTTTCATTTCGCGGGTGATCGACTCAGAGTACGAGAGCAGAACCTGGCCCGCGGCGGTGAGTTTTACGCCGGTGTTTTTACGCACCATCACTTCCACGCCGAAGTAGGACTCAATATCGCTGATGATTTTGCTGACGGCGGGTTGCGTCAGGCCAAGTTGTCTTGCTGCAGAACCTATGGAGCCACTTTTAATGACTTCCTGAAATACCACGAGGTGCTGTGTTTTCGGTAGAATAATAGTGTTCATAATATTCTGCGCTTATTTCCCTATGACGGAGCGAATTCTACCTAATAGTGTTTAAGGGGGTATGTGCTGTCACTCACAATTTGCTTTTCCGCACGTTTTACAGGAACAATGACAACCAAAAAACCTATTTATTATCAATAAGATGAATAAGTAAGGCCACACCATTACGCTGATATCGATCAATAAAATCAGTAGTAATAAATTTATTTTATGGCGATAACCTTGATAAATTTTCCAGCGTTAAAAAAATCAATAAAGACGATCTTTCAGTCAATTAAAGACCAATAAATAACCGCTATTTGTTTGAAACATTCTTTCAGTTTATTAAATTTTTCCGACGCGAATTTTCAGGTTTGCGGAAAAGAGTGGAATGCGTCACATATTCACGGGAGAAATGTATTTGATTTCAATATATGCATATCAAACGCGAAAAGTTTCGGGATCATAAAGGTAACAAACATAACAAATCATCAATACTAAAAATCGCGCGTTTTTTAGCGTGAAATTTTGTGATGGCGATCGTCTACAGATGCAGGAGCGATACGGAAGGGATAAAAACAGTGAAATGTGCTTAATGTCGCAAATATGAGAATTGATGTCGTTTGTCCGGCGCTGCGCTTACCCGGCCAGCAACACCCGGAAAGCAAAAACCCCGCCGAAGCGGGGTTTTTTAAGAAGTTGAAGCTGACCGATAAGGCGGCTTCGTTCATCTGTACGTCAGGCATCTACGGCGCTGGAGTTGCCTTGTGTCGCAGACTGTATCTCACTTCGTGTGACAGATTAAAGCTCTACAATGGACGCGCCTTTCACACCCAACCGTGTTTTATTGCCAGCATCAAAACCCCAGCAATGACAAAAAATACTATACTAATCAGACCAAGAAATGCTTCTACATAGAAAGGCCTGATAATCCTTTTTGGTAATCCCCGGATGAAGTCTTTATCATCATTTTTGGTCAGTATTGAGCTTTTATTCCACAATAGCGGCATGATTATAAACTGCGTTTTTATGCCGTATGCGCCCTTGAAGTAAAGTGAGTTAACGTTCTCGAACAGTAGTACCGCATCGGGAAGGCTGCCGAATTTCTCTTTGTATAGCAGGCAGATCTCCTTAAATCTCTTCCTGTTCAGAAGTGAGGCTATGACGCTGGCTGCCAAGAATAATAAGCCTATAAGCATAATTATTATAAAAATCATTTTTATATCAATCATTGCTGGTTACCTCATAAAGGCCTAGTTTTTCACCAATCAACTCGCCAGTAGTCCCGGACAATTCGCTTAGAGCTTTATCAGTTCCGTATGCTATCCCCCCACTAACCCCAATCGTACAAAGTAGTGCTCCAGCACCAGCAGCTTCAATGGTTGCAGCCCCCAGCACTACTGCACAGATTGAACTTGCTGCGCTTCCCTGGAGAATTCTACTTGCCAAAGCCCCCCAGCTAAGCTACCTGCAAACTCCCCAATGGAAGTAAACGACGTTTTCGCACAATCTCGACCCACAGTGCAGGCTTCGGTGATCTTTGCGGCAGTATCAAAGGCAGACAGACCAATGCCGATCTTCCCGGCTGTTTCCATCCACTTAACGTACTTCGCCAGCTTCTCAATGTGGGTGGCGTAACCTTCAATATCGCTTACGCCTGTTTCGTTCCACCGTTGAGTGATTGAACGGCTGGAAAGGCCGAGAGCGCTTTTAAGGTCGGTGTATTCGCTGAACATGAAGCGATGTTTCATGAACATCTTCAGCACGCTATCGAGTTGACCAAACAACCGACTGCGCTCAACGTAAAATTGTTCACCGATCAGCGTGCCGCTGGTGATGTATTGGTTCTTATATGTTGTCTCAATCTCGACAAGGATTTTTTCTATCCTCTCGAAATATCCCTTCGCTGCTTCCGTCGCTCTTCCTGCATTTCCGGCAGCATCGTTTGCAGTAGTCGCAGCGGCTGCAAACATCTCAATGGTGTCTTTGTGTTTGAAAAGAAAGTTGGCCTGCTGGATTGAGAGCGGCGCTAATGCTGCATCAATCCGCTGTTTTGCGGCCTGCATATGAGCGATTTGCTTTTCATCCTGCTTATTCGGGTCAACCACAAGCATGATGGCCCCTGCTTTGTACCGTTCGTCTGCACCGTTCAGCGTAGCGAATAGCTCCTTGGCTCCTGCTGGCGGATTCTCAGTGAATAGCAGACGTTGCCCGGCTTCTGTAGTGCCTCCGTAGGGGAGAACGGCAAAACCTGCGTCTATGCCTGTTTTCTTTTTCGCTGTCTGGGCGTGTTGTTCTGGTTCTGCTTGCGGCTGTTGAGATGCAGCAAGAGCGGCTGCTGCGGTTGCCGCTTCTGCCAGATACCTTGCTGTTGCCTGAGAGGGGGATTCACCTGGGCCGATCCATCCCAAAGGGGCTATGATACGGTTAGATCCAGAGGGGCAGCCACATAAAACGACGCCCCTGTCCACGGCTACAGGGATCTGGTGAATTGTGCGGTGTGACTCACCTTCAACAACTTTTCCTTCTTTGCCGCATTTCGGGCAAGCTGTGGTCTTATCACCCAGAACAATCGGGCGACGACCAAGAATGTTACCGCAAGAAAGTGAGGGGATTAGTTTTGCGCCAGTTGTAGTCTGATCACCAAATAACGCCATTCCACGACCTAAAACGTTTGGACGCATTCCCCCCATTTACGCCACCTTTGCAACAGTCAGGAAATCATCTGGCATTAATTCACCCTCGCGGAAAGAGAACATCAATCCATAATCAGGGGTGCTGATAATTTGATCTCCGTTATCAAGTAAACTACCAACCAGCGCGATCCCTTTACCTTCCCATTCGCTTAACTGTCCGGCGCTGGTGATAATGGTAGCCTTAGTCCCGTCTGGATAGGTCACTGTTGCACCTTCTGTAACCATGCTGACCCATTGACCATTATCGAGTTGGACTTTCATGCCCTGACTCGGATCCGGATTAGATTCATCGACAACGCCACCCCGAAGAGTAAGACTTCCGGCAACCGCTGCACGATAGATGGCTGTGATGGGATGGTGTCGGGCATATTCTTGCTGTTCGATAATGAGATTGCGGGCTTCCACATTCATTTCCGACAGTTGCTGGTCGGTATAACGGGGAGCATCGAAAGACGCTATGACCGATGAAGTGAGTTCGTTGGTGTACTGTTGCATAAGTCCCTCTGCTTGCTGGGAATTTTTCTGTGCTCGGACACATTGTACAAATAACACTCATGCTCCGGAAGTTGTTTTCCATAAAAGTGAAACTATGTTTTAAAATATTCTTTAGGTGAATATTTCCTGTGATTTCATTCGGCTTGTGAAGCATTGAAACTTTTGCTGTACGGACTGAATCGCTATGGGTTTAACAGACACCTCAGAGTCATTTAAAATGGCTTAAAGAGAGGTGCACATGAGCAGTAAGCGTTATCCTGAAGAGTTTAGAATTGAAGCAGTCAAACAGGTTGTTGATCGTGGCTATTCTGTTTCCAGTGTCGCAACACGTCTCGATATCACTACCCACAGTCTTTATGCCTGGATAAAGAAATACGGGCCGGACTCTTCCACCAACAAAGAGCAGTCAGATGCTCAGGCCGAGATCCGCCGACTCCAGAAAGAGCTGAAGCGGGTTACTGACGAACGGGACATATTAAAAAAAGCCGCGGCGTACTTCGCAAAGCTGTCCGACTGAGGTACGCCTTTATCCGTGACAACTCCTGTTGTTGGCCTGTTCGCCTGCTCTGTCGGGTGCTGAATGTTCATCCGAGTGGGTTTTACACCTGGCTTCAGCAGCCGCATTCACCACGGCATCAGGCGGATCTCAGACTGACAGGACAAATCAAACAGTTCTGGCTGGAGTCCGGTTGCGTTTATGGCTATCGCAAGATCCATCTCGACCTGCGAGATAGCGGGCAACAATGTGGGATTAACCGGGTCTGGCGGCTGATGAAGCGTGCCAGTTCAACCCGAAAGTACCGGATGAACGCTGGGTAACGGACATAACTTACATCCGAACCCACGAAGGCTGGCTGTATCTGGCCGTAGTTGTTGACCTGTTCTCGCGCAAAGTTATCGGCTGGTCAATGCAACCCCGGATGACAAAAGATAGTGTTCTGAATGCGCTTTTGATGGCCGTGTGGCGACGTAATCCCCAAAAACAGGTGCTGGTTCATTCTGACCAGGGTAGTCAGTACACAAGCCATGAGTGGCAGTCGTTCCTGAAATCACACGGTCTGGAGGGCAGTATGAGCCGTCGTGGTAACTGTCACGACAACGCAGTTGCAGAAAGCTTTTTCCAGCTACTGAAGCGTGAACGGATAAAGAAAAAGGTCTACGGAACACGGGAAGAAGCACGCAGCGATATTTTTGATTACATCGAAATGTTTTATAACAGTAAGCGTCGGCATGGTTCGAGCGATCAAATGCCACCGACGGAATATGAAAATCAATATTATCAACGACTCGGAAGTGTCTAGATTATCCGTGGCGATTCATATAAACCTTGCCCTACTGGCTGAATCGCAACCCAGAGACATGCGATAAAAACCGCCTGAAGGTAGTCGGAAATGAAGGAAGTAACGGTTGCCACGCTTTAGGATATTCGGGATGGAACAGCCGTTGGTGTGCCTCGTTTGTATCACAGTCTGTGTCACATTTTCACCTAGAAAGGGCTGAGACACACCAACGTATTGTTTTAGAAGAAGTTGAAGCTGACCGATAAGCCGGGTTCTGTCGTGGACAGTCATTCATCTAGGCCAGCAATCGCTCACTGGCTCAAGCAGCCTACCCGGGTTCAGTACGGGCCGTACCATGTGAACCCCTATTTGGCCTTGCTCCGGGTGGAGTTTACCGTGCCACGGACTGTTACCAGCCGCGCGGTGCGCTCTTACCGCACCCTTTCACCCTTACCTGATCCCGCTTGCGCGGGCCATCGGCGGTTTGCTCTCTGTTGCACTGGTCGTGGGTTTCCCCCCCAGGCGTTACCTGGCACCCTGCCCTATGGAGCCCGGACTTTCCTCCCCTCCGCCCGTCTCCCCCGAAAGGGACGACGACGAAGCGGCGACTGTCTGGTCAGCTTCGGCGCGCAGTATAGAGGGTTTGCGCGCCGCTGTCACCCTCAGGTGTGGGCAAGGCGTGATTAACGCGCCACTTCCACCTTCGCCAGTTTTTCGTAGTAGCACGCAATCGCGCTGTGATCGGCCGTGCCCAGGCCATCCGCACGCAGCGCCTGCATCATCTCCATGACCGCCGCGGTCAGCGGCAGCTGTGCGCCTACGCCGTGTGACGTATCCAGCGCGTTCGCCAGATCTTTAATGTGCAGGTCGATGCGGAAACCGGGTTTGAAATTACGATCCATCACCATCGGCGCTTTGGCATCCAGTACGGTACTACCCGCCAGACCGCCGCGAATGGCCTGATAGACCAGATCCGGGTTGACGCCCGCTTTGGTTGCCAGCGTCAGCGCTTCGGACATGGCGGCAATGTTCAGCGCCACAATCACCTGGTTTGCCAGCTTGGTCACGTTACCCGCCCCGATGTCTCCGGTATGCACCACGGAGCCCGCCATGGCTTTCATCAGGTCGTAGTATCTATCGAAGACGGCTTTATCTCCGCCGACCATCACCGACAGCGTGCCGTCGATCGCTTTCGGCTCACCGCCGCTGACCGGCGCATCCAGCATATCGACGCCCTTCGCTTTTAACGCCTCGCTGATTTCACGGCTTGCAAGCGGCGCAATAGAACTCATATCAATCAGCACCAGGCCCGGCTTCGCACCGTCGATAATGCCGTTCTCACCCAGCGCAACCTCTTTAACATGCGGGGAGTTGGGCAGCATGGTGATGATGACATCGCACTGCTCGGCAATGGCCTTCGCGGTGGTGGCCGTTTCAGCGCCCGCCGCTATCACCTCTGCCACGGCCTGCGGATTGTGATCGGATACCACCAGTGAGTAACCCGCTTTGATGAGGTTCTTACTCATTGGTTTACCCATGATCCCCAGGCCAATAAAACCCACTTTCAGCGTCATAATCTGTTTCCTCAATGATGGTTATTTTTTAAAAGCGTCGGCTAATTTCTGCGTGGCCGAGCGGAAGACCCCGAGGTCGCTGCCGACGGCAACAAACGTGGCTCCCCACTCCAGATAGCGACGGGCGTCAGCCTCAACCGGCGCCAGAATGCCGCACGGTTTGCCGTGAGCTTTAGCGCGGGCAAAAATGTGCTGGATCGCGCGCTGCACGTCAGGGTGGCTGGCATTACCCAGATGGCCAAAGGCGGCCGCCAGATCGCTCGGGCCGACGAAGATACCGTCCACGCCGTTTGTGGCTGCAATCGCGTCAACGTTATCAACGCCCTGCTGGCTCTCGATCTGAACCAGAATAGTGATGTTGTTATTGGACTGCGCGAAGTAGTCCGGCACGGTGCCAAACATATTGGCGCGATGCGAAACGGAAACACCGCGGATCCCTTCTGGCGGATAGCGCGTTGAGGCTACGGCCAGGGCCGCTTGTTCTTCCGTCTCCACAAACGGGATCAGGAAGTTGTAGAAACCGATATCCAGCAGGCGCTTGATAATCACCGGCTCGTTAGTTGGCACGCGCACCACCGGGGCGCTGAGGCTGCCTTTCAGCGCCATCAGCTGCGGAATAAAGGTGCTGATATCGTTCGGCGCATGTTCGCCGTCCAGCACCAGCCAGTCAAAACCTGCCAGGCCCAGCACTTCGGTGCTGATTGGGTTTGCCAGCGCGGACCAGCAGCCAATCTGAATCTGGTGTGCCGCGAGGGCCGCTTTAAATTTATTCGGGAAGATATCGTTACTCATCGTATTTACCTTTTTTATTCCGCAGCCTTTTTCAGTATCATTTTATTTATTCAGACACCGCACCAGCATTATATTTATTATTCTGACGTATTTTGGCGTTATAAAATCGTCATTCAGTATAAAACGCAACCCACGACCGCACATTGTTTTAATGCTCAAGCATTGCGTAACATTTCAATGAATTTTTATGCGTATGCACAAGGCGCTGGGCGCTAATGCACAGAATCAGGCATTACCGGTTCTGGAGCGATCGCGATCACATTTTCATATCCCCTATGCTGACATGCTTTATTTCTGAAAGCCGCGTATTTATTTCTACCATTAGAAAATTGGCTGAATTTATTATCAGACACTTTGCTGGAGAATACTGAACAATGGCCGACATTGAAATTCAACAGGCATCGCCGACGGCGTTTTATATAAAAGTCTACGACACCGATAATGTGGCGATTATTGTCAACGACAATGGCTTAAAAGCGGGCACCCGCTTCCCGGACGGGCTGGAACTGATTGAGCATATTCCACAGGGACATAAAGTCGCCCTGGTGGATATCCCTGCTAACAGCGAAATCGTACGTTACGGTGAAGTCATCGGCTATGCCGTTCGCTCTATACCGCAGGGCAGCTGGGTTGAGGAGTCGCTGGTGGCGCTGCCGGAAGCGCCGCCGCTAAACACGCTTCCTCTGGCGACTCGCGTGCCGGAACCGCTTCCTCCGCTGGAGGGCTATACCTTCGAAGGCTACCGCAACGCGGACGGCAGCGTCGGCACCAAGAATCTGCTCGGCATTACCACCAGCGTGCACTGCGTGGCGGGCGTAGTGGATTACGTGGTGAAAATCATCGAACGCGACCTGCTGCCGAAATACCCGAACGTCGACGGCGTGGTGGGCCTGAACCACCTCTACGGCTGCGGCGTGGCGATTAACGCACCCGCTGCGGTAGTGCCGATCCGCACCATTCACAATATCGCCCTGAACCCGAACTTTGGCGGCGAGGTGATGGTCATCGGTCTGGGGTGTGAAAAATTGCAGCCAGAGCGCCTGCTGCAGGGCACCGAAGATGTCAAAGCCATTCCGGCAGACGAGGCCAGTATCGTGCGCCTGCAGGACGAACGCCACGTGGGTTTCCGCTCAATGGTCGACGATATCCTGCAGGTGGCAGAGCGCCATCTGGATAAGCTCAACAAGCGCCAGCGCGAAACCTGCCCAGCGTCTGATTTGGTAGTGGGCACCCAGTGCGGCGGCAGCGATGCCTTCTCCGGCGTAACGGCCAACCCGGCGGTGGGCTATGCGTCCGATCTGCTTGTTCGCTGCGGTGCCACGGTCATGTTTTCCGAGGTAACCGAAGTGCGTGACGCCATCCATCTGCTCACGCCGCGCGCCGTTAATGAAGAGGTCGGCAAGCGCCTGCTCGAAGAAATGGCCTGGTACGATAGCTATCTCGATATGGGCAAAACCGACCGCAGCGCCAACCCGTCTCCGGGGAACAAAAAAGGCGGCCTGGCAAACGTGGTGGAAAAAGCCCTCGGGTCGATTGCCAAATCCGGCCAGAGCGCGATTGTGGAAGTGCTCTCTCCGGGCCAGCGCCCGACGAAACGCGGCCTGATCTACGCGGCAACGCCGGCCAGCGATTTCGTCTGCGGCACGCAGCAGGTGGCGTCCGGCATCACGGTACAGGTCTTTACCACCGGGCGCGGCACGCCGTACGGCCTGATGGCGGTGCCGGTGATCAAGATGGCGACCCGCACCGAGCTGGCAAACCGCTGGTATGACTTAATGGACATCAACGCGGGTACCATCGCCACCGGGGAAGAGAGCATTGAGGACGTGGGCTGGAAACTGTTCCACTTCATTCTGGATGTCGCCAGCGGGCGGAAGAAAACCTTCTCGGATCAATGGGGATTACATAATCAGCTGGCGGTGTTCAACCCGGCACCGGTGACGTGATTTTTCGCACCACATCTATCCCGCATTTAGGTAACCCGCCGGACACGCCGCAAACCTTACAGGTTGAGGCGATACCTGTTAACTGAAAGACGCATAACGATCTGCAGGCCGGGTTAGGCGCAGCCGCCACCCGGCAAAACAGGCGGCAGGGGCTTACTCCCCCTGCTGCTCCAGCGCATGCTTATACAGCGCATTTTTCTTCACGCCGTGAATTTCCGCCGCCAGCGCAGCGGCCTTCTTCAGCGGCAGTTCCGCTTGCAGCAATGCCAGCGTGCGCAGCGCGTCGGCAGGGAGCGCGTCTTCCTGCGCCTTATGCCCTTCGACGATCAGCACCATTTCACCCTTGCGGCGGTTTTCGTCTTCTTTCACCCACGCCAGCAGTTCACCCACTGGCGCACCGTGAATGGTTTCCCAGGTTTTGGTCAGCTCGCGCGCCAGCACCACGTAGCGGGCTTCTCCCCAGACGGTCACCATATCTTCCAGGCTCTCCAGCAGGCGGTGCGTGGATTCGTAGAAAATCAGGGTGCGCGGTTCCGCTTCCAGATCTTTTAACACGTCACGGCGGCCTTTGGATTTGGCAGGCAGGAAGCCTTCATAGCAGAAACGGTCAGACGGCAGACCCGCGGCGCTCAGCGCAGCAATGGCAGCGCACGGCCCCGGCAGCGGCACAACGCGAATACCGGCTTCACGACAGGTACGCACCAGGTGATAGCCGGGATCGTTGATCAGCGGCGTACCGGCGTCGGAGACCAGGGCAATGTTCTGCCCCTCTTTCAGCTTCGCCACCAGCGTTTCGGCTTTTTGTTGCTCATTGTGATCGTGCAGAGCAAACAGACGGGCGTTAATCGCGAAATGTTGCAGCAGCAGACCGGTGTGGCGGGTATCTTCAGCAGCAATTAAATCAACAGCTTGCAGTACAGTGAGCGCACGTTGGGTAATATCAGACAAATTCCCGATAGGAGTAGGTACAATATAAAGCTGGCCTTGAGAATTATCTGCCGTTTCGTGTTGTTTCATTGTTTCGTCCGTATTGCCGATTTAATATTGAGCATTGCGTAAAAAAAATCACTGGATACAGTATGGTACCGTTAACGTTTCTTCGAAAAAAAGCCACGCGCAGCGTGCCGCTTCTGCTGGCAGCCCTGATCTTTGCAGGCTGTGGCACCCAGGCACCTGACCAGAGCACCGCCCATCTTCAGGGGTCTGCTCAGGCTGATTCTGGCTTTTATCTGCAACAAATGTCGCAGAGTTCAAATGATACCAAGACCAACTGGCAATTACTCGCCATTCGTGCACTGCTGAAAGAGGGTAAAACCCAGCAGGCAGCCGAACTGTTTAACCAGTTGCCAAAAGATCTTAACGACGCCCAGCGTCGTGAGCAGAGCCTGCTCTCTGCCGAGCTGAAGGTCGCGCTGAAAGATTACGCCGCCGCGAAGAAGATCCTCGGTGACATTGACGTGAGCGCGCTGGATAAAAATCAGCAGGCTCGCTTCTGGCAGGCGGGCATTACCGCTGAGCAGGGGCGTCCTTCTCTCACGCTGCTCCGCGCCCTCGTCGCGCAAGAGCCGCTGCTCGGCGGTGCCGATAAGCAGAAAAATATTGATGCCACCTGGCAAGCGCTTGCCTCGATGACCCAGGAACAGGCGCAGGCGCTGGTCATCAACGCCGATGAAAACGTCCTGCAGGGCTGGCTGGATCTGCAGCAGATGTGGTTTAACAACCGCAGCGATCCAAAGATGCTGAAAGCCGGTATTACGGACTGGCAGAAGCGCTACCCGCAAAACCCGGGGGCGAAAATGCTGCCAACCCAGCTGGTAAACGTGCAGAACTTTAAGCCAGCGTCCACCAGCAAAATCGCCCTACTTCTGCCGCTCAACGGCCAGGCGGCGGTGTTTGGCCGTACCATTCAGCAGGGCTTTGAAGCCGCGAAAAACGGTACCACTTCGGTAACCGGCAGCGCGGTTCCCGCGCAGGCGGCCCAGGCGGCTAACGTGAATGATGTGGTCAGCCCGTCCGCAGCGGAGACCAGCGATCTGACCACGGCGCAAGCGCCGGCACAGGGTACGATGCAAAACCCGGTGACGGCCCCGACGTCGCCTCCGGCTACAGCAGCACCTGCTGCGGCAGCCCCGGCTACTACAGCACCAGCGACTCAGGCTCCGGCCGAGACGCAAGTGGCACCAGCACCTGAAGCGACAGCAGAACAGCCTCAACCGCAGCCTGCACAACCCGCAGCCCAGCCTGCCGTTCAGCCGCAGGCCGTGGCAACCACCAGCGCCAACCCGGGCGCTGAGGTGAAAATTTACGACACCAGCTCGCAGCCGCTTGACCAGGTTCTGGCGCAGGTTCAGCAGGACGGGGCGAGCATCGTTGTCGGTCCGCTGCTGAAAAACAACGTGGAAGAGCTGATGAAGAGCAATACCACGCTGAACGTGCTGGCGCTCAACCAGCCTGAGCAGGTTCAGAACCGGGCCAATATTTGCTACTTCGCGCTTTCCCCTGAAGATGAAGCCCGCGATGCGGCGCGTCACATTCACGAGCAGGGTAAGCAGGCTCCGCTGCTGCTCATTCCTCGCAGCGCGCTGGGCGATCGCGTGGCCAACGCCTTTGCCGATGAGTGGCAGAAGCTCGGCGGTGGCGTGGTGCTGCAGCAGAAATTCGGTTCCGTCTCTGAACTGCGCGCGGGCGTAAACGGTGGAGCGGGTATCGCGCTCAACGGCAGCCCTGTCACCGCGAGCCTGCCGCAGCAACAGGGCGTGACGATTGGCGGCCTGACGATCCCTGCCCCGCCTACCGACGCGCAGATTAGCGGTGGCGGCAAAGTGGATGCGGCCTATATCGTTGCCACGCCTCAGGAGATCGCCTTTATCAAACCGATGATCGCGATGCGTAACGGCAGCCAGAGCGGCGCAACGCTCTACGCCAGCTCGCGCAGCGCGCAGGGCACCGCAGGCCCGGATTTCCGTCTGGAAATGGACGGTCTGCAGTACAGCGAAATCCCGATGCTGGCAGGCAGCAACCCGGCGCTGATGCAGCAGGCGCTGAGTACCGTACATAACGATTATTCGCTGGCGCGTCTGTATGCGATGGGTGTCGATGCATGGGCGCTGGCGAACCACTTTACCCAGATGCGTCAGGTGCCGGGCTTTGAGCTTAACGGCAACACCGGCGATCTGACCGCGACTCAGGATTGCGTGATCAACAGGAAGTTATCATGGCTCAAATACCAGCAGGGGCAAATCGTCCCGGCCAGTTAAGCCGTAAAGAGACCGGCGATGCGTGGGAGTTAAAGGCGCGTCGCTGGCTCGAAGGCAAAGGACTGCGCTTTATCGCCGCTAACGTCCGCGGGCGCGGCGGCGAAATTGATCTGATCATGAAAGAGGGTCAGGTCATCGTGTTTGTAGAAGTCCGTTTTCGACAGTCCTCCCGTTTTGGCGGTGCTGCCGCCAGCGTGACGCTCGCCAAACAACATAAATTATTACAGACTGCCCACTTGTGGCTTGCCCGCCATAATGGGAGCTTTGATACTGTGGATTGCCGGTTCGATGTGATAGCCTTCACCGGAAATGAGATCGAATGGCTTAAAAACGCTTTTGGCGAAGACGCATAATTAAGATTTAAAAGGGATAACGTGCTCGAAAGAATTAAAGTGTGCTTCACAGAAAGCATCCAGACTCAGATTGCCGCGGCGGAAGCCCTTCCGGATGCTATCTCGCGTGCCGCAATGACGCTGGTGCAATCCCTGCTTAATGGCAACAAAATCCTCTGTTGTGGCAACGGCACGTCAGCCGCCAACGCACAGCATTTTGCTGCCAGCATGATCAATCGCTTTGAAACAGAACGCCCGAGTTTACCCGCCATTGCACTTAATACCGATAATGTGGTCTTAACGGCGATTGCTAACGATCGTCTGCATGACGAAATTTACGCAAAGCAGGTGCGAGCCCTGGGTCATGCGGGAGATGTGCTGCTGGCCATCTCCACGCGCGGCAACAGCCGGGACATTGTCAAAGCCGTTGAAGCCGCCGTCACCCGCGACATGACCATCGTGGCCTTAACCGGCTATGACGGTGGTGAGCTGGCGGGTCTGCTTGGGCCGCAGGATGTGGAAATCCGCATTCCTTCTCACCGAAGCGCGCGTATTCAGGAGATGCATATGCTCACGGTGAACTGTTTATGTGATTTGATCGATAACACGCTTTTCCCTCACCAGGATGATTAAGGAGTTCTTATGAAGGCTTTATCGACCCTCGCAGTCCTTATGTCTGCATTACTGCTTCAGGGATGTATCGCTGCGGCCGTTGTGGGTACCGCCGCGGTAGGCACCAAAGCGGCAACCGATCCACGCACCGTGGGGACACAGGTGGATGACGGTACGCTGGAGCTGCGCGTCAACAGTGCGCTGTCGAAAGACGAACAAATCAAGAAAGAAGCGCGTATCAACGTGACGGCTTATCAGGGCAAAGTGCTGCTGGCAGGCCAGGCGCCAAATCTGGAGCTCGCCTCGCGTGCGAAACAGATTGCGATGGGCGTCGAAGGGACCACAGAGGTGTTTAACGAAGTGCGCCAGGGCAAGCCAATTGGCCTGGGTGACGCCTCTTCCGATACCTGGATCACCACCAAAGTGCGTTCCCAGCTGCTGGGCTCGGACCAGGTGAAATCCTCCAACGTGAAAGTGACGACTGAAAACGGCGAAGTGTTCCTGCTGGGTCTGGTGACCGACCGTGAAGGGAAAGCGGCGGCGGATATCGCCAGCCGGGTGAGCGGCGTGAAGCACGTCACCACCGCGTTTACTTACATCAAATAAAAAAAATCCCCTCGCTTGAGGGGATTTTTTTGTAGGCCCGGTAAGCGCCAGCACCACCGGGCTTTTTTTACATCAACGCAATACTGCCCACAATCACCCCGCTCAACGCCACCAGCCCTGCGGTCAGCCACAGCGCTTTCGCCGGGAACGACTTACGCAGCATGATAAGCGACGGCAGGCTGATCGCCGGCAGCGTAATCAGCAGCGCCAGCGCCGGCGCGGTACCCATACCGGCCAGCATCATGGTCTGAACAATCGGGATCTCCGCCGCCGTTGGGATCACAAACAGGCAGCCCGCAACGGCCATCGCAATGACCCACATCAGCGTGTTGTCGATAGCGCAATCCGCATGCGGGAAGAGCCAGACGCGCGCCGCCCCCAGAACCAGTACCGCCAGGATATAGACCGGGATGGTGCTCCAGAAAAGCTGCCATAGCGCCCTGCCCCAGCGCGCAAAGAAGCCCCCCTGCGGCTCGCTGACGTCCAGCTCAACGGCTGCGGGTTCTGCGGCAGTATCCTTCACCAGTTTTTGCACCAGCGTCGCCACCACCAGCACGGTCAGCAGCCCGGCAACCAGGCGGATGAACGCGAAATGCCAGCCCAGCACAAAGCCCATAAACACCAGCGTCGCCGGGTTGAGCAGCGGGTTCCCCATCCAGAACGCCAGCGCGCCGCCCATCGATACGCGCTGACGGCGCATCCCTGCGGCCACAGGCGCGGCGCAGCAGGAGCACATCATGCCCGGCAGGGAGAAAATCGTTCCCAGCAGCGTGCCCTGAAAGCGCGGCTGCCCGAGGGTTTTCACCAGCCAGTTACGGGGGATAAGCACCTGAATCAGCGAGCCCAGAATGACGCCTAAAACGGCGGCCTTCCAGACGGCAAGGAAGTAGACCATGGCATAGTCCCACGCCGCCTGCAGCGGGCTGGAATCAGCCTGAGCGAGAATAGATTTACCGATGCTGTGCGTTTCGGCGGCGGTGAAGGCTTTGCCGTAGTACGGCTGCCATTTCACGTACCAGAGGCCAACAATGACCACGAGAAAGAAGAGTGCGGGCTTCCACCATTGGACAGGTGTTGCCGCCTGAGATGAAGACTGACCAGTCATAGCATTCCCCGGAGAGTATTAGGTTATTAGCCGGGGGAGTTTACGCCTCGCCTTGCGCGATTTCACGCAGTTTTGCCGAAGGGATAATGTTAACACCCGCTTTCGACGGGGCCAGCCCCTCTTTTAGCATCGCGCGCGCGACGTCCCGCGCCTCGATGGATTTCCAGTTGCCGGGAAGAATGCGAAACAGCGGGGCAAATATCGACTCGTTAAACCGGCGTTCGTCCCGGTGGCCGATCAGCATCGAAGGGCGCACAATCGTCAGCTGTTCCCATTTCTGCGCTATCAGCGCATCCTCCATCTTGCCCTTCACCTTGTTGTAGAAGAAAGGCGATCCGGCACTGGCGCCCAGCGCGCTGACCACCAGAAAATGTTTGGCGCCCAGCTTTTTCGCCGTGAGTGCGGTATCCACCACCAGCGTATAGTCGGCGTGGATAAAGGCCTCTTTGCTGCCCGCCTCCCGCCGCGTGGTGCCCAGACAGCAAAAGGCGATATCAATGGGATCCTGCACCTGCGCCAGCGCGTCGGTCAGCTGAGGATCGTGCGGATTAAAGACGCCGGATAAGTCCGCCAGCGGTCGACGCGTCGGGGCGGCGATATAGTTCACGCGGCGATCCTGAATCAGCAGCCGCAGCAGATGATCGCCCACTAACCCGGTAGCACCCGTAATCAATACCTGACTCATCTTTTCCCCTTTACAGAATTGTCCGTTTGCGAACTCAGCGTCGTCGACCACACTTAGAAGTCTGTTACAGGTAAGTATTTACCACAAACGGAGAAAAATCAGTCTGAAGCCAAAACAACGGAGGAAGCATGGGCAAGAAAATCGCAGTCTTGATTACCGACGAGTTTGAAGATTCAGAATTCACCTCTCCAGCAGAGGCGTTCCGCAAGGCGGGACATGAGGTCATCACCATTGAGAAAGAGGCGGGTAAAACGGTGACAGGCCATAAGGGCGAGGCGACCGTGACCATCGATGAGAGCATTGATAACGTTAGCCCCTCAGATTTCGACGCTCTGCTGTTACCCGGCGGCCATTCCCCGGATTCCCTGCGCGGGGACGAGCGCTTCGTGACCTTCACCCGAGACTTTGTCTCGACCGGCAAACCGGTCTTTGCCATCTGTCACGGCCCGCAGCTGCTCATCAGCGCAGAAGTGGTCCGCGGGCGAAAGCTTACCGCCGTGAAACCGATCGTTATCGATCTGAAAAACGCGGGGGCCGAGTTTTACGATCAGGAGGTGGTCAACGACAAAGACCAGCTGATCACCAGTCGTACCCCGGACGATCTCCCGGCGTTTAACCGCGAAGCGCTACGCCTCCTCGGCGCGTAACCAGTGCAGCTTCTTGCCAAAGCCCAGGGTGTTGTCGGTAAATTTCAGCTCATCGAGGCGGATTTCCCACACCGGGGCTTTTAGCGCAGCGGCAACGGGAAAGCGGCGCGTGTAGAGCTTACGGCGCGCGTCGCTCTCTTCACCATCCAGACGACGGATCTCCCCTTTAAACTGCACGCCGCGGATCAGCGCGACCGTTTTCGGCTGGCCGTTTACCGTGCCTGCCACCTTTGCCTGCTGGCCGGTCATCTGCGCATGACGCGTTTTGTCTTCACTCATGACATAAAAAGCCACGCGCTCAGGGTCATAGTAGTAAAACGCATTTGCGCACCACATCTCACCCTCGTCACAGACGCACCAGGTGACAACATGCTGCTTCGCCAGCCAGCGGTTAATGGCGGCCAGTGTTTCCATTTTCGTTCTCTCTCATGCTATGGTGCGTTCACCTTAACATACTGAATCCGTTTACCGTGTGCTGGTTTCTCTATCTTGTCCGAACCGCTGATAACGCCCTCTACACCGGGATCACCACCGATGTGGCGCGGCGTTTTTTACAGCATCAAACGGGGAAAGGGGCAAAGGCGCTGCGGGGGAAAGGGGAATTACAGCTCGCCTTTTCAGCGGCGGTCGGCGACCGATCGCTGGCGCTCAGGCTGGAATACCGCATCAAGCAGCTGACGAAGCGCCAGAAAGAGCGCCTCGTGACCGGAGACGGCTCCTTTGAGGCGCTGCGCGAGAGCCTGATTAAAAGCGATTGAAATGGTCGTGATACTCGACCAGGCCATTGACGCCGTTGAGCGCGTCGTCCGCCAGTCGATGGACCTGGAAAGCGGATTCCGTACCCGGCCAGCGGCAGCGCAGATCGTAATGCGCGGCCTGCTCAAAGCCTAAACGGCCATAGAACGCCGGATCGCCCAGCGTGACCACGGCGGCATAGCCAAACTCGTTGAGCGAGTCCAGCCCTTCATAGACCAGCTGGCGCGCCAGACCTTGCCCGCGATAGCTTTCATCTACCGCCAGCGGCGCCATGCCTACCCACTGCAGCTCTTCGCCCTGAACGATGACCGGACTGAAGGCAACATAGCCCACCACCTGACCTTCGTCATCGGTGGCAACCAGCCCCAGCGTAATCAGGCCGTCTTCGCGAAGGTCGTGGACCAGTTGGGCTTCGGCATCGCTCGCAAAGGCGCGGCGTAACAACGCATCGATCCCCGGCGCATCAATCCCAATTTCGACTCGAATCAGCATGGCTCACCTACTGAAGTGTGTTTACCGTCCGGCGGGGTTTTCAGCCCGGCCTCAACGAAATCTGCCATTTGCATTAACATCACGCGCAGCGCTTTCGGCATCTGCTCCAGCTCAATGGCATCCATTAAATTCTTCACGTACAGGCCCAGCTCCGTGTCGCCTTCAATTACCAGACGGCGCTGGAAGAAGAGCGTATCCGGATCCTGCTTGCGCGCGGCGATCATCAGCAGATCGCTGGCGTTGGCGCTAAAGCTCACATCCGCGTCGGCGGATTCGCGTACGATCAGCTGGTCATTCTCAACGGAGGTAAACCAGCGCAGCCCGATGTCACGCACCTCAATGCTTAACCAGCGGCCTTCCAGGAACTCCAGCTCGCCGTCCTGCAGCGCCTGGCGGAACTGCCAGCTCAGGACCTGCTCCAGCACCTGGCGTTTTAGCGCGAACGGCGCCAGCTTGACCGGCACGCTCAGCATTGATGGTCCAAATTGTACGAGACGTGAACGCAGTTTATCCAGCACGAGCTTTACTCCCTGATATCTATAGTCCTGCTATTTTGCCATATCCGAAGCACAACATAGCGGCGTAAATCAACAAACCGTCGTCCGTCGTACCTCATTATTGGTGCCATCAATACGCCATTAGCTGCCTTAAATCAAAAATTGTCGCGTATGGGTTAATTAAAATCCCAGCTCGTTAACAATTTTGCGATCGACTACATCAGGATAAATTATGGAGCTGCTCTGCCCTGCCGGAAACCTTCCGGCGCTTAAGGCGGCCATCGAAAATGGGGCCGATGCGGTCTATATCGGGCTGAAAGATGACACCAACGCCCGCCATTTTGCTGGCCTCAACTTTACGGAGAAGAAGCTTCAGGAAGCCGTTAACTTCGTTCACCAGCACCGCCGCAAGCTGCATATCGCCATCAATACCTTTGCTCATCCTGACGGCTACGCCCGCTGGCAGCGCGCGGTGGACATGGCGGCACAGCTGGGTGCCGATGCGCTGATCCTGGCCGACCTCGCCATGCTTGAGTATGCGGCAGAACGCTATCCCCATATTGAGCGCCACGTCTCTGTTCAGGCATCTGCCACCAACGAAGAGGCGGTGCGTTTTTATCATCAACACTTTGACGTGGCCCGCGTGGTGCTGCCGCGCGTGCTCTCTATTCATCAGGTTAAGCAACTCGCGCGCGTCACGCCAGTACCGCTGGAAGTTTTTGCCTTTGGCAGCCTGTGCATCATGGCCGAAGGCCGCTGCTATCTTTCCTCTTATTTAACCGGTGAATCGCCGAATACCGTCGGGGCCTGCTCTCCTGCCCGCTTTGTTCGCTGGCAGCAGACCCCTCAGGGGCTGGAATCTCGCCTGAATGAGGTGCTGATTGACCGCTACCAGGACGGTGAAAACGCCGGTTATCCCACCCTGTGTAAAGGCCGCTATCTGGTCGACGGCGAGCGCTATCACGCGCTGGAGGAGCCGACCAGCCTCAACACGCTGGAGCTGCTGCCGGAACTGCTGGCGGCCAATATTGCCTCGGTGAAAATCGAAGGTCGTCAGCGCAGCCCGGCCTACGTGAGCCAGGTGGCGAAAGTGTGGCGTCAGGCCATCGACCGCTGCATGGCGGACCCGCAGAACTACGCTCCACAGCAGGCCTGGATGGAAACGCTCGGTTCGATGTCCGAAGGCACGCAAACCACGCTGGGCGCGTATCACCGTAAATGGCAGTGAGAAAATCATGAAATATTCATTAGGACCGGTGCTCTACTACTGGCCAAAAGAGACGCTGGAAGATTTTTACCAACAGGCCGCCACCAGCAGCGCCGACGTGATTTACCTCGGCGAAGCGGTGTGCAGCAAGCGCCGCGCCACCAAAGTGGGCGACTGGCTGGATATGGCGAAAGGCCTGGCCGGCAGCGGCAAGCAGGTGGTGCTCTCCACGCTCGCGCTGGTCCAGGCGTCGTCCGAACTGGGCGAGCTGAAGCGCTACGTCGAAAACGGCGAGTTCCTGCTGGAAGCGAGCGATCTGGGCGTAGTGAACATGTGCGCTGAACGCAGGCTGCCGTTCGTCGCGGGTCATGCCCTCAACTGCTACAACGCCGTCACCCTGCGCCTGCTGCTCAAACAGGGGATGACCCGCTGGTGCATGCCGGTGGAACTCTCCCGCGACTGGCTGGCTAACCTGCTTAACCAGTGCGACGAGCTGGGCATTCGCAATCAGTTTGAAGTGGAAGTGCTGAGCTACGGCCATCTGCCGCTGGCCTACTCCGCCCGCTGCTTTACCGCGCGCTCGGAAGACCGCCCGAAAGACGAATGCGAAACCTGCTGCATCAAGTACCCGAACGGACGCAGCATGCTGTCGCAGGAGAGTCAGCAGGTGTTTGTCCTGAACGGTATTCAGACCATGAGCGGCTATGTCTATAACCTCGGCAACGAGCTGGCGTCGATGGACGGGCTGGTGGATATGGTTCGTCTGTCGCCGCTGGATACCGGCGTGTTCGCGATGCTGGACGCCTTCCGCGCCAATGAAGACGGCGCCGCGCCGCTGCCGCTGACGGCAAACAGCGACTGCAACGGCTACTGGAGACGGCTCGCCGGGCTGGAGCTGCAGGCGTAAAAAAGGCTCACTTTGTTAACAACGGTTATCATTATTTAATGCAGTATTAAAGATTGACCGTCGACAAAGTGAGCTGTTATGACTGACAAAACCATTCCGTTTTCGGTGCTGGATCTGGCGCCGATCCCACAAGGCTCCTCGGCAAGAGAAGCCTTTTCGCACTCTCTCGATCTCGCTCAGCTGGCCGAAAAGCGTGGCTATCACCGCTACTGGCTGGCCGAACACCACAACATGGTGGGCATCGCCAGCGCCGCGACCTCGGTACTGATTGGCTATCTGGCAGCAAATACCACCACCCTGCACCTGGGCTCCGGTGGCGTAATGCTGCCAAACCACGCCCCGCTGGTGATTGCCGAGCAGTTTGGCACCCTGAATACCCTCTATCCTGGGCGTATAGATTTAGGGCTTGGTCGTGCGCCGGGCAGCGACCAGCCAACGATGCGCGCCCTGCGCCGCCATATGAGCGGCGATATCGACAACTTCCCGCGCGACGTGGCCGAGCTGGTGGACTGGTTCGACGCGCGCGATCCGAACCCGCACGTGCGCCCGGTACCGGGCTACGGTGAGAAGATCCCGGTGTGGCTGTTAGGCTCAAGCCTCTACAGCGCACAGCTCGCCGCGCAGCTTGGGCTGCCGTTTGCGTTTGCCTCGCACTTCGCGCCGGATATGCTGCATCAGGCGCTGCATCTTTACCGCACGAACTTTAAACCGTCCGAGCGTCTGGAGAAGCCGTACGCGATGGTGTGCATTAACATCATTGCCGCCGACAGCAATCGCGACGCGGAATTCCTGTTTACCTCAATGCAGCAGGCGTTTGTGAAGCTGCGCCGCGGTGAGACGGGCCAGCTTCCACCGCCGGTGGAGAATATGCATCAGCTGTGGTCCGCCTCCGAGCAGTATGGCGTGCAGCAGGCGCTGAGCATGTCGCTGGTAGGCGATAAATCGAAAGTGCGCCACGGGCTGGACGCAGTGCTGCGCGAAACGCAGGCGGATGAGATTATGGTTAACGGCCAGATTTTCGATCACCAGGCGCGTTTGCATTCGTTTGATTTGGCCATGCAGGTGAAAGAAGAGTTGGTGGGGTAGCCTTTTTGCCGGATGGCGGCTTCGCCTTATCCGGCCTACGCGATCCCTGTAGGCCCGGTAAGCTTAACGCCACCGGGCAATGTATTTACTGGTAGACAGGCAACAGATTAAAACTCGACAGCACGTGTACCAGAGCGTTACCAACGCCGAATACCAGAATCAGCACAATCATCGGCTTGCCGCCCCAGACGCGGAATTTCGGGCTACCGAAGCGTTTACGTGATTTGCGCGCCAGCAGCGCCGGCACAATTGCCGCCCAGATAGTAGCCGCCAGCCCTGCATAGCCGATGGCGTACAGGAAGCCGTTCGGCCACAGCAGGCCACCCACAATCGGCGGCAGGAAGGTCAGCAGCGCGGTTTTTAAACGCCCCATCGCAGAATCATCAAAGCCGAACAGATCCGCCAGATAGTCAAACAGGCCCAGCGTCACGCCCAGGAAAGAGCTCGCCACCGCAAAGTTAGAGAAGATAACCAGCAGTAGGTCCAGACTGCGGCTGTTCAGCACGCCGCTCAGCGCCTGCACCAGCACGTCGATGTTTCCGCCCTTCTGGGCAATGCCGATAAATTCCGGACGTGGGATGTTGCCCATCGTCCCCAGCAGCCAAATCACATACAGACCCAGCGCCAGCAGCGTGCCGTAGACCAGACACTTCACAATGGTGCGGGGATCTTTGCCGTAGTACTTCATCAGGCTCGGCACGTTACCGTGGTAACCGAACGACGCCAGACAGAACGGCAGCGTCATCAGCAGGTACGGCGTGTAGGAGGTGTTCACTTCGGCAACGTTAAACAGCGTGGCGGGCGTCACGTGTCCCAGCAGGCTGCCGAAGGTCAGGAAGAAGGTGATGACCTTAGCGCCTAATACAATCGCCGTCATGCGGCTCACCGCTTTGGTACTCATCCAGACGATAAACGCCACAGCCAGCGCAAAACACAGCCCCGCCAGACGCGCCGGAACGTTCAGCGACATCTCCGAGAAGGTGTGATGCAGAATCGAGCCGCTCGCCGAAATATACGCGTAGGTCAGGATATAGAGCACAAAGGCGATGGACAGCCCGTTCACCAGGTTCCAGCCTTTACCCAGCAGATCTTTGGTGATGGTGTCGAAGCTGGAGCCAATGCGGTAGTTCAGGTTCGCCTCAAGGATCATCAGCCCGGAATGGAGCATACAGAACCAGGTAAAGACCAGCGCCGCCAGCGACCAGAAGAACCACGCACCGGACATGACCACGGGCAGGGAGAACATCCCGGCACCTATAATGGTTCCGCCGATGATCACCACGCCGCCAAGCAGCGAAGGTGACGTTTGGGTGGTGGTTAGTGTCGCCATACAGCCTTTTCTCCAGTCAATCATGCGGTTCTGCATTTTAATGTGACGCACTGTACCAGTACAAGAGTACAAAAGGAATAAAAAAAGCCCCGATAGCGTGTATCGGGGCTGTATATTTTACTTTACGTCAGAAGAGTGAGGCTTACGCGTCACCGAAACGGCGACGGCTGGTGCCTTCTTCACGACGTGGGCCGCGGTTTTCGCGACGCTCGCCGGAGAAACGACGACCTTCACCACCGCGACCTTCGCTGCGGCCGCCTTCACGACGCTCGCCACCGAAGCTGCGACCACCGCCACGACGTTCACCACCGCGGTCTGGACGTGGCTGTGCATCGCCCATCAGCTGCATGTTCATCGGTTTGTTCAGGATGCGGGTACGCGTAAAGTGCTGCAGCACTTCGCCCGGCATGCCTTTTGGCAGCTCGATGGTAGAGTGGGATGCGAACAGCTTGATGTTACCGATGTAACGGCTGCTGATGTCGCCTTCGTTAGCGATCGCGCCAACGATGTGACGAACTTCAACGCCGTCATCACGGCCCACTTCAATGCGGTACAGTTCCATATCACCCGCGTCACGACGTTCACGACGTGGACGGTCTTCACCACCACGCTCTGGACGGTCACCACGTGGGCCACGGTCATTGCGGTCATTACGGTCGCCACGACGTTCGAAGCGATCGTCACGGTCACGGAATTCACGCTTAGGACGCATCGGCGCATCTGGTGGCACGATCAGGCTACGTTCGCCCTGAGCCATTTTCAGCAGTGCTGCAGCCAGGGTTTCCATGTCCAGCTCTTCGCCTTCAGCAACAGGCTGAATCTGCGACAGCAGCGCACGGTACTGGTCCAGATCGCTGCTTTCCAGCTGCTGCTGTACTTTCGCGGCGAATTTTTCCAGGCGGCGTTTGCCCAGCAGATCTGCGTTTGGCAGGTCAGCTTCTGGAATGGTCAGCTTCATGGTGCGTTCAATGTTACGCAGCAGACGACGCTCGCGGTTCTCAACGAACAGCAGCGCACGACCCGCACGACCCGCACGACCGGTACGGCCGATACGGTGAACGTAAGACTCGGAATCCATCGGGATGTCGTAGTTCACAACCAGGCTGATACGCTCAACGTCCAGACCACGTGCTGCCACGTCGGTTGCAATCAGGATATCCAGACGACCGTCTTTCAAACGCTCCAGAGTCTGCTCACGCAGGGCCTGGTTCATGTCGCCGTTCAGCGCTGCGCTGTTGTAGCCGCTACGCTCCAGGGCTTCAGCCACTTCCAGAGTCGCGTTTTTGGTACGCACGAAGATAATCGCCGCATCAAAATCTTCCGCTTCCAGGAAACGTACCAGCGCTTCGTTTTTGCGCATGCCGTACACAGACCAGTAGCTCTGGCTGATGTCCGGGCGAGTGGTTACGCTGGACTGAATACGCACTTCCTGAGGATCTTTCATGAAGCGCTTAGTGATACGACGAATCGCTTCTGGCATGGTGGCAGAGAACAGCGCGGTCTGATGACCGTCCGGGATCTGCGCCATGATGGTTTCGACGTCTTCGATGAAGCCCATACGCAGCATTTCATCTGCTTCATCCAGTACCAGGCCGCTCAGTTTAGAGAGGTCCAGAGTACCGCGCTTCAGGTGATCCAGCAGACGGCCCGGCGTACCGACAACAATCTGTGGGCCCTGGCGCAGGGCGCGTAACTGCACGTCATAACGCTGGCCGCCGTACAGGGCTACCACGTTTACGCCGCGCATATGTTTTGAGAATTCCGTCATTGCTTCTGCAACCTGAACAGCCAGTTCACGGGTTGGAGCCAGGACGAGGATCTGCGGTGCACGCAGGTCCGGATCAATGTTGTTCAGCAGCGGCAGCGAGAATGCTGCAGTTTTACCGCTACCAGTCTGGGCCATGCCCAGCACGTCACGACCAGAAAGCAGGTGTGGGATACACTCAGCCTGGATCGGAGATGGTTTTTCGTAACCCAGATCGTTAAGGGCTTCAAGGATAGGAGCCTTCAGGCCCAGATCTGCAAAAGTGGTTTCGAATTCAGCCATGTAGTACAAGTGCCTCGATATTAATGGCGGCCAGTCTACTTAGCTCATCGTGAAAATGATTAGCAATTTTCATTGAAAAGTGTGAACCGGCTCAAAGTAGGTGTATTGACGAACAACAACGCCCTCACCAGTTAAGGTGATGGCAATCAAAAGATTACGGGCTGATGTTTATGTCGTCAGCTATTGCTGGTCCGATTCTGCCAGGTCGTCATGCTCCTGGCCCAAGAGCGATAATTCCAACAATGCATAACGGTGCTCAACGAAGTTGTGTACGTTGTTAGCAACCGCTAATTTGAACAGTGCCGTAGCGCTGTCCATATCCCCCAGACTTAGGTAGTACTTACCTAAATAGAAGTTGGTTTCACTGAGATGCTCAGCGAGCGAGGTGTTATCCGTTGCGTCCGCCTTGAGGCGTTCCATCAGCGTTGCTTCGCTAATGTTGCCCAGGTAGAACTCGACAATGTTCCATCCCCACTGTTCCTTGTCCGATTTATCGAAGCGCTGTTTCAGTGCCTCTTTTGCCTGCTTCTCATCGAGCTTCCGCTCAACGATGTAAAGCCACAGGCTACGGAAAGGATCATTAGGATCGTCTTGATAAAACGCCAGCAGATCATCTTGCGCTAACTTATCACGACCGCCGTAATACAATGCGATACCGCGATTCAAGTGCGCGTAGTTGTAAGTTGGATCAAGCTCAAGTACAGAATCAAACGCTTCATAGGCAGCATCAAAATTGCCTGCCTGCGTTAAATAAATGCCTAAGTAATTGAATACTTCAGGCATATCAGGTCGGATAGCCAGCGCTTGTGAAAAATCATTTCGCGCCAATGCCCTCAGACCGAGACTATCATACAACACTCCGCGCTCATATAAAAGCTGTGCGCGTTCTTCATCGGTTAAAGCCCGACTGGCAAGTATTTGTTCCATGCGTGCCAGAATCACTTCCTGCTGCAAAGTCGGTTGCAATGGCACTGCGAGGACTTCGCTCTTACGCCAGGCAGAGTTGCTGCATCCTGCCAGCGTTAAAGCTGTCGCAACGAAACACCAGCGCAAAAAAGGCTTCATTTCCCACTCCCGAAGACAACTATTGGATGAACGTCCTGTCCCCCGGCGGCTTAACAAGGCGTCCTGCCTGATAATAGGCCCTCCGCAAAGCGGAGGGCAAATGGCAACTTACTCGCCTTGCTGTTCTGCTGCCTGTGCTTCTGGCGCAGCAGCTGGCTGAGACTGCTCGGTTGCTTCTTTAATGCTCAGACGGATACGGCCCTGGCGATCAACTTCCAGAACTTTCACCGGTACTTCCTGACCCATCTGCAGGTAATCGGTCACTTTCTCAACGCGCTTGTCAGCGATCTGAGAGATGTGAACCAGACCTTCTTTACCGCCACCGATGGCAACGAAGGCACCAAAGTCAACGATACGGGTCACTTTACCTGCGTAGACGCGGCCCACTTCGATCTCTGCCGTGATTTCTTCGATGCGACGGATCGCGAATTTCGCTTTCTCGCCGTCGGTTGCTGCGATCTTCACAGTACCGTCATCTTCGATTTCGATCGTGGTGCCAGTCTCTTCGGTCAGCGCACGGATTACGGAACCGCCCTTACCGATAACATCTTTGATCTTGTCTGGATTGATCTTGATGGTGTGGATACGTGGAGCGAACTGAGAAATGTCGCCACGCGGCGCGTTAATCGCCTGTTCCATCACGCCCAGGATGTGCAGACGCGCACCTTTAGCCTGGTTCAGAGCAACCTGCATGATCTCTTTGGTGATACCTTCAATTTTGATATCCATCTGCAGCGCAGAGATACCTTCGCGGGAACCCGCTACTTTGAAGTCCATATCGCCCAAGTGGTCTTCGTCACCCAGAATGTCAGACAGAACAACGAAGTTGTCGCCTTCTTTCACCAGGCCCATTGCGATACCCGCAACGGCGGCTTTGATTGGCACGCCTGCATCCATCAGCGCCAGAGAAGCACCACACACGGAAGCCATGGAAGAAGAACCGTTGGATTCAGTGATTTCAGAAACCACACGAACGGTGTACGGGAACTTGTCAGCTTCTGGCATCACTGCCAGCACGCCGCGCTTCGCCAGACGACCGTGACCAATTTCACGACGCTTCGGCGAGCCAACCATACCGGTTTCGCCTACGGAGTACGGAGGGAAGTTGTAGTGGAACAGGAAGCTGTCAGTACGCTCGCCCATCAGTTCGTCGATGATCTGTGCATCACGTGCAGTACCCAGGGTCGCGGTAACCAGCGCCTGCGTTTCGCCACGGGTGAACAGCGCGGAACCGTGAGTACGTGGCAGAACGCCAGTACGCACATCCAGACCACGGATCATGTCTTTTTCGCGGCCATCGATACGCGGCTCGCCTGCCAGCACACGGCTACGAACAACGTTTTTCTCGATTGCGTGCAGGATGTCGCTCAGTTCGTTAGCGTCCAGCGTTTCGTCTTCAGCAACCAGCGTCGCGATAGTTTCAGACTTGATCACGTCAACCTGAGCGTAACGCTCCTGTTTGTCAGTGATGCGGTATGCATCGCTCAGACGAGATTCTGCCAGAGCTGCAACGCGTGCGTTCAGCGCGTCGTTTGCTGCTTCTGGCTGCCAGTCCCAACGTGGTTTACCGGCTTCTTTCACCAGGTCGTTGATGTTCTGGATAACGATCTGCTGCTGGTCGTGGCCAAATACCACAGCACCCAGCATCTGGTCTTCGCTCAGCAGTTCAGCTTCGGATTCAACCATCAGCACAGCCGCTTCAGTACCCGCAACAACCAGGTCCAGCTTACTTTCTTTCAGCTCTTCCTGGGTTGGGTTCAGTACGTACTGGTCGTTGATGTAGCCAACGCGCGCGGCACCGATTGGGCCATTAAATGGAATACCAGACAGTGACAGGGCAGCGGATGCGCCGATCATGGCAACGATGTCCGGGTTAACCTGTGGGTTAACGGAAACAACGGTCGCGATAACCTGTACTTCGTTAACGAAGCCTTCCGGGAACAGCGGACGAACCGGGCGGTCAATCAGACGCGCAATCAGGGTTTCGCCTTCGCTTGGACGGCCTTCACGACGGAAGAAACCACCCGGGATTTTACCGGCAGCGTAGGTACGCTCCTGGTAGTTAACGGTCAGCGGGAAGAAGTCCTGACCTGGTTTAGCTTTTTTCTGGCCAACAACGGTAACGAATACCGCAGTGTCATCCATGCTTACCATAACGGCAGCAGTAGCCTGACGTGCCATCATGCCGGTTTCCAGCGTGACGGTATGTTGACCATACTGGAATTTACGAACGATCGGATTCAGCAAAGTTCTGTCCTTTCTTAAATGTTTGACAGCACACCACCGGTGTGCTGTCGATTTAACCCGACCTTCTTCGCATCCTCGCGACTAATGACAACCAACACCCCCATGGGTGAAGCCTCTCATTAGCCGCGCGAACCTCTGCAATGAAGATCATTTATAGCAACAATACAATAGTTTCCAGTGAATTGCTGCCGTCTGGTTGAAAAAAGGGGCCATCAGGCCCCCTTTTCTGAAACTCGCAAGAATTAGCGACGCAGACCCAGACGCTCGATCAGCGCGGTGTAGCGTGCAACATCTTTACGTTTCAGGTAGTCGAGCAGTTTACGACGCTGAGAAACCATACGCAGCAGACCACGACGGCTGTGGTGATCTTTTTTGTGCTCTGCAAAGTGACCCTGCAGGTGGTTAATCTGTGCAGTCAGCAGTGCAACCTGAACTTCGGTAGAACCGCTGTCGTTAGTACCACGACCAAACTCAGAAACGATTTTAGCTTTAGCTTCAACGCTTAGAGACATTTTCAAACTCCAAAGTATAAAGAATGTAAGGATGCCGATCTCTAATTCAGCAATCCCATGTACGCCCCGCAGATTGTTAAACAATTTACCAGGCGTTAAGCGGCGATATTCTACTCGTCTCCCCTGCTTATCGCAAGGTGAGCCGTTACCACCGTCACGCGTCGACCGGATATTCGACGACCAGACGACGCGGCGCAACGCGCCCTTCGCCATCCATTTCGCCCATACCGATGAATTTCCCTTCGTCACCTTCGGTCACGCGTACCAGTCCTTCCAGCGGCGCTTCCGCCGTACGAACCGGGTTGCCGTTCTTAAAGTAAACGGACGATGTTAAAGGAAGATTAACAACCGGGAAGTCCGCTGCCGGACTGTCCATCGGCATCAGCAAAGGATCCAGCAAATCTGCCGGCGCAATCCCCTGCGCTTCCGCCTGTTCTACCAGCTCGCGCAGATATTCCAGGGTCACCATCCGCTCCACCGGGTACTTGCTCACCGCCAGGCGGCGCAGGTAAATCACATGCGCGCCGCAGCCCAGCTTTTCACCGAGGTCGTCGATGATAGTGCGAATATAGGTCCCTTTCGAACAGTGTACTTCCAGCTCCAGTTCATCACCTTCGTGGCGAATAAACAGCAGCTCGTACACGGTTATCGGACGGGCTTCACGCGGAACGTCAATGCCCTGGCGCGCATATTCGTAGAGCTTCTTGCCCTGATATTTCAGCGCCGAATACATCGACGGCACCTGCATCGTGTCTCCACGGAAGCTCTCCAGCGCAGCATCAAGCTGTTCCGCGCTGAACGTCACCGGACGCTCTTCCACCACCTGGCCATCCGCGTCGGAGGTATCCGTGCGCTGGCCCAGTTTAGCGATAACGCGGTAGCGCTTATCGGAGTCGAGCAGGTACTGGGAAAACTTTGTCGCCTCTCCCAGGCAGACCGGCAGCATGCCGGTTGCCAGCGGATCGAGCGCGCCGGTGTGGCCCGCACGGTTGGCGTTATAAATACGCTTAACTTTCTGCAGCACGTCGTTGCTGGAAGCGCCCTGGGGTTTATCCAGCAGCAGCACACCATGCACGTCGCGACCACGACGACGAGGACGACTCATTAGTCCTCCTTGCTGTCGTCCGCCGGGTTAACACGACGCTCGTCGTCATGTTTAACCACGCTGGTCACCAGGTTGGACATACGCATACCTTCAACCAGCGAGTTGTCGTAGAAGAAGGTCAGCTCAGGCACGATGCGCAGGCGCATCGCTTTGCCGAGCAGGGAGCGGATGAAACCAGAAGCTTCCTGCAGCGCTTTAATGCCGTTTTTCACTGCCGCTTCGTCCTGATCGTTCAGGAAGGTGACGAACACTTTTGCATAGGCCAAATCGCGGGACATTTCGACACCGGAAACGGTGGTCATCATGCCGACGCGCGGGTCTTTAATTTCACGTTGCAGAATGAGTGCGATCTCTTTCTGCATTTCCTGCGCTACGCGCTGAGGGCGACCAAATTCTTTCGCCATAATAAATTCTCCAGACAAAAAAGGGGCTAAAAGCCCCTTTTAAAATTATTGCCGGGTGGCGCGAGGCGATCCCGGCTTACAATCGGTAATTAAGCGATGGTACGCTGAATTTCGATGATCTCGAACACTTCGATCATATCGCCAACGCGAACGTCGTTGTAGTTCTTCACGCCGATACCACATTCCATGCCGTTACGGACTTCGTTAACGTCATCTTTGAAGCGGCGCAGGGATTCCAGCTCGCCTTCGTAGATAACCACGTTGTCACGCAGTACGCGGATTGGGTTGTGACGCTTGATGTTACCTTCGGTAACCATACAGCCCGCGATCGCACCGAATTTCGGTGATTTGAACACGTCACGTACTTCAGCCAGACCGATGATCTGCTGTTTCAGCTCAGGAGACAGCATGCCGCTCATCGCTGCTTTCACTTCGTCGATCAGGTTATAGATGACGGAGTAGTAACGCAGATCCAGGCTTTCGGCTTCAATTACTTTACGCGCAGATGCATCCGCACGAACGTTGAAGCCAACCAGGATAGCGTTGGAGGCCGCAGCCAGGGTTGCGTCGGTTTCGGTGATACCACCTACGCCAGAACCGATGATCTTCACTTTCACTTCGTCGGTAGACAGTTTCAGCAAGGAGTCGGAGATCGCTTCCACAGAGCCCTGAACGTCAGCTTTCAGAACGATGTTCACTTCGTGAACTTCGCCCTCGGTCATGTTGGCAAACATGTTCTCGAGTTTAGATTTCTGCTGACGAGCCAGTTTAACTTCACGGAATTTGCCCTGACGATACAGCGCAACTTCACGCGCTTTCTTCTCGTCACGCACAACGGTCACTTCGTCACCGGCAGCCGGAACACCGGACAGACCCAGGATTTCCACTGGAATGGACGGACCTGCTTCCAGAACTTCCTGACCCAGTTCGTTACGCATCGCACGAACGCGGCCGTATTCGAAGCCACACAGAACGATGTCGCCCTTGTTCAGGGTACCTTCACGAACCAGAACGGTTGCAACCGGACCACGACCTTTATCCAGGAAGGATTCGATTACCGCGCCGCTCGCCATACCATTACGGATCGCTTTCAGCTCCAGTACTTCAGCCTGCAGCAGGATCGCGTTCAGCAGGTCGTCGATACCGGTACCCGCTTTCGCAGATACTGGGATGAACTGCGCTTCACCGCCCCACTCTTCCGGCATAACGCCGTACTGAGACAGTTCGTTCTTCACGCGGTCCAGATCGGCTTCTGGCTTATCGATTTTGTTGACTGCAACAACCAGAGGCACCTGCGCCGCTTTCGCGTGCTGGATAGCTTCGATGGTCTGTGGCATCACGCCGTCGTCTGCGGCAACAACCAGTACAACGATATCCGTTGCCTGAGCACCACGAGCACGCATTGAGGTAAACGCTGCGTGGCCTGGGGTATCCAGGAAGGTGATCATGCCGTTTTCGGTTTCTACGTGGTAAGCACCGATGTGCTGGGTAATACCACCCGCTTCACCAGAGGCAACCTTAGTAGAACGAATGTAGTCAAGCAGAGAGGTTTTACCGTGGTCAACGTGACCCATGATGGTCACAACCGGTGCACGCGGTTCAGCCGCAGCGCCAGTATCACGGTCGCTCATTACTGCTTCTTCCAGCTCGTTTTCACGACGCAGGATAACTTTGTGGCCCATCTCTTCAGCAACCAGCTGTGCGGTTTCCTGATCGATGACCTGGTTGATGGTCGCCATGGCGCCCAGTTTCATCATCGCTTTGATGACCTGAGAGCCTTTAACCGCCATCTTGTTCGCCAGATCGCCAACGGTGATGGTTTCGCCAATCACGACGTCACGGTTAACGGCCTGAGCAGGCTTCTGGAAGCTCTGCTGCAGAGCGGAACCTTTACGCTTACCGCCTTTACCGCCGCGAACAGCAGCGCGTGCTTCTTCACGGTCAGCTTTGGATTCAGCGTGTTTGTTGCCTTTTTTCGCCGGACGCGCTGCTTTTGCATTACGGCCACGGCCACGACCGCCTTCAACTTCACGGTCGTTATCATCTTCAGCCTGACGCGCATGCTGAGAAGTGGTCACGTGATAGTCGCTGGTGTCTTCAGTCGGCTCAACGGTATTCACACCATTCTTCTCGTTTTCTTCTGCCATACGGCGTGCTTCTTCGGCGACGCGGCGAGCTTCTTCTTCCAGCTTACGGCGGGCTTCTTCTTCCGCTTTACGCTTCAGCTCGGCAGCTTCATTTTCACGGCGGGCTTTTTCAGCCTGGGCGGTTTTGGTCATTTCGTCTGTCTGTTGATTGCTCACTTTGTCTTTTTCCGCAGCGTCACGCTTCACTTTATCACTTGCGTCGCGTTTCGCTTTTTCTGCGGCCTCACGTTCAGCTTTTAATTCTGCTTCACGTTTGGCGGTTGCTTCCGCCTCACGCTGAGCTTGTTCTTCCGCTTCACGCTGTGCCTGCTCTTCCGCGGCAAGGCGTTCTGCCTCTTGCGGATCACGTTTTACAAAGGTGCGCGTCTTGCGGACTTCAATTTGGACCGATTTGCTTTTGCCACCGGTACCAGGGATGTTTAACGTGCTACGCGTTTTGCGCTGCAGCGTTAACTTGTCAGGCGTAGAACCGTGTTCACGGTTCAGGTGCGTTAACAAGGTTTGTTTTTCTTGCGCGGTCACCGAGTCATCAGCGGACTTCGGGATCCCTGCATCAGCAAATTGCTGTACCAGGCGGTCCACGGAGGTCTGAATCTCAGCAGCCAGCGATTTTACAGTTACATCAGTCATGCTGTTCCTTCCTGCTACAGTTTATTACGCTTCGTCGCCGAACCAGCAAATATTACGTGCGGCCATGATGAGCTCGCCGGCTTTCTCGTCGGTTAAACCTTCGATATCAGCCAGGTCATCAACGCCTTGCTCAGCGAGATCTTCCAGCGTACAAACACCACGGGCAGCCAGCTTGAACGCAATCGCACGATCAAGACCTTCCAGATTCAGCAGGTCATCAGCCGGCTTCTTATCGCCAAGGCTTTCTTCCTGAGCCAGTGCCAGGGTGGTCAGTGCGTTTTTAGCGCGTTCACGCAGGGCTTCAACGGTTGGTTCATCCAGACCGTCAATTTCCAGCAGCTCTTTCATTGGCACATAGGCCAGTTCTTCCAGCGTAGAGAAACCTTCTTCAACCAGAACAGTGGCGAAGTCTTCGTCAATATCCAGGTATTTAGTGAAGGTATCGATCGCCGCATGGGCTTCAGCCTGATGCTTAGCCTGCAGGTCATCAACGGTCATTACGTTGAGTTCCCAGCCGCTCAGCTGTGACGCCAGGCGTACGTTCTGACCGTTACGGCCGATTGCCTGCGCCAGGTTGCCCGCTTCAACAGCGATATCCATGGTGTGTTTGTCTTCGTCAACAACGATAGACGCCACATCAGCTGGAGCCATTGCGTTGATCACGAACTGCGCCGGGTTGTCATCCCACAGAACGATATCAATACGTTCGCCGCCCAGCTCAGTCGAAACTGCCTGAACGCGCGCACCGCGCATACCGACGCAAGCACCGACCGGGTCGATACGCTTGTCATTGGTTTTCACCGCAATTTTCGCACGGGAGCCCGGATCGCGAGCCGCCGCTTTAATCTCGATAACTTCTTCACCGATTTCCGGCACTTCGATACGGAACAGTTCTACCAGCATTTCTGGTTTAGAACGAGTCACGAACAGCTGTGCACCACGCGCTTCAGGGCGAACGGCGTACAGAACACCGCGAATACGGTCGCCTGGGCGGAAGTTTTCACGCGGCAGCATATCTTCACGCAGGATCACGGCTTCAGCGTTACCCGGCAACCCTTCGGATTTGATCTCCAGGGAGATGTTGTCGCGGTTCACTTTCTTCACCACGCCGGTGATGATCTCGCCTTCCTGATCGCGGAACTGATCGACAACCAGCGCGCGCTCGGCTTCGCGCACTTTCTGCACGATAACCTGTTTAGCGGTCTGAGTCGTGATACGGTCGAAGGTCACAGATTCAATCTGATCTTCAACGTACTCACCCACGTTCAGACTTTCGTCTTCAAAACGGGCAGCTTCCAGCGTGATCTCTTTGGTCGGCTGGGTCACTTCTTCAACGATTACCCAACGACGGAATGTATCGAAGTCACCGCTTTTACGATCGATTTCTACGCGAACATCGATCTCTTGTTCGTATTTTTTCTTGGTTGCTGTAGCCAGTGCACTTTCCAGCGCTTCGAAAATCTTCTCACGCGGCAGTGATTTCTCGTTGGAGACGGCTTCAACAACAGCCAAAATTTCTTTGTTCATCGCGGGCTTTTCACCTCAATCCAGACTGTTAAAAGTGGGGAACCAGGTTCGCCTTCTGGATATTACTCAGCGCGAACACTTCATCTTTGCCTTCGACTGTCACCGTGATCATTTCACCATCAACGGCTTTGATAATTCCCTGCCATTTACGGCGGTTCTGTACGGCCATACGCAGAACGAGAGCCACTTCTTCACCGGTAAAACGCACATAGTGCTCGGCCGTGAACATCGGGCGATCGAGGCCAGGTGAGGAAACTTCCAGGTTGTACGCAACGGTAATCGGGTCTTCAACATCAAGAACCGCACTCACCTGGTGGCTGACATCAGCACAATCATCAACATTGATGCCATCTTCACTATCAATATAGATGCGCAGCGTCGATGTACGGCCGCGAACGAATTCGATGCCGACCAGTTCGTAGCCCAGTGCTTCGACCGGTGCAGTAATCATCTCTGTTAATTTTTGCTCTAATGTGGACAAGCCCACCCCCAAGACATAAAAAAAGGGCGTAAAGCCCAGTTATTCTGTAGTCAGATAACAAAAAACCCCGATAAATCGGGGCTTTAGATAACTGAACCCTATAGCCACAACTGTGGCCTGGAGCACTTTCCGAAAGAATTTTTTCAAATCCAGCTACGAAGGCTCTAAGTCTTCACAGTATATTTGAAAAAGAACTTTATGGGAAAGTGGTTGCGGGGGCCGGATTTGAACCGACGACCTTCGGGTTATGAGCCCGACGAGCTACCAGGCTGCTCCACCCCGCGCCTGAAACGTGGCAAATTCTACGCGTTTTGGACAGAATTTGCAAATAATGCTGGGATTTGGTACCGAAGACGGGACGTAAAATCGGCGTTTAGTATATTGATAGTTGACCCCACCTGTCAACCCAACTTCCGCCAGATCGATTAGACCAAAATTTTTACAAAAAACGCACGACTCTCTTCCGGTCTTCGCCAAAAGATGATTAAATGAATACTCACTTATTTTGCATAAAAATGCACAAGAGAGCGAAAGCGGTCTCTAATCAGTCAATCAAGCAGGGTTTTATTCTATGACGACGATTCTCAAGCATCTTCCGGTAGGACAACGTATTGGCATCGCTTTCTCAGGCGGCCTGGATACCAGCGCTGCACTGCTGTGGATGCGCCAGAAGGGAGCGGTTCCGTACGCCTATACTGCGAACCTGGGTCAGCCGGATGAGGACGACTACGATGCCATTCCTCGTCGCGCTAAAGAGTATGGTGCAGAGAACGCGCGCCTGATTGACTGCCGTAAGCAACTGGTCGCTGAAGGTATCGCGGCTATTCAGTGCGGTGCGTTCCATAACACCACCGGCGGCCTGACCTATTTCAACACCACCCCTCTGGGCCGTGCGGTCACCGGCACTATGCTGGTTGCGGCGATGAAAGAAGACGGCGTCAACATCTGGGGTGATGGTAGCACCTATAAAGGTAACGATATTGAACGTTTCTATCGTTATGGCCTGCTGACCAACGCCGAACTGCAGATCTACAAGCCGTGGCTGGATACCGACTTCATCGACGAACTGGGTGGCCGTCATGAAATGTCCGAGTTTATGATCGCCTGCGGCTTCGACTATAAGATGTCAGTCGAGAAGGCCTACTCCACCGACTCCAACATGCTGGGTGCGACGCACGAAGCAAAAGACCTGGAATTCCTGAACTCCAGCGTGAAGATCGTTAACCCGATCATGGGCGTGAAGTTCTGGGACGAGAACGTCAAAATCCAGGCTGAAGAAGTGACCGTGCGTTTCGAACGCGGCCATCCGGTTGCGCTGAACGGTAAAACCTTCTCTGATGATGTTGAGCTGATGCTGGAAGCTAACCGTATTGGCGGTCGTCACGGTCTGGGCATGAGCGATCAGATTGAAAACCGTATCATCGAAGCGAAAAGCCGTGGCATCTATGAAGCCCCGGGAATGGCACTGCTACACATCGCTTACGAGCGTCTGCTGACCGGCATTCACAACGAAGACACCATCGAGCAGTATCACTCTCATGGCCGTCAACTGGGTAAACTGCTGTATCAGGGCCGCTGGTTCGATCCACAGGCGCTGATGCTGCGTGATGCGCTGCAGCGTTGGGTGGCAAGCGCGATCACTGGTGAAGTGACGCTGGAGCTGCGTCGCGGCAACGACTACTCCATCCTGAACACCGTGTCTGACAACCTGACCTATAAAGCAGAGCGTCTGACCATGGAGAAAGGTGAATCCGTGTTCTCACCGGACGATCGTATTGGTCAGCTGACCATGCGTAACCTGGACATCACCGATACCCGCGAGAAGCTGTTCAACTATGTTGAGAATGGCCTGCTCTCCGCCAGTTCAGGTAACGGTCTGCCGCAGGTTGAAAACCTGGAGCACAGCGATAAGAAGTAATCGCTGACGTAACGTGCAAAAGGCGCCCACAGGGCGCCTTTTTTATTTTGATTTTCGTAGGCCCGGTAAGCGCAGCGCCACCGGGCAACATGGCGGTTGACGCATGCGCTTACCCGCCCTACAAAAGATCGGAGATCTCGCAGTCTACAGACGAAAAAAAGACGTCTTTCGACGTCTTTCTTCTGGAATATTGGTACCGAGGATGGGACTCGAACCCACAAGCCCGTTAGGGCACTACCACCTCAAGGTAGCGTGTCTACCAATTCCACCACCTCGGTACAGAATACTTAGTGCGGGATATCGCTGGTTGGCTTAGCCGGTGCAGCTGGCTGAGTTTGCTCAGTTTTCGCTGGCGCGCTCAGATTTTCCCACTCGCTTCCTTTGCTGGTCTTGTTGCTGTTGATATTGCCAAGCACAAGGCTGATGATGAAGAACAGCGTAGCCAGAATCGCCGTTGTGCGGGTCATGAAGTTCGCAGAACCACTTGAACCGAACAGCGTACCGGAAGCGCCTGCTCCGAAGGAGGCTCCCATATCAGCGCCTTTACCTTGCTGCAGCATGATCAGCGCTACGAGAGCGATGGCTACAATAAGGAAAATAACTAAAAGAGCTTCGTACATAATCAACCTGTTCCTTGCGGATTTGCCGCATACCAATGCTTCGACCAATTAGCAGGATTTTTGTTTCCCACTGAAGCGGGTGTGAATACTAACCAAAGCGAATGACCTTCGCAAGGGCATTTTTGACGCATTGTATCAACTGCGGAAAAAAACAGCAAAAAGCCATTAATTGCTTAAAACAAAGGCGACAAAAGCCGCCTTTTTATACATTTAGCGTGCACGATTATGCAGCTTTCACAGCGTCCGCAATACGGTGTGCAAATTCGGTTACCTGCGCTTCGTCTTCACCTTCCACCATCACGCGGATCAGCGGTTCAGTACCGGACTTACGCAACAGCACGCGTCCACGATTGCCCAGGGCCGCTTCAACGTCAGCCATCACCGCTTTGACGTTCTCGTTTTCCAGCGGATCGCCTTTACCGGCAGTGAAGCGTACGTTTACCAGGATCTGTGGGAACATTTTCATCCCGCTGCACAGATCGTGCAGGCTCATATGGTTGCGCGCCATCGCGGCAACCACCTGCAGCGCGGCCACGATACCGTCACCGGTAGTAGTTTTGTCGAGCAGGATCACGTGACCCGAGTTTTCTGCACCGATGCGCCAGCCCTTCTCCTGCAGTTTTTCCAGCACATAGCGGTCACCCACTTTCGCGCGGACAAACGGAATACCGAGCTGTTTCAGCGCCAGTTCCAGGCCCATGTTACTCATCAGCGTGCCCACCGCACCGCCGCGCAGCTGGCCCTGACGCAGGCCCTCACGGGCAATGATGTAGAGGATCTGATCGCCGTCGACCTTGTTACCTTCGTGGTCGACCATGATCACGCGGTCACCGTCGCCGTCCAGCGCAATGCCCAGGTCGGCTTTCTCTGCCAGAACACGCGCCTGCAGGGCACGAACATCAGTTGCACCCACCTGCTCGTTAATGTTCAGACCATCCGGCTCGCAGCCAATGGTGATGACTTTCGCACCCAGTTCGCGGAAGACATTCGGGGCGATGTGATAGGTCGCGCCGTTTGCACAGTCCACCACAATTTTGAGGTGAGCCAGGCTCAGCTCATTCGGGAAGGTACCTTTACAGAATTCGATATAACGGCCCGCCGCATCAACGATACGGTTCGCTTTACCCAGCTCTGCGGAATCTACACAGGTGATCTCTTTTTCCATTTCGGCTTCAATGGCTTCTTCCACGTCATCCGGGAGCTTGGTGCCGTCAATGGAGAAGAATTTAATGCCGTTGTCGTAGAACGGGTTGTGAGAAGCTGAGATAACAATCCCCGCTTCCGCACGGAAAGTGCGCGTCAGATACGCGACAGCAGGCGTTGGCATTGGGCCCGTAAAGGACGCGGACAGTCCAGCCGCCGCCAGACCCGCTTCCAGCGCTGACTCCAGCATATAGCCGGAAATACGGGTGTCTTTACCGATAATGATCTTACGGGAACCATGACGCGCCAGCACTTTGCCAGCAGCCCAGCCGAGCTTCAGGACAAAATCAGGGGTGATGGGAGCATCGCCTACACGCCCACGGATACCATCGGTGCCAAAATACTTACGATTACTCATAGCGTTTGTTTTCCTTCGCTGCCAGTGTGGCTTCCACCACACGCATGGCTTCTACTGTTTCTTTGACGTCATGGACACGAATAATGTGCGCGCCCTGCATCGCCGCAATCACCGCGCAGGACAGGCTGCCGCTCAGGCGTTCGCTCGGCCCCACGTTCAGCAACTGCCCAATCATCGACTTTCTCGACATCCCCACCAGCAGCGGCAGGTCAAAGTGATGGAATTCCGATAAGCGCGCGAGCAACGCATAATTGTGGGAGAGATTTTTACCGAAACCGAACCCCGGGTCGAGCAACAATTTCTCTTTTGGGATACCTGCACGTTCGCAGCGCGCAATATGTTCAATAAAGAAGCGATTCACGTCGGCAAAGACATCATCATACTTCGGTGCTTCCTGCATGGTTTTCGGTTGGCCCTGCATGTGCATCAGGCATACCGGTAACCCGGTCTCTGCCGCAGCTTCAAGTGCGCCGGGCTCAGTGAGCGAGCGAATATCATTGATAATGTGAGCGCCCACTCTCGCCACTTCACGAATCACTTCGGGTTTAGAGGTATCAACGGAGATCCATACTTCAAACCGCTGCGCGATAGCTTCAACCACCGGCACCACGCGCGCCAGCTCTTCTTCCACAGACACGTCAGCCGCACCAGGACGCGTCGATTCGCCGCCCACGTCAATAATGGTGGCACCCGCATTAATCATTAGATTCGCGTGTTTAACCGCCTCGATAAGCGTGTTATGCGTGCCGCCGTCAGAGAAGGAGTCAGGGGTAACATTCAGGATCCCCATCACATGGGGATGTGAAAGATCGAGATGCGAGTCCTGAGCGAATAATTTCATGGCGAAATCCCTGGTATCTATATCGTTAAACAGAAATGAAAAACCCCGGAGCAAGCTCCAGGGTTTGAGGTACGGACAAACGCTTCAACAGCAGTGACTTACTTATCGCCTAACTGTTCTGACATGGTGTTGCCCGGGTTTGGCGTACGCGGTTCATCAACCGGACGCGGCGCACGCGGGGTGCCATTGTTGTCAGAATTATTGGAAGCGCCTGGGTCTTCCCAGCCCGCTGGCGGACGCACTTCACGGCGCGCCATCAGGTCGTCAATCTGCGGTGCATCGATGGTCTCATATTTCATGAGCGCATCTTTCATCGAATGCAGGATGTCCATATTGTCGGTCAGGATCTGGCGTGCACGTGCGTAGTTACGCTCTACCAGAGATTTTACTTCCTGGTCGATGATACGAGCCGTCTCATCGGACATATGTTTCGCTTTAGCCACAGAACGGCCCAGGAATACTTCACCCTCTTCCTCTGCATACAGCAGCGGACCGAGTTTGTCGGAGAAGCCCCACTGCGTCACCATGTTACGCGCCAGGTTTGTCGCAACTTTAATGTCGTTGGACGCACCGGTAGAAACATGTTCCACACCGTAGATAATCTCTTCTGCCAGACGACCGCCGTACAGGGTCGAAATCTGGCTTTCCAGCTTCTGACGGCTGGCGCTGATCGCGTCGCCTTCAGGCAGGAAGAAGGTCACACCCAGCGCACGACCGCGCGGAATAATCGTCACTTTATGCACCGGATCGTGTTCCGGCACGAGGCGACCAATAATCGCGTGACCCGCTTCGTGGTATGCCGTGGACTCTTTCTGCGCTTCCGTCATCACCATGGAGCGACGTTCCGCACCCATCATGATTTTGTCTTTCGCTTTCTCAAACTCCACCATCGATACGACGCGCTTGTTACCGCGAGCGGCAAACAGAGCTGCTTCGTTGACCAGGTTCGCCAGGTCCGCACCGGAGAAGCCCGGGGTACCGCGCGCAATGATTGCCGCGTCGATATCTGGTGCCAGCGGTACGCGACGCATGTGAACTTTCAGAATCTGTTCACGACCGCGAACGTCCGGCAGACCCACAACAACCTGACGGTCGAAACGGCCTGGACGCAGCAGCGCAGGGTCAAGTACGTCCGGACGGTTAGTCGCCGCGATAACGATGATACCTTCGTTACCTTCGAAGCCGTCCATCTCAACCAGCATCTGGTTCAGCGTCTGTTCACGTTCATCATGACCACCGCCCAGGCCCGCGCCACGCTGGCGGCCTACGGCGTCGATTTCATCGATGAAGATAATGCACGGTGCTGCCTTCTTGGCCTGCTCGAACATGTCACGCACACGAGATGCGCCGACACCCACGAACATTTCGACGAAGTCAGAACCTGAAATAGTAAAGAACGGCACCTTCGCTTCACCTGCGATGGCTTTCGCCAGCAGGGTTTTACCGGTACCCGGAGGGCCAACCATCAGCACGCCTTTCGGGATCTTACCGCCCAGCTTCTGGAAACGGCTCGGTTCACGCAGGTACTCAACCAGTTCACCCACCTCTTCTTTCGCTTCGTCACAACCGGCGACATCAGCAAACGTGGTCTTGATCTGGTCTTCCGTCAGCATACGCGCCTTGCTCTTACCGAACGACATGGCACCTTTGCCACCGCCGCCCTGCATCTGGCGCATAAAGAAGATCCAGACGCCGATAAGAAGCAGCATCGGGAACCAGGAAATGAAGATAGAAGCCAGCAGGCTTGGTTCTTCTGGCGGCTCACCTACCACCTTGACGTTTTTGGTCAGAAGGTTATCAAGCAGCTTAGGATCGTTCACCGGGATGTAAGTCGTGTAACGGTTACTATCTTTCTTGGTAACGTTGATCTCACGTCCGTTGATACGCGCTTCGCGAACCTGGTCCTGATTGACCTCCTGCAGGAAGGTAGAATAATCCACCTTGCGGCCATTCGACTCGCTGGGCCCAAAGCTCTGGAATACTGACATCAGCACAACGGCAATGACCAGCCAGAGTATTAGGTTTTTCGCCATGTCACTCAAGGGATTAACCTCATATTACAACTGTGTTAAAAACAGCGTCAGGATACTCTATATCCAGTTTCATTCAAACTTTCGCCTGAAATCTACCGGTTATCATTTTCGCCCGGTCGCTACAATATACACTTCTCGGGAACGGGCCCGGGAAGAGTCCGGCTTACGAACTTTAACCTTCGCAAACAGGGAGCGAATTTCCTTAAGATACTCCTCGAAACCTTCGCCCTGAAACACCTTCACAACAAAACTACCACCAGGCGCTAGTACATCACGACACATTTCTAACGCTAGCTCCACCAGATACATGGCGCGGGGGATATCCACCGCCGGTGTTCCGCACATATTTGGTGCCATATCTGACATGACAACCTGGACCTTACTATCACCTACACGATCAAGTAACGCTTTCAGCACTAATTCATCACGAAAGTCGCCCTGAAGGAAGTCGACACCGACGATGGGATCCATTGGTAAAAGATCGCACGCGATGATTCGGCCCGTTCCGCCGATCTGCGTTACCGCATACTGGGACCATCCGCCAGGTGCAGCACCGAGGTCAACAACCGTCATCCCCGGCTTAAAAAGTTTGTCACTTTGCTGTATTTCATCAAGTTTAAACCAGGCACGGGAACGTAACCCCTTTTTCTGTGCCTGTTGAACATATTTATCGCTAAAGTGTTCCTGAAGCCAGCGGCTGGAGCTGGCAGAACGCTTTTTACCTGTCATTTAACATTTCCGTCCTGGTTCATCGTTACCTGCCTGTGACGTAAATTTCTACGCAGCTATTTGGCGATATAAGGGAGATGGCGGTAGAATGAACCGTTTTCAATCCCAACGTAAGCAAAAATATACGATGAATCTGAGTACTAAACAAAAACAGCACCTTAAAGGTCTGGCACATCCGCTCAAGCCTGTAGTGATGCTTGGCAACAATGGTTTGACCGAAGGGGTGCTTGCCGAGATTGAACAAGCGCTGGAACACCACGAGCTGATCAAGGTGAAAATCGCCTCTGAAGACAGAGACACTAAAAACCTGATCGTGGAAGCCATCGTGCGCGAAACCGGCGCCTGTAATGTACAGGTCATCGGTAAAACGCTGGTGCTCTACCGCCCATCTAAAGAGCGTAAAATCTCGCTGCCACGCTAAGGATATCCTGAATCAAACACATTTTCTGTGTGAAACGAGGGATTTCTGTCAGCAGGCGAGCAAAATGCCATGCTCCTTGAGTTGATAAAAGGCCGCTATGCGGCCTTTTTCTTTTCTTTACAATGTATCAACATCTTAGTAGAGAAGCGAATTACAGGTATTCAACCTTAATAATTTCGTATTCCACTTCACCGCCAGGGGTGCGAATGGTGACAACATCGTCCTGCTCTTTGCCAATCAGGCCGCGAGCAATCGGGGAGTTCACTGAAATCAGGTTCTGTTTGAAGTCTGCTTCATCATCACCCACGATGCGATAGGTCTGCTCTTCGTCGTTGTCCAGGTTCAACACGGTCACGGTAGAACCAAAGATCACACGCCCGTTGTTAGGCATTTTGGTGATATCGATAACCTGTGCATTGGACAGTTTTGCTTCGATATCTTTAATACGCCCTTCACAGAAGCCCTGCTGCTCACGCGCGGCGTGGTATTCAGCATTCTCTTTCAGGTCGCCATGCTCGCGCGCATCCGCGATAGCGGCGATGATTTCAGGACGACGCACGGATTTCAGGAAATCCAGCTCTTCGCGCAGTTTTTCGGCACCACGTAAGGTCATCGGAATAGCTTGCATTTGTTATACCTCTTAAACATTCCTGTTGGGAGCAGTGTTCCCTGCTCCTGCCCCCCTAAGCGGGCAAGAAGCAAAAAGAAAACCGACCCGGGAGCAATGCCCCAGGTCAGCAGCAATTTTTCAATTTGATATGCATTTTACCGCGAAGTTCACTATGGGTCATCGTTTACTTTGCAGTGCCATGCACCGTAGTATGACGGTTTGTTTTCGGGTTGTTAGCGCGAGATTATGCGATTTTCCAGATTTATCATCGGATTGACTACCAGTATAACGTTCACCGCCCAGGCCGCGAATGTTGATGAGTACATTAATCAGCTCCCCGCAGGCGCGAACCTTGCCCTGATGGTGCAGAAGGTTGGCGCACAGGCTCCCGAGATTGACTATCACAGTCAACAGATGGCCCTGCCTGCCAGTACCCAAAAGGTGATCACTGCCCTCGCTGCCCTGCTCCAGCTCGGGCCTGACTTCCGTTTTACGACCACACTCGAGACCAAAGGTAACGTCGAGGGTGGCGCACTGAGAGGCGATCTTATCGCCCGTTTTGGCGGCGATCCGACCTTTAAGCGCCAGGATATCCGCAATATGGTTGCGGTACTGAAAAAATCTGGCGTGCAGAAAATTGATGGCAATGTACTGATCGACACGTCCATCTTTGCCAGCCACGATAAAGCCCCAGGCTGGCCGTGGAACGACATGACCCAATGTTTTAGCGCCCCGCCCGCCGCCGCAATCGTTGACCGTAACTGCTTCTCGGTTTCGCTTTACAGCGCGCCAAAGCCAGATGATTTAGCGTTTATCCGCATAGCGTCCTACTACCCGGTCACAATGTTTAGCCAGGTCCGCACGCTGGCGAAAGGCTCCCCGGATGCGCAATATTGTGAGCTGGACGTCGTGCCGGGCGATCTTAACCGCTTCACGCTTACCGGCTGCCTGACGCAGCGCGCCGATCCGCTGCCGCTGGCCTTTGCGATACAGGATGGAGCAAGCTACGCGGGTGCCATTCTGAAAGATGAGCTGAAACAAGCGGGCATAACCTACACCGGCACGCTGCTTCGCCAGACGCAGGTCAATCAGCCCGGCACGGTCATCGCCAGCAAACAGTCTCCTCCGCTGCACGATTTACTGCGAATCATGCTGAAAAAGTCGGACAACATGATTGCCGACACCGTGTTCCGCATGATTGGCCACGCGCGTTTCGGCGTGCCGGGAACCTGGCGCGCGGGTTCAGACGCCGTTCGTCAGATCCTGCGCCAGCAGGCCGGGATCGAGCTGGGTAATACCATCGCCGTCGATGGCTCAGGATTATCGCGTCATAATTTGATCTCTCCGGCCACGATGATGCAGGTGCTTCAGTACATTGCACAGCATGACACTGAGCTAAACTTTATTTCAATGCTGCCGCTGGCCGGGCATGACGGTTCGCTGCAGTACCGTGCCGGGCTTCACGCTGCCGGCGTGGATGGCAAAGTATCCGCTAAGACAGGCTCGCTGCAGGGGGTTTACAACCTTGCAGGCTTCATCACTACCGCCAGCGGACAACGCATGGCATTCGTGCAGTATCTTTCCGGCTATGCCGTCGAACCGACCGACCAGCGCAATCGCCGTATTCCGCTTGTTCGCTTCGAAAGCAGGCTTTATAAGGACATCTACCAGAATAACTAGCGATGAAACTACTCATAGTTGAAGACGATCTGTTATTGCAGGAAGGGCTGGCGCTGGGGCTGGCCAATGAAGGGTATGCCCTCGACTGTGCTGGCACCGCAGCGGAGGCGGACGCCCTGATCCAGAGCGGCGAATACAGTCTGGTGATCCTCGATTTGGGCTTGCCTGATAAAGATGGGGCCACGCTGCTCAGCCAGTGGCGACGCCGCGGTATCGCCAACCCGGTGTTGATCCTGACGGCGCGCGATGCCATTGAAGATCGCATCACCGGCCTCGATGCAGGCGCAGATGATTACCTGGTGAAGCCTTTTGCGCTTGCGGAGCTGCAGGCGCGAGTGCGGGCGTTGATTCGCCGCTATCAGGGCCATAGCGATAACTTACTCACCGACGGCGATATTACGCTGAATCTGCAAACCCAGCAGGTACTGCGCCGGGACCAGGCGGTAGAGGTGACGCCAAAAGAGTTCGCCCTGCTTACGCGTCTGATCATGCGCAGCGGGCAAACGGTGCACAGAGAGACGCTCCAGCAGGATATCTACTCCTGGCAGGACGATCCGGGGTCAAATACCCTTGAAGTTCACATTCACAACCTGCGTCGCAAGCTCGGCAAGGACAGAATCAAAACCGTCCGTGGCGTTGGCTATCGCCTTGAGAGCCAGAAATGAACAGCATGCGTCGGCGTTTAATGGTGCTGCTGGCGGTCATTCTCTTATTTTTCCAGCTGATAAGCGTCATCTGGCTGTGGCATGAAAGCCGCGAGCAGATCGGTTTTCTGGTGAATGAAACGCTGTCGGCAAAAGCCCGTAATAACCATGTCGAAAAAGAGATCCGCGAAGCGATTGCTTCCCTTCTCGTCCCTTCTCTGGTGATGGTAGGCTTTACGCTGTTTTTCTCTTTCTGGGCAGTCACCTGGATAACCCGACCGCTGAATAAACTGCGTGACAGCCTGGCTAACCGTTCGGCAGATAACTTAACTCCGCTTCCTATGTATTCCGACATGGAAGAAATCGGCGCGGTGACAACCTCCCTGAACCAGCTGCTCGCCCGGCTGGACAATACCATTCAGCAGGAGCGTCTCTTCACCGCTGACGCCGCGCACGAGCTTCGAACGCCCCTTGCCGGTATCCGGCTCCATCTGGAGCTCATGGCGCAGTCAGGCGCACCACAGGCCGCGACGTTAATTAGCCGTATCGATCAGCTCATGCATACCGTTGAGCAGCTGCTGATGCTGGCCCGTGCCGGACAGGCAATGGCCAGCGGCCACTACGAAACCGTGAGCTGGACGGAAAATATCATTGAACCTCTCGGCCTGGGCCATGAAGCCAAAGAGCATACGGTGATTTGGCCCGCTAAAAGCGCGCTCACGGTTCAGGGAGACGCCGTGCTCCTGCGTCTGATGCTGCGCAACCTGCTGGAGAATGCCGGACGCTACAGCCCGGCAGGGACAACGATTACAGTGACATTAACCGGGGTCGACGGGGGGACGCAGATCGGCGTGATCGATCAGGGGCCCGGTATTGATGACGCGCACCGACAGTCAATTACCGAGCCATTCCGCCGTCTTGACCAGCGTTACGGTGGCAGCGGTCTGGGGCTGAGTATCGTGCAGCGCATTGTACAGCTCCACCACGGCAGGCTGACGCTTGAGAACGGCGCTGAAGGTGGTTTGATCGCCAGCTGCTGGCTGCCCGCAACGCTGGAATAAAAAAAGCCCCCATAATGGGGGCTCTCGACAGATATTAGTGCTTGTAGATGAACTCGACGCCTTCTTCGTCGTCTTCATCCCAGTCATCGTCCCAGTCTTCATCATCCTCTTCCGCTTCCAGCTCTTCGAGCTGCTGGCGGTGGTAGTCATCCCACATGAATTCGACTTTTTCAGGCTGTTTCGCTTCTTCTGCCTGAACAACTGGGTTCTCAATGATGAAGGTCATCACATCCCAGCACAGATCTTTCACGCCAACCTGGCTTGCCGCAGAGATCAGGTAGTATTTATCTTCCCAGCCCATCGCTTCAGCAATCGCTTTAGCTTTCGCTTCCGCTTCAGCTTTGTCCATCAGGTCGATCTTGTTGAAGACCAGCCAGCGTGGTTTATTCGCCAGTTTTTCGCTGTATTTTTCCAGCTCACCGATGATGATGCGGGCGTTTTCTACCGGATCGGAACCGTCGATAGGATCGATATCGATAAGGTGCAGCAGCACGCGGCAACGCTCAAGGTGTTTCAGGAAGCGAATACCCAGACCCGCGCCTTCCGCAGCGCCTTCAATCAGACCCGGAATATCGGCAACCACAAAGCTCTTCTCGTTATCCATACGGACAACGCCCAAGCTTGGTACCAGCGTGGTAAACGGATAGTCCGCCACTTTTGGTTTCGCCGCAGAAACGGCGCGAATGAACGTCGATTTACCGGCGTTTGGCATACCCAGCATGCCCACGTCTGCCAGAAGCATCAGCTCCAGCTGCAGATCGCGCTTATCGCCCGGCGTACCCATCGTTTTCTGACGCGGAGTACGGTTAACGGAGGATTTGAAACGGCTGTTACCCAGACCGTGCCAGCCGCCTTTAGCCACCATCAGGCGCTGACCGTGTTTGGTCATGTCACCCATGGTTTCACCGGTTCCCTGGTCAATCACACGCGTACCGACCGGAACCTTAATGGTGACGTCTTTACCGCGTTTCCCGGTACAGTCACGGCTCTGGCCGTTCTGGCCACGTTCAGCGCGGAAGGATTTTTCGAAACGGTAGTCGATCAGCGTGTTGAGGTTCTCATCCGCCTCCAGCCACACGTCACCACCATCCCCACCGTCGCCGCCGTCAGGACCGCCACGTGGGATATACTTTTCACGGCGGAAGCTCACGCAACCATTGCCGCCATCACCAGCCACGACCAGGATCGTCGCTTCATCAACAAACTTCATTTTACTCTCCGTAACTCATTCGCCTGAGCGGGGGACTACTACAACCGCTTCATTTTTGCGCCAACGCCCCCAAAGACGATGACCAATGGCGGAATACATCGCGCCCGCAACCACGACAAACGCACCGAGATAACCCAACAGGTTGAGCATCGGTCTGACGAAGACATCGGGCCAGGCCATTGATAACAAATCTGAAAATAACAGCGTAAACAGCGGAGTAAGCGTAATTAACGCGCTCACCTGTGCCGCCTGCCAGCGCGCCATCGCTTCGGCCAGCGCGCCATAACCGACCAGCGTGTTCAGCCCACAAAAAATGAGGCACGCCAGTTGCCAGTCGCTAAGCTGGGAAATCACACCCGGCTTTGCTAATGGCAGCAATGCTATTGTACACAAAGTGTACAGCAAAAAGAGGATCTGCTGTGAGGCAAGACGACGCAATAACACCTTTTGCGCGACGCCATAGCTCACCCAGACCGTTGCCGCCCCCACGCCGAAAATTACACCCCATGTGTAATCCGTCAGGCGGGTGAAAATCTCAATCAGACTGGTGTTGAAGAACATCACCAGACCGCACAGCAGCATGCTCGCCCCGATAATCTGCGTACCGCGCATCTTTTCCTTGAGGATAAAGACGCTGGCGACCATCATGCCCACCGGTGAAAGCTGACCTATCACCTGCGACGCCGTGGGGCTGAGATATTGCAGGGAAGAGCTGAACAGGATGAAGTTACCGAACAGACCGCCCGTCGCGATAGCCAGCAATACCAGCCAGCGCGGTTTGCGGAAGAGCCGCAAGGGTGGAAGCTTACCTTTGATAGCCAGAATGGCCCCGAGGCCGATGCTTGCCATCAGAAAGCGATAAAAGACCACCGTAGGCGGCTCCATCACTTCCAGTACCTGCTTCATTGCAATTGGCAGCGCACCCCAGCACATTGCGGTAGTGAGCGCCAAAAGAATACCAATGCCGGCCTGCTGCTTCATGCCCGTTTTCCCTACAGAAAAAATTACCGGGTTTCCAATGTAAAAAGCCCCGCAACAGGTTGCGGGGCTTTAATCCGTTACCGGACCGAGAAAACCTTACTCAGCAACGATGCTGATGTATTTACGGTTGTTCGGGCCTTTAACTTCAAATTTCACTTTACCGTCTGCTTTAGCAAACAGAGTGTGGTCACGACCGCAACCTACGTTGTTGCCAGCGTGGAATTTGGTACCACGTTGACGAACGATGATGCTACCCGCCAGAACGGATTCGCCACCGAAACGCTTAACGCCAAGGCGTTTAGCTTCTGAATCGCGACCGTTACGTGTGGAGCCGCCAGCCTTTTTATGTGCCATTTAAATCTCTCCTCAGGTCTTAGGCGCTGATGCCAGTAATTTTCACATCAGTGAACCACTGACGGTGGCCCTGCTGCTTACGGTAGTGCTTACGACGACGAAACTTAACGATTTTAACTTTCTCGCCACGACCGTGTGCAACAACTTCAGCTTTGATAACGCCGCCATCAACGAAAGGAACGCCGATTTTGACTTCTTCACCGTTTGCGATCATCAGAACTTCTGCGAACTCAACAGATTCGCCAGTTGCGATGTCCAGCTTTTCCAGGCGAACGGTCTGACCTTCGCTTACTCGGTGTTGTTTACCACCACTTTGGAAAACCGCGTACATATAAACTCCGCTTCCGCGCACGTCTTCGTATGAATCAGAGTGCGCTATAAATATTCACAATAGGGCGCGAATATTACGCAAAACGCGAGCCTTTGACAAGTGCTACCGTCAATACATGAAGAAAAAAAACACAACACGTACGGTAACGTTTATCTGTGCCGTTTTTTCAGTACAATCAGCACTACTATTGATAAACCGAAACCCTTCGTTACCCCATTGAAGATGGGATCAACAGGATAAAAAGCCCGGCTTTTGCGATGAATTTAGAAAAAATCAACGAGTTAACCGCGCAAGATATGGCGGGTGTGAATGCAGCAATCCTGGAGCAACTCAACTCTGACGTTCAGCTGATCAATCAGTTGGGCTATTACATCGTCAGCGGCGGCGGTAAACGCATTCGTCCGATGATTGCCATTCTGGCTGCCAGAGCCGTTGGCTATCAGGGAAATGCTCACATCACTATCGCAGCGCTCATCGAATTTATTCACACGGCGACGCTTCTGCATGACGATGTTGTGGATGAATCGGATATGCGTCGTGGCAAAGCCACGGCAAACGCCGCTTTCGGAAACGCAGCCAGCGTCCTGGTGGGGGATTTTATCTATACCCGCGCCTTCCAGATGATGACCAGCCTGGGCTCCCTGAAAGTGCTGGAAGTGATGTCCGAAGCCGTAAACGTCATTGCTGAAGGCGAAGTGCTGCAGCTGATGAACGTCAACGACCCTGACATTACCGAAGAAAACTACATGCGCGTCATCTACAGCAAAACGGCGCGCCTGTTTGAAGCGGCTGCCCAGTGTTCCGGCATTCTGGCCGACTGTACTGAAGCCCAGGAAAAAGGCCTGCAGGACTATGGCCGCTATCTGGGTACGGCCTTCCAGCTGATTGATGATTTGCTTGACTACAGTGCGGACGGCGAGACGCTCGGTAAAAACGTGGGTGATGACCTGAACGAAGGTAAACCTACCCTGCCGCTGCTTCATGCTATGCGCAACGGAACAGCCGACCAGGCGAAAATGATCCGTGAAGCGATTGAGCAGGGAAATGGCCGCCATCTTCTGGAACCTGTACTAGAAACTATGGCTATCTGCGGATCGCTGGAATGGACGCGTCAGCGCGCGGAAGAAGAAGCCGACAAAGCCATCGAAGCGCTTCAGGTCATTCCAGACAGCCCGTGGCGCGAGGCACTGATTGGTCTTGCCCACATCGCCGTTCAGCGCGACCGTTAATCCCCTTGTTTCTCCCCGCAGCGATAGCGGGGAGATTCCAGTACACACCTGTAAATTCCGTGTTCATGTAAATTCATCGGTTTAGAGACCGCATGAATAAAGCCGTGTCTTATTCTGAATATCCCTTCAAGTAACGCGAACTTTTTAGAACAAGAAGTTGAAATGGGTATAGTAACCGCGTCGTTTCAGAAGAAACGGCGTAGGTGAATCCGAACTTAAGGACGGCGTTATGGATACGAAATTTATCGACTGGCACACGGCTGATATTATTGCCGCGCTGCGCAAAAGAGGCACTTCACTGGCAGCAGAGTCCCGCCGCCATGGACTGAGTTCTTCCACTCTGGCAAACGCCCTCACCCGCCCCTGGCCCAAGGGAGAATTAATTATCGCGACGGCGCTGGATACGCATCCGTGGGTAATTTGGCCTTCACGCTATCACGATCCCATCACCCATGAATTTATCGACAGATCGCGCATGATTCGCCAGAGAAAGGTAAAAAGAGAACCGCAGGAATAACGCATTTTTGACAGGAACAGCAACCCCCCGGTCATTGCTGGCAGGGGGCTGCCGGAACGATTACTCGCCCTTCACACGCTCGATGTTGGCACCCAGCGCGCGCAGTTTATCTTCGATACGTTCATAACCACGATCGATGTGATAGATACGATCCACGATCGTTGTACCTTCCGCGATACAACCCGCCAGCACCAGGCTTGCAGACGCACGCAGATCGGTTGCCATCACCTGAGCACCTGACAGTTTCTCAACGCCGTGGCAAATCACGGTATTACTTTCGATCTCAGCATGCGCGCCCATACGGATCAGCTCCGGTACGTGCATAAAGCGGTTCTCGAAAATGGTTTCTGTGATGAAGCCAGTGCCTTCGGCAACCAGGTTCAACAGGGTGAACTGTGCCTGCATGTCCGTAGGGAACGCCGGATGCGGCGCCGTACGCACATTGACTGCTTTTGGACGCTGACCGTGCATATCGAGGCTGATCCAGTCTTCACCGATTTCGATATCCGCACCCGCATCGCGCAGTTTCGCCAGCACCGCATCCAGGGTATCTGGCTGCGCGTTGCGACAAACAATCTTACCGCCAGAAATCGCCGCAGCGACCAGGAAGGTGCCGGTTTCGATACGGTCCGGCAGAACGCGATAGACACCGCCGCCCAGACGCTCAACGCCTTCGATGGTGATACGGTCGGTACCCTGACCGGAAATCTTTGCCCCCAGCGCCACGAGGAAGTTGGCGGTATCCACAATCTCCGGTTCGCGCGCGGCATTTTCGATGATGGTGGTACCTTCTGCCAGCGTCGCCGCAGACATAATGGTGACCGTTGCGCCCACGCTCACTTTGTCCATGACGATGTGCGCGCCTTTCAGACGACCATTAACGGACGCTTTAACGTAACCTTCTTCCAGCTTGATCTCGGCGCCCAGCTTCTCCAGACCAAAGATGTGCAGGTCAACCGGACGCGCACCGATGGCGCAACCGCCAGGCAGAGAGACCTGCCCCTGACCAAAACGCGCCACCAGCGGGCCAAGCGCCCAGATGGATGCACGCATGGTTTTCACCAGATCGTAAGGGGCTGAGAAGTTGTTCACCTTGCTGGCGTCGATCCAGACGGAACCGTTACGCTCAACTTTCGTGCCCAGCTGGGTGAGCAGCTTCATGGTGGTGTCGATATCTTTCAGCTTCGGTACGTTCTGAATTTCTACCGGCTCTTCAGCCAGCAGCGCAGCAAAGAGGATTGGCAGCGCGGCGTTTTTAGCGCCAGAAATTGTGACTTCGCCCTGGAGACGCGTTGGCCCCTGTACACGAAATTTATCCATTGTGTGCTCTCTTATAAATTCAACCGTGCTGCGGGCCTGTCGCCCTCAGCTCAAAAACCGTTTAGTTTGCGATCGCGTGCCCACTCTTGCGGGGTAAACGCTTTAATCGACAGGGCGTGGATGCGGTTATCCGCAATATATTCCATCAGCGGCGCGTACACAGCCTGCTGTTTCTTCACGCGGCTCATACCGTCGAACATCTCACCCACAGCAATAACCTGGAAGTGACTGCCATCGCCAGTGACGTGGGCTTCCTGAAGGGAGAGTGCATTCATCAGCACTGTCTGGATTTCATGATTTTCCATGGGCTCTTAATCATCTGATAGTGAAAACAAGCCCAACATCTTAGAGCAAAGTGGCGTTGTCTTAAACAAGCAAAAAGCCCCGACGATGAAACAGTCAGGGCTTTCGGAAGTAACGCACTGAAAATATTAACGAGGCAGTACGTCCTGAGGGAGATTGTAGAGCTGCGCAAGGGTCACGACATTATCGCTCGCGCCGTGAAGCGTGACGCTTGTCCCCTGCTTTTTCCCCACGGCAATCAGATGGGCAAGCAGCGCAACACCTGCCGTATCCACCCGCGTGACGTCGGTTAAGTCGATAAGCGTCACGCCCTGCATCGCTTCGTGGCGTTTGTCCCACAGTGGGTTCAGCAGATCCTGATCCAGTTCACCGGACAGCTTTAATGTCTCGCCTTCACGCGACCAGCTGAGTTGCTGTGACATTACTTCTTCTCATCCAGAGTAATTTTCTGGCGAGAGATAGACTGCAGCTGAGCGGTCAGGCCATCAATGCCTTTGGTGCGCAGCAGGTCGCTCCATTCGTTCTGTTTGGTGGTGATCATGCTTACCCCTTCGGCAATCATGTCATACGCCTGCCAGTGACCGGTCTGGCTGTTTTTACGCCACTGGAAATCCAGACGAACCGGCGGACGACCGTTAGGATCGATGATCGTCACACGGATAGGGACGATGGTCGCATCGCCCAGCGGCTGCTCAGGCGCAATCTGATAGGTCTGGCCGTGGTACATCGCCAGCGCCTGGCCATAAGCCTGTTTCAGGTATTCACGAAACGCGGCAAAGTAGGCATCACGCTGCGCAGGGGTCGCGTCTTTGTAATAACGTCCCAGCACCAGCGCACCCGCATATTTAATCTGCACGTACGGCAGCAGCTCCTGGTCAACGACGTCACGCAGATAATCAGGATTAGCACGAATTTTAGGCTGTTCGTTTTTAAGACGGTCGAAGGTCTTCTTCGCCGCTTCGTCCATCAGTTTGTACGGGTTACTCTGATCCGCAGCGTGGGCGGCGGTGAGAGGGGCGATGACCAGCATGGCAACCATTAACAGTCGTTTAAACATGAATGACTTCTCCTGATATTAATTCGCAGCACCTGGCGTCGGTGCGACGTCGGTATGATCTTCGCTCTGCGCAGGGGCAGCGTCGGATTTTTTCTCATCCCCTTTACTGTTGTAAAGGAACTGACCAATCATATCCTCCAGAACCATCGCGGATTTCGTATCCTGAATGACGCTACCGTCTTTAAGGATAGTCGTTCCCAGCTCGGGATCTTCAAAGCCAACGTTAAGCGCCAGATATTGTTCGCCCAGCAGGCCGGAAGTACGGATAGAAAGGGAACTGGTGTCCGGGATATGGTTGTAACGCTCTTCGATATCCATCGCGACGCGGGGCAGATAGGTTTTCTCATCCAGCGTAATGTCAGATACGCGTCCGATCACCACGCCGCCGATGCGGACCGGTGAACGCGCCTTCAGCCCGCCGATGTTATCGAAGGTGGCATAGATGCGATACGTCGGCTCGGTGCGTACAGACGTGATATCCGCCGCTCTCAGGCAGATAAACAGCGCGGCCAGCAGCGCCAGCAGCAGGAATACACCGACCCAAATTTCATTTTTTCTCGTTTGCATGAACTCAATTCCCAAACATCAGTGCGGTGAGCACAAAATCCAGACCCAGTACGGCCAGCGACGAATGTACGACTGTACGTGTAGTTGCGCGGCTAATGCCCGCCGACGTCGGGATGGCATCGTAACCATTGAACAATGCAATCCAGGTGACCGTAATGGCAAATACCACGCTTTTAATCAGGCAGTTAACCAGATCCATTCGCAGGTCGATGGCGTCCTGCATCGCGGACCAGAAGAAACCGGCATCAATGCCTTTCCAGTGCACACCAACCAGCGAACCGCCCCAGATACCCACGGCGACAAACAGAATAGTCAGTAACGGTAAAGAGATCACCCCAGCCCAGAAACGCGGCGAGATCACGCGACGCAGCGGATCGACCGCCATCATCTCCATGCTGGAGAGCTGCTCGGTCGCACGCATCAGGCCAATTTCAGCCGTTAATGCCGACCCCGCGCGCCCGGCGAACAACAGCGCCGCCACAACCGGCCCCAGTTCGCGCAGCAGCGAGAGCGCCACCAGCATCCCGAGGCTGGTTTCCGCACTGTAGGTTGTCAGAACCAGATAGCCCTGCAGCCCAAGCACCATACCGATAAACAGACCGGAGACAATGATGATGAGCATCGACAGCACGCCGACATTATAAAGCTGCCGCACCAGCAGCGGTGCGTGCTTACGGAATTCCGGCTTGCCGACCAGCGCGTTGAATAACATCAATCCGGCACGCCCGAACGTCCTGATGGTTTTTATGCCACGGTGTCCGAGAGCGGCCAACGCATTTAACAGCATGAGTGGCTTAACTCCCTATTCCCAGTAAATCGTCACGATAGTCGCCCGCCGGGTAGCGGAACGGCACAGGGCCATCGGCAATACCGTCAAGGAACTGCCGCACGCGCGGATCGCAATTTTCCTGCAGCGCCTGAGCGCTACCGTGTGCGACGATCTTTTTGTCCGCCACAATATAGGCGTAATCGGCAATGCTCAATACTTCCGGTACATCGTGAGATACCACAATGCAGGTGACGCCAAGCGCGCTGTTCAGTTCAGAGATGAGCTTCACCAGCACGCCCATCGTGATGGGATCCTGTCCAACAAACGGTTCGTCGAACATGATTAAATCAGGTTCTAATGCAATGGCGCGTGCCAGCGCGGCGCGGCGCGCCATCCCGCCGGACAGCTCCGAAGGCATCAACTTTGCGGCGCCCCGCAAACCGACGGCTTCGAGCTTCATCATCACCGTGCTTTTCAGCAGTTCAGGCGGCAGGCTGGTATGCTCACGCAGCGGATAGGCGACGTTATCAAAGACATTCATGTCGGTGAACAAGGCTCCCGACTGAAAGAGCATGCTCATGCGTTTGCGGACAGTATACAGACGCGAGCGTGACATCTCCGGGATGTTTTCGCCATCAAAGAGGATTTCACCGCTATCAGGTGGGATCTGCCCACCAATAAGGCGCAGCAGGGTCGTTTTACCGATCCCGGACGGCCCCATGATGGCAGTGATTTTGCCACGCGGTACGGTCAACGAAATATCATCAAATATCAATCTGTTGGCGCGAGAAAAACTCACGCCGCGAACATCGACTAAATTCGCCATCGTTTGGCTCATTTATGGTTCCTTTATTACCCTGCTCACGTTAAGGCATGCCGCCTGAATCAGCCCTCAACTCCGCATTTTTACAGAATAATAGCCGTTGAGGTTAGCGAAAGCTGGCATTTGTTTTACTTTTCCGGCGCATAAAGTCAAAATTAGGAATTCGTTACGCCTCAGACTGTATGCAGTCCAGCCATTCCCGTGCGATGGACCGACGAGTATACCTGAAGAAAGGACTTTTGATGCTTTTAGCAACAGCACTGTTAATAATTGGTTTACTTTTGGTGGTCTACAGTGCTGACCGTTTAGTGTTTGCCGCATCTATCCTGTGTCGCCTGACGGGCGTACCGCCTGTCGTCATCGGGATGACCGTGGTGAGTGTTGGAACGTCACTTCCTGAAATCATCGTCTCTGTCTCGGCATCGCTGCATGGTCAGTTAGACCTGGCAGTAGGTACCGCGATTGGCTCCAACATCGTCAATATACTCTTGATTTTGGGCCTGGCCGCACTGCTCCATCCATTTCGCGTGCATTCTGATGTTCTGCGCCGTGAATTGCCGCTAATGTTAATCGTAAGCCTGCTGGCAGGCTGCGTATTTTACGATGGTGTACTGAGCTACAGCGACGGCATTTTCCTGCTGGCGCTGGCCGTCATCTGGTTGCTGTATAGTGTTAAAATCGCCCGTCTGGCTGAGAAGCAGGGTCAGGATAGCCTCACGCGGGAGCAGGTCGCCGAACTGCCGCGAGAAGGCACGCTGCCTGTTGCCCTGCTCTGGCTTGGCGTTGCGCTGATCATCATGCCGATGGCAACGCGCATGGTCGTGGATAACGCGACCGTGCTGGCGAACTATTTCGCCATCAGTGAACTGACCATTGGCCTGACGGTGATTGCCATCGGCACCAGCCTGCCGGAGCTGGCCACGGCCATTGCGGGGGCACGTAAAGGTGAGGATGACATTGCCATTGGTAATATCATCGGTTCCAACATATTTAATATCGCCATTGTGATGGGCCTGCCGGCCCTGATTACGCCAGGGCCCTTTAACCCCCTGGCGTTCTCACGCGACTACGGCGTGATGTTATTGGTCAGCGTGATATTTGCCCTGCTCTGCTGGCGGCGGCAACGACAGATCGGCAAAGGCGCAGGCGCGCTGCTGACGGGTGGATTTATCGTATGGATGGCGATGCTGTACTGGCTCTCGCCTCTTCTCTCTGGATAAACGGAAACGCATTATGTCGCAAATAGAATTGCAGCCGGGTTTTGACTTTCAGAAAGCAGGCAAAGAGGTTCTGGAGATTGAACGTGAAGGTCTGGCGCAGTTAGATCAGTACATTAATCAGGATTTTAGTCTGGCATGTGAGAAGATGTTCTACTGTGCCGGCAAAGTCGTGGTGATGGGGATGGGTAAGTCCGGCCACATTGGACGCAAAATGGCGGCAACGTTTGCCAGCACCGGAACCTCTTCCTTCTTTGTACATCCGGGGGAAGCCGCGCACGGTGACCTGGGTATGGTCACGCCGCAGGATATCGTCATCGCGCTGTCCAACTCCGGGGAGTCCAATGAAATTCTGGCGCTGATCCCGGTACTGAAGCGACTGCAGGTGCCGCTTATTTGCATGACCAGCCGTCCGGAAAGCAGCATGGCGCGGGCGGCCGATATTCACCTGTGCGTGAAAGTGCCCAAGGAGGCCTGTCCGCTCGGCCTGGCGCCGACGTCCAGCACTACCGCCGCGCTGGTCATGGGTGATGCGCTTGCCGTCGCGCTGCTCGAAGCCCGCGGTTTTACGCCGGAAGATTTCGCGCTTTCCCACCCGGGCGGCGCGCTGGGGCGCAAGCTTCTGCTTCGGGTAAACGATATTATGCACACCGGGGATGAGATCCCTCACGTCAGTAAAGAAGCCTCCCTGCGTGATGCGCTGCTGGAAATCACCCGTAAGAATCTGGGTATGACGGTCGTGTGCGACGATCTGATGAAAATTCAGGGGATCTTCACCGATGGCGACCTGCGCCGCGTGTTCGACATGGGTGTAGATGTCCGCACGCTCGGCATTGCCGATGTGATGACGCCGGGCGGTATCCGCGTCCGTCCGGGTACGCTGGCCGTGGATGTGCTGAACCTGATGCAGTCCCGCCACATTACCTCAGTGATGGTTGCCGATGGCGACCAGTTGCTGGGTGTGGTACATATGCATGATCTGCTGCGCGCAGGCGTAGTGTAATGAAGGATAAGACAATGAGTAATGCGGGTGCATCCCTTGCAACCTGTTATGGACCGGTCAGTACCCAGATGATGGCAAAGGCGAAAAACATTCGTCTGCTCATCCTGGACGTGGATGGCGTACTTTCCGATGGCCTGATTTACATGGGCAATAATGGTGAAGAGCTGAAAGCGTTTAACGTTCGCGACGGCTACGGTATCCGCTGCGCGCTCACCTCGGGTATTGAGGTGGCTATCATCACCGGGCGAAAAGCTAAACTGGTAGAAGACCGCTGTGAAACCTTAGGAATTACCCATCTGTATCAGGGTCAATCCGATAAGATGGCGGCGTTTAAGGATTTACTGGGTAAACTGGCTATCGCGCCGGAAAACGTAGCCTACGTCGGGGACGATCTGATTGACTGGCCCGTGATGGCTGAAGTTGGGCTGAGCATCGCCGTTGCGGATGCGCATCCGCTGCTGATCCCGCGCGCTGACTACGTTACCCACATCAACGGGGGCCGTGGTGCCGTACGTGAAGTCTGCGATCTGCTTTTGCTGGCGCAGGGCAAGCTTGATGAGGCCAAAGGGCAATCGATATGAGTAAAACCAGACGCTGGATTATCATTTTGCTTTCGCTTGTCGCACTGGTATTGATTGGCGTGAACCTTGCCGATCGCGACGATCCGCAAACGGAAGTGGTCAACAATAACGATCCAACCTATAAAAGCGATCACAGCGACACCGTGGTCTACAGCCCGGAAGGCGCGCTGAACTATCGCCTGATTGCCCAGCATGTTGAATATTTTTCAGATGACGGTATTTCGTGGTTTACCCAACCTATCATGACCACATTTGATAAGGACAAAGTGCCAACGTGGTCAATTAAGTCAGATCGGGCAAAACTGACAAATGACCGTATGCTTTATCTGTATGGCCACGTTGAAGTCAACGCCCTGACCGCAGACTCGCAACTGCGAAAAATTACGACGGATAATGCCCAAATTAACCTGGTAACCCAGGACGTGACCTCGCAGGATCTGGTCACACTGTATGGCACAACATTTAATTCCAGCGGTTTGAGAATGCGCGGGAACTTACGCAGCAAGAACGCCGAGCTGATTGAAAAGGTTAGAACCTCCTATGAAATTCAAAACAAACAAACTCAGCCTTAAAGTAATTATCGCCAGCGCGATGCTGGCGACCAGTCTCCCCGCGCTTGCTGTAACGGGCGATACCGACCAACCGATCCATATCGAGTCTGATACCCAGTCTCTCGATATGCAGGGCAACGTCGTCACCTTCACGGGTAACGTCGTCATGACTCAGGGCACCATCAAAATTAACGCCGACAAAGTGGTCGTGACCCGTCCGGGTGGCGAGCAGGGCAAAGAGATCATTGATGGTTACGGCAACCCGGCCACCTTCTACCAGATGCAGGATAACGGCAAGCCGGTGAAAGGCCGCGCCTCGCATATGCACTATGAGCTGGCGAAGGACCTGGTCATCCTGACCGGAAACGCGTATCTGGAACAGCTGGACAGCAACATTACCGGCGACCAGATCACCTATCTGGTGAAAGAGCAAAAAATGCAGGCCTCCAGCGAGAAAGGCAAACGCGTCACGACCGTCCTGGTTCCGTCGCAGCTGCAGGACAAAGGCAAAGGCCAGGCCCCGGCACAGAAGAAGAGTAACTAATTCGTTATGGCAACATTAACTGCAAAAAATCTCGCGAAGGCCTACAAGGGCCGCCGTGTCGTAGAAGATGTCAGTCTGACCGTCAACTCCGGCGAAATTGTAGGGCTGCTTGGCCCTAACGGTGCGGGTAAAACCACCACCTTCTACATGGTCGTTGGCATTGTGCCGCGCGATGCCGGCAACATTATCATTGACGATGAAGACATCAGCCTTCTGCCGCTGCACGCGCGCGCGCGTCGCGGGATCGGCTACCTGCCGCAGGAAGCCTCCATTTTCCGTCGTCTTAGCGTTTACGATAACCTGATGGCGGTCCTGGAAATTCGTAACGATCTGACCAGCGAACAGCGTCAGGATCGTGCCAACGAGTTGATGGAAGAGTTCCACATTGAGCATCTGCGCGACAGCCTCGGTCAGGCACTCTCCGGGGGTGAACGCCGTCGTGTTGAGATTGCACGTGCGCTGGCCGCAAACCCGAAATTTATCCTTCTGGATGAACCGTTTGCCGGCGTTGACCCGATCTCGGTTATCGACATTAAACGCATCATTGAACACCTGCGTGACAGCGGGCTTGGCGTACTGATCACCGACCACAACGTCCGTGAAACGCTGGCCGTGTGTGAACGCGCGTATATTGTGAGCCAGGGCAATCTGATCGCCCACGGTACGCCGCAGCAGATCCTCGAAGACGATCATGTTAAGCGCGTCTATCTTGGGGAAGACTTCAGACTCTGATAGGGTAGAGGTAACGTAACGCCGAACCGGAGAAAAATGCTCTGAACATGAAGCAAGGTTTGCAATTAAGGCTCAGCCAACAACTGGCAATGACGCCGCAGCTACAGCAGGCAATTCGCCTGTTGCAACTGTCCACGTTAGAACTTCAGCAGGAGCTCCAGCAGGCGCTGGACAGCAACCCCCTGCTGGAACAAACCGATCTTCATGACGAGGTAGATACTCAGCAGTCACAGGATACAGAAGCGCTCGACACCGCGGATGCACTCGAACAAAAAGAGATGCCCGACGAGCTACCGCTGGATGCCAGCTGGGATGAAATCTACACCGCCGGAACCCCTTCCGGTACGCGTGCAGACTACCAGGATGATGAGCTACCGGTCTATCAGGGAGAAACCACCCAGTCGCTGCAGGATTACCTGATGTGGCAGGTGGAACTTACCCCCTTCTCCGATACCGACCGCGCGATTGCCACCTCAATTGTCGATGCCGTTGACGACACCGGCTATTTGACCGTCACGCTGGACGATATCCTGGAAAGCATGGGCGACGAAGAGATTGAACTTGAGGAGATCGAAGCCGTTCTGAAGCGCATCCAGCGTTTCGATCCGGTAGGCGTGGCCGCAAAAGATCTGCGCGACTGCCTGCTGATCCAGCTTTCTCAGTTCAGCAAAGAGACGCCATGGCTCGACGAGGCGCGCTTAATCATCAGCGATCATCTGGATCTGTTGGCCAACCACGATTTCCGCAGCCTGATGCGCGTCACGCGCCTGAAGGAAGAGGTGCTGAAAGAAGCGGTGAATCTGATCCAGTCACTCGATCCGCGCCCGGGACAGTCGATCCAGACCAGCGAGCCCGAGTACGTCATCCCGGACGTGCTGGTGAGAAAACACAATGACCGCTGGGTCGTTGAACTGAATTCAGACAGCATCCCTCGCCTGCAAATCAACCAGCAGTATGCCTCCATGTGCACCAGCGCGCGTAACGACTCCGACAATCAATATATTCGTAGCAATCTTCAGGAAGCGCGATGGCTGATCAAAAGTCTGGAAAGCCGAAATGATACGCTGCTGCGCGTCAGCCGCTGTATTGTCGAACAGCAGCAGGCGTTCTTTGAGCAGGGCGAAGAGTATATGAAACCGATGGTACTGGCGGATATCGCCCAGGCCGTCGAGATGCATGAATCAACCATTTCCCGTGTCACCACGCAGAAGTATCTGCACAGTCCACGCGGTATATTTGAGCTTAAGTATTTCTTCTCCAGCCATGTGAATACCGAGGGCGGCGGCGAAGCGTCGTCAACGGCCATTCGTGCCCTGGTGAAGAAGTTGATCGCCGCGGAGAACCCCGCGAAGCCACTAAGCGACAGTAAGTTAACCACCATGCTGTCCGATCAGGGTATTATGGTGGCACGTCGTACTGTTGCGAAGTATCGAGAGTCTTTATCCATTCCGCCGTCCAACCAGCGTAAACAGCTGGTCTGACACAACCGATAAGGAAGACACTATGCAGCTCAACATCACTGGACAAAACGTCGAAATTACTGAGGCTTTACGCGACTTCGTGAACGCGAAGTTTGCAAAACTCGAGCAGTATTTCGAAAGGATCAATCAGGTCTATATTGTGTTGAAAGTGGAGAAAGTGACTCACATCTCGGATGCCACCCTGCATGTTAACGGGGGTGAACTGCATGCCAGTGCGGAAGGGCAAGACATGTACGCTGCTATCGACGGCTTGATTGATAAGCTTGCACGACAGCTCAATAAACATAAAGATAAACTGAAACAACACTAATTGTCCGGGCAGTTAACGGGTGCAGGACGGCCTGTTGTGAAACACAACAGGCCATTTGTACAGTTAGCGCTTAGGTGAAATTATGATGAACAACGATTCCGCTCTTCAACTGAGCAATGTCCTTAACCAGGAATGTACCCGCAGTGCGGTTCACTGCCAGAGCAAAAAACGTGCGCTGGAGATCATCAGTGAACTGGCTGCCAAACAGCTGGGCCTGCCGCCGCAGGTGGTGTTCGAAGCGATTCTGACCCGTGAAAAAATGGGCAGTACCGGTATCGGCAACGGCATCGCGATCCCGCACGGCAAACTGGAAGAGGATACCCTGCGTGCCGTTGGTGTGTTTGTGCAGCTTGAAACACCCATCGCCTTCGATGCCATTGATAACCAGCCCGTCGATCTCCTCTTCGCGCTGCTGGTACCTGCCGACCAGACGAAAACCCATCTGCATACGCTGTCGCTGGTCGCAAAACGTCTGGCCGATAAAACCATTTGCCGTCGACTGCGCTCGGCCCAAAGTGATGAAGAGCTCTATCAAATTATCACTGAAGCAGAAGGCAATCAGGATGATGCATAACCAGGAGATGGCCTTCACATCTGTTGTCCTGAGGAGAAACGGAACATGGTGCTGATGATTGTCAGTGGCCGTTCAGGGTCGGGGAAATCCGTTGCTCTGCGCGCCCTGGAAGACATGGGTTTTTACTGCGTCGATAACCTGCCGGTCGTGTTGTTACCCGATCTGGCCCGCACGCTGGCGGAGAGACAAACCTCTGCCGCCGTCAGTATCGACGTTCGTAACATGCCTGAATCGCCAGAGATCTTCGAACAGGCCATGAGCAACCTGCCTGACGCGTTCTCGCCTCAGCTGCTGTTCCTCGATGCAGACCGCAATACGCTGATCCGCCGCTACAGCGATACCCGTCGTTTGCACCCGCTATCTAGCAAGAACCTCTCTCTGGAGAGCGCTATCGATGAAGAGAGCGACCTGCTGGAGCCGCTGCGTTCTCGTGCCGACCTGATTGTCGACACCTCTGAGATGTCCGTTCACGAGCTGGCGGAAATGCTGCGTACCCGGCTGTTGGGTAAACGCGAGCGCGAACTGACGATGGTGTTCGAATCCTTCGGCTTTAAGCACGGTATTCCGATTGATGCGGATTACGTTTTCGACGTGCGCTTCCTGCCGAACCCGCACTGGGATCCAAAACTGCGTCCAATGACCGGTCTGGATAAGCCGGTGGCGGCGTTCCTCGACCGGCACACAGAAGTACACAATTTTATCTACCAGACGCGAAGCTACCTTGAGCTATGGTTACCTATGCTGGAGACAAACAATCGTAGCTACCTGACGGTGGCGATTGGCTGTACCGGCGGTAAACATCGTTCGGTTTATATCGCCGAACAGCTGGCCGACTATTTCCGCTCGCGCGGGAAGAACGTTCAGTCCCGTCATCGCACGCTGGAAAAACGTAAAACATGACCGTAAAACAAACCGTTGAGATCACCAACAAGCTGGGTATGCATGCACGCCCGGCGATGAAGCTGTTTGAGCTGATGCAAGGTTTCGATGCAGAGGTACTGCTGCGGAATGACGAAGGCACCGAAGCGGAAGCGAACAGCGTGATCGCGCTGCTGATGCTGGATTCCGCCAAAGGACGCCAGATTGAGGTAGAAGCCACCGGGCCTCAGGAAGAGGAAGCGCTGGCGGCGGTGATTGCCCTGTTTAACGCAGGGTTCGACGAAGATTAAGGTCTGCTATTCAGGCGGGTAGCGCTGCGCTTACCCGCTCTACATAAGATTATTACGCTGCATAAACCCCTCTCCACCCAGCTGATTCATCTGGCGCATAATCCACGCCTGTCGGCTTCGCACATACCCTGATGGGGCGCTGGCCTTAAAGCGGATAGGGTTCGGTAACACAGCGGCCAATAGCGCTGCTTCTGACATGTTCAGACGGCTGGCTGGCTTATTGAAATACCGCTGTGCGGCAGCCTCCACGCCAAATATACCGTCGCCAAACTCAGCGACGTTGAGATAGACGGTCAGAATTCGTTTTTTGCTCCAGACCGTTTCCATCCCCAGGGTCAACCCCGCTTCCAGCCCTTTTCGCACCCAGCTTCGACCATCCCACAGAAACAGGTTTTTGGCCGTCTGCTGCGACAAGGTTGATGCCCCGCGCACGCGGTTTTCATGGCGTTCGTTATGGGCTAGCGCCTTCTCAATGGCCGCCACGTCGAACCCCCAGTGCTCCGGGAATTTCTGGTCCTCCGCCGCGATGACCGCCAGCCCCATGAACGGGGAGATCTCGTCCATGCTCACCCAGTCAGAGTGGGCAACATAGCTGAAATCGCCGCTGAACCACGCGCTAAGCTGGCGCTCAACCATAACGGCAGAGAACGGTACCGGCATAATGCTGAATAAAGCCAGCCCGCCTCCCCAGAATACCGCCAGCACAAGTACGATGCGCAAGAGAAAACGTTTCACCCCTGCGCCTGCGGCAAATTTACGCCTCATTCAGTCAGCACCAGCACGCGAGCCACCAGCTTTTCAATACCTGAGGCCGCCTCAGCGATATTATTCGCCAGCATATAAGCCGGCGTGGTGACAAGTTTGTTATCTTCATCAACCACAATGTCATCAACCGGGCACGGAACGTGTTCGCCCCCCATTTCCTCGACGATCTCTGCGGTATCAATATCCGTCCCGATAGTCAGGCGCAGCGGGAAATCAAAAATCCTGGGCAGCATTGCCGGCGCGATGCAGATAAAGCCCTGCGGTTTTCCTGCCGCGTGCATGGCCTGCGACAGCGCCTTTAAATGAGGATCGACCTGACACTCCGCTCCCTGCGCAGCAAAGGTACTGAGATTTTTGGCCGCGCCAAACCCACCCGGCACAATAAGCGCATCAAGCTCTGTAGGGTCTGCCTGAATAAGAGGATGGATATCACCTCGCACAATACGCGCGGCTTCAATCAGTACATTACGGGTTTCCGCCATCGGCTCGCCGGTCAGATGATTAATCACATCCGCCTGATTTTTGTCCGGCGCAAAACAAATAACCTCTGCTCCCTGCTTAGCCAGGGCCAGCAGCGTGATTACGGCTTCATGTATTTCAGAACCATCGTAAACACCGCATCCGCTCAGCACGACACCAATCTTTTTCATCATGACAATCCTTTTCTGCAACTTGCTGAAGCACATTAATAATTTTGATTAAAACGCTATGCTTCACACATTTCACTGATTCATGTAACAAACCATTTAAGATTTGCTATCTTATCTGCGTGCGGCCTAAATTTTTCAGGCAGCGCCCTTTCGAAAATAACTTTATAAAACAGGCGCAGCCACGATTTCCCTGGTGTTGGCGCAGTATTCGCGCACCCCGGTTAATCCGGGGTCATTTTTTTCTGGCGTCTACCCAGGCTTTAAGCACCGCCACATCGTTTTGCCACTCTTGTTTCATCTCTTCAACCCAATCACCCACGTTATCTTCCCATGCAGGTAAATCAGGCGACTGAATCTGTTGACCCAGCTGCTGCAGATGGCGTAAGCCGACCGAGCCGGCGGCGCCTTTGATTTTATGTCCTTCTTCGACGATGCCCTTCTGGTCACGAGCCGTCAGGTTTGATTCCAGCACGCTCAGATAGCCCGGCATCATTTTTTCGAACACCGCCAGACCATCGGTAATCAGTTTCGGACCCACCAGATCGATGTACTGCTCCAGCATTGCGGTATCGAGTATCATTTGGGCTTTTGCGCTATCAACAGACGTCATGGTGCTCTCCTCTTCATCACGGGTATCCCAGAACTTCTTAATCATGGCGGTCAGAGCAGGCACCGCCAGCGGCTTGCTGAGTACATCGTCCATACCGGCATCGAGATACTCTTTTTTGTCTTTCAGCACGTTCGCCGTCAGCGCCACCAGCGGCGGCAGCTCGTCGGCCACGTACTGACGCGTCAGCTCACGAGAGATATCCAGCCCGGTCATATCCGGCAGCTGGATATCGAGCAGAACAAGATCGTATTCGCCCGGTTTAAACATCTCCAGCGCGGCCTTACCGGTCATCGCGACATCCACGCTATTGCCCAGTTTTTCCAGCACCGAGCGCGCCACAATCACGTTCAGCTCAATGTCTTCCACCAGCAGGACGTGCAGCGCGGGCAGCGGCATGTCGTCGTTTTCAAAGGTGTCTTCAACCTCCTCCGCCACCGCCGGCGCATGGACCGTCAGCGTGAAGGTTGATCCTTTGCCCGGCTGGCTGACAACGGTGATATCGCCCCCCATGCTCTTCGCCAGCCGCTTAGACACCGCAAGACCAATGCCCGTTCCTGTGGCCGGTTTCCCGCCGTTGCTGTCCTTCACCTGGTAGTACATCGCGAAAATTTTATCCTGCTCCTCCTGCGGAATACCCATCCCGGAGTCTTCCACCTCGAAGTGCAGCATATCGCCTTCGTCAAAGCGGATGCGCACCGCCACCTGCCCCTTCTGGGTAAATTTCACCGCGTTGCTGATGAGATTCCACAGGATCTGACGCAGACGCGTGCCGTCGGTCACCACTTTATGCGGCAGCGGCAGGGTTGGCTCCATGACAAAGCTCAGTCCCTTCTGCTGCGCCTGCAGGCCGGAGAGATTTTCGAGGTCGGCAAGGAAGCTGGTGAAATCAACCGGCTGATTATCAAGCTGAACTTTACGGCGCTCCATCTTATCCATATCAATAATATCGTTGAAGATATTACCCAGCGTGACCGCGGATACATGGATAGTCTTGAGGTATTTTTCCTGCTCTGCGGTCAGGTCGGTATCCAGCAGAATACGGCTCAGCCCGACAATGCCATTAAGCGGCGTACGCAGCTCGTGGCTGATGGTGGAGATAAAGGTAGTCTTGTCGCGGCTGGCGCGCTCCAGAGCGTCCTGGTAGCGCTTACGCTCGGTGATATCGCGGCCAAAGCCCATCAGGCCGTGGCGTTTCCCCACGCGGTCATAGTAGGGCACCTTACGGATCTCAAAGCAGGCTTTGCGTCCGTCCGGGTAATCCAGCCACTGTTCATAGGTCAGCGAGACGTTATGGCGGAATACTTTTTCGTCCGTCTCCATGACCTTAGCCGCCGCCTCTTCAGAGTAAACGTCCTGCGGCTTCAGGTTAATCAGCTGCTTCTCGCTTTTCCCGGTGAGCAGCTCCATCGCCCGGTTACAGCCGGAAAACTCTTTATCTTCATTACGGTAAAACACCAGATCCGGCGAAGCATCAAGGAACGACCGCAAGAAAGAGGATTGCTGCTCAAGCTGGATCTGCGTGACCTCGCGCTCTTTCATTTCGATTTTCAGCTGCTCCAGCGTGGCCTGACGCTCGGCTTCCGCCTTCTCACGATCGGAAATCTCCTGATTCAGCTGCGCAATATTGTCTTTAAGCTGGACGTTGAGCTTCAGGTCGCGCTCGCGCATCTCTTCCAGTTTATCGACCAGTTTTGACAGACGCTGACGGGACTCTTCCAGCTGTTCAACCACCACGGAAAGGAAATAGACCGCCCAGGGCGTAATGAGCAAGCCAAAGAAGATGGAGCGGATGACGTCGATACTCTCGACCTGACCATGCAGAACCATGGTGACGGCCATTTGTACGACAATGGCCAGAACGACCAGCGCCAGCGCAAGCAGCATGGAGAAACGCACCAGCCCAAGCTTCATCATCAGGTCGACGTAATACTGGGCAAGCATTCGAATTTGCTTCATAGAGGATCCCTTCACGACTTTATCGCTCAATAATACTCAAATTCAGGGCGAGGCGTTGAAGGTTGTGAGAAAAAGTGCGGGGTGAAACAGGAGATTAGCCTCGCTCCCGGTTAACCGGAAGCGAGGAGAGGTCAATCAGGAGCGTTTCAACAGCAGCCAGAGGCTGATCAGGAGGAAACTGGCGCTTGGCAGCAGCGCACCAATTATCGGCGGAATGCCATAAACCAGCGTCAGCGGACCGAAGATCTGATCGAGCACGTAGAACACAAAGCCGAAGCTGATACCGGTCACGACGCGCACGCCCATCGGCACGCTGCGTAACGGGCCGAAGATAAACGACAGCGCCATCAGCATCATCACCGCCACGGACATAGGCTGGAAGATCTTGCTCCACATGTTGAGCTGGTAACGTCCGGCGTCCTGCCCGCTCGACTTCAGGTATTTCACATAGTTGTGCAAACCGCTGATGGAGAGCGCGTCAGGATCCAGCGCCACAACACCGAGCTTATCGGGCGTCAGGTTGGTCTTCCACGTACCGGTTACCGTCTGAGAACCCGTAATCTGTTTCGGATCGGTCAGGTTAGACTCATCGACCTGGGACAAACGCCACTGTTTATGTTCGGCGTCAAATTTTGCCGAAGAGGCGTGGCGGACTGACTCCAGACGGCGCTGGTCATCGAAAGCATAGATGCTCACCCCACCCAGCTCATCATTCCCCTTCACCCGTTCGATGTAGACGAAGTTTTTACCGTCTTTCGCCCATAAACCTTGTTGGGTCGAGAGCAGCGAGCCGCCGTACATGGCCTGCGCACGGTAGTTACGCGCCATCTGTTCACCCTGCGGCGCGACCCACTCGCCAATCGCCATGGTCAACAGCACCAGTGGGATCGCGGTTTTCATTACCGACAGCGCAACCTGCATGCGGGTAAAGCCCGAGGCCTGCATAACGACCAGCTCACTGCGCTGCGCCAGCATCCCCAGCCCCAGCAGCGCGCCCAGCAGGGCCGCCATCGGGAAGAAAATCTGCACATCTTTCGGCACGCTGAGCAGGGTATACATCCCCGCGCCCATCGCGTCATAGCTCCCCTGGCCGGCTTTTTTCAGCTGATCGACAAATTTGATAATGCCGGAGAGTGACACCAGCATGAACAACGTCATCATGATGGTGGTAAAAATGGTTTTACCGATATAGCGATCAAGAACGCCAAACGCCTGCATTAGATGGCTCCTTTACGCGAGAATCGGGCACGTATGCGGCGCACAGGCACCGTATCCCACAGGTTTAATCCCAGCGCCAGTAAGATGTACAGGCTGTTGACGAACCATGTCCAGACCATAGGGTCCAGCTTCCCCTTCGCGCCGTTAGAACGAATCGAGGTTTGCAGCAGGAAATAGATCAGGTAAAGCAGCATCGCCGGCAGCATAGAGAGCACGCGGCCCTGGCGCGGGTTCACCACGCTCAGCGGAACGACAATCAGCGCCATCATAAACACGGTGAAGACAAGCGTAATACGCCAGTGGAACTCAGCACGCGCTCTGTCGGTATCGGTATTCCACAGGGTACGCATGTCCATTTGCTCGGTATCCGTTGGATCGAGCGCCACCGCCTGATGGCCGATAATGGCCTGATAGTTCTGGAAATCCGTAATACGGAAGTCGCGCAGCATGGCTGTGCCTTCGAAACGGGTGCCTTTGTTCAGCGTCACGATCTGAGAACCATCTTTGCGCTGAGCAAGCTGGCCGGAGTCTGCAACCACCACGGAAGGACGCGCGTTACCTTTGGGACGTAACTGCGCCAGGAATACGTCGTTGAATTTACTGCCGTCAACGCTCTCAATGAACAGCACGGAGTTGCCGTCGGTCGCCTGCTGGAACTGCCCCTGGGCTAAGGCTGCCATGCCGGGGTTGGCTTTCGCTTCGGCCAGCACTTCGTCCTGATGACGGGAAGACATGGGACCCGCCCACATCACATTCACCGCCGCGACAATACCCGTGAACAGCGCCAGTATCATGGCCGCTTTCACCAGTACCGCTTTGCTCAGGCCACAGGCATGCATCACCGTGATTTCACTCTCGGTGTAGAGTTTCCCAAGCGTCATGAGCAGGCCAAGGAAAAGACTTAGCGGCAGGATGAGCTGCGCCATTTCCGGGATCCCTAAACCAAGCAGGGAAAGCACCAGATTTGTTGGAATTTCGCCGTCAACGGCCGCACCGAGGATCTTAACCAGCTTCTGACAGAAAAAAATCAGCAGCAGGATGAAGAGAATCGCCAGTTGGCTTTTGAGCGTCTCCCGCACCAGATATCTTATGATTATCACTTTAAATACGCCCGTAAAAACCCGTCTCTTTGCTGGAAAATCGCTTGTTTCATGGCTTAAACGTCATTTATTCTCTTGAGTCGTCGAAATCATCGCTAAGATTAAAACATCCGGCGGATTCACGCTTCAGGACTTTTTCTGACGTGTCGAAACCGTAGTAACGTAAGATTAACACGAAGTCACCACAACAGCGGACATGAGTTACGAAAGGTTTCAATTCTATCCGTAGCTGCCGCCGTTGTCTTTAAGATTCAGGAGCGTAGTGCATGGAGTTCAGTGTAAAAAGCGGTAGCCCGGAGAAACAGCGGAGTGCCTGCATCGTTGTGGGCGTCTTTGAACCACGCCGACTCTCCCCGATCGCCGAGCAACTCGATAAAATCAGTGACGGCTATATTAGCGCCCTGCTGCGCCGTGGCGAACTGGAAGGCAAACCTGGGCAGACGCTGTTACTGCACCATGTTCCGAACGTGCTGTCAGAACGTATTCTGCTGATTGGCTGCGGTAAAGAACGCGAGCTTGATGAACGTCAGTATAAGCAGGTGATTCAGAAAACAATCAATACGCTGAATGATACCGGCTCAATGGAAGCCGTCTGCTTCCTGACGGAGCTGCACGTTAAAGGGCGTAACACCTACTGGAAAGTGCGTCAGGCGGTTGAAACGGCAAAAGAGAGCCTGTACAGCTTCGATCAGCTGAAGACCAATAAAAGCGAGCCGCGTCGTCCGCTGCGTAAAATGGTCTTTAACGTGCCAACCCGTCGCGAGTTGACCAGCGGCGAACGCGCGATCCAGCACGGTCTGGCGATCGCAGCCGGCATTAAAGCGGCCAAAGATCTCGGCAACATGCCGCCTAATATCTGTAACGCGGCGTACCTGGCCTCTCAGGCACGTCAGCTGGCCGACGCCTACAGCAAAAACGTCATTACCCGCGTCATCGGCGAACAGCAGATGAAAGAGCTGGGGATGCACTCTTACCTTGCGGTCGGTAACGGCTCGCAGAACGAATCCCTGATGTCCGTCATCGAGTACAAAGGCAATCCGTCCGAAGACGCGCGCCCGATTGTGCTCGTCGGTAAAGGCCTGACCTTCGATTCCGGCGGTATCTCCATCAAGCCTGCCGAAGGCATGGATGAGATGAAGTACGACATGTGCGGTGCGGCGGCGGTTTACGGCGTGATGCGCATGGTCGCGGAACTGCAGTTGCCTATCAACGTGATCGGCGTACTGGCGGGCTGCGAAAACATGCCTGGCGGGCGCGCCTATCGTCCGGGTGACGTTCTGACCACCATGTCCGGCCAGACCGTTGAAGTGCTGAACACCGACGCCGAAGGCCGTCTGGTGCTGTGTGACGTGCTGACCTATGTTGAGCGCTTCGAGCCGGAAGCGGTGATTGACGTCGCTACCCTCACCGGAGCCTGTGTGATTGCGCTGGGTCACCATATCACCGGCCTGATGTCGAACCACAATCCTCTGGCGCACGAGCTTATTGGTGCCTCAGAGCAGGCCGGGGATCGCGCATGGCGTCTGCCGCTGGGTGACGAGTATCAGGATCAGCTGGAGTCTAACTTTGCGGATATGGCGAACATTGGCGGACGTCCTGGCGGGGCGATCACCGCGGGCTGCTTCCTGGCACGCTTCACCCGCAAGTACAACTGGGCACACCTGGATATCGCGGGCACCGCATGGCGCTCCGGTAAAGCCAAAGGCGCAACCGGCCGTCCAGTGGCGCTGCTGTCGCAGTTCCTGCTGAACCGCGCAGGTTTTAACGGCGACGAGTAAGTCAAAACGGCAGTAAACCGTAGGCCGGGTAAGGCGAAGCCGCCACCCGGCTTAAGCATTTAAAGTGAGCACAAGAAGCCCCATATATGAAGAATGCAACGTTCTACCTTCTGGACAACGACACCCATCAGGATGGCCTCAGCGCCGTAGAACAGCTGGTGTGTGAAATTGCCGCAGAACGTTGGCGCGCAGGTAAACGCGTTCTGATTGCCTGTGAAGATGAACAGCAGGCGATTCGCCTGGATGAAGCGCTGTGGGCGCGCCCCCCGGAGAGTTTTGTGCCGCATAACCTGTCGGGCGAAGGCCCGCGCGGCGGTGCACCGGTTGAAATTGCCTGGCCGCAAAAGCGCAACAGCAGCGCGCGCGATATTCTGATTAGCCTGCGGATAGATTTTGCAGATTTTGCCACCGCTTTCACAGAAGTGGTAGACTTTGTCCCTTACGAAGAATCTTTGAAACAACTGGCGCGCGAACGCTATAAAGCGTACCGCCTGGCTGGTTTTAACCTGAATACGGCAACCTGGAAATAATGGAAAAGACATATAACCCACGCGATATCGAACAGCCGCTTTACGAGCACTGGGAACAGCAGGGCTATTTCAAGCCTAACGGCGACGAAAGCAAAGAGTCCTTCTGCATCATGATCCCGCCGCCGAACGTCACCGGCAGTTTGCATATGGGTCATGCTTTCCAGCAGACCATCATGGACACCATGATCCGCTATCAGCGTATGCAGGGTAAAAACACCCTGTGGCAGGCGGGGACTGACCACGCGGGTATCGCGACCCAGATGGTGGTTGAGCGTAAAATTGCCGCTGAAGAAGGAAAAACCCGCCACGACTACGGTCGCGACGCGTTCATCGACAAAATCTGGCAGTGGAAGGCGGAATCCGGCGGCACCATTACCCGTCAGATGCGCCGTCTCGGCAACTCCGTGGACTGGGAGCGCGAGCGCTTCACCATGGACGAAGGCCTGTCCAACGCCGTTAAAGAAGTCTTCGTCCGCCTGTACAAAGAAGACCTGATTTACCGCGGCAAACGCCTGGTAAACTGGGATCCAAAACTGCGCACCGCCATCTCTGACCTGGAAGTGGAAAACCGCGAGTCTAAAGGCTCCATGTGGCACATCCGCTATCCGCTGGCCGATGGCGCAAAAACCGCCGACGGCAAAGATTACCTGGTGGTCGCAACGACCCGTCCGGAAACCCTGCTGGGCGATACCGGCGTGGCCGTTAACCCGGAAGATCCGCGTTATAAAGATCTGATCGGCAAATTCGTGGTGCTGCCGCTGGTAAACCGCCGTATTCCGATTGTGGGCGACGAACACGCCGACATGGAAAAAGGCACCGGCTGCGTAAAAATCACCCCGGCGCACGACTTCAACGACTATGAAGTCGGCCGTCGTCACGCCCTGCCGATGATCAACATTCTGACCTTCGACGGTGATATCCGCGAAAGCGCAGAAGTGTACGACACCAAAGGCAACGAATCCGACGTTTACTCCAGCGACATCCCGGCTGAGTTCCAGAAGCTGGAGCGTTTTGCCGCGCGTAAAGCCATCGTGGCAGCCGTTGACGCGCTCGGCCTGCTGGAAGAGATCAAACCTCACGATCTGACCGTGCCGTACGGCGACCGTGGCGGCGTGGTTATCGAGCCAATGCTGACCGACCAGTGGTACGTGCGTGCCGACGTGCTGGCGAAACCGGCTGTGGAAGCGGTTGAAAACGGCAGCATTCAGTTCGTGCCGAAGCAGTACGAAAACATGTACTTCTCCTGGATGCGCGACATTCAGGACTGGTGTATCTCTCGTCAGCTGTGGTGGGGTCACCGTATTCCGGCGTGGTACGACAACGAAGGCAACGTTTACGTTGGCCGTAGCGAAGACGAAGTGCGTCAGGAAAACAACCTGAGCGCGGACGTTGCGCTGCGTCAGGACGAAGACGTGCTGGACACCTGGTTCTCCTCCGCGCTGTGGACCTTCTCCACCCTCGGCTGGCCAGAAAACACCGACGCGCTGCGTCAGTTCCACCCAACCAGCGTGATGGTGTCCGGCTTCGACATTATCTTCTTCTGGATTGCCCGCATGATCATGATGACCATGCACTTCATCAAAGACGAAGACGGCAAGCCGCAGGTTCCGTTCCATACCGTCTACATGACCGGTCTGATCCGCGACGATGAAGGCCAGAAGATGTCCAAGTCCAAGGGTAACGTTATTGACCCGCTGGACATGGTTGACGGTATCTCTCTGGAAGATCTGCTGGAAAAACGTACCGGCAACATGATGCAGCCGCAGCTGGCTGAGAAAATCCGCAAGCGTACCGAGAAGCAGTTCCCGAACGGGATCGAGTCTCACGGTACCGACGCCCTGCGCTTCACCCTGGCGGCACTGGCCTCAACCGGTCGTGACATCAACTGGGACATGAAGCGTCTGGAAGGTTACCGTAACTTCTGTAACAAACTGTGGAACGCCAGCCGTTTCGTGCTGATGAATACCGAAGATCAGGATTGCGGCTTCAACGGCGGCGAGATGACGCTGTCTCTGGCAGACCGCTGGATCCTGGCGGAATTCAACCAGACGGTGAAAGCGTTCCGCGAGGCGCTGGACAGCTACCGCTTCGATATCGCGGCGGGCATCCTGTATGAATTCACCTGGAACCAGTTCTGCGACTGGTATCTGGAGCTGGCGAAGCCGGTGATGAACGGCGGCACTGAGGCGGAGCTGCGCGGCACGCGCAACACGCTGATTACCGTTCTGGAAGGTCTGCTGCGCCTGGCGCATCCGGTCATTCCATTCATCACCGAAACCATCTGGCAGCGCGTGAAGGTGATTGCGGGCATCAACGCCGATACCATCATGCTGCAGCCGTTCCCGGAATTCGATGCGGCCAAGGTTGATGAAGCGGCGTCCGCGGATACCGAGTGGCTGAAACAGGCGATCGTTGCGGTACGTAACATCCGTGCTGAAATGAACATCGCCCCAGGCAAACCGCTGGAGCTGCTGCTGCGTGGCTGCAGCGAGGCTGCCGTTCGTCGCGTCACCGAGAATAACACCTTCCTGAAAACCATGGCGCGTCTGGAAAGCATCACCGTGCTGCCTGCGGATGACAAAGGTCCGGTTTCCGTGACCAAAATCATCGACGGCGCCGAGCTGCTGATCCCGATGGCGGGCCTGATCGACAAAGACGCCGAGCTGGCTCGTCTGGCGAAAGAAGTGGCAAAAGTCGACGTGGAAATTGGCAAAATCGAAAGCAAGCTGGCGAACGAAGGCTTTGTCGCCCGCGCGCCGGAAGCGGTCATCGCGAAAGAGCGCGAGCGTCTGGTTGCCTTCGCCGATGCGAAGACCAAGCTGATCGAGCAGCAGGCGGTTATCGCAGCCCTGTAATGCTTTTACCCCTTACGCTTCAGGGCGTAAGGGGTATCCTTCCTGAAAACTCCTCGCTTGCACTCCCCTTTCTGCGGTGCTATTAACAGCAGTTATGTGTCAATTTTTGTAATGAGTAATGCTATGAGCGTGATTACCCCCGTCGCGACGGCGATGCGCCGGATCGCTGAGCAGGATAACCCGGCAATCGCCGCCGTTATCCGCACCGTTTCTGCCGAATATGGCCTGACGGCTGACAAAGGCTACACGGTTGCCGACCCGAACCTGGACGAGCTTTACCAGCTCTACAGCCAGCCAGGGCATGCCTACTGGGTAATCGAGCAGAACGGTCAGGTTGTGGGCGGCGGCGGCGTGGCGCCCCTCAGCTGCAGCGAGCCGGATATCTGTGAGCTGCAGAAAATGTATTTTCTGCCAACGGCGCGCGGGCAAGGGCTGGCGAAAAAGCTGGCGCTGATGGCGCTGGACCACGCGCGCAAGCAGGGTTTTACCCGCTGCTACCTGGAAACCACCGCTTTCCTCAAAGAGGCCATCGGCCTGTATGAACATCTGGGCTTTGAGCATATCGATGCGCCGCTGGGCTGTACCGGCCACGTTGATTGCGAAGTCAGAATGCTGAAAAGTCTGTAACTTTCGTTCCTGCCCTCTTCTGTTAAGCGGCTGTAAACTGAATGCTCTACACTCTCAGTTCACACCACAACGGGGGAAACACGATGTCGAAGATAAAAAGCTACGCCGCACCGCAGGCGGGTGCAGAACTTGAGCTGTACGAGTACGATGCGGGCGAACTAAAAGCAGAAGACGTCGAAGTACAGGTTGATTACTGCGGGATCTGCCACTCGGATCTCTCGATGATCGATAACGAATGGGGCTTCTCGAGCTATCCGCTGGTTGCCGGGCACGAAGTCATTGGCCGCGTCGTGGCGCTCGGTAGCGCCGCGCAGGACAAAGGGCTGAAGGTAGGCCAACGCGTGGGCATTGGCTGGACGGCACGCAGCTGTGGTCACTGTGACGCCTGTATCAGCGGCAATCAGATCAACTGCCTCGAGGGCGCCGTTCCCACCATTCTGAACAAAGGCGGTTTTGCCGACAAACTGCGCGCCGACTGGCAATGGGTGATCCCGCTGCCGGACAGCATTGATATCGAATCCGCAGGTCCGCTGCTGTGCGGCGGTATCACCGTCTTCAAACCCCTGCTGATGCACCATATCACCGCCACCAGCCGCGTGGGTGTCATCGGTATTGGCGGTCTGGGCCATATCGCCATCAAGCTGCTGCACGCGATGGGCTGTGAAGTCACGGCGTTCAGCTCGAACCCGGCGAAAGAGAAAGAAGTGCTGGCGATGGGTGCGGATAAAGTCGTGAACAGCCGCGATCCTGACGCGCTGAACGCGCTGGCTGGGCAGTTTGATCTGATCATCAACACCGTTAACGTGGATCTCAACTGGCAGCCGTACTTTGAGGCGCTGGCCTACGGCGGTAACTTCCACACCGTAGGTGCCGTGATGAAGCCGCTGCCGGTTCCGGCGTTTACCCTGATCGGCGGGGATCGCAGCGTGTCAGGCTCCGCGACCGGTACGCCGTTTGAGTTGCGCAAACTGATGAAGTTTGCCGGACGCACCAAAGTGGCGCCGACCACCGAACTGTATCCGATGTCGAAAATCAACGAAGCGATCCAGCACGTGCGTGACGGCAAAGCCCGCTACCGCGTGGTGTTGAAAGCGGATTTTTGATGTGACATAGGCGGGGAATGTGCGGCCTGATGCCCTCACCCCAACCCTCTCCCACAGGGAGAGGGCGCACACACTAAAAACGGTAACGGTCGTTACCGTTTTGCATCTACCATGGCCTTAAACACCTCAGCCACCGCAACCGCACCGGGATCCATTACCCCATCCAGATTCTCTTTATTCACATACGACGAGCGCCCCGCACCGGCTTTCGCCATTTTCGCCGTTGCTTCGGCACCGTGCTGTGCTGCCTTCGCCGCTGCCTGAAGATCGCCATTCTTCAATGCTTCAAGCGCCGGCTGCAGCGCGTCGATCAGGGTACGATCGCCGAGATCTGCCCCACCGTACTGCTTCATCTGCGCCAGCCCGCTGAGCAATGCCTCGGGCAGCGGCTGACCATCGTGAAGCTTTTGCCCGGCCGCGGTGAAGAAGATCGACATCAGCACCCCGCTCGATCCGCCCATCACCGTCGCCAGCCGCTCGCCCACCAGCAACAGCAGCGTCGATACGTTATCAAGCGGGAGCTTGCGATCCTCCAGACGCTGCGCAATATCCCGCGCCCCTTGCGCAAAAGTGGAGCCGGTATCGCCGTCGCCCACTTTGGCATCCAGCGCGTTCAGTCGGTTTTCCAGCTGGAGCAGCGTTTTCGTCACCGAGGAGACATACTCGCCCACCCGCAGATTGTCCGACGGAGTGTATTCCACGCGATCGTGAATGGCGGTATGCGCCACGGTGCGCAGTGGCGCAAACGCCACGGGCTTCTGCCAGCCCAGCGTTTCGACCTCGGCGTGAATCGCCTTTTCAAAGAAGTCATTAAGCTTCAGCAGCGTCAGCGAAAAGCCCTTCATGTCCAGCGCGCTCACCAGCGGCGCGGGGCCTATCAGGTACGCGATCTCCTCTTTCAGCGCCGAATGCGCCAGCTCTTTGGTCAGCAGCGCCATCTCCAGCGCCGATACGCCGCCGAGATTGTTAATCAATACCGCAAACCGCCCTTCTCCCGCCTGCGCGCGTAACGGCGTCACCAGCGTGTCGATAATGGCTTTACTGTTCTGCGTATCCACGACGGAAGCACCGGGCTCGCCGTGAATGCCCAGCCCCAGCTCGACATGGCCCTGCTTAATGCGCCCCTCTTCCTCGTCGCTGCCCGGCAGGTTGCACGTTTGCATCGCAACGCCCAGGCTCCAGAGGTTATCACAGGCCTGTTGCGCAATATCCCGCACCTCGCTTAGCGATTTACCGTGCTCCGCCGCATAGCCCGCAATCTTGTGCACCAGTGCCGTACCGGCAATACCGCGCGGCTGTTTGTTATCCGGCAGCGCGATATCGTCCGCCACGATCGCCATCTCCACCTTCAGGCCGTAGCGTTTGGCCTTTTCTGCCGCGAGGCCAAAGTTCAGGCGATCGCCGGTGTAGTTTTTGACGATCAGCAGACAGCCGCGATCGCCCGTGACCGCCACAATGGCGTTCAGCACCGCATCCACGCTCGGCGAGGCAAACAGATCGCCACACACTGCCGCCGTCAGCATCCCTTTGCCGACAAACCCGGCGTGCGCGGGTTCGTGGCCTGAGCCGCCGCCGGAGATCACCGCCACGCGGCTTTTGTCCCAGTCGCCGCGTGCGACGATCCTGATGGCCGGATCGATATCAAGTTTGACGAGATTTGCATGTGGCGCAGAAAGCAGTATGCCTTCAATGGCATCGTTGACCAGCTGTTTGCGATCGTTAAAGAAGAATCTGGACATCGTTTCCCACTATTTTTGTGAACCGTATGCAAAAGCATAGTCCGCGCTGGATAATGCGCCGCAAAGTCAGGAATTTACTCAACCAAATTGCGGTCAGGTTGCCTATACTCCACCCAGGACAAAGAGAGGAAGCGCATCATGAGTACACCATTGTTAATTGCCAGGACGCTGGAAAAAGAGTTGTATTTACTGCCCGCGATGGCGAACCGCCACGGTCTCATCACCGGAGCGACCGGGACGGGGAAAACCGTCACCCTGCAAAAGCTGGCGGAGTCGCTTTCGGAGATTGGCGTACCGGTCTTTATGGCTGACGTGAAAGGCGATTTAACCGGTGTGGCTCAGGAAGGTACGGCCTCTGAGAAACTGCTCGAACGGCTGAAGAATATTGGCATCACGGACTGGACGCCGCATAACAATCCGGTGGTAGTGTGGGATATCTTTGGTGAGAAAGGCCACCCGGTGCGCGCTACCGTCTCCGATCTCGGCCCGCTGCTGCTGGCCCGTCTGCTTAACCTCAACGACGTTCAGTCCGGCGTGCTGAATATTATCTTCCGCATTGCCGACGATCAGGGGCTGCTGCTGCTTGATTTCAAAGATCTGCGCGCCATTACCCAGTACATCGGCGATAACGCCAAATCCTTCCAGAACCAGTACGGCAATATCAGCAGCGCCTCGGTGGGTGCCATTCAGCGCGGGTTACTGACGCTGGAGCAACAGGGCGCCGAGCACTTCTTCGGCGAGCCGATGCTGGATATCAAAGACTGGATGCGCACCGACAGCAGCGGCAAAGGCATCATCAACATTCTGAGCTCCGAGAAGCTCTACCAGATGCCAAAGCTCTACGCCGCCAGCCTGCTGTGGATGCTCTCAGAGCTCTACGAACAGTTACCGGAAGCGGGCGATCTGGAAAAACCGAAGCTGGTCTTCTTCTTTGACGAAGCGCACCTGCTGTTTAACGACGCGCCGCAGGTCTTGCTGGATAAGATTGAACAGGTCATTCGCCTGATCCGCTCCAAAGGCGTTGGCGTCTGGTTTGTCTCGCAAAACCCGTCGGACATTCCGGATAACGTGCTCGGTCAGCTTGGTAACCGCGTGCAGCACGCCCTGCGCGCCTTTACGCCGAAGGATCAGAAAGCGGTGAAAGCCGCCGCGCAGACCATGCGCGCCAACCCTGCCTTTGATACCGAAGCGGCGATTCAGGCGTTAGGCACCGGTGAAGCGCTGATCTCGTTCCTGGATGCGAAGGGCAGCCCGTCCGTGGTGGAACGCGCCATGGTGATCGCGCCCTGCTCGCGCATGGGGCCCGTTACCGACGATGAACGTAACGGCCTGATTAACCACTCTCCGGTTTACGGAAAGTACGAAGACGAGGTTGATCGCGAGTCCGCGTTCGAGATGCTGCAAAAAGGGGTGCAGGCGACAACGGAGTCGCAGGATGCGCCTGCCGCTAAAGGACAGTCCGTCGCCGTGGATGACGGTATTCTCGGGGGGCTCAAAGACATCCTGTTCGGCAGCACCGGGCCGCGCGGCGGCAAGCGCGACGGCGTGGTACAGACCATGGCGAAAAGCGCGGCGCGGCAGGTCACCAATCAGATAGTGCGCGGCATGCTGGGAAGTCTGTTAGGCGGCCGTCGCCGGTAGACGGGGAACCCACGGACGACCAAGCGCTGAGCCCTGTACGCCGCTCTCCTGCAGATAGCGGTCGATTTCCACCATCCCCGTCCAGCGGTTCTCACACCATAGCGGTGCCAGAAGCGTTGGACGGCGGGCGCTGGCCGAGATGCGATGGTAGACAATTTCCGGCGGGGTGTGGCGAATCATCTCCCCCGCCGTCACCGTATAGTCCTCAAGCTCAATATCGCTTAACCGTCCGGCTTCCCAGGCTTTCGCCATAATGCTTCCCGTAACGATATGCAGCGGGTGCAGCTTAATGCCGTCCACGCCGGTCTCAACCACCTTTTCCAGCGTCTCCAGGCCGTGCTGCTGCCCTTCACCCGGCAAGCCGACAATCAGATGCGAGCAGACCTTCAGCCCGCGCTCGCGGGCCAGGCGCGTGGTACGCTGGTAGCAGGCGAAATCATGGCCACGGTTAATACGGTGCAGGGTTTTGTCGTGCGCGGTCTGCAAGCCCAGCTCCAGCCAGATCTCGTAGCCTTGTTCTTTGTACTCGCTGAGCAGGTCCAGCACCGCGTCCGGTACGCAGTCCGGGCGCGTGCCCACGCACAGCCCAACGATGTTAGCCTGGCTGACGGCCTGCTGATACATAGAGCGCAGCACCTGCACCTCCGCCCACGTGCTGGTGTAGGCCTGAAAATAGGCCAGATACTGCTTCGCGCGGTTCACCTGGCTTGCCTGATGGACAAGCTGTTCAGCGATAGATTTATGCTGCTGGGCTTCGTCAGCAAAGGACGCAACGTTACAGAAGGTGCAGCCGCCGCGCCCGATGGTGCCATCGCGATTCGGGCAGCTAAACCCGCCGTGCAGCGTCAGCTTATGAACCTTTTGCCCGTACCGCTGCAAAAGATCCCCACCAAACATATTGACTAATTTCTGTAACTGCATAATCTGATAGACCGTCCCGGAGAAAGGGGACAAGCCTGCCACTTTTAGCCTCTGTCGGCGATGACCTGGATCAATCGCCCCGGACGGCCTTTATCTATATGAATAAATACTCAGGATTACTGCAATTTCATTCACGCCATTCGTGATTACTTTTCCTTATGTTCTGATTGTTTTTTTCATTTATAGCGCCACCACTGAAAAACAGTGGGTTTATGCGGGTTTGCAGACAATGCCAGATTATTATTCTGCTATAAAACTGCTATTCAGCACGCTACATTGATAATACCGCTTTCATATAGTGAGTCAGATCACACTCCGCTGCGTCCTGCCAGGGCATACATTCAATGTAAAAATAGTTAAATAACATTTACTTTCAAAGACATAAACGCTCTTTAGCACATTTTTGTATAAATAAGATTGCCATTTGACCTGTGTACCAATTCCCGATAAGTTGGAAATCCGCTGGAAGCTTTCTGGATGAGCGGCCTGCTCATCATATTTATGCAGTAATTGAGATTCCCTCTGAAGCAAGTCCTCAAACTTGTTTACCTGCGCGAAAGGATGAAAAAGAGGGCGAATGCGAGGTCCGCGTATGAAACGCAAACCCCGTCGCCATGCTCTTTCTGTGCCTGTGCGCCACGGTAAAGTTCAGTGGGAAGCCCGACGAGCCTGGGGAGGTTCACTGATATGTTGTACGATAAATCCCTTGAGAAGGATAACTGTGGTTTCGGCCTGATCGCCCACATAGAAGGCGAACCTAGCCACAAGGTAGTGCGTACTGCTATTCACGCACTGGCCCGAATGCAGCACCGTGGCGCTATTCTTGCCGATGGTAAAACCGGCGACGGTTGCGGCCTGCTGCTGCAAAAACCGGATCGTTTCTTCCGCATCGTGGCGGAAGAGCGCGGCTGGCGTTTAGCCAAAAACTACGCTGTCGGCATGCTGTTCCTGAATCAGGATCCTGAAAAGGCTGCTGCCTCACGCCGCATCGTCGAAGAAGAACTTCAGCGTGAAACCCTGTCGATTGTCGGCTGGCGCAATGTGCCAACCAACGAAGGGGTGCTCGGTGAAATCGCCCTCTCCTCGCTGCCTCGTATTGAACAGATTTTCGTTAATGCGCCTGCGGGCTGGCGTCCGCGTGATATGGAACGCCGTCTGTTTATCGCCCGCCGCCGCATTGAAAAACGTCTCCAGGACGATAAAGAGTTCTACGTTTGTAGCCTCTCTAACCTGGTGAACATCTATAAGGGTCTGTGTATGCCGGCTGACCTGCCGCGCTTCTACCTGGACCTGGCGGACCTGCGTCTGGAATCGGCCATTTGCCTGTTCCACCAGCGCTTCTCCACCAACACCGTTCCACGCTGGCCGCTGGCTCAGCCGTTCCGCTACCTGGCGCACAACGGCGAGATCAACACTATCACCGGTAACCGCCAGTGGGCCCGCGCCCGTACCTATAAGTTCCAGACGCCGCTGATCCCCGATCTGCACGATGCTGCGCCGTTCGTGAACGAAACCGGCTCTGACTCCAGCTCCATGGATAACATGCTGGAACTGCTGCTGGCGGGCGGGATGGACATCGTGCGCGCCATGCGTCTGCTTGTGCCACCGGCCTGGCAGAACAACCCGGATATGGACCCTGAGCTGCGCGCGTTCTTCGACTTTAACTCCATGCACATGGAGCCGTGGGACGGCCCGGCGGGCATCGTCATGTCCGACGGCCGCTTCGCCGCCTGTAACCTGGACCGTAACGGTCTGCGTCCGGCGCGCTACGTTATCACCAAAGACAAGCTCATCACCTGCGCCTCTGAAGTCGGTATCTGGGATTACCAGCCTGACGAAGTGGTCGAGAAAGGCCGCGTCGGCCCGGGCGAGCTGATGGTTATCGACACCCGCGGCGGGCGCATTCTGCACTCTGCCGAAACCGATCACGATCTGAAAAGCCGCCATCCGTACAAAGAGTGGATGGAGAAAAACGTCCGTCGCCTCGTGCCGTTCGAAGATTTATCGGATGAAGAAGTGGGCCGCCGCGAACTGGACGACGATACGCTTGCAAGCTTCCAGAAACAGTTTAACTACAGCGCGGAAGAGCTGGACTCCGTTATTCGCGTGCTCGGTGAAAACGGCCAGGAAGCGGTCGGCTCGATGGGTGACGATACCCCGTTTGCCGTACTCTCCAGCCAGCCGCGCATCATTTACGACTACTTCCGCCAGCAGTTTGCGCAGGTGACCAACCCGCCGATCGACCCGCTGCGCGAAGCGCACGTGATGTCGCTGGCCACCAGCATCGGTCGCGAGATGAACGTCTTCTGCGAGGCCGAAGGCCAGGCGCACCGTCTGACCTTTAAATCGCCGATCCTGCTGTACTCCGATTTCAAACAGCTCACCACCATGAAAGAGGAGCACTACCGCGCCGACACGCTCGATATTACCTTCGACGTGACCGAAGCGAGCCTCGAAGAGACGGTGAATGCGCTGTGTGACAAAGCCGAACAGATGGTGCGTAACGGTACCGTTCTGCTGGTGCTGTCCGACCGCAATATCGCGAAAAACCGTCTGCCGGTGCCTGCCCCGATGGCTGTTGGCGCTATCCAGACGCGTCTGGTCGACAAGAGCCTGCGCTGTGACGCCAACATCATTGTGGAAACCGCCAGCGCCCGCGACCCGCACCACTTTGCCGTGCTGTTAGGCTTTGGCGCGACGGCGATCTACCCGTACCTGGCCTACGAAACGCTGGCGCGCCTGGTGGATACCCGCGCGATCGACAAAGATTACCGCGCGGTGATGCTGAACTACCGTAACGGCATCAACAAAGGCCTGTACAAGATCATGTCCAAAATGGGCATCTCGACCATTGCCTCCTACCGCTGTTCGAAGCTGTTTGAAGCGGTCGGCCTGCATGACGAGGTCGCCAACCTCTGCTTCCAGGGCGTGGTCAGCCGCATCGGCGGCGCCGGTTTTGCTGACTTCCAGCAGGATCTGGTGAACCTGTCCAAACGCGCCTGGCTGGCACGTAAGCCGCTGGATCAGGGCGGTCTGCTGAAATACGTTCACGGCGGCGAATACCACGCCTATAACCCGGACGTGGTGCGCACGCTGCAGCAGGCGGTTCAGAGCGGTGAATACAGCGACTACCAGCAGTACGCTGAGCTGGTAAACAACCGTCCGGCGGCAACGCTGCGCGACCTCATTGCCCTCAATCCAGGCGATGAAGCGGTCAGCATTGACGAGGTTGAGCCTGCATCCGAACTGTTCAAACGCTTCGATACCGCGGCGATGTCCATCGGCGCGCTGAGCCCGGAAGCCCACGAAGCGCTGGCGGAAGCCATGAACAGCATCGGCGGTAACTCCAACTCCGGCGAAGGCGGTGAAGATCCGGCGCGTTACGGCACCAACAAAGTGTCCCGTATCAAGCAGGTGGCATCCGGTCGCTTTGGCGTGACGCCTGCGTACCTGGTCAACGCCGACGTGATCCAGATTAAAGTCGCTCAGGGTGCTAAACCGGGCGAAGGCGGCCAGCTGCCGGGTGATAAAGTTACTCCGTACATCGCCAAACTGCGCTATTCCGTGCCGGGCGTGACGCTGATCTCCCCGCCGCCGCACCACGATATCTACTCTATCGAGGACCTGGCGCAGCTGATTTTCGACCTGAAGCAGGTCAACCCGAAGGCGATGATCTCCGTGAAGCTGGTTTCCGAACCGGGCGTCGGCACCATCGCTACTGGCGTGGCGAAAGCCTATGCGGATCTCATCACCATCGCCGGCTACGACGGCGGCACCGGCGCAAGCCCGCTCTCCTCCGTAAAATATGCGGGCTGTCCGTGGGAGCTTGGCCTGGTGGAAACCCAGCAGGCGCTGGTGGCTAACGGTCTGCGTCACAAGATCCGTCTGCAGGTGGACGGCGGCCTGAAAACCGGCCTCGACATCATCAAAGCGGCGATCCTCGGCGCGGAAAGCTTCGGCTTCGGTACCGGCCCAATGGTTGCGCTCGGCTGTAAATACCTGCGTATTTGCCACCTGAACAACTGCGCAACCGGTGTGGCTACCCAGGACGAGAAGCTGCGTAAGAACCACTATCACGGTCTGCCGTTCAAAGTGACCAACTACTTTGACTTCATCGCCCGCGAAACCCGCGAGCTGATGGCGCAGCTGGGCGTGAAGCGTCTGGTGGACCTGATTGGCCGTACCGACCTGCTGAAAGAGCTGGAAGGATTCACGGCGAAGCAGCAGAAGCTTGAGCTGTCTAAGCTGCTGGAAACCGCGCAGCCGCACCCTGGCAAAGCGGTCTACTGCACCGAGAACAACCCGCCGTTCGATAACGGCGTGCTGAACGCGCAGCTGCTGCAGCAGGCGAAGCCGTACGTGGACGACAAGCAGAGCAAAACGTTCTGGTTTGATATCCGCAACACCGACCGCTCCGTGGGTGCCTCCCTCTCCGGCTACATCGCGCAGACGCACGGTGACCAGGGTCTGGCAGCGGATCCGATTACCGCGCACTTCAGCGGTACCGCGGGTCAGAGCTTCGGCGTATGGAACGCAGGCGGCGTTGAGCTGTATCTGACCGGCGATGCCAACGACTACGTCGGTAAAGGCATGGCGGGCGGTCTGCTGGCGGTGCGTCCTCCGGTCGGCTCAGCCTTCCGCAGCCATGAGGCCAGCATCATCGGTAACACCTGCCTGTACGGCGCGACCGGCGGTCGTCTGTTTGCAGCAGGCCGTGCGGGCGAGCGTTTTGCGGTGCGTAACTCCGGTGCTATCACCGTGGTGGAAGGCATTGGCGATAACGGTTGTGAATACATGACGGGCGGGATTGTTTGCGTTCTGGGTAAAACCGGCGTGAACTTCGGCGCGGGCATGACGGGCGGTTTTGCGTATGTCCTGGACGAAGACGGTGAGTTCCGCAAACGCGTGAACCCGGAGCTGGTGGAAGTGCTGGACGTTGATACGCTGGCTATCCATGAAGAACACCTGCGCGGTTTGATTACCGAACACGTGCAGCATACCGGTTCTTCGCGCGGCGAAGAGATCCTGGCGAACTGGCCAGCGTTCTCTGCGAAATTCGCGCTGGTTAAGCCGAAGTCCAGCGATGTTAAAGCCCTGTTGGGTCACCGTAGTCGTAGCGCAGCAGAGCTGCGCGTGCAGGCGCAGTAAGGAATTCAGATGAGCCAGAACGTATACCAGTTTATCGACCTGCAGCGTGTTGATCCGCCAAAGAAACCGCTGAAGATCCGCAAAATTGAATTTGTTGAAATCTACGAGCCGTTTTCAGAAGGCCAGGCCAAGGCACAGGCAGACCGCTGCCTGTCCTGCGGTAACCCTTACTGCGAATGGAAATGTCCGGTACATAACTACATCCCGAACTGGCTGAAGCTGGCTAACGAAGGACGTATTTTTGAAGCCGCCGAGCTGTCTCACCAGACCAACACCCTGCCGGAAGTGTGCGGCCGCGTGTGTCCTCAGGACCGTCTGTGCGAAGGCTCCTGTACGCTGAACGACGAGTTCGGCGCGGTGACCATCGGCAACATTGAGCGCTATATCAATGATAAAGCGTTCGAGATGGGCTGGCGTCCGGATATGACCGGCGTGAAGCAAACCGACAAGCGTGTGGCAATCATCGGCGCGGGCCCGGCGGGCCTGGCCTGTGCGGACGTGCTGACCCGCAACGGCGTGAAGGCGGTGGTCTTTGATCGCCATCCGGAAATCGGCGGTCTGCTGACCTTCGGTATCCCGGCCTTCAAGCTGGAAAAAGAGGTCATGACCCGTCGCCGTGAAATCTTCACCGGCATGGGCATTGAGTTCAAACTGAACGTGGAAGTGGGCCGCGACGTGCAGCTCGACGACCTGCTGAAGGATTACGACGCCGTGTTCCTTGGCGTGGGCACCTATCAGTCCATGCGCGGCGGTCTGGAGAACGAAGACGCGCCGGGCGTGTACGACGCGCTGCCGTTCCTGATTGCCAACACCAAGCAGATCATGGGCTACGGTGAAACCGCCGATGAGCCGTTCGTCAGCATGGAAGGCAAACGCGTGGTTGTGCTGGGCGGCGGTGATACCGCGATGGACTGCGTGCGTACCTCCATTCGTCAGAATGCGGCACACGTGATCTGCGCCTACCGTCGTGACGAAGAGAACATGCCGGGCTCTAAACGCGAAGTGAAAAACGCGCGTGAAGAGGGCGTGGAGTTCCAGTTCAACATCCAGCCTCTGGGTATTGAAGTGAATGCCAACGGTAAAGTGAGCGGTGTGAAGATGGCGCGCACTGAGATGGGCGCACCGGATGCGAAAGGCCGTCGTCGCGCCGAGATCGTCGCCGGTTCTGAGCACGTGATCCCGGCCGATGCCGTGGTGATGGCGTTCGGTTTCCGTCCTCACAGCATGGAATGGCTGGCGAAGCACAGCGTTGAGCTGGATTCGCAGGGCCGCGTGATTGCGCCAGAAGGCAGCGACAACGCATTCCAGACCAGCAACCCGAAAATCTTCGCCGGTGGCGATATCGTTCGCGGTTCTGACCTGGTGGTAACGGCGATTGCCGAAGGCCGTAAGGCGGCTGACGGGATCCTGAACTACCTGGAAGTGTAAAAAAAAACAGGCCCGATTGGGCCTGTTTTTATTTCACGACGCGAAGAGCCGGACGACCACCGCGCGGAGGCGGATCGTCATCAGGGTCATTGTCGTCGTGACGATCGGGTTTATCGCCATCAATAAGTGACATCACCGTGTCGCTTTCACGCTCATCGGATGCGTTGTCATCATTCAGGCTGGCAACATCTTCATCATACGCCGCTTCCGGCTCGAACATGGTACCCGCACCGTTTTCACGCGCGTAGATAGCCAGCACGGCTGCCAGCGGCACGGAAACCTGACGCGGCACGCCGCCGAAACGCGCGTTGAAGCGCACTTCATCGTTTGCCAGCTCCAGGTTACCCACCGCACGCGGCGCAATGTTCAGTACGATTTGTCCGTCACGCGCGTATTCCATTGGAACCAGCACGCCCGGCAACGTCACATCCACAACCAGGTGCGGCGTGAGCTGGTTATCCAGCAGCCATTCATAGAAGGCGCGCAGCAGATACGGACGGCGTGGGGTAAGTTGTGACATTTCCACAGTCATTAGCCTCGGCCGAGACGCATTTCACGTTCCGGTTCAGTTAAAGATGCCAGGAAAGAGTCGCGTTCAAATACGCGAGTCATATAGCCCTTCAGCTCTTTCGCGCCAGGACCGCTGAACTCTACGCCCAGGGTTGGCAGACGCCACAGCAACGGTGCCAGGTAGCAATCCACCAGGCTGAACTCATCGCTCAGGAAGAATGGTTTCTGACCAAACACAGGGGCGATTGCCAGCAGCTCTTCACGCAGTTGCTTACGTGCAGCGTCAGCTTCAGAAGCGGAACCGCTGGTAATCACGTTCATCAGCGAGTACCAGTCTTTTTCGATACGCTGCATGTACAGGCGGCTTTCACCACGCGCGACAGGGTAAACAGGCATCAGTGGCGGATGCGGGAAACGCTCATCCAGATATTCCATAATGATACGGGATTCCCACAGGGTCAGCTCGCGATCCACCAGCGTCGGTACGCTTTGGCTCGGGTTGAGATCGATCAGATCCTGAGGCGGGTTATCCTTTTCCACATGCTCGATCTCAAAACTGACACCCTTCTCGGCCAGCACGATACGAACCTGATGGCTATAAATGTCAGTAGGACCAGAAAACAGCGTCATTACCGAACGTTTGTTGGCAGCGACAGCCATGAAAACCTCCAGGTATATTCAGAATTTTTACTGCTACCAGCCCAACAGGGGCCAGCCAGATGTTGTATCGCCCATCCCAGAGAAAACACATTGTTCAAGAAACGAACAAAAATCGAGTATTCACCGATATTTGGGCAGAAAATTGGATGATAGTTTACCAGATTTTGATGGCTTTGTGGTGAGGGGATTCTGGAAATGTGGAAAAAGAGAAGATATATGCATGGATATTGTGGATAACCTGCGCATTATCCATAAAAAAACCCGCCGAAGCGGGTTTTTCGCCAATCGTTCTGCGTAAGCAGAATGGATTAACGTTTGGAGAACTGTGGACGACGACGTGCTTTACGCAGACCCACTTTCTTACGTTCAACCTGACGCGCGTCACGAGTAACGAAGCCAGCTTTACGCAGTTCAGAACGCAGGGATTCGTCGTACTCCATCAGAGCGCGGGTGATACCGTGACGGATCGCACCTGCCTGACCGGAGATACCACCACCTTTAACGGTGATGTACAGATCCAGTTTTTCTACCATATCAACCAGTTCCAGCGGCTGGCGAACTACCATGCGGGCAGTTTCGCGACCGAAGTATTGTTCCAGAGAACGCTGGTTGATTACGATTTTACCACTGCCCGGTTTGATGAAAACGCGAGCTGCGGAACTTTTGCGGCGACCAGTGCCGTAGTATTGATTTTCAGCCATTGCCTATAATCCCGATTAGATGTCAAGAACTTGCGGTTGCTGTGCCGCGTGGTTGTGCTCGTTGCCTGCGTAAACTTTCAGTTTACGGAACATAGCACGACCCAGCGGGCCTTTTGGCAGCATGCCTTTAACCGCGATTTCAATCACACGCTCAGGACGGCGGGCAATCATCTCTTCAAAGGTCGCTTCTTTGATACCACCGATGTGGCCGGTGTGGTGATAGTACACTTTGTCAGTACGCTTGTTGCCGGTTACAGCAACTTTATCAGCGTTCAGAACGATGATGTAATCACCGGTATCAACGTGCGGAGTGTATTCCGCTTTATGCTTACCGCGCAGGCGACGAGCCAGTTCAGTAGCCAGACGGCCCAGAGTTTTACCGGTCGCGTCAACAACATACCAGTCGCGCTGTACGGTTTCTGGTTTAGCTGTAAAAGTTTTCATTAAAAGCTTACCCAAATAAATAAGTTACACGTTGGTGAACACCCAAACGTTTAGTCAGTTGAGGCTCACACGACAAAGTCCGGCAAACCTACCCCTTCGAATAGCACATGCCGACACATAGAAAGTTTTGGGAAAAAAACCTTCTCGTAACGTGGGGTCGCAAGATTATAGAGAAGTTGAGGTCAAAGATCGACCCTTAAATGCGTTTTGGAATGGGTTTTTCGGGGGTGGGTATTGTGCGGTCTGGTGCCCTCACCCCAGCCCCTCTCCCACGGGAGAGGGGGGCATTTGTTACGGCATATGCTCCAGCTTCAGGTATTCCTCGCTCTGCATCTCCTGCAGGCGCGACAGGCAGCGCTGGAACTCGAACTTCAGCCGCTCGCCCTGGTAAATCTCATATAAAGGTACCTCGGCGCTGACCACCAGCTTGACGTGGCGCTCATAAAACTCGTCCACCAGCGCAATGAAGCGCCGTGCTTCGCTCTCCATCAGCCGCGTCATCACCGGCACGCCCAGCACCATCACGGTGTGGAACAGACGCGAAAGCGCAATGTAGTCGTGCTGGCTGCGGGCATCCACGCAGAGCGTCGTAAAGGAGACCGCCAGCGTTTGGTTTTCGACGCCGAGTGTGGGCAGCGGGCGATGGTTAATCTCGAGTTCTGGGGCGTGCTCGCGTTTTGCTCCCGCCAGCGCCAGCCAGAGTGTATCCATCTCGCGGGTGGTATCGGCATTTAACGGCGAAAGCCACAGATGCGCCTGGGTCAGCGTGCGCAGACGATAATCGACACCGGCATCGACGTTCATGATATCGCAGTGCTGCTTGATGGCATCGATGGCGGGCAGGAAGCGTGCGCGCTGCAGGCCGTTACGATAGAGTTCATCCGGCGGGATATTCGACGTGGCCACCAGCGTGATCCCGCGGGCAAATAGCGCCTTCATCAGGCCGCCTAGCAGCATGGCATCGGTGATGTCAGACACAAAAAATTCATCGAAGCAGAGCACGTCCGTTTCCGCCTTGAACCTGTCGGCCACAATCTCCAGCGGATCGCTTTTGCCCTGCAGTGCGGTCAACTCTTCATGCACCCGCAGCATAAAACGATGGAAGTGCAGACGCTGTTTACGTGCGCCAGGCAGGCTTAGATAAAACAGGTCCATCAGCCAGGTTTTTCCGCGACCGACCCCGCCCCACATATATAAACCGCGCACCGGCGCGTGAGCCTGTGGCGCTTTTTTACCGAGCAACCGCCCAAACGCCGCCTTTAGCCCACCGTTCTGTTCGACTTCAGCGGGTTTTGCCGTGAGCTCCTGGTAAATCATCTCCAGACGGTTTACCGCCTCACGTTGAACGTCATCAGGCTGATGAGTGCCCTCGTTTAGGGCCAGTTGATATCGCGATGCAGGGGACAGGTTTTGCATAATATTATTGTTATTCCTTCAATTAACGCTCACCAGCAGACGTGACTGATGAAAAAAAGGCCGTTCTACACTACGCGATGATACGTCAGGATTCCACTTCTGCAGAAATAGCGGTTATAGTGGCATTATCAGGCACAGGCAGGAGCCGAGCCAACACCCTACGGAACAACAAGACAACGGGAGAAGTTCATGACCTGGGAATATGCGCTAATCGGTTTAGTCGTCGGCATCGTCATCGGTGCTGTGGCCATGCGTTTCGGTAATCGCAAATTGCGTCAGCAGCAGTCACTGCAGTACGAACTGGAAAAGAACAAAGCCGAGCTGGAAGAGTATCGTGAAGAGCTGGTCAGCCACTTTGCCCGTAGCGCCGAGCTGCTGGACAACATGGCAACCGACTATCGTCAGCTTTATCAACATATGGCAAAAAGCTCCAGCAGCCTGCTGCCGGAAATGACTGCGGAAACCAACCCGTTCCGCAACCGTCTGGCTGACTCTGAAGCCGGTAACGATCAGGCGCCCGTTCAGATGCCTCGCGACTATTCCGATGGCGCGTCCGGCCTGCTGCGCGGCGGTGTAAAACGCGATTAATCGCACAACCTGAATATATTTTACGGGCGCAGCGATTGCGCCCGTCCTTTCCTGATGACCCCAGCTATCATTTAGTTAAACACCTCATTGTTCAGCGGTTTAAAATTCAATAACATCAACGTGTTTTTAGGGCCGTTTTTCCTTTATTCCAGGTTACGAGAGTCAACATCGATGAAGAAAAAAAACCAGCTGTTGAGCGCTATCGCGTTAAGTGTCGGGTTATCTCTCTCGGCGTCCGTCCCTGTATTTGCCGCCATTCCCTCCCAGGTGCCTGGCCAGGCGGCCATTCCAAGCCTCGCGCCTATGCTGGAAAAAGTGTTGCCGGCGGTCGTCAGCGTTCAGGTTGAGGGCACCGCAGTACAAAGCCAACGCGTCCCTGAAGAACTGAAAAAATATTTTGGCGATGAGTCTCCCGACCAGCAGGCTCAGCCTTTTGAAGGCCTGGGTTCTGGCGTCATTATTGATGCGGCAAAAGGCTATATCCTGACCAACAACCACGTCATCAGCCAGGCCGATAAAATCAGCGTCCAGCTGAACGATGGCCGCGAATTTGATGCCAAACTGATCGGCGGCGATGACCAGAGCGACATCGCGCTGCTGCAGGTGCAAAACCCAAGCAACCTGACCCAGATTGCCATCGCTGACTCTGACAAACTGCGCGTCGGCGATTTTGCCGTCGCCGTGGGCAACCCCTTTGGTTTAGGGCAGACCGCGACTTCCGGGATCGTCTCCGCGCTCGGGCGCAGCGGCCTCAATCTGGAAGGGCTGGAAAACTTTATCCAGACCGATGCCTCAATCAACCGTGGGAACTCCGGCGGGGCATTGCTCAACCTTAACGGCGAGCTGATTGGGATTAACACGGCGATTCTGGCCCCGGGCGGCGGCAGCATCGGAATCGGTTTTGCTATCCCCAGCAATATGGCCAAAACGCTGGCGCAGCAGCTCATCCAGTTCGGTGAAATCAAACGCGGGCTGCTGGGTATTAAAGGGATGGAGATGAGCGCGGATATCGCAAAAGCGTTCAACATCAACGTGCAGCGCGGGGCGTTTGTCAGTGAAGTGCTGCCAAACTCCGGCTCGGCAAAAGCGGGCGTGAAGTCGGGTGATGTGATCGTCAGCCTGAACGACAAACCGCTGAGCAGCTTTGCAGAACTGCGTTCGCGGATTGCCACAACGGAACCTGGCGCCAAAGTGAAGCTGGGCCTGATACGTGACGGTAAGCCGCTTGACGTTGAAGTGACGCTGGATAAGAGCACCTCTTCCTCGGCCAGTGCGGAGCTTATCGCCCCGGCGCTGCAAGGGGCTACGCTGAGCGATGGGCAGCTGAAGGACGGTACGAAAGGCATTAGTATCGACACCGTCGAGAAGAGCAGCCCTGCGGCACAGGCTGGATTGCATCAGGATGACGTGATCATCGGTGTCAACCGCAATCGCGTGCAGTCCATTGCCGAACTGCGCAAGGTGCTGGAAAGCAAACCAGCGGTTATTGCCCTGCAGGTCATGCGTGGCAATGAGTCCATCTATATTCTGTTGCGCTAAGCATTTGCGACCCGGACATCACCGCTGCGTGTGATGTCCGGATAACTCATGTTATGCTGCAAATCGTTCCTTTTTTAACGACACGCGCATCATGCTTTTAAAGCTCTTACGTTCTACTGTCATCGGTTTGATTGTCGCTGGCCTGCTGCTGCTGGCGCTGCCGTCTTTACGTCAGTTCAATAAACTGTCGGCTCCCCAGTTCGATAGCACGGATGAAACGCCGGCCACCTATAACCAGGCCGTCCGCCGTGCCGCACCTGCCGTGGTTAACGTCTATAACCGTGGTCTGAATACCTCAGCCCATAACCAGCTGGAGATCCGTACCCTCGGCTCCGGCGTGATCATGGACGAGCGCGGCTACATTATTACCAACAAGCACGTGATTAACGATGCTGACCAGATCATCGTCGCCCTGCAGGATGGCCGCGTGTTTGAGGCGTTACTCGTTGGGTCTGACAGCCTGACCGACCTGGCCGTTCTGAAAATTAACGCCACGGGCGGTTTGCCGGTCATCCCGATCAACCGTAAACGTACCCCGCATATTGGTGACGTCGTACTGGCTATCGGTAACCCTTACAACCTAGGCCAGACCATCACCCAGGGGATTATCAGCGCGACCGGTCGTATCGGTTTGAACCCCTCCGGGCGGCAGAACTTCCTGCAAACCGATGCCTCCATCAACCACGGTAACTCCGGCGGGGCGCTGGTCAACTCGCTGGGCGAGCTGATGGGTATAAATACCCTCTCGTTCGATAAAAGTAACGACGGTGAGACGCCGGAAGGGATCGGCTTCGCCATTCCGTTCCAGCTGGCGACCAAAATCATGGATAAACTGATCCGCGACGGACGCGTGATCCGCGGCTATATCGGTATCGGCGGGCGCGAAATTGCACCGATGCATACCCAGGGCGGCGGTATCGATCAGATTCAGGGCATCGTGGTTAACGAGGTGGCACCGGGTGGCCCGGCGGCTAACGCGGGGATTCAGGTAAACGATGTCATTGTGTCGGTCAACGGCACGCCAGCGGTCTCTGCGCTGGAGACGATGGATCAGGTGGCAGAAATTCGCCCGGGTTCTATCATTCCTGTTGAGGTCATGCGCAACGATAAGAAACTGACGCTGCACGTGACGATTCAGGAATACCCGGCCACTAACTGACAGGCATAAAAAAACGGAGCGATAAGCTCCGTTTTTTTTACCGGGAGACGGGTTCGTATTACTTGTTAACGAACTCTTCGCCCAGGGTGATATCTTTCTTCAGCGTATCCAGCATGCCTTCCATCGCGTGTTGTTCAAACGCGCTCAGCGTACCAATGGATTTACGCTCTTCGATACCGTTTTTACCCAGCAGCAGCGGCTGAGAGAAGAAGCGAGCGTGTTCGCCATCGCCTTCAACGTAAGCGCATTCAACAACGCCTTTCTCGCCCTGCAGAGCGCGAACCAGTGACAGACCAAAACGCGCAGCCGCCTGGCCCATAGACAGGGTTGCAGAACCGCCACCCGCCTTCGCTTCCACCACTTCGGTGCCCGCGTTCTGGATGCGTTTAGTCAGGTCAGCCACTTCCTGCTCGGTGAAGCTCACGCCTGGGATCTGCGACAGCAGAGGCAGGATGGTGACGCCAGAGTGACCGCCGATTACCGGTACTTCCACTTCTGTTGGCTGCTTGCCTTTCAGCTCAGCAACAAAGGTGTTGGAACGGATGATATCCAGCGTGGTTACGCCGAACAGTTTGTTTTTGTCGTAAACACCCGCTTTCTTCAGCACTTCTGCCGCGATAGCCACGGTGGTGTTCACCGGGTTGGTGATGATCCCGATGCATGCTTTCGGGCAGATTTCTGCAATCTGTTGCACCAGGTTTTTCACGATGCCCGCGTTGACGTTGAACAGGTCTGAACGATCCATGCCTGGCTTACGCGCCACGCCTGCAGAAATCAGCACCACGTCGGCACCCTGCAGCGCAGGACGTGCATCTTCACCGGAGAAGCCTTTGATTTTTACAGCAGTCGGGATGTGGCTCAGGTCAACCGCCACACCTGGGGTTACCGGAGCAATATCGTACAGGGAGAGTTCTGAGCCTGAAGGCAGTTGGGTTTTCAGTAGTAGGGCAAGCGCCTGGCCGATACCACCAGCAGCGCCGAGGACTGCGACTTTCATCCTAAACTCCTTATTATGGTTAACTTAAGTATCTGTAAATCCGTTGCGGCGACCATAATTCAGCAAGTAAATAATTACAATTTTCGTAGCTAAAGAATTTGAGGTCACGCGACTTTATCTCTCACCAGAAGACTATCTGACGACAGAGGGCAACGCATTAAGAGGTGGTTACAATACACCCTGCCCCGCCACCAAAACAACATCATTTTGATAACATTTAATTTACTTTTAAGCTTATTTGCGCGGCGTGACCCAGGCATGTTTTCTGATAACGAAATCTGATAAAATCACTCCCTTTCATAACATTATTTCAGCCTGGCGCTGAGTAGATAATTTGCATAAAAATTCATCCACACGCATAATAATGTTGTTTCTATCGTCATATTCCGGGTGACTTATGCGAAGCTCGTCTAAGCAAGAAGAATTAGTAAAGGCGTTTAAGGCGCTACTCAAAGAAGAGAAATTCAGTTCTCAGGGAGAAATTGTTCAGGCGCTGCAGGAACAAGGCTTCGATAACATCAACCAGTCGAAAGTCTCCCGCATGTTAACGAAATTTGGCGCGGTGCGTACGCGTAACGCCAAGATGGAGATGGTCTATTGCCTGCCGGCAGAACTTGGCGTGCCGACCACCTCCAGCCCGCTCAAAAACCTGGTTCTGGATATCGATCATAACGATGCCGTCGTGGTGATCCACACAAGCCCGGGTGCCGCGCAGCTCATTGCCCGCATGCTGGACTCGCTGGGTAAAACGGAAGGTATCCTCGGGACTATCGCCGGTGATGACACCATCTTTACCACACCGGCTAGCGGTTTCTCCGTGAAAGATCTCCACGAAGCCATTCTGGTACTGTTCGAACAGGAACTCTAATCCCCTCTCCCCGTAGCGCCGCTGCGGGGATCGTTCTGCTTCCGCTGCGTTCTCCCCTCTTTTCTACTGCCCTTCACTTTGACAAATAGTGCTTTTTACCACCTATTAACATTCATCTGGTGAATGCTAAATCAAAAAATCGCACAAAAAATCAAAAGCTGATATCCATATGATTTTATTAGATATAACCAACAAGAATGAACAAAAAACGTCCAATATTATGCAATTTGGTTATAAAAAACAGACTGGTTAACACGTAATAACAATAGAAACCATTAGCCTGGTATTAATTTTTACCGTTATTAGTGTATACTTGATTTTGTGATGAGGGTCACGAAACAAGACCCCACTAAAAAATTCGACGAGGTAAAAAACATGAAAATCAAATCAACTGTAGCGGCGCTCAGCGTCCTGTCCGTCCTGTCATTCGGTGCTTTCGCAGCTGACTCTATCAATGCTGACCAGGCGCAATCCCGTCAGGCCATCGGTACGGTTTCTGTCGGCGCGGTCGGCACATCGCCAATGGACATGCATGAGATGCTGAACAAAAAAGCGGAAGAACAGGGTGCGTCATCCTATCGCATCATCGAAGCGCGTTCCGGTGACCACTGGCACGCCACCGCTGAGCTGTACAAATAAGTTTTAGTAATAACTGAAGACGTAAATCTCCACTCAACGGCACCAGGCATAAAAATAGCGGTTCAACCCTTCTCGCCGTTGAGTAAAAACCCTATTCAGGAGTAAAGACTATGAAAACCAAATTGATCATCGCAACCCTCGGTCTGGCATCCGTTCTCTCTTTCGGCGCGAGCGCAGCCGTACAGCAGGTAAATGCCGACCAGGCACAAAATCTACAGCGTATGGGCAGCGTCTCCGTAACGTCTGTCACCGGCTCACCGATGGATATTCGTCACGAACTTGCCGCCAAAGCTGAAAAAGCAGGCGCCAGCAGCTATCGCGTCACCGAACTGAATCAGGGTGACCACTGGCATGCAACGGCAGAACTGTATAAATAAACCCTCGTCGTATCTCATCATACGACTTGCCCCTGGCCTTATGGTCAGGGGCTTTTTTCATTCAATGCCGCGCGTTAAAGCGCAGCTGCCCTTCAAGCTCTTCTTCCGCTTCATCGAACAGCAATATCAGCGCGCCAAAACGTCTTCGCAGCTTATCGGGCAAATGGATGAACTCAATTTCCAGCGGTAGCGGCAACTGACTGCCGGTGACCACGTCCCACAGCGTATCCAGATTCGTCACGCTTTCCCGTTCAAGATCAAACGCCCGGATAAATTCACGGTAGAAGTCTTCCTGACTGTCGATCTCGTCAAAATCAAACGTATAGGTTTTCATTGCCAGCCACCCAGTCCAGGCGAGCGGCAGATGCCGCCCTGTCTATTATAATCCCCCAATATGCAGGGTTTTAACTTCCAGATACTCTTCCAGTCCCAGCACGGAGCCCTCTCGTCCAAGACCTGACTCTTTTACGCCGCCAAAGGGCCCAAGCTCCGTGGAGACGGCGCACTCGTTGATGCCGATCATCCCGCTCTCGATGGCCTGTGAAACGCGGAAGACCCGAGAAAGATTCTGGGTGTAGAAGTAAGCCGCCAGCCCATAGGGCGTGTTGTTGGCGCGCTGGATGACTTCATCTTCCGAGGTGAAACGGAAGCACGCCGCCACCGGGCCAAACGTCTCTTCTTCTGCCAGCTTCATGCCTTCATGGCAGTCGCCCAGTACGGTTGGCATCCAGAAATTCCCGCCAAGCGGATGAGGCTTCCCTCCTGCCAGTACGGTTGCGCCCCGGGCAACGGCGTCGTCGATGTGTTCACGCACCTTGTTGACCGCCGAAGGTTCAATCAGCGGCCCGACGACCACCCCCTCCTCAAGACCATTACCCACCTTCAGCGCCTTCACCGCATCGGCAAGTTTATTCACAAATTTGTCGTAGACGGTTTCCTGAATATAAAAACGGTTCACGCTGACGCAGACCTGCCCGGCATTGCGGAACTTGTTGGCGATCGCGCCCTTAACCGCCGCGTCGATGTCCGCATCCTCAAAAACGATATACGGGGCATTTCCCCCCAGCTCCATCGAGACTTTTTTCATGGTTTCTGCGGCGTTACGCACCAGCGTTTTGCCGACGGAGGTTGAGCCGGTAAAGGAGATTTTACGCACGTCGCGGCTTGCCATGATCGCATCGCTGATTTCATGCGTATTCCCGGCGACGGTGTTGAGAACACCGTCGGGCACACCGGCCTGTTTCGCCAGCGTAAGCAGCGCAAATGCGCTGAGCGGCGTGTTATTGGCCGGTTTAATGACCCCGGTGCATCCTGCTGCCAGCGCCGGGCCTAACTTGCGGGTGAGCATGGCCATCGGGAAGTTCCACGGCGTAATCGCCGCGACCACACCAATAGGTTCACGGGTCGCCAGAATGCGTGAGCCGGGTTTTATCGGCGGAATAATTTCTCCGTTCGCGCGTTTGGCCTCTTCGGCAAACCACTGGATAAAGCTGGCGGCGTACTCGACTTCTCCCTCCGCTTCTTTCAGGGGTTTGCCCTGTTCGGTGGTCATCAACCGCCCGAGCCAGCTTTTATTCTCAATAATCAGTTCGTACCAGCGGTAGAGAATCGCCGAGCGTTCTTTCGCGGTTTTGGCACGCCATGCCGGGAAGGCCTGGGTAGCCGCTGCAATAGCGTCTTCGGTTTGCGCTTTACCCGCTTTTGCGACTTTAGCAATGACCTCGCCTGTCGCGGGATTCAGCACATCAAAGGTTGTATCCAGCGTTTTCCAGATTCCGTTGACCAGATAACCGGTCTGAAAAAGGATGTGGTCCTGAAGCGCCTGGGTCGTCATGTGTTCTCCCTTTCTGAAATGTAAGAACGTGCTGGAATAAGTATAGCCACAAAAAAACCGACGCTTTTGGCGTCGGTTTTTTTACTTCAGTCAGTTATCCGTGAGGGCATTCTGGTAGCGATGCAGCATAAACACCAGCCGTCCTACCGGCTCGGTCACCTGAGGCGGCGCCTCCCAGTGCTTGAGCTTTTCCTGATAGGTATCGAGCTCTTCAAGCAGCTGCGTAAAGTAGCGACGCCGTTTGTCATCGCTGCTGGCAGAAAGCACGTGATCGGCGGTACGACGCAGCTGGCGGTGGTATGCCGACAAATCGTCGTTGATCGGCACGGGCGCGTTACGCAAACGCTGGTGCGCAATGATCATGGTTAACGCCAGGCGGAACTTCGCGATATCGCCCGGGAACTTGTTCAGCAGCAAAAACAGCTGCTGGTAGAGCGCGGGCAGGTGGTTCTCTTTACGGCGCGCGGTATTGGTTGTCAAAGATGACACGGCAGCCGACACGAACTGGTTCAGCAGCACGCGGCCCGTTCTTGCCTGCGAGTTATCCCGCACCAGCAGTATCACCATCATGGCCAGGAAGCAGCCCACCAGCTGGCCTAACGCGCTGTCGAGGAACTGGCTGAAATGGAAGGTCATCGGGTTATCGAGAACGATGATGTTAATCGTACTCGCCAGCGCCCCCAGCGATCCAAGACGCCGCTTTTGCACTTCAATGCCGATAAAGAACGCCATTACCGCCAGGCTAATGCAGAGCAGCAGCATGCTCTGTTGCGTCGACGGGATGATGACCAGGAAATAGAGCGCGCCTATCGGCAACGCGGCAATCGTGCCGTAAAGGAAATCAATGGCGACCATACGCGGATTAGGCAGACGCATCGCCAGTGCGGTCACAACGGCAATCATCACCATCGCGCCGCTGCCGGATGTCCAGCCCGTCCACAGCCAGAACAGCGTGCCGAGCATGCAGGCAAGCGTCGTACGCCAGAAATTGACCATGGCGTGATGACGCTCGGCGGATTCCGCCTTGATCACCACTTCCCCCTGCAGCACCTCTTCTTCCGCCGCGCTGATTTTGGTGTTACCGATCACGCCGCGCTTCAGAAGCAGATAGCGCGTCGCGGCGCCGACCCAGGTGTAGATGGTTACCGGCGTGTCGCGCTCCCCGGTCCAGGCAATCACCCGGCGCATGCGCTTAAGCTGCTTATGCACGTCCTGTACGGTTTCCACCGGCTCGGCAAACAGTTCGCGGAACGTATCGGTGACCGCTTCCGGCCGGGTGTTCTGAATCAGATAGGTTTCACAGGCCTGGGTAATCAGCGTCAGAGAGACGGTGTTGAGGGCTTTCAGGCGTCGATTCGCGCGGGCCCAGCGCGACGACTCCATATTAAGGTTGCTGCGCATTCCTTCCAGCGCCTGCGTACGACGTACCAGCCCGCTCCAGGCTTTATCCACCTCTTCGCTGTCGCCATGCTTAATGCACAGCTGCATCAGCTGATACTGGGCAACAATCAGCGCGTCGAGCTCACGGTCGACTTCCTGCTTGATGGAGCGCGGAGAGAAAAGCAGGTCAGCGACGATCGCGCTGACAATGCCAATCACAATCTCGCTGCAGCGCTCAACCGCAAACTGCGGGGCGAGCAGCGGTTCACTTTGGATAGTGATGACAATAATCAGCGCGGTATAGCCCGCCAGTCCCCAGGCGTAGGAGTTCTCCACTTTCACCAGAGACGAGAGCCAGGTGCAGAAACCCGCCCAGATACAGCACACCATCAGCATCAGCAGCGGGGTGCGGATCATGAGAATAATAATGGTCAGCGCCGCGAAACAGCCGATAAACGTCCCGATGATACGCAGCATCCCGCGATAGCGGATCGCGCCAGAATAGGGCTCCCCGCCCGCGGCAAAGGCAGGGCCCGCCGCGACAATCGCAGCCGTCAGCACTGCCCAGCGAGGAGTTTCAAGCTGGAAGTGAAAGCCAACAAACAGCGCCAGCACGATGGCGCACGCCAGCTTCACGGCGAAGCGAATGTGCTGGCTGGCGATGGAAAAGATACCCATGGCGATTAACCAAACTCGCGCAGGCGGTGGGCAATTTTACGGAAGAACGAGTCCTGGCTGGCATCCCGGTCCTTTTCACCGGTGATCACCACCGTCGCCGTGGTACCCGCAGGCCACAGATTTCCCTGCTGTTCATCCAGATGAATACGTACCGGCACGCGCTGGGCCAGACGCACCCACTCCAGGTTGGAATCGACCGTCGCCATCCCTTTGGCATCGTTAGAACTGCTGGAGTTAGTCACCCCTGCGGCAACGCTGTCGACGGTGCCTTTAAAGACGCGGTTGCTGCCGAGCGGCGTGATTTCCGCCCGGTAACCTGGGCGCACGCCTTCCAGCTTGGTCTCTTCCATATAGGCTAGCACGTAGAAGGAGTTCTGTTTAACCAGCGCCACGGCGGTAGAGCCACGGGTAATGAATTCCCCGGCATAGACGTTAAGGTTGGTGACCCAACCATCGGATGGCGCGCGGATCACGGTGCGCTCGAGATCGAGCTTCGCCAGATCGCGCGTTGCCTGCGCTTTCGCCAGCTGGTGCAGCACGGTTTGCAGCACGTTGTTGGACTGGTCAATCTCTTCGCGGGACATTGCCTGAACGCCCAGCTGATTACGGCGACCTGCCTCGCGGCGTTTCTCCGCAGCCAGCGCCTGATAATAGGCCACGTCCGCTTCCGCCTCTTCCAGCGCTTTCTGGTAACGAGGCTGGTCGATGGTGAACAGGACCTGATCTTTTTTCACCAGCTGGTTATCGTGGACGTTGACCGCCGTGATAAGGCCGGCCACGTCAGGGGCTATTGCCACCACATCGGCGCTGAAGCGTGCATCACGCGTCCACGGTGATTCGGTGTAATAAACCCAGGCGCGGAAAATAGCGATGAAGGCGAGGATAACCAGCGCCATTGTGATGGCAGTGCGGGAGATTTTTCTTGTTAGCGTTTTCACATCAACCTCAGACAAACATGCGCGATATCAGATAAAACAGGCAGCAATACAGCGCGGTATTGAACAATGCAGGGTGCCAGACGAAATCGTAGATCCCGGTAGGGACCAGCACCTTGCGCACCAGCCAGAAGATCGCCAGTGATAAAAGAAGCTCGAAAAATATCGGTGGGAACGACAGACCGAACACCACGATAACGGGAAACAGACTCATGTTGACCTTGATAAGAGAGAGTGCAGGCTTCAGAATTTTTTAGCGCACGCCACCGCAGGAGAGCAAGAAACGCCGGGCGAGAATGGCGCAGCCGTTATGTAATTAATAATATATTAACGTAACTGTTATGCTGTTATCTATAATATGTGATCTAAATCACTTTTAAGCCAGAGTGAACAATGGAACGTTTAAAACGCATGTCGGTCTTCGCCAAAGTGGTTGAGCTGGGCTCTTTTACCGCCGCTGCACGCCAGCTTCAGATGAGCGTCTCATCCATCAGCCAGACGGTGTCCAAACTGGAAGATGAGCTTCAGGTCAAGCTGCTCAACCGCAGTACCCGCAGCATTGGGCTGACGGAAGCGGGTAAAATTTACTATCAGGGCTGTCGCCGTATGCTGCTTGAAGTGCAGGATGTTCACGAACAGCTCTATGCCTTCAACAACACCCCCATCGGCACGCTGCGCATCGGGTGTTCTTCAACTATGGCACAAAATGTTCTCGCTGCCATGACGGCGGATATGCTGAAAGAGTACCCCGGTCTTACGGTCAATCTGGTGACGGGTATCCCGGCGCCGGATCTGATTGCCGACGGGCTGGACGTGGTGATCCGCGTCGGCGCGTTGCAGGATTCCAGCCTGTTCTCGCGACGGCTGGGCAGCATGCCGATGGTGGTCTGCGCCTCGAAAAGCTATCTGGCGCAGTACGGCGTTCCGGAGAAGCCCGCCGATCTCACCAACCACTCGTGGCTGGAGTACAGCGTGCGGCCCGATAATGAATTTGAGCTGATTGCCCCGGAAGGGATTTCTACCAAACTGCTGCCGGAAGGGCGGTTTGTCACTAACGATCCGATGACGATTTCACGCTGGCTGGTGGCCGGCGCCGGGATCGCCTACGTGCCGTTAATGTGGGTGATCAACGAGATCAACAGCGGCGTGCTGGAGATCCTCTTCCCGCGCTACCAGTCCGATCCGCGTCCTGTGTACGCCCTGTATACCGAAAAAGACAAACTTCCGCTCAAGGTGCAGGTGTGTATTAACTATCTGACCGAATATTTTGTGGACGTGGCGGAGCTGTTTCAGGGGATGCGGGGGAGAAGGAAAGAGTAGGCCTTTTTCCATAAGGACGAGGGAGAAAAGACAGCGCGGAGCAGCCCCCTCTCCCCTTTGGGGAGAGGGTCAGGAAATTACGCCGTGCCGCCCACCGTCAGGTTGTCCACCTTCAGCGTTGGCTGGCCCACGCCAACCGGCAGGCTCTGGCCCTCTTTACCGCAGACGCCCACGCCGTTATCCAGCTTCAGATCGTTACCGACCATGGAAATCTGCTGCATGGCTTCAATACCGGAGCCAATCAGCGTCGCCCCCTTCACCGCTTTGGTCACTTTACCTTTCTCGATCAGATACGCTTCTGACGTGGAGAAAACAAACTTACCGGAGGTGATGTCCACCTGGCCGCCGCCAAAGTTTGGCGCAAAGATACCGTAATCGACGGATTCGATAATCTCCTGCGGCGTCGATTTGCCCGGCAGCATGTACGTGTTGGTCATGCGCGGCATCGGCAGATGCGCGTAAGATTCACGGCGTCCGTTGCCCGTCGGCGCGACGCCCATCAGGCGCGCGTTGAGTTTGTCCTGCATGTAGCCTTTCAGCACGCCGTTTTCGATCAGCACATTGTACTGCCCTGGCGTACCTTCATCGTCGATAGCCACCGAGCCGCGACGATCGCGCATGGTGCCGTCATCCACCACGGTGCACAGCTCAGAGGAGACAAGCTGCCCGATTTGACCGCTGAACACGGACGTCCCGCGACGGTTAAAGTCGCCTTCCAGGCCGTGGCCTACGGCTTCGTGTAACAGCACGCCCGGCCATCCGGCGCCCAGCACCACCGGGAATGAGCCCGCCGGCGCCGCGACGGCATTCAGATTCACCAGCGCCATGCGCACGGCTTCTTTCGCCCACGCGTCGGCGCGTGCTTCACCGTCAACGTCGCCCAGGAACCAGTCATAGCCGAAACGACCGCCGCCGCCGCTTGAGCCGCGCTCGCGTTTGCCGTCGTCATCGACCTGCACGCTGATGGAGAGACGCACCAGCGGGCGAACGTCTGCCGCAAGGGTACCGTCCGTTGCCGCAACCAGAATCAACTCATACACGCCGCTCAGGCTGGCAGAAACTTCCTGCACGCGTTTGTCCGCCGCGCGGGCGACTTTGTCCACGCGACGCAGGATATCCAGCTTCTCTTCACGGCTCATGCTCTGCAGCGGATCGATGCTGGTATAGAGCGCAGAGTGCTGCACTTCTCCCAGGGTTTTCACGCGACCATCACCGGTATCACGCACAATGGTACGCGCGGCCTGCGCGCTCTGCTCGAGTGCGGTGAGGCTAATCTGATCGGCATAGGCAAAACCGGTTTTCTCGCCGCTGACGGCACGGACGCCGACGCCCTGGTCAATGTTGTAGGAGCCATCTTTGATGATGCTGTCTTCTAAAACCCAGGATTCGTGATAGCTCGACTGGAAATAAAGGTCGCCGTAGTCGAGGCGGCGTTCGGTCAGTTGACCAAGAATGGAGAACAGGTCCTGATGGCTCAGGCCGTTCGCTGCGAGCAAATGTTCACTTACCAGGTTCAGACTCATCGTATTGCTACTCGTTCGTTGCCGCCCGTGGCGGTATAAAGATCGTATTTATTGAGAGTGAGGCAATTACCTGCCCACGTCAAATCATTGCTGTGCATCTTTGCGCGGCTGGCGCAGCACCTCGTTAATCTGCGGTTTATCTACCGGACCGGTAATGCGGTAGCGCAGAATGGAGACCTTGCTCCACAGCGGCCCCAGCACTTTGCTGGCGGCAAACACTGCCGCACCGACAATCGGGTTCACCACAAAGGCCGCCGCCACGCCCACGCTCGCGGAAATTTCCGGCGCCACCACGGCTTCCATATCCAGCTCGCGACGCACGAGGTTAACGGAGCCTTTCATAGCGATATCCGCTTCCAGGCCATCCACCAACGTGTCGTCCGTATGCAGAACACCGTCCTTGATCCACGCCGTGCTGCGGATGGAATCGTAGTAGAAACCTTCGCTGAAGGTATCGCTGAAATCGAAGCGCAGCTTGCGCAGCAGCGCATCAAAACTCAGCAGGCGCAGGATCTGCCCGGCGCGCCCCGTGCTCACGTCGGCAATTTCACCTTTGCCGAAGCGGGTTTTCAGAATGCCGTTCAGCGAGGCCTCATCCGGCTTCCACGGAGCGTCACGCCAGTGAAGATCGTAATCGACGTCAAACGACGAGCCGCGCAGCGGCGTGCTGATTCCAAAGAAATTGGCTGCCGCATCCAGCTTGTTGCCTTTAATGTCGCCCTTCAGGGAAGTTCGCTGCTCGCCCGGGTTATTCACCCATTCCCCTGCGGCCGTCATGCGGCCAAAACCGGTATCAACCAGGCCACCGGAGAGCGTAAGCGTGTTGGCCTGAATAGTGAAATCACCGTCAATACGGCCATATTTCTGCCCCCACAGCCAGCACTCCGCGCAGCGCAGCTGGAGATCGGGCCAGCCGCTAAAATCGACGCGGGAGACATTACTCAGCGGCGACGCCTCTGCCGGTTTATCTTTCCCGCTCGCGGCGCTTGCCGGGTTGTAGTAGAGGTAGCGGATCGCCGCCTGCCACGGCGCGTGATTGCGCATGGTCAGCGTACCGTTGATCTCTCTGCCCTGGGCCTCCACCTTCGTGCCGTTAGCGCCAGGCTGCGAGACAATGCTCAGGTTGTTCCACTGCTGCCCGCCCAGCATCAGCGACGGCGTGCGTACGGTAATGGCCTGCGGGAACTGGGCGGTTTCATCAACGTTTTGCCCAACACCTTTCTGGAACAGCGCCAGCCACTCTGCACCGTCCATCGGCGGGAGATTCAGCTCAATGCCCGACTGCTCCGGCAGAGGCGGCGTGGAGCGGCTATCCGTTGTCCAGATGGCTTTGTCGAGGGTGAGCTTGCGGTTAAGCAGCCAGCGGCTGTTGAAGTGGTTTGTCCCGCCCGCGCTTCCGGTCAACGCGAAGCTGTTCAGGTTGCCATCGACGTTCAGCTTTACCGGCAGCGGCTGTCCGGCCTGTTTATCCAGCGGCGCAGGCAGCTGGCTCTGAAGGTTTTTCAGATCGCCCGTGATGTCGACCTTATACTGAGCACCCGCGTGATAAGGCAGGTCGATTGCCACTTTACCCTGCCAGGCGACTGCGCCCTGCACTGACGCCTCAATGGGTTTCGGCAGGACCTCCATGCGCGCTGGCTGCCAGTTACCGTCCAGATTGACGGCTACCTGATAAGCCTTTTCACCCTCGGTGGTCGTGAAGTCGATATTAACGGGCTGATTAAACCAGCTGGCCGTAAGCGGCTCGCTCTTCAGGTTTCCGTTGTCAAAGCTGAACTGCCCGCTGAGATTTTTCAGCGTGCTCTCAAGGGGTTTGATGAACAGGCTGTTGTTCTTAAGGCGGACGTCGCCTTTGGCGGTGGTCATCTCGCCGTCCAGCGGGATATCAAGATGTAAGCGAGCATTAACATCGCCATCAAGCTGTAGCTGCTGGAGCGTCGCCGCCAGCGAATCTTTCAGGGGCGTCTCCTCAAAGTACGGCCCCACCGCTTTGCCCGGGCCATTGATGTCGGCATCAATCAGCAGCTTCTCTTTGGAGTAATCCGGGATGTTGGCCGTCAGGTTGCTGGCCGTCACGCCGCCCAGCGCCACGCTGTCGGACTTCATCCATAGTCCGTCATTGAGGAAGTTGAGCTCGATATCCAGATCTTTCAGCGCGGGCCAGCCGGGCTGGAACGCAAAGGTCGCGTTATGCAGCGGCACCAGCACCTGGAACTGGCCTTCATTGTGTTTGTACGGGAAAAGATGCGGATTACCGCCGTACACCAGCGTGGCATTGTCCGCCTGACCGCCCTGAATCGCGCCGCTGAGATAGTCCACCAGGGCTTTTCCCATCAGGTTTTCCGGGAAGTAGCGCCAGGCCTGAGAGCCGTCATCGGTGCTGATCCCGGCCAGAATGCCCAGCCACGGCTCATCGCCTTCAGGCTGCAGATAGCGGAAATCGCCGCGCGCGTGCACCGCTTTGGCTTTCACATCGATATGGCGGCCATCAAGCTGGAAACCCTTGTCGTTACGGAGCCAGTTAAGCACCGCGCTGCCCTGTTCGATTTCCAGCGGCGCGCGGAAGACCGTCTCGTAAGGCATTTTGGCGTCGTGCATATCAACCGTCAGCCTGCCGTTTTCCACGCTGCCTTCCAGCTTGCCGCTAAAGTGCTCCGCCCCCGGCAGCAGCTTCCACTGCTTCCAGGCAAGATCTTTCCACGTTGCCTGGAAGCGGGTTTTTTCCGTCGCCTGGAGCGGGATGTCCAGCCCCAGCGCATCGATCGTCCCGCTCGGCTGGGTTGCCAGCCAGATCTCGCCCAGGTCCGGAGAGAGTTTTGCCGCCATCGAGCGCAGGCCCTCAATGGCCGCCAAATCGAGGTTGCTGGCGCGGATGCGCAGCTCGTCGCTGCGTTTACTGGCCGTGCCGCCGACGTCCTGCTCCGGCATCCAGGCCAGCGTCAGCGCACCGCGCGGCCACGGCTTGCCGTCCATGGTGATGCGCGTATCCGGAATGGCAAACTGCCAGCCCTCTTTTTCCTGCGTCACGTGCGCGGTGAGGTTATCGACGGAAAGCTGATGCTGCTGTTTTTCGCCTTTCCAGCTGGCGCCCCCCTGCTTGAGCCAGATATCGCCGCTGGCAAATTCACCTTTGGTCAGGGTCAGCCAGCCTTCAAGGCTGAAACGGGCAGTCTCCAGCTGCATATTTTGCTGGAGCCAGTCGCCCAGCCACGGCTTTACGTCAACATCGTCGGCCTGCAGCCAGACTTTGCCGTTGTTTAACAGGCCGTCATCGTCCCGCAGATCCATGCGCACCTGCATCACGCCGTGCTGGCCGTTCAGGCTTGAGAGATTGACCTGCCCCTCAGCGCGGTGACGTTCTTTACCGTTGAGCCAGGTCAGCTGAGGGATCGCCAGTTCGGCGCGCTGGCCGGAGAGGGTAATGAAGCTCACTTCACTGTCGCGCAGATCGAAGTGATCGAACTGACGGAGGAAAAGATCGCTGAAGCGGTTGGCTTCCAGACCCTGACCGCTATCGCCGCCGGACAGAGGCGTATTGGTCAGGAACTGGAGTTGATAAAAGGTGAGATCGCGAAACTGCCAGCGCAGATGCAGCAGGCTTTGCCAGACGTCCAGCGCCAGGGTCACGCGTTTGATTTTCAGGTGGCCGCCATCTTTGAGGCTGGCGTTGATATCCCGGACATCGAGCGTCGGGCCAAAATTCTGCCAGTTAGCGCTAATCTGGCTTACGTTCACCGGCACGCCGGTGGTGGATTCAATTTTAGCCAGCAGTTGCGGACGCCAGCTGTCCAGATGCGGTAATACGAGGCGTAGCCCGCTCACGAGCAACGCGACAATCACGACCAGCGTTGCCCCTGTAAGCAATAAAATCCCCGGCAATCGCCTCACGCATCTCTCCTTGTCAGCTTTCGTCACGCAGCGTACTGCGTCTTACATCATCACGACGTCAAACTGCTCCTGGTTATAGAGCGGTTCAATTTGTACTTTTACCTGTTTGCCGACAAAGATTTCCACTTCCGCCAGCGCGTGTGACTCTTCGCCTTTCAGCGCTTCAGCCACCGCAGGGGAAGCATAGACCAGAAAACGATCGGAGTCGTAGGCATGATGAACACGGACGATTTCGCGCATAATTTCATAGCAGACGGTCTCAACCGTCTTTACCGTTCCGCGCCCATGGCAGGTTGGGCATTCATTACACAGCACATGCTCAACGCTCTCGCGGGTACGCTTACGCGTCATTTCCACCAGCCCCAGCTGCGAGAAGCCGTTGATGCTGGTTTTCACGCGATCTTTGCTCAGCGCCTGCTCAAGCGAGTGCAGCACGCGGCGACGATGGTCTTCATTACTCATATCGATGAAGTCGATGATGATAATGCCGCCCAGATTGCGCAGACGAAGCTGGCGCGCAATCGCCTGCGTGGCTTCGATGTTAGTGTTGAAGATGGTGTCATCCAGGTTGCGATGGCCGACGAACGCGCCGGTGTTGATATCGACGGTGGTCATCGCTTCGGTCTGATCGATGATCAGATAGCCGCCTGACTTCAGCTCAACCTTACGCTCCAGCGCGCGCTGGATCTCGTTTTCGACATCATAGAGATCGAAAATCGGCTGACGCCCTGAATAATGTTCCAGCAGGCCAGGCATCTCCGGGATGTACTCAGCGGTAAATTCCAGCAGCGCTTCATAGGTCAGGCGCGAGTCCACGCGAATGCGGTCGAGCTGGGCATCGGCAAAGTCGCGCAGAACGCGCTGAGCAAGGGCCAGCTCACCGTAGAGCTGGTAGCGGGTCTGGTTGCGTTTTTTACGCTCCATCACCTTGGTCCAGACGCGCTTCAGGTAAGCCGCATCCGACGCCAGGTCTTCTTCGCTGATCCCTTCCGCAGCGGTACGGATGATAAACCCGCCCTGTTCATCGCAGTAGGCGCTGACCACTTTCTTCAGACGCTCGCGCTCGGTTTCGCTCTCAATACGCTGCGAAACGCCCACGTGCGACGCGCCGGGCATAAAGACCAGATAGCGGGAAGGTAAGGTGATGTCGGTGGTCAGACGGGCGCCTTTGGTACCGAGGGGGTCTTTCACCACCTGCACCATCAGATCCTGTCCCTGACGTACCAGTTCAGAAATATCGCGCACGGCAAACTGCTTTTGCTCTTCGCCAGCGACGCACTCGGTGTGCGGCATGATATCGGAGGCATGTAAAAACGCCGCCTTATCCAGTCCAATATCTACAAAAGCCGCCTGCATACCCGGTAGTACACGACTGACACGACCTTTGTAGATATTGCCTACTATTCCGCGCCGCGCTTCACGCTCAATATGAATTTCCTGAAGAATGCCACCATCAATATAGGCCACACGGGTTTCCGATGGCGTTACGTTTACCAACAATTCAGCCGTCATAATTATCCCTTCCCTCACGCAGTGAGTTAAAATTGCTCAGCAACTCATACGTTTCCACCAGCGGTAAGCCGACTACGGCGTGATAGCTGCCATTAATCTTCCTGACAAAACAGCCACCCAGCCCCTGAATACCGTATGCACCTGCTTTATCCATTGGTTCACCGCTGGCAATATAAGCGGCGATGTCGTCGTCGGTAAGTACTCTGAACGTCACTTCGGTCACTACCAGGCAATCCAGCACGTGCTGGCGGTCAGCCAGCGCGACGGCCGTCATCACCTGATGCGTTTGTCCGGACATTTTGTGCAGCATGCGCGCCGCATGATCGGCGTCGCGCGGTTTCTCAAGCACTTCACCGTTCAGAATAACGATGGTATCTGCTCCCAGGACGGGAAGATCGCGTGGCACACTGGCCACGCCCGCCTGCGCTTTCTCGCGCGCCAGGCGAGACACGTACTGTTGAGCGCTTTCGCCCTCAGCACGTTTTTCTTCAATGCCGGTAACGATGCGTTCAAAAGAGACGCCTAGCTGCGTCAGGAGTTCCTGACGGCGCGGGGAGCCGGAAGCGAGATACAAAGACGTCATAGAAACCTTTTATTGCACAGCAAACTGCTGGCGAACCTTACGCATCAGCAGGAATAACCAAGGCCAGAGCACACCGTTTACTACACTACTCCAGAACACTTCCGGTCGGAAAGAGACGTTGATCACTAAAAACTCAGCCCAGAAAACAACGATATCCGCAGCGAGCGACAATAGCATCACTACCAGGGCCTGTTGCCAGAGCGCAAGGTTACGAAAGAGCTGGAATTTGAGTGCGACGAGGTACGCAATAATGCTCATGGACAAGGCGCGCACGCCAAGCGTAGAGCCGCTAATGAGATCCAGTATGGCACCCATCACGAAACCTGTGCCGACATTTACGCGATGCGGCAGGGCAAGGATCCAGTAGAGTAAAATGAGCAATACCCAGTTTGGCCGGAAAACGAGAATGTCATCCGGCCAGGGCATCACTTGCAGTAACAGTGCAATGAGAAACGAGAGCCAGATGACCCAGCGTCCCTGGCTACGATAGCTTGCCACTACTGCCCTCCCGAAGAGAGTTTAGGCGGTGGCGGCGCATCCGGCAGCGGCTGCGTTAACCCGGTTGCCGGCGCCGGTACTGGCGCAGGCGGCCCCATGGAATCCGCAGGTGGGAGAACCTGCGGCATCATCTGCATCAGGCGCTCGTTCGCCACGCGATGCACCTCTTCAGGCGTCATCGGATTAGAACCGTTACGATCGGCGCCCCACAGCAGCAGCAGATAGCGCAGACGCTGCAAACCGGCGGTTGGACGGGCCTGAATCACGGTATAGGCACGCTGGGTGTCCAGCTTGACCGAAGAGACCACCGCAACCGGATAGCCTTCAGGGAAGCGTCCACCCAGGCCGGACGTCACCAGCACGTCGCCCACGCGAATATCCGTGTTAGCCGGCAGGTGTTCCAGCTGCAGGTCGTCGGTACAGCCGTTACCGGCCGCAATCACGCGGATGTCGTTGCGCAGAACCTGGATCGGCAGAGCATGCGTGGCATCGCAAATCAGCAGCACGCGGCTGGTCAGTTTGGCCACGGCAACAACCTGGCCCACAACGCCTTTATCACTGATAACAGGCTGACCTTCATACACCCCGTTCACGCTCCCTTTGTCGATCACAACCTGATCGCTGTAGGGGTCGTTCACGGTGGAGATCACCTGCGTGACCATTTTCTGCTCATCCTGACGCAGCGGCGAGCCGAGCAGTTCACGCAGACGCGCGTTCTCCTGCTTGTATTGCCCCAGCATCAGCAGTTCGCTGTTTTTCAGCAGCAGTTCCTGACGTAATGCCCGGTTTTCGAGTTCGAGTTGGTCGCGCGAAGACAGCGTTTGAGAAACGGAGTCGAGCAGTTCACGGGGACCATTTGAAACAAAGTAGAAAGGACTGACGGCGGTATCCATGTACGTTCTGATCTGGCTGAACGTACCGAGGCGGCTATCGGCAATAATGACCCCAAGCGCAACCAGAACCGCCAGAATAAGGCGAAACTGTAGCGATGGGCCACGGCTAAAAATTGGCTTCATAGGCTATGCGTATTCTCGCGTCAGAGAGAAAGGGTAGCAAATTGCTACCCTCTCAAACTCGACTACTCTTCGCTGAACAAATCGCCGCCGTGCATGTCGATCATTTCCAGCGCCTTGCCACCACCACGGGCGACGCAAGTCAGTGGATCTTCTGCAACTACGACAGGAATACCTGTCTCTTCCATTAACAGGCGGTCGAGGTTACGCAGCAGCGCACCACCACCGGTCAGAACCATACCGCGCTCGGAGATATCGGACGCCAGCTCTGGTGGGCACTGTTCCAGCGCAACCATTACCGCGCTCACGATGCCCGTCAGTGGTTCCTGCAGAGCTTCCAGAATTTCGTTGGAGTTCAGGGTGAAACCGCGTGGAACACCTTCAGCCAGGTTACGGCCACGTACTTCGATCTCACGCACTTCATCGCCCGGATACGCAGAGCCGATTTCGTGTTTGATACGCTCTGCGGTGGCTTCACCGATCAGAGAGCCGTAGTTACGGCGCACATAATTAATGATGGCTTCATCGAAGCGGTCACCACCGATACGTACGGAAGAGGAGTACACCACGCCGTTCAGAGAGATAACGGCCACTTCAGTGGTACCACCACCGATATCCACAACCATAGAACCGGTAGCTTCGGAAACAGGCAGGCCAGCACCGATGGCCGCAGCCATTGGCTCTTCAATCAGGAACACTTCACGTGCACCTGCACCCTGGGCAGATTCACGGATTGCGCGACGCTCTACCTGGGTTGCACCAACCGGCACACACACCAGAACACGCGGGCTTGGACGCATGAAGCTGTTGCTGTGAACCTGCTTGATGAAGTGCTGAAGCATTTTTTCAGTCACGAAGAAGTCGGCGATAACGCCGTCTTTCATTGGGCGAATGGCGGCGATGTTGCCAGGGGTACGACCCAGCATCTGCTTCGCGTCATGACCCACTGCAGCAACGCTTTTCGGCGAGCCTGCACGATCCTGACGAATGGCCACAACGGAAGGCTCATTCAATACGATGCCTTGTCCTTTTACATAAATAAGGGTATTCGCGGTACCCAGGTCAATGGACAGGTCATTGGAAAACATGCCACGAAATTTTTTCAACATACTAAGGGATAATCCTGAAAGCTGGGGCGGAAAACAAAATCCGCTTACTTTACCAACCACACGCAGCAGCGACAAGGCGCAAAAATCATCTGCAACGGTGAAAATTTGTGCAGTACGTTTCCTGATGTTACAAAATCATCCCCTGATTCCCTCAGGGCTGAGTAAACAGTAGCGTTCCCCACTGACGTTTGTAACCCGTTACAGGTCGTTCACTGGCTTTTTGCTCGACATACTCAAAGCTACAGGCGCGATATTCTACGTGAAAACAGCGTAAACGGCAGGTCAAACAGAGTATCTTTGCAAATATTTTTTCACGTTGGTGTCAAGCGGTTGAGAGGCAGCAAAAAAATCCCCCTGACCGCCCATCACGCCGCGCGCTGTTAACATCTGCCATTCGCTTCTGGAGCGCACGCCCGTGGCAAATACTTGTGTTCGCGTACCCTTGCACGCTTCTACCAGACTCTGTACCAGCAGCTGGTTTTCCGTACGCTTCTCAATATTCCTTACCAGCCCCGGATGTAGCTTTAATAACTCCACATCCAGTTCCTTGATCCAGTTGGTGCTGACCAGCGTTAAACCTGCCTGCGTCACAGCGATACGTGCACCGAGCGCATTGATCAAACGTACCACCGGACGTAACCGGCTGATGTGTTGACCTACATCGGCCTCAGCAAGTTCAAAAATAATGTGTTTACGTTGCGATTTTTCGCATTGCATTAGCGTATCACGTAGCCAGCGCTGAAAACGTGGGCGTATTAACGACTCCACGGTGACCTGTAACGCCAGGTTTTCTTCAGGCCAGAAGGATAAAAACGGAATCAGCCGGGTAATTTGCTGGCGGTCATACTCTTCGGACAGGCCAAATTGCAGCACCATCGGCAGATATTCCGCAGAGATGACCTCTTCGGTACCGTCAAAAATACGACACATCAGTTCACGGTGATGAACGTTGCCGTTTTTCATGACCGCGGGTTTTTGATAAATACGTGGACCGCCGCGGCTGAGCATTTGCTCAATCAGCGTTCGCCAGCGCACGTTGCCGCGCCCTTTTTCCGGCAGCGAGTCATCGTAAACCGCCCATCCGTTGGCCCCCTGTAACACGGCGTTGCGGGTAGCGGCTTCCGCATGTTCCATCACCTGCTCTGTGGATTGTCCGCCACGCCAGGCGCAGATCCCCATGTGGACCATATCGTCCCTGTCGAGCATTTTGCTCTGCGGCAGCGCATCTACCGCCTTCAGCAGCTGGCTGGCGATGCTTTCGGATTCCTTCAGCGTACGGTGAGGCAACAGCACGGCAAAGTCGCTGCGGTGATAGCGGGCCAGCAGCGCGCCCGGGTAGCGCATAATAAAGGTGGAGAGCAGGTTGATCAGCGTAAAGAGGTTTTCTTCCGCGGCTCGCTGTCCCCAGGTGTCGCGCAGGAGATCGAAATCGGGCAGGCGAATCATCATCACCACCCCGTGTGTCCCCACTTTTTCTGAATCGTCGAGCAGCGTGGCGAGCTGATTATCAAAGAAAAGACGGTTGTTAAGGCCAGTTTTATTATCCTGCGCCGCATAAGAGCGGATCAGCGTATCCATACGGCTGCGCTGGTCGCTGGCAAACTGGATTTCGGAGAGCAGGGTATCGAGCGCGCTGCTGGCGCGTGACGGCCACTCGTGGACAGAGCCACGCACCTGCGGGCCGCGTTCACCGTTCAGGATACGTACGGATCGCATCTCCAGCAGCTCCTGACCGGAAAGCTGGCGGCGCAGCCAGCGGACCGCGAGAAAGATCAGCAGGACGATAAACGCAACGGCGACGGTGAGCGGTGCGGTGGTCATCATGGAACGGAAATAGCTGGCCATCGGATCGAGGTAGACCATGTGTATGGTCATCCCCGGATTTTTAAGGGAATGCACCGTCACTTCCCGATACTGGCTTACCACGCCCGCGGGGCGATAGCTTCCCGGTCGTTCATGGCTTAAAACACGATGCTTTCCCTGCAGAATGTCGATCTGAACGATATCAACAGGTACCATCAACTCATCAAGCTCACGGGAGAGCGCCGGTAGGGGCGTCGTCAGCAGACGCGTATCAATCACCGAGGCAACAGACTGTACCCGGTTGACCAGCTTGTCCTGAATGGCGGTGTAAAAACTCAGGGAACAGCCCAGAAGCGTGACAAAAATGGTAAGCCCCGTCAGCAAGGTGATAAAAGCTGAGAACTTCGTCGTTAATCGCATCCTTGAGATTACTCCGTGGGTTGATGGGGTAGCGAGTAAGCGCTAACTTGCATTTCAAATGCGGCATACTACCAAATCGGGCGTATCTGGCAATTTATTGCGTTAAATCGGCACTGCGTTTCCCTGAGCGAGTATAGTCTTCAGAAATTATTTTCCAATCATCTGAGTCGTGAGGACCCCGTATGCAGGCTTTGATCTTAGAACAGCAGGACGGCAAAACGCTTGCCTCAGTGCAGGCGGTTGAAGAGAGTCGCCTGCCGGAAGGCGACGTAACCGTCGACATCGACTGGTCCAGTTTAAATTATAAAGATGCGCTGGCTATTACCGGTAAGGGTAAAATCATCCGAAATTTCCCTATGGTGCCGGGGATCGATTTCGCTGGGCGGGTTCATACCAGCGAGGATCCGCGCTTCCATCCGGGCCAGCATGTGCTGCTCACCGGCTGGGGCGTGGGTGAAAATCACTGGGGCGGGCTGGCAACGCAGGCGCGCGTGAAGGGCGACTGGCTGGTGCCTGTGCCGAAAGGCATGGATGGCCGCAAGGCGATGATCGTCGGCACGGCAGGCTTTACCGCCATGCTGTGCGTGATGGCGCTGGAAGATGCAGCTATCCGCCCTGAGTCAGGGGAAATTGTCGTCACCGGCGCCAGCGGAGGCGTGGGCAGCACGGCAGTCACGCTGCTCCACAAGCTGGGCTATCAGGTCGCTGCGGTTTCCGGCCGAGAAAGCACCCATGACTATCTGCGCCAGCTCGGTGCCAGCCGCATTCTCAGCCGCGACGAATTTGCCGAAACCCGTCCGCTGGAAAAACAGGTTTGGGCTGGGGCGGTGGATACCGTCGGTGATAAGGTGCTGGCAAAAGTCCTGGCGCAGATGAACTACGGCGGCTGCGTGGCAGCCTGCGGTCTGGCGGGCGGATTTGCCCTGCCAACCACCGTGATGCCATTTATTCTGCGTAACGTACGCCTGCAGGGCGTGGATTCCGTGATGACCCCGCCGGCCCGTCGTCATCAAGCCTGGGAACGGCTGGTGCGCGATCTGCCGGAATCTTTCTATACCCAGAGCGCAACGGAGATAACCCTCAGCCAGGCGCCGGAATACGCCAGTAAGATCATGGACAACCAATTCCACGGCCGCGCGCTGGTGAAAATCGCCTAATCTTCAAATTTTCGTGACATATTCGCGCGAATCCCTCTCCTCCGTCATGCTTAGAAAAACGCATGACGGAGGATGCCATGAAAAACCGAAAACTGACGGAAGCTGACGTAACGTCTGAGTCTGTCTTTATGTTACAGCGCCGCCAGATCCTGAAAATGCTTGGCATCAGCGCCACAGCCCTGACGCTCTCTCCCGCGGCACACGCCGACCTGCTCGACTGGTTTAAAGGCAACGATCGGCCAAAGGCCCCATCCGGCGCCCCGCTCACCTTTACCAAACCGGCCGAATGGCAAAACAAGCTGACGCTCACGCCGGAAGATAAAGTTACCGGCTACAACAACTTCTACGAATTTGGTCTCGATAAGGCCGATCCTGCCGCCAACGCGGGGAGCCTCAAAACCGATCCGTGGACGCTGAAAATTGATGGCGAAGTGGCGAAACCCCTGACGCTGGACCATCACGATCTCACCACCAGTTTCCCGCTCGAAGAGCGTATCTATCGCATGCGCTGCGTGGAAGCCTGGTCGATGGTTGTGCCCTGGGTCGGCTTCCCGCTGCATAAACTGCTGGCGATGGTTGAACCCACCAGCAATGCAAAATATGTCGCTTTCCAGACGCGCTATGCGCCGGACGAGATGCCCGGGCAGAAAGATCGGTTCATCGGCGGCGGGCTTGAATATCCATATGTGGAAGGGCTACGTCTCGACGAAGCTATGCACCCCCTCACCCTGCTGACCGTTGGCGTTTATGGCAAAGCGCTTCCGCCGCAGAACGGTGCCCCCATCCGTTTAACCGTACCGTGGAAATATGGCTTCAAAGGGATTAAGTCTATCGTCAGCATTAAGCTTACCCGCGAACGTCCGCCAACCACCTGGAATCTGGCGGCCCCGGACGAATACGGTTTCTTCGCCAACGTGAACCCGCACGTGGATCATCCGCGCTGGTCGCAGGCAACCGAGCGGTTTATCGGTTCCGGCGGTGCGCTGGACGTGAAGCGCCAGCCGACGCTGCTGTTTAACGGCTATGCGGATGAAGTGGCCTCGCTTTACCGTGGCCTCAACTTACGGGAGAACTTCTGAGTGCGTTTAACGGCAAAACAGATTACCTGGCTGAAAGTGCTGCTGCACCTGGCCGGGCTGCTTCCTTTTATATGGCTGTTCTGGGCCGCAAGCCAGGGGCTCTTTAGCGCAGACCCGGCGAAGGATATCCAGCATTTTACCGGTCGGATGGCTCTGAAATTTTTGCTGGCCACCTTGCTCGTCTCGCCGCTGGCGCGCTACGCTAAACAGCCCTTATTGATACGCACCCGTCGCCTGTTAGGGCTATGGTGTTTTGCCTGGGCGACGCTGCACCTCACCAGCTACGCCCTGCTGGAACTGGGAATTAACAATCTGGCGCTGCTTGGCCGCGAACTGGTGACACGTCCTTATCTGACGCTGGGTATCGTGAGCTGGGTGGTTTTACTGGCGTTAGCGCTGACATCCACGCAATATGCGCAGCGAAAACTGGGCAGGCGCTGGCAGCTTCTGCATAACTTCGTCTATCTTGTCGCGATCCTCGCTCCCATTCATTACCTGTGGTCGGTGAAGATCCTCTCGCCGCAGCCAATCCTTTATGCACTGGCGGCCGTGGCGCTTTTGGCATGGCGTTACAAGAAGTTCCGCCAGTGGTTGCGATAGTTCGCGAAACTGTGCGTTTTCCCGCAGATTACCCGTCAACCGCAAATCTTTTTCGGATAGCGGTTGATAATCTTCCCTGATAAGACCAGTATTTAGCTGCTAAATGCTACGAAATCGTTATAATGTGCGACCTTGGTTCGCCTGACAGCGGTTTTAAGCCTCTGAAAAGGTGACATTTGCGTTTCGAAGGTATATTTTGTTTTTTACCCGAAAATCGCAGGAGATAGCGGCATAATGACTGATAAATTCCATATCTTAGTTTTGAACGGACCGAACCTGAACATGCTCGGCACCCGTGAGCCAGAGAAGTACGGCACGCTAACATTGAGTGAAATTGTTAACCGTCTGGGAACGGAAGCAGCGTCACTGAATGTGGATTTGGATCATTTTCAGTCGAATGCGGAGTACGCACTCATCGACCGTATTCATCAGGCTAAAGACAATGTGGACTATATCCTGATCAATCCGGCCGCGTTTACGCACACCAGTGTTGCTATCCGCGACGCACTGCTCGCGGTGAGTATCCCGTTTATCGAGATCCACCTGAGTAATGTGCACGCCCGAGAGCCGTTCCGTCACCATTCGTATCTGTCAGATATCGCTGCTGGCGTTATCTGTGGACTGGGCGCAGACGGCTATTCATACGCTTTACAGACAGCGGTAAAACGCTTGTCACAATCACACTAAACAAGAGTACGGAACCCACTCATGGATATTCGTAAGATTAAAAAACTGATCGAGCTGGTTGAAGAATCAGGCATCTCCGAACTGGAAATTTCTGAAGGCGAAGAGTCTGTACGCATCAGCCGTGCAGCCCCAGCCGCTAGCTTCCCGGTAATGCAGCAAGCTTATGCTGCGCCAGTGCAGCAGCCTGCGCTCTCCGCAGCCGTTGCGCCAGCAGCTGAAGCCGCACCTGCCGCTGCAGCAGAAATCAGTGGTCACATCGTACGTTCCCCAATGGTTGGTACTTTCTACCGCACCCCGAGCCCGGACGCGAAGGCGTTCATCGAAGTGGGTCAGAAAGTCAACGTAGGCGATACCCTGTGCATCGTTGAAGCGATGAAAATGATGAACCAGATCGAAGCAGACAAATCAGGTACTGTTAAAGCGATTCTGGTCGAAAGTGGTCAGCCGGTTGAATTTGACGAGCCGCTGGTCGTCATCGAGTAACGAGGCGTACATGCTGGATAAAATTGTTATCGCCAACCGCGGCGAGATCGCACTGCGTATTCTTCGTGCCTGTAAAGAACTGGGCATCAAGACCGTCGCTGTGCACTCAAGCGCGGATCGCGATTTAAAACACGTATTGCTGGCGGATGAGACGGTCTGTATTGGCCCGGCTCCGTCCGTAAAAAGCTATCTGAACATCCCGGCTATCATCAGCGCCGCTGAAATCACCGGCGCGGTGGCAATTCATCCGGGTTACGGCTTCCTCTCTGAGAACGCCAACTTTGCTGAGCAGGTTGAACGCTCTGGCTTCATCTTCATCGGCCCGAAAGCCGACACCATCCGCCTGATGGGCGACAAAGTGTCTGCAATCACCGCGATGAAAAAAGCCGGTGTTCCAACCGTACCAGGCTCTGACGGCCCTCTGACCGACGACATGGATGCTAACCGTGCTCATGCTAAACGCATTGGCTACCCGGTTATCATCAAGGCGTCCGGCGGCGGCGGCGGTCGCGGTATGCGCGTTGTGCGTAGCGATGCTGAACTGGCGCAGTCCATCTCCATGACCAAAGCAGAAGCGAAAGCCGCTTTCAGCAATGACATGGTGTACATGGAAAAATACCTGGAAAACCCACGCCACATCGAAATTCAGGTGCTGGCTGACGGTCAGGGTAACGCGATCTATCTGGCAGAACGTGACTGCTCCATGCAGCGTCGTCACCAGAAAGTGGTCGAAGAAGCACCAGCACCGGGCATTACCCCGGAACTGCGTCGCTACATCGGCGAGCGTTGCTCCAAAGCGTGTGTCGATATCGGCTATCGCGGTGCAGGTACCTTTGAGTTCCTGTTCGAAAACGGCGAGTTCTATTTCATCGAAATGAACACCCGTATTCAGGTTGAACACCCGGTTACCGAAATGATCACCGGCGTTGACCTGATCAAAGAACAGCTGCGTATCGCTGCAGGCCAGCCGCTGTCCATCAAGCAGGAAGAAGTTGTGGTGAAAGGCCATGCGGTAGAGTGCCGTATCAACGCCGAAGACCCGAACACCTTCCTGCCAAGCCCGGGTAAAATCACGCGTTTCCACGCGCCGGGTGGCTTTGGTGTGCGCTGGGAGTCTCATATCTACGCCGGTTACACCGTACCGCCGTACTATGACTCAATGATCGGCAAGCTTATCTGCTACGGCGAAAACCGTGACGTGGCGATTGCCCGCATGAAAAACGCCCTGCAGGAGCTGATCATCGACGGTATCAAAACCAACGTAGATCTGCAGATGCGTATCATGAGCGACGAGCACTTCCAGAATGGTGGAACTAATATCCACTATCTGGAGAAAAAACTCGGTCTGAACGAGAAGTAAGAGACCTGTGTTGCTAAAAGGCCGGATTATCCGGCCTTTTTTATTTCTGGGGATCGCCAGGCCCCATCATGTACAATCCCCGCTTTCTTCATCCACAAGGGACAAAAAATGGACAAACGTTTTGTTCAGGCCCATAAAGAAGCGCGCTGGGCGCTGTGGCTGACCCTTCTCTATCTCGCTGCATGGTTAGTAACTGCTTACTTACCTGACTCCGCTATTGGCATCACCGGCCTGCCGCACTGGTTCGAAATGGCGTGTCTGCTGGTACCGCTGGTCTTCATCCTGCTGTGCTGGGCAATGGTGAAATTCATTTATCGCGATATTCCGCTGGAGGACGATGATGCAGCTTGAAGTCATTCTGCCGCTTATCGCTTACTTGTTAGTGGTGTTTGGTTTATCCGTTTACGCCATGCGTAAAAGAACGACGGGCACCTTCCTGAACGAGTATTTTCTTGGCAGCCGCTCGATGGGCGGCGTCGTGCTGGCCATGACGCTGACCGCGACCTACATCAGCGCCAGTTCGTTTATCGGCGGACCCGGAGCAGCCTATAAATACGGGTTAGGCTGGGTGCTGCTGGCGATGATCCAGCTTCCTGCCGTCTGGCTCTCGCTGGGCATACTGGGTAAAAAATTTGCCATTCTGGCGCGCCGTTATAATGCCGTGACGCTCAACGATATGCTGTTTGCCCGCTATCAGAGCCGTTTACTGGTGTGGCTGGCCAGCTTAAGCCTGCTGGTGGCCTTTATTGGCGCAATGACGGTACAGTTTATCGGCGGGGCACGCCTGCTGGAAACGGCAGCGGGTATTCCCTACGAGACAGGCTTGATCATCTTCGGAGTCAGCATTGCGCTGTATACCGCGTTTGGCGGATTCCGCGCCAGCGTGCTGAACGATACGATGCAGGGCATGGTTATGCTTATCGGCACTCTTGTCCTGCTGGTCGGCATCGTCCACGCCGCGGGCGGCCTGAGCCATGCGGTTGAAACGCTCGAGACGATCGATCCAAAACTGGTTTCGCCGCAGGGCGCGGATGACATCCTTTCGCCAACCTTTATGACCTCGTTCTGGGTGTTGGTGTGCTTTGGGGTGATTGGCCTGCCGCATACCGCCGTACGCTGTATCTCTTACAAAGACAGCAAAGCCGTGCACAGAGGTATCATTATCGGCACTATCGTTGTCGCAATCCTGATGTTTGGTATGCACCTGGCGGGCGCGTTAGGTCGGGCAGTTATTCCTGACCTTACCGTACCCGATCTGGTTATCCCAACCCTGATGGTTAAAGTGCTGCCGCCATTTGCCGCCGGGATCTTCCTCGCCGCACCGATGGCCGCCATTATGTCGACCATCAACGCTCAGCTGCTGCAAAGTTCCGCTACGATCATTAAAGATCTCTATTTGAACCTGCGTCCTGAGCAGGCAGAGAATGAACGGCGCCTGAAGCGCATGTCGGCCGTTATTACTTTGGTGTTAGGGGCATTGCTGCTGTTAGCCGCGTGGCGCCCGCCGGAGATGATCATCTGGCTGAACCTGCTGGCATTTGGTGGGCTTGAAGCGGTATTCCTGTGGCCGCTGGTGTTAGGGCTCTACTGGGAGCGCGCGAATGCCGCCGGTGCGCTGAGCGCGATGATTGTAGGCGGCGTGCTTTACGCCGTCCTCGCAACGTTTAAGATTCAGTACCTGGGCTTCCATCCAATTGTGCCTTCGTTACTGCTAAGTTTACTGGCGTTTGTGGTGGGGAACCGTTTCGGTCAGCCCGTCCCACAACCCGCTATGATTTCTACTGATAAATAAAGAGTTTTGCCATGCCGTGGATCCAACTAAAACTGAACACAACCGGCGCGAACGCCGAAGAGCTGAGCGATGCGCTGATGGAGGCCGGTTCGGTCTCTATCACCTTCCAGGACACGCATGACACGCCGGTCTTTGAGCCGCTGCCGGGCGAAACCCGCCTGTGGGGTGATACCGACGTTATTGGCCTGTTTGATGCCGAAACCGATATGAAAGAGGTTGTCGCGATTCTGGAGAATCATCCTCTGCTGGGCGCAGGTTTCGTGCATAAAATCGAACAGCTGGAAGATAAAGACTGGGAACGCGAGTGGATGGATAACTTCCACCCGATGCAGTTCGGCAAACGTCTGTGGATCTGTCCGAGCTGGCGCGATGTCCCTGATGAAAGCGCAGTGAACGTGATGCTCGACCCGGGCCTGGCGTTTGGTACCGGTACTCACCCAACCACATCTCTGTGCCTGCAGTGGCTGGATGGTCTGGATCTGGACGGTAAGACAGTGATCGACTTCGGCTGTGGATCCGGGATCCTCGCGATTGCAGCCCTGAAGCTGGGCGCGGCAAAAGCCATCGGGATCGATATCGATCCGCAGGCGATTCAGGCCAGCCGCGATAATGCCGAGCGTAACGGCGTCTCCGATCGTCTGGAGCTGTATCTGCCGGATGCTCAGCCAGACGCCATGAAAGCCGATGTGGTGGTCGCTAACATTCTGGCGGGCCCACTGCGCGAACTGGCCCCGTTAATCAGCGTGCTGCCCGTTGAGGGCGGTCTGCTGGGGCTTTCCGGTATCCTGGCAAGCCAGGCCGACAGCGTGTGTGAAGCCTACGCCGATCTCTTTGCCCTCGACCCGGTGGTGGAAAAAGAAGAGTGGTGCCGCATCACCGGGCGTAAAAAATAAGAATCTGGCGTGGTCATCTGACCACGCCTCTCACCCTCTGATAATCCTCTCTCCCCCGTTCATTCTTCGGTAAAATAACCCTACAAATCATGTTGATTTGTATTACAAAAATTCACCGGAAGAATATGATGACACACGTTACAGGCAAGGCAGCGCTGCTGGCGCTGAGCATGATTTCGGCTTCAGCATTTGCATCACACTGGAGCTATGAAGGGGAAGGTTCACCGCAACACTGGGGCGAGATGGACGAGGCATACAAGACCTGTCAAAGCGGTATGAACCAGTCTCCTGTTAATATTGATTCGACCACTAACGCCCATCTCTCCCCGCTACAAACCCACTACGTTGACGGCCCTGTTACGCTGACGAACAATGGCCATACCATTCAGGCAGGTGAACAGGCGAACACCCGCGATACCCTTACTCTCGATAAGCAAACCTGGACGTTACAGCAGTTCCATTTCCACGCGCCGAGCGAAAACACCGTACATGGCAAGAGGTACGCGATGGAAATGCATCTGGTTCATAAAAATGCCAGTGGGGAACTGACGGTGGTGGCGGTCATGTTTGATAAAGGGGCCGCAAACCCGGAGCTTGAAAAACTGTGGCGCGTTATGCCTCAGCAGGCCGAGCAGAACGTCTCCATCAAACAGGATCTCAACCTGAACAAACTGCTGCCAAAAAATAAAACGTACTGGCGCTTTAGCGGTTCACTGACCACTCCACCGTGTTCAGAAGGCGTTACCTGGATTGTACTTAAGCAGCCCCTGACGGTTTCTGCAGAACAACTTGCCAGATTCACCCGAACAATGCATCACGATAATAACCGTCCGGTACAATCGCTGCATGGGCGCGTCGTGGTCGAATAACACGCATTTTTCGCATGACGATCATGTTCTAAAATGCGACGCAGATCGCAAAGAAGTGGGGAAATCTGCTGTTAAAAACAGCAGATTATCCCGCTTCAGCGACGCATTTATTCAGAAATGATGAGAAGTTACGGGAAATTGTAAGCGCCCATAAAATAACCATTACCATATAACTTAATGATTTAAATAATGAATAATTTTTAACGGGAAGATTGGGCGGCGATTCCTTGATCTACAACAGTGGATTGTTCAAAGTTTGGCCTTTCATCTCGTGCAAAAAATGCGTAATATACGCCGCCTTGCAGTCACAGTATGGTCATTTCTTAACTCATGCGCATCGGACACCACCAGCTTAGAAATCGCCTGATCGCAGCCCCAATGGCAGGTATTACAGACCGGCCGTTCAGGACGCTGTGCTATGAGATGGGAGCCGGTTTAACCGTATCCGAGATGATGTCGTCTAACCCGCAGGTTTGGGAAAGCGATAAATCCCGCCTTCGGATGGTGCACGTTGATGAACCAGGTATTCGCACCGTGCAAATTGCCGGAAGCGTGCCTGAAGAGATGGCAGATGCCGCGCGGATTAACGTGGAAAGTGGTGCCCAGATTATTGATATCAATATGGGGTGCCCGGCCAAAAAGGTGAATCGCAAGCTTGCAGGTTCAGCCCTTCTGCAATACCCCGACCAGGTGAAAGCTATCCTGACGGCGGTTGTCAGCGCGGTGGACGTTCCTGTTACGTTGAAGATTCGCACGGGTTGGTCGCCGGAACACCGTAACTGTGTAGAGATTGCCCAACTGGCCGAAGACTGTGGCATTCAGGCCCTGACCATCCATGGACGCACTCGCGCCTGTTTGTTCAACGGTGAAGCTGAATACGACAGCATTCGGGCAGTTAAGCAGAAAGTTTCCATTCCGATTATCGCGAATGGCGACATAACTGACCCGCTTAAAGCCAGGGCTGTACTCGACTATACGGGAGCTGATGCTCTGATGATAGGACGTGCAGCTCAGGGAAGACCCTGGATCTTCCGGGAAATCCAGCATTATCTGGACACTGGGGAGCTGCTTGCCCCGCTGCCTTTGGCAGAGGTTAAGCGCTTGCTTTGTTCGCATGTTCGGGAACTGCATGACCACTACGGTCAGGCAAAAGGGTACCGAATTGCGCGTAAACACGTCTCCTGGTATCTCCAGGAGCACGCTCCAGATGACCAGTTTCGGCGCACATTCAACGCCATAGAGGATGCCAGCGTACAGCTGGAGGCGTTGGAGGCATACTTCGAAAATCTTGCGTAATGAAATAAAGAGCTGACAGAACTATGTTCGAACAACGCGTAAATTCTGACGTACTGACCGTTTCTACCGTTAACTCTCAGGACCAGGTAACTCAAAAGCCCCTGCGTGACTCGGTTAAACAGGCACTGAAGAACTATTTTGCTCAACTGAACGGTCAGGATGTTAATGACCTGTATGAGCTGGTACTGGCTGAAGTTGAACAGCCACTGTTGGACATGGTGATGCAATACACCCGCGGTAACCAAACCCGCGCTGCGCTGATGATGGGTATCAACCGTGGTACTCTGCGTAAGAAACTGAAAAAATACGGCATGAACTGATACTAATCAGTTAAATGCTTGTTTAAAAAGGCGCTCTTCGGCATGGGGAAGCGCCTTTTTTATTACCTGCGCTTCTCCGTCAACGCATTGTAAACCTTCGCCTCTCCTGCTTTTCAACCCCGATTTTTCGTGTATATTTCCCCCACCTTACTGGCGCTCTTCCCGCGGAATGACACAATGATTCGTAAATACTGGTGGCTGGTTGTCTTTGCAATCTCCGTTCTCATTTTCGATGCACTCCTGATGCAGTGGATTGAACTGATGAGCACCGAAACCGATAAGTGTCGCAATATGAACTCCGTCAATCCGCTGAAACTCGTGAACTGCTCAGAGCTCGACTAACCGCCCGATTGCGCAAATCACCCCGTTATTACCCACTAAAAACGGGGATTTAAATCCCTTTGAGCCATTACCTGACGGTGATAATGTCTCGCCCTTCTCAACCGCTCTAGCGTAACCCCACACTCGAGTAGAACCGTCCATGCTGGTCAGCCAATACAACCATATCCTTGTCGTCCTCTCCTTTGTTGTTGCCATTCTTGCTGCGTATACCGCGCTGAACATGGCTGCACGTGTCGCCGGGAGTGAGGGCGTCGCTGCCCGCGTCTGGCTGGCTGGCGGCGGTATTGCTATGGGGATTGGCGTGTGGGCCATGCATTTTATCGGCATGCTGGCGATGGACCTCTCCATGAGCATGAGCTACAACGCCACCCTGACGGTGCTATCCATGGTCATCGCCGTGGGTTCGTCGCTGTTTGCGCTATGGCTTGTGAGCTGCGAGCAACTACGCCTGCGCCGACTGCTGCCCGGCGCGCTGGTGATGGGGAGCGGTATTGTGGCCATGCATTACACCGGCATGGCGGCGCTGGAGGTGATGCCCGGGATAATCTGGGACAAGGTCTGGGTGGCCATTTCGGTCGTGATTGCGCTTGCCGCTTCACTCGCGGCATTATGGCTGACCTTCCGCCTGCGTCGCGAAGCCGCGCAGGTCGTGCTGATGCGCATGGGTGCCGCCATCACGATGGGAATTGCCATTGCCGGCATGCACTATGCCGGGATGAAAGCGGCGCAGTTTCCGATGTCCACAGTGGTTCACCATGAGGGGATTAACGGGAGCTGGCTGGCGGTGCTGGTCAGCGTCGTCGCGCTCTCTATTCTTGGGATCACCCTGCTGGTGTCGATGCTGGATGCCCGCCTTCAGGCACGCACCGCCCTTCTGGCCTCGTCGCTGGCAGAAGCTAACCGGGAACTCGCTCAGCTGGCGCTACACGATACCCTGACGCGTCTGCCCAACCGTATCCTGCTGGAAGACAGACTCGATCAGGCCATCAGCAAAGCCGATCGTGAAGGGAATCACTTTGCCCTGATGTTCATGGATCTTGACGGCTTTAAAGCTATCAATGACGCCTACGGCCATGATGTCGGTGACAGGCTGCTGGTCGCCGTTACGCAGCGTCTGCTGCTTCTCCTGAAAGGCCAGTTCACCCTTGCACGCATCGGCGGTGATGAATTTGTTCTGCTGGCAGAGGGAGAAGGTCCGGACGACGCGGCATCGCTGGCGAATTCGCTGGTGCGCGCGATCGATAGCCCCTTCAATCTCAGCCCCTATGAACTGGTGGTGACCCTCAGCATTGGTATCGCGCTGTACCCTCACGACGGCAAAACCGAGCGTGAGCTGATGTTTAACGCCGACGCGGCGATGTATCACACGAAGCATATGGGCCGTAACGGTTACCACTTCTTCCAGCCCTCCATGAACACCCTGGCGCAGACCCATCTCCAGTTAATGAACGATTTGTGGATGGCGATCGATCGCAATGAGCTGCGCCTGCTGTATCAGCCAAAATTTCACGCCCCGGCGGGCCCGGTCCTCGGATTCGAGGCGCTGTTGCGCTGGCAGCATCCTAAGCAAGGGTTACTGACGCCGGACCTTTTTCTGCCGCTGGCGGAAAAAACGGGGCTGATCGTCCCGATTGGCAACTGGGTGATTAATGAAGCCTGTCGCCAGCTGCGGGAATGGCATCTTCAGGGACATCAAAGCTGGTCAATGGCGGTAAACCTGTCGACACTGCAGTTTGAACAACCTTCGCTGGTTAAAACGGTTCTCGACTGCCTGGCACTTCACCAGGTGCCACCGGAAATGTTGATCCTCGAAGTGACGGAAACCACGGCGATGAGTAACCCGGATGAGAGCGTACGGGTGCTGACAGAGCTGACGAATGCGGGGGTGAAGGCCTCTATTGATGATTTTGGCACCGGATATTCGAGCCTGCTGTACCTCAAGCGCTTACCGGCCTGTGAATTGAAAATCGACAGGGCGTTTGTGCAAGAGCTCAGCGGCGAGAGCGAGGATGCCACTATTGTCTCTGCGATTGTGGCTCTCGCTAAAACACTTAACCTGAAAGTCGTGGCTGAAGGTGTGGAAACCGAAGCGCAGCAAGCCTTTTTAACCGAGCTGGGCTGTAACACCCTTCAGGGTTATCTGTTAGGTAAACCCGTCAGCGCGCAGACCATAGAAGCACTTTGTGCCCGAGGGGAAATGTTACCCGGCGCTGAGCAATAAGCACCCTCATCTGGCGACACGCGAATAACCGGGAGTGTCGCCAGTATGCTATCGACCAGAGCGGGAGCCTGCTGATAAAGATTAAAACTGTCGTTATTCATTAACCAGTTTTTAATTATTCCGCTAAAAAAACCGTGGAATACAATCAAGGTGAGATCAACATTCACCTGTGGCGAAATGATGTTTCGCGAAATACAGGTCTCCAGCGTGGCGCGTAGCGTGTCATCGTTGAATCCGATACGCTTTCTGATTTCGCGCTCAGAAATCATATCACTGCTAAATTCACACTTATGATACAGAATTTGTAAAAGCGCACATTGCCGGGGTTCATGGGCAATATACTGCAGCGCGGTAATAAATTGCTCACGAAGTTTTAACAATGGATCGTCACTATCGGAAAGGGAAAGCCTGTCATGAATAATCTCGCGAAGCGGTAATTGTTGTTCCCAGATGGCATTAAATATTTCAGATTTACTGGTGAAGTGCCAGTATATCGCGCCGCGCGTCACCTTAGCAGCATCAGCGATATCCGTCAGCGTCGTGCTGGCTACGCCACGCGTCGCAAACTGTTCGATAGCCGCCTCAATCAGCTGCTGCCGGGTTTGTTGAGCCTCTTCTTTCTTTTTACGCGCCATAGGCAACCACTCGTTACTCACAAGGTTTAAAAGTAATATTGCGTTCATGCAAATGTAAGTATTCACTAAAATCCGTTTTAATTTTGCACAAAAAAAGTCACCCCTCTTAATTTATAATCAATATAAATATATCGCCCCAATTAAATTGGCGGAGTGAATAATTAAAAACATTAAACTCATTTACCTGATTAACATGCCTGAAGTATATCCCTGAATGGACCCGGTCTGATTCTGATTTTTTCTACGAGCATGGTCATTCGCACTTATAAATTAAAAAACATTAAATACCCTCATTATTATACGCAGCTACATTTTATTTTTATCCCTCTGCCCCTGCTACCGATTCGCGGCATATATCGGTGAATGGGTATTTAAAGGAACAGTAATGACGAATCATTTCAGACGTTTGCCCTTATCCGGTTTCATTGTCTGCGCGGTACTGCTCACTGGATGCGATGGTCAGGAAAATCAACAGCAACACCAGCAGGTGCCTCAGGTCAGCGTGCATATTGTGAAAAGCGCGCCTCTGGCGGTCACCACTGAACTCCCGGGCAGAACAGATGCATTTCGCGTTGCGGAGGTTCGTCCTCAGGTTAGCGGCATTATCCTGCGCCGTAACTTCGCGGAGGGTAGCGATGTAAAAGCGGGCGAGTCACTTTACCAGATTGATCCTGCGCCCTATCAGGCAGCCTATGACAGCGCGAAAGGCGAACTGGCGAAGGCTCAGGCGGCGGCCAATATTGCGCACCTGACGGTGAAACGTTATCTCCCGCTGGTAGGCACCCAGTATGTCAGTAAGCAGGAGTATGACCAGGCCGTGGCGACGGCTCAGCAGGCAGATGCCAGCGTGGTTGCCGCAAAAGCGGGTGTTGAGAGCGCACGTATCAACCTTGCCTACACCAAAGTGACCTCTCCGGTTGATGGTCGTATCGGAAAATCCAGCGTGACCGAAGGGGCGCTGGTGACGAACGGGCAAGCCGCAGCGCTGGCAACGGTCCAGCTGCTCGATCCGATTTATGTTGATGTCACCCAGTCCAGTAATGATTTTATGCGCCTGAAACAAACGAGCCTGCAAAAAGGTGATATCGCCAGCAACGTTGAGCTGCTGATGGAGAACGGGCAGCCCTACCCGCTAAAAGGCACATTGCAGTTCTCTGACGTCACGGTCGATGAAAGTACCGGCTCGATCACCCTGCGCGCCATTTTCCGGAACCCTCAGCATCTGTTGTTACCCGGCATGTTTGTTCGCGCCCGCATTGATGAAGGCACCCAGCCGGATGCGATTCTGGTACCACAGCAGGGCGTGACCCGTACACCGCGAGGCGATGCAACCGTGCTGGTGGTGAACGATAAAAACCAGGTTGAGCCGCGAACCGTCGTGGCCCCTCAGGCAATTGGCGATCGCTGGCTGGTGACGGAAGGGCTGAAAAACGGTGACCGCGTGATAGTCAGCGGGCTACAGAAAGTCAGACCCGGGGTAACCGTCGTCGCCACGCCTGATATCACCACGACGCCAGCCGGTTAAGGGACGACGACATGGCTAATTTCTTTATTCAGAGACCGGTTTTCGCCTGGGTACTTGCCATCATTTTGATGATTGCAGGCGGGCTGGCCATTCTCAAACTTCCCGTCGCACAGTATCCGACCATTGCTCCTCCCGCCGTGGCGATATCCGCGACTTACCCGGGAGCGGACGCTCAAACGGTGCAGGATACCGTGACCCAGGTTATCGAACAGAACATGAACGGTATCGATAAGCTGATGTATATGTCCTCCACCAGCGATTCGGCGGGTAACGTCACCATCACCCTGACCTTCGAGTCAGGAACCGATCCGGACATCGCCCAGGTACAGGTGCAGAACAAGCTGCAGCTCGCCATGCCGCTGCTGCCGCAAGAGGTTCAGCAGCAAGGGATTGGCGTGGAGAAATCCAGCAGCAGCTTCCTGCTGGTCGCTGGCTTTGTTTCAGACAACAAAAATCTCACGCAGAATGACATCTCTGACTATGTCGCTTCGAACGTCAAAGATGCCATCAGCCGAACGTCTGGCGTCGGTGACGTTCAGCTGTTTGGCGCCCAGTATGCGATGCGCATCTGGCTCGACAGCAATGCGATGAACAAATACCAGCTGACGCCGCAGGATATTATCAACCAGCTGAAAACGCAGAACGACCAGATAGCGGCAGGCCAGCTGGGCGGAACGCCGTCCATTCCCGGGCAGCAGCTGAATGCCTCGATCATCGCGCAAACCCGCCTGAAATCACCGGAGGAGTTTGGCCGCGTGACGCTCAAGGTGAATCAGGACGGCTCGATGGTTCATCTGAAGGACGTGGCTCGTATTGAGCTGGGTGGCGAAAACTACAACATGGTCACTAAAATCAACGGGCAGGCGGCAACCGGCCTGGGGATTAAGCTGGCAACCGGGGCAAATGCGCTGGACACCGCGGCAGCCATTAAGAGCAAGCTGGCGCAGCTGCAGCAGTTCTTCCCGCAGGGGCTGAAAGTGGTCTATCCCTATGACACCACCCCTTTTGTGAAAATCTCCATTCACGAAGTGGTGAAGACCCTGTTTGAAGCGATCGTTCTCGTCTTCCTGGTGATGTACCTGTTCCTGCAAAACCTGCGGGCGACGCTCATCCCGACTATCGCGGTGCCGGTCGTTCTGCTGGGTACCTTTGCGGTTCTGGCGGCATTCGGTTTCTCCATCAACACCCTGACGATGTTCGGTATGGTGCTGGCGATAGGTCTGCTGGTCGATGACGCTATCGTGGTCGTTGAGAACGTTGAACGCGTCATGGTCGAAGACAAACTGCCGCCGAAAGAGGCCACGCAGAAGTCGATGGAGCAGATCCAGGGTGCACTGGTGGGGATCGCCATGGTGCTCTCGGCGGTCTTTATTCCGATGGCCTTTTTTGGCGGCTCAACGGGGGCGATCTATCGCCAGTTCTCGCTGACTATCGTTTCCGCGATGGCGTTGTCCGTACTGGTTGCGCTAATCCTGACGCCCGCACTCTGCGCAACGTTGCTTAAGCCCGTATCCGGCGACCATCATGAGAAGAAAGGCGGCTTCTTCGGCTGGTTTAATGCGCTCTTTGATAAAAGCGTGGAGCACTACAGCAACAGCGTGAGCGGTATTTTGCGTAAGACAGGGCGCTATCTGGCAGTGTACGTCATTATCGTCGGAGGGATGGCGGTGCTCTTCCTGCGCTTGCCTACCTCCTTCCTGCCCGAAGAGGATCAGGGGGTGTTTATGACGATGGTTCAACTCCCGGCGGGTGCAACCCAGACGCGTACTCAGCAGGTCCTCGATCAGGTTCAGGACTACTATCTGAACAACGAAAAGGCGAACGTGGAATCCGTCTTTACCGTAAACGGCTTTAGCTTTAGCGGCCAGGGTCAGAACGCCGGTATCGCCTTCGTCAGCCTGAAGCCCTGGGAGGAGCGCCCGGGGGCGGAAAACGGCGTCGAAGCCATTGTGAGCCGCGCGACAAAAGCCTTCAGTCAAATTACAGATGGCCTCGTGTTCCCGTTTAACCTGCCTGCAATTATCGAACTGGGTACCGCCACGGGCTTCGATTTTGAATTGATCGATCAGGCCAACCTGGGGCATACCCAGCTGACGCAGGCGCGTAACCAACTGCTCAGCATGGTGCATGAGCACCCTGACCTGCTGGTTCGCGTACGCCCTAACGGTCTTGAAGATACGCCTCAGTTCAAGCTGGATGTCGATCAGGAGAAAGCGCAGGCGCTGGGCGTCAGCCTTTCTGACGTCAACCAGACGATTTCGACGGCCTTAGGTGGCACCTATGTGAATGACTTTATCGATCATGGCCGAGTGAAAAAGGTCTACGTCCAGGCCGACGCAAAATTCCGTATGTTGCCGGGAGATATTAACAACCTTTACGTGCGCAGCGCGAATGGGGAAATGGTCCCGTTCTCCGCCTTCAGCAACGCTCGCTGGGTGTATGGTTCACCTCGTCTGGAACGCTATAACGGGATGCCCTCTATGGAGATCCTGGGTGAATCAGCCCCGGGTAAAAGCACCGGTGAGGCCATGGCTATGATGGAAAGTCTCGCGGCAAAACTGCCTTCCGGCATCGGCTATGACTGGACGGGGATGTCTTATCAGGAGCGGCTCTCGGGTAACCAGGCGCCTGCCCTGTACGCCATTTCACTGATCGTGGTGTTCCTGTGCCTGGCTGCGCTGTATGAAAGCTGGTCCATTCCGTTCTCCGTTATGCTGGTTGTGCCGCTTGGGGTCATTGGGGCTCTTCTCGCAGCGTCGTTGCGCGGGTTAAACAATGACGTCTATTTCCAGGTCGGCCTGCTGACGACGATTGGTTTATCGGCGAAAAACGCCATCCTGATCGTCGAATTTGCTAAAGACCTGATGGATAAAGAAGGCAAAGGCATTATTGAAGCCACGCTGGAAGCTTCCAGGATGCGCCTTCGACCGATCCTGATGACATCCCTGGCCTTTATTCTTGGCGTCATGCCGCTGGTGATCAGCACCGGGGCCGGGAGCGGCGCGCAAAACGCCGTCGGTACGGGCGTTATGGGGGGAATGCTTTCCGCAACGCTTCTGGCGATTTTCTTCGTGCCCGTTTTCTTTGTGGTTGTTCGGCGACGGTTTACTCACCATAAAGGTTAATGTTTCCCTGAAAAGGCACCTCTGGTGCCTTTTTATTTTTAACTTAAACAACCAATTAGGTTTTACATAAAGGAAGCATTAAGAATATGATGATTTGCATTAAGTAAAAACAGTCTCTTGCAACTCCATAATGTCTCCATTAATTCCTCCTGAAACCGACTTTTCTCCACGATTTTTACAAACTACATAATTTGAGATTATTCCTCGTGTAACGAGGACTTACCCCGGTGGTAAAATAACCTCCAGTTCGTTAATAGCCCTCCTGGCTTTATAGCGGATGAGAAATAATACTGAGGTAACATCATGAAAAGATTCATTTCCGTTGCACTTCTCGCTGCGCTGCTTGCTGGTTGCGCGCACGATTCTCCATGTGTACCGGTTTACGACGACCAGGGCCGACTGGTTCATACCAATACCTGTATGAAAGGCACCACCCAGGATAACTGGGAGACTGCGGGTGCTATCGCCGGCGGTGCTGCCGCAGTAGCGGGTTTAACACTGGGTATTGTTGCCCTCACGAAGTAACATCTGTTGAGAAAGCGCGGCTCTGGCCGCGCTTTTGCTTTTAATGAGTGCAATATTTTCAAATAAGTAAAAAAATAGCCCTGTAAATATTCACTAAATTAATCTAAGCCTGAAGTCAGTCACAACTTTTTCGCATATTCATTCAAATTACTTATTCTATCGTGATGATTTTCACACATTAAGATTATTGAATACCCTGCCAATATTCACGCTGAAAACTATCTCGTCTTTTTCCTGACCCAACTCGCAACTTTTGCTCCGATTTGTGGCACAGGTTGTAATTTCGCACCGTTCTGGGGCGCTCATTTTATTTAAGCCTGTCTACACTCAGCATTAAGCGTTCACTCGTCTCTTATTTTGTCGAACGCAAAACTGGCATTACGTTTGCTTTATAAACGTTGGCCAAAGCCACAGACAGGTAAAGCGTTTAAAAACGCCTCTATAACGATAAATTTCGCCACACAGGATGCATTATGAAAAAGACGATGATAGCCAGCCTGGCCGCTGCAGGCATGTTGTTTGCCGTAGCCGGTCAAGCCCATGCGGGAACAACACTGGATGCCGTTAAAAAGAAAGGTTTTGTTCAATGTGGTATCAGTGACGGTTTGCCTGGCTTCTCTTATGCCGATGCGAACGGCAAATTTACCGGTATTGATGTGGATGTCTGCCGTGGCGTTGCAGCCGCCGTTTTTGGCGATGACAGCAAAGTAAAATATACCCCGCTGACGGCGAAAGAACGCTTTACGGCGCTGCAGTCCGGTGAGGTCGACATGCTCTCCCGTAATACCACCTGGACTTCCTCCCGTGATGCCGGCATGGGGATGTCATTTACGGGCGTGACCTATTATGACGGCATCGGCTTCCTGACCCACAATAAAGCGGGCCTGAAAAGCGCCAAGGAACTGGATGGCGCCACCGTTTGTATCCAGGCGGGCACCGATACCGAGCTGAACGTCGCGGATTATTTCAAAGCAAACAACATGAAATACACCCCTGTGACATTCGACCGCTCGGATGAATCGGCCAAAGCGCTGGAATCCGGCCGTTGCGACACGCTGGCCTCTGACCAGTCACAGCTGTATGCCTTACGCATTAAGCTGAGCAACCCGGCAGAGTGGATTGTCCTGCCTGAAGTCATCTCCAAAGAGCCTCTCGGCCCCGTCGTTCGTCGTGGTGATGAAGACTGGTTCTCCATTGTTCGCTGGACGCTGTTTGCCATGCTGAACGCAGAAGAGATGGGCATCAACTCTAAAAACGTTGATGAGAAAGCCGCTAAGCCATCCAACCCGGATATGGCACACCTGCTCGGTAAAGAAGGTGATTTCGGCAAGGATCTGAAGCTGGATAACAAGTGGGCTTACAACATCATCAAACAGGTGGGCAACTACTCTGAGATCTTTGAGCGCAACGTGGGATCGGAAAGCCCGCTGAAGATCAAACGCGGCCAGAACAATCTCTGGAACAACGGCGGTATTCAGTACGCACCACCAGTACGTTAAGTCATAGCTGTAACGGGCACTGCTCCGGCAGTGCCCACTCCAGAGTCATGGTTACTGAGGTTTCTTTATGTCCCATCGCCGCTCAGCCGTAAAAGGATCGCTATCCTTTTCTCATCCCGCGGTCCGCGCCTGGCTATTCCAGATTATTGCTATTGTTGCGGTTGTTCTCATCGCCGTGTATCTCATCCATAACACCATCACCAACCTGAATAACCGCGGCATTACCTCCGGTTTCGCGTTTTTAGATCGCAGCGCGGGGTTTGGTATTGTTCAGCACCTTATTGATTACCAGGAAGGTGACACGTACGGACGCGTGTTCGTGGTCGGTTTACTGAATACGCTGTTGGTATCGGCGCTTTGTATCGTCTTCGCGTCGATACTGGGCTTCTTTATTGGCCTGGCGCGTCTTTCTGAAAACTGGCTTCTGCGGAAACTGTCGACTGTTTACATCGAGACGTTCCGCAATATCCCCCCGCTCCTGCAGATCTTCTTCTGGTATTTCGCCGTACTGCGTAACCTTCCCGGTCCCCGCCAGGCCGTCGACGCGTTTGAGCTGTTCTTCCTGAGTAACCGTGGGTTGTCCATTCCTTCTCCTCAGCCGGGTGAAGGGCTGTACGCTTTTATCGGCGCGATTGTGATAGTGCTTGCGCTCTCTGCGGGGGTATTCCGTTTTAACCGCAAGCATCAGATCAAAACCGGTCAGCTTCGTAGAACCTGGCCCACGGCAGTTGTCCTGATCGTTAGCCTCCCGCTAATTGCACACTGGCTGTTTGGGGCCGCTTTGCACTGGGATATTCCACATCTGCGGGGCTTTAACTTTCAGGGCGGAATGGTATTAATTCCCGAGCTGGCAGCCCTGACGCTGGCGCTGTCGATTTATACGTCCGCGTTTATCGCAGAGATTATCCGTGCAGGGATCCAGGCCGTTCCTTATGGACAGCACGAGGCGGCACGCTCGCTGGGATTACCCCATACCGTGACGCTTCGTCAGGTCATTATTCCGCAGGCTTTACGGGTCATCATTCCCCCCCTGACCAGCCAGTATCTCAATATTGTCAAAAACTCGTCGCTGGCCGCTGCGATTGGTTATCCGGATATGGTGTCACTCTTCGCCGGAACCGTGCTTAACCAGACCGGACAAGCCATTGAAACCATCGCCATCACGATGTCTGTCTATCTGATCATCAGCCTGGTGATTTCACTGCTGATGAACCTTTATAACCGCCGTATAGCACTGGTCGAGCGCTAAGGATCTATGATGACAAAAGCGATACTGTCGCACTCCTCGCGCCCTGCCAACTCGACAGGTGGACGTTTCATTCTCTGGGCGCGTAAGAATCTTTTCTCCAGCTGGAGCAACAGCCTGCTGACGATTGTCTGCCTGTGGCTCATGTGGGAATTGATTCCTCCCCTGCTGAACTGGGCGTTTTTACAGGCCAACTGGGTCGGTTCAACCCGAGCTGACTGCACTAAAGCCGGCGCCTGCTGGGTGTTTATTCATGAGCGCTTCGGCCAGTTCATGTATGGATTGTATCCGCACGAACAGCGCTGGCGGATAAATCTGGCGCTGGTTGTCGGCCTGCTCTCTGTCGCGGCTATGTTCTGGAAAAAGCTGCCACATCGAGGACGCTATATTGCCGGCTGGGCCGTGGTTTATCCGATTATTGTCTGGGTACTGTTGTATGGCGGTTTCCTGGGACTGGAACGCGTTGAAACACGCCAGTGGGGCGGGCTGACGCTGACGCTGATTATCGCTTCAGTGGGGATAGCCGGTGCTTTACCGTGGGGGATTTTACTGGCCCTGGGACGGCGTTCAAAAATGCCGATCGTCCGCGTGCTCTCCGTTATCTTCATTGAGTTCTGGCGCGGCGTACCGCTTATCACCGTTCTGTTTATGTCATCAGTCATGCTGCCGCTGTTTATGGCAGAGGGAACAACCATCGACAAGCTGATCCGTGCCCTGGTGGGGGTGATTCTCTTCCAGTCCGCCTATGTCGCTGAAGTTGTACGTGGTGGTCTGCAAGCGTTGCCTAAGGGCCAGTACGAAGCGGCGGAATCACTGGCTCTCGGTTACTGGAAAACGCAGGGACTGGTCATTCTTCCACAAGCACTCAAGCTGGTCATTCCGGGTCTGGTCAACACGATCATTGCCCTCTTCAAGGATACCAGCCTGGTGATCATTATCGGATTGTTCGATCTCTTTAGCAGCGTGCAACAGGCAACCGTTGACCCTGTCTGGCTGGGTATGTCCACCGAAGGATATGTCTTTGCTGCCCTGATCTACTGGATCTTTTGTTTTAGCATGTCGCGCTACAGCCAGCATCTGGAAAAGCGCTTTAACACCGGGCGTACACCGCACTGAGGAAATTATGAGCCAAATAACTATGACACCCGCCGACGCGATGATTACGCTGGAAAATGTGAATAAATGGTACGGACAATTTCATGTCCTGAGGGACATTAATCTTAAGGTAAAGCAGGGAGAACGCATCGTCCTTTGCGGCCCTTCGGGCTCCGGAAAATCCACAACCATTCGCTGTATTAATCATCTTGAAGAACATCAGCAAGGACGCATTGTGGTTGATGGTATCGAGCTGAATGAAGATATCCGCAATATCGAACGCGTACGTCAGGAAGTAGGAATGGTATTTCAGCACTTTAATCTGTTTCCGCACCTGACCGTTCTGCAGAACTGTACGCTTGCGCCGATTTGGGTACGAAAGATGCCGAAAAAGGAAGCGGAGGCGTTGGCAATGCACTACCTGGAACGCGTACGTATCGCAGAGCATGCCAATAAGTTCCCTGGCCAGATATCGGGTGGCCAACAGCAGCGTGTGGCTATCGCCCGTTCGCTGTGTATGAAGCCGAAAATTATGCTGTTTGATGAACCGACATCTGCCCTCGATCCAGAAATGGTGAAAGAGGTTCTGGACACCATGATTGGGCTGGCACAATCCGGCATGACCATGCTGTGTGTGACGCATGAGATGGGGTTTGCGCGAACCGTGGCCGACCGGGTGATCTTTATGGACCGCGGTGAGATTGTCGAACAGGCGCCGCCGGATGAGTTCTTTGCCCATCCGAAGTCAGAACGTACGCGAGCATTCCTGTCACAGGTAATTCATTAGGTGTTTGCTCTGCCGGGTGGAGGCTTCGCCTTACCCGGCCTACCTTTTTTCGCCCATAAACGCAAAAAGGCCATCCTTTCGGATGGCCTTTTCACTTATTTGATGTCTGGCAGTTCCCTACTCTCACATGGGGAGACCCCACACTACCATCGGCGCTACGGCGTTTCACTTCTGAGTTCGGCATGGGGTCAGGTGGGACCACCGCGCTAAAGCCGCCAGACAAATTCTTTTACTTCTTGCCGAACTTTAACCTAAGTATAAAGTGGTGCTGATACCCAGAGTCGAACTGGGGACCTCACCCTTACCAAGGGTGCGCTCTACCAACTGAGCCATATCAGCACGCTAAATTTGATGCCTGGCAGTTCCCTACTCTCACATGGGGAGACCCCACACTACCATCGGCGCTACGGCGTTTCACTTCTGAGTTCGGCATGGGGTCAGGTGGGACCACCGCGCTAAAGCCGCCAGGCAAATTCTGTTAATCTGTATCAGGCTGAAAATCGTCTCTGTCTCATCCGCCGAAACAGCTTCGGCGTTGTAAGGTTAAGCCTCACGGTTCATTAGTATCGGTTAGCTCAACGCATCGCTGCGCTTACACACCCGACCTATCAACGTCGTAGTCTTCAACGTTCCTTCAGGACCCTTAAAGGGTCAGGGAGAACTCATCTCGGGGCAAGTTTCGTGCTTAGATGCTTTCAGCACTTATCTTTTCCGCATTTAGCTACCGGGCAGTGCCATTGGCATGACAACCCGAACACCAGTGATGCGTCCACTCCGGTCCTCTCGTACTAGGAGCAGCCCCCCTCAATTCTCCAGCGCCCACGGCAGATAGGGACCGAACTGTCTCACGACGTTCTAAACCCAGCTCGCGTACCACTTTAAATGGCGAACAGCCATACCCTTGGGACCTACTTCAGCCCCAGGATGTGATGAGCCGACATCGAGGTGCCAAACACCGCCGTCGATATGAACTCTTGGGCGGTATCAGCCTGTTATCCCCGGAGTACCTTTTATCCGTTGAGCGATGGCCCTTCCATTCAGAACCACCGGATCACTATGACCTGCTTTCGCACCTGCTCGAGCCGTCACTCTCGCAGTCAAGCTAGCTTATGCCATTGCACTAACCTCCTGATGTCCGACCAGGATTAGCTAACCTTCGTGCTCCTCCGTTACTCTTTGGGAGGAGACCGCCCCAGTCAAACTACCCACCAGACACTGTCCGCAACCCGGATCACGGGTCTACGTTAGAACACCAGCCATTAAAGGGTGGTATTTCAAGGTTGGCTCCACGCAGACTGGCGTCCACGCTTCAAAGCCTCCCACCTATCCTACACATCAAGGACCAGTGTTCAGTGTCAAGCTATAGTAAAGGTTCACGGGGTCTTTCCGTCTTGCCGCGGGTACACTGCATCTTCACAGCGAGTTCAATTTCACTGAGTCTCGGGTGGAGACAGCCTGGCCATCATTACGCCATTCGTGCAGGTCGGAACTTACCCGACAAGGAATTTCGCTACCTTAGGACCGTTATAGTTACGGCCGCCGTTTACCGGGGCTTCGATCAAGAGCTTCGCGTTGCCGCTAACCCCATCAATTAACCTTCCGGCACCGGGCAGGCGTCACACCGTATACGTCCACTTTCGTGTTTGCACAGTGCTGTGTTTTTAATAAACAGTTGCAGCCAGCTGGTATCTTCGACTGATTTCAGCTCCACCCGCAGGGGCTTCACCTACATATCAGCGTGCCTTCTCCCGAAGTTACGGCACCATTTTGCCTAGTTCCTTCACCCGAGTTCTCTCAAGCGCCTTGGTATTCTCTACCTGACCACCTGTGTCGGTTTGGGGTACGATTTGATGTTACCTGATGCTTAGAGGCTTTTCCTGGAAGCAGGGCATTTGTTACTTCAGCACCGTAGTGCCTCGTCATCACACCTCAGCGTTAAAAGGTACCGGATTTACCTGGAACCTCCGCCTACATGCTTAAACCGGGACAACCGTCGCCCGGCTAACATAGCCTTCTCCGTCCCCCCTTCGCAGTAACACCAAGTACAGGAATATTAACCTGTTTCCCATCGACTACGCCTTTCGGCCTCGCCTTAGGGGTCGACTCACCCTGCCCCGATTAACGTTGGACAGGAACCCTTGGTCTTCCGGCGAGCGGGCTTTTCACCCGCTTTATCGTTACTTATGTCAGCATTCGCACTTCTGATACCTCCAGCACCCCTCACAGGACACCTTCAACGGCTTACAGAACGCTCCCCTACCCAACAACGCCTAAGCGTCGCTGCCGCAGCTTCGGTGCATGGTTTAGCCCCGTTACATCTTCCGCGCAGGCCGACTCGACCAGTGAGCTATTACGCTTTCTTTAAATGATGGCTGCTTCTAAGCCAACATCCTGGCTGTCTGTGCCTTCCCACATCGTTTCCCACTTAACCATGACTTTGGGACCTTAGCTGGCGGTCTGGGTTGTTTCCCTCTTCACGACGGACGTTAGCACCCGCCGTGTGTCTCCCGTGATAACATTCTTCGGTATTCGTAGTTTGCATCGGGTTGGTAAGCCGGGATGGCCCCCTAGCCGAAACAGTGCTCTACCCCCGAAGATGAGTTCACGAGGCGCTACCTAAATAGCTTTCGGGGAGAACCAGCTATCTCCCGGTTTGATTGGCCTTTCACCCCCAGCCACAAGTCATCCGCTAATTTTTCAACATTAGTCGGTTCGGTCCTCCAGTTAGTGTTACCCAACCTTCAACCTGCCCATGGCTAGATCACCGGGTTTCGGGTCTATACCCTGCAACTTAACGCCCAGTTAAGACTCGGTTTCCCTTCGGCTCCCCTATACGGTTAACCTTGCTACAGAATATAAGTCGCTGACCCATTATACAAAAGGTACGCAGTCACACCACAAGGGTGCTCCCACTGCTTGTACGTACACGGTTTCAGGTTCTTTTTCACTCCCCTCGCCGGGGTTCTTTTCGCCTTTCCCTCACGGTACTGGTTCACTATCGGTCAGTCAGGAGTATTTAGCCTTGGAGGATGGTCCCCCCATATTCAGACAGGATACCACGTGTCCCGCCCTACTCTTCGAGTTCACAGCCTGTGTGCTTTCGTGTACGGGACTGTCACCCTGTACCGTGCGACTTTCCAGACGCTTCCACTAACACACAAGCTGATTCAGACTCTGGGCTGCTCCCCGTTCGCTCGCCGCTACTGGGGGAATCTCGGTTGATTTCTTTTCCTCGGGGTACTTAGATGTTTCAGTTCCCCCGGTTCGCCTCGTTAACCTATGTATTCAGTTAACGATAGTGTGACGAATCACACTGGGTTTCCCCATTCGGACATCGCCGGGTCAAAGGTTCATATCACCTCGCCGGCGCTTTTCGCAGATTAGCACGTCCTTCATCGCCTCTGACTGCCAGGGCATCCACCGTGTACGCTTAGTCGCTTAACCTCACAACCCGAAGATGTTTCACTTCTGATTGCGAAAATTTGAGAGACTCGAACACACATAACATGTGTGTCGTTTCAATTTTCAGCTTGATCCAGATTTTTAAAGAGCAAATATCTCAAACGTCACCCGAAGATGAGTTTTGAGATATGACGGCAGGTGACTTTCACTCACGAACCAGCAAGTGGCGTCCCCTAGGGGATTCGAACCCCTGTTACCGCCGTGAAAGGGCGGTGTCCTGGGCCTCTAGACGAAGGGGACACTGAAGTCTCAATCGCAAGACGCCTTGCTATTTACTTTTCATCAGACAATCTGTGTGAGCACTACAAAGGCAGGTTCTTTAAGGTAAGGAGGTGATCCAACCGCAGGTTCCCCTACGGTTACCTTGTTACGACTTCACCCCAGTCATGAATCACAAAGTGGTAAGCGCCCTCCCGAAGGTTAAGCTACCTACTTCTTTTGCAACCCACTCCCATGGTGTGACGGGCGGTGTGTACAAGGCCCGGGAACGTATTCACCGTAGCATTCTGATCTACGATTACTAGCGATTCCGACTTCATGGAGTCGAGTTGCAGACTCCAATCCGGACTACGACGCACTTTATGAGGTCCGCTTGCTCTCGCGAGGTCGCTTCTCTTTGTATGCGCCATTGTAGCACGTGTGTAGCCCTACTCGTAAGGGCCATGATGACTTGACGTCATCCCCACCTTCCTCCAGTTTATCACTGGCAGTCTCCTTTGAGTTCCCGGCCTAACCGCTGGCAACAAAGGATAAGGGTTGCGCTCGTTGCGGGACTTAACCCAACATTTCACAACACGAGCTGACGACAGCCATGCAGCACCTGTCTCAGAGTTCCCGAAGGCACCAATCCATCTCTGGAAAGTTCTCTGGATGTCAAGAGTAGGTAAGGTTCTTCGCGTTGCATCGAATTAAACCACATGCTCCACCGCTTGTGCGGGCCCCCGTCAATTCATTTGAGTTTTAACCTTGCGGCCGTACTCCCCAGGCGGTCGACTTAACGCGTTAGCTCCGGAAGCCACGCCTCAAGGGCACAACCTCCAAGTCGACATCGTTTACGGCGTGGACTACCAGGGTATCTAATCCTGTTTGCTCCCCACGCTTTCGCACCTGAGCGTCAGTCTTTGTCCAGGGGGCCGCCTTCGCCACCGGTATTCCTCCAGATCTCTACGCATTTCACCGCTACACCTGGAATTCTACCCCCCTCTACAAGACTCTAGCCTGCCAGTTTCGAATGCAGTTCCCAGGTTGAGCCCGGGGATTTCACATCCGACTTGACAGACCGCCTGCGTGCGCTTTACGCCCAGTAATTCCGATTAACGCTTGCACCCTCCGTATTACCGCGGCTGCTGGCACGGAGTTAGCCGGTGCTTCTTCTGCGGGTAACGTCAATCGACAAGGTTATTAACCTTATCGCCTTCCTCCCCGCTGAAAGTACTTTACAACCCGAAGGCCTTCTTCATACACGCGGCATGGCTGCATCAGGCTTGCGCCCATTGTGCAATATTCCCCACTGCTGCCTCCCGTAGGAGTCTGGACCGTGTCTCAGTTCCAGTGTGGCTGGTCATCCTCTCAGACCAGCTAGGGATCGTCGCCTAGGTGAGCCGTTACCCCACCTACTAGCTAATCCCATCTGGGCACATCTGATGGCAAGAGGCCCGAAGGTCCCCCTCTTTGGTCTTGCGACGTTATGCGGTATTAGCTACCGTTTCCAGTAGTTATCCCCCTCCATCAGGCAGTTTCCCAGACATTACTCACCCGTCCGCCGCTCGCCGGCAAAGTAGCAAGCTACTTTCCGCTGCCGCTCGACTTGCATGTGTTAGGCCTGCCGCCAGCGTTCAATCTGAGCCATGATCAAACTCTTCAATTTAAGTTTGATGCTCGTGAATTAAACTTCGTAATGAATTACGTATGTTCACTCAGAGACTTGGCATTCATTTTTCGTCTTGCGACGTTAAGAATCCATGTCACTTTGAGTGCCCACACAGATTGTCTGATAAATTGTTAAAGAGCAGTGCAACGCGGCTTTCGCTCACCGTTGCGAGGTGGCGTATATTACGCTTTCCTCTTTCAGAGTCAACCCGTTATTTCAGAATTTTTCTCTTCAACCGAACCGCTTGCTGTGTGAAGTGATTCACATCCGCCGTGTCGATGGAGGCGCATTATAGGGATCCCATTTTTTAGCACAAGTATTTTTTAGATCTTTTTTTCCGACTGCTGATTTTCCGCGCTTTTCGCTGAAATCCCGCCCGATCTGCTTAAATATTGACGTATTTTGCCTTGTCGTGATCCATTAATATGATCAAAGTCTTCTGTATAGCGCTCATCGTTAGAGGTAGATATGCCCGCAGTATTACGTCCTTATAAAGATCTGTTCCCCCAAAAAGGCGATCGCGTGATGATCGATGCCAGCAGCGTGGTGATCGGCGATGTCCGAATGGCCGATGATGTCAGCATCTGGCCCCTCGTCGCCATCAGGGGAGATGTTAACTATGTGTCGATTGGCGCCCGTACCAATATTCAGGACGGCAGCGTTCTGCATGTCACGCACAAATCCTCCTATAACCCGGACGGTAATCCCCTCATCATTGGAGAAGAGGTTACCGTCGGCCATAAAGTGATGCTTCACGGCTGCACTATCGGGAATCGCGTACTTGTTGGCATGGGGTCGATTTTGCTGGATGGCGTCATAGTAGAAGATGACGTAATGATTGGTGCCGGTAGCCTGGTCCCGCAGAACAAACGGCTGGAGAGTGGCTATCTCTATCTGGGAAGCCCGGTAAAACAGATCCGCCCCCTGAAGGAGGCGGAGATCGAAGGATTAAAATACTCGGCGAACAACTACGTTAACTGGAAGAATGACTATTTGGATCAGGACAACCAAACCCAGCCCTGATCGTCTTCCTGCTGTTCGCGGATTAAATCGCTGGCTTCCTCTTCCAGATCCCAGCGATTTTCACAAAATATCGCTATCGGGTCTGAACCGCCAAAACGGCGCAACAGCGTCTCCCCATGAATGGCACAGGTAAGTTGCATCCCCTGCACCAGCACCGGAAAACAGACCGTTTGTTTAGTCTCATCCCAGTTCTCTCTGTCCGGGAAATGGATAGCCTGGTTCACGCCGAAAGCTCCTGCTTTAACTTTTCAATGACAGGTTCGACAGCTGGCAACACACCATGCCAGAGCAGCACCGCATGCGCGGCCTGCCCCACCAGCATTCCCAGTCCATCGGCTAACTGCTTCGCGCCGTGTTGTTCACACCAGTTAAGGAAAGGCGTTTTCCCTTTCTGATAAAACATGTCATAGAAGTACATATGCGCGCTGACCAGAGAAGCAGGAATTAACGGGATCTCGCCATTGATGCCGCTGGACGTGGCATTGATGACAAGATCGAACTCACGATCGTCAAGATCGTCAAGCGCTACCGCGCTCACGCTGCCGGTATGCTCAAACAACGCCGCCAGCGCTTCCGCGCGGGAAAAGGTTCTGTTGGTAATGGTCACCGCACAGTCCAGTGAAAGCAGAGGCAACAGTACTCCCCGCGATGCGCCACCCGCACCAATCAGCAGGACCCGAAACCCGGGCTTAATAAACGACAGTCGTTCCAGATCGCTAAGTAAACCAATTCCGTCGGTGTTGTCACCCAAAAGGCGCCCATCCTCAAGCCGTTTTAGGGTATTGACTGCACCAGCCAGTGAAGCGCGCTCGGTCAGTTCATCCGCACGTTCAAAGGCTTCCTCTTTAAAAGGAACCGTCACATTCGCGCCTTTACCGCCCGCGGCGAAAAAAGCCTCCAGCGTTGGAATAAATGCATCCACCGGGGCCAGTACGCGACCATAGGGATGATTTATCTGCAGCTGCTTCGCAAATTGCTGATGAATCAACGGTGACTTGCTGTGTGCAATCGGATTACCAAAAACAGCATAGGTTTCCATGAGATTACCCCTGGCGAAAACGTTCGCCGGTCAAGGCGTCGCGAATTTCAGACGGATTCAGGCGCCCTCCCGTTTCACCGACAGCGACTGGGAAGTCGTTCCCGAACTGCGCCAGTACTTCTTCGGTTGTCCGACAAGGTGGCAATCCGGTCAGGTTGGCACTAGTTGAGACCAGCGGTTTACCAAATGCCAGGCAAAGTTCAACCACCAGCGGATGGTCAGTTACGCGAACGGCGAGGGAATCAAAACGTCCGGTTAACCAGCGAGGCGTAGTCGGCTGCGCCGGGAAAACGAAGGTCACCGGGCCAGGCCACGCGGAGAAGATCGTCTCGCGCTGCGCTGGCGTCAGCATGGAGTCATCGATATAGGGTTTAAGCTGCTCATAATTCGCAGCGATCAAAATCAGCCCTTTCTCGACGGGTCTTTGTTTTAAGGCAAGCAGTCGGCTCACGGCCGTCTCGCTGTCAGGATCGCAACCGACTCCAAAAACAGCCTCAGTTGGATAGGCGATGACTTCTTCTTTTTTTAGTACGTCCACAGCATGCGCAATGGAGCCTGATGGCAGGTTATTATTCACTATTTTGATCCGCCGTAACCGGCTTTCCACATTGTTTACTGGCGCAGAAGCGTTTCATGCCTTGCGCGGTTTTCTTCTCTATAAGTAGCGGATAATTGCAATGATGGCAGGTTCCCGCTACCGGTTTAAAATTGATAACGAACTGGCATTCAGGGTAGCGATCGCACGAATGGAAAGTCTTACCATAACGGGAACGGCGCTGTACCAACTGACCGCGCTGACACTGAGGGCACGCAATTGCCGTTTCATCAGGCTTATCAATTTGTTCCGTATGCTCACATTCCGGGTAGCGGCTACATCCAATAAACATGCCGAATCGCCCCTGCCGCAGGGCTAATTCACCACCGCAGAGTGGGCAATACTGACCCTCCAGAATTTTAACTATATGTCCATCCGCCTGGCTTTTCAGGGGACGGACATAATCACATTCCGGATAGTGTGAACAACCGAGAAACGGGCCGTGTTTCCCGGACCGAATAACAAGTTCAGCCCCGCACTGCGGGCAGGGCTCGTTTTTATGCACCGTGAATAGTGCTGATTTGGCCATAACAACTCTTGGTGCTGCACATTGAATTAGTGCAGCATACCTTCATTCACTTCAAAGAGTAATTCTTCCATTTGCTGATAGGCGTTTTCACAGCCCGGGATATTAAACAGAACCATCAGGATCACCCACTTGAGATCTTCCAGTTCAAATTCTGCTGTATCCAGCGCCATGACGCGCTCTATCACCATTTCTCTCGTTTCGAGGTTCAGCACCTGAATCTGCTCAAGGAATAAGATGAACCCCCGGCAGCTGGCATCCAGCCTTTCACACTCTTCCGCAGTATAAATGCGTACTGACAATGGGTCAGAAGCAAGCTGCATCGGTTCGGCGAGGCCTTCCTGATAATCAGCCAGTTTTTCCAGCCACATCAACGCATTATAGATATCTTCCCGCTCAAACCCCGCATCGGTAAGATCCTGTGTCAATTTGTCCTGATCCACTCGCATTTCTGCTTCGTTATGGATGTAAGTCTCAAACAAATACATCAGTACGTCGAACATGGCATGCCCTCCTTAATCGGACATAGCCGCCGGGTACAGCTGCGATCCACCCTGCTAACTCCAGTTCGAGTAGCTGTGCTACCGTTACTGGCACAGGTTGGCCGGCACGTTCAGCGACAACGTCAACAGGTGTTACCTCATCTCCTACGTTAGCCAGGAGCTTGGGAAATGGCAATGCCACCTTTCCCTGATCTGATGAATATTGTCGCTTTTCGGGATCTTCCTGCAGCCATTGCAACCCATATTGCAAATTTTCAAGAATATCTCCTACTTCCGTTACCGGCGTTGCCCCTTGCTTAATCAACCAGTGGGGCCCCTCGCATCCGGGATTACCTATCGGTCCAGGCAAGGCGAAGACTTCTCTTCCCTGTTCGAGCGCGCATCGCGCCGTGACCAGTGAACCGCTTCGGCGTGCCGCTTCAACCACCAGCACGCCTTTGCTAAGCCCGCTGATAATCCGATTCCGACGCGGAAAGTTTGCCGGCCTGGGCTGTGCGGAAAGCGGAAACTCAGAAACTATCGCGCCGTCAGATTCAATAAGCCGCATCGCCAGTGCCTGATGCCGGCGTGGATAAATGCTAAAAAGACCGTTCCCCAGCACCGCTACGCTTCGTCCCTTAACTGACAGCGCCGCGCTATGGGCTACGCCGTCAATACCGCAGGCCAGCCCGCTGGTAATCGTGAAACCGCTTTGCGACAGTTGTTCGCACAGGATTTTCCCCCATCGCTCGCCGTACCATGACGGCGCACGGCTGCCTACCACCGCCAGCTGAACGGTATTGAGCGCCTCAGGATTACCTTTTACGAATAACGCCCCGGGATAATCAGGGATCGTGCGGAGCAAAGGGGGATATAGGGGATGGTTGGGCGTTAATAAATGATGTCCCGGCTGCTCAAGCCACACAAGGCTACGTTCCAGCTCGCTCTTATCGAGTGCAAAGAACCGTTCAGCCTGCTTTGCTGTCAGCCCGGCGTTTCTGGCAACGAGCACGTTGAGATGTTCCAGCTTCTGCAGTCGCGCAGCCGCTTCCAGCATTACATCACCACACAGAGGCCCAGTGTGTACTAGCCGTAGCCATATCTCGGTAGACGTCATCCTTTCCCCTGCCATAAGCGGCCTCCGCAATCATTGCGATTGGTCACTGATGCTGTCAATCGATGGGGGATTTGTCTAGAATAGAGAGAGTATTCTTATCAACTCCTGAACACGACTCTGGAAATTTATGGCAGTTTTGCAAGTGTTACATATTCCGGACGAGCGCCTTCGCATCGTCGCTGAACCGGTCAAAGAAGTGAATGCAGAAATCCAGCGTATCGTTGATGATATGTTCGATACCATGTACGCCGAAGAAGGTATTGGCCTGGCGGCGACGCAGGTGGATATTCATAAGCGTATTATCGTGATTGATGTTTCCGAAAATCGCGATGAGCGTCTGGTGCTGATCAACCCTGAGCTGCTCGAAAAGAGTGGCGAAACCGGTATTGAGGAAGGCTGTCTGTCCATTCCTGAACAGCGCGCTTTAGTACCGCGTGCCGAAAAGGTGAAAATTCGCGCTCTGGATCGTGACGGTAACCCGTTCGAACTGGAAGCAGACGACCTGCTGGCGATTTGTATTCAGCATGAGATGGACCACCTGGTCGGTAAACTGTTTATCGATTATCTCTCGCCGCTGAAACAGCAGCGTATTCGTCAAAAAGTAGAGAAACTGGATCGTTTGCGTTCTCGCGCATAACGTCCCCCCGGATACAAGGATCATCGTGTCTAAAACACTACGTATTATCTTCGCGGGAACCCCTGATTTTGCAGCGCGTCATCTTGACGCGCTGTTATCGTCTGGTCACCAGGTTGTTGGCGTCTTTACCCAGCCGGACCGTCCGGCAGGTCGCGGCAAAAAACTGATGCCGAGCCCGGTAAAGGTGCTGGCAGAAGAACATGGGCTACCCGTATTTCAGCCCGCATCGTTGCGCCCACCGGAAAATCAGCAGCTGGTTGCCGACCTGAATGCCGACGTAATGGTAGTGGTGGCTTATGGTTTAATTCTGCCAAAAGCTGTGCTTGATATGCCCCGCCTGGGTTGCATCAACGTGCATGGGTCTTTGCTCCCGCGCTGGCGTGGTGCTGCACCTATCCAGCGCTCGCTGTGGGCTGGTGATGCCGAAACGGGCGTTACCATCATGAAGATGGACGTAGGTTTAGACACCGGCGATATGCTGTATAAACTGGCGTGCCCCATAACGTCAGACGATACCAGCGCTACGCTGTATGACAAACTGGCAGACCTTGGCCCACAAGGGCTTATCGAGACGCTCCAGCAGCTTGCTGACAATACGGCGAAACCGGAAGTTCAGGATGACGCGCTGGTGACTTATGCCGAAAAACTGAGCAAAGAAGAAGCGCGTATCGACTGGTCCCTGTCAGCCGCGCAGCTTGAACGCTGCATTCGCGCTTTTAATCCGTGGCCGATGAGCTGGATGGAGATTGATGAGCAGCCGGTGAAAGTCTGGAAAGCCTCCGTCATTAGCGGTACTACCACGGCTGAACCCGGTACGATTATTGACGCCAACAAGAACGGAATTCAGGTGGCGACTGGGCAAGGGATCCTGAATCTTGAATCGCTACAACCGGCCGGCAAGAAGGCCATGAGCGCTCAGGATCTGTTAAATTCCCGTCGCGAATGGTTTATTCCGGGCAATCGTCTTGCCTGAGCAAATCTATCCTTAAGGCCCGGTGTTCCGGGCATTTTTATTTTTACGGTTATGAAAAAACAAAATCTACGCAGTATGGCGGCTCAGGCCGTTGAGCAGGTTATCGAGCAGGGCCAGTCACTAAGTAACGTCCTGCCTCCCCTGCAACAAAAAGTATCTGATAAAGACAAAGCCCTGCTTCAGGAGCTCTGCTTTGGCGTTCTGCGCACGCTTTCTCAGCTTGAGTGGCTGATTAACAAGCTGATGTCACGCCCAATGACAGGCAAGCAGCGCACCGTACACTATTTGATTATGGTGGGCTTTTATCAGCTTCTTCATACCCGCATCCCACCTCATGCCGCGCTGGCTGAGACGGTTGAAGGCGCTGTTGCGATTAAACGCCCTCAGCTGAAAGGGCTGATCAACGGCGTACTGCGTCAGTTCCAGAGACAGCAGGAAGAGCTTCTGGCTGAATTTACCCAAAGCGAAACACGTTTCCTGCACCCGGACTGGCTGTTGAAGCGCCTGAAAAAAGCTTATCCACAGCAGTGGCAGGAGATTGCCGATGCCAACAACCAGCGCCCGCCAATGTGGTTACGCGTGAATCGTAATCACCACAACCGTGACGCATGGCTGAGCTTGCTCGAAGAAGCTGGAATGAGTGGATTCCCGCATGAAGCCTATCCGGATGCCGTACGCTTAGCCTCACCTGCACCGGTACATGCATTACCCGGTTTTGATGAAGGTTGGGTAACCGTACAGGATGCCTCGGCGCAGGGTTGCATGACCTGGCTTGAACCCAAAAATGGTGAGCAGATCCTCGATCTTTGCGCCGCACCTGGGGGCAAAACGACGCATATTCTGGAAGTGGCTCCGCAGGCCAGCGTGATGGCCGTGGACGTCGATGAACAGCGTCTCTCACGCGTCTACGACAACCTCAAGCGTCTCGGCATGAAGGCTCAGGTTAAGCAGGGCGATGGGCGCAAACCCGCAGAGTGGTGTGGTGAAACCCAGTTCGATCGCATTTTGCTGGACGCCCCCTGCTCTGCAACCGGTGTTATTCGTCGTCATCCGGACATCAAGTGGCTACGCCGCGATCGTGATATTAAGGAACTTGCCCAACTGCAATCCGACATTCTCGACGCCATTTGGCCGCATCTTAAATCTGGCGGAACGCTGGTCTATGCGACCTGCTCCGTACTGCCGGAAGAAAACAGCCAGCAAATCGCGGCCTTCCTTAAACGTACGCCGGACGCCGCGCTGAGCGATACGGGAACGCCTGAATGCCCGGGTCTGCAGAACCTGCCGGGTGCTGAAGAGGGCGATGGCTTCTTTTACGCTAAGCTAATCAAAGAGTGATGTTGAGAACAGGTCACGAGATATGAAGATTATCATTCTGGGTGCAGGACAGGTGGGCGGAACGCTGGCGGAAAACCTGGTTGGCGAAAACAATGACATCACAATTGTTGATACCAACGGCGATCGTCTGCGTGTCTTACAGGACAAGTTTGACCTGCGCGTGGTGCAGGGTCATGGTTCGCACCCACGCGTTCTTCGTGAGGCGGGCGCCGACGATGCCGACATGCTGGTTGCGGTAACCAGTTCGGACGAAACCAATATGGTGGCCTGTCAGGTGGCCTACTCGCTTTTCAACACGCCAAACCGAATTGCGCGCATTCGCTCTCCGGACTATGTTCGCGATGCTGAAAAACTGTTTAATTCCGAAGCGGTCCCCATTGACCACCTCATCGCGCCAGAACAGCTGGTTATCGACAATATCTATCGCCTGATCGAATATCCGGGCGCCCTGCAGGTAGTGAACTTTGCCGAGGGCAAAGTGAGCCTGGCAGTAGTTAAGGCCTATTACGGCGGACCATTGATCGGCAATGCGCTTTCCACCATGCGCGAGCACATGCCGCATATCGATACGCGCGTCGCAGCCATTTTCCGTCACGACAGGCCAATTCGCCCGCAAGGCTCCACGATTGTCGAAGCCGGTGATGAGGTCTTCTTTATTGCGGCCTCACAGCATATTCGTGCGGTGATGAGTGAACTTCAGCGTCTCGAAAAACCCTATAAGCGCATTATGCTGGTCGGCGGCGGCAATATCGGTGCCGGCCTGGCACATCGGCTGGAAAAAGATTACAGCGTGAAGTTGATCGAGCGCGATCAACAGCGTGCTGCTGAACTAGCGGAAAAACTGCAAAATACGATCGTATTTTATGGTGATGCGTCGGATCAGGAGTTGCTGGCTGAAGAGCATATTGATCAGGTTGATCTCTTTATTGCCGTCACCAACGACGACGAGGCGAATATAATGTCCGCCATGCTCGCGAAGCGCATGGGGGCTAAAAAAGTCATGGTGCTTATCCAGCGTAAGGCGTATGTCGATCTGGTTCAGGGCAGCGTTATTGATATTGCCATTTCCCCTCAGCAGGCGACAATTTCCGCTCTCCTGAGCCATGTTCGTAAAGCGGATATTGTCGGTGTGTCATCGCTTCGCCGTGGCGTAGCGGAAGCTATTGAAGCCGTGGCTCATGGAGATGAAACGACGTCGCGCGTCGTCGGCCGTTCGATCGACGAAATTAAACTGCCGCCAGGCACGATTATCGGCGCCGTTGTGCGCGGGAATGATGTCATGATTGCCAATGATAATTTACGAATTGAGCAAGGCGATCACGTTATTATGTTCCTTACCGATAAAAAGTTTATTACCGACGTCGAACGTTTATTCCAGCCAAGTCCATTCTTCCTTTAAAGAATTGGGTGCTCGAGTAAGAGCACCCTTACTTTATCCTTCTCATTTCTGTGCCTTTTATTTTTCATAATGTTTAATTATCCCGAATGGCAATTGGCTAATCATTTGTTAAACTTAAACTCGTCAGCTGGCACAAGGAGAGAACAATGAGTTTTATTAAAGAATTTCGCGAATTTGCGATGCGCGGGAACGTGGTAGATTTGGCAGTGGGTGTCATTATTGGTGCGGCATTCGGCAAGATTGTTTCATCATTAGTGGCCGACATTATCATGCCACCTTTAGGGTTGTTAATCGGCGGCATTGATTTCAAACAGTTCGCTTTCACGCTGCGTGAAGCGCAGGGTGATGTTCCGGCAGTAGTGATGCACTACGGCGTATTTATTCAGAACGTATTTGATTTTGTGATTGTCGCGTTTGCCATATTTATGGCCATCAAGCTGATCAACAGGCTCAACCGTAAAAAAGAAGAGCCGGCTGCAGCACCTGCGCCAACGAAAGAAGAAGTGCTGTTGAGTGAGATCCGCGATCTGTTAAAAGAGCAAAATAACCGCGTCTAATCAACAGATAAAAGCAGGAAGGCCAGTGGTAAATAAGCGATTCGCTTGCTTGCCACTGGCCTCCCAGTTACACCGTTTTTCATGTTTGTCTTTACGCAGATAACTTCCTTTCCCTTTTTTATTCTTCTCAACGCGCTGCCTGAATAACGGGTCGTGAAGTAACGCCTCAATGGCATTGTCCTTAATTTGTCCTTTCGTGTGCTGATAGCGGCTCATAATGTCTCCAGAGCAGGGTTTATGACGAAGCGAGTCTAGACCCGGTTGAACTAAAAATCAACAGCCCTGCGTTTCTCCACTCGCTCCCTGTTCAAGGGCTTCGAGAATTGAACAGTAAATGCTGCTGTGGGCCGTACCGCAGCAGGCATCGTTCAGCCTTTGCAGAGAGCGCTGCATGGTTTGCAGTTCCTGTATACGCGCTTCAACTTCATCCAGCCGGGCCTGCACGATGCTTTTAGATTCCTGGCAGGTGTGATGTTCCGGATCGATGCGGATCGATAATAACTCGCGGATCGAATCCAGTGTAAAACCGAGCTGACGCGCATAACGAATAAACCGCAGGCGCTGCAGATCGTTATCGGTATAAAGGCGAAAGCCCCCTTCAGTCCGAACTTCATGATCGATCATCTGCTGCTTTTCGTAATATCGGATGGTATCCGGCGTGACGTTCGCAAGCTTCGCAAGTTCACCGATACGGTACATAACTACTCCTCGTTTATTTTCTGCATCAATCTTTCACCGTATTCACCGCGCAGAAAATCAGTGTTCATACCAGCCTGGCGCAGCTTGAGTTCAAGCAGGGCGAGGCGGCGGCTAAGTTCAGAATGTCGTGGATCGTCATAGCGGATCCCTTTGAGAAGATCGGCCAGTTCAACAGCCTCTCTGCGCTGTTCGAGCTCCGGGGGGAGACAGCCCGCATTTTTCAGTAAACGGTAACCAGCCCGTAGTTCAGGCGCGATGTGCGAGTCATCGTCAAGCGCAAGGCGTTCGCCGCTCCCCGGGAGATCGTCGAATTCACCTTTTTTTTGGGCATCGCGAATATGGCGTTCTGCCCACTGGTCGAGCAACCACATTACCAGCTCCAGGAGATGAACAGAATTGATACAGACATTGTAGAGAAGTGGGGATATCGCGGATATAAAAAAACCCGCCGGAGCGGGTTTTTTTACGTTACTGCAGATTACTCTGCAGCAGCTTCTGCTTTCTCTGAACGATCAACCAGCTCGATGTAAGCCATCGGCGCGTTGTCGCCTGCACGGAAACCACACTTCAGAATGCGAGTGTAACCACCGGCACGGCTCGCGAAACGCGGGCCCAGTTCGTTAAACAGTTTTGCCACGATCTCGTTATCACGAGTACGGGCGAATGCCAGACGACGATTAGCAACGCTGTCAGTCTTGGCAAGAGTAATCAGCGGCTCAACTACGCGACGCAGCTCTTTCGCTTTAGGCAGGGTCGTCTTGATGATCTCATGACGAACCAGTGAACCTGCCATGTTGCGGAACATAGCCTGGCGATGGCTGCTGTTGCGGTTCAGTTGACGACCACTCTTACGATGGCGCATGACCTTATCCTTCTCAGTAAAACCTTAACCTGTGATCCGGTTACTCGTCAGCAATGCTTGCTGGTGGCCAGTTTTCCAGGCGCATGCCCAGAGACAGACCACGTGAAGCCAGCACGTCTTTAATCTCGGTAAGAGATTTTTTACCCAGGTTCGGCGTTTTCAGCAACTCAACCTCGGTACGCTGTACCAGATCACCGATATAGTGGATAGCTTCTGCCTTGAGGCAGTTAGCAGAGCGGACAGTCAATTCGAGATCGTCAACAGGGCGCAGCAGGATCGGATCGAATTCTGGTTTCTCTTCTTTCACTTCCGGCTGACGTACATCACGTAAGTCAACGAAAGCTTCCAGTTGTTCTGCCAGGATGGTCGCCGCACGACGAATCGCCTCTTCAGGATCGATTGTGCCGTTGGTTTCCATTTCGATGACCAGCTTGTCCAGGTCGGTACGCTGTTCTACACGCGCTGCTTCAACATTGTAGGCAATACGCTCTACAGGGCTATAGCATGCGTCGACCAGCAGACGGCCGATTGGGCGCTCATCTTCTTCCGAATGAATTCGGGCAGAAGCCGGCACATAACCACGACCGCGCTGAACTTTGATACGCATGCTAATAGCTGCGTTCTCATCGGTCAGGTGGCAGATCACGTGCTGCGGCTTGACGATTTCAACATCACCGTCGTGGGTGATGTCGGCTGCAGTCACAGGGCCAATGCCAGATTTATTCAGAGTAAGAATAACTTCATCTTTACCCTGAACTCTCACCGCCAGCCCTTTCAGGTTGAGCAGGATTTCAAGGATATCTTCCTGAACGCCTTCTTTGGTGCTGTACTCATGAAGTACACCATCAATCTCAACCTCGGTCACCGCGCAACCCGGCATCGATGAGAGCAGAATACGGCGCAGTGCGTTACCCAGAGTATGGCCAAAGCCACGCTCTAAAGGCTCAAGGGTCACCTTGGCGTGCGTCGAACTCACTTGCTCGATATCTACCAGGCGCGGTTTTAGAAACTCTGTCACAGAACCCTGCATTGTGTCCTCTCTTTGGTACTAAGCTTTACTTGGAGTAAAGCTCGACGATCAGGTGTTCGTTAATGTCCGCAGACAGATCAGAACGTTCTGGCTGACGCTTGAACGTACCTTCCATCTTGCCAGCATCAACTTCCAGCCAGGTTGGCTTTTCACGCTGCTCAGCCAGCTCCAGAGCGGCCTTCACGCGAGATTGCTTTTTCGCTTTCTCACGAATGCTAACAACGTCATTCGCTTTAACCTGATAAGAAGCGATGTTAACAACACGACCGTTTACCATGATTGCTTTGTGGCTAACCAGCTGACGTGATTCAGCACGAGTAGCGCCGAAGCCCATACGGTATACAACGTTGTCCAGACGACCTTCCAGCAGAGCCAGCAGGTTTTCACCTGTGTTGCCTTTCAGACGTGCTGCTTCTTTATAGTAGTTACGGAACTGACGCTCCAGCACACCGTACATACGGCGAACTTTTTGCTTTTCACGCAACTGCACACCATAGTCAGACAGACGCGGTTTACGCGCACCGTGCTGGCCAGGAGCTTGTTCAATTTTACACTTGGTATCGATCGCGCGAACGCCAGACTTAAGGAATAAGTCGGTGCCCTCACGACGGCTCAGCTTGAGCTTAGGACCCAAATATCTTGCCATTTTCTATCTCCAACTAACCTAAAAAACGGAGCGTTATACGCGACGTTTTTTCGGCGGACGACAACCGTTATGAGGGATCGGAGTCACATCAGTAATATTCGTGATGCGGAAACCAGCGGCGTTCAGAGCGCGAACAGTAGATTCACGACCCGGACCCGGACCTTTAACCATAACTTCCAGATTCTTGATGCCGTATTCTTTTACGGCTTCTGCGCAACGCTCTGCTGCAACCTGAGCTGCGAACGGAGTGGATTTGCGAGAACCACGGAAACCGGAACCACCGGCTGTTGCCCAACCCAATGCGTTACCCTGACGATCAGTAATAGTAACGATGGTGTTGTTGAAAGAAGCATGGATATGAGCCACGCCGTCAGAGACTTGTTTTCTTACACGTTTACGTGCACGAACTGGTGCCTTTGCCATTATTCAATCACCCCGATTATTTCTTGATCGGTTTGCGCGGACCCTTACGGGTACGTGCGTTGGTCTTAGTACGCTGACCGCGCACTGGCAGACCACGACGATGACGCAAACCGCGATAGCAACCAAGATCCATCAGGCGCTTGATGCTCATGCTGATTTCACGGCGCAGATCACCTTCAACGACAAATTTGGCAACTTCGTCACGCAGCGTGTCGATTTGTTCTTCAGACAGCTCACTGATCTTAACATCTTCAGCGATACCCGCTGCAGCCAGAATGGCTTTAGAACGGGTCTTGCCGACGCCGTAGATCGAAGTTAATGCGATCACAGCATGTTTCTGATCAGGAATGTTAATGCCTGCTATACGGGCCACTATGCACTCCTACTATTTAATATGTACGCACCATGCTGAAAAGCCCGTTTTCAGGATACTCAAATGGAAACGTACAGACATACAAAAGATTGGCTGGCTAATCTAGCCAGCTCAACCCAACTTTGCAAGAAAAATATGCGAAATAATCAGCCTTGGCGCTGTTTATGCTTCGGCTCGGCACTGCAAATCACACGGATGACACCATCACGCTTAACGATTTTGCAGTTACGGCATAATTTCTTGACGGAAGCACGAACTTTCATTTTTACTCTCCGTAACTTCTCAGGCGACCATTTAGCGGCCGTAGCCTTTCAGGTTCGCCTTCTTCAATGCAGACTCGTACTGACTGGACATCATCAGAGTTTGCACTTGAGCCATAAAGTCCATAATCACGACAACAACGATAAGCAGTGAGGTCCCACCGAAGTAGAACGGTACTTTCATTGCATCACGCATGAACTCCGGGATCAGGCAGATAAAAGTAATATAAAGCGCACCAACCAAAGTCAGGCGAGTCATTACTTTATCGATATACTTCGCCGTTTGCTCTCCCGGACGAATTCCTGGTACAAATGCACCGGACTTCTTCAGGTTATCTGCTGTTTCACGCGGGTTGAAGACCAACGCCGTGTAGAAGAAACAGAAGAAGATGATCGCAGACGCATAGAGTAACACATAAAGTGGTTGCCCAGGCTGCAAATACAGCGAAATTGTTGTCAGCCAGTTCCAACCAGTACCGCCCCCGAACCATGACGCGATGGTCGCCGGGAACAGAATAATACTGGAAGCGAAGATAGCCGGGATAACCCCCGCCATGTTCACTTTCAGCGGTAAATGTGTGCTCTGTGCAGCATAGACACGACGACCTTGCTGACGTTTAGCGTAGTTCACCACAATGCGGCGTTGACCACGTTCAACGAAGACAACAAAGAACGTCACTGCAAATACTAATACTGCAACCAACAGCAACAGGAGGAAGTGCAGGTCGCCTTGACGCGCTTGCTCGATAGTATGGGCGATGGCTGGCGGGAGGCCCGCAACAATACCGGCGAAGATAATGATAGAGATACCGTTACCGATACCACGCTCAGTAATCTGTTCGCCGAGCCACATCAGGAACATAGTCCCTGTGACCAGACTTACAACAGCGGTGAAATAGAATGCAAAGCCCGGGTTTAACACCAGGCCCTGCATACCAGGCATATTCGGCAGACCGGTAGCAATACCGATCGACTGGAATATTGCCAGCACCAGAGTACCGTAACGGGTGTACTGACTAATCTTACGACGTCCAGACTCCCCTTCTTTCTTCAACTCTGCCAGGGCCGGATGAACGACCGTCAGCAGCTGGATAATAATAGATGCCGAAATGTACGGCATAATACCCAATGCAAAGATAGAAGCACGGCTGAGAGCACCACCAGAGAACATGTTGAACATTTCAATGATGGTGCCTCGCTGTTGCTCAAGCAGTTTGGCAAGTACAGCGGCATCGATACCAGGGATCGGAATAAAAGAGCCAATACGGAACACAATCAGCGCGCCGATAACAAACAGCAGTCTGCGTTTCAGCTCGCCAAATCCACCTTTGGCACTTTGAAAATCTAATCCCGGTTGCTTAGCCATCTGCTACTTATTCCTCAATTTTACCGCCAGCAGCTTCGATAGCAGCACGAGCACCTTTAGTAACACGCAGGCCACGAACAGTTACCGGAGTAGAAACTTCACCAGCCAGGATCACTTTCGCGAACTCGATCTGGATACCGATAATGTTTGCTGCTTTCAGCGTGTTCAGGTCTACAACGCCGCCTTCAACTTTCGCCAGGTCAGACAGACGGATTTCCGCTGTGATCGCTGCTTTGCGAGAGGTGAAGCCGAACTTCGGCAGACGACGGTACAGTGGCATCTGGCCACCCTCGAAACCGCGACGTACGCCACCGCCAGAACGAGAGTTCTGACCTTTGTGACCACGACCACCGGTTTTGCCGAGGCCAGAACCGATACCACGACCCAGGCGTTTACCCGCCTTTTTAGAGCCTTCGGCCGGAGACAGAGTATTTAAACGCATCTCTTACTCCTCAACTTTAACCATGAAGTAAACCGCGTTGACCATACCACGAACAGCGGGAGTATCCTCGCGCTCAACGGTATGACCAATACGACGCAGACCCAGGCCAAGCAGCGTTGCCTTGTGTTTCGGCAGACGACCGATTGCACTGCGGGTTTGAGTGATTTTAATAGTCTTTGCCATGGTCAATTACCCCAGAATTTCTTCAACGGATTTACCACGCTTGGCAGCGACCATTTCTGGAGAATTCATATTTTCCAGGCCATCAATAGTTGCACGAACCACGTTGATCGGGTTGGTGGAACCATATGCTTTGGCCAGAACGTTATGAACCCCAGCAACTTCCAGAACGGCGCGCATTGCACCACCGGCGATGATACCGGTACCTTCTGAAGCTGGCTGCATGAATACACGAGAACCCGTGTGAACACCTTTAACTGGGTGTTGCAGGGTACCGTTGTTCAGCGCGACGTTAATCATATTGCGACGGGCTTTTTCCATCGCTTTCTGGATCGCTGCTGGAACTTCACGCGCTTTACCGTAACCAAAACCAACGCGACCGTTACCATCGCCTACTACAGTCAGAGCTGTGAAGGAGAAAATACGACCACCTTTAACGGTTTTAGATACGCGGTTTACCGCGATCAGCTTTTCCTGCAGTTCGCCAGCCTGTTTTTCGATGTGAGCCATCTTACACCTCTACCTTAGAACTGAAGGCCAGCTTCACGGGCAGCATCTGCCAGTGCCTGGACACGACCATGATATTGGAACCCGGAACGGTCAAAGGAAACATTGCTGATGCCTTTTTCCAGAGCGCGTTCAGCAACAGCTTTACCTACAGCTGCAGCGGCGTCTTTGTTACCGGTGTACTTCAATTGTTCTGAGATAGCTTTTTCTACAGTAGAAGCAGCTACCAGAACTTCAGAACCGTTCGGTGCAATTACCTGTGCGTAAATATGACGCGGGGTACGATGTACCACCAGGCGAGTTGCACCCAGCTCTTTGAGCTTGCGGCGTGCGCGGGTCGCACGACGGATACGAGCAGATTTCTTATCCATAGTGTTACCTTACTTCTTCTTAGCCTCTTTGGTACGCACGACTTCGTCGGCGTAACGAACACCCTTGCCTTTGTAAGGCTCAGGACGACGGTAGGCGCGCAGATCTGCTGCAACCTGACCGATCAGCTGTTTATCAGCGCCTTTCAGCACGATTTCAGTTTGAGTCGGACATTCTGCAGTGATACCGGCCGGCAGCGGATGCTCAACAGGGTGTGAGAAGCCCAGAGACAGGCCTACTGCATTCCCTTTGATAGCTGCACGATAACCTACACCAACCAGCTGAAGCTTTTTAGTGAAGCCTTCGGTAACACCAACAACCATTGAGTTCAGCAGGGCACGCGCGGTACCAGCCTGAGCCCATCCATCCACGAAACCATCACGTGGACCGAAGGTCAGAGCGTTATCTGCATGTTTAACTTCAACAGCTTTGTTGAGGGTACGAGTCAGCTCGCCGTTTTTACCTTTGATCGTAATAACCTGACCGTCGATTTTTACATCAACGCCGGCAGGAATAACGACCGGTGCTTTAGCAACACGAGACATTCTTTCCTCCGATTAGGCTACGTAGCAGATAATTTCGCCACCAAGACCAGCCTGGCGCGCTGCACGATCAGTCATAACACCTTTAGAGGTAGAAACAACTGCGATACCAAGACCAGCCATAACTTTTGGCAGCTCATCTTTTTTCTTATAGATGCGCAGGCCTGGGCGGCTGACACGCTGAATGCTTTCTACAACAGCTTTACCCTGGAAATACTTAAGAGTAAGTTCCAGTTCCGGCTTGGTGTCGCCTTCAACTTTAAAATCTTCGATAAAACCTTCTTCCTTCAGCACGTTGGCAATTGCCACTTTCAGCTTGGCGGAAGGCATGGTGACCGCAACTTTGTTCGCGGCCTGACCGTTACGGATACGGGTCAGCATATCCGCGATCGGATCTTGCATGCTCATCTGTCTTTACTCCCGTGATTCAATTGGTAATTACCAGCTAGCCTTTTTCAAGCCTGGCACTTCACCGCGCATGGCGGCTTCACGCAGTTTGATACGGCTCAACCCAAACTTGCCCACATAACCATGTGGACGACCTGTTTGACGACAGCGGTTACGCTGACGAGACGGGCTGGAATCACGCGGCAGAGACTGCAGCTTGAGAACCGCATTCCAACGATCTTCGTCGGAAGCGTTCACATCAGAAATGATCGCTTTCAGTTCAGCGCGTTTAGCGAAGAATTTATCAGCTAAAGCTACGCGCTTTACTTCGCGTGCTTTCATTGATTGCTTAGCCATTCAGTAACCCTACCTTACTTGCGGAACGGGAAGTCAAAGGCAGCCAGCAGAGCACGGCCTTCTTCGTCAGATTTCGCAGTAGTGGTAATGGTAATATCCAAACCACGCACGCGGTCGACTTTATCGTAGTCGATTTCTGGGAAGATGATCTGCTCACGGACACCCATGCTGTAGTTACCACGACCGTCGAAAGACTTAGCGGACAAGCCACGGAAGTCACGGATACGTGGAACAGCAATAGTGATCAGGCGCTCAAAGAACTCCCACATGCGTTCGCCACGCAGAGTTACTTTACAGCCGATCGGATAGCCCTGACGGATTTTGAAGCCTGCAACAGATTTGCGTGCTTTGGTGATCAGCGGTTTTTGACCGGAGATTGCTGTCAGGTCAGCTGCTGCGTTATCCAGCAGTTTCTTGTCAGCGATCGCTTCACCAACACCCATGTTCAGGGTGATCTTCTCGACCCGAGGGACTTGCATGACAGAATTGTAGTTAAACTCAGTCATGAGTTTGTTAACTACTTCGTCTTTGTAGTAATCATGCAGTTTCGCCATCGTACTACTCCAAATTACTTGATAGTTTCGCTGTTAGACTTGAAGAAACGGACTTTTTTGCCGTCTTCGAATCTAAAGCCTACACGGTCAGCCTTGCCGGTAGCCGCATTGAAGATTGCAACGTTAGAAACCTGAATAGCAGCTTCTTTTTCAACGATGCCACCTGGTTGGTTCAGGGCCGGAACCGGCTTCTGATGTTTCTTAACCAGGTTGATACCTTCAACGACAAGTTTGCCGGAAGACAGAACATTTTTTACTTTACCGCGTTTACCTTTATCTTTACCGGTTAACACGATAACTTCGTCATCACGACGGATTTTCGCTGCCATGATTCGCTCCTTAGAGTACTTCTGGTGCCAGAGAGATAATTTTCATGAACTTCTCAGTACGAAGTTCACGAGTTACCGGCCCAAAGATACGCGTGCCGATAGGCTGCTCGCTGTTATTGTTTAAAATAACGCATGCATTACCATCGAAGCGAATGACAGAACCGTCAGGGCGACGAACACCCTTCTTGGTGCGCACCACTACCGCCTTCAGCACATCACCTTTTTTGACCTTACCACGTGGAATTGCTTCCTTGATGGTGATCTTGATGATGTCGCCTACGCCTGCGTAGCGACGGTGCGAGCCACCCAGAACCTTGATACACATTACGCGACGTGCACCGGAGTTGTCGGCGACGTTCAGCATAGTCTGTTCTTGGATCATTTTAGTGCTCCGCTAATGTCAACTACTACCTGAGACTCTAAAATCAGAGCCGTTAAAAAGCCCCATATCGAGGGCGCGGCATTATAACACCGCTTCTGCAATATGGGTAGAAAAAATAAACGGCTCATCGCTGAGCCGTTTATTCGTATTGAGAAGGCGTACTGTATTACAGAACCGCTTTCTCTACAACGCGAACTAGCGTCCAGGACTTAGTCTTGGACAGTGGACGGCATTCACGGATTTCAACCTTGTCGCCGATACCACATTCGTTGTTCTCGTCATGTACGTGCAGTTTGGTCGTACGCTTGATGAATTTACCGTAGATCGGGTGTTTCACAATACGTTCGATAGCTACAACAATGGATTTCTCCATTTTGTCGCTAACAACACGACCTTGCAGAGTACGGATTTTATCGGTCATTACGCACCCGCCTTCTGAGTCAGTAAAGTCTTAACGCGTGCAACATTGCGACGCACTTGCTTCAGCAGGTGAGTCTGTTGCAGCTGGCCACTTGCAGCCTGCATACGCAGGTTGAACTGCTCACGCAGCAGGTTCAGCAGCTCAGCGTTCAGCTCTTCAACGCTTTTTTCACGCAGCTCTTTTGCTTTCATTACATCACCGTCTTAGTTACAAAGGTGGTTTTGATAGGCAGTTTCGCTGCTGCCAGGCCGAAGGCTTCACGGGCCAGCTCTTCCGGAACACCGTCCATTTCATAAAGGACTTTGCCCGGTTGGATCAAGGCAACCCAGTACTCCACGTTACCTTTACCTTTACCCATACGAACTTCCAGTGGCTTCTCGGTGATCGGTTTGTCCGGGAATACACGGATCCAGATCTTACCTTGACGCTTAACTGCACGGGTCATTGCACGACGTGCTGCTTCGATCTGACGTGCAGTCAGACGACCACGGCCAACAGCTTTCAGACCGAAAGTGCCGAAGCTAACATCCGTACCCTGCGCCAGACCACGGTTGCGGCCTTTGTGCACTTTACGGAATTTTGTACGCTTTGGTTGTAACATCAGCGACGCTCCTTATTTACGGCCTTTACGCTGCTGCTTTTTAGGTTGAGCAGCCGGTTTTTCCGGTTGTTCAACAGCAGCCATACCACCCAGGATCTCACCTTTGAAGATCCATACCTTAACGCCGATTACACCGTAAGTGGTGTGCGCTTCAGAGGTGTTGTAGTCGATGTCAGCACGCAGAGTGTGCAGCGGTACGCGACCTTCACGGTACCATTCGGTACGTGCGATTTCCGCGCCGCCCAGACGGCCGCTAACTTCAACTTTAATACCTTTAGCGCCCAGACGCATTGCGTTCTGTACAGCACGCTTCATAGCACGACGGAACATAACACGACGTTCCAGCTGTGAAGTGATGCTGTCAGCAACCAATTTAGCGTCCAGTTCAGGCTTACGAACTTCAGCGATATTGATCTGTGCAGGAACGCCAGCGATATCCGCTACGACCTTGCGCAGTTTTTCTACGTCTTCGCCTTTCTTACCGATAACGATGCCAGGACGAGCAGTGTGAATAGTCACACGGATGCTCTTCGCTGGACGCTCGATAACGATACGAGATACAGACGCTTTAGCCAGTTCCTTAGTCAGGTACTGACGTACTTTAAAATCGCTGTCCAGGTTGTCAGCGAATTCTTTGGTGTTCGCAAACCAGGTAGAGTTCCATGGTTTTACAATACCCAGGCGAATACCATTAGGATGTACTTTCTGACCCATTGCTAGTCTCCAGAGTCTCAGCGATCGGACACAACCACAGTAATGTGGCTGGTGCGCTTCAGGATGCGATCTGCACGACCTTTCGCACGCGGCATAATGCGCTTCATGCTTGGGCCTTCATCTACGAAAATTTTCGCGACTTTCAGATCGTCGATGTCAGCGCCATCGTTGTGTTCAGCGTTAGCAATGGCAGATTCCAGTACTTTCTTGACCAATACCGCAGCTTTCTTGTTGGTATAGGTCAGGATGTCCAGGGCCTGCGACACTTTCTTACCGCGAATCAGGTCAGCAACAAGGCGAACCTTCTGAGCAGAAGAACGAGCATGGCGATGTTGAGCTAAAGTTTCCATCTCTTCCTCCTACCTTATTTCTTCTTCGCTTTTTTATCAGCAGCGTGGCCGCGATAAGTACGAGTCGGTGCGAATTCACCCAGTTTGTGACCAACCATTTCGTCGGTAACAAAGACTGGAACGTGCTGACGACCATTATGGACAGCGATGGTCAAACCGATCATGTTAGGAAAGATCGTTGAACGACGGGACCAAGTGCGCAGGGGCTTCTTGTCTCCGCTTTCCACCGCTTTCTCTACCTTCTTCAGCAAGTGCAGGTCAATAAAAGGACCTTTCTTGAGAGAACGTGGCATGGCTTATCCTCTAAAATTATTTGCTACGGCGACGTACGATAAATTTATCAGTACGCTTGTTGCTGCGGGTCTTCTTACCTTTGGTCTGAACGCCCCACGGAGTTACCGGGTGCTTACCAAAGTTACGACCTTCACCACCACCATGTGGGTGGTCGACTGGGTTCATCGCAGTACCGCGAACGGTAGGACGAACACCACGCCAGCGTGCAGCACCTGCTTTACCCAGAACGCGCAGCATATGCTCAGCATTGCCAACTTCGCCCAGAGTAGCGCGGCAGTCTGCTTCGACTTTACGCATTTCACCAGAACGCAGGCGCAGGGTGACATAAGCACCATCACGAGCAACGATCTGAACGTAAGTACCAGCGGAACGTGCCAGCTGACCGCCTTTACCTGGTTTCATTTCTACGTTATGAACGGTAGAACCAACCGGGATATTGCGCATCGGCAGGGTGTTGCCTGCTTTGATTGCAGCATCAACGCCAGACTGAATCTGGTCGCCAGCTTTCAGGCCTTTAGGGGCCAGGATGTAACGGCGTTCGCCGTCTTTGTACAGAACCAGCGCGATGTTCGCGGAACGGTTCGGATCGTACTCAAGACGTTCAACAACTGCTGGGATACCGTCTTTGTTGCGTTTGAAGTCAACAATACGATAAGCCTGCTTGTGGCCACCACCGATGTGACGAGTGGTGATACGGCCATTGTTGTTACGACCACCGGATTTGCTGTTTTTTTCCAGCAACGGAGCAAAAGGTTTGCCCTTGTGCAGCTCAGGGTTAACCACTTTAACTACGTGGCGACGACCCGGAGATGTCGGTTTACATTTAACAACTGCCATTGTATTACTCCTCCGACTTACTCAGCGCCGCCAACGAAGTCCAGATTCTGGCCTTCTTTCAGGGTGACGTAAGCTTTTTTCCAGTCGCTACGACGACCGATACGCTGTCCGTGACGTTTAACTTTCCCTTTAACTACCAGGGTGTTAACGACTTCGACTTCGACTTCAAACAGTTTCTGCACAGCAGCTTTGATCTCTGCTTTGGTCGCGTCTTTAGCAACTTTGAGAACGATGGTGTTTGTTTTTTCCATCGCAGTAGACGCTTTTTCAGAAACGTGCGGTGCGCGAAGCACCTTCAGCAGACGTTCTTCACGAATCATGCCAGCATCTCCTCAACTTGCTTAACAGCATCAGCAGTCATTACGACTTTGTCGAAGGCGATCAGGCTAACCGGGTCGATACCAGTCGCATCGCGTACGTCAACCTTGTGCAGGTTACGTGCGGCCAGGAACAGGTTCTCGTCCAGCTCACCGGTGATGATCAGCACATCTTCCAGAGCCATGTCTTTCAGTTTCTGTGCCAGCAGCTTAGTTTTAGGCGCTTCAACAGAGAACTTCTCGACAACGATCAGACGATCCTGACGTACCAGTTCGGACAGGATGCTTTTCAGCGCGCCGCGGTACATCTTTTTGTTAACTTTTTGACTGTGGTCCTGTGGACGCGCAGCGAAGGTCACGCCACCTGAACGCCAGATCGGGCTCTTGATAGAACCTGAACGCGCACGGCCGGTACCTTTCTGGCGCCATGGCTTTTTGCCAGAACCAGTTACTTCAGCACGAGTCTTCTGAGCACGAGTACCCTGACGAGCACCAGCTGCATAAGCAACAACAACCTGGTGAACCAGCGCTTCGTTGAAATCACGACCGAAGGTAGTTTCGGAAACAGTCAGCGCGCTCTGCGCGTCTTTCAATACTAATTCCATTGCTATCCCCTTACGCCTTCACAGCTGGTTTAACGATCAGGTCGCTACCGGTTGCACCCGGAACTGCACCTTTAACCAGCAGCAGGTTGCGCTCAGCGTCAACACGTACTACGTCCAGGCTCTGAACGGTCACACGTTCGTTACCCAGCTGACCTGCCATTTTCTTGCCTTTGAACACTTTGCCCGGAGTCTGGTTCTGACCGATAGAACCCGGAACGCGGTGAGACAAGGAGTTACCGTGGGTAGCGTCCTGGGTACGGAAGTTCCAGCGCTTAACGGTACCAGCAAAACCTTTACCTTTAGAGGTACCGGTTACGTCAACTTTTTTAACGTCAGCAAACAGCTCAACGCTAATGTCCTGACCTACGGTGAACTCTTCGCCTTCAGCAAGACGGAATTCCCACAGACCACGGCCAGCTTCTACGCCAGCTTTAGCGAAGTGACCCGCTTCTGGTTTGGTTACACGGTTAGCTTTTTTAGCACCAGTGGTCACCTGAACAGCGCGGTAGCCATCGTTAGCCAGATCTTTAACCTGGGTAACGCGGTTTGCTTCAACTTCGATTACGGTTACTGGGATTGAAACGCCATCTTCAGTGAAGATGCGGGTCATGCCCACTTTTTTACCGACTAAACCAATCATTGTATCAACCTCTCAATCGCTCGATGACCTGATTAACCCAGGCTGATCTGCACGTCTACACCGGCAGCCAGATCCAGACGCATCAGAGCATCAACGGTTTTCTCAGTTGGCTCAACGATGTCAACCAGACGCTTGTGAGTGCGGATTTCGTACTGATCGCGCGCGTCTTTGTTGACGTGCGGAGAGATCAGAACGGTGAAGCGCTCTTTGCGGGTCGGCAGCGGGATCGGACCACGGACTTGCGCACCAGTGCGCTTAGCAGTCTCGACGATTTCCGCGGTTGATTGATCGATCAGACGATGATCAAACGCTTTAAGGCGGATACGGATTCTTTGGTTCTGCATGAGACCAGAGCTCCAATTATTTTATAAACGAAAATGATTACTCCTCAAACCCATTACGATTGATGGGAGAGTGTAACCGTTCTTACGTAGCTCCCCAATTGGGAGCATTGTTGAGTAACAAAATGAGCTACTCTGGTTCTGATTGAACCCGCCGTCAATTACGACAAGCCCGCGCATTATACGTAAATCTGGACAAGACGCAAGTGCCGTTTAGAAATTAAGCGCCAGAGGCGCAGTATGCGTAAGGGCGCGCAACTTTTTACGCAATGTATCCCTTCTCAAGGCTTTGTCTCGAGCCCCTACGCAAGTGTCGTTTTTATAGATTGCCGCCCAGGCCGATTATAGCGAGGATGCGCTCAAACCCCTTTGAGGCCTTTTCCATGTTAACCACCCTCCCCTTTTTGCTGGTCTATTTTTCGCTGACTGCCTTTCTCGTCCGTGCAGATATTCGCTACGGACTGCTTCCGGATAAGTTTCTCTGCCCGCTGCTCTGGGCGGGCCTGCTCTTTCAGCTCTGCGTCCAACCTGATTTTCTGCCAAGTGCAGTGGTGGGAGCGATGGCTGGATATGTCGGCTTTGCCGTTATTTACTGGGGATATCGGTTTATCTGCCGGCGTGAAGGGATGGGATACGGCGATGTAAAATACCTGGCGGCGCTTGGTGCGTGGCATGGCTGGTGCATGCTGCCTACGCTGGCGTTACTCGCTGCGCTTATGGCGCTACTTAGCATTCTTGTGTTTTCGTTACTCACCGGCGATAAGGGAGCATTAAAAAACCCACTGCCTTTTGGGCCATTTCTGGCAGCAGCGGGTTTATGCGTAGGCTGGAAGACGGTGGTTACTCTTCCACTTTAATCTGCGACTGAAGGTAGTTCTGCAGACCGATTTTAGCAATCAGATCCAGCTCCGTTTCCAGCCAATCAATATGACCTTCTTCATCGGCCAGGATCTGGATCATCATATCGCGACTAACGTAGTCATGTACGCTGTCGGCATAGGCAATGGCTTCACGGAGATCTTTGGCGCCTTCAAGTTCCAGCCTGAGGTCGGAACGCAGCATCTCTTCGACATCTTCTCCGATGCCCAGCTTTCCAAGATCCTGCAGGTTTGGAATGCCTTCAAGGAATAAAATACGCTCGATATATTTATCAGCGTGCTTCATTTCATCGATCGATTCATGGTACTCAACGTCGTTCAGACGTTTAAGCCCCCAGTTTTTGAACATTCTCGCGTGAAGAAAGTACTGGTTAATTGCGACAAGCTCATTTCCCAATAATTTATTGAGATAACTTATGATTTTAACATCACCTTTCATTATATAGTCCCTCCGCTTCCACTCATTGAAGCGTAGATCGGGCTACAGGGATGTCAAAAAAAAGATGGGCGCTTACGCGATCTCTTTGTATTCCGGGATCTGCATCAATTCGTCCTGCATGATCTCTCGCGCAGCACGTACACATTTACCGCATTGATTTCCCACCGGAACAAATTTGCGTAGTTGCTGAAATGACTGAGGCTGAAACTGGCGAACGGCCTGACGTATTTTCTTGTCGCTTACACCATTACATAAACAAACGTACATAGAGACTCCCGTTCAAATTATGCGCAAAGTGTAAGTGAGAATGGTTATGATTACAATAGCACAAACGCCACAATACGGGGCGGGAGCAGGCAAAAAATGCGAAATTTTGTGACAGTAACTGAGCGGCAGAAAACAAAAAAGGACGCCGAAGCGTCCTTTTTTTTATTCGGGGATAATTAATTAGCCCAGAACTTTAGCAACAACGCCCGCGCCAACGGTACGGCCGCCTTCACGGATTGCGAAACGCAGACCGTCGTCCATCGCGATTGGGTGGATCAGAGTCACAACCATCTTGATGTTGTCGCCTGGCATTACCATCTCAACGCCTTCTGGCAGTTCGATGGTACCGGTCACGTCAGTTGTACGGAAGTAGAACTGTGGACGGTAGCCTTTGAAGAACGGAGTATGACGGCCGCCTTCGTCTTTAGACAGGATGTACACTTCAGATTCGAACTTGGTGTGTGGCTTGATTGAGCCTGGCTTCGCCAGAACCTGACCACGTTCGATTTCTTCACGTTTGATACCACGCAGCAGAACACCAACGTTCTCACCAGCACGGCCTTCGTCCAGCAGTTTGCGGAACATTTCAACGCCAGTACAGGTAGACTTCGCAGTCTCTTTGATACCAACGATTTCAACTTCTTCACCAACTTTGATGATACCGCGCTCTACACGACCGGTAACAACGGTACCACGACCGGAGATGGAGAATACGTCTTCGATTGGCAGCAGGAATGGCTTGTCAATCGCACGCTCTGGTTCTGGGATGTAAGAATCCAGGAAGCCAGCCAGTTCGATGATTTTCGCTTCCCACTCAGCTTCGCCTTCCAGCGCTTTCAGAGCAGAACCACGAACGATTGGAGTATCGTCGCCCGGGAAATCGTACTGAGACAGCAGTTCACGAACTTCCATCTCTACCAGTTCCAGCAGCTCTTCGTCATCAACCATGTCGCATTTGTTCAGGAACACGATGATGAAAGGAACGCCTACCTGACGACCCAGCAGGATGTGCTCACGAGTCTGAGGCATTGGGCCGTCAGTCGCAGCAACAACCAGGATCGCGCCGTCCATCTGCGCAGCACCGGTGATCATGTTTTTAACATAGTCGGCGTGGCCTGGGCAGTCTACGTGTGCGTAGTGGCGAGTCGGGGTGTCATATTCAACGTGGGAAGTGTTGATGGTGATACCACGAGCTTTTTCTTCTGGTGCGTTATCGATCTGGTCGAATGCACGAGCAGAACCACCGTAGGTTTTAGCCAGAACGGTAGTGATTGCAGCAGTCAGGGTAGTTTTACCATGGTCAACGTGGCCGATAGTACCAACGTTGACGTGCGGTTTTGTACGTTCAAATTTTTCTTTAGACACGGCTATATTCCTTACTATAGTGCTCTCCCCTGTGGAGAGAGCACGGGACTTAGGTTTTAATCCTGTGGATTACTTACCACGGGCTTCAATAACGGCCTGAGCAACGTTGTTAGGCGCATCATCATACTTCAGGAATTCCATGGTGTATGATGCACGACCTTTGGTCAGAGAACGCAGCTGAGTTGCATATCCGAACATTTCAGACAGCGGAACTTCAGCGTGGATCTTAACGCCAGTTACTTCGGATTCCTGACCACGCAGCATACCGCGACGACGGCTCAAGTCACCGATAACGTCACCGGTGTTCTCTTCAGGAGTTTCTACTTCAACCTTCATGATTGGCTCAAGCAGAACTGGTTTTGCTTTCTTAAAGCCTTCTTTAAAGGCAATAGACGCAGCCAGTTTAAACGCCAGTTCAGAGGAGTCAACGTCGTGGTAAGAACCGAAGTGCAGACGAACACCCATGTCAACAACCGGATAGCCAGCCAGAGGGCCCGCTTTCAGCTGTTCCTGGATGCCTTTATCAACGGCTGGGATGTATTCGCCAGGAATTACACCACCTTTGATGTCGTTGATGAACTCGTAACCTTTCGGGTTAGAGCCCGGCTCCAGTGGGTACATGTCGATCACAACGTGACCGTACTGACCGCGACCACCAGACTGCTTAGCGTGTTTACCTTCAACATCGGTAACTTTCGCGCGAATCGCTTCGCGGTAAGCAACCTGAGGTTTACCCACGTTCGCTTCAACGTTGAATTCACGCTTCATACGGTCAACGATGATGTCCAGGTGCAGTTCACCCATACCAGCGATGATGGTCTGGTTAGATTCTTCATCAGTCCATACGCGGAATGATGGGTCTTCTTTCGCCAGACGGCCCAGAGCCAGACCCATTTTTTCCTGGTCAGCTTTGGTTTTTGGTTCAACTGCGATGGAGATTACCGGCTCAGGGAATTCCATACGCTCCAGAATGATCGGGTGATCCGGGTCACACAGGGTGTCACCAGTGGTCACGTCTTTCAGACCGATAGCTGCAGCGATGTCGCCCGCACGAACTTCTTTGATCTCTTCACGTTTGTTAGCGTGCATCTGTACGATACGGCCAAAACGTTCACGCGCCGCTTTCACGGAGTTCAGGATGGTGTCACCGGAGTTAACCACACCAGAGTAAACGCGGAAGAAGGTCAGGTTACCCACGAATGGGTCGGTAGCAATTTTGAACGCCAGTGCAGAGAATGGCTCTTCGTCGCTTGCGTGACGCTCAGCCGGAGTATCTTTACCGTCGTCCAGGATGCCGTTGATCGCAGGAACGTCAACTGGGGATGGCAGGTAGTCAACTACCGCATCCAGCATCGCCTGAACACCTTTGTTCTTGAACGCAGAACCACAGGTTACCAGGATGATTTCGTTGTTCAGAACGCGCTGACGCAGAGCTTTTTTGATCTCTTCTTCAGTCAGTTCTTCACCACCCAGGTATTTCTCCATCAGCTCTTCAGAAGCTTCAGCAGCGGATTCGATCAGGTTCTGGTGCCATTCGTCAGCCAGGTCCTGCATTGCAGCTGGGATATCTTCGTATTCGAAGGTAACGCCCTGGTCTGCATCGTTCCAGTTGATGGCTTTCATTTTCACCAGGTCGATAACGCCGGTGAAGCCTTCTTCAGCACCAATTGCCAGCTGCAGCGGAACAGGGTTCGCGCCCAGACGGGTTTTGATCTGGCCAACAACTTTCAGGAAGTTAGCACCCATACGGTCCATTTTGTTAACGAACGCGATGCGTGGAACTTTATATTTGTTCGCCTGACGCCATACGGTTTCAGACTGTGGCTGAACACCACCAACTGCGCAATAAACCATTACCGCGCCGTCAAGAACACGCATGGAACGTTCTACTTCGATGGTGAAGTCAACGTGCCCTGGGGTGTCGATGATGTTTACGCGATGCGGTTCGTACTGCTTAGCCATACCTGACCAGAATGCAGTAGTCGCTGCGGAGGTGATAGTGATACCACGCTCCTGCTCCTGTTCCATCCAGTCCATGGTGGCTGCGCCGTCATGAACTTCACCGATTTTATGGTTTACACCGGTGTAGAACAGAATACGTTCGGTAGTAGTGGTTTTACCGGCGTCGATGTGCGCACTGATACCGATGTTACGGTAGCGTGCGATGGGTGTTGTACGAGCCATTTGATTCCTCGTTTATATCTTTAGGCGTTCAGTTAAGTTACCCAGAGCGGGCGGCTTCTCTGAAGCGCCCGCCTGGTGACTAATACTCCGAAGGGATTACCAACGGTAGTGTGCGAACGCCTTGTTGGCTTCTGCCATACGGTGAACGTCTTCACGTTTCTTAACTGCAGTACCTTTGTTGTCTGCAGCATCAGAAAGTTCGTTCGCCAGACGCAGAGCCATGGATTTATCACCGCGTTTACGAGCAGCTTCAACGATCCAACGCATTGCCAGAGCATTACGACGAACCGGACGAACTTCAACTGGAACCTGATAAGTAGAACCACCAACGCGGCGGGACTTAACTTCTACGGTTGGGCGAACGTTGTCGAGAGCGACTTCGAAAGCTTCCAGTTCATTTTTACCAGAACGCTGAGCCAGGGTCTCAAGCGCGCTGTATACGATTGCTTCTGCAGTAGATTTTTTACCATCTACCATCAGGATATTTACAAATTTTGCCAGCAGTTCTGATCCGAATTTCGGATCTGGAAGAATTTTACGCTGACCAATAACGCGACGACGTGGCATGGGAATACTCCGTTGTTAATTCAGGATTGTCCAAAACTCAAAGAGTTTAGTTTGACATTAAGATAAATCAGTTTGGCCTTACTTAACGGAGAACCATTAAGCCTTAGGACGCTTCACGCCGTACTTGGAGCGAGCCTGCTTACGGTCTTTAACACCTGAGCAGTCGAGCGCACCACGAACGGTGTGGTAACGAACACCCGGAAGGTCTTTAACACGACCGCCACGGATCAGGATCACGGAGTGCTCCTGCAGGTTGTGACCTTCACCACCGATGTAGGAAGTCACTTCGAAACCGTTAGTCAAACGCACACGGCATACTTTACGCAGTGCGGAGTTTGGTTTTTTAGGAGTGGTGGTATATACACGAGTACATACGCCACGTTTCTGCGGGCAGGCTTCCAGCGCAGGCACGTTGCTCTTTGCAACTTTGCGTGCGCGTGGTTTGCGTACCAGCTGGTTAACTGTTGCCATTAAATAGCTCCTGGTTTTAGCTTTTGCTTCGTAAACACGTAATAAAACGACCTCATACAATATGAGGACGCGAAATTTTAGGGCTACGTCGAAAAGGTGTCAAGAAATATACAGCGATCTCAAATCACCAGTTCATTTGACTGGCGTGCGTCACAGTAAGATTGACGAAATCAGTATAGCCAACCACGTCAATTTTGGCTGAAATTTGACCAGAAAGACCCCGCGCATCCAGATCGTCCTTCAGCGCAGAGACTGTTATGGGGGCATTCGTGAGAATTTCAACGAAACGACTGCCGTCCAGTGCGGCAAGCACGCCATCCTGAATCAGCAGCAGATCATCACCTTCGCGCAGCATACTCAGTAACGCGTCGATATCACATTGCCACGGTGAATGGCTCAGAGTATGGAGCATGTCAGCCTCAGAAAGTCAGAACGGTGTCGTAGTGGGAAAGGTGTTCGCGCAATGCAGCAGAAGACAGGACTGTCACATCCAGCACGAAAGGCGTTGCCTCGTTTAGGCCGCGCGCAGCCAGGGAGTCGGCACAGACATAGAAGGTTTCGATATCGTAAAGCGGTAACACTTTGAACGTCGCGATGTAATCACGCGCCAGAATGGCCTGAGGCTGCTGCCCCGCCAGAAGCTGAAATACGCCGTCGCCCAAAAAGAAGACACCGATATCTTCGGTCAGTGCTGAGGTCGCGAGCAGCGCATCCAGCCCTTCTCTGCCGGACGCATTGCCGTGCGGTGCGGAGGAAAAAACAAACGCGACACGCTTCATCAGAATTGCACCACTCTGTCGCAGGTTAATGCCGCCTGTGCCAGTGCACCCAGGCCACTCAACGAAAAGCCGGGCTGCAGGTTAGAACCCGATAAACCAAGACGTGCGGCTTCGGTTGCATCGGTTACCCCGCGGCGCAGTGCCGCCGCCACGCAGATGTGCAATTCTACGCCCTGCTTTTCGTTTAATGCCTGCCAGGCGCGCACCAGATCGAACTCGTCGCTCGCCGGTGACGTAAACTGATTCGCGTTATACACCCCTTCCCGATAGAAGAAGACGCTCGACAGCTCATGTCCGGCCGCCAGTAGCGCATGCGCAAACTGCAGCGCGCTGCTGGCCTGCTGAGTGCCGTACGCCGGGCCTGTCACCATTAACGCAAAACGCATTACTTGTCTTGTCCCTGGAAATCGCCGCTTTTGAACTGGCGAATATAGAGGTAGACCGTGTGCTTGGAGATGTTCAGACGATCGGCCACCTGGTTGATGGCGTCTTTAATATCAAAAATCCCTTTTTCGTAGAGATTGAGCACGATCTGGCGATTCTTGGCGTTGTTCGAGACGTTGCGATCGGCATTCACCTCTTCAATCGTAAACTCAAGCGTCTGGGTCACCAGATCTTCAACGGAGGAGGCAAAGTTAACAGAAGAGCCAACGTCCGGCGTTTCTGGTGGAATAAAGGTGCTCATGATTTGCGAGAATGGCACATCAAGGTTCATGTTGATGCACAGCAGCCCAATAACACGATGCTCGCGGTTTCGAATCGCGATGGTTTCTGATTTCATCAGCACGCCGCTTTTGGCGCGGGTGAAATAGCATTTGGAGACGCTGCTGTCCGCGCCGGTCATGTCATGCAGCATACGCAATGCAAGGTCGGTAATTGGCGAACCAATTTTACGGCCAGTATGTTCACCATTCGCAATGCGGATGGCGGAACACTTCAGATCTTGCAGGGAGTGCAATACGATTTCGCAGTGGGAGCCAATGAGCATCGCTAACCCGTCCACTACCGCTTCGTAGGATTTCAGAATATCGAAGTCGGTCTGATCGAAAGGACGTTGATCCAGCAAATCAAGTTCACTGGTTTCGTTGGTTAAAAGCGACCTGGACATGAAAAAAACACTCCTTTTCAGGAGCCTGTCGTTAGGTTTTCAGGGCAGGCTCATTATCTACACGGACAACTAAATTAATACAGCGTGCGTAGCGCTTTCCAGTGTTAATTATATCTGCCCCACAATAAAAAAACCGCCGCCTGAAAGGCGGCGGTTTTTTTAAACATTACTTCTTAGCAGCAGCGGCTTTATCGTCAGCCGGTGCGTCTGCTTTCGCATCCGCTTTCGGTGCCGGTTTGATATCCAGCAGCTCTACGTCAAAGACCAGCGTAGAGTTAGCAGGGATACCCGGAACGCCGGTTTTGCCATAGGCCAGATCCGGTGGGATAACCATCTTGATCTTGCCGCCTTTCTTGATGTTTTTCAGGCCTTCAGTCCAGCCAGGGATCACACCATCCAGACGGAAAGAGAGCGGCTCACCGCGGGTGTAAGAGTTATCGAACTCTTTACCGTCGATCAGCGTACCTTTGTAGTTCACAACAACGGTATCGCTGTCTTTAGGCGCATCGCCGGTGCCTTCTTTCTCAACTTTGTACACCAGGCCGGTAGAAGAGGTTTTCACACCTTTCTCTTTGGCAAAGGTATCGCGGTAGGCTTTGCCTTTCGCTTCGTTGTCTTTAGCGTCCGCGTCCATCTTGGTCTGCGCGGCACCCTTCACGCGCGCTTCGAACGCCTGCAGAGTCTGTTCAATTTCCTGGTCAGACAGCTTGCTCTTATCTGCAAATGCGTCCTGAACGCCCGCGATCAGCTGAGCTTTATCCAGTTTGATGCCCAGTTTCTCTTGTTCTTTCAGAGAGTTTTCCATGTAGCGACCCAGAGATGCGCCCAGTGCGTAGGCGGATTTCTGGTCGTCATTTTTGAACGCCGCTTTGCTGTCTGCAGTGGCAGCAGGCTTCGCAGCAGTATCAGCAGCGAATGACAGCGGCGCGTTCAGCGCAACAGCCATCGTCGTCGCCAGCAGCGTTACTTTAAACAGTGATTTCATCCATATCTCCAGGGCCTGGGGACTCTCACCCCAGCGTTAAACGTAAATGAGTTACGTACTATAAAACGTTGCGGAAGAAATCTACAGACAGACACTTCCAATTCTCGCCACTTTTCAGACTATTTTTGTTTAAATAAGTTTCCTGCCAAGGGGATGCGGACTGTACTTAAGGATAAACTCAGTTAAACTGCGCCGCCGCAGGGCCATTATGGCGAATCTGAAATAAACGAGGTGAATGATGAAGGATACAGCAATAGAAGCGAGAATGGCTGAGCTGGAAAGCCGCCTGGCTTTTCAGGACATCACCATCGAAGAGCTAAACCAGACCGTGACCGCACATGAGCTCGAAATGGCAAAACTGCGGGATCATATGCGCCTGCTGACGGAAAAGCTGAAGGCTACACAGCCGTCAAACATTGCCTCTCAGTCAGAAGAGACGCCACCTCCTCATTATTGAGGCGTAAAAAAAGCGGGATTATTATCCCGCTTTTTTATTTTCCGCATGACGGAATTAGTGGCAACCGCAGCCGCCGTTACCGCAACCACCTTTACCGTGGTCGTGACCATGGTCGTGATCGTGGCCGTGACCACCGCAGCAGCCGTCGTGGCCGTGATCGTGGTCATGGTCGTGACCGTGCGCACCGTGAACGTGGCCATGAGCCAGCTCTTCTTCGGTCGCTTCACGGATCGCAACAACTTCTACGTTGAACTTCAGGTTCTGGCCAGCCAGCATGTGGTTACCGTCAACCACGACGTGGTCATCTTCCACTTCGGTGATTTCAACAGGAACCGGGCCCTGGTCAGTTTCAGCCAGGAAGCGCATGCCAACCTGCAGTTCGTCAACGCCCATGAACACGTCTTTAGGAACGCGCTGAACCAGGTTGTCGTCATACTGACCGTAAGCGTCGTTCGCGCCTACAGCAACGTCAAATTTGTCGCCAACTTCATGACCTTCCAGCGCGTTTTCCAGGCCAGAAATCAGGGAACCGTGACCATGCAGGTAGTCAAGCGGCGCACTCACCGGAGACTCATCAACCAACACACCGTCTTCTGTACGTACCTGATAGGCCAGGCTGACCACCAGGTCTTTTGCTACTTTCATGATATCTCCTGAGCGTGGGAAAATTGCTGGCGCAGATTGTAGCGGAAATCTGCACCCGTGTACCCTTTAGCTTAAAAAAACTCAGGGCATATCGCTAGTCCGGATGAAAAATCCCGATAACTTGCTCTTCTTTGCGAACGTGATCGCGGGCCTCTTTATCGGCCTCACGCATCTGGTGACCGCACTTAACACACTCAACAACATCAACATTATTTTCCCGCCACATCGCCAGGGTATCTTGCGCCTGACAGGTCGGGCATTTTGCACCCGCGATAAAGCGTTTACGTACAGCCATCTTTCGTTACCCTTTATTCAAATTCATCCCAGCCATCAAGCTGGCGTCGTTCCTGTTGCATCTCTCGCTGGAAGATCTCCTCCAGCTCGCGACGCGCTTCCCGCACGCGGGATATCTGCGCCGTATCGGTATGTACCGGCATCAGCTCGCGCAACATCCGCATATCCAGCCGGCGGAAGTGCATCTGGGCGCGCTGCGCCTGATGCGGATGCATGCCGAGCGAGATCAGCGCCTTACGACCCAGCTCCAGCGCACTGGAGAACGTCTCACGGGAGAAGTGTTTCACACCCGCCTGCAACAATTCGTGAGCTTCAACACGTCCCCGCGCACGCGCCAGAATATGCAGATGCGGGAAATGCTGCTGGCACAGATCCACCAGCTTCATCGTGTCTTCCGGATCGTTACAGGTAATCACGATGGACTCTGCCGCTTCCGCCCCCGCCGAGCGCAGCAGCTCGAGCTGGGTCGCATCGCCGTAGTAAACCTTGTAGCCATATTTACGCATCAGGTTGACCGCGCTGATATCCCGCTCCAGTACCGTAATGCGCATTTTGTTCGCCATCAGCAGGCGTCCAATCACCTGTCCAAAACGGCCAAAGCCCACCACAATCACCTGCGGCTTATCGTCTTCCACCCACGGCGCTTCGTCTTCATCGTCATTTGGGTTCAGGCGGCGCGACAGCAGTTTATCCACCAGCTTCATCAGCAGCGGCGTGGTCATCATAGACAGCGTGACCGTCACCAGCAAAAGCGCCATCTGATCGTCTTTAAACAGCTTCTGGGAAGATGCGGTGGAGAACAGCACAAACGCGAACTCGCCTCCCTGGCTCAACACGCTGGCAAACTGCATGCGTTCCGAACTGCGCAGCCCGTAGATACGTGACATGACGTACAGCACCAGCATCTTCACCGCCACCAGGATGGCGACGCTCACTACTACCCACAGCAGATGGGTATAGAGCACACCGAGGTTGAGCGCCATCCCCACCGAAATAAAGAACAGGCCTAACAGCAGCCCTTTGAAGGGATCGATGGCAATTTCCAGCTCGTGCCGATACTCGCTCTCCGCCAGCAGCACCCCGGCGATAAAGGTCCCGAGCGCCATCGACAGCCCCAGCGCGTCCATAAACAACGCCGATCCCAGCACCAGCAGCAGCGTCGCGGCGGTAAACACCTCGCGAACGCCCGACGCGGCTATAAAGCGGAACACGGGACGTAGCAGGAAACGACCGCCGATGAGCATGCCCGCGAAGGCCAGCACCTTCATGGCGATTTTAGCCCAGTCGAAGTGATCGTCCCCGGACCCCGCCAGCAGCGGCACCAGCGCCAGCGCCGGGATCACCGCCAAATCCTGGAACAGCAGCACCGAAAAGCCCAGCTGACCGGCTTCGTTGCGATTCATCCCTTTGTCGCGCATCAGCTGCAGCGCCATCGCCGTCGACGACATCGCAAGCCCTATCCCGCCAATCACCGCCGCCTGCCATGAAAAGTTTGTCAGCATTAACAGGCCACCCAGGATCGCGGCGCTGAACAACACCTGCGCGGCGCCCACACCAAAGATAGAGCGCCGGAGCTGCCACAATTTCGAAGGATTCAGCTCCAGGCCGATGATGAACATCAGGAACACCACGCCCAGCTCGGAGAAATGGAGGATCTCATCGACATCGCTGATGAATCCCAGCCCCCATGGCCCAATCGCGATCCCCGCCAGCAGATACCCCAGCACCGCACCGATACCAATACGGGCTGCAAGCGGCACCGCGACGACGGCCGCAAATAAAAACAGCACCCCGGCGAGGAGTAAATTCGATCCTTCCATTAACGACCTCCTGCCGGGATAGGTGACGCCAGCCATTCACCGTAGGCTCTGGCGTGGCTTGCCAGCTCTTTCGGATCCTGACGCCGCGCCCAGTAGACAATAATCGGGCTCATCCAGTGCATACGGCACATGGCCGCCGTCAGCTCGAAAGGCCGCAGGATGTCGCTCATCGGATAGCGGTTCAGCCCGTCGTGACGGTAAGCGCTTTCGGGTTCACCGGTCGTAATCACGCTACGCCAGTACTTTCCCGCCAGCTGGTTGCCCCCCACCCCGCTGGAGAAGCCCCGGCTCAGCACGCGGTCCAGCCACTCTTTCAGCAGCGCCGGACAGCTATAGGTATAAAGCGGATGCTGGAACACAATCACGTCATGCTGACGCAGCAGCTCCTGCTCGTAAGGGATATCAATAAAGAAATCAGGATAGTGCGCGTAGAGATCGTGCACCGTTACGTTACTAAGCTGTGTGGCCGGCTTAAGCAGCACCCGGTTTGCCACCGAGTCCTGAGATTCCGGATGGGCATACAGCAGCAGCACTTTTGCTGTCTGAGACATCATTCCCCTCCCGGTCTTGTTTCTGTTTTTGTGTATCGTCGCTGTTTTGGGCTACCATGGCGGCCCGGTGCGGAAAATGGCCCACACCTTACATTATCATAATGACAAATTAACATAGTCGGAACATACGGCGCTTCTATGATTGTTTTCTCCTCGTTACAAATTCGTCGCGGCGTGCGCGTCCTGCTGGATAACGCCACTGCTACCATCAATCCGGGCCAAAAAGTGGGTCTGGTCGGCAAAAACGGCTGCGGTAAATCCACCCTGCTGGCGCTGCTGAAAAACGAGATTAGCGCGGATGGCGGTAACTTTACCTTCCCGGGAAACTGGCAGCTCGCCTGGGTAAACCAGGAGACGCCGGCGCTGAGTGAACCGGCGCTCGACTATGTTATCGACGGCGACCGTGAATACCGCAAGCTCGAAGCGGAACTTCATTCTGCTAACGAGCGCAACGACGGTCACGCCATCGCCACCGTTCACGGCAAGCTGGACGCCATCGACGCGTGGACCATTCGCTCCCGCGCCTCCAGCCTGCTGCACGGCCTGGGCTTCAGCAACGAACAGCTGGAACGTCCGGTCAGCGACTTCTCCGGCGGCTGGCGTATGCGCCTCAACCTGGCGCAGGCGCTGATCTGCCGCTCTGACCTGCTGTTGCTCGACGAACCGACCAACCACCTCGATCTCGATGCGGTTATTTGGCTGGAGAAGTGGCTCAAGAGCTATCAGGGCACTCTGATTCTGATCTCCCACGACCGCGACTTCCTTGACCCGGTGGTGGATAAAATTATTCATATCGAACAGCAAACGATGTTCGAGTACACCGGCAACTACAGCTCCTTCGAGCGCCAGCGCGCGACGCGTCTCGCCCAGCAGCAGTCCATGTACGAAAGCCAGCAGCAGCGCGTGGCGCATCTGCAGAGCTTCGTGGATCGCTTTAAGGCCAAAGCCTCAAAAGCCAAGCAGGCCCAGAGCCGCATCAAGATGCTGGAACGCATGGAGATGATCGCCCCGGCGCACGTGGATAACCCGTTCCACTTCAGCTTCCGCGAGCCGGAAAGCCTGCCTAACCCGCTGCTGAAAATGGAAAAAGTCAGCGCTGGCTATGCCGACCGCATTATTCTCGACTCCATCAAGCTCAACCTGGTGCCGGGTTCCCGCATTGGCCTGCTGGGGCGTAACGGCGCCGGTAAATCGACGCTGATCAAACTGCTGGCGGGCGAGCTTAACCCGGTCAGCGGCGAAATCGGCCTGGCGAAGGGCATCAAGCTGGGTTACTTCGCCCAGCATCAGCTGGAATTTTTACGCGCGGATGAATCGCCGATTCAGCACCTCGCGCGTCTTGCGCCGCAGGAGATGGAGCAGAAGCTGCGCGACTATCTCGGCGGCTTCGGCTTCCAGGGCGATAAGGTGACTGAAAACACCGAGCGCTTCTCCGGCGGCGAAAAGGCCCGTCTGGTGCTGGCGCTGATCGTCTGGCAGCGCCCGAACCTGCTGCTGCTCGATGAACCGACCAACCACCTGGATCTCGACATGCGTCAGGCGCTGACCGAAGCGCTGATTGAGTTCGAAGGCGCGCTGGTGGTGGTTTCGCACGACCGTCACCTGATCCGCTCCACCACGGACGATCTCTATTTAGTGCACGGCGGCAAAGTCGAACCGTTCGACGGCGATCTGGAAGACTATCAGCAGTGGCTGACGGACGTGCAGAAGCAGGAAAACCAGCCGGAAGAGTCAGCGAAAGATAACGCCAACAGCGCGCAGGCGCGTAAAGATCAGAAGCGCCGTGAAGCGGAGCTGCGCACCCAGACGCAGCCCCTGCGTAAAGAGATTACCCGTCTCGAAAAAGAGATGGAAAAACTCAACGCCACGCTGGCTATCGTTGAAGAGAAGCTCGGTGATAGCGGCCTGTATGACCAGAGCCGCAAGGCTGAGCTGACCGACTGCCTGCAAACCCAGGCGAAGACCAAATCCAGTCTCGAAGAGTGCGAGATGGCGTGGCTCGACGCGCAGGAACAGCTGGAAGCGATGCTGCAGGCTGACTGACCGGTTTACCCCGTTTGAAGAACAGAATCCGTACCGGGTTCGGAAATCCAGCTTAAACGGGGTACAATTCGGAAAGTATCGTAAATTTCCGACAAGAATCAGCATCGCGCTTATGACCCAAATCATTCCATCAGACTTCGACATTGCGGCCGAAGACAGCACTGAGTTCGTGCCTATGCGCGGCGTGGCCAATCCGCATTTGCAGACCATGCTGCCGCGACTGATCCGCCGCAAGGTTCAGTTCACCCCGCACTGGCAACGGCTTGACCTGCCAGACGGTGATTTTCTGGATCTCGCCTGGAGCGAAGCGCCTGAACAGGCTCGCCATAAGCCGCGTCTGGTGGTTTTCCACGGTCTGGAAGGCAGCCTGCACAGCCCGTATGCGCATGGGCTAATTGAGGCGGCAAAAGCGCGCGGCTGGCTCGGCGTGGTGATGCATTTTCGCGGCTGCAGCGGTGAACCGAATCGTCAGAAACGCATTTATCACTCGGGTGAAACCGAAGACGGCACGTGGTTTTTACACTGGCTGCGGGAAAATTATGGCACCGTGCCAACGGCCGCCGTGGGCTACTCGCTGGGCGGGAATATGCTGGCCTGTCTGCTGGCCAAAGAGGGTGAAAGCGTACCGCTGGATGCCGCCGTCATTGTCTCCGCGCCGTTTATGCTCGAGCAGTGCAGCTACCACATGGATAAAGGCTTTTCCCGCGTCTACCAGCGCTACCTGCTCAACCTGCTGAAGGCCAACGCGGCGCGTAAGCTGAAGGCCTACCCGGATACCCTGCCGGTAAGCCTGCGCCAGCTGAAAAAGGTGCGTCGTATCCGCGAGTTCGACGACCTGATCACCGCGAAAATCCACGGCTTCGCCGATGCGATTGACTATTATCGTCAGTGCAGCGCCATGCCGCTGCTCAGCAAGATCACGCAGCCGACGCTGATTATTCATGCCAAAGATGACCCGTTTATGGATCATCACTCGATCCCCGCTCAGGAATTCCTGCCCGACAACGTTCACTATCAGTTGACCGAGCATGGCGGCCACGTCGGGTTTATCGGGGGCACGCTGCGCCGCCCGAAAATGTGGCTTGAGGCGCGAATTCCTGACTGGCTGACCCCTTATCTGGACGGTGCAAAATGATTATTCCCTGGCAGGATCTGGCTCCCGAAACGCTCGATAATCTGATTGAAAGCTTTGTATTACGCGAAGGCACCGATTATGGTGAACAGGAACGCTCGCTTGAGCAAAAGGTCAACGATGTTAAGCGCCAGCTGAAAAGCGGCGACGTGGTGCTGGTGTGGTCAGAACTGCATGAGACGGTCAATATCATGCCCCGCAACGCGTTTCACGGCTGATCTTCCACCCTTTTCAGTCAGGGAGTTGCTATGTCTGCCAGACATCCGGTTATTGCCGTTACGGGGTCGAGTGGTGCGGGAACCACCACCACCAGCCTCGCATTTCGCAAGATTTTCGCCCAGCTGAATCTCCGTGCGGCGGAGGTCGAAGGCGACAGCTTTCACCGCTACACGCGTCCGGAGATGGACATGGCCATTCGTAAGGCGCGCGATTCGGGTAAACACATCAGCTACTTCGGCCCGGAGGCCAATGACTTTGGCCTGCTGGAACAAACCTTTATAGAGTACGGTAAGAGCGGCAAAGGGCAGTCCCGCAAGTATCTGCACACCTATGATGAAGCCGTACCCTGGAATCAGGTGCCGGGAACCTTTACCCCGTGGCAGCCGCTGCCGGAACCCACCGACGTCCTGTTTTACGAAGGATTGCACGGCGGCGTGGTCACCCCTCAACACGATGTGGCGCGCCACGTGGATCTGCTGGTCGGCGTGGTCCCTATCGTTAACCTGGAGTGGATCCAGAAGCTGACGCGTGACATGAGCGAGCGTGGCCATTCTCGCGAAGCGGTGATGGACTCCGTGGTGCGCTCCATGGAGGATTACATTAACTTCCTGACGCCGCAGTTCTCCCGCACCCATATCAACTTCCAGCGCGTGCCGACGGTGGACACCTCCAACCCGTTCGCGGCCAAAAGCATCCCGTCGCTGGATGAGAGCTTTGTGGTGATCCATTTCCGCAATCTCGAAGGCATTGATTACCCCTGGCTGCTGGCAATGCTGCAGGGCTCGTTTATTTCGCACATGAATACGTTAGTCGTGCCGGGCGGAAAAATGGGGCTGGCGATGGAGCTCATCATGACGCCGCTGGTGGAGCGACTGATGGAAGGGAAGCAGATCGCGTGAGCATGTTCCCTCTCCCTGTGGGAGAGGGTTAGGGTGAGGGCATCAACACGCACGATGCCCCATCAATCACGCCTCGATCACTTCATACGAATGCGTGATTTTTACCGCTTTCTCCAGCATTAACGCCACAGAGCAGTACTTCTCCGCAGACAGGTCCACCGCACGCGAGACCGCCGCGTCTTTCAGCTCTTTACCGGTGACCACAAAGTGCAGGTTAATATGGGTGAACAGGCGTGGCGCCTCTTCGCGACGCTCTGACGTGAGTTTAACCTCACAATCCGTCACGTCATGACGTCCTTTTTGCAGAATCGACACCACGTCAATTGCGCTGCATCCGCCTGCCGCCATCAGCACCATTTCCATTGGGCTGGGTGCTTTATCGCCGGAGTTACCGTCCATCAAAATCTGGTGTCCTGACGCGGACTCGCCCAGGAACGTTAAACCTTCAACCCATTTCACGCGCGCTTGCATATTCATTAACTCCAACGTTGCATTTTTGGTGACAGATTACGTGTGCGTTACATTTATCGCAATGGAAGGCGACCTGCATCATGCTGAAGCGAGACACCAGGAGACACGCGGCGAAAGCTATGCTAAAACACTCAGGATGCTACAGTAATACATTGACGTTACACGTGTATGCAGAGGACATCAAACTTTACTGGCTGCGAAACGTTACGGTAGCCGACTTCCCAGGGTATGGGTAAGAATTCGATTGCAACCCCAGAGTCCGGATGCATCTGATGACTCTGGTGACAGCTTATAACAGAGGATAACAGCGCATGGTGCTTGGCAAACCGCAAACAGACCCGACTCTCGAATGGTTCTTGTCTCATTGCCACATTCATAAGTACCCATCGAAGAGCACGCTGATTCACCAGGGTGAAAAAGCGGAAACGTTGTATTACATCGTTAAAGGCTCGGTGGCAGTGCTGATCAAAGATGAAGAAGGGAAAGAGATGATCCTTTCTTATCTGAACCAGGGCGATTTCATCGGTGAACTGGGCCTGTTTGAAGAGGGCCAGGAACGTAGCGCCTGGGTTCGAGCAAAGACAGCATGTGAAGTGGCTGAAATTTCTTACAAGAAGTTCCGTCAGCTGATTCAGGTTAACCCTGACATCCTGATGCGTCTTTCTTCCCAGATGGCGCGCCGTCTGCAGGTCACGTCAGAGAAAGTGGGTAACCTCGCCTTCCTGGACGTTACCGGCCGTATCGCACAAACCCTGTTGAACCTGGCGAAACAGCCAGACGCCATGACCCACCCGGACGGCATGCAAATTAAAATTACCCGTCAGGAAATTGGTCAGATCGTCGGCTGCTCCCGTGAAACAGTGGGCCGTATCCTGAAAATGCTGGAAGATCAAAACCTGATCTCCGCCCACGGTAAAACCATCGTGGTCTACGGAACGCGTTAATTCCGCTTAAACGGCGTGCCATCGCAAGGTGTCACGCCGTTTTTGTCTCTACTCCCCATGTGGCGCAGGCTGATCTATCACCCGGAAGTTAACTACGCACTGCGGCAAACGCTGGTGTTGTGTCTTCCTGTGGCCATAGGCCTGATCCTCGGACATCTTCAGCAAGGCCTGCTGTTTTCCCTCGTGCCCGCCTGCTGCAACATCGCCGGTCTGGACACGCCGCATAAGCGTTTTTTCAAACGCCTGATCGTTGGTGGCTGCCTGTTTGCGGGCTGTAGCCTCGCCGTACAACTCCTGCTTGCCCGGGATATCCCGCTGCCGCTGATCCTGACCGTACTGGCGATGACCCTTGGCGTCACGGCGGAAATCAGTTCGCTGCATGCTCGCCTGCTTCCCGCCTCGCTGATTGCGGCCATTTTCACGCTGAGCCTCGCCGGGAACATGCCGGTGTGGGAGCCGCTGCTGATCTACGCCCTGGGGACATTATGGTACGGGCTGTTTAACTGGTTTTGGTTCTGGCTGTGGCGGGAGCAGCCGCTGCGTGAATCCCTGAGCCTGCTCTATGTGCAGCTTGCGGATTACTGCGAGGCCAAATACACCCTGCTCACCCAGCACACCGATCCGGAAAAATCCTTACCGCCGCTGCTGACGCGCCAGCAGAAGGTGGTGGATCTCATAAGCCAGTGCTATCAGCAGCTGCATATGCTCGCCGCCAACAAGAACCACGAGTACAAGCGGCTGCTGCGCACCTTCCAGGTCGGGCTGGATCTACAGGAGCATATCTCCGTAAGCCTTCACCACCCGCAGGAGGTGCAAAAGCTGGTCGAGCGCAGCCACGCCGAAGCGGTGATCCGCTGGAACGCGCAGACCGTATCGGCACGTCTGCGGATCCTGGCCGATGATATTCTCTACCACCGCTACCCGACGCGCTTTAACATGGAAAAACAGCTGGGCGCGCTGGAGAAAATCGCCCGCCAGCATCCCGATAACCCGGTCGGCCAGTTTGCCGCCTGGCACTTCAGCCGCATCGCCCGCGTGTTGCGCACCCAGCGCCCGCTTTATCCCCGCGACCTGATGGCGGATAAGCAAAAACGGCTTCCGCTATTGGCCGCGCTCAAAAGCTATCTTTCTCTTAAATCGTCAGCCCTGCGCAACGCCGCAAGGATTAGCGTGATGCTCAGTACCGCCAGCCTGATGGGCATGGCGCTGCACCTGCCGAAACCCTACTGGATCTTAATGACCGTGCTGTTTGTCACCCAGAACGGCTACGGCGCCACGCGGGTGCGTATTCTGCATCGGGCTGGCGGAACGCTGGCCGGGCTGATCATTGCGGGCGTGACGCTGCACTTCCACGTGCCGGAAGGCTATACCCTGGCAGGGATGCTGGCGATTACGCTGGTGAGCTACCTGATTATCCGCAAAAACTACGGCTGGGCGATGGTGGGCTTTACGGTGACGGCGGTATATACGCTGCAGTTGCTCACGCTCAATGGCGAACAGTTTATTGTCGCGAGGCTGATTGATACCCTGATCGGCTGCCTGATTGCCTTTGGCGGCATGGTCTGGCTGTGGCCGCAGTGGCAGAGCGGGCTGCTGAGGCAGAACGCCCACGACGCGCTGGAAGCGGATCAGGAGGCCATCAGGCTAATCCTCAGCGACAATCCTCAACCGACGCCGCTGGCCTATCAGCGGATGAAGGTCAACCAGGCGCACAACGCCCTGTTTAACTCGCTCAACCAGGCGATGCAGGAGCCGGGCTTTAACTCGCACTATCTGGCAGACATGAAGCTCTGGGTGACGCACAGCCAGTTTATCGTCGAGCATATTAACGCCATGACCACGCTGGCGCGCGAGCACACGATGCTGACGCCGGATCTGGCGCAGCGCTATTTGCAGTCGTGTGAAATTGCGTTGCAGAGGTGCCAGCAGCGTCTGGAGTATGACGCGCCGGGCGAGTCGGGCGACTCAAATATTCTGGAAGCGCCGGAGACGTTGACCCACGGGCCAATGAGCACCCTGGAGCAGCATTTACAGCGCGTTCTGGGGCATCTGAACACCATGCACACCATTTCGTCGGTGGCATGGCGTCAGCGTCCGCATCACGGCATTTGGTTAACGCGCCGGCTAAAGCGAACCGAGTATTAGCCTTTTACGATCTTCTCGACCGCCGCGGCAAAGCGGGTTAACCCGTCTTCGATGTCTTTGTCTTCTACCACCAGCGACGGCGCAAAGCGCATCACGTCAGGCCCGGCATTAAGCACCATCACCCCTTCGTGCGCGGCGGCGTGCAGGAAGTCGCGCGCGCGGCCTTTGTACTGAGGCTTCAGTTCGGCGCCAATCAACAGCCCCATCCCGCGGATTTCGCTGAACACATCGTACTGCTCATCAATCTTTTGCAGGTGTTTTACGAAAAGCTCGCGCTTCGCGCTAACGGCGTTCAACACCTCCGGCGTGTTGATAATGTCGAATGCGGCACCCGCCACGGCGCTCGCCAGCGGGTTACCGCCGTAGGTGGAACCATGAGAACCGACGTGGAACGCGGAGGCGATCTCCTGCGTCGTCAGTACCGCACTCACCGGGAAACCGCCGCCGAGCGCTTTGGCGCTGGTCAGAATATCCGGCGTCACGCCGTAGTGCATATAAGCGAACAGATCGCCGGTACGCCCCATCCCGCACTGCACTTCATCAAAGACCAGCAGCGCCTGATGCTCGTCGCACAGCGCGCGCAGCCCTTTCAGGAATTCCGGGGTTGCCGCCGTCACGCCGCCTTCCCCCTGGATCGGCTCGACAACAACGGCGCAGGTATGGTCGTCCATGACCGCTTTCACCGCGTGCAGATCGTTAAACGGCACGTGGACAATGTCGGCCGGTTTCGGGCCAAACCCGTCGGAATACTTCGGTTGGCCGCCAACGGAGACGGTAAAGAAGGAGCGTCCGTGGAAGGCATTGTGGAAGGCGATGATTTTGGTTTTGTACGGGCTGTGGCGCGTTGTCGCGTAGTAGCGTGCCAGCTTAAACGCAGTTTCGTTGGCTTCAGTGCCGGAGTTCATAAACAGCACGCGCTCGGCAAAGGTCGCATCGATGATCTTGCGGCCCAGGCCCAGCGCCGGTTCGTTGGTGAACACATTGCTGGTATGCCACAGGGTTTCGCCCTGGGTTTTCAGCGCCTCAACCAGCGCGGGATGGCAATGACCCAGCGCCGTGACCGCAATCCCGCCCGCGAAATCCACATACTCTTTACCCTGCTGATCCCAGACGCGGCTGCCTTTCCCCTTCACCGGGATAAACTCAGCCGGTGCATAAATCGGCAGGATCACTTCATCAAATGTCGCGCGGGTAATTGCTGGTTGTTCAGTTGCCATGTCATGACCATCCATTTTTATGTCACAGTGATTGTGAAAATATAATCACAAAATATGCATAAAAAATCACAGCAAGGCAACAGATATTCAGCGATTGAGGAAATTTGCCAGCAGCGCGTGCCCCTGCTCGCTGAGGATGCTTTCCGGGTGGAACTGCACGCCTTCGAGGTCCCATTCGCGGTGGCGAATCCCCATGATCTCCTGCGTATCGCTCCAGGCGGTCACCTCAAAGCAGTCGGGCAGGGTCGACGGGTCAATCACCAGGGAATGGTAGCGCGTCACGGTTAACGGGTTATTGAGCCCCGTGAATACCCCGGTGCCGGCGTGGGTGACCGGAGAGGTTTTACCGTGCATCACTTTCGCGGCGCGCACGATGGTGGCACCAAACGCCTGAGCAATCGCCTGATGGCCCAGACAAACGCCCAGGATCGGCAGCTTGCCGGCATAGTGCTGGATAACATCCAAAGAAATACCCGATTCTGACGGCGTACACGGCCCCGGAGAAATCACGATTTTCTGCGGAGCCAGCGTCCCGATATCGGCCAGTCCGATCTCGTCGTTGCGGCGGACAACCACCTCTGCACCCAGTTCACAAAAATACTGGTAAAGGTTCCAGGTGAAGGAATCGTAGTTATCAATCAGCAGAATCATGGCGGCTCCCGAAAAAAATGCCGCCCTATTCTACTCAGATTCCCGCGCTTCGCTCACTACTTTGGCAAAGATAGCGTTGAGCGCGGTTAAATCTCCCGTTGCGCCGCTTCGGTTAGCCGTCACCCACTGGTCGGGATCGATATCGCGCCAGTCCAGCGAGTAGCCCGCGTGGAGCGCCAGCTGCTCGAAGAAAACGCGCTGGGCAATACCGTTGCCGCGCATAAACGGATGCAGCATGTTGATTTCGCAGTAATAGTGGCTAACCCGGTCAACAAACGCCGCTTTCTCAAGACCCACGAGATACTTTTCGCTTTCCAGCGCCGCCATCAGCTCGTTGCCCATCTTCTCGATGTATTCGAAATGGCAGAAAGGAATATCCCCTTTAAAAATATCGTCGGTACGGAGCTCGCCCGCCCGCTTCATCTCGCTGCGGTACAAATGACGATGAATGAGGCACAGATGGGGCAACCCGGGCGCGGAAGGCCCAAGCTCCAGCGTCTCAATATGGGGCTCTGAGGGACCATTACCTTTTTCAAGGAGACAACTGGCCTGTAAATTGACGTTACGCTGCTGTTCCCAGAGACGGGATTTTTGCTTGTCGGTGAGCTTTTTCACTTAACGCCTCCCTGAATAGTCCGTTTGCCACAAGTATAAGCAGCAAAACGCGCTTTCGCAGGGAGGGTCATATAACGCGGGCAGAAGAAGCCCGCGCTCAGAAGAATTACGGCAGAACTTTTGCGGAGAGGATAACCACCGGTTTTGTCGGCACATTCTGGTACGGACCGACGTCGTGAGTAGGCACCTGAGAAATCTTATCGGCCACGTCCATGCCTTTCACAATCTTACCGAAAACGGCATAGCCAAAGTCGCGCTGACCGTGGTCGAGGAAGGCGTTATCCGCCACGTTCAGGAAGAACTGGCTGGTCGCGCTGTCTTTGTCTGCGGTACGCGCCATGGAGATGGTGCCGCGCTTGTTCAGCAGGCCGTTGTCCGCTTCGTTTTTGATTGGCGGGTTAGGCTGCTTCTGCTGCATCTGCTCGTTGAAGCCGCCGCCCTGCACCATGAAGCCTGGGATCACGCGGTGGAAAGTGGTGTTGTTATAGAAACCACTGTTCACATAGTCGAGGAAGTTTTTTACGGAAACAGGGGCTTTCTGGCTATTCAGTTCCAGCTCAATATTCCCGGCAGAGGTGGTCAGCAGAACGTGAGGGTCCCCTTTGGCTGCCAGCGCAGCAGGGGAAACGGCAGAAAGAGCAAACACAGCTGCGACAGCCGCCAGTGTTGATTTGAGCATGAGAATTCCTTAACAAAGCGCAGTATAAAAAGCGAATGGCTTGATTCTAAAGAGCAGTATGAACGGAGACCAGCCTTTTACCTAATTTTACGAAATTGAAACAATTATTACCGCGCAAACGATTGGTTACGCCGTCAATTAATGTGATTTAGATCACACTAAAACCTGCAATGACGTAATCATTGCCCTTAAAAGATAGGAATAGATCACTTTAGCGACTAAAATCTGCCCGCTCTCAGCGCCCCCGGGCGTTTTTCTTTTTCTGAACAGGCCAGACATGACTAACAGCAATCGCATCAAGCTCACATGGATCAGCTTCTTCTCCTACGCCCTGACCGGCGCGTTGGTGATCGTCACCGGGATGGTGATGGGGAATATCGCAGACTACTTCCAGCTGCCCGTTTCCAGCATGAGTAACACCTTTACCTTCCTCAACGCGGGGATCCTGATCTCTATCTTCCTGAATGCCTGGCTGATGGAAATCGTCCCGCTGAAAACCCAGCTGCGCTTTGGCTTTGTGCTGATGGTTGCCGCCGTGGCGGGCCTGATGCTGAGCCACAGCATCGCCCTGTTCTCCGCAGCTATGTTCGTGCTGGGTCTGGTCAGCGGGATCACCATGTCGATCGGTACGTTCCTCATTACCCACATGTATGAAGGCCGCCAGCGCGGCGCGCGTCTGCTGTTTACCGACTCCTTCTTCAGCATGGCCGGAATGATTTTCCCGATGGTCGCGGCGGTTCTGCTGGCGCGCAGCATTGAGTGGTACTGGGTTTATGCCTGCATCGGCCTGGTCTACGTGGCGATCTTTATTCTGACCTTCGGCTGCGAGTTCCCGGTGCTGGGCAAGAAAGCGCAAACCACCGCCGAGCCGGTTGCGAAAGAAAAGTGGGGCATCGGCGTGCTGTTCCTCTCCATCGCCGCGCTGTGCTACATCCTGGGCCAGCTGGGCTTTATCTCCTGGGTACCGGAGTACGCTAAAGGTCTGGGCATGAGCCTGAACGATGCGGGTAAACTGGTGAGCGATTTCTGGATGTCTTACATGTTCGGCATGTGGGCGTTTAGCTTCATCCTGCGCTTCTTCGACCTGCAGCGCATTCTGACCGTGCTGGCGGGGCTGGCGACCGTGCTGATGTACCTGTTCATCAACGGTTCACCGGAGCACATGCCGTGGTTCATTCTGACCCTGGGCTTCTTCTCCAGCGCCATTTATACCTCTATCATCACCCTGGGCTCCCTGCAGACCAAAGTGGCCTCGCCGAAGCTGGTTAACTTCGTCCTGACCTGCGGCACCATCGGCACCATGCTGACCTTCGTGGTCACCGGCCCGATCGTCGCCCACAGCGGCCCGCTGGCGGCGCTGCACACCGCGAACGGTCTGTATGCCGTGGTGTTCATCATGTGCTTCGTTCTGGGCTTCGTGACCCGCCACCGCCAGCACAACGCGGCGGCAGCGTCTCACTAACCCCTACGCCCCTTTGCGCTCGGCAGAGGGGCTGTTTCTGGCAAAACTTACCTCTTCTCCTCCGATATCCATCTGGATCCACGTCTGCGCCAGCTGCGTCGTGGCGATCACCCGTCCCTGACGAATCGACCAGCGCACCGGCACCTGACAGCGCACCGCTTCAAACCCGCTCTCGGCAGGCAGAATAATCAGGTTCGCCGGGTTCCCCGTGGCAATACCGTAATCGCTCAGGCCGAAGGTACGGGCGCTGTTATGGGTGATGAGATTCAGGCCGCTGTCGATTTGCGGATAGCCCATCATCTGACAGACGTGCAGCCCCATGTGCAGCACCTGCAGCATGTTGCCGGTGCCGAGCGGGTACCACGGGTCGAAGACGTCGTCATGACCGAAGCAGACGTTAATGCCCGCTTCCTGCAGCTCTCTCACCCGGGTGATGCCGCGGCGCTTCGGATAGTCATCAAAGCGCCCCTGCAGATGAATATTGACCAGCGGGTTAGCGACGAAGTTAATCCCCGACATTTTCAGCAGACGGAAGAGCCGCGAGGTGTAAGCGCCGTTGTAGGAATGCATGGCGGTGGTGTGGCTGGCCGTCACGCGCGGGCCGATGCCTGCCTCATACGCCAGCGTTGCCACCGTCTCGACAAACCGCGACTGCTCGTCGTCGATTTCATCGCAGTGGATATCCAGCGGACGGTCATACTTCTTCGCCAGTTCAAAAGCGATATGCAGCGACTGCACGCCATACTCGCGGGTGAACTCGAAGTGCGGGATCGCCCCCACCACGTCGGCCCCCAGCCTTAACGCCTCTTCCAGCAGCGCCGCGCCGTTCGGGTAAGAGAGAATACCTTCCTGCGGGAACGCGACGATTTGCAGCGTCACCCACGGGGCAACCTCCTGCTTCACCTCCAGCATCGCCTTCAGGGCGGTGAGCGTCGGGTCGGAGACATCCACATGGGTACGGACAAACTGGATGCCGTTGGCAATTTGCCACTTCAGCGTTTTCCAGGCGCGCGCTTTAACATCCTCATGGCTGAGCAACGCCTTGCGCTCCGCCCAGCGCTCAATGCCTTCGAACAGCGTGCCGGACTGGTTCCAGTTCGGCTCACCCGCGGTCTGGGTCGTATCAAGATGAATATGCGGCTCAATGAACGGCGGGATAGCAAGCCCGCCGCGCGCGTTCAATACTTCATAACTTTCGGCGTGGGTGTCGTCCATCGGGGTGATGTCACCAAATCGCCCGTTCTCAATGGCGAGCTGCCACAGCCCTTCCTGACCCGGTAAACGAACATTCTGAACAAGCCATAACGGTGTTGTAGACATACCCTTCCCCTAAAAAACGCCGCTGATATTCAGGCGTATCGATTTTGGCAAAACCGCCCCTGATTTGTACACAAATTCAACGAGCACGAAAAGCCTGCGATTTCCGCCACTTATAAAAATCCTGACAAATCAGTTATATACCACCTAAGGAGTAGGCGAAGACGTATTTGATTTGCATCAATAAGCGCCCCTGCTGAATCGTTAAGGTAGGCAATAATAGAAAAGAAATCGAGGCAATAATGAGCAAAGTCAGACTCGCTATCATCGGTAACGGCATGGTCGGCCACCGCTTTATTGAGGATCTTCTCGATAAGGCCGATGCTGAGCAGTTCGATATTACCGTGTTCTGTGAAGAACCCCGCAAGGCGTACGACCGTGTGCACCTGTCTTCCTACTTCTCCCATCATACCGCCGAAGAGCTCTCTCTGGTGCGCGAAGGTTTCTACGAGAAGCATGGCGTAAAAGTGCTGGTGGGCGAACGCGCTATCACCATCAACCGTCAGGAAAAAGTGATCCACTCCAGCGCCGGGCGTACGGTTTTTTACGACAAGCTGATCATGGCGACGGGCTCCTATCCGTGGATCCCGCCGATCAAAGGCTCGGAAACTCAGGATTGCTTCGTCTACCGTACCATTGAAGACCTCAACGCCATCGAATCCTGCGCCCGTCGCAGCCGTCGCGGCGCGGTCGTCGGCGGCGGCCTGCTGGGTCTGGAAGCGGCAGGCGCGCTGAAAAACCTCGGCGTTGAAACCCACGTCATCGAATTTGCCCCGATGCTGATGGCCGAACAGCTCGACCACATGGGCGGTGACCAGCTGCGTCGTAAAATCGAAAGCATGGGCGTGAAGGTTCACACCAGCAAGAACACCAAAGAGATCGTTCAGGAAGGGACTGAAGCGCGCAAAACCATGCGCTTTGCCGACGGCAGCGAGCTGGAAGTGGACTTCATCGTCTTCTCCACCGGTATTCGCCCGCGCGACAAGCTGGCGACCCAGTGCGGGCTGGCCGTGGCGCAGCGCGGCGGGATCATGATCAACGACGCCTGCCAGACCTCCGATCCGGATATCTACGCCATCGGCGAATGCGCCAGCTGGAATAACCGCGTCTACGGCCTGGTGGCGCCGGGCTACAAAATGGCGCAGGTCACCGTGGACCATATCCTCGGCAGCGAAAACGCGTTTACCGGTGCAGACATGAGCGCCAAGCTGAAGCTGCTGGGCGTGGACGTGGGCGGTATTGGCGATGCGCATGGCCGCACGCCCGGCGCTCGCAGCTATGTCTATCTCGACGAAAGCAAAGAAGTCTACAAACGTCTTATCGTCAGCCAGGACAACAAAACCCTGCTCGGCGCGGTGCTGGTGGGCGACACCAGCGACTTCGGCAACCTGCTCCAGCTGGTGCTGAACGCCATCGAGCTGCCGGAAAACCCGGACGCGCTGATCCTCCCGGCGCACGCGTCCAGCGGCAAGCCGTCTATCGGCGTGGATAAACTGCCGGACAGCGCGCAAATTTGCTCCTGCTTCGACGTCACCAAAGGCATGCTGATCTCCGCCATCAACAAAGGCTGCCACACCGTGGCGGCACTGAAAGCGGAAACCAAAGCCGGTACCGGCTGCGGCGGCTGTATTCCGCTGGTCACTCAGGTGCTGAACGCCGAACTGGCGAAACAGGGCATCGAAGTGAACAACAACCTGTGCGAGCACTTCGCGTATTCTCGCCAGGAGCTGTATCACCTGATCCGCGTGGAAGGCATCAAGTCCTTCGACGAACTGCTGGCGAAACACGGCCAGGGCTACGGCTGCGAAGTGTGTAAACCGACCGTCGGCTCCCTGCTGGCCTCCTGCTGGAACGAGTACGTACTCAAGCCGGAACATACGCCGCTGCAGGACACCAACGACAACTTCCTGGCGAACATCCAGAAAGACGGCACCTACTCCGTTATTCCACGCTCAGCCGGGGGCGAAATCACGCCGGAAGGGCTGGTCGCCGTGGGCCGTATTGCCCGTGAATTTAACCTGTACACCAAAATTACCGGTTCCCAGCGTATTGGCCTGTTTGGCGCGCAGAAAGACGATCTGCCGGAAATCTGGCGTCAGCTGATTGAAGCCGGCTTCGAAACCGGTCACGCGTATGCCAAAGCGCTGCGCATGGCGAAAACCTGCGTGGGGAGCACCTGGTGCCGCTACGGCGTCGGCGACAGCGTGGGCTTCGGCGTGGAGCTGGAAAACCGCTACAAAGGCATCCGTACCCCGCACAAAATGAAGTTTGGCGTCTCCGGCTGTACCCGCGAATGTGCGGAAGCGCAGGGTAAAGACGTGGGGATCATCGCCACCGAGAAGGGCTGGAACCTGTACGTCTGCGGCAACGGCGGGATGAAGCCACGCCACGCGGACCTGCTGGCGGCGGATCTCGATCGCGACACGCTGGTTCAGTATCTCGACCGCTTCATGATGTTCTATATCCGCACCGCCGATAAGCTGACCCGTACCGCCTCCTGGCTCGATAACCTGGAAGGCGGCATCGACTACCTGAAAGCGGTGATCATCGACGACAAGCTGGGGCTGAACGAGCATCTGGAAGCCGAGATGGCGCGCCTGCGCGAGGCGGTGATCTGCGAGTGGACGGAAACCGTCAACACCCCGGCGGCGCAGACGCGCTTCAAACACTTTATCAACAGCACCCAGCGCGACCCGAACGTACAGGTTGTACCGGAGCGTGAACAGCATCGTCCGGCGACACCGTATGAACGTATTCCGGTCACGCTGGTGGAGGAAAACGCATGAGCCAGTGGATAAACATTTGCGATATTAACGACATCATCCCGGCCACCGGCGTATGCGCGCTGCTGGGCAGCGAGCAGGTTGCGATTTTCCGCCCTCGCCACGATGAACAGGTTTTTGCCATCAGCAATATCGACCCGTTCTTCGAGGCCAGCGTGCTCTCCCGCGGACTGATTGCCGAGCATCAGGGCGAACTGTGGGTCGCCAGCCCGCTGAAAAAGCAGCGTTTCCGCTTAAGCGACGGTTACTGCATGGAAGATGAGAGTCATTCAGTGAAGCACTATGACGTTCGCGTGAAGGACGGCAAGGTGCAGCTGAAAGGCTGATCCCCGCCTTTTCAATACGAAAAGCTTATGACCCCTTATGGGTAACGGCAGGAAAAACCGTATGTTTTGTACGATTCCTGCTGTTATCCTGACGTCAATTCTTACCCCCTCCATGAAAGCTGCGAGGTAACGTCGTGGATCACCTGCCGATTTTCTGTCAATTACGCAACCGCGACTGCCTGCTCGTGGGCGGCGGCGACGTGGCTGAACGCAAAGCGCGCCTGCTGCTAGAGGCTGGCGCCCGGCTCACCGTCAATGCCCTCACCTTCGCCCCACAGTTTGAGGTCTGGGCTCAGGAAGGGATGCTCACGCTGGAACAGGGTGAGTTTGATGAATCCCTGCTCGATACCTGCTGGCTGACGATTGCCGCAACGGACGACGATGAAGTGAACCAGCGCGTCAGCGACGCCTGCGAAGCGCGTCGAATCTTCTGCAACGTGGTGGATGCGCCGAAAGAGGCCAGCTTTATCATGCCCTCGATTATCGACCGCTCGCCGCTGATGATTGCGGTGTCGTCCGGTGGACGCTCGCCGGTTCTCGCCCGCCTGCTGCGGGAAAAGCTGGAAGCCGTGCTGCCGCAGCACCTTGGTCAGATTGCGCATTACGCCGGGCAGCTCCGCTCCCGCGTGAAGCAAACCTTCTCGACCGTGGGCGAGCGCCGTCGCTTCTGGGAAAAATTCTTTGTGAACGACAGGCTGGCGCAGTCGCTGGCGAATCAGGACACCAAAGCCGTAGAAGAGACGACCGAACAGCTGCTCAGCGAGCCGCTGGACCATCGCGGCGAAGTGGTGCTGGTGGGCGCAGGCCCCGGCGATGCGGGCTTGCTGACGCTGAAAGGGCTACAGCAGATCCAGCAGGCCGATACCGTAGTTTACGATCGCCTGGTCTCTGATGACATCATGAACCTGGTACGCCGCGATGCCGACCGCGTATTCGTTGGTAAACGGGCGGGCTATCACTGCGTGCCGCAGGAGGAGATTAACCAGATCCTCCTGCGCGAGGCGCAGAAAGGTAAGCGCGTGGTGCGCCTTAAGGGTGGCGATCCGTTTATCTTTGGTCGCGGCGGCGAGGAGCTGGAAACCCTGTGTGACGCGGGTATTCCGTTCTCCGTCGTGCCGGGCATTACGGCGGCATCCGGCTGCTCAGCTTACTCTGGCATTCCGCTGACCCACCGCGACTATGCCCAGAGCGTGCGTCTGGTGACGGGCCATCTGAAAACCGGCTGCGAGCTGGACTGGCATAACCTGGCCGCGGAAAAGCAGACGCTGGTCTTCTATATGGGGCTGAACCAGGCCGCGACGATTCAGGCGAAGCTGCTGGAGCACGGCATGGAGGCTGATATGCCGGTTGCGCTGGTGGAAAACGGTACGTCCATCAAGCAACGCGTGGTGAATGGCGTACTGACGCAGCTCGGTGAGCTGGCGCAGCAGGTCGAAAGCCCGGCGCTGATTGTGGTGGGTCGTGTGGTTGAGCTGCGCGATAAGCTGAACTGGTTCTCAAATCACTAACGCATATTCTTCATTTGCGGAGTAGTCCTTATGCGGACTACTCCCCTCTTACTGCTGTCGATAACATACCGCCCCGAAGTGGAATTTCTCCCTTTATTCCCCTGAGTTACATCCAACTTTCGTTTTTAAGACAAGGAATGCGTATGTTCAAACTGGCAAAAGCCGCCGTTCTGGTTGGCCTGTTATCGACTCTGACTGCCTGTACCGGTCATGTACAGAACACCAAAAATAACTGCAGCTACGATTACCTGCTGCACCCGGCGATCTCCATTTCTAAGATCATCGGCGGTTGCGGCCCGGCGGCGGATCAGTAAGCGTTTTTCAGGCGTAAAAAAACCGGGATATCCCGGTTTTTTTGTGTAGGGAAGTGCGGCCTGATGCCCTCACCCTGACCCTCTCCCACAGTGAGAGGGTACAACCCTAAAAACGGTAACGTGGTTACCGTTTTGCTTTTACCTACGGTTTACCCACAAATCCAATCGCTTCGTACACCGCTTTCAGGGTTTCGGACGCGCGCGCGCTGGCTTTTTCCGCGCCGTCTTTCATCACCTTCTGCAGGAAAGCTTCGTCGTTACGGTAGCGGTGATAACGCTCCTGCAGCTCGGTAAGCATGCCGGAAACGGCGTCTGCCACTTCACCTTTCAGGTGGCCGTACATCTTGCCTTCGAAGTGTTTTTCCAGTTCAGGAATGCTCTGGCCGGTCACGCCGGAGAGGATATCCAGCAGGTTGGAGACGCCCGCTTTGTTCTGCACGTCGTAGCGCACTACAGGCGGCTCGTCGGAGTCGGTGACTGCGCGCTTGAGCTTTTTGACGACGGATTTCGGATCTTCCAGCAGGCCGATAACGTTGTTGCGGTTATCGTCAGACTTGGACATCTTCTTGGTCGGCTCCAGCAGCGACATCACGCGCGCACCGGACTTCGGAATGAATGGCTCTGGCACTTTAAACACATCGCCGTAAATCGCGTTAAAGCGCTGGGCGATATCGCGGCTCAGCTCCAGGTGCTGCTTCTGGTCTTCACCTACCGGTACCTGGTTGGTTTGATACAGCAGGATGTCCGCCGCCATCAGCACCGGATAGTCGAACAGACCGGCGTTGATGTTTTCAGAGTAGCGCGCGGATTTATCCTTGAACTGGGTCATACGGCTCAACTCGCCGAAATAGGTGTAGCAGTTCAGCGCCCAGCCCAGCTGCGCGTGCTCCGGCACGTGAGACTGAACGAAAATGGTGCTCTTCTCAGGATCGATGCCGCAGGCCAGGTACAGCGCCAGGGTGTCCAGGGTGGCTTTACGCAGCTTCTCAGGATCCTGACGCGCGGTAATCGCATGGAGATCGACGATGCAGTAAATGCAATGGTACTCATCCTGCATGCTGACCCACTGACGTAACGCACCCATGTAGTTACCAATGGTCAATTCACCTGAAGGCTGTGCGCCACTAAAAACGATGGGCTTAGTCATTATTCAATTCCTGATGTTCACTGTGCGAAAGCCCGAGTGCGGGCAACAAATCTTTGAAGTGGTCGAAGACCACATCCGGCTCACTTAGCGTGATGGCTTCACCGTAGTTGTAGCCATAGGTTAATCCGACGGAAGGACACCCAGCCGCTCGGGCAGCCAGAATATCATTGCGCGAATCCCCGACAAAGAGCAGCTCCGCAGGCGTTAAGGATAATTTTCCTGCCACCAGCAACAGCGGTTCCGGATGCGGCTTTTTGTTCTGCACGTCGTCGCCGCCCACAATCACGGAGAAATACTTCGCGATATCGAGCGCTTCCAGCAGCGGTGCAACAAACGGCGTCGGTTTGTTGGTCACCAGCCCCAGCGGAATGCCCTTCGCGTGCAGCGCGCTCAGCGTTTCCTGAACGTCCGGGAACAGGAAACTGCCCTCCTCGACGGTCTCTTCATAGAAACGATCGAACAGTTTGCGCAGAATCCGCAGCTGTTCATCCTTAGGGATGTCAGCGTGGTCAACGCTCGGTTTACCCTGCGCGGAACGCTGCGACGCGCGCTCCTGACGCGCCCACGTCAACGCGCGCTCCATCAGGACATCGGCGCCGTTGCCAATCCACGTTACCACGCGCTCTTCTCCCGCAACGGGGAGTTCAAGGGCGTACAGCGCCTGGTCTACGGCGCTCGTTAAGCCCGGCGCGCTGTCGACCAGCGTGCCGTCGAGGTCAAATGCGATACCCCGAATTGCCTGCAATTTATCCATGACTTACCTTCGCCAGCTCACGGCGCATTTCATCAATGACTTTTTTGTAATCCGGTTGGTCGAAAATTGCCGAACCTGCAACGAACATATCCGCGCCGGCTGCCGCAATTTCACCAATGTTATTCACTTTCACACCGCCGTCCACTTCCAGGCGAATATCGTAACCTGACTCATCAATACGACGGCGCACTTCACGCAGCTTATCCAGCGTGTGGGGAATGAACGACTGACCGCCAAAGCCCGGGTTAACGGACATCAGCAGAATCACGTCCAGCTTGTCCATGACATAGTCGAGACAGCTCAGCGGCGTGGCCGGGTTAAACACCAGGCCCGCCTTACAGCCGTTCTCTTTGATCAGCTGCAGCGTGCGGTCCACGTGTTCAGAGGCTTCCGGATGGAAAGTGATGATACTGGCACCCGCTGCGGCGAAGTCAGGCACGATGCGATCAACAGGCTTCACCATCAGGTGAACGTCAATAGGCGCGGTAATGCCATAGTTACGTAATGCCTTGAGCACCATTGGGCCAATGGTCAGGTTAGGGACGTAGTGGTTATCCATAACGTCAAAATGGACGACATCTGCGCCAGCCGCGAGAGCTTTGGCGGTGTCTTCACCCAGGCGGGCAAAATCGGCCGACAGAATTGAGGGAGCAATCAAAAACTGTTTCATCCGCTTCTCCTTGAAATGTGTTTACCGGCGGGCAAAACGGCTCAGGGGCGATAAAGAGCCAGAAGTTCGTCCACCTTTTTACGTGTGCCGCCGTTGCTGCTAATGCTACGCCGCACTTTGACCTGAAAATGCTTCGCGGCTTTATACCATTCGCGCGTATCAGGCGTGTCGTGATTCGAAATTAACACCGGAATTCTTTTGCTGACCAGCTTTTCTGCCATCTCCGCCAGACGGGCCTGTTCGGCCGGGCTGAAGCTGTTGGTGTGATAAGCGGTGAAATTCGCCGTTGCAGACAGTGGTGCGTAAGGCGGGTCACAGTAAACCACCGAGTTTACGCCTGCCAGCTCCATACACTCTTCATAGGAGAGGCAATGAAACTCTGCGTTCTGCGCTTTTTCGGCAAAGTGGTACAGCTCGTCCTGCGGGAAATACGGGCGCTTATAGCGACCAAACGGCACGTTAAACTCCCCGCGTAGGTTATAGCGGCACAGGCCGTTGTAACCATGACGGTTGAGATAGAGGAACAGCAGCGCCCGACGGAACGGATCCTGACTCTGATTAAACTCAGTGCGGAACTGGTAGTAAACGTCCGGCTGATTGTTCTCCGGCGTAAACAGTTTGCGCGCCTCTGCGACATACTCTTCGGTACGCAGCTTAACAATGTTATAGAGGCTGATGAGGTCGTTGTTGATATCCGCCAGGATATAACGAGAAAAATCGGTGTTCAGGAACACCGATCCTGCGCCCACGAAAGGCTCGATTAGACACTCGCCTTTTGGCAGGTGCTTTTTAATATCATCGAGCAGGGGGTATTTCCCCCCTGCCCATTTCAGAAAAGCGCGATTTTTTTTCATGCTGACTAACTGATTACACCTTCTCCGGCTGTGGAGAAAGCTCCGACAGCATCCTGCGCTTTAAACATTACTTCAGATCGGCCTGAACCTGATGAATCGGCTTCGCCCAGGGATTTTTTGCCTGAACATCCGCTGGCAGTGCCGCTACGGCACGTTTCGCTTCATCTTTGGACGAATAAACGCCGCTGACCAGCACATACCACGGCTGACCGTTACGGGTCGTCTGATAAACAACATAGTCTTTCAGATTTGATTTCTTCGCCCAGCTGTTGAGGTTGTCATAGTTAGACGAACTGCTCAGCTGCAGCGTGTAGTTGCTGGATGGCGCAGACTTCATCGAGCCAACATTACCTGCCGTTTTGCCTGCGGCGCTGCTGGAGGCTGTTGCCGTGGCTGCCGGAGCCGTTGCTGCAGGTGCAGCCGGTGCCGCTGTGGTTGTCGTTGCTTTCGGCGCAGTCTGCGTGACTGGCGCTTTAGCAGGCTCGCTCACCGCAGCCGTTTCGGTGCGTTTCGGCTGTGCCGGTACGGCTTTCACTTCAGGCGCTTTTACGACTGCCTGAGGTTTGGTTTCACGCTTAGGCTCAATCACCGCCTGCTTACGTTCAGGACGCGTCGCAGTTTGCGTCTGGCGCGGTTTGGTTTCCGTCGCAGCCGTTTGTGGCTGAGCGTTACCACCGCGAATCGGGGCAACGGTTGCCGGCTCAGTTGGCAGCGTAGAGTTAACCACGACGTTATCAACCTGCTGCTGGTTCTGCGGCTGCGTCAGCGCATTGTTCAGATCACCCTGAACTTCTACGCGCTGCTGGCCTTCAGGCGTGGCAGGTGCCTGACCCTGAGCAGGGGTTGAAGAAACGGGCGGCAGAGAAACATCCTGCGGCGCTGTGGTGTTACCTGCGGTCTGCTCTGCGGAAGTCGCACCCGGTGCAGGCTGTGCGCCATTCGCCTGATTGGTCGCATCGTTACCGGACAGGTTGATGCTCTTCTCAGCGGAAGCAGTTTGCTCGGTTGAGTTCGTTGACGGTGCTTTAAGCGCGGAGCCAATGCCGACAATCAGCAGCACAAGCACCAGAACGCCCAGGCCCATCATGATGTACTGGCGGGAAGCCGGTTTCGGCGCAGCGGCTTTTTTACGTTTACGTGGGCGACGCTCTACAGGCTGTTCGTCCATTGAATCTTCTTCGGACTCATAATCCTCTTCTGCTCGCTCTTCGTGCGCGTTGCGGCTGCGCGAAGGGCGACGATCGTCTGCATCCAGATCAACATCGTCAAAGTTGATCTGCGGCTCGTTATCACGTTCTGAAGATTGACGAGAACGACCAGTACGACGATCGCTGGGATCGGGTTTCAGCTCGTCTTCTGGTTTGAATTCATCCATTTAACACCCCACTCAAAGGCTTATGCTAACGACTTTGCATTTCACCTGAAGCTAAACGACCACCGGCGACAGTGGCCTGACCTTTCTAGTTGTTACGCCTGCTGACAATCAGCGATAGCGCCAAGAACGACATCGTGCGGCACTCCGCCGCGCACTTCACTCTTCCCTATTGCAAGCGGGAGTACAAGACGCATCTCACCTGCCAATACTTTTTTATCGCGCATCATGTGGGGTAAATACGCTTGCGCCGACATCTCCTGCGGCCCGGTTACCGGCAAACCTGCACGCTCAAGCAGCGCAATGATGCGTGCCGTCTCTTCAGGTTTAAACTGCCCCAGACGTTCAGAGGTGCGCGCTGCCATGACCATACCGGCCGCGACGGCTTCACCGTGCAGCCAGTTGCCGTAACCCATCTCGGCTTCAATGGCGTGGCCAAACGTATGCCCAAGATTCAGTAAAGCACGTAAGCCCGTTTCACGCTCGTCTGCAGCGACAACTTCTGCTTTCAGTTCACAACAACGACGAATGCAGTATGCCAGTGTAGCCTCATCCAGGCACAGCAGCGCATCCATATTCTCTTCAAGCCAGCTAAAGAACTCGCCATCCAGAATAATGCCGTATTTGATCACTTCCGCCAGACCCGAAGCCAGTTCGCGCTTCGGCAGGGTTTTCAGACAGTCGAGATCCACCACCACCGATGCGGGCTGGTAAAACGCGCCAATCATGTTTTTGCCGAGCGGATGGTTAACTGCCGTTTTGCCACCCACAGAGGAGTCGACCTGGGACAGCAACGTGGTCGGGATTTGAATAAAACGGACGCCACGTTGATAGCTTGCGGCCGCAAAGCCGGTCAGATCGCCCACAACACCGCCGCCCAGGGCAAGCAGTGTTGTATCGCGACCGTGCGGTTTTTGCAGCAATGCGGTAAAGACGGTATCCAGTACCGTCAGGCTTTTATACTGCTCGCCATCGGGGAGAATCACACTGTCGACTTTTACGCCCGCCTGCTCAAGCAGGTGGTGCACGCGGTCGAGATAAAGCGGAGCCAGCGTCTCATTGGTGACCAGCATCGCCTGATCACCCGCTTTCAGTGGTAAAAAGGAAGCTGGGTCGTTAAACAAACCAGCCGCGATGGTGATAGGGTAACTACGTTCCCCGAGAGTAACTGTAATCCTCTCCATGACGCGACATCCACCTTTAATGCTTTTACCCGCAGGCGAGTGTATATAAAGCCAGAATCAGTTGCTTTCCAGCATATGAATAATCTGGTTTGCAACCACTTTAGCGCTCTGGTCGTCAGTACGAATGGTCACGTCGGCAATCTCTTCATACAGCGGATTGCGTTCATCGGCCAACGCTTCCAGAACTTCGCGTGGTGGCGTTTCAACCTGCAGCAGCGGGCGCTTTTTATCGCGCTGCGTACGTGCCAGCTGTTTCTCAATGGTCGTCTCAAGATAGACCACTACGCCACGGGCGGAGAGACGGTTACGGGTTTCGCGAGATTTCACAGAACCGCCGCCTGTTGCCAGAACGATGCCCTGTTTTTCCGTGAGTTCGTTGATCACTTTTTCTTCTCGGTCACGGAAACCTTCTTCGCCTTCTACATCGAAAACCCAGCCCACATCAGCTCCGGTTCGTTTCTCAATCTCTTGATCAGAATCGTAAAATTCCATATTGAGTTGTTGAGCTAACTGACGCCCAATAGTGCTTTTGCCGGCACCCATAGGCCCAACCAGAAAGATATTGCGTTTCTCTGCCATTTTATCGGTACTACTAAGACTATTCGTTAATGGTAATTCCCGCTTCGCAGACACCCAGCGTAGCAGGACATGAACTGAAACCTCATATGCAATAGAGCGAGAGTCAGACTAAAAATTATCTCAATACTCCGGCTTGTTTGGCAACTGATTAAATCACCGCGTCGGGCGCATAAGGTAATAAGACGTAAGTCCAACTCAAATCGGTACTCCTTGTATGCTAATTCATGCCCCACGTCAAACATCTGCAACAAACTGAATGCAAAATCATTGCGGGGATCGTTACCCGTCAGCGAATACCGACCAGACGTGGTGTAATAAACACCACTAGCTCGCGCCGTTCATTATCCTTCCCATCGTGGCGAAAAAGCTGCCCAAGCCAGGGGATTTTCCCCAGCCCCGGCACGCTGTCGCTGCCGGTTTTGTTCTTCTGCGAAAAAATTCCGCCCAACGCCAGCGTTTCTCCACTTTTTACCTCCACCTGGGTTTCTATCTCCTGTTTGTCGATCGCCAGCGTTTCGCCGTCCGCCTGCTGCAGAACCTGTCCCGGCATATTTTCACTGATGTGCAATTTCAGGCGCACGCGCCCTCCCGGTAAGACCACCGGCGTGACCTCCATCCCTAATACCGCCTCTTTAAACTCAACGGAGGTTGCCCCGCTTTCACCGCTTGAGACCTGATACGGTATTTCACTCCCCTGCTTGATGCTGGCCGGTTGCATATGCGAGGCCAGCAGCCGCGGGCTGGCGATGATATCGACCTGCTGTTTTTGCTCCAGCGCAGAAAGCTCCAGATCCAGCAGCCGACCATTGATCCGTCCGATGTTAAAACCCACGTGGCTGGTGGCGCTGGCGACGGAAAGATCGCTACCAAGCGTGGTGAGCTGGCCAACCTTGCCCGCGTCGGCGGCGTCGGCGAGATTCCATTTCACCCCTAGCTCACGCAGGCTTTTTTCATTAATGGTCACAATATGCGCCGCCAGCTCGACCTGTTCGACGGGTATATCCATCTGAGCGGCCCAGCGCTGCAGCGTCTCCACCACCGTCTGGTTATCGCGAATCAGCAGCCGGTTGGTGCGTTTGTCGAGAGACAAACTTCCCTTTGGGCTCAGGAGTTTTTCCGCGTCTTTTTGCAGCTCTCCGGCATCGGCATAGGAGAAAGCGAGGCTGTGAGAAACCAGCGGTGCCTCAAGCTGTCGACGCGTTCGCTCCTGTTCTGAGCGCTCCTGCTGTTCACGCTGCCAGGCCGCGGTATGAACATAAAAAATGCCGCCCTCCTCTCGCAAAACGAGGCCAGCGCTGGTGACAACCGTCTGTAACGCTTGCCGCCAGGGGACGCGCGTCAGGTTGAGCGAAAGCGAGCCGCCGACGTCAGGCGATATCACCAGATTTCGATTCTCCTGTGCGACCAGGCTCTGCAGCACCTGGACTACAGGCACGTCATCCACCACCAGCGTGACCGGTTTTGGCGCGGCGGCCCACAGCGGATGGCTGAACGCCAGCAGCCACAGCATTATCCGTAAATTCATTCTTATCCGTTCCTTCTCGTTGCCACGTCCATGTTCCTGGTTCACATGTGTCACCCACATCAACAACCAGTTCCGTTTCATTGATAGCTGTTATCGTCCAGCCCGCCGGGAAGCGCTCATGCGTTTTCAGCCGGTACCAGCGCTTTTGCCCATCCTGTAAAATGCCGATAGCCTGCTCTCCTCCCACCATGCCGCGATAGCGCCACTGCGCCAGCTCGCCAATGGCACAAGGATCGTCCGGCGGGCGAAACGGATCGCGCATGCCGGTCAATAGCAGCGCTGAGCAAACCAGCAAATATCGCGCGCTATTTCGCATGTTCCAGCTCCAGCCGCAGGCGCAACGCTGTACCTTGTGGTGCAATCGCGAAAGCGGCGATCTGCACATCCCGCTGCGCCAGCCGGGAAAAAAGCGCCGGGAGAGCCTGCCACTCCACCTCCAGCATCAGTTCCCCTCCGTTTTGCAGCGGCTTCCAGTGAACCAGCGTCGCGTTATCACCCTGAAAATCGAGCGGGGAAAACGGCGTCAGCTCGCGTACTTCCGTTGTTTCCGTACGAAACGGCACCTTTCTGACGGCAGGCCATAACGCCGCGTTCGTCCTCGCGTCCTGAATCAGCTGTCGCTGTCGTTCAGCACACTGCCTGTCCAGCGGTCTGAGCAAGGTACCCCACGCGGCCAGTCCTGCCAGGAGGCTCCCCAGACACCACAAAAGCACCCGATACCAGGGACGGCTTTCGCACCAGCGTTCTAACAGGGTATCCATGCGTTACCCCTCGCTTTTAAGATGGAGGGTGAACATCCAGCGCCCCTGGCTGTCCTGCCGAAGCTCACCCGCCGTTCCGGGCGTAAAACCCGCTATTTGGCCCAGCGCATCGCGCAGAGCAGACAGGGCTGGCAGGGTTATGGCATACCCGGTCAACATCAGAGCAGGAGGCTGATAGCGAAGCTCTGTCAGCCAGACCTGTGAAGGAGTGGCGCGGGAAAGGGATTCCAGCACCGGTTGCCATGCGCGTTGTTGACGTGTCTGCGCTGGCTTCTGCGCCTGTGAGGCGAGTTTCTGCCGGGAGGCAAGCGCGTGCTGCACGGTCTGCATTCCCGTCAGCTCCGTTTGCAGCGCGTGCAGCCTCATAACAGGGTTTATCCGCAGGCAGAAAATGATCGCGAACATCAACAGCACGGTGCCGACACACATTGCCCCCCAGAAACGCAGGCATCGTGCGCGCCGCTGCTGTCGCCAGGGCAGAAAGTTCATGAGGCTCATCCGGGCACCTCGCTCATGGCCATCGCCAGCGCAACGGTATAATCAGCGCCGCAGTCCGGTAGCGGGGCCTGGCAGCGCTCCAGGATTTCCCACGGATCACGTCGGCTATCAAACAGCGCGATGTCATCCGGACCAAGCGCCAGCAGCGCCGCCAGCTCGGCCACGCTTTCGGCTTCTGTCGTAAAGCGGCGTCCCCACTGGTGGCGCATCGCCCACAGCCACTGCCGGTCGTCGCGCCAGGCGACGCACGTCGCTGGCGCCACCGCAGGAAGAAGATTCGCCAGCGCGCTGGCATCCGGCGTAATGGCCACCAGCCGCAAACGCAGCGTTTTCGCCAGCGCCAGTAGGGTATCAACCTCGTTGTTTTGCGCGGCGGTCACGTGAAAGGTATTGCTGAAGGTATCCTGCGCGTAATCGAAACAGAGCGTATCGGCAGACATCTCCAGTTCGCGCGCGAGCGCCGCGCCAAGCCATGAGAGCTGCTCGCTGTCACGCAGCGCAACAGTCGGGCGGGGGAGCGTCCGTTGCAGAGTGCGTGCTGCCGGGAAAGAGAGGAACACCCGATGGTAGTGCGGCAGCGTTTTGCGCCAGTCGCGTAACGCATCAACCAGCTGTTCTGGCTGACAAATTTTGCCGTCACGAATGATGCCCTCGTCCAGAGGAATCGCCCACCAGCGGCGCAAGCACCAGCCCGACTCCTCCCGGGCCAAGGCGACGATCTGCACCCTATCCTGTTGAATATGAACGCCCGTTTGCCATGTTTTGAAAGCCATGCTTCACGATCTCCTTATCGCCCGTCGTCTTGACGGCTATATCAATGAATCAGGCTTGCCTTTATACTACCGCGCGATTGTTTAGAAACTGCCCAAGTGAAACCAAATGGGAAATCTCCGGTGAAGTTCGTAAAGTATTTATTCATCCTTGCAGTCTGTTGCATTCTGCTGGGAGCAGGCTCGATTTACGGTTTATACAAATATATTGAGCCACAGCTACCTGATGTCGCCACGCTTCGCGATGTGCGCCTCCAGATCCCGATGCAAGTCTATAGCGCCGATGGCGAGCTGATGGCGCAGTATGGCGAGAAGCGTCGTATTCCGCTGACCTTAAACCAAATCCCCCCCGTGATGGTGAAAGCCTTTATCGCCACGGAGGACAGCCGTTTTTACGAGCACCACGGTGTCGATCCGGTGGGGATTTTCCGTGCCGCGAGCATTGCGTTGTTCTCTGGTCACGCCTCTCAGGGGGCAAGTACCATCACGCAGCAGCTGGCGCGTAACTTCTTCCTCAGCCCTGAAAAGACGCTGATACGTAAGATCAAAGAGGTGTTCCTCGCGATCCGTATTGAGCAGCTGCTGAGCAAAGACGAAATCCTTGAGCTGTACCTCAACAAAATCTACCTGGGTTACCGCGCCTATGGCGTGGGGGCTGCCGCACAGGTGTACTTCGGTAAGCCTGTTGAGCAGCTCACCTTAAGCGAAATGGCAACCATCGCCGGTCTGCCGAAAGCGCCGTCCACCTTTAACCCGCTCTACTCGCTCGATCGCGCCACCGCGCGCCGTAACGTCGTTTTGTCACGTATGCTGAGCGAAGGCTACATCAGCCAGAGCGAGTACGACCAGGCGCGTAACGATGTCATTGACGCTAACTACCACGCCCCTGAGATCGCCTTCGCGTCCCCTTACCTGACCGAAATGGTTCGCCAGGAGATGGTGAATCGCTATGGTGACAAGGCCTACGAAGATGGCTATCGCGTGTACACCACCGTCACCCGTAAGGTCCAGCAGGCGGCTCAGGAAGCGGTGCGGAACAACGTGATGGACTACGATATGCGTCACGGCTATCGCGGCCCGTCAAACGTGCTCTGGAAAGTGGGCGAAAGCGCGTGGGACAGCAAAAAAATCACCAGTACGCTGAAGGCGCTGCCAACCTATGGTCCGCTCCTTCCTGCCGTGGTAACGCAGGCCGATCCTCAGGAAGCCGTTGCGACGCTCGCGGACGGTACCTCCGTCTCCCTGCGTATGGACGGTATCCGCTGGGCGCGTCCTTACCGCTCGGATACGCTGCAGGGCGCAACGCCGCGTAAAGTGACCGATGCCGTCCAGACCGGGCAGCAAATCTGGGTGCGCAAGGTAGGCGAATCCTGGTGGCTGGCGCAGGTGCCGGACGTCAACTCGGCCCTGGTCTCTATCAATCCACAGAACGGTGCCATCCTGGCCCTGGTCGGCGGGTTTGATTTCAACCAGAGCAAATTTAACCGCGCCACTCAGGCGCTGCGTCAGGTCGGTTCCAATATCAAACCGTTCCTCTACACGGCAGCGATGGATAAGGGGTTGACCCTCGCCAGCATCCTTAACGACGTGCCAATCTCCCGCTGGGATGCCGGTGCCGGTTCCGACTGGCAGCCGAAGAACTCTCCTGCGGAGTATGCCGGCCCAATTCGTCTCCGTCAGGGCCTGGGACAGTCGAAAAACGTGGTGATGGTGCGCGCCATGCGCGCAATGGGCGTCGACTATGCCGCAGAGTATCTGCAGCGCTTCGGTTTCCCGGCGCAGAACATCGTTCGCACCGAGTCGCTGGCGTTAGGCTCCGCCTCGTTTACGCCGCTTCAGGTCGCACGCGGGTACTCGGTGATGGCCAACGGCGGCTTCCTGATTGACCCGTACTTCATCAGCAAGATCGAGAACGATCAGGGCGGCGTGCTGTTCGAAGCGAAGCCGAAAATTGCCTGCCCTGACTGCGATATTCCGGTGATTTATGGCAATACGCCGAAATCCGAGGTGCTTGAGAATAAGGACATGGAAGACCCTGTCGTGTCTCAGGAGCAGCAGAACGGCGTCGTGCCGCAGCCGCAGCTTGAGCAGGCTAACCAGTCTCTGGTGGCACAGACCGGCGCGCCGGAGTATGCCCCGCACGTGATCAACACGCCGCTGTCGTTCCTGATCAAAAGCGCGCTGAACACCAACATCTTCGGTGAACCGGGCTGGCAGGGCACAGGCTGGCGCGCAGGGCGCGATTTGCAGCGCCATGATATCGGCGGTAAAACGGGGACAACCAACAGCTCGAAAGATGCCTGGTTCTCCGGCTACGGCCCGGGCGTGGTGACGTCGGTCTGGATCGGTTTCGACGATCACCGCCGTGACTTAGGTCGTACAACGGCCTCCGGCGCGATTAAGGATCAAATTTCCGGCTACGAAGGCGGTGCGAAGAGCGCGCAGCCGGCCTGGGACGCCTACATGAAGTCCGTTCTTGAAGGCGTGCCGGAGCAGCCGTTAACGCCACCGCCAGGCGTGGTGACGGTTAATATCGACCGCAGCACGGGTCAGCTCGCCAACGGCGGTAATAGTCGCGAAGAGTATTTCATCGAGGGCACGCAGCCAACCACGCAGGCGGTGCACGAGGTGGGGACAGAGATTATTGATAACGGCGAGACGCACGAGCTGTTCTGACAACAAAGCAAAACGGCAACCTCTGGTTGCCGTTTTTGTGTTTGCTCTCTCTCCCGTGGGAGAGGGTTGGGGTGAGGGCATCAGGCCACTACAGTCGCCCCTGCCCCTTCAACCACTCCCGTACCAGGAACAGCGCGCTCACGTTGCGAGCCTCATTAAAGTCAGGGTCTTCAAGCAGATCCATCAGGTGCGCTAGCGGCCAGCGAACCTGCGGCAGCGGCTCCGGCTCATCCCCTTCCAGCGATTCAGGATAGAGATCTTCAGCCACCACGATATTCATTTTGCTGGAAAAATAGGACGGCGCCATGCTTAGCTTTTTCAGGAATGAAAGCTCATTCGCACCGAAGCCGACCTCTTCTTTCAGCTCGCGGTTTGCCGCTTCAAAGACGGTTTCACCCGGGTCGATAAGCCCTTTCGAGAACCCAAGCTCGTAAGATTCCGTTCCCACAGCGTATTCGCGGATCAAAATCAGATGATCGTCGACAATGGGAACAATCATCACCGCTTCGCGCGAAGAGGGGCGCATACGTTCATAAACGCGACGCACACCGTTGCTGAACTCCAGGTCCACACTTTCGACATTAAACAGGCGCGATTTGGCGACAGTTTCAACATTCAGAATGGTGGGTTTTTGTAATGGTTTGCTCATCTTGATGGGTCTTAGCAGTGAGAACTGGCGTTATTGTGCGATATGCCGCACGGTTTCGGCAATGTCAATCGTTCTTTATTTACATTTGTGCAACGTATCAGGGATCAATCCTCAATTCAAAACAAATGTCAAGAGGTTGAAATGTTTCCAGGAATTTGCTGATATCGCGCCATAACAGGCTTTGCTATCATCACCGGTCACTGGGATGCGCTTCAGAATGCTCAAGTTCGACTCCATACTTGCCGATAGCCAGCCACAGACTCTCATTCAATGTAAAGGTGCTACTGACTACACCTGTAAGAAGATAAGTAAGATGGGGAAAGCATGAGCACCATTTTGATTGTTCTCGCTGCTATGCTGGCCGGCGCGTTGGTTGCAGGGTGGTTGTACAGGCGCCGCGTACAGCGCCGTTATCGTCTGCCCTTTTTAAACGCATTTGCGGGTGCGAGCACGCGTAAACTCACGCAGGACGAGCGCGATGCGGTTGAAAACTATCTCGAAATCCTGAACCGTACTCAGTTAACGCCTGGGCCAACGGGAGCCACCGCTGCGCCCGTCGCGCTAAAGCTTAATGCGCAAAGTGATACCGTGCTCTGCGTGACGCGCTCCATCACGCGCTATGGCATCACCACTGATGACCCCAACAAATGGCGCTATTACCTTGATTCCGTCGAAGTGCATCTGCCCCCGTCCTGGGAGCAATACATTAATGACGAAAACAGCGTTGAGCTGATTCACACCGATTCGTTGCCTCTGGTAATCACGCTTAACGGCCATACGCTGAATGAATACCTTCAGGAAGCCCCGCGTTTTGCGCTGGAACGCGCGAGTTCAACGCAGGCGTCCATTCGTGGCGAAGAGACAGAGCAGATCGAACTGCTGAACATTCGCCAGGAAACGCATGAAGAGTACGCCCTGAGCCGCCCGGACGGCATCCGTGAAGCCATTCTGATCGTTGCTGCCTTCCTGCTCTTTTTCATCTGCCTGCTGACGCCGGATGTGTTTGTCCCCTGGCTGGCTGGCGGCGCGGTGCTGCTGCTGGCCGGCGGGCTTTGGGGTCTCTTTGCTCCACCGGCTAAAACCTCGTTGCGCGAGATCCACTGCCTGCGCGGTACCCCAAAGCGCTGGGGCCTGTTCGGTGAAAACGATCAGGAGCATCTCAACAATATTTCGCTCGGTATTATCGACCTGATCTACCCGCGCCACTGGCAGCCGTGGATCGCACAGGATTTAGGGCAGAAAACCGATATTGATATCTACCTTGACCGCCACGTTGTGCGTCAGGGGCGCTTCCTGTCTCTGCATGATGAAGTGAAAAATTTCCCGCTTCAGCACTGGCTACGCAGTACGGTCATTGCCGGCGGCGCCGCGCTGGTCTTAGCCATGCTGCTGCTTTTCGTGCCGCTGGATATGCCCATTAAATTCACCCTGTCATGGATCAAAGGGGCGCAAACCATTGAAGCGACAAGCGTCAACAAACTGGATGAAGCCGGTGTACGCGTGGGGGACACGCTGCGCCTGAAGGGAACCGGGATGTGTAATATTCACACCCCGGGGGCGTGGAACACGCGTCAGAGCTCGCCGTTCATGCCGTTCGACTGTTCGCAAATTATCTGGAACGACGTGCCGCCGCTGCCGCTGCCGGAATCCGAAGTGGTGAATAAGGCCACGGCTCTCACCCAGACGGTTAACCGCCAGCTGCACCCGAAACCGGACGATGATTCGCGCGTCAGCCCCGCGCTGCGCTCGGCCATTCAGAAATCAGGCATGGTTCTGCTGGATGATTTTGGTGACATCGTCCTGAAAACGCAGGATTTATGCTCCTCTCAGGATGAGTGCATACGCCTTAAAAACGCCCTGGTAAACCTGGGGAACAGCAAAGACTGGGACTCGCTGGTAAAACGCGCCGAAGCGGGACGACTGGATGGCGTTAACGTGCTGCTGCGTCCGGTGAGCGCGGAATCGCTGGATAACCTGGTCGCCACCTCGACGTCGCCGTTCATGATGCGCGAGACCACCCGCGCGGCTCAGGCGCTGAACAGCCCGGCGCCGGGCGGCTTTGTGATAGCAAGCGATGAAGGCAGCGACCTTGTCGATCAGCCCTACCCGCAGGTTGCGCTTTATGACTACCCGGCGCAGGAGCAGTGGAGCCAGTTCCAGCGCCTGGCGCAGATGCTGATGCAAACGCCGTTCAGCGCCGAAGGGATTGTTACGAGTATTTATACCGACGCCAACGGCACTCGCCATATCGGCCTGCACCGGATGCCGGATAGCGCAGGCTTGTGGCGTTACATCGGCACCTCTCTGCTGATGACCGCGATGCTGATCGCCATTTTCTGGAACGGCTTTATGGCCCTGCGCCGCTACCAGCGCTCGCGCACCCGGCTTGCCGACATTCAGCAGTATTATGAAAACTGCCTCAATCCAAAGCTGATCCCCTCGTCTGAGAGCCTGATCTGATAACGTCGTTGCGCGGCAAGATGTGCTACCCTGTCGCGCACGTTTCTTCTGGCTGGAGTTCCCCCTTATGCATCTTGATATCGCCTGGCAGGAGGTAGATACCGTTCTGCTGGATATGGACGGCACGCTGCTCGATCTCGCCTTTGATAACTATTTCTGGCAAACGCTGGTTCCTGAAACCTATGGCGAGCAGCAGGGGATCTCCCCGGCAGAAGCGCAGGCATTCATTCGTTCGCAATATAGTGCGGTGCAACATACGCTAAACTGGTACTGTCTTGACTACTGGAGCGAGCGCCTCGGTCTGGATATTTGTGCCATGACCACCGCCCAGGGCCCGCGCGCCGTTCTGCGCGAGGATACCGTGCCCTTTCTGGATGCGCTGAAAGCGAGCGGCAAGCGCCGTATTTTGTTGACCAACGCGCATCCACATAATCTGGCGGTGAAGCTGGAGCATACAGGTCTGGCGTCGCACCTTGATTTATTACTTTCCACCCACACATTTGGTTATCCGAAAGAGGATCAGCGGTTGTGGCATGCGGTAAGGGAAGAGACGGGTTTGCAGCCAGAACGTACGTTGTTCATTGATGACAGCGAGCCCATTCTGGATTCCGCGGCAAGGTTTGGCATTCGCTACTGTCTGGGCGTGACCAATCCTGACTCTGGCCTGGCTGAAAAAAGCTATCTGCGCCACCCTGGACTGAACGACTATCGCCAGATGATCCCCTCACTGATCGTGAAGGAGACGCCATGAAAGAAAAACCCTCTGACGGGGTAAGACTGGATAAATGGCTGTGGGCAGCGCGTTTTTATAAAACTCGCGCCCTCGCCCGCGAGATGGTTGACGGCGGAAAAGTGCATTACAACGGCCAGCGCAGCAAACCGAGCAAGCTGGTTGAGCTGAATGCCACCTTAACGCTGCGGCAGGGCAACGATGAACGTACGGTGTTGATTAAAGCCATTACCGAACAGCGTCGACCTGCAGCGGAAGCCGTACTGCTTTATGAAGAGACGGCGGAGAGCATTGAAAAGCGCGAGAAGACCGCGCTGGCGCGCAAAATGAACGCGCTGACGATGCCCCACCCGGACCGGCGACCGGATAAAAAAGAGCGTCGCGATCTGATGAAATTTAAACACGGTGAGACTGATTAACCTCACCCGCACGAGAGATGAAAATGGCCCAACACGACCAATTACACCGCTATCTGTTTGAACAATTCGCCGTGCGCGGCGAGCTGGTCACCGTATCCGAAACCTGGAAACAGATTCTGGAAAACCACAACTACCCGCTGCCGGTGAAGACCCTGTTGGGCGAACTGCTGGTTGCCACCAGCCTGCTGACGGCGACGCTGAAGTTTGCCGGTGATATCACCGTGCAGCTGCAGGGTGACGGCCCGATGACGCTGGCGGTGATCAACGGCAATAACCAGCAGCAGATGCGCGGCGTGGCGCGCGTTCAGGGCGACGTGCCTGAAAATGCAGACCTCAAAACGCTGGTGGGTAATGGCTACCTGGTGATCACCATCTCCCCTGAGGAAGGTGAGCGCTATCAGGGCGTGGTGGGTCTGGAAGGCGATACCCTGGCAGCCTGCCTGGAAGATTACTTCATGCGTTCTGAACAGCTGCCGACGCGTCTCTTCATCCGCACCGGTGAAGTGGGCGGTCAGCCTGCTGCGGGCGGTATGCTGCTGCAGGTTCTGCCTGCGCAGGACGCACAGACCAATGACTTTGAGCACCTGGCGACGCTGACCGAAACCATCAAAGCGGAAGAGCTGTTCAACCTGTCGGCGACCGACGTACTGTGGCGTCTGTACCACGAAGAAGAAGTGACGGTTTACGATCCGCAGTCCGTGGAATTTAAGTGCACCTGCTCACGCGAGCGCTGTGCTGGCGCGCTGAAAACCCTGCCGGATGAAGAGATCGACAGCATCATGGCGGAAGACGGCGAAATCGATATGCACTGTGACTACTGCGGTACGCACTACGTGTTCAATTCGATGGATATCGCTGAGATCCGCAATAACGCCTCCCCGGCGGATCCGCAGGTTCACTAAACCTCTTTCCCCGCACCCTAACCCTCTCCCCAAAGGGGAGAGGGAACTTAAACCCCCTCTCCCCTTTGGGGTGTACGGTCCGGGGTGAGGGGTAAAAAACTCCCCCAAGCTGAATCGTTTTCCTTATGTAACTCTTACGTAATTTTCTTACGTGTATGCGATTACATTCACATTCTTTCCGATAAAATCACCACTCTTTAACCTTTTCAGAACATTTTCCCCAACCAAAAAGCGATTCCTGCGATAATCCGCCTGCGCTGTGACTGGAGTCGCAGCGTTTTCCGTTAGTAAGGGTTTTGTCCAGATGCGTAAATCTATGAGCCCCGTCGCGGTTAACAACCTCAGAAAAACCCTACAATTTCAGGCAGTACATATTGGCTAAGGAGCAGTGATATGCGTGTTACTGGTTTAACCCCGCAAGATCTCAAGGCTTATGGTATTCACGACGTCCAGGAAATCGTCTACAACCCCGACTACGATACGCTGTATCAGGAAGAGCTCAATCCAGCACTGGAAGGATACGAGCGTGGTGTGTTGACGAATCTTGGTGCTATCGCCGTCGATACCGGTATTTTTACCGGTCGTTCGCCGAAAGATAAGTATATCGTCCGAGACGAAACCACCCGCGATACGCTGTGGTGGGCTGACAAGGGCAAAGGGAAGAACGACAACAAACCGCTCTCCCCGGAAACCTGGCAGCACCTGAAAGGGCTCGTCACCCATCAACTTTCCGGCAAGCGTCTGTTCATTGTCGACGCTTTCTGCGGCGCTAACGCCGATACCCGTCTCTCCGTGCGTTTTATCACTGAAGTGGCCTGGCAGGCGCATTTCGTGAAAAACATGTTTATTCGTCCAACCGACGAAGAGCTGCAGGATTTCACCCCGGATTTCATCGTGATGAACGGTGCGAAATGCACGAACCCACAGTGGAAAGAGCAGGGTCTGAACTCCGAAAACTTTGTGGCCTTCAACCTGACCGAGCGTATCCAGTTGATCGGCGGTACCTGGTACGGCGGCGAAATGAAGAAAGGGATGTTCTCGGTCATGAACTACTTGCTGCCGCTGCGGGGCATCGCCTCCATGCACTGCTCGGCTAACGTCGGTGAAAAAGGCGACGTGGCGGTATTCTTCGGCCTGTCCGGCACCGGGAAAACCACCCTGTCCACCGATCCAAAACGTCGCCTGATTGGCGATGACGAACACGGCTGGGATGACGACGGCGTGTTCAACTTTGAAGGCGGCTGCTACGCGAAGACCATTCGCCTGTCCGAAGAGGCCGAGCCGGATATCTTCCACGCGATCCGTCGCGATGCGCTGCTGGAAAACGTCACCGTGCGTGCCGACGGCTCCATCGACTTCGACGATGCGTCGAAAACGGAAAACACCCGCGTCTCTTACCCGATCTACCACATCGACAATATCGTGAAGCCGGTGTCAAAAGCGGGTCATGCCACGAAGGTCATTTTCCTGACGGCGGATGCGTTCGGCGTGCTGCCTCCGGTGTCTCGCCTGACGGCCAGCCAGACGCAGTACCACTTCCTCTCCGGTTTTACCGCCAAGCTGGCGGGTACCGAGCGTGGCGTGACGGAGCCAACCCCAACCTTCTCCGCCTGCTTCGGCGCGGCCTTCCTGTCGCTGCACCCGACGCAGTACGCTGAAGTGCTGGTGAAACGCATGCAGGCATCCGGCGCGCAGGCATACCTGGTGAACACCGGCTGGAACGGTACCGGCAAACGTATCTCCATCAAAGATACCCGCGCGATTATCGACGCCATTCTGGATGGTTCTCTGGACGACGCCGAAACCTTTACGCTGCCGATGTTTGACCTGGCGATCCCAACGTCGCTGCCGGGTGTGGATACGCATATCCTCGACCCGCGCAACACGTACGGTTCTCCGGAGCAGTGGCGCGAGAAAGCGGAATCGCTGGCGAAGCTGTTTATCGAGAACTTCGAGAAGTATACCGATACCCCGGCGGGCGAAGCGCTGGTGAGCGCGGGTCCGAAGCTGTAGTCCTTCTCCCTCTCCCCGTGGGAGAGGGCCGGGGTGAGGGCATCAGGCCGCAGAGACCGCATTCTTGTCGGGTGGCGGCTTCGCCTTACCCGACCTACAAAAAAGGGTGGCAATTGCCACCCTTTTTTAACCCTCTTTCACCTGCCCCCGCGTCACCGGGACCGGCAGCCAGGCGCGAATGCTCAGTCCACCCCGCTCGCTGGTGCCAATCTCCAGCAGTCCGTTGTGGTTATCGATAATACGCTGAACAATCGCCAGGCCTAAGCCCGTGCCGCTGGTGCTGCGCGCGCTGTCGCCGCGCACAAACGGCTGGAACAGATGCTTACGCTGCTCGGGCTTGATGCCCGGACCGTCGTCTTCCACCTGGAACCAGGCGCGGTTGAGTTCAGACCCGCTGCTGACTTTAATCCAGCCATTGCCGTAGCGCGCCGCGTTGACCACCATATTCGCCACTGCACGTTTGATGGAGAGCGGGTGCATGCGTACCTGAATTTCACCCGCCTGCAGGTCGGTATCAATCTCGCGCTCGTAGCCGCTTTCCGCCGCCACCACTTCGCCCAGCACCGCGTTCAGATCCGCCATCTCCATCGGCATCTCCTGCCCGGTGCGCAGGTAGTCGATAAACTGCTCGATGATGGCGTTACACTCTTCGATATCCTTGTTAATGGACTCGGCGAGATAACCGTCCTCTTCCCCCATCATCTCCGTCGCCAGACGAATACGCGTTAGCGGCGTGCGCAGGTCATGGCTTACACCTGCCATCAGCAGCGTACGGTCATCCGCCAGCTGCTTCACGCCTGCCGCCATATGGTTAAACGCGCGCGTCACCGAACGGACTTCCGAGGCGCCATACTCGCGCAGCGGAGGTGGAATAATCCCTTTACCGACCTGCAGCGCAGCGTGCTCCAGGTCGACCAGCGGTCGGTTCTGTATACGGATAAATAGCCACGCGCCGCCTATCGCCAGCAGCATAATCGCCAGGGTGTAGCGGAACAGCGGCGAGAAGTCGCCCTGATGGATTTCGGTCAGCGGAACGCGCACCCAGATATTGGGTGACAGCCAGGTTTTCAGCCAGACGACGGGCGAGCTTTTGTTGACCTCAACGCGCACTTCCGTTGGGCCGCCCAGCTGCTGCGCCATCTGCTGGCTGAGGAATTCGTAGTGCTGCGCCCAGCGCAGGCCAGCGTCTTCCGCCGCTTCGTTGGAGTAGAGCGAAATGCCCAGCTCACGGTAGATTTCACGGCGAAACGCCGGGGGAACGACGAGCTGCGTGCCGTCCTCCAGCTGCAGTTTGTCGGTCATCAGCATACGGACTTCGTAGGCCAGGACCTTATTAAACTGCTGGAGGCTCGGCAGGATCGCAAAGTTCAGCACCACCAGATAGGTCGTCACCAGGCTGACGAACAGCAGGGTGACGATCAGCAACAGGGTGCGGGCAAACGAGCTACGCGGCGAGAAGCGCATTCGCCTCATGCTTTAGAGCCGTCCGGGACGAACACGTAGCCCAGACCCCATACGGTCTGAATATAACGAGGATGCGCAGGATCTTCTTCCACCATGCGGCGCAGGCGGGAGATCTGCACGTCAATGGAGCGTTCCATTGCGGAGTATTCGCGACCGCGCGCTAGGTTCATCAGCTTGTCGCGGGAAAGCGGTTCACGCGGGTGGCTGACCAGCGCTTTCAGGACCGCAAACTCGCCGCTGGTGAGCGGCATTGGCTCGTCTTCACGGAACATCTCGCGCGTGCCGAGGTTCAGCTTGAACTTGCCGAAGGCAATGACGGCTTCTTCCTGAGACGGTGCCCCAGGCAGTTCGTTCGCCTGACGGCGGAGAACAGCGCGAATACGCGCCAGCAGTTCACGCGGGTTAAACGGTTTTGGAATGTAGTCATCCGCGCCGATTTCGAGGCCGACGATACGGTCAACTTCCTCACCCTTCGCCGTCACCATGATGATCGGCATCGGGTTGCTCTGGCTGCGCAGACGGCGGCAAATAGAAAGCCCGTCTTCGCCAGGCAGCATCAGGTCGAGAACCATCAGGTGGAAAGATTCACGGGTCAGCAGACGGTCCATCTGCTCAGCGTTCGCGACGCTACGAACCTGGAAGCCCTGCTCGGTCAGATAACGCTCCAGCAGCGCGCGCAGGCGCATGTCGTCATCCACGACCAGAATTTTGTAGTTCTCTTGCATTGTGTGTACTCCCAAAGGTTCGGATAGTCTTTGTAACAGCGTATTCTAAAAAAGTGCACGTATTCGACCAGTTAATTCTGGTATAAATTCTAGTCGAAATTGTTACAAAGCATATTTAACAGCAGCTTATCTGCTCATTTCATCACATAAATCATTATTAATCCTGTCTGTTACACTGTGCGGTACGTATTGTGCGCAAGACAGTTAACCGGCAGGCAGCAAAGGCTTTACCATGAAAACGCCCCTGATCACCCGCGAAGGGTACGAAAAGCTCAAAAAAGAGATGGATTACCTCTGGCGCGAAGAGCGTCCTGAAGTAACCAAAAAGGTGACCTGGGCGGCAAGCCTGGGCGATCGCAGCGAAAACGCTGACTACCAGTACAACAAAAAGCGGCTGCGCGAAATTGACCGCCGGGTTCGCTATCTGACGAAGTGCCTCGAGAATCTCAAAATTGTCGATTACTCCCCGCAACAGGAGGGCAAAGTGTTCTTCGGCGCGTGGGTGGAGATTGAAAACGACGATGGCGACACTCTGCGTTTTCGCATTGTCGGCTACGATGAAATTTTTGGTCGTAAGGACTACATCTCCATCGACTCCCCGATGGCTCGCGCGCTGCTGAAAAAGGAAGTGGGCGATCTGGCCGTCGTTCAGACTCCAGCCGGTGAAGCCAGCTGGTTCGTCAATGAGATCGTCTACGTAAAATAGTCCGAGAGCGCCCTCCCCGGCTGGCATTTTGCCGTGTCAGCCCGTATAACTATCCCCTGATTTTTCGACTCAACAGATGATAAAGCCATGATGAAAGATTCGCTCTGCCGCATTATTGCGGGTGATATTCAGGCCAGAGCCGAACAGGTAGAAGCTGCCGTTCGCCTGCTTGATGAAGGGAACACCGTGCCGTTTATTGCACGCTATCGTAAGGAAGTCACCGGCGGTCTGGATGACACGCAGCTGCGTAACCTGGAGACCCGTCTGGGCTATCTGCGCGAGCTGGAAGAACGTCGTCAGGCGATCCTCAAATCCATCGGCGAACAGGGCAAGCTGACCAGCGAGCTTGAAAGCGCCATTAACGGTACCCTGAGCAAAACCGAACTCGAAGATCTCTATCTGCCGTACAAACCGAAGCGCCGCACGCGCGGGCAGATTGCGATTGAAGCGGGTCTTGAGCCGCTGGCCGACCTGCTGTGGAACGAGCCGTCCCACGATCCGGAAACTGAAGCTGCCAAATTTATCGACGCCGACAAAGGCGTAGCGGACACCAAGGCCGCCCTTGACGGCGCACGCTACATTCTGATGGAGCGCTTCGCCGAAGACGCCGCCCTGCTCGCTAAAGTGCGCGATTACCTGTGGAAGAATGCCCACATCGTCTCTACCGTCGTCGCGGGTAAAGAGGAAGAAGGCGCGAAATTCCGCGACTACTTCGATCACCACGAACCGATCTCTACCGCCCCTTCACACCGCGCGCTGGCGATGTTCCGCGGCCGCAACGAAGGCGTGCTCCAGCTCTCCCTGAACGCCGACCCGCAGTTTGACGAGCCGCCGAAAGAGAGCCACTGCGAGCAGATCATTATCGACCATCTCGGCCTGCGCCTGAACAACGCCCCGGCGGACAGCTGGCGCAAAGGCGTAGTGAGCTGGACCTGGCGCATCAAGGTGCTGATGCACCTCGAAACCGAGCTGATGGGCACCGTGCGCGAGCGCGCCGAAGACGAAGCGATTAACGTCTTCGCCCGTAACCTGCACGACCTGCTGATGGCCGCCCCTGCAGGCCTGCGCGCGACTATGGGTCTCGATCCGGGTCTGCGTACCGGCGTGAAGGTCGCTGTGGTTGACGGCACCGGCAAGCTGGTGGCGACCGATACCATCTATCCGCACACCGGCCAGGCAGCGAAAGCGGCCGTCGTGGTAGCGGCGCTGTGCGAAAAATACAACGTGGAGCTGGTTGCCATCGGCAACGGTACGGCCTCACGCGAAACCGAGCGTTTCTACCTCGACGTGCAGAAGCAGTTCCCGAAAGTGACGGCACAGAAAGTGATCGTCAGCGAAGCGGGGGCATCCGTCTATTCCGCGTCCGAGCTGGCGGCCCAGGAGTTCCCGGACCTGGACGTTTCCCTGCGCGGTGCGGTTTCTATCGCACGCCGCCTGCAGGATCCGCTGGCGGAGCTGGTGAAGATCGACCCGAAATCCATCGGCGTGGGCCAGTATCAGCACGACGTGAGCCAGACTCAGCTGGCGCGCAAGCTGGATGCGGTGGTGGAAGACTGCGTAAACGCCGTCGGCGTTGACCTGAACACCGCTTCCGTTCCCCTGCTGACCCGTGTGGCGGGCTTAACCCGCATGATGGCGCAGAACATCGTCGCCTGGCGTGATGAGAACGGCCAGTTCCAGAACCGTCAGCAGCTGCTGAAGGTGAGCCGTCTGGGGCCAAAAGCCTTTGAGCAGTGTGCGGGCTTCCTGCGCATCAACCACGGCGATAACCCGCTGGATGCCTCCACCGTTCACCCGGAAGCGTACCCGGTTGTGGAGCGCATTCTGGCCGCCACCCAGCAGGCGCTGAAAGATCTTATGGGTGACAGCAGCGCCCTGCGCAACCTGAAAGCCGTTGATTTCACCGACGACAAATTTGGTGTCCCCACCGTCACCGACATCATCAAAGAGCTGGAAAAGCCGGGCCGCGATCCGCGCCCTGAGTTCAAAACGGCGACCTTTGCTGACGGCGTGGAAACCATGAACGACCTGCTGCCCGGCATGGTGCTGGAAGGCGCGGTGACCAACGTCACTAACTTTGGCGCGTTTGTGGATATCGGCGTGCATCAGGACGGTCTGGTGCATATCTCTTCCCTTGCCGACAAGTTCGTTGAAGACCCGCACACCGTGGTCAAAGCGGGCGACATCGTGAAGGTGAAAGTGCTGGAAGTCGATCTGCAGCGCAAGCGTATCGCGCTGACCATGCGTCTGGACGAGCAGCCGGGCGACACCAGCGCGCGCCGCGGCGGCAATGGCGGTGGCCGCGAGCAGCAGCGCCCGGCCGCAAAAGCGGCAAAACCGCGCGGACGTGATGCTCACCCTGCAGGCAACAGCGCGATGATGGATGCGCTGGCGGCAGCGATGGGTAAGAAACGCTAAGGTTGCAATGCCCCTCACCCTAACCCTCTTCCCAAAGGGGAGAGGGGATCGCACGGTGCGGTCTTTCCCCCTCGTCCTCATGGGTGGGGGGAATAAAATCATATCGAAATATATGAAACCGATTGCATAGCCATATTTAAACCACGAATTATCACCCCGTTAACAAATACTCCCCTTTTTGTTTTCCAGGCAATTCAGCAAATATTGAGCCAGGTCAAACAGGCCGTAAATTAATACCGTAAACAACATTCCGTCACAGTTTTAATATTGCTGATAAAAACTATTCTCATTATCATCCCATAGTAGATAATTTAACCTTTCGTGGAATCAGGCGTTATGCAATTCACTCCAGACAGTGCATGGAAGATTACCGGTTTTACCCGCGAAATTAGCCCGGCCTATCGGCAAAAGCTGCTGTCGCTGGGCATGCTGCCCGGCTCGTCATTCCAGGTCGTGCGCGTGGCGCCGCTGGGCGATCCGGTTCATATCGAAACCCGCCGCGTGAATCTGGTGCTGCGTAAGAAAGACCTCGCGTTAATAGAAGTCGAAGCCTTATCCCGATAACAAGCCAGCGGTTTCAGTGAGTCTAAAAAAATGAAAAAGTTAACTATTGGCTTAATTGGCAATCCTAATTCCGGCAAGACTACGCTTTTTAACCAGCTAACCGGAGCCCGCCAGCGCGTGGGCAACTGGGCGGGCGTGACGGTTGAGCGTAAAGAGGGCCAGTTCACGACAACGGACAACCAGGTGACGCTGGTTGACCTTCCCGGCACCTACTCCTTAACCACCATTTCGTCGCAAACCTCGCTCGATGAGCAGATTGCCTGCCACTATATTCTTGGCGGCGACGCGGACCTGCTGATCAACGTGGTCGACGCATCCAATCTCGAACGTAACCTTTATCTGACGCTGCAGCTGCTGGAGCTGGGCATCCCCTGCATCGTGGCGCTCAACATGCTCGACATTGCGGAGAAACAAAAGCTTCGTATCGACGTCGATGCCCTCTCCGCGCGCCTGGGTTGCCCGGTCGTTCCGCTGGTCTCGACGCGCGCTCGCGGTATTGATGCGCTGAAGCTGGCCATTGACCGTCACCAGGGAAATCATGACATTGAGCTGGTGCATTACGCGCAGCCTCTCCTGCGCGAAGCCAATGTGCTGGCGCAGGAGATGGACAAAAGCATGCCTGCGAAACAGCGCCTGTGGCTTGGCCTGCAGATGCTGGAAGGGGATATCTACAGCCGCGCTTACGCCGGGCATGCGGCTGATAAGCTGGACGCGACGGTGGCCCGTCTTAGCGACGAGCTGGACGACCCGGCGCTGCACATCGCCGACGCGCGTTACCAGGCCATCGCCTCGATTTGCGACGTTGTCAGTAACGCGCTGACGGCAGAGCCCAGCCGCTTTACGGCAGCGGTGGATAAGGTCGTGCTTAACCGCTTCCTCGGTTTGCCCATCTTCCTGCTGGTGATGTACGTGATGTTCCTGCTCGCCATTAACATCGGCGGCGCCCTCCAGCCTATTTTCGACGCCGGTTCCGTCGCGGTCTTCGTTCACGGAATTCAGTGGGTGGGTTACACTCTGCACTTCCCTGAATGGTTAACCATCTTCCTCGCACAGGGGATCGGCGGCGGTATCAACACCGTTCTGCCTCTGGTGCCGCAGATCGGCATGATGTATCTGTTCCTCTCGTTCCTGGAAGATTCCGGCTACATGGCGCGCGCCGCGTTCGTGATGGATCGTCTGATGCAGGCGCTGGGTCTGCCAGGTAAATCCTTCGTCCCGCTGATTGTCGGCTTCGGCTGTAACGTACCGTCGGTGATGGGCGCACGCACCCTGGATGCGCCGCGTGAACGTCTGATGACCATCATGATGGCGCCGTTTATGTCCTGCGGTGCCCGTCTGGCCATCTTTGCGGTCTTTGCCGCAGCCTTCTTTGGTCAGCAGGGCGCGCTGGCGGTCTTTTCGCTGTACGTGCTGGGCATCGTGATGGCGATCCTCACCGGTCTGATGCTGAAGCACACCATTATGCGCGGTGAAGCGTCGCCGTTTGTGATGGAGCTGCCGGTGTATCACGTGCCGCATCTGAAAAGCCTGGCGATCCAGACCTGGCAGCGCCTGAAGGGCTTTGTGCTGCGCGCCGGTAAGGTGATTGTCATCGTCAGCATTTTCCTGAGCGCGCTGAACAGCTTCACCCTCAGCGGGCAGGCGGCAGATAACATCAACGACTCTGCCCTCGCCTCCGTCAGCCGCATCATCACGCCGGTCTTCAAACCGATTGGCGTGCATGAGGATAACTGGCAGGCGACCGTCGGGCTGTTCACCGGCGCGATGGCGAAAGAGGTGGTTGTCGGCACCCTGAACACGCTTTACACCGCAGAGAACATTCAGGAACAGGAATTTAATCCGGCAGAGTTTCATCTCGGTCATGAACTGCTGGGTGCCGTAGAGGAAACCTGGCAGAGCCTGAAAGACACCTTCAGCCTGAGCGTGCTGGCGAACCCTATTGAGGCCAGCAAAGGCGACGGCGAAATGGCAACAGGTGCCATGGGCGTGATGGGCGAGAAATTTGGCAGCGCGTCCGCGGCCTACAGCTACCTCATCTTTGTTCTGCTCTACATTCCGTGCATCTCCGTGATGGGGGCGATTGCCCGCGAGTCCAGCCGCGGCTGGATGGGCTTCTCAATCCTGTGGGGGTTAAACATTGCGTACTCGCTGTCGACGCTCTTTTATCAAACCGTTAATTTCAGCCAACATCCGCGCTACAGCCTGGTCTGCATTCTCGCGGTTGTGCTGTTTAACGTGATAGTGCTCGGTTTGCTGCGGCGTGCGCGCAGCCGCGTCGACATCGACCTGCTGGCAAACCGTAAAACCGCCGCGACCTGCTGCAGCAGCCCGGCGGGCGACTGTCACTAAGGAGCAAACCATGGCATCGTTGATTCAGGTTCGTGACCTGCTGGCACTGCAAGGGCGAATGGAGGCGAAACAGCTGAGCCTCAGCCTGCATACGCCGCAGCCGATGATCGATGCCATGCTGGAAAGACTGGAAGCCATGGGGAAAGCCGTGCGGATTCAGGAAGAAGCGGACGGTTGTCTCTCCGGCAGTTGTAAAAGCTGTCCGGAAGGAAAGGCCTGCCTCAGGGAGTGGTGGACGCTGCGTTAACAAAGCCGGGCATCGCTGCCCGGCTTTATCGTATTACTTGTAGACGTCCGCCGTTGCGCGTACGTTTTTGGTCTGTTTTTCTGCACTGGTGACGACGTAGTACGTTCCGCCCAGCTCATCCGCTTTCTTCGACAGCTCTCTGCGAGCATCCATCGGCGCGGTGGTGTCAGACGTAGAAATCTCACCAATTTTCGTCAGATTCATGCTGGCAACTTTATCTTTTTCCAGCTCTTTTGCCGCAAAGACGCCAAATGACAGTGACCCAATAACCAGAGAAGTGACAATACCTGTAACAAGTTTCATAGCCTGACTCTCCATAGGATTGTTTTTTTGATTATCGTAGGCAGAACAACCGCAACGACATCTGGAGTATGGTTGCGGTGTGTTACTTTTTCCAGGCAGGATAGAAAATAATCAGTCGAAACGTTGACTTAACGCAATCAGCGCTGAACAAAATTCCGTCGGATGAGAGATAAACGGGGCATGTGCGGCTTTGGCAATAATCTGCGATTCACTCTCCGGCCAGAGTGAATCCAGCAGCGGAACCACTTTGCGCGGCACAATCCCGTCGAGATAACCGTAGATACGCAGGTGCGGCACCGTCAGCGCGGCCAGCGGCTCGCGCAGGTCAACCGTTTTCAGGAGCTCAAGTCCGCCGTTTAGCACCTCAACCTCCGGCATCGGCAGCGAAAGCACGGTCTGCTTCAGCGTTCGGGCATCCTTACGCGCGGTGTCAGTGCCCATTGTCTGCAATGCCAGGAACCGCTCTACGGTCCGCTGGAAATCTTCGCTCAGCTGCTGCTGGAAGCCCGCCAGCACGTCAGGCTTGATCCCCGGCCACTCTTCCTGCGCGCTAAAACAGGGCGATGACGCCACCGTCACCAGCGCTTTTACGCGTTCAGGCCGCGACAGCGCAATCTGGCTCGCCACCAGCCCGCCCAGGCTCCAGCCCAGCCAGACCGCGTTTTGCGGCGCAGCGTCCAGAACCTGCTGCGCCATTTCATCAAGCGACAACGCGCCATACCCGCGGCTGCGGCCAAAGCCGGGTAAATCCACCAGATGCAGCGTGAAATGCGAGGCAAGTTCCTCACGTATGCAATGCCATATCTCCGCATTCAGGCCCCATCCGTGCAGCAGCACAAGATGGCAATTTCCTGTCCCTACGGTCTGCCACCACAGCGTCTTCATCAGTTACTGTTCTCTTTTTTCACATGGAGGTTGCACATGCTAACAGTACCCGGCTTGTGCTGGCTATGCCAAATGCCGCTGGCGCTCAGCGGGTGGGGCGTCTGCTCCGTCTGCACGCGATCGCTGCAATGGCGTATCGGGATCTGTCCACAATGTGGTTTACCGGCCACGAACCCCTCGTTGCCCTGTGGCCGCTGCCTGAAAAAATCCCCGCCGTGGAGCGCGCTGGTGGCAGTGGATGATTATGTTCCGCCGCTGAACAGGCTGATCCACGCGCTGAAGTTTTCCGGGCAGAGCTCGCTGGCACAGCCCCTTGCCCGACTGCTGTTGCTGGCGGTTTTGCAGGCGCGACGTCACCGGGCACTGCCGAAAATTGACATGGTGGTGAATGTCCCTTTATACCGACGTCGGCACTGGCGGCGCGGCTATAACCAGAGTGATCTGCTCTGCCGTCCCCTCGCACGGTGGCTCGGCTGCCGGTATGAGGCCCGCACGCTGACACGCGTTCATGCCACCGCCATCCAGCATCAGCTCAGCGCACGGCTTCGCAAAAGAAACCTCAAAAATGCCTTTCGCCTTGAATTGCCGGTCGACGGTCTCCATATCGCGATTGTGGATGATGTCGTCACCACGGGCAGTACCGTTGCTGAACTTTCCCGACTGCTTTTGCGAAGCGGCGCCGCGTCGGTTCAGGTATGGTGTCTGTGCCGTACCTTGTAGCCCTTCTTCAATGGGCGTATGATTATACCCAGGTAATTTAGTCAACTATTAGGCCAAAGCTATGATCCGTATTTCCGATTCTGCACAAGCGCACTTTGCCAAACTGCTGGCAAATCAGGAAGAAGGGACGCAGATCCGCGTGTTTGTGATTAATCCAGGCACTCCGAATGCAGAATGTGGTGTTTCTTATTGTCCTCCGGACGCTGTGGAAGCGACTGACACTGCCCTTAAATTTGAACAGCTCACCGCCTACGTTGATGAGCTGAGCGCACCGTATCTTGAAGATGCGGAGATCGACTTCGTCACCGACCAGCTGGGTTCTCAGCTGACCCTGAAAGCGCCGAACGCGAAAATGCGTAAAGTGTCTGACGATGCCCCGCTGATGGAGCGCGTTGAGTATCTGCTGCAATCCCAGATCAACCCACAGCTGGCGGGCCACGGCGGTCGTGTTTCCCTGATGGAAATCACCGACGAAGGTTTTGCCATTCTGCAGTTTGGCGGCGGCTGTAACGGCTGCTCAATGGTCGATGTAACGCTGAAAGAAGGGATCGAGAAGCAGCTGCTGAACGAGTTCCCGGAACTGAAAGGCGTGCGTGACCTGACCGAGCACCAGCGCGGCGAGCACTCTTACTACTAATTCAGTATCCGTCTGTATCGCCCGGTGGCGCTGCGCTTACCGGGCCTACAGAAATAGTGAGGTCTGATGCCCTCACCCCGGCCCTCTCCCACGGGAGAGGGTGAAAACATTAAAAACGGTAACCTCATGGTTACCGTTTTGCGTTTACCTCCCATATGTTGACCTGCGTCTCATAATTCAAATTTAGCCTCCCAGGGTGATTCTCAATCGCGCCATGTTACCCGTATCATTCTCGTGGGCACTCAGCATCCTTATAACAGCCGACTAAACTTAATGGTTTCGAAGGCATCAGTATGAGTGCCGTTAACACTCTGTTCCCAGTTGGGACAATCGGAATTTGTCGTTGAAACAATGACGTTACCCATAACAATTCAAAGGCCAGGTAAATCATGCCATTAGTCATCGTTGCTATCGGTGTTGTGTTATTACTGCTCTTGATGATCCGTTTCAAAATGAACGGATTTATCGCTCTGGTTCTGGTGGCACTTGCAGTCGGTCTGATGCAGGGTATGCCGCTGGTTAAAGTTATCAGTTCCATCAAAGCCGGCGTCGGCGGCACGCTCGGCAGCCTGGCGCTGATCATGGGCTTCGGCGCCATGCTCGGCAAAATGCTGGCAGACTGCGGGGGCGCGCAGCGTATCGCCACCACGCTGATTGCCAAATTTGGCAAGAAGAACATCCAGTGGGCGGTGGTATTAACCGGTTTTACCGTCGGCTTCGCGCTGTTCTATGAAGTGGGCTTCGTGCTGATGCTGCCGCTGGTGTTCACCATCGCGGCTGCGGCAAACATCCCGCTGCTGTATGTCGGTGTGCCAATGGCTGCGGCGCTGTCCGTGACTCACGGCTTCCTGCCGCCGCACCCGGGTCCAACCGCTATCGCAACCATTTTCCACGCGGATATGGGTAAAACCCTGCTGTTCGGTACGATTCTGGCGATCCCAACAGTGATTCTGGCAGGCCCGGTTTATGCCCGCTTCCTGAAAGGCATTGATAAGCCGATCCCAGAAGGTCTGTACAGCGCCAAAACCTTCACCGAAGAAGAGATGCCGGGCTTTGGCGTCAGCGTCTGGACCTCTCTGGTACCGGTGATCCTGATGGCGATGCGTGCCGTGGCGGAGATGATTCTGCCGAAAGGTCATCCGTTCCTGTCCGTTGCGGAATTCCTCGGTGACCCGGTCATGGCAACGCTGATTGCGGTGCTGATCGCTATGTTCACCTTCGGCCTGAACCGCGGCCGTTCTATGGATCAGATCAACGACACGCTGACCTCTTCCATCAAAATCATTGCCATGATGCTTCTGATCATCGGCGGCGGCGGTGCATTCAAGCAGGTTCTGGTCGACAGCGGCGTGGATAAATACATCGCTGCCATGATGCATGAAACCAACGTATCGCCGCTCCTGATGGCCTGGTCTATTGCCGCGGTTCTGCGTATTGCGCTGGGTTCTGCGACCGTTGCAGCGATCACCGCGGGCGGTATCGTTGCCCCGCTGATTGCGACCACGGGTGTTAGCCCTGAGCTGATGGTTATCGCCGTCGGTTCCGGTAGCGTGATTTTCTCTCACGTTAACGACCCTGGCTTCTGGCTGTTCAAGGAGTACTTCAACCTGACGATCGGTGAAACCATCAAGTCCTGGTCCGCGCTGGAAACCATTATTTCGGTGTGCGGTCTGGTCGGGGTACTGCTGTTGAATATGGTGGTTTGATGTAAAAAAGCCGGGTAGCGCTGACGCTTACCCGGCCTACATTCTATTTCCTCTCCCTCTGGGAGAGGGTTAGGGTGAAACTACCGCTTCTTGCCCACCGCCCTTCTGCGTTTGTCCAAATCCTTAATCAGCTTGTTCACCCCGTCATCGGCAAACATCTTCTCAAGCGATATGGACAGCTTGCGACGCCAGTTCTTGTACTGATAGCTGGTGCCCGGAATGTTCACCGGCTCCGCCATATCAATCCAGTCTTCCGGCTGCAGGCCCAGCAGGGCGCTGTTGCTGTCGGCAATATAGCGCTGCAAGCCGCGATTGAGGGTAGCGGTCATCGACATCAATGACGCCTTATGTCCGGCACGTTTCGGCAGACAGCCCTGCTTGTGCAGCGCATCCAGCAGCCCCTGTTTGGAGAGCTCGCGATCCTGATACAGGCCGCGCAAAACCTCTTCATCAGGGTACAGCCCGAGCGTTTTGCCGAGCGTCAGATCGCCGCTTTCCCAATAGCCACGAAGCGTAGGAAGGTCATGCGTCGTCGCGACTGCCATTGACTGTTCAGGGTACGCTTTCGGCGCGCGGAAGGTTTTCTCATGGTCGTTTTCAAAATAGAGCACTTTATAGGAGTAGACGCCGCTGTCGCGGAGCTTGCTGACAATTTCCACCGGCACGGTACCGAGATCTTCACCGATCACCATGCACTGGTGGCGTTTACTTTCCAGGGCCAGGATCGACAGCAGATCGTCAACCGGATACTGCACGTACGCCCCGTGATCGGCCGTTTCACCGTACGGGATCCACCACAGACGCAGCACGGACATCACGTGGTCGATACGCAGCGCGCCGCAGTTCTGCATGTTCGCGCGCAGCAGGTCGATGAACGGCTCGTAGGCGCGCGACGCCATGACGTGCGGATCCATCGGCGGCAACCCCCAGTTCTGACCGAGCGGCCCAAGAATATCCGGCGGCGCGCCGACGGAAGCTTTCAGACAGTAAAGCTCACGGTCGCACCAGGTTTCCGCGCCGCCCTCTGCCACGCCGACGGCCAGATCGCGATACAGGCCGATCGGCATCTTATAGCCCTGGCTCACCTGCCAGCAGGCGGCAAACTGGCTGTACGCCAGCCACTGCAGCCACAGGTAGAAGTCCACTTCATCGGCATATTTTTTACAGAACGCTTTTACTTCAGGCGTGTCGACGGACTGATACGCTTCCGGCCAGACCGGCCAGCCCCAGCGCATTTCGTCCTCCTTCACCTGATACGCGTGCAGTGCATCAAACGCCGCCTGCCAGTACAGGCTCTCGCCCTCCTGCGTCACAAACTGGCGGAACGCGGCCATCTGCTCGTCATCGCGCTGCGAAAAGCCTTTCCACGCCAGACGCAGCGCGGCCATTTTCAGCGCCGTGACGGTGGAATAGTCCACCCACTCCGCGTCGCGCGCCTGCTTCAGGGCCTGCTGCGTGGTGCTGAGTTTCCACCACGCCTGCGCCTCTTTGCTGTTTTTGAAGTCATCTAACGCGTTAACGTCGATATAAATCACGTTCAGCCAGCGACGGGACGACGGGCTGTACGGGCTGGCGCTCTCCGGGTTGGCCGGATAGAGCGCGTGGATCGGGTTGAGCCCGATAAACGCGCCGCCGCGCTCGCCCACATCCACCAGCATCTTTTTCAGATCGCCAAAATCACCGATGCCCCAGTTGCTGTCGGAGCGCAGCGTATAGAGCTGCACGCAGGCGCCCCACAGCTTTTTGCCTTCGAGCAACGCCTGCGGCTCGTAGCAGCGTTTTGGCGCGACGATCACCCGGCAGTGGAAACGACGATCGTCCTGGGTGAGCGTTAAGGTGTGATACCCCTCCGGCAGCTTCGCCGGAAGGTTTAACGTTTTGCCGCCGGTGGCGTGGCCTTTGTGCTGATGCCCCTCTTCGGTGGTAAGCAGCCAGCTAAACTCGCCGCGCCCCTCCACCGCCAGCGGCATCTTTTTGCCTGCGGTGAACACCTTCACGTTCGGCACCGGCGCAACCGACGCTTTCGCGTCGGCTTTGTGCATGGCATCCAGCAAACGTCTTTTGGTGTCGGCGCCAATAGACTGCGGTTTGCCGTGCGCATTAATGTAACTGAGGCTGATCCCCGCCGCCTGCGCGGCGCTGTCCAGACGTTTACTCTCCATCGCGCTTCCTTAGCGTTTTGCCTGCCAGATACGGGCCTGATAATCACGGATTGAACGGTCAGAGCTGAACATACCGCAGCGGGCGGTGTTCAGAATGCACGCGCGGGTCCAGGCTTCCTGGTCGCGATACAGCACGTCGACCTGCTTTTGCGCTTCAACGTAGGCCGTGAAGTCCGCCATCACCAGATACGGGTCACCGCCGTGTTTGTCCATGCTGTGCAGCATCTGGTCAAACGCGTGCTTGTCGCCGTCGCTGTATTTACCGCTTTCCAGTTCCTTCAGCACCGCGTCGAGTACTTTGTCTTTCTTACGCCATTTCACCGGGTCATAGCCTTTGGCCTTGATGGCCTTCACCTCTTCCACGGTGTGGCCGAAGATAAAGATATTCTCTTCCCCGACCTTCTCGGCGATTTCGACGTTTGCCCCGTCGAGCGTACCGACGGTCAGCGCGCCGTTCAGCGCCAGCTTCATGTTGCCGGTACCGGACGCTTCTTTACCTGCCGTCGAGATCTGCTCGGAAATATCCGCCGCCGGGATCAGCATTTCAGCCGCCGAGACGCAGTAATCCGGCAGGAACACCACCTTCAGCTTGTCGCCCACTTTCGGATCGCTGTTGATCGCCGCCGCCACTTTATTGATGGCGAGGATAATGTTTTTCGCCAGGTAATAGCCCGGTGCCGCTTTCGCACCGAACAGGAACACGCGCGGCACGCGGTCGGCCTGCGGGTTCTCGCGGATCTCTTTGTACAGCGCCAGAATATGCAGCAGGTTCAGGTGCTGGCGTTTGTACTCGTGCAGACGTTTGATCTGGATATCGAAAATGGCATTCGGGTTGATCTCAATGCCGGTACGCACTTTCACAAACTCCGCCAGGCGAACCTTGTTCTCCAGCTTGATCGCGCGGTACTGCTCGCGGAATTTCGCGTCGTCAGCCTGTTTTTCCAGGTTGATGAGCTGGTCCAGATCGTTGGCCCACTCTTTCTTCAGGGTCTTATCCAGCAGACCGGCCAGCAGCGGGTTGCACTGCTTGATCCAGCGACGCGGCGTGATGCCGTTGGTCACGTTGTGGAATTTGGTCGGCCAAAGCTGGTGGTATTCCGGGAAGAGATCTTTGACCACCAGATCCGAGTGCAGCGCCGCCACGCCGTTCACCGCAAAGCCGCTGACCACGCACATGTTCGCCATGCGCACCTGCTTGTCATGCACAACCGCCAGCTTCGCCCAGACCGCTTTGTTGCCTGGCCAGGTTTTATCCACCAGGGTTTTAAACTGGTCGTTAATCTTGTTGATGATCTGCATGTGGCGCGGCAGCAGCGTTTTCACCAGCTTCTCATCCCAGCACTCGAGCGCTTCTGGCATCAGGGTGTGGTTGGTGTAGGCAAAGGTACGGCTGGTGATGGCCCAGGCGTCATCCCAGCTCAGCTGGTGCTCGTCGATCAGCACGCGCAGCAGTTCCGGGATCGCAATCGTCGGGTGCGTGTCGTTGAGCTGAATCACTTCGAAGTCCGGCAGCTGCGCCAGCTTGCGGCCCGCCAGATGATGGCGACGCAGAATGTCCGCCACGGAGCAGGCGCACTGGAAGTACTGCTGCATCAGGCGCAGCTTTTTACCGGCCAGGTGGTTGTCGTTCGGGTAGAGGACTTTGGTCAGCTTCTCGGCGTCGATGCCCTGCTGCTCGGCGCGCAGGAAATCGCCGTCGTTGAATTTGGTCAGGTTAAACGGATGCGCGTGCTTCGCCTGCCACAGACGCAGCGGCTGCGCCACGCCGTTACGGTAGCCGAGCACCGGCAGATCCCAGGCTTCACCGGTAATGGTGAACGCCGGTTCCCAGAGCCCCTGCTTTGTCACTTTCCCGCCAATACCGACCTGCACATCCAGCTGCGCGTTGTGGCGGAACCACGGATAGGTATTGCGATGCCAGTCGTCCGGCGCTTCCATCTGATGGCCATCGGCAAACGACTGACGGAACAAGCCATACTGATAGTTCAGGCCATAGCCAATTGCCGACTGGCCGACGGTAGCCATGGAGTCGAGGAAACAGGCTGCCAGACGTCCCAGACCGCCATTGCCCAGCGCCGGGTCAATCTCTTCTTCCAGCAGGTCGGTCAGGTTAATGTCGTGTTCTTTAAGGACGTCACCAACGTCCTGATACCAGCCGAGGTTCAACAGGTTGTTGCCCGTCAGGCGGCCAATCAGGAATTCCATTGAAATGTAGTTTACATGGCGCTGGTTCTTCACCGGCTTTGCCAAAGGCTGAGCATCCAGCTGTTCTGCGAGCGCACCGCTCACGGCCTGCCACCACTGGTGAGGCGTCATCTCGTTTGCAGCATGAAGGCCAAAACGCTGCCACTGACGCGTCAGGGCAGCCTGGAATTGAGCTTTGTTGAAGGTAGGCTGTGACATAGGGGATCGGCATCCTTTAGAAAGAAAACACAAGTTGGCGCTAGTGTGCCTGGCTCATTTCCCCTCTTCCTCCTCCTGTGGGGGATTAGACAGGGAGGAGTAGCGGGGATGAGCATAAAAGTGTGATCGAGGCCACTCTCAGAGCATAGTTCGAGTGTGCCCGGAAGATAAAAAAGTAACCGGGGAGAATGTCAAAGAAATGAAATGCAGTTTCGGGTGAAATTAATCCGTTCTGAAATGATTACTTACGTAGAATAATAATTTAGCCATCGGGACAGATCTCAAAAGACTATTACTCTCACTCAACTTTACCCGCACTTTATTAAATTTGACGTCACTATACCTTTCTGAAACCAGTTTCAGCGCAGCGGCAATGTATACAGACAAACCAGCAGTGACGCGGCGTTACGGCCCTTTCGAGAAAGTTCCAACATTTGCCTGAATGTTTTGTGACAGAGTGCAAATTCAGAACCACAAAACCTAGACATAACTTGCAATAGTTCTCTTTCTGTTCGACCTTATATCGTATTAATTACGAAGCGCAAAAAAAATAAAATCTCTCGTTCCCCACAGTGAAGTGAAACCTATGTTGATTCCGTCTAAATTAAGTCGCCCGGTTCGTCTTGACCATACAGTGGTCCGCGAGCGTCTGTTGGCTAAACTTTCCGGCGCGCATAATTTCCGACTGGCGCTGGTTACGAGCCCTGCAGGCTATGGAAAAACAACGCTCATTTCGCAATGGGCCGCGGGTAAAAGCGATCTTGGCTGGTACTCCCTCGACGAGGGCGATAACCAGCAGGAGCGTTTTGCCAGCTATCTGATTGCCGCCATACAGCAAGCCACCCATGGACACTGCGTCGCCAGTGAGGTGATGGTGCAAAAGCGCCAGTACGCCAGCCTTTCCTCCCTTTTCTCTCAGCTGTTTATCGAACTGGCCGAATGGCATCGTCCGCTTTACGTGGTGATCGACGATTACCATCTCATCACGAATCCGGTGATTCATGAATCGATGCGTTTCTTCCTGCGCCATCAGCCGGAAAACCTGACTTTAGTGGTGCTGTCACGCAACCTGCCGCAGCTGGGTATTGCCAACCTGCGCGTGCGCGATCAGCTTCTGGAAGTGGGCAGCCAGCAGCTGGCCTTTACCCACCAGGAAGCGAAACAGTTCTTTGACTGCCGCCTGACATCACCGATTGAGGCCGCCGAAAGCAGCCGTCTGTGTGATGACGTTGCCGGCTGGGCCACGGCGCTGCAGCTTATCGCGCTCTCTGCCCGACAAAACAACAGTCCGGCGCATCAGTCTGCCCGGCGTCTGGCGGGCATCAACGCCAGTCACCTTTCCGACTATCTGGTGGATGAGGTGCTGGACAGCGTCGATCCCTCGACGCGTAATTTCCTGCTGAAAAGCTCGCTGCTGCGTTCCATGAACGATGCGCTTATCGTGCGCGTGACGGGCTGTGAAAACGGTCAGCTGCAGCTCGAAGAGATTGAACGTCAGGGCCTTTTCCTGACGCGCATGGACGATCCCGGCGAGTGGTTTAGCTATCACCCGCTGTTTGGCAGCTTCCTGCGCCAGCGCTGTCAGTGGGAACTGGCGGTTGAACTGCCGGAGATCCACCGCGCCGCTGCCGAAAGCTGGATGGCGCAAGGCTTCCCGAGCGAGGCCATCCACCACGCGCTGGCCGCCGGTGATGCCAGCATGCTGCGCGATATCCTCCTCAACCATGCGTGGGGCCTGTTTAACCACAGCGAACTAACGCTGCTGGAAGAGTCTCTCAAAGCCCTGCCGTGGGAAAGCCTGCTGGAGAACCCGCGTCTGGTGCTGCTGCAGGCCTGGCTGATGCAGAGCCAGCACCGCTACAGTGAAGTGAACACCCTGCTGGCGCGCGCCGAGCAGGAGATGGAAAGCGAAATGGATACCACCCTGCACGGCGAGTTCAACGCGCTGCGCGCTCAGGTGGCCATTAACGACGGCGACCCGGACGAAGCTGAACGGCTGGCGATGGTCGCGCTGGATGAACTGCCGCTGGCTAACTTCTACAGCCGCATCGTGGCGACCTCTGTGCACGGTGAAGTGCTGCACTGCAAAGGCGACCTCACCCGTTCCCTTTCACTGATGCAGCAAACCGAACAGATGGCGCGTCGACATGATGTCTGGCATTACGCGCTGTGGAGCCTGATCCAACAGAGCGAGATTTTATTCGCGCAGGGGTTCCTGCAGGCCGCCTGGGAAAACCAGGAAAAAGCGTTCCAGCTGATTCGTGAACAGCACCTGGAACAGCTGCCGATGCACGAGTTCCTGTTGCGTATTCGCGCTCAGCTGCTGTGGGCATGGTCGCGTCTGGATGAAGCAGAAAGCTGCGCCCGCCAGGGTGTGGATGTCCTTTCCAGCTTCCAGCCTCAGCAGCAGCTGCAGTGTCTGGCGCTGCTGGTACAGTGCTCGCTGGCGCGCGGCGATCTCGATAACGCCCGCAACCATCTGAACCGCCTGGAGAACCTGCTCGGCAACGGTCAGTATCACAGCGACTGGGTCTCTAACGCCGATAAGGTCCGGGTGATTTACTGGCAGATGACCGGCGATAAAAAATCCGCCGCCAACTGGCTGCGTCAGACGCCTAAACCGGAATTTGCTAACAACCACTTCCTGCAGAGCCAGTGGCGGAACATTGCCCGCGCGCAGATCCTGCTCGGTGAAGTAGAGCCCGCAGAGATTGTGCTGGAAGAGCTGAACGAGAACGCGCGCAGCCTGCGTCTGATGAGCGACCTGAACCGCAACCTGCTGCTGCTGAACCAGCTTTACTGGCAGGCGGGTCGTAAAAACGATGCCCAGCGCGTGCTGCTGGAAGCGCTGCAGCTGGCTAACCGCACCGGCTTTATCAGCCACTTTGTGATTGAAGGTGAAGTGATGGCGCAGCAGCTGCGTCAGCTTATTCAGCTCAACACGCTGCCGGAGCTGGATCAGCATCGCGCCCAGCGCATTCTGCGCGAGATAAACCAGCATCATCGGCACAAGTTCGCGCATTTTGATGAGAACTTCGTTGAACGTCTGCTGAACCACCCGGAAGTGCCGGAGCTTATCCGCACCAGTCCGCTCACGCAGCGCGAATGGCAGGTGCTGGGTCTGATCTATTCAGGCTACAGCAACGAGCAGATTGCCGGTGAGCTTGCGGTGGCGGCGACCACCATCAAAACGCATATCCGCAATCTGTATCAGAAGCTGGGCGTGGCGCATCGACAGGATGCGGTGCAGCATGCGCAGCAGCTGTTGAAGATGATGGGGTATGGCGTGTAGGACCTCTGCGGTCTGATGCCCTCACCCCGGCCCTCTCCCACAGGGAGAGGGAGAACGGCTTTTCAACACAACTCTAACTGCAAATTATTATCTTTAATCACCTGCATCACGCCCGCCGGCGGCATCACGTCGGTGTAGACCGCATCCACCATGCTGATGCTGCCCATGTTTACCATCGCATTTCGGCCAAACTTCGAATGGTCCACCACCAGCATCACGTGGCGTGAGTTCTCAATAATCGCGCGCTTGGTGCGCACCTCGTGATAATCAAACTCCAGCAGCGAGCCGTCGCTGTCGATGCCGCTGATCCCGAGAATGCCGAAGTCGAGGCGGAACTGAGAGATAAAATCGAGGGTCGCTTCGCCAATAATCCCGCCGTCGCGGCTGCGCAGTTCGCCGCCCGCGAGGATGATGCGGAAGTCATCTTTCTGCATCAGGGTATTGGCCACGTTCAGGTTGTTCGTGACCACGCGCAGGTTCTCGTGATCCAGCAGCGCATGGGCGACCGCTTCCGGCGTGGTGCCGATATCAATAAACAGCGTCGCCCCGTTCGGGATCTGGCTGGCGACCTTGCGGGCAATGCGCTCTTTCTCTGCCGTTTGCGTGGCTTTACGGTCATGCCAGGAGGTATTGACCGAACTGGACGGCAGCGCCGCCCCGCCGTGGTGGCGAAGAATGCGGTTCTGATCGGCCAGGTCGTTCAGGTCACGACGGATGGTTTGTGGGCTGACGGCAAACTGTTCCACCAGCTCTTCGGTGCTGACGTATCCCTGTTTTTTTACCAGTTCGATAATAGCGTCATGACGTTGTGTTTGTTTCATCAATTATCCCTGAGAATTATGTTCGTTTTCGCGCATAGAGCGTGTCGGCAAAGGCCATCGCCAGCCCCACGGCCAGCCCGGCGACGTGTGCACCGTTGGCGATAGACATACCAAACAGATCAAACCATCCGGCAATTAGCCATATTAACGCAAAGGTTATTAATCCGCGCTGCAGATAGATGCCGCTTTCCGGATCACGCTCCCCGCGAAGCCAGACATAGCCCATCAGGGCATACACGACGCCCGACAGCCCGCCGAACCACGGCCCGCTGAACTTGTGCTGCACATAGCCGCTCAGCAGGGCGCTGATAAGGGTGATAACGATCAGCTTGCCGCTGCCCAGACGCTTTTCAACAGCGCCGCCGAGATACCACCACCAGAGCAGGTTGAAGAGAATATGCATCACCGAGAAGTGCATCAGCGCGTGGCTAAAGTAGCGCCAGACGTCAAACTCAAGAGACGGGTCATAGGGCCAGGCCAGGGCAATCATCACGCTCTGGTCGCCCACCACGTTCATGATAATGAAGACGATAATGCAGGCCGCCATCAGCAGCAGCGTAAACGGGCCCGCGCGTTCGCGGATGGTGGCAAGGAAGGGAAAACGGCTGTAGTGCAGTCCGCTGTCGGTCTGCCCGGACTGCCAGCTGGCCGCCAGATAGCGCGGGTCGCCGGGGTTCTCAAGAAAACGCGCCAGCTCTTCGTTTACGCGCGCGGCTTGGCTCTCGTCGGCCAGCCAGACGTCGGTCTGCGTATGTTGCTGAATGGTCAGAATAACGCCCTGCGTCGCCATATAGTCGACAAACGCCTGGGCGACGCGCGGGTTGGTAAAAGAAGTGATCATCAACATGGGCAGCGGTCGCTTATTTCCACACAAAAGGGGACAGTATAGCGGGATCAGCGCTCAAAAGCGTATTCCACTTCTGCCGGGAAATGACGATGCCAGGCATCGAAGCCGCCATCGACGCTGTACACCGCGTCGTAGCCCTGCTGAAGCAGATACTGCGCCGCACCTTTGCTGCTGTTGCCGTGGTAGCACATGACCATCACCGGCGTCTCGAAGTCGTTATCGCGCATAAACGCGCCCAGCGTGTCGTTAGTGAGATGAAATGCGCCCGGCGTGTGGCCCATCGCAAAACTCTGCGGATCGCGGATGTCCACCAGCACCGCTTTTCCCTGGTGCATCTTCTGGTGGGCTTCTTCTACGTTAATACATTCAAACTGATCCATGGTGTTCTCTTTCGCTTATTCAGGTTTTATGCCGCCTGCTGACCCTCACCCCTGCCCTCTCCCTAAAAGGGAGAGGGAGCAAACCATCCCCTCGCCCCTCTGGGGAGAGGGTTAGGGTGAGGGGAGAGAGCATCAGACCGCACTATTTTACCCCGTAGTGTACGTCCTGGCGGCGGGTAAACGCCATTATGTTATCCATATCACTCTAAATTGTTTTTTTGATGTTACCAAAAGCGCGTTCCTTTGCTATTATGAGCGATATCGAACATTTCTGAGCTTTAACGAAAGTGCATGAGGGTGTTATGGAAACCAAAGATCTGATTGTGATAGGCGGTGGCATCAACGGTGCCGGTATTGCGGTCGATGCCGCAGGACGCGGTTTATCCGTACTGATGCTGGAAGCTAACGATCTCGCCTGCGCGACGTCGTCCGCCAGCTCCAAACTGATTCACGGTGGCCTGCGCTACCTGGAACACTACGAATTCCGCCTGGTCAGCGAAGCACTGGCCGAACGTGAAGTGCTGTTGAAAATGGCCCCGCATCTGGCGATTCCGATGCGCTTCCGCCTGCCCCATCGCCCGCATCTGCGTCCGGCGTGGATGATTCGAATCGGTCTGTTTATGTACGATCATCTGGGTAAACGCACCAGCCTCCCGGGTTCGACAGGTTTGCGTTTTGGCTCAGAATCGGTTCTTAAGCCTGAAATCGTGCGCGGTTTCGAATATTCCGACTGCTGGGTGGACGATGCGCGTCTGGTGCTGGCGAATGCGCAGATGGTCGAGAAGAAAGGTGGCGAGGTGAAAACCCGCACCCGCGCGACCTCTGCCCGTCGTGAAAACGGCCTGTGGATTGTGGAAGCGGAAGACATCGATACCGGCGAGAAATTCAGCTGGAAAGCGCGCGGTCTGGTGAACGCCACCGGCCCGTGGGTGAAGCAGTTCTTCGACGACGGCATGCATCTGCCTTCGCCGTACGGCATTCGCCTGATCAAGGGCAGCCACATTGTGGTACCGCGCGTGCATACGCAAAAGCAGGCCTACATTCTGCAGAACGAAGACAAGCGCATCGTGTTTGTGATCCCGTGGATGGACGAGTTCTCGATCATCGGTACCACCGACGTGGAGTACAAAGGCGATCCGAAGAACGTCGAGATCGACGAGAGCGAAGTGAACTACCTGCTCAAAGTGTATAACACGCACTTCAGGAAGCAGCTGTCACGCGACGACGTGGTCTGGACCTACTCCGGTGTGCGTCCGCTGTGCGATGACGAGTCTGACTCACCGCAGGCGATTACTCGCGACTACACGCTCGATATTCACGACGTTGACGGTCAGGCGCCGCTGCTTTCCGTGTTTGGCGGCAAGCTGACCACCTACCGCAAGCTGGCCGAGCACGCGCTGGAAAAACTGGCGCCGTACTATAAAGGCATTGGCCCGGCGTGGACCAAAGGCGCGGTACTGCCCGGCGGTGATATCGGCGACAATCGCGATGATTACGCCGCGAAGCTGCGCCGTCGCTTCCCGTTCATCACCGAAGGGATGGCGCGCCACTATGCCCGCACCTACGGCAGCAATACCGAGCTTTTCCTGGCCGACGCGAAGGACATTGCGGATCTGGGCGAACATTTCGGCCACGAGCTGTACGAAGCCGAGCTGCGCTACCTGGTTGAGCACGAGTGGGTTCGTCGTCTGGATGATGCTATCTGGCGTCGTACCAAAGAAGGGATGTGGCTCAACGCCGAGCAACAGTCTCGCGTGGCGCAGTGGTTACAGCAAAATGCGGGGAAGCGTGAGCTGTCGCTGGCGTCGTAATACGATCGGTGCGGGCTGATGCCCCCTCACCCTAACCCTCTCCCCGAAGGGGAGAGGGGACTTTAACACCCTCTCCCCTTCGGGGAGAGGGCTGGGGTGAGGGGGTGTTTTTACAACCTCACCGGATCAATATGCCAGATCGTCTCGGCATACTCCTTGATGGTCCTGTCGGACGAGAAGTAGCCCATATTGGCGATGTTATACATCGCGGCGCTGGTCCACTTCTCCTGCTGACGGTACAGCTCGTCAACCTTATCCTGACAGTCCACGTAGCTGCGATAGTCCGCCAGCACCTGGTAGTGATCGCCAAAGTTAATCAGCGAATCGACCAGATCGCGATAGCGGCTCGGTTCTTCCGGGCTAAACACGCCGGTCGCGATCTGCGTCAGCACCTGACGTAACTCTTCATCCTCTTCGTAATATTGACGCGGCGAGTAGCCTTTCCTGCGCAGCGCCTCCACCTCTTCCGTCGTATTACCGAAGATAAAGATATTTTCTTCGCCCACGTGCTCCAGCATCTCGACGTTCGCCCCGTCAAGCGTACCAATGGTCAGCGCGCCGTTGAGGGCAAACTTCATGTTACTGGTGCCGGATGCTTCCGTACCCGCCGTGGAAATCTGCTCAGAGAGATCCGCCGCCGGGATGATCATCTGCGCCAGGCTCACGCTGTAGTTCGGAATGAACACCACTTTCAGCTTGTCGCCAATGTCCGGATCCTGGTTGACTACCTTCGCCACGTCGTTGATGAGATGAATGATGTGCTTGGCCATGTAGTAGGCGGAAGCCGCCTTACCGGCGAAGATCTTCACGCGCGGCACCCATTCGGCCGTTGGATCGGCCTTAATACGGTTGTAATGGGTGATCACGTGCAGCACGTTCATCAGCTGACGCTTGTATTCGTGGATGCGTTTGATCTGAACGTCAAACAGCGCTTTCGGGTTTGCCACCACGTTGAGGTGCATCGCCAGCCAGACCGCCAGACGCTTTTTGTTCAGCAGCTTGGCTTCGCGCACGGCTTTGTTCACCGTCGGGAAATCAATATGCTGTTCCAGCTCGCTCAGCTGGCTCAAGTCGGTACGCCAGGTACGGCCGATATTCTCGTCCAGCACCTCAGAGAGCGGCTGGTTGGCCAGCGCCAGCCAGCGGCGCGGCGTGACGCCGTTGGTCACGTTGCAGAACCGCGTCGGAAAGATTTTCGCGAAGTCCGCAAAAAGCGACTGCACCATCAGGTTCGAGTGGAGCTCGGACACGCCGTTGACCTTGTGGCTGATGACGACCGCCAGCCAGGCCATGCGCACGCGGCGCCCGTTCGATTCATCAATGATGGATGCGCGGCTCAGCAGCCCGGTATCGTTCGGGTATTGCTCCTGCAGGGTCTTGAGGAAGTAGTCGTTAATCTCAAAGATAATCTGCAGATGGCGCGGCAGGATTTTGCCGAGCATGTCTACCGGCCACGTTTCCAGCGCTTCGCTCATCAGCGTGTGGTTGGTGTAGGAGAATACCTGACAGGTCACTTCAAACGCGTCATCCCAGCTGAACTTGTGTTCGTCGATCAGCAGGCGCATCAGCTCCGGAATGGAGAGCACCGGGTGGGTGTCGTTAAGGTGGATCGCGGTTTTCTCCGCCAGGTTGGCGTAGGTTTTGTGCAGCTGATGGTGGCGGCTGAGGATGTCCTGAATCGTCGAGGAGACGAGGAAATACTCCTGACGCAGGCGCAGCTCGCGACCGGAGTAGGTCGAGTCATCCGGGTACAGCACGCGGGACACGTTCTCGGAGTGGTTTTTGTCTTCCACCGCCGCAAAGTAGTCCCCCTGGTTGAATTTACCGAGGTTGATTTCGCTACTGGCCTGGGCGCTCCACAGGCGCAGCGTGTTGGTGGCATCGGTGTCATAGCCGGGGATAATCTGGTCGTAGGCCACGGCCAGGATCTCTTCCGTTTCTACCCAGCGGGATTTTTTGCCTTCCTGCTGGATACGTCCGCCAAAGCGCACCTTGTAGCGCGTATTGTGGCGCTTAAACTCCCACGGGTTGCCGTACTCCAGCCAGTAGTCCGGCGACTCTTTCTGGCGCCCGTCGACGATATTCTGTTTGAACATACCGTAGTCGTAGCGAATACCGTAGCCGCGGCCCGGCAGCGCCAGCGTTGCCAGCGAGTCGAGGAAGCAGGCGGCGAGACGCCCCAGACCGCCGTTGCCGAGCCCCGGGTCGTTCTCTTCGTCGATCAGCTCTTCTAAATCTAACCCCATCTCTTCCAGGGCGGTTTTAACGTCGTCATAAATTCCGAGCGACAACAGCGCGTTGGACAGCGTGCGGCCAATCAAAAATTCCATCGACAGGTAGTAAACCTGACGCGTTTCCTGCGAGAGCTGGGCGCGGTTTGAGCGCAGCCAGCGTTCCACTAAACGGTCACGCACCGCAAACAGGGTGGCGTTCAGCCACTCGTGCTTGTTGGCGATAACCGGATCTTTCCCGATGGTGAACATCAGCTTGTAGGCGATGGAGTGCTTTAACGCCTCAACGCTGAGCGTGGGTGAAGAGTAGCTAAATGGAGCGTTCATATCAGTAACTTCGCCTCGTTACATCAAGCGTTGATAGAGATCGCGGTATGACTGCGCCGCGACATGCCAGCTAAAGTCCATGGACATCGCCTGACGCTGAACGTAACGCCAGAGCGATGGACGGGACCACAAGACGAAAGCACGCCGAATCGCCCGAAGCAGCGACCAGGCATTACTGTCCTCAAAGACAAACCCGCTGGCGATACCGTCCGCCAGGTTTTCCAAAGAGCTATCGGATACGGTATCCGCCAGTCCGCCCGTGCGGCGCACCAGCGGCAGCGTGCCGTATTTCAGGCCGTAAAGCTGCGTCAGGCCGCAGGGTTCGAAACGGCTCGGCACCAGGATGACGTCCGCGCCTCCCATGATGCGGTGCGAGAACGCTTCGTGATAGCCAATCTGCACGCCCACCTGCCCCGGATGTTCCGCCGCAGCGGCAAGGAAGCCTTCCTGCAGCACCGGGTCGCCCGCGCCGAGCAGCGCCAGCTGTCCGCCCTGCTCCAGTAAACCGGGCAACGCCTCCAGCACCAGATCCAGCCCTTTCTGGCTGGTCAGGCGGCTGACCACCGCGAACAGCGGCACTTTATCGTTAACCTTCAGGCCCATTGCAATCTGCAGCTGGCGTTTGTTCTCCGCTTTGTCTTCCACGGAATCACGGCCATAGCGCGCCGCCAGCAGGAGATCGGTTTCCGGGCTCCAGATCTGTTCATCCACGCCGTTCAGAATGCCCGACAGGCGGCCTTCGCGGTGGCGCTGTTGCAGCAACCCTTCCATGCCGTAACCAAACTCCGGCTGGGTGATCTCACGCGCGTAGGTTGGGCTCACGGCGGTAATATGATCGGCGTAATACAGCCCGGCTTTCAGGAACGAGATCTGCCCGTTAAATTCCAGCCCGTGCATGTTATAGAACGATAATGGCAGATCGATTTCACTCATGTGATGGGCATAGTACATCCCCTGATACGCCAGGTTATGCACGGTAAAGACCGATTTCGCCGGATGGCCGCGCGCCGCGAGATACGCCGGGGCAAGCCCGGCGTGCCAGTCGTGCGCGTGCACCACATCCGGGCGCCAGAACGGATCCAGCCCCGTCGCCATTTCTGCCCCGACCCAGCCGAGCAGCGCAAAGCGCAGCACGTTATCGGTGTAGGCGAACAGGTTCGTATCGTGATACGGGCTGCCCGGTCGATCGTATAAGTGCGGCGCGTCGATCAGGTAAATCCCTACGCCATTGTAATGTCCAAACAGCAGGGTGATGCGTCCGGCGAAGGTCTCACGGCGGGTCACCACTTTTGCATCCGGAATACCGCGCCGGATATCCGGAAAGGCGGGCAGCAGGACTCGGGTATCCACGCCTCCGGCGATTTGCGCCGCCGGTAATGCACCCAGAACATCTGCCAGACCGCCCGTTTTTAACAACGGGAACATCTCAGAACATACATGTAAAACCTGCATCATCGCTCCTGTTTGATCTGCAGCTTCCGCAACATTTCCCGTGTGACTAACACGATCCCCTCTTCCGAACGATAGAAACGACGCGCGTCTTCTTCCGCGTTCTCACCAATCACCATCCCTTCCGGAATGACGCAGGCACGATCGATAACGCAGCGACGCAGACGGCACGAGCGCCCTACCCAGACATCAGGCAGTAAGACTGCCGAATCGATATTACAGAATGAATTTATCCGCACGCGGGGGAACAGCACCGACTGCACCACCACAGAGCCTGAAATAATGCACCCGCCGGACACCAGCGAGTTCAGCGTCATACCATGGCTGCCGGAGCGGTCCTGCACGAATTTGGCCGGCGGCAGCGATTCCATATGGGTACGAATCGGCCAGTTCTGGTCGTACATATCCAGCTCAGGCGTGACCGACGCCAGGTCGAGGTTCGCTTTCCAGTACGCTTCCAGGGTTCCCACATCGCGCCAGTAAGGTTCCGCATTGGGGTCGGACTGCACGCAGGACAGCGGGAAAGGATGTGCATACGCCATGCCAGCTTTAGTGATTTTCGGAATGATGTCTTTACCAAAGTCGTGGCTGGAGTTTTCGTCTTTATCGTCGTCTTCAAGCAGCTCATAAAGATAATCTGCATCAAAGACATAAATCCCCATGCTGGCGAGCGATTTGGTGTCATCGCCCGGCATGGTTGGCGGGTTCGCCGGCTTTTCAACAAAGTCGATAATTTTGTCGTCGGCATCCACGTGCATCACGCCAAACGCCGTCGCTTCAGCAACGGGCACAGGCAGACACGCTACGGTGCAGCGCGCCCCTTTTTCGACGTGGTCGATGAGCATGTGGGAGTAATCTTGCTTGTAGATATGGTCCCCGGCGAGGATCACGATGTATTCCGCGTTATAGCGGCGAATGATGTCGAGGTTCTGCGTCACTGCATCCGCCGTTCCGCGGTACCAGTTCTCACCGTGGACGCGTTGCTGAGCGGGAAGGAGATCGACAAACTCGTTCATCTCTTCGCTGAAGAATGACCAGCCGCGCTGGATATGCTGAACCAGCGTGTGCGACTGATACTGCGTAATGACGCCAATACGGCGAATGCCCGAGTTCAGGCAGTTGGAGAGCGCAAAGTCGATGATACGGAACTTACCACCAAAGTGAACGGCCGGTTTCGCGCGCTTGATGGTCAAATCTTTCAGACGGGTACCACGTCCACCCGCAAGTATCAGGGCAACCGTTTTTAATGGTAGCTGGCGTGCCAACATTAAGGGATCGTTCTTCTCTAATCTAACCATGACTAACTCCTTTTTTATCATCTTTGGAATACGCACACTCCGTGCGCAGGCCCGTGCCAGACAGCCATTACTACCGGATTATCCGCTCCGGCAAAGGGGGGAACAGCTCGCCATTCCCCTTCAGGTAAAACAATCTCTGCGACGTCATCCGTCGCGTTCAGCGTGACCAGCCATTTATCCGACAGCAGGATTTGCAGGCGTGGTACGCCGTGTTGCCACTCTTGCGCGCTTAACGGTTGCGCGTCTTGATTCAACCAGCGAACGTTGCCGTCACCCTCTTCCCACCAGCGGTCGGCGGTCAGCGCGGGGATCTGCTGGCGAAGATGGATCAGCGCAGCGGTAAAATGAATCAGCCCGCTGTTGGCTTCACCCCAGTCGAGCCAGGTTAACGTGTTGTCCTGGCAATACGCATTGTTGTTACCGTGCTGGCTGTGGCCGTGTTCATCGCCTGCCAGCAGCATCGGCGTGCCCTGCGACAATAAAAGCGTTGTCAGCAAAGCGTGAACGCTGGCGCGTCGCCGCTCGATGACGTCAAGGCTTCCGCCTAACCCTTCTATACCATGATTAAAGCTATGGTTATTGTTAGTACCATCGCGATTCTCTTCGCCGTTTGCCTCATTGTGTTTCTGATTGAAACAAACGCAGTCCCTGAGCGTAAAACCGTCGTGTGCCGTCAACAGATTGACGGTGGCCGACGGGCGTTTGCCGTCGCGCTTAAAGAGATCGCTTGAAGCGGCAAAGCGTCCGGCGAACTCCCCCAGCGACAGATTCCGTTCCAGCCAGAAGCGGCGCGCGGCATCGCGGTAGTGATCGTTCCACTCGGCAAACAGCGGCGGGAAATTCCCGACCTGATAACCGCCTTCCCCGATGTCCCACGGCTCGGCAATGAGCTTCACCTGCGAGAGCACCGGACAGTTTTTTATCGCCTCAAACAGCGGCGCCTGCTGGCTGAACGCTGGCGTGCGCCCCATCACGGGTGCCAGATCGAAACGAAAACCGTCGACGTGGAACGTCTCCACCCAGTATTTCAGGCATTCATAAGCAAAATGCGTGACCGCCGGATGGCTGAGGTTGAGCGTGTTACCGCAGCCGGTCCAGTTCTCATAATCGCCATCCTGCCTGATCCAATAATAGCTACGGTTATCAATTCCGCGCATGGAGAGCGTCGGACCGTCGAGATCGCTTTCGGCACTGTGGTTGAGCACGACGTCCAGAATGACCTCAATGCCCGCCGTATGGAGCGCCTTCACCGCATCGCGAAACTCGTCCCGCGCCGTTTCCGGATGGGCGGCATAGCGTGGCTCAAGCGCGAACATCGCCAGCGGGTTGTAGCCCCAGTAGTTGCTTAGCCCCAGCCGCTGCAGGCGCGGCTCGCTGGCGAAATGGGCCACGGGTAACAGTTCCAGCGCGGTGATGCCGAGGTGTTTCAGGTAGGCAATCATGGTGGGATGCCCGAGCGCCTTATAGGTGCCGCGCATCTCTTTGGGGATCGACGGGTGCAGGTACGTCAGCCCTCTGACGTGGGCTTCATAAATAACGGTATTGCCCCACGGCGTCTGCGGCGGGGCATCGTCTTCCCAGTCATAAAGATCGTTTACCACCACGCTTTTTGGCGCGACGGGCGCGCTGTCGCGGTGGTCGGGCTCGCCGTAGCCCACGTGGAACAGCGGGTCGTCTTTAAATTCGCCGTCCACGCGGTGCGCGCACGGATCAATCAACAGCTTCGCCGGATTAAACCAGTGGCCCTGCGCCGGATCCCACGGACCGTGTACGCGAAAGCCATAGTGTATGCCTGGCCGTCCTCCGGCCAGGTAGCCGTGCCAGGTATCCCCCGTGCGCGCGGGTAAATCGTAACGGTGCTCGTTACCTTCCCCATCAAACACGCACAGTTCTACCCGCTCAGCGTGAGCGGAAAAGAGGGTGAAATTGACACCCTTTCCGTCAAAACGCGCGCCGAGCGGTTCGGGTTTACCTGCCGTAAGCTGCGTCATTCGCCCTCCCGCATCAGCCAGATGGTGCCAAGCGGCGGCAGCGTCAGGCTCAGGGAGTTGGGTCGCCCGTGGCTTTCGATGGCGTCGCTCTGTACCAGCCCGCCGTTACCGGCGTTGCTGCCGTGATAGTGCATCGAGTCGGTATTCAGGATCTCGCGCCATTTGCCCGGCTGGTTAATGCCGAAGCGGTAGTGTTCGCGCGGCACCGGCGTGAAGTTGCTGGCGACGATGATCTCGTTACCCGCTTTGTCACGACGCACAAAGACAAACACCGAGCGCTCGTGGTCGTCCACCACCAGCCACTCAAAGCCGTACGGATCGAAGTCGAGCTCGTGCAGCGCTTTGTGGTGGCGGTAGGTCAGGTTCAGGTCGCGCACCAGACGCTGCACCCCGTGGTGCCAGTTGTCGCCGCCTTCCAGCAGGTGCCAGTCGAGACTGGCGTCGTGGTTCCACTCGCGTCCCTGGGCGAACTCATTGCCCATAAACAGCAGTTTCTTGCCCGGGAAGGCAAACATCCAGCCGTAGTAGGCGCGCAGGTTGGCAAACTTCTGCCACGCGTCGCCCGGCATGCGGTCGAGAATGGATTTTTTGCCGTGCACCACTTCATCGTGCGACAGCGGCAGCATGAAGTTTTCGGTGTAGTTGTAGAGCATCCCGAACGTCAGCTTATCGTGATGATACTTACGGTGAACCGGATCCAGCTTCATGTAGTCGAGCGTGTCGTGCATCCAGCCCAGGTTCCACTTATACCAGAACCCCAGGCCGCCTGATGACGGCGGACGGGAGACGCCCGCAAAGTCGGTCGACTCTTCCGCCATGGTCACGGCACCGTCCACCTGTTCGCCGATAATGCGGTTTGTATTGCGCAGGAATTCAATCGCTTCCAGGTTTTCACGGCCGCCAAACTCGTTCGGGATCCACTCGCCCTCTTTGCGGCTGTAGTCGCGGTAGATCATCGACGCCACCGCATCGACGCGCAGGGCGTCAATGCCAAACCGCTCGATCCAGTACAGGGCATTCCCGACCAGATAGTTTGCGACCTCACGGCGACCGTAGTTATAGATCAGCGTGTTCCAGTCCTGGTGATAGCCTTCGCGCGGGTCGCTGTGCTCGTACAGCTTCGTGCCGTCAAACTCTGCCAGCGCGAAATCATCCGCAGGGAAATGTCCCGGCACCCAGTCGAGGATGACGTTCAGCCCGGCGGCGTGCGCGGCATCAATGAAATAGCGGAAGTCATCGCGCGTGCCGAAGCGGCGCGTTGGCGCATACAGCCCGGTAGGCTGATAGCCCCAGCTGCCGTCGAACGGGTGCTCGTTAACCGGCAGCAGCTCAAGGTGGGTAAAGCCCATCCATTTGGCGTAGGGCACCAGCTGGTCGGCAAGCTCACGGTAGCTCAGCCAGAAGTTGTTATCGGTATGGCGACGCCAGGAGCCAAGGTGTACCTCATAGACGGAGATCGGCGCATCAAAGCGGTTGGCCTGTTTGCGCTCCTCCGTCTGGACGACCTTCTCCGGCAGGCCGCAAATCAGCGACGCGGTATCCGGGCGCATCTGCGCTTCGAAGGCATACGGGTCAGCTTTAATGCGCAGCTTGCCGTTGGCGTCGATCATCTCGAATTTATAAAGCTGCCCGGGGTGCGCTCCAGGGATAAACAGCTCCCAGATGCCGCTTTCCCGGCGCAGGCGCATCGGATGGCGGCGACCGTCCCAATAGTTGAACTGGCCGACAACGGAGACGCGCTGGGCGTTAGGCGCCCACACGGAGAATCGCGTGCCGGTAATGCCGTCCATGGTATCGGCATGGGCACCCAGGGTTTCATAAGGGCGAAGATGCGTTCCTTCGGAGAGCAGCCAGGCATCCATCTCTTTAAGCAGAGGGCCAAAGCTGTAAGGATCGTCAATCAGGTTTTGCTGACCGTGCCAGAGAACGGCGAGCTGATAGCGAAAAGGATTTTTACGGCGGGGCATTACGCCCGAGAAGAAGCCACGGGAATCGAGGCATTCAAGATTACCGACCTTGCGGCCGGTTTTGGGCTCAATCACCCAGACTTCTGTGGCATCCGGTAACAGTGCCCGAACTTCAAGGCCATCCTCAGTTTGATGCATCCCAAGCACAGAAAAGGGGTCAGCAAAATGACCCGCAATAAGCGCATTAATCACGTCTCTATCCACACGATCGGACATGGTATTCATCCTGTTTTTTATGTCGTCCTTTTTAAGCGCTCCGGGACGACTTTTAATGTGACCTGAACGGGACAGCACAAAAATGTGCATCCATTCTGCTCCGTTCGAACCTCAGGTAAGAAATGACTCTTCCTTAAAGCATAGCCAACGCTCTAGATGACTCCTGATAAAAAATAAGACATACGCGTGTTACTCCATGTAGTACGCAAAAAAAAGGGGTGAAAATCACCCCCGGTAGTTAACAAATTATTACGCCAGCTGGCGCAGCATGCGGCGCAGCGGCTCGGCGGCGCCCCACAGGAGCTGGTCGCCGACGGTGAACGCGGAGAGGTACTCCGGCCCCATGTTCAGCTTGCGCAGACGGCCAACCGGCGTGGTCAGCGTGCCGGTAACGGCAGCCGGGGTCAGCTCGCGCATGGTGATATCGCGATCGTTTGGCACCACTTTCGCCCACGGGTTGTGCGCGGCCAGCAGCTCTTCCACGGTCGGAATAGACACATCTTTTTTCAGTTTAATGGTGAAGGCCTGGCTGTGGCAGCGCAGCGCGCCGATACGCACGCACAGACCGTCAACCGGAATGGTGTTCGCGGTCGCGAGGATTTTATTGGTCTCAGCCTGGCCCTTCCACTCTTCGCGGGTCTGGCCGTTATCCAGCTGTTTGTCGATCCATGGGATCAGACCACCGGCCAGCGGTACGCCGAAGTTGTCCACCGGCAGCTCGCCGCTGCGGGTCAGCTGAGTGACCTTACGTTCTATATCGAGGATCGCGGACGCCGGGTTTGCCAGCTCGGTCGCGACGCTGTGGTGCAGCTGGCCCATCTGGGTCAGCAGCTCGCGCATATGACGCGCGCCGCCGCCGGACGCGGCCTGGTAGGTCGCCACGGAGACCCACTCCACCAGCTCCTGCGCGAACAGGCCGCCGAGGGACATCAGCATCAGGCTGACGGTGCAGTTACCGCCGACAAAGGTTTTCACGCCGTTGTTCAGGCCGTCGGTGATGACGCCCTGGTTCACCGGGTCGAGAATGATGATGGCATCGTCTTTCATACGCAGCGAAGAGGCCGCGTCAATCCAGTAGCCCTGCCAGCCGCTTTCACGCAGCTTTGGATAGATTTCGTTGGTATAATCGCCGCCCTGGCACGTCACAATAATGTCGAGTGCCTTCAGCGCTTCCAGATCGTAAGCATCCTGCAACGTGCCTGTGGTACCACCAAAGGACGGAGCAGCCTGGCCGAGCTGGGAAGTGGAGAAGAAGACCGGGCGGATAGCGTCGAAATCGCGCTCTTCAACCATGCGTTGCATGAGTACAGAGCCGACCATACCGCGCCAGCCGATAAAACCAACGTTTTTCATAGCATTTTTTTCCTGCTGAGGGTGTGTGCTGATTGTGCAAGCCAGTATTGAACTGGGATATGCTTCACATTACAAAATGCTGCCAAAGTCGCAAGCGAAATTAATCGATGATTGCCCGGCAATCAGAAAAAGCGCTAATCATCGGAATAACACTACTAAGTATCAGGGATAATTTAAAGATGAGTGAAATCATTTCCGCGGCGGTTTTATTGATCCTGATTATGGATCCACTGGGAAACCTGCCTATCTTCATGTCGGTGCTGAAGCACACCGAGCCGAAGCGCCGCCGGGCGATCATGATCCGCGAGCTGCTCATCGCCCTGCTGGTGATGTTTATCTTCCTGTTTGCCGGTGAAAAAATTCTCGCGTTCCTGAACCTGCGCGCCGAAACCGTTTCGATTTCCGGCGGGATTATCCTGTTCCTGATTGCCATTAAGATGATTTTCCCGAGCGCGGAAGGCAGCAGCAGCGGCCTGCCTGCGGGTGAAGAGCCGTTTATCGTGCCGCTGGCGATTCCACTCGTCGCCGGGCCGACCATTCTGGCCACGCTGATGCTGCTGTCGCATCAGTATCCGAACCAGATGAGCCATCTGGTGATTGCCCTGCTGATCGCCTGGGGCGGGACGTTTATCATCCTGCTGCAGTCGTCGCTGTTCCTGCGCCTGCTGGGTGAGAAAGGAGTGAACGCACTGGAGCGCCTGATGGGGCTGATTCTGGTGATGATGGCAACGCAGATGTTCCTGGACGGGATCCGCGCGTGGATGAAAGGCTAGGCAAACGCAAAACGGCAATCAAAGATTGCCGTTTTTAGTGTTTGCACCCTCTCCCCGTGGGAGAGGGCCGGGGCGAGGGCATCAGGCCGCAGAGGACACATATTCGTCGGGTGGCGGCTTCGCCTTACCCGACCTACAGCAACGCCAGCCCATCTACCCCTTACGAATCAAATACCGGTACGGCAGCGCTTCGGTCTGCTGTGCCACCAGCTCATGCTCCATAAAGGTACAAAAACCGGGAATATCGCGGGTCGTGGCCGGGTCGTCGGCAATAATCAACAGCGTTTCACCGGTCTGCATGTTGCGCACGGTTTTGCGTACCATCATTACCGGTTCCGGGCAGCGAAGGCCCTGGGCATCAAGAGTGTGGTCTGGGCTGGAAAACAGGTCGGTCATGGTCTTCTCGGTCTGGTAAAAACGGCTGTAGTTTACGCCCGGTTGCGATCAATGCAAACCAGGTTAACGATTGCGTAAAAACTAACCATTGCAATGTCCTGACAAAGCAGTATCATGCTGCGGTTTTTATTGGGTTCCCTCACCCCAACGTATAAAAAGGTCACAATATGACGTCGTTTTCTGAATCACAGCGCGTAAAAGCGTTGTTCTGGCTTTCGCTTTTCCATTTGCTGGTGATCACCTCCAGCAACTATCTGGTGCAGCTCCCGATCTCCATCTTTGGTTTTCATACCACCTGGGGCGCATTCAGCTTCCCGTTTATTTTCCTCGCGACGGATTTGACCGTGCGTATCTTTGGCGCACCGCTGGCTCGCCGTATTATTTTTTCGGTCATGCTCCCGGCGCTCTTCATCTCGTACGTGGTTTCGTCACTATTTTATATGGGAAGCTGGCAGGGCTTTGAGGCGTTAACCCACTTCAACCTGTTTGTTGCCCGTATCGCCGCGGCAAGCTTTATGGCCTACGCGCTGGGGCAGATCCTCGACGTGCATGTATTCAACCGTCTGCGTCAGAATCATCGCTGGTGGATGGCGCCAACCGCCTCCACGCTGTTTGGTAACGTGAGCGATACGCTGGCCTTCTTCTTCATCGCCTTCTGGCGCAGCCCGGATGCGTTCATGGCCGAACACTGGATGGAAATCGCGCTGGTGGACTACTGCTTCAAGGTCCTCATCAGCATTGTTTTCTTCCTGCCGATGTACGGCGTGCTGCTCAATATGCTGCTGAAAAGACTGGCAGATAAATCTGAAATCACGGCATTGCAGGCTGGTTAAGGGTTCGCTTTATCAGTTGTGATAAGATGAGCGAATGAGCCGTTATGGCCGTTTATCGAAAGGAAGAAGTCAATGCGCAATCTGGTTAAATATGTCGGGATTGGCCTGCTGGTTGTGGGTCTTGCAGCCTGTGATAACAGCGACACGAAAACGCCTGCTCAGGGCGCATCCGCAGAGAGCAACGCGACCGGCCAGCCGGTGAATCTGATGGATGGCAAACTCAGCTTCTCTCTGCCAGCCGATATGACCGATCAGAGCGGCAAGCTGGGCACCCAGGCGAACAACATGCACGTTTACTCCGACGCAACCGGGCAAAAAGCGGTCATTGTGATTGTGGGCGACGACACCAGCGAAGACCTGGCCGTCCTGTCCAAACGTCTGGAAGATCAGCAGCGCGGCCGCGATCCGCAGCTGCAGGTCGTGACCAATAAATCCATCGAGCTGAAAGGCCACACGCTGCAACAGCTCGACAGCATCATCTCTGCAAAAGGCCAGACCGCCTACTCTTCTGTGGTGCTTGGCAAGGTTGATAACAAACTGCTGACCATGCAGATCACCCTGCCAGCCGAAGATCAGCAGAAAGCGCAGACGGCTGCTGAAAACATCATTAACACCATCGTGATCCAGTAACGCTTCACGACGATGACGTGGCCTCCGGTGCCTGCACCGGGGGCCATTTTTTTAGCCGCCACGTCAGCAGCAGCGCAATCACCACCAGACCCGCCGCGGCAAGATAGATCACCGGAACCCCTGCCCAGGCCATCACCAGCCCCGCCAGCGGGCCGGTAATGCCTAAAGACATATCCATAAATACCGTATAGGTCGCCAGCGCCGCCCCCTGATTCTGCTGCGGCACGGCTTTTACCGCCACCACGCCCAGCGCCGGGAAGACTAGGGAAAAGCCTGCCCCCGCGAGGAACACACCCACTTTCGCGACCCAGGGCACCATCGCAATTCCGGTCAGCAGCAGCCCGACAATCTCTATCGCAAAGCAGATCATCGCCACATTCAGCCCGCCAAGGCGGTTGATGCCGTTAGGGAAAAGCAGGCGGGCGCCAACAAACGCACAGCTAAACAGGGTTAACGCAAAGGCTGCGCCGTCCCAGCCTTTGGCGTCGTAGAACAGGGTAATGAAGGTCGCAATCACGCCGAAGCCGGTGGTCGCCAGCGCCAGGGCCATACCGTACGGCCAGACGCGCCCCAGCACCGCCCGAAACGGCAGCGGCTTGCCCTTGCTGGCCTTCACTTTCGGACGCGGCAGCGCAAAGAGGATTGCCAGCAGCGCGACCGCCATAATGGTGATGGAAAGCCCATACAGCCCGCCAAGCGCATAGCAGGCCACGCCGAGCGGCGCCCCGAGCGCCATCGCACCGTAGGTGACAATCCCGTTCCAGGATATCACCCGGCCAATGTGCGGCGCGCCTACCACCCCCACGCCCCACAGCGTCGAGCCGGTTCCCGCCAGACTTTGCCCAATGCCCAGAATGACGCGGCCCAGGCAGAGCAACGCCAGGCTGACCAGCGGCCAGTGGCCGGTTGCGGCAGCCAGCAGGTAGCTCAGGCCACTGAGGAAACAGCCGCACAGTCCCACCACCACGATGCTTTTTGGACCGAACGCGTCCGCGTAGCGCCCGGCATGCGGGCGGCTGAGGAGCGTGGCGAAATATTGCAGGCTAATCACCAGCCCCGCCCAGAAGGCGCTGAAGCCCATCACGTCATGGACATAGCCCGGCAGGACCGCCAGCGGCAGACCAATGGTCAAATAGCTGGCAAAGTTGAAAATCACAACGGAAACGATGCGCAGATTGAGGCGCAGTCCGCTCAGTGCCGGTTCAGCGGCAGGTTCGGGCATGGGGTTCTACCTGGATTTTTTACAACAGTGTTTCACTATTACCACGGCGCAATAAGAAAATCAGCCCCGACTTTCAGATTAACGGTGCCATACGAAGCGAAGCCCGGGCACTACACTTATCGGGTCATCATATTAAGGAACACGCATGATCGCTAACCCGTCCGACAAAGCAGGACTCCACATCTTATTAAAACTCGCCTGTCTGGTGGTTATCCTTGCGGGTATCCATGCTGCCGCTGACATTATTGTTCAGCTCCTGCTGGCGCTCTTTTTTGCCATCGTGCTTAATCCTCTGGTCACCTGGTTTTTACGCCGGGGCGTCAGCCGTCCGGTAGCCATCACCATCGTGGTTATTGTCATGCTGATTGGACTGACGGCGCTCTTCGGCGTGCTGGCGGCATCGCTGAGCGAATTCTCCACCATGCTGCCGCAGTACAACAAAGAGCTGACGCGTAAAATTGTCGCGCTGCAGGAAATGGTGCCATTCCTCAATCTGCATATCTCACCCGAACGGATGCTGCGCAGGATGGACTCCGAGAAGGTCATGACCTACGCCACCACCCTGATGACGGGGCTTTCCGGCGCGATGGCCAGCATTCTGCTGCTGGTCATGACCGTTGTGTTTATGCTGTTCGAAGTCCGCCACGTCCCCTATAAGCTGCGCTTTGCGCTGAACAATCCGCAAATTCACATTGCCGGGTTACACCGGGCCCTGAAGGGCGTCTCCAAATATCTGGCGCTGAAAACGCTCCTGAGCGTATGGACCGGGGTGATTGTCTGGCTGGGGCTGATGCTGATGGACGTACAGTTCGCGCTGATGTGGGGCGTGCTGGCCTTTCTGCTGAACTACGTGCCCAATATTGGCGCGGTGCTTTCCGCCGTGCCGCCGATGATTCAGGCGTTTCTGTTTAACGGCTTCTACGAATGCATGCTGGTCGGCGCGCTGTTCCTCGTCGTGCATATGGTGCTGGGCAATATTCTTGAACCGCGCATGATGGGACACCGTCTGGGCATGTCGACGCTGGTGGTGTTTTTATCCTTACTGGTTTGGGGATGGCTGCTGGGCCCGGTCGGTATGCTGCTGTCGGTTCCTCTGACCAGCGTATGTAAAATCTGGATGGAGACCACCAAAGGCGGCAGCAAGCTGGCGATCCTGCTCGGGCCGGGGAGGCCGAAAAGCCGGTTACCCGGCTAACCGACCTACCTGTACAGGTAGGTTTAAACCGTCAGTAATACACCGTAAATTACCGCGTCCCTAATCCGTCGCGGTATTTTTATTTGCGTTAAGGCGATACTCATTTTGTTTTTAATTACGCCGCGTGCATTACGTTGAAACGCAACTCATGATTTAACACAAATTATAAAAAATGAAATTCTTATTTATTTTCCATGTTATTATGCCCGTCTTCGCGTCAACGTAATGTAAACATTAATATTGATTAAAAAATACACCCAGCGATAACAAAAAGCCGGATGAATATTATTTGTAAAAAACACTACCTTTAATTGTTATTATTGATATGGAGTTGTTGATGAAAAAGATCGTTAAATGGTGTGCTGCTGCCGTATTCGTTGGCGCACTGGCAGGCTGCGCGCGTACCGCCCCAATTGCTCAGGTTCACTCTATTGTAAGCGCGGGCCATACTGCCGATCAGGTAAAAACGGCAATTTTGAAAGCAGGCCAAAAACGCGACTGGATCATGACGGAAACCGGCCCGGGAATGATTAAGGGGCGTCTGCAGTCACGCGATCACTCCGTCCAGGTAAGTATTCCGTACACGGCCACAAGCTATTCAATCAACTATGAAAACAGCCTTAACCTGAAAGCGGCAGACGGTAAAATTCACAAAAATTATAACCGTTGGGTAAATAACCTCGACCACGATATTCAGCTGAACCTCTCCGCTGGCGCCGCGCTGTAATATTTTTCTAAAGTCGGGCCGCGTATGGCCCGATAACCTCTCTTTATTAGCCTCAAAGGTTACGCAGGAATGTACGAAAAGGACACACTCAGCGCACTGGATGCCATTACCGAAGCGCAGCGCATCGCCTTTGCCCCGATGTTATTCCAGACTGCGCTTTGTCTGCGTAACTCAGGCGTTCTCGCCTGGCTCGATAAACAAGGTAAAGAGGGGGCAAGCCTCGAGGAAATAACCGAACACAGCACGCTCGGCAGCTATGGCGTCAGCGTACTGCTGGATATGGGATTAAGCGGTCGAATTGTTACCCAACAGAATGGACGTTATTTCCTGGCGAAAGTGGGCCATTTTTTACTGCATGACGAAATGACCCGCGTAAATATGGATTTCACCCAGGACGTTTGTTACCAGGGGCTATTTCACCTGGCGGACGCCCTTCAGGAGGAAAAACCTGCCGGATTAGCCGTGTTTGGCAACTGGCCAACCATCTACCCGGCGTTATCCCAATTACCTGCTCCGGCGAAAGAGAGCTGGTTCGCCTTCGATCATTACTATTCTGACGCCGCTTTTGACGCTGCGTTGCCATATATATTCGCAAGCTCGCCGACAAAATTGTACGATGTGGGCGGAAATACGGGTAAATGGTCGTTACGCTGCTGCCGCTATGACGAAAATGTTGCCGTGACGATCCTCGATCTGCCGCAGCAGATAGCGCTGGCGCAGGAAAACATCGCAAAAGCAGGTTTTTCTCATCGTATTGCATTCCATGCTGTCGATATGCTTAGCCCAGCAACATTGCCGGGTGACGCCGACGTCTGGTGGATGAGCCAGTTCCTGGATTGTTTCTCTCCGGATCAGATTGTCGCCATGCTGACGCGCGTCGCGCAGGCCATGAAGCCAGGCGCACGTTTGTGCATCATGGAGCTTTTCTGGGATGCTCAGAAATTTGAAGCAGCCTCTTTCAGCCTGAATGCCACCTCGCTCTATTTCACCTGTATGGCGAATGGCAATAGCCGGTTTTACAGCGTAGAGAAGTTCTATCGCTACCTGGAGAGCGCAGGTTTCAGCGTTGAACAGCGGCTGGACAACCTTGGGGTCGGTCATACCCTGCTGATATGCACCAAACGTGAACAATAGAGCAGCTTAGCTGCCGGGTGGCCCAGTCTGCCCTTTGAATACGGTTTTTTTCGCGGACGCGCGTAGATGAAATTTTCACTGAACATTATCGACTGGCAGGCGAGAGCGCCAGGACTCAGCGATGCCACAGAGTGGCAGGCATGGTCGCGCCTGCAGCTGGCCGTTGACCCAGCGGCCCCGCTTCCCCGCCTGACCGCTTTACCCATGATGACCGCGCGCCGCCTCAATTCAGGCAGTAAGCTGGCGGTGGATATTGGTCTGGCCATGCTGCAAAACCACGCCATTGATGCCGTCGTCTATTCCAGCCGCCACGGCGAGCTGGAGCGCAACTACCGTATTCTGCATGCTCTGGCGACCGGGCAGTCCGTTTCACCCACCGACTTCGCGATGTCCGTGCACAATTCCGCGGTGGGCAATCTCACGATCACCGCACGCCAGGCCATCGTCTCGTCATCCATTTCTGCCGGGCTGGACACCTTCCAGCAGGCTTTATGCGAAGTGCTGAGCCTGCTGCATGCGGGCTATTCCCGCGTCCTGCTGGTCGATTTTGACGGCGCGCTGCCGGAATTTTACCATCCGGCGCTACCGCCGCAGATGCCCACCTGGCCCTACGCGCTGGCGCTGGTGATTGAATCCGGCAACGGATTGCAGTGTGAAACCCGCAGCGGCAGCACGGGTGAAGAACCCGCCCTGCCGCAAAGCCTGATGTTCCTGCAGCGCTATCTCAGCGAGGAACGTCAGTTTGCGGTGCCCGGCGAACGTTTGCTGTGGCAATGGACGCGCGCATGAACCGCCTGACTGCCCGTATCAACTGGTTATGGCGTCTGGTGATGACCGGCTTCTGCTTCGCGCTGTTTGGCGTGGGCGGGCTGCTGCTGTCGCTGGTCTGGTTCAACCTGCTGCTGATCGTCCAGCGCGACCGCGCCAGCCGTCGCCGCCTGGCGCGTCGCAGCATTGCGGCCAGCTTCCGCTTCTTCCTGACCGTGGCGCGCGGCCTCGGCGTACTGGACTATCGCATTCACAATCTTGACGCGCTGCGCAGCGATCGGGGTTGTCTGGTGGTGGCTAACCACCCCACGTTAATTGACTACGTGATTCTGGCGTCGGTGATGCCCGAAACCGACTGCCTGGTGAAAAGCGCGCTGCTGCGCAATCCCTTTGTCAGCGGCGTTATCCGCGCGGCGGATTATCTGATTAACAGCGAAGCCGAGCCCCTGCTCGCGGCCAGCCAGCAGCGTCTGGCTCAGGGCGACACGCTGTTAATCTTCCCGGAAGGCACGCGTACCCGGTTTGGCGAGGCTATCTCCCTCCAGCGCGGCGCGGCAAATATCGCCGTGCGCTGTAACAGCGATCTGCGGGTGGTGCTGATCCACTGTAGCGAACACCTGCTGGATAAAAAAAGCCACTGGTATGATGTACCGCCAGAAAAACCTGTTTTCACCGTGGATGTCCGCGACCGCGTGAACATCGACGAATTTTACGATGCAAATGAACAAGAACCGGCGCTGGCGGCAAGGCAGTTAAACCGGCATCTGCAGCATCGATTAACATCAGGCCTTCAATCTTTGTCAGGAATTAATGATGCAAGCGCTTTATCTTGAAATTAAGAATCTCATAATCACCACGCTGAATCTGGACGAGCTTACCGCAGAGGATATTGATACCGATGCCGCGCTGTTTGGCGATGGGCTGGGTCTTGACTCCATTGACGCGCTGGAACTGGGTCTGGCGGTAAAAAACCAGTATGGCGTGGTGCTTTCTGCCGAAAGCGAAGAGATGCGCCAGCACTTCTTTTCCGTCGCCACGCTGGCGTCCTTTATCAACGCTCAACGCGCCTGAGATGTGAACGATGACTGAACAAGAAACCATTTATCAGGAAGTCTGCGGCCTTCTGACCAAGCTCTTTGAAATCGACCCGCAGGACATTACGCCCGAAGCCCGTCTTTACGAAGACCTGGAGCTGGACAGCATTGATGCGGTGGACATGATTGTTCATCTGCAGAAGAAAACGGGCAAGAAAATCAAGCCGGAAACCTTCAAGTCGGTTCGTACCGTTCAGGATGTGGTAGACGCCGTCGAACAGCTTCTGCGCGAAGAGTAAGACGTCGTGCGTGGTGGACGGACGTTCCCGGTCATCCCACTGCTGACGGGGCTGATGCTGCTGGCGTGGCCCTTCCTGATTGGATTTGGGCTGACGCACAACAGCCTGCAGTGGCTGTTGCCGTTGATGGCGCTGGTATTGCTGCTGCGGCTGCGCCAGGCGCGGCGGAACGCTGGCCCGATGCGGTATGTGGTGCAGTGCGTGGCGCTCGCGGGCATTGCGCTCTGCGCGGCAAGCTACCTGCTGAAAACCCACCAGTGGCTGCTGTTCTACCCGGTGGTCGTCAACCTTGTGATGCTGGCCGTGTTCGGCGGTTCACTGTGGACCGCGATGCCGCTGGTCGAACGGCTGGCGCGCTTGCGCGAGCCGAATTTGCCCCCGGAGGGCGTGCGCTATACCCGCAAGGTGACCCTCGTCTGGTGCGGCTTTTTCATCGGAAACGGCGCGATGGCGCTGTTCACCGTGCTCCACGGCGACATGCATCTGTGGACGCTGTGGAACGGTATGGTGGCCTACATCCTGATGGGAACGCTGATGGCGACCGAGTGGCTGGTGCGCCAGCGGGTGATAAAAAAAGAGATGCACAATGACTAACCCCCTTCCGCTGGGCCAGTGGTTAAACGCGCCCCGCCCTGACGACATGCCCGTTGCCTGGCTTGACGATCGTACCTGGACGCTTGGCCAGCTGCGCCACGACGTGACCTTGCTGGTCGACACTCTGCATCAGCAGGAAGGCGAGCGCTGGGCGCTGTGCTTTGAAAACAGCTACCTGTTTATCGTTGCGCTGCTGGCCTCGCTGCATGCCGGTAAAACGCCGGTCATTCCCGGCCATAGCCGCGTCTCGCAGCTTGAAGAACAGCAGGCGTTGTTTAGCGGCATCCTGAGCGATCGCTCTCTCGATTTCCATGGCAAGCTGATTGTGGTGGCCTCCAGCCATCAGACCGCTCGCCGCTGGGCGCCCCTGCCGGCCATTGACGAAAGCCGCTTCGTTGAACTGTTCACCTCCGGCTCAACGGGTACCCCGCGCCGGGTGATTAAGCACATCGTCAGCCTGGATCGCGAAGCCCGTCTGCTGGCTGACCGCTTCGGCGAGCGGCTGACCGGCTGTAGCGTTGTCGCCTCGGTCGTACCGCAACATCTGTACGGGCTGACCTTCCGCATCGTCTTGCCGATGGCGCTGGGCCTGCCGCTGCATGCCGCGATGCTCTACTACGCCGAGCAGCTGGCCGCCCTTCCTCATGACCGGCATTATCTGTTCATTAGCAGCCCGGCGTTCCTGAAGCGCCTGGATACGGAACTGCCCGCGCCGCCCGTCAGAATGCTGATTTCAGCAGGCGGAATGCTGCCCTGGTGTGACGTCACCACCACCGCGGGCTGGCTTAACATCTGCCCGGATGAAATTTATGGCAGCACCGAAACCGGCATCCTCGCCTGGCGCCATCGCCAGCAGGATAACGTCCCGTGGCTTGCCTTCCCCGGCGTTATCTTCCATCAGGAAGATGACGCCTGTCGCGTCACGTCGCCACTGATCCACGAGGCTGAAGGACTCCAGCTGGACGATATCCTGCACTTCGACAGCGAGGGGCTGTTCAGCATCGCCGGTCGTCGCGGGCGGGTGGTCAAAATTGAAGAAAAGCGCATCTCGCTTAACGAGATCGAACGTCGCCTGCTGGAGCTCGACGGCATTTGCGAAGCGGCTGCGCTGCCGGTCACGCGCGGAGGCCGTCAGGGGATTGGCGCACTGCTGGTGCTGGACGAAGCGGTTCGCCAGCGCGGCTATATGCAGGATAAAAAAGCGCAGGAGTTCGCCTGGCGTCGCGCCCTGCTGCCGTGGCTTGAGCCGGTCGCCGTTCCGCGCTACTGGCGCATTGTCGATGAAATGCCGGTAAACAGTATGAACAAGCGTGTCTATGCGCAGCTAGAGGAGTTATTTCATGAAAATTCATGAACTTGAGCGCCGCCAGACACAGCCGGAGAAGCTGGAAATCATTTTGCATCTCGACGCGGCGCTGTTCTGGTTTCAGGGCCATTTTGCCGTACAGCCGCTGCTGCCCGGCGTTGCGCAGCTTGACTGGGTGATGCACTACGCCACGACGTTACTGGCGCCGGGCTACCGCTTTCACAGCATTCAAAACGTGAAGTTCCAGGCGCCTCTGCTGCCGGAAACCACGGTGACGCTGGTGCTTGAGTGGCATGCCGAACGTCAGATGCTGACCTTCAGCTACCAGCGTCACGCCGGGGCGGAGCGCCATACCGCCAGCAGCGGGAAAATTCGGCTATGTCAGTAACCTTCCGCCCCTGCGTGCTGATCCCGTGCTACAACCACGGCGCCATGATCGCCCGCGTGCTGTCGCGTCTCGCGCCGTTCGGCCTGCCGTGCCTGGTGGTGGATGACGGCAGCGAAGCGAGCACCCGTCAGGAGCTCGAGCGCCTGGCGGCGGAGCAGCCGCAGGTAACGCTGGTCCGCCTGGCGCAAAACGCCGGAAAAGGTGCCGCGGTCATCAGGGGGCTGGAGGAGTGCGCGCGCGCGGGCTATACCCACGCCGTGCAGGTGGACGCGGACGGTCAACACGCCATCGAAGATATCCCCAAACTGCTGGCGCTGGCGGAGCGCCACCCGGACGCGCTGATTTCCGGCCAGCCCATTTACGATGATTCCATTCCGCGCTCGCGGCTCTACGGGCGCTGGGTAACCCACGTATGGGTTTGGATTGAGACCTTATCCCTGCAGCTTAAAGACAGCATGTGCGGCTTTCGGGTCTACCCGGTCTCGCCCACGCTGCGCCTGGCAGCGCGTGAAACGCTCGGCAAACGGATGGACTTTGACACCGAAGTGATGGTCCGTCTTTACTGGCAGGGCAACACCAGCGTCTTTCTGCCGACCCGCGTCACCTACCCGCAGGACGGGTTGTCCCACTTCGACGCGTTAAAAGATAACGTGCGGATCTCCCTGATGCATACCCGGCTGTTCTTCGGCATGCTGCCCCGCATGCCCGGCCTGCTTTTTCGTCGACGCCGCCAGCACTGGGCGCAGCAGGACGAGGTCAAGGGCCTGTGGGGCATGCGCCTGATGCTGCGCGTCTGGAAGCTGATGGGCCGCCGGGCCTTTACCGTGCTGCTGTGGCCGGTCATCGGCGTGTACTGGCTTATCGCACGTCCGGCGCGGCTGGCCTCGCGGCAGTGGATTGAGAGAGTGAAGCACGAGCTGCGTCAGCGGAACATGCCCGTTCCCCCGCGGCTCAACAGTTTTTTCCATTTCATGCGCTTCGGCAACGCGATGCTGGATAAAGTCGCCAGCTGGCGCGGTGAGCTGCAGTTTGATCGCGACGTGGTCTTTGCCCCCGGCGCGAGCGAAACGCTTAATATCGCGGCGCCGCAGGGCAAGCTGCTGCTGGCCTCGCATCTTGGCGACGTAGAGGCCTGCCGGGCGCTGGCCCAGCTGGACGGCAGCAAAACTATCACCGCCCTGGTCTTCAGCGAAAACGCCCGGCGCTTTAAGCAAATCATGAGCGAAATGGCGCCCCAGGCGGGCGTGAATTTGATGTCGGTTACCGACATCGGCCCGGACACCGCGATTGCCATCAAAGAGAAGCTTGAGCGGGGAGAATGGGTCGCCATTGTGGGCGACCGCATCGCGGTGAATCCGCAGCGTGGCGGCGAGTGGCGCGTGATCTGGAGTCCGTTCATGGGCCAGCCAGCGCCATTCCCACAGGGGCCGTTTATCCTGGCCTCCATCCTGCGCTGCCCGGTGGTGCTGATTTTTGCCCTGCGCCAGCAGGGTAAGCTCGTCCTGCACAGCGAACCGTTTGCCGACCCGCTGCGCCTGCCGCGCGGCGAACGCCAGCAGGCGCTGCAGGAGACCGTCGATCGCTACGCGCAGCGGCTGGAGCATTACGCCCTCCTGTCGCCGCTCGACTGGTTTAATTTTTTCGATTTCTGGCATCTGCCAGAGTCCAGAGAGAAGGAGTAAAGGGTGCTGACCGATCCCCGCTTTACGACTGAAGTTGAGATCACCGTTCCGTTCCACGACGTCGATATGATGGGCGTGGTCTGGCACGGTAACTATTTCCGCTACTTTGAGATCGCACGCGAGGCGCTGCTCAATCAGTTTGACTATGGCTATCGCCAGATGAAGGCCTCCGGCTACGTCTGGCCCGTCGTCGATACCCGGGTGAAATACCGCGATGCGGTGACCTTTGAGCAGCGTATTCGCGTCCGCGCGCACGTTGAAGAGTATGAAAACCGCCTGCGCATTGCCTATCAAATTTTCGATGCGCAGACCGGCAAACGCACCACCACCGGCTACACCATCCAGGTGGCGGTGGAAGAAGCCACCCGCGAGATGTGCTTTGTGAGCCCGGCAATACTGTTTGAACGAATGGGAGTGACGCCATGAAATGGTTGCCTTTGCTGGCGCTGATCGTCAGCCCGCTGGTCAGCGCCGTGACGCTGGATGAACTGCAGCAGCGCTTCACCGGGCAGCCCGTCGTGCGCGCGCACTTCGAACAGGTTCGCACCATAAAAGATATGCCGCAGCCGCTGCGCTCGCAGGGCGAGATGCTGATCGCTCGCGACAGCGGCCTGCTGTGGGATCAAAAAGCGCCGTTTCCGATGACGCTCCTGCTCGATGACAAGCGGATGGTTCAGGCCATTAACGGCCAGCCGCCGCAGACCGTCACCGCCGACAATAATCCGCAGATGTTCCAGTTCAACCATCTTCTGCGGGCCCTGTTCCAGGCCGACCGCAGGGTGCTTGAAGAGAACTTCCGCATCGATTTTAAAGACCTGGGCGCCGGCCGCTGGTCGCTGGTGCTTACGCCAAAAACGACGCCGCTGGACAAGATTTTCGCCACCCTCGATCTGGGCGGCGCGACCTATCTGGAGACGATTCGCCTCAACGACAAACAGGGTGACCGTACCGATATCGCCCTTTCACGCCACCAACTGACGCCCGCCAGCCTGACCGATGACGAACGCCAACGCTTTGCCGCACCGTAAATCCCTGCGCCCGGCGCTGCTGTGGGCCACGCTATGCCTGATTCTGCTGGGCGTGCTGCTGTCGCTGCTGCCCGGCGCGCGTCTGAACAGCAGCGTGCTGGCCATGCTGCCGAAGCAGACGCTGGGGGCGATCCCGCCGGCGCTCAACGACGGGTTTATGCAGCGTCTCGACCGCCAGCTGGTTTGGCTGGTCAGCCCCGGCAAAGAGCCCGATCCGCGCGTGGCGCAGCAGTGGCTGACGCTGCTGCAAAGCAGCGATTCGCTTAGCGAGGTCAAAGGCCCGATGGACGCCGCCGGGCAAAAGTCCTGGGGAGAGTTCTTCTGGCAGCACCGAAATGGCCTGATCGATCCCGCCACCCGCGCCCGCCTGCAAAACGGCGGAGAAGCGCAGGCGCAGTGGATTTTATCTCAGCTCTATTCGGCCTTTTCCGGCGTCAGCGGCAAAGAGCTGCAAAACGATCCCCTGATGCTGATGCGCGGCTCGCAGCTCGCTCTGGCGCAAAACGGCCAGAAGCTGCGGCTGATGGACGGCTGGCTGGTCACACAGGATGAGGCGGGAAACTTCTGGTATCTGCTGCACGGCGAGCTGGCGGGCTCGTCATTTGATATGCAGCAGACCCACCGGCTGGTGACGACGCTTAACGCGCTGCAGGAGACGCTAAAAGCCCGTTTCCCGCAGGCGCAGCTGCTTTCGCGCGGGACCGTGTTCTACAGCGATTACGCCAGCCAGCAGGCCAAACGCGACGTCTCGACGCTGGGCATCGCCACCCTGCTTGGCGTGTTCCTGCTCATCGTGGCGGTGTTCCGCTCTCTGCGCCCGCTGCTGCTGAGCGTGCTCTCCATTGCCATCGGCGCGCTGGCGGGTACGGTGGTGACGCTGCTGCTCTTTGGCGAACTGCACCTGATGACGCTGGTGATGAGCATGAGCATCATCGGTATTTCAGCCGACTACACGCTCTACTACCTGACCGAACGGATGGTGCACGGCGCGGAGCATTCCCCCTGGCAAAGCCTGGCGAAAGTACGCAATGCGCTGCTGCTGGCGCTGCTGACGACCGTCGCCGCCTACCTGATTATGATGCTGGCCCCCTTCCCCGGGATCCGCCAGATGGCGGTGTTCGCCGCCGTGGGGCTGAGCGCCTCCTGCCTGACGGTGATGTTCTGGCATCCGTGGCTGTGCCGGGGTTTACCGGTGCGCCCGGTTCCGCTGATGGTTATCATGCTGCGCTGGCTGGCCGCGTGGCGACGCAATAAAAAATTGTCCGTGGGTTTGCCCGTCGCGCTGGCGCTGCTCTCCGCCGTGGGGATGAGCACCCTGAGGGTGGACGACGACATCGCCCAGCTGCAGGCCCTGCCGAAAGATATTCTGGCGCAGGAGAAGGCCATTACCGCCCTGACCGGACAGAGCGTCGATCAGAAATGGTTTGTGGTTCATGGCGCCTCGCCTCAGCAAACGCTGGAGCGGCTGGAAGCCTTTACCCCGGCGCTGGCACAGGCGCAAAAAGCCGGAGAGATCGCCCGCTGGCGTACGCTGCCGCTGAACTCGCTGGCGCGCCAGAAAAGCGATCTGAAGCTGCTGCGCGAGGCTGCCCCTGCGGTAACTAACGTGCTGAAAAGCGCCGGGCTCAACGCCGTATCCCCGAATCTCGACGCCATGCCGGTCAGCGTGGACGCGTGGCTTAAAAGCCCGGCCAGCGAAGGCTGGCGTCTGCTCTGGCTGACCCTGCCTAACGGGGAAAGCGGCGTGCTCGTGCCGGTGGACGGCGCGAAAAACAGCGCTTACCTCGGTGAACTGGCCGCACGCCATGACGGCGTCGTCTGGGTCGATCGCAAAGCCAGCTTTGACAGCCTGTTTGCCCTCTACCGCACGCTGCTGACGGGGCTACTGTTTGCCGCGCTGGCGGTGATTGCCTGCGGGGCGATGCTGCGCCTCGGCTGGCGTAAAGGGCTGATAAGCCTGGTGCCGTCCGTGCTGTCGCTGAGCTGCGGCCTGGCGGTGCTGGCCGCAACGGGCCACCCGGTGAATCTGTTCTCACTGCTGGCGCTGGTACTGGTGCTCGGCATTGGCATTAACTACACGCTGTTTTTCAGCAACCCGCGCGGTACGCCGCTGACCTCGATGCTGGCGATTACGCTGGCCATGATGACCACGCTGCTGACGCTGGGCATGCTCGTCTTCAGCGCCACCCAGGCCATCAGCAGCTTTGGCATCGTGCTGGTGAGCGGTATTTTTACCGCCTTCCTGCTGGCTCCGCTGGCGATGCCGGATAAGAAAGAGAGAAAACGTAAATGAACGCTTTTTATCGCGCCGTTGCGCTGGCCGCGGCGCTGCTGCTGGCGGGCTGCAGCCATTCGACCGATACCAAAGAGACGCGGCCTCAAGCCTGGCTCCAGCCGGGCACCAGAGTGACGCTGCCCCCGCCCGGCATCAGCCCGGCGGTAAGCTCCCAGCAGCTGCTGACCGGCAGCTTTAACGGACAAACGCAGTCCCTGCTGGTGATGCTCAACGCGGATGCGCATAAGGTGACGCTGGCCGGGCTTTCTTCCGTGGGCATTCGTCTGTTCCTGGCAACGTACGATGAGACCGGTATTCATACCGAGCAGTCGATCGTCGTGCCGCAGCTGCCGCCCGCCAGCCAGGTGCTGGCCGACGTGATGCTCAGCCACTGGCCGATTAGCGCCTGGCAGCCGCAGTTGCCGAAGGGCTGGACGTTAACGGACAATGGCGATCGGCGCGAGCTGCGTAACGCCAGCGGCAAGCTGGTGACGGAGATTGTCTACCTGCAGCGCAAAGGCAAGCGCGAGCCGATCAGCATCGAGCAACACGTCTTTAAATACCACATCACCATTCAATATCTGGGTGACTGAGATGATTTATATATCCGCTGTTGGCATGGTCAACGCGCTGGGCAACTCGCCTGACGAGATTGCCGCGAACCTGACGGCAGGCGTGGCGCCGGGGATGCACGCCCGGACCGGCTGGTTGCAGGGTTTACCCGAAGCCGTACTGGGCGGCGTGGAAGGCGAGCTTCCACCCATCCCGGACGCTTTCGCCGCACACCGCACCCGCAATAACCAGCTGCTGCTGGCCGCGCTGGCGCAGATTCAGCCCGCCGTTGACGAGGCCATCGCCCGCGTCGGTCGCGACCGCGTGGCCGTGGTGCTGGGGACCAGCACCTCCGGGCTGGACGAAGGCGATGAGCACGTGCGCCACATGGCCCATGGCGAAGCGAGCACGCGCTGGCAGTATCCGCAGCAGGAGCTTGGCGATCCGTCCCGCTTCCTCGCCAACTGGCTTCAGCTCGAAGGCCCGGCCTATACGATCTCCACGGCCTGCTCTTCCAGCGCGCGGGCGATGATCGGCGGCAAACGTCTGATTGAAGCCGGGCTGGTGGACATCGCCATTGTCGGCGGAGCCGATACCCTGAGCCGGATGCCCGTCAACGGCTTTAACAGCCTTGAATCCTTCTCCCCTACGCTCTGCGAGCCGTTTGGTCGCGACCGCCGGGGGATCACCATTGGTGAAGCCGCCGCGCTGATGGTATTGAGCCGGGAGCCCGCGGACGTGGCGCTGCTCGGAACGGGCGAATCCAGCGATGCGTACCATATTTCCGCCCCGCATCCGCAGGGTGAAGGGGCGATAAGGGCTATCGCGCAGGCGCTTAACGAAGCGGATATGCAGCCGCAGGATATCGGCTACATCAACCTGCACGGCACGGCCACGCCGCTCAACGATCAGATTGAATCGCAGGTGGTTCACGATCTCTTCGGGGAAAGCGTGCCGTGCAGCTCAACCAAACACCTTACCGGCCATACGCTGGGCGCCGCCGGTATTACCGAAGCGGCCCTGAGCTGGCTGATTCTGACGCGCGATCTGCCATTGCCGCCGCAGGACTTCGCCCGCTACGCGCCGGACGACACGCTGGCGCCGTGCGGCCTTCTGCACCAGCGCGCCGCCCTGAAAAAGCCGGTCATTTTGTCTAACTCGTTCGCGTTTGGCGGCAACAACGCCAGCATCCTGCTGGGGAGAGCCTCATGAGCTACTTATCACCCGAAGCCTATCTGCCGCACGAGGCGCCGATGATGCTGCTGGGGTCCGTTGAGAACGTTACGGACGACACGGCGGTCTGCCGCGTGGCGGTCAACGGGCAAAGCGTGCTGGCGCCGTTTCTCAACGCCGATGGCGACCTGCCGGGCTGGTACGCGCTCGAGCTGATGGCGCAGACCGTCGGCGTCTGGTCAGGCTGGCATCGCCATCAGCAGGGGCAGGATCATATCGCGCTGGGCATGGTGCTCGGCGCGCGCGAGCTGGTCTGCGCCAGCGGGCGTTTCGCCGCAGGCCTGACGCTGGACATCACCGTTAAGCTGCTGATGCAGGACGAACGCTTCGGCAGCTTTGAATGCGCGATTTCCGCTAATGAAGAGACGCTGGCCACGGGCCGGGTCAACACCTTCCAGCCGAGCGCAGAAGAATTAACATCGCTTTTTAATCAGGGATCTAACGCATGAGTCGTTCCGTACTGGTCACAGGGGCCAGCAAAGGCATAGGGCGCGCCATCGCTCGTCAGCTTGCCGCCGACGGGTTTACCGTAGGCGTGCATTACCATCGTGATGCCGCAGGCGCGCAGGAGACGCTGGACGCCATCACGCAGGCGGGTGGCAACGGTCGTTTACTCGCCTTTGATGTGGGCAACCGCGAACAGTGCCGCGAGGTGCTGGAGCAGGAGATTGAAGCCCATGGCGCATGGTATGGCGTGGTCAGCAACGCCGGAATTACCCGCGACGGCGCCTTTCCGGCGCTGAGCGAAGACGACTGGGACAGCGTGATCCACACCAATCTCGACAGTTTTTATAACGTCATTCACCCCTGCATTATGCCGATGATTGGCACCCGTAAAGGGGGGCGCATTATCACCTTATCGTCCGTGTCCGGCGTGATGGGCAACCGCGGACAGGTGAACTACAGCGCGGCCAAAGCGGGCATTATCGGCGCCACTAAAGCGCTGGCGATTGAGCTGGCAAAACGCAAAATCACCGTCAACTGCATTGCCCCGGGGCTGATTGATACTGGCATGATTGAGATGGAAGAGGCCGCGCTGAAGGAAGCCATGTCCATCATCCCAATGAAACGGATGGGCCAGGCTGAAGAGGTCGCCGGGCTGGCAAGCTATCTGATGTCAGATATTGCGGGCTACGTTACCCGCCAGGTCATTTCCATTAACGGAGGCATGCTATGACGCGTCGCGTGGTGATTACGGGCATGGGCGGCGTGACCGCCTTTGGCGAAAGCTGGCAATCCGTTTCCAGCAGGCTGCTGGCGTATGAAAACGCGGTGCGTAAAATGCCGGAATGGCAGGTGTACGATGGCCTGCATACCCTGCTGGGCGCGCCGATCGATGATTTCACGCTGCCGGAACACTATACCCGCAAGCGTATTCGTGCCATGGGCCGCGTGTCGCTGATGTCGACCCGCGCCACCGAGCTGGCGCTGGAGCAGGCGGGGCTGATTGGCGAAGCGGTGCTCACCAACGGTCAAACCGGTATCGCCTACGGTTCTTCGACTGGCAGCACCGGCCCGGTCAGTGAATTCGCGACCATGCTCACCGAAAAGCACACCAATAACATCACCGGGACAACCTACGTCCAGATGATGCCGCACACCACGGCGGTGAATACCGGGCTGTTCTTTGGACTACGCGGCCGCGTCATCCCGACGTCGAGCGCCTGTACCTCCGGCAGCCAGGCGATTGGCTACGCCTGGGAGGCGATTCGCCACGGGTATCAGACCGTGATGGTCGCGGGGGGCGCGGAAGAATTGTGTCCGTCTGAAGCGGCGGTGTTTGACACGCTGTTTGCCACCAGTCAGCGTAACGACGAACCCAAAACCACCCCTTCACCGTTCGATACGCAGCGCGATGGTCTGGTCATTGGGGAAGGCGCAGGCACCCTGATTCTGGAAGAGCTGGAGCACGCCAGAGCGCGCGGGGCGACAATCTACGGTGAGATCGTGGGCTTTGCCACCAACTGTGACGCGGCCCATATCACCCAGCCTCAGCGTGACACCATGCAGATTTGCATGGAGCAGTCGCTGGCCATGGCGGGATTAAGCGCCCGGGATATGGGGTATATCTCCGCGCACGGTACCGCCACCGATCGCGGCGATATCGCCGAAAGTCAGGCCACTGCCGCCATCTACGGTGACAGCGTGCCGGTGTCCTCGCTGAAGAGCTATTTTGGCCATACGCTGGGTGCCTGCGGCGCGCTGGAAGCGTGGATGAGCCTGCAGATGATGCGTGAAGGCTGGTTTGCCCCGACGCTCAATTTAACGCAGCCGGATGAGCAATGCGGTGCTTTAGATTATATTATGGGGGAAGCCCGTCAGATTGACTGCGAGTATCTGCAGAGCAATAACTTCGCGTTTGGCGGCATCAACACCTCGATTATCATTAAACGCTGGGCGTAACTATGTACCAGTTTGTACTGGGAAAAATCTCCACCCTTTGCGCGGACCCGCTGGCGTCAGCGCTCGCAGACAGGGCGCCTCAGGGTGCCCGACAGGCCTCCTGGCTGGCCGGGAGGACGCTGCTCGCCAGAGCGTTATCCCCTCACCCGCTCCCCGACATCATTTACGGCGAGCAGGGCAAACCGGCCTTTGCGAAGGGAAATCCGCTGTGGTTCAACCTGAGCCATAGCGGTGACGATATCGCCCTGCTGATGAGCGATGAAGGCGAGGTTGGCTGCGATATCGAAGTGATTCGCCCGAGGAAGAACTGGCAGGCGCTGGCTAATGCGGTATTCAGCATGACCGAGCATGACGAGCTGGAGCGTGAAGCGCCCGAGGAACGGCTTTCCGCCTTCTGGCGTATCTGGACGCGGAAAGAAGCGATTGTGAAACAGCGTGGCGGCAGCGCCTGGCAGATTGTCAGCATCGACAGCACGGCGCAGATGCACGCGGTCAGCCAGCTACAGGTCGGCTCGCTGAGCCTTGCCGTCTGCACATCGACCCCTTACACCCTGACCCACGAGTCGATTATTCACCTCGGGACGTTCGGGGCAGAAAAATCACTAACACACCCAGAATAATAAACCCGACGCCCACCAGCCCGTGCCAGGAGAAGCGTTCTCCCCAGCCGGGCAGCAGGATCGCCGCACCCCACACCAGAATATAGCTGAGGCTCAGCAGGGCATACGCTTTGCTGAGCGCCATGCGATGCAGCGCCAGATACCAGCAGCCCATCGAGGCCACGTACCCCGTCAACCCCAGCAGCAGCGCACCCGTGCCGGACGAGAAGTGCCACAGCGCGGAAACAAACGCCAGGAGCTCACTGACCGGTGGCAATGCCTGCATGGCATTGCGCAGCAACAGCTGCGCCGCGCTGACTAACAGCACGCTGCATAAGGCCCAGAACGCTCCTTTCACAGGCTCCCTCCCAGGATAACAATCCCAATGATGATGAACCCTACTCCCAGCCAGTGATGCGCAGCAACGTGCTCACGCCAGAACGCCTTCGCCGCCAGCGTCACCCAGACAAAATTGAGGCTCAGCATAGGATACGCGATGCCGACAGGCAGGCGTTGCAGCACCACCAGCCAGACCAGCATCCCGCTGCCCAGCGCCAGCAGTGCCAGGCCAAGCCACAGCGCGATATGCGTCCCGCGCCGCCCGGCTTTCGCCGGACGGGTGGCCTGTTTCTGGCACAGCTGCCCCGCGCAGCTGAGCAGGCTTGCCAGTATCAGCCAGATCCAGGTCATCACTTCGGCAGGTACTCCAGCAAGGCCAGACGCCCCTGGATATAGAGATTGTCCGGCTGCGGTAAATTCGCCCGTGAAATATCGTCGCGTTTTGACAGCAGCATCACCAGCGACACGCGCCCCTGCTGACGATGCGCTGCCAGCCACTGCGCGAAGTCGTCCTCACTGACAAAACGATCTTTCACATCGGGATAATCCAGCCCGTAGCGCAGTTCGCCGCTCTGACCAAACAGCGTGATGTCATTGCGCTTCAGCTCCCACGCCAGGCCCGCGGCCACGCCCACGTTATTGGCCAGCACGAATCGGCTTTCCTGAAGCGGCTCGCGCACGGTATCGACCAGCGACTGCGGCTGTTTGGAATCCACCACCAGGTTAGGAATGGCAAAACCAATCAGCAGCGCCAGCCCTGCGGGGCACAGTGCCGCCAGCCACCAGCGCTGCTGGCTCTGTCTGAAGGTAAACCAGCCTACCGCGGCCCAGATGAGGAACGCCACCACCGCACAGAAGACTTTGTACAGTTCGACCGACGTCCAGACCGGATGCTTAGACAGTCCCCACGGCGAGACCACCAGCGCCGCCACCACGCCGATAACGCCAAACGCCAGGTTAATCCCGCCGTTAATGCGTAACGCTCTGGCACCTTTTTCCGCCGCGAGGCAGGCATAGCGCGCCATCAGGATGGCCAGCGGGGCAAAGCACGGCAGGATATAGGTCGGCAACTTGCCTTTGGCGATGCTGAAGAACAGCAGCGGCATCACCACCCAACCCAGCAGATAGAACCCGCCACCCGCGTTTTGTCGGTCATTCCAGCCGAGACGAATCGCACCGGGCAAAAGCGCAAGCCACGGCAGGCTGCCAGCGATCAGGAACGGTATGTAGTACCAGAACGGGGCTTTGTGTTGCGCGTCGCTCTGGGCAAAACGCTGAATATGCTCAACCCAGAAGAAATAACGCCAGAAGTCAGGTTCACGCTGCGCAATAGCCAGCCCCCACGGCAGAACAATCAGCACACAGCTCAGGATCGCGAGCCAGCCAAAAATCAGCACCTCTTTCCAGCGCTTATGGGCGATTACCCACGGCAGCACGCCAATCACCGGTACCGCCAGCGCCAGGAAGCCTTTGGTCATCACCCCCATCCCGCAGGCCAGCCCAAGCAGCACATAGCCGCCCGCTTTTCCGGCAACGGTTTGGGCCTGTGAGGCCAGCCAGAAGCTGCACATCGCCGCCACCAGCCACAGGGTGATGATAGGATCCAGCACCGCATACGTGCCGATGCCATACACCAGGAACAGGGTCAGGAAGATAAGACCGGAGAAAATGGCGGTCCGCTTATCTCGCCAGAGACGCCATGCCATCCAGATGACCAGCAGCGCCGCTAACCCGGTGGAGAATATAGAACCGGCGCGCACGGCGAGGTTGGTGTGCCCGAACAGCAACTGCCCGATGCTGTTGATCCAGTAGCCAGCAATCGGTTTTTCAAAGTAACGCAGCCCCAGAAAATGCGGGACAACCCAGTCTCCGGATGCCAGCATTTCGCGGCTGATTTCCGCATAGCGCGTTTCATCAGGCTGCCAGAGCAGACGAATATCGACCGGAATGAGGTAGTAAACGATAAACAGTGCGAGAAGCGCTAAGCCATAACGGGCTGTTTTCATGGGACCGGACTCACGGTTTGTTGATAGCCAAGCCAGCCTTCCCGGCCAGCCATTTCATTACGGACGACTTTGCCCACGGGCAGGGTGCTGAGGTCGTCCGGCAGCAGCTCGCTCAACGGACAAAATTCAATGCCCTCCTGAGCGGCCATCGTCAGCAGTTCGTCGAAATCATGCTGATACGCAATCCCTTCCACTTCGGCATGGATGGTATACACCGGCGTGCCGGCGTCACGATGGATGCGGTCCAGAATGTAGCGATTGAACTCATCCGCCTTCACCTCGCGCCCGACCACTTCATCCCAGGTGGGAAGCGTAACCGGAATTTGCACCGTTCCGTAGCGATTTTCGCCTAACAGCGGCAAAAAAGGTCCGGTTCCGCGGCAGTCGCTGTTGTAGCGAAACGCAAAGGCTTCTTTGGCCTTCACGACGCGCTGATCCGCACGCCATCCCGCCACGGCGGAGCAGCGCACGGGCTGACCGGTAATGGCCTCCAGCTCCAGCATCCCACGCTCGACCTCACGGGACAGGCGCGGGATATCCCAGACGCCCGCCCAGGCTTGCCAGGCATGGTGGTCCCAGGCGTGCAGACCCACCTCATGATGCTGAGCCGCCTCACGGATAACGGCTTCATTACCCGCGCCGATACGTCTGCCGGGCCAGGCGGTGCCAGCCAGCAAAATATCCCAGCCGTAGAGGGATGCTGCGCGCGAGCGCAGCATTTTGAACAGAAATGCCGGTTTAATCAGACGCCATAAATGGCGTCCCATGTTGTCAGGCCCCACGCTGAAGAAAATGCTGGAACGCACACCGTGCTTGCTCAGCAGTTCCAGCAGTTTGGGTACGCCGTCACGCGTTCCCCTGAAGGTGTCGACATCAATGCGTAAACCGACTTTTTTCATGAGTCCTGTTCCGACAGCTCCACGGTGCGCAGGAAGAAATCGAGCGTCTCATCGATGGTCAGCTCCATCTTCACCGTCGGCGTCCAGTTCAGGCAGCGCTTCGCGTTGCGAATGCTTGGCTTACGGTGCTCAACGTCCTGATACCCTTTGCCGTAGTAGCTGCTGCTTTCCACTTCGCGGAAACCGGCAAACGGCGGGAACTTGTCGCGCAGCGGATGGCGCTCAAAGCTGGCCAGCAGCATCTCTGCCAGCTCGCGAATGCTCGCTTCGTTGTCCGGGTTACCGATGTTGATGATTTCACCGTTGCAGCGGTTATCTTTGTTTTCGATGATGCGGAACAGCGCTTCAATACCGTCGCTGATGTCCGTAAAGCAGCGTTTCTGTTTCCCGCCTTCGATAAGCTTAATTGGCGAGCCTTCCACCAGGTTCAGGATCAGCTGGGTGATCGCACGGGAGCTACCGATACGCGCCGCGTTGAGATTATCCAGACGCGGGCCCATCCAGTTGAACGGACGGAACAGGGTAAAGCGCAGGCCTTCTTTCTCACCGTAGGCCCAAATCACGCGGTCCAGCAGCTGTTTGGAGACGGAGTAAATCCAGCGCTGTTTGTTGATCGGCCCGACCACCAGATTGGAGGTGTCTTCATCGAAGTTCTTATCGGTACACATGCCGTACACTTCAGACGTGGACGGGAAGATGATGCGCTTGTCGTATTTCACGCAGTCGCGGATGATCTTCAGGTTCTCTTCAAAGTCCAGCTCGAACACGCGCAGCGGGTTACGGGTGTACTCGATTGGCGTGGCAATGGCGACGAGCGGCAGCACCACGTCGCATTTTTTAATGTGGTATTCAATCCACTCGGAATGGATGCTGATGTCCCCTTCCACGAAGTGGAAACGCGGGTTGTCGAGGAAACGGCTGATGGCGTCAGAGCCGATATCCAGACCGTAAATCTCGTAGTTATCGTCCTTGAGCAGACGTTCGGTCAGGTGGTTACCGATAAAGCCGTTCACGCCGAGGATCAGCACGCGGGTACGGCGCTTGATGGCAACAACCGGTGCGCTGGTGATCAGCGCCCCGGCCACCAGACCCAGAGACTGCGCCAGCTGCGTGCCCTGCACGTACAGGCCGTTGTCGGTTTGTCCGGTGACGATCTCCAGCGCCTGCTCGCCGCAGCTTACAATCAGCGGAGAGACAGAGACGACGGTGCCCGGTTTGGCAGCCGGAATATCGTCACGCACGCGGGATTTCCAGACGATAAATTTGCTTACGCCCGCAAAGCTGTACGCGCCCGGCCACGGGTCGGTCACGGCACGCACCAGGTTGTGCAGCTGGCGGGCAGGCTTGTTCCAGTCCAGACGACCATCTTCCGGCGCGCGGCGGCCAAAGATGCTTGCCTTGCTCTCATCCTGCGCGGTCTCGCTGAAGGTGCCGTTGAGGATGCCTGGAAGGGCATCACGCAGCAGCGTCTGCGCCGTTGCATTCAGCTTTTGATGCAGCTGCAGCGCAGTTTCGTCCGCATCAATAGCGACCTTCTGCTGTGCCACGATAGCGCCCGCGTCAGCACGGCGCACCATGCGGTGCAGCGTCACGCCCGTCTCCGTTTCACCGTTCACCAGCACCCAGTTCAACGGCGCGCGGCCACGGTAGGCGGGCAGCAGAGAACCGTGAAGATTAAAGGCGCCTTTTGCGGCCAGACCTAAGATTTCGTCGGAAAGCAGGTTGCGATAGTAGAACGAGAAGATCGCGTCAGGCGCGAGGGCGCGGATGCGATCCACCCACAGCGGGTGGTTAACGTCGTCCGGCGCATAAACCGGGATCCCGCGCTCGGCGGCGATACGCGCCACGGAGCCAAAAAAGTTATTCTCTCCGGTCGTGTCCGGATGGGTAAAGATTGCCGCAATGTCATAGCCCGCTTCCAGCAGGGCCAGCGTGCCCGTGCACCCCATATCGTGATAGGCAAATACAACAGCTTTCATGGGTGAATTTCCTCTTGAGATGCTTTGTGTTCCTGACGGACAACACGTTGAATAAAGTAGCGCGGACGCGCGCGAACATCGTTATAGATACGGCCAATGTATTCACCGAGAAGGCCCATCCCGACAAACTGGGCGCCGATGAACATAAACAGCACGGCAAAGAGCATGAAGACCCCTTCCGCCGCCCACTGCGGGCCAAAGACCAGTCGCAGCACCACCAGCAGAACGGACAGCGCAAACCCGGCCACGGCGATGATGCTGCCGAACACGCTCAGCAGACGCAGCGGCGTGGTGGTCAGGCAGGTGATGAGGTCATACATCAGGTTGATGAGACGCATAAAGCTGTACTTCGATTCCCCGTGCTCGCGCTCGGCGTGCAGAACCGGAATTTCCGTTGCCTTGCGGGCAAAGGTGTTGGCGAGGATCGGAATAAAGGTGCTGCGCTCATGGCAGTGCAGCATCGCGTCGACGATATGGCGGCGGTAGGCGCGCAGCATGCAGCCGTAATCGCCCATCGCTTTACCGGTCGTGCGCTGGATAAGGCGGTTGATGGTGCGTGAGGCCAGCTTGCGAAACAGACTGTCCTGACGGTTCTGACGTACCGTGCCGACCACGTCATAGCCTTCATCGGCTTTGGCGACCAGGCGCGGGATCTCTTCCGGCGGGTTTTGCAGGTCAGCGTCCAGGGTGATGACCAGATCGCCCGTGACGTGGCTAAACCCCGCCATAATCGCCGAGTGCTGGCCGTAGTTGCGGTTGAGCAGCACGGCAACAATATGGCTGCCTTCGGCCTGCGCGGCCTCGGTCAGCATCAGCGCGGAATTATCGCTACTGCCATCATCTACCAGCAGAATTTCATAAGCCTTGCCCATCGTATCGCAGGCGGCGGTTGTACGACGGATCAGTTCGGGCAGGCTCTCCTGCTCGTTATAAACCGGGATTACCACGGAAACTTTTTGTACAGGCGGTGCACTGAACATATCAATGTCCTGCAAGCTGATGGAGTGCGGTAATGACGCGGGTTGTGTCGTCATGAGTCATGTCCGGGAAAAGAGGGAGAGAACAAATACGCGCGCTATTCCATTCAGAATTCGGGAGCGATACATCAGGAAAACGCTCGCGGTAGTATTTTTGGGTGTGCGCCGCGCGGAAGTGGAGGCCGGTACCGATGCCTTTCTCTTTCAGCGCCGCCATCAGGTTGTCGCGGGAAATTCCGCAGCGCGCTTCGTCAACGCGAATAATAAACAGGTGCCAGGCGTGCACGTGCGGCCATGACGGAATGGTGAGCGGCTGGAACGGCGTATCGGCAAGCTCACGCAGGTAGCGTTCAGCAATTTCCTGGCGGCGCCTGTTGGCCTCTTTCAGTTTGCCTAACTGCACCAGCGCCAGCGCGGCGTTGATGTCCGCCAGGTTGTATTTATAGCCCGGCGCGATCACTTCCGCCTGCGGCGCGCGGCCGTGCGTCTGGCGGTCATAGGCATCTACGCCCAGGCCATGGAATTTCAGGCTGCGGATCCGCTGTGCCAGCTGGGCATTATCCGTGACGACTAAGCCGCCTTCCGCGCAGGTCATATTTTTAATGGCGTGGAAGGAAAAAATCGCCGTTCCTTTCCAGCCCACATGACGGTTCTTGTAATACGTTCCGGCGGCATGGGCCGCATCTTCAATAACCGGAATACCGTGACGTTCACCGATGGCATGAATGGCGTCGATTTCACACGGCGCGCCGGCATAATGAACGGGAATAATGGCTTTGGTACGCGGGGTAATGGCGGCTTCAACGGCTTCTGGCGTCACCATTAATGTATCTTTGTCCACATCAATCATGACCGGTGTGGCACCCAGCAACACGATCATATTCAGCGTGGAGACCCAGGTCTGGGAAGGGGTAATGACTTCATCGCCCGGGCCAATATCCAGCGCCATCAGCGTGACGTGCATACCCGCGGTGGCTGAACAGACGGCAATCGCATGCTGATTCCCGGTAAGCTGACAAAATGCCTCTTCAAGTTCCTGATTCTTAGGCCCAGTGGTGATCCAGCCCGACATCAAAACGTCCTGAAGCGCCGCAATTTCCTCAGCGCCCATCGACGGCCGCGAAAAAGGCAGAAAATCACTCATTATTAATTTCCTTGCAATAAAAATGGCATGTTTTTGATATTAACCAAATGCCAGCCCGTTTATTTCAACGAACCATAAACTTATATCAAAGTAGCTCTCTTTCCTTAGGGAAAAATTAAGACAACGTTTGCAACGTTATAAGACAACTAGCAGCTATTTGAAAAACAACAAGTTAAATTAATATTAAATATTTTTAATGTGATCTTTCGCAACATTTTGAAATGGATTCATTTAAACCAATCATCAACAAACAAAAAAAATCCCGGCCATTTCAAAATAATATGAAATAGCCGGGAACTTTTCTTTTTAGTTAATTGTCGCGCTTATTAGAGATTATCTGGAAAGTTTTTCGGTAATTCACTGGCCGCACAGGCAATAACGCTTTCATTATTGGCTCCGCAGTCGCGCACAAAGGTGATCGTAGCAAATTCATCAATCACTTCCGTTGGATACGCCGGACCCGCATCGCGATAGCTGTTCATCAGCGGAATATGGTCGTTCTGGAAGCAGACGGTTTTTTCCGGATTGTTCATGACCCAGCGTGGGAAGAAGATGGTGCCATGGAACAGCTTGTCGCCCAGGTTCACGATCAGGCTGACGTCGGTACCGGTTGGTTCGGTCCAGGAAATTTTATAGATGCTCTCGCCTACCCGCACGATATAAGCCTGCTGATCTTTCACCCAACGGTTGGCCACAAGACCGCTGTGAATACGGTAATCAAGCGTGGTCTCATTTTTTACGTAAATCTCGTAGTTCCAGCCGTTATCGTAGGTATATACAAGATGTTTACCAACAAAGCCGCTTAAGTCGTGTTTGTCGAAGGTGTTCATAAGATGTCTCCTTTGTTTTGATGAGACGATCGTACCCCTTCAAAAAATGAATGAATAACGCTATGTTTTAATCAAATTCATCCAAATTTTAGATAAATCATGCATAAGACGACGCTGGAACAATGGGCTTTACTGGAAAGAGTGGTGGAAGCGGGCAGCTTTGCCAAAGCCGCGGAAGAAACCCACCGCAGCCAGTCCTCGGTGAGCTATAACCTGTCGCTGCTGCAGGAGCGGCTCGGCGTGGCGCTGCTGGTCCCGGAGGGGCGACGGGCGGTGTTAACTCCGGCCGGAGAACTTCTTCTCAACCAGGTTAAACCGCTGCTGAAAGCGTTTTCGTACGTTGAGACGCGCGCAGCGACACTTCGCAACGGGATGCGAACGCGGTTAGATCTGGTGGTGGACTCCATTTTCCCGCGCCGCCGCCTGTTCGCTATTCTTCGTCAGTTCCAGCAGCAGTATCCGCAGACTCAGGTACGTCTGACCGAAGTGCTGGAAAATACCCGCGCCGATGCCATTAACGACGAAGCCGATGTGATGGTCTTAACCCGCCGCCAGGACATTACCGGGCTCGGAGAATGGCTGATGAATATCGACTTTGTTGCCGTGGCCCATTCCCGGCACCCCTTGTTTCACCTCGACGCGCCGCTAAATGATGAGATGCTGCGCCCGTGGCCGCTCATCCAGATTGCGGACAGCCAGCCCGCCGCGCGTGCTGCCGGCGAGTCGTGGACCTTCTCCACCATCGATGCCGCGATTGAAGCCGTCGTCTCTCAGGTCGGCTACGGCTGGCTGCCAGAGGAACGCATCCAGACCCAGCTGGATCAGGGCGTACTCAAACGCCTGCCGCTGAGCCACGGCGCGCGCAGGGCAACGCCGCTTCACCTGATTGTTAAACGTTCCCTCGCCCCGCTTGATGAACAGGTTGAGACGCTGTTGCGCCTTTTTAGCCAGGAGCCGTCATCCTCACCTGCTACGCTTTAAGGTCCGAACGTTAAAACGATAAGGAGCAGATGATGAAAATCGACTTTGCGGGGAAAGTGGCGCTGGTGACCGCCTCAACCGGCGGGATCGGATTCGCCATTGCCAGAGGTCTGGCAGAAAGCGGTGCGGAAGTGATCGTCAATGGCCGCAGCACGGAATCGGTGAATAAAGGCATTCAGCAGCTCCAGCAGGTGGTGCCGGGCGTACAGGTGCGCGCCGCGATTGCCGATCTCAGCACGGCGGAAGGGGTCGAGTCGCTTCTGAAGGTAGCGAATAACGTCGATATTCTGGTCAACAACGCCGGGATTTACGGTCCTCAGGATTTCTATGCCACCGACGATGAGACCTGGGAGCGTTACTGGCAGACCAACGTGATGTCCGGCGTGCGTCTGTCCCGCGCCCTGCTGCCGGGCATGGTGCAGAAAGGCTGGGGACGCGTGGTGTTTATCTCCTCCGAGTCGGCCTGCAATATTCCGGCGGATATGATCCACTACGGCGTGACCAAAACGGCGCAGCTCTCGCTGGCGCGCGGACTGGCGAAGTTTGTGGCGGGGAGCGGCGTTACGGTCAACAGCGTCCTGCCGGGCCCGACGATGTCTGACGGTTTTGCAGAGATGATGAAAGATGAAATCGAAAAAACCGGTAAATCGCTGGAGCAGCTGGCGAAAGAGTTTGTGATGGCCAACCGCCCCAGCTCGGTTATCCAGCGCGCGGCCACGGTTGAAGAGGTGGCCAATATGGTGATTTATGTCTGTTCGACCCAGGCCTCCGCCACCTCGGGCGCGGCGCTGCGCGTCGACGGTGGCGTCGTGGATGACATCATCTGACGCTGTCAGGCCGCGCTGCCTGCGATGCGACGGGCGGTAATGTAGTGTGCCTGCCAGTAATCATTCGTCAGGGTTGAAACCGTTACGCCCTGACTGGTTGAGGCATGAATAAACTGGTTTTCGCCAATATAAACGCCAACGTGCTTGCGGTTCGGGCCCGTCTGGAAGAAGACCAGATCGCCGGCTCTCAGGCGGTATTGCGCCACCTGCACGCCGCGATGGATCTGTTCACTCGTCGTGCGCGGCAAATTAAGATGCGCCGCATCGGTGAACAGGTGCTGCATGAGCGCGGAGCAATCCACCCCGCGATGCGTGGTTCCGCCCCACCGGTACTGGGTGCCTTTCCATTTCTGGTATTGATCGAGAATACGCGAGCGCAGCGGGCCTGTTTCCTGATGCACCAGCGCAGATTTCGCCGGTGATGCCGCCAGCTCGCTGTTCATCGATAACATCGACGCTGGAAGTTGAAAGCTGAACGCAGAAAACGAAGCAAAACTTAACGTGAGGATTGAAATAAGCGATCTAAGAGTCATATCAAGAAAGAAGTAGTGAGTGAGTTTTTCCTTACCTGTGGGGGCCAATGGTTCCCCTAAATATCTTGCGATGTGGCGATAATATAGACAGCTCGTTTTTTTCACCAATTGTTATCGAGGCCAAAAATGGACTCACTTTGAGATCGCAAGATCGAGAAAAAAAGAGTGGTGATATAAGGACTGTCCAGCTAAAGCAGGTAAACTGATCCGCAGAATGTGTATTTCAGCTAAGACGTATTTATGACCAATATGATTGCCGACGAGACGGTGGCTAAATCCAGCGTGCTCTCTGTCTTTGACTTTGACGGGACATTAACGCACCACGACAGCTTTATCCCTTTCCTGCGTTTTGCCTTCGGCAAACGTTACTTCGCGGGCCGTCTGGTGCGCATGGCGCTGCCCACGCTCCACTGCGTGCGTCGCAAGCTGACGCGCGATGAGCTGAAGGAAGTGCTGATTAAAACCTTCCTGACGGGCGTGGATGAACACTGGTTACGCCAGCAGGCGGAAGCCTTTTGCGAAAAATACTGGAACAAGCTGATGCGCCCCGAAGGGGTTCTGGCGGTGGCGGCTGAGGTGAATTCCGGTGCGGAAGTGACCATCTGTTCCGCGTCCCCGGCGCTGGTGCTCCAGCCGTGGGCTGACAAACTGGGCATTAAGCTGATTGGCACGCAGCTGGAAGTGAAAGACGGCAAGCTGACGGGGCGCATCACGGGCAATAACTGCCGCTGCGCCCAGAAGGTGGCAAGGCTGGAAAAAGTGTATGGCGATCTGAACGCCTATCACCTGCGCGCCTGGGGCGACACCCGCGGCGACCACGAGCTGCTGGCGGCGGCGCAGGATCCGCACTGGCGGCACTTCCACCACCCCCGCAAGCGTCGGAATTCACCGATTAAGGGTTAGGTGCGGTCCGGTGCCCTCACCCCGGCCCTCTCCCACAGGGAGAGGGAGAAAGGCGGTACATCAGGCCTCACGTTTCCCCGGGAACATCACGCTCGCAATAATCCCCAGCGCCAGCACGCCCAATACCACAAACAGGCTGGCCGTGGCGCCAATGCTGTAACCGTGATGCCAGAAGTGATCGGTGGCATTTAACCCCAGCTTGAACGCCACGAAGAACAGCAGCAGCACCACGGCTTTCTCGAGGTGCACCAGATACTGCTTCAGCGCTTCCAGCACGAAGTAAAGCGTACGCAGGCCGAGAATGGCGAACATCATGGCGCTGTAGATAATCAGCGGCTCGCGGCTCACGGCAATAATGGCCGGCACGGAGTCAAACGCGAACATGACGTCAGAGAGCTCGACGACGGCTACGCAAAGCAGCAGCGGCGTCGCATAGCGCTTCGCCTTCTTCACGCGTCCGACCATCACGTCCTGGTTTTCCGGCTTTTCAAGCTCAGCATCCACCTCTTTCTGGGTCAGAATAAAGGCGTTGCTGCTGATTTTCGGCCAGACCGGATAGAAGCGCTTCACCAGGCGATAGGCGAGATGACCCGAGTAATCTTCCACTTCGTCGCTCTCTTCATTGCGTCTGAGCATCATCACCGCCGTCCAGCCGACGACCAGCGCGAAGATCACCTCAACGTACGGCCCCAGGCTTAACAGGCTGGTGCCGATAGCCACAAAGATGCCGCGGAAGACTATCGCCCCCAGCACGCCCCAGTAGAGCACGCGGTGACGGTACTTATCCGGCACGCCGAACCAGGCGAAGATCGCCATCATCACGAACAGGTTATCGACGGAGAGCACCTCTTCCAGCGCATAGCCGGTGAGGAACAGGCTCGCCATCTCGGCGCCGTGGTGAACATACAGGAATCCGGCGAAGGCCATCGCCATCATGACCCAGAAAATGGACCACATCGCCGCGCTTTTCAGCGAGACGGGTTTATCGTGACGGTGCATAAAGAGGTCGATAAACATCGCCCCTACGGCCATCACCACAAAGACAACAACGGTTTCCGTCGGGAAACCGAGATGAGCAGCAGACATACAAAACCCTTTTGGCAGACAAAACACAACACCATGCAAACTGGCGTAAACCAGGAACAGAAAAGGGCGAGCCGTTAATCAGCCTCTTCGCCCTCAAAGTCGCGGCCTTCAGGCCGCGCAAGGAGGAGTACTTTACCTTACCAGGCGGGGATCGCGCATCTGCCGTTTAGGCGCTCATGCCGCGCAAACGCTGCAGCACCGCCACCAGAACCGCCACAGACCAGCCCACCATCAACGCGCCCACCAGCCCTTCCACCCCGCCGATGAGCCGCCAGTGCTGGGGTAACGTGACGTCGCCGTATCCCACGGTAGCGTAGCTGACCAGTGAAAAATAGAAGCTGGTGTTCCAGTCATTAAACGCGTCGATGACAAAATAAAACGCAGCAAACAGTCCGGCCTCAAGGAGGTGGGCGAAGATCATGGAGATCACGATACCGACATTGCGTAAAACGATGCGTACCGCCGAATCGACTTCTAATTTGATGAACTTTAAAACGCCAAACATCCACAGCGAATGGATCACCACGGTAAGGGTAAGCAAAATAATAATACTGAGTAGCTGCATGATGCGTGCTCGACCAAAAGGAATCTGGCCCCGCGAACGAGGCGGGGCACCTGGTCGAAGCTTAGTTGAATGACGAGGAAAAGTTGGTGCAATAATTGCGTTGCGTGATTATCTCCCTTGCAGCGTGCCCTCTTTGCGGCTGGTTCGACTGCTGTGAGCGATATATCTGCAGCGCACTATCTGTGAGTCACCTCTTATTTACATCATTTAAACCTTCCATTAACTGGATAAAAATAACGCGCCGTCGCTATAGTGGTTTTGTTTAATAAAACTGAGTTGTACCTAATAAAACAAAGAACAAACCCTGCGAGGACACAATGACAGAACATTTACGTAACGGCGCTACCGCCACCGAGGACATAGAAAGAGAGACGATGCGGAAGGTGATCTGGCGTATTCTCCCGTTTCTGATTGTCAGTTACCTGGTCTCCATTATCGATCGCGGGAATATCGGCATGGCTTCGCTGCAGATGAATGAGGACCTTGGCCTCAGCAAAGCCGCGTTTGGCTTCGCCAGCAGTCTTTACTTCGTGGCCTATTTTTTGTTTGAAGTACCCAGCAACCTGGCCATGCAGAAAGTCGGCGCCCGGCTGTGGATCCCGCGCATTATGATCAGCTGGGGCATCGTCTCCATGTGTATGGCCCTGGTGCAGAACACCACGTCGCTCTATATCGTCCGTTTTCTTCTCGGTGCTGCAGAGGCGGGCTTTTTCCCGGGCGTCGTGCTGTATCTGACCTGGTGGATCCCGTCCCGCTACCGCGCACGCATTATTGCGTCCTTTATGGTCGCCATCCCGCTCGCTAACTTCATCGGCTCCCCGCTTTCCGGGTTGATACTGTCACTGGATGGCTGGCTGGGCCTTCGCGGCTGGCATCTGCTGTTCATTATTGAAGGCTTGCCGGCGGTGCTGCTGGGTATTGCAGCCTGGTTTATTCTCCGGGATCGCCCTCATCAGGCGAGCTGGCTCAGCAGCGAACAGAAACAATGGCTGGAAACCACGCTGGAAACCGAGCGCAATCAGCAAAAGAGTATCGGACACCAGACGACGTGGCAGTTGCTGAAGCATCGCCAAATCTGGCTGATGGCGCTGATTTACGCGGGTGCATCTTCCGCGGGCACGACCATCAGCGTCTGGTCTCCTCAACTGCTGAAATCCTTCCATCTGGATAACCTTGAGACAGGTCTGTTTAACGCCATTCCTTACGGTCTGGCATCGGTTCTCATGATTGTATGGGGACGGAATTCCGATCGTACCAACGAACGCCGCTGGCATACCGCACTCACGCTGTTCATGATTGCCGCCGGCGTGTTCGCCGCCTTTGTAAGCGTCTCGCTGTCTGCCACGATCGTTATCCTCAGCATTATGCTGATAGGCGCTTATTCAATGAAAGGGCCTTTCTGGGCGCTGGCGTCCGGTTGGATGAGCAGTACCTCAGCGGCGGCGGGACTGGCCGCGATTGGCGCCATCGCAAACCTGATAGGTGGGGCGGTGATGGTAAACGCGTACGGCATTATCAATGAGCGGACAGGCAGCTACACGCTGGCAATGCTTCCGCTGGCCGCGCTGTGCGTGGCCGGGGGTATCGCGGTGCTCATTATGGGGCGGCAGGCCCGCCGCGCTCAGCTACACGAAAAACAGGTCACGCATTAACGATGACAGAAGCGGGACATTTGTCCCGCTTCTGCATTTAAAGATTTTCTTCCGCCGCGTCGCTCGTTTCACCAAAGAACTGCTGACAGAAGGGCTTGCTGGCGCCCATTTTCTGCGACAGACGGCTTGCAGCCGCCTTCATCAACTGCCCTATCTCCTTCTCACGACGATCTTCCGTCAGCCGCGAGATGGGGCCGGTCAGGGCTAACGCCGCAACCAGCTTGTCGTGAACGCCGAAGACAGGCATCGCAAACGCAGCGGTGTGGGGATCGCGCGCGCCTGACGTGTAGAATGGGAGTTCAGCGTCTTCCTCCGGCAGGCTTTCATTGAGCCCCCAATGACGCAATACCTTACTGATGGCCGAATTATCGAGCGGGAACTGGCTGCCGGGAAGATTGCTGTGTCGCAGGCCATGCGACGCTTCAGCGCGAAACAGGCAAAGCCGCTGCCCTCCCTCCAGCACATACCAGCTGGCACTCTCCTGAGACGCCAGGGATAAGGCCTGGAGCTCTGGCTGGACCACCCGGGAAAGGTGGAAAGATTGTTCATACAGCTTGCCGAGGTAAAGCAGACGTGGGCCCAGCGCATAATTGCCGTCTTCATGCCTGACGACGTAATTCATCCGTTCAAGAGAATTCATCAAGCGGTAAACCGTGGTTTTGTGATAACCCGACAGCTGTGCCAGCGCGGTCAGCGTCAGGCTCTCATCTCCAGGACGGAAGCAATCCAGTAAAGCCAGCGCTTTTTCAACCGCTACAACGCCTTCATTCCCCATCATTATCTCCTTGTTAGCCCGGCAGTGAGTGTACCTCAAATTTTGTGAGTCACTTCGTGTTTACATCACAAACGCCACCACGGGTCTGGCTAAAAGGAAATCAACACCGCTATAGTTGTTTTGTTCTGTACACCTGCATTGTACTTAGTAAAACAATATGGAGGCATTTATGTCCGTTAATGAAAAAAAACCGATTAATCGCCAGTTCGAGCGCGTTTCTGCCGAGGACGTTCGTCGGGCTGCCGAGTATCAGGCAGCTATTCTGGCCGACGTGGCCGGTCGCCGCGGTACGCTTCATGGCCGCATCAAACCGCTGGCCCCACACATGTCCGTTGCGGGTCCGGCCATCACCGTTGAAGTGCGTCCGGGGGATAATCTGGCGATTCATGCCGCGATGGCGGTGGCGCAGCCCGGCGATGTCCTGGTCGTCGATGGCAAAGGCGACCTGAGCTGCGCGCTGCTTGGGGAAATCATGGCCACTCAGGCTCAGGCGAGCGGCATTGCGGGCATTATTATTGATGGCGCTGTACGTGACGCCGACACCCTGAGCAAAGGTCACTACCCCGTCTTTTCTGCCGGTTTGAACCCCTGCGGCCCGACAAAGTTAATTTCTGGCCGGGTTAATCATCCCATTTCAGTCGCCGGGGCGACGGTTCAGGCCGGGGATCTTGTTGTCGCGGATATCGACGGCGTGGTCGTTATCCCGCGCGATGAGGTTCAGGAGGTTATCGCTCTGGCAAAAGAAAAGCTGGAGATGGAGACCCGGCGTCTTGCTGCCATCCGTGAAGGCGATTTACGTCCACACTGGCTTGATGACGCGCTTCGTAAGGCAGGTATGTTGAGCGACGAGGAGACGCTGTGATGGGGGGCAAAGACGTAGTGCTGGTTACCGGAAGCGACCTGGCGGAGCAGGCCATGGTGATGTTGCAGGGCTTTGAGGTAGTGTTTGCGGGCCGCCAGCCCACAGAAGATGACCTGATCGCGCTGTGTAAACGACACAATCCTGTGGCGATCCTGGTACGTTACGGCAGGATCACCGCGAAAGTTATGGATGCCGCCCCGGCTTTGCAGGTTATTTCCAAGCACGGAAGCGGGATCGATGTGATAGACCAGACGGCAGCGGCCGAGCGCAACATCGCCGTCCGGGCTGCGCCAGGTGCAAACGCGGCGGCAGTGGCTGAACATACCTGGGCGCTGATCCTCGCCTGCGCAAAGTCAGTGGTGCCTCTGGACAAGCGGCTGCGAGACGGGCACTGGGATAAGGCGACGCATAAATCCATTGAACTGGAGGGCTTAACGTTAGGGCTAATTGGGTTGGGTGCTATCGGCTCGCGCGTGGCGACTATTGGTCACGCTTTCGGCATGAAGGTGCTGGCTTACGATCCCTATGCTAAGACTATGCCTGCCCTGTGCGAACGCGCAGAAACGCTGAACGGACTTCTTTCCCGTTCCGATGTCATCTCTTTGCACTGTCCGCTGACCGATGAGAATCGGGGGATGATCAATAGCGAAACGCTCGCACACTGCAAGCGGAACGCAATTCTGGTCAATACGGCACGCGGTGGGCTGATCCACGATGAGTCGTTACTGGCGGCGCTCAGGGATGGCACGCTGCACAGCGCCGCGCTGGACAGCTTTACCCACGAGCCGCTGACCGCGCCGCACCTCTGGCAGTCCGTAGAAAACGTGGTTATTTCACCGCATATTGGCGGTGTTACCGCAGCGTCATATATCAGGATGGGGACCGTGGCCGCGAGCAATATTCTTGCTGTGACAGACGTCACCACCGTCAGCTCGTAAAGCCAACCGTGACGAGTGGCTGTGCTCTTATGTCACTTGTCTTCTGCCAGCGCCTGAGCGCACGCCCAGGCACTTGCCCATGCCCACTGGAAGTTGTACCCGCCGAGCCAGCCGGTCACATCCATCACTTCGCCAATAAAATAGAGCCCCGGCACGTTGCGCGCTTCCATGGTGCGGGACGAGAGCTCATTCGTATCGACGCCACCCAGCGTGACCTCTGCGGTGCGGTAGCCTTCGGTGCCGTTTGGCTGCACGCGCCAGTTTGTCAGGGTCTCGACCAGCGTTTCCTGCTCGCGGCTGTTAAGCTGCTTGAGCGACACGTCCGGGATCTGCCCCAGCGCCTGCAAACATTCCACCAGACGTTTTGGCAGCTGCATTGCCAGGGTGTTTTTCAGGCTTTGATTCGGGTGCGCGGTACGCTGCTCGTTAAGGAACGCGTCGAGATCGCAATCGGGAAGCAGGTTAACCGTGACAAACTCCCCCGGCTGCCAGTAGCTGGAGATTTGCAGTACCGCCGGGCCGGAGAGGCCGCGATGGGTAAAGAGCAGATTTTCGCGGAACACCGTCCCGTCTTCGGCGGTAATGACGGAGGGAACGGACACGCCGGACAGCGTCTGAAGCTGTTCCAGAAGCGGTTTATGCAGCGTAAATGGCACCAGCCCGGCGCGCGTAGGCAAGACTTTCAGGCCAAACTGTTCGGCAATCTTATAGCCGAACGGGGAGGCGCCCAGCCCCGGCATAGACAGGCCACCGCTGGCGATCACCAGGCTATCTGCATTGACGGTTTCACCGTTCAGCTGCAGCGTATAGCCCTGGTCGTCGCGCGCGACCTCCAGCACTTCCGTGCGCAGGCGCATGACGACGCCGCCCTTCTCGCACTCGGCCACCAGCATATCGACAATCTGCTGCGCGGAGTCGTCGCAGAACAGCTGCCCCAGCGTCTTTTCATGCCACGCGATACCGTGCTTACCCACAAGGTCGATAAAATCCCATTGGGTGTAGCGCGCCAGCGCAGATTTACAAAAATGACGGTTTTGGCTCAAATAGGCCGCGGGTTCAACATACAGATTAGTAAAGTTGCAGCGCCCGCCGCCGGACATCAGGATCTTACGGCCGGGCTTTTTACCGTTATCCAGCAGCAGCACGCGACGACCCGCCTGTCCGGCCATTGCCGCACAAAACATACCCGCCGCACCGGCGCCAATTACCACGGCATCAAACCTTTCCACGTCAAAACCCTCTTTGTTAACTGCCGCGGATTGTAAAGTTTCCTCTGTGGTCACACCAGCGTAAAAAGATATTACAAAGCCATTTCATTGAAATTTAAAGAATATCCTTTCTAGTGCTTTTCTCAAATCAGGTGGTATGTCAAAAAAAGTCTATATTTCACTTTGCCCGCCGCGCATTTGTCCTGGATAATGCGCCGCGTTCATGTCCTCAAAATGGCGTAACGTCCTATGCTACATTTGTTTGCCGGCCTGGATTTACATACCGGGCTTTTATTATTGCTTGCTCTGGTTTTTGTACTGTTTTACGAAGCGATCAACGGCTTCCACGACACTGCAAACGCAGTAGCGACGGTTATCTACACTCGCGCAATGCGATCGCAGCTTGCGGTTGTTATGGCGGCGGTATTTAACTTTTTTGGTGTTCTCCTGGGCGGGCTGAGCGTTGCGTATGCCATCGTGCATATGCTGCCAACGGATCTGCTGCTTAACGTTAGTTCTGGCCATGGCCTCGCTATGGTGTTCTCAATGCTGCTTGCTGCAATTATCTGGAACCTCGGTACCTGGTATTTTGGCCTGCCTGCATCCAGTTCTCACACCCTCATCGGCGCGATTATCGGTATCGGGTTAACCAACGCCCTGATGACCGGGACATCGGTTGTTGATGCGCTGAACCTGCCTAAAGTATTGGGCATTTTCGGCTCCCTGATCATCTCCCCTATCGTGGGTCTGGTAGTCGCGGGGGATTGATTTTCATCCTGCGTCGCTACTGGAGCAACACGAAAAAACGTGCGCGTATCCACCTGACGCCAGCAGAGCGTGAGAAGAAAGACGGCAAGAAAAAGCCGCCGTTCTGGACGCGTATCGCCCTGATCATTTCTGCTATCGGCGTGGCCTTCTCTCACGGCGCGAACGACGGGCAGAAAGGCATTGGTCTGGTGATGCTGGTTCTGATCGGCGTCGCACCGGCAGGCTTCGTGGTGAACATGAACGCCTCGGGTTACGAAATCACCCGTACCCGCGATGCGGTCAACAACGTTGAAACCTATTTCCAGCAGCATCCTGACCTGCTGAAAAAAGCGACCGGCGTTGATCAATTGATCCCTTCTCCTGAAGCCGGTGCAACCACCGCGCCTGGCGAGTTCCACTGCCATCCGGCAAACGCGATTAACGCGCTGGAACGTGCGAAAGGCATGCTGGGCGATATCGAAAGCTACGACAAACTGGCTGTAGAACAGCGTGGTCAGCTTCGTCGTATCATGCTCTGTATCTCTGATGTGACCGATAAAGTCGCGAAGCTGCCAGAGGTGAATGGTGACGACAAACGTCTGCTGAAGAAACTGAAAAGCGATATGCTCAACACCATCGAGTACGCGCCAATCTGGATCATCATGGCCGTCGCGCTGGCGCTCGGTATCGGTACGATGATTGGCTGGCGTCGTGTGGCGACCACCATCGGCGAGAAGATCGGTAAGAAAGGCATGACCTATGCGCAGGGTATGTCCGCGCAGATGACGGCGGCAGTGTCTATCGGTCTGGCGAGCTACACCGGTATGCCGGTATCCACCACCCACGTACTCTCTTCGTCCGTGGCAGGTACCATGATTGTTGACGGTGGCGGTCTGCAGCGCAAAACCGTGACCAACATTCTGATGGCCTGGGTGTTCACCCTTCCGGCGTCCATCCTGCTGTCTGGCGGTTTGTACTGGATTTCGCTGAAGCTGATTTAATCGGTTGAAGGCGACAAAAAAGCGGGTCAGGAAATTGACCCGCTTTTTTTATGCTCAGTGCCAAATCATCAATGCAATCATACTGACTACGACCAGCCCGCACAGGGCGCTGGTCAAAATGAACTGACGACGCAGGCGCTCGCAGCGACGAATAAACTCTTCATCGTGATGATCGCGGTAGCGCTGGTAGTAGATGTACCCCACCAGACGCATCTGCTTGCTGGGCTGTCCATGCGAGGTGAAGAACCCTCCACCGTCCACATACTGATAAAGCAACGGATCGCAACCACGAAGTACCACTAACAGCGCACGTAACGATGAGAAGTAGCGCGCCATATTCACTATGCAAACCACGCATAACGCCCAAAACAATGCGACGGTGCTAATCATACATCCTCCCCGGCGTCCGCCCACGAAGCAAGGCTCCTGAGCTACCGCACCCCAATGCCCTGACAGACAGTTCAGTGAAAGAATGACCAAAATCGATCCGGTTCGCGTTTTAATATCCGAACGGCTCATTTAACAGTGTAGGAGATCCGTTAATTTTTTTGCCACAAGGTTAATCGTTATCAACACCAAAGCTTGAAAAATATGTTTAACTGGGCCGTAATGAAAGTATCAGACGACGGCATTCTCACTTAGTCATCGATAACTTAAGGAAGGAGTAACACTATGGCTTACAAACACATTCTCATCGCGGTTGACCTCTCTCCGGAGAGCAAAGTGCTGGTTGATAAAGCGGTATCCATGGCACGTCCCTACAACGCGAAAGTTTCGCTGATTCACGTTGACGTGAATTACTCCGACCTCTACACCGGTCTGATCGACGTGAATCTTGGCGATATGCAGAAACGCATTTCCGAAGAGACTCACCATGCCCTGAGCGAACTCTCCACCAACGCGGGCTATCCGATTACCGAAACCCTGAGCGGCAGCGGCGACCTGGGCCAGGTGCTGGTTGATGCGATTAAGAAATACGATATGGACCTGGTGGTTTGCGGTCACCATCAGGACTTCTGGAGCAAGCTGATGTCTTCAGCGCGCCAGCTGATTAACACCGTTCACGTGGATATGCTGATTGTTCCACTGCGTGACGAAGAAGACGAGTAAGTGCGTTAAACTCCCCTAACCCTCTCCCAAAGGGAGAGGGGATAGATCGAGGACACAGGCCGGGTAAGGCGAAGCCGCCACCCGGCTTTTTTATTCCGGCGTACCCGGATAAATATCAAACCGGTGCCCTTTGGTGGTCACCGCGTTAGTGGTCGCAACGTCCGCCAGCGGCGGCGCATAGTCCGGGCGCTTTACCACCACCCGCTTCGTGGCAAGCTGACGAGCCGGCTCCAGCAGGCCATCGGCATCCAAATCAGGCCCCACCAGCGACTGAAACACCCGCATCTCTTTCTTCACCAGCGCGCTTTTCTGCTTATGCGGGAACATAGGGTCGAGATAGACCACCTGCGGGCGCGGGGTGATATCCGTCAATGCCGTCAGGCTGGAGGCGTGGATCAGCTGTAGTCGTTCCTGCAGCCACGGGCCGACTTCCGGGTCCGCATAGCCCCGCGCCAGCCCGTCGTCGAGCAGCGCAGCGACCACCGGGTTACGCTCCAGCATCCGCACGCGACAGCCGACGGACGCCAGCACAAACGCATCGCGCCCCAGCCCCGCCGTGGCATCGACCACGTCCGGAAGGTAGCTCCCTTTAATGCCGACCGCTTTGGCCACCGCTTCGCCGCGACCGCCGCCAAACTTGCGCCGGTGCGCCATCGCGCCGCCGACAAAATCGACGAAAATCCCGCCGAGCTTCGGTTCGTCGCGCTTGCGTAATTCGAGATGTTCCGGCGTCATCACCAGCGCCATCAGGTTTTCTTCATCGTGCTCCAGCCCCCAGCGGGCCGCCAGAACAGATAAGGCGCCGTCTCCGGCGCCTGTTTCATCTACTAAGCAGATCTTCACGTAACAATCAGCCTTTGATCCCGTAATGCTCAAGCATCGCGTCCAGCTGCGGCTCGCGGCCGCGGAAGCGTTTGAACAGCACCATTGGCTCTTCAGACCCGCCGCGGGTCAGGATGTTATCGAGGAACGACTGGCCGGTTTCGCGGTTGAAGATCCCCTCTTCTTCGAAGCGGGAGAAGGCATCTGCCGCCAGCACGTCGGCCCACAGGTAGCTGTAGTAGCCCGCCGCGTAGCCGCCGGCGAAGATGTGGCTGAAGGCATGCGGGAAGCGGCCCCAGGTTGGCCCTGGAATAACGGCAACCTGCTTTTTAATCTCGGCCAGGGTCTCAAGGATTTTCGCACCCTGCTCCGGGCTAAACTCGGCGTGCAGGCGGAAATCGAACAGGCCGAACTCCAGCTGGCGCAGAATGAACATCGCCGCCTGGTAGTTTTTCGCCGCCAGCATTTTATCCAGCAGCTCTTTCGGCAGCGGTTCGCCGGTCTCGTAGTGGCCGGAGATAAACGCCAGCGCGTCCGGCTCCCAGCACCAGTTTTCCATAAACTGGCTTGGCAGCTCGACCGCATCCCACGGCACGCCGCTGATACCGGCTACGCCTGCGGTTTCGATACGGGTCAGCATGTGGTGCAGACCATGACCGAACTCGTGGAAAAGGGTGATCACTTCGTCGTGGGTGAACAGCGCCGGTTTGCCGCTTACCGGACGGTTGAAGTTACAGGTCAGGTAGGCGACCGGTTTTTGCAGGGAACCGTCGGCTTTACGCATCTGGCCTACGCAGTCGTCCATCCACGCCCCGCCGCGCTTGTTCTCACGCGCGTAGAGATCGAGGTAGAAGCTGCCGCGCAGCTCGTTTTTCTCGTCATACAGCTCGAAGAAGCGCACGTCCGGGTGCCAGACGTCAATATCGGTACGCTCTTTGGCGGTGATGCCATAGATGCGCTTTACCACTTCGAACAGGCCGTTAACGGCTTTGTTTTCCGGGAAGTACGGGCGCAGCTGCTCGTCGCTGATGCTGTAGAGGTGCTGCTTCTGTTTTTCGCTGTAGTACGCGATATCCCACGGCTGCAGCTCGTCCACGCCGAACTCGGCTTTCGCGAAGGCGCGCAGCTGGGCCAGCTCTTTCTCACCCTGCGGACGGGCGCGTTTCGCCAGATCGGTCAGGAAGTCGAGCACCTGCTGCGGGTTCTCCGCCATTTTGGTGGCGAGGGATTTATCGGCGTAGTTTTCGAAGCCCAGCAGCTGCGCCAGCTCGTGACGCAGGGCGAGGATTTCCGCCATTACCGGGCTGTTGTCCCACTTACCGGCATTCGGCCCCTGATCGGAGGCGCGGGTGCTGTACGCGCGGTACATCTCTTCGCGCAGGGCCTGGTTGTCGCAGTAGGTCATCACCGGCAGATAGCTCGGGATATCCAGCGTCAACAGGAAGCCTTCCTGCTCTTTCGCTTCAGCCTGGGCTTTTGCCGCCGCCAGCGCGCTTTCCGGCATACCGGCCAGTTCCGCTTCGTCGGTAATCAGCTTCGTCCAACCCATGGTGGCGTCGAGCACGTTGTTGCTGTACTGGTTACCCAGCTCGGACAGGCGCGCGGCAATTTCGCCGTAGCGGGTCTGCTTCTCTTTTGGCAGGCCAATCCCGGACAGCTCAAAATCACGCAGGGCGTTATCGACCGATTTTTTCTGCGCCGTGTTCAGTTCGGCATAGTGGTCGCCGTCGCGCAGGTCGCGGTAGGCTTTGTACAGCCCTTCGTGCTGCCCGACCCAGGTGCTGTACTCAGAGAGCAGCGGCAGGGTCTGTTCGTAGGCTTCGCGCAGTTCCGGGCTGTTTTTTACCGAGTTCAGGTGGCTCACCGGGGAGAAGATACGCCCCAGCACGTCGTCCACTTCGGCCAGCGGCTGACACAGATTTTCCCAGGTGTACGGCGCGCCCTGCGCTACCACGCTTTCTACCGCCGCGCGGCAGTTGTCCAGCGATTGCGTAACGGCTGGAACCACATGCTCAGGGAGGATTTTAGAAAACGGCGGCAACGAAAAAGGCGTCAGTAATGGATTGGTCATAAACGCTGTCCTGTTGAAATAGGTGAATGAAGCGCGCATCCGGCGCTGTGCATATGAGATCTAGAATGGGGTTAAGTGTAGAGGATTTCAATGCCGGACGTTGCGGAAAAGAGCCCGTGGCGCTGCGCTTACCGGGCCTACGGGTAATCTGCGCCGTTCTGCTGTAAACTGTGGCAAATCGTCAATTCAGCGGAATATCATTACCCATGCTCAGTTATCGCCATAGCTTCCACGCAGGCAACCACGCCGACGTCCTTAAACACACCGTTCAGAGCCTGATCATCGAATCGCTCAAAGAGAAAGAGAAGCCGTTTCTCTATCTGGACACGCACGCGGGCGCGGGCCGTTATCAGCTGAGCGGCGAGCATGCCGAGCGTACCGGTGAATATCTGGAAGGGATTGCCCGCATCTGGCAGCAGGACGACCTGCCTGCCGAGCTGGAGCCTTACATCGGCGTGGTGAATCACTTCAACCGCAACGGCCAGCTGCGCTACTACCCTGGCTCACCGCTGATTGCACGCCAGCTGCTGCGCGAGCAGGACAGCCTCCAGTTGACCGAACTGCATCCGAGCGACTTCCCGCTGCTGCGTTCCGAATTCCAGAAAGACAGCCGCGCCCGCGTGGAAAAAGCCGACGGTTACCAGCAGCTGAAGGCCAAACTGCCGCCGGTTTCCCGTCGTGGCCTGGTGCTGATCGACCCGCCGTACGAAATCAAAACCGACTATCAGGCAGTGGTAACCGGCATCCACGAAGGCTACAAACGCTTTGCTACCGGCACCTATGCCCTGTGGTACCCGGTGGTGCTGCGCGCGCAGATCAAACGCATGATCAAAGACCTGGAAGCGACCGGCATCCGCAAGATCCTGCAGATCGAGCTGGCGGTACGCCCTGACAGCGATCAGCGCGGCATGACCGCCTCCGGCATGATTGTGATCAACCCGCCGTGGAAGCTCGAAGCGCAGATGAACAACGTGCTGCCGTGGCTGCATAAAACGCTGGTCCCCGCCGGTACAGGCCACGCCACCGTCAGTTGGATCGTGCCGGAGTAATCGCAGTCATCGGTGGAAACTATTGATTTCAGGTATACAATCGCGGCAATTCACGATTAAGGACAAAAGCAATGACTAAGCATTATGACTACATCGCAATCGGCGGCGGCAGCGGCGGCATCGCCTCCATCAACCGTGCGGCCATGTACGGCCAGAAGTGCGCGCTGATTGAAGCCAAAGCGCTGGGCGGCACCTGCGTGAACGTGGGTTGTGTACCGAAGAAAGTGATGTGGCATGCGGCGCAGATCCGTGAAGCTATCCATATGTATGGCCCGGACTACGGCTTTGACACCACCATCAACCGCTTCGACTGGGACAAACTGATCGCCAGCCGTACCGCCTACATCGACCGCATTCACACCTCGTACGACAACGTGCTGGGTAAAAATAACGTCGATGTTATCCACGGTTTCGCCCGCTTTGTGGACGCGAAAACGATCGAAGTGAACGGCGAGACGATCACCGCCGATCACATCCTGATCGCCACCGGCGGTCGTCCGAGCCACCCGAACATCCCGGGCGTGGAATACGGCATCGACTCCGACGGTTTCTTCGAGCTGCCTGCCCTGCCAAAACGCGTTGCCGTTGTTGGCGCGGGCTATATCGCGGTGGAACTGGCTGGCGTGATTAACGGCCTGGGCGCGGAAGCGCACCTGTTCGTACGTAAACACGCGCCGCTGCGCAGCTTTGACCCGCTGATTGTCGATACGCTGGTTGAAGTGATGAACACGGAAGGCCCGACCCTGCACACCAACGCCGTGCCAAAAGCGGTGGTGAAAAACGCGGATGGTAGCCTGACGCTTGAGCTGGAAGATGGCCGCAGCCAGACCGTCGATTGCCTGATCTGGGCGATTGGCCGTGAACCTGCGAACGATAACTTCAACCTAGGCGTGACGGGCGTGAAAACCGACGAAAAAGGCTATATCGTCGTCGATAAATTCCAGAACACCAGCGTACCGGGCATTTATGCGGTCGGCGACAACACCGGCGCGGTTGAGCTGACGCCGGTCGCCGTTGCGGCGGGTCGTCGTCTCTCCGAGCGCCTGTTCAACAACAAGCCGGACGAGCATCTTGACTACAGCAACATCCCGACCGTGGTCTTCAGCCATCCGCCAATCGGCACCGTCGGCTTAACCGAGCCGCAGGCGCGCGAACAGTACGGCGACGACCAGGTGAAAGTGTATAAATCGGCGTTTACCGCGATGTACACCGCCGTCACCTCTCACCGTCAGCCGTGCCGCATGAAGCTGGTCTGCGTGGGCCCGGAAGAGAAGATTGTCGGCATCCACGGCATCGGCTTCGGCATGGACGAGATCCTGCAGGGCTTCGCCGTGGCGCTGAAGATGGGCGCAACCAAGAAAGACTTCGACAACACCGTGGCCATCCACCCGACGGCCGCGGAAGAGTTTGTGACCATGCGTTAATCCTGATGCCCCTCTCCGGAGGGGCATTTTTTTAACATTCATAAATCGTTGCAAAACGAATGCTCCGAAAATAGTGATCTACCGCACATATCCCTCCCCATCTACCGAAGCGAATGTCTACGCTTATAAGACGCCCGGATAAACCTGTCTTTTGAACACACAACCGGAGGTCCCTATCACCATGTTCAACCAGAAACTACAGGCTACCGAGAACATCGAGTTCGAGATTGCAGAAGAGCTGCGCTACGAGACCGATCCCTGCGAGTTGAAACTGGATGAAATGATTGAGGCGGAACCGGAACCCGAAATGATCGAGGGGCTACCCGCCTCCGATGCGTTGACGCCCGCAGACCGCTATCTTGAACTGTTCGAGCATGTGCAGTCGACGCGGCTGTTTGCGGACAGTAAAACCTTTCCCGACTGCGCGCCGAAGATGGATCCGCTGGATATCCTGATCCGCTACCGCAAGGTCAGACGCCACCGGGATTTCGACCTGCGCCAGTTTGTGGAGAACCACTTCTGGATGCCGGAAACGTACGGCACAGAATATGTCTCCGACCCGGGACTCTCCCTGAAAGAGCATATTGATAACCTGTGGCCGGTGCTGACGCGCGAGCCGCAGGATCATATTCCCTGGTCTTCCCTGCTGGCCCTGCCGCAGGCCTATATCGTCCCCGGCGGGCGATTCAGCGAGACCTACTACTGGGATTCCTATTTCTCCATGCTGGGGCTGGCGGAGAGCGGCCGTAACGATCTGCTCAAATGTATGGCGGACAACTTCGCCTGGCTGATTGAACGCTACGGGCATATCCCCAACGGCAACCGCACCTATTACCTCAGCCGCTCGCAGCCGCCGGTCTTTGCCCTGATGGTGGAGCTGTTCGAGGAGGACGGCGTGCGCGGTGCGAAACGCTATCTGGATCACCTCAAAATGGAATACGCCTTCTGGATGGACGGCGCGGAGTCGCTGCTGCTTAACCAGGCTTACCGCAGCGCCGTGCGTATGCCGGACGGTTCACTGCTCAACCGCTACTGGGACGACCGTGATACCCCGCGCGACGAATCGTGGATTGAGGACGTGGAAACCGCGCGCCACTCGGGTCGTCCGCCCAATGAGGTATATCGCGACCTGCGCGCGGGTGCGGCGTCCGGCTGGGATTATTCGTCCCGCTGGCTGCGCGATCCGTCGCGGCTCGCCAGCATCCGCACGACGCAGTTTATTCCCATCGATCTGAACGCCTTCCTGTTCAAGCTGGAAAGCGCTATCGCCAACATCTCCGCGTCGAAAGGGGATAAAGAGACGGCAGAGGCGTTCCGCCAGAAAGCCAACGATCGCCGCGCGGCGGTAAACCGCTATCTGTGGGATGAGGAGAGCGGCTGCTACCGCGATTACGACTGGCGACGCGAAGAGCTGGCGCTGTTTTCTGCCGCCAGCATTGTGCCGCTATATGTTGGAATGGCGACGCACGAGCAGGCAGAACGTTTGTCGGATGCGGTCAAGGCGCGTCTGCTGACGCCGGGCGGAATTCTGGCGACCGAGTACGAAACCGGCGAGCAGTGGGATAAACCCAACGGTTGGGCGCCGCTGCAGTGGATGGCGATTCAGGGGTTCAAGCAGTACGGCAACGACTCGCTGGGCGATGAGATCGCCTGGAGCTGGCTGCATACGGTGAACCATTTTTATAAGACGCATCACAAGCTGATTGAGAAGTACCACATCGCCAGCAGCACGCCGCGCGAAGGCGGCGGGGGTGAGTATCCGCTGCAGGACGGTTTTGGCTGGACGAACGGCGTGGTGCGGCGGCTGATTGGGTTGTATGGGGAGCCTTAAGCGGGGTGCGGTCTGGTGCCCTCACCCCTCACCCTAACCCTCTCCCCAGAGGGGAGAGTGGACTGCACGGTGCGCTCTTCATCTCCCTCGCCCCTATAGGGAGAGGGCTGGGGTGAGGGGAAAAATTTTAGCGAATCACCTCATAAATGGCAGTCTGAATAGACTGCCATTTTTTCGTGGTGGCATCCGGCTGCGACTGCGCGCGCCGTGTGGCCATGTCGAGATCGTGCTGCTGGCGTTTCACCACGGCAGGCACGGTGCAGAAAGCTTTGAGATACTCTTTACGAACCGAGGTCAGAGACTCTCCGTTCGACATGGCGTGGCTGAGCGTGTTGATGAAGCGACGGCACGGCTTCTCTTCCACCATGTTCTGGCGGTAGCGTAACATCAGCTCCAGCACATCGTCATAGCCTGCCGACATCGCCTCTTCGGTCCAGGACAGCTTCCAGTCCATACCGCCCTGCAAAAATAGCAGGGTTACGCGGGTATCGTTGCGGTTAATGGCCGAGCGGAAATTATTCTCGTCCCAGGTGACCCCCATGCGCGTGAGCGTTTCGCGCGAAGAAGGCGTCTCGCGCATTTCCTGCGGAGGAGCCGCTTCAGCCGCGCTGGCGGTTGCAGGCTGCGGTTTGCTGCTGGTCACCAGCCAGAAGCCACCCGCCACGATGGCAATCACCATGACGCCAACCGCCCCCATAGCGCACCGGAAATGAGCTGCTCGCGTTGTTCAGGGGTACGCGGCGCGCGCTGGGTCGGCTTTTCAATGGTGTCACGGACTTCAAACAGATCCCCACCGGTGACCCGATCCATTTTCTGCGCCTTTTCCCAGAAGGTATGCAATTCGCTGGCATCTACCGCCATGAATCCGGCCGGATTGACGCGCGTTCTCCCCTCTTCAAACGCGCGCTGAACGGGCCGCGCGATCTGCGCGTAGTAGTTATCCAGCAGCTGAATTTGCGCCGAGCTTAACGTTTTCTGAACGGTGATGCTGTTGCGGATTTGCCGGATGTCATCGAGGAAGGTTTGCAGCGTTTTGCGCGGTTCAACCAGCAGCGTCAGCATGGACGGGTCGCTGAACAGCGAAGCGTAATAGCGGCTGAACTCTTTTTTATCCACCAGCATCTGCGCCAGTTCACTGAACATCATGCCGCTCAGGACATCATTGATCTCGCCAAGCTTCAGCCAGCGCCGCACGCGGTCAGCGTTAAACAGGGTCTTAAGATGGTTGTTCAGCCGCACCTGATCGGGCCAGGCCTGCTGGATGAGTCCTTTAATCATCAGCTCAATCGCGCGTACCTGCTTGTGCGCCTGCTGCTGCTGGAGTTCGCTTCCCGGTGCCAGGTCGGTGCTGTAGGTCAACAGCGGCTGCTGCAGGCGAAGATGTTCCAGCGCGGTCACAAACCGCATCGCCGCAATAAGCTGGTTTTCACTCACATCCTGTCCGCTTTCATACTGCGGAACGCGCTGCTGCAGCAGGCGCAGCTGGAGCGTAAATTCCGACATCTCGGCATCATTGAGGTTGAGTTTTTTCGCAACGGCTCCCCAGCCGCCCAGAGCTAATCGCGCGCTGTCGAGTTGTTCCAGAAACCAGCGTGGATCTTTTCCCTCAGAAGCATGTACATTCAGAAGGAGTAAAATTTCCACCGACGCATGGCGAATGACCGCCAGACAGTGTTCAAACTGTTCGCGAATATGATGTGATGTGCTGAGAGTCATTGTTTTCCTTAAGCGACAACGAAGACATCCGGAATGGGCACGAAACGCCCTTTATTCTTTTTATTTATACGCGGTTAACCATACCTGACTTTCTGTTGAAATAAAGTGACAACCCTAAAATGATTTAAAATGTTTCAGGAGAATCTGAATGCCGGTTTTAATTACCTCTCGCCTGACCTGTTCGCCCCTGCAGGAGCAAGACTGGCCCTTTTTTCTGGCGCTACAGCAGCACCCGGACGTGATGCGCTTTGTGGCGGAAGGCCGCCCCGTCGCGGCGATCCGCGAGGCGTTTGATTCGCGCCTGACCCCATGGGCACCGGGCAGCGCGCACTGGCTTTGTCTCGTCGTACGTGACACCGCCTCACAGGCCCCGCTGGGCGTTACCGGGTATATTCATCGGGAGGAAGACTGCGCCGAAGTGGGCTTCCTTTTCGCACCCGAGGCGCAGGGGAAAGGTTACGGCTTTGAATCCCTGAAAGCGCTTTGCGATTACGCTTTTGATCAGGGCGGTATACGGCGACTCACCGCCACCGTCACCGCGGGAAATGTTGCGTCAAGACGCCTGCTGGAAAAAGCCCGCTTTCGTCTGGAAGGTGAATTACGCGAGAGCTATTACCTTGCGGGGCGCTGGCAAAATGACTGGCTATTTGGTTTATTACAGCAGGAATACCTGAATAATAATTCCTGACCAACCGCTTTTTAGCAGATATTTCCCGGACGTCGTTTCCTCTTCAGTGTCGCTATTAAGAGGAAACGAATATCAAACGTCATTCGCTGAAAATATTTTCTGCCGCCATTGCGTTAATAAATAATCATCAGGGTCCTTCTCTTGAGAAATATCGTGATGAAAAGGGGTTATCGGCTATGGCTGCCTGCGTTCTTTATCACTGTCAGTATGCAGACACATCCATACTAAAGGTTTCATTAAGGGGTTCCTTCCCCTTAAGCCCGTGTATCACAGGAACATACCGCCTGATACTTCAATACGTTGCGCATTCATCCAGCCCAATTTATCGCTGAGCAGTGCCGCAATGGCATCGCCAATATCGTCCGGCAGCCCCACCCGGCCCAGCGCCGTCTGCGAGGCCAGAAGCTGATTCAGCTCCGCGTTGTCGCGCACGCGTCCGCCGCCAAAGTCGGTTTCAATCGCGCCCGGCGCAATGATATTGACGGAAATTCCGCGCGCGCCCAGCTCTTTCGCCTGATAACGCGTCAGCACTTCCATCGCTCCCTTCATGGCCGCGTAGGTCCCAGAGCCCGGCTGGGTAAAACGGGCCAGCCCGCTGGAGACGTTGAGGATACGTCCCCCGTCGTTAAGCAGCGGCAGCAGGCGCTGGGTCAGGAAGAAAGGTCCTTTGAAATGAATGTTCAGCGCTTCATCAAACTGGGCTTCCGTCGTGTCAGCATAGGGCGCATATAAACCCGTTCCGGCATTGTTCAATAAATAGTCAAAGGTTTCGCGCTGCCAGACGGTCTTAAGGGTTTCCTGAAGCTGTCGGGCAAAATGCTCAAAACCCGTGATATCCCCGACGTTGAGCTGTAATGCCGCTGCGTTGACGCCTTTTTCCTGAATTTCATGCACAACATCCAGCGCTTCCTGCTGGCTACGGTTGTATGTCAGGACAATTCCCGTTCCGTCTGCCGCCAGCTTTAACGCAGCGTTTTTACCCAGACCACGGCTACCACCCGTCACTAATGCGATACGTTCACTCATCATAAACCTCGTTTTGGCTGTTAAGGAGATTGAGAAAGAGCTTATTAGGTGATAGAAAATCAATAAAGATGGGTTAAAACGCTTCACTGTTTCACCAGAAACAACAATGAGCTTCCTCTATGGATAAAATTCACGCAATGCAGTTGTTCGTCCGCGTCGCGGAACTGGAGAGTTTTTCCCGCGCGGCCGAAACATTAACCCTGCCGAAAGGCAGCGTCTCGCGGCAAATTCAGGCCCTGGAAAACCGGCTTGGCACCCAGCTATTGCACCGCACCACGCGACGCGTCAGCCTGACGCAGGACGGCATGGTCTATTACGAACGGGCAAAAGATCTGCTGGCAAACCTTGATGAACTCGACGGTATGTTTCAGCACGATCCCTCCAGCATCAGCGGTCGGCTCCGCGTGGATATGCCCGTCGAAGTTGCTCGAAATTTAGTCATCCCCAAACTGCCTGCTTTTCTGCAGCACTATCCGGGCATTGAACTCGAGCTCAGCAGCAGCGATCGTCTGGTGGATGTGATCCGCGAAGGGTTTGATTGCGTGGTACGCGTCGGCACATTGAAGGATTCAGGGCTGATTGCCCGTCCGCTGGGCAAGCTGTCGGTGATTAACTGCGCCAGCCCGGATTATCTGGCGCGATTTGGCTACCCGGAAACGCTCGACGATTTAGGCTCGCACGCCGTGATCCACTACGCCGCAATGCTGGGAACCCGCCCGCAGGGCTTTGAGTTTTATAATGGCAGTACGACGCAGTGGATAAAAACGGGCGGGGTGTTAACCGTTAACAGCACGGAAACTTACCAGGCTGCCTGTCTCGCCGGGCTGGGCATTATTCAGGTTCCGCGGGTTGGGGTGCGCGATTTACTGCGCGCGAAGAAACTGATTGAGATCCTCCCGCAATACCGGGCCGAACCGATGCCTGTCTCCCTGATTTACCCTCACCGTCGCAACCTCTCCCGCCGGGTCCATCTGTTCATGGAGTGGCTTACCGAACTCACAAAAGCTTACGTGGACTAGCCGCAAGCTATAATTCAAAAACACATCCAGCTCAACGAAAAGGAAAATGCGCGTGACGCCGGAAAACAACCCGCAACGACCCACCCAACATTTAGAGTATGAGCCCGTCAAAAAGATGGAAACCGGGCCCGAAGAGGCCAAAACGCCAGGCACCGCCAGCAAAGCGCTGGGGACCGTCACCGGCATCGCCGCGAGAATTCAGCAGTTTCCCATGGTTGCGCATCTGATACGCGCGACCGAGCGCTTTAATGACCGCATGGGGAACCAGTTTGGTGCCGCCATCACCTATTTTTCCTTCCTGTCGATGATCCCGATCCTGATGGTGTCGTTTGCAGCGGCCGGTTTTGTGCTCGCGTCGCACCCGACGCTGCTGCAGGATATCTTCAGTAAGATCCTGAATAACGTCAGTGACCCGACTCTTGCCAGCACGCTCAAGAGCACCATCAATACCGCCGTTCAGCAGCGTACCACCGTGGGTATTGTCGGTTTGCTGATTGCCCTTTACTCCGGCGTTAACTGGATGGGCAACCTGCGCGAGGCCATCCGCGCCCAGTCGCGCGACGTCTGGGAGCGTAAGCCGCAGGACCAGGAGAAAATCTGGGTAAAGTATCTCCGCGATTTTGTTTCGCTGATTGGCCTGCTCGTCGCGCTCATCGTGACGCTTTCCATTACCTCCGTGGCGGGCTCGGCGCAGCAGATGATCATCTCCGCGCTTTACCTTGATTACATCGAATGGCTGAAGCCCGCCTGGCGCGGCATTGGGCTGGCCATATCCATCTTCGCCAACTACCTGCTGTTCTTCTGGATATTCTGGCGCTTGCCCCGCCATCGTCCGCGCAAGAAGGCGCTGATCCGCGGCACGTTGATTGCGGCGATCGGCTTTGAGGTGATCAAAATCGTGATGACCTATACGCTGCCGTCGCTGGTGAAATCCCCTTCCGGCGCGGCGTTTGGCTCGGTGCTGGGACTGATGGCCTTCTTCTACTTTTTCGCGCGCCTGACCCTGTTCTGCGCGGCATGGATTGCCACCGCCGAGTACAAAGGCGACACGCGAATGCCCGGTAAAACGCACCGCTAGCCCCGCTCTCGGGCTGAAATTTCAGCCCGATTCATCATTTCAGCATATAAATCCAGTCCGTAACTTTTATTTAACCAAAAACCAGTTTAATTGACTGATATTTAAAATCTGTGAAGCATTTCATAGACGTGTTTTCGCTGACCTGAAAATTATCCGCTTTTTGTTGCTTTTATCACCAGCGCGCGGCTTTGTTACAGATTGAAATGTCGCTTTTGCTGTGCGTAATATGGCCTTTCGTTCGACAAAAATAAGAAAATATTATGCAAGCAACAGCCACCACACTCGACTCAGGAACGGAAAACGTTCCGGTAAACTCGCGCAATAAAGTTGTCGTCGCCTCGCTGATTGGCACCGCCATTGAGTTCTTCGACTTTTATATTTATGCCACCGCCGCGGTCATCGTCTTCCCGCATATTTTCTTCCCGCAGGGCGATCCGACGGCGGCCACGCTGCAGTCTCTGGCCACCTTTGCCATCGCGTTTGTTGCGCGTCCGATTGGCTCTGCGCTGTTTGGACACTTTGGCGATCGCATTGGCCGAAAAGTCACCCTGGTGGCCTCGCTGCTGACGATGGGCATCTCCACCGTAGCCATCGGTCTGCTGCCGACCTATGAAACCATCGGCATTCTGGCGCCGGTCCTGCTGGCGCTGGCGCGTTTCGGTCAGGGTCTGGGGCTGGGCGGTGAATGGGGCGGCGCGGCGCTGCTGGCCACCGAGAACGCCCCGGCGCGCAAGCGCGCGCTGTACGGCTCATTCCCGCAGCTGGGCGCGCCGATTGGCTTCTTCTTTGCCAACGGGACGTTCCTGCTGCTCTCCTGGCTGCTGACGGATGAACAGTTCATGAGCTGGGGCTGGCGTCTCCCGTTTATCTTCTCAGCCGTGCTGGTGCTGATTGGCCTGTATGTGCGTGTTTCGCTGCATGAGACTCCTGTTTTTGCGAAAGTGGCCGCGGAGAACAAGCAGGTGAAAGTGCCGCTGGGTACGCTGCTGACCAAACACCTCCGCGTGACCGTGCTGGGCACGTTCATCATGCTGGCAACCTATACGCTGTTCTACATCATGACCGTCTACTCCATGACGTTCAGTACCGCCGCCGTGCCGGTTGGCCTGGGCCTGCCGCGTAACGAAGTGCTGTGGATGCTGATGATGGCGGTGATCGGGTTTGGCGTGATGGTACCGATTGCGGGCCTGCTGGCGGACAAATTTGGTCGTCGTGCGAGCATGATTACGATCACCACGCTCATCATTCTGTTCGCGCTGTTCGTCTTCCCGCCGCTGCTGGGTTCAGGTAGCCCGGCGCTGGTGATGGCCTATCTGCTGATTGGCCTGAGCCTGATGGGGCTGACCTTCGGCCCGATGGGCGCGCTGCTGCCTGAGCTGTTCCCGACGGAAGTGCGTTATACCGGCGCGTCGTTCTCCTACAACGTTGCCTCTATTCTGGGCGCGTCCGTTGCGCCGTATATCGCCACCTGGCTGCAGGCGAACTATGGTCTGTTCTATGTGGGCGTCTATCTGGCGGCCATGGCGGCGCTGACGCTGATTGCGCTGCTGCTGACGCACGAGACGAAGCATCAGGCTCTGTAATTCACTGCGGCCCGATGCCCTCACCCCGCCCCTCTCCCACAGGGAGAGGGAGAAAGTCCCGTAGGCCGGGTAAGCGCAGCGCCACCCGGCAAAAACAGGCCGCACCTTACTTCTTCATCTGCGACAAAATAGTCCGGCACTGATTGGCCTCGCCTTCTGACGGCGAAATCAACGCCAGCAGCGCTGCGGCCGGGGTGACCAGCGTCGCCAGGGCCGCAGCCACCGCACCGCGCGCAATCAGCGGTCCGGGCTTCACGCCCGCCTGCGGGTTTTTGAAGGTTCCGCGCACGTAAAGCGGCGAGCGCAGGGTGATGATGCGGATCCCCTTACTTTCCGGGTCAATCGTCAAATCAAGCTGCTCCGAGGCCATGCTGGCGGTCCCGGTCACGTTAATCACCGCGTTTTCCGTGTCGAAGGCAAATATCTGCGGGCGCGCCACGCCGTTAACCAGATCCAGATTGGCCGCCGCGCAGTTCACCCGCACCTCGTCATCACCAAAAATTTGCCCGATGACGTAGTTACCGACGTTCAGCCCCAGGATCTCCATCAGGTTGCGGCTGACCAGCCCGTCGTTCATCAGCAGCTTCAGGTTACCATTGCCGCTGCCCAGCAGCGCCGCCACCGAGTTCCCCACGCCGCGAATGTCGGCATCACCGTTCATTTCACCGAGGGTTTTCTGCATCAGCTCTACGTTCGGCATCAGCTCTTTCAGCTTCAATCGACGCGCCTGGATCTCCGCCCGTCCCTGCATCGGCTTCTTATCGCCTTCCAGATGAATGTTCGAGGAAATTGTCCCGCCCGCCATGCCGAACTTCAGCGGCTGCAGGCGCAGATCGGCATTTTTGAGGAGGATATGGGTCGAAAGATTGCTGATTGGAAGCGTACTGCCATGTTCAATTTTTCCGCCTTTGAAGCGCACATCCGCATCCATCACGTTCCATTTGTCGGTTTCGAAGCGATCGTATGGCAGCACTTTGCCGGCAGGCTGAACATCCTTTTTGACCTCTTTCGACCTGGTCCCTTTACCCGAGTCCACGCCAATCAGCGGACCAAGATCGGCCAGACGCAGCTGACGGGACTCGACATCCCCTTCCAGTTTCGGGCGCGGTTTTCCGGTGGTGTAGGTCAGCGTGCCGTGGATATCACTGTCGCCGATGCGGCCGTTGAAATCCCGGTAGTCAAAAACGGACGCTTTTTCGGTTTCGATTTTGGCAACCAGATGCCCGTCCGTTTCGAACGGCGGGGTATCCGGCAGCAGCACGCCGGTCAGTTCATACAGCTCGCCCAGAGAATCGCCGGCAAATTTGAGCTGAAGGTCGACGCCGCCCATATTCATCGGATCGTTGACCGTGCCAACGAACGCCACGCGGGTGTTACCGGAACGGAAGTCCGCCTGCACCGGGAACGGCGTGCCTTCGCTCCGCAGCGCCAGCATGCCGCCTATTTTCCCTTTACCACTGAGAGGCCGATCGTTGTAGCGTCCTTTTGCCGTCAGGCCGAAGACATAGTCACCTACGCTTGCCGCGTCGCCTTTTGCTTTTGTGCCCGTGACCTCGCTAAACGGCAGCGGTTTGCCCAGCGGATCGACGAGGATCTCCACATCCGCCTTGCTGACCTTATCGTCGATGGCGATCCGTCCGCGATCGAAAAGAATATTGTCGAGACGGAATGACCAGGAGGAAGGCTGGGCATTCGGATCTTTTTCGCTGTCGCTGGCAAGGTTAAACGTCCAGTTGTTGTTTTTTTCTGAAAGTCGGATCAGGCGCGCATCGGGCTGCTGAAGTTTGATCCACGGCAGATAGACCGTTTTGGTGAGGAGCGCCAGCGGAGCCAGCGTGGCTTCAACGCGCGGCAGGTGGATCATGGTGACGTCCGGGATATCCGGCGGGTTGCCGAGAATGATGTCGTCGGCATGGACGTGAGGCCAGGGGATCCAGCTGCGCCAGCCGGGCTCCTCTTTCTGACGCTCCCATACCACCCCTAAATCGCCGCGTATGGCGAAGGGGCGGTTCAGTTCGGTTGAGACTTTCTGGTTGATGGTCGGCTTGAGACGGTTCCAGTCAAACGTCGCAATAATGATGGCGACGACCACGATCAACAACAAGAAAATCCCTGCTGTCCAGGAGATTACCCTGGTTGTTCTCGTCATTTTTATCCCCTTTCCTGATGACCTGTCCTGTAAAACTATAGTCCAGACAAAGGGAAGCGGGCTTATCAGAGGGTCGTTATCACGCTATCGAGGCGATCCATGGGTACCGGGCGGGAGAGATAATAGCCTTGCGCCGCCGCTGCGGGGGAGTTTTGCACATCACGCCACTCTTCCAGTGTTTCCACACCTTCAACAATCACGCCCTGGCAATAGCGGTTCATCAGCTGTAATAACAGCGTAAACAGATTCCGCCCTTCCGGGGTTTGACGCAGCATAATGAACAGGTCGCGGGCCACTTTGATGTAGTCGTAGCGCACCTCACTCAGGGCGGAGAAGTTCGCCATGCCGGTGCCAAAGTCATCCAGCCACAGCGGGCCGTATTCGCATATCGACGCAAACGAGGAGTCCTGCGGCAGGCGGACATGCTCCACCAGCTCAAAGCGCATCCACGGCAGGGTGGCGATCAGCTCCTGCAATTTTGCGTTCTGACGCAGCGCCAGCAGGGTTGGACCATCGACGTTCACCGAGGCGAGGATATCGTGCCGTTCGAAAAAGGACTGCTTCGTTGCCAGCATACGAAGCTGTTCTTCCAGCACGTCCAGACGCTGGCGAACGGCAACTTCGGCAAAATAGCGATCCGGCGCGATGCGCTGAGTAGGGTTTGAGGGATGCGTAACGACGGTCAAAATTTCAATTGCCATCAGTCGACCATCTGTTCGGTAGATCGGCTGATAGGTGTACGCACGCTCACATTGCAGCCAGTAGCGATGCTCCTGCAAGTTCTCAATACTTGCCTCAGGCGTAGTGCTCAGCCGCTGGATAACCTGCTCTGACTTCATTTCAGATGTCCTGTTGTTGGGATAGCCTTTCTGGACTCGTCACAGGATTATCGGCGCGACAATTGAGAACTTTATGTTCAATTCACCGGGAAAATGAAATTAAGATGACAGAAATGCGCGGGAACACGCGCTGGCTCAAATAAAATAATGGAACGTTGTTTTAATATAGTTGACCGGTTAATTCACTCAGCGCACACTGCTGATAATTCTTCTGTTCAGGTTCACGACTATGTCCAAAAAAATTGCCGTGATTGGCGAATGCATGATTGAGCTGTCACAAAAAGGCGCGGAAGTCAGCCGCGGATTTGGTGGCGATACGTTAAACACGTCCGTTTATATTGCCCGTCAGGTCGCGCCTGAGGCGCTCACCGTGAACTACGTGACCGCCCTGGGTACGGACAGCTTCAGCCAGCAAATGCTGGAGGCCTGGCAGAGTGAACATGTCGAAACGTCGCTGATTCAGCGTATGGAGAACCGCCTCCCGGGGCTTTATTACATCGAAACCGACAGCACCGGCGAACGCACGTTTTATTACTGGCGTAACGAAGCCGCGGCCAAATTCTGGCTGGAGAGCGACGCGGCCGCGGCCATCTGCGAAGAGCTGGCGACCTTTGACTACCTCTATCTGAGCGGGATTAGCCTGGCGATCCTGAGCCCTACCAGCCGTGAAAAGCTGCTCTCGCTGCTGCGCGAATGCCGTGCAAACGGCGGCAAGGTTATTTTCGATAACAACTACCGCCCGCGCCTGTGGGCCAGCCGCGAAGAGACGCAGCAGGTCTATCAGCAGATGCTGCAGTGCACCGATCTCGCCTTCCTCACGCTCGACGATGAAGACGCCCTGTGGGGTGAGAAACCGGTAGAGGACGTGATTGCACGCACGCAGGCGGCAGGCGTGAGCGAAGTGGTGATTAAGCGCGGGGCGGATTCATGCCTGGTCGCGGTGGCGGGCGAAGCGCTGGTTGACGTTCCGGCGGTAAAGCTTGCCAGAGAGAAAGTGATTGATACCACGGCGGCCGGTGATTCATTCAGCGCGGGCTATCTGGCGGTACGTCTGACGGGTGGAACGCCGGAAGCGGCGGCACAGCGTGGGCACCTGACGGCCAGCACGGTGATTCAGTATCGCGGGGCGATTATTCCGCGTGAGGCGATGCCTGTTTAAGGAGGGTGCGGGCTGATGCCCTCACCCTAACCCTCTCCCACAGGGAGAGGGAATGTTTAAGCATTACTGCCCCTGCGGAATATCCGTCGCGTCCGGATGTAAATCATCAGCCGTGGCGGCCTGCGCGGGCTGCGGCGCGGTAGCCATAATGGAATCCCAGGTCTTCTGAAGTTCCTTCATGTCATATTCCGGCTCGCCCTTCGGTTGCAGGAGGATCAACGCCATCTCCTGCGACAGCTGCTGACGGAGGTCCTGATTGAGCATCTCGACGGTCAGACCGTTCAGGAAGTCCTGACGCAGTTTCTGGTACTGTTCCGGCGCAATGTCCACCACCTGATTCTGCAGGGAACGAATACGCTGGCTGATCAGAATGTCGGTATCGGCGCGAGCGTAGGTCGCAAACAGCTTCTGCAGCTCGAGTTTTTTCTGCGCCACGAGAGCGTTGAATTCCTCTTCGGAAAGCCCCTCTTTACGCACTTTTGCCAGCTCTTTTGCGACCACGCCCAGATTGGCATTCAGCTTATCGCCCGGTGATTCAACGTTGATGGCACACTGCGCACGCTGGAACAGCACGCGGCAGTCAAAGCCAAGACCGATATTCTTCACGTTGTTCTTGCTCAGCGTCTGCTGAACGTGCCAGAACAGCGCTTCACGCGCCAGATCGGCACGCCAGTAGCGCAGCATCGCCGCGGACTCGCGGATGGGCTGCCAGGCGTTATCCCACATGACGGAGAGGCGATCCTGACGCACGGCGTCCGTCATAATGCTGACAGGCTCTGCACGCAGCGGAGAGAGCGTCGGGACAGGGGCTGGCGTTTCACGCTTGCCTTTCAAATCACCAAACGCTTTGTTGATCTGCTCCACCACCGCGCGGCTGTCCACGTTACCCACCACGATAAGCGTCATCGCATCCGGGGTGTACCACTTCTGGTAGAACGATTTTACCTGTTCGGCGTCCACCGGCTGTTTCAGCGGTTCGGCCGGGTCATGTCCCAGCAGCGTCGAGCCCTTCAGGCGGTAACGCCACCAGCCCTCTTTGGTATCCCCGGGCCAGGTCGCCACCATGTCGCTGTTGCTCAGCGCATAGTTGACGGTGTCCGGCGTAATCGCCAGATTGCCAGAGGCATCGGAGAGATACGTAAGCGCTTCTTTAAGGAGGTCGTTACGGTTATTTGGCAGGCTCAGGTTAAACATGGTGTAGTCATACGAGACCACAGCCGGAGGGAGCGGGCGTTTCGGATCGATGGCCTGCTGCCAAAGCGAACGCACCTGAACCGCTTGCAGGCTGCCGCTCTGCGTGAGCGCCAGCCGTGGAATAAAATGGCTAAAACCGGTTTGCTGAGTGCTTTCCGCGAGGGAACCGGTATTAATGGACAGACGGATTTCTACACGGTCACTGGGACGTTGCGGAGTGGCTAAAACCTGCCACTGAAAACCGTTCGCTAATGTCCCTTGTTGCCAGGCCGGGTCTGGCTGGAGCGCATCTGCCTGCACATAACTGGCTGCTGCCATCATCAGCAAACCGCCGGTTAAGAGTCGAATTTTTGTGCCCTGCATGTGAACCCCTGATCAACATTCCTGGTTAAAAAAGAGTGTTTCGCGACGCGCTTCACTCTTAAAGATGACGATGAAAACACGTCGATTAGACCGCGCGTTCGGCAAAACGTCACGGTCAGAAGTGAAATATACCCAAAAAAAATCTTGTCGAATTATGACAGGTACGAACAGTTATTATGCGCAGGAGCCCGCATCCCGACAAGGGAATACGGGCATTTGTGACAAGATTAAGAGGTTAAGCCAGGATTTTTGCTGTCAGTTGAACGGTTATTCAGAGTATCGTCGAGCTTTTTGTGATCCAACTCTTTCACCCATTTCGCCACCACCACCGTTGCCACGCCGTTACCCACCAGGTTGGTTAACGCACGTGCCTCGGACATGAAGCGGTCGATACCGAGAATCAACGCCAGACCCGCCACCGGCAGGTGGCCCACAGCGGAAATAGTGGCAGCCAGCACGATAAAGCCACTGCCCGTAACGCCTGCCGCGCCTTTAGAGGAGAGCAGGAGCACCACCAGCAGGGTAATCTGATGGAAAATATCCATATGGCTGTTGGTCGCCTGAGCGATGAACACGGCCGCCATCGTCAGGTATATCGAGGTGCCGTCCAGGTTGAAGGAGTAGCCCGTCGGGATCACCAGACCGACCACCGATTTACGGCACCCCAGCTTTTCCATCTTGTCGAGCATACGCGGCAGCGCCGATTCTGAAGAGGAAGTCCCCAGAACGATCAGCAGCTCTTCGCGGATGTAGCGGATAAATTTGAAGATGTTGAAACCCGTCGCGCGCGCGATGGAGCCCAGCACCACGACCACGAAAAGGATACAGGTGATATAGAAGCAGATAATCAGCTGACCCAGCTGCACCAGCGTACCGACGCCATATTTACCGATGGTGAAGGCCATCGCGCCGAAAGCACCGATCGGCGCCAGGCGCATGATCATATTGATGATGCCGAAAATCACCTGGGAGAAGCTTTCGATCACATTAAAGATAAGCTGGCCTTTGCTGCCCAGACGGTGCAGAGCAAAGCCAAACATCACGGCAAACAGCAGAACCTGCAGGATGTTTCCGCTGGCGAACGCGCCAATGACGCTGCCCGGAATCACGTCCAGCAGGAAGGCCACCACACCCTGATCCTTCGCCTGCTCGGCATATACCGCGACCGCTTTGGCATCCAGCGTTGACGGGTCTACGTTCATCCCCGCGCCCGGCTGCACCACGTTGACGATGATCAGACCGATAATCAGCGCAAGGGTACTGACCACTTCAAAATAGAGAAGCGCCACTGCACCGGTACGGCCGACCGCCTTCATGCTTTCCATGCCAGCGATGCCCGTTACTACCGTACAGAAGATCACCGGCGCGATGACCATTTTGATGAGCTTAACGAACGCGTCGCCAAGCGGTTTCATTTGCGCGCCCAGCTCAGGGTAATAGTGACCCAGCAGAATACCGATGGCGATGGCTGTCAGGACCTGGAAATAAAGACTTTTGAAGAGTGAGGTTTTCATAAGGTGTCCTTGGGAAGAAAAACCACAGGCTTTGTAAGGTTATGGTTAACCTGCGGCTTTAAAATAACACCCACATAACAGGACAGAAATAAACTCAGTTCAAATTTGAAACACAAATGTTAAGAACTTTGAGCTGGCTCGCACAAGCCAGCAACAAAATTACACTTTTGCGTTATTGTCAGCACCAGAAAGGTATCGTTCTTCAAAGACATCCGAAGGAACAGCAGGGGCAAAAAGGAAGCCTTGTCCGCTCTCCACGCCCGCCTCTGCCAGCCATGCGCGTTGCGCTTCGGTTTCAATCCCCTCGGCAATAAGATGCAGGTTGAGGCTGCGCGCCATCTGGATAATCGCCTGCACCATGCTGCTGTCGCCCGGCAGACCGTCGACAAACGCTTTGTCAATTTTGAGCACATCCACCGGAAGGGTTTTCATATGCTGAAGCTGACGCAGCCCGGCGTACCCCATACCAAAATCGTCCAGCGCAATGCGAATGCCGGCATTGCGCAGCGGTTTCAGGATCGCGACCGCCTGATTAGGGTCGTCTATGCGACGGCTCTCCGTCACTTCCAGAGTTAACGTATCAGGCTTGATTCGGTAACGATGGATCAGCTCCAGCATCTCTGAAACCATGGTTGGGTGCATCAGCTGTACGGCAGACAAATTGACCGACAGCGGCAGCGTCACGCCGCGCTCCTGCCAGGCGGCAAGCTGACGGCAGGACTCTTCCAGCACCCAGTAGCCGACGGTAACCATCAGGCCGCAGGACTCAATGCGCTCAATCAACCCTTCCGGCAGCTCCCATGAACCATCCGGCTGCTGCACGCGCAGCAGTGCCTCGGCGCTTTTCACTTCTCCCGTCAGCAAATTCACCTGCGGCTGTAGCCAGAGGGCAAACTGGCGGTTATCCAGCGCGGTCAGGATGTCGCTCTCTTCCGTCAGTCGCTGCTGCGCCTTTTCCATCTCTTCCGGCGCGAAGAACTGGATCTGATTTTTGCCTTTGCGCCGGGCGGTGAACGCCGCCGAGAACGCGCGATGATAAAGCTGCTCTGCCGTTAAATCGCCATAGTACATCGCAATACCGATACTGGCGCTTGGACGCAGCTGGATACCCTGAATGGGCAACCGCTCATTAATGACAGTGAGTACTTGCTGACCTAAAGTGATCGCATGCCAGGGTTCTTTTACGCCGTTGGCAATCACCACCAGGTCGTAACCGCTGACCTGGGTCAGCACCATGCGCGGGGCAAGGACAGACTTCACTTTTTCCACCAGGGTCAGCAGCAGCATTTCGCGCTGGCTCTCCCTGAGCACGCCAGCCGTGTCCTGCAGGGTTTCACAGGCGATAACCATCAGCGCCGTGGTTTGCTGACGGGCAACGGTCTGCTCCAGCATCGCCATCAGGAAGGCTTTGTTGGGAAGCTCCGACACCGGGAAGCGCGTGGCGCTGCTGTTTAACTCATCCTGCTGGCGCTGAATGCGCTGCTGGTTGAGGTTGTAGCTGCGCACCAGCATGCCTATCTCATCGTCATGATGCAGACGCGGCAGCTCAAGCTGATGCCCCATCTGATCCTGCGGCGCAAGCGTATTCAGCTCGCGGGCGATACGGCGCAGCGGATGAACAATCAGCCGGTTAATGCACCAGGTGAGCGCCACGCTGAGAATAAGCGTCATAAGTAAGCAAGTGGTCACTAACGTAACCACCCAGCTCATGACGAATTTATACATGCGGTAGGAATCCGCCTGTAATACCAGGTAGGCCAGCGGCTGCGGATTGGCAGGGCGTTCAAGCGAATAAACGGGCAGCGAAATCTGCACCGGCAGTTCAAACAGGCGCATCACCATCATTGGGACGGGACGCTCCGGGATAAAGCTCATCCGCAGCGCCTGAAACTGGTTGGGCAAGACCACATCGGCGCGGCTAACGACGCCGGCAGGCTGAATGCGTTTTAAAATGGTTTCCGCTTCGGGAATATCCCCTTTCAGGATAGCGGCAGAGAGCGGGCCGCGCACCGAGCGCGCGATACTTTCTAACTGCGAAGCCGTGTTATAGCGATTCTGCTGTACGGAATGAAACAGCAAAATTACGCAGAAGAGCAGTACAAACAGCACGGTGACGGCAGAAACCATCGCCATCTGTTTGATTGTTAAGGAACGGCTGACACGCAAAATGACTCTCCACAAAACTCGAAGCGCAGGGCGCGCCAGGGTGTAAACCTGGCGCGCCTGAGTATACCCGATTGCCGCGCTATTAAGAGAGACTTACAAATGGATTAAGGATAATCCGATTACCAGTCCGCGTAAGGGATGAGCGGCTGCGGCGGTAAGTCCATATCGCCCTGCCAGCCTGCAGCAGAGTAACGCACATAGATCAGCGCATGGCTTGGGGTATAGTCTTTCGCTTCCTGAATATCCACGCCCATGCCCACAAACCAGTTGGACGTTACGCGGCGTTCGATAATGGCCCGCGCGGTATAACCCGTGCCTGAGGAACTGCTGCCGGTTTCCATCACGCCCCGGTCGGTATAGCGGTCTGGCTCATCGGTCGGGATCAGATTCTGGATCGGGTAGCGCAGTTCGTCTTTGGTTTTCGAGTGAGACCAGGACACCGAGCCGCCCAGCTCCCAGGACCAGTTCTCCGTGCGTTTACGCCAGGTCACCGGCAGTGCGAAGGAGACATACTCCTGCGGGCTGTAGTAGCCGCCCTGACCCAGGGTATAACCGCTCAGGTCTTTGTCGTAGTGCCAGAGCATATTGGAGACGCCGACCGTCAGGCGCTCGTTGTTTTTATTAATGAGCTTGTAGTAGTAACCCGTCATCCAGCGGACGCGCCAGTTATCTTCCACATTTTTACCCGTCAGCGTTTCCGCGTTCAGGCTTGACCAGACGCCGTTCGCTTCCCCTTTGTCATAGCTCACGCTTACGCCGCCACCGGTGGCACGTACGCCGCCCCAGGTGGTGCCGGTGTTGGTATCTTTTTGCCCGGCGAAGGCCAGCAGAGAGCTGGAGATGGGGCGGCGATGGGCGTTAACGGTATAGCCGACAGGGCCCAAATCGCTGCTGTAGCTGATGCCGCCCACCACGTCGACGACGTCAAAGCCCATTGGCGTGGTGCCAATATCCATCGCCCAGGTTTTATTCTGCCAGCCGACGGCGACGCTTGCGCCATTGTCGGACTGATGGGTGTTGCCGCTACACGGCGTTTCGTAGCAGGTCCCCCATTTTGGATCGTAGGTCCCGTTATTGTTATCAAATGAACCGGCGTCCATGTTGACCAGATCGCTTCTGAAGAACATGCGCCCGTCAGACAGCGGAGCATCCACCTGCAGCATGGTAGTGTGCGCTTTCAGGTCAGAATAGCCGCCCGTGCCGCTGGAGCCCCAGTAGTCGTGCTGCAGCGTGACGTTAACATCCTGCTGACGGTACAAGTCACCGGCATCGCTGCGCACGCCGCGCTTCAGCCAGTCGTCTTTTTCATCGTTACGCGTCAGACGAGTGAAACTATCGTTGTCGGCCGGACGCGTCGTGGTGATGCCCGTCGACACCATCGCGTCTTTATAGGTTTCCAGCGCCTGCTGAGGCTGACCGTTTTGCGCCTGGAAACGCGCGGCATCACGTAACACCAGCGCGTTTTCCATGGAGCCGGGCTGCGATTTAGCCTGCGGAATGATTTTGTTGAAGGTCTGTTCTGCGGCAGCGGAATCGCCCAGACCTGCCTGCGCCATCGCGATCCGGCGCTGCATGTTGAGCGACAGCGGCTGGCCGTTTTGCGCGGCGGGCAGTTTCGCCAGCTCTGCGCGCGCGGCATCTTTGTCGCCCTGCGCGCTATAAATCTCGGTCAGGCCGAGGATCGCGTCTTCGTTCTGCGGTTCACGCTGCAGAACGGCGTTATACGTCGTTTTCGCCGACGCCAGATCGCCACGCTGCTGCGCCCAGTCCGCCAGCGTCAGGTCGATGCGGGTGGAGGTCGGCTGCTGACGCAGAAGGTTTTCCGCCTCCTGCTCTTTGCCGCTATCGCGCAGACGGTTGGCGGTTTCCAGCACCTGGTTGCTTTGCAGGCGGTCGGCAAGCTCCTGAATATTGCCGTTCCACTGGCTGCGCGGCAGCGTGTCCAGATGCGCCAGCGCGGCGCGGTCCTGATCGTTACCGGAAAGATAGAGCCCGCTGGCGTACACCTGATCCGGATCGGTCGGTTTCTGGCTGGCAAGCTGACGCATCAGGGTATCCGCCTGGCTGCGCTGACCCGCGCTGTAGAGATCGCGCGAGAGACGATAGGTTATCCAAACGTCGCCGGGAGAGAGCGCCAGACGACGGCGCTGAATCTCTGCCGCCTGGGCGTATTTTCCCTGATTTTCCAGCTGTTCTGCCTGAGCGGAGAGCTGCTCGTTGGTCAGACTGCGTTCAATATCATCAATGCTCCGGCGCTGGCTGGCGGAGAGAGACTGGATAAACTGCGAGGCCTTCTCCGGGGACTGCGCGCGGTAAATATTAGCCAGGCCGCGGACCGCATTGCTGTTGCCGCTGTCCATACGCAGCGCCTGGCGATAGTAACGTTCCGCCGCGTCATTATCTTTACGCGCCGCGGCGGCATCGCCCAACCCCAGCACGGCATAACTGTCGGTATTGTCGATACTGCGCGCCTGCTGATAGTAACGCTCCGCCTGCGCAGGGTTATTCGCCTTCAGGGCCGCATCGCCCTGCTGGATCAGCAGCCAGTAGCGGTTGACCTTCAGCAGACTGTCCCATTTACCCCGGTTATCGCTCTGGGGATCGAGGGCAATCGCCTTTTCAAACTGCGCCACCGCGCGGGCGCGGTCGCCTTTCTGGGAATAGGCCTGGCCAAGGGCACCCACCGCTTCACTGTCGGCATGGTTGGCGCTGACGGCTTTTTGCAGCTCAGCCACCGCCTTACTTCCCTGCCCGGCATCCACCGCCGCCAGCCCTTCCGCTTTCGCGCGGAACGCCGGGTCAGCGAGCTGTTTTTGCTGTTCTTCGAGCTGGGCACGCGCCGCCGCGACGCTATCGCCGTCACTGAATACGCTCAGGTATTTTTGCAGCGCGCTGACGCTGGCGCTGCTGGCAGGCTGGCCTTTGATTTGGTCATACCACATATCAGACGCCTGGCTGCGCCCGTTGGTCGATTTAGCCATCTCCTGCAATACCGCAAAGCCTTCATCACGGCGTCCGCTCTGGAACAAAAGCTGGGACAGCGTCGCCTGCAGCTGCGTATTTCCGGGGCTGCTGGTATTGATTTTCTTGAGCTGGTTAATGGCCGCATTCCGGCGAGCAGGATCTTTGGCGACCACATTCCAGTATTCCGTCGCCACGTCGCCGCCCGGCGGGTTGCCGTCAAACAGCTTGTCATAGGCTGCAATCGCCTCCTGCGTGTGTCCCGTGGTGGCGAGCAAACGCGCCTGCTGGAGCTGCTGGCGGCCATCCGGCGTGGACAGCAGCATCGTGTTGCGTGATGACTGGTATGCACTCGAGCCCGGCGCGATCCCTTTCAGACGATCCAGCTCTTTTTGCGCACCGGCGTTATCGCCCTGGCGCAGCAGGTAGCGAAAGCGTGCGGCAATGACGTCAGGGTTGTTCGGGTCAATCAGCTCAAGACGGTAAAGCGACTGACGAACCAAATCCTCACGCTGTGTCGATTCGCCCAGCCGAACCTGTTCCAGCAGCTGTTTCTGCTGCGGAGAGTTAGCGGCTTCAGCCATCGGCATCAGTGCCAGGCCAAGCGATAAAGTGAGTAGATTTACTGTGAACTTGCGCATTCCTGGCCCCAATCCGGTATTAATTCACCTTTTGCGGTGAAGCGAAAACGATGCTGATCCCATCCTTGCCCAAAGAGAGTCAGCACGTAGCTGTAATAGGCATTGTTATCGGGAAAATGGTCCGCAACGCGCTGGCGCTGAACCGCCTGGGCATCACGTTGTTGTAAAAACGGTAGCATGGCGGCAGAGAACCCGACCGGGCCATTCCCGGTGCGTTTACCCGTCGCCACATCCACTTTCTCCGGCGGCACACCCCGTTTCATTGTCTTTGCCGCCATCGGCTGGAAGCGCGTCAGCAGCCGGGCTTTCTGAGGATCTTTATCACTCATCATTCCCACCCAGAGATAAACGCGGATGGCGTCGTAGCCGCCCACCAGCGATTTATCCTGCTGTAACCGCCAGCCTTTGTTTTTCTGATACTGAACCCAGTCCGGCGAAAACCCTTTCGGCGCGCTCTCCAGCAGCAGACGCTGATTGGTTTCACGAAGCTGGGTCCACGGGGGACCAAAGCGCGTGAAATAACTCGCTAACTGCGGAGGAAGATAGCTGGGGTTAAAACGCCAGACGTTTTCATCGGCAAAACCGACTTTACCGGGAAGCAGCATTGCGCCGAGCCCCGGCACTTTCACCACTTCCTCACTGACAATGCGTTTCAGCAGCGCCTTACCCGTGCGGGTATAGTCCGGATGTTTCCACAACCGGCCCGCTTCGAGCAGAGACCAGGCGATCCAGACATCGGCGTCAGAGGCGGAGTTGGTATCAATCACCGCCCACGTCTCTTTATCTTTCTGGCCCCATAGCCAGGCGGGCAGATGGTCGTTGAGATTGCCGCTGGCAAGATTATCGCGCGTCCAGGTCAGCAGCTGGTCAAACGCGCTGCGATCGTTCGCCGCAAGGGCAAAGAACAAGGCGTAGCTTTGCCCTTCAGAGGTCGTAATTTTGCGCGTGTCGCTGGGATCAACGACACGCCCACCCTCACTGATGTAATCCTTTTTAAACTGCTCCCAGGCAGGCCAGGTACAGGCGGCGCGAAGAGGAAGCGCCGCCAGCATCAACGCTGCTAATGCACACCAGCGAAAGGCTTTCATCACATCTTACTCATCCGGGTTCAGGCGACGACGGCTGATGATACGCAGCAGACGCCACAGCACCCATGCCAGCAAGACCACGCTGACCGCCGCCAGGATGGCGAGCAGAACCGGATGGTTAGCCAGCGCATACCACAGGCGTTCGAACCACGGCAGATGGCCCACGTAGTACACGTCGCCCACGCGCAGGCTATTGACGCCGGACTCACGGATCACCGAAACGGATCCAAACATCGCGGCACGTTTACCGCTGTCGTTCATGGCCGTATTGAGCAGTTCATACCCGCGCGGGCTGTCCGCCAGGAGAGCCACCACGCTACGCTGTTCGTTGTAAGGTGACTGGAAGCCCACCACCGCGGCCATTGCCCCCTGAGACGTTACCGTCGTCTGCGCGCTGGCCTGACGGTCGTTCATATCCGGCATAATGCTCGGGAACTCGGTCTGACGCAGCGGCGTGTTAACCCAGGACTGGGCCGCTTTCACCAGCAGATCGATACGTTTGTCATCCTTCAGCTTATCCGGAATGGTACCGATCACCATGATGTCAGCATCTTTGTTCTGGATCTGGCTGCCATCGTCCGTCAACGTGACGTTAATCGCCGGTAATCCCGTCTGTCCTCCAACGGTCGCCATGGTATCCAGCAGGGTCGTAACCTGCCCTTCGCTTGGCGCTTTTGGCATCACAACGATGGACTCAGAGAGATCGGCCATGCGGCTGAACGGGAAGCCCGCGTTAGCAAAGGCGCGCAGATCCGGCATCGCCAGGAAGTGATAGTACTTCGAGAAGTCGATAGTCGACTCATCGCCAATCACGACGTGGTTCTGTACGGGCTGGAAGGTGATGCAGTTTTCCGCCGAGCCGCCAGGCATCGGGTTCATGTACTGGAAGTCAAAGCGCAGCTGGTTTATCGCACCCAGCTTCAGTGCCGGGATGGAGACATCCGTTTTACCGTCCAGCAGCCCCTGCAACACCGGCAGGCGAAGCATCAGGCGGTTAGTATCCTGCGTGCTTTGCAGGCTGAACGATTGCAGGAACTGGTTGTTCAGGCTGATATCCATGCGCGAGCTGTCTTTGGTCGCTGGCGCGGTATAACGGTAGTTCAGATTGATATCAATGCCGTTGGTACGCAGCAGATACAGATCCGGCGGCAGATTCAGTGACAGGCTAATCGGCGCTGGCTCAAGCCCCGTCGCCTGCAGCTGTTCTTCATAGGTTTTCAGTTCGCCAAATGTCACCGCACGGTCGGTACGCACCCAGTTTGGCGCATCATAAGGTTTACGCGCCAGCAGCGGTTTGACCTCATCCACTACAACGCTGTTGCCACGGAAAAGGACGTTGCCCTGGGCAATCGCTTTTGCTGCCTGCACCAGATCTTTATCATCACGGCCAAACACCACCAGCAGCTTCACGTACGGGTTTTCCGGGTGGCTTATCATCTCAACGGTCGGCGCTTTGACGTCCGGATGATCGCGCAGGAAGGCCGGGCGTTTCGCGTTGGTCGCAAACACAATGGCATTTCTGTCCGGCAGTTTGTCATACATCGCCGGGAAGCTCTGTCCACGCCAGCCAGCACGTGAACCAAACCAGGACGCCACAATGGTGGCCGCCAGCTGCTCGGTCACGTCCGGGGATGATGCAAACACCATCGGCAGCGTGAGCGGACGGTTATCACGCGGATCGAAGAACGGAACCGGGAATGCCGAGAGATCGTTTTTCAGCGCCAGCGACTGGTAGGTCATCTGCAGCGAGGAGTTACGCCCGACGTCCATCCACAGCGTGTTGCTGGCAGGGTTTTCGCAGACATCGCGGTAGTGGCCGACAAATTCCAGACGGATACGGTTAAAGTCGGTGATGAACAGCGGGTTGATCGGCACCTGCGCCTGGGTTTTCTTGCCCAGCTGCTCTTTGGTGACCGGCAGTACGTCCATCAGCTCATCATTCAGGTAGACCTTCAGCTGGGACTGCGTCGGCAGCAGAGACGGCGACGGCGTGTATTCCAGGTTCAGCACCGCATTAGAAACGACCTCATCGCTACGCATGCCAAACTCAATGCCGCCGTTAGGGTTGATGCCGCGCAGCACCATACTGCCCGGAGGCGGTGCAATTTGCGCGAAGGTCAGCTTCACGTCCCGCGACGGCGCATTGTCCGCAACGACGGGCGCATTCGCCCCCCGGACGCCAGGCATCACCTGCCCGATGACCTGGCCGTCTGCCGGCAGGGTGTTCCCCTCCGTTGGCTGGTTCGGCATGATATTTTCTGTTTGACCAGGTGCCGCGGTGACAACCGGATCGGTTGCTTGCGCGACGACAGGTACCGTTGGCGCAGGCGTTGCCGCTGCGTTACCGGGAGCTGCGTTAGCCATTGTTGCGGGGAGGACATTCATCCCCATTGCCACTGCACATAACCAGGAAAGTTTTGTTTTCATCGCGTTATCATCATTGTTGAGCCATAACCGGGTCCGCCTGCTTCGCCTCATCCCGCTCAGGACGACGAGGAATGAACGACACGACCCAGGAAACCAGCGAAGTAAGTGACCGGAAAATTAATTTCACCGACGACGGGGCGAATTCTGCAAGGTGACGATAGCCACGGAACCCCAGCTTCAGAATATCCAGCAGGCTTTCCAGAGGTTTATCTTCCGGGAAGCTGTCCTGCCAGAGAGCCCACGTATCCGCGCGGGCAAACGTACACTGCACAAAATCGATATGTTGCTTTTTGGTCAACGGCATCAGCTGCAAACCGACTTCATTGCCCGCCACGCGCACAACCTGCGTCGGGAAGACATACTCCTGCTGGCCGCGCTTAAGCAGCAGGTTAACTTTCTGGCCTTCCAGCACCTTCGCCTGGCCGTTGATTTTGATCCCCAGACCACCGTCAGAGAAGTCGTGCACGGTACAGGAGAAGAGGTGGCCATCTTCACGGGCGATCGCCGCAGGCATGCAGATTTCAACGCGATGCGCACGACGAACCTGCTTGCTCTCCACCGACACCGCCACCGCGCCGCCGAGGATAATCAGGTTGTAGAAGACCCAGGCCATACTCACAAAGACGGTCAGGATTTCGTTTTCCGGGCCGTAGAAGTAACGCCAGATACCGGCGATGACGCCAACGATATTCAGCAATACCAGGAAGATATACGGACGGGAGATCACCCAGTCGACGTACTCCTCTTCCACCAGGCCGCCCTTGGCGGTGACGTTAAATTTCCCTTTGTGCGGGTTAATCAGCGCCACCATCGTCGGCGGTGCGATATACCAGGCCAGCACCGTTTCGTAGATTTCGCTCCAGAAGGAATGGCGGTATTTACCCTGTATCTTCGAGTTCGTCAGGCTCGCGTGGATCATGTGCGGCAGAACAAACAGCGCAATCATCAGCGCCGGGGCGTAAATGATATAAGCGTGAAGGAGCAGGAACGCCAGCGGCGCGGTCAGGAAGATCAGCCGCGGAATACCGGATAAGAAGTGGAACATGGCGTTGACGTAGCAGAGACGTTGCGCCAGCTTGAGCCCTTTCCCAATCAGTGGGTTATCGAGACGGAAGATCTGCACCATGCCGCGCGCCCAGCGAATACGCTGACCAATGTGCGCCGACAGTGACTCCGTTGCCAGACCGGCAGCCTGCGGAATACGCATATACGCCGAGGTATAGCCACGACGGTGCAGGCGCAAAGAGGTATGCGCATCTTCAGTGACCGTTTCGACGGCGATACCGCCAATTTCATCCAGCGGCTTACGGCGGATAACCGCACACGAGCCGCAGAAGAAGGTGGCATCCCACATGTCGTTTCCGTCCTGCACCAGGCCATAGAACAGCGTGCCTTCGTTCGGGGTTTTGCGGAAGCGGCCAAGGTTACGTTCAAACGGATCCGGCGAGAAGAAGTGGTGCGGCGTCTGCATCATCGCCAGCTCTTTCTCCTTCAGGAACCAGCCCATGGTCATCTGCAGGAACGAGCGCGTCGGCACGTGGTCGCAGTCAAAGATTGAGACAAACTCCCCTGTGGCATACTTCAACGCGTTGTTGATGTTCCCGGCTTTCGCATGCTCGTGAGTCGGACGGGCGATGTACTCGACGCCGACCTCCTCTGCGAACTGGCGGAACGCCGGACGGTTGCCGTCATCCAGGATCCAGACCTTGAGCTTGTCTTTCGGCCAGTCGATGCCCAGCGCGGCATAAATGGTGTTTTTCACCACGCTCAGATCTTCGTTGTAGGTCGGTACAAAGAGATCAACAGACGGCCACTGCGCGGTGTCTTTTGGCAGCGGAACCGGCTGGCGGTTGAGCGGCCAAATGACCTGGAAATAGCCCAGTACCAGCACGATCCAGGCGTAGGTTTCGGCAAACAACAGCACCAGGCCGCACACCAGGCTGACCGGATCGTCCCAGTTCAGGGTTGAGGTATAACGCCACCAGATGTAGCGACAGGAGACGGTCAACGACAGCACAATCAGCATCAGCGCCGAGAAGCGGCCCGGAATACGGCGGACCAGCAGCGCCACGCCCCACAGCAGGATCAGGAAGGTGAACTGCGCCAGAGGGTTGAAAGGCTGCGTAATACAGACCAGCGCCAGAATGAGCGAGAACACGACGATCACGCCGAGGATAAAACGCCGCAGGCCCGGGTGAAGATGCCCGAGCTCTTTATGGTTATCCAGATGGCTGGTCTTATCGCTTACGCTGTTGGGCAGTCTGTCCAGCCACTGGTGGTAGCGCTCACGTAACTGCTGGACGCGGGAGAAGCTGCGCCAGTGCGGCGTTATTTTCTCTGAGCGGGATGACGTGACCACCAGCCAGATGGCCTGAATGAGATATCGCGCCGGATCCAAAGGACGCGGCCGGTTGGGATTAATATGCGGATATAGCTCACTGTGCCGGGCACGTATGCGCTGCCAGCGCGGGTGTTCGAGTGGAATAAACATCCAGGCCAGAATCATCCAAAAACAGCCGAGCGCGGCGCTAAATGCCGAAGCACCGTGCCGGCGGAAATGCCGGTAATGTTCGCTCAAACGCGAACTGACCGGTGGGATGAGTAACCAGCTGGCGAGACGACTCATACAGAACTCCCTGCATGCTCCGCCCTGTTGGCGAAGTTCAGCAGACACCAGTTAGCCAGCGTCAGGATCTCTTCTGCCGCCAGTGAATCGCTGCGGTATTCGCCGAGCGGTTGCTTAGACGCAAGGCATTCCGCCATCCCCTCATCACGATGGATGACAATGGGAAGCAGACGGCGCTGGCTTTGCAGCCAGACCTGATACAGATCGTCCTGGATCTGGCTGCCAATGCGCAAATCGTTAATCAGAAGATGAGCGTTCTGAGGCAGCCCCTGCTGATGCAGGCGGATATGGCAGTTCGCATCGACGTTGACGATGGAAAGTATATGATCGCACTGGGCGATAAGCTGTCGAGTGAGCGTGCCGGCGCCGTGCGGCAGATCCAGCAGGATCCACTTGTAGTGCCCCTTTTCTTTCAGGGTTTGCAGCGCCAGCGTGAATTGCGAAAACAGGCGCTGATACGCGGCTTCATTCTCGCGTTCCGTGGTGGTCAGTTGCCCAAACGGCAGCAGATCAAGCTGGGAGGTATAGCGCATCCCCGCATCCTGCCAGTCTTTATCATCAAGCAGCGCGCGGGCCCAGCCCTCTTCACGAGAAAAGTCGACGTTAAACGACATACGCAACAAATTATCGGCGCAGGCGTCAATAACCAGCACCGATTCACCTAAAAGCTGTAATGACCACGCCAGCGCCGCGGTAACTGATGTGGTACCCACACCGCCACGGACACCCTGTAATCCGAGTATGGCCATCAATGGCTCCCTTATTGTTGATGGGCGAATTCAGCTAATAACGGCCAGCGTTTAATAGCCGCGGCCAACTGTTCCCGCTGGGAAATATCGGTGTAATCTATTTCAGGTAAAGAAAAGGCCTGCGTCAGCGCCAGAAAATCGTTTTGGAATGTGTAACCCAGAGTCGAGTCGACTGGGGTTCCAGGTTCGTTATTATCCATTCTTTTTCCATCCCTTTAAGGAAAATCGCACGCTAAAGAAGTTGCGGGGCTTCCTGCCCTGACAAATTTCATTTACATGCTAAATCTGATGTTCTTTAATTTCAATGTTAGGTTTATTTCTACGCTTTCGCTAGTAAACTGAGATACAGATAAATTAGACGAAAAGAGGGACACCGTGGACTCCATATTTTCTATTGGCATCCAGTCATTATGGGACGAATTGAGCCACATGCCAGTCGGAGGAGTCTGGTGGATTAATACGGACCGTAATGAAGATGCTATCAGTCTGGTAAACCAGACAATTGCTGCTCAGGATAAGGATTCCCGCGTGGCCGTCATTAGCATGGGCGAAGATCCGAAGAAAATTATTACGCTTGAAAGTGGTCGCGGCCCCCAGACGGTGCGATTATTTTCCATGACATCGGAAGCCGATAGTCTATACTTTTTGTCCCGCGACGTTCAGTGCTCTATTGATCCGGATCACTATTTTGTGATTCTGAAATGCGCAAATAACGTCCTGCAAAATATGCCCGCTGAAAAACTGCTGCCCTGGCTGGAAAAAATCAATAAATGGGCAAAATTTCAAAATTGCACGCTATTGATAGTCAATCCCGGCAGTAATAATGACAAGCTGTTCTCACTTTTAATGGGCGAATATCGCTCCCTGTTCGGTCTGGCAAGCATTCGTGACCAGGCAGGCAGCTATCTCTACGATATTGCATTCTGGTGTAATGAAAAAGGCGTGAGCGCCAGGCAACAGCTTACGCTGAAACATATTGAGGGCGAGTGGCACCTGGCGCAGCAGGAAGAAACCGTGGTGCAGCCGCGCAGTGATGAAAAACGCATCCTGAGCCATATCGCGGTTTTAGAGGGGGCACCCGCCCTGTCGGAAAACTGGACATTGTTTGATTCTAACGAAGCCCTTTTCCATGAAGCCCGCACAACCCAGGCGGCAACCCTTATTTTCTCGCTGATGCAGAATAACCAGATTGAGACGCTGGCACGACAAATCCACACCTTACGCCGCCAGCGCGGAAGTGCGTTGAAAATCATCGTGCGCGAAAATAATACCAGCCTGCGCGCCACCGATGAGCGCCTGCTTCTGGGCTGCGGCGCCAATATGGTTATTCCATGGAATGCGCCGTTGTCACGCTGCCTGACGCTTATCGAAAGCGTTCAGGGCCAGCAGTTTAGCCGCCACGTACCGGAAGATATTTCCACGCTGCTCTCCATGACGCAGCCGATGAAGCTGCGTGGGTACCAAAAATGGGATACCTTCTGCGACGCCGTGGGCAACATGATGAACAACACGCTTCTTCCTGCTGACGGAAAAGGGGTCATGGTTGCTCTGCGTCCTGTACCGGGTATTCGCGTTGAACAGGCTCTCACCTTATGTCGCCCGAACCGTACAGGGGACATCATGACCATTGGCGACAATCGCCTGGTGCTGTTTTTGTCCTTCTGCCGGGTAAACGATCTCGATACGGCGCTTAACCACATCTTCCCTCTGCCTACAGGGGATATTTTCTCGAACCGTATGATTTGGTTCGAAGATAATACGATTAGCGCGGAGCTGGTGCAGATGCGTGCGCTCCAGCCTGAACAATGGGTTAAGCCGCTCGCTATCAAGAGCGATGCCAAACCGATCCTCAATGCCAGACATGATGGACACGTCTGGCGTCGGGTTCCGGAACCCCTTCGCTTATTAACAGACAACGCGGAGAACGCATCATCATGAACATCAGCGATATCATTCAACTGGTTATATTCTGTGCGCTGATCTTTTTCCCGCTTGGCTACTATGCGCGCCATTCCATCCGCCGTATCCGTGATACGGCCAGAGTGCTGTTTATTAAACCTCGCTATGTAAAACCAGCCGGAACACTGACACGGGCATCACACGTCAAGGCAGACCGAAAACATGACTAATTCTACCTATACCGCTTCGTCACCCTCGCCGCTCTGGCAATACTGGCGCGGCCTTTCCGGCTGGAACTTCTACTTTCTGGTGAAGTTTGGCCTGCTGTGGGCAGGCTATCTGAATTTCCATCCCCTTCTCAACCTCGTGTTTATGGCCTTCCTGCTGATGCCGCTGCCGAATATCAGGCTACATCGCTTGCGCCACTGGGTCGCTATACCTGTCGGCTTTGCGCTGTTCTGGCATGATACCTGGCTACCGGGGCCGGACAGCATTATGAGCCAGGGGTCGCAGGTGGCGGGCTTTAGCGCCAGCTATGTCCTCGATCTGACCGAGCGCTTTATTAACTGGCAGATGATTGGCGCGGTATTTGTGCTGCTGGTTGCCTGGCTGTTCCTGTCACAGTGGATCCGCGTCACGGTGTTTGTCGTCGCGATTATGATCTGGCTTAACGTGCTGACGCTGGCTGGGCCGAACTTTTCGCTGTGGCCTGCCGGTCAACCGACCACCACGGTGACCACCACAGGGGGAAGCGCGGCGGCAACCGTCACAACGGCAGGCGATACGCCTGTGGTGGGTGATATCCCAACCCAGACCGCACCGCCTACTTCTACAAACCTGAACGCCTGGCTCTCCAGTTTCTATACCGCGGAAGACAAGCGACAGACTAAATTCCCGGATGCGCTGCCGGCGGATGCTCAGCCGTTTGAACTGCTGGTGATCAACATCTGCTCTCTCTCCTGGGCCGACGTGGACGCCGCCGGTTTGATGTCTCATCCGCTGTGGTCACACTTCGATATTCAGTTTAAAGATTTCAACTCTGCCACCTCGTACAGCGGCCCGGCGGCGATCCGCCTGCTGCGTGCAAGCTGTGGTCAGACATCGCATAAAAACCTGTATCAACCCGCCGGCAACCAGTGTTATCTGTTCGATAACCTCGCAAAACTGGGCTTTACGCAACACCTGATGCTGGGGCATAACGGCCAGTTCGGTAACTTCCTGAAAGAGGTGCGCGAACAGGGTGGTATGCAGGCACCGCTGATGGATCAAACCGGTCTTCCCGTCTCTCTGCTGGGCTTCGACGGTTCGCCCGTTTATGACGATACTGCCGTCCTGCAGCGCTGGCTTCAGACCATCGAAAAAGACAGCAATCCACGCAGCGCGACGTTCTTTAACACCCTGCCGCTACACGACGGTAACCATTTCCCGGGCGTGAGCAAAACGGCTGATTATAAAGTGCGTGCGCAGAAGTTCTTTGACGAGCTGGACGCGTTCTTCACGGAGCTGGAAAAATCAGGCCGTAAAGTGATGGTGGTTGTGGTACCTGAGCACGGTGGTGCGCTGAAAGGTGACAGAATGCAGGTGTCGGGTCTGCGTGATATCCCAAGCCCGTCCATCACTAACGTGCCTGCAGGCATTAAATTCTTTGGGATGAAGGCACCGCATCAGGGCGCACCGATTGAGATTACACAGCCAACCAGCTATCTGGCGATCTCAGAGCTGGTTGCCCGCGCCGTTGACGGGAAGCTGTTTGTGGAGGATAGCGTGAACTGGGATCAGCTCACCAGCAACCTGCCGCAAACCGCAGAAGTCTCAGAGAACGCTAACGCAGTCGTCATTCAGTATCAGAACAAACCGTACGTTCGCCTGAACGGTGGGGATTGGGTACCGTATCCGCAGTAACAAGGTATGACTTCCCTCTCCCCATCGGGGAGAGGGATAATGTCGACATTATTGCTGGGCGATCCACACCAGCATTTTCAGACTTGCCGAATAATAGTCGTCTTTAGAGGTGATTTCGGGTTCACCGGAAGACTGCCCCATCGTGAAATCACGTACAGCCAGCAGGCCGCCTTCCATCATGTAGGGCGCATATTCGTTGGTCGTGACGTTAACCCAGGCGGGCGTTTGTTCCCGGGGGAACTGACCGAACCAGGCCTTCCACGGCGTCAGCAGTGGGCTTTGCTTATCAGACCAGGCAACGTACAGCGGAACACGAATCGCGTCATAGCTCATTCGCGGCGGCCAGCCTTTGGCAGGAGCCAGCTTGCCACCTGATGCCAGTGAAACCCAGTCAGTGGGCAGATTCGCTTTACCCGAGCCCATTTTCCCCAGCAGGCGTTTCCCGTCCTTAATCAAATCGCGCCAGACCGGCAAATGGCTGCGTCTGGCGAAAGCTTGCCAGGCCGGAAACACGAAATAGGAAGGATTAAGGACGACTTCACCCTCAAGCTTAAACCCCTGGACGCCGGGCAGCATCACGCGGTAACCGGCATAGCGGATTACGCTGTGGTCAATCAGTGCTTTGGTAATTGCATCCGATGCGGCGCTGTAGCGCTTGTCATGCCAGCGGGCGTCGGCTTTCAGCAACGCCCAGGCAATCAGCACGTCGCCATCTGCAGCGTTGTTTTTGTCGGCGACCGGGTTGGACTCTGCGGGGTTATAGCGCCAGTAAAACAGACCATTTTCTTTGTTCTTTAGCCGACTGTCTGTCCATTGCCAGAGCTTATCGAACGTGGCTTTGTCGTCGTTGGCCACCGCCATCAGCATGGCAAAACCCTGACCTTCCGTATGCGACACGCCGCCATTACCGGTATCAACAATACGGCCTTCCGGTTTGAAAAAGCGGGCCTTGTAACTCTCCCAGGCCCGATCCGCATGAGAGAGAGGCGAAAACAGCACACTCATCATGACGGCCAGCGTTGCGCAGACGGGTTTTCGCATAATTAACTCGATCCGGTTATTCGGCACTTCGCAGTGAAATCTCACCGCCCATCCAGGGTTTGATCACGCCATCCTGCTCAAGAAGCAGCGCGCCCTGTGCGTCAATACCGCGCGAAGTTCCGTAGATCTCTTTATCACCAATCAGCAATTTCACCGGGCGGTTGATGAAGTTATCCAGCTTTTCCCAACGAGACAGGAACGATGCCAGCCCTTCCTGCTCAAAAAGCGTGAGTGAACTGCGCAACTCTTTAATCATACGCACGGCAAGGGTGTTGCGATCGATGACGATCCCCGCCTCCTGGAGGTTAGTCCAGGCCTGATTCACCACATCATTTTGTACATTGCGCATTACCATGTTGAGGCCTGCGCCGATGACGATTTGCGCTGCATCGCCCGTTTTTCCCGTCAGTTCGACCAGAATGCCGGCAAGTTTACGATCGTTGAGGTAGAGGTCATTAGGCCATTTAACGCGTACTTTATCCGCCCCCAGATCGTGCAGCACTTCCGCCATGACGATGCCGATGACCAGACTCAGACCAATGGCAGCGGCCGGGCCCTGCTCGAGTCGCCAGTACATGGACAGATAGAGGTTAGCGCCAAATGGCGAAAACCATTTGCGACCGCGACGGCCGCGACCGGCCTGTTGATATTCAGCAACGCAGGCATCCCCGGATTTCAGCTCAGGCAGACGATCCAGAAGATACTGGTTCGTCGAATCAATCACCGGCAGCACCGCAACATTGCCGTGTCCGATCTGGCTGCGGATCGTTTCTTCATTCAGCAATTGAATCGGTTCCGGCAGGCTGTAGCCTTTTCCGGGAACCGTGAACACATCAACACCCCAGTCGCGAAGCGTCTGGATATGTTTATTGATAGCAGCACGGCTCATGCCAAGCTGCTCACCCAGCTGCTCGCCAGAATGAAACTCACCGTCAGCAAGGATGCTAATCAGGGTTAAGGGAACGGTATTGTCCTTCACGCGATAGCCTCCACGGCATTAACTTCGCCTGTGCAGCCAATGAAGCGAACTTCTGGCTCCAGCCAGACGTTAAATTTTTCGCCCACACGCTGACGAACATAATGAGCCAGCTGTACAACATCATCGCTGGTCGCATCGCGCTGATTAATCAGCACAAGAGCCTGCTGCTGGTGAACGGCAGCACCGCCTACTGAAGTGCCTTTTAGCTGGCATTGATCGATAAGCCATCCCGCGGCAAGCTTCACGCTGCCATCAGCCTGAGGATAACGTGGCGCGGCTGGCCATCCTTCAAGAAAGACTTTTGCATTTTCGCTGCTGATAACCGGGTTTTTGAAGAAGCTTCCTGCGTTTCCGTTTACTTTTGGATCGGGAAGTTTGGTCATCCGCATATGGCAAACGGAATCAAAAACGTCGCGGGCGGTTACGGTAGCCGGATCGAGACGCGTTAAATCCCCGTAGGTCAACACAGGCTGCCAGTCCTTCGACAGACGCAGGCCCACGGCAACAATCACGTAGCGATCCTGATATTCATGTTTGAAGATACTGTCACGATAGCCAAACCGGCACTGTTCCGCCGTTAAACGCTTTGCCGTTCCGGTTGCCAGTTCGATGCAGTCGACATATTCACAGACATGTTTCAGTTCGATGCCGTAGGCACCGATGTTTTGAATAGGTGACGATCCGGCGCAGCCTGGAATAAGCGCAAGGTTTTCCAGGCCCGGCATCCCTTTTTCGAGGGTGAATTGCACCAGATGATGCCAGTTTTCTCCGGCCCCCACGTGCAGGTGCCAGCTGTCGGCACGCTCTTCCACATCAATTCCCATGATGCGGTTAACGATCACCGTTCCCGCAAAATCATCGAGAAACAGGACATTACTTCCTTCGCCCAGAATCAGTACGGGTTCGTTATTTTCAGTTGCGCTTTGCCATGCATCCAGCAACTGCTGTGCAGTATCGGCACGTACAATTTGTTTAGCATTGCGTTGAATGCCAAAGGTATTCCAGGGCTTAAGGGAGTGGTTCATAGACGCTATCCTGATGCAAAAACGCAGGTAGTTTACCGTATAAGCAGGGCGTTGGGGGATTAGTTTGTGCAGCCTATAAAAACGCAAAAAGGCCATCCTTGCGGATGGCCTTTCTACTTATTTGATGCCTGGCAGTTCCCTACTCTCACATGGGGAGACCCCACACTACCATCGGCGCTACGGCGTTTCACTTCTGAGTTCGGCATGGGGTCAGGTGGGACCACCGCGCTAAAGCCGCCAGGCAAATTCTGTTAATCTGTATCAGGCTGAAAATCGTGTCTGTCTTCGCCGAAACAGCTTCGGCGTTGTAAGGTTAAGCCTCACGGTTCATTAGTATCGGTTAGCTCAACGCATCGCTGCGCTTACACACCCGACCTATCAACGTCGTAGTCTTCAACGTTCCTTCAGGACCCTTAAAGGGTCAGGGAGAACTCATCTCGGGGCAAGTTTCGTGCTTAGATGCTTTCAGCACTTATCTTTTCCGCATTTAGCTACCGGGCAGTGCCATTGGCATGACAACCCGAACACCAGTGATGCGTCCACTCCGGTCCTCTCGTACTAGGAGCAGCCCCCCTCAATTCTCCAGCGCCCACGGCAGATAGGGACCGAACTGTCTCACGACGTTCTAAACCCAGCTCGCGTACCACTTTAAATGGCGAACAGCCATACCCTTGGGACCTACTTCAGCCCCAGGATGTGATGAGCCGACATCGAGGTGCCAAACACCGCCGTCGATATGAACTCTTGGGCGGTATCAGCCTGTTATCCCCGGAGTACCTTTTATCCGTTGAGCGATGGCCCTTCCATTCAGAACCACCGGATCACTATGACCTGCTTTCGCACCTGCTCGAGCCGTCACTCTCGCAGTCAAGCTAGCTTATGCCATTGCACTAACCTCCTGATGTCCGACCAGGATTAGCTAACCTTCGTGCTCCTCCGTTACTCTTTGGGAGGAGACCGCCCCAGTCAAACTACCCACCAGACACTGTCCGCAACCCGGATTACGGGTCTACGTTAGAACACCAGCCATTAAAGGGTGGTATTTCAAGGTTGGCTCCACGCAGACTGGCGTCCACGCTTCAAAGCCTCCCACCTATCCTACACATCAAGGACCAGTGTTCAGTGTCAAGCTATAGTAAAGGTTCACGGGGTCTTTCCGTCTTGCCGCGGGTACACTGCATCTTCACAGCGAGTTCAATTTCACTGAGTCTCGGGTGGAGACAGCCTGGCCATCATTACGCCATTCGTGCAGGTCGGAACTTACCCGACAAGGAATTTCGCTACCTTAGGACCGTTATAGTTACGGCCGCCGTTTACCGGGGCTTCGATCAAGAGCTTCGCGTTGCCGCTAACCCCATCAATTAACCTTCCGGCACCGGGCAGGCGTCACACCGTATACGTCCACTTTCGTGTTTGCACAGTGCTGTGTTTTTAATAAACAGTTGCAGCCAGCTGGTATCTTCGACTGATTTCAGCTCCACCCGCAGGGGCTTCACCTACATATCAGCGTGCCTTCTCCCGAAGTTACGGCACCATTTTGCCTAGTTCCTTCACCCGAGTTCTCTCAAGCGCCTTGGTATTCTCTACCTGACCACCTGTGTCGGTTTGGGGTACGATTTGATGTTACCTGATGCTTAGAGGCTTTTCCTGGAAGCAGGGCATTTGTTACTTCAGCACCGTAGTGCCTCGTCATCACACCTCAGCGTTAATAAGGTACCGGATTTACCTGGAACCTCCGCCTACATGCTTAAACCGGGACAACCGTCGCCCGGCTAACATAGCCTTCTCCGTCCCCCCTTCGCAGTAACACCAAGTACAGGAATATTAACCTGTTTCCCATCGACTACGCCTTTCGGCCTCGCCTTAGGGGTCGACTCACCCTGCCCCGATTAACGTTGGACAGGAACCCTTGGTCTTCCGGCGAGCGGGCTTTTCACCCGCTTTATCGTTACTTATGTCAGCATTCGCACTTCTGATACCTCCAGCATGCCTCACAGCACACCTTCGACGGCTTACAGAACGCTCCCCTACCCAACAACGCCTAAGCGTCGCTGCCGCAGCTTCGGTGCATGGTTTAGCCCCGTTACATCTTCCGCGCAGGCCGACTCGACCAGTGAGCTATTACGCTTTCTTTAAATGATGGCTGCTTCTAAGCCAACATCCTGGCTGTCTGTGCCTTCCCACATCGTTTCCCACTTAACCATGACTTTGGGACCTTAGCTGGCGGTCTGGGTTGTTTCCCTCTTCACGACGGACGTTAGCACCCGCCGTGTGTCTCCCGTGATAACATTCTTCGGTATTCGTAGTTTGCATCGGGTTGGTAAGCCGGGATGGCCCCCTAGCCGAAACAGTGCTCTACCCCCGAAGATGAGTTCACGAGGCGCTACCTAAATAGCTTTCGGGGAGAACCAGCTATCTCCCGGTTTGATTGGCCTTTCACCCCCAGCCACAAGTCATCCGCTAATTTTTCAACATTAGTCGGTTCGGTCCTCCAGTTAGTGTTACCCAACCTTCAACCTGCCCATGGCTAGATCACCGGGTTTCGGGTCTATACCCTGCAACTTAACGCCCAGTTAAGACTCGGTTTCCCTTCGGCTCCCCTATACGGTTAACCTTGCTACAGAATATAAGTCGCTGACCCATTATACAAAAGGTACGCAGTCACACCACAAGGGTGCTCCCACTGCTTGTACGTACACGGTTTCAGGTTCTTTTTCACTCCCCTCGCCGGGGTTCTTTTCGCCTTTCCCTCACGGTACTGGTTCACTATCGGTCAGTCAGGAGTATTTAGCCTTGGAGGATGGTCCCCCCATATTCAGACAGGATACCACGTGTCCCGCCCTACTCTTCGAGTTCACAGCCTGTGTGCTTTCGTGTACGGGACTGTCACCCTGTACCGTGCGACTTTCCAGACGCTTCCACTAACACACAAGCTGATTCAGACTCTGGGCTGCTCCCCGTTCGCTCGCCGCTACTGGGGGAATCTCGGTTGATTTCTTTTCCTCGGGGTACTTAGATGTTTCAGTTCCCCCGGTTCGCCTCGTTAACCTATGTATTCAGTTAACGATAGTGCAACGAATTGCACTGGGTTTCCCCATTCGGACATCGCCGGGTCAAAGGTTCATATCACCTCGCCGGCGCTTTTCGCAGATTAGCACGTCCTTCATCGCCTCTGACTGCCAGGGCATCCACCGTGTACGCTTAGTCGCTTAACCTCACAACCCGAAGATGTTTCACTTCATGATTGCGAAAATTTGAGAGACTCGAACACACCAATTAAGATGTGTCGTTTCAATTTTCAGCTTGATCCAGATTTTTAAAGAGCAAAACTTCGCAGTGCACCTTTTCAGGTTCACTCTGAAGTTTTCTTGTGTTCGCAGTAAAAGATGGTGGAGCTATGCGGGATCGAACCGCAGACCTCCTGCGTGCAAAGCAGGCGCTCTCCCAGCTGAGCTATAGCCCCATCGTTTATCATCTCTGTACCGCTCATCCTTTAAAAGGAGTTTGGTAGGCCTGAGTGGACTTGAACCACCGACCTCACCCTTATCAGGGGTGCGCTCTAACCACCTGAGCTACAAGCCTGCAGAGATTTTTACTGCTGTTTTTCATCAGACAATCTGTGTGAGCACTGCAAAGGCAGGTTCTTTAAGGTAAGGAGGTGATCCAACCGCAGGTTCCCCTACGGTTACCTTGTTACGACTTCACCCCAGTCATGAATCACAAAGTGGTAAGCGCCCTCCCGAAGGTTAAGCTACCTACTTCTTTTGCAACCCACTCCCATGGTGTGACGGGCGGTGTGTACAAGGCCCGGGAACGTATTCACCGTAGCATTCTGATCTACGATTACTAGCGATTCCGACTTCATGGAGTCGAGTTGCAGACTCCAATCCGGACTACGACGCACTTTATGAGGTCCGCTTGCTCTCGCGAGGTCGCTTCTCTTTGTATGCGCCATTGTAGCACGTGTGTAGCCCTACTCGTAAGGGCCATGATGACTTGACGTCATCCCCACCTTCCTCCAGTTTATCACTGGCAGTCTCCTTTGAGTTCCCGGCCTAACCGCTGGCAACAAAGGATAAGGGTTGCGCTCGTTGCGGGACTTAACCCAACATTTCACAACACGAGCTGACGACAGCCATGCAGCACCTGTCTCAGAGTTCCCGAAGGCACCAATCCATCTCTGGAAAGTTCTCTGGATGTCAAGAGTAGGTAAGGTTCTTCGCGTTGCATCGAATTAAACCACATGCTCCACCGCTTGTGCGGGCCCCCGTCAATTCATTTGAGTTTTAACCTTGCGGCCGTACTCCCCAGGCGGTCGACTTAACGCGTTAGCTCCGGAAGCCACGCCTCAAGGGCACAACCTCCAAGTCGACATCGTTTACGGCGTGGACTACCAGGGTATCTAATCCTGTTTGCTCCCCACGCTTTCGCACCTGAGCGTCAGTCTTTGTCCAGGGGGCCGCCTTCGCCACCGGTATTCCTCCAGATCTCTACGCATTTCACCGCTACACCTGGAATTCTACCCCCCTCTACAAGACTCTAGCCTGCCAGTTTCGAATGCAGTTCCCAGGTTGAGCCCGGGGATTTCACATCCGACTTGACAGACCGCCTGCGTGCGCTTTACGCCCAGTAATTCCGATTAACGCTTGCACCCTCCGTATTACCGCGGCTGCTGGCACGGAGTTAGCCGGTGCTTCTTCTGCGGGTAACGTCAATCGACAAGGTTATTAACCTTATCGCCTTCCTCCCCGCTGAAAGTACTTTACAACCCGAAGGCCTTCTTCATACACGCGGCATGGCTGCATCAGGCTTGCGCCCATTGTGCAATATTCCCCACTGCTGCCTCCCGTAGGAGTCTGGACCGTGTCTCAGTTCCAGTGTGGCTGGTCATCCTCTCAGACCAGCTAGGGATCGTCGCCTAGGTGAGCCGTTACCCCACCTACTAGCTAATCCCATCTGGGCACATCTGATGGCAAGAGGCCCGAAGGTCCCCCTCTTTGGTCTTGCGACATTATGCGGTATTAGCTACCGTTTCCAGTAGTTATCCCCCTCCATCAGGCAGTTTCCCAGACATTACTCACCCGTCCGCCGCTCGCCGGCAAAGTAGCAAGCTACTTTCCGCTGCCGCTCGACTTGCATGTGTTAGGCCTGCCGCCAGCGTTCAATCTGAGCCATGATCAAACTCTTCAATTTAAGTTTGATGCTCGTGAATTAAACTTCGTAATGAATTACGCATGTTCACTCAGAGACTTGGTATTCATTTTTCGTCTTGCGACGTTAAGAATCCATGTCACTTTGAGTGCCCACACAGATTGTCTGATAAATTGTTAAAGAGCAGTGCCGCTTCGCTTTTCGCAGCGGCGCGGGGTGTGCATATTACGCTTTCCCGCTTCAGAGTCAAGTGATTAATTTCGCTTTTCTCTGCTGACCCGGCGGCGTGTGTGCCGTTGTTCCGTGTCAGTGGAGGCGCATTATAGGGAGTTATTCCGACGTGACAAGCATAAAATACAAAAAACTTTTCGTTCGCTCACTTTTCAAACTTAACGCTTATTTATGTCGCGAATCGCCCGTTAAATGTGCGATTTCCCGCGCAAAACTGGCCACCTGCGACCAGTCGGTATAAACCACTTCTTTACGCGTATCGGTTTCACCCCCGGTCATCTTCATAATCAGGCGGATCATAAAGCGGTCATACCAGCGGTAGCGAGGGTAGCGCAGCGCGCCGGCAAAGACGGCGCACAGGTCTGGCTGCCACGGCGAGCTGAGTAAAAACTTGCGCGTGTAGCTGTTGGTCTGCGGCGTACGCTTCTCGGCTTTACGTGCGACCAGGTTGACCGAATAAAACGCACCGGGCAATTTGTTGAGCACCGCCGTGTGCTTTTTCACAAAGCGATCCAGCGCCGGATGGAAATGCCCGTAACGAATTGACGCGCCAATCACCACGCGATCGTACTCCTGCCAGGCTATCTGCTCCGCACGGTTCAAGTTCACCACATCCGAGTAAATACCCAGCTCTTTTAATTCCGACGCCAGACAGGCGGCAATCTCACGCGTTTGCCCGTCTCGCGTAGAGAAAAGAATCAATGTTTTCATCAACGGCTCCTTACTCGCGCCAGAATGTAGGGGTGAACAGCACCAGCAGCGTAAAGACCTCAAGACGACCAAACAGCATATTGGCGATGAGGATCCATTTCGCGACCGGGTTCATGCTGGCAAAGTTATCCGCCACAACGCCCAGGCCGGGCCCGAGGTTATTCAATGTCGCTACGACGGACGCAAAGGCGGAGAAATCATCCACCCCCGTCGCGATAATCGCCAGCATACTGACGATAAAGACCAGCGCATACGCCGAGAAGAATCCCCACACCGCTTCGAGGATACGTTCCGGCAGCGCGCGGTTCCCGAGTTTGATGCTATAAACCGCGTTCGGGTGGACCAGACGCTTCAGCTCACGGTTCCCCTGCTTAAACAGCAGCAGAATACGAATCACCTTCAGGCCACCGCCCGTAGAACCCGCACAGCCCCCGATAAATGCCGAGCATAACAGCAGCACCGGCAGGAACAGCGGCCAGCGCGCGATGCTGTCGGTGGTAAACCCGGCGGTCGTCGCCATCGATACCACCTGGAAGAACGCCTGATTTAGCGTGGTCAGCGCGGAGTTGTAGACATCATGGAACCACAGCACCAGAGTACAGATGATCACCAGCGTAAGCTGGACGCCAATGAACATGCGGAACTCAGGGTCACGCCAGTACACTTTCAGGCTGCGCCCGCTCAGTAAAGAGAAGTGCAGACCGTAGTTACAGCCTGAAATCAGCAGGAAAATGGCAATAATGGTGTTAATCGTTGGACTGTCGAAGTAGCCGACGCTGGCATCATGGGTGGAGAACCCGCCGATAGCGATCGTCGCAAAGCTGTGTCCGATGGCGTCGAAAGCGGGCATCCCGGCAAACCATAGCGCCAGCGCACAGGCCACCGTCAGTAAGACATAGATAAGCCAGAGGGTTTTTGCCGTCTCGGCAATACGCGGGCGCATTTTGTTATCTTTCAGCGGCCCGGGCATTTCGGCGCGATAAAGCTGCATGCCGCCAACGCCCAGAATAGGAAGAATAGCCACTGCCAGGACGATGATCCCCATCCCCCCGAACCACTGCAGCATTTGACGATAAAAGAGAATGGCGTGCGGGAGGGAATCCAGCCCCACCAGCGTCGTCGCCCCGGTGGTCGTTAAACCGGAGAAGGATTCAAAAAAGGCATCCGTGATGCTCAGGTTAGGCTGTTCAGAGAAGATAAAGGGCAGCGAACCGACGCTCCCCAGCACCGTCCAGAACAGGACCACAATCAGAAATCCTTCGCGAGATTTCAGCTCACCTTTCTGACGACGGTTTGGCCACCACAGCAGCGAGCCGATCGCCAGCGCGACAAAGAAGGTCTGGGTAAATGCCCGCCCCGCGCCGTCCCGGTAGATAAGCGCCACCAGTCCCGGGAGAATCATCGTCCCGGAAAAGAGTATGACCAGCAGTCCAACGATTCGGGTTATGGCACGAAAATGCATCTCTGCCGCTTCCTTTGGTATTCAAAAAAGTGAGGTGGGGATTATTCTTCAATCGGCAGCAATTGCAATGAACCACGACTAAAATCAGCCAGTTTTGCTGAAAAAGCAGCCAGCTCCGCCTGCGGAAGCGCCACGCGTAATTGCACCATTGCCTGATATTCACTGTGCGCGATGACGCCGTTAAACTGTTTGAGCAGCGTTTCAATGCCCGATAGCTGGGCGTAATCGCACAACAAAGTATATTCGGTGAGCGGCGTTTTGCGGATAGTTGTGAGCATATTCAGTGCCTGCTGAACTCCGCCGCCATAGGCTTTTACCAGCCCACCCGTGCCTAACAGGATGCCGCCGTAGTAGCGCACCACCACGGCGGTAATTTCACCCACGCCGCTGCCCATCAGCTGCGAAAGCATGGGTTTACCGGCCGTGCCCGCCGGTTCACCGTCGTCGGAAAACCCCAGCTGTTGTGAATCATCCGGCGGCCCTGCCACCCATGCCACACAGTGGTGACGCGCGTCAGGATGCTCAGCCCGAACGGATTCGACAAACGCCTTTGCCGCCTCTACGCCGTCGGTATGCGCCAGCAGCGTAATAAAGCGGCTTTTCTTGATTTCCTCAACAAAGGTGACCGGTTCAGCCGGTATCAGCCAGCTTTCCATCAGGCCAGCTTCAGGTCTCGCGTCATATTCTCGATACCGTTTTCGTGAACCACCACGTTATCTTCGATGCGAATACCGCCAAACGGCTTCAGCGCGTCAATTTTTTCCCAGTTGAAGTGTTTGCTGAACTGGCCTTCACGCCACGGCGCCAGCAGGGATTCGATAAAGTAGATCCCCGGTTCAATCGTCAACACCATACGCGGCTCCAGAATACGGGTGCAGCGCAGGTAAGGATATTTAGACGGTGCCGCCAGGTGCGTGCCGGTATCATCCTGCATAAAGCCCGCAACGTCGTGAACCTGCAGGCCTAGCGGGTGGCCGATACCGTGCGGCATGAATGGCCCGGTTAGATCGTTCTCGACCATCGCCTCTTCGCTCATGTCTTTCACAATCTGATGTTTACGCAGCAGTTTTGCGATACGCTGATGGAACTGGATGTGGTAATCCACATAGCTGGTTCCCGCCTTCATGGTGCCAATCAGCGCCAGCTGTTCATCGTTTACGTCTTTAATCAGCTGCGCGAAATCGGTATCCGCATTCGCCGCCCAGGTACGGGTCAGGTCGGCCGCGTAACCGTTGTACTCGGCGCCTGCGTCAAGCAGGAAGCTGCGCATCTCCGACGGTACGTGGTGATCCAGTTTGGTGTAATGAAGCACAGACGCGTGCTCATTCAGCGCGACGATATTGCTGTACGGCACGTCGGTATCACGGTGGCCTGTCGCGGTCAGATAGGCCTGATTGATGTCGAACTCGCTCATCCCCGACTGGAACGCTTCGTGCGCGGCACGGTGGCCATTCACCGCCGTTTTTTGCGCTTCACGCATGCAGTAAAGTTCGTAGTCGGTTTTATACGCGCGGTAATAGTGCAGGTAATCCAGCACCCCTTTCGGATTGAGTTTGTCTGCCGGAATATCCAGACCCAGCGCACGCTCCGGAACAGGGCCAATATAGGCGATGTTGCCCCGCGCGGCAGGCAGCTGGCTGCCAATGCCGTCCGCTTTCGGCAGTGCAATCACATCAATCTCTTCCGTCCAGAAAGAGGTCGGCAGCGGTTCTACGTTGTGCCAGTAATCGACCGGCAGGTAGAACCACAGTTTCGGCTTGTTCACGCCATCCACCAGCAGCCAGCAATTTGGAACCTGAGTCACCGGCACCCAGGCTTTAAACTGCGGGTTCACCTTAAACGGATAAGCGTGGTCATCCAGAAAGGTATTCATCAGCTCGCCGGAGTGGATCAGCAGCGCATCCAGCTTAAAGCGGGCCAGTACATCGCGGGTACGTTCCTGTAGGGTAACGATATGATTTTTATAAAGCGAAGCCAGTGAGTCCATCATTCTTCCTTTCGTTTTTTTGACCTCAAGTCATCGCATCTTAGCACACCTCACTCCGGCTGCGTGATTTCCACCGACCGTGATCAATGCAGCATTTTCTTAATGAGTAATTTGCATTTTATTAACATAAATCCCACACTCCGATTCATCTGGTATGACCAGATCCAATTGCTGGATTCAGGAGACTGACATGCTCTACAAAGGCGACACCCTGTACCTCAACTGGCTGGAAGATGGCATTGCCGAACTGGTGTTCGATGCTCCCGGCTCAGTGAACAAGCTTGATACCGCGACGGTGGCCAGTCTTGGCCAGGCGCTGGATGTTCTTGAAAAACAACCTGAATTAAAAGGGCTGCTGCTGCGTTCGAACAAAGCGGCCTTTATTGTCGGTGCCGATATCACCGAGTTTCTTTCGCTGTTCCAGGTCCCGGAAGAACAGCTGAGCCAGTGGCTGCACTTTGCCAACAGCGTCTTTAATCGTCTGGAAGATCTGCCTGTCCCGACCATTTCCGCCGTTAACGGCTACGCGCTGGGCGGCGGCTGCGAGTGCGTACTGGCGACCGACTACCGTCTGGCGACGCCGGACCTGCGCATCGGCCTGCCGGAAACCAGGCTGGGCATCATGCCGGGCTTTGGCGGCTCCGTGCGTATGCCGCGCATGCTGGGTGCCGACAGCGCCCTTGAGATCATTGCCGCAGGTAAAGATGTCGGCGCAGAACAGGCTCAGAAAATCGGCCTGGTCGACGGCGTCGTGAAGCCAGAGAAACTGGTTGAAGGTGCACTCGCCATTCTGCGTCAGGCCATTAACGGCGATCTCGACTGGAAAGCCAAACGCCAGCCGAAGCTGGAGCCGTTAAAACTCAGCAAGATCGAAGCCACCATGAGCTTTACCATCGCCAAAGGCATGGTGATGCAGACGGCGGGTAAACACTACCCGGCGCCGATCACGGCGGTGAAAACCATTGAAGCGGCTGCTCGTCTCGGACGCGATGAAGCGCTGAAGCTCGAAAATCAGAGCTTTGTCCCGCTGGCGCACACCAATGAAGCTCGCGCGCTGGTCGGTATCTTCCTCAACGATCAGTTCGTGAAGGGTAAAGCCAGGCAGCTGACCAAAAACGTTGAGACGCCAAAACATGCGGCGGTACTCGGCGCCGGCATTATGGGTGGCGGTATCGCTTACCAGTCCGCCTGGAAAGGCGTGCCGGTAGTGATGAAAGACATCAGCGAGAAATCCCTGACGCTGGGCATGACCGAAGCGGCCAAGCTGCTGAATAAACAGCTGGAGCGCGGAAAAATTGACGGGCTGAAGCTTGCTGGCGTGATCTCCACCATTCAGCCCGTGCTGGAATACAGCGGTTTCGACCGTGTCGACGTAGTAGTCGAAGCCGTCGTCGAGAACCCGAAAGTCAAAAAAGCGGTGCTGGCAGAAACGGAAGATAAAGTTCGTCCTGAGACCGTGCTGGCTTCAAACACCTCCACCATTCCAATCAGCGAACTGGCGAGCGTGTTGAAGCGTCCGGAAAACTTCTGCGGGATGCACTTCTTCAACCCGGTACACCGTATGCCGCTGGTCGAAGTGATCCGCGGGGAAAAAACCTCTGACGAAACCATCGCTAAAGTGGTGGCATGGGCCAGCAAGATGGGCAAAACGCCGATCGTTGTTAACGACTGCCCGGGCTTCTTCGTCAACCGCGTGCTGTTCCCTTACTTCGCCGGTTTCAGCCAGCTGCTGCGCGACGGTGCAGACTTCCGCAAAATCGACAAAGTGATGGAAAAACAGTTCGGCTGGCCGATGGGCCCGGCGTATCTGCTGGACGTGGTCGGCATTGATACCGCTCACCACGCTCAGGCGGTGATGGCGGCAGGCTTCCCGCAGCGTATGCAGAAAGATTATCGCGACGCCATTGACGCTCTGTTCGACGCTAACCGCTTCGGCCAGAAAAACGGCCTGGGCTTCTGGCGCTATAAAGAAGACAGCAAAGGCAAACCGAAGAAAGAAGAAGATGCCGTGGTGGACGGCCTGCTGGCCGATGTAAGCCAGCCGAAACGCGACTTCACCAACGATGAGATCATCGCCCGCATGATGATCCCGATGATCAACGAAGTGGTGCGTTGCCTTGAAGAAGGCATCATCGCCAGCCCGGCAGAAGCCGATATGGCGCTGGTGTACGGCCTGGGCTTCCCTCCGTTCCACGGCGGCGCGTTCCGCTGGCTGGACACGCTCGGCAGCGCCCGCTATCTCGATATGGCTCAGCAGTATCAGCACCTCGGCCCGCTTTATGAGGTGCCGGAAGGGCTGCGTAACAAAGCGCGCCATAACGAACCCTACTATCCAGCAGTTGAGCCAGCCCGTCCGGTTGGCGAGCTGAAAACGGCTTAAGGAGTCACAATGGAAAAGGTTGTCATTGTTGATGCGATTCGCACCCCGATGGGCCGTTCAAAAGGCGGTGCATTCCGTAACGTGCGTGCGGAAGACCTCTCCGCGCATCTGATGCGTAGCCTGCTGGCGCGTAACCCGGCGCTGGATCCTGCTGCGCTGGACGATATCTACTGGGGCTGCGTGCAGCAGACTCTGGAGCAAGGTTTCAACATCGCCCGTAACGCGTCGCTGCTGGCGGAGATCCCGCATTCGGTTCCGGCTGTCACCGTGAACCGCCTGTGCGGTTCATCAATGCAGGCGCTGCACGACGCGGCGCGGATGATCATGACCGGTGATGCGCAGGCCTGCCTGGTGGGCGGCGTTGAGCACATGGGGCACGTGCCGATGAGCCACGGGGTCGATTTCCACCCTGGCATGAGCCGTAACGTGGCGAAAGCCGCGGGGATGATGGGTCTGACCGCCGAGATGCTCTCTCGTCTGCACGGCATTAGCCGTGATATGCAGGATGCCTTTGCCGCGCGCTCTCACGTTCGCGCATGGGCGGCGACGCAGTCCGGTGCCTTTAAGAATGAGATCATCCCGACCGGCGGCCACGACGCAGACGGCGTACTGAAGCAGTTCAGCTACGACGAAGTCATCCGCCCGGAAACCACCGTAGAAGCGCTTTCTACCCTGCGCCCTGCGTTTGATCCGGTCACCGGTACGGTAACAGCAGGTACTTCGTCGGCGCTGTCCGACGGTGCCGCCGCGATGCTGGTGATGAGCGAAAGCCGTGCCCGCGAGCTGGGCTTAACGCCTCGCGCACGGGTACGTTCGATGGCGGTCGTGGGCTGCGATCCTTCAATCATGGGTTACGGCCCGGTTCCGGCCTCGAAGCTGGCGCTGAAAAAAGCGGGATTAACCGCCAGCGACATCGACCTGTTTGAAATGAACGAAGCGTTCGCCGCGCAGATCCTGCCGTGCATTAAAGATCTGGGGCTGATGGAGCAGATCGACGAGAAGATTAACCTCAACGGCGGCGCGATCGCCCTCGGCCACCCGCTGGGCTGCTCCGGGGCGCGTATCAGCACGACGCTTATCAACCTGATGGAACACAAAGATGCCCAGTTTGGTCTGGCAACGATGTGTATCGGGCTGGGTCAGGGTATCGCGACGGTGTTTGAGAGAGTGTAAATCAGGAAAAGTATCTCAAAGCCAATGGCGTCAGAACAAGGCGGCAAGCGAGCGAATCCCGATGAGCTTACTCAAGTAAGTGATTCGGGTGAACGAGCGCAGCCAACGCAGTTATGGCGTCATTGGCGAAGAGAGACAGTTTAGTTGCCGTTCTTCCCGCCTGTCAGGGGCGGGTTTTTTATTTAAATGAAGGCAAACGCATCGCCAAACAGGCGGTCTTCACGCGCGTCACGTTCGTTGCAGAACAGGTCGCGGGCAATTTTCGCCATCTCAAAACGGCCAGCGATATAGATATCGTGCCCTGCCAGCGTGCCGTGATCCTGCAGCACCGCCGTCAGCACCGTCCCGCTGCGACCACGCCAGCCCTCTTCCGGCTGCTCAACCACCGGCTCAATGCGCAGGTTAGGATGGGTTACGCTCAGCGCTTCCAGCTCAGACAGGTCGTACAGATGTTTCTCTTCGCGGCCACCCCAGTAAATGGTGATGTCACGGTCCGGGTTACGCGCCAGGGCGGTCAACAGAATAGAGCGCACATAAGAGAAGCCCGTACCACCAGCGATCAGGATCAGCGGACGGTCTTCGTCATCGCGCAGCCACGCATCGCCGTGCGGAATATCCACCACGATTTCACGTTCCTTCAGGATCCGATCCATCACCGCCATCGCATACAGGTTAAGCTCTGACGCACCAATATGAAGCTCAATAAATTCCTGCTCCGCTGGCGTTGAGGCCATAGAGAAAGGACGCTTATCACGCTCATCCATCACAACCATCAGGTACTGACCCGCGCGGAAAGAGAATGGCGCTTCTGGCACTAAACGGACGCGATATACGGTGTCGGTGATGGCATCTACCGAGGTCACTTTACAGCTTAAGGTTGTCATTCGCTCTCTCTGTCGGGAAGTCTATAGGGCTTAACGGTCAGCTCAGGGGTTACCGTTATTCATTATGGCCAGCTCGTCCCAGATCGCGTCAATTCGCGCGGTCACTGCAGGATCTTTTTTGATCGGGCGACCCCATTCACGGTCGGTTTCGCCAGGCCATTTATTTGTGGCATCCAGTCCCATCTTTGAACCAAGGCCGGAAACCGGCGAGGCAAAATCCAGGTAATCTATCGGCGTGTTTTCGACTAACACCGTATCGCGCGCCGGGTCCATTCGCGTGGTAATGGCCCAGATTACGTCATTCCAGTCGCGGGCGTTAACGTCATCATCGCAGACAATAACAAATTTGGTATACATAAACTGGCGCAGGAAAGACCATACGCCCATCATCACGCGTTTAGCATGACCAGGATACTGCTTCTTCATCGTAACCACCGCCATGCGATACGAGCATCCTTCAGGCGGCAGATAAAAATCAACAATTTCCGGGAACTGCTTTTGCAGGATCGGCACAAACACTTCATTCAGCGCCACGCCCAGCACCGCCGGTTCATCCGGTGGACGTCCGGTATACGTGGAGTGATAAATCGCATCTTCACGCTGCGTAATGTGCGTCACGGTAAACACAGGGAAGTTATCCACTTCGTTGTAATAGCCGGTGTGGTCGCCGTAAGGGCCTTCTGGCGCCATTTCACCCTGCTCAAGGTAACCTTCCAGCACAATTTCCGCACTGGCCGGAACTTCGAGATCGTTAGAGATACACTTCACGACTTCGGTTTTCGTTCCGCGCAGCAGGCCTGCAAATGCATATTCAGAGAGCGTATCCGGCACGGGCGTGACGGCTCCCAGAATGGTGGCCGGATCGGCACCTAAGGCGACAGACACCGGGAAACGCTCCCCCGGATGCGCAGCGCACCACTCCTGGAAATCCAGCGCGCCGCCACGATGCGACAGCCAGCGCATGATGAGTTTATTCTTGCCAATCAACTGCTGGCGGTAAATACCGAGGTTTTGCCGCTCTTTGTGCGGGCCGCGCGTAACGGTCAGCCCCCAGGTGATAAGCGGAGCGGCATCTTCAGGCCAGCACTGCATAATAGGGATTTTGGTCAGATCAACCGCATCACCTTCCAGCACTTTCTGCTGGCACGGCGCGCCGCGCAGGCGTTTGGTGGGCATGTTCAGCACCTGCTTAAACTGCGGCAGCTTGTCGAACAGATCGCGGAAGCCTTTCGGTGGCTCCGGCTCTTTCAGAAACGCCAGCAGTTTACCGACTTCACGCAGCGCAGAGACGTCTTCCTGCCCCATTCCCAGTGCAACACGACGCGGTGTACCAAACAGGTTGCACAGCACCGGCATGGAGTAACCTTTCGGATTTTCAAACAGTAATGCGGGGCCACCGGCACGCAGGGTGCGGTCAGCAATTTCTGTCATCTCCAGATAAGGATCGACAGGAAGTGTAATACGTTTGAGTTCACCCTGCTTTTCCAGCAGCGTCAGGAAGTCGCGGAGATCGTGGTATTTCATGCAGTTAATCATGGCCTCTCTGTAAGCGCTTCATTATACGGCGTAAGCCTGCTTGATGCTGTAATTTTGTTAAATAAGCGTGAACTTATGCGTTCTGTTCCATTTTCCCCCATTATAATCAACTTAGCGATCCCGCCAGGGTTTTGATATGCTTGCGCCCCGAACTAAGGGAAAGAGTGATTATGCAGGCCTGGTATTTACTGTATTGCAAACGCGGGCAACTTCAGCGCGCGCAGGAACATCTTGAACGTCAGTCTGTAAATTGCCTGACACCCGTGATCACGCTTGAAAAAATGCAGCGCGGGAAGCGCACAACCGTCAGTGAGCCGTTGTTCCCGAACTACCTGTTTGTGGAGTTCGACCCGGAAGTCATCCACACCACCACCATCAGCGCAACGCGCGGCGTCAGCCACTTCGTTCGTTTTGGTGCCCACCCGGCAACGGTTCCGTCGACGGTCATTCATCAGCTGTCAATTTATCAACAACCTGAAGGGATCACCGACCCCGAAACCCCTTACAGCGGCGATAGCGTCGTGATTACCGAAGGCGCTTTCGAAGGCCTGCAGGCGATTTTTGCCGAGCCGGACGGGGAAGCGCGCTCTATGCTGTTGCTCAATCTGCTGAACAAGCAGGTGCTGCAGAGCGTTAAAAACACCGACTTCCGCAAGCTTTAAACGTTTATCCCGAACAGATTACGCACGTTGTCATCCGTCTGCGCCGAAAGCCAGTGCGGATCCTCTCCGCGCCACTTCGCGACGCTCTCAACAATGTGCCCCAGATACGCGGGCTCATTTCGCCGCGATGCCGGTTTGGGTTTCATGTCGCGCGGTAGCAGATAAGGCGCATCGGTTTCGAGGAGCAGCCGGTCAGCCGGGATTACCGGCAATAGCTCACGAAGTTCAAGCCCGCGACGCTCATCGCACACCCAGCCGGTAATACCCAGATAAAGCCCTCGCGCCAGGCAGTCCAGCGCTTCCTGCCGTGAACCGGTGAAACAGTGCAATACCGCGCCGGGCAGTTTCTCCAGCCACGGATCCAGAAGTGCCAGGAAACGCTCATGCGCGTCGCGGCAGTGCATAAATACGGGCATTCCAAGCTCTGCCGCCAGCGCAAGCTGGGCAGTAAACGCCTTTTCCTGCTCTTCAGGCGTGGAAAAGTTACGGTTGAAATCGAGACCGCATTCGCCGATCGCCACAACGTCTGGCGTCTTCGCCAGCCTGTACAGGATGTCGCCACTTTCCGCGGTCCACTGGCTGCTGTCGTGAGGATGCACGCCAGCAGTAGACCAACAGCAATCGTAGCGTTGCGCCAGCTGCTGCGCCTGCTCGCTCTCATGCAGGTTGGTGCCCGTCAGCAGCAGTCCTTTCACCCCGGCGGCAAACGCGCGCGCAACCACCTCATCACGATCTTTCGCAAACTGCGAGCTGGTCAGGTTGAGTCCGATATCAAACATGCAAATCCCCATATAACAACCGCCCTGACGGGCGGCTGGTTTTACTCTTCAGTGGTCTTGTCGGACGTATCGTCTTCGTCATCCGCTCGACGTCCTTTACCCACGTAGAAACGCGAGAAGAAAACGCCGACCTCAAACAGACAGTACATCGGTATGGCCAGCAGCGTCTGCGAGAACACATCCGGCGGTGTCAGCAGCATGCCAACAACAAATGCGCCCACAAGGATATACGGACGCTTCTTACGCAGGTCATCCGGGGTCGTTACTCCTACCCAGCAGAGCAGCACAATAGCCACCGGCACTTCGAATGCCACGCCAAACGCCATAAACAGCGCCATCACAAAGCTGAGGTAGCTGGCGATATCCGTCGACACCTGGACCCCTTCCGGCGCGGTATGCGTCAGGAAGCCGAAGGCCAGCGGGAAGACAACGAAATAGGCAAACGCCATGCCGATATAGAACAGCAGCGAGCTGGACACCAGCAGCGGGATAACCAGCTTGCGTTCATGCTTATACAGCGCAGGCGCCACAAACGCCCACACCTGGTAAAGAATGACCGGTGCAGAAGCAATCAACGACACCCAGAAGGTCAGCTTGATGGGGGTAAAGAACGGAGAAGCAACATCTGTTGCAATCATCGTTGCGCCCAGCGGCATCTGCTTGATCAGCGGTGCAGAGACCACCTGATAGATATCGTTGGCAAAATAGACCAGGCACAGGAATATGAGTAAAACCGCAATAATGCAGTTTAACAGGCGCTTACGCAGCTCAATGAGGTGCGTAATCAGCGGTTGAGTATCATCTACTGCCATGTTTACGCTTTATCACTCGACGAGGGGGATGATTCGGAAACGGACGCAGCGGGCTTCACTTCCGCCGTTTTTGCTACCGGCTCTTCCGGCTGCGCCTGTTTTTTCAGTTCGGTTTCCTGCGGCGTCTGTTCTGGCGCGGCAGCCTGATGTTCAGCGCTGGCAGGCGTTACGCCCTCGCGCTGCTCCTCGCTGCCCTTCACCACCGGGTTATGGATGGTGTTCGCTTCATCGCTCGCTTTTTCAGGATCGTTAACGCTATAGGAGCGCTTCATCGATTCTGCCGCTTCGCGCAGCTCATCCATTGACGCTTTCAGTTCCGGCGTCAGGTTATCCATGCTCGCCTTCTCGACCTTTTTCAGGCTTTCCTGAAATTCCTGCAGCTTAAGTTCCTGCGCCAGTTCATTCTGAACGGTCGATGCCAGCGATCTCAGCGCACGAACCCAGCCCGCAACGGTTTTCACTGCCACCGGCAGACGCTGCGGCCCCAGCACAATCAGGCCAATCACAAAGACCAGCAGGAGCTCACTAAAACCAATGTCGAACACGACTTACACCTGCTCTTTATCGTGGCGTTTAGCGTCTTCCTTTTTGGCTTCTTCTTGCTTGTCGGCGATGGATTTAGCAGTAAAGTCAGCGTCCTGGCTGGTTTTATCCTGCTTGCTCTCATCATCGCTCATCGCTTTCTTGAAGCCTTTGATAGACGCGCCCAGATCGGAACCAATAGAACCGAGCTTTTTGGTGCCAAACAGCAGCACGACGATGACGGCAATGATCAACAATTGCCAGATACTGATACCACCCATACATGTTCCTCAGGGATAGATGATTAATGAGTCAGGCCGCATTATACGTATGCGACCCGTCGATAGCGACGCACGCTCAGCGCGTTTTTCGCCAGCCTGCTAGCCAGACTACCACCCCGCCAGCCATCAGCCAGGCGGGCATCATCTGCCAGTCCGGACGATTGATCAGCAGCAGCGTACCGCTTAGCAGCAGCGTTGCGCCAATCCCAAAGAGATAGCGTGACTGCCCCTGGCGAACACGGCTGGACTGAAGTTCGCGGGCGATTTTATCCATGCTGTGCTGAAGGTTCTTGCTCTGACGCAAACTGTCATAAACCAGTTCAGGAATTTCAGGCATTTTTTCTATCCAGAACGGGCCTTTCTCTTTCAGCGAGCGCACCAGCGCCGGAATGCCAACCTGATCCTTAATCCAGGATTCAAGGAAAGGTTTCGCGGTCTTCCACAAGTCTAACTGAGGATAGAGCTGTCGGCCTACACCCTCAACGTAAAGTAATGTTTTCTGGAGTAAAACTAGCTGTGGCTGAACTTCCATATTAAAGCGGCGAGCCGTGTTGAACAGGTTTAACAGCACGTGCCCGAAGGAAATTTCCGCCAGCGGTTTTTCAAAAATCGGTTCACAAACGGTCCGGATCGCGAACTCGAACTCTTCGACGTTGGTGTCCGGCGGCACCCAGCCGGAATCGACGTGCAGCTCGGCCACCTTACGGTAGTCGCGGTTGAAAAACGCGATGAAGTTCTCAGCCAGATACCGTTTATCTTCTTTGTTCAGCGACCCCACAATCCCGCAGTCGATACCGATATACTTCGGATCCTCAGGATGTTCGTAGCTCACGAAGATATTGCCCGGATGCATGTCCGCATGGAAAAAGCTGTCGCGGAACACCTGGGTAAAGAAGACCTGTACGCCACGTTCGGCCAGGAGCTTCATGTTCGTTCCCTGTTTCTCCAGGGCGACCACATCCGAAACCGGAATACCGTAGATACGCTCCATCACCATCATGTTCTGGCTGCAATAGTCAGAATAGACTTCAGGTACATAGAGCATCGGGCTGTTTTCAAAGTTGCGACGCAGCTGAATGGCATTCGCCGATTCACGCAGCAGGTTAAGCTCATCAATCAGCGTTTTTTCATATTCCCGCACCACTTCCAGTGGACGAAGGCGACGCCCGTCCGGCAGCAGGCGTGGCACCCAGCGCGCCAGCCGATAAATCAGCTTCATGTCCGCTTTGATGACTGGCAGGATGTCCGGACGAATGACTTTAATAACGACTTCTTTGCCGTTTTCTTTCAGACGCGCGGTGTGCACCTGCGCGATAGAGGCCGATGCCAGTGGCTTAATGTCGAAATCGTCAAACCAGGTCTCGACGGGGACATTTCCCATCGCCTCTTCAATTTGCTTTTTCGCGCGCGCGCCGTCAAACGGTGCGACGCGATCCTGCAGCATCGCGAGCTCATCGGCAATCAGAGGCGGGAAGAGATCGCGGCGGGTCGACAGCATCTGTCCGAATTTAATCCAAACCGGACCAAGCTCCTGCAGCGCCAGGCGCAGACGCTCACCCAGCGGTTGACCTTTATGGCGATTGGGCATCCAGAACAGCATACGCCGCCAGATACGAAGCGGCAGCGTGATACGCATTTTGGGGATAAGCTCGTCGAGCCCGTAGCTCAAAAAGGTGCGAATAATAAAATAGAGGCGCCGAATTTCACCAGGCGTCATTTGCCCTCCAGTTTTTCCAGCCGTTTGGTTAACGCATCAACTGCACGTTCAACAGCAGCGGTCTCTTCCGCAAACCATGCAACTTCCAGTGGCCCGGGCGCCATTCGCCACTCCTCAGTCAGCACTTCCGCCGCATAGCGTTGCTGGCGCTGAAGGTTTTTACGCGCAAAGGAGGCGCCACCATGAAGGATTTTCCCGATGCCTTCGGCGGCAATGTCGCCGATAAAAGGCGCGAGCAGCTCCGCCGGATCGAACTCCGCCAGATCGGTGAGCGCAACGAAGTTCTGCACGACCTGAATGTCGCCCTCCACTTCCAGCTCACCGCTGCGGATAAGCGCCGTTAATTGCTGGCGATCGCGCAGTTTTGGCAGCACGCTCATGTGCGTGATGACCGAGCAGTCGGCTTCACCTTCCCACGCCCCCAGAACGTCAAGCTGGCGTTCGCTGAATACCAGCACAAGCGGCGTCGAGAACTCTTTTAAAACAATACGTAATACCTTTCCGTTAAGCCGCTGACGTGCAGCTTTCAGCGCAGGGGCGCGATACAGAAAAGCGTTCAGTACATTCTCGATGCCTGCGGAGACTAAGGGTTTAAAGGGCACGGGACACCTCCACTCAGAATTTGTAACCGCGATGCAGCGCGACGACACCGGCCGTCAGGTTGAAATATTCAACGTTCTCAAATTCCGCGTCCTGCATCATGGCTTTTAATGTGTCCTGATCCGGGTGCATACGGATAGACTCCGCCAGATAGCGGTAGCTTTCAGCGTCGTTAGCCACCAGCTCACCAATACGCGGCAGCACGTGGAAGGAATAGGCGTCGTAGGCTTTGCTCAGCGGCTCAATGATCGGTTTAGAGAACTCGAGCACCAGCAAACGTCCACCCGGCTTCAGCACGCGGTACATGGAGCGCAGCGCTTTTTCTTTATCGGTAACGTTACGCAGACCGAAAGAGATCGTGATGCAGTCAAAGGTATTGTCCGGGAATGGCAGCGCTTCGGCGTTTGCCTGCACATACTCGACATTCCCCACCACGCCGATGTTACGCAGCTTTTCGCGTCCCATTTTCAGCATGGAATCATTAATATCGGCGAGAACAACGCGACCGGTTTCGCCCACCAGACGGGAGAATTTCGCGGTTAAATCGCCCGTACCACCGGCTAAATCCAGCACCGTTTGTCCACGACGTACGCCGCTGCAGTCAATGGTGAAGCGCTTCCACAAGCGATGAATGCCGAACGACATCAGGTCATTCATTACATCGTACTTCGCCGCCACGGAATGAAATACGTGGGCCACCATGTCAGCTTTCTGCGCTTTGGCGACAGTCTGAAAGCCAAAGTGCGTTGTGTCTTGTGAATCGTCAGCCATCTCAGAGCCTGCTTATCAGTAAAATGTTCGTGAAGTGTAACAGATTGGGCGCGTTTGCCCTACGTTTCAACCACCGCGAAAGAAACGCGCTGGAGTCTCGTCTGGTGATAAATCCGCCGCTAACGTGTTGTCTTCACTGTTTGTCTTTTGTTCGTCCGCGCCTTCTCGCAGGCGAAATTCGTCGTCCTGGGCGGTGGCCTGTTCGACCAATTCCGGATTAATCTCGCGTTTAACCTCAACCCCCAGGCTGCGGAATGATTCAGCCTGTGCCAGCAGATTGCCGCGTCCGGAGGCGAGTTTTTTCATCGCCTGGCGGTAGTTATCCTGCGCACGATCCAGGCTCTGCCCGACTGAAGACATGTCGTCCACGAAGAGGCGCATTTTGTCGTACAGCTTGCTGGCGCGATCGGCAATCTGCTGCGCGTTGCGGCTCTGGTGCTCATAGCGCCACAGGTTCGCAATGGTGCGTAACGCCACCAGCAGCGTGGTGGGGCTGACCAGCATAATGTTATTTTTGAGCGCTTCGGTGATAAGTTCAGGCTGTCTGTCGAGTGCCAGCAGGAACGCGGGTTCTACCGGGATGAACATCAGGACATAGTCCAGCGAGCGCAGACCCGGCAGCTGCTGGTAGTCTTTTCTGCCAAGCAGGCGAATATGATTACGCACGGAGGCAATGTGCTCCTGCAGCGCAGACTCGCGGGTGTAGTCATCGTCCGCATTAAAGTAGCGTTCATACGCCACCAGCGTCATTTTGGCGTCAATCACCACATCTTTACCCTGCGGCAGCCGCACGATGACATCCGGCTGCATACGCGAGCGGGCATCGTTTTCGATACTCACCTGCGTTTCGTACTCGTATCCTTCGCGCAGACCAGAGGCCTCAAGCACGCGGGTCAGCACCACTTCTCCCCAGTTGCCCTGGGTTTTGTTATCCCCTTTCAGCGCGCGGGTCAGGTTGACCGCTTCCTGCGCCATTTGCGCATTCAGCTGCTGAAGATTGCGAATCTCATGCGCCAGCGTGTGCCGCTCGCGGGCTTCCTGACCAAAGCTGTCCTGCACCTGACGGCGAAAACCGTCCAGCTGTTCGCGCAGCGGCGTCAGCAGGCTGTTCAGGCTCTGGCGGTTCTGTTCGTCAACGCGGCGGTTGCTGTGCTCAAAAATTCGGTTGGCGAGGTTCTCAAACTGTTCGCTGAGGCGCTGCTCGCTGTTGATCATCTGGCGGATTTTGTCTTCCGCATGCAGCTGGGTGGATTCAAGGCGAGTAGTGACTTCGCGGAGATCGGCCTCCAGCGAGGTGTTAATGTCTCGCAGGTTACGCAGCTCGTTGTTGAGCAGTTCGCACTCGTCGCGCCAGTGTTCGCTCAAAGCAAGCTGCTGTTTTGCCGCGCTTAAATCGGCGACCATCTCTTCTCGCTCGGCCAGCTGGTCGGCCTTCTGCTGCGCATGCTGGTAGCTGGAAATCAGCCAGCCAATCCCTAAGCCCACCAGCGCAATCACCGCGTAAATCAGGATCGAGATATCCACAATGCCCCCTGCATCAACGTATTACCCGCACAAAATAGAATTGTGCTGTATAAACGTCCAGTTTGAAAGGGTTTTCCTGCGAGGCGCTACGCAAAAAATAAAGGCCGAACGCGTCGGCCTTTGATTACAGAAGAGAGGATCAGATCAGGCGACGCGCTGCTTCCACCACGATTTTCACTGCATGACTTTCGGTCTGCTTCATGGTTTCGGCGTTCGGGATCTCCTGCTGGGTACGGTTGACGATCACGCCCGCCACCATACCGGCACGCAGACCCTGGCTTGCGCACATGGTCAGCAGCGTTGCGGATTCCATTTCGTAGTTCATCACGCCCATGGACTGCCACTCTTCCATTGAGCCTTTGAAACGGCTAACCACGCGGCCTGAGAAGGTGTCGTAACGCTCCTGGCCCGGGTAGAAGGTGTCGGAAGAGGCGGTGACGCCCACGTGGGTGGTTGCGCCCACGGATTTCGCGGCTTCAACCAGCGCGGTGGTGCATTCGAAATCAGCCACTGCCGGGAATTCCATCGGTGCAAAGTGCAGGCTTGCGCCGTCCAGACGAACGGACGCGGTCGTGACCAGCACGTCTCCGACGTTGATGTGCGGCTGGATAGCGCCGGTGGTACCGATACGCAGGAAAGTACGGATGCCCAGCTGTGCCAGCTCTTCAACAGCAATAGACGTAGACGGACCACCGATACCGGTAGAGCACACGATCACCGCTTTGCCATCCAGCTCTGCGCGCCAGGTGGTGAACTCACGATGGGCAGCCAGCTTGACCGGCTTATCCATCAGCGCGGCGATCTTTTCCACACGCTCAGGATCGCCAGGGACGATAGCGAGAGTAGCCCCTTGTAAATCGTTTTTGGTGAGGCCGAGATGAAAAACATCAGACTTAGACATAGGTGACTCCTCTGTGGGTCGGTTAGTCAGAAGAAGTAAAACGGTACTTTACAGAAGCAGTAAGCATATTTTCGTGACACACCTCACCATGAATGAAAATGATTACATTGAATTTCCATAAAAAAGTGATTTACATCACATTAACAAGTTATAACGCCTGGTGCTGCACAAAAGATAGACCGTTTAAGGCACTGTGAGTTGTTAACCTGGTGTCTATATTTACCTTTGCGCTAACTCATTGGTACGGAGAATGCCATGACTGAAAAAACCGGTTTTGCACCTGCTGCGGCCCCACATGCTTCAACCATCGTGTCGACGCCAGAAGCGGCAATTACCGCGGGCGAGACCTCCATTCCCTCGCAGGGGGAGAATATGCCTGCTTATCACGCACGGCCAAAATCGGCAGACGGTCCGCTGCCCATCGTGATTGTGATTCAGGAGATATTTGGTGTTCACGAACACATTCGCGACCTCTGCCGCCGACTGGCGCTGGAAGGGTATCTGGCCGTTGCGCCAGAGCTCTACTTCCGTCAGGGCGATCCGAACGACTACAGCGATATTCCAACATTGCTCAGCAACCTGGTGAGCAAAGTCCCGGACGCGCAGGTGCTGGCCGATCTCGACCACGTCGCCAGCTGGGCGGCGCGCAACGGCGGCGATCCGCATCGTCTGCTGGTCACGGGTTTCTGCTGGGGTGGACGCATTAGCTGGCTGTATGCCGCGCATAACCCGCAGCTCAAAGCCGCTGTCGCCTGGTACGGCAAACTGGTGGGTGAAAAAACGCTGAACTCGCCGAAACATCCCGTCGATATAGCCACGGAGCTAAACGCCCCCGTGTTAGGACTTTACGGCGGTCAGGACACCGGTATTTCGCTGGATTCGGTTGAGACCATGCGCCATGCGCTCCGTGCGGCCAATGCGAAGGCAGAGATCGTGGTGTATCCGGATGCCGGGCACGCGTTTAACGCCGATTATCGTCCGAGCTATCACGCAGAATCAGCCAAAGATGGCTGGCAAAGAATGCTGGCGTGGTTTAGCCAGTACGGCGGTAAGAAAGCGTAATAAAAAAAGCCCGGTGGCGGCTATGCCTTACCGGGCCTACGCATCATCAAGCCTGACGCAAGTTTTGCGCCGCCTTCACCATGTTCGCCAGCGCCGCGCGCGTCTCCGGCCAGCCGCGGGTTTTCAGTCCGCAGTCCGGGTTCACCCACAGGCGCTCTGCCGGAATGCGCTGGGCCGCTTTTTTCAGCAGGGCTTCAATCCACTCCACGCTCGGCACGTTCGGGGAGTGAATGTCGTACACGCCCGGCCCGATTTCATTCGGGTAGTCGAACTCTTCAAACGACTCCAGCAGCTCCATGTCTGAACGCGAGGTCTCGATGGTGATCACGTCGGCATCGAGCGCGGCAATCGAATCCATAATGTCGTTGAATTCGCAGTAACACATGTGGGTGTGGATCTGGGTATCGTCCTTCGCCACCGCGGCGTTGATGCGGAACGCCTCCACGCCCCACTGCAGGTAGGCATCCCAGTCGCTGCGGCGCAGCGGCAAGCCTTCGCGCAGGGCCGGTTCGTCAATCTGAATAATGCCAATGCCTGCCGCTTCCAGATCCGCCACCTCATCACGCAGCGCCAGGGCGATCTGTTTGGCAATGGTTTCACGAGTCACGTCTTCACGCGGGAACGACCAGCAGAGAATGGTCACCGGACCGGTGAGCATCCCTTTTACCGGCTTATCGGTCAGGGACTGGGCATACTTCGCCCACTCCACGGTGATCGCTTCCGGGCGGCTGACGTCACCGATAACCACCGGCGGCTTCACGCAGCGTGAGCCGTAGCTCTGCACCCAGCCGTTCTGGGTAAAGACAAAGCCGTCCAGGTGCTCACCAAAATATTCCACCATGTCGTTACGCTCGGCCTCGCCGTGCACCAGCACGTCCAGCCCCAGGCGTTCCTGCTCGATAATCGCCTGCTTGATGTGTTCGGCGATGCCGGTGCGATAGTGATTCGCATCCAGATTGCCCTTCTTGAAGTCCAGACGCAGGCCGCGTATTTCCGTAGTTTGCGGGAAAGAGCCAATTGTGGTGGTCGGCCACGCGGGCAGATTAAAGCGGGCGCGCTGCGCTTCGGCGCGCACCTCGTAAGGGCTCTGCCGCTGGCTGTCCTGAGCGGTGATGGCCGCCAGGCGTTTTTCCACCGCCGGGTTGTGCACGCGCGCCGAGTGACGACGCGCCTGGATCGGAGCGCTCCATTCGGTAATCGCCGCCGTGTCGCCGCTGTTCAGCGCGTCGCGCAGCAGCGTCAGCTCTTCACATTTTTGCAGGGCGAAGGCAAACCAGCTTTTCACCTCGGCATCCAGACGGGTCTCCACGTTCAGATCGATCGGGCTGTGCAGCAGCGAACAGGACGAGGCCACCCACAGCTCACGTTTGCCGACGATGTCTTTGATTTGCGCGTATTTTTCGGTGAGATCGGCGCGCCAGACGTTACGGCCGTTGATCAGCCCGGCAGAGAGCAGCCAGTCCGCTGGCAAACGCTTGTGCAGCTCCGCCACATCATCTTTACCGTGTACGAGGTCAACGTGCAGGCCCTGGACCGGCAGCGCGGTAATGGTCTTCAGGTTCGGCGTCACGCCTTCAAAATAGGTCGTCAGCAGGAGTTTTACCTGACCGGTGAGCGCGTCATACGCCGGTTTGAAGGCATCGAGCCAATCCTGCGGCAGCTCAAGCACCAGCGCCGGTTCGTCGATTTGCACCCACTGAATGCCGCGTTTGCCCAGCTCACTCAGCACCTGTTTGTAGACTGGCAGAATATCCTTCAGCAGGCTGAGTCGGTCAAACGGCTCGCCCTTTACTTTGCCCAGCCACAGGTACGTTACCGGCCCGAGCAGCACCGGCTTCACCTGGTGGCCCAGCGCCAGCGCTTCATCCACTTCGTCCAGAAGCTGCGTCCAGGCCAGCCTGAACTGCTGGCGTTTGACGAACTCCGGCACCATATAGTGATAGTTGGTGTTAAACCACTTGGTCATTTCCGCCGCTGCCGCTGGCTCCCCCGTTGGCGCGCGGCCACGGCCGATGCGGAACAGGGTATCGATATCTACCGATCCATCTTTGTTCTGATGACGAGCCGGCACGTTGCCAAGCATCAGGCTTGTCGTCAGAACATGGTCGTACCAGGCGAAATCGCCCACCGGCAGCAGGTCAATGCCCGCCTGTTTTTGCTGATCCCAGTGGCGGGCGCGCAGCTCGCGTCCTACCGCCAGCAGTTCTTCACGGGTGGCATTACCCGCCCAGTAGCTTTCTTGCGCTTTTTTCAGCTCGCGACGCAGGCCGACGCGAGGGAAACCGAGAGTGTGATTGCGGATTGTCATGGTGTGCCCCTTGTGAAATTCGTTATTTAGACGTCCAGATGTTTACACTTCTATAATTGGCAGGTACTGTATATTCCTCAAGCGCAATATGTTCATGGCGAAGTGAAGGACTTTCATGATCGAGATTAAACACCTGAAAACGCTACAAGCGTTGCGGAACTGCGGTTCGCTCGCGGCGGCTGCGGCCACGCTGCACCAGACCCAGTCCGCCCTTTCTCACCAGTTCAGCGATCTGGAACAACGCCTCGGCTTCCGTCTTTTTGTGCGTAAGAGCCAGCCGCTACGCTTTACGCCGCAGGGTGAAATTCTTCTTCAGCTGGCGAATCAGGTACTGCCGCAAATCGCGAGCGCGCTGCAGGCGTGTAACGAACCGCAGCAGACCAAACTGCGCATCGCCATTGAGTGCCACAGCTGTATTCAGTGGCTGACCCCCGCGCTTGAGAACTTCCGCCAGAAGTGGCCGCAGGTGGAGATGGACTTCAAATCCGGCGTGACCTTTGACCCGCAGCCGTCGCTGCAGCAGGGCGAGCTGGATCTGGTCATGACCTCTGACATCCTGCCGCGCAGCGGCCTGCACTATTCGCCGATGTTTGATTATGAAGTGCGCCTGGTGCTGGCGCCGGACCACCCGCTGGCCGCCAAAACGCGCATCACGCCGGAAGACCTGGCGACAGAGACGCTGCTGATTTATCCGGTGCAGCGCAGCCGCCTGGATATCTGGCGACACTTCCTGCAGCCGGCAGGCATTAGCCCGCAGCTGAAAAGCGTGGATAACACCCTGCTGCTGATTCAGATGGTGGCGGCCAGAATGGGTATCGCGGCGCTGCCGCACTGGGTGGTGGAGAGTTTTGAACGCCAGGGTCTGGTGCAGACCAAAACCCTGGGTGAAGGATTGTGGAGCCGACTGTACGCCGCCGTGCGCGATGGCGAGCAGCGTCAGCCGATTACGGAGGCGTTTATTCGCTCAGCGCGGAACCACGCGTGCGACCATCTTCCGTTTGTGCGGAGCGCGGAGCGACCCATCGGCGATGGACCCACAGCGAAGCCAGGATCACCGCTCCCCCAATAAGGAAGCTCGGCCAGTGCGGCTGTTGCTGCCAGATGGCGAGGTTGACCAGCAGCCCTGCCGGAACATGCACGTTGTTCATGATCCCCAGCGTACCGGCGTCTACCTGCGTAGCGCCGTAGTTCCACATGAAGTACCCCAGCCCTGACGCCACTACGCCCAGCCAGACCAGAACGCCCCACTGCACGGCGGTGGTCGGCAGCTTTTGCGGATTACCGAGCATAAACCACGCCGCTACGGCGACAATCGCGGCGCCCATATAGAACCAGGCAAACGCGTTATGCTGCGGCATCGGACGGGTTTCCATCAGACGTTTGTAGCCCACCATGCCGATGGCGAAGCTGATGTTGGCGAGCTGGACGAACATCAGCCCGGTCCAGAAGTGATCGCTGACTTTGTCATAGCGAATAATCGCCGCGCCGATCACCGCCAGCGCCGCGCTCAGCAGGTATCCCCAGCGCAGGCGGCGCCTGCTGAGCAGGTCGTAAATCAGCGTGATATAGAGCGGCGTCAGCACGGTAAAGAGCAGGAATTCGGAGACGGACAGGTAGACGTAGGCCCGGAAGCTGAACAAATACATGATGCCGAGCTGCATCGCCCCCACCAGCATATACAGCACAATCGTTTTCAGCGATTGCCCGCGCTTGCGCAGAAACGGCAGGAAAACCAGCGCCGCCAGCCCCACGCGCATCAGCACCGAGAAGTAGCTGTCGACCGAACCGGCAAGGTATTCGCCAATCAGGCTAAAGGAGAAGGCCCACAGGATAGTGGTGATAATGAGTAGCGCCACAATGCTTGTCTCTCAGAAAGAAGGAGAGGCATTGTAGCGAACTCTTTAGTTGACAACTGAGCAATAAACAACCGAATGAAGATTATTCAAGGAACAGTTTGCGCAGATACTTCGGTACCGCGTTGTCAGCGTTAGAACCAATCACTTCCAGCTCAGGATGCAGATCCTTCAGACGCTGGTGCGCGTTCTGCATGATGCAGCCCTTGCCCGCCATCGAAAGCATCTCGGCGTCATTCATGCCGTCACCAAAGGCGATACAGTCTTTCAGCCCGAAGCCCAGACGTTTCGCAACCGCTTCCAGCGCGTGACCTTTAGAGACGCCACCCGCCATCACTTCCAGACAGGTCAGGGTTGAGAAGCTCACGTTGACGCGATCGCCCCAGCGGGCGTTGATCGCCTGTTCCAGCGGGAGCAGCTCTTCGTGGCTGTCACAGGTGAAGAACACCTTGCTGATCCCTTCCGGCTCCAGCAGGCCCGGTTCGTAGAGGGAGTAGTTGAATACCGCTTCCTTGAAGAAACGCATTTCATCCGGGCGGTGGCGGTTCATGAACCAGTCGTCGTCGCGGTAAACGTTAGTGACGATAGCCGGGTTGTTATGCACCACGCCGAACAGATCGGCGGCAATATCGCGATCCAGATTGTGGGTAAAGATCAGGTTGCCGTCGGTATCATGCACGCGCGCACCGTTGGAGGTGATCATGTACGATTTGATCTCAAGATTATCGCGGATCTGCCCCACGTCCACGTGGTGGCGGCCGGTGGCGAACACAAAGTTCACGCCACGGGCAGTCAGGAGTTTTAAGGTCTCTTTCGCATAAGGCGACAGGGTGTGGTCGGGGGAAAGCAGCGTGCCATCTAAATCAGATGCAACAACCTGGTACATAGGGATTTCAACCTCTGGTGGAAAACAAGAATCAATTATGCCTGTTGAAAAATTCAACAATGGCGTTAAGCGCGACTGAGCGCATAGCGTCCTTTTCAAAAAGGATCTCATGGAACGCGCCGTTAATGACCAGCGGTTTACCCCCTTCACAAGGGTGACCGGCTGCAGCGCGCAGTTCACAATAGCGGTCATGCATGCGGTTATCCACCACACGCTCTTCTTCCGCCTGGATCAGAAGCGTCGGCGTGTCATCATCGCCTACCCCCGCCAGCACCTGCTCACCGGCCAGAATCCCCTCCCGCACCCAGTGCCAGGTCGGGCCGCCGACGCGCAAGCGCGGTTCATCGGCATAAAAGCGCAGGTTGCGGCGATAACGCTGCCGGCTGTGGGTTAAGACGTTGATGGCGAACGGCAGCGCGCGCCAGCGTCCTGTGCCAATGGCGTAACCTTCACGAATGCGCTGATGGCCCTCAGCCCAGTCAAGAAGATGGCGCACCATCCAGTCAGGAAAACGGATGACGATACCGTACATCGGCGCGGTGAGCGCAATGGCGTCGCACTGGTGCGCGTAACGCTGCAAAAACAGCGTCGAAATGGCGCCGCCCATGGAGTGCGCAAGAATATACCGCTTGCGCCAGGGGCCGGGCTGAACGTCCTGCTGCCAGAACGCGGCAAAATCATCGACGTAATCGCTGAAGCGATCGACGTGCCCACGGTGCGTGTCCGGCAGCATACGTCCGGACAGCCCCTGTCCACGATGGTCGATGATCAGGACATCGAACCCCATATGGACCAGGTCATAGGCCAGCTCGGCATATTTAACGTAGCTTTCAATACGCCCAGGGCAGACCACTATCACCCGGTCATTTTTTTCATTTCGGAAACGAACGAAACGCACCGGGACGCCCCCGATGCCCGTAAACTCATCTTCCTCACGCTGCCGCCAGAAATCGGTCAGCGGCCCCATAGAGAAAGCAGCAAAAGCGTTTTCTCGTGTTTCCCAGTCCTTTTTCTGCTGAAACATTGGGTTTCCACTCACGTAATCCAGGGAATATCGTTTTTTTCGTCACCGGTCACAAAATGACTCAATAATAGCGTATTGTGGCATAAAAATAGACGGTTCGGGAGTTTCAAATGACCTTCGAATGGTGGTTCGCCTACCTGCTGACATCCATTATCCTCAGCCTTTCTCCGGGTTCGGGGGCTATTAACACCATGACCACCTCCATCAACCACGGCTACCGCGGTGCAGCGGCGTCGATTGCCGGTTTGCAGACCGGGCTGGGCATTCATATTGTGCTGGTCGGGATCGGTCTGGGGACCCTGTTCTCCCGCTCCGTGCTGGCCTTTGAGGTGCTGAAATGGGCCGGGGCAGCGTATCTGATTTGGCTCGGCATCCAGCAGTGGCGCGCGGCAGGCTCCATCAACCTGAATACGCTCGCTCAGACGCAAAACCGCGGCCATCTGTTTAAGCGCGCGGTGTTCGTCAACCTGACCAACCCGAAGAGCATCGTTTTCCTCGCCGCGCTGTTCCCGCAGTTTATCGTGCCACATCAGCCCCAGGTGATGCAGTACGTGGTGCTGGGCGCGACCACCATTATCGTCGATATCATCGTGATGATTGGCTACGCGACGCTGGCGCAGCGAATTGCGGCGTGGATTAAAGGGCCTAAGCAGATGAAGGCCCTGAATAAAGTCTTTGGTTCGCTGTTTATGCTGGTTGGCGCGCTGCTTGCGTCAGCGCGTCATGCTTAGCGAGAAATGATGAGATGAATGCCGAAGCCGGCGAACAGCGCGCCGGCGAAGCCGTCAATCCACTTCGCGATACGCTGATAGCCGCGGCGCATCGCCGGTAAGGCGAACAGGCTGGCCACGATGGTAAACCAGGCAAAGGTTTCAACGACGATCAGCAGGAAGATGCCCCAGCGTGCGCCCGCGCCGACGCTATCGCCGACAAACAGCGAGAACACCGAGCCGAAATAGATAATCGCTTTCGGGTTCGCCAGATTGGTCAGCAGCCCTTTTACAAAGCTGCGGCCGCCCGTTGCCAGCTCGACCTTCGGCTCTTGCGGTTTTTTCTCTTCTTTCTTCAGCGCCCCGCGCAGCATCTGGTAGCCCATCCAGCACAGGTACAGCCCGCCGCCGACCATAATGATGTTATGCAGCCAGGCCATCTTCGCCAGGATAAGGTTCAGACCGAGCAGCGCAACGGCCGCCCAGACCATAACGCCCATGGTGATACCGAGCACGCCCATCATCGCCTCTTTGCGCGAGCGGCTGACGGCCGTTTGTGATACGAAGAAAAAATCCGGGCCGGGGCTCATCAGCGCAACGATGTGCACTAACGCCACGGTGAGAAATAGCATTAACATAATTAGCTCGCGGGGAAATAATTTAGTGAGTCATCATCCTGGCACTTTTTCGCCCGGCTGACTACTCCTCATCATCACCATCGGCGTGAGAGCGGATGAGCGCCATAAACTCTTTACCGAAGCGCTCCAGCTTACGTGTTCCCACGCCGTTGACGCTGAGCATTTCGCTGGCGCTGAGCGGCATCTGCTCGGCCATCTCGATCAGCGTCGCGTCGTTGAACACCACGTAAGGCGGGATGTTTTCTTCGTCGGCGATGGCCTTACGCAGCTTGCGCAGTTTGGCGAACAGCTTGCGGTCATAGTTGCCGCCGTAGGATTTCTGCATCACGCGCGGCTTCAGGGCGATGACGCGCGGCACGGCGAGCTTGAGTTCAACGTCACCGCGCAGGACCGGACGCGCCGCCTCGGTCAGCTGCAGGGCGGAGTGCTGGGCAATGTTCTGCGTGGCGAAGCCGAGGTGGATCAGCTGGCGAATAATACTCACCCAGTGTTCGTGGCTCTGCTCCTTGCCAATACCGTAGACAGGCAGCTTGTCGTGGCCCATATCACGGATACGCTGGTTATTGGCGCCGCGCAGCACCTCCACCACGTAGCCCATCCCGAAGCGTTGATTCACACGGTAAATGGTCGAGAGCGCCTTACGCGCGTCCATCAGGCCATCGTACTGCTTTGGCGGATCGAGGCAGATATCGCAGTTGCCGCACGGCTCCTGGCGCCCTTCACCAAAGTAGTTGAGCAGAACCAGACGGCGGCAGGTTTGCGCTTCGGCAAACGCGCCCATCGCGTTGAGCTTGTGGCGCTCGATATCCTGCAGCTGTCCCTGCGGCTTCTCTTCCAGACAGCGGCGCAGCCACGCCATATCGGCCGGATCGTAAAACAGCATCGCTTCCGCAGGCAGACCGTCACGCCCGGCGCGGCCGGTTTCCTGATAGTAGGATTCGATATTGCGCGGAATGTCGAAATGCACCACAAAGCGCACGTTCGGCTTGTTGATGCCCATTCCGAAGGCGACCGTCGCGACGACGATTTGCAGGTCGTCGCGCTGGAATTTCTCCTGTACGTCGGCGCGGATGTGGTTCTCTAATCCGGCGTGATAGGCGGCGGCGCTAAAGCCACGGTTTTGCAGACGCGCGGCGGTGTCTTCCACCTTCGCACGGCTGTTGCAGTAGATGATGCCGGACTTGCCGCGCTGCTCCTGGACGTAGCGCAGGAGCTGATCCAGCGGCTTGAACTTTTCCATCAGCATATAGCGGATGTTGGGGCGGTCGAAGCTGCTGACCTGAATATAGGGGTCGTTCAGCCCGAGCAGGCGAACGATATCCAGCCGCGTGGTGTCATCCGCCGTGGCGGTAAGCGCCATAAACGGCAGCTCGGGGAAACGCTGACGCAGCTGGCCGAGGGCCGCGTATTCCGGGCGGAAATCGTGTCCCCACTGGGAAATACAGTGCGCTTCATCCACCGCCAGCAGCACCGGGTTCCAGTGCGCCAGGTGATCGAGGAAGTTATCCAGCATCAGGCGTTCCGGCGCGATATACAGCAGGCGGATCTGTCCGGTGCGACAACCGGCCATCACCTCTTGCTGCTGCTCCCGGGTTTGGGTGGAGTTAAGACAGGCCGCCGCCACGCCGTTGGCGAGCAGCTGGTCAACCTGGTCTTTCATCAGAGAAATAAGGGGGGATACCACGACCGTCAGGCCGTTAAGCACCAGCGCGGGCACCTGATAACAGAGGGACTTGCCGCCACCGGTCGGCATCACCACCAGGCAATCACGACCTTCCAGCACCGTTTCAATGATGGTTTCCTGGCCAGGGCGGAACTGCTGGTAGCCAAAGGTTTCATGCAAAACCTGTTTAGCCAGCGACTCCTGATTCAATACTTCCGCCTGCGCCACGTTAACCCCATATGCCAGAAATGAAACAGGCGCTATTTTCAGCGCCTGAGAGAGAAACTTCAACGTTTAACGCAAAAACATTCGAACAGCCTAGAGAATATCGTTCAGCATCACGCCCACGCCGACGCGGGTCTGGTTGAAGTTGTAATCGATAAGCGACTCGCCGTAACCGCTGTACACCTGCGTATAGATACGGACATGCTTCGTCATTGGATAGCTTAAGCCCACTTCCGCACCGCCGTAGCCGGTGTTCCAGTTGTACTGGCCTTTGGCGCTGAGCACGGCATCACCCAACTGATAGCCGACTTTGAGCTGGTAGTAGCCCATATATTTGGTGATATCCGGGTTGTCATCGGTTTCGCCCACCACATACCACGGCTTCACTTCCACCATCCAGTTACCGTTCTGCGCCATCAGACGCGTATAGGCACGGTTCCAGCTGCGCGAGGTAGGATCAGAGCGACCGTTGGAATCGTGGTTAAAGCCCACTTCGACGTCACGCAGCGTCCAGCCCGCAAACTCATAATCCGTTGCAAAACCGAGGAACAGCTGCGGCTCATAGTTGGTTTCACGGAACGGCGAGGACTCTCCGCTGTTAGAGAGCTGCCACCAGGATTTCTGCGTGTAAGACGCCCCGAGCACCGAGTTCGGCCCCAGAATACCGCGCCAGAACGGGAACGCCAGGCTGAGCTGGAACTTCACCTCATCTTTACGCGCATTATCAGACCAGTTATAGGAGCTTATCGCCTCTTTGTTAAGATCGCTGGTCTGGGTGTAAATCACATAGTTGGTGTCATACGGATAGAGCGTGAACGGATTGTCATGCTCCTGAAGAAGGTTCGCGATAATGCTACCGTGAACGGCAGGTTTATCATGCACCTCTTTAATCGTCGCTTCCTGCGCATATGCTGTGAGGGGCAGCGCAACCGCCGCCAGTAACCAGGCCAGATACGTCCGCATCGGTGGTGTTCTCCTGCAAAAGAGTAAAATTAGCTGAATAGTTATGTGGCGAACATTCTACAGACTTCTGCGACAACTGCTGCATCCTCGTTTCTGAAAGTGGAATTCCTTGTTGCCGAGGCATAAAATCAACATTTCGTTAACAATAAGGATGTGATGCCTCATGTCAGCCATGCTTACCGCCGAAGAAGTGTTAAAACTCGTGGGCGAGATTTTTGTTTACCATATGCCCTTTAACCGCGCGCTGGGACTGGAGCTGGAGCGTTACGAGAAAGATTTTGCCCAGCTGAGCTTCAACAACCAGCCGATGATGGTAGGTAACTGGGCGCAAAGTATTTTGCACGGCGGCGTGATTGCCTCCGCGCTGGACGTGGCGGCAGGTCTGGTCTGCGTGGGCAGCACGCTGACCCGCCATGACACCATCAACGAAGACGAACTCCGCCAGCGTCTGGCGCGCATGGGCACCATTGATTTGCGCGTCGACTATCTTCGCCCGGGGCGCGGAAATCGCTTTACCTGTTCCAGCAGCCTGCTGCGCGCGGGAAATAAAGTTGCCGTGGCGCGCGTTGAATTACACAACGAAGAGCAGGTGTATATCGCCAGCGCAACCGCCACTTATATGGTGGGTTGAGGCGGCAAAATCGGGTAAAATTAATTCACTTATTTGTAACGGATTTTCCCGATGGATGCTAAACAGACGCGGCAGGGCGTTTTACTCGCCCTTGCCGCTTATTTTATTTGGGGTATCGCCCCGGCGTATTTCAAGCTTATCGCCTACGTTCCTGCCGATGAGATCCTGACTCACCGCGTTATCTGGTCATTCTTCTTTATGATTGCGCTGATGAGCCTCAGCCGTCAGTGGTCGGGCGTCAAAACGCTGCTGCAAACCCCGAAAAAGATTTTCCTGCTGGCGCTCTCCGCGGTGCTGATTGGCGGCAACTGGCTGCTGTTTATCTGGGCGGTGAATAACCATCACATGCTCGAAGCGAGCCTGGGGTACTTCATTAACCCGCTGGTGAATATCGTGCTGGGGATGATTTTCCTCGGTGAGCGCTTCCGCCGGATGCAGTGGGTGGCGGTGATTCTGGCCTTCTGCGGCGTACTGGTGCAGCTCTGGACCTTCGGCTCGCTGCCGATTATTGCCCTCGGCCTGGCGTTCAGCTTTGCGTTCTACGGCCTGGTGCGTAAGAAGATTGCGGTGGAAGCGCAGACGGGGATGCTGTTTGAAACCCTGTGGCTGCTGCCCGTGGCGGCGATTTATCTCTTCGGCATCGCCGACAGCGCCACCAGCCATATGGGCAGCAACCCGTGGTCGCTGAACCTGATGCTGATGGCGGCGGGCGTGGTGACCACCATTCCACTGCTGTGCTTCACCGGTGCCGCGACGCGCCTGCGTCTCTCCACGCTGGGCTTCTTCCAGTACATTGGCCCGACGCTGATGTTCCTGCTGGCGGTGGTGTTCTACGGTGAGGTGCCGGGGGCGGATAAGATGGTGACGTTCGCCTTTATCTGGGTGGCGCTGGCAATCTTTGTTGCGGATGCGATTTATACCCAGCGCAGGGTGCGCAAAGGGTTGTGATGTTGCCCTCACCCTAACCCTCTCCCACTGGGAGAGGGAATTCGATCGTAGGGCGGGTAAGCGCAGCGCCACCCGCCAGATTTTTACAGCCAGTTCCTGCGTTTGAAATAGAGATACGGCGCCAGCCCCGCGAGGATCATGAAGATAATCGCCCCCGGGTAGCCAAAACTCCACTTCAGCTCCGGCATAAACTCAAAGTTCATCCCGTAGCTGGACGCCACCAGCGTCGGCGGCAGGAACACCACGGACACCACCGAGAAGATCTTGATGATGCGGTTCTGCTCGATGTTGATAAAGCCCATCGCCGCCTGCATCAGGAAGTTCACCTTCTGAAACAGGGATTCGTTGTGCGGCAGCAGGGATTCGATATCTCGTAAAATCTCCCGCGCCTGCTCCAGCTGACCGCCCGGCAGACGTGCCTTGCGCACCAGGAAGTTCAGCGCGCGCTGTGTATCCATCAGACACAAGCGCACCTTCCAGCCGATATCTTCCAGCTCCGCCAGCGTGGAGAGCGCTTCGTCGTATTCATCGCCCTGATGGCCTTCCATGATCACGCGGCTCAGCTTTTCCAGATCGCTGTAGATGTTTTCAATTTCGTCCGCCAGCTGTTCAATTTTGGTCTCGAACAGATCGAGCAGCAGCTCGTAAGCGTTACCGTCCACCATTGCCTGGCTGCGGGCGCGCATGCGGTAGAGGCGGAATGCCGGCAGCTCGCGCTCGCGCAGGGTAAACAGACGGCCGTCGCGAATGGTAAACGCCACGGTGGAGTTACCCGCGTGGTCTTCCGCATCTTCAAAGAAGAAGAAGGAGTGAATATGCAGACCGTCTTCGTCTTCAAAAAAACGCGCGGATGCTTCGATGTCTTCCAGTTCCGGGCGGGTTGCCAGGCTTTGCCCCAGTTCAGATTGTACGCGAAGGCGTTCATCGTCGTCCGGCTCGACCAGATCCACCCATACGGCATCAATGAGGGGCTGTGACTCTTCGGCTTCAAGCCGAGTAAGTCGGTTATTTTCGAGTTGAAATGCGCTCAACATGACCGGGACTCCCAATGCAAAAAATATCGGACAGTTCGGTGGGCACACAGAAACAAATTGGGTTTCAGACCATTAAACAGCCTGACTCAGCGCGACGGGAATAATGCAGGTCGCTGACAACCACTAAGGCCATCAGCAAGAGGAGATAGCCTTAGGAGTTGTTCCTGGATGACAGGGAATTGAGCCAGTATCTACTGGGTGTGTCCAAGGCGAATGTCCTCTTAGCGTAATCGTGCGCGCATGTTACGCCAGCTATAACTATGGCGTCAACACGCAACGGAACGCTGAAGGGCATTAATTGACCTTCGCTGTATAAGGCTAGCAGATTATTACAAAATAATGATATTTTTCTGAATGTTAGACTGTTTCCAGCTTCGCATAGGCCGCCACCAGCCATTTGATCCCCTGCCCCTGGAACGCCACCTGCAGACGGCTGTGCTCGCCGCTGCCTTCCAGATTCACAATGGTGCCTTCGCCAAACTTCGAATGGCGCACGCGCTGGCCTAGCTTGTAGCCGGTGTCGGTTTCCGCAATCGGCGAGCCCATGCGCTGATGGCTGACCGGACGGCTGATGCTCGCCCGCAGACGCACCTCTTCCACGCACTCTTCCGGCAGTTCGCCTATAAAGCGCGATGGACGGTGATAAACCTCTTTGCCGTACAGACGGCGGGTTTCGGCGTAGGTTAGCGTCAGCTTTTGCATTGCGCGCGTCACGCCCACGTAGGCCAGACGACGCTCCTCTTCCAGACGTCCGCCTTCATCCAGCGACATCTGGCTCGGGAACATCCCCTCTTCCATCCCGACAATAAACACCTGCGGGAACTCCAGGCCTTTGGCGGAGTGCAGTGTCATCAGCTGAACCGCATCCTGCCAGGTGTCCGCCTGCCCTTCACCCGCTTCCAGCGCGGCGTGGGAGAGGAACGCCTGCAGCGGCATCAGATCTTCGTCTTCTTCGTTGTAGCTGAACTGGCGCGTTGCCGTGACCAGTTCCTCTAAGTTCTCAATACGGGTCTGGCCCTTCTCGCCTTTCTCCTGCTCGTACATGGTTCGCAGGCCGGAGTCTTTAATCACCCGGTCGGTCTGCACGTGCAGCGGCATATCGGCCGTTTCCTGCGCCAGGGCGTCAATCAGCTCTAGGAAGCGCTGTAATGCGCTGGCGGCACGTCCGGCGAGCGCTTTTTCCTGCAGCAGCTCGCGGCACGCCTGCCACAGCGTCAGCTGGCGATCGCGCGAGGCCTGACGCACGACGTCCAGCGTGCGGTCGCCAATCCCGCGGGTCGGCGTATTGACCACGCGTTCAAACGCCGCGTCGTCGTTGCGGTTCGCAATGAGGCGCAGATACGACAGCGCATCTTTGATTTCCTGGCGCTCGAAGAAGCGCATGCCGCCATAAATGCGGTACGGCATGCTCACCTGCAGCAGCGCCTCTTCCAGCACGCGCGACTGGGCGTTGCTGCGGTAGAGAATGGCGCACTGCTCCAGCGCGCCGCCGTTGTCCTGCCAGGTTTTGATGCGGTTCACCACGAAGCGGGCTTCGTCGAGCTCGTTGAAGGCGCAGTAAATCGAAATCGGTTCGCCGTCGACGCCGTCGGTCCACAGCTTTTTACCCAGACGCCCGTTGTTGTTCTCAATGAGGGCGTTGGCCGCGCTCAGGATGTTGCTGGTTGAACGGTAGTTCTGCTCCAGACGGATGGTTTCCGCGCCGGGGAAATCGTTGAGGAAGCGCTGGATATTCTCCACCTGCGCCCCGCGCCAGCCGTAGATCGACTGGTCATCGTCGCCCACGATCATCACCTTGCCGGTATCACCGGCCAGCAGGCGGATCCACGCGTACTGGATGTTGTTGGTATCCTGGAATTCGTCCACCAGGATATTGGTGAAGCGTTCGCGGTAGTGCTGCAGGATGTGCGGCTTGTTGAGCCACAGCTCGTGGGCGCGCAGCAGCAGCTCGGCGAAATCCACCAGGCCGGCGCGATCGCACGCTTCCTGGTAGGCCTTGTAGACGTTCTGCCAGGTCTGCTCGACCGGGTTGCCGAAGCTCTGAATGTGGTGCGGGCGCAGCCCTTCGTCCTTCTGGCCGTTGATGTACCACATCGCCTGACGCGGCGGCCACTGCTTCTCGTCGAGGTTCATCGCCTTGATCAGGCGCTTCAGCAAGCGGAGCTGGTCTTCGCTGTCGAGGATCTGGAAATCCTGCGGCAGGTTGGCGTCCATATGGTGCGCGCGCAGCAGGCGGTGCGCCAGGCCGTGGAAGGTGCCAACCCACATGCCGCCCTGGCTGGTGCCCATCAGCTGGGCGATACGGTGGCGCATCTCTGCTGCCGCCTTGTTGGTGAACGTCACCGCCATGATGGAGTACGGGGAGCAGTTCTCCACGCTCTGCAGCCAGGCGATACGGTGAACCAGCACGCGCGTCTTACCACTGCCCGCCCCAGCCAGCACCAGCATGTTGGTGCGTGAGGCGGCAACCGCATCACGCTGTTTGTCATTAAGGCTGTCGAGCAGGTAAGAAACGTCCATTGGCACCGTCACATAGTATTCAGGAACACAGCGAAGCGCCCGGTGGCGCTTCGCTTACCGGGCCTACAACTGCAAACCCCTGGTAATTTATACAATATTACTGGTGATTATATCAGCGTCGTGAGGGATGCCAACCGTGAAATTTCCACGTGCGGCAGAAGACGGCTGTCGGTTGCGGTCATCAGCTCCGCATTTTCCGGCTTGATCCAGCAGGCCTGCATCCCGCAGCGAATAGCACCGGCCACGTCCGTGGTCAGGTCATCCCCCACGTGCAGAATGTTACCCAGCGGCAGGTTAAGCTTATCCGCCGCCAGATGGTACATATCATTAAACGGCTTCGCGCGCCCGTGCGGGCCCGCGCGCAGCACAAATTCAAAGTAATCGCTGAGGCCAAACAGCTCGGGCTGGGCATTGCCGTTGGTGATGGCCACCAGCGGCCACTTTTCGGCAAGCTTCGCCAGCGTGTCGTGGGTCTCCTGCGGCACGTCGATACGGCTGCGCCATTTGGCAAAGTTTTCCATGGCCGCTTCGGCACCGATGGCCGCGTCCTGCGCGCTCAGGCCAGCATTGAGCATCGCCTGCTCGACCGCACGACGACGCCATTCGGTCACGTCGTGGTAAATGTCCGGCTCGGTTTCCCGCAGGGACTGACGAAGCTTCTGAAAGTCCTTGTTCTGTATCGCTTTCAGCGCGGGATGGTAGTTCTGCACAAACGCCAGCGACTCCTGCTCGGTACGCAGGATCACCTCGCGGTTGTCGTAAAGGGTGTCATCAAGGTCAAACGTCAGGGCTGAGATCTGACCAAGTGGGCGGTAAAAACGCATTATTTCCCCCGTTTGGCGCGTGGATGCGCCGCGTCATACACCGAGGCAAGGTGTTGGAAGTCTAAGTGGGTATAAATTTGTGTGGTCGACAGATTCGCGTGGCCAAGCAGTTCCTGCACGCCGCGCAGATCGCCGCTCGACTCAAGCATGTGTGTCGCAAAGGAGTGGCGCAGCTTGTGCGGGTGAACGTGGCTGTTCAGCCCCTGCTTAATGCCCCACTCCGCAAAGCGCTTCTGGACGTTACGCGCCGAGATCCGTTTGCCGAGCTTCGACAGGAACAGCGCATCCTCTTCGCTGCCAAACAGCCCGCGCAGGTCAAGCCAGTGCTCAATCCAGGAAACCGCATTGCGGCCAATCGGCAGGCGGCGCTCTTTGCTGCCCTTACCCATTACCCACACTTCACCGGACTCCAGATCGAGGTGTTTGATATCAAGATTAACCAGCTCTGACAGACGCAGCCCGGCACCGTACATCACCTCCAGCATCGCGCGGTCGCGCACGGCGAGCGGATCGTTAAGGTCGATATCCAGCAGGCGGTTTACGTCGTCAACGTCGATATTTTTAGGCAGATGGCGCGGCGCTTTCGGCGTGGCGATCCCCTTTGCCGGGTTGGCTTTTAAGCCCCCCTGGCTGACCAGCCAGTCGAAGAAACTGCGAAGCGCTGAGAGCCTGAGCGCCAGGCTCGCCGGGCTGAGATTTTTTTTACGGCTACGCACGACGAACCCGCGTACCGTCGCAGCGTCACATTGTTGCCAGCTTTTCAGGCCGATTTCGTCGGCGATCTGCATGATGGCATCAAGCTGACGCTGGTAGTTGAGCAGGGTAATGGGGCTAAGCTGACGCTCCACGCCCAGATAGCGCAGAAAGCGCGAGACGTCAGTGGCGAGCAGTCCGTCCATCATACGCGCTCAATCCAGCGCTCCAGCAGCTCGGGCAGCATCAGGGCGATCTCCTGCAGCAGGTTCGTAGCTTGCCCCTGCTCATAGTGATGCGCATCGCGGCTGGTAAATAACATGACTCCCAGATCGCCATCGCGCCCCATCAGCGACATCGCCACCGAGCCAATCGCTTTGGCTTCCGGTAACACCACCAGCAGCTCAGGCCCGTTCAGCGGCCCCAGATAGTGGTGCTCATGGCCCAGACGCTGAATGCGCAGCGGTTCAAACGCCTGACGGCTGAGCGCCAGATGGGTGAACCCCGACGGTGCGCCAATGCGCCAGCGGTCCGGGAACAGGCGAATCGTCGCGCCCGCCAGCCCAAGCTCACGAGCCCAGCGGTGGAAGCGGCTGAGGAACTCGTCAAGACTGTGCGCCGACGCCAGACGCGCCTGCAGGTGCAGCAGACGATAGAACAGGCTTTCGTTGGTGCTGGCCTGCTCCATCAGCAGCGTCATATTCTCTTCAAGCTGATTGATGTGGTTGCGCGAGCGCGCCATGTGCCATTCGACCAGCGACACGGTCCCGCGAACCGGATGCGGCACGCGCATCTCTTCGACGACGCGTGCATTACGAATAAAAAACTCAGGATTGCGCAGCAGATAATCAACAACAGCTCTGTCGTCCAGTTCCGTCACTGTTTCCTGCAGTTCTTCCCCTGGTTGTTTCATAGATGGATAAACCCGTCATAGACATGTGCCGCCGGGCCAGTCATATACAGTGGATGACCCGGTCCTTTCCAGGCGATATCAAGCCGACCGCCCGGTAATTCCACGCGAACCTCTTCAGCCAGTAACCCCTGGGAGATGCCAACGGCCACCGCTGCACAGGCACCGCTTCCGCAGGCCTGAGTCTCGCCCGCGCCGCGCTCGTAAACCCGCAGGCGAATGTGCTCGCGCTTCACCACCTGCATAAAGCCGATGTTCGCGCGCTCCGGGAAACGTTCGTGGCTTTCCAGCACCGGGCCGAGCGTTTCGACCGCGGCGGTTTCCACATCATCAACCTGAATCACGCAGTGTGGGTTACCCATTGAGACGACGCCGCACAATACTGTCTGCTCGGCCGCACGCATAATATAGGTCTTTTCCGCTTTGTTTGCGCGAAACGGCACGACGGAGGGCTCGAAGTTAGGCTCGCCCATGTTCACGCGCACCAGCTCATCATCGGTGACGCTGAGCACCATGCGGCCATTGGCCGTGCTGACGCGAATATCACGCTTGTTGGTCAGCCCTTTCAGGCGGACAAAGCGGGCAAAACAGCGCGCGCCGTTGCCGCACTGGTTAACTTCGCTGCCGTCCGCGTTAAAAATACGGTAGTGGAAATCGAGGTCGGGATCGTACGGTGGCTCGACCACCAGCAGCTGATCGAACCCCACGCCCAGATGCCGATCCGCCAGGCGACGGATCAGTTCCGGGGAGAAAAACACATTCTGCGTTACCGCGTCGACGACCATAAAATCGTTGCCAAGGCCATGCATTTTAGAGAACTGCATCATTTGCTCCATTGCGCGGGTACAGAACGTTGTCGTCAGAGATTAACCTGAGTCGGGCCACCGTTGTCGCCACGATCGTTAGTATTTGGCGTGGTGGACTCAATGCCGCTTTGCACGGGTTTCGTCGGCGGCGGCGCGGTTTTATCCGCAGGTGGGAAGTACAGTGGTCCCTTCAGTCCGCAGCCAGTCAGGCTAAACAGCGTGATGAGAACGGCAAGCGTTCGGAAAGCGTTTTTCATTATAAAGTTGCCCGTAAGTTCAAATCTGTTTCTATCATCGCAGGAGAAGACACAAAAGCAAGAGTTTGCCGCTTTCCTGCAACGGGAATTATTTAGGGTTATACTGCCGGCATCACGAAAAACAGGAACAAAACCATGAACGACAGTGAATTCCATCGCCTTGCCGACAACCTGTGGATGACCATCGAAGAGCGTCTTGACGACTGGGATGGCGACAGCGATATCGATTGTGAAATCAACGGCGGCATTCTGACCCTGAGCTTCGAAAATGGCAGCAAAATTATTATTAACCGCCAGGAGCCGCTTCACCAGGTGTGGCTGGCCGCGAAACAGGGCGGCTATCATTTCGATCTGAAGGACGGGGAATGGGTTTGCGACCGCAGCGGCGTACCGTTCTGGGATCTGCTGGAACAGGCGGCGACCGCGCAGGCGGGTGAGGCTGTGAGTTTCAGGTAGTTTTGTTGCCGGGTGGCGCTGCGCTTACCCGGCCTACGGGTTCGAGCTGTTGTAGGCCCGGTAAGGCGTAGCCGCCACCGGGCGAGCGAAAAGGCTCAGGAGAAATACTGCTGCAACAGCGGCGCGGTGTCCTGATTGGCAGGCGCGGCAGGCGTTACGGCCTGGGTGCGGAACGGGATCACCTGCGTACGACCGTCGACGTTCACAATCTGGTAGAACTGCGGCAGGTTAAAGTTGATAAAGCTTGAGCCGTAGGTGAAACGGTCATGCGAAGAGGAGTAGAAGCGGCTGACGTCGCGCACCAGCTCCTCTTTACTGCCTTCACAGTGGTGATACACCTCGGCGCGGTTGGTTTCATCCAGAATGTAGATGTTGAACCCGGCATCGTCGCCCGACTCTTCAAAGAAGAACTGAATAATCCCTTCGCTGGCGAATCCGTCCACCACCTGCGGCAGCTTAACGTGGTTGGTTTCCACCTGCACCGACAGGCCATGCAGCTTGTTGTGTGAAATCGCGCCGTAGAACTCGATGGCGTTTTCCAGCTTCTGTACCGACACGTTCAGGCGTTCGAAGAACAGGCCCCAGGTCTGACCGGAAACGCGCAGCGCTTTAAAGCGTCCGGTTTCCTGACGGGTGCTGGACAGACGCAGTTCGATACACTCAGAAACCAGCTGCTGCACGCGGGTACGAATTAAACCGCGCAGGTGCTGGCTGTAGCAGAACACCTCAACGCTGTCCGGCGGTGCGGCATCCTGGTGCATCTTGCCGAGAATCGTTTTCAGCGCTTCGATCATCGCCTGCTCGCCGTTGAAATGCAGGGTACGCACTTCGTTCCACGAGTTGCGGTACAGCAGATCGACGCTGCCCACCAGGCAGTTTTGCTGCTCGCCAAAGCTGAAAACGTCCAGCTTGCGGAAGTCAAAGTGAACCACCTGATTGCGGAAGGCTGCCGTCGGGTCGTATTCCAGGTTGACGATAATCGCCAGATGGCGAATTTCGCACGGGCTGTAGAGCGCTTTCGGCGTTGGGGCAGGCAGACGCAGCGGGAAGTGGTGCGACACATCCGCGACCATCTCCTGCAGCTTAGCGAGATCAACCACCTCGTTGCCTTTGATAAACAGGCGCGTACGCGAGGTCAGCAGGCCGTTAAACCAGGCCCAGGCCACCAGCTTGTTCAGGTAGCGGTTATACTCCAGCGGCTGATGGCTGATGATTGAGTCCATGCTTGGCGCACGGTTATACAGATACCACCCGGTGCGGTTTGCGCGGCCCGGTGGCACGTAGATAAAGGTCAGGTTCGGTTCTGACAGGTCTGGCGAAATCTGCGGGTTAACCAGGGTGACTTTGCCCGGCAGCGCTTCAAACGCGGCGTACAGCTTACGGGTCAATACCCCGATGTCCTGCGGGCTGGCGGAAACGCTGAGGTTGTTACGGCGCGCAAAGCGGATCAGGTTACGGTAGCTTTGCATCATCGCATCGAGCAGTTCGTTGTGCGCTTCACGCACCTGATCGATTTTCCAGTTGGCCCGGTTGTCGAGCATGGACAGACGCGCTTCGTCCCATCCCCACTCTTTCACTAACTGACTGACCACCTCACGACGCCAGCCCACGCAGGCGCGCTCGCGGCTCAATTTCTCACAGACTTTGAGATAGAAACATCGACGCACCAGGTCAAGACGCGTGGTGTCATCAATGGCTTTCAGGTATTCAGTCACGCGCTCCAGCATCATGCAGTAGGCGTCCAGCCCGAAGGAAACAATTTCCCCGTCGTGCAGACGCTGCTTGATATCTTTCGCCAGCAGGCGCGGCGTAGGGTATTCCCAGGAATAGGCTTCCAGCAGCAGCGTTTTCAGCACCGCTTTGTACGGTGAGTCGATACTCTTATAGAGCTGCCAGAGGCTTGCGCCAAAGTACTCTTCGGCTGACAGAGAGCTGAGGCCGCCAAGATCCAGCCATTCGTTTGGCGTCAGTACGCCCTGCGCATAAAGCGACATGACGTAGTCATCGTAATGCTCTTCTTCTTCGCAAGGGACCATATTCCACAGAATACGCTTTCCGGCCAGACGCACAGCAGTACGGTAAAATTCATCCAGCAGTAAGATGTGCTGGGTCGAGCCGCAGTCCTCACCACCCAGACTGCCGCTTTCATTATGGCGGAAACGGTTTTCATCAATCAGGAAGAAGCTTACTTCCACGCCGAGCGAGGCCGCCCAGCTCTCCAGCAGGCTGCACTTGCGCTGCAGCAGCTGACGCTCGTCGTTATCGAGCCAGGACTGATGGCAGACCCAGATGTCCAGGTCCGAAGAACAGCTTTGCCCTACCGATGAGGTGCTCCCCATAGAGTAAACGCCGGTAATCGGCAGTTCACCTTTTGGAGACTCCTGTGGCGGCATGCCGCGGTAGAGTTCCAGCTCGTTCAGGTAATGCTGTTGGGTTTCATCAGGCGTGAAAAGGCAAATGCCCTGGGGAACGTTACCGTCAAGGTAGCCAGGCATCAGCGGATGGTGATAGTGCAATAATGTCGGCAGCAGACTGTATACCTGCTGGAAAGCAGGGCCCATGGCAGCAAGCGCGCGATCCACACGCAGTTGATTAATGGCATCCAGTCTCTGTTTCAGAGTCTCAATATAGAGGTACAAGACGTATCGCCTGATGTTTCCGGGTGTCGCAAGCTATTCAAAACACGAATAACAGCGGACCCGCAGTATTTCAAAAAGATAACCGTTACCCTTTTTCGCCCTTATCATTTTTGGTGGTAGCGACGAAAAAATGGTCTAAAACGTGATCAATTTAACACCTTGCCGGTTGACCGTAAAGAAAGATGCGCTACATACAAGTGTAGCACCGTTCTGTACGTGTAAATTCCTGAATACGGCTATGGCTGACGAATACGCCGCCTTGTCCCTCTCACGCTTCATCAACCGTAAAACTGCCATCCCAGAGTCAACAATGTTAGGATGGTTAGCGATTGATAATGACGGTAACAAGCATGTTAGACAATGTTTTGAGAATTGCCACACGCCAAAGCCCCCTCGCGCTCTGGCAGGCACATTATGTGAAGCAGCGCCTTGAAGCCTGCCACAGTGGATTGCGCGTCGAGCTGGTGCCGATGGTCACGCGCGGTGACGTGATCCTCGATACGCCCCTGGCGAAAGTGGGCGGCAAAGGCCTGTTTGTCAAAGAACTGGAACTGGCATTGCTTGAGAACCGCGCCGATATCGCCGTACATTCAATGAAAGACGTGCCTGTCGAGTTCCCGGAAGGGCTGGGGCTGGTGACCATCTGCGAGCGTGAAGATCCGCGCGATGCGTTTGTCTCTAACCACTATGACTCGCTCGACGCGCTGCCGGAGGGTAGCGTGGTTGGCACGTCCAGTTTACGCCGTCAGTGTCAGCTGGCAGAGCGCCGTCCTGACCTGATCATTCGCTCGCTGCGCGGTAACGTCGGAACGCGTCTGGGCAAGCTGGATAACGGCGATTACGATGCCATTATCCTCGCCGTTGCCGGCCTCAAGCGTCTGGGGCTGGAGTCGCGCATTCGCGTGGCGTTGCCGCCAGAGCTGTCGCTCCCGGCCGTGGGCCAGGGTGCCGTCGGCATCGAGTGCCGTCTGGACGATGCGCGTACCCGCGCACTGCTCGCACCGCTGAACCATGACGAGACCGCTATCCGCGTAAAAGCCGAGCGTGCGATGAATACCCGCCTCGAAGGAGGATGTCAGGTACCGATTGGCAGCTATGCTGAATTAACAGAAGGTGAGCTGTGGCTGCGCGCGCTGGTAGGCGCTCCGGACGGTTCCCAGATGGTACGCGGCGAACGTCGCGGTAAAGCGCAAGATGCCGAGGAGCTTGGCGTGTCGCTGGCGGAAGAGCTGCTGGATAACGGCGCCCGCGAGATTCTGGCTGACGTTTATAATGGAGAGCCCCCTGCATGAGTATTCTTGTCACCCGCCCTTCTCCCGCAGGAGAGCAGTTAGTGAGCCGTCTGCGCACACTGGGGCAGGTGGCCTGGAGTTTTCCGCTCATTGAATTCTCCCCCGGTCGGGAGCTCTCCGCGCTCGCCGACCAGATGAATACCCTTCAGGAAGGCGACCTGCTGTTTGCGCTGTCGCAACATGCCGTGGAATTTGCCCACGCGCAGCTGCAACAGCAGGGGTTGGCCTGGCCACTTGCCCCCCGCTATTTCGCGATTGGCCGCACAACGGCACTGGCGCTGCATACCGTAAGCAGCGCGGACGTTCGTTACCCGTTAGATCGGGAAATCAGCGAAGTCTTGCTACAATTACCTGAATTACAAACTATTGCCGGAAAGCGTGCGCTCATTTTGCGCGGCAACGGTGGCCGCGAACTGCTGGGCGAAACGCTGCGTGAACGTGGTGCAGACGTGACGTTCATTGAGTGCTATCAGCGCTGTGCAAAACACTACGATGGCGCGGAAGAGGCGATGCGCTGGCACGCGCGCGGCATTAATACGCTGGTGGTCACCAGCGGTGAAATGTTACAACAGCTTTGGTCGCTGATACCGCTTTGGTATCGCGAAAACTGGTTACTCCGCTGTCGGCTTCTGGTCGTCAGTGAGCGTCTGGCGAACCAGGCCCGGGAACTGGGCTGGCAGGATATTCGGATCGCTGATAACGCCGACAACGATGCGCTGCTGCGCGCATTACAATAACTCTCAAATGGGAAGCCATAATGACGGAACACGACAAATCCTCCGCCGTGGTTGAAGAGACCAGGGAGACTGTGGAGACGACGCCACAGCCAGAGACGACTGAGAAAACCGCTGAGAAGAAAAACGGCAGCAACAAAACGAGCCTCGCGCTGAGCGCGATTGCCATCGCCATTGCGCTGGCAGCAGGGGTTGGCCTGTACGGTCTGGTGAAGCAACAGGGTGCGAATCAGACGTCCACCAGCGATGCGCTGGTGAATCAGCTCACCGCCCTGCAAAAAGCGCAGGAGACGCAGAAAACCGAGCTGGAAACGGTGATTAAGCAGCAGGCCGCCGCGCTTGCCGAGGCGAACAGCAAACAGGAAGAGCTGGCTAAACAGCTGGGCGACGTGCAGCAGAAAGTCGCCACGATTTCCGGTACCGATGCCAAAACCTGGCTGCTCTCGCAGGCTGACTTCCTGGTGAAGCTCGCCGGACGTAAGCTCTGGAGCGATCAGGACGTCACCACTGCCGCCGCGCTGCTGAAAAGCGCCGACGCGAGCCTGGCAGACATGAACGACCCGAGCCTTATCACCGCGCGTCGCGCGATCACCGAGGACATCGCCAGCCTCTCCGCCGTCTCGCAGGTGGATTACGACGGCATTATCCTCAAGGTGAACCAGCTGTCGAATCAGATTGATAACCTGCAGCTGGCGGATAACAACGACGACGACTCCCCGATGGATTCCGACGGTACTGAGCTTTCCAGCTCCCTGAGCGAATGGCGTATAAACCTGCAGAAAAGCTGGCAGAACTTTATGGACAGCTTCATCACTATCCGCCGTCGCGACGAAACCGCTGTGCCGCTGCTGGCGCCGAACCAGGATATCTATCTGCGGGAGAACATTCGTTCCCGCCTGCTGGTGGCGGCTCAGGCCGTGCCGCGTCATCAGGAAGAGACGTACAAACAGGCGCTGGATAACGTCTCAACGTGGGTACGCGCCTACTACAACACCGATGATGCGACGACCACCGCCTTCCTCGAAGACATTGATAAGCTGAGCCAGCAGAACATCACCATGAACGTGCCTGATAAGCTGGCCAGCCAGCCGATTCTGGAGAAACTGATGCAGACGCGCGTACGTAACCTGCTGGCGCAGCCGGGCGTACCGGCAGAGCCGACGGACGGAGCGGCACCTGCCCCGGCTCCGGCGCCTGAAAGCGCACCGCAAGGAGAGTAATGATGCTAAAAGTTCTCTTACTCTTCATCCTGCTGATCGCCGGGATCGTGCTGGGACCTATGCTTGCGGGTCATCAGGGTTACGTCCTGATCCAGACGGATAACTACAACATTGAAACCAGCGTAACCGGCCTGACGATCATTCTGATCCTCGGCGTGGTGGTGCTGTTTGCGATCGAGTGGATCCTGCGCCGTATTTTCCGCACCGGTGCCCACACGCGCGGCTGGTTCGTTGGCCGTAAACGCCGCCGCGCCCGCAAGCAGACCGAACAGGCGCTGCTTAAGCTTGCCGAGGGTGACTATCAGCAGGTTGAAAAGCTGATGTCGAAAAACGCCGACCATGCCGAACAGCCGGTAGTGAATTATCTGCTCGCTGCCGAAGCGGCGCAGCAGCGCGGTGACGAAGCCCGCGCCAATCAGCATCTGGAGCGGGCGGCAGAGCTGGCTCACGGCGACCCGATTCCGGTAGAAATCACGCGCGTTCGCCTGCAGCTGGCGCGCAATGAAAATCACGCGGCGCGTCACGGTATCGATCGCCTGCTGGAAGTTGCGCCACGTCATCCGGAAGTGCTGCGTCTTGCCGAGCAGGCGTATATTCGTACCGGCGCCTGGGGCTCGCTGCTGGACATCATTCCGTCGATGGCGAAGGCCGAGGTGGGCGACGATGAACATCGTGATGAGCTTCAGCGTCTGGCATGGATTGGCCTGATGGATCAGGCGCGCGCCGACCTGGGCAGCGACGGTCTGAAAACGTGGTGGAAGAATCAGAGCCGTAAGACGCGCCAGCAGGTTCCTCTGCAGGTCGCCATGGCGGAACATCTTATTGAATGTGACGATCATGACACGGCTCAGGAGATCCTCCTCGATGGCCTGAAGCGCCAGTATGACGATCGTCTGGTGATGGTGATCCCGCGCCTGAAAACCAATAATCCTGAGCAAATCGAAAAAGTGCTGCGTCAGCAGATTAAAACCGTCGGTGACCGCCCGCTGCTGTGGAGCACGCTCGGTCAGTCGCTGATGAAGCACGGAGAATGGCAGGAGGCGAGCCTCGCCTTCCGCGCGGCGCTGAAGCAGCGTCCGGACGCGTTTGACTACGCGTGGCTTGCCGATACGCTGGACAAGCAGCACAAGCCGGAAGAGGCAGCCGCCATGCGGCGTGATGGGTTGCTGTTAACGCTGCAAAATAACGGTACGCAGCCGTAAATAAAAGGAGGCCAGAGGGCCTCCTTTTTTTATCGCCTTTCTCCTGCTACATTCTTTACACCCACATCCGCAAACGAATCCGCCAATGTAACGATTTCTTTTCATTAACCTTTTTTCACACACGCGCACATTTTGCAGCGTGGACTAAATCGTTTTTGAAAGGAAATCTCCATGAACTCGCTTTTGTATGCGCTTATCCAGGCGCTGCGCTGCCACCGCTGGCTGCGCCTGCTTGCCTGTGCTTTTATCTTTTCTTCGCTGGGGAATGGTCTAACCCAGGTTGTGGTCTTCGGTTTGCTGCTGGCGTGGTCAGCCCCGCCCGCTCTGCTCACACTCGCTTTTCTTTTCGCTACGGTACCAGGGTTCATCGGCAGTATCTTCGGCGAAAAGCTGTGCTCACGCTTTTCGCCGATATCCCTGCTGATACTGACCGAGGGGCTGGGCCTGCTCGCCCTGCTCTTTCCCCTGCTTGGTGTGGGTTACCACAGCGTTGCCGCATTGCTCGCCGTGCAATCCACCGAAGCCCTGCTCAGCGGGATGAGCTGGCCCGCGCTGACATTGCTCTTTAAGCGCGGTCTCAGCGAAGCGGAGCTGCCCGCTGCAACCTGTCTGGAAAATGTGATTTTTGCTTCTCAGGTGTTGTTAGGGACCGGCCTGGGCGTGGTGCTGTTTCAGAAGACATCCGTGTTTACCCTGCTGGCTATTGATGCCGCCAGCTTTCTCGGGTCAGTGGTACTGCTATGGCTGGCTGGGCGTCGGTTTTCTCCGGCACCACATCCCACCGCTATGGAAAGGGGAGTTTCTGCAACATTACGCTGGCAGGCGTTGACCGTTCGGCAAAAACGCAGCCTGCTCATCCTGCCGTCGCTGGCCGCCGTCGGGTCACCGGCGATGGCGCTTCTTCCGGCACTGGCCCAGCAGCTTAGTCCTCAGGATGCGGCGGGCCTTGCTTTGCCTCTGCTTTTCGCGAGGAGTCTGGGGCAGCTTTGTGGCCCCCTGCTGCTAAAAAAAGAGAGCCTGACGCGCTTTGCGGCCTACACGCCGCGAATAATCGTTTGCCTGAGCATCTTTCTGGCCGCTTATGGCATGCTGCCTTTTTTGTCCGGGTGGACGGTATGCGCGCTGGGGATGATCTTTATCGCGCATCTGGCCTCGAATGTTCTCTTCGCAGCGGGCACGTTTGGGGTACTCAGTAGTTTTCCTCTCACGCAAACCGCTTCGGCCAGCGGTAAAGCCTGGCGCTGGCAAACGCTCAGCGCCTCTCTTTTCACCGGCATTGCAGCGGCGGTAGCTTCAGGGTTTGGCTCCGTACAGGCGCTCTATGCTGTCTCTGCATCGGCCCTGCTGATGGTTGCCCTGATCATGCGCCTGTATCGGGAATAAGGCATAAAAAAACGCCTGCTATAAAAGCAGGCGTTAAAACAGGTCTGTAAGACAACATATTTGGTGCTTCACTCAACGTTGTGTCCATGGTGTCTGATGAGGCCGAAGCGACATCTGTCAGTGGACGATAAGCACCGTAAATGGCTCTGCGTCATTCCTGAGTTTATGAGGCCCTAAGGCGAACATAAGAGATGGAATGAGCATCTACACGCATATTATTGCACGTAACGTGCCAACATGACACCCAGAACTTTTACATGACGCAACATTTTAAGATAAAAGGAAATTATGCTGCCTGGCGCCGTCTTAGGCTCTACAACGTATCGGGAAAAGGCGGGAATATGTCGCCAGGAGGAGACAGCAAAACCCATAAATAGTTATTTATTTAATTTTCAATGAGTTGCATGTCGCTGGATTGCGACAAAGAAAAAGGGCGCTGTCGGGGCATGACTTCAGGAATGAGAGCTCGCAGAAAACAAAAAACCCCGCCGAAGCGGGGTTCAAAATTGGTCGGCGAGAGAGGATTCGAACCTCCGACCCACTGGTCCCAAACCAGTTGCGCTACCAAGCTGCGCTACTCGCCGATGTACTGCTTTTTGAATTTTTAGTTCAATTCATTTAAAAAGTCGTGGTGCGAGGGGGGGGACTCGAACCCCCACATCCAAAGGACACTAACACCTGAAGCTAGCGCGTCTACCAATTCCGCCACCTTCGCAATTCACAACTCTTTCAAATAATGGGGTGGCTAATGGGATTCGAACCCACGACAACTGGAATCACAATCCAGGGCTCTACCAACTGAGCTATAGCCACCACTGTATTCTTTCACGCGGTACTGACTACTTCTCAGACCACCGCAGCTCTAGCGCCGGGACTAAAATGGCGCGCCCGACAGGATTCGAACCTGAGACCTCTGCCTCCGGAGGGCAGCGCTCTATCCAGCTGAGCTACGGGCGCTTAGCGCCGTTGCGGGGCTGGATATTACGTACCTCCGTCCCCGCTGTCTAGTGCTTTTTTGAAAAAAATGCGCGTTTGGTTATGGTTTGCACATTTTGCCGCTTATTCCTCCACTTTCTGCGTGGTGCCGCGGCGACCCAGGCCAAAAAGCTTATATGCGGCCGTTACAGCCGCCAGGAAGATCATCCCGACAAACAGCGACATGCGGGTATCTTCATTAAAGTACATGCCGATTAATACGCAAATCAGGAACGCCATCGTCAAATAGTTCGCATAGGGGAACAGAATTGAGCGGAACGGATGGCTTTCAATCGCTTTTTTATGCGCATGACGGAAACGCAGCTGGCTGATGAGGATAACAAACCACGGCACCATGCCCGGCAGTACGCTGGCGCTGTAGACGTAAACGAACACGCGCTGCGGGTTAGGAATGATGTAATTCAGGCAAGAGCCAATCAGCAGGATTACAATGGAGACCGCCACACCCGCCACCGGTACGCCGGCACGTGAAACTTTACTCATCGCCGCAGGCAGCTGGTTATTCTTCGAAAGCGCATAGAGCATACGCCCGCAGCTGTACATCCCGCTGTTACAGCCTGACAGCGCTGCCGTCAGGACCACAAAGTTGATGATACCCGCCGCCGCCGTGATACCAATTTTGGCGAAGGTTAATACAAACGGGCTACCCGTCGTGCCAATTTCGTTCCACGGGAAGATGGTCACGATGACGAAGATCGCGCCCACATAGAAAATCAGAATACGCCACAGCACTTTGCCCACCGCGCTACGCAGCGTGACCTGCGGGTTTTTCGCTTCACCGGCGGTAATACCGATCAGCTCCACGCCCTGATACGAGGCCACAACGATACACAGCGCCGTCAGGAAGCCCTTCCAGCCGCCGGCGAAGAAGCCGCCGTTTTCGGTCAGGTTGCCGAAGCCGATAGCGTGTCCACCGTTGCCAAAGCCGAAGAAAATCACGCCCAGGCCGACGACAATCATCACGATAATCGTGGTGACTTTGATCATTGCGAACCAGAACTCAATTTCACCGTAAAGACGCACGGCGGCCAGGTTTGCCAGCGCCACCAGCCCCACGGCAATGAGCGCGGGTATCCACTGGACCATGTCCGGGAACCAGAACTGGACGTAGACCCCTATCGCGGTGATCTCTGAGATGCCCACCGCCATCCACATAAACCAGTATGACCAGGCCGTCAGGTAGCCGAAGAACGGGCTCATATAGCGATGCGCGTAAACGGCGAAAGAGCCGGTTACCGGCTCCAGGAAGAGCATTTCGCCCATGGAACGCATAATGAAGAAAACAAACAGCCCGGCGATAATATACGCCAGTAATACGGAAGGGCCTGCCCATTTGAGCGTGCTTGCGGAGCCCATAAACAGGCCCACGCCGATAGTGCCGCCCAGCGCTATCAGTTCAATATGACGAGCTTCCAGCCCACGCTGTAGCTCCGGTTGTTTCTCTGCCATAGATCCTCGATTGTGTTTGCTGTTTCCCGGCTTAATACCGGGTATTGTTTTTTAGGGGTACTAAAATACGGAGCGAATGGTTTCCTAAAATCTGCCAAATGGCAAACGATGCATTAAAAAAATGAATGCATTGCACAGATTATCAGCAGTTTTGCAGGCGAGTTGCAGCGCGAATAGCATATCGCGCTACATTTTGATTACATTTTCCCGGTGTAATGCCAGGCGAGGTAGCGAAGCAGACGGATCTGTCGTTTAATGCGCGTCGGTTGCGATAGCAGGCGGTATAGCCACTCCAGCCCCAGATTTTGCCAGACCTTTGGCGCACGCTTAACGTGGCCGGTAAAGACGTCGTACGTGCCGCCGACGCCCATGTAGAGGGCATCCGGACAGACCAGACGGCAGTCGCGCATCAGGATCTCCTGGCGCGGGGAGCCCATCGCCACGGTGACAATTTTCGCCCCGCTGTCACGAACGCGCTCAAACAGAGCCTGTCGATCTTCCGGTTTGAAGTAACCATCCTGGCTGCCGACAATATTAACATTCCATTGACGACGCAGTTTCTCCTCCGTCTGGGCCAGTATCTCCGGCTTTCCGCCAATCAGGAACACGGGCGTACCCTGCGCACCTGCCCGGGCCATAAGCTGCTCCCAGAGATCGGCCCCCGCCACGCGGGATACATTAGCGTCAGGATACTTTTTACGGATAGAGCGGACCACGCTGATCCCGTCCGCGTATTTAAATTCAGCCGCTTCAATCAGGCTTTTGACTTCCGCATTATCCTCAACCGCCAGCATTTTTTCCGCGTTGATGGCCACCAGCGTACCGGATTTCATCTGGCCGTCGGCGAACAGAAAGTCCAGCGCGTGCTGCATGTCGCGCCAGCCAATAAGCTGCAGGCCACGTAGCGCGTAGCGCGGTGCAGAAATTTTATCAGTCATTACTATCCTTACTCAGACTTGCGACAGCGTTGTGCTGCCCTGCCGTTCGCGCTTGTGCACAAGACCTGCGCTGTCAAACAGCCAGTACAACAGTTTGGCCAGCAACAGGCAGAGGCCGAAAACGACCATGAAGAACACCACGCGCGAAACGAACGAGTCCAGCCCTTCGCGCGCCAGAACGATCATATTGAAAATGGCACCAAAGCAGAAACTGTGCAAAATGGCGGCTTTATAGCGGTTGGTCTCTTCGTTGCCGCGCAGGTAAAGCCAGTCGAACCACTTGATAATCAGCCCCACGGCAACCGCCCCGGGCAGAATGAACCACGCCCCCCCCATCACCACCAGGGAACCAATCAGCGTTGGCGAGATTGCCAGACCGGAATGGTTGTTCAGCACTTCCCAGGTAAAGTAATTCGCCGTGTTAAGCACCACGCCGGGCCGGTCCGGCCATAGCCAGGAAGGGATAAAGACGTAGAAGTCTCGAACAATCGGCGCCAGCCCCTGGAAATCAATCTTGTCGTAGTTTTGCAGCAGCAATGCCAGGTTTTCCCACGGCGAGAAGGTATCGCGCGTCAGGTAGAGGAACGTGTAAAACGCCTCATCGCCCGCCACGTTCATCCCGTAGCGCTTCAGCGCCAGCCAGAACATCCCCACAATGCCAAACACGCCTGCCGCAACCAGCATCCACAGCGAGATCCAGCCGCGGATGATGCCGATAAACAGGAAGATGGCGAAGGCGATGATAATGTTCGCGCGCGTGCCGCCCACAATCATGTAGGTCAGAATGCCAAACGCGACGGTGCTGACCAGGAAAAACAGCCACGCTTTGCTGTCCTGGCGCAGGAAAAAGACCACCAGCATCGCCGGAATGAAGAAGTAGAAGAATCGCTTAAGCGCCACGCCCGAGACTTCGGCCGAAAAAATCTGGCTGTAGGAGTGGAGCTTAAACAGCAGAAAGCCGTTATGCATGAAGAAGATACCGACGCTGACCAGGGCGATGGTCATCAGCATCACCCACGTCAGGTGGGTTTCCACCCGATTCATGGTAAAAAGCGGCCGGCGCGGGGCAGCAGCCTGCGCTGAACGCAGACGCGTTTTATAGGTGACGTAGTAGACGGCATAGAAGCAGGTTGCCGCCAGAAGCGCCTGGAGCAGGATTTCCGGCGGCGCGACGCTCACGTCAAAACGGAAGACCAGAATGCTGGTCAGCGGGAAGCCGAAAAAGAAGGTCAGCAGAAACAGTAACGAGAAGAAAACGTTAAAGTTGAAGCGTATCCGGCGGAATTCAAACCAGGTGAGCGTGGCGATAAACAGGGCGCTCAGAAGCCAGACAACTAGTAAGCCGCTGAATTGCAACTGACTCATGCTTTGTCTCCTGAAGCGATACGCAGCGCACGGTGCCACGGCGTGAGGTAATTCGGGCTGAAAAAATCGATGCTATTTTTATCCACCAGCGTGAGCTGGCGTTGGGCTTCCCGTACCACCTCGACATTCAGCGTGTCTGAGGTAAACAGCACCGGAATATGCTGCTCGGCCATGTCCTGCCAGAACGGGTTGTCGCGGTTGAGCACGCACGGTACACCCGCCTGAATCAGCAGACACAGCGTGCCGATTCCCTGCTGTCGGGCAAAGATGAAATAGCCAAGATCGCATTTTCTCAGCAGCGCAAGATACTCATCAAATTCCAGCCTATCGCTGAGGATGTGCAGATTTTCTGCACTAAACAGCGCAAGTCCCTGCTGGCGAACCTCAGCAATATAGGCGTCGTTGTTGGCAGGATAGCCCATCGGCACCACCACGTTCACCGTGTCGCCGAACTGCTGATGCACCGCCCTGAGCGCCGCGACGTGTTCGTTACTGCGATCGCCGGAATTCCCCACCAGGATCGTCAGCTTGCCTTCACGCACCGCGTCATTCGCCATGGCGTTCAGGGCCGGATCCATGCGGGTTGGGAAATAGAGCAGTTCTCCGCGCACGTTCGGATGCTGTTTAGCAAAATAGTTGAGATCGCCACGGGTGGCAAACACACAGCCCACGCGCCCCTGCGCCATGCGGCGCAGCGGATAGAAAAGACGGAATTTCCAGCCGCGGGAGACTTCGTAGAGATCGGCTCCCCAGATATGCCAGCTGCACTGGGAGGGTTTAATCCCCCCGCTGAGCAGCGCCAGCCACAGGCCGGTATTGAACTGCCCGTGGAAAAAGAAACGTTGCTTACGATCCGCTTTGGCTCTGGCAACGACCGCCTTCGCCAGCGCGGCCTTATCCGGCCAGAAGCGAATCGTCAGCGCCGGAAACGCCTCGCTCAGGCCCTTATCCTGACCTGCAACCATAAACTCACGCGCATCAGGATTACCCGATGCCAGCTCGTCGTTGAAGAACCGCAAAACGGTCTGGTTATGGTGTGGGATATCCGATCCCAGGATGTGAATCAGTGCAGTCATGCGCGTTTACGCCACAATAAAAATACGCCGCAACAGGCGGCGAAATAAACGATATAGGTTGCCATGTAGGCCTGAGCCGCCCCCAGCGCACCGTGCGCGGGTATCAGCCAGTGTGAAAATGCTGTCAGTAACGCAAACTGGCTAATTTCCGCCAGGATATACATCCGCAGGGACGCTTTTGCAATCACCAGATAGCCAAAAACGTAAGCACCCACTTTCAGCACATCACCCACCAGCTGCCAGGCAAACAGATCGCGCATGGCGGTGAACTTCGCCGAGAACAGCAGCCAGATGGCGACATCGCGCAGTAACCAGACGGTAAAGCTGGCCGCCGCGACGGCTGGCAGCACAAAGCGCAGCGATCGGAAAATCTCACGGGTAATATCCTGTCTGGACGTCAGACGCGATAAGGTTGGCAGCAGGTAAACGCTAAAGGAAGCCGTAATAAACTGGAGATAGGCGTCGGAAATACTGCTTACGCCCTGCCAGATCCCCACTTCATCCCAGCTATAATGCGCCGCCAGCAAATTTCGCATCATCACGTAGGCTACCGGCAGCGTAACAGAGGTGATGAGCGCCATCAGGGTAAATTTACCCAGCTGGCTGGCAAGCATCGTGTCCCATTGCGGTTTCAGGTAGCTCAGAGGGATGACGCCCCGACGCATCAGCATAAATGCCGCAGGCACAACAACCAGTGCCGGGACCAGCGCCAGGCCCAGCAGTGCGCCTTCATAGCCGCCCAGGCGATAGCAAAAGTAATAGGCAATCACGCCGATGACGCTGCCCAGGATTAAGGCAAGCGCGTTCCCGGCGGCATCACGAAAACCTTTCATCAGCGCCAGCAGCAGGTTAGCCCAGGCAATGCCCATCTGAACCAACGCGACCAGACGCACCAGCCCCTGATAATGGGTGTGCCCGAACAATCCCTGGCTGATGGGCGCCGCCGCCAGCAGAAAGACAATCGCCATCAGGGTCGAAAAACCCGTGACCATCGCCGAAGAGGTACCCACCACTCTGCGCAGCTGAGCCGCATCATCGTGATACTGCGCAACGTATTTGGTGACGCCGTTAAAGATACCGGCACCGGCCAGCACGCCAAGGACGGTAACGAGCTGGCGGAAATTACCTGCCAGCCCGACACCAGAGGGGCCAAATGAGACGGCCAACAGCTTGACGACCAGCAGCCCGGCGCCAATTTTTACAAGCGTGGACGCGGCGGTCCACACCGATGCTTTTGCCAGAGACATATCAGCCGAAATAACTCAGAAGGGTATTAATCACCGTACGCTGGTTAACAGGCGCGAGGTTGTAGAACAGTGGCAGGCGAAGCAAACGCTCACTTTCTTTGGTGGTGTAACGATCTTCACCCGCGAACGTGCCAAACGCTTCGCCGGCCGGGCTGGAGTGCAGCGGGATGTAGTGGAACACCGCCATAATTTCGGCCTCTTTCAGCCAGGCGATGAGCTCGCTGCGGTCGTCGTTATCGCGCAGCTTGATGTAGAACATATGCGCGTTGTGGACGCAATCTGCCGGGATGGTCGGCAGCTCAATACGCCCGGCTTTGGCCAGAGGCTCAAGCGCATCGTAATACGTTTGCCACAGGGAAAGACGCTGAAGGTTGATACGTTCCGCCGCTTCCAGCTGCGCCCACAGATACGCCGCCTGCAGATCCGCCATCAGATAGCTGGAGCCGATATCGCGCCAGGTGTATTTATCTACCTGTCCCCGGAAGAACTGGCTGCGGTTGGTGCCTTTTTCGCGGATCACTTCCGCACGCTCCACGAGAGCCCGGTCGTTAATCAGCGTCGCGCCACCTTCTCCACCCGCCGTGTAGTTTTTGGTTTCGTGGAAGCTGAAGCAGCCAATGTGGCCGATAGTGCCCAGCGCGCGTCCCTTGTAGGTGGACATCACGCCCTGCGCGGCATCTTCCACCACGAACAGATTATGTTTTTTGGCGATGGCCATGATGGTGTCCATTTCACAGGCCACGCCCGCGTAGTGAACCGGCACGATCGCGCGCGTTTTGTCGGTGATCGCCGCTTCAATCAGCGTCTCATCAATGTTCATGGTGTCCGGGCGGATATCCACAAAGACGATTTTCGCTCCGCGTAGGACAAAGGCGTTCGCGGTGGAAACGAAGGTATAGCTCGGCATAATCACTTCATCACCGGGCTGGATATCCAGCAGCAGTGCCGCCATTTCCAGCGATGCCGTACAGGACGGGGTCAGCAGCACTTTGGCGCTGCGAAAACGCTGTTCCATCCACTGCTGACAGCGACGGGTAAAACCGCCGTCACCACAGAGTTTGCCGCTGCCCATGGCAGACTGCATATAGTCGAGTTCAGTTCCGACAACGGGTGGTGCGTTAAATGGAATCATCTTGTCACCTGTATAACCAGTAGGCGGTGGCGTCGATGTTGGCACCACTCGCAATGTAACGTTTAAGCGCGGCGGTGTTGCCCAGTTGGGTCGCGACCCGCAGCGTCACAAGCTGTTGCTGCTGCGCCCAGTGCAGCGCCGCCTGCATGAGTTTCTCACCCATGCCGCGCCCGGCTAATAAGCCGATACGCGCCTCGCGCTCGTTGAGCTTACGCAGCGAGACGAACCCCTGGATTTGACCGTCCCCTGCACGGAAAACCAGGCAGACGTGGTCAAAGGTGCCTTTGACCGCATTCTCTATCCACTGGGCATAGAAACGTCCGCTATCGTCAGGCGCATACCAGGGCGCACGAAAGCGGCTCTGAGCAAACGCCTGGGCCGCCATCTGACGCAGCACGGGGATGTCCTGCTCTGTTGCAATTTCCGCGCCGGACGCATCGTGCCGGGTAAGGTTAATGGAAAGGTCTACCTCACCTTCAACCAGCTGAAAGCCGTGTTGCTGGAGCGCATCAAGCAGATCGGCTCGCTCCGCCGGGATCTTAGCCTGCACCCGTTGCCAGGCGATAAAATCCGGTTCAGCCAGCACCGACGCATCATCACGCAGACGCACGATGGCCGACGGCAGGCCGAAAAAGGCACTCTCCCACTGCAGGGACTCGAGCACCCCATTCAGGCTGTTCAACGCCAGACACCTTTGGTATCCACAATATACTGCTGACGAACGGCATCGCCGGACGTTGCTTTAAACTCTTTATGATCCACCAGCAGCACCAGCACGTCCGCCGTCGCCAGCGCGTCGTCCAGCGCCGTCAGCGTGCAGTGTTGTCCCGCCAGTTTTGCCGGCAATTCATGGATATTCGGCTCAACCACCAGCGTTTCACCCTTGTGCCATTCGGCAATCATCTCGGCAATTTCCATCGCCGGGCTTTCACGCAGATCGTCAATATTGGGTTTGAATGCCAGACCAAAGCAGGCAATTTTCAGCTCGCTGGCGCGCTTGCCGCTCTCTGCCAGACAATCCGCTACCGTCGCTTTAACCTGATTGAGCACCCAGTGAGGCTTGCTGTCGTTCACTTCACGCGCGGTGCGAATCAGACGCGCCTGCGCCGGATTTTGCGCCACGATAAACCACGGGTCGACGGCGATACAGTGTCCGCCCACACCCGGACCTGGCTGGAGAATGTTCACACGCGGATGGCGATTGGCCAGACTAATCAGCTCCCAGACGTTAATCCCCTGATCGGCACAGATCAGCGACAGTTCGTTCGCAAAGGCGATATTGACGTCGCGGAAGCTGTTTTCCGTTAGCTTGCACATCTCGGCGGTGCGGGAGTTGGTCACCACGCACTCACCTTCCAGGAAAATCTTGTACAGCGCGCTGGCACGTTCGGAACAGACGGGCGTCATACCGCCAATGACGCGGTCGTTTTTAATCAGTTCGACCATGACCTGGCCTGGCAGCACGCGCTCCGGACAGTAGGCGATGTTGATATCCGCCTGCTCCCCCGCCTGCTGCGGGAAGCTTAAATCAGGGCGCGCGTCGGCCAGCCACTGTGCCATCTGCTCGGTAGCGCCGACCGGAGAGGTTGATTCCAGGATCACCAGCGCCCCTTTCTTCAGCACAGGCGCTATGGATTTTGCCGCCGCCTCGACGAACGCCATGTCGGGCTCGTGGTCGCCTTTAAACGGGGTAGGGACGGCAATCAGGTAGGCATCCGCTTCAACTGGCGTCGTGCTGGCACGCAGGAAGCCTCCCTCCACCGCCTCTTTCACCACACGGTCAAGATCGGGCTCCACAATATGAATCTCGCCACGGTTAATGGTTTCTACCGCCCGTGCGTTGATATCCACACCGACAACCTGTTTCTGACGAGAGGCGAACGCGGCCGCAGTAGGCAAGCCAATGTAGCCAAGACCGATGACAGAGATGGTAGTAAAACTCATAGCGATACCCGATTGTGTTTAAGTGCTTGCAAAATACGGCCACAAGCCTGCCCGTCTCCGTACGGATTATGGGCCCGGCTCATCGCCTGATACGCTTCATCGTCATGCAGCAGGCGCGTGACCTCTTCGACGATGAGCTGCGCGTTGGTGCCGACCAGCCGCACCGTACCGGCTTTGACGGCTTCCGGACGTTCGGTCGTTTCACGCATCACCAGCACCGGTTTGCCGAGGGATGGCGCTTCTTCCTGAATGCCGCCGGAATCGGTGAGGATCAGCCAGGCGTGGTTCATCAGCCAGACAAACGGCATGTAGTCCTGAGGTTCAATCAGAAGGACATTGTCGACATGGCCCAGGATCCGGTTAACCGGCTCGCTGACGTTAGGGTTAAGGTGTACTGGATAGACAATTTGCACATCGTCGTTCTGCGCGGCGATTTCAGCCAGCGCGTGACAGATTTGCTCGAAACCCCGGCCAAAGCTTTCGCGACGGTGGCCAGTAACCAGAATGGTTTTTTTGCCGTTGTGAAGGAACGGATAGCGGGCAGCGAGCTCTTTTTGAAGATCGCTGTTTGCCAGGACGCGGTCACGTACCCAGATTAACGCGTCAATGACCGTATTGCCGGTCACAAAGATTTTGTTATCGGCGATATTTTCACGCAGCAGGTTCTGACGCGAGTTTTCCGTTGGCGCAAAGTGGTACATCGCCAGATGACCCGTTAACGTGCGGTTGGCCTCCTCCGGCCACGGCGAATAAAGATTGCCGGTACGCAGACCCGCCTCCACATGCCCCACGGGAATTCGCTGGTAAAACGCGGCCAGGCTTGTCGCCACGGTTGTGGTGGTGTCACCGTGAACCAGCACCACGTCAGGCTTGAATGACTCCAGGATCGGCTTTAGCTCTTGCAGAATGCGACAGGTTATTTCCGTTAATCCTTGCCCCGGTTTCATAATATTAAGGTCGTAATCCGGGACGATGGAGAAGAGCGTTAAAACCTGATCGAGCATCTCACGGTGTTGGGCAGTGACGCACACTTTCGCTTCAATATCAGGATCGCAGGCCAGCGCATGAACCAGAGGTGCCATCTTAATGGCCTCCGGCCTGGTGCCAAATACGGTTAGTACTTTCACATCGATTCTCTTCGATTAGGCGATGAAGGCCGCAGCCTTCATCGTAGACGGCGTTCTTAGTTTTTGCGACGACGCGTTAACGCCACGCCAGCGCCCGTCAGTGCGCCTACAATCCCCCACATAATCATCAGGAATGCACGACGCGGACTATCGCGTTTTACAGGTTCTTCAGGCGTTCGCAAATAACGATAGGTCTGAAAACGCGGGTCCAGAGATGGACCGACATTAAGCGTATTGAGCATCGCGCGATTTTGATCGTAATCGAGGTCAAAATCAGGACCGACGGCCTGGAGGTTTTCCAGACGCGCCTGCAACATAGGGCGACCAAGGAGGAACATCTCTGAATCAGGCAGCTCATCGGCCGGCACGTCAGTCTCAGTACGGGAAATATTGCGCTGTTCCGCAATTTTCAGCGCCTGCTCAATGTTATGCACACGGCGACCGAAAATGGTATTCGCCACCTCTTCCTGACGTTTCACCTGGGCTTTCATCTGGATGGTACGAGCCGCCCAGGCACCTTTAAGCTCTTCGTTAAGATGGCTTGCGGCACGCTGGCTGGCAAACGCGACGTACTGACGCAACAGGTTGTTGGCATCCGGCGCGGTTTCTGCAATCAGCTTGACGCTGTCATTCACGTTACGCAGCGCGTCGCCCGGCATAAACTGAATATTGTTAATCAGATCGTCCAGCAGGGCGGCGTCGGCTTTTGTATTATCAACCCGACGCTGCTTGTAGTAATCCGTCTGGGACCAGAAATCGCGTCGGGTATCCCACGAAGCCAGCTGCATCACAAACTCTTTATAGGCTTCATCCATAACGGAAGCCTGGTCTGGCGTAGCAAGACTGGCTTTGATGTCCAGGTTACGCAGGAATTGCTGCTGGGAATAGTATCCCCCGAGCATGTTAACCGTTGGCTTGTCTGTAATTGCCGTGGCGCTCCACTCTTGTTTTGCAAAGAACGTATAGGCCAGCGCTAACAGTGCAAAACCCAGCGCGATCCCCGCAATCCAAAGTTTGCCTGCCCATAACACGCGAAACAAACCCCGAATATCCAGTTCATTCTCAGTTACCACTGATTTCGCTCCCGCCAACGGTTGAGTCATCATAGTCCCGGTTTTACTTAGTTAATGTTGTATTTTTGCCACTGTTACGACGCATCCTGCGTTTAAGACGTTTAATAAATCGCGCCACTTTCCATGCGCGTTTAATGCAGTAGCCGTACAGGAAAAATGCCAGCAAGAATAATGCCAACATAACCCACTCAGGAATAATATGAGAATATTCTGCAGCTACACCAATCGCGGCCAAAATAGCGGCGGCCAGAGTAATCAGCACAAACGCCTGACGAGAAGTAAAACCCGCACGCATGATGAGATGATGAATATGTTGGCGGTCAGGAGAGAAAGGACTCATCCCTTTGCGCAGGCGGCGATACATAATCGCCACCATATCCATTAATGGAATGGCAATAATCCACAGCGCGGTTACGGGACTTATCGGATGGGTTTGACCCTGTGTGGTTTCAAGCAGGATCCAGATAACCGTAAAACCAATCAGCGTACTACCCGCGTCTCCCATAAAGACTTTATAGCGACGGCCCAGCACACCGAGGTTTAGGAGGATATAAGGCAGAATGGCGGCAATCATGGCAAAACACCACATTGCCAGACTGTACTGACCATCAAACCATAAAATAATGCCGATTGCGGCGAACGAGACGGACGACAACCCACCGAGCAGGCCGTCAATGCCATCCACCATGTTGAAAGCATTGATTGCCGCCCAGACGGCAAAGAGTGTCAGGAAGAAGCCAAATGGACCCAGGACTAACTCCCAGGGGCCAAATACATAGCCGAGGCTTCGCAGATACAGTCCGCCCACTACCATCATCACCACGCCAATGGCCGCCTGAACGGTAGCGCGTATTTTCACCGCAATATCGAACCGGTCATCAAGGGCCCCGACTAACACCAGGACACCGGCGCAGGCAATGTAGAGGGCGGCATGCGGGATATAATAATCGGCAATACCAAACGTGAAGCAAATCCCTGCGTAAACAGAAATCCCGCCGACTAAAGGAATAAGTCCCTGATGGCGTTTACGAAAATTTGGCTTATCCACCAACCCTATTCGTTTTGCCACCTTGCGCGCAATGAACAAAAAACAGGTTGTGAATAAAAAAATACTGATCAGTTCAGTAACGGCGGTGAATAGATTCACAATGGATTGCTCTCAACAAATGTTAGTCCCGGAAGTATAACCATGAAGCCACAGCCTCAGAAGTAATAAAGATGGCTTCTGGCTACTCCCTTTGTATATTTTTCAATCAATTATTTCTTTAGCTGCACAAACGACCCTATTGTCGCACCGACCGGTCAAAATTGGGAGTAGATGGTACTAGCGTATAGTCCATAAAAGAAAAACGCCACGTAAAAACGTGGCGTTCGCTGGCTTTATTTGCGTTACGAGCGTTTCATCATGTCGAAGAAATCGTCGTTGGTTTTGGTCATCGCCAGTTTGTTAATGAGGAACTCCATCGCGTCAATTTCACCCATTGGATGGATGATTTTGCGCAGGATCCACATTTTCTGCAGCTCTTCCTGCGTGGTGAGCAGCTCTTCTTTACGGGTACCGGAACGGTTGTAGTCGATAGCCGGGAAGACGCGTTTCTCAGCGATTTTACGAGAAAGGTGCAGTTCCATGTTACCTGTACCTTTAAATTCTTCGTAAATTACTTCGTCCATTTTAGAACCGGTATCGATCAGCGCCGTGGCGATGATGGTCAGGCTACCGCCCTCTTCCACGTTACGTGCGGCACCGAAGAAGCGTTTCGGGCGATGCAGGGCGTTAGCATCCACACCACCGGTCAGTACTTTACCTGACGCCGGAACGACGGTGTTGTAGGCACGCGCCAGACGGGTGATGGAGTCAAGCAGGATGATCACGTCTTTCTTGTGCTCAACCAGGCGTTTCGCCTTCTCGATAACCATTTCCGCAACCTGAACGTGGCGAGATGCCGGTTCGTCGAAGGTAGAAGCAACCACTTCACCTTTAACCAGACGCTGCATCTCGGTCACTTCTTCCGGACGTTCGTCGATCAGCAGCACCATCAGCACGCAGTCTGGGTGGTTATAAGCGATGCTCTGCGCGATGTTCTGCAGTAGCATGGTTTTACCCGCCTTCGGCGGTGCCACAATCAGACCACGCTGGCCGCGACCAATTGGTGATGCCAGATCCAGAACACGCGCGGTTAAGTCTTCAGTTGAACCGTTACCACGCTCCATGCGCAGGCGAGAGTTCGCGTGCAGCGGCGTTAAGTTCTCGAAGAGGATCTTATTACGCGAGTTTTCCGGTTTGTCGAAGTTAACTTCATTGACTTTCAACAGCGCAAAGTAGCGTTCACCCTCTTTAGGAGGACGAATCTTACCTGAAATGGTGTCACCAGTGCGGAGGTTGAAACGGCGGATTTGGCTGGGGGATACGTAGATGTCGTCAGGGCCGGCGAGGTAGGAGCTGTCTGCAGAGCGGAGGAAACCAAATCCGTCTTGCAATATCTCCAGCACACCGTCGCCAAAGATATCTTCGCCACTCTTAGCGTGCTGCTTCAGGATGGCGAAAATGATGTCCTGCTTGCGCATACGGGCCTGGTTTTCCAGTCCCATATTTTCGCCGAGAGTGATCAGCTCAGAAACCGGCGTATTCTTTAATTCGGTAAGATTCATAATGGTGTGGGTTCTTAAACTCGGGGTGATTCTCGAACTTAATGTTGTGAATGGTATGGCAGGGTCATCCATGCCTGTTTAGCGGCCATCAACTCATGTCTGTTCGCTGTCTGGTCACAGGGAAAGAACGCAGAACTGAAACGACAAGACGGATTGAGTGACAAGCCCGGAATTTAGCCACTTCACGCACTGTTCATGTTAACAACGGGAAGTATCGGGTAAAACAAGATTCAAACAACAAGATATGTTTAAAACGAAGTCATAGCTAACTTAGCACGACTTCAGCCGGGCGTCCAGAGTTCCACATCATTTAGCCGGGAGCCCTGAACGCACAGCGGAGAAACCTTACGCCAGGTTAGCGTCCAGGAACTCTTTCAGTTGACCTTTGGACAGCGCGCCCACTTTGGTCGCTGCCACTTCGCCGTTTTTGAACAGCAGAAGGGTTGGGATGCCACGGATACCGTATTTTGGTGCGGTGCCCGGGTTCTGGTCGATGTTCAGCTTGGCAACGGTCAGTTTGCCCTGATATTCGTCAGCGATCTCATCCAGAATCGGGGCGATCATTTTGCAAGGACCACACCATTCAGCCCAGAAATCGACGAGGATCAGCCCGTCAGCCTTAAGTACGTCCGTGTCAAAACTGTCGTCAGTCAGGTGAATAATTTTATCGCTCATATATAACTCCACAGGAATAAGCCTGGTACGTTGGTTTTGTCTCCACCAACGACGTGTTGATGTCGCATTAACCAACTAAAGGTTGACTTTATTTCACCGGATACGCTTTCGTAAAGCAATAGTAAGCTGATATTCTACCACACTATGAGCAAAACACATTTAACAGAACAGAAGTTTTCCGACTTCGCGCTGCACCCGAAGGTGATTGAAGCCCTTGAAAATAAAGGGTTTCATAACTGCACGCCCATTCAGGCCCTCGCGCTGCCGCTGACGCTGGCCGGTCGCGATGTTGCCGGGCAGGCGCAAACCGGTACCGGCAAAACGATGGCGTTTTTAACGTCAACGTTTCATTATTTACTTTCTCACCCAGCGATTGCAGACCGCAAAGTTAACCAGCCGCGCGCGCTAATTATGGCACCGACGCGAGAACTGGCGGTACAGATCCACGCAGACGCTGAACCCCTGGCGCAGTCTACCGGACTGAAGCTTGGCCTGGCCTATGGCGGCGACGGCTACGATAAACAGCTGAAAGTGCTGGAAAGCGGTGTGGATATCCTGATCGGTACCACCGGCCGTCTTATCGATTACGCCAAACAGAATCACATTAACCTCGGCGCAATCCAGGTTGTGGTGCTCGATGAAGCTGACCGCATGTACGATCTGGGCTTCATTAAAGACATTCGCTGGCTGTTCCGCCGCATGCCGCCGGCCAATCAGCGTCTGAACATGCTGTTCTCTGCAACCCTCTCATACCGCGTTCGCGAACTGGCGTTCGAACAGATGAACAACGCCGAATATGTAGAAGTGGAACCGGAGCAGAAAACGGGTCACCGCATTAAAGAAGAGCTCTTCTACCCTTCCAATGAAGAGAAAATGCGTCTGCTGCAAACGCTGATTGAAGAAGAGTGGCCAGATCGCGCCATTATCTTCGCGAACACCAAACACCGTTGTGAAGACATCTGGGGCCATCTGGCTGCAGACGGTCACCGTGTTGGTCTGCTGACCGGCGACGTGGCGCAGAAAAAACGCCTGCGTATTCTTGAAGAGTTTACCCGTGGCGATCTCGATATTCTGGTCGCAACCGACGTTGCTGCTCGTGGTCTGCACATTCCGGCCGTGACGCACGTCTTTAACTACGATCTGCCAGACGACTGCGAAGACTACGTACACCGTATCGGTCGTACCGGTCGTGCGGGCGCAAGCGGTCACTCGATTAGCCTTGCGTGTGAAGAGTATGCGCTGAATCTTCCAGCCATTGAGACGTATATCGGTCACTCTATTCCGCAGAGCAAATACAATCCGGAAGCGCTGTTAAGCGAACTGCCGCCGCCTAAGCGTCTAACCCGCCCACGCTCCGGCAATGGTCCGCGTCGTTCAGGTGGCGCGCCGCGTAATCGTCGTCGTTCAGGTTAAGAAAATATGCTCAGCTCCACCTCGCTTTATGCGGCAATTGATCTCGGTTCGAATAGTTTTCATATGCTGGTTGTGCGCGAGGTGGCGGGAAGCATACAAACGCTGACGCGCATCAAGCGCAAGGTCCGCCTCGCGGCGGGCCTGAGCAGCGATAATCACCTCTCCCCTGAAGCCATGGAACGTGGCTGGCAGTGTCTGCGGCTCTTTGCCGAACGTCTGCAGGATATCCCGCACGCCCAAATCACCGTGGTCGCCACTGCGACACTCCGCCTGGCGGTCAACGCCGTGGATTTCATCGCCAGAGCGCAGGAAATTCTGGGTTGTCCGGTACAGGTTATCAGCGGTGAAGAAGAGGCTCGCCTGATTTACCAGGGCGTTGCGCACACCACGGGAGGTGACGATCGCCGTCTGGTGGTGGATATCGGCGGTGCCAGTACCGAGCTTGTGACCGGCACCGGCGCGCAGGCAACGTCGCTGTTCAGCCTGTCGATGGGCTGCGTGACCTGGCTTGAGCGCTACTTTACCGATCGGAACCTGGCGAAAGAGAACTTCGACGAGGCAGAAAACGCCGCGCGCGAGGTATTACGCCCGGTGATGGACGAGCTGCGCTATCACGGCTGGAAAGTCTGCGTGGGTGCCTCGGGTACCGTGCAGGCTCTGCAGGAAATCATGATGGCGCAGGGAATGGACGAGCGGATTACGCTTGCCAAACTTCAGCAGCTGAAACAGCGCGCCATTCAGTGCGGACGCCTGGAAGAGCTGGAAATTGAAGGCCTGACGCTGGAACGCGCGCTGGTCTTCCCGAGCGGGCTGGCTATTCTTATCGCCATTTTCACCGAGCTGAACATCCAGTGTATGACCCTGGCCGGCGGCGCGCTGCGCGAAGGTCTGGTCTACGGGATGTTACATCTGTCGGTCGATCAGGATATCCGCAGCCGTACCCTGCGCAACGTTCAGCGTCGTTTTCTGGTTGATATCGATCAGGCAGGACGCGTATCGCAGCTGGCGTCACGCTTCGCCGATCAGGTTGCTAACGTCTGGGATCTTGACCATCTGAGCCGGGATTTACTGCTGAGCGCCTGTGCGCTACATGAAGTGGGGCTGAGCATTGATTTTAAGCAGGCACCGGCTCATGCAGCGTATCTGGTGCGAAACCTGGATTTACCGGGCTATACGCCTGCGCAGAAAAAATTGCTGGCCACGCTGCTGCTGAACCAGACCAACGCCGTCGATCTCTCCTCTTTGCATCAGCAAAACGCCGTACCGCCTCGCGTGGCCGAGCATCTGTGCCGCCTGCTGCGTCTGGCGATCCTGTTTGCCAGCCGCCGCCGCGATGATTTGCTGCCTGCCATTAATCTGGTGGCCGATGACGAGAAGCTTTCGCTGGCGCTGCCGGAGAAATGGATTGATCGTCACCCGTTAGGGGCAGAGATGATCGAGCAGGAGTGCCAGTGGCAGAGCTACGTGCACTGGGTGCTTGAGGTAAAGTAATACGCTGAACATTGCCGGGTGGCGGCTTCGCCTTACCCGGCCTACAACCCCTTCGAACTCATCCTTTCTCTTTGGCTTTTGCCAGCATAGCGCGGATGTTCGCCACGTTAGCCTGACCCTTGTGCATCCGCTCTTCTGCGGTAATCACTTTGCGCTCCTGTTCCCAGATCACGTCATCCTGCGGAAGTTCCAGCAGGAAACGACTCGGCTCCGGGCGTACCAGTTCACCGTACTGGCGGCGCTCTTTACACAGCGTGAACGTCAGCTCTTTCTGCGCGCGGGTGATCCCCACGTAGGCCAGACGGCGCTCCTCGTCGACGTTGTCTTCATCAATGCTGCTCTGGTGCGGCAACAATCCCTCTTCCATGCCGACCAGATACACATACGGGAACTCCAGCCCCTTTGACGCATGCAGCGTCATCAGCTGAACCTGATCGGCCTCTTCTTCGCTCTCGCCGCGCTCCATCATGTCGCGCAGGGTAAAGCGGGTGACCACCTGCGTCAGGGTCATCGGCTCGTCGATTTCAGAGCCCTCCAGCATTTCGGTCATCCAGCTGAAGAGCTGGTTAACGTTTTTCATGCGCATCTCAGCCGCCTTCGGGCTGGCTGAGGTTTCATACAGCCAGGACTCATAGTCGATGCCGTGAATGAGATCGCGCACTGCCGCCACCGGCTCCCGCTCCGCGAGACGCTGCACTTCGCCGAGCCAGTGGGTGAAGCGGGTTAACGAGTCATACCCGCGTCCGGTTAACGTCTGGCTCAGCCCCATGTCGAAGCTGGCGGTAAACATACTTTTGTTGCGGGTCATCGCCCACTCGCCGAGCTTTTGCAGCGTCGCCGGGCCAATCTCGCGTTTAGGCGTATTCACGATGCGCAGAAACGCGCTGTCATCATCCGGGTTTGTGAGCACGCGAAGATAGGCCAGCAGATCTTTGATTTCTGGCCGCGAGAAGAACGACGTGCCGCCCGAGATTTTGTACGGAATGCGGTTCTGCATCAGCATCTTTTCAAAGACGCGCGACTGGTGATTGCCGCGATAGAGGATCGCGTAATCCTTATATTCGGTTTTGTTGACGAAGTGGTGAGCGATAAGTTCGCCCGTCACACGCTCCGCTTCATGGTCCTCATTGTTGGCGCTGAGCACTTTCAGCTCCGTGCCGTAGCCCAGTTCGGAGAAGAGACGCTTCTCAAACACGTGCGGGTTATTGGCAATCAGGATGTTTGCCGCCTTCAGGATACGCCCGGAGGAGCGGTAGTTCTGCTCCAGCTTAATCACCTGCAGGGCGGGGAAATCTTTGCTCAGCAGCACCAGGTTTTGTGGGCGTGCACCGCGCCAGGAGTAAATTGACTGGTCGTCATCGCCTACCACGGTGAAACGCGCGCGCTGCCCCACCAGCAGCTTCACCAGCTCGTACTGGCTGGTGTTGGTGTCCTGATATTCATCCACCAGCAGGTAGCGGATTTTATTCTGCCAGCGCTCGCGCACCTCTTCATTGCGCTGCAGCAGCAGCGTGGGCAGCAGGATCAGGTCGTCAAAGTCCAGCACGTTACACGCTTTCATATGCGCATCGTACAGACCGTAGCAGTGGGCGAAAATCCGATCCCGTTCGCCTTTGGCGATCGCCGCGGCCTGGGCCGGCGTCATCAGATCGTTTTTCCAGTTCGAGATCGTCGAGATCAGCTGCTGCAACAGCACCTTGTCATCTTCGATCAGCCCCTCGGTGAGCTCTTTGAGCAGCGCCACCTGATCGGTATCGTCAAAAAGCGAGAAGTTGGACTTCATTCCCAGCGCCGCATACTCGCGTTTGATGATATCCAGCCCCAGCGTGTGGAAGGTGGAGATCATCAGGCCGCGCGCCTCTTTACGACCCAGCGTCTGACCGACGCGCTCTTTCATCTCGCGCGCCGCTTTATTGGTAAAGGTGACCGCCGCAATGTGTCGCGCCTGATATCCGCAGTTGTGGATCAAATGGGCGATTTTGTTGGTGATCACGCGGGTTTTACCCGAACCGGCCCCTGCCAGCACCAGGCATGGTCCAGTAACGAATTCGACCGCTTGTTGTTGTCCAGGGTTTAAACGCATGGGAGTGTTGCTCAATCTTCGAACGGGGTGTGGATTGTAGCAGAAAGCCGGGCGCAGATTTACCGGCTAATGATAAAGTGGAGAAATCGCGTTTAACCCGTAGAGCAGAACCATGAAAAAGACCGCAGCAGCCCTGCATATTCTGGTAAAAGAAGAGAAACTGGCCCAGGAGATCCTGGTCAAGCTGGAGCGCGGCATCAGCTTTGATCATCTGGCGAAGCGTTACTCTAAATGCCCGTCCGGGCGCAATGGCGGGGATCTCGGCGAGTTTCAACAAGGTGCGATGGTCGGCCCGTTCGATCGGGCGGTCTTTAGCTGCCCTCTCCTGAAGCCCTACGGCCCGGTAAAAACCAAATTTGGCTACCATATCATTAAGGTGCTTTATCGCCGCTGACGCGTGGTATATTGCGCCCCGATTTATTTCAACCTATTCAAGGCACGATCATGGCAAAAACAGCAGCAGCAGTGCACATCCTCGTTAAAGAAGAGAAACTGGCTTTAGATCTTCTGGAGCAGATTAAAAACGGTGCCGACTTCGGCAAGCTGGCGAAGAAGCATTCCATCTGCCCGTCAGGCAAACGCGGCGGCGATCTGGGTGAGTTCCGCCAGGGTCAGATGGTTCCGGCGTTCGATAAAGTGGTGTTCTCCTGCCCGGTGCTGGAGCCAACCGGCCCGCTGCACACGCAGTTCGGCTACCACATTATCAAAGTGCTGTATCGGAAATAAACAGCAAGGCCTTCTCTAAGAGAAGGCCTTTAATGTTTCACCCTCTCCCCGTGGGAGAGGGCCGGGGTGAGGGCATCAGCCCGCACCTGGTGTTAACCCGCTACCGCGATACGCTTCATATCGGTCATGTAGCCACGCAGTTTGTGACCCACTTTCTCGATCTGGTGGCTGCGAATCGCTTCGTTCACATCACGCAGCTGCGCGTTATCCACGGCACCTTCCGCAATCGCTTTACCCAGATCGCCCGTCTGCAGAGTAGTCATAAACTCTTTCAGCAGCGGTACGCAGGCGTAAGAGAACAGGTAGTTACCGTATTCTGCGGTATCAGAGATCACCACGTTCATTTCGTACAGACGCTTACGGGCGATGGTGTTCGCGATCAGCGGCAGCTCGTGCAGAGATTCGTAGTACGCGGACTCTTCGATGATGCCGGAATCCACCATGGTTTCGAACGCCAGCTCAACGCCTGCTTTCACCATCGCGATCATCAGTACGCCTTTATCGAAGTACTCCTGCTCGCCGATTTTACCTTCATACTGCGGCGCGGTTTCGAACGCGGTTTTACCGGTTTCTTCACGCCAGGTCAGCAGGTTTTTATCGTCGTTCGCCCAGTCCGCCATCATACCGGAAGAGAATTCACCGGAGATGATGTCGTCCATGTGTTTCTGGAACAGCGGTGCCATGATGGTTTTCAGCTGTTCAGACAGCGCGTAAGCACGCAGTTTTGCCGGGTTGGACAGACGGTCCATCATCAGCGTAATACCGCCCTGCTTCAGCGCTTCGGTGATGGTTTCCCAGCCGAACTGAATCAGTTTTTCCGCGTAGGCCGGGTCGGTGCCTTCTTCCACCAGCTTGTCGAAGCACAGCAGAGAACCGGCCTGCAGCATACCGCACAGAATGGTCTGCTCACCCATCAGGTCAGATTTCACTTCGGCAACGAAGGACGATTCCAGAACGCCCGCACGGTGGCCGCCGGTCGCCGCTGCCCACGCTTTGGCAATCGCCATGCCTTCGCCTTTCGGATCGTTTTCCGGGTGAACTGCGATAAGCGTCGGCACGCCGAAGCCACGTTTGTACTCTTCGCGCACTTCCGTACCCGGGCACTTCGGTGCCACCATCACCACGGTGATGTCTTTACGGATCTGCTCGCCCACTTCAACGATGTTGAAGCCGTGGGAGTAACCCAGCGCGGCGCCGTCTTTCATCAGCGGCTGTACGGAACGCACAACGTCAGAGTGCTGCTTGTCCGGGGTCAGGTTAACCACCAGATCCGCCTGCGGGATCAGCTCTTCGTAGGTGCCCACTTTGAAGCCGTTTTCGGTCGCTTTACGCCAGGAAGCACGCTTCTCGGCAATCGCTTCTTTGCGCAGAGCGTAGGAGATATCCAGACCGGAGTCACGCATGTTCAGGCCCTGGTTCAGACCCTGTGCGCCACAGCCGACGATGACCACTTTTTTATCCTGAAGGTAGCTCGCGCCATCGGCAAATTCGTCGCGCGCCATGAAGCGGCATTTGCCCAGCTGCGCCAGCTGCTGGCGCAAGTTCAGTGTATTAAAGTAGTTAGCCATGGATGATACCTCGTGATGTTGTGTGTCTTATTGTTCGGTTCGCGTTTCAGCGAGAATGTACCCACATTACAACAGGAAATTTATTGCGGAAATTGATATATTCACAACGTCATATTGCAATTTTTGCAATGTAAAAAGAGGGAGTGGAATCGGTGGATTTACGCGATCTGAAAATGTTCCTGCACCTGGCGGAAAGCCGCCATTTTGGCCGCAGCGCCCGGGCGATGCACGTTAGCCCCTCCACGCTTTCACGCCAGATCCAGCGCCTTGAGGAGGACCTCGGCCAGCCGCTGTTCGTGCGCGATAACCGCACCGTCACCCTCACGGAAGCGGGTGAAGAACTGCGCATTTTTGCCCAGCAGACGCTGCTACAGTACCAGCAGCTGCGACACTCAATTGACCAGCAGGGGCCGTCGCTTTCCGGCGAGCTGCATATTTTCTGCTCCGTGACCGCCGCCTACAGCCATCTGCCGCCCATCCTTGACCGCTTCCGCGCGGCGCATCCGTCGGTTGAAATTAAGCTCACCACCGGCGACGCCTCCGACGCAATGGAAAAAGTGGTGACGGGCGAAGCGGATCTCGCCATAGCAGGGAAACCCGAAACCCTGCCGGGCGCGGTGGCATTCTCAATGCTGGAGAATCTGGCGGTGGTACTGATTGCCCCGGCGCTGCCCTGCCCGGTGCGTAACCAGGTGTCGGTGGAAAAACCGGACTGGTCGACGGTGCCGTTTATCATGGCCGATCAGGGGCCGGTGCGCCGCCGCATAGAGCTGTGGTTCCGCCGTCAGAAAATCAGCAATCCGTCGATTTACGCCACGGTCAGCGGCCACGAGGCGATGGTGTCGATGGTGGCGCTGGGCTGCGGCGTGGCGCTGCTGCCGGAAGTGGTGCTGGAAAACAGCCCCGAACCGGTGCGCAATCGCGTGATGATTCTGGAGCGCAGCGACGAGAAGACGCCGTTTGAGCTTGGCGTGTGCGCACAAAAAAAGCGGCTGCATGAGCCGCTTATTGATGCGTTCTGGCAGATATTGCCAAACCACTAAAGCCGGGTGGCGCTGCGCTTACCCGGCCTACACGCAGCTCAGCCCTTAGCCTGCCAGGAAGAAGCGGAAGGCCGGGTTATGGGTTTCGTCGTGGCACTCATAGCCCAGCTCGTTCAGCCGCGTTTCGAAATCCGGCTCGTGCTCGCCCAGTTCGAACGCCGCCAGCACGCGGCCATAGTCGGTGCCGTGGCTGCGGTAGTGGAACAGGGAAATGTTCCAGTGCGTGCCAAGCGTGTGAAGGAACTTGAGCAGCGCGCCCGGCGATTCCGGAAACTCGAAGCTGAACAGACGTTCCTTGAGCGGCTTTGATGGACGCCCGCCGACCATGTAGCGCACGTGCAGCTTCGCCATCTCATCGTCAGAGAGATCGACCACGCTGTAGCCGCCCTCATGCAGCAGGTTGAGGATCTCTTTACGCTCCTCGACGCCGCGGCTCAGACGCACGCCGACAAAAATGCAGGCGTCTTTGGCATCGGCAAAACGGTAGTTGAACTCCGTCACCGAACGGCCGCCCAGCAGCTGGCAGAACTTCAGGAAGCTGCCCTTCTCTTCAGGAATCGTCACCGCCAGCAGCGCTTCCCGCTGTTCCCCCAGCTCGCAGCGCTCGGAAACGTAGCGCAGACCGTGGAAGTTCACGTTCGCTCCAGACAGCACGTGCGCCAGCCTCTCGCCGCGAATGTTGTGCTGCGCGATGTATTTTTTCATCCCCGCCAGCGCCAGCGCGCCTGACGGTTCCGCCACCGCGCGCACATCCTCGAACAGATCTTTCATCGCCGCGCAGATAGCATCGCTATCAACCGTGACGATATCGTCGAGATACTCCTGGCACAGGCGGAAGGTTTCGTCCCCAATGCGCTTCACCGCCACGCCCTCGGCAAACAGCCCGACGCGCGGCAGGTCCACAGGATGCCCGGCATCCAGCGCCGCTTTCAGGCAGGCAGAGTCTTCCGCTTCAACGGCAATGACTTTGATCTGCGGCATCAGCTGTTTGATCAGTACCGCCACGCCTGCGGCCAGGCCACCGCCGCCCACCGGGACGAAGACGCGGTCGAGATGGGCATCCTGCTGCAGCAGTTCCAGCGCCAGCGTGCCCTGCCCGGCAATCACCATCGGGTGGTCGAACGGCGGCACCCAGGTGAAACCCTGCTGCTGCGCCAGCTCAATCGCTTTGGCTTTGGCTTCGTCAAAGTTGGCACCGTGGAGCAGCACCTCGCCGCCGAAACCGCGGACCGCATCGACTTTGATATCTGCGGTAGCAACCGGCATCACGATCAGCGCTTTCAGCCCCAGACGGGCAGACGAGAACGCCACGCCCTGGGCGTGGTTGCCCGCCGACGCGGTAATCACGCCGCGCGCTTTCTGCTCGTCGGTCAGCCCGGCCATCATCGCGTAGGCGCCGCGCAGCTTAAAGCTGTGCACCGGCTGACGGTCTTCGCGCTTGACCAGAATGACGTTGTCGAGGCGCGAAGAGAGTTTTTCCATTTTCTGCAGGGGCGTAACCTGCACGGCTTCATAGACCGGCGCGCGTAGCACCGCTCTCAGGTATTCCGCCCCCTCAGGGGCGGCGGATAAGGGTTGTGACTCGGCCATCATTAGCCCCCAAGTTTAGATTTATCGCGCACCGCGCCTTTATCTGCACTGGTGGCAAGGCTCGCGTAGGCGCGCAGGGCGAAGGAGACTTCACGCTGGCGGTCTTTCGGCGTCCAGGCTTTGTCGCCGCGGGCTTCCTGCGCTTCACGACGGGCCGCAATTTCCTGGTCGCTCAGCTTCAGCTGAATGCCGCGATTCGGAATGTCGATTTCGATCAGGTCGCCGTCTTCGATGATGGCGATGTTGCCGCCGCTTGCTGCTTCCGGCGAAACGTGGCCGATAGAGAGGCCGGAGGTGCCGCCAGAGAAACGCCCGTCGGTGATCAGCGCGCATGCTTTACCGAGTCCCATAGATTTCAGGAAGGTGGTTGGGTAGAGCATCTCCTGCATGCCGGGACCGCCTTTCGGTCCTTCGTAGCGAATAACAACCACGTCGCCTTCCACCACTTTGCCGCCAAGAATCGCGTCTACCGCTTCATCCTGGCTTTCGTATACCTTCGCCGGACCGGTGAATTTCAGGATGCTGTCGTCCACGCCTGCGGTTTTCACGATGCAGCCGTTTTCCGCGAAGTTACCGTACAGCACGGCCAGACCGCCGTCTTTGCTATAGGCATGTTCCAGCGAGCGGATGCAGCCTTCGGCGCGGTCGTCGTCCAGAGTGTCCCAGCGGCAATCCTGCGAGAACGCCTGGGTGGTACGAATACCGGCAGGACCGGCGCGGAACATCTTTTTCACCGCGTCGTCTTTGGTCAGCATCACGTCGTACTGGTCCAGCGACTCAGGCAGCGTCAGCCCGAGCACGTTTTTCACGTCACGGTTCAGCAGCCCGGCGCGATCCAGCTCGCCCAAAATGCCCAGCACGCCGCCCGCGCGGTGTACGTCTTCCATATGGTACTTCTGGGTGCTCGGCGCGACCTTACACAGCTGCGGGACTTTGCGGGACAGCTTGTCGATGTCGCTCATGGTGAAGTCGATTTCGGCTTCCTGCGCGGCAGCCAGCAGGTGCAGAACGGTGTTGGTAGAGCCGCCCATGGCGATATCCAGCGTCATGGCGTTTTCGAACGCGGCTTTACTGGCAATGTTGCGCGGCAGCGCGCTGGCGTCGTCCTGCTCGTAGTAGCGTTTGGTCAGCTCAACGATGCGCTTACCGGCGTTGAGGAACAGCTGCTTACGGTCGGCGTGGGTCGCCAGCAGCGAACCGTTGCCCGGCTGAGACAGGCCCAGCGCTTCGGTCAGGCAGTTCATGGAGTTGGCGGTGAACATACCGGAACAGGAGCCGCAGGTCGGACACGCGGAGCGTTCCACCTGGTCGCTCTGCTCATCAGACACTTTCGGGTCCGCGCCCTGGATCATCGCATCGACCAGGTCGAGCTTGATGATTTTGTCGGAGAGCTTGGTTTTCCCCGCTTCCATCGGGCCGCCGGAGACGAAGATCACCGGAATGTTCAGGCGCAGGGAGGCCATCAGCATCCCCGGGGTGATTTTGTCGCAGTTGGAGATGCAGACCATCGCATCGGCGCAGTGGGCGTTAACCATATATTCTACGGAGTCGGCGATCAGCTCGCGCGACGGCAGTGAATAAAGCATGCCCCCGTGCCCCATCGCGATACCGTCATCCACCGCAATGGTGTTGAACTCTTTTGCCACGCCGCCGGAGGCTTCGATTTGCTCGGCAACCAGCTTACCGAGATCGCGCAGGTGCACGTGGCCCGGTACAAACTGGGTGAAGGAGTTCACCACGGCGATAATCGGCTTGCCGAAATCGGCGTCGGTCATTCCGGTGGCGCGCCACAGCGCGCGGGCTCCCGCCATATTACGGCCGTGGGTGGTGGTGGCTGAACGATACTTAGGCATGCTTTATTGACTCCCGTCTGACTATTTAATGGGACGGTGCGTGCCGTCCCAAATTTATGCTTAGTGATTAACCTGATCCAACCAGCCGTATTTATCTTCTGTCTCGCCGGTGAAGAGGCCGAAGAACGCTTGCTGAATACGTTTGGTGACCGGACCGCAGCGGCCTTCGCCCACCTGGATACCGTCCACGCTGCGTACCGGCGTGATTTCAGCCGCCGTACCGGACATAAACACTTCATCGGCCAGATACAGGGATTCGCGGGACAGTACCTGCTCGCGCACTTCGATACCCAGATCTTTCGCCAGCTTGATGATGGCGTCACGGGTGATGCCCGGCAGCGCGGACGAGGTGAACGGCGGCGTGAACAGAATGCCGTCTTTCACTTCAAACAGGTTTTCACCCGCACCTTCTGAGATGTAGCCATTTACGTCGAGGGCGATACCTTCCTGATAGCCGTGGCGGCGCGCTTCGCTACCGACCAACAGAGAAGAGAGGTAGTTACCGCCTGCTTTCGCGGCGGTCGGGATGGTGTTTGGCGCCACGCGGTTCCAGGAAGAGACCATTGCGTCGATCCCCTGCTCCAGGGCTTCTGCACCCAGGTAGGCACCCCATGGGAACGCGGCAATGATCACATCTGTGGTATAGCCGGCTGGCGGGTTCACGCCCATACCGACATCGCCCACAAACACCAGCGGACGAATATAGGCGCTGGTCAGGTTGTTTTTACGGATAACGTCGCGGCAGGCTTCCATCAGCTCATCGACGCTTTGAGAAACCGGGAAACGATAAATTTTGGCTGAGTCATGCAGACGCTGCATGTGTTCGCGATGGCGGAACACCACTGGCCCTTTGTGAGAATCGTAGCAGCGGATGCCTTCAAATACGGAGGTACCGTAGTGCAGCGCGTGGGACATCACGTGGACCTTCGCGTCCTCCCAGCGAACCATCTCACCGTTGAACCAAATGTAATCAGCTTTTTTTGTCGTCATTTTTTCGTCCTGTCACGCTTAAGCGCGGATTTGTTGTGATGTGGTTGTGCTCTGGCAGATGGCAACATGGGCAACGTCTACCAGCTTTGATAACTGACTAAACAGTAAGTCGACCGACCGCGGGCTGGCAACGGTTAATTCGATACTGATATTCCGGGCGTCAGTGGCCGTCTCCATATTCATAGAGCAAATCTGAAAACCACGATGACGCACCACACGCAAAACGCGTTCTAAGGTTTCCGGGTTGAAGCGAGCCTGTACGGCGACCTGATGCTGCATCATGATAATTTCTCCATCATTTGTGAGTTGCTGGCACCAGGCGGTACCAACGGCCAGACGTTCTCGAGTTCGTCGATTGAGACATGAAGCAGGTAAGGCCCATCGCTGTTCAGCATGGTGTCGAGCGCCGCTTCAACCTGATCTTTACGGGTGATGTGCTGACCAGGGATGCCGAAGGCGCTGGCCAGGGTGAGGAAATCGGGGTTATCGGTGAGAGTCGTTTCGCTGTAGCGCTCCTGGAAGAACAGCTGTTGCCACTGGCGAACCATTCCTAAACGCTGGTTGTCGAGCAACACGATCTTCAGCGGCAACTGCTTGCGCTTAACGGTGCCGAGCTCCTGAACGTTCATCATGAAGGAGCCGTCACCGGAGATACAGATAACGGTGTCGTTCGGGCGGGCAACCTGCGCGCCAACGGCTGCCGGCAGACCGAAGCCCATCGTCCCTAACCCGCTGGAGGTGATGAAGTTTTCCGGACGGGTGTAGGTCATGTGCTGCGCGGACCACATTTGGTGCTGGCCTACGTCGGTGGTGACGACGCTGTCAGCCGGTTTACGGTCGGACAACTGCTTCAACAGCAGCGGCGCGTAGATGGCCTCGCCGGGGTGGTCGTAACGCCAGGCGTGCTCGGCGCGCATATCAGCGGTGTGCTGACGCCATGCGTTGATATCCAGCGGCTGCTGCAATGCCGGTAACAGCGCGTTGAGATCGCCCTGCAAGGCGACATGCGCCTGACGCAGCTTGTTCATCTCCGCCGGGTCGATATCCATATGGATGACTTTGGCGTTCGGCGCAAAGGTATTCAGCTTGCCGGTGACGCGGTCGTCAAAACGGGCCCCTACAGCGATGAGCAGATCGCACTCCTGCACCGCCAGGTTTGCCGCTTTGGTGCCGTGCATCCCCAGCATGCCCAGATAGTAGGGGTAGTCCGCGTCGACTGCACCGAGACCTTTCAGCGTGCAGGTCGCTGGCATCTGCGTTGTTGCGATAAATTCGCGCAGGGCTGGAACGGCCTGCGCCATGCCTACGCCACCGCCGACGTACAGCATCGGCTGTTTCGCCTGGGCCAGCATCTGACGGGCCTCTTCAACTTCCGCTTCCGGAAACGCATCGTCGCTTTCAACGGTAGAGAAGTGCGGTTCCAGATCGCCGAGAGCCACCTGGATATCTTTCGGGATATCAACCAGAACCGGACCGGGACGACCGGAGTTTGCCACGTCGAACGCTTCTGCCATTACGCGCGGCAGCTCCTCCAGAGACTGGACGAGGAAGCTGTGTTTGGTGCAGGCCAGCGATAAACCGAGGACGTCAACTTCCTGGAAAGCATCGGTACCGATGAACGGAGATGCCACCTGCCCGGTGATGGCAACAACGGGAACGGAATCCAGCAGCGCGTCAGCCAGGCCGGTGATCAGGTTCGTTGCGCCCGGGCCTGAAGTCGCCATACACACGCCGGTTTTACCGGTCGCGCGGGCGTAGCCAATGGCTGCCATCGCTGCGCCCTGCTCGTGTCGGCACAAGAGATGTTCCACGCCGCCGTCATACAGTGCATCGTAAATCGGCATAATTGCGCCACCCGGATAACCGAATACGGTTTCGACTCCCTGCGCGCGCAACGCATGTACTACCCACTGTGCCCCATTCATAGTTAGTTCCCCGTCATAAATCGGGAGAAACAGAATTTTGTGCTAGTCGTCATTCTCTGCTCCTCATTTACATTTTTTAGTCATAAAAAAACCCCCGGACCTTTCGGTGCGGGGGTCTTAGTTCGTTAAGGCTTGATTTCTAAGCCTTTCCTCGTCCAAGTGCAGCCCCGCACGGTGGGATAATAATCACCACCACGCTAATCACGACCAGGCTAATCACTCGTAGAAGGGCTGTCATTTTCAGTTCTTTTTGCATCTTGTTCGAAGGAATACCTAAAGAGTTATCACAGTTTTTAAATCAAACACAAGATTTATTTATGACGGATTTGATTAGGCCGCGAATCATATTTCTTAAAACCGTTGTTTTATATACGGAAATTAGAAAATGAATATTTTTCATTTTTTCACTGCGGTTCTTAGCGTCAAAACGGGGCTTTTTACATTCTGCGAGGAGGCTTCCACGGTTATGCAAGGGTTTCAGTGTGCGCTTAAAATCCCTGAACAGGCGGCGTAAATTCGCAAAATGACGCTAAACAGACAAAGCAGGTGCTGGCATAGTCACGCCAGGAGGTAGTGCAAATGTCACTGTCAGTTGTTTATACGCGTGCGGCTCTCGGGGTAAAGGCACCGCTTATTTCCGTCGAGGTTCATTTGAGCAATGGGCTACCCGGACTCACGCTTGTCGGGTTACCTGAAACGACGGTTAAAGAGGCCAGGGATCGCGTTCGCAGCGCAATAATAAATAGCGGTTATACCTTCCCCGCGAAGAAGATCACCATCAACCTTGCCCCCGCCGATTTGCCTAAAGAGGGGGGACGATACGATTTACCTATCGCAATTGCCCTTCTCGCGGCTTCTGAGCAGCTTAATACGACACGGCTAGGCTCGTATGAGTTCGTTGGCGAACTCGCGCTCACAGGCGCGTTAAGAGGCGTTCCCGGTGCGATATCGGGAGCGCTGGAAGCCATACGAGCAGGGCGGCAAATCATTGTCGCCAATGAAAACGCATCAGAAGTGAGTCTTATCGCCGAGAAGGGGTGTCTCATCGCCGGGCATTTACAGGAAGTTTGTGCCTGGCTGGAAGGGCGACATGAACTGTCCGAGCCGGAGGAGTGTGATGATGTTATAGCGGATGCACCAGAGGATCTCAGCGAGATTATGGGACAGGAGCAAGGGAAACGGGCGCTGGAGATTACGGCTGCAGGTGGACACAATCTTCTGTTAATTGGGCCGCCAGGTACGGGTAAAACCATGCTGGCAAGCAGGTTGAGTGGGTTACTTCCACCGCTCAATAATCATGAAGCGCTGGAAAGCGCCGCCATATATAGCCTTATCAGTTCGACGTCGTTGCAAAAACAGTGGCGCCGTCGTCCTTTTCGTTCCCCGCATCATAGCGCTTCACTGACGGCAATGGTCGGCGGCGGGGCGATTCCGGGGCCGGGAGAGATCTCGCTGGCACACAATGGCATTCTGTTTCTTGATGAACTGCCTGAATTTGAGCGCCGTGTGCTGGATGCACTAAGAGAGCCCATTGAATCCGGTGAGATACATATCTCACGCACGCGAGCCAAAATAAGCTATCCCGCACAGTTTCAGCTGGTCGCGGCGATGAATCCCAGCCCGACGGGTCACTACCAGGGCAACCATAACCGCTGTACACCAGAGCAAACGTTGCGCTATCTGGGTAAGTTATCCGGCCCGTTCCTCGACCGTTTCGATTTATCCCTCGAAATTCCCCTTCCCCCGCCGGGTCTGCTCAGGCAAACGGGCATAACGGGTGAAAGCTCAGCGGAGGTACGCGAACGGGTGATTGCTGCTCAGACGCGGCAGTACGCTCGTCAGAACAGGCTGAATGCACGGCTGGATAATGCCGGGATCCGGCAGTTTTGTTCACTTAATGTTGAGGATGCGGGATGGCTGGAGGAGACGTTAACGCGGTTCGGGCTGTCCATACGTGCGTGGCAGCGTTTGCTGAAGGTGGCCAGAACCATTGCTGACGTAGAGGGGTGCAATGACATTGAGAGGAAACATTTGCAGGAGGCGCTGAGCTACCGCGCTATCGATCGTTTGCTGCTGCATTTGCAGAAATTGCTGGCATAAAAAAAGGGGCCGTAGCCCCTTCTCTTCTCTTTAGTCATCAGACTCGGTGTAGTCTTCTGCACCTTCCATCTGCGGCTTGCCGCCAGACAGCGTATGGAAGCGCTTAGGACGCTTAATGCGCGCCATGTACTTGATCCATACGCGTTCCGCTTCAGACTCCGGCTCACGCTCACCACGGCAAACAGAAACAAACTGTTTTTCGTCTTCGGTTGCAGGTTCACGCTTACCCAGATCCAGCTCGTTAAAGGCATAACCATGGCGCTCAAGCAGTTGAGCTTCTTTGATGGTGAAATCGCCGTGACGAGAGAACCCGCGCGGATAATGTTTATTGTCGAAAAAACGATTAGTCGTCGTAAAGCTTTCCGCCATCCTACACGCTCCTAATTCTTTGGCCGAGCTATTTATGGCGCGGAGTATTAGTTACGCTTGACAGAGTGTAAAACAAAACATTTAAATCATAACGACAAATAATTTTGCGGAGAAAGATGTGGATACGGAATTGCTTAAAACTTTCCTTGAAGTGAGCAGAACACGTCACTTTGGGCGAGCAGCTGAAGCCCTTTACCTGACGCAGTCAGCAGTCAGTTTTCGTATTCGACAGCTGGAAAATCAACTGGGTGTGAATCTTTTTACCCGCCATCGCAACAATATTCGCTTAACGCCTGCCGGTGAGAAACTGCTGCCGTACGCAGAAACGCTCATGAATACCTGGCAGGCGGCACGTAAAGAGGTGGCACATACTTCGAGGCATAATGAGTTCTCGATAGGAGCCAGCGCTTCTCTGTGGGAATGCATGCTAAGTCAGTGGCTTACCCGGCTGTATCATTCACATGGCCACCTGCAATTTGAAGCCAGGATTGCGCAACGGCAGTCGCTGGTTAAGCAACTTCATGAACGCCAGCTTGATCTTCTGATCACAACCGAAGCCCCCAAGATGGACGAATTTAGCAGCCAGATTGTGGGCCAGTTTGGCCTGGCACTTTATGCGTCCGAACCTTCGATGATGAAGGCAGACCTGACCTATTTACGCCTGGAATGGGGACCGGATTTTCAGCAGCACGAGACGGGACTGATTGCACCTGATGATGTTCCGCAGTTAACGACCAGCTCGGCAGAGATCGCCTGTCAGCAGCTGCCTCTGCTAAAAGGTTGTACCTGGTTACCTGTTCGCTGGGCAGACACTAAAGCAGGGCTGCACACCGTGATGGATTCCACCACGCTTACCAGGCCGCTGTATGCAATTTGGCTGCAAAACAGTGATAAGCAATCACAGATAAAAGATCTGTTAAAAATCAATGTAATGGATTGATGCATCAGCCAGCAGGGATGCTGGCTGAAAATTAAGAAGAGAATTTTCTGCAGTGTTTCAGGCAAAAAAAATCCTTTGCCGAAGCAAAGGATTATATATGGCAGGGGCGGAGAGACTCGAACTCGCGACACCCGGTTTTGGAGACCGGTGCTCTACCAACTGAGCTACGCCCCTAAAGTTTTTTTCCATTAAGCCTGCCAATTAGGCAGGCTTAATGTCTTAATAAGTGGCGGAACGGACGGGACTCGAACCCGCGACCCCCTGCGTGACAGGCAGGTATTCTAACCGACTGAACTACCGCTCCACCGAAGACTGCTGTAACCACCGGATTTATGCTCCGGCTTACTACTTAATTTGATGCCTGGCAGTTCCCTACTCTCACATGGGGAGACCCCACACTACCATCGGCGCTACGGCGTTTCACTTCTGAGTTCGGCATGGGGTCAGGTGGGACCACCGCGCTAAAGCCGCCAGGCAAATTCTGTTAATCTGTATCAGGCTGAAAATCGTGTCTCTCTCTTCGCCGAAACAGCTTCGGCGTTGTAAGGTTAAGCCTCACGGTTCATTAGTATCGGTTAGCTCAACGCATCGCTGCGCTTACACACCCGACCTATCAACGTCGTAGTCTTCAACGTTCCTTCAGGACCCTTAAAGGGTCAGGGAGAACTCATCTCGGGGCAAGTTTCGTGCTTAGATGCTTTCAGCACTTATCTTTTCCGCATTTAGCTACCGGGCAGTGCCATTGGCATGACAACCCGAACACCAGTGATGCGTCCACTCCGGTCCTCTCGTACTAGGAGCAGCCCCCCTCAATTCTCCAGCGCCCACGGCAGATAGGGACCGAACTGTCTCACGACGTTCTAAACCCAGCTCGCGTACCACTTTAAATGGCGAACAGCCATACCCTTGGGACCTACTTCAGCCCCAGGATGTGATGAGCCGACATCGAGGTGCCAAACACCGCCGTCGATATGAACTCTTGGGCGGTATCAGCCTGTTATCCCCGGAGTACCTTTTATCCGTTGAGCGATGGCCCTTCCATTCAGAACCACCGGATCACTATGACCTGCTTTCGCACCTGCTCGAGCCGTCACTCTCGCAGTCAAGCTAGCTTATGCCATTGCACTAACCTCCTGATGTCCGACCAGGATTAGCTAACCTTCGTGCTCCTCCGTTACTCTTTGGGAGGAGACCGCCCCAGTCAAACTACCCACCAGACACTGTCCGCAACCCGGATCACGGGTCTACGTTAGAACACCAGCCATTAAAGGGTGGTATTTCAAGGTTGGCTCCACGCAGACTGGCGTCCACGCTTCAAAGCCTCCCACCTATCCTACACATCAAGGACCAGTGTTCAGTGTCAAGCTATAGTAAAGGTTCACGGGGTCTTTCCGTCTTGCCGCGGGTACACTGCATCTTCACAGCGAGTTCAATTTCACTGAGTCTCGGGTGGAGACAGCCTGGCCATCATTACGCCATTCGTGCAGGTCGGAACTTACCCGACAAGGAATTTCGCTACCTTAGGACCGTTATAGTTACGGCCGCCGTTTACCGGGGCTTCGATCAAGAGCTTCGCGTTGCCGCTAACCCCATCAATTAACCTTCCGGCACCGGGCAGGCGTCACACCGTATACGTCCACTTTCGTGTTTGCACAGTGCTGTGTTTTTAATAAACAGTTGCAGCCAGCTGGTATCTTCGACTGATTTCAGCTCCACCCGCAGGGGCTTCACCTACATATCAGCGTGCCTTCTCCCGAAGTTACGGCACCATTTTGCCTAGTTCCTTCACCCGAGTTCTCTCAAGCGCCTTGGTATTCTCTACCTGACCACCTGTGTCGGTTTGGGGTACGATTTGATGTTACCTGATGCTTAGAGGCTTTTCCTGGAAGCAGGGCATTTGTTACTTCAGCACCGTAGTGCCTCGTCATCACACCTCAGCGTTAAAAGGTACCGGATTTACCTGGAACCTCCGCCTACATGCTTAAACCGGGACAACCGTCGCCCGGCTAACATAGCCTTCTCCGTCCCCCCTTCGCAGTAACACCAAGTACAGGAATATTAACCTGTTTCCCATCGACTACGCCTTTCGGCCTCGCCTTAGGGGTCGACTCACCCTGCCCCGATTAACGTTGGACAGGAACCCTTGGTCTTCCGGCGAGCGGGCTTTTCACCCGCTTTATCGTTACTTATGTCAGCATTCGCACTTCTGATACCTCCAGCATGCCTCACAGCACACCTTCAACGGCTTACAGAACGCTCCCCTACCCAACAACGCATAAGCGTCGCTGCCGCAGCTTCGGTGCATGGTTTAGCCCCGTTACATCTTCCGCGCAGGCCGACTCGACCAGTGAGCTATTACGCTTTCTTTAAATGATGGCTGCTTCTAAGCCAACATCCTGGCTGTCTGTGCCTTCCCACATCGTTTCCCACTTAACCATGACTTTGGGACCTTAGCTGGCGGTCTGGGTTGTTTCCCTCTTCACGACGGACGTTAGCACCCGCCGTGTGTCTCCCGTGATAACATTCTTCGGTATTCGTAGTTTGCATCGGGTTGGTAAGCCGGGATGGCCCCCTAGCCGAAACAGTGCTCTACCCCCGAAGATGAGTTCACGAGGCGCTACCTAAATAGCTTTCGGGGAGAACCAGCTATCTCCCGGTTTGATTGGCCTTTCACCCCCAGCCACAAGTCATCCGCTAATTTTTCAACATTAGTCGGTTCGGTCCTCCAGTTAGTGTTACCCAACCTTCAACCTGCCCATGGCTAGATCACCGGGTTTCGGGTCTATACCCTGCAACTTAACGCCCAGTTAAGACTCGGTTTCCCTTCGGCTCCCCTATACGGTTAACCTTGCTACAGAATATAAGTCGCTGACCCATTATACAAAAGGTACGCAGTCACACCACGAAGGTGCTCCCACTGCTTGTACGTACACGGTTTCAGGTTCTTTTTCACTCCCCTCGCCGGGGTTCTTTTCGCCTTTCCCTCACGGTACTGGTTCACTATCGGTCAGTCAGGAGTATTTAGCCTTGGAGGATGGTCCCCCCATATTCAGACAGGATACCACGTGTCCCGCCCTACTCTTCGAGTTCACAACCTGTGTGCTTTCGTGTACGGGACTGTCACCCTGTACCGTGCGACTTTCCAGACGCTTCCACTAACACACAAGCTGATTCAGACTCTGGGCTGCTCCCCGTTCGCTCGCCGCTACTGGGGGAATCTCGGTTGATTTCTTTTCCTCGGGGTACTTAGATGTTTCAGTTCCCCCGGTTCGCCTCGTTAACCTATGTATTCAGTTAACGATAGTGCAACGAATTGCACTGGGTTTCCCCATTCGGACATCGCCGGGTCAAAGGTTCATATCACCTCGCCGGCGCTTTTCGCAGATTAGCACGTCCTTCATCGCCTCTGACTGCCAGGGCATCCACCGTGTACGCTTAGTCGCTTAACCTCACAACCCGAAGATGTTTCACTTCTGATTGCGAAAATTTGAGAGACTCGAACACACCAATTAAGATGTGTCGTTTCAATTTTCAGCTTGATCCAGATTTTTAAAGAGCAAAACTTCGCAGTGCACCTTTTCAGGTTCACTCTGAAGTTTTCTTGTGTTCGCAGTAAAAGATGGTGGAGCTATGCGGGATCGAACCGCAGACCTCCTGCGTGCAAAGCAGGCGCTCTCCCAGCTGAGCTATAGCCCCATCGTTTATCATCTCTGTACCGCTCATCCTTTAAAAGGAGTTTGGTAGGCCTGAGTGGACTTGAACCACCGACCTCACCCTTATCAGGGGTGCGCTCTAACCACCTGAGCTACAAGCCTGCAGAGATTTTTACTGCTGTTTTTCATCAGACAATCTGTGTGAGCACTGCAAAGGCAGGTTCTTTAAGGTAAGGAGGTGATCCAACCGCAGGTTCCCCTACGGTTACCTTGTTACGACTTCACCCCAGTCATGAATCACAAAGTGGTAAGCGCCCTCCCGAAGGTTAAGCTACCTACTTCTTTTGCAACCCACTCCCATGGTGTGACGGGCGGTGTGTACAAGGCCCGGGAACGTATTCACCGTAGCATTCTGATCTACGATTACTAGCGATTCCGACTTCATGGAGTCGAGTTGCAGACTCCAATCCGGACTACGACGCACTTTATGAGGTCCGCTTGCTCTCGCGAGGTCGCTTCTCTTTGTATGCGCCATTGTAGCACGTGTGTAGCCCTACTCGTAAGGGCCATGATGACTTGACGTCATCCCCACCTTCCTCCAGTTTATCACTGGCAGTCTCCTTTGAGTTCCCGGCCGGACCGCTGGCAACAAAGGATAAGGGTTGCGCTCGTTGCGGGACTTAACCCAACATTTCACAACACGAGCTGACGACAGCCATGCAGCACCTGTCTCAGAGTTCCCGAAGGCACCAATCCATCTCTGGAAAGTTCTCTGGATGTCAAGAGTAGGTAAGGTTCTTCGCGTTGCATCGAATTAAACCACATGCTCCACCGCTTGTGCGGGCCCCCGTCAATTCATTTGAGTTTTAACCTTGCGGCCGTACTCCCCAGGCGGTCGACTTAACGCGTTAGCTCCGGAAGCCACGCCTCAAGGGCACAACCTCCAAGTCGACATCGTTTACGGCGTGGACTACCAGGGTATCTAATCCTGTTTGCTCCCCACGCTTTCGCACCTGAGCGTCAGTCTTTGTCCAGGGGGCCGCCTTCGCCACCGGTATTCCTCCAGATCTCTACGCATTTCACCGCTACACCTGGAATTCTACCCCCCTCTACAAGACTCTAGCCTGCCAGTTTCGAATGCAGTTCCCAGGTTGAGCCCGGGGATTTCACATCCGACTTGACAGACCGCCTGCGTGCGCTTTACGCCCAGTAATTCCGATTAACGCTTGCACCCTCCGTATTACCGCGGCTGCTGGCACGGAGTTAGCCGGTGCTTCTTCTGCGGGTAACGTCAATCGACAAGGTTATTAACCTTATCGCCTTCCTCCCCGCTGAAAGTACTTTACAACCCGAAGGCCTTCTTCATACACGCGGCATGGCTGCATCAGGCTTGCGCCCATTGTGCAATATTCCCCACTGCTGCCTCCCGTAGGAGTCTGGACCGTGTCTCAGTTCCAGTGTGGCTGGTCATCCTCTCAGACCAGCTAGGGATCGTCGCCTAGGTGAGCCGTTACCCCACCTACTAGCTAATCCCATCTGGGCACATCTGATGGCAAGAGGCCCGAAGGTCCCCCTCTTTGGTCTTGCGACGTTATGCGGTATTAGCTACCGTTTCCAGTAGTTATCCCCCTCCATCAGGCAGTTTCCCAGACATTACTCACCCGTCCGCCGCTCGCCGGCAAAGTAGCAAGCTACTTTCCGCTGCCGCTCGACTTGCATGTGTTAGGCCTGCCGCCAGCGTTCAATCTGAGCCATGATCAAACTCTTCAATTTAAGTTTGATGCTCGTGAATTAAACTTCGTAATGAATTACGTATGTTCACTCAGAGACTTGGTATTCATTTATTGTCCGAAGACATTAAGAATCCATGTCACTTTGAGTGCCCACACAGATTGTCTGATAAATTGTTAAAGAGCAGTTGCAACGCGGCGTTAAGCTCACCGTTGCGAGGTCCCGTATATTACGTTTTCCTCATTCAGAGTCAAGCGATTATTTTTGCTTTTCTCTGCCGGCGTTCACCTCTGAACCCCGCTAACCCGGCGGCCTGTAAGCCGTTGTTCCGTGTCAGTGGAGGCGCATTATAGGGAGTTCTCAGACGTTGACAACCCCTCTTTTAAAAAAAACTTTCAACCGTCTCTTTTTTGCTCAAAACCGTGCTACAGCGCCAGTTTTTCGAGCATTTCAAAGCCATAACGGCGTAAAACGGGTAAAAGTTGCTCAGTCTCTTTCGTGATGGCCATACAAAACGCGATATTCGCATCGGTAGATTTCGCATCCGGCGCTTCATGCTCCAGCAGCCAGGCCGTACGACGGGCGATAGCCGCACCGGAATCCACCAGGCGCGTCCCCTCCGGCAATACCTCTAATAACTCTTCCTGTAATAGCGGGAAGTGGGTACAGCCCAGCACAACGGTATCCGGAGGCTCTGGCATCCGCAGCCACGGACGAAGAATACGACGCAGCTCGTCGAGTGATACCGCCTTTCCATGCAGCTTCGCTTCAGCCATCTCCACCAGCTCAGCCGAACCCAGCATCGCAATCTGGCATTCGTTGGCAAAACGGTCGATCAGCTCGCGGGTATAAGGACGCTTTACCGTGCCTCGCGTTGCCAGCAAACCCACAATGCCGTTCGCCGTCAGGCGCGCGGCAGGCTTTATCGCAGGAACGACACCCACAACCGGGAACTGGAATTTTTCACGCAGGGCGGGAAGAGAAACGGTGCTCGCCGTATTACAGGCGATGACGGCCAGCGCAAGGGGATAGCGCTTTTGTACCGCGGTGACGATTTCAACCACACGCTCAACAATAAAATCTTCGCTCTTTTCCCCATACGGGAAAGCGACGTTATCGAAGGCGTAGATGTAATGGAGATCCGGCAGGAGATGCCGAATCTCATCATAGACCGAAAGCCCACCGACGCCGGAATCAAACACCAGCACGGTGGGACGCGGATTAGAAGGTGTAGCTGCCAGACAAGGTGTATTCCCGTCCTGCAGTTTGGTAGCCATAAACTGTCTCGTAATCTTTATCGAACAGGTTGGCTATTTTACCACGAACTGTGAGATGTGAGGTGACAGGATACGAAACTGCGACATCCCACAGGCTGACACCGCCCATTTTTACTTTCTCAGACGGATAAGCACCAAAGTCAGTGTCGTAACGCGTACCGAGATAGTGATAAGTCAGGCTCCAGTCGAAATCATAGATCTGCGTGTCGAGCTGATATTTCACCTGCTGTTTAGCACGACGGTCCAGAAGTTCGTTGGTTGCGGCATTGCGGGCATCCACATAATCGTAGCCAACAGTATGCGTCAACGGACCCGTATCAAACGATGCTGTCGCTTCCACACCTTTAACGCGCGCTTTACCGACGTTGTAATATTGCTGAAGGTTATTATCGAAGTCGATGAGATTATCGACGTCATTACGGTAGCCGGAGACGCGCCAGCTCACGCCGGCCGTCAGGCCTTCAAACGCACCTTCCCACTGCTTGCTCTCTTCGGGATCAAGATGGTCATTGCCATAGAAACCATAGAGTTGACCCAGATTCGGTGCTTTATAGGCCGTACCATAAGAAGCAACGAAGCGGTAACCCTCCACGAACTCCCAGGCCGCACTACTTTGCCAGGTGCCATGGCGACCGAACTGAGAGTTGTCATCGCTGCGAACCGCTCCTTCCAGAGTGAAGTCACCAAACTGCTGCAACCCGGTCAGGTAAACGCCGGTGTTACGCAGGTCGTAGCCGTTGGTCACGTAGTTTGTACCCGGCTCGGTGCTCTGCTTCTGCCAGTCAACGCCCGCGCCAATGTTTCCATGGCCAACATCAACGGAGTTCAGCCACTGGACGTTGTACTGTTTGATTTCATCCAGCGTGGCTGTTGAATCGTAGCGGCCTAAATTTGGGTCGTAGTTATAGTCCTTGCTGTGGCTATAGCTGGTGAGCAGCTGTGAATGGAAGATGTCATCGTTGAAGCGCAATCCTGCATCCCAGGTCTGACTATAGAGCTGGCGGGTATCGACCAGTACGTCAGGGGTAAATGAACTGTAGTAACCGTCGTAGGCAGTACGGTTGCTGTAGCCAAAGCCGCGAACAAATCCGCTCCACTGCTCCGAGAATGCGTGATCCAGTGCACCATAGAGCGTTTTATTCATAAAGCCGTCGCGATCGGTCTGGGCAAGGCCACCATTGTTGCCGTCCGCAACCACATCAAACCCTTTGGTATAGGTGTAATCACCCGCAAGCGTGACGCGCGTGCTGTCGCCCAATGTTTGCTGAGTACTGCCGCCATAATTCTGGTAACCATGCGACCCTACACCTGCATTCAGCGTGGTACCGTCCTTCGCGCGAGTGGTAATAATGTTTACGACTCCGCCAATCGCGTCCGAGCCGTATACCGCCGAACGCGGTCCACGAACATATTCGATACGCTGCACCAGGGAGATCGGGAACTGGCTGAGATCGGACGACCCCGTAACGCCCGCCTGGTTAAGGCGGATCCCATCAACAAGGATCAGGACATGGCTGGAGTTGGTGCCACGTATAAAGAGAGAAGAGAGTTGCCCCATCCCGCCATTTTGCGCCGTATCCACGCCGGGCAGGCGACGCATAACATCAAGGACTGAGGTTGATTGCCAACGGTCAATATCGGCACGCGTAACAACGGAGGTTGCAGCCAGAATAGTTTTTTCAGGTTGTTCAAAACGATTTGCCGTCACCACCAACGAGTCGGCGCTATCCTGCGCCCAGCCCGAAATTGCCGTGACGGACAACGCCGTCAACAGCGATACTTTTTTAATCATTGTTAAAGCATCCACAATATAAGAAGGATGCCGCAGGCCTCATCGATAGCACGCGATGATGAAACCAAATGCGACGTGATCCCGGCAGGTCTTCGGGCTAGGTGGCTATATAAGGATGAAGACTTCCCATTTTCACAGTGTCTACAACGCTCATCCCGCCAGACTTTACCGCTGCGCGTCAGCTCCAGATTTACACTGGATTCCCTTTTCACTCTCAGGAGACCGGAAACAGAATGCTACAATTAGACACGTATGGATGTCCAGACAGCTATTGCCCATTAAATCTGGACATCCCCTGAACAATGCCTACAATCCCCGCGTAATTCTTTATCACTCAGGACGCATCATGACCCCAGAACACCTCCCGACAGAACAGTACGACGCGCAGCTGGCAGAGAAAGTCGTCCGCCTGCAAAGTATGATGACGCCTTTCAACGCGCCCGTTCCCGAGGTGTTCCGCTCTCCCGTCAGCCACTACCGCATGCGCGCCGAATTCCGCATCTGGCACGACGGCGACGACCTGTACCACATCATTTTCGATCAGCAGACGAAGTCCCGTATTCGCGTGGACAGCTTTCCGGCGGCGAGCGAGCTCATTAACCAATTGATGACGCTGATAATGGACGGCGTGCGCAACAATCCGGTACTGCGTAACAAGCTGTTCCAGATTGACTACCTGACCACGCAAAGCAATCAGGCGATTGTCTCCCTGCTGTACCACAAAGCGCTCAATGACGAGTGGCGCGAGCAGGCAGAAGCGCTGCGCGATGCGCTGCGCGCGCAGAACATCAACGTTCACCTGATTGGCCGCGCGACAAAAACCAAAATCATGCTGGATCAGGACTACATCGACGAGCGCCTGCCGGTGGCAGGTAAAGAGATGGTGTATCGTCAGGTCGAGAACAGCTTCACCCAGCCAAACGCTGCGATGAACGTGCAGATGCTGGAGTGGGCGCTGAAGGCGACGGAAGGGTCAACGGGCGATCTGCTTGAGCTCTACTGCGGTAACGGCAACTTCTCGCTGGCGCTGGCGCGTAATTTCGATCGCGTTCTGGCAACGGAAATCGCCAAGCCGTCGGTGGCTGCCGCGCAGTACAACATCGCTGCTAACCATATCGATAACGTGCAGATCGTTCGTATGGCCGCGGAAGAGTTCACGCAGGCCATGAACGGCGAACGCCAGTTTAACCGCCTGGAAGGGATCGATTTGAAAAGCTACCAGTGTGAGACGATTTTTGTCGACCCGCCGCGCAGTGGCCTGGACAGCGAAACCGAGAAGATGGTTCAGGCGTACCCGCGTATTTTGTACATCTCCTGTAACCCGGAGACGCTGTGCAAGAACCTCGAAACATTAGGCCAAACGCACAAGGTTGAACGTCTGGCGCTGTTCGATCAGTTCCCGTATACGCACCATATGGAGTGCGGCGTTTTACTTACCGCACGGTGATCTGTAGGCCGGATAAGCGTAGCGCCATCCGGCGTTTTTGGCAGGTGGCGCTTCGCTTACCTGCCCTACAAATAATTCATTACTCCGGTAACTGGCTCTTACGGCTACGCATGCGCGAGCCAATCCAGAACACCAGCGCCACAGACAGTACCGCAGGGAAGAAGTTAGAGCCGATATCCGGATACTCCGCGCGAACCACCGTGCTATACAGCAATACGCCCAGAATAAAGCAGGCAGCGGCCAGCCCCGGTAACCCCACCGGCATGGTGCGGTTCAGGTAACGTTGATGCAGGCAGTAAACCGTCAGCACCAGCGCTATAAGCGGGAAAATCGAAAATGGCACGATTGAGCTAAAAATAGCGGCAAACGTACCATTAATGGATAAGCCAGCGATCAATGCCAGCAACAGCGTCCCTTTATCCTGACCTGACTGTTTCATTACTCACCTTCACTCTTCGGTTTGATGTGCCAGTTTCTCTTGTTCACGGCGATACCAGTAATACGCGCCTTTGGAGATCATCCTGAGCTGCAATACCAGCCGCTCTTCGAGCTGCTTGCGTTGTTCAATGCTGACATCCAGCGCTTCGGCACCCGCGCTGAAAACAATCGTCACCATCGCCTCGGCCTGTGCTTCAGTAAACGCACGCGGCATATGGTTTTCGAGTTCAAGATAGTCGGCAAGTTCCGCGATGAAGTGCTGAATTTCACGCGCGACGGCGGCACGAAACGCCGCCGATGTGCCCGAACGCTCGCGCAGAAGCAGACGAAACGCGTTGGGGTTATTGCCGATAAATTCCATAAAGGTCGATACGGAGGTGCGGATCACGCTACCCCCTTTGGCGATACGCTGACGCGCCTGCCGCATCAGCTGGCGCAGCATCAGACCGCTCTCGTCGACCATGGTCAGGCCCAGTTCATCCACATCACGGAAATGACGATAGAAGGACGTTGGCGCTATCCCAGCCTCGCGTGCGACTTCGCGCAGGCTCAAACTGGCAAAACTCCGCTCAGCACTCAGTTGACTGAATGCGGCTTCCACCAGCGAACGCCGGGTTTTCTCTTTTTGTTGTGCTCTTACGCCCATCACGATAGTTGAATCCTTCCAAAGGCCTGATGGCACTATACCAGAGAATAAAATTAATCTGTTTGCCTGGCTTTGTGAATGATTGTTTACGTGCGGTTTGTGCTCCACTGCCCGAAAAAAGCACAACGATAATTGGGTTACTCTGGCAATGATGTTATGATTCTGTTGCTTTTATGTATAAGAACAGGTAAGCCTTACCATGCCACATTCCTACGATTACGACGCAATAGTTATTGGTTCCGGCCCCGGCGGCGAAGGTGCTGCTATGGGTCTGGTGAAACAGGGAGCCAGAGTAGCGGTCATCGAGCGCTACCATAATGTCGGCGGCGGTTGCACCCACTGGGGCACCATCCCTTCGAAAGCCCTCCGCCACGCCGTTAGCCGCATTATCGAATTTAACCAGAACCCTCTTTACAGCGACCACTCCCGACTTCTTCGTTCATCCTTTGCTGACATCCTGAATCACGCGGATACCGTTATTAACCAGCAGACACGCATGCGTCAGGGATTTTATGAGCGTAACCACTGTGAAATTTTGCAGGGCAACGCGCATTTTGTGGATGAACACACCCTGGCACTCGAATGCCACGACGGTTCGGTTGAAACCATCACGGCTGAAAAATTTGTGATCGCCTGCGGCTCACGCCCTTACCATCCGGCCGACGTGGACTTCTCGCATCCGCGCGTCTACGACAGCGACTCGATTCTGAGCCTGCACCATGAGCCTCGCCACGTCATTATCTATGGTGCAGGGGTCATTGGTTGCGAATATGCGTCGATCTTCCGCGGAATGGACGTCAAAGTTGACCTGATCAACACCCGTGACCGCCTGCTGGCGTTCCTCGATCAGGAGATGTCGGACTCTCTCTCCTACCACTTCTGGAACAGCGGCGTGGTGATTCGCCACAACGAAGAGTACGAGAAGATCGAAGGCTGCGACGACGGGGTGATCATGCACCTGAAGTCCGGTAAGAAGCTGAAAGCAGACTGTCTGCTGTACGCCAACGGTCGTACCGGCAACACCGATTCACTGCAGCTGGAAAATATCGGGCTTGAAACCGACAGCCGCGGTCAGCTGAAGGTCAACAGCATGTATCAGACCGCCCTGCCGCACGTTTACGCGGTCGGCGACGTGATTGGCTACCCAAGCCTGGCCTCAGCTGCTTACGACCAGGGACGCATCGCCGCACAGGCGCTGGTAAAAGGCGAAGCGACGGCGCACCTGATCGAAGATATTCCGACGGGGATCTATACCATCCCGGAAATCAGTTCAGTCGGGAAAACCGAGCAGCAGCTGACGTCAATGAAAGTGCCTTACGAGGTGGGACGTGCCCAGTTTAAACATCTGGCGCGGGCGCAAATCGTGGGGATGAGCGTGGGAACGCTGAAGATCCTGTTCCATCGCGAGACCAAAGAGATCCTCGGCATTCACTGCTTTGGTGAACGCGCGGCGGAAATCATTCATATCGGCCAGGCGATAATGGAGCAGAAAGGCGGTGGTAACACCATTGAGTACTTCGTTAACACCACCTTTAACTACCCGACCATGGCGGAAGCCTATCGGGTAGCTGCGCTGAACGGCTTAAACCGCCTGTTTTAACGCGCTGTCAAAATGGCCATCCATCGAACCACGGATGGCCTCTGCCAGCTGCTCATAGCGGCTGCGCAGCGGTGAACCAGGACGATACACCAGGCCGATAGTGCGACGCGGCTCCGGCTTAATGCACGGCAGATAAACCACGCCATCACGTTTACGCTCGCGCGGCACGGCCAGCGCAGGCAGCAGCGTAATACCGCTTCCCGCCGCGACCATATTACGCAGCGTTTCCAGGCTGGTTGCGCGGAAATGGGTATCCTCATCCGCACCCGCTTCGAAGCAAAAGCCCATCGCCTGATCGCGCAGGCAGTGGCCATCTTCCAGCATCAGCAGCTTTTCACCGGCCAGATCGGCCATCGGTACGCGATCGCGGTTCGCCCACGGGTGATCTTCATAGATCGCCAGCATCATCGGCTCATCGAACAGCGGCACTTCAATAAAGGCTTCACTCTCTTTCACCAGCGCCAGAATGGCGCAGTCGAGCTTGCCGCTGTCTAACTGCGCGAGCAGCTGATGGGTTTGCGCTTCATGCAGGTACATTTCGAGTTTCGGGAACGTCTGGTGCAGCATCGGAATGATGTGCGGCAACAGGTACGGGCCAACGGTTGGGATCAGGCCGATATGCAGCGGGCCGGACATCGCCTCCCCCTGCTGGCTTGCCATTTCCTTGAGCACTTTGACCTCGCGCAGCACGGTGCGCGCCTGATCCACCAGCAGAAGACCTGCCTGTGTGAACAGAACCTTACGACTGGTGCGCTCCAGCAGCATCACGCCCAGCTCGTCTTCCAGCTTGCGGATCTGACCGCTCAGCGTGGGCTGGCTGACGTGGCAGGAATCTGCCGCGCGGCGAAAGTGACGATGCTCGGCTAACGCTACCAGGTATTCAAGATCACGAATATTCATTATTCATCCTCCGTCGCCACGATAGTTCATGGCGATAGATAGCATAGCAACGAACGATTATCCCTATCAAGCATTCTGTTGAATAATACACCACATAGACGAGGCGGCACGTGTTTGACCCTTGACGTCCCCGCACCGTCAGCGAGTTTCTCTCAAAACTCGAACAACTAAAGCCAACGTGAACTTTTGCGGACCCCGTGGTCCGCTTTTTTTTGCGTAAAAGAGCCCGGGGATAAAAGCAAAATGGCAACCGAAGTTGCCATTTTTAGTGTTTGCTCCCTCTCCCCGTGGGAGAGGGCCGGGGTGAGGGCACCAGCCCGCACTGTTCAAACCAAATCAAACCAACCGGTTTTTCGCATCCGCTATCGCCTGCGCCACCTGCTTCGGCGACACGCCGCCTTTCGCGGCACGTTTATCCAGACAAGACTGCAGCGCAAGGATCGGATACACATCATCCCCGATAACCGCGCTGAACTTCTGCAGGTCTGCCAGCGCCAGATCTTCCAGTGGTTTACCCTGACGAATGGCTTCCACCACCGCTTCACCCACAATGTGGTGCGCTTCACGGAAAGGTACGCCTTTCGCCACCAGATAATCCGCCAGTTCGGTAGAGTTCGCATAGCCCTGCTGCGCCGCTTCCTGGCAGCGCGGACGTTTCACCTGAATGCCGTCCAGCACCAGGGCGCCCATATGCAGACAGTCCAGCCAGGTGTCGAGCGCGTCGAACAGCCCTTCTTTGTCTTCCTGCATGTCTTTGTTATACGCCAGCGGCAGCCCTTTCAGGGTCATCATCATGCCGGTCAGCGCGCCCTGCACGCGGCCACACTTGCCGCGGATCAGCTCCAGCGCGTCCGGGTTTTTCTTCTGCGGCATCAGGGAGGAGCCTGAGGTCACGCGGTCGGACAGCTCGACGAAGCCCGCTTCGCCAGAGTTAAAGAAGATCAGGTCTTCGGCAAAGCGCGACAGATGCACCATTCCGATAGACGCATTGGAGAGCAGCTCCAGCACGTGGTCGCGGTCGGACACGCTGTCCAGGCTGTTACGGGTGGCGGAGGCAAAGCCCAGCCAGCCTGCCAGCTGTTCACGGTCGATTTCATACGCCGTACCGGCCAGCGCGCCGCTGCCCAGCGGGCTGACGTCCAGACGCTTCAGGGTATCCTGCAGACGGCTTTCGTCACGCGCCAGCATCTCGACGTAGGCCAGACACCAGTGCGCGAAGGTCACCGGCTGCGCGCGCTGCAGGTGGGTATAACCCGGCATCACCGCGTCCTGGTTGTTCTGCGCGGTCTCCACCAGCGCGCTCTGCAGCTGACGGTTAGCCGCCAGCAGTTCGCCAACGGTATCTTTGCACCACAGCTTCAGATCGGTGGCAACCTGGTCGTTACGACTGCGGCCGGTATGCAGCTTTTTACCCAGCTGGCCGACTTTGTCGATAAGCTTGCCTTCCACCCAGCTGTGAATATCTTCAGCATCGCTTTCGAGGATCTGCTGCGGGTTAAGACGCACCTCTTCCAGCAGATTGTTCAGCGCCTCTTCCAGCCGTAATTGTTCGTCGGCGGTCAGTACGCCTACCGTTACCAGCGCCCTGGACCAGGCCACAGAGCCGACAATATCCTGTTCGGCCAGGCGGTAGTCGAAGCGCAAAGAGTCGTTGAACTGTTTGAACCGCTGATCCGCTGCCTGTGTAAAACGCCCACCCCAAAGTGCCATAACATGCTTCCTTTATTCGTTAGTTCTGCCGGGTGGCGCTTCGCTTACCCGGCCTACGGTCTTGTAGGCCCAGCAAGCAGAGCGCCGCCGGGCATTAAATCGATTACGCCAGAATACGCGTGCCAATCGGCGTGCCGTTAAACAGCGCCGGCAGTTGTTCCGCGTGACGCCAGGAGGCGATATCCACCGGGCGGCCCAGCGTGCGTGCGGCATCCAGCGCGGCGTTCACTTTGACGATCATGCCGTCGGTAATAATGCCCTGGGCAATCAGCTGCTCGGCTTTCTCAGCCGTCATTTCCGCAATGCGCTGGCCTTTGCCGTCCAGAATGCCGCTCACGTCGGAGAGCAGGATCAGATCCGCACCCAGCGTTGCCGCCAGTGCCGTCGCCGCCTGGTCAGCGTTGACGTTCATCAGCTCGCCCTCTTCGGTCACGCCGATAGAGCTCACCACCGGCAGGAACCCCCCTTCCAGCAGCGTGTTAATCAGCTTAGGCGAACCCGGCTGCGCCAGTCCAACGTGGCCGAGCTCTTCGTCGAGCTGGGTCACTTTTACGCTGTCGCCATCGCCCAGATAGAGGCCGACGGATGCGATGTGGTGTTTCTTCGCCCACGCCAGCAGCGTTTTGTTCGCCGTACCCGCCAGCGCACCGGTAATGATGTCAATCTGGTCAGCAGGCGTGACGCGCAGGCCGTTCTTCTTTTTCACCGGCAGGTTGAGCCCTTTCATCAGCTCATCCACCACGCAGCCGCCGCCGTGCACAATCACCAGCGGACGCTGGTGTGATTCGCGATAGTTCACCAGCGCGGTAAACAGACGCTCCAGCGCTTCTTCGCTGTCCAGCAGTACACCACCGAGTTTGATAATTAATGGGTTCATCATCACACCTTAAATAAGAGCCTGCGTTTCCGGGAAACCGAAACGAATATTTGCACACTGCATTGCCTGTGCGGCAGCGCCTTTGAGTAAGTTATCTTCCGCAGCGACCACAATCAGATGCTCGCCCTGCACGGCAAAGCCGATGTCGCAGAACGGCAGGCCGACCACGTTTTTCAGCGCCGGCACGCCTTTATCGTACAGGCGCACCAGCGGTTTATCCGCATACGCCTGCGTGAAGGCCTCGTTCACCTGCTCTTTGGTCACGCCCGGCTTCAGGCGGCAGGTAATGGTTTCGAGGATCCCGCGCGGGAAGCTGCCCAGATGCGGCGTGAAAATGACGTCCGCGCCCAGATGCGTCGTGATTTCAGGGTGATGACGGTGATTAAACACGCCATACGGCTGAAGGCTCACTTCGCAGAAGCTGTTGGAAATAGCGGCCTTGCGCCCTGCTCCGCTCACGCCGCTGGTGGCGTTGATCACCGGCCACTGGCTCAGATCCAGCAGGCCTGCGTCGATCAGCGGCTTCAGGGAAAGCTGCGCCGCCGTCGGGTAGCAGCCCGGAACGGCAATCAGGTCCGCTTCTTTCAGTTTATCTGTGCTCCACTCCGCCAGTCCGTACACCGCTTTTTCCAGCAGTTCCGGATGCTGATGGGTGAAGCCGTAATATTTTTCGTAAAACGCACCGTCGTTCACGCGGAACGCGCCGGAAAGGTCGAAGACCACGCAGCCAGCCGCCAGGAACTGCGGCGCCAGGTCGTGGCTGACCTCGTGCGCGGTGGCTAAAAACACCACGTCGACGCCGTCGGTAAACTCGCTGATGTCAGACATGGGCTGCAGCGGCAGATCGACAAGACCCTTAAGCTGCGGATGCAAATCGGAAATTAACTTTCCTGCATCATTGCTTTGCGCTGACACGGTCAAAGCGGTTATGGTCATATGTGGATGGCGATTCACGTAGCTTACAAGCTCTGCGCCCGCATAACCGCTAGCGCCTACAATCAGCGTATTCAACATCGGGTTCCTTTATGCTCAACGTTAATGTATTTTTATTCACATTTATTGCATGAATATTGATACTATCACGACCTAAGGTGTGTCAACAATGAAAATGAACTTACCGCCATTTATCGAGATCTACCGCGCCCTGATTGCCACTCCGTCCATCAGCGCAACGGAAGAAGCGCTGGATCAGAGCAATGAGTCTTTAATCAATCTGCTGGCGGGTTGGTTTAGCGATCTTGGGTTTAACGTTGAGGTTCAGCCCGTTCCCGGAACACGCCACAAATTTAACCTGCTCGCCAGCACCGGAACCGGTGCGGGCGGCCTGCTGCTGGCCGGCCATACCGACACCGTGCCGTTTGACGATGGCCGCTGGACGCGCGATCCGTTCACCCTGACCGAGCACGACAACAAGCTCTATGGCCTGGGCACCGCCGACATGAAAGGCTTCTTCGCCTTTATCCTCGACGCGCTGCGTGACGTGGACGTGACGAAGCTGAAAAAACCGCTCTACATTCTGGCGACCGCCGACGAAGAAACCAGCATGGCGGGCGCGCGCTACTTCTCTGAAAACACGTCGATTCGCCCGGATTGCGCGATCATCGGCGAGCCGACGTCTCTGCAGCCGATTCGCGCGCACAAAGGCCATATCTCTACGGCCGTGCGCGTGCTGGGTCAGTCCGGCCACTCCAGCGACCCGGCGCGCGGCGTGAACGCCATCGAGCTGATGCATGACGCCATCGGCCGCATCATGACCCTGCGCGACGATCTGAAAGAGCGCTACCACTACGACGCGTTCACCGTGCCGTATCCGACGCTGAACCTCGGCAGCCTGCATGGCGGCGATGCCTCCAACCGTATCTGCGCCTGCTGCGAACTGCATATGGACATCCGCCCGCTGCCGGGCATGACGCTGAGCGATCTCGACGGCCTGCTGAATGAAGCGCTGGCTCCGGTGAGCGAGCGCTGGCCGGGCCGCCTGACGGTCTCCGAACTGCATCCGCCGATCCCGGGTTACGAATGCCCGCCGGATCATCAGCTGGTTGAGGTGGTGGAAAAGCTGCTCGGTGAGAAAACCGACGTGGTGAACTACTGCACCGAAGCGCCGTTTATTCAGACGCTTTGCCCTACGCTGGTCCTTGGCCCTGGCTCCATCAACCAGGCCCACCAGCCGGATGAATATCTGGAAACCCGCTTCATCAAGCCAACCCGCGAACTGATTACCCAGGTTGTGCATCACTTCTGCTGGCATTAAAACCGCACCGAAGAGTACCCTCTCCCACTGGGAGAGGGTTAGGGTGAGGGCAACAAATCGCATGATCTCCGTCACATTCCCATAAGCATCTCTTATCTGACGCAATGCGAATTAAATTTCGTAAATTGCCCGCATTTATTCGTTTGCTGAACCGTTTTCGCAGCAATTGACGACGGGGGTTTTACGTGGCTTTATAAAGGGAGATGACAAAATAATGTCCAGATGATTTTCGCCTGGGCATAAACAAAAATGATGGGGTGACTGGGTTTTTATGAACGAACAATATTCCGCGTTGCGTAGTAATGTCAGTATGCTCGGCAAAGTGCTTGGAGATACCATCAAAGACGCGTTGGGGGAGAACATCCTCGACCGCGTTGAAACCATCCGCAAGCTGTCTAAATCTTCCCGTGCCGGTAACGAGGCCAGTCGTCAGGAGCTGCTCACCACCTTGCAGAACCTCTCTAACGATGAGCTGCTGCCCGTTGCACGCGCATTCAGCCAGTTCCTGAACCTGGCTAACACCGCTGAGCAATACCACAGCATTTCGCCAAACGGCGAAGCGGCAAGCAACCCGGAAGTCATTGCTCGCACCCTTCGTAAACTGAAAGACCAGCCAGACCTCAACGAAGCCACCATCAAAAAAGCGGTGGAATCGCTTTCGCTGGAGCTGGTGCTGACCGCACACCCCACTGAAATTACCCGTCGCACCCTGATCCACAAAATGGTGGAAGTGAACAACTGTCTGAAGCAGTTGGATAACAAAGACATTGCCGACTACGAACGTAACCAGCTGATGCGCCGTCTGCGCCAGCTGATTGCCCAGTCCTGGCACACCGATGAAATTCGTAAGCATCGCCCAAGCCCGGTCGACGAAGCCAAATGGGGCTTTGCGGTGGTGGAAAACAGCCTGTGGGAAGGGGTGCCTAACTACCTGCGCGAGCTGAACGAACAGCTGGAAGAGAACCTCGGCTACCGCCTGCCGGTCGACTTTGTTCCGGTGCGCTTCACCTCCTGGATGGGCGGCGACCGCGACGGTAACCCGAACGTGACCGCGGAAATCACCCGTCACGTCCTGCTGCTGAGCCGCTGGAAAGCGACCGACCTGTTCCTGAAAGACATTCAGGTGCTGATCTCCGAGCTGTCGATGGTTGAAGCGACACCGGAACTGCGCGCGCTGGCCGGAGAAGAAGGCGCCAGCGAGCCGTACCGTTTCCTGATGAAGAAACTGCGTGGTCAGCTGATGGCCACTCAGGCCTGGCTGGAAGCGCGTCTGAAAGGTCAGCGCCTGCCAAAACCAGAGGGTCTGCTCAGCCAGAACGAACAGCTCTGGGAGCCGCTGTATGCCTGTTATAAATCACTGCAGGCCTGCGGGATGGGCATCATCGCTAACGGCGAACTGCTCGACACCCTGCGCCGCGTGAAGTGTTTCGGCGTGCCGCTGGTGCGTATCGACGTGCGTCAGGAAAGTACCCGTCATACCGAAGCGCTGGGCGAACTGACCCGCTATCTCGGCATCGGCGACTATGAAAGCTGGTCCGAAGCCGACAAACAGGCCTTCCTGATCCGCGAGCTGAACTCGAAGCGCCCTCTGCTGCCGCGCAACTGGGAGCCAAGCAACGAAACCCGCGAGGTGCTCAACACCTGTAAAGCGATCGTGGACGCACCGAAAGGATCGGTGGCCGCCTATGTGATCTCCATGGCGAAGACCCCGTCAGACGTGCTGGGCGTTCACCTTCTGCTGAAAGAAGCAGGAATCGACTACGCTCTGCCGGTCGCCCCGCTGTTTGAGACCCTCGACGACCTGAACAACGCCAACGACGTCATGACCCAGCTGCTGAATATCGACTGGTACCGCGGCTTTATTCAGGGCAAACAGATGGTGATGATTGGCTATTCTGACTCCGCGAAAGATGCGGGCGTGATGGCGGCATCCTGGGCGCAGTATCAGGCGCAGGACGCACTGATCAAAACCTGCGAGAAAGCCGGTATTGAGCTGACCCTGTTCCACGGACGCGGTGGCTCGATTGGCCGTGGCGGCGCGCCTGCACACGCAGCGCTGCTTTCACAGCCGCCGGGAAGCCTGAAAGGCGGCCTGCGCGTCACCGAGCAGGGCGAGATGATCCGCTTCAAGTACGGTCTGCCGGAAGTGACCATCAGCAGCCTGTCGCTCTACACCAGCGCTATCCTGGAAGCAAACCTGCTGCCACCGCCGGAGCCGAAAGCATCCTGGTGCCATATCATGGACGAGCTGTCTGATATCTCCTGCGATCTGTACCGCGGCTACGTGCGTGAAAACAAAGATTTCGTTCCTTACTTCCGCTCGGCAACGCCTGAGCAGGAGCTGGGTAAACTGCCGCTGGGCTCACGTCCTGCGAAGCGTCGCCCGACCGGTGGCGTAGAGTCTCTGCGCGCGATCCCGTGGATCTTCGCCTGGACGCAGAACCGTTTGATGCTGCCCGCCTGGCTGGGTGCCGGTGCCGCGCTGCAAAAAGTGGTGGAAGACGGTAAACAGAACGAACTGGAAACCATGTGCCGCGACTGGCCGTTCTTCTCTACCCGTCTGGGCATGCTGGAGATGGTCTTCTCGAAAGCTGACCTGTGGCTGGCGGAATACTACGACCAGCGTCTGGTGAAACCAGAGCTGTGGGCGCTGGGTAAAGAGCTGCGCGAACTGCTGGAAGGCGACATCAAAGTGGTACTGGACATCGCCAACGACTCACATCTGATGGCGGACCTGCCGTGGATTGCCGAGTCTATTCAGCTGCGTAACATCTACACCGACCCGCTGAACGTCCTGCAGGCAGAGCTGCTGCACCGTTCGCGTCTGGCGGAAGAAGAAGGTAAAGAGCCGGATCCGCGCGTTGAACAGGCGCTGATGGTGACGATTGCGGGCGTTGCTGCGGGAATGCGTAACACCGGCTAATACTCTATGCCCGGCGGCGCCGCGCTTGCCCGGACCTGTGACTGGTAGGCCGGGTAAGCGTTAGCGCCACCCGGCACATTTCGGTAGTCTTCTCATGCATTCCGATGTCACCCGAATCCTGGCAGACCTGGTAAACCGCACGCTACCGCTGGGACAGATTCATTTCTCAGCGCTGTCTGAACAGCATTCCCGAACATCTCCCTGCCTCGTCATTACCCTTGATGCCCCCTGTGAGGCGATATTTTCATCCTTTGGACACTTAACGCATCCATCGTCTAACGCCCTGAGCATACATTTCGGTAAGCAGCTGCTGACTATCGAGTTACAGCATGACAATACGCTTGTGCAGCAGCTCCAGGTTGCCCGCCGCGGTCCGCGAACGGGTGCTTTTCTTCTGCAGACGCTAGCCGAATTACAGATGCAGCCGGATGAGCAAGAGACCGCGATACTGGTGGTATTAAGCTTGCTCAGCCACTGCCGGGATCTGCTTGGCAGCGACATCCACACCGCCAGCCGCAGCCGCGCCCTGTTTGAGGCCATTCGCCGCTTCATCGAAGAACATCACGCTTCGGCGTTAACCCGTGAATCCGTCGCGCAGGCGTTCTACGTCTCGCCGAACTACCTTTCCCACCTCTTTCAGAAGATTGGCAACGTGGGGTTCAACGAATATCTGACCCAAACGCGACTCGAACACGCGCGCCAGCTGCTGAAAGGCTACGATCTTAAAATCAAAGATATCGCTGCACGCTGTGGGTTTACAGACAGCAATTACTTCTGCCGTCTCTTTCGCAAGCACACCGAACGCTCTCCTTCCGAATATCGTCGCCAGTATCACAGCGAGCTGACCGCCAAAAAATAGCATTGTGATCGCTCTCGCACTTCGCTAAAGACATTACATTTGTCCAGTATTTGGCAAAATTGGCCTGTATCCGCCCTGCCTGCCCGCGCCTTATCCTTTGTTCAGCCTTTTTGACTTAAGGAAAAATAATGGAACTGTACCTGGATACCGCCAACGTGGCGGAAGTTGAACGCCTGGCGCGGATCTTCCCCATTGCGGGCGTCACTACCAATCCGAGCATCGTTGCCGCCAGCCGTGAATCCATCTGGGACGTGCTGCCGCGTCTGCAAAAAGCCATCGGGCCGGAAGGCACGCTGTTTGCTCAAACCATGAGCCGCGATGCCGAAGGGATGGTGGCGGAGGCCAAACATCTGAGTAACGCCGTCCCGGGCATCGTGGTGAAAATCCCGGTGACGGCTCAGGGGCTCATCGCGATTAAGGCATTGAAAAAAGAGGGGGTTACCACGCTGGGGACCGCCGTTTACAGCGCGGCACAGGGCCTGCTCGCCGCGCTGTCAGGCGCGAAATATGTCGCGCCGTATGTAAACCGCGTAGACGCTCAGGGCGGTGACGGCATTCGCATGGTCCAGGAGCTGCAATCCCTGCTGGAACTGCACGCGCCGGAAAGCAAAGTGCTGGCCGCCAGCTTCAAAACGCCGCGGCAGGCGCTGGACTGCCTGCTGGCGGGATGCGAGGCAATCACGCTTCCCTTAGACGTAGCGCAACAAATGCTCGGCACGCCAGCGGTAGAGTCAGCCATAGAGAAGTTCGAGCAGGACTGGAAAAACGCGTTTGGTAACCTCAACCTCTAAGGGAGAACTGTTATGGACCGTATCATTCAATCGCCGGGAAAATATATCCAGGGCGCTGATGTGCTTACCCGTCTCGGCGACTATCTGAAACCCCTGGCCAATCGCTGGCTGGTCGTCGGCGATAAATTTGTGCTGGGTTTTGCCGAAGAGACCCTGCGCCAGAGTTTTAAAAAAGCCGAACTGCACGCCGAAATAGCGCCGTTTGGCGGCGAATGTTCACAAAATGAAATCGATCGGCTGAAAAAGCTGGCAGACAGCGCCGACTGCCTGGCGGTGCTGGGTATCGGCGGTGGTAAAACGCTGGATACCGCTAAAGCGCTGGCCCATTTTATGGACGTGCCGGTCGCCATTGCGCCAACAATCGCCTCCACCGATGCGCCGTGCAGCGCCCTTTCGGTCATTTACACTGACAGCGGTGAGTTCGATCGCTACCTGATGCTGCCACACAACCCAAACATGGTTATCGTCGATACCAAAGTGGTCGCGGGCGCGCCGGCACGCCTGCTGGCCGCCGGGATTGGCGATGCGCTGGCGACGTGGTTTGAAGCACGCGCCTGCTCGCGCAGCGGCGCAACCACCATGGCGGGAGGCAAATGTACGCAGGCTGCACTCGCGCTGGCCGAGCTGTGCTACAACACGCTGGTTGAAGAGGGTGAAAAAGCCATGCTGGCCGCGGAACAGCATGTGGTTACACCGGCGCTGGAACGCATTATCGAAGCCAACACCTATCTCAGCGGCGTAGGCTTTGAAAGCGGCGGGCTGGCGGCAGCACACGCTATTCATAACGGAATGACGGCGGTACCGGACGCGCACCACTTCTATCACGGTGAAAAAGTGGCGTTTGGTACGCTCACGCAGCTGGTGCTGGAAAACGCGCCGGTAGAAGAAATAGAGACCGTCGCCGCGCTTTGTCACAGCGTTGGGCTGCCGATCACGCTGGTACAGCTAAATATCAAAGAGGATATTCCGGCCAAAATGCGTTTGATCGCGGAAGCCTCCTGTGCCGAAGGGGAAACTATCCACAACATGCCCGGCGGCGTAACGCCGGATCAGGTATATGCGGCGCTGCTGGTGGCCGACCAGTATGGGCAGCGGTTCCTGCAGGAGTGGGAGTAAATAGCGTGAATAAAAATCCCCGCATCAGCGGGGATTTTTTTGCCCGTAGGCCGGGTAAGCGTTAGCGCCACCCGGCACAAGGGTTACTGCAGGTCGAACCGATCCAGATCCATTACCTTCGCCCATGCGGCAACGAAGTCGCGGACGAACTTCTCGCTGGCATCGCTGCTGGCATAAACCTCTGCCAGCGCGCGCAGGACGGCGTTAGAACCGAAGACCAGATCGGCGCGGGTGGCGGTGTATTTCACTTCACCGCTGGCGCGATCGCTTCCGGCAAACAGTTCATTAGATTCGTCGGTTGCCTTCCACTGGGTGTTCATGTCCAGCAGATTCACGAAGAAATCGTTGCTCAGCACGCCCTCGCGGTCGGTAAACACGCCATTCTTGCTGCCATCAAAGTTTGCACCCAGCACGCGCAGGCCACCGATCAGCACCGTCAGCTCAGGCGCGGTCAGCGTCAGCTGCTGGGCTTTGTCGATCAGCAGTGACTCAGTGGTGGACACATCCACCTGCGCACGGTAGTTGCGGAAGCCGTCGGCAATGGGTTCGAGCAGGTTAAACATCTCGATATCCGTCTGATCCTGACGCGCATCCACGCGCCCTGGCGTAAACGGAACGTTGACGTAAACGCCTGCCGCTTTCGCCGCCTGCTCAACGCCCACGACGCCCGCCAGCACGATGATATCGGCCAGAGAGGCTTTGTTGGTGGTGCGCTGGATAGCTTCCAGAGCCGGCAACGCGCGAACCGCTGCGGCGTTCACATCCCAGTCGCGCTGAGGAGCCAGCGCCAGACGCGCGCCGTTGGCGCCGCCGCGCTTGTCGCCACCGCGGAAGGTCGACGCTGACGCCCACGCAACGGAAACCAGTTCGCTCACCGAGAGGCCAGAGGCAGCGATTTCCGCCTTCAGGCTTTCAATGTCTTCTTTCGACGGATTGAACACCGCCTGCGGCAGCGGGTCCTGCCAGATCAGATCTTCTTTCGGCACTTCCGGGCCAAGGTAACGCGATTTTGGCCCCATATCGCGGTGGGTCAGCTTGTACCACGCGCGCGCGAAGGCTTCGTTGAAGGCCTGCGGATCGTTCAGGAAGCGGCGGGAAATTTTCTCGAATTCCGGGTCAAAACGCAGCGTCAGGTCGGTGACCAGCATGGTAGGTTTGCGTTTTTTCGACGGGTCGAACGGATCGGGCATGATTTCCGGCGCATCCACGGCTTCAAACTGAATCGCCCCCGCCGGGCTGCGGGTCTGCACCCATTCGTATTTGAACAGGTTTTCGAAGAAGTAGTTGCTCCACTGGGTCGGGGTTTGCGACCAGATGACTTCCAGACCGGAGGTAATGGCATCTGCGCCAATTCCCGTGCCGTGCGTGCTGGCCCAGCCCAGGCCCTGCGCTTCAATCGGCGAGGCTTCCGGGTCGGTGCCGACGTGCGTGGCTTCACCCGCGCCGTGGGTTTTGCCGAGGGTGTGGCCGCCCGCGATCAGCGCAACGGTCTCTTCGTCGTTCATCCCCATGTTGCCGAAGGTGGCGCGAATGGCCGCCGCAGCAGACAGAGGTTCACCGCTGGCGTTTGGCCCTTCCGGGTTCACATAAATCAGGCCCATTTCGGTGGCGGCCAGCGGTCGCTTCGCCAGCGCCTCCGGGTCACGGTGGGTTAGCCAGGCTTTTTCATCGCCCCAGTTCACGTCCAGGTCTGGTTCCCAGACGTCTTCACGCCCGGCACCGAAACCAAAGGTACGGAAGCCGGAGTTCTCCAGCGCCACGTTACCCGCGAGGATAAACAGGTCGGCCCAGGAAATTTTTTGTCCGTATTTTTGCTTGATGGGCCACAGCAGACGGCGCGCCTTATCCAGGCTCACGTTATCCGGCCAGGAGTTCAGCGGCGCAAAGCGCTGTTGACCGCGGCCTGCGCCACCGCGCCCGTCAACGGAGCGATAGGTCCCCGCGCCGTGCCAGGCCATACGGATAAACAGGCCCGCATAGCTGCCCCAGTCGGCAGGCCACCACGGTTGAGAGTCGGTTAAAAGGGCTTTGAGGTCGCCTTTAAGGGCGGAGTAATCAAGTTTGCTGAATTCTTTGCGGTAGTCGAAGTCTTCACCCAGCGGGTTCGAACGATTGGAATGTTGATTAAGAAGATCGATGCGGAGTTGTTTTGGCCACCAGTCGCGGCTGCCTGTACCTGCTCCCGCGCTGTGATCGACGCCGCCCTGGTGGAACGGGCATTTGCCGACCGATGCCGCTTTATTGGTCTCGTCTGACGTGCTCATCGCTATGCTCCCTTTTACAGTGTTACCGTTACGATATACACCACTAGCAATAAGTTATAGTTGAATTAATCCACAGATTCGATAGCTAATACCTTTTAACTATTCGCGTAACTAAAAAGCCCTCGTAATACGAGGGCTTTGCGCTTATTACGCCGGACGAACGCCCAGCGTATGGCAAATGGCGTAGCTCATCTCCGCGCGGTTCAGCGTATAGAAGTGGAAATCTTTCACCCCTTCACGGCTTAAAATTTTCACCATGTCCATCGCGATATTGGCCCCCACCAGCTTGCGGGTTTCCGGGTCATCGTCCAGCCCTTCGTACATTTTGGACATCCACAGCGGAATGCGGACATGGGTCATATCGGCGAACTTCTTCGCCTGTTTGAAGTTAGAGACCGGCAGAATACCCGGGATAATTTCAACGTCGATGCCCGCGGAGACGCAGCGGTCACGGAAACGCAGGTAGCTTTCCACATCAAAGAAGAACTGGGTAATGGCGCGGTTCGCACCGGCGTCCACTTTACGCTTGAGGTTCAGCAGATCGGCCTGGGCGCTTTTCGCTTCCGGATGCACCTCAGGATAAGCGGCAACGGAGATATCAAAGTCAGCCACCTCCTTCAGCAGCGCGACCAGATCGGCGGCATACATGTCCGGCTTACCGCTGCCCGGCGGCAGGTCACCGCGCAGAGCGACGATATGACGAATGCCGTTATTCCAGTAATCCTGGGCGATGGCCCGCAGTTCGTCGCGGGTGGCGTCGATACAGGTGAGGTGCGGCGCCGCTTCCAGACCGGTACGATCTTTGATGCCTTTAATGATGCTGTGCGTACGGTCACGCTCGCCGGAGTTAGCACCGTAAGTCACGGAGACGAACTTCGGCTTCAGGCTGCTGAGACGATCGATAGAGCTCCACAGAGTTTGCTCCATTTCACTGGTGCGCGGCGGGAAAAATTCAAAAGAGACGTTAATCTGGCCGTTTACTTCGGCCAGGCTCTGATTCAGTGCTTCCCGCTGGTTGGCGTGAAAAAAGCTCATACCTTACCTCTATCAATCGCATGTCGTTATTTGTTGTGTTGTGAACTTCTATACGTTTAGACGTCCAGATGTAAAAATGACGGAAAAGCGGAGGGACGTCAACATAAATAATCAACAATAACGGTGAGGTTTGCTCAGGGAATATGAGGGAAATTCAGGATGAGGGTGAGTGCGGTCTGATGCCCTCACCCTAACCCTCTCCCGCAGGGAGAGGGAAATTCAGGCTTTACAGCAGCTTAGCCAGACGGTTGATGTCGGACTGAATGGCTCCAGCGGTGACATCACGACCCGCGCCAGGGCCGCGGATCACCAGCGGGTTATCGCGGTACCAGCGGCTTTCGATGGCGAAGACGTTATCGCACGGCAGCAGCGCCGCCAGCGGATGTTCAGGACGCACCGCCTCGACGCCGACTCGCGCTTTTCCGTTGGCCTCGAAACGCGCCACATAGCGCAGTACCAGCCCCATCTCGTTCGCCGCTTCCAGACGCTGTACCATCTGCTCGTTAAGCTCTTCACCATTTTCAAAGAAATGATCCACAGAACCTTCTTCACAGCCGGCAGGCACCAGCGATTCGACGCGTACGGCGTCCGGTTCGATGTCATAACCGGCTTCACGCGCCAGGATCACCAGCTTACGCATCACGTCTTTGCCGGAAAGGTCAACGCGCGGATCGGGCTCGGTTAAGCCCTGCTGCCACGCCTGATCCACCAGGTCGGTGAACGGTACGGTGCCGTCAAACTGCAGGAAAAGCCAGGAGAGCGTGCCGGAGAAGATACCGCTCAGCGCCAGAATGCTGTCGCCGCTTTCAATCAGGTCACGCACGGTGTGGTTAACCGGCAGGCCAGCCCCAACGGTGGCGTTATAGAGCCAGTGGCGCCCTGTTTTTTCAAACGCGTCGTGGATCTGGCGGTATTTATCGGTGCTGCTCGCCCCCGCCAGCTTGTTCGCACTGATGACGTGGAAACCGTGGCTGGCGAAATCCAGATACTGATCCGCAAGCTGTTCGCTTGCGGTAACGTCCAGCACCACCAGATCGTCATACGGGTGCGCGCGCATCCAGAGGAACAGCGACTCTTCATCCTGCTCAACCGCTTCATCATTAAAGAACGCAAGCGCGCGGCTGGCGTCCAGCCCTTCGTAGTTCAGGAGGCTGCGGCGGCTGTCCACCACGCCCGCGAGAATGAATTCGAATCCGGTACGCGCCGAGAGCGTCACCTGTTCGCGGGCGAACAGTTCCAGCCAGCGGGAACCGATGTTGCCTTTCCCGAACAGCACCAGGCCGATGCGCTTTTCCGCGCGGAACAGGGAGGTGTGCAGACCCTGAATCAGGCTCTCGGTTGGGCCTTTACGCAGGACGGCGACCAGGCTGATGCCCTCTTCCGACTGCCAGGTGAATTCCACCGGCTGGCCTTTCAGCTGCTGCCAGAAGCGGTGGCAGTGCAGCGGGTTACGGGTGACGCCCGCGCCCACCATCGCCACCAGCGCCAGCCCCTGACGCAGGCGAAGCTCGCCCGGCAGGCCCGCTTCATCCAGAATTTTCAGCGCGCTATCCGCCACTTCCGCGGTATAGCAGAACTGCAGCAGCTGGCGATCGTTATGCACGCCAACGGCCAGCGGACGCACCTGGGCGCGTTTCAGGATCGTGTCGATATCTTTATGCGCCAGCTTGAAGTCCTGGCCCGCAGGCACCTGGAACTCAATCAGGCAGATGTCGTCGTGGCTGGTGACAATACGCGCCCCGGTACCGGACGCCAGCACGCGCTCAATACGCGTAGAGCCTTGATCCGGGGTGTAACTGCAGCGCAGCTGGAGGTCGATATCGCTGCCGGAAACCGGCTGCAGCGTGCGCGCGTGCAGTACCGGCGCGGCCAGACGCGCCAGCTCGCTGGCTTCGTCGAGACGCAGCAGCGGCAGCAGGCAGGCATCTTTTACTTTGCGCGGGTCCGCGCTGTACACACCGGCCACGTCGCTCCAGATGGTGACGCGGGACACGCCCGCCAGGGCACCAATCTGCGTTGCCGAGTAGTCGGAGCCGTTACGGCCCAGCAGCACGGTTTCGCCCGCGTTGCTGCGGCTGATAAAGCCGGTGACGACAATACGTTTGCCCGGGTGCTGCACCAGCAGCTGTTGCAGCAGCGGGTAGGACAACCCTTCATCCACCTGCGGCTGCGCGGCGCGTTCGGCGCGCAGGAAATCACGCGCGTCGAGCCAGGCCGCTTCCACGCCCAGGTGTTGCAGCACGGCGGCCATCAGGCGCGCGGACCACACTTCACCGTGGCCCACCACTTCGGCATACACCGCGTCGGTAATTCCGCTGTCCAGCAGGGCAGCCAGACGCTCAAGGTCATGCGTAAAGGCGCTGATCAGCCCGTCCGCCACGTCCGCAGGCAGCAGGCCGGCAATCAGCTCGCTCTGGTAACGGCGTAAGGACTGTTGCACCTGATGCGCAGAAAGGCGATCGGTCTGGCTCAGTTTCAGCCAGCTAATCAACTGGTTGGTGGTGCTGCCCGCCGCCGAGACAACCATCATGTCACCCGGCTGTGAATATTCCGTCATGATCCCTGCAACGCGCAGGTAACATTTCACATCAGCAAGACTACTACCACCAAACTTGTGCAGTTGACGACCCTTCGCCCCTGCCTGCGCTATCACACTCATGATTACCCCTTGGCTGCGATCCGGAAGGCATTTTCCAGATCGGCAATTAAATCTTCAGAATCTTCAATGCCGGTTGAGATACGCAGCAGCGTCTCAGAAATTCCGGCGGCGGCACGAGCTTCCGGTGCCATACCTGCGTGCGTCATGGTCGCGGCGTGGGAGATCAAGCTTTCAACCCCACCTAAGGATTCCGCCAGCGTAAACAATGACAGCCCGCCCAGGAAGCGACGCAGCGTTTGCTCGTCACCGTCCAGTTCAAAACTTAACATCGCGCCAAACCCTTTCTGCTGACGCGCGGCAATCTCGTGCCCCTGATTTTCCGGCAGCGACGGGTGATAAAGCTTTTTCACCAGCGGCTGGGTTTTCAGGAAATCGACAATCGCCTGGGCATTGCGCTGCGCCACGTCCATGCGCGGCGATAGCGTGCGGATGCCGCGCAACAGCAGATAGCTGTCGAAGGCCCCCGCGGTGACGCCAATATTATTGGCCCACCATGCCAGTTCGGTGACAACGTCGGGATCTTTGGCAATCACCACGCCCGCCACCACATCAGAATGGCCGTTCAGATATTTAGTGCATGAATGCAATACCAGATCGGCACCCAGTGCGAGTGGGTTCTGAAGGGCCGGACTGAGGAACGTATTATCCACTACACTTATCGCTCCCGCATCCCTTGCGAGCTGACAAATTTTCGCAATATCGACAACGCGCAACAATGGATTGCTTGGACTTTCCACCAGAACCAGCTTCGGTTTCTCTGCCAGGGCCTGTTTCAGCGCCTGTTCGTCGTTTTGATCGACAAACAGGACGCGATAGCATCCGCGTTTCGCCAGGCTGTCAAACAGGCGATAGCTGCCGCCGTAGCAGTCGTGCGGCGCAACCAGCAGATCGCCGGGTTTCAGGAACACCGTGGTCACCAGGTGAATGGCGGACATCCCCGTATTGGTTAATACTGCACCTGCGCCACCTTCCAGCTCGGCCAGCGCGCGCTGGGTCACGTCACGCGTAGGGTTGCCACGACGCGAATAATCATGCGCGCGGGGTTCATTAAATCCGGTGAAATTATAGGTACTGGAAAGATGAATCGGCGGGACAACGCAGCCGTACTGCTCGTCATCATTTAATCCGCTACGCACTGCAATAGTGGCCTGTTTACGCGTCATGGTGAGGGCTTCCTGGCGAATGAGGTGAAAAGTCAGGCACCAGAGTAAACACTGAAAGTATGGACGTCAATACATCTGGACATCTAAACTTCTTTGCGTATAGATTGAGCAATGCGCAAATAGCCGTTAAAATTATATGCTTTAGTGCACGCTGCAGCGGCAATATCCGTGCCACGGTATCGTCTCTACGGTAAACTAGACAAGATTGCGGTTCAAAACGGGTGGTTACAGGTTTTGCACCTTTAAATAAATGACTGAGAGGATTAAAGGTATCTCATGGCTGAATGGAGCGGCGAATATATCAGCCCATACGCTGAGCACGGTAAGAAGAGTGAGCAAGTAAAGAAAATTACGGTTTCCATTCCTCTGAAGGTGTTGAAGATCCTCACCGATGAACGTACGCGTCGTCAGGTGAATAACCTGCGCCACGCGACCAACAGCGAACTGCTGTGCGAAGCGTTTCTGCATGCGTTTACCGGTCAACCGTTGCCGAACGATGAAGATCTGCGTAAAGAGCGTAGTGATGAAATCCCGGAAGAGGCGAAGGTGATCATGCGTGAACTGGGTATTGACCCGGATACGTGGGAATACTGAGAAGCGGATACAAAAAAGGCACCTTGCGGTGCCTTTTTTTCGGGAAACTTATTTAGCGCCCGGGATGCTGAAACGCTTGTTGAAGCGGTCAACACGGCCACCGGTTGCAACGTCACGCTGCTTACCAGTGTAGAACGGGTGGCATTTGCCGCACACGTCCAGGTTCAGATCGTGACCCACGGTAGAGCGGATCTGGATAGAGTTACCGCAAGAACAGTTTGCAGTAATCATTTCGTATTTCGGGTGAATATCTTTTTTCATGGGAGAACCTCAGTTAAGGCCGCGTCGCTCTTCCAGCCCTAACGCCAGACACCACGCGATGTTGATTGTAAGTTCTTTGGCGTAAAGTACACCAAAGGCGGCGAATCATACAGAATTTGACCAACGTATGCAAACTGATCCGCACGCCGCTTTTACTAATGTGTATACTAACGCGCCACTTTTCAAGTCAGGAAGATTCGATGCCCGTCGCTCACGTTGCCCTGCCCGTTCCGCTTCCCCGCACCTTTGACTACCTGCTGCCCGACAGCATGAGCGCCAAAGCGGGTTGCCGCGTGACCGTGCCGTTTGGCAAACAGCAGCGCGTGGGGATTGTTGTCTCCGTCAGCGATCAAAGTGAACTGCCGCTCAATGAACTGAAGTCGGTCGTTGAGGTGCTGGACAGCGAGCCCGTTTACTCCACCAGCACCTGGCGACTGCTGCTGTGGGCGGCAGATTATTATCATCACCCGATTGGCGACGTCCTGTTCCATGCCCTGCCAATCATGCTGCGCCAGGGCAAAAGCGCCAGCCATGCGCCGATGTGGTACTGGTTTGCCACCGAGCAGGGCCAGGCGGTGGACATCAACAGCCTGAAGCGATCGCAGAAACAGCAGCAGGCGCTGGCGGCGCTGCGTCAGGGAAAAATCTGGCGACATCAGGTCGACGAGCTTGAGGTCAGCGAAACGGCGCTACAGGCCTTAAGAAAGAAAGGGCTGAGCGAACTGGCCAGCGAAGCCCCCGCTCTTTACGACTGGCGGGAGAGTTTCTCCGTTTCAGGGGATCGCCTGCGTCTGAATACCGAGCAGGCCACCGCCGTGGGCGCGATTCATAGCGCCTCCGATCATTTCTCTGCCTGGCTGCTGGCGGGGGTCACCGGTTCCGGCAAGACCGAAGTCTACCTGAGCGTGCTGGAAAACGTGCTGGCTCAGGGCAAACAGGCGCTGGTGATGGTGCCGGAAATTGGCCTGACGCCGCAAACCATCGCCCGATTCCGCGAGCGCTTTAACGCGCCGGTTGAGGTGCTGCACTCCGGCCTGAACGACAGCGAACGCCTCAGCGCCTGGCTGAAAGCGAAAAACGGCGAAGCGGCGATTGTGATCGGCACCCGCTCGTCGCTGTTTACGCCATTTAAAAATCTTGGCGTTATCGTGATCGACGAAGAACACGACAGCTCCTATAAACAGCAGGAGGGCTGGCGCTATCACGCCCGCGATCTGGCGGTCTATCGCGCGCACAGCGAGCAAATTCCCATTATTCTCGGCTCCGCCACGCCGGCGCTCGAAACGCTGCACAACGTGCGCCAGCGTAAGTACCACATGCTGCGCCTGACGCGTCGGGCGGGGAATGCCCGTCCGGCCATTCAGCACGTGCTGGATCTGAAAGGTCAGCAGGTTCAGGCCGGGCTAGCGCCTGCATTGATTACCCGCATGCGCCAGCACCTGCAGGCGGGGAACCAGGTCATTCTGTTTCTGAACCGCCGCGGATTCGCCCCCGCCCTGCTGTGCCACGACTGCGGCTGGATTGCCGAGTGTCCTCGCTGCGACCACTACTATACCTTCCACCAGGCCCAGCGGCATTTGCGCTGCCACCACTGCGACAGCCAGCGCCCGGTGCCGCGCCAGTGCCCGTCATGTGGTTCAACCCATATCGTACCGGTCGGTCTGGGGACGGAACAGCTGGAACAGGCGCTTGGCCCCTTCTTCCCGGACGTGCCTATTTCGCGTATCGACCGGGACACCACCAGCCGCAAGGGCGCGCTGGAACAGCAGCTGGCGGAAGTGCATCGCGGCGGCGCGCGCATCCTGATTGGCACCCAGATGCTGGCCAAAGGCCACCACTTCCCGGACGTGACGCTTGTCGCCCTACTGGACGTGGACGGCGCGCTGTTCTCGGCAGATTTCCGCTCAGCCGAGCGCTTCGCCCAGCTATATACCCAGGTGGCAGGGCGTGCCGGTCGCGCCGGTAAACAGGGCGAAGTGGTGTTGCAAACGCACCACCCTGAGCATCCGCTGCTGCAAACCCTGCTGCATAAAGGCTATGACGCTTTTGCCGAGCAGGCGCTGGCCGAACGCCAGAGCATGCAGCTGCCGCCGTGGACCAGCCACGTCATCATCCGCGCGGAAGATCACAACAACCAGCAGGCGCCGCTTTTCCTGCAGCAGCTGAGAAACCTCCTGCAGGCCAGCCCGCTGGTGGATAATCAGCTGTGGATCCTGGGCCCGGTGCCGGCACTCGCGCCAAAGCGCGGCGGACGTTTCCGCTGGCAAATCTTACTTCAGCACCCCTCACGTGTTCGCCTGCAGCATATCGTCAGCGGCACGCTGGCGCTCATCAACACGCTGCCGGAAGCGCGAAAAGTGAAGTGGGTACTGGACGTCGATCCCATCGAAGGCTGAAGACGGATCGAAAAATTTAACGCTCCTCACACTTTTTATGAAAATTCTGTAACCGATTCCATTAACTATCTGTAAAAATGGTGATGTCAGAAGTTCGGTGTTCAGGCGAGGAGAAGACGTTGAAGTCCAGGAAAGAGGTTGCACCGGCGACCATGAAAGACGTTGCCCAGAAAGCACAAGTCTCTACGGCAACGGTATCCCGCGCATTAATGAACCCGGATAAAGTCTCCCAGGCGACCCGTAACCGGGTAGAGCAGGCTGCGCTTGAAGTGGGCTATTTCCCACAGGCGATGGGGCGTAACGTCAAACGCAATGAGTCGCGCACCATTCTGGTGATTGTGCCGGATATCTGCGACCCCTTCTTCAGCGAGATTATCCGCGGTATTGAAGTCACCGCAGCGGAACAGGGTTACCTGGTGCTGATTGGCGACTGCGCTCACCAGAACCAGCAGGAAAAAACCTTCATCGATCTCATTATCACCAAGCAGATCGACGGCATGCTGCTGCTTGGCTCCCGCCTGCCGTTTGATGCCAGCATTGAAGAGCAGCGTAATTTACCGCCGATGGTGATGGCCAACGAGTTTGCGCCGGAGCTGGAGCTGCCGACGGTCCACATTGATAACCTCACCGCCGCGTTCAACGCCGTAAACTATCTCCAGGAGCTGGGGCATAAGCGCATTGGCTGTATTGCCGGGCCTGAAGAAATGCCGCTGTGTCATTATCGCTTGCAGGGCTACGTTCAGGCGCTGCGCCGTACCGGCGTCACCGTCGATCCGCACTACATTGCGCGCGGTGACTTTACCTTCGCCGCGGGTGGACAAGCGCTTGAGAAACTTCTGGACCTGCCTGAGCCGCCAACCGCCGTATTTTGTCACAGCGACGTGATGGCGCTGGGCGCATTGTCGTACGCCAAACGCCGCGGCCTTCGCATACCGAAAGATTTATCGATCATCGGATTCGACAATATTTCGCTTTCAGAATTTTGCGATCCGCCGCTCTCAACGGTCGCTCAGCCGCGCTATCAAATCGGCCGCGAAGCGATGCTCCTTCTGCTGGATCAGCTTCACGGTCAAACAGTTAGCAGCGGCTCGCGGTTGCTGGACTGCGAACTGATTGTCCGCGGCACTACCCAGGCATTGACTTAAAGTAAACGTCTTTCGGATACCCTTATCTGGTCAAAGCCCCGCCGCTTAAGTAACATGGCGGACTGACGAACGAATAAATACAGCGAAACGATAGTGGCACAACGAGATTATGTACGTCGCGGCCAGCCGGCACCTTCGCGACGCAAAAAGAGTAGCTCAAGGAAAAAGCAACGTAACCTGCCTGCTGTCTCGCCAGCAATGGTCGCTATTGCTGCGGCTGTAGTCGTCGCCTTTATTGGTGGCCTGTACTTCATCACGCACCATAAAAAAGAAGAGTCTGAGGCGCTTCAGGCCAGTAAAGTTGCCGGAAATGGCCTTCCTCCGAAGCCTGAAGAGCGCTGGCGCTATATCAAAGAGCTGGAGAGCCGCCAGCCCGGGGTGCGTGCGCCAACCGAACCTTCTGCGGGTGGTGAAGTGCAGAATGCGAATCAGCTGACAGATGAACAGCGTCAGCTGCTGGCCCAAATGCAGGCCGATATGCGCCAGCAGCCTACGCAGCTGAACGAAGTGCCGTGGAATGAGCAGACGCCGGCACAGCGCCAGCAAACGCTGCAGCGACGTCAGGCGCAACAGCAGATCCAGCAGCAGCAACAACAGCAGCAGTGGGCGCAAACCCAGCCGGTGCAGCAGCCGAAAGCACAGCCGCGGGTAACGGAACAGCCATACCAGCAGCCGACGCGTACGGCGCAGTCTCAGCCAGTCCAGCAGCAGCCAAAAACGCAGCCGCAGAAACAGGCGGCTCAGCCGTATCAGGATCTGCTCCAGACGCCAGCGCATACCACCGCGCAGCAGCCGAAAACGCAGCAGGCCGCGCCGGTGACCAAAGAGACCGAAGCGCCGAAGCAGACGGCTGAGAAAAAAGACGAGCGCCGCTGGATGGTACAGTGCGGTTCGTTCAAAGGCGCAGAGCAGGCGGAAACGGTACGTGCTCAGCTGGCCTTTGAAGGGTTTGATTCGCGTATTACCACCAATAACGGCTGGAATCGCGTGGTGATTGGTCCGGTCAAAGGCAAAGAAAATGCCGATGGCACCATTTCTCGTTTGAAAATCGCCGGCCACACAAACTGCATTCGACTCGCCTCCGGGGGTTGAAACCCCCGAAATCCCCCCCATCTATCATTTAATTCAGCCCTGAGCACAGGCTCAGGGCTTCTGTTTCCCGATTCTGTAACCAGGGGGTCTGCTCGTGACAACAATAGTAAGTGTACGCCGTAACGGCCATGTGGTAATCGCCGGTGATGGCCAGGCCACGCTGGGTAATACCGTCATGAAAGGCAACGTGAAGAAAGTGCGCCGCCTCTACAACGACAAAGTGATCGCCGGTTTTGCAGGCGGCACGGCGGACGCCTTCACGCTGTTTGAACTGTTTGAACGCAAACTGGAAATGCACCAGGGTCATCTGGTGAAAGCTGCCGTTGAGCTGGCGAAAGACTGGCGTACCGACCGCATGCTGCGCAAGCTCGAAGCGCTGCTGGCCGTGGCCGATGAAACCGCCTCGCTGATCATCACCGGTAACGGTGACGTCATTCAGCCGGAAAATGACCTGATTGCCATCGGCTCTGGCGGCCCTTATGCCCAGGCTGCAGCCCGCGCGCTGTTGGAAAATACCGACATGAACGCGCGTGATATCGCGGTGAAGGCGTTGGATATTGCAGGTGATATCTGCATTTATACCAACCACAACCACACCATCGAAGAATTGACCTCCAAAGCGTAAGGATCTCCCATGTCTGAAATGACCCCACGCGAAATTGTCAGCGAACTGAACAAACACATTATCGGCCAGGATAACGCCAAGCGTTCGGTGGCTATCGCCCTGCGTAACCGCTGGCGTCGTATGCAGCTTGATGAAGAGCTGCGCCACGAAGTGACGCCGAAAAACATTCTGATGATCGGCCCGACCGGCGTCGGTAAAACCGAAATCGCCCGTCGTCTGGCGAAGCTGGCTAACGCGCCGTTCATCAAGGTTGAAGCCACCAAGTTCACCGAAGTGGGCTATGTGGGTAAAGAAGTGGACTCCATCATCCGCGATCTGACCGACTCGGCGATCAAGATGGTGCGCGTCCAGGCGATCGAGAAAAACCGCTATCGCGCGGAAGAGATGGCCGAAGAGCGCATTCTCGACGTGCTGATTCCACCGGCAAAAAACAACTGGGGCCAGGCAGAGCAGCAGGCGGAACCATCCGCGGCGCGCCAGGCATTCCGCAAAAAACTGCGTGAAGGCCAGCTGGACGACAAAGAGATTGAGATCGATCTCGCTGCCGCGCCAATGGGTGTGGAAATCATGGCGCCTCCGGGCATGGAAGAGATGACCAGCCAGCTGCAGTCCATGTTCCAGAACCTGGGCGGCCAGAAGCAGAAAGCGCGTAAGCTGAAAATCAAAGACGCGATGAAGCTGCTGATTGAAGAAGAAGCAGCGAAGCTGGTAAACCCGGAAGAGCTGAAGCAGGACGCTATCGACGCGGTTGAGCAGCACGGTATCGTGTTTATCGACGAAATCGACAAAATTTGTAAGCGCGGCGGCAACAGCTCCGGCCCGGACGTGTCCCGCGAAGGCGTTCAGCGCGACCTGCTGCCGCTGGTTGAAGGCTGCACAGTCTCCACCAAGCACGGCATGGTGAAAACGGACCACATCCTGTTTATCGCTTCAGGGGCGTTCCAGGTTGCCAGCCCGTCGGATCTGATCCCCGAACTGCAGGGGCGTCTGCCTATCCGCGTTGAGCTGCAGGCGCTGACTACCGAAGATTTCGAACGTATCCTGACCGAGCCGAACGCCTCTGCTACCGTACAGTACAAAGCGCTGATGGCGACCGAAGGCGTGAACCTCGAGTTCACTGAAGACGGTATCAAGCGTATTGCCCAGGCCGCATGGCAGGTCAACGAAACCACCGAGAACATCGGTGCGCGTCGCCTGCATACCGTGCTGGAACGCCTGGTGGAAGATATCTCTTACGACGCGAGCGACCTTAACGGTCAAACCGTTACCATTGACGCAGAATATGTGAGTAAACATCTGGATGCGTTAGTGGCAGATGAAGATCTGAGCCGTTTTATCCTATAATCGCGGTTACTGGATTCTCATCACGTTTAATGGGGGCTAATGCCCCCATTTTTATTGGCTAAATACTTATGACTGACATCAGCCGTACTCAGGCGTGGCTCGAAAGTCTGCGCCCTAAAACGCTTCCTCTGGCCTTTGCCGCGATTATCGTCGGTACCGCCCTTGCCTGGTGGCAGGGTTATTTTGAGCCGCTGGTCGCCGCGCTGGCACTGATTACCGCCGGCCTGCTGCAAATTCTCTCTAATCTCGCCAACGACTACGGCGACGCGGTAAAAGGCAGCGACAAGCCGGACCGCATAGGTCCACTGCGCGGAATGCAGAAAGGGGTGATTACCCAGGCGCAGATGAAACGCGCGCTGATTATCACCGTAGCGCTGATCTGCGTATCCGGTCTTGCGCTGGTGACGGTGGCGTCTAAGACCACCAGCGATTTCATTGGCTTCCTGGTGCTGGGTTTACTGGCCATTATCGCGGCCATCACCTACACCGTCGGCACGCGTCCTTACGGTTATATTGGGCTCGGGGATATCTCCGTACTGGTGTTCTTCGGCTGGCTGAGCGTGATGGGAAGCTGGTACCTGCAGGCGCATACGGTGATCCCTGCCCTGTTCCTGCCCGCGACCGCCTGCGGTCTGCTGGCGACGGCGGTGCTCAACATCAACAACCTGCGCGATATCGACAGCGATCGCGAGAACGGCAAAAACACTCTGGCGGTTCGTCTGGGGCCGGTCAATGCGCGCCGCTATCACGCCTGTCTGCTCATTGGCGCGCTGGTTTGCCTGGCGCTGTTTAACCTGATTTCCTTGCAGAGCCTGTGGGGCTGGCTGTTTGTGCTTGCCGCGCCGCTGCTGATTAAGCAGGCCCGCTTTGTGATGCGTGAACTCAGCCCGTCCGCCATGCCGCCGATGCTGGAACGCACGGTAAAAGGCGCGTTGCTGACTAACCTGTTGTTCGTCATCGGGATTGTGTTAAGCCAGACGCTGCGTTAGCTGACAAATATCAATTAACAATTGATGATTTTGCCAACAACGCATTTCGCACGATATACTGAACACATTCGCAGCAACTGAGCGTTAAACCTATGAAATACGATACCTCCGAGCTTTGTGACATCTACCAGGAAGATGTCAACGTCGTTGAACCGCTGTTCTCCAACTTTGGTGGGAGGTCGTCGTTTGGCGGTCAAATCGTCACGGTGAAATGTTTCGAGGACAACGGGTTGCTGTACGATCTGCTCGAACAGAATGGCCGCGGCCGCGTTCTTGTGGTCGACGGCGGCGGTTCCGTGCGCCGTGCATTAATTGATGCTGAACTGGCCGGCATTGCCGTTCAGAATGAGTGGGAAGGCCTTGTGGTGTATGGTTCCGTACGTCAGGTGGACGATCTGGAAGACCTGGATATCGGGATTCAGGCCATCGCTGCCATACCGGTAGGGGCGGCGGGTGACGGCATCGGCGAAAGCGACGTGCGCGTCAATTTCGGCGGCGTGACCTTCTTCTCCGGGGACCATCTCTACGCCGATAATACCGGCATTATCCTGTCGGAAGATGCGCTGGATATCGAGTAGTTAAAAGTCAGCGAGAACCATAAAAAAACCGCCAACAGCAATGTGGCGGTTTTTTTGTCCCCTCAGGATTCGCGGTCCGTTGGGAAGTTTTGCAGACTAACACCAGGGAGTTTCATCATACTCTCGTCCAAACCTTGGGCAACCCCTCAGAACCTTTATAAAATCCTAATTGTCTATGAATACCTTAACTCCACGGTTGATGCTCATTATGGTGAAGCGTCCCTTTCCGCCATCTCGCAAATGGGCATCGGTCCAGGGAAAGGTGTATTCACTACCGTAAAGCAGGCTAATACCAGGGCTTGTGTCCACCGACTTATCACCGGTGGTGAACGGTGGAGCGGTTAGCTGCAGGGACCGCATAATGAAACGCTATTTATGTATCGCGTTCATTGTCGCCAGCGTACTCGTTGTAAAGAGTGATGAACCGAATGTGTTCGTTGCTTTTGCTATGACAGCGCAGGACAAGTAGCGTTAAGGCCGCCTTTGGCGGCCTTTTTTATGGTGATCGCCGACTGACATCAAACCATAAAAAAAGCCGGGTGGCGGCGACGCCTTACCCGGCTTATTTCATCTGTATTTCCCGAGAGAAATTAGACCTCTTCCATACGTCCCAGCAGCGCCTGCAGGCGATCCTGCCAGCCGTTCTGCTGTTCGCGCAGCTGGTTGTTTTCGCGCTCCAGTTCTTCGCGGCCGTGCTGAGCGTTCTGAACTTCCTGCGCCAGGCTGTTGTTCTTTTCTTTCAGCTCTTCAATTTCCATCTGCAGCAGGGTGATGGTGTCAATCGCCTGCTGTACTTTCGATTCCAGTTTCTCAAACACTTCTAAAGACATGATGCTACCTCTCCTGAATTGCAAGGCGACGCTTTAACATAAACGCGCACGACATATACCGTCGATTGTATGGAGCGCGGCGCTCTGTGTCCAGCGACACACCGCGCAGATCGCGGTTTGCAACACTTTTAGGTCTGGTCCTGGTGTGTTCGCGTCATATACCCCTAAATTGTTAACTGATTCGTTAATGAAATGATTCAGCTCACATTCCTGTACTGATGCAAAAATGTGCTTTATGGCGCGAAAACGCTCATTTTATTGACACAGACCACACATTTTGATTTCGATATTTCTCGTTTTTGCTCGTTAACGATAAATTAACACTATGTCTACAGGGCATCGTGGCTGTCACGGGCGGCCATGCTAACAATAAACATCAATTTCTTCAGGATTCCGATTATGAGTCAGACATCAACCTTAAAAGGCCAGTGCATTGCCGAGTTCCTTGGTACCGGGTTGTTGATATTCTTCGGAGTGGGCTGTGTCGCTGCACTGAAAGTGGCGGGTGCCAGTTTTGGTCAGTGGGAAATCAGTATCATCTGGGGTCTGGGCGTGGCGATGGCCATCTACCTGACTGCAGGGGTTTCTGGTGCACATCTTAACCCGGCGGTGACAATCGCACTGTGGCTGTTCGCGTGCTTCGACGGACGCAAAGTTGTTCCTTTCATTCTTTCTCAGTTTGCCGGCGCGTTTTGCGCAGCGGCGTTAGTTTACGGGCTTTATTACAATCTTTTCATCGACTTCGAACAGACGCATCATATGGTACGCGGCAGTGTTGAAAGTCTGGATCTGGCAGGTATCTTCTCAACCTATCCAAACCCGCATATTAATTTTGTGCAGGCGTTCGCAGTTGAAATGGTGATTACCGCTATTCTGATGGGCGTTATCCTGGCGCTGACCGACGACGGAAACGGCATTCCGCGCGGCCCGCTGGCACCCCTGCTGATTGGTTTGCTGATTGCGGTAATTGGCGCATCCATGGGCCCGCTGACCGGATTCGCGATGAACCCGGCACGTGATATCGGACCAAAAGCCTTTGCCTTTATCGCTGGCTGGGGCGACGTCGCCTTCACCGGTGGCAAAGACATTCCTTACTTCCTGGTACCGCTGTTTGCGCCGGTTGTCGGGGCTGCGCTGGGTGCGTTTAGCTACCGCAAATTAATTGGTCGCCACTTACCGTGCGACACCTGTGTGGAAGAAGAGAAGGAAACGACTTCTACCGCACAACAAAAAGCTTCGCTGTAATCTGACTACGGGACACATACCATGACCGAAAAAAAATATATCGTTGCGCTCGACCAGGGCACTACCAGCTCCCGCGCTGTCGTAATGGATCATGACGCGAACATCGTCAGCGTGTCACAGCGCGAATTTGAGCAAATTTATCCTCGTCCAGGCTGGGTAGAACATGACCCAATGGAGATTTGGGCGTCACAAAGCTCCACGCTGGTCGAAGTGCTGGCGAAAGCCGATATCAGTTCCGACGAGATTGCCGCGATTGGTATTACCAACCAGCGTGAAACGACGATTGTCTGGGAACGTGAAACCGGTAAGCCCATTTACAACGCTATCGTCTGGCAGTGCCGCCGTACATCCGAGATCTGCGAACAGCTGAAGCGCGACGGTATGGAAGAGTACGTGCGCAGCGCCACCGGTCTGGTGGTTGACCCGTATTTCTCCGGCACCAAAGTGAAATGGATCCTCGACCACGTAGAAGGTTCACGCGAGCGTGCTAAACGCGGCGAGCTGCTGTTCGGTACCGTCGATACCTGGCTTATCTGGAAGATGACCCAGGGACGCGTTCACGTGACCGACTACACCAACGCCTCGCGTACCATGCTGTTCAACATCAACACCCTTGAGTGGGATGACAAGATGCTGGACGCGCTGGACATTCCGCGCGCGATGCTTCCTGAAGTGCGTAAGTCTTCAGAAGTATACGGCCAGACCAACATCGGCGGTAAAGGCGGCACCCGTATTCCTATCGCCGGTATCGCCGGCGACCAGCAGGCGGCGCTGTTCGGCCAGCTGTGCGTCAAGGAAGGGATGGCGAAGAACACCTACGGCACCGGCTGCTTTATGCTGATGAACACCGGCGAGAAGGCGGTGAAATCAGAAAACGGCCTGCTGACCACCATCGCCTGCGGCCCGCGCGGCGAAGTGAACTATGCGCTGGAAGGTGCGGTGTTCATGGCGGGTGCATCCATTCAGTGGCTGCGCGACGAGATGAAGCTGATCAGCGATGCGTTCGACTCCGAGTACTTCGCGACCAAAGTGAAAGACACCAACGGCGTGTACGTGGTGCCTGCGTTCACCGGTCTGGGCGCACCGTACTGGGACCCGTATGCACGCGGCGCAATTTTCGGCCTGACGCGCGGTGTGAACTCTAACCACATTATTCGCGCTACTCTCGAATCCATCGCCTACCAGACGCGCGACGTGCTGGAAGCGATGCAGGCTGACTCCGGCATTCGTCTGCACGCCCTGCGCGTGGACGGCGGTGCGGTAGCGAATAACTTCCTGATGCAGTTCCAGTCCGACATTCTGGGCACCCGCGTTGAACGCCCTGAAGTGCGTGAAGTCACGGCGCTGGGCGCGGCATACCTTGCCGGTCTGGCGGTAGGCTTCTGGCAGAACCTGGACGAGCTGCAGGAAAAAGCGGTTATCGAACGCGAATTCCGTCCGGGCATCGAAACCACCGAGCGTAACTTCCGCTACAGCGGCTGGAAAAAAGCGGTGAAACGCGCCCTGGCGTGGGAAGAGCACGAAGAGTAATTCCCCTCACCCCGGCCCTCTCCCCAAAGGGGAGAGGGTGTTTTAAGTCCCCTCGCCCCTTTGGGGAGAGGGGCTCCAACCGCACCGGCCCCCTCACCCCTCCCCACTCTGTGATAAACTTCGTGCAATTCCTTTTGATTGCACGAGTACCTCATGAAACGTGAACTTGCTATCGAGTTTTCCCGCGTCACCGAAGCGGCCGCCCTTGCAGGCTATAAATGGCTGGGCCGTGGCGACAAAAATACCGCAGACGGCGCAGCCGTCCATGCCATGCGTATTGTACTTAACCAGGTCAACATTGACGGCACCATCGTGATCGGCGAAGGCGAGATCGACGAAGCGCCGATGCTCTACATCGGTGAAAAAGTCGGTACCGGCAAAGGCGATGCCGTGGATATCGCGGTTGACCCGATCGAAGGCACCCGCATGACGGCGATGGGTCAGGCCAATGCGTTAGCGGTGCTGGCCGTGGGCGATAAGGGTTGCTTCCTCAACGCGCCGGATATGTACATGGAAAAGCTGATTGTCGGTCCTGGCGCAAAAGGCGCAATCGACCTTAGCCTGCCGCTGGAAGAGAACCTGCACAACATCGCCAAAGCCCTGGGCAAACCCCTTAGCGAACTCACCGTCACCATTCTGGCGAAACCGCGCCACGACGCCACTATCGCGCAGATGCAAAAGCTCGGCGTGCGCGTGTTTGCTATCCCTGACGGTGACGTTGCCGCCTCGATCCTGACCTGCATGCCGGACAGCGAAGTCGACGTGCTGTATGGCATCGGCGGCGCGCCGGAAGGTGTGGTCTCCGCGGCAGTGATCCGCGCGCTGGATGGCGATATGCAGGCCCGTCTGCTGCCCCGCCATGAGGTGAAAGGCGACAGCGAAGAGAACCGCCGTATCGGGGAAAACGAGCTGGCGCGCTGCGAAGCGATGGGCATCGAGGCCAATAAAGTGCTGGCTCTGGACGAGATGGCGCGTAGCGATAACGTTGTCTTCTCGGCGACCGGCATCACCAAAGGCGATCTGCTGGACGGCATCACCCGCAAGGGCAATATGGCCACCACTGAAACACTGCTGATTCGCGGTAAATCACGCACCATTCGCCGCATCCAGTCTATCCACTATCTCGACCGCAAAGACCCGGACGTGCAGACGCACATTCTGTAAAACCGTTTGATCGATAGAGCTTTCCGGCCCTGACGGGCTGGAAATTGTCACCACAAGTACGGAAGATAGAACAGAGAAACAGCACAGGAGAAGATCATGGCGGACTGGGTAACAGGTAAAGTCACAAAGGTACAGTTCTGGACCGATGCGCTATTTAGTCTCACCGTACATGCTCCCGTTCACCCGTTTAAAGCCGGGCAATTTGCGAAGCTGGGGCTGGATGTCGACGGCGAGCGCGTGCAGCGCGCCTACTCTTACGTTAACGCACCTGATAACCCGGATCTCGAGTTCTATCTGGTCACCGTTCCTGACGGTAAGCTCAGCCCGCGCCTTGCCGCCCTTAAGCCCGGCGACGAGGTGCAAATTGTGAGTGAAGCGGCAGGCTTCTTTGTGCTCGAAGAGATCCCTGACTGCGACACGCTCTGGATGCTGGCAACCGGTACGGCCATCGGCCCTTATCTCTCTATTTTGCAGTACGGCAAAGACCTGGAGCGCTTTAAAAACATCGTGCTGGTGCACGCTGCGCGCTACGCCGCGGACCTGAGCTATTTGCCGCAGATGCAGGCGCTTGAACAGCAGTACGGCGGGAAGTTAAAGATTCAGACGGTGGTCAGCCGCGAAACCGTAGCAGGAGCGCTTACCGGCCGCGTGCCGGCGCTAATTGAGAGTGGAGCCCTGGAAGACGCGGTGGGTTTGCCGCTGAACGCTGAAACCAGCCACGTCATGCTGTGCGGCAACCCCCAGATGGTGCGGGACACGCAGCAGCTTCTGAAGGATACCCGGCAGATGACGAAACATCTTCGCCGCCGACCGGGCCATATGACCGCCGAACACTACTGGTGATCAGCGGTATTTCACCTCGACGGTGTCTTTACCGTATTTATTTTCGCTCTGGGTGCCAATAAACGCGCCCAGATCGACAATCATCATCACGAAGATGACCGACGGCAGCAGCCTGCCCACAACCCACGGCAGGATGGACGGCAGCATCGCCCAGTTTCCCGCCACCAGCATCCACGCCAGAATAATCAGAAATGCCCACGCGCCGGAACGCCCGCGATCGTGCAGCCGTTTTACGACAACCGCCGCCGTTGGCCATAGCAGGCAGACCAGCGCGAAGGCCGCCGTTTGCGTGCTCAGCCAGGCGTTGTAAGCCACGAAAAACAGAAGCAGCATGGCGACAACCCACGTCACCATCCAGATCCAGAAATCACGGCGTCCAATACGCCCTTTGAATGAAAACAGCCACTGCTGTATGGTCATGTAAGGTTCCTTATTATCGTATAGCGCGTATTTTACCCTGGAGTTGTGACCTTTTGACAAGCCGACCAGATATCGTTTTAATCATGAGCACTTACGGCCAGGGGCAATGTTGATGAAAAGTTCGGCACGTTCTCTTTTCCTGTGTTTAGCGCTGCTCAGCGCGGGTTATCCCCTGCACGCCGCCGAAACCACAGCCCCGACCACAGCACCCTATCTGCTGGCGGGCGCACCGTCCTTCGATCAGTCCATCAGCCAGTTTCGTGAAACCTTTAATCAGACCAACCCCACGCTGCCGCTGGATGAGTTTCGCGCCATTGATGGCTCACGCGATACCCCCACACTGACCCGTGCGGCAAGCAAGATTAACGAGAATTTGTATGCTTCCACGGCGCTGGAGCGCGGTACGTTAAAAATCAAAAGCATGCAAATCACCTGGCTGCCGATACAGGGGCCAGAGCAGAAAGCCGCTAAGGCGAAAGCGCTGGAGTACATGAGTGCGGTACTGCAGGCCTTTACCCCTGTGCTGACGAAAAAGCAAAGTCAGCAAAAGCTGCAAAAACTCCTTACCGCCGGGAAAAACAAGCGTTACTACGCTGATACCGAAGGCGCGATCCGCTATGTTGTGGCGGACAACGGCGAAAAAGGACTGACCTTCGCTGTTGAACCGATTAAGCTGGCACTATCTGACACCCTCGGCGGGGCGAATTAATGACAAAAAGCAAAGCCTTTCGAGGGAAAATCTCTATACTGATTCACAGACCATGCTGCCCGACAGGGTGGCCATATTCCTTAATTCGCTTATTTAGCGTGGAGAATTGAAATGCGACATCCTTTAGTGATGGGTAACTGGAAACTGAACGGCAGCCGCCACATGGTAAACGAACTGGTTGCGAACCTGCGTAAAGAGCTGGCTGGCGTGACGGGCTGCGCGGTTGCTATCGCTCCGCCGGATATGTACCTGGATCTGGCTAAACACGCCGCTGACGGCAGCCACATCATTCTGGGCGCGCAGAACGTTGACGTTAACCTGTCTGGCGCGTTCACCGGTGAAACCTCCGCTGAAATGCTGAAAGATATCGGCGCGAAATACATCATCATCGGCCACTCCGAGCGTCGCACCTATCACAAAGAATCCGACGAGTTCATCGCGAAGAAATTCGCCGTGCTGAAAGAGCAGGGCCTGATCCCGGTTCTGTGCATCGGTGAAACCGAAGCGGAAAACGAAGCGGGCAAAACCGAAGAAGTGTGCGCACGTCAGATCGACGCAGTGCTGAAAACCCAGGGCGCGGCAGCGTTCGAAGGCGCAGTAATCGCATACGAGCCAGTCTGGGCGATCGGTACCGGCAAATCTGCAACCCCTGCGCAGGCTCAGGCGGTTCACAAATTCATTCGTGACCACATTGCTAAAGCCGACGCGAAGATCGCTGAGCAAGTGATTATCCAGTACGGCGGTTCCGTAAACGCCTCCAACGCTGCTGAGCTGTTCACCCAGCCAGACATCGATGGCGCGCTGGTTGGCGGTGCATCCCTGAAAGCTGACGCTTTCGCGGTGATCGTTAAGGCAGCAGAAGCGGCTAAACAGGCGTAATTGCCTTTGTGGCGGGTGGCGCTTGCGCTTGCCCGCCGCTCTTCTCCCCCCTCTCCCTTAGGGAGAGGGGGGGGTGAGGGGAAACACCTCGCACCGAACTACACTTTCCCCAGCAAACTAAACCACAGATAATCCAGCGGCAGCAGTACCAGATACGTTGCGATAGCCAGCGCCAGACAGAGCACCATCCCCGCCCTTGCAGGCACCTTTCCTAACCCCATCGCCACGACAATCGGCGACGCCTGATACGGCAGCAGCGGCGTGGAATAGCCCAGCACCTGAATCATGATCACCGACAGCAGCGGAAAACCGGTCGCGTCCGAAAAACTCTGCGCCAGGGTGGTGTACAGCGCCGGAACGCCGTTGGCGGTCATGATGAAGTTGAGCGCCGTGGTAATACCGGTCAGCGCCAGGAAACTGGTGAACGGCCTGTCTGCATCCAGCGGCATAATGCGAAGCAATGCCTCGCCCACGGCCGTTCCGATACCGGTTTGCGTCACCACGATCGCAAGCCCAAGAATGCCCGCAACGTAAATACAGGTACGCATATTCACCCCCGCAGAAAACTCTTCCCCGGTAATGAACCCAATGCGCGGCAGCATAACGATGACCGACGCCGCCAGCCCCGTCCACGCGGGCCCTACGCCGTGCCAGCTCTCCGTGACCCACATCCCCAGCACCACCGCCAGCAGCCAGGCAAGACGCTTTTCATCCCGCCCCATAGGATCAGACGGCGCCTGTTCCTTCGGCGGTTTTGGGCTGCCGGGAAATAGCCAGCAGATGAGGCCAATCAGAATCAGGCCTTTGAGGATACCGAGCACCGGCGTGTGCAGCAGCAGATACGGGACATAGTTCAGATGGATGCCGTACGAGCCTTCCGCCGCACCGCTCATTACCAGATTGGGAACGTTTGCAGGCAGGATCGTCGCCGAAAGCTGGAAAGTCCCGAACCCCACCGCCAGCGCCAGCCCGAACCAGGCGCGGGAGCCGTCGGCGATACCGGCGCGTTTTGCCATCGCCGCGACAATCGGCATCAGCAGCGCAATACGTCCCATGTTCGACGGCATCACAAACGCCAGCGCGTAGCTCAGCAGCACCACGCTCGCCACCATCAACACCCAGGAGTCGGTGAGCTTTGCCGACAGCGCCCGGGCGGCCCTGTCCGCCAGTCCGGTTTTACGGATCGCCACGCCGAGCACAAAGCCGCTGAATACCAGCCAGAAAGCAGACGAGGCAAAACCACCGAAGATGACCTCCGGCGGGGCGATTCTGGCGGTCATCGCCGCCGTGAAGAACAGCAGCGCGGTGATAAATTCCGGCAATAGCGACGTCGCCCACAGCACGATGGTGACGCCAACGATCAGTGAGGGCAGCAGCAGAGGATACGTTAACCAGAGCGACATACCTGTCTCCTGTAGAATTTTTCAGCAAGTCTACGGTGACAGGCAGCCCGAGTAAACGCGATTTATGGTGGGGTTACTTCAGGATAGTGCATTGATGATCCTGCAGTTCCTCCGCAGACGCGCGGTTAAACGTGAGCAGGTTACGCTCGGTCGCAAGCAAAACAAAAGAGCCATCCGACTGCTGCGCCATTGCCAGCGCGAAACGCCCCATATGGTCGCGCGCTTCCGGCAGCTCTTCCGCCAGCATCATAAACGGGCTGCGCTGGACCAGTTCATTCTCCGTCACGCGACGAGCAAGATATTCATGTCCTTCCAGCCCCCCCGGAAGAGGCAGCCACTGGGTGCTGATTTCTCCCTGTGCCGCGTTGAGCTTCTCGCGCACGTCCGGGCGCAGGCAGGAGATATGAATATGGAAATGGTTCTGCGTACGCCCTGTCGGGGAGTTAATCGTCAGCGAAATGGCGCTGTCAGGCACCTCGGATCCATGCTTCAGGGTCATAAAGCTGCGCGACTGCCACGCCAGCCAGAAAAAGTTCGGCGTATGAGCTTCGGTCAGCAGCGGGCTCTCGGTGCCGTTGATGCGATATGTCGGCATCAGCAGGTATTGCAGCGGCCCGTTGCGATCTTTAAATACCACATAGCCTGCATCCGTTTTCACCTGCGCACACGGTGCCGGGTTACGGTTCTGGATCTGATTCGGCACGCACTGGTCGAGAACGATATGTCGCAACGCATTCGGATTACCCGCCTTCATCCAGTACACGCCGCCAGCGGCAAGGGCGATGACAATGAGGAGCAATAAGATAATTTTTTTCACAACGCGTTCCCTGTTTTCAATAGAGGCAAAAGAGTAACGCAAAATGATGACCAAATAAAAAACCCGGCGGATTTCTCACGCCGGGTCACCGTGTCACAGGCTAATGGTTAGCGCTGGCTGATCTGGTCGAAAGTGCCACCGTTAGAGAAGTGCTCTTTCTGCGCTTTGGTCCAGCCGCCGAACACATCGTCAATAGTGAATAGCTTCAGTTTTGGGAACTCCCCTTCGTATTTCTTGGCGACCGCCGCATCGCGTGGACGATAGAAGTTTTTCGCCGCAATTTCCTGGCCTTCTGGCGAGTACAGATATTTCAGATAGGCTTCCGCCACCGCTTTGGTATCTTTCTTCTCAACCACTTTATCGACCACGGAAACGGTCGGCTCAGCCAGAATCGATTCGCTCGGGGTCACGATCTCAAATTTGTCTTTGCCCAGCTCGTGGGTGGCCAGCAGGGCTTCGTTTTCCCAGGCAATCAGCACGTCGCCAATCCCGCGCTCGACGAAGGTGTTGGTGGCGCCACGCGCACCGGAGTCCAGCACCTCAACGTTTTTATACAGCGCCTTCACGAATTCCTGCGCTTTGGCCTGGTCGCCATTGTTGTGATGCAGTGCATAGCCCCACGCGCCGAGATAGTTCCAGCGAGCGCCGCCGGAGCTTTTCGGGTTCGGGGTAATCACAGAAACGCCCGGTTTGATCAGGTCGTTCCAGTCTTTAATTTGTTTCGGGTTTCCTTTACGCACCAGGAAGACGATGGTCGAGGTGTAGGGTGCGGAGTTATCCGGCAGGCGTTTGATCCAGTTTTTGTCGATGCGGCCGCGCTCGGCGATCGCGTCGACATCGTAGGCCAGCGCCAGGGTCACCACGTCGGCTTCAATACCGTTTATCACGGACGTCGCCTGCTTGCCGGAGCCGCCATGCGACTGACGAACCACCACGTTGTCGCCGGTTTCCTGTTTCCAGTGTGCCGCAAACGCTTTGTTGTATTGCTCGTACAGTTCACGCGTCGGGTCGTATGACACGTTCAGTAACTGGATATCCTTAGCCAGAACGCTGGTCGATGCCAGCAATAATGTTAAACCCACGCCCCATTTATTCATCGCCCAGCTCTCTTGTGTAGTGTTTTGATGAATGCAGCGTGCCAGAAAGCGAATCGAGGATTAAAGAATAAAAAAAGATTGGCTATAACGTAGTGGAATAAAAAAAGCGTGCGCGCATAAAAAAGCCGGGTGGCGGCTACGCCTTACCCGGCCTACGAGTCGTGCTTTGTAGGCCCGGTAAGCGCAGCGCCACCGGGCAACAGAACCGATCAGTACAGTTTTTTCGCGCAGTCCAGCCAGTCACCTTTGAACGGACGCTTCATGTTTTCAATCGCGTCGATGATGTCGTGGTGAACCAGTTTTTCGTTCTGAATACCGACGCAGCGGCCGCCGTGACCCTGCAGCAGCAGATCGATAGCGTACGCGCCCATACGGGACGCCAGAATACGGTCGTAAGGGCCTGGGGAACCGCCGCGCTGGATGTGGCCCAGTACGGTCGCGCGGGTTTCGCGTTTGGTTTCGGCTTCGATGTACTTCGCCAGCTCGTCAACGTCACAGATGTGCTCGGTGATAGCCACGATCGCGTGTTTTTTACCTTTCGCGATGCCCGCTTTGATTTCAGCCACCAGATCTTCACGGCTAAATTCGACTTCCGGCACGACGATAAATTCACAACCGCCCGCAATGGCTGCCGCCAGCGTCAGGTCGCCGCAGTAACGGCCCATCACTTCAACGATAGAGATACGCTGGTGAGAAGAAGAGGTGTCACGCAGACGGTCAATCGCTTCAACAACGGTACCCAGTGCAGTAAAGAAGCCGATAGTGTAGTCAGTACCTTTGATGTCGTTGTCGATGGTGCCCGGCAGACCGATGCACGGGAAGCCCATTTCGGTCAGACGTTTTGCACCCATGTAGGAGCCGTCACCACCGATAACCACCAGGGCGTCCAGGCCGCGTTTCTTCATGTTTTCGATAGCCACTTCGCGAACGTGTTCATCACGGAATTCCGGGAAGCGCGCGGAACCGAGGAAAGTACCGCCACGGTTGATCATGTCAGACACGCTGTAACGGTCGAGCTGAACCATACGATCTTCATACAGGCCCAGATAACCGTCATAAACGCCAAAAACTTCCAGGCCTTCCGTCAGCGCTGCACGGACAACACCACGAATTGCCGCGTTCATGCCCGGCGCATCACCGCCGCTTGTCAACACACCGATTTTCTTAATCATGACTACCTCTGAACTTAGGAATGCAAAATTGAAATCTGTTGCCGGAAGAAACTTATCGACCAACGAATACTGCAAATAGTATATCAATCCCTTCCAGCTGAATTGATTCAGGTCAGACCAAACGGCGGTAATTTATACACAAAATGCTGGCCTGGCTCACTTTTTTACAACGAATTACGAAAGCCCAACATGACCGGGTACAACCGAGCAGGGATCCTGGTGAATGATGACGTCTGAACCAGGAAAACGCTGCAAAATCGCCTGCTCGACCTGCTCAGCAATAACGTGAGCCTGAACCAGTGGCAGGTTGTCTTCCATTTCAATATGAATCTGAATAAAGCGGGTCGGCCCTGACTGCCGCGTTCGAAGATCGTGTGCACCGCTGACGCCGGGCCAGGAGGTCACGATAGAAAAAATTTCATTCCGTTCTGAGTCCGGGAGGGCGCGGTCAAGCAGTGATTGCACCGCCTCATACCCCATCCGCAGGGCGCTATATAAAATATAGATACCAATCCCTAACGCAAATAACGCATCGGCGCGATGCCAGCCATACCAGGCCAGACCGAGCGCAATAAGAATAGCCCCATTCATCATAACATCAGATTGATAATGAAGCATATCCGCCCGTACAGCCTGACTTTGCGTTTTGCGAACAACCCAGCGCTGGAACGTTACCAGAACAAGTGTGCATATAAGCGCAACGATCGTCACAACTACGCCCACGCCGGGATCGTTCATCGGTGTCGGCGAAACGAGATGCTGAATGCCGGTTAAAAACAGGAACAGCGCAGAGCCGGAAATGAACATACTTTGCGCCAGCGCGGCCAGCGACTCCGCTTTACCGTGCCCAAATGTGTGCTCTTCATCCGCTGGCTGCAGCGAGTAACGCACCACCAGCAGGTTGGTCAACGAGGCGGCAATGTCCATCAGCGAGTCCACGAGCGCCGCCAGAATACTGACCGAGCCGGTATACCACCAGGCAAAGATTTTAATCAGTAACAGGCTGGAGGCCATGACGGTCGCCGCAATGGCGGCCCGGCTTACCAGTCTTCCATAGGATTGATTCATAAACGCTCCTGTCATGTCATGCCGCTAGTATAACGGAAGCATGGGGAGTCTAAGGATGAATAAACGGTTAACAGCGCGGATGCGGGGCAAAAAAAACCCCCACATCATGTGGGGGAAGACAGGGATGGTGTCTATGGCAAGGAAAACAGGGTTTACTGGTTACTACGGGTACTGCTATTGCTACTGAAAAACGTCGTTTCTGAGCTTCGCTGCATCCGTGCAACCTCACGCAGCTGGTCCATTCGCTGCTGATGTCTGGCATTCAAAACCGCTTGCTGCTCGGGCGTTAGCAGATGGAACATCTGGTTGCGGACCTTCGCCATCTCTACCTGGCGGGCAACCTGTTCCTGTGCCATTTTTTCGGCCTGAGCGCGTACAGCGCTTTCGTCAAAATTTTCTGCGGTGACAAGGCGATGCATTGTCTCCATTTCGCTAACATTAACAGGGGGCTGGTCGTGTCGTGCCCTCTGCATCAGATCTCGCATCTGTTGACGCTGATGTTCGGTTAAACTTATACCGTCAAACATATGGCTTTGGCTGCTGTTCTGCGTTGCGCCCTCTTGTAAGGGACTGTTATCGCTGATGATAGCTTCAGCAGCCTGGCTAAACGCACTGAACGCCAGCGTTGAGGCCATGACGGCAGCGGTAACTTTGCGCATCACTTGCTCCCAAAATCTTTCGTGTCGCGATTCAACGAGAGACAGTCTACGATTCAGGCTGCAAACATGCGTCAGGGGGTGTAAAACAACGTAAAGTCATGGATTAGACAGCCTTGATGTCGTAATTTCTGCCTCGGAGGTATTTAAACAATGAATAAAATCCTGTTAGTTGATGATGACCGAGAGCTCACATCCCTTTTAAAGGAGTTGCTCGACATGGAAGGTTTCAACGTACTGGTTGCCCATGATGGCGAGCAGGCGCTGAGTCTCCTTGACGACAGCATCGATTTACTTTTGCTCGACGTGATGATGCCGAAGAAAAACGGTATTGATACGTTGAAAGAGCTTCGCCAGACACACCAGACTCCCGTTATTATGCTGACCGCGCGCGGCAGCGAACTTGACCGCGTACTCGGCCTTGAGCTGGGCGCGGATGACTATTTACCCAAGCCGTTTAACGACCGTGAACTGGTTGCCCGTATTCGCGCTATCCTGCGTCGTTCCCACTGGAGCGAACAGCAGCAAAATACCGACAACAGCTCACCTACTCTTGAAGTCGACTCCCTGAGCCTCAACCCGGGCCGTCAGGAAGCGAGCTTTGATGGCCAGACGCTGGAACTGACCGGCACGGAGTTCACCCTGCTGTATCTGCTGGCGCAGCACCTCGGCCAGGTGGTATCGCGTGAACATCTAAGCCAGGAAGTGCTGGGCAAACGCCTCACCCCGTTTGACCGCGCCATCGACATGCACATCTCTAACCTGCGCCGTAAGCTGCCGGAGCGTAAAGACGGTCACCCATGGTTTAAAACCCTGCGTGGTCGCGGTTATCTGATGGTTTCCGCTTCATGATAGGAAGCTTAACCGCCCGCATCTTCGCCATCTTCTGGCTGACGCTGGCACTGGTTTTAATGCTCGTTTTGATGTTGCCAAAACTCGACTCACGCCAGATGACGGAGCTTCTCGACAGCGAGCAACGTCAGGGCGTGATGATCGAGCAGCACGTGGAAGCCGAGCTGGCAAACGATCCGCCAAACGATTTAATGTGGTGGCGCAGGCTGTTTCGCGCTATCGACAAGTGGGCGCCGCCCGGACAACGCCTGCTGCTGGTGACCAGCGAAGGCCGCGTGATTGGGGCCGATCGCAATGAAATGCAGATTATCCGCAACTTCATTGGCCAGGCGGATAATGCCGATCATCCCCAGAAGAAGAAATATGGCCGCGTAGAGATGGTAGGGCCTTTCTCCGTCAGGGACGGAGAGGATAATTATCAGCTCTATCTGATCCGTCCGGCGAGCAACTCCCAGTCTGATTTTATCAACCTGCTGTTTGACCGCCCTCTCCTGCTGCTGATTGTCACCATGCTGGTCAGCTCACCGCTGCTGTTATGGCTGGCGTGGAGCCTGGCAAAACCGGCGCGTAAACTGAAGAATGCCGCCGATGAGGTGGCGCAGGGTAACCTGCGACAACACCCTGAACTGGAAGCAGGTCCGCAGGAGTTCCTTGCCGCCGGAACCAGTTTTAACCAGATGGTGAGCGCTCTCGATCGCATGATGACCGCACAGCAACGTCTGCTGTCGGATATCTCGCACGAGCTGCGTACCCCGCTTACGCGCTTGCAGCTTGGCACCGCGCTGCTGCGCCGCCGCAGCGGTGAGAGCAAAGAGCTGGAGCGTATTGAAACGGAAGCGCACCGCCTGGACAGCATGATCAACGACCTGCTGGTCATGTCGCGCAATCAGCAGAAAAACGCGCTGGTCAGCGAAACGGTGAAAGCGAATCACCTCTGGCACGAGGTGCTGGACAACGCGGCGTTCGAAGCGGAACAGATGGGTAAATCCTTTACCGTCAACTTCCCGCCGGGCCCGTGGCCGCTGTACGGTAACCCCAACACGCTGGAAAGCGCGCTGGAGAACATCGTGCGGAACGCTCTTCGCTACTCGCATACGAAGATTGAGGTGGCGTTCTCGGTGGATAAAGACGGGATCACCGTCATTGTCGATGATGACGGCCCAGGCGTGAGCCCGGAAGACCGCGAGCAGATTTTCCGTCCGTTCTATCGTACCGATGAGGCGCGCGACCGGGAATCGGGCGGCACGGGACTGGGTCTGGCGATTGTTGAAACCGCCATGCAGCAGCACCGCGGCTGGGTGAAAGCCGACGATAGCCCGCTGGGTGGACTACGGTTAACGCTGTGGCTGCCGTTGTATAAGCGTTCGTAGCTGTTAGTGCCGGGTGGCGGCTTCGCCTTACCCGGCCTACTTTCTGCGGAGGACTATTTCCCCCACAATCTCCGCGAATTATCCTCGATCTTGCTGCTTAAACGCCGCTTCTGCATCGTTCTTGTCCAGCTGATGGATAATCCCGCCGCCGACAGCAGGCGGTGATACTGTTCGTCGTCAAACGGCATATGCCAGGCAATGGCGCAGGCGTCATAAACAGACACATCGCTCAGGCGCGACGCCAGCTCAAGCGGCGCGTCCGCTGAAACCTGCCCAGCCAGCACCACGCGATACAGCCAGCCGGTTTTACCCGCTTTTTGCAGCTGGGCCGACATATCCTGAATACCGAAGTGGTAGTTGAGCTTGAAGCACGGCGAGCGTGGCTGCGTCACCTGAATCAGGGCATCGCCCCAGCGGTAGATATCACCGATAAACACGTTCTTTTCGGTGAGCCCTTCGGTGGAGAGATTCTCGCCAAACGCGGGAGCAACAAAGAGGTCCGTCTGCTCGGGAAACTCGGTTTTCCAGTGCTGATAGTGTTCACGCGGGTAGTGGCACAGCGCGCGATCGGGCCCGCCGTGGATTTTCTTTTCGGCCTGCTCGTCACCCGCAAGCCCGAGGTCGGTTAACGTCAACTCACCGTCGACCTGAATTTTGGCGATGGCACTCGGGCGGCTGCCGTCGTACTCCCTTACCTTGCCTGTAAACACGTTCACCGGGTAATGCATTGCTGCCTCCATTACGCAGATACAAAAAAAGCGAGTCATAAGACTCGCTTCTCACAGGCGTCAATGCAACCTTATTTTTTAGCGGCGAAACGCGCTGCTGCTTCGTCCCAGTTCACCACGTCCCAGAAGGCTTTGATGTAGTCCGGACGACGGTTCTGGAATTTCAGGTAGTAAGCGTGTTCCCACACGTCCAGACCCAGGATTGGGAAGCCGGATGCGCCAGAAATCGCTTCACCCATCAGCGGGGAGTCCTGGTTAGCAGTAGAAACCACCGCCAGCTTGTCGCCTTTCAGAACCAGCCACGCCCAGCCAGAGCCGAAACGGGTTGCAGCGGCTTTTTCGAATTCCGCTTTGAAGTTGTCAACGGAGCCGAAGTCGCGCTCGATAGCCGCTTTCAGGTCGCCCTGCAGGGTGGTACCGGTCTTCAGGCCTTTCCAGAACAGGCTGTGGTTAGCGTGGCCGCCAGCGTTGTTACGCAGAACGGTTTTCTTGTCCGCTGGCAGCTGGTCCAGCTTGGTGATCAGCTCTTCAGCAGACAGGTTAGCGAACTCTGGCAGGCTTTCCAGCGCGGCGTTCGCGTTGTTCACATAGGTCTGGTGGTGTTTAGTGTGATGGATTTCCATCGTCTGCTTGTCGAAATGCGGTTCCAGTGCGTCGTAGGCATACGGCAGGGATGGCAGTGTATAACTCATAATCCTCTCCATTATTGTCGGGCGGCACAGCTGTTAATGCCGCGTAAGCAGTTGGTTCATTATAGTTAATTAAATGATATTGAAAATGATTATCAATGCCGTAGTTTTTATAAGGTTATTCGTTTTTCGATTAATCGCGAAATTGTGAGTCTGCTCACGCGGTTAACGTGCTGATTGCCATCCAGAACACATCTGCGGCAACCTTCTGAAGGTCTCCAAACCGCCTAATTTTTACACTCCTCAAGTCGGTGGGAAGCCACTGACGATAAAAACGATGAGGGTGTAAAAATGAATCATGCGATTACGATGGGTATCTTCTGGCATTTGATAGGCGCTGCCAGTGCAGCCTGTTTCTATGCTCCGTTTAAAAAAGTGAGAGGCTGGTCATGGGAAACCATGTGGTCCGTTGGCGGTATCGTGTCCTGGCTGATTTTGCCCTGGACCATTAGCGCCATGCTGCTGCCCGATTTCTGGGGCTACTTCTCCTCCTTCAGCGCCGCCACCCTGCTGCCGGTGTTCCTGTTCGGCGCGATGTGGGGCGTCGGCAACATCAACTATGGCCTCACCATGCGTTATCTTGGCATGTCGATGGGGATTGGTATCGCGATTGGCATCACGCTGATCGTCGGTACCCTGATGACGCCAATTCTCAACGGCAATTTCGACGTGCTTATTAATACTCAGGGTGGGCGGATGACGCTCCTGGGCGTGCTGGTGGCGGTCATTGGCGTAGGAATTGTGACGCGCGCGGGGCAGTTGAAAGAACGCAAGATGGGCATTAAAGCTGAAGATTTTAACCTGAAGAAAGGTCTGCTGCTGGCGGTGATGTGCGGCATTTTCTCGGCCGGCATGTCGTTCGCCATGAACGCCGCCAAACCGATGCACGAAGCGGCTGCCGCGCTGGGCGTCGATCCGCTGTACGTTGCGCTACCAAGCTATGTCGTGATTATGGGTGGCGGCGCGATGGTTAACCTGGGCTTCTGCTTCATTCGTCTGGCAAAAGTAAAAAACCTGTCGGTAAAAACCGATTTCTCGCTGGCAACATCGCTCATCATCACCAACGTGTTGCTCTCCGCTCTGGGCGGCCTGATGTGGTATTTGCAGTTCTTCTTCTACGCCTGGGGCCACGCCAGCATTCCGGCGCAATACGACTATATAAGCTGGATGCTGCACATGAGTTTCTACGTACTTTGCGGCGGGCTGGTTGGGCTGGTGCTGAAAGAGTGGACGAACGCCGGACGTCGTCCGGTTGGCGTACTGAGCCTCGGCTGCGTGGTGATTATTATCGCTGCCAATATCGTCGGCCTCGGCATGGCAAACTGATTACGTCCCCTTTCGGCTGCGATGACGCCACTGTACCGGCGTCATCCCCACCTCGCGGTTAAACACCACTGAAAAGTAGTTACTGTCCTCAAAGCCGCAGCGCATCGCCACATCACTGACCATCCACTCCGTATGCTGGAGGAGATATTGTGCATGGCAGATGCGCAGCTGGCGCAGATAGTGGTTCACCGTCATCCCGGTCAGGGTGCGGAAATGCTGGCGCAACGCGCGCTCGCTGCACTGTTCCTGCTCGCAGAATTTCTCCAGTACAAAGTTTTTATTCAGGCTGCCCGCAAGCCGGGTGATGAGCTTATCCAGCAGCGCTTCCTGCGTTGTGGCGGAGGGGTTATCAGTGGCGTAACGATGGCGCTTCAACGTCATCACCAGCTGGGCGAAAAGCAACTCCGCCAGCTGGTTAGCAACGGGGTCGTTCTTCTGGCTCTCCTGCTCCAGTTGAGAAATAACCTGCCGTACCTGAGCCATGCCGCTACTGCTTAAGCGCCAGTGCGGAGAACCCTTAGCATCAAGAAAGCCCGGAATGCTCGCGGCCCAGTCCACGTTAAGCTTGAGCCTGTCCGGACAGTAAATAACGTTCTGCAGCACCAGGTCGTTAACCGAGGCGTAGGAGTGTTTATCATCCGCGCGAATGTAGAACAGGTCTCCGCGCGTGATGCGGTAGGGACGGTCGTTGAGGATGTGCAGGCCGTTACCGCGCCAAACCAGCACCAGCTCGCAAAACTCGTGGGTATGTTCGGCAAAGACGTCCTGCGGGTAGCGATCGGCCACCGTGACAGCCTGACTCGCGGAGGCAAAAAAATCATCTTTGCGAAGAATTAACTGAGCAGCCACACCACGACCTCTACGCCGAATAACCTGACACTATTAGCTTTTTTGCGGAAATAAAACGGTGACTGCCCTCGCGTTACTGAAGCATCGCGTCTTTTCCCTGGCGAATATCGCGCGGAGACCAGTTAAATTCCCGGCGAAATAGCGTTGAAAAGTGATTGCTGTCGCCAAAACCGCAGCAATAGGCAATATCAGTGACGCTATCGTCGGTATGACGTAAAAGATGACGCGCTTTGATCAGGCGCAGACGGTTAAGGTAGCGTTGCGGCGTCAGTCCGGTGTGCTGTTTAAGCTGGCGATGCAGGGTCCGCAACGACAGGGAAAAATCATCCGCAAGGGTTTCCCAGCAGACATCCTCGGCAAAATGATCTTCCAGCCAGGCCATCAGATAGTTCAGGCGCGCGTTGTTATCTTCCAGCCCTTCCACCAGGCTGCTGCGGCGCAGCAGCACCAGAAGCTGCATAAACAGCAGTTCGCGCGTGGCAATGGCGTGCGTCTCCTGCCCGTCCTCGCTTCTCTCCATCTGGCTCACCAGCTGACGCACCTGCTGCAGGATGGACTGATTCACCCGCCAGTGCGACGGATAGTGTCCGTCTTGCTCCTGGGGCAACAGCTGGCTCAGCCCCGAAAGAAACTGGAACGCGTCCGGGGAACGGTAAAGCACATTCGTCAGATACAGGTTGTCGGTATGTTCATACAGGTGCCGGTCGTGGTCGCGCACGAAGCACACCGTACCGCCGCTGATGGTATAAGGCTGGCCATTGAAAACATGAATACCCGTCCCGCGCTCAACAATCACAATTTCGTGAAAATCATGATGATGCTCCGGGAACGCAGCCTGAGGAAGCCGTGGCTCAATCGCGACAGGCGAACCTCCTGAAGGAAAAAAATCCACGCAGTGCAGTACGGTCATAACGGCCCCCACCAATGAAAAATGTTCTCAAAATAGTAATTAAGGCCTCCCACACTCACCTTCAATTTTTGGCAGTAAACCTCGCAAAAGCTGTCCATTTTTCAAGAAACAGGGGGAAAGATCGGGAAATGCGCTCAGCGTCACACTGCCTGAGCATCCCGTCACTGCTGGAAACTGTGAACGCCCTCACATTCACCTTTGCTTTCTTGCCAGCGCGAGATTTGGCCTGTCAGTGGTGAGAAGGTGACTTTTTCTTCCCTTTTTTACACTCACCGCTAATGACTTAAGAAAGGACCCGACCATGACTTTTCGCCATTGTGTGGCTGTCGATTTAGGCGCATCCAGCGGCCGCGTAATGCTCGCGAGCTGGGACCGTGAGCAGCACGCGCTTTCGCTTCGCGAAATGCACCGTTTCGCCAACTGCCTGCAAAAGCAGGACGGTTTTGATACCTGGGATATCGATGCCCTGGAGGCGGAGATCCGTACCGGACTGAACAACGTCTGCAACGACGGCATTCGCATCGACAGCATCGGCATTGATACCTGGGGCGTAGACTTCGTTCTGCTTGATAGCCATGGCGAGCGCGTCGGCTTGCCGGTTTCTTATCGCGACAGCCGCACCGACGGCCTGATGGCGAACGCTATCGCCCAGCTTGGCAAGGACAACATCTACGGGCGCAGCGGCATTCAGTTTCTGCCGTTTAACACGCTTTATCAGCTGCGTGCTTTGGTCGAGCAACAGCCGGAGCTGGTCGCGGACGTGGCCCATGCGCTGCTGATCCCGGACTACCTGAGCTATCGCCTGACCGGCAACATGAACTGGGAATATACCAACGCCACCACCACGCAGCTGGTCAACATCAACTCGGATAGCTGGGACGAACATCTGCTGGCCTGGACGGGGGCCTCGCCTTCCTGGTTCGGCACGCCAACCCACCCGGGTAACGTGATCGGTCACTGGATTTGCCCCCAGGGGAACGCAATCCCTGTCGTTGCCGTCGCCAGCCACGATACCGCCAGCGCGGTAATAGCGTCCCCACTTGCAAGCAAAGACGCGGCTTACCTCTCGTCCGGCACCTGGTCGCTGATGGGCTTTGAGAGCAAAACCCCGTACGCCAGCGATGCCGCGATGGCGGCAAATATTACCAACGAAGGCGGTGCCGAAGGCCGCTACCGCGTACTGAAAAACATCATGGGGCTGTGGCTGCTCCAGCGGGTGCTGAAAGAGCAAAACATTACCGACCTGCCCGCGCTTATCGCCGAAACCGAGAAGCTGAAGGCCTGTACGTTCCTGATCAACCCGAACGATGACCGCTTTATCAACCCGGCGCACATGAGCGCCGAAATTCAGGCCGCCTGCGTCGAGGGCGGGCAGCCGGTGCCGTCGAGCCCTTCAGAACTGGCGCGCTGCATTTTTGACAGCCTCGCCCTGCTGTATGCCGACATCCTCAGCGAGCTGGCGAGCCTTCGCGGAAAACCGTTCAGCCAGCTGCATATCGTGGGCGGCGGCTGCCAGAACCAGCTGCTGAACCAGCTCTGCGCCGATGCCTGCGGCATCACCGTGGTGGCGGGTCCCGTGGAGGCCTCCACGCTCGGGAATATCGGCATTCAGCTGATGACCCTGGACGAACTTTCCAGCGTTGACGACTTCCGTTCGGTGGTGGCGGCTAACGCCAGCCTGACCACATTCACCCCCAATCCCTGCCGTGAAATTGCTCGCTTTCGGGCGCAGTTTCAGCAAAACCGACTGACTAAGGAGCTTTGCGCATGACAACTCAATTAGAACAAGCCTGGGGCCTGGCTAAACAGCGTTTCGCCGCCGTCGGCGTGGATGTCGAAGAGGCGCTGCGCCAGCTCGACCGTCTGCCCGTCTCCATGCACTGCTGGCAGGGCGATGACGTCGCCGGTTTCGAGAACCCAGGCGGTTCCCTGACGGGTGGTATTCAGGCCACCGGTAACTACCCCGGCAAAGCGCGTAACGCGACCGAACTGCGCGCCGACCTGGAGCTGGCGCTGAGCCTGATCCCGGGGCCAAAACGCCTGAACCTGCATGCGATTTACCTCGAATCCGACGAGCCGGTGGCGCGCAACGAAATCAAACCGGAACACTTTAAGAACTGGGTAGAGTGGGCGAAAGCCAACCGGCTGGGCCTGGACTTTAATCCGTCCTGCTTCTCACATCCGCTGAGCGCGGACGGTTTTACCCTCGCCCACGCGGACGGCGACATCCGCCAGTTCTGGATCGACCACGTGAAGGCCAGCCGCCGCGTTTCGGCCTATTTCGGCGAACAGCTCGGCACGCCGTCGGTGATGAACATCTGGATCCCGGACGGCATGAAGGACATCACCGTCGACCGTCTGGCCCCGCGCCAGCGCCTGCTGGCCGCGCTGGATGAGGCCATCAGCGAGAAGCTGGACCCGGCGCACCACATCGACGCCGTAGAGAGCAAGCTGTTCGGCATTGGCGCCGAGAGCTACACCGTAGGCTCAAACGAGTTCTATATGGGTTACGCCACCAGCCGCCAGACCGCGCTGTGTCTGGATGCCGGCCACTTCCACCCGACCGAGGTGATCTCAGACAAAATCTCCGCCGCCATGCTCTACGTGCCGCGCCTGCTGCTGCACGTCAGCCGTCCGGTGCGCTGGGACAGCGATCACGTGGTGCTGCTGGATGACGAAACCCAGGCGATTGCCAGCGAAATCATCCGTCACGACCTTTTTGACCGCGTACACATCGGCCTCGACTTCTTCGATGCCTCCATCAACCGCATCGCGGCATGGGTTATCGGCACCCGCAACATGAAGAAAGCCCTGCTGCGCGCGCTGCTGGAGCCTGTCGCCGCGCTGAAACAGCTGGAGGCTAACGGCGACTACACCGCGCGTCTGGCGCTGCTGGAAGAGCAGAAATCCCTGCCGTGGCAGGCGGTGTGGGAGATGTACTGTCAGCGTAACGACGCCCCGGCGGGCAGCCAGTGGCTGGACAACGTGCGGGCATACGAGAAAGACGTGTTGAGTCAGCGCGGGTAATTTTGCCCTCACCCTAACCCTCTCCCACAGGGAGAGGGAACTTTTATCCCCTCTCCCTGTGGGAGAGGGCCGGGGTGAGGGTTCAACCTCACCGCGATAACTGGAAAATGAAGACTATGCAGACCATCACCACTTCCTGGTTCGTCCAGGGCATGATCAAAGCCACCTCCGACGCCTGGCTGAAAGGCTGGGACGAGCGCAACGGCGGCAACCTGACGCTGCGCCTGGACGACGCGGATATTGAACCGTTCGCGGCCGATTTCCACCAGAAGCCGCGCTATATCGCGCTGAGCCAGCCGATGCCGCTGCTCGCCAACACGCCGTTTATCGTCACCGGTTCCGGCAAGTTCTTCCGTAACGTCCAGCTCGACCCGGAGGCCAACCTCGGCGTGGTGAAAGTGGATAGCGACGGCGCGGGCTACCACATTCTGTGGGGCCTGACCGACGAGGCGGTGCCCACCTCCGAACTGCCGGCGCACTTCCTCTCCCACTGCGAGCGCATCAGGGCGACGAACGGCAAAGACCGCGTGATCATGCACTGCCACGCCACCAACCTGATCGCCCTGACCTACGTGCTGGAAAACAGCGCCGACTTCATCACCCGCAAGCTGTGGGAAGGCAGTACCGAGTGTCTGGTGGTGTTCCCGGACGGCGTGGGCATTCTGCCGTGGATGGTGCCGGGTACCGACGAAATCGGCCAGGCAACCGCCGTCGATATGCAAAAACATGCTCTGGTGCTGTGGCCGTTCCACGGTGTGTTCGGCAGCGGCCCAACGCTGGATGAAACCTTTGGCCTGATCGACACCGCCGAGAAATCAGCGGAAGTGCTGGTGAAGGTGTACTCCATGGGCGGCATGAAGCAGACCATTTCCCGGGAAGAACTCATCGCCCTCGGCAAGCGCTTTGGCGTGAGCCCGCTGCAATCCGCGCTGGATTTGTACGCATAACGCCTTCGCAGGACAAACGTTGATCGTTAAGGAGAATTATCATGAGCTTTATGTTGGCACTTCCAAAAATCAGCCTTCACGGCGCGGGCGCAATCGGCGATATGGTCAACCTGGTTGCGAACAAGCAGTGGGGAAAAGCGCTGATTGTCACCGACGGCCAGCTGGTAAAGCTGGGTCTGCTCGACAGCCTGTTTACCGCGCTGGACGCCCATCAGATGTCGTATCACCTGTTCGATGAGGTGTTCCCGAATCCGACGGAAGCGCTTGTGCAAAAAGGAATTTCGGCTTACCGGGACGCGGAGTGTGATTACGTGATTGCCTTTGGCGGCGGCAGCCCGATTGATACCGCCAAGGCGATTAAAATCCTCACCGCCAACCCCGGCCCGTCAACCAATTATTCCGGCGTCGGCAAGGTGAAAAATGCGGGCGTGCCGCTGGTGGCAATTAATACCACCGCAGGCACGGCGGCGGAGATGACCAGCAATGCGGTGATCATCGACTCCGCACGTCAGGTGAAAGAGGTGATTATTGACCCAAACATCATCCCGGACATCGCCGTGGACGATGCCAGCGTGATGCTCGATATTCCCGCCTCCGTGACCGCCGCAACCGGTATGGATGCCCTGACCCATGCCATTGAAGCCTACGTGTCCGTTGGCGCGCACCCGCTCACCGACGCCAACGCGCTGGAAGCAATTCGCCTGATCAACCTGTGGCTGCCGGAAGCGGTCGAAGACGGTCATAACCTTGAGGCGCGCGAGCAGATGGCGTTTGGTCAGTATCTGGCGGGCATGGCGTTTAACAGTGCAGGTCTCGGCCTTGTGCATGCCCTGGCGCACCAGCCGGGCGCGACGCACAACCTGCCGCACGGCGTGTGCAACGCCATCCTGCTGCCGATCGTCGAAAGCTTTAACCGCCCGAACGCGGTCGCCCGCTTCTCCCGTGTGGCGCAGGCGATGGGCGTCGATACCCGCGGCATGAGCGATGAAGCCGCCAGCATGTCCGCCATTCAGGCGATCCGCAACCTGAGTGCTCGCGTCGGCATCCCTGCGGGCTTTAGCCAGCTCGGCGTGACCAAAGCCGATATTGAAGGCTGGCTGGATAAAGCGCTCGCCGATCCGTGTGCGCCGTGCAATCCGCGCGCCGCCAGTCGTGAGGAAGTTCGCGAGCTCTATCTGGAGGCACTATGATCCGCAAAGCCTTTGTGATGCAGGTCAACCTGGACGCGCACGAGGAGTACGCGCGTCGACACAATCCGATTTGGCCGGAGCTGGAAAAGGTGTTGAAAGACCACGGCGCACACCAGTACGCCATTTATCTCGATAGGGCCCGCAGCCTGCTGTTCGCGACCGTAGAGATTGAATCGGAGGAGCGCTGGAGCGCGGTAGCCAATACCGACGTCTGCCAGCGCTGGTGGAAACATATGGGCGACGTCATGCCGTCGAACCCGGATAACAGCCCGGTGAGTACGGAGCTTAAAGAGGTCTTTTACCTGGACTGATGTGTTAACGCTGCTGCCCCCGCGGCGGCGGCGATCTCCTGCCTGCTGCTCAGCGTAAACGCCGACACCACCGTAATCGCCAGCACGAAACAGCCCAGCATCAGATACGTCTCCTGGAAGCCGATCCGGTCATACATATTCCCGGCAAAAGCGGAGAGGAAAATGGCCGCCGACTGCTTGGCGAACTGGAAGCCGATCAGATAGATAGTCGCTGACAGTCGGGTATCAAACACCCCGGTGATGTACTTAAATGCGCCCACCAGCAGGAACGGGACTTCCAGCGCGTGCAGCATCTTGAGGGCAATCACCTCCACGGCGGTGGTGGCGAACGATGAGCCGATAATGCGCGTCGCCATAATCACCCCGGCGATCAGCAGCGTGTTCTTCGCGCCGATGCGGTTAATGATCCACGGCGAGCAGAACATAATGATGGCGTTACAGATTTCCCCTGCAGTCGTTGCGAAACCAAAGGCGCGGGTCCCTTCCTGCGGCGTGGCGAAGAAGGTTTTAAAGAAGGTGGCAAACTGCTGGTCGAAAACGTCATACACGCAGGCCACGCCAATCACATAGAGGATAAACATCCACATTCTGCGCTGGCGGAACAGGTTGAACACGGTTTTGGCGGTGATTTGCGGCTGGTTCGCGCCCAGGGCATCCATGACCTGCGCCGTCTGGTTGGGCTTTGGCTTCGCCACCAGCAGCAGCAGCATCAGCAGCAATGCCGCTCCCGATCCCATCCAGAAAACGTACGATGGATCGATGCCGAACAGGATGCCGCCCGTTGAGGCGCACAAGCCCCAGCCGAGGCAGCCAAACATCCGCGCCTTGCCGTACTCAAAGAAGCTGTTGCGGCTCACGCGCTCAATGTAGGCCTCAATCGCCCCCGATCCGGCCGAAAATACAAAACCGATATACAGCCCGCCGCTCAGCGCGCCCAGCCAGATATTGGCTTTCAGCAGCGGCGCGAAGACGTACAGGAAGAACGGCGCGAACAGAAATAGCAGCACCGCGATGATCCACAAAAGGTGTTTTTTCAGCCCCAGCTTGTCCGAAATTACGCCCAGCACTGGCTGGAAGGCGATAGCCGACAGCGAGATGCAGGAGAAGACAATCCCGGTGTGGGTTTTATTCAGGCCGATGATGTCCGACAGCCAAATCGGCAGGAACGGAAAGCAGGTGGCCATGATGAAGAAGTAGAGAAAGAAGAACAGCCCAAAAATCCAGAAGTTAGGGTTGTCTTTGTGGGTACAGGTTGTTGTGTTCATTATTTTTATCCTCAACGGAGGGCCGACTGCCCGGCCCGTCACCCTTACACGCGTTCAACGCCAATCAGAATGGCGGTTTCCGGATCCAGAATCGGCAGCGCAATGCCCGCCTGCATCAGCCACTCGCCGCTCACCGTTTGCGGCGTTTCCATCCACGCCGGCAGCTTGCGCATGGTGTGCCCTCCCTCGCCCGTAATCTGAATATTCGGGTGATCGAGCAGCGTGACGCTGTACCGCGCGCTGGCCTCCAGCCCCGCCATGCGCAGCGGCATCATCAGGCTGTAGTCCGGCATCGCGAGCTGGCTGACCATAAACAACCCCTGCGCCTTATCTTCGCTCACAATCCCCTGCGCCAGCGTGGTGGCGTCCGGCATATCAATTCGCCACTGGGTGCCGTGGTGAATGACCTCCCGCCACTGCTTGTGCAGCGCGGCGTAATGGCGATAGCCTTCGCGCTCCTGTGCGTCCACGGTGAGCGGATCCAGCTCCAGCCCCATATGGCCAAACAGAGCCGTCAGCCCGCGAAACTGGATGCTATGCTGGCGGAAGGTGGCGTGGCATTGATGATGACCGATATGCGCACCCATCACCTCCGGCGGGAAGAAGTAGCTCATGCCGCGCTGGATGGTGCTGCGCTCCAGCGCGTCGTTGTTGTCGGACGCCCAGAAGCGGTGGCTGCGGGTCAGTACCTCATAATCAATGCGACCGCCGCCGGAGGAGCAGGATTCAAACTCAATATGCGGGAAGCGCTCGCCCAGCACGTCCAGCAGGCGGTAAAACTGGCGGGTCTGGGCGTCGGCGGCGGCTTTACCGTTGTGTCCAGGCTGCACCAGCTCGCGGTTCATGTCCCACTTCACGTAGTCGACCGCATGCTCGCCCAGCAGCCAGCTCATGCGCTCCACCAGGTAATCAAAGGCCTCCGGGATGCTGAGATTGAGCACCAGCTGGTGTCGTCCGGTCGCCCGGGGATAGCCCGGCAGCGCCAGTACCCAGTCAGGATGCGCGCGGTACAGATCTGAATCCGGGTTGATCATCTCCGGCTCAACCCAGATGCCAAACTCCATGCCGAGCCGTTTGACGTGGTCGATCACCGGCGTCAGGCCGTTCGGGTATTTTTTCTCGTCCAGATACCAGTCGCCCAGCGCGGCATGGTCGTCGTTACGGCCTTTGAACCAGCCGTCATCAATGATGAAACGCTCCACGCCCAGCGCGGCAGCCTCGTCGGCCATGCGCTTAATGTAGTCCGGATCGTGGTTGAAGTAGATCCCTTCCCAGGTATTGAGGTGCACCGGGCGCGGTTTGTTTTCCGGGAAGCGGATGACGTTGTTGCGCAGGTAGCGATGAAACGGCTGGCTCATGCCGTTCAGGCCCTGCGTGGAGTAGCTGGCGTACAGGCGCGGCGTCCAGAGCGTATCGCCCTCCTCAACCGCCATTTCACCCGGCAGGTAGAGCGCTTCGGCCTGAAGATAGCGACGACCGTCGGTTTTCGCTTCCGCGCGCAGGCGGTGATTACCGCTCCAGCCCAGATGCACGCCCCAGACGTCGCCCTGCATTTCGCTGAACGACGGCGTACCGGCAATCAGCGCCGGGAAGTGCTCGTGGGAGGTTTTACCCCGACGGTTTTCAATCACGAAGCTGTCGTGTTCAAGCTTAACGCGGTGCGGCTGAAACTCCCTGATCCAGCGTCCGTGGAAGGCCATTACCTCCTGCGCGCGCTCGGCCACCGGCAGCGTGACGGCGAAACGGTCAACCTGCCAGGGGATCGCTTTCAGGTTCGTTAAACCGTGACGAACCACCAGCACGCCGCTGGCATCCAGCGCCAGCTCGCTGGTCAGGCGCAGGCCCGCATGCTCATCTTCGGCGGTAATCGTCAGGGTGTTTACGTCCTGCTGCACCTGCGTGGTTTTGAACACCGGGGAACCGTCCAGCCCCTGGCGATGACCCTCAATGCCAGGCGAACCAAACAGACCATGCCCCAGCTCGGCCATCAGCGTGACCGGGGAGTCGACGTCAAGCCTGCCGTTGGCAACAGGACGCGCGAGCGTAGCAACATCCTGCGGCGAAAAGTGCTGAAGGTGAGGCCCCCAGTAGAGAATTTCGGCGAACGGATGGGTTTTGATCACCACGTCTACCGTCGTGGTTTCGAGTCGTAAAACGGGATCTTGCATCAGACATCTCCTGTCATCGGGATGATCTGAGTGTTGATCCGAAACGTTTCGGATACAAACCAAAACGTTTCGGTTCTGTGATCGGGTTTGGAATTTTAGTGGTTTAGGCCGTCTGGCCCGGAGAGAATTCAGGCTGCCAGAGCACCTGAAGCTGTTCAATATCGTCGCCGCTAATCAGCTGGCGCACCATATCGGCAATCTGTTTCCCGACGCCCTGGCGGGTAGACTGGATCACCGACGCCACCTCAATATCAACGATGCTGTCCTGCGGCAGGCCATCATAGACCACCAGCGAGACGGCGTTGTCGCCGGATAAACGCCCCAGCTGCGCCAGCGCCATCGCCGCGCCGTCGCCGTGGGTGTTACAGTCGGTGATGATGGCCGTTGGCGGCTGCGGCAGGGCAAGCAGTTCTTTCGTGGTGGCATACCCGACGCGGCGCGAAGGCGGCATGGCGCGCAGCCATTCGCTGGAAAGCCCGGCTTCCCGCAGGGCGTCGAGATAACCCTGACGGCGCTGGGTGATAAATGCCTGATTGTTACTTTCGCCAAGTAACGCGATACGCTGATGGCCTTTCTCGATCAGCCAGCGGGTCGCCTGCCAGGTACCGGCATAGTTGTCGAAGTCAAACCACGCATACGGCTGCGGGAGGTGGCTGCGCCCAAGCGCCAGGAAAGGAAAACCGGCGGCCTGAAGCTGCACAAGACGCGGATCGTGGTCCAGCGTGTGCGCCACGATCAGCGCGTCGACGCGTCGGCTTTGCACCATGCGCATATAGCTGTGCTTATCCGCCAGATCGTCGTCGGCGATGAGCAATAAGTCGATCTCATGCCGCGCCAGTTCATGGCTAATTTCGCCGACCATGTCCATAAATACGCTGTTATTGAGCGGAACAGGATGTACGGGAAACACCAGCCCGACGGCGTCAATTTTGCCCATCTTCAGGCGGCGGGCAAAGGTGTTTGGTCGGTAACCACGGCGCTGAGCCTCTGCTTCCACGCGTGCGCGCGTCTCGGCGGAGACGTCGTCATATCCGTTGAGGGCGCGGCTGACGGTGGTGACTGACAGCCCCAGTTCTTTAGCAATGGCTTTTAGCGACATGAGTTTCCGTATCTCTGTTAGTTTTGTTCCGCCACCAGCAGCGCGTGCGTATCCGGCTCCAGCGCCTTAAAGATATGCGGCAGATCGGCGGGATAACAGATGTAATCTCCCGGGCCGAGTTCTTCCGCCGCGTCGATCAGGCCGACTAACGCGCGCCCCTGCGTCACAATAATGTGTTCAACGGACCCCGGCGGATGCGGCTGGGAAATGCGGTCTGCGCCCGGCTGGGTAAGCAGGAGGTATACGTCGCGTCGCGCGCCCGGCGGACATGCCGCCAGCAGTATCGCCTCGTAGTTAGCCTGTCCAGCAACGACCTTCGTACCTTCACCACGACGGATCACCTGAGTGGTAGGCTGCTGTGGTTCAAGCAGGCGGGCAAAAGGAATATCCAGCGCCACGCAAAGCGACCACAGCGTTTCGAGGCTCGGGTTACCGTTGCCTGACTCAAGCTGAGAAAGCGTGGATTTAGCGATCCCGGCACGGCGAGCGATTTCCGCCAGTGAAAGCCCGGTTCGCAGGCGTTCTCGCACCAGGCTTTTGGCGATTACGCTGATTGGCTGCGTCATAAAACGGCCTCTTTGTTCTTTAAATCGAACGAATCGTTCATCTTGAAAAACACTTCTGTTGCGTTCATTATAATGGATACCCGTTCGATATGGCTAAAAATGTATGAAGCATCATCTCTCTTGCCTGAAAGGCGACACCATAAAAGCAATCATCCTGGTCTGCCTCGCGGTCGGCGTGGTCGGGATGTCATACGGCTCCCTGGCGATGGCCTACGGTTTCCCGATCTGGGTACCGTTTGTACTCTCCATCACCGTACTCGCGGGCGCGTCAGAGTTTATGTTTATTGGCATCGTGGCAAGCGGCGGTAACCCGCTGGCGGCCGCAGCCGCGGGGTTACTGGTCAACGCGCGGCACGTGCCGTTTGGCGTGACGGTGCGTGAACTGGTCGGCAAACGTGGCCTGAGCCTGTTGGGCTGCCACATCATGAACGACGAAAGCGTGGTGTTTGGCCTGTCGCAAAAAACGCCCGAACAGCGCAAAGCGGCGTACTGGCTATGTGGTTTAGGCGTGGCGATTGTCTGGCCGCTGGGGGCCCTGCTGGGTGCCATGGTCGGCAAGCTGCTGCCGGATCCGGAAACCATCGGGCTGGATGCGGTATTCCCTGCCATATTGCTGGCGCTGGTGGTTCCCGCGTTTAAAAACCGTACCACGCTGATCCGCGCCTGCAGCGGCGCCGCGCTGTCACTGGCCGCCGTGCCGTTTGCCCCGGTGGGATTACCGGTGCTGCTCTCCTTACTGGGTCTCGCTGCGAGGAAAAAATAATGGGAAATATGACGTTTTTTATTCTCGGCATCGCCATTTTGTCTGCGGGAACGTATCTGATGCGTCTTGGCGGGGCGAAACTGGGCAGCAGGCTGGCATTGTCAGAGCGTTCACAGGCGCTGCTGTCAGATGCGGCAACGGTATTGCTGTTTTCCGTGGCGCTGGCGACCACGTTTTATGAAGGTGACCACTTTGCCGGCATGGCGCGCGTGCTGGGCGTGGCGTTTGCGGTATTTCTGGCCTGGCGGAAAATGCCGTTAATTGTGGTGATCGTGGCGGCGGCAGTGGTAACCGCGCTGCTGCGCGTGGCGGGCATAAACTAAAAAAGCGCCCCGGGGGCGCTCTTTCGACGGTGTGACAGCTTATTTAGTCAGTTCAGCAGTCATGTGTACGCGGTTACCTGAGAACGCCTGGGTAATTTTGTAAGATGATGCGCCAGCATCCTGAGCCTGAGCCGCGATTTTAGCTTCCGCGCCATCAATGGTAGAGGCGGTTGCGGTCACGGTCTGTGCAGCGAAAGAACCGAAAGAAGTAGCCAGAGCGATTACAGCGACAAAAGTTTTGATGCTTTTCATGATATAAACCCTTTCATTAAGTTGTTTAGGTAAGGCACCGTGCCTTGATGAGATAAATACTAGACCTCATCACGAACAACTAAAAGCGGAAGGATTTGCTATTATCATTCAAAATTATTGATTAACAATTAATCGCTGCGGATGGGTATAAATCGTCGCCCTTCCCGGCTTGCAGAAGCCCACCAGCGTCAGGTTGCAGCGCTCCGCCACCTCCACCGCCAGCGTGGTCGCCGCCGACACCGCGAAGAGAATTTCCACACCGCACATCGCCGATTTTTGCACCATCTCATAGCTGGCGCGGCTGGAAACGAGTGCCGCCCCCTGCATCCAGACATCACTTTCACGCGCACGGCGACCGAGCAGCTTGTCCAGCGCCACGTGGCGGCCCACGTCCTCATGGCCCCCGGCAATATCGCCCGACGGCAACACCCATGCCGCCGCATGCGTGCAGCCGCTCAGCTGGCCGATGGGCTGTACATCGTTCAGGTGCTCGAGCGCATGGTCGAGGTGAGCCAGATTAAAGGTCTGAGTAAACGGCAGTGGCGCAACGGGTTTGCCAATATCATTGAGCTGCTCAACGCCACACACGCCGCAGCCGGTACGTCCGGCCAGCGCGCGGCGGCGCTCTTTCAGCCCCATAAAGCGGCGGCTGGAGAGTTCGATTTGCACTTCAAGGCCGTTGCAAGCCTGCACCACGTCCATGCCGTAGATCTCCTGCGGATGGTCAATGATGCCTTCCGAGAGGGAAAAACCGATGGCGAACAGCTCGAGATCTTTCGGCGAAGCCATCATCACCACATGGGAGATACCGTTGTAAACGAGCGCAACGGGCACCTCTTCCGCCAGAAAATCCGGCGTGGCATGGGTAATGTGGGGCGGTCTGTGTACCGACAGTTCCACAATGCCCGCAGGCAGGGGGGACGAGTGGGGAGCACGGTTTTGTTTAGACACAGCGGTATTCCTGAACAACCACGGAGGTGAGCCTGCTATTGCATCACAAACAACAGGGCTTACGCATAGTATGGATCAACTTTTCAGCATCAAGTTTACCTACTCACTTGTGAGAGGTACAACAAAACGCATGCTACACCCCTTTAACATGCGGGGTTAATAATGTGATTAATATCACACTTTATAGTCAACAGGGTGATAATACGTTCACTTTGTATTAACGCCATTAGAACAGCTGTACCGACATTGTGGTATTCTGATGATATCCCTCGTGGAATTGAGGGATTAACGCAAATTTTTCTCCTTTGCGGTCAATTCTCAACCGCGAAGTTAAAACTACATATGTAAGCAATGTCGAAACAAGGAGTGACCCATGCAGGTCAGCAGAAGGCAGTTCTTTAAGATCTGCGCTGGCGGTATGGCAGGCACCACGGCAGCGGCACTGGGCTTTGCGCCCGGCGTAGCGCTGGCGGAAACGCGGCAGTATAAACTGCTGCGCACCCGTGAAACCCGTAATACCTGTACGTACTGCTCTGTCGGTTGCGGGCTGTTGATGTATAGCCTCGGCGACGGTGCTAAAAACGCCAAAGCGTCTATTTTCCATATCGAAGGCGACCCGGATCATCCGGTCAACCGCGGCGCATTGTGCCCGAAAGGGGCCGGTCTGGTGGACTTTATCCACTCCGAAAGCCGCCTCAAGTTCCCTGAATATCGCGCGCCTGGCTCCGATAAATGGCAGCAAATCAGCTGGGAAGAGGCGTTTGACCGCATCGCAAAACACATTAAAGAAGACCGCGATGCCAACTTTGTTGAGAAGAACGCCGACGGCGTCACGGTCAACCGCTGGCTCTCCACCGGGATGCTGTGTGCCTCTGCTTCCAGCAACGAAACCGGTTATTTAACCCAGAAATTTACGCGCGCACTCGGTATGCTCGCGGTCGACAACCAGGCGCGTGTCTGACACGGACCAACGGTAGCAAGTCTTGCTCCAACATTTGGTCGCGGTGCGATGACCAACCACTGGGTCGACATCAAGAACGCCAACCTCATCGTGGTGATGGGCGGTAACGCCGCTGAAGCGCACCCTGTCGGGTTCCGCTGGGCGATGGAAGCCAAAATCCACAACGGTGCGAAACTGATTGTGATCGATCCCCGCTTTACGCGTACTGCGTCAGTGGCGGATTTCTACACCCCAATTCGTTCAGGTACTGACATCACTTTCCTGTCAGGCGTATTGCTGTACCTGATGACCAACGAAAAATATAACCGCGAATACACCGAAGCTTATACCAACGCCAGCCTGATCGTGCGTGAGGATTACCACTTCGAAGATGGCCTGTTCAGCGGTTACGACGCCGAAAAACGCAAATACGACAAAACCAGCTGGAACTACGAGCTGGATGAAAAAGGCTTTGCGAAGCGCGACACCACCCTGCAACATCCGCGCTGCGTGTGGAACCTGCTGAAAGAGCACGTTTCCCGCTACACGCCGGAGGTGGTTGAGAATATCTGCGGTACGCCGAAGGCAGACTTCCTTAAGGTGTGCGAGCTGATCGCCGAGACCAGCGCGAAAGATAAAACCGCGTCGTTCCTGTACGCCCTCGGCTGGACGCAGCACTCCATCGGCGCGCAGAACATCCGTACCATGGCGATGGTTCAGCTCCTGCTCGGCAACATGGGGATGGCAGGCGGCGGCGTGAACGCCCTGCGCGGTCACTCCAATATTCAGGGTCTGACCGACCTCGGCCTGCTGTCTCAAAGCCTGCCGGGTTACATGAACCTGCCAAGCGAGAAACAGACCGACCTGCAAACCTACCTGACGGCCAGCACGCCTAAACCGCTGCTCGAAGGCCAGGTAAACTACTGGGGCAACTATCCGAAGTTCTTCGTCTCAATGATGAAAGCCTTCTTCGGCGACAAAGCGACGGCTGAAAACAGCTGGGGCTTTGACTGGCTGCCGAAGTGGGACAAGGGTTACGACGTTCTGCAGTATTTCGAGATGATGCACCAGGGCAAAGTGAACGGCTATCTGTGCCAGGGCTTTAACCCGGTTGCCTCGTTCCCGAACAAGAACAAGGTTGTTGAGTCTCTGTCGAAGCTGAAGTTCCTGGTGACGATTGACCCGCTCAATACCGAGACCTCAACCTTCTGGCAGAACCACGGTGAATCGAACGACGTCGATCCGTCGAAGATTCAGACCGAAGTGTTCCGTCTGCCGTCGACCTGCTTCGCGGAAGAGAACGGTTCTATCGTCAACTCCGGACGCTGGCTGCAGTGGCACTGGAAAGGTGCGGACGCCCCGGGCATCGCCATGAACGACGGCGAGATCCTGGCCGGTATCTTCTTACGCCTGCGTAAGATGTATGCGGAAGAAGGCGGCGCGAACCCGGAACCGGTGCTTAATATGAGCTGGAACTACTCGACGCCGGAAAACCCTGCGCCGGAAGAAGTGGCGATGGAGAGCAACGGTAAGGCGCTGGCGGACGTTATCGACCCGGCCACCGGTACCGTGCTGGCGAAGAAAGGCGATCAGCTCAGCACCTTCGCGCACCTGCGCGATGACGGTACCACGTCAAGCGGCTGCTGGATCTTCGCCGGTAGCTGGACGCCGAAGGGCAACCAGATGGCCAACCGCGATAACGCCGACCCGTCAGGCCTGGGCAATACGCTGGGCTGGGCATGGGCATGGCCGCTCAACCGCCGTATCCTCTATAACCGCGCATCCGCTGACCCGCAGGGCAACCCGTGGGATCCGAAGCGTCAGCTTCTGAAGTGGGACGGCGCGAAATGGGGCGGCGTGGATATTCCGGACTACAGCACTGCCGCACCGGGCAGCGACGTTGGGCCGTTTATCATGCAGCCTGAAGGGATGGGACGTCTGTTTGCTATCGATAAGATGGCGGAAGGTCCGTTCCCGGAACACTACGAACCGTTTGAGACGCCGCTGGGTACCAACCCGCTGCACCCGAACGTGGTCTCTAACCCGGCAGCCCGTATCTTCAAGGGCGATTTCGAAGCGCTGGGTAAAAAGGACAAGTTCCCGTACGTGGGTACCACCTACCGTCTGACCGAGCACTTCCACTACTGGACCAAGCACGCGCTGCTTAACGCCATCGCGCAGCCGGAACAGTTTGTGGAGATCGGCGAGAAGCTGGCGGGCAAGCTCGGCATTGCCCATGGCGATACCGTGAAGGTCTCCTCTAATCGCGGCTATATCAAGGCCAAGGCGGTGGTGACCAAGCGTATTCGCACGCTGAACGTTCACGGTCAGCAGGTGGATACCATCGGTATTCCGATCCACTGGGGCTATGAGGGCGTGGCGAAGAAAGGGTTCATTGCGAATACCCTGACGCCGTTCGTCGGCGATGCGAACACGCAGACGCCGGAGTTTAAGGCCTTCCTCGTGAACGTGGAAAAGGTGTAACGGAGACGACTTATGGCTTATCAATCTCAAGACATTATCCGTCGTTCCGCGACAAACAGTTTCACGCCCGCGCCTCAGGCGCGGGACCACCAGCAGGAAGTGGCGAAGCTTATCGACGTGACCACCTGTATCGGCTGTAAAGCCTGTCAGGTGGCGTGCTCGGAGTGGAACGACCTGCGTGACGAAGTGGGTCACAACGTCGGGGTGTACGACAACCCGGCGGACCTGACCGCCAAGTCCTGGACGGTGATGCGTTTCTCGGAAGTTGAGCAGAACGACAAACTGGAATGGCTTATCCGCAAAGACGGCTGTATGCACTGTGCGGATCCGGGCTGCCTGAAGGCATGTCCGTCAGAAGGGGCTATCATTCAGTATGCCAACGGTATCGTCGACTTCCAGTCCGAACAGTGCATCGGCTGCGGCTACTGCATCGCGGGCTGCCCGTTCGACGTACCGCGCCTGAACCCGGAAGACAACCGCGTCTACAAATGCACGCTGTGCGTTGACCGCGTCACCGTCGGCCAGGAGCCAGCGTGCGTGAAGACCTGCCCAACCGGCGCAATCCACTTTGGCTCCAAAGAGGATATGAAAACGCTGGCGGCAGAGCGCGTGGGCGAGCTGAAAACCCGCGGTTACGACAACGCGGGCCTGTACGATCCGGCCGGAGTTGGCGGTACGCACGTGATGTACGTGTTGCACCACGCCGACAAGCCGAACCTGTATCACGGCCTGCCGGAGAACCCGGAAATCAGCGCCACCGTGAAGTTCTGGAAAGGCATCTGGAAACCGCTGGCAGCGGTCGGTTTTGCTGCCACCTTCGCAGCGAGCATCTTCCACTACGTCGGCGTTGGTCCGAACCGCGCGGAAGAGGAAGACGACAACCTGCATGAAGAGAAAGACGAGGTGCGCAAATGAGAAAACGTGACACCATCGTGCGCTACACCGCGCCGGAACGCATCAACCACTGGGTCACCGCCTTCTGCTTCATGCTGGCGGCGATAAGCGGGCTGGGGTTCTTCTTCCCGTCCTTCAACTGGCTGATGCAGGTACTGGGTACGCCACAGCTGGCGCGCATCCTTCACCCGTTCGTGGGTGTGGTGATGTTTGCCTCGTTTATCATCATGTTTTTCCGCTACTGGCATCATAACCTAATCAATCGGGATGATATCTTTTGGGCGAAGAATATTCGTAAGATCGTCGTCAACGAGGAAGTGGGTGATACCGGGCGTTATAACTTCGGCCAGAAATGCGTATTCTGGGCGGCGATTATCTTCCTGGTCCTGTTGCTGGTGAGCGGCGTGATCATCTGGCGTCCGTACTTTGCGCCTGCTTTCTCAATCCCGGTGATCCGATTCGCGCTGATGCTGCATTCATTTGCCGCAGTGGCGTTAATTGTGGTTATCATGGTGCATATCTACGCCGCCCTCTGGGTGAAAGGCACCATTACCGCGATGGTGGAAGGATGGGTAACCAGTACGTGGGCGAAGAAACATCACCCGCGCTGGTACCGTGAAGTCCGCCAGAAACAGGAAAAGTCATCTGAATGAGTATTCGCATAATCCCGCAAGATGAGCTGGGGTCGAGCGAGAAACGCACGGCGGATTATATTCCGCCGTTGTTATTCCCCAGACTCAAGAACCTCTACAACCGCCGCGCAGAGCGTCTGCGCGAGCTGGCAGAGAACAACCCGCTGGGTGATTTTCTGCGCTTTGCCGCGCTGGTTGCCCACGCGCAGGAAGTGGTGCTGTACGACCACCCGCTGCAAATGGATCTGACTGCGCGCATCAAAGAAGCCAACGCGCAGGGCAAGCCGCCGCTGGACATTCACGTCCTGCCGCGCGACAAGCACTGGCAAAAGCTGCTGCATTCTCTGATTGCCGAGCTGAAGCCGGAGATGAGCGGCACCGCGCTGGCGGTCATTGAGAATCTGGAAAAAGCCTCTGACCTGGAGCTGGAAGAGATGGCGAGCGCGCTGTTTGCCTCCGACTTCGCTCTGGTGAGCAGCGATAAAGCGCCGTTTATCTGGGCTGCGCTGTCGCTCTACTGGGCGCAAATGGCAAGCCTGATCCCCGGTAAAGCCCGCGCCGAATACGGCGAGGCGCGCCAGTTCTGCCCAGTCTGCGGCTCCATGCCGGTATCGAGCATGGTGCAAATCGGCACCACTCAGGGGCTGCGCTACCTGCACTGCAACCTGTGCGAAACCGAGTGGCACGTGGTGCGCATCAAGTGCAGCAATTGCGAGCAGACCCGCGATCTGAACTACTGGTCGCTGGAAAATGAAGAAGCGGCGGTGAAAGCCGAAAGCTGCGGCGACTGCGGCACTTACCTGAAGATTCTTTATCAGGAAAAAGACCCGAAAGTCGAAGCCGTGGCCGACGATCTCGCCTCGCTGATTCTGGATGCGAAGATGGAGCAGGAGGGCTTTGCCCGCAGCTCGATCAACCCGTTCCTGTTCCCGGGCGAAGGGGAGTAATTCCCTCTGACAGTGCCGGGCGGCGTAAGCTTGCCCGGCCTACAGTTGGTAAGGTGAAACGACTCCAGTAATGCCCGAAAAGTCTTTCGTGTTTCGAGAAATCAACGGACAATTTCTGCTCTGAGCTGTGGCCAGAATGATAGCATCAGGCAGTCTCATTCCATGCTTCTCGCGCAGAATTACACTTCTTTCAGCGATATCTCGGGTGATATCAATAATCTCAAATACGCCCATCACTGTCGCAGTTTTCGCTTCGTGACCATGTTTGCGGGCCCCCACCATGACTTCCATCCATGTGATCAGACTAATGGCTCGATGCGAAGCTGTGCGATCAATTGCATCCGCAGCCTCAACGCGATTATTAAAAAGATCGATGAGTATATTGGTATCGAACACCGCCATGTGCTCCATGATTACCACTCCTCACGCAGCTTGCGTTCATACTCAAGCCCATCTTCCTGCTGATTTCCCCACAAACCAAGCGCATCGCGGATAACCGATGAACTTTGCTGGTCAAGATATTGCTCAATGGCTTCCCGAAGCAATTCGGCACGAGGCCGGTTACGCAGCTGCTTCAGATTATCCAGTCGTTGAATTACGTCATCAGACAAATCGATCAGAATTCTGCCCATATCAAGATCCGCGGAAAGACTCATATATCACCTTAGTATATCACTATTGTCTATTTTCAAGGCAACATACGCTTTCATTCAGAAGGGTTAAAGCCCGTAGCTATAGTTTTCCTGCTATTTGCGAAGCGCTTTCCAGATTTTTAGTCCTCGACAATTTTCTTATTTTCTTTTGAATCAAACCAGGTTATAAAACTGTATATCCATACAGTTAAAGGGAGTTTTCATGGCACTGGAACAGGGTATTGCGCAGCTGGTTCAGGGATTTATCGCTGCAGGCCGGCCTTCGTCACGTCGACAGACCATTGAGGTACGACGAGCAGGGTACATTGCCAGCACGGGGCTTGCCGGGAAGACAGAAACGCGCGTTCAGGTAGAAGCGCTAGTGCTTGAGGGCCTTACCATTCGGGTATTTTCACCTCTTAATGCCCCTGAAATATTGCCTGCTGCCATCTACTATCACGGCGGATGCTTTATCAGCGGCGGCTTTGATACCCATGACAACCAACTCCGTCAGTTAGCCTGCTACGGCAATTGCCGGGTGATCGCGGTTCAGTACAGGTTGGCGCCGGAGCATACCTTCCCTACCGCACATGACGATGCTGAAAGAGGTGCAGATCTGGTCTGGAAGTATGCGGACAAATTAGGCGTGGATAAGAACAGGCTCACCCTCTGTGGAGACAGCGCAGGAGGGCATCTGGCGCTGGTGACGGCGCTGAGGCTTAAGGTTAAAAAGCTGTGGCAACCTGTGCAGCTTATTCTTATCTATCCCATGCTCGACGCCACCGCCAGTTTTGAAAGCTATGCCCTCAATGGCACGGATTATATTATCACCCGCGATACCCTGCTCAGCGGGTATGAAATGTATCTCGCAGAGACTGACCGCCAGCATCCGGAAGCCAGCCCGCTGTGGCGCGATGATTTTTACGGGCTTCCGCCAGTGCATATCATTACAGCAGAGTACGATCCGCTGTGCGATGAGGGAGAAATGTTGTATCAGCATCTCACTGAGCAGGGTGTGAAGTGTACCGCTCAGCGCTGGCTGGGCGTCATCCATGGCTTCTTTCAGCTTGGCGGCGTCAGCCAGTCAGCGCGAGACGTTATGCGGGATATCGCCGGGCGGATTAACCACGCCCGAGGAGAGTGAACAGAAGATTACTCCTCCTCGTTCCCACCCTCTTCATACGCGCCGAAGGGCTTCGCCGGAAGAACAATGTAGGTGCCTTCAAACACAGCACCCGGTGTTTTATCGCCAAACAGTTCAACCTGCATTTGTACGCGGGCTTTGCGGCCGCGCGCCAGACGGTCCAGATCGCCACCCAGTGACCCCAGATCGGCCACGGCGCTCGGCTTGCCGCTTATCGGTGCGCTATAGCGGATGTGAGCATCAGCAAGAATAATGGTGCCGCCCAGATGGCGCTCGCGAAGCATCAGCCAGATGAGCCCCCAGCCGGTGAGCGTCGCGAGGGAAAACAGACTTCCGGCAAACAGAGTGTGGTGCGGGTTTTGATTGCCGGTTTCCGGCATGGTGGTAATAAATTTTTGTCCGGTGTACTGCTGAATGCGCACACCCATTTTTTCGCTGAGCGGAATGTGCTGATACCAGGCCTGCTGCAGCTGTCCACACCAGTCGGCGCGATGAAGAATATCATCCAGCGTGGCGATGGGTTTGATCATCAAAAAATGACGAATCGGCGTGGTTTGTGGGGTCGTGATTTCCCCCTGATTCACAAAGCCGAGCTTGGCGAAAAATTCTACGGCATCTTCTCGGGCGCTACAGGTAACGCGCTTAACGCCTTCCTGACGGGCGACGGACTCAAGGGTCATCGCCATTAGCGTTCCCAGACCTTTGTCCTGAACGGAGGGATGAACTGCCATAAAGCGAATCGACGCTTCGTTATCGGCGTTGATATACAAGCGCCCGACGGCGACGAGGTTACCCTCTTCGTCCATCACCATCTGATGGTGGGCCATCGCATCCCAGGCGTCGCGTTCCGATCCTTTTGGCTGATGCAGTGGCTTGCGCAGCATTTCCCAGCGGAACTGGTAATAAGCGTCTAACTCTTCTTCCGTTTGCGGTACTCGAAGGTGATACATAGCTGTACTCTCTCTTGTTACCCGCGGCCACGCCGCCAGTTGGCTCATACCTGGAGCCAGAATGTGACGGGGCCATCGTTCACCAGCGAAACCTGCATATCTGCAGCGAATCGTCCGGTTTGCGTATTCATTTCCTGCTGGCGACAACGCTCAACAAAGTACTCGTAAAGTGCTTCTGCACGATCCGGCGCGGCGCCTTTGGAGAAGCTCGGACGCATGCCGCGCTCGGTATCCGCAGCCAGCGTAAACTGGGAAACCACCAGCACGCTGCCGCCCGCCTGCTGGACGTTCAGGTTCATCTTGCCTTCCGCATCGCTGAAAATACGGTAGCCCAGCACGCGCTCACACAAGCGGTTGGCTTTTTGTTCGTCGTCATCCTTTTCGACACCTAACAACACCAAAAGTCCTGGGCCAATTTCACCCGTCACCTCTCCCTCCACGGTGACGCTGGCACGGGTTACGCGCTGTATCAATGCAATCATGGTTGGTCTGCTTCTAATTGTTTTTCAGCTTCTGCTGCTTTTTTAAGTTCGCGGTACACACCGAGAGTGACAGTTATTTCGGCACCAAGCAAGACGATACACCAGGTCCAGTAGACCCAGACAAACAAAATGGGGATCACCGCCAGCACGCCGTAAATCAGCTGATAGGACGGAAACATGGTGATGTAGAGGGCAAATCCTTTTTTACCGAGCTCAAAAAGCAACGCCGCCACCAGCGCGCCCACAACCGCATCACGGTTAGGCACGCGCGTGGTCGGCACGACGCTGTAGAGCAGCCAGAACGAGAGCCACGACAGGATCAGCGGGAAGATGCGAAGCGCATTATCAATTACGCCGTTTAAATCACTCGCCCAGCGCAAGGAGAGAAGATACGAACTGATCGCCAGGCTCGCCCCGGCCAGCAGCGGCCCCAGCGTGAGAATCATCCAGTACACGGCAAAGGAATAGACCTTTGGCCGCGCTTTTTTACTTCGCCAGATTGTATTCAGCGCATTATCAATGGCGTACATCAACAGCAGCGCGGTAACGATAAGACCGCACGCCCCCACTGCCGTCATCTTGCTGGAATTGGCAACAAACTGCTCAATGTAGTTCTGGATGACATCCCCGGTTGCAGGAATGAAATTCGCGAAGACAAAATGACGAAGCTGCAGGCTGACGTCCGCAAACATCGGAAAGGCGGAAAAAAGGGCAAAGATGACCGCCACCAGCGGCACTAATGAAAGCAACGACACGTAGGCGAGGTTACCCGCCAGCGTGGTCATGTTGTCCTCGTCAATACGGTGCCAGAGCAGTTTCAGCCAGGCCCTCAGGGGGCGAGTATGATGCGTGGCTTTTTGATGAACGGTTTTTAGCATAGCTGCTTCGCAAAGTAGTTTGGTATCGTCTCTTTTCCGGTCACCAGAATTGACGTTATACCCAACTGGTTAGCTCCCTCTATATTATCGGCGTTGTCGTCAAAAAAGACCGCATCGGCCGCGGTGAATCCTTCCGACTGGAGAACAGCCTGATAAATTCGCGCTTCAGGTTTACGCATCCCCATCTCTTGCGAAAGATAAATCTTGTCGGCCGCCGCCTTAACTTCAGGGTATTCCTCAGGCCAGAACGTGGTGTGCAGACGGTTGGTATTTGACAGCACAACGACCCGATGGCCCTGCTTGCGGAGCTTGTGCATGATGTCGATCGCTTCAGGCCGGATGGCGACAAATACTGCCTGCCAGCCGTGTGAAAACTGCTCGTAGCTCAACGGTAGATCCATCTCCTGACAGAAACGTTCAGCGAATTCTTCATCGTCGATCTCGCCGCGTTCATGCTGATGGAAGGTCTCGCCCATCGCGAAATTCTGCTTCAGTGTCGCCAGCGGAACGCGGCTAAAGTCGCTCCATGCACCCAGCACGCGATTAAAATCGATATCGACGATTACGTTTCCTAAATCAAAGATATAAAGCATGTTTATCTCCTGCTCGCCGTGGAGAGATAACTGTAGCGGGAATAAAGAGATTTGACTATGCGTGCTGTCTAAGGTGTGGGATCGATTTCTACGGCGCGCTTTTACGACAGTAAAGTGAAGGGACGTTTGACGCGGCAAAAATCCAGGCCCCGCGATACTCATCGATCATCAGGCTCAGCTCTCTTCCCGGCGTGCGATAAAAACCCGGCAGCGTGGCGTTGATATCAGCCTCACCCGCATTATCGGCGAAGGTTTTAACAATACGATCGTTATTTAATACGCGCGCGTTCTGATGATAGCTGTAGTGAAAATAGATGGTCCGGTTAACTTCAGAAACCGTCTGACCAAATAATTTACCGTTAATGACGGTGGATCCCTCCCGATGCTGCATCCGCCAGGAGACCGTACCCACAAATCGGTTTTTACCAATCGTCCATTCCACATCCCCCGTACAGCGTATCGGCGAACTCGAGAAATGCGAATACGCTAACCAGCCGCTGGTGATAGCGGCCCCCAGAAACGCCGCCAGAAAAATAATACGGTTCCGGAATGTCTTCATTGCTCATGCGCCCAAAAATAATGCGTGGTACATAATGCTGCCGCATCCCGTCGCGCATCGTTATTACAGACAAACGCCGCGATTCGCTCCGTTTTACTATAGCCGATCAGAAAAACGTATCTTTTTTCGGCGCACAGACCGGGATGATTTTTTAACAGGCGCAAGTAATGATCCTGAACAAGTTCATTAGGTGCATAAAAAAGCTGGCAGGCGTGGTTCGTACTGCCCGTTGAAAGTGGCATGTAGTGGCTAAACGGCATGTTCTGGTAATGCTTATATAATATCCCCCCGTTGATAAGCGCGATCAGCAAAAGCACAGCGGTGGTTATTATCAACCAGACCGGCATCTGCATCGCGGTATCATCAGCTATTTCCGCCTCGTTATTAACCATCACGGGCTCAGCGGTTGGGGTAAATACTTCAACCTGGGTGGCTTCGGAAAGCGTAAGCCCGCGGCGAGAAATCGTTTTTACCGTATCGCGCGGCAACCCCACCTCAGCAAGCGCATTGCGTAATGTCAAAATGGCCTGGTAAAAGGTATTCGGTGTTGTGACGTCATTGCGCTCCCCCCATCCCACCACCATTAACTTATTTTGCGAAATTATTTTTCCAGGATGGGTGATGAGATAAAGAAAACAGAGATTGGCAGGAAGCTGCAATTGTATCGTTCGCCCGGTAATATGATTTACCAGGGTTTTGTTTTCTGGGTCATACTCGACCAACTTGTTAATGAGATACAATTTTCCTTTCCTCAGAAATAACAATACATAACTCTATACACCAAAAACATATACGTATATTTAACAACAGTATAGGTCAGATGGATTAGGACGCGATACCGCCCCATCTAAGATTAAAAACAACATATTATTTTTCAATTAGTTACAAGGCACTTTTCTTAGGTTTACCTCATCTAAAACGACATAATGAGATTTCATTACACTTCGCCAGCCCAAATAATTATATTGAGCCGCAACCAGAGAAAAGACTGACGTTGCGGCAGACTGAGGAAACGAATCTTTAGCTATTAGTGCTATTTCGTGTACCTCCTTCCTGGATTTTTTTTGCCGAATAATCTTAAAGGAGTGACAAATATTCCTGGAGCACTTCTGCCAGGTGATATTTTTTCGCTATGACGACGGACTGACTGAATAGATAAGCCCAGGAATTTATTTCCCTGATACTCTTTTTCATAAACAAGACAGGATAACTGGATATGTTTCAAGATTGACACATTTGAACGGCAATGAAATATTGGCAATGAAAAAAGACAGGAGTGGACTGGATGATAACATCGTCGAAAACAGTTGCCCGCTGTATAAGCTGTGAATTGTCCTGTCAGTTATTTCCAGATAACGCAGTACGATCACAATATTGTGGTAATGCCTCGTTCGCAGTTTGGCCGGTTGGTAATCATTTCCTGCAGATTGCAGTTGTAAATAAAATATTACGCAGGAACAAGAATCACCTGTCACGAGGGTTTATTTTTGTAGACTTTTCGATGTACAACCTGCGCGTACTGGCCGATCCGCAATGGATTGAACGCCTGGCGATAACTAACATGAACATCGTTATAATCTCGGACCGTAAACTAGAGGCATTGGCTAATTACTTACTCACTCACCACAGTGAAATAAAGGGAGTTATTTATTCAGACGATAATGACGTTATATTGCAGGATAAAATCAACCACCTTTTCTCCGGAAGACGGGTAAATAGCAGACGTGGAAGTAAGTTGAATGCTGTCGAATTTACTTTGCTTAACAGGTTTTTATCAGGAGCATGCCTCCAGGAGATTATAAAAACAGACAGCATTGATGTTAAAAAAATTTATGTTCATAAAATACGACTTGAGAGGAAGTTAGGTACCAGCATTCATAAAATTCTCGTTTCTATTTTGTAATTTCAACCTCTTAGCATACCCACGATTAATCGCGTGGAGGATGTTCTACGCCTGAAAGAAAGGGGGCAGTCATGCCATATTTAATGAAACACTCACCTGTCGCAGTTGCGATTTCACTGGCGTTATCGTCATCGCTATTTACCGCGCATGCAGCGGTAATAGATTTTGCTAATTTACCTGCCTCCGGAGCAGTAACGGATTTGCCTGCAGAAATACAGGCGCTAATTCCTGCAACGGCAAACGCGAACTTTAGCAAAAATACCAGCGATCCTAACTATGTCTACCAGTACAGCCCGGGTAATATCCCAATCTACGGAGATGGGATCACCCTCGAAGGACCGGGGGCGGAAGCCTTTGAGCATCCAGTCACCGTTATTCAGAACTCCACGTCCGGCAGCCCGGGGGTAATATTTGGTGACGATCTGACTATTCGCACCCAGTCAAAAGTGGCTGCCAATAATGGTAAAGACGTCGACGGCATTCGTACCCATGGTATGAACACGCCGGACAACCCGGTGTTTATTATTACCGGAGACCGCACCCACATTTACGTTAATGGCCAAAGCGGTGACGGCATCAATGCCGGGTACAGCTCCTTCAGCCAGGGCTCTCTTGGCTCCGCCAATATTTATGTGGGTGACGATCTCTATATCGAAACCACCGGCAGTACCGGTCGCGGCATTAGCGCCTATGCATTGAATGATGCTTCAAAGGCCAAAAATAACGTTATCGTCGGCGATCGTGCGCATATTGTGACGCGTGGTACCTACGCAGAGGGGATTCGTACCAACCAGAGCGGCTCTTATGTTCGTCTGGGGAGTGAGGCCACCATCGAAACGTACGGCACATCGGCCTACGGCCTGTATGCGGGCTCTGCATCCAAAATTGAGCTGGGAAAAAACGCGACGATTACCACCGACGCGGCCAGCGCCTCCGGGTTGTATTCTACCGGCTCGTCAACCATCACCCTTGATGAAGGCGCGACCATCACCACCAACGGTGCCAGCGCGCATGGCGTCTATGCGTACACAGGCGCGGTGAATCTTGGTGATAACGTCACCATTGCGGTCAACAGCAGCGAGAAAACCAGCAGCTCCGCGCAAGCGCCGCACGGAATGTATGCCTGGTCACGCGGCGTGATAACGCTCGGGGGTGGCGCAACCATTACCACCGCAGGCCAGCGCGACAGCGGTAGCTATGCCCTGAACGCCAGCAACGGTGGCGTGATTGATGCCTCCGCGGGCGGAAAATTCACCCTCAACGGTGACATCCTCTCCGCTGGCGGCGTCGCGGCCACCAGCACTGCCGCAGCGCAAAACAGCGCGATCGCGCTCACCATGCAGGACAACTCTCTCTGGAACGGGGCGTCTTACATTGAGAGCAACGCCAACGGTACCGGGACTATCGCGCTTACGATGAATGATGCCGTGTGGAATATGCGCGACAGCTCCACGCTGACCAGCCTGACGCTGAATGCGGGCGGTACGATTAATTTCCAGCATGCTGAGGATGCGGCGTGGCAAACCCTGACCATCAGTGACGATTTTATCGGCAACGGCGGCAAGCTGGTTTTCAATACCGTGCTGTTTGACGACACATCGGAAACGGACAAACTGATCGTTGAAGGCAACACCTCCGGTCATACCGGGGTGGAAGTGAACAACATTGGCGGTACTGGCGCACAAACCATTGAAGGGATAGAAATCGTCAGCGTTGGCGGCAACTCTGACGGGACGTTTGAGAAGGCCAGCCGTATCGTGGCGGGGGGTTATGACTATAACGTTGTGCAAAAAGGTAAAAACTGGTTTCTGACCAGCCTGGTTGAGCCCGTTGACCCGCCGGTCGACCCGGTAGACCCACCTGTTGACCCTGTGGACCCGCCCGTCGACCCGGTGATTCCGCCGCAGGAACCGGTCCCCCCTGCTGCACCACCGAAAAGCGAGCATCAGTATCGCCCTGAATTTGGTAGCTATCAGGCGAACAGCTATGCGGCAAATACGCTGTTTATGACCCGCCTGCACGACCGTCTGGGTGAAACGCAGTACACCGACCTGCTCACCGGCGAGCAAAAAGTGACGAGCCTGTGGATGCGTAACGTCGGTGGCCATACGCGTTTCAGAGACGGCAGCGGCCAGTTAAAAACGACCGCCAATCGCTACGTGCTGCAGCTGGGTGGTGATGTCGCCCAGTGGAGCACCGACGGCCTGGATCGCTGGCACCTTGGCCTGATGGCGGGCTACGGCAACAGCCAGAGCCGGAGTGCTTCCAGTCTAACCGGATACCACTCGCGTGGCGAAGTGAATGGCTATAGCGTCGGTTTGTACGGTACCTGGTACGCAAACGACGCGGATAAAAGTGGAACCTACGTTGATAGCTGGATGCTGTATAACTGGTTCGACAATAAGGTGATGGGGCAGGATCAGGCGACTGAGAATTATCGCTCCAGCGGCGTAACCGCCTCTGTAGAAGCTGGCTATAGCGTTAAGATGGGCGAAAGCGGCCGCAACAGCTACTGGATCCAGCCGAAAGCGCAGGCCGTTTGGATGGACGTGCAGGCTGATGACCATCGCGAACGCAACGGCACGCGGGTGAAAGACGAGACTCAGGGGAATCTGATGACACGTCTCGGCGTGAAGGCCTATATCAGCGGACATAACGCGATTGACGACGGTAAATCCCGTACCTTCCAGCCGTTTATCGAGGCGAACTGGATCCACAATACCCAGACCACGCGCATCCGCATGGATGACGTCAGCAATCAAATGCGCGGTGCTCGCAATATCGGCGAGTTAAAGACGGGCGTAGAGGGACAGATTACACCTCAGCTTAGCGTTTGGGGCAATGTGGCTCAGCAGATAGGCGACAAAGGCTACAGCGATACCCAGGGGATGCTGGGGGTGAAATACAGCTTCAAATAATAATAAAAAAGCCGCTGAGAGATCAGCGGCTTTTTAGTTGCCGGGTGGCGTTCACGCTTACCCGGCCTACGGATTGACCGTATTACTCTTCTTTCGCACCGCGCATAGCACGTTTACGATCGTTCTCGGTCAGGTGACGTTTACGGATACGAATTGACTGTGGAGTCACTTCTACCAGTTCGTCATCATCGATGAATTCCAGAGCCTGCTCCAGAGTCATCTTGATCGGTGGAACCAGAACCGTTGCTTCGTCAGTACCGGACGCACGCATGTTGGTCAGTTTCTTACCGGTCAGGCAGTTTACGGTCAGGTCGTTAGAACGACTGTGAATACCGATGATCTGGCCTTCATAAACTTCAGCACCGTGACCCAGGAACAGCTTACCGCGATCCTGCAGACCGAACAGCGCAAACGCAACCGCTTTACCCTGACCGTTGGAGATCAGCACGCCGTTGTTACGCTGGCCCACTTCGCCTGGACGCACGTCGTCGTAGTGGCTGAAGGTGGAGTACAGCAGACCGGTACCGGAGGTCATGGTCATGAACTCTGAACGGAAGCCGATCAGACCACGGCTTGGGATCACGTAGTCGAGACGTACGCGGCCTTTGCCATCTGGATTCATGTTTTTCAGGTCGCCTTTACGCTCACCCAGAGCCTGCATCACAGAACCCTGGTGCTGCTCTTCAACGTCCAGCGTTACGTTTTCGAACGGCTCTTGTTTACGGCCGTCGATTTCGCGGAAGATTACTTTCGGACGGGAAACCGCCATTTCGAAACCTTCACGACGCATGTTTTCGATCAGTACAGACAGGTGCAGCTCACCACGACCAGAAACGCGGAATGCATCGGCATCCTGGGTTTCTTCAACGCGCAGCGCAACGTTGTGCACCAGCTCTTTGTTCAGGCGGTCAAGGATCTGACGAGAGGTAACGAATTTACCTTCTTTACCACAGAACGGAGAGGTGTTGACGTTGAAGAACATGGATACGGTTGGTTCATCAACGGACAGGGCTGGCAGCGCTTCGACGTTCTGCGGATCGCAGATGGTGTCGGAGATGTTCAGTTCACCCAGACCGGTGATAGCGATGATGTCGCCCGCTTCCGCAACGTCACTCTCGATACGCTCAAGACCCAGGTGAGTCAGTACTTTACCGACTTTACCGTTACGGGTTTTGCCTTCGCTATCGATGATAGTAACCTGCTGGTTAGGCTTCACTTTACCGCGCTTGATACGACCAATGCCGATTACGCCAACGTAGTTGTTGTAGTCGAGCTGAGAGATCTGCATCTGCAGGGTGCCGTCGAGATCGACGTTTGGTGCAGGAACACGGTCAACAATCGCCTGATACAGCGGGGTCATGTCTTCAGCCATGTCTTCGTGGTCCAGACCTGCGATACCGTTCAGCGCAGAGGCGTAAACGATAGGGAAGTCCAGCTGCTCGTCGGTCGCGTCGAGGTTAACGAACAGGTCGAAGACCTGGTCAACAACCCAGTCAGGACGCGCGCCAGGGCGGTCAACTTTGTTGATAACAACGATTGGCTTCAGACCATGGGCAAAAGCTTTTTTGGTCACGAAGCGCGTCTGTGGCATTGGGCCATCCATTGCGTCAACGACCAGCAGAACGGAGTCTACCATGGACATTACACGTTCAACTTCACCACCGAAGTCGGCGTGCCCTGGGGTATCAACGATGTTGATACGGTAGTCATTCCATTTAATCGCGGTGTTTTTCGCGAGGATGGTAATCCCACGCTCTTTCTCCAAATCGTTGGAGTCCATCACGCGTTCTTGGGTTTCGGCACGCGCATCAAACGTACCGGATTGCTGCAGCAGCTTGTCGACCAGGGTAGTTTTACCATGGTCAACGTGCGCGATGATGGCGATGTTACGCAAATTTTCGATCACAACTTTGCCTCAGGCATTTAGAAATAGCGCGTTATTGTACACGGATTAATCGCACTACAAAACAGGATCACAAACATCCCCCGCAAACAAGTATTGCAGAGATGCTTTGTGATCGCTTTCACGGAGCGGTAAAAGGGCACTTTAACGTAAATTGCACCAATATGGTGCTCAATGTTCACATTGAAGCACTATACTGGTGCAACAAATCCATTGTGGTGCAGCCCTTTTGCACTATGGTGCGCATGATAACGCCTTTTTGGGGTGATTTAAAAGTTGGCACAGATTTCGCTTTATAAAAAATACATGGCACCAGCCAGTACAAACAGAAATTGAAGACCTCGTTACCACGACGACAATGACCAATCTGGAGAGTTAAGTATGTCCGCTGAACACGTTTTGACGATGCTGAACGAACATGAAGTGAAGTTTGTTGATCTGCGCTTCACCGATACCAAAGGTAAAGAACAGCACGTCACAATCCCTGCTCATCAGGTGAACGCCGAATTCTTTGAAGAAGGCAAAATGTTTGACGGCTCCTCCATTGGTGGCTGGAAAGGCATTAACGAATCCGACATGGTTCTGATGCCAGACGCGACCACTGCGGTCATTGATCCGTTCTTCGAAGAACCAACCCTGATCATCCGTTGCGACATCCTCGAGCCAGGCACGCTGCAGGGCTACGACCGCGACCCACGTTCTATCGCGAAACGCGCTGAAGAGTACCTGCGTTCTACCGGCATCGCAGACACCGTTCTGTTCGGGCCAGAGCCAGAATTCTTCCTGTTCGATGACATCCGTTTCGGTGCCTCTATTTCTGGCTCCCACGTGGCTATCGACGACATCGAAGGTGCATGGAACTCCTCCACTAAATACGAAGGCGGTAACAAAGGTCACCGTCCTGGCGTGAAAGGCGGTTACTTCCCGGTTCCTCCGGTCGACTCTGCACAGGACATCCGTTCTACCATGTGTCTGGTGATGGAAGAGATGGGCCTGGTTGTTGAAGCTCACCACCACGAAGTGGCGACTGCTGGTCAGAACGAAGTGGCAACCCGCTTCAACACCATGACCAAAAAAGCGGACGAAATTCAGATCTACAAATACGTTGTGCACAACGTTGCGCACCGTTTCGGTAAAACCGCGACCTTCATGCCAAAACCAATGTTTGGCGATAACGGTTCCGGTATGCATTGCCACATGTCTCTGTCCAAGAACGGTACCAACCTGTTCTCTGGCGACAAATATGCCGGTCTGTCCGAGCAGGCGCTGTATTACATCGGTGGTGTTATCAAACACGCTAAAGCAATCAACGCCCTGGCGAACCCAACCACGAACTCCTACAAGCGTCTGGTCCCGGGCTACGAAGCGCCAGTGATGCTGGCCTACTCTGCACGTAACCGTTCTGCTTCTATCCGTATTCCGGTGGTGGCTTCTCCTAAAGCACGTCGTATCGAAGTTCGCTTCCCGGACCCAGCGGCTAACCCATACCTGTGCTTCGCTGCACTGCTGATGGCCGGTCTGGACGGTATCAAGAACAAGATCCACCCGGGCGAAGCGATGGACAAAAACCTGTACGACCTGCCGCCAGAAGAAGCGAAAGAGATCCCACAGGTTGCTGGCTCTCTGGAAGAAGCCCTGCAGGCCCTGGACGCAGACCGCGAGTTCCTGACTGCAGGTGGCGTATTCACTGACGACGCTATCGATGCTTACATCGCCCTGCGTATGGAAGAGAACGACCGCGTGCGTATGACGCCACACCCGGTAGAGTTCGAGCTGTACTACAGCGTTTAATTAAAGTTGTTTTACCCGGCGTGATAAGCGCCGGGGGTAGTTGCCGTGGAAACTTTTAGCCCATCTCCGGATGGGCTTTTTTCTCCACCAACAACCTGATCTCACGCGCTTTTTACGCCGAAAACGCTATACTGCACTAAATTAGTGCAAACGACTCCAGGAGACTGCTGAATGGCAACTGGCACGCTGCCCGATGCTGGGCAGATCCTCAATTCTTTGATTAACAGCATATTGCTGGTCGATGACGAGCTGGCCGTTCATTACGCCAACCCGGCCGCGCAGCAGCTGCTCGCCCAAAGCGCACGTAAACTGTTCGGCACCCCGCTTCCTGAACTCCTGAGCTATTTTTCACTGAATATTGGCCTGATGCAGGAAAGTTTGCAGGCCGGCCAGGGGTTTACCGATAACGAAGTGACGCTGGTGATCGACGGGCGCTCGCACATTCTGTCGCTAACCGCGCAACGTCTTCCCGAAGGCCTGATTCTGCTGGAAATGGCGCCGATGGATAATCAGCGTCGGCTGAGCCAGGAGCAGCTTCAGCACGCGCAGCAGATTGCCGCCCGTGACCTGGTGCGCGGTCTGGCGCATGAAATCAAAAACCCGCTGGGTGGATTACGCGGCGCAGCGCAGCTTCTGACTAAAGCGCTGCCCGATCCCGCGCTGGCGGAATATACCAACGTCATCATTGAGCAGGCGGACCGTCTGCGGAATCTGGTAGACCGTCTTCTCGGTCCGCAGCAGCCGGGAATGCACGTCACGGAAAGCATCCATAAAGTGGCTGAGCGGGTGGTGAAGCTCGTCTCAATGGAGCTGCCGGAGAACGTCACGCTGGTACGTGATTACGATCCAAGCCTGCCGGAACTGGCCCATGACCCGGACCAGATTGAGCAGGTCCTGTTGAATATTGTGCGTAATGCCCTGCAGGCGCTTGGGCCTGAAGGCGGCGAGATTATTTTACGCACCCGCACCGCCTTCCAGCTCACGTTACACGGCGTGCGCTACCGGCTGGCCGCCCGAATCGACGTTGAGGATAACGGGCCCGGCATTCCATCGCATTTGCAGGACACCCTGTTCTACCCGATGGTAAGCGGTCGCGAAGGCGGAACCGGCCTGGGCTTATCCATTGCCCGCAGTTTGATCGATCAACACTCCGGGAAAATTGAATTTACCAGTTGGCCGGGACATACCGAGTTTTCGGTTTTCCTGCCGATTAAAAAATAAAGGTGACGTTTATGCAACGAGGGATAGTCTGGGTAGTCGATGACGATAGCTCCATCCGTTGGGTGCTTGAACGCGCGCTCACAGGGGCAGGATTAAGCTGCACGACGTTTGAGAGCGGCAGCGAAGTGCTCGACGCACTCACCACCAAAACGCCAGATGTTCTGCTTTCGGATATTCGTATGCCGGGCATGGACGGGCTGGCGCTATTAAAGCAGATCAAACAACGCCACCCTATGCTTCCGGTCATCATAATGACCGCGCACTCCGATCTGGATGCCGCAGTGAGCGCCTATCAGCAAGGGGCGTTTGATTACCTGCCCAAACCCTTTGATATCGACGAAGCGGTGGCGCTGGTTGAGCGCGCGATTAGCCATTATCAGGAGCAGCAACAGCCGCGCCACGCGCCCGATTTTGGGCCAACGACAGATATCATCGGCGAAGCGCCGGCGATGCAGGACGTGTTTCGCATTATCGGTCGTTTGTCCCGCTCGTCCATCAGCGTATTGATTAACGGTGAATCGGGAACCGGTAAAGAGCTTGTGGCGCATGCATTGCACCGCCACAGCCCGCGGGCAAAAGCGCCGTTCATCGCCCTGAATATGGCGGCGATCCCGAAGGATTTGATTGAGTCCGAACTTTTCGGCCATGAAAAAGGGGCATTTACCGGCGCCAATACCATTCGCCAGGGGCGGTTCGAACAGGCTGACGGCGGCACGCTGTTCCTGGATGAAATTGGCGATATGCCGCTGGATGTCCAGACCCGCCTGCTGCGCGTGCTGGCCGACGGGCAGTTTTATCGCGTGGGCGGCTATGCGCCGGTGAAGGTGGACGTGCGCATTATCGCCGCGACCCACCAAAACCTGGAGCAACGCGTGCAGGAAGGAAAATTCCGTGAGGATTTATTCCACCGTCTGAACGTCATCCGCGTTCATCTGCCGCCGCTGCGTGAACGTCGGGAAGATATTCCCCGCCTGGCGCGCCATTTCCTGCAGGTGGCCGCTCGTGAGCTGGGTGTGGAAGCCAAGCAGCTTCACCCGGAAACCGATGCCGCTCTGACGCGTCTGGCGTGGCCGGGCAACGTGCGTCAGCTGGAAAATACCTGCCGCTGGTTAACCGTGATGGCCGCCGGGCAGGAAGTGCTGATTCAGGATTTACCGGCCGAGCTGTTTGAAGCGACCGCGCCTGAAAGCAGTACCGGGCACGCGCTGCCGGACAGCTGGGCGACGCTGCTGGCGCAGTGGGCCGACCGCGCGCTGCGTTCCGGTCATCAAAACCTGCTGTCTGAAGCTCAGCCGGAGATGGAGCGTACGCTGTTAACTACCGCGCTTCGTCATACGCAGGGCCATAAGCAGGAAGCCGCTCGCCTGCTGGGATGGGGACGTAATACCCTGACGCGCAAGCTTAAAGAGCTGGGAATGGAGTGATCGCACGCCGCTGTGTAAAGGTTATTCATTGAGCGCAAATTGCCGTTATTTTGCGCTTTACTGTTCCGATGAGTTTTGTATGATCGTGCCCGGAAATTGGGGGTGAACATCATGCTGGAAACAATCGTGAATATGCTCTCTAGCGGAGCCGCTGAAAGCCACACGCCACAGACAGCCGTTGCGGCCATGTTGTGTGCGGCGTTGGTGGGGCTGTTTAGCTAGCGAGTTGAACGTAAAAGCCGGGTGGCGGCTTCGCCTTACCCGGCCTACGTTTTGTGCATTTTGCAATGCGCCTTAAATCACCCGCGAGAACTGCTGCAGTCGCGCTTTCTGACGTAGATACGCGTCAAAGCACATGCAGATATTACGGATCAACAGACGCCCTTTCGGCGTGACCTCAATCGCGTTCTCCGACACATCCACCAGCCCATCTTTCGCCAGCGGTGCAATCAGCTTCAGGTCTTCCGTAAAATAATCGCTGAAGTGCAGATCCCACTGCGACTCAACGTCGCTGAAGTCGAGACGGAAGTTGCAGATTAGCGCCTTAATCACATCGCGCCGGATGCAGTCGTCGCGCGTTAACGCGATGCCTCGCCACAGCGCGTTGCCCGTTTCATCAACCTGCTGGTAGTAGCGCTTCAGCTCTTTCTGGTTCTGCGCGTAACAGTCGCCAATCATACTGATGGCGGAGACGCCCATCCCCAGCAAATCGGTATCGCCTTGGGTTGTGTAGCCCTGGAAGTTACGGTGCAGAACGCCTTCACGCTGCGCAATCGCCAGCTCGTCATCCGGACGAGCAAAGTGATCCATTCCGATAAACTGATAGCCGGTTTCGGTCAGCGAGGTAATGGTTTCCTGCAGGATATCCAGCTTCTGCTGGGCAGAAGGAAGATCGGCATCTTTGATTTTTCGCTGAGCGGCAAAGAGCGTCGGCAGATGCGCATAGTTAAAGACGCTCAGGCGGTCCGGGTTGAGTTCGGCCACGCGCTTCAGGGTGAAGGCGAAGCTTTCCGGCGTTTGCTTTGGCAGGCCGTAAATCAGGTCAATATTGGTCGAGGTGAAACCAATCTCGCGCGCGTGATTGAGTAAGGCAAAGATAAATTCTTCGTCCTGCTCGCGGTTCACCAGACGCTGAACCTCTTTATTGAAATCCTGCACGCCCATGCTCAGACGATTGAAGCCTTCAGCGCGTAAGTGATCCAGTACATCCAGCTCAATTTCACGCGGATCGACTTCGATCGAGATTTCAGCGTCGGCGTTAAAACTGAAATTGCCGCGCAGCAGGGTCATCAGGCGGCTGATTTGCGCTTTATTCAGATAGGTTGGCGTCCCGCCGCCCCAGTGCAGCTGGCTGACGTGACGGCCAGCAAAAAGCGGCGCGCGATGGACAATTTCTTGTTCGAGCGCATCAAGATATTGGTCGGCTTTGTGCTGCTGACGGGTAACGATTTTATTGCAGCCGCAGAAGTAGCAAAGCTTGTGGCAGAACGGAATATGGACGTAGAGCGACAGCGGACGCTCAGGATAGCGCGCGACAGCCTGCTGGAAATCAGCCTCGCCGAAGGCATCGGAGAACTCCAGCGCGGTGGGGTATGACGTATAACGCGGCCCGGAATAGTTATATTTCTGGATTAGGGCCAAATCCCAGTCGATAGTTGGTGCTGACATGCTCACTCCTTCCGTTGGTGTCGCGTTCGTATACGGCGGCCCGTTCTGGCCCCATCGCGGGCCATCATTCGGGTGCGCAGCCACTTCTGTCGCCGCGACAACCGCCGTAGTTTAACGAATAACCACACCAGATAACATATAACCGGAAGGGTTATAAGCAGGACTATCGTGCCTGCCGGGTGCAAATGTTAGTTTCCACCCTTCAGAAGACGCATCATATCTTCCTGCTTTTCGTCTTCTTCTTCATCTTCGTCATCGTCGTATGACAGGCCCAGCTTCTGCATCAGTTCATCGATACGATCCAGTTTGGCATCCACCCATGACTGCTCTTCAGCGGTCAGGGTTTCACCCTCTTCAAGACGTTCCAGCAGCGCGTCCAGGCGCTCATCGTTCTCCAGCAAATCCAGCTCAGCCTGCGGTGAAAGCATAGGTTTCTCGCTCTTTGGTTTGTGCTGCTTAGTGACCAGGGTGTCTGTCACGCCCAGTGGAATGGGAGTTTTACTGCCGATACGAGGGTCTTTCTGCTGTTTGCCTTTTGCAGAAGCACCCGCTGCACCACCACCGTTGGCACGGCTACCCGCAGCGTGACCGCGATGTTTTTTGTCGCGTTTGCGATCGCGCGCTTCCTGGTTCAGTTCTTCGCGCGTTTTGCGGCGTGCTTTTGCAGGGCGTTTCGCGCCCGCAGCGGAGGTTGGTTTTTTCATGATGTTTTATCTTTAAGTCGTTTTCTTCAGTATAGAATTGCGGCGAAATCTAGCAGAAAGCAAGCAAAGAAAAAAGGCGACAGAGCAATCTGTCGCCTTTTTTCCTGACTCACAACCCTTAGCGGGTCAGACATTCCGTGTTTGCCAACAACAAACCCTGTTTATCCCTTGGCTAATACCGTCCGTGATACGGTTCCATTTCCTTTTAAAACGCCTCCAGGCGCTGGTCATCCTGACAATCCTGCGTCTTCGCCTCCTGGCGCTCCTGACCCTAATCCTTAAGTCGATTTCCTGTTGGCTTCCTCGCCCTGACGCACACTTTACCTTGTTCCGTTAAACTAACAAGCAACGAAACGGTACAAAAAGGATTTTTCAGACAATTACCCGGAAATAAGCTTATGATTTAAAACAGTTTGGCTTTTTTGACGCCTGCGAATTCTCTGAAATCTCCCATAGCATCACTGGCCGATCTCTCACACCGATTGGGGCATTCGCCTACAGCTCATAGCAATCAGAAAAGCCTTTTGGCTGCATTCGGGTATAATCCCCTTCAGATTACGATTTTGGAGACGACCACGTGACTACCTGGAACTACCAACAGACGCATTTTGTCACCAGTGCGCCCGATATTCGCCACCTTCCTTCTGATACCGGTATTGAAGTGGCATTTGCTGGCCGCTCCAATGCGGGGAAATCCAGCGCCCTGAATACGCTGACCAATCAGAAGAGCCTGGCGCGTACCTCAAAAACACCTGGCCGTACCCAGCTGATCAACCTTTTTGAAGTCGCAGAGGGCAAACGCCTGGTCGACTTACCGGGCTACGGTTACGCGCAGGTACCGGAAGAGATGAAAATCAAGTGGCAGCGTGCGCTGGGTGAATACCTGGAAAAACGCCTGTGCCTGAAAGGTCTGGTGGTGCTGATGGATATTCGCCATCCCCTGAAAGATTTGGATCAACAGATGATCGACTGGGCTGTAGCAAGCGATATCGCCGTGCTGGTGCTGCTGACGAAAGCCGATAAGCTGGCGAGCGGCGCGCGTAAAGCGCAGGTGAATATGGTTCGCGAAGCGGTGCTGGCGTTCAACGGTGATGTGCAGGTTGAGCCGTTCTCCTCGCTGAAAAAGCTGGGCGTGGACAAGCTGCGTCAGAAGCTCGATACCTGGTTTAGCGAGCTGGAACCCGCGACGGAAGCGGAAGAAGAGTAATACCGAGCGCGGCGATAGCCGCGTTTTTTTTTGCCTGAATTTTTCTTTGCCGCAATAAAAAACGCCCCAGTCATTACTGACTGGGGCGGCTAAAATATTCAGCCAAATCCGATTACGTGAAGTAAAAGGTCTGAAAGATAGAACATCTTACCTCTGTACCCTACGCCGACAACTCTACCCCTTTTTGTGCTGCAGAAAAAGCACTTTTTGTAGTTTTTTTTCATTCTTTACATAGGGAATTCTAATGATTGTCACAAAACGCGCGTTGTTATGTTGCAAACTTACATAAAAAGCGCGTTATGCGAAGAACCCTTAGTGAGCCTGATCCCAGTTTTCGCCACTTCCCACTTCCACCAGCAACGGCACGTTGAGCGTCATGCTGCTTTCCATCAGTTCGTGGATCTTCTTCGACACGGCGTCGAGGTCGTCTTTGTGCACTTCAAATACCAGTTCATCGTGTACCTGCATGATCATTTTCACGCGAGGCTTCTCTTTTTCCAGCCAGGCATCAACGGCGATCATTGCACGCTTAATAATGTCCGCCGCGGTACCCTGCATCGGGGCATTGATCGCCGCTCGCTCTGCGCCAGCGCGACGCGCCGCGTTGCTGGATTTGATGTCCGGTAGGTAGAGACGGCGGCCATCCAGGGTTTCGACGTAACCTTTTTCCTTCGCCTGCGCGCGGGTGCGTTCCATGTATTCCAGCACGCCCGGATAACGCTCGAAGTAGAGATCCATATACTTCTGCGACTCTTTACGCGGAATGTTGAGCTGGCGCGAAAGACCAAATGCGCTCATGCCGTAAATCAGACCGAAGTTGATCGCCTTAGCACTGCGGCGCTGCTCGTTGGTCACGCTGTCCAGCGGCAAGCCGAAGACTTCCGCCGCGGTTGCCCGGTGGATATCCTTCCCTTCGGCAAACGCGGTCAGCAGGCCTTTGTCGCGGGACAGATGCGCCATAATGCGCAGCTCAATTTGCGAGTAGTCAGCAGAGACAATCAGATAATCCTCTGGTGCGATGAAAGCCTGACGAATACGGCGGCCTTCTTCGTTACGTACCGGGATGTTCTGCAGGTTAGGATCGGTTGATGAGAGACGACCGGTCGCCGCGACAGCCTGATGGTACGAAGTGTGCACACGACCCGTTTTCGGGTTGATCATCAGCGGGAGCTTGTCGGTGTAGGTAGACTTCAGCTTCGCGAGGCCACGGTACTGCAGAATCACTTTTGGCAGCGGGTAATCCAGCGCCAGCTCTTCCAGCACCTCTTCAGAGGTTGACGGCGCGCCGCCAGGAGTTTTCTTCAGCGGCTTGATGCCCTGCTTTTCAAACAGAATGGTTTGCAGCTGCTTCGGCGAAGAGAGGTTAAACGGCTCGCCTGCAAGCTCATGCGCTTTTTGCTCGAGCTCGGTCAGACGCTGCGCCAGCTCCCCGGAGTGGTTATGCAGCACCGTTGGGTCAATCTTCACGCCGTTGCGTTCAATGCGTGACAGAACGGGTACCAGCGGCATCTCGATATGCTGGAACACGTTCAGCGGACCTTCATGCTTCTGCAGTTTTGGCCACATCTTCAGGTGCAGCTGTAGCGTGACATCAGCGTCTTCCGCCGCGTAGCGCCCCGCTTCTTCCAGAGCAATCTGGTTAAAGGTGAGCTGATTTTTCCCTTTACCGGCAATCTCTTCAAAGGTGATCGTTTTGTGCTTGAGCCAGCGGTCAGATAAGGAATCCATATCATGGCGGCCCGCGACGCTGTCCAGAATGTAGGATTCAAGCATGGTGTCGAAGGCAATCCCGCGCAGTTCAATGCCGTAATTTTGCAGAATGCCGCGATCGTACTTGAGATTTTGCCCGACCTTGAGCGCCTTTTCGTCTTCCAGGATCGGCTTCAGCAGCTCAAGCACGCGTTCACGGGAGATCTGCTCCGGCGCATCCAGGTAATCGTGCGCCACAGGGACGTAGGCGGCAATACCCGGCTCTGTCGCAAATGACAGGCCAACCATATTGGCAGAGATGTTATCGAGGCTGTCGGTTTCGGTATCAAAGGCGAAGACGGGCGCCTTTTTCAGCTTCTCGATCCAGGCGATCAGCTGTGACTCTTCAAGAATGGTTTCGTAGTTGTCGAAGGAAAGCGCCACGGCTTCTTCTTCCGCCTGCTCTTCTGCGTCAACGACGATTGTCTCCTTCGGCTTTGCAGCAGGTTTGGCCCCTTTCGCCTGCAGCCATTTACCGGCTTCCACGTCAGCGGTCCAGCGCTTGAATTCGTATTTCTTAAACAGGCTCAGCAGATCGTCAGCGGAAGGCTGTTGCACTTCAAGCTGCTCACAGCCCAGCTCCAGTTCGACATCGGTTTTGATTGTGGCCAGCTTATAGGAGAGATAAGCCACCTCTTTGTTCTCTTCCAGTTTTCCGGCCATGGTTTTTGCGCCACGGAAGGAGAGCCCGGCGATTTTGTCTGACTCCGCGTAGAGCGTATCCAGTCCACCCAGCCCCTGGAGCAGCGCCTGCGCGGTTTTTTCACCGACGCCAGGGACACCCGGGATGTTATCCGAGGAGTCGCCCATCAACGCGAGGAAGTCGATAATCAGCTCAGGCGGCACGCCGTACTTTGTGACCACTTCTTCTGGCCCCAGAATGGTGTTGGTCATGGTGTTAATCAGGGTGATGCCTGGCGTCACCAGCTGCGCCATATCTTTATCACCGGTGCTGATCAGCACAGGACGCCCCATCTTTTCTGCTTCACGCGCCAGCGTGCCGATGACGTCATCGGCTTCAACGCCAGAGACGGCCAGCAGCGGCAGCCCCATCGCTTTTACCATGGTGTGCAGCGGCTCAATCTGCGCGCGCAGATCGTCAGGCATTGGCGGACGGTGAGATTTGTAATGCTCAAACAGTTCGTCGCGGAAAGTTTTACCTTTCGCATCAAAGACCACAGCCGCATGGGTTGGCTGATACTGAAGGATCAGGCTGCGCAGCATGTTCAGCACGCCGTACATTGCGCCGGTGGGTTCCCCTGCGCTATTGGTCAGAGGAGGAAACGCATGATATGCCCGATACAGGTAAGAAGAGCCATCGACGAGAATAAGAGGGTTTTCTGGGATCTGAACCATAATGTCCGTGCCTTTAATCAATTTATGGGTAAAGGATGCCACAGAAGGATGAAAACATCAGGTATTAGCGCCAGATACAGGAAAAGATTTTGCGATCGTGAGGATCGCTCGCAAAAATCAAACTGTGGATAAGTTTGTGTATATTTTCACTTCATATGAATAACAGACGTAAAAAATACATATGCGTTAATTTTTAGATCTTAATTATCATGCTGTTATAGCATTAGATCTTATCTATATGGTCAACTGATGGCAATTTAGTCTATGTGGATATAAGCCTTGTTAAGCGCGCAATCACAGAGAAATCGTCTGCGACAGGGTAAAAGCGGCCAAATCATCACGTCAAAGCGCCATTAATTTGTCTGTTTTCTGGTAAAATCAGCGCCCGGCGTTGCATAGCCGACCGCTCACTTACAGCTAACTACCTGAAAAAGCTCATCATGCCGAGATTGCTCGCAGCAATAACATTACTGTTAAGCATCATTTTAACTATCCTGGTGACTGTCGCCTGCTCTGTGCCGATCATCATCGCCGGGATCGTTAAACTGCTGCTGCCTGTTCCCATGGTGTGGCGAGCCGTGTCCGCATTTTGTAACTTCATGATGTACTGCTGGTGCGAAGGACTGGCGATACTGCTGTGCCTGAACTCGCATCTGAAGTGGGATATCAAAGGGCTGGAGAGTCTTAACAAGAAGAACTGGTATCTGCTGATCTGCAATCACCACAGCTGGGCGGACATCGTGGTGTTATGCGTACTTTTTCGCAAACACATCCCGATGAACAAATATTTTCTGAAACAGCAGCTCGCCTGGGTGCCTTTTATCGGGCTGGCCTGCTGGGCACTTGATATGCCGTTTATGAAACGCTATTCGCGCAGCTATTTGATTCGTCATCCCGAGCGTCGCGGCAAAGATGTGGATACCACGCGCCGTTCCTGCGAAAAGTTTCGCGCGCATCCAACGACCATCGTGAACTTTGTTGAAGGCTCCCGGTTTACGGAAGAGAAGCATCAACAAACTCGCTCCCCTTACCAGCATCTGCTGCCGCCAAAGGCTGCGGGTATTGCGATGGCGCTTAACGTGCTGGGATCACAGTTCGATAAACTCCTGAACGTCACGCTCTGCTATCCGGAAAACGATAAGACGCCGTTCTTCGATATGCTCAGCGGCAAACTGACGCGCATTGTTGTGCGTGTCGATCTGGTCCCGATAGATGCCGGGCTGCACGGTGATTACGTTAACGATAAGAATTTCAAGCGTCGTTTCCAGCAGTGGCTTAATACGCTCTGGAAAGAGAAAGACGAACAGATAAACAATATTAAATCTTCATACAAAAACGCCGGTCAGTGACCGGCGTTTTTACATCAGCGAAATTACTTCTTCTCAACCAGGTATTTCACGGTATCAGCATACTGCTGTACGAAGATATCCATGCTGCTGGTGTCCATGCCCTGCATGTTCAGCTGGTATTTGCCGTTAACAAACATCGCCGGAACGCCCTGAAGCTGGAGGTCAGCAGCCGCTTTTTCCTGCTGAGCAACCAGAGATTTCACCACAAAGCTGTTCCATGCTGCGTCATACTCTTCCCCTTTCACGCCGGCATCAACGAACACTTTACGGATATCCGCAGTGGTCTGAACGGTCTGGGTTTTCTGTACGGCTTCAAACATTGGCGCAGTGATCTTATCTTCCACGCCCAGTGCCATCGCGACCGCCCATGCCTGGGTCAGATCTTTACCCAATGGGCCAAGGAACTCGACGTGGTACTTGGTCATTTTGGTGCCTTCTGGCAGCTTTTTCTTCACGTTGTCAGAAACATGCAGAACCTGCTCGAACTGATAGCAGTGTGGGCAATAGAACGAGAAGAACTCCAGAACCTGTGGCTCGCCAGCAACCGGTTTGTCCAGCGTGATGAACTGTTTGCCGTCGGTAAACTGCGCAGCAGAAGCGCTAAATGCCAGAATCATACCTGCCAGCGCCAGCCAAATTTTTTTCATGATTAACTCTCTCCTGGGTGTGTCCAATTAATACATCGGCGTTAATTGCAGAGGGGGTTCCTGAAGAACCTTGACCTGCTCAGTAAATGTAGATATCTGGCTACGCCAGTAATCCTCTCCGGTAAGCCACGGGAAATTCCGGGGAAATGCGGGATCGTCCCAACGCCTGATTAACCATGCGAGATAATAAACAAAACGCATCGCACGTAAAGGCTCAATCAGGGCAATTTCGTCTGAATTAAACGGGCTAAATTCTTCATAAGCTTCAATAATGGTTTCAAGCTGCATGCGTTGCTCGGCTTTGTCGCCATTGAGCAACATCCACAGGTCCTGAACCGCTGGCCCCATACGTGCATCATCGAGATCGACAAAAAGCGGGCCATCACGCCAGAGGATATTTCCGGCATGACAATCGCCATGCAGGCGCAGGACGGAAATATCGTCGCGCCAGCAGGTTTTAACCGCAGCAATGAGCTTATCGGTGGCGTTGAGGAAATCATCCTTTAACGCAGTAGGGATCATGGCAGACGTTTCGAATATTCCGCGTGGCTCAAGAAGGTATTCCTGAATCCCGATAGTCGGGCGGGCAATAAAGGCTTTTTTGCGTCCCGTCTGGTGTATGCGCCCAAGATAGCGGGCAACCCACTCCATCTGATCGATATTATCCGCTTCAAACTGGCGGCCACCCAGACTCGGGAATACAGCGTAGTAAAACCCTTCGTGCGTGAGGAGCGTTTGGTTATTGAATTTTAGCGGTGCGGCAACGGGAACATCGTCATCCAGCAGATCGTGAGCAAACTGATGCTCTTCCTGAATTTGTTCTGCGGACCAGCGTTCAGGACGATAGAATTTTACGACGAAGCGCTGACGATCCTCGTCCTGAAACTGATAGACGCGGTTTTCGTAGCTGTTTAACGGTGTTAGCCCGGAATCCACCCGAATACCCAGTTCAAACAGGGCATCCATAATGGTGTCCGGGTGTAATGTCTGGAAAGTAAAAGCCTGGTCGTTCATCCGATCATCCGGAAATTATACGAATGATTCAGGATATCATCTTGTGGCGATTTCGGTGCCGCCGCTTACAAGCTTTTACTCTTTAATTACGCCTCGAGCGCGTAGTAATGCGGTCTTAAAATCTTCCTCATAATCTTTCTGAATACCAGGAATAACAGCATCTTTGGCAGAGTCACGCATTTTAAGGTGATAGATCAGGATGTCGTCAGAAAGGTCTGCCAGATCGCCGTCAAAACCTGACTCTTTCGCCAGTTTCTGTAAAAATTGCATCAGATTTAGCTCTGGCTCTTTTTGCCAGGCGGGCTGGAGGAGTTCAATAACTTCATTCAGACGTTTACATTTCATGGTGGTGCTCCTTTCATTTAGAGTGACACGTTAGCAGGGTCAATCCCACAATAAAAGAGGCGATATTCGTGAATCTTAGCCAGGAAATCATTGGGGTCGTTCTGGCAGGTGGCAGAGCGACGCGAATGGGGGGAAAAGATAAGGGGCTTCAACGCCTGAACGGCAAACCCTTATGGCAATGTGTCGCTGATACGCTCGCAGGCCAGGTGTCGACAATGGTCATCAGTGCTAACCGGCATATCGACACTTACCAGCTCAGCGGGTATGCCGTTTATCAGGATATCCTTGAGGATTACCCGGGACCGCTGGCCGGCATGCTTTCGGTCATGCAACAGTCTCACGGAGAGTGGTTCATCTTCTGTCCCTGCGATACCCCGTTTATTCCGTCCTGTCTTGTCGAACGTTTGTTGCTGATTCGGGGTACGGCTCCTGTGGTTTGGGTACATGACGGCGAGCGTGATCATCCTGCTATCGCATTGATGCACCGATCCCTGGTGCCAGCCCTGCAGTCCTATCTGGCTGCGGGAGAGCGCAGGGTGATGGCTTTTATGCGCGAGTCTGGTGGTCATCCCGTTGATTTTAGCGATTTAAAATCAGCTTTTGTGAATGTGAATACGCCTGACGATTTGCAGATGATGCAGGAGAAAAGATGATACCTGTTGTCGCCATTTCTGCCTGGAGTGGGACCGGAAAAACCACGCTGCTGAAAAAGCTCATTCCTGCGCTTTGTGCCAGAGGTATCCGTCCAGGATTGATTAAACATACCCACCATAATATGGATGTCGATAAACCGGGCAAAGATAGCTATGCGTTGCGTAAAGCGGGTGCAGCGCAAACGATGGTGGCAAGTACTCAACGCTGGGCGCTGATGACAGAAACGCCGGATGAGGCACCGCTGGATCTCGCTTATCTGGTCAGCCGGATGGATCACGCCACGCTGGATCTGGTGCTGGTTGAGGGATTTAAGCATGAGGCCGTGCCTAAGATCCTGCTGTTCAGAAGCGATGCCGGGCATGATTTCAGCGAGTTAACGCTGGATGAGCATGTGATTGCGGTGGCCAGTGATGTTGTATTGCCGCTTGAAGTTCCGATGCTGGATTTAAATGATGTGGATGGGATTGCGGAGTTTATTGTGGAGTGGAGTGCGATCTGACTTGCCGGGTGGCAGCTTTGCCTTATCCGGCCTACAAATTTCTGAATGCTTAAACGCAAAAAGGCCATCCTTGCGGATGGCCTCTTCACTTATTTGATGCCTGGCAGTTCCCTACTCTCACATGGGGAGACCCCACACTACCATCGGCGCTACGGCGTTTCACTTCTGAGTTCGGCATGGGGTCAGGTGGGACCACCGCGCTAAAGCCGCCAGGCAAATTCTGTTAATCTGTATCAGGCTGAAAATCGTGTCTGTCTTCGCCGAAACAGCTTCGGCGTTGTAAGGTTAAGCCTCACGGTTCATTAGTATCGGTTAGCTCAACGCATCGCTGCGCTTACACACCCGACCTATCAACGTCGTAGTCTTCAACGTTCCTTCAGGACCCTTAAAGGGTCAGGGAGAACTCATCTCGGGGCAAGTTTCGTGCTTAGATGCTTTCAGCACTTATCTTTTCCGCATTTAGCTACCGGGCAGTGCCATTGGCATGACAACCCGAACACCAGTGATGCGTCCACTCCGGTCCTCTCGTACTAGGAGCAGCCCCCCTCAATTCTCCAGCGCCCACGGCAGATAGGGACCGAACTGTCTCACGACGTTCTAAACCCAGCTCGCGTACCACTTTAAATGGCGAACAGCCATACCCTTGGGACCTACTTCAGCCCCAGGATGTGATGAGCCGACATCGAGGTGCCAAACACCGCCGTCGATATGAACTCTTGGGCGGTATCAGCCTGTTATCCCCGGAGTACCTTTTATCCGTTGAGCGATGGCCCTTCCATTCAGAACCACCGGATCACTATGACCTGCTTTCGCACCTGCTCGAGCCGTCACTCTCGCAGTCAAGCTAGCTTATGCCATTGCACTAACCTCCTGATGTCCGACCAGGATTAGCTAACCTTCGTGCTCCTCCGTTACTCTTTGGGAGGAGACCGCCCCAGTCAAACTACCCACCAGACACTGTCCGCAACCCGGATTACGGGTCTACGTTAGAACACCAGCCATTAAAGGGTGGTATTTCAAGGTCGGCTCCACGCAGACTGGCGTCCACGCTTCAAAGCCTCCCACCTATCCTACACATCAAGGACCAGTGTTCAGTGTCAAGCTATAGTAAAGGTTCACGGGGTCTTTCCGTCTTGCCGCGGGTACACTGCATCTTCACAGCGAGTTCAATTTCACTGAGTCTCGGGTGGAGACAGCCTGGCCATCATTACGCCATTCGTGCAGGTCGGAACTTACCCGACAAGGAATTTCGCTACCTTAGGACCGTTATAGTTACGGCCGCCGTTTACCGGGGCTTCGATCAAGAGCTTCGCGTTGCCGCTAACCCCATCAATTAACCTTCCGGCACCGGGCAGGCGTCACACCGTATACGTCCACTTTCGTGTTTGCACAGTGCTGTGTTTTTAATAAACAGTTGCAGCCAGCTGGTATCTTCGACTGATTTCAGCTCCACCCGCAGGGGCTTCACCTACATATCAGCGTGCCTTCTCCCGAAGTTACGGCACCATTTTGCCTAGTTCCTTCACCCGAGTTCTCTCAAGCGCCTTGGTATTCTCTACCTGACCACCTGTGTCGGTTTGGGGTACGATTTCGTGTTACCTGATGCTTAGAGGCTTTTCCTGGAAGCAGGGCATTTGTTACTTCAGCACCGTAGTGCCTCGTCATCACACCTCAGCGTTAAAAGGTACCGGATTTACCTGGAACCTCCGCCTACATGCTTAAACCGGGACAACCGTCGCCCGGCTAACATAGCCTTCTCCGTCCCCCCTTCGCAGTAACACCAAGTACAGGAATATTAACCTGTTTCCCATCGACTACGCCTTTCGGCCTCGCCTTAGGGGTCGACTCACCCTGCCCCGATTAACGTTGGACAGGAACCCTTGGTCTTCCGGCGAGCGGGCTTTTCACCCGCTTTATCGTTACTTATGTCAGCATTCGCACTTCTGATACCTCCAGCATGCCTCACAGCACACCTTCAACGGCTTACAGAACGCTCCCCTACCCAACAACGCATAAGCGTCGCTGCCGCAGCTTCGGTGCATGGTTTAGCCCCGTTACATCTTCCGCGCAGGCCGACTCGACCAGTGAGCTATTACGCTTTCTTTAAATGATGGCTGCTTCTAAGCCAACATCCTGGCTGTCTGTGCCTTCCCACATCGTTTCCCACTTAACCATGACTTTGGGACCTTAGCTGGCGGTCTGGGTTGTTTCCCTCTTCACGACGGACGTTAGCACCCGCCGTGTGTCTCCCGTGATAACATTCTTCGGTATTCGTAGTTTGCATCGGGTTGGTAAGCCGGGATGGCCCCCTAGCCGAAACAGTGCTCTACCCCCGAAGATGAGTTCACGAGGCGCTACCTAAATAGCTTTCGGGGAGAACCAGCTATCTCCCGGTTTGATTGGCCTTTCACCCCCAGCCACAAGTCATCCGCTAATTTTTCAACATTAGTCGGTTCGGTCCTCCAGTTAGTGTTACCCAACCTTCAACCTGCCCATGGCTAGATCACCGGGTTTCGGGTCTATACCCTGCAACTTAACGCCCAGTTAAGACTCGGTTTCCCTTCGGCTCCCCTATACGGTTAACCTTGCTACAGAATATAAGTCGCTGACCCATTATACAAAAGGTACGCAGTCACACCACGAAGGTGCTCCCACTGCTTGTACGTACACGGTTTCAGGTTCTTTTTCACTCCCCTCGCCGGGGTTCTTTTCGCCTTTCCCTCACGGTACTGGTTCACTATCGGTCAGTCAGGAGTATTTAGCCTTGGAGGATGGTCCCCCCATATTCAGACAGGATACCACGTGTCCCGCCCTACTCTTCGAGTTCACAACCTGTGCATTTTCGTGTACGGGACTGTCACCCTGTACCGTGCGACTTTCCAGACGCTTCCACTAACACACAAGCTGATTCAGACTCTGGGCTGCTCCCCGTTCGCTCGCCGCTACTGGGGGAATCTCGGTTGATTTCTTTTCCTCGGGGTACTTAGATGTTTCAGTTCCCCCGGTTCGCCTCGTTAACCTATGTATTCAGTTAACGATAGTGCAACGAATTGCACTGGGTTTCCCCATTCGGACATCGCCGGGTCAAAGGTTCATATCACCTCGCCGGCGCTTTTCGCAGATTAGCACGTCCTTCATCGCCTCTGACTGCCAGGGCATCCACCGTGTACGCTTAGTCGCTTAACCTCACAACCCGAAGATGTTTCACTTCTGATTGCGAAAATTTGAGAGACTCGAACACACCATTAAAGATGTGTCGTTTCAATTTTCAGCTTGATCCAGATTTTTAAAGAGCAAATATCTCAAACGTCACCCGAAGATGAGTTTTGAGATACTGAGGCAGGTGACTTTCACTCACGAACCAGCAAGTGGCGTCCCCTAGGGGATTCGAACCCCTGTTACCGCCGTGAAAGGGCGGTGTCCTGGGCCTCTAGACGAAGGGGACGTGAAGTCTCAATCGCAAGACGCCTTGCTATTTACTTTTCATCAGACAATCTGTGTGGACACTACAAAGGCAGGTTCTTTAAGGTAAGGAGGTGATCCAACCGCAGGTTCCCCTACGGTTACCTTGTTACGACTTCACCCCAGTCATGAATCACAAAGTGGTAAGCGCCCTCCCGAAGGTTAAGCTACCTACTTCTTTTGCAACCCACTCCCATGGTGTGACGGGCGGTGTGTACAAGGCCCGGGAACGTATTCACCGTAGCATTCTGATCTACGATTACTAGCGATTCCGACTTCATGGAGTCGAGTTGCAGACTCCAATCCGGACTACGACGCACTTTATGAGGTCCGCTTGCTCTCGCGAGGTCGCTTCTCTTTGTATGCGCCATTGTAGCACGTGTGTAGCCCTACTCGTAAGGGCCATGATGACTTGACGTCATCCCCACCTTCCTCCAGTTTATCACTGGCAGTCTCCTTTGAGTTCCCGGCCGAACCGCTGGCAACAAAGGATAAGGGTTGCGCTCGTTGCGGGACTTAACCCAACATTTCACAACACGAGCTGACGACAGCCATGCAGCACCTGTCTCAGAGTTCCCGAAGGCACCAATCCATCTCTGGAAAGTTCTCTGGATGTCAAGAGTAGGTAAGGTTCTTCGCGTTGCATCGAATTAAACCACATGCTCCACCGCTTGTGCGGGCCCCCGTCAATTCATTTGAGTTTTAACCTTGCGGCCGTACTCCCCAGGCGGTCGACTTAACGCGTTAGCTCCGGAAGCCACGCCTCAAGGGCACAACCTCCAAGTCGACATCGTTTACGGCGTGGACTACCAGGGTATCTAATCCTGTTTGCTCCCCACGCTTTCGCACCTGAGCGTCAGTCTTTGTCCAGGGGGCCGCCTTCGCCACCGGTATTCCTCCAGATCTCTACGCATTTCACCGCTACACCTGGAATTCTACCCCCCTCTACAAGACTCTAGCCTGCCAGTTTCGAATGCAGTTCCCAGGTTGAGCCCGGGGATTTCACATCCGACTTGACAGACCGCCTGCGTGCGCTTTACGCCCAGTAATTCCGATTAACGCTTGCACCCTCCGTATTACCGCGGCTGCTGGCACGGAGTTAGCCGGTGCTTCTTCTGCGGGTAACGTCAATCGACAAGGTTATTAACCTTATCGCCTTCCTCCCCGCTGAAAGTACTTTACAACCCGAAGGCCTTCTTCATACACGCGGCATGGCTGCATCAGGCTTGCGCCCATTGTGCAATATTCCCCACTGCTGCCTCCCGTAGGAGTCTGGACCGTGTCTCAGTTCCAGTGTGGCTGGTCATCCTCTCAGACCAGCTAGGGATCGTCGCCTAGGTGAGCCGTTACCCCACCTACTAGCTAATCCCATCTGGGCACATCTGATGGCAAGAGGCCCGAAGGTCCCCCTCTTTGGTCTTGCGACGTTATGCGGTATTAGCTACCGTTTCCAGTAGTTATCCCCCTCCATCAGGCAGTTTCCCAGACATTACTCACCCGTCCGCCGCTCGCCGGCAAAGTAGCAAGCTACTTTCCGCTGCCGCTCGACTTGCATGTGTTAGGCCTGCCGCCAGCGTTCAATCTGAGCCATGATCAAACTCTTCAATTTAAGTTTGATGCTCGTGAATTAAACTTCGTAATGAATTACGTATGTTCACTCAGAGACTTGGTATTCATTTTTCGTCTTGCGACGTTAAGAATCCATGTCACTTTGAGTGCCCACACAGATTGTCTGATAAATTGTTAAAGAGCAGTGCCGCTTCGCTTTTCGCAGCGGCGCGGGGTGTGCATATTACGCTTTCCCGCTTCAGAGTCAAGTGATTAATTTCGCTTTTCTCTGCTGACCCGGCGGCGTGTGTGCCGTTGTTCCGTGTCAGTGGAGGCGCATTATAGGGAGTTATTCCGACGTGACAAGAGGAAATTTAAAAAAAGTTTCCATCCGCGTTTTTTTTCACCAATAGAGGTGAAATCAAGCTACAAATTGTTCTATTTGATGTATCTGCAACCACAATCACATTCGAGGTGGCATAATTATCAGCATGAATCTTTAAGGAATAAAAGCGATGCCATTAAGCGCACAACAGCTGGCCGCCCAAAAAAACCTGTCGTACGTGCTGGCAGAAAAGCTGGCTCAGCGGATTTTAGCGGGTAAATATCCCCCGGGTAGCATCCTGCCGGGTGAAATGGAGCTGGGTGAGCAGTTTGGGGTGAGCCGTACCGCCGTGCGCGAAGCGGTGAAAACCCTAACGGCAAAAGGTATGGTGCTTCCACGCCCTCGCATTGGCACGCGCGTGATGCCACAGAGTAACTGGAATTTTCTCGATCAGGAGCTGCTCTCCTGGTGGATGACGGAAGATAACTTTCATCAGGTCGTCGATCACTTTCTGGTGATGCGCAGCAGCCTTGAACCTCAGGCATGTCTGCTTGCCGCCACGCTGGGAACAGCAGAGCAGAAAGCGCAGCTTAACGCGCTGATGGAAGAGATGGTGTTCCTGAAAAAAAACTTCAACCGCGAACGCTGGGTTGAGGTCGATATGGCCTGGCATGAACACATCTATATGATGAGCGCCAATCCGTTCCTCACCTCTTTTGCCTCTTTATTTCATTCGGTGTATCACACCTACTTTACCTCTATTACACAAAACGAAGTGGTAAAACTGGATTTGCACCAGGCGATAGTTGATGCCATCCAGGAAAGCGACGGGCAGCGAGCCCTGAGTGCGTGCCAGGCATTGCTGGCCGCGCCAACCCACCAGCAGGTAAATAAATGACAACGAAAAAAGCGCGCAGCATGGCCGGATTGCCGTGGATTGCAGCCATGGCGTTTTTTATGCAGGCACTGGATGCCACCATCCTCAACACAGCGCTTCCCGCTATAGCGCAAAGCCTTAACCGCTCCCCGCTGGCGATGCAGTCCGCCATCATCAGCTATACCCTGACGGTCGCAATGTTAATTCCGGTCAGCGGCTGGCTGGCCGACCGCTTTGGCACCCGCAGAGTTTTCATGCTGGCCGTCACGCTCTTTACGCTTGGATCGCTGGCCTGTGCGCTCTCCTCATCCTTAACGGAGCTGGTTATCTTCCGCGTATTGCAGGGAATTGGCGGCGCGATGATGATGCCGGTGGCACGCCTTGCTTTGCTGCGGGCCTACCCCAGGAGCGAACTGCTTCCCGTGCTCAACTTCGTCACCATGCCGGGCCTGGTCGGCCCGATTCTTGGCCCGGTACTCGGTGGCGTGTTTGTCACCTGGGCAAGCTGGCACTGGATCTTCCTGATTAATATTCCAATTGGCGTTGCGGGGCTGCTGTATGCCCGCAAATATATGCCGAACTTCACCACGCCAAGGCGCAGCTTCGATATGGGCGGCTTTTTCCTGTTTGGCCTGAGCCTGGTGTTATTCTCCAGCGGGATGGAGCTGTTTGGCGAGAAGATCGTCGCGACGTGGTTAGCGCTCTCCGTTATCCTCGGCGGTATTCTGTTATTCCTTCTTTATATACGTCACGCGCGTCGTCACCCGACGCCGTTAATCTCCCTGGGGCTCTTTAATACCCGAACGTTTTCCGTTGGGATTGCAGGGAACATTGCGTCTCGTTTGGGGACGGGCTGTGTGCCGTTCCTGATGCCATTGATGCTGCAGGTGGGTTTCGGCTACCCGGCCCTGATTGCTGGCTGCATGATGGCGCCCACGGCAATGGGCTCGATTCTGGCAAAATCAACCGTGACACAGGTGCTGCGCTGGTTTGGCTATCGTAAGACGCTGGTCGGCGTGACGGTCTTTATCGGTCTGATGATTGCGCAGTTCTCGCTACAATCCGCCGCGTTACCCGTCTGGATGCTGATCCTGCCGCTGTTTGTGTTGGGCATGGCGATGTCGACGCAGTTCACGTCGATGAACACCATCACCCTCGCCGACCTGACTGACGAGAACGCCAGCAGCGGCAACAGCGTGCTGGCGGTAACGCAACAGCTGTCGATCAGTTTAGGGGTTGCCGTGAGTGCAGCGGTGCTGAGGTTTTATGAGGGTTTTGACAGCGCGAATACCGTTGAGCAGTTCCACTATACCTTTATCACCATGGGCGCACTTACCGTGGTATCGGCGCTGGTCTTTATGCTGTTAAAACCAAAAGACGGCCGAAACCTGATTAAAGAGCGTCACAAAGAGAAAGCTAAACCGAACCGCGTTCCATCAGAACAGGAGTAAGCTGCAGCCGTTGCTGTTGCAGCGTGGGCTGCGCCATACGGTGGATCAACACATCGATGGCCAGCTCGCCCAGTTCATCCTTCGGCTGATGAATAGTGGTCAGCGGCGGCGTCATGTAGCTGGCCAGTTCGATATCGTCATAGCCAATCACCGCCATATCGTCCGGCACGCGTAGCCCCGCCTGATACAACGCCTGGTAGGCACCAAACGCCATCGCGTCGTTACCAATAAAGACCGCCTGCGGACGCGGCTTTTGCGTTAGCAGTTTCTGCATTGCCTCGAAACCGCCGTTAAACTCAAAGTCGCCTGTGATCCGGTAGCCATCAGGAATGGCAAGCCCCGCTCGTTCCATGGCGGAGAGATACCCTTCCAGACGCAAACGCGCCGGAGTTTTATCCAGCGGCCCCGTAATACAGGCAATGCGAGTGTGTCCTTTATCAATCAGGTACTGAGTCGCCATATCGCCGCCCAGCAGGGAGTTATCCTGAATGAGATCGCTGGTTCCGTCGAACGGCGCCCAGTCCATCATCACGGTGGGAATCGAAGGATAGCGCTGGATGATCTCTTTCGAGGGCTGGTGCGTTTCGGTGCAGAGCAGTAATAGCCCGTCGACGCGTTTTTGCATCAGCGTTTCCAGGTTACGATTCATGCGCTGCTCGTCACCCTCGGTATTGCACAGCACCAGGCTGTAGCCACGCTCGAAGCAGCTGCGCTCCACGCCGCGAACCAGTTCTGAATAAAAGGGGTTGGTACTGGCGGTGATCAGCATACCGATGGTGCGCGTCTGGTTGAGCTTAAGGCTGCGCGCCAGCGCAGACGGCGCATAGTTGAGTTCTTTTACCGCAGCTTCGACTTTCTCACGAATCGCCTCGCTGACGAAGCGATCGTTGTTTATAACGTGGGAGACCGTCGAGGTAGAAACGCCCGCCATGCGGGCGACATCTTTCATTGTGGCCAAGCGTTACCCCTGCTGACTTAAGAATTCATCGATCTCTTTACGCCACGGAACGGAAGGCTGGGCGCCTTTGCGCGTCACCGCAATCGCGGCAGCAGCGTGTGCGAAGCGAATAGCGTCATCCATTCTCTTGCCTTCCAGCAGCGCGGTGACCAGTGCACCGTTGAAGGTATCTCCCGCTGCGATGGTATCAATCGCTTTGACCTTAAAGCCCGGCACGCGACGGCCTTCGCCATTGACGCTTGCCCACACCCCACGGCTACCAAGGGTGATAATCACGGTACCGATGCCCTTATCATGCAGTGCACGCGCGGCTCGCGCGGCATCGTCATCATTTTCTACGCGAATGCCCGTCAGCTTTTCGGCTTCGGTTTCGTTCGGCGTAATGATGTCCACCAGCGCCAGCAGCTCGTCTGATAATACACGGGCCGGGGCCGGGTTAAGTACGACAGTGGTATGATTTTCATGCGCAATTTTCGCGGCAGCCAGCACGCTTTCAACCGGTGACTCCAGTTGCATGAGCAGGGCTTCCGCTCCGGCGATGATGGCACGTTGCGCTTCTACGCGCTCCGTCGTCAGCGCTGCGTTAGCACCCGCATGAATACCGATGACATTCTCACCTTCAGCGTTGACGAAAATCAGCGCCACGCCGGTCGATTCCCCTGCAACCACGCTGACCGGTGCGACATCAATGTTGTCGCTCGCCAGCTGTTTGCGTACGCGCTCACCGGTATCGTCATCCCCCGTGCAGGCGATAAACGCAATATTCGCCCCGCTGCGACCGGCAGCGACGGCCTGGTTGGCACCTTTACCGCCAAATGCCACCTGATACTGGTTACCCGTGACGGTTTCGCCCGGTGCAGGGAAAGATTCAAGGTTAAGAATGTGATCGGCATTGATACTGCCAAGGACGACGAGGTTGCCTGCGGTTTTCATGGTTGGGTTGTCCATCTGAGAGCGCCACCGGTGTTACCCGGTGGCGTATGCCACACTTTTCTTTATTGGTGTCCCTCAGGCAGCCAGCGACTGCCTGATTCGCCTTTTACTGCTTGATGACCAGCTTCAGGTCAACTGGGTATTTAGCCTGAACTTTTTCGCCCTTCAGCACTTTGTCGGCAGTTTCAACGCCAGTGGCGCCAATCTGCTCAGGCAGCTGAGCGATGGTCGCAGCCAGTTTGCCATCGTTTACTGCTTTTTCACCATCCGGCGTACCGTCAAATCCGACAACCATCACATCAGATTTACCTGCGGTCTGCAGGGCACGCAGCGCGCCGAGCGCCATTTCGTCGTTCTGCGCGAATACCGCCTGCACGTCAGGGTGTGCGGTCAGCAAGTTCTGCATAACGTTCAGACCTTTAGTACGGTCGAAGTCTGCCGGCTGGCTGGCCAGCACGTTGAATTTGTGCGCAGCCACAGCCTGCTGGAAGCCTTCACCACGCTCGCGGGCTGCGGACGTACCGGCAATCCCCTGCAGTTCGATAACTTTCGCGCCTTCGCCGGCTTTCTTCGCGATGTAATCACCCGCGATTTTGCCGCCCAGCACGTTATCAGACGCAATGTGGCTAACAACTTCGCCTTTCGTTGCCTGGCGGTCCAGAGTAATCACCGGAATTTTCGCCTGGTTTGCCATTTTAACGGCGTTACCGACGGCGTCAGAATCGGTTGGGTTGATCAGCAGAATTTTGGTGCCGCGAACGGTTAAGTCCTGAACGTTAGCCAGCTCTTTCGCCGGGTTGTTCTGTGAATCCAGCACCACCAGGTTGTAGCCCAGTTTGTCCGCTTCTTTCTGCGCACCGTCCTTCAGGGAGACGAAGAACGGGTTGTTCAGGGTAGAGACAACCAGCGCGATGGTATCTTTCGCCATGGCGTTAGCACTTACGGTTGCGCTCAGCGCGACAGCAGAAACCAGGGTAGCCAGTTTTTTCATGTTCATATCTAAGATGTCCTGTAGTGTCGTCAGTTACTGTTTTTTGTTGTCTACCAGTACCGCCAGCAAAATTACCACTGCCTTAACGATCATCTGGTAATAGGAGGAAACACCTAACAAATTCAAACCATTATTCAGGAAACCGAGAATCAGTGCGCCGATCAATGTCCCAACAATGCGACCTTTACCGCCCGCAAGACTCGTACCGCCCAGAACCACTGCTGCGATAGCATCCAGCTCATACCCCGTACCCGCCGTCGGCTGCGCAGAAGAGAGGCGCGCCACTTCGATGATACCTGCCAGCGATGCCAGCAGACCGCACAGGGAGTAAACGATAATTTTGACTTTATTAACGCTGATCCCGGACAGGCGCGTTGCCGCTTCGTTACCGCCCAGCGCGTAAATATAACGGCCCAGACGGGTGTGGTGCAGCATGTACCACGCCGCCAGGAAGACGATAGCCATGATCCAGACCGGGGTCGGAACACCCAGCGGGCGACCGATACCGAACCAGCCAAACAGATCCGCGTTATCGGTAAAGCCGGTATTAACCGGGCTACCGTTGGTGTATACCATGGTCACACCGCGCAGCAGCAGCATCATCACCAGCGTGGCGATAAACGCCTGAACGCGGCCCTTTGCCACAATCACGCCGGTTACGGCACCAATCGCCGCGCCTGCCGCCAGGGCAGCGGCCACGGCCACCAGCGCGTTGACTTCAATGCCGACAATCGAAGCGGCGATCGCGCCGGTGAGCGCCAGCAGGGAACCGACGGACAGATCGATACCTGAGGTCAAAATCACCAGCGTCATGCCGACCGCCATAATGGCGTTCACCGATGTTTGCTGCAGAATGTTGAACAGGTTATTAACGGTGAAAAAGTTCGGGCTCATGGTCGACACAATCGCGATCAGCACCAGCAGGGCAATCAGCGATTTTTGTTCCATCAGCCATGCCTTTGTGAAATAGCGGCGACCAGAAACAGCCTGGGTAGTCATCTTCTTACTCCTGATTCACGCGATTAAGCTTGCCCACAGCGGCAGCCATCAGAACTTCCTGGGTGGCCTGCTCGCGAGTGAATTCACCGCCGAGATGCCCTTCATGCATGACGATAATGCGATCGCTCATGCCTAATACTTCTGGCATCTCGGAAGAGACCAGAATGATGCTCAGACCGTCGGCCTTGAACTGGTTAATCAGCTGGTAGATCTCTTTCTTCGCGCCCACGTCTACGCCGCGGGTTGGCTCATCGAGGATCAGCACTTTCGGGCGCGTCATCAGCCCGCGCGCAATCGCCACTTTCTGCTGATTACCGCCGGACAACAGGCCAATCGCCTGCTCCATCGACGGGGTTTTGACGTTAAAGAGACGGATAAAATCGCTGACCGCCTGCTGCTCATCTTTATGCTTCAGGCTACCGCCGCTATGGCTGAAATAGCGCAGCGCCGTCAGGGACATGTTCTCTTTAACCGACATCCCCAGCACCAGGCCGTCGCGTTTGCGGTCTTCGGAGATATAAACGATGCCGTTAGCCAGACCATCCTGCGGAGAGCGGGTGACCACTTCATGACCGTCGAGGGTGACATAACCGCTGGTGCGCGGCAGTGCGCCGTACAACACTTTCATCAGCTCGGTACGTCCGGCCCCCATCAGGCCCGCCACGCCCAGGATCTCGCCCTGGCGCAGGGTAAAGGTCACGTCGTTCACACCCGGACCGCAGAGGTTGTCCACCTTCAGGCGGATCTCACCCGGCGCTTTCTCCAGATGCGGATACTGATCTTCGAGCTTGCGTCCCACCATCATTTCGATGAGCGTATCTTCGGTCAGCGTGGCGACTTCGCGCTCGGCAATAAACTGCCCGTCGCGGAAGACGGTAACGTCATCGCAGATTTCAAAGATCTCTTTCATGCGGTGAGAGATATAGACAATCCCGCGCCCCTGCGACTTCAGCTCGCGGATCACGCGGAACAGGGATTCCGTTTCGGTATCGGTCAGGGCGTCGGTCGGTTCATCCATAATGATGACCTTCGACTCAAAGCTCAGCACCTTCGCGATTTCCACCATCTGCTGATCGCCAATGGACAGATCGCCGACCAGGCGGTCACTCTTAAAGCGCAGGTTCAGCTTCGCCAGCAGCTTGTCCGCTTCGGCATACATGGTTTTCCAGTCGATTTTGCCGAACCGGTTAACAAACTCGCGGCCGAGGAAGATGTTTTCCGCAATGGTGAGCTGAGGAATGAGGTTCAGCTCCTGGTGAATAATACCGATACCCGCTTCCTGAGAAGATTTTGGGCCATTGAAGGTAGTCTCTTTACCCAGCCAGACGAGTGAACCGGCATCGCGTTGATAGATACCGGTCAGCACTTTCATCATGGTGGATTTGCCGGCACCGTTTTCGCCCACCAGCGCCATCACGCGCCCGGGGTAGACGTTCAGCGCCGCGCCGGAGAGGGCTTTTACGCCCGGGAACGACTTATCGATCCCTTTGAGTTGCAGTAATGCGTCCATGATGGCCTCAGAATGTGACGCCAGCACAGAGAATGATATTCGCATACGGGGAACACTCCCCGCTGCGAATCACCGCCTGACTGTCTGCGGTTTGTTGTTTGAACTGTTCGTGCGTCGTGTAACGAATTTCTATGGTGTTTCCCTGGTGTTGTTGCAGTTGCTCAATATGGCTGAGCAACGTTTCGTGGAGTTGCGGATTATGTTGTTTGATTTCCGCCGCGAGAATGGCCGCCTCAACCTGCATCTCCGCCGTCACAACTTCCAGTACCTGCATAAACGAGGGTACACCCTGCGTTAACGCCATATCGATACGGGTTGTGCTGCGCGGAACCGGTAAGCCTGCATCGCAAACCACCAGCGTATCGGTATGCCCAAGACGGGAAATAACCGATGAGATTTCTGAGTTGAGTACCGTGCCTTTCTTCATTTTCTTGCTCCACTAGCGAAACGTTTCGCTGACATCAGTTTAATCTCAAGAATGTTCAGAAAACCATCATGACGTAACAGATTTGTGATCGACGTCGAAACGTTTCGCTAAGTGAAATGCAGAGACAATTATTGTGGGTTGGCGAGGGGTTTGGTAGGCCGGGTAAGCGAAGCGCCACCCGGCATTTTCAGAAGGGATTAGATCTCGACCTGCGTCCCCAGCTCAATCACGCGGTTAGGCGGGATCTCAAACTGGTCAGGCGCGCGCAGGGCGTTACGCTGCAGGATGAGGTACAGCTTGCCGCGCAGGCGCAGATACCACGGGCGCTTGCCGATGATCAGCGACTCGTGCGACATAAAGAACGACGTCTCCATCATCCGGCAGCTCAGTCCTTCCAGGCCGCAGCGGTGGAACACCTCTTCCACGTTTGGCGTTTCGCGCCAGCCGTAGCTTGCCACCACGCGCCAGAAGGTCGGCGACAGCTGCTCAATCTGCACGCGACGGACGTTATGAACATACGGCGCATCTTCCGTGCGCAGCGTCAGCAGGATCACCCGCTCGTGCAGCACCTTGTTGTGCTTGAGGTTATGCATCAGCGCGAACGGAATGACGTTCAGCGCGCGTGACATATATACCGCAGTACCCGGCACGCGGACCGGCGGGGATTTCTCCAGAGAAGCGATCATCGCCTCCAGAGAGTTCCCGTGCTCGTGCATGCGGCGCAGCAGGCGGAAACGCTCGCTTTTCCATGTGGTCATGACGATGAACATCACCAGACCCAGCGTCAGCGGCAGCCAGCCACCGGAGACAATTTTATCGAGGTTCGCTGAGAACAGCGGTACGTCGATACACAGGAAGCCCACCAGAATCATCGCCACGAGGAATTTATTCCAGTGCCAGTTTCGGTACGCCACCGTGGTGGAGAGAAGCGATGTCAGCACCATCGTACCGGTTACCGCAATACCGTACGCCGCCGCCAGGTTACTGGAGTGCTCGAAGCTGACGATAACAATAACAACAGCGAAATAGAGGAGCCAGTTAACGAACGGGATGTAGATCTGGCCCGACTCCATCTCTGAGGTATGAATGATGCGCATTGGCGAGAGATACCCCAGACGCACGGCCTGACGCGTCAGAGAAAACACGCCGGAAATCACCGCCTGGGAGGCAATGACGGTCGCCAGCGTCGCCAGGATCAGCATCGGCACCAGCGCCCAGTCAGGCGCCAGCAGGAAGAACGGGTTCTTGATCGCTTCCGGGTTTTTAAGCAACAGCGCGCCCTGACCAAAATAGTTCAGCACCAGCGACGGCAGCACCACAATAAACCATGCCACGCGGATAGGCAGTTTCCCGAAGTGGCCCATGTCAGCATACAGCGCTTCCACACCGGTGATGGAGAGCACGACGGCCCCCAGCGCCACGAAGGAAACCACTTTGTATTCGAGGAAGAAATGCACCGCCCAGTAAGGGTTCAGCGCATGCAGCACTTCAGGGTTCGCAATAATGCTGCGCAAGCCAAGCGCCGCCAGGATCAGGAACCAGGCCAGCATAATCGGCGCGAACAGTTTGCCCACCAGCCCTGTACCGTGCTTCTGGATCATGAACAGCAGCGTCAGGACAATAATGGCCAGCGGAACCACCCATGAATCGAGCTGCGGAGCGATAATCTCCAGCCCCTCAATCGCCGACAGCACCGAGATAGCCGGCGTTATCACCACTTCCCCGTAGAAGAAACTGCCGCCAATCAGGCCGATAATGACCAGCACAGAGGTCATCCTGGCCGAGGTATTACGCCCGGCAAGAGACATCAGGGTCAGGATCCCACCTTCACCTGCGTTATCAGCACGCATAACGAAGGAGAGATATTTAACGGAAACCACCAGGATCAGCAGCCAGAAAATGAGGGACAGGAAGCCAAACACGGCATCGCGTTCAACACCAAAACCAAACTGGCCGGACAGACATTCACGAAGCGTATAAAGCGGGCTGGTGCCGATATCACCGTAGACAACCCCGATCGCCGCAAGCGTTATTGCGGGTAATGATTGCTTATTATCAGTGCTCATAGACTAGTCTTTTCGTTTAAATAACAAATGTGTTCCCGGTCCCTTGGCCCACAAAAAGCGCACAGTATGCACGATTCATTGCAAAATCGTACCCCTAAATGCAACCGCATTAATGTAGCGCAAAGAAAATTGCGCCGCACTTCAGTCTATTACCAGCCCTGACTGAAACGTCTATACTCGCTTCAATTGGCCGCCACGACGGCGAAAGGATGCAAAACTATTATGGCTCACTCACATTTATTAGCAGAAAGAATTTCCCGCCTCAGCAGCGCGCTGGAAAAAGGCCTTTTCGAGCGTAGCCACGCCATCCGCCTCTGCTTACTGGCGGCGTTGAGCGGTGAAAGCGTGTTTTTGCTGGGACCGCCGGGCATTGCCAAAAGCCTGATTGCCCGCAGGCTGAAATTTGCTTTTCAGAACGCCCGCGCCTTCGAATATCTCATGACCCGGTTTTCCACCCCAGAAGAAGTTTTTGGTCCGCTCTCCATTCAGGCATTGAAAGATGAGGGGCGCTATCAGCGTCTGACAGAAGGGTATCTTCCGGAGGCTGAGATTGTTTTTCTCGATGAGATCTGGAAAGCGGGGCCGGCTATTCTGAACACCCTGCTCACGGCGATAAACGAACGTCGGTTCCGTAACGGCGCCAGTGAAGAGAAAATCCCGATGCGCCTGCTGGTGGCCGCCTCTAACGAACTGCCTGAAGCCGACAGCAGTCTGGAAGCGCTGTATGACCGTATGCTTATCCGCCTGTGGCTGGACAAAGTGCAGGATAAATCCAACTTCCGCTCCATGCTGGTCAGCCAGCAGGATGAAAGTGAAAACCCGGTATCCGCTTCGCTGCAGGTGACGGATGAGGAGTATCACCAGTGGCAGCAGGATATCGGCAAAATCAAGCTGCCTGACGCCGTCTTCGAGCTGATCTATCTCCTGCGCCAGCAGCTTGATCTCATCCCTTCAGCGCCCTATGTCTCCGATCGCCGGTGGAAAAAAGCGATCCGCCTGCTGCAGGCGAGCGCCCTGTTCAGCGGGCGTGATGCCGTCGCGCCAATCGATCTGATCCTGCTGAAAGACTGCCTCTGGCACGATGCAGAAGGCATGAACCTGATGCAGCAGCAGCTTGACGTTTTGATGACCGGGCACGCCTGGGGACAGCAGGCAATGCTCAACCAGCTGGGGGCGATTGCCCAGCGGCGCATCCAGCTCCAGCAGCAGCAAAGTGATAAAACCGCGCTGAAAGTGAATCGCCTTGGGGGCATGTTCGCCCGCAAACCGCACTACGAGCTTCCCGCGGATCTGACCGGCGCAACGCTAACGTTGCTGCTCCAGCAGCCGCTTAAACTGCATGATATGCAGGTGGTGCACATTACGATTGAGCGCGAGGCGCTGGCGCAGTGGCTGGATAAGGGCGGAGAGATCCGAGGAAAACTCAACGGCATTGGTTTCGCGCAGCCGCTGAATATGGAAGTGGACAGCAGCCAGCACCTGGTGATCCGCGACGTCAGCCTCCAGGGATCGCGTCTTGCGCTTCCGGGCACCGCCTCTGACAGCGTCCCCGAAGAGATTAAGCAGCAGCTGGAAGCGCTGGATACCGAATGGCATCAGCAGCACACCCGCTTTAGCGAGCAGCAAAAATGCCTCTTTATTCATAGCGACTGGTTAGGCCGCATCGAAGCCAGCCTGCAGGACGTCAGCGCGCAGATCAAACAGGCGCGTCAATGCTAACGCTGGATACGCTTAACGTCATGCTGGCCGTCAGCGAGGAGGGGTTGATCGAAGAAGTGGTCATTACCCTTCTGGCGTCGCCGCAGCTGGCGGCGTTTTTTGAAAAATTTCCAAAGCTTAAAAAGGCGATGACGGACGATCTTCCGCGCTGGCGCGATAACCTTCGCCAGCGGTTTAAGGAGACGGAAGTCCCGCCTGAATTGACGGAGGAGGTCGCCAGCTATCAGCAGTGCCAACGGCTGTCGACACCGCAGTTTATCGTCCAGCTGCCGCAAACCCTTACGCTGCTTGATAAAGTCCACTCTCCGTTTGCCAGCCAGGCGCGGGCGCTGGTTACGGATAACGCCACTTTTACCCCGGCGCTGCATACCCTGTTCCTACAGCGCTGGCGCCTCAGCCTGGTGGTTCAGGCCACAACGCTGAACCAGCAGCTGCTGGACGAAGAGCGTGAACAGCTGCTCAGTGAAGTTCAGGAACGGATGACGCTGAGCGGCCAGCTAGAACAGGTGCTGGTGGAGAATGAAAACGCAGCAGGGCGTCTGTGGGATATGAGCGCCGGCCAGCTCCGGCGCGGGGATTATCAGCTGATCGTCAAATACGGCGATTTTCTGGCGCAGCAGCCCGAGCTGATGAAGCTTGCAGAACAGCTGGGTCGCTCAAGGGAGGCAAAGTCGGTCCCAAAGAAAGATGCCCCGATGGAAACCTTCCGCACCCTGGTGCGCGAACCGGCGACCGTGCCGGAGCAGGTCGACGGGCTCCAGCAGAGCGATGACATTTTACGCCTGCTGCCCACGGAACTGAGCACGCTGGGGATGACCGAGCTGGAGTATGAGTTCTATCGTCGACTGGTGGAAAAACAGCTTCTCACCTACCGACTGCACGGCGAAGCCTGGCGCGAGAAAGTCAGCCAACGGCCGGTCGTCCATCAGGATTTTGATGAACAGCCGCGCGGGCCATTCATTGTTTGCGTGGATACGTCCGGTTCGATGGGCGGGTTTAACGAGCAGTGCGCGAAGGCGTTCTGCCTGGCACTGATGCGCGTGGCGCTGGCCGATCGCCGTCGCTGCTTCATCATGCTCTTCTCCAGCGAGGTAGTGGGCTATGAGCTGACGAACCAGCAGGGTATCGAGCAGGCAATCCGCTTCCTGAGCCAGCGCTTTCGCGGCGGCACGGATCTGGCCAGCTGCTTTCGCAGCATTGTGGAGCGTATGCAGGGAGGCGACTGGTACGACGCTGACGCGGTGGTCATTTCCGATTTTATTGCCCAGCGGCTGCCGGATGACGTGGTGAATAAGGTGAAGGAGTTACAGCGGGTGCACCAGCACCGATTTCATGCGGTGGCGATGTCAGCCCATGGAAAACCCGGCATCATGCGCATCTTCGATCATATCTGGCGCTTTGATACCGGGCTGCGTAGCCGCCTGCTCAGACGCTGGCAGCGTTAATTACAGAAGAGAACCGACGCTTTCACGTACCTGCTGCGGCCAGACGCCACACTGAACCTGACCGATATGGGGTAATTGCAGCAGCAGCATGGTCAGACGGGACTGGCCGATACCACCGCCGATAGTCTGAGGCATTTCACCGCGCAGCAGCGCCTGGTGCCACTCGAGTTTGAGACGATCTTCATCGCCGGTGACCGCCAGCTGGCGCTTCAGCGCGTCAGCATCCACGCGGATCCCCATAGAAGAGAGCTCGAATGCGTCTTCCAGTACCGGGTTCCACACCAGAATATCGCCGTTCAGCCCGGCAAATTCGCCCTCACCCGCAGTGCTCCAGTCATCATAATCCGGCGCGCGAACGTCGTGGCGTTTGCCATCAGACAGTTTGCCGCCGATACCGATCAGGAATACTGCACCTAATTCTTTGGCGATCGCACGCTCGCGGCCTTTAGCATCGAGATCCGGGAAGCGGCTCAGCAGCGCCTGGCTGTGAACAAAGTGGATCGTATCCGGCAGGAACGGCGCCAGACCAAACTCTTTGCTCACGGCCGCTTCGGTTGCTTTGATCCCGGCGTAGATCGCCTCAACGGTGGATTTCAGCGTGCCGACGTGACGTTCACCATCACCCATTACGCGCTCCCAGTCCCACTGGTCAACGTAAACGGAATGAATCGGTGAAAGGCGGTCTTCATCGGGACGAAGGGCTTTCATGTGCGTGTAAAGCCCTTCGCCCGCGCTGAAGTCGTGCTGTCCCAGGGTTTGACGCTTCCACTTCGCCAGTGAATGAACCACTTCGAACTGAGCGTCTGGCAGTGTTTTCACTTTCACCTGTACCGCTTTTTCGCATCCAGAGAGGTTATCCTGCGTCCCGTCACCCACGCGGCTCAGAATCGGCGCCTGAACTTCAATAAGGCCAAGCTTCTCTTCCAGCTGGCGGGAAAAATGGGATTTTACGAAACTGATCTGGCGTTGTTTGGCGATGTAAGCGGTTTTCATTATTTATACTCCTGCGTCCTGTTGATATTGATTAAGCAACAGAAATGGCATCATATTCAATAACTCATCAACAAAAAGCCACCTTCACTTTTGATTCGATAAAATTAAACGCTAGAATAGAGTGATTCATTAATCTTCATAAGAAAAAGCTATGGAAAATTATCAGATCGACAATCTCGACCGCGGCATCCTGGAGGCGTTAATGGCCAATGCCCGTACCGCCTACGCCGAGCTGGCGAAACAGTTTGGCGTCAGCCCGGGAACCATTCACGTCCGCGTAGAGAAGATGAAGCAGGCGGGGATCATTACCGGCGCACGCATTGACGTCAGTCCTAAACATCTCGGTTACGACGTCTGCTGCTTCATCGGCATCATTCTTAAAAGCGCCAAAGACTACCCTTCCGCTCTGGCGAAGCTGAACGCGCTGGATGAAGTCACCGAGGCGTATTACACCACCGGGCATTACAGCATCTTTATTAAAGTCATGTGCCGATCCATCGACGCCCTCCAGCAAGTACTTATCAACAAGATCCAAACAATCGATGAAATTCAGTCCACCGAGACGCTGATCTCCCTGCAAAACCCGATCATGCGTACCATCCGCCCGTGATCGGGCAAATTCATTCCCACATTTTCCACAGGTAGATCCCAGCTCGTTCACAGCGTACAATGGCCGTCTCTTTATCTGGGCGAGCGATCAATGGCGGACATTACCCTTATCAGCGGCAGCACCCTTGGTGGTGCGGAATACGTAGCGGAACACCTGGCTGAAAAGCTGGAAGATGCGGGCTTTTCTACAGAAACCCTGCACGGTCCGTTGCTTGAAGATCTCCCGACTGACGGGGTCTGGCTGCTGATCACCTCCACGCACGGCGCGGGCGATCTGCCGGATAACCTGCAACCTTTATATGACGAACTGCTGGAACAGCAGCCCGACCTGTCAAACGTCCGTTTTGGCGCGGTGGGGATCGGCAGTCGTGAATATGACACCTTTTGCGGGGCAATAGAGAAAGTTGAAGCCGCTGTTACCTCTTGTGGAGCAAAACAGCTGGGTGAAACGCTCAAGATCAACATCCTCGATCATGACATTCCGGAGGATCCAGCCGAGATCTGGCTCGCGGAATGGAAAAATTTACTCAAAAACGAGTAAAGATCGCGCGAACAGATGTGGATAACTCTGGTTAAAAGCTCGTATTAACCCGTAGTTATCCAAAGAACAACTGTTGTGTTGTTTTTGACCTGTGCATAAAATCGCGATCTGATCCCAGCTTATACTGCCCAGGATCACCGATCATTCACAGCAAACGATCCTTTCTAACTGCATGATCTTCTTTGTGAGATCGGACTTATCCACACAGGTTCACGATCCTAATAAGAGATCACAATAGAACAGATCTCTAAATAAAAAGATCTTCTTTTTAATAGCCCAGGATCCCAATGCTTTCTCGAAAGACTAAAGTTGAGTAGAATCCACGGCCCGGGCTTCAATCCATTTTCATACCGCTTTACGCGAGGCAGACCACCATGTTTTATCAGGATCCTTTTGACGTCATCATCATTGGCGGGGGTCATGCAGGCACTGAGGCCGCAATGGCCGCAGCGCGTATGGGTCAGCAGACCCTGCTTTTGACACACAATATCGACACGCTGGGACAAATGTCCTGTAATCCGGCGATTGGCGGCATTGGGAAAGGACACCTGGTAAAAGAAGTGGATGCACTTGGCGGCCTGATGGCGAAAGCGATCGATCATGCTGGCATCCAGTTTAGGATACTAAACGCGAGTAAAGGTCCCGCTGTGCGTGCGACCCGTGCCCAGGCAGACCGCGTGCTTTACCGTCAGGCTGTGCGTACCGCCCTGGAGAACCAGCCGAACCTGATGATCTTCCAGCAGGCGGTTGAAGATCTTATCGTTGAGAACGATCGCGTCGTGGGCGCCGTGACCCAGATGGGTCTCAAATTCCGTGCGAAAGCCGTGGTGCTGACCGTGGGCACCTTCCTGGACGGTAAAATTCATATCGGTCTGGATAACTACAGCGGTGGCCGTGCCGGCGATCCCCCGTCTATTCCACTGTCTCGCCGTCTGCGTGAACTGCCGCTGCGCGTCAGCCGCCTGAAAACCGGCACGCCGCCGCGTATTGATGCGCGCACCATTGATTTCAGCGTGCTGGCGCAACAGCACGGTGATAACCCCATGCCGGTGTTCTCGTTCATGGGCAATGCGGCACAGCATCCTCAGCAGGTACCGTGCTACATCACGCATACCAACGAGAAAACCCATGACGTGATCCGCAATAACCTCGATCGCAGCCCTATGTATGCTGGCGTGATCGAAGGGATCGGCCCACGCTACTGTCCGTCGATCGAAGACAAAGTGATGCGCTTCGCCGATCGTAACCAGCACCAGATCTTCCTGGAGCCGGAAGGACTAACCTCAAACGAAATTTACCCGAACGGCATCTCCACCAGCCTGCCGTTCGATGTACAGATGCAAATTGTTCGCTCAATGCAGGGGATGGAGAATGCGAAAATCGTTCGTCCCGGCTACGCTATTGAGTACGATTTCTTCGATCCGCGCGACCTGAAGCCAACCCTGGAAAGCAAATTCATCCACGGTCTGTTCTTCGCGGGGCAGATTAACGGCACTACCGGCTACGAAGAAGCGGCTGCACAGGGCCTGCTTGCCGGTCTGAACGCCGCACGCTTCTCTGCTGAGAAAGAGGGCTGGGCACCAGGCCGTTCTCAGGCGTATCTGGGCGTGCTGGTTGACGATCTCTGCACGCTGGGTACCAAAGAGCCGTACCGTATGTTTACCTCTCGCGCGGAATATCGCCTGATGCTGCGTGAAGATAACGCCGACCTGCGTCTGACCGAAATGGGCCGCGAGCTGGGTCTGGTCGATGACGAGCGCTGGGCGCGCTTCAACGAAAAGCTGGAGCGCATTGAACAGGAACGCCAGCGCCTGAAAACCACCTGGGTGAATCCGCAGGCGGAAACCGCTGCCGAAGTAAACGCTCACTTAACAGCGCCGCTGTCGCGCGAAGCCAGCGGGGAAGATCTGCTGCGCCGTCCTGAAGTCACCTACGAGAACCTGGTCAAACTGACCGCGTTTGCGCCGGGCCTGGAAGACGCTGAAGCGGCAGAACAGGTTGAGATCCAGGTGAAGTACGAAGGTTACATCGCGCGTCAGCAGGATGAGATCGAAAAACAGCAGCGTAACGAAAACACGCTGCTGCCGGAAATGCTGGACTACCGCCAGGTGACGGGCCTTTCCAACGAAGTGATCGCCAAGCTGAACGATCACAAACCGGTATCGATCGGCCAGGCATCCCGTATCTCCGGCGTCACGCCTGCGGCGATTTCGATTCTGCTGGTCTGGCTGAAAAAGCAGGGCATGCTGCGCCGCAGCGCGTAATGCCAGAACATTGCCCGGTGGCGCTGCGCTTACCGGGCCTGATGAACCCGTAGGGCGGGTAAGCGAAGCGCCACCCGCCATCTAAGTTTTCCAACAGGTATTCACCGTGCTCAACAAACTCTCTCGTCTGCTGGATCAGGCAGGTATTTCGCTCACCGATCACCAGAAAAATCAGCTGGTGGCCTATGTCGATATGCTGAACAAATGGAACAAAGCGTACAACCTGACCTCAGTACGTGACCCCAACGAGATGCTGGTACGCCATATTCTCGATAGCATCGTGGTTGCCCCGTGGCTGAAAGGTGAGCGTTTCATCGACGTGGGGACGGGACCAGGTTTACCGGGCGTTCCGCTGTCGATTGTTCGCCCTGAGAGCCACTTCACGCTACTGGACAGCCTCGGCAAGCGCGTGCGCTTTTTACGTCAGGTACAGCATGAGCTGAAGCTTGAAAACATCACGCCCGTGCAGAGCAGGGTAGAGGAGTTCCCGGCAGAGCCGCCGTTTGACGGGGTTATCAGCCGCGCGTTTGCTTCGCTCAACGATATGGTGAGCTGGTGCAAACACTTACCTGCGGAGAACGGCCGCTTTTATGCGCTGAAAGGGCAGTTGCCAGGCGATGAGATTGAACAGCTCCCGGACGGTTTTGCTGTTGAATCCATCGAGAAATTACACATTCCTCAGCTCGATGGGGAGCGTCATCTGGTGATAATTAAGCCAAACAATTTTTAAAAAATTAATAAAAAATGTGGAATTTGTGCTGTTCTTCGCATGTTAAAAAACAGCACAAATACAGAGGATTTACCGGCGGTCTTTTAACCTCTTTTTCACTAAGGTTTTTCTTATGGTTAACCTGGCGACTTTTATTCACCGAGAAGATAGTCATCTGTGAAAATATAAGTCTGCTAAAAGTGGAAGGCAGTAACCAGAACCCAATGTTAATTATTTATTAAGAATGTCAATAAAACGTTTTTATTGTGTACTGGGCTGTTTTGAAAATAGTTACGACATTTTGCGTTTAATTTCATAAAGATAAGTTTGCGCGATTTGCGCCTTTGATAAATACAACCTTATCGCAAATGTGTGTTTTGTGATCTCGTGCACGCTTTATCGCCAACGTTTTCGCGCTGTTTGCAGTTTTAGTCGAAGGTTGACGCTTTCAGCGAAAGTTAAAAAATAGCGGTGGGGAAAAATATTTAAACATTTATTCACCTTTTCGCTACTTAATGTTTGAAATCACGGGTGCGCACCGTATAATTTGACCGCTTTTTGATGCTTGACTCTGAGCCTTAAAGGACGTTTTATACGACACGCGGCATACCTCGAAGGGAGCAGGAGTAAAAACGTGATGTCTGTGTCGCTCTTGAGTAGAAACGTTGCTCGTAAGCTTCTGTTCATTCAGTTTCTGGCTGTGATAGCAAGTGGACTGCTGTTTAGCCTCAAAGACCCCTTCTGGGGCATCTCCGCCGTGTGCGGGGGTTTGGCGGTTGTGCTGCCAAACGTGTTGTTTATGATTTTTGCCTGGCGTCATCAGGCGCATACACCTGCCAAAGGCCGCGTGGCCTGGTCCTTCGCCCTCGGCGAAGTGTGTAAGGTGTTGCTGACCTTTGCTCTACTGGTGATGGCGCTGGCGGTTTTGAAAGTGGTCTTCATGCCGCTGATAGCAACGTGGGTTTTGGTGCTGGTGGTACAAGTTCTGGCTCCAGCTGTAATCAATAACAAAGGGTAAAAGGCATCATGGCTTCAGAAAATATGACGCCGCAGGATTACATAGGTCACCATCTGAATAACCTTCAGCTGGACCTGCGTACATTCTCGCTGGTGGATCCACATAACCCCCCGGCCACCTTCTGGACGATCAACATCGACTCCATGTTCTTCTCGGTGGTTTTGGGTCTTCTGTTCCTGGCCATGTTCCGCGGTGTTGCTAAACGAGCGACCAGCGGTGTACCAGGGAAATTCCAGACTTTCATCGAAATGATCATCGGCTTCGTCCATGGCAGCGTCAAAGACATGTACCATGGTAAGAGCAAGCTGATTGCTCCGCTGGCCCTGACCGTGTTCGTGTGGGTCTTCCTGATGAACCTGATGGACCTGCTGCCAATCGATCTGCTGCCGTTCATCGGCGAGCACATCTTCGGCCTGCCTGCGCTGCGTGTTGTACCGTCTGCGGACGTGAACATCACCCTGTCGATGGCGCTGGGCGTATTTATCCTGATTCTTTTCTACAGCATCAAAATGAAAGGCGTAAGCGGCTTTGTGAAAGAGCTTACCTTGCAGCCGTTCAACCACTGGGCGTTTATTCCGGTCAACCTGATCCTGGAAGGCGTTAGCCTGCTGTCCAAACCTGTTTCACTGGGTCTGCGACTGTTCGGCAACATGTATGCGGGTGAGCTGATTTTCATTCTGATCGCGGGTCTTCTGCCGTGGTGGTCACAGTGGATTCTGAATGTGCCATGGGCCATTTTCCACATCCTGATCATTACGCTGCAAGCCTTTATCTTCATGGTTCTGACGATCGTCTATCTGTCGATGGCGTCTGAAGAGCACTGATTTTTTACCAACACTACTACGTTTTAATTGAAACAAACTGGAGACTGTCATGGAAAACCTGAATATGGATCTGCTGTACATGGCTGCCGCTGTGATGATGGGTCTGGCGGCTATCGGTGCTGCGATCGGTATCGGCATCCTCGGGGGCAAATTCCTGGAAGGCGCAGCGCGTCAACCTGATCTGATTCCTCTGCTGCGTACTCAGTTCTTTATCGTTATGGGTCTGGTGGATGCTATCCCAATGATCGCTGTAGGTCTGGGTCTGTACGTGATGTTTGCTGTCGCGTAGTAGTTGTTTTAAAACCCTAAGCCACAGAAATTAAAGAGGTATTGTGCTGTGAACATGAACGCAACAATCCTCGGCCAGGCCATCGCGTTTATTCTCTTTGTCTGGTTCTGCATGAAGTATGTATGGCCGCCTTTAATGGCTGCCATCGAAAAACGTCAGAAAGAAATTGCTGACGGTCTGGCTTCCGCAGAACGCGCTAAGAAAGATTTGGACCTTGCACAGGCCAACGCGACAGACCAGCTGAAAAAAGCGAAAGCTGAAGCTCAGGTAATCATTGAACAGGCTAACAAACGCCGTTCTCAGATCCTGGACGAAGCCAAAGCTGAAGCAGAACAGGAACGTACTAAGATCGTGACACAGGCTCAGGCAGAAATTGATGCTGAGCGTAAACGTGCTCGTGAAGAACTGCGTAAGCAGGTTGCGATTCTGGCTGTTGCTGGCGCCGAGAAGATCATCGAACGTTCCGTGGATGAAGCTGCTAACAGCGACATCGTGGACAAACTTGTCGCTGAACTGTAAGGAGGGAGGGGCTGATGTCTGAATTTGTTACGGTAGCTCGCCCCTACGCCAAAGCAGCTTTTGACTTTGCTGTCGAACACCAAAATGTCGATCGCTGGCAGGATATGCTGGCGTTTGCCGCTGAGGTGACGAAAAACGAACAAATGGCTGAGTTGCTTTCCGGTGCGTTAGCACCTGAAACTCTCGCCGCGTCGTTTATCGCCGTGTGCGGAGAGCAACTGGATGCCAACGGCCAGAACCTGATTAAGGTGATGGCAGAAAATGGTCGTCTCCGTGTGCTCCCGGATGTTCTCGAGCAGTTTGAGCACTTACGTGCCCTTAGTGAAGCAACCGCTGAAGTCGAAGTGACTTCTGCGACTGAACTGAGTAATGAACAGCTTGCGAAAATCACCGCCGCGATGGAAAAACGTCTGTCACGCAAAGTTAAGCTGAATTGCAAAATCGATAAGTCTGTAATGGCAGGCGTAATCATCCGTTCGGGTGATATGGTCATTGATGGCAGCGTACGCGGCCGTCTTGAACGCCTTGCAGACGTCTTGCAGTCTTAAGGGGACTGGAGCATGCAACTGAATTCCACCGAAATCAGCGAACTGATCAAGCAGCGCATTGCTCAGTTCAGTGTTGTGAGTGAAGCTCACAACGAAGGTACTATTGTTTCTGTAAGTGACGGTGTTATCCGCATCCACGGCCTGGCCGATTGTATGCAGGGTGAGATGATTTCCCTGCCGGGTAACCGTTACGCTATCGCACTGAACCTGGAGCGCGACTCCGTAGGTGCAGTTGTGATGGGTCCATACGCTGACCTCGCCGAAGGCATGAAGGTTAAGTGTACTGGCCGTATTCTGGAAGTGCCGGTTGGCCGTGGCCTGCTGGGTCGCGTTGTTAACACCCTGGGTGCGCCAATCGACGGTAAAGGTCCGGTTGAGCACGATGGCTTCTCCCCAATCGAAGTTATCGCACCAGGCGTTATCGACCGTCAGTCCGTAGATCAGCCTGTTCAGACAGGTTATAAGTCCGTTGATGCCATGATCCCAATCGGTCGTGGTCAGCGTGAACTGATCATCGGTGACCGTCAGACCGGTAAAACCGCGATGGCTATCGACGCCATCATCAACCAGCGTGACTCCGGTATCAAATGTGTGTACGTGGCTATCGGCCAGAAAGCGTCCACCATTTCTAACGTGGTTCGTAAACTGGAAGAGCACGGCGCACTGTCTAACACCATCGTTGTGGTAGCAACTGCGTCTGAATCTGCTGCACTGCAATACCTGGCGCCATATGCCGGTTGCGCAATGGGCGAATACTTCCGTGACCGCGGTGAAGATGCACTGATCGTATACGATGACCTGTCTAAACAGGCTGTTGCTTATCGTCAGGTTTCCCTGCTGCTCCGTCGTCCACCTGGACGTGAAGCGTTCCCTGGCGACGTATTTTACCTCCACTCTCGTCTGCTGGAGCGTGCTTCCCGCGTTAACGCGGAATACGTCGAGAACTTCACCAAAGGTGAAGTGAAGGGTAAAACGGGCTCTCTGACCGCTCTGCCGATCATTGAAACCCAGGCGGGTGACGTTTCTGCGTTCGTTCCGACTAACGTAATCTCCATTACCGATGGTCAGATCTTCCTGGAAACCAACCTGTTTAACTCCGGTATTCGTCCGGCGGTTAACCCGGGTATCTCCGTATCCCGTGTTGGTGGTGCTGCTCAGACCAAGATCATCAAGAAACTGTCCGGTGGTATCCGTACCGCGCTGGCACAGTATCGTGAACTGGCTGCGTTCTCTCAGTTCGCATCCGATCTGGACGAAGCAACCCGTAAACAGCTGAGCCACGGTCAGAAAGTGACCGAGCTGCTGAAGCAGAAACAGTACGCACCAATGTCTGTTGCTCAGCAGGGCCTGGTACTGTTCGCGGCTGAACGCGGTTACCTCGAAGATGTGGAACTGGCGAAAATCGGTAGCTTCGAAGCCGCTCTGCTGGCTTACGTCGACCGTGATCACGCTCCGCTGATGCAAGAGATCAACCAGACCGGTGGCTATAACGACGAAATCGAAGGCAAGCTGAAAGCTATCCTCGATTCCTTCAAAGCAACCCAATCCTGGTAATCGTCCGGCGGCTTGTCTCAGGACAAGCCGCCTGGCATTGAGGAGAAGCTCATGGCCGGCGCAAAAGAGATACGTAGTAAGATCGCAAGCGTCCAGAACACGCAAAAGATCACTAAAGCGATGGAGATGGTCGCCGCTTCCAAAATGCGTAAATCGCAGGATCGCATGGCGGCCAGCCGTCCTTATGCAGAAACCATGCGCAAAGTGATTGGTCACCTTGCGAACGGTAATCTGGAATATAAGCACCCTTACCTGGAAGAACGCGACGTTAAGCGCGTGGGCTACCTGGTGGTGTCGACCGACCGTGGTCTGTGTGGCGGCTTGAACATTAACCTGTTCAAAAAACTGCTGGCGGATATGAAAGCATGGTCTGAAAAAGGCGTTCAGTGCGATATCGCAATGATCGGCTCTAAAGGCGTCTCTTTCTTTAACTCCGTTGGTGGCAATATTGTCGCTCAGGTGACAGGTATGGGTGATAACCCGTCCCTGTCCGAACTGATCGGCCCGGTTAAAGTGATGTTGCAGGCCTATGATGAAGGCCGTCTGGACAGACTGTACGTTGTCAGCAACAAATTCATTAACACCATGTCTCAGGTTCCAACGCTCACTCAGATGCTGCCATTACCGGCATCAGAAGATGACGAGCTGAAGCAAAAAGCCTGGGATTACCTGTATGAACCCGATCCGAAACCGCTGCTGGATACCCTGCTGCGTCGTTACGTTGAATCTCAGGTTTATCAGGGCGTTGTAGAAAACCTGGCCAGCGAGCAGGCCGCACGAATGGTGGCGATGAAAGCCGCGACCGATAATGGCGGCAGCCTGATTAAAGAGCTGCAGTTGGTTTACAACAAAGCTCGTCAGGCCAGCATTACTCAGGAACTCACCGAGATCGTCTCGGGGGCCGCCGCGGTTTAACCAGGTTTACGAATTACGTAGAGGATTCAAGATGGCTACTGGAAAGATTGTCCAGGTAATCGGCGCCGTGGTGGACGTCGAGTTCCCTCAGGACGCCGTACCACGCGTGTACGACGCGCTTGAGGTACAGAATGGTAACGAGAGCCTGGTGCTGGAAGTTCAGCAGCAGCTCGGCGGCGGTATCGTGCGTACCATCGCTATGGGTTCTTCCGACGGTCTGCGTCGTGGTCTGGAAGTAAAAGACCTTGAGCACCCGATCGAAGTCCCGGTAGGTAAAGCAACACTGGGTCGTATCATGAACGTATTGGGTCAGCCAATCGACATGAAAGGCGACATCGGTGAAGAAGAGCGTTGGGCTATCCACCGCGCGGCACCTTCCTACGAAGAGCTGTCCAGCTCTCAGGAACTGCTGGAAACCGGTATCAAAGTTATCGACCTGATGTGTCCGTTCGCGAAGGGCGGTAAAGTCGGTCTGTTCGGTGGTGCGGGTGTTGGTAAAACCGTAAACATGATGGAGCTGATCCGTAACATCGCGATCGAGCACTCCGGTTACTCCGTGTTTGCGGGCGTAGGTGAACGTACTCGTGAGGGTAACGATTTCTACCACGAAATGACCGACTCCAACGTTCTGGACAAAGTATCCCTGGTTTACGGCCAGATGAACGAGCCACCTGGAAACCGTTTGCGCGTTGCGCTGACCGGTCTGACGATGGCTGAGAAGTTCCGTGATGAAGGCCGTGACGTTCTGCTGTTCGTTGATAACATCTACCGTTACACCCTGGCCGGTACGGAAGTATCTGCACTGCTGGGTCGTATGCCTTCAGCGGTAGGTTATCAGCCTACGCTGGCGGAAGAGATGGGTGTTCTTCAGGAACGTATCACCTCTACCAAAACCGGTTCTATCACCTCCGTTCAGGCGGTATACGTACCTGCGGATGACTTGACTGACCCATCTCCAGCAACCACCTTTGCGCACTTAGATGCAACCGTGGTACTGAGCCGTCAGATCGCGTCTCTGGGTATCTACCCGGCCGTTGACCCGCTGGACTCCACCAGCCGTCAGCTGGATCCACTGGTTGTTGGTCAGGAACACTACGACACCGCGCGTGGCGTACAGTCCCTGCTGCAGCGTTACCAGGAACTGAAAGACATCATCGCCATCCTGGGTATGGATGAACTGTCTGAAGAAGACAAACTGGTGGTAGCACGTGCGCGTAAGATCCAGCGCTTCCTGTCCCAGCCGTTCTTCGTTGCGGAAGTATTCACCGGTTCTCCGGGTAAATACGTTTCCCTGAAAGACACCATCCGTGGCTTTAAAGGCATCATGGAAGGCGAATACGATCACCTGCCGGAGCAGGCGTTCTACATGGTTGGTTCCATCGACGAAGCCGTGGAAAAAGCCAAAAAACTTTAACGCCTTAATCGGAGGGTGATATGGCAATGACTTACCACCTGGACGTCGTCAGCGCAGAGCAACAAATGTTCTCTGGTCTGGTCGAGAAAATCCAGGTAACGGGTAGTGAAGGTGAACTGGGTATTTTCCCGGGTCACGCACCGCTGCTCACCGCCATTAAGCCTGGTATGATCCGCATCGTTAAACAGTTCGGTCACGAAGAGTTTATCTATCTCTCCGGCGGCATTCTTGAAGTGCAGCCTGGCAGTGTGACCGTTCTGGCCGATACCGCTATCCGTGGACAGGATCTCGACGAAGCGCGAGCCCTGGAATCGAAGCGTAAGGCTGAAGAGCACATTAGCAGCTCTCATGGTGACGTGGATTACGCTCAGGCGTCTGCGGAGCTGGCCAAAGCGATCGCGAAACTGCGCGTTATCGAGTTGACCAAAAAAGCGATGTAACACCGGCTTGAAAAGCACAAAAGCCAGTCTGGATACCAGGCTGGCTTTTTTTTTCGGCCTTAATTCATGATGAAAAAGATGTAGAATTTTAAGCATCAAACGTTTTTACTTCACACTCAAACTACCGTCAGGATGCGTATGTCAAACAGTGCGATGAGCGTGGTGATCCTTGCCGCTGGCAAAGGGACCCGCATGTATTCCGATCTGCCTAAGGTGCTCCACACGCTTGCAGGAAAGCCAATGGTGCAGCATGTCATTGATGCAGCGAACGAACTGGGTGCCGGTCAGGTCCACCTGGTCTACGGCCACGGCGGCGATCTGCTTAAAAAGACGCTGAGCGATGACAAGCTCAACTGGGTGCTTCAGGCCGAACAGCTGGGCACAGGCCATGCGATGCAGCAGGCTGCGCCTTTCTTTGCGGATGACGAAGACATTTTGATGCTCTACGGCGATGTCCCGCTGATCTCCGTTGAAACCCTGACTCGCCTGCGTGAAGCCAAACCGCAGGGCGGTATCGGTTTGTTGACCGTCGTGCTGGACGATCCAAGCGGTTATGGCCGCATCACCCGTGAAAACGGCAACGTCACGGGTATTGTTGAGCATAAAGATGCCAGCGACGAACAGCGCCAGATTCAGGAGATCAACACCGGTATTCTGATTGCCAATGGCGCGGACATGAAGCGCTGGCTGTCTCAGCTCAACAACAACAACGCACAGGGTGAATTCTACATCACCGACATCATTGCGATGGCGTACCAGGAAGGACGTGAGATTGCGGCGGTTCATCCGGCGCGCATCAGCGAAACCGAAGGGGTGAATAACCGTCTTCAGCTTTCCCGCCTGGAGCGCGTTTATCAGTCCGAGCAGGCCGAAAAACTGCTGCTGGCGGGCGTGATGCTGCGCGATCCGGCGCGTTTCGATCTGCGTGGTTCGTTATCTCACGGTCGTGACGTTGAAATTGATACGAACGTTATCCTCGAAGGTCACGTCACGCTGGGCAATCGCGTCAAAATTGGCGCCGGCTGCGTGATTAAAAACAGCGTCATCGGCGACGACTGCGAAATCAGCCCGTACAGCGTGGTAGAAGATGCTCGTCTGGATGCGGCCTGTACCATCGGCCCGTTTGCGCGTCTGCGCCCGGGCGCTGAGCTGCTGGAAGGCGCTCACGTGGGTAACTTCGTGGAGATGAAAAAAGCGCGTCTGGGTAAAGGCTCGAAAGCCGGTCATCTGACCTATCTGGGCGACGCGGAAATTGGCAATAACGTGAATATTGGTGCAGGGACTATTACCTGTAACTATGACGGCGCGAATAAGTTTAAAACCATCATCGGTGACGACGTGTTTGTTGGATCCGATACGCAGCTGGTGGCGCCTGTTACCGTGGGTAACGGGGTGACCATTGCCGCCGGAACAACCGTTACGCGCGATGTGGCCGAGAACGAGCTGGTGTTAAGCCGCGTGCCGCAGGTCAGTAAGCAGGGCTGGAAACGCCCGGTGAAGAAAAAGTAACGGATTTACCCCTCACCCTAACCCTCTCCCCACAGGGGAGAGGGGATCGTTCGGTGCGGTGTTTTTCTCCCTCGCCCCTTTGGGGAGAGGGCCGGGGTGAGGGGATAATATAATCCTCCCCCCACAAGCAGTACCCATAAAAATAACCCCACTCTCTACAAGGCTCGGGGTGCCCGGAAAGGGTAAATACAGGTCAGCGACAACGCAGGCATAATGCCTAAATTCGGAATCTAAAATTATGTGTGGAATTGTTGGCGCAGTTGCGCAGCGTGATATTGCTGAAATCCTTCTCGAAGGTTTACGTCGTCTGGAATACCGTGGTTACGACTCTGCCGGTCTGGCTGTCGTCGATGCAGAAGGTCATATGACCCGTCTGCGTCGTCTCGGTAAAGTGCAGATGCTGGCCCAGGCCGCGGAAGAACATCCGCTGCACGGTGGTACCGGTATTGCGCACACCCGCTGGGCGACGCACGGCGAACCGTCTGAAGGTAACGCGCACCCGCATGTGTCTGAACACATCGTGGTCGTGCACAACGGCATTATCGAAAACCACGAACCGCTGCGCGAAGAACTTAAAGCGCGCGGCTACACCTTCGTCTCTGAAACTGACACCGAAGTGATTGCTCACCTGGTGCACTGGGAGCTGGAGCAGGGCGGTACACTGCGTGATGCGGTGCTGCGTGCTATCCCTCAGCTGCGCGGTGCGTACGGTACGGTGATCATGGATTCCCGCGATCCGTCCACATTGCTGGCCGCGCGTTCCGGTAGCCCGATGGTTATCGGTCTGGGCATGGGCGAAAACTTCATCGCTTCTGACCAGCTGGCGCTCCTGCCGGTTACCCGTCGCTTTATCTTCCTCGAAGAGGGTGATATCGCGGAAGTGACCCGTCGCAGCGTGACCGTCTTCGATACCAAAGGCGAGCAGGTGAAACGTCAGGAGATCGAATCGAATCTGCAGTACGACGCGGGCGACAAAGGCGCTTACCGTCACTACATGCAGAAAGAGATTTACGAGCAGCCAAACGCCATCAAAAACACGCTGACCGGGCGCATCAGCCACGGTGAAGTGGATCTGAGCGAGCTGGGCGCAAACGCGAACGAACTGCTCGGCAAGGTCGAGCATATTCAGATCGTGGCCTGCGGCACCTCCTACAACTCCGGTATGGTTTCTCGCTACTGGTTTGAATCCCTGGCGGGCGTGCCGTGCGATGTGGAAATCGCGTCTGAATTCCGCTATCGCAAATCCGCGGTGCGTCGTAACAGCCTGATGATCACCCTTTCCCAGTCCGGCGAAACGGCGGATACGCTGGCAGCTCTGCGTCTGTCTAAAGAGCTGGGTTACCTGGGCTCGCTGGCTATCTGTAACGTCCCTGGCTCATCGCTGGTGCGTGAGTCCGATCTGGCGCTGATGACCAAAGCGGGCACAGAAATCGGTGTGGCCTCCACCAAAGCGTTTACCACTCAGCTGACCGTTCTGCTGATGCTGGTGGCGAAGCTTGCGCGTCTGAAAGGTGAAGATGCGTCCGTTGAGCACGACATCGTTCACGGCCTGCAGGCGCTGCCGAGCCGTATTGAGCAGATGCTGTCTCAGGACAAACGCATTGAAGCGCTGGCGGAAGATTTCTCTGACAAACATCACGCCCTGTTCCTGGGTCGTGGCGATCAGTATCCGATTGCGCTGGAAGGCGCGCTGAAGCTGAAAGAGATCTCCTACATTCACGCTGAAGCCTATGCGGCTGGCGAGCTGAAGCACGGCCCGCTGGCGCTGATTGACGCGGATATGCCGGTCATCGTTGTGGCACCAAACAACGAACTGCTGGAAAAACTGAAGTCTAACATCGAAGAAGTGCGCGCCCGCGGCGGTGTTCTGTACGTCTTCGCCGACAAAGATGCCGGTTTTGTCAGCAACGACAACATGCATATCATCGAGATGCCGCATGTGGAAGAGGTGATTGCACCAATCTTCTACACCGTTCCGCTGCAGCTGCTGGCCTATCACGTTGCGCTAATCAAAGGTACCGACGTTGACCAGCCGCGTAACCTGGCGAAATCGGTTACCGTAGAATAATCCCTTCAGGCTCCACCTTCGGGTGGAGCTTTTTTATCCTGCCCGGCTTGTTTTTAATCAATCCTTTCTCGTTTTTAATAATGACAATTTGTCATCTTCAGCTACTTTTTTCAGTGTCACATAAAGAAAATATTTCTGAAAACGCCTTGTCATAAAAGCGGCTAACGCGATGAAAAATAAGCTTTATTTTGCTTGTTTTTAAGTGAAATTTTCGTTGTCATAAAACTGTCATAATTCGTACATTTATCTGTCACCTGTTTGTCCTATTTTGCTCATCGTAGCCACTAAACAACGATTTACGAAAATCTTGCAGGAGACATTATGAAAGTTATGCGTACCACTGTCGCAACTGTTGTCGCCGCGACCTTATCTCTGAGCGCGTTCTCTGTATTTGCAGAAGCAAGCCTGACTGGCGCTGGTGCAACCTTCCCTGCGCCGGTGTATGCCAAATGGGCGGATACCTACCAGAAAGAAACCGGTAACAAGGTTAACTATCAGGGTATCGGCTCCTCCGGTGGCGTTAAACAAATTACCGCGAACACTGTTGATTTCGGCGCATCAGACGCTCCGCTGTCTGATGACAAGCTGGCTCAGGAAGGCCTGTTCCAGTTCCCTACCGTGATCGGCGGTGTGGTTCTGGCCATCAACCTGCCGGGCGTGAAGTCGGGTGAGCTGGTGCTGGACGGCAAAACGCTGGGTGACATCTACCTGGGCAAAATCAAAAAATGGGATGACGAAGCGATCGCTAAACTCAACCCAGGCCTGAAGCTGCCTTCTCAGAACATCGCCGTGGTTCGCCGCGCGGATGGTTCCGGTACCTCTTTCGTGTTCACCAGCTACCTGGCAAAAGTGAACGAAGAGTGGAAATCTAAAGTCGGCTCCGGCTCTACCGTTAACTGGCCAACCGGTCTGGGCGGTAAAGGTAACGACGGTATCGCCGCGTTCGTACAGCGTCTGCCTGGCTCAATTGGTTACGTAGAGTATGCGTACGCTAAGCAGAACAACCTGTCCTACACCAAACTGGTTTCAGCCGACGGCAAACCGGTTAGCCCGACCGAAGAGAACTTTGCTAACGCGGCGAAAGGCGCTGACTGGAGCAAATCCTTCGCGCAGGATCTGACTAACCAGAAAGGCGAAGGTGCATGGCCAATCACCTCTACCACCTTCATCCTGGTTCACAAAGAGCAGAAGAAACCTGAGCAGGGCGCCGAAGTGCTGAAGTTCTTCGACTGGGCGTACAAAAACGGCGGCAAACAGGCTAACGCCCTGGATTACGCTACCCTGCCGGACAACGTGGTTGAGCAGATTCGCGCTGCATGGAAAACCAACGTGAAAGACAGCAGCGGTAAAGCGCTGTACTAACAGGATATATTTAACGAAGATGGCGGGTGGCGCTATGCTTACCCGCCCTACGGTTTAAGCTGTAGGCCCGGTAAGCGTCAGCGCCACCGGGCATATTCGTAAAAACGTCTCAAACAGAAGAGTAATTTATGGCTGCAACCAAGCCTGCATTTAACCCTCCGGGTAAAAAAGGTGACATGATTTTCAGCGCGCTGGTGAAACTGGCTGCGCTGATTGTGCTATTGCTGCTGGGCGGCATTATCGTGTCTCTGATTTTCTCCTCATGGCCGAGCATCCAGAAATTCGGTTTTTCCTTCCTGTGGACCAAAGAGTGGGACGCGCCGAACGATATCTACGGTGCCCTGGTACCGATTTACGGCACGCTGGTGACCTCGTTCATCGCCCTGCTGATTGCGGTTCCGGTGAGCTTTGGTATTGCCCTGTTCCTGACGGAGCTGGCACCGGGCTGGCTGCGACGCCCGCTGGGTATTGCCATCGAACTGCTGGCGGCTATTCCAAGTATCGTTTACGGCATGTGGGGCCTGTTCATCTTTGCTCCGCTGTTCGCAACGTATTTCCAGGAACCGGTCGGTAACGTGCTTTCTGCCATTCCGTTTGTGGGTGCCCTTTTCTCTGGCCCGGCTTTCGGTATCGGCATTCTGGCGGCAGGTGTGATCCTCGCCATCATGATTATTCCGTACATTGCGGCGGTTATGCGCGATGTCTTCGAACAAACGCCGGTGATGATGAAAGAGTCGGCCTACGGCATCGGCTGCACCACCTGGGAAGTTATCTGGCGCATTGTCCTTCCGTTCACCAAAAATGGGGTGATCGGGGGCGTGATGCTGGGCCTGGGTCGTGCGCTGGGTGAAACCATGGCGGTCACCTTTATCATCGGTAACACCTACCAGCTCGACAGCGCGTCGCTCTACATGCCGGGTAACAGTATTACCTCGGCGCTGGCGAATGAATTTGCGGAAGCGGAATCCGGGCTGCACGTGGCGGCGCTGATGGAGCTGGGTCTGATTCTGTTCGTTATCACCTTCATTGTTCTGGCGATTTCCAAGCTGATGATTATGCGCCTCGCTAAAAATGAGGGGGCACGCTAATGGCAACTCTCGAAATGCAAGCTACCGCTGAACTGGCGGAATCCCGCCGCAAAATGCAGGCCAGACGCCGCATGAAAAACCGTATTGCCCTGTCGCTCTCTATGGCGACAATGGCGTTCGGCCTGTTCTGGCTGGTCTGGATCCTCTTCTCGACGGTCGTTCGCGGGATTGACGGGATGTCCCTGTCGCTGTTCACCGAAATGACGCCACCGCCGAACACGGCGGGTGGTGGCCTGGCGAATGCCCTGGCGGGCAGCGGCTTGCTGATCCTCTGGGCGACGGTCTTCGGCACGCCGCTGGGCATCATGGCGGGTATCTACCTGGCTGAATACGGTCGTAAATCCTGGCTGGCGGAAGTCATTCGCTTCATCAACGACATTCTGCTGTCTGCTCCTTCTATCGTCGTGGGTCTGTTTGTTTACACCGTGGTGGTGGCGCAGATGGAACACTTCTCGGGCTGGGCGGGTGTGATTGCCCTGGCGCTGCTGCAGGTGCCGATTGTTATTCGTACCACCGAGAACATGCTGAAACTGGTGCCGGACAGCCTGCGTGAAGCGGCTTATGCGCTGGGTACGCCGAAATGGAAGATGATCTCTGCGATTACGCTGAAGGCGTCTGTATCCGGCATCATGACCGGTATCCTGCTGGCGGTTGCGCGTATCGCGGGTGAAACGGCGCCGCTGCTGTTTACGTCTCTCTCCAATCAGTTCTGGAGCACGGACATGATGCAGCCGATCGCCAACCTGCCGGTGACGATCTTTAAATTTGCGATGAGCCCATTCGCGGAATGGCAGCAGCTGGCCTGGGCCGGGGTGCTGATCATTACCCTTTGCGTACTGTTGCTGAACATTCTGGCGCGCGTCATTTTCGCGAAGAAGAAACACGGTTAATTTTTTACGGCGCGGCAGCTCGCGGCGCCGAATGAGGAAATGAGTCAATGAGTATGGTTGATACTGCCCCGGGTAAGATTCAGGTTCGTGATTTGAACTTCTACTACGGCAAATTCCATGCCCTGAAGAACATCAACCTGGATATCGCGAAGAACCAGGTCACGGCATTTATCGGTCCGTCCGGCTGTGGGAAATCCACGCTGCTGCGTACCTTTAACAAAATGTATTCGCTCTATCCGGAGCAGCGCGCTGAGGGTGAAATCATCCTGGACGGTGAAAACATTCTGACCCAGGCGCAGGATATCGCCCTGCTGCGCGCCAAAGTGGGGATGGTGTTCCAGAAACCAACGCCGTTCCCGATGTCCATTTATGACAACATCGCCTTTGGCGTGCGTCTGTTTGAAAAACTCTCCCGTGCCGATATGGACGAGCGCGTGCAGTGGGCTTTGACCAAGGCCGCATTATGGAACGAAACCAAAGATAAGTTGCACCAGAGCGGTTACTCTCTCTCCGGTGGTCAGCAGCAGCGTCTGTGCATTGCGCGCGGTATTGCTATTCGCCCGGAAGTGTTGCTGCTGGATGAGCCGTGTTCAGCGCTGGACCCGATCTCAACCGGCCGTATTGAAGAGCTGATCACCGAGCTGAAGCAGGATTACACCGTGGTTATCGTGACCCATAACATGCAGCAGGCTGCGCGTTGTTCCGATCACACGGCGTTTATGTACCTGGGCGAGTTGATTGAGTTCAGCGATACGGACGCGCTGTTCACCAGGCCCGCGAAGAAACAAACCGAAGATTATATTACTGGCCGCTACGGTTGATTTGCCTTAGTGCATGTGGAGAAACCATGGACAACCTCAATCTTAATAAACACATTTCCGGCCAGTTCAACGCAGAGCTGGAAAGCATTCGCACCCAGGTAATGACCATGGGCGGCATGGTCGAGCAGCAGCTTTCTGATGCGATTACGGCAATGCACAACCAGGACAGCGAGCTGGCGAAGCGCGTCATTGAAGGCGACAAAAACGTCAACATGATGGAAGTCGCTATCGACGAGGCCTGCGTGCGCATTATCGCGAAACGTCAGCCGACGGCGAGCGACCTGCGTCTGGTGATGGCGATCATCAAAACCATCGCCGAGCTGGAGCGTATTGGTGACGTTGCGGATAAAATCTGCCGCACCGCGCTGGAGAAGTTCTCTCAACAGCACCAGCCCCTGCTGGTGAGCCTGGAGTCGCTGGGCCGCCACACCGTGCAGATGCTGCACGATGTGCTGGATGCTTTTGCGCGTATGGACCTGGACGAAGCGGTGCGTATCTACCGTGAAGACAAGAAGGTCGACCAGGAGTATGAAGGCATCGTGCGTCAGCTGATGACCTACATGATGGAAGATTCACGTACGATCCCAAGCGTACTGACCGCCCTGTTCTGCGCGCGCTCTATTGAGCGTATCGGCGACCGCTGCCAGAACATTTGCGAATACATCTTCTACTTCGTGAAAGGTCAGGACTTCCGTCACGTGGGCGGCGACGAGCTGGACAAGCTGCTGGCGGGTAAAGATCCGAAAGAGTGATTTTACCCTCACCCTTACCCTCTCCCACAGGGAGAGGGGACAATTCGGTTTTCTCCCTCTCCCCAGGGGAGAGGGTCGGGGTGAGGGGAAAACTCAGCGAGTAATATCCCACCCGCGCGCCTTCCACAGCGCTGGCAGCTGCGCCAGATCGGTAAAGGTCGTGACATTGGGATGATCGATCGGCTTGTTGTGCGGGTCGGCGCAGAAGTAAAACACCTCCATCCCCGCATCAATCCCCGACTGCGCGCCCGCAGACGAGTCATCCACCAGAATGCAGTTCTCTACATTGACGTTCATCGCTTTTGCCGCATGGAACATCAGCGCCGGGTCTGGCTTCCAGCGCTGGATATCGTAGCCGCTGAACAGTTTTTCCGGGAAATGGTGCAACATCTCAAGCTTGCCCAGCGAGTGCTGCATTTTGCTGACCGGGCCGTTAGAAACGACGCAGACTGGCACCGTCATCGCATCCAGCAACGCGTTAGCTCCGGAGATAACCTCCAGCTCGGAGTCGAACAGGCGTGCGACCTCGGCGCGGTACACCGGTTCCAGATCGGCTTTCGCCAGATCCACACCGTGTTCTTCGTTAATGATGTCGATGATCTCGTAGAGCTTTACGCCCTTAAAGCGTTTAAACACCTCTTCGAGTTCCAGCGTAATGCCAAATTCCTGGAACATGGTGACATACGCGCGGGAACAAATGACCTCACTGTCGACCAGCGTACCGTCGCAGTCGAAAAATACCGCTTCAATTCCGGACATGCCTTTCCCTTTTAACAAGTTTAACGTTTACGTACGGCAGTTCGCCGGCACGCAATCGTTGCCGTATAAGCAAAATCAATGAAAAAAGTATCACGTAACCGCCACTATTGTCGCATTTTGGTATAGGATAGCGACGAATTTTCCCTCCTTGTTCGGAATTGATGATGAGTCAACAACACACTACCCAGACATCTGGTCAGGGTCTGCTTGAGCGCGTTTTTAAACTGCGCGAGCACGGCACAACGGCACGCACCGAAGTGATCGCTGGTTTCACCACCTTCCTGACGATGGTCTATATCGTTTTTGTGAACCCTCAAATTCTGGGCGTCGCTGGCATGGATACCAGCGCCGTCTTCGTGACAACCTGTCTGATCGCGGCTCTTGGCAGCATCCTGATGGGTGTGTTCGCTAACCTGCCTGTTGCGCTGGCACCGGCGATGGGCCTGAATGCGTTCTTCGCGTTCGTGGTTGTTCAGGCGATGGGGCTGCCGTGGCAGGTTGGCATGGGCGCCATCTTCTGGGGCGCGGTTGGCCTGCTGCTGCTGACCATTTTCCGCGTGCGTTACTGGATGATTGCAAACATTCCCGTGAGCCTGCGCGTGGGCATCACCAGCGGTATCGGTCTGTTCATCGGTATGATGGGGCTGAAAAACGCCGGCGTTATCGTGGCTAACCCGGATACGCTGGTGAGCATCGGTCACCTGACCTCTCATAACGTGCTGCTGGGCGTGCTGGGCTTCTTTATCATCGCGATCCTGGCTTCCCGTAATATTCACGCGGCGGTGCTGGTGTCCATCGTTGTCACCACCCTGCTGGGCTGGATGCTGGGCGACGTTCACTATAACGGTATCGTCTCCGCGCCACCGAGCGTCTCTACCGTGATTGGTCACGTCGATCTGGCGGGTTCCCTGAACCTGGGCCTGGCGGGCGTGATTTTCTCCTTCATGCTGGTCAACCTGTTTGACTCCTCCGGCACGCTGATTGGCGTGACCGACAAAGCGGGCCTGGCGGATGAAAAAGGGAAATTCCCGCGCATGAAGCAAGCGCTGTTTGTGGACAGCGTCTCCTCTGTGACCGGTGCTTTTATCGGAACCTCGTCCGTTACCGCGTACATTGAATCGTCTTCCGGCGTGTCCGTGGGCGGCCGTACCGGCCTGACGGCGGTGGTTGTGGGTATTCTGTTCCTGCTGGTGATCTTCCTCTCTCCGCTGGCGGGTATGGTTCCTCCGTATGCGGCAGCCGGCGCGCTGATCTATGTGGGGGTGCTGATGACCTCCAGCCTGTCACGCGTGAAGTGGGATGATTTAACCGAAGCGGTGCCGGCGTTTATTACCGCCGTGATGATGCCGTTCAGCTTCTCGATTACCGAAGGTATCGCGCTGGGCTTTATCTCTTACTGCGTAATGAAGATCGGTACCGGCCGCTTCCGCGACCTCAGCCCTTGCGTCATCGTTGTGGCGCTGCTGTTTGTGCTGAAGATTGTGTTTATTGACGCCAAATAAACAGCAAGCCCTTTTCTTCGAAAAGGGCTTTAATGTTTGTTCCCTCTCCCCGTGGGAGAGGGCCAGGGTGAGGGCATCAGGCTGCAATAAGCTTACGCCTTCACCCGCTTAATATAATCCCCAAACGCCGTCAGCTGGCCAGACAGATGATCGCGCGTGCTCTGATCCACCACTTCACCCGTTTGTGGGTCGACCTTGTTCTGAATCACACCACCCATAAATTCCGGCTTGTTCATGACCATCGCATCCAGGAACACCAGGATCTGGCGCAGATGATACTGGCAGCGCGCGCCGCCAATCGCGCCCATTGAGCTGGTCTGGATCAGCACCGGCTTGCCTGCCAGCGGCTGCTCAGGTAAGCGGGACAGCCAGTCGATGGCATTCTTCAGACCACCCGGAACCGAATAGTTGTACTCTGGCGTCACGATGACCACGCCGTCGGCCTGGCGGATCTGCTCTGCCAGCGCCTCAACGCTTTGCGGGAAACCCTCTTCCTGCTGTACGTCAGCGTCATAGAGCGGAATATCGCCAATAGACGGCAGGGCGCTAATTTCCATTCCTGCCGGTGCCAGCTGTGGCAGCGTGCGGGCAACCATCCCGTTAAATGAACCTTTGCGCAGGCTTCCCAGTAACGTAACTACTTTCAACGTATCAGACATGATTACTCCTGTTTCATCATGATGACCCTGATTGGATCAGCTAAGGGTGAATGCTTTTTCTGCCGGTAAACTGGTTAAACGCATCAGGCGTGCGGCGGGCTCGTTGGCACGCTCGGGCACATCAGGAAGGCTACGCCATCCCTGTTGGCTGTCAAATTCCCAGATTTTCATGCGTTCGATGGCGGGGGTAACCGCAATGGACCAAATGAGCACATCCTCTGCGTCGCTGAGCGCCTCTACCAGTGTGGCCTGAGTGGCACGCAGACGTCCGGAGCCTGGCAGCAGCTGCAGCAGGCTGGCGTCGTCTGAGGCGCATCCACAGAGCTTGCGAATGCTCTGGCGCAGGGTAATGAGCTGGGCTCGGGCTTCGACAGGATCGTTCTGGTTGCGTACCCACAGCTTCTCATTGCTGGAGAGCGGATAGTCTTCATGCGCATTACCGCCATGGAAGCTGCGCGTCGCGCGCTGAAGTTCCATATCCAGCCCACAATCCCCTTCGGTGGTCAGCGCGACGCCAATGATATTGCCCGCGTAGGCAATCGAAAAACGAGGGAGGTCCGGGTCGGCAAAGACCGGGCGGCCTTCGGGCTGGGTAATGATGTCCGGCAGCTCGCTGGTGCCGTACAGCATAAACATCAGTTCTGCCAGAAGCGCTCTGGACGCTAAAAACCGCGTTCTGCGGTGTTCCGGGAGAGTAAGTGCTTCACTGTGACAGGCTGAAGAAATTCTTGCCGATACGAGACGTCCTTCCGTAAGTATCCCTCTTGCAAAGTGCGTAGCCATTTTTCGCTCCTTGATAATGGTCGTAATCGGTTAAACGGTTACATGATTATCGCTTAACTTGACTCCTGTTTTAATCAGTAAATGGGAGTAAGAGAAGCCTCAGGACCGAACTTTACATTTTCTTAGGCAAAAATTGGATCGCTGGCACCGTACAGCGCCTTGATGGTTTCCCGCAGCCAGAGGATTTTCGGATTATGGCTGTTTCGTTTATGCCAGATCAGCGTGAAGGGAACGGTAAGCTTTTCAGCCTGCGCTTCGTCAATGGGAATGGGCAGCGCGATCAGCTTCCGCTGGTGGAGTTGATTGTAGTGATGGCAGTAGTGCGGAGCCGTGGCGATATAGTTATGGCCGGGCTGCGCCGCCATAAACATCGACTGCTCAAAACCCGGCACGCTCATGGCAATGTTTCTCTCCCGACCCATCTCCTTTAGCACTTCGTCCAGTGCCCAGGTTTCGCTGCGTTCCCAGAAGATGCTGATGTGCGGGTAGCGCAGGAAGGTCTCGAGGTTCCATTCATCCTGTAGCGCGGGGTGATCCTCACGCAGATACACGCACGGACGGTCGCTGAACAGGATCTCATAGTCGATGAACCACGGCATTAGCTTCAGCAATTCACGCGAGCGCGGGTGCGTTTCGCGTCCGGTGAATCCCAGATCCACCTCTCCACGCGTAATGGCGTCCAGCGAGTCGTAATCCCAGTGACGCATCTTCACCGTAGCCTGCGGATAGCGCTGGTTCACCTGCTCCAGCAGGGCGTTAAAGCGGATCAGCATCAATGGCGTTTCGGCGGCCAGCACGAACGTTAGCCCGCCCGGGGAATCATGGTGGAATTTGTCGAGGATCTGGTTGCCGATTTGCATCCAGTCAGCCAGATCCTGCTCCAGGCTTACCGTCAGCGGGGTCGGCAGCAGCCCCAACGGCGTTTTGACAAACAGCGGGTCGTCAAACCAGTCACGCAGCTTGGCCAGCGATTTACTCACCGCAGACGGCGTCACGTTCATCCGTTTCGCCGCTTTGGTGACGCTGCGCTCCTGCAGCAAAAGCTGCAGGCACAGCAACAGGTTAAGATCGAGACTGCTGATGGGCTTCTTCATAATGCGCCGCGGGCTGGATGACCATAAGTAAGGTGATGCACAGTATGCTACAGCCAATCAGAACCCCGATCAGCATATTCAGCGCGTTAAGCCCGATGACCGCCGCCAGCCAAATCCACAGCGACGAGCCGCAGACCTGCGCAATTCCCAGCACCGAGCTTGCTACGCCTGCCCGCAGCGAGAAGGGACCAAGCGCCTGACTCATCGCCACGCCAAAGCCAACCGAGAACCCGGCGCAAATGAGGGTAATGCCGGCCAGCATTACCGCATGCGAGCTGGCGGTTGCCAGGATCGCGCCTGCCGTGAGGAATAAAACCTGTGAGGTCAGCATCAACGTACGCTGGCTAAAAACATTTAGCGCAAACGGGGTAGAAAACGACACTGCCATACTGACCATGGCGGTTAATGCCATCACCGTTGAATACTCACCCCGATCGAAGCCCATGGTTTCCATCAGTAAAACCGGGGAAACGTTTACATAGGTCAGGATCACCGCCACGCTTAACGTGGTCACGGCCAGACGACTGAGAAAAAAGCGGTTAAGCAGCTTCTCGGCTGGGTGAATGGCTGCGGTATGACCGGTATTCTGCGAGCCCGGGTGGGTCTCTTTCAGCACGGCGATGGACAGGACAAACACCAGCGCGCCCATCGCCGCCATGGTCCAGAACAGGCTCTGCCACGGGAATTTCAGCATGATCAGATATCCCACGACCGGGGCCAGCACCGGGATGATGCAGGTAATACCGTTCAGCATCGAAAGCACTTTGGCGCGACGCTGGGCGCTTAAGGTGTCGCGCAAAATGGCAAACGCGACGACGTAGCAGCCACCGGCTCCAATGCCCTGAATAAACCGTCCGGCCAGGAACAAGGTGCTGTTTTGCGCCTGTGAGCAGAGCAGAGAGGCCAGGGCAAAAATGATGGCGCCGGTTATCGCGACGGGCTGACGGCCTGCCTTATCCGCGATCTTCCCGGCAAAGACCATCGACGACGCCATCCCCGCGAGGTAGGCCGAAAACGCGATGTGCAGCTGCGCTTCGCTGGCGCCCAGATCGCGGGCGATGTGCGGCAATCCCACCAGATACATATCAATGCCGGACGGATAAAGCAGAACTAATGCGAAACTACAAAACAGAAAACGCGCCATAAACCCCCCATAGATGCAGGCATGCAGGATAGGGGGTGAAAAGAGATTAGGCGAGTTGCCATTTGGACAATGGTGATTTCCCGGGAGGAAATCACCATGGATTAGCGGGAATTACTTACCAATACAGAAGCTTGAGAAGATCCGTCCCAGCAGATCGTCCGATGTAAACTCCCCGGTGATTTCGCTCAGATTCTGCTGCGCCAGACGCAGCTCTTCCGCCAGCAGTTCGCCCGCCCACGCGCCGATCAGCTGCGCTTTACCCTGAACAAGGTGGTTTGCCGCCTCTTCCAGCGCCTGCAGGTGACGACGACGCGCGAGGAAACCGCCTTCCATGCTGGTGTCAAAGCCCATGCTCTGCTTGAGATGGTTGCGCAGGTCGTCAACGCCTTCACCGGTACGCGCCGACAGGCGAATCAGTGAGTGACCATTCACATCGCTGATGCCCAGCGTTTCGCCGGTCACGTCCGCTTTGTTACGCACCACGGTGATCGGCAGTTTCGCCGGCAGACGGGCGATAAAGTCCGGCCAGATTTCTGCCGGGTCAACGGCGTCGGTCGTGGTGCCGTCCACCATAAACAGCACGCGGTCTGCCTGCTCGATCTCCTGCCAGGCGCGTTCGATACCGATGCGCTCAACTTCATCGCTGGCATCGCGCAGGCCGGCGGTATCAATGATGTGCAGCGGCATCCCGTCAATGTGGATATGCTCGCGGAGCACGTCGCGGGTGGTGCCGGCAATGTCGGTGACGATTGCCGCTTCACGGCCCGCCAGGGCGTTCAGCAGGCTCGATTTCCCGGCGTTAGGACGTCCGGCGATAACGACCTTCATCCCTTCACGCAGCAGGCTGCCCTGGCGCGCTTCGGCGCGCACGGCGTCGAGATCGGCCATCACCTGGTTGAGCTGCGCTTCGATTTTGCCGTCAGAGAGGAAGTCGATCTCCTCATCCGGGAAGTCGATAGCCGCTTCCACGTAGATCCGCAGGTGAGTAAGTGCTTCCACAAGGTGATTTACGCGGGCGGAGAATGCCCCCTGCAGCGAGTTCAGGGCGGAGCGGGCCGCCTGTTCAGAACTGGCGTCGATCAGGTCTGCAATCGCTTCTGCCTGCGCCAGGTCGAGCTTGTCGTTGAGGAAGGCACGCTCGGAGAACTCGCCCGGCTTCGCAATGCGCAGGCCCGGCAGGGTCAGGATACGTTTTAACAGCAAGTCGAGGATAACCGGGCCGCCGTGGCCCTGCAGCTCCAGCACGTCTTCGCCGGTAAAGGAGTTCGGGCCAGGGAACCACAGCGCAATGCCCTGGTCCAGCGGCGTGCCGTCGGTATCTTTAAACGGCAGGTAATCAGCGTAGCGCGGCTTTGGCAGTTTACCCAGCACCGCTTCGGCCACCTCGCGCGCCTTCAGGCCGGAGATACGCAGAATGCCTACACCACCGCGTCCCGGTGGGGTTGCCTGGGCGACGATAGTGTCGTTATGGCTCATGGTTGGTCTCGTTCAATACAAATAAAAAAGGCGGTCAATCGACCGCCCTTATTTTAGCGTTAACTTACCGAATCAGGACTTTTTCTTTTCGCGGCTATGCAGGCCACGTTTTTCCAGACCACGGTAAATCAGTTGCTGCTGGATGATGGTCACCAGGTTGCTGACGATATAGTACAGCACCAGACCTGACGGGAACCACAGGAAGAACACGGTGAAGATGACCGGCATAAAGGTCATGATCTTCTGCTGCATCGGGTCGGTCACGGTGGTCGGCGACATCTTCTGGATGAAGAACATCGTCACGCCCATCAGGATCGGCAGGATGTAGTACGGGTCCTGTGCGGACAGGTCATGGATCCACAGTGCGAACGGCGCGTGGCGCAGCTCAACGGAACCCATCAGCATGTAGTACAGCGCAAGGAAGATTGGCATCTGAATCAGCAGCGGGAAGCAACCACCCAGTGGGTTTACTTTCTCTGCTTTATACAGGGCCATCATTTCCTGGCTCTGACGCTGTTTGTCATCGCCCAGACGCTCACGCATCGCCGCAATCTTCGGCTGCAGCATACGCATCTTCGCCATGGAGGTGTACTGCGCTTTAGTCAGCGGGTACATGATGCCACGAACGATGAAGGTGATAACGATGATGGAGAAGCCCCAGTTACCCAGGAAGCTGTGGATGAACTTCAGCAGCTTAAACAGCGGCTGAGAGATGAACCACAACCAGCCGTAATCGACGGTCAGATCCAGGTGCGGCGCAACAGCGGCCATTTTGTCCTGAATTTCCGGGCCGACCCACAGGGTGCTTGCCATCTTACCGGTTTGACCCGGCTGAACCAGAACCGGCTGAGATTTATAGCCGATAGCTGCAAGACCGTTGCCCAGGTTCGCGGTATAGAAGTTATTCGTACCGTCGTTGTTTGGGATCCAGGCCGTTGCGAAATACTGTTGCAGCATCGCAACCCAACCGCCTTTGGAACTAACGTTCAGGTTTTCGTTATCGGCAATGGTGTCGAATTTGTATTTCTCATACTTCGCGTCTGGCGTGGAGTACGCCGCGCCACGGAAGGTATGCAGCGCAAAGTTGCTGCTTCCGGTGTCACGGTGAGACGGCAGATTGATGGACTGCTTCAGCTGGCCAAAGGTCGACAGCTCCAGTGGTTTCGCACTGGCGTTCTGTACGCTGTAGCCCACGTTCACCGCATATTCACCGCGCTTCAGGGTGAAGGTTTTAGTGAAGGTGTTGCCTGCGGCGTCGGTGTACGTCATCGGGATCGCGAGTTCGTTCTGGCCATCAGCCAGCACAAAGGTGTCGCTATCGACGGTATACAGTGGACGCGCACCGTTAGCCGGGTTATCCGGGCCATCACGACCGGTCAGGCCGCTCTGCGCCTGGTAGATAAACTCAGGCGTGGTTTCCAGTAACTGGAACGGTTCGTTAGACTTCAGCTCTTTCGGGTAGGTCAACAGCAGCGCCTGCTCAACATCACCACCACGGGTGTTGATTGTCAGCTCAAGCACATCGGTCTTAACCGTAATCTGTTTCCCCTGGCCACTGGCCGGTACGCCCTGGTCGGCGGCGCTACCCGCTGCGGTGGTCGTAGTCTGCGTGGTCTGCTGCTGGGGTTGAGGATTTTTATCCTGCTCCCATGCCTGCCAGATCATGAAAGACACGAACAACAAAGCGATGATAAGAAGATTGCGTTGCGAATCCATCGTTAGTGTTCTCTGGTATCAAAGGGTCCTGGGGGGACGGGGTCGTCTCCACCGGGGTGTAAAGGGTGGCATTTTAATACGCGTTTCACCGTCAACCAACTGCCTTTTATCACTCCAAACCTGCGCAATGCCTCAATTCCGTAGCTTGAGCATGTTGGTGTGAAACGGCAGTGCGGCCCGAGTAGCGGACTAATCAGGCGTTGATAGACCCGAATGAGGGCTATCAGGACCCGTGAGCCAGGCGACAGTGGCGGCGCCATAATTTTTCCAACGCTTCCGAGAGAGCACGGTTATCGAGGTCGGCAACCCCTTTCTTCGCCACCACCACGAAATCCATTGAAGGCAGTTCGTGCTGACGTAAACGGAAGCTTTCACGCGTCAGACGTTTAATCCGATTGCGTTCATGCGCACGCTTAACATTTTTCTTGGCGACTGTGAGACCGATGCGGGGATGCCCCAGCGAATTTTGGCGGCCGAGGATGGTGATTTGCGGCGTGCCAGCCCGTAGTGGCTGCTGGAAGACGAAAGTGAAATGAGCGGGAGTTAACAAACGTAACTCCCTGGGAAATGCTAGCTTAACCACTCAGGGGTTAGCTTTATTACTTGGAAACGGTCAGACGAGCGCGGCCTTTAGCACGACGACGTGCCAGAACCTGACGACCATTTTTAGTAGCCATACGAGCACGGAAGCCGTGAGAACGGTTGCGCTTCAGTACAGACGGTTGAAAAGTGCGTTTCATGGCGATTTCTACCTAAACTTGAATAAATTCACTGACTTTTGCGTATACCCGAACGAGTTTCGAACGACTAACGCCTCAGCGTGGGTGATTAAAGAGGCCGGATTGTAATAATTGTACACTCCGGAGTCAATTCTCTTTCCTTATTTCCCGCGTATTTCCGCACGTTTTCGCGTGGAAAATGAGCAACGGACGACGCAGGAAGATGAGCATCACGCGCCGGGTCGAGGATTATACGGCCTCGCCAACAAAGCGCAAGGATCGTCCCGGATCTTCGTTAGATCATTTAAGCAATAAATTGTCTGTGCTCATTAATTTTTCCAATATGCGGACTAAATCGTGGGGCACTGGCGCCAGGATCGTTTACACTTATCCGGTTCCGGATCTTCCTGTGGATAAATCGGGAAGAATCTGTGAGAAACAGAAGATCTCTGGCTCAGTTTAGGCTATGATCCGCGGTCCCGATCGGGATCCAGCGATCCTGGCCGGGTATGACACAAAATCGTTCACGCTGTATCAAGGCGGCAAAGGAGCGAGTCCCCTGGAGCGTACACAAGTACGTGACTGGGGCGAGCGAGTGCAGCCAACGCAGAGACGGCTTGAACGATGAAGTGTATAACCGCAGATAGCGGTTCGCACATCACCCTCATTGGGTCATGTCGATGTGCGCCAACAATCATGAATATTCAATAGTTTTCTTTTATTGTTCGAGTGGAGTCCGCCGTGTCACTTTCGCTTTGGCAGCAGTGTCTTGCCCGATTGCAGGATGAGTTACCAGCCACAGAATTCAGTATGTGGATCCGCCCATTGCAGGCGGAACTGAGCGATAACACGCTGGCTTTGTATGCGCCAAACCGTTTTGTGCTCGATTGGGTAAGGGACAAGTACCTTAATAACATCAATGGACTGCTGAACGATTTCTGCGGGTCAGATGCCCCGCAGCTGCGCTTTGAAGTGGGCACAAAGCCGGTGACCCAAACCGTCCGTGAAACCGTGAACGTAGCAGCGCCCGCTCAGGCCGCGCCTGCTCCGGCCCCTCGCGTCGCACCCGCTCGTCAGGGCTGGGATAATGTCCCCGCACCGGCTGAGCCAACCTACCGCTCTAACGTTAACGTGAAACACACGTTCGATAACTTCGTTGAAGGTAAGTCGAACCAGCTGGCGCGCGCGGCGGCTCGTCAGGTTGCTGATAACCCCGGTGGGGCCTACAACCCGCTGTTCCTTTACGGCGGCACGGGTCTGGGTAAAACGCACCTGCTGCATGCAGTGGGTAACGGCATTATGGCGCGCAAGCCCAATGCCAAAGTGGTGTATATGCACTCCGAGCGCTTCGTTCAGGACATGGTAAAAGCCCTGCAAAACAATGCGATCGAAGAGTTTAAACGCTACTATCGTTCCGTTGACGCGCTGCTCATCGATGACATCCAGTTCTTTGCCAATAAAGAACGATCGCAGGAAGAGTTTTTCCACACCTTTAATGCCCTGCTGGAAGGCAATCAGCAGATCATTTTGACCTCGGATCGTTATCCAAAAGAGATCAACGGTGTTGAAGATCGTCTGAAATCCCGCTTCGGCTGGGGCCTGACCGTGGCGATCGAGCCACCGGAGCTGGAAACCCGCGTCGCGATCCTGATGAAGAAAGCCGATGAAAACGACATTCGCCTGCCGGGCGAAGTGGCGTTCTTCATTGCCAAGCGTCTGCGCTCCAACGTGCGCGAGCTGGAAGGGGCGCTGAACCGCGTTATCGCCAATGCCAACTTTACCGGTCGTGCGATCACCATCGATTTTGTGCGTGAAGCGCTGCGCGATTTGCTGGCATTGCAGGAAAAACTGGTCACTATCGACAATATTCAAAAGACGGTGGCTGAGTACTACAAGATCAAAGTGGCAGATTTACTGTCTAAACGTCGTTCCCGCTCGGTGGCGCGTCCGCGCCAGATGGCGATGGCGCTGGCAAAGGAGTTAACCAACCACAGTCTGCCGGAAATCGGGGATGCGTTTGGTGGCCGTGACCATACGACCGTGCTGCACGCTTGTCGCAAGATTGAGCAGTTACGCGAAGAAAGCCACGACATAAAAGAAGATTTTTCCAATTTAATCAGAACATTATCATCGTGACGCTATGAAATTTACCGTTGAACGTGAACATTTATTAAAACCGCTGCAACAGGTGAGTGGCCCATTAGGTGGCCGCCCAACGCTGCCTATTCTCGGAAACCTGCTGCTTCAGGTCGCGGACGGTACGCTGTCGCTGACCGGTACAGATCTGGAAATGGAAATGATCGCGCGCGTTACGCTGACGCAGCCGCACGACGCGGGCGCGACCACGGTTCCGGCACGTAAATTCTTTGATATCTGCCGCGGGCTGCCGGAAGGCGCTGAAATCGCCGTGCAGCTGGAAGGCGACCGTATGCTGGTGCGCTCTGGCCGCAGCCGTTTCTCGCTCTCCACGCTGCCTGCTGCGGACTTCCCGAACCTGGACGACTGGCAGAGCGAAGTTGAATTCACCCTGCCGCAGGCGACGATGAAGCGTCTGATTGAAGCCACGCAGTTCTCCATGGCGCATCAGGACGTCCGTTACTACTTAAACGGCATGCTGTTCGAAACCGAAGGTGAAGAGCTGCGTACCGTAGCCACCGACGGCCACCGTCTGGCGGTCTGTTCTATGCCGATTGGCGACGCGCTGCCAAACCATTCGGTGATTGTGCCGCGTAAAGGGGTGATTGAGCTGATGCGTATGCTCGACGGCGGCGACACGCCGCTGCGCGTGCAGATCGGCAGCAACAACATCCGCGCACACGTGGGCGATTTTGTTTTCACTTCGAAGCTGGTTGACGGTCGTTTCCCGGATTATCGCCGCGTATTGCCGAAGAATCCGGACAAAACGCTGGAAGCGGGCTGCGATAGCCTCAAGCAGGCCTTTGCCCGTGCGGCCATTCTCTCCAACGAGAAATTCCGCGGCGTGCGCCTGTACGTGAGTGAAAACCAGATCAAAATCACCGCTAACAACCCGGAGCAGGAAGAGGCAGAAGAGATTCTGGACGTCACCTACGCCGGCGCTGAGATGGAAATCGGCTTTAACGTCAGCTACGTACTGGATGTGCTGAATGCGCTGAAATGCGAAAACGTGCGCATTCTGCTGACCGACTCCGTTTCAAGCGTACAGATTGAAGATGCCGCATCACAGTCGGCTGCCTATGTTGTTATGCCAATGAGACTGTAATGTCGCTCACCCGTCTGTTGATCCGCGACTTTCGCAATATTGAAAGCGCGGATCTCGCTTTATCCCCTGGCTTTAACTTCCTGGTTGGCGCAAACGGCAGCGGCAAAACCAGCGTGCTTGAGGCCATCTATACGCTCGGCCACGGTCGGGCGTTTCGCAGTTTGCAGATTGGTCGCGTCATTCGCCACGAGCAGGAATCCTTTGTTCTGCACGGGCGTTTGCAGGGGGCGGAGCGGGAAACCGCGATCGGCCTGACCAAAGACAAGCAGGGCGACAGCAAGGTGCGCATCGACGGCACCGACGGCCATAAAGTGGCGGAGCTGGCGCTGCTGATGCCAATGCAGCTGATTACGCCGGAGGGGTTTACTTTACTCAACGGCGGCCCCAAATACAGAAGAGCGTTCCTCGACTGGGGATGCTTTCACAACGAAGCCGGTTTCTTTAACGCCTGGAGCAACCTGAAGCGTCTGCTCAAGCAGCGTAACGCTGCCCTGCGCCAGGTTACCCGTTACGCCCAGCTGCGTCCGTGGGACATGGAGTTAATCCCTCTCGCGGAACAAATCAGCAACTGGCGTGCCGAATACAGCGCAGGTATCGCCGAAGACATGGCCGACACCTGCAAACAGTTTTTACCCGAGTTCTCTCTCACCTTCTCTTTCCAGCGCGGCTGGGAGAAAGAGACGGATTATGCCGAGGTGTTAGAGAGAAGCTTCGAGCGCGACCGCATGTTGACCTATACCGCGCACGGCCCGCACAAGGCGGATTTCCGCATTCGTGCCGACGGTGCACCGGTGGAAGACACGCTGTCGCGCGGGCAGCTCAAGCTCCTGATGTGTGCGCTGCGCCTGGCACAGGGAGAGTTTCTCACCCGCGAGAGCGGAAGACGCTGCCTGTACCTGATAGATGATTTTGCCTCGGAACTTGACGACGCGCGGCGCGGGCTGCTTGCCAGCCGCTTAAAAGCCACGCAGTCGCAGGTTTTCGTCAGCGCCATTAGCGCTGAACACGTTATAGACATGTCGGACGAAAATTCGAAGATGTTTACCGTGGAAAAGGGTAAAATAACGGATTAACCCAAGTTGAAATGAGCGAGAAACGTTGATGTCGAATTCTTATGACTCCTCCAGTATCAAAGTCCTGAAAGGGCTGGATGCGGTGCGTAAGCGCCCGGGTATGTATATCGGCGACACGGATGACGGCACCGGTCTGCACCACATGGTATTCGAGGTGGTAGATAACGCTATCGACGAAGCGCTCGCGGGTCACTGTAAAGACATCGTGGTCACCATCCATGCGGACAACTCCGTCTCCGTCACCGATGATGGTCGTGGCATCCCAACCGGTATTCACCCGGAAGAGGGCGTCTCTGCCGCGGAAGTGATCATGACCGTGCTGCACGCAGGCGGTAAGTTTGACGATAACTCCTATAAAGTTTCCGGCGGCCTGCACGGCGTAGGCGTCTCCGTGGTTAACGCCCTGTCGCAGAAGCTGGAGCTGGTTATCCAGCGAGAAGGCAAAATTCACCGTCAGCTCTATACGCACGGCGTGCCGCAGGCACCGCTGGCCGTTACCGGCGATACCGACAAAACCGGTACCATGGTGCGTTTCTGGCCGAGCCATGAAACCTTCACCAACGTCACCGAATTCGAGTACGACATCCTGGCGAAACGCCTGCGTGAACTGTCGTTCCTGAACTCCGGCGTCTCTATTCGCCTGCGCGACAAGCGTGACGGCAAAGAAGACCACTTCCACTACGAAGGCGGTATCAAGGCGTTCGTTGAGTATCTGAACAAGAACAAAACGCCAATTCACCCGAATATCTTCTACTTCTCCACCGAAAAAGACGGTATTGGCGTGGAAGTGGCGCTGCAGTGGAACGACGGTTTCCAGGAAAACATCTACTGCTTCACCAACAACATTCCACAGCGTGACGGCGGTACGCACCTTGCAGGCTTCCGTGCGGCGATGACCCGTACCCTGAACGCCTACATGGACAAAGAAGGCTACAGCAAGAAAGCGAAAGTCAGCGCCACCGGTGATGACGCCCGTGAAGGCCTGATTGCCGTTGTCTCCGTGAAGGTGCCGGATCCGAAGTTCTCCTCCCAGACCAAAGACAAGCTGGTCTCTTCCGAGGTGAAATCGGCGGTTGAACAGCAGATGAACGAACTGCTGAGCGAATACCTGCTGGAAAACCCGTCCGACGCGAAAATCGTTGTGGGTAAAATTATCGATGCGGCGCGTGCCCGTGAAGCGGCGCGTAAGGCCCGTGAAATGACCCGTCGTAAAGGCGCGCTGGACTTAGCAGGCCTGCCGGGCAAACTGGCTGACTGCCAGGAACGTGACCCGGCGCTGTCCGAACTGTACCTCGTGGAAGGGGACTCCGCGGGCGGTTCTGCGAAGCAGGGCCGTAACCGTAAGAACCAGGCTATCCTGCCGCTGAAGGGTAAAATCCTCAACGTTGAGAAAGCCCGTTTCGACAAGATGCTCTCTTCTCAGGAAGTGGCGACGCTCATTACCGCGCTGGGCTGCGGCATCGGCCGTGATGAGTACAACCCGGACAAACTGCGCTACCACAGCATCATCATCATGACCGATGCGGACGTCGACGGCTCGCACATTCGTACGCTGCTGTTGACCTTCTTCTATCGTCAGATGCCTGAAATCGTTGAGCGTGGTCACGTCTACATTGCACAGCCGCCGCTGTACAAGGTGAAGAAAGGCAAGCAGGAACAGTACATTAAAGACGACGAAGCGATGGATCAGTACCAAATCGCGATCGCCCTTGATGGCGCGACCCTGCACGCGAACTCGCACGCCCCTGCACTGGCCGGTGAGCCGCTGGAGCGTCTGGTGTCCGAGTTCAACGCCACGCAGAAAATGATTACGCGTATGGAACGCCGTTATCCGAAAACGCTGCTGAAGGAGCTGGTTTATCAGCCGACCCTGACCGAAGCCGATCTGAGCGACGAGCAGACCGTGACCCGCTGGGTGAATGCCCTGGTGACCGATCTGAACGAAAAAGAGCAGCACGGCAGCATGTGGAAATGCGATATCCAGCAGAACGCCGATAAGCAGTTCGAGCCTATTATTCGCGTGCGTACCCACGGCGTTGACACCGACTATCCGCTGGAGCACGAGTTTGTGACCGGTCCGGAATACCGTCGTATCTGCACGCTCGGCGAGACGCTGCGCGGCCTGATCGAAGACGATGCGTTCATCGAGCGTGGCGAACGTCGTCAGCCGGTAGCCAGCTTCGAGCAGGCGCTGGACTGGCTGGTGAAAGAGTCTCGTCGTGGTCTTGCGATCCAGCGCTATAAAGGTCTGGGCGAAATGAACCCGGACCAGCTGTGGGAAACCACCATGGATCCGGAAAGCCGCCGCATGCTGCGCGTGACCGTTAAGGACGCGATTGCCGCGGACCAGCTGTTCACGACCCTGATGGGCGATGCGGTTGAACCACGTCGTGCCTTCATCGAAGAGAACGCCCTGAAAGCGGCAAACATCGATATTTAATCGTCGTTATACCGCACGATAACTGGCCGCGCTTTTAGCGCGGCTTTTTTATGGACGCTGGAAGGTCCAGTGACATCGCTGCCGGTAAACGGCTCGCCAGCGTATCTATCGCTATTCTTACCCTCAGCGGCAGATGCGGCGTCTGCTGCCACACGGCATGAACGTTGAAATGCACATCCGGTGCCTGCTTCAGGAGCGGCACGAGTTTACCCAGGTGAATATCTTTAACGACCATCCAGCAGGGCAGCCATGCAATGCCGTGTCCGGCCAGCGCAGCGTCGCAGATCGCCTGCAAATCATCCATATTGAGCGACGATCGGGGCGTAAAGGTGTGCGACGTTCCTTCGTTATCCATCAGCTGCCAGGACAACACTCTGCCTGCGCTCAAATAGTTGATGGCCGTATGCTGGGATAAATCATTAACGCTTTGTGGCTGGCCTTTCTTCAGCAGATACTCCGGCGCTGCGCACAGCACCATGCGGTGTTCTCCCAGCTTTCTGGCGACCAGCACGCTGCTGTCCTGAAGCGTGCCGTTACGCACCGCCATATCAAACCCTTCCTCGACGAGATCCACCACGCGGTCGCTGAATGACATTTCCAGCTCAAGCCCGGGGTGTTCCTGCGCCAGCGCTATCAGCAAGGGGGCGACGCACTGGCGACCAAACAGCACCGGCATGGCAACGCGCAGGCGGCCACTGACCTGCTGTTTCCCCGTTTCAAGTAGCGATTCCGCACCCCGAATCTCCTCCAGCGCGCGCAGACAGCGTTCATAAAAAAGGGCGCCGTTATCGGTCAGACTCTGGCTGCGGGTGGTGCGCTGAAAAAGACGTACCCCCAGCCGCTGTTCGAGGCGAGCGATGCTTTTTCCGACCGCCGAACGTGACAAATGCAGGCGAATCGCGGCCTGCGCGAAACTTCCCGCCTCAACGGCGGCCACGAAAACAGGAATATCCTTCAGCGTATCGGTCATGGATTGTATCTATTCTGGCGTCAATAAAGAGAAAACTTATCGCCACTGGCGACCATTAGTCAACGGTAGACTGTCAGGACTAAAGCTCATCTGATGGCAGGAGAAATAAAATGACAGAGACAATGCAACGCTGGTCCATGGATGCCCTCGGGCGCGAGAACCTCAAGCTGACTCAGGCGCCCGTCCTACAGCCAGGCCCGGGTGAAGTGCGCGTAAGGGTGAATGCTGTTGCGCTCAACTATCGCGATAAAATGGTTGTTGAAGGCACAATGCCGATCCCGCTTTCCTTCCCGTTTACCCCGGCGTCTGACATGGCGGGCGTGGTGGACAGCATTGGTGAAGGCGTTACGCGCTTCCAGCCCGGCGCGCGCGTCATCTCAACCTTCTTCCCGGAGTGGATCGACGGTAAGCCGCAGGCGGACGCGCGCAATCTGCCCTATAAAACGTCCGGCGGATACTTCCAGGGCATGCTGTCCGAGTATGTGATTGTGAAGGAAGACGCGCTGGTGGCCTCTCCGGAGACCCTGGATGACGCCGAGGCCAGCACCTTACCTTGCGCAGGGCTTACCGCCTGGTTTGCGCTAGTGGAGCGCGGCCAGCTCCGCGCCGGGCAATCGGTGCTGGTGCAGGGCACGGGCGGCGTGGCGATATTCGCCCTTCAGATTGCAAAAGCGCACGGCGCGGAGGTGTTTGTCACCTCGGGGAGCGATGAGAAACTGGCGCTGGCCAAAACGCTGGGGGCCAGCCACGGCATCAACCGGCTGAAAGGCGACTGGGCTGAAAATACGCTGGCGCTCACGCAGGATCGCGGTATCGACCATATTATTGAAACCGTCGGTGGAGAGAATCTGAAGCATTCCCTGCGCGCCGTTGCCGTTCACGGACGTATCTCCGTCATTGGCGTGCTCGCCGGGACGGAGATTACCCTCTCTGCTGGCGAACTGCTGCTGAAATCCCCCGTCATTCAGGGGATTGGCGTGGGGCACCGCCGGGCGCTGGAAGATTTTGTCCGCGCTGTTGACGTCACGGGGCTGAAGCCGGTGATTGAGCATCGCTACCGTTTTAACGAGCTTGAACAGGCGTTTGAACATCTGGATCGCGGCGCGTTCGGTAAAATTGTGCTCACCCGCGAGTAAGCCTTCGTTCCCCGGAATAAGCGTAAAAGGGGCATTCCTGTTGCGCAATATAGCTCTATTTTTGTGTGCTTAATCGCGTTAGCATGAGGCAGCACTCATTTATTCCGGGGAACTCATGGCTATCAAACTCATTGCAATCGACATGGACGGCACGCTGCTGCTGCCAGACCACACCATCTCTCCAGCCGTTAAAAACGCGATCGCCGCGGCGCGCGCTAAGGGCGTGAATGTGGTCCTGACCACGGGGCGTCCGTATGCGGGCGTACACAGCTACCTGAAAGAGCTGCACATGAATCAGCCGGGCGACTACTGCATCACCTATAACGGCGCGCTGGTGCAGAAAGCCGCAGATGGCAGTACGGTTGCGCAAACCGCGCTGAGCTACGAAGACTATCTGTTCCTGGAAAAACTGTCCCGTGAAGTGGGTTCCCACTTCCACGCGCTCGATCGCAATACGCTCTATACCGCCAACCGCGATATCAGCTACTACACGGTACATGAATCCTACGTTGCGACCATTCCGCTGGTGTTCTGTGAAGCGGAGAAAATGGACCCGGCGACGCAGTTCCTGAAAGTGATGATGATCGATGAGCCGGAGATCCTGGATAAAGCGATTGCGCGCATTCCGGCGGAGGTAAAAGAGAAGTACACCGTGCTGAAAAGTGCGCCGTACTTCCTCGAAATCCTCGATAAACGCGTCAATAAAGGCACCGGTGTCAAATCGCTGGCCGATGCGCTGGGCATTAAACAGGAAGAGATCATGGCGCTGGGCGACCAGGAAAATGACATCGCGATGATCGAATTCGCCGGTATGGGCGTGGCGATGGATAACGCCATTCCATCCGTGAAAGAAGTGGCCAACTTCGTGACCAAATCCAACCTGGAAGACGGCGTTGCTTACGCGATCGAGAAGTTTGTGCTGCAGTAACGCTTATTTTTAATCATCGGCCTCGGTTATCAACCGGGGCTTTTTTTTGCGCTGAATTTATTGAATTGTTCTTTTTGTGATCTTGATTGTAGTACAACATTAAATGATTGTACTACATTACAGCCATGGCAAAGACGAACTCCCTCACGTTTGTACTGCAAAAGTGAGGTGAAATTCAGCGGTCGCGGTAAAGTAGTGATGGACATACAGAGCACAAGGACTCTCCATGACTCTCAATAAAACCGATCGCATTGTCATTACGCTGGGCACCCAAATTGTGGGTGGCAAATACGTTCCTGGTTCGCCGCTGCCGGCAGAGGCAGAACTGTGTGAGGAGTTTGAAACCTCGCGCAACATCATCCGGGAAGTATTCCGCTCGCTGATGGCGAAGCGGCTGATTGAAATGAAGCGCTATCGCGGCGCGTTTGTTGCCCCGCGTAACCAGTGGAACTACCTCGATACCGACGTGCTGCAGTGGGTGCTGGAAAACGACTACGACCCGCGGCTTATCGGCGCGATGAGCGAAGTCCGAAACCTGGTTGAACCGGCCATCGCCCGCTGGGCGGCGGAACGCGCAACTTCCGGCGATTTGGCCCAGATCGAGTCGGCTTTAAACGACATGATCGCCAATAACCAGAACCGGGAGGCGTTTAACGAGGCGGACATTCGCTACCACGAAGCGGTGCTGCAGTCGGTGCATAACCCGGTATTACAGCAGCTTAGCGTGGCGATCAGCTCGCTACAGCGAGCAGTATTTGAACGTACCTGGATGGGCGATGAGGCCAACATGCCGAAAACGCTCCAGGAACATAAAGCGCTGTTCGATGCGATACGGCATCAGGACGGCGATGCGGCAGAGCAGGCGGCACTTACTATGATTGCCAGCTCGACACGAAGGCTGAAGGAAATCACATGACATCTCGCTACATCGCAATTGACTGGGGATCGACCAATCTGCGCGCCTGGCTGTACCAGGGTGAGCAGTGCCTGGAGAGCAGGCAATCGGAAGCAGGCGTGACGCGCCTGAAGGGTAAGTCCCCCGAGGCGGTGTTAGCAGAGGTCACACAACACTGGCGCGATAGCGCCACGCCGGTGGTAATGGCGGGAATGGTAGGCAGTAACGTAGGCTGGAAAGTCGCGCCATATCTGCCTGTTCCCGCCCATTTCTCCTCTATTGGCGAGCAGTTAACGTCCGTTGGCGACAATATCTGGATTATTCCCGGCCTGTGTGTCTCTCGCGACGATAACCACAACGTGATGCGCGGCGAAGAGACGCAGCTGCTTGGCGCGCGCACGCTTTCTCCTTCTTCTGTCTACGTCATGCCCGGAACACACTGCAAGTGGGTCCAGGCTGACGCTGAGCAAATCCACGACTTTCGCACCGTGATGACCGGCGAGCTGCACCATTTGCTGCTCAACCATTCGCTGGTCGGGGCCGGTTTGCCTGAGCAGGAAGCCTCGGCAGAGGCGTTTGCTGCCGGGCTTGAACGTGGGATCGCTTCTCCTGATGTTTTGCCGCACCTTTTTGAAGTTCGCGCCTCGCACGTGCTGGGAAATCTCCCGCGCGAGCAGGTCAGCGAGTTTCTTTCCGGCCTGCTGATTGGCGCTGAGGTCGCCAGCATGCGTGATTTCATCGCGCACGAGCAGGCCATCACCATTGTCGCAGGCGCATCGCTGACGTCGCGCTACGAGCAGGCGTTTCGCGCCGTTGGGCGTAACGTTTCAACGCTATCCGGCGACACGGCATTTCAGGCAGGAATAAGGAGCATCGCTCATGCAGTGGCAAACTGATCTTCCCCTTATCGCGATTTTGCGCGGCATCACGCCCGATGAGGTGTTAGCCCACGTCGGCGCGGTTATCGACGCCGGGTTCGACGCGGTGGAAATCCCGCTTAACTCTCCGGAGTGGGAAAAAAGCATTCCGGCCGTGGTGGAGGCCTTCGGCGATAGGGCGCTGATTGGCGCAGGCACAGTGTTACGGTCTGAGCAGGTGGATGAACTGGCGAAAATGGGCTGCAAGCTTATCGTCACGCCCAACATTCAGCCTGAGGTGATCCGCCGCGCGGTGGGGCACGGCATGACCGTCTGCCCGGGCTGCGCTACCGCTACGGAAGCCTTTACTGCCCTCGATGCAGGCGCACAGTCGCTCAAAATTTTCCCGTCATCGGCTTTTGGTCCGGACTACATCAAAGCGCTGAAAGCGGTATTGCCCGCCAGCGTGCCGGTCTTTGCCGTGGGCGGCGTAACGCCAGAAAACCTGGGCCAGTGGATCAGCGCTGGCTGTGTGGGCGCGGGGCTGGGCAGCGATCTTTATCGTGCCGGACAGTCCGTGGAGCGTACCGCACAGCAGGCGGCAGCATTTGTGAAAGCGTATCGAGAGGCAGTGAAATGAAAATAACCAAACTCACCACGTACCGTTTACCCCCGCGCTGGATGTTCCTGAAAATCGAAACCGATGAAGGGGTTGTGGGCTGGGGCGAACCGGTGATTGAAGGGCGGGCGCGTACCGTAGAAGCGGCAGTGCATGAGCTGGGGGAATACCTGATTGGTCAGGATCCGGCGCGCATTAACGACCTTTGGCAGGTGATGTACCGTGCGGGCTTCTACCGCGGGGGGCCGATCCTGATGAGCGCCATCGCCGGCATCGACCAGGCGCTGTGGGATATCAAAGGCAAAGTGCTGAACGCGCCGGTCTGGCAATTGATGGGCGGCCTGGTGCGCGACAAAATCAAAGCCTACAGCTGGGTCGGCGGCGACCGTCCTGCGGAAGTGATTGATGGCATCACGCAGCTGCGCAACATCGGCTTCGACACTTTCAAGCTCAACGGCTGCGAAGAGATGGGTATTATCGACAACTCGCGCGCGGTAGACCGGGCGGTCAATACCGTGGCGCAAATCCGTGAAGCCTTCGGCAACGAGATTGAGTTTGGCCTGGATTTCCACGGCCGCGTCAGCGCGCCGATGGCCAAAGTGCTAATTAAAGAGCTGGAGCCGTATCGCCCGCTGTTTATCGAAGAGCCGGTGCTGGCCGAGCAGGCCGAGTACTACCCGAAACTGGCTGAACAGACCCACGTTCCTATCGCGGCGGGTGAACGTATGTTTTCGCGCTTCGAGTTTAAACGCGTGCTCGAAGCGGGCGGCATTGCCATTCTGCAGCCGGACCTCTCTCACGCGGGCGGCATCACCGAATGCTACAAAATTGCCGGGATGGCCGAAGCTTACGATGTAGCGCTGGCACCGCACTGCCCGCTCGGCCCGATCGCGCTGGCTGCCTGTCTGCACGTTGACTTTGTCTCCCGCAATGCGGTGTTCCAGGAACAGAGCATGGGGATTCACTATAACAAGGGCGCGGAACTGCTCGATTTTGTGAAAAATAAAGAAGACTTCTGCATGGAAGGCGGTTTCTTTAAACCGTTAACGAAGCCGGGCCTTGGCGTGGAAATAGACGAAGCCAAAGTCATTGAACTGAGTAAGTGTGCGCCGGACTGGCGTAACCCGCTGTGGCGTCATGAGGACGGCAGCGTAGCCGAATGGTAAATGCGCGTCATACTTCGCGCTGGTGATGCGTTGGCTGCGTTTTCTTACCCCGGTCACATACTTTTGTATGCTCCCGGGGTAAGAAAACTTGCCGCCTTCCCCCAGCACGAATTATTTAGCGCATTCTGTTTACGTTATTAATTAAAAAAACCAAATACACCCTCTGTAAATTACAGGGCATGGTGAGCGGCTTCGCTATGCCCAAAATCTGGAGACAGATTGCGATGGATATTCCAGTTACTGCTGCAAAAACCGGGCGTCGCCGCTACCTGACGCTAATCATGATCTTTATTACCGTGGTCATTTGCTATGTCGACCGCGCCAACCTTGCCGTGGCATCGGCCCATATTCAGGCAGAGTTTGGCATCACCAAAGCGGAAATGGGCTACGTCTTCTCGGCGTTTGCCTGGCTGTATACGTTATGTCAGATACCGGGCGGCTGGTTCCTTGACCGCGTGGGCTCACGTTTGACCTACTTTATCGCCATTTTCGGCTGGTCCGTGGCGACCCTGTTCCAGGGCTTCGCGACCGGGCTGATGTCGCTGATTGGCCTGCGCGCCATCACCGGTATTTTCGAAGCGCCCGCGTTTCCCACCAACAACCGCATGGTGACCAGCTGGTTCCCGGAACACGAGCGTGCGTCAGCCGTCGGCTTTTACACCTCCGGACAGTTCGTTGGCCTGGCGTTTCTGACGCCGCTGTTGATCTGGATCCAGGAGCTGCTGAGCTGGCACTGGGTATTCATCGTCACGGGTGGGATTGGCATTATCTGGTCGCTAATCTGGTTCAAGGTTTACCAGCCGCCGCGTCTGACCAAAAGCATCACCAAAGCCGAGCTGGACTACATCCGTGACGGCGGTGGCCTGGTGGACGGCGATGCACCGGTGAAAAAAGAGGCGCGCCAGCCGCTGACCAAAGCGGACTGGAAGCTGGTCTTCCATCGTAAGCTGGTGGGTGTTTATCTGGGCCAGTTCGCGGTGACCTCCACGCTGTGGTTCTTCCTCACCTGGTTCCCGAACTACCTGACCCAGGAGAAAGGGATCACGGCGCTGAAGGCGGGCTTTATGACCACCGTGCCGTTTCTCGCGGCGTTCTTCGGCGTGCTGCTCTCCGGCTGGCTGGCCGATAAGCTGGTGAAAAAAGGCTACTCGCTGGGCGTGGCGCGTAAAACGCCGATCATCTGCGGCTTGCTGATCTCTACCTGCATCATGGGTGCCAACTACACCAACGATCCGGTGTGGATTATGACCCTGATGGCGGTGGCGTTCTTCGGTAACGGTTTCGCCTCTATCACCTGGTCGCTGGTGTCGTCCCTTGCGCCGATGCGGCTGATTGGCCTGACCGGCGGCGTGTTCAACTTTGTCGGCGGGCTGGGCGGGATCACCGTACCGCTGGTCATCGGCTACCTGGCGCAGGACTACGGCTTCGGCCCGGCGCTGGTTTATATTTCTGCCGTGGCGCTGATCGGGGCACTCTCCTACATCCTGCTGGTGGGTGATGTGAAACGAGTAGGCTAATCCCTGCGGATGTTTTACCCTGATGCACTCACCGTGCATCAGGGTATCCTCATGAAACAAATCACCTTCGCTTCGCGCAACCACCAGCTGACCAACATTAATACCTGGACGTCGGACAGCCAGTGGCTGGTCTACGACGTGCGCCCGTCCGGTGCGTCGTTCACCGGTGAAACCATCGAGCGGGTCAACGTCGCTACGGGTGAGGTAGAGGTGGTTTATCGCGCCACTGACGGCGCGCATGTCGGCGTGGTGACCGTTCATCCTGCAGAAGATAAATATGTCTTTATCCACGGCCCGAAAAACCCGGATGCCGACTGGCATTACGATTTTCATCATCGCCAGGGAGTGATTGCGCAAAACGGTCAGGTGAGCAACCTGGACGCGATGGATATCACCGCGCCTTACACCGCAGGCGCGCTGCGCGGGGGTAGCCACGTCCATGTCTTCAGCCCGAACGGGCAGCTTGTCAGCTTTACCTATAACGACCATGTCCTGCACGAGCGCGATCCTAAACTCGATTTACGCAACGTCGGCGTGGCTGCGCCTTTCGGCCCGGTGAACCCGCAGGGGAATCATCCGCGTGAATATCCGGGAACCTTCTGGAGCGTGCTGGTTAGCCGCACCACGCCCAACCTACGGCCGGGCAGCGATGAAATCAACCGCGCTTACGAAGAGGGCTGGGTGGGCAACGACAGGCTGGCGTTTATCGGCGATACCCTCTCCGCGCAGGGCGAAAAAGTACCCGAACTGTTTATCGTAAATTTGCCGGAAGACGAGCAGGGCTGGAAGCGTGCGGGCGATGCGCCGCTACAGGGCACGACGGAGACCCTGCCAGCGCCGCCTGCGGGTGTGAACCAGCGTCGTTTGACCTTTACGCATCAGAGGGCGTACCCGGGCCTGGTGAACGTGCCGCGTCACTGGGTTCGCAGCAACCCGCAGGGGACGCAGATTGCGTTTCTGATGCGGGATGATAACGGAATTGTGCAGCTGTGGCTGATCTCTCCTGCGGGCGGCGAGCCGCGCCAGTTGACGCGTACCGGGAGCGATATTCAGTCAGCATTTAACTGGCATCCTGCGGGCGACAGTCTGGGGTTTGTGCTCGAAAATCGGATCGCCTGCTGCGACGCACGGACCGGAGAGGTGACGTTTTTGACGTCCGATCATGGCAACCCACCGTCTGCTGATGCGGTCGTGTTTTCCCCGGACGGGCGCGTTATTGCGTGGATGGAGGAGACAGCCGGTTTCCGTCAGCTTTGGGTAACGGAAACCGCGCAGTACTAGCGTGGAGGCATGTCAGCGGGCGGGATGACGGCGTTTGTCGCCAGATTTTCCTGCTCGCTTTTCTCTACCCGCGAGCGTACGGAGTTGTCCTTACGAAACATATCCCACGGCAGCAGAAGCGTATCCGCCACGGCCGTAAACGGCATATCCAGGATAACCAGGGATTTGGTGCCCCAGTTTGTATCGTCATCGGAGAGCATCGCCGCGCTGGCGCGCGTCCCCGGATATGTTCCTTCTTTACCGCCGGTGTGAGACATCACGCTCGAACACCCGCAAAGTAAAACTACCCCGCTGAACGTCGTCAGCTTTATCAGAACATTTTTCATCATCACTCAGTCATCGTTAATGGCACTGCATAGACCTGCAACTCAGGGTTATAGCGAGCCTTATCCAAAATGGATAGCCCGATAACCCCGCACTGTGGCAGCCATCGCAATTTAACCCTTTGTGCTGTTGTCCCAGTCTAAGCGAGATGCAGGAAAGTGCAAAAAAAAGTGCAGCTGTCGTTCTTGAAAAGCCCGATTGCAGACCCATTTTAAGAATGTGGCCCGATAACGAACTCGCCTGATGGGTGTTCGGGGGCGCAAAGGCCTGTCCATGGTGGAAGGCTACAATTTCTCGCTGATTTCAGGAGTTTTATTTATGCGTAACTTCGATCTTTCTCCGCTATACCGTTCTGCAATTGGTTTTGACCGCCTGTTTAACCATTTAGAAAATAACCAAAGCCAGAGCAACGGCTACCCTCCATACAATGTTGAGCTGGTTGACGAAAACCACTACCGCATCGCCATTGCCGTCGCCGGTTTTGCAGAAAACGAACTGGAGATCACCGCGCAGGACAACCTGCTGGTGGTGAAAGGTTCCCATACGGCCGAGCAGAAAGAACGTACCTACCTTTATCAGGGCATCGCCGAGCGCAACTTTGAACGCAAGTTCCAGTTAGCCGAGAACATTCACGTTAAAGGCGCGAACCTGGTTAACGGCCTGCTGTTTATCGAACTGGAACGTGTGATTCCGGAAGAGAAAAAACCGCGTCGTATCGAAATTAACTAATTACGCGGGTCGCGTAAGCGGCCCACCCAGACTTGCTTGCCGTAACGGGAGCATATGCGAATCCATCAGGATTTGCAGGAACAACTGCGCACAAAATTAGACTGTGCCGAACTCGCTTCTCAGAAGGAGATTTAGTATGCGTAACTATGATTTATCCCCTCTGCTGCGTCAGTGGATTGGTTTTGACAAACTGGCTAACGCCCTGCAAAGCACCACCGAGCAACAGACGTTTCCGCCGTACAACATCGAAAAAAGCGACGATAACCACTATCGCATCACCCTTGCGCTTGCCGGTTTCCGCCAGGACGATCTGGACATCCAGCTTGAAGGCACTCGCCTGACCGTGAAAGGTACGCCGGAAAAACAAGAGACCGAGACCAAATGGCTGCATCAGGGGCTGGTTAATCAGCCGTTTAGCCTGAGCTTTACCCTGGCAGACCATATGGAAGTGTCCGGCGCAACGTTTACCAACGGTCTGCTGCATATCGACCTGATCCGCAACGTGCCGGAAGCCATCGCGCCGCAGCGTATCGCCATTAGCGAGCGGCCTGCGTTGAATAGCTAATAGCGTGCGGGCTGATGCCATCACCCCGGCCCTCTCCTGTAGGGAGAGGGTGAAAAGATAAAGCCCTGCCCCGGCAGGGCTTTTTTGTGCGCCATCACCCATACAACCGCCTCCGGCTCTGAGAGAATCCTTAGCATAACTAAGGTTATGCTAAGGAAGTGGGTCATGAGTGATATCGCGTTAACCGTCAGCGTGTTGGCCCTGGTCGCTGTTGTTGGCCTGTGGATAGGTAATATCAAAATCCGTGGCGTCGGGTTTGGGATAGGCGGGGTACTGTTTGGCGGCATTTTTGTCGGGCACTTCGCCGACAAGCTCGGGCTGGTCCTCAGCGCCGAAATGCTCCACTTTACTCAGGAGTTCGGCCTGATCCTCTTCGTTTATACCATCGGTATTCAGGTGGGACCGGGCTTTTTCGCCTCACTTCGGGTCTCCGGATTACGGCTCAACCTGTTTGCCCTCGGTATAGTGGTAATGGGCGGGCTGGTCACCGCAATTCTGCACAAAATCTTCGATATCCCGCTCCCCGTGGTGCTGGGCATTTTCTCCGGGGCGGTTACCAACACGCCTGCGCTCGGTGCCGGGCAGCAAATCCTGCGCGATTTGGGCATCGAACCCGGCATCGTCGACCAGATGGGGATGAGCTACGCCATGGCCTACCCGTTTGGGATTTGCGGCATTCTGCTTTCCATGTGGCTGGTACGCGTCCTGTTTCGCATTAACGTTGACAAAGAGGCGAAGGACCACGAAACCACGCTCACCAACGGCCATATGCCAATTAAAACCATCAACATTCGGGTCGATAACCCCAACCTGAACAATATGGCGATTCAGGACGTGCCGATCCTCAACAGCGCCAATATCATCTGCTCCCGCCTCAAGCGTGACGATATGCTGATGGTGCCCGCGCCCGGCACCGTCATTCGGCAGGGCGATCTGCTGCACCTGGTCGGCCAGCCCGGAGATTTAAACAACGCGCGGCTGGTGATTGGCCAGGAAGTGGATACCTCGCTCTCAACCCGCGGCACCGATATGCGCGTGGAACGTGTTGTGGTGACTAACGAACACGTTCTTGGCAAGAAAATACGCGATCTGCAGGTAAAAGAGCGCTATGACGTGGTGATCTCTCGCCTTAACCGTGCGGGTGTTGAACTGGTCGCCAGCCCGGAGGCCAGCCTGCAGTTCGGGGATATCCTCAACCTGGTCGGGCGCCCGTCGTCCATCGACGCCGTGGCGGATATGGTGGGTAACGCCCAGCAAAAGCTGCAGCAGGTGCAGATGCTGCCGGTGTTTATCGGTATCGGGCTTGGCGTGCTGCTCGGTTCTATTCCTGTGTACGTGCCGGGCTTCCCGGTGGCGCTCAAGCTGGGCCTGGCGGGCGGGCCGCTGATTATGGCGCTGATCCTCGGGCGTATCGGCTGTATCGGCAAGCTCTACTGGTTTATGCCGCCGAGCGCCAACCTGGCGCTGCGCGAGCTGGGCATCGTGCTGTTCCTGGCGGTGGTCGGCCTGAAATCCGGAGGGGATTTTGTCGATACCCTGGTCAAGGGCGAAGGGATGAGCTGGGTTGGATACGGCATCTTTATCACGGCGATCCCGCTGCTGACGGTGGGAATACTGGCGCGTATGTTCGCCAAAATGAACTACCTGACGCTGTGCGGGATGCTGGCGGGCTCCATGACCGATCCGCCCGCGCTGGCTTTTGCCAACAACCTGCACGCCACCAGCGGTGCGGCCGCGCTCTCCTATGCCACCGTCTATCCGCTGGTGATGTTCCTGCGCATCATCACCCCGCAGCTACTGGCGGTGCTGTTCTGGGGGATGAGCTAGCAGGTCATCCGGGTGGATGCGCCGCAGATGGTAGTCCACCTGGTAATCACTGGTATTTCGGAACATCACGGAATAATTGAGGAACTCGCCGCTGTCGCTGTAGGAGAGAGAGGTAATTCGCAGCAGCGGCGTCTGTTCCGGCAGGTTCATATAACCGGCCAGCGTTTTATCTGCCAGCACCGGCGTCAGGCTCTCGTAGTTGCCGCTGATGGTGATCCCGCACTCCTTCTCGATGTAATCAAACTTAGACCCCTCAAGATGCGCCAGCGACAGATTGCGGAACAGCTTCACCGGCATAAAGCTGTCCTCCAGCATCAGCGGCTTCCCGTCCACGTAGCGCACCCGCCGGGAAAAGTAGATCCGTTCATCCACCTGAATCCGCAGCTGGCTGGCGATGGCGGGCGGGGCGGGCATCACTTCAAACTGTAAGACCTTACTCTGCACCTCTTTTCCCTGTTGACGCAGCACCTCCACCAGCCCGGTCAGGTTGGTGGTTTCGTGGTGAACGTCTTTGCGTGAGACAAAGGTTCCGCTGCCGTGCCGCCGCTCAACCAGCCCCCAGCTCACCAGCAGATCCAGCGCCTTGCGGATGGTCATTCGCGCCACGCCAAACTCCTGCGCCAGCGCTTTTTCGCCGGGCAGCGGGCTGCCGACGTTGTAGTCCGACGAATTCAGCCGCAGCCGCAATCTGTCAGCAATGGATTTGTAGATCACCAGTAGACCTCTCTGCCGTTATCAGGGCGTGGATTGCGTTCTGACATGTCCATATTTACGTCAAAAAGTAGACCTGATTGGTCAAAATAAAACCATGAATGCGATCACGAATCGCAGCGGCACGCCATGTTCGCGCATCAGTAACTTCTTATGCTCACCTCAGGCCAGCAAAAAACCATAAAGGCCTCTACCCCTACAGGTTGTTTCATGAGGATTTAAAAATGCTCAGTCAAATACAACGTTTTGGCGGTGCCATGTTTACCCCGGTGTTGCTGTTTCCGTTCGCCGGGATCGTGGTGGGAATCGCCATCATGCTTCGCAACCCGCTGTTTGTCGGCGAAGCCTTAACGGCCCCCGATCATCTTTTCGCGCAGATTGTTCACATCATTGAAGAGGGCGGCTGGGCGGTGTTTCGCAATATGCCGCTGATTTTTGCCGTTGGCTTACCGATTGGCCTTGCGAAGCAGGCGCAGGGCCGCGCCTGTCTGGCGGTGCTGATTAGCTTTCTGACCTGGAACTACTTCATTAACGCGATGGGGATGACCTGGGGCCACTTCTTTGGTGTCGACTTCTCCGCAGAACCGACGGCGGGAAGCGGGCTGGCGATGATTGCCGGCATCAAAACGCTCGATACCAGCATCATCGGCGCCATTGTGATCTCAGGCATCGTCACTGCCATCCACAACCGCTACTTCGACAAGCCGCTGCCGGTGTTTCTGGGGATTTTCCAGGGCAGCTCGTTTGTCGTTATCCTCGCGTTCTTCGTCATGATCCCCTGCGCCTGGCTGACGCTGCTGGGCTGGCCGAAAGTGCAGATGGGCATTGAGTCCCTGCAGGCGTTTCTGCGCTCCGCCGGTGCGCTGGGCGTGTGGGTGTATACCTTCCTGGAACGCATTCTGATCCCAACCGGATTGCACCACTTCGTCTACGGTCCGTTCATCTTCGGCCCGGCGGCGGTAGAAGGCGGCATTCAGGTCTACTGGGCGCAGCACCTGCAGGAATTCAGCCAGAGCACCCTGCCGCTGAAAACCCTCTTCCCGGAAGGCGGATTCGCGCTGCACGGCAACTCAAAAGTGTTTGGCTCGGTCGGGATTGCGCTGGCGATCTGGTATACCGCGTCGCCGGAAAACCGCGTCAAGGTGGCGGGGCTGCTGGTCCCGGCCACGCTCACCGCCGTGCTGGTGGGCATCACTGAACCGCTTGAGTTCACCTTCCTGTTTATCTCGCCGCTGCTGTTTGCCGTGCACGCCGTGCTGGCGGCGACTATGGCAACGGTGATGTACGCCTTTGGCGTGGTCGGGAACATGGGCGGCGGCCTGCTGGACCAGTTCCTGCCGCAAAACTGGATCCCAATGTTCCACAACCACGCCTCGACGGTATTCACCCAGATCGGCATTGGCGTCTGCTTCACCGGGATTTACTTCGTGGTCTTCAAAACGCTGATCGAACGTCTGAACCTGAAAACGCCGGGCCGGGAAGAGAGCGAAATCAAACTCTACAGCAAGGCCGACTATAAGGCGGCGCGCGGGCAAACCACCGCCCCGGCGGCGGCCAGCCAGCAGGTAGGGCAGGCCGCCGGGTTCCTGCAGGCGCTCGGCGGCGCGGCCAACATCGAAAGCATCAACAACTGCGCCACCCGCTTGCGCATTGCGCTGGTGGATATGGCGAAAACCCAAAGCGATGACGTCTTCAAAGCCCTCGGCGCCCACGGCGTGGTGCGACGCGGCAACGGCATTCAGGTGATTGTCGGCCTGCACGTTCCTCAGGTGCGCGACCAGCTGGAATCGCTGATGAAAACCCCTTTAACGAATGAACAAACCACCCTGACAGAGGCTATATCATGAAAAAATTCTCAGTTGTTATTGCAGGCGGCGGCAGCACCTTTACGCCTGGTATCGTCCTGATGCTGTTAGCCAACCGTGACCGTTTCCCGCTGCGCGCGCTGAAGTTCTATGACAACGACGGCGCACGTCAGGAAACCATCGCCGAAGCGTGCAAAATCATCCTCAGGGAGCAGGCGCCGGAGATTGAATTCAGCTACACCACCGATCCTAAAGCGGCGTTTACCGACGTGGATTTCGTGATGGCGCATATCCGCGTGGGCAAATACCCGATGCGTGAAAAAGATGAAAAAATCCCGCTGCGCCACGGCGTGCTGGGCCAGGAAACCTGCGGACCGGGCGGCATCTCCTACGGCATGCGCTCTATCGGCGGCGTGCTGGAGCTGGTGGATTATATGCAGCAGTACTCCCCGAACGCGTGGATGCTGAACTATTCCAACCCGGCGGCGATTGTCGCGGAAGCCACGCGCCGCCTGCGTCCGAACGCCAAAATCCTCAACATCTGCGATATGCCGATCGGCATTGAAGGGCGCATGGCGCAGATTGTCGGCCTGAAAAACCGCAAAGAGATGCGCGTGCGCTACTACGGCCTGAACCACTTCGGCTGGTGGACGTCGATTGAAGATCTCAACGGCAACGATCTGATGCCGAAACTGCGCGAATACGTGGCGAAAAACGGCTATGTTCCGCCTTCGGAAGATGCGCATACCGAAGCGAGCTGGAACGATACCTTTGCCAAAGCCAGAGACGTACAGGCGCTGGATCCGGATACCATGCCGAACACCTACCTGAAGTATTACCTGTTCCCGGACTACGTGGTCGCGCACTCCAACCCGGAACGCACCCGCGCCAATGAGGTCATGGATCACCGTGAGAAGCATGTATTCAGCGCCTGCCGGGCGATTATTGAAGCCGGTCACTCTGCCGCCGGTGAGCTGGAAATCGACGAACATGCGTCGTACATCGTCGATCTGGCGACGGCGATTGCCTTCAACACTCAGGAGAGGATGCTGCTGATTGTGCCAAACAACGGGGCCATCCATAACTTTGATGCCGACGCGATGGTGGAGATCCCGTGCCTGGTAGGCCATAACGGCCCAGAGCCGCTTACGGTGGGCGATATTCCACACTTCCAGAAAGGGCTGATGAGCCAGCAGGTGGCGGTGGAAAAACTGGTGGTTGATGCCTGGGAGCAGCGCTCGTACCAGAAACTCTGGCAGGCGATCACCCTGTCGAAAACCGTGCCGAGCGCGTCCGTCGCGAAAGCGATTCTGGATGACCTGATCGAGGCCAATAAGGACTACTGGCCAGAGCTGCACTAATCGTCCTGACCGGCATCGCCCGATGCCGGTCTCCTTGTCCTTGTCGATTTACGCTATGCTGAAGCCTGCCTGGAGCACGACAAGGAACCTTCATGAAAATTTCCCGCCTCGGCGAAGCGCCGGACTACCGCTTCTCTCTGGCCAATGAACGCACTTTTTTAGCGTGGATCCGCACCGCGCTGGGCTTTCTTGCCGCAGGGGTGGGTCTCGATCAGCTCGCGCCGGATTTCGCCACGCCGCTGATTCGCGAAGTGCTGGCGCTGCTGCTGTGCCTGTTTGCGGGCGTGCTGGCGATTTACGGCTACCTGCGCTGGCTGCGCAATGAGAAGGCGATGCGCCTGAAGCAGGATTTGCCCTATACGCGCGGGCTGCTGATCGTCAGCACGATTCTGCTGACGGTGGCGGGCGTGGTGATGGTGCTGGTGTTCTATGGCGGATAGCCGCAAAGCGCGGCGCGAAGCGGACCCCGGCCTGCAGCCGGAGCGGACGTCGCTGGCCTGGCTGCGCACGCTGCTGGGGTATGGCGCGCTGATTGCTCTGGCGATTAAGCACAACTGGCACCGCACGGGGGTGCCATTCTGGATTTCTATTGTTGTGCTGGCGCTGGTGGCCATCATTTTATGGCGCTATACCCGCAGCCGTAACCTGATGGACGTGGCGCAGAACGATTTTGTACAGCCGAAAGCGGTTCGGGATAAGTTCCTGATCGCGCTCGCTGTTCTCTCGCTGTCGCTGCTGTTTGCAGTAACCCATATTCAGCAAATTTTGAGCCTGTAAGCCCGGTGGCGGCTACGCCTTACCGGGCCTACGATTAACGGCCTTTTGCTAAATACTTCGCCATCTCGTCTTCCGGCACCATCCCGCCGCCGGTCGCCCACACCAGGTGGGTAACGTTGGTATGCGAATGAACGCGCACCGGCCCGGCCATCCCCGCCAGCGCCGACGGCTCCAGGCGGATCCCTTCCTCCTGCGCCAGCCAGCCGAGCATGTCGTACATGCTCTGGTCGGAAAGGGTGTAGAACCCGTCGAGCAGGCGTTCCATCGCGCGGCCCACGAAGCCGGAGGCGCGTCCTACCGCCAGCCCGTCCGCCGCCGTGACGTTATCAATGCCCAGGTCCTGCACCGCGATCTCATCGTGCAGGCCGGTGTAGACGCCCAGCAGCATGCACGGGGAGTGCGTTGGCTCCGCGAAGAAGCAGTGGACGTTATCGCCAAAGGCCAGCTTCAGGCCAAATGCTACGCCGCCGGGGCCGCCGCCAACGCCGCACGGCAGGTAAACGTACAGAGGATGGTCCGCATCCACCACGCGGCCCTGTTCGGCAAACTGCGCCTTAAGGCGCTCACCTGCAACGGCGTAGCCCAGGAAAAGGGTGCGGGAGTTTTCATCGTCAATGAAGAAACAGTTCGGATCGCTTTCCGCCGCTTTTCGTCCCTGCTCCACCGCCACGCCGTAATCCTGCTCATATTCCACGACGATGACGCCGTGGCTGCGCAGTTTGGCTTTCTTCCACTCGCGGGCGTCGGCGGACATATGCACCGTCACCTTAAAGCCGATGCGTGCGCTCATAATGCCGATGGACATCCCGAGGTTGCCGGTTGAGCCTACCGCAATGCTGTACTGGCTGAAGAAGTCCTTAAAGCGTGGCTCCAGCAGAATGCTGTAGTCGTCTTCAACGCTCAGCAACCCGGCTTCCAGCGCCAGTTTTTCCGCATGGGTCAGCACCTCATAGATGCCGCCGCGCGCTTTAATCGAGCCGGAAATCGGCAGATGGCTGTCTTTTTTCAGCAGCAGCGTGCCGGGAATAGGCTTACCAGATTCTCTCTCCAGCCGCTTTTGCATCGCCGGGATCGCGACCAGTTCGGATTCGATAATCCCGCCCGTTGCCGCCGTTTCCGGGAAGGCTTTCGCCAGATACGGCGCGAAGCGGTTGAGGCGCGCGTGCGCGTCGTCCACGTCGGCTTTGGTCAGCCCGACATAGGGCAACCCTTCTGCAAGCGTCGTGGTGCGCGGGTTAAGCCAGGTAGTTTCTTTCAGGGCGATCAGATCCTCAACCAGAGGAAACTGTGCGGTTAAAGTAGTGATAGTTGCGTTTTCCATAATACGTCTCTTCGCGCTCAGATAATGAAGGAAAGCAGGAATGTGCCGCCAAGTGCAAGCACCGAGGCGATAAACGTCGCCGTCGTATAGTATTTGAAGGTCTCATTCAGGGTCGCGCCGCAGTATTGCTTCACCAGCCAGAAGAGGGAATCGGTCACGATCGTGCAGCCAATGGCGCCGGAACCGATGGCAATGGTGATGATTTCCGGGCTCACGTTTGGATAGAGCGGCAGCATCGGCGCGACGATCGCCGTGGCGCCCATCATCGCCACCGTCGCGGAGCCTACGGCGGCATGCAGCACCAGCGCCACCAGCCAGGCGAGCAGGATAGGGTGCATGTGCAGGTTCGAGAGAATATGCGCCAGCGAATCCGCCAGCCCGCTGGTTTTCAGGATGGCGTTAAACGCGCCGCCCGCGCCGATAATCAGCAAAATGTTGGCGATAGAGCCGAAGCCGTGCTCGGTATGCGTCAGCATCGTGCCCATGCCCATATGCTGGCGTATCCCCAGCAGGTAGTAGGCGACAAACACGGCGATAAACATCGCGGTGATCGGGTTACCGATAAACTCCAGCAGCGTATACAGCGTGCCTTCTTTTGCCATATTCAGCTCGGCAATGGTTTTCACCAGCATCAGGGCAATCGGCAGCAGCACCGTGAACAGCGTGGCGCCCAGCGACGGCAGGGTGTGCTCTTCCCGCACCTTCAGGTCTGAAAATTCCGCCGGAACCGGTTTAAACGGCAGACGGTTGCCGAGCAGTTTCAGGAACAGCGGGCCGCCGACCAGCGAGGCCATCAGGCCCACCATCAAACCGTAGACAATGACCGTTCCGACGTCCGCGCCTAATTTATTGGTCACAAACAGCGCGGCCGGATGCGGCGGCACCACGCAGTGCACCGCCATCAGCGCGGTACAGAGCGGAATGGCCAGCTTGAGCAGCGACGTGTTGGTCTTTTTAGCGATGGAAAACGCCAGCGGGATCAGCAGTACCACGCCCACTTCCACGAACAGCGTGATCCCGCAGATAAGGCCCACCAGCACCATAATAACGTCCGCCGACAGCCAGCGGCAGCGCTGCAACGCGATCCCGATGCGCTCTGCCGCGCCGGAGACTTCCATCATCTTGCCGAGAATGGTGCCCAGACCAATCACCGCCGCCAGGAAGCCCAGCGTACCGCCAATTCCGCTCTCAATGGCATTCACCATATCCAGCGGGCTCATCCCCATCATCGCGCCGACGAAAAAGCTCGCCAGCAGCAGCGCGAGGAACGGGTGAAACTTCAGCTTAACGATGGTTAAAACAATCAACACAATGCTGACCAGCAGCGTTGCCACAACCCAGACCTGAGATCCCATATCTCACCTCACCCTTATGTCATCTGTGGGTATTGGACGAAAAAACGGCGTGGGCTGACAAACGATATAAATTGGCGTTCAGATGAGCCAGATTGGATCAACTGAGTGACTGCGGTCTAAAAAGTGCACTTAATTCGTATTAGGTTCACATAAATTCACCCTTGAGCGGTATGCTGAGCGCAGAAAACCCGCGTGAGAATTGTGATGACCGATGCGAATGAAGCCAGAAACCGCCTGTTAAACGGCTGGCAGCTGTCGAAAATGTACACCTTTGAAGTGGCCGCCCGGCATGAGTCTTTCGCCCTGGCGGCGGAGGAGCTGTCGCTCAGCCCAAGCGCGGTGAGCCACCGCATCAATCTGCTGGAAGAGGAGCTGGGCATTCAGCTGTTCGTCCGCTCGCACCGTAAAGTTGAGCTGACGCAGGAGGGAAAGCGCGTTTACTGGACGCTTAAGTCGTCCCTCGACACCCTGAATCAGGAGATCCTGGACATCAAAAACCAGGCGCTGTCCGGCACGCTGACGGTCTACTCCCGGCCGTCGATCGCTCAGTGCTGGCTGGTGCCCATGCTGGGGGACTTTACCCGCCGCTATCCGTCGATTTCACTCACCATCCTGACCGGCAATGATTACGTCAATATGCAGCGAACGGGCGTCGATCTGGCGCTCTATTTCGACGATACGCCGCCAAACCACCTCTCTCATCACTTCCTGATGGACGAGGAGATTTTGCCCGTCTGCTCGCCGCAGTATGCCCGCGAGCATGAGCTGCTGAAAAACCCCGATAACCTCAGCCACTGCACGCTGCTGCACGACCGTCAGGCCTGGAGCAACGATTCCGGTACGGATGAGTGGCTGAGCTGGGCGCAACATTTTGCGGTGAATATGCCGCCATCGTCGGGTATTGGTTTCGATCGCTCTGATTTAGCGATTATTGCGGCCATCAACCACGTCGGCGTCGCGATGGGCAGAAAGCGGCTGGTGCAGAAACGGCTCGAACGGGGCGAGCTTATCGCCCCGTTTGGTGAAAAGACCCTGAAATGCCATCAGCACTACTATATCTCGACGCTCTCTGGCCGACAGTGGCCGAAAATAGACGCCTTTATCGGCTGGCTGAGAGAACTGGCAGGTTGAAGAATTATTACGCTTTCGCTCTACACGAAATGTGAAAAAGCGTGCTAAATACAGGTAATGCTTTCGATTTATCCAGGGTAAACCGTGTTAAAGCCTTTTATTGCCTGTGCATTACTGATCTCTTCCGGCTGGGCGATTGCCGCTGAGCCGCCGCTGACGGCTGCCCGTTATGCGCAGCAACTGGGCGTCGGGATGGATGTGGACTGGGCGCGCACCGAGCGCGGCATACGCGAATTCGACCCGCTGGTGGTGCGCGATTTTCGTGCAAAAGGCATTACCCACGTGCGCATTCGCGTCGCCGATGAGCCGACGGAAGCGCGGCTAATTCACCTGCGGAAGTTGGTGGAAGCCTGCGAACAGTATGGCGTGATCCCGATTATCGCTTATCAGGCTGATGAGTATAAAAACGACCCGAAAGCCGATAACGAGAAAGAGACGATTAACTGGTGGATTGCCGTGGCGCACTATTTCGGTCAGAGCTATCCGCTGCTGGGTTTTGATCTCATTTATGAGCCCGCCGACAAGCTTAACCACAACCTCGCGTCGCTAAACCGCGTGTATGAAAAAACCATTAAAGCTATCCACGACATGGACCCGCAGCGCATGATCTTTATTGCGCCACGCCTGCGCGCCGCGCCGGAGGATTTATCCAGCCTGAAGCTGCCCGCGCACAGCCAAAACTACCTGCTGGCAGAGTGGCATATTTTCCCGTGGGGGCCGCTGAAAAATAGCGGTAAATACCCGTGGACGTCCGGCACGGCGACGGAGAAAGCGGCTATCCATAATCGCATCACTACCGCGCTGCGCTGGCAGCAAAAAACCGGGCACGTGAGCTGGGTCGGGGGCTGGGGAGTGGGAGAGTCAAACCATCTCACGCCAACCGCTTCGCAAATGGCGTTCTCCACCTTTATGGCCTGCGAGTTGCAAAAGGCGAAAATCCCGTATGCGCTGAACGCGGATTTCCAGTTTTACGACGGGGAAGAGGGGGCCTGGCGGCCCGCGCCGGAGCCGTTACTGCAGGCGATGATTGCGCCCGTCTGTGAAAAGCCCGGCGAAAAGCCGGGCCATCATGCGGTTAAACCGGCTGCTCGTGATGCGGAACACGCGACGCCAGCGGCAGCCAGCACAGTAAAATCAGCAGCCCCATCAGCGTCATCAGCAGGCCCAAACTAGCCTGCCCGGTCTGCGGCATCATCGCCGAGAGCCAGGCCAGCGCGCCGGAGCCGATATTCTGCAAACCGCCTACCAGCGCGCCAGCCGTGCCTGCGAGAAACGGGAACGGCTCCATCGCGCCGCTGGTCGCCAGCGGGAACAGCATCCCCGCGCCGAAGAAGAACAGCGCTGCCGGGATGAGCAGCGTCCAGACCGTCATCACGCCAAACAGCCCCGGTATCCACATCATCAGACCCGCCAGCAGACAGCTGATCACCGACTGCCACATCAGGGTGGAGAAGCGTTTATTTGGGCGTCCGGCAAACCACGCGCCGAAGAACGCCGCCGGGATCGGCAGAATAAACAGAATACTCACTACCATGCTGCTCAGGCCCAGACCCGCGCCCAGCAGCACGCCGGAACAGGCTTCAAACACCGCAATGCCCGCCAGGCCGCCGATCAGCATCAGCAGGTAGCAGGTAAACGACCCGTTGCCGAACAGCGTTTTATAGCTGGTGATAAGCTTCGTGCGCGGGGCGTCCTGCGGGCGCGTTTCCGGCATCCAGCGCGCCATGCTGAAGGTGACAATGACGCACAGCACCAGCAGGAAGGCGTAGCAGGCGCGCCAGGACCACATCGTGTCCAGCAGGCCGCCAATCAGCGGGGCGAGAAGCGGGCTGACCAGAATACCCATATTCAACAAGCTGTTGGCATGACGGAGCTGGGTGCCCTGATACATATCGCGCGGTAAGGTTCGCGCCATCACCCCACCGACGCCGGTTCCGACGCCCTGCAGGGCGCTGGCGGCAATCAGTACGGTCAGGCTGTGCGTGGTAATGGCAATCACCGTCGCCACCATGAAAATGCTCATGCCCACCAGGATCACCGGGCGACGCCCGATTCGGTCAGACAGCGGGCCGTAGAAGAGCTGCGAAACGCCATAGGTCAGCAGGTAGGCTGCCATCACGCTCTGCACCGCGCCCTCGCGGACGTTCAATTCCTTTGCCATGTCGGCAATCGCCGGAATGTAGATGGTTTGCGCCATCTGACCGACGGCCACCAGTAACACCAGCATCAACAATAAGTTAACGTTCCTTTGTTTTTTCATGTCGCTGAATACTTTTGCCAAAAGAGAAAAATGAAGAATAAGTGACTGCGCATTCCCATAAATGCGCGAGGAATCTACCACAGAGAGATGACAATTTAAGCATTGTCGTGGTGAATGAAAAAACCGGGAAAGGCAGGATTTGTAAACAAGAACGGCAACTAATGTTGCCAGTGATTTACGCCAGGCGCAGCAGAATGGCGCCGCCGGCAATACCCAGCGCCGCCGCGATGCGCAGGCCCGCAACCTTCTCTTTTAAAAGGACAAACGCGATCAGCGCCCCGAAAAGAATCGAGGTTTCACGCAGCGCCGCGACCACCGCCAGCGGTGCCTGCGTCATGGCCCAAAGCGCCAGACCGTAAGAGCCCATGGTGCCAATACCGCCGAGCAACCCCTTTTTCCAGTGCAGGCGCAGGTAGCCGGACGCCTCGCGCCGGCGCGCCACCATCGCCCAGCTCAGCAGGCAGAAGCCGTTCATAAAGAAGGTCCACAGCGTGTAGCCCAGCGCGGTGTCCGACAGCCGCACGCCGGTGCCGTCGACCAGCGTATACCCGGCAATGAAGCAGGCGTTCAGCAGCGCCAGCCAGATCCCTTTGCGTGACCGTATGCGGCCATGCATCGCCATCGCCAGAATCGAAAGGCAAATTACCCCGATGCCGGACCAGGCGAGCCAGGAGAGACGATCGCCGAGCGCCAGCACGCCGATCAGCGCCACCAGCAGCGGGGCGGTGCCGCGCATCAGGGGATAGGTCTGGCTCATATCGGAGACCTGATAGGTCTTCGCTACCAGCACGGTGTACACCACCTGTAAGGCGCAGGAGACGATCAAAAACGGCCAGCTTGCAGCAGATGGCTGTGGGGAAAACGGCAGTAAGACCAGAGCGATAAGCGTGGCGGATCCGCTGACGCTTATCGCGGAATAGAGCTTGTCCGTTCCGGCCTTAACGATGGCGTTCCAGCTGGCATGCAGCAGCGCGGCGAAGAGCAAAATGCAGAAAACGGTGGTGGTCATGGCGTATCGGGTGATGAATTGTCACTTAACTGTAACATTCACACCCTGATGCTGCCAGCCGGTTACACGGCACAAAAAAGGCGGTGCGTCACCCGCGGTTCGTCCGAGACCAGCGTAAAACCCGCCCGATTATAAAACCCGTAGGCACTGTCCGGCGCGTGGGTATTCAGGAAATCAAACCAGATGCTGGCATCGGCCATCACCACGGTTAAAAGCTGTTTGCCAATGCCCAGCCCGCGGCACTTCTCGCTGACGTAGAGATGGCGAATACGTCCGGCGCGCGGCTGCTGGCTGAACGGATCGCGGTTGAGGCCGCACACGCCGACCAGCCTGCCGTTGAGAAACGCGCCCAGCAGCTTTTCTCCCGGCGCGTTAAAGCGGTTCTCGCCGCGCTGCCAGTTCTCTTCCAGCCTGCGCAGCATGTTGAAATTCAGTGCGATACTTTCAGCCTTCAGGGCGATATACCCCGGTTCATCCGGTGTGACGGGCTCAATTAACAGACGCGACATAGCATTCCCTCGTTATTAAAGAGGGGCGGTTGCCCGCCCCTCTCAGGTGCGACTTGAACCTGAATTACCGAAGGAATTTCAGGACAGCATCAAGCAGTTGCAGTACTGCAACAATGAGTTTGAGGATAAGTATCACCATATCCACTACGCTCATACGCGTCTCCTTTTGGTTAAAAGGAGCACGATGCTGGCGTACCTTTCCGCCGCCTGTTGCCAGCACCTGGATTGACGTAACACAGTGTGCTCACTTCAGGGGTTAAGGCACTGACGGCACCACCCGTTTCAGCCAGGACTTCGTTGCGCCGGTAAAACTGCGGCCCCCTCGCTCACTGCGAACACCCTCAGTATAGATAAATACTGTATGCATGAACAGTATTTTTTGGACAAAATCAGGAAGGCGATCCATACTCAAAAGCGTCAAAATCCGTGCCGGAATTGCGCGTTCGTCTTCGATCGCGTATACTTTTTGCGTTGACGTAACACAGTGTGTTCTGCGGCGACCAACCGCAAAACCCTGATAAAAACCTCGCTCCGGCGGGGTTTTTTGTTTTCTGATGTGCCTCATAAAAAACTGCTGGATGAGCGAGGGTTCTGCTGTTTGGCTTCGATGTGGGCTAGCCGGATCGCTTAAGCCGCTCTGTTTAATGGAGAGGTATTAGATTCATTTTGTAAGATAACACCACTTAATGTGTAAACTAATATAACTTACTAATACCTCTCAAGTAATTTAATTACTTCGCGTATAACAATAATAAATAAAAGTGAGTCAATTTATTTTTTACGTGAATGTTTAGTTGAAATAATTTCACTTATTTGAAACTCAGCGCTTTCCAATGTATATTTCCAGAGTCGCAAATATTGTATGGATACATTATGCAAGCATCTGATTATTTAAAGATGAAGTTCCAGAGTGACAGGCAGTTGGCTATTTATGGACAGCAAGGCGTTGCAGGGACATGGAGAGCATTAAAGGGGATCGGTTCTGATATTTACTCAGGAATCGAACGCGTAAGCTGGTACTCATCATGCTTAATCCCTAGCTATCATGATGTGTGTGATGAGCTTCTCTCAGAAGAAAAGAGGATGTATCTCTCAATTCTCTCGCTTTACCGTTATCGCGATGTAATAGAACACATGCTCTATCTTTATTTTGAACGTGTTATTACCGATTCTGAAAATGGAAATGAACAAAATCGCGTTCGTAAGATGGATTCAAAAGTCACCGGGCTTGTTAAAAACATACCAACAAACAAGGCCGCGCGTTTAGCGATAGCATTGGGGCTGGCCAAATCCCTTTCCGAATCTGGCCTGCTCTCTGAAATCGTCGTCGAACGGCTTGCACGCCGCGTACCTAACGTTGTCATGGCGCTTCAATTGATTGGAACGGAACAGAAGTGCGTTTTTGCTGCCCGTCGCCTGAAAACGTTGGACCCCAGGTATTACGCGACCCTGTATGCCGCACAACTGGAGATGCTTTACTACTTTTTTGAGCCTTTCCTGTCTGAACTCATTAAGAAGGTGCAAATGGGATTCTATAAGGATTTCGATGCAATTTATGACGACTTAAAGGACAAGGAGCATGTTTAAGAGTCTGCTATCAATTCTGTTTTCGGATGTTTTATTCCCCGTTTATATTTTTGCGTGCGCCTCTTTGTTCCTGTGGTTGATGCCTGACCACTGGGTATTACTAACATTCATTTCTATTGTTGTATTTATTATTGTGCATCCGATAATTTTCGGCCGCTTTGATAAGTACGATTAAATTTTATAAAAAGGATTTTATATGTCAAACCCAGCTTATTTGTTTCTAACAGATGAACAAGGTTCTCCCATGGTTGGACCTTGCCTTGTGTCAGGGCGTGAAGGTGCAATTGAACTCAAATCGTTCACTCATAATGTTAACATTCCAGTCGACGGGAATACCGGAAAATTGACGGGGACGCGCATACACATGCCCGTCATGTTTCAGAAGGAATTTGATCGGGTAACCCCGATTTTATTTCGGGCGCTGAGTACAGGAAGAACGCTCCAGTCAGCCACCATTAAGATGTACCAGATTAATGAGGCGGGTTTAGAACAGGAATATTTTAATATCCTCCTCGAGAATGTGAAAATCACCTCAATCACACCAGACCTGTACCCAGGCGCAAACACCGGAACACACCTTGAGACGGTTCTCATCCGCTACGAGAAAATCACCTGGAAGCATTGCGACGGCAATGTCATCTATAGTGACTCCTGGAATGAGCGAGCAACTTACTGAAACGTGATCCCTGACGCATTTTTGCGCAGATGAAAATATTTCCATTGTCACACCCGAAAACCTGTGTTTGTATAAATTCCATCAATGATTCCAAACACAGGTCCCCAATGACTTCATCCATCTTCACTTCGACCCTACTAAAAACTGCGCAACCAGCCGCAGTGGTCGTCGTGCGTGTGGTGGTGGTCGTCGGCAATGCGCCGTAGGGACTGGATCAACACACGAATCCAAAACCCCGCCGGCGCAAACCGGGCGGGGTTTTTCGTTTAGGACCCTCCCCGGAACGTCGGCCCAGAAGAAAAGGACTGGAGCATGGCAAGTTCGGGCACAACATCCACCACGACGCGTTTTACTGGCGCGCAGCTGATCGTTCATCTGCTGGAACGGCAGGGCATCACCACGGTTGCGGGTATCCCGGGCGGCACGGTGCTGCCGCTGTACGATGCGTTAAGCCAAAGCACGCAGATCCGCCACGTGCTGGCGCGCCACGAGCAGGGGGCAGGCTTTATTGCTCAGGGCATGGCGCGTACGCAGGGCAAACCGGCGGTCTGTATGGCCTGCAGCGGCCCGGGCGCAACCAACCTGGTGACCGCCATCGCCGACGCGCGTCTCGACTCCATTCCGCTGATCTGCATTACCGGCCAGGTACCGTCCTCGATGATCGGCACCGATGCGTTCCAGGAAGTGGACACCTACGGCATCTCTATCCCCATCACCAAACATAACTATTTAGTTCGCGACATCAGCGAGCTGCCTCAGGTTATCAGCGATGCGTTCCGCATTGCGCAGTCTGGCCGCCCGGGCCCGGTGTGGATAGACATTCCTAAGGATGTCCAGACCGCTGAGATCGAGATCGACGTCCTGCCGGAGCCGGGCGAGCGTGCCCCCGCGCCGGAATTCAGCGCTGAGAGCGTGCGCGATGCCGCCGACATGATTAACGCCGCCAAACGCCCGGTGCTCTATCTGGGCGGCGGAGCGATTAACGCTGCGGATGAAATCCGCCAGTTTGCAGAGAAAGCCAACCTGCCGACCACCATGACTCTGATGGCGCTGGGCATGCTGCCTAAAGCGCACCCGCTCTCTCTCGGCATGCTGGGCATGCACGGCGCGCGCAGCACCAACTACATCCTGCAAGAGGCTGATTTGCTGATTGTTATGGGCGCGCGTTTTGATGACCGGGCGATCGGCAAAACCGAGCAGTTCTGCCCGAACGCCAAAATCATCCACGTGGATATTGACCGCGCCGAGCTGGGTAAAATCAAGCAGCCGCACGTGGCGATTCAGGGCGACGTGGCCGAGGTTCTGGCGCAGCTGATCCCGCAGACGGACGCAGCCGACCGCGCCGACTGGCGCCAGCTGGTGGCCGATCTGCAGCGCGAGTTCCCGGGCGCCATCCCAACCGAAGGCGACCCGCTGAGCCACTACGGACTGATCAACGCCGTGGCAGCCTGCGTGGACGACAGCGCAATCATCACCACCGACGTGGGCCAGCATCAGATGTGGACCGCCCAGGCCTACCCGCTGAACCGTCCGCGCCAGTGGCTGACCTCCGGCGGTCTGGGAACCATGGGCTTCGGCCTGCCCGCAGCCGTGGGTGCGGCGCTCGCCAACCCGGACCGCAAGGTCATCTGCTTCTCCGGCGACGGTAGCCTGATGATGAACATTCAGGAAATGGCGACCGCGGCCGAAAATCAGTTAGACGTGAAAATCATCCTGATGAACAACGAGGCGCTGGGGCTGGTGCATCAGCAGCAGAGCCTGTTCTACAAGCAGGGCGTGTTTGCCGCGACCTACCCGGGGATGATTAACTTCATGCAGATTGCCGCCGGCTTTGGCCTGCACACCTGCGATCTGAACGCCGAAGAGGATGCCCACGCGGCGCTGCAGGACGCGATTTCTCGCCCCGGCCCGGCGCTGATCCACGTGCGTATCGACCCTGAACAAAAAGTGTATCCGATGGTGCCGCCGGGAGCGGCAAATACTGAGATGGTGGGAGAATAAGCCATGCAGAAACAACATGATAACGTCATTCTGGAACTCACCGTCCGCAACCACCCTGGCGTCATGACCCACGTCTGCGGGCTCTTTGCCCGCCGGGCGTTTAACGTGGAAGGCATTCTCTGTCTGCCGATTCAGGGCAGCGAGCACAGCCGCATCTGGCTGCTGGTCAACGATGACCAGCGTCTGGAGCAGATGATGGCGCAGATCGACAAGCTGGAAGACGTCACCAGAGTGGCGCGCAACCAGTCCGATCCCACCATGTTTAACAAAATTGCGGTGTTTTTCGAATAAATCGCTTAAGGTAAGCGCCCTGGTCGGCCTGCAGGCGTCGCGCTTGCAGGCCGGATAAGCGCAGCGCCATCCGGCGCTTTCAGACCGCAGGAAGACACATGACCACCATCGCTCTCATCGACGACCACCTTATCGTCCGCTCCGGCTTTGCCCAGCTTTTAAACCTCGAACCGGATTTTCAGGTTGTGGCCGAGTTTGGCTCCGGTCGCGAGGCGCTGGCGGGCCTGCCGGGGCGCGGGGTGCAGGTCTGTATCTGCGACATCTCGATGCCGGATCTCTCCGGGCTGGAGCTGCTAAGCCAGCTGCCGAAAGGGATGGCGACGATCATGCTGTCGGTCCACGACAGCCCGGCGCTGGTCGAGCAGGCCCTCAACGCGGGCGCGCGCGGCTTTCTCTCCAAGCGCTGTAGCCCCGACGAACTGATCGCCGCCGTGCGCACTGTCTCCACCGGCGGCTGCTATTTAACGCCGGATATCGCCATCAAGCTGGCGGCCGGACGTCAGGATCCGCTCACCCGGCGCGAGCGCCAGGTGGCTGAGAAGCTCGCGCAGGGGATGTCGGTGAAAGAGATTGCCGCCGAGCTGGAACTGTCCCCGAAAACCGTGCACGTCCACCGCGCCAACCTGATGGAAAAACTCAACGTCAGCAACGACGTCGAGCTGGCGCGCCGCATGTTTGACAGCTGGCAATGAGTTCCGCTTTTTCACGGCTGATCGCCGTCGTCGCCAGCTTTTTTATCTTCTCCGCCGCCTGGTTTTGCCTGTGGAGCATCAGCCTGCACCTGGTGGAACGCCCGGAGCTGGCGGTGCTGCTGTTTCCCTTCGGCCTGCGTCTGGGGTTAATGCTCCAGTGTCCGCGCGCCTACTGGCCCGTTTTGCTCGGTGCTGAATGGCTGATGCTGGTCTGGCTGGCGCAGGAGGTTGCCCTCGCGCACCTGCCCTTATTGATGACCGGAAGCGTGCTCACGCTTCTCCCGGTTGCCCTCATTTCCCGCTACCGCCACCAGCGCGACTGGCGCACGCTGCTGCGTCAGGGGGCGGCGCTGATTGCCGCCGCGCTGCTGCAGTCGCTTCCGTGGGTAGGCGAGAAGGAGATGCTCAACGCCCTGCTGCTGACCCTCACCGGCGGCCTGACGCTCGCGCCAACCTGTCTGGTGATCTGGCACTACCTCACAAGCACCGTCTGGCAGCCGCTCGGCCCGGCGCTGGTTTCCCAGCCGGTGAACTGGCGCGCCCGGCACCTCATCTGGTATCTGCTGCTGTTTGTGGTGAGCCTGTGGCTCCAGCTTGGCCTGCCCGCCGAGCTTTCTCGCTTCACGCCGTTTTGTCTGGCGCTGCCGATTATCGCCCTGGCCTGGCACTACGGCTGGCAGGGGGCGCTGATCGCCACGCTGATGAACGCCATCGCGCTGATCGCCAGCCAGACCTGGCACGATCACCCTGTGGATTTACTGCTCTCCCTGCTGGCCCAAAGCCTGACCGGGCTGCTGCTCGGCGCGGGCATTCAGCGCCTGCGCGAGCTGAACCAGTCCCTGCAAACCGAGCTGGCGCGCAACCGCCGTCTGGCGGAGCGTCTGCTGGAAACCGAAGAGAGCGTGCGGCAGGAGGTCGCCCGCGAGCTGCACGACGATATCGGCCAGACCATCACCGCTATCCGCACCCAGGCGGGCATTGTCCAGCGCCTGGCGGCGGAAAACGCGGGCGTGAAGCAGGGCGGAGCGCATATCGAACAGCTTTCGCTGGGCGTCTATGACTCCGTTCGTCGCCTGTTAGGACGGCTGCGCCCGCGCCAGCTTGACGACCTTACGCTGGAGCAGGCGGTGCGTTCCCTGATGCGCGAGATGGAGCTGGAAAGCCGCGGAATAGTCAGCCATCTCGACTGGCGCATTAACGAATCTACGCTCAGCGAAGGCCAGCGCGTGACGCTGTTCCGCGTCTGTCAGGAAGGGCTGAACAATATCGTCAAACACGCCAGCGCCAGCGCGGTTACCATCCAGGGCTGGCAGCAGGACGACAGCCTGAAGCTGATAATTGAAGACGACGGCTGCGGCCTGCCGCCGGGTTCCGGCCAGCAGGGCTTTGGCCTGGCGGGCATGCGCGAGCGCGTGAAGGCGCTGGGCGGCACGCTGAACCTCTCCTGCACCCACGGGACGCGCGTCAGCGTCAGCCTGCCGCTACGGAGTTACCATGTTTAAAACCCCTGCCAGCGCCGCGCCGATTGGCGATAAAGCGGAAATCGACGCCCGCTACCGCTACTGGCGTCGCCATATCCTGATGACCATCTGGCTCGGCTACGCGCTGTTCTACTTCACCCGCAAAAGCTTCAACGCCGCCGCGCCGGAAATCCTCGCCAGCGGCGTGATGACGCGCACCGATATCGGCCTGCTGGCGACGCTGTTTTACATCACCTACGGCCTGTCGAAGTTCTTCTCCGGCATCGTCAGCGACCGCTCCAACGCGCGCTATTTCATGGGCGTTGGGCTGATCGCCACCGGGGTGGTGAATATCCTGTTTGGCTTCTCGACGTCGCTTTGGGCCTTTGCCCTGCTGTGGGCGCTGAACGCCTTTTTCCAGGGCTGGGGCGCGCCGGTCTGCGCCCGCCTGCTCACCGCCTGGTATTCGCGCAACGAGCGCGGCGGCTGGTGGGCAATCTGGAACACCGCGCATAACGTCGGCGGGGCGCTGATCCCGATGGTGGTGGGGGCGGCGGCGCTGCACTACGGCTGGCGCGCGGGGATGATGATTGCCGGTGGCCTGGCGATAATTGCCGGGCTGTTTCTCTGCTGGCGCCTGCGCGACCGGCCGCAAACCGTCGGCCTGCCTGCGGTGGGCGACTGGCGGCACGACGAGATGGAGATTGCCCAGCAGCAGGAGGGCGCGGGGCTGACCCGCAGGGAGATCCTCACCAAATACGTGCTGAAAAACCCGTACATCTGGCTGCTGTCGCTCTGCTACGTGCTGGTCTATGTGGTGCGCGCGGCCATCAACGACTGGGGCAACCTGTACATGTCCGAGACGCTCGGCGTGGATCTGGTGACCGCCAACTCGGCGGTGACGATGTTCGAACTGGGCGGGTTTATCGGCGCGCTGGTGGCGGGCTGGGGCTCGGACAAGCTGTTCAACGGCAACCGTGGACCGATGAACCTGATTTTCGCCGCCGGGATTTTGCTCTCCGTCGGCTCGCTGTGGCTGATGCCGTTCGCCAGCTACGTGATGCAGGCGGCGTGCTTCTTCACCACCGGCTTCTTCGTGTTTGGCCCGCAGATGCTGATCGGCATGGCGGCGGCAGAGTGTTCCCACAAAGAGGCGGCAGGCGCGGCGACGGGTTTTGTCGGGCTGTTTGCCTACCTCGGCGCATCGCTCTCCGGCTGGCCGCTGGCGCGGGTGATCGACGTCTGGCACTGGAGCGGATTCTTTGCGGTGATCGCCATCGCGGCGGGGATTTCCGCGCTGCTGCTGCTGCCCTTCCTGCATGCGCAGGCGCCGCGCGAGGTGAGCGAAGCGTGATGCGTCTCACCTTTTCGCCCCGAGTGGCGCAAAACCAGGAAATTTTCCCGGTTTTACCTGGACGCTGTCTCAGGCATCTCTCCCGGCTGATTTTTACAATGCCTGCCATTCGCAGGTAAAAATCAGCTCAGGAGCAAACCATGCTGGCCTTCCTCAACCAGGTGCGCAAGCCGACCCTGGATCTGCCGCTCGACGTGCGGCGCAAGATGTGGTTCAAACCGTTCATGCAGTCCTATCTGGTGGTCTTCATCGGCTACCTGACCATGTACCTGATCCGCAAAAACTTTAACATCGCGCAGAACGACATGATCTCAACCTACGGGCTGAGCATGACGCAGCTGGGGATGATTGGCCTGGGCTTCTCCATCACCTACGGCGTGGGTAAAACCGTCGTTTCCTACTACGCGGACGGCAAAAACACCAAGCAGTTCCTGCCGTTTATGCTGATCCTCTCCGCCATCTGTATGCTCGGCTTCAGCGCCAGCATGGGCGCGGGCTCCGTCAGCCTGTTCATGATGATCGCCTTCTACGCCCTGAGCGGCTTCTTCCAGAGTACCGGCGGGTCGTGCAGCTATTCCACCATCACCAAATGGACCCCGCGCCGCAAGCGTGGTTCGTACCTCGGCATGTGGAACATCTCCCACAACCTAGGCGGGGCGGGTGCGGCAGGCGTGGCGCTGTTTGGCGCAAACTACCTGTTCGACGGCCACGTGATCGGCATGTTTATCTTCCCGTCGATTATCGCCCTGATTGTCGGCTTTATCGGCCTGCGCTACGGCAGCGACTCCCCGGAATCTTACGGCCTCGGCAAAGCCGAAGAGCTGTTCGGCGAGGAGATCAGCGAAGAGGACAAAGAGACCGAAGAAAACGAGATGTCCAAATGGCAGATCTTTGTTGAGTACGTGCTGAAAAACAAAGTGATCTGGCTGCTGTGCTTCTCAAACATCTTCCTCTACGTGGTGCGTATTGGCATCGACCAGTGGTCGACCGTATATGCCTTCCAGGAGCTGAAGCTCTCTAAAGAAGTGGCGATTCAGGGCTTCACTCTGTTCGAAGTGGGCGCCCTGGTCGGCACCCTGCTGTGGGGCTGGCTCTCGGATCTCGCCAACGGCCGTCGTGCGCTGGTGGCCTGCGTCGCGCTGGCGTTGATTATCGCCACGCTCGGCGTCTACCAGCATGCCAGCAACCAGTACGTTTACCTGGCGTCCCTGTTCGCGCTCGGCTTCCTGGTGTTTGGTCCACAGCTGCTGATCGGCGTGGCGGCAGTCGGCTTCGTACCGAAAAAAGCGATCGGCGCCGCCGATGGGATTAAAGGCACCTTCGCCTACCTGATCGGCGACAGCTTCGCCAAGCTGGGTCTGGGGATGATCGCCGACGGCACGCCAATTTTCGGCCTCACCGGCTGGGCGGGCACCTTCGCGGCGCTGGATGCGGCAGCCATCGGCTGTATCGTCCTGATGGCGATGGTAGCGGTGCTGGAAGAACGTAAAATTCGCCGTGAGAATCGTGCGCAGAAGCAGAAATTGAAAGCAGCCTGAGTGTGCAGGTAACTTCTTTGCCCGGTGTGTGATGCCGGGCTTTTTTATGGCTGTCGCTGTCGACGCCGTGCGTTTCCCGCTATGATGAGCGGCTATTCATAGGAGAACGCATGGTCTGGATAATGCTGGCAACGCTTGCCGTGGTGTTTGTGGTGGGATTTCGCGTCCTGACCTCAGATTCCCGCCGCGCCATCAAACGTTTGAGCGAGCGTCTGGGGATCACCCCGATGCCGGTCGAGTCGATGATCGACCAGTTCGGTAAAACGCCCGGCAATGAGTTTATCCGCTACCTTGAGCGGCCGGACGAGGCGCATCTGCAAAACGCGGCGCAGGTGCTGCTGCTCTGGCAGGTTTGCATTGTCGACGGCAGCGAGGAGAACCTGCACGCCTGGCACCGCATGCTGCGTAAAGCCCGCCTTGCCGCGCCGATTACCGATGCGCAAATTCGTCTGGCGCTTGGCTTCATGCGCGAGATGGAGCCCGATCCGCAGGAGCTAAACGCTTTCCAGCTTCGCTATAACCAGCTCTTCCTGCCGGAAGAGGGCGTGTTTTACCTGCACTGATCCCCTGTAAAAACGACAAAAGTTGTCAAATCGTTAAATCCGTCACACTTTTGATGATAAACTGCGCGACTTTTCCGCACGTTTTTATCTTCAGGTGACGCCATGACAGAACATATCCAGCCCACGACCAGACCGCAGACCAAAGAGGTTTCTCGCCCCAACTGGTCGGCCGTTTTCGCCGTGGCGTTCTGCGTCGCCTGCCTGATTACCGTTGAGTTTCTGCCGGTGAGCCTGCTGACGCCGATGGCGCAGGATTTGGGCATTTCTGAGGGCGTGGCGGGGCAGTCCGTCACCGTTACCGCCTTCGTGGCGATGTTCGCCAGCCTGTTTATCACCCAGGTGATTGGCACCATCGACCGCCGCAAGGTGGTCATTCTGTTCAGCGTGCTGCTGACGCTCTCCTGCCTGCTGGTCTCCTTCGCGGAAAGCTTCACCCTGCTGCTGCTGGGGCGCGCCTGCCTGGGGCTGGGATTAGGCGGTTTCTGGGCGATGTCGGCCTCGCTCACGATGCGCCTGGTGCCCGCGCGGACGGTGCCAAAAGCGCTTTCCGTTATCTTCGGTGCGGTCTCTATCGCGCTGGTGATTGCCGCGCCGCTCGGCAGCTTCCTCGGCGGGATTATCGGCTGGCGTAACGTCTTTAACGCGGCGGCGGTGATGGGCCTGCTCTGCATCATTTGGGTGTGGAAAGCACTGCCGTCGCTACCGGGCGAAGCGGCGCACCACAAACAGAACATGTTCGCGCTGCTGAAGCGCCCCGGCGTGCTGGCGGGGATGACCGCCATCTTTATGTCCTTTGCCGGGCAGTTTGCCTTCTTTACCTATATCCGCCCGGTGTTTATGACCATGGCGGGCTTTGACGTGGACGGCCTGACGCTGGTGCTGCTGAGCTTTGGTATCGCCAGCTTTGTCGGCACCTCGCTGTCTTCCCAGTTCCTGAAACGCTCCCTGAAGGTGGCGCTGGCGGGTGCGCCGCTGGTGCTGGCAGCGAGCGCGGCGGTGCTGGTGCTGTGGGGCAGCGATAAGTGGGTGGCGTCTGCCATCGCGATTATCTGGGGGTTGGCCTTTGCGCTGGTACCGGTGGGCTGGTCGACGTGGATCACCCGCTCGCTTGCCGATCAGGCGGAAAAAGCCGGGTCGATTCAGGTGGCGGTGATCCAGCTGGCGAACACCTGCGGCGCGGCCATTGGCGGCGTGGCGCTCGACCATTTGGGGCTGACGTCACCGCTGGTGATCTCCGGCACGCTGATGCTGCTGACCGCGCTGCTGGTGGCGGGGAAGGTGAAGGCGAAGTAGTGTTTTTCTCCCTCTCCCGTGGGAGAGGGTTGGGGTGAGGGCATCAGGCTACGCCGATGTCTGAACCCGTCTTCTCGAATCCATTGAAATCAACACTACCGACGACACAATCAATAGCGTCCCCAGCCAGTCCGGCAGGGTGAACGCCACCCCCAGCAACACCACCGACAGCAGCGCGCTGCTCAAGGGTTCGGCGCAACTCAGAATGCTCGCCTTCGGCCCGCCGATCATCTGTGCACCTTTCAGATACAGGCTGAACGTTAGCGCCGTGCCAATCACCACCAGATAGAAAAACGCCAGCAGCAGGCTGCCGTCAATCACAAAGGTGGTCCCGCGTCCGGCGTAGAACGGCGTCAGCATTAGCCCGGCGATCAACATGCTCCAGCCGACAATCGGCAGCGTGCCGTAGCGGGCGATCAGCGTTGACGGATAGGTGGTGTAAAACGCGGCGGCAAACGCCGATGCGATGCCGAAGAACAGCGCGGCAGGCGAGATAGAGAGCGAGGTTGGGTCGCCGTGGGTGACCAGCAGAAACGTACCGACAAGCGACGTCATGATGGCCGACAGCACAAACACGCCGGGGCGCTTTTTCCGCGCCAGGGCGAACCAGGCCACGATAATGGTCGGCGAGAGAAACTGCAGCACGGTAGCGGTGGCTGCGTTGGATTTCTCAATCGTCAGCAGGAAGGTGAGCTGCACGGTGAGCGCGCCGACGAGTGAGAAAATCAGCAGGCTGAGGGCGTCTTTGCGATGTTTGATGACCGAGAAAATCTTGTCGCCGTGCACGAAGGAGAGCGTCAGCAGGATCACGCCGGTAAACAGCAGGCGAACCATGGTCAGGTAAGGCGAAGAAATGTGGCTTTTCTCCATGATGTACTGCGCGCAAACGCCGGAACTGCCCCATAAAACGGCGGCGATCAGGACGTTTAGCATCCCTTTACGTGTGGAACCCATGTTCTCCCCTGCGATGTTGTCGTTAATTCGGTCAACAGCATAGCATGGTTGCGTGCGGCCTGATGCCCTCACCCCGGCCCTCTCCCACGTGGAGAGGGAGCAAACACTAAAAACGGCAACTTGCGTTGCCGTTTTGCTTCTACCTTGCCTAGAACCACGCCTCCCACATCGCGCCGACGTTGAAGTCGTCGAGCGTTTCGTCTTTGGTGTTGTTCACGCGCGCGGTGCGTTCGTTATCCACCTTGCCGCCGGTCACGTAGAAGCGCAGCATCGGGCGGAACTCCGGCCCCATGGCGATAGACATGTTCTGCGACAGGGTCAGCTTCCAGCCCTTGTTGTCGCCGCCGTTGTCGTAATCCACATGCTGCCAGCCTGCTTCCAGCCAGGTGGAGTGAACGTCGTTCCACCAGTGCATCGGTCGCACGATGGCGTTGTAGTTTTTGCGGTTGTCGGTCTTATCGCGGCTGTTGTCGTAGTCGTGGAAGGCGAGGATGTACTCCACCTGCGTGGCCTGGGTGAATTTATACAGCCCTTCGAAGCTGGCGTAGACCGTGGTCAGATCCTCGGTTTTGTTGAACACGCTGTTGTCCGCGTTATCGGAGTAGCGGGCGATCACCTTGTTCACGCCGCTGTCGTTGGTGTGGCTCAACACCACGCCGCCCTGCCACGCGTTCAGACGCTCGTCGCTCTCCACCGCTTTGGAGTCAAAGCCGTAGTTGGCGTACAGCTCCATGTCGATCGGGCCAAGCTTCATGCCGTGGATTTTTGAGGTCGCGGCGTAGTTGCCTTTGTCGCCCGTGCCGGAACCGCCGGTACAGGTGATGCGCGACGGGTTGGCTTCATCTTCCATCACTTCCGGGCTACAGGATTCCACCGCCGCGACGGCGGCCACGTCGAACTGCACGCCGCCGATGTCGAAGTTTTTCACCCCGGCGCCCTGGCCGTCGTGGTTCATCCAGAAGTAGTCGTTGATGCCCTGCTGCGGACGCTGGTGGAAGTCACGACCTGCCCAGAAATAGGCGTTCGGGTTGGAGGCCATAATGTTGGTCACCCCCGCGTAGGCTTTTTTCAGGTTAACTTCGTCGCCCCAGTGATCGATCATCACGTTAACGTCCCAGATGGCGCCGTTTTCACCCTTGAAGGCCTTGGAGAGCTGGAATTCCCCGCCGTTGCCTTCGTTGCCCAGACGACCAATGGCGGACGCGCCGTTGTACGAGCCGTCCACCGCGACGTATTTCTGATCGGCAGCCTGGAAGTGCGCGCCGTAGCGGGCGTAGCCGGTAAATTTAATTCCGAACGGGATCGCCATGTCCGGAGATTGCGCCGCGCTTTGCGGCTCGGTCACCACGTCCGCTTTTTTCGCGACCGCCGCATCCATTTTAGCCTGACGTTCGGCCAGGGCTTTATCCACCGCTTTCGCCACAATGGCGTCGATTTGCTCCTGCGTGAATTCCTGCGCGAGCACGGAAATTGGGCAAAGCGCGGCGATAACCGCCATGGTTAATGGAAGTTTTTTAATCGTATTCATGGTTATCTCAATATAGTTTAATTTTATTCAGACAATAACCATCCCGCTCCGATCTGACAGAGTATGTCGCTATCATCAGAACAAGTGGATCTCTATTTAGGGTACAGAGGTATTACAATAATTATTTCGCCATAGACTATCTCTGATATAAATGAATAATTTCTTCGGACAGTTCACGCGCTAATAAGGAGTTCATTAAATGATCCTGCGCGTGCACCATAATTAACGTCATCGGCTGGCGGCCTTCGCCCGCATCCTGCTCGATCAGTTTGGTCTGCATCTTGTGCGCCTGGCGCGCGTAGCCGTCGGCTTCGCGCAGCAGGCTTTTGGCTTCGTCAATGTTGCCCTGACGCGCCGCGTGCAGCGCTTCAAAGCACAGGCTGCGGGACTGTCCGGCATTGACGATAATTTCCATTACGGCTTCTTCTAATGCGATCATCATCATTACTCTTTTTCAAAACTATTATTTAACGCGGTAGCGGCAAACCACTCTCCGCTTTTCTTAATGGTGCGTTTCTGCGTCTCTAAATCGAGCTGGATAAATCCGTAGCGATTTTTATACGCGTTGCACCACGACCAGTTATCAATAAACGTCCACATATGGTAGCCGAGACAATTGCACCCTTCGCTAATACCCTTATGCAGCCAGGCTAAATGTTCGGAAATAAACTCGATGCGGTATTGATCGTTAATCTGGCCATTTTCAATAAAACGCTGCTCGTTTTCGACGCCCATGCCGTTTTCAGAAATAAAGCAGCGTGGGTTGCCGTAATTGTCGCGCAGGTTAACCAGAATATCGTAAATACCCGGCTCGTAGATTTCCCAGCCGCGGTACGGGTTCATCTTGCGGCCCGGCATCTCGTAATTATCGAAGAACCACTCCGGCATAAACGGCGCCTGCGGGTTCACCGCGCTGTCGCGACACTTCACGCGACGCGGCTGATAGTAATTCACGCCGAGCAGGTCGATTTTCCCTTCCGCAATCAGGAAGCCGTCTTCCGGTTTACAGGCGGGTAATTGATCGCAGGATTTCAGCAGCGCTACGAGATCTGCCGGGTATTCCCCTCGCAGGACCGGGTCAAGGAAGCTGCGGTTAAACATCAGATCCGCGATGTGCGCCGCCTTCACGTCCGCCGGGTTCTGCGAGCGCGGGTACGACGGCGTCAGGTTCAGCACGATGCCAATCTCCCCCGCGTAATGCCCGGCGCGGTAGGCCTGCACCGCTTTCGCATGGGCCAGCACGGTGTGATACGCCACGGTGGCCGCCCGACGAAAATCCACCACGTTGGGGTAGTGGAAGTCGTACAGATAACCGCCTTCCACCGGCACGATCGGCTCGTTGAAGGTAAACCAGTGCAGCACGCGATCGCCGAACAGCTCAAAGCAAATCTGCGCATAGCGGGCGTAGGCCTCCACCACGTCGCGGTTTTCCCAGCCGCCGATCTCCTGCATCGCCATCGGCATGTCGAAATGGAACAGGGTCATAAAAGGCGTGATGCCCTGTTCATTCAGCTCATCAATGACCTGATTGTAAAAATCGACCGCTTCCGGGTTCACTTCACCGATACCGTCGGGGATCAGGCGCGCCCAGCTAATCGAGGTGCGAAAGCTGTTGTGGTTCAGCTGCTTTAACAGCTGAATGTCCGTTTTCCAGTGCTGATAAAACGTGGAGGTCTGCTGCGGCCCCACGCCGTTGTGAAAACGGTTTGGCTCGCGGGCAAACCAGTAATCCCAGGTGGTTTCCCCCTCTCTTGCCCCTTCCGTCTGGAGAGCGGAGCTTGCGCTGCCCCACCAGAAGTTATCGGGAAATGCGTATTTCATGACTCTTCCTCTTTGACTTAATTGCTGGCGGTCTCGGCGGCGCCGACGGTCGCCTGAGCTTTCTGCTCTTCGTTTTTGATGAGCGTACGCTCATAGGCGCGCAGGAACGGCAGGTACATCAGCGCGGACATCACCATACAGACCAGGCACATCACCACCGGGCTCAGCGCCCAGTTTGCCGCCCACGAGGCGCCAATCGGTGCAGGGGTGGTCCACGGGGTCAACGAGACGACCTGCGCCAGCCAGCCGAGCTTGGTTGCGCCGTACGCCAGGCAGGCGTTAACCAGCGGAACGAACACGAACGGGATAAACAGCATCGGGTTCATGATGATCGGCGCGCCGAACAGAATCGGTTCGTTGATGTTGAAGAAGCTTGGCACCACGCCCATTTTGCCGATGGTGCGCAGGTGGGTAACGCGGCTGCGCAGCAGCAGGAACGCCAGCGGCAGGGTAGAGCCTACGCCGCCAATCAGCAGGTAGTGATCCCAGAAGCCCTGGAGGTAAACGTGCGGCAGCGCCGCGCCGGCCGCCAGCGCCGCCTGGTTTGCCGAGAGGTTCGCCATCCAGAACGGGTTCATGATGCCGGTGACGATCAGCGAGCCGTGAATACCGGCGAACCAGAAGATCTGGCACAGCAGCACGGAGAGCAGAATGGCGGGCAGGGAGTCAGACGCGGACACCAGCGGCTCAAGCAGGTGCATGATCGCCTGCGGGATAATCATCCCGGTCTGCGCTTCGATGAACAGGTTCAGCGGGTGCAGCGTGCCGATCACCACCATCACCGGGATCAGGATCTCAAACGAGCGCGCCACGCCGGTTGGCACTTCCTTCGGCAGGCGAATGGTCACGTTGTTCTGCTTCAGCCACGCGTAAACGCGGGTGGCGTAAATTGCGGTGATCAGGGCGGTGAAGATGCCCTGGCCGGAGAGATACTGGGTCGAAATTTTGCCGTCGGCATACGGCGCGGCGACCAGCAGGAAGGCCATAAAGGCCAGCAGGCCGGACATCACCGGGTCGAGGTTAAACTGACGCCCCAGGCTCGCCCCAATTCCCACCGAAATGAAGAAGGTCATCACGCCCATGCTGAGGTTAAACGGCAGCATCAGCTGTTCGCGATAGGTCTGGGAGAAATCCAGCCAGCCGCGGGCGAAGCTGTTGGTGGTATCCCCCGAGAACGGCGGGAAGATGAACACCAGCATAAACGAGCCGATGATCATAAACGGCAGCGCGGCGGTAAAGCCGTCGCGGATGGCAATCACATACTTTTGCTGGCCCAGCTTGGCGGCCAGCGGGGTAATTGACTGCTCAATCACCGCGACCATGGATTGATATAACGAACTCATGTGAACACCTTTTAGTGTGCCGCTTCGATGAGCGACAGAGCATAGTCCAGTACTTTATCGCCACGCTGCATGCCGTAGTCCATCATGTCGATGGGCTGCACCGGAATGCCTTTCGTAGCCGCCTTGTCTGAGAGTGTCTTTAACATGTATTTCACTTGCGGTCCGAGAAGGACAACCTGGTATTGCGGAAACTGCGTATCAAATTCGGAAACACCGTACGCATCAATCTTCACCGGCAAACCACGTTCTTTCGCGACATCGACCATTTTGCTGACCAACAGGCTGGTGGACATCCCGGCAGAGCAGCACAGCATAATCTTGAACATCGACAACCATCCTCTAAATGTAAAAAGTTATTGCGAGGATGATTGGACATTATACGGAAACCGGTTTCCATTCATAAAAGACAGAAGTGTGACAACCATCAAGATCCGTTACTTATGAGGCTAATTAACCGGATGTGGGTCACATAATTTGGCTGTTTTGACATCATTTTGAGTGGAAACGGAAAATCGGTTTCCCTGGAAAACGGAAACGGATATACTCCGTCCTGGCTATAATGTGAGCCGAAGCGGTGATGGAATTTGCAGGCGCGAGGTAAGCCTGCCAGGGGAAAGAGATGTCGACAATCAATGATGTATCACGTCTTGCCGGGGTGTCTAAAGCCACGGTATCGCGAGTGTTGAGTGGGTCGCGTGGCGTAAAGGAAGCCAGCCGTCAGGCCGTTCTGAAGGCCGTGGATGAGCTGAACTATCGTCCCAACGTGATTGCCCAGTCGCTGCTGAGCCAGTCAACGGGCTGTATCGGGGTGATTTGCGCGCAGGAAAACATTAACCAGACCACCGGATATCTCTACGCGCTGGAAAAACAGCTCAGCCAGCATCAAAAACACCTCCTGCTGCGCTTCGCGCACAGCAAAGCGGAAGTGATGCACGCCCTTGAAGAACTTTCCTGCGGACTCTGCGATGATATCCTGGTGATTGGCGCCCGTTTCCCGCTGGACGTGGAGATGGACAACGTCATTCTGGTGGACTGCATGGAGTCTGATAATTCCAACAGCATTCAGTTCGATCACGCCTTTGCCGCCGAAACCGCCTGTAACTACCTCACCAGCCAGGGGCGTCGCCAGATTGCGCTGATCCACCCCCACGGCAGCGGTTTTGCCGACCAGGTGCTGCTCGGCTACAAGCACGCGCTGGAGAAAAATTTCCTCCCCTTTAATCGCAGCCTGGTCTTTATGGACGCGACTTCTTCGTCCGTTGCGCTGCAGGAGCTGCTTAACAACGCCAGCACGCTGAACTTCAACGCGCTGCTGGTGGCGGACGAGCAGGAAGCCCAGCGGGTGATCCCGCAGCTGCAGGCGTTTAATAAATCGGTGCCGGACGACATTATGGTCTTCAGCCTTGCCGGATCGCTGCACCTGCCGGGTATTCCGGTGATCCCGGCGATTGAATATTCCATGGACGCGATGGCGGCGCGCATTGTGAGCTGGCTGACGGAGAAAACGCAGATGCTCGGGTCCTATGTTTTGCGCGGGGATTTGATCATTCCAGACGTGCGTAAGCGTTAAAAATGTTGTGTAGGCCGGGTAAGGCGCAGCCGCCACCCGGCGAGAAGCACGTTTCCAGCTCTCAATAATCTTCCATACAATCCACCTGACCAATCGCCCCCCAGTAGGCATCCAGGTTGTCGCGCTTCACGGCGGTGATGGCATTTTTAATCAGCAGCTGATTGGCCTCGGACGACAAAATCATCTCCTGCCAGGCTTTATCGCTCTGCTTTTTCTGTGGCGTACAGGTTTTCTTAATATCTTTAAGGACCTGCTGCTTTATTTGCGCCTCTTTCGCGGGGTCATCCTTTTCCTGAGCATGGACAAACGCGGCGAAGAGCAGACAAACCAGCAGGCAGACCAGGTGCGCAGCTTTCATCAACAACCCCCTTTAGAAGTCACATGCTTCCCATGAAATATATCGTTACATTCAGTGTAGCGACGCCAGCCGAAAGTATGAATTTTCTCTTCACCGCCTGTCATGAACTTCCCGGCAAGCGCTACTGAATACCGCCCCCCAGCGACTGCCACAGCGTGATGCGGTTTTCCAGGTCGGTTTGCTGCAGCGCGATCAGCGATTCCTGCGCCGACCACAGCGACCGCTGCGCGGTCAGTACCGTCAGATAATCCCCCGCGCCCGCCTTATAGCTGCGCGTTGCCACGTCCAGCGTTTTTTGCTCCGCCGCGACGTATTCGCGCTGGGCGTCGAGCTGTTCGCTCAGGGTTTCTCGTCGCGCCAGCGCGTCGGCCACGTCCTTAAACGCGCTCTGGATGGCTTTCTCATAGGTGGCGATCAGCCCTTTCTTCTCCGCTTCCGCGTAGCGCAGCTGCGCCAGGTTGTTCCCGCCGCTGAACAGCGGCAGGGTGATGGACGGCGCGAACGACCAGACCTTCATCCCATGGCTGAACAGGGAGGAGAGCGAATCGCTGCCGACGCCCGCGCTGGCGGTCAGCGAAATGGTCGGGAAGAAGTTGGCCCGCGCCGCGCCGATGTTGGCGTTGGCGCTCAGCAGGTTATGTTCCGCCTCCTGAATGTCCGGGCGGCGCAGCAGAGCGCTGGAGCTGACGCCCGCCGGGATCAGCGTGATGGCGTTGTCGCTCAGGCTCTCCAGCGTGCCGGGCAGTAGGTTGTCCGGCACCGTATCGCCCGCCAGCAGATTGAGGGCATTTTTGTCCTGCATCACCAAAGTCCGATAGCTCGCGACGCTGGCGCGCGCCTGCTGATACACCGCCATTGCCGAGCTGACGTCCGTGGCGGCCGCCACGCCAACGTCCTGCTGGCGCTTCACAATCTTTAGCGAATTCGCCGCGCTCTCCATCGTGGATTTCGCCAGCGCCAGGTTGCTGTTATCCGCCGCCAGCGTCACCCAGGCCGTCGTCAGCTCGCTGACCATCGTCAGGCGCGTGTTCTGCGCGGTGAACTCGCTGGCAAGCCAGGTTTCACGCGCGGCGCGGGAGAGGCTCTGGTTGCGGCCAAACAGATCCAGCTCGAAGCTGGAGACCGCGCCGTTGGCTTCATCGCTTGTCGCGACGCCGCTTGCCAGCGTGCGGCTGCGGGTGTGGCTCAGCTCGGCGTCCACCGTCGGGAACAGGGACGAGCGCGTTTCACCGTACTGGGCGCGGGCGGCGTCGATATCGGCAATCGCTTTTTGCACGTCGCGGTTGCTGTTAAGCGCCATCGTCACCACGCTTTTCAGCCGCGCATCGTTCATTACCTGCTGCCACTGGCTCACCACGGCGGTGGCTTCGCCGTGCGCGCCGGGCAAGGTTGCCGGGACGGGGGCGTCCGGGCGTTGATACGTTGGGTCTAACGACACACAGCCTGCGCTCAGCAGGGCTAACGCTAAAACAGATACACGAAACATTATGACCTCCGGTTCGCGTGTTTACCGGAGAACAGACGTTTCACCAGTACAAAGAATAAGGGAACAAAGAAGATCGCCAGCAGCGTCGCGGCCAGCGTTCCGCCGATAATGCCGGTACCAATCGCCACGCGGCTGTTTGCGCCTGCGCCGGTTGCCACGGCCAGCGGCGTAACCCCTGCGATAAACGCCAGCGAGGTCATGATGATCGGACGCAGGCGCGTCTGGGCGGCACGCAGGGCGGCACGCGTCAGAGAGTACCCTTCAGCGACTTTGGCTTCGGCAAACTCGACAATCAGGATCGCGTTCTTCGACGACAGGCCGATAGTGGTGAGCAGCGCCACCTGGAAGTAGACGTCGTTGTTCAGGCCGCGCAGGGAGGCGGCGACGGCCGCGCCCAGCACGCCAAGCGGGATCACCAGAATGACCGAAATCGGCACCGACCAGCTCTCATACAGCGCCGCCAGGCACAGGAACACGACGAGGATGGAGAGGGCATACAGGCTCATCGCCTGACCGCTCGCCAGTTTTTCCTGCAACGACAAACCGCTCCACGCCCAGGTGCTGCCGGACGGCAGGCTGTTTGCCAGCTGCTCCATTTTGCCCATCGCCGTGCCGGAGCTGGCGCCGCTGGCGTTTTCGCCCTGTATCTCATACGCCGCCGAGCCGTTGTAGCGCACCAGGCTTTCCGGGCCGTACTCCCAGCGGGTGGTGGCGAAGGCGGAGAACGGCGTCATGGTGCTGTCGCTGCCGCGCACAAACCATTTGTTGAGATCCGACGGTACGGCGCGGGTGTCGCTGTCGCCCTGGATGTAGACCTTTTTCACGCGGCCGCGATCGATAAAATCGTTCACGTAGGTCCCGCCCCAGGCGCTGGAGAGGGTGTCGGTAACGTCACTCAGGGACAGCCCCAGCGACACGGCCTTGTTGTTATCGATATCCACCTGAAGCTGCGGCATCTGCGGCAGATCGTTGGCGCGCACGGCGTGCAGCGAGCTGTCCTGATTGGCCTCGCCAATCAGCTGGTTACGCAGCTTCAGCAGCGCGTCGCGGTCGGTGCCGCCGCTGGCCATCAGCTCAAAGGTAAAGCCGTTGCTCTGGCCCAGACCGTCCACCGCCGGCGGCGTCATGGCAAAGATGGTCGCATCGCGGATGGTGCTCAGCTCCTGCGTGGCGCGCAGGGCAATGGCCTGTGCGGTGTTTGCATCGCCTTTACGTTCGGACCAGTTTTTCAGGGAGACAAACGCCATCCCGGCGTTCTGGCCGCTGCCGCTAAAGCTGAAGCCTTCAATGGTGAAGATAACGTTGGTGTTGGCTTTCTCTTTCGTGAGGAACCACTCGCGCACCTGGCGGCTGACTTCGGCGGTACGTACCGTCGTTGCGCCCGCTGGCAGGGTGTACTGCACCATGATTTCGCCCTGATCTTCCGTTGGCAGGAAGCTGCCCGGCAGCTTAAGCATGGCGAAGCCCATCGCGCCGCAGAGCAGGGCATAGATAACCAGCATGCCGCCGGAACGGCGCAGGGCGCGCAGCACCTTGTTCTGATAGCCGCGCTCGGTCCTGCTGTAGAAGCGGTTAAACGCGCCGAAGAAGCCCTTTTTGTGCGGCGCCGTGTGGCTCAGAATCGAGCCGCAGAGCGCGGGCGTCAGGGTCAACGCCACCACCACGGAGAGGAACATTGCCGAAATGATGGTGACCGAGAACTGACGGTAAATCACCCCGGTGGAGCCGCCGAAGAAGGCCATCGGCAGGAATACGGCAGAAAGCACCAGCGCAATGGCAACCAGCGCGCCGGAGATTTCGCCCATCGATTTTTCGGTGGCTTCCCGCGCGGGCAGGCCTTCGTCGCGCATAATACGCTCGACGTTTTCCACCACCACGATGGCGTCATCCACCAAAAGCCCGATCGCCAGCACCATTGCAAACAGCGTCAGGGTATTGATGGAGTAGCCGAACAGCGCCAGCACGCCAAACGTGCCCAGCAGAACCACCGGTACCGCCAGCGCCGGGATCAGCGTCGCGCGGATGTTTTGCAGGAACAGGTACATCACCACCACCACGAGGATAATGGCTTCGAACAGGGTCTGAATCACGTCCTCAACGGAGATCTTGATGAACTCGGTGCTGTCTTTCGGGTAGGCCACGTCGTAGCCTTCCGGCATCGACTTTTTGAACTCGGCGATTTTATCTTTCACCGCCGTGGCGGTGTTGAGCGCGTTCGCGCCCGGTGAAAGCATCACCGCCATACCCGCCGCCGGGTGGCCGTTGAGCTTCGCGGTGGCGGTATAATCTTCGCTGCCCATCTCCACGCGGGCGACGTCGCTGATGCGCACGATAGCGCCGCTGGACTGGCTCTTCACGATGATGTTTTTAAACTGATCGACCGTCTGCAGGCGCGACTGGGCGCGGACGGTGGCGGTGAGTTGCTGGGCGTTTGACGAGGGCAGCGCGCCGATTTTACCGGCGGAAACCTGCACGTTCTGCGCTTCAATCGCGCTCTGCACGTCGGACGGCATCAGCGAGTAGGACGCCAGCTTCGCCGGGTCAAGCCAGATGCGCATCGCGTATTCCGCCCCGAACACCTGCAGGCTACCGACGCCCTCCACGCGCGCCAGCGGGTCCTGCATATTGCTCACCAGCCAGTCGGCGATATCCGAGCTGCTGGCGGCGTCGGTTTTGTCGTACACGCCCATGATCAGCAGGAAGTTGCTCTGCGATTTCTCGACGGTAATGCCGGACTGCTGCACCTCGGTCGGCAGGCGCGATTCCGCCTGCTGAACTTTGTTCTGCACTTGCACCTGGGCGGTGTCCGGGTCGGTTCCCTGCTCGAAGGTGACGGTAATGCTCACCGACCCGTCCGAGCTGCTGGTGGAGGTGAAGTAGAGCAGGTTATCCAGGCCGGTCAGCTGCTGCTCGATCACCTGCGTCACGCTGTTTTCCAGCGTCTGCGCGGAGGCACCGGTGTAGGTGGCGGAGATTTTGATCGACGGCGGGGCGACGTCCGGGTACTGAGCGACCGGCAGCGTGCGGATCGCCAGCATCCCGGCGAGCATGATAAGAATGGCGATAACCCAGGCAAAGACCGGGCGACGCACGAAGAAGCGGGAAAACATCAGGCTTTTCCTCCCGCAGCTTTCATCTCTTCGGCCTTCACTTCCTGCCCGGCGGTCACTTTGTCGGTACCTTCCACAATCAGCCTGTCGCCCGCCTTGAGGCCGCTCAGCACCAGCCATTTGTCGCCGTAGGTGTCGCCCGTCTCCAGCTGACGCTGCTCGACCTTATTGCTGGCATTCACCACCAGCGCGGTGGCGGTGCCTTTGGCATCGCGGGTGATGCCCTGCTGCGGGGCGAGGATCGCGTCGTTCATGATGCCTTCATCCACCCTGGCGCGAACGAACATCCCCGGCAGGAGCTGGTGCTGCGGGTTCGGGAAGACGGCGCGCAGCGTGACCGAGCCGGTTGATTCATCCACCGCCACTTCGGTTAACGCCAGACGGCCTTTCTCGCCGTAGGTGCTGCCGTCTTCAAGGATTAGCGACACGCTTAGCGTATCGCTATTGGTGGCAAGGGTTTGCCTGCGTAAACGCAGCAGATCGGCGCTGGAACGCGTGAGATCGACGTACATGCTGTCCAGTCCGCGAACGGTGGCGAGCGCGGTATCCTGCTGGGCGGTCACCAACGCGCCGGGCGTGACGGAGGAGATGCCGATGCGTCCGGCAATCGGCGCGGTAACGGTGGTCCAGTTGAGGTTAATGCGCGCGCTCTCCTGCGCGGCCTTCTTTGACTCGACGCTGGCCTTGTCCTGCGCGCAGGTGGACTTCGCGTCCTCTGCGTCCTGGCGCGACACGCCGTCGTCTTTCACCAGCTGCGCATAGCGCTGGGCCTTCTGGCAGTCGGCCGCTACCAGCGCCTGAGCCTGCTTCAGCGCCGCGGCGGCTTCATCAAACGCCGCGCGGTAGCTGGAAGGGTCAATTTGATACAGCGCCTGCCCGGCTTTCACGGTATCGCCTTCGGTGAACAGCCGCTTCTGGATAATGCCGCCCACCTGCGGGCGCACTTCGGCGCTCATGGCGGCGGTGGTGCGCCCGGTCAGCTCGCTGACAACGGACACCGGCTGGCTCATGAGGGTGACAATCCCCACATCCGGAAGAGGACGCTGGGGAGCAGATGTTTGCGCATTATCGCACCCGGTCAGGAGAAATAATGCCGCGATGGAGGTTGTTATGTTTTTCATAATCTTTTTCCAGGGTGAACGACGCCAGCCCCGTTAATGGCTTAACGGGGAGGAGGGCTATTTAAAGGCACAGCGATACCGCATCTCCGGCTGAGCCAGAAATGTAAAAAAGGGGAATTACTTATTCCCGCTAATTATTCATATGCGATTACTTCGCAGAGAAAAGCATATTTAAAATATCCTGATAAAGGGGTTCTAATTGTTCTGACGGGACTTTTAAGGGGGTTAATCGACGATAAATCGTTCCCTCAATCATCACGGCGGTAATCTCCACGCAGCAGCGAATATGCTCGTCGCTCAGGTGGGGAAACTGCTTTTTCAGGTGCGCGCAGGCGTTGGCGAACATGCGCGATTCGGCTTCGATCAGCATCGTCGCCACCTGCGGATTACGCGTGGCCTCAGCGGACATTTCCAGCATCAGCGCATCGTCATCTTCGTTGAGGGTCTGTCGCCAGGCGAGCGCCTGCGGCATCCCTTCCACCAGGGTTTTACCCTGCATCTCCTCAATGCGTGAGTCGATGATTCGGCGGATCATCTCTTCGATAATCGCGTCTTTGTTGCTGAAATAACGGTAAATTTGACCGACGCTGAGCTTCGCTTCGCTGGCTATCTGCGACATGCTGGCGGCGTGAAATCCGCTGGCGCGAAAGCAGCGACGCGCGGCGGTGATGATTTCGTCCTGACGTTGTTTTTGTCGTTCTTCCAGTTTCGTACTCATCGTCGGCTACCGTGTAAAAGTGAGAATGATCGTTCTCAGTATACGTTTTGGGTGCGTATTGGAAAGGCCTTTTTTATTTAGATATTGAGGGAATGTTTCCGTATTTAAAAAATGGAGGGAATGAGGAGTTTTTGTGGAGGTTAAGCTATGAGATATTCAGATTGCATAGAAAATAAGGAGAGAAAAATGCACCTGAGCATAACAAATAATGTAACGCCCGCTGAAAAAGAAGAGTTATTTGTGGGGTTAAGAGCCTATAACGGGCAATTTTTGGATATGGCGACCTTTAGCGGCGACATTGGCGTTTACGTACGAGACGATAAAGGCGTCATGCTCGGCGGGCTAATTGGGGTGCGTAAAGGCGACTGGCTGAATATCGACTATCTCTGGGTCTGCGAGACCGTGCGCGGATCCGGCGTGGGCAGCCAGCTCATCAAAACGGCCGAAGAGGAAGCCAGACGCAAAGGCTGCAAGCACGCGCTGGTCGATACCGCCAGCTTCCAGGCGCGCCCGTTCTATGAAAAACAGGGGTACCAGCTGCAAATGTCTTTGCAGGATTATCCTTATCCGGGCATGCAGCGGCATTATCTGGCGAAAGCGCTTTAAGCCCCGGATCTGTAGGCCGGGTAAGCGCAGCGCCACCCGGCAAAACCCGCATATAACTTATCCTTCTTATTGATTCTTTTTCGGTTTTTATTTCACCGCCTCGTTGTCGATATAGTCACTACAACATTTAGCAAAAGGAACTGTCTTGTGAAACGTCGATTGGGTGCTCTGGTACTTGCTGGCCTGCTGCTGGCAGGGTGCGATCAAAGTGGCAGCGATGCCAAACACATTAAAGTGGGCGTCATCAACGGCGCTGAACAGGACGTGGCGGAAGTCGCCAAAAAGGTGGCAAAAGAGAAATATGGCCTGGACGTGGAGCTGGTCGGCTTCAGCGGCTCGCTGTTGCCCAACGATGCCACCAACCAGGGAGAACTGGATGCCAACGTCTTCCAGCATCGCCCGTTCCTCGCTGAGGATAACAAGGCGCATAACTACAAGCTGGTGGCCGTGGCGAACACCTTTGTTTTTCCGATGGCCGGCTATTCCCGCAAAATCAAATCCGTCTCTGACCTGAAGGATGGGGCGACGATTGCCATTCCAAACGACCCGACCAACCTTGGCCGCGCGCTGTTGCTGCTGCAAAAGGAGAAGCTCATTACCCTGAAGCCGGGCACCGGGCTGCTGCCGACGGCGCTGGATATTACCGCCAACCCTAAACAGCTGAAAATTATGGAGCTAGAAGGGGCGCAGCTGCCGCGCGTGCTGGACGACCCGAAAGTGGATGTCGCCATCATCAGCACTACCTATATTCAGCAAACCGGGCTGTCGCCGGTGCATGACAGCGTCTTTATTGAAGACAAAAACTCGCCGTACGTGAACATCGTGGTGACGCGCGAAGACAACAAAGACGCGGAGAACGTGAAGGAATTTATCCAGTCGTATCAGTCGCCTGAGGTAGCGAAAGCGGCGGAGACGATCTTTAACGGCGGGGCGGTGCCGGGCTGGTAAACGATCTGACGGAAAACGGGTTGCTTAAATTGGCCCGATTCCATCGGTAATCGCCCTTTAACCCACTGCGGCAAGTGCGACGGCTGGCTATCCTCCTTATCACACCCACCGGAGGATAGCCCATGAACATTACCCACATTCGCAACGCCACCCAGCTGATTTCCTACGCCGGAAAACGTCTTTTAATCGACCCTATGCTGGCCCCGAAGGGGGCTTATCCGGGCTTTCCCGGCACGGCGTATGCCGAACGCCGTAACCCGACGGTCGAACTCCCCGTTGACGTCAACACGCTGCTGGACGCCGACGCGGTGATCGTCACCCATACTCATGACGATCACTGGGATCTCACTGCGGCGGAGCTGATCGCCAAAGACAAACCGATCTACGTGCAAAACGATCGTGACGCCGCGCTGCTGCGCAGCCAGGGATTCAGCAACCTGACGGTCATGACCGACGCGACCTTCTTCGGCGATATTCAGATTACGAAAACCCACGGCGGGCAGCACGGCACCGATCGCGCTTACGCCGTGCCCGAGCTGGCGGAGCGTCTGGGTGAGGCCTGCGGCGTGGTGCTGCGTCATCCCGATGAGAAGACGCTCTATCTTGCCGGGGATACCGTCTGGCGTGACGAGGTGGCGGCCGATCTGCAAAAGCACCAGCCGGACGTGGTGGTGCTGAACGCGGGCTATGCCCACGTTATTGGTTTTGGGCCCATTATTATGGGGCAGGAGGACGTGCTCAACGTTCATTTCCTGCTGCCGCAGGCCAGCATTGTGGCGATCCATATGGAGGCGATTAACCACTGCCTGTTGACCCGCAGCGCGCTGCGTGAGTACGTTGAAGCCAATCAGGTGAGTGACGCAGTGAGCATTCCCCAGGATGGCGAAACCGTTATATTCTGAGCGCGTTAAGGGGAAAGGAGGATCTGATGTCGCTAATCAACGTCGCGATTGTCGCGGTAGACGGGTTCAGCCCGTTCCACTACTCCGTTCCCTGCATTCTGTTTGGCGATTCGGTCTCCGGCGAAAAGCGCTTTAACGTGACGATCTGCGCCGAAACGCCGGGTTTTCTCACCTCAAAAGACGGATTTGCCCTCAACGCCACGCAGGATTTTACCGCCCTTGGTCAGGCCGATATTGTCGTCGTTCCCTACTGGCAGCACGTTCTTGAACGCCCGCCCCAGACGCTGCTCGACAGCCTGGTGCAGGCGAGAGACAACGGCGCGGAAATCGTCGGGCTGTGTCTGGGGTCGTTTGTGCTGGCCTGGGCGGGGCTCCTCGACGGCAAACGTGCGGCCACCCACTGGGAGTTCGAACATCAGTTCCAGTCGCTCTTCCCGCACGTTCAGCTGGATATCAATGCGCTCTACGTGGATGACGGCAATATCATCACCTCCGCCGGAACCGCGGCGGCGCTGGACTGCTGCCTGTATATCATTCGTCAGCGCTTTGGCAGCGTGGTCGCCAACCAGATTGCCCGTCGGATGATTGTTCCGCCCCACCGCGAGGGCGGTCAGGCGCAGTTCATCGCCCAGCCGGTACCCAAAGATACCCGCGACGGACGCATTAACTGCCTGATCGACTACCTGCAGCGGCACATCACCGAACCGCATAGCCTGGACTCACTGGCGGAGGTGGTTTCGATGAGCCGCCGCACCCTGACCCGTCATTTTATTCAAGCCACGGGGATGAGCGTCGCCGACTGGCTTACCGCCGAACGCCTGCGGCGCAGCCAGCTCCTGCTTGAAGCCGGAAATATGCCGATTGAGCGCGTGGCCGAACTGGTGGGATTTAATTCCGCCGTCACCTGGCGACAGCAGTTTAAGGCGCGTTTTGGGGTGAGCCCTGCGGAATGGAGAAAAACATTCCGTCTTCACAGCTAGTGTATTACGGCTAACTCAAGATTTAAGGGGTAGTTAAATCACTTCTTATTTTTTCTTAATCCACCTCTCATTTTTCTGAAAAAATATTTTATTTGCTTCGCCTTAACGCAAATTAGATATACTCGCATTAAGAATGCTCTTATATTTCGAAAATATTAATTGCGAATAAATTTTGTGGCATGGATGAATAGCAATAAAATAGAAAGAAGAATAATTTCATTAGCAAATTATATTATTTTTATCTTATCGGGTGCGCTTTTTTCAGCAAGCATTAACGCTGCGCCCTTGTCGCCAGCCGATCGCGATACTATTCAGCAGCAACAGCAGCAGCTTTTATTACAGAACCAGCAACAGCGTGAAGAGCTGGAGCGGAGTATTCCTCGCCCGGCGCCTGACAGGCCTCTGCCTGCAGCCGGCACCGGGCCCTGCTTCACCATTGATACCATTACCCTTTCCGGCACGACCCTCATTTCCCCGAAAACGCAGCAGGCCCTGGTTGCGCCGTGGCAGGGCCGGTGTCTGGATATGGCGAAAATAACGGAGCTTCTCGCCCGTATTTCTGACTGGTATATCAGCCGGGGATATATCACCAGCCGCGCCTTTCTTACCGAGCAGGATCTCTCCGGCGGCCAGCTGAATATTGTGGTGCTGGAAGGACGGCTGGAAGCGATCCGTCTGGAAGGTGAAACGCCGCGCATGCTGAAAATGGCGTTTCCGGGACGGACAGGCGGCATCCTTAATTTACGCGATATCGAACAGGGGATGGAGCAAATTAACCGTTTGCGCGCCGAACCGGTTCAGATTGAAATTCTGCCGGGAACGCAGGCCGGATATTCCATCGTTAATCTCACGGGCAAGCCGGAATTTCCGTTAAGTGCATCCGTGAGCCTGGATAATAGCGGCCAGAAGAGCACCGGTGAAAACCAGCTTAACGGCGTGCTCACCGCCAATAATATGCTGGGGCTGGCGGATAAATGGTTTGTCAGCGGCGGGCGCAGCAGCGATTTTGCCAGCGCGTACGATGCGCAGAATTTCCAGGCGGGCGTCAGCGTGCCGTCTGGCTACGGACTGCTGGACTACAGCTACGCCTGGAGTAACTACCGGACCACCATCAGTAACCAGGGCTTCAACTGGCTCTCCACGGGCGATACGAAAACCCACCGCCTTAACGCGTCCTGGGTGGTTTTCCGCAACGGGGATGTCAAAACCGGCATTGCGGCGGGCGTGGTCCAGCGCTCCAGCCGCAACTGGCTCAACGACGCGCCGCTTAAGAGCAGCACGCGCAACCTTTCCAGCCTGGTCCTGGGAATTACCCACACGCAAAAAATGCTGGGCGGCGTGGCGACCTTCAACCCGACCTGGAGCCACGGCATGCCGTGGTTCAATGCCGAAACCGATGAAAATAAATCCGGGGATATGCCGCGGGCGGAATTCCGTAAATGGAGCCTGAACGCCAGCTTCCAGCGTCCTGTTGCCCGTAACGCGTGGTGGCTGACCAGCGCCTACGGCCAGTGGTCGCCCGACCGGCTGTACGGCGCCGAGCGCCTGACGCTCGGCGGGGAAAGCTCCGTGCGCGGTTTTAAAGAGCAGTACCTGTCCGGGGACAACGGCGGCTACTGGCGTAACGAGCTGGGGTATTCCCTCTTCACCCTCCCGGTGATTGGCGCGGTAAGCGCAACGGTCGCCGTTGACGGCGGCTGGCTGGAAAAAGACCGTCAGGACCGCTTTGCCTCCGGCACGCTGTGGGGCGGTTCGGTGGGGCTGAGCAGCGCAGGACGCGGGTACAGCAGCCAGATTTCGGTCGGCACGCCCCTGCGCTACCCCGACTGGCTCGGCCCGGATCATGTGAGCGTTAACTGGCGCATTGCCTTCATGCTTTAAGAGACTCTACGACTATGGATACCCGTCACCCACCCGTTCGTTTCTCGCAGCGTCTGATCAGCTGGATTGTCTGCGGCCTGATGGTCTGGCAGCCGGTGGCACCCGCCGTCGCGGCGGCGCTCACGCCGGCCGGGCAGACCACGGTCGACCGGGCCGGGAACGGGGTGCCGGTCGTCAACATTGCCACCCCGAACGGGGCGGGCATCTCGCATAACCAGTTCGGTGAATATAACGTCGGCAACGAGGGGCTTATCCTCAATAACGGCACGGACCGTTTAACCCAAACCCAGCTGGGCGGGCTTATCCAGAACAACCCCAACCTGCAGGCCGGGCGGGAAGCGAAAGGCATCATCAACGAAGTCACGGGCGCCAGCCGCTCGCAGCTGCAGGGCTACACGGAAGTCGCCGGTAAGGCGGCAAACGTCATGGTGGCCAACCCGTACGGCATTACCTGTAACGGGTGCGGATTTATCAACACCCCGAACGTCACCCTGACCACCGGCAAGCCGCAGTTTGACGCCAGCGGTAACCTGCTGGCGCTGGAGGTAACGAAAGGGGCCATCACGGTTGAAGGCCAGGGGCTGGACGCCAGCAAGAGCGACGCGCTGTCGATTATTGCGCGCGCGACGGAAGTGAACGCCGCGATACATGCGAACGACCTGACGGTGACCGCAGGGGCGAACCGCGTGGGCGCCGACGGCAGCGTCAGGCCGGTTGCCGGCGAGGGCGCCGCGCCCGTGGTGGCGGTGGATACCGGCGCGCTCGGCGGGATGTATGCGAACCGTATCCGCCTGGTCTCCAGCGAGGCGGGCGTCGGGGTGAACCTCGGCAACCTCACCGCGCGCCAGGGCGACATTCAGCTGGATGCGGGCGGGAAACTGACGGTCAGGAACAGCCTCGCCAGCGGCTCGATTAGCGCGAAGGGCGCGGGGGTGGCCCTCAGCGGCAGCCATCAGGCCGGGGGCGCGCTGAACGTGGCCAGCTCGCAGGATGTGGAGCTCAGTAACAGCACGCTCGCCAGCCAGGGCGACATGCGCCTTTCCGCGGCGGGGAAAGTGCAGATGACGGGCGGCGGGACAAACAGCGCGGGCGCGCTGGCGGTCAGCAGCGGGCAGGCGATGACGCTCAGCAATACCTCCCTTATCTCCCGCGGCGCGGCGACGCTGAACAGTCAGGACACCCTTACCGTCAACGGTGGCGGCGTGTCGGCACAGGGCGGGGCGCTGACCGTCGCGGGCGGGCAGGGAGTGGCACTTTCGGATGCCACGCTGACGGGCCAGGGCGACACCACGCTGTCCACCGGCGGCAGCCTGACGCAGCGCGGCGGCAGCGTCACCGGCAGGGGCGAGCTCAGCGTGGCGGCCGGGAAGGATATCACCCTGACGAATACCCGCAGCGGAAGCGATACCCGCGCGACGCTCAGCAGCGGCGGCACGCTGTCATCCACGGGCAGTGCGGTCTCGGCAGGGGAGAGCCTGGCGCTGAGCGGCGGGCAGCTGGTGCTGGACGGCCAGAGCCGGGCCGATGCCGCGGCCGATATCCGCCTGACGGGCAGCACCGTCAGTAACCAGGGGCAGGTGAATGCGGGGCGCGACATTGCGCTCTCCGGCGACAGGGTGTCCAGCAGCGGCCTGCTGGCGGCGAAAGGCCGTCTGGACGTGAACGCCGGAGAGCTGACGAACGGCGGCACGGCGCAGGGCAGCGACGTCACCCTGAAGGGGCAGACGGTGACCAATAACGGCACCCTGCAGAGCGCCGGCAACCTGACGTTAAGCGCCGGAACCCTGGCGCAGCGGGGCACGCTGAGCGCGAAAGGCAATGCGAACGTCACGGCGCAGCAGACCCTGCGTAACGACGGCAGCCTGCTGGCTGACGGCGCGATGAACGTGACCGCAGGCGCGCTTGAGCAGAACGGCACCCTGTCCGGCGCGACGGCGCTGACGGCGCAGGCCGGCACCCTGACCAGCGGTCAGGCGTCCCGCACGACCAGCCAGGGCAATATACAGATTACCGCGACCCGCAGCGCCAGCCTGAACGGGCAGACGGACGCGGCGGGGGCGGTCACCGTCAGCGCCGGCGACCTGACCACCGGCCGGGACGCGCACCTGCAGAGCGGGCAGGGGCTCACCCTGCAGGCGCAGAACGCCGCGCTGAACGGCACCCAGGCGGCGAAAGGCGCCCTGTCGGTGACGGCGGGCACGATTGCGCACGCCGGGAAATCCACCGGTGACGCGCTGAGTTTTAACGCGACCGGCGACCTGACCAGCGGCGGGGAGCTCACCGCCGGCGCCATTACTCTCAGCGGACAGAACATCCTCCAGTCCGGCGCCGCAAAAGCGGACCGCATGACCCTGACGGCCCCCGGGCGCATCACCAGCAGCGGCTCGCTGATTGCCGGTATCCTCTCGCTGGACGCTGCCTCGGTGGAGAACGGCGGGCTGCTGCAGGGGACCACCCTGCTCGGCCTGAAGACCGGGTCACTCGCGAACCTCGCGGGCGGGTCGGTCTACAGCGCGCAGGATTTAACGCTGAACGTTCCGGTGCTGGCCAACGGCGGGCTTATCACCACCGACGGCACGCTGCGCATTAAAGGCGACACGCTGACCAACCAGGGTGAAATCAACGGCGTCAGCCTGAGCAGCGACTACCTCAGCCTGACCAGCAGCGGACGCCTGCTGGCGGACGACCGGCTCACCCTGAACGGCACTACTCTGGTTAACGCGGGCAGTATTGCCGCCGGCGACCTGCACATCACGGCGGACAGCCTGGAGAACCAGGGCACCGTCGAGGGGGACGCGGCCCTGACGCTCGGCGTGGCAGACATTACTAACCGCGGCGCGCTGCGCAGCGGCGGAACGCTGACGCTCAGCGGCGACACCCTTACCAGCAGCGGCGAGCTCAGCGCCACCGCGCTGCTGCTGAACCTGACCCGTCAGGTCAGCAACGAGGCGGGCGGCCGGGTGATTGCCCGGGACGGCCTGACGCTGACCGCCGCCAGCCTGACCAACAGCGGGCTGATGGCCGGTGCCGACGCGCAGTTTAACAGCGCGTCGGTGACCAACGGCGGCACGCTGCAGGGAACCCGCTCGCTGACGGCGACGGGGGCACAGCTCAGCAACCTGCAGGCGGGCATGCTGCTCTCCGGTGGCGCGCTCGGCCTGCACCACACCACCCTTAACAACGCCGGGCTCATGCAGGGCAACACCCTGAACCTGGCCACCGGCGAGTGGATGAACACCGGTAACGCGCTGGGGGAAGCGGGCGTGACGGCGGCGGTGACCGGCGCGCTGACCAACAGCGGTAAGGTGCTCAGCCAGCAGGCGCTGGACGTTCAGGCCGGCAATACCGATAACCGGGGCCAGCTGCTGGCGAAAGTGCTGACCCTGCGGGGCGACCTGCAGAACAGCGGCCTGCTTCAGGGCGGCAGCACGCTGGCCTGGTCCGGCAACACCTTCGCGAACCAGGCTCAGGGGCAGGTGACGGGCGGTGAGACCCTCACCCTGAGCGGACACACGCTCAGCAATGCGGGCAGCCTGCAGGGGCGCAGCGCCACGCTGGATGCCGCAGGCCTGAATAACCAGGGCAGCGTTCAGGCGCTGGACGCCCTGACGCTTGCCGCGACCGGCAGGCTGGACAACACGGGCGCCCTGCTCAGCCAGAACCTGTTCACGCTGACGGCGGCGCAGCTGTTTAACGACGGCCGGCTGGCGGGGAAAGCGCTGACGGTGAACGCCGCGCAGCTGACCAACACCGGCATGCTGCAGGGCAACGACACGCTGGCGCTGACCACCCGCGCGCTGAGCAACGGCGCCACCGGGCAGCTGGTGAGCGGAAGCGGCCTGAATCTGTCCCTGGACACGCTCGATAACGCCGGTCTGCTGCTGGTGAACGGCGGGCTCACCCTCCGGGGCAGCGACCTGACGAACCGGGGCGATATTCAGGCGCAGGACCTGGATTTGGGTCTGGGCAACGCCCTGAGCAATACCGGGAACATCGTGGCCACCGGCGATGCCGCGCTTCACGCGACGACGCTGACCAGCAGCGGCACGGTGGCGGGCAGAACGCTGACCGCAGGCGCGACGGAGCTGCGCAACAGCGGCCTGATGCAGGGCAGCAGCGCGGTTAACGCCGCCGCTGACCGCTTTATCAACGCGCTGAACGGCAAATGGCTCTCCGGCGGCGGCTTCACGCTGAAGGGCGGACAGCTGACCAACGCCGGTACGCTGCAGGGCACCACGCTGGGCATGACCGGCACCACCCTCACCAACAGCGGCACGGTGAACGGGCTGACGGGGCTCAGCGGCACGCTCGGCGGGGCGTTAACCAATACCGGGCTGCTGCAGAGCGGCGGCGCAACCACCTTCACCGCGGACACCCTGGCGAACCCGGGGCGCATCACCGGCGGCACGCTCTCCCTGACCGCCCGCGAGATGAGCAACGACGGGCTGATGCAGGGAACGAACGGCCTGGCGCTCACCGGCACCGCGCTGACCACGGGCGCGGCCTCGCGCACCCTCTCCGGCGGCATGCTGACGCTGGACGCAGGCCAGCTGGTTACGCAGGGCACGCTGCAGGGGAACGGCGCGGACATCCGCGCCACCGGCGACTGGACGCACGGCGGGTCCCTGCTCAGCCAGGGGGCGCTGACGGCCGCGACCGGCGGCACGCTGACCTCGTCCGGCTCGCTGATGAGCCAGGGGCGGGCGGATATCACCGCACAGACGCTGGATAACCGCGGGCAGCTCCTCAGCGAAGGGGACGTGACGCTCGGCGGCAGCACCCTTAAAAACAGCGGCACCGTGCAGGGGAACACCCTCGCGCTGCGCCAGGACAGCATTAACAACCAGGGTACCCTGACCGGCCTGCAGAGCCTGACCGTTCAGGGGCAGCAGCGGCTGATGGCGCGCATGGCGATGGCCGCGCCGCAGCAGGCGCTGATTAACGGCGCTGGCGGCAGGCTTCTCACTCAGGGCGCGCTGACCATTGCCTCCGGGGCGGTGACCAACGCCGGCAGCTGGCAGGCGCAGAACATCCTGCTTAACGCGCAGTCGCTCACCAACAGCGGCACGGTGCAGAGCGCCGACGGGCTGCAGATGACGCTGGCCGACACGCTCACCGGAACCACGGGCAGTAAGATCACCGCGCTGGGCAGCGCCACGCTGCAGGCCGCGACGCTGGTGAACCAGGGGCAGTGGGCGGCGAAAAACCTGACGCTGACCGGCGGCACGCTCAGCAACAGCGGCGCCATCAGCGGGGTGAATGGCCTGACCCTCAGCCAGACCGGCGCGGTCAGCCAGCAGTCGACCGGGACCCTGCTCTCCGGCGGGGCGCTGAACGTCACGGCGGCCTCCGTCACCAGCGACGGCAGAATGCAGGGGAGCACGCTCGGCATCACCACCGGGGCGCTCACCAACGGCGGACGTCTGCAGGGCGATAACGGCGCGACGCTGGCCCTCAGCGGCACGCTGACCAACAGCAGCGGGGGCGAAATCGTCAGCCGCGATGGCCTGACGCTGACCACGCCCGCGCTGTTTAACTACGGCCTGATTCAGGGCGGCGGCGAGACGCGCGTGACCGCCTCCTCCCAGGCGCGTAACGACGGAAGGCTGCTCTCCGGCGCGCGCCTGACGCTCGGCACGCCGCAGTTCACCGGCACCGGCTGGCTGCAGGCCACCGACCTGATCCTGAATGCGGCAAACGCCACTAACGGCGGCACGTGGGTGGCCGATCGCGCCACCCTGACCGGCACCAATTTCGCCAGCCAGGGCACCACCCAGGCGGGACAGCTGACGGTTAACTACGGCCAGCTGAACAACAGCGGCACGCTGCTCGGCAACGCGCAGCTGAATATCGACGCGGACCAGGTGACCCAGAGCGCGGGCGGCAGGCTGCTGAGCGGCGGCAACCTGTGGCTGCAGAGCCGGGGGCTGGACCTGACCGGCCAGCTGGTCTCCCTGGGGGACTTAACGCTGCAGCTGACGAACGCGTTTACCAGCCGGACCGCCGTGGCGGCAGGCCGAACCCTGACCATCAGCAGCGGCGGCGACATCGATAACCGCAGCGTGCTGCAGGGGCAGACGGTTAACCTCAGCGCGGGCGGGCAGCTCAGCAACAACGGACAAATCACCACCGGCGGCGGCACCAGCACGCTCTCCGGCAGCAGCGTGGCGCTGAACGCCGCGGGCACGGTGCAGGGCGGGGGCGACATCACCGTCGCCAGCCGGAGCAACATTACCGTCGACGGCTTCACCGGCACGCGCGGCTCGCTGACCCTGAGCGCACCGGGTTCCATCGTCAACACCGCGCTGCTGTACGCGGCGAATAACCTGGCGCTTTATGCCGACAGCATCACCAACCGGCGCGGCGACATCATGGCGGGGAACAACCTGTGGATGCAGCGTGATGCGGCGGGGAATGCGAACAGCCAGGTGGTGAACACGTCGGGGAATATTGAGACGCAGGGTGGGGATATTACGGTTAAGACTGCCAGCCTGTTAAATCAGCGTGATGGATTAACGTCAACCACAACAACAAGTGCGTCGCCAGCGTATGGTTGGGTTGGGCAGGCAACTGTTGACATACCTGTGTCGGTTCTCGGAATCGATACGCTTGTTCGGGATAAATACAGCACTTATACCCATGACGGTTCAGGTACATGTGGGGGAGTTCCCTGTTTCTTGTATGAGGATACCCATTACTATTACAAACCAATTACAGGCTATGAAACACGTAAATATGCACTAAATCAGATAGCGCAGGTTGTAAATGCTGAGGGTGGAAGCGCTCGTATTTCTTCCGGGCGTAACCTGACTATCACTGCCGCAGAGTTGAACAATCAGGCGAGTGCAATCCTGGCGAATAGCAATATTACGCTTGCAGGAAACACGCTGAATAATCAGAGCTATCAGAGCGGAACTTATACAGAATATGCTGTATATAAATATGTAAGCCCCTCATATGGCGGGGGTTCTCCTGGCTCCTACTCTCCAACCCATCGCAATACTTACTACGACAATGACGTAACCTATGTATTAGATGGGCATGTCACAGAAAGTGAAAATGGTGAAACATACCGCGCCGTCATCCAGGCGGGCGGTAACGTCACCGCGAACTTCACCAGCAACATCAGTAACACCAGTACCACCGCCAATGCGGGCGGCGTCAGTAACGTTATCTCCACCCCGTCGCTGAACACACTCAGCAACCAGACCATCGGCAGCGGTGTGCAAAAACAGGGGCTGAGCGCTGCCGGAACCGTGGCGGTGACCTCGCCGCAGTGGAACGATCGGCTCCAGGGGGCGCTGCAGCAGCTTAACGGCGGCGGCGCGCTGGAAAACGGCGGCGCGTCCGGCACGCCTCTCAGCAACGTTGCCACCACGCAGAAAGGCGATGCGAACCTCGGCCAGCTGGGCACGCTGGCGAACGCCGGGGTCACCACCGCCGATCTCCGAACCGCGCAGGGCGGCGCCGTCGGGCACTATCAGGGCCAGCGCGTCGATACCAGCGCTTACCCGCTGCCGTCGGGCAACAACGGCTATTTTGTCTTCTCCGACAACCCGAAAAGCCCGTACCTGATCGGCATCAACCCGAAACTGAACGGTCTCGGACAGCTTGATCCCGCCCTGTTTGCCGACCTGAACGCGATGCTCGGGATCAAACCGTCGTCCACGGCGCCGCAGGAGACGCGGCTGGCGTTTACCGACGAGAAGCAGTTCCTCGGCTCGTCCTATATGCTGGGCCGCCTCAACCTGAACCCGGACTACGACTACCGCTTCCTCGGCGATGCGGCGTTCGATACCCGCTATGTTTCCAACGTGGTACTCAACCAGACCGGTAACCGCTACCTGAACGGCATCGGCTCCGATCTGGATCAGATGCGCTACCTGATGGACAACGCCGCGGCGGCGCAGCAGTCGCTGGGCCTGCAGTTTGGCGTCTCGCTGACCGCCGATCAGATTGCCGCGCTCGACCACAGCCTGCTGTGGTGGGAGAAAGCCACCGTCAACGGCGAAACGGTGATGGTGCCGAAACTTTACCTGTCGCCGAAGGACGTCACCGTCAACAACGGCAGCGTGATCGCGGGCAACAACGTCACCCTGAAGGGCGGCAGCATCACCAACGGCGGCAGCTCGCTGCTGGCGAAAAACAGCCTGACGCTCGACAGCCAGAACAGCATCAGCAACCTCAGCAACGGCCTGATGAAAGCGGGCGGCGACCTGAACCTGAGCGCCATCGGCGATATCAATAACATCAGCTCCACCATCAGCGGCAAAACGGTCGCGCTGGAGAGCCTGGACGGCAGCATCAACAACCTGACCCAGGTTGAGCAGATTGATATCAACGCCGGCGGGAAGTACGGCAACATCGGCCTGAAGGACACCCTGCTGGGGAACGCTGCGTCGATTACCGCGCAGGATGGCCTGTCGCTTGAGGCGGGTAAAAACATCACCGTTACCGGGGCGAACCTGGCCTCCGGCGGCGATATGCTGCTGAACGCGTGGGGCGATATTGCCGTCAACGCGAATCAGATCAACGACGCATTCAGCTCCAGCCGGGAGAAAACCAGCCGTTCCTCCGTCACGTATCAGGGAAGTAACGTCAGTGCGGGCGGCAACCTGCTGGTGAATGCCGGGCACAACCTTGACGTGACCGCCAGCGACCTGAAGGCGGGCGGCAGCGCGGGGCTGAGCGCGGGCAACGACCTGAACCTGAACGCGGAGCAAACAAGCGAAAGCAGCCGGAAAGGAAAAAGCGAATCCCACAGCACCGGGCTCGACCGCACCACGATTTCCGCAGGCGATAACCTGGTCCTGAAGGCCGGGCAGGATATCAACGCCCGGGCCGCCGCGCTGGCGGCGGAGAAAAGCGTCGGGCTGCAGGCGGGTCGCGACGTGAATCTGGCTGCGGAAGAGACCACGCAGGGCGACAGCTATAGGTCAGGCAAGAAAACCGTTATTAACGAATCGGTACGTCAGCAGGGAACCGAGATCGCCAGCGGGGAGAATACTCAAATCCTCGCCGGACGCGATGTCACCACCGAAGCCGCGCAGGTGACGGCGAAGGGCGATATCGGCGTGGCGGCAGGCCGCGACGTCAATCTCAATACCGCAACCGAAAGCGATTATCACTACAAAGAGCAGACCAAAACCAAAAAAGGTTTCCTCAGCAAGAAAACCACCCACACCATCGAGGAGGACAGCGCGACGCGTGAATCCGGCTCATTACTTAGCGGCGACAACGTGCAGGTGGTGGCGGGCAACAACCTGCGGGTGTTCGGCTCCGCCGTGGCGGGCGATGGCGACGTGCAGCTTAAGGCGGGCAACAACGTTGATATCGTGGCGGCCACCAACACCGACACCTCCTGGCGCTTTAAGGAAGAGAAAAAATCCGGCCTGATGGGCTCGGGCGGGATTGGCTTCACCATCGGCAGCAGTAAAAGCACGCACGATCTTCGTGAGAAGGGTACCACCCAGAGCCAGAGCTTCAGTACGGTGGGCTCGACGGGCGGTAACGTCGCGATTTCTGCCGGAAACCAGACCCACATCGGCGGGGCGGATCTTATCGCCGGGAAGGATTTAAGCCTCAGCGGCGACAGCGTCATCATCGAGCCGGGGCACGACAGGCGCACCCGGGATGAAACCTTCGAGCAGAAGAAAAGCGGGCTCACCGTGGCGCTCTCCGGCACCGTCGGTAGCGCTATTAACAATGCCGTGAGCGCGGCGCAGGAGACCAAAGAGCAAAGTGATGGCCGTCTGAAAGCCCTTCAGGCCACCAAAACGGTGCTGTCCGGCGTGCAGGCCGGGCAGGCAGCGGATATGGCGGCAACCACCGGCGACCCGAACGCAATGGGTGTGAGCCTCTCGCTGACGACCCAGAAGTCGAAATCACAGCAGCATGCTGAGAGTGATGCGGTGGCAGGCAGCACGCTGAACGCAGGCAATAATCTCTCCATCACCGCGAACGGCAAAAACAAAGGCGCGAACAGCGGCGACATCGTGATTGCGGGCAGCCAGCTGAAAGCCGGGGGTGATACCACGCTGGATGCACAGAACGATATTCTGCTGTCCGGCGCGGCGAATACCCAAAAGACCAGCGGCAAGAACAGCAGCAGCGGTGGCGGTATTGGGGTAAGCATCGGTGCCGGAGGCAACGGCGCGGGTATCAGCGTGTTTGCCAACGTTAACGCCGCGCACGGCAAGGATAAAGGTAACGGTACCGACTGGACCGAAACCACAATCGACAGCGGCAAAAACGTCACCCTAAAAAGCGGGCACGACACCGTGCTTGATGGCGCCCAGGTTAACGGCAATAAAATCGTGGCAGACATTGGTCACGACCTGCTGATGCGCAGCCAGCAGAACAACAGCGACTACGACAGCAAGCAGACCAGCGTTGCGGCCGGGGGCAGCTTCACCTTCGGCACCATGTCCGGTTCAGGCTATATCAACGCCAGCCAGGACAAGATGAAGAGCCGCTTTGATTCGGTGGCCGAACAGACCGGGCTGTATGCCGGGGACGGGGGCTTCGACATCACCGTGGGGCATCACACCCAGCTTGATGGCGCGGTTATCGCGTCCACCGCCACGCCGGACAAAAACAGCCTCGATACCGGAACGCTGGGCTTCAGCGATATCCACAACGAAGCGGACTTTAAAACCTCGCACTCCGGTATCAGCCTGAGCGGCGGCGGCAGCTTCGGGGATAAATTCCAGGGCAACCTGCCGGGCGGCATGATCTCCGCTGCGGGTAATAAAGGCCATAAGGAAGGCACCACGCAGGCCGCCGTGGCAGAGGGCTCCCTCACCATCCGCGACAAGGCAAACCAGAAGCAGGACGTGGCCGATCTGAGTCGCGACACCGAACATGCTAACGACAGCATCAGCCCGATCTTCGACAAGGAGAAAGAGCAGAACCGCCTGAACGCGGTTGGGATGATCAGCGACATTGGCAGCCAGGTGGCGGATATTGCCAGGACGCAGGGTGATCTTAACGGGCTGAAGGCGGCAAAGGATAAATATGGTGATATTCCGGCTAACGCGACAGAAAAAGATCGCCAGGATTATCTGGCGAAACTGCGTGCTACGCCGGAATATAAAGAGACGCAGGAAAAATATGGTACCGGCAGCGATATGCAGCGCGGCATCCAGGCGGCCACGGCAGCGCTGCAGGGACTGGCGGGCGGCAATATCGGAGGGGCGCTGGCGGGCGCGTCGGCACCGGAGCTGGCGCATCTGCTGAAATCGACAGAGGATAACCCGGCTATCAACACGATTGCGCACGCGATACTGGGTGGCGCAGTTGCGGTACTGCAGGGGAATAGCGCAGCGGCGGGTGCGGCAGGTGCCGCAACGGGCGAGCTGGCTGCGCATGCTATAGCCAGCCTGCTCTATCCGGATGTGAAAGACCTGTCGACATTGAGCGAAGATCAAAAGCAGACGGTCATTACGCTGGCATCTGTATCGGCGGGGATGGCTGGTGGGTTGGCGGGAGGTAGTACGGCTTCGGCAGCTGCTGGGGCGCAAGGAGGAAAGAACGCGGCTGAGAATAATGCTACCTCCATTCCTCTCCCCTCTGGCCTGGATAACTACATGAACGCCGTGGGTTCATGGAATCAATATGCCGAAAATAAGGGCTTATCTGTAGAAGAAAAACAGGCAGGTTTGGATAAACTGGCGAAAGGCGACTTACCTGAGGGGGCTAACATCACAAAAGTGATTGTCGAAGGTTACCAGGATGGGGTAATGATCGGAGCCGCCTGGTATTTAGGACCTGCGGCGTCGGTGGGTAAAGTTGTTGGTGGGGGAGTGATTGCGGAAATCGCCAACGGAGGGTACCAGTGGTTTAACCTGAGTCAGCCAGGCAATGAAAACAAATCGTGGGATTATAAAAGCAGCATTAGTGCTGGCGTGGGGGGGATGCTTGCTCCGGGAAGGAATACCTGGCAAAACATCGGCATAGCTATGGGAGGGGCATTCTTTACTGATGGCCCAAATACGGGATCGCTTATTGGTTCAGCATTAGGTTCATGGGCTGGCGGTAAACTCGGTGAACTAGCACCTTTCCCAGGGGAAGTTAATGATCTGATAGGTGGTTTGGGAGGGGAGTTAATCGGCGATAAAGTTAAGGATAAAGTTAATGGCAAATAATAAGGCGTTTCATCGGGCTACGTTTTTGGTTTTTCTGCTTAGTACCCTTTATTACGGTGTGTTTTTTTTTGCATTTATTTTTATTGTAAACAATGTACTGATCGAGTTTATAAGTTCTGGAAAGATTGATTTATCATCAAAATCATTAATTTATCTATCTGTGGTGAGCGCTATAGTTGGCGTCGCCGCTGGTGCCAGAGTATGGCTCTTTGCAAAGTTAGATGAACGCAAAGCTAGAAAATCATCCTGAATATATCGCCACTAATTGACAGACCAATCCGGGTTGAATGGACATTTGATATGCCTGGGAAATATTCTTTCCAGGCATAACTTCGCTACAAACGAGACTTTCCTTGCGATTTTTTCTAACCGACCTACCCTAGCCTCTCCACCCTCGTCTCCCCCTCCACCATTGACAGCTGATACAGCGAAAACGATCGCTGTTTCTCAATCAACTTCGCCAGCTCCGGCGAGTGGCTGGTGAGCCAAATCTGCGAGTAGCGGCTGGCCTCGGCGATTAAGCTCGCCAGCGCGGGCAGCATCTGTGGGTGCAGGCTGTTTTCCGGTTCGTTCAACGCGATAAACGCCGGTGGGCGCGGGCTTAACAGCGCTACCGCCAGGCACAGAAAGCGCAGGGTGCCGTCGGAGAACTCCGCCGGTTCCAGCGGCCTGCTAAGACCTTCGCGCTGCATCATCATGCGAAAACGTCCGCCGGTGTTGTCGCTGTAAAACACGCAGCCGGGGAAGGCCTGGTCAAGGATGCGCATCAGCAGCAGCTCGTCGCCGATCTCGACGATAGTCTGAAACGCTGCCGCCAGGTTGGCACCGTCGCTGGCCAGCACCGGGGAGCGGAAGCCGACCTGCGGGGCGCGCATCGCCGAGCCGATTGATACAGAAAACTCATGATAAAATCGCCAGTTACGCAGGGACTCGCGCATCTGCGACACTTCCGGGTAAAGATGCGGTTCGCCGAGCTGCCCGAACACCGATTCGTTCTCGTACAGCGTGCCGCTGTGGGTCACTTTCTCGTGATGCACGTTGTTCAGAAATACTGCCTGGTTCTTACGCTTCATCAGCTGTGACGAAGGCCGACGGTGCTGACCGCTCAGCCAGATGGACTCCTCTTTGATCACCGGGTCGAGCTGAAACTGCGAGGGATAGGGCAGCTTCTCCACAAACCCGACCTGCAGCTCGTATTCGTAGGCCTCTGTTTCCACCGCCAGATTCATCCGCCGCAGCTGGTCGCTGCGGGTTTTGCCTGCCCAGAACACCTTCAGAATGCCGCCCTCGTTTGCCAGCGCCTGGGAAAACTGTCCCTGAGCGGCGCTGTGCATCAGGTGTATCGCCTTGTAAATATTGGATTTCCCGGTGCCGTTCGGCCCGAAGACGATGTTGAGCTGCTCCAGCTCCAGCGACATGTCGCGGATGGATCGGTAGTTTTGAATATGCAGGGTGTTGATCACTGGCAGGCCCCTTTTTGCAGAATAAGCCTGTATATAATCACAGTCTTTGAGATGAAATGCAAAAAAGAGACGACAGTGAGGATGTCGTCTAAACGGGGTACTGCTTTGGGCCTCTACGGGTCAATGGGGCCTTCGCATTTTTATGATCACTTGACTGCCAGACGCAGACCCAAATCATCAGGATAGGGATCAAAGTAGTTTTGCGTCATCAGATACCGGTCGGGGTATTCGGCCAGGTAGTGCTTCAGCAGCGTGATCGGGGCGAGAATAGGCAACTGTCCGTTGCGATAGTGCAGGATCACGTCGCGCAGCTCGCCGCGCTGGCGGGTGTTCAGCTGGTTACGGAAATACCCCTGGATATGCATCAGTACGTTGGTGTGATTCTTCCGCGAGGCGGGTTTTTTCAGGATGGTCATCAGTTTTTCCCGGTACGCCACGAAGAAGGCGTCCAGGTCTTCCCACTCGTGCAGCGAGGCAACGAACGGGCCTATTTCGCGGTAGCCTGCCTGATGGTGCGCCAGTAGCTGAAGCTTATAGCGGCTGTGAAAATCCAGCAGCCCACGGCGCGTCAGACCTTTAGCGCGCAGCATGTTTAGCTCGTGCAGGGCAAATACCCGCTCGATAAAGTTTTCTCGCAGCACCGGGTCGTGCAGCCGACCGTCTTCCTCGACGGGCAGCCACGGGTAGGTTTCAAGAAGGGCGGCGGTGAACAGCCCGACGCCCTCCTTGCGGCCCCGGTTGCCGTTTTCATCGTACAGCCGCACGCGTTCCAGGCCGCAGCTTGGGGATTTTGCACAGACGATAAATCCCGACAGATCGCCGATTTTTGGCAGATAGTCTGCCGTAAAGTCGGCCATTTTCTGCGTGAGGTCATCATGAGGCGGCTTGCTGAAACGGAGCTGCGTTTCGCCGCTGTCCGTCAGCGTCAGGCGTATGGCCGGGCGAGGCGTCGGCAGGCCGATGGCCATTTCAGGGCAGACGGGCCTGAAATTCACCCACTGGGCCAGCTCATCCATGACGAAGCCCATACGCTTGTGTCCGCCGTCAAAGCGAACGGCGGATCCGGTCAAACATCCGCTAATACCGAGTACAGGTTTCGTTGTCATGGTGTAGTCCTCCCGTTCATATAATTAAAACTTACACAACATGACTAATTTGTCCAAGTATTAGCGGAACTATTTTTTTTATTCCTTTAAAATCAATGCGTCTTAACTGCCCTTGTAGGTCGAGTAACCGTACTGGCTCAGCAGAAGCGGGATGTGCAGCTTCTCGTTGGTGCGGGTCACGGTAAACAGCACCGGGATCTCCGGGAAGAAGGAGTCCAGCTTTTTGCCGTGGAAGTACTCTGCGGTTTTGAAGGTCACTTTATACACGCCAGGCTGCATGTCCTGATCCTGCGGATAGAGCGATTTGATGCGGCCGTCGTGGTCGGTTTTACCGCTAGCAATCGGGGTCCATTTGTCCTGCTGCTGTTTCTCCAGCGTAACGGTCACGTCTGATGGCGGCATCCCGGTTTGCTGGTCGAGAATGTGGACGCTCAGCGTGCCGGCAGGGGCGCTAAAGGCAGCAGGGGCAAAGGCCATCGAGGCCAGGATCAGCAGAGGGGCAGTTTTTTTCATGGTGTTTTCCTGTTGAGTTATTCGTCACAGGAAAACGTTAGCATCTGCGGCGCGGGAAAATATTCAACTTTTCGTGAAGATTCCCGCAGGAGAAAATTATCAGAGGATAATCACTTCAAGCGATACCTGCTGCTGCCACTGCTCCACCTGTTTTTTCCGCCCGGCGGTGAGTTTGCCGCTGGTGACCAGAAGCCATTTGCGCTCCGGGAAAATTTCCGGTGCCAGCGCGTCAGGCGGAACCGGCAGGATGTCGATTCGGTGGCCCTGCCCGGTGCGCGTTAAGGCTTCGAGCCAGATCTCGCACGGGTCGTTCAGGTGCCAGCCGCTGAGCAAAATATTATCGCCCGGCGCTTTTTTATCGCCTTCGAGGCAAAACGAGGTGTAGGCGATGATGATGCCGTCGAGGATCGCGCGCAGGGTCATGGCGGCGGCGACGTTGGCCGAGACCTGGCTGCGCAGCGGGCGCAGCACGTTCGCGACCAGCTCCGGCCTTGGGTATTCGCGTCCGGCGTCGTAAATCATCTGGCGCAGGGACTCGACCTTGCCGTCCTGCAGACGTTGCAGCATGTTCTGCTGCAGGGTTTGCCAGTTGTTGGTCCGACCCGGCATCGGGCGTTCCAGCAGCGGTTTGACCTGGCCGATCGGGACGCCTTTTTTGACCCAGTCGAGGATTTTTAGCGCCTGCTGGACGTCATCGTCGCTGTACTGGCGGTGGCCGCCTTCCGTGCGCTGTGGCTTGAGTAAACCATAGCGACGCTGCCACGCCCGCAGGGTGGTGGCGGTGATGCCGCTGAGTCTGGCGAATTCGCCGATGGAGTAAGCCATGTCCGTGTCCAGAGTGGAGGAATACTCTCAATATACTACGAATTTTCCCGAACGGGATGAAGCGCCGAAACGGTGCACTACACTTAACGTCCAACCGTGCAAATGAAAGGAATTCTCATGAAGCTATGGCCTGTAGTGACCGGTGTTGCCATTGCGCTGACGCTGGTCGCCTGTAAATCCCCCACGCCGCCGAAGGGCGTGCAGCCGATTTCCGGTTTTGACGCCAGCCGCTATCTTGGCAAATGGTACGAGGTCGCCCGTCTGGAAAACCGCTTTGAACGCGGGCTGGAGCAGGTAACCGCCACCTACGGCAAGCGCAGCGACGGCGGCATCAGCGTGCTCAACCGGGGCTACGATCCGGTGAAGAACAAGTGGAACGAGAGCGAAGGCAAAGCGTACTTTACCGGCGAGCCAACCACCGCCGCGCTGAAGGTGTCCTTCTTCGGCCCGTTCTACGGCGGCTATAACGTGATCAGGCTGGACGATAAGTACCAGTACGCCCTGGTCAGCGGCCCGAACCGCGACTACCTGTGGATCCTGTCACGCACGCCAACCATTCCGGATGCGGTGAAGCAGGATTACCTGAACACCGCGCGCAGTCTGGGCTTCCGAACCGATCAGCTGGTGTGGGTGAAGCAGTAGCCCCTACTGGTAGGAAAACGTAATGCTGGCCAGCGCGTTGGCCGAGCCGGGGACCAGTTCGCCGGTTCGGATGTACTGCGCCTGGAACGGTAACGTGAGCGTCTGCGCCGCCGTGGTGCTCTGGATGAAGAACTGGCCGGTCGCACCCGCGGCCGAGCTGTCCGGCCCCATCGTCAGCGGCCCGCTGCCGTTGTAGAAAAACTGCACCCCAACGCCGGACGCCGTGGAGTCTCCGGTCAGGGTCACCACCGACGAGGTGTTCGACGGCGTGGTCTGATCGGTCATCACCGCGTGAACCGCCACGTTCGCGTCGCAGGTCAGGCCGACGGTAAACGTCCCCGATGGCGACGTGCTTCCCACCGTGGGCAGGGTGCGAATATCAATGGTGCCCAGCGCCACGCTGGCGTTTTTGCTGCCGATCGTACACCCGCTGGCGGTCACCGTGATGGTGGTCGGGCTGATAATCACCTGCGCCGTTTTCGTTTCGTTGTTATAGGCGGTGAGCACCGCGGCGTTGATGGTCGGGATGTTATAGACGCCGGATTTCAGGGCGGCACCGGTTTTAATAAAGGTGACCTTTGCAGACCATCCCAGATCCTGGGCAAACCCACTGGTGCCCTCTGCCGGGTAGCTTTGCGTGATACCGGTTTGCAGCGGAATATATTGTGTACTTTTAAAATCCTTCAGCCCGATGATATACCCCACGCCCGGTACGCCGGTCTCAAAAATGGTGTAATTCGCGCCGTCGACGGTGACCGTCGCACCGCTTGAGATGGCGCTGCTGCTGGGCTGCAGCGTGCCTTTGTTGCAGGTAAAAATAAGCCCGCACCAGAACACCTGCTGCACGCTGGCGGTGGCGCTCCAGGTCGAGCCGATAATGCTGCCCGGCACCACGGAATCCGCTGGCCCGCTGTAGGTCATCGGCTGAGGCGAGAGCGTAATGTCCGATTTCCAGTCCAGAGCCTGCACGCTGGCGCAGAAAAGTAATCCGCTGAGAAGAAACGCTAAACGCATCATAGATACTCCGTTGTCCAGGTGGCGAGGGCTGACACATCACCGGCGCTCACCGGCGTAGCGGTGGCAACCAGCTGCGCGTAGAAGGTCATCTGTACGCTGTCATCCCCCGCCGTTCCGTATGCGGTGGTCTTTGTATTCAGGGGAATGAGTACGCTCTCTTTATCGAGGATCTGTACCGCCACGCCGGTAGCGCCACCGTCGGCAATTTTCAGCAGCTGCGGGTTGGCATCATCCGGCGTACCGCTGAAGCGGATTTTTACGCCAGCAAAGGTTGGCCCGCACGCTTCAAGCCTGAGCGTGAAGGGCGTTTTGATATTGCTGCCGGCCCCGGCACGGCTGAACTGTTTAATACCAATGGTGCCCAGCGGCACGTTCTGCTCCCCGGAGTCCTGCGCCACCACGCAGGTGTTGCCGATCAAATTGCCGGTGACGGAAACCAGCACGTCATACCCGCGAACGGGGAGCGTGAAAACCAACAGCAGCGCAAGGCAGCCGATCCGAAGCGTTACTGACATACCACCTCCTGAGAATAAAGACCGGTGCGGACGTTATAGTTCTGCTTGTTTAAGGCGTAGGTAATGGCGCAGCGCTGGCGGCTGCCGCGGCCCCACACGGCGTTCAGCGTGCCCTTCTCTGACAAACCGGAGAGATACAGGCTGCCGCCATCGCCAACGATGCCGCTGGTTTTGTCATCATCGAGCGAGACCAGCGTGCCGAAGGGGAGCACGTCGTTGCCGTGACGCACGATAAACATCGCTTTTGCCCCCTGGTGCGTGGTGAAGGTGGCGCGAACCAGGGCGCCATCGGTAGGCGTTTTGTTGGCGATGGCGTTTTCCAGCTCCACGTCGTTGCCGGCGGTCGTCACGTCCAGCGCGACCTGGTTAACGCGGTACGGCGTGGCGTACGGGATCACCGCGTAGCCACGGCCGTCCGTTTTGATGCCCTTATGGTTAAGCACGGCGACGTTGCTGGCCCCCGGGGCTTTTACCAGAATGTTGGTATTTCCGAGCGGCTGGCTCAGCGTCAGGCCATCTTCATGCACTACCGCGCCGCCGCTGATGCCGTAGCTGAGGTTGCGGGAGTCGCTGGCGTAGCTGTAGCCCAGGTTGTAGTCTCCCCACGCGCCTTCGTATTGCAGGGTGGCATCGCCGCCGTAGTGCTGTCGGGAGCTGTAGCGCTGGTTGACGCTATAGAACAGATTCTCCTCACCCGGCAGGTAGCCGCTCACGCCCGTGCTGGTGGTGGTGCCGGTGGAGTCCGCATGGGTCGTGGTAAAGCGCGCGCGGGTCGACAGCGTCGGGTTGCCCAGCGGGACCGAAATCGACATCGACAGGATGTTATCTTTCTTGTCGTCATACAGGCTCGAGCTTCGCTGGACGCTGACGCCAAGCGACACGTTGCGAAACGTGGCGTTCCACGCAAACTGCAGGCTTTGCGTGGTATTTGACGTGTTCCAGTAGGTCTGCTGATCCCACGACAGTGACAGCGAGCCGTATTGTCCCATCGGCTGCGACAGCAGCAGCTGGTTTTTTGCCTTGCGCGACATGCGCAGGTTGTACACGGTGTCGTATTGGGTGGTGACGGTGCCATCGTCTTCCACCGTCTGCTTTGGCGATCCGCCCGACATGCCTTTGTACGTGGTGTCGCTGAGGGTATAAAACCCTTTCGTGGAGTAGCGCAGCGAGAAGAAGTTAACCCGCGTGCCAATGTCGTTCAGCAGCTTGCTGTAGCGCAGGCGCACCGAATCACCGGTATAGCGCCGATCGTCCGCCAGCTGGCTGCGGGCGTGGGTCAGATCGATGGAGTAGGCGCCAAAGCGGCCGAGGTTTTGCCCAAACCCGAGGGCCAGGCCGTTATAGCGATCGGCAAACTGCGCCCCGCCGTAAAACGTCAGGCCGTATCGCCAGCCGTAGAACAGCTCGCCCTGCGCGAAAGCGGGCGCGTCCTGATTGCCCGTCGGACGGTATTTCCCGGCGCCGAGGGCATATTTCACCTGTCCGTTACGCACCAGGTTCGGCACGCTGGCAAAGGGAAGCGTGTATTGCGTTTTGCTGCCGTCGTTCTCCTGAATGGTGACCGCCAGATCGCCTCCCGAGGAGGTCGGGTAGAGATCTTTCAGCACAAACGCCCCCGGCGGGACGGAGGTTTGATAGATGATGTTGCCGTTCTGGCGAACCGTGACCGTGGCGTTGCTGCGCGCGATGCCGCGAACTTCAGGCGCATAGCCGCTGAGGCTGGCGGGCAGCATGTTGTCATCGGTTTTCAGGGCGATACCGCGCAGGCCCACGGAGTCGAACACCTGCGCCGAGGTGTACGTTTCCCCGGCATACACCTGCGCGCGCAGGGCGTGAATATCGCGCTGCAGCCAGGTCTGCACGTGGGTGAGCTCATTGCTGTCTTTGGTCCACGTGGTGAAATCACGCAGCCGCCACGCGCCCAGGTTGACGCCGCTGTTGAGGCTCGCAAACAGCTGCTGTTCCCGCGTGCGCGTCTCGCCGCGATACTCATTGTTCGAGCCATTGACCACGTAATTCAGCCACGCGGCAGGAATGCCCGCCTCCCAGCTTTCCGGGCTGACGTACCCGCGCGGCAAATTGCGCATCGCACTTTGCGGTACGGTGAAGCTCAGGGTGAGCGTCTTCTGGTCCAGATCAAACTGCGTATCCGCAAACGCCTTCGTTAGGAAGATGCAGCGCTGCGCCAGCGGCAGGTCGCCACCCTTCGCCTGATGGCTATCGATGCCCAGCGCGGCGAATTGTTCAGGCGTGAGGCAGGGCAGCGCTTCACCCGTGCTGTCTTCAGCAAGGCGGAACGTGACGTTACCCGTGAACGCATAATTCGTATTGATATACACGTTGAAGTTGTAATCACCCGGCGGCAACGCGCTCCCGGCGTTGACCCAGGCGAGATCTGCGCTGTTTGCGCTCTCGCCGTTGAGGAACGCAGGGTTAAATTGCAGCTCGCTTTCAGCAGCCACGGCTTGCCGAATCACCAGGGAGATCACCGTGGCGCACAGGATTTTTATTTTCACGTGGTCACGCCTTACTGTTTTTATTATTGGGATAACGACGCGCGCGTGGCGGGGGTCCATGCCCCGTAATCGTTAATGGTCTGATAGCTCATGCTGCCCGCATGGCTGAAGGTTTCGGCCAGCGTCACGCTGCCTTTCGGGGGCACCATCACCGGCTGCACCGGCATACCGTCAATTTTCACGTTGATGGTGGTGAGGTAGTACGGCGTGGGGTTGCTGAGCGTGACTTTTCCGGCGCGATAGGCACCGGCCAGTTTTTTCCACGCCTCTCCCGGGCTCTCGCTGAGTCCTTCCGGGCGATAAAAGACCTTGATGCGGTTAGCCGACGCAAACTGCAGCGTATTCCCGGCGCCGCTTTTCGCCTGCTGGGGGATGGCTTTGACCGTCATCCAGTAGAGCGTCTCCCGATCTGCTGGCAGGGCTTTGCCGTTAAACATGATTTTCACCGCGCTTTCGCTGGCCGGTTTCATGACGTACAGCGGCGGCGTGATCGCGAAGTCGTTGGTGCGTTCGCCTTTCTCATTCTCCATCCACGACTGGATGAGGAACGTAGCGTCGGGATGGGTGTTTCTCACCTGCATCATGGCCTGGCTGGTGGCGCTGGAGTAGACCATTCGCGTTGCGCCCAGCCCCACGCCGCCGGCATAGACGGCGGAGGAACATAACGCACCTGCCAGGCAAATCCATGTGTTTACGCGCATAGTGTTTCTCCTGAAAGCTAAGACAGGCCCGGCTCGCAGACCGGGCCTGAGGATTACGAATAGGTCACGGTGTAGGTCGCGACGGCGCTGGCATCACCCGCGGTGGCGCCGCCCTTCGGCGAGTAATATTTCGCGCTGAAGTTCAGGGTGTTGGCACCCTTACGCAGAGGGATGGCCGCAGCAGGTTCACCCAGGTTCACCACGTTGCCCTGCTCGTCATAAAGGCGAATAGCCACGTTTTGCGCAGAGTTGGCGCTGCCGTTTGCCCCGACGGACAAGCTATTAACATCGGAAGTGTCCGGCGTGCCGGTGAAGGTGACGGCCACGGTTGTGGCGGCAATCGGGTTCTCATCCGTAGAGGCTGAGGTATCGGCGATTTCGCAATCTTCCAGGGTGATGGCAAACGCTTTTGCCGTGCTGGCAACGCTGCCTGCCGTCTTCAGCGTTGCGGTACGCACTTCACCCATATCCACGTCAATGTTGGCGCTTCCTGCGCTGATGGCGCAGGCGGAGGTCACCACTTTGCCGCTAAAGTTCACCGTGCCGCCGCTGGTGCCGGCAGCCAGGGCCGTGCCCGCTGGCAGTAATGCCGCAATAGCGATAGCGAGCAGCGTTTTATTATTGAATTGAGCTTTCATTGTCCTGATTCCATTATGGTGTTATGTCGAGATTTGCTCTGAAAGCAGCAGGTCTAACTGGTTAAAAAGACCAGCAAATCTGTCTTGTTCCTGAGCCCGAGTTTTCTTATCGCTGAGCTTTTTAACGCGCTGACACGACGGTAAGAAAGCTGCTCTGTTTCGGCGATGTAACGCATATCCAGACCCTTTCGCAGTTCCTTCAATACCCTCCATTCACCCGGCGTCAGCGATAACGCCGTGGGTTTTTTTAGTGGGCGATAACGGCTATCGACCATTTTTAATACGCTGGCTCGCCAGTGATAAAGCGGGTCCTGCAGCGAGAGATAGGCGTCTATTTCACCGCGTATCCACAGCCAGGAATTTGCCGGTGCGGAATACATGCAAATAAGTACGTCGGGATAAAGAACTTTCATCTTCCTGATATATTTCAGGCAGTCATATCCCGCGTGATATTTCTCCATGCCGGATAAAAAAATCACGTCTACCGGTGCGGTCGCGAGTATCGTTTCGATCTCCGCGTAATTATCGATCGATGTTGTAATCTGCATAGCCGGGACAATATTTTTTAATAACGCGGCGATCCCCTGGCGCGCAAAGTGATCTCCACCCAATAGCGCGATATTTAAATGACGTGTGTTGTTGAGCTTATTCGCCATGTCATTCCCTCGATTTATAATTGTAATGAGACTCGTCTGTCTGGCAGAACGATGCCTGTATTTTCGAAGCAATTAAGCATTGCACGGTGTGAGCCCACTATACTCAGGGCGTAAAAGAGGTAACCTGAATTAATCTTAATTTGTTTTAAGTACGGTTTAGGTGTAGCGTCAATTTCTCCTCGCTGAACCGGCTTTTGCTTATTTGCCTGTAAATAATCATACCGGTAGTTTTTATTGAAAAGTTGGCTTTAATAAATGTTTTGTAAGGAAATAGTCTGGAGACGTCATGCGACGAGGGTTGTTACTGACGGTGGCTAACAGTTTCGCGCCGAAATTGTTAATTAAGACGACAGCTTTCGAATTGGTCGTAATTTCGAAACCCGCTGGCAGAGCGCGTCCTCTCTGCTTTTGATTAAAAAAACAAATTAAGCGCGCTGAATAATTCAGACAATGATGGCTAAAGCGTTCAACGGGCGCCTTTGTCGAGTTTTGTCAGTGTCAAGACGGCTTAAAATGGCGGTTAAGAAAACTTCAGACTGGTCAGATAAAGAGAAAGGAAAAATAAGATTTTTCGCCAGGCGCCAGGATATACAGTTGCGCATTTATCCGTCACATTAATCCTTACACAGGCGAGGGATACGCAGGTTAACCGTGAAGGGAATCTACTGGAGCAACAGGCGTTGACCGGAGGTATTTAGCCCATTCTATGCATAAGCATTACATTATTAATGGCCTGGTAGAGTTTCATCCAGCGGCCAGCACATTACGCGATCTCAACAATCCTGACCGGGTGGTGGTATTAAATTCCCCGGCGGGGCGCTGTTTGTTGTTATTAATAGAAAGAGTCGGAAGTATTGTGACTCAACAGGAGTGCATGGATATTGTCTGGCAGCGCCGGGGGATGCTGGTTTCGCCTAATACCTACTACCAGAATATTTCTATTCTGCGTAAGGGGCTGAAGAAAGTGGGGTTTGAAACCGATCCGATTGTCACTATCCCGCGGATTGGACTGACGCTCGCAAGCGATACGCAAATCACCGTTAAAGAGACGCAGCCGCAGGCTGAAGAGGAAGAACGTGCTGCTCCGGATGTCTGCGAAGAGACTGTCGGCCCGACGGCCCCGACACGGCGCTTCTGGCTGCCGGGCGCGCTGGTGCTATTGCTGATGCTGGCTGGCGTGAGCGTTATCAGCCATAACCTGCTGCATGACAGCTATTTCGTCGACGGGTATCGCTTCGCGATGAAGATGGGCGAATGCCAGCTCTATTTTTCTCGCGATATTGAAACGCAGCGCGACAGGGATAAAGCCCTGGCCTATGCCGCCCCGTTTAAGGACCAGTGCGCGAACTATCCCTGGGTGTACGTCAGCGGATATATCCTGCTGCCTCGCGCATCGGTCATTCGCTGTGACAGGCCAATGACGGAACCCAACCGCTGTATGTCCGATTATTTTATAGAGGATCGCTAGTATGGTTCGCTACCGTCAAACGCTTGTTGCGCTCTGCCTGTGCCTGTTGATGGGGGCTATCGTGGCAGCGTATTACCTCTGGCATCGCCATTACATCCAGCCCTTTTCCTGCCAGGCGAACTTTATTCAGCATCACCGTGATGAAACGCTCTCTCTGTGGCTGAATTACACCGTGGAGGGTAACAGCGGAATACTCAGCATGAATGGCCGGTTGAAAAGCGATCCCACGAAGACCCTGAATCGCAAAGTTTTCTTTCAGATTGTGCGCAAAGACAGCGTCTATAATCTGACGTCCATACGCAATATGAAATTTCCGGACGACAACATCAGCGACAGCTGGCTGGAGAAGTACGAGCCCTTATTTTTTATCTATCCGAATAAGAATATTTATATGCGTATTAAGAAACAGCAGAATGAGAATTATTTATTTATTCTGGGAACGCTGCCGACCTATGTGTGCCACACGTCAAAAAACGGATAGCGACAGGGAGAAATGTTTTTAAGTTTTTGCGGGCATCATTTATGCTTGATTTAACAGCCAGGACCTATCTTAGGAAAATATAACAGCGACAATAATGTTGCGATAATGTAATTATTCTTCGGCAAGTTAATGAAAAATATAATTGATGATAGCGTCAGAATGACGCCTGCACGGAATAAATCCCTGCATATGGGTTTACTCCTGTGGCCCCATTTCTCGCTTTTCGCATATTCAGGATTAATAGAGGCGTTACGTATTGCATCCAGCGTCCAGAAGCGTAGCCAGAAAATACGCTTTAAACTCAGCCTGATAAGCACTTATCCCGACTTACCGATAGTGAGCAGCTCAGGGCTCAGCGTGCGGCCTGAGGCCGCCCATGCGCCGCCCGGCGACTTCGACTACATTGCGGCGATCGGCGGAGGTCTGGAGCATCTTCACCAGGGACACCGTGGCGACAGAGCGTTTCTCACGGAGGCTTATCACAACAACGTTCCCCTGATAGGTATTGGTACCGGCAGCTTTATCCTGGCGGAGGAAGGCTTACTGAACGAGCGCCGCGCCTCGATTCATCCTCATCACCATGACGTTTTCACGCAACGCTTTCCGCAGGTTTATGCTGAGCAAGGCCTCGATTTTATCGACGAAGGCGATGTGCTGACCTGCCCGGGCGGGATCTCAACGCTCACCCTGGTAACGGCGCTGATCCGCGCCCACGGGGGAGACGACATTGCGGCCACCACCTCCCGGCGGCTGTCCCTTCCTCCGCATGACGCCGCCACGCCGCGGCCCGCGAATATCGCCATGATCCCTGATTCACGGCTGCGCAGGGCGGTGACGATCGTCGAACAGTATCTGACTCACCCGCTGAACGCCGCCAGGCTCGCGCAGGACGTTAAGCTGAGCGAACGCCAGCTTAACCGCCTGTTTCACGCCGAGTTTGGCAAAACGGCGCGGGAATTTATTCGCAGCGCCAGGCTGCGCTATGCCTGCTGGCTGCTGAAAAACTCTCAGCAAAGCGTGACGGATATTGCGCGGCGGATGCGGTTTAGCGACTGCGCCCATTTTATTCGTCATTTTCAGACCGAGTACGGCTGCACGCCGGGGGTATGGCGCACGTCGCAGAACTGATGCACCTATCTCGTGCTTTCTTCGTAGGGTATTACTCGCTCGCCTGGATAGACTTCCGTTAAAAGCCCAACGGAGGGAAGACGACATGAACTGGCAGCCTTTTCGCGGCGATGCACCGGAAAATATGACGATTTTCAGCGCGTCATTTCCCGACGTCAGCGACCAGTGGCCGATGAAAGACGACGCTGCCCGTGAGATCGCCTCCCTTGACCGCGCCCTGAAAGCCGAGCCAGCGCTCCGGCCTCCGAGGGTGGAATACGACGAGGGGGGGCAGGCCGTGCTTGTCCCGCAGAACCGCTATTCCGAACAGGCCTTCCGCAACCGCCCGGCGCTCACCGCGTGGCGTACCCGGCTGGTGCCCTCCGCGCTGGCGCTGTTTGTGGTGCAAAACCCGCTGGAGGACCGCCTGCCCGACGGCACGAAAATGGACAGCGACAGCCGCCAGTGGTTTATCCACGCTAACGATGCGGTTGGCGTGCGCTCCCGCGCCCGGGTGCTGGCCGCGCTGGTGGATAAGTATATTCACAACGAAAGTGAAAATAACTGGGTTAGCCTCGCAAGCGGTGCCGCCATTCCGGTGCTGGAGGCGCTGCGCGAAGCAAAGCTCGACGGCCAGCGTGTATATCTCACGCTGGTGGACAAAGACCCGGTGGCGCTCAGCTGGGCCGAAACCATGGCGGCGCAGGAAGGGATTGTGGTGGGCGAACAGCTGACGCTGCTCAGGCGCAACCTGCTCCATACGCTGGTGCGTAACGAGGACCTGCTGCTGGAGCTCGGCGAGCATCAGGCCGAACTGGTCGACGCGCTGGGGATTTTCGAATACTTCAACGATACCGATGCGGTGATTTTTCTCCAGCGCGCGCTGCGGCTGGTCAAGCCCGGCGGGGCGGTGATTGTGTCGAACATGCTGACCAGCAGCCCGCAAATTGACTTTGTGCTGCGGGGTATCGGCTGGGAGGATATTCACCCGAGGTCGTTACAGCAGCTGCAGGATATCCACCTCGCGGCAGGCGTGCCGGTGGAAAACGTCACCGTGGTTGTGCCGAAGGATGGGGTGTATGCGGTGATGGAGATTAGGGTTTAGCTCGAACGGTGTGGGATGACAAACCGCACAATCGGTTCCCTCTCCCTTGAGGGAGAGGGCTAGGGTGAGGGGGAGCAGGGCGCAACAATATTTACCGTTCCTCAGTTGTTCGGTTAAACCGAACAACTGTCATGAAGGATTGACTCGTTTTCCTGTTCTCATTCCCAGGTGATGATTCTTGCTTGCCATGATCTATCATTTGCCTGGTTTCCTGAACCAACTTTCGGGCCATTTCCTTGATACGCTCTCTACTTTCAGATGTACGAGAGTTTATAACTTCATTTAAGGTCTTCGTTTTATTGCCTCCATGCTTCTGGATACTTGATTTAATCTCTGCGCTCTATAATGATCCCCCCATGAAAATTGAAACCGCACTTCCCACACACTTCGAACGTCTGGTTGCGATCTGGGAATCCTCCGTCCGCGCCACCCATCACTTTTTGCAGGAAAGCGATATTGCGGCGCTGCGCCCGCTATTGCTTAACGCCTATCTGCCTAACCTCAAGGTCGTGATCGCTCGCGATGACGCAGGCGTTATTCACGGCTTTTTAGGCGTGGATGAAAACCGCATTGAAATGCTGTTTGTTGATGAAGCGAGTCGCGGGAAGGGCGTCGGGAAATTGCTGCTGCAACACGCCATCGCAGCGTTCGGCGCGAACGAAGTGGACGTGAATGAGCAGAATCCGCAGGGCGTGGGATTTTATCGCCATATGGGGTTTGAGCAGGTCGGACGCTCGGAACTGGACGGGCAGGGGAATCCGTTTCCGTTGCTGCATATGCGATTGGGTGAGTAAAAATAATCAGTAGATAATTTAAAACGTTACCGTAATTTCTGAGGGATATAATAACACCCTTATCATTCATTAAAAAAATAATTGTATTAATTTACGGTGATATTAATATAGCTCTCGCAAAAGGAGAGCGCAGATGAGCGATGGAATAAAAATTGGCGGAGTGCGACTGCTAACGCTCGGTGAAATTAACCTTGCCAAAACACTTTATGGTTTAAGTATTCGTTATAATGAAGTGTGGATTCATCGGGGAAGTTATTTGCCCTTCAATATGCAGAATTTCAGAACCGCAATGACGCCAAACGGTGAGATTTATTTTATGGAAGGTACGTATGAAAACGACTTTTCCATGTCCCATCAAAGAATGTCTCGTATCGTCGGAGCGCATCTTTTTCTGCATGACATGATGCATGTTTAGCAGCATCAGCACGGTATGATGGTACGCCTTCGCGGAGCATTCTCCTGGGCTGTCGACTATTCCTACCATTTAGATAAAAATCACTTGCTTGATTACGGTCTCGAGCAACAAGCCTCTATCGTCAGTGATTTCTGGCTGCTCAATACCTATGGATTTGATCCCCGCAGCAACCTGCATAAACTCATTGATTATGACCCATCGGAACCAAAACAGGATCTTCTCAGGCGGTATGAAGCTATTTTAGGAGACTTTCCACAGTGAAACTAAAAATTCTATTCATTCCGATTATCTCAATGTTGACCGGTTGTCCGGGTGAAAACCTGAATATTCCTGAGCAGCGAACGATCATGATAAATGGCAATCATTTTTGTTTTAGTGTTGACGAAAAAGATATTTTGAATGGATATACAATTTCGTCTATGCAACACGGTGAATATAAAGAGTTTGCGGCCGAATTTCAAAGACGTTCATATCCAGATAGTTGTATCGAGATTGCCCTGCCAGCTGGCTATGCCTATGAAATCTCTTATACCTTGAATGAGCGAAATTATTACTATCCATTTTTCAAGGATAATGACGGCAGAGTCATAAATTATCATTAGGAGGAAAGTCAATGTCATTACCCGCGTACATGTTTCTTTATGATGAAAATGGAAACCCGATCAAAGGCAGCTGCAACGTTTCGGGCAGAGAAGGCGCGATTGAGATCCTTAACAGCAATTACCACATCCATCAGGTTTGCAGCGCCAGCACGGGCAATCTTATGGGGGCCAGAGAACATGGGGCATTCACGATCCATAAGCAGATCGACAAAACGTCGCCTTACTTTGCAGATGCCTTATGTCAAAGCAAAAGGCTACAAAAGCGGTTATCCACTACTATGATGTGAACGAAGCAGGATTTGAATTCGAGGTGTACCGCATAACGCTGGATAGTATCGTGATTATGTCTGTCGATGCTGCCCATACCTGGGTTCCGGGGGCGCCTGGTCATAATATGATGGAAAGCATCGGGATTCGTTATCGCGGTATCGAGTGGTTTTATCTGGAAGGACACATTAAATATGAGGATCACTGGAATAAGGTGCCTCAGTGAGGCCGTAGTGAAGATTGGGTCCCTCTCCCTATAGGGAGGGGGATAAATGATTTAGTTAGTGCACTGAACTTAATAATCGTAAAGAGCATTTATGTTCTTTTTGATAAAAGAATGTATAAGCCTACGATTATAACAAAAATCCATATTAAATTCATTGCGGTTTTTTCTGGTAGCCATGTTACGGCAAACAAAGCAAAAATAATGACACATAGCAATGGTACTAAGCCTCGAAGAATGAAGATAATTTGTTCTTTTAACCAGAGCTTGATACTATTCATTACAGTCCACTTTTAGTATGGCCATCTCAAATGTTCTCATAATTTTTACTTCGTCTTTTTATATGATGCCTTGTTCAAAATAAAAATTATCCGTCGATGTCGATCTCATTAAAAAGCTTAATGTGCGAAGTAAAATTAAACTGTGACTGGCCTTGCAAAGCCTCCAACAATAAATGCGATAAAATATTAACAATTAGTGTGATGAATATTTTCTATCTATAAATAGATAGAACGAATGTGCTAAAACTTATTGAAAAATAAAAAGAGGCTTTCATGTAGGGAGACATCTCATATGTCGCCTCCCTCTTTTTGAAGATTAACCCAACTCACTGGCAGTATGTCAGAAACAGCCGCTAAGCTAGGTGGTTTGTATTTGATTTTGCGAGGCGCTTTCCAGGACGGGGAGCTTGGATCGCTGCAAGCGCGTCCTCTATCTCAATAAGCTTCGCCTTCGTTCGTTTATAATCATCCTGCAACCGCTGCTCCTGCTCGTTATACGCCACCAGAACGATGCACCCTTTCATCACCTTTACCGTGACCTGCTGCCCGGTATCAAAGCCCGCCGCGCGCAGCCACTTGCCGGAAAGGATGATTTTCGGCGTGGATTTGTCGAAAACATTCGGGCGGTATCCCACAATTAACGAATGCTCGGTTCCGGATTGGTCGGTGTCTGGGGTAGAATGCGAATCAGCCATAATCAACTCCTTGATAGTTGGTGAGGTTAGACGCTCCGGTTGTGTTCCCGCACATCGGAGCGTTGCAAATACAGGAGGTTTAGGTGGCCTCATGTCAATCATATCGCGCGAAAAAAAACCAAAAGGCGGTGGGCAGTCTCCGCAGTTTAAGATGCGTATTGATCCGGCATTGAAGGAGCAGTTGGATGCTGTGGCGGCTGAGGAAGGTGTGAGCCTCGCCAGCTGGTTAAAGGAGCTAGCGAGGGAGGCTCTGAGGCAAAAGGGAGTAACTCCAAAAGGATAAAATAAGATAAAATTTTGGAAAGTATTAAGCTTAATAATCCTAATTACAACTTTTTATAGTATCGTAATAGCTTATCATGCCTTTCTAAATCAACGCTTTTAATAAAAGCTAAGATGCCAAGAATAATTTCTTTGCTATTAGGATCACCTTTCTTAGAAAGGTGAAATATTTTATTTCTATAAGAGTTATAACTGTTCTGACCGATGCCCAATTTAGGGGTTGCTATAATTCCAGTAATTTCTCTTCGGGAGCGTGGTCCAGAAAGCATTTCTTTCTTTTTGTTTATTGAGTAACCCTCCTCACAAATGATTAACTTAACAACGGTCCAAGCTTTTTTTATAACACTAAGTTTATTACCTGATATTGATATATCATCTGCATATCTGGTATAGGTAAGCGCATGTCTATCACAATATTTCCCAATTCGCTGATCCATTCTCAAAGAAACAAGATTTGATAAGCAAGGAGAAGAGGGGGCACCTTGTGGTAGATAGCCGTTTAAAGTACATATAGATGTTAAATGGAAAGCTATTTTTTTGGAGTAACCAGCGGCTCTGAAAATAGAGTAAACATAGCTCGCTTTAATGCTAGGGAAAAAATCTTTTATATCCAATTTTAGAATATATTGATTTCCGGAATGCGGCTGAACGTTTTGTTTTAATGATATGCCTGATATAAAACCAGTGGCATATGGTGATGACTGCAGTTTTTCGAGAATATTACGTAATATCCATCGTTGCAAAGCTTTTAACTGTCGATTTGGGCTATCAATTGACCTATAACCACTAGTTTTTTTTGGTACTTTGATGTGACAATAGTATCGAGAGTTATCAGTTAAATATTGCGAAAGCAATGCATGTGGCAGTCGTGTCTTAACGGAAAGATCTTCTATGCTTTGTAAGATGGGTAAGGAAAGTAACCTTTGAGTATATAAGCTTTGAGAGTGTTTGGCCAAAATAAGCTCCAAATTAATAAAGCGTAAATGGTGCTAACTCCTAACGGCTAAGGAGAGCCTGGCAGGGCTTAAAAACCCTGGCGCACAGGGTTTTTAAGCCCTGATTGGCTCGTAATGCGCACGAGGCGCCAAAACCACTGGGGGTGGGTTTGGCGAATCGATCGCATTACCATGTTACAGCTAAATTGTAGGACTAGAGGTAATGCTTCTCTATCCTCTGGAACGTCACACCGCATTTAAGGCCTTGCGCGTATGATTAGTTCCCGCTTAGGAGTTAGCTTAGTCATTATTCTATAAACAGAAATGAATGTCTACCCCTAAGGAGACAATTGTTTATTCATTATGGTAACTCTTAAGCTACTTATTTCATTTAATGCATAATATTTATTTTGTATGTCCAAAAAACCACGGCTAGTAATTGAGAATTCATCGCCAATCTTCTCGATAAATAAAGATCTTGTAAGTGAATGTATGGCCGCTTTACATCCAATAACCTCTTGATTGGTTAGTTTTCTTTTGGTAAGTATTAATGCCATTAATTTATGGATAGCATTCATAGATAAGCTATCGAAAAGATAGATTAATAATAATATATGGTTTTGATACAACAGGATGTTATTTATTGATTTGGATTTTCTTCCTGATGGGATCATTTTTTTTACAGTCTTCAATATCGAAGATGTATGCTCTATTTTTTGATTATCAAATTTACTTTGTATGTCTAATATTTTTCCTTTATAAGATCTGACAAGTCTGATCGGGCCATGATTAATGAAGCTCTTATCGCTTTTATATTTTTTAGGCCGCAATACGAGCATTTTTTCTGCTAGTTCTTTTTGCGTTGAAAAAGCACCAAGCTCTGCGAAAGAACCAGGGCTTTCTGGGATTAGGATTATTAAGTCTACTGCTTCAGCTAATTGTTGCTCTAAAGATAATAAGCTGTTACTTGCTTGCCCCTCTAATAGATCTTCAAAAAGATCTTCGGGATATGCCAGCTGATAATTAGTTTTTTGTTCTAGTAGTTGAGATATTTTAAAGCGAAAACTTTCTTTGTCAGATTTATCTTTTCCACAAATAAAGATAACTTTTTTTGTATCATTAATACCATTTGTAATAATGTTTATGATGGAGTCAATATACTTTCTTAAATCTTGATCTGAAAATGACTCTATATTTATAGGCATGTGTACGGACATTTTTTTTCGTCTTCATGTAATCAGCCAATAAATTTATTCTGCCATAAAAAAAAGCTTGTGTATATTTTCTATTAGTGAAAACGGGGATTAAAGAAGCTGAAACGCCAAAATGCACTAATTCAACTTTTGGCGGAAGATCACAGGAGTCGAACCTGCCCGGGAACGCTGGCGTCCCCAACTGGATTTGAAGTCCAGCCACCTCACCGGAGATGACGATCTTCCGCGCCTCGATTGCTACATGGAGGCGGGGCGCATTATAGCTACTTTCAGGCATTTACCACATACCCCGACACACTTTTTTCACCTCTCTTTTGACCTGTACACCCCTGTTTCAGTTAATTCCTAAGAAAATCCTCATGTTAGCCCCTCGTGCTCCCAACATTTACCGCGATCACAAAAAACAAGAAACGTAATCTGCTAACCAGAAAACGCAATACCCGCTCCTGAAACAATGGTTTAAAACTCTGTAACCGGTCTCAGCGCCCCCTACAGCGTGAAGGATAAAAAAGATGAGCGAAGTATTGTCAGTTAAAGAGAAGATTGGCTACGGCATGGGAGATGCCGCCAGCCACATCATTTTTGATAACGTCATGTTGTACATGATGTTTTTCTACACCGATATTTTCGGCATTCCCGCCGGGTTTGTCGGCACCATGTTTCTGCTGGCGCGCGCGCTGGATGCGATCTCCGACCCGTGCATGGGGCTGATTGCCGACCGCACCCGCAGCCGCTGGGGCAAATTCCGTCCGTGGATTTTGTTCGGTGCCATCCCGTTCGGCATCGTCTGCGTGCTGGCCTACACCACGCCGGACCTCAGCCTCAACGGCAAAATGGTTTACGCCGCCGTTACCTACACCCTGCTGACCCTGCTCTATACCGTGGTCAACATTCCCTACTGCGCGCTGGGCGGCGTGATCACCAACGACCCGACGCAGCGTATCTCCCTTCAGTCCTGGCGCTTTGTGCTGGCGACCGCGGGCGGCATGCTCTCCACGGTGCTGATGATGCCGCTGGTGAACCTGATTGGCGGGGACGATAAGGCGTTCGGCTTCCAGGGCGGGATTGCCGTGCTGTCGGTAGTCGCGTTCCTGATGCTGGCGTTCTGCTTCTTTACCACCAAAGAGCGCATCCAGGTGCCGCCGAGCACCACCTCCATGCGGGAAGACCTGCGCGACATCTGGCACAACGACCAGTGGCGCATCGTCGGCGTGCTCACCATCCTTAACATCCTCGCCGTCTGCGTGCGCGGCGGCGCGATGATGTACTACTGCACCTGGATCATGGGCTCGCCGGAGGTGTTCGTCGCGTTCCTCACTACCTACTGCGTCGGCAACCTGATCGGCTCCGCGCTGGCGAAACCGCTTACCGACTGGAAGTGCAAGGTCAGCATCTTCTGGTGGACCAACGCCGCGCTGGCGGTGGTCAGCGTGGCGATGTTCTTCGTGCCGATGCACGCCACCGTGCTGATGTTCGCCTTTATCTTCGTCATCGGCGTGCTGCACCAGCTGGTGACGCCGATCCAGTGGGTGATGATGTCCGATACCGTCGACTACGGCGAATGGACCAACGGCAAGCGCCTGACCGGCATCAGCTTTGCGGGCACGCTGTTCGTGCTGAAGCTCGGCCTGGCGCTGGGCGGGGCGATGATCGGCTGGATGCTGGCAGGCGGCGGCTACGACGCGGCAGCCAAAACCCAGAACAGCGCGACCATCAGCATCATTATCGGCCTGTTTACCCTGGCCCCGGCGGCCTGCTACGTGCTGAGCGCCATCATCGCTAAACGCTACTACACGCTGAAAACCCCCTTCCTGACCAAAATCCTGGGCGAGCTGGCGCAGGGCGCGCGCCGCAATCAGCAGGAATTTGAAAACCTGCCGGTCAGCAAAGAATTGCAGAACTAAGAGGATGAGAGCATGAAAATCAGTGATGGAAACTGGCTTATTCAACCGGGCCTGAACGTGACGTATCCGGTTCAGGTGTTCGACGTGGAGCAGCAGGGCAACGACCTGGTGGTATACGTGGCGCCGCGCGACGTGCGCGAACGCACCTGGCAGCTCGACACGTTGATGTTCACGGTGCGCCTGTTTTCCCCGCAGGAAGGGATTGTCGGGGTGCGCATCGAGCACTTCCAGGGCGCGCTGAATAACGACCCGCACTATCCGCTGAACGTTCTGAAAGACGTGAAGGTAGAGATTGAAAACAACGCCGAGTTTGCCGAGCTGAAAAGCGGCAGCGTCAGCGTGCGCGTCACCAAAGGCGAGTTCTGGGCGCTGGATTTCCTTCGCAACGGCCAGCGCATTACCGGCAGCCAGCTGAAAAACAACGGCTACGTGCAGGATACCAACGCCGACCGCAATTACATTTTCGAACGTCTGGATCTGGGCGTGGGGGAAACGGTCTACGGTCTGGGCGAGCGCTTTACCGCCCTGGTGCGCAACGGCCAGACGGTCGAAACCTGGAACCGCGACGGCGGCACCAGTACCGAGCAGTCCTACAAAAACATCCCGTTCTACCTGACCAACCGCGGCTACGGCGTGCTGGTGAATCATCCCGAGAACGTCTCGTTTGAAGTCGGCTCCGAGAAAGTCTCCAAAGTGCAGTTCAGCGTGGAAGGGGAATATCTCGAGTACTTCGTGATCGACGGCCCGACGCCGAAAGAGGTGCTGAACCGCTATACGCGGTTCACCGGGCGTCCGGCGCTGCCGCCAGCGTGGTCGTTCGGTCTGTGGCTCACCACCTCGTTCACCACCAACTACGACGAAGCGACGGTAAACAGCTTTATCGACGGCATGGCCGAGCGCGACCTGCCGCTGCACGTGTTCCACTTCGACTGCTTCTGGATGAAGGCCTTCCAGTGGTGCGACTTCGAGTGGGACCCTGTGACCTTCCCGGATCCGGAAGGCATGATCCGCCGCCTGAAGGAGAAAGGGCTGAAGGTCTGCGTGTGGATCAACCCGTACATCGGCCAGAAATCCCCGATCTTCCGGGAGCTGAAAGAGAAGGGCTACCTGCTCAAGCGCCCGGACGGCTCCCTGTGGCAGTGGGACAAATGGCAGCCGGGGCTGGCGATTTATGACTTCACCAACCCGGAGGCGTGCCGGTGGTATGCCGACAGGCTGAAAGGCCTGGTGGAGATCGGCGTCGACTGCTTCAAGACCGACTTCGGCGAGCGTATCCCGACCGACGTGCAGTGGTTCGACGGGTCCGATCCGCAGAAGATGCACAACCACTACGCCTACATCTATAACGAGCTGGTGTGGAACGTGCTGAAGGAGACGGTGGGGGAGGAAGAGGCGGTGCTGTTTGCCCGCTCGGCGTCCGTCGGGGCGCAGCAGTTCCCGGTGCACTGGGGCGGTGACTGCTACGCCAACTATGAATCCATGGCCGAAAGCCTGCGCGGCGGGCTGTCGATTGGCCTGTCCGGCTTCGGGTTCTGGAGCCACGATATCGGCGGGTTCGAAAACACCGCTCCGGCGCATGTCTACAAACGCTGGTGCGCGTTCGGGCTGTTCTCCAGCCACAGCCGCCTGCACGGCAGCAAATCCTATCGCGTGCCGTGGGCGTACGATGACGAGTCCTGCGACGTGGTGCGCCACTTCACCCAGCAGAAGTGTCAGCTGATGCCGTACCTGTATCGTCAGGCGGCGCTGGCCCGCGAGTTCGGCACGCCGATGCTGCGGGCGATGATGCTGGAGTTCCCGGACGATCCGGCATGCGATTACCTCGACCGCCAGTACATGCTGGGGGATGCGGTGATGGTCGCGCCGGTGTTCTCCGAGGCGGGCGACGTGCAGTTCTACCTGCCGGAAGGACGCTGGACGCATCTGTGGCATAACGACGAAATTCAGGGCAGCCGCTGGCATAAGCAGCAGCACGATTTCATGAGCCTGCCGGTCTACGTGCGCGACAACACCCTGCTGGCGCTGGGCAACAATAACCAGAAGCCGGACTACGCGTGGAACGCGGGGACGGCCTTCCAGCTGTTTAACCTGGACGATGGCTCAACGGCGGTGAGCGAAGTGCCTGCGGCGGACGGGGCCGTGGCGTTTACGCTGAAGGCGTCACGTCGGGGCGATATCGTGACCTTAACCGGCGCGGGAGACGCGCAAAACTGGTCCGTGTGCTTGCGCAACGTGCAGAAGGTGGGCAGCGTAAAAGGTGGTTCACACGCGGGCAGCGAGTGGGGCGTGGTGGTGAAAGCGGAGGGGAATGAGGTGGTGGTTCACCTTTGATTCCCCTCACCCTAACCCTCTCCCCAAAGGGGCGAGGGAATGGTTTACTCCCTCTCCCTTTCAGGGAGAGGGCTGGGGTGAGGGTGGTGTTGAAACCACACCGCCCGTCATCGTCTGCTGCACCTGCTGTTTATCCATATTCACCGCGTTCAGCTTGCCGTTCACCGTTGGCTTCAACGGTGCGCTGGCCTGCACGCTGCCGCTGGCGGTGAGCTGAATATTGCCGTCACCCGTAATCGGCAGCGCAGGCCAGCCCCACTGCTGCAGCACATTGAGCGGCACGCCGCGCCCGTTCAGGCTCACCGTGGTCTGCCGCTGCGGCAGCTGCGAAACCGTCGCCGTGGCTTCCAGAATACCTTTCTCGGTAAAGGCGCTCAGGTCGGTAATGTTCACCGTGGCGGCGTTGGCATTCAGCGCCAGCGACGGACGGCGCACGTCCACGCGGTTAAAGGTCGCCGCCGCGCCGTTCAGGGTTGCGCTGCCGCCCCAGATACCCCACTGGCGATCTTTCACCAGCTGCAGGTTTGCGCCATAGCCGTCCAGAGAGGTGATCTGCCACGGGAAGGCGGGATCGATGTCGATCACCAGGTTGCGGCTCAGGCCGAATTTTTGCAGCGTGACGCTGTTCAGCCATTCCGGCAGAGGCTCCATCCACAGCGTTTTCCAGTTTTGCGGCAGGGTGTACTCCAGCCCGGCGATGGCAACATCGTCCAGCACCAGCGCTTTACCGTCGCGCAGCCAGTTACCGGACGTGCGCACCATGCCGCCTTCCCAGCGGGAGGTGAACTGACGCAGCGCCATGCCCTGCGGGGAAAACTCCGCATTCAGGATCGGGTCGAAAAGATGCAGCGAGCCGTAGATAAACTCGCTGGCGTTCATGGACAGGCGGCCTTCCTGGCTCTGCCAGTCGCCTTTGCTGAGAGTCAGGTTGCGCAGGCTTAAATCGAGATCGGTCACCGCCCAGTCCGGGCCCTGAAGCCGGGCGTCGGTTACGTCCAGACGACCAATCTGCAGAGAAGGGATGGAGGCCAGCGGCGCGAAGAACGCCATCAGCGTTTTATCGCTCTGCAGGCGGATCTCATTCAGGCGCATCGTGTCGATAATCCAGCTCCCGTCGGCGTTGCGCAGGGCGGAGCCGGTGAGTGAGCCACGGGCCATGTCGGCACCAATCGTTTTCAGCACCACTTCCTTGCCGTTGAGCTGGCCCTCGATCAGCACGTTAGTCGCCGGTACGCCGTTCAGGGTCAGCGAGCCCGCGCTCATCTGGATCTGCGCGTTGTTCCCCAGCACGTTGCCCGCTTCCGGCTGCCACGGGCTGACGCCGCCCGTGACCTTCTGCGCGCTGAGATCCCATTCGGTATTCGGGCTGTTAAAGGCCATATTGTTCAGCTGCAGGCGATCCGCCTGGAAAGGCAGCGGTGCCGTCTGAGGCGAGAGATTCAGCGTGCCGTCGAACAGGGTGATGGTGTCCATATGCAGCGGATCGGTTATCTGGCGGCTGCTCAGGCCGATATCGACTTTTTTGGCTACCAGCGTGGCGGGTTTACCGTCCCGACCGAAGGTGACGTTTTCCAGAATGATGTGGGAAGGCGACGAAAAGCGGTGATTCATCTTGTCGAAACTGAGTTCGTAGTCGGTATTCACCGTCACCCAGCTGCTGACCTGAGACGCGCCCCAGCGGGTCTGGAGCAGAATGTAGAACGCCAGCAGCACAATGAGCAGGGCTACCAGAAGATAGATGAGGAGCTTTCCAATAAATTTCATGGTCTTCCATCCCGCAAAACGCACATAAGGGAGTTATGCACGATTTATGCGCAATCCTCAAGGCGGGAATGGTGTAATTAGATGTCACGGCAGGCATTGGCTGCCTGCCGTGAAGAGGATCAGTTCTTTTCAGGCGGGAAAACGAGGTTCAGTACGATAGCGGTGATACCGCCCGCGGCAATGCCGGAAGAGAGCAGGTTTTTCACCCAGTCAGGCGCAAACTGCAGGATCAGCGGCTGCTGGGAAACACCCAGACCGACGGCCAGCGACAGCGCGATAATCATGATCGCGCGGCGGTTCAGCGGCTCGCGGGAGACGATACGCACGCCGGAGGCCGCGATAGTCCCGAACATCACCAGCGTTGCGCCACCCAGCACCGGCTCAGGGATGTGCTGCACAAAGCCGCTTACCGCCGGGAACAGGCCGAGAACGATCAGCATCAGCGCCACCACAAAACCGACGTAGCGGCTGGCAACGCCGGTCAGCTGGATCACGCCGTTGTTCTGGCCGAAGCAGGAGTTCGGGAAGGTGTTGAATACCGCAGAGACAAACGAGTTCAGGCCGTTCGCCAGCACGCCGCCTTTCAGACGCTTCATGTACAGCGGGCCGGACACCGGCTGCTCGGAGACGTCGGAGGTGGCGGTGATATCGCCGATGGTCTCCAGAGAGGTGATCATAAAGACCAGCATCAGCGGCAGGAGCAGGCCCCAGTCGATGCCCAGTCCGTAGTACAGCGGCGTGGGGACAGTGATCAGCGCGCTGTTGGTCGGCGCGGTGTTCTCCGGCAGCATGCCCAGCGCCCACGCCAGCAGGTAGCCCGCCGCCATAGCGATCACCAGCGAGGCGACGCGCAGGTAAGGATTACGCTGACGGTTAAGCAGAATAATGATCGCCAGCACGACACCCGCCAGCAGCAGGTTTTTCGGCGCGCCAAAGGTGTGGTCGCTCATTGCGGCATAACCGCCGCCAATGGAGGTCAGGCCCACCTGAATCAGCGACAGGCCGATAATCATTACGACGATGCCAGAAACCAGCGGGGTGATAACGCGGCGAGCCAGATGCAGAACGCGGGAGATGACCATCTCCGTGCAGCTGGCCAGCATCAGGGTGCCGAACAGCGCCGCCATCATGGTTGGGACATCCGCACCGCCGGTTTTCAGCGCCGTACCGCCCATGATAAGCGGTGCCACGAAGTTAAAGCTGGTGCCCTGAATCGACAATAATCCCGACCCCACCGGCCCCCACGCTTTAATTTGAATAATCGAGGCCACGCCGGAGGCGAAGAGAGACATGCTGATAATGTGCTGCGTGTCCTGCGCCGGTAAACCGAGCGCCTGGCAAATCAGCAGCGCCGGGGTGATCACCGCAACAAACATCGCCAGAAGATGCTGGCAGGCGGCGAAAAGCGTTTGCGGCAGCGGCGGGCGATCCTCAAGGTGGTAAATCAGTTCGCTATTTTGCTTCTGCGCAATCGGTTGCGCATCAGGCGACTCTATGGTGTTAACGGACATCGGCGGCAATCCCACGGTGGAAAAGCGGGCATTTTATCTGACCACCTGGTAAAAGCAAACGATTGCCAGCAAAAAAAGGGAAGAAAATCTGCCGCTGTGAGCAGGTTTTCTACAACGCGTGGGGAAAAAAAATTACACTTTTTGCGCCGGGGCTCATGAAGAGCGCAAACCGGCCCAGGATAACGCCGCATGTGTATGGAACACGCGCATAACAGGAGCCTTTTATGATTCATCTCGATACGTTGTCGACCCTTGTTGCCGCAACGCTGGTTCTTCTGCTTGGTCGCAAGCTGGTACACAGCGTTTCCCTTCTGAAGAAATACACCATTCCTGAACCTGTCGCCGGTGGCCTGCTGGTGGCGCTGGCCCTGCTGATACTGAAAAAAAGCATGGGCTGGGAAATCGATTTTGATATGTCCCTGAAAGATCCGCTGATGCTGGCCTTCTTTGCCACTATCGGCCTGAACGCAAACCTGGCGAGCCTGCGCTCGGGCGGTAAGGTGCTCGGCGTATTCCTGATTGTGGTGGTGGGGCTGCTGCTGATGCAAAACGCCATTGGCATCGGCATGGCAACGCTGCTGGGGCTGGATCCGCTGATGGGTCTGCTGGCGGGGTCGATTACCCTTTCGGGCGGTCACGGAACCGGGGCCGCGTGGAGCAAGCTGTTCATCGAGCGCTACGGGTTTGAAAACGCGACGGAAGTGGCGATGGCCTGTGCGACCTTTGGCCTGGTGCTGGGTGGCCTGATTGGCGGCCCGGTGGCGCGGTATCTGGTTAAGCACTCCACCACGCCGAACGGCAGGCCGGACGATGAGCTGGTGCCGACCGCCTTCGAAAAGCCGGACGTTGGCCGCAGCATCACCTCGCTGGTGCTGATTGAAACTATCGCGACGATCGCCATCTGCCTGACCGTGGGCAAAGTGGTTGCGCAATGGCTGGCGGGTTCCGCGTTTGAACTGCCGACGTTTGTCTGCGTGCTGTTTATCGGGGTGATCCTGAGCAACGGTCTGGCGCTGATGGGCTTCTACCGCGTGTTTGAACGGGCGGTATCGGTGCTCGGCAATGTCTGCCTGTCGCTGTTCCTGGCGATGGCGCTGATGAGCCTCAAGCTGTGGGAGCTGGCCTCGCTGGCGCTGCCGATGGTGGCGATACTGGCGGTGCAGGCGCTGTTTATGGCGCTGTACGCCATGTTCGTGACCTGGCGCATGATGGGCAAAAACTACGATGCGGCGGTGCTGGCAGCGGGTCACTGCGGGTTTGGTTTGGGGGCCACTCCAACGGCTATCGCCAACATGCAGGCGATCACCGAACGGTTCGGGCCATCGCACATGGCGTTTCTGGTGGTCCCGATGGTAGGGGCGTTCTTTATTGATATCGTGAACGCGCTGGTAATCAAGCTGTACCTGATGCTGCCGATGTTTGCCTGAAATCAGGCGTTGGAATACCGCTCGGTTTCCGGCATCCAGCGCTCAATTAACGCTGCCGCCTGTTCAGGGTAGCGTTCATGAATATGGCGGGCGAGGCGCTGAACCTCGGGGATCATGGCCTGATCGCGCAGCAAGTCCGCTACTTTGAATTCTGCGTTACCCGTCTGACGCGTGCCCAGCAGTTCGCCCGGGCCGCGGATCTCCAGGTCTTTTTGCGCAATCACAAAACCGTCGTTGCTGTCGCGCAGCACCTGCAGACGCATCTGGGCGGTTTTGGAAAGCGGGGCTTTGTAGAGCAGCACGCAGTGGGACGCAACCGCGCCGCGGCCGACGCGCCCGCGCAGCTGGTGGAGCTGGGCAAGGCCGAGACGCTCCGGGTTTTCGATGATCATCAGGCTGGAATTGGGGACGTCCACGCCGACTTCGATCACCGTGGTGGCAATCAGCAGATGCAAATCACCCTGTTTGAATGACTGCATCACCGCCTGCTTTTCGGTGGGCTTCATGCGTCCGTGAACCAGACCCACGTTCAGCTCGGGCAGCGCCAGCTTAAGCTCTTCCCACGTTGCTTCGGCAGCCTGCGCTTCCAGCAGTTCAGATTCTTCAATCAGCGTACAGACCCAGTAGGCCTGACGCCCTTCCTGGGTGCAGGCGTTGCGCACGCGGTCAATGATATCGCTGCGGCGCGTGTCGGGAATGGCGACCGTGGTGACCGGCGTACGGCCCGGCGGCAGTTCGTCAATGGTGGAGGTATCCAGATCGGCGTAGGCGGTCATCGCCAGGGTGCGTGGGATCGGCGTAGCGGTCATGATCAGCTGATGCGGGTGGAAGCCCTGCTGCAGGCCTTTTTCCCAGAGCGCCAGACGCTGATGTACGCCGAAGCGGTGCTGCTCGTCGATAATCACCAGCGCAAGACCGTTAAACTGCACCTGCTCCTGGAAGATGGCGTGCGTGCCGACAATCATCTGCACCTGCCCGCTGGCAATAGCCTCCTGTTGCGCAAGGCGCGCTTTGCCTTTTTGCTTCCCGGCAAGCCAGCCCACTTCAATTCCGAGCGGCGCAAACCAGGCGCGGAAATTGTTGGCGTGCTGTTCAGCCAGCAGCTCGGTCGGCGCCATCAGCGCCACCTGTTTACCATTAGCAATCGCGCGCAGGGCCGCCAGGGCGGCAACCAGCGTTTTACCGGAGCCCACGTCGCCCTGAACCAGGCGCATCATCGGCACGTCGAGCGCCATATCGCGTTCAATCTCGGCGGTGACGCGCGCCTGCGCGCCGGTGGGCTTAAACGGCAGAGAGGCCAGCAGCTTATCTTTGAGCGCATCATTCTGGCTTAACGGCTGAGCGTGGAAACGCTGCGCGCCCGCGCGAAGCGCCAGCATGCTCAGGTTATGGGCCAGTAATTCCTCAAGGATAAGACGCTGTTGTGCGGGGTGTTTGCCGCTTTCTAAATCGCTGAGCTGCAGCGTTGGCGGCGGGCGGTGCAGGGTGCGCAGCGCCTCGGGCAGGCTCATCATGCCCTGCGCCAGCTCGGGCGGCAGCAGCTCGGTAATGGCGCAGGTATCCAGCAGCTCCAGTGCCTGATCGGTGAGCTTACGCAGCGTCGCCTGCTTGATGCCTTCGGTTGTCGGGTAAACCGGGGTAAGCGTCTCCTGCATTTCCGGCGTGCTGAGATCGCCCTGCACGCGGTACTCCGGGTGGATCATCTCTGCGCCGTATTTCCCGCGTTTGGCTTCGCCATAGGCCAGCACCCTGCGGCCCGTCGCCAGGCTGTTTTTCATCGCCGCGCTGAAGTTGAAAAAACGCATGGTGAGAATGCCGGTACCGTCGCTGATCTGGCAGGTCATCATCCGGCGTCCGCCGAAGGTGATGTTGCAGTTCAGGACTTCGCCTTCAACGGTGGCGTAAATGGCGGGAAGAAGATCGCCAATCTTGTAGAGCTGGGTGCGGTCTTCGTAACGCAGGGGGAGGTGAAGCAGGAGATCCTGAACGGTGTGCAGGCCAATTTTTGCCAGCTTATTACTTTGCGCCGCGCCCACGCCCGTCAGGCTGTTAAGCGGGATAGCATCCAGCAGGCGGCCTTTCATCGCTTACCCGGCGTACTGCATGGTGGCCCACCACTCGGCATCGGCTACAATTTCGCCCTGCGCGTTGACGTGGGGGTAAGGCAATTTTTTCTGCTTCGCAACGCGAGCCAGCACCGGATAACCACCTTCAAACAGCAGGCGCTGCTGTTCCTCTTCCGGCAGCATGCTGTTGCTGCGCTCGTACATCCCGGCGTTCTGACGCTGGCGCTGCGCTTCATACAGAATGAGCGCGGACGCCACGGAGACGTTGAGAGACTGGACCATGCCGATCATCGGAATGATGATGTCACGATCCGCCAGATCCAGCGCTTCCTGGGTGATCCCGGTTTTCTCCTGACCCATCAAAATGCAGGTCGGGCGGGTGTAGTCGATCTCGCGGAAATCTACGGCTTTAGCGGACAGGTTAGTGGCGAGGATCTGCATCCCGCGCCCTTTCAGGTGCGATACGGCTTCGCCAATGGTGTGATGATTTTTGACAGACACCCAGCTGTTGCTGCCTGCCGCCGCCGAGACCGTATTGCGCATACGGCCGTCCGGCCAGACGGCGTGCACTTCATGCACACCGACGGCATCTGCGGTACGGACGATAGCAGAGACGTTATGAGGTTTATGCACCTGCTCCATGCAGACCGTCAGGTCAGGCTGACGCCTGGCGAGCATTTCGCAGATACGTGCATAACGTTGTGAATTCATAAACCTAGTTTCGGTTTCGGGTGACTTTAATCACGTCCGGCATGACGCGGATTTTGCGCATAATATTCGCCAGATGCACGCGGTCGCGGGCGGTCAGACGAATAAAGGCGCTGTACACGCGGCCATCTTTTTCTTCCGTATTCAGGCTCTGAATGTTGGATGAAGCCGTGTTGATCGCTGCCGTCAGGTTCGCCAGGGCACCCTGATGGTTGAACATATCCACCTTAATTTCGGTGATAAATTCCTGCGCGGTCTCTTTATCCCACTCGACCGCCATAAACTTCTCGGCTTCTTTCTGGTAGCCGCGAATGTTACGACAGGACTCGTGGTGGATAACCAGCCCTTTACCCGGGCTGACATGCGCAATAATCGGGTCGCCAGGAATTGGACGACAGCATTTTGCAAAGGTGATCAGCACCCCGTCTGCGCCTTTAATCGGCAGGTGTCCGTGGCTTTGCGTGGTTGCAGGCACCGCTGTCGTGTCGCCTTGCTGCAGGTTCTTCGCCACCACCACGCTCATGGCGTTGCCGAGGCCAATCTCTGCCAGCAGGTCGTCAAGCGACGCAAGCTTCATGCGTTCCAGCTCACGCTGGACGTTCTCCTGCGGAATTTCAGCCAGCTTACGGCTACCGCCCAACGCATGGTTGAGCAGACGACGCCCCAGGCTGACGGAATCATCGCGCTTGAGGTTTTTCAGCAGCTGGCGAATTTTGGCGCGTGCTTTGGAGCTCACGACAAAGTTCAGCCAGGCCGCGTTCGGACGTGCGCCCGGTGCGGTAATAATTTCTACCGTCTGGCCGCTGGAGAGCGGTTGAGACAGCGGATAAGGCTGTCTGTCGACACGCGCGCCGACGCAGGCATGCCCGATATCGGTATGCACGGCGTAAGCGAAGTCGACCGGCGTGGCGCCCGCAGGCAGTTCGACAATGCGACCTTCTGGGGTGAAAACGTAAATCTCATCCGGGAAGAGATCGGATTTAACGCTCTCGATAAATTCAAATGAGCTACCCGCACTCTGCTGAAGCTCTAGCAGGCTTTGCATCCAGCGCTGGGCGCGGATTTGTGCGGTCGTGCTGCTTTCGCCACCGTGCTCTTTATACGCCCAGTGTGCGGCAACACCCATCTCTGCCATCTGGTCCATGTCTTCGGTGCGAATTTGCACCTCAACAGGTACGCCATGTGGCCCGATCATCGAGGTGTGCAAAGATTGATAGCCGTTCGCTTTTGGAATGGCGATGTAATCTTTCATGCGGCCCGGACGCGGTTTGTAGAGGCTGTGCATCTGCCCCAGCACGCGATAGCAGGTGTCCGAGTCGTGGACAATTACGCGGAAGGCGTAGATATCCATGATCGAGTGAAAACGCTGCTCTTTGAGCACCATTTTGCAGTAGATGGAGTACAAATGTTTTTCGCGACCGCTGACGCGGCACGGAATTCCCGCTTCCTGTAAGCGCCCTTCAATTTCCGAGAGGATTTTTTGAATCATCTCTTTACGGTTACCGCGTGCGGCTTTCACCACCTCTTTAATCACGCGATAGCGGTTCGGGTACAACGCTTCAAAACCCAACTCTTCCAGCTCGGTTTTAATGTGATGAATACCTAAACGGTGCGCCAGCGGACTGTAGATTTCGAGGGTTTCACGGGCAATGCGGCGACGTTTATCCGGGCGAAGTGAGCCCAGCGTGCGCATGTTGTGGGTACGGTCAGCGAGTTTGATGAGAATGACGCGGATATCCTGCACCATCGCCATAATCATCTTGCGGAAGTTTTCGGCTTGCGCCTCTTTCTTGTCGCGGAAATTCAGCTTATCAAGCTTAGAGACCCCTTCCACCAGTTCGGCAACGCTTTTGCCAAACAGCTGTTCCATGTCCTGATAAGTGGCAGGGGTATCTTCGATCACGTCATGCAGCAGAGCGGCCATCAGCGTTTCGTAGTCGAGTTTCATCTCGGCCAGAATACAGGCCACCGCTACCGGGTGCGTGATATAGGGTTCACCGCTTGAACGTGTCTGGCCCTCGTGAGCGTCACGTGCAACGAGATACGCCTGCTGAAGACGCTTAATCTGGTCTTCAGGCAGGTAGGTTTGAATCAGTTGATTCAGGCTTTCAAACAGATACAAGGGCGACCCGCAGGTTTAATTAACGACGACCTTCAGCAATAGCGGTTACGGCCTGCAGTTCTGCGGCTTCCTGCTCTTGCTGCTCCTGGCGCTCACGCACGTCGAGGATCTGGTTGTTGATCAGACCTTCTTCGATTTCGCGAAGTGCAATAACGGTGGTTTTATCGTTTTCTTCCGGTACCAGCGGATCTTTACCGCCTACCTGCATCTGACGAGCGCGACGCGCGGCGACCAGCACCAGGTCAAAACGGTTACCAATTTTCTCTACAGCGTCCTGAACAGTTACGCGTGCCATACTTAAAATGCTCCACAGGTGAAGAAATGACTGGGCATGATACTGAAAGTGGGTTCAGTCTGCCAACAGTTTGGTGATTAATGCGTCATGTCGCTGCTTCTGGCGGCTCATACGCAGACGTTCTGCACGAAGAATGGTTTTGAGATCGCTCAATGCGGCATCAAAATCATCATTCACAATAAGGTAATCATATTCCGCGTAATGGCTCATTTCTGCAACAGCCTGTTCCATACGCTTTGCGATGACTTCTTCGCTGTCCTGACCGCGGCCACGCAGGCGGCGATCCAGCTCATCTTTCGATGGCGGTAAAATAAAGATACTGCGCGAGTCAGGCATTTTCTTGCGAATTTGCTGTGCGCCCTGCCAGTCGATATCCAGGAACACATTTACGCCTGTGGCCAGAACCTGCTCAATGGTTTCACGCGAGGTACCGTAGTAATTACCGAATACTTCAGCGTGTTCAAGAAACGCGTCTCTGCCGATCATCGCTCTGAATTCGTCGTGATCCACAAAGAAATAGTGTTCACCGTGCACTTCACCCGGACGCGGCGCTCGCGTGGTGTGAGAAACAGAAACCTGTGTGTCGTACAACGGTTGGGTTTTTAACAGTGCCTGAATAAGGCTGGATTTACCCGCGCCACTAGGGGCAGAAACAATATAAAGCGTGCCTTGAGCCATGAGAGTCTTTTGTATGTGTTAACGAAGAAGTCCTACATACGGGCTTATTATACACGTCACCGCCGTGTGACGTAGCCTTTGTCACACTTTTTCCCCTGGATTATTGAATTTTGCGTGCCGTTTTCAGGTTTTATCTGTGGTTTTCAGCAACCAAAAGAAACACCGGATAGCGTCTCGCATTGTGAAACGTTGCCGTTAGCGTTGTTTCAGGTATCCGGGTATACCTCCGGCAATGCATAGGAGGGGTAGCGATGTGGCGATGGATAAGCGGGTTAATGCTGTTGTGGTGTGGCTATGGCGCGGCGGTGTGTCCGGTGTGGTCGCAGGCAAAAGCAGAAAAAGAGATGGCGTCGTTAAGCGCCCAAATCAAACGCTGGGATGAGGCCTACTGGAAGCAGGGCGTGAGCGAGATCAACGACGAGGTTTACGACCAGCTTCACGGGCGGTTAACGCAGTGGCAGCGCTGTTTTGGCAGTGAGCCTTCAGAGGAGAAACTCCCTGCGCTGGCGGGAAGCGTAAAACATCCTGTTGCCCATACGGGCGTACATAAAGTGGCCAGCAAAGAGGAGTTGAGACAGTGGATGCGTGTCCGACAGCATCTGTGGCTGCAGCCCAAAATTGACGGTGTGGCGGTAACGCTGGTCTATCGCAACGGAAAGTTAACCCAGGCTATCAGTCGTGGTGATGGCCTCAAAGGGGAAGACTGGACCGGGAAGGTACGTTTAATCCCGTCTGTTCCGCAAAATCTCACCGGCACGCTGGCGAATAGCGTCTTGCAGGGCGAGCTTTACTGGTTACGCGACAACCACATTCAGAGCCAGTTGGGCGGAATGAACGCTCGCGCAAAGGTGGCGGGGGCGATGATGCGGCAAAAGGATAACTCGCTATTGAGCAAGATCGGCGTATTCATCTGGGCCTGGCCGGACGGACCGAAAGATATGCGTACATCTTTAGCTGAACTGTCTCAGGCCGGTTTTACGCTGTCGGCACGGTATACGCTACCCGCCGAATCTGTCGATGCCGTCGAGAAACAGCGCGCGGACTGGTACGTGACCGCATTACCCTTTGCCACGGATGGCATTGTGGTGCGTTCGGAGGATGAACCTGCGGGCGAAGAGTGGTTACCGGGAGAAGGCCACTGGGTTGTCGCGTGGAAATATCCTCCCGCAGCCCAGGTCGCTGAGGTGAGTGATATTCATTTTTCCGTGGGGCGCACGGGCAAAATTTCCGTTGTAGCAGCGCTGGAACCCGTGCAACTGGATGATAAACAGGTGCAGCGGGTGAGTCTGGGCTCGGTTGGGCGCTGGCAGAATATGGATATTGCTCCAGGGGATCAGATACAGATCAGCCTGGCCGGGCAGGGTATCCCCCGGTTTGATAAGGTGCTCTGGCGCGGGACTGACAGACATAAACCAGAGCCACCGGCCTCACGCTATCATGCTCTTAGCTGTTTCTATGCTTCGCCGGAGTGTATGGAGCAGTTCTTTGCCCGGCTGACCTGGCTCAGTTCAAAGCAGGTACTTGATATTGAAGGATTAGGTGAGTCAGGCTGGCGGACCCTCTGGCAGGCACATCGTTTTGAACATCTCTTTTCATGGCTGTTATTAACGCAGGCGCAGCTGCAGGCTACACCGGGGTTTTCCTCAGCACGCGGGCTGGCGCTCTGGCACCGATTTAATCTGGTGCGCGAGAAGCCGTTTATCCGCTGGCTCATGGCAATGGGTGTGCCATTGACCCAGGCTTCGCTGAAGGCGATGGGAGACATATCGTGGCAGAAGATGAGCGGGCGCAACGCAAACGACTGGCAGACCCTGCCGGGAACGGGAGAGGAGAAAGCGCGACAAATCGTAAACTGGATTCACGCGCCTCAGATTGATGTGCTGGCGAAATGGCTCGCTGAACAGCACATCAACGGGTTCTGAAGCTAGTGGGTGCTGTGTTTGTAATGAAAAACGGGCAGTCCGAGCTTCAGACGCAGCGCCAGCATGCGGGCCGTAAAGCCAAACAGCAGCGTCGAGATGACCACCACGTCATGGTTAGAAACATAATGCTGCAGAGCGATATAAAGCACCGCTGCCGCAAAGGAGATGCCGGCATACAGCTCTTTTTGAAAGACCAGGGGGATGCGTTTGCAGAACATATCGCGCAGCACGCCGCCGAATACGCCCGTGACCACGGCGGCGATGGTGGCGATAACCGGTCCTTCCCCCATATCGAGCGCGATTTGCGCACCGATGATCGAAAAGACGATCAGCCCCAGCGCATCAAGCACCAGGAACAGGCGGCGAAGATGGGGCATAACGGGCGCCACTATGGTGGTTAACACGGCGGCTGTTGCCACGATAATCACGTATTCAGGGTGTTTAACCCAGCCGAGCGGGTAATGGCCAAGCAGAATATCGCGCACGGAACCGCCGCCCAGCGCGGTCGCCGTAGCAATAATGATCACGCCGAAGGTATCCATACGACGACGTCCGGCGGCAAGCGCGCCGGTCATGGCTTCTGCGGTGATGCCAATGAGATAAAGGATGTGAAGCAGCATATACCCTCCGGTGTGAACGCGGGGGGAGGTTAGCGATTTGTGCGCAAGATCACGATTGAGATTTTCTAAGGCGAGCCAGTTTGCCCTATAAATTTTTATCAAGTTCTATAGATAAAGCTTGATGAAAGGCGGTAAAGCGACAAAATGGGCGTTAAGATGGATTAGAAATAGTAATGGGTGGTGCTGTCGACACCACCCGAAAAGCATTACTCGATGTTCTGGATCTGCTCGCGCATCTGTTCAATCAGCACTTTCAGCTCAATCGCTGAATTCGTCACTTCTGCATTGATCGACTTAGACGCCAGGGTGTTCGACTCGCGGTTGAACTCCTGCATCATAAAGTCCAGACGGCGGCCCACAGCTTCTTTTTTCTTCAGAATGTTGTAGGTTTCTTTAACGTGCGCTTCCAGACGGTCCAGCTCTTCAGCGACATCGATACGCTGCGCCATCAGCACCAGTTCTTGTTCCAGACGGGTGTTTTCCAGCTGAACTTCCGCTTCTTCCAGTTTGGCGACAAGGCGCTCGCGCTGCCATTGCAGCACTTCTGGCATATGGGTGCGGACTTTCGCTACTTCGGTGCTCACGCCTTCAAGACGCTGCTCAATCATCGCTTTCAGCGCCTGGCCTTCGGTTTCGCGGGCAACGATAAAGTCGTCCAGCGTGCCGTCGAGAGCTGCCAGGATTTCAGCGGCAATGGCGTCCAGATCCTGCTCACCGGCGGCCATGACGCCAGGCCAGCGCAGAATATCAACCGGGTTGATTTCGCCTTCATCGCTCTGCATTTTGACCCAGTTCGCCGCATTCACGAGCTGTTTTGCCAGTTTTTCGTTGAGGATGAGCTCGCCCTGTGCGCTCGCATCAGGCTCAAAGCGCAGGTTACATTCCACTTTTCCGCGCGTCAGACGCGTACGGATACGTTCACGTACGACAGGCTCAAGGCTGCGGAACTGCTCCGGCATACGGAAATACGTTTCCAGGTAACGCTGGTTTACCGAGCGCATTTCCCATGTGGCGCTGCCCCAGCTACCCTTGATTTCACGCCGGGCGTAGGCGGTCATACTGCGGATCATAGACATTCCCGTTTTTAAAGGAGAGATGGGGGGATTATAGCTTTCGGGGGCTTCTCAGGATAGGAATAAGCGTCCTTTATCCGTATAATGCGCAGCCACATTCGTTTCAAGCCGGAGAATCCATCATGCGTCCATCAGGTCGTAGCGCCAACCAGGTGCGTCCCGTCACCCTGACCCGTAACTATACAAAACACGCTGAAGGCTCCGTGCTGGTTGAGTTTGGTGACACTAAAGTGCTGTGCACCGCCTCCATCGAAGAAGGCGTTCCGCGCTTCCTGAAAGGTCAGGGCCAGGGGTGGATCACCGCAGAATACGGCATGCTGCCGCGTGCGACCCATACCCGTAATGCCCGTGAAGCGGCAAAGGGTAAGCAGGGCGGTCGTACCATGGAGATTCAGCGTCTGATCGCGCGTGCGCTGCGCGCCGCCGTTGACCTGAAAATCCTCGGCGAATTCACCATCACGCTGGACTGCGACGTGATTCAGGCTGACGGTGGCACGCGTACCGCGTCCATTACCGGCGCCTGCGTGGCGCTGGCCGATGCCCTGAACAAGCTGGTTGCGGCCGGTAAGCTGAAAACCAACCCTATGAAAGGCATGGTTGCGGCGGTTTCTGTAGGTATCGTTAACGGCGAAGCGCTTTGCGATCTGGAATACGTTGAAGACTCCGCAGCCGAAACCGACATGAACGTGGTGATGACCGAAGACGGTCGCATCATTGAGGTGCAGGGCACGGCGGAAGGCGAGCCGTTCACCCACGAAGAGCTTCTCTCCCTGCTGGCGTTAGCCCGAGGGGGAATCGAATCCATTGTAACGACGCAGAAAGCGGCGTTAGAAAATTGATTTTAAAGGCGACCAATGAGTCGCCTTTTTTTTGCCTGTAAGACAGAAAAACCAAAGGAGCAAATCCATGAAATCGTATCAGCGCCAGTTTATTGAGTTTGCGCTTAACAAGCAGGTACTTAAGTTTGGCGAATTTACGCTGAAATCCGGGCGTAAAAGTCCCTATTTCTTCAACGCCGGGCTGTTTAATACCGGGCGCGATCTGGCACTGTTAGGCCGTTTCTATGCCGAAGCGCTGGTGGATTCCGGGATTGATTTTGACCTGCTGTTTGGCCCGGCCTATAAAGGCATTCCGATTGCGACCACCACCGCGGTGGCGCTGGCGGAACACCATGACCGCGACGTGCCGTACTGCTTTAACCGCAAAGAGGCCAAAACCCATGGCGAAGGCGGGAATCTGGTCGGCAGCGCGCTGCAGGGCCGCGTCATGCTGGTCGATGACGTGATTACCGCGGGTACGGCGATCCGTGAATCGATGGAGATTATTCAGGCCAACGGTGCGACGCTTGCTGGCGTGCTGATTTCTCTGGATCGTCAGGAGCGTGGTCGCGGTGAAATTTCCGCTATTCAGGAAGTCGAACGCGATTACAGCTGCAAAGTGACGTCGATTATTACCCTGAAAGACCTGATTGCGTATCTGGAAGAGAAGCCTGAGATGGCGGACCATCTGGCGGCGGTACGTGCGTACCGGGAAGAGTTCGGGGTGTAATTAAATTGCCCGGTGGCGCTACGCTTACCGGGCTTACGGATTACTGCAACTGAGCAGCCACTAACGGCCAGCGGGCGTCAAAATCGTCCGTTGGACGGTATTTGAATTCGCTACGCACAAAGCGGGAGAGCATCCCTTCACAAAACGCCAGAATCTGGCTCGCCAGCAGCGTTTCATCAATGGTGTAACCTTCGCCTTCACGCATTTTCTTTTCGCGTAGTACCTGGCGCAGCTGCGCTTCAATACGCTCGAAAAGCTGGTTAATGCGGCCCTGCAGTCTGTCCTGTTCAAACATCAGCGCGTGGCCGGTGAGGATACGGGTTAAGCCCGGATTGCGTTCACCGAAGCCCAGGATTAGCAGCACAATCAGACGCAGACGCGCGGTGGTGTCTTTTTCGTCTTTCAGAATCAGGTTGATGCGCGTGATCAGGCTGTCTTCAATAAACTCGATCAGGCTGTCGAACATTCGGGTCTTGCTCGGGAAATGACGGTACAGCGCCGCCTCAGACACGCCTACAGAGGCGGCCAGTTTAGCGGTGGTGATGCGTTGACTGCCATCGCTGGATTCAAGCATCAGAGCCAGAGATTGAAGTATTTCTTCGCGACGATTCCTTTTCGCGGTTTGTTTTTCTGCCATGTTACAAAATACCCCTGAAAATAAGCACTTGCCAGGCTGGTATCCACACAGCGACCGCAAACGGGCGTTTGCGGTTTGTTATTGCATTATAACGCTGTGAGATACGTATCTTTCGGGCCGTTATTTGCGCCCGGAATGGCCGAAGCCGCCTTCGCCACGGTCGGTGGCGTCAAAGTCTGCCACCAGGTTAAATTCTGCCTGTACCACTGGTACAAAGACCATCTGGGCGATACGCTCGCCCGGTTCAATGGTGAAGCTGTCCTGACCGCGGTTCCAGACGGAGACCATCAGCTGACCCTGGTAGTCGGAGTCGATCAGGCCGACCAGGTTACCCAGCACAACGCCGTACTTATGACCCAGACCAGAACGCGGCAGGATCACTGCTGCCAGAGACGGGTCAGCAATGTGAATTGCCAGGCCAGTTGGAACCAGGGTAGTGGCACCCGGAGCCAGTTCTACGGCGTCATCGAGACAGGCGCGCAGGTCAAGACCGGCAGAGCCGGAGGTGGCATAGGTTGGCAGCGGGAATTGCTCGCCAACACGCGGGTCCAGAATCTTAACGTCGATTTTTTTCATCATAACGGGTAACGATCTCGTCCAGTAATTGTTGGCCCAGGAGTTCCTTGCGCTCAAGCGGTAAGACTTTATCTCCATCCTGCCAGAAAAGGTGCAGTGCGTTGCTGTCGCTGTTAAATCCTTGTGTGGCCAGCGATACGTCGTTCGCGCAAATCAAATCGAGGTTTTTGCGGGTACGTTTTTGCCGGGCATATTCTTCCACATTATTCGTTTCTGCGGCAAACCCAACAACGTATGGACGATGGCTTTTTAGTGCGGCGACGCCGGCAACAATGTCCGGGTTTTTCACCATTTTTAGTGTTAATTCATCGCCTTGCTTTTTAATTTTAGCCTCGGCGATCGTCTCGGCACGATAGTCTGCGACGGCCGCACAGCCGATAAAAATCTGCTGGCTTTGCGCATGTGCCTGCACGGCGGCTTCCATCTCCAGCGCGGTGGTCACGTCAATTCGCTTCACAAACGCAGGGGTAGGCAGCGATACCGGGCCGCTCACCAGCGTGACGTTCGCGCCACGCCTTGCGGCGGCGGCGGCAATCGCAAAGCCCATTTTGCCGGAGCTGTGGTTGGTGATGTAGCGCACCGGATCCAGCGGCTCGCGCGTGGGGCCCGCGGTAATCATGATGTTGAGATGTTGCAGATCGTTGACAGGCGAAAAATGGGCTGCGGCCATATCAACAATCGTCAGCGGGTCAAGCATGCGGCCCGGGCCAACGTCGCCGCAGGCCTGGCTGCCGCTGTCCGGACCCCAGATAAGCAGGCCGCGTGAGGCCAGCGTCTCCAGATTGTGCTGGGTGGCCGCGTTACGGTACATCTGCTGGTTCATGGCAGGAACGACGGCAACAGGCGCAGGGGTGGCCAGACAAATGGTGGAGACCAGGTCGTTTGCCATACCGGCTGCCACCCGAGCGATTAAATCAGCCGTGGCGGGAGCGAGGATAACCAGGTCTGCCCATTTTCCCAGCTCAATATGGCCCATCGCGGCTTCGGCGGCCGGATCGAGCAGGCTGTCAGATACCGGGTATCCTGAAACGGCCTGCAGGCTCAGGGGAGTGATAAAGGCTTTACCGCCTTCGGTTATCGCGACCCGCACGTCAGCTCCGCGCTCGCGCAGACGACGCACCAGCTCCGGCGCTTTATAAGCAGCAATGCCGCCGCTCACGCCAAGAACGATTTTTTTACCGGCCAGGCTCATCATGATTCTTTCCTGTTGGGTTTCACCAGAGAGCGGGCATTTTATCACAATCCCCAAAGCGGGGTGATTTTGTCCTTCGTCCACTTTGCGAGGCGCTACGCAAGAACGCAATGTGGCTGTCGAGCGACGGATTGGCCTGTGGCAGCATGAGGTTAAAAAGGGGAGAAAGAGCATGGAAGAAGAGGATGAGGAGCTGCTGCCGCGCGAAAAACTGCTGCGCTATGGCGTCACCCTGTTAAAAGACGATGAACTGCTGGCGCTCTTTTTACGTACCGGAACGCCCGGAAAAACGGTATTTACGCTGGCAAAAGAGCTGATAGCACATTTCGGTTCGCTGTACGGTTTATTGACCGCCGATCTGGCGCAGTTTAAGCACGTTGAGGGAATTGGCGTGGCGAAATATGCCCAGCTGAGGGGCATTGCTGAACTTGCCCGCCGTTTTTACAATGTCCGCATGGAGAAGGAAGATCCGATCCTGACGCCCGCGATGACGCGCGAATTCCTGCAAAGCCAGTTAACCGATATCGAACGCGAGATCTTTATGGTGATCTTTGTCGATAACAGAAATCGGGTGCTGAAACATAGCTGTCTCTTTGCGGGCACATTGAGTCACGTTGAGGTGCATCCGCGTGAAATTGTGCGGGAAGCGATAAAAGTGAATGCAGCGGGCGTGATCCTCGCGCATAATCACCCCTCTGGCTGTGCAGAACCGAGCAGAGCGGACAAAGAAATCACCGAACGCATTATCAAATGCTGTCAATTCATGGACATTCGTGTGCTGGACCATCTAATAATTGGCCGCGGTGAGTACATTTCTTTCGCAGAACATGGCTGGATTTAGGCTATTTCTCGCGATCCATCGGGATCTTTGTCTGTTCGGGACTTGAGCACACCGCCGAGTCAGCGTATACTACGCCACCTTTGAGAATCTCGGGTTTGGCATTTGGGCCTGGCAATCGAGAGTTCACTTAGAACTATGCGATGACCGGGCTGTAAAGCCTGACGAGGCGCCGATACCCCATACGAAGCTCGAGCTAATTTGATTTTTGGAGAATAGACATGTCCCGAGTCTGCCAAGTTACTGGCAAGCGTCCGGTGACCGGTAACAACCGTTCCCACGCACTGAACGCGACTAAACGCCGTTTCCTGCCGAACCTGCACTCTCACCGTTTCTGGGTTGAGAGCGAGAAGCGTTTTGTCACCCTGCGCGTATCTGCTAAAGGTATGCGTGTAATCGATAAGAAAGGCATCGATACAGTTCTGTCCGAACTGCGTGCCCGTGGCGAAAAGTACTAAGTACTTAAAGAGGAAATAAATCATGGCTAAAGGTATTCGCGAGAAAATCAAGCTGGTTTCTTCTGCTGGTACAGGTCACTTCTACACCACCACGAAGAACAAACGTACTAAGCCGGAAAAACTGGAACTGAAAAAATTCGATCCAGTTGTACGCCAGCACGTACTGTACAAAGAAGCTAAAATCAAATAATTTTAGTCTCCTTGTATCGAAAAACCCCGCAACTGCGGGGTTTTTTGCATTCTGCATCTCAACGGAGGAACCATGCCTGAATTACCTGAGGTAGAAACCAGCCGTCGCGGCATTGAGCCCCATCTGGTCGGCGCGACGATTCTTCACGCGGTGGTCCGCAATGGACGTCTGCGCTGGCCGGTGTCCGATGAGATCCATGCCCTGAGCGATAAACCCGTCCTTAGCGTACAGCGTCGCGCGAAATACCTGCTGCTGGAACTGCCCGACGGCTGGATTATTATCCACCTGGGGATGTCCGGGAGCCTGCGCATTCTTACCGAAGAACTGCCTGCGGAAAAGCACGACCACGTCGATCTGGTGATGAGCAACGGCAAAGTGCTCCGTTACACCGACCCACGGCGCTTTGGCGCGTGGCTGTGGACGAAGGAGCTGGAAGGGCATAACGTGCTGGCGCATCTGGGCCCGGAGCCGCTCTCAGACGCGTTTAACGCAGAATACCTCAAGGCGAAGTGTGCGAAGAAGAAAAGCCCGATTAAGCCCTGGCTGATGGATAACAAGCTGGTGGTCGGCGTGGGGAATATCTACGCCAGCGAATCGCTGTTTGCGGCGGGGATCCATCCCGATCGGCTGGCCTCTTCGCTGTCGGCGCAGGAGTGCGAGCTGCTGGTCCGGGTGATTAAAGCCGTATTACTTCGCTCGATTGAGCAGGGCGGGACAACGTTGAAGGACTTCCTGCAAAGTGACGGCAAGCCGGGCTATTTTGCCCAGGAGCTGCAGGTGTATGGCCGTAAAGGCGAACCGTGCAGAGTCTGCGGCACGCCAGTGATTGCCACGAAGCACGCCCAGCGCGCCACGTTCTACTGCCGTCAGTGCCAGAAATAAGGCTACTTTAGCTTTTCCATCAATGCCTGGTGGACGTTCGTCGGCAGGAAATGGGTGACATCGCCGTGATGACGCGCCACCTCTTTTACCAGCGTGGAAGAGATAAACGACCACTCTTTGGAGGGCATCAGGAACACGCTCTCCAGCTCCGGCATCAGGTGGCGGTTCATGTGCGCCAGCTGCATCTCATACTCGAAGTCTGCCACCGCGCGTAAACCACGGATAAGAATGTTTGCCTGCTGAGCGCGGGCGAAGTTAGCCATCAGGTCGCTAAACCCGACCACCTCAACATTCGGCAGGTGCGAAATGGCATCGGTGGCGAGCTGTACCCGCTCGTTGAGGTCAAACATCGGCTTTTTGCTGGGGCTGGCGGCAATGGCCAGGATCACCTTGTCGAACATGCACGCCGCACGGGTGATGATATCAAGATGACCGTTGGTGATCGGATCGAAGGTACCCGGATAAATCGCTTTTGTGCTCATGGCTCACGTTTTCTCTGAGTAGCCGCGGCAGAGCGCCCACAGCTCGGTGTATTTGTTGAAAGTATACTGGGCATTCACTACCGCGAGTAACCAGCCCTGCTTACCGTCCAGCACGCCACCACGCAGCAGCAGCGTTTTCAGGAACGCGCCCAGCGTGTGGGTGAAGATACCCGTCAGCGAGGCCTTCTTGCCGCGCTGGTGACGCTCCTGAGCCCATGCGGTGGCATAGTTGAGCTGTTTACGCTGGAAGCTCGCGAAATCACGACAGGTCAGGTGCAGCAAATCGCCCGTCAGGGGAATGACCTGGGCGCTATCGCAGCTCAGGGATTCATGCACCAGATTGTCGTTGTATTGATACCGCTCGCGCTCGTAGAGGCGCATCACGCGGTCAGGATACCAGCCGCTGTGGCGCATAAAACGGCCAAGGAAGTAGTTGCGGCGGGCAATGCTGTATACGGCGCCAGGCTGGGGCGAGGAAATCACCGCCTGAATGGCCTGCTGAAGCTCAGGCGTGATGCGTTCGTCGGTGTCGAGCATCAGGACATAATCACCTGTGGCATACCCCTGCGCGCGCTGGCGCTGGATGCCATAGCCCTGCCAGTCAGCGTCGACAAAGACTTTTGCGCCCGCTGCCCGGGCAACGTCCACCGTGTTGTCTGTACTTCCGGAGTCGAGAATGACTATCTCGTCAGCCCAGGCAACCGACGCCAGGCAATCCGGAAGCAGGTCGGCGGCGTTTTTGGCGATCATGACGACCGACAGGCGCGTTGACATCAGTGGCTCCGCTGGGGCAGATAAGGTTGCAGAAGCTGCAGCAGACGGGTCAGTGCGCCCTGGTTCTGGTGCAGCACTTCGACGGCATGACGCCCGTACCACAGGCGATAATCTTCGTCAGTCAGAAGGGTCGATACCTCTTTAACCACCGAATCCGCATCGGTCACGGTAATTAAACCATCGGCCTGCTGTAATTTCGCGCAGATATCTTTGAAGTTAAACGTGTGCGGCCCCATCAGCACCGGAATGGCGTGGGCTGCCGGCTCCAGCGGGTTATGACCGCCGCGCTCGACCAGGCTGCCACCGACAAACGCGAGGTCAGCAATGCCGTACAGCAGCATCAGCTCGCCCATCGTATCGCCAATCACCACCTGGGTGCTGCCGGAAGGAATTTCACCGCTGCTGCGCAGCGTGAAGCTGAAGCCGCCTTTCTGGACCATTTCACGGGCATCTTTAAAACGCTCCGGATGGCGCGGCACGAGGATCAGCAGTAAATCAGGGAATTTTTCCAGCAGCTTGCGGTGAGCCTGCAGAATGATCTCTTCTTCGCCATCATGAGTACTGGTGGCAATCCAGACCTGACGACGCGGGGCCCACTGGCGACGCAGCGTGATCGCACGGGCGGCGAGTTCAGGGGTAACGGAAATATCGAATTTCAGGCTGCCCGTTACCGCAAGCTGGTTGCGTTTCAGGCCCAGAGAGATAAAGCGTGCCGCGTCCTCTTCGTTCTGCGCGGCAATCAGCGTAATTTTGCTCAGCAGGCGGCGCATAAACTTACCCAGCTTGCCGTAACCTTTCGCCGAGCGCTCTGACAGGCGCGCGTTGGCAATGACCAGCGGAATTTTACGGGCATGCAGGGCGGAAATCATGTTCGGCCACAGTTCGGTTTCCATCACGATCACCAGCTTCGGGCGAACGGTATTCAGGAAACGATTCATGGCGCAGGGCAGATCGTAAGGCAGATAGACGTGCTGCACGTCTTTACCGAAAGCGGATAACGCGCGCTCCGAGCCGGTTGGCGTCATCGTCGTGACGGTGATTGGCAGCGAAGGGTAACGGTGACGCAGGGCGCGAACCAGCGGGATCGCCGCCAGCGTTTCACCGACAGAAACGGAATGCAGCAAAATACCGTCCGGTACGACTTTATTGCGGCAGAAGCCATAGCGTTCAGCCCAGCGTTTACGATACGCAGGCGCTTTCCGGCTACGAAGCAACAGTCTCAGCCACACCAGTGGCTGAATGATGTAGAGCAGAGCGGTATACAACAATTCCAAGCGATTATCCGTTTTTTTAGTTTCGGCGGGCAAATTCTAAGCATTTAGGCCAGGTAAAGCTATCTCTTATGCCAGATACCGTTTCAAACGGAAATAACGTCGACCCAGCCGCCAGCGCAGACGCGGACTTTTTGCACTTTTCCAGATGAGTTTCCAGATGCCTGTTTCGAAGAACTCTTTAATAATCATTGATTTCTTCTTCTCATCCTTCATGTTGTCGAAGGTGTGAATAATGCCCAACCCCTCTTTGGCAATTTGCCAGTGGCAGGCAGGGATCCCTTTCACTTTATCCGGGTAGCGCTGATTGATGGCGTCGAGCATCTGCAGGATTTTCATGTAGTGACGCGCGGAGCGAATCAGCGTGTCGTCATTGTCCGGCATATGGGACACCGATGCAGAGTGAATGTAGTAGTCGTAATAACGTTCACTGGTGTACTGAACCCGCTCTGCCGCGAGCAGCACTTCGGTGGTCCACGGAATATCCTGATGGCGCAGGCCGGGTTCGAAATGGAAATTGTGTTTACGGATAAAGTCGTGGCGATAGATGTTCAGCCAGGTGACGTGAAGGAATTTACGTGAATCCAGCGCCATTTTTAACCACGCAGGGCCAGCCATGACCCCTGTGGAAGCCAGTTTGTCTTCAGGGAAGATCGGGCGCGAGGGTTTCTTGTTATTCTCCCAGACGTAGTTCCCGTTACAGGTGGCGACATCCAGATCCTGCGTGACGGCCATATCCAGCAGGCGCTGGTACATGCCGGGTTTAAAGACATCATCAATATCCGGGAAAGAGAGATATTGACCCGTCGCAACGGCCAGACCGGTGTTACGCGCGATGGATACGCCCTGGTTTTGCTGTTCTATAACCTGCATCTGCGGCATTTTTTCTCGCCAGTTTTCGACGATCTCCATCGAGCGGTCAGTAGAGCCGTCATTGACAATGATGACTTCCATGCTGTCGATGCGTTGATTGACAAGGCAGGTAAAGAACTGATCCAGGAAAGCTTCACCGTTATAAACGGCAACCACCACGCTTAGCAATGGGGCAGAATTTTGCATAAGAAACCTGATTATTTTTGATTGTCGACCAGAGCAATATATTGCTGGCAAATGGCATTGATACCGAACGACGCGATGGTTGTATCGCCAACGACCGGTGGGGCGGTATAAATATCCGCCAGCGTTTTTGCCAGTGACTCGTCATTTAACTCTGCCAGCCCGCGCGCTAAAGCGCCGGTGAGGATTTCGGCAGGGCCTCCGGGGCAATTTGTACTGACCGGTGGCGTCTGGCAGATAATGGCTTCGACCAGCACATTACCAAAACCTTCGCAGTCAGAACTTAACACTAAAAGGCGTGCCCCTTTAATCCAGGGATAGGGATTGGACTCGAACGGGCGGAAAACCGTTTTGTTTTCAATGCCCAGCTCGGCAGCAAGCTGCTTGAGTTTTTGAATTTGAGCGTCAGATCCATTGCCCATCATGACCAGCGTTGTGTCAATTTTACTCAGGGCGAACGCACGTAAGAGTCGGTCGTGGCGTTTGTGCTCATGGAAGCGGCCAACATGAATAATGTAATCCTTTCCCTGCATCTCGAAGGGCGCATCCGCCAGACGCTGAATTTCAGGAATATCGAAAGGATTATGGATAACCGCTTTGCGTCGAAGATTGAGCGCCAGCGTCTCGGAAAGATCTGTCAACACGGCGCCTGAGACGGCGACAACGTTGCGGTTTTCGTAGGTATGACGGATTTTAAGATGTTTAAACCAGCGCGAAAGTCCGCTGCGATGGCGAAGATAGGAAAACGAGAACATGCCGTGCACGCAGAACCAGACTTTGTCACGTTCCAGCGCGCGGCAGTGCGACACAATGCGGTCTGTTTTGTGCAGGTGAGAGAACACCACATCAAATTTGCCGCTGCGCTCAGCTTGCTCAATCGCCTGATCCAGCAGTTGGGCGCGGCGTGGGATTTCCGTCAGCTTTCGCCACGGTTTTTTACATGTGTCCTGAACAACCTGATAATCGATGCCGTCCGGGATGGCGTAGTCGCACACTTTCCGCAGAGAGAATAGAGAGACCTGATGTCCCATTTCTATTAATCCACGGGAGAGTGTAAGAACCGTTTTTTCAGCTCCTCCACCGGGTAAACCATCAATAATCATTAGGATGCGCATTTTTAATCCAGTAATTTTTGATAAAGCGTAATAAGCTGACTTGATAGTTTTTCGGGAGTGGCGTCTTTTACACGTTCACGTGCCGCTCGTCCCATATTGTTATTTTTTTCCAGTGAAGGAATGGCGGCTACCGCTTCCTTCAATGTACTGATATCAAGTGCGTCACAATAAAATCCGTTCTGGCCTTGTTGAATAAACTCTGCACCACCGCAACTCTCTGAAGTAATGACGGGCAAGCCGCAGGCCATCGCTTCAAGAATGACGTTAGGAAAGGGATCATACAGCGTTGGCAACAGTAAACCATCGGATAGCTGATAAAAAGGCAGAGTTTCTTTTTGCACCCCCAGGAAACGGATTTGCCCCTCGCAGCCTAACGAACGGGCGAGGTCGCGATAACGACGCTCTGCTTTATCTTGCCCAACCACAATCAGCCAGGCTGATGTTCCAGCGATAGCGCGTATGGCGCTGGCTAATCCTTTTCGTTCAAACCCTGAGCCTACGAAACAGAACACAACGGCATCGGCTGGCAAACCAAATTGCTGGCGCAGCATCGCACGCTGTGCCTCCTGGGCCGGAACGAAGCGGCTGGAATCAATAGAATTATAAATCACATGAATTTTATTTGCGTCAATATCAAAGTCTTCAACGATTTCGCGTTTGATCATCTCCGCATTACAGATTACGGCTTTCAACTCGGGCGCCTGATACATTTCCCGTTCCGCACGCATCACGTAGCGGTGATAGCGGTCATACATCAGCATTTGCGCACGCCAGGCAGGTAAAATGCGCGCGCGCTGAAGCAGCCAGCGACGATGCACCCCATCACCCGCGCGATAGATATCACAACCCGGGATGCGCTCATGGCTTTGAACAATATCAAACTGCTGTTGCTGCCACAGCGCGCGCGCGGCCTGTGCAAATCCGCGCTCTCGACTGATGCGGCCCCATTTTTGAGGGTTGCAAATATGGATATGCCAGTCGTCTTGCTTCTCTCCCTGCCACTCACGCGTGATGACGTTGAGCTCAAGGTTCTGATTGCTCAGCGCGGTGAGAGCGCGCGAAACGAAGCGTTCCGCTCCGCCATCAGGGCGATACTTTTGGCGAACAATGGCCAGACGATGGTTTTTCATGACAGATATCTCCTTGCGGCGGAGACGACAGCATCAACGGGAATGGCGTCGAGATAGCGTTCTTTCGTTTTGGTATCAATGGCATCCGGATCGGGTAGCGGGCCGTAATCGCCGGCCCAGATGACTTCACCGTTGACTTGCCATGGAGACCAAAACGTGAGTTTAGAAGGGCCAAATAGCGCCACGCAGGGCGTTTGCAGCGCGGCGGCCATATGCATTGGAACGGAGTCAACGCCGATAAAAAGACGCGCATGATCGATAAGTGAGGCCAGCTGGCGCAACGTTAGCTGGCCCGCCAGCGAGACGACTCCCGTCTTTGGCGAGGCGGCGAGAATGCGATCGATCATCGCCAGCTCTTTTTTATCCGGCCCCGCGGTGAGCACAACCGTATGACCATCCTGCTGCAGTGCAGTAATGGTTTGCGCCATTTTGTCTTCGCTCCAGCATTTAAAGAACCAGCGGGACGTCGGCTGGATCACGATATAGCTGTCGCCCACAGCCGTCTGCGTCAGCTTTTGGCGGGCATGATGCCAGTCTTCTGCGGTGTAAGCCATGGTGACGGCAGGCTGCGGCGCGACCTGTAATGGCGCCAGAATGGAAAGATTCTGTTCGACCGTATGCAGGGATTTGTGACCGTCGACAGAGACCAGATCGGTGTGACAAAAACGCCAGAATGCACTGTTGCGTTTGTTAAACGCGAATCCGAGGCGAACGGGTGCACCGGTGAAACGGGTGACGATCGCGCTACGCCATTGATCGGCCAGGTTAATCACCAGATGATAATGCTGATTTCTTAACGCACGCAGCAACTGCCACTCTTTTTGAAGATGCTTGAGCGTGCCAAGCTGTTTCCATTTACGATCGATTCCATAAATTGTACCGATCGCCGGATGCGCGGCGAGCATATCGCGCGTTTCTTCATACAGCAGGACATCAATCTGCGCCTGCGGCCATTTTTGACGTAGCGAATCAATGACGGGAGTGGTCAGCAACATGTCGCCATGATGGCGGAGTTTGATAAGTAAAATGCGCAAATCAGGTGTGTCAGGTAAGTTATTCATCATCATCTTATCGGCGTTGTACTGATGGCAATTCTAATAGACCTGATAGCGACTTGCACTCTTTCTCCATAATCTCAGTAATTTCCCTGGAAGGGTTTACTCATGCTTTGGAGAGTGCGTAACATAGCGCTAACTTTCCTGTCTTGCGGACTCATTATGAACAAACCAGCGTTTATCATCACAATTGATACTGAGGGCGATAATCTCTGGCAAAATCACCGCGTCATTAAAACGGAAAATGCGCGTTATCTGGCGCGTTTCCAGGCGCTTTGTGAGCGTTTCGGCTTTAAGCCCGTGTGGCTGACCAATTACGAGATGGCGATCGAACCCGTTTTCATCGAATTCGCCAGGGACGCAATCGCCCGCGGTCAGGGGGAGGTGGGAATGCACCTTCACGCATGGAATAGCCCGCCGGAGCACGATCTCACGGGCGATGACTGGCGATGGCAGCCTTATCTGGTTGAATTTTCGGATGAGGTGATGCGCGAAAAAGTGCTGTTCATGACACGCCTGCTGGAAGAGACCTTCCAGACCAAAATGTTAAGCCACCGTGCCGGACGTTGGGCATTTGACAGTCGCTACGCAAAATTGCTCGTTGAACTGGGCTACCAGGTGGATTGCTCCGTGACGCCACGCGTGAACTGGCGCAATGCGAAAGGCGCCCCACAGGGTAATGGCGGAACGGATTATCAGCATTTCCCCGACCACGCCTATTTCATGGATTTAGACAATATTTCCCGGGCAGGCCATAGCCCATTACTCGAAGTGCCGATGAGCATTCAGTATAAACACCCGGCGTGGTTGAACACGATCAAACAGGGTTACGACAGGCTTCGCGGTAAATACCGCTCTCCCTCTGTGAACTGGCTAAGACCGTCCGGTGGGAATGCGGAGCAAATGATTCAGGTCGCACAGCAATGCCTGTCGCAGGGAAGTGAGTACGTGGAGTTTATGCTTCATTCGTCGGAATTTATGCCTGGCGGAAGCCCAACGTTTAAAGATGAGGCGGCGATTGAAGGGTTGTATCAGGATTTAGAAACGCTCTTTAGCTGGTTATCCGATAAGACGGTAGGGATGACGCTGGCGGAGTTTTATTCCGAAAAAAATAGCGCCGGGTAATCGGCGCTGTAAGGTTTATTTTTGCAGAACCGTTTTAACGGGAGTGCTGAAAATAATGGCGAAAGGTAGCCAGAACAGGACCCAATATTCCCGTGGGTTACTGATAATAAACATACCTTGAGTGATATAGAACATCAGCGCGAAGACAAGGACGGCGATCTCCGCCTTATGATCGGCCGCTAGGTGACGAAGAGACTGTCTGGCGGCATATAAAATCATACCGACGAGTAGCAGAAGCCCCACGATCCCACCCTTAAGGAAGGTAGCTAAATAGAGGCTGTGCGTTGTGGAAATGGCCTGGCCATAGCCATTAATGAACTGAAGCTCCTTGTTGAAACCCCATCCGAAAATCGCTTTCTGTTTTGCCACTTCAACGGCGTGTTGCCAGATACCAAAGCGCACGGTGCTTGCACGAGAAGACTCTTCTGCTCGATTGATAAATATATCGAATGAGCCGCTAAAATAGAAAGCGAGACCGATTAATAATAATATAATAACCGAGCCTACCAGTAGCTTAACATTCCACTTTGGTTTACAAAGAAACGCTACTGTAGAGGCTACCACCAGGGAAAGGAACGGTCCGCGACTTTGAGTCAATATTAAGCAGGCCAGCAGCAACGGGACTGGAAGATAAAACCAGACGTTACGCGTTTCCCGCACCAATATAGCGCTTAATAAAACCCCTAGTGCCATATATCCTCCGAGGTCAATGACGTTATCAGGGGCATAAGGGAAAGCATTCGAAAGTCTGTTATAAAAAATGTTCGCTTTATCAACATAAATCAGGGTGAGTATAGCGAGTGCGACAATACCTGCATAAGCTGCGCCAATGACAAATTTTTTCTTTCCCTGCAATTCACACTGACGATAAAGACATATGAAAATAAATAAATATAATGAATGTGTTAAGGCAGAGCTTACCTGAGACGATTCAGCCCAAAGATTCGAAAGTGAAAAGTATATTAAAAAGGCACCCGTTATGCCTAGGGCGTGTAGAAAGGTACGGTCATTGATAAAATGCACTCTGAATTCATTGCTAGCAATTGTGGCAATGATAAATAGCCCAAGCGCAAGATGGAATAAGTTGTTTACGCGAGAAACTCCGCAAAAAATTATGCTTAAAAATACAAAAAGCGTAAAAGGATAGAACGGAATACGTTGGTAATTAATTGAAAACATCAGTAAAATCCTTTCTGGGAAAAACAAAGTCAGGTATAGCGCTTTGAGGTGATAAATTAATAACAGTGATGTTATCTTTTTTCAAAACAGTACTTGCCAGTGTGAACGCGGGGATCACAATATTATGTACTTTGTCTCCAAGGAATGAAGGCAACATGGTGTTACCGTTTTCATAAAATCGCGGTTGGTTGAAATTATTCATATCCAGACCAGCGATGTAAATCTTATTAAATCTCAAAAAATAAATTACCTGGAGTGCCCAATACATTACGGTACCAGCATCTACCACACCGCACCTCGCATCACGGCTGAAGGCAATATTGGGGTGTGTATCGGAAAAGACGATTTCTGGCCTACCCGCTAATGCCTGGTGCAAATTAACCATTTTTATAGAGGGTTTATAGGTTTCGTAACAAATATCTTCGATGATGCATATTTCGCAGTGGATATTTTCATATGAAAAACGGTTTATGAGCTTAACGATCCCCATTACGGTCGTAAACAAAATGACATTTTTACAGCCAATGACCTGCTTTAAAATAGCAGTCTGACGGTCGATGAACGTCATGTCGACCACAAAATAGAGACTAAAATGCAGCTTGTTATTGAGATGCCATGCGCCGTTGACACCAGCAGTAACTATCGTGGATGACAGTTTTTCAAAATTAATATTTTTGATTGAAGGACCGGTTGCCGTTATCAGAACCTCACCCTCAAACCGATCCTGAAGCGAAGTAAGCGTAGTGAGGTTGATACTTTGGCCTTTATATTTTAAATCACAAATCTCTCCGGTTTCATTGCGAGATAATTTAATAAAGGGCCACAAATTTTCGTTATGGCGCATATTGCGCTTATGTGTGTATCGGTACAATTGTTTGGTTAGAGAGCCCATTCTATGCCCCTAATAATGCTTTTTTATTTATATTCGTCAATAAACTCACTATGTTATTCATATCAACATCGCTTATAGCAAACAGTTTTTCCTTCGGCTGGCTGAAATAATAACGTGTTTCAAAAACATAAGAGTTAATATTTTCATCATTACCAATCAACAGAACGTTACCGAGTGGGCGTTGTTCATAATGACAGCAAGGCCCAAATAACATAACTACCGGCACGCCGACTGCATCGGCAATGTAGACATTCCCCGAGTCAGACGCGATATAGCAATCCATTTTAGAAATGGCCCACGGCAGCTCTTCAAGCGAGATTTTGCCAATCAGATTAATAAAGTTGGGCAGTTCACCGTAAGCGCGGGTGATATCATCCATCCACGATTGTTCATTCGGGGCGCCAAACACATAAAATTCGCAGGGCAGGTCGGCGAGACGATCGGCAATTTGCTTCCAGATGACCGGCGGAACGGTTTTCGCTTTATTCCCGGCGGCTACGCTGATACCAATGCGGATCACGCCGGGTTTATCGAGGATTGCCGGATAGGTCGCAGGTTTGAAAAGTGGCTTTGTGGCGTGCTTTGGCGAGTCTTGCCAGGTTAAGGTGCGATCGGCCAGTTTGAGATAGTTCGTGACTGAAAGAGTCTTCTTACCGTGTTCAACAGTACCGTCTGCCGTTGCATAGAAAATACCGTGGTACCATCTGCGCGTGTAAGTGCTTAAAAACTGTTTGTTTTTAGCGTTACACACGGAGGCGAAAAAGAGGTTCACGCTATTGGGTTGCAGGAGATAGACATTGTCATAGCGGTTCATGATCCGGCAGGCAAAGACCAGCTTTCGCCACAGGTTACGCTTATGCTGCTCGATAAAAAAAATCTCATCGATCGTCTCATCATGCTTCGCCAGCGCACCCACGCTACGACTGATGAGCACGTCGCTTTTTTGCAGGTATGCCAGAAGGGGCGTTGCATTAACAAAATCGCCGATTTTTGCTGTCTGAATGACCAGGTTTTTACCTGTCTCTTTGCGGAACAGCTTCCGGATAAGCTTCACCGGAAAGAGTAAAATCAGCAGAAATACGTAACTCATGCGTTAGATATCCCTGTTGGAAAGCCAACGGCTGCCCTGTAAAAATGAAAAAATAGCATCTGCGCTGATATCCTTCGTTTGCTGGGTCGGGCTGACCATCTGATGCTGGTTTTTACCGTAACCCCCGATCAATCCGGGATCGGTCGGACCAAAAATCGTAATATTCGGACGATCCAGCGCCGCGGTTAAATGGCTTAAACCTGTATCAACGGAAACAACAGCATTCGCTCCCGCCAGCTGCGCGGCAACCTGCGCCAGCGTGAGTTTCGGCAATACCTCGACGTGTGAAAAACCTGCTGCCAGACGCTCTGCACGCTGCCGCTCATGTTCAGCGCCCCAGGGCAGTTTAATATGGATGCCGGTAGGTTGCATTAGTTCAATCAGGCTTCGCCAGTGCGTTTCCGGCCAGTGTTTATCGTCGCGCGTTGTGGCATGCAGGAAGACAAGATAAGGCTGAGCACAGGGATCTGTATTGCGCAAAAAGTGCTGCGCAATGGCGTAGTCGCCCTGAGTTTCCGATTTCGCATAGCCCAGGCTTTTTGCAAACAGCTCGCGGGTACGTTCGACGGCGTGCTGTTGCTTTGCGATGTGGTGGCGACGGTTATAGAACAGGCTCGCCAGCGGTTCGCGGGCGGTATGCCAGTCCATGCCGTGCTTTACGCCATGTGCCAGACGCGTCACCAGCGCGGCGCTTTTCACCAGCCCCTGGGCGTCGATGATGGCGTCGTAATGCTGTGCCCGCACCGCCTCACGGAAGGCTTTGCGTTCGGCTTTAATCGGCGCGGAGAACCACGCTTTGCGCCAGCGACGGATCGCCACCGGAATTACGCGGTCAACCGCTTCATGCCATGTGGGGATCTGCGCGAAGCCTTCTTCCACCACCCAGTCAAAACGAATGCCGGGAATGGCCCGCATGGCGTCCGTCAGTGACGGGAGCGTATGCAGAACATCGCCCATCGAAGAAGTTTTAACGATCAGTACCCGCATTCGTTATCCTTCTTCGCTCAACAGCAGTTCGTTAAGCTCTTCGAGAACGCGCTCTGGCGTAATGTCGATCAGGCTCTGATGGTAACCTTCTGCGGCATCGCCCTTGCGTACTTTGTGATAGCCGGTGATCAGGCGGATGACGCGCGCTTTATGAGAAAGCGGGGGCGTGAAGTCCGGGCTACTTGGGCCATACAGCGCCACCAGCGGGCGGTTGAGCGCGGCGGCGACGTGCATCAGGCCCGAATCGTTGCTGACCACGGCCTCACAGGCGGCAATCAGGATAACAGCCTGTTCAAGCTGCGTTTCTCCCGCCAGGTTGCGGCACCAGGCCTGCTGTTCATTACTGAGCGTCGCGAGAATTTCGTTGCCTGCCTCGTGGTCCTTTGCCGAACCGAACAGGACAATCTGGTAGCCTTCGTCAATCAGCTGTTTCGCCAGCTCCGCATAGTGGTAGTGCGGCCAGCGTTTTGCCGGGCCGAACTCGGCGCCGGGGCAGAAGCCAATGATCGGGCGTTCAGACGATAGACCAAACGCGTTACAGGTCTGGGATTTTTCACCGTCGTTAACCTGAAGCTGTGGCCACAGCAGCGGCTGCGGCAGGTCTTTCGCACTGCGCATCACGCCTTTGTCGTAGGCCAGCGCCACATAGCGCTCCACCATCAGCGGCCAGGCCTCTTTATCCAGCACCCGCGCATCGTTCAGCAGGCCGTAGCGCATTTCACCGCGCCAGCCGGTGCGATGTGGGATACCTGCAAAGAAAGGCACAAGGGCGGATTTAAAGGAGTTTGGCAGGACATACGCCCGATCGTAGCGCTTATCGCGCAGGCTATGGCCGAGCTTGCGGCGTTCGCCAATTTCCAGCGCCCCGTGGCCAAGCGGCATCGGGATCGCCTCGTTCACTTCCGGCATACGCGACAACAGCGGACGGCACCACGCGGGTGCCATCACGTCGATTATCGCCTGGGGATAACGCGCCTTGAGCGTGCGATAGAGACTTTGCGACATCATCATGTCGCCCACCCATGACGGGCCGATCACCAGAATCTTCATACTTATGCGTCGCGGTTCAGCCAGGCCATATATTCCGTTACGCCTTCGGCAACGGTCTTGAACGGCTTGTCGTAGCCTGCGGCGCGCAGGTTGGTCAGGTCAGCCTGGGTGAACGCCTGATAACGGCCTTTCAGCTTGTCAGGGAACGGAATGTACTCGATGCTGCCTTTTTTGTGATACGCCAGCGTTGCGTCAGCCACCGCCTGGAAGGACTCCGCGCGGCCTGTACCCAGGTTGAAGATGCCGGATACGCCGTTTTCCCAGAACCACAGGTTCACTGCGGCTACGTCGCCCACGTAAACGAAGTCGCGCTTAAAGCCGTCGCTGCCTTCGAACAGTTTCGGGCTTTCACCGTTATTCAGTTGGGTGTTCAGGTGGAACGCCACGCTCGCCATGCTGCCTTTGTGACCTTCGCGCGGTCCGTAGACGTTGAAGTAACGGAAGCCGACGATCTGCGAGTTCGCTTCTGGCAGCACCTGACGTACGTACTCGTCGAACAGGAATTTGGAGTAACCGTAGACGTTCAGCGGCTGTTCATACTCGCGGGATTCGATAAAGTCCGAGGTGCGGCCGCCGTAGGTTGCCGCGGAGGAGGCATACAGGAACGGAATTTCACGCTCCAGGCAGTAGTGCAGGATCTCTTTGGAGTACTGATAGTTATTGTCCATCATGTACTTGCCGTCCCACTCGGTGGTGGAAGAACACGCACCTTCGTGGAAGATGGCTTCGATCTCGCCGAACTCTTCGCCTGCCATAATCTGGATAAGGAAGTCTTCTTTATCCATGTAGTCAGCGATGTTCAGATCCACCAGGTTGACGAACTTGGTGCCGTCTTTCAGGTTGTCAACCACCAGGATGTCGGTGATGCCTTTGTCATTGAGAGCCTTAACAATATTGCTGCCGATAAAGCCCGCGCCGCCGGTAACGATGATCATAACTGTAACCTTTGAAGTGTGGAGCCCGGGGACAATCCCGGACGCTAATGTCTCTATCATATCATTAGTATGGCTGCCCTTCAGCCATTCACCTTCACAGCGCAGGGGTACGCGTGATTTATGCTGCAAAAACGACAAGAGATGACGTGTCATCTCGTCATGAACTATAGGTTTGGGTAATATGTCCCGAAATTTGCCGAGTCTGGAGAATTGCAATGCGTGGTGATTTTTACAAACAGTTAAACAGCGACCTCGACACCGCACGTGCGGAAGGGTTGTTCAAGGAAGAGCGTATTATCACGTCTGCCCAGCAGGCGGACATCACCGTTGCCGACGGCAGCCATGTGATCAACTTTTGTGCGAACAACTACTTAGGTCTTGCGAATCACCCTGAGCTGATTGCCGCTGCAAAAAACGGCATGGACACCCACGGTTTCGGCATGGCCTCCGTACGCTTTATCTGCGGTACGCAGGACAGCCACAAGCAGCTTGAGCAAAAGCTGGCGAGCTTCCTCGGAATGGAAGACGCGATTCTGTACTCCTCCTGCTTCGACGCCAACGGCGGTCTGTTTGAGACCCTGCTTGGCGCAGAAGATGCGATTATCTCCGACGCCCTGAACCACGCCTCCATCATCGACGGCGTACGCCTGTGTAAAGCGAAGCGTTTCCGCTACGCCAACAACGACATGGTCGAGCTGGAAGCGCGCCTGAAAGAGGCGCGTGAAGCGGGCGCTCGCCACGTGCTGATCGCCACCGACGGCGTGTTCTCCATGGACGGCGTGATCGCCAACCTGAAGGGCGTGTGCGACCTGGCGGATAAATACGACGCGCTGGTGATGGTAGATGACTCTCACGCGGTCGGTTTTGTCGGCGAAAATGGCCGCGGTTCCCACGAATACTGTGACGTGATGGGCCGCGTGGATATCATCACCGGTACGCTGGGCAAAGCGCTCGGCGGCGCGTCCGGCGGCTATACCGCCGCGCGTAAAGAGGTGGTCGAGTGGCTGCGCCAGCGCTCTCGCCCGTACCTGTTCTCCAACTCCCTGGCGCCGGCCATTGTTGCCGCCTCCATCAAGGTACTGGAGATGGTGGAGTCGGGCGCTGAGCTGCGCGACCGCCTGTGGTCCAACGCCCGCCTGTTCCGTGAAAAAATGAGCGCCGCAGGGTTTACCCTGGCCGGTGCTGACCACGCGATCATTCCGGTGATGCTGGGCGATGCGGTCGTCGCGCAGCAATTTGCCCGCGAACTGCAGAAAGAAGGGATTTACGTCACCGGGTTCTTCTTCCCGGTGGTGCCAAAAGGTCAGGCGCGTATCCGCACCCAGATGTCTGCGGCGCATACGCCTGAACAAATTGAACGTGCGGTGGAAGCCTTTACCCGCATCGGCAAACAGCTGGGCGTAATTGCCTGAGGACGTGTGATGAAAGCGTTATCCAAACTGAAAGCGGAAGAAGGGATTTGGATGACCGACGTGCCGGAGCCGGAAGTCGGTCATAACGATCTGCTGATCAAAATTCGTAAAACCGCCATCTGCGGTACTGACGTTCACATCTACAACTGGGACCAGTGGTCGCAGAAAACCATTCCGGTACCGATGGTTGTCGGTCACGAATATTTCGGCGAAGTGGTGGGTATCGGCCAGGAAGTGAAAGGCTTCCAAATTGGCGACCGCGTCTCCGGTGAAGGCCATATTACCTGCGGCCACTGCCGTAACTGTCGCGGCGGGCGTACGCACCTGTGCCGTAATACCATTGGCGTGGGCGTAAACCGCCCGGGCTGCTTCGCGGAATACCTGGTGATACCGGCGTTTAACGCGTTCAAAATCCCGGACAATATCTCTGACGATCTGGCCTCCATCTTCGACCCGTTCGGCAACGCGGTGCACACGGCGCTCTCCTTCGACCTGGTCGGTGAAGACGTGCTGGTCTCCGGCGCGGGCCCAATCGGCATTATGGCGGCTGCCGTGGCGAAGCACGTAGGTGCGCGCAACGTTGTGATCACCGACGTGAACGAATACCGTCTGTCGCTGGCGCGCAAAATGGGCGTCACCCGTGCGGTAGATGTCTCGAAAGAGAGCCTGACCGACGTGATGGAAGAGCTGGGCATGACCGAAGGCTTTGACGTGGGTCTGGAGATGTCCGGTGCGCCACCGGCGTTCCGCACCATGCTCGACACCATGAACCACGGTGGCCGTATCGCGATGCTGGGTATTCCGCCGTCAGACATGTCTATCGACTGGAACAAAGTCATCTTCAAGGGGCTGTTCATCAAGGGCATCTATGGCCGCGAGATGTTCGAGACCTGGTACAAGATGGCGGCGCTGATCCAGTCCGGTCTGGATCTGTCCCCAATTATTACTCACCGTTTCTCCATCGATGAGTTCCAGCAGGGCTTCGACGCGATGCGTTCCGGCCAGTCAGGAAAAGTGATCCTGAGCTGGGATAAGTAATCAAAAAGGGGCCTCAGGCCCCTTATTTTATTGCTTCTTTTTCTCTTCGTCCGTCAGGTAACGCACCTTGCGGGTGTAGTCCTGACCTTTGAACAGCAGTTTGTTATCCGGCGATTCAAGGTACTTCTGCCATTCAGAGAGAGGGAAGCCGCCGTGCGCGCCAATCACCTCTTTCGGTACAACGGCTTCCTGACCGCCGATTTTCTTCGAGACCGGCCAGTTCATCCAGTCACCCAGGTTAACCGTTTTTAAATCCAGCATGTCCAGCAGCGCGGCGAGCGGCAGCTGATCGGTCGGCGGCTGCGTATCATCCATCAGCTCCCAGGTATCCTGGAACAGCGTCAGCCATAGCGGACAGATACGGCGCCAGGTTTTTTTGGTTGCCGCAAGAAACGCGCCGTTAACGTGATCGACCAGATACGGGCGCACCGTCTCCTTGTAATACGCCGGCACTTTTTCCTCTGGCGCACCGTCCAGCTTGGCAATCATTTTGCCCTGACGGAAGCTGGAGTAAATGTGCATATCGGCCATGTTGATCTCGGGCATCTTGAGCAGGTTGAGATCGGAATCGATCATCAATACCCCTTCACCGCGAGCCTGCAGCGGGGCGTTAAGCTTCACCAGACGGCTGAGGTAGATCTGCTTATAGCGGTAGCTTTCCTCACGAACGGGAAGATTTAGCGTCACTACGCGGGTTTTAGGCGGCAGTACCCCAAAGGCGGATTCAGGCTGGTCGCTGACGATGACGATTTCGCTTACCCCGGTGGCATAACGTTCCGCGAAGGTGGCAGAGAGTAATGCTTCTTCGACGAAATCTGCGCCGGTACACGGAATCACAATAGAATCCACCGCAGCAAGCGCGCCCGTCACGGGCAGAGAGCTGTAAGGAATGTTGTGTCGCCCGGTGATATGACGATAGCGAGCATTAAGAAATTTAAACATAGTTATCTCGTTTGGTTAGTGCGCGCCAAGCACGGCTTCGACACCGCTGACATAGTTTTCGATGGCATAGGTATGACAGACGTTCTGGTATGCAGCCGCAGCCAGTCGAGCCCGCAGGTCCTCATCTGCCCAGATATTGTCCAGATGCTGTGCAAGCTGTGAAACATCGCTCCAGGGGAAGAGCAGCCCTGTCGAATCATGATCAATCAACTCTGCCGTGCCGGTCACCTGAGAGCCAATCACAGGGATATTGAGAAGCATCGCTTCCAGCACCACGCGCGGCAGCCCTTCACTTTTTGAGGCGAGAATAAAGGCGTCAAACGTAGCGAGGTAATCAAAGGGGGTATTCTGAAAACCGGTGAAGATGACGCGGGATTCAATTCCCAGCGCTCGGGCCTGTTCTGTTAAAGCGCGGCGTTCGGCACCTTCTCCGACCAGCACCATTTTCCATTTCGCCTGGGGATGCTTCTGGCTGAACTGTGCCAGCGCCTCCAGCGTGTGGTGGTTGGCTTTGCGAGGGATTAACGACCCGATACTGCCGAACACAAACGTGTCGTCATCAATGTTCAGGCGCTGGCGCATCGCGCATCGGTCAGGTAAAGGCTGGTGGATGTCGATGGCATTATTGACCGTCGTACACAGTTCGGGCCGGACGCCATGCTGAAGCAACACGCGTTCAACGCCGTGCGAGACCGCGATGATTTTTGTGGCATGGGCATTAACCAGCTTTACCAGCGGCGGGGTCAAAACGGGCTCAATGCGGCAGTGCTGGATCAACCGCGCCTGCAGGTTCGCCGCCGCCAGATAGCCTTCCTCGTTTGAGCCCGGCTGGTTATTCATATAGAGCGTATCGAAACCGCCCTGCGTGAAAAGTGTTTCGATTTTGCTGACGTTAGGCCTGATGCGCCACATGATATCCACGTGACGCGTCAATGCCTTGCGGGCGCTGCGTGAGAAAAACAGCAGGCTACGTCCCGCTTCCTTCAACAATTTGGCCCAGACCGGCTGCGGACGTTGAGGGATCACGATGAGCGGGATGCCGATGCCGTTGAGCACCTGGCCAATTGTCTCACCTTCAGCACGACTATAATCACTGTAAAAACAACAGGTAATATCGAATTTATCGCGATTAATTCGCTTCAGGAGCTCAAGCATACTGTTGGTGCCTCCCCCCCATTCTTTACCCGTATCCAGGAGGAGAATTTTACTTTTGTGCGGCATGTCTGAATCCGTGTGCTACCCTTCATCTGACTGCATTATAAAGAATCTGTTGAAATAAAATAGATTTTTCTATTTTATTGCTCTTGAGAATTAGACAAAATTTCAAGCGTGCTTATTTGAAAAGTGTGATTCAGGACTTTAATCGTCTCTACTCATTTATATAGTATTAATAATATTAATTTAGGCTGCTATTGAGAGTGGGAAAATGTTTAAAATAACGGTCTGCTTATTAACGTTTAATTCTGAAAGATTATTGCACGATGTTATCCCGCCTCTTTTGAAAATAGCGGATGAAATTGTCGTGGTCGATTCTGGCAGTACGGACAAAACACGATATATTTGTGAAAGTTTTGGACTGCTACCTGTCTATAAAAAATTTAGCTGGCATGGCGAGCAGATGAACCATGCTATATCCTTAGCCAGCAATGACTGGGTCCTGTGCATCGACAGCGACGAAATTCTTGACCAGGAAACGGTTAATGCCGTTTTAACGTTAAAAGCAGGCGATGAGCCAGACCCCGGAATGGCATGGCGAATATGTCGCCACTGGTTTGTTCTGGGTGAAGAAGTCCGGACGATTTATCCAGTTTCATCCCCTGATTATCCTGTGCGTCTTTTTAACCGTAACCAGTCCCGGTTTAATAACAGGCCGGTAGACGATCAGGTCGAAGGTTTTCTCCGTTGTGAACGTATTCCGGGTTATGTAAAACATGATACGTTTCCCACACTGCATGAGCTTTTTAACAAATTAAATTGTTATACAACCCGCCTGGTTCAACATCAAAAAATACGGCCCTCTATCGGGCGCGGCGTGATCAGCGCCATCGGCGCTTTTTTCAAATGGTATCTGTTTAGCGGCGCCTGGCGTCAGGGCAAAGTGGGGGTGGCGACAGGACTGTATGCCACAGCCTATAGCTTTTTGAAGTATTTCAAATCCTGGTATCAGCATCAGGAGAAAAAAGAGTCCGTTACTAACGAGCAGACGGACTCTCAGATTGCGAAATAAGGGTCAGGCTTTCTTACCCCATCCCTGCCACTGCTGCTGGACGTATTTCACCAGCGTACTGTTACTGATGCTGTCTCCGATGACGGAGAAGAAGCGGGTCGCATAGACCGGTTCAGGCGGTTGCTTCGGTACACAGCGCTTCACGCCGCGGAACGGATTACGCGGCGCGGTCGGGACGGGCTGCGCAGAATTCGGTGTAGAGGTATCCACCTGCGGCTCGTTCAGCAGATCGCTCGGACGTACCAGCGTGATATCGGCAGGCAAGGTCGGCAGCATTTGCTGCAGGACGCGAACGGTAGACGGGTGCGGGTGACCGATGGCAATGGCTGAGCCATTGCGGCGGGCCAACTGTACCGCGCGATTAAACTGCATGCGGATATCAGCTTCGTTCTGGGTATCATCCAGGAACACCTTACGCTTAATCACCTTGACGCCCGTTCCCTGAGAGGCACGCATCGCCTGGCTGTTGCCGATGGTCATGCTATCGAGGAAGTAGAGGTTGTAGCGTTCCAGCGCCTGCATCACTTTGAGCATCCCGTACAGGCTTGACGTCATCGCGCTGCCCATATGGTTGTTCAGCCCTACGGCATACGGCACTTTGTTGTAGGCGTCGCGGATGATGCGCTCGATCTCCTCGCTGCTCATATCCGGGCGCAGGGTATCTTTTTCCAGCGGCTGCTTGCTGAGCGGTGCCATTGGCAGGTGGATCAGCACCTGATGACCGCTGCTGTGGGCTTTGGTCGCCATCTCGCGCGCGTGGGGGGCATTCGGAAGGACGGCGACAGAGATGGCCGACGGCATCGCCAGCACCTGATTTTCATAGTGCGGACGATAACCGAAGTCATCAATCACGATAGCGAGTTTACCTGCATATACCGGTGCAGCCAGCGCCAGCGCGCTGACGACGGAGAAAACCATTCGACGAAATTGGAGCAAAACTTATCTTCCCAACCACGGCTGTGGATTGACCGCCTGACCCTGGCGACGAATTTCGAAATAGAGTGACGGGCGGCCCTGACCGCCACTGCTGCCCACAAGGGCGATGGGTTGGCCGGCGCGCACCTGCGTGCCGACGCTGACCAGCGCGCTCTGGTTGTAGCCGTAAAGGCTCATATCACCTTTACCGTGTTCGACCACCACCACCAGTCCGTAACCCTGCAGCCAGTCGGCCAGAATCACGCGGCCATCGGCAATGGCTTTCACTTCGCTACCTTCAGACGCACCGATAACGATCCCTTTCCAACGTAGCTCACCCTGCAGCTGTTCGCCATAGCGATGCAGAATTGAACCGCGAACGGGCCAGAAAGCCTGACCGCGAGGAGAGCCCAAACCGCCGGTACGCGACATCAGAGAACGTTCGCTCTCGCTTGGCTTGTAGGTTGTCCCTTTGCGGGACGCTTCCTGCTGCTTGTCGCGAACGGCCTGCGCCTCGCGAGCCTCTTTTTCGGCGCGCGCTTTCGCCGCCGCTTCGGCACGGGCGATGCTGTTACGCAGTTTTGATTCGTTGGCGCGCATTTCGCTCAGCTGGCTCTGACCTTCCTGAATGGAGGATTCAAGGCCGGAAAGGGTTTTCTTACGCTCGTTGCGAGCCTGCTCAAGCTTCGCCTGCTGGGCCTGCTGATCGTAGAGCAGCGTCTGCTGCTGGCTCTGCTTCTCTTCCAGCTCGGCTTTTTGCGTGGAGACCTCTTCGCGCGTCTGCTTCAGCTGCGCGATCGTCTCCTGACGCGCCTGGTTGAGATAGCCAAAGTAGGCCTGCAGGCGCTGACCGCGCTGGCTCTCTTCGCCGCTGAGGATCAGCTGGAGCCCGGTATGCTCGCCCTGGCGGAATGCGGCATCAAGCTGTGCGGCAAGATTGCGCTCCTGGGCATCACGCTGGCGCTCCAGCCTGGCAATAGACGCGTTCATCTCGTCGATCTGTTTATTCAACTGGGCGAGGGTGTTTTGCGTTTCACGGAGTTTACGCGTGGCGACGGAGATCGCCTCTTCCTGCTGCTTAAGCTGGGCGAGCAGGGCGGAGCGCTGCTGCTGCTGCTGGCGTACCGCACGCTCCTTGGCGGCGATATCGGCCTGAATGGATTTCAGCTGGTCGCGGTCATCCGCGTGGGCGGATGCGGCGCACAGCAATACGCCAGCGCTGAGTGCGCTGGCGTAAAACAGAGGTCTGACTGATAACCTAAGCGGCTTCACGACCCATGTGATTGAAAAAATCGCCTTTCCCCTCATGGGGAGCGATTATTCCACGATGAACAGCGGCTTACCAGTCATCTCTTCAGGGATCGGCATCCCCATCAGCGTCAACATGGTTGGCGCGATGTCAGAAAGCTTGCCGCCTTCCACTGCTTTCACTGATTTATCACCCACATAAATCAGCGGAACAGGCAGGTTGGTATGGGCCGTGTGCGCCTGGCCGGTCGCCGGGTCGCGCATCTGTTCAGCGTTACCGTGGTCAGCGGTGATGAGCAGATGGCCGCCAACGGATTCAACCGCTTTTGCTACCTGCTCAACGCAGCGATCCAGCGCTTCAACCGCTTTCACTGCCGCTTCCATCACCCCGGTATGCCCCACCATGTCGCCGTTCGGGTAGTTACAGATGATGGTGTCGTATTTGCCACTCTCGATGGCCGCAACCAGTTTTTCAGTCAGCTCGGCAGAGCTCATTTCTGGCTGCAGATCGTAGGTGGCGACTTTCGGCGAGTTAATCAGAATGCGGTCTTCGCCTTTGAACGGCTCTTCAACGCCGCCGTTAAAGAAGAAGGTCACGTGCGCGTATTTTTCAGTTTCGGAAATACGCAGCTGCGTTTTGTCGTTCTTCGCCATCCACTCCCCGAAGGTATTGGCCAGCGAGGCGGGTGGATACGCGCAGGGCGCTTTGATGTCTGCCGCGTATTCAGTCAGCTGGATGAAATCGAGGTTGACCACTTTCTTGCGGGCAAAACCGTCGAAGTCGCTGTTGACGAACGCACGGGTGATTTCGCGCGCGCGGTCAGCGCGGAAGTTCATGAAGATCAGCGCGTCGCCATCTTCCATGGCGGCGTCAGCCTGGCCTTCAGCGCGAATCACGGACGCTTTCACGAATTCGTCGTTTTCATCACGTGCGTAGGCCGCTTCCAGCGCTTCAACGGCGGTCGCGAACTGGAACTCACCTTTGGCCAGAGTCATCAGGTCATAGGCCTGTTCAACGCGATCCCAGCGGTTGTCGCGGTCCATGGCGTAGTAACGGCCAATGATGGAGGCAACGCGGCCTTTACCCAGCGCGGCGAATTTCTCTTCGAAGGCTTGCAGAGAGCCCTTTGCGCTGCGTGGTGGCGTATCGCGACCGTCCAGGAAGGCGTGCAGATAGATTTTTTCCGCACCGCGCTCAGCGGCCAGTTCAACCATCGCCATGATGTGATCTTCGTGGCTGTGAACGCCGCCCGCAGAGAGCAGGCCCATGATGTGTACGGCCTTGCCAGCGGCAACGGCTTTATCGACTGCGCCAGACAGCGTTGGGTTGGAGAAGAAGGTGCGTTCTTTGATTTCAACGTCCAGACGCGTCAGATCCTGATACACAATACGCCCGGCGCCCAGGTTTACGTGACCGACTTCGGAGTTGCCCATCTGGCGGTCCGGCAGACCTACTTCCAGGCCAGACGCGTCAATCAGCGTATGTGGACGTTTTGCCCACAGCGCATCCATGACCGGGGTTTTGGCGTTGAAAATAGCGTTATCCTGACTGTCTTCACGGTAGCCATAGCCATCCAGAATTACCAGTACCATAGGTTTTTTAGAAACCGACATTGCGACAACCTCATACTCAAGAGTCAAAATTTGCGTAATTTTACTACAGCTGAATCGATCAAATAGCCGCAGAAGATCAAAGAAAGCGCAGGGGCAAGGTGCTGACCAGACCATTTTGAGGCATTTTTTTAGGTGGCATGCCGCAGAAAATGGATTAGGTTAGGGTCGCTGGCTGTATTTGCCAGAACGCACAGGTATACTCCTGTCCTGGTTTTTTTTATCACTTAGTCGGGAGTAGTTACCCTCCATGCAAGAAATTATGCAATTCGTTAGCCGCCATCCGGTTCTGAGCATCGCGTGGATTGGCCTGCTGGCTGCTGTGCTGTTCACCACATTTAAGAGCCTGACGTCTAAAATTAAGGTTATCACCCGTGGTGAAGCGACGCGTCTGATTAACAAAGAAGATGCCGTCGTGGTCGATCTGCGTCAGCGTGACGATTTCCGTAAAGGTCACATTGCGGGCGCAATCAACCTGTTGCCAGCTGAAATCAAAGCGAACAACGTCGGTGAGCTTGAGAAACACAAAGCCCAGCCGATTATCGTTGTCGATGCGACCGGCATGCAGGCACAGGAATCTGCCAGCGCGCTTCATAAAGCAGGCTTCGAAAACGTAACGGTGCTGAAAGAAGGTATTTCCGGCTGGAGCGGGGAAAATCTTCCTTTGGTTCGCGGTAAATAAGGAGTTCAGTCATGGCCAATATTGAGATCTATACCAAAGCGACGTGCCCGTTCTGTCATCGTGCGAAAGCGCTGCTGAACAGCAAAGGCGTCACGTTCCAGGAACTGCCGATTGACGGTGACGCGATTAAACGTGAAGAGATGATCAAACGTAGTGGTCGTACGACGGTTCCGCAGATTTTTATTGATGCGCAGCACATTGGCGGCTGTGATGACTTGTATGCGCTCGACGCCCGTGGTGGACTCGATCCGCTGCTGAGCTAAGAGACTTTAGGACAATTAAAAAGGGTATTTCCATGTCAGAACAAAACAACACCGAAATGACTTTCCAGATCCAGCGTATCTACACCAAGGACGTCTCTTTCGAAGCGCCAAATGCGCCACATGTTTTCCAGAAAGATTGGCAGCCAGAGGTTAAACTTGATCTGGATACCGCATCTACCCAACTGGCAGATGACGTGTATGAAGTCGTGCTGCGTGTGACCGTTACCGCATCTCTGGGTGAAGAAACTGCATTCCTGTGTGAAGTACAGCAGGGCGGCATCTTCTCTATCGGCGGTATCGAAGGCAACCAGATGGCGCATTGCCTGGGTGCGTACTGCCCGAACATTCTGTTCCCGTATGCGCGTGAATGCATCACCAGCCTGGTTTCTCGCGGTACATTCCCGCAACTGAACCTTGCGCCAGTTAACTTTGATGCGCTGTTCATGAACTATCTGCAGCAGCAAGCTGGCGAAGGTGCTGAACAACATCAGGATGCCTGATGAGCACTGTTAATGCGTCAATGACTGTGATCGGTGCCGGCTCATACGGCACCGCTCTTGCCATCACGCTGGCAAGAAATGGTCACGAAGTGGTTCTCTGGGGCCACGACCCAAAACATATCGCAACGCTGCAACGCGACCGTTGTAACGTGGCGTTTCTTCCGGACGTTCCGTTCCCTGACTCCCTGCACCTTGAAAGCGACCTTGCGACCGCGCTGGCGGCCAGCCGTAACATTCTGATTGTGGTCCCGAGCCATGTATTTGGCGACGTGCTCCGTCAGATTAAGCCGCTGATGCGCCCGGATGCGCGCATTGTCTGGGCGACAAAAGGACTGGAAGCCGAAACCGGACGCCTGCTGCAGGACGTTGCCCGCGAAGCGCTGGGTGATGAGATCCCGCTGGCGGTCATCTCCGGCCCGACCTTTGCCAAAGAGCTGGCCGCTGGCCTGCCGACGGCGATTTCGCTGGCCTCCACCGATCAGGCCTTCTCCGACGATCTTCAACAGCTGCTGCACTGTGGCAAGAGCTTCCGCGTCTACAGCAACCCCGATTTTATCGGCGTGCAGCTGGGCGGTGCGGTGAAGAACGTGATTGCGATTGGCGCCGGGATGTCAGACGGCATTGGTTTTGGTGCCAATGCGCGTACGGCGCTAATCACCCGAGGGCTGACCGAAATGTCCCGCCTGGGCGAAGCGCTGGGTGCCGATCCGGCCACCTTTATGGGGATGGCTGGCCTGGGTGACCTGGTGCTGACCTGCACCGACAACCAGTCTCGTAACCGCCGCTTTGGCATGATGCTCGGACAGGGCAGCGATGTAAAAGGCGCGCAGGAGAAGATTGGTCAGGTGGTTGAAGGCTACCGCAATACCAAAGAAGTCCGCGAGTTGGCGCACCGTTTCGGTGTCGAAATGCCAATAACCGAGGAAATTTATCAGGTATTGTATTGCGGAAAAAATGCGCGCGAGGCAGCATTGACCTTATTAGGTCGTGCGCGCAAGGACGAGCGCAGCAGTAACTAGTCGGAACCGTTGTCACCTGAATGACCCAGCCAGCGCAGAACTGGCTGGTCATTAACTATCGTCTGGAGTAAGCAATGCCGTGTGAAGAACTGGATATCGTCTGGAACAATATTAAAGCCGAAGCCCGGGCGCTGGCCGACTGCGAGCCAATGCTGGCCAGTTTCTACCACGCGACGCTACTCAAGCACGAAAATCTTGGCAGCGCGCTGAGCTATATGCTCGCTAACAAGCTGGCTTCCTCGATCATGCCCGCTATCGCCATCCGTGAAGTGGTGGAAGAGGCTTATGCCGCAGACCCGGAAATGATCGCCTCTGCCGCCTGCGATATCCAGGCCGTGCGCACGCGTGACCCGGCGGTCGATAAATATTCTACGCCGCTGCTGTACCTGAAAGGCTTCCACGCCCTACAGGCCTATCGCATCGGCCACTGGCTGTGGAATGAAGGCCGCCGCGCGCTGGCGATCTTCCTGCAAAACCAGGTTTCCGTGACGTTCCAGGTCGATATTCACCCGGCGGCAAAGATTGGCCGCGGGATCATGCTCGACCACGCCACCGGGATTGTCGTCGGGGAAACGGCGGTGATTGAAGATGACGTCTCGATCCTGCAGTCGGTTACCCTGGGCGGTACCGGTAAAACCAGCGGCGATCGCCATCCGAAAATTCGTGAAGGGGTGATGATTGGCGCGGGTGCCAAAATCCTCGGCAATATTGAAGTCGGGCGCGGCGCGAAGATCGGCGCAGGCTCCGTGGTGCTCCAGCCCGTGCCACCGCATACTACTGCCGCTGGCGTACCGGCGCGCATCGTCGGTAAACCAGACAGCGACAAGCCGTCCATGGACATGGATCAGCACTTCAACGGTATTCACCATACCTTCGAGTATGGTGACGGCATTTAACTTCTGAGAATGGCGCCCGGGTAACCCAGCTGGCGCCAGGCTTCATACACCACCACCGACACCGCGTTCGACAGGTTCATGCTGCGGCTGTCCGGCATCATCGGAATACGGATTTTCTGCTCAGCGGGCAGGGCATCCAGGATCGTGGCCGGCAGGCCGCGGGTTTCCGGGCCAAACATCAGATAGTCACCTGCCTGATAGCTCACGGCGCTGTGCGCTGGCGTGCCTTTGGTGGTCAGGGCGAACATGCGCTGCGGCTTTTCGGCTTCCAGAAACGCGGCGTAATCGTGATGGCGAACGACGGCGGTAAATTCATGATAATCCAGCCCTGCGCGACGCAGACGTTTGTCGTCCCACGTAAAGCCCATCGGCTCAATGATATGCAGACGAAAACCGGTGTTCGCACACAGGCGGATAATATTGCCGGTATTCGGCGGAATTTCTGGTTCGAATAAAACGATGTTAAGCATGCTGCCCCCTTAATTGCGGGGGCAGAATAGCAGAAAAGAGAGGAACTACGCGACGCCGGGTTCCTGCGAGCGGCTGTACAGCATTTTGTAGACGGTTGCCGCAGCGGCCACCAGGGCGGGCACGCTGAGGATCATTAAAATACTGTCTGCCTGCCACTGCATAGAGAGAAGCTGGGCGCTGGTCATGGTTCCCGCCACGCCGCCAAAGCGGCCGATCCCCTGCATCCATGCGATGCCCGTCGCGCGGCACTCGGTAGGGTAAAAGGTGGCGGCCAGGGTTTGCATACCCGACTGCGCGCCGTTCATCGCGATCCCCATCAGGAAGATCAGCCCGCCAAACAGGGCGATATGGTTATGCTCAATGCCAAGCAAAAGAATAAGGCCCATTGTCAGCACGAAACCGCACGCTACCACCCTGTGCGCTTCCCAGCGGTCCATCATCCAGCCCGCGAGCAGAATGCCTGCGGTGCCGCCGAAGGTGAACAGCGAGGTGAGCCAGGCGGATTCCGCCAGCGCATAGCCCATCCCCTGCATCAGCGTTGGCATCCAGCTCAGCAGGACGTAGTAAATGACCAGGCCCATAAAATAGGTCACCCACAGCATCAGGGTGCCTGGCAGCCAGGGCATGGAAAACAGTTGCGACACGCTCCCTTTTTTAGACGCGACTTTCTCCTCTGCCAGGAAAAAGCCCGTGACGCTATCCAGCGTGCTGCGGGCGAACCGGCTGGCGATGCGGCGGACCTGCATGATGTCCTTCCCGCGTTGCACCAGAAACTTCACGGACTCCGGTAAAAACAGCGCCAGCAGCAGCGTTAAAATCAGCGGAGCAATCGCCCCGGTCAGCAGCACGCTTCGCCAGCCGTGGTGGGGGATAAGCCAGGAAGAGATCGCGCCGCCGCCCGCCGCACCCAGAGGGAAGCCGCAGTACATGGTATTAATCGCCATGGCGCGACAGCGCTGGGGGGCAAACTCGGAGATCAGCGTGATGGCGTTAGGCATTGCGGCACCGAGGCCCAGGCCCGTCAGAAAGCGCCACAGCGTCAGGGTATTCAGACTTTGCGCCCAGGCCGTCCCCAGGCTCGCAAGGCCGAAGAACAGGCACGAAAAGACCAGCACCCGCTTGCGCCCCATCCGGTCAGATACCGGACCGGCAATCAGCGCGCCCAGCGACAGCCCCAGCAGCGCGGCGCTCAGCACCGGCCCCAGATCCTGTTTGTGTATCCCCCATTCTGCCGACAGCGTAGGCGCGATGTAACCCATCGCTGCCGTATCAAAACCATCGATCGCCAGAACCAGAAAGCCCAGCACAATGAGCAGCCAGTGAAACCCTGAAAAAGGACTCTCATCGATCACCTGCTGAATATCCACCTTACCTGAATACGCCATACGCTCCACTCCGATCTGATGTTGTTTTTGTGTTCTTGTATTTGCTTGTCTATACAATTGCGGACGGCGGGTGGATGTCAAATTTTCTTATCTAATATGTTATCTAGATGTTATTTTTGGCGTAAAAAAGCGCCCGAGGGGGAAATCGGGCGCATGAGAAAGGGGGGGTAACCGGAGAAGGTCAGGCCGCGTTTCCCTGAGCAAGGGGAGCCAGCGCCGCCGGTAATTTGCTTAACTCCTGCACCAGGGAATCTTTGCTGATTTCGCTAATCGTTCTTGCACCGGTCAGCGTCATTGCCACCTTCATCTCTTTTTCGATCAGGTTGAGCAGATTCGCTACGCCTGCCTGGCCCGCCGTCGCCAGCGCATACAGATATGCACGCCCCAGCAGTACGCTGTCGGCGCCCAGCGCAATCATACGCACCACGTCCAGCCCGTTGCGGATGCCGCTGTCGGCCAGGATGGCAATATCGCCTTTCACCGCATCGGCAATGGCCGGCAGGGCGCGTGCGGAAGAGAGCACCCCGTCGAGCTGGCGTCCGCCGTGGTTAGAGACCACAATTCCGTCTGCGCCAAAGCGTACCGCGTCGCGGGCATCTTCCGGATCGAGGATCCCTTTGATCACCATCGGGCCGTCCCAGAACTCGCGGATCCACTCCAGGTCTTTCCACGAGATCGACGGATCGAAGTTGTTCGCCAGCCAGCCGATGTAATCCTCCAGCCCGGTCGGTTTACCGAGATAAGCCGAGATATTCCCGAGATCGTGCGGACGACCGTTCAGGCCGACATCCCACGCCCACTGCGGGTGGGTCACGGCCTGCCAGTAGCGGCGCAGGGCGGCATTCGGGCCGCTCATGCCGGAGTGGGCATCACGATAGCGCGCGCCGGGGGTCGGCATATCGACGGTAAAGACCAGCGTCGAGCAGCCCGCCGCTTTGGCGCGCTCGAGCGCGTTACGCATAAACCCGCGATCCCGCAGGACGTACAGCTGGAACCACATCGGGCGCTTGATGGTCGGGGCGACCTCTTCAATCGGGCAGACGGACACGGTGGAGAGGGTAAACGGAATGCCTTTGGCATCTGCCGCAGCGGCGGCCTGCACTTCGCCACGGCGGGCATACATCCCGCATAAGCCTACAGGCGCGAGCGCCACCGGCATGGAGAGCGTTTCGTTGAACAGCTTCGTCTCAAGGCTCAGGTCAGACATATTCTTCAGCACGCGCTGGCGCAGGGCCACTTCCGACAGGTCTTCCACGTTGCGGCGCAGGGTGTATTCGGCATACGCCCCGCCGTCGATATAGTGGAACAGGAACGGGGGCAAAATGCGCTGCGCCGCGGCGCGATAGTCACTGGCTGCTGAAATAATCATGCTTTATTCTCCCTGGAAATATCACTGTCGCCAGGCAGACGGGTAATACGCGCCTGTCGGGCCTGGTCTTCATCGAATCGTTTAATGGTGGTGTGCACGAAACCGAGATGCGCCATCATCGCTTTGCGCGCGGCCTCGGCATCACCGGCCAGAATGGCGTTAAGCACCGCCTCGTGCTGTTCGGTCAACTGGGCAAACACCGGCGGAACCAGATACATGCGCTGGCGGCTCTGTTTAACGGAGGATTGCAGCAGGTCGAAGAATCCGCGCATGGTCTGGAGCAGCACCACGTTGTGCGACGCCTCGGCAATCGCCAGGTGAAAACGCACGTCCGCCTGGGAGGCGATATCCGGATCGCTGCTTTGCGTGGCCTCAAAGCAGGCGATGAGTTTCTCTTTGTCGGCGTCGGTTGCCCGCATGGCCGCGTGCCAGGCGGTACTGGTTTCGATGGCGTGACGCGCTTCAAGAATGTCGAAGCTGTAGTCCGGGTCGTTCTCCATCAGCGTCTTCAGCGGCTGAACGATGTTTTGCTCGGACCAGTCGTCATGCTGCCAGCGCACAAAGGTGCCGCCGCCGCGACGGCTCAGCAGCACCCCTTCGCTGACCAGCGTCGCCAGCGCCTCGCGCAGTGAATTGCGCGACACGCCAAGCTGGGCGGCGAGCTGGCGTTCGGCGGGCAGCTTCATGCCCGCTTCCAGCTGTTGTTCTTCAATCAGCGCCCGCACGCGAGAGGCAATCTCGTCGGACAGGCGTCTGGGCATCACTATCATGGGATCATCCAGGTTAAGACATAGGCCTGCAGGGTGGTGATCACCCCCACCATGCAGGTGAATATCAGGCTGTGTTTCACGGTAAAGCGGAACAGATCCGACTCTTTACCAACCAGTCCCACCGCGGCACAGGCAATGGCGATGGATTGTGGCGAGATCATTTTCCCGGTCACGCCGCCGGTGGTATTCGCGGCCACCAGCAGGACGTCCGATACGCCAATCTGTTGGGCTGCCGTTGCCTGCAGCGCGGCAAACAGGGCGTTAGACGAGGTATCGGAACCGGTCAGGAACACCCCCAGCCAGCCGAGGAACGGCGAGAAGAAGGTGAAGGCGTGGCTGGTATGGGCCAGCGCCAGTGCCAGCGTTGATGACAGGCCGGAGTAGTTCGAGATAAACGCGAACGCCAGCACCATGCCGATGGAGTAAATCGGCAGCATCAGCTCTTTAATGGTCGCCGCAAAGGTCTGCACCGCAGCCGCAGGCTTCATGCGCAGCCACACCACGGAAAGGATAGCGGCAAACAGGATGGCGGTACCGGTAGCGGAGAACCAGTCGAATTTATAGACTGCGGCATACGGCGTGGCGGCGTGCACCACCGGCGGCATACGGGCGACCATTTTGTCGAGGAACGGTACGGAAATATTAATCACCATGTCGTACAGCGCCCCGCCCGGCGCGAACAGGGCTTTAAACGGCGGGATGCTCCACAGGGTGACCGTGGCGGTCAGGAACAGGAACGGTGACCAGGCGCGGATCACCTGTCCTGCCGTATAGCCCGTGCGCGCCAGGGTTTGATCGACCTGCGAGGCGCCCATGTCGGCGAAGCGGAAAATACGTACCGGCTGCCAGCGTTTCAGGAACAGCGTCAGACAGACCAGCGACACCAGCGAAGAGATGATGTCCGGCAGTTCCGGGCCGAGGAAGTTGGAGCTGAGGTACTGGGCGATAGCGAACGAACCGCCCGCCACCATCACCGCAGGCCAGGTCTCCTTCACGCCGCGCCAGCCGTCCATAATCGCCATGATCCAGAACAGGACGATAATGGTCAGGAAGGGCAGCTGGCGGCCGACCATCTGGCCGATCTCGAAGCTGTCCAGCCCGGTGACCTGTCCGGCCACCAGTATCGGAATACCCATCGCGCCAAACGCAACCGGCGCGGTGTTCACAATCAGGCACAGACCGGCGGCATAGAGCGGGTTAAAGCCCAGACCGACCAGCAGCGCGGCGGTGATCGCCACCGGTGCGCCAAAGCCTGCCGCACCTTCCAGAAACGCCCCGAAGGAGAAGCCGACAATCAGCATCTGCAGGCGCTGGTCCGGCGTGATGGAAAGAATCGACGAGCGGATTATGTCGAACTGCCCGGTTTTCACCGAGATTTTATAGACAAACACCGCCGCGATGATGATCCACGCAATTGGCCACAGGCCGTAGAAGAAACCGTAGACGACGGAGGCCAGCGCGCGATCGACCGGCATTTTGTAGAAGAACAGCGCCACCATCAGAGCGATGGCAACGGTATACGTCGCGGCGAGGTAGCCCTTCAGCTTGAGCTTAATCAGCGCAAAGAAGAAGAACAGGATCGGAAGCGATGCGATCAGGCTCGACAGCCAGATATTTCCGGCCGGGTCGTAGTTTTGTTGCCAGAGGCTCATGCAGGTCTCCTGGGGACCAGACAGCCTGCGCTGCGGGTGAGTCTCCGCTCAACTCTGCGTCACAGGTTGTGTAAAAGTGGTCCTGCCAATGTTGTGTTGTAGGGTTAATGACAATGAATGGTTAACCAAATGTTATGGTCAGGCAATGAGTTTGTGAGCGGAAATAATGGAATTGTGAACCGGGGAAGAAAGAAAAGGGGGATTGGTTGGGCCAATTTGAAGCAGGGTGGGGCCTGATGCCCTCACCCCGGCCCTCTCCCACAGGGAGAGAGGGAAGTATCAGAACGCGGTCTTACAAAAGCCCGTCATCTCTTTCAGGCCCATTTCGCGACCAAGCTCGGTCATAGGGTGTACCACCACCAGACCACGGACGCTTTTCTTCAGCTTGCCCATGTCGGCCTGTTCTTTTTTGGTGATCGCGCGGCGGTGCGGCATGTTCATCAGCTTCTGCGCTTCTTTGCTCAGCTTCTGGCCCTTCACTTCGCGCAGGCGCTCGATTTCTGTTTCCAGCGTGGCGGCTTCTTTTTCCAGCTCGGCGTACTTCTCGGCGGATTCGACCAGTGACAGGCCAGCCATCTGGTGGCGGATCAGATCCAGGCGGTCGCTCAGGCGTTTAATTTCGTTCTTTTCGACTTCTTTCATGACAAATAACTCTGAAAACGGGGAATTTACAGGGAAGGATACACCAATGTGAGCAGGCTTACTTCTGAAACGCTTTTTTTAAGCTGATCCGGGAAATCAGCTCAGTCAGGGAGAGCACCATCGTGGAACGGACAACCTGTTGATAACGCAGCTTTTGCATCGCGTAGAGCTCAGGGTCGCTGTTGTCAAAATGCGGAGCAGGGGGGAGCGCGCTGACGCAGTGCAGTTCGCCGAAGGGCCCCAGGATCTCATCATCGGTAAAGGTGTACTCGTTACCGTCATGATTGAGCTCTTCGCGCAGCGCCATTAACAGCTCCGCATCTTCATACTCTTGTCGGTTGAGCACGCCAAGACCATAAATCAGCTTCAGACGCACGGATAAATCGCCCAGCGGTCCGTCTCCGTCCAGTAACGGTTCTACAGCATACTTTACCGCGTAGTCGTCTTTGCGAAACACCTGAAGCACCAGGATATTCACCGCCTCGGTTAACAGCTCGACGGCGGCGATCAGGAAGCTTCGTACGGTTTTGCCAGCATTCAGACGCTCAAGCACACGATTTTCAAAGGCCTGGGTTTGTTCCATTATTGCCTGCATATCTGACAATCTATTATCTGGGCGCAGGTTAACCTGCGCCTCACTGTGCATCATTTGGTTGCGTTGTATGCGTTAACCGCCTCCACAACCACGTCGCTGTTGGCGTCCAGACCGGAAATCTGCGCCAGCGCAGCCTGCGCGCCTTTGTCATCAATCAGCTGAGCCAGTTCCTGCGCCTGTGGGTCCTGCTCGCTGCGGTAGTGCATCGCGGCGGCAATCCCTTTCACCAGGTTGGCGTGCGGCAGGCCGTATTCCAGCGTGCCCAGCAGCGGCTTAATCAGACGGTCGCCCGCGCTCAGTTTGCGCAGAGGCTGACGGCCCACGCGCTCAACGTCATCTTTCAAATACGGATTTTCAAAGCGACCGAGGATTTTCTGGATGTATGCTGCGTGTTTATCAGCATCAAAACCGTAGCGTTTGATCAGCACCGCGCCGCTCTCTTCCATTGCCCCTTTCACCACCGCGCGGATCTTCTCATCGAGGATCGCGTCACGAATGGTCTGATGACCGGCCAATTTTCCGAGGTACGCGGTTATAGCATGCCCGGTGTTCAGCGTGAAGAGTTTGCGTTCGACAAATGCCATCAGGTTATCGGTTAATTCCATTCCCGGAATGGTCGGCAGGGCGCCTTTAAACTGGGTTTTATCAACGATCCACTCGCTGAAGGTTTCCACGGTCACTTCCAGCGGGTCGTTGGTGGCGGATTCAGACGGCGGAACGATGCGATCCACGGCGGAATCCACAAACCCGACGTGCGCTTCAACCCAGGCTTTGTCTTCATCTGCTACAGCGTTGAGCACGTGGCCTTTCAGTTGCGTGGTGCCGCGCACCATGTTTTCACAGGCGATGATGTTCAGCGGAGCGTCGATGCCCTGCGCTTTACGTTTTGCCAGGCCTTTCGCAACCGCAGGGGCGATGCGCTCAAGGACGACCGGACCCACGGCCGTGGTGACCAGATCGACGCTGGCGATCAGGTCGATAACGTCTTCCCCGATGCTGCTGACCGCGTTGACGCCGGACACCGTCTCAACCTGCTCGTTTTCACCGACTACATGGACCTGATAGCTATGACGCGCATTCAGGGCATCCAGGACCACCTGATTCACATCGGCGAATGTCAGCGTAATGCCCGCGTCTGCCAGCAGTTTACCGATAAAACCACGACCGATATTACCTGCGCCAAAATGTAATGCTTTCATAGTGTTAACCTTCATCAATGTTTTTACCCGAGAGGGCTGGGGTGAGGAACTTTTCCCCTCACCCTAGCCCTCTCCCCAGAGGGGAGAGGGAAGAGGACTTATTTGTTAAGAAGTGTCAGGACTTCTTCCACGCTGGTGGTGCTCGCCAGACGCGCAATGACAGACTCATCGTCCAGCGCGTTGGTCAGGCTGGTAATCACCTGAATGTGCTCGTTGTTGCGAGCGGCGATACCAATCACCAGACGGGCGATGTCGTCTTCTTCTTCACCGAAGCGCACGCCCTGCGGATACTGACAGAATACGACGCCGGTTTTCAGGACGCGATCTTTCGCTTCAACCGTACCGTGCGGCACCGCGATGGATTCGCCCAGGTAGGTTGGCGTCAGTTTTTCGCGTTCCAGCATTGCGTCGACATATTCAGGCTGAACGTAGCCGCCTTTCACCAGCTGCTCGCCGGCAAAGCGAATCGCTTCTTCTTTGGTTGCCGCTGTGCGACCGAGGAAGATGTTTTCCGCACCCAGTTTGAACAGGTGGGCGTTGCTTTCGTCAAAGCTGTCCTGCAGGCTTGAGCGCACTTTCACTTCGTTGTCTTCGTGACGCTGCGCCGCAACCAGACGTTCGGTCAGGCTGGTGTACAGGCCGCTGTCGAGGAAGTTGGTCAGCGAGATGTGCTGTGCCTGCGGCACCTGGCGCATGGCGCGTTCGGTCAGGTCGCGGTGCGTGATGACCAGGTCAACGTCCGGCGGCAGGCTGTTAATGGCGCTGTTGGTGACGGAGATGTTGGTCAGACCCGCATCCTGCACTTTCTTACGCAGCACGCCTGCACCCATTGCGCTGGAACCCATACCGGCATCACAGGCAACGATGATTTTACGCACGTGGCTCAGGTCGTTAGACACATCGCCAGCCGCCAGCGGGGTTGCGCCTTTGGATTCGGCTTTCATGTCGTGCATACGACGGGTCGCCGCTTCAATATCGTCGTCTTCTTTCACTTTGCTGGTTTTCAGCAGGATAGAAGAGACCACGAAGGAGACGGCCATGGCCGCACAGATGGCCGCGATGTTAGCGAAATACGCTCCTTTTGGCGTCATCGCCAGCACCGCCAGGATAGACCCCGGAGAAGCTGGAGACACCAGACCGCCGCCCAGCACGCTCAGGGTGAACACGCCGGTCATACCGCCAAGGATAACGGCCAGGATCAGGCGTGGGTTCATCAGCACGTACGGGAAGTAAATTTCGTGGATACCGCCCAGGAAGTGAATGATTGCCGCACCGCCAGCAGACTGCTTAGCGCTGCCGCGACCAAAGAACATGTACGCCAGCAGAACGCCCATGCCCGGACCCGGGTTCGCTTCAATCAGGAAGAAGATGGACTTGCCGAGATCGTGAGACTGCTGAATACCCAGCGGCGAGAAAATGCCGTGGTTGATGGCGTTGTTCAGGAACAGGATTTTCGCCGGTTCAACGAAGATAGACGCCAGCGGCAGCATGTCGTGCGCCACCATAAAGTTAACGCCTGCCGCCAGAATTTTAGACAGCACTTCAACCGCTGGGCCAATGCCGAGGAACGCCAGAATCGCGAGGATCATCCCGATGATGCCCGCAGAGAAGTTGTTCACCAGCATTTCGAAGCCGGATTTGATCTTACCATCAACCCAGACGTCGAATTTCTTAATCGCCCAGCCGCCCAGAGGACCGGCAATCATTGCACCGAGGAACATCGGCATATCCGCACCGACGATAACACCCATGGTCGTGATGGCACCCACTACGCCACCACGGTCACCGCCCACCAGACGACCACCGGTGAAACCGATGAGCAGCGGCAGGAGATAGGTAATCATTGGGCCAACAAGTTTCGCCAGCGTTTCGTTAGGCAACCACCCTGTCGGAATGAACAATGCAGTGATGATACCCCACGCGATAAACGCGCCGATATTTGGCATCACCATGTTGCTGAGGAAACGACCAAAGCTTTGAACTTTGATCTTGAAATCGGATGACATAAAACACCCCTTCTTCTGTTTACGCTTAGGCTTGCGGCCCGAGGTTTATTGTTAATGAGGCGGCAGAGGTAGCCGGGCCCTGTTCTGATGCTGTGAAATCTGGCACTGAATCGTTCAACTGTCCAGACAGCGAAAATTTGTGTGATGCATGTCACGTAAAGGTAGGGGGTGTGGATGTCAATGAGGTGATCCTGGTCACAAAAAAGGTGGGCAAAAAAAATACGATGGCGAGAAATACGGCAAAAACCACCCTTTTCTGTGACGGTTGTCACGATTTGGTTTTGTGTGTTTGTTTCTGGATTGTGACTGATTTCACAAAATATTTTTATGCAGATTTCTCCGGCTGCGATCGGCGGCAAACTCTGCTTAGCGATTCGGCGTCAGGATGGCATAGCGCGACACGTTAAGCTAAAAAACCACTTTTGATGTGTGGTATGGCGAAAAGTTAAAACGTGGATTACGCTCATATTGTAAGGTTAAGTATATTATTATTCAGGATATATTTTGACACGCTTATAAACTTGCACGGAGATATTATAAAAAACGATACTCCCCGGCTCTGAAATAACCAGTATACCTTCTGTATTTCAAAATAAATTAATTAGGTTGCGTACTGTTTTATTAATTCCAATGAGTTGACGTTGTTTAAGTGAGGAGAATATGTTTCTCAACTATTTTGCGCTGGGCGTATTGATTTTTGTATTTCTGGTTCTCTTTTATGGAATCATCGCCATCCATGACATTCCTTATAATATGGCCAAAAAGCGAAACCATCCGCATGCCGATGCGATTCACACGGCAGGCTGGATTAGCCTGTTTACGCTCCATGCCATCTGGCCGTTCCTGTGGATATGGGCCACGCTGTACCGTGAAGATCGCGGCTGGGGGATGCAAAACCACATCACCAAGCCTGATGAGGTTCCGGGCATGGATGCGCTGGCCAAACGCGTGGCCGAATTAGAACAAAAGATGGCCGCGGTACAGCCCGCCGCTGATAAAAACACGCTGGAGCGCTAATCATGGATCTGTTAATTATTTTGACCTATGTGGCATTTGCCTGGGTGATTTTTAAAATATTCCGTATTCCGGTAAACCAGTGGACGCTTGCCACCGCGACATTAGGCGGGGTGTTTATTGTTGCCGGACTTATTCTGTTAATGAACTATAACCATCCGTACACCTTTACGGCGCAAAAGGCGGTTATTTCTATTCCAATTACGCCGCAGGTTACCGGGGTGGTCAGTGAAGTGACCGATAAAAATAACCAGCTAATTAAAAAAGGCGAAGTGTTATTTAAACTGGATCCGGGCCGCTACCAGGCGCGCGTCGACAGACTCCAGGCCGACCTGGTGACCGCAACGCACAATATCGACAATCTGAAAGCGCAGCTTTCGGAAGCGGTCGCCAATACCACCCGCGTGTCGGCTGAACGCGATCGTCTGTTTAAAGATTATCAGCGCTACCTGAAAGGCAGCCAGGCAAAGGTGAATCCGTTTTCTGAAAGCGATATCGACAACGCGCGGCAAAATTATCTCGCACAGGATGCGATGGTGAAAGGCTCCGTTGCCGAACAGACGCAGATTCAAAGCCAGCTGGACAGCATGGTGAACGGCGAGCAGTCGCAGATTGCCTCCTTACGCGCGCAGCTTGCTGAAGCGAAATACAACCTGGATCAGACCGTGGTCCGTGCGCCAAGCGATGGCTACATCACCCAGGTGCTGATCCGTCCGGGGACGTACGCCGCCGCGCTGCCGCTGCGTCCGGTGATGGTCTTTATTCCTGAACAGAAGCGTCAGATCGTGGCCCAGTTCCGTCAGAACTCGTTGTTGCGTCTGAAGCCGGGCGATGAAGCGGAGGTGGTGTTTAACGCGCTGCCGGGCCAGGTGTTTACCGGTAAACTCACCAGTATTCTGCCGGTGGTGCCGGGAGGCTCCTATCAGGCGCAGGGCGCGCTGCAGTCGCTGACGGTGGTGCCGGGAACGGACGGCGTGTTGGGTACGATTGAGCTGGATCCGAATGCGGAAGTCGATGCGCTGCCAGACGGTATCTATGCCCAGGTGGCGGTCTACTCGGACCATTTCGCCCACGTCTCGGTGATGCGTAAAGTATTGCTGCGTATGACCAGCTGGATGCACTACCTCTATCTCGATCACTAATCCTTCCAGGGCAGGAATGCGACACGCATACCTGCCCTTTTTTCATCGCTTGATCCATACTGACTTTTTTCCGGCATCAAGGATCAGGCAATGAAACTCATCGGTAGCTACACCAGTCCCTTCGTGCGAAAAATCTCGATTCTCCTGCTGGAGAAAGGGATTGAATTTGAATTCATCAATGAACAGCCCTACAACGCTGAAAACGGCGTCGCGCAGTACAACCCGCTGGGGAAAGTCCCGGCGCTGGTGACGGACGAGGGCGAATACTGGTTCGATTCCCCGATTATTGCAGAGTATATCGAGCTGCTGGGCGTTGCCCCGGCAATGCTGCCGGCTGACCCAAAAGCGGCGCTGGCGCTGAAGCAAATTGAAGCCCTGGCCGATGGCATTATGGATGCGGCGTTAACCTCCGTGCGTGAGCAGACCAGGCCCGTCGCCCAGCAGTCGGAAACGGAACTGTTACGCCAGCGGGAAAAAATCAGCCGCAGCCTGGACAGGTGCGAACAGCTTATCCGGGAGGGAAAGATTCAAACCGACAGCCTGAACCTGGCAACTATCGCTATCGCCTGCGCCATCGGCTATCTCAACTTCCGCCGGGTTTCCCCTGGCTGGTGCGTCGACCGTCCGCTGCTGGTGAAACTGGCAGACACGCTTTTTAGCCGCGAGAGCTTTGCCCGGACAGAACCGCCAAAGGCTTGACGCGGGTTATACCCGTCATACTTCAAGCTGCATGTGCGTTGGCTTTCCTCGTTCACCCCAGTCACGTACTCATGTACGCTCCTGGGGATTCACTGCGTCGCCGCCTTCATGCAACTTGAATTATTTAGGGTATATAACACTTCGGCGTCGGAGGCGGTACAATCCCTCCACATGTTAACTCCCTCTCCCGTCGGGAGGGGGGAAGATATTTACTCGCCAGGCGCTTTCATGACTACTCATCATTCGCTGTACAGCCAGATCCCCGCTACCGACCGTCTCCTTCGCGAGCCCCGCATTCATGCTGCCGTTGAGCGTTTTGGCCATACCGCAACGGTGGAGATGTTACGCCTGCTTCAGGACGAAGCCCGATGCGCTATTCAGTCAGAAAACGCCTTGCCCGACTGGTGCGCGGCGTGGGAGCAGGAAGTTGAGCACCGGCTGGATGAGAAAGCGCAAAGCGCGTTACGCCCGGTGATTAACCTGACCGGTACCGTGCTCCATACCAACCTGGGACGCGCGCAGCAGGCGGAAGAGGCGGTGGCTGCGGTTGTGCAGGCCATGCGGGCGCCCGTGACGCTGGAGTACGATCTGGACGGCGCCGGTCGCGGGCATCGTGACCGGGCGCTGGCGGACCTGCTGTGCCAGCTGACCGGCGCGGAAGATGCCTGCATTGTGAATAACAACGCCGCAGCGGTACTGCTGATGCTGGCGGCGACTGCCAGCGGCAAAGAGGTGGTGGTTTCCCGCGGCGAGCTGGTGGAGATTGGCGGGGCGTTTCGTATTCCGGACGTGATGCGCCAGGCGGGCTGCACGCTACATGAAGTGGGCACCACTAACCGTACCCATGCGAAAGATTATCGCGCGGCGGTGAATGAAAATACCGCCCTGCTGATGAAGGTCCACACCAGCAATTACCATATTGAAGGCTTCACCAAAACGGTTGAAGAGGGCGAGCTGGCGGCGATTGGTCGCGAACTGAATATACCGGTGATTGCCGATCTCGGCAGCGGCTCGCTGGTGGATCTGAGCCTTTACGGGCTACCGAGAGAGCCGATGCCGCAAGAGATGATTGCGGCGGGCGTTAGCCTGGTCAGCTTTTCCGGCGACAAGCTGCTGGGCGGGCCGCAGGCCGGGATTATCGTCGGCAAGCGCGATCTGATTGCGAAGCTGCAGCAGCATCCGCTCAAGCGCGCCCTGCGAGCCGATAAAATGACGCTTGCCGCACTGGAGGCGACGCTGCGGCTCTATCTCCATCCGGAGAAACTGGCCGACCGCCTGCCCACGCTGCGTCTGTTAACCCGTGATGCCGCCTCGATTCGCGCCCAGGCCGAATTACTGCTGCCGCGCATTGCCCCGCACTACCCCGATTTTGACGTTCGCATTGAACCCTGCCAGTCGCAGATTGGCAGCGGTTCGCTGCCGGTGGACAGGCTGCCGAGTGAAGCGCTCACGTTCACCCCGCGTGACGGGCGCGGCAGCCACCTTGAAGCCCTGTCGTCGCGCTGGCGTGGCCTGCCCGCGCCGGTTATCGGGCGGATTTACGATGGCCGAATGTGGCTGGATCTGCGCTGCCTTGAAGATGAAGAGCGATTTCTGGAGATGTTGTTGAAATGATTATTGCCACCGCCGGTCATGTCGACCACGGAAAAACCACGTTGCTGCAGGCGATTACCGGCATAAACGCCGACCGCCTGCCGGAAGAGAAAAAGCGCGGCATGACCATCGATCTGGGCTATGCCTACTGGCCCCAGCCTGATGGTCGCGTGCTGGGTTTTATTGATGTTCCGGGGCATGAAAAGTTTCTGTCCAACATGCTGGCGGGCGTGGGGGGTATCGATCATGCCCTGCTGGTGGTGGCCTGCGATGATGGCGTCATGGCGCAAACCCGTGAGCACCTGGCGATCCTGCAGCTGACCGGCAACCCGCAGCTGACCGTGGTGCTGACCAAAGCCGATCGCGTGGATGACGCTCGCGTCAGCGAGGTGCGCGAAACGGTACAGGCGACCTTGCAGGAGTATGGTTTTGCCGATGCACCCCTTTTTGTCACCGTGGCGACAGAAGGGCGCGGTATCGATGAACTTCGCCACCACTTACAGCAGCTTTCGTCGCGTGACCACGCCAGCCATCACCGCTTCCGTCTGGCAATTGACCGGGCGTTTACCGTCAAAGGCGCGGGGCTGGTGGTGACCGGGACGGCGCTGAGCGGTGAAGTGAACGTAGGTGATACGCTCTGGCTGACGGGCGTTAACAAACCGATGCGCGTGCGCGGCCTGCATGCGCAAAACCAGCCCGCGGAGCGTGCTCATGCCGGGCAGCGGATCGCGCTGAACATTGCCGGGGATGCGGAAAAAGAGCAGCTTAACCGCGGCGACTGGCTGCTGGCCGATGCCCCGCCTGAGCCGTCTGAACGCGTCATTGTCTCCCTGCAGACAAACGTGCCCCTGACCCAATGGCAGCCGCTGCATATTCACCACGCGGCCAGCCATATCACCGGGCGCGTGTCGCTGCTGGAAAACGATCTTGCCGAACTGGTATTCGATTCACCGCTATGGCTTGCAGACAACGATCGTCTGGTTCTGCGTGATATTTCCGCGCGGGAAACGCTGGCCGGGGCACGGGTGGTCGCGCTGAATCCGCCGCGACGCGGCAAGCGTAAGCCTGAATATCTGCAGTGGCTGGCAGCGCTGGCGCAGGCCAGCGATGATAACGCCGCGCTGTGGGTGCATCTTGAGCGCGGTGCGGTGAGCCTGCGTGATTTTGCATGGGCACGCCAGCTGAGCGAGGAAGGGTTACGCCTGCTGGCCCAGCAGCCGGGCTTTATTCAGGCTGGAAACAGTCTGCTAAACGCCCCGGTTGCTGCGAACTGGCAGCGTAAGATACTGAACACGCTCGCAACGTACCATGAACAGCATCAGGATGAGCCTGGCCCGGGCCGTGAGCGTCTGCGGCGCATGGCGCTGCCGATGGAAGACGATGCACTGGTGCTGCTGCTGATTGAAAACATGCGCGAAAGCGGGGCGATCAAAAGCCACCACGGCTGGCTGCATCTGCCGGATCACAAGGCCGGGTTCACCGCTGAGCAAGAGGCAGTATGGCAAAAAGTGGCCTCGCTGTTTGGCGATGAGCCGTGGTGGGTTCGCGATCTGGCCCGCGAAACGAATACCGACGAGCAGGTGATGCGTCAGGTATTGCGCCATGCGGCGCAGCAGGGGCTGATAGTCGCGATCGTGAAAGATCGTTATTACCGTAACGATCGCATTGTGGCGTTTGCGAACCTGATCCGCGAGCTGGATCAGGAGCGGGGCTCTACCTGCGCAGCCGATTTCCGCGACCGGCTGAACGTGGGCCGCAAGCTGGCGATTCAGATCCTGGAGTATTTCAACCGCATCGGCTTTACCCGCCGTCGCGGTAACGATCATTTATTGCGCGATTCGTTATTATTTCCTGAAACTCCGTGACCCCCGTCGTAAAGCCGTTACCGGTTGGCGAGAAAATCGCCAGCCGGAACTACCCTTGATGTACACCAACAGCAAGGAGACGGTCATGACAAACAATCCTCCCTCATCGCGTATCCAGCCCGGCGAGTATGGTTTTCCCCTCAAGCTGAAGCCTCGTTATGACAACTTTATTGGCGGCGACTGGGTAGCTCCCGTCGACGGCGAATACTATTCCAACCTGACCCCCGTAACCGGCCAGCCGCTGTGCGAAATAGCCAGCTCCGGCAAGCGCGATATCGATCTGGCGCTGGATGCGGCGCACAAAGCGAAAGATAAATGGGGCCACACCTCCGTTCAGGACCGCGCGGCTATTTTGTTCAAAATCGCCGACCGGATGGAGCAGAATCTGGAGCTGCTGGCGACGGCGGAAACCTGGGATAACGGCAAGCCTATCCGGGAAACGATGGCGGCAGACGTGCCGCTTGCCATCGACCACTTCCGCTATTTTGCCTCCTGCATTCGCGCTCAGGAGGGCGGAATAAGCGAGGTTGACAGCGACACCGTGGCGTATCACTTCCACGAGCCGCTGGGCGTCGTCGGGCAAATCATTCCATGGAACTTCCCGCTGCTGATGGCGAGCTGGAAAATGGCGCCCGCGCTGGCGGCCGGGAACTGCATTGTGCTTAAACCGGCGCGTCTGACCCCGCTCTCGGTGCTGCTGCTGATGGAAATCGTTGGCGATCTTCTGCCGCCTGGCGTGATTAACGTGGTCAACGGTGCGGGCGGTGAGATAGGGGAATATCTGGCTACCTCGAAACGGATCGCTAAAGTGGCGTTTACCGGGTCGACGGAAGTGGGCCAGCAGATTATGCAGTACGCCACGCAGAACATCATTCCCGTGACCCTGGAGCTGGGCGGGAAATCCCCGAACATCTTCTTCGCGGACGTGATGGAGGAAGAGGATGCTTTCTTCGATAAAGCCCTGGAAGGGTTTGCGCTGTTTGCGTTTAACCAGGGCGAAGTCTGCACCTGCCCAAGCCGCGCGCTGGTGCAGGAGTCCATCTATGAGCGCTTTATGGAGCGGGCCATTCGCCGCGTCGAGTCTATCCGCAGCGGTAACCCGCTCGATAACGTCACGCAGATGGGGGCGCAGGTCTCGCACGGACAGCTGGAAACCATCCTCAACTACATCGATATCGGCAAGAAAGAGGGGGCGGATATTCTGACCGGCGGTCGCCGTAAGGTGCTCGGCGGGGATCTGCAGGAAGGGTATTACCTGGAGCCAACGATCCTGTTCGGTCAGAACAACATGCGCGTCTTCCAGGAGGAAATTTTCGGACCGGTGCTGGCCGTAACCACCTTCAAAACGATGGAGGAGGCGCTGGAGATTGCCAACGACACGCCGTATGGCCTGGGAGCCGGCGTCTGGAGCCGCAACGGTAACCTGGCCTATAAAATGGGCAGAGGCATTCAGGCCGGGCGCGTCTGGACCAACTGCTACCACGCCTATCCTGCGCACGCGGCATTTGGCGGTTATAAGCAATCGGGCATCGGGCGTGAAACCCACAAGATGATGCTGGAACATTATCAGCAGACGAAATGTTTGCTGGTCAGCTACTCCGATAAACCGCTGGGGCTGTTCTAATCGCCCAGCTCAGGCCGTCCATGGGCGGCCTGAGCAATTTGCTGGCGCAGGCAGTTCAGAACGCCATCCAGAACGTATTGCACGCGCCAGGGCTGGTATTCGCGTTTGCGGAAAATGGCCGTCAGATCGAGCCACCACTCTTCCTGATGCGGGAAGCAGGGAACCAGCATCCCTTGCGTTAATTCTTTTTTCAGACTCTCTTTTGGCGCAAAAACAATCCCAAGATTATTTCTTGCCAGCTCCAGGGCCGTCTGCGTATTGTCGCAAATATAATTACCGGTCACCCGGTAGTCATGCACGCTATCACTGCCGTGCACGCGGAAACGCCAGATGTTTGCATCATCGATCAGCATGGAATCAATGAGAATACAGGAGTGATTAATTAAACCTTCAGGTCCCGTTAAGGGGTGTTTATTTAAATATTCCAGGGTAGCGAATGCCGTAACAGAATATTTTGTTAACACGCTGGCAACCAGACTTTCGTCTTTCGGCGGCGCATAGGTAATTAAAATGTCGCAGTCATCCGGAAAAGAAACGCCTTCTGAAAATTCATTCCGATCCAGGTTATAGGTTTTCAGGGAGATGCGGATGTCACCGATATCTTCTATCTGATGGATCACGTGGCGCGCGAGATAGGTTACGATACCTGTAGGGGCATAGATCGTGACCTTTCCGCGCTTTTCATGCTTATAATCAGCAATAAAATTAACGAGTTGGCGGTTCTTATCCAGCGTGGCATCAATGTACGGGAGTAACGCTTCCCCAAACTGGGTCAGGGCCAGCTGGCGCGTGGTGCGCTCAAAAACCTTGAGTCCAACCCGCGTTTCAAAATCAGACAGATATTTACTGACGTTGGCCTGCGCCATGCCCAGCAGGGCGGCGGCATCACCAATGCTGTGGGTGGCTGCGATGACGGATATAATTTTTAACTCGCGCGGCTTTAGCTGTAATTTATTCATCATGCACACCCATCTATATGATTTTGTATATAATATTATATAAACCGCAGCGTTGCATTGGCAAATTTGTAACCATTATTATGCGCCTCGCTTGTTTGGCATTTTAATGGATTACATGTAATGACTATTAAATACAATTTACTCATCGCTGCCACGTTATTTGCAACATCCTCAGCAATGGCCGGTGACTTTTCACTAGGAGCGGGGGCTGTATTTAATGAGTCTCCTTACAAAGGCTATAACGAAAATACTACCGCAGTACCGTTAATTAGCTACGAAGGCGAGAGCTTTTATGTTCGCCAGACCACGGGCGGATGGATCCTGTGGAAAGACGCAAAAAATGAACTCAGCCTGACCGCATCGTGGATGCCGCTGCATTTCGATCCTGATGACAACGACGACCATCAGATGAAAAAGCTTGATGAGCGTAAAGCCTCTGCCTTCCTCGGCGGCGCGTACTACCGCCACGAAAGCTGGGGTTCGCTGAAAGTGGCGGTCTCGGGCGATGCCACGGATGAAAGCGGCGGTATGATCGGCGAGGTTTCTTACTTCCGTCCAATCAGGATGGAACGCCTGACCCTGACGCCCTCTGTCGGTATTTTCTACAGCGACGAAAGCTATAACGACTACTACTATGGCGTATCCGGCAGCGAGTCTCGCCGCTCAGGTCTGGATGAATACACCGCCGGTGACAGCTGGACGCCATACGTTGGCCTGGCGGCCAAATATCAGTTAACCCAGAAGCTGTATCTTAACGCCAGCGCGGTCTACACCGTATTGCCTGACGACGTGAAGAACAGCCCGATGATCGACCGCGACGACAGTTTCGCGCTGATGACCGGTCTGACCTGGCGTTTCTGATGCGCTAAAGCCGGGTGGCAGCTTCGCCTTACCCGGCCTACATGGACTGCCATCGCAGTTTTACGTAGGCCCGTGCAAGCGAAGAGCCGCAGGGCATATTTGAGAGTACCGATCTCCCGTTTTCCCTTCCCGTCATGGCTTCCTCATTAATATTCCTGATACGCTAATGCGATCTGCGCCATCAATAAAGGTGTGCATCATGTGTATCATTCTTAAAGAAAATCAAACCGGGCACTCTCGCCCGGATTTGGCGAAAGGCGGGAATTAAGCACGGATATCAGAAGTCGTTATGTTTTATCCGGCTTACATTCATTCTGACTTCGACGGTAGCGCCAGCGGCTATCTTAAAAGAACCGGATTTTAACGTGCGCGAGGCGTAACACATGAACCGATTTATCATGGCGGATGCGGAAAAATGCATTGGGTGCCGCACCTGCGAAGTGGCCTGCGCGGTGTCGCATCAGGACGCCGTCTCCGCTGATGCCTTTTTGCCCCACCTTCGGGTGGTTAAGGGAAGTTCATACACTACGGCAGTGGGTTGCCATCAGTGCGAGGACGCGCCGTGTGCTAACGTCTGTCCAACCCATGCCATTAGCCGTACGGCGGGAGCCTGGCTCGTTGAACAGACGCGCTGCATTGGGTGCAAAAGCTGTGTGGTGGCATGTCCGTTTGGGGCGATGCAGGTGCGCCTGGAGGGAAATAAGGCGCAGGCGCTGAAATGTGATTTATGCCTGCATCGCGAAGGCGGACCGGCCTGCGTGGAGGCCTGTCCAACCCACGCGTTGCGCTGCGTTGACCCTGCCAGGATTCGGGCTGAAAAGCTTACTGCATTTTATTGAAATTCCACGTAAACGTCAGACTGTAGCGCCAGTCCCTGTTGCGACTGTCTGTCGGAACATCCCCGACGGGTCGTGCCGCCTCAACCGTGACGCTATAGTGGCGCGTATCGCCTATCATCACCCCGGCAGCCACTGACCCGAGCCGCTGATGAGGCAAACCGGACGTGTTAAACCAGGTTTGCGCGGTATCGGCCAGGATATAGGGTTGGATGGTGGCAAGCCAGGTGCTCTCTTTTCGCATCTTGATATAGCGCAGTTCTACCTGCCCGCCATAGCCGTAATCACCGCTTGCTTCACTGTCCTGATATCCACGGCCAAAGCGCTGGGCACCGAAGCTAACGCGTTCGGGCTCTGGCAACGTGTTATTTGACCAGTCTCCCTCCCAGGATGTTGATAGCCGCCATTTGTCGGCAAACAGCCAGGCTGCGTCTAAATAGCTTTTTGTGAGCGTAAAATTAATATCGGGTTTAGGCGCTGAGACGATATCGGCACCCATCGCATCAATACCCTGTCGTACGTTGAGTCTGCCGCTGATGCTGGCGGTTGTGAATTGATGTGCACCATTGATACCCACTTCCAGCGCCGGATAACGCGCGTGTTGGTTGACGGAGTCCAGACTGTAGGTTTTGCCCTGCAGTCTGGCCTGCAGGGCATAGTCATCCCGGCGGTCGGTATAATCAAAACCGCTGGTCAGATTAATTTGTGATTTTTGCGTCAGCAGCAATGGATAGCCAAACGTCACGCCGCCGTTGTATTGCGTGGTTTTTTGCTTCGAATCGACCTGAATATTATTGGGCAAAGTGAGCAGGGGGGAAAAATCCCGCGGATTTTCACGGTAATAGCTGCCTTTGATCTGCATCGTCAGCCCTTCATCGTTTAAAAACTGCTGCCAGTTCAGACCCACATAGTTTTTTCGCGTGTTGCTATCTAACGGTATAAGCGTAGCCACGCCAAGCTGATCGCCATAGCTTGTCAGGTTGCTGAGCGTTCCGTTCAGCATCATTACATCTTGCCCTTTACGGGTGTCGATCGTGGAGGCGATATTCCAGCTCCGCTCCTCATTACCGGTTATCTGCATCGCCGCCGCGCCATAGATATTGGTTGGCAGCTGCGCGTTGGCCGTGACCGGAACGTTCGGGGTGCGGGTCATCAGCTGGCTATATCGATCGAACGTATCCTGAGACAGCGGTTTTTCCGCCATGATTTTTTCTGACAAGCGTTTAAGGCGCGCGGCGATATTGGGGTTGTTACTGGTTATGTCGCTGTGCGCCACGTACCCTTCGACCAGGACAATTTTAATATTTCCCTGCTGGAAATTATTATCGGGCAGCCAGGCATAAGAGAGCGGAAAACCGTCGGCCTTGTAGCGCGCCGTAATATCATTTACCAGCCCCGTAAGCGTTTTTAGCGGCACGGTTTTTCCGGCGTAAGGCCTGAAGGGTTTAAGTAATTCCTGCAAGGGATAACGCGTGCCGCCAATAAACTGAATGTGATGAATGGTAATGGGCGTTTCAGGCGTCAGTGTTGACTGCGGTTTTTCTATTTTGACTTTCGGCTGTGGGACGGTCTCAGTCTGTTCTGGGGCAACGTTACGAGAAACTTGCGCCGGGTTATCAGGGTTAATAATAGAGGGCAGTGTATCGGCGCGGGCCATGCTCAACACAACCAGCCCCGTCAGCGAAAAAAGGAAATGGTTTTTCATCGCGCTATCCCTGTTCATCATTCCCGGTTAGGGGGAGTGTCGCTGTACGAAGCGCCCCTGAAGCAGGGGCGCAGAAAGGCAATAACCGTTTTACTGTTTTGGCGTCAGTAGACCGGTGGTTAACGTGTTGTTGTGCTGGCGGTAACGCCCGACGTCAGGGTATTGAGGGTTGTATTGACCGTCGCACCCAGGCTGTTGTTCGTGGCCGCCACATTTGCATTAGCTGTGAGAGAGCCTGATCCTCCTCCGGTCGTCGAGGTGGCGGGTTTCACTAGCGTACCGGTATCTGTCACCGTCTGGCCGACGTTTTGAACGACCTGACCTACGCCGCTAAGCCCGCTATTACTGCTGCTAACGTTGGTGCCTACGCCGCTCACGGTGTTTCCTACCTGCGTCAGCAGGCCGTTGACCGGAGTACCCAGACCTGTTGTGGTGCCCACGCTTTGCGTCACGCCTTGTACTCCGCCCAGCGTCTTGTTCACCACAGTCGTCGTATCGGTTGTTACCTGAGCTACCGCAGGGCTACTGACCGTGTTGGTTAAACCTGTGCCGGTGTTACTGACTAACTGCCCGGTACTGTTTACCACGCTGCCCGTCAGGCCTGTTACGCCGCTAACCGGTGTTCCCGATGTCGAACTTGCCAGGCCCGTGCCTACCGTAGAGACGGTATTGCCCAAGGAGGTGACCGACGTGGTCACGCCCTGAACCGTCGTACCAACACCGTTCGCGTTACCCGGATCGCCAATGCCGGAGGTGACGCCCGTCCCCACGGTAGAAACGGCGCTGCCAACACCGCTGACGGTGGTTGAAACGGTTGATGTGACAGGATTATTTGTCGGGATCTGGCTTCCCAGGCTGTCCACCGTAGAGCCGACGCTGGTCACCGTTTTACCGGCATCACCCAGCACAGTATTCACGCCTGCAGTGGTTGTGCCGCCACTGCCCGTTCCGGTCCCTCCGCTGCCGTTACCTCCGGTTCCCGTTCCTGAGCCTGAGCCCGAGCCTGTCCCTGAACCTGAACCTGAACCTGAACCTGAGCCTGAGCCAGATCCGTTACTGCCTGAACCACCATTATTAGCTGTTGTGCCACTTCCATCACCCGAGCCGGTATTACTTCCGGTTGCGGGGTTATTTTTGGCTGTTGAGTGAGATCCGCCACCGCTTCCACTGCAGGCAGAAAGAGAGAACGCGAGCAGTACCGCAGCAGCAATTACGCTGATGCGACTAGCATTATTAGGTAGCATAAAAATACTCCACGCAATAGAACGCCGAGCGGCGTATTAGTGAGTATATGCACTATTTTAAAAATGCACACAGACTCGCTTCGAGGATATTTTTTTACCAGCGTTGTTTGTTTTAAATCTTATATAACAATGAGTTGATTAAGTTATTATTTAACGTCTCCTTAATTATTTTTGAATTACTATAGAGCCATTAAAACAACAGGAATTATCCTAAATAATCCCTTTAAATAATAGGGAAATAAAGCTGAAGGATATATCCTTTATAAAATATATAGATCACGATAAAAATAAGGCTCTTCATCCGAAGAGCCTTAATATTTAACAATTGCCTTCGCGCCAGGCTTTTTCAATTTCTTCGGCGAGAATTTTAACACCCGCTTCGATTTTTTCCGGATCGGGTACGTAGTTCATGCGCATGCACTGGTGCGTATGCGGCCACGGCTTATCCAGTCCCGGGAAGAAATAATCGCCCGGTACCATCAGAACGCCGCGCTTTTTCAGGCGCTGGTAGAGCAGTTCGGTGGTGACAGGCAAATCCTTAAACCACAGCCACAGGAAAATTGCTCCTTCAGGTTTGTGGATCAGGCAGCGTTCTTCCGGCAAATAGCGGCGAAGTATCGCAATCGTCTCCTGAACGCGCTGGTAATAGAATGGCTTGATCACGTCATTCGACAGACGCAGCAGGTCGTTGCGCTTAATCATTTCACACATCATCGCCGGGCCAATGCCGCCCGGTGAAAGGCTGATAATGCCGTTCATATTGGTAATGGCGGTGATGATTTTCTCGTTGGCGATGATGATGCCGCAGCGGCTGCCCGGCAGACCCAGCTTAGAGAGGCTCATGCACAGGACAATGTTCGGGTTCCACAGCGGACGTGCTTCGCTGAAGATAATGCCCGGGAACGGCACGCCGTAGGCGTTATCGATCACCAGCGGAATGCCGTGCTGATTCGCCAGCGCATCCAGCTTCATCAGTTCGTCGTCGGTGATCACGTTGCCCGTTGGGTTAGTCGGGCGCGATACGCAGATCATGCCCGTCTCTTCACCAATATGCAGGTGTTCAAAATCGACGTGATATTTGAACTGGCCTTCCGGCAGCAGCTCGATGTTCGGGCGCGCGGAGACGAACAGATCCTCTTCCAGGCCGGAATCAGCGTAGCCGATATACTCTGGTGCCAGCGGGAACAGCACTTTTTTGGTGGTGCCGTCGGCGCGACGCCCTGCGAACAGGTTAAACAAGTAGAAAAACGCGCTCTGACTGCCGTTTGTCAGTGCAATATTCTGTGGTTCGATATCCCAACCCAGCTCGTCACGCAGCATTTCGGCGAGGAGTGCCAGCAGTTCGGTTTTACCCTGCGGGCCGTCGTAATTGCAAAGCGCATCGGTTGCTTTGCCGCTTTCCAGCATCTGAGCGAGCAGCGTCTGGAAATAGGTATTCATCTCCGGGATTTGAGCCGGGTTTCCGCCGCCGAGCATGATTGCGCCCGGTGTGCGCAGCCCGTCGTTGAGATCCTCCATCAGGCGAGTAATGCCTGAATGGCGGGTAAATTTGTCGCCGAAAAGTGAAAACGTCATAGCAGGTGATCTGTCGAGCTTATTTTGAAAGTGGGTAACCATAACGCTAGCACCGTGCTGGTGCAAATCGGGTGATGTGGTCGGATTTGTTGTTTTATATGGCGGAAGTGTATTTGTGTAGTGAATAGTTCTGGTGGGTTTCCCCTCACCCCGACCCTCTCCCAAAAGGGAGAGGGGGAAAAGACGGCGCCGTGCGGTTCCCTCTCCCCTGCGGGGAGAGGGTTAGGGTGAGGGGGTGAATTATTGATTACCTGCCCATACCACCATTACCTTATCGCCATTATGCTCGCGCACGAATCCATACCCCTCGTTCAGCGACAGCGTGGTTTGTTTGCCTTCACCAATCGCCGGGTGGCGGGCGCGGAACTGGCCCAGCGTTTGCCAGTGGGCGACAGTTAGGGCCTGCTTGCCCGTGACGTCCTGCCAGTTCATATCTGACCGGGTGCCCTGTAATGGATCAGAACCCGTCGGACCGAACGGACGCTCGGATTCATCACCGTAATAGATTTGTACGCTGCCCGGAGCCAGCAGAAGCAGCTCCGCCGCGCGCTGACCCCCTTCGCGGAACAGACGCGTATCGTGTGATGAGAGATAGCTCAGCACGTTGAAGCTTTGCAGCTTTTCCGCCATCTGCTGCCAGGTGAGATCCATATCGGCCAGGCAATCCACCGCTTTTGCCGCCTGCTCCTGATAGTCAAAGTTGATCATCGCATCAAAACCGTGGCGGTAATAATCGCTTTGCATCACCCCGTGGCCCCAGGACTCCCCGGTCATCCAGAACGGTGCGTTGTCGAGCTTTTTGTCCGGGTTCGCCCCTTTCCAGGCGGCCAGCGCCTGGCTTGCCTGGTCTTTCAGCTGTTGCCAGGCCGCAAGCTCAACGTGTTTCGCCGTATCCACCCGGAAACCGTCGATGCCGTAGTCACGTACCCACTGGCTGAGCCAGTGGGTCAGATAATCGCGCGGGGTATATACGGGGATGGCCTTCGCGTGGGTGTCGGGCTTGTGTTGGTAAAAGTTAGGCAATCCGGAAGGCGTCGTGGATTCCGTTTTCAGATCCGGCAGAAATGCCAGCGACATGGTCAAATCGTCGAAGCCGGGGTTGTCGTAATCGCCGATGTCCGTGCGGATCCATTTTTTGCCCCACCATTTCTCCCATGCGGCTTTGTCGCTGAAGTTGATGTAGTCGTTAAAGCTGTGCCAGCTTTGGCCCGCGCCCGGCTTCCAGTCCGTCCAGCGTTCTCCCAGCGTCTTTTTCAGCTCATCACCCTGAAGGTACAGGGCACCAAACTGAAATTCCTGCATGTCTGCCAGCGTGGCATAGCCAACGTGGTTCATGACGATATCAAACAGAACGCGGATCCCGCGCTTGTGCGCTTCGTCGACAAGATGGCGTAAATCATCTTCGGTTCCCATGTTGGCGTCGAGCTTCGTCCAGTCCTGGGTGTAGTAGCCGTGATAGGCGTAATGCGGGAAATCTCCTTTTGTGCCACCGCCTACCCAGCCGTGGATCTGCTCAAGCGGAGAGCTTATCCAGAGCGCGTTCACCCCCAGCTGCTGTAAATAATCGAGCTTGCCGGCAAGTCCTTTGAGATCCCCGCCGTGGAAGGTGCCAATCTCCTGCATACCGTCTTTATGACGACCGTAGCTGTTGTCGTTGCCCGGGTCACCATTCACATAACGGTCGGTCAGCACAAAATAGACGGTGGCGTTTTGCCAGCTAAACGGCGCAGGCTTGTCGGTTTCGGCGCGCTCAAGCAGCAGCAGGCCGTTACCGTGGGCGGCTGGCTGCAGGGTGATTTTTCCATTCTGCACCGTCGCCGTCTGTTTACTGTAGTAGTCGCGCACGACGGAGCCTTCCGGGAAGGTATCGCCGACGTCCAGCGACAGCGGTTTACCGTCCCACTTCGGACACTGGCGGATGACGTTTGCAACCGGCTGTTCTGCGGCACTCTGAATCGTCAGCAGCAGGGTGGGCGTGCCGGAGCGGGTATCAATCCGCATCTGGTAGTCACCGTCGCGAAAAAGGCGCCACTGCGGCGGCGTGCCGTCACAGGGCTTGAGCGACAGCATCTCATTGAGTTTTATCGCGTCCGCAGGCTGCCAGCACGTCTTGTCAAAACTCAGCGTCAGAGGACGCGTACCCTTCGCAAGCTTTGCCTGGCTTGTGAAGACCCCGGTGCCTTCGGCGCTAAATGCGCTAAACCCAGGCGATGACCAGTCGGCATGCGCCAGTGCGGGTAACATCAGAAAGGCTAATGCGGTACGTTTCATTCCTTTTTCCTGTCGCGGCATTTTTGACCAGTGTGCCATCAGGCGAGGGGCAAAAACTCATCCCCTGTCGCTTTCTGCCGGGAGGAAGCGTGAGGATGAGTGATCTCGCGCAAAATTAGGCAGTTATCTGCGATAGCGCACACAGTTTTTGTGGGATGATGTTTTTATGAGCAAGTTTCAGGTGACATAGTTTCGGAATTGGACTATTTCTATACGTGCTCTTGAAGTCTATTTTTGATATGATTTGAGATTCCGCTCTCAAATTTGTGAAAAAAATAAGGTGTTGGGATGATTACATCCGACCAGGAGACCTAATGATATCGACTCCCATTCGACGATATGGGGCTGCGATACTCATGTTACTCACCACGGCATTTTCGGGTGAGGTGCTTGCGAAGACGCACACGGATACAACGAGTAAGAAAGCCCACGTAATAAAGACGACAAGTAGTAAGGTTAGCAGTAAACAAGAGTATTCTCGCAATAGTGCAAAGAGTAGTTCACTTCCTGATTTGCGAAAATACCCTTCCGGAACACCAAGGAAAAAAGCGTTTCTCCGGACGGTAATGCCTTACATCACGAGTCAAAATGCCGCGATTACTGCGGATCGTAACTGGCTGATTTCCAAGCAGTACGATAGCCGCTGGTCGCCGTCAGAGCGCGCGCGTCTGAAAGATATCACGAAGCGCTACAAGTTGAGCTGGAACGGTAACACGCGTCGTGTGCCGTGGAATGCTCTCCTTGAGCGTGTAGATATCATCCCGGGCAGCATGGTTGCGACCATGGCTGCTGCCGAAAGCGGCTGGGGTACTTCTAAGCTTGCGCGTAGCAACAACAACCTTTTCGGCATGAAATGTGTGAAAGGTCGTTGTAATAATGCCCCTGGCAAGGTGAAAGGCTATTCGCAGTTTGAATCTGTGAAAGATTCCGTCAGCGCCTACGTGGTGAATCTGAACACGCACCCGGCCTACTCATCGTTCCGTAAATCACGCGCTCAGCTGCGTAAAGCGGACCAGGAAGTGACGGCCAGTACGATGATCCACAAGCTGAAAGGTTATTCGACAAAGGGACAGAGCTATAACAACTATCTGTTCGCCATGTACCAGGATAACCAGCGCTTAATCGCCGCCCATATGTAATCTCGAAAAAACGCCTTCCACTGGAAGGCGTTTTCTTTTCTATATCAACACCTCGCTGTGGCGATCCCGATACTCCTTCGGCGTGGTGTCATACTCCTTGCGAAACACGGAATAGAAATATTGCAGAGACGGGTAACCGCACATCTGCGATATTTCGTTGATCGACAGCGACGTGGAAATGAGCAGGCTGCGTGCTTTCTCCAGCTTTTCAGCATGGATGACGGCATGAATGGTTTCGCCCACCTCTTCTTTAAAACGCTTCTCCAGATTCGAACGCGAAATGCCCACCGAATCCAGCACCTGATCGACCTTTATCCCTTTGCAGGCGTGGTTGCGAATGTAGTGCATGGCCTGAATGACGGCCGGGTCGCTTAAGGAGCGATAATCGGTTGAGCGACGTTCCACGACGCGGACAGGAGGCACGAGCAAACGCTGAAGCGGCAGAGATTCTTTATCGAGCAGACGATGCAGCAGCTTCGCCGCCTGATAGCCCATCTGACGCGTGCCCTGAGCAACGGAGGAGAGCGCCACGCGAGACAGATAGCGGGTCAGTTCTTCGTTATCAATGCCAATCACGCACAGCTTTTCGGGCACCGGAATGTGTAAATGTTCGCAGACCTGCAGCACGTGCCGCGCGCGGGCGTCCGTCACGGCGATAATACCGGTTTGCGGCGGCAGCGTTTGCAGCCAGTCCGCCAGGCGGTTTTGCGCGTGCTGCCAGTTTTCCGGCGCGGTCTCCAGCCCCTGATAGACCACGCCACGGTATTTCTCCTGCGCGACCAGCTGGCAAAACGCGTGTTCGCGTTCGACGGCCCAGCGCTTGCCGCTGGTGGCCGGTAACCCATAAAACGCGAAGCGATGGACGCCTTTCTCTTTTAAATGGAGAAAGGCGGCCTCGACCAGGGCATGGTTATCGGTGGCAATATAATGGACCGGCGGATAGTATTCAGGCGAATGGTAGGAGCCGCCGACGCCCACAATCGGGACGTCGACGTCGGTCAGCAGCTGTTCGATGACGGGATCGTCATAGTCGGCGATGACGCCATCGCCCAGCCAGTCTTTGATGTTCTCCAGACGGGTGCGAAAATCTTCTTCAATAAAAATATCCCATTCGGATTGCGACGCCTGCAAATATTCACCAACACCTTCCACCACCTGACGGTCGTAGGCCTTATTGGCATTGAATAACAACGTAATGCGGTGACGCTTTTCAAACATGGCTCACTTCCCAATTAAGTCACAATACGGTTATCAGGCCCGTCGCTTGGTGGCCGAGTCCATCCAGACTGCGAGTAAAAGAATGGCCCCCTTGACGATATACTGCCAAAACGTCGGGACGTCCATCATACTCATCCCGTTATCCAACGACGCCATGATAAATGCCCCCATGACCGCGCCCGCCACGCTCCCGATACCCCCTGCGAGGCTGGTGCCGCCAATGACGCAGGCGGCGATAGCATCCAGCTCGGCGATGTTACCGGCGGAGGGCGAGCCGGCGCCCAGACGCGAGCTAAGGATCAACCCGGCGATAGCGACCATCAGGCCGTTAATGGCGAAAACCGCCAGCTTGGTACGTTCGACATTGATACCCGAGAGACGGGCAGCTTCAAGGTTGCCGCCAATGGCATAAATACGGCGGCCAAACGCGGTGCGCGTCGCCATAAACATACCTGCCAGCAGTAAAAGCGCCAGCAGCAGGACGGGTGTCGGGACACCGCGATAGTCGTTTAAAAGCCAGATGGCGCCCAGCACAATGACCGCCGTGAGCGCCTGACGCCCCACCACCGACGTTGACGCTGGAGAAGCCAGCCCCAGCGCCTGACGGCGCATGCGTCCACGCCACTGCCACGCGACAAACCCCAGCAACCCCACCACACCGAGGGTAAAGCCCACGCTATCCGAGAGGTAACTCTGGCCAATCTGCGACATGGCTGCACTGGTCGGGGAGACGGTGGTGCCGTTGGTGATGCCGATTAAGATCCCGCGAAAGGCCAGCATCCCCGCCAGGGTGACAATGAACGATGGCACCTTACGGTAGGCAACCCACCAGCCGTTCCAGGCTCCCAGTACCAGACCCAGCACCAGCGTGACCGCCACGGTCAGCGGCAGTGGCCAGCCGAGCCAGACGTCAAAAATCGCCGCCACGCCGCCGAGTAGGCCCATCATCGACCCGACCGACAGGTCGATCTCCGCGGAGATAATCACGAACACCATGCCCACGGCCAGAATGCCGGTGATGGCGGTCTGGCGGAGCAGGTTAGAGACGTTACGTGCGCTTAAGTACGAGCCATCGGTCATCCAGGTAAAGAACAGCATGATGACGATAATGGCCGCGATCATCACGAAAACCTGCAGGTTAAGCGCTTTTAGCCCCGCGAACGCACCGGGCGTCGGAACAGCGACTTTGATATCAGACGGATTGCTTTTCGACATGACGTTCGCTCCTTAAAGCGGCTTCCATCACCTGCTCCTGCGTCAGGTTCTGGTTAATCAGGTTGGCTTTCAGTTTTCCCTCATGCATGACCAGCACGCGGTCGCTCAGTCCGAGCACTTCGGGTAATTCAGACGAAATGACAATGACGGCAATCCCTTGCTGTACAAGCTGATTAATCAGTTTGTAGATTTCATATTTGGCACCGATATCAATCCCGCGCGTTGGCTCATCAAGAATTAATATGCGTGGATTGAGAAGCAGGCAGCGCGCCAGAATCGCCTTCTGCTGGTTTCCCCCGCTCAGACGGCCAATAGCCAGTTCCGGCGAGGAGGTTTTGACCTTCAGCCGGGCAAGCGACTGGAGGATGCACTGCTGCTCGGCGGCGGCGTCCAGGCTGCTCAGCGCGCCGGAGAACCGATCGAGTGCCGCAAGCGTAATGTTTTTACCCACCGCCATCACCGGTACGATGCCGTCTTTCTTACGATCTTCCGGCACCATGGCAATGCCGTGGGCAATCGCCTGCTGGCAGTTGTCGATTTTCACCGGCTGGCCGTCGATATAAACCGTGCCCTCCCAGCGCCCCGGCCACACGCCAAACAGGCACTGTACGGCTTCGGTGCGCCCGGCACCGACGAGGCCGGCAATCCCAAGAATTTCACCGCTGTGAAGAGAAAACGAGACGTTATTGACGCGCTTGATGTGGCGGTTAACGGGGTGCCACGCGGTCAGGTTTTCCACGCGCAGCACTTCATCGCCCTTAGCGTGAGGCTCATTCGGGTAGAGCGCCGTCAGCTCGCGGCCCACCATCATGGTGATGATGTCATCTTCACTCATGCCGGCGGCTTCACGCGTGCCGATGTGCTGCCCGTCGCGGATCACGCAGATGGTGTCCGAAATGGCTTTGACCTCGTTCAGCTTGTGCGAAATATAGATACAGGCGATGCCGTGGTTTTGCAGATCGCGGATGATGTTGAGCAGAACCGCGGTTTCCTGTTCGGTGAGCGAGGCCGTTGGCTCATCAAGGATCAGCAGCCTGACCTGTTTATTTAGCGCCTTCGCTATTTCGACCAGCTGCTGTTGACCCAGGCCCAGATCCCCCACGCGGGTATCCGGTGAAATGTTGAGGCTCACCTGCGCCAGCAGCTTTTCGCAGCGGAGCGTCATGGTGTCGTAATCCAGCACGCCGCGGTGGGAAATTTCGGCCCCGAGGAAGATGTTCTCCAGCACGGTGAGATGCTTCACCAGCGCCAGCTCCTGGTGGATGATGGCGATGCCTTTGCGTTCGGTATCGCGGATGTGTGTCGCCTGAATCACTTCACCGGCAAAGACGATTTCGCCTTCGTAGCTGCCGTGTGGGTAGATCCCGCACAGCACTTTCATCAGCGTCGACTTGCCCGAGCCGTTCTCGCCGCACAGTGAAACCACTTCGCCGGGGTTCAACCGGAGGCTGACGTTGTCGATGGCTTTCACCGTGCCGAAGCGTTTGGTGATGCTTTTCATTTCAAGTAAATAGGGCATAACCGCTCCACATAACCCGAGGGAAGAACAGTACAACGTGATGCGCCCCCGCAGAGCAGGGGCCGCGCCGGATTACAGTTCGCTCTTCTTGTGGAAACCGTCTTTAACCACGGTGGCGTCAATGTTCTCTTTGTTGACTTCAATCGGCGTGAGCAGGCGAGCCGGAACGTCTTTCAGGCCGTTATTCAGCGTTGCGTCTGCTTTAGGTTGTTTGCCATTGCCCAGCTCCACGGCGATTTCCGCCGCCGTATTGGCCAGCTGGGTAATCGGTTTGTAGACCGTCATGGTTTGGGTGCCTGCGATAATGCGTTTTACGCCAGCCAGATCGGCATCCTGTCCTGAAATGGCGACTTTTCCGGCCAGCCCCTGTGCGCTCAGGGCCTGGATAGCGCCGCCTGCAGTAGCATCGTTGGAGGCCACAACCGCATCAATTTTGTTGTTGTTGGCCGTCAGCGCGTTTTCCATAATTTTCAGCGCGTTTTCTGGCAGCCAGCCGTCGGCCCACTGATCGCCAACCACTTTAATTTTACCGTTGTCGATGTACGGTTTAAGGACTTTCATTTGCCCTTCGCGGAACAGTTTGGCGTTGTTATCTACCGGAGAGCCGCCCATCAGGAAATAATTGCCCTGAGGCACTTTGTCGATCAGGCTTTGCGCCTGTAATTCCCCGACTTTTTCATTGTCGAACGAAATATAATAATCAATATCCGCATTATTAATCATGCGGTCATAGGCCAGGACTTTTATGCCTTCCTGTTTGGCTTCTTTCACCACGTTACTTAATACCTGGCCGTTATAGGGGATAATGACCAGAACATCGACGCCACGGTTGATCATATTCTCGATCTGCGACATTTGTGTTTCTTCGTTGCCGTTAGCCGACTGAACAAACACGCTTGCGCCGAGAGATTCTGCTTTCTTCACAAAAATATCGCGATCTTTTTGCCAGCGTTCCAGGCGCAGGTCGTCAATCGCCATGCCAATTTTGACCTCTTTGGCATGTCCTGCAAAGCTTGCAAGGAGGAGCGTAGTGCAGAGCGTTAGAGTCAGGTTCTTTATCTTCATAATTATTAGGCCTTTTTGTAGGGGTATGTGTTGCTGAGATAAAAGAAACATTCACTACTGAGACGCAGCAAATTTTTAACGCGGAAAGGCGGGCTGGCAATTACAGATTTTTATCTTCTCATTATGATATTTGGTTTATTTCTGAATTTATGACCGCGATCGGATTTTAAAATACGTAACGTCTTAATTACATTTGATTCTGGAATACGCGCCGAAAAATAGTTTGTCTGCGCATTATTTTGCGAGCCAGCGCACAGTTGTGCATTCTCTCAATAGCAGTGTGAAATAACGTAATTGAGCAACCCAAAATGTCTATTCACTATTACTCCTGTATCAACGACTCGCCGCATACCCTGATTATGGAGCTCAATATGCAAGCTTATTTCGACCAACTCGATCGTGTTCGTTACGAAGGCCCAAAAACGACCAATCCTTTAGCATTTCGTCACTACAACCCGGATGAGCTGGTGCTGGGTAAGCGCATGGAAGATCATCTGCGCTTTGCCGCCTGTTACTGGCATACCTTCTGCTGGAACGGCGCCGATATGTTCGGCGTGGGTTCCTTTGACCGCCCGTGGCAGCAGCCGGGTGAGGCCATTGAGCTGGCAAAGCGCAAAGCCGATGTGGCATTTGAGTTCTTCCACAAGCTAAACGTGCCGTACTACTGCTTCCATGACGTGGACGTGTCGCCGGAAGGGGCGTCGCTGAAAGAGTATCTGAACAATTTTGCGCAGATGGTGGATGTACTGGCGGCGAAACAGCAGCAAAGCGGCGTGAAGCTGCTCTGGGGCACGGCAAACTGCTTCACCAACCCACGCTACGGTGCGGGCGCGGCAACCAATCCGGATCCGGAAGTGTTTAGCTGGGCAGCCACGCAGGTGGTGACGGCAATGAACGCTACGCATCAGCTGGGTGGCGAGAACTATGTCCTGTGGGGTGGCCGTGAAGGTTATGAAACGCTGCTGAACACCGACCTGCGTCAGGAGCGCGAGCAGATTGGCCGCTTTATGCAGATGGTTGTCGACCATAAGCACAAAATCGGCTTCCGCGGCACGCTGCTGATCGAGCCGAAACCGCAGGAACCGACCAAGCATCAGTATGACTACGACGTGGCGACGGTGTATGGCTTCCTGACGCAGTTCGGTCTGGAAAAAGAGATCAAAGTGAACATTGAGGCCAACCACGCCACGCTGGCGGGCCACTCTTTCCATCACGAGATCGCGTCTGCCATTGCGCTGGGCATTTTCGGCTCTGTCGATGCGAACCGTGGCGATGCACAGCTGGGCTGGGACACCGATCAGTTCCCGAACAGCGTGGAAGAGAATGCCCTGGTGATGTACGAGATCGTCAAAGCGGGCGGTTTCACCACCGGCGGCCTGAACTTTGACGCCAAGGTGCGTCGTCAGAGCACCGACAAATACGATCTGTTCTACGGCCACATTGGCGCGATGGACACCATGGCGCTGGCGCTGAAAGTGGCGGCTCGTATGATTGAAGACGGCGAGCTGGATAAACGCGTAGCGAAGCGTTACAGCGGCTGGAACAGTGAGCTGGGCCAGCAAATCTTGAAAGGTCAGTTATCGCTGGCGGAAATTGCGAAGTACGCTGAACAACAGCAGCTGGCGCCGCAGCACCAGAGCGGGCACCAGGAACTGCTGGAAAATCTCGTAAACCACTATCTGTTTGATAAGTGATTGAGCTGAAGATGCACGTAGGCCCGGTAAGCGTTAGCGCCACCGGGCATTTCTGTTAAAGGAGTCACCGTAATGTATATCGGGATCGATCTTGGCACATCGGGTGTGAAAGCCATCCTGTTGAGCGAGCAGGGCGACGTGTTAGCAACGCAGACGGAAACGCTGCGGGTTTCACGTCCGCATCCGCTGTGGTCAGAACAGGATCCGGAGCAGTGGTGGCAGGCGACGGATCGCGCAATTAAAGCCTTAGGTGAGCAGCACAGCCTTCGTGACGTGAAAGCGCTGGGAATTGCCGGACAAATGCACGGCGCTACGCTGCTCGACAGCCAGCATCGCGTGCTGCGTCCAGCGATCCTCTGGAACGATGGCCGCTGTGCGGAAGAGTGCGCGCTTCTTGAGGAACGCGTGCCCAATTCCCGGGAGATTACCGGCAACCTGATGATGCCCGGCTTTACTGCGCCCAAATTGCTGTGGGTGCAGCGCCACGAACCGGAGATTTTCCGTCAGGTGGCGAAAGTCCTGCTGCCGAAAGACTATCTGCGTTTTCGCATAACGGGCGATTTCGCCAGCGACATGTCCGATGCCGCCGGCACCATGTGGCTCGACGTGGCGAAGCGCGACTGGAGCGAGGCGATGCTGGATGCATGCTATCTGACCCGGGAACATATGCCAGCGCTGTACGAAGGCTGTGAGGTGACAGGCGCGCTGCTGCCAGCCGTTGCTGAACGCTGGAATATGCCTGCCGTACCGGTGGTGGCCGGGGGCGGCGATAACGCGGCGGGCGCTGTCGGTGTCGGCATGGTTGAGGCGGGGCAGGCGATGCTGTCGCTGGGAACGTCCGGCGTCTATTTTGCCGTCAGCGACGGGTATCGCAGTAATCCAGAAAGCGCAGTGCACAGTTTCTGTCATGCCCTTCCCGGGAAATGGCATTTGATGTCGGTGATGCTCAGCGCGGCATCCTGCCTGGACTGGGCGGCAAAACTCACCGGCATGGCCGACGTTCCGGCGCTCATTTCCGCAGCCCAGCAGGCGGATGACGCTGCGGGTACCGTCTGGTTTTTACCGTATCTTTCCGGCGAGCGTACGCCGCACAACAACCCGGAAGCGAAAGGGGTGTTCTTTGGCTTAACCCATCAACATGGCCCGGCAGAACTGGCGCGTGCGGTTCTGGAAGGCGTGGGCTATGCGCTGGCCGACGGGATGGACGTGGTGCACGACTGCGGCCTGAAACCGACGAGCGTCACCCTGATTGGCGGCGGTGCGCGAAGCCCTTACTGGCGACAGATGCTGTCTGATATCAGCGGGTTGCAGCTGGATTTCCGCACCGGGGGGGACGTCGGGCCCGCGCTCGGTGCCGCGCGTCTGGCGCAGATAGCCATTCATCCGGAACAACCGCTTTCGCAATTGTTGCCGCAGCTTACGCTTGAACAGGCGCATTTGCCTGACGCGGCGCGCCATGCGCGGTACGCGGAGAGGCGCGACGTGTTCCGCAAAATCTACCAGCAGCTGCTGCCGCTGATGTCTTAAAACCGCTTGTCCGGGAGAGGCACGAGGATGTCCTTTTTTGGTCTGTGCGTGCCTTCATTTCCTTGCCAGTATGGTGTTACACCCACTGGCGAGGAGATTTATCATGTCACGCATTGCATTAATCAACATCGATACTCAGCAGTCCTTCCATCACCGCAATTACTGGCAGGAGGACGAAATTCCTGCCTTTCAGCAGGCGATGCTGGGGCTGATCGAAGGCTGCCAGGCGCGCAATATTCCGGTCGTTGATATTTTTCACGTGGATGAAGACGGTCCTTTCACCCTCGAAAGCGGCTATGTCAAACCGATGGCCTTTTTACGTCATCAGCCGGATGTGGTTTTCCAGAAACACGTCCATAATGCCTTTACGGATACCGGGCTTGACCGCTGGCTGCGCGAGCGTGATATCAACCAGCTGATTATCTGCGGCATTCGCACTGAACAATGCTGTGAAACCACCGCCCGGGTGGCATCCGATCTAGGTTATGCTGTGACCTTTGTTAGTGAGGCAACGCTGACGTTTCCCATGACGTACAAGGGGATAACCCTTAGCGCAGCGGAAATTCGCCATCGTACCGAGACGGTACTTTCCGGGCGTTTTGCCGAGATTAAAACGGTAGCGGAGACGCTGGAGTCACTGTAATGCGCATCGACGTCTGGTTCGTGATGTTGCCCGGGGTGCTGTCATTAGACATGACCGGCCCGGCAGAAACCTTTGTGCTGGCAGGCGACGCGTTTCGCCTGCATTACATTGGCCCGCAGCCTGACGTTCAGACGTCGATTGGCCTGACGATGAGCGGCATTCAGCCGCTGCCGGAGCGTCTGCCGGAAGGTAGTCTGCTGGTGCTGCCGGGTGTGAGCGACTCCCGCAGTCAGTTCTCAACGCCACAGGCGCAGCAGATCCAGCACTGGCTGATGCGTCTGCAGCCGCAGATCCAGCGCCAGGAAATCACCGTGATGTGCGTCTGCTCAGGGGCCTTACTGGCGGCGAAATCGGGCCTGCTGAACAACCGACAGTGCACGACCCATCATGACGTTATTAGCCGTTTACGCACCGCGGCCCCCACGGCGACGATTAAAGAAAACCGCATCTTTGTGCAGGATGAGAATATCTGGACCAGCGCGGGGATCACGTCAGGCATCGATCTGGCGCTGCACATGATTAACCGCCTGTGCGGCCCCGAAAAGGCGCTGACCGTAGCGCGTGAAATGGTGGTCTGGTTCCGCCGTTCCGGTGACGATCCCCAGCTCTCTCCGTGGCTACGCTATCGCAATCATCTTCACCCGGCGATTCATCGGGCGCAGGATGCGCTCACCGCCGAGCCGCAAAAAACGTGGAGCTTGCCTGACATTGCCGCACAGGCGCACGTCAGCCCACGTCATCTCACCCGGCTTTTCCAGTCACATTTAGGGATTAGCGTTCGCGATTATCTGGAACAGCTGCGTCTGGCGGTGGCGGAGCAGTGGCTATTACAGGGGCGCGGCGTGGAGCAGGCTTCACTGGCGGCGGGGTTTTCCTCCCCGCGGCAGTACCATCGCGCCCGGCAGCGAAGCATTAGCTGACGAAGCGGCGAGCGTCTATTTTTTGCAGCAGCATCGACAGCAGCAGGCTGATCGCCAGCGTGGCGGCAAAAATCCAGACGATATCCAGCACCGGCCAGCTTTTTAGCTCAACGCCTCTCGTGCGCAGCGAGTGGATCACCAGCGCGTGAAAACCGTAAATCCCGAGAGAGTGCCGCGAGATAAGACTCAGCACGGGCAGGGCGCGCGCGTTCAGGGTATTTTTGGCAAGCGTGAGCAGCGAAACGGCACAGATAAAGACCATCGGCCCGCAATAGAGATACCAGGTATCGGCAAAATTGCCGCGCCACTGCAGCTCGTGCAGCGTCCCGCGTGAAATCACCGCCACGCCAGCGATAAACAGCGCCCCGCAGAGCCAGTTCAGCCCGCGTTTTTGCGTGTCCATCATCCCGATGGCGCGCCCCAGCATGCCGTAAAGCACGTAGTAAAAAGTATCGCCGTTGATATAGAGATTGACCGGCAGCCACTCAAATCCGTCGATTTTCTGTAAGAGCGTATTCGGGTTGGCGACAATGCCGATAACCACCATCAGGGCTAGGAGCATTTTACCGCTGACGTTTTTTACCTGGATGAGCGGGGAGACCAGATAGATAACGATAATGGCGAAGAAGAACCACAGGTGATAGAACACCGGTTTTTGCAGCACGTATTTCAGCGATAGCCCGGCGTTAATGGAGGTGAACAGCGTGATATAGAGCAGGGCAACGGCGCTGTAGAACCCCAGGCAGGCCGCGATGCGGATGAAGTGCCGCGGCTGCGCGCTACGCTCGCCAAAAAAGAGAAAGCCGGAAATCATAAAGAACAGCGGCACGCTGACGCGTGACGCAGAGTTGAGAATATTGGCGATATCCCAGTTAACGGGGCTGATGCTGTGGGCATTCGTGACGTACCAGGTCGTCGTGTGGATCATGACCACCATCAGACACGCTATTCCTCGCAGGTTATCAATCCAGTTAATTTTTGACTGCATCAGTTCCTCGTATTCCCTGTAAATTGAGTGTGACTGCCATTGTCCAAAAGTCTTCGCTTGGAAAATTCTGAGTTTTATTCAGCAGGCTTGTAGGGAGGCCGCGAGATTCGCAGAATGCCGGACCGTAATCTATAAAAGCTTTGATACTAAAAATAACAGCCACTGACCAGGGCGGTAATAAAAATGATGATGAAGCGTGTGGCGTCACTCTTTCTGCTGTTCATCCTGGCGGGATGCAGCGCGCCGCAAGAAGCACCTGTGCAAAAAGCGCAGCAGGGTAAAATGAGCCCGGAACGTTCACTGGATATGGAAGCGCTCTGTAAAGATCGGGCCGCTCGCCGCTATAACTCGGACGTACAGAAAATTGATGTCACCGGGTTTGAGCGTTTTCAGGGAAGCTATGAGCTGCGGGGACATACGTCGCGCAAAGAGGGCTTTGTCTGCTCGTTTGATGCGGACGGTCAGTTTTTACACCTCTCCATGCGCTAGCCTGCTCGTATAATCAACAGCCAGACGCCGTCAGCGTTCTGGCCGGAAGGCTTATTTCCCCAATTTTCCCTAAACAACCCCGTTTCGTACTGTATATCTTGCAGCCAGCGGGTATACTGGTCCCTTCCATTTAAAACCACACGTATCCAGCACGAAATACTATGCAAAAGTTTGATACCAAGACCTTCCAGGGCCTGATCCTGACCTTACAGGATTACTGGGCTCGTCAGGGCTGTACCATTGTTCAACCTTTGGACATGGAAGTCGGCGCCGGCACTTCACACCCGATGACCAGCCTGCGCGCGTTGGGGCCAGAGCCAATGGCGACCGCGTATGTGCAGCCTTCCCGTCGTCCGACCGATGGTCGTTACGGTGAAAACCCGAACCGTCTGCAGCATTACTATCAGTTCCAGGTGGTGATTAAGCCATCACCAGACAACATTCAGGAACTGTACCTCGGGTCGCTGAAAGAGCTGGGTATGGATCCAACCATCCACGACATTCGTTTCGTGGAAGATAACTGGGAAAACCCAACGCTGGGTGCCTGGGGTCTGGGTTGGGAAGTGTGGCTGAACGGCATGGAAGTGACCCAGTTCACTTACTTCCAGCAGGTTGGCGGTCTGGAATGTAAGCCAATCACCGGTGAAATCACTTACGGTCTGGAACGTCTGGCGATGTACATTCAGGGCGTAGACAGCGTTTACGACCTGGTCTGGAGCGACGGCCCGCTGGGTAAAACCACCTACGGCGACGTGTTCCATCAGAACGAAGTGGAGCAATCCACCTATAACTTCGAATACGCGGATGTGGACTTCCTGTTCACCTGCTTCGAGCAGTATGAGAAAGAAGCGCAGCAGCTGCTGGCGCTGGAAACTCCGCTGCCGCTGCCTGCTTACGAGCGTATTCTGAAGGCCGCCCACAGCTTCAACCTGCTGGACGCCCGCAAAGCCATCTCCGTGACTGAACGTCAGCGCTACATTCTGCGTATTCGTACCCTGACCAAAGCCGTTGCAGAAGCTTACTATGCGTCCCGTGAAGCCCTTGGCTTCCCGATGTGCAACCGAAACAAATAAGAGGCGGCCATGTCTGAGAAAACTTTCCTGGTGGAAATCGGCACCGAAGAGCTGCCACCAAAAGCCCTGCGCAGCCTGGCTGAATCTTTCGCTGCGAACGTGACCGCCGAGCTGGATAACGCTGGCCTGGCACACGGTAAAATTGAGTGGTTTGCTGCACCGCGCCGTCTGGCGCTGAAAGTGGCAAATCTGGCGGCGTCTCAGCCGGATCGTGAAGTCGAAAAACGTGGCCCGGCGATTGCCCAGGCGTTTGACGCGGAAGGCAAGCCGAGCAAAGCGGCTGAAGGCTGGGCGCGCGGCTGCGGGATCACCGTTGATCAGGCCGAGCGTCTGACCACGGATAAAGGCGAGTGGCTGCTGTACCGTGCGCACGTGAAAGGCGAAAGCGCGGAAGCGCTGCTGCCGGACATGATTGCGACTTCTCTGGCGAAGCTGCCGATTCCTAAGCTGATGCGCTGGGGCGCCTCTGACGTGCACTTCGTGCGTCCGGTGCACACCGTGACCCTGCTGCTGGGCGATACCGTTATCCCGGCGACCATTCTGGGCGTGGCGTCCGATCGCGTGATCCGCGGCCACCGCTTTATGGGTGAGCCAGAGTTCACCATCGACAATGCCGACCAGTATCCGCAGATCCTGCTGGAGCGCGGTAAGGTCATTGCCGACTACGAACAGCGTAAAGCCAAAATCAAAGCGGACGCGGAAGACGCGGCGCGCAAGATTGGCGGTAACGCAGACCTGAGCGACAGCCTGCTGGAAGAAGTCACCTCTCTGGTTGAATGGCCAGTTGTGCTGACGGCGAAGTTCGAAGAGAAATTCCTGGCCGTTCCGGCTGAAGCGCTGGTATACACCATGAAGGGTGACCAGAAGTACTTCCCGGTCTATGCCAACGACGGCAAGCTGCTGCCAAACTTCATCTTCGTGGCGAACATCGAATCGAAAGATCCGATCCAGATTATCTCCGGTAACGAGAAAGTGGTGCGTCCACGTCTGGCAGATGCGGAGTTCTTCTTCAATACCGACCGTAAAAAGCGTCTGGAAGATCATCTCCCGCGCCTGCAGACCGTGCTGTTCCAGCAGCAGCTGGGTACGCTGCGCGACAAGACCGACCGCATTGCGGAGCTGTCCGGCTGGATTGCCCGTGAAATCGGTGCAGACGTCAACCACGCGACGCGTGCAGGCCTGCTGTCCAAGTGCGACCTGATGACTAACATGGTGTTCGAATTTACCGACACCCAGGGCGTGATGGGCATGCACTACGCGCGTCACGATGGCGAAGCGGAAGACGTGGCCGTCGCCCTGAACGAGCAGTATCAGCCGCGCTTTGCGGGTGACGAACTGCCGTCCAACCCGGTTGCATGTGCCGTCGCAATTGCCGATAAGATGGACACCCTGGCGGGTATCTTTGGTATCGGTCAGCATCCGAAAGGCGACAAAGATCCGTTTGCGCTGCGTCGTGCTGCGCTGGGCGTGCTGCGTATTATCGTTGAGAAGAACCTGAACCTCGATCTGCAGACCCTGACCGAAGAAGCGGTGCGTCTGTACGGTGACAAGCTGACCAACGCGAAGGTTGTGGATGACGTGATCGACTTTATGCTCGGTCGTTTCCGCGCATGGTATCAGGACGAAGGTTACACCGTTGACACCATTCAGGCGGTGCTGGCGCGTCGTCCAACCCGTCCGGCTGATTTCGATGCGCGTATGAAGGCGGTTTCCCACTTCCGTACGCTGGAAGCGGCATCTGCCCTGGCCGCGGCCAACAAGCGCGTATCCAACATTCTGGCGAAATCCGACGAGACGCTGAACGAGCGTGTGAACGCCGCAACCCTGAAAGAGCCGGAAGAGATCGCTCTGGCGATGCAGGTTGTGGTGCTGCGCGACAAGCTCGAGCCGTACTTCGCGGAAGGTCGCTACCAGGAAGCGCTGGTGGAGCTGGCCGAGCTGCGTGACGTTATCGACGCCTTCTTCGAGAAAGTGATGGTGAACGTAGAAGATAAAGAACTGCGTATTAACCGTCTCTCCATGCTCGAGAAACTTCGCGAGCTGTTCCTGCGCGTAGCGGATATTTCGCTGCTGCAGTGATGTGCCGCTGTTACACATGCTAAAAACCCGCTTCGGCGGGTTTTTTTATGGGTCTTTTGTAGGCCGGATAAGCGCAGCGCCATCCGGCAGGTTTAGCCGATCGCGATTGTGCCTTCGTCTGTCTGCAGCCAGCGCGGTGCCTTCAGCGTATCGGCAAAGTAGCTGACCAGCTCGCACAGCAAATCTTCCATCACGATTTCAGATTGTCGCGGCAGTGAGCCGTTCATCAGCATCTGCGTAAGCTCCTGACAGTAGCGCCCCAGCTGATCGCATTCGGGTTCGAAAGCCGGAACGCGTGACGGGAGTTCCTTCACGGTCAGGCTGGCTTTTAAAGCGTCCGGAACAGGTTCCAGAAGCGTGGGTTGCAGAAGATTCAGACAGGCATAAAGTCTGCCGTAAAGCGCCATTTTTGGGGCGGGTTCTTCGCAATCTACCAGTGCGTCGGTAAAACGTTCGCAGTTATCCGCCAGTTCGGTGAAGTCGGTGGCATGGTTGAAGGGCAGGGTGATTAAAGAGTTAATCAATGACATAAAATAACCTCAGTGAGTGGTATATCTTCCGCCACGGGAGGTTCCAGGCTCGCTGGTGGCGGAACCGAACAAGGTTGGAACGACTGGCCTCACTGACACCAGCGCGCTTTGCAGCGCCCCTGTCCGGCCCGCCATTGAGATGCAACAGGCCGTACGACACAGAGCCTGTGTCGCCAGTGAAGTGATTCAGGGTTCCAATCCCGGCACCTGATTTTGCAGGTGCGAAGAGAACTTACTGCTCATCAAAACAGGCGGCAACAGTTTTGAGCTATGTCGCTGAGGATATTACCATTTCTGGAAAGAGGCTCGCAAAATTACCGTAATGAGAAGCATACTGCGGGTAGAGGTTTTACAGCGACGCCATGGCGGTGGCGATTGAGCCGCCCTGGCACGTTCACAGGCCATGTCGTTACAGAGTAGCAAGGAACAACCCCCACAGCCGTATGTTCCCCCTCACCCCAGCCCTCTCCCTCAAGGGAGAGGGGGCCGTCTGTGCAGGCAATATTTGGTGGGGATCCCTCAGCCCAAAGGGGGAGGGAGTGTAAGTCGATCAAAATTTAACCTTGAAACCTTCAACACATTACCGCTATCCTTAACGCGTTAACTTTCTCGCGCTGGAGCGCCCCCCAAAAATGAACAAACACGACTGATGAATTTCGATCCTTGCTAAACGCCACCGCGTCGGCAGGGGATGTTTTGATTTCATTCAGGAGTGCTTATGGCTCATTTTGCGCAGTCCCCTTCTTTTATTTTGCATCAGGTCACCTGTCAGTTTCCGACGGGCGATACCCTTTTTGGTCCGCTGAATCTCACGCTGGAACCCGCCCTGTGCGCGCTGGTTGGCCGCAACGGCAGCGGGAAAACGCGTCTGCTGCGTCTGCTGGCGGGGCTGGACGAATCGGCTTCCGGTCATATTGAACGCTTTGGCTCGCATGCCTGGGTGGCGCAGCAGCACCTCATTTCGCCGCAGACGACGCTTGCTGAACTGCTCGGGTATGACGCTATTTTTGCGGCGCGTAAGCGCATCGACAGCGGCGATTATCAGCCTGACGATCTGGACACGCTCGACGGCCGCTGGGATGTCGCCGAGCGTCTGAGCGAGGCGTTTATCAATGCGAATCTCCCGCCGTTTGACCCGGATAAACCCGCCGGTGAGCTCAGCGGCGGCGAGCGCATTCGCGCCCTGCTGTGCGGGGCGTTTACGGCTGAAGCGGATTTCATGCTGCTGGACGAACCCACTAACCATCTGGACCGACAGGGCCGGGCGTGGTTCTACGACCAGCTCAGCCGTTTTCAGGGCGGCGTGCTGGTGGCTTCCCATGACCGTGAGTTACTGGCTCAGGTACCGCGTATCCTTGAACTGAGCGCCTCGGGCCTGCGCAGCTACGGCGGGAATTATACGGATTATCAAACCCAGCGCGATGCCGAACAGCAGGCGGCCCGCGCGGCGCTGGAACATGCGGCAACCGAGCGCAAACGCACTCGGGTACGCATGCAAAAAGAGCATGATGACAGCCAGCGGCGTTCGGCAAAGACATTGCGCACCGTCGATACCCTGAATATCGCATCGTTCGAGCGGGTCAAATATAAAGGCGCGGCAAAGGAGCGGATCGGCTCCTGGAAAAAACAGCACAGCGAGCAAAATGAAGCCCTCAACGCCTCGGTAAAAAAGGCGCGTGAACGCGTTGAAGAAGATAACCCAGTAATGTTCACCCTGCCGGGGAATCAGATCCCGGACGGGAAGCAGGTGCTGGTGCTGGAGGATCTGGTGCTGCCGCATGTGCCTGTTCCTCCGCTCAACTGGCGGATGGACGGACCGATGCGCGTGGCGTTAAAGGGACCGAATGGCTGCGGAAAATCGACGCTGTTAAAAATCCTCCTCGGCGAGATTGCCCCCCGTTCGGGTACCTGTAAGGTTTCCGTCAGCTGCGCTTATCTCGACCAGCATCTCTCCCGGCTCGATCTTTCGCAGTCGGTCATGACGCATCTCAACCTGAGTCATACGCCTCTGGAAGAGGGGGTATTGCGAACCCGTCTGGCGCAGCTTCAACTGGGTGCCGACAAAGTCACGCTCCCGCTGGCGGAGCTCAGCGGCGGCGAGCGTCTTAAGGCCGCCCTGGCCTGCGTGCTGTGGCGCGCGGAGGCTACGCAGCTTCTGCTGCTGGATGAACCGACCAACCATCTGGATTTGGCCTCGGTCCAGGCCATTGAAGCGGCGCTGGCCGGTTTCCCTGGGGCTTTGCTGGTGGTATCACACGATGAGGCTTTTCTAAGAGGCTTAACGTTAACGCATGAATGGGTGTGGGAAGAGGCGGGCTGGCGTTGCGAGAGCCTTTAAAACACAAGCCCCCGCAAAGGCGGGGGCATTCAATCTTCACTACGCTATCTGTTTGCTGAGTGCAGGGTTGGCCTGAATCAGGCGCATCAGCCTTAACTCGGTTGGGGTGGGTTTCTCACGTTTTGACTCCCACTCCTGCACCATAGCCACGCTGACACCCATCGCTCTGGCGAATTCTTCCGTTTTCAGTCCTGTCCCTTTGCGCAATTGCTCATATTCTGTAAAGGGATTGGATTTTTGTTGCAGGGTAATCGCCTGCGGTACGTCTTTAAAAATGATCTGTTCCAGACTGCTCAGCAGTTCAAACTCAGGATCTTTATATTCCATTGAGGACTCCTCTTAAATCTCACATCGTGATCAAGAACATCAGAGAGCCAGTTAAGAATAGTCCCTAATACGAACTCAGGATCGTCACGGGTGTGATTAATCGTGCGGTAACGATCGCTTTACCCGATTTAGCGATATGGATAGTTATGCTAATTACCTGATTAGTCATATGTCGGCTTCGGCAGGTATTTTTTTGTAAATGGTAAGAAATAAATCGGCAATAGCCGTTTTGCATGAAAAGAGTATCTTGCAAGGCTGACCTGGACTATCCTTGTCAGCGTCGGGCACGCGTGTGCCGGTGTGCGCTTTTTTGGGTGAAAGGAGTAATAAAATGGCGACAGGAAAGTCCTGCTCTCGCTGGTTTGCGCCTATTGCGGCGTTGTTGATGGTTGTTAGCCTGAGTGGGTGTTTTGATAAAGAAGGCGATCAGCGCAAAGCGTTTATCGATTTTCTGCAGAATACAGTGATGCGCAGCGGCGAGCGGTTGCCGACGCTGACTGCGGATCAGAAAAAACAGTTTGGCCCCTTCGTGTCCGATTACGCCATTCTTTATGGTTATTCACAGCAGGTGAGCCAGGCGATGGATTCCGGTATCCGTCCGGTAGTGGATAGCGTGAACGCCATTCGCGTTCCGCAGGATTATATGACGCAGCGTGAACCGCTTCGCCAGTCCAACGGTGCGCTTGGCGTACTGAGCCAGCAGTTGCAGAATGCGAAAATGCAGGCTGACGCGTCACGTTCTGCGCTGAAGCAGGGTGACGATCTCAAACCTGTCTTCGACAAAGTGTATGAGAAAGTGGTGACGAAACCGTCTGAAGCGCTGCAACCGCTGATTCCGGCCGCGCAAATCTTCACGCAGCAGCTGGTGCAGGTGGGCGACTTTATTGCCCAGCAGGATACTCAGGTGAGCTTTGTTGCCAACGGCATTCAGTTCCCGACCTCGCAGCAGGCAAGCCAGTACAATACGCTGATTGGGCCGCTGGCCTCCCAGCATCAGGCCTTTAGCCAGGCCTGGAGTGCCGCAGTCACGGCCACAGAATAAACCGAAAAAACCCCGTCTCTGGCGGGGTTTTTTTTATGCTTATCGAAAATAACGCTTGTCATTCTTCTACCACATCGGTATAACTATCCCCGTCGGTTTGTTACACAGACCTAAAGCAGTTTAGTAAAGCAGTCCAGATTGTTATCCATAGATACCCTTCGTTGTGACCCTTCCTTCATCGCTTAAAAATCTGTAACGCAATCCATCAAGCCGGAAGGCTCAATATATTTGTTAATAAGGTAATTTCTATGTCTGCTAAAATGACTGGTCTGGTAAAATGGTTCAACGCTGATAAAGGTTTCGGCTTCATCACTCCTGACGATGGCTCAAAAGACGTGTTCGTACACTTCTCTGCTATTCAGAACGATGGCTACAAATCTCTGGACGAAGGTCAGAAAGTGTCCTTCACCATCGAAAGCGGCGCTAAAGGCCCAGCAGCTGGTAACGTTGTAAGCCTGTAAGCTTCCAACCCAGTAGCACTAAATTCAAAAACCCGCCTTCTGGCGGGTTTTTTCGTTTCTATCGTTTCACCTGCGGGTTCACGCAGTTTATCTCCACCTTTCCGCTTAGGGCGGCGATGAGATTATCGACCGCAGTGGCCGCCATGTTGTAGCGCGTCTCATGGGTGGCGGAGCCGATGTGGGGCAGGGCGACGACGTTTGGCATTGTCAGCAGCGGGGAGTCCACCGGCAGCGGCTCCTGTTCAAACACGTCCAGACCTGCGGCATGGATTTCACCGTTCTGCAGGGCTTCAATCAGCGCCTTCTCATCTACCACCGGGCCACGACCCGCGTTGATGAAAATGGCGGATTTCTTCATTTTTTCAAATGCGGATTTGCCAATCAGATGACGCGTTTCGTCCGTCAGCGGCAGAACCAGACAAACAAAATCGGCTTCCTGCAGCAGAGTATCCAGCTCGCAGTAGCGGGCGTTGAAGCGTTCTTCGGCTTCACTGTGATGACGGCGCGCGTTATACAGAATCGGCATGTTAAAACCAAAATGCGCGCGCTGCGCCAGTGCCAGCCCAATGCGCCCCATGCCAACAATGCCCAGCGTTTTGCCGTTAACGTCCACGCCGAACCAGTCCGGTCCAATGCTTTTTGTCCATTCGCCCGCTTTCACGCGCTCGGCCACTTCCACCACGCGACGGGCCGTGGTGAGTACCAGCGCCATCAGCGTATCGGCCACGGTTTCCGTCAGGGCATGGGGGGTGTGCATCAGCAGGATCTTGCGGGCGTTCAGGGCATCCACATCGAAATTGTCGTAACCCACGGAAACGGTAGAGGTAGCACGAAGCTTCGGCATTTTCTCCAGCAGGGCGACATCCACTTTCTCGCTTGAACCCAGCAGGCCTTCGGCGCTGGCGAACGCTTCGGCGTGCTGCGCCACGGTTTCCGGGCTCAGGTTCTTCACCAGCGTGACGGTGAAGTGTTCTTCAAGGCGTTTCTGCAGATCTTCCGGCAGTGCTTTGTACAAAATGACGGACGGCTTCATGCTAATCTCCGTTGATTTTTAAGGGTTCAGGCGTGGCGTGCGCCGACAGGGTGTTGTTGATTATTAGCAGGCTTAACAATCAGAGTAAGCCACACGGAGGCGAAAAGCGCCACCCCCATAAAGATGTACGATGCGGACGGGCTGCCGGTGGCACCGTTCAGGTAGCCGACGAACCAGGAGCCGCAGAACGACCCTAGCGCACCCATACTGTTAATTAATGCCATCGCGCCACCCGCGACGTTACGCGGCAGCATTTCCGGGATGATGGCAAAGAACGGACCGTACGGGGCATACATGGCGGCACCGGCGACCACCAGCAGGGTATAAGAGGCCCAGAAGTGATTTGCACCCACGGCCCACGAGCCGATAAAGGCAAAAGCAGCGATCAGCAGCAGCGGCCAGACAAACAATTTTCGGTTCTGCAGCTTGTCCGACGCCCAGGAGACGACGATCATGGCGATGGTCGCGGCCAGGTATGGTACGGAAGAGAGCCAGCCCACTTCTACCATGCCGAGGTTTTCGCCGCCGCTGCGGATAATCGACGGCAGCCACAGCACAAAGCCGTACACGCCAATGCTCCAGGTAAAGTACTGCGCGCAGAGCAGGATCACGTTACGCGAGCGGAAGGCTTCACCGTAGTTGCGTACCGCCTTCAGACCTTGCTGTTCTTTATCCAGCTGCGCCTGCAGCGCCGCTTTTTCATCTTCGGAAAGCCATTTCGCCTGGGCAGGTTTATCTTTTACCAGCACCCACCAGCAGAATGCCCAGATCACTGCCGGGACCCCTTCGATAATAAACATCTCGCGCCAGCCGAAGGACTGGATCAGGTAGCCAGACACCACCGACATCCACAGCACCGTCACCGGGTTACCGAGGATCAGGAAGGTATTCGCGCGCGAGCGTTCAGATTTGGTAAACCAGTTACTGATGTAGATCAGCATCGCCGGCATGACCGCCGCCTCAACGACGCCGAGGATAAAGCGAATGGCGGCCAGGGCAGGAATATTGTTCACCACGCCGGTCAGTGACGCGCAGGCGCCCCACAGGATCAGACAGACGAAGATCAGCTTACGCACGCTGCGGCGTTCCGCGTAAATCGCGCCGGGGATCTGGAAGAAGAAGTAGCCCAGGAAGAAAAGGGCTCCCAGCAGGGAGGAGATACCTTTGGTTATGCCAAGGTCCTCTGTGATCCCCGCCGCGGACGCGAAGCTGAAGTTGGCACGGTCAAGGTACGCCAGGCTGTACGTGATAAACACGATTGGCATGATGTACCACCAGCGTTTTACTGCATTGGTCGAACTGTTCATAGGCTTGCCTCTGTTGTTGAGGTTGTTACCGCCGTTGTCTGTAGGGTACACGGTGGCTTGTTTTGCTGAGTGCGATTTATGCCCCTCACCCCGACCCTCTCCCCAAAGGGAGAGGGAGCAAGTCATTCCCTCGCCCCTCTGGGGAGAGGGTTAGGGTGAGGGGGATGTTTATTCGTTAAGCTCTGCTCGCGTGGGTAATCCTTCGCTGTCGCCCTGCACCTGAATGGCCAGCGAGCCAATCTTGTTGCCCCGCGCCACGGCATGCGGCAGCGTTTTGCCTTCCAGCAGGGCGCTAATCACGCCCACGGCAAAACCGTCGCCCGCGCCGACGGTGTCGACCACGTTCTCAACCTTGACCGCCGCGACCGCGCCCTGTTCGCCGTCGGCCGTCTTAAACCATGCGCCATCGGCGCCGGTCTTCAGCACCACCGCTTTTACTCCTTTATTCAGGTAGAAATCGGCAATGCCCTCCGGTGTGCTTTCGCCGGTCAGGATCATCCCTTCTTTCAGGCCCGGCAGAACCCAGTCCGCTCTGAACGCCAGACGGTTGAGCTTCTCGACCATTTCCGCTTCGCTTTTCCACAGCACCGGGCGCAGGTTCGGATCGAAAGAGATCGTTTTTCCCTGGGCTTTCAGAGTGGCTGCCGCGTGATCCAGCAGTTCATACGAGCTGGCAGACAGCGCTGCCGCCACGCCGCTGAGGTGCAGATGGCGCGCGGAGGCGAAATAGTCGGCGTGGTAATCCGCCACTGAGAGGTGGCTTGCGGCCGATCCCTTACGGAAATACTCAACGATGGGATCGGTTCCATTTTCGACCTTTGATTTAAGCTGAAAGCCGGTAGGGAAGCGTGCATCAAGGGTGACGCCCGCGGCATCAATCCCCTCTTTTTTCAGCGAGTCGAGAACGAAATGGCCAAAGCTATCGTCCCCCACGCGGCTGACCCAGCCCACGTTCAGGCCGAGACGCGCCAGGCCGGTTGCGACGTTCAGCTCTGCGCCCGCCACGCGTTTGATAAAGTGCTCTACCGCGCTCAGCTCGCCCGTTTCGGTGGCGACAAACATCGCCATGGCCTCGCCGATCGTGATGACATCCAGCGTCTTGTGCATGGCTTACTCCTCGCGCAGCAGGTTGACGTAATGGCGGGTAACGGCGGTTAAATCCGTCCCTTCCAGCGGGAACTCGATACCGCGCGGGGCATCGGCAGGCAGCTGGCCAAGCAGATCCAGCCAGCGCGCATCAGCGTGGTCCGGCGCCACGGCGCGGAAGTTATCTTTATGCGGCACGGCGGCTTTCACGTGGATATAGCTCACCGCAGGGGCCAGATTACGCGCGGCCTCTTCGGGGGAATCACCGACCCACAGCCAGTTGCCCATGTCGAAGGTCAGCGTGACGGGTAAGGCCATTTCCCGACAGGCGGCCTGGAAGCGCTGCATCGGCGCGAGCTGTCCGCAGTCGGTCTGATCGTTCTCCACGACCAGCGCCATGCCGCTTGCGTTCAGCAGGGTACGCAGGGCGTCGAGAGGCTGCGCGTCGCGGAAATGGCCCAGGGAAACCTTCAGCCACAGGGCGTTCAGGGTGCTGGCCTCAGAGAGATAGCGGGTCAGATCCGGGTTGAGGGTGCCGTCGGGCATAAACAGGGCGGCGGGGGCGGAGTAGCACGCCAGCAGGCCGAGCAGCTCAATAGATTCTCCCAGCGCAGGCAGCGCCAGCAGCTCTTCGCTGCTGAACAGTTCCCGGCGGATCTCCACGCCGTCTGCCCCTGCGCCTGCAATAACGGGAAGCATCGCCCGCTGACCGCCTGCCTGTCGCACCTGTTCCGCACCGTACGCGGCGGTGACCACCATAATTTTCCTGCCCATCTTCGGACTCCATCGCAACATAACAATACTATTACGCTAGATGGAACCGGTTCCAAAGAAAAGGTCAGGATGTCGAATTTATGATCGGTATCACAAGGGAAAATTAACGCGCCGTGGAGCCGCGAACGATCAGCTCGCCGGAGAAGACCTGCTCGCGAACGGCATCGCTGGTGCCTTCAATGCGGCGAACCACTTGTTCAACAGCAGCATAGCCAATCTGCCAGGTGGGCTGTTTGAGTGTCGTAATGCCGACGCCCGCCAGTTCCGCCCACTCCAGTTCATCAAACCCCAGCAGACCGATATCGCTGCCCCAGTGCAGGCCAATGCGCTTGAGCGAGCGGGCGACCTGAAGCGTCAGCGCCCCGTTTGCGGAGATAACGGCTTTGCGCATCCCGCGATGGCGCGTGTGGAACTGGCGCAGGGTGTTATCAAGTTGGTCGGCTTCGTGAAGCGGCGTTTCGGCATTTTCGGCGATCACGCCGGGATATCGCTCCAGCGTGGCGCGAAATGCGCTCAGGCGCTCGCGACGGGTATTGACCATCCCTAACGGTTCACTCAGAAACAGAATGGCCTCGAAGCCCTGTTCGATCAGATGCTCGGTGGCGGTCGTGGCGGCCTGAGTGTTATCCAGCCCGACCACATCGCAGGCAAATTCCGGGATTTTACGGTCGATGAGGACCATGGGCAGGGAGGACTGCTGCAGGCGGTTTAAACCCTCTTCCCGCATGCCCACCGCGTTCACCACAATCCCTTCGACCTGGTAGCTGCGCAGCAGATCGAGGTAATGCAGCTCCTGGTCGACTTCGTTGTTGGTATTACAGACCAGCGGCGTGAACCCCTTCTCGCGACAGGCGGCTTCAATACCGCTGAGGACGTTAACGGAATAGGGGTTGGTGATATCGGCGATGATAAGCCCGATAAGGCGGGTGCGGCCGCGTTTGAGCCCGCGCGCCATGAGGCTGGGACGGTAGTCGAGATCGGCAATGGCCTGTTCAATACGCGCCAGCAATGCGTCGGACAGCAGGTGTTTCTCGCCGTTAAGGTAGCGCGAAATGCTGGTTTTACCGGTTTTGGCGGCTTTCGCCACGTCGCTAATGGTGGCCCGGGCTGGTTTGCTCATCGCTGATTTCCCTGAATTTAGTGAGAATACCTTAACGGGAAAATCAGACGAATCAAGTAATTTGCCCGGTGGCGCTGCGCTTACCGGAGGGTGCGGTCTGGTGCCCTCACCCCAACCCTCTCCCACGGGAGAGGGTGCAACCACTAAAAACGGCAACGAGCGTTGCCGTTTTGCTTTTACCTACTGAATTGGGCTTAACGTAATCTCAACGCGGCGGTTCTGCGCTTTGCCTTCCGCCGTGCTGTTGCTGGCGATAGGGTTGGCAGGGCCCATGCCGCTGGTGCGGATGCGGTTGGCTTCAACGCCCTGGGTAATCAGCGAGCTGGCTACGGCATCGGCGCGCTGCTGGGACAGACGCATGTTCAGATCCTGGCTGCCGGTGCTGTCGGTGTAGCCCATCACGTTCACGGCGGTCTTGTTGTACTCTTTCAGCACCATCGCCACGCCGGTGAGCGTGTTCGCGCCCGCGGGTTTCAGCGTTGCGCTGCTGCTGTCGAAGGTCACGTTGTTCGGCATATTCAGGATGATGTTATCGCCGCTGCGCGTCACGCTCACGCCGGTTCCCTTCATTTTGTCGCGCAGCTTCGCTTCCTGCACGTCCATGTAATAGCCGACGCCGCCACCCAGCGCCGCGCCCGCCGCTGCGCCAATCAGCGCGCCTTTACCGCGGTCTTTCTTGGAGGAGGAGAGCGCCCCCACGCCTGCGCCGACCAGCGAGCCGATACCCGCGCCAATGCCGGATTTACCCGCTTCACGCTCACCGGTGTAAGGGTTAGTTGTGCAGCCAGAAACAGCCAGTGCACCGCTCACCAGAGCGGCAATAACGAGTACGCGTTTTTTCATCTTCTTTCCTTAATCCTTTTTATTCTTTGCCACGGCGAGCGTGGCAGTTGATTATGACGTCCAGATACGGAGAAAATTCCGGGTATAACTCTGAAATTTGTGACAAACCATAAACTGCCTCAGAAAGAAGGCCGTAAACCTGCACGCAACCAGGAGCGCACGCTTGAGCACCTCAACGAAAACCATTCTGACCGCCGCCCACTGGGGGCCGATGCTGGTCGAAACCGATGGCGAAAATGTTCTGTCGTCCCGCGGGGCACTGCCAACCCAACATCCCAACTCGTTACAGACCGTCGTTCGCGATCAGGTGCACAGCAAAACGCGCGTGCGCTGGCCGATGGTGCGTAAAGGTTTTCTGGCCTCGCCGGATAAACCGCAGGGGATCCGCGGTCAGGATGAGTTTGTTCGCGTGAGCTGGGATGACGCGCTGGCGCTGATCCACGCCCAGCATAAGCGCATTCGCGACACTTACGGTCCGTCGTCCATTTTTGCCGGCTCCTACGGCTGGCGTTCTAACGGCGTGCTGCACAAGGCCTCGACGCTGCTGCAGCGCTACATGAGCCTGGCGGGAGGCTATACCGGCCATCTGGGGGATTACTCCACCGGCGCGGCGCAGGCGATCATGCCGTACGTCGTAGGGGGGAACGAAGTGTACCAGCAGCAGACCAGCTGGCCGCTGGTGCTGGCGCATACCGACGTGGTGGTGCTCTGGAGCGCCAACCCGCTCAATACGCTGAAAATTGCCTGGAATGCCAGCGACGAGCAGGGCATTGGGTATTTCGACGCGCTGCGCAAAAGCGGCAAGCGCATCATCTGCATTGACCCGATGCGTTCTGAAACCATGGATTTCTTCGGCGACAGCGCCGAGTGGATTGCCCCCCATATGGGGACCGACGTGGCGATGATGCTGGGGATCGCCCATACGCTGGTAGAAAACGGCTGGCACGATGTTGAATTCCTGACGCGCTGTACCACCGGCTTCGATAAATTCGCCGACTACCTGACGGGCCAATCCGATGGGGTGGCGAAAACGGCAGCGTGGGCGGCAGATATTTGCGGCGTTCCTGCGGAGAAAATCCGCGAACTGGCGGCGTTGTTCCATAAAAATACCACGATGTTAATGTCCGGCTGGGGAATGCAGCGTCAACAGTTTGGCGAGCAAAAACACTGGATGCTGGTAACGCTTGCCGCAATGCTTGGGCAGATCGGCACGCCGGGCGGGGGTTTTGGTCTCTCCTATCACTTTGCAAACGGCGGTAACCCGACGCGTAAAGCGGCGGTGCTGGCGTCTCTGCAAGGCTCGGTGCAGGGCGGCGTCGATGCCGTGGATAAAATACCGGTGGCGCGTATTGTTGAAGCCCTGGAAAACCCGGGCGGTTTCTATCAGCACAACGGTCTGGACCGCCACTTCCCGGACATTAAATTTGTCTGGTGGGCGGGCGGGTCGAACTTCACGCACCATCAGGATACCAACCGCCTGATCCGCGCCTGGCAGAAGCCGGAGCTGGTGGTGATTTCCGAGTGCTTCTGGACCGGCTCGGCTAAGCATGCAGATATTGTCCTGCCAGCGACCACCTCGTTTGAGCGTAACGATCTCACTATGACCGGCGACTACAGCAACCAGCATATGGTCCCGATGAAGCGCGTAGTGGCCCCGCGAGACGAAGCGCGTGATGATTTTGACGTGTTTGCTGAACTGAGCGAGCTGTGGGAAGCGGGCGGTCGCGAGCGTTTTACCGAAGGGAAAAGCGATCTGCAATGGCTGGAAACCTTCTACCAGATTGCCGGCCAGCGTGGCGCGGCGCAGGGCGTGACGCTTCCGCCATTTGCCGAATTCTGGGAAGCGAACCAGATCGTCGAGATGCCGGAGAGCGAACAGAACGCGAAGTTTGTCCGTTTTGCCGATTTCCGCCGCGACCCGGAGAGCCACCCGCTGAAAACCGAGAGCGGAAAGATCGTGATTTATAGTGAGCGCATCGCCAGCTTTGGCTATGCCGATTGCCCGCCACACCCTATGTGGCTCGAGCCGGACGAGTGGCACGGCAACGCCCAGCCGGAACAGCTGCAGGTGTTGTCAGCGCATCCCGCGCACCGCCTGCACAGCCAGCTTAACTATACGTCTCTGCGCGAGCAGTATGCGGTCGCCGGGCGAGAGCCGGTCACGCTGAATACCCTCGATGCGAAAGCCCGGGGGATTACGGACGGCGACGTGGTGCGCGTCTGGAACTCGCGCGGGCAGGTGCTGGCAGGGGCGGTGGTGAGCGACGGAATTAAACCGGGCGTGATCTGCATTCATCAGGGCGCATGGCCCGACCTTGAGCCCGCCGAGGGAGGGATCTGTAAAAACGGGGCGGTTAACGTGCTGACCAAAGATCTCCCCAGCTCGAAGCTGGGGAATGGCTGCGCAGGGAACACGGCGCTGGCCTGGGTAGAAAAATATCAGGGACCCGAGCTTACCTTAACGGCGTTTGATCCGCCTGCCAGCTCATGATCCACGTCGGGTGCTGGGTATCATCCTGCCAGGCGCTGTCTTCAATGCGAAAGCCCTGAGCATGGTAGAAATTCACCGCCCGCACATTTTTCTGATATACCTCCAGGGTTAAATGCGGGAAGCGCTGTTGAACATGGTTCAGCAGCGCGCGCCCGATGCCTTTCCCGATGCATGACGGTGCGACAAACAGCGCGCCGACAAACTGAGACTGCATCACGCTGATAAATCCGTATGGCTCGCCATCCTGTTCCCAGACCCAGGTTTCCGCCGACGGCAGGTAAACGTCCCGCACCATGGCCTCGTTCTCTTTCCAGTAACCCGGCTCGATAAACGGATGCGCTTCCGTGGTGCTTTCAAGCCACAGGCTCAGAAGCGGCGCGGTATTCTCACTTTGCCATTTGCGGATCATGATGGCCTCCCGGATGACAGAAGCAGCCGGTAACGTGGTCGTTGACCAGGCCACAGGCCTGCATAAAGGCGTAGCAGATGGTGGAGCCGACAAACTTAAAGCCGCGTTTTTTCAGGGCCTTCGAGAGGGCATCCGAGGCCGGGGTAGAGGCCGGGATTTCCGCGAGCGTGGCGGCCTGTGTGACCAGCGGATCGTTGTTCACAAACGTCCAGACAAAATCTGAAAACGATTCGCCGTTTTGTTCCATCGCCAGGTAAGCGCGTGCGTTGCCGATGATGGCCTGGATCTTACCGCGATGGCGGATGATGCCGGCGTCCTGCACCAGCCGTTCCACATCCTCATCAGTCATGGCGGCGACGGCGACAGGATCGAACTGGTGGAAGGCGTTACGGTAGTTTTCGCGTTTCTTCAGTACCGTAATCCATGACAACCCCGCCTGCTGGCCCTCGAGGCAGATCATCTCAAAGAGTTTTTTGCCATCCGTTTCCGGCACGCCCCATTCCCGATCGTGATAGTCGATATAAAGCTGATCCTGGCTCACCCAACCGCAACGTTCCATCCGTCATCTCCCTTATTGATACTGATTTCGCAAAATTTTCATTCTGACTGGCTTGACGTGTTTACTATAAAGACAATAGTTAATACAAGGGTTATAAGCTCTTCCTGAATAACGACAAATATCGCCGAATTCGGCTCTCTCTGGGGTCGCGTTGATGATGATAAAAAAAATCAGTGGTCGCCATGCTGCTTCTGGCCTGGTGGGGATTTCAGCCTGCCTGTTTTTTTGTAATACAGCGTCTGCCTGGCAACAGGAATATATCGTTTCAGACGCCCAAAATAATACGGCGGAACGCTATACATGGGACGCGGATCACCAACCGCGTTATGAGGATATTCTGGCTGAGCGTATTCAGTCTTCGCAAAACGCGCCGGGTCTTGCCCTGAATATACCGTCTGGCAGCACGCCGGAGGGGACGATGAGCGTGGGCTGGAATTTTCCGGTTTCAGCGCGTGTCACCACCGGCCCGGTGGTGGCGTGGCGATACGACGGCACGGCTCCCATGATGATCAACGAGTTTGGTGATAGCGCGTCGACGCAGGCAATCACCGACCCGCTCTGGCATGCCAGCGTCAGCACGCTGGGGTGGCGCGTGAATACCCAGTACGGCGATCTTCGTCCGTGGGCGCAGATTAGCTATAACCAGCAGTTTGGTGAAAACCAGTGGAAATCGCAGTTTGGCATGCCGCAAACGCCAGCCCCTGCCCAAAACGGTAGCTGGATGGACGTCACCGTGGGAACGGATATTCCTTTTAATACGCACGTCGCGGCCTATGCGTCGCTGGCTCAGGGGGAGCACACCACCACCGGTGAGGAGTTTTTATACACCCTCGGCGTTAGCGCAAATTTCTAGAGTTGTTACTTTTTTAAACGTTACGATAACATCTCGAATACAACAACCACGGGCGTTACAGCGATAGCGGATACTAACACGCTGTCGCTTTATGCCCGGGCCAGGCCATTCATTCCCGTTTCCAGGCATTTCATTCCGTTCCGCCTGCATTTCATGCCGTTTTACCCCAGGCGTATTAAGGTTTTGTTTATCGTTGTCCTCAGCGAACTTCCTTAATTTCTCTTGCAGGACAACTGCCATGAACACATCAACTTATAACCGCACGCGCTGGCTCACGCTCTTTGGCACCATCGTCACCCAGTTTGCGCTGGGATCGGTCTATACCTGGAGCCTGTTTAACAGCGCGCTTTCCGACAAACTCGGCGCGCCGGTCAGCCAGGTTGCGTTCTCCTTTGGTCTGCTGAGCCTGGGTCTGGCGATTTCGTCTTCCGTCGCGGGCAAGCTGCAGGAGCGTTTTGGGGTGAAGCGTGTGACCATGGCGTCCGGCATTCTGCTGGGTTTAGGCTTTTTCCTGACGGCGCACTCCAGCAACCTGATGATGCTGTGGCTGAGCGCCGGCGTGCTGGTGGGTCTGGCCGATGGCGCAGGTTACCTGCTGACCCTGTCGAACTGCGTGAAGTGGTTCCCGGAGCGTAAAGGTCTCATCTCCGCGTTCGCCATCGGCTCCTATGGCCTGGGCAGCCTCGGGTTCAAATTTATCGACTCCCATCTGCTGGCGTCCGTTGGCCTCGAAAACACCTTTATGATCTGGGGCGCAATCGTGCTGGTGATGATTCTGTTCGGCGCCACGCTGATGACCGATGCGCCGCAGCAGGAGGTCAAATCCGTTAACGGCGTGGTGGAGAACGACTTCACCCTCGCGCAGTCCATGCGTAAACCGCAGTACTGGATGCTGGCGGTGATGTTCCTGACGGCCTGCATGAGCGGACTTTATGTCATCGGTGTGGCGAAGGATATCGCGCAGGGGATGGTGAAGCTGGATGCGGCCACGGCGGCGAATGCGGTGACGGTCATCTCCATTGCCAACCTCTCCGGTCGTCTGGTGCTCGGCATTCTGTCTGACAAAATTGCCCGCATCCGTGTGATTACGATTGGGCAGGTGGTTTCGCTGGTCGGCATGGCGGCGCTGCTGTTCGCTCCGCTGAATGAAGCCACCTTCTTTGCGGCGATTGCCTGCGTGGCCTTTAACTTCGGCGGCACGATTACCGTCTTCCCGTCACTGGTAAGCGAGTTCTTTGGCCTGAACAATCTGGCGAAAAACTACGGCGTTATCTATCTTGGCTTCGGGATCGGCAGCATCTGCGGCTCGCTGATAGCCTCTCTGTTCGGCGGGTTCTACGTGACCTTCTGCGTCATATTTGCCCTGCTGATTATCTCGCTGGCGCTCTCGACCACGATTCGCCAGCCGCAGCGTGAAGTATTCAAAGAAGCGCACGCGTAAGCAGTATGAAAGAGGCCTCTGTGGCCTCTTTTTTCTTTATGCGAGACGCTTCCCGTCTCGATATTTTGTAAAAATTTATACCGATCACACTCTCTGCTGCCACTTTTCTCTCCCGCTGTGGTCTACTTATCGCGCTTGTAGACGTTTCTAATAACGCTTCCTTACGCATTTACGTACTCTGTCCGCTTTCTCTTTGAGATTCGTCGGGTTTTTATACCCCTTCCCCCAGGGTTGTTTGCATGAAATACATTAGGTCTCTTACCCAGCAAAGATTGTGTCTGATGCTGGCTGTCTATATCGGATTATTTCTGAATGGCGCGGTACTGTTCAGAAGAGTGGAAGGTTATTTTGAACACCTTACCGTAAGTAATGGTATTTTTGCCGCCATTGAAGTGTTCGGCTCCGTCCTCGCTACCTTCTTCCTCTTACGCCTGCTGTCCCTTTTTGGCCGACGTACCTGGCAAATTTTGGCCTCGCTGGTGGTGATTATTTCCGCCGCCGCAAGCTATTACATGACCTTTATGAACGTGGTCATTGGGTACGGTATCGTTGCCTCGGTGATGACCACGGATATCGATCTCTCGAAAGAGGTGGTAGGGAAAGGCTTTATCGTCTGGACAGTTTTAACCTGTCTGATACCGCTGTTCTTTATCTGGAACAATACGTGCCGCTATACGCTTTTACGCCAGCTGCGCACCCGTGGACAGCGGATCCGCAATATCGTCGTTGTCCTGCTGGCTGGTCTGCTGGTATGGGCGCCAATCCGCCTGATGGAAACGCAGCAAAAACGCGTTGAAAAAGCGACGGGCGTGGATATGCCAAGCTATGGCGGCGTGGTGGCAAACTCCTATTTGCCGTCTAACTGGCTGTCAGCGTTAGGTCTGTATGCCTGGGCGCAGGCGGACGAATCCAGTGATGTGAAATCGCTGATCAATCCAACGAAACAATTCACCTACCAGCCGCCAGCCGACGGGATTGATGATACGTACGTCGTCTTTGTTATCGGCGAAACGACGCGCTGGGATCATATGGGTATTCTCGGCTATAACCGGGACACCACGCCAAAGCTGGCGCAGGAGAAAAACCTGGTGGCTTACCGTGGCTACTCCTGCGATACCGCAACGAAGCTCTCGCTACGCTGTATGTTTGTGCGTGAAGGCGGTGCAAGCGATAACCCGCAACGCACGCTGAAAGAGCAGAACGTGTTTGCCGTGCTGAAGCAGCTTGGGTTTAGCTCTGACCTGTTCGCCATGCAAAGTGAGATGTGGTTCTACACCAACACGCTGGCAGATAACATTGCGTACCGTGAGCAGATTGGCGCCGAACCGCGTAACCGCGGTAAAAACGTCGACGACATGCTGCTGCTGGAAGAGATGTCGCAGTCCCTTAAGAACCATCCGCAGGGTAAGCATCTGGTTATTCTGCATACCAAAGGGTCGCATTACAGCTATTACCAGCGCTACACGCGTGATTTTGCGAAGTGGCAGCCTGAGTGCGTGGGCATTAATAAAGACTGCAGCAAGCAGGAGCTGATCAACGCCTACGACAACTCGGTGCTGTACGTGGATACCTTCCTGAGCCGGGTGATCGACCAGCTGCGCGATAAAAAAGCGATTGTGATTTACGCGGCAGACCACGGTGAATCCATCAATGAGAAAGAGCACCTGCACGGTACGCCGCGCAAGCTGGCACCGCCGGAGCAGTTCCGCGTGCCGATGATCATGTGGATGTCGGATAAGTATCTTGAAAATCCGGAGAAGGCGAAGATGTTTGCTCAGCTGAAAAAAGAGGCGGAGATGAAGGTGCCGCGTCGTCACGTTGAGCTGTACGACACCATTATGGGTTGTCTCGGCTATACCTCACCGAATGGTGGGATTAACGAAAACAACAACTGGTGTAAACTCCCTGATAACAGCGTAAAGGCCGCGCAGTAGCTGCCCTGGCGAGAATATCGCCAGTTGAATGGCTTTTTGAAAATAAGGGATTGACGGGGGCGCACCTCAGCAGTAAGATGCGCTCCGCATTCGGCGAGTAGCGCAGCTTGGTAGCGCAACTGGTTTGGGACCAGTGGGTCGGAGGTTCGAATCCTCTCTCGCCGACCACATTCTGAAAAGGGCTAACCGCAAGGTTAGCCCTTTTTGCATTATGATCTTATCCCGTCAGAGTATCCAAAACGCCCCTTAGGCCTGCTTCTCCCTGCCTGTTAACGATTTTGTGACATAATCCATTGTATTTTTTTATATATAGATTGATCTTTTTTCGCGTTGCTTATGGATAACCTCAGCATTTTTCGCTGTGCGTTTTAACGTTCGTGGTATTTAGTGCTCAGATAATCACCATTCTGCAAGAAAATTTACCCATTCTGAATAAAAGTTAATCACTGATTGTTGCGAAATATGAAGAGACTTGTGCTGCAAGATGGCGAGTAGCATAAATTTCCCTGCTGAAAACTGGCATACATAGTTTTTTTAATCTTTGTTTGCGGTTTCTCACACTCAGCGTAAATCCCCGTCACCTGTATTGACGTTTTCACATTCTGTTGACAGATTGTAGGGCATGAGGGGCATTTCAGGGACGATCTGCGCTGCAACTCAAACGCTCTTCTGAAAGGATTCTCCATCCCTTTAAAGCCTTCGGGCATCACCGACCGGACCGGGTAAAAAATAAATAAAGGTCTGGCGGCGTAACACAACAAAGCAAAACATCACATTGGAGCAGAATAATGAGTATTTCCTTGAAGAAGTCAGGGATGCTGAAGCTTGGTCTGAGCCTGGTGGCTATGACCGTGGCAGCAAGCGTACAGGCAAAAACCCTGGTTTACTGTTCTGAAGGCTCGCCGGAAGGCTTTAACCCACAGCTCTTTACCTCTGGTACGACTTACGACGCAAGCTCTGTACCGATCTATAACCGTCTGGTTGAATTCAAAACCGGTACCACGGAAGTGATTCCGGGTCTGGCCGAGAAGTGGGACGTCAGCGAAGACGGTAAAACCTATACCTTCCACCTGCGCCAGGGCGTGAAGTGGCAGGACAGCAAAGAATTCAAACCAACGCGCGACTTTAACGCCGACGACGTTGTGTTCTCCTTCGACCGTCAGAAAAACGCTCAGAACCCGTACCACAAAGTGTCTGGCGGCAGCTATGAATACTTCGAAGGGATGGGTCTGCCAGACCTGATCGCTGAAGTGAAAAAAGTGGACGATAAAACGGTTCAGTTCGTGCTGACGCGTCCGGAAGCGCCATTCCTGGCTGACCTGGCCATGGACTTCGCTTCAATTCTGTCCAAAGAGTACGCGGACAACATGCTGAAAGCCGGTACGCCGGAAAAAGTCGACCTGAACCCAATCGGTACCGGTCCATTCCAGCTGCTGCAGTACCAGAAAGACTCCCGCATTCTATACAAAGCGTTCGAAGGCTATTGGGGCACCAAGCCGCAGATCGACCGTCTGGTCTTCTCCATCACGCCTGATGCGTCAGTACGTTATGCAAAACTGCAGAAAAACGAATGCCAGGTGATGCCGTACCCGAACCCGGCTGATATCGCCCGTATGAAGCAGGACAAGAACATCAACCTGCTGGAGCAGGCTGGCCTGAACGTGGGCTATCTCTCCTTCAACACCGAGAAGAAACCGTTTGATGACGTGAAAGTGCGTCAGGCGCTGACCTACGCGGTGAACAAAGAAGCGATCATCAAGGCGGTTTACCAGGGCGCTGGCGTTGCTGCCAAAAACCTGATCCCACCAACCATGTGGGGTTATAACGACGACGTTAAAGACTACACCTACGATCCTGAGAAAGCGAAAGCGCTGCTGAAAGAAGCGGGCCAGGATAAAGGCTTTACCGTTGAGCTGTGGGCGATGCCGGTACAGCGTCCGTACAACCCGAACGCACGCCGTATGGCGGAAATGGTTCAGGCTGACTGGGCTAAGGTTGGCGTTCAGGCCAAGATTGTGACCTACGAGTGGGGCGAGTACCTGAAGCGCGCCAAAGCGGGTGAGCACCAGGCGGTAATGATGGGCTGGACCGGTGATAACGGGGATCCGGACAACTTCTTCGCCACCCTGTTCAGCTGCGCGGCGGCGAAAGACGGTTCTAACTACTCTCGCTGGTGCTACAAGCCGTTTGAAGACCTGATCCAGCCGGCGCGTGCGACCGACGATCACAACAAACGTATTGAACTGTACAAGCAGGCTCAGGTTGTTATGCACGATCAGGCTCCGGCGCTGATTGTTGCTCACTCCACCGTGTACGAGCCAGTGCGTAAAGAAGTGAAGGGCTACGTGGTTGATCCACTGGGCAAACACCACTTCGAAAACGTATCTGTTGAATAATAAGTAGGGTGTTCTCCCTCTCCCTCTGGGAGAGGGCAGGGGTGAGGGGATGCATGCACGCCCTTCACCCTAACCCTCTCCCGCCAGGAGAGGGAATTTACATTTGTGAGCAATACAGACGTCACGCCACTGGTCGTGCGTCATCAGAGAGAATCCGGGTTATGTTGCAGTTCATCCTCCGACGTCTGGGACTTGTTATCCCCACGTTTATCGGTATCACCCTTCTCACTTTTGCCTTCGTCCATATGATCCCCGGCGACCCGGTAATGATTATGGCGGGCGAGCGTGGTATTTCCCCTGAGCGCCATGCACAGCTGCTGGCGGAACTCGGTCTCGATAAGCCGATGTGGCAGCAGTACCTCCACTATATCTGGGGCGTGTTGCACGGTGATTTAGGGATTTCGCTGAAAAGCCGTCTTCCGGTGTGGGACGAGTTCGTGCCGCGTTTTAAAGCGACGCTGGAGCTTGGCGTCTGCGCCATGATTTTCGCCACTGCGGTGGGTATTCCTGTCGGGGTACTGGCTGCCGTCAAGCGTGGCTCTATTTTTGACCACACCGCCGTGGGCCTGGCGCTGACCGGCTACTCCATGCCTATCTTCTGGTGGGGCATGATGCTGATCATGCTGGTATCGGTGCAGCTTAACCTGACACCGGTCTCCGGGCGCGTCAGCGATATGGTCTTCCTGGATGACTCCAACCCGCTCACCGGCTTTATGCTGATTGATACGGCGATCTGGGGCGAAGAGGGCAACTTCATTGATGCCGTGGCGCACATGATCCTGCCTGCCATGGTGCTGGGCACCATTCCTCTGGCGGTGATCGTGCGAATGACCCGTTCATCGATGCTGGAAGTGCTGGGTGAGGATTATATCCGCACCGCGCGCGCAAAGGGCCTGACGCGTATGCGCGTCATCATCGTTCACGCGCTGCGTAATGCCATGCTGCCGGTGGTGACCGTTATAGGCCTTCAGGTGGGGACGTTGCTGGCGGGGGCGATCCTGACCGAAACCATCTTCTCCTGGCCGGGCCTTGGACGCTGGCTGATTGACGCGCTGCAACGCCGTGACTATCCGGTTGTGCAGGGCGGTGTACTGCTGGTCGCGACGATGATTATCCTCGTCAACCTGCTGGTCGATTTGCTGTACGGCGTGGTGAACCCGCGTATTCGTCATAAGAAGTAAGGGACCATCATGTCACAAGTCACTCAAAATAAAGTGGTCGCTGCACCGGTTCCTATGACGCCGCTGCAGGAATTCTGGCACTACTTCAGGCGCAATAAAGGCGCGGTGGTAGGGCTGGTGTATGTCGTAATCATGATCCTGATTGCGGTGTTTGCGAACTTCCTCGCACCGTATAACCCGGCGGACCAGTTCCGCGATGCGCTGCTCGCGCCGCCTGCGTGGCAGGATGGCGGTAGCCTGACGCACCTGCTGGGTACCGATGACGTGGGCCGCGACGTGCTGTCGCGTCTGATGTACGGCGCGCGCCTGTCGCTGCTGGTCGGCTGTCTCGTTGTTGTGCTGTCGCTGATCATGGGCGTTGTACTCGGCCTGGTTGCCGGTTACTTCGGCGGCATCGTTGACAACATCATCATGCGTATCGTCGACATCATGCTGGCGCTGCCAAGCCTGCTGCTGGCGCTGGTGCTGGTGGCAATCTTCGGCCCGTCGATAGGCAATGCCGCGCTGGCATTGACCTTCGTGGCGCTCCCTCACTACGTGCGTTTAACCCGTGCGGCGGTGCTGGTGGAAGTGAACCGCGATTACGTCACCGCCTCTCGCGTGGCGGGTGCCGGTGCGATGCGCCAGATGTTCGTGAATATCTTCCCTAACTGCCTGGCGCCGCTGATTGTTCAGGCGTCGCTCGGTTTCTCTAACGCCATTCTTGATATGGCCGCTCTTGGCTTCCTGGGCATGGGTGCGCAGCCGCCAACACCGGAGTGGGGCACCATGCTCTCCGACGTGTTGCAGTTCGCACAAAGCGCCTGGTGGGTTGTCACCTTCCCGGGTCTGGCAATCCTGCTGACGGTGCTGGCATTTAACCTGATGGGTGATGGCCTGCGTGATGCGCTTGATCCCAAACTGAAGCAGTAAGAGGCACGAGATGGCGTTATTAAATGTAGATAAATTATCGGTGCACTTCGGCGACGAAGGCACCCCGTTTCGCGCCGTGGACCGCATCAGCTACAGCGTAAATCAGGGCGAAGTGGTTGGCATTGTCGGGGAGTCCGGTTCCGGTAAGTCAGTGAGCTCACTGGCGATCATGGGGCTGATTGATTACCCGGGCCGCGTGATGGCGGAAAACCTGCAGTTCAACGGTCAGGATCTGAAGCGTATTTCTGAAAAACAGCGCCGCCAGCTGGTGGGCGCCGAAGTGGCGATGATTTTCCAGGATCCCATGACCAGCCTGAACCCTTGCTACACCGTTGGTTTCCAGATTATGGAAGCGATTAAGGTGCATCAGGGCGGGAATAAGAAAACCCGTCGTCAGCGCGCGATCGACCTGCTGAACCAGGTGGGTATTCCTGACCCGGCGTCCCGCCTGGACGTTTACCCGCACCAGCTCTCCGGTGGGATGAGCCAGCGCGTGATGATCGCGATGGCGATTGCCTGTCGACCAAAACTGCTGATTGCGGATGAACCTACGACGGCGCTGGATGTGACCATTCAGGCGCAAATCATCGAACTGCTGCTGGAGCTGCAGCAGAAAGAGAATATGGCGCTGGTGCTGATTACGCACGATTTGGCGCTGGTGGCCGAAGCTGCGCACAAAATCATCGTGATGTATGCCGGCCAGGTGGTCGAGACCGGAAATTCACACGATATTTTCCGCGCGCCGCGTCACCCGTATACCCAGGCGCTTTTACGCGCGCTGCCGGAGTTTGCTCAGGACAAAGCGCGTCTGGCATCGCTGCCGGGTGTGGTACCAGGTAAATATGACCGTCCGCAGGGCTGTCTGCTCAATCCGCGTTGCCCGTATGCAACGGACAAATGCCGGGCAGAAGAGCCTGAGCTGAACCAGCTTGCTGACGGCCGTCAGTCGAAATGCCACTACCCACTCGATGATGCCGGGAGGCCAACACTATGAGTACGCAACAGGCCACCACGCAACAACCGTTGTTGCAGGCCATCGATCTGAAAAAATACTACCCGGTGAAGAAGGGGCTGTTTGCCCCTGAACGCCTGGTGAAAGCGCTGGACGGCGTCTCCTTTAACCTCGAACGCGGTAAAACGCTGGCGGTGGTGGGGGAGTCAGGCTGCGGCAAATCCACGCTGGGCCGTCTGCTGACGATGATTGAAGTGCCGACCGGCGGGGAGCTCTATTATCAGGGGCAGGATCTGCTCAAGCACGATCCGCAGGCGCAGAAGCTGCGCCGCCAGAAAATCCAGATTGTGTTCCAGAACCCGTACGGTTCTTTGAACCCGCGTAAAAAAGTGGGGCAGATTCTGGAAGAGCCGCTGCTGATCAACAGTAATCTGAGCAAAGAGCAGCGCCGTGAAAAAGCGCTGGCGATGATGGCGAAGGTCGGCCTCAAAACCGAGCATTACGATCGCTATCCGCACATGTTCTCCGGCGGCCAGCGTCAGCGTATCGCTATCGCCCGCGGGCTGATGCTCGACCCGGACGTGGTGATTGCCGATGAGCCGGTCTCCGCGCTCGACGTATCCGTGCGTGCGCAGGTGCTGAACCTGATGATGGATCTCCAGCAGGAGCTGGGGCTCTCTTACGTGTTCATCTCCCACGACCTGTCGGTGGTGGAGCATATTGCCGATGAAGTGATGGTGATGTACCTGGGGCGCTGCGTGGAGAAGGGGACTAAAGACCAGATCTTTAATAACCCTCGTCACCCGTATACCCAGGCGCTGCTGTCTGCGACGCCGCGTCTGAACCCGGACGATCGTCGTGAGCGTATTAAGCTGACGGGGGAACTGCCAAGCCCGCTGAATCCGCCTCCGGGATGCGCATTCAACGCCCGCTGCAGTCGCCGCTTTGGCCCATGTACCCAGCTCCAGCCGCAGCTGAAGGATTATGGCGGCCAGCTGGTTGCCTGCTTCGCGGTCGATCAGGATGAAAATGGCGAGAAGCCACAGGCATAACGAAAAAAACCGGCGCTAAGCCGGTTTTTTTATGTCTGCTTGATTATTTCCGCAGGCGAATCTGGTCGACGGCGTGCTTCTCGCTCTTGGTGAGGATCAGGCTTGCACGCTCGCGCGTCGGCAGGATGTTCTCTTTGAGGTTCACGTAGTTGATCTCATTCCACAGCCCCGTCGCCACGCCGATCGCTTCCTCTTCAGAAAGCTGAGCATAGTGGTGGAAATAGGAATCCGGGTCAGTGAACGCCCCCTCGCGGAACTTCAGGAAGCGGTTGATGTACCAGTTTTGCAGCAGGTCTTCCGGCGCATCGACATAAATAGAGAAATCGACGAAATCCGAGACGAATACGTGATGCGGGTCGTGAGGATAGTCCATCCCGCTTTGCAGCACGTTCAGACCTTCCAGAATCAGGATGTCCGGCTGGACCACGGTTTTATCCCCACCCGGGATGCGATCGTAGATCAGGTGCGAATAGACTGGCGCAGTCACGTGCGGCACGCCGGATTTCAGGTCAGAGACAAATTTCACCAGACGGTGCATATCATAAGAAAGCGGGAAACCTTTCTTCTTCATCAGCCCACGTTCTTTTAACACCTCGTTCGGGTGCAGGAAGCCGTCTGTCGTGATCAGCTCCACGCTGCGGTGTTCCGGCCAGCGGCTCAACAGCGCCTGCAGGACGCGCGCGGTGGTACTTTTACCCACGGCCACGCTGCCTGCGATACTAATGATATAAGGAATGCGTTGACCGTTCGTCCCGAGAAACTGCTCCAGCACGGCCTGACGACGCAGGTTCGAGCTGATATAGAAGTTAAGCAAGCGAGAGAGGGGGAGATAAATTTCTGCCACCTCTTCCAGGGACAGATCTTCGTTTATCCCTTTTAACCGTGCGATTTCACCTTCCGTCAGCGTCATAGGGACGGAATCACGCAGGGCAGCCCACTGGCTGCGGTTAAAGTGAAGATAAGGCGTCATTAACGTTTGCTCTTTTTTGCTCATAAGCATGCTTCAGTGAGCCAGCATCACACTGCCGGATCGTGGCTCATCACACAGTTAATTTTGGACAATGGGCAGGAGGTTAACACCAGATGACGGGAATAATAAGAAAAAAGATGGAAAGCGCTGCGTTACGCGGAAGCCGTCACGCTACGGTGAATACGGTGCAAATCACGATGATATGTTGAATATTTGACCTCAAATGACTACTTTTACAGCGTCCGATACGCTGTTCGCATAAAATGTGAGCGAAAGAACGTTTTATGCAAATTTTTAGTTGCATGACCGCGCAGGTATCCATAGAATGCGCGCTACTTGATGCCGACTTAGCTCAGTAGGTAGAGCAACTGACTTGTAATCAGTAGGTCACCAGTTCGATTCCGGTAGTCGGCACCATCAAGTCCGGTGGGGTTCCCGAGCGGCCAAAGGGAGCAGACTGTAAATCTGCCGTCACAGACTTCGAAGGTTCGAATCCTTCCCCCACCACCACTTTCTGGCAGCGTAAATGCCGCCGGAGCTGGTTGGAAAAATTAGCCAGCTCAAACTGAAAAAGAGAGAAATCTCTTTTTTTGTTACAGAAAGAACTGGGTAGCCGAGTTTCAGGATGCGGGCATCGTATAATGGCTATTACCTCAGCCTTCCAAGCTGATGATGCGGGTTCGATTCCCGCTGCCCGCTCCAATACGTGCTGATATGGCTCAGTTGGTAGAGCGCACCCTTGGTAAGGGTGAGGTCCCCAGTTCGACTCTGGGTATCAGCACCACTTCACTTCTCCTTCCCGTTTCTCTCTGTTTCAATTTTACTGTATTCAACAATTCAGGCATTTCGCCTGGTTGATGTGGTGATATCACCGATTTATCCGTGTCTTAGAGGGACAATCGATGTCTAAAGAAAAGTTTGAACGTACAAAACCGCACGTTAACGTCGGTACTATCGGCCACGTTGACCATGGTAAAACAACGCTGACCGCTGCAATCACTACCGTTCTGGCAAAAACCTACGGTGGTTCTGCTCGTGCATTCGACCAGATCGATAACGCACCAGAAGAAAAAGCTCGTGGTATCACCATCAACACCTCTCACGTTGAGTACGACACCCCGACTCGCCACTACGCACACGTAGACTGCCCAGGCCACGCCGACTATGTTAAAAACATGATCACCGGTGCTGCGCAGATGGACGGCGCGATCCTGGTTGTTGCTGCGACTGATGGCCCAATGCCTCAGACTCGTGAGCACATCCTGCTGGGTCGTCAGGTAGGCGTTCCTTTCATCATCGTGTTCCTGAACAAATGCGACATGGTTGATGACGAAGAGCTGCTGGAACTGGTAGAGATGGAAGTTCGTGAACTGCTGTCTCAGTACGATTTCCCGGGCGACGATACCCCAATCGTTCGTGGTTCTGCTCTGAAAGCGCTGGAAGGCGACGCAGAGTGGGAAGCGAAAATCATCGAACTGGCTGGCTTCCTGGATTCTTACATCCCAGAACCAGAGCGTGCGATTGACAAGCCATTCCTGCTGCCAATCGAAGACGTATTCTCCATCTCCGGTCGTGGTACCGTTGTTACCGGTCGTGTAGAGCGCGGTATCATCAAAGTTGGCGAAGAAGTTGAAATCGTTGGTATCAAAGAGACTGCGAAGTCTACCTGTACTGGCGTTGAAATGTTCCGCAAACTGCTGGACGAAGGCCGTGCTGGTGAGAACGTTGGTGTTCTGCTGCGTGGTATCAAACGTGAAGAAATCGAACGTGGTCAGGTTCTGGCGAAGCCAGGCTCAATCAAGCCACACACCAAGTTCGAATCTGAAGTGTACATCCTGTCCAAAGACGAAGGCGGCCGTCATACTCCGTTCTTCAAAGGCTACCGTCCACAGTTCTACTTCCGTACAACTGACGTGACCGGTACCATCGAACTGCCAGAAGGCGTTGAGATGGTAATGCCAGGCGACAACATCAAGATGGTTGTGACTCTGATCCACCCAATCGCGATGGACGACGGTCTGCGTTTCGCAATCCGTGAAGGTGGCCGTACCGTTGGCGCGGGCGTGGTTGCTAAAGTTCTCGGCTAATCGCTGATAACATTTGACGCAATGCGCATGAAAAGGGCATCATTTGATGCCCTTTTTGCACGCTTTCACATCAGAACCTGGCTCATCAGTGATTATTTTTGTCATAATCATTGCTGAGACAGGCTCTGCAGAGAGCGTATAATCCATAAAGGGATTAGCGTTTCGATTTGGCTCGCCTCGCAATCGCGGGGTGAAATTATTTGTAGAATTCTTCTGACAGGTTGGTTTATGAGTGCGAATACCGAAGCTCAAGGGAGCGGGCGCGGCCTGGAAGCGATGAAGTGGGTCGCTGTTGCCGTGCTGCTGATTGTGGCAATCGTTGGCAACTATCTTTATCGTGACATGATGCTGCCGCTCCGCGCGCTGGCAGTGGTGATTCTGATTGCTGCAGCGGGCGGTGTCGCGCTGTTGACGACTAAGGGTAAAGCAACCGTTGCTTTCGCTCGCGAAGCACGTACCGAAGTCCGCAAGGTCATTTGGCCGACTCGCCAGGAAACATTGCACACCACGCTGATCGTGGCTGCAGTGACTGCGGTAATGTCACTGATCCTGTGGGGACTGGATGGTATTCTGGTTCGCCTGGTTTCCTTTATTACTGGCCTGAGGTTCTAAGATGTCTGAAGCCCCTAAAAAGCGTTGGTACGTCGTTCAGGCGTTTTCCGGTTTTGAAGGCCGCGTAGCAACGTCGCTGCGTGAGCATATCAAATTACACAACATGGAAGAGTTATTTGGCGAAGTTATGGTTCCGACCGAAGAAGTGGTTGAGATCCGTGGCGGCCAACGTCGCAAAAGCGAGCGTAAATTCTTCCCGGGTTACGTGCTGGTTCAGATGGTGATGAACGACGCGAGCTGGCACCTGGTGCGCAGCGTACCGCGCGTGATGGGCTTTATCGGCGGCACGTCTGACCGTCCGGCGCCAATCAGCGACAAAGAAGTTGATGCGATTATGAACCGCCTGCAGCAGGTGGGTGATAAGCCGCGTCCGAAAACGCTGTTTGAACCGGGTGAAATGGTTCGTGTTAGCGACGGTCCGTTTGCTGACTTTAACGGTGTGGTTGAAGAAGTGGACTACGAGAAGTCCCGCCTGAAAGTTTCTGTTTCTATCTTCGGTCGTGCGACCCCGGTAGAACTGGACTTTGCGCAGGTCGAAAAAGCCTAAGCAGCGATCAAAAAAGCGGCGATTTAATCGTTGCACAGGGCGCGAGATTGGAATACAATTTCGCGCCTTTTGTTTTTATGGGCCCGGCCCGTAAAACGAATTTTATTCACGGGGAGCCTCCCTGAGGCGCTATCACCCAATCAGAGGATTTTAGAATGGCTAAGAAAGTACAAGCCTACGTCAAGCTGCAGGTTGCAGCTGGTATGGCGAACCCAAGTCCACCAGTTGGTCCAGCTCTGGGTCAGCAGGGTGTGAACATCATGGAATTCTGTAAAGCGTTCAACGCCAAAACCGAATCCCTGGAAAAAGGTCTGCCAATCCCAGTCGTAATCACTGTTTACGCTGACCGTTCTTTCACTTTCGTTACCAAAACCCCTCCAGCAGCTGTTCTGCTGAAGAAAGCGGCTGGTATCAAGTCTGGTTCCGGTAAACCGAACAAAGACAAAGTGGGTAAAATTTCCCGCGCTCAGCTGCAGGAAATCGCGCAGACCAAAGCTGCCGACATGACTGGTGCCGACATTGAAGCGATGACTCGCTCAATCGAAGGTACTGCACGTTCCATGGGCCTGGTAGTGGAGGACTAAGAAATGGCTAAACTGACCAAGCGCATGTCCGTGATCCGTGACAAAGTTGATGCGACCAAACAGTACGACATCAACGAAGCTATCGCTCTGCTGAAAGAACTGGCAACTGCTAAGTTCGTTGAAAGCGTTGACGTTGCCGTTAACCTCGGTATCGACGCGCGTAAATCCGATCAGAACGTTCGTGGCGCAACTGTACTGCCACACGGTACTGGCCGTTCCGTTCGCGTAGCTGTATTTGCTCAGGGTGCAAACGCTGAAGCTGCTAAAGCTGCCGGCGCTGAACTGGTAGGTATGGAAGATCTGGCTGATCAGATCAAGAAAGGCGAAATGAACTTTGACGTTGTTATTGCTTCTCCAGATGCAATGCGCGTTGTTGGCCAGCTGGGCCAGGTTCTGGGTCCACGCGGCCTGATGCCTAACCCGAAAGTCGGTACTGTAACTCCTAACGTTGCTGAAGCGGTTAAGAACGCTAAAGCAGGTCAGGTTCGTTATCGTAACGACAAAAACGGCATCATCCACACCACCATCGGTAAAGTGGACTTTGACGCTGACAAACTGAAAGAAAACCTGGAAGCTCTGCTGGTTGCGCTGAAAAAAGCAAAACCAACTCAGGCGAAAGGCGTGTACATCAAGAAAGTTAGCATCTCCACCACCATGGGTGCAGGTGTTGCAGTTGACCAGGCTGGCCTGAGCGCTGCTGCAAACTAATGCCTTTACGTGGGCGGTGATTTTGTCTACAATCTTACCCCCACGTTTGCTAACGAAAGTTAGCGGCTAAAAGATTTGTTCGTTGGAGCCTGGCCTAATCCAGGCCTCCGTCGAAGACCGCAGGTGTTTCGCAAGAGACTTAATCCCCTGCGTAGACGGTGACAGAACGCTAAGATTATTTTTGGATACTCTGGCTTGTTTCTGCTCACCGTATTAAGACGCTCTTTCCGTTTGGGAGAGTGAAGTGAGTTCCGGAACATGAGTTCCGGCAAACATCCAGGAGCAAAGCTAATGGCTTTAAATCTTCAAGACAAACAAGCGATTGTTGCTGAAGTCAGCGAAGTAGCCAAAGGCGCGCTGTCTGCAGTAGTTGCGGATTCCCGTGGCGTTACTGTAGACAAAATGACTGAACTGCGTAAAGCAGGTCGTGAAGCTGGCGTATACATGCGTGTTGTTCGTAACACCCTGCTGCGTCGCGTAGTTGAAGGTACTCAGTTCGAGTGCCTGAAAGACACGTTTGTTGGTCCGACCCTGATTGCATACTCTATGGAACACCCGGGCGCTGCTGCTCGTCTGTTCAAAGAGTTCGCGAAAGCGAATGCAAAATTTGAGGTCAAAGCTGCAGCCTTTGAAGGTGAGTTGATCCCGGCATCGCAAATCGATCGCCTGGCAACCCTGCCGACCTACGAAGAAGCAATTGCACGCCTGATGGCAACCATGAAAGAAGCTTCGGCTGGCAAACTGGTTCGCACTCTGGCTGCTGTTCGCGATGCGAAAGAAGCTGCTTAATCGCAGTTATCTTTATAAAGCATTTGCTTACGTATAAACTTATTCTGATTTTCAGGAACAATTTAAATGTCTATCACTAAAGATCAAATCATTGAAGCAGTTGCAGCTATGTCCGTAATGGACGTTGTAGAACTGATTTCTGCAATGGAAGAAAAATTCGGTGTTTCTGCTGCTGCTGCTGTAGCTGTAGCTGCGGGCCCGGCTGAAGCTGCTGAAGAAAAAACTGAATTCGACGTAATTCTGAAAGCTGCTGGCGCTAACAAAGTTGCTGTTATCAAAGCAGTACGTGGCGCAACTGGCCTGGGTCTGAAAGAAGCTAAAGACCTGGTAGAATCTGCTCCAGCTGCGCTGAAAGAAGGCGTGAGCAAAGACGACGCAGAAGCACTGAAAAAATCTCTGGAAGAAGCTGGCGCTGAAGTTGAAGTTAAATAAGCCAACTTTTCTGGTTGCAGCCTGAGTAATTAGGCTGATGGCTGGTGACTTTTTAGTCACCAGCCTTTTTGCGCTGTAAGGCATCAGTAGCATTTCACACTGTTTGACTGCTGATTGTCCTGACAATGCATGTTTCTATCGACGACTTAATATATTGCGACAGGGTGCTCGCTCTGTGTAAATCGCGACGAAATGATTTAAGCGTGATAGCAACAGGTATTGCGGAAAGTATTCAATTTTCCGGTCCACAAAATGGTGTTGCACAAACTGTCCCTTCGTCGGACAGATGGGTCGACTTGTCAGCGAGCTGAGGAACCCTATGGTTTACTCCTATACCGAGAAAAAACGTATTCGTAAGGATTTTGGTAAACGTCCACAAGTTCTGGACATTCCATATCTCCTTTCTATCCAGCTTGACTCGTTCCAGAAGTTTATCGAGCAAGATCCTGAAGGGCAGTACGGTCTGGAAGCAGCCTTCCGCTCCGTGTTCCCGATTCAGAGCTACAGCGGTAACTCCGAGCTGCAGTACGTCAGCTACCGCCTTGGCGAACCGGTGTTTGACGTTCAGGAATGTCAGATCCGTGGCGTGACCTATTCCGCACCGCTGCGCGTAAAACTGCGTCTGGTGATCTACGAGCGCGAAGCGCCGGAAGGCACCGTAAAAGACATTAAAGAACAAGAAGTCTACATGGGTGAAATTCCACTCATGACAGACAACGGTACTTTCGTTATCAACGGTACTGAGCGTGTTATCGTTTCCCAGCTGCACCGTAGCCCGGGCGTCTTCTTCGACAGCGATAAAGGTAAAACACACTCTTCCGGTAAAGTACTGTATAACGCACGCATCATTCCTTACCGTGGTTCATGGCTGGACTTCGAGTTCGATCCGAAAGACAACCTGTTTGTCCGTATCGACCGTCGTCGTAAGCTGCCTGCAACCATCATTCTGCGTGCGCTGCAATACACCACTGAACAGATCCTGGACCTGTTCTTTGAGAAAGTGATCTTTGAAATCCGCGACAACAAGCTGCAGATGGAGCTGGTGCCGGAACGTCTGCGTGGCGAGACCGCGTCGTTCGACATCGAAGCCGACGGCAAAGTGTATGTGGAAAAAGGTCGCCGTATCACCGCGCGCCACATCCGCCAGCTGGAAAAAGATGATATCAAACTCATCGAAGTTCCGGTTGAGTACATTGCAGGAAAAGTAGCCGCGAAAGATTACGTTGATGAGTCAACGGGTGAGCTGATCTGCCCAGCGAACATGGAGCTGAGCCTGGATCTGCTGGCTAAGCTGAGCCAGTCTGGTCACAAACGTATCGAAACGCTGTTCACCAACGATCTGGACCACGGCGCGTATATTTCTGAAACTATTCGCGTCGACCCAACCACCGATCGTCTGAGCGCGCTGGTAGAAATCTACCGCATGATGCGTCCTGGTGAGCCACCAACTCGCGAAGCGGCGGAAAGCCTGTTCGAGAACCTGTTCTTCTCCGAAGACCGCTACGATCTGTCCGCGGTTGGTCGTATGAAGTTCAACCGTTCTCTGCTGCGCGACGAAATCGAAGGTTCCGGTATCCTGAGCAAAGACGACATCATCGAAGTGATGAAGAAGCTCATCGATATCCGTAACGGTAAAGGCGAAGTGGACGATATCGACCACCTCGGCAACCGTCGTATCCGTTCCGTAGGCGAAATGGCGGAAAACCAATTCCGCGTTGGCCTGGTACGTGTAGAGCGTGCGGTGAAAGAGCGTCTGTCTCTGGGCGATCTGGATACCCTGATGCCTCAGGATATGATCAACGCCAAGCCGATTTCTGCAGCAGTGAAAGAGTTCTTCGGTTCCAGCCAGCTGTCTCAGTTCATGGACCAGAACAACCCGCTGTCTGAGATTACGCACAAACGTCGTATCTCTGCACTCGGCCCAGGCGGTCTGACCCGTGAACGCGCAGGCTTTGAAGTTCGAGACGTACACCCGACGCACTACGGTCGCGTATGTCCAATCGAAACGCCTGAAGGTCCAAACATCGGTCTGATCAACTCCCTGTCCGTGTACGCACAGACTAACGAATACGGTTTCCTCGAGACCCCGTACCGTAAAGTGACTGACGGTGTTGTAACCGACGAAATTCACTACCTGTCTGCTATCGAAGAAGGCAACTACGTTATCGCTCAGGCGAACTCCAACCTGGATGACGAAGGCCACTTTGTAGAAGATCTGGTTACCTGCCGTAGCAAAGGCGAATCCAGCTTGTTCAGTCGCGACCAGGTTGACTACATGGACGTATCCACCCAGCAGGTGGTATCCGTCGGTGCGTCCCTGATCCCGTTCCTGGAACACGATGACGCCAACCGTGCATTGATGGGTGCGAACATGCAACGTCAGGCCGTTCCAACTCTGCGCGCTGATAAGCCGCTGGTTGGTACCGGTATGGAACGTGCTGTTGCCGTTGACTCCGGTGTTACTGCAGTTGCTAAACGTGGCGGTACTGTTCAGTACGTCGATGCATCCCGTATCGTTATCAAAGTTAACGAAGACGAGATGTATCCGGGCGAAGCTGGTATCGACATTTATAACCTGACCAAATACACCCGCTCTAACCAGAACACCTGTATCAACCAGATGCCTTGCGTATCTCTGGGTGAGCCAGTTGAGCGCGGCGACGTGCTGGCAGACGGTCCGTCCACCGACCTCGGTGAACTGGCGCTCGGTCAGAACATGCGCGTAGCGTTCATGCCGTGGAACGGTTACAACTTCGAAGACTCCATCCTCGTCTCCGAGCGTGTGGTTCAGGAAGATCGTTTCACCACCATCCACATTCAGGAACTGGCATGCGTGTCTCGTGACACCAAGCTGGGGCCAGAAGAGATCACCGCTGACATCCCTAACGTGGGTGAAGCTGCGCTCTCCAAACTGGATGAGTCCGGTATCGTTTACATCGGTGCGGAAGTGACCGGCGGCGACATTCTGGTTGGTAAGGTTACGCCTAAAGGTGAAACCCAGCTGACGCCAGAAGAGAAACTGCTGCGTGCAATCTTCGGTGAGAAAGCGTCTGACGTTAAAGACTCTTCTCTGCGCGTACCAAACGGTGTTTCCGGTACGGTTATCGACGTTCAGGTCTTCACCCGTGACGGCGTTGAGAAAGATAAGCGTGCGCTGGAAATCGAAGAGATGCAGCTCAAACAGGCTAAGAAAGACCTGTCTGAAGAACTGCAGATCCTCGAAGCGGGTCTGTTCAGCCGTATCTATGCGGTGCTGGTTGCCGGTGGCGTTGAAGCTGAGAAGCTCGACAAACTGCCACGCGATCGCTGGCTGGAACTGGGCCTGACCGACGAAGAGAAACAAAATCAGCTGGAACAGCTGGCTGAGCAGTATGACGAACTGAAACACGAGTTCGAGAAAAAACTCGAAGCGAAACGCCGCAAAATCACTCAGGGCGACGATCTGGCACCAGGCGTGCTGAAGATTGTTAAGGTGTATCTGGCCGTTAAACGTCAGATCCAGCCTGGTGATAAGATGGCAGGTCGTCACGGTAACAAGGGTGTTATCTCTAAGATCAACCCGATCGAAGATATGCCGCACGATGCTAACGGTACGCCGGTAGATATCGTACTGAACCCGCTGGGCGTACCGTCTCGTATGAACATCGGTCAGATCCTGGAAACTCACCTGGGTATGGCTGCGAAAGGTATTGGCGACAAGATTAACGCCATGCTGAAGCAGCAGGAAGAAGTCGCGAAACTGCGCGAATTCATCCAGCGTGCCTACGATCTGGGTACCGACGTGCGTCAGAAAGTCGACCTGAATACCTTCAGCGATGAAGAAGTGCTGCGTCTGGCTGAGAACCTGAAAAAAGGTATGCCAATCGCAACGCCGGTCTTCGATGGTGCGAAAGAAGCTGAAATTAAAGAGCTGCTGCAACTGGGTGGTCTGCCAACGTCTGGTCAGATTACGCTGTTTGACGGCCGTACCGGTGAACAGTTCGAGCGTCCGGTAACCGTAGGTTACATGTACATGCTGAAACTGAACCACCTGGTCGACGACAAGATGCACGCTCGTTCTACCGGTTCTTACAGCCTGGTTACTCAGCAGCCGCTGGGTGGTAAGGCGCAGTTCGGTGGTCAGCGCTTCGGGGAGATGGAAGTGTGGGCGCTGGAAGCATACGGCGCGGCATACACCCTGCAGGAAATGCTCACCGTTAAGTCTGATGACGTGAACGGTCGTACCAAGATGTATAAAAACATCGTGGACGGCAACCATCAGATGGAGCCGGGCATGCCAGAATCCTTCAACGTACTGTTGAAAGAGATTCGTTCGCTGGGTATCAACATCGAACTGGAAGACGAGTAATTCTCGCTCAAACAGGTCACTGGTGCCGGGTTAATCCCCGGCACCAGATTGTGCTAACTCCGACGGGAGCAAATCCGTGAAAGATTTATTAAAGTTTCTGAAAGCGCAGACTAAAACCGAAGAGTTTGATGCGATCAAAATTGCTCTGGCTTCGCCAGACATGATCCGTTCATGGTCATTCGGTGAAGTTAAAAAGCCGGAAACCATCAACTACCGTACGTTCAAACCTGAGCGTGACGGCCTTTTCTGTGCGCGTATTTTCGGGCCAGTAAAAGATTATGAGTGCCTGTGCGGTAAGTACAAGCGCCTGAAACACCGTGGTGTGATCTGTGAGAAGTGCGGCGTTGAAGTGACCCAGACCAAAGTGCGTCGTGAGCGCATGGGCCACATCGAGCTGGCGTCTCCGACCGCTCACATCTGGTTCCTGAAATCTCTGCCGTCCCGTATCGGTCTGCTGCTGGATATGCCGCTGCGCGATATCGAACGCGTTCTGTACTTCGAATCTTATGTGGTTATCGAAGGCGGGATGACGAACCTGGAACGTCATCAGATCCTGACTGAAGAGCAGTATCTGGACGCGCTGGAAGAGTTCGGTGACGAATTCGATGCGAAGATGGGTGCGGAAGCTATTCAGGCCCTGCTGAAGAGCATGGATCTGGAGCAAGAGTGCGAGCAGCTGCGTGAAGAGCTGAACGAAACCAACTCCGAAACCAAACGTAAAAAGCTGACCAAGCGTATCAAACTGCTGGAAGCGTTCGTTCAGTCTGGTAACAAACCAGAGTGGATGATCCTGACCGTTCTGCCGGTTCTGCCGCCAGATCTGCGTCCACTGGTTCCGCTGGATGGTGGTCGTTTCGCAACGTCCGATCTGAACGATCTGTATCGTCGCGTTATCAACCGTAACAACCGTCTGAAACGTCTGCTGGATCTGGCTGCGCCGGACATCATCGTACGCAACGAAAAACGTATGCTGCAGGAAGCGGTTGACGCCCTGCTGGATAACGGCCGTCGCGGTCGTGCGATCACCGGTTCTAACAAACGTCCTCTGAAATCTTTGGCCGACATGATCAAAGGTAAACAGGGTCGTTTCCGTCAGAACCTGCTCGGTAAGCGTGTTGACTACTCCGGTCGTTCTGTAATCACCGTAGGTCCATACCTGCGTCTGCATCAGTGCGGTCTGCCGAAGAAAATGGCACTGGAGCTGTTCAAACCGTTCATCTACGGCAAGCTGGAACTGCGTGGCCTGGCCACCACCATCAAAGCCGCTAAGAAAATGGTTGAGCGTGAAGAAGCTGTCGTTTGGGATATCCTGGACGAAGTTATCCGCGAACACCCGGTACTGCTGAACCGTGCACCAACTCTGCACCGTTTGGGTATCCAGGCATTTGAGCCAGTCCTGATCGAAGGTAAAGCTATCCAGCTGCACCCGCTGGTTTGTGCGGCATATAACGCCGACTTCGATGGTGACCAGATGGCTGTTCACGTACCGCTGACGCTGGAAGCCCAGCTCGAAGCGCGTGCGCTGATGATGTCTACCAACAACATCCTGTCCCCAGCGAACGGTGAACCTATCATCGTTCCTTCTCAGGACGTTGTATTGGGTCTGTACTACATGACCCGTGACTGTGTTAACGCCAAAGGCGAAGGCATGGTGCTGACTGGCCCGAAAGAAGCTGAGCGTATTTATCGCGCTGGCCTGGCCTCTCTGCATGCGCGCGTTAAAGTGCGTATCACCGAATATGAAAAAGATGAAAACGGCGAATTCGTTGCGAAAACCAGCCTGAAAGACACGACCGTTGGCCGTGCCATTCTGTGGATGATCGTACCGAAAGGTCTGCCTTTCTCCATCGTCAACCAGGCGCTGGGCAAGAAAGCGATCTCCAAAATGCTGAACACCTGTTACCGCATTCTGGGTCTGAAGCCGACCGTTATCTTCGCTGACCAGACAATGTATACCGGCTTTGCTTATGCAGCGCGTTCAGGTGCATCTGTTGGTATCGATGACATGGTCATCCCAGAGAAGAAACACGAGATCATCTCTGAAGCGGAAGCCGAAGTTGCTGAGATCCAGGAGCAGTTCCAGTCTGGTCTGGTTACCGCGGGCGAACGCTATAACAAAGTTATCGATATCTGGGCAGCGGCGAACGATCGTGTATCCAAAGCGATGATGGATAACCTGCAGACCGAAACCGTGATTAACCGTGACGGCGTAGAAGAGCAGCAGGTTTCCTTCAACAGCATCTACATGATGGCCGACTCCGGTGCGCGTGGTTCCGCAGCACAGATTCGTCAGCTGGCAGGTATGCGTGGTCTGATGGCGAAGCCAGATGGCTCCATCATCGAAACGCCAATCACCGCGAACTTCCGTGAAGGTCTGAACGTACTCCAGTACTTCATCTCCACCCACGGTGCTCGTAAGGGTCTGGCGGATACCGCACTGAAAACAGCGAACTCCGGTTATCTGACGCGTCGTCTGGTTGACGTTGCTCAGGATCTGGTTGTGACCGAAGACGATTGTGGCACCCTCGAAGGTATCACCATGACCCCGGTTATCGAGGGTGGTGATGTTAAAGAGCCACTGCGCGATCGCGTTCTGGGTCGTGTAACCGCGGAAGACATTCTGAAGCCGGGTACTGCAGACATTCTGGTTCCACGCAACACGCTGCTGCACGAGCACTGGTGTGACCTGCTGGAAGCGAACTCTGTTGACTCCGTGAAAGTACGTTCCGTTGTATCCTGTGACACCGACTTTGGTGTATGTGCGCACTGCTACGGTCGTGACCTGGCGCGTGGCCACATCATCAACAAAGGTGAAGCAATCGGCGTTATCGCGGCACAGTCCATCGGTGAGCCGGGTACACAGCTGACGATGCGTACGTTCCACATCGGTGGTGCGGCATCTCGTGCGGCTGCTGAATCCAGCATCCAGGTGAAAAACAAAGGTAGCATCAAGCTCAGCAACGCGAAGTCTGTTGTTAACTCCGCTGGCAAGCTGGTTGTGACCTCTCGTAACACCGAGCTGAAGCTGATCGACGAATTCGGTCGTACCAAAGAGAGCTATAAAGTGCCTTACGGTGCGGTTATGGCGAAAGGTGATGGCGAGCAGGTTGCCGGCGGTGAAACCGTTGCAAACTGGGATCCACACACCATGCCGGTTATCACCGAAGTAAGTGGTTTCATCCGCTTCACTGACATGATCGACGGCCAGACCATTACTCGTCAGACCGACGAGCTGACCGGTCTGTCTTCTCTGGTGGTACTGGATTCTGCTGAACGTACTACCGGTGGTAAAGATCTGCGTCCTGCACTGAAAATCGTTGATGCTCAGGGTAACGACGTTCTGATCCCTGGTACCGACATGCCTGCGCAGTACTTCCTGCCGGGTAAAGCGATCGTTCAGCTGGAAGATGGCATTCAGATCGGTGCGGGTGATGCTCTGGCGCGTATTCCACAGGAATCCAGCGGTACCAAGGACATCACCGGTGGTCTGCCACGCGTTGCGGACCTGTTCGAAGCACGTCGTCCGAAAGAGCCTGCAATCCTGGCTGAAATCAGCGGTATCATCTCCTTCGGTAAAGAGACCAAAGGGAAACGCCGTCTGGTTATCACTCCAGTAGATGGCAGCGAACCGTACGAAGAGATGATTCCTAAGTGGCGTCAGCTCAACGTGTTCGAAGGTGAACGTGTAGAACGTGGTGACGTGGTTTCCGATGGTCCAGAAGCTCCGCACGACATTCTGCGTCTTCGTGGCGTCCACGCGGTAACGCGTTACATCACCAACGAAGTACAGGACGTTTACCGTCTGCAGGGCGTTAAGATTAACGATAAGCACATCGAAGTTATCGTTCGTCAGATGCTGCGTAAAGCAACCATCGAAAACGCAGGCAGCTCCGAGTTCCTGGAAGGCGAGCAGGTTGAATACTCACGCGTCAAGATCGCTAACCGCGAACTGGAAGCGAACGGCAAAATCGGTGCGACCTTCTCGCGCGATCTGCTGGGTATCACCAAAGCGTCTCTGGCAACCGAGTCCTTCATCTCTGCAGCATCGTTCCAGGAAACGACTCGTGTCCTGACCGAAGCCGCTGTTGCAGGTAAACGTGATGAACTGCGCGGTCTGAAAGAGAACGTCATCGTGGGTCGTCTGATCCCGGCGGGTACCGGTTATGCGTACCACCAGGATCGTATGCGTCGTCGTGCTGCGGGCGAACTGCCAGCTGCACCGCAGGTAACTGCTGAAGATGCATCCGCGAGCCTGGCAGAACTGCTGAACGCAGGTCTGGGCGGTTCCGACAACGAGTAATCGTTGAGGCCATAAATAAAAAACCCGCTTTGGCGGGTTTTTTTATGGTGTTTTTGTAGGCCCGGTAAGCGTAGCGCTGCCGGGCTTTTTTATCAGTTCACCAACGGGATCCGACGATAAAGCTCAATCATATCGCCCGCCAGATCCTGAATGACCATCGCGTTCATCAGGTGATCCTGAGAGTGGACGGTGATCAGGTTAACCGGAAGCTTCCCGGTCCCTTCGTCAAAACCGATAAGCTGCGTCTGGATCGTGTGCGCATGCTTCACATATTCGCGCGACTCTTCCATCGCTTTTTCTGCTTCGTCAAACTCACCTTTACGCGCCATCTGTAGCGCCGTCAGGGCCGCACTGCGCGCCGCGCCTGCGTTGACCAGCAGTTCCATAATCGTGGTTTCTAAGTCTTCCATTATGACTCCAGAAGTTTGAGCGCTTTTTCCAGGACGGCATCGCCTTTCATCATGCCGTAATCCATCATGTCGATCACCGCGACCTTTTTACCCAGCGGCTCGGCCTGCGCCTGTAGCTTGGCCTGCTCGTATTTAACCTGTGGCCCCAGCAATACGATGTCGGCCGTCGCGATGTTGTCTTTAAACTCCGCAACCGGAACGGCTTTAATGGTGACTTCAACCCCTTTTTTCTGCGCGGCGTCTTTCATACGTTGAACCAGCATGCTGGTTGACATTCCCGCTGCACAGCATAAAACGATGTTCTTCATAATCAGCCTCGATCTACATGTGTTTATTGATAATTATCCCGTGCAGAGCGCTTCAACAACCGGTTTACCGCGATTGTGTGTCAGGCATCACAAAGAAACCGGCGATTTTCTGAAACCGGTTACAATTTTACATTGTCGGGTACCCGGCCCGTGGAAACGGGCAGGGTGAAAGTGGGAGGATTAGCTGATGGACGTTCGATTGATGCGGTTTTTGCCCTGCTGTTTGGCGCTGTAGAGGGCGCTATCAACGCTTCCGACAAATTGCTCCAGCGGTTCAAAATGCCACTCCCCAAGACCGCCGCTGAACGTAACCCGCAGGTTTTCTTCTCGCCAGACGCGTTTTTCAACTGCGGTACGCCAGGCTTCCAGCAATGAGAGCGCAGACGTCATCTGCTCAGCCTGGAAGATTACCGCGAACTCTTCTCCACCATAGCGGTAAATCGAGACGTGATGTGGCTGCATAATCTGGATCCCTTCGCGGGCCACGTTGCGCAGAACGATATCACCGGTCAGGTGGCCCAGCGTGTCGTTAATCGACTTGAAGTTATCGATGTCCACCAGCGCCAGCGCGAAAGGCTGCTGGGCATTCAGCAGCTCCGCGATATCGCTATCGAACGCGCGGCGGTTTTTACAGCCCGTCAGCGCATCGTGAGTGGCCTGGCGCACATAGGCCATCTCACGCTCTTTATTGGACTGGATAGTGTGGCTCAGCATCGCTTCCAGGCGCGGCGCTTCGCTGACGTCGCCGGTTTTGATGGCATTGATAATGTGCATCAGCACGGTACGCGAGGCGTGACGGAGGTATAAGCCGAAGAGGATGATGATGATTGCCGCCAGCGCAAACCCCCAGCCAACAATCGTCGTTTCGTGGCGGGTGATATCGGTGAGCGTCTCGCCAGAGACCCGGTAGATGACAAACCAGTCCGGATTGGTAAACGAGTAGTAGTAGTACCAGGCGTTGCTTTTCTTATCGTAAAGGTGGCCTTCGCCGCTGGTCATTTTGTCCATCAGCGCTTCGCTCACGTAGTGTTTGAAGAGCGCGCCTGTATCCGGGTGAAGCACAACGGCGCCGTCGCGTTCAACGACGAAGAATTCTCCCTGGACGGGCGCCACCATCTGACGCAGGGTGAAGCCCATTGACGTCAAATCGAGATGAAACGCGATCGTTCCCTTCAGTCTGCCTTCGGGAGAAATCAATGGCTTATAAAGTGTGACCGTCGGATGGCCGGTGAAATAGTCCATGTACGGGCGAGTATAGTGGCTGAAGATACTGGCTTCGGCCTGAGCGATAAACCACGGCCGCGTCCGGGGATCGAAGGTTTTACTCTTCTCCGTGGGGAGCACTTCCGGCGCGCGGAGATAATGCCCCTGCGTGTCCGCCAGCGAGATGGAGGACACGGTCGGCATCAGGTTTTGCAAATGCATCATCATCTGAAGCCCCTGCGTCGGGTTGACGTTGAGCGTCTCGTTTAGCCTGTCGTCGCGGGCAAAGTAAATCGCGGAACGGCCCAGGATATAGTCGTTTTCACGCAGGATAGATTCGGTATAGTTCACCGCCAGGTTGTGCGTGAAATTGCTGTTGATCTTATGATAATCCTCAAGAAAATCCTTTCGTTGCGAAAGCGTCACCGCGATCGCGATCACCGCAAAACTGCAGAGGATCCCCGCGAAGCTGAGCATGATTGGCCGGGTAAAAGAGAGCTTTTTGCTGTGAAGTGCCATGAGCTGTACATCGTTCCTGATGGTGATTACTTTTCGTCTGCCGATATCCTCTCAGCATAGTCGCTGTCCTGCGGTTAGCGGTGAATTATACGACACACGATTTCTGGCGGGATGATTTATCTTAAGAACCATTAAGAAAATACTTATTCAACCTGCTGGCGGCCGTGTGCGCAATGAACCAGAGGCAGGGCGAAACGAGGAAGAAGCTTTTCGCCCTGGTCAGCATCCGTTGCTGACCGTGTGACAATAAAAAACCGGACGATCGCTGACAACCACCCGGTTTTGCCTTTTCGTCGTGCCTCGACAATTTTTTATGGCGTTGCAGTACGTTTCAGCGTCATTGCGAGGTTCTTCCCAGCCAGCTGTCCCAGTCTTTCCAGACAGGCTGAAGACCCTGCGCCGTCAGGGCTGCGGCGACCGCTTCCGGACGTCGTCCGTCATGCGGCACAAACTGCTCGAGCTCCGGACGATCGTCGGCGTAGCCGCCAGGCTGCGTTTTGGAAAACGCGCTGACGTTGTTAATCGCAAGCGGGATAACGCGATCGCGAAACGCCGGGGATTCACGCGTTGAGAGCGATAATTCCACTTCCGGGGCGAGCAGGCGAAACGCACAGATGGCCTGCACCAGCTGGCGTTCATCCATCAGCGAAGCCGGTTCAATCCCGCCCGCGCAAGGCCTCAGGCGCGGGAAGGAGATGGAATAACGGCTCTGCCAGTAGTGCTGCTGAAGCCACAGCAAATGTTCCGCCACCATGTAACAATCCACCCGCCAGCTGTCAGAGAGCCCGATCAGCGCGCCCAGACCGATTTTGTCGATCCCCGCGCGACCCAGCCTGTCCGGCGTTTCCAGGCGGAAAAAGAAATCCTGTTTCTTGCCCTTCAGGTGATGCCGGGCGTACGTCGCCTCGTGATAGGTTTCCTGGTAGACCATGACCCCGTCCAGCCCGAGGGTTTTTAGCTCCGCGTACTCCTCCTGCGCCAGGGGCTGCACTTCCATCTGCAACGACGCAAACTGACGACGAATGGCGGGAAGGTGCTGACGGAAATAGTCCATTCCCACTTTTCCCTGATGTTCGCCCGTGACAAGCAGAAGATGTTCAAAGCCCATTTCACGAATGGCCGCGCACTCGCGGGCGATCTCACCTTCATCGAGCGTTTTACGCTTGATGCGGTTGCTCATGGAAAAACCGCAGTAGGTGCAGTCATTGGCGCACAGGTTTGATAGATAGAGCGGCACGTAGAAGCTTACCGTGTTGCCAAAACGCTGGCGGGTGAGCCGCTGCGCTCGCTGGGCCATCGGCTCGAGGTACGCGCTGGCCGCCGGGGAGAGCAGGGCCATCAGATCCTCGCGGGTCAGATGGCGGGCATGCAGCGCGCGCTCCACGTCAGCCGCCGTTTTGCTGTTAATGCGCAGGGCAATGTCGTCCCAGTTAAGCTGCCGCCAGCGCTCGGTAAACGTGCTCATGAGATCGCCTCCAGAAAACCGGTCAGCGGGCTGGTGGCCTGTGCCTGGAAACTGCGCGAGCCGGGGCCAGACTCCCTTGCCAGCAGGCCAGCCTCTACGGCCATGCGGAACGCACGCGCCATCATGACCGGATCGTCGGCAACCGCGATGGCCGTGTTGACCAGCACCGCGTCGGCGCCCATCTCCAGCGCCTGCGCGGCATGGCTGGGCACGCCAATGCCCGCATCAACCACCACCGGCACGGTAGCTTGCTCAATAATGATTTCCAGCATTGCGCGGGTTTCAAGCCCCTGATTGGAGCCAATGGGGGCGCCCAGCGGCATGACGGCGGCGCAGCCGACCTCTTCCAGCCGTTTGCACAGAACAGGATCGGCGCCGCAGTAAGGCAGGACGATAAACCCTTGCTGCACCAGCTTTTCAGCCGCTTTCAGCGTTTCGATGGGGTCGGGCAGCAGCCAGCGGGCGTCAGGATGAATTTCCAGCTTCAGCCAGCGAGTGCCGAGCGCCTCGCGGGCCAGCTGCGCGGCAAAAATCGCCTCTTCGGCCGTTTTGGCACCGGAGGTGTTGGGCAGCAGCGTGACGCCAGCCTCCAGTAAAGGCGCCAGAATGGCATCGCTGTGATGGCGCAGATCCACGCGCTTGAGCGCCAGCGTCACCAGCTGGCTGCCGCTTTCGCGAATGGCATCCACCATCAGCTGCGGCGAGGCGAATTTTCCGGTTCCGGTAAACAGGTGTGAATCAAAGACTTTATCGGCAATACGTAACATCTCAGCCCCCTGCGATAACCTGAAACAGCAGGATCTGGTCGCCGTCATTGACCTGCTGGTGTTCCCACTGCTCGCGCGGCAGGATCTGTTGATTGAGCGCCAGCGCCGTTCCCGGCTTGAGCTGGCGCAGCTTGTCGAGCAGTACCGCAACGGTGAGCCCGTCGTCGCATTTCATCGGCTCATCGTTAAACAGAATGCGCATCGCGGCCTCCGCATACCGGGCAGCGGCTGGCGCGGTGTAACGCCAGATGACGCCAGCCGCTGGAGCGGGCATCAAACAGCCGCAGCGAATTGCGTTCCGTCTCCATGCCGCTGAGCAGCTTGATGGCCTCCAGCGCCTGCATTGTGCCCATTACGCCGACCACCGGACCCAGAATGCCCGCCGTACGGCAGTTGCGCGCCGGCTCGGCATCGTCCGGCCACAGGCAGCGATAGCAGCCCTGCGACCACGGCGGGGTCAGGACCATCATCTGCCCGCCGAAACCCACCGCGCTGGCGGTGATAAGCGGCGTATTATTTGCCACGCAGGCGGCGTTAATCGCCTGGCGCGTCGCCATGTTGTCCGTGCAGTCCAGCACCACGTCGGCAAGGGCGACCTCACGGCGCAGGTTTTCACCGCTGAGCCGATCCTGCAGGGCAATCAGCGCGATATCCGGGTTGAGCTGGTTCAGGCGCTGCCGGGTAATTTGCGCTTTTGGCTGGTTGATATCCTCGGTGGAGAAGAGGATTTGTCGCTGCAGGTTGCTGAGGTGAACCTCGTCGTCGTCGGCCAGCACCAGCGTACCGATACCTGCGCCTGCCAGATAAAGCGCGGCGGGCGCGCCTAACCCGCCCAGACCGACAATCAGCACCCGGCTGGCGAGCAGCTTTTGCTGTCCGTCGATGGCGATATCTTCCAGCAGGATCTGACGGCTATAGCGCATAAAATCACGATCGTTCATCACCCGCTCCTGCCAGCTGTAACAGCTGTTCGGTGGCGAGACGCCAGTCTGCGGCCTGGGTAATGGCGCTGACGACGGCGATACTGCCGACGCCGGTCTCCAGCACCGCCGGGGCGCGTTCAAGGCTGATTCCGCCGATGGCGACGGTGGGGTAATCGGCAAGGCGTTTAACGTGACTCGCCAGCTGCGTCAGCCCCTGCGGTGCGGAGGGCATCTGCTTGGTTTGCGTCGGGAAGACGTGACCCAGCGCGATGTAAGAGGGACGGGCCGCCAGCGCCACGTCGATCTCCATGTCATCGTGCGTTGAAACGCCAAGACGCAACCCGGCTTCGCGGATAGCGCTCAGATCCGTTGTTTCCAGGTCCTCCTGACCCAGGTGCACGCCGTACGCCTGGTGCTTAACGGCCAGCCGCCAGTAATCGTTGATAAACAGACGGGCGTTATGCCGACGGCCAAGCGCGATGGCGGCAACCACATCGGCTTCCACCTCGTCGTCGCGTTTATCCTTGATGCGCAGCTGGATCGTTCGAACGCCTGTCTCCAGCAGGCGCTCTATCCACTCCACGCTGTCCACCACCGGATAGAGCCCTAAACGGTAGGGAACGGGCGGGAAATCGGGCTTATACATTACGCCTCCTCTTTTTTGAGGTAGATTTCGCCGCCTTTGGCGCGGAAGGTTTCAGACATGTCCGCCATGCCCACTTCAATGGTCTGCGCGGCGGCGTAGTCGCGCACCTCCTGGCTGATTTTCATCGAGCAGAATTTTGGCCCGCACATAGAGCAGAAGTGCGCGACTTTGCCCGATTCCTGCGGCAGGGTCTCGTCGTGATAGGCGCGGGCGGTGAACGGGTCCAGCGCCAGGTTGAACTGGTCTTCCCAGCGGAATTCAAAGCGTGCCTTCGACATGGCGTTATCGCGGATTTGCGCGCCCGGATGGCCTTTGGCCAGATCCGCGGCGTGGGCGGCAATTTTGTAGGTGATCAGCCCCTGCTTCACATCCTCTTTGTTTGGCAGGCCGAGGTGCTCTTTTGGCGTGACGTAGCAGAGCATAGCGCAGCCGAACCAGCCGATCATCGCCGCCCCAATGCCCGACGTGAAGTGGTCATAGCCCGGCGCAATATCGGTGGTCAACGGCCCCAGGGTGTAGAACGGAGCTTCGTGGCAGTGCTCCAGCTCCTCGGTCATGTTGCGGCGGATCATCTGCATCGGCACGTGGCCCGGGCCTTCAATCATCACCTGCACGTCATACTCCCAGGCGATTTTGGTCAGTTCGCCCAGCGTGTGCAGCTCGGCAAACTGCGCTTCGTCGTTCGCGTCGCGAATAGAGCCCGGACGCAGGCCGTCGCCCAGCGACAGAGAGACATCGTACGCGGCGCAGATTTCGCAAATTTCGCGGAAGTGTTCGTAGAGGAAGTTTTCCTGATGATGGGACAGGCACCACTTCGCCATGATGGAACCGCCGCGCGAGACGATGCCGGTCAGGCGCTTCGCCGTCATCGGCACGTAGCGCAGCAGCACGCCCGCGTGAATGGTGAAATAGTCCACGCCCTGTTCGGCCTGCTCCAGCAGCGTGTCGCGGAACGCTTCCCAGGTGAGGTCTTCGGCAATGCCGTTGACCTTTTCCAGCGCCTGATAAATCGGGACGGTGCCAATCGGTACCGGGCTGTTACGCAGGATCCATTCGCGGGTTTCGTGAATATAGCGTCCAGTGGAGAGGTCCATTACCGTGTCCGCGCCCCAGCGCGTGGACCAGACCAGCTTCTCCACCTCTTCTTCGATGGAGGAGGTGACGGCCGAGTTACCGATGTTCGCGTTGACCTTCACCAGGAAGTTGCGGCCGATAATCATCGGCTCGGATTCCGGGTGGTTGATGTTGGCGGGGATAATCGCGCGGCCTGCGGCCACTTCGTCACGCACAAACTCCGGCGTGATGTTCTCCGGCAGGCGAGCGCCAAAGCCTTCACCCGGATGCTGATAGCGCAGCACTTCGCTACGGATGCGCTCGCGACCCATGTTTTCGCGGATGGCGATGAACTCCATCTCCGGCGTGACGATGCCCCGGCGCGCGTAGTGCAGCTGGGTCACGCATTTGCCCGCCTTAGCGCGTTTTGGCGTCAGCAGGCCGGTAAAGCGCAGCTCGTCCAGACCGTCGTCGGCCAGGCGCTCTTTGGTGTAGGCAGAGCTGAGTACGCTCAGCTCTTCACAGTCGTTGCGCGCATCAATCCACGGCTGGCGCAGCTTTGCCAGACCCTGCTGGACGTTGATGGCAACATCAGGATCGCCGTACGGACCGGAGGTGTCATACACCGGCACGGCTTCGTTGTCTTCATACTGGGGGTTATCTTTGCTGCCGCCGATAAGCGTCGGGCTGAGCTGGATTTCGCGCATTGGGACGCGGATATCGGCCTGCGAGCCGGAAATGTAGATGCGTTTCGAGTTCGGGAAAGCGGTGCCTTCCAGCGTGTCGATGAAGTGTTGGGCCTGTGCGCGCTGTTCGCGGCGGGTCAGTTTTGCAGTAGACATAGCTCATTCCAAAAGTGAAGGACATGGCTTGTCAGACGACGGATGAAGCAAGAGAGGATCGCCCTCAGGCGATACAACAGCAATGTGACTCTTGTTCCCTTCGCAGGTATTAGCCTGATCAGGTTCCGCGGATCCCGAATTAACGGTCTCAGCCCGCGCGTTCAGGCGCTGGGCACTCCGACAAGAAAAATCCCCCTCGTGAGAGGGGCGAATGGTTGTAAATTACTCGTTAACGATGAAGAACTCAAGCAGGGCGCGCGACGTTCTCTTCGTTACTGATGTTCAAATCATTGTCCAGCACGAGGGCGATCAGCTTATCTTCCAGCGTGAATCGCTCTTCCAGCGCTTCGCCGAGGTCGGATAGCGCCTGCTGAAACTCAAGATAGTTATCGTGATCGATAGCGTTCTCGAGCGCGGAATCATAGTAATCCATGATCTGCTGGGTGTTGGCTTCCAGAAGGGGATAGAGCTTGCTGGCCGCTAAATAGGGTGTTGTACCTTCCATTTCGCGGATAATGCGTTCATAAATATTGAAATGGCCGTCGGACAGATAGTCGACCAGGCCCTGACAAAAATCATCCAGCGCTTTTTCATTCAGTCGCATAAACGATTCTTTGCCAGGCTTAATACCGACCAGATTGTAATAAGCCACGAGTAGATGCTTGCGTACATGTAGCCAGCGATCCACCAGTTTGTTATTTCCTCTAACGCGCTCAGTCAGGCTTTCCAGCTGGTTTAACATGGTCGACTCCGCAAAATGTAGGATTGAATCTGCTTATCCAGAATGTAACCACAATGCTAACAACATGTCAGTGAAGCGAAGGTAGTGCAATAGATATGGATCGTATTATTGAAAAATCAGATCTTGGTTGGTGGATCGTCAGTCACGAACAAAAATTATGGCTTCCTGCCGGGGAAATCCCCTATGGCGCAGCTGAGGCGTTCGATCTCGTTGGCCAGCCAGCGCTACAGATCGGCGAGTGGCAGGGTGAGCCCGTGTGGTTGATCCAACAGTCCCGCCGCCAGGATATGGGATCGGTGCGCCAGGTGCTGGATCTGGACGTGGGGCTGTTCCAGCTGGCGGGGCGCGGCGTGCAGCTGGCCGAGTTTTACCGCTCGCATAAATACTGCGGCTACTGCGGTCATACCATGCGCCCGAGCAAAACCGAGTGGGCGATGCTCTGCAGCCACTGCCGCGAACGCTACTATCCGCAGATAGCGCCGTGCATTATCGTCGCTATCCGCCGGGAGGATTCCATCCTGCTGGCGCAGCATACCCGCCATCGCAACGGCATTCACACCGTGCTGGCCGGCTTCGTCGAGGTGGGCGAAACGCTGGAGCAGGCGGTAGCGCGCGAGGTGATGGAGGAGAGCGGGATCAAAGTGAAGAACCTGCGCTACGTTACCTCGCAGCCGTGGCCGTTCCCGCAGTCGCTGATGACGGCATTTATGGCCGAATATGATAGCGGCGAGATCGTTATCGATCAGAAAGAGCTGCTGGAAGCAAACTGGTATCGCTACGACGATCTACCGCTGTTACCTCCGCCGGGCACCGTGGCGCGTCGGCTGATAGAAGATACCGTGGCGATGTGTCGGGCCGAGTATGAGTAGTGTTACACTGAGGCCATGACGCTTAAGGAACTGCAAAAATGACCGAACTGAAGAACGATCGTTATCTGCGTGCGCTGCTGCGCCAGCCCGTTGATGTCACCCCGGTGTGGATGATGCGCCAGGCGGGACGCTATCTCCCGGAGTACAAAGCCACGCGCGCGCAGGCGGGCGATTTTATGTCGCTGTGCAAAAACGCCGAGCTGGCCTGCGAAGTGACGCTCCAGCCGCTGCGCCGCTTCCCGCTGGATGCTGCGATCCTCTTCTCGGATATTCTGACCATTCCGGATGCAATGGGCCTTGGCCTGTACTTCGAAACCGGTGAAGGCCCGCGTTTCACCTCCCCAATCAAAAGCAAAGCCGACGTGGATAAGCTGCCGATCCCCGATCCGGAAGGCGAGCTGGGCTACGTGATGAACGCCGTGCGCACCATTCGCCGCGAGCTGAAAGGTGAAGTGCCGCTGATTGGCTTCTCCGGCAGCCCGTGGACGCTGGCGACCTATATGGTGGAAGGGGGCAGCAGCAAAGCCTTTACCATGATTAAAAAGATGATGTACGCCGAGCCGCTGGCCCTGCATGCGCTGCTCGATAAGCTGGCGAAGAGCGTCACCCTCTATCTGAACGCGCAGATTAAGGCGGGTGCGCAGTCGGTGATGATTTTCGATACCTGGGGCGGCGTGCTGACCGGGCGCGATTATCAGCAGTTCTCCCTGTACTACATGCACAAAATCGTCGACGGCCTGCTGCGTGAAAACGAAGGCCGCCGCGTGCCGGTGACGCTGTTCACCAAAGGTGGCGGCCAGTGGCTGGAAGCGATGGCGGCAACCGGCTGCGACGCGCTGGGCCTCGACTGGACCACCGATATCGCCGATGCGCGCCGTCGCGTGGGCGACAAAGTGGCGCTGCAGGGCAATATGGACCCGTCCATGCTCTATGCGCCGCCAGCGCGCATTGAAGAAGAAGTGTCGACTATACTGTCTGGTTTCGGCCAGGGGGAAGGCCACGTCTTTAACCTCGGCCACGGCATTCATCAGGATGTGCCGCCAGAACACGCAGGCGTATTTGTGGAGGCGGTGCATCGGCTTTCTGCCCAGTATCACAAGTAAGGAGTGATTATGGATCTCGCGTCGCTACGCGCTCAACAAATCGAACTGGCCTCATCGGTGATCCGCGAGGATCGTCTGGATAAGGATCCTCCGCAGTACATTGGCGGAGCAGACGTCGGATTCGAGCAGGGTGGGGAAGTGACGCGAGCGGCGATGGTGGTACTGAAATACCCTTCGCTTGAGCTGGTGGAGTACAAGGTAGCGCGTATCGCGACCACCATGCCGTACATTCCGGGCTTTCTCTCCTTCCGCGAATATCCCGCGCTGCTGGCAGCGTGGGAGCAACTCTCGCAAAAACCTGACCTGCTGTTTGTCGATGGACACGGTATCTCACACCCGCGCCGTTTAGGCGTTGCCAGCCACTTTGGGCTGCTGGTGGATGTGCCGACCATTGGCGTTGCCAAGAAACGCCTGTGCGGCGCGTTTGAACCTCTTTCAGACGAGCCGGGCGCGCTGGCGCCGCTTATCCATAAAGGTGAGCAGCTAGCGTGGGTCTGGCGCAGCAAGGCACGCTGTAATCCGCTCTTTATCGCCACGGGGCATCGGGTGAGCATGGACAGCGCCCTGGCGTGGGTGCAGCGCTGCATGAAGGGCTACCGCTTGCCGGAGCCGACGCGCTGGGCAGACGCCGTGGCATCTTCGCGTCCGGCTTTTGTTCGTTGGCAGGAAATTCAGCGATGATTCAGGTAAACTGCGCCTAATTTTCGATTCGAGAGATCATCATGCTACAAAACCCGATTCACCTGCGCCTTGAGAAACTTGAAAGCTGGCAGCACGTGACGTTTATGGCTTGCCTGTGCGAGCGCATGTATCCCAACTATGCCGCGTTCTGTAAGGAGACGGGCTTTGGTGATGGCCATATCTACCGCCGCATTCTGGATCTGATCTGGGAAACGCTGACGGTGAAAGACGCGAAGGTGAACTTCGACTCCCAGCTGGAAAAGCTGGAAGAGGCGATTCCGGCTGCGGATGATTTTGACCTGTACGGTGTCTACCCGGCGATTGATGCCTGCGTGGCGTTAAGCGAACTGCTCCACTCCCGTCTGAGCGGTGAAACGCTGGAGCACGCAGTTGAAGTCAGTAAGGCATCGATTACGACCGTCGCGATGCTGGAAATGACCCAGGAAGGTCGCGAGATGACCGACGAAGAGCTGCGTGCGAACCCGGCGGTTGAGCAAGAATGGGACATTCAGTGGGAAATTTTCCGCCTGCTGGCAGAGTGCGAAGAACGCGATATTGAGCTGATAAAAGGGCTGCGCGCGGACTTACGAGAGGCTGCTGAGAGCAATATTGGTATAATTTTTAACCAATGAGACAATAAATCTTGAGATAACGCCCGTTTTGTCGCTCCTCGACTCTTCCCTTTCGCCCCTTGTCTGGTCTACATTTGGGGGGCGAAAAAAAGTGGCTATCGGTGCGTGTATGCAGGAGAGTGCTTTTTTGGCATTTTCGTCGCACTCGATGCTTAGCAAGCGATAAACACATTGAAAGGATAACTTATGAACAAGACTCAACTGATTGATGTAATTGCGGACAAGGCTGATCTGTCTAAAGTGCAGGCTAAAGCTGCTCTGGAATCTACCCTGGCTGCTATTACTGAGTCTCTGAAAGAAGGCGATGCTGTGCAACTGGTTGGTTTCGGTACCTTCAAAGTGAACCACCGCGCTGAGCGTACTGGCCGCAACCCGCAGACCGGTAAAGAAATCAAAATCGCCGCAGCTAACGTGCCGGCATTTGTTTCTGGTAAAGCACTGAAAGACGCTGTTAAGTAAGACGCGTGGCAGTGAACAGTTTTAGCGAAGGGGCGGCAACGCCCCTTTTGTCTTTCTGGCGTGGAACGCTCGCGCTGGCAGGCATGCTGCTGCTGTCAGCCTGCAGCCACGACACCTCCCTGCCGCCGTTTACCGCCAGCGGCTACGCGGACAACCAGGGTGCGGTCAGGATCTGGCGCAAAGATTCCGGCGGCGAAGTGCATCTGCTTTCTGCCTTCAGCCCGTGGCATAACGGCAATACGTCGACTGCGGAATATCGCTGGCAGGGAGATGACCTGTCGCTGATTGAACTGAACGTCTACAGCAAGACCCCCGAACACGTGAAAGTGCGTTTTGACGACCATGGCGAGCTGAGCTTTATGCAGCGCGAAGTCAGCGGCCAAAAACAGCAGCTTTCCAGCGATCAAATCGCTCTCTACCGTTATCGTGCCGAACAAATCCGCCAGACCAGCGATGCGCTTCGTCTGGGACGCGTTGTGCTGCGCCAGGGGCGCTGGCATGCCGATGGGACGGTGACAACCTGCGAAGGACAGACGGTCAAGCCTGAGCTCGAATCCTGGGCAACAGAACACATTCAGCGCCGTCAGCGTCATTCATCAATGGAGGTGAGTGTGGCGTGGCTGGAAGCGCCGGAAGGCTCTCAGCTGTTGCTGGTGGCGAACGAAGACTTCTGCACCTGGCAGCCGACGGAAAAAAGTTTTTGATTTAAATCCCCTCTCCCTTGAGGGAGAGGGTTAGGGTGAGGGTGTGAAATTACTCGCCCTGCTCGCGCGCAATTGCACGATAACCGATATCCTGACGGCTAAAGCTGCCGTTCCAGTGAATATCCGCCATCAGCGCATAGGCGCGTTTCTGCGCTTCTGCCACGGTATGGCCCAGCGCGGTTGCACACAGCACGCGTCCGCCGTTGGTGAGGACGCGATCGTCGTCAGCCAGCTTCGTACCCGCATGGAACACCTTCGCACCGTCAATCTCTTCCAGCGGCAGGCCGTGGATTTCATCCCCGGTGTTGTAGTTGCCCGGATAACCGCCTGCAGCAATCACCACGCCCAGAGACGCACGCTCGTCCCACTCTGAGGTTTTCTCGTCGAGCTTGCCTTCGCAGGCTGCCAGACACAGTTCCACCAGATCGGATTTCATGCGCAGCATGATGGGCTGCGTTTCCGGATCGCCAAAGCGGCAGTTGAATTCGATGACCTTAGGGTTACCCTGCTTGTCGATCATCAGACCCGCATAGAGGAAACCGGTGTAGGTGTTGCCTTCCGCCGCCATCCCTTTCACGGTTGGCCAGATGACGCGATCCATGGTGCGCTGGTGGACTTCGTCAGTCACTACCGGAGCGGGGGAGTAAGCGCCCATTCCGCCAGTATTCGGGCCGGTATCGCCATTGCCCACGCGCTTGTGATCCTGGCTGGTGGCCATCGGCAGAACGTGCTCGCCGTCGACCATCACGATAAAGCTGGCCTCTTCACCGTCGAGGAACTCTTCGATCACGATGCGGTGGCCCGCATCGCCAAAGGCGTTGCCCGCCAGCATATCCTGAACCGCGGCTTCGGCTTCTTCGAGGGTCATCGCGACGATAACGCCTTTACCAGCGGCCAGACCGTCGGCCTTGATAACAATCGGCGCACCTTTTTCACGCAGGTAGGCCAGGGCTGGCTCCACTTCGGTGAAGTTCTGATATTCCGCCGTCGGGATGTTATGACGCGCGAGGAAATCTTTGGTGAAGGCTTTGGAGCCTTCCAGCTGCGCGGCGCCTTCCGTAGGCCCGAAGATTGTCAGGCCCGCCGCGCGGAAGGCATCGACGACGCCAATCACCAGCGGCGCTTCCGGGCCGACGATGGTCAGATCGATTTTCTCGCTCTGGGCAAAGCTCAGCAGCGCCGGGATATCGGTCACGCCGATAGCCACGTTTTGCAGCGCGGGTTCCAGCGCGGTACCGGCGTTGCCCGGTGCTACGAAAACTGTTTTCACCAGCGGAGACTGCGCCGCTTTCCACGCCAGAGCGTGCTCGCGTCCGCCGTTACCAATCACTAATACTTTCATTTTCTGCTCCGGGAATTAATGGCGGAAGTGGCGCATGTCGGTGAAGATCATTGCAATGCCATGTTCGTCGGCAGCGGCAATCACTTCGTCGTCGCGAATTGAGCCGCCAGGCTGGATCACACAGGTGATGCCCACTGCAGCCGCCGCGTCGATACCGTCACGGAACGGGAAGAAGGCGTCAGAAGCCATGGCGGAGCCTTTTACTTCCAGACCTTCATCGCCTGCTTTAATGCCCGCGATTTTCGCGGAGTAAACGCGGCTCATCTGGCCTGCGCCTATCCCGATAGTCATGTTTTCTTTGGCGTAGACGATGGCGTTGGATTTGACGAACTTCGCGACCTTCCAGCAGAACAGCGCGTCACGCAGTTCCTGTTCGGTAGGCTGGCGTTTCGTTACCACGCGCATGTCGGCTTCTGTCACCATACCCAGATCGCGGTCCTGAACCAGCAGGCCGCCGTTCACGCGCTTGAAGTCCAGGCCCGGCACGCGTTCTGCCCACTGGCCGCAAACCAGCACGCGCACGTTCTGTTTTGCCGCGGTGATTTTCAGCGCTTCTTCGGAGGCCGATGGCGCGATGATCACTTCAACAAACTGGCGGGAGATGATGGCCTGCGCGGTTTCAGCATCCAGCTCGCGGTTGAAGGCGATAATGCCGCCGAACGCGGAGGTCGGGTCGGTTTTGTACGCGCGATCGTAGGCATCCAGAATAGAGGTGCTCACGGCAACGCCGCATGGGTTCGCGTGCTTAACGATAACGCAGGCCGGCTCGCTGAACTCTTTCACGCATTCCAGCGCGGCGTCGGTGTCAGCAATGTTGTTATAGGATAGCGCTTTGCCCTGAACCTGCTGAGCGGTCGCAACAGAGGCTTCTTTAACCTCTTCTTCTATATAGAAGGCTGCCTGCTGGTGGCTGTTCTCGCCGTAACGCATATCCTGCTTCTTAATGAAGTTCAGGTTCAGGGTGCGCGGGAAGCGGCCAGAAGGATCTTTACTTTCACCGTGGTAAGCAGGCACCAGGCTACCGAAGTAGTTGGCGATCATGCTGTCGTACGCCGCGGTGTGCTCGAAGGCTTTGATGGCGAGGTCGAAACGCGTTTCCAGAGTCAGTGACCCTTCGTTGGCGTCCATCTCGTTAATAATGGTTTCGTAATCGCTGCTCTTTACGACGATGGCCACATCTTTATGGTTCTTGGCCGCGGAGCGCACCATGGTTGGGCCGCCGATATCAATATTCTCTACGGCATCTTCCAGAGAACAGCCTTCGCGAGCAACGGTCTGGGCAAACGGGTAGAGGTTAACGACAACCATGTCGATTGGCGCGATGTCATGCTGTTCCATAATGGCGTCGTCCTGACCGCGACGGCCAAGAATACCGCCGTGCACTTTCGGATGCAGGGTTTTGACGCGTCCATCCATCATTTCCGGGAAACCGGTGTAATCGGACACTTCGGTTACCGGCAGACCTTTATCTGCTAACAGGCGAGCGGTACCGCCTGTAGAAAGCAGCTCCACACCGCGTGCGGAAAGTGCCTGAGCGAATTCGACGATACCGGCTTTATCAGAAACACTGAGCAGAGCGCGGCGGACTGGACGACGTTGTTGCATGGTAAATCCCCTGGATTTCACGATTACAGAGAGCGTTAGATGAATTTTCCTGCGAAAAACTCATCTAACACACCTGACGGGGCATCCTTATTAAGCGCGAGCATTTTAACGAAAACGTTTGCGCAACGCTCGCACATTTTCACTTTTTCGTATCATTGTGGATAAGTCTGTGTGTAAAAAGGTATAAGGCGGGGTTTTGCTGTGGAATGCAGCAGTCAGTCATTTTTCTGACATTTAGCGGTTGCGGCCAGCCGAGAACTCCCTATAATGCGCCTCCATCGACACGGCGGATGTGAATCACTTCACACAACAAGCGGTTCGGTTGAAGAGAAAAATTCTGAAATAACGGGTTGACTCTGAAAGAGGAAAGCGTAATATACGCCACCTCGCAACGGTGAGCGAAAGCCGCGTTGCAACTGCTCTTTAACAATTTATCAGACAATCTGTGTGGGCACTCAAAGTGACATGGATTCTTAATGTCTTCGGACAATAAATGAATACCAAGTCTCTGAGTGAACATACGTAATTCATTACGAAGTTTAATTCACGAGCATCAAACTTAAATTGAAGAGTTTGATCATGGCTCAGATTGAACGCTGGCGGCAGGCCTAACACATGCAAGTCGAGCGGCAGCGGAAAGTAGCTTGCTACTTTGCCGGCGAGCGGCGGACGGGTGAGTAATGTCTGGGAAACTGCCTGATGGAGGGGGATAACTACTGGAAACGGTAGCTAATACCGCATAACGTCGCAAGACCAAAGAGGGGGACCTTCGGGCCTCTTGCCATCAGATGTGCCCAGATGGGATTAGCTAGTAGGTGGGGTAACGGCTCACCTAGGCGACGATCCCTAGCTGGTCTGAGAGGATGACCAGCCACACTGGAACTGAGACACGGTCCAGACTCCTACGGGAGGCAGCAGTGGGGAATATTGCACAATGGGCGCAAGCCTGATGCAGCCATGCCGCGTGTATGAAGAAGGCCTTCGGGTTGTAAAGTACTTTCAGCGGGGAGGAAGGTGTTGAGGTTAATAACCTCAGCAATTGACGTTACCCGCAGAAGAAGCACCGGCTAACTCCGTGCCAGCAGCCGCGGTAATACGGAGGGTGCAAGCGTTAATCGGAATTACTGGGCGTAAAGCGCACGCAGGCGGTCTGTCAAGTCGGATGTGAAATCCCCGGGCTCAACCTGGGAACTGCATTCGAAACTGGCAGGCTAGAGTCTTGTAGAGGGGGGTAGAATTCCAGGTGTAGCGGTGAAATGCGTAGAGATCTGGAGGAATACCGGTGGCGAAGGCGGCCCCCTGGACAAAGACTGACGCTCAGGTGCGAAAGCGTGGGGAGCAAACAGGATTAGATACCCTGGTAGTCCACGCCGTAAACGATGTCGACTTGGAGGTTGTGCCCTTGAGGCGTGGCTTCCGGAGCTAACGCGTTAAGTCGACCGCCTGGGGAGTACGGCCGCAAGGTTAAAACTCAAATGAATTGACGGGGGCCCGCACAAGCGGTGGAGCATGTGGTTTAATTCGATGCAACGCGAAGAACCTTACCTACTCTTGACATCCAGAGAACTTTCCAGAGATGGATTGGTGCCTTCGGGAACTCTGAGACAGGTGCTGCATGGCTGTCGTCAGCTCGTGTTGTGAAATGTTGGGTTAAGTCCCGCAACGAGCGCAACCCTTATCCTTTGTTGCCAGCGGTTAGGCCGGGAACTCAAAGGAGACTGCCAGTGATAAACTGGAGGAAGGTGGGGATGACGTCAAGTCATCATGGCCCTTACGAGTAGGGCTACACACGTGCTACAATGGCGCATACAAAGAGAAGCGACCTCGCGAGAGCAAGCGGACCTCATAAAGTGCGTCGTAGTCCGGATTGGAGTCTGCAACTCGACTCCATGAAGTCGGAATCGCTAGTAATCGTAGATCAGAATGCTACGGTGAATACGTTCCCGGGCCTTGTACACACCGCCCGTCACACCATGGGAGTGGGTTGCAAAAGAAGTAGGTAGCTTAACCTTCGGGAGGGCGCTTACCACTTTGTGATTCATGACTGGGGTGAAGTCGTAACAAGGTAACCGTAGGGGAACCTGCGGTTGGATCACCTCCTTACCTTAAAGAACCTGCCTTTGTAGTGTCCACACAGATTGTCTGATGAAAAGTAAATAGCAAGGCGTCTTGCGATTGAGACTTACACGTCCCCTTCGTCTAGAGGCCCAGGACACCGCCCTTTCACGGCGGTAACAGGGGTTCGAATCCCCTAGGGGACGCCACTTGCTGGTTCGTGAGTGAAAGTCACCTGCCGTCATATCTCAAAACTCATCTTCGGGTGACGTTTGAGATATTTGCTCTTTAAAAATCTGGATCAAGCTGAAAATTGAAACGACACATCTTAATTGGTGTGTTCGAGTCTCTCAAATTTTCGCAATCATGAAGTGAAACATCTTCGGGTTGTGAGGTTAAGCGACTAAGCGTACACGGTGGATGCCCTGGCAGTCAGAGGCGATGAAGGACGTGCTAATCTGCGAAAAGCGCCGGCGAGGTGATATGAACCTTTGACCCGGCGATGTCCGAATGGGGAAACCCAGTGCAATTCGTTGCACTATCGTTAACTGAATACATAGGTTAACGAGGCGAACCGGGGGAACTGAAACATCTAAGTACCCCGAGGAAAAGAAATCAACCGAGATTCCCCCAGTAGCGGCGAGCGAACGGGGAGCAGCCCAGAGTCTGAATCAGCTTGTGTGTTAGTGGAAGCGTCTGGAAAGTCGCACGGTACAGGGTGACAGTCCCGTACACGAAAGCACACAGGTTGTGAACTCGAAGAGTAGGGCGGGACACGTGGTATCCTGTCTGAATATGGGGGGACCATCCTCCAAGGCTAAATACTCCTGACTGACCGATAGTGAACCAGTACCGTGAGGGAAAGGCGAAAAGAACCCCGGCGAGGGGAGTGAAAAAGAACCTGAAACCGTGTACGTACAAGCAGTGGGAGCACCTTCGTGGTGTGACTGCGTACCTTTTGTATAATGGGTCAGCGACTTATATTCTGTAGCAAGGTTAACCGTATAGGGGAGCCGAAGGGAAACCGAGTCTTAACTGGGCGTTAAGTTGCAGGGTATAGACCCGAAACCCGGTGATCTAGCCATGGGCAGGTTGAAGGTTGGGTAACACTAACTGGAGGACCGAACCGACTAATGTTGAAAAATTAGCGGATGACTTGTGGCTGGGGGTGAAAGGCCAATCAAACCGGGAGATAGCTGGTTCTCCCCGAAAGCTATTTAGGTAGCGCCTCGTGAACTCATCTTCGGGGGTAGAGCACTGTTTCGGCTAGGGGGCCATCCCGGCTTACCAACCCGATGCAAACTACGAATACCGAAGAATGTTATCACGGGAGACACACGGCGGGTGCTAACGTCCGTCGTGAAGAGGGAAACAACCCAGACCGCCAGCTAAGGTCCCAAAGTCATGGTTAAGTGGGAAACGATGTGGGAAGGCACAGACAGCCAGGATGTTGGCTTAGAAGCAGCCATCATTTAAAGAAAGCGTAATAGCTCACTGGTCGAGTCGGCCTGCGCGGAAGATGTAACGGGGCTAAACCATGCACCGAAGCTGCGGCAGCGACGCTTATGCGTTGTTGGGTAGGGGAGCGTTCTGTAAGCCGTTGAAGGTGTGCTGTGAGGCATGCTGGAGGTATCAGAAGTGCGAATGCTGACATAAGTAACGATAAAGCGGGTGAAAAGCCCGCTCGCCGGAAGACCAAGGGTTCCTGTCCAACGTTAATCGGGGCAGGGTGAGTCGACCCCTAAGGCGAGGCCGAAAGGCGTAGTCGATGGGAAACAGGTTAATATTCCTGTACTTGGTGTTACTGCGAAGGGGGGACGGAGAAGGCTATGTTAGCCGGGCGACGGTTGTCCCGGTTTAAGCATGTAGGCGGAGGTTCCAGGTAAATCCGGTACCTTATTAACGCTGAGGTGTGATGACGAGGCACTACGGTGCTGAAGTAACAAATGCCCTGCTTCCAGGAAAAGCCTCTAAGCATCAGGTAACATCAAATCGTACCCCAAACCGACACAGGTGGTCAGGTAGAGAATACCAAGGCGCTTGAGAGAACTCGGGTGAAGGAACTAGGCAAAATGGTGCCGTAACTTCGGGAGAAGGCACGCTGATATGTAGGTGAAGCCCCTGCGGGTGGAGCTGAAATCAGTCGAAGATACCAGCTGGCTGCAACTGTTTATTAAAAACACAGCACTGTGCAAACACGAAAGTGGACGTATACGGTGTGACGCCTGCCCGGTGCCGGAAGGTTAATTGATGGGGTTAGCGGCAACGCGAAGCTCTTGATCGAAGCCCCGGTAAACGGCGGCCGTAACTATAACGGTCCTAAGGTAGCGAAATTCCTTGTCGGGTAAGTTCCGACCTGCACGAATGGCGTAATGATGGCCAGGCTGTCTCCACCCGAGACTCAGTGAAATTGAACTCGCTGTGAAGATGCAGTGTACCCGCGGCAAGACGGAAAGACCCCGTGAACCTTTACTATAGCTTGACACTGAACACTGGTCCTTGATGTGTAGGATAGGTGGGAGGCTTTGAAGCGTGGACGCCAGTCTGCGTGGAGCCGACCTTGAAATACCACCCTTTAATGGCTGGTGTTCTAACGTAGACCCGTAATCCGGGTTGCGGACAGTGTCTGGTGGGTAGTTTGACTGGGGCGGTCTCCTCCCAAAGAGTAACGGAGGAGCACGAAGGTTAGCTAATCCTGGTCGGACATCAGGAGGTTAGTGCAATGGCATAAGCTAGCTTGACTGCGAGAGTGACGGCTCGAGCAGGTGCGAAAGCAGGTCATAGTGATCCGGTGGTTCTGAATGGAAGGGCCATCGCTCAACGGATAAAAGGTACTCCGGGGATAACAGGCTGATACCGCCCAAGAGTTCATATCGACGGCGGTGTTTGGCACCTCGATGTCGGCTCATCACATCCTGGGGCTGAAGTAGGTCCCAAGGGTATGGCTGTTCGCCATTTAAAGTGGTACGCGAGCTGGGTTTAGAACGTCGTGAGACAGTTCGGTCCCTATCTGCCGTGGGCGCTGGAGAATTGAGGGGGGCTGCTCCTAGTACGAGAGGACCGGAGTGGACGCATCACTGGTGTTCGGGTTGTCATGCCAATGGCACTGCCCGGTAGCTAAATGCGGAAAAGATAAGTGCTGAAAGCATCTAAGCACGAAACTTGCCCCGAGATGAGTTCTCCCTGACCCTTTAAGGGTCCTGAAGGAACGTTGAAGACTACGACGTTGATAGGTCGGGTGTGTAAGCGCAGCGATGCGTTGAGCTAACCGATACTAATGAACCGTGAGGCTTAACCTTACAACGCCGAAGCTGTTTCGGCGAAGAGAGAGACACGATTTTCAGCCTGATACAGATTAAACAGAATTTGCCTGGCGGCTTTAGCGCGGTGGTCCCACCTGACCCCATGCCGAACTCAGAAGTGAAACGCCGTAGCGCCGATGGTAGTGTGGGGTCTCCCCATGTGAGAGTAGGGAACTGCCAGGCATCAATTAGAAGAACCCCGTACCGTAAGGTGCGGGGTTTTTTGCTTTTGTTTTTCCCTCTCCCCCTTCTTGAAACTTTCTCACCTTCTTCTTGCAGACTCGACATTATGCCCGTTTCTGGGTATCGTTAGCTATCTGGATGTCTAAACGTTTATACGTATGCTGTGAGGATATTAAGTTATGCCGATTCGGGTGCAGGACGAGCTACCAGCCGTCAATTTCTTGCGTGAAGAAAACGTCTTCGTCATGACGGCTTCGCGTGCGACAGGTCAGGAAATTCGCCCGCTGAAGGTGCTTATTCTCAATCTGATGCCAAAAAAGATCGAAACAGAAAACCAGTTCCTGCGTCTTCTGTCGAACTCTCCGCTGCAGGTGGATATCCAGCTGCTGCGAATCGATGCCCGTGAATCACGTAACACGCCATCTGAGCATCTGAACAACTTCTACTGTAACTTCGATGACATTCAGGGGGAAAACTTCGACGGACTGATCGTGACCGGCGCGCCGCTCGGCCTGGTTGAATTTAACGATGTCGCCTACTGGCCTCAGATCAAACAGGTTCTGGAGTGGGCAAAAGATCACGTTACCTCCACATTGTTTGTCTGTTGGGCGGTACAAGCCGCACTGAATATTCTTTATGGCATCCCCAAGCAAACCCGCACTGAAAAGCTCTCTGGCGTATACGAACACCACATTCTTCACCCGCACGCTTTGCTGACGCGTGGTTTCGATGACTCTTTCCTGGCCCCGCATTCGCGCTACGCCGATTTCCCGGCCCAGCTGATTCGTGATTACACCGATCTGGAGATCCTGGCCGAAACGGAAGACGGAGATGCTTACCTGTTTGCCAGCAAGGATAAACGCATTGCTTTTGTGACCGGACATCCTGAGTACGATCCGCATACCCTCGCATCAGAGTATTTCCGTGATGTCGAAGCGGGTCTTAATCCGGATGTACCGTACAACTATTTCCCGAAAGACGATCCGCAAAACAAACCGAGAGCAACCTGGCGCAGCCACGGAAATTTGCTTTTCACAAACTGGCTCAACTATTACGTCTACCAGATAACGCCATACGATCTGCGTCACATGAATCCAACGCTGGAGTAATCTTCTGCACTAAACGATCCTAAAGCGTTTCAGCTATTCAAATCAGGCACCTTCGGGTGCCTTTTTTATTTCCGAAATGTCGCCCACCCTCCAGTTAAACTTTAATTTCAATAAAATCAGACAATTAAATTCAATATTAAATTAAAATGGAAATTGTTTTTGATTTTAGAAAAAATATAGATAGTCTTAATTCTGCTGAGCGAAAACTACCCAACGATCTTTCGTTCGCATCGGGGGCGTGATTTTGGATCTTTGATGAGGAGCAGAGTAATGACTCAACAGGCAACGACGGTCGATGAACTGGCCTTTACCCAGCCGTATGGCGAGCAAGAACAGCAGGTTTTGACGGCGGAAGCGGTAGAATTTCTGACTGAACTGGTGACCCGCTTTACGCCGCAGCGTAATAAGCTGCTGGCGGCACGCATTCATCAGCAGCAGGAAATTGACGATGGCAAGTTGCCTGGATTCATTTCGGAAACCGCTTCCATTCGTCGCGGTGAGTGGAAAATCCGCGGCATCCCTGAAGATTTACAGGATCGTCGCGTTGAGATCACCGGTCCGGTAGAGCGCAAAATGGTGATCAACGCCATGAACGCCAACGTTAAAGTCTTCATGGCCGATTTTGAAGACTCTCTGGCGCCGGACTGGCGTAAGGTCATCGAGGGGCAGATCAACCTGCGCGACGCCGTGAACGGCACCATCAGCTATACCAACGAAGCCGGCAAAATTTACCAGCTCAAACCGAACCCGGCGGTGCTGATCTGTCGCGTACGCGGCCTGCACCTGCCTGAAAAACATGTCACCTGGCGTGGGGAAGCCATTCCGGGCAGCCTGTTTGATTTCGCACTCTATTTCTTCCACAACTACAAGAACCTGCTGGCAAAAGGCAGCGGCCCTTATTTCTATCTGCCAAAAACGCAGGCCTGGCAGGAAGCGGCCTGGTGGAGCGAAGTGTTCAGCTACGCGGAAGATCGTTTCAACCTGCCGCGCGGCACCATCAAAGCCACGCTGCTGATTGAAACGCTGCCTGCCGTGTTCCAGATGAATGAAATTCTGCACGCCCTGCGCGATCACATCGTCGGCCTGAACTGCGGGCGCTGGGACTATATTTTCAGCTACATCAAAACCCTGAAAAACTATCCCGACCGCGTACTGCCGGATCGCCAGGTCGTGACCATGGATAAACCGTTCCTGAGCGCCTACTCGCGCCTGCTGATCAAAACCTGCCACAAGCGCGGCGCCTTTGCGATGGGCGGCATGGCGGCATTTATCCCGAGCAAAGACGCAGAGCGGAACAATCAGGTGCTCAACAAGGTGAAGGCTGATAAAGAGCTTGAAGCCCGTAACGGTCACGACGGCACGTGGATTGCCCATCCCGGCCTGGCCGATACGGCGATGGAGGTCTTTAACCGCGTTCTCGGCGACAACAAAAACCAGCTGTTTGTCACGCGTGAAGACGATGCCCCAACGGCTGAAGAACAGCTGCTGGCACCGTGCGCGGGCGAGCGTACGGAAGAGGGCATGCGTGCCAATATCCGCGTCGCGGTCCAGTACATCGAAGCGTGGATCTCCGGCAACGGCTGCGTACCTATCTACGGCCTGATGGAAGATGCCGCGACGGCGGAGATTTCACGTACCTCCATCTGGCAGTGGATCCACCATCAAAAAACGCTCAGCAACGGCAAACCGGTGACCAAGACCCTGTTCCGCCAGATGCTGGCCGAAGAGATGCGGGTGATCCAGGACGAGCTGGGCGAGCACCGCTTCAGCAGCGGACGTTTTGACGACGCCGCGCGCCTGATGGAGCAAATCACCACATCAGATGACTTAATCGACTTCCTGACCCTGCCGGGCTACCGCTTCCTGGCGTAACTCACCACATAACAATATGGAGCATCTGCACATGAAAACCCGTACCCAACAAATCGAAGAGTTGAAGAAAGAGTGGACACAGCCTCGCTGGGAAGGCATCCGCCGTCCTTACAGCGCGGAGGAAGTGGTGAAATTACGCGGCTCGGTCAATCCGGAATGCACGCTGGCACAGAACGGTGCGGCGAAAATGTGGAAGCTGCTGCACGGTGGCTCTAAAAAGGGCTACATCAACAGCCTCGGCGCGCTGACCGGCGGTCAGGCGCTGCAGCAGGCGAAGGCCGGTATTGAAGCTATCTATCTCTCCGGCTGGCAGGTTGCGGCGGACGCTAACCTGGCGTCCAGCATGTACCCGGATCAGTCGCTCTATCCGGCTAACTCCGTGCCGTCGGTGGTGGATCGGATCAACAATACCTTCCGCCGTGCGGATCAGATCCAGTGGGCTGCCGGTATCGAACCTGGCGATCCGCGCTTTATTGACTACTTCCTGCCGATCGTCGCGGATGCGGAAGCGGGCTTCGGCGGTGTGCTGAACGCCTTCGAGCTGATGAAATCGATGATTGAGGCCGGTGCAGCGGCCGTTCACTTCGAAGACCAGCTGGCGTCAGTGAAAAAATGCGGACACATGGGCGGTAAGGTGCTGGTTCCTACACAGGAAGCCGTACAGAAGCTGGTTGCCGCGCGTCTGGCCGCGGACGTGCTCGGCGTGCCGACGCTGGTGATTGCCCGTACCGATGCGGACGCGGCGGACCTGATCACCTCTGACTGCGACCCGTACGACAGCGAGTTCATCACCGGCGAGCGTACCAGCGAAGGTTTCTACCGTACCCATGCCGGCATTGAACAGGCGATCAGCCGCGGCCTGGCGTACGCGCCTTATGCGGACCTGGTCTGGTGTGAAACCTCCACGCCGGATCTGGCGCTGGCAAAACGCTTTGCTGACGCCATCCACGCGAAGTATCCGGGCAAACTGCTGGCCTACAACTGCTCGCCGTCCTTCAACTGGCAGAAAAAGCTGGATGACAAAACCATCGCCAGCTTCCAGCAGCAGCTGTCCGACATGGGCTACAAATACCAGTTCATTACCCTGGCCGGTATCCACAGCATGTGGTTCAACATGTTCGACCTGGCGCACGCCTATGCGCAGGGTGAGGGCATGAAGCACTACGTTGAGAAGGTGCAGCAGCCGGAGTTTGCGGCGGGCAAAGACGGTTACACCTTCGTGTCTCACCAGCAGGAGGTGGGGACCGGCTACTTTGACAATGTGACCACGATTATCCAGGGCGGAACCTCCTCCGTCACCGCCTTAACGGGTTCAACGGAAGAAGCACAGTTCTAATCTTTTCCCCCTCTCCCCTCTCGGGGAGAGGGTTGGGGTGAGGGGGAATATATGTCGCGTGGCCTGGAATTGCTGATTGCCCAAACTATTTTGCAGGGCTTCGATGCCCAGTATGGTCGTTTTCTTGAAGTGACATCCGGCGCGCAGCAGCGCTTCGAACATGCAGACTGGCATGCGGTTCAGCAAGCCATGAAGCAGCGTATCCATCTCTACGACCACCACGTAGGTCTGGTGGTGGAGCAGCTGCGCTGTATTACCGACGGTAAAAGCCCGGACGCGGAATTTTTACTGCGCGTGAAAGAGCACTACACCCATTTGTTACCCGATTACCCGCGCTTCGAGATTGCGGAGAGCTTTTTCAACTCCGTCTATTGCCGGTTATTTGACCACCGCTCACTATCTCCTGAGCGGTTATTTATCTTCAGCTCCCAGCCCGAGCGACGCTTTCGAACCATTCCCCGTCCGCTGGCGAAAGATTTCTTTCCCGATCGCGGATGGGAAAAGCTCCTGCACCGCGTGCTAACGGATCTGCCGCTGCGCCTGCCCTGGGAGAATAAAACCCGGGATATCGGCTATGTCCACGCCCATCTCAACGAAACCTTCGGCGCTGAGGTGCTCAGCCACAGCCATTTGCAGGTGGCCAACGAGCTTTTCTACCGCAATAAAGCCGCCTGGCTGGTGGGCAAACTGGTTACGCCGACCGCCATTGTGCCCTTTCTGCTGCCCATTCACCGTACCGACGACGGGGAACTGTTTGTCGATACCTGCCTGACCACCAGCGCCGAGGCCAGCATCGTGTTTGGCTTCGCCCGTTCCTATTTCATGGTGTACGCCCCGCTGCCTGCCGCGCTGGTGGAGTGGCTGCGCGAAATCCTGCCGGGCAAAACCACCGCTGAACTGTATATGGCGATTGGCTGCCAGAAGCACGCCAAAACGGAAAGCTACCGGGAGTACCTGCGCTATGTCACCGCGGCCGATGAGCAGTTTATCGAAGCGCCCGGCATTCGCGGTATGGTGATGCTGGTGTTTACGCTGCCGGGCTTTGACCGGGTCTTTAAGGTGATTAAAGACAGATTCGCGCCGCAGAAAGAGATGACCGCCGCGCACGTTCGCGCCTGCTATCAACTGGTTAAAGAGCACGACCGCGTCGGGCGCATGGCGGATACCCAGGAGTTCGAAAACTTTGTGCTGGATAAACAGCAGATCGACCCGGCGCTCATGGCGCTGTTAATGCAGGAAGCGCCCGCGAAAATCACCGATCTGGGTGATAAAATCGTGATTAGCCATCTCTACATCGAACGCCGCATGGTGCCGCTGAATATCTGGCTTGAGCAGTCCGAAGGTCAGGCGCTGCGGGATGCCATTGAAGAATACGGCAACGCGATTCGCCAGCTTGCCGCCGCCAATATTTTCCCGGGCGACATGCTGTTTAAAAACTTCGGCGTCACCCGTCACGGGCGCGTGGTGTTCTACGATTACGACGAAATTTGCTACATGACCGAAGTGAATTTCCGCGATATACCACAGCCCCGCTACCCGGAAGACGAGCTTTCCGGCGAGCCGTGGTACAGCGTCTCGCCGGGCGATGTGTTTCCGGAGGAGTTTCGCCACTGGCTGTGCGCCGACCCGCGCATCGGGCCGCTATTCGAAGAGATGCATGAGGATCTATTCCGCGCCAGCTACTGGCGCGGGCTGCAAACGCGGATCAAAAACGGGCATGTCGAAGATGTGTACGCTTACCGCCGCAAGCAGAGGTTTTGCATTAGGTTTGCACCCTCTCTAGCAGGGTGAGGGCATCAGATTTTCTCCCTCTCCCTGCGGGAGAGGGCCGGGGTGAGGGCATCAGGCCGCACTCAATCTCAACGAATCCCACCGTACGCCAGCGTCACCTCTTTCGCCGCCTTAATCACCAGCGCACCCAGCTCGGTCACGCGGTCATCGGTCATCCGCGAAATCGGCCCGGAGATGGAGATGGCGGCAAACGGCTCGCGGTGCTCGTCAAAAATACAGGCCGCGAGGCAGCGCAGGCCCAGAGCATGTTCTTCATCATCAAACGAATAGCCGCGCTTCCGGGTCAGGGCCAGATCTTCTTTCAGATGCACGGGCGACACCAGCGTGGCGTGGGTATAGGCGTGCAGCCCTTTACGGTGCAGCAGTCCCGTCACCTGCTCTTCGCTCAGCTGCGAAAGAAACGCTTTCCCCGCCCCGGAGGCATGCATCGGCAGCTTGCCGCCAATCGGTGCGGACATGCGCATCAGCTGCGTGCACTGCACCTGGTCGATGATAATCGCCTGGTGGTCGCTCTGGTCCAGCACCGCCAGGTTTACGGTCTCGCCGGACTCCTCCATCAGCTTGCGCAGAATCGGGTGCACAATCGCCAGCAGGTTGCGGCTCTGCAGGAAGCTGCTGCCGACGATAAACGCATGCGCGCCCACCGCCCAGTGCCCCAGCTCGCCGACCTGGCGGACAAAGCCCAGCTGCTGCATGGTGGTCAGCAGGCGGTGCGTCGTGGAGTTCGGCAGGCCAGCCTGCTGGGCCAGCTCCGTCAGGGCCACGCTGCTGTGCGACTCGGCTATCCACTCCAGCAGCTTCAAACCGCGCGTGAGCGATTGAACCTGTCCGCCCTGTTGTGCGGCGGCGGTGGTGGCAGCAGGTTTTCTGCCGCGTTTAGCGGGAACGGTCGCGACCATGACGATCTCCTTTTTCTGTATCGTGGAAATCATTTTCGTTTTATTTGGTGAATTTGCAACCGTTATCCTGACTGATCGGAGGAGTGATGGTGAACATGTCTCATGTTACCGCTGTGCGGCTTTTCCACCCTGCGAGATTGTGCCAGTATGGAACGCAGCCTTTTGGCCTTGTTGAGCGTTGTCGGGAGCAAGTGTGAGCAGCAAAGTAGAGCAACTGCGTGCGCAGTTAAATGAACGAATTCTGGTGCTGGACGGCGGCATGGGCACCATGATCCAGGGGTATCGTCTGAGTGAAGACGATTTCCGCGGCGAACGCTTTGCCGACTGGCCCTGCGACCTGAAAGGGAACAACGACCTGCTGGTGCTCAGCAAACCGTCCGTGATTAAAGATATCCACAACGCCTACTTCGAAGCGGGTGCGGATATCGTTGAAACCAACACATTCAACTCGACAACCATCGCCATGGCGGATTACCAGATGGAATCCCTGTCGGCGGAAATCAACCTGGAAGCCGCGAAGCTGGCGCGCGCCTGCGCCGACGAGTGGACGGCCCGCACGCCGGATAAGCCTCGCTACGTTGCCGGGGTGCTTGGCCCGACGAACCGGACCGCGTCGATTTCACCGGACGTCAACGACCCGGCGTTTCGTAATATCACCTTCGATCAGCTGGTCGCGGCCTACCGTGAATCGACCAAAGCGCTGGTGGAAGGCGGTTCCGATCTGATCCTGATTGAAACCGTATTCGACACCCTCAATGCCAAAGCCGCGATTTACGCGGTGAAAGAGGAATTTGAAGCGCTCGGCGTTGACCTGCCGATCATGATTTCCGGCACCATCACCGACGCCTCCGGCCGCACCCTGTCCGGCCAGACAACCGAAGCGTTTTATAACTCCCTGCGCCACGCCGAAGCGCTCTCCTTTGGCCTGAACTGCGCGCTGGGGCCAGATGAACTGCGTCAGTACGTGCAGGAGCTTTCCCGGATCGCGGAATGCTACGTCACCGCCCACCCGAACGCCGGTCTGCCAAACGCGTTTGGTGAATACGATCTCGATGCCGACACCATGGCGGCGCAAATCCGCGAGTGGGCCGAGTCTGGCTTCCTGAACATTGTCGGCGGCTGCTGCGGCACCACGCCGGAGCATATCGCGGCCATGAGCAACGCCGTGGCCGGTCTGCCGCCGCGCAAGCTGCCCGAGCTTCCGGTTGCCTGTCGTCTGTCCGGCCTGGAGCCGTTGACCATCGGCGACGACAGCCTGTTTGTGAACGTGGGTGAGCGTACTAACGTCACCGGTTCCGCAAAGTTCAAACGCCTGATTAAAGAAGAGAAGTACAGCGAAGCGCTGGACGTTGCCCGCCAGCAGGTAGAAAGCGGCGCGCAGATTATCGATATCAACATGGATGAGGGGATGCTCGACGCCGAAGCGGCGATGGTGCGTTTCCTCAACCTGATTGCCGGTGAGCCGGACATTGCCCGCGTGCCGATCATGATCGACTCCTCCAAGTGGGAAGTCATCGAAAAAGGGCTGAAGTGCATCCAGGGTAAAGGCATCGTCAACTCTATCTCGATGAAAGAAGGCGTTGATATCTTTATCCACCACGCGAAGATGGTCCGCCGCTACGGTGCCGCCGTGGTGGTCATGGCCTTTGACGAAGTGGGCCAGGCCGATACCCGCGAGCGCAAAATTGAGATATGCCGCCGCGCGTACAAGATTTTGACCGAAGAGGTGGGCTTCCCGCCGGAAGACATTATCTTTGACCCAAATATCTTCGCCGTAGCGACCGGGATTGAAGAGCACAACAACTACGCCCAGGACTTTATCGGCGCATGTGAAGACATCAAGCGCGAGCTGCCGCATGCGCTGATCTCCGGCGGCGTATCGAACGTGTCGTTCTCGTTCCGCGGCAACGACCCGGTGCGTGAGGCGATCCACGCTGTGTTCCTCTACTACGCCATCCGCAACGGCATGGACATGGGGATCGTTAACGCCGGCCAGCTGGCGATTTACGACGACCTCCCCGCCGAGCTGCGCGATGCCGTCGAGGACGTGATCCTTAACCGCCGCGACGACGCCACCGAGCGCATGCTGGACCTGGCGGAGAAATACCGCGGCAGCAAATCGGATGAGGCGGCAAACGTTCAGCAGGCCGAGTGGCGTTCCTGGGACGTGAAAAAGCGCCTGGAATACTCGCTGGTCAAAGGCATCACCGAATTTATCGAGCTCGATACCGAAGAGGCGCGCCAGCAGGCAGCCCGCCCGATTGAGGTGATCGAAGGCCCGCTGATGGACGGCATGAACGTAGTCGGCGATCTGTTCGGTGAGGGCAAAATGTTCCTGCCGCAGGTGGTGAAATCCGCCCGCGTGATGAAGCAGGCAGTGGCCTATCTGGAGCCCTACATCGAAGCCAGCAAAGAGAAAGGCTCCAGCAACGGCAAGATGGTTATCGCCACCGTGAAGGGCGACGTGCACGACATCGGCAAGAACATCGTTGGCGTAGTGCTGCAGTGTAATAACTACGAGATTATCGACCTCGGCGTGATGGTCCCGGCGGACAAAATCCTCAAGACCGCGCGCGAAGTGAACGCCGACCTGATTGGCCTCTCCGGGCTGATTACGCCGTCGCTCGACGAAATGGTCAACGTGGCAAAAGAGATGGAGCGACAGGGCTTCACCATTCCGTTATTGATTGGCGGGGCGACCACCTCGAAAGCGCACACGGCGGTGAAAATCGAGCAGAACTACAGCGGCCCGACGGTCTACGTGCAGAACGCCTCGCGTACGGTGGGCGTGGTCTCCGCGCTGCTCTCCGACACCCAGCGCGACGATTTTGTGGCACGCACCCGCAAAGAGTACGAAACCGTTCGCATCCAGCACGGCCGTAAGAAGCCGCGCACCCCGCCTGTTTCGCTGCAGGCGGCGCGCGACAACGATCTGGCCTTCGACTGGTCCAGCTACACGCCGCCGGTCGCACACCGTCTGGGCGTGCAGGACGTGACGGCCAGCATCGAGACGCTGCGCAACTACATCGACTGGACGCCGTTCTTTATGACCTGGTCGCTGGCGGGCAAATATCCGCGCATCCTGGAAGACGAGGTGGTTGGCGAGGAGGCGAAGCGCCTGTTTAAAGATGCCAACGATATGCTCGACACGCTGAGCGCAGAGAAAAGCCTCAACCCGCGCGGCGTGGTGGGCCTGTTCCCGGCGAACCGCGTGGGCGACGACATCGAAATCTATCGCGATGAAACCCGCACCCACGTGCTGGCGGTCAGCCGCCATCTGCGCCAGCAAACCGAGAAAGTGGGCTTTGCCAACTACTGCCTGGCCGATTTCGTCGCGCCGAAGCTGAGTGGTAAAGCCGACTATATCGGCGCCTTTGCGGTGACCGGCGGTCTGGAGGAAGACGCGCTGGCGGACGCGTTCGAAGCGCAGCACGATGATTACAATAAAATCATGGTGAAAGCGATTGCCGACCGCCTGGCGGAAGCCTTCGCCGAGTACCTCCACGAGCGCGTGCGTAAGGTGCACTGGGGCTACGCGGCGAATGAAAACCTCAGCAATGAGGATCTGATCCGCGAAAACTACCAGGGGATTCGCCCGGCGCCGGGATACCCGGCCTGTCCGGAACACACCGAAAAAGGCACCATCTGGAAGCTGCTGGACGTGGAAGCCCATACCGGCATGAAGCTCACCGAGTCGTTCGCCATGTGGCCAGGCGCGTCCGTTTCCGGCTGGTACTTCAGCCATCCGGACAGCAAGTACTTTGCCGTGGCGCAGCTGCAGCGGGATCAGATTGAAGATTACGCCCTGCGCAAAGGCATGAGCGTGTCTGAAGTGGAGCGCTGGCTGGCGCCTAATCTCGGCTACGACGCCGACTAAAATCACTTTTCCTTACAACAAACAGGGCGCTCATTGGGCGCCCTGTCTCTTTCTTACGTTTAAACCCTTATACTGAACCTATGGAAAACGAATAACGATAAGGAGGAAAACCTTCCGTGCTGACCCTGTTACACCTGCTCTCTGCAGTCGCACTGCTCGTATGGGGCACCCATATCGTCCGTACCGGCGTGATGCGCGTATTTGGCGCGCGCTTGCGTACCGTTCTCAGCAGCAGCGTTGAGAAGAAGCCGCTCGCCTTCTGCGCGGGCATTGGCGTAACGGCACTGGTGCAGAGCAGTAACGCCACGACCCTGCTTGTCACCTCCTTTGTGGCGCAGGATCTGGTGGCGCTGGCCCCGGCGCTGGTGATTGTGCTGGGTGCGGATGTAGGTACCGCGCTGATGGCGCGTGTTCTGACCTTCGATCTCTCCTGGCTGTCGCCGCTGCTGATTTTTCTCGGCGTCATCTTCTTCCTCGGCCGCAAACAGACGCGCGCCGGGCAGCTCGGGCGCGTAGGAATTGGCCTCGGGCTGATCCTGCTGGCGCTGGAGATGATTGTGCAGGCGGTCACGCCAATCACCGAGGCCAATGGCGTTCAGGTCATCTTCGCCTCCCTGACCGGGGACATCATGCTGGACGCGCTCATTGGCGCGGTGTTTGCTATCGTCAGCTACTCCAGCCTGGCGGCGGTCCTGCTGACGGCCACGCTTACCGCCGCAGGGGCGATCTCTTTCCCGGTAGCGCTGTGTCTGGTGATCGGGGCCAACCTCGGCTCCGGCCTGCTGGCGATGCTTAACAACAGCGCGGCCAATGCCGCCGCCCGCCGCGTGGCGCTGGGCAGCCTGCTGTTTAAGCTGGTGGGCAGCCTGATTATCCTGCCCTTTATCCACCCGCTGGCGAACCTGATGGACAATCTCCCGCTGCCGAAGGCGGAGCTGGTGATCTACTTCCACGTGTTCTACAACCTGGTGCGCTGCCTGGCGATGGTGCCTTTTGCCGGGCCGATGGCCCGCTTCTGCGAGCGTCTCATTCAGGACGAGCCTGAGCTGGATGCGCGCCTGAAGCCGAAGCACCTGGATACGTCCGCGCTGGATACTCCGGCGCTGGCGCTGGCGAATGCCGCGCGCGAGACGCTGCGTATGGGCGACGCAATGGAAACTATGCTCGAAGGCCTGCAAAAGGTGATGCACGGCGAGCCGCGTGAAGAGAAAGAACTGCGCAGACTGGCGGACGATATCAACGTGCTCTATACCGCCATTAAGCTTTACCTGGCGCGTATGCCGCAGGACGAGCTGGCGGAAGAGGAGTCCCGCCGCTGGGCGGAAATCATCGAGATGTCGCTTAACCTTGAGCAGGCCTCGGATATCGTGGAGCGTATGGGCAGCGAGATCGCCGACAAATCCCTTGCCGCGCGTCGTGCGTTTTCAGGTGAAGGCCTGAAGGAGCTGGAAGCGCTGCACGAACAGCTGGTCAGCAACCTCAAGCTGGCGATGCTGGTCTTCTTCTCCAGCGACGTGCCGAGCGCGCGCCGCCTGCGCCGCAACAAGCATCGTTTCCGTATTCTGAACCGTCGCTACTCGCACGCCCACGTTGAGCGTCTGCACCAGCAGAACGTGCAGAGTATCGAGACCAGCTCCCTGCATCTGGGGCTGCTGGGGGATATGAAGCGTCTCAACTCGTTGTTCTGCGCGGTGGCGTACAGCGTGATGGAACAGCCGGATGAAGACGACGAGCGGGATGAGTATTAATCTCTGAAAGCGCCTCGCAAAATCGTTTTGCGGGGCGTGACACTTTATAAAGCGCCATTTACTCTTCAGACCTTACATTTTGAAGGGAATAGAAAATGCTCGTTTATTACGCTACACTTCGCCAATTCATGCGCATTCCGATGGGGGTTCTCATGCGCACTACTCATGGCATCAAAAAATCAGTCAATGTGTCGTTAGCACCAGAAATCCTTGAAGAGGCGCGACGGCTTAAACTGAATCTCTCTGCTGTACTCACGAGTGCACTGCAGGAGCAGTTTCGAGCGCATCAGCGCGCAGAGTGGTTAGCAGAAAATAAAGCTTCTATCGAGGCCATTAACCAGTGGGTTGATGAAAACGGCTCCTTTAGTGATTCTCAGAGATCGTTCTGATGGAGCAATATTTTGCTTATGAGAATGAAGGTAAGGGGAAAACTGCCTATCCCTGGCTAATCAATATGCAGCATCCCGTGGCCAATGTGATGAAGCATGTCCTGGTCGCCCCAGCAGTTGAGCTTAGCCACCTGGGAGGCATTCAGCCGCCTGCGAAAGTGTGCCCTGTTGTTGAGATAGCGGGTAAGCCCTGCGTGGTTATGATGCACATGATGGCTGGCATATCGCCAAAAGAGTTAGGTGAGCGTGTTGCCGATCTTACGCAAAACCGGTCTTCATTGCGGGATGCACTCGATTTTTTGATCAACGGTTACTAACACTTTTTTGTCAGCCGCAAGGTAAGGTATATTTCGCCCTTCACAGGAGAAACTATGCTGCCAACTCAATCAACCCGATTAAACAAATACATTAGCGAGAGCGGGATCTGCTCACGTCGCGAGGCTGATCGTTACATTGAACAAGGTAACGTGTTTCTTAACGGCAAACGCGCCACCATCGGCGACCAGGTGGTCCCTGGCGATGTGGTTAAAGTGAATGGTCAGGTCATCGAACCGCGTGATGCTGAAGACCTGGTGTTTATCGCGTTGAACAAACCGGTTGGGATTGTCAGCACCACGGAAGACGGTGAGCGGGACAACATCGTTGATTTCGTGAACCACAGCAGCCGTATCTTCCCGATTGGCCGTCTGGATAAAGACTCTCAGGGGCTGATTTTTCTCACCAACCACGGCGATCTGGTCAACAAAATTCTGCGTGCCGGTAATGACCACGAGAAAGAGTATGTCGTTACGGTGAACAAGCCGGTTACGGACGAATTTATTCGTGGCATGGGCGCGGGCGTGCCGATCCTCGGTACCGTCACGAAAAAGTGTAAGGTGAAGAAAGAAGCGCCGTTCGCGTTCCGCATTACGCTGGTGCAGGGCTTAAACCGCCAGATCCGCCGTATGTGCGAGCACTTCGGTTATGAAGTGACGAAGCTGGAACGCACGCGCATCATGAACGTCAGCCTGTCCGGTATCCCGCTGGGCGAGTGGCGCGATTTAACGGATGACGAGCTGATTGAGCTCTTCAAGCTTATCGAGAACTCCTCGTCCGAAGCGAAGCCGAAGGCCAAAGCCAAACCGAAAACCCAGGCGATTAAGCGCCCGGTGGTGAAGGCGCCTCAGGCGGAAGATAAGGGGCGAGGCAAGCCGGGTAATGGAAAACGCTTTACCCAGCCGGGGCGCAAAAAGAAAGGGCGCTGATTAGCGCCTTCCACGGGTAGACGTTGTGGCGGACCAGGAAAAGGTCGCCTCTGCATCGGGTTTATAAGCCTGCTCTTTTTTAAGCTTGCGGGCTTTTTTCGCCGCGGCGTCACGCTGCGCCATCAGCTTATCGATGTACTCTTTTTTCACCTGATTGGTTTCGGCGTTCGTCAGCGTGCGGCCATGTGCGATACGGGCACGGTCGAGAAGCGTTTTCAGTTCGCGCTGCTCGGCTTCCGTCATGTCTTTCTGGGTCAAACGTGGTGTAGCCATTGCTGAAGCCTCCTGATAGAGAGGCTTCAGTGTAAAGCAAGCCGCGCAAATTAACCCTGCTTCACCGCATCTTTTTTCGTTTGTTCATCAATCGGTTTGCCGGACCAGTAGCCCGCCAGCAGCGAGCCGGAGAGGTTATGCCAGACGGAGAACAGCGCGCCAGGCAGGGCCGCCAGCGGGGAGAAGTAAATTTTACCGAGCGCCGCCGCCAGGCCGGAGTTCTGCATGCCTACCTCGATTGCCAGCGTGCGGCAGGTCGATTCGTCAAAACCGAACAGCTTCCCGCCCCAGTAGCCGCCCAGCAGGCCAATCGTGTTATGCAGCACCACGGCGATAATCACGACAAAGCCCACGGAGGCAATGTGCGATGCGGAACCCGCCACCACGGCGCTGATGATTGCCAGAATGCAGACCATCGAAAACGCGGGCAGGTACGGCTCAACGGCCTTCACCACGCGCGGGAAAAGATGGTGAATGACCAGCCCCAGCGCAATCGGGATCACCACAATCTGCAGAATGCTGAGCAGCATGCCCATCACGTCCACCTGAATATGCGCGTCCACGTACAGACGGGTTAACAGCGGCGTGGCAACGACGCCAACCAGCGTCGAAACGGACGAGATCGTGACGGAGAGCGCCACGTCGCCTTTCGCCAGGTAGATCATGACGTTGGACGCCGTGCCGCTGGCCACGCTGCCTACCAGCACCATCCCGGCGGAGAGATCGGGCGGCATCTTAAAGGCCATCGCCAGCAGCCACGCCGCAAGCGGCATCACCAGGTAGTGCAGGAAGATCCCTGCCGCGACGGGCGCAGGGCGAGACAGCACGCGTTTAAAGTCGTCGATTTTCAGATGCACGCCCATACCGAACATGATCAGCATCAGCAGCGTGGCGACCCACGGACCAATGCCCGTGAACGTGGCGGGGGTGTAATACGCGAGTACGGAGAGCAGCAGCGCCCATAACGGGAACAGCCGCGTAACGGCGGATAACATAGTGGATTCCTTGCAGTATTGTCGTGTTGTTTAGTTATGAAAAAGCCGGGTCTGTGCCCGGCTTATAGGTATTGTTTATCCTGCTAACGAATTTTATTCAAACAAATTCTGATGAAGTTTCTGCACGACCTGCTCGGCCTGATCGGCAGGCACCAGGAAGCAGAGGTTGTAGCTGGATGCGCCGTAGCAGATCATGCGGATGCTGAACGGGTCGAGCACGCCGAACACTTCTTTACCCACGCCGCAGGCGCGCGACAGCTTGTTGCCGATGATGGCAACCAGCGCCAGGTCTTCTTCTACTTCCACGCGGCACAGCTCAGACAGCTCAATCAGCAGCGACTGCGTCAGCAGCGTGTCGCCGGTGGAGGTAGAGCCTGTGGTGTCCAGCGTAAGCGCAATGCTCACTTCAGAGGTGGTGATCAGATCCACCGAGATATTGTGGCGCGCCAGAATGCCAAACACTTCCGCCAGGAAACCGCGTGAATGCAGCATATTGTGGCTGTGGAGCGTCACCAGCGTCTGGCGACGGCGCAGGGCCAGGGCGCGGAACAGCGGTGGGTTTTCCGTTTTTTTGCAGACCAGCGTCCCGCCCGCTTTCGGATCTTTACTGGAGCCGACGAAGACCGGAATATCGCTGCGCACTGCCGGCAGCAGCGTTGCCGGGTGCAGCACTTTCGCACCGAAGGTGGCCATTTCAGCCGCTTCTTCAAAGGCGATCACATCAATACGTTTAGCCGCAGAAACGACGCGCGGGTCGGTGGTGTAAATTCCCGGAACGTCAGTCCAGATATCCACGCGCGTTGCATGCAGGGCTTCGCCCAGCAGCGCGGCGGTGTAGTCGCTGCCGCCGCGGCCAAGCGTGGTGGTGCGGCCTTTTGCTTCACTGCCGATAAAGCCCTGGGTGATCACGATACCGTCTGCCAGGCGTGGTGCCAGCTGCTGATTGGTCAGCTCCGCCAGCGCCTCAACGTCCGGCTCGGCGCGGCCAAAGCGATCGCTGGTGCGCATCACTTTACGCACGTCAAACCACTGCGCCTGAACGTTACGCTCGCGCATGATTTCAACAAACAGCAGGGTGGACATCAGCTCGCCGTGGCTGACCAGCTCGTCGGTCAGGGCGGTGGAGGTAGCCAGAGACGCCGCTTCTGCCAGAGTGGTGATATTTTCCAGCAGACGTTCCACTTCCTCGCGGATGACGTTCGGGTTCTGCAGACGTTCAAGGATGTCGAACTGAATTTTGCGCAGTGCATCCAGCTTCACGAAACGTTCTGTCGCTTCCAGTCCTTCAGACAGAGAAACCAGCAGGTTCGTCACGCCGGCGGAGGCAGACAGCACCACCAGGCGGGTATTCGGATCGGCCAGCACCACATCGGCGCTGCGGTTCATGGCATCGTAATCGGCCACACTGGTGCCGCCAAATTTGGCGACCACAAAACTCGTCATAACAACCTCGTGTCAGGGAATGAATAAGCGACCATGGCACAAGAATGAAATGAAAACAGGTGCAGGCGCAAAATACGGCCCTATAAATAAAATGCGGGGGAGGTCCTGTCAATGCTGGGATTATGCGGATTTTTTATGGGGGGTACCCCTGAGAAACAGGACTTATAACAGCGCCAGATTTTATGCTCCGTTTTAGGGCTTTTTGACCGACATTTCGCCGCCCCGGGAGGGCGCTTCAGCAGCTATACTTTTCGGGTCTTTTCACCTGTGTTTGATGCAGGCCAGGGCAATGGCATAAAAACCATCACAATTTTTATTTGCAGGCGCTACAATCGACCGCAGTCACAATTCTCAAATCAGAAGAGTATTGCTAATGAAAAACATCAACCCAACGCAGACCGCTGCCTGGCAGGCACTCCAGAAACATTTTGATGAAATGAAAGACGTCACCATCGCGGACCTGTTCGCGAAGGATGCCGATCGTTTCTCTAAGTTCTCCGCGACCTTCGACGACCTGATGCTGGTGGATTTCTCCAAAAACCGCATTACCGAAGAGACGCTGGCAAAACTGCAGGATCTGGCGAAAGAAACCGAGCTTGCCGACGCCATCAAATCCATGTTCTCCGGCGAGAAGATCAACCGTACCGAAGACCGTGCAGTGCTGCACGTGGCCCTGCGTAACCGTAGCAATACGCCAATCATCGTTGACGGAAAAGACGTCATGCCGGAAGTGAACGCGGTGCTGGAAAAGATGAAAAGCTTCTCCGAAGCGATCATCTCCGGTAGCTGGAAAGGCTACACCGGCAAAGCGATCACCGACGTGGTTAACATCGGTATCGGCGGTTCTGACCTCGGCCCGTTCATGGTGACCGAAGCGCTGCGCCCGTACAAAAACCACCTCAATATGCACTTTGTGTCTAACGTCGATGGTACCCACATCGCCGAAGTGCTGAAGAACGTGAACCCGGAAACGACCCTGTTCCTGGTTGCGTCCAAAACCTTCACCACTCAGGAAACCATGACCAACGCCCACAGCGCGCGCGACTGGTTCCTGAAAACCGCAGGCGACAACAAGCACGTGGCGAAACACTTCGCGGCGCTGTCTACCAACGGTAAAGCGGTCAGCGAGTTCGGCATTGATACTGCGAACATGTTCGAGTTCTGGGACTGGGTTGGCGGCCGCTACTCCCTGTGGTCTGCGATCGGTCTGTCCATCATCCTGTCCGTGGGCTTCGACAACTTCGTCGAGCTGCTCTCCGGCGCGCACGCGATGGACAAACACTTCTCCACCACCGCACCAGAGAAAAACCTGCCGGTGCTGCTGGCGCTGATCGGTATCTGGTACAACAACTTCTTCGGCGCTGAAACCGAAGCGATTCTGCCATACGACCAGTACATGCACCGCTTTGCTGCTTACTTCCAGCAGGGCAACATGGAATCCAACGGTAAGTACGTTGACCGTAACGGCAACGCGGTGGATTACCAGACTGGCCCAATCATCTGGGGCGAGCCGGGCACCAACGGCCAGCATGCTTTCTACCAGCTGATCCACCAGGGCACCAAAATGGTACCGTGCGATTTCATCGCCCCGGCTATCACCCATAATCCGCTGTCCGACCACCATCCGAAGCTGCTGTCCAACTTCTTTGCGCAGACCGAAGCGCTGGCGTTCGGTAAATCCCGCGAAGTGGTTGAACAAGAATACCGTGACCAGGGTAAAGATCCGGCAACCCTGGATCACGTTGTGCCGTTCAAAGTGTTCGAAGGCAACCGCCCAACCAACTCCATCCTTCTGCGCGAAATCACGCCGTTCAGCCTGGGCGCGCTGATTGCCCTGTACGAGCACAAGATCTTCACGCAGGGCGCCATCCTGAACATCTTCACCTTTGACCAGTGGGGCGTTGAGCTGGGCAAACAGCTGGCAAACCGTATTCTGCCAGAGCTGGGTGACGATAAAGCGATTGCCAGCCATGACAGCTCGACAAATGGTTTGATCAACCGTTATAAAGCCTGGCGTGCGTAATTAAAACGTCATGAAAACGTGCCGGCTTAATGCCGGCATTTTTTATCGGATAATTCCTGATGTCTGTTAGTTAACTCAAATTCTGAATCTGAGTTTAATCCGAAAAAGACGCTTAACCCGTTAATTGCTGCGGTTTATTTTAAGAAAATACGTAGTGGTTCATTAATATGCTTATATTATAAGTTATTGATTTATAGCAGTTATATATTTATGTTATTTGTCTTTCATTTCCATTTTAACCATTAGTCCGAAAACTCCATCCCTATTTCTCCTTACGGCAAACCCACGGCAGTAGTTGTGTATACTCGATTCCGCCTGAAATTCTTTTCGGGCAAATCTCCATTCATTCATTGAAGGGAAATTGTTATGAAGAAAGTACTGTATGGCATTTTTGCCATATCTGCGCTTGCGGCGACATCTGTCTATGCAGCTCCGGTTCAGGTCGGGGAAGCGGCAGGTTCGGCTGCGACGTCTGCGTCTGCGGGAAGTTCTACCGCAGCCAGCGCCAGCACCGTAAGTTCAGCCGTGGGTGTCGCGCTGGCGGCAACCGGTGGCGGTGATGGCTCCAATACCGGAACCACGACCACCACGACAACCAGCACCCAGTAATAGCGGGTGTTTTAATCATAACCACACTTCGGTGTGGTTATTTCGCCCCTTCGGAGAAGAGTCGTGAAGCGACCTGCAATCATTCTGATTTGCCTGCTGCTGCAGGCGTGCTCGGCCACCACCAAAGGGCTGGGAAACTCACTGTGGGAAAGCATGTTCGGCACACCGGGCGTGCATTTGACCGATGACGAACTTCAAAACATGCCCTATGCCAGTCAGTACATGCAGCTAAACGATGGCCCGCAGCTGTTTGTGGTGCTCGCTTTCGATGAAAACGGGCAGCAGAAATGGGTGACGCAGGATCAGGCCACCATCGTGACGCAGCATGGTCGTATCGTGAAAACCCTGTTGGGCGGCGACAACCTGCTGGAGGTGAATAACATCGCTGCCGATCCGCTGATCAAGCCGAACCAGATCGCCGACGGCGCAAGCTGGACGCGCACGATGGGCTGGACCGAACATAAGCAGGTGCGTTACGCCACGGCACGCTCGACCTTCCGCTGGGACGGCACGGACAGCGTGAAAGTCGGCAGCGACGAAACGCAGGTTCGCGTGCTGGATGAAGAAGTCACCACCGACCAGGCCACCTGGCACAACCGCTTCTGGATCGACGAGGAAGGGCAGATCCGCCAGTCCCTGCAGTATCTCGGTGCCGGATTCTTCCCGGTGAAAACCACCCTGATCAAGGCGGCGAAATCATGAAAACGCTCATCCACGTTGCGCTTCTCGCCAGCCTTGCCGCGCCGCTGGCATGGTCCGCAGGGACGGTGAAGGTCTACACGCCGGACAGTGAAAAACCCAAAACCTTAACCCACGCTGAGCATCTGCTCGATCTCGTCGGACAGCCAAGGCTCGCCAACAGCTGGTGGTCGGGGGCAGTGATCGCTGAACGGCAGAAGACCGCTGAAGCGGAACAACAGCACAAGGCGCTTCTTGCCAGGCTGACGGGATTAGCGGAGCAGGAAGATGGCGACGACGCGGCGGCGATTAACAGCGTTCGCCAGCAGCTGCAGGCGCTGAAGGTGACTGGCCGTCAGAACGTGAACCTGGATCCCGACGAAGTGCGCGTCACGGAAAAGGGCAACCCCACGCTTGAAGGGGAGTATACGCTCTGGCTGCCGGAGAAGCCGACGACGGTGACCGTAATGGGGCTTATCAGCAGCCCGGGTAAAAAGCCCTTCACGCCCGGTCGTGACGTGGCGAGCTACCTCGACGAGCAGAGCCTGCTGAGCGGTGCCGATAACAGCTACGCCTGGGTGGTTTACCCTGACGGGCACACACAAAAAGCCCCCGTCGCTTACTGGAATAAACGGCATATCGAACCTATGCCGGGCAGCATCATTTTTGTCGGTTTTGCCGACCATTTCTGGACGAAGGCGTATGACGGGCTTAACGCCGATATCCTTCACTCCCTGATTCAGCGGATACCGGAATAATGAAAAGAACCTATCTCTACAGCATGCTGGCGCTCTGCGTGAGTGCCGCCTGCCATGCAGAAACGTATCCGGCACCCATTGGCCCGTCTCAGTCAGACTTCGGCGGCGTCGGTTTACTGCAAACGCCCACCGCGCGTATGGCGCGCGAAGGGGAAATTAGCCTTAACTACCGTGATAACGACCAGTATCGCTACTACTCCGCCTCGGTGCAGCTGTTCCCGTGGCTTGAAACCACGCTGCGCTATACCGACGTGCGTACGAAACAGTACAGCAGCGTAGAGGCGTTCTCCGGCGATCAGACCTACAAAGATAAAGCCTTCGACGTCAAGCTGCGCCTGTGGGAAGAGAGCTACTGGATGCCGCAGGTGTCCGTGGGCGCCAAAGATATCGGTGGTACCGGTCTGTTTGATGCGGAATACATCGTGGCCAGCAAGGCCTGGGGGCCGTTCGACTTCTCGCTCGGCCTGGGATGGGGCTATCTCGGCACCAGCGGCAACGTGAAAAACCCGTTTTGCTCCTACAGCGACAAATACTGCTACCGCGATAACAGCTATAAGAAAGCGGGCTCCATCAACGGAGACCAGATGTTCCACGGTCCGGCGTCGCTGTTTGGCGGCGTGGAGTATCAAACGCCCTGGCAGCCATTACGCCTGAAGCTGGAATATGAGGGGAATGACTACTCGCAGGACTTCGCCGGAAAGATTGAGCAGAAGAGCAAGTTTAACGTCGGCGCCATTTATCGCGTCACCGACTGGGCCGACGTTAACCTCAGCTACGAGCGCGGCAATACGGTGATGTTTGGCTTCACGCTGCGCACCAACTTTAACGACATGCGGCCGCACTACAATGATAACGCGCGCCCTGCATACCAGCCGGAGCCGCAGGATGCGATTCTGCAGCACTCCGTGGTGGCAAACCAGCTGACGCTGCTGAAATACAATGCCGGTCTGGCGGATCCGAAAATTCAGGTGAAAGGCGACACGCTGTACGTCACCGGCGAGCAGGTGAAATACCGCGACTCGCGCGAAGGGATCGAACGCGCTAACCGGATCGTTATGAACGATCTGCCGGAGGGGATCCGCACGATCCGCGTGACGGAGAACCGTCTCAACCTGCCGCAGGTCACAACCGAAACGGACGTTGCCAGCCTCAGGCGCCATCTGGAAGGCGAGCCGCTCGGGCATGAAACCGAGCTGGTGCAAAAACGCGTAGAGCCGATCGTGCCGGAAACCACCGAGCAGGGCTGGTATATCGACAAATCGCGCTTCGATTTCCATATCGATCCGGTGCTGAACCAGTCCGTCGGCGGGCCTGAAAACTTCTACATGTATCAGCTGGGCGTCATGGCGACGGCGGATCTGTGGCTCACCGACCACCTGCTGACCACCGGCAGCCTGTTCGGCAACATCGCCAACAACTACGACAAGTTCACCTACACCAACCCGCCAAAAGACTCGGCGCTGCCGCGCGTGCGTACCCGCGTGCGTGAGTACGTACAAAACGATGCCTACGTGAATAACCTGCAGGCCAACTACTTCCAGTACTTTGGCAACGGCTTCTACGGCCAGGTGTACGGCGGGTATCTGGAAACCATGTACGGCGGCGCGGGGGCGGAAGTGCTTTATCGTCCTGTCGACAGCAACTGGGCGTTCGGGGTGGATGCCAACTACGTCAAACAGCGTGACTGGCGCAGCGCGCAGGACATGATGAAATTCACCGACTACAGCGTCAAAACGGGCCATCTGACCGCCTACTGGACGCCGTCGTTCGCCCCTGACGTGCTGGTGAAAGCCAGCGTCGGCCAGTACCTGGCGGGCGATAAGGGCGGTACGCTGGACATCTCTAAACACTTCGACAGCGGCGTCGTGGTGGGTGGCTATGCCACCATCACCAACGTTTCGCCGGACGAGTACGGGGAAGGGGACTTCACCAAAGGGGTCTACGTGTCGATCCCGCTGGATCTGTTCTCGTCAGGCCCAACCCGCAGCCGTGCGGCAGTGGGCTGGACGCCGCTGACGCGTGACGGGGGTCAGCAGCTTGGACGTAAGTTCCAGCTGTATGACATGACGAGCGATAAGAACATTAACTTCCGCTGATGCTTCTTTGCCCGGTGGCGCTGCGCTTACCGGGCCTACGTTAGTGTTTTTGTAGGCCGGGCAAACGCAGTGCCGCCCGGCAAGAATGCTCATGCGGACAAAACATAAACAAAAAATATAGATCCCCGTCACATTTTTGCGTTATACAGGAACCTCGCCCTGGAGAATGAGGTGCTGTATGACATCCCTGACTCGCCCGCGCGTTGAGTTTATCTCAACAGTCCTCCAGACCGTGCTGAACCTCGGTCTGTTGAGCCTTGGCCTGATACTGGTCGTCTTTTTGGGTAAAGAGACGGTGCATCTTGCGGATGTACTGTTCGCCCCTGAACAAACCAGCAAATATGCGCTGGTGGAAGGCCTGGTGGTCTACTTTCTCTACTTTGAATTTATCGCCCTGATTGTGAAGTACTTTCAGTCCGGCTTTCACTTCCCGCTGCGTTATTTTGTCTACATTGGGATCACTGCGATAGTGCGGCTGATCATCGTCGATCATAAGTCCCCGCTCGACGTGCTGATCTACTCGGCGGCGATCCTGCTGCTGGTGATCACCCTCTGGCTGTGCAACTCGAAGCGGCTGAAACGCGAATAAAAAAAATGGCGCTCCGAAGAGCGCCTAACAACAGTCACAAGTTGGGTCAATACAATACGTCTAAAGTTGAGGGTTGCAGTGGCATAACAAAATGAAACTTAACCTTTCACACCGCCCGCCGTCAGGCCGTTGACCAGCCAGCGCTGCGCCAGCAGGAACACCACGGTAATCGGGATGGCGGAAAGTACGGCCGCCGCGGCAAAGTCGCCCCACAGGTAGTTTTGCGGGTTGAGGTATTGCTGCATACCTACGGCCAGGGTGTAGCTGTTCACATCACGCAGTAACAGTGAGGCAACCGGTACTTCGGTGATCGCAGCGATAAACGACAGGATAAACACTACCGCCAGAATCGGCACCGACAGCGGTAGCAGCACCAGGCGGAACGCCTGCCACGGGGTTGCGCCATCCAGCGCGGCCGCTTCTTCCAGCGAGCCGTCGATGGTTTCGAAATAGCCTTTAATGGTCCACACATGCAGTGCGATACCGCCAAGATAGGCGAAGATCACGCCGCCGTGGGTGTTCAGGCCGATAAACGGTACGTACTGGCCCAGACGGTCAAACAGGGCATACAACGCCACCAGCGACAGCACGGCGGGGAACATCTGGAAAATCAGCATCCCTTTCAGCAGCGTCGCTTTGCCCGGGAAACGCATGCGGGCGAAGGCATAAGCACAGGTAGTGGAAAGCGCCACGATACCAATGGCGGTAATGCCTGCGATTTTCACCGAGTTCCACAGCCACAGCAGGACCGGGAACGGCGGCGGCGTGACGCGGCCATCCGCGTGTTCCACGCTGAAGCCCAGCGCGAGCTTCCAGTGCTCCCAGGAGATTTCGTCCGGGATCAGGCTCCCTGTCGCGAAGTTACCCGAACGCAGGGAGATGGCGATAACCATCAGCAGCGGGAACATGATCGCCGCGATGAAAATCAGCAGGCCTAAGTGCGTCGCCAGGAGGCGCAACTTCTGAGATTTGGGTTGTACCATTGCCATGATTGATGCCCTCCTTAATCAAATTTCATACGTGTGGCTTTCAGGTTCACAATCGCCAGAGCGCCTACCAGCAGGAAGATGAGGGTGGCAATCGCTGCCGCCAGACCGAAGTCCTGGCCGCCGCCGCCTTCGAAGGCGATACGGTAGGTGTAGCTCACGAGCAGGTCGGTATAGCCTGCTGGCGTCGTGGTGCCAAGGCGGTCCGGGCCGCCGTTGGTCAACAGCTGAATCAGCACGAAGTTGTTAAAGTTAAAGGCGAAGCTGGCAATCATCAGCGGCGTCAGCGGCTTAATGAGCAGCGGCAGCGTAATTTTAAAGAAGTTCTGGAACGGGCCCGCGCCGTCCATCGCCGAGGCTTCGTACAGATCGTCCGGGATAGCCTTCAGCAGGCCCATGCACAGGATCATCATGTACGGATAACCGAGCCAGGTGTTCACGATGATAATCATCGAGCGAGCGGTGGTCGGGTCGCTGAACCAGGCCGGTTTGATGCCGAACAGGGCGCTCAGCATCATGTTGATTTCACCGAAGCTCTGGTTAAACAGCCCTTTGAAAATCAGAATCGAGATAAACGACGGTACGGCATACGGCAGGATCAGCAGCACGCGGTAAATCGCTTTGCCTTTCAGGGATTCCCACTGGACCAGACAGGCCAGCACCATGCCCACGGCCACGGTCAGGATCACCGTCAGCACCGAGAAGACCACCGTCCAGACGAAGATGGCGAAGAACGGTTTCTGAATGCCTTCGTCGGTAAACACGCGGGTAAAGTTGTCCCAGCCGATGGTGACGGTATAGCCCGGGCTGAGCTTGTCATCACCCCATTTGCCGTCGGCAGTAATGGACTGATAGAAACCAATGTCGTTATTCGGACGATATTTCACGCCGCTCTGGTTGTTGGTCAGCGTACCGTCGTCCGCCAGGGTATACAGCGGCTGCGTGCCGGAGAACTGGCGCAGCGAGCTCATGGTCACCTTGCTTTCGTCTGGCAGCACGGCGGTGAGCTGGGTCAGCGCCTGACGGTTCTGGGTAATGACGCGCAGGTTGGCACGTTCACCTTCCGGCAGGGCCTGTGCCTCTTTTAAGGTGAGCTTCTGCTCGCCGCCAAATTTGAACGCGTCGGAGACATAATATTTGCTGCTTGCTTCGTCAGTAAGCGCTAACTTCCAATCGTTCCCGGCAGGATACAGGCCGAAGTTAAAGGTCTTGCCTGCCTGATATGAGCGATCCAGCAGGACCTGCTGCGCGCGTTCCTGCGCAAGCTGGTTGGTGCTGCTGTAGTTGGTAAACGCAATGGCGATGGTACAAATCAGCGGGAACAGGACAAACAGCCCCATCCCGGCCACGCCCGGGTAAACATAGCGCCAGGCATAGGCTTTACGATTAGCGAAAATATACAGGCCAGCAGAGCTTAAAATCAGCGTCATGATGGCAAACAGATATTCCCCTTGTACGTACATTAAAACAACAAGGTAACCCACCAGCAGGCACAGCAGACCGATCGCTGACCACTTCAGCGCGTCGCTTTGCCACCAGCGTTTCTTTTTAATGACATCCATGGGGTTTTTCCTCTACAACGTTTGATCTTTTCTCCCTCTCCTGGAGGAGAGGGCCGGGGTGAGGGCGTGCGGATAGCGCCAACCCTCACCCTAACCCTCTCCCGAAGGGAGAGGGGACTACGTCATTACTTAGTAATACGACCCTGAGCATCTTTCAGCGCGGCATCAACAGTCTGACGACCGCTTGCAGCGTTGATGACCGCGGTACGCGTGGCGTACCAGAACGCAGCCATCTGTGGGATGTTCGGCATGATTTCGCCTTTCTGGGCGTTATCCATGGTGGCCGCGATACGTGGGTCTTTCGCCAGCTGATCCTGGAAGGATTTCAGCGCGACGGCGCCCAGCGGTTTGTCCTTGTTCACTTCATCCAGACCCTGATCGGTCAGCAGGTAGTTTTCCAGGAACTCTTTCGCCAGTTCTTTGTTCGGGCTGGCGGCGTTGATGCCCGCGCTCAGCACGCCAACGAACGGTTTAGACGGCTTGCCTTTGAAGGTTGGCAGCAGCGTCACGCCATAGTTGATTTTGCTCTTGTCGATGTTGGTCCAGGCCCACGGACCGTTGATGGTCATCGCGGTTTCGCCTTTGTTGAACGCCGCTTCCGCGATGGAGTAGTCAGTATCCGCGTTCATGTGTTTGTTCTTGATCAGATCAACCAGGAAGGTCAGACCCGCTTTCGCGCCCGCGTTGTCCACGCCCACGTCTTTCACGTCATATTTGCCGTTTTCAAACTTGAACGCGTAACCGCCGTCGGCAGCAATCAGCGGCCAGGTGAAGTACGGCTCTTGCAGGTTGAACATCAGGGCGGATTTACCTTTCGCCTTCAGCTCTTTATCCAGTTTCGGGATCTCTTCCCAGGTTTTCGGCGGGTTTGGTACCAGGTCTTTGTTGTAAATCAGAGACAGGGCTTCAACCGCGATAGGGTAAGCGATCAGCTTGCCGTTATAGCGAACGGCATCCCAGGTGAACGGGAACAGTTTGTCCTGGAAGGCTTTATCTGGCGTCACTTCTGCCAGCAGGCCAGACTGCGCGTAACCCCCGAAACGGTCATGCGCCCAGAAAATAATGTCCGGGCCGTCGCCGGTTGCTGCAACCTGCGGGAACTTCTCTTCCAGCTTGTCAGGGTGTTCTACGGTAACTTTGATGCCGGTATCTTTTTCGAATTTTTTGCCCACTTCGGCCAGGCCGTTATAGCCCTTGTCGCCGTTAATCCAGATAACCAGTTTGCCTTCTTCAATTTTGGCGAGCGCCGGTGCGGAAATCATCATTGCTGCGAGGGCGGACAATGCGAAAACGCGTGCGCCAGTCTTGATATTCATAGCTGCCATCCTTTTTGGTGATGTCTCGTGGTATGACTTCAGTGGTTCAACGTGTCTCAGTCTCCTTATTTGACATCCTCTTTCCATCCTCCCAACCCCTACGCCCCACCCCCCGTTTGTGTGATCTCCGTTGCATAAATTTAAGTTATGAGTGCTGGCGCACATAAAAACCCACCGAATTTTGCAGGCGGCTTCACGAATTTTGCCTCAGCCCGCCCACGGCGGTCGCAGAGCCTGCTCCCTCATCCTCCCGCCTCCTCCCCCATAAAAAAGGCGGGGGGTGGAGGATTCGGGAAAGTAATGGATACCCCATAGTGAACTTATCTTGAATGTTTCTGTCGGTGACAGGTTGTAACGAAGGGAGAAGGGCATGGCGAGCGTACAGCTGCGTAATGTAACGAAAGCCTGGGGTGACGTTGTGGTGTCGAAAGACATCAATCTGGACATCAACGAAGGTGAATTCGTGGTGTTTGTTGGCCCATCAGGCTGCGGTAAATCTACTCTGCTGCGTATGATTGCCGGTCTTGAAACGATTACCAGCGGCGACCTGCTGATTGGTGATACCCGAATGAACGACATCCCGCCTGCCGAACGTGGCGTCGGTATGGTGTTCCAGTCTTATGCACTCTATCCACACCTTTCCGTTGCCGAAAATATGTCCTTCGGCCTGAAGCTGGCCGGCGCGAAGAAAGAGGTCATTAACCAGCGCGTGACGCAGGTAGCGGAAGTGTTACAGCTGGCCCACCTGCTGGAGCGTAAACCAAAAGCGCTTTCCGGTGGTCAGCGTCAGCGTGTGGCGATTGGCCGTACGCTGGTGGCCGAACCGCGCGTGTTCCTGCTCGATGAACCTCTTTCTAACCTGGATGCCGCCCTGCGCGTCCAGATGCGTATTGAAATCTCCCGTCTGCACAAGCGTCTTGGCCGCACGATGATTTACGTCACCCACGATCAGGTGGAAGCGATGACCCTCGCCGACAAAATCGTGGTGCTGGATGCCGGCCGCGTGGCGCAGGTGGGTAAACCGCTGGAGCTGTATCACTACCCGGCAGACCGCTTTGTTGCGGGCTTTATTGGCTCGCCAAAGATGAACTTCCTGCCCGTCAAAGTGACCGCGACAGCCATTGAACAGGTACAGGTGGAGCTGCCAAACCGCCAGCAGGTCTGGCTGCCGGTCGACAGCGCCAACGTACAGGTCGGGGCAAACATGTCCCTCGGTATTCGTCCTGAGCACCTGCTGCCGAGCCACATCGCTGATGTGACCCTGGAAGGTGACGTTCAGGTCGTCGAACAGCTTGGTCACGAAACACAGATTCATATCCAGATCCCCGCCATCCGTCAGAACCTGGTCTACCGCCAGAACGACGTGGTGTTGGTAGAAGAGGGTGCCACATTCGCTATCGGCTTGCCGCCAGAGCGTTGCCATCTGTTCCGTGAGGATGGCACTGCATGTCGTCGGTTGCACAAAGAGCCAGGCGTTTAAGCAATCCCAAAAGAAGACACGAAACCGACAGGTGAAGTGTTCAAAGAAAAGCAATGATCTCAGGAGATAGAATGATGATTACTCTGCGCAAACAAGTCCCTCTGGCAATCGCCGTTGCGGCAGGCATCCTGTCTGCCCAGGCAGGCGCCGTGGACTTTAAAGGTTATGCTCGTTCCGGCATTGGCTGGACCGGGAGTGGCGGTGAACAACAATGTTTCCAGACCACCGGTGCGGATTCTAAATATCGTCTTGGTAACGAATGTGAAACCTATGCGGAAGTTAAATTAGGCCAGGAAGTGTGGAAAGAAGCGGACAAGAGCTTCTATTTCGACTCCAACATCGCCTATAAAACTGCTCAGCTTAACGACTGGGAAGACAGTAACACGCCAGCAGTGCGTGAGTTTAACGTCGTAGGTAAAAACCTGATTGATTCTCTGCCAGGGGCAAATATTTGGGCAGGTAAGCGTTTCTATCAACGTCACGACGTTCACATGATCGACTTCTACTACTGGGATATTTCTGGTCCTGGTGCTGGTCTGGAAAACGTTGACGTCGGTATCGGTAAACTCTCTCTCGCAGCAACCCGTTCTTCTGAATCCGGTGGCTCCTCAGCTTTCGGCGATCGCGATCCGAATACCGGTCTGCGTACCTATAACAACAAAGTGCCAAACGACGTGTTTGATGCGCGTTTAGCCGGTATGGAAATTAACCCGGGCGGTACGCTGGAACTGGGTGTTGACTACGGTCATACCAACATTCCTGACGATTACTACCTGCAGCCTGGTGCATCGAAAGATGGCTGGATGTTCACTGCAGAACACACCCAGAGCATGATGAAAGGCTTCAACAAGTTTGTGGTGCAATACGCCACTGACTCCATGATTTCTCAGGGCAAAGGTCAGGCGCGTGGGGGTTCTGTTGATAATGACGGCAGCCTGATCCGCATCCTCGACCACGGTGCGATCACGCTGGCGGATAAATGGGACCTGATGTACGTCGGTATGTATCAGGATATCGATCGTGACAACAATCAAGGTACCACCTGGTACACCGTGGGCGTGCGTCCAATGTACAAATGGACGCCAATCATGAGCACCTTGCTGGAAGTGGGCTACGACAACGTCAAATCTCAGCAAACCGGCGATCGTAACGACCAGTATAAAATCACTCTGGCACAACAGTGGCAGGCGGGTGACAGCATCTGGTCCCGTCCGGCGATTCGCGTGTTCGCAACCTACGCCAAGTGGGATGAGAAATGGGGCTACGTGAAGACCGACTCTGAGGGTAACTTCTCTTCCACTGCTGCAAGCAACAGCACTGTAACCCCGTTCGGTACGACCAGCCGTGGTGACAGCGACGAGTGGACCTTCGGTGCTCAGATGGAAATCTGGTGGTAATTTTAGACGTAAAGGTATTTAAAAGAGGGGCTTAGGCCCCTCTAACTCATAATGCATTTCTCGGAAAGTATGCGCTATTGCCTGGCTACCATGCTTTCGAATAATGAGGTCATAACGATGAAAAAAAGTCTCTTAGCACTCTGTCTGACGGCGGGCATGTTTGCTGCATTACCAGCAGTGAGCTTGGCTGATGTCAATATCGTTCCGCAGAACACGACTGCTGCGCCTGCGATTCCCTCGACCACACTGCAAAGTCTGAACTGGATCCCCGTGAATGTTGCACAAACCCAGACCATCGAACTGGGTAATACAGGCCAGAGCCTGAATGTACCGGGAATTTCAGGACCGGTTGCTGCATGGAGTGTCCCTGCGAATGTGGGTGAATTAACGTTAACGCTGGTCAGTGAAGCCGACAAAACACCATCTGTATTTGCACCAAACGTGTTAGTGCTTGATCAAAACATGTCGCCTTCAGCTTTTTTCCCAAGCAGTTATTTTACCTATCAGAAACCTGGCGTCATGTCGGCTGACCGCCTTGAGGGCGTCATGAAACTGACACCCGCTTTAGGCCAGCAAAAGATTTATATCCTCGCGTTTACTACACCCGAAGATCTGCAGCGCACCACCAAAATGATTGATCCGGCTAAATCCTATGCTCAGGGGGCGGGTAACGCTATTCCTGATATTCCTGATCCGGTCGCACGCCACGTAACGAACGGTACGCTGAAACTCAAAGTTCAAACAAACACCAGCTCAAGTATTCTGGTCGGTCCGTTATTCGGATCCTCTGGCCCTGCTGCTGTCACCGTTGGCAACACTGCTGCACCTATACCTGCTAATGTGGCCCCGACAACGGCCGCTGCGGCTATTGCAGCGCCTGCCCCGACGAAGAAGGCCGAGCCGGTACTGAACGACACCGAAGAGTACTTCAACAACGCCATTAAGCAGGCGGTGAAGCGCGGCGATGTCGATAAAGCGCTGAAACTGCTTGATGAAGCCGAACGTTTAGGTTCAACCACTGCCCGTTCCACCTTTATCAGCAGTGTAAAAGGCAAGGGGTAACCGTTTCCCCACAGTGCTGATTTGTTAGTAGTTTGGTGCGCCTGAGTGGGCGCACTTTTTTTCGTATCCGCCAGGCTGTTGCGCCCATGTTGCGATCGTGATCGTTAAATAACGTTTGGCCCCCCTCAATCCGTGTTTCTGCGATACAATGCCATTACGTTATGTATCGGAGAGTCTGGCATGTCACACCCTGCGCTAACGCAACTGCGTGCGCTGCGCTATTTCGACCAAATACCTGCGCTTGATCCGCAGCAACTGGACTGGCTGTTGCTGGAAGATTCCATGACGAAACGTTTTGAGCAACAGGGTAAAACGGTCACGGTGACCCTGATTCAGGAAGGGTTTGTCTCTGGCGATGAGATCGCCAGCGAGCTGCCGCTGCTGCCGCAAGAGCCACGCTACTGGCTGCGCGAAATTTTACTCTGCGCTGATGGTGAGCCGTGGCTTGCCGGGCGGACGGTGGTCCCCGAGTCCACCCTTTCCGGGCCAGAGCTCGCGCTGCAACGTCTGGGGAAAACGCCGCTGGGGCGCTACCTTTTCACCTCGTCTGAGCTTACCCGGGATTTTATTGAGATTGGTCGTGATGCCGAACTTTGGGGGCGTCGTTCCCGCCTTCGCCTGAGCGGTAAACCGTTAATTCTGACGGAGCTTTTTTTACCGGCATCACCGTTGTACTAAGAGGAAGAAAAAATGGAGTGGAGCCTGACGCAGAATAAGCTGTTGGCGTATCACCGCTTAATGCGTACCGATAAACCCATTGGCGCGTTACTGCTGCTGTGGCCGACCCTGTGGGCGCTGTGGCTCGCCACGCCGGGTGTGCCGCCGCTGTGGATCCTGGCCGTGTTCGTTGCCGGCGTCTGGCTGATGCGCGCGGCGGGCTGCGTGGTGAATGACTATGCCGATCGTAAATTCGACGGTCATGTTAAGCGTACTGCCGGACGTCCGTTACCCAGCGGGCAGGTCACCGGGAAAGAAGCCCGCGTGCTGTTCATTGTTCTGGTGCTGCTCTCTTTCCTGCTGGTGTTAACCCTCAACACCATGACCATTCTGCTTTCCGTTGCGGCGCTGGCGTTGGCCTGGGTATATCCCTTTATGAAGCGCTATACCCACCTGCCTCAGGTGGTGCTGGGCGCGGCGTTTGGCTGGTCGATTCCGATGGCGTTTGCGGCGGTTAGTGAGTCCTTACCGCTCAGCTGCTGGCTGATGTTCCTGGCGAACATTCTCTGGGCCGTGGCGTATGACACGCAATATGCGATGGTAGACCGCGACGATGACCTGAAAATTGGCATCAAATCCACCGCCATCCTCTTTGGTCGTCAGGACAAGCTGATTATCGGTATCCTGCAGGTCGCGGTACTGGCGCTGATGGTCGCGATCGGTCGCCTGAACGGGCTGAACTGGGAGTTTTACTGGTCCGTGCTGGTGGCGGGACTGCTGTTTGCGTACCAGCAAAAGCTGATTGCGAAGCGTGAGCGTGACGCCTGTTTTAAAGCGTTTATGAACAACAACTACGTTGGTCTGGTGCTGTTTTTAGGCCTGGCGATGAGCTATTTCTTATAAAAAAGTCGGGTGGCGGCTTCGCCTTACCCGACCTACGAGTTAGCAGGACATCTAGGCCCGGTAAGCGTTAGCGCCACCGGGCTTTTTTTTATCGGCGACGCAGCAGCCGAAGCGCGTTCGCCGTCACCAGCACCGTTGCCCCGGTATCCGCCAGCACCGCCAGCCACAGTCCGGTCATGCCGAGCAGGGTCGTCACCAGGAAAATCCCCTTCAGACCGAGCGCAATGCCGATGTTCTGACGGATGTTGGCCCGCGTCGCGCGCGCCAGGGCGATCGTCTGCGCCAGCCCGGTCAGGCGGTTGTGCGTCAATGCCGCGTCGGCCGTTTCCAGCGCCACGTCGGTTCCGCTGCCCATCGCTATACCGATGGTGGACGCTTTCATCGCCGGGGCATCGTTAATCCCGTCACCGACCATTGCCAGCGGCGCGCGAGCGTTCAACGCCGTCACGGCACTGACCTTATCCGCAGGCAACAGTCCGGCTTTAAACTCCAGCCCCAGCTCACCGGCAATCGCTGCCGCCGCGCGAGGGTTATCGCCGGTAAGAATAATGCCCTGCACGCCCAGCTTGTGCAGCGCCGCCACGGCTTCTTTGGCGTCATCGCGCAGAGTATCGCGCAGCGCCAGCATCCCTTTCGCGACACCGTCCTGCAGGACGGTCACGACGGTTTGTCCGGTCTGTTCTAACGCCTCAACCTCTGGACTGGAAGACTTGCTCGCCGCGACAATCAGCACCTTTTTACCTTCAACGGTGGCCTCAATCCCTGACCCGACCAGCGCTCGCTGGGCGGTTGCCGGAGGGATGTCCAGCCCGCGCGACTGTGCTTCTCGCACAATCGCCTGCGCCAGCGGGTGAGTGGACCCCTGCTCAACGGCGGCGGCCAGTGTAAGCAGCTCATCTTCACTGATGTCCTGCGGATAGACACCGGTTACCTGCGGCTTACCCACGGTTAACGTACCGGTTTTATCGAAGGCGATATGCTGGACCTGGCTCAGCTGCTCCAGCGCCGCGCCGCCCTTAATCAGCGCGCCGCGACGCGCCGCCGCCGCCAGACCTGAGGTAATCGCCGCCGGGGTGGAGATCACCAGCGCGCACGGGCAGCCAATCAGCAGCAGCGTCAGCCCTTTATAAATCCAGCCCTCCCACGGCGCGCCAAAGAACAGCGGCGGGACGACGGTGACCAGCAGGGCAACCAGCATGATGGCAGGGGTATAAATCCGACTGAAGCGATCGATAAAGCGTTCGACCGGCGCGCGGCGCTCCTCTGCCTCTTCAATCAGCTTAAGGATACGGTCGATGGCGCTGTCGCCCGGCTCGGAAAGCACGGTGAGCTGCACCAGACGGTCGACGCTGGTGGCGCCAGCAGGTACTTTTTCACCCGTGGCACGCTCTACCGGAATGGATTCCCCGGTCAGGGCGCTCTCGTCGAAGCTCGCGGTGGCGGTAAGCAGCGCGCCGTCTGCAGGCAGACGCCCCCCTGCAGCCACTTCAATCACGTCGCCCGGGCGCAGCGTATTGATGGCGACCGTTTCACGCGTGCCGTTTATCACGCGAGTGGCGGTTTCCGGCTTCAGCGCCATCAGCGCGCTGACCCCTTTACGCGCCCGGCTCGCCGCCCAGCCTTCAAGACGTTCGCCGATTAAGAACAGCAGCAGCACCATCGCCGCTTCTGCCGTCGCGCCAATGAACAGCGCGCCGATCGCCGCCACGCTCATCAGCGTTTCGATTGCAAACCAGCTGCCGCTTTTCATCAGGCGCAGCGCCTGACGGGCAATCGGGAACAGGCCGACCAGCGTGGTGGCGATAAACGCCAGATTGCCGAACGGATGGTTAATCTGCTCCAGCCCCCAGCTCAGGGCCATCATGATGATGAGGGTAATGAGCGGCAGGTTTTCTTTCAGGGAGGAGGCTTTTTCAACGGGCGCCGTTTCGCTGCGCAGGGTATAGCCCGCCTGGCTGACGGCAGCTTCAACCTGCTTGCTGACGTCGTTATCGGCGCTGACCAGCAGCTTTTCGGTGGCAAACAGCACCTGAACGTGGCTCACGCCCGGCACCTGCTTGACGGCGTTTTCCACCTTGCGGGCGCAGGCCGCGCAGTCCATGCCGTTGACGACCCAGCTGTAGCGGTTGCCGCTTTCAGGAAGGGGTTGAGTTGGCGTTTCGCACGCGCCTTCGCAGCAGCAGTCGTCTTTCGACGGAGCCGGGCTGAGCTTAAGTGCCGAGAATTGAGGAACTTTTTTAGGTATTTCTGGAGTCGACATGGCAGTCTCCGGCAATGATAATTTTCTCATTAACCGCAGCATACACTCTGGAGTCGACTCCAGAGTCAAGCGCTATTTAGATATACAGCGAACGCACAATCAGGAAATGCCCGGCAAAGTAGCAGGCGGCGGCAATCGCGTTATCCGCCCGGAAGCGGCGGCGATAGTGGCTGCCCAGCCAGACGACATTCCCGATCAGCAGCAGCGCGGCGCCGAAGAACGCGGACATCGCCGGAGCGGTCGGACGGAAGAACCACAGTTCACCCGCCAGCCACACCATCACCAGCGTCATGGCGATAAACGTACAGACCGGCAAACGCATCTCTTCCAGTCGTGACCAGATCACCGCAATCAGCAGGGCGCCAATCACCAGCAGCACCAGCGGCAGCGGCCAGAAGAAGGAGAGCGTCATCTGGCTGGCAAAGTAGATGGTATACAGCAGATGCGACAGGAAGAACGCCCCAACGGCGTACAGCAGGCGCTGGCGCGGCAGCAGGGTTAAGGCATCGCCAATCAGGGATGCACACAGCCCGGCGAGCACCAGATAGCTGACGGCGTTAAACATCGGCGCTTGCCAGGCCAGCAGCAGCAGGAGCAACAGCGTGACCGGTTTAAATAACCAGCGCTGCCAGGTGGGACCGCGGTACGACGCATCGACATAAAGCCATGCGGAAAAACAGACAGCGATAAATGACCAAAGCATATTAACTCCCTGTATCTGTTAAGTCTGAATAATCAGTTTCTGATCCAGTGTAGTGACGCGGGCGGGCGTTTGGCAATGGCGGGGGAGGCAAGGTATCCTGAATTCCGCAAAATCTGATAGGATTGTCGAATGAGCAAGATGCCGCTTTTTTTCATTATCGTGGTGGCGATTATCGTCATTGCCGCCTCGTTCCGTTTCGTGCAGCAGCGCCGCGAGAAGGCGGATAACGATGCCGCACCGCTGATGCAAAAGCGCGTGGTGGTGACCAACAAACGCGAGAAACCGCTCAACGACCGCCGCTCGCGCCAGCAGCAGGTGACGCCTGCGGGCACAGCAATGCGCTATGAAGCGAGCTTTAGGCCGGAAGCAGGCGGCCTGGAGATGACCTTTCGCCTGGAGGCGCAGCAGTACCATCAGCTGATGGTGGGTGAGAAAGGAACGCTGAGCTACAAAGGGTCGCGGTTTGAAGGGTTCAGGACGGAATAATGCACGAACGGTCCCCTCTCCCTGTGGGAGAGGGTTAGGGTGAGGGCATCAGGCCGCGCCTTACTTCTTCACCTGCGCCTTAAACTTCTTCATCCACACCAGCAGTTCAAACACGCCGAAAATAAACACGCGCAGCTGCTGCCAGCCCGTCATCTGCGGGCCGTCTTTCGGCAGGCCGTTTTTCAGCATCACCATCTGCAGGGCGTGCATAAACGACGTGAAAATCAGCGCGACGTTAACGAAAATATTCATCGGACGCGGGAAGGGGTGTACCAGGTTGAGAATTAAAAACGCCCAGACGCCCAGCATCAGCAAACGTCCCAGGTTAATCAGTACCGGCATCGGAGCCTCCTTGTGCCTGACGGTGATAAAGACGATAAGCGACCTGGCCGGCGACCTTTTCGCGGTGCAGATCCCAGTGGGCGGGAACCGGCGGTAAACCGTTTTCCACTTCGCTTTCAACGTAAATTAGCGCGTCATCCGCCAGCCAGCCGTTTTGCTCCAGCAGGGATAACGTCTCCTCCAGCAGCCCCTTGCGGAACGGCGGATCGACAAACACCACGTTATGCGGCGTGCCTTGCTGCGCAAGAAAACTCAGCGTGTTGGTGTTCACGACTTTGGCGTTGCTCGCCTTCAGCGTCGCCAGATTTTGCTGCAGCGTCTGCGCCACGCCGCGCTCCATCTCCAGCAGCGTGGCGCTGGCGGCATAGCGCGACAGCGCTTCCAGGCCGAGCGCGCCGCTTCCGGCGAAGCAGTCCAGGCAGTGGGCGTCTACCATTGACGGGGCCAGCCAGTTAAACAGCGTCTCGCGCACGCGGTCGGTAGTAGGACGTAAACCGGGGCTGTCCGGCACCGGTAATTTCCGGCCTCGCCACTGACCGCCGATAATACGAATTTGACCGGCCGGGGCGCGGTTGGGTTTCTTCATCTCAGGAAAGCTCTGTTAACAATTGGCCTGCGATTGCGGGCGGTGATGTCAATTAAGTAAAGTGTTAGACTATTTCATCATTTTTTTAGCTTCCATGTATATAGCGCCGCGAGGAGTGTAGTCGCAGATGGCAAAACAAAAAAAACGTGGCTTCTTTTCCTGGCTGGGCTTCGGTGAAAAAGAGCAAGAAACAGAACAGAAAACCGAAGAGCAACAAGCCGTTGAAGAGCAGTCGCAGCCTGAAACGCCTGTAGAAACCGCCGCGGTTGTCGAAGCGGAAGAAACGGCGCACAGCAAAGAAGAGATTGAATCCTTTGCTGAAGAAGTGGTTGAGGTTACGGAACAGGTTCAGGAGAGCGAGAAGCCAGAGCCGGTTGTCATTGAGGCCCTTGCCGAAGCGCCGCAGGCCGTTATCGAACACGAAGAGCTGCCGCTGCCGGAAGAGGTGAAAGCCGAAGAGGTGTCTGCCGAGGAGTGGCAGGCCGAAGCGGAAACCGTTGAAATCGTTGAGGCGGTGGAAGAAGAAGCGGCACTCGAGCCAGAGCTGACCGATGAAGAGCTGGAAGCCCAGGCGCTGGCGGCAGAAGCCGCGGAAGAAGCGGTCATCGTCGTGCCGGTAGAAGAGCAGGCCGAAGAAGAGAGCGTCCAGGAGCAGGAAAAACCGACCAAAGAAGGTTTCTTCGCGCGCCTGAAGCGCAGCCTGCTCAAAACCAAAGAAAACTTAGGTTCCGGATTTATCAGTCTGTTCCGCGGCAAGAAGATCGACGACGATCTCTTCGAAGAGCTGGAAGAACAGCTGCTGATTGCGGACGTCGGCGTGGAAACCACCCGTAAGATCATCGCCAATCTGACCGAAGGGGCGAGCCGCAAACAGCTGCGCGACGCCGAAGCGCTGTACGGCCTGCTGAAAGACGAGATGGGTGAAATTCTCGCAAAAGTTGACGAACCGCTTAATATTGAAGGCAAAACGCCATTTGTTATTCTGATGGTTGGCGTGAACGGCGTGGGTAAAACCACCACCATCGGCAAGCTGGCGCGTCAGTTCGAGCAGCAGGGCAAATCGGTGATGCTGGCGGCGGGCGATACCTTCCGCGCGGCTGCGGTTGAGCAGCTGCAGGTTTGGGGCCAGCGCAACAACATTCCGGTGATTGCCCAGCATACCGGCGCGGATTCTGCGTCCGTGATCTTCGATGCCATCCAGGCGGCGAAGGCGCGCAACGTGGACGTGCTGATTGCCGATACCGCAGGGCGTTTGCAGAACAAATCGCACCTGATGGAAGAGTTGAAGAAAATCGTTCGCGTCATGAAGAAGCTGGACGAAGACGCGCCGCATGAAATTATGCTGACCATTGATGCCAGCACCGGACAGAACGCCATCAGCCAGGCGAAGCTGTTCAATGAAGCGGTAGGACTGACGGGGATCGCGCTGACCAAGCTGGACGGCACCGCGAAAGGCGGGGTGATCTTCTCCGTGGCCGATCAGTTCGGTATTCCTATCCGTTACATCGGTGTGGGCGAGCGTATTGAGGATTTGCGTCCGTTTAAAGCGGACGACTTTATTGAGGCATTATTTGCCCGAGAGGACTAACAATGATTCGCTTTGAACACGTCAGCAAGGCCTATCTCGGTGGGAGACAAGCGCTGCAGGGGGTAACATTCCACCTGCAGCCGGGCGAGATGGCATTCCTGACCGGCCATTCCGGCGCGGGGAAAAGTACCCTGCTCAAGCTTATCTGTGGGATCGAGCGGCCAAGCGCCGGGAAAATCTTTTTCGGCGGCCATGAGATCAGCCGCCTGAAAAACCGCGAAGTGCCGTTCCTGCGTCGTCAGATCGGCATGATTTTCCAGGATCACCACCTGCTGATGGATCGCACCGTTTTCGATAACGTGGCCATTCCGCTGATTATTGCCGGCGCCAGCTATGACGATATCCGCCGCCGCGTTTCTGCGGCGCTGGATAAGGTCGGGCTGCTGGACAAAGCGAAGAACTTCCCGATCCAGCTCTCCGGCGGTGAGCAGCAGCGCGTGGGCATCGCCCGCGCGGTGGTGAACAAGCCTGCCGTACTGCTGGCGGATGAACCAACCGGTAACCTGGACGATGCCCTGTCAGAAGGGATTTTGCGTCTGTTTGAGGAATTCAACCGCGTAGGAGTCACCGTATTGATGGCCACGCACGACATCGGGCTCATTTCCCGTCGTTCGTACCGCATGCTGACCCTGAGCGACGGGCATTTGCACGGAGGCCACGGTGAATAAGCGTGATGCAATAAACCAGATTCGGCAGTTCGGAAACCGGTTTGACCGTTTCCGTAAGCCGCAGGGCGGTGGTGACGGCAATCGTAATGCGCCGAAGCGCCAGAAGGCCGCGCCAAAACCGGCCTCCCGTAAAACCAACGTGTTTAACGAGCAGGTGCGCTACGCCTTCCACGGCGCGCTGCAGGACCTGAAAAGCAAACCGCTGGCGACGTTCCTGACGGTGATGGTGATCGCCATCTCCCTGACGCTGCCAAGCGTCTGCTATATGGTCTATAAAAACGTCAACCAGGCGGCCTCACAGTATTATCCGTCTCCGCAGATCACGGTCTATATGGATAAAGCGCTCGACGATAACGCCGCGGCACAGGTGGTCGGGCAAATCCAGGCCGAGCAGGGCGTGGAGAAGGTCAACTATCTCTCCCGTGAAGACGCGCTGGGCGAGTTCCGTAACTGGTCTGGTTTTGGCGGCGCGCTGGATATGCTCGAAGAGAACCCGCTGCCCGCCGTGGCGGTGGTGATCCCGAAGCTGGATTTCCAGGGGACCGATTCGCTTAACACCCTGCGCGATCGCATCACGCGCATTAAGGGCATTGATGAAGTGCGCATGGACGACAGCTGGTTTGCGCGCCTTGCTGCCCTGACCGGGCTGGTAGGACGCGTCGCGGCGATGATTGGCGTGCTGATGGTGGCGGCGGTCTTCCTCGTCATCGGTAACAGCGTGCGCCTGAGCATCTTTGCCCGTCGCGATACCATTAACGTGCAGAAACTGATTGGTGCGACGGATGGGTTCATCCTCCGACCGTTCCTTTACGGTGGCGCATTGCTCGGTTTTTCCGGTGCATTTCTTTCACTGATATTGTCAGAAATTTTGGTGATGCGGCTCTCTTCTGCCGTGACTGAAGTGGCGCAGGTTTTCGGAACGAAGTTTGATATCAGTGGCTTAGGCTTCGATGAGTGCCTGTTGCTGCTGCTGGTTTGTTCGATGATTGGGTGGGTGGCAGCCTGGCTGGCAACCGTTCAACATTTACGTCACTTTACTCCCGACTAATAAAAGCGTGATATAATCTTTCCCTGCACCGAGATGCTCGCTCTGCAGGGAAAGCGTCCCTGTTGTCGCTTCCCCTGTTATCATCTTCATGTCACAATTTGTGCGTAATTTATTCACCGTTGCACCTGGAACTTGTGGATAAAATCACTGTCTGATAAAAGAGTGAATGCTAATCTCGTTGCTCAAACGCTTTGGCATGGTTGTTGCCTGACGGGGACGACCAGGACCAGAAGAAACATTGAGAGGAATGAATGACCAAAGAAATGCAAACTTTAGCTTTAGCCCCTGTTGGTAACCTGGAATCTTATATCCGGGCTGCGAACACCTGGCCGATGTTAACGGCCGAGGAAGAAAAGGAGCTTGCTGAAAAGCTGCATTACCAGGGCGATCTGGAAGCAGCGAAAAAGCTGATCCTGTCTCACCTGCGCTTTGTTGTTCACATTGCTCGTAACTATGCGGGCTATGGCCTGCCGCAGGCGGACTTGATTCAGGAAGGTAACATCGGCCTGATGAAGGCTGTGCGTCGCTTTAACCCGGAAGTGGGTGTGCGACTCGTCTCCTTCGCTGTGCACTGGATCAAAGCAGAAATTCATGAATACGTGCTGCGCAACTGGCGTATCGTGAAAGTCGCCACGACAAAAGCGCAACGCAAACTGTTCTTCAACCTGCGTAAAGCCAAGCAGCGTCTGGGCTGGTTCAATCAGGATGAAGTGGAAATGGTGGCGCGCGAGCTGGGCGTATCCAGCAAAGACGTGCGTGAGATGGAATCCCGTATGGCCGCGCAGGACATGACCTTTGATATGTCCTCCGACGACGACGCATCTGACAGCCAGCCGATGGCGCCGGTTCTGTATCTGCAGGATAAAACCTCTAACTTTGCTGACGGCATCGAAGAGGATAACTGGGAAGATCAGGCCGCGAACAAGCTGACCCATGCGATGGAAGGCCTCGACGAGCGTAGCCAGGATATTATCCGCGCCCGCTGGCTGGACGAAGACAACAAGTCCACGCTGCAGGAGCTGGCCGACCGCTACGGCGTTTCTGCGGAACGTGTCCGTCAGCTTGAAAAGAACGCCATGAAAAAACTTCGCGCCGCTATCGAAGCGTAATTTCCGCGAAGTACACCGAGAACCCCTGGATGAAAGTCCGGGGGTTTTGTTTTTTTAGCGCCCGCTCTGGCGAATTCCCTCCCCCTGGCAAACACTTACTGATGCGCTAAGCAGGCGACTTTCTCAGGGGGACAGGGTGAAAAATAACGAACTGAACGACCGGCGTTTACAGGCGACGCCGCGCGGCATCGGCGTGATGTGTAACTTCTATGCTGATAAAGCTGAAAACGCCACGGTGTGGGACGTGGAAGGTAACGAGTACATCGACTTCGCCGCCGGGATCGCGGTGCTGAATACCGGCCATCGCCATCCAAAAGTCATTTCCGCGATTGAAAAACAGCTCCACGCGTTTACCCATACGGCGTACCAGATTGTGCCGTACGAAGGCTATGTGACACTTGCCGAGCGCATCAACCAGCGCGTGCCCGTTGACGGTCCGGCCAAAACCGCGTTCTTCTCCACGGGGGCTGAGGCGGTCGAAAACGCGGTCAAAATTGCCCGAGCGTACACCAAACGTCCCGGCCTTATCACCTTCGGCGGCGCGTTCCACGGCCGCACCTTTATGACCATGGCGCTGACCGGCAAAGTTGCGCCGTACAAGCTCGGCTTTGGCCCGTTCCCCGGTTCGGTGTATCACGCGCAGTATCCGAATGAACTGCACGGCGTCAGCACGGCGGAAGCGTTGAAAAGCCTGGAACGCATCTTTAAAGCGGATATCGCACCCGACCAGGTCGCGGCCATTATTCTCGAACCGGTTCAGGGAGAGGGCGGTTTCAACATTGCGCCAGCTGATTTTATGCAGGCGCTGCGCGCCCTGTGCGACACCCACGGTATTTTGCTGATTGCCGACGAGGTGCAAAGCGGCTTTGCCCGTACCGGCAAGCTGTTCTCGATGGAACACCACTGCGTGAAGCCCGATATGATCACCATGGCGAAAAGCCTGGCGGGCGGGATGCCGCTCTCAGCGGTATCGGGCCGTGCGGAGGTGATGGACGCCCCTGCACCGGGCGGGCTGGGCGGTACCTACGCCGGGAACCCGCTGGCGATTGCGGCGGCGCATGCCGTGCTCGACGTGATTGATGAAGAGGATCTCTGCACGCGCTCGGCGCATCTTGGCCATCACCTGGTGGAAGTGCTGAACAAGGCGAAGGAACACTGCCCGTATATCGCTGACATTCGCGCGCAGGGATCGATGGTGGCGGTGGAGTTTAACGACCCGCAAACGGGCCAGCCTTCGCCGGAATTTACTCGACAGGTGCAGGAGCGCGCGTTGCAGGAAGGACTGCTGCTGCTGAGCTGCGGCGTCTACGGCAACGTCATTCGTTTCCTGTATCCGCTGACTATCCCTGAAGCGCAGTTCCGTAAAGCGCTGGACATTATCTCCGCGTCGCTGACACGTTAAAGCCGCATGCCCGGCGAAAATCCCTGCCGGGCTTATCATATATTCATTTCAAATTAGCTATTCCAAAATCATAAAAATCGGGTATGTTTTAGCAGAGTATGCTGAAAAAGCGCGGACAGCACACCTATAACTGACATAAAGCGCTGCACAACAACATCACAACAATCGTAATAACCATAATAATGGGGAATCTCAGGATGAACATGAAGGGTAAAGCGTTACTGGCAGGATGTATCGCGTTGGCATTCAGCACCATGGCACAGGCAGACATCAAGGTGGCTGTGGTTGGCGCAATGTCCGGTCCGGTAGCACAGTACGGCGACCAGGAATTTACCGGCGCTGAACAGGCGGTTGCAGACATTAATGCTAAGGGCGGTATCAAGGGCGAAAAACTGCAGATCGTAAAATATGATGATGCCTGTGACCCGAAACAAGCGGTCGCGGTCGCGAACAAAGTGGTGAACGACGGGATCAAATACGTTATCGGTCACCTGTGCTCTTCCTCGACTCAGCCTGCGTCTGACATCTACGAAGACGAAGGTATTCTGATGATCACCCCGGCAGCGACCGCACCGGAGCTGACCGCGCGCGGCTACAAGCTGACCCTGCGCACCACCGGTCTGGACTCTGACCAGGGCCCAACCGCGGCGAAATACATCGTTGAAAAAGTGAAGCCGAAGCGCATTGCCATCGTTCATGACAAGCAGCAGTACGGTGAAGGTCTGGCGCGTTCAGTGCAGGATAACCTCAAGAAAGCGAATGCCGACGTGGTGTTCTTCGACGGGATCACCGCCGGTGAGAAAGACTTCTCCACCCTGGTGGCGCGTCTGAAGAAAGAGAATATTGATTTCGTTTACTACGGTGGCTACCACCCGGAAATGGGCCAGATCCTGCGCCAGGCGCGCGCTGCGGGCCTGAAAACCCAGTTTATGGGCCCGGAAGGCGTGGCGAACGTTTCCCTGTCTAACATTGCGGGTGAATCAGCCGAAGGCCTGCTGGTAACCAAACCGAAGAACTACGACCAGGTTCCTGCGAACAAACCTATCGTAGATGCCATCAAGGCGAAGAAACAGGATCCAAGCGGCGCGTTCGTCTGGACCACCTACGCGGCGCTGCAGTCTCTGCAGGCGGGCCTGAACCAGTCAGCCGATCCGGCTGAGATTGCCACCTGGCTGAAAGCGAATACCGTCGAGACCGTCATGGGACCACTCTCCTGGGACGCGAAGGGCGACCTGAAGGGCTTCGAGTTCGGCGTGTTTGACTGGCATGCTAACGGTACGGCGACAGACGCCAAATAATTTTCCCGTCGCCTTTCGCGCCGCAGGTGCGTTGGCTGCGTTATTCAACCCCGGTCACTTACTTATGTAAGCTCCCGGGGATTTCATAACTTGCCGCCTTCCTGCAACACGAAATGCTTGGGAAAATGCGGCAGATAATGTAGGCCGGGTAAGGCGCAGCCGCCACCCGGCTTTCTTTTAGCGCTTCTCCCAACCGCTCTCCTGCGCCGTAAACCCTAACGCCTGCATAAACGCCGCCATCACGCCGCGGTCTTCCACGCCCACGTCAGCCATCCACCATGAGGTCACGCTCGGGTTTTCGCGGATCACTTCTTCAATTAAATACTGTCCCACACCGCGACGACGGGTGACGTCACGCACGCGCAGCGAGTCCAGCGCCCCTTCCGTACCGCTCAGGGTTACGCGAACCGCTGCCAGCAGGCGTTCGTTAAAACGCGCGGCATAAATGCGGTGGGTCTCATCAACGCGCAGCGACGAAGGGGAATATTCCGGCCAGATCTTGCCCAGGTCGATATGATCCTGGTCGCTAAAGGTCACCAGACGCACGATAGTCAGTTTCATTAGCCACTTGTCCAAATCAGATTGAGTAGGGGCAGTGTACTCAATTTATTCACTCAGCGGCTTCCTCTTTTTATTCTCATTAACCAGGTGATTAGTTTTTTGGCAACGCGATGGGCAGTTTGAAAACACATGGATCGAAAAATAAGCAGAATTTTAACCTGAACGGTAGTGATTTATTCGGCGCTTTGTACCGTTATTTTATGCTGCAAACTGCACTTTTATTTGTTTATCTCTGCCTGATTTCAGAATATTATCTTTGCTTAATCGCCTGAAAAATAGAGATTTTAGTCTGGTTTTTGACAAAAAACTGCGCTAAGCCATTAAAGGCACTGGTAAAAATAGCGTTGTTCATTAAAAGTACAGAATGCTTTTTAACCATAATAAAACAAAATATAAACACGACATCACGAATGGGGATTCAGAGATGAAAAGGAACGCGAAGACGTTAATCGCGGGGATGGTCGCACTGTCGATCTCGCATGCCGCTATGGCAGACGACATTAAAGTTGCGGTAGTGGGGGCGATGTCCGGCCCTGTTGCCCAGTGGGGTGACATGGAGTTTAACGGCGCGCGTCAGGCCATCAAAGACATCAACGCCAAGGGCGGTATCAAAGGCGACAAGCTGGTGGGCGTGGAATATGACGACGCCTGCGATCCGAAACAGGCCGTCGCGGTCGCCAACAAAATCGTCAACGACGGTATTCAGTATGTGATCGGCCACCTGTGCTCATCCTCCACGCAGCCGGCGTCTGATATCTACGAAGACGAAGGCATTCTGATGATCACCCCTGGCGCAACGAACCCGGAGCTGACCCAGCGCGGCTACCAGCACATTATGCGTACCGCCGGTCTGGACTCCTCGCAGGGTCCCACCGCCGCCAAATACATCCTCGAGACCGTTAAGCCACAGCGCATTGCTATTATTCATGACAAACAGCAGTACGGCGAAGGCCTGGCGCGCTCCGTGCAGGACGGCCTGAAAAAAGGCGGCGCGAACATCGTCTTCTTCGACGGCATTACCGCCGGTGAGAAAGACTTCTCCGCGCTGATTGCCCGTGTGCAAAAAGAGAATATCGATTTCGTTTACTACGGCGGCTATTACCCGGAGATGGGGCAGATGCTGCGTCAGGCGCGCGCCACCGGTCTGAAAACCCAGTTTATGGGGCCAGAGGGCGTGGGCAATGCCTCTCTGTCAAACATCGCGGGGGATTCTGCCGAAGGCATGCTGGTGACGATGCCAAAACGCTATGACCAGGATCCGGCCAACAAGGCTATCGTGGATGCGCTCAAGGCGCAGAAGAAAGATCCGAGTGGTCCGTACGTCTGGATCACCTACGCGGCCGTACAGTCTCTGGCCACCGCGCTGGATCGCTCCGGCAGCAAAGAACCGCTGGATCTGGTGAAAGATTTAAAAGCACACGGGGCGAACACCGTGATTGGGCCGCTGAACTGGGATGAGAAAGGCGATCTGAAGGGATTTGAGTTTGGTGTCTTTAAGTGGCACGCCGACGGTTCATCCTCGGCCGCCAAATAATTATCCCACCGCCCGGCATGACGGGCGGGTATAAAAAGGTTTGCATATGTCCGAGCAGTTTCTCTATTTCCTGCAGCAGATGTTTAACGGCGTTACGCTGGGAAGCACCTACGCGCTGATCGCCATCGGCTATACGATGGTTTACGGCATTATCGGCATGATCAACTTCGCCCACGGCGAGGTGTACATGATCGGTAGCTACGTCTCCTTTATGATTATCGCCGCCCTGATGATGATGGGCATCGACAGCAGCTGGCTGCTGGTCGCCGCCGGTTTTGTCGGCGCGATCGTGATTGCCAGCGCCTACGGCTGGAGCATTGAACGCGTGGCCTACCGGCCGGTGCGCAGCTCCAAGCGCCTGATTGCGCTTATTTCCGCGATCGGGATGTCGATCTTCCTGCAAAACTACGTCAGCCTGACCGAAGGCTCGCGCGACGTGGCGCTGCCAAGCCTGTTTAACGGCCAGTGGATTGTGGGGGCCAGCGAAAACTTCGCGGCCTCTATCACCACCATGCAGCTGGTTATCTGGGTCGTGACCTTTATTGCGATGCTCGCCCTGACGCTGTTCATCCGCTACTCGCGTATGGGACGCGCCTGCCGCGCCTGCGCGGAAGACCTGAAGATGGCGAGCCTGCTCGGCATCAACACCGACCGCGTGATTGCCCTGACCTTCGTGATTGGCGCCGCGATGGCGGCGGTGGCGGGCGTCCTGCTCGGCCAGTTCTACGGCGTGATCAACCCATACATCGGCTTCATGGCCGGGATGAAAGCCTTCACCGCGGCGGTCCTGGGCGGTATCGGCAGTATTCCGGGCGCGATGATCGGCGGCCTGATCCTGGGCGTGGCCGAAGCGCTCTCCTCGGCGTACCTGAGCACGGAGTATAAAGACGTGGTGTCGTTTGCCCTGCTGATTCTGGTTCTGCTGGTGATGCCTACCGGTATTCTGGGCCGTCCGGAGGTAGAGAAAGTATGAAACCGATGCATTTTGCAATGGCGCTGCTCTCTGCCGCCATGTTCTTCGTGCTGGCCAGCGTCTTTATGGGCGTCCAGCTTGAGCTGAATGGCACCAAACTGGTTGTCGATACCGCAGCTGACATCCGCTGGCAGTGGGTATTTATCGGCACGGCCGTAGTGTTCCTGTTCCAGCTGCTGCGTCCGCTGTTCCAGAAGACGCTGAAAAACGTCTCCGGTCCGAAATTCGTCCTGCCGGCAATCGACGGTTCTACTGTTAAGCAGAAGCTGTTCCTCGTGGCGCTGCTGGTGGCCGCCGTGGCGTGGCCGTTCGTGGTGTCGCGTGGCACCGTGGATATCGCCACTCTGACCATGATCTACGTGATTCTCGGCCTCGGTCTGAACGTGGTCGTGGGGCTCTCGGGCCTGCTGGTGCTGGGCTACGGCGGCTTCTACGCCATCGGCGCCTATACCTTCGCATTGCTGAACCACTATTACGGTCTCGGCTTCTGGACCTGCCTGCCGCTGGCGGGGCTGGTCTCTGCCGCTGCAGGCTTCCTGCTTGGCTTCCCGGTGCTGCGCCTGCGCGGTGACTACCTGGCGATTGTGACCTTAGGCTTCGGTGAAATCGTCCGTATCCTGCTGCTCAACAACACCGAAGTGACCGGCGGCCCGAACGGCATCAGCCAGATCCCGAAACCGACCTTCTTCGGGCTGGAGTTCAGCCGTACCGCCCGCGAAGGCGGCTGGGATACCTTCAGCAACTTCTTCGGCGTGAAGTATGACCCGTCCGACCGCGTGATCTGGCTCTATCTGGTGGCGCTGCTGCTGGTGGTGATTACCCTGTTCGTGATCAACCGCCTGCTGCGCATGCCGCTGGGCCGCGCGTGGGAAGCGCTGCGTGAAGATGAGATTGCCTGCCGCTCCCTGGGCCTGAACCCGACCCGCATCAAGCTGACCGCGTTCACCATCAGCGCCGCGTTTGCCGGTTTCGCCGGAACGCTGTTTGCCGCGCGTCAGGGCTTCGTTAGCCCGGAATCGTTCACCTTCGCCGAATCCGCCTTTGTGCTGGCGATTGTGGTGCTCGGCGGGATGGGCTCGCAGTTCGCCGTTATCCTCGCGGCCATCCTGCTGGTGGTCTCGCGCGAGCTGATGCGCGACTTTAACGAATACAGCATGCTGATGCTGGGTGGTTTGATGGTGCTGATGATGATCTGGCGTCCGCAGGGTCTGCTGCCGATGACCCGTCCACAGCTGAAGCTGAAGAACGGGCAAGCGAAAGGAGAGCAGGCATGAGTCAGCCATTATTATCCGTTAACGGCCTGATGATGCGTTTTGGCGGCCTGCTGGCGGTCAACAACGTGAATCTGGATCTGCACAAGAAAGAGATTGTCTCCCTGATTGGTCCGAACGGCGCAGGGAAAACCACGGTCTTTAACTGCCTGACCGGCTTCTACAAGCCGACGGGCGGTACCATCATGCTGCGCGACCAGCACCTGGAAGGGCTGCCGGGCCAGCAGATCGCCCGTATGGGCGTGGTGCGTACCTTCCAGCACGTGCGTCTGTTCCGCGAGATGACGGTGATTGAGAACCTGCTGGTGGCCCAGCATCAGCAGCTGAAAACCGGGCTGTTCTCCGGCCTGCTGAAAACCCCGGCCTTCCGCCGCGCGCAGGATGAAGCGCTTGACCGCGCCGCCACCTGGCTCGACCGAATTGGCCTGCTGCAGCACGCCAACCGTCAGGCGAGCAATCTGGCCTACGGTGACCAGCGTCGTCTGGAGATTGTGCGCTGCATGGTGACGCAGCCGGAAATCCTGATGCTCGACGAACCGGCGGCAGGGCTCAACCCGAAAGAGACCAAAGAGCTGGACGAGCTGATTGCCGAGCTGCGCGATAGTCACGACACTACCATCCTGCTGATTGAGCACGACATGAAGCTGGTGATGGGCATTTCGGACCGTATCTACGTGGTAAACCAGGGCACGCCGCTGGCAAACGGCACGCCGGAAGAGATCCGCAACAACCCGGACGTGATCCGTGCATACCTTGGTGAGGCATAAGATGGAAAAAGCGATGTTAACGTTCGACAAGGTCAACGCGCACTACGGCAAGATCCAGGCGCTGCACGACGTCAGCCTGCATATCAATCAGGGTGAAATCGTGACCCTGATTGGCGCCAACGGCGCGGGCAAAACCACGCTGCTCGGCACCCTGTGCGGCGACCCGCGCGCCACCAGCGGGCGGATTGTGTTCGATGGTAAAGACATTACCGACTGGCAGACCGCCAGAATCATGCGCGAGGCGGTGGCGATTGTTCCGGAAGGGCGCCGCGTCTTCTCCCGCATGACGGTGGAGGAGAACCTGGCGATGGGCGGGTTCTTCGCTCACCGCGATGAATACCAGACCCGCATCAAGTGGGTATATGAACTCTTCCCGCGCCTGTGGGAGCGCCGCATCCAGCGTGCGGGCACCATGTCCGGCGGTGAACAGCAGATGCTGGCGATTGGCCGCGCGCTGATGAGCCAGCCGCGCCTGCTGCTGCTGGACGAACCGTCGCTCGGTCTGGCGCCGATCATCATCCAGCAGATTTTCGACACCATCGAGCAGCTGCGCAAAGAGGGGATGACCATCTTCCTCGTCGAGCAGAACGCCAACCAGGCGCTGAAGCTCGCCGATCGTGGCTACGTGCTGGAGAACGGCCGCGTGGTGCTGGAGGATACCGGCGACGCGCTGCTGGCGAACGAAGCGGTGCGGAGCGCGTATCTGGGCGGATAGGTAAAAGCAAAAAGGCAACGCAAGTTGCCTTTTTTAATGTTTTCTCCCTCTCCCCGTGGGAGAGGGGCGGGGTGAGGGCACCAGACCGCACGAGGTAAAAGCAAAAAGGCAACGCAAGTTGCCTTTTTTAGTGTTTTCTCCCTCTCCCCGTGGGAGAGGGCGGGGTGAGGGCACCAGACCACACCCAAACCACCCCCCAGCCCCTTTCACACAACCATCATCCCCCTGACGCCTGGCTGTCACTTATCTGTAAACAAACAGTTATTTTTCTGTAATTCGAGCATGTCATGTTACCTCGCGAGCATAAAACGCGTGATATCGCGCATCCGGCACAATAAGAGAGATGACAATGACATCGTTACGACACACAGCTTTGGGTCTGGCACTGGGTCTGGCTTTTGCGACGAACGCAATGGCTGTCACGACCATTCCGTTCTGGCATTCCATGGAAGGGGAGTTGGGTAAAGAAGTTGACTCCCTGGCGCAGCGTTTCAACGACACCCATCCGGATTACAAAATTGTGCCGGTGTACAAAGGCAACTACGAGCAGAGCCTGAGCGCGGGCATCGCCGCCTTCCGTACCGGTAACGCACCGGCGCTGTTGCAGGTTTATGAAGTGGGTACCGCCACCATGATGGCCTCCAAAGCCATCAAACCGGTCTATGAAGTGTTCAAAGAAGCGGGCCTCAACTTCGACGAGTCGCAGTTCGTGCCGACCGTAGCGGGTTACTACACCGATTCCAAAACCGGCCACCTGCTATCCCAGCCGTTTAACAGCTCCACGCCGGTGCTGTACTACAACAAAGACGCCTTCAAAAAAGCCGGTTTAGACCCGGAGCAGCCGCCCAAAACCTGGCAGGACCTGGCGGAGTACACCGCGAAGCTGAAAGCGGCGGGGATGAAGTGCGGCTACGCCAGCGGCTGGCAGGGCTGGATCCAGATTGAAAACTTCAGCGCCTGGCACGGCCTGCCGGTGGCGACCAAAAACAACGGCTTCGACGGCACCGACGCGGTCCTGGAGTTCAACAAGCCTGAGCAGGTGAAGCATATCGCGCTGCTTGCCGATCTGAACAAGAAGGGCGACTTCAGCTACTTCGGACGTAAAGACGAATCCACCGAGAAGTTCTACAACGGCGACTGCGCCATTACCACCGCCTCTTCCGGCTCGCTGGCGGATATCCGTCACTACGCCAAATTCAACTACGGCGTGGGCATGATGCCGTACGACGCTGACGTGAAGGGCGCGCCGCAGAACGCCATCATCGGCGGGGCGAGCCTGTGGGTGATGCAGGGTAAAGACAAGGGCACCTACAAAGGCGTAGCCGAATTCCTCGACTTCCTGGCGAAGCCTGAAAACGCCGCCGAGTGGCACCAGAAGACCGGCTACCTGCCGATCACCAAAGCCGCGTACGACCTGACCCGCGAGCAGGGCTTCTACAGCAAGAACCCGGGGGCGGACATTGCGACGCGTCAGATGCTGAACAAGCCGCCGTTGCCGTTCACCAAGGGCCTGCGTCTGGGCAACATGCCGCAGATCCGTACCATCGTGGATGAGGAGCTGGAAAGCGTGTGGACCGGTAAGAAAACGCCACAGCAGGCGCTGGACTCTGCGGTAGAGCGCGGGAATCAGCTGCTGCGCCGCTTTGAGCAGTCGACCAAATCGTAATTCAAACCTGCCCCTCACCCTAACCCTCTCCCCATAGGGGAGAGGGGACTGCGCGGAGCCGTCTTTTCTCCCTCGCCCCTATGGGGAGAGGGACGGGGTGAGGGGTGAATACCTACAGAGCAAACCTATGTCATCATCCCGTCCGGTGTTTCGTTCCCGCTGGCTGCCCTATCTTCTGGTCGCACCGCAGCTGGTCATCACCGTTATCTTCTTTATCTGGCCTGCGGGCGAAGCGCTGTGGTACTCGGTACAAAGCGTCGACCCGTTCGGGCTTTCCAGCCAGTTTGTTGGCCTGGACAACTTTACCGCGCTGTTCCACGACAGCTACTATCTGGACTCCTTCTGGACGACGATGAAGTTTAGCGCGCTGGTGACCGTCAGCGGTCTGGTTGCCTCGCTGTTTTTCGCCGCGCTGGTGGACTACGTGGTGCGCGGCAGCCGTATTTATCAAACCCTGATGCTGCTGCCTTACGCCGTGGCTCCCGCCGTCGCCGCCGTACTGTGGATCTTCCTGTTTAACCCCGGTCGCGGATTGATTACCCACTTCCTGGCAGAGTTCGGCTACGACTGGAACCACGCTCAGAACAGCGGTCAGGCCATGTTCCTAGTGGTGTTCGCCTCGGTGTGGAAGCAGATCAGCTACAACTTCCTGTTCTTCTTTGCCGCGCTGCAGTCCATTCCGCGCTCGCTGGTGGAAGCCGCGGCGATTGACGGCGCAGGGCCCATTCGTCGTTTCTTCAGGCTGTCGCTGCCGCTGATCGCCCCGGTGAGTTTCTTCCTGCTGGTGGTTAACCTCGTGTACGCCTTCTTCGACACCTTCCCGGTGATCGACGCGGCGACCGCAGGCGGCCCGGTGCAGGCGACCACGACGCTTATCTATAAGATCTATCGCGAAGGCTTCGCCGGTCTGGATCTCTCCGCCTCTGCCGCGCAGTCGGTCGTGCTGATGTTCCTCGTCATCATCCTCACGGTGGTGCAGTTCCGCTATGTCGAAAGTAAGGTGCGCTACCAATGATTGAGAACCGTCGCGGGCTGACGATTTTCAGCCATACCATGCTGATTTTTGGGATTATCGTCATCCTCTTCCCGCTGTACGTGGCGTTTGTCGCCGCCACGCTGGACACCAAAGCGGTGTTCGACACGCCGATGACGCTGATCCCCGGCGGGCATCTGTTCGAGAACATGAAGACCATCTGGACTCAGGGCGTGGGCGCCAACAGCGCGCCGTTCTGGCTGATGATGCTCAACAGCTTCATCATGGCGTTTGGCATTACGGTCGGCAAAATTACGGTGTCGATGCTTTCGGCCTTCGCCATCGTCTGGTTCCGCTTTCCGCTGCGTAACCTCTTCTTCTGGATGATTTTTATCACCCTGATGCTGCCGGTAGAGGTGCGTATCTTCCCGACGGTAGAAGTGATTGCCAACCTGAAGATGCTCGACAGCTACGCGGGCTTAACCCTGCCGCTGATGGCCTCGGCGACCGCCACCTTCCTGTTCCGCCAGTTCTTTATGACCCTGCCGGACGAGCTGATTGAAGCGGCGCGCATCGACGGCGCGTCGCCGATGCGCTTCTTCAGGGACATCGTGCTGCCGCTGTCGAAAACCAACCTTGCAGCGCTGTTTGTGATCACCTTTATCTACGGCTGGAACCAGTACCTGTGGCCGCTGCTGATTATTCAGGACGTTAACCTCGGTACCGCCGTGGCGGGCATCAAAGGCATGATCGCCACCGGCGAAGGCACCACCCTCTGGAACCAGGTGATGGCGGCGATGCTGCTCACCCTTATCCCACCCGTAGTCATTGTTTTAGCCATGCAGCGCGCGTTTGTCCGCGGCCTGGTCGATAGCGAGAAATAAGATGGCAGGTTTAAAACTTCAGGCAGTAACCAAAAGCTGGGATGGCAAAACCCAGGTTATTCAGCCGCTGACGCTCGACGTGGCGGACGGAGAATTCATCGTGATGGTCGGCCCGTCCGGCTGTGGCAAATCCACCCTGCTGCGCATGGTGGCGGGGCTGGAGCGCGTGACCTCCGGGGATATCTGGATTGACCGTCAGCGCGTCACCGAGATGGAGCCGAAAGACAGAGGCATCGCGATGGTGTTCCAGAACTACGCCCTCTATCCGCACATGAGCGTGGAAGAGAACATGGCCTGGGGGCTGAAAATCCGCGGCATGGGCAAAGGCCATATCGACGAGCGCGTGAAAGAAGCGGCACGCATTCTCGAGCTGGACGGACTGCTGAAGCGCCGCCCGCGCGAGCTCTCCGGCGGCCAGCGCCAGCGCGTGGCAATGGGGCGCGCCATCGTGCGCGATCCGGCGGTATTCCTCTTCGACGAGCCGCTGTCTAACCTCGACGCCAAGCTGCGCGTGCAGATGCGTCTTGAGCTGCAGCAGCTGCACCGTCGCCTGAACACCACCTCCCTGTACGTGACCCACGATCAGGTCGAAGCCATGACCCTCGCCCAACGCGTGATGGTGATGAACAAAGGCATCGCCGAGCAGATTGGCACGCCGGTGGAAGTGTACGAGAAACCGGCCACCCGCTTTGTGGCGAGCTTTATCGGCAGCCCGGCAATGAACCTGCTGGAAGGGCGTATCAGCAGCGCGGGCACGCATTTTGAGCTGGAAAGCGGGATGGCATTGCCGATCAACTGGTACTATCGTGGCTACGCCGGGCGTAAGATGACGCTCGGTATCCGCCCGGAACATATTGGTTTAACCTCTCAGGCGGACGGCGGCGTGCCGCTGGTGATGGACACGCTGGAGATGTTGGGTGCAGATAACCTGGCGCACGGGCGCTGGGGCGAGCAAAAAATGGTGGTGCGCCTGGCACATCAGGAGCGTCCGAAAGCAGGCAGCACGCTGTGGCTGCACCTGCCGGAAAACCATCTGCACCTGTTTGACGGTGAAACAGGACAACGAGTATGAGCAACTGGCCTTATCCCCACGTCGTCGCCCACCGTGGCGGCGGTAAGCTGGCGCCGGAGAACACCCTGGCGGCGATTGACGTTGGCGCGCGCTACGGTCACACGATGATCGAGTTCGACGCCAAGCTGTCGAAAGACGGCGAAATTTTCCTGCTGCATGACGATAACCTCGAACGCACCAGCAACGGCTGGGGCGTGGCGGGCGAGCTGCCGTGGCGCGATCTGCTGAAGGTGGATGCCGGAAGCTGGTACAGCGGCGAATTCAAAGGCGAACCGCTGCCGCTGCTGGCGGACGTGGCGGACCGCTGTCGCCAGCACGGCATGATGGCCAATATCGAAATCAAACCGACCACCGGCACCGGGCCGCTGACGGGCAAAGTCATTGCCCTGGCCGCGCGCGAACTGTGGGAAGGGATGACTGCGCCGCTGCTGTCATCATTTGAAATCGATGCGCTGGAGGCCGCACAGGCGGCCGTACCGGAGCTGCCGCGCGGGCTGCTGCTTGACGAGTGGCGCGAGGACTGGCGCGAGCTGACGACACGCTTAGCGTGCGTTTCTATCCATCTCAACCACAGGCTGCTGGATGAGGCGCGGGTGAAGATGCTGAAGGACGCAGGCCTGCATATTCTGGTCTACACGGTTAACAAACCCCAGCGCGCAGCCGAACTGCTGCGATGGGGCGTGGACAGCATCTGTACCGATGCAATCGACCTGATCGGCCCGGACTTTAGTTCTGCGGATTAAGCATGCTGCCATTCGACTGCGGCGGCAGCATGTGCTGCTGACCGCTGCCTGACGACGTCATTCCCCCTAACATCCCGCCGTTTTTATTCGGCAGCGGCTGCTCGCGCACCTGCCCCTGCTGCACGCGCTGGGTGTTGGCGTTCATCTGATTTTGCAGGCTTTGCTGCTGCATCTGGGTCTGCGTTTTAAGCTGCTGATTAAGCATCCCTTTCTGCTGCTGTTGCTGGCTCATCATCTCCGTCTGCATACGCTGCTGGCTCGGGATAACGTAACCCTGCTGGTTCGGGTTGTTCAGGGTGTTGAGTGGCTGTGCGAGCGCGGCAAACGGGATCAGCGCCGTAAGGATCCATAAGCGTTTCATTGTCATTTCCTCCTTTTGAGGTCTCTCTTAAGTTTACCCCGATTTCACCATGACGATGATTTTTTAGGAGTTGTGAACCAGGCTTAAGCGGGGAATATGGATCCCTTCACCTGGAGAACAATAATGATGAAACCAACGTTTTTGCGCTGGGTCGCCATCGCCGCGCTGATGGCAGGCGGTACATTTAGCGTGGCGGCCAACCCGCCAGCGGCGCCTCCGGTCTCTTACGGCGTGGAGGAAGATGTTTTTCATCCCGTGCGGGCAACCCATGGCATGGTGGCGTCAGTGGATGCGCTGGCAACAAAAGTGGGCGTCGATATTCTCAGGCAGGGCGGTAACGCGGTGGATGCAGCGGTCGCCGTCGGCTATGCGCTGGCGGTGACGCATCCGCAGGCGGGGAACCTGGGCGGCGGCGGCTTTATGATGCTGCGCACTAAAGACGGCAAAACCACCGCCATCGATTTCCGCGAAATGGCGCCTTCTCAGGCGTCCCGCGATATGTTCCTCGACGATCAGGGTAACCCTGACAGCAAAAAATCCCTGACTTCGCACCTCGCTACCGGCACGCCGGGCACCGTTGCGGGCTTCTCGCTGGCGCTGGAAAAATACGGCACGATGCCGCTAAACAAGGTGGTGCAGCCTGCGATCAAGCTGGCGCGCGACGGCTTTGTGGTAAACGATGCGCTGGCGGACGATCTCAAGACCTACGGCAGCGAAGTCATTCCGAATCACGAAAACAGCAAGGCCATCTTCTGGAAAGACGGTGAGCCCCTGAAGAAGGGCGACAGGCTGGTGCAGAAGAACCTCGCCAAAAGCCTGGAGCTGATTGCTGAGCACGGTCCGGACGCCTTCTACAAAGGGGCAATTGCCGACCAGATTGCCGAAGAGATGCAGAAGAACGGCGGGCTCATCACCAAAGCGGATCTGGCGGAATACAAGGCGGTGGAGCGCGAGCCGATTAGCGGTACCTATCGCGGATACGAGGTCTTCTCCATGCCGCCGCCGTCCTCCGGCGGGATCCACATCGTGCAGATCCTCAATATTCTCGAAAACTTCGATATGCACAAGTTCGGCTTCGGCAGCGCGGACGCCATGCAGGTGATGGCGGAAGCGGAAAAACGCGCCTACGCCGACCGGTCGGAATATCTCGGCGATCCGGACTTTGTAAAGGTGCCGTGGCAGGCGCTGACCAACAAGGCGTATGCCAAATCCATTGCCGATCAGATTGATATCAACAAGGCCAAACCGTCGAGCGAGATCCGCCCCGGCAAGCTGGCGCCGTACGAAAGCAACCAGACCACCCACTTCTCGGTGGTGGATAAAGACGGTAACGCGGTGGCGGTGACGTACACGCTCAACACCACCTTCGGCACCGGGATTGTGGCGGGCAACAGCGGTATTCTGCTGAACAACGAGATGGATGACTTCTCTGCCAAACCGGGCGTGCCGAACGTCTACGGGCTGGTGGGCGGCGATGCGAATGCGGTAGGGCCGAAGAAGCGCCCGCTGTCGTCCATGTCGCCCACCATTGTCGTGAAAGACGGGAAAACCTGGCTGGTGACCGGCAGCCCTGGCGGGAGCCGTATTATCACTACCGTGCTGCAGATGGTGGTGAACAGCATCGACTTTGGGATGAACGTCGCCGAAGCGACCAACGCACCGCGTTTCCATCACCAGTGGCTGCCGGACGAGCTGCGCGTGGAGAAGGGCTTTAGCCCGGACACCATCAAGCTGCTTGAACAGCGCGGGCAGAAGGTGGCGGTTAAGGAGGCGATGGGCAGCACCCAGAGCATTATGGTCGGGCCGGACGGGGCGCTGTTTGGCGCGTCGGATCCGCGGTCGGTGGATGATTTGTCGGCGGGGTATTGATGGTTTGCCGGGTGGCGGCTTCGCCTTACCCGGCCTACGTTTTTCATTCCCTCTCCCGGTGGGAGAGGGTTAGGGTGAGGGCAACAAACTACTTCATTCGCGCCATATAATACGCGTCCACATATTCACCGTTGCGCAGGGCATAGCGTTTGCCGGTGCCTTCAATTTCGAACCCGTGTTTTTTGTACACCGCAATCGCCGGTTCGTTATCGACAAATACCGTCAGCTCAATGCGGTCAACGCGCAGCCAGTTATCGCACATATCAATCATAGTGCGCATCAGAGCGCTGGCAACGCCCCGGTTTTGCCACTGCGCGCCGACACAAATCCCAAAATCAGCCACATGGCTGCGGCGCGGGCGTTGCGCGACGACGATGCACAGATGGCCGGCGACATGACCTTCTATGCAGGCGACGAGCTGCTTGATGCCGGGCTGGTCGGATAGCCGTTCTTGCCACATTTGCTCAGAGGGATGAGGAACCTGTAGTGTGTTGTGGTACACCTCCGGCTGGGCGTGGATCTGACGAATGGCGTCATAATCTTTCGGTTCCGCATGGCGTATCACTATCTCACTCATTCCTTATTCCTCAGTCAGTTAAACGTCCCTTTCAACATCAATGACTTTAAAATTTGAGTCAACCGCTATTTTTTGCAAAAAGTATTGGACAAGTGCGAATGAGAATGATTATTATTGCTCTGCATTCAGGAAGACCGCTACGGGAACCTGAAAGCACGACATTGCTCACATTGCTTCCAGTATTACTTTAGCCAGCTTTTAGCTGGCTTTTTTTTTGTTATGGTTAGACTCAGTAACCTTCCAAAAGGACTGAGCCATGACACTACATTGCGCATTTATTGGATTTGGTAAAAGTACGACCCGCTACCACCTGCCGTATGTTCTCAACCGTAAACACAGCTGGCACGTCGCGCACATCTTCCGCCGCCGCGCGAAGCCGGAAGAGCAATCCCCGCAGTATTCCCATATCCATTTCACCAGCGCTCTTGATGAAGTACTTAACGATCCGCAGGTCAAACTGGTTGTTGTCTGCACCCACGCCGACAGCCATTTTGACTATGCGAAACGCGCGCTGGAAGCGGGTAAAAACGTGCTGGTGGAAAAGCCGTTCACCCCAACTATCGCCGAAGCAAAAGCGCTGTTCGCGCTGGCGAAAAGTAAAGGCCTGACCGTTACGCCGTATCAGAACCGTCGCTTTGACAGCTGCTTCCTGACGGCGAAAAAGGCGATTGAAAGCGGCAAGCTGGGCGACATTGTGGAAATCGAAAGCCACTTCGATTACTACCGTCCGGTGGCGGAAACCCAACCCGGCCTGCCGCAGGACGGCTCGTTCTATGGTCTGGGCGTGCATACGATGGACCAGATCATCTCCCTGTTTGGCCGACCGGACCACGTGACGTATGACATCCGCAGCCTGCGTAATAAAGCCAACCCGGACGACACCTTTGAAGCGCAGCTGTTCTACGGCGACCTGAAGGCCATCGTCAAAACCAGCCATCTGGTGAAAATCGACTATCCGAAATTTATCGTTCACGGCACCAAAGGATCGTTCATTAAGTACGGCATCGACCAGCAGGAGACCAGCCTGAAGGCCAACATCATGCCGGGTGAACCGGGCTTTGCGGCGGATAATTCCGTGGGCGTGCTGGAGTATGTGAACGATGAGGGCGTAACGGTCAGGGAAGAGCTGAAACCGGAAATTGGCGACTATGGCCGCGTCTACGATGCGCTATACGAAACCCTCACAACCGGCTCGCCGAATTACGTCAAGGAATCTGACGTTCTGACCAACCTGGAAATCCTCGAACGGGCCTTCGAGCAGGCTTCTCCTGCCACGGTAACCCTCGCGAAATAAGCAAAAACGGCTCCTCTGCGCTTGTTCATAATTTTTGAACAGAGGAGTCAATTTTCACCCTCTATGATCCCAGGCGGTTTGCGTCCACACTTACTCCATCGAAACGAACAGAGGGTGAAACAATGATCTACTTACGCAAAGCAAACGAACGTGGTCACGCGAATCATGGCTGGCTGGACTCATGGCATTCATTCTCGTTTGCCGACTACTACGACCCGAACTTCATGGGCTTCTCCGCACTGCGCGTGATTAACGACGACGTGATTGATGCAGGCCAGGGCTTCGGTACCCACCCGCACAAAGACATGGAAATCCTGACCTATGTGCTGGAAGGGGCGGTGGAACACCAGGACAGCATGGGCAACAAAGAGCAGGTTCCGGCGGGCGAGTTCCAGATTATGAGCGCGGGTACCGGGGTGCGTCACTCCGAGTACAACCCGAGCAAAACGGAAAAACTGCACCTGTATCAAATCTGGATCATTCCAGAAGAGACCGGCATCACGCCACGCTACGAACAACGCCGCTTCGACGCGAAACAGGGCAAACAGCTGGTGCTGTCCCCGGATGCGCGTGAAGGTTCCCTGAAGGTGCATCAGGATATGGAGCTGTACCGCTGGGCGCTGGCGAAAGACGAACAGTCTGTGCACCAGATTGCCGCCAACCGCCGCGTCTGGATCCAGGTGGTGAAAGGTGAAGTGTCTATCAACGGCACCAAAGCGACAACCGCCGATGGCCTCGCCGTCTGGGATGAGCAGGCGCTTTCCGTGCATGCCGACAGCGAAAGTGAAATTCTGCTGTTTGACCTGCCGCCGGTGTAATAAATCATAAATAAATGCCCATCCTTCCCTTTGACAGGGGAAGGATGAGCTTTGTCCGTGATAAACTGAGCAAATCTCTCACTTCAAGATTTCTCAGGACGATGAAAAAGAAACGCCCCGTACTTCAGGATGTCGCCGATCGCGTCGGTGTGACCAAAATGACGGTCAGCCGTTTTTTACGTAACCCGGAACAGGTTTCCGTGGCGTTGCGTGGCAAGATTGCCGCTGCCCTTGATGAACTGGGTTATATCCCCAACCGCGCGCCGGATATTCTCTCCAATGCGACCAGCCGTGCGGTGGGCGTCCTGCTTCCTTCCCTGACCAACCAGGTTTTCGCCGAAGTTTTGCGCGGCATTGAAAGCGTCACCGATGCTTTTGGCTATCAAACCATGCTCGCCCACTACGGGTACAAGCCGGAACTGGAAGAGGAACGTCTTGAATCGATGCTTTCCTGGAACATCGACGGCCTGATTTTAACGGAACGTACCCACACTGCCCGCACGCTCAAAATGATTGAAGTGGCCGGTATCCCGGTGGTGGAGCTGATGGACAGCCAGTCGCCGTGCCTCGACATCGCCGTGGGGTTCGATAACTTCGAAGCGGCGCGCCAGATGACGGCGGCCATCATCGCCCGTGGGCATCGTCATATCGCCTATCTGGGTGCGCGTCTTGATGAACGTACTATCATCAAACAGAAGGGATACGAGCAGGCGATGCTCGACGCGAACCTAACCCCGTACAGCGTGATGGTGGAGCAGTCCTCTTCCTATACGTCGGGTATTGAGCTGATGCGTCAGGCACGACGCGAGTATCCGCAACTGGACGGTATTTTCTGCACCAACGATGACCTTGCGGTCGGCGCGGCGTTTGAGTGCCAGCGTCTGGGGCTCAAGATCCCTGATGATATGGCAATTGCCGGTTTCCACGGCCACGACATTGGCCAGGTGATGGAGCCGCGTCTCGCGAGCGTCCTGACCCCGCGTGAACGTATGGGCCGCATTGGCGCAGAACGCCTGCTGGCGCGCATTCGTGGCGAGACGGTTACCCCAAAAATGTTAGATTTAGGTTTCACCTTGTCACCGGGTGGATCTATTTGAACTGACAAATTTGAAGTAGCTCACACTTATTCACTTCGCGCACGTTTGGATATTGCTTCTCTTTTGCCCCGGCAGGACAATGTTACCGATAACTGTTACCCGTAACAATTGACTGAGGGACACCCTTTGAGCACGACTAATCACGATCACCACGTCTACGTCCTGATGGGCGTTTCCGGTAGCGGGAAATCAGCCGTAGCCAGCGAAGTGGCGCATCAACTCCAGGCTGCGTTCCTTGATGGCGACTTCCTCCATCCGCGCAGCAACATCATGAAAATGGCCTCAGGCGAGCCGCTGAACGACGACGACCGCAAACCGTGGTTGCAGGCGCTGAATGACGCCGCGTTCGCCATGCAGCGTACCAACAAAGTCTCCCTGATTGTCTGCTCTGCGCTGAAAAAAACCTACCGCGACCTGCTGCGCGACGGTAACCCGAACCTCTCTTTCATCTACCTGAAAGGGGACTTCGAGGTGATTGAAAGCCGCCTGAAGGCGCGTAAAGGTCACTTCTTCAAAACCCAGATGCTGGTGACGCAGTTCGAAGCGCTGCAGGAGCCGGGTGATGATGAGAAAGACGTCTTAGTGGTTGATATCGATCAGTCACTGGAAGGTGTTGTTGCCAGCACCATCGAGGTCATTAATAAAAGGCAGTAAGTTTTGAGTACATTAACGCTAGTTTTGACAGCAGTGGGTTCCGTGTTGCTGCTGCTGTTTTTAGTGATGAAGGCGCGTATGCACGCTTTTGTCGCTTTGATGGTGGTTTCTATAGGTGCAGGTCTCTTTTCCGGTATGCCGCTCGACAAGATCGCCGCGACAATGGAAAAAGGGATGGGCGGCACGCTGGGCTTCCTGGCGATTGTGGTCGCCCTTGGCGCGATGTTTGGCAAGATTTTGCACGAGACGGGCGCGGTCGACCAGATTGCCGTCAAGATGCTGAAATCCTTTGGCCACAGCCGCGCGCACTACGCGATTGGTCTGGCTGGCCTGATTTGCGCGCTGCCGCTGTTCTTCGAAGTGGCCGTAGTGCTGCTGATAAGCGTCGCGTTCTCCATGGCGCGCCATACCGGCACTAACCTCGTGAAGCTGGTTATTCCGCTGTTTGCGGGCGTGGCCGCAGCCGCAGCGTTTCTGCTGCCGGGGCCTGCGCCGATGCTGCTGGCGTCCCAGATGCACGCCGACTTTGGCTGGATGATCCTGATTGGCCTGTGCGCGGCAATCCCGGGGATGATTATTGCCGGTCCGCTGTGGGGCAACTTCATCAGCCGTTACGTTGAGCTACACATTCCGGATGACATCACCGAGCCGCACCTCGGCGAGGGCAAAATGCCGTCCTTCGGCTTCAGCCTGTCGCTGATCCTGCTCCCGCTGGTTCTCGTGGGTCTGAAAACCATCGCCGCGCGCTTTGTGCCGGTGGGTTCCAGCGCCTACGAATGGTTCGAGTTCATCGGTCATCCGTTCACGGCGATCCTGGTGGCCTGTCTGGTGGCGATTTACGGCCTGGCGATGCGTCAGGGAATGCCGAAAGACCGGGTGATGGAGATCTGCGGTGCCGCGCTGCAGCCGGCGGGCATTATCCTGCTGGTGATCGGCGCTGGCGGCGTGTTCAAGCAGGTGCTGGTGGATTCCGGCGTGGGCCCGGCTCTGGGCGAAGCGCTGACCGGGATGGGCCTGCCGATTGCGGTCACCTGCTTCGTGCTGGCTGCGGCGGTGCGTATCATCCAGGGTTCCGCAACCGTGGCGTGCTTAACCGCCGTGGGTCTGGTGATGCCGGTGATTGAACAGCTGAACTACTCCGGTGCGCAGATGGCCGCGCTGTCTATCTGTATCGCGGGCGGTTCGATTGTGGTCTCTCACGTTAACGACGCGGGCTTCTGGCTGTTCGGTAAATTTACCGGCGCCACCGAAGCGCAAACCCTGAAAACCTGGACGCTGATGGAAACCATCCTTGGCACGACGGGTGCCATTGTCGGGATGATTGCTTTCACACTGCTGAGCTGAATGCGGTGATTTAACAAGGCTCAAAAATAAGGCCCGGTAGCGTTAACGCTTACCGGGCCTTTATATTATGCAGAACGCCAGGCCGGGTCAGGTGAAACCACCAACCTGGCTTTTTCACATCACTCGCCCTGCGTCGCGCTCTCGATCGTCAAACGCACATCTGACGTAATGAGTTCGGCCAGCATCTGGTACACCTTCAGCGTCTCTTCCGGCTCGGCATCACCCGTATCGCTGATGTAGCCTTCGTCACGCAGCGTCAGGACCAGAGAGCTGAAGACCGCTTTGTCGAAGAATTCCGGGGCGTTAATGCCGTGCAGAACGGACAGGCGCTGTGCCAGCGTCCGGCTCTCTTTCTCCAGCGTGCCGCGGTTGATAGACGGGTTCGCACTCAGCAGCCAGAACGTAATGGCGTAGCGCTGCAGCGTTTCGCGCGCACCGGCAGCAAGCAGTTGCAGGGTTCGGGAACGCGACGGATTGATGTGCAGCTCGTCATTTGAGACGGTGATCAGCCCCTGACGACGCAGCTCTTCCGTCAGTTTGTCCAGTTCGCCCGCCAGCTCGTCTTTGCTCCAGCGCAGGAACAGCTCCGCTTTCAGCATCGGATAGAGCGTCTCAACGTGACGCAATAGCTCCTGACGCGAAATACGGCGATGCTGGGTGATGATAGCCGCCATGAGTGACGGCAGCATCAGCATATGGGTGATGTTGTTGCGGTAGTAGGTCATCAGCACTGCCTGCTCGCGCGGCAGAATGATGATGTCGCCGATCGTGTCCTTTTCGACTTCAAACTTGTTCATCTGCAGCGCGTGATCGATAAGCTCACTGGCGGTAGCAGAAGGCACGGTTGAATCAACGGAATACGGCACATTGCGCATCATGTCCAGATAGCAATCCAGCTGCTCCGTGAGCTGTTCGCGGGTCAGCGAGCGCTGACGCGAAGCCAGAAGCGCCGTACAGCACAGGTTCATGGCGTTAGCCGCACCGGCGTTGTTAATGCGCACCATCAGCTCGGACGCGATGCCGTTGACCGTTGGCGTCAGCCAGGCCGGACGAATCGCTTCGATAGGATCGATGGACTCGCGCCACTCGGGAACGTGATGGTTCAGATACGTCATCAGCGGCATGGGTTCGCCGAAGTTCACGTAGCCCTGACCGAGATTGCGTAGCTTGCTCAAACCGCGCAGCATCTGCGGCAGGCTCTCTTTCTCTTTGGTCGCACCGCGCAGCTCTTTGGCGTACGTGCCCACTTCCATCACGTGCTCATAGCCAATGTAAATTGGCACCAGCGTGATTGGACGGGTTCCTCCGCGCAGCATCGCCTGAATGGTCATCGACAGCGTGCCGGTCTTCGGATCGAGCAGACGTCCGGTACGGGAACGACCGCCTTCCACGAAGTACTCCACGGAATAGCCGCGGCTGAACAGCTCGCCCAGATACTCGCGGAACACGGTGGAGTAGAGCTTGTTGCCCTTGAAGGTGCGACGGATAAAGAACGCGCCCAGGCGGCGGAAAATCGGACCTGCTGGCCAGAAATTCAGGTTGATACCGGCAGCAATGTGCGGCGGTACCAGCCCCTGGTGATAGAGCACGTAGGAAAGAAGCAGGTAGTCCATGTGGCTGCGGTGGCAGGGAACATAGACAATCTCATGGCCATCGTGCGCCAGCTGACGCACACGTTCGGCATTATGAACGTTGATGCCCTGATACAGGCGGTTCCAGGTAAAGCCGAGAATACGATCGGACAGGCGAATCATCTCGTAAGAGAAGTTCGCTGCAATCTCTTCCATCAGCGCAATGGCGTTCTGCTGGGCTTTCTCATGCGATATTTTCTTGCTGCGCGCTTCGTCTTCAACGGCGCGGGCAATCGCTTTGGAGGCCAAAAGCTTGTTGAACAGATCCTGACGCGCCGGGAGACGCGGCCCTACGGCAGCGAGGCGCTGGCGGGCGAAGTGCATACGCGCCACGCGCGCCAGTTTTTGCGCGATGATCTTGTCGGTACCGTGCTCGTCCGCCATACGACGCAGCGAAACGGAAGGGGAGAAACGCACAAAGCTGTCGCGTCCCAGCCAGGAGACCGCGAAGAACTTCTGGATGCCGTTAAGCATGCGCAGCGGCGGGTTCTCTTCACCTTTTTCACGGCCCGGACGACGACCAAACATCACCGACACCGGCACCATCTGCACATCCAGATCGGGGTTGCTGCGGTGCAGGTCAAGATAGTCGTGGAACAGCTTGATGGACTCTTCTTTTGGCGTGTAGTAGGTAAACACGCGCGGTCCACCGTGAATGAACACGTAGCGCGGCAGCAGCGTACCGTCAACTTCAAGCGGTTCAAGCGGGTCCGGTAAGTCATGCGCCAGACACTGGGCGCGCAGCGTCAGTAAGTCTGCCTTCGAGTTATAAGGCAAAACGTACATAATAGGACGCGACGTATCGAGCCCCAATTCCAGCGCGGGTTCTGCTGGGATAGACTTGCTTTTTACCAGGATGCTTAATGGTAAATTAAGTAATTTGTAGTAAATTCGTGGCCAGCCGGACATAAACGATGTAAAGCCTCTGGTTAATAATGCAATTGCGGCGCAAGGATAACAGAAAGCGCGCAAAATTTCTGTTGTTACCCGTCATACTTCAGGCTGTAGCGAAACGCGCTACAGTTCCTGTTACTGACGCTTTTTTTCATAAAAGGTTCTTTTAATGGCCAATAATACCACTGGGTTAACGCGTATCATCAAAGCCGCCGGCTATTCATGGAAAGGTTTCCGTGCCGCGTGGATCAACGAAGCCGCCTTTCGCCAGGAGGGCGTCGCCGCTATCATCGCGGTGATCATCGCCTGTTTCCTTGATGTTGATGCTATTACCCGCGTACTTCTTATCGGTTCCGTGCTTCTGGTGATGATAGTGGAAATTCTTAATAGCGCTATTGAAGCCGTTGTTGATCGCATTGGTTCAGATTTCCACGAGCTTTCTGGCCGCGCAAAAGACATGGGCTCTGCTGCCGTGTTGCTGGCGATTATCACTGCCGTTATCACCTGGGTCACGCTGCTTTGGTCACATTTCCGATGAGCCTCGAGGAATAATTAAGTCCCTGGTTTTTTGTGCAGTTTTTGGTTCCAAAATCGCCTTTGACTGTATATACTCACAGCATAACTGTATATACACCCAGGGGGCGGAATGAAAGCGTTAACGACCAGGCAGCAAGAGGTGTTTGATCTCATCCGGGATCATATCGGCCAGACGGGTATGCCACCCACGCGTGCGGAAATCGCGCAGCGTCTGGGCTTCCGTTCTCCGAATGCTGCCGAAGAACACCTGAAAGCGCTGGCGCGTAAAGGCGTGATTGAGATTGTTTCAGGCGCGTCACGCGGTATCCGCCTGCTGGTGGAAGAAGAGACGGGCATTCCGCTGATAGGCCGTGTTGCCGCCGGTGAGCCTTTACTGGCACAGCAGCATATTGAAGGCCACTACCAGGTCGATCCTGGCATGTTCAAACCGAGCGCAGATTTCCTGCTGCGCGTTAGCGGTATGTCGATGAAAGACATCGGTATTCTTGATGGCGATCTGCTTGCGGTGCACAAAACGCAGGATGTGCGTAACGGCCAGGTAGTTGTCGCGCGCATTGATGATGAAGTTACCGTCAAGCGTCTGAAAAAACAGGGTAACACCGTTCAGCTGCTGCCTGAAAACAATGAGTTCTCCCCGATTGTGGTCGATCTCCGCGAACACAACTTCTCTATCGAAGGACTGGCGGTTGGGGTCATTCGCAACGGTGAATGGCTGTAATCTCTTCCTGACAGGCTATGGCGCCGCTGTAGCCTGCTTCATTCTCCACTCCCGGTATTTTTCATGTCACTGCTGACGGAATCAGATAAGGCATTGTGGCGTCTCGCTCTGCCGATGATTTTCTCTAATATCACCGTGCCCTTGCTGGGGCTGGTCGATACTGCCGTTATTGGTCATCTTGATTCGCCTGTTTATCTTGGCGGCGTGGCGATTGGCGCGACGGCAACCAGCTTCCTGTTTATGCTGCTGCTCTTTTTGCGCATGAGCACCACCGGGCTCACGGCACAGGCTTATGGTGCAAAAGATCCGCTGCGTCTGGCGCGCGCGCTGGTCCAGCCGCTGATCCTTGCGCTTGGCGCGGGAGTGTTAATCGTTTTATTACGTACGCCCCTGATCGACCTTGCGCTCCATGTTGTCGGCGGCAGCGAGGCGGTACTGGCTCAGGCGCGCCGTTTCCTTGAAATTCGCTGGCTCAGCGCGCCCGCCTCGCTGGCAAACCTGGTTCTGCTGGGGTGGCTACTGGGCGTGCAGTACGCCCGTGCACCGGTGATTTTGCTGGTGGTAGGCAACCTTCTCAACATTGTGCTGGATGTCTGGCTGGTAATGGGCCTGCATATGAACGTGCGGGGCGCGGCGCTGGCGACGGCAATTGCCGAATACGGAACCTTTATTATTGGTCTGTGGATGGTCTGGCGCGTGCTGGCGATGCGCGGCATCTCCCTGGCGCTGCTCAAAACCGCATGGCGCGGCAATATCCGTAGGCTGCTGGCGCTTAATCGTGACATCATGCTGCGCTCGCTGCTGCTTCAGCTCTGCTTCGGCGCACTGACGGTTTTCGGGGCGCGACTGGGGCCAGAAATCGTCGCGATCAACGCGGTATTGATGACGCTACTGACCTTTACCGCCTACGCGCTGGACGGTTTTGCCTATGCGGTAGAAGCGCATTCCGGGCAGGCGTACGGGGCGCGCGAAAGCGGGCAGCTGCGGGATGTCTGGCGGGCAGCCTGCCGCCAGTCTGGGCTGGTGGCGCTGGCGTTCGGCCTGGTTTATGCCTGCCTTGGTGAGCAAATCGTCGCGTTGCTTACGTCTATCCCTGCGCTGCGCGAGCTGGCGAGTCACTATCTCATCTGGCAAGTCATCTTACCGGTGGTCGGCGTCTGGTGTTATCTGCTGGACGGCATGTTTATTGGTGCGACGCGCGGAGCGGAAATGCGCAACAGTATGGCAGTCGCGGCGGCAGGCTTTGGCCTGACGCTGCTGACGCTTCCCTGGCTGGGTAATCACGGTTTGTGGCTGGCCCTGGCCGTTTTCCTCTCGCTGAGAGGGATATCGCTGGCTTTTATCTGGCACCGCCACTGGCAAAACAATACCTGGTTCCCTTCACGTCACGATATATCGTGACGGTTAAAGATTCCGAATATCAAATCAACTGCCGAATCCTTAACTACAATAATTATCACGTCCAGCAGAAAAGAACGTAACGGACGTTACGACCCGACGCTTAACTAAGAGGACACGATGATGAATAAAGACGAAATCGGCGGCAACTGGAAGCAGTTCAAAGGTAAAGCGAAAGAACAGTGGGGTAAGCTGACCGATGACGATATGACCGTCATTGAAGGTAAACGCGATCAGCTTGTCGGTAAAATCCAGGAGCGTTACGGCTACGCGAAAGACCAGGCGGAAAAAGAAGTGGGCGACTGGGAAAAACGCAACGACTACCGCTGGTAAGCGGGCTATACCCGCAAGTACAAGGAAGTACACCCTGAGGGCGGCCATGAGCCGCCTTTGCTTTTACTACTGCTAACGCGGTTTTTTCTTCACAAGAATAGAGTGGTCGTGCTGACATGCGTCCTGATGACGGCAGGCTTCCACTTCCACGCAGGCAGAGCACAGTCCGTGCGCTTCAATCACGTTATGACGCAGGGCAAAACCCATTTTCGCCGCCAGCGTATGCATAATATCTTCCACGCCTTCCGCAGCCTCTTCTTTCACCACGCCGCAGCGGTCGCAGATAAACATCGCCGATGTATGGGTGGGCTGATCGAACAGATGGCACAACACGTAGCTGTTGGTGGACTCAACTTTATGCACGAATCCTTGTTCCAGCAGGAAATCAAGGGCGCGATACACGGTTGGTGGTTTCGCCTGCGGCTCGCTTTCGCGGAGCAGGTCCAGCAGATCGTAAGCGCTGATGGCACCCTGCTGCAGGCTCATCAGACGTAAGACTTCAAGGCGCTGCGGAGTCAGGCGCACATTGCGTTGCGCACACAGCTTTTCGGCCTGCGCTAACAGCTCTTTTGTGGACTTATCCATTTAGCACCCCGGATGTTATAGGACGGAAAACCCTCACTTTATCATGTTCTGGTAAAAACGCCGAGATCCGCCAGTCTGTGCTATACCTGACCCATTGCAAACCGGGAAATAAACAATGAAAAAACCTGACTGTATTCGGCACTGGCGCGACGTTGAAGGCGCGGATGATTCGACCTATCCAGATAGCGATGAGCGTTTTTCTATCGGCGCCCCGTTGGCTCGCAAGCTTGGGCTCGGGCGCATTGGTATCCATCACGAGCGTTTACCGCCAGGGCGCAGGACGTCCTATCCGCACGCGGAAAGCGATGAAGAAGAATTCGTTTATGTGCTCGAAGGTCATCCAGAAGCGTGGATCAATGGCTATTTATGGAAACTTGAACCGGGCGACAGCGTGGGGTTTCCTGCCGGAACCGGTATCTGCCACACCTTTATCAACAACACGGACGAAGAGGTGCGGTTACTGGTCGTTGGCGAGGCCAACAAAAAGCACAACCGCATCTACTATCCGCTTAACCCCGTGTATGCCGCCACGCGTGAGGATCGCTGGGTAGACCACCCGCCCCAGTTTTTTGGACCGCATGATGGAAAACCTGGGAAAAAATAATTTCCTCTTCTATAAATATTGAGGGCCGTCACAAAATATAACAGGCCGTAAGGGAATTTTACTTAGGGATAGAAATAGCGGGTCTTTTACTACTTATTCACAGCAATAGTTCGTTCCTGTTTGGGTGATAACAGACAGGGGTTATTTCATAACAGACTATAACGGGCATACTGTGAAAAAAAATTTTAAATTTTCGGTGGTTAGTATCGCTGTTTCCTTGTTTATGGCAAATCAGGCGGGAGCAGCCAATACCTGGACAGAATCACGTAGCGACGCAATGGGTGGCACTGGCGTTGCCTCCGGGAGCTATGGTAGCGGGGCGTTAATCAACCCCGCGTTGCTGGCAAAGGCAAAACCGGACGATGATGTGACGGTTATTTTGCCGTCCGTTGGCGTACAGGTGACGGATGAGGACAATCTTCAGGACGAGATTGATACCATCAACGACAAAATCAATCACTATAAGGATGTGGTTGATGACCTCACGCCAAGGGAGATCATCACCAATCCGTTAGGTTCCATTAATCAATTCCAGGGCGCGGCCAAAGATCTGGCCGATGAGCTGGACTATCTCAAGGGTAAAACCGCACGCGCGACGGCAGGTGCCGGGCTTGCCGTGAGTATCCCTAACGATGTGCTTTCCGTGGCCTTTATGGCGAAAGGCTACGCCCATGGCCGGGTGAGTTCGTCTATCGATCAGCAAGATATTGATTATCTGCGCGGTATTCAACAAAGCAAGGTGGTGGCTGCCGGTGTTGCCCTGGACGCTGCGCTGAACGGCACGGATCAGATCACTAAAAATCTCAACTCAACGGCGTCTGGCCGGGCAGCGATTGTGTCCGACTATGGTGTTGCCGTTGCCCGTCAGTTTGACCTCGGCGGCGTCCCGGTTTCCGTAGGCGTGACGCCAAAGCTGCAAAAAACCTGGGTCTATAACTACACCACGTCAATCTACGATTACGACAGTAATAAGTGGAACGACAGCCGCTACCGCACGGACGACACGGGCTTTAACGTCGATGCCGGTATCGCGGCTGATTTCGGCGAACACTGGACGGTTGGCGTGAGCGGTCAAAACCTGATGTCGCGCGATATCGACACCAAAGATATCCGTATCCGCAACGGCCGGACGGGAGAAGTGGTGAGCTACAAAGACACCTACCAGATCCGTCCGCTGGTGACCGCCGGCGCCGCCTGGCATAACGACCTGGTGACGCTGACCGCCGATGGCGATCTGACGGAGACCAAAGGCTTCAAGAGCGAAGATACGTCGCAGTACGTGGGCGTCGGTGCCGAGGTTACGCCGCTCAGCTGGCTGGCGGTGCGTGCGGGTTATCGCGCGGACGTGAAGGGTAACGACAGCAATGTCTTTACCGGCGGTGTCGGCTTCGCACCGTTCAGTACCGTTCATGTTGACCTGATGGGACTTTACGGTGAGGACGAAACCTGGGGTGCCGGGGCTCAGCTGAGCATGACGTTCTAAAGTCCACCGGAGGCGCTGCGCCTCCGGCTTTTCTTTGTGCTATAGTAGCGCCCCTTTTCCACCAGATGCTTAAAACTTCGCCATGTCGTCAGAATTACAGACCGCTTTCCCTGCACACCGTTTCTCCATTGCGCCGATGCTCGACTGGACGGACAGACACTGCCGCTACTTCCTGCGCCAGCTCTCCCGCCATACGCTGCTGTACACCGAAATGGTGACCACGGGCGCAATCATTCACGGGAAGGGCGACTATCTGGCCTATAGCGAAGAAGAGCATCCGGTTGCCCTGCAGCTGGGCGGTAGCGATCCGGCCGCGCTGGCGCAGTGCGCGAAGCTGGCGGAAGAACGCGGCTACGACGAGATCAACCTGAACGTTGGCTGCCCGTCCGACCGCGTGCAAAACGGCATGTTTGGCGCCTGTCTGATGGGGAATGCACAGCTGGTAGCGGACTGTATCAAGGCGATGCGCGATGTGGTCTCCATTCCGGTCACGGTCAAAACCCGTATCGGCATTGACGACCAGGACAGCTACGAATTTCTGTGCGACTTCATCAACACGGTATCCGGGGAAGGCGAGTGTGAGATGTTCATCATCCACGCGCGAAAAGCCTGGCTCTCCGGCCTCAGCCCGAAAGAGAACCGCGAGATCCCGCCGCTGGACTATCCGCGCGTGTATCAACTGAAGCGTGACTTTCCGCACCTGACGATGTCCATCAACGGCGGCATCAAGTCGCTGGAAGAGGCCAAAGCGCATCTGGTGCATATGGATGGCGTGATGGTCGGCCGCGAGGCGTATCAGAACCCGGGCATTCTGGCGACGGTCGATCGCGAAATCTTTGGTATCGAAGGCGCGGACACCGATCCGGTTGCCGTCGTGCGTGCGATGTACCCTTACATTGAGCATGAGTTGAGCAATGGCACGTATCTCGGCCATATCACTCGCCATATGCTTGGCCTGTTCCAGGGTATTCCGGGCGCGCGTCAGTGGCGCCGCTACCTGAGCGAGAATGCGCATAAAGCCGGAGCCGATATTGAGGTGCTGGAACATGCGCTGCGACTGGTGGCGGACAAGCGATAACTTTCGCTAAAAGTTCGTCAAATTCACCACGCCCTGCGAACGTTCGCGGGGCGTTTTGCTTTAATAACAACAGGTTAATACTGGCATGATTCTTGTAGTGCTGACTGCATTACTCGGGAACTCGTGGGAGAGCACCATGCTGGAACTACTTTTTGTGATTGGCTTTTTTGTCATGCTGTTAGCGACAGGCGTTTCGCTGCTCGGCATTCTGGCGGCTATCGTGGTGGCGACGGTGGTCATGTTTATTGGCGGATTGTTTGCGCTGACGATCAAACTGTTGCCGTGGCTACTGCTGGCCATTGCGGTCGTGTGGGTGATTCGGGCGATTAAAGCGCCAAAAGTGCCCAGTTATCAGCGCAATAACCGCTTCCGTTACTAAGGTATTGAGGGGTTCGTCACATACTTGTAACTTTTCCGGCGGCATGGCTTAGAACAGAATAGGATTTAGTTATCGAATCTGTCACTATGACTGCCGTTAAAGAATTCATCGAGCTGTACCCTACATACAGCCGAACTAAAAAAAGAAAGGGCTTCCCACGGGAAGCCCAATTTCTTTTTGGGGCTCAGGGAATCAACAAGCTCGACCCCTGCGTCGCCCGGCTCTCCAGCACCTCATGCGCGCGCTGCGCATCGGTCAGCGCGAATTTCTGCGCATCTGCCACATCCACTTTGATGACGCCGCTGGCGATCAGCGAGAAAAGCTCGTTGCTGGCTTCCTCAAGTTCTTCCCGGTTGGTGATGTATCCCTGCAGGGAAGGGCGAGTCACATACAGCGAACCTTTCTGATTCAGAATACCGAGATTAACGCCGGTGACCGCGCCAGACGCATTGCCGAAGCTGACCATCAGACCACGGCGCTGCAGACAGTCCAGCGACGCTTCCCACGTGTCTTTCCCCACCGAGTCATACACCACGCGCACTTTTTTGCCGCTGGTGATCTCCTTCAGCCGCTCAACAATGCTCTCTTCACGATAGTTAATCACCTGCCAGGCGCCCGCCTGCAGCGCGCGCTGCGCTTTTTGTGCATTTCCGACGGTGCCGATCAGCTTCGCGCCCAGTGCTTTTGCCCACTGACAGGCGATGAGCCCGACGCCACCCGCTGCGGCATGAAACAGGAACTGCTCGTCGGGCTTAATTTCATAGGTTTTGCGCAGCAGGTAGTAAACCGTCAGACCTTTCAGGAACGAGGCCGCCGCCTGCTCAAAGGAGATGGCGTTAGGCAGCAGGGCGGCTTTATCCGCCGGAACGTTGTGGACGGAGCTGTAAGCGCCCAGCGCAGACTGCGCGTACACCACGCGGTCGCCCTCTTTAATATGCTTAACCGCGCTGCCCACTTTGACGACGACCCCAGCTGCCTCAGTGCCCAGGCCGCTCGGCATTGACGGCGGCGGGTAGAGACCGCCGCGAATATAGGTGTCGATGTAGTTTATGCCTATGGCTTTGTTTTCAACCTGCACTTCGTTTTCGCCAGGCGCGGCAGGGGTGAACTCCACCGCTTTCAGTACGTCTGGCCCACCGTGTTTCTGGAATTCAATGCGCGTTGCCATGCTCCCTCCGTAAGAAAAATATGGTAATCTTTCGACCCACTCTTTATCTCGGTAACTCCATTCACTATGGCAGGAAACAAACCCTTCAACAAACAGACTGAACCTCGCGAGCGTGATTTCCAGGTCGCAGGGTTAAAGGTCCCGCCGCACTCGATTGAAGCGGAACAGTCGGTGTTGGGCGGTTTAATGCTGGATAACGAACGCTGGGACGACGTCGCCGAGCGCGTTGTGGCGGAAGATTTCTACACCCGCCCGCACCGCCACATCTTTACCGAAATGGCGCGTCTGCAGGAGTCGGGCAGCCCAATCGACCTGATCACGCTCGCGGAATCGCTGGAGCGCCTTGGTCAGCTCGACAGCTGCGGCGGGTTTGCCTATCTGGCGGAACTGTCAAAAAACACGCCTAGTGCAGCGAACATCAGCGCGTATGCCGATATCGTGCGCGAACGTGCCGTCGTCCGCGAGATGATCTCGGTGGCGAATGAGATCGCCGAGGCCGGTTTTGATCCGCAGGGGCGCACCAGCGAAGACCTGCTCGATCTGGCTGAATCCCGCGTCTTTAAAATCGCCGAAAGCCGCGCCAATAAAGACGAAGGTCCAAAAAACATCGCCGATGTCCTCGACGCCACCGTTGCCCGTATCGAACAGCTGTTCCAGCAGCCGCACGACGGTGTGACCGGGGTAAACACCGGCTATGACGATTTGAACAAGAAAACCGCCGGTCTGCAGCCGTCGGATTTGATTATCGTCGCCGCGCGTCCGTCGATGGGTAAAACTACCTTTGCGATGAACCTCGTCGAAAACGCGGCGATGTTGCAGGATAAGCCGGTGCTGATCTTCAGCCTTGAGATGCCCTCCGAGCAGATTATGATGCGTTCTCTGGCGTCGCTGTCGCGCGTGGATCAGACCCGCATTCGTACCGGCCAGCTCGATGATGAAGACTGGGCGCGCATTTCCGGCACCATGGGCATTCTGCTGGAAAAACGTAACATCTATATCGATGACTCCTCCGGCCTGACGCCGACGGAAGTGCGCTCCCGCGCGCGCCGTATTGCCCGTGAACACGGCGGCATCGGCCTCATCATGATCGACTACCTTCAGCTTATGCGCGTCCCGTCGCTTTCCGACAACCGTACGCTTGAAATTGCGGAGATTTCCCGCTCGCTCAAGGCGTTAGCCAAAGAGCTGCACGTACCGGTCGTTGCGCTGTCGCAGCTGAACCGCTCTCTGGAACAACGCGCCGACAAGCGCCCGGTCAACTCTGACCTGCGTGAGTCCGGCTCCATCGAGCAGGATGCCGACTTAATCATGTTTATCTACCGTGATGAGGTTTATCACGAGAACAGCGACCTGAAAGGGATCGCCGAAATTATTATTGGTAAACAACGTAACGGCCCAATCGGGACGGTGCGTCTGACCTTTAACGGACAGTGGTCGCGTTTCGACAACTATGCCGGTCCTCAATATGATGATGAGTAATTTCTAAGGAATTCAAATGCAAGCGGCAACTGTTGTTATTAACCGCCGCGCTCTGCGACACAACCTGCAACGTCTGCGTGAACTGGCGCCTGCCAGCAAGCTCGTTGCAGTCGTGAAAGCGAACGCTTACGGACACGGTCTTCTTGAGACCGCGCGAACGCTCCCCGATGCCGACGCCTTTGGCGTCGCCCGTCTTGAAGAAGCCCTCCGCCTGCGCGCGGGCGGCATTACTCAACCCATACTGCTCCTCGAAGGCTTTTTCGAAGCCACAGATTTACCGACCATTGCTGACCAGCATCTGCACACGGCGGTACATAACGAAGAACAGCTCGCCGCACTGGAAACCGCCGAGCTGAGCGAGCCGGTGACCGTCTGGATGAAGCTCGACACGGGCATGCACCGTCTGGGCGTGCGTCCGGAAAGCGCGGAAGCGTTTTATCTGCGTTTATGCCGGTGCAAAAACGTGCGTCAGCCGGTGAATATCGTCAGCCACTTCGCCCGCGCCGATGAGCCCGAGTGCGGTGCGACCGAGCGCCAGCTGGATATCTTTAACAGCTTCTGCGAAGGCAAGCCGGGGATGCGCTCGATTGCGGCATCCGGCGGTATTCTGCTGTGGCCGCAGTCGCATTTCGACTGGGCGCGACCGGGCATCATTCTCTACGGCGTGTCGCCGCTGGAGAATAAACCCTGGGGGCCGGACTTTGGTTTCCAGCCGGTCATGTCGCTGGTCTCTAACCTGATTGCCGTGCGTGACCATAAAGCGGGCGAGCCGGTGGGCTACGGCGGTACCTGGACCAGCGAGCGTGATACCCGTCTCGGCGTGGTGGCGATGGGCTATGGTGACGGCTATCCGCGCGCCGCGCCGTCGGGCACGCCGGTTCTGGTCAACGGTCGCGAGGTGAAGATCGTCGGCCGCGTGGCGATGGACATGATTTGTGTCGATCTGGGGCCTGAAGCCCAGGATAAGCCCGGCGACGATGTCATGATGTGGGGCGAAGGTTTGCCCGTCGAACGCATTGCTGAAATTACGAAAGTGAGTGCTTACGAACTTATCACGCGCCTGACGTCAAGGGTGGCGATGAAGTACATCGACTGAGACTCGCAGATAGTCGTCCAACGGCATTAGCTGCCGTTGGACGCGTAACGCTTATTTCAACACGTTATAGATCGCCTGATTAGTCAAATAATCCGACGCGAGCCCTGACTCCGGACTGAAGCGCGAACCCTGGATGGACGAGAACCGTTTTCCGGTGCTGCCCAACGAGACATAACGCTCCCCCCCATCGTTTTCCGAAATGGTGTACACCGTTTTCTGCATCTCGGCGAATAGCGGAGCGTTACGCTGAATGGCCTGATGCAATTCCAGCAGCTGCACTCCATCCAGATTGAGCTTTTTATCCAGCGTGACGCCCCATCTTTGCAAGCAAACTTCTGCAAAATGACGCACGATCGTGCCGGGCTCATGGACCACTTTTTCCCCGATATTCCCATTGGCCGAAGCATTCCCTACCAGCGTAGCGTGGCGACCAGACATGGGATAAATATGGACTTTTGTCGCGCTATCGGTCTGCGGAATGACGCACGAGAAACCTTTTGATCGCTCATGTCTGGCATAGAAAGCCACATACTCCTTCACGTTGCTGCCCAGAGTGACTTTGTCCGCCTGGAAATTACCCATGCCCGGAACCGGATCGACCGCAAAAATATTCACCGGAATCGTCGTTAAAAGGGGATCGGCAAGCATTGCATTGGCAAGCATATGGCAGCTAATTCCGCCCCGGCTCCACCCAACAAGGTTCACCTGAGTGGGCAGGATCTGACCCTGGCGGAAGGTTTTGATGATTTGCTGCTGCAGCGCCTGCTGGGTCACTTTACGATCGCCATAGTCATATTTGCGCCACCAAAATGAGCCGGTAACCTCAACGTCCTGAATCGGTACGCCCGCCTTTTTAAGCTGCTCATAGTTTTCTTTTGTGAGCTTCTCACGCTGCCAGTCAACGTGTCCTTTGATAATATTGATCGCATGCTGAACATTCTCATTCCAGCCGCTGCCCAGAAGCTGGGCGCGAAGCTGAGAATATTCTCCGCTTTTGACCCAAAGCTCATCGCTTTGTAGATTGCCGCTCCCCGGACCATCAAGAATGACCCATTCGGCGAACTCTTTACCCTTGTTATTGGCTGCCAGAGAAGAGATGAGCTCGCCGTTCCAGTAATTAGCATGAGACTCATCAAATTTATTAGATCCAGTACCACAGAAATACACTGTTAGTATTGTCATAAATGACCTCATTGAAATATTAATATGTAGGTGGATGGCACGCGTGCAGTAAAATAATAAGTGCCAGCAATATTTCTGGGAATATGCTATTGAGCCCAGGCTGTTTTTAATAACGATAAGATCGTTCTTAATTAAACATGGCTATGTTTAATGTTTAGTACTGCTTAACTTTTTGCTTTGGATATATGACATTTGCCTTATGCCGAATGCTGTTTTTACAGTTTTGTAATAGCACGCATACTTAATTTCGGAATAAGTTGGTTGAATAACCTAAGAAAATAGATTTCACACGGGGTTATGCTACGATGAATATATTAATGATCGATGAATTACCGATCTTCATTCACGGTATGAAAACAGAGCTGGAACGCGTCATGCCGGAATGCACTGTTTTTGCAGCGAACAACTTTGAAGATGCACACGCAATTTTAACCTCTATGCCGGTCAGCATTATTTTGCTGGATGGTGAAATGAAGTGCCGTGATTTTATCACTAATTTGATGACAAACTGGCCTGAGCTACCGATCGTGGTGATGTTACGAAAAACGACGGATAAGATATTCAACTTCTACATCCGCCAAAGCATTAAGGGCATTTTTACCAAGGATCTCCCCGCCGAGAAAATCAGCCAGATACTTTGCATGGTTTCCTCGGGGGTGGTCTGTTTTCCGGAGCAAGCCGTGGTCCAGCGAGAACAACCCACTGGCGGTTTGCCAATCTACTCCCTGAGTCGTCGGCAGAAGGAGGTTCTTAAGCTGCTGGCGAATGGGGGAACAAATAAGCAGATCAGCCGGCAATTGAATATCAGCGCAGGTACGGTCAAAGTGCATCTGGAATCCATCTTTCACCGACTACAGGTCAACAATCGGACGCAGGCCGCAATGCTCTATTTTAAATATATGTCTAATTAGCCGCTTTTCAGCAAAGCGAAAGGCTGCAGTCAAAATGCGTTAAAAGAAAAGCGCAACAGACAGACCTCTGTTGCGCTTTGTTTTTTTAACGGTACTGAGATTTGAAATAATATATCACCACCACCAGCGTTCCGAAGTCCTGCAATAGCCAGAATGGAAAGCTGTCACTCAGTATATCAGCACCGGTAAGAATAAATTTCATGTTTAAGCTGCTCTCACCAAAAAAACCAAAGGCGAGGGCGGCTAAGCCGATTTTACACATTACCGGCAGGGCATGGACTCTTCGGCTATAGGCGGCAAACAAAATCAGCAGCGATGTTATCAGGTCGACGAAGATAATAAAGGGAAGCACCCAGCCATTCATTATGTTAAGCATTTATTCTCCATCGGGCTTGTTGTGGGTTAAATCTGGCGGAGAAAGTGACTCATGTCTGACTTTACTTTTAATGACGCTTGCAACATCAAAAATATCGCGCTGCTCATGCCGGCGAAAAAAGTTTGCCAGCCAGACGATCAGGCCATTACTCATTGCCCCGAGGATATACCCTAAACCAAGCGTGATATCGGCCTGATTAAGGTCTATCTTTAACCAGCGGGCTGCTAATCCACCTAATGCGACGGCCGCGCCCATGCTGATTCCACCAAAAATAATGCCTGCCATAAATCGGCTGTGCTGGTGCAATCGCTGCGGTTGCCAGAAAAACGAGATACTGACGCCGCCAAATAAACCTGAAAAAGCCAGCAAGGCTTCACTGATGAGGGTCGGGAGATAGATGTCAGACATATGTTCATCCTCTGCAAGGATAAGTCCCCTCGGAAAAGGGGACTTATTATCGTAACGGGCGCTTATTATTGGCAGGGATCCAGCTCAACAATATGCTGATACTTATCGGTCGTAATAAAGCGCTGCTGCCCTGACAGGCTGTAAATCAGACGCTTGGGAGAGCGATACCCCTTCACGACATCGACATCCGCGCTAAGCCAGGGCTGACTGGAAGGAAGAGCGCGATCGCTGTATTTATCGCCACCGATCCATTTTTGATTGGTGGGTTTAAGACCCCAAAGCGATTCGCTTTCACTTCCCGACCAGCCGAGGCGTTTGGCCTCATCCGAGGTAATATAGCGGTCGGGCAGGCGCCCAAAATTTTTTATATGACGAAGCGTTGTCGCCAGATCGGTCACGTTATTGACGGGCACCATACCCTGAGAAGATAAAAAGGTGTTGGCTTCCTTTATTTCCTCTTCGCAGGTTGGCATGGCGGCGGTTGCCTGTAACACGTTGAATAACGAAACAGACAGTACGGCCATTTTCACTATGTAAAGTGGTTTCATTGTAATTTTCCTGTTGAATTAACTAAGAAATAGCTTCATTTCCGCCTCGCGGCGTCGGGTAAGCCCGGTCAAAACCTTACCGCCTGCCTTATTCCAGCTTTTGAACTGCAGTGCGGCGCCCTGGATATCGCCTGCGTTGAATTTTTTGAGCAGCGTGGATTTCTTTAAATTGCCCACGCCAAGGTTGAAGGCGAACGAAACCAGCGCGTCGAATTGGTTCTGCGTCGAAGCGTTGTTCAGCAGTTTTTTCACGCCGTCCTCGGTGCGTTTCAGATCTTTGCGCAGCAGATCTTTGGCTTCACCGGTGGTAATTTTGGTGAGCTTTTCCATCTCCTCTTTGAGGATCAAATGGCCGTAGCCGATGGTCCATAAACCTACGGCATCGCGATAACGCTCCAGCCTCAGCCCTTCAAACTGGCAAATAAGCTGAATGCCCCTGTCACCTGTACGTTCTGGTTGTTTTTGCATTACGGAGTCTCCTCTGCTTTCGGGCGGGGAATCACCTTGTTGGTGTATTCGTCAATCAAACGCATGACGCTTTCCGGTGGCTCAAGTGCGGTAAATTGCATCTCTACATCGACGTGGCGGCTGTCACGCCCGCCTTTGTTATCGCTGGAAGGCGAAAGGCTGACGTGAAAGCGGCCAAATTCGTTTTCACCGGACTGGCGGGAAGGCGCCTGCATGCCTTCCGTGCGGATCGTCAGGTTGACCTTCATCTTTTCCAGCATCAGCCCGCGCGGTGTCGAAAGCGCGACCAAGGGCAGGTCAAAGTAATGCTTTTCATCCAGCGCCAGCTGTACCGTGCGTGGAATTAACGAACCGTCTTCTGCGGGTTCGAAAAAGGGATCCAATGCCTTCATATACTGCTGAGCAATCAGTTCGTTGGCCGCAGTGGCCGCGTACTGCATCCCGCGCGTAATATCTTCAAGCGAGATCGGCACGCCGGGAATATCGGCTGGAGGCGCTGGAGGCGTGTTTTCCTGTACCGGTGGCGTGCCTTCATCCTCTTTGCCCGCCCTGTTTTCCGGCTCCTCATCCTTGCCGCCGCGCAGCCATTTTTTAAAAGACATATTTCGCTCCTGGAAAAAGGGCTACCCGGGTAGCCCCTGCGTTACGGAATCGCACGTATGTCGCGGCGTGGAAGATTATTGCGCGGCGACAGGCTTGGTTTTGGCGTTGGTCAGGTAATCAATCACGCGCTGCAGAGCTTCAGGTGGCTCCTGGCGTTTAATCTGGGTATGAATGGAATATTTCGCGCGTGTATCGGTCGAACGGGTCTGCTCCGATTTATGGGAAACCTTGCCGGTCATTTTCGCTTTGAAAACGCCCCAGCCGACGGACGCTTCCACGGAGGCCTCCGCTTCGGTGCTGCTGGAACTGGCTTCGCTCTGGCTCACTTCCAGCTCAAAGTCGATGGTACCGTCCTCGATACAGATGATGGGGTGGGTGACCGCCGCCAGGAGCGGAATACTCATCTTGCGGGTCACGCTGCCTTTATTGACCCCCTGTTCGTCTACCACGGTTTCGTCGTAATCGAACTCGATCGCGACAGCTTTGCCGTCTTTAATACAGACGGAGAGCAGGAAGTCGGTATAGGCCTTGCTCGCCTGGACCTGTGCTTTGATCATCGCCTGCAGCGGACCGCCGATCATATGTTCCAGCGGCAGGGCGTTAATAACTGAACCAATAAATTGTGAATCCATGATGTGAACTCCTTGAATCAGTGAATGCGCGGTTGCGCAGGAGCCACATTACGGAAAGCGAGAAGGGGAAAATATTGGGTAAATGTCATGGCGAGAGGACGCAAAAAACCTATGCCGATCGCAGGATAATCTTAAGGGGTGGTGTTGAGTGATATTCCAGTTTATTGTTGAAATCCCTGCCTCATCGAATTCCGGAGAACCATCGCGTGTTTCAGAAAGTTGACGCCTATGCCGGCGACCCTATCCTCTCCTTAATGGAGCGTTTCAAAGAAGATCCTCGCAGCGACAAAGTGAACCTCAGCATCGGTCTGTATTACAACGAGGATGGCATCATTCCTCAATTAAAAGCCGTTGCCGAAGCCGAAGCGCGTCTGAACGCTGTTCCACACGGTGCTTCTCTTTATCTGCCGATGGAAGGGTTAAACGCCTACCGCAACACCATCGCTCCGCTGTTATTCGGTGCCGATCACGCGGTGCTCGCGCAAAAACGCGTGGCGACCATCCAGACGCTGGGCGGCTCGGGTGCGCTGAAAGTGGGAGCAGACTTCCTGAAAAAATACTTCCCGGATTCAGGCGTGTGGGTCAGTGACCCGACGTGGGAAAACCACGTTGCGATCTTCGAGGGCGCAGGTTTCAACGTGGCGACCTATCCGTGGTTCGACAGCGAAACGAACGGCGTGCGCGTTGAAGCGCTGCTGGAAAAACTGAACACCCTGCCGGCGCGCAGTATTGTGCTGCTGCACCCATGCTGCCATAACCCGACCGGGGCGGATCTCACCAACGCCCAATGGGATGCGGTGATTGAGGTACTGAAGGCCCGCGACCTGATTCCGTTCCTCGACATCGCCTACCAGGGCTTTGGCGCGGGCATGGAAGAAGATGCTTACGCCATCCGCGCCGTGGCCAGCGCCGGGCTGCCTGCTCTGGTCAGCAACTCCTTCTCTAAAATCTTCTCCCTTTACGGTGAACGCGTTGGCGGTCTGTCCGTGGTCTGTGAAGACGCCGAAGCGGCGGGTCGCGTCCTGGGCCAGCTGAAGGCGACGGTGCGCCGCATTTACTCCAGCCCGCCAAACTTTGGTGCGCAGGTGGTGGCGACGGTTCTCGGTGACGAACAGCTGAAAGCGTCCTGGCTTGCCGAAGTGGAAGCGATGCGTAAGCGCATCCTGGCCATGCGTCAGGAGCTGGTTAACGTGCTGAAAGAGGCCGTGCCGGGACATAACTTCGACTATCTGCTCAAGCAGCGCGGGATGTTCAGCTATACCGGTCTGAGCGCGGCGCAGGTCGATCGCCTGCGGGAAGAGTTCGGCGTCTACCTGATCGCCAGCGGCCGTATGTGCGTGGCGGGCCTGAATGCCAGCAACGTTCATCGCGTGGCGCAGGCGTTTGCTGCTGTAATGTAAGTATTCACTTACTTGCATGCTATATGTAGGCCGGGTAAGGCGCAGCCGCCACCCGGCTTTTTTTGTTTGCGCCGGTGCCAATCATTGCCCGGTGGTGCTTCGCTTACCGAGCCTACACGCCTCTTCCACGCTTTGTGATCGTCTTCTTTTTATTCCGCTTCATAAGCAAAAACTCCTTCCCTTCACCTCCCGCTGGGGTTATGGTCGGATAGTTTTTTGACCATCCGCTCAAATTAAAACGATAACAAACTGAATATTCAGGGGAAAATATGCGCAAGATCACACTGGCGCTCAGCGCCGCCTGCTTATTGTTCTCGCTTAACAGCGCCGTCGTCGCGCGAGCTTCTGCCCCGACGCCGCTTTACACCGGCACCACCGCCGCCATTCTCGCCGAGCAGGCGCCCATTCACTGGGTTTCCGTGGCCCAAATCGAAAACAGCCTGATCGGCCGCGCGCCAATGGCCGTGGGCTTTGACATTGACGATACCGTGCTGTTCTCAAGCCCCGGCTTCTGGCGCGGGAAGAAAACGTATTCACCCGACAGCGAAGCGTATCTGAAGAACCCGGAATTCTGGGAAAAAATGAATAACGGCTGGGACGAATTCAGCATCCCGAAAGAAGTTGCCCGTGCGCTTATTGCTATGCACGTGAAGCGCGGTGACAGCATTTACTTTGTCACTGGCCGCAGCCAGACCAAAACCGAAACCGTCTCTAAAACGCTGCAAGATGATTTCCAGATCCCGGCGACCAGCATGAATCCGGTCATTTTTGCCGGTGACAAAGAGGGGCAAAACACCAAAACCCAGTGGCTGGAAAAGAAAAATATCAAAGTATTCTACGGCGATTCGGATAACGACATCACCGCCGCACATGACGTGGGGGCCCGAGGGATCAGGGTATTGCGCGCCTCTAACTCGACCTATCGACCGCTGCCGATGGCCGGAAAGTTTGGCGAAGAGGTAATCGTCAACTCGGAGTATTAAGTATCCGGCAGCGGGTTTGACTCTTTTTTAATCAAATCTCGCTGCTGCGGGTTTTACCTTTCGTCTTCTTGCTGCACACTTAGAAAGATTCATCTTTCATCACGGAGCAGCACATGTGGTACCAACAGACCCTGACCTTAAGCGCTAAACCACGCGGATTTCACCTGGTGACGGATGAAGTCATCGGGCAACTCCGCGATCTGTCGCGCGTCAGAACGGGTTTGCTGCATCTGCTGCTTCAGCACACGTCCGCCTCTCTCACGCTTAATGAAAATTGCGATCCCACCGTCCGGTCCGACATGGAGCACCATTTTCTGAAGAGTGTCCCGGACAACGCGCCTTACGAGCATGACTATGAGGGGGCGGACGATATGCCTTCGCATATTAAATCCTCCCTGCTGGGCGTATCGTTGATGCTGCCGGTTCACAACGGGCGGCTGCTGTTGGGAACGTGGCAGGGGATCTGGCTGGGAGAGCATCGCATTCACGGTGGTTCGCGTAAAATTATCGCCACGCTACAAGGGGAATAAAGATGACAATTTCGGAGATACTTCAGTACTGCATGAGCAAGCCCGGCGCGGAGCAGAGCGTTCATAGCGACTGGAAAGCCACGCAGATTAAAGTGGGAGATGTCCTGTTTGCGATGGTGAAAGAGGTGGAAGGCCGCCCGGCGGCGTCGCTGAAAACCAGCCCTGAACTGGCGGATTTGCTACGCCAGCAGCATGATGACGTGAGGCCGAGCAAGCACCTCAATAAGGCGCACTGGAGCACCGTCTATCTGGATGGATCGATTCCTGGCTCGCAGATTTACTACCTGGTGGACGCGTCCTATCAGCAGGCGGTTGAGCTGCTGCCGGAAACCACCCGACAGCAACTCTCCGTGTGACAATTACAGCAACGGTTTAAGGAAGCGCGCGGTGTGCGAGGCTTCGCACTCTGCAACGGTCTCTGGCGTACCGGAGACGAGAATTTCACCGCCGCCGCTGCCGCCTTCCGGGCCGAGATCGACAATCCAGTCCGCGGTTTTAATCACGTCCAGGTTATGTTCGATGACCACGATGGTGTTGCCCTGGTCTCTGAGCTGATGCAGAACCTCGAGCAGCTGCTGGATATCGGCAAAGTGCAGGCCGGTGGTCGGCTCGTCCAGAATGTAGAGCGTCTGACCGGTGCCGCGTTTTGACAGCTCACGCGCCAGCTTCACGCGCTGCGCTTCACCGCCGGACAGCGTGGTGGCCGACTGCCCCAGACGAATGTAGGTCAGGCCGACGTCCATCAGAGTCTGCAGCTTACGCGCCAGCGCAGGGACGGCGTCAAAGAACTCGCGCGCCTCTTCGATGGTCATGTCCAGCACTTCGTGGATGGTCTTGCCCTTGTACTTAATCTCCAGCGTTTCGCGGTTATAGCGTTTCCCTTTGCACTGGTCGCACGGCACGTAGATATCCGGCAGGAAGTGCATCTCAACCTTGATCACGCCGTCGCCCTGGCACGCTTCGCAGCGGCCACCGCGAACGTTAAAGCTGAAACGTCCTGGCGTATAGCCGCGGGAGCGCGCTTCCGGCACACCGGCAAAGAGTTCACGTACGGGCGTGAAGACGCCGGTATAGGTTGCCGGGTTAGAGCGCGGGGTACGGCCAATCGGGCTCTGGTCAATGTCGATAACTTTATCGAAATGCTCCAGACCCTGGATATCGCGGTACGGCGCAGGCTCGGCCAGCGTCGCGCCGTTCAGCGCCGTCTGCGCAATCGGGAACAGCGTATCGTTGATCAGCGTCGATTTACCGGAACCGGACACGCCGGTGATGCAGGTAAACAGGCCAACCGGCAGCGTCAGGGTGACGTCTTTCAGGTTGTTGCCGCGCGCGCCGGTCAGCTTCAGCACTTTTTCCGGATCTGCCGCTACGCGCTGTTTTGGCACTTCAATCTTGCGCTTGCCGCTCATGAACTGGCCGGTCAGCGATTCGGGTACCGCCATGATGTCCTTCAGCGTTCCCTCCGCGACCACCTGGCCGCCGTGCACGCCAGCGCCTGGGCCAATGTCGATGACGTGGTCGGCCGCGCGGATCGCATCTTCATCGTGCTCGACCACAATTACCGTGTTGCCGAGGTTGCGCAGGTGAACCAGCGTCCCGAGCAGACGCTCGTTGTCGCGCTGGTGCAGGCCGATGGACGGCTCATCCAGCACATACATCACGCCGACTAAGCCCGCGCCAATCTGGCTCGCCAGACGGATACGCTGGGCTTCACCGCCGGAGAGCGTTTCTGCCGAGCGGGAAAGCGTCAGGTAGTTCAGGCCGACGTTCACCAGGAATTTCAGGCGATCGCCAATCTCTTTCAGCACTTTTTCGGCGATTTTCGCGCGCTGGCCGGAGAGCTTCAGATTGTTGAAGAAGTCCATCGCATGGCCGATGCTCATGTCTGAGATGGTCGGCAGCGCGGTGTTTTCCACAAACACATGGCGCGCTTCGCGACGCAGACGCGTGCCTTCACAGGTGGCGCAGGAGCGGTTGCTGATGAATTTCGCCAGCTCCTCGCGTACCGCGCTGGATTCGGTCTCTTTGTATCGGCGCTCCATGTTGTGCAGCACCCCTTCGAACGGGTGGCGACGCACGGAGGTATCGCCGCGATCGTTCATATACTTGAACTCGATGTTCTCTTTGCCGGAACCGAACAGGATCACTTTGTGTACGTTCGGGCTCAGGCTCGCCCACGGCGCTTCGACGTCGAACTTGTAGTGCTCCGCCAGCGATTTCAGCATCTGGAAGTAGTAGAAGTTACGCTTGTCCCAGCCGCGAATGGCCCCGCCCGCCAGCGACAGCTCCGGGTTCTGGATCACGCGGTCCGGGTCGAAATACTGCTGCACGCCCAGGCCGTCACACGTCGGGCACGCGCCCGCCGGGTTGTTGAATGAGAACAGGCGCGGCTCGAGCTCGCGCATGCTGTAGCCGCAAATCGGGCAGGCGAAGTTGGCGGAGAAGAGCAGCTCTTCCGCTTTTGGGTCGTCCATGTCGGAGACCACGGCCGTGCCGCCAGAGAGTTCCAGCGCCGTTTCAAAAGATTCCGCCAGACGCGTGGCGAGATCGTCGCGCACCTTAAAGCGGTCAATCACCACTTCGATGGTGTGCTTCTTCTGCAGCTCCAGCTTTGGCGGGTCGGACAGGTCACACACCTCGCCGTCGATACGGGCGCGGATATAGCCCTGGCTTGCCAGGTTTTCCAGCGTTTTGGTGTGTTCGCCTTTTCGCTCTTTAATGATCGGCGCCAGCAGCATCAGGCGTTTGCCTTCCGGCTGCGACAGCACGTTATCCACCATCTGGCTTACGGTCTGGGCCGCCAGCGGGACGTCGTGGTCCGGGCAGCGCGGCTCGCCCACGCGAGCATACAGCAGACGCAGATAGTCATGAATTTCGGTAATGGTACCGACCGTTGAACGCGGGTTATGCGAGGTGGACTTCTGCTCGATAGAGATAGCAGGGGACAACCCTTCAATGTGGTCGACATCCGGTTTTTCCATCAGCGACAGGAACTGACGCGCGTACGCAGAGAGCGATTCAACGTAACGACGCTGTCCTTCGGCATACAAAGTGTCGAAAGCCAGTGAGGATTTGCCAGACCCCGAAAGCCCGGTCACGACAATGAGTTTGTCGCGAGGGATTATGAGGTTGATATTCTTGAGATTGTGGGTGCGGGCGCCCCGAACTTCGATCTTATCCATTCACCTTTCCCGGTTGGAACACGCATTGCCTGATTTGTTTGAAGGACAAACGGCTGTCAGAAACGGCTAATTATGACACAATTTGACCTGTTTGAATATACAGTATTGGAATGCATTTTCTGATTGGCTGTGTAACAATGTCGAGTCCGCGAGAGATTTCTGAACCGACTACGCAACTATGCAAATTGCCGCGTGGAAATGGTACACTCGCGCGTTTACACTATTAAGAAACGTATTCAGGAGACACGAACATGGCCAGCAGAGGCGTAAACAAGGTGATTCTCGTCGGTAATCTGGGCCAGGACCCGGAAGTACGCTACATGCCGAGTGGTGGCGCAGTTGCCAACATTACGCTGGCTACTTCCGAATCCTGGCGTGATAAAGCGACCGGTGAGATGAAAGAGCAGACCGAATGGCACCGCGTAGTGCTGTTTGGCAAACTGGCCGAAGTGGCCGGTGAGTATCTGCGTAAAGGTTCTCAGGTCTATATCGAAGGCCAGCTGCGTACCCGCAAATGGACCGATCAGGCCGGCGCTGAGAAGTACACCACAGAAGTCGTGGTCAACGTGGGCGGCACCATGCAGATGCTGGGTGGCCGTCAGGGCGGTGGTGCACCGGCAGGTGGCGGTCAGAGCCAGCAGCAGGGCGGTTGGGGTCAGCCTCAGCAGCCGCAGGGCGGCAACCAGTTCAGCGGCGGCGCACAGTCTCGTCCGCAGCAGCAGTCTGCTCCGGCGCCGTCTAACGAACCGCCAATGGATTTCGACGACGACATTCCGTTCTGATTTCCGCGTGCTGAAAACAAAAAACCCAGACTAGCGTCTGGGTTTTTTTATTCCGGAAGGGATCAGGTAATCACCATCGGCCAGTCTGGCGGCGTATGGCTCATCGCCTCAACCATCACCACTTTAATGTTTTCCCAGACGGCAGCGATATCCAGCAGGGTGATGCCAAGCAGACCCGTTGCAAACCAGCAGGCCGCACCCAGCCCCAGCAGGGTGCTGATGACAGCAAGGCCCGCATAGTCAGATTTACGAAACTGAATGTTCAGCGTGCTGGCTAAAAACATCAGTACCGCACTCAACAAAGGCCAGCGCAGGAGAACCATGCTGGTAGTAATGGTTGCCATAAAACCCATCCTCTATAAAACAGACGAACTGAATGAAACGGTGTTTCTCGTTACAAAATATGTGTGAACTATATCACATTTGTTGATTTATTCGCCAGCATCTGAACGATCAAAAAAGAGGATTTTATTCCTCAGAAAAGGCGATTGCGCGGGCTGGTCCTGCCTTCGGCGCACGAGGAGGCGGAGCCACAGCGTGCCGAAAACGCGCTTCGGGCAAGTGGGGATAGCGCAAATTCAGTTTTTATAAGAGGGGCGTTATTCTCACCCAATCCTGAAAATATTGTGGTGAAGGCTGACTATTTATAAATCAACGGACACAATACCCCAGAGCAAATAGCATAAAACGTCATGATGAAGTTGTACTTTTTTCATGCTGTCAGACGTTTGGCTTAATCAACGATTGTCTGTTGTGTTATCTTCCCGTCTGCCTGACGGGCTGGATAATTATTTTCCTTAATTGAAACGGAACGAATACTTACAGTTTAACTTACGGGAAAATATTATCGGCATAACGAAATTTAAGATTTTTAATACTAAAAGTCAGTTGCTAACTTCGCATGATTCATGCAACGTAATCACCTGTTTAACAAAGCATCCGGCCTTAAGTACTACAGGCGTACAACATGCAGGGATATAGGGCGGGAAATGAATCGTAGCGCGCGGCGCAAAATGCTCAGGGTGGTAGGGATCATCATGGTAGTTATGCTGCCGGTGATGCTTGCGCTATGGTTTGCCCAACTGCGTGCCGTGTCTGAAACAAGCGCCCAGCTACGCACATTTGCTGAACTGGCTTTAGACAAAACAGAGCTGGTTATTCAACAGGTTGAGCTGGCCAGGGACGAGGCGGTAAAATATCAGGGCGAGCTTTGCACGCCGGGACACCGTCAATATATGCTGAACGTTGTTCGTGGCCGCCTGTTTGTCGCCGATTTAATTTACGCTGAAGGTCAGAATTTTCTTTGTTCGACCGTTTTTACACCGGATCACCCCTACGCCATTCCTGTCGCTAATTACACGCGCAAACCTGACGTCGCTATCTATTATTATCGCGATACCCCATTTTATACTGGCTATAAAATGACATATATGCAGCGCGGAAATTATGTGGTGGTCGTCAATCCGCTTTCATACAGCGAAGTCATGTCCGCGGATCATTCTCTCTCCTGGGGTGTGTACGACACGGTAACCAATGCTTTCTTTTCCGTCAGCCAGAAAGCCAATGTTTCTTTATTAAATTCGATGATTCGGGATAAGGAATCGGTATTTCAAAAAGATAACCGCTTTTATACGATCGTAACATCTCCCAAAAGACCGATTGCGGCCATTGTGTCGACATCGAATAAACGCTTTTATGAAACGCTTTATCACCAGGCGACGTTGACGCTGCCGCTGGGCATGATCTGCAGCATTATTATTTTGCTGGTATGGTCGCGTACCCATCGTGAGCTTAATTCGCCGGGGCGCTTACTGCACCGGGCGCTGAACAAACGACAGCTTTGCGTCCACTATCAGCCGATTATTGATATTAAGAATAATCAGTGTGTGGGCGCGGAGGCGCTGTTACGCTGGCCTGGCTTTAACGGGCAGGTGATGAGCCCGGCTGAGTTTATCCCGCTGGCGGAAAATGAGGGAATGAGCGAGCGGATTACGGACTATGTCGTTGAGGAGGTGTTCAACGATCTGGGCCATTTCCTGGCCGAGCATCCGCATCTCTATATTTCGATTAACCTGTCGGCCACGGATTTCCACTCCTCGCGGCTGATCGCCATGATTTCCGACAAGGCCCGCCACTACGCCGTCCGTGCGCAGCAAATCAAAATAGAAGTGACGGAACGCGGTTTTATCGATGTGCCAAAAACCACGCCGGTGATTCAGGCTTTCCGTCAGGCGGGTTATGAAGTCGCGATCGATGATTTCGGTACCGGCTACTCGAACCTGCACAACCTCTACTCGCTGAACGTGGATATTCTGAAAATCGATAAATCGTTTATCGATACCTTAACGACCAACAGTACCAGCCACCTGATCGCCGAGCATATTATCGAGATGGCGCAAAGCCTGCGGCTGAAAACCATTGCGGAAGGGGTAGAGACGGCAGAGCAGGTAAGCTGGCTGTTGAAGCGCGGCGTCCAGTTTTGTCAGGGATGGCACTTCGCGAAAGCGATGCCGCCCCAGGAATTTATGACCTGGCAGCAGCAACCTTTGCACTGAGGGTGATTAATTCAACTGGTGGCGATAGTCGCTCGGCGTGCGGTCAAACTCGCGGCGAAACACGCGGGAAAAGGTTTGTTGCGACACATAGCCAAGGTCCATCGCGATATCAAAAATGGGCCGCTGCGTTGAGCGTAGCGCCTGCGCCGCCAGCAGCAGTCTGCGCTGGCGAATGTACTCGCCCAGCGTTTGATGCATGACCGTGCGGAACATTCTCTGTAAATACCATTTCGAATAGCCCGACTTTTTAGCGACCACATCAATGTTCAACGGTTGGTCGATATGTTCATCAATCCATTCAATAAGCGTCTGAATAATCTGCTGATGCGACATAAGGTTGCCCCTCTGTAGATACAACTATCTCGGTTAATTCGTCGTTTTCTCTGCGGGCGAGTATAATTCCTCAAGTTAACTTGAGGTAAAGAGGTTTTATGGAAAAGAGATTGCCGCGCATTAAAGCGCTGTTAACCCCCGGTGAAGTGGCGAAGCGAAGTGGCGTTGCGGTATCCGCGCTCCACTTCTATGAAAGCAAAGGGTTAATTAAAAGCATCCGCAACGGGGGCAACCAGCGTCGCTATACCCGCGACGTGCTCCGCTACGTGGCGATTATCAAAATTGCGCAACGAATCGGAATTCCCCTGGCCACGATCGGCGAGGCGTTTGGCGTGCTGCCGGAAGGGCATACGCTTAGCCCGAAAGAGTGGAAAGAGCTGTCGTCCCAGTGGCGTGAAGAGCTGGACAGGCGTATTCATACGCTGGTCGCGCTGCGTGACGAGCTGGATGGCTGCATCGGCTGCGGCTGCCTGTCGCGTAGCGATTGTCCGTTGCGTAACCCCGGCGACAGGCTGGGCGAGCAGGGGACGGGGGCGCGGCTGCTGGAAGAGGATTGAGATTGTGCGGCCGGCAAAAAGCATAATAAAGAACTAAAGCGCCACATAAGGGCGCTTTAGTTTTTCCCGGTCTTTGTCTTTCACTCTATCCCGCTGGTTCACGGGAGGGTTTCCCCCGACATCAGCACCCCTCAGTGTCGAGCTGGTTGGGGAGGTTCCGGATTGTGCTGACACTTTAATTCTATGCAAGACCCGTTTTTTCGCCAGCCTCACCGACCGTTTTTTAGACGAATTTTTTTCGCGGTGTTGTTCAATTTTCTATAGTTAAAAAGTATGAATAACAGGAGAAAACCATGCTCACGGTACACCACCTTAACCAGTCGCGCTCGCACCGCGCGATCTGGGCGCTGGAAGAACTCGGCCTGCCTTATGAGATCGTCCACTACCAGCGCGAAAAGAATATGCTGGCGCCGGAGGCTCTTAAAAAGGTGCATCCGTTGGGCAAATCGCCGGTTATCGAAGATAACGGACTGATCCTTGCGGAGTCGGGCGCCATCCTGGAGTACCTGCAGGAAACGTACGATCCCGAGTCACGCCTTAAGCCTTTAGATCCGGCGCATAAGGTGCAATACCGCTTCTGGCTGCATTACGCCGAAGGATCGCTGATGCCGCTGCTGTTAATGAAGCTGGTCTTCAACAGCCTCGGCAAGCCGCCGGTGCCTTTTGGTATCAGAACCCTGGGCAAAGCGCTGGGGCAGGGGGTGCAGAAAGCGTATCTCAACCGTCAGCTGGAGACCCATGCGCGCTTTATTGAGTCACATCTTGCCGAAAACAGCTGGTTTGCCGGGGATTCGCTCAGCATGGCCGATATCCAGATGAGCTTCCCGATCTTTGCCCTGCTGGCGCGAGGCGGTATCGCTAATCTGCCGCATATTCTGGCGTGGAAGACAAAAGTTGAGAACACCCCAGGCTGGCAAAGAACCCTGGAACAGGGGGGCCCATTATCTATCCCGGGCGAGGACTGAAATGTAAACAAATTGCGCATAGACGATAACGTTTGCGCATCCTCTGTTTATTTCTTCAGCGTCATAAGGGAATTTTAGCGAAAAACGATAAAGTTCAGTTGAAAAGGGCGGGGATTACGCTAGATAATCGTTTGCCTTAATTTGACCACCCGTTTGTAAGCGCGGAGCTAAACGTTTGCTTTTTTTGTGACGCCCTTTCGTCACAAACGCAACACAAGGATTTGACGTTCAGCTGGCAGTGGCGTCTCCACCTCGCTTACGGACTTCCTAAAAAACTCTCAGGGGATGTTTTCTATGTCTACGCCATCTGCGCGTACTGGCGGTTCACTTGACGCCATGTTTAAAATTTCGGCCCGCGGCAGCACCGTGCGCCAGGAAATTGTTGCCGGTTTGACAACGTTTCTGGCGATGGTTTATTCCGTCATCGTTGTGCCGGGCATGCTGGGCAAAGCAGGCTTCCCGCCAGCGGCTGTCTTTGTGGCGACCTGTCTTGTGGCCGGCGTGGGCTCCATCGTGATGGGTCTGTGGGCGAACCTGCCGCTGGCGATTGGTTGCGCCATTTCTTTGACCGCGTTTACCGCGTTTAGCCTGGTGCTGGGTCAGCACATCAGCGTACCGGTTGCGCTGGGTGCCGTGTTCCTGATGGGTGTGCTGTTTACCGTGATTTCAGCGACCGGCATCCGTAGCTGGATTTTGCGCAACCTGCCGCAGGGCGTGGCGCACGGTACCGGCATCGGTATCGGCCTGTTCCTGTTGCTGATCGCCGCCAACGGCGTCGGTCTGGTCATTAAGAACCCGCTGGACGGTCTGCCTGTAGCGCTGGGCCACTTCGCCAGCTTCCCGGTGATCATGTCGCTGATCGGTCTGGCGGTGATTATCGGTCTGGAAAAACTGAAGGTGCCTGGCGGCATTCTGCTGACCATTATCGGCGTTTCTATTGTCGGCCTGATTTTCGATCCAACCGTACACTTCTCCGGTATCTTCGCCATGCCGTCGCTGAGCGATGACAAAGGCAACTCCCTGATTGGCAGCCTGGATATCGTTGGCGCGCTGAACCCGGTGATCCTGCCAAGCGTGCTGGCGCTGGTCATGACCGCCGTGTTTGACGCGACCGGTACCATTCGTGCGGTGGCCGGTCAGGCGAACCTGCTGGATAAAGACGGTCAGATTATTGACGGCGGCAAAGCGCTGACCACTGACTCCCTGAGCAGCGTCTTCTCTGGCCTGGTGGGCGCGGCGCCTGCGGCGGTCTACATCGAGTCCGCAGCGGGTACGGCGGCAGGCGGTAAAACCGGCCTGACGGCGATCACCGTCGGCGTGCTGTTCATGCTGATCCTGTTCCTCTCTCCGCTCTCCTATCTGGTTCCGGCGTATGCGACCGCGCCAGCGCTGATGTACGTTGGCCTGCTGATGCTGAGCAACGTGGCGAAAATCGACTTTGCGGATTTCGTTGACGCGATGTCTGGCCTGATTACCGCGGTCTTCATCGTCCTGACCTGTAACATCGTGACCGGCATTATGATCGGCTTCGCGTCGCTGGTGATTGGTCGTCTGGTCTCCGGTGAATGGCGCAAGCTGAACGTCGGCACCGTGATTATCGCCGTTGCGCTGGTAGCGTTCTACGCGGGCGGCTGGGCAATCTAAGTTGTCCATTGATGCGAAAACGGGTGGCTCAGGCCGCCCGTTTTTATTTTCAGGACTCATCCTGTTGCCTTTTGCGTTACTCTGGAGAAGATAGAATAAAAGGCACGACGCCTTCCGGAGTACATAAGCAACACAGCAAACAGGGAACGCATGGAAATCTTCTTCACAATACTCATCATGACCCTTGTGGTCTCGCTATCCGGGGTGGTTACACGCGTACTGCCCTTTCAGGTCCCCCTGCCATTAATGCAAATTGCCATCGGCGCGCTGCTGGCGTGGCCGACGTTTGGCCTACACGTGGAATTTGACCCCGAACTGTTCCTCGTGCTGTTTATTCCGCCGCTGCTGTTTGCCGATGGCTGGAAAACGCCCACCCGCGAATTCCTTGAGCACGGGCGCGAGATCTTCGGCCTGGCGCTGGCGCTGGTGGTGGTCACCGTCGTCGGGATTGGTTTTCTGATCTACTGGGCGGTACCGGGTATTCCATTAATACCGGCTTTTGCGCTGGCCGCCGTGCTGTCGCCAACCGATGCCGTGGCGTTGTCCGGCATTGTGGGTGAAGGCCGTATTCCGAAGAAAATCATGGGGATTTTACAGGGTGAGGCGCTGATGAACGACGCCTCCGGCCTGGTCGCCCTGAAGTTTGCCGTGGCCGTTGCGATGGGCACGATGGTCTTTACCATCGGCGGCGCAACCCTGGAATTCTTCAAGGTGGCGATTGGCGGTATTCTGGCGGGCTTCGTGGTGAGCTGGCTGTACGGCCGCTCATTGCGCTTCCTCAGCCGCTGGGGCGGCGATGAACCCGCAACGCAGATCGTACTGCTGTTCCTGCTGCCGTTTGCCTCTTATCTGATTGCCGAACATATCGGCGTGTCGGGCATTCTGGCTGCGGTTGCGGCAGGGATGACCATCACCCGTTCCGGCGTAATGCGTCGCGCGCCGCTGGCCATGCGCCTGCGTGCCAACAGCACCTGGGCCATGCTGGAATTTGTCTTTAACGGCATGGTGTTCCTGCTGTTGGGCCTGCAGCTGCCGGGCATTATGGAATCCTCGCTGGTGGCGGCGGAAGCCGATCCGAACGTTGAGGTCTGGATGCTGTTTACCGACATCGTGCTGATCTACATGGCGCTGATGCTGGTGCGTTTCGGCTGGCTGTGGACGATGAAAAACTTCAGCGTACGTTTCCTGAAGAAAAAGCCGATGGAGTTCGGCTCGTGGACAACGCGTGAGCTGCTGATCGCCTCTTTTGCGGGCGTACGCGGGGCGATCACCCTTGCCGGTGTGCTCTCCATTCCGCTGCTGCTGCCCACGGGCGACGTCTTCCCGGCGCGCTACGAGCTGGTCTTCCTGGCGGCGGGCGTGATTCTGTTCTCCCTGTTTGTCGGCGTGATTATGCTGCCGATTTTACTCCAGCATATTGATGCCGGTGATTCGACCCAGCAGCATAAAGAGGAGCGTATTGCCCGGGCGGCTACCGCCGAAGTGGCAATTGTCGCGATTCAGAAAATGGAAGAGCGTCTGGCCGCGGATGCGGAAGAGAACATCGACAATCAGCTGCTGACGGAAGTCAGTTCCCGCGTGATTGGTAACCTGCGCCGCCGCGCGGACGGGCGTAACGACGTGGAAAGCTCGCTGCAGGAGGAAAACCTGGAGCGTCGGTTCCGCCTGGCGGCGCTGCGCTCAGAGCGCGCCGAGCTGTACCATCTGCGCGCCACGCGCCAGATCAGCAACGAAACGCTGCAAAAGCTGCTGCACGATCTGGACCTGCTGGAAGCGCTGTTGATAGAGAATCAGTAGCGCGCTTTTGCCCGGTGGCGCTGCGCTTACCGGGCCTGCGTGCTCGATCGGTTCCCTCTCCTTGTGGGCTGAGGGTTTCCCACAAAATAATGCCTGCACGGACGACCCCCTCTCCCTTGAGGGAGAGGGCTGGGGTGAGGGGGAACATACGGCTGTGGAGGTCATTCCGTTCACTTTATGTTCCTTGCTACTCTGTAACGACATGACCGGTGAACGTGCCAGGGTGGCTCAATCGCCACCACCCTGGCGACCCGGGCTCCCGGCGGTAAATCGCCGCTTCGCGGTGCCCTCAGCTTATTCCTTCAGGCTATCGGGTCGGGCATGAGCCTGCATCCCTGCAGGCCACGCCCTCTCGGCGCATCCCTGCGCCTCGCCCCGGCCTTACGGAAACGCTTCGGCGATTTACAGCCGGACCAGGGCGTCGCTGTAAGCCATTAATTTTGCAGAAGAAGTGTTCATCGCTTCAGGCAAAAAATTACTGGGGATTCCTCAGCCCTGTGGGAGAGGGTTAGGGTGAGGGCACCCAAAACCCCTCACAACACTGCAGCCACGCCTGCGCGCTCTGCGATAAATACACCCCTTCGCGCCAGATCATCCCCAGCTGCCAGTGCAGGTCGCTCTCCAGCGGGATCCAGCGCAGCGTGTTTTTATCCAGACGCTCGCAGATAGGCTGCGGCAGGATGGCAATCCCCACGCCGGCCTGCACCATCGCCGCCAGGAAATCCCACTGTCCGCTGCGCACCGCTATGCGCGGCTTGACGTTATGCTGGTTAAACAGCGTCATTAGCTGGCGGCTGAGGGCGAAGTCTTCGTTGTAGATCAGCAGAGGGTGCTCGCCGAGCAGTTCAGGTCTCACCGAGTCCAACTTCAGCCAGTCGCCGGAGCGGGGAACCAGCACGCACAGCGGGTGGCTAAAGAGCGGAAGCGTCGCCAGACCGCTCTCTTCCTCAACGGGGAGGGCGGTCATTGCCACGTCGAGCTCGCCGTTGGTGACGGCCTGCTGGACGGTTAACCCACCAAACTCCGAAATCTTCAGCTCAACGCCGGGATAACGCTGGCGAAACAGGCTAATCGGCCCGGCCATCATCATCCCCACCATGGGCGGAATGCCGAGGCGAAGCACACCTTTCTTCAGATGATTGATATCGCCCAGCTCTGCTTCCAGCTGGCGAAACTCCGCCAGAATCGCCAGCCCGCGTTCGAATACCACGCGTCCGGTGTCGGTCAGCAACAGCTTGCGCCCGTCGCGGATCAGCAGGGTACAGTTCAGTTCATCTTCGAGGTTTTTCAGCATCTTGCTGATGGTGGGCTGGGTAACAAACAACTTCTCCGCTGCGCGGGTAAAACTTTGCTGACGAACCACTTCGACAAAATAGCGCAGCGTTCTTATGTCCATGATTATTCCTCGAAACTATACCTTTGATGATTTTAATTCATTTCAGTCCATACCGTGCGCTCTCTATACTGGCGCCTCGTCTCATTTTTGAGGAAAACCCCCATGGCCGTGGCGTTAAGCCGTGTTACGCCTGCCGTTGTGCAACGACTCCAGGTCCCGGTGCAGGTACTGCTCTACGCGGGACTGTTTGTTTTCGCGGAATATCTTGTCGGCTGGCTGCATCTGCCGCTGCCCGCCAATCTTGTCGGGATGCTGCTGATGCTGACGCTTATTCTGTGCCGCGTGATCCCCCTTAACTGGGTGCGCGCCGGGGCGCGCTGGCTGCTGGCGGAGATGCTGCTGTTCTTTGTTCCGGCGGTGGTGGCGGTGGTGAACTATGCGCAGCTGCTGATGGTGGACGGCTGGCGAATCTTTGCGGTTATCGCGCTGAGTACGCTGATGGTGCTGGGCGCAACCGCCTGGGTGGTGGATAAAGTGTATCGCTTTGAAATCAGCAGGCACAAACATGACTAATTTTCAGATCAGCGTCCTGTGCCTGATTGCGACGCTGGCGATCTACTTTGCCAACAAGCGGCTGTATCGCCGCTTTCACGCCCTGCCGCTGATGCCGCTGGTCTTCACGCCGATCCTGCTGGTGCTGATGCTGGTCTTCGGCCACATCTCCTGGCAAAACTACATTGGCGAATCCCACTGGCTGCTGTGGCTGCTCGGCCCGGCGACCATCGCTTTTGCCGTCCCCGTTTACGACAACCTGGCGATTATCAAACGCCACTGGATGTCGCTCAGCGCGGGCGTGATCACCGCCACGGTGGTCGCGGTGTGCAGCTCCGTCTGGCTGGCGCGGCTGTTTACGCTGCCCGATGAAATTCAGCGCAGCCTGGCGGTGCGTTCGGTAACCACGCCGTTTGCGCTGGCGGCCGCTAAACCGCTCGGCGGGCAGCCGGATCTGGTGGCGCTGTTTGTTGTCGTGACGGGTGTGTTCGGTATGGCGGTCGGCGATATGTTGTTCCTGCGCTTGTCGATCCGGGAAGGGATGGCGAAAGGCGCGGGGTTTGGCGCGGCGTCGCACGGGGCGGGCACGGCACGTTCGTATGAGCTGGGGCAGCAGGAGGGCGTTGTCGCAAGCCTGGTAATGATGCTCTCAGGCGTAGTGATGGTGCTGATTGCGCCGCTGGTGGCGTGGGTGATGTTTTAAGCTCCCCGGCCAGAATGACCGGGGAGAAAGGCTTAGTGCGCGCGGCCCTGCTCAACGCCCAGGCCGGTTTGAGAACGGATAAACTGGGCGCGGAATTTCTCACGCTCCAGGTTACCCTCCGGCGAATTGTCGGTGGCCGAGAAGAACCAGATGCCGATAAACGCCACGGCGATCGAGAACAGCGCCGGGTATTCATACGGGAAGATAGCGCTTGCGTGACCGAGGATCTGCACCCAGATGGTCGGGCCCAGAATCATCAGGATCACCGCCGTCAGCAGCCCCAGCCAGCCGCCAATCATCGCGCCGCGCGTGGTCAGCTTCGACCAGTACATGGAGAGCAGGATGATCGGGAAGTTACAGCTTGCCGCAATCGAGAAGGCCAGCCCCACCATAAAGGCGATGTTCTGCTTCTCGAACAGAATGCCTAACAGAATCGCCACGACGCCCAGCACCAGCACGGTGATTTTCGAGACCTTCAGCTCGTCGCGCTCGCTCGCGCCTTTGCGGATAACGTTGGCGTAGAGGTCATGCGACACCGCAGACGCGCCGGCGAGCGTCAGCCCTGCAACCACCGCAAGAATGGTGGCGAAGGCCACGGCGGAGATAAAGCCGAGGAACAGGTTACCGCCCACCGCGTCCGCCAGATGCACCGCCGCCATGTTGTTACCGCCAATCAGCGCGCCCGCCGCGTCTTTAAACGCCGGGTTCGCCCCCACCAGCATGATCGCGCCAAAGCCGATGATAAAGGTCAGGATATAGAAGTAACCCATGAAACCGGTGGCGTAGAAGACGCTCTTGCGCGCTTCACGCGCATCGCTCACGGTGAAGAAGCGCATCAGGATATGCGGCAGGCCCGCGGTACCGAACATCAGGCCGAGACCGAGCGAGAGCGCGGATATCGGGTCTTTCACCAGCCCGCCCGGGCTCATGATCGCTTCCCCTTTCGGGTGGACCGCCATCGCTTCGGTGAACAGGTTATTGAAGCTGAACCCGACGTGCTTCATCACCATAAAGGCCATAAAGCTGGCGCCGAACAGCAGCAGGACGGCTTTGATGATCTGCACCCAGGTGGTTGCCAGCATGCCGCCGAACAGCACGTACATCACCATCAGCACGCCAACCAGCACCACCGCGACGTGGTAGTTCAGGCCGAACAGCAGTTCGATCAATTTACCCGCGCCGACCATCTGCGCAATCAGGTACAGCGCCACCACCACCAGCGAACCGCAGGCGGAGAGGGTGCGAATCGGCCCCTGCTTCAGGCGATAGGAGGCCACGTCAGCGAAGGTATAGCGGCCCAGGTTACGCAGGCGTTCGGCAATCAGGAACAGGATGATCGGCCAGCCGACGAGGAAGCCGAGGGAATAAATCAGGCCGTCATAGCCGGAGGTGTACACCAGCGCGGAGATCCCGAGGAAAGAGGCGGCGGACATAAAGTCACCCGCAATCGCCAGCCCGTTCTGGAAGCCGGTAATGTTGCCGCCAGCGGTGTAGTAATCGTTACGGGAGCGCACGCGTTTCGACGCCCAGTAGGTGATGTACAGCGTCAGCAGGACGAAAATCAGGAACATCACAATGGCCTGCCAGTTGGTTGGCTGGCGCTGGACCTCGCCGGTAATGGCATCCGCCGCGTGGGCGGCAAAGGGAAGCGTGGCGGCGAGCGCCGTCAGAACTCTCTTCATGATGCTTTTACCTCTTGCAGTACCGCTTTATTAAGTCGATCGAATTCACCGTTCGCGCGCCAGACGTAGACGCCGGTCAGCAGGAATGAAATCACAATCACGCCAATGCCAATCGGAATACCGCGCGTCACGCTGGTTCCCTCGTGCAGCGGGGTGCCCAGCCAGTGCGGGGCAAAGGCGATCAGCAGAATAAAGCCGACGTAGATAACCAGCATGATGATGGAAAGGATGAAGGCAAACCGTTGCCGCTTATCGACGAGCTCCCTGTAGTGCGCACTATTCTCTATCTGCTGACAAATATCGTTATTCATCACAGAGTCTCCAAAGGTAAGGTAGGTTTGTTTTTAGTCCCCTCCCCCTTTTGGGGAGAGGGTTAGGGTGAGGGGAGGAAGGTGCGGTCTGATGCCCTCACCCCAGCCCTCTCCCACAGGGAGAGGGAGAAAACACTAGGAAGGCATCGCGATGGCCTGCTTCTCTTCGAGCAGTTTTTCCACCACGCCAGGATCCGCGAGCGTTGAGGTATCACCGAGGTTGCTGGTGTCTCCAGCCGCGATTTTGCGCAAGATACGACGCATAATTTTGCCGGAACGGGTTTTCGGCAGAGAGTCGGTCCAGTGCAGCACGTCCGGCGTCGCCAGCGGGCCAATCTCTTTACGCACCCAGTTTCGCACCTCAGCGTAGAGCTCAGGCGACGGCTCTTCGCCGTGGTTCAGGGTGACATAGGCGTAAATCGCCTGGCCTTTGATGTTGTGCGGAATGCCCACAACCGCCGCTTCGGCAATCTTCGGATGCGACACCAGCGCCGATTCAATCTCAGCGGTGCCCAGACGGTGGCCGGAGACGTTCAGCACGTCGTCCACGCGCCCGGTTATCCAGTAATAGCCGTCTTCGTCACGACGCGCGCCGTCGCCGCTGAAGTACATGTTTTTAAAGGTCGAGAAGTAGGTCTGCTCGAAGCGATCGTGATCGCCGAACAGGGTACGCGCCTGACCCGGCCAGGAGTCTGTGATCACCAGGTTGCCTTCGGTGGCGCCTTCCAGCGGGTTGCCTTCGTTATCCACCAGCGCAGGCTGCACGCCGAAGAACGGACGGGTTGCGGAACCGGCCTTCAGCTGCGTGGCGCCCGGCATCGGAGTGATCATGAAGCCGCCGGTTTCGGTCTGCCACCAGGTGTCCATCACCGGGCATTTCTCGTTGCCGATTTTCTTCCAGTACCACTCCCAGGCTTCCGGGTTGATTGGCTCACCCACGGAACCGAGGATGCGCAATGAAGAGCGGTCAGTGCCTTCGATGGCTTTATCGCCTTCCGCCATCAGTGCGCGGATCGCCGTTGGCGCGGTGTAGAGAATGTTGACCTGGTGTTTGTCGACCACCTGACACATACGCGCCGGGGTCGGCCAGTTTGGTACGCCCTCAAACATCAGCGTTGTTGCGCCACAGGCCAGCGGTCCGTACAGCAGGTAGCTGTGTCCGGTAACCCAGCCCACGTCGGCGGTACACCAGTAGATGTCGCCCGGATGGTAGTCGAAGACGTATTTGAAGGTGGTGGCCGCATAGACCAGATAGCCGCCGGTGGTGTGCAGGACGCCTTTCGGCTTACCGGTGGAGCCGGAGGTATAAAGAATGAACAGCGGATCTTCTGCGTTCATCTCTTCCGGCTGTTGCTGGTCGCTCGCGTTCTCAATCAGGTCGCTCCACCACAGGTCGCGCCCCTCGGTCCAGTCGATTTTGCCGCCGGTACGCTTAAGGACGATGACGTTACTGACCGTTTTGACGTTCGGGTTTTTCAGCGCTTCGTCGACGTTTTTCTTCAGTGGGATACCGCGTCCGGCGCGCACGCCTTCATCGGCGGTGATCACCAGTTTTGAACTGGAATCGACAATGCGGCCCGCTACCGCCTCTGGCGAGAACCCGCCGAAAATGACCGAGTGGATCGCGCCGATACGCGCGCAGGCCAGCATGGCCACCGCAGCTTCCGGCACCATCGGCATATAAATAGCGACTACATCGCCTTTTTTAATGCCCTTTTCCAGCAGGACGTTGGCGAAGCGGCACACGTCGCGGTGCAGCTCTTTGTACGTAATATGTTTGCTTTGCGAAGCGTCATCACCTTCCCAGATGATGGCCGTCTCATTCCCGCGCTCGGCGAGGTGACGATCGAGGCAGTTCGCCGCCAGGTTCAGGGTGCCATCTTCATACCATTTAATGGAGACATTGCCGGGCGCAAAGGAGGTGTTCTTCACCTTCTGATAAGGTTTGATCCAGTCAAGGATATGGCCCTGCTCACCCCAGAAGGTGTCCGGGGCGGTGATAGATTGCTGATAATTCTCGTGGTACTGCTCCGGGGTGATCAGGCAACGGTCCGCAATATTTGCGGGAATGTCGTGTTTATGTATTTGGCTCATGGCTTTTTTTCTCCTTGTAAGATGTTAATAATATGTCGCAAAAACGTTAATTGTAGGGGCTTTACAAGCTTTGTTTATTATTTGGGCTACAGATCACGCATTGTTTGAAGAGTATGAAAATTGAGCGAATGAAACTTTGAAGGAAAATAATTGATGCTGACGATTATTCACATTTATGTTTAAAAAAGCGTTTTTATAACAAAAGGTTATTTATCAGAATTAGAACAAACTCCCGTCATCGTCGCTTTTGTGAGTGAAACGCGTCGTTCTTTAAGGCTTGCGCAACAGGTCGCGCAAATGATACTCATACGCCGCGTTAAAAAATCCCATAAACCAACGCAACACAATTCATACCCTTTCAGTATGTCTCCCTGTTCATGCAGTTTGAGTGAACAAGGCGCTTCATTGAGGAAGTCAGTTTCTATGAAAAACGTTAAAGTCAGCCTTGCCTGGCAGATCTTAATCGCCCTTGTGCTGGGCATCTTGCTGGGCAGTTACCTCCACTATCATAGCGACAGCCGCGAATGGCTGATTGCGAACTTGCTTTCACCGGCAGGGGATATCTTTATTCATCTGATCAAGATGATTGTGGTGCCGATTGTGATCTCGACGCTGGTGGTCGGTATTGCGGGCGTCGGCGATGCGAAACAGTTAGGCCGTATTGGTGCGAAAACCATTATCTATTTCGAAGTGATCACTACGGTTGCGATTATCCTCGGTATCACGCTGGCGAACGTGTTCCAGCCGGGGTCCGGGATCGATATGTCGCAGCTGGCAACGGTGGATATTTCGAAATACCAAAGTACGACCGCTGACGTGCAGAGCCATGCGCATGGCCTGATGGGCACTATCCTGTCGCTGGTGCCGACCAACATCGTGGCGTCGATGGCGAAGGGCGAGATGCTGCCTATCATCTTCTTCTCGGTGCTGTTTGGTCTGGGGCTCTCTTCCCTGCCGGCGACGCACCGTGAGCCGCTGGTGACCGTGTTCCGCTCTATCTCCGAAACCATGTTTAAAGTGACCCACATGGTGATGCGTTACGCGCCGGTAGGGGTGTTTGCGCTTATCGCCGTCACCGTGGCGAACTTCGGTTTTGCCTCCCTGTGGCCGCTGGCGAAGCTGGTGCTCCTGGTGCACTTCGCCATTTTGTTCTTCGCGCTGGTGGTGCTGGGGATCGTGGCGCGCCTGTGCGGGCTGAGCATCTGGATCCTGATTCGCATCCTGAAAGATGAGCTGATTCTGGCGTACTCCACGGCAAGTTCTGAGAGCGTGCTGCCGCGCATCATTGAGAAGATGGAAGCCTACGGCGCGCCTGCCTCTATTACCAGCTTCGTGGTACCGACCGGCTATTCCTTTAACCTGGACGGTTCGACGCTGTACCAGAGCATCGCCGCTATCTTTATTGCGCAGCTGTACGGCATTGACCTGTCGCTGTGGCAGGAGATCGTGCTGGTGCTGACGCTGATGGTGACGTCCAAAGGTATTGCAGGCGTTCCGGGCGTCTCCTTCGTGGTGCTGCTGGCGACGCTTGGCAGCGTCGGTATTCCGCTGGAAGGTCTGGCGTTTATCGCCGGTGTCGACCGTATCCTCGACATGGCGCGTACCGCGCTGAACGTGGTGGGGAATGCCCTGGCGGTGCTGGTTATCGCCAAGTGGGAACACAAATTCGATCGTAAAAAAGCGCTGGCGTATGAACGCGAGGTGCTGGGTCGTTTTGATAAGACGGCTGACCAGTAATGTTAAAAGCCGGGTGGCGGCTTCGCCTTACCCGGCCTACACAAGCCGTAGGCCCGATAAGCGCAGCGCCACCGGGCAATGCTTTACTCTCCGCTCAGCGCATCAAACTCTTCGCATCCCGTATCAAACCCTTCAGTGCAGCTCAGGTTCAACCAGTACAGCGCTTTCTGTTTATTGGGCGTGATAAAGCCTTTCTCACCCTGCCTGAACAACATCCCTGCCCAGTACTCGGCGTAGCCCGTGCGTGAAAGTGCCGAGCTCCGCTTGAACCACGAGGCGGCCTGTACGTCGTCCTGGACCACTTCAACGCCGTTGGCATAAATCAGCCCCAGCAGCATTTGCGCATCTACCGCAGAGTCGTTATCGATATCTTCGGCCGCCGTTTGCAGCAGTTTGATGGCCTGAGGATAGTCAGTTTTACCTGCCTGAGTGTTGACCAGCACGCGCGCCAGCATGATCGCGCCGCGTTTGCTGCCCGCGATGGTTGCCTGCTGCGCCAGTGCCTTAGCTTGCGCATAATTTCCCTGGGTAAAGAGGATTTGAGAGAGCAGCCCCATGGCGTCGACATCGCCACCTTTAGCGGCTTTCTCGGCCCACAGCGCGGCCTGCTTGCTGTCACCGGAGCTAAAGTATGTATCGGCCAAATAATACTGGGCACGGGCGTCACCCGCTTCAGCCTGTTCTTTGTACTGACTGCCAATCTCGTCGGCACGGACAAGCGATGTAAAAAGTAACAACAACAGAAAAATATGTTTCATGGGTTCTTATCATCGGGGTACACGCCGCGCAGTATAATCGCGGCGACAGAAGAAAAAAATGGGTGCATTAAGACCTCAGCATCCTGCAAGCCGGGCGGAACAGTGGTTCCGCCCGTAGAGGTTAGCCTGCGTTACAGGCTAATTTTGCCGCCACCTCCTGATGTTCACCCTTTATTGAAAACTCGCATAACTTACCTCGAGTAATAAAGGTAAAGATCACTATCGTCAGGCAAATAATAAAGACGATGCCTAACGCAGTTTTTAATGGCGTCATGCCTTTTACTCCTTGTCAAAAAAAGAATAAGAGGCTACTCTCAACTTGTCGGAGTTGAGGGAGAGTAGCCTCGGGTAAATGAAAATTTCCCGGGGCTTTCTACTTTCTGTCCCTCAACAATGCTCAAGACAGAAAGTCTTAAGCACCCGCCGCACATCTTATCCCTCTGAATTAAAATGCAAAGATGTAATTCTTTTTCGCGAAAATTACATTATTTCTGCGAGCCGCTTTCCAGAATAATAATTCATATATTTGATGAGTTAATCGGAAATAAAAAGGGAGTGAATATCTCACTCCCTTTATTCACTGATTAATTAACGGCTTCAGCCCATTGCGCTTTCGCGCAGTCGGGCTTTCAGCTTGTTATATTCGTCGATGACATACTGTTCCGCAGCGTGCTGATCCGCAATCGGCTCCACGCGTACGGCGCAGTATTTATACTCCGGCGTTTTGGTTATCGGACTTAAGTTCTCCGTCACCAGCTCGTTACAGGCGCCAATCCACCACTGGTAGGTCATATAGACCGCCCCTTTGTTCGGACGATCGCTGACCTGCGCACGGGTAATGATCCGGCCTTTGCGCGAGTTCACCCACACCAGCGCTTCATCCTCAATGCCGAGGCGCTCTGCGTCGGCAGTGTTGATTTGCGCGTAGCCCGGTTCGTCCGCCAGCGCCGCCAGCGCGGCGCAGTTGCCGGTCATCGAACGACAGGAATAGTGGCCCACTTCACGCACGGTGGAGAGCACCATCGGATACTCGTCGGTGAGCTTATCGATTGGCGCGACCCAGTCGCAGGTGAAGAACTGCGCCAGCCCGTTCGGGGTGTCGAACTTCTCTTTAAAGAGGTATGACGTCCCCTGATCGGCTTCGGACTCATCGCGACACGGCCACTGGATGTATCCCAGCTCACCCATTTTTTCGTAGGTTGCCCCGTAGAAGTCCGGGCACAGATTGCGCAGCTCGTCCCAGATCTCCTGAGTGTTGTTGTAGTGCATCGGGTAGCCCATGCGGGTGGCGATTTCGCTGATGATCTGCCAGTCCGTTTTCAGGTCCCACTTCGGCTCGACCGCCTTAAAGAAGCGCTGGAAGCCGCGGTCCGCCGCCGTGTAGACGCCTTCATGCTCGCCCCAGGAGGTTGACGGTAGAATCACATCCGCCGCCGCCGCGGTTTTGGTCATGAAGATATCCTGGACAATCACCAGCTCCAGATCCTCAAACCCTTTGCGCACAGCAGACAGCTCGGCGTCGGTCTGGAGCGGATCTTCACCCATGATGTAGGCCGCACGCACTTCGCCGTGCGCCGCGCGGTGCGGCAGCTCGCTGATGCGATACCCGGTGTGTTCCGGCAGGCTTTCCACGCCCCAGGCCTTCGCGAACTTAGCGCGGTTTTCCGGGAACTTCACGTACTGGTAGCCCGGGTAGGTGTCCGGCAGCGCGCCCATATCGCAGGCGCCCTGGACGTTATTCTGACCACGTACCGGGTTGACGCCGACGTGCGCTTTACCCAGATTGCCGGTCAGCATCGCGAGGCTCGTCAGAGAACGCACGGTTTCCACGCCCTGATAGAACTGGGTCACGCCCATTCCCCACAGGATGGCGGCGGTTTTCGCCCCGGCATACATCCGTGCCGCCTGGCGGATCTCCTGCGCGCTGACGCCGGTGATTGTTTCCACCGACTCTGGCGTATAGCCTTCGACAATTTTCCGATACTCTTCAAAACCTTCCGTACGGGTCGCGACAAACGCCTGGTCGTACAGGTTCTCCTCAATAATGACGTGCCCCATTGCGTTCAACAGCGCGATGTTCGAGCCGTTTTTCAACGCGATGTGCATATCCGCAATGCGCGCGGTTTCAATTTTGCGCGGATCGCAGACGATGATTTTCGCCCCGTTCTGCTTAGCGCGAATAACGTGGTTCGCGACGATAGGGTGAGAATCCGCCGGGTTATAACCAAAGATGAAGACGAGATCGGTGTTATCTATCTCGTTGATGGCATTACTCATTGCGCCGTTACCGACCGACTGGTGCAGACCTGCAACCGATGGGCCGTGTCAAACGCGAGCGCAGCAGTCGACGTTATTGGTTCCAATAACGGCGCGCGCGAATTTTTGCATCACATAGTTGGTTTCATTCCCGGTCCCGCGTGAAGAGCCGGTGGTCTGAATCGCATCCGGGCCATACTTGGCCTTGATGGCGCTCAGACGCGTGGCGACGTAATCCAGCGCCTCGCTCCAGGAGACGGCTTCCAGCTTGCCGCCGCGCTCGCGGCGGATCATAGGGATTTTCAGGCGCGGGGTGAGGATTTGGGTATCGTTAATAAAATCCCAGCCGTAGTAACCTTTCAGGCATAGCGTGCCCTGGTTGGTTTTCCCCTGTGCGGCCTCCGCCCGGACGATTTTGCCGTTATCGACCACCAGGTGGATCTTGCAACCTGAGGCACAATAAGGGCAAACCGTGACGACTTTTTTCATCAGTCTGCTCCAGTTAATCGAATCATTCGCACCCACTATGCAGCTTCTATGCCATGTTTTTTGTATGGGTATACCCTGACTTTACGGTCCCTTCGCGGTGAAAACCCTGACAAAAAGCAGCCAATCGTCAAAATTGACGTGTCGACAGGGCAGCGGATGTGACATGGGTTGAATTTCCGTCACTGAAAAAACCATTTGACTGGAGCCGACGGCAGAATGGTTCAGACTTAACATAATCCCCTGACGGAAGCATACGATGAAACCGGCGATCCTGGTGGTTGATGACGATACGGCAGTCTGCGAACTGCTTCAGGACGTGCTGAGCGAGCACGTCTTTAGTGTGCTTGTCTGCCATAACGGCCAGGATGCACTGCGGCAGGTACAGCAGGAGCCGAATATCGCGCTGGTGCTGCTGGATATGATGCTGCCGGATATCAACGGCTTACAGGTTTTGCTGCAGCTGCAAAAGCAGCGCCCAGCGCTGCCGGTGATCATGTTAACCGGGCTGGGCAGTGAGTCAGACGTGGTGGTGGGGCTGGAGATGGGGGCTGACGATTATATCGGCAAACCTTTCAACCCGCGCGTGGTGGTCGCCCGCGTAAAAGCGGTATTGCGCCGTACCGGCGTGCTGGCGGCGGAAGTTCCCGCAGCGCCCGTCGCGGGCATTGCTTTTAACGGATGGACGCTCGATACCACCCGCTGTGAACTGAGCGATCCGCAGCGTAACCCTGTCCCCTTAACCCAGGGCGAGTACGGCTTGCTGCTGGCGCTCACGCAAAATGCCCGTCGGGTGCTGAGCCGTGACCGGCTGCTTGAGCTGACCCACAGCGAAAGCGCGGACGTGTTCGACCGCACGATTGACGTGTTGATCATGCGCCTGCGCCGGAAGATAGAGGCTAACCCGCATCAGCCTGCGCTCATCAAAACCATCCGTGGGCTGGGCTATGTGTTTGCCACCGACGTTTCCCATAGCGAGAAAGCGGCCTAGGTATTCTCTTTGATAAACAGCTGCAGCTCGGCCAGCGTTTTCGCGCCGTCAATCGCGTTGGCGGCCAGCAGGCTGGCCCGCGCGCAGGCGTGTGCCAGATAAATGCTCTCCGTGAGCGGGAGCGATTCATGGCAGCCGTATAAAAACCCCGCGCAAAACGCATCGCCCGCGCCAACGCTGCCGACAATCTCTTTCTGCTCCAGTAACCATGAGGGGATCCAGCGACCTTGCTCACCCGGCGCTTCGCCCCATGCGCCTTCCGGACAGTGGATCACCACCCGCTGACGCACGCCTGCCGCCAGCAGCTGCGTCGCGGCATCGGCGATATGGGCGATATTCAGCGCATCGTCGGCGTCGCGCATCTCCAGTCCGCTAAACTCCCCGGCTTCCAGCTCGTTAATCACCAGATAATCAAGGTGGCGCAGGGCTGGGAGCACCAGCGGCTGATAGCGCGGGTCGCCCTTGCGGGAAACCAGATCGAGCGACGTTTCATACCCCTGGTCGCGCATCTGCGCCAGCAGGCGCGCGCTGCGGGTGCCAAACTCGTCATCGGGCATATCCAGGCTGTCGAGCAGCAGCAGGTAGCCGAGATGGAAGATCTTCATCGATCCGTCTAAGCGATCGAAGGCGGGAAGATCCAGCAGGCGGTTGGCGCCCGGCGAGTGGAAAAAGGTGCGCTGTCCGCTGGGATCGGTCATCACCTGCGACATGGAGGTTGGTGCAAAGGTGGTGCGCTGGACGCGCTGGCGGTTGACGTGGTACTGGTCCAGCATCGCCAGAATGTAATCCCCGTCGGCATCTTCGCCAATCAGCCCCACCGCCTGCAGCGGCAGGCCAACGTGCATTTTCGCCAGCGTCAGCAGCACGTTGAGCGGCGCGCCGCCGGTTGAGCGTTCGCTGTGGGTGATTTCCGCCAGCCAGCCGCGCTCCGGCCACTGCACGATCTGGTGGACGTGATCCACCAGCATGTTGCCTGCGGCGATGATGCCTTTGCGTTCCATTATGCCTGCCCCGCGCTGCCGAAGATGCGCATCTGTTCGGCGACCGTATCGGCAATCGCCTCTTCTATCCCCAGCAACAGCTCGGCAAATTCATCGTACAGCGGCTGGCGGTTCGCCATGCGCTGCTCAACGGCGGCGAGTGCGGCCTGCGACATGCCGGTGTAGAAGTTAATTTTATGAATGCCGAGCTCGATGGCGCGGCGGAAGTCGGCATCGCTAATCCCGGAGCCGCCGTGTAAAACCAGCGGCAGCCCCGTCTGCTGGCGAATGGCGTCCAGGCGTGGGAAATCGAGTTTCGGCTCGCCTTTGTATTTGCCGTGCGCGTTGCCGATGGCAACCGCCAGCGCGTCAATGCCGGTTGAATCGACAAATTCGCGCGCCAGCTGCGGATCGGTAAAGAACGCTTCATCCGCATGACCGTACAGCGCGCCGCCTTCATCGCCACCGACCGCGCCCAGCTCCGCCTCCACCGACACGCCGACCGCGTGGCACATCTTCACCACCTCCCGCGTCTGGCGAATGTTCTCCTCATAGCTCAGCGTAGAGCCATCGAACATTACCGAGCTGAACCCTAAGCGCAGGGCGCGCACCACCGCCTCGAAATGCAGGCCGTGGTCGAGGTTGAGCACCACGGGAATATCGTGACGGGCGGCTTCGAACTTAACCGCTTCGACAAGCGAATCCAGGGAGACGTACTTAAAATGCACTTCGGCGATGTTGATGATAAACGGCGAGCGTTCCTGCTTCGCGGCGGCGAACAGCGCGCGCAGGAAGTGGGAGTCGAGCACGTTAAACGCGCCCAGCGCGTAGCGATGCGCCCTGGCGTGCTCCAGACCGTCGGCAAGAGAGATCAATGGCATCATTTACTCCTTATATCCGGAACAGGTTGTACTCGTTGCACAGCACCAGCAGCGCCGGTTCGTCTTCTTCGATGTTGTTATAGCGGGCAACGGGCTGCAAAAAGTGGTTGTCGTGCTCGTCGTCGTTTACCGATGACACCTCCCCAACCAGCACGTCGCCGAAGCCGCGTTCGCCCCAGAAGCTGTGGTACAGAGTGGGTGTCAGGCAGATGCTTTCCCCTGGCGTGAGGCGCAGCTGGCTTCCGGGCGCGTGGGTCTGACGGCAGCCGTCGACGGTGACCGTCACGTCGGTGTTTTCCGTCTCTTCATGCGCCCCGGCATTCCATAACTCAATAATCAGATTCCCGCCGCCCCGGTTGATGATGTCTTCCCGCTTGCGCCAGTGAAAATGCATCGGCGTCACCTGGCCGTCGCGCACGTGCATAATTTTTTCGGCATAGCACTTTTCATAAGGCACGCCGTTGGGCGAGCCGTTGCGCAGGGTAAACAGCGTCAGGCCCTCAGCGGCAAAGCTGTTGCCGCCGAACGCCGTCACGTCCCAGCCGAGCTTGAGGTCGAACACTTCCTGCCATGCGGCCTGGTCAAGCTGCTGCCATTTCGTTGGCGGAAAGCTGGCAAAAGGCGGGAGGTGCACGTCGTGCATGGAAAAAAACTGTCGCGTGTGGCCGAGAATTTCATTGATGTCGGAGCGTTTCATGGGGACTCCTTGAATTTTATGCCATCCCCTCACCCCGGCCCTCTCCCTCAAGGAGAGGGGGAAATAAGTTCCCTCTCCCTGTGGGAGAGGGTTAGGGTGAGGGCATCAGGCCGCAACGAGGTTACTTAACCGTCCACCCCTTATAGGTCCCGACGTTCTTTTTATCGATCATCGTCACCGGGATCAGCACCGGCGCTTTCGGCGCAGGTTTGCCCTGTAGAATGTCATAGCCGATCTCCACCGCTTTTGCCGCCATCACCTGCGGATCCTGCGCCGGGGTCGCGACAAACAGCGAGTTTTCGCGCTTCAGCGCTTCCTCACCGTCCGGGCTGCCATCCACGCCGACGATAAAGAACTCGTTGCGCTGAGCCTGCTTCGCGGCCAGATCGGCACCGATCGCCGTCGGATCGTTAATCGCAAACACGCCGTCGATCTTCGGATTGGCCGCCAGCAGGGAGGTCATGACTTCCAGACCGCCTTCACGACTGCCCTTGGCGTTTTGGTTATCCGAGAGCACCTTGATATCCGGATGTTTTTTGAATTCCGTCTGGCAGCCTTCCACGCGGTTTTGCACCGCAGAGACCGGCGGTCCGTTGATGATCACCACGTTGCCTTTGCCTTTCAGGCGATCGGTAATGTACTTACAGGCCATTTCGCCCGCCTGGGTGTTATCGGAGGTGATGGTCGCATCCGCCCCTTCCGCCGCCACGTCAACCGCAACGACCACGATCCCGGCGTCCTTCGCGCGCTTCACCGCCGGTCCGATCCCTTTGGAATCCGCGGCGTTGAGGATGATCATGTCCACCTTCGCGGCGATGAAGTTATCGATCTGCGCCACCTGCTGGCCCAGATCGTAACCGCTGGAGACCAGCGTCACCTTGACGTTATCGCCAGCCAGCTTGCGCGCTTCCAGCTCGGCACCTTTGGTGATCTGCACAAAGAACGGGTTGGCCAGGTCGCCCACCGTCACGCCGATGGACTTCAGATCTTTTGCCTGCGCAAACGGCGTTGCGGCAAGCAGCGCGCCAGCACAGAGCGCGGTCACTAACGGTTTCAAACGCATGTTGTTTTCCTCGAAGCTGTAGGGTTTTGTTGTTATGCACTTTGATGGTGTCGGGTACGGTATTTGTCGATCAGCACCGCTATGATGATCACCGCCCCTTTGATCACCAGCTGCCAGAAGTAGGAGACGCCCATCAGCGTCATGCCGTTGTTGAGGGTGGCGATGATTAATGCGCCGACCAGCGTGCCGGTGATCGTGCCGATCCCGCCGACGAAGCTGGTGCCGCCGAGGATCACCGCCGCAATCGCATCCAGCTCGTAGCCCGTGCCGAGGTTGCCGTTGGCGCTGTAGAGGCGCGAGGCGCTCATCACGCCGCCGAGCCCGGAGAGCAGGCCGCTCATGCCGTAGACAAACAGCAGCACCAGCCAGACCTTGATGCCGGTCAGTCGCGCCGCCTGCATGTTGCCGCCCACCGCGTAGATGTGGACGCCGAGCGTGGTGCGGCGCAGGATGAACCAGCACACCGCAATCACCGCAAGGGCAATGACAACCAGCCACGGGATCGGGCCGAGGTAGTTATTGCCGATCCACTCGAAGCTGATGTTGGAGTTAATGACCGTCGTGCCGTCCGCCAGCAGATACGCCGCGCCGCGCAGCGCCGTATAGGTGCCGAGCGTCACGATGAAGGGCGGCAGCCCGGCAAAGGCCACCAGCGCGCCGTTGAACAGACCCAGCACCATGCCGAGCATCAGCGCTGCCGGAATGGAGAGCATCGCAAATTCAGGGATAAGCGAGACCACCATCGCCGCTACCGCCGTGGTGCCCAGAATCGAGCCCACGGAGAGGTCAATCCCGCCGGTTAAAATGATGAAGGTCATTCCCGCCGCCAGCACGATGTTGATCGACGCCTGACGGGTAATGTTGAGCAGGTTGCTCTCGGTGAAGAAGTTCGGGGCGATAAAGCCAAATACCGCCACAATCAGGATAAGAATCGGCAGGATGCCGACCGTTTGCATCAGATCGCTCATCAGCATTTTTTTGGCGGAGGCGGATTTCGCCACCTGCTGCGGATGGGTTGGAGTTGTCATGATTGCACCGCCTGATGATGAGTGTCGTTCACGCCGGTTGCCAGCGTCATAATGTTTTCCTGAGAGATGTCGCGCCCGTGGAGTTCACCCGCAATGCTGCCTTCCCGCATCACGTACACCCGGTCGCTCATGCCCACCACTTCCGGCAGCTCGCTGGAGATCATTAAAATCGCCACCCCTTTGCGCGCCATCTGGTTCATGATGCGGTAGATCTCGCTTTTCGCGCCGACGTCCACGCCGCGCGTGGGTTCGTCCAGAATCAGAATGCGCGGACCGATGGCCACCCAGCGGGAGATCAGCAGCTTTTGCTGATTGCCGCCGGACAGCCCGCCCGCCCGAACCTGCGAATGGGGCACGCGGATGTTAAGCAGGGCAATGGCGTCATCGGAAATGGCCTGCGCTTTTTTGCGGTTTAACATACCGAAGGTCGCGTCGCGCTCCAGCGTCGCCATGGTGATGTTCTCCTGCGCCGCCAGCTCCAGAAACAGCCCCTGCTCCTTGCGGTTCTCGGTGAGAAAACCGATGCCGTTTTCGATGGCCGCACGCGGGGAGTGGATCACCACCGGCTCGCCGTCGACCTCAATCATGCCGCCGGTGGCTTTACGCACGCCGAAAATCAGCTGCGCCAGCTCGGAGCGTCCGGCCCCCACCAGGCCCGCCAGCCCGACGATTTCGCCGGAACGGACCTGCAGGCTGCACGGCTGTACCTTTTTACCGTCGGTGAGGTGGTGGACGTTGAGGCGCGGGCTGCCGAGGGGAATATCACGCTCTTTGTTGAACAGATCGCTTAACGGGCGGCCCACCATCATGCGCACCAGCTCGGAGGCGTTTAGCTTGTCGCGCGTCAGGCTGCCGACGTACTGCCCGTCGCGCAGAACGCTGACGCGATCAGAGAGTTCATACACTTCCGCCATGCGGTGGCTGATATAGATGATCGCCATCCCTTCATCGCGCAGGCGCAAAATCAGTTCAAACAGGCGATGCGTTTCCCGCGAGGAGAGGGCGGCGGTGGGCTCATCCATCACCAGAATGCGGCTGTTGCGGTGCAGCGCGCGGGCGATTTCCACCTGCTGCTGCTCGGCGATGGTCAGCTTCATCACCAGGTCGGTGGCATTGAACTGTGCGCCGAGGCGCTCAATCACCGCCTGCGCCTGGGCGGCCATCTCTTTGCGCTGCACCATCCCGCCGCGCGACAGCTCGCTGCCAAGAAAAATATTTTCGGCAACGGTCAGGTTGGGCGCGAGCTGCATCTCCTGATAAATCAGGGTAATGCCTGCGGCCAGCGCATCTTTCGGCCCTTTAATGTGAAACGGCTGACCGTCGATCAGGATCTCACCGCTGGTGGCGGTATAGGCTCCCGCGAGGATTTTCATCAGCGTGCTTTTTCCCGCGCCGTTTTCGCCCATCAGCGCGTGGATCTCTCCGGGAAAGACCGTCAAATCCACACCCTTGAGCGCGTGGAAACTGCCAAACGTTTTGGCAATGCTGCGCATCTCTAATACCGGGGTTCTGCTCATGGCGGATCTCCTGCGAATGCCGATATCTGCACTTCATCACAGGTGCGTAAATGCAAAATGTCAGAAGCTGTTCATATTTGTCATAGTTATGAATAGCTAATGTAGATCACAGTATTGAACTACCCTCACCCCGGCCCTCTCCCTGAAAGGGAGAGGGAGCAAATCATTCCCTCGCCCCTTTGGGGAGAGGGTTAGGGTGAGGGGACACCAAACCGCTCAGGAGCCCAAACCCATGCCATCACGCCGCCCGCCCTTTTTCGCCAGCGCCCGAGGCCGCCTGCTGATTTTTAATCTGCTGGTGGTCGCCGTGACGCTGATGGTGAGCGGCGTGGCGGTGCTCGGCTTTCGTCACGCCAGTCAAATCCAGGAGCAGGTTCAGCAGCAAACGCTGGACGATATGACCGGCAGCATGAACCTGGCCCGCGATACCGCCAACGTGGCGACGGCGGCGGTGCGGCTTTCGCAGGTCGTCGGGGCGCTGGAATATAAAGGCGAAGCCGAGCGCCTGAAGCAGACGCAAATGGCGCTGCGCCGCTCGCTGGAACAGCTTGCGGAAGCGCCGCTGGCGCAGCAGGAGCCGACGCTGGTGGCGCGTATTATTCAACGAAGCAATGAGCTACAGCAGAGCGTGACGGAGATGCTTGAGCGCGGCCAGCGGCGCCATCTGGAGCGTAACGCTCTGCTGAGCTCGCTGTATCAAAGCCAGAGCTACCTGCGTCATCTGCAGGACATCAACCGCCGTTACGACAGCAACGTGCCGGATGCGCAGCAGCTGATGGAGATGGACCGGCTGATCGCCGCCGCCATCGACACCCCTTCGCCGCGCGCGACCGTTCAGCAGCTGGACGCCGTGGCCGCAGCGCTGCCCCGGAGTGCCGTACAGCCGGTCGTGAAGGGGGTTCTGCCTGATTTTAATGCCGAGTTAGGCAAGCTCGCCCCGCTGTCGAAGCAGCTGGAAGAGAGCGATCTGGCGATAAGCTGGTATATGTTCCACATCAAGGCGCTGGTGGCGATCCTCAACAGCGACATTAATCAGTACGTCGGGCAGGTGGCGCAGGCTTCCCGGCTTCGCACGGCCCAGAGCCATCACGAGCTGCAGTCCATCAGCGTGTTTATCAGCTTCTTCGCCGTGCTGGCGCTGATCATCACCGGGTGCGCCTGCTGGTATATCTACCGCAATCTGGCCTCTAACCTGACGGCGATTTCCCGGGCGATGTCGCGCCTTGCTCACGGCGAACAGGATGTCTCCGTTCCCGCCCTCCAGCGGCGCGATGAGCTGGGCGAGCTGGCGCGCGCGTTTAACGTTTTTGCCCGCAATACCGCCTCGCTTGAGCACACCACGCGCCTGCTGAAAGAGAAAACCACGCAGATGGAGATCGACCGCGTTGAGCGTCAGGGGCTGGAAGAGGCGCTGCTGCACAGCCAGAAGATGAAGGCGGTCGGACAGCTGACCGGCGGGCTGGCGCATGATTTTAACAACCTGCTGGCGGTAATCATCGGCAGCCTTGAGCTCACCGACCCCGAATCAAAAGACGCGCCGCGCATTACCCGGGCGCTGAAGGCGGCCGAGCGGGGTGCCTTACTGACGCAGCGCCTGCTGGCGTTTTCCCGCAAGCAGTCCCTGACGCCGCATGCGGTAGAGATGCTGCCGCTGCTGGAGAACCTCCGGGAGCTGATGCGCCACTCCCTGCCTGCTACCCTGACCCTGGAGATTGAAGCGCAAACCCCGGCGTGGCCCGCGTGGATTGACGTTAGCCAGCTGGAAAACGCCATCATCAACCTGGTGATGAACGCGCGCGATGCGATGGAAGGGCAAGGCGGGGTGATTAAAATCCGGACCTGGAATCAGCGCGTCACCCGCAGCGACGGGCGCAGGCAGGATATGGTGGCGCTGGAGGTGATTGACCGCGGCAGCGGCATGTCGCAGGAGGTGAAATCCCGGGTCTTTGAACCGTTCTTCACCACCAAGCAGACCGGAAGCGGGAGCGGATTAGGCCTGTCGATGGTCTACGGCTTTGTGCGTCAGTCCGGCGGCCGCGTGGAAATTGAAAGCGCGCCGGGGCAGGGAACGACCGTTCGGCTTCACCTCCCGCGCTCGGTGCTGCCCGCCGCTGCAGATGATGAAGCGTTGTCAGCCACCGACTCCGTGGATAGCGAGCGGCTGGTTCTGGTGCTGGAAGATGAGGCGGATGTCCGTCAGACCCTGTGCGAACAGCTGCATCAGCTCGGCTACCTGACGCTGGAAGCGGACAACGGCGAGCAGGCGCTGAATATGCTGGCGGCGTCACCGGATATTGGCATGTTTATCAGCGACCTGATGCTGCCCGGCAGCCTCAGCGGGGCCGAAGTGATTAACCATGTGCGCAGCCATTATCCGCAGCTTCCGGTGCTGCTGATCAGCGGCCAGGATCTACGGCCCGCGCATAACCCTCAGCTGCCGGACGTCCCGCTACTGCGTAAGCCGTTTACGCGGGTGCAGCTGGCGCAGGCGCTGCGCAAGGTTATGGTAATTTGAGATTCCTCCGCTACCCCGGCTTCCCGCCGTTCATTATCGTAAGGCCAGTTCACCTGCGAGTCTGGCCTTATGAAACGTTACTCAACTGCTCTGTTATTCGGTCTGCTGTCACTCACCAGCCAACTGGCTCATGCCGATATTGTTGATGATGCTATTGGCAACATTCAGCAGGCGATCAACGATGCCTATAACCCCAGCAGCAGCCGCAGCAATGACGACGACGATCGTTATGACCGCAGCCGTCAAATCGACAGTCGACAATACGACGATCGTCGTCGGCAGCTTGAAGACAGACGCCGTCGTTTAGATGAACGTCAGCGTCAGCTGGATGACGACAGACGTCGTCTGGAAGAGGATGAGCGCAGGTTAGAAGACGATTACGATCGAGGCTAAGTGCGGCCTGTTGCCCTCTCCCACAGGAGAGGGAGAAAACCTAATCCAGCACCAGCATCATCCCGTCATAGCCCGCTTCTATGCCCTGCGGCAGCGGGTTATCCATCATCCACACGTCAAACTGATGGCTGATGTGCGTCAGGATCACCTGCGGGCAGCCAATCGCTTCGTTTAACGCAATCACGGTATTTAAGTCGCAATGGTTTCGCGGCGTTTCCTCGCGCGGCTCATGGCTGCAGTCGATAATTATTGCCTGCGGCTGGTTGTTGAGCAGGAACTTCACCGTTTTCTCCGGCAGTCCGGCGGTGTCGGAGAGCCAGGCCACGCGGCTGTGGGCCGATTCCAGCAAATACCCGAAGGTCAGTTTTGAATGGTTGAGCGGCAGCGGCGTGACCCGTAAACCCTGAAGCTCAAACATCACAAACGGTTCGACCGTGTGGCTGAAATCCAGAATGCCGGGGTGCTTAAACAGGTCGTCGCATCCGGCGTCGTCCGGCGGACCGTAAACCGGGATCGTCGCCCCCACGCCCCAGCGCAGGGGGAACAGCCCCTGAACGTGATCCATATGGTAATGGGTGAGCAATAACTGCTGGAAGCTGCCCGCCGGCCAATCGTCCATCAGGTGCGGAATACCGGCATCCAGCAGGGTGACGGCATCGTTGAATTTCACCACCGCGCTGCACGGGCGACGGCGATAGTTATCCTGCAGGCGCGCCCGGCGACACGCCGCGCAGTCGCAGCCAAAGACCGGCACCAGCTGGGCGCCACCCGTTCCCGTCAACGTGATGGTCAGACTCATAGCGCACCTCTACAGCGGTTTGGTGAATCGGAAATGGCTCTGCGTGTATCCTTCACGAACGTAAAAACGGTGCGCGTCGGTGCGCTTCACGCTGGTGGAAAGTTCGGTCAGTTCAGCGCCACCCTGTCGCGCTACCTCTTCCGCCCAGGCCAGCAGCTGACTTCCGACCTTTAACCCTCGCGCCTGCGGCATCACCACCAGCTCCTGGATCTCGCCGATCCAGCGCGCATGGTGCAGGTGAAACTGCATGTGCAGCCCGATCATGCCGATGACCTGTCCCTCTCTCTCCGCAAGCTGGTAGCGCATGTTGCGATCCTGCAGATTGGCAAGAAACCCGGCGTGGAACGCCTGGCGATCGAACTCTGCCTGCTTGAGCTCGCAGATCAGGGCGTAAACACTCTGCGCATCGTCGGCGGTGGCGGGGCGAAGCTGGCAGTCAGGCATGCTGTTTCTCCTTCTGACGGATAAGCGATAAAAAGGTCTCGACTGACTGTAGCAAACTTCCGTCGTTATTGAGGATGTGGCAGTCGGACGGGGCATAGCGGGCCGCACGCTCAAGCCGCTGATCGATCTCACGGGCTGATTCACGCCCCCGACTCTGCAACCGGCTGCGCAGGACGTCCGGCGAAACCTGCAGGCAGACCGGCAGCAGAGCCGCCTCATAGCGGGCGCGCGCTTGCGGCAGATGCGCACGCGAGCCGTTAACCAGCACGTCGAAGCCCGCATGCAGCCACAGATCGGTCTCGATGCCCACGCCATAGTAATAACCGTTGGCGTGCCAGCTCAGCGCCAGCAGGTTTTGCCCGGCACGGATGAAAAACTCCTGCTCGCTCAGGGCGATATGGTTTTCACTCCCGGCATTGGCCGCGCGGGTAATATAGCGGTGTGCGACCAGCAGCTGCGGATGTTCCCGCTGCCGTAAGGCGGACAGCAGGCTGTCTTTACCGGAACCCGAGGGCCCCATTAACCAGATGAGCCTTCCCATCAGAACACCCTTTTTCCCTGACGCCAGACGTGGTCGATGTGAACGTGCTCGCCCTTGCGGTGGGCCAGCACCAGATCCGCGCGTTTACCCTCGGCGATTTCCCCGCGATCCTGAAGATTAAGCGCCGAGGCCGGGTTTTTCGTCACCAGGCGAATCGCCTGCGGCAGCGTAAAGCTGTTGCTCTCGTCGTCGGCCACCCGGAACGCCGCATCCAGCAGGCTGGCGGGATAGTAGTCGGATGAGAGGATATCCAGCAGACCCAGGGAGGCAAGCCTGCTTGCCGCGACGTTGCCGGAGTGCGATCCGCCGCGCACGATGTTCGGTGCGCCCATCAGCACGTTCATGCCGTGCCTGCGGGAGGCTTCAGCCGCTTCAAACGTGGTGGGAAATTCGGCGATCACGCTGCCAAGCTGATGGGATTCGCGCACGTGATCGTGCGTGGCGTCGTCATGGCTGGCCAGCGCGATATTGCGGTCACGACACATCGCGGCAATCCTGAGACGGTTTGGCTGCGACCACTGGGCGGCAAGCGCCAGCTGCTCTTCCTCGTAGCGCGCCATCTCCGCATCGCTGAGAGAATATTTGCCCTGATAGTATTCGCGATACTTTTCAATGTTGGCGAACTGGCGCTGCCCCGGCGAATGGTCCATCAGGGAGACCAGCGAGACCGGCTCGCGCCCGACCAGCTTTTCAAACAGCGGCAGGGTGGTGTGGTGCGGCAGCTCGCAGCGCAGGTGCAGACGGTGCTCGGCGCGGTTGAGGCCGCGCTTTTGCGTCTCTTCCACGGCGTTGATCATCTTCTCCAGATTCTCCAGTCGATCGCCGCCGTCGCGCACGTCGCCAATCGCCACCGCGTCCAGCACGGTGGTAATGCCGCTGGCGACCATCAGCGCGTCGTGGCTGCTCATCGCCGAATGGGCGGGCCAGTCGACCTTCGGGCGCGGGGTGAAAAATTTGTCCAGATTATCGGTATGCAGCTCAATCAGCCCCGGCAGCAGCCAGCCGCCTTCACCGTCCATCGCTTCAGGGGTACGGCTTTGGGTTTCGGCAAAGGCGCGAATAACGCCTTCATGAACTTCAACCGAGCCATTAACCACTTCATTTTCCAGCACCAGCCTGACGTTATTGATAATCATGCGTTTGTCCCCATCGGGTGCAATCTGTCCGCCACGCGGCTGCGTACGGCGTCGTCGTGGAAGATCCCGACGATCGCCGCGCCGCGCGCTTTGGCCTGTTCGATCAGTTCCACCACGGCGGCGCTGTTTTTGCCGTCGAGCGAGGCGGTGGGTTCATCCAGAAGTAAAATCGGGTAGTCGACGACAAACCCGCGGGCGATATTGACGCGCTGCTGCTCGCCGCCGGAAAAGGTCGACGGGGCAAGGTGCCACAGGCGTTCAGGCACGTTGAGGCGCGTCAGCAGGCTGGCGGCTTTGGCGGCGCAGGCTTCTCGCGGCACGCCGAGATCCAGCAGCGGCTGCATCACTACGTCCAGGGCGGAGATCCGCGGGATCACCCGCAGAAACTGGCTCACCCAGCCGATCGTCGTGCGGCGCACTTCCAGCACTTTGCGCGCGGGGGCCTGCACCAGATCGACCCATTCATCGTTGTGGCGAATGTGAATGTGGCCTTCATCCGGCAGATAGTTGGCGTACAGGGAGCGTAGCAGGGTGGATTTTCCGCTGCCGGAATGGCCGTGCAGCACCACGCATTCGCCGCTGCTGACCTCTAACGAGGCATTTTGCAGCACCGGCAGGCGCACGCCGTTTTGCTGGTGGAGCACAAAGGTCTTACTTACGTTTTGTACGTGGATCATGTTGGCCTCTTAATTCTGCAATACGGACGACACCAGCAGCTGAGTGTACGGATGGTGTGGATCGTCGAGCACCCGGTCGGTTAACCCACTTTCCACCACCTGGCCCTGCTTCATCACCAGCAGACGGTCTGCAAGCAGGCGCGCAACGCCCAGATCGTGGGTGACAATCACCACCGCGAGGTTCAGCTCCACCACCAGACCGCGCAGCAGGTCGAGCAGGCGCGCCTGCACGGAGACGTCCAGCCCGCCGGTGGGTTCATCCATAAACACCAGCTTCGGATGGGTGACCAGGTTGCGGGCAATCTGCAGGCGCTGCTGCATCCCGCCGGAGAAGGTCGTCGGCAGGTCGTCGATGCGCGAGGCGGGGATTTCCACTTCCTCCAGCCAGTGCTGGGCGGTAGCGCGGATGTTGCCGTAGTGGCGCGCGCCGGTAGCCATCAGGCGTTCGCCGATGTTGCCCCCGGCAGAGACCTGACGGCGCAGGCCGTCCATCGGGTGCTGATGTACCACGCCCCACTCGGTGCGCAGCAGGCGGCGGCGCCCGGCCTCGCTCATGCCGTACAGCGAGGCGCCCTCATACAAAATGTCGCCGTTCTGCGGCGTCAGGCGCGCGGAGATGGACTTCAGCAGGGTGGTTTTGCCGGAGCCGGACTCGCCGACGATCCCCAGCACCTCGCCCGGCCACAGCTCGAACGACACGTCGCTAAAGCCTTTGCCCGGCGCATACAGGTGAGTCAGGTTATTAACCGAAAGCAGCGGTTTCATTGGCCGTTCGCCTCGCTCTGTTGGCGGCAGTAATCGGTGTCGGAGCAGACAAACATCCGTTTGCCCGTATCGTCCAGCACCACTTCGTCCAGATAGGTGTGTTTGGATCCGCAGATGGCGCACGGCTCGTCCCACTCCTGCACCGTAAACGGGTGATCGTCGAAATCCAGGCTTTCCACGCGGGTGTAAGGCGGGACGGCGTAGATGCGCTTTTCGCGCCCGGCGCCGAACAGCTGCAGGGCGGGCATCATGTCCATCTTCGGGTTATCGAATTTCGGGATCGGCGACGGGTCCATCACGTAGCGCCCGTTCACCTTCACCGGATAGGCGTAGGTGGTGGCGATATGGCCAAAGCGGGCGATGTCTTCATAGAGCTTGACCTGCATGACGCCGTACTCTTCCAGCGCGTGCATGGTGCGGGTTTCCGTTTCGCGCGGCTCGATAAAACGCAGCGGCTCCGGGATCGGCACCTGGAAAATCAAAATCTGATCTTCAGTGAGCGGGGTTTCCGGGATGCGGTGACGGGTCTGGATCAGCGTTGCGTCTTCGGTTTTTTCGGTGGTATTGACGCCGGTGACGCGCTGGAAGAAGCTGCGGATCGACACGGCGTTGGTGGTGTCGTCGGCGCCCTGATCGATGACCTTCAGCACGTCCGCCTCGCCGATCACGCTGGCGGTGATCTGAATACCGCCCGTGCCCCAGCCGTAGGGCATCGGCATTTCGCGGCCGCCGAACGGCACCTGATAGCCCGGTATGGCCACCGCTTTTAAGATGGCGCGGCGGATCATGCGTTTGGTTTGCTCATCCAGATAGGCAAAGTTGTAGCCGCTTAAGTTAGCCATTTTTGCGCTCCCGTTGCAGGCGTTTCAGCAGTTCCAGTTCGGCCTGGAAATCGACGTAGTGCGGCAGCTTGAGGTGCGAGACGAAGCCAGCGGCCTCAACGTTATCCGCGTGGGCCAGCACGAACTCTTCGTCCTGCGCCGGGCCTGCAACGTGCTCGCCGTAGTCCGGTGCCTGCAGGGCGCGGTCGACCAGCGCCATTGCCATGGCCTTGCGCTCGCCGAGGCCGAATACCAGCCCGTAGCCGCGGGTAAAGTGCGGGTCTTCGTCTTCCGGGGCGACGAAACCGTTCACCATTTCACACTCGGTCATCAGCAGTTCGCCGACGTTCACCGCAAAACCCAGCTCTTCCGGTACGATCTCGACGTCGATGTAGCCGCTGCGAATTTCGGCCGCAAACGGGTGGTTGCGCCCGTAGCCGCGCTGGGTGGAGTAGGCCAGCGCCAGCAGATAGCCTTCGTCGCCGCGCATCAGCTGCTGCAGGCGGGACGAGCGCGAGCACGGGTAAACCGGCGGCGTGCGGGTGATGTCATCCGGCTGCGCGCCTGAATCTTCTTCCATCTTCGCCAGGCCCTGTTTTGCCAGCAGGCTGAAGACGTGCGGAGACGGTTCCTGTTCGGCGTCGGAGGTGCTGAGCTGCGGCGATTCGCCGTTCGCCAGCAGGGTGAAATCCAGCAGGCGGTGGGTGTAGTCGTAGGTGGGGCCAAGCAGCTGGCCGCCGGGAACGTCTTTATAAACGGCAGAAATGCGGCGTTCCAGGCGCATCTCCGCCGTATTCACCGGCTCGCTGACTGCCAGTTTCGCGAGCGTGGTGCGGTAGGCGCGCAGCAGGAAGATGGCTTCCACGCTGTCGCCGCTGGCCTGCTTCAGGGCCAGCGCCGCCAGCTCGCGGTCGGCGATGCCGCCTTCGGTCATCACGCGGTCGACGGCGAGGTTTAGCTGCTGTTCAATCTGGGCGACGCTCAGCTCGGGAAGCCGTTCATCGCCCCGTCGTCTGTGCGCCTGTAGCGCATGGGCGGCGGCGATGGCCTTCTCGCCCCCTTTGACGGCAACGTACATCAGCACACCTCCACGTGGGTGGTCCGCGGGATTGCCAGCAGGCGCTCGCCGCAGGTCAGGATCAGGTCAATGCCCAGCGGGAACGGGTGCGGGCGCTCGGTCAGCTCGTGAATGATGCACTCCGGCAGCTGCGGCGCGACCATGCGCTCGTCGGCGATGCCTGCCCCCGTGAGGCGCAGCATGCGGCCGCCGCTCAGGCTGGAGACCTGCAGGATCAGCGTGGCGCTGGTCTCCGGGGCGACGGCGCTGCCTTCGCTCAGGGCGTTGAGCTGTTCATGGCTGATTTGTTCATCGGCCACGGCAAAAACCGCCTGCTGGGGCTGATCGACCAGCGGAGCGCTGGTGTGAAAACGCAGGTTCTGGCTGGCGATATCGTTCGACAGCGCGCCCGAGAGCCACACCGGGGTGTCGTTGTCGGCAAGCGTCAGCAGCACGCTGGTGGTCGCCAGGTTCAGCGGCAGCCAGCCCTGGGAGAGCTGGTGCAGCGAGACGATCACGCCCGGCTCGCTCATCGCTTTCAGCAGGCGACGAAAACTGTGTTGGGCATCCTGGACGGCCAGGGTAAAAGCAGGTTGAAGCGTCATGCGTTGTCTCCGCGAACGAGCGTAAAGAAGTCGACCCGGCTGGTATTCACTTCGGCCTGACGTGCGGCAATGCGCGCGGCGCGGTCGGCTTCCAGCGGGGCAATAAGGGTTTCCATTAACGTCTGGAAATAGGGTTGTTCCTGTAAAAGCGCGTCGATCACCGCGCAGCGCTCGGCGTGCGCTTTGTCGCGCCCCAGCACGTAGCTGTAGCCCAGCGTGCCGCTGTTCAGGCGGATTGCCGCGCGGGTGAGGGTGGCATCTCCGGCGAAAAAGCGCTCGCCGGTGCCGCCCATGCGCGCCTGGATCTGAACGAGGCCGATCTCCGGTGCGCGAAGGGTGTCGTAGTCTGGCGTCAGGCTGAGCGCGTTCATGCGGGCAGCCAGCGCAGCAGGCTGGCTGTGGGCCAGCACGCGCATCCAGCGCTGTCGGGTGGCGGTATCGAAGTGCATTCAATGCTCCATGGTGAATTCGATCATGTCGGCGCGGGTCAGGCTGACGGAGTATTCCGTCGCGTTGATCTCGCCGTCACGGTGGTTGAGGGTGCGCACGCAGAGCAGCGGGGCCATATTGGGGATTTCGAGCACCTTGCTCTCTTTCGCCTGCGCGCGACGGGCGCTGATGCGGGTCTGGGTGCGCTTGAGCGCAATGCCGGTCGCATCCTGAAGAAAATCATGCAGCGAGCCGCTGGAGAAATGCTGGAGCACGGGCCAGAGGGCGAGGTCCGCAAAGTAGTGGTCTATCTGGCATACCGCCACGCCGTTAACGCGACGCAGGGTGCGCAGGTGAATGACGTCGTCACCTTCCTGAATACCCAGCGCGTCCGCCACGTGGCTGGAGGCCGGGCGCAATACCGAGAGCAGCTTTTCGCTGGTTGGGTGGCTGCCCTGATCCAGCAGGTTCTGGCTAAAGCGCGCCTGGGCGTTCAGCGGGTAGTCGAACGGGCGCATCAGCACCAGCACGCCCACGCCCTGGCGGCGCTGGACCCAGCCGCGTTCGACCAGCTGGTCAATGGCGCGACGCAGGGTGTGGCGGTTCACCTCATAGCGGTCGGCAAGCTGCTGCTCGGCGGGCAGGTAGTCCCCGCAGCGGTAGTGCGTGCGCAGCTCCACTTCGAGCTTTGCGGCAATCTCTTGCCAGCGGGTCGGGTAACTGGTCGGATGTCTGGATAAGTGCATAGAAAACAAAGCCTCGCTTCTCAGATGAAGTGCTTACGCAAACGTTGAGAGAGGAAATCCAGCAGGCTGACGGTGACGATGATGAGCACCATCAGGGCGCAGGTTTGCTGGAACTGAAAACCGCGAATCGCTTCCCACAGGGTGACGCCAATCCCGCCTGCGCCCACCATGCCGACTACCGTCGCGGAGCGGACGTTGGACTCAAAGCGGTACAGGGAGTAGGAGATCAGGAGCGGCATAACCTGCGGCAGGACGCCGTACAGGATCTCTTCGATTTTGTTGGCGCCCGTTGCGCGGATGCCTTCCACCGGGCCGGGCTCGATGGCTTCGACCGCTTCGGAGAGCAGCTTGGAGAGCACGCCGGTGGTGTGGATGAACAGCGCCATCACGCCGGCGAACGGACCCAGGCCAACGGCGACCACGAACAGCATCGCAAAGACCATCTCGTTGATGGCGCGACAGGCGTCCATCAGGCGACGCATCGGCTGATACACCCACCACGGCACGATGTTTTCGGCGCTCATCAGGCCAAAGGGAATGGAGAGAACGACGGCAAGGGCGGTGCCCCAGACGGCGATTTGCAGGGTGACCGCCATTTCGCTGAGATAGTCCTGCCACTGGCTGAAGTCCGGCGGGAAGAAGTCGGCGGCGAAGGTCGCCATGTTGCCCGCGTCTTTGAAGAGCAGCAGCGGATCCATTTCCGCGCCCTTCCAGGAGATAACCAGCACCGCCAGCAGGATGGCCCAGCTTATGAGCGAGAACCAGCTGCGCTTCGGCGGCGGGAGGGTGATGGTTTGCATGTTGGCTCCTTAATCTGTTCTCCCTCTCCCTGTGGGAGAGGGCCGGGGTGAGGGCATCAGCGTGCGCATTTCCCCCTCACCCTAACCCTCTCCCTCAAGGGAGAGGGAACTTGAGTTACTGCACCGCTTTATTCACGCTCGTCATCGCACCGAGCGCGGCGGTCAGGCGGTCGAGGTCTTCCAGCTGCGCTTCAATTGCGGCCACTTTGCTGGTCTTCTCCTCGTCCTTCAGCCCTTTGTTGTCCTTCACGCCCTGCATCTCTTTAAACAGCGCCAGCTGGCGAATCGGGACCAGCTGCAGGTCGCTTGACGGGCGGAACGGTGCCCAGCCCAGACGCGCCAGGACCGCTTTCTCTTCCGGCGTTTTGCCATAGGTCATGAAGAAGTCGTACACCTTGTCCTTGGTGCTCTCGGACAGGTTTTTACGCCACACGATCGGGTCGCCCGGGATCAGCGGCGATTTCCAGATGACTTTGATTTCCTTCAGCTTGTCCGGCGCGGAAGTTTTCAGCTTGTCGAGGTTCTCGGTGTTGTTGGTAGCAACGTCCACCTGCTTGTTGGCGACGGCCAGAGCGTTGGTTTCGTGGCTGGCGTTCACCGTGCGTTTGAAGTCGCTGGCGGAGGCGTTGTTTTTGGCGAAGACGTAGTAGCCGGGGACAAGGTAGCCGGAGGTCGAGTTCGGGTCGCCGTTGCCGAAGGTCAGCTCTTTGCGTTTGGCGAGCATGTCGTTGAGGTTGTTGATCGGGCTGTCTTTGTTGACGATCAGCACGCTCCAGTAGCCCGGGGAGCCATCTGCCGCGACGGTCTGGGCAAACACCTGGCCGTTCGCGCGGTCCACCGCTTCCATGGCGGAGAGGTTGCCGTACCAGGCGATGTCCACTTTATTAAAGCGCATCCCCTGGATGATGCCCGCGTAGTCCGGGGCGAAGAAGGCGTTCACTTTGATCCCCAGCTTATTTTCCATATCTTTCAGGAACGGTTCCCACTGAGGCTTCAGGTTCTGCTGTGATTCCGTCGAAATAATGCCGAAGTTCAGCGCTTTTTCCTGCTCTTGTGCATACGCCGGGCTTAACAGGGTGCTGAGGCTGAACATGCTGGTAAAGGCCAGCGCGGCAACGGCTTTGTAGCTCATGTACTTTCCTCGGATCGGGTTTAATTAAGCAGCCTGCGCGTTCTCTTCGACGCGGTTAATGCTGCGGTAGAGATGGTCAAAACGTTCGTTATCAAACTGATGGCTCGCGCCATCAAAGAACACATGTCCCTGACGCAGGGCGACAATGCGTTCGCAGTAGCGCAGGGCGTAATCCACCTGATGCAGCGTGACCACCACGGTGATGCCGTCGTTCTGGTTAATGTCGCGCAGGGTTTCCATCACGATGCGGGCGGACTCCGGGTCCAGCGAGGCAATGGGTTCGTCTGCAAGAATGATTTGCGCTTTCTGCATCAGCGCGCGCGCAATCGCCACGCGCTGCTGTTGCCCACCGGACAGGGTGGAGACGCGCTGGTGGGCAAAATGCGCCATGCCGACGCGGGTCAGGGCCTGCAAGGCTTCCTGCTTCTGTGAAGGAGAGAACCAGCGCAGACAGGTGCGCCAGAACGGGGTGCTGCCGAGCGCGCCAATCAGCACGTTCTCCAGCACCGTCAGGCGGTTCACCAGGTTGAACTGCTGGAAGATGTAGCCCGTCTGGGCGCGGCTCTTGCGGATATCGCTGGCGAGACGCCCCGCGCGCTGCACGGTATTGCCCAGCAGCTCGACGTGGCTTTCCGGCGTTTTATCGCAGGTGATAAGACCGCTTAAATGACGCAGAAGGGTGGATTTACCGGAACCGGATGGCCCCAGCAGCGCCACCATTTCGCCCTGCTGGACGGTCAGATCAACGGCATGCAGAGCCTTATTGTGATGGAAGGTCTTGCTCAGTTTCTCGACGCGGATGACGGTTTGCATGTGCTGGGCCTCACGATAAATGTGGCCTCATGCTGGCGCATCAATGTGACATTTGGGTTAAGTCTGGGTTGCGGGAGTTTGAAGAGTTGAAGTGAAAGCGATGACAGTCACCGTAGGCCCGGTCAGCGCAGCGCCACCGGGCGCTGTTGCCGGCTGCGCTGCGCTTATCCGGCCTAAGACGTTTGCTGCTGCTTAACGACGTTAATCATCCACGGCACGCCGTATTTATCGGTGACTTTACCGAAACCGTGTGCCCAGAAGGTTTCCTGCCAGGCCATGTCGATATTCCCGCCCGCGGCGAGGTTGTCGAACCAGCGTTTGCCTTCATTAACGTCCTGGGTGTCGAGAACCAGCGTGAAGCCCGCGTACTGCGCGTTGCTGCCCGGCGGCATCCCGTCGCTCATCATGATATCGCTGCCCGCAATGCGGACGTTGGAGTGAGCGATAGCCGAATCCGGAAATTGCATACCGGACGGACAGCCTTCTTCGCTGTTATCGCTTTTTGGCATTTCGCCGAAGGTGATTTTATAGAGAAGCTCTGCGCCGACGGCTTGCTGGTAGAAAGAAGTGGCTTCTGCACAGTTGCCGGCAAAAGAGATGTAGGGACTTAACGGCATAATCTTTACCTCACGTAAGAAAAGCCCGTTAAGTGTAGTTCCCGAAAACCCGGTAAGCGAAGCGCCACCGGGCGGGTAAATCAGTTCTTTTTCACGAACTCTGATTTCAGCTTCATCGGACCGAAGCCGTCAATTTTGCAGTCGATATTATGATCGCCTTCAACCAGACGGATATTCTTCACTTTGGTGCCGATCTTCAGCATGGAAGAACTGCCTTTCACTTTCAGATCTTTAATCACGGTTACGCTGTCGCCGTCCGCCAGCAAATTGCCGTTTGCATCTTTTACGACAAGTGCATCAGCATCGTGTGATGGTTCGGCATCATTCCATTCGTGAGCGCATTCCGGGCAGATGAACATGCCATTATCTTCATAGGTGTATTCAGAATTGCATTTTGGGCAGTGTGGGAGTGACATATCGGTATCCTCAAAAAGTGTAAACGCGCTGGAAAGTGCCAGCTAAATGACGGCAGCGTGCCGAAAAAGGCGGCAAGTATAGCGCAAATCCACACGTTTGTCGGTGACATTGTGAATTAAAAAAATGCAAAAAGCGTATCGGGAGTGACACTTCCTGTCAGTCAGTTAAGCGATGCTTACCTCATTAACACGTTGGGAAGAAATGACGCTAAATATATCGAATATTTTATTGCAGCAAATTGCTACGCTCCTTCATTTCGGATAAGGTGAAGCGACACATTGTTATTTATCTCCTGACTTCGCTGCCATCCATATCTTTTGGCAGGGGCGTATTACCTCTCTTTTTAGGTGGGTAAATAATGATGATATATCCTGAAGTTTCTTAAAATTGGGCTACGCTTTTTTCCTTTGGCCGTCAGGCCAGGAGGGGAGCTATACACGCCATGCAAGGATAGCGAATTATTTCTGATTATCATCAATCAGTTATATTTCGGCGGACATGTTTTCCACACGTGATCATATAAGCCTGAACAACATAATTAATACCAGTGGCTTAATAAAAGTAATAAATTTGCGTTAAGGAAAGGCTTTTATCATGCACACACAGACCATTTTTGAATTAAGCCAGGAAGCTGAGCGTTTGCTACAGCTCGCCCGGCAAAACCTTGATACGTTGAAATCAATGCCGACTGCGATGCTGGAGAGCACCGCGGCTGCTATTACGGGTGAAAAGAACAACGTTTTACCTTTGCATTTTAGCGCGCGCGGTGTCGAAGCGCAGCAGGCGATGCTGAATAATGAATTACGAAAAATAACCCGGCTGGAAATGGTCCTGGCTATTGTTGGCACTATGAAAGCGGGGAAATCGACCACCATTAATGCGATTGTGGGGACCGAAGTGTTGCCGAACCGCAATCGTCCGATGACGGCGCTTCCTACCCTGATTCGCCACACGCCGGGTCAGAAGGAGCCGGTGCTGCATTTCTCACATGCCTCGCCCATTGATGAATTGATCCAACTGCTTCAGAAAAAGCTATGCGATTACGATCGAGGAAAGCTCGCCCAGCATCTGGAAATTGATAAAGACATGAATACGCTGCTGGAGCGCATTGAAAAAGGAGAGGCTTTTGAGAAGCATCACCTGGGCGCGCAGCCGATATTTCATTGTCTGAAAAGCCTCAACGACCTGGTAAGACTTTCCCAGGCGTTAGGGGTAGAGTTTCCGTTCTCTGAGTATGCGGCTATCGAACATATTCCGGTGATTGAAGTGGAGTTCGTGCATCTTGCGGGTCTGGATGCTCACCTCGGACAGCTGACGCTGCTCGATACGCCCGGGCCGAATGAGGCCGGACAGCCGCACCTGCAAAAAATGCTCAGCGAGCAGTTGTCCCGCGCGTCGGCGGTGCTGGCCGTGATGGATTATACCCAGCTTAAATCCATCTCTGATGAAGAAGTCCGCCAGGCCATTTCCGCGGCGGGAAAATCCGTGCCGCTGTATGCGCTGGTCAATAAATTCGATCAGAAAGATCGCAATAGCGACGATGAAGAGCAGATCCGGGCGATGATCTCCGGCACCTTAATGAAAGGCAATATTTCGCCTGGCCAGATCTACCCCGTTTCGTCCATGTGGGCCTATCTGGCGAACCGCGCTCGCTACGAGATGAGTACCCACGGACAACTGCCGGATCATCAGGAGCAACCCTGGGTGCAGGACTTTGCCGAAGCGGCGCTTGGGCGACGCTGGCGTACGGCGGACCTGGACGATATCGACCATATTCGTCATGCTGCCGATTTGCTCTGGGAAGATTCGCTTTTCGAACAACCGATACGCAAACTGATTTACGCCGCCTATGCCAATGCCTCGCTTTACGCGCTGCGTTCGGCCTCGCATAAGCTGCTCAACTACGCACAAAATGCCCGGGAGTACCTCGACTTCCGCTATCAGGGGCTGACGGTTGCCTTTGAGGCGCTGGAACTGAATATCGCACGTCTGGAAGAGGACATGGCGCTTCTCCAGACGCGTCAGAGCGTGGTGAGCGATGAGGTGAAACATGAAGTTGAGGAGGCGCTGAACGCCACCGCGGACTTTATGGGAGCGCAAAAAACCGCGCTTAACCAGGCGATTGGCGAGGTGTTCAGCGCTCAGCATATTCTTGATTTAGCAGGCATCGATCGGCAGAACCCTCACGGTGACGAGCTGAAGCAGCTGGTTCTGGACGATGAAGGGCAGGCGCAGATCGCGCTGAGTAAAATTCGCTCCTCCTGCGAATTGGTGATGCTGGATGCACAGACGAAAATCTGCCGGGAGCTGGCGTTACGCTTCGACCAGCTTGAATCTACGCTGGCGCGTTCCCTGAACGAAGCCATGCGCCCCATCGAAACGCGTATTAAAGAGCATCTGAGCCATGCGGGTTTTCGGGCGCGAATCAGTTTCCCGGCGTTTCAGGCTCACCAGCTCAACTTCAATACGCGGGCGCTGTTTAACGATGCGATAGCGCAGGATGACAGCCAGGCAGGCCCGTCATCAGGCGGGAGCAGCATGCGAGAAACGGTCTCTCGCTGGCTCAATAATCCGGGCTGGGGCTGGGATGAGTATGTGGAAACGCGCACGCGCTATGTTATCGATATTGCGCAGCTACATGACAAATTTAAGCAACATATTGAGCTGTTTTGTGAACAAATACGTAAAGCTTTGTCCGCGCAGGTCGATGTCTCTGTTACGGCAGGAATGGCGACGTTCTTTGCAGAATTCTCGCTGTGCCTGACCGGGTTACAGGAAAGCTTGCGTGATAGCCTCGCAGTGCGTCAACAGAATGAGCATTCAACCCGAGCGCTCTGCCAGCTGTTGAAGCAAAGTATTACGACTGCGGCGTGGATACAGGAAGATACCCGACTGTTACGCGATGATATTCAAACTCTATTCGCGGCAGAGCAACCATGACAACACCACTACTGGACGGCCCCGGGCGAACGCTGGAGTGTATTAATCCAAAATTTATGGTCGATCTGGTTCAGGGAGTGGACGCGGCGCGTCATCCTCATCTGGGACCACAACAGCTTCAGTTTCGTGAGCGTTTGACTCAGGAAATCATGACGCATACCCGGCTGCGCCCCTGGGCGATGGCGGGTATGCTTAATGAAAATGCGGCGCTGCGCCTGGGGCTGGCGGAAAAACTGGCCGGCATGCTTGACCCGGGTCATCTCGCGCTGACGCTGATGGCAGAGAAACTGATTGCTTTGCGCCAGCAGACGCACCCGCGCGCCCAGCAGTCCCCCGGTCTGATGCAGCAGTACGCTGAACTCGCTTCTCATTTTACCCAACGCGCCGCCTATAAAGAGAAGGCGCTAACCCAGCGCGGGCTGACGGTGCAGGCGGGTGAGCATAGCGAGCAGATTTTTACCCGCTGGCGGGCCGGGCATTATGATGGCTGGTCGCTGGCCGGGCGCTGTTTTATCGTCCTGGAAGAGCTGCGCTGGGGGGCATTTGGTGACGCATGCCGCCTCGCGAATGAAGATGTGGCGGCAATGCTTAAGGATAACCTGCGCAGCATGGCGTCTAACTATCTGGCACAGGGCATCAATGCGTCACCCACGACCCGCCATTTCTATCACCAGTGGCTGACAACGCCGGCCTCTCCGGGTTTAATCGATCATAAAGACATGCTGGGCTGGCTGGGGGACTGGTGTCAGGCGGATCAACATCCGGTGAGCTGGTCAGTGACGCAAAACTGGCAGACCGTCGCGCTGGGCATGCCGAGACTCTGTTCGGCAAAACGGCTGGTGGACGGGATGGTGGAAGAGATTTTTGGCTAAATCTCTCCCCCTCTCCCCATTGGGAGAGGGAACGGTGCAGTGTGTTAATGATTCATTTCTATCGGCTTCGGTTCAGGCAGAGTCTCTTGCATATTCCCGTAGCGTTTCGCATACAGCGCCGTGATGATGGGGACCAGAATCGCGGTGACGATCACGCTCGCGGCAACCAGCGCCGTTGCTGAAGCGGCGACCGGTTCGAAGGCCGGGTTAATTTGGGCGATAATCACCGGGTTTGCGACTGCAGCACCGGCGGCTGAAGAGGCGGCGACGCCGGCCGTGCCGTTTCCTCCTCCGATTATGCGGTCGGCAATAATCAGCGGAATACCGGTGATGACGATCACGGCGACACCCAGCACAATGCCCAGCAGGCCGGTATCGAGAATGACCTTCAGGTTGATGGTGTTCCCCAGTGCGAAACCGAAGAACGGGATCAACACCGGCGTGGCTTTGCTGAAGAAATCACGCAGATCGCGGTCGAGATTGCCAAGGGCGAAACCGACCAGGAAGGGCAGGATCGCGCCGACAAAGTGGTGCGGTTCAAACGAGGCCAGGCCAGCAGACCCCAGGATCAGCATCGTCATCAATGGGCCGGACTCCAGAGACATCAACACAAATGCGCCGGACTCTTCTTTCGTTCCGTACTGGTTCATCAGGCTGGCGTACAATCCGCCGTTGGTCATATCCATCGCCGAGACAATCGCCAGGACCGATAAACCCGCAAAGAACCCGGTCTGAATTCCATTCTCCGGAATGAACATCGCGCATATCATTGCCACCGCCCAGGCTACCGCTATTTTGGTGATCACCAGCGTGCCGGATTTCCGTAATACTGTCCCCGTTGCCCGTAAATTAATGGATGCGCCGATACAAAAAAACCAGACGGCAAGAATGGGAACCGTGCCTGTTATCATGCCTTTTGTGAAACCGCCAAAATAAGCTCCGGTATTGGGAGCAAAGGTATTCAGGATCGCGCCTAGTACCAGCGGAACCAGCATCATGCCGCCGGGTATACGTTCTATCGTGGCTTTAATCTTCATAGACAAACCTCACATCGGATCCCGCAGTACGGGGGATAGGTGTTAAAAATTAGTCAATAAATTCAATTGATTGCTCGTATTGCTTGTGGTGTTTTTTCGAAAGCCCTGCAACAAAATTAAATGCGTGCTCTCAATTAACCTTTTCCTTAAACACGTAAAACGCTGAATTCGGATTTATGATGCGATCATTGGAACATTGATTCAATGAAAATAAAACATCGTTTTAGTTATCTTTATCACATATTCAATGTAAAACTTGAGGCCGGTTCCTGCTGATGAAAATTTATGTAAACCTGATGTGAATTAACGTGGTTTGTTTTTCTGTTACGAAAGAAATAATGACGTGCGGGAGGATGTTCTTTAGGTGGGGTAAGGAAGTACTTATTGGCACTCCTTGACAAAAATTTGCCTGAGTTGACCAGACACGAAAATATGTGTGAAGTTGATCACAAATATAAACGCTGGTAGGGTAAAAAGGTCATTAACTGCCCAGGCAGGCGTCAACAGGTTCGGTTGTATCGACGTAAAACGTCAATGTAAGTAAACCTGCTACGCTTGAATAAGGCGATTCGCATGGAGCGGATCCCATGGTTCACAGAACGCTAACTGGACTGTGAAACAGACAGGGCCGAGTCAACGAGGATAGCTATGCTGAGAAGGAAAAAGATTAAACCCATCACGCTTCGCGACGTCACCATTATTGATGACGCAAAGCTGCGTAAAGCCATTACCGCAGCCTCGCTCGGTAATGCGATGGAATGGTTCGATTTTGGTGTCTACGGCTTTGTGGCCTATGCGTTAGGTAAAGTGTTTTTCCCCGGGGCCGATCCCAGCCTGCAGATGATCGCCGCACTGGGTACGTTCTCCGTTCCCTTCCTGATTCGCCCGCTGGGCGGTCTGTTCTTCGGTATGCTCGGCGATAAATATGGTCGTCAGAAGATCCTGGCCATCACCATCGTCATTATGTCGATCAGTACATTCTGTATCGGCCTTATACCGTCTTACGCCACCATCGGCATTTGGGCACCGATTCTGCTGCTGATTTGTAAGATGGCGCAGGGCTTCTCCGTAGGCGGTGAATATACCGGTGCCTCGATCTTCGTTGCCGAATATTCCCCGGACCGTAAGCGCGGATTTATGGGGAGCTGGCTGGACTTCGGCTCGATTGCCGGGTTTGTCATGGGCGCGGGCGTAGTCGTACTGATTTCAACCGTGGTGGGTGAAGATAACTTCCTCGACTGGGGCTGGCGTATCCCGTTCTTCCTGGCATTGCCGCTGGGGATTATTGGTCTTTACCTGCGTCATGCGCTGGAAGAGACGCCTGCTTTCCAGCAGCACGTCGAAAAACTGGAACAGGGTGACCGCGAAGGGCTGCAGGATGGTCCGAAGGTGTCGTTCAAAGAGATTGCCACTAAGCACTGGCGCAGCCTGCTGACCTGTATTGGTCTGGTGATTTCGACCAACGTGACCTACTACATGCTGTTGACCTACATGCCGAGCTATCTGTCGCATAACCTGCACTACTCGGAAGATCACGGTGTGCTGATTATTATCGCCATCATGGTGGGTATGCTGTTTGTCCAGCCGATTATGGGCCTGTTGAGTGACCGTTTTGGTCGTCGACCGTTCATTATCCTGGGAAGCGTTGCGCTGTTTGCTCTGGCAATTCCGGCATTCATTCTGATTAACAGTGATGTGCTGGGGCTGATTTTTGCTGGTCTGCTGATGCTGGCGGTGATCCTTAACTGCTTTATCGGGGTGATGGCCTCCACGTTGCCCGCGATGTTCCCGACGCATATTCGCTACAGCGCGCTGGCCGCGGCCTTTAACATCTCGGTGCTGATTGCCGGTCTGACCCCGACGCTTGCCGCCTCGCTGGTCGAGAGCACGCAGAACCTGATGATGCCTGCTTATTACCTGATGGTGATTGCGGTGATTGGTTTGATTACCGGTCTTACCATGAAGGAGACGGCGAATCGCCCTCTGAAAGGCGCAACGCCTGCGGCGTCTGACATCCAGGAAGCGAAAGAGATCCTGCGCGAGCACTACGATAACGTAGAGCAGAAGATTGAGGATATTGACGCAGAGATTGAAGAGCTGCAGAAAAAACGCTCCCGACTGGTGGACCAGCATCCACGCATCAACGAGTAATAAAGAAACCCGCCAACGGCGGGTTTTCTTTTATTAACATCCGGCAGCGATGTAGTCGCCATTGGCGCTGACGGGGATCACCGTCAGGAACAGCACCGTCGCAAACAGGATCAGGACTATCCCTCCGGCTATTTTGACTGCCGGTACCAGCCATCTCAATGAGGCGCTTTCTCCGAACCAGGTCACCGTGCGCTCGCGGGCGTAACGTACAGCCAGGGAAAGCCCCACAATAGAAAGTGCGGTGCCCAAAGACATGGTCATGACCGCAGCCACTCCCCAAGTGACAATGCCCAGCGCGTTCGAAAACATCAGAATCATGATCGCCCCGCTGCACGGGCGTGCGCCAATCGCCAGAATGACGCCCAGGCGCGTTTTCCAGTCGCCTTGTGTCAGGTTTACCCCCACGCCGTGGTGGCCGCAGCCACAGTGTTCATCATGCTGATGAAGCGGCTTGATGGCGGAGATAGTCATCCTGCGCGGGCGCAGGCTCTTCAGCGCCTGGTAAATAACGAATGCACCGAATGCGCCAATAAGCACAGCGCTTATCTTTTCCACGTACCAGCGGCTGGTACTGATATCCCCTGAGGCGAGGTTAAACCCTACCGCCAGAATAAAGACAAACAGAATGGCGCTGACGCCCTGCATCAGGCTACCCAGGAAGGGGACGACCCGGGCGGCCAGCTCGCTTTCCTTATTGGTGGTCAGATAGGTCGTCACGATGAACTTTCCGTGTCCGGGGCCAATGGCGTGGAGAACACCATAAAGGAAAGCCCCCGTTAACAGCCATAATCCGCCGCTGTACTGATGGTTATTAAGCTGCAGCAGATACATCACCAGATAGCGGTGCAGCGTAATTTGCGTGGCGAGACACCACTGGATAAAGGCGTTCCAGTGCGCATGCAGGGTAAAACCCGCAAAGAGGATTGCCAGCAGCATCAAACCTGCGGTAGGGAGACGCCAGTCGCGGGCGAGGCGTTGTGTGGTCATGAGGGGGGCCTGCACAGGGGAGATTATTTGCCGCTAGTATAGTTGATCTTCCCGCTCAATTCGTAGGATCGCATCGCGAACCGCTCATGATTGTGGATAACTTTGTGCATAAAAGGGTATAAGGCGGGGTTTTGCTGTGGAATGCAGCAGTCAGTCATTTTTCTGTCATTTAGCGGTTGCGGCCAGCCGAGAACTCCCTATAATGCGCCTCCATCGACACGGCGGATGTGAATCACTTCACACAACAAGCGGTTCGGTTGAAGAGAAAAATCCTGAAATAACGGGTTGACTCTGAAAGAGGAAAGCGTAATATACGCCACCTCGCAACGGTGAGCGAAAGCCGCGTTGCACTGCTCTTTAACAATTTATCAGACAATCTGTGTGGGCACTCAAAGTGACATGGATTCTTAATGTCTTCGGACAATAAATGAATACCAAGTCTCTGAGTGAACATACGTAATTCATTACGAAGTTTAATTCACGAGCATCAAACTTAAATTGAAGAGTTTGATCATGGCTCAGATTGAACGCTGGCGGCAGGCCTAACACATGCAAGTCGAGCGGCAGCGGAAAGTAGCTTGCTACTTTGCCGGCGAGCGGCGGACGGGTGAGTAATGTCTGGGAAACTGCCTGATGGAGGGGGATAACTACTGGAAACGGTAGCTAATACCGCATAACGTCGCAAGACCAAAGAGGGGGACCTTCGGGCCTCTTGCCATCAGATGTGCCCAGATGGGATTAGCTAGTAGGTGGGGTAACGGCTCACCTAGGCGACGATCCCTAGCTGGTCTGAGAGGATGACCAGCCACACTGGAACTGAGACACGGTCCAGACTCCTACGGGAGGCAGCAGTGGGGAATATTGCACAATGGGCGCAAGCCTGATGCAGCCATGCCGCGTGTATGAAGAAGGCCTTCGGGTTGTAAAGTACTTTCAGCGGGGAGGAAGGCGATAAGGTTAATAACCTTGTCGATTGACGTTACCCGCAGAAGAAGCACCGGCTAACTCCGTGCCAGCAGCCGCGGTAATACGGAGGGTGCAAGCGTTAATCGGAATTACTGGGCGTAAAGCGCACGCAGGCGGTCTGTCAAGTCGGATGTGAAATCCCCGGGCTCAACCTGGGAACTGCATTCGAAACTGGCAGGCTAGAGTCTTGTAGAGGGGGGTAGAATTCCAGGTGTAGCGGTGAAATGCGTAGAGATCTGGAGGAATACCGGTGGCGAAGGCGGCCCCCTGGACAAAGACTGACGCTCAGGTGCGAAAGCGTGGGGAGCAAACAGGATTAGATACCCTGGTAGTCCACGCCGTAAACGATGTCGACTTGGAGGTTGTGCCCTTGAGGCGTGGCTTCCGGAGCTAACGCGTTAAGTCGACCGCCTGGGGAGTACGGCCGCAAGGTTAAAACTCAAATGAATTGACGGGGGCCCGCACAAGCGGTGGAGCATGTGGTTTAATTCGATGCAACGCGAAGAACCTTACCTACTCTTGACATCCAGAGAACTTTCCAGAGATGGATTGGTGCCTTCGGGAACTCTGAGACAGGTGCTGCATGGCTGTCGTCAGCTCGTGTTGTGAAATGTTGGGTTAAGTCCCGCAACGAGCGCAACCCTTATCCTTTGTTGCCAGCGGTTAGGCCGGGAACTCAAAGGAGACTGCCAGTGATAAACTGGAGGAAGGTGGGGATGACGTCAAGTCATCATGGCCCTTACGAGTAGGGCTACACACGTGCTACAATGGCGCATACAAAGAGAAGCGACCTCGCGAGAGCAAGCGGACCTCATAAAGTGCGTCGTAGTCCGGATTGGAGTCTGCAACTCGACTCCATGAAGTCGGAATCGCTAGTAATCGTAGATCAGAATGCTACGGTGAATACGTTCCCGGGCCTTGTACACACCGCCCGTCACACCATGGGAGTGGGTTGCAAAAGAAGTAGGTAGCTTAACCTTCGGGAGGGCGCTTACCACTTTGTGATTCATGACTGGGGTGAAGTCGTAACAAGGTAACCGTAGGGGAACCTGCGGTTGGATCACCTCCTTACCTTAAAGAACCTGCCTTTGTAGTGCTCACACAGATTGTCTGATGAATGATGAACTTCTGAATGTACTTTTGAGTGCATTAAGAAGTTTTGCTCTTTAAAAATCTGGATCAAGCTGAAAATTGAAACGACACACATGTTATGTGTGTTCGAGTCTCTCAAATTTTCGCAATCAGAAGTGAAACATCTTCGGGTTGTGAGGTTAAGCGACTAAGCGTACACGGTGGATGCCCTGGCAGTCAGAGGCGATGAAGGACGTGCTAATCTGCGAAAAGCGCCGGCGAGGTGATATGAACCTTTGACCCGGCGATGTCCGAATGGGGAAACCCAGTGCAATTCGTTGCACTATCGTTAACTGAATACATAGGTTAACGAGGCGAACCGGGGGAACTGAAACATCTAAGTACCCCGAGGAAAAGAAATCAACCGAGATTCCCCCAGTAGCGGCGAGCGAACGGGGAGCAGCCCAGAGTCTGAATCAGCTTGTGTGTTAGTGGAAGCGTCTGGAAAGTCGCACGGTACAGGGTGACAGTCCCGTACACGAAAGCACACAGGTTGTGAACTCGAAGAGTAGGGCGGGACACGTGGTATCCTGTCTGAATATGGGGGGACCATCCTCCAAGGCTAAATACTCCTGACTGACCGATAGTGAACCAGTACCGTGAGGGAAAGGCGAAAAGAACCCCGGCGAGGGGAGTGAAAAAGAACCTGAAACCGTGTACGTACAAGCAGTGGGAGCACCTTCGTGGTGTGACTGCGTACCTTTTGTATAATGGGTCAGCGACTTATATTCTGTAGCAAGGTTAACCGTATAGGGGAGCCGAAGGGAAACCGAGTCTTAACTGGGCGTTAAGTTGCAGGGTATAGACCCGAAACCCGGTGATCTAGCCATGGGCAGGTTGAAGGTTGGGTAACACTAACTGGAGGACCGAACCGACTAATGTTGAAAAATTAGCGGATGACTTGTGGCTGGGGGTGAAAGGCCAATCAAACCGGGAGATAGCTGGTTCTCCCCGAAAGCTATTTAGGTAGCGCCTCGTGAACTCATCTTCGGGGGTAGAGCACTGTTTCGGCTAGGGGGCCATCCCGGCTTACCAACCCGATGCAAACTACGAATACCGAAGAATGTTATCACGGGAGACACACGGCGGGTGCTAACGTCCGTCGTGAAGAGGGAAACAACCCAGACCGCCAGCTAAGGTCCCAAAGTCATGGTTAAGTGGGAAACGATGTGGGAAGGCACAGACAGCCAGGATGTTGGCTTAGAAGCAGCCATCATTTAAAGAAAGCGTAATAGCTCACTGGTCGAGTCGGCCTGCGCGGAAGATGTAACGGGGCTAAACCATGCACCGAAGCTGCGGCAGCGACGCTTATGCGTTGTTGGGTAGGGGAGCGTTCTGTAAGCCGTTGAAGGTGTGCTGTGAGGCATGCTGGAGGTATCAGAAGTGCGAATGCTGACATAAGTAACGATAAAGCGGGTGAAAAGCCCGCTCGCCGGAAGACCAAGGGTTCCTGTCCAACGTTAATCGGGGCAGGGTGAGTCGACCCCTAAGGCGAGGCCGAAAGGCGTAGTCGATGGGAAACAGGTTAATATTCCTGTACTTGGTGTTACTGCGAAGGGGGGACGGAGAAGGCTATGTTAGCCGGGCGACGGTTGTCCCGGTTTAAGCATGTAGGCGGAGGTTCCAGGTAAATCCGGTACCTTATTAACGCTGAGGTGTGATGACGAGGCACTACGGTGCTGAAGTAACAAATGCCCTGCTTCCAGGAAAAGCCTCTAAGCATCAGGTAACATCAAATCGTACCCCAAACCGACACAGGTGGTCAGGTAGAGAATACCAAGGCGCTTGAGAGAACTCGGGTGAAGGAACTAGGCAAAATGGTGCCGTAACTTCGGGAGAAGGCACGCTGATATGTAGGTGAAGCCCCTGCGGGTGGAGCTGAAATCAGTCGAAGATACCAGCTGGCTGCAACTGTTTATTAAAAACACAGCACTGTGCAAACACGAAAGTGGACGTATACGGTGTGACGCCTGCCCGGTGCCGGAAGGTTAATTGATGGGGTTAGCGGCAACGCGAAGCTCTTGATCGAAGCCCCGGTAAACGGCGGCCGTAACTATAACGGTCCTAAGGTAGCGAAATTCCTTGTCGGGTAAGTTCCGACCTGCACGAATGGCGTAATGATGGCCAGGCTGTCTCCACCCGAGACTCAGTGAAATTGAACTCGCTGTGAAGATGCAGTGTACCCGCGGCAAGACGGAAAGACCCCGTGAACCTTTACTATAGCTTGACACTGAACACTGGTCCTTGATGTGTAGGATAGGTGGGAGGCTTTGAAGCGTGGACGCCAGTCTGCGTGGAGCCGACCTTGAAATACCACCCTTTAATGGCTGGTGTTCTAACGTAGACCCGTAATCCGGGTTGCGGACAGTGTCTGGTGGGTAGTTTGACTGGGGCGGTCTCCTCCCAAAGAGTAACGGAGGAGCACGAAGGTTAGCTAATCCTGGTCGGACATCAGGAGGTTAGTGCAATGGCATAAGCTAGCTTGACTGCGAGAGTGACGGCTCGAGCAGGTGCGAAAGCAGGTCATAGTGATCCGGTGGTTCTGAATGGAAGGGCCATCGCTCAACGGATAAAAGGTACTCCGGGGATAACAGGCTGATACCGCCCAAGAGTTCATATCGACGGCGGTGTTTGGCACCTCGATGTCGGCTCATCACATCCTGGGGCTGAAGTAGGTCCCAAGGGTATGGCTGTTCGCCATTTAAAGTGGTACGCGAGCTGGGTTTAGAACGTCGTGAGACAGTTCGGTCCCTATCTGCCGTGGGCGCTGGAGAATTGAGGGGGGCTGCTCCTAGTACGAGAGGACCGGAGTGGACGCATCACTGGTGTTCGGGTTGTCATGCCAATGGCACTGCCCGGTAGCTAAATGCGGAAAAGATAAGTGCTGAAAGCATCTAAGCACGAAACTTGCCCCGAGATGAGTTCTCCCTGACCCTTTAAGGGTCCTGAAGGAACGTTGAAGACTACGACGTTGATAGGTCGGGTGTGTAAGCGCAGCGATGCGTTGAGCTAACCGATACTAATGAACCGTGAGGCTTAACCTTACAACGCCGAAGCTGTTTCGGCGAAGAGACAGACACGATTTTCAGCCTGATACAGATTAACAGAATTTGCCTGGCGGCTTTAGCGCGGTGGTCCCACCTGACCCCATGCCGAACTCAGAAGTGAAACGCCGTAGCGCCGATGGTAGTGTGGGGTCTCCCCATGTGAGAGTAGGGAACTGCCAGGCATCAATTAGAAGAACCCCGTACCGTAAGGTGCGGGGTTTTTTGCTTTGTGCGCGCAGAAAAGCCCGATGGCGCTTAGTAGGCCGGATAAGGCAAAGCCACCATCCGGCAACGCAGACCGCACGATCCCACGACAAAGAGAAATAAGAATACAAAGAAGGGATGTATAAACGCAGAAAAGCAAAAACCCAGCCATAGGCTGGGTTCTTTAAATAGTGGTGCCCGGACTCGGAATCGAACCAAGGACACGGGGATTTTCAATCCCCTGCTCTACCGACTGAGCTATCCGGGCAACGGAGCGCATTAAACCGCAATCACGCTCGATCGTCAACATTATTTCGGGAAAAGCTGTTCAATTGCTTAAGTTTGCGGCAGTCTGTCCGCTTTCGCCGTGAAAATGCACAAATCTTCCAGACACAACCAGCGTAATACGGCAATGCTGATAGCAAGAGGAGGACAGTATGGCGAATGACTGGCTTGAACTGCGTCAGCATGCAGATACGGGTATTGAGACGATTAAAGCGCATTTCGAAGGTCATGCCTTTGATCCGCACTGGCACGATAGCTATCTGGTAGGGATAACCCTCTCCGGCACGCAGCAGTTTCACTGCCGCCGTGAGCGTCATCGTAGCCAGCCGGGCGACGCATTTCTCCTCGAACCTGGCGAGATCCACGACGGTGATGCGCCTGTAGAGGGCGGCTTTACCTATTTGACCTTCTATCTGGATGAGCGCTGGCTTACCCGTGCGCTACAAGGGCTTTACGAATCTACTCCCGGGAGTTATTCACTCCACTTTGCCCAAACGTTGACGCGGGAGCCGCAGCTGGTGCGTGCTATCGGTGAGACATTTTCCACCCTGCATAATGACGAGATGAAAATCGTTCAGCAGAGCACAATGGATAATCTGCTCTCCCGGATCACCGCCCACTGCCACTGGCGTAAAAAACTGCCGTCGCAGTTACAAAGCGCTGCCGTGGCGCACCGTGCGCGCGACTATCTCTTTGCTCATATCGGCGAGAACGTAGGGCTGTCAGACCTTGCGCGCGAGACGGGAACGGATCGCTTTACCCTGACGCGCTGTTTTAAGCGCGAGTTCAACCTGGCGCCACACGCATGGCTTATTCAGCTTCGTCTGGCAAAGGCCCGACAGCTGCTGGCGCGTGGGGACCAGCCCGTTGATGTGGCTGCCGCAGTGGGTTTTGCCGATCAAAGCCATCTGGGACGTTGGTTTCAGCGTGCTTACCGTATCTCTCCTGCACACTACCGACGGTTGTGCACAAACCTTCCAGACGTTTCCAAAAAATAACGGCACATTCATGGCTCTAATAAAAAGGAGCCACCCGTGAGTTTGATACCCTTTCTGTTGTTCGCATTTGTCGCCTCCATTACGCCGGGGCCGACCAATATTCTCGTGCTGACGAACAGCCAGCACTTTGGCGTAAAAAATACCGTACCTGCTATTCTGGGCGGATGTATCGCGGCCAGTGCGATTGTGCTGGTATCAGGCGCGGGCGCGGGGGAAGTGCTGCGTCAGTATCCTCTGATACGTCAGATAATGAGCTGGGCAGGCGTGCTGTGGCTAAGCGGGATGAGCTGGCAGCTGTTTCGCGCCCCGGCTGCCCGTCTCTCCGCTGAGTACCGTATTCGATTCACCGCTCGGGCGGCGGCGCTGCTGCAGATCGTGAACCCCAAAATCTGGATGATGGCGCTGGCCGTCGTCAGCCTGTTTGCCCCTGCTGGCGACCATGTATTGCGGGATAATGCGCTAATGGCGCTATGGTTTCTGCTGATCTCGATAGCCTGTTTGATGTGCTGGGCGTGGTTGGGTAAAGCGGTGAACCGAATTTTTCGCACCACCGTGGCGATGGTGCGGTTTCAGCGTCTGATGGCGCTGTGTCTGCTCGTCTCCGCCTGGGCGGGCATGCTGGCTTAGGTCAGCGCTCCACCCATTCTACATTGGGCAAAGCGTAGAATATCTTCCGCCAGGCGGTGCGCCGTATCCACATCGGCCTGGCTACGGTTCACCAGCATGCGGCTGAGGCAACCTTCCAGCACCAGCTCCATCTGTTTAGCCACCATCGCAGGGTCATCGACTTCCAGCGTGGTCAGCAGCTCGTGGGTAAAGTCATGCGCCGCCCGTTTTTGCTGATCCGCCAACTGATGAATAGGATGGCCAGGGTCAGGAAAATAAGTGCAGGCGGCGATGAACAGACAACCCGGGTAGCGGTTGTTGCTGACGCATTCCGTCAGCGCGGTATAGCGCGCCAGCAGCTTTTGCTCCGCGGTCAGTTCTTCATTCAGCATCAGTTGTCTGCGCCAGACATCAACCTGCTGGCTGAGATAGCGCAGGGCATCATAGAGTAGCGCCTCTTTATCCGGCCAGAAGCGCTTAAGTTCATCCAGGGGATAATCGATACGGTCGGCTACCATCTCAAGCGTGGTGCTGGCGATCCCTTGAATCTCAAGTAGTTGCAGGGCTTGTCCCAGTACGTCTTCACGTTGCACGGTTATCTCCTCCGCTATTCCCAACGGTTTGTCCCGCTTAAAGTGTTGTTTACGGTTGGCGATTGCGCAAATGCGCGCTAAATGCCGCAGCATCCATAAACCCGGTTACACGCTGTTCTGGCTGCTCCTGGCCCTGTTGATTGAAGAACAGAATGGTTGGCAGCCCGAGCACGTTAAGCTGCTTCAGCAGAGCCTTATCCTGCGCATTATTGGCGGTCACGTTAGCCTGGAGCAAAACGGTCTCTTTCAGGGCGCTTTGCACCTGTGGATCGCTAAAAGTATATTTTTCAAACTCTTTGCAGGCGACACACCAGTCGGCATAGAGATCGAGCATCACCGGTTTGTCTTTCGCCTCTGCCAGTGCGCTGTTAAGTTCATCCACGTTTTTTATCTGGGTAAAGTTCAGATGCGCCTGGGTCTGACTCACCGGTGTGCCGAACGCCCAGTCCTGGAGAGGGCGTACGCTCACCAGCGCGGCAGCCAGCAGCAGGATTTGCACCAGGCGCATCCATGGCTTCTTCGCCCCCAGGCTGACGATAAACGCCCAGGCAAAGAATGATACGCCGAGTATCGCCCACAGGCGCAGACCCCAGGCGTCGCCGATGATACGCTCAAGAAGGAACACCGGCAGCGCGAGGATGACAAAACCAAATGCGGTTTTCACCGTCTCCATCCACGGGCCGCTCTTCGGCAGAAGTCGATTGCCGAAAACCGTGACCAGAATCAGCGGCAGGCCCATGCCGAGCGCGTAGAGGTACAGCGTACCCCCGCCGAGCCACATGTTACCGCTCTGGGCGATGTACAGCAGGATAGCGCTCAGCGGTGCGGTAGTGCAGGGAGAGCAAATCAGCCCGGCAATGGCACCCATCGCAAACACGCCGCCTGCGGAGCCGCCCTGCTGACGGTTGCTCATCAGCGTTAAGCGCGTTTGCAGCGAAGAGGGCAGCTGTAGCGTGAACAGGCCAAACATTGACAGCGCCAAAAGGATAAACACCGCTGACAGGCCAATGAGAACATAAGGGTGCTGGAGTGCCGCCTGGAACTGTAACCCGGCAGCGGCAACCACAAGGCCAAGCGCCGTGTAGGTTAGCGCCATTCCTTGCACGTATATAAAAGCCAGCAGCAGGGCGCGGGCGGTAGAAAGACGCTGTTTGCCGCCCAGCACGATGCCAGAGATGAGCGGATACATCGGCAACACGCACGGCGTAAAGGCAATGCCGATACCAATCAGTAACGCCCACAGCGCTGAGAACGGAAGGTCAGCGCGGTCGTTGGTTTTCTCAACCGCAGGGACCGGCGTTACAGCAGCAGACGCTTTCACTTCGCTAAGCGGCACGACTTTCGTTTCCGGTGGATAGCAGAATCCCGCGTCCGCGCATCCCTGATAGGTCACCGTCAGCGTCGCGCCTTTATCGGCCTGATTCACCGTCACGGGCACGCTTAAGCGCTGGCGGTAGATTTCACTCTTGCCGTAGAACTCGTCCTCGTGCCACTCGCCAGCGGGCAATTGTAATGCGGCCACGTTTGCCTGGGCAGGGGTAATACTCACCTGCTTGCGATAGAGGTAATAGCCCTCTTTCACCTGCCAGGTGAGCGTCAGATCGTGCTGGTTCTGCTGAAAATCGAAAACAAACGCCTGGTCGGCAGGAATAAAGTTCGAACGGCCGGGCGCGTCAAACAACCCGGCAAAAGCTGACGTGCTGCACAGCAGCAGGATCAGCGTAAGGAAGCGTTGAGCCATGAGAGATAGTCGTTATCGCCATGAACCACTGGCAATACCAGCAGCTCCGGGGTTTGGTAAGGATGATGAGATTTGAGGCAATCCAGGAGAGCCTGCTGATTCGCCAGATTGGTTTTGAGCAACATCTGGACTTCGTACTCTTGCTCCAGCTTGCCTTCCCAGTAATAAAGGGAGGTGGCACCAGGGAGGAGCGTCACGCAGGCAGCCAGTTTTTCGGCCAGCACTTTGGCGGCGAGATCCTGGGCAGAGGCTTCATCAGGGGCGGTACACAGTACGACAACAGCATCAGGCGTGTTCACAAGTCGACCTCCTCATCACGAAAGGCTTCACTATATCACGCAAGGCGGTTGGTCATTAATGAAACGGGCCGCAGTGCGGCCCGTTTTTAACTATTTTTACAACCACTCACCGTTTACAGCACCACGCCGCCAATGATAAAGCCGAGGATCACGCAAAGTGAAATGGCGACCACGCCCGGGATCAGGAACGCGTGGTTAAACACATACTTACCGATACGGGTTGAGCCGGTGTCGTCCATCTCCACCGCCGCCAGCAGGGTTGGGTAGGTTGGCAGAACGAACAGGGCAGAAACCGCCGCGAAAGAGGCAATCGCCGTCAGTGGCGTCACGCCCAGCATCAGTGCCGCAGGCATCAGCGCTTTGGTGGTCGCCGCCTGGGAGTAAAGCAGGGTAGCGGCAAAGAACAGCACCACCGCCAGCAGCCACGGGTAGTTGTGCAGCAGGTCGCCAGCGATGGTCTGAATGTCGCTGATGTGCGCTTTCACGAAGGTATCACCGAGCCACGCCACGCCCAGTACGCATACGCAGGCGCTCATACCGGATTTAAAGGTGCTGGCGTTCAGCACTTCGCTGGTGTCGATTTTACAGGTGATGCTAATCAGCGTCGCGATGGTCAGCATAAACACTACAATCGCTTCGTTACGCGGCAGGACAGGGTTCTGGATCAGGCCCACGGTGTCGCTGATGGCGGTCGCGTAGAACATCACCGCGACAATACCGATCAGGAACAGCAGCACGGAGCGCTTTGCGTGCGGCTTCAGCTCGAAGACCTGGCTGCCGCGCAGTCTCACTTCACCCTTGGCGAGGCGTTCCTGGTAAACCGGATCGTCTTTCAGTTCAGCGCCGAGGAAGTTACACAGCACGGCAGTAATCATCACCGCGATCAGCGTCACCGGGATACAGATCGCCAGCAGCGTCAGGTAGCTCACGCCCATCGGCTCCAGAATACCGGCGAAGAAGACCACCGCAGCGGAAATCGGTGAGGCGGTAATCGCAATCTGGGACGCGACGACGGCAATAGAGAGCGGACGAGACGGACGGATACCCTGCTCTTTCGCCACTTCGGTAATCACCGGCAGCGTAGAGAAGGCGGTGTGGCCCGTACCGGCGAGAATGGTCATAAACCAGGTCACCAGCGGGGCAAGGAAGGTGATGTATTTTGGATGGCGGCGCAGCATACGCTCCGCCAGGCTTACCAGGTAGTCCATACCGCCTGCCACCTGCATGGCGGCGATAGCGGCAATAACGGCCATGATGATTTCGATAACGTCGAACGGGATTGCGCCGGGTTTAATCTGAAAGATAAGGGTAAGAACGAGCACCCCGAGACCGCCGGCAAAACCGATGCCGATACCCCCGAGTCTTGCTCCCAAATAAATCGCCAACAAGACGATGACGAGTTCTGCTCCAAACATAAGGACCTGCCTTGCTTATTAACAAGTTGATATTGAATTGTTGTATTTAGGTAACGCCTAAAAAGAAAAAAGGCACGTCACAAGTGACGTGCCTTAAGAAGCCTAGCCAGAACGGTTACTGTTCGCTTTCATCGGTATATCGTTTCGCTTTATATGCCGGGTGCATCAGGTTCTGGGCCGAGAAGATATCGTCCAGCTCGGCTTCGGTCAACAGCCCGCGCTCCAGCACCACTTCACGTACGCTCTTACCGGTTTCGGCGCAAATCTTACCGACGATATCACCGTTGTGGTGACCGATGAACGGGTTGAGGTAGGTGACGATCCCGATGGAGTTGTAAACATAACCTTCACAGACTTCTTTATTCGCCGTGATGCCGTTAATGCATTTTTCCAGCAGGTTGTAGCAGGCGTTCGTCAGAATGTGGATGGATTCGAACATCGCCTGGCCAATCACTGGCTCCATCACGTTCAGCTGCAGCTGACCCGCTTCAGAGGCCATGGTCACGGTCGTATCGTTACCGATGACTTTGAAGCAAACCTGGTTCACCACTTCTGGCACCACCGGGTTCACCTTGGCTGGCATGATGGACGAGCCTGCCTGCAGCTCTGGCAGGTTAATTTCATTCAGGCCAGCGCGCGGACCGGAAGAGAGCAGACGCAGGTCGTTACAGATTTTGGACAGTTTTACCGCCAGACGTTTCAGGGCGCTGTGTACCATGACGTAGGCGCCGCAGTCGGAGGTGGCTTCAATCAGGTCTTCTGCAGGCACAACCGGCAGGTTAGAGACTTCAGCCAGCTTCTGTACCGCCAGCTGCTGATAGCCGTCCGGGGTGTTCAGACGCGTACCGATGGCGGTTGCGCCCAGGTTCACTTCCAGCAGCAGCTCGGAGGTGCGCAGCAGGTTTTTGGTCTCTTCGTTAAGCAGCACGTTAAACGCGTGGAATTCCTGGCCGAGCGTCATCGGCACCGCGTCCTGCAGCTGGGTACGACCCATTTTCAGGATGTCCTGGAACTCAACCGCTTTACGCTGGAAGCCATCACCCAGCTGGTTGATCGCATCTACCAGTTTCACTACAGAGGCATACACCGCGATACGGAAGCCGGTAGGGTAGGCGTCATTGGTGGACTGGCATTTGTTAACGTGGTCGTTCGGGTTCAGGTACTGGTATTCACCTTTCTGGTGACCCATCAGCTCCAGGCCAATGTTTGCCAGTACTTCGTTAGTATTCATGTTGACGGAGGTGCCCGCGCCGCCCTGATAGACGTCAACCGGGAACTGGTCCATGCATTTGCCGTTGTTCAGCACTTCATCGCAGGCCGCGATAATCGCATTTGCCGCGCTTTTAGGAATGGTTTGCAGCTCTTTGTTGGCCAGTGCTGCGGCTTTCTTCACCATCACCATGCCACGGACAAACTCAGGAATGTCGCTGATTTTGCTGTTGCTGATGTAGAAGTTTTCAATCGCTCTCAGAGTGTGGACACCGTAGTAGGCATCCGCTGGAACTTCCCTGGTACCCAACAAGTCTTCTTCGATACGAATGTTGTTTAACATGTGAACCTTCTTTTCAAGCTGCCGATGGATTGTACTAAACACACAGTATTTATGTGGTTTTGAATATTTTCTGGCCGACGATTATTCCCTCAATCAGCCAGATGTTCGAGATCATATGCTGATGATAGCGAATTGCCGTAAGCTGGATCACTTATTATCGAGCCGATTCCATGATAATTATTAATCTGTGAAATGGGTCACCGCTTTATAATTTCCAAAAAAAATATCCGTGCAAACTGATTGAATTTTCGCTAACCGTCACCATTTCATACAAACGCGCGTCGCGAACACATTCAGACAGGGGCCCGATGGCCTCTGCCACACAGGAGATGCCAGTGCGCTGGATACCGTTTATTGCTTTCTTTCTCTATGTTTACATTGAGATTTCCATTTTCATCCAGGTTGCCCATGTGCTGGGCGTCCTGCTGACGCTGATTCTGGTGATTTTCACCTCCGTCATCGGCATGTCGCTGGTGCGTAATCAGGGTTTCAAAAATTTCCTGATAATGCAGCAGAAGATGGCCGCAGGGGAAAGTCCGGCGGAAGAGATGATCAAAAGCGTGTCGTTGATTATTGCGGGGCTGCTGCTGATCCTGCCGGGGTTCTTCACTGACTTCCTTGGCCTTCTGCTGCTTCTGCCGCCGGTGCAAAAACACCTGACCATGAAGCTGCTGCCGCATCTGCGCTTTAGCCGTATGCCGGGGGGCGGATTCAGCACAGGGCCGGGCGATACCTTTGAAGGGGAGTATCAGCGTAAGGATGAACAGCACGACCGTTTAGACCATAAAGACGATCGGTGATTTTGTTGCCCGGTGGCGTTTCGCCTACCGGGCTTCCGGTAGCGCACCGCGCTTCGGCAAAAACGCCCACAGCCCTGCCAGCATGACAATCGCGTACAGACTCTTCCATCCCACCATCGCCAGCAACAGCAGGCAAAGCAAACCCCCGACGACCGCCAGAGCTTTATAGCGACCTTTCAGCAAACGACATCCCGCCAGCATGCACAGCAGGTAGATCATGATGAAAATGCCGTTGGCGTAGACGATCAGCGCGTCCAGATTGATCTTCAGTGCGTAAATACACAGCGTGCTCACCACGCAGCAGCCCAGTACGGCATTCAGGGCATTCAGCGGAAGCTGGCGTTTAGACAGGCGCGCGAGGCGATTCTCTGGTTTGTCGAGCGCCTGCGACCACACCAGCCTGGCAAAGCTCTGGATATAAATATTCAGGCTGGCAAAACAGGCGAGATAGCCGATGACGCAGGCGATCCATAGCGCCTTCATGCCGAACAGTTCCACCACGATACCCGGCAGCGATGCCGCGGCGGCGAGATCCGCTCCGAACGCGTGGAAGTGTAAGACCAGCACGGTACACGCCCAATAGACCGTGCCAGCAAGCAGCAGGCCTATCATCAGCGCGCGGGGGAAATCGCGTTCAGGCTGCTTAAATTCAGAGGCCAGATGGGCAAAGGCTTCCAGGCCGACAAAACACCAGAACATGACGGAGAGCGCGGCGAAAAGCTGGGAATGGTCGACGTCGGTCAGCGGCGGGAAGGGAATTTCCTTTATTGTGATATCGCCCGCCCACCAGATTGCGACAACGAGCGCGACAATCAGCACCGCAACCAGCGTCTGCAGGTTGGCGCTGGAGCTGGCGCCGCGAGAGCCCACCCACCAGACGATCGCCAGCGTACCCAGCTCGGCCAGCAATAACTGCTCGTTATGCCAGCCAAACAGCGCCTGACCAAAGCCGGTCGCAATATGCAACGCCGCAGGAAGGCCAACCGGAATGACGGAGAGAAACAGCCAGCCGGTAACACGCTGCAGCCGCGGGCCAAAGGCCAGTCCGACAAAGTGCGCCACGCCGCCCGCGCTGGGGAAATGCCGCCCCAGGATGGCGAATACAATGGCTATCGGGAAAACTAATACAATCAGCGCAGGCCACGCCCATAGGCTGTTATTTCCAGCCACCAGCGCCGCCAGTGCGGGTACGGCAAACACGCCCGTACCTAACAAGGAGGTTGAGAGCAGTCCGACGCCCTGCGCCAGCCCCAGCTCCTGCTTGAGTCCACTCATTGACATCGCCCTGCCAGTACCAAAAGAGAGGCGATGGTAACACTTTCGCAAATTTTTTTTTCGACTCCCCCTTGAAGGGGGAAAAAGCTATCCCCATCTCTCAGGGCACTAGTCGGAAAACCGCATGCGGGCCGGCGTCATCCATAACTGATAATGACTTTCTCAAAGGAGAGCTATCAATGAGTATTCGTCCGTTACATGATCGTGTGATCGTCAAACGTAAAGAAGTTGAAACCAAGTCTGCTGGCGGCATCGTTCTGACCGGTTCTGCAGCAGCCAAATCAACGCGTGGCGAAATCATCGCTGTCGGTAAGGGCCGCATCCTGGAAAACGGAACTGTGCAGCCACTGGACGTTAAAGTTGGTGACATCGTAATTTTCAACGATGGCTACGGCGTGAAATCCGAGAAGATCGACAATGAAGAAGTGTTGATCATGTCCGAGAGCGACATTCTGGCAATTGTTGAAGCGTAATTTACGCACGAGAATTTGAGGAAATAAGAACATGGCAGCTAAAGACGTAAAATTCGGTAACGACGCTCGTGTAAAAATGCTCCGCGGCGTAAACGTACTGGCAGATGCAGTTAAAGTGACTCTGGGCCCGAAAGGCCGCAACGTAGTGCTGGATAAATCCTTCGGCGCGCCAACCATCACTAAAGATGGTGTTTCTGTAGCACGTGAAATTGAGCTGGAAGACAAGTTCGAAAACATGGGTGCGCAGATGGTGAAAGAAGTTGCCTCTAAAGCGAACGACGCTGCTGGTGACGGTACCACCACCGCGACCGTACTGGCGCAGGCAATCATCACCGAAGGTCTGAAAGCCGTTGCTGCGGGCATGAACCCAATGGATCTGAAACGTGGTATCGACAAAGCTGTCGCCTCCGCTGTTGAAGAGCTGAAAGCGCTGTCCGTACCGTGCTCTGACTCTAAAGCCATTGCTCAGGTTGGTACTATCTCCGCTAACTCCGACGAAACCGTAGGTAAACTGATCGCTGAAGCGATGGACAAAGTCGGTAAAGAAGGCGTGATCACCGTTGAAGACGGTACCGGTCTGGAAGACGAACTGGACGTGGTTGAAGGTATGCAGTTCGACCGCGGTTACCTGTCCCCATACTTCATCAACAAGCCAGAGACTGGCGCTGTTGAACTGGAAAGCCCGTTCATCCTGCTGGCTGACAAGAAAATCTCCAACATCCGCGAAATGCTGCCAGTGCTGGAAGCCGTTGCGAAAGCAGGCAAGCCGCTGGTGATCATCGCTGAAGACGTTGAAGGCGAAGCGCTGGCGACCCTGGTGGTTAACACCATGCGCGGCATCGTGAAAGTGGCTGCGGTTAAAGCACCTGGCTTCGGCGATCGCCGTAAAGCGATGCTGCAGGATATCGCTACCCTGACCGGCGGTACCGTAATCTCTGAAGAGATCGGTATGGAACTGGAAAAAGCGACCCTGGAAGACCTGGGCCAGGCGAAACGCGTTGTGATCAACAAAGACACCACCACCATCATCGATGGCGTGGGTGAAGAAGCTGCTATTCAGGGCCGCGTTGGTCAGATCCGTAAGCAGATCGAAGAAGCGACTTCCGATTACGACCGTGAAAAACTGCAGGAGCGCGTAGCGAAACTGGCAGGCGGCGTTGCGGTAATCAAAGTCGGTGCAGCGACCGAAGTTGAAATGAAAGAGAAAAAAGCACGCGTTGACGATGCCCTGCACGCGACCCGTGCTGCGGTAGAAGAAGGCGTGGTTGCTGGTGGTGGTGTTGCGCTGGTGCGTGTTGCCGCTAAACTGGCAGGCCTGACCGCACAGAACGAAGATCAGAACGTGGGTATTAAAGTTGCGCTGCGCGCAATGGAAGCTCCTCTGCGTCAGATCGTTTCTAACGCCGGTGAAGAGCCATCTGTGGTTGCGAACAACGTGAAAGCGGGCGAAGGTAACTACGGTTATAACGCAGCAACTGAAGAATACGGCAACATGATCGACTTCGGTATCCTGGATCCAACGAAAGTGACCCGTTCTGCTCTGCAGTACGCGGCATCTGTCGCTGGCCTGATGATCACCACCGAGTGCATGGTCACCGATATGCCTAAAGGCGATGCACCAGACTTAGGTGCTGCTGGCATGGGCGGCATGGGCGGTATGGGCGGCATGATGTAATCGTGCGCTCTACGTCGTAGAATGTGAAAAACCCCCGGGCAGAAATGCTCGGGGTTTTTCTTTTGGTCATCTTTTAGGTATAAGATTTACACACGGACAACTACTGTCCAGCTTATTGAAAACGAGGAATAACATGCGCGTAAAAGTCTGTGCAGGGATTGTAGGGGCAGCATTGCTGCTGGCGGGTTGTAGCTCCAGCAATGAGCTGTCGGCAGCGGGCCAGGGCGTTCGCTTTGTGGAAGATAAGCCTGGCAGTGAATGCCAGCTGTTAGGCACGGCAACCGGTGAGCAAAGTAACTGGATGTCAGGGCAGCATGGCGAAGAAGGCGGCTCGATGCGCGGTGCGGCGAATGCCCTGCGTAACCAGGCTGCGGCAATGGGCGGTAACGTGATTTACGGCGTGAGCAGCCCAACGCAGAGTATGCTGTCCAGCTTCGTGCCGACCGCCAGCCAGATGAACGGCCAGGTCTACAAGTGCCCGAACTGATTGCCTTTTTCCCTCTCCCTGTGGGAGAGGGTTAGGGTGCGGGGAAACTAGTGCTGCCGCAGCTGCAAATCCAGCGGCGTCTTGCTCGGCTCTCCGCCAATCTCGCGTGCCAGCTTCGGCACCATATAGCCTGAAACCAGCGTTAACAGTTCGCGCATAATCTGCCGGGCTTCTTCATCCGTCACCATGAAATGGGCCGCGCCCTGAACGCGATCCAGCACGTGCAGGTAATAGGGCATCACGCCCGCATCAAACAGGGCATTGCTCAGATCAGCCAGCACGCGGGCGCTGTCATTGACGCCGCGCAGCAGCACGCTCTGGTTCAGCAGCGTCACGCCCGCTTTACGCAGACGCGCCATCGCCGCGCGAAAGTCATCGTCAATTTCATTCGCATGGTTAATATGATTCACCAGCAGCACCTGCAATCTTGACTGCTCCAGGCGTGACACCAGTCCGTCAGTGACACGTGCCGGAATGACAATCGGTAAACGGCTGTGAATACGCAGGCGCTTAACGTGCGGGATGGCTTCAAGCTGAGTCAACAGCCAGTCCAGCTCATGATCTTTTGCCATCAGCGGGTCACCGCCGGAAAAAATAATCTCATCCAGCTCCGGATGGGCGGCGATATAGTCCAGCGCGACCTGCCAGTTGCGTTTATTGCCCTGGTTTTCGGCATACGGGAAGTGCCGACGGAAGCAATAACGACAATTTACCGCGCAACCGCCTTTTACCAGCAGCAGGGCGCGGTTGAGATACTTGTGCAGTAAACCCGGCACCACGCTGTTCTGCTCTTCCAGCGGATCGGTGCTGTATCCCGGTGCGGTGACAAACTCATCCTGCGAAGTAAGCGTTTGTTTTAAAAGTGGATCGTCGGGGTTGCCTTTCTCCATCCGCGCCACAAATGCACGGGGAACGCGCAGGGCGAAAAGGCGTTTTGCCTCGCGGCCTGCAAGCAACTCTGGGTGCTGATCGAGGTCTAAAAGACGCAGCAATTCATCAGGACTGGTGATTACATCGGCAAGTTGCGATAACCAATCTTCTCTGGACGGGGTGTTTAGGGTTACAATATGCGCCATTTTGTGGCTTAGCTACCAGTTAACAAATTTAGAGGGCCTTATGGCAACGTACTATAGCAACGATTTTCGTGCTGGTCTTAAAATCATGATGGACGGCGAACCGTACGCGGTTGAAGCCAGCGAATTCGTTAAACCAGGTAAAGGCCAGGCATTCGCACGCGTTAAGCTGCGCCGTCTGCTGACCGGTACCCGTGTTGAGAAAACCTTCAAGTCTACTGACTCCGCTGAAGGCGCTGATGTTGTTGATATGAACCTGACCTATCTGTACAACGACGGTGAGTTCTATCATTTCATGAACAACTCCACTTTCGAACAGCTGTCTGCTGATGAGAAAGCGGTAGGTGACAGCGCTAAATGGCTGCTGGATCAGGCTGAGTGCATCGTGACCCTGTGGAACGGCCAGCCTATCGCTGTGACCCCACCAAACTTCGTAGAACTGGAAATCGTTGAAACCGATCCAGGTCTGAAAGGTGATACCGCAGGTACCGGCGGTAAACCAGCCAAACTGTCTACCGGCGCAGTGGTTAAAGTTCCACTGTTCGTACAGACTGGCGAAGTGATCAAAGTGGATACCCGCTCCGGCGAATACGTATCCCGCGTGAAGTAATTTACGTCATGATTGAAGGCGCAGCGCCCGCTGCGCCTGATTTTTGCAGGCAGGGATGATGAAACGTACCGTTAAAATTCTGCTTCTGTTAGCGCTTTCCAGTGCATTGCTTTCCGGCTGTAACACCACCCGTGGAATGGGACAAGATATCCAGGATCTCGGTCATATCATTTCTCACGCCGCCAGCTAAGTTCGTCTAATTTTCCTAAAAATGCTTCCTTTTCCGTCAACCGGCGGGATCTTGTCTATTCTTAAGTTGCTATACACAAAACAACTTTGGCTATAAAAGGAAGATATTATGGTTAAGAAGACAATTGCAGCGATCTTTTCAGTCCTGGTACTTTCTTCAGTGTTAACGGCCTGTAATACCACGCGTGGCGTCGGTCAGGATATTTCTGAAGGTGGTAGCGCAATCTCTGGTGCGGCAACTAAAGCTCAGCAGTAATTAACATACGGTACGAGACCAGCGGGTTTCGTACCGTCAGCTTTCTGATTCCTGCAGGGATAAGAACGGAGAAAAACGCGTATCCATATGCAGTTTCATGCGGATATTGCGTTTGTAGGTATAGACCGTTTTTCCATTGATACTCAGGTGAGCGGCAATTTTTTGATTGCTTGCCCCGTCCATCCACAATGTCAGCACTTTCTCTTCCTGCCGGGTCAGCAAGGGGGCGGCTGCCGTTGGCCTTTCAGCGCTGGCGCGCGAGTTTAATGCGTCGTTGATAGTCGTTGCCACTTCTTCGAGACTGGCGTTTTTCAACAGCGACGACCACACCGGGAACTGTCCGAGCCAGTCGGTCATACCGCGGTCCTCTCCCGATTGCAGCATAATAAACGGTAATCGTTCACTGGCGTTAAGCAAGGACGAGAGCTGCTGAAAATGATGAATATCCTGCCTGAAGCCGTACAGGTCGGCGATGACCAGCGTGGGTTTCCATTGCAGAATGTGCTCCCTGGCAAGGAACAGATTATTTAGCCCGGTCACAACGTAGTGTCCCGGGAACAAACCGGAATGATTGAGCCATGCTTCAAACCCCGTGCGGGTGAAGTGACAACGGTCAATCAAAAGAATTTTGAACATATTTTATTCGCAGTCGGCTAGTGGTTTGGCTTCCTGCCATCAGAAAGCACATCATCATAGAGAAGTCGGATGAGTGCTAAATGCCGGAACTACGCGCCATACTGCGGCTATTTCTTGCCTTAACGTGTTCAGCAAAAAATGATTGAAAAAAAATAGCACGCTAACCACAATATGGGGCGTAATCTCTGCCTTACGGGACGACCCGTAAGCGTTTCTTTCACCGGGGACGGCCCCAACTTGAATTAAGTTAAGGAGCCTGAAATGTCCTGGATCATTCTTTTTATTGCTGGCCTGCTCGAAGTGGTATGGGCAATTGGTCTCAAGTACACCCACGGATTTACCCGCCTGACGCCCAGCGTCATAACCGTCACCGCAATGATCGTGAGTATTGTCCTGTTATCCTGGGCGATGCGCTCGCTGCCTGTGGGAACGGCTTATGCCGTCTGGACGGGCATTGGTGCGGTGGGGGCCGCCATCACCGGCATTCTGCTGCTGGGAGAGTCAGCGAGTCTGGCGCGTATCGCCAGCCTCGCCTTGATTGTGGCCGGCATCGTTGGGCTGAAGCTCAGCACCCATTAATGGGGCTGTTTTACCCAGATGAGTTTTGACACATCAAACCCTTGCCGGGTCGCGACGTCCAGCATTTGCTGTTTCATTTCTGACGAAATAGTTGGCGTGCGGGAAAGTATCCACAAATAGTCGCGATCCGGCCCGCACACCAGCGCGTGACGGTACTCTCTGTCGAGCGCGATCACGTTATAGCCGCCATAAAACGGGCCGAAGAAAGAGACTTTGAGCGCGGCCCGTCGCGGGTCGCCCGTGAAGTACGCTTTCCCAATCGACTGCTGCCACATCTCCCGATCGGGATTATAGCCCCGGTTGATCACCTGAATACCGCCATCATCCATCGGGCTGTAATTCGCAGTGACCTTCTCTAAGCCCTGCTCAAACCGATGGTCGAGGCGCGCGATTTCATACCATGTTCCAAGGAAGCGTTGTGCATCAAAAGGCGAGACGACGGTAACGCCTGGAGGTGGGGTAGGGGAACTGCAGGCAACCACTAAAAACGCGGCTGTCACCGCGGCGATAACAGGCAGAATGCGCATAGGAGTTTCCTTACTGTTTTTTGTTAAGTGTAGATGACGGCAAGGAAAATGTGGTTTTTGTGCGGTGTGTTTCGCCGGGGGGTCACCCCGTGGATTTTGTAGGCCGGGTAAGCGTTAGCGCCACCCGGCAATGTTTTACTGCAGCGCGTCGAGGATACGGTATGCCGCCTCAACGCGTGCCGGGTTCGGATAGCTTTTATTCGCCAGCATCACAATGCCGAGCTGCTTTTCAGGAATAAATGCCACGTAGCTGCCAAACCCGCCGGTAGAGCCGGTTTTATGGACCCAGGATGCGTTGACCGGGGGCGCCGGTGGATTCACTTCTCTCGCAGGCAGCGGTGCCAGCGCCACCTTATTGTCGCTACCTTCAACCACGGTTTTTGCATCGACCGGCCAGTTAAGCATTTCCCAGCCTAAACCCTGATACATGGCACCCACGCGCCAGTAGCGAGACTGCGCCAGGGTAATGCCTTTCCTGAGTGAACTATCCTGAAGCGAGTCCGGCTTCATGTTGACCATTACCCAGCTTGCCATATCCTGCACGTTGGTTTTTACGCCATAGGCTTCAGCGTCCAGCATGCCTGGCGAAACGTGTACCGCCTTACCGTCGCGGTATCCCCAGGCGTAATGCGCCTCTTCCGCTTTCGGAACGTTAATCCATGTATGGTCCAGCTTGAGCGGCTTAAAGACCCGCGTCGTTATGGCCTGCTCATAGCTCATGCCGGAAGGTTTGACCGCCAGCGCGCCAAAAAGACCGATGCTGGCGTTGGCATAAAGACGCGTGGTGCCCGGCTTCCACTGCGGCTGCCAGTTTTGATAAAAGCGCAGCAGAGAGGCGTTATCCGTGACCTCATCCGGTACCTGTAACGGCAAACCACCTGCGGTATAGGTTGCCAGATCCAGCATTCGGATCCCCTGCCACTGCTTGCCTGTCAGCTCAGGCCAGTATTTTGTCACCGGATCGCCCAGCGATATTTCACCGCGAGCAATGGCATCGCCGCCGAGTACGCCGGTGAAGGTTTTACTTATAGAACCCAGCTCGAATAAGGTTTGTGGGGTGACAGGTTTGTTCGCCGCAACATCGGCTTTACCGAAGGTAAAGTAGTGCGGCTGACCCTGATAAATCACCGCCACCGCCATACCCGGAATGGCCTGCGCTTTCATCAGCGGCGTAACGGTACGTTCCACCACCTCAGCCAGCTGTTTTTCTGACATCGGGGCAGCCAATACCGAGCAGGAGGTGCTGAGCAGCAGGGCGCAGCAAAGGGATTTAGTCATCATCAGTTATCTTCCGTAATAGCAGTTCAAGGGAGTGTCCGGGCCCGTCAGACCGCTGTAGTCTGTTGGATTTGACTATGGCTGACAAACGGTTAAATTTAGCATTAGCTGTTAATTTTTCTAACGGACGAGACCATGACGCGCAGCTATCTCCCTCTTAATTCCCTGCGGGCGTTTGAAGCAGCCGCCAGGCATCTCAGTTTTACGCATGCCGCTATCGAGCTGAACGTCACCCATTCCGCGATTAGCCAGCACGTAAAGGCGCTGGAGCAGCACCTTAATTGCCAGCTGTTTGTCCGCGTTTCGCGTGGGCTGATGTTGACCACCGAAGGCGAGAATTTGCTGCCGGTACTGAATGACTCGTTCGATCGCATCGCCGGAATGCTGGATCGCTTTGCCAGCCAGCGCGCTCAGGAGAAGCTCAAAATAGGTGTGGTAGGGACTTTTGCCACGGGAGTTTTATTCTCGCTGCTTGCGGACTTTCGCCGCTGCTATCCGCATATTGATCTTCAGCTTTCCACCCATAACAATCGCGTCGACCCGGCGGCCGAAGGGCTTGATTACGCCATTCGCTACGGTGGCGGCGCGTGGCATGGAACCGATGCTGAATTCCTTTGCCCTGCGCCGCTGTCTGCGCTCTGTACACCCGACATTGCCTCCTGTCTAAAAAGCCCGGCAGATATCCTGAAGTTTACCCTGCTGCGCTCCTACCGGCGCGACGAGTGGGCTGCGTGGATGCAGGCAGCGGGTGAACATCCTCCCTCGCCGACGCACCGGGTGATGGTGTTTGATTCGTCCGTGACCATGCTGGAAGCCGCGCAGGCAGGCACAGGGATTGCCATTGCGCCTGTCGACATGTTTACCCATTTACTCAGCAGCGAACGCATCGTGCAGCCGTTTGCAACGCAGATTGACCTCGGCAGCTACTGGCTGACAAGACTACAGTCACGGACAGAAACGCCCGCAATGCGCGAGTTTGCCCAGTGGCTGGTGGGGAAGATGCAGAAATAAAAGGCCCGCCGGATGGCGGGCCAGAAGCGTCAGATGGTGACCACGGCAATCAGCGTCACCACGGTCAGGATGGTCGCCAGACCGTAGAACACCCATTTCCCGCTCGGTACATGGATTTTCAGGTCATGCATCGCATGGTGAATACGGTGCAGGCCACACCACAGCGGCAGGACGATCATCAGGAAGATGAACACGCGGCCGATAAAGCTGCTCGCAAACGCCAGCACGCGCTCGTAGCTCAGCGCATCGCCCGGGAACAGCCCCAGCGGCAGCATAATGCCGACCAGCAGAATGATGACGGGGGCGATGATGGCACTCCACATGCCGCCTGCGCCAAACAGGCCCCAGAAGACCGGCTCGTCAGAACGTTTTGGATTTGGATTGATCACAGGTGTCTCCTTACCAGAACAGTGCGACAAACAGAATGACCACAGTGACCAGAATCGTCACTGCCCAGAGCCCTTTAATCACCGGCTCTGGCCCCATTTTCTCGTCTTTTATGATGATGTTCGCCGCTTTTGGCGCCAGCTCAAACCAGGTTTTGGTATGAAGCAGCGCGGCCGCGAGTACGATCAGGTTCAGAACAACAATGATCGGGTTTTGCAGAAAACCGACAAAGCTGGCCCAGGCTTCCGGGCCATGCTTGAGGGCAAAAACGCCGTACATCAGCTCAAGGCTGAACCAGACCGCCGGTACCGCCGTGCCTTCACGCAGCATGTAGAAGCGATAAAACGGCAGGTTTTTCCACCAGGTGGACGGCACAGGCCGCACATAGGCTTTGCGTTTAGTCGTCATCATGCACTCCTTAGCGTGGTTTCAGGGTAGCGATAAGAAAGTCTTTCGAGCTTTCCACTTTACCCTGCTGAATTGCGGCGGCCGGGTCGACGTGCTTCGGACACACTTCGGAGCAGTAACCCACAAAGGTACAGCTCCAGACGCCGTTCTGGCTGTTAAGCTGCGCCATACGTTCTTTTTTGCCGTGGTCGCGGCTGTCTTCGTTATAGCGGTGTGCCAGGGTAATGGCGGCCGGGCCGATGAACTCCTTGTTCAGGCCAAACTGTGGACAGGCTGCGTAGCACAGGCCGCAGTTGATGCAGCCGGAGAACTGATGGTATTTCGCCATCTGAGCCGGCGTCTGGGTATTTGGCCCCTGATCCGGCGTGCGCGGATTACCGATGATGTACGGCTTAATGGCTTCCAGGCTTTCGATAAAGTGGGTCATATCGACCACCAGATCGCGTTCAATCGGGAAGTTGCCCAGCGCTTCGACCTTAATGCCTTTGGTGTACTCGCGCAGGAAGGTCTTACAGGCCAGCTTCGGCACCTTGTTGACCATCATGCCGCAGGAGCCGCAGATTGCCATGCGGCAGGACCAGCGGTAGCTCAGGTCTGGCGCCAGGTTATCTTTGATATAGCCGAGCGCATCCAGCAGGGAGGTTTGCTCGTCATAAGGTACTTCATAGAAAGCGCTGTGCGGTGCGGCGTCCACTTCCGGATTGTAGCGCACCACTTCAACCTTCATTTTTTGCATCTCAGCCATTCGCCTTCTCCTTCTTCTCGGCGGCTTCTGCTTCTGCACCGTACACGCGTTTAGCCGGCGGCAGCGTGGTGATTTTCACGTCGCTGTAGTCCAGACGTGTGGTGCCATCTGCATCGCGCCAGGCGAGAGTGTGTTTCAGGAAATTGACGTCGTCACGTTCGGTACAGCCTTCGTCCAGACGCTGGTGGGCCCCACGCGACTCTTTACGCGCCAGCGCAGAGTGCGCCATACATTCCGCGACGTTCAGACCGTGGCCCAGCTCGATGGTGTAGAGCAGGTCGGTGTTAAATACGCTGGAGGTATCGGTGATGCGCACGCGCTTGAAGCGCTCCTGCAGTTCCGCCAGCTTATCGACGGTTTTTTGCATCAGCTCTGGCGTACGGTAAATACCGCAGCCTTCTTCCATCGACAGGCCCATCTCGTCGCGGATCTTAGACCAGTTCTCGTTCCCCTCCTGGTTCACCAGATCTTTCAGGCGTTTTTCAACGTCTGCAACCTGCGCATCCAGCGCGGCACCGTTGGCTTCACCTGCGGTAGCTGCCCGCTCCATCGCGCGCTCGCCCGCCATGCGGCCAAAGACGACCAGCTCTGCCAGCGAGTTAGACCCGAGACGGTTGGCGCCGTGCAGACCCACGGAGGAACACTCGCCGACGGCGAACAGGCCTTTAATACGGGTTTCGCACTGCTGGTCGGTTTCGATCCCGCCCATGGTGTAGTGCGCGGTAGGACGCACCGGAATCGGCTCTTTCACCGGGTCGACGCCGACGTAAGCTTTCGCCAGCTCGCAGATGAACGGCAGACGTTCCAGCAGTTTCTTCTCGCCAAGGTGACGCAGGTCGAGATAGACCACATCGCCGCGCGGCGTGGAGATGGTGTTGCCTTTGCGCCACTCGTGCCAGAAGGCCTGAGAGACTTTGTCACGCGGGCCGAGTTCCATGTATTTGTTCTTCGGCTCGCCGAGCGGGGTTTCCGGGCCCATGCCGTAATCCTGCAGATAGCGGTAGCCGTTTTTATTGACCAGAATACCGCCTTCACCGCGGCAGCCTTCCGTCATCAGAATGCCGGAGCCCGGCAGGCCGGTTGGGTGATACTGGACGAACTCCATATCGCGCAGCGGTACGCCGTGACCGAGCGCCATGCCCATGCCGTCACCGGTGACGATGCCGCCGTTGGTGTTATAACGATAAACGCGACCCGCACCGCCCGTCGCCATCACTACCGCGTTGGCGCGGATCTGGACAAGCGTGCCTTCCATCATATTCATCGCCACCAGGCCACGCGCCTGTCCGTCATCAACCAGAATGTCGAGAACGAAATGTTCATCGAAGCGCTGAATTTGTGGGAACTGAAGGGAGGTCTGGAACAGGGTGTGCAGCATGTGGAAGCCGGTTTTATCGGCGGCGAACCAGGTGCGTTCAATCTTCATTCCGCCAAAGCGGCGAACGTTGACGCTGCCGTCCGGGCGGCGGCTCCACGGACATCCCCACTGTTCAAGCTGGGTCATTTCCGTTGGACAATGATGCACAAAGTAGTCAACGACATCCTGCTCGCAAAGCCAGTCGCCCCCTGCAACCGTGTCGTGGAAATGGTATTCAAAGCTGTCATGATCCTGCGCAACGGCGGCGGATCCTCCTTCTGCTGCCACTGTGTGACTACGCATTGGATAGACTTTTGAAATCAATGCGATTTTAGCGTTGGGATTAGCTTGTGCTGCAGCAATCGCAGCACGTAATCCAGCCCCGCCAGCGCCTATTACGGCAAGATCGGCTTGAAAAGTTTGCACGACATTCCTCCAGATTTTTGTTATTTCGCAACGCGACAAACTAAAGGTAGTTCACCCGTCCAAAAGGACGATTGCGAAAGCGTTTCCACTGCTCCTTTATGGGTAAAACAGTATAACCGTGTAGATGTCAGGGAAATTTGACGTGTTCGATTTTTTTGCTGTTCTGTACGGCGATTTATCATGAAGATTGATGAAATACGTCACGAAAAAGTTCACCTAAATGAAATGCCCTTTTTTACTGCGCAAAATTTGTCTCTGCCCCTGCTAACGAGTAGACTTCGTGCCCTTGTCTGAAATCGGAGAACAACTCATGAGCGAAACGGCCACCTGGCAGCCGAGCGCATCCATCCCTAATCTGTTAAAACGCGCTGCAATTATGGCGGAGATCCGCCGTTTCTTTGCCGACCGCGGAGTCCTGGAGGTGGAAACGCCGTGCATGAGTCAGGCAACGGTAACGGATATTCATCTGGTGCCGTTTGAAACCCGTTTTGTTGGCCCCGGCCACTCTCAGGGCATGAATTTGTATCTGATGACCAGCCCGGAATACCACATGAAACGCCTGCTGGCGGCGGGGTGTGGCCCGGTGTATCAGCTGTGCCGCAGCTTCCGTAATGAAGAGATGGGGCGTCACCACAACCCGGAATTCACCATGCTGGAGTGGTACCGCCCGCATTATGATATGTACCGCCTGATGAATGAGGTGGACGATCTGCTGCAGCAGGTCCTGGACTGCTCAGAAGCCGAAACGCTCTCCTATCAGCAGGCTTTCCAGCGCCATCTGGAAATCGATCCGCTGTCGGCGGACAAAACCCAGCTGCGCGAAGCGGCGGCAAAACTGGATCTGAGCAACGTGGCGGATACCGAAGAGGATCGCGACACGCTGCTGCAGCTGCTGTTCACCTTCGGCGTAGAACCACAGATTGGCAAGGATCGTCCGACCTTTGTCTACCACTTCCCGGCAAGCCAGGCGTCGCTGGCGCAGATCAGTACCGAAGATCATCGTGTCGCAGAGCGTTTTGAGGTCTATTACAAAGGCATCGAGCTGGCGAACGGCTTCCACGAACTGACGGATGCCCGCGAGCAGCAGCAGCGCTTCGAGCAGGATAACCGCAAGCGCGCCGCGCGCGGTCTGCCGCAGCAGCCTATTGATGTGAATTTGCTTGAAGCATTAAAAGCAGGTCTGCCGGATTGCTCCGGCGTGGCGCTGGGTGTTGACCGTCTGGTGATGCTGGCCCTGGGCGCAGAGCAGCTTGGCGATGTGATTGCGTTTACCGTAGATCGCGCCTGACGGCAGTTTACCCTCTCCCGTGGGAGAGGGTTGCCCCGCTTACCTTACAAACTTCCCGCCGGGCGCGTACGCGCCGCTGACGTCAGCGTTCTTCCCGTTTTACGCCCGTCCAGGCTTTCGAGACGCATCTGGAACGGTGGGAACGGCATATCAATACCGTGCTCGCGGAAGCCCGCCAGAATCAGCTGGTGGATCTCATGGCGCAGCGGCATACGGTGTCCCATTTCGGCGGCGTAGATGCGCAGCTCGAAAATCTGGATCCCCTGCTGTAAATCCACAAGGAATACTTCCGGCGCCGGGTTGTCGATTACCAGCGAACAGCGCTCAGCGGCAGTGTAGAGGATCTGGGTGACCTCTTCGCTGTTGGCGTCCGACGGCGCCGGTACCGTCAGCACCACGCGGGTAACGGAGTCTGACAGCGACCAGTTGATGAACTGCTCGGTAATAAACGCCTTGTTTGGCACGATGATCTCTTTCCGATCCCAGTCGCTGATCGTCGTCGCACGGGTGTTGATCTTCGTGATGCTGCCGGTCAGATCGCGAATCGTTACGGTATCGCCAATACGGATCGGTTTTTCGAACAGAATGATCAGGCCAGAGATGAAGTTGGCGAAGATCTCCTGTAAACCAAAACCTAACCCTACACCAAGGGCCGCCACTAGCCACTGCAGCTTCGACCACTCAATACCGATCATCGAGAAGCCAACCAGCCCGCCAAACAGCATGATCAGATATTTGGTAATGGTCGTAATCGCATAGCCCGTCCCCGGCGTTAAATCCAGATGCTGCAGCAGCGCCAGCTCCAGCAGCGCCGGGAAGTTGCGCACCAGCTGCGTGGTGATGATCAGCACCAGAATGGCAATCAGCACCGCCCCTAAGGTAATCGGCTCCAGGCTTTCCACGCCCTGCACCGTAGACGTCACGTCCCAGAGCGAGATGTTCTCCAGGAAGCCAAATGCGGAGTGGATCTCTGACCACAGGAAGATCACCGACAGGAGGGCAATCAGCATCAGGATGGAACGAACCAGGCGCAGGGACTGGGTACTGATGGCATCCAGATCCAGTTCGACTTCGTCCGCTTCCGTTGTGCCTTCCGTACTGTTGACGTGGTTTGGCTCTTCTTCACCCCGCGCGCGCTGGGCGAGGATCTCCGCCCGGCGATGCTTGGCACGATCGAAGGCCAGACGGCGGCGCTGGATCAGCATCCAGCGGCGGATCACGTGGTACACCACCAGCAGCAGGAACCAGATGGCCACCGATGTTTCCAGTCGCGCCAGCAGCGCCTGCGCGGTTGCCAGATAGCCCACTGCGGCTGCCAGCATCGCAAACAGCGGCGCGCTAAGCAGCAGGTTCCAGAGCAGCCGGTTGAACATGTTTTCGCCGCTGCCGGATTTATCGAGATAGAGCGGAATACCCGCGCGTTTCAGGCTGAGCGTGACGATGGCCAGCGCCCCGCATATCAGCATAAAGCAGAGGCGGCCCAGCGAGCCTGAGAATTCCCGGTCGTTGAGATTATCGAACATGATCAGCGCCATAATCAGCGGCACAATCAGCCCGATGCTCATCAGGTAGTAACGCATGGCGCGCGCAACGCGATTACGCGGCCAGCCAAAGTGGGTGATAAACAGGCCATTGGGGCGCGCGAAGGTGGCGCAAATCATGACCACCCACAGCAGCGGCACCGTGGCGGTGACGCCATCGCCAATCGCGACCGCGAGCGGATAGGGCCAGGCTTCCCGCAGGCCATACCCCAGCGTCATCCACAGCACCGGCAGCGGAGAGGCGACAAGAATCGACCAGAATACGGTGCGCAACGTCAGCCAGAAGTGATCCTGGGTGACTTTCCCGACCCGGGAGCTGGAACGCTCCAGGAAGCGGGTGAAATGTCTGCGCGAGTAAATGCTGAAGCCCACCAGAATCAACGCCCCGAGCAGCGGGAAAATGGTCTCTTTGCTGGTAAACATCATCACGCTGGCCTGTCCCAGCTGGCTGACGGTGTCCAGCGAAATCAGGCGGCGCAGGTCCTGGACAATCTCAATCGGCCACGAGAAGGTCATCGGACGCACGTCGGACGTCCAGAAGAGATAACGGTGCGTAGCCTCGTTCACCTCTTTCAGCGCATCTTCCAGCTGGCTATTGGAGACTTTTAGCTTGGTCAGCTCCAGAATCAGCGTATCCCCGCCCTGGAGCAGGGAGTTCAGCAGCTCACGCTGGGTACGCAGCTGGGCTTCCAGAATGCGGTTTTGCTCGCTGGTCAGGGGCTGGCCGTCAGCCTGACGGATCTGGCGGATTTGCGGCTGTTTATTGAGAAGATCTTCAAAGTGCAGTCGCTGAACGCGCAGCTGGGCCATCTCGGTATCCAGCTGTTGCGGCTTCGGCATTTCAGGCAGGCGCGCGACCTGGGCGCGCAACGCTTCGCCCAGCAGGTTTGATGACCCGAGCCACTGGGACTGCTCGCGCAGGGTGTTGAGCGCCTGGCGAACCTGCAGGGTTTGATTGGTGGCCTGACGCTGCTGGGATGCAACCAGATCCATGCGCTGCGCCTGCTGATTCAGCGCGGCAGAAAGCTCGCGGTTGACCCTGAATTGTTCGTTGATACCGGCAGGCAGGTTTTCGCTGTTTTCCGCCAGCAGTTCGGTGCTTTCAAGGGCACGCTCGGCTTCGCGCTGACGCTGGCTGTTAAGCTGATTGCGCAGGGCCTGGAGATACGCATCCAGCTGCTCGCTCTGCTTCTGAGCGAGTTCAGAGCGCATCCGCGACAGCTCCTGGCGGTTATTGGCGGAAAGCTGCGCCAGCTCCAGCTCATCGACAAGGGCCTTCAGGCGAGCAGATTCTGCCTGCAGGCCCAGATTTTGAGCCTGAGCCTGTGGCGTATTGCCGCTTTGCGTACCCACGCGACGCTCAACTTCATTAAGCTGGCGGCGGGCATCGGTTTGCTGCTGCGGAAGCTGGCTGAGGGAGTCGGCAATTTCACGCGCTCGCTCCTGCTCCTGCTGGGCAAGGCGGCTCTTTTCCAGAAGCTGGCTGCTGACCTGCAGGATCTCCTGGTTCAGGGCGTCGGAGGTCATGCCTGCTGGCACATCGCGCGGTTCGTCACGCAAATTATTGAGCTGCGCGCGCAGCGTCTGCGAGAGTTTGGGGAAATTGTCGATAACCTGCTGATACTGCTGAGCGCGCTCAAGAGAGCCTTTTCGCTCCTCAAGCGCGTTCAGGGCAGCCTGGAGCGACTCGACGGTCTCTGGCTGAGCAGGTTTAGCCGCTTTTGCCTGCTCCAGTTCCTGGGTTATCTGTTTGGCGTCGGGGGCTGTCGCTGCGTACGCCCCCATGCTGAGGCACCAGGCCATCAGTAGAACGATAATCGGGCGCACGTCAGCGATCCTTCTGTTGTTAGCCTTCGTCTTTTTTGTCGTCAACCAGCGGGCTGGCGTCGTGCTCGGCGTTGATCTCTTCCTGCGGTAGCGGCGCTGGTTCTGCATCCGGCGTAACGAAGGTTTCGGTAGAGACCGCCAGCGGCTGGCCCAGTTTGGTGACCGACAGGCTTTCGAGCTGTTCAGCCAGCTTCACTTTGCCCGGCGCAAACAGGTTGATTACGGTAGAGCCCAGCTTGAAGCGACCCATCTCCTGACCTTTCAGCAGGGCCACCGAGCCTTCCGCTTCACCGGCAGGCCAGGTCCAGCGTTTGATCACGCCTTCGCGCGGTGGGGTGATGGTGCCCGCCCAGACGGTTTCGATGCTGCCTACGATGGTCGCACCCACCAGAATCTGCGCCATAGGGCCAAATTCAGTATCGAACAGACAGATGACGCGCTCGTTACGGGCAAACAGGTTCGGCACGTTCTGCGCGGTCAGGTGGTTTACGGAGAACAGGTCGCCCGGGACGTAAATCATTTCACGCAGGATACCGTTACACGGCATGTGCACGCGATGGTAGTCGCGCGGTGAAAGATAGGTGGTGGCAAAGGTACCGTTACGGAACAGATCCGCCATCAGGTAGTTACCCGCCAGCAGCGCTTCCAGACTGTAGTTATGGCCCTTCGCCTGCAGGATTTTGTCGTCTTCGATATCACCCAACTGGCTGATCACGCCGTCTGCCGGCATCACCAGGACGTTAGGGTCGGTGTTCAGCGGGCGCACTTCGTCACGCAGCGGGCGTACGAAGAACTCGTTGAAGGTGCGGTAGCTGGCGGTATCCGGCTTCTGCGCCTCTTTCATGTCGACCTTGTAATATTTTACGAAAAGGTCAATGACCAGTTTGGTCAGCCAGCCCGCGCGTTTGCTTGCGCCCCAGCCCGCCAGGCGAGTGAGCCACAGTTTTGGCAGAATGTATTGAAGCGAAAGTTTAAATGCGTTTAACAAGGTAGCCTCCAGGCCATTGTTTTGTCGTTCCTGATCCGGCGTTAAGCCGCCGGAACCTGAAAAAAGGGGACGATTTTAGCGATGCTTAGCTTAGTTGTCAGTTATCAGAATCAGAAAAGTTTTTACGCGTTTTTACGTCTTCCATGCTCTCAAGAATGCGGTGGTAATTCTCGAAGCGGGTTTCCGCGATCTCGCCTTTCTCAACTGCTTCACGGATAGCGCAGCCAGGGTCGTTATCGTGCTTACAGTCGCGGTATTTACAGGCGCCTAAATAATCATGGAATTCGACAAATCCGTTAAAGATTTGTTCCGGCTCAAGGTGCCACAAACCGAACTCACGCACGCCCGGGGAGTCGATCACGTCGCCGCCGTGCGGGAAATGATACAGACGCGAGGCGGTAGTGGTGTGCTGGCCCAGGCCAGAGACGTTGGACACATCGTTGGTCAGGATCTCTTGCTGGAGGCCGAGCAGGTTGTTCAGCAGGCTCGATTTACCTACGCCGGACTGGCCCGCAAAGATGCTGATGCGGTCGGTCAGCGCCTCTTCCAGCGGTTTAAGGCCATCTTTGGTGTGGCTGGAGACCATCAGCACGCGGTAACCAATCTTGCGATAGATATCCATCTGCTCATTCACGAAGGCCATGCCGTCGTCATCCAGCAGATCGATTTTGTTCAACACGATAATCGGTTCAACCTGCAGCGTTTCGCAGGCGACGAGGTATCGGTCGATAATGTTGAGCGAAAGTTCGGGCAAAATCGCCGATACGATAACAATCTGGTTAATGTTGGCGGCAATGGGTTTGACCCCGTCGTAGAAATCGGGACGGGTTAACACGGACGTGCGCTCATGAACCGCTTCAACGATACCTTTTACCGTAACGCCTTCCGCCGCCTCTTTACCCGGTCTCCAGACCACGCGATCGCCGGTAACCAGTGAACGGATGGTGCGACGGATATTGCAACGGTGAATATCCCCGTCGGCGGATTCGACATCGGCATGCATACCGAAACGGCTGATGACTACGCCTTCTGTCGCTTCACCAAACAGGTTGTCGTCATAATCCGGCTTCTCCGAAGTGGTTTTAAGACGGCGCTGGTGGTTGGCGTTTACGCGGCGCTGCTGCCCTTTGGAGAGTTTATTTTTACTCAATCGCGCTGGCTCCTGGTCGCCCGTAAGGGGCAAAACCTCTATGATACACTCTAATTAATACTAGTTAACCTGCTACTGCCGGTTATGCGAGAAGGGTGGAAAATAACATGAGCGCGGATGAAAACAACCTGATTTGGATCGATCTCGAAATGACCGGGCTGGATCCCGAGCGCGATCGCATCATTGAAATTGCAACGCTGGTGACGGACGCTAACCTGAATATCCTGGCTGAAGGGCCAACGTTTGCGGTGCATCAGTCCGACGAGCAGCTGGCTTTGATGGATGAATGGAACGTGCGCACCCACACCGGCAGTGGCCTGGTGGAGCGCGTGAAGGCGAGCACGTTCGGCGATCGCGAGGCGGAGCTGGCGACGCTTGAGTTCCTGAAACAGTGGGTTCCGGCAGGCAAATCGCCTATCTGTGGGAATAGTATCGGCCAGGATCGCCGTTTCCTGTTTAAGTACATGCCGGAGCTGGAGTCATATTTCCACTACCGTTATCTGGATGTCAGCACCCTGAAAGAGCTGGCGCGTCGCTGGAAGCCTGAAATCCTCGACGGCTTCAAAAAGCAGGGGACTCACCAGGCGATGGACGATATCCGTGAGTCCGTGGCGGAGCTTTCCTACTACCGCGAAAACTTTATTAAGCTGTGATTTTGCGATCCGGCGCCTTGCGTGGCCGGGTTTTTGTCGTTAAATTGTTCAGCTTGCCGATTAATTAAGCATTTGAACTTAATTTCGAAAAAATCGCTTTTAGGGGGGTTGCAGCTAAAAGGATTTCTCGTATAATGCGCCTCCCGTAACGACAGAGAATTACACGTTACGACAGCAACAAAAGCAGTGCAGATTTGCGGGAATAGCTCAGTTGGTAGAGCACGACCTTGCCAAGGTCGGGGTCGCGAGTTCGAGTCTCGTTTCCCGCTCCAAAATTTGAAAAGTGCTTCCTAAGCACGGACCACCCAAGCGGGAATAGCTCAGTTGGTAGAGCACGACCTTGCCAAGGTCGGGGTCGCGAGTTCGAGTCTCGTTTCCCGCTCCAAAATTTGAAAGTGCTTCTAAAGCACGGACCACCCAAGCGGGAATAGCTCAGTTGGTAGAGCACGACCTTGCCAAGGTCGGGGTCGCGAGTTCGAGTCTCGTTTCCCGCTCCAAATTCTTCTTAATCTCTAAAATATCCACAGCGAAAAGAGTCGTTGGGGACGTTTTCTATTGTCTCTGAAATACTCTTGTGAACAGAGTTATCCACAGAAACTACGCTTAACCGTAACAGGGTTAAAGCTTAGCAGGGTGAATAATATCTTTGTAACGCGCTGTATTTAGTAAATAAATTTTCATTTCAAAATGTTATTGAGATCACTTGACCTCTTCTCCAGCCCAGATGGCGCTTGAGTTTGTAATTTTATTCACAGGCTGTGAATAGTTCAGGCATCCCGCGTAAGCCCTTTTTCAATCACCCGCACCAGACGCTGTTTCTTCGGTAGCTGCACCTCGATCGTGCAGGCATTACGCTTCTCTATTTGCTGCGCAATCGCCCATTCTATGTGTTCATCAAGAAGTGGGTGCTCACCTTTACGGCTTTCAAGCGCCCGAATATTCGCTTCATCCCACGGGGCATTACCCAGCGCGACGGCAACATTACGCAGCCAGCGCAGATGACCGATACGGCGAATGGCCGAACCTTCCGTCACTTTCAGGAACCAGGCTTCGGTCCAGGCGAATAACTCAACCAGCTGCGGCGCATGCAGCGCCTTACGCGGGCTGAAATCCTCTTCGTCCGTGAGCTGCGAATAGCGGTTCCACGGGCAGATCAGCTGGCAGTCGTCGCAGCCGTAGATGCGGTTGCCGATAAGTGGTCGAAATTCCTCTGGAATGGCCCCTTCCAGTTCGATAGTGAGGTAGGAGATGCAGCGGCGCGCATCAACGGTGTAAGGCTCGACGATGGCACCCGTCGGACAGATGGTCATGCAGGCCACGCAGCGTCCGCAGCCTTCCTCTACCGGGCCGTCTACCGGCAATGGTAAATCAATCAGCAGTTCACCCAGGAAGAAAAACGATCCGGCGTCGCGGCTGAGGATAAGTGAGTGCTTACCTGTCCAGCCAAGCCCGGCTTTTTCGGCGATCGGGCGCTCAAGAATAGGCGCAGAATCGACAAAGGGTCTAAAATTCAGCGAAACACAGTGCTGCTGAATAGTTTCCCCGAGTTTTTTTAAACGGTTACGCAAGAGCTTATGGTAATCACGGCCCAGAGCGTACCGGCTGACGTAACCCAGAGAGGGATTTTTTAGCGTGCGCGCAAAGGCCGCGTTGGCGGGCAGATAATTCATGCGCACGCTGATGACGCGTAATGTGCCCGGCAAAAGCTCGTGAGGGCGGGCGCGCATCATGCCATGACGCGCCATCCACTCCATTTCGCCGTGGTATTGTTTGTCCAGCCAGGCCTGCAGTTTCGGCTCGCTGGCGGAGAGGTCGGTATCGGTAATGCCCACCTTCTGGAAGCCAAGCTCAGCACCCCACTGTTTAATTTTTTGCGCTAATTCATTGAGATCGAGGGGCTGTGACATGACGGACCATACGGTGAAGAAAAACCCCGCAAGTATACCACATTCCATCTGGCATGCGGATGACCTCCGGCGCGCCGAAAAAGAGGCCGCAGACAGCCTCGGGATTACCCTTTATGAACTGATGCTGCGCGCGGGTGAGGCGGCGTTTAACGTTGCCCGCAGCGCGTACCCTCATGCCGCCCACTGGCTGATTCTGTGCGGTCACGGCAATAACGGCGGCGACGGCTACGTTGTCGCCCGTTTGGCGGTTGCGGCAGGTATCCGCGTGACGTTGCTGGCCCTGGAGAGCGATAAACCGCTGCCGGAAGAGGCCAGCGCGGCCCGGGAGGCGTGGCTTAACGCAGGCGGTGTGATTCATGCGCCTGATATCGTCTGGCCGGAAGAGGTGGATCTGATTGTTGATGGTCTGCTGGGTACCGGGCTACGCAGTGCGCCTCGCGAGAACATTGCCGCCCTTATTGAACACGCTAACGGACATTCCGCGCCGGTCGTTGCCCTGGATATTCCCTCAGGCCTGATCGCACAAACCGGCGCGACGCCGGGAGCGGTGATTCAGGCTGCACATACGGTAACCTTCATCGCCCTCAAGCCGGGGCTACTGACCGGTAAAGCACGAGACGTTGTTGGCGTGCTGCACCACCATGCGCTGGGGCTGGAGAGCTGGCTGTCCGGGCAGGAAACGCACCTCGCGCGTTTTGATGCTTCGCAGCTTGCGGCGTGGCTCCCGCCGCGCCGGCAGACGTCCCATAAGGGCGATCACGGCAGGCTGGTGATTATTGGCGGCGATCATGGTACGGCAGGTGCAATTCGCATGACCGGCGAGGCGGCTCTGCGCAGCGGTGCCGGATTAGTGCGAGTACTCACTCGCATTGAGAATATTGCGCCGATCGTTACGGCCCGACCGGAGCTGATGGTCCATGAGCTTACGCCTCAGTCGCTTGAAGAAAGCCTGGAATGGGCGGATGTGGTGGCGATCGGCCCCGGGCTTGGGCAGCAGGCATGGGGTAAACAGGCCCTGCAAAAGGTCGAGAATTTTCGTAAACCGATGCTGTGGGATGCCGACGCGCTTAACCTTCTGGCAATAAACCCCGATAAGCGTCACAATCGCATTCTGACGCCACACCCCGGCGAAGCCGCGCGCCTGCTTAACTGCAGCGTGGCAGAAATTGAAAGCGATCGCTTACTTTCTGCTCAGCGTCTGGTAAAACGTTACGGAGGTGTTGCTGTTTTGAAAGGGGCAGGAACCGTTGTCGCCAGTGACGAGACGCAGGGCATTATTGATGCCGGAAATGCGGGCATGGCAAGCGGCGGCATGGGCGATGTGCTTTCCGGCATCATTGGCGCATTGCTTGGACAGAAACTTCCCCTTTATGATGCAGCCTGCGCGGGCTGCGTGGCCCACGGTGTCGCGGCGGATAAACTGGCCGCGCGTTACGGTACACGCGGCATGCTGGCCACCGATCTTTTTTGCACGCTGCGGCGTGTTGTTAACCCGGATGTGATTGACGTAGAAAATGACTAATCGAGCGATTCCTTTACCTGATGAACAAGCCACTTTAGAACTCGGCAAGCGCGTGGCGCAGGCCTGTCAGGGGGCAACCGTCATTTATCTGTATGGTGATTTAGGTGCGGGTAAAACCACCTTCAGCCGGGGTTTTTTGCAGGCGTTAGGGCATAACGGGAATGTGAAAAGCCCAACCTACACGCTGGTTGAACCGTACACCCTTGAAAATCTCATGGTGTACCACTTCGATTTATACCGCCTTGCGGATCCTGAGGAGCTGGAATTTATGGGGATCCGTGATTATTTTGCCAACGACGCCATTTGCCTGGTGGAGTGGCCGCAACAAGGTGCGGGTGTGCTGCCTGACCCGGATGTCGAAATTCACTTAGATTACCAGGCACAAGGGCGTGAGGCACGCATCAGTGCTGTTTCCTCATCAGGCAGTTCCTTACTGGCGCGACTGGCCGGTTAAGCGTAGGGATGACGGGATGATAAATCGCGTTAAAGGTTGGTTGTTGGCTGCCACCGTGCTGCTGTGCGCGCAGGCCGGGGCGGCAAACCTCTCAGATATTCAGGTATCAAACGGCGAAAGCCAGGCCCGGATCACGTTCAGCTTTATGGGCGACCCTGAATATGCGTTCTCACAGCCAGACAGCCACAGCGTGGCGCTGGATATCAAACAAACAGGCGTGATCCAGGGGCTACCGCTGCGGTTCAGCGGTAACAACCTGGTGAAAAGTATCCGTTCGGGAACACCGCAGGATAGCCAGTCGTTACGCCTGGTGGTTGATCTGACCGAAAAGGGCAAAACGAAGGCGGTGAAGCAGCAAAACGGGGCGAACTATACGGTGGTGTTTACCATCAATGCCGACGCGCCGCCACCGCCTCCACCGCCGCCGGTCGTAGCGAAGCGCGTGGAAGAACCTGTGTATACGCCGCGTCCTTCTGAACCTGCGCGTAATCCGTTTAAATCGCAGAACGATCGCATTACTGCGGCAACCAGCAGCAATACGGTGACGCGTCCGGCGGCCAGCGCGCGACGCGCGACGGTCAGCGGTGACAAAGTGATTATCGCCATTGATGCGGGCCACGGCGGGGAAGACCCGGGGGCGATTGGCCCTGGCGGCACGCGAGAGAAAAACGTCACTATCGCTATCGCGCGTAAACTGCGTTCGCTACTCAATGACGACCCCATGTTTAAAGGCGTGTTGACCCGCGACGGGGACTACTTTATCTCCGTAATGGGACGCTCGGACGTGGCGCGTAAGCAAAACGCGAACTTCCTGGTCTCTATTCATGCGGACGCCGCACCGAATCGTAGCGCCACCGGCGCCTCGGTTTGGGTGCTGTCGAACCGTCGCGCTAACAGCGAAATGGCCAACTGGCTGGAAGAGCACGAGAAGCAGTCTGAACTGTTAGGCGGCGCGGGCGACGTGCTGGCGAACAGCCAGTCCGATCCGTACCTCAGCCAGGCGGTGCTGGATTTACAGTTCGGTCATTCGCAGCGCGTCGGGTATGATGTCGCCACTAACGTATTGAACCAGCTGCAAAGCGTTGGCGTGCTGCATAAGCGCCGTCCGGAACATGCCAGCCTCGGTGTTCTGCGCTCCCCGGATATTCCGTCCATCCTTGTAGAGACGGGCTTTATCAGTAACAACGGTGAAGAGCGTCTGTTAGGAAGCGACAGTTACCAGCAGCAAATTGCCGAAGCGATTTATAACGGTTTACGTAAATATTTTGAGGCGCATCCTCTGCAGTCTGCGCCGCAGAGCGGCTCAGCACAGACGGCCAGCGCAGCGCTGCCGGGTGAGATGACCGCGACCAACTAAGGAGCATTCATGCCGATTCAGGTTCTACCGCCGCAGCTCGCGAACCAAATCGCCGCCGGTGAGGTGGTGGAACGCCCTGCGTCGGTGGTGAAGGAGCTGGTGGAAAACAGCCTCGATGCGGGCGCAACCCGCATCGATATTGATATCGAACGCGGTGGCGCGAAGCTTATCCGCATTCGCGACAACGGCTGTGGCATTAAAAAAGAGGAGCTGGCGCTGGCGCTGGCTCGTCACGCCACCAGTAAAATCGCCTCTCTGGACGATCTGGAAGCGATTATTAGCCTCGGTTTTCGCGGCGAAGCGCTGGCCAGTATCAGCTCGGTTTCGCGCTTAACGCTGACCTCCCGTACCGCTGAACAGCAGGAAGCCTGGCAGGCTTACGCCGAAGGGCGCGATATGGATGTGACGGTCAAACCCGCGGCGCACCCTGTCGGCACGACGCTGGAAGTCCTGGATCTGTTCTACAACACCCCCGCCCGACGCAAGTTTATGCGTACCGAGAAGACCGAGTTCGGCCATATCGACGAGATCATTCGCCGTATCGCGCTCGCCCGATTCGATGTCGCCATCAACCTTAGCCATAACGGTAAGGTGATGCGCCAGTACCGCGCGGTGGCGGAAGGTGGACAGAAAGAGCGTCGCCTGGGCGCTATCTGCGGGACGCCGTTTCTGGAACAGGCTCTGGCCATTGAGTGGCAGCACGGCGATCTGGCTTTACGCGGCTGGGTTGCCGATCCAAACGCGAGCAGTGCTGCGTTCTCTGAAATTCAGTATTGCTACGTGAACGGGCGCATGATGCGCGATCGTCTCATCAATCACGCGATTCGCCAGGCCTGCGAAGACAAACTCGGGGCCGATCAGCAGCCAGCTTTCGTCCTTTATCTGGAAATCGACCCCCATCAGGTGGATGTAAACGTTCATCCTGCCAAGCATGAGGTGCGTTTCCACCAGTCGCGTCTGGTTCACGACTTCATTTATCAGGGCGTGGCCGCCGTGTTACAGCAGCAGGCAGCGCCAACTCTGCCGCTGGAGAAGGACGCCCCTGCGCCGCGTCCGCTGCCTGAAAACCGTGTAGCGGCAGGGCGCAACCATTTTGCTGAGCCTGCCGTCGCGCGTGAACCGGAAGCTCCGCGTTTCTCCCAGGCCGGGAGCGCACCGCGTCCAACGGGCGCGAACTACCCGAATGCCCAGCCGGGCTATCAGAAGCAGCAGGGAGCGTTGTACCGCAAGCTGCTGGAAACGCCCGCCGTGGAGCGAAAAGAGCACATTCCGCCCGCTCAGCCTTCTCTGGACGGCCATAGCCAGAGTTTTGGCCGGGTGCTGACGATTATCGCACCGGATATGGCGCTGCTTGAGCGTGACGGCAAACTGATGCTTCTGGCCCTGCCAGTCGCCGAACGCTGGCTCAAGCAGATGCAGCTTACGCCAGGCGAAAATGCAGCCTGCGCGCAGCCGCTGTTGATTCCGGTTCGCCTGAAAATATCCCCTGATGAAATGAGGGTATTGCAGCGCGCAGAGCCGCAGCTGGCGCAAATGGGTATTGAAACCGTGCTCGAACCACAACATGTGACAATTCGTGCAGTGCCTTTACCCTTACGCCAACAAAATTTACAAAACTTGATTCCTGAACTGATAGGCTACCTGGCGCAGCAAACGTCGTTTGATGCCGCCAACACCGCGCAGTGGATCGCCCGCCATCTGGCAAGCGAACACGCGCCGTGGAGTATGGCGCAGGCCATTAGCGTGCTGGCGGAGGTGGAACGCCTCTGTCCGCATCTGGTGAAAACGCCGCCGGGTGGGTTATTACAACCTGTTGATTTACAAACGGCGATGAACGCCCTGAAACATGATTGACGCAAGTAAGGCGAGCCTGCCTAAGGCAATTTTTTTAATGGGCCCAACGGCCTCCGGCAAAACGGCGCTAGCCATTGAGTTGCGTAAAGTTTTGCCTGTAGAGTTGATTAGCGTCGACTCCGCCCTCATCTACCGGGGGATGGACATCGGCACGGCGAAGCCTGACGCAGAAGAGTTGCGTGCGGCACCGCACCGTTTGCTGGATATTCTCGACCCGGCTCAGGCGTACTCCGCAGCGGATTTCCGCCGGGATGCCTTAGCCGAGATGGCCGAGATAACGGCGGCGGGACGTATACCGCTGTTGGTTGGCGGAACCATGCTCTATTTCAAGGCGTTGCTGGAAGGGTTGTCACCTCTGCCATCCGCGGATCCGGAAATAAGAGCGAAAATTGAGCAGCAGGCGGCAGAGCAAGGTTGGGACGTTTTGCATCAGCAACTGGCGGAGATTGACCCGGTTGCTGCAGCACGGATCCATCCAAATGATCCGCAAAGGCTTTCCCGGGCACTGGAAGTTTTTTTCATTTCGGGTAAAACTTTAACGGAACTGACGCAAACGTCAGGAGACGCTCTGCCGTATCAGGTGCATCAGTTCGCCATCGCCCCGGCGAGCCGTGAACTGCTCCATCAGCGAATTGAGCAGCGTTTTCATCAGATGTTAGCTTCAGATTTTGAAGCAGAAGTGCGGGCGCTATTTGCCCGTGGAGATTTGCATACGGACATGCCTTCCATTCGTTGTGTGGGATATCGCCAGATGTGGTCGTATCTTGAAGGTGAGATTTCATACGATGAAATGGTTTATAGAGGTGTTTGCGCCACGAGACAGTTAGCGAAGCGCCAGATCACCTGGTTGCGCGGTTGGGAGGGGGTTCACTGGTTAGACAGTGAAAAACCGCAACAGGCGTTAAACGAAGTGATTGAGGTTGTTGGTGATATCGCTCACTGAATGTGTACAATTGAGACGTATCGTGCGCAATTTTTCAGAATCGCAAGGTTCTAAGTACAAAACAAGCATATAAGGAAAAGATAGAATGGCTAAGGGGCAATCTTTACAAGATCCGTTCCTGAACGCATTGCGTCGGGAACGTGTTCCAGTTTCTATTTATTTGGTGAATGGTATTAAGCTGCAAGGTCAGATTGAGTCTTTCGATCAGTTTGTGATTCTGTTGAAAAACACGGTCAGTCAGATGGTCTACAAGCACGCTATTTCTACTGTTGTTCCGTCCCGTCCGGTATCTCATCACAGCAATAACGCTGGCGGCGGCACTGGTAGTAACTACCATCATGGCAGCAGCGCGCAGGGTTCTTCAACGCCGGCGCAGGACAGCGACGAGACCGAATAAGGTTTCGCACTGTTATCCACACGGGGAGCCAGGGATCCTGCGTTCCCCGCTGATCTTTTTAGAGAGGTTTACGCTTGTTTGACCGTTATGATGCCGGTGAGCAGGCGGTGCTGGTACACATCTATTTTTCGCAAGACAAAGATATGGAAGACCTCCAGGAGTTTGAATCTCTGGTCTCTTCCGCCGGTGTCGAAGCAATGCAGGTGATTACCGGTAGCCGTAAAGCGCCGCACCCAAAGTATTTTGTTGGTGAAGGTAAAGCAGTCGAAATTGCGGATGCCGTAAAAGCAACCGGCGCGTCAGTCGTGTTGTTTGATCATGCGCTGTCTCCAGCCCAGGAGCGCAACCTGGAAGCCCTTTGCGAATGCCGTGTTATCGATCGCACGGGTTTGATTTTAGATATTTTTGCTCAGCGTGCACGTACCCACGAAGGGAAACTGCAGGTTGAGCTGGCGCAGCTGCGCCATCTGGCAACGCGTCTGGTGCGTGGCTGGACACACCTTGAAAGACAAAAAGGCGGGATTGGTTTGCGCGGCCCGGGTGAAACCCAGCTCGAAACCGACCGTCGTTTGCTGCGTGGCCGAATTACCCAGATCCTTTCACGTCTGGAACGTGTAGAGAAACAGCGCGAACAGGGGCGTCGGGCGCGAACCAAAGCCGATATCCCGACGGTGTCGCTGGTGGGCTATACCAACGCCGGTAAATCCACCCTGTTTAACCAGATAACCGAGGCCCAGGTGTATGCCGCAGACCAGCTGTTTGCGACCCTGGACCCTACGCTGCGCCGTATTGACGTTGCAGACGTCGGTGAAACGGTGCTGGCGGATACCGTAGGGTTTATCCGCCACCTGCCGCATGACCTGGTGGCGGCGTTTAAAGCCACCCTGCAGGAGACGCGACAGGCGACTCTGCTGCTGCACGTGATTGATGCGGCAGACGTGCGCGTGCAGGAGAACATCGACGCGGTGAACGTGGTGCTCGAAGAGATCGACGCCCACGAGATCCCAACGCTGTTGGTCATGAATAAGATCGATATGCTGGACGATTTCGAACCGCGTATCGACAGAGATGAAGAAAACAAACCGATTCGGGTCTGGCTTTCTGCCCAGACCGGTATTGGTGTGCCACTGCTTTTCCAGGCTTTGACAGAACGTCTTTCCGGTGAGGTAGCTCAGCACACGCTGCGACTGCCGCCACAGGAAGGCAGGCTGCGCAGCCGGTTTTATCAGCTTCAGGCGATAGAAAAAGAGTGGATGGAGGATGACGGCAGCGTGGGGATGCAGGTGCGTATGCCGATCGTTGACTGGCGTCGCCTCTGTAAACAAGAACCTGCGCTGGTCGACTATATCGTCTGATCAGAAAGGGGATGCCTGAATAATTCGCCCTTGCATAACAAATATGGAGCATATACATGGCGTGGAATCAGCCCGGTAATAACGGACAAGACCGCGACCCGTGGGGAAGCAGCAAACCTGGCGGCAACTCTGAGGGAAATGGCAACAAAGGTGGTCGCGAGCAGGGGCCGCCGGATCTGGATGATATCTTCCGCAAACTGAGCAAGAAGCTTGGTGGCCTTGGCGGAGGAAAAGGTTCTGGCTCGGGTGGCAATTCCACTCAGAGCTCGCGCCCGCCAATGGGTGGCCGCGTAGTGGGCATCGTGGCCGCTGCGGTAGTCATCATCTGGGCAGCCAGCGGGTTCTACACCATTAAAGAAGCAGAACGCGGCGTAGTCACCCGTTTCGGTAAGTTCAGCCATCTGGTTGAGCCGGGTCTGAACTGGAAGCCGACCTTCATTGATGACGTGACCGCGGTAAACGTGGAATCCGTCCGTGAACTGGCCGCCTCTGGCGTGATGCTGACCTCTGACGAAAACGTGGTGCGCGTTGAGATGAACGTGCAGTACCGCGTGACCGATCCTGAGCGTTATCTGTTTAGCGTGACCAGCGCCGATGACAGCCTGCGTCAGGCGACCGACAGCGCCCTGCGCGGTGTGATCGGTAAATACACCATGGACCGTATTCTGACCGAAGGTCGTACCGTTATTCGTAGCGATACCCAGCGCGAGCTGGAAGAGACCATTCGTCCGTACAACATGGGTATTACCCTGCTGGACGTCAACTTCCAGGCTGCGCGTCCTCCGGAAGAGGTGAAAGCCGCATTTGACGATGCGATTGCTGCCCGTGAAAACGAACAGCAGTACATCCGTGAAGCAGAAGCGTACACCAACGAAGTTCAGCCACGCGCTAACGGTCAGGCGCAGCGTATTCTGGAAGAAGCGCGCGCGTATAAAACGCAGACCATCCTGGAAGCTCAGGGTGAAGTGGCCCGCTTTGCGAAGATCCTGCCGGAATATAAAGCGGCACCGGAAATTACCCGTGAGCGTCTCTATATCGAGACCATGGAAAAAGTGCTGAGCCATACCCGCAAAGTGTTGGTTAACGACAACAAAGGCGGAAACCTGATGGTTCTGCCGCTGGATCAGATGCTGAAAGGCAGTTCTGCGCCAGCAGCGAAAGGCGACACCAGCGGCGCGAACAACCTGCTGCGTCTGCCGCCAGCCTCAACAGGCAGCGCCAGCACGAACACAACGCCTTCTTCGAACGATGGTGACATTATGGACCAACGCCGTGCTAACGCGCAGCGTAACGACTACCAGCGTCAGGGGGAATAAGGATGCGTAAGTCAGTTATTGCGATCATCGTCATCGTACTGGTCGCGCTTTATACCTCGATCTTTGTGGTGAAAGAAGGCGAGCGTGGGATTAAGTTCCAGTTCAGCAGCGTCGTGCGTGATGGCGACAAACGCCCGGTGATTTACGAGCCGGGTCTGCACTTCAAGGTACCGTTTATTCAGTCCGTGAAAACGCTTGATGCGCGTATCCAGACCATGGATAACCAGGCCGACCGTTTCGTGACCAAAGAGAAGAAAGACCTGATCGTTGATTCCTATATCAAATGGCGCATCAGCGATTTCAGCCGTTACTTCCTGGCAACGGGCGGCGGCGACGTTTCTCAGGCAGAAGTGCTGCTGAAACGTAAGTTCTCTGACCGTCTGCGTTCCGAGATTGGTCGTCTGGATGTGAAAGACATCGTGACCGACTCCCGTGGTCGTCTGACCCTGGAAGTTCGCGATGCGCTGAACTCCGGTACAGCGGGCACTGAAGATGAAGTTTCAACGCCGGCAGCAGATGATGCGATTGCCAAAGCGGCTGAACGCGTTCAGGCGGAGACCAACGGTAAAGTGCCGGTGATCAACCCGAACAGTATGGCTGCGCTGGGTATCGAAGTGGTTGACGTGCGTATCAAGCAGATCAACCTGCCAGTTGAAGTGTCCGAGGCGATTTACAACCGTATGCGCGCCGAGCGTGAAGCGGTAGCCCGTCGTCACCGTTCACAGGGCCAGGAAGAGGCTGAGAAGCTGCGTGCTGCAGCGGACTACGAAGTCACCAAGACGCTGGCGGAATCTGAGCGCCAGGGCCGTATCCTGCGCGGTGAAGGCGATGCCGAAGCGGCGAAGCTGTTCGCGGATGCCTTCAGCCAGGATCCTGACTTCTACGCCTTTATCCGTAGCCTGCGCGCTTACGAGAATAGCTTCCAGAGCAACCAGGATGTGATGGTGCTCAGCCCGGACAGCGATTTCTTCCGTTATATGAAGACGCCGACTAACGCAACGCGATAAACTCAGGTCCGTTTGAGTATTCAAACCACCGCTCCCAACGGAGCGGTGGTTTTCTTTTATAAGGAATAAAAATGAATTCAACGATCTGGCTCGCACTGGCTTTGGTCCTGGTGCTGGAAGGTCTTGGACCGATGCTTTATCCGCGTGCCTGGCGCCGAATGATCGCCACGATGAGCCAGCTGCCGGATAATATTTTGCGTCGTTTTGGCGGCGGTCTTGTGGTTGCGGGCATCGTGATCTACTACATGTTGAGGAAAACGATTGGCTGATCAAAAAGTAGACGCAATCGGCGTATTTTGAGGTCAAAAAGTGCTGTATATCTGAAAAAGCGATGGTAGAATCCATTTTTAAGCAAACGGTGATTTTGAAAAAAATGGGTAACAACGTCGTCGTACTGGGCACCCAATGGGGTGACGAAGGTAAAGGGAAGATTGTTGATCTTCTGACTGAACGGGCTAAATATGTTGTACGCTACCAGGGCGGTCACAACGCAGGCCATACTCTCGTAATCAACGGTGAAAAAACCGTCCTCCATCTTATTCCATCAGGCATTCTTCGTGATAACGTCACCAGCATCATCGGTAACGGCGTTGTGCTGTCTCCTGCTGCGCTGATGAAAGAGATGAAAGGTCTGGAAGACCGTGGTATCCCTGTTCGTGAGCGTCTGCTGCTCTCCGAAGCCTGCCCGCTGATCCTGGATTATCACGTGGCGCTGGACGTAGCGCGTGAGAAAGCGCGCGGCGCGAAAGCGATCGGCACCACCGGTCGTGGTATCGGTCCGGCTTACGAAGATAAAGTTGCACGTCGCGGTCTGCGCGTGGGCGACCTCTTCGACAAAGCAACCTTCGCTGAAAAACTGAAAGAAGTGATGGAATATCACAACTTCCAGCTGGTGAACTTCTACAAAGCTGACGCTGTTGACTACCAGAAAGTGCTGGATGACGTCATGGCGATCGCTGACATTCTGACCGGTATGGTTGTTGATGTGTCCGATCTGCTGGACCAGGCGCGCAAGCGTGGCGATTTCGTCATGTTCGAAGGTGCGCAGGGTACGCTGCTGGACATCGACCACGGTACCTATCCGTACGTAACGTCCTCTAACACCACAGCAGGTGGCGTGGCGACCGGCTCTGGCCTGGGTCCACGTTATGTGGATTACGTACTGGGCATCATCAAAGCGTACTCCACTCGCGTGGGTGCGGGTCCATTCCCGACCGAGCTGTTTGATGAAACCGGCGAGTTCCTGTGCAAGCAGGGTAACGAGTTTGGCGCGACCACAGGTCGTCGTCGTCGTACCGGCTGGCTGGATGCGGTTGCAGTGCGTCGCGCAGTGCAGATCAACTCCCTGTCTGGCTTCTGCCTGACCAAGCTGGACGTACTGGACGGCCTGAAAGAAGTGAAAATCTGCGTAGGCTACCGTATGCCAGATGGCCGCGAAGTGACCACCACTCCGCTGGCTGCTGACGACTGGGAAGGCATTGAGCCAATCTACGAAACCATGCCGGGCTGGTCTGAGACCACTTTCGGTGTGAAAGAGCGTAGTGGCCTGCCGCAGGCGGCGCTGGATTACATCAAGCGTATTGAAGAACTGACCGAAGTGCCGATCGATATTATTTCTACCGGCCCGGATCGTACTGAAACGATGATCCTGCGCGACCCGTTCGACGCATAATCTTCGTGACTGCTGGCCTGCGGGGAGACCCGTAGGCCGGATAAGCGTAGCGCCATCCGGCGACCGCTCCAGGATCTCCGCTTTTTCGCCCCGTCTGTCAAATAAATTAGCCGCTCACTATCTGGCTGGTTTATCATCATTAATGAATATCTCTGCGGTTTGACCGCGTTTTCCCTTTTTCCTGAGGTTGATGTGCAGTTAACAAGTTTCACCGATTACGGCTTACGTGCGCTGATTTACATGGCGTCGTTACCCGAGGGGAAGATGACCAGTATCTCTGAAGTCACAGAGGTCTACGGCGTATCCCGTAATCATATGGTCAAAATAATCAATCAACTTAGTCGTGCCGGATACGTTGCTGCCGTCCGCGGGAAGAATGGTGGGATCCGTCTCGGTAAACCGGCACAGAGTATTCGTGTTGGCGATGTGGTACGTGAACTGGAGCCGCTTTCTCTGGTGAACTGCAGCAGCGAGTTCTGCCACATCACGCCCGCTTGCCGCCTGAAAAAGGCGCTTTCAAAGGCCGTGCAAAGTTTTCTCATGGAACTGGATAACTACACGCTGGCCGATTTGGTTGAAGAGAATCAACCGCTTTATAAATTATTGCTGGTGGAATGAAGAAAATTTCCACCGGAGCTGACAACGGAGGAACCGACATGTCACATGATCCTTTCCAGGAACGCGAAGCCGAAAAATACGCGAATCCTATTCCCAGCCGCGAGTTCATCATTGAACACTTAACAAAACGCGAAAAACCCGCCAATCGTGAAGAACTTGCCGTTGAATTAAACATTGAAGGTGAAGAGCAAATTGAAGCCCTTCGCCGCCGCCTGCGCGCGATGGAGCGTGACGGGCAGCTGGTCTTTACCCGCCGCCAGTGCTACGCGCTGCCAGAACGCCTCGATCTGCTGAAAGGGACCGTCATTGGTCACCGCGATGGCTTCGGCTTCCTGCGCGTGGAAGGCCGTAAGGACGATCTGTACCTCTCATCTGAACAGATGAAAATGTGCATCCACGGCGACCAGATCCTGGCGCAGCCGCTGGGCGCTGACCGTAAAGGCCGCCGCGAAGCGCGCGTGGTACGCGTTCTGGTGCCAAAAACCAGCCAGATCGTCGGCCGCTACTTTACCGACGCGGGCGTAGGCTTCGTGGTGCCGGACGACAGCCGTCTGAGCTTCGACATTCTGATCCCACCTGAAGAGGTGATGGGCGCCCGCATGGGCTTTGTGGTGGTGGTGGAACTCACCCAGCGCCCAACCCGTCGCACCAAAGCGGTAGGTAAAATCGTCGAAGTGCTTGGCGACAACATGGGCACCACGATGGCCGTTGATATGGCATTGCGCACCCATGAAATTCCGTACATCTGGCCGAAAGCGGTTGAAGAGCAGATCGAAAGCCTGCGCGAAGAAGTGCCGGAAGAATCCAAAGTGGGCCGCGTGGATCTGCGCTCCCTGCCGCTGGTCACTATTGATGGCGAAGACGCCCGCGACTTCGATGACGCCGTATACTGTGAGAAAAAACGCGGCGGTGGCTGGCGCCTGTGGGTCGCTATCGCTGACGTAAGCTATTACGTCCGTCCGCACACCCCGCTGGATAACGAAGCCCGCAGCCGCGGTACGTCGGTCTACTTCCCGTCCCAGGTCGTGCCGATGCTGCCGGAAGTGCTGTCTAACGGCCTGTGCTCCCTGAACCCGCAGGTTGACCGCCTCTGTATGGTTTGCGAGATGACCATCTCCACCAAAGGGCGCTTAACCGGCTACAAGTTCTACGAAGCGGTGATGAGCTCGCACGCGCGTCTGACCTATACCAAGGTCTGGCATATGCTGCAGGGCGACCAGGATCTGCGCGAACAGTACGCGCCGCTGGTCAAACATATCGAAGAGCTGCATAACCTCTACAAAACGCTGGATCAGGCGCGCGAAGAGCGCGGCGGGATCTCGTTTGAGAGTGAAGAGGCGAAATTCATTTTCAACGCCGAACGCCGCATTGAGCGTATCGAGCAGACCCAGCGTAACGACGCGCACAAGCTGATCGAAGAGTGTATGATCCTGGCGAATATCTCGGCGGCACGTTTCGTCGAGAAAGCCAAAGAGCCAGCGCTGTTCCGTATTCACGATAAGCCGACCACGGAAGCCATTACGTCGTTCCGCTCCGTGCTGGCTGAACTGGGTCTGGAACTGCCCGGAGGCAACAAGCCAGAGCCGCGCGATTACGCTGAGCTGCTGGAGTCCATTGGCGACCGTCCTGACGCAGAAATGCTGCAGACGATGCTGTTGCGCTCTATGAAGCAGGCGATTTACGATCCGGAAAACCGCGGACACTTTGGCCTGGCGCTGCAGTCTTACGCCCACTTTACGTCGCCGATCCGTCGTTATCCTGACCTCTCTCTGCACCGTGCGATCAAGTATCTGCTGGCGCAGGAGCAGGGCCATAAAGGGAACACCACCGAAACCGGTGGCTACCACTATTCGATGGAAGAGATGCTGCAGCTGGGTCAGCATTGCTCCATGGCCGAACGTCGTGCCGATGAAGCGACACGCGACGTGGCGGACTGGCTGAAGTGTGACTTTATGCTCGATCAGGTGGGTAACGTCTTTAAAGGCGTGATTGCCAGCGTGACCGGCTTTGGTTTCTTCGTTCGTCTGGACGAGCTGTTCATCGACGGTCTGGTGCACGTATCCAGCCTGGATAACGACTACTACCGCTTCGACCAGGTCGGCCAGCGCCTGATTGGCGAATCTGGCGGCCAGACCTACCGTCTGGGCGACCGTGTGGAAGTGAAGGTCGAAGCCGTGAATATGGACGACCGTAAGATCGACTTCAGCCTGATCTCCAGCGAGCGCGCGCCGCGTAACGTCGGTAAAACCGAGCGTGAAAGGGCGAAAAAAACCGGTAACGGTAAACCGGGCGGCGGTAAACGTCGTCAGGCGGGCAAGAAGGTAAACTTCGAGCCGGACAGCGCGTTCCGCGGCGAGAAGAAACAGAAGCCGAAGGCGGCGAAGAAAGAGGCCCGTTCAGCGAAAAAACCTTCCGCGAAAACGCAGAAAATCGCTGCCGCCACCAAAGCGAAGCGCGCGGCCAAGAAAAAGCAGGCGGAGTAAATTCTCCCCTCAACCTGACCCTCTCCCCAGCGGGGGAGGGGAAATACTTATTACGAGAACCATCAATGAGTGAAATGATTTACGGCATCCACGCGGTGCAGGCCCTTCTCGAGCGCGCACCGGAGCGTTTTCAGGAAGTGTTTATTCTGAAAGGGCGTGAAGATAAGCGTCTGATGCCGCTGATCCACGCCCTGGAAGCGCAGGGCGTGGTGATCCAGCTGGCGAATCGCCAGTTCCTGGATGAGAAAAGCGAAGGCGCGGTCCACCAGGGGATCATTGCCCGCGTGAAGCCGGGTCGTCAGTATCAGGAAAACGATCTGCCGGATCTGATTGCCGAGCTGGATAACCCGTTCTTCCTGATCCTCGACGGCGTTACCGATCCGCACAACCTCGGCGCGTGCCTGCGCAGCGCCGATGCGGCGGGCGTGCATGCGGTGATCGTGCCGAAAGATCGCTCCGCGCAGCTGAACGCGACGGCGAAGAAGGTGGCCTGCGGCGCGGCGGAAAACGTTCCGCTGATCCGCGTGACTAACCTGGCGCGCACTATGCGTCTGCTGCAGGAAGAGAATATCTGGATCGTCGGTACCGCCGGTGAAGCGGATCATACTCTGTACCAGAGCAAAATGACCGGCCGTCTGGCGCTGGTGATGGGTGCGGAAGGCGAAGGCATGCGTCGTCTCACCCGCGAGCACTGCGACGAGCTGATTAGCATCCCGATGGCGGGCAGCGTGTCGTCCCTGAACGTTTCCGTTGCGACGGGCATCTGCCTGTTTGAAGCGGTGCGTCAGCGCGGAGAATAAACAGCAAGGCCGTCCGCAGGACGGCCTTTTGTGTATTCTCCGTCTCCCTGTGGGAGAGGGGCGGGGTGAGGGCACCTGACGGTGACAACCTCACTCCTCTAGCGACCGCAAATGGTCGTCCTTCCTCAGCGTCATCAGCGCGAAAATACTCACTACCGCCGTCGCCATCACGTAATACGCCGGAATATCCAGGTTGCCCGTCTGCTTAATCAGCCCGGTAATAATTAACCCTGCGCATCCCGAGAAAATCGCGTTCGACAACGAGTAGGCCAGCCCCAGCCCCGTATAGCGCACGCGCGTCGGGAACATCTCAGACAGCATCGCCGGGCCCGGACCCGCCAGCATGCCCACCAGACCGCCCGCAATCAGCACCACAACAGCCTTCACCGCCAGCGTACTCGACTCCGCCTGCAGGATTTTCAGCAGCGGCAGGGCGAGGATCAGCAGCAGCGCGGTGGCGAGAATCATTACCGTACGGCGGCCGATCCGGTCGCTCAGGATCCCCGACGGAATGATGGTCAGCGCAAAACCAATATTCGAAATCACCGCTATCAGCAGCGCCTGGTTAAACCCGGTGTGCAGCGCCGACTGCAGATAGGTCGGCATAATCACCAGGTAGGTATACCCCGCCGCAGACCAGACCATGACGCGCCCGATTCCCATCACGATGGCCCGGAGCGTGGCGGCAGTATCCGCCTGAGCGACAGCCGGTTTATCCTGCTGTTGCACAAAGCTGGGCGTCTCCTCCATGCTGACGCGAAGCCACAGCGCCACAACGCCCATGGGCAGCGCCAGGAAGAACGGAATGCGCCAGCCCCAGTCGTGCAGGGCTTCAGGCGTGAGAAGGGTGGAGAGCAGCGCCACGATGCCTGCGCCCGCCAGCAGCCCCAGCGCCACGGTAAAGGACTGCCACGCGCCATAGAGCCCACGCTTGCCGCGCGGGGCGAACTCCGTCATCAGCGAGACCGCGCCGCCGTACTCGCCGCCCGCGAACAGCCCCTGCAGGATGCGCAGCAGCGTAATAATCAGCGGCGCGGCAATCCCGATGCTGGCGTAGACCGGCACAATGCCGATGGCGGCGGTAGCGAGCGTCATCAGCACCAGCACGATGATGAGCGTCGGTTTACGGCCAATCCGGTCGCCGATGCGGCCAAACACCACCGCACCCAGCGGGCGGAAGAAGAAGGCGATGGCAAACGAGGCGTAGGTGAGGATCAGGCTGGTCAGCCCCGCCTCTCCTTCAAGCTGGAAGAAGTTTTTCGCAATGACGGTCGCCAGAAAACCGTAGACCGCAAACTCATACCACTCGATAAAGTTACCAATGGAGCCTGCAATTAATGCTCGCTTGTGCGCGTCCGGTTGCATAACGATCCTCACTGAAAAGGGTAAGAATAAATTATTCAACAAAAGCGAAGTCATGAAATAGTTTATTCTTATGTTCTGTGAGCTATTTCACGAATGATATCAGCGGGATCGTGAACGTGTGACTCCCCTCCCATGCAGCGTGCGCGCGGTCTGTCCATACTTATCGTCATTGCCACTGAAGGAGGGAGACAGCATGCACTGGCAGACCCATACCGTTTTCAATCAACCTGCACCGCTTTCCAACAGCAACCTTTTCCTCTCGGACTGCGCCCTGCGCGATGCGGTCGCGCGTGAAGGGGCCGAGTGGGATATTGAGCTGCTCGCCAGCATCGGACAGCAGTTAGGCACCGCGGAGTCGCTGGAGCTGGGTCGTCTGGCAAACGTCAACCCGCCCGAGCTGTTACGCTATGACGCCACCGGAGAGCGGCTGGACGACGTGCGTTTTCATCCGGCATGGCATCTGCTGATGCAGGGGCTTTGCGCCAACCGCGTGCATAACCTGGCGTGGGAAGAGGAGGCGCGGAAAGGGTCGTTTGTCGCTCGGGCCGCACGCTTTGTGCTTCATGCTCAGGTAGAGGCAGGCACGCTTTGCCCGGTCACCATGACGTTCGCCGCCACGCCGCTGCTGCAGCAGGCGCTCCCCAAACTATTTCACGACTGGCTGACGCCGCTGCTCAGCGATCGCTATGATCCGCACCTTGCCCCTGGCGCGCAAAAGCGCGGCCTGCTGATTGGCATGGGGATGACGGAAAAGCAGGGCGGCTCGGACGTGCTCAGCAACACCACCAAAGCGGAAAAATGCAGCGACGGCAGCTACAGGCTGGTGGGGCATAAATGGTTTTTCTCCGTCCCGCAAAGCGATGCGCACCTGGTGCTGGCCCAGGCGAAGGGCGGGCTATCCTGCTTTTTTGTGCCGCGCTTTTTGCCTGACGGACAGCGCAACGCCGTGCGTCTGGAGCGCCTTAAGGACAAGCTCGGGAACCGCTCCAACGCCAGCAGCGAGGCGGAGTTTCTCGATGCCTCCGGCTGGCTGTTGGGGGAAGAGGGCGAAGGGGTACGGCAGATCCTCAAAATGGGCGGTCTGACGCGCTTTGACTGCGCGCTGGGCAGCCACGGACTGATGCGTCGGGCGCTCTCGGTGGCGCTGTACCATGCCCACCAGCGTCAGACCTTCGGCAAAAACCTCATCGATCAGCCTTTAATGCGCGAGGTATTAAGCCGGATGGCGCTGGTGCTGGAGGGGCAAACGGCGCTGCTGTTCCGCCTGGCCCGGGCGTGGGACAAGCGTGCCGATCCGCAAGAGGCCGCCTGGGCGCGGCTGTTTACCCCGGCGGCGAAATTTAGCGTCTGTAAAGCGGGCATCCCGTTTGTCGCTGAGGCGATGGAGGTGCTGGGTGGGAATGGATATTGCGAAGAGAGCGAACTTCCCCGCCTGTACCGCGAGATGCCGGTGAACAGCATCTGGGAAGGGTCAGGAAATATTATGTGCCTGGACGTTCTGCGCGTGCTGGCGAAGCAGCCGGGTATTCACGACCTGCTTGCCGACGAGTTTGCGCAGGTGAAAGGGCAGGACAGACACTTCGACCGCAGCTGGCGACAGCTTCAGCAAAAACTGCGTAAACCGCAGGAGGCACAGGGGCGGGAGATCGCGCAGCAGCTTTTCTTGCTGGGTGCCGGAAGCCAGATGCTGCGGCACGCATCGCCCCCGGTGGCGCAGGCGTGGTGCCGCATGATGCTGGATACCCGTGGCGGCACGCTGATGAGCGAGCAGGTGCAAAGCGACCTGCTGCTGCGTGCGACGGGCAGAGTTGGTTAGCCTTTTAGCTGGAACAGGCTCACCAGCTGAGTCAGGTGTGAACCCTTCTCGCGCAGCGTTTGAGCCGTTTGTTCGCTGCGTGAGATGCGATCGGCATTGATATGCGACGCTTCGCCAATATGGGTCATGGCGAGGTTCACCTGGCCGATCCCGGCGGACTGCTCGCGTGAGGCATGGTTAATCTCGGTGACCAGCTGGCTGATGTTATCGATATGAATGATGATGTCGTCCATCGCCAGGCGCGTCCGTTCAGACAGCGCATGACCCTCACTCACTTTTCTGAGCGTATCGCCAATCAGCTGTTCAATCTCCTTCACCGCGTTAGCGCTGCGTCCCGCCAGGGCGCGAACTTCCTGCGCGACTACCGCAAACCCTTTACCGTGCTCGCCTGCGCGGGCCGCTTCCACTGCCGCGTTCAGCGCCAGAATATTGGTCTGGAAAGCGATGGATTCGATCACGCGCGTGATGTCTTCGATGCGTTTTGACGCTTCGCGAATGTCGTCCATGGTCGACACCGCGTGGGTGACCGTCTCGCCGCCCTGATGGACCGCGAGCGATGTTTCACCCACCAGCTGCTGCGTTTGCTCCATGTTGGCGGCATTTTGCTGCACGGTGGCGGCCAGCTGCTCCATGCTGGCGGACGTCTCCTCCACGCTGCTGGCCTGCTTGTTGATCTGCTCTGAAATCTCGCCAGTGTCGGCGGCCAGCGCGTTGGTGCCCAAATGGATCTCGCCTGCAGCCTCACGGACCTGCAGGACAATTTTTTGCAGGCCGCCGCCGATGCCGTTGATGGCATCGATCAGCTGGCCGACTTCGTCCTGACGCGTCACGGGCAGGGTGGAACGGAGATCCCCTGCGGCATATTGACGGGCAAGATGGATCACGTTGCGCAGCGGTCGGGTCAGCACGCGGCGAATAATGACCACGAACAGGCCAGCAAAAAGGATGGATAAGGCCACGCCGGCCAGCAGGAAGCGATCGCGCATGGCGGTAACGCTTGAGAGCAGCACCGATTTATCCACTTCGCCCACGATAGTCCAGTTCCAGCCCGGCAGCGGGGTATAGGCCATTTTCAGCGTCCGGCCGTCGTCGCTTGTACGCTCCAGCGTGCCGGGTTTGTCACCCAGAAGCTGTTGCTGTGTTGCGCCGTCCCACTTCGGCTGTTTTCCCTCTTCGCTGGCGTGGAACAGGTATTGCCCGCGCGTTTTGCCGTTGCTGCGATCCAGCACGAAGAAGTGACCGCTCTCGCCCAGGCGGCGGTTGAGGATTTTCTCGCGCATGACGTTCCAGGAGTGGGTGATGTCCACCCCGACAAAGACAATCGCAATGACCTGCCCTTCGGCGTTTTTAACGGGCTGGTACTGGGTGATGTAGCGTTTGCCGAACAGCAGCGCCAGGCCGCGGTACACTTCACCTTTGTTGACGGCGGCAAAGGCCGGGCTGGCGTTATCCAGAACGGTACCCATTGCCCGATCGCCATTCTCTTTGCGCAGGGAAGTGGCTACGCGAACAAAGTCGTTACCGCTGCGTACAAACAGCGTCGAAATGGCTCCCGTACGGTTCAGGAACTCGTCCGAGAGCGTGTTGTTTTCATGCAGCCCGGTTTCTCCGCCTTTCAGAAGCGGAACGCTGAGCCCGTTAATCGTCTGGGGTTGGGAAGTATCAATGTTCAGGGGCTGCGGTAAAAAGGTGGTAAACAGACGGGTATAGCTCTCAACCTCTTCACTCAGGCTGGTATTAAACATCTGCACCATGTCGACCATGCCGGTGGACTGATTATGCAGATCTTCGACCGCAAGGGCTTCAAGCTGCTGGCTGGCTTTTTGGCTGAGCAGAAAAGTGAATAACAGAAACAGCGTGGCGACACTGACGCCAGTCAGCAGCGAGAGTTTCGACCCCAGGCCCGCACGGCGGAAAAAGTTGATCATAAATTGCTCATCATTGAAAAGTTATGGTTCTTCAACGGCAGAGCGGAGATTACGTTTACTGTTTTAATGTAACAAAATGTTATTCAATTGTTCTTTATTGGTTTTATATAAGATAAAAAATTTGCAAAAACGAAAAGCCACTAAAAATAAGTGGCTTTTATCAGGAGGGAGTTTACACGTAGAGAATGGCCTGTACCCGCCAGCGATCGATATGGTTATCTTCCTGCATCTGGATGATGCGATACCATGAAGCGCCCTGCTCATCGGCCTTTAATGCCACGACACGTTCAACGTCTTGCGGGCTCCCCGAGATATTATTCACGGAGATCTGGCCAATTTCATTCAGGCCAGTCACACAATCAGCACTGGCGAATTCTGCTGACTGCGCGGTGGTGCTCAGCAGGCCTGCTGAGAGCAACAGTGAGGTCAAAGCAAGAGTTCGTTTCATCGTCAGCTCCATTTCACATATATCCGGTATCCGCCGGGCAATCCTTCGCTAATAAACTCCCTTCCATTGATGCGGGCGTGGAGTTTATTGTGGACAGGAAAATGTCTATGGACGCAAAGCAGTGTAAATCTCGTTCAAAGGAAAACCATTATTTGCGGTACAAAATGGCCTGTGAATACCACTGTCCCGTTATGATGGTTTCGTCGATCATAATGATGACGTAATAATCTGCTTTGGCGGCGACGGCCTGTGCTTTTATTGCCGATTCTGCGTCATCCGGAGAGCCGCGAACCAGCGCGGAGATGGTGCCCATTCGTTGTAATCCTTCCGTCTGATTACGACGAATCTCCTGTGGATGATCGGCGACCGGTGGAGCGGGTTGCGGCGTTCCCTGCAGCGCGCTACAGCCACTCAGCAGAAACACCAGCAATAAAGCAGCAAACCTGCGCATAACCATATCTCGTTTCCTGATAGCCATAGTGTAGTTGGCTGTGAATTTAGTTTTGGGGGAATGTTCCCGAAGTGTTATCTGGGACGTATATTTCGAATGAAAATGACGCGAAAGCGTAACCCAGTTCTCAACATTATGAATCATAGATTCGCACAGGGTCGACAATGATTGAAATTGAAATACGCCACCTCGGCGACCATGAAATTTTACACGCGATGCCGGCGGGTAAACGTGATAAACCGCTGCCTGTTGTCGTTTTTTATCACGGGTTTACCTCATCGAAGCTGGTTTACAGTTATTTTGCGGTAGCGCTGGCGCAGGCGGGTTTTCGCGTGGTGATGCCAGATGCACCCGACCACGGCGCACGCTTTACGGGTAATGAACAGGCGCGGCTGGGTCAGTTCTGGCAGATTCTGCACGGGAGTCTGACCGAGTTTGCCGGGCTGCGCGATGCGCTTTATGGGGCAGGGCTGGTGGCCGACAATCGTCTGGCGGTAGCCGGGGCATCGATGGGCGGTATGACGGCGCTGGGGATTATGACGCATCATCCTGAAGTGAAGTCTGTCGCCTGTCTGATGGGCTCGGGTTATTTTACTTCGCTGGCGAAGACCCTTTTCCCCCCTCAGGATTTAACGGAAATGACCGCGACGCTGGCAGAGTGGGAAGTGACCCGGGCATTACCGCGCGTGGCCGATCGCCCGCTGCTGCTGTGGCACGGTGACGCGGATGATGTGGTCCCGCCCGAGGGAACCTTCCGTCTGCAGCAGGCGTTAATGAATGAAGGGCTGGACGGTAATCTGACCTGCCTGTGGGAACCGGGCGTCCGCCACCGCATTACGCCAACGGCGCTGGACGCCACGGTGGCGTTTTTCCGCCAGCACCTGTAAACGCGCAGGACTTGGATGTCCTTATCTTCCCGCTTGTGGAGGATCTTTGAGGGGCTATTTGACCGGTGGTATTCCGGAGCCATTCACAAAAAAAGCCCCCGGGCAGGGGGCAACGTCAACTATGGCTATGTTCTCGTTGTTGGCTTTCCTGGTGCTAGCGTTAAAGCGTTATCGGTAAATATCTGCACTGGCGTGCATGTTGCCGTTGCTGCCGGGCTCACGCGTTAACATCACGTGGTAATAGGTTGCGCCCTGCGCATCGGTTTCTTCATTTAGTGCCTGATCTGCTTCACTTTCCGTGGCGAAATTATGATTGATGTAAATTACGCCCAAGCTTTGCACATCATCCATGTTTCTGGCCTGTCGGCTGTCTATCTTGATGGCTGCCATCGCGTTTGCACTGAGCAAAAGCGCAGCCATTATGGCTAATGCGATTTTTTTCATGATATGCGCTCCACGACTACGTGCTGCGAGAGGGGGGATGCTCCTTCTTTAATTCAGGCGATCTCTGATTAAAGTGTAATCACTCATCCGGCGGGGATGCGTGACCATTTCTGATGCAGTTGTTCAAAAAAACAACGCTTCCGGGTGTGACCAATTTTAAATCACCCACTTAGACCCGCTTCGCGCTTTGTGCGAATTATTTGTGCAATCAGCTTGAGTTTCCAGGGGCGCGCAAGTATTATGACGCGTCAATTTTTCAGCCGACCTTTAACACGTTCCTTGCCTCCCCGGGCCTCGGCTGACCCAGACAGGAGGCTGAATAATCCGTAAGGAGCAATTCGATGCGTCATTACGAAATCGTTTTTATGGTCCATCCTGACCAGAGCGAACAGGTTCCGGGTATGATCGAGCGTTACTCTGCTGCCATCACTGGTGCAGAAGGTACGATCCACCGTCTGGAAGACTGGGGCCGCCGTCAGCTGGCTTACCCGATCAACAAACTGCACAAAGCACACTACGTTCTGATGAACGTTGAAGCGCCGCAGGAAGTGATCGATGAGCTGGAAACTACCTTCCGCTTCAACGATGCCGTTATCCGCAGCATGGTTATGCGTACCAAAAACGCAGTTACCGAAGCATCTCCGATGGTTAAAGCGAAAGACGAGCGCCGTGAGCGTCGCGATGATTTCGCAAACGAAACCGCAGATGATTCTGATGCTGGGGATTCTGAAGAGTAATTTCTGATGACCAACCGTCTGGCGTTGTCCGGCATCGTATGCAGGGCTCCCCTTCGAAAGGTCAGTCCATCAGGAATTCCGCATTGCCAGTTCGTGCTTGAGCATCGTTCTGTGCAAGAGGAAGCCGGGTTTCACCGGCAGGCGTGGTGCCAAATGCCCGTTATTATTAGCGGACACGAAAACCAGGCCATTACTCACAGTTTAACGGTCGGTAGCGCAGTAATCGTTCAGGGGTTCATCTCTTGCCACAAGGCAAAGAACGGCCTGAGCAAAATGGTTCTGCATGCCGAGCAGATTGATTTGATAGATTCTGGAGACTAGCCATATGGCACGTTATTTCCGTCGTCGCAAGTTCTGCCGTTTCACCGCGGAAGGCGTTCAAGAGATCGACTATAAAGATATCGCAACGCTGAAAAACTACATCACCGAAAGCGGTAAGATTGTCCCAAGCCGTATCACCGGTACTCGTGCAAAATACCAGCGTCAGCTGGCTCGCGCTATCAAACGCGCTCGCTACCTGTCCCTGCTGCCGTACACTGATCGTCATCAGTAATCGGGCACGGTCCATTAATACGACTTTAAGAGGATAAGGTAATGCAAGTTATTCTGCTTGATAAAGTAGCAAACCTGGGCAGCCTGGGTGATCAGGTTAACGTTAAAGCGGGTTACGCACGTAACTTCCTGGTTCCACAGGGTAAAGCTGTTCCAGCTACCAAGAAAAACGTAGAGTTTTTCGAAGCACGTCGCGCTGAACTGGAAGCCAAACTGGCTGACGTTCTGGCGGCTGCTAACGCTCGCGCTGAAGCAATCAACGCACTGGGCACCGTTACCATCGCGTCTAAATCAGGCGACGAAGGTAAACTGTTCGGTTCCATCGGTACCCGCGATATCGCTGATGCAGTTTCTGCAGCAGGCGTTAAAGTGGCTAAGAGCGAAGTTCGTCTGCCGAACGGCGTTCTGCGTACCACTGGTGAGCACGAAGTTGACTTCCAGGTTCACAGCGAAGTGTTCGCTAAACTGGTTGTTAACGTTGTAGCTGAGTAATTTTTTACTCTGCTCACGTTGAAACGCCGGCCTTGTGCCGGCGTTTTGCTTTTTACAGATCCGGGTCTTAACGCGCCCTGATGAAACTGCCGTCTGGCTGGCGGGTAAACAGTACCTGTTGTCCACTTCCCGTATCAATCGTTAACCCTGTCACTACCCCGCTGGCATTCTGGCGAATCTGTACCATCTGACCATTCTGCAGGTTACTGAGCGGTTTACCCGCACCTTCCACCTTCGCCATGGCATACACGTCGGTTGGCGGCAGGTTGTGGTCGCGGAACAGCTGCGCCAGGGTTTTGCCCGGCTCTACGCGATAGGAACGCCACTGTTGCTCAATACCGGTAGGCTGTTGCGCCTGAGGCTGAGACGGGGCGGCGGCTTGATCCTGCGGCTGTTCATCCTGAATGGGCTCTGGCTCAACCGGCGCGACCTGACCCGGATCGTTAGACGGGGTGACGAGCTGCGTCTGCATCGGCTGTGCGTCAGGCTGAGGCCGCGTCTGCGACTGAATGTCCAGTTGGGCATTGCGGGTGACGGGTGCGGTATCGACATCATCGCCCCCGGAAGGAAGCAGGAAGCCCACGATCACCATCAGCGCGCCAATGATGATCCCTCTGCGATGCAGAGGAGGCAGCGGGTCCATGATGCGAAAATTGTCCGGCGCCTGCCAGATTTTCGCCAGGGTAGGTTTCAGTTCAAATCGCCCGGGCATGGCACTCCTCCTGCTCCGCGTATTTTTTATCCTGTGTCCCGAAGTATAGTTTGCTAACTGCCTGAACGGCGTAGTAAACCCGACATCCGTGACATCAGTTCGGGATTAATCCTGGTTATCTCTATTGTTTCTGTTTCGTCGCGGTTTGTCACCTTAACTTCAGACAAAGTTTTACCCATAAGGGCATGGCTGATATGCTGCCCGCTACTTTAAATGTGATGGAAGGAAAACCCATGACCACCCCGACTTTTGACACTATCGAAGCGCAGGCAAGTTACGGTATCGGCTTGCAGGTAGGACAGCAGCTGAGCGAATCCGGCCTGGAAGGTCTGTTACCAGAAGCGCTGGTGGCGGGTATCGCTGACGCGCTGGAAGGCAAACAGCCTGCCGTTCCGGTAGACGTTGTGCACCGTGCGCTGCGTGAAATCCACGAACGTGCTGACGCCGTGCGTCGCGCGCGCTTCGAAGAGATGGCAGCCGAAGGTGTGAAATATCTGGAAGAGAACCGCGAGCGTGAAGGCGTGAACAGCACCGAGTCTGGTCTGCAGTTCCGCGTGATCAATCAGGGCGACGGCGCAATCCCGGCGCGTACCGACCACGTTCGCGTGCATTACACCGGTAAGCTGATCGACGGTACCGTCTTCGACAGCTCCGTGGCGCGCGGCGAACCGGCTGAATTCCCGGTCAACGGCGTGATCGCAGGCTGGATCGAAGCTCTGACCCTGATGCCGGTCGGTTCCAAATGGGAACTGACTATCCCGCATAACCTGGCCTACGGCGAGCGCGGCGCTGGCGCGTCCATTCCGCCATTCAGCACCCTGGTCTTTGAAGTCGAGCTGCTGGAAATTCTGTAATCGACTTTTCTTATTTCCTCTTCCCGGTTGGGGAGAGGAAATAGTGTTAAAACCTATAGTTACGACGTAATCAATATTTTATCTTGCAAACGAAACTGTTGCGTGTATTTTTGTGAGCTGTTTCGCGCTGTATGAGTGATATGACACTCACTTTCAACATATTATTAACATAATATCTAAATCATAGTATTCATCCCGCCGATTCTTACCTAATATCGATTAGCCCTTACAAGGGAACGTCATCTTTTGACGTATTTAAAGGCCAGAAGAGCCTTAACAACACAGACAGGCATAAACAGGAAAATATCACATGGTAGATCAGGTCAAAGTCGTCGCCGACGAAGAGGCGTCGTCTGAACAGTCGCTACGGCGCAATCTCACTAACCGTCATATTCAGCTCATTGCGATTGGGGGTGCCATCGGTACCGGGCTGTTTATGGGGTCAGGCAAGACCATCAGTCTCGCTGGGCCGTCGATCATATTCGTTTATATGATCATCGGTTTTATGCTCTTCTTCGTGATGCGTGCAATGGGTGAACTGCTGCTCTCGAACCTCGAATACAAATCCTTTAGCGACTTCGCTTCTGACCTGCTCGGGCCGTGGGCGGGCTATTTCACCGGCTGGACCTACTGGTTCTGCTGGGTCGTTACCGGTATGGCGGACGTCGTGGCGATTACCGCCTACGCGCAGTTCTGGTTCCCGGGGCTGTCGGACTGGGTCGCCTCGCTGGCGGTCATTGTTCTGCTGCTGAGTCTTAACCTCGCCACCGTTAAAATGTTCGGTGAGATGGAGTTCTGGTTCGCGATGATCAAAATCGTGGCGATTGTCGGGCTTATCGTCGTGGGTCTGGTGATGGTGCTCACCCACTTCCAGTCGCCAACGGGCGTTCAGGCGTCGTTTACCCATCTGTGGAATGACGGCGGCTGGTTCCCGAAAGGCATTAGCGGCTTCTTTGCCGGCTTCCAGATCGCGGTTTTTGCTTTCGTGGGCATTGAGCTGGTGGGCACGACGGCAGCGGAGACCAAAGATCCCGAGAAGTCTCTCCCGCGCGCGATTAACTCTATTCCGCTGCGTATCATCATGTTCTACGTCTTCGCGCTGATCGTCATTATGTCCGTGACGCCGTGGAGCTCCGTGGTGCCAACCAAGAGCCCGTTCGTTGAGCTGTTCGTGCTGGTAGGCCTGCCTGCTGCCGCGAGCCTGATTAACTTCGTGGTGCTGACCTCTGCTGCCTCGTCTGCCAACAGCGGCGTATTCTCCACCAGCCGTATGCTGTTTGGTCTGGCGCAGGAAGGCGTGGCGCCGAGCGCGTTCGCCAAGCTGTCGAAGCGCGCGGTACCGGCAAAAGGGTTGACCTTCTCCTGCATGTGCCTGCTGGGCGGCGTGGTGATGCTCTACGTGAACCCAAGCGTGATTGGCGCGTTCACCATGATCACCACGGTCTCTGCGATCCTGTTTATGTTCGTCTGGACCATCATCCTCTGTTCATACCTGGTGTACCGCAAGCAGCGCCCGCACCTGCATGAAAAATCGATCTACAAGATGCCGCTGGGCAAGCTGATGTGCTGGGTGTGCATGGCGTTCTTCGTCTTCGTGCTGGTTCTGCTGACGCTGGAAGATGATACCCGTCAGGCACTCATCGTCACGCCGCTGTGGTTTATCGCGCTGGGGCTGGGCTGGGTGTTTATCGGTAAGAAACGTATGGCAGGCGTAAGGTAAAAGCAAAACGGCAACTTCGGTTGCCGTTTTTAGTTTTTGCACCCTCTCCCCGTGGGAGAGGGCCGGGGTGAGGGCATTAGGCCGCAGCGGCCTTTTTTATTCCCCAGCTAATGCCCGCGGGAACAGAACGTTGTTCTCAAGACTGATGTGTTCCATCAGGTCGTCAATCATCTCGTTAATGCCGTTGTACATCGCTTTCCACGTTGTGCACGCTTCTGGCGGCGGCGTGACGTTGTGGGTGGTGTGTTTGATCACTTCCAGCAGCTCACCCGCATCATCGTGCTCGCTTTCCATCACGCTGATAGGCCCCATCGCCTGGCTTCCCATTCCCTGTTTAATCATCGGGAAGAGGATCTGCTCTTCTTTCATCATGTGGCTGGAAAGCTCTTCATGCAGCAGGGTCAGGTATTTCGCCAGACCGCGCGGTACGGAAGGTTTGTCGGCATGTACGCGCTCGACTTTGGTCGCCTGCAGGATCAGTTCCGGCAGCTGTTCACGGTGACGGTCATGGTATCGCACGATGATATGGTCGATGATTTCAGCGAGCGGGGCGGTTCGCCAGTCTTTGTCGACGGGCTGCCCGGCCAGCTGCGCCAGCTCTGCTTCAATCACCTCAACGTCCAGTTCCTTGCGTGAGGCCGCACGCGCCAGGGTTTGCTTACCGCCGCAGCAGTAATCCATATCGTATTTACGGAACAGCGCAGAAGCGCGAGGAATGGAGAGCGCCAGCTCGCCAAGGGGTTGGTCGCGAAAGGCCATAGCAGTTACCTCGTCATTAATAATATAAGATGCATATTAGATGCATCTTTAAGCCAGCGCTATAACCCTTTAGAGGGAAGGGGGAAAGTGAGATGCAGATCACAAAAAAATACCCCGTTTAACTCTCTGAATGGACTTAGGAAAGTGGTTTAGAAACTTTTTAAAGGTGTAGAAACAGTAAACAACCCGCCGCGCCTGCCGATATATCCACGTCAGACAAACCTGCATATAACAAAGGCAACGCATGTTTAAACGTATAAAAGTCATTACCCTTCTGATTTCGGTGCTGCTTGTGCTCGGCATCATGCAAGTGATTTCCGCGGGTATCTTTATCAACGCGCTGAATAACGATAAAGACAACTTCACCGTGTCGCAGCTCTCCAGCAAGAACGTGGCGGAGTTTACCGATGCGTGGATCAGCCTGAACCAGGCGCGCGTGACGCTGAACCGCGGGATGCTGCGTCTGCAAAGCAGCATGGCCTCTCAGATTAACGGTGGGCAGCTTAATGAGCTGGTCAACACGGCGAAAAATCTGCTCGCCGATGCGCAGGTCCATTACGATAAATACTATGCCCTGCCAAATACGCCGGGCCTGGACGAGAACCTGGCTAACCGGCTTGAAGAGCAGTACCGCATTTACTCTGCAACGCTGACGCAAATGAACGTCCTGCTGAGCCAGGGCAATCTGGAAGACATGTTCAAGCAGAATGCGGAGCAAAAGCAGACCGCGATGCAGGCGGTTTACCGTGAATGGCGCGAAGCGCAGGCAACGCTTACCGATAAAGGCATCCAGGACAATGAAAGCGACTACAAGCGCATCCTGTGGATCCTCTCTGCGGTTATGCTGCTGGTGATTGTGGTGATTATTTCCAGCTGGGTAGCCATGCGCCGCGTGCTGCTGCTGCCTCTGGAAGAGGTGATTAACCATATTCGCGCCATTGCGGCGGGGGATTTAACCCAGCCGATTCAGGCTGAAGGTAAGAACGAAATGGCTATCCTGGCGCGCAACGTTCAGGAGATGCAGGCCTCGCTGGCGAACACCGTGGGCGTGGTGCGTGAAGGTGCGGATACCATCTACACCGGTGCCGGTGAAATTTCTGCCGGCAGCAACGACCTCTCTTCCCGTACCGAGCAGCAGGCCGCGTCTCTGGAAGAGACGGCAGCCAGCATGGAACAGCTGACGGCAACCGTGAAGCAGAACGCCGATAACGCGCGTCAGGCTTCCCGTCTGGCGCTGGACGCCTCCTCAACGGCGAAGAAGGGCGGTAACGTGGTGGAAGGCGTGGTGCGTACAATGGACGAAATCGCCACCAGTTCCAGTAAAATCGCGCAAATTACTAACGTGATCGACGGTATTGCCTTCCAGACTAACATTCTGGCGCTGAACGCGGCGGTTGAAGCGGCGCGCGCGGGCGAGCAGGGCCGTGGTTTTGCGGTGGTGGCAGGGGAAGTGCGTACTCTCGCCCAGCGCAGCGCCCAGGCGGCGAAAGAGATCAAAGCGCTGATCGATGATTCCGGCGAGCGCGTGAACGCGGGCTCCCAGCTGGTCAACGAAGCCGGGGAGACGATGGCAGAGATCGTTAATGCGGTCACCCGCGTCACCGACATCATGGGTGAAATTGCCTCGGCCTCTGACGAGCAGAGCCGCGGTATTGACCAGGTGGGCCAGGCGGTAGCCGAGATGGACCGCGTGACCCAGCAGAACGCCTCGCTGGTAGAGGAGTCTGCGGCCGCGGCGGCGGCGCTGGAAGATCAGGCTGCACGCCTGAACGAAGCGGTGGCGGTGTTCAAAATCACCCGCAACCAGGCGGTCAAAGCGGCGCCGGTGAAAACCTATGTACCTAAAGCGCAGCCCGCAGCGGCGGCGTCTGAAGGGAACTGGGAAACGTTTTAACATCATGCCGGGTGGCGCTGGCGCTTACCCGGCCTACGAAACGGCTTCTTGTAGGCCGGGTAAGGCGGAGCCGCCACCCGGCAAAAATCACACCTCCGACGCCGGAACGACCCTCGGTTTTTCCGGCTTCGCTCTTACCGCCATCACCACTCCTACCACCAGCAGCGCGATGCCGCAGGCCGTGAATAGCGGCGGCAAGCTCTGGCGCATCAGGAAGGTATAAAGCAGTCCGGCCAGGGTTTCGAAGACAATCAGCGGCCCTAAAATGACCGTCGGCAGCTTCTGGCTGGCAATATTCCAGCACAGCGCGCCCACCCATGAGCACAGCACCGCAATCGCAACCATCAGGCCGATAAACACCCACGGTCTTGGCCCGAAGGGTTGGGCGAAGTCTGGCTGTTGATGGCCTAACCAGATGCACGCGCCGGCATAGCCCACCAGCGAGACGGGCAGCGTAACCAGCGCCTGCGCCGTCGCCCACATCATCGGGTGCTTGTCCGGGTTCTCCCGCAGCCAGCGCGCGTTGCGCAGGGCATACCATGCCCAGCACGCCACGGAAATGAACGCCAGCACAATGCCAGAGCCGTAACGCCACAGGTCAACATCCGCCTGCCCGTGACGCAGCTCGGCAATATTGACGCATACCAGCCCCACGGCGGTGCATACCAGCGCCGGCGCCATTTTTGACCACGCCAGTTTGCCATCGCGGTGGCTGTAGAGCCGGTTAGCAAAGACGGGGATGACGACCGGCAGCGTGCCGATAATCATGGTAGATACCGGCGCACCGGTACGCTGAATGGCACTCGCAAGGCAAACGTAGTAGATAAGATTGCCCATCATGGTCAGCGCCAGCGCGGTGCCCCAGTCCTGACGGCTGAGCTGACGCAAGCGCGCGCGTCCCAGCCACGCCAGGGGCAGAGCAATCAGCCCGAGCGCCAGATAGCGTCCGGTCGACTGCAGTATTGCCGGATACTCGGGCACGATCAGCGGGCCGACAAAAATAAGCCCCCACATCATCCCGGCCAGCAGGGCATACAACACTCCACTAATCATTTTTCCATCCACAGGTATTTACGCTGCATGCAGTGTAGGAGGGGAAAATGCGCGCGTATTGTATGAGATTGCGCATTAGCGCCGGGTGACCTGCTTCTGGTAGCGCACGGGCGTAATGCCGTAGCGGCGGGTAAACGCGCGGGTTAAATGGGACTGGTCGGTCAGCCCGGTCGCGGCTGCCACTTCGGCGGCGGGCATGCCGTGGGTGAGGAACGCTTTAGCGCGCCAGAGGCGAATGGCCATCAGCATCTGGTGCGGCGTAACGTGAAAATGGGCTTTGAACTGGCGCTGGAAGTGGTACGGGCTGAGCGAAACGACGCTGGCCAGCTCGTCCAGAGTCAGGGAGTGCATGTAGTTGTCGTGCAGGTACTCGCGCACGCGTTCGAAGCGGTGCGCGCCTTCCTGAATCACCGGCGCGTGATGGGCCAGCGGCTGGAAGGTCTCAATCAGATCCAGCAGTAATCCTTTTTGCGCAAGCGGCTCGTCCGTATGCCACAATCCGTAAATCAGCCTGCCGATTTGCTGCGAGCGCAGCGGGTCATGACGCGTGACATCGCTAAACCACCAGTGCCGGAGGCCGGTCACCTCTTCCAGCAGATCGGGTTCGATATAGACCATCCGGTAGCGCCAGCCGCCTTCGGTGGCGGATTCGCCGGTATGGATCTCGTCCGGGTTCATGGTGACGACGGATTTTTCCGCCGCGAGATGCTGGGTACCGCGATAGCGAAAGCGTTCGGCACCTGTTTCAATCGTGCCGATCCCGAAGGCTTCATGAGTGTGAGGCTCAAAGGCGTAGTCAGAAATATGCGCGTGATAAAGCTCCAGACCCGGCAACTGCGCCAGATGGCGAAAGCGCGCGCTGTCTCTTTCATCATTAAACTGTTCAGGTACGCCTTGCACGTTGAGCCTCCTCGTGGTCATCTTTTCATTATCAGAGATGACCGGAATTTATGCACTAAACATCTTTGCCCGGACGGTCTTACGGTAATCCCCCGGTGAAACCGTTGTTTTATGCTTAAACTGGCGATTAAAGTGCGCAATATCCTGATATCCAACCGCATTTGCAATCTCCTGAATACACAGATTGGTGGATTGCAGCATTGTCATGGCGGATTCAATTCTGGCGGTTAATAAATACTGCAGTGGGGACATGTCGGTGGCATTTTTAAAGCGGCGATTAAAGTTGCGCAAACTCATGCCAGCCATATCTGCAAGATTCTGCATGGATATATCCGAGGCGCAGTTGGCTTTTATCCAGATTTGAATTTGAACAATATCTTCATCCGGATGGGGTTTGTTTTCTTCACTGTAACACTGACGTTCAAACTGGCTACGAATTTCATGGAAAAATGTCCGTTGAGTATGTGTGGCTACACGTTTCCCGTATATCGTTTCAATAAAATGAATCGTCAGATCGGACAGGGCCTTAACGCTTGCGGCGCAGAAAATATTATCGGCCTGAGTGAGAAAATGCTTTGTCTGTAATTTTACGCTGGGGTAGTCACGCGAGAATTGTTTGAAGTAGTGCCAGTGGGTGGTGGCGGGCTTTCCGTTGAGCAATCCCGACTCTGCCAAAAAACAGCAGCCCGTTCCGACGGCGGCGATGCGGGTTCCTCGCGCGGCCTGCTCGGTCAGCCATTGCAGAAGTTCAGGCTGTTGTCTGACCACTGCGCGAGGGTTGCGCCACAGGGCAGGAAGATAGATCACGTCATAATGCCTGTCTGCGGCAAGGGTGGTATCGGCGGTAATGCTAAAACCACTGTGCGTCAGGATGGGCTCGCTGTTTATGCCAATGGTATTCACCTTCAGAATATTCTCCGGGCGACAGAGCCTGAAGGGTGACTTCTCCGGTTTGTGCGTGCCTGCGTGGGATGTTGTTTTTTGCTCAGCTAAATAGCTACTGGCTGCCGCTTTCCACATTTCAATCGGAAGACTGAGACCGGAACTTAGCATGCGTTCACATAACACAAATCCTATTTGTGTATTTGTCATTTTTGATTAATACCTGTTTTGACTATTATTTTTGGTAGCTCATCGTTGCCGTGGCCAAAAAAGTCAGCGTTTTGGCTGGATTTTCATATTAGCTTTTGTTGGTAATTTGTAAACTAATATCTGAAATTATCGCACTTGCTTAATAAAATAAATCCACGACCACGAGAGAATAAATTATGGTGAAATTACCCGTAATAACGGCTTTTGGCGGCTATGGTCCAGCTGGGCGTAGTTCTTCATATCATGCATTTCGTCGAATGATTATTGAGTCATTATCGGAAGAGGAACGGCAGGATACGTTATTATCGTTAGCCAACCTGATGGGCGTCCTTAAATATGATGAAGGTGGGTATTGCGACATTTCCGGTAAAAGATTTACACCTGCTCAGGCCGCCGCGAGGATAAAAGACGAGGTGCTTGAGGGAACCCTTATCAGAAATATTACGCGCGACTACTTTGATGTCGATGCTATTGCCGGCCATGCAAAATTGAATATGGCTTCAGGCGAAGAGGGATTCAGTTTTAATATATCTGCCAGGCAATTACCTCAACCCTTACCGGCGGGATGGCACGTTGAGGAATTAGCGGATCGGCGTGTCCGTATTACCGTTCAGGGAGAGATGGACTGCAAAATTGAGGCGTTGCTGCGCACGGAGGTTCAGGCTGCAGGGCTGTTGCCGCAGGGATTCCGTCCGGGCGACCATTACAATTCGCAGTTCCATCCGCGGGCGTTACAAATGGCGATTGTCGGAGCGTCAGACGCCATCAACGCGCTGGGGATCCCGTGGCGAGAGGTACAGGCCAAAATCACGCCGGATCAGCTCGGCGTCTATTCGGGCAATATCATGGGGCAGCTCGACGATTATGGCTTTGGCGGGATGCTGCAGTCGCGCCTGAAAGGCCATCGCGTCAGCGCCAAACAGTGCCCGCTGGGCCTGAACAGCATGTGCGCCGATTTCCTCAATGCGTATGTGCTGGGTAGCGTCGGTCATACCAGCGCCACGCTGGGGGCGTGTGCCACGTTTCTGTATAACCTGAATGCGGCAGTTGAGGATATCAAAGCGGGGCGCATTCGCGTAGCCGTCGTTGGCAGCGCCGAAGCGCCGGTCACCTCAGAAGTGATTGAAGGATTCGATGCCATGGGCGCCCTGGCAACGGAGAGCAAGCTTAAGCACATTGATGAAACGGAAACGGCCGACTGGCGCAACAGCAGCCGCCCGTTTGGCAACAGCTGCGGTTTTGTTATCGCAGAATCCAGCCAGTATGTCGTGTTAATGGACGACGAGCTGGCGCTGCAGCTTGGCGCAGAGATCCACGGTTCGGTGGGGAATGTCTTCATCAACGCTGACGGCTTTAAACGCTCTATTGCGTCACCGGGGCCGGGGAATTACATCACCATGGCGAAAGCCGTAGCCTCTGCGGTATCGATGGCCGGGATAGAGACGGTGCAGAAGGGATCGTTTATTCAGGCGCACGGCTCAAGCACGCCGAAGAATTGCGTCTCCGAGGCCGATATTTTTGACCGCGTTGCGCAAGCTTTTTCGATTCGCGACTGGCCGGTGACGGCGGTGAAATCGTACCTCGGTCACTCCCTGGGCCCCGCCAGCGGCGACCAGCTTATCGGCTGCCTCGGCGTCTTCCGCTATGGTATTTTGCCGGGAATTAAAAGCGTGTCCCACATCGCGCCGCAGGTGAACAATGCGCGCTTAACCATTCCTCTTCAGGACTGCAAATTAGAGGAAGGCCAGGGACAAATCGCCTTTATTAATTCAAAAGGCTTTGGCGGTAATAATGCCACGGGGGTGGTTTACTCGCCAAAGCTTACCCATCAATGGTTGCGCAAACGCTATGGGGAAACGGTGTTTGCGAATTATCAGCAGCGTAACCGCCAGGTGCGACGTCAGGCTAACGCCTACGACGAGGCGGCCTCGCAGGGTGAACTCAATGTCATTTATCGTTTCGGCCAGCAGGGGATAAATGAGGAAGATATTAAGATTGATATGAATGGCATCACCATTCCCGGATTTGAAAAACCGATAACGTACGCGACGGATAAAGAATACCCGGACTTTTAATCGTTATATCTGATTTTATTATTAATAAATATGAGCGGGCCGGGTAAGGGAAATCACCCGGCCGCAGGAAAGAACGGTGACACCGTTAAAGAATGGCTTTAATGCTCTGCGCCAGCGGGGTCGTTGCGCGCCCGATCAGCTTGCTCAGCGTATGGCTATCGTCAAAGAGTCCCCCTTTGGACGCACCCACATCGGAGTCCGCCAGCATATCTGCCAGCCCGGCAGGCAGACCGACGCTTTTCAGCGCGGCGGCAAAATCCGCTTCACTGAGATTCTGGTAGGTTACCGGCTTCCCGCTCTGTTTGCTGAGTTCAGCCGCCAGTTCGCTCAGCGTCCAGCCGTGGTCGCCCGCCAGTTCGTAGACCTTGCCCGCGTGGCCCTCTTCTGCGATCACTTTGGCGGCCGCCGCGGCATAGTCGGCACGGGTGGCAGAGGCAATTTTGCCTTCGCCTGCCGCACCAATAAACACGCCGTGTTCCAGCGCAGGCGGCGCGCTCGCCAGGTAGTTTTCGGTATACCAGCCATTGCGCAGCAGGGCATAAGGGATGCCGGACGCCGCCAGCGCTTTTTCAGTGGCAACGTGTTCAACGTGCAGACCCAGCGGGGAGTTGTCCGCATGCAGCAGGCTGGTGTAGGCGATAAATTTCACGCCTGCCGTTTTGGCGGCGTTAATCACGTTCTGGTGCTGGGTTGCGCGCTGGCCGACTTCGCTGGAAGAGATCAGCAGCAGCTTATCCACGCCGCTCAGCGCGGCGGTGAATGCGGCTTCATCCGTGTAGTCCGCCTGGCGAACGACAATTCCCTGCTGGCTTAAGGCCTGCGCTTTCGCCGGGTTACGTACGATGGCCACAATCTGGCTGGCCGGTACGGTTTTCAACAGCTGTTCGATAACGAGATGGCCAAGCTGGCCGGTAGCGCCGGTAATCGCGATCATGATGAATCTCCTTCGTGTTTGTCTGGTGTTGTGGCACACTAGCACCATAGCTAACTTTTAGTAAGTACGTACAAAAAGGTAAGTATGAAAACAACGATACTGACGCTCAGCGAACAAATGCGCGATGGCAATCTTTTCGCGGAACAGTGCCCTTCACGCGAGGTGCTCAAACACGTGACCAGCCGCTGGGGTGTCCTGATTCTGCTGGCCCTGCGCCAGGGAACGCATCGCTTTAGCGATCTGCGTCGTAAAATGGGCGGGGTGAGCGAAAAGATGCTGTCCCAGTCACTCCAGGCGCTGGAGCAGGACGGGTTTGTCGATCGCGTGTCGTATCCGGTGGTGCCGCCGCACGTAGAGTATAGCCTGACGCCGATGGGGATTGAGGTCAGCGAGAAAGTCGCCGCGCTGGCGGACTGGATTGAGGTGAATACGCCGAAGGTGATGGCGAATCGGGACGATCGTGCGGCCTGATGTCTTCACCCTGACCTAATGCCTGCGTGGGCGACCCCCTCTCCCTTGAGGGAGAGGGCTGGGGTGAGGGGGGAACATATAACTCTGGTGGTCATTCCGTTCACTTTATGTTCCTTGCTTCTCTGTAACGACATGGCCTGTGAATGTGCCAGGGCGGCTCAATCGCCGCCGCCCTGGCGACCCGGGCTCCCGGCGGTAAATCGCCGCTTCGCGGATTGCTCGCCCCATCCCTGGGGCTCACCCTTTCAGGGCCAGCTCAGGCGCTGTCCAAAATTGCTCCCGGCAATTTTGTCCTCAGCTTATTCCTTCAGGCTATCGGGTCGGGCATGAGCCTGCATCCCTGCAGGCCACGCCCTCTCGGCGCATCCTTGCGCCTCGCCCCGGCCTTGCGGAAACGCTTCGGCGATTTACAACCGGACCAGGGCATCGCTGCAATTCATTAATTTTTCTGAAGAAATATTCATCGCTTCGAGTTGGAAAATTACTGAGGACCCCTCTCCCATAGGGAGAGGGAACAAACACGAAAAACGGCAACGTATGTTGCCGTTTTGTTTTTACTTGCTCAAATCCACCTGATAAATCGCGAACCCGATATCATCCGTTGCGACCTTCTTCATCGGATACTGGGCTTTATCCTTGATAAACGCGGCTGCTTTATCGGATGGCGACGTTTCAAAGCGGATATCCAGTTTCGTATCGCTGTGGATCGGCGCGAGACGCCAGTTGTTGTCCACCGCCGGATGAATTTCGCCCGCCTTCTTCGACTCCGCGCTGATCCACGCCGCCAGCACCGAGCGGTTCTCATCCGGCGAGGCAAAGGCGATGTGGCTATCTCCCGTACCGGCAAACTTACCGCCGTAGGCGCGGTAGTTATTGGTCACGACCAGGAAGGTGGCATTCGGGTCGATCGCCTTGCCGTTGAAGGTCAGGTTTTTGATGCGCTCCGCCTGCGGGTTGATCGCCTGACACTCGCCGTCATATTTCGCCGGCTGGGTGACGTCAATCTGGTAGTTCACGCCGTCGATCACGTCGAAGTTATAGGTACGGAAGCCGTCCCAGTTAATCAGCGACTGCGGCTTACTGCTGTGCGGGTCAATCTGGTTAAACTGTCCGGCAGAGCACTCCAGCCACTCTTTCACCTCCTGGCCCGTCGCTTTTACCACCACCAGCGTGTTCGGGTAGAGATAGAGATCGGCGGCGTTACGGAAGGTCAGCTGGCCCTTTTCGACTTCAACATAGCTTGCCGGGTCGTTCTTACGCCCGCCCACCTTGAATGGCGCAGCCGCTGACAGAACCGGCAGTTTTGCCAGATCCGGATCGCCCTGCACAAAGTGTTCCGCATAGGCTTTCTGCGCCATGTTGACGACCTGAACGGTCGGGTCGTCCTGCACCAGCGCCAGGAAGCTGTACATGTTATCGGCGGATTTGCCGATCGGCTTGCTGACGAATTCGCGCGTGGCGTCGTGATCGTGCTTCAGCACGTCGACCAGTTTTTTATCTTCCGCCGCCAGAGATTTTTTAGCCGCAGCGTCGTAAATCGGGCGCGCTTCGGCTTTTGACTGCGTCACCTTCCAGCTGCCGCCGTCGTTATTCAGCACCAGATCCACCACGCCAAGATGGTCGCCCCACATGCCCGGCATCACCGAAGGCACGCCGTTGAGCGTCCCTTTCTCAATGTCCGCTCCTTTGATGCTGGCGAAATCTTTGCCCGGGAAGACCGCGTGGGCGTGGCCGAACAGGATCGCGTCGACGCCCGGGACTTCACTCAGATAGTAAACGGAGTTTTCTGCCATGGCCTGATACGGATCGGCGGAGAGACCCGAGTGGGCGACAACGACCACCAGATCGGCGCCTTTTTCGCGCATTTCCGGCACGTATTTCCGCGCGGTTTCGGTGATGTCGTTAACGGTCACTTTGCCGTCGAGGTTGGCCTTATCCCACGTCATGATCTGCGGCGGCACAAAACCGATATAGCCGATTTTCAGCGTCTGTTTTTTACCGTCCTGGTCGACGACGTTTGTCTCTTTAATCAGGTAAGGGGTAAAGAGCGGCTTTTGCGTCTTAACGTCGATGATATTGGCGTTAACGTACGGGAATTTCGCACCGGCCAGGGCGTCATGCAGGTATTTTAGACCGTAGTTGAATTCGTGGTTGCCGAGGTTGCCGACGGTATAGTCCAGGGTGTTCATCGCTTTATAAACAGGATGGATCTCGCCTTTTTTCAGCCCCCTGGTCGCCATGTAATCCCCGAGAGGACTGCCCTGAATGAGATCGCCATTGTCGACCAGCACGCTGTTTTTCACTTCGCCACGCGCCGCATCGATCAGGCTTGCCGTGCGTACCAGGCCGAATTTTTCCGTCGGGGTATCTTTGTAGTAATCGAAGTCCATCATGTTGCTGTGCAGATCGGTCGTTTCCAGAATACGCAGATCTACCGTCGCCGCCTGTACGCTTGCTGCAATCAGCGTCGCCAGAAGCGTTGCACTAAACTTAATCATCAGAGGAGTCCTTTTTTCGATGCAGAGCACAAAAGAGTATGTATCTATAGCTTGTTGCTTACAGAAATGTGAATCCTGACAGAAAAAAGTAACCTGAAACCGGAATTGCTTCACAGATAGCGGAATTGTTCACATTACGATATAACTAAAACAAAGAGTTAACCTCACTGCGTTAACAAAGAGGTGGAAAATGCTAGATAAAATTTGTCAGCTCGCACGGGATGCGGGAGATGCCATTATGCAGGTGTATGACGGCAGTAAACCTATGGAGGTGGTCAGCAAAGCCGACGACTCTCCGGTCACGGCGGCGGATATCGCGGCGCATAAGGTGATCCTGAAAGGATTACAGGCTTTAACGCCGGATATCCCCGTTCTGTCAGAAGAAGCGCCGCAAAGCTGGGACGAGCGCCAGCACTGGCAGCGTTACTGGCTGGTCGATCCGCTGGACGGGACAAAAGAGTTCATCAAGCGCAACGGTGAATTCACCGTCAATATCGCCCTGATTGAGAAGGGCAAAGCGGTGCTGGGCGTGGTCTACGCGCCGGTAATGAAGGTGATGTACAGCGCTGCAGAAGGGAAGGCGTGGAAGGAAGAGTGCGGCGTGCGCAAGCAGATCCAGGTGCGCGATGCGCGTCCACCGCTGGTGGTGATTAGCCGCTCGCACAGCGACAGCGAGCTGCAGGAGTACCTGCAGCAGCTGGGTGAACACCAGACCACCTCGATTGGCTCATCGCTGAAATTCTGCCTGGTGGCGGAAGGCCATGCGCAGCTCTACCCTCGCTTTGGGCCAACCAACGTCTGGGATACCGCGGCAGGTCATGCCGTTGCCGCGGCCGCCGGGGCGCACGTTCACGACTGGCAGGGCAAGCCGCTGGACTATACCCCGCGCGAATCCTTCCTCAACCCCGGCTTCCGCGTCTCTATTTACTGAGCCAGCAGCTTATGCAGCAGGTCGACAACCTGCTGCACCTCTTCCTGGGTTAACGCGCCGTCTTTCGCCCACTGTACGCGGCCCTCTTTATCCAGCACGATAATCGCGGAGCTCTCTTCTTCCAGCTGCCAGGCCTTACGGGTTACGCCGTTGCTGTCGACGATAAACTGCGACCACGGGTAGAGCTTTTTATTGCTCTCAAGGCTTGAGCGCACAAACATCCCGGAGCCCGGAATGGCGTCGTCGGTGTTGACAATGGTGGTCGTCTGGTAGCGGTCGTGAGGGAACTTTGCGGCCTTAATTGCTTCCACCAGGGTAGCATTTTTCTCTTTTGCGGATGTACGACCGGCAATATGTTGTACAACTCTCACTTTGCCCGCGAGCTGCGCGCTATTCCAGGGTTTGTAGCTAAACTTATCATTGTCGAGAATCAATTCTCCCCGGTCAGCAATGCCGACTGGCGGTACACGTTGTCCTTTTTCAATGTTGTGAGCGGAAGCCCACAGGGGCAGCAGCAGGCAGGCTGCTGCAAGGATATTACGTAGGGTCATGGCGTTTCCTTATTGTTTGCAGGTGATCCGACCACTTGGTCTTGCGCTTTTAATCATAAGTGCGATCAATGGGGTTTTCCCGCAATCCCGATGCCAGTTTGCGGGCGAACGCACATATCCATGAAAAAACGACGGCTTATACTGCGCCCGGTCACGCTTTGCAAAGATTATTCTGAATAATTGTAATCAAACGGTAAATAAACTTATGCACACTGGGTAACACCGTAGTTCTGGTCTATAGTCATTGGGCATTAAAATTTGCGCTCAGGACAGTCGGGCCGATTGTGGCACCGCAAGAGCGTATGATTCGCAGGAGATACAAGAATGAAAATTTTCCAACGCTACAACCCGCTTCAGGTGGCGAAGTACGTGAAGATCCTGTTCCGTGGACGGTTGTACATCAAGGATGTTGGCGCTTTTGAGTTTGATAAGGGCAAGATCCTTGTCCCAAAAGTGAAGGACAAACAGCACCTGTCTGTGATGTCCGAAGTCAACCGTCAGGTTATGCGTCTGCAGACTGAGATGGCTTAACCAACGTGCTATGCAGTAGTTAAAAAAACGGCTCCCAATGGGAGCCGTTGATGTTTGTAGAGGCTGGTACTTTACGCCGACACCTTCTCTTCCGCGTCCGGCAGCTTCGGTACCAGTACGGTCGGTTTGTTATCGATGCGCGTCACCAGCAGCTGGTCGATGCGGTAGTTATCAATATCCACCACTTCAAACTTGTAGCCGGAGAACTTCACCGAGTCGGTACGTTTCGGGATCTTACGCAGCATAAACATCATAAAGCCGCCGATGGTCTCGTAGTTGCCGGACTGCGGGAACTCGTCGATATCCAGCACGCGCATCACGTCTTCAATCGGTGTGCCGCCATCAATCAGCCACGAATTATCGTCACGCTGAACAATCTGCTCTTCCAGCCCCTGGCCAACCAGGTCGCCCATCAGCGTGGTCATCACGTCGTTCAGGGTGATAATACCCACCACCAGCGCGTATTCGTTCATGATAACCGCGAAGTCTTCCCCGGCGGTTTTGAAACTTTCCAGCGCTTCTGAGAGCGTCAGGGTGTCCGGCACAATCAGGGTATTGCGGATCTGCACGCCGCTGTTGAGCGCCAGGCTCTGGTTTGCCAGCACGCGGTTCAGCAGGTCTTTGGAGTCGACGTAACCGATGATGTGGTCGATATCTTCATTACAGACCAGGAACTTAGAGTGCGGATGCTGCGCTACTTTGTTCTTCAGGCTCTGCTCATCTTCATGCAAATCGAACCAGATAATGTTTTCACGGCCCGTCATGGAAGACGGCACGGTACGGGATTCCAGCTCGAACACGTTCTCAATCAGCTCGTGCTCCTGCTTGCGCAGCACCCCGGCCAGCGCGCCGGCTTCCACCACCGCATAAATGTCGTCAGAGGTGATGTCGTCTTTACGCACCATCGGCAGCTTAAAGATGCGGAAAATGACGTTCGCCAGGCCGTTGAAGAACCACACCAGCGGACGAAACACGTACAGACAGAAGCGCATCGGGTTGATGATACGCAAAGCCACAGCTTCTGGCGCAATCATACCGATGCGTTTCGGGGTCAGGTCTGCAAAGAGGATGAACAGGCCGGTTACCAGCGAGAAGGAGAGGATAAAGCTCAGCTGTTCGGCCAGTTCAACGGACATGTACTTAACAAACAGACTATAAAACGCCGGGGAAAACGCCGCATCACCCACGATACCGCCGAGAATGGCGACCGCGTTGAGGCCAATCTGCACCACGGTGAAGAACATCCCGGGGTTTTCCTGCATTTTCAGGATGCGGGTAGCATTGATGTTGCCTTCATCGGCAAGCAGCTTCAGTTTGATTTTACGGGACGCGGCCAGCGAGATCTCAGATATCGAGAAAAACGCGCTGACGGCAATCAGACAAAGTATTACTAAAATACTGTTTAACATAGTTTATCCGGCTTCTCGCCAGATCCTCAGAAGGGGAGTTGATACCATTTGTGTGAAAACACATTGAAAATCAGCTCGTAGCGTTGAGCCGATTATTTCAGCGGGTAGTATAGCGTAAAGAGATGTAAATCTGCCAGAGGTCACAATTTGGCATAAAAAAGACCGGACAGCGTGGCGCTGTCCGGTACGGGCGACGATTTAACGGCTGATAATCAGGCCAGCTGTGGCGGCAGGCAGACGCCGATGCCCCCGATACCGCAGTAGCCGTACGGGTTTTTATGCAGATACTGCTGGTGATCGTCCTCGGCATAGTAGAACGGTTTCGCGGTGGTGATTTCCGTCGTCACCTCGCGCGTATCGCCCGCTTCACGCATGGCCTGCTGGAAACGCTCAAGGCTGGCGCGTGCGGCGGCATCTTGCTCGGGCGTGAGCGGATAAATGGCCGAACGGTACTGTGTGCCGTGGTCGTTGCCCTGACGCATGCCCTGCGCCGGGTCGTGGTTTTCCCAGAAGACCTGCAGGAGTTGCTCGTAGCTGATGACTGCAGGGTCATAGACCACGCGTACCGCTTCCGCATGCCCGGTTTCGCCGGAGCAGACTTCGCGATAGGTCGGATTCGGCGTGTAGCCGCCCGTGTAGCCAGCCGCCGTGCTGTAAACGCCGGGCAGCTGCCAGAAGAGGCGCTCAACGCCCCAGAAGCAGCCCATGGCGAACAGGGCGATTTCCATTCCCTCCGGCACGTTGGTCATGGAATGGTTATTGACGGCGTGTAAGGTCGCCACAGGCATAGGGGTGTTGCGTCCCGGTAATGCATCAGTTTGTGAAACCAGATGCTTTTTGTCGAATAAACTCACGATGGGGCCTCCCGGGGTGCGATGTTTCGGTTAAGGTTGTCACGAAGCGTTTAATTGAACACAATAAATGCGCTGAATGAGTCTAGATTTAATCATAAGAAATATTTGGGTGTTACACCCGTTTTCAACCCGTGATTTGGGTTTTTGGCCAACAGGCCGTATTTTGCCGCGGAGCGGTACTTCATTTGCTTCCAGGGTGGAAACAGGGATATTCAGGAGAAAACGTGACAAAAATCCGCCAGTTATGTTTAGTCAGTGTGTTGCTGACAAGCGGGATTGCCAGCGCGGCGAATGTCCGTTTGCAGGTTGAGGGGTTATCCGGGGCGCTGGAAAAAAACGTGCGTGCGCAGTTGTCGACCATCCAGAGTGATGAGGTGACGCCGGACCGGCGTTTTCGCGCGCGCGTGGATGACGCCATCCGTGAAGGGCTGAAAGCGCTGGGGTATTACGAACCCACCATTGATTTCGATCTTCGCCCGCCGCCAAAGAAGGGGCGTCAGGTCCTTATTGCCCGCGTTTCGCCGGGTGAGCCGGTATTGATTGGCGGCACGAACGTTATCCTGCGCGGCGGGGCGCGTACCGACCGGGATTACCTGGACCTGCTCAGCACGCGGCCGAAAATCGGTACCGTGCTTAACCACGGTGACTACGACCATTTCAAAAAAGAGCTGACGAACGTTTCCCTGCGTAAGGGCTACTTTGACAGCCAGTTCAATAAAAGCCAGCTGGGCATTGCGCTGGATCGACGTCAGGCCTTCTGGGATATCGACTACGACAGCGGGGAACGCTACCGCTTTGGCGATGTGACGTTTGAAGGTTCGCAAATTCGTGAAGAGTACCTGCAGAACCTCGTGCCGTTCAAAAAAGGGGATTACTACCAGTCGAGGGACCTGGCGGAACTGAACCGTCGTCTTTCCGCTACCGGCTGGTTTAACTCCGTGGTTGTCGCACCGGAATTTGATAAGTCTCGCAAAACGAAGGTGTTGCCGCTGCATGGCGTTGTCTCGCCGCGCACCGAGAACACCATTGAGACCGGTGTTGGCTACTCGACGGATGTTGGACCACGCGTGAGAACCTCGTGGAAAAAGCCGTGGATGAACTCGTACGGTCACAGCCTGACCACCAGCCTGAGCCTCTCTGCGCCCGAGCAGCAGCTGGATTTCAGCTACAAAATGCCGCTGCTGAAAAACCCGCTTGAGCAATATTACCTTGTGCAGGGCGGTTTTAAGCGCACCGACTTGAACGACACCAAGCAGGATTCTACGACCCTTGCGGTCTCCCGCTTCTGGGATCTCTCCAGCGGCTGGCAGCGCGCCATTAACCTGCGCTGGAGCCTGGACCACTTTACCCAGGCCAACGTCACCAATACCACCATGCTGCTTTATCCTGGCGTGATGATCAGCCGTACCCGCTCGCGCGGCGGCCTGATGCCGACCTGGGGCGACTCACAGCGCTACTCCATCGATTATTCCAACTCTGCCTGGGGCTCCGACGTGGATTTCTCGGTGATTCAGGCGCAAAACGTCTGGATCCGCACGCTGTACGACAAACACCGCTTTGTGATGCGCGGCAATCTCGGCTGGATTGAAACGGGCGACTTCGAGCGCGTTCCGCCGGATCTGCGCTTCTTCGCCGGGGGCGACCGCAGCATTCGTGGGTATAAGTACAAATCGATCTCGCCTGAGAACGAAAAGGGCCAGCTGACCGGGGCGTCAAAACTGGCGACCGGATCGCTGGAGTATCAGTACAACGTCAGCGGAAAGTGGTGGGGCGCCATGTTTGTTGACGGTGGCGAAGCGGTGAACGATATCCGCCGCAGCGACTTCAAAACCGGCGCGGGCGTGGGCGTACGCTGGCAGTCACCCGTCGGGCCCATCAAGCTCGACTTCGCCGTGCCTGTCGGCGACAAAGAAGAGCACGGATTACAGTTTTACATCGGTCTGGGGCCTGAATTATGAGTTTATGGAAGAAAATAAGCCTCGGGGTGCTGATTTTTATCGTGCTGCTGCTCGGTACGGTGGCGTTTCTGGTGGGAACGACGACCGGGCTGCATCTGCTGTTTAACGCCGCGAACCGCTGGGTGCCGGGGCTGGAGATTGGCCAGGTAACGGGCGGCTGGCGCGATCTGCGTCTGAAGAACATCCGCTACGAGCAGCCGGGCGTGGCGGTGAACGCCGGGGAGTTCCACCTGGCGGTGAAGCTGGGCTGCCTGCGCGACAGCAAGCTCTGCGTCAACGATCTGTCGCTTAAAGACGTCAACGTGGCGATAGATTCGAAAAAAATGCCGAAGTCTGCGCCGGTCGAGGAAGAGGACAGCGGCCCGCTGAATCTCTCCACGCCGTACCCGATCGCGCTCTATCGGGTCGCGCTTGATAACGTCAATATCAAAATCGACGACACTACCGTGTCCGTGATGGATTTCACCTCCGGCCTGCGCTGGCAGGAGAAAAACCTCACCCTGACGCCGACGTCCCTGCAGGGCTTGCTGATCGCGTTGCCGAAGGTGGCCGACGTGGCGCAGGAAGAGATCGTCGAGCCGAAGATCCAGAACCCGCAGCCGGAAGAAAAGCCGCTGGGCGAAACGCTGAAAGATCTCTTCTCGAAGCCTGTCCTGCCGGAAATGACCGACGTTCATCTGCCGCTGAACCTCAACATCGAGGAGTTCAAAGGCGAGCAGCTGCGCCTGACCGGCGATACCGATCTGACGGTCTATAACATGCTGCTGAAAGTCAGCAGCATTGACGGCAACATGAAGCTCGACGCGCTGGATATCGACACCAACCAGGGCTCGGTGAATGCGTCAGGGAATGCCCTGCTGCGCGATAACTGGCCGGTGGACATCACGCTTAACAGTGCCCTCAACATCGATCCGCTGAAAGGCGAAAAGGTGAAAGTCAAAGTGGGCGGTGCGCTGCGCGATAAGCTGGATGTCGGGGTGAATCTCTCCGGCCCGGTGGACATGGTCCTGCGCGCGCAAACGCAGCTGGCGGAAGCCGGGCTGCCGCTCAATCTGGAGGTTGTCAGCAAGCAGCTTTACTGGCCGTTCACCGGCGAAAAGCAGTTCCAGGCCGATGATCTGAAGCTGAAGCTGAGCGGCAAGATGACCGACTACGCGCTCTCGTTCCGCACCGCGGTGAAGGGACAGGGCGTGCCGCCCGCGAACATCACGCTGGATGCGAAGGGCAACGAACAGCAGGTCAACCTCGACAAGCTGACCGTCGCGGCGCTGGAAGGCAAAACCGAGCTGACCGCGCTGCTCGACTGGCAGCAGGCGATCAGCTGGCGCGGCGAGCTGAAGCTGACGGGTATTAACACCGCCAAAGAGGTGCCGGACTGGCCGTCGAAGCTGGATGGCCTGATTAAAACCCGCGGCAGCCTGTACGGCGGTACGTGGCAGATGGACGTGCCGGAAATCAAGCTCACCGGGAACGTGAAGCAGAACAAGGTTAACGTTGAAGGCTCGGTGAAAGGCAACAGCTATCTGCAGTGGGTTATCCCGGGGCTGCACGTGGCGCTGGGCCGCAACACGGCGGATATCAAAGGCGAGCTGGGGGTGAAAGATCTCAATCTGGATGCCACCATCGACGCGCCGAATCTGGATAACGCCCTGCCGGGGCTGGGCGGCACGGCGAAGGGCCTCGTGAAAGTGCGCGGTACGGTGGAGGCGCCGCAGCTGCTGGCGGACATTACCGCCAATAACCTGCGCTGGCAGGAGCTGAGCGTTGCCCGCGTCCGCGTGGAAGGGGATGTGAAATCCACCGATCAGATCGGCGGTAGCCTGAACCTGCGCGTGGAGCGCATTTCTCAGCCGGACGTGAACATTAACCTGGTCACCCTGGACGCCAAAGGGAACGAGAAACAGCACGACCTCCAGCTGCGCGTGCAGGGCGAGCCGGTCTCCGGCCAGCTTCACCTTACCGGCAGCTTCGACCGCAAAGAAGAACGCTGGAAAGGGACGCTGGATAACACGCGCTTCAATACGCCGGTCGGGCCGCTGGCGCTCTCGCGATCCATTGCCCTCGACTACCGCAACGCTGAGCAGAAGATAAGCATTGGGCCACACTGCTGGACCAACCCGAATGCGGAGCTGTGCGTGCCGCAGACCATCGATGCGGGTGCGGAAGGGCGCGCGCAGATCAATCTCAACCGCTTCGATCTGGCCATGCTGAAGCCGTTTATGCCGGACACGACCCAGGCCAGCGGCGTCTTCAGCGGGAAAGCCGATGTCGCCTGGGACACCACCAAAGAGGGACTGCCGCAGGGCAGCGTCACGCTGTCCGGGCGTAACGTGAAGGTGACGCAGGAGGTCAACGACGCGCCGCTGCCGGTGGCGTTCGATACCCTGAACCTGAGTGCCGATCTGCATAACAATCGCGCACAGCTGGGGTGGACGATCCGCCTGACCAACAACGGTCAGCTGGACGGGCAGGTCCAGATTACCGATCCGCAGGGACGGCGTAATCTGGGCGGCAACGTCAACGTCCGTAACTTCAACCTGGCGATGGTGAACCCGATTTTCGCGCGCGGGGAAAAAGCGGAGGGCATGCTGAACGCTAACCTGCGGCTGGCCGGCAACGTGCAAAGCCCGCAGCTGTTCGGTCAGATGCGGCTCAGCGGCGTGGATATCGACGGTAACTTCATGCCGTTTGACATGCAGCCCAGCCAGATCGCGATGAACTTCAACGGCATGAGCTCGACGCTGAGCGGCTCGGTATTGACGCAGCAAGGGCAAATCAACCTGAGCGGCGACGCGGACTGGAGCCAGCTCGACAACTGGCGCGCCCGAATTGCCGCGAAGGGCAGCAAGGTGCGCATCACCGTACCGCCGATGGTGCGCCTGGACGTCTCGCCTGATGTGGTCTTTGAAGCCACGCCAAGCCTCTTCACGCTTGACGGACGCGTCGACGTGCCGTGGGCGCGCATCGTGGTTCACGACGTGCCGGAAAGCGCGGTCGGCGTCTCAAGTGATGAAGTGATGCTCAATGAAAATCTGAAACCTGTCGAACAGAAGAGCGCGGGCATACCGATCAATAGTAACCTCATCGTGCACGTGGGGAATAACGTGCGGTTGAATGCGTTTGGGCTTAAGGCGAGGCTCACGGGCGACCTGAAAGTCGCGCAGGATAAACAAGGGCTTGGCCTGAACGGGCAGATCACTATTCCTGAAGGGCGTTTCCACGCCTATGGTCAGGATCTGATTGTGCGCAAAGGCGAGCTGCTGTTCTCCGGTCCACCGGATCAGCCCCTGCTGAACATCGAGGCGATTCGTAACCCGGAAGCGACGGAAGATGACGTCATTGCTGGCGTTCGCGTCACCGGTTCCGCCGACGAACCGAAGGCGGAGATCTTCTCTGACCCGGCGATGTCGCAGCAGGAAGCCCTCTCTTATCTGCTGCGTGGACAAGGTCTGAACAGCGGACAAAGCGACAGCGCGGCGATGACCTCGATGTTAGTGGGTCTGGGGGTTGCACAAAGTGGGCAGGTTGTGGGTAAAATCGGCGAGACGTTCGGCGTAAGCAATCTGGCGCTGGACACCCAGGGCGTGGGTGACTCCTCGCAGGTGGTGGTCAGCGGGTATGTACTGCCGGGTCTGCAGGTAAAATATGGTGTGGGGATCTTTGACTCACTGGCAACTCTCACGTTACGCTATCGCCTGATGCCCAAGCTATATCTGGAAGCAGTGTCCGGCGTAGACCAGGCACTTGATCTGCTCTATCAGTTTGAGTTTTAGCAATGCGAATATTTGTCTACGGCAGTTTACGAACCAAGCAAGGCAACAGTCACTGGATGACCAATGCCCTGCTGCTGGGGAATTACAATATCGAGAACTACCAGTTGTACAGCCTGGGCCACTATCCAGGCGCGGTTCCGGGCGAAGGAACAGTACAGGGTGAAGTCTATCGTATTGATAACGCGACGCTTGCCGAACTTGATGCCTTGCGCACCAGGGGCGGTGAATACGCACGCCAGTTGATCCAGACTCCGTACGGAAGTGCGTGGATGTACGTCTACCAGCGTCCGGTCGAAGGGTTAACGCGGATTGTAAGCGGTAACTGGTTAGACAGAGACCAGTACTGAAAAAAACAACGCCACCGTGAGGTGGCGTTGTTTTTTTTATTCCTTCAACTCTCTTCTGTATCCCGGCGTCGGGTTAAAAACAGAGGAACGAACAGCATGATGTACGGGGCAATAAGCCATAAAAAACACAAGGCGCGTGAACGGCCATAGTAGTTTATGCACCGCGTATTGCTTGAAATGACGGGCAGGAAAAACAGTAAAAACAGCAGAATCACATAATCGCTTCGATAAGGGATCCATAAGTAAAACAAAAACCAGGCAAGCTGGAATGTCATGATGCAGAGATACTGCCATTTACTGTCTTTACCGTAACAGTCAAACGCCTTTATGTAGCCCATCTTTATGCTTTGAAGAAAGAAACTTAGCATGTATAACGCTCACGATCGCGACGGTCAGGAGTGTGCTCATCAGCAACGCCCCTAAAAAATAGCTTTGGGTGATATCAGTAGCACCCGAGCCTAAAGTATGCAATTTACTATAACCTTTATCTACTGCAACAAAAAGCGTATATAGCCCTATGTTAATAAAGAATTGCAGAAGACAAGAAAAAAAGATATTTCTGGGAATTGTTTTTAATAGAGTGAGTAACGCATAAATAATGCTTGATGATAGCGCGAAGTAAAGTCCGTTAAGTAAACCAGATAGTAATGCGCTATTTATTTGACTGAATATTAAATGATCGCTTCCATAGTACCATGACAGATATTCAACATAAGTACTTCTGCCAAAGACAAAGGAGGCAATAATAAGGACGAATAGGCTTATGACATGGCTTTTCTTACTCATAATTTTGCTCCCTTAGATAGCAGCTCCTTCATCGTTTTACTGGCTTCTAGCTGATCTTTGATTATGGCAAGGTCACGAGTATTGTGGTTATATTTTGCAATAGCGGTTGGTGTACCCTTACCACCATTATCCATAAAGAAGACTATATCCTTACGACCATAAAGAAGGACTTGTGGGATGGGATCACGCCCATAACTCACCGCCTGTGGAAGGGAGTGGATAGACTCTGTCGTGAGGAAGCGAGGAATATTTTCATGCTCAATATTACCTAAAGGCGTGGTGGCAACAAGGGAGCCGATAAAATCGGTCGTATACACTAACGCATCTGTATCCTTGGTCGTTACTTTTGAACCCGTAATATATTTTATCTGTTGCCAAAGGGTAATATCTTTAGGGGTAACCTTAACACCATCCATAAACATATCCTGCTTGCGTTTTAGCTGAATGACAGTACGGTGCACCTGTGTCAAAGAGGGGCTGATTTCCCCAATAGAAGGCATATAACCATCGCGGGAATACAACCGTTCAATGATAAAATAAATTCCAGTTGGGCGGGCAACATCAATGTTAATGGATGACATATGAATCCTGTAATGAATGGGGATTAATGATCATCATGACAGTATGTTGTGAACAGCCAGGCTATTCAACCACTCCCACTATAAATGATAGGGAGTCTTTTTTTGTTTTTAATATCCAAAACAAAAGGAATGGGATTATTCTTAAAAGTTAAGTTTGTACTACTCTCAACCAGGGAAATAAAAAAGCCCCGACTCGCGGGGCCTTCATTAACAGCAGTAAGAATTACTTCTTAGCAGCGCGTTCGAAGGAGGCGATGATTTCTGCTTTCGCCGCTTCTGCGTTGTCCCAGCCGTCAACTTTAACCCACTTGCCTTTTTCGAGGTCTTTGTAATGCTCGAAGAAGTGAGTGATCTGCGCTTTCAGCAGCTCTGGCAGGTCGTTCACATCTTTGATGTGATCGTATTCTTTGCTCAGCTTGGTGTGCGGTACCGCAACCAGCTTCGCATCTTCACCGGATTCGTCGGTCATTTTCAGCACGCCAACTGGACGGCAGCGAATGACGGAGCCTGGCTCCAGTGGGTATGGCGTTGGGACCAGCACGTCAACCGGGTCACCGTCCAGAGACAGGGTGTGGTTGATGTAACCGTAGTTGCACGGATAGAACATCGCGGTAGACATGAAACGGTCTACGAACAGGGCGCCGCTCTCTTTGTCCACTTCGTATTTGATCGGATCTGCGTTAGCCGGGATTTCGATAACTACGTAGATGTCTTCTGGCAGTTCTTTACCCGCTGGGACGTTGAGTAAGCTCATGTCGGTGTCCTTTAAAATGGATGGTAAACAAGTGGCAGGTATTATAGCCAACTCGCGCTGAATGTCTCCGCCTGTTTTCGCTTTCTCTCCCCGCTTTTCCCACTTTTCAGACCCTTTCCATGACAGAAAAATCCATAAACTCAGCCGCATTTTTCATGGTGAAATGAAAGCGATTACAAACTTGTGATTAACGTTTTATTCACTTTTCTGAAGTGTGATGTAACGCAATTCGTTACATATTTCATGGGCTATAGTCATTTCGCAGAACATCTTTTAACCAACAATAAACACCCCTACGAGGACGCTCATATGTGGAAGCGCTTACTTCTTGTCACAGCAGTTTCGGCAGCCATGTCGTCTATGGCGATGGCCGCTCCCTTAACCGTAGGTTTTTCGCAGGTCGGCTCTGAATCTGGCTGGCGAGCGGCAGAAACCAACGTTGCGAAAAGCGAGGCTCAGAAACGCGGCATTACCTTGAAAATCGCCGATGGTCAGCAAAAACAAGAGAATCAGATCAAAGCCGTGCGCTCCTTTATCGCCCAGGGCGTGGATGCCATCTTTATTGCACCCGTCGTGGCGACCGGCTGGGAACCCGTCCTGAAGGAAGCGAAAGACGCTGAGATCCCGGTCTTCCTGCTCGACCGTTCCATCGACGTCAAAGACAAATCCCTCTATATGACCACCGTGACCGCCAACAACGTGCTGGAAGGGCAATTGATTGGCGACTGGCTGGTGAAACAGGTCGACGGCAAGCCGTGTAACGTCGTTGAGCTGCAGGGCACCGTCGGCGCGAGCGTGGCCATCGACCGTAAAAAAGGCTTTGCTGAGGCCATCGCTAAAGCGCCAAACATCAAGATTATCCGCTCTCAGTCCGGCGACTTTACGCGCAGTAAAGGTAAAGAGGTCATGGAGAGCTTCATTAAGGCTGAAAACAACGGCAAGAACATCTGCATGGTTTACGCCCACAATGATGACATGGTGATCGGTGCGATTCAGGCGATTAAAGAAGCGGGCCTGAAGCCGGGCAAAGATATCCTCACCGGCTCTATCGACGGCGTGCCGGACATCTACAAAGCGATGATCGACGGCGAAGCCAACGCCAGCGTGGAGCTGACGCCAAACATGGCGGGTCCGGCATTCGACGCGCTGGAGAAATTCAAGAAAGACGGCACGATGCCTGAGAAGGTGACGGTCACTAAGTCCACGCTCTACCTGCCTGATACGGCGAAAGAAGAGTTAGAGAAGAAGAAAAATATGGGCTACTAAGACCCGCGCCCCTCACCCCAGCCCTCTCCCCGGAGGGGAGAGGGAGAAAGGCAGGGCGGAGCTGGATATTAACAATTGGCACGATCAATCCCCTCTCCCCTCCGGGGAGAGGGTCAGGGTGAGGGGGAAAACCATGACCACTGAACAACACCAGGAAATCCTCCGCACAGAGGGCTTGAGTAAATTCTTCCCCGGCGTAAAGGCGCTGGATAACGTTGATTTCAGCCTGCGGCGCGGTGAGATTATGGCGCTGCTGGGCGAGAACGGCGCGGGAAAATCGACGCTGATTAAATCCCTGACCGGCGTTTATCACGCCGATCGCGGCACCATCTGGCTGGAAGGCAACGCCATTTCGCCGAAAAATACCGCCCATGCCCAGCTGCTGGGGATCGGGACGGTGTACCAGGAAGTAAACCTGCTGCCGAATATGTCGGTGGCGGATAATCTGTTTATTGGCCGTGAGCCGCGACGTTTTGGCCTGCTGCGCCGCAAAGAGATGGAGGCGCGGGCGACAAAGCTGATGGAGTCGTACGGCTTCTCCCTTGACGTCCGCGAGCCGCTGAACCGCTTTTCCGTGGCGATGCAGCAGATCGTCGCCATCTGTCGCGCGATCGATCTCTCCGCGAAGGTACTCATCCTCGACGAACCCACCGCCAGCCTCGATACCCAGGAAGTTGAGATGCTCTTTACCCTGATGCGCCAGCTGCGCGATCAGGGCGTCAGCCTGATCTTCGTTACCCACTTCCTCGATCAGGTATATGAGGTAAGCGATCGCATCACGGTGCTGCGCAACGGCAGCTTTGTCGGCTGCCGCGAAACCCGCGAGCTGCCGCAGATCGAACTGGTGAAAATGATGCTGGGCCGCGAGCTGGAAACCAACGCCCTTCAGCGCGCCGGGCGCACGCTGCTCAGCGAGAAACCGGTCGCCGCGTTCAGCGATTACGGCAAGAAAGGCGTGATATCGCCGTTTAATCTGGAAGTCCGCCCTGGCGAAATTGTCGGGCTGGCGGGCCTGCTGGGCTCCGGCCGGACCGAAACCGCCGAGGTGATATTCGGAATCAAGCCGGCCGACAGCGGCACCGCGCTGATCAAGGGCAAACCGCAAACCCTGCGATCCCCGCATCAGGCCTCCTGTCTGGGCGTCGGCTTCTGCCCGGAAGATCGGAAAACGGACGGCATTATTGCCGCGGCTTCGGTGCGGGAAAATATCATTCTGGCGCTGCAGGCCCAGCGCGGCTGGCTGCGCCCGATCCCCCGTAAAGAGCAAAACGCCATTGCCGAGCGCTTTATCCGTCAGCTGGGTATTCGTACCCCGAGCGCGGAACAGCCTATCGAGTTCCTCTCCGGCGGCAACCAGCAGAAGGTGCTGCTCTCCCGCTGGCTGCTGACCAAACCCCAGTTCCTGATCCTCGACGAACCGACCCGCGGCATTGACGTGGGGGCGCACGCCGAAATTATCCGGCTTATCGAAACCCTGTGCGCGGACGGTCTGGCGCTGCTGGTTATTTCGTCCGAGCTGGAAGAGCTGGTGGGCTATGCCGATCGCGTCATCATCATGCGCGATCGCAAACAGGTGGCAGAGATCCCGCTGGATAAGCTGTCCGTTCCGGCGATCATGAATGCCATCGCGGCATAAGGAGTAAATCGTGATGCCCCGTTCGCTTTCGCAAACCGGTGAGACAAAGCGCCGCTTCAGCTGGCCAACCGGCACGCCGCAAATCGCAGCGCTGCTGGTGGTGCTGCTGGTTGATAGCCTGGTCGCGCCGCATTTCTTCCAGATTATCGTGCAGGATGGCCGCCTGTTTGGCAGCCCGATAGACATTCTAAACCGTGCCGCGCCCGTGGCGCTGCTGGCCATCGGGATGACGCTGGTCATCGCCACCGGCGGGATTGACCTCTCCGTCGGCGCGGTGATGGCTATCGCCGGGGCCACGGCAGCCTCCATGACCGTGTCCGGACACAGCCTGCCGGTGGTACTGCTGGCGGCCTTAGGCACCGGCGTGCTGGCCGGATTATGGAACGGCATTCTGGTGGCGGTGCTGAAAATTCAGCCCTTTGTCGCCACCCTTATCTTAATGGTGGCCGGGCGCGGTGTGGCGCAGCTGATTACCTCCGGGCAGATTGTCACCTTTAACTCGCCGAGCCTGGCGTGGATCGGGAGCGGCAACCTTCTGTTCTTCCCGACGCCGGTGATCGTTGCCCTGGTCACGCTCGTTGTCTTCTGGCTTTTCACCCGCAAAACGGCGCTGGGCATGTTCATTGAAGCCGTCGGGATCAACATCCGCGCCGCGCGCAACGCCGGGGTCAACACCCGTCTGATGGTGATGCTGACCTACGTGCTGAGCGGCGTCTGCGCCGCCATCGCCGGGGTCATCGTCGCGGCGGATATTCGCGGGGCCGATGCCAACAACGCGGGGCTCTGGCTGGAGCTGGACGCGATCCTCGCGGTGGTGATCGGCGGTGGATCGCTGATGGGCGGGCGCTTTAACCTGCTGCTCTCGGTGATTGGCGCGCTGATCATTCAGGGAATGAACACCGGGATCCTGCTTTCGGGGTTTCAGCCGGAACTCAACCAGGTGGTGAAAGCGGTGGTCGTGCTTTGCGTGCTGATCGTCCAGTCGCCGCGCTTTGTCAGCATCATTAAGGGGATCCGTGGCCATGATAAAACGTAATTTACCGTTGATGATCACGCTGGGCGTGTTTGTGCTGGGGTATCTCTACTGCCTCACCCAATTCCCCGGTTTTGCCTCGACCCGCGTGATTTGCAATATCCTGACCGATAACGCCTTTTTAGGCATCATCGCCGTCGGGATGACCTTTGTGATCCTCTCCGGCGGGATCGATCTCTCCGTCGGGTCGGTGATCGCGTTTACGGGCGTGTTCCTCGCGAAGGCGATCGGCTTCTGGGGCATCTCTCCGCTGGTGGCGTTTCCGCTGGTGCTGGCGATGGGCTGCGCGTTTGGTGCCTTTATGGGGCTGCTGATCGACGCGTTAAAAATCCCGGCGTTTATCATTACTCTCGCCGGGATGTTCTTCCTGCGCGGGGTGAGCTACCTGGTGTCGGAAGAGTCGATTCCGATTAACCATCCGGTGTACGACACGCTCTCCAGCCTGGCGTGGAAAATTCCCGGCGGCGGCCGCCTGAGCGCGATGGGGCTGCTGATGCTGGGCGTGGTGGTGATTGGCATCTTCCTCGCCCACCGTACCCGGTTTGGCAACCAGGTTTACGCCATCGGCGGTAACGCCACGTCGGCAAACCTGATGGGGATCTCCACCCGCAGTACCACCATCCGCATCTATATGCTCTCGACCGGCCTGGCGACGCTGGCGGGTATCGTCTTCTCGGTGTATACCCAGGCGGGCTATGCCCTTGCAGGCGTGGGCGTTGAGCTGGATGCGATTGCTTCGGTGGTCATCGGCGGCACGCTGCTGAGCGGCGGGGTCGGTACGGTGCTGGGGACGCTGTTCGGCGTGGCGATCCAGGGGCTGATACAAACCTATATCAACTTTGACGGCACGCTCAGCTCCTGGTGGACGAAGATCGCCATCGGCATTCTGCTGTTTATCTTTATTGCCCTGCAGCGCGGTCTTACGGTGCTCTGGGAGAACCGCCAAAGCTCACCTGTTACCCGCGTAAACACATCGGTAACAGAGCGATAACACGCTGAATTTGCTTAAAGTCTAAACATTTTCCGGTAGCGGCCGATACTCTTTTTTTATGCCCAGAAATATCTCGCTACCGGAAATAATATCATGCTTAAAACGCTATCGATTCGTACCGGCTTGCTCTCTTTACTGGCCGTTATGACCCTTCTGCTGCTGATTGTCAGCGGCATTGGCATTTATGCCCTCACACAGAGTTCTTCTTCACTGCAGCGTATTAATCACCTTCAGGGTGAGCAGATGGTGCAGCTTAATTCAGGCTACACGCTGATCCTGCGCGCGCGCAATGAGGCGGGTCAGGCCGTCCGCATGATGGAAATCGGCATGCTGGACGATGCGGCCAAAGCGGTAAAAAACATCAATCAGGAAGTTGCCCTGGCCCAGAAAACGCTGAAAGGCGTGATCGACGGCGGCGTGGCTGACGAGCAGGGGCAACAGCTGCTCAATAAAGTGGCGGCCAGCCTGGCGACGTATAGCCAGCAGGGGATCAACCCGATGCTGAAAACCCTGAATGACCAGAGCGCGGACGGGTATTACGATCTGCTGGAGAAGACGCTGATTCCGGTGGCGAAGCAGTTTGATAACGATATGCAGGCGTTTCAGAAATGGAGCGAAGCGCGTGGTCAGGCGGAAGTGAGTGCCGTGCAGGCGAGTAAAACCCGCGTACTGATCCTGATTATCGTCGCAGCGCTGCTGACGGCGGGCATTATCGTGCTCGCGTGGCTGGTGCTGCGCCATATGCTGCTCAAGCCGCTCTCTGCATCGATCGCTCAGCTGGAGAACGTGGCGGCGGGGGATTTAACCCATACGCTGAATGCCCCCGCGAGCCAGGAGTTTAACCGCCTCAACGCGGTGATAGAGGAGATGCGACAGTCGCTGATGAACTCGGTTATGCGGGTACGCGATGCCAGCTCGCAAATTGACACCGGTAGCCGCGAGCTGACGCTGGGAAACCGCGATCTTGCCGAGCGTACGGAATCCACCGCCACGTCGCTGGAGCAGACGGCGGCCAGCATGGAACAGATCACCGCGACGGTGAAGCTCAACGCCGATAACGCCGAGCAGGCGCACCAGCTGGCGAAGTCGGTGTCCGACACGGCCGATCACGGCAGCGAAATGGTTTGCTACGTAATTGAAAAAATGCGCGATATCTCCGGCAGCTCGGCGCGCATCGGCGACATCCTGAGCGTGATCGACGGTATTGCCTTCCAGACCAATATCCTGGCGCTTAACGCCTCCGTGGAAGCGGCGCGCGCGGGCGAGCAGGGGCGCGGGTTTGCCGTCGTCGCGGGCGAAGTGCGAAACCTTGCCAGCCGCAGTGCCGACGCGGCGAAAGAGATCCGATCGCTTATCAGTGATTCGCAGACCCACGTTAACGAGGGCAGCGAGCTGGCCCAGCAGGCCGGCGAAACCATGGACGAAATCGCAACAGAAGTGCTGCGCATGACCAAACTGATGCGTGAGATTGCGACCGCGTCTCAGGAGCAGAGCCGCGGTATTGAGCAGGTGAATATTGCGGTGAATCAGATGGACGAAACCGCGCAGCAGAATGCCGCGCTGGTGCAGCAATCCTCCGCCGCGACCCGCTCTCTTGAGGAGCAGTCGCGTCAGCTGATGGAAGCCATGTCATCATTCAAAGTGACGACTCAGACCGCTGCATAATATTACCCAGCCCCGGTACGTTCTGTGCCGGGGTTTTATTTTTTCCGGAATTAACTGCCGCAATATTATCGTGAATTTCACCCATTAATATTTCCAGTGAGCTGGTTAAGGCTAACGCTTTTTCCGTCGGTTCAAGATATAAACCTTTGCGGAAAAATAACGGTTCATCAAAGAGTTGATTAAAACGCTTTAGGGCCAGACTCACCGCCGGACGTGACATCTCCAGACGCAAAGAGGCTTTAGCCATGCTGCCGCAGCGGACGATTTCAATAAATACAGGGATAAGATTTAAATCAATGCCGGTATTAGCACGGGAATAATTGTTCATTGCGATTCTGCTCCACGAAATATCTGTCAAACTGTTATGGAAATAATGCAGGAGCAGTGGTGAATATTAAAGCATGTTTTTTATAAACACTTATACGGTAAAATATATAAATGAACAGGGGAGCCAGAACGGCTCCCCTGTAGAGAGGCATTACGCGTCCGGATACTCACGGATAAAACGTTCAACGTCTTCAACCATGTGGTTGTTGCCGACGAAGAATGAACGGCGCTGGTGAAGGCTTTCCGGCACGATATCCAGAATACGCTCTTTACCGTCGCTCGCCTTGCCGCCCGCCTGTTCGGCGAGGAACGCCATCGGGTTGCACTCGTAAAGCAGGCGCAGCTTCCCGTCCGGGTGGCTGGCGGTGCTTGGGTAGAGGTAGATACCGCCTTTCAGCAGGTTACGGTGGAAATCCGCGACCAGAGAGCCAATATAGCGTGACGTGTACGGGCGCTGGGTCGCTTTATCTTCTTCCTGGCAGAATTTAATGTACTTCTTCACGCCGTTCGGGAAGCGGATGTAGTTGCCTTCGTTGATGGAGTAGGTGTTGCCCTTCTCCGGGAAGCGCATGCGTTCCTGGCTCAGGCAGAAAACGCCCAGTGAAGGATCGTACGTAAAGGCGTGAACTCCGCAGCCGGTGGTGTACACCAGCATGGTGGAGGAGCCATAAACGACGTAACCGGCAGCAACCTGGTTAATGCCCGGCTGCAGGAAATCTTCTTCGGTCACCGGCGTGCCAACAGGCGTGACGCGGCGGTAGATGGAGAAAATGGTACCGACAGAAACGTTAACGTCGATGTTTGAGGAGCCGTCGAGCGGATCCATCAGAACAACGTATTTAGCGTGTTCACACCCTTCGAAAACAACAATTTCATCTTCTTCTTCAGAGGCGATACCCGCAACGATGTCGCGCGCGCGCAGTGCAGCTTTCAATTTTTCATTTGCGAACAGATCGAGCTTCTGTTGAACCTCGCCCTGAACGTTCTCGGCACCGCTGGCACCCAGGATATCGACCAGACCGGCCTTGTTGATATCGCGGTGGATGATCTTAGCGCCCAGCTTTATTGCCGACAGCAAAGCAGTGAGTTCACCGGTAGCATGAGAGAACTCGTGCTGCTTTTCGACAATAAATTCACCTAACGTTTTCATAACACTTTCCCTGCATCTTTGTGAGTAGAGCGATTGTATGTTCACTAAAACGACTAAAGCCCAACAATCTTAACAAACATTCAAATATTAGCGCAGAGGTGAATCGCGCCAGCAACATACGGATTTACCTGAAATGCGTTTCACAGCCGCTAACATGTGAGTAAAATGTGCGCCACATTGAAGAAGGATAGTGACGTATGCGCATTCATATATTGGGGATTTGTGGCACTTTCATGGGCGGACTGGCAATGCTGGCGCGCTCGCTGGGCCATGAAGTGACAGGTTCGGACGCCAATGTGTATCCGCCAATGAGCACACTTCTGGAGAAACAGGGCATCTCGTTAATTCAGGGCTACGATGCCAGCCAGCTGGATCCCGAGCCAGACCTGGTGATCATCGGCAACGCCATGACCCGCGGCAATCCGTGCGTCGAGGCGGTTCTGGAACGCAATATTCCGTTCATGTCCGGCCCGCAGTGGCTGCATGACTTCGTCCTGCGCGACCGTTGGGTGGTTGCCGTTGCCGGTACCCATGGCAAAACCACGACCGCGGGCATGGCGACCTGGATCCTCGAAGCCTGCGGCTACAAGCCGGGCTTCGTGATTGGCGGCGTACCGGGTAATTTCGACGTTTCTGCGCGTCTGGGTGACAGCCCGTTCTTCGTGATCGAAGCCGACGAATACGACTGCGCGTTCTTCGACAAGCGCTCCAAGTTCGTGCATTACTGCCCGCGCACGCTGATCCTCAACAACCTTGAGTTCGACCACGCGGATATTTTTGACGACCTGAAAGCGATCCAGAAACAGTTCCACCACCTGGTGCGCATTGTTCCGGGCCAGGGGCGCATCATCCTGCCGGAGAACGACATCAACCTGAAGCAGACGATGGCGATGGGCTGCTGGAGCGAGCAGGAGCTGGTGGGCGAGCAGGGCCACTGGCAGGCGAAGAAACTCAACGCCGATGCCTCCGAGTGGGAAGTGCTGCTCGACGGTGAAAAAGTGGGTGAGGTGAAGTGGGGCCTGGTGGGCGAGCACAACATGCACAACGGCCTGATGGCTATTGCTGCGGCGCGTCACGTTGGCGTTCTGCCTGCGGATGCGGCCAATGCGCTGGGCTCGTTTATCAACGCCCGTCGTCGTCTGGAACTGCGCGGTGAAGCCCACGGCGTTACCGTGTATGACGATTTCGCGCACCATCCAACGGCTATTCTGGCAACGCTTGCCGCCCTGCGCGGCAAGGTCGGCGGGACAGCCCGCATTCTGGCGGTGCTGGAACCGCGCTCGAACACCATGAAGATGGGCATCTGCAAAGATGATCTCGCGCCGTCGTTAGGACGTGCCGATGAGGTCTTCCTGCTGCAGCCGCAGCATATTCCGTGGCAGGTGGCCGAAGTGGCCGATGCCTGCATTCAGCCTGCGCACTGGAGCGCGGATGTGGATGCGCTCGCGGATATGGTGGTGAAAGCCGCACAGCCTGGCGACCACATTCTGGTGATGAGCAACGGCGGTTTTGGTGGGATCCATCAGAAGCTGCTGGACGGTCTGGCGAAGAAAGCGGAAGCGGCAGCCGCAGAGTAAAAAAAAGCCCGGTGGCGCTTGCGCTTACCGGGCCTACTTTCTTTTCTCCCTCGCCCCTACGGGGTGAGGGGAACAGATTACTCTTCGTTCTCAGACAGCTCGCGCAGATACTGGAAAATCAGGCGCGCAGACTTCGGCGGCTTATTCCCTTCTTTCTCTTTCTGCGCGTTGCGGATCAAGGAACGCAGCTGCTGGCGGTCGGCATCCGGCCACAGGTTCAGCACTTCCGGTACGGCGTCATCACCCTGTTCAATCAGGCGATCGCGGATCTGCTCAAGCTTGTGGAAAAACGCAACCTGCTGGTTGTGGCGGTTTTTCAGCTTGTCCAGCGCCTGGCGGATCGGATCGACGTCGCGCTGACGCAGCATTTTCCCGATAAGCTGAAGCTGGCGACGACGGCCTTCTTTCTTGATTTTCTGTGCCAGTTCAATGGCATCACGCAGATCCTGGTCGAGCGGGATCTTGTCCAGCGCGTTTTTACCCAGTTCTACCATTTCTGCGCCAAGCTGTTTTAACTCTTCGGCGTCACGTTTAATTTCACTTTTACTGACCCAGATGATCTCATCATCTTCGTCTTCGATGTCATCACCGGGAACGTCGTCGAGCCAGTCTTCGGGCTGCTTAGTCATGTCAGGCTCCTTAAAAAAAGAGGCTAATGTTACCAGTTAAGACGCGCACTGAAAAACGGTTCTCTGTTAGACTTCAGATAACTCTCTCTTACAGTATGGCATTTGCGATGAAAGTAACCTCACAAGTTGAAGCGCAGCGTAAGATTCTTGAAGAAGCCGTCTCCACCGCGCTGATGCTTGCTTCAGAAAAATCAGATGGCGCCGAAGTGGCGGTCAGCAAAACCACCGGCATCAGCGTGAGCACCCGCTATGGTGAAGTGGAGAACGTAGAATTCAACAGCGATGGCGCGCTTGGGATCACGGTGTATCACCAGAATCGCAAAGGCAGCGCGTCATCTACCGATCTCAGCCCGGATGCCATTGCCCGTACGGTGCAGGCGGCGCTGGATATCGCCCGTTATACCTCTCCGGATCCTTACGCAGGCGTGGCGGATAAAGACCTGCTGGCGTTTGACGCGCCGGATCTCGATCTTTTCCACCCGGCGGAAGTGACCCCGGACGAAGCGATCGAACTCGCCGCGCGCGCCGAGCAGGCTTCCCTGCAGGCCGATAAGCGCATCACCAATACCGAAGGCGGCAGCTTCAACAGCCATTACGGCATCAAAGTCTTCGGCAACAGCCACGGCATGCTGCAGGGCTACTGCTCTACCCGTCATTCGCTCTCCAGCTGCGTGATCGCCGAAGAGAACGGTGACATGGAGCGCGACTACGCCTACACCATTGGCCGTGCGCTGGGGGATTTGCAGTCTCCTGAGTGGGTGGGTAAAGAGTGTGCAGAACGCACGCTGTCACGCCTGTCGCCGCGTAAACTCTCCACCATGAAGGCCCCGGTCATTTTTGCTAACGAAGTGGCGACCGGTCTGTTTGGCCATCTGGTGGGCGCTATCGCAGGCGGCTCGGTTTACCGTAAATCGACCTTCCTGCTCGACTCGCTGGGCAAGCAGATCCTGCCGGAATGGCTCACCATTGAAGAACATCCGCATCTGCTGAAGGGGCTGGCCTCCACGCCGTTCGACAGCGAAGGCGTGCGCACTGAACGTCGCGATATCATCAAAGACGGCATTCTGACCCAGTGGCTGCTGACCAACTACTCCGCGCGCAAGCTGGGGCTGAAAAGCACCGGACACGCTGGCGGCATCCACAACTGGCGCATTGCCGGACAGGGCCTGAACTTTGAGCAGATGCTGAAAGAGATGGGCACCGGGCTGGTGGTGACCGAGCTAATGGGCCAGGGCGTAAGCGGCATCACCGGCGACTACTCGCGCGGCGCGGCGGGCTTCTGGGTGGAAAACGGCGAAATCCAGTATCCGGTGAGCGAAATTACTATCGCCGGCAACCTGAAGGACATGTGGCGCAATATCGTTACGGTCGGTAACGATATTGAAACACGTAGCAATATACAGTGTGGTTCTGTACTTCTGCCGGAAATGAAAATCGCCGGTCAGTAATACCCGTAAAGGCGTTTTAATAATAAAAAAGGAAGTGAGCAATGCGTAAACATCTGTTAGCGATCGTCGCGGCTTCAACGCTGGTTCTTGGCTCTTCTGCGTTTGCTGCCGATCTTGAAGACGACATGGGCATCCTCGGTCAAAACCTGAAGGTGGTGCAGAAAACCGACAATGCGGCTGAAATGAAAGACGCGCTGACCAAAATGCGTGAAGCGGCGCTGGACGCACAAAAAGCGACGCCTCCGAAGCTGGAAAGCAAAGCGGCAGACAGCGCAGAAATGAAAGACTACCGCCACGGCTTTGACGTGCTGGTCGGCCAGATCGACGGCGCGCTGAAGCTGGCTAACGAAGGCAAAGTGAAGGAAGCCCAGGCGGCGGCCGAGCAGTTTGTGACGACCCGTAATACCTACCACAAGAAGTACCGTTAACCGATCGCGCATCTGACAAACAACCAGCGGGGGCCAGCGGCCCCCGTTTTTTTTACGCGGTAATAAGTAAACCCTATCGCCATCACATTTTTGCGTCACCGCGCCTGAACGTTTCGTTTCCCCGGCGCGCGTTTTGCCGCTGGAATACGTGATATTCATCACGCAAATACCGTCATTAATTCAGATTCACCGCATTTATGTGGCACAGATCACTGCTGCGGCTCGCCTTTCCACTTCGAAGTGGAAAACAACTCGCTACAAACAATTCCCCCCCAACGTTAGTTTTATTCCAGAGCCATTAACGGGGTAAGACCAGTGATTAACGGAGCGGTAATGAACGACGTTGGGGAACAGGCGGAGCAAACAGAACAGCTCGCGAACACCATGCTGCAGCAGGTTTATGCCCTGCTGGCCCGAAACAACATCATCCCCAATGCGGTACAGGAGCAGATGCTCACCTCCCACGTGCGCGCAATGGCGCACCGGTCCGTGACCGGCGAGCCGCTGCCGGAGGTTGAAGCAGAGCTGTTTGACGAAATTTCACCGGATTCAATGCGGCTCGCCCGTGAAGTGGTCGCGCAGTTTGGCAATCTTCCTGATGAAGAAGCCTGGCTGCTCTCCGTTCACTTTGAAGTCGCGAAAGACAACCTTTAAGGAGCAACACATGGAACAGATTACAGTCGTGATTGGCGATCGCCTGGGTAAAGGTCAGAAAGTGGCTGCCGGTGTGGAAAAAGCAGGTGGACGCGCGGTGGTCGTACCGGGCATGGCGGCGGACATGAAGCTCGGCGACGTGATGAAAGCGGAAAACGCCACCTTCGGCATCTCCTTCTGCGGCAGCGGCGGCGCGGGTGCCATCACTGCCCAAACCAAATATGGCTACAAGGCCAAATACGGCATGCGTTCCGTGGAAGAGGGCGTGACCGCCATCAACGAAGGCTGCAACGTGCTGGGCTTCGGCTTTATGGATAAAGAAGAGCTGGGCGAGCGTCTGGTACAGGCGTGGCAGAAGAAATACGGCGCATAAGCATGAAAGAACAGTTCACAACCACGGTGAGAGTGAAGGGCAAAGGCGACGCCAAAGCGCGCGCCTTTGCCGACGCGCTCAACCACGTTCAGGCCGCGGTGATGAAAGCCTCACCGCATATCTTACTGCGTATTGAGCCACAGGATGTGCAGGTCGTTCAGGCGCAAGAAGCGGTGCGAAAAGAAGCGTTTCTGTTCTTCTTTCTGCGCCGGGAAAGACGCACCTACAGCGTGGAGCTGGATGTGACCGTCAACGTGACCGCTATCAATCTTGACCAGGTGGATTTCGTCACGCAACGCTGATTATTCATAAAAGGGCAGACTGATGTTCTTAATTATATTAATAAAATCGCTCATCATTGGCGGCCTGGTTGGCGTCGGTGTTGGCGCCGGGGCTGCACGCATGTTTCATGCGCCTACCACTCAGGGTATGGGCGCGTTTCGTACGTTGGGGGAACTGAACTCCTGTGAAGGGGATCCGGCGTCCCACTTCTCCTTTGGGTTAGGTTTCTTCTTTAACGCCTGGGCCTCTTCCGTGGCCGCAGGTGCCTTCACACAGGACGTTGACCACCGCATCATCCCGAACTGGGGTGCTGCTGCACTGATGATCAAAAACCGTAACGTCGGCGAAACGCTGCACGACCCGCGCAAAATGGCAATTGCCTGCGGCGTGATTGGCATGCTCGTCGTCACCTTCCTGAACCTGACCGCCTCCTCCGTGCCGGCAGCGCTTCAGGTCACCGCCGTGAAGGTGCTGGTACCGGCGGCAAACCTGCTGGTCAACACCGTCATGCCGGTGATCTTCTGGCTGGCGGCCATCGACGCGGGTAAAAAATCGGGCTTCTGGGCCACCATCTTTGGCGGCGCGGCGCAGCTGATCATGGGCAACGCCGTACCGGGCCTGGTGCTGGGGATCCTGATCGGGAAAGGCGTGGAAGAGAGCGGCTGGAACCACGTCACCAAAGTGATGATGGCGGCGATCGTCCTGCTCTTCGTGCTGAGCGGCTTCTTCCGCGGCTTCGACATGAAGATGATCGAATCCTTCCATCTGACCGTGCCGAACTGGCTCGACATGATCCACAACTCGCTCAGCGGTAAATAACAGGAGCCTCTAAATGGAACAGAATAAAGGTTTTTGGTATGCCGACTGGTCGTTCCCGATCTTCGTTGGCCTGCTCTCCTCCGGCGTTTTCGCCGGGACGCACATGTACTACCTCTACGGCATCGGCGCGTTTAACGAAGTGGCCTTCGTGGCGATGCTGAAAGCGGGGATCGATACCGGGGTTTACGGCGCGGTGGCGGCGTTCGGCGCGAGCTTCCTGTTCGCCCGCATTATCGAGGGCTCGCTGGTGGGTATTCTCGACATCGGTGGCGCCATCCAGACCGGCGTGGGCCTCGGCGTTCCGGCGCTGCTGCTGGGCGCGGGCATCATGTTCCCGGTGACCAACTTCATTGCCGCGCTGATTACCGGCCTGGTGATTGGTCTGGCGATTGGCTACGTCATCATCCTGGCGCGTAAGTTCACCATCAACCAGAGCAACTCCACCTACGGTGCAGACGTGATGATGGGCGCGGGTAACGCCTCCGGCCGCTTCCTCGGGCCGTTGATTATCCTCAGCGCCATGACCGCCTCCATTCCTATCGGCGTCGGCTCCCTGCTGGGTGCGCTGGTGTTCTACATCTGGCAGAAGCCGATCACCGGTGGCGCGATCCTCGGCGCAATGCTGTTGGGCTGGCTGTTCCCGGTCGCCCTTTAATACCCGCGGGCGCTCAGGCGCCCGCCTTATCAGGAGATCCTCATGTTTGATTTACTCCTGCGCCGTGCGCGCTTTGCCGACGATACCCTGACCGATATCGCCATTCAGGACGGGAAGATCGCGGCGCTGGGGGACATTGACGCCCCCGCGCATAAAACGGTTGAGCTGAACGGCGACGTGTTCGTCAGTGCAGGCTGGATTGACTCCCACGTTCACTGCTACCCGAATTCTCCAATTTACCACGACGAGCCGGACAGCGTGGGCATTGCCACCGGCGTCACCTCCGTGGTGGACGCGGGCAGTACCGGCGCCGACGACGTGGACGATTTCTATGACATCACCCGCAGGGCCTCCACCGAGGTGTTTGCCCTGCTGAACATCTCCCGCGTGGGGCTGATTGCCCAGAACGAGCTGGCCAACATGGCGAATATCGACGCCGACGCGGTGAAGCAGGCGGTGAAGCGCCACCCTGATTTTATCGTCGGCCTGAAGGCGCGCATGAGCAGCAGCGTGGTCGGTGAAAACGGCATCACGCCGCTGGAGCGCGCGAAAGCCATTCAGAAAGAGAACGGCGACCTGCCGCTGATGGTGCACATCGGCAACAACCCGCCGAACCTCGACGAAATTGCCGAGCTGCTGAGCTCCGGCGACATCATCACCCACTGCTACAACGGCAAACCCAACCGCATTCTGACGCCCTCCGGCGAGCTGCGCGCCTCCATCACCTCCGCCCTGAAGCGCGGCGTGCGTCTGGACGTCGGCCACGGCACGGCGAGCTTCAGCTTTGAGGTGGCGAAACGCGCCATCGCGAGGGGCATTCTGCCGCACACCATCAGCTCGGATATCTACTGCCGCAACCGCATCAACGGCCCGGTGGGCTCGCTGGCAAGCGTGATGTCGAAGTTTCTCGCCATCGGCATGTCCTTGCCGCAGGTGATTGCCTGCGTGACCGCCAACGCCGCCGACGGCCTGCGCCTGGCGCGCAAGGGCCGCATCCAGCCGGGTCTCGACGCCGACCTGACGCTGTTCACAATTAAACGCCAGCCGACGGTGCTGACGGACGCCGAAAACGACAGCCTGCAGGCTGAACACATTCTGGTGCCGCTTGCCGCGATCCGCGCGGGCAAGGGCTACATGACCGAACAAGGGAGCACGGAACATGCCTTCGATTTATGAGAAGTACCATTTAAAGCAGGTTATCAACACCTCTGGCCGCATGACGGCGCTGGGCGTCTCCACGCCGCGCCCGGAAGTGGTGCAGGCGGCGATGGACGGCATGAATCACTATTTCGAGATGAAGGATCTGGTCAATAAAACCGGGGAGTACATCGCGAAGCTGCTGGATGTGGAAGGCGCGACGGTGGTTTCCTGCGCGTCGGCGGGCATAGCCCAGTCCGTGGCGGCGGTGCTGGTCAAAGACAGCGACTGGCTGCTGGAAAACCTGCACGTGACCCCGATTGAGAACAACGAAATCGTCCTGCCGAAAGGCCACAACGTGAACTTTGGCGCGCCGGTGGGCACCATGGTGGCGCTGGGCGGCGGCAAGCTGGTGGAGGCGGGCTACGCCAACGAATGCTCCGCCGATCAGCTGGCGGCGGCGATCACCCCGCGCACGGCGGCGATCCTCTACATCAAATCGCACCACTGCGTGCAGAAAAGCATGCTCAGCGTCGAGCAGGCGGCGGTGGTGGCGCGCAAGCACGATCTCCCGCTGATCGTCGATGCGGCGGCGGAAGAAGATCTGCACGCGTACTACCGATCCGGTGCCGATCTGGTGATCTACAGCGGCGCGAAGGCGATTGAAGGCCCAACCAGCGGGCTGGTGATCGGCAAAACCCAGTACGTTGAGTGGGTGAAGCGCCAGACCGCGGGCATTGGCCGCGCGATGAAGGTGGGCAAAGAGGGCATTCTTGGCCTGACCTGCGCCATCGAACACTACCTGACGGCGACCAAAGAGAGCGGGGCCGAGATGGTGGCGAAGATGACGCCGTTTATCGAGGCGCTCAACACCCTCAACGGCGTGACCGCGCGCGTGGTCTGGGACAGCGCCGGTCGCGATATCGCGCGCACCGAGATTAAGTTCGACGAAGCCGCAACGGGCGTCGGCACGGGCGATCTGGTGGCGAAGCTCAAGCAGGGCGAATATGCCATTTACTTCCGTGGCTACAAGGCCAACGAAGGGATTATCGAGGCGGACGTGCGCAGCGTGAATGCTGACCAGCTGAACATCGTGTATCGCCGCATTAGCGAAGTATTAGGACAGGAGAAAAAAGCATGAAACTGACCCCCAACTTTTACCGTGACCGCGTCTGCCTGAACGTACTGGCAGGATCGAAAGCCAACGCCAGCGCCATTTACGAGGCGGCGGAAGGTCACGTGCTGGTGGGCGTGCTCTCCAAAAATTACCCGGACGTGGCGAGCGCCGTTGCCGATATGCGTGAATATGCCGCGCTGATCGATAACGCACTCTCCGTCGGCCTCGGCGCGGGGGATCCGAACCAGTCGGCGATGGTGAGCGAGATCTCCCGTCAGGTGCAGCCGCAGCACGTCAACCAGGTCTTCACCGGCGTGGCCACCAGCCGCGCGCTGCTGGGGCAGAATGAGTCGGTGGTCAACGGCCTGGTCTCTCCGACCGGCACCGTGGGGATGGTCAAAATCTCCACCGGACCGCTGAGCAGCAACGCTCCGGACGGCATTGTGCCGGTTGAAACCGCGATTGCCCTGCTGAAGGATTTCGGCGGCAGCTCCATCAAATACTTCCCGATGGGCGGCCTGAAGTGCCGTGACGAGTACAACGCGGTGGCGGAAGCCTGCGCCCGTCACGACTTCTGGCTGGAGCCGACCGGAGGTATCGATCTGGAAAACTATGAGGAGATCCTGCAGATCGCCCTCGACGCGGGCGTGAGCAAAATCATCCCGCATATCTACAGCTCAATTATCGACAAAGCCAGCGGCGACACGCGCCCGGAAGACGTGCGTACGCTGCTTGCGATGACGAAGAAGCTGGTGAAGTAGTATCTGCCCTCACCCTAACCCTCTCCCAAAGGGAGAGGGAACTTTTACCCCCTCTCCCTTTGGGAGAGGGCCGGGGTGAGGGAAAACAAACCGCACACACCTGAAGGAGCCACCATGCACACCCGTACCCTGCTTGTTGCTTCACTCTCAATGCTCGCCACCGCCGCTATCGCCCAGCCGCAGTACGCCTGGGTGGGCACCTACAACCCCAACGGCGAAGGGCTGTACCGCTTTACCGTTGACCCGCAAAGCGGCGCGCTGGCGAATAAAACGCTGGTGAGCAGGCTGCCGAACGCCGCGCAGCTGGCCGTCTCACGCGATGGCAAAACGCTCTATCTGGCAAGCGAAGTGGAGCAGGGCGTGGTGCAGGCGCTGCGGGTGGGGGATAACGGCGAGCTGAGCGAGCTGAATCAGGTGGCCTCCGGCGGCGCGGGGCCGGTTTACCTGTCGCTGACCCCGAACGGTCGTCATCTGCTGGTGGCGAACTATGTCAGCGGATCTATCGCAGTGCTGCCCGTTAAAGCAGACGGCAGCCTGGGTGAGGCTACGGATAAACGTCAGGATCAAGGCGAACCGGGTGCAGCGAAGCCGGAAGCGGCTGTCGAAGGAAGCTTTGCCATCAGCGATCACAACGGCCCCCACGCGCACATGATCGCCGCCGATCCGAGCGGGAAATACGTGTTTTCCACCGATCTTGGGCTAGATCGCCTCTACCAGTACCGTTTTGACGATCGAACAGGGAAGCTGACGCCTAACGATCCGCCGTTTATCAGCGCCTCCTCAAAAGGCGCCGGGCCGCGCCACTTCGTCTTTACGCCAAAAGGCGATGCCCTGTGGCTGATTAACGAAGAGGCGTCTACGCTCACCCATTATACCGTGAACGCCAACGGCACCCTGAAAGAGGGCAAAACGCTCTCAGCCCTGCCGGAAGGTTACAAAGGCACCAGCTTTGCTGCCGGGCTCGCATTAAGCGCCGACGGTAAACAGCTGTATGTGGCTAACCGTTTGCATAACAGCATCGGGCACTTTACCGTAACAGCGGAGGGCACGCTGACGCATCAGGACGACGTGTGGACGCGCGGCGACTACCCGCGCACCCTGACGCTCGATAAGCAGGGACGCTGGCTGTACGTCATGAACCAGCGCAGCGACAACATCACCCGTTTCCGCGTGGCGCAGGACGGCAAATTGAGCTTCGAGCCGGACTATACCCCGGTCGGCAGCCCATCCCAGATGGTCATTTCACCTTAAGCTGTAAGAGGACAAACCCGTGCGATTTCCGAACCAACGTTTAGCGCAACTGTTCGATCTGTTGCAAAACGAGACGCTGCCGCAGGACGAGCTGGCGCAGCGGCTGTCGGTCTCCACGCGAACCGTCCGTGCCGATATCACCGCCCTGAACGCGCTGCTGGCAAGCCACGGTGCGCAGTTTATATTGAGCCGGGGCAACGGTTATCAGCTCAAAATTGATGATGCCCAGCGCTACCAGCAGCTGCAGGCATCCCACCCGCGCGCGCTGCGTATTCCCCGGACCGGGCCGGAGCGCGTGCACTATCTGGTGGTGCGTTTTCTCACCTCGGCATTTTCTCTTAAGCTCGAGGATCTGGCGGACGAGTGGTTCGTCAGCCGCGCCACGCTGCAGAGCGACATGGCCGAAGTCCGCGAGTGGTTTCACCGCTATAACCTGACGCTGGAAACGCGCCCGCGCCACGGCATGAAGCTGTTTGGCAGCGAGATGTCGACCCGCGCCTGCCTGACCGATCTGCTCTGGGAGCTGGCGCAGCAGGACAGCCTGAACCCGCTGGTGACCGACGTGGCGCTGAATGCAGGCGTGGCGGAGCAGATGGTGCCCGTGCTACACGAGGCGCTGACGCGTCATCACATCCGTCTGACCGACGAAGGCGAGCTGTTCCTGCGCCTGTACTGTGCGGTGTCGGTGCGGCGCATCAGCGAGGGCTATCCGCTGCCGGAATTCCATGCCGAAGACGTGGAAGAGAACGTGCGCGAGGCGGCGAAGGATATCGCCGTCACTATCCAGCAGCTGGCGGGCAAAGCGCTTTCACCTTCGGAGGAGAGCTGGCTGTGCGTGCACATTGCGGCGCGGCAGATTCAGGAGATTGCCCCGAGCGCAATTAACGCGGATGACGACGAAGCGCTGGTCAACTACATCCTGCGCTACATCAACACCCACTATAACTACAACCTGCTCAGCGACGCGCAGCTGCACGCGGACCTGCTCACGCACATCAAAACCATGATCACCCGCGTGCGGTATCAAATCATGATCCCCAATCCGCTGCTGGATAACATCAAGCAGCACTACCCGATGGCGTGGGATATGACCCTCGCGGCGGTGTCGAGCTGGGGAAAATACACGCCGTATGTGATCAGCGAAAACGAAATCGGCTTCCTGGTGCTGCATATCGGCGTCGGGCTGGAGCGCCATTACAACATCGGCTACCAGCGCCAGCCGCGGGTGCTGCTGGTATGCGACGCCGGGAATGCTATGGTCCGCATGATCGAGGCGGTGCTCCAGCGCAAGTACCCGCAGATTGAGGTGGCCCGCACGCTCACCCTGCGCGAGTACGAGCTGGCGGATTCGATCGGCGAGGACTTTGTCATTTCCACCGCCCGCGTGAGCGAAAAATCCAAACCGGTGGTGATGATCGCCCCGTTCCCGACCGATTATCAGTTAGAGCAGATCGGCAAGCTGGTGCTGGTGGACCGCACCCGCCCGTGGATGCTGGATAAATACTTCGACGCGGCCCATTTCCGCATTCTCGACAAGCCCGTTGATCAGCAAACTCTGTTCCGGGAACTGTGCGCGCAGCTTGAAGGCGAGGGGTTTGTCGGCGCGGAGTTCCTGGATTCTGTCGTTGAGCGTGAAGCCATCGTCAGCACCATGCTCGGCGACGGCATCGCGCTGCCGCACTCCCTCGGCCTGCTGGCGCAGAAAACGGTAGTCTATACCGTGCTCGCCCCGCACGGCGTTCAGTGGGGAGACGAAACCGCGCACGTCATCTTCCTGCTCGCCATCAGCAAAAGCGAATACGAAGAGGCGATGGCGATTTACGATATCTTCGTCACCTTCCTGCGTGAACGGGCGATGTCGCGGCTCTGTAGCTGCGGTGACTTTGCCGGGTTTAAGGCGGTGGCGATGGAGAGTTTGAGTCGGTTTTGAGAGGCGTTATCCAGAATTCGATGTAATGCGAATGTAATGCTAAACTGCATTACACATTCGATTTTACTGGAGGCATAATGGCCACGCTGAACGTCCGTCTGGATGACAAACTCAAAAACGAGGCTTATGCCGTGCTGGAAAAACTCAATATCACCCCAACGGAAGCCGTGCGATTACTGTTTCAGTACGTCGCGGAGACGGGACGTATGCCGGTGAAAACGGTCACGATTAGCGACAGCGAAGATGCGCTGATACAGACGGTCCGGGAGCGACTGGCGAATCCGCAAAAGGGAATCAAGGTTAGTCTGGATGACTTATGAACTGGCATTTGACCCGAGGGCGTTAAAGGAGTGGAGCAAGCTGGGGCAGACTGTAAAAGACCAGTTTAAGAAGAAACTTGCGGACGTGCTGGTGAGCCCCAGGGTCGAATCGGCCCGCCTGCATGGTCTGCCGGATTGCTACAAAATAAAACTCAGATCGCAGGGTTATCGTTTGGTCTATCAGGTTCAGGACAACGTTGTAACGGTATTTGTTATCGCTATCGGTAAGCGAGAGAAATCAGCCGTTTATCATGATGCAAACAAACGGCTTTAGCGTTCATCGCAAATGGTGCACAACCTGGTTGCTGCTGCCGCGCCAGATCAGGGCTGGGTCTTTTAAATCCTGCACGAACTTGCCGTCGACCAGGACGTTAATCAGATCCACTACTTCTCTTTGCTGCGCATTGAGTTCATCCAGCTTATATCCCGTCCAGACCCAAATATCTTTGCCTGCACATTCGCGGCGAATGCGCTTCACCAGCTTCAGGATCTCCGGCACGTTTTGCGGGTGCAGCGGATCGCCGCCGGAGAGGGAAATCCCCTGACGTTTGATGCGCGAATCGTTCAGGTCGTTGACGATCCGGTCTTCCATTTCGGCGGTGAACGGCATGCCGGAATTTAAGCGCCAGGTGCTTTTGTTATAGCAGCCGGGGCATTCGTGGACGCAGCCTGAAACGAACAGGGTGCAGCGGGTGCCGGGGCCGTTGACGATGTCGACGGGGTAGTATTGATGATAATTCATAGCGTTAACCTGATGCCCTCACCCCGCCCCTCTCCCACAGGGAGAGGGAGAAAACCGGTGTCAGGCTTAGCAATGTGCTCGATCGGTTCCCTCTCCCTTGAGGGAGAGGGGTAGGGTGAGGGGGAGAACCCTGCGCAGAACTTACCCGATCTGCCCATTCCCCAAATGCTTCACGCGACGCTTCACCTCTTCCTGCTTCCCGGCGTTAAACGGACGCGCGTCCGGGCTGCCGAGATAGCCGCACACGCGACGGGTCACGGAGACGCGAGCCGCATCGTGGTTGCCGCATTTCGGGCAGGTAAAGCCTTTGCTCGTACACTCGAACTCACCGGTAAAGCCGCACTCGTAGCACTCGTCGATTGGCGTGTTGGTCCCGTAATACGGCACGTGCTGATAGCTGTAATCCCATACGTCTTCCAGCGCCTTCAGGTTGTGCTGAATGTTCGGGTACTCGCCGTAGCAAATGAAGCCGCCGCTGGCGATCGGCGGATAGGCCGCTTCGAAGTCGATCTTGTCGTACGGGTTCACCTTTTTCTCCACGTCGAGGTGGAAGCTGTTGGTGTAATACCCTTTGTCGGTCACGCCTTCCACAATCCCGAACTCGGCGGTATCCAGACGGCAGAAGCGGTCGCACAGGTTCTCGCTCGGCGTGCTGTAGAGGCTAAACCCGTAGCCGGTTTCCTCTTTCCACTGGTCAACCGCGTCGCGCAGGCGCTGAACGATGGCGATGCCTTTCTCACGCAGGGCCTCGCTGTCGTACATATGCGTATCGCCCGCCAGGGCGTTGATGGTCTCGTGAATACCGATATAGCCCAGCGAAATGGACGCGCGACCGTTTTTGAAGATCTCCGACACGTCATCGTCCGCTTTCAGACGTACGCCGCAGGCTCCTTCCATATAGAGGATCGGCGCGACGCGGGCTTTGACCCCTTCAAGGCGCGCGATGCGGGTCATCAGCGCCTTACGCGCCAGCTGCAGGCGCTCGTCCAGCAGCGTCCAGAATTCCGCTTCATTGCCTTTCGCCTCCAGCGCGATGCGCGGCAGGTTCAGGCTGATGACGCCAAGGTTGTTGCGCCCGTCGTGGATCTGCTCGCCGTTTTCATCTTCGTACACGCCGAGGAAGCTGCGGCAGCCCATTGGCGTTTTAAACGAACCGGTCACTTTGACGACCTGATCGTAGTTCAGGATGTCCGGATACATGCGCTTGCTCGCGCACTCCAGCGCCAGCTGTTTGATGTCGTAGTTCGGATCGCCAAACTTGTGGTTCAGGCCGTCGCGGATGGCGAACACCAGTTTCGGGAACACCGCCGTTTTGCGGTTTTTACCGAGGCCGGAAATGCGGTTGCGTAGAATGGACTGCTGGATCAGGCGCGATTCCCAGCTGGTGCCCAGACCAAAGCCGAAGGTCACAAACGGCGTCTGGCCGTTGGCGGTATGCAGCGTGTTCACTTCATACTCCAGCGACTGGAAGGCGTCGTAGCACTCTTTCTCGGTGCGGGAGTGCGCGTAGCCGTCGGCGTCCGGGATCTGCCACTCTTCGGCCGTTTTACGATGCTTGTTGAAGCTTGCCGTCACGAACGGGGCCAGCACTTCATCAATGCGGTTAATCGTGGTGCCGCCGTAAATATGGCTGGCGACCTGAGCGATAATCTGCGCGGTGACGGCGGTGGCCGTGGAGATTGATTTAGGCGGTTCAATCTCGGCGTTACCCATTTTAAAACCGTGGGTCAGCATGCCTTTCAGGTCGATCAGCATGCAGTTGAACATCGGGAAGAACGGCGAATAGTCGAGATCGTGGTAGTGAATTTCACCGCGCTCGTGCGCCGACACCACGTCGCGCGGCAGCAGGTGCTGACGGGCATAGTGTTTGGCGACGATACCGGCCAGCAGGTCGCGCTGGGTCGGGATCACTTTGCTGTCTTTGTTGGCGTTTTCATTGAGCAGGGCGGAGTTGGTCTGCTCCACCAGGCCACGGATCTCCTGGTTCAGACGACCGCGCTTCTCACGCTGCACGTCACGATCGTGACGGTACTCAATGTAGGCGCGCGCCAGCTGCTTGTAGGGCCCCGCCATCAGCTGGTTCTCAACCGCGGTCTGGATCTCACTGATATCGACCTGGCTGCGTTCGTTCATCTGGCTGCTAACGATTTCTGCGACGGTGGCGCAGTAATCTGCGTCATCGACTCCCGCTGCTTTAGCTGCACGCAGAATGGCTTCCTGGATGCGCTCTGATTTAAACGGCACTTTACAGCCATCACGTTTCATCACATGCGGTGTCATGATCACTCCATTTTTTGAAAACAGGTTATCCACAGAGGTGGAGAAGTCATAACCGGGCGTATTCCCCGCCGGGCCAAAGACTTCCCGCGTTCCCAGCTCGTGTTATCCACAATTCCGGCCAGCGTAAGCGCCGTCTTGTTGTTGGAATAGTAGACGATAAATACAAGATGTTGGGTCGGCGTGCATTTTAAGTGCTACATATAGTGATTTGCATCAAACATGTTTGCGATTTATTTGATGCAGAACAAAGTAAAAAGACGAGAGTACAAACGACGGGCGATTCAGCGATTGTAAAGGCGCGAGAGAAAAATCTGATTATTTACTCAACAAAAACAGTAAAGTAAGCCGGGTGCTGAGCCGCACCCGGTAGAGAGAATTACTGCTGCAACCACCAGACGGCTTCAAACGGACGCAGCGACGTCGTTTGCGGTGCCGGGTAGTTACTCATCAGCACCTGCGACCTATCGCTGAGAGCGTCTGTCTGCCATTCCTGCGGCGTATTACTCAGGTTCGCCGCCACCATCAGCGTCTGCCCCTGCCACTGACGACGGTAGCACCAAAGAGAAGGATGTTCCGGCAGAAGATCCTCATAATCTCCCCACGTCAGCACCGGCAGGGTTTTACGCAGGCCGATCAGCGACTGGTAGGTGTAGAACACCGAATCCGGGTCGTCGAGCGCCGCGCGGGCGTTCACCGTCTCGTAGTTATCGCAGACCCCAATCCACGGCTCGCCCTCGGTAAAGCCCGCATTGTGCGAAGCGTCCCACTGCATTGGGGTTCGCCCGTTATCGCGGGACTTACTCGCCAGAATCGCCAGTAGTTCATCCGGTTCGCGGCCGTTGGCGCGCAGTTCGGCGAACATGTTCAGGCTTTCCACGTCGCGATAGTCGGTGATGCGGCTGAAGTGCGGGTTGGTCATCCCCAGCTCCTCGCCCTGATAGATATACGGCGTGCCCTGCATGCCGTGCAGCACCATGCCGAGCATCTTCGCGGCCTGAACGCGGTATTCCCCTTCGTCACCAAAGCGCGACACGATGCGCGGCTGATCGTGGTTACACCAGAACAGCGCGTTCCACGCCCTGTTGTGCATCCCCTGCTGCCAGTGGCGGAAGAGGGTTTTCAGCGCCACGAAGTCCGGCTTCGCCTTCGTCCATTTTTCTCCGCCGGGGTAGTCCACCTTCAGGTGGTGGAAGTTAAAGGTCATCGACAGCTCGCGTCCGTCGAGCGAGGCGTACCGCTGGCAGTTCTCCAGCGAGGTCGAGGACATCTCGCCCACCGTCATCAGGTTGCGCGGGGTGAAGACGTCGCGGCTCATCTCCTGCAGATATTCGTGAACGCGCGGCCCGTCGGTGTAGAAGCGGCGGCCGTCTCCGGTGTTGTCGTCCGGGAAATCCTGATCTTTCGAAATCAGGTTAATCACGTCGAGACGCAAGCCGTCGACGCCGCGATCGGCCCAGAACTCGCACACCTTTTTCAGCTCGGCGCGCACTTCTGGGTTCTCCCAGTTGAGATCCGCCTGCTCCGGGGCGAACAGATGCAGGTAATACTGCTCGCTCTCGGCGTGCCAGCGCCAGGCGTTGCCGCCAAACTTGGAGCGCCAGTTGTTGGGAAGCTGCTCCGGCGTGCCGTCGCGCCAGATGTAGAACTGGCGGTACGGGCTCTCTTTGTTCAGCGACTCGCGGAACCAGGCGTGCTGCGTGGAGGTGTGGTTAAACACCATATCCAGCACGATACGGATGCCGCGCTCGTGCGCCCGGGCAACCAGCTCGTCGAAATCATCCAGCGTGCCGTAAGCCGGGTCGATGGCGGTGTAATTCGCCACGTCGTAGCCATTATCCACCTGCGGGGAGATATAAAACGGCGTCAGCCAGATGGCGTCGATGCCGAGGGTTTTCAGGTAGTCCAGACGCTGCGTCACGCCGCGCAGATCGCCGGTGCCGCTGCCGGTGGTATCCTGGAAACTCTTTGGGTAAATCTGATAGATGACGCCGTTCTGCCACCAGTGAGGAAGGGTATTCATAATGCGTTCCTGCAAATGCGAAGGGGCGCAACTGCGCCCCGAAAGAAGAAGTTAAACAATCTGCAGCGAGCCCTGACGGAACTTACGCTGGTAAACCACGGTGGTGAGCGCCATAGGGACGATAATCGCGATGGCCATCGCCAGGGCAAACACCTGCCAGTAAGCCGGCTGGATGGAGAGAATGCCCGGCAGGCCGCCGACGCCAATCCCGTTCGCCATCACGCCGTTCAGACCACACACCAGGCCCGCCAGACCGGAACCGATCATCGCGCAGAGCATCGGGAAGCGGTATTTCAGGTTGATACCGTACATCGCCGGTTCTGTGACGCCGAGGTAAGCAGAGATGGCTGCCGGAACGGAGATCTCACGCTCGTTGTGCTTGCGGCTGACGATGATGATGCCAGTGACCGCCGACGCCTGTGCAATGTTAGACAGGGCGATAATCGGCCAGACCGGCGTGCCGCCGAGGCTCTGGATCATCTGCATATCAATGGCCAGCGTGGTCTGGTGCACGCCGGTGATCACCAGCGGGGCGTAAAGGAAGCCAAACAGCGCTGCACCGATTGGCGCAAAGCTGCCGGTCATCAGGTGACGCACCGCGAAGGCCACGCCGTCGCCGATCATGCGGCCAAACGGACCGATAAAGGCGTGCGCCAGGAACACCGCCAGAATCAGCGAGCAGACCGGCACCACTACCAGATAGAGGTAATCCGGCACGATGCGCTTCAGGCGCGTTTCAATAAAGCCCAGCGCCAGACCGGCCAGCAGGGCCGGAATGACCTGCGCATGATAGCCCACTTTGGCGATAGTAAACAGGCCGAAGTTCCACACCTCAGGCACCTGCTGACCAAGTAAGTAAGCGTTCATTAACTGTGGAGAGACCAGCGTGACGCCCAGCACGATACCGAGAATCGGTGTGCCGCCCATCTTGCGCACCGCGGACCAGCAAATCCCGACCGGCAGATAGAAGAAGATCGCCTCGCCAATCAGCCACAGGAAATCGTAAACGGTTTTCAGCGCCGGATACATCTGCGCCAGGGTTTTGCCGTCGCTCATCGGCACATCGCCGATGACGTTACGGAAGCCTAAGATTAAGCCCCCGCTGATCAGCGCGGGCAGCAGCGGGAAGAAAATTTCCGCGAAGTGGGAAATCAGCTGCTCGTGCCACTTCATATTCTGGCGCGCGGCCTTCTTCGCCTGCTCTTTATCGGCAGAAGAGTGCCCGGTTGTCGCCAGCAGAGCCTGATAGTAATCGCCCACTTCGGTACCAATAACGACCTGGAACTGCCCGGCGTTGGTGAAGCAGCCTTTGACCATGGAAAGTTCTTCAATGGCCTTCGGGTTGGCTTTGGCCGGATCGTTCAGCACGAAGCGCAGGCGGGTAATGCAATGGCTGACGGTAGCGATGTTTTCGCGTCCGCCGACCAGGACGATCAGCCGATCGATATCTGCTTGTTTGACTTTACTCATCATGAAACCTCATGACAGATGGTGAGGGGGTGTAATGACCTGAGCGCAAGCCTACTCCTTCAGCGTGACGGCGAAAATGGGAACGTTCCCGAAATCAGGCGAAGATCACAATAATCTGTTTTAGAGGGGTTACGAAAGGTGAGCGGGAATGACGATCTGACGAGGCTCTGAACGCCCGTTTATCTGCTCGATAAGCTGTGCTGCGGCCTGTCTGCCGGACTCGGCGTAGCCCGGATCGACGGTGATGATCTCCGGGTGCAGGAACTTCATCAGCGGCGTGCTGCCGACGCTCGCCACCTGCAGATTATCGATGCGCTGCTCCTGCAGATATTTGCTGGCACCCAGCGCCAGGGTATCCGTGGCGCACACCAGCGCCGTGGTCTGCGGCGTAAGAACGCTGGCGACCTGCTCGTAGCCCTGCTTCATGCCCAGCCCCGGCAGGGAGGCCACGGCGGAGAGGTTGTGCTTTTTGCAAAAGGCCAGATACGCCTCATGGCGGCGCTTGCCGGTGGTGACGTCCGCGTGCGGGACGCCGAGGAAGCTGATGTGGCGATGACCTTCGTCAAACAGGCGCTGCATCAGGGTAATGATGGCGCCCTCGTCGTCATAGCAGACGGAGGCAAACCCGTGGGCATCGCGCGCCAGCAGCACCAGCGAAGGCTGCCAGGGTTTCAGCATCTCGTCCTTAATGCCGGTAAAACCGAACAGCACCACGCCATCAATGTTGCGCCGCTGGAGCATCCCCAGATGCTCTTCAACCAGCTGCACAGAGAACTGGCTCTCCATCATGATCGGATCATACCCCTGCTCATAGAAGGCGGGCAGCATGGTCTGCACGGCGAGATTTTCAGACAGAGAGTCCAGACGAGAAACAATGATGGCGACGACTTTGTCACTCTGCCCGCGCATGGCGCGCGCGGAGCGGGAAGGGGAAAAACCGTGCTGATTCATAACCGCCTCAACGCGCTCGCGGGTGCGTTCGCTGACGCCGCTTTCGTTGTTCAGCACGCGTGAGACGGTCGATTTCCCCACGCCGCTTAAACGCGCGATGTCTTTAATCGTAAGGCGGTTCTGCATGCTGTATTCCCTGTAACAACGACGATGTAGTGAATTGAGCCTAATGCTATAGCGCGATTTCGCTATGGGCAAAGTCTGGTTTACGTTCGGTTTATTTGCAGGGGGGTATAATACCGCCCGAATCGTCATAAAGGGTATGCCTAAATCCCTGTACTGCGCGGCGACACCCTGTTTTTTTACTTACCGGAGGCTTCATGGATCCCGATCCCACACCTCTCCTGAACGGGAGAATGCGTTCTTTCCGGTAAGCCAGCTTTTGCTGTCTCACCGGCGTGAGGCAGCAACGTCTTAAACGTTCCTGCTTGAAAAATTGAGTGCCTCTCAGGTACGGCTTTGCCACGCCTGAAGGAATTGCTGCGTCCGCCCAGGCGGATGCGGAGGAATGACTATGTTTAAAAATATCACCCGGCAGCTGCAGGCGCTGCTGAGCCGCCACCTGCCACACCGTCTTGTTCAGCGCGACCCGCTGCCAAACGCCAAAAACATGGCGGGGGCGGCGATCCCCGCGTCCCTGACCGAACGCTGCCTGAACGTGGCGGCGATGGATGAAAACGAAGTCTGGCGCGCGTTCGGCGGACACCCGGAAGGGCTAAATGCGGCCGAAGTGGAAAAAATCCGCGCCGTGCACGGCGATAACCAGATTCCGGCGCAAAAGCCGTCTCCGTGGTGGGTGCACCTGTGGCTCTGCTACCGCAACCCGTTCAACCTGCTGCTGACCGTGCTCGGCCTCATCTCCTACGCGACGGAAGATCTGTTTGCCGCAGGCGTTATTGCCCTGATGGTGGGTATCTCCACGCTGCTGAACTTTATTCAGGAGGCCCGCTCCACCAAAGCGGCGGACGCCCTGAAGGCGATGGTCAGCAACACCGCGACCGTCTCGCGCGTGATTAACGATCTCGGCGAAAACGCCTGGGTGGAGCTGCCGATCGACCAGCTGGTGCCGGGCGATCTGGTGAAGCTGGCCGCGGGGGACATGATCCCGGCGGATTTACGCATTATCCAGGCACGCGATTTGTTCGTCGCTCAGGCCTCCCTGACCGGGGAATCCCTGCCCGTTGAAAAGGTGGCGCGCAGCCGCGACCCGCAGCAGATGAACCCGCTCGAGTGCGACACCCTGTGCTTTATGGGCACCACGGTCGTCAGCGGCACCGCGCAGGCGATTGTCACCGCCACTGGCGGCGACACCTGGTTTGGTCAGCTTGCCGGGCGCGTCAGCGAGCAGGAGAGCGAGCCCAACGCCTTCCAGAAAGGGATTGGTCGCGTCAGCATGCTGCTGATCCGCTTTATGATGGTGATGACGCCGATCGTGCTGCTGATCAACGGCTACACCAAAGGCGACTGGTGGGAAGCGGCCCTGTTCGCGCTCTCCGTGGCCGTTGGCCTGACGCCGGAAATGCTGCCGATGATCGTCACCTCCACGCTGGCGCGCGGGGCGGTGAAGCTCTCTAAACAGAAAGTGATCGTTAAACACCTCGACGCCATTCAAAACTTTGGCGCGATGGACATCCTCTGCACCGATAAAACCGGCACCCTGACGCAGGACAAAATCGTGCTGGAGAACCACACCGATATCTCCGGCAAAACCAGCGAGCGCGTCCTGCACAGCGCGTGGCTGAACAGCCATTACCAGACCGGGCTGAAAAACCTGCTCGACGTCGCGGTGCTGGAAGGGGTGGATGAGGAATCCGCCCGCACGCTCTCCGGGCGCTGGCAGAAGGTGGATGAGATCCCGTTCGACTTCGAGCGCCGCCGCATGTCGGTGGTGGTGAGCGAGCAGACGGACGTGCATCAGCTGATCTGCAAAGGGGCGCTGCAGGAGATCCTCAACGTGTCGACGCAGGTTCGCTATAACGGCGACATCGTGCCGCTGGACGACACCATGCTGCGCCGCATCAAGCGCGTCACCGACAACCTGAACCGTCAGGGGCTGCGCGTGGTGGCGGTCGCGAGCAAGTTCCTGCCCGCGCGCGAGGGTGACTATCAGCGTATCGACGAATCCGATCTAATCCTCGAGGGTTACATCGCCTTCCTCGATCCGCCGAAAGAGACCACCGCGCCGGCGCTGAAAGCGCTGAAGGCGAGCGGTATTACCGTCAAAATTCTCACCGGCGACAGCGAGCTGGTGGCGGCCAAAGTGTGCCATGAAGTGGGGCTGGACGCGGGCGACGTGGTGGTGGGAAGCGATATTGAGCACCTGTCCGACGACGAGCTGGCGAAGCTTGCCCAGCGTACCACGCTGTTTGCCCGCCTGACGCCGATGCACAAAGAGCGCATCGTCACCCTGCTTAAGCGTGAAGGGCACGTGGTGGGCTTTATGGGCGACGGCATCAACGACGCGCCCGCGCTGCGTGCGGCGGACATCGGTATCTCCGTCGATGGGGCGGTGGATATCGCCCGCGAGGCGGCGGATATTATTCTGCTGGAAAAGAGCCTGATGGTGCTGGAGGAGGGCGTGATCGAAGGGCGCCGTACCTTCGCCAATATGCTCAAGTACATCAAGATGACCGCCAGCTCCAACTTCGGTAACGTCTTCAGCGTGCTGGTGGCGAGCGCGTTTCTGCCGTTCCTGCCGATGCTGCCGCTGCATCTGCTGATCCAGAACCTGATGTACGACGTGTCTCAGGTGGCTATCCCGTTTGATAACGTGGACGACGAGCAGATCCAGAAGCCGCAGCACTGGAACCCGGCGGATCTCGGGCGCTTTATGCTGTTCTTTGGGCCTATCAGCTCCATCTTCGACATCCTGACCTTCTGCCTGATGTGGTTTGTGTTCCACGCCAACACCCCGGAACACCAGACGCTGTTCCAGTCCGGCTGGTTCGTGGTAGGCCTGCTGTCGCAGACGCTGATTGTGCACATGATCCGCACCCGCCGTATTCCGTTCATCCAGAGCCGCGCCGCGTGGCCGCTGATTGTAATGACGGGCATTGTGATGGCGCTCGGCATCGCGCTGCCGTTCTCGCCGCTGGCAGGCTACCTGCAGCTGCAGGCGCTGCCGCTGAGCTACTTCCCGTGGCTGGTGGCTATCCTCGCGGGCTACATGGTGCTGACGCAGATGGTGAAAGGATTCTATGCGCGTCGGTACGGGTGGCAGTAATTTTTTACCCTCACCCTAACCCTCTCCCTGAAAGGGAGAGGGGACCGCTCGGTGTCGCCTTTCACCCTCGCTCCTTTGGGGTGAGGGGGCTGGCTTTCCTCCCAAATTCAACAACCTGTGATCTCCGTCGGCGCATTCGCTTGACGACAAATTGAGCGCATGTTAACAGAATGTTTTGCCTTTATTTGGCCCGTCAGATAAGGAACATTCATGTTACGGTACAGTCTCTTAACCGCCGGGTTGATGCTCGGCGCCTCTGCGTTTGCCGCCCCGGCAGGCGATCTCCCTTTGATGCCCTGGCCTGCGAAGGTCGAACGCCCGACGACCCAGGGCGCGCTGGTGCTCAACAACAACGTATCCATTAGCGTCAGCGGGGACGATCTCGGTGACGCCGTCAACCGCCTGCGCCAGCGCATTGCCCTGCAAACCGGCTGGACGCTGCAGCCCCAGGCCGACAAGCCTGAAAAGCCGACCATCCGTATCGCGATTGCCAAAAAGGTAAAACCGCAGCCGCTGCCGGACAGCGATGAAAGCTATAGGCTCACGGTGGATGCCGACGGCGTCGATATCTCCGCCAACACCCGCTTCGGCGCGCTGCGCGCCATGGAAACGCTGCTTCAGCTGATGCAGAACGGGGCGGAAAACACCTCGCTGCCGTGGGTCACCATTGAAGATTCGCCGCGCTTCCCGTGGCGCGGGCTGCTGCTCGACTCGGCGCGTCATTTTATTCCGCTGCCGGATATCAAGCGCCAGATCGACGGCATGGCCGCGGCGAAGCTCAACGTCCTGCACTGGCACTTAACCGACGATCAGGGCTGGCGCTTCAGCTCGAAGCGCTACCCTAAGCTGACGCAGCTTGCCAGCGACGGACTGTTCTACACGCCTGAACAGATGCGTGAAGTGGTGCGTTACGCCGCCGAGCGCGGTATCCGCGTGGTGCCGGAGATCGACATGCCGGGCCACGCCTCGGCGATTGCCGTAGCCTATCCGGAGCTGATGAGCGCCCCGGGGCCGTACGCCATGGAGCGCCACTGGGGCGTGCTGAAGCCGGTTTTAGATCCCACTAAAGAGGCAACCTACGCCTTTGCTGACGCGATGGTCAGCGAACTGGCGGCGATCTTCCCCGATCCGTATCTGCATATCGGCGGCGATGAGGTCGACGACAGCCAGTGGAAAGCGAACGCCGCGATCCAGAACTTCATGCGCGACAACAGGCTGGCGGACAGCCACGCGCTGCAGGCGTATTTCAACCGCAGGCTGGAAACGATCCTTGAGAAGCATCACCGGCAGATGGTCGGCTGGGATGAGATCTATCATCCCGACCTGCCGAAAAGCATTCTGATCCAGTCCTGGCAGGGGCAGGACGCGCTGGGGCAGGTGGCGCAAAACGGCTACAAGGGCATTCTCTCGACCGGTTTCTATCTCGACCAGCCCCAGTCCACCGCCTATCACTACCGCAACGAAATTGTCCCACAGGGGCTGAACGGCGTGGATGTGATTGCCGACACCGACAGCGTCCAGAGCTGGGCCTTCTCCATGCCGCGCCTGAAGGGCAAGCCGGTAGAGGGGAGTTTTACGCTGGTGAAAGGGGATTCAGGCTGGCGCGGGTTTATTGATTTTGCCGGGAAATCCCGCCGCGCGGTGCAGGATATTGAATGGCGTGACGACAGCCAGGTGACCTTCACCGTCGACACGTGGATGGGCGAGACGCGCCCGGTGGTTTCCGTCGATAACGATAAACTCACCGGCTATTTCCTGGTGGGGAATACGCGTTATCCAATCAGCGGCACGCGTCTGGACGCGGTGCCGAAAGGCATTCCGCCCGTCGTGCCGGACGTGGCGAATCAGGCCAACCTGCTCGGCGGGGAAGCCGCGCTGTGGGCGGAAAACGTGGTGGCGCCGGTGCTGGATATCCGCCTGTGGCCGCGCACCTTCGCGGTGGCGGAGAGGCTGTGGTCCGCGCAGGACGTCAACGACGTCGACAACATGTACACCCGCCTGCAGGCGATGGACAGCTGGTCGACGGTGTCTGTCGGGCTGCAGCAGCATACCCAGCAGCAGGTGCAGTTCACGCGCCTTGCCGTTAATGCCGACACGCTGCCGCTGCAGATCCTCGCTCAGGCGGTAGAGCCCGCGCAGTATTACACCCGCCAGCACCTGAAGTTCCAGGCGGGAAATTATCATCAGTTCGAACCGCTCAACCGCTTCGCCGATGCGCTGAATGCCGAAAGCGCCACCGTGCGCCAGATGAACAAATGGGCGGACCGCCTGGTGAGCGATGCGGAAGATGCGGAAAGCGCCGACGCGCTGCGCCACGTCTTTAATCGCTGGCAGAGCAACACCAGCGACGCGCTGGCGCTAAGCGAAAACAGCTATCAGCTGAAGGCCATGAAGCCGGTGATCCAGGAGGTGGATAAGCTGGCCTCCATTGGCCTGAGGCTGACGGATCTGGTGGCGCGCCAGGGCACGCTGGATGATAAAGAGATAGCCTCGATTCAGAGCGAGCTGGATAACGCGGCGAAGGTTAAGGACGAGGTGGTGATTGCGGCGGTCTATCCGCTGGAGACGCTGCTCAGGGCGACGCGGAATCAGTAGCAAGCAACAAAAAAGGCAGCCTGGGCTGCCTTTTTTTATCGCCAAAGCGAATTAGCGACGTACTGCAATCGCTTCGATTTCAATTTTCACGTCTTTTGGCAGACGGGCCACTTCCACGCAGGAGCGCGCCGGGAAGGTGGCGTTGTGCTCGGTGAAGAACGCTTCGTAAGTGGCGTTAACGGTCGCGAAATCGTTCAGATCCTTCACGAAAACGGTGGTTTTCACGATATCGCCCACTTTCAGACCGGCAGATTCAACGATAGCCTGCACGTTTTCCAGCGACTGACGGGCCTGTGCCGCGACGTCTTCCGGCACCGCGCCGGTTTTTGGGTTCACCGGGATCTGACCGGAAGTGATGATCATGCTACCCAGATCAACGCCCTGAACGTAAGGGCCGATAGCCGCTGGTGCATTTTCCGTCGCGAGTACTTTGCTCATGTTTTCTCCAGAATTACAGCGTTAAGAATGTTCCCGGCCATTATAACAGCCGGGATTTCATTACCAACCTCAATTAGTTGGCCAGCACCACATAATGAGAAAACTCTTTTTCGCAGTATTTGCATTTGAGCGCGATGTCATCGGCGCGTTTTTTCACTGCAAAGCTGGAAGAAACCGGCTCAGCATGACTGATGCAGTTGCTGTTTGGGCAGACCAGCACGCTTTCAATGCGATCCGGCAGGCTCGGACGGGATTTGCCGACCACTTCATACTCGTCGATGCGGTTGACGGTGGCGTCCGGCGCGTACAGCGACAGCTGGTTGACCTGCTCGTCGGTCAGGAAGGTGTTCTCGATTTTAATCAGGTCTTTGCGGCCCATCTCGCCCGACGGCAGGTTCAGGCCGATGGTGATGCGCTGGTCGGTTTCGGTCAGTTTGAACAGCGTCAGCAGCTTAAAGCCCACCTGCGCAGGGATGTGGTCAATCACGGTGCCGCGCTTGATGGCTTCAACCTGGAGTTTGTTATCGTGTGTCATGGTCGTTTCCCCTTACAGTGCCAATTCGCGATTCAGAACCAGTGCCAGTAACGCCTGGCGGGCGAAGATGCCGTTCCCGGCCTGCTGGAAGTACCAGGCGTGCGGCGTCTTATCCACGTCTGTGGTGATCTCATCGATGCGCGGCAGCGGATGCAGCACCTTCATGTTGTCGCGCGCGCCCTCGAGGTCGCTGGCGCGCAGCACGAACTGTGCCTTCACGTTGGCGTATTCGGACGGATCCAGACGCTCTTTTTGCACGCGGGTCATGTAGAGAATATCCACGTGGCTCATCACCTCTTCGATGCTGGCGTGCAGGCTCCACTGAATGCCTTTTTCGTCCAGCATGTCGAGAATGTACTGCGGCATCGCCAGCGCGTCCGGGGCGATGAAGAAGAAGCGGTTGCCGTTAAATTTCGCCAGCGCCTGGGTCAGGGAGTGGACGGTGCGGCCATATTTCAGGTCGCCGACCATGGCGATATTCAGGTTCTCGAGCTTGCCCTGCGTCTCCTGAATGGTGAACAGATCCAGCAGGGTCTGCGTTGGGTGCTGGTTGGCACCGTCACCGGCGTTCAGCACCGGAATGCCGCCGGAAAACTCGGTCGCCAGGCGCGCCGCGCCCTCCTGCGGATGACGCATCACAATCGCGTCGACGTAGGTGCTGATCACTGAAATGGTGTCCGCCAGGGTTTCGCCTTTTTTACCCAGCGACGTGTTGCTGCTGTCCGAGAAGCCCACCACGCTCGCGCCCAGGCGGTGCATGGAGGTTTCAAAGGAGAGGCGGGTGCGGGTCGAGGCTTCGAAGAAGCAGCTCGCAATCACCTTGTGCTTCAGCAGCTCCGGTTGCGGATTGGCCTTCAGTTTTGCCGCGGTTTCCAGAACCAGTTCCAGCTCTTCGCGGCTGAGGTCGTTTATGGAAATGATGTGTTTTTGATAAAGCGGATTCATGTTTATCTCCTGACGCCGGGCAAAAAAAAGCCCCTCAAATGAGGGGCTCTGGGAATAGGTTTAGCAACGGGAAGAAAAACGGCAGGCCAGCGTCTGATTTCAGACGCGGTAAGACGTTATGTCGTACACGCTTGACCATGCTTCCTCCCGGCAAATTGTCGGGCATTATACGCAGCTCGCTTTTCGGATCAAGCGATTTAATGCACGCTTTACTCAATGCAAACGGTTCTTTATGAATATTAATGCGTTCTGAGTAAATAATTAATTTGCTTATGCACCAGTGCGGTGCGCTTCACGACCCGGGGAGCGACCCAGACGATACTGCTACCGGCCACCACGCCTAAAATTTCCGGCAGCTGGTGATAATCCAGAATACGCGCCACCGCGCGGCCATATCCGGCGACGGTATGAACAAGGATAAACTCGCTATTGTGCTCGACGCTGACCACCATTTCGGACACGGTACGCGCGGCGTCGGGGGCAGGGCGCAGCTGGGGATTCAGCGAATAAATCTTTAGCCCTTTGGCATTTCGAATTTTTATGACGCCGAGCAATTTAAGCAGACGTGAAACGGTGGACTGGCTGATGGTCTCAAAACCACGCTCCTGCAAATCCCGGCGGATCTCCTCCTGAGAGAGATAGCTCTTTTCTGCGATCAGGCGCTGGCAGACCGTCAGCTGTAGTTGCTCTTTGGGAGAGTACTCTTCGTAATCCATCATAGTTCCCATATCAGTTCCTGAAATAACCGGTGGCACCGCACCGATCCGTAGGCCGGATAAGCGCAGCGCCATCCGGCAAATCACAACAAGGCACCCAGACTTAACGCCACCATAATCACCACCGTTAAAATGCCCAGCAGCGGCGCCACCCATTTCAGATAGCGCACGTAGGGCACGCGGGCGATAGCCAGCCCGCCCATCACGACGGCAGAAGTGGGCGTGACGAGGTTAACGATACCGGAGGCCGACTGGTAAGCCGTCACCACCAGGTCGCGGTTGACGTTAGCGAAATCGGCAAGCGGCGCCATGATCGGCATCGTCAGAACGGCCAGGCCGGATGAAGAAGGCACAAGAAACGACAGCACGACCTCCAGCCAGTACATCACGTTAATAAACGCTACCGTGGACAACCCGCTGACCAGCCCTTCCGCGCTGTGCAAAATGGTGTGGGTAATCATGCCCTTATCCATGATGACTACGATACCGCGCGCGATGCCGATAATCAGCGCGACGCCCAGCAAATCTCGCGCGCCGTTGATAAACGTCGACGTCAGCTCCTCTTCGCTCATGCGGGCAATCAGGCCGACGATAATCGCGCTGGCGAGAAACACCGCCGAGATCTCCGCCATCCACCAGCCCAGCACCGCCACGCCGTAGATCATCACCGCGAAGGCGAGGGCGAAAATCACCAGGATGATTTTGCGCACCGGGGTGAATTCCAGCGACTGTTCGCCCTTGTCGCCGAGGAAGTGGGCGCGGTTCTCTTCCTGTTTGTCTGCGACGATCGACAGCGACGGATCCTGGCGCACCTTACGGGCGTAACGCATCACCCACGCCACGCAGATGACCCAGCCGATGACCAGCAGCGCCACGCGCAGGGCGATGCCGTTAGTTAAGGGGATCCCGGCGGCGTTGGCGGCGATCACCGTGGCAAACGGGTTAATGGTAGAGCCGAGCGTGCCGATCCCCGCCCCGAGCAGCACGGTGGACGCGGCGACAACCGGATCGAACCGGGCGGCCAGCATCACCGGTACCAGCAGGGTGTAGAACGGCAGCGACTCTTCGGCCATGCCGTAAATCGTGCCGCCTGCGGCAAACAGCGCCATCAGGATCGGGATTATCCACTCCTCGCGCCCGCGCAGTCGCGTAGTGACGCGTTCGATCCCGGCGTCAATCGCCCCGGTTTTGGTGACGATCCCGAGAAAACCGCCGATGATCAGGATAAACAGCGCGACGTCGATCGCCCCGGCCTGGCCGGAGACCGGATCGTACAGCCCGGCGATGGGCGCCATCAGGACGGAAACCAGCCCCTGCGGATGTGCCGCCACGTGCGCGTACGTTCCGGCAATCGGGACTTCTTTACCGAGGGTTTCGTTCATCGCCATCTGGTACTGACCGGCGGGGACGACCCAGCTCAGCGCCGCCACAACGGCAATCAGGAAAAAGAGAATGGTGTAAGCGGAGGGAAACTTAAACTTGCCCATGATGTTCTCCTTAAACCCGGCGCACCCCGCGGCGCGCCGGGCGGTGATTAGTCGCCGAGTGTCGCCACCATGACCGCTTTAATGGTGTGCATGCGGTTCTCTGCTTCGTCGAAGACGATGGAGTTCGGTGATTCGAAGACCTCTTCCGTCACCTCCAGCCCCTTCAGGCCGTAGGCCATCTCGATCTCGCGGCCCACTTTGGTGTGTTCGTTGTGGAACGCCGGCAGGCAGTGCATAAACTTGACGTTCGGGTTGCCGGTGGCCTTCATCACGTCCGCGTTGATTTGATACGGCTTCATCAGGCTGACGCGCTCGGCCCAGGCTTCCTTCGGCTCGCCCATGGAGACCCACACGTCGGTGTAGAGGAAATCGGTCCCCCGCACGCCTTCTTCTACGTCGTCGGTGAGGGTGATGCGCGCGCCCGTCTCTTTCGCGATGGCGCGGCACTGCTCAACCAGCCCGGCTTCCGGCCAGAAGGATTTCGGCGCGACGAGGCGGATATCCATCCCCATCTTGGCCGCGCCGACCATCAGCGAGTTGCCCATGTTGTTGCGCGCGTCGCCCAGGTAGGCAAAGCTCAGCTCCGGCAGGGTTTTGCCCGGCGCGTGCTCCAGCATGGTCATCAGGTCGGCGAGGATCTGCGTTGGGTGGAACTCGTCGGTCAGGCCGTTCCACACCGGCACGCCCGCGTATTCGCCCAGCTCTTCGACGATGGCCTGGCCGTAGCCGCGGTATTCGATGCCGTCATACATGCGGCCCAGCACGCGGGCGGTGTCCTTCATCGACTCTTTATGGCCGATCTGCGAGCCGCTTGGGCCGAGATAGGTCACCTGCGCGCCCTGGTCGAACGCGCCCACTTCGAATGCGCAGCGGGTGCGGGTGGAGGTTTTTTCAAAAATCAGGGCGATGTTTTTCCCGACCAGGGTTTGCTTTTCGCGCCCGGCTTTTTTGGCGGCCTTCAGCTCGATGGCGAGGTCGATCAGGTACTGGATCTCCGCCGGGGTGTAGTCCAGCAGTTTCAGGAAGTTGCGGTTTTTCAGGTTGATGGTCATGTGGGAAATCCTTTTAAAAATTAGCTGTCTGATGCCCTCACCCCGGCCCTCTCCCACAGGGAGAGGGGGGCTTACATTCCCTCTCCCTTAGGGAGAGGGTTAGGGTGAGGGGAAAACGACTCAGTTACGAATCAACGTGCCTTTCTCGCCCGCCAGGATCTCCGCGCCGTCGGCCAGCGCGCCGATCCCGGCAATGCCGTTGCAGGCTTCTACAAACTCGCGGCAGGCGGCCACTTTCGGCCCCATCGATCCGGCGTCGAACTGCATGCCTCTGAGCAGCTCCGGCGTCACCTGCGCCAGCGGGCGCTGGGTCGGCTTGCCCCAGTCGAGGTACACCGCGTCGGCATCGGTCAGGATCAGCAGGGCGTCGGCCTCGATCTGGCGCGCCAGCAGGGCGGCGGAGAGGTCTTTGTCGATCACCGCCTCAATGCCGCGATAGCCGTTGGCGTTCTCCACTACCGGCACGCCGCCGCCGCCATTGCAGATCACCAGGTGATCGCGCTGGATCAGCGCCGTGATGGCGTCGCTCTCGACGATGCGCTTCGGCTGCGGTGACGGCACCACGCGGCGGACGTAGCTGCCGTCGGCCTTGAACACCCAGCCTTTTTCCGCGGCCAGCATTTTTGCCTGGGCTTCGCTGTACACCGGGCCGATGTATTTTGTCGGGTTGCTGAAGGCCGGGTCGGCGGCGTCCACTTCCACCTGCGTGAGCAGGACGCTCACCTCGCGCTGCGGCAGATTGTTTTTCAGCGCCTGCTGGAGCATGTAGCCGATCATTCCCTGGCTTTCGGCGCCGAGAACGTCCAGCGGGTAGGGCGTGACTTTGTCGTAGGCGCTGTTCTGCAGCGCCAGCAGCCCGACCTGCGGCCCGTTGCCGTGCACCAGCACCACGCGCCACTGTTCTGTTAATCCGGCGATGGTGCGCGCGGCCTGCTCGATGTTCTGGCGCTGGATTTCGGCTTCCAGCGGCTCGCCGCGCTTGAGCAGCGCGTTGCCGCCCAGGGCCACAACCAGAGTGGGTTTTCGTTCCATGATGGCTCCTTTAAATTCCGTCGCGTTCCAGCGGGCAACTCATGCAGCGCGCGCCGCCGCGGCCGCGTCCGAGCTCATCGCCCGGGATAGGCAGCACGGTGATGCCCGCTTTGTCGTACTTCTCGTTGGTCCAGACGTTGCGCTCGTAGCCGATCACCACGCCCGGGCGAATGGTCAGCACGTTGTTGGCGTCGTTCCACTGCTCGCGTTCGGCTTCAAAGGCGTCGCCGCCGGTGGTGATCAGGCGCACCTGGTTAATGCCGAGCGCTTTCTCGATGGCGTGCAGCAGGTCGGTTTCCTGGGTGCGCAGCAGGCCGCCGCGTCCGTCCGGGGTGAGCGTCCAGCACTGGGCGTCCTTGCGCACCACTTCCGGGTAGACGGAGAAGGTGTCCACGTCGATGTGGGTCATGACGGTGTCGAGGTGCATGCAGGAGCGGTGTTTTGGCAGCTCAACGGCGATCACGCGCTCGGCCTGACGATGTTTGAACAGGCTGTTGGCGAGGAACTCCACGCCCTGCGGCGTCGTGCGCTCGGACATGCCGATTAATACCGCCCCGCGGCCAATCACCAGTACGTCGCCGCCTTCTAGCGTGGCGTGGTCGTAATTAATATTCTCGTCGCCGAAATACTTAATAAAATCGCCGTCGGCAAACGCCGGATGCCAGCGATATATTGCCCGCAGGTTATTCGTTTCACGCTGACGGGCCGGTTTCGCCATTGGGTTAATAGAGACGCCGTTATAAATCCAGCACGAGGTATCGCGGGTAAATAAATGGTTCGGCAGCGGCTTCATAATAAAATCATTCGCCGTGTGGGTATCCACCACAATATTTTTAATGGCCGCCGGAATTTCGCCGTAGGTTAATCCGCCGCTTAATCTGCGCGCCAGTTCGCGGTGCGGCATATCCGCCAGCCAGCCGCGCACGTCGCCGGCAAAGGTTGGGCCGAGGCGGTAGTCGGAGATTTGGGTATCCAGAAGCCAGGCTTTCGCTTCTGCAATATCAAGGGTTTGTGTCAGAAGGTCGGTCAACAGCAGGACTTCCACACCCTGCTCGCGCAGCGTGTTTGCGAAGATGTCATGCTCCTCACCCGCCCGCTCAACCGAGAGCACGTCATCGAAAAGCAGCTCCTGACAGTTTGATGGCGTTAAACGTTTCAGACTTAAATTAGGACGATGCAGCATAACGCTACGCAATTGACCAATTTCAGAACCGACGTAATGCTTTTCCATAATTATTCCTTTAACTGTTTTTCAGAATAAAAAGGGCATGCGCCATGTGATGTGTTTAATTTCATGGCGGCTAAGCTCAATTGATTTCGTGATTCATACTAGGCAGTTAAATAATCCGTATTGTGATATCGCTCACGCGAAACTGGATATTAAGGGGTTTGTTTTCATTTGCATGATTCGCGTCAGATAATGATTAATTTCATATTATTGAGGGGTGAATAGCTAAGCAGGATCCGCTGGCATTATTCGAGGTTGTTATTATTTTGTAGATTTTAATAGTGTGAAAGATATCGTTATGTGGATGATTTTAAATGATAAATATTATAATAAAGAATGGCTATGCAATTAACGTAATTAACTATTTTTGACTTAAGAGAAATCAATAAATAATTATGGTTTTTTAGAGCAAATTATCAAAATAGTAAAGTGTGAGGCGGCAACGGGTTTTGTTAATTAGAGAGCATGATCAAGAGGTTAGAAGAGTCGGGCGATAAGCGCTGATCGAGGTTATGCATAACCCCTGCATAATTGCCTGGACAGGATTAACAGTGGGTTAACACCTTTCCCGATAAACATGCGCTCGCGCAAACCTCTTCGAAAAAGGGCTGGTATGGCAGTCTTAACTCTCGTATAAAAGATAAAAATGAAACGTTGTTTTACGTAGAGGGATTTCACATGATTATCGGCAACATCCACCATCTGCAGCCCTGGCTGCCTGACGAGCTGCGCCAGGCGATTGAGCACGTTAAAGCCCACGTCACTGACGCCACGCCGCTCGGCAAGCACGACATCAACGGCAGCAGCCTGTTCTATCTGGTCTCGGAAGATATGACCCAGCCGTTCGCCGATCGCCGCGCCGAGTACCACGCGCGCTATCTGGATATCCAGATCGTGATGAAGGGTCAGGAAGGAATGACGTTCAGCACCCTGCCGCACGGCACGCCGGACACCAACTGGCTGACGGACAAAGACATCGCGTTCCTGCCGGAAGGCGAGCAGGAGAAAACCGTGGTGCTGAGCGAAGGGGATTTTGTGGTGTTCTGGCCGGGTGAAGTGCACAAGCCGCTGTGCGCGGTGGGCGCGCCTGCGCAGGTGCGCAAGGTTGTGGTGAAGATGCTGATCGGCTAAACGAGTTTACTCCCTTTCCCACAGGGAGAGGGCCGTATCGGTGCTTGATTTGCCCGGTGGCGCTGCGCTTACCGGGCCTACGATTATTGATATCGTTGCACAAAGTAGGCCGGGTAAGCGCAGCGCCACCCGGCAAGAAAGGCGCACTGAACCACTAGAGTGATAAGAACTTTGTTTGGCTCATTTAGAGATAGCCAGATTTCTTGAAAAATCCGCATTAGAAACTGACTGTACCTTCCATAAGTTGTTTTCTTTAACCATGCAGTCTATGACTACGTGCTCCTGCTTTTTGCCAAATGCAATGTATACGTTGACACAAACTGGATCGGTATCCCCGGCTATGGCTGTTACATTCTGGGGCCAGTCATCGCCAACGTATTGCGCTTTTAAAAACATATCTGCTTCGTAAAACTCTTCGTCGGCATAACGCGGATCCTGCGTATGACGGAGTTTTTTCATTGTTGATGCTGTGACATATTTATCTATTTCGTTTCCATCAGTAATGGGAAATGCATCTTTGTTGATTTGATTAACGTACCAGCTGTTAAATTTTACAGCACGCTCAATCGGGTCAGAGTGGCCAGCCATTACAGAGAAAGAAAATATGAAGAGAAGCAGTAAGATATTTTTCATATCAGTAGTGCCTGTAAAGGGTGATTTTTGGCTGTATCTTACGATATGTCTGGCCGGGATAAAGGCTGTTCTGTTTAAAATCTGAATACCAGGTACCCGATCCGTCGTAGATACATGCATGCCCATTCTGATGCGCACCTGGTAATGCGTCAATTACTGCGACATCACCCTCAATGGGTGTGCCGTACACCTTGCTGAATCCTGCCTTCTCAAGAGAGCGCCAGAAGTTTTTTGCATCAGCACCATCAATTTTCAAACCTCCGGCACGAATAGCTGCAGCGACGGCGCGAGCGCAGTAACCCGTACTGTTATGATGTGCGTGGCTGCGGGCATATGACACAGCTTCATGCTTATTCCATGACATAAAATAATCCTTATTTTATTAACGAAACGTAGTAATAAGGAAACATTACACCGGATATTTACAATGGTTTGTAATTGATAATGATCTAATATTAACCATCATCAATCTAATAAATAATGGTTAATAAAATTATAAATACATATCATGGTTGATGCTTATCTGAGGATGCGTCAGTAAAATGATTTTTTTTGCGCGTAAACTGGAAATGATTATCTGCTGAAAAATAATTCAGCAGATAATCACCCTCTCAAGGTAAGAGAGAGGCTCACTCCCCAAGCGTCGCCACCATCACCGCCTTAATCGTATGCATCCGGTTTTCCGCCTGGTCGAACACGATGCTCGCCGCCGACTCAAACACCTCGTCCGTCACTTCCATCCCGCCGTGCAGGTCGAACTCTTTCGCCATCTGCTTGCCGAGCGTGGTCTGGTCGTCATGGAACGCCGGCAGACAGTGCAGGAACTTCACGTTCGGGTTGCCGGTCAGCGCCATCATCTGCGCGTTCACCTGATACCCGCGCAGCAGCGCAATCCGCTCCGCCCACTTCTCTTTGGCTTCGCCCATCGACACCCAGACGTCGGTGTAGATAAAGTCCGCGCCCTTCACGCCCGCCGCCACGTCTTCCGTCAGCGTGATCTTCCCGCCGTGCTTCTCCGCCAGCGCGCTGCACTCCGCCACCAGGCTCTCTTCCGGCCAGCAGGCTTTCGGGGCCACCAGGCGCAGATCCAGCCCGGTCAGCGCCGCCGCTTCCAGCATCGAGTTGCCCATGTTGTTGCGCGCATCGCCCGCGTAGACCAGCGTCATCTCGTTAAACGCCTTGCCCGGCAGGTGCTCCTGCATGGTCAGCAGGTCCGCCAGCAGCTGGGTCGGGTGGAACTCGTTGGTCAGCCCGTTCCACACCGGCACGCCCGCGTACTGCGCCAGCGTCTCGACCACTTCCTGGCCGTGGCCGCGATACTGAATGCCGTCGTACATCCGCCCGAGAACCCGCGCGGTGTCCTTAATTGACTCTTTATGCCCAATCTGGCTGCCGCTCGGCCCTAAATAGGTGACGCGCGCGCCCTGGTCAAATGCGGCAACTTCGAAAGAGCAACGTGTACGGGTCGAGTCTTTTTCGAAGATGAGCGCGATGTTTTTACCGGTAAGCTTCTGTACTTCCTTGCCATTTTTTTTATCGGCTTTGAGCTGTGCGGCAAGGGTCAGCAGAGAAGTGAACTGTGCAGGGGTAAAGTCGAGCAGTTTCAGAAAGTGTTTCTTGTATAAATCGGACATTTTATCCTCGCATGGCGAACGCCACTTATTGAATTAAAATTCACTTTATATGTGTAATTATTCATTTGCAACCCCGTTTCACAATTCTTTCTTACAAAGGTGGAGGCAAACCCGTCCGTGTGTGAAAATAGAAGTATCTGCCGCACTTTAAAGAGGATTGAGCCATGGCAAACCCGGAACACCTGGAAGAGCAACGCGAAGAGACGCGTCTGATTATTGAAGAACTGCTGGAAGACGGTAGCGATCCGGACGCGCTGTACACCATCGAGCACCATTTCTCTGCGGATGATTTCGACGCGCTGGAAAAACTGGCCGTGGAAGCCTTCAAGCTGGGTTACGAAGTGACCGAGCCGGAAGAGCTGGAAGTGGAAGAGGGCGACACCGTCATCTGCTGCGACATCCTGAGCGAAGGCGCGCTGAAGGCGGAGCTGATCGACGCGCAGGTAGAACAGCTGATGAACCTGGCCGAGAAGTTTGAAGTGGAATACGACGGCTGGGGAACCTACTTCGAAGATCCGAACGGTGAAGACGGCGAAGAAGGCGACGACGAAGATTACATCGACGAAGACGACGACGGCGTGCGTCACTAAGCGTTTCAGGCGGTGGCGCGCGCCACCGCTTTTTTCAAGGCAGAACCATGGATTACCCGCAGATACTCGCCCCCGTACTCAACTTCCTCCAGTGCCCGACCCCGCAAGCATGGATTGATAAAGCCCGCGACCCGGCGAACCTGCCGCTGCTGCTCACCGACCACATGGTGTGCGAGCTCAAGGCCGCCCAGACTGCGCTGCTGCTGGTGCGCAAATACGTCGCCGACGAAAGCGGTGCCGACGCGCTGCTCGACTGGCTCAAACCCTACGAACAGTTCACCTTCCGCGACGGCCCGGAGCCGGACTTCGTCGCCCTGCACAGGCAGATTGGCAAAAGCGTGATGCCCAAAACCGATGACCCGTGGGGCCAGTCGCTTATCGACAGCATGGTGCTGCTGATTAAAGAGGAGCTGCACCACTTCTGGCAGGTGCGCGAGGCGATGCTGGCCCGCAACATTCCGTACGTCAAAATCACCGCCAGCCGCTACGCCAAAGGGATGCTGAAGGACGTGCGCACCCACGAACCGCTGACGCTGATCGACAAGCTCATCTGCGGCGCCTACATCGAAGCCCGCTCCTGCGAACGCTTCGCCGCGCTGGCCCCGTTCCTCGACGACGATCTGCAGAAGTTCTATCTCTCGCTGCTGCGCTCGGAAGCGCGCCATTATCAGGACTACCTGACGCTGGCCCAGCAGGTGAGCGACGACGATATCTCTCCGCGCATACAGCATTTTGGCGAAATTGAAGCCACACTTATCTCGACACCGGACCACGAGTTTCGCTTCCACAGCGGTGTGCCGGTGTAAACCGGCATAATTCAAGGATAAGGATGCGAGATGAATAAAACGTGGACCCGTACCGTGATGGTTGTTGTGGTGGCCGCCGCCGTGGCGTTCTGGGTGTTCTTCGACAGGCAGCGCGCTCCGGAACGGCAGATGGATTCTGCCCTCAACGCGATGCCCGCCTGGCAGGTGATTAAGGAGCAGGAGCCCGCGCTGCATCAGCGCATCCTCGACCAGATGGCCGCCCTGCAAAAAGCGGGCGAGCCGGAGCAGCAGATTATCGACACCATCCAGCCGCAGATCCTGCATCTGCAGATGTCGCGCCTGCAGAACGCCCCGGACGCCAACGTGGTGAACTACATGACCATCAACATGGAGCAGACCGCCGCCATCCAGAAGGTGAGCGACGACGCCTGCTTCCGCTTCCTCTACCCGACGGTGAAGGGCGGCGTGAACCCGATGCGCATGCTGGATAAAGACCTGATGGCGCGGCGCATGCAGGCAGACGCCGACATGATGCGCGCGGCCTACGGCAAAAACCGCCACACCGTGACCCCGGCCGAACGCGAGGCGGCTGTCGAGGACGTGCGACCGATTATGAAGGAGCTTGCCGATAAGTACGGCGAGGACATCCAGCTGCTGCAGATGCCGGAGAAGGCGGCGGGCAAAGAGAAGCTCTCCTGCGATATGGTGCAGGAGATGTGGGCGAAGGTGCTGGCGCTGCCGGAGCAGAAGGCGGCGGGGGTGATTCGTCTGGCGGTGTCTGAACTGGAGTGACGAAGGGCGCTGGTTTTTTGGGCACTTAGCGCGGGTTTAGCGCGTCGTCGCTTGCATGGCGGCGCGCGACAGGTATAATCCACAACGTTTCCGCATCCCCTTCAGTGCCGAAGTGGCGAAATCGGTAGACGCAGTTGATTCAAAATCAACCGTAGAAATACGTGCCGGTTCGAGTCCGGCCTTCGGCACCATCGGAACATCAATAGACGTCAACGGACGTCTTTTTTTGTGCCTGAAATCCAGTATCCGCAAGGCTTTCCTCGCTTTTTCACTCAACCTAAGTCAACCTGATTCAATCTACATCAACTTACTGATGCGGGTACAACTGCGGGTATATCCCGGTTCGATAATGTTTGTACCCACACAGAACCCTTGAAAGGATACTCATCATGGCTCTAAGTGATGTGAAAGTTCGTTCGGCTAAGCCTGAAGCAAAAGCCTATAAACTAACTGACGGTGAAGGCATGGTTTTGCTGGTTCACCCTAACGGTTCCAAATATTGGCGTCTTCGTTATCGCTTCGGCGGTAAAGAGAAGATGCTGGCTTTAGGGAAATACCCTGAAGTGTCGCTGGCTGATGCCAGGGCTCGTCGTGACGAAGCTCGTAAGCTCTTAGCTAGCGGCGTTGATCCCAGTGAAAATAAGAAAGTTATTAAGGTAGAGCAAGAGCAAGAAGCGATAACGTTTGAAGTGGTCGCCAGAGACTGGCACGCCAGTAATCAGAAGTGGTCTGCATCACATAGCGCTCGTGTATTGAAAAGCCTGGAAGAGAATCTCTTCACTGCCATCGGTAAGCGGAACATTGCTGATTTGAAGACGCGGGATCTTCTTGTACCCATCAAAGCGGTGGAATCATCCGGACGACTCGAAGTTGCGGCTCGTTTGCAACAGCGTACTACCGCGATTATGCGATTTGCCGTGCAGAGCGGTTTAATCGATTACAATCCTGCGCAAGAAATCGCTGGAGCGGTCGCCACAGCTAAACGACAGCATCGTGCTGCTTTGGAACTTAATCGCATTCCTGAATTGCTTCACCGCATCGATCACTATTCTGGCAGGCCGTTAACCCGACTGGCGGTTGAACTCACTTTGTTGGTTTTCATCCGTTCAAGCGAGCTGCGTTTTGCCCGTTGGACAGAAGTGGATTTTGAAACGGCTATGTGGACGATACCCGGTGAGCGTAAGCCACTGGAAGGAGTCAAGCATTCTCAGCGAGGTTCGAAGATGCGTACTCCACATCTTGTTCCCTTGTCGCGGCAGGCTCTGGCCATTTTGGAACAGATCAAAAGCATGAGTGGGAATCGAGAGCTGATTTTTGTTGGTGATCACGATCCACGTAAACCCCTAAGTGAGAATACGGTGAACAAGGCGCTGAGAGTGATGGGTTATGACACGAAAACGGAAGTATGTGGGCATGGTTTCAGGACGATGGCGTGTAGTTCTCTGATTGAGTCAGGATTGTGGTCGAGGGATGCAGTAGAGCGGCAGATGAGCCACCAAGAGCGTAACTCTGTGCGTGCGGCATATATTCATAAGGCCGAGCATTTGGGGGAGCGCAGGTTGATGTTGCAGTGGTGGGCTGATTATCTGGATATTAATCGAGAAAAATCAATTAGTCCGTTTGACTTTGCTAAGTTGAAGACTAAGTAAATTTAGCAAACGAGAACGATTTGGTATTCACCAAACGGAAAGCCATTTGTGGCATGTATAAATATGCAGCCTATCTGGAGGGAAGACGGGTGTGGTGCACGTGTATAGGATAATCTTGCGTCAATGTTGAATGATATTACACAGAACATTTAACAAAAAAAGCATAAAAGTGCGCAAGTCATAAAAATATTTGCGCATGTTTCATTCATGCTCGATCATTTTTTATTGATTTAAAATCAATCGGTTGTGTCGTAAGAAGTTTGTTTTTTTGCACCTGATTTACGAGCATGCATCTCTGTAGGTCAGCTACTGCATTATTTTTTAGTTTACATTCTGATCTTTTTGCTCAATCATAGCTTCACCACACCATTTTTATCTCTGTACATGAACTACAGAGTTGAGTGGTGAGGTGCGACAGACTGCAATCTGTCGCGTTGACTCAAACCCAAACGTCTAAATTAGGAGATCAAATCTATGTCAGCTTATCAAATTTCTTACGATCTGCGAAAGCAGAAAGACTATGCCCCGCTCATTGAGCGCATCAAGTCTTATGGGACCTGGTGTCATCCTCTGGAATCAACCTGGATTATTGTCACCGAGCAAACGGCAACTCAAGTTCGCGATTATCTCAAAGCCTTTATGGATAACGATGATGGTCTACTCGTCACTGGTTTGCGGGGAGACAGTGCGTGGTATGGGCTTTCTGACAATATCTCTCAATGGCTTAAAAACAACTTATAATCGCCACGCTTAAGAATGGATGCGCCAGGGATGGTGCAATGAATCAGGGGGGCCGTATGCCAACACCTTTAAAAAAGTTAGGTCAAATTGCAGGCATCCGTTCAGGCCACACTCTAAGGGGAGCAATCACGCCTGACCCTGAAGGGGATGTGCGTCTGTTACAGATTAAAGACCTTGAACAGGACTGGCAGTTCAATGACAAAGCATTACCTACTGTCGTGTGGGAACAACGCATCGCTCCCCCATTTCTTGAACAGGGGGAGATTGTTGTTGCCGCCAGAGGGAATCGTAATCTGGCAGTTGTATATCGTGGCCAGGTTCCTGTGGTTGCTACCAGCCAGTTCCTGATTGTTAGTCTCAAAAGAAAAGAGAGTGAGATTGCCCCCGAATACCTTTGCTGGCTGTTAAACCATCCGATGATTCAGCAATGGTTTCATCGGAGTGGCACCAACATTCAGTTAATAACGAAATCAGCGCTGCTGGATGTCGCTATCCCGCTTCCCCCTATTGAAACTCAATTACAGCTTATCGAGCTCCAGCGTATATGGCAGAAAGAAGGTGAACTTATCAATAAGTTACAGGAAAATCGCCATCAGCTTGAGCTTGGTATTTTGCAAAAATTACTTAAGGATTAACTTGTTATGAGCAATATGATCGATCAGGACCGCATCAACCGCGTGCTATGGGGCGTATGTGACACTTTCCGTGGCACTATCAGCCCTGATACTTACAAAGATTTCATTCTTACTATGCTGTTTCTGAAGTACATCTCGGATGTTTGGCAGGATCACTATGATGGCTACAAAGCCCAGTATGGGGATGAACCAGAGCTAATTGAAGAGATGATGAAGAATGAACGCTTCGTTCTACCTAAAGATGCTAGCTTTTATGCTCTCTATAAGCGTCGAAGTGAGGCGGGTAACGGTGAACGTATCGATGTAGCTCTACACGCAATTGAAGAAGCTAACGGCACTAAGCTGAAAGATGGCAGCAAGAGCGTGTTCCAGGAAATTTCATTTAATACCAATAAGCTTGGTGATGAAAAACAAAAGAATCTGATTTTGAAGCAGTTACTCGAAGATTTCACTCATCCAGAGCTGAATCTTAAGCCCAGCCGGGTGGGGGGATTAGATGTAATTGGTAACGCTTATGAATATTTGATTGGCAAGTTTGCTGCGAATAGCGGCCAGAAAGCCGGAGAGTACTACACGCCACCAGAAGTGTCAGATCTGCTCGCAGCGCTGCTTGACCCACAGCCAGGGGAATCTATCTGTGACCCAACCTGTGGTTCTGCTTCACTGCTGATGAAGTGTGGTAAGTGGGTCGCTCAACAACACCACAGTAAGAATTATGAACTTTACGGGCAGGAAGCGATTGGCTCAACATGGTCTCTGGCTAAAATGAACATGTTTCTGCACGGCGAGGATAACCATAAAATCGAGTGGGGTGATACGATCCGCAATCCTAGGCTACTCGATAAAAATGCCAATCTGATGCTGTTTGATGTGGTTACCGCTAACCCACCTTTCTCATTGGAGAAATGGGGGATTGATGATGTGGCTGACGATCATTATGGTCGGTTCCGTCGTGGGCTTCCGCCTAAAACCAAGGGTGACTTTGCGTTTATCCTTCATATGATCGAAACCATGAAGCCGAAAACCGGACGTATGGGGGTGGTGGTTCCCCATGGAGTGTTGTTCCGCGGTTCCAGTGAGGGAAAAATCCGTCAGAAGTTGATTGAAGAAAATCTCCTTGATGCGGTGATTGGTTTGCCAGAAAAGTTATTCTTCGGTACAGGTATACCTGCTGCAATCCTGATCTTTAAAAAGAATAAAGTGGACGATAACGTGTTGTTTATCGACGCCAGTCGTGAGTTTAAATCAGGTAAAAATCAAAACCAGCTAAGCCCTGAAAATATTACCAAAATCGTTAAAATCTACCGTGAAGGTGATAGCGTCGAAAAATATGCTTATCTTGCCAGTCTGCAGGAGATCCGCGACAACGACTACAACCTGAATATTCCACGTTATGTAGATACTTTTGAGGAAGAAGAGGAAATAGATCTTATTGCTGTGCGTGCAGAACGTGAACAATTAAAAACGCAGCTATTTCAGCTTGAAGTGGAAATGGAAAAGTATTTGAAGGAGTTGGGATATGGTGCCTAAGGGTTGGGTTCAAGGATGTGTTGGAGACTTACTCATTGGTTTGGAATCTGGTGTAAGTGTTAACGGCGAAGATCGTCTTGCTCAACCTGGTGAGAAATCAGTGCTCAAGGTGAGCGCTGTGTCTTATGGTTGCTTTGACCCAAAAGCATCTAAAGTTATTGATAAAGCAGAAATATCACGAGCTAAAACAAAACCTCGTGCGGGTCAAATTATAGTTAGCAGAAGTAATACGGAATCACTTGTTGGCGCTAGTGCATATATCGATAAAGATTATCAAGATCTTTTCTTACCAGACAAACTATGGCAAACCGTTCCAAAACCTGATGCTAACATGAAATGGTTAAGCTATGTTTTAGCATCTGAGCATGTTAGATATACTCTTTCAAAATTGGCCACGGGAACTAGTGGCTCAATGAAGAATATCACAAAAGGAGAGCTATTGTCCTTAAGGATATTAATACCATCACAGCCAGAGCAAACAAAGATTGCCAAAATACTCTCTATATGGGATCAGGCTATTATGAATACTGATAAATTAATCAGAGCTAGTAAAAAGCAGAAAAAGGGCCTGATGCAAAAACTACTCACGGGTACTAAACGTCTCCATGGTTTTAACGATGAATGGAAAAAATATCAACTATCAGATATTACTAAAATTATTGTCAGCCCTGTAGATAAAAAAACTGTTAGTGGTGAGGTTTCTGTGGAGCTTTGTAATTATACTGATGTTTATTACAATAATGAAATAACGAAAAATATCAAATTTATGAAAGCAACAGCGACCAGTAGTGAAATAAAAAAATACATGTTGCAGATTGATGATGTGATAATTACCAAAGACTCTGAGACGCCAGGAGATATTGCTGTTCCGGCTCTAGTTTCTGAGGAATTAAACGGTGTCCTATGTGGATATCACTTGGCAATTATAAGGCCAAATAAATCTACTGTCTCTGGTGCGTTTCTTAATTATCTCTTTTCAATGCCGAAGACACGATACTACTTCTTCACTTTAGCTACAGGTGCTACAAGATTCGGGCTGTCAATAGGGGGGATTAACAAGGCACAGTTTTCTCTTCCGACGGTAGATGAGCAGCGAAAAATTGCCGATCTTTTATCAAGATCGGATAAAGAAATTACAGCACTAGAGCAAAAGCTCAGCTACCTAAAACAAGAAAAAAAAGCCCTGATGCAGCAATTGCTTACCGGCAAACGCCGGGTTAAGGTGGACGCCGCATGACTGATAAACACTTACCTCAACCTCCAGCAGGTGAATTCCTGCTGTTCCAAAGCGAAGATGGCCGCGCACGCGTTGAGTGTCGCTTTCAGTCAGATACGCTTTGGCTCACTCAGGCATCCATGGCTGAGCTATATGATAAGGATGTTCGTACCATCAACGAGCACCTTATCAACATCTTTTCAGAAGGCGAACTTGGTCAAAATTCAACTATCCGGAAATTCCGGATAGTTCGCCAGGAAGGAAAGCGTCAGGTTTCCAGAGAGATAGAGCACTACAGTCTCGAAGCCATACTGGCTGTAGGCTATCGTGTTCGCTCAGTTCGGGGGACTCAGTTCCGTCAGTGGGCCACGCAAACCCTACAGGAATATCTGATTAAAGGGTTTGTGATGGATGACGAGCGGTTGAAGAATCCGCCCGTTGGCTCTTCTGTGGTGCCCGACTACTTTGACGAGATGCTGGAACGTATCCGAGATATTCGTGCCAGCGAGCGGCGCGTCTATCTGCGTGTGCGGGAGATTTTCGCGCTGGCTGCTGATTATCAGCCGACTCTGAAAGAGACCACCCTCTTCTTTCAAACCATCCAGAACAAACTGCACTTTGCTTGCACTGGGCGTACAGCCGCTGAGCTAATCCACCAGCGGGCAGATGCCAGCCAGCCTCATATGGGGCTCACCAGCTATAAAGGCAATGACGTGCGAAAAGGTGATGTCACGGTTGCTAAGAATTATCTGACCCAAAAAGAAGTCAGTGAGCTGAACCGTGTAGTGAATATGTGGCTGGACTATGCCGAAGATCAGGCGCTGCGACGTCAGCAGGTTTTTTTGCAGGACTGGCAGGAGAAGCTGGATCAATTCCTGCAGTTCAACGACCGCAATGTGTTACAGGGCGCTGGGACTGTCAGTAAGAAAATGGCAGATGAAAAAGCTCAGGGTGAATATGCAAGATTTGCAGAGCAGCGGCGTTTGTTAAAAGAGGCTGAGGGTGAAAAGGATATTACCGAGCTACTGCACTGGAAAGCCGATAAAGATAAGGGAACATCATGAGCATGCAGATCGCGCCAAAATTCCAGGAAGAGTACAGCGCCAAGCTCCCGGCGCTGGCTCTCTTGAGCAATTTAGGCTGGACATATATTTCACCTCAGCAAGCCATGTCTGCGCGAGCAGGCAAGGCAGATCAGGTGGTTTTAAACCAGATTTTGCGTGAACAGTTAGCCAAGAGAACGTTTATCTTTGCCGGTAAAGAGCATGTCATTTCCGATAAAGCGATTGATAGCCTAATCGCCGAAGTTAATAGCCCGGCATTAAACCAGGGATTAATTACCGCCAATGAACACTTGTACAACCATCTGTTGTACGGCATTTCAGTGACGGAATTTATCGATGGCAAACGGGCGAATCCAACAATCTCGTTGATCGACTGGAACAACCCGCGTAACAACAGCTTTGTTTTCACAGAAGAGTTCAGCGTGACACGCGCTAACGGTATTGAGGCACGCAGGCCCGATATTGTCTGCTTTGTGAATGGTATTCCGCTGGTTGTTATCGAGGCTAAGCGCCCGGACGGCAATGCTAAAAAAGGGCCGACTATTGACGAGGGGATCTCTCAAAGTCTGCGAAACCAGCGTCATGATGAAATTCCACGACTGTTTGCCTACAGCCAGATCTTACTATCGATAAACGGCCATGATGGACGTTACGGGACTTGCGGAACACCGACTAAGTTTTGGGCGACATGGCGGGAAGAAGATATCTCCGATCTGGAGATGCTTGCCATCAAAAACCGCAAGCTCATAGCACAGCAGATGGAGTCAATCTTCAGCCATCGTCCGGTTGCCTGCCTGAAATGGTATCAGAACCTGATTGCAGCGGGTGAACTGGCTTTAACGGGCCAGGACCAGCTACTTATCAGTCTGCTTTTACCTGAACGTCTACTGGATATGGCTCGTTTCTTCACGCTATTTGATAAGAAAGCCGGTAAGGTCATTGCCCGATATCAGCAGGTATTCAGTATCAAACGACTGCTGCAGCGTATCGAAACGAAGAATCCTGATGGTAGCCGCAACGGTGGGGTTATCTGGCATACCACGGGTTCTGGTAAGTCGCTGACGATGGTTTTCCTCAGCAAGGCGCTGATTCTGAGTGAAACTCTCAAACAGTGCCGCATCATCGTGGTAACCGATCGCGTCGATTTGGAAAACCAGCTCAGTCGCACCTTTATCTCAACCGGGGAACTGGCAGGTAAAAGGGATAAAGCCGATGCCATTGCCACCTCTGGCAGACGTTTAGCCGAACAGATAGGCAGGGGGACTGAGCGCATTCTCTTCTCGTTGATTCAGAAATTTAACACGGCCACCCGCCTGCCCGAGTGCGTGAATACCAGCCCCGATATCATTGTGCTGATTGATGAAGGCCACCGTAGCCATGGCGGTGAGAGTCATCAACGCATGAAGCTGGCTCTACCAAACGCGGCCTTTGTTGCTTTCACCGGTACACCGTTGCTGAAAGATGATAAGACCACTAATAAATTTGGTCCCATCGTTCATGCTTACACCATGCAGCGTGCGGTAGAGGACAAGACTGTCACTCCGCTTCTCTACGAAGAGCGTCCCCCCGAGCTGAATGTTAATGAACGAGCTATAGATAGCTGGTTTGACCGTATCACCGAGGGGTTAACGGATAAACAAAAAGCCGACTTGAAGCGTAAGTTTGCTAATAAAGGGCAAGTCTATAATGCAGATGATCGCATCCACCTTATTGCACTGGATATCGCCAACCATTTTGTCAAAAACATTGATGATGGTTTGAAAGGGCAACTTGCCTGTGACAGTAAAGCAGCAGCGATAAAATACAAAAAGTACCTTGATGAAGCCGGGCTGTTTGAGTCTGCAGTGGTCATTAGTTCTCCTGACACGCGTGAAGGTAATACCGAAGTGGATGAATCTGGTATCCCTGATGTGACCAAATGGTGGCAAGATAATGTCGGCTCTCAGGATGAGCAGATTTACACGCGCAATGTCATTGAGCGTTTTGATAAAGATGATTCGCTGAAGCTTCTTATTGTGGTTGATAAGTTACTTACCGGATTTGATGAACCCAAAAATGCCGTGCTTTACATCGATAAGCCTCTTAAAGGGCATAACCTTATTCAGGCAATAGCCCGTGTTAACCGCCTCCACCCTAAGAAAAAATTTGGTCTGCTAATCGATTATCGGGGCATTCTCAAAGAGCTGGATACCACTATTGAGGATTACCAGAAGCTTGCATCCCGCACGCAGGGCGGGTTTGACATCGACGATCTGGTGGGGCTGTACGGCCAGATGAGTACGGAGTACAAGCGCCTTCCCCAGCTGTATAAAAATCTGTGGGCGATTTTCGCAGGTGTAAAAAACAAAAACGATATTGAGCAACTCCGTCAGGTGCTGGTGCCGCGCACGGAAGAAAAGCATGGCGAGATGGTTGATGTGCATCTTAAAGTCCGTGAAGACTTTTATGAGGCACTCACGCAATTTGCCAGCTGCCTGAAAGTGGCGTTGCAGTCGGCTACCTTCTTTGAGGATAAGAGTTTCAGCGAAGAAGACCGCCAGCACTATAAAGAGACGCTCAGGCAATTTACCAGCCTGCGTCAGTTGGTGAAGCAGGATGCCGGTGAGACGGTAGATTATGATCAGTACACGGAACAGGTTAAAAAGCTGCTGGATAAACACGTTGTTGGTGTAGAAGTCCGCGAGCCTGATGGAGTGTATGAAGTCAGCAAAATGGGACAACGGCCCGAAGAGTGGAGTGAGGATAAAACTCGCAACGAAACGGATATTATCAAAACCCGTGTAACCCGCATGATTGAGCAGGATTTACGTGATGATCCTTATGCCCAGGAAGCCTTCTCGAAGTTACTGCGTCTGGCTATTGAAGAGGCGGAAAAACTGTTTGATCACCCTCTCAAGCAGTACATGCTATTTCGTGAATTTGAGGAGCAGGTACAGGAACGGCGGCTGAACGACATACCCGACGTGTTTGCCGGTCATCACCATGCACAGGCTTACTTTGGCGTATACAAAAAAGTACTGCCGGAGGTTTTTGCCGTTACTGATCCTCAGGTCATCGATAAATGGGTGAAGCTTGCTTTTGAAGTAGACCAGGCTGTTGATATCTCAGTGGCTGAGAACTCGATCAATCCGCAAAATATCGAGGCTGACATCCGCAAGAAGCTTCTGCCGATGATGTTTAAAGAGTGTAAGGCAATAGGTGGCGGAATGGATCAGGCGAAAAAGATTGTGGAAATGATCGTCCAGATTACCCGTGTAGGGCTGAGCGGAGTCTAAATTGTGGGCGAAAGAGCAATGAGCTTCATTTACGGTGATGAACGTATTACCTTCGAGTGTAAACCACGACCGTTGGTGAATGGACGCATCCTGATAAAAGTTCACCCCGACTGCCGGGTTGTAGTATCGGCGCCGCAGGATACCGATGATCAACAGGTTCTGAATGCCGTTGAAAAGCGTGGGCGCTGGATCTATCAGCAGCTACGGGACTTCCGTAAGCAGCTGGAATATATAACTCCACGACAGTATATCAGCGGTGAGAGCCACTATTACTTGGGCAAACAGTACATGCTTAAGGTGATAGTGGCTCCCTCTGACACTCAGGGTGTAAAAATGTTGCGTGGCAAGCTGGAAGTCACCTTACGCTATAAGAGCGCTGAAAAGGTTCTGCAGTTGCTGACTGACTGGTATAAGGCTCGAGCCCGCGAAGTCTTCGCCAAAAGGCTGAGTGCTATGCTGGAGCAAGCGTTATGGGTCAGTGACTCACCACCATTGCGCATTCTTACCATGCAGACTCAGTGGGGAAGTTGTTCCCCCAATGGAAGGGTGACCCTGAATCCCAACCTGGTAAAGGCCCCGCGTGAGTGTATCGATTACGTTATCTTGCATGAACTCTGCCATCTGGCCGAGCATAACCATAGCGAACGCTTCTACCGGCTCATGGGGCAGGTAATGCCTGACTGGGAGAAGACCAAAAAGTGTTTGGACGGGATGGCTGGGATGATAATGACAAGCTAAACATAATAGCGTGCGATGCTTCTGCCCTGTAGCATCCATCGCTTGAGGGAGGAGAATTTGGAAAAAATTATATGTGCTCTGTGTAATACCGCAGTTGAGGTGACGGTGCTGTCCAGCCATTTGCTAACCAATCATGGCTGGAAGATGGTCCCTCATCTTGCTAAGCCGGTAGCAGAGGCACCACTTATTGCCCGTCAAAGCTGCAAATGTCCAGTATGTAACGTCTCTCTCAAAGACGCGAAAAGATTAGAAAAGCATATAAATAAAGCCCATTCAGAAAGGCCAAGCTCTTCTCCCATCAGTAGCAACCCTTCAAAGAAAAACAGTGTAACGACGATATCCTATCAGTGGGCAATAACTCAACCGCTCGATAAAAAATACTCCGCTGTAGTTGAGAAATTTGTTACTGAAAAAACGTTATCTGAAATTGAAAAAGAAATAGTGACCATCGTGAATGGTTATGATGCGGCGGATACTTCCAGACAGAGCTTGATGTCAGGGCGGCTCATTCTGCTTGCCCATGCCAAGAAAAGACTTGCTGCAAAGAGCAAATCGAGCAAAAACAAGAAAGTAGCGGCAAAGGGTAAAAAAACCAAAAATGCCAAGTCACGAGACATTATGGACCAATACATTGGCGGGCGCAGGATTGTTGTCTCCGGCGGTTTACCTTCCTTAGGGAAAAGATAATGTACCGCTGCGCACCATGTGCAAAAAGCGAAGCAGGCCAATTACTGTTATAACTGACTTAAACTACTTAACATGCGGCCGGAAAAATCAGGCATGCAGGGAGGCACATGACCACGAGCAATGAACTTCTCCTTAGGCCAATTAGCGACCTGATGAAACAGCGTTTTTTCATACCCTCATACCAGCGGGGCTACCGCTGGACGCAAAGGCAGGTAACAGATCTGCTGGATGACATCGCGGAATTTCAGAAAAACAGCGAGTCAAGTTCCCGCAAAGCCTTCTACTGTCTACAGCCTGTTGTTATTAAGCAGTGTGGCGAAGAATGGGAATTGGTTGATGGTCAGCAGCGCCTGACAACTATCTGCATTATCCTTCATTATCTGAAGGACATTGCCGCTATGCTTGGACATTCAGGGTACTCTCTGCGCTACGAAACCCGTCCTGAGAGTGCAAATTTCCTTAGCAATATCAATAGCGATCACGCAGATGATAATATTGATTTTTATCATATGAATCAGGCTCGGGAAGTAATAGATGCATGGTTCAGTTCACGACCGCCTGTCTATAAGTTCAGCTTTTTGCAGACTCTGCTGAATGATGATGAGGCTGGTAAAAATGTAAAAGTGATCTGGTATCAGCTAAGCGAGCAGGCAAACGTGACTGAGGTATTTTCCCGACTTAATCGTGGAAAAATCCCGCTAACCAACGCAGAGCTGGTTAAAGCACTGCTGCTTAATGCCGGGAACTTCAGCCATGCAACAGATCTCAACGTTCGCTTTCACCAACTCAGGATTGCGCAGGAGTGGGATGAAACAGAACGCCGTCTTCAGCAAGAGGACTTCTGGTATTTCATCAGTAATCATCCCCGTGAGAGCAACCGCATAGAGTTTATACTCGGACTGGTCGCAGATTCACTGAAGTCTGGTGTTTCCCGCCAGGATCCACACTACATATTCCTGTCGTTCGCTCATTACTTGGAAGAAACGCATCAGGATCCGGAGCGCATAGAGAAAGTGTGGCTGCGGATCAAACAGCGTTTTATGTTACTCGATGAGTGGTACCAAGGCCGCATGACTTATCATCTTGTCGGTTACCTCATTAGTAATAGTGAGAGCGTCATTCCTCAGCTTATCAGCGAATCTGAAAGCTGTGAGACTAAATCGAAATTCATTGCCGTACTGAAGCAAAGAATACTACGTATTGCCCTGCCAGGACTCGCGAGCCCGTTGAGCCAGGGACGGGGCGAGCGCAGCAGCCAGATTGACGCCACACTCTCTGCTCTGACGTATCCTGAGCGTTCGCTGCGTCCTGTGCTTTTGCTTTTTAATATTGCCATTTTGCTGGCTAACAAAAATTCATCTACCCGATTCCCATTCCGGCATTACAAGCTCGACGCCTGGGATATTGAGCACATTACTTCAGTCAGCTCACAAATGCCGGAAAATATCAGCGGACAGAAGGCCTGGACAGAAGTGATGCGTGAGCATTTTCGTCCTTACAATTTATCGGAAGAAGGAACCGATAAGGTAAGTTCGGCACAACAGGTACTGTTTGAGCGTGCAAAAGCTTTGCTTCTGGAAGAACCCTTTGACAGTGAAAAATTTGAAGTCTATTTCAGCGACATTCTGCATGAGTATAGTCAGATGCCTCTACTGGACAGGGATGACAGCATTGGAAACCTTACGCTATTGGATCAGTCAACTAACAGAAGCTATCGCAATGCCATCTTTCCGGTGAAGCGTAATCGCATTATTGAAGCGGACAAAGCGTCAACTTTTGTCCCTCCCGGTACAAGAAACGTATTTCTTAAATACTACAGCAGTAACGTCCACGAAATGACTTTCTGGAGTAGCCAGGATCAGGACAGCTACCGGCGCGCAATTACAGATGCCCTGACCGTATTTTTTGATGGAGCAATGTATGCAGCAAGGTAAAGTCATCACATTCGCCAGTTTATTCAGCGAAGTAAGCAACGTTGAGATCCCCATCATACAGCGTGACTATGCTCAGGGGCGCGAGGACGCATGGGAGATTCGCGATCAGTTTCTCCTGTCGCTCAGTCAGGCGTTAACAGCTCCTGTTGGCACACTACCGCTTGATCTCGATTTTATTTATGGAAACCTCAGCACTGAGGAGCGTCCCACCCTTTCGGTCCTTGATGGCCAGCAGCGCCTTACAACTCTCTTCTTGCTTCACTGGTATCTGGCGAACAAAGAGGGTAAATATGCTGATTTCATTGAGCGATTCACTCATTTGGGCAAATCCCGTTTCACATATCAGACCCGCACCGCCGCAACGGAGTTTTTCCATGCGCTGGTGCGAGCCGACAACAGTGGTCTACAGTTTGCAGAGAATGCCCCTGACCTTAGGGAACAGATAACGGACAGCCGCTGGTTTTATCACTCCTGGCTTCAGGACCCTACGGTTTCAGCCTGCTTGACGATGCTGAATGCGATTCAATCATGCTTCGATGACGCACCGAGTGGGCTTTATTTCAAACTGTGCAGTTCTGACTCGCAGCCTGTGGTATTCCAATATTTAAACCTGTCCTCATTTGGACTTTCTGACGATCTCTATATCAAAATGAATTCGCGGGGGAAAGCGCTTACCGATTTCGAAAACTTCAAAGCCTGGCTCTCAGGCAGAATGAGCCAGCAGCCTGGTGCCGTGATATTTGGAGAGAAAATCGATCAGGCCTGGACTGATATGTTCTGGAATCTGAGCAAAAAAAGGGCCGAAAGCTTTGATACCCTTTTTCTGCGCTTTTTTAAGCGGATGGCATTTCTTCTTGAATGCGGTCAGTCATCTGAACCTGCATATCTGCTGGCAAACCTAAATGCGACCTGGTTCAGCGCCCTGAGAAGCATCCGTGAAGGTTTTAGTTCCTCAGAATTCGAAGCGAAGGATACCTTCAACCCCAGTAACATCGAAATCATCTCATCCGTCCTAGATTTCCTTTGCTCCCAGCATGCAACCCGTGAACACCGCAGCTTGCTGATGGAGTTTCTAACGGGCTCTGACTTACTTGGAGCATGTCGTTTTTATGCACTCTGCGCATTTATTACTTATAAGAAATCGTCCAGCCACGCCTACTTCGCTGAGCAGCACGCTCAATGGAGTCGTGTCACCGATAACTTCCTGTACACCATGCGTATTGACAGCAATCAGGTTGCAGTGGGGGTTATTCGTTCTCTGGATGAACTGGCCCCATATGCTGGTAACATTTACAGCTATATGAGTACAGTTGACGTTCGACTGGGTTTTAACGAGCAGTGGGATGAGGAAGCCCTTAAAGCAACGCTGATTACTTTGGATAGTGAATGGGAGCCTGCCTTAATTCGGGCAGAATCTCACCCTCATCTTAAAGGTCGCGTAAGGGGGCTGCTCAAGGGGGCCAAAAATGCTGATAATAGCGGTTACGATCTTACCCGATTTATATCTCTGACAGAGAAAACCTATTGGGTGCTTAACGAACAGGTTCTGCATAACTACGAGCACTTACTTGAACGTGCGCTGCTGTCACTGGGAGATTATCTGATATGGCAGAAAGGACAACGGTACACCTTTTGCCTTCCTTTACATCAGTCTTGGCGTGAGCGTAATGAGAACTGGCTGAGGGTGACAGAGAAAAATGTGTTTATTGAGCTGCTGGATAAGCTGAATAAAAAAGAAAATATGTCAAATACACTCCGAGAAATTATTCAGGAATCAAACCCGGGTGGCTGGCGCGAACTGGTCGTGAAAGACCCTGAGACCATTCGCTACTGTTCGGAAAAGATTATCGACAAATTAGATAACCAGGTGTATCTGCTAAGTAAGACAAACCTTCGCGGCTATTTCCGGGAGCTGCACAGTTGGGTGCTCTCGAAAAGGTTGTTGGCCCTTCTTCGCAGAGAGGATGGAAACGCGCCTTTCACTGCCGTGACCTATCACTCAGTCTATGGTGATGAATGGCCATGTATAGAGCTTACGGTAAGTGAAGAGGAAACGTTCTTTATCGCACATGAGAACGGAGTCTGGTTTGACTGTCACAATGTGGATGAAGAAGGTGAGCCACTCCCCCTGCCGTCCTTCTTTAAATCACTGGTAGATACGCTGATGCATGACGCGGATACCGTCTCCAAAACCTGACACTGTAATGGTTAGTTGTGCAGGAAATGAGCAGCTCGGTTGAGGGTACATGTGCAGGATGAGCACAAAGCAGTCTTGCAGCTGTCGTCGTTCTGCTTCCATAGAAAGTAAATATTAGTTCTGGATAAGCGTCAATACACACCGTATTGACGCTTATGGTTACCTCTGTCTGGAAGGGATAGATAATCCCAGTTTCGTACTGTAGTACGTTTCATATTTTTTCTATCCGCCGCGAGTCAGCAATACGCTGTAGCATCCAGGTTTCCACTTCGCTTTTATACCAACGGGAACTCCGTCCCAGTTTGATGGGTTTCGGGAATTCGCCATCCTGAATAAGCTTGTAGAACCACTTATCTGTCATGCCGGTGTATGTGGTGATGAATGTCATATCGATAAGCGGGTCTTCAGCACTAAGAATGGGGTTGTTGATAGTAGCCATGGAATCTCTCCCTCTGAAAATTAATGATGGGAGGAGTCCGGCGTGGTTGAGTTCCATTGCACGCCAGTACTCCTTCAGAGGATAGGGATTGCCAGTAAAAAAATACCTGAGAGCCTTATCGGCCCCGATAGGCTGGGGTGAATCTTGACGGGAAAATCAGCGCTGACTGCATCCAAAATTACGTTCGCCATCACCGGTGACTTTGGTATGGTCTTTTGCAAGATATGAAGCCCGTACTAACGCCTCCTGTAGTTGCTCATTATTCCCGCGGTCAATCCAGTACACAGGGCTTTCCGGAAAGTGTGCCAGCGTTGCATACTCCGAAGTACCCACCCGTAAGGCGCTACACCACGCCTGTTTGATTAACCCTGCCAGTGAAGCCGGATCGTTATAGTTACCTGCGGAACACCAGACTTCGCGATTAAGCAACAACACCACGTGGTAGTGCTTTTTACCGTTGCGTTCTCCATATTCCCTTGCCCAGATATAACGCAGGTCGGTCATGCGTTTTCGGTTGCCCTCGCGGTGTTTACGAAGCAGGTATACTGCAATCTTTACTTTCAGAGAGTCTATAAATCGGGAAATAACAGCAGCATCTGTAGATGCAGGAGCATTGGGTAGTCGTAGATCAACCCTCAACATTAATACTCGCGGATAAGCCTTAAGGGCGTTCAGTAAGGTGTCGGTAATACGTTGTTGCCAGAAAGGATTAAAGGTGTTGTTCATTGTTGAAATCTCCAGTGGTTTGTTTTTCACATCAATGACTGGAGCTGTAAAAAAATACTCTTAAAAATAATGCTTCAGATAATTAAAACTGAGATTTGATGTTTCAACCTATCTTGATTAAATAATTTCTGATTACAGAAGGGTTATGAAGGTAACCCATAGCTTTAAGCGTAACAGAGAGAGGATGTGTCAGGTATATATTACCAATCCGACAGTTTGAGCTATGTAAAGTATGTGCATCCGGTGGGCCATGCACCATCAGCGTGCTCCTGGCTAGTCCTTCAGTCGCTCTGGAGTTAACGTTGTAGGGGAAGTTGCTTAACTATGTCACTAAAGTACCATTTGTCCCAGTATTTACAGGGGCTGTGCGCTATGAATGGAACGTTTTTTCCTTGTTTTTTCCTCTATGGAGCATCATTTTTAACACGAATAATCTTCATTAATACCTTGGTTTAAGTTATCCTAAAAGGAGGTTTGATAGAAGGAACTGGACATGAATGATGAGTGTATAAAAAGGATGAGAATTAAATCTGCGCAGGAATTGGCAGGGGATGATCCAATGCTGATAAGGGAATACCTTTCAACCTTTCCATTGCCCCTACTGAGGCGGATATTAATTTCGCTCGATATGACGGTAGCAAACTCAATTTTCCCTCAAATAGCCAATGATGACTCGAAATTAATAGGTTTTATTTGTTCTGGTGTTGCTTCTGATAAGATAAAATCTCCTTTTGATAAGGTAAATAAAATTGTAAAAGATGTAGAAAGTGACGCTTTCTCCGATGGTTGTATTGTATGGCTTAAAAATGATATCGAGGCATGCCACTATTTCTGGTGGAATCTGATGCAGCTCGGATGGAGAGATGTGTTTAAACTACTTAGAGCGGATAATATACATCGCTATAGTGATGTGGGGGATAACCCGCAAGCTCAATACGTTTCTGATACATTTTGTCTGCCCAGGGCAGTAGGCGGGCATAAAGAACGCTACAAATCAATTTTGATCTTATTAAGTTTGTTGCCATTCAAAAACACTGAAATAAATCTTCTGATTTCACATTTATCCTGTAACTACAAGAGAGCTAAAGAGATATGCAGGCGTGAGGTTAATATCACCTCTTTGATGAAAAGCAAAGAGTCGGTTTCTTTTTCAATTTTTTACTTAAAGAAAAAGAATAAGTTCCTGGCTGATTTAGAACCTCTCACGGAGAGTGATAATAAATACGTATTAATCACACAGCTTTATCTGCTTACAAGAGAAGACAATTTTAAAGAGTTAGTCACCTCGTTGACTAAAGCTTGGTCACAAAAGAAGGTACGTGAAAAAAGAAAAGAGACGGATAAAAAACAGACTGCCAAACTTCTTGGCTTGAGCAAAGAAAGCATCAGGATGCTTAAGGAATTATCAAAAAAACACAGTATGGGCCACTCAGAACTGATGGATCTGGCTATACAGTCTTTGTTCGAACAAATGCAGTAATTCATCATAAAATCAGACATATATTATCATAATGGATGACGGCAGCTCCCAACCTCAGTGGGTATGTTTTAGTCGTAGTTGTCACGGGACTATGACACTCAGTGTCGCATTCAACTCCATCCGCGTAAAAATTCACCATTTCATAAGACCTATCTGTGCAACAGCCCCCCTTACAGTGTGACCTCTCACCACATTGACTGAGGAAGAACAATGGCTGTCTACCGTAACGACCCCGATTTAAACCTGCTGGGCCAGTGCAGCAATGAAGAGCTGCAACTGTTGGTTTCTATTCTGATCACTGACCCTCGTGATGGCGACACCCGCTGGACAGAGAGCCTGACCAGTACCCCTGAATACCGTCTGTTGGCACCGGAACACCGGCGCTACTGGCAACTGATAGCGGCTGAATTTCAGCGTTACGGGGCCAATACGCTGGTAAGTTTGATTCGGCTGGGGCAGGGCGTGACCTACCGGGAAATCCTCGAGGATGTTTGCGATAAGCTTAATGTGAACTACAACCTGAAAAGCACCACCGAGACCATTGAGTTGTGCCTGTTGATGAAGGTGCTGGAGAAAAGCCTGGACCAGATGACACCGGAAGAACTGGCTACTTTTTCTCGCAATATGCAACTCGACCTGACCAACCCCACCCCTCAGCTCATTCTGATGGCAGTACAGGCAGCCATACGTACCTCCTCGCTGGCTGCACTGGAGCTTGCCACCGTGCTGTCCGCCAGCGTCATTACATCACTGGGGGGGATTGCCACCTGGGGCACTGTGGTGGTGGCATCCAGAGCGCTGTCCGTTATCGCCGGTCCCGTAGCCATTGCGCTCAGTTCGGCGTGGATGATTTCCGATATTGCGGGTCCGGCTTACCGGGTCACCATACCGGCCTGCATCATCGTAGCCTGGCTCCGGCAGCAACGTCTTTCCCGTTAATCCATTTTTCACTGCCAGCAGATGACTGGTACCAATATTTTCTGCTGGGAGTACACTCCATGCCTGAACAGGGACACCGCTATGATCGTTTGGCCAACCGTCTCGCCATCCTGGTCAGTCGCCTCTTTATGGGCGAATCACTCAGCGTCAGACAATTGGCTCAGGAGTTTGGCGTTTCTGAGCGCACCGTTCAGCGCGACTTGCGTGAGCGTCTGCGCTATCTCGACATCGAATATTCCCGTGGAAGCTTCCGGCTCCTGGACGCACGGGGTCCCTTTCGCACCAACAGCGACATTCTCCGCTTTGCCCGGATAACCAGCGTTGCACATTACTTTCCTACTCTGGATCCCAGGCTGCTGTCGGTGTTGCTCGACAGTGGTCAGGATTCTCCATGTATTATCTGGAATGACCCGCCACGTCAGGCACCTGCGTTGTTTGGTGGTTTCCAGGCTATCGTTCAGGCCATCATCCGTAATCGCCGTGTTCACTTTCTGCATCAAGGTCATCAGCAGTCTGCAGTGGCCCCTTACCGGCTTATCTGTCTGGACGGGGAGTGGTACTTGGTGGGCGTATCGAAAGATCGCATTCAGGTGTTCACCCTTTCAGCCATCACTGATGTGGTGATGACCCTCAGCTGTTTTGTGCGAAACAGCCATATCACTCGCATTTTTCAGGACCCGAGATTCATTCAGGCCCTGCCGCATTATCAATATATCAGCGGGCTCATCAGGGAATGAGCCCGTATTCCAGTCCGTCAGGACAATTTGCTTTACTTACAGAAGGATACATTCATGAAAAATTCATCACTCAGCGCGTTGGTGCTGGTCTGTGGCCTTGTTCCGGTCATGGCGCAGGCTTTTGGAAATAAGGAAACTTGGTCCAGTGGTTGGGGCCAAGGCGTATCAGAGTTTGTTATCAAGGGGAAAGGTCAGTCACAGTTATATCTATCCTGTGAGGATTATGGCTCACAGCCGGCTACGGTCATATTTACGGACGCTAACGGGCATGAAGTCAGTATGGATGAGGATAAAAACCTTCAGGTCAGCATTGACGGTGGAGAGGCCATTGATATCAGTGAGTCTGGCAGTCGTATCGGCAGCAATAACCTGGTGCTGGCCTGGACACAGTTGCGTAACGGCAAACAAGTCTCGGTATCCGGCGAAGGTGTTAATCCAGCTACCTTCACGCTAGCTGGGGCTGCGAAGGTGCTGCCAGAGTTTGGCACACACGGCTGTGTGGCAAAGGCCTCACTCTGATTTGTACCTGTTTTTACCTTCTGTTGCTGGTAATGAATGATGATATTCGTGTTCCGGCGATACGTTACTCTTAAAAGGAATACGCTGTGAAAATCAAACAATGGTTGATACCCGCACTGCTTTTATTGTCTGCTTCGGCGCTGGCCGAGCCAGCTTCTCCAATAAAAGTGGAGACCAGTGATTATGTTCATCCTGCCGGAACACGCTACGCCACTGTAGTGGTCACCTCGCTGGATGACAGTGTGAAAGTTGAAAACATTGACGTTAATCGGGGCAACTGCCGCATCGACAACAAAAAGTTTATGTCCTCCGTTAACAAGGAAACCATTCTGCCGATCACTCTGCGCTACGGGCAGTCCGTCAAAGTGAATTTTTATAATGAGTGCGTGGCTTCTGAAGTGGTAGTCACCACCGACAGAGGGGCGTGGCGCTACACCTATAACTGAGTAGTCTCTATGTTTCATCTCCCTCCATAAAAGATGTCACATCACCAACGGACTGCCGTCAGGCAGTCCGGAGCAAACCCTATGATTTTTCTGAAAATGCTGGTGACCGCTTTGGGTCAGGTTCTGACCTGGTACGGCGGTCAGCAAGCCCGACAATTTATTGAAATCCGCTTTCGTCAGGCCGGTCGCGATGACGACAGCATAGATGCAGCCAGAGAAGCAGCCACGCTGCTGGTGACCGCGCTGATAACTGCCCTGATGGCGCAGATATTACGGATCCTGGACAACTTCTGAGCCGCCTTCTGCTGCAACGATCACTGAACCTGCATATCGCCCCTGCCTCCTTACGGAGCAGGGGCTTTTGTTTTTATGCCCCAAAACCTAAGGAAATTATCATGAAATTAGCCAGCCGCTTTGGTGCGGTCAACCTGGTTCGCCGCGACCGTCCTCTAACCCATGATGAACTGGCGCATTACGTACCGAGTGTCTTTAGTGAAGAAAAGCATGAATCACGTAGTGACCGATACACCTACATCCCAACCATAACCATTCTCGATAACCTGCAGCGAGAAGGCTTCCAGCCGTTCTTCGCCTGCCAGACTCGTGTGCGGGATCAGAGCAAGCGTGAACACACTAAACATATGCTGCGCCTGCGCCGCGAAGGCCAAATCACTGGCAAGCAAGTGCCGGAAATTATTCTGCTTAATAGCCATGACGGTTCCAGCTCATACCAGATGCTGCCAGGGCTATTTAGATCGGTTTGCCAAAATGGGCTGATTTGCGGTGAGAGTTTTGGTGAAGTGCGTGTTCCCCATAAGGGTAACGTGGTGGAGAAAGTCATTGAAGGGGCTTACGAGGTACTGGGGATATTTGACCGGGTGGAGGAGAAGCGCAATGCAATGCAGTCGCTTTTGTTACCGCCGCCAGCACAACAGGCGATGGCGAAAGCAGCATTAACCTATCGCTTTGGTGAAGAGCATCAGCCGGTGACGGAATCGCAAATCCTATCCCCACGCCGCTGGCAGGATGAAAGTAACGACCTGTGGACCACTTATCAGCGCATTCAGGAAAACCTGATTAAAGGCGGTCTGTCTGTACGAACCACTAAAGGTAAACGCGCCCATACACGCGCTGTTAAGGGTATCGACGGTGATGTAAAGCTCAACCGTGCTCTGTGGGTGATGGCTGAGAATATGCTGCAGCTTGTTTCATGAACCTTTTTATTATCCCTTCCGCTAGGCCTTGCCAATAAACCGGCGAGGCTTTTTGTTTTAAGGAGCAAATATGTCTGTATTCAATTTATCCCCGATATTTCCTGCAAACGAGCAACGCATCATTCGTCGGGCGTTACGACTGCTGGAGAAATATCAGCGTCAACCGAGTGAGTCATTTACTTCCACCAGCTTCACTAAAACCTGGCTGCAATTACAGATGGCTCATCAGGAGCGTGAAGTTTTTATGGTGTTGTATCTCGACAATCAGCACTGCCTGCTGGGATGCGAAACACTGTTTACCGGCACACTCAGCCAAACCGAAGTTCATCCCCGCGAAGTGGTTAAATTGGCACTGAAGCACAATGCTGCTGCAGTCATTCTGGCTCATAACCATCCGTCAGGTACGACAGAAATCAGTCAGCAGGATAAACACATCACTCAGCTGATAGTGAAAGCGTTAGCACTGGTAGAAGTGCGAGTGTTGGATCATTTGGTTGTTGGGAATGAAGTGGTTTCTTTTGCTGAGCAGGGGTTGCTTTAAACGGAGGTTTTCATGCCATTCACACTATCCCATGGATGGGGGATACAAAGCGATATAACCCAACGATTTGGCGCAAGATTAGTTCAGGAAGGCAACCGGCTGCATTACCTGGCTGACAGGGCTAGTTTGACGGGAAGCTTTAGCCCAGAGCAGCTACAAAGCCTGGAAAATGCTTTCCCACTGTTTATAGAGCAGTTAGGAAATATGTTGCGTTCCGGTGAGCTAAATCCACAGCAGCAACGTCAGATGACCATTCAGCTTACAGGTCTAACTTGTATAGCTGATACTCTTAGTAGCTGGGGCTACGTTTACCTCACTGTTTATCCCGCCCAATAACGTCTTCTCTCTTCTTTTATCAGGACCCAAATTATGCACATTTCAACTGTACCGGCCACGGTGCCGGTTTCGTCACGCCTGTCGCCCGTACAGGTCTGGCAGCAACTGTTAACGTATCTGCTGGAACACCATTACGGCCTGACACTTAACGACACGCCATTTCAAGACGACGAGGCCATCCAAGAGCATATTGAAGCTGGTATTACACTTGCTGATGCAGTGAATTTCCTAGTGGAACGCTATGAACTGGTACGCACTGACCGTAAGGGATTCACTTGGCAAGATCAAACACCATTCCTGACCGCCACCGATATTCTCAGAGCCAGGCGAGCTACCGGATTAATAAATACTTGATTTCTTCGAGCCCCATTACTGATTTTTACATCTGAACTTCCCACCTTTTTTATTCATCGCATAATGCGCCTGCCGCTCCCGGCAGGCGTGTTTGCTTTTATGGACGATTAACGATGCAAACAGAACCAGAAGTGTTGACGGAACACAATGAGCTCATTCTTTCGACCAGTATCGAACGTGTAGTCACTGGACGCGATTCCGCACTAAAACAGATAGAACAACTCATTGAACAGCTTGATGCCATTTCACGGTTAACCTCAGAAATTGGCAGTGGTACAGCGCAAGACTGGGCGATGAAGCCAGGGCACCGCTACGATAGTTGGCTAACTGAGAAGGCAGATAAAGCGATGCCTGCCGTCACCCGCAATATCGACAGTAGTATCTGGCGCGATTTGATGCTGAAATCCGGCATGATGGCCTTAATGGATGCACAGGCTCGCGACCAGTGGCACAAGAGCCTGGAGGAAGGGGATCTTCCTACTATCAGTGAGGCGAACATTCTCAGTACTTTTGAACTGTTACATCTTAACAAAATGGAAGTCTTTGAGCGCGGGATTATTAACGTCTTCAAAGGCCTGTCTTGGGATTATAAAACCAATAGTCCCTGCAGCTTTGGTAAGAAGATCATCATCAATAATCTGGTGAGCCACAACCGCTGGGGATTTAGTCTGAACTGGGGTTGGCGGAGGGATCAATTAGCGGACCTGGAACGAATGCTGTTTTTGCTGGATGGTAAACCGATCCCTGACAACCGCGGAGATGTCACTAATTGTCTGATGGCGCATATTCGAGATAACTCGGATAAGGATGTTTATGAAGATGAGTTCTTCCTGATTCGCTACTTTCAGAAGGGCACTGCGCACTTGACTTTTAAGCGCCTGGATTTGGTCGAGAGGATGAACGATATTATCGCCAAACACTACCCAGGAATGTTAGCGAAGTAATTTTGGATAATTTTGACGCCTACGGCTAACAAGCTTATGATCCAGCATAATTTCTTTTCCTCATGAAGGGACGGGTATGGGCAACAGAATGTGGATGATTCGCGGTGACGGCGGCAAACTCTATGACGATTTTCGCGATAAGCAAATTGTAGGCATCGGTTGGTCTCAGCTGGCTCCATTAGTCAAACCCGGCCTGTCCCGAGCCCAGTTGCTCGCCTTATACCAGGAGGCAGATCCCTTAACAAAGCTGGGAACTGCGCGTTCTGGTGCATCGCAGGTCTGGCGTTTTGTGAATGAGATCCAAAAGGGTGATTGGGTTATTACCTATTCGCCAGCCAACCGTACTTATTTGCTAGGCAAAGTCACATCCGACTTCCAATATCATCCTGAATGGGTGGAAGAGGGGATGGGTATTGCTCGGCAGGTCAAGTGGAATACTCAAGAAATCGATCGCGATCGATTGTCTGTTGCTACCAAAAACACATTGGGCTCTACGCTGACGGTTTTCCAGCTTCCGGAATATGCATCAGAAGAGCTTTTACAGGATAAGAAACCCACTGTAGACGCTATTACTCATAATCCAACAGCGACAGATGAAGATGAGGTCGTTTCTGATCCGCTTCGCGATGTGGAGTCGTTGGCGCGTGAAGGTATTAAAGATCGAGTTAATGGGCTCGATCCGAAGGAGATGGAGTATCTGGTTGCAGGAGTTTTACGCAGCATGGGATATAAAACACAGGTGTCTCCTGTGGGTCCAGATCGTGGGAAGGATATCATCGCATCACCTGATGGATTTGGATTTGAGAATCCACGTATCGTCGTTGAGGTAAAACATCGCAGGGAGCAAATGGGGAGTCAGCAGATTCGCAGCTTTATCGGCGGTCGCCATAAAGACGATCGCGGGCTTTATGTCAGTACGGGGGGCTTTACGAAAGATGCTCGCTATGAAGCCGACCGTTCGACGATACCTCTGACGCTCTGGACGCTTGATGATCTCGTCCGTGCGCTTATTGAGAACTATGAGCAAGTCGATATCGAGACCAAACTTTTGGTGCCTCTGAAGAAAACTTTCCTTCCTGCCTGAATCTTGCTTTGATAGCCATATCGGTGTTCTTTTGGTATGGCTTTATACACACTTGTAATGTCTATTTTTTGTACGGATTTTAACTTGTGGGTACAAGTTCGGGTATAACTATTCATTCCTGTTTATAAACAATATTTATATCAGTCTATTAGGTGTGAAATTCGAGTCCGGCCTTCGCACTTATCCGCTAAAAACCTCCCTCCGATGCCATTCCACAAACCCTTCCCTTGGATAATTCCCTTTCACCATCGGCAAAGCAATCTGCCTCCCGGCAAAATCCCAAAAAAGCCTCCCAACAATCCCATTCCCATTCACCGCCTCAGACACCAGCACCCGCATACTCTCATCCAGCCCAATCGATCCTTTATCAAACGCCTTATGATGAATCGCACACAGCGCCAGTCCATTCGGGATTTCACACGGTCCACCAAACTGCTTCCACTTGATATGCGCGGCTTCAAGTCCAACAGAGGCGTTATCATGTCGCATGTTAAACCCGCAGATTGCACACTCATAGTTATAAGCCCGCAGCACCTGCTGGCGGAACAGCGGATCGCGAACCTTACGGATCTGCCGGATATCAAAACCCATCTCATCCGCGATCTCTTCCTGAATGCTTTCCGGAAAATGCCCTTCAAGGATCTGCTGCGCCAGCGAGCCGATCAGGTTTTTGTTCTTACTCAACAACGCAAAATGTTCTTTATCAAACCCGCCTGCGACGTTATGTTCCACAAGTTCTTTAACAGGCGGTTGCTTACTGCCAGTGGTTGAACAGAACTCAGTGTTCTTTAAATCCCAAAAACCATCCCCTTTGAGCCGCCAGAAGGGCATATTCGGATAATGCGCCTTCCGCTGCGGGCCAAAGCGTTCTAACAGGCTAAGCAACTGCTCGTGGACCTCGGTTCCGTAATCAAACAGGCGCGCATGTCCCTGCTGATAGTTCGCCAGCACGTAAAGAAGCAATAATGGCTTATGCGGTGCACGCTGCTCGCCTTTGCGCCAGATGGTGATGTCGGCAATTGCCTGTTCGAGAGTTTTGCTGGAAGCCATCGCATTACGAAAGAAGGTAAATAATTGCGATGATGCTCGCAAAACCCAGACCAATCAACCCGCAACTAACAAAAACATGACCTTACCGTGCATAACATTATTTCCTGAACCTCCCTCGCAAATTCCAAATTTACCCCACCCCAAACCGCTGTATTTATATTCAGCCCTGTATAATGAGCATCAGAAATTACGCCGAAAGGCAAAAGAAGTACCACAGAGAATTTAACGAGGAATTCGCGATATGAAGGTGCTGCAACACCCCCATACCGCTAACCACAAACAACTATGAAGGAGTTGAAAATGGCTGCGACGAATTTTAAGCCAGAGTTTACTATTTGCAAAACAGAATCAGATGCTTTCACCGGCATGATTGAAAACCGCGAGCTGGTACGCAAAAACAGCGCCCGCCGTCTGCACGGCAACCCGCCTGATACCGCGCCCGTTCATCCCCGCGCAGAAACGCCGCAGGACAGTGCCGCCTGCTGCGAACTCTATGCACGCATAGACATGAAATATCTTCTGCTGGGCGGCGACTGGTTAACCCGTGCAGGCTTTATCAACGGCATGCCCGTAAAAATTCGCGCCATGAAAGACTGCATTGTGATTACGCCGCAGCATACAAGAGAATTATGGGGGTGCCTGGAAGGGATGAGCGTGGTGAATATCAATAAGCAGAAAGTCGCGCAGTGGTTAAAAACGTTTCCGGGAGCGCTAAATGATACCGGCGATATACCGGCTGTTAAGCGTGGAACAGGGCAGGCGATTTCGGAGTAACCGTGCTTCCCACCTCATGTAATCCTTGAAGCAATAAAACGATACGGGCATGTCATCCCATGCCCGTTTTAAGTAAAAATCAATCGTGCTTAACCTGCTCTTTCACCGCGTTAACCAGCGCAGCGTGAAGTTCACCCACAGTTAAATCACGTATAACAGGTTCGGGTATGCCACGTACCCAGCGCATAAACCGACAGATACCAAAAAAATCTATACCCTCACCCGTAAACAGATACTCGTTCTCAGCAAGAGAGAACGTTTTCATATAGCCATTTTCTTCCGTGGCAAGCTGAACACCAAAAGCTTCTTCGCAGTCTTCCAGTAGGTCTTCGCCATCGATACCGCAAATATGCAAATCGGCCTCAATCAACGTATTCCTATCGATAGGTTTACGATGCTCGCCTGAGGAGTTTCGAACAACCTCAATGACTTGTGAGAGAGTGGGTTCCATCATGATCCTCTCCTTTAATGCGGTGGAAATAATCTCCAGTGCTTCCCGGCGGTGCTCCGCTTGATCGGACCGACAAGCACAACGTTACCTCGGCCCGAGAATTTTTAAAGTAAGTTCAGGCTATCGCCATATGATTCCAGGCATCTCTGTAAACTATATTCCCGTCACAGTGTTTCCAGGTGATTGCCTCATATCTTAGCTCGATCGTCTCTGTATGTGTTCCTGTTCCAGAACCGGGGAACAGATTTGGCGTGATACCCGTGATTTTTACATTCTCCAGGATAATGTTGAAATATTCTCTCTCGATTCCTGCATCATCAATTTGATACATTTTGATCGTAGCCGATTTTAGCGTTTGGTTTTCACACAGTGCCTTGATGAGAATCGGTGTCGTTTTATCAAATTCTTTCTGAACGGCAATCGGTGTATGTACACGGGTACCTGTTAGTCGGCCTGTATTTCCACTCACAGGAATGGTGAGGTGATGAGCGACCGCCTTTAATTCAATAGCGCCTAACCTACCGGACACCATGGAACCTCCTGGGACTGGTGAGCCATTAGCATCGGTTAACCAAAGATATGCTGGATTTGACATGATTATTCCTCATCTATTTTTACAAAAGAAGGTAGGTGCAACATCGCCACGACCCATATGAACAAGCCAATAAGTTTCAGAGGCCATGGTTCAAGGACAGCTATACAAGCAAATGCACCTACGACGAGCAAAGGGCCTGATAATACATCAAGGATCCCACCAAAAATATATATCCTTCCTGGCAGGAATTTATTCATTACTAATGAAATAATGTAGGAGCTTATGGTAGTGATGCAAAAGGCGATTGTTTTATCATGCCAGGTTTCGAATTCAACCCAGCTAAGGGTATAGGCTAAAACTAAATATGAGCAAAGAAGCAGGTTTATAATTGGGATGATAAACTTATCCATACACACCTGCCATAGTGTGTGCATTTAGTTTTTCATTAACTTTCTTCATGATTTGATTAAATACAGGTTTCCCTTCTGAATAACCTGCATGGATAGCATCTACAAAGGGTTGGACGGCATCAGCGAACAGAAAATAAAATAGGTCATAGTCTCTGTGTCTCAGAAGTTCATATACCTCCGGTGCATCTGATTTGAGTCTGTCAGATGTTCTAATTGATCGTTCAGCCATCCCCCCAAACAAAAGGAGTGTGCTCAGTGCCGTGATTGGGTTGCCTTTCCCTTTAAAAACAACAAACGTAAAAGACGTTCTTTCAATAACATGCTTCGCGATAGTTGATGCGATAATATTTGTTGATATTCTACCTGCAATTGAAGTTATTATAGTTCTGTATAATTTATCTTGCTCCGCTTCAGTTAAATATCTATTGAATTCTTTAAATATGATTTTTACAGCGTTGACTATATTCTCATAATTCAAGATGTCGTTTTTTATGGCAGTGAACATTCGTATTCTTTGAGTTTTACGAGCATATCTTGTATCCGTGTCAAAGATACCATAAACCAGATATCCATAATCTAACGGTACAGATAGCCCTCCATTTATAAGCCCAGTAACTGTATCAGGAGAAGCGATTATGTTGCATAACCTTCGGGCTATATCTTCTACATCAGCCATAGTATCCCTTTAATTGTATTATAAAGGATAATATCAATGTGATATTTATGCGATTAAAGCAATTTATTTTATCTAAACGATAGATTAAGAATTATTAACGGCATTAATATTATCTAAATGAGATAATACGCGGCTTCATGCCTATCCCACGCACTCCACCGCTCAATCTCAATCAACTCACTTTATCAAAACACCGGCACCCCCAGCCCAACCTTCACCTCCCTCAACGTCGCCTGCGTCACCCCCTGCGCCCGTTCCGTCCCGCGCTTCAGCATCGCCATTAGCTCCCCCTTGTCTTGCATATACATCGCTCTCCGCTCCCGCATCGGCGCAATCAGCTCCAGCAGGCATGCCTCTAGCTCGTTCTTGCACGCCCGGTCGCCCAGCCCGCCCGCCTGATAGTGCGCCTTCATCGCCGCCACTTTCTCCTTGTCCGGATGAAACGCGTCGAGGTAGGTAAACACCACGTTCCCCTCAATCTGCCCCGGGTCGCTCACCTTCAGGTGGTTCGGGTCGGTGTACATGGCGCTCACCGCACGGTGAATGGTCTCTTCGCTGGCCGAAAGGTGCAGCGTGTTGCCCAGCGATTTCGACATCTTGGCGCTGCCGTCGATGCCGGGCAGGCGGCTGGTGTCGCTCAGCATCGCCTTACAGTGGCGCAGTACCGGGGCGGGCAGGAGGCTGTTCATCTTGTGCACAATCTCGTTGGTCTGCTCAATCATCGGCAGCTGGTCGTCGCCGACGGGCACGCACTCGGCCTTAAACGCGGTGATGTCCGCCGCTTGGCTGATGGGGTAGGCCATAAACCCGACCGGCAGCGAGCGGGCTAAACCCTTCTGCGCAATCTCGTTTTTCACCGTCGGGTTACGCTCCACGCGGGCGACGGTGACGATGTTCATATACAGCATCGTCAGCTCGGCGAGGGCGGGCAGGGCGGACTGCAGGCAGATCGTGGTGAGGTTCGGGTCGAGGCCGGCGGCGAGGTAGTCGGCCAGCACTTCGGGGATGTTGTCGCGAATTTTCTGCGGGTTGCTGCCGTTGTCGGTCAGCCCCTGCAGGTCGGCAATCAGCACAAACTGGCTGTGCGTCTGCTGGAGCGCCACGCGCTGGCGCAGCGATCCGACGAAGTGGCCGAGGTGCAGCGGGCCGGTTGGGCGGTCGCCGGTGAGGATGGTTGGTGCGTTCATAAAGACTCCTTAACGTTGTAATGCCGAAAGGGGTCTTAAATGTGAGAAAGCCGCCTTTCGGCGGCAATCTGAAAATGGGGAAAACTACTCCGTGCCGCCTTTAAGAAGGCAGCCACCAGCGGTTTACGGTGAGCACTGCGTGGTTTATGTTCATCTCTTTACCGTACCACGTCCGGCGCGAAAAACAAAAGGGCACGTCATGCTGCAATCACTCAACCACCTGACCCTCGCGGTCAGCGACCTGCAAAAAAGCGTCACCTTCTGGCACGAGCTGCTGGGGCTGACGCTGCACGCCCGCTGGAATACCGGGGCCTATCTCACCTGCGGCGAACTGTGGGTCTGCCTGTCGTACGACGAGGCGCGCCAGCACGTGCCGCCGCAGGAGAGCGACTACACCCACTACGCGTTTACCGTGGCGGAGGAGGATTTTGAACCGTTCTCGCACAGGCTCGAGCAGGCGGGCGTCACCGTCTGGAAGCAGAACAAAAGCGAGGGGGCGTCGTTTTACTTTCTCGACCCGGACGGGCACAAGCTGGAGCTGCACGTGGGTAGTCTCGCCGCGCGGCTGGCGGCGTGTCGCGAGAAGCCCTATGCGGGCATGGTGTTTACCTCAGAAGAGGCTTGAGGCGCGCACCTTCAGCCTGCAGGTCCTGTCTCAGCGATCACTGGCTACGTGCCGCTGGCGGAGCGAAAGCGCCGGGTGGCGGCTGCGCCTTACCCGGCCTGGAAAAATTACAGCGACTTCACAAACGCCAGCAGATCTTCGTTAAGCTGGTCCTGGTGGGTCAGCGCGAAGCCGTGCGGCGCGTTGTCGTACACCTTCAGCGTGGCGTTTTTGATCATCTCCGCCGCCAGCTTGCCGGTGCTTTCAAACGGCACGATCTGGTCGTTGCTGCCGTGGATCACCAGCGTCGGCACGTCGATTTTCGCCATATCCGGGCGGAAGTCGGTTTCGCCGAACGCGGTCACGCAGTCGATGGTGCCCTTCAAAGACGCCAGCAGGGCGATGTTCAGCGTCTGGGTCAGGGCACCGGCAGAGACGGTCTGCCCGGCGTTGATGCCGTAGAACGGCGTCGCGAAGTCGCTGATGAACTGGGCGCGATCTTTACGCAGTCCGTCGCGAATGCCGTCGAACACGCTCTGATCCACACCCTGCGGGAAGGAGTCGGATTTACCGAAGATCGGCGTCACCGCGCCCAGCAGTGCCAGACCGGCCACGCGCGCGCTGCCGTAGTTGTTGATGTAGCGGGTCACGTCGCCGCCGCCCATGGAGAAGCCCACCAGCGTCACGTCCTGCAGGTCCAGGGTGGTAATCAGGTCGTTGATGTCGGACGCAAAGGTGTCGTAGTCGTAGCCGTTCCACGGCTGATCCGAGCGGCCAAAGCCGCGGCGGTCAAAGGCGATGGCGCGGAAGCCGCGCTCCGCCAGGTAGTTCAGCTGGCTATCCCACATGTCGCCGTCCAGCGGCCAGCCGTGGCTGAAGAGAACCGGTTTGCCCGCGCCGCCGTCCTTGTAGTAAATCTGCGTGCCGTCTTTTGCCTTAAACGTTGCCATAGTGTGTTCCTGTGCAGGTGATGGTTAGGGTTATACCGGCGCGACCAGGTAGCGTATTGCCGGTGATGTTGTGCCCTGATGAAAAGCCAGAACGCGGCTCTGCAGCAGGAGGTCATTCATGGTGTGGCGCTCCTGCTGGCGCAGATGCTCGATCCACGAGCCCATCAGGAAGGTCTCGATAAACAGGCCAGGGCGCTCAATATCCTCGTATACCGCCCAGCTCATTGCCCCGGCGCGGCGGCGCACCCGGCGCAGCTCGTGTACGGCTTCCAGGAAGGCCCTGGTGTTCTGCGGGTCGATGATGTACTCGTGCGATACCAGCACCGGGCCGCGCTCGTTGGGCAGATCGATCTCCACGCCGTCCAGCGGCTGGCCGCTGAGGTCGAGGTTCAGGTCCGGATCTTTCCCCAGCTTCCAGCGAAACACGGTGGCGCTCGCCAGCACCATCCCCAGCGTGGCGACAACCAGCGAGGTCGGTGTGCCGAAGCGGGAGGCGATCTGCCCCCAGATGGCGCTGCCCGCGGTCATCGAGCCGAAGAACACCGTCAGGTAGACCGCCAGCGCGCGGGCCTTCACCCAGCGGGCGGCGCTGCGCTGCGCGCCGAGGTTCAGCGTTGAAAGCACCGCAATCCACGCGAAGCCGGTGAAGAACTCAAACAGGTTGAGCAGCCAGACGTGGCGCACGAACGCCAGCGCCAGCATGGTGAGAGCAAAGGTCAGGCTGGCGGCCACCATCAGGCGGTCGGCGTTCAGCCGCTGGCGCAGGCGCGGCAGCAGGATGGCCCCGGCAATCGCCCCCAGGCCAATGCACGCCAGCATCACGCCGTAGCCCGCCGGGCCTAAGCCCAGCTCGCGGCGCGCCACCAGCGGCAGCAGCGCCCAGCCCGCGCTGCCGAAAACGAAGAAGGCCACCGTGCGCACCAGCACGTTGCGCAGCACCGGGGCGGCATGCACGTAGCGAATCCCGGAGCGCACCGCGGAGAAGAAGTGCTCCGGCGGCAGACGCTGAATGGACGGCGCCGGACGCCAGCGCCACAGCACCCACGCCACGCCGACCACGGAGAGCGCATTGAGGGCAAACACCATCCACGGCCCGGCGAGCGACAGCAGGAAACCGCCCAGCGCGGGGCCTATCGCCCGGCTGATGTTCACCCCGAGCGAGTTGAGGGCCACGGCGGCGCCCAGCTCCGGCTTGCTCACCAGATCGGGCACCACGGCCTGGAACGGCGGCGAGCTCATCGCCGCGCCCACGCTCAGCAGAAACGTCGCCACCAGCAGAACGGCGGGGGTGACGTGTCCGGTGAAGGAGAGCACCGTCAGCCCGGCGGCGGCGATGAACACCCACAGCTGGGAGAAGAGCAGGTATTTACGTCGGTCGACGATGTCCGCCATCACCCCGGACGGCAGGGCGAAGAGGAACATCGGCAGGCTGCTGGCTGCCTGCACCAGCGCGATGTCCAGCGGGTCGGCGCTCAGGGTCAGCATGCTCCAGTTGATGCCGACGTCGCTCATCCATGAGCCGACGTTAGAGACCACCGTGGCGATCCACAGCATGCGGAACACCGGCTGGCTCAGCGGCTGCCAGGGCGAAACCGTCGATGCGGGCGTCGTCTCGACGTGTGCGTCGCGAACGTCGTTAACCTGGGTCATGCGAACCTCTCCGCTGCCTTACGCTGCAGCCGCCACTGGCCCGGCCCGGTGAGGGCGAGAGTGGTGAAGATAATCAGCAGCAGCCAGCCAAACTGCCCTTCGGCAATCGACCAGTTCGGGTGGACCACCAGCATCGCCACCAGCAGCACGGCGATAATCGGCAGGCACGCCAGGCGGGTGTACACGCCCGCAATGATAAACAGCGGGCAAATCACCTCGGCGACAATCGCCGGGATCAGGCTCGCCCAGGGCCCGAAGCCGAACGGATCTTCAATGCGCGTCAGCTCGTCGCTGAAGTGCAGCACCTTCGGCAGGCCGTGCACGTAGAGCAGCAGCAGGCTGCCGGTCAGGCGCAGGAAGAACAGCCCCAGGTCGACCCGGGGCAGAGCAAAGGTGTTTTTCATCAGAATGCAAAGCAGCTGCAGCCCAGCGCCCCCCAGAAAGCGTTATCGTCGGACACCGGCATCTCTGACGTGCGGGCGAAATCATGCTGGTGGCTGTGAACCCCGCACGGGCCGCTGCAGTGATGAACGGCGCTCATCCCGACGCGGGCTGCCTGCGGCGGCGCGCTGCGGTAGTGGCCCGGCACCTTGACCACCGGGGACCACTCGGGAAGGACCGGAATGGCCGGCGGCGCGAGCGGGCCAAAGCTGCCAGCGGCGTAAACGATGTCGCCGTTGACCACGGTGAGGACGGACTCGATGCCCTTGATCTCCTCTTCCGGCACGCGGAAGAAGTCTTTGCTGAGCACTGCCAGGTCGGCGAGCTGGCCGACCTTGATCTGCCCCTTCTGGTTCTGCTCGCTGGAGAACCACGCGCTGCCCTGGGTCCAGAGCATCAGGGCGGTATCGCGATCCAGACGGGCGCTATGGTCGTACATCTGCATCCCGCCGACGGTGCGGCCGGAGACCAGCCAGTAGAGCGCGGTCCACGGGTTGTAGCTCGCCACGCGGGTGGCGTCCGTCCCTAAGCCCACCGGCACGCCGGTCTCGAGCATTTTCGCCACCGGCGGCGTGTGGCGGGTGGCTTCGATGCCGTAGCGCTCGGCAAAGTACTCGCCCTGGAACGCCATGCGGTGCTGGACGGCAATGCCGCCGCCGAGCGCTTTGATGCGGTCGATGTTGGCCTGGGTAACGGTTTCCGCATGGTCGAAGAACCAGTGCAGGCCGTTGAACGGTATGTCGCGGTTCACCTTCTCGAAGACGTCCAGCATGCGGCTGATGGATTCGTTATAGGTGGCGTGCAGGCGGAACGGCCAGCGGTGCTCCACCAGATGGCGCACCACGCGCTCCAGCTCGTCCTCCATGCCCGGCGCGAGGTCCGGGCGCGGTTCGAGGAAGTCTTCAAAATCGGCGGCGGAGAAGACAAGCATCTCGCCCGCGCCGTTGTGGCGGAAGAAGTCGCTGCCCTGGCCCGGCGTGAGCATGTCGGTCCATTTTTCAAAGTCTTCCAGCTCGTGGCCCGGACGCTGGGTAAACAGGTTGTAGGCGATGCGGATGGTCATCTGCTTTTTCTCGTGCAGCTCGGCAATCACCTCGTAATCTTCCGGGTAGTTCTGGAAGCCGCCGCCCGCGTCGATGGCGCTGGTCAGCCCCAGACGGTTCAGCTCGCGCATGAACTGACGCGTGGAGTTGACCTGCTGCTCAAGCGGCAGCTTCGGCCCTTTAGCGAGCGTGGCGTAGAGGATCATGGCGTTCGGACGGGCAATCAGCATCCCGGTCGGGTTGCCGTTGGCATCGCGCTGGATCTCTCCGCCCGGCGGGTTTGGCGTGTCCTTGGTGTAGCCGACCACCTTCAGCGCGGCGCGGTTGAGCAGCGCGCGGTCGTACAGATGCAGGATGAAGACCGGGGTGTCCGGCGCGGCGTCGTTGATCTCGTCCAGGGTCGGCATCCGGCGCTCGGCAAACTGGAACTCGGTCCAGCCGCCCACCACGCGCACCCACTGAGGCGACGGCGTGCGCAGGGCCTGCTCTTTCAGCATCCGCAGGGCGTCGGCCAGCGACGGCACGCCTTCCCAGCGCAGCTCGAGGTTGTAGTTCAGCCCGCCGCGAATGAGGTGCAGGTGCGAGTCGTTCAGGCCGGGGATGGCGGTGTGGCCTTTTAAGTCGACCACCTTGGTGCCGTCGCAGTGGTGCTGCATCACCTCGGCGACGGTACCCACTTCCAGAAATTTTCCGTCGCGCACGGCAACGGCTTCCGCGACGGGGTTCTCGCGATCGACGGTGTGAAACTGGCCGTTAACCAGAATGAGATCGGCTTTACCGAGGGTAACCATACGTGCTCCTGACTGAGAGGGGAATGGTCAGGATTATGGGAACCGGTTTCGGCAAAGATCCAGTTATACAATAGGATAGGTATACCAAAGTATAACTATACCTAAGGTTAACTATACGAAGAGATAATTACGCGCAAAGACGGAAAACCGCAGGATGAGGGTGACTTTATCGTCGCGGCGCTCGCGGCGATTTCACCCTTAACCACTGGAAAATGCTATGACCTCTTCAAAGCTCGAAGTGTTAACCCCTGCGAACTGTCAGATCATCTTTATCGATCACCAGCCTCAGATGGCGTTTGGCGTGCAGTCTATTGACCGTCAGGTGCTGAAAAACAACACCGTGGCGCTGGCGAAAGCGGCTAAGGTGTTCAACATCCCGACCATCATCACCACCGTTGAGACCGAAAGCTTCTCCGGTAATACCTATCCGGAGCTGCTGGACGTGTTCCCGGGCCAGGACATCCTGGAGCGTACCTCCATGAACTCCTGGGACGACCAGAAGGTGCGCGACGCGCTGAAGGCTAACGGCAAGAAGAAGGTGGTGGTGGCCGGCCTGTGGACCGAAGTGTGCAACAACAGCTTTGCCCTGTGCGCGATGCTGGAAGGCGACTACGAAATTTATATGGTGGCGGACGCGTCAGGCGGCACCTCCAAAGAAGCCCACGACTACGCGATGCAGCGCATGATCCAGGCGGGCGTGATCCCGGTGACCTGGCAGCAGGTGATGCTGGAGTGGCAGCGCGACTGGGCGCGTAAAGAGACCTACACCGCGGTGATGGATATCGTGCGCGAGCACTCCGGCGCGTACGGCATGGGCGTGGATTACGCCTATACCATGGTGCACAAAGCGCCGTCTCGCCAGAAGAGCGAGCACCGCACCTTAGCGCCGGTCCCGGCTCGCTAAGTTCCGCTGGCGGGCTGGTCCCTCATCCGGCTCGCCGCTGCCTCTTTCTCTGGAGTTCACAATGAGTACTGGGCTGATATCCCTTGCCGCAGGCGTGTTGATTGGCCTGATGTATGCCGTGCTGAAGGTGCGCTCCCCCGCGCCGCCCGCGCTGGCGCTGATTGGCCTGCTGGGGATGCTGGCGGGCGAACAGGCGACGCGCCATCTGTTATCCCGCGACGCTGCGCCCCCTCCTCAGGTGACCGTTCCGCAGGCCAACTCGCAGACGGGAGCGTCGTCATGAAAGCATGGATAATTTCGCTGGTGTGCGGCGTGGTTGCTGGGGTAATTTACGCTCTGCTCGACGTCCATTCCCCGGCGCCGCCGGTTGTCGCCCTGCTTGGCCTGTTTGGCATGCTGGTGGGCGAACAGCTCATCCCGGTGGGACGGCGTTTACTGAGTCGCGAACCGCTTACCCTCGCCTGGTTTCGTCACGAATGCGTGCCGAAAATCAGCGGCACGGCGCCCCCTGCGCCCGCGAAGGACGATCGCGACGTTTAATGATTTGTGAGAGGAAAGAGAGCATGACGCTGCCGTGGCGCATTGCCATCATTGATGACGAACGATCCGTCCGCAGCGGGCTGAGTAATCTCCTGGAGTCGGAAGGCTATGCCGCCGATACGTTTGATTCGGCAGAGGTGTTTCTGAGCCATCCTTTCGCCCTGTCCGGCGCGGCGCTGGTGATCACCGACATCAAGCTGCGGGGCATGAGCGGCCTGGAGCTGTTTGAAAAGCTGCGGCTGCTGGCCGTACCGCCTCCGCCCGTGCTCTTTATCTCCGGTCATGCTGATGAAAATATGCAGCGGTACGCTCTTGATCTGGGCGCCGCTGCATTTTTGCGTAAGCCTATTAACATCGATATTCTGCTGGATCATATTCAGCGGGAGATGGCCCGCCGACAATAAGGATCGCGGATGAACGAACACGAGCAGCCTGCATTCTGGCCCGCCCAGGTGAATCTTCACCAGGGGCGGGTTTTTGTCCTTAAAGAGGATGTGATTTTTACCGTGCTGGCGCAGGAGGGCGGAATCGCCTGGATGCACGCGCGACATCCTCACTCCGGCGGCTCGTTCATTATCGCCACCGCGGTGAGCGACGAAGAGGAAGAGCGGGCCACCCGGCTGCTCAAAAACGAGTTTGCGCTGCGCGACGTGCTGCAGGACAGCTGGGCCATTCTCGCCGTTGCGTCAACGCAGTACCGGGGGCGCTTCGCGCTGGTGTATGCCCCGTTTTCGTTTGAACTGCTGGCGCGGCGCGCGGGCAGGGCGATCTCGGGCATCACGCGCTTTCTCGAGATGGCGATCCAGATTTGCGTTCCCCTGCGCCAGATGCATCTGCAAAACCTGATCCACGGCGATATCAAGCCCGGCAGTATTTTTGTTCATCACGACGGCACCTGCCGTCTGGGCAGCTTTGGCCTTTCCAGCAGTCTTTCCGATGCCATCACCCAGACCCGGCTTGCCGTTTCAGGGGGCACGCCTGCGTATATGTCGCCGGAGCACACCACCCGCACCCAGCGCCCCGTCGACGGCCGCAGCGATCTCTACAGCCTCGGCATGGTGCTGTATGAACTCCTGACCGGACGCCTGCCGTTTGAGCTGGGGGAGGACGATCGGGCCAACTGGGCGCACTACCATATTGCCTCCGCGCCGCTGGCTCCGGACGCGATCCGCCCGGACGTGCCGGGGATGCTGTCGACCATCATCCTGAAGCTGCTGGAAAAGCACCCCGATAACCGCTACCAGACGGTCGACGGGCTGATTGCCGACCTCCGCCGCTGCCAGGCGACGCTGACCTGCGAGGGCGAGATCGTCGCTTTTACCCCCGGCCAGCAGGACCGCACACCGGCGATCCATCTGGCGGACTCCCTCTTCGCGACGCATCCGCAGGCGAACGACGTTATTGCGGCGTTTGAGCGGGTGAGTCAGAACCTGGTGCCGGAGCTGGTGACGATCGGCGGGCCGTCGGGGATCGGCAAATCTTCGATCATCGCGACGGCGCTCAAAACGCTGCAGCAGCGTACGGTGCTGCTGGCGGTGGGCAAAGTCGACCAGTTTTCGCCGTCGCTGCCCTACGGCGTATTAAGCTCCGCGTTCCGCACCCTGACGCTGCACCTGCTGGGGCTGCCCGCAGACGAGGTGGCGAAGTGGAAAATCCGCCTGTCTCGCGCCCTGGAGGGGCACGAGGCGCTGGCCGTCAGCCTGGTGCCCGAGCTGGGCCTGCTGCTGGAGAGCAAGCCGCGCTTCTCGGCCGATACGTTTTCCATAGATGCCCGGGCGCGCTTCAGCCATATGGTGCTGGCGCTGGTAAAAACCTTTGCCTCGCAGGGCTGCCCGCTGGTGCTGGTGCTCGACGATCTCCAGTGGAGCGACGCCGCCAGCCTGCACACGCTCAAATATCTGCTGATGAACTGCGGCGCTGTTCCGCTGCTGGTGGTGGCGGCCCACCGGGATATCAGCGCCGTGCCCGACGCCGCCCTGCAGGCGCTGCTGGCGGGCCTGCCGGAGGCGGCGCAAAACGCGAGCGAGATTGTCCCGCAGGCGCTTTCCGTGAAAGCAGTGGCGCGCTGGCTGGCGACGGTATTTCGCACCCGCAGCGCGGCGACGACCGACCTCGCCACGCTGATCCACGAGAAGACGGGCGGCAACCCGCTCTTTGTGCACGAGTTTTTCCGCCGCATCGTGGATGACGGCCTGGTGGTGCACAACAAATATCAGGACAAGTGGCACTACGATCTGCAGGCGATCCGCGCCAGGCACTACACCGAAAACCTCGTCACCCTGGTGCTGGAGCAGCTTGAAGAGCTGCCCGACGAGACGCGCCGCCTGCTGGGCAGCATCGCCTGCCTCGGCGGCACGGGCGAGATGGAGATGATCTGCCGCGTGGTCGGCATGTCGATGGCGGAAATGCGCTATGCGCTGCACCCGGCGGTGATGGCCCAGCTCATCGTGCTGGCGGAAAAAAAGTACGCCTTCACCCACGACCGGGTGCAGGAGGCCGCCTTTGCGCTGCTGGATCGGCATGAGAGAAGCCATATTCACCTGACCACCGCCAGCCTGCTGGCCGACGCCGCGCGTCAGGCGGCGGGGAACGAGCTGCTGTTCCGCGCCGTTCACCACGTCACGGCCGCGCTGGACAGCATCCAGCCCGCCCCGCAGCGCGAGATGTTCCGCGAGCTGAGCCTTCTGGCCGCGCGACGCGCGAAGCGCTCGGGGGATTATCCTTCGGCGCTCGGCTATATCCAGACCGCCAGAGCACTGGGCAACGCCGGGACGGTGTCGGACTTTATGCTCGATATCGAAGAGGCGGGCTGCGAGTTTGCGCTGGGGCATCTGGAGCGCACCCGCGAGCTGTGTGACGCCATTCTCGGCTGCCCCGGCGGGCTGACCGAAAAGGCGCTGGCGGCCAACCTGCTGGTGGAGGTGTACATTCGCCAGTCGGACAGCCGTCTGGCGCTGGAGGCGGCACTCTGCTGGCTGGGGATTTTCGGGATCCAGATTAGCCGCTATCCGGAAGATGCCGACTGCGACGAGGCCTGGGCGCTGTTTTGCAACCGCACGGCCGACGCGCCGCAAACCCTGTTTGCCCAGCTGTCGCGGATGGATAACCCGGAAACCGAAGCGGTGATGAACCTGCTTTACAGCGCCAGCATTTGCGCCAGCTTCATCTGCCCGCGCCTGCACTTTTTGCTGCTCTGCCGCATGATGCACCTGACTCTCGACCACGGCATTACCGGCGCCTCCACCACGGCGATGGCCTGGTTTGGCGTGCTGATTGGCCACCGCTACGCCGAGTATCGCCTTGGGTTCCAGTACGGCACGCTGGCCCGCGAGCTGGTCAATCGCCACGGCTACGACGCGTTCGAAGCCAAAACCCTGCTGCCGCTCGACCAGCTCAGCGTCTGGACCCAGCCTTTATCGTTTACCATCGAGTGCGCGAAGGCCTGCTTCACCTCGGCGGTGACCCACGGGGATATGACGATGGCCTGCTTTGCGGCCTGCCACCAGGTGATTAACTTCCTCTCGCGGGGCGATCACCTGGACGGGGTGCTGACCAGCATCGATCGCGGCCTGGCGTTCGTGCGTAAAACCCACTTCCAGGACGTGGAAACCATTTTGATGGTCCAGCGCGGCTACGTTGAGTTCCTGCGCACGCCGGTCATCGGCACCTGGACCGCGTCGCAGGTGCTGCCGGAGGCGCTGCTTCCCGCGTCGCCGGAGCAGGCGCCGGAGAAGAACTCCACCATGCTCTTCTGGTACTGGCTGTATCGCGGCATGGCGCACTTTACCTGCGGCGAATATGCCGACGCGCAGGCGGATCTCGAGATGGCGGGCTGGTACGCGTGGTCTGCGCCGGGCCACATCCATCTGCTGGATTACCATCTCTACAGCGCCCTGGCGCTCTCCCGTCAGCTGACGCCGGAGACCTTCTCGGCGAATCACCGCCGCAGCATTCACGCCCACTACGACAAAATCGCCCTCTGGGCGCGCGTTAATCCCGGCACGTTCGCGGATAAAGAGGCGCTGATTTACGCCGAAATCGTGCGTCTGGACGGAATGAACAGCATTGCGCTCGAGCAGTATGAGAAGGCGGTCCGGCTGTCCCGCGAGGGCGGGTTTAACCCGATCAACGCCCTGGCCCACGAGCTGGCGGGGCGCTTTGCGCTGGCCTGCGGCTACCCGACAGCGTCGGACGCGCACTTCCGCGGCTCGATTGCCGCCTGGGGCCGCGCGGGCGCGCAGGCCAAGGTGCGCCAGCTGGAGCAGGATTTCCCGCACCTGCTGGCCTCCGGGCAGGCCAGCGCCTACGACACGGTGGCGTTCGCCCAGAATGAGACCATCCGCGATCTGCAAAGCGTCATCAAAGCCTCCCGCGCGCTGTCGGAAGAGATTAACCTGGAGCGCTTAATCGAAAACCTGATGACCATCCTGCTCGAACGCGCCGGGGCGCAGCGCGGCCTGCTGCTGCGCGTGAGCGAGAGCCTCATCCCGGAGATTGAGGCCAGCGCCTGGACCAGCACCGAGGGCGTGCGGGTGCGGATCCTGAAAGACGTGCCGACGGCGACCGACCTGCCGCTGTCGGTGCTGGCGGCGGTGATCCGCACCGGGCAGGAGATCCGCACCGGCAGGCCGGAGGAGTTCCATCCCTTCAGCCAGGACCCTTATCTGGTGACCTCGGGGGCGGCGGTCATGTGCGTCCCGATGTTCAAACAGGCGCGGCTGGTAGGCGTGCTCTACCTCGAAAACCGCCTGATGCCGGAGGTCTTCACCGCCGAGCACTCGCGCGTGGTGAGCCTGCTGGGCGCGCAGGCCGCGGTATCCCTTGAGACGGCGCGGCTGTACGCCGAGCTGCTGGCGGAGAACATCCAGCGCCGACGGGTGGAGAAAGAGCTGCGATCCAGCCAGACCTCGCTGATGCTCGGCGAGCAGATCAGCCACACCGGCAGCTGGCGCTGGGAGCTGGAGCAGGATCTGATGTTTGTCTCGGAAGAGTACGCCCGCATTCTCGGCCTGCCCGGGCAGCAAAAGACGATCTCCATGGCGGAGTTTTTGACCTTCGTCCATGAGGACGATTACGCCCGCATCAGCGCCATCGTCACCCAAAGCGTGCGCGACGGGCTCTCCATGCGCGCGGAGTTTCGCGTTAAGCGTACCGACGGCTCAACGCGCTACATACTCGGGATTGGCGATCCGGTGGGCGTGGGCAGCGAGGTGAACGAGTATTACGGCATCATCACCGATATCACCGGCCAGCGCGCGGCGGAGGATGCCATGCGGGTCGCGCAGGCGGATCTGGCGCGGGTGTCCCGGGCCACCACCGTCGGGCAGCTGACCTCCTCCATCGCCCACGAGATCAACCAGCCGCTGATGTCGATCGTCTCGAACGCCGGGGCGAGCCTGCGCTGGCTCAACCGCGAGCCCGCCCGGCTGGATAAAGTGCGCGAAGGGCTGGAGGAGATCGCCGCGGAAGGCGCGCGGGCGGGGGAGATCATTCGCAGCATCCAGTCCCTGACGCGCAAGCAGGATCCCACCTTCTCGCGCATCGACATGCACTACCTGATCCACCATATCATCACGCTCTCCCGCAGCGAGCTGGAGCAGAGACACATTAGCGTTGATTATCTGTTACAGGCGCAGAACAGCTTTATCACCGGCGATAGCGTGCAGATCCAGCAGGTGCTGCTCAATCTGGTGATGAATGCGGTAGAGGCGATGGCCGAGGTGAAGGATCGCGCCAGCACCATAACCCTCAGCACCGCCAACGCGGACGGAAAAGTGATCGTCGAGATCGCCGATACCGGGAGCGGCATTGAGCCCGAGCGGCTGGAGCAGATTTTTGACTCGTTCTACTCCACCAAGGTGCAGGGGATGGGTATGGGGCTGACCATCAGCGCCAGCATCATTGAGCGCCACTGCGGGAAGCTGAGCGCGCGCCGCCGGGAGCCGTACGGCACGGTGTTTGCGTTTGCGCTGCCGCTGGCGGCGCAGGAAGGGTAAAGGTTATTCCGCAGGCTGGCTATTGGTCAGGCGCTCAACGGCCCTGACCAGCTCCGCCACGGAGCGCACCTGCATTTTCTCCATCACGCGGCGGCGGTGCACCTTCACCGTGATCTCGCTGACGCCCAGCTCGGCGGCAATCTGCTTGTTCAGCATGCCGCTTATCGCCAGCGTCAGCACCTCGTGCTCGCGCGGGGTGAGGGACATGTGGCGCTGCTTCAGGGCGTAGTGCTCTTTATTGCGCACGGCGTTGTGTTCCGCCAGCTGAAGCGCGGACTCGATGGCGTCGATAAGCGCGGTGGATTCGACGGGCTTGGTGAGAAATTCGTACGCGCCGCCTTTAATGGCGCGCACCGACATCGGGATAGTGCCGTGGCCGGTAAGAAAAATAATCGGGATCTCGCGCCCGCTGTCCTTTAGGGCGTCAGCCACCTCAAAGCCCGAGATGGCGGGCATTTGCATATCGAGGACCACGCACGACGGGAGCTCTTCAAAGCGGTGTTGAAGAAACGCTTCTGCCGATGAAAAGCCGACGGCGTTCAGGTCCGCCGAATCCAGCAGCCCGATCACGGACTGCCTGACTGCGTCATCGTCATCAACCACATACACAATGTGTTCCATTCACCGCCCCGGTGCTGATTTACATGTCGAGGATGCAAACAATCCCGCCGGTTACGTAAGGGACTGTTTATGCTGACTTTCATCTTAACACATTAACTATCATTATCATTTAACAATATGATAACCGTATGAAGATGAAGTATAGCGATCCGTGACCGGGGCGGCTAAGCAACGAAACGCTGATTTTATGCACCCACAAGCTCGATGCGGTTGCCGTCCGGATCCGCAATTACCGCTTCATAGAAGCCGTCCCCGGTCATGCGAGGGGCGCTGAGCAGCGTGCCGTTGGCCAGTGCCCGCTCGGCCATGCTGTCGACCTGCGCTTTGCTGCCGACGTTGATGGCGATATGCGCCCAGCCGATAAACTCCGGGTGCGCAGGGGCGTCGGGCAGATCCGGTAGCGTCATCAGCTCGATGGTCGGCCCGTCATCCAGCGTAATAAAGTGTGATTCGAAACCGGGACGATTTTTACTGACGTAGCGTTCGTTACTGCGGCCACCAAACACCGTTTCCCAGAACTGAACCTGCGCGTTCAGGCTGCGGGTCCAGAGTGCGACATGGGCAATATTCATAAGCTCCCTCGTTATTTGTCTGTGAGGACTTTCACCGGTAAAACAGGCTACACTCTGGTTTTGAGCGCGACAAGCTGAGGAAATAACAATGCACTACACACTGAAAGATAGCGACAAGGAAAAAGCGGAAGGGTCAAACGGCGCGGGCGCTCTGCAGCAAAAACTGCTGGAGTCTCGTTCGATTGTGATCTCCGGTGAGATCAACCAGGAGCTGGCGCAGAAGGTCATCACCCAGATGATCCTGCTGCAAAGCGTCAGCAACGATCCGATCAAGCTGTACATCAACAGCCAGGGCGGCCACGTGGAAGCGGGCGATACCATCCACGACTTCATCAAGTTCATCCGCCCGGAAGTGCACGTCATCGGCACCGGCTGGGTGGCGAGCGCCGGGATCACCATCTTCCTGGCGGCGAAGAAAGAGCACCGCTACTCGCTGCCAAATACCCGCTTTATGATCCACCAGCCGCTGGGCGGCGTGCGCGGTCAGGCGACGGATATTGAGATCGAAGCGCGCGAGATCATCCGCATGCTGGATCGCGTGAACAAGCTGATCGCTGACGCCACCGGCCAGCCGCTGGAAAAAGTGAAAAAAGACACCGACCGCAACTTCTGGATGTCTCCGGCAGAAGCGCTGGACTACGGCATCGTGGGTAAACTGATTACCCATTATGACGAGCTGAAGCTGGATTAAGTTTTCGCGGCGTGTTTGAGTCGGGTGACGGCTTCGCCTAACCCGACCTACGCCGGACCTAGCGTACCTCGAACACCACCGCCATCCAGTTCGTTCGCGTGCCTGGCGGAAACGCCGGGTAAGGATCGAGCCGTGTACATGCCCCCGCCCAGATGTATGTATCCTCATCAATGCGATACCAGTGCGCGTTGCCTTCCACAGCATCCCCCATCACCGCAGCCTGCACCGTCAGCTGGCTTCCCGCAGGGAGTTCACGCGCCACGGGCGAGAATACCGAGGGGTTCTGTTTACGCGTGTAGACCGCTGTTTTGGTCTTAACAAAGCCAGTGACCGGCAGTTCAGTGAAATCGCTCATTTCAGGCCTCATGACAGTTCTCTCTTAACGTAACGATATAAGCCGCTGTAAATATGGCGATCACGATAAAGCGTGAAACTGTCAGAATGTGTCATGCAGAAGTCTGAAAGGCACCCGTTGAGCGGGTGCCTGGAGGATTACTTAATTCTGGGCTGCGATGCTGATAAGTTCGTAGATTTTTTTTGCCCCGGCATTTGATTGAGTCAGTTCAATATTATGTTTCTGGCCATTCTTCATATGCAGGACAATTTTTTTATTAAAGGATCCTTTTATGACTACGCTACTGACTTCGTTGAAGCGGGCGTAGAAAGTTTCATACAATTTTCCCAACACGCAATAAACACCGTCATCGGTTAATACCACACCATGATCCCCTTGGCCGAAAACCGTTTCGTCGTAGTAGAACAGGATCGCATCTTCCGTGAGAGGAGGCAGCGATTGACGATGACTGGCCGCCTGGACGAAATTGCTTATTTTTTTCGCGTTGAGATTGTCGTAGCGGTAAAAGTTGTGGTCTTTGTTCGTCGCATACTGTGTTAATTCACCCCCGGCTGGTTTGTGTTCCAGCGCTGGCAAGGTTTGCTGTGGCTGTTGTGGTGTTGTTATCGTTGCCTCCGATACGGAACCAACCATAGAGGCACCAACAGCTCCCATCCCCGGAAGCGTCTGGGAGGTCACGCTATGTTGAATGGTGGTCACAGTTCGGGTGTAAGCGTTGACATGGCTCCCGCCTCGCATATGCGCTGATACGTTTTGCGGGGTTTTGACCACGGTCTGCACCGGGGTCAGCACGGTTCTGAATGCCGCGCGTAAGGATGCCACAATCGAGACGATCAGAAGTGCGATAAGTGGGACCGAAAGCCACATAATTGAAAAATAGAAAATACTTTGCTTAGTGTTGGTTGCCAGCTGCGTTAACCTGGAACAATAAAGCCCTGCAGTTATCACGTACACGACACCACAAGCGATAGTGGCAGCCATGTTGCTCTCCCCGTCCATTGCCATTTCCTGGATAACGGGAAAGAGCAAACATCCATAGAGAACAGCGCTAAAGAGCGCATCGGGAAGTAATGTTTTTATCGTCTCAAAGGCTTTCGCAATATTGTAGAAGATCCATAGAAGTAACAATATCCAGCCAATGACAGGAATAGCTGCGGCGATAGCCATTAGTATCATGCTGACGATCATACTGCCAAGAATATTGCCTAAATGCCCTTCCGAAATAAGATACCAGATAAAATACAGGAAGGAACCGGCGAGAACGGCCGGGAAGGCGACCACAACGCTTGCAGGTATAAAGAAAACGAACCCGCCAAAGATAAGTAATAACAAAAAGCAAAGGCCAGGTCCATTATTGTCAGGTGTTGAGTTTGCTTCAGCGTCTATAGACATATTAGTGATCTGCCTGTGGGTTAATGATAGGGAATGGAATAAATGCCCTTGGTGTAAGCAAACTGAGAGGTAAAGGCTGTTTGGTCTTTCCGTTAACTAATGCCAGTGACGTCAGGCGCAGCGTGAGATTGCTTTCGCAATAATGCTCGCCTTCGGCGAAAGCCGTTTGGTATCGCGTGGCATCAGAATCGCCGAATGGGTCTACCTGCAAAGTATCATGAGCTACAAGGTTATTTTTTGCATCAACGAGGTCAAAGCCTACCTCTAACGAACCAACGCTTTCCATGCCACTGTCCAGCGTGAAAGTGGCGCTGCACATCCCTTGATTTGCCCAGACGGTGTTTGAGTGCCAGATCTCAATCGCATGAGTTGGAGCAGCGAATAAAAGACATGCGAATACTGTGCTACAGTGTAAGTAACGGCTCATCATATTTTACCATCCTGAAAATGATGTATTAATCAACATAACCGTATGTTGCATCATCACCGGTGTCCGCTTCTTTTACGAGGCCTTGACCGCGATATTCATTAGGTAAAAACCCCCCATTAGTGCACTCTTTTTTCATGATGAGCTTTTGGTTTTTATATACTTTCAGGCCGGTATAATCCCATCCTTTTCCCGTACCGCTATAAACAACATAGCTGTAGTTGCCATTGATGAAACGATAATAATAAGCGCCTCCACCTGAGAACGTCATTTCACCCAGGCGAACCTGCGTTTTGTCTCCCTCATTTTGGGGGAGAGTCATTTCTACTTTTTCAAGTGAGCCGTAATAATAAGTAGGAACATCGTGATCCAGACGGACGATAACGTATTTTCCGTTCGTGAGTTCGCAGTTGAAAATAAGTTCAGGCTCAGGCGGTGCAGCATGAACGCTTGGAGTTGTCGCCAGAAGTGTCAATAATCCAGCAGAGAGTAATTGAGATTTCAACGTTATTTTTCCTTAGCAGGTAAAGCAGCCGGTAATCCGGCTGCTATTTTATTATTGTGAAGCCAGTGTTTCTTGTAATTCATTCAGCTGTCCCTGCAGCTTCTGCAGTTCCATCTGTTTTTGCAATTCGGAAGCGCTTGGTTTGTTTTGCGCCTCCTTCATACTTTTTTCCAGGTCTGCAACTTGCTTTTGAGCATCAGCCCGGCCAGCTGTTTTTTTCTTCAACTGGGCGACCAGATTGTTCATCGACTTTTGCAGTTCTTGCTGCGATTTTTGTTTACTGGCTACGTTGGCATTGCTCAGTGCTTTCTCTTTTTCAATCGCATCATTCACCGCTTTGAACTCTTTATTCAGTTCCTGATCGTGTTGCAGCGTTTTTTGTTTATCTTCAACGCGCTTATCCCAGGTGCCGGAGTAGTTGCAGTTAAATTTGGTAATAATGCTGACATCACCGGTTGTCGGGTCACAATCTCGCGCGTTAGTGGCACAGCCGGCTAATATGAGTGCGCTGAGTGCAAGAAAAATATAACGCATTGCTATTCCCCTCAACCGACTTTCAGCGCGGTGCGCTGGGTATAGAGGCTATCGAGCTCGCCCTGCAGAGAGCCAATTTTGTCGCGCATCAACGCAATCTCGCTATCCAGATTTTGGGTATCACTGCCGGATTTGCTCATGTCTGCAGAAACGTCCTGCCACTGCTTCTCATGTTTTTTCATGTCGGTGATGGTGCCGCGAAGGTAAGCAATGTTGGCATCCACTCCTTTAATTTGCTTCTGTACGGCGTCTTTTTTCACCGTGTTTGCAGCCATATCTTTTTCTATTTGAGCGAGGGTCTTTTTATCAGAGTCGATAACCGATTTTGCAACGCTGGTTGCGTTCTGAATGCGTTTGTTTTCGGCTTCAACATCCTTAATCGTTGCGTTTAACTGCAGCTCTTGGGAGGCGTATTTTTTGCGCTGATTATCCAGATAGGCGTTAGCCCCCATACCCACACCGCAACCGGCGATAGCGGCGGCGGCCATACATACCGCTTTGTTGCTGGAGTTACTGACAGCGCAAGCCAGTGCGCCGATTACCGCGCCGCCAGCACAGGCCTGCCAGCCTGATTTATTGAAAAACTCAACGTCCTGATTATTGGCAAGGCGCGGGTCGACGCCGCCACTACTTCCCGTACTGCCATTCTGGCACCCCGCCAGAAATACCATCATTCCTGCTATCACTGCTGTGCGAATAACCTTTAACATTCCAATCTCCTGAACTATTTAATTATTTTTTTTACATGAACTAAGCCACGCCTCGCGCGCAACTTTTCCATCTTTCCAGTACCCCTGAAGGTTCTTCCAGTAGGTATCGAGATAACCGTTAAGGTTGGTTTTTCCGCGTGCAGCCATCTGTTGCAATACGACAGCGACCTGCGGTTCGATGAGGGGTTTGTCATAGGTTGTGCCCATGTCTACCAGGGTGTCAGCGTAATAACTGGTAATAAAATCAAGGGCTTTTTGATGTTGACCAAGCTGTTCCTGACGGCGGGAGCAATTAGCATCAAGCTGGCTGCCTGCGGCACAGGTTTTGGTGAAGAGCTGGTTGAGACGATCGTAAAACTCGCCGTCATCTTTCATTTTTGTGCACAAAAAGGCGCCCAACTGTAACGATGTGCGTATTGCCTGATCCCGTTGTTCATCCCGAAGCTGGCTATTTGCGCGCAGCTCACCGCGCAGTTGCTCAAGTTGTTTCTTCAGCGCGTCATCCTGGACTTTTGCCGAGATAGCATTCAGGTTTTTTAGCGAATCATCAGCTTTGCCTGCAGGTGTCTCCTTTTTACCCGTGCCTAATGATTGCCACTCTTTTTCAATCTCTTTCACCCGCTCGCGTGATGTCAGGGTTGTGGAAACTAAAACCAGACGAACACCGGTGCTTTTGGTTGTATTCTCGCCCGCATTGGCATAGTACGGCTCCTCTCCACGCAGTGAACTGCGGATATCCGCCTGAGGAGTCATATAACTGCCCCCCCGAACGACATAGCCCCCAGCCTTACCATGCAGGCGATCGAGCTTGTTCAGGCGGAACGGGTCAAACATCATCTCTGCTGCGTTGCCCAGTATGTCGTGCAATCCGAGCGGGTTAGGTTTCAGCAGGCCGGTAAGCTGAAGTTTTCCATTTGCAGACTGTGCCCCCGCAAACCAGACATAACCGTTTAATCCTTCAGGCATGGGGAAGTGGCGATCGCGGAACTCTGCGGGGGAAACCGCGAGCCCGCCGCGTGCGGCAAACTCCCACTCGGTTTCTGTCGGAAGCCGTAAAAATCCCGCCTGACCATCATCTTCAGGCAGTGCAGAAAGTTTTTCTTTTCGTAACCACAGGTTGTATTGATTTGCGAATACCATGGCATCCATCCAGCCAATACTCACCTTCGGTAAACGTCCTTTCATATCCGTCGTCGGGCATTCCCCAGAAAGCGCGCGATACTGCAGGTCGCTCAGTTCATATTTGGCCATCAGGTAATAACGGCCCTTACCACCCTTCTCCGGGAAACTGCCTGCAATGTGTTCCTGGCGAGATTGTTCAACGTATCCCCAGTCGTCGCCTTCTTGCCCCAGCGTGATGTTGTAATCTTCCAGCGGTTTATTCAGCGGGATAGCGACTTTGCGAAATGCCATGGCACCGTCGCACGGCATAGGCAATATCACGTCATCGGCCAGAGGTTTTGGGTTCCAGAACTTTTCATCCCAGGTGGCATTCGCCGCGCAGGCGTACCCGAGTCCAATGATAGCCAGGCTCATCGCCAGTTTAGATTTCACGTAAACTCTCCGCAGGTTCGATTTTCAGTGCGCGCAGTGCTCCGATAGCGGCCACGCCTAACGCCACGGCAAGGACACAGAGCAATGCGGCGATAAAATGAAGGGGGTCAAGGTGACAGACGAATGCCTGGTCCGGTAAAGAACTGCCCAACACATGGTTGAACAATGCGCTGCCCAGCAGGTAGATGATCACACCCAGTCCGTATGAGACGCCGGTCAAACACAGCGCCTGAATAATAATAAAAAGCGTCACAGCGCGACGGCGAAAACCCAGAAGGCGCAGCACGGCCATATCTTTGCGCTTACGATCAATGTTGGCGATGAAGGCACCGACTAACGAGGCGATGCACCCTGATGCAGAGATCCAGGCAATCACGCCAAAGATAATCCCCAGCACACGGTCGATGGCACGCACAGACTCAATTTGAGCTGACTGAGTGATAGCCTCAATGTTCTGCGTCTCCAGCCACCGCGCGAGGAGTGAAACGTCATCTATCGAACTGGCATAGATACGTGCTCTTGAATAGCGGGTTCTCTCTCTGGGCGGCTTGCCATCGCTGACCCCCAGCAAGGGAACCTGAAAGCCATCGCGGTAGTCTTCCAGAGCAACAAGCAAAGGCAATGTAATAAAGGCACCTTGACGTGAAAATTTTGCGTCATCCAGCACGCCGGTAACGGTTAAAGCGAACGTGGCGCGTTGGTTTTTCCCTTCGCTTTTTCGGCTCACCATCAGGCGCAGGATATCTCCTGGCTGCACGCCAAGGCGCCGTGCCGCACTGGCGCTGAGTACGGTATCGCTGTCTTTGACCAGTGCTCTGACATCCTGCAAAAGAGGATCGCCTTTGGCCGTCGGGATCACTTCAGCACCCGGGACAAAGTGTTGCCCGTCCCGGACCAGATCGGCCTGAGTGTTCAGCGAACGGGTTAACGGAATCGAAAATCCGACTTCTGAACGGCGGGCGAGCTTATCAAGCCAGGCAAAATCATAATTACCATTACCCGTTATACGTACTTCCCGGGTGCGAGGGTCGTCGAGAAGCTGATGGCGAAGCTGGCTGACAATGCCATTCTTCAATCCGAACAGCAGCAATAACGGTGCGATAACGGCAATCAAAGAGAAGATGATGCACAGCGCGACCTTGCGATCGTGAATGAGATCGCGCAGAGCCATACGGCATAGCAGGGTGCCTGACGCTGGCATATCAGCTGGGTAAGAAGACACTTTTTCCCTCTCCGGTCACGGCCTGATATCGGTCAATCCCAAAATGCGTCACGCGCTGCCAGTCGTGGCTCACAACAATGGCTGCCATATCCAGTGAGCGCACCATGCCGATCATCAGGTCAAACAGCCGGTCTGCATTATCAGGATCCAGCGCCGCAGTCGGTTCATCGGCAAGGAGTAAGCGTGGCTGGTGGGCAATCGCACGGATGAAGGCAACGCGCTGGCGCTCGCCGATAGAAAGCCGGGAAGGCATTCTTGTCAGCAGCGGCCGCACGCCCAGGCTGTCGATGGCCTTATCGAGCCAGGCTGACTGTAGGCTAAGTCCTGCCAGCCTGCGAACCAGAGTGATGTTTTCTATCACGGGTAACCAGGGCAACAAGCCGCCGTGCTGTAGCATAAACCCAAGCTCGCGTGCGCGAAGCGCGGCCAGGACAGGCTCGTTTTCAGCCATGAGCGGTATTGAAATATCGCGACCGGCGAGCCGGTATTCGGCAAGATGCGCTGGGCGGAGGATCGCCCCTATCATCTCCAGAAGCGTGCTTTTACCGCACCCGCTAGGCCCGGTTAGAGCGACCACCTCTCCCTTTTTCAACGAGAGGTGCGGGAGGGCGACGCTATAGCCATGCGTTCCGCCCCGGCTGATCTCCATATCGCGGATCCTCAACATCAGGGCAGGTTCTCCAGAGGTACCGGATAAACGTTATCGCGTGGGTCGCTATCGGGCGCTAATGCCACCCAACGGTCTACATCCTGGTTGTAGCGTTGATAGTAATTAAGCTTGGTATTCAGCCTGCGGATGAAACGCTCCTGCTCAAGGCCATCCCAGCTTTTCCAGGTTTCTTCGTCCAGGCTCAATACTTCACTGAGGTAAGGTAAGCTCTCGATATATTCACCAAGCAGCCCCATCTCTCCTAGGCGGGTCGCATTTTTCCCTTTCGCCTGGTTTGGATCGTTGCCCATGGTTGCCGCCAGAGAACGCAGGCTGGCAAACATGTCATCCGGAGAGATCATCCCCTCATTGGCGGCATTGACGATCTTCTTCATGACATCGCTCAGATCGCTGAGCTCGCTTTTCGTGAGCAGTACGCGCACCTCGGTCGCCGGGATGTTTTGGTCAATCAGATCGCGGTCGCTTATCCATGACTTGAATACCGGTGGTGCCGTGGTGCCTTGCTTTTCACCCAGATAGGCAAGACGCATTGCCTTACTTAACTTGTCGGCATCACTGAGCAGGGGATCTTCTTTCTTACCGGCATATTTAGGGCTTGCCCCCAGCGCGCTCCCCGCCGTTTCTTCGCCGCTCCAGGCTGTTTTAATCTGGCCGGTAATGGCATTCGCCAGGTTATCGACCATACTACCGAAGCTATTTACATCACCTGAATCAATAGGATAGTAGAGCGGTTTGTGCAGGAATGGATTTAACGTCAGCTCCTGATACTGGGCTTCAGCAGAACTGTGATTTTTCTTACCATCAGAGGTTTTCAGATGTAACGCATACAGCGCAACGCCACGATAGGCGGCTTCCTGACGCACCTGGGCGGCATCCAGATGGGTTGACGAGAGCTTATCTGTGCCATCAAGCGCGCCTGCGTCAGTAATCAGTACAACGTAGCGGGCGCCAAACTGCGTCCAGTCCACTTTGTCCAGCGCTGTCATGACCCCGCCGTAAGCATCTTCATCAACCTTGCTGCTGGAAACGGTAGCCTGCTTCAGGTCATGTACTTTAGCGAGGAAGTCTTTACCATCTTTAACGGTATTGGGGTCGACATACATCTTGCTGTCGTATTCAAGACCCGGAACCGCTTTCACGCTGGAGCGGAAAGCTACCAGGCCAAACTTGACCTGATCCTGTAAGTGTTCCTTCTCGATCCTCTTGTAGATCTTATCGATCGCCTCTTTAGTGCGATCGATATACGGCCCCATCGAGATGGTGGAGTCGATCACAAAGACAACCGAGGCGGAGAACCCTTTCATCATGTTCTTTTCATCAGCAGCGGACGCGGCCTTTTTTGCGGGCGACTTTTCGCTGACGGAGGCAACGTTGAGTACACGTACCTGGAAGCCGGTATCGGTAAACACATCATCTGAGCCAAGAACAGGTAAGAGATAAAAGTTTTTTAACTGATCCACCATGTAATCAGGCTCGCGTGCCAGAACCTGCGGGACCGGTTTATGGCTGCTCAAACTGTTGAGCATTGGTTGCAATGTTGCCGCAGGGTTTTTGCTGTTCAGAAGAGACTCAACGTCGGATTTCTCTTTAAAGAACAGCATCGGTTGACGGCCAGCAGGATTGGTAAACGCCAGCGTCAGCTGCATTTTCCAGTCAACGGTGCAGGAGGATTTCATCCAGCCAGCGGTATGACCAAAGCTGTCCGGCCCAACCTGCAGCCACGTGTCCTGACCCAGCGTTGTCCTTTGGTAAACATAGAATCGACTAAAGGCCGGCTGCTCTTTACCTGCTTCACCTGCTTTGGCGGACAGCTGGCAGCCTGGGTAAGTCAGTACCCGCTGGAATAACGCATGTTTACCTTCCTGCAAAAGCGGCTGTTTACCCGCGGCACAGGCGGGGGATGCCAGCGTTGCGGCACACACCAGGCTACTGAACCAATGCATGTATTTCATTGTTTATCCTATTTCTTCAGCTCAGCTAAACGGGCTTTGGCCTCGTTATTCTGCGGGTCCTGATTTACAACCGATTCATACCAATACGCCGCTGTCTCTGCGTCAGGATTGAAGCATCCCCCTGGTTTTGCGGTTTTCGGGTCATATTCTTGTGCATAACGAACAGCTATCTGCGTATCGCCGGACTGGGCTTTATAGGCGTAAAGGCGCTGAGCGATATCGCAATGTTTTGCCGCTTTCGCTTTTGCGATGACGTCCAGCAGTTGTGCACTACTTGGCTGGCTACGCAGGCACCCTTTAACGAACGCCATTTCATTGCCGCTCGCCATTTGTTCATCACCACACGGCCCGGTAGTTTTCGCGACGGGCGCGGGAGGTGCCGCTGGAATTGCAGGCTCTGGCTTACGGGTAAACCACCACCCAGCAGCGGCCAGCAGGAGCAATAGAATGGCTAATCCCGCAAATAACGGCAGCTTACTTTTCGGCTTATGCGGCTGTTGAGATACAGGCTTTTCTGCGACAGGTTCTAAAACGACAGGTTCCGGTTCTTGAACGGACATCGGCTGCACGATGGGGGTATCATTCAGCGTCTGTATATTTTCCGGGAGTGGGTTTTCACCACCGGCCTGGGAGCTGAGTAGCCCTTCAGCGATGGTCAGAATCCCCATATCCTTATTACTTCCATCTTTGATGGTGATGCGATAGGCCGCCTGGCGGTTGGCGAGTAGTGGATCGATCAGAGAAGGGCCGACCTGAACGCAGGGCGTCTCCTCATTTTGTATCAGTGGAGGAAGGGCGAGGAAAATCTCGCCACTGACCCAATCACCGTGGCTATCCAGATACAGGCGATCCTGATTACGTACTACCGAGATTGTGACGCCCTCGGCATCGCCTTTCCAGCCTTTCAACAAGAGCAATGCGAATCCTGGTTGTATAGGGGTCAGCGTCTTAAGTTCAGGTTTGATCACGTCCAGTTACTCCTTTGCCAATTTAATCTGGCGGAGAATGACGCCCAGATTTTCGTTCTGCGCGACGCTAATCTCGCGTCCGGCAGAATGACCTGCGTTTTCGGTAATGAGTGCTTCCAGGCCAACCAGCCAGTCGATGATAAAGAAGGCACTGTAGTTCAGCTGTTGCGGCGTCAGGCGTGCCAGGCGTTCATCACCTTTCCAGACCACGCTGTCGCACGTTGGTGGACGGGTAAAGATCGGCTGTTCGGGCTGGTTGAGACGGGCCGGGCGTTTCGATTCCGGCATATTTTGATAGCCCAGCCAGGTGATGAAATCGCTCATCACGTGAAGCACGCGTGAAACCTGACGCTCGACCATACGTTCGCGACGAACGCCAGCCTGCTCGGTATTTTTCATTGCATTGACCAGCGCGTCCTCGACACGTGAACGCAATAACCCCGTGATCAATTCGTCTACCAGCGCTTCGGCAATCGGGCGCGGAAGACTGATGTAGTTGAGCATGGCGGCGGTTTCAGGCAGGCCGCGCAGATGGTTAATCCAGAGCTGAACGCTCTGGTGCGCGAAAGCGATCTCATGGCTGTGCGTCGTCACCGCAGTTGCGCTGCTTTCGAAAGCATCTTCCACACCGATATCAAAGAATCCTGCATCTTCTTCTTCTGCTTCAGGCGCAGACAGGGTCGTTTGCTGCATGTAAAGTGCATGGAGATCGCGGCGTGCCGGAACCAACCGCGCCAGCAGTTCGCCGTGCATGCCGCTGCGTTTTTTCAGGGTGGCAAGGATCTCTTGCGCAATTCGGGATTTTCTGGACAGCTCTTCTTCGCCGTCCGGCTGGTACCAGTTCCCCAGTCCCCCTTCGACCAGTTCGTGGCGGATCTCGTCGAGCTGTTCTGCGATCCGCTCCAGTTTCAGTTCAGGGCGGGCGACGCGGGCCAGATAATCGGCCATTCGGCGCATACCACCGTCGTTGAGGGTGAGCATCGCATCCCAGGCTTCAGCAGGGTTCGCGATGTAGCGAGCGACAGCTTCATCTTCAAGGAAGGTTTTCCGCATCAGTGCGAGCTGCCCGCCATTGTCGTCGTTGAAAGCCGCTTCACTACCTGCGTTCATGCGGATAAAGGGCGTTTGCTGGCGCGGTTTGCGTACCAGGAACGTGTTATTGAACGCCTGACCCTGGCTCCATTCCTGCATCCATTTGTACTGGCCAAAACGCTCGGTCATCGCCATTTTGATCATCCCGCCAAGCCCCCAGGACTGGCGAAGAAGTGCTTCGTCATGGGAAAGGTTTTGGCTAATGCGCAGATCAAACATGGTTAATGCCCAGACTAGGCCAGGTAAGCGACGACCACGCGCGTCGGCATCGGCGCCCTGGGTGTAACGGATCCACTCGTCCAGAACGCCGCCCACTTCTTTGACATCGGACTGTTTTGTTGAGGCCGTACACACCACCAGGACATTCATCTCCTGGTTTTCGGTGTAGCGTTCAAAAAGATAGGCCACTTTTCCGCGCAAAATTAACTGCGCTAGCGGGTTGCTCTCTGCATTTTTAACCTCGCGAGTGACATCACTCATGGACTCCACCGCCAGACGGCCGCGATAACCCGGGAAATCAAGCAAGTCGACGGCTTCGAAGATTGTTTCGCGAGGCGGAGACATTAACGGGATATGCAATTCAACGGTAAGCGCAGTGAGCTCTGCCAGCGATAGCGAAATAGACGCACCCGTTTGCCCATTTACCACAGGACAGACTTCAATAGTCTGATCCGACGGGGTATTCAGCCGCTCCAGCATATCGACGTTCATGATGCTATCCCGCTGGATAAGCAGGCCGTTTTCGTTACGAACCAGCGTGCTCAGCGGGGCACGCAGCTCCTGCACTCCACCGAGACGCTGTAGCGTGTTGGCAAAACGGATATAGGCATTGGTTAGTTCTGGTACTTCGCCCCATAAAACGGAGAAAAGCTGGCCGCGATCTTCAACAGAAAGCCATGGTGCGAGGCTTACTGCCTGTGGCCAGTAGGTCAGGGCAAAACGGCTTTGCGTTTTCTCAGCATGGCGGATGAGGTAATCCCAAAAAGAAACTACGTCATCTTCGGTCACGCCAGGGCTGCGGGAGGTCAGGCGTCGTTTCGACAGGGACGTTAACAGATCGCTGATGCGTTTTTCATCGAACTGCCAGTCAAATTTTTCCTGGTTGAAGTCATGGATGAATGCGTTGGCGAGGATCTTCCCCATTTCCACTTCGTTGAAGAGCTGTAACGTGACAGGCCAGCGGTCGTCTGAGCTCTGAGCACTGCGGCTAAACCGGGTAACAAGACCCGTCGCCTCTTTGCCGCCGCCAGGCGGGTTGATGTGGGTCAGAAAATCGAGCTGATTGCCGCCGAGGCGTGTTTCCAGCTTTCCGTTTTCACCCGCAGCCAGCGCGGAAATGAGATACGATTTGCCTGCCTGCGACAAGCCAAAGAAGCCGATTGTCATCGGTTTCGCTGCGGCCTGCGCCAATCTGCGTGCTTTGTTACGGCTGCGGCGCAAGTTCATGGTCAGGCGATCGGCTTCAGTGTTCAGGCGCGGCGCGTCCTGACGAACGCTTGCGATCCAGTCAATGGCCCGGCCTGCACCTTGTTCGACGCCATTCCAGCCCTGGATAATGGTGTTGGGATGAATAGTGCTCATTAGCTTTTAATACTCCCGCTATCCAGCCAGTAATGGGTTTCACTCAGCCCATTACCGACCATTGTGTTCAACTGGAATGCAACATCTCTACGACCATAGCCGCGCTGTGCGTTTTTCATTTCCATCGAGCCAATCTGGAAGCGCTCCGGACTGACCGGTTCTTCGCTACTACGTCCACGTCCCTGTTCTGCGGTTAAACCGATGCTTATTACAGCATCACCCGACAGCTCGCTTGCCAGGTTCGCACTGGTAATTTTTAGGGTGTAAAGTGCGGTCGATGGCCAGCGTTCGTTATCAAGCTGGCGGAAACCGATACGCACTTCCCCCGTGCTTCAAAGCCTTTCCCTTCCGGTAACTGGAAATCAGCGGAGTCCAAATCAACGTCGCGATAGGCGACATTGCTGTCTTTAATCACATTGTTTCCATCAAGCATCCCGACATAGCGGATGGTTGAATAAGGCTTAAAGTTCGCAGTGCGGAAGAAGAAGTTGTTGAGCCTGGATTTCTCCGCTAACAGGCACAGCATCGCCCCCACAACGGCTGTCGATTTCGGATCGTCAATGCATCCTTTCTTGTTAAACGGATACCAGCCACCGGTTTCATAACCGTGGAGTGGCAGCACGCGAGAAGGGGGAACAGGTTGAAGCTGGCGAATGAGCGCTTGAATTCCCGGCAGGCGGGATGGACGACCGGTTAAAAGTAATACATCGCAGTTGTAGTGCCAAAGCACTTCGCACAACGCGCGCAGGCTGTGGCAAATGTTCATTCGCCCGCTGCGAGGGTCGATAAATTCATTGTGCAGACGCGCAAGATCCAACTCCAGCGGTACATCCAGAATGGAGAACGGTACTTCGCTCGCAAGCTGTCCGGAACGGGCAACGTCGTTGACGTAATCCTGTACTTTCTCGGTTGGAAGATTATCGGCAAGTAGCTCACGGAAAGTGTAATTCAGTATCTCCCGACCATTTTCCGGGGAGTACTCTTCATAGCGATGCAAAATAGATAACGCCAGAGGCGCGAAGATCTGCAATGTTAGCTGCTGACGTAATACCTGTTTTCCGGCTTCGATCGATTCACTACCGAACAGTTGTGACATCATTGATTCGGCTGCAAGATCGCTGTGGCCGACTTTGGTCATGGCCGCTTTTACTGCTGGCTGGAGGAAAAGCCGTATAACATCCAGCAGTATGTCGTCGCCTGCTACCTTAAACCCTTCACGGAAAAGCTGTTTCGGGGTAATCCGGACGTTAATGCCCTGGCCTTCATCCAGCGTGTAGCGAGAAATGACGAGATCGGTCGTTCCTCCGCCAATGTCAATCGACGCGATTTTTAATGAGCGTGTATCGCTGGTGTCCTTTTGAGTATCGGGACGGCGAGTAGCTGCAAAAAATTCGTCCGTGCGACCGCCAAAGTAGTTCTGCGTTTCGTTATAGAGATATACCAACTGCCCACAGGTGGCTTCGTCCCACTTCACGTGTACGCCTGGATGGGCGTATTTCAAGCACTGCGGGTCATCGCCTTCATAATCCATCTCTTCCCAGCCGAGCGCTTTCCAGACCATGCGGATAGCGTCATGCATGCTCTCCTCAAAGATAGCGCGCTCAGGCTTTGGCATCGCCGGAGGGACAGTCATAATGACATTTCGTAAACGACGCGGTGTGCTGGCGTGGTTCATCTTCAGCCGCTGTGAAGGGCTGTTGATTTGCATGAGAGCCTGGCTTAATACCTCTGACAACATCATCGTCATCAGCGAGCTACGACTGTATACCGGCGTGAAGACGGGCATACGGTCTTCTTCATTTTTCAGGCGAATGAGCAATTTCCCCTGATCGTTGATCATATACAGCAGCGGTGCTGCAGTGGCTAACGGCTCTCTGTCACTTTTCACGAAGGCCTGGCTAAAGCGCCATCCCGGTGAATAGGGTTGATCGTCCCAGAGGTAGCGTTTAGGGCTGGAGATCCCTGTTGAGCCCTCGGTACCCAGGCGTTGAGCCGCCATTCTGAAGGCTTCTCCGCCGACGCGTCCAATGGTTGGCCATGTGAAGGCATCGCTGCGCCCGCTTTTTAGCGAGAAATCCTGCTTGCCGAATTCGGCCTGGGCAAACTCGAGACGGCTGTCAAAAGGCTCGTTATAAACAAATTGCGGTTGGCTCAAATCTCGGAGCTGAAGCTGATAAAGTTGAGAAAGCCCTTTATTGTCGTCACGATGTTCTTCGATCAGGATGCCGCAGCTACGTGAGTTACCAATGTCCAGCACGAGATCTACAGGTATCGCTGAGTCCCGGATTTTTACGTCGTTGACCTGTACTTCAGGAACGACAATCGTCGTCGCCAGGACATGCAGCAGGTTAAGATAATGCGCCTGATGTTCCTTCTGCAGTAGTTGTTCATCAATGTCATCAATATGTTGGCGTAATACTTCGCGAGCCTGAGTACTGAAAATTTCCCGTAGCCATTCATTCACCCATGGCAGTGAGAGAAACTCCCCCATCTCGTGAGGATGGCGTGCCAGAGCAAATCCCGCCCCTGAACGGATATCATCCTCGCCCGGTGCGAGATACTGCGTATTCTCGCGATCCGGGAAAATTTTGGTATCAAAAATCAGAGTAGCGCGCCAGGTATTGCCCTTTTCATCCGGCTCAGGCAGCTCATGGAACTGGACGCGTGACCAGTTATACGGCCCGTGAGCAAAGGCTCGTGGCGGGTTGAAGCGGAAAAATGGCAGCGGTAACCAGAGGCCGCGATAGAGGCGTAGCGACTCTTCGGTCGTCAATGTGTAGTCGGAGTCTGCGTAGCGAGGAGGTTCGCTGTCAGGTTGAGGGATCTGCAGCTTATCTTCCCTCTCATTATAGATAAGCCGCATAATAGCCTCGTCGCCCTGTTGACGAAGAAATTCCCCATATTCTTTACGCGTTGGCAGGGTAAAGGCGAAATCAAGGAACTGGATCCCGCTGTCGCGAATAAGTTTGACCTGTTTTTTAAAATCAGTGAGTTCAGCGAGCATTTACTGACTTGCCTCCTGCTTCATCGAAATAGGGAAAAGTGTTTTGGCGTCGTAACGGCCTTTGCAATCCGCAATGTTTTGCGCGCCGGGAGCACACAGAATTTCTGGCATTTGGTAGCGTGAGCCATCGGAGCACTGTGCTTCTCCCTGATTGTTAATGGCGAGATGACCTGACTGAATGGCCGCGTTGACCGCGCCACGACAGGTCACACCGTCGCCACGGATCATCTGTACTTCGCCCTTACCGTCATTGATTTGGTAACTCAGACTAAGGGGCTTTCCTGTGCGTTGATCCTGAATACCAGCCCCTGCGTGCCAGTTCCCGTCCAGAAAACGGGTGTTTCCTTGGGCCAGTGAAGATGCGGGCAGGGTCAACGGGACTTTAGCGCCAGTTGAGGTATTGGCCGATGGCGCTTCGAGAGCAGGTGCTGTTCCGCCGGGATGAGGGCTATTCGTGGCTGACGCAGGATCCACAGCAGATGCCGTTGCTGCTGCGCTTTGTGACGGCGTTTGTAATGCTGATTGCTCTTGTGACGTTGTGAGTGAAGTGCCCGTGGTGCTTAAAATCTCACTGCCCGTTGTCGAATGCAGGTTCGCCTTAGACGTTGTTGTGCTGATGATGGCCCTTGACGACGGCGCAAGAGATTCGGCTGTTGGAAGGTGGGGCGCGGGCAAAGCGGGTACGGAAGATGAAATACCAGGGATCGTTATGCCTGGCATGCAACCCCGTAAGAACAGTAACGCTAAAAGGAGTAACAGAAGTAGCGGCAGTAGCCAACGCAACCATGCGGGTAAGAGCAACCACCAGCGTCTTTTGGCGTGCCTTTGATGCGTGAAAGTGCGTTCTGGTATCACCGGTTCAATACTGGCTGATTGCGGAGGCAAGGCTGTAGATATGGGACGCAAACAGTCTAACGGCTCGATGCGGGCCTGGTTAGTGGCGTTCACAAATCCCCAAAAACTGATGACCGGCTTTCCACCTACCAGCCACACGTGCTGCTGATCGGGGAATTGCATCGCTTTTTCAAGTAATTTCCCAAAGAGCCGGCGTTCCGGCTGCTGGCTTTGGGCAAATTCATTACTTATCTGGCGAAACGCTGCATGGGTGGTTTCGAGTTGCGCGAGCGCGGCCTGGCGCTCAGCTTCCGTTGCGGCCGTCCATGGAATAACGTCACCGGCCAGCGGGGCATACCAGTCGATTCGATCGCCATGCTCGCTGATTTGCGGGATGGCTAAAGTGTCAGCAACCGCCGTTTGTTTTCTAAGTCGTAGGGTTTCACGCAGCTGTAATGCGGAAATATATACTGCCTGTCCATTCTCACCCATCGACTGATATTTATCGAGCTTGTCACTGCATAGAAAAATTTCTTTCACGCTGCATGCCTTTGCTGTTAAACGAACAAGTGAAAGCAAGTTCCACTGTGAAAAAGGACGCCGCAAATACGCCGGGTAATCTGCGTCAATTGTTTATGGCAACAAAATATTGAGTATTATCGGCAAATGGCCGAAAACGTTTAGACCTAAACTAAACTTATTATTGGGACGTGCGCATATCCGATTGCCGCAAAAAAAAGTTTCGCTGTGAAACTATATTTCTGGCAATGTATTCATTTTCTCTAATGTGTTAATCACAACCCTGCGGTATATATTCCTTCACGGCGTTGTTCATCATCTTATTAAACTCCTGCGTATTATTGACAGCAAATACCTTTCCACCTGTATTGCTGGCAATACAGTTTCCGGCGCCGGTATTCATGATATCGACAACATTGACCTGTAATCGGGGCTTACGTTTTTTTAGCTCAAGCGCGACATCGCAAGGCGAGCCTCCGCATGTCTCTTCCCCGTCCGTCACCAGTAGAATTATGGCATCACGGTCAACGCCATTAACTCGTTTCCCCGCCTCTTCTAACGCCTCTGCCAGAGCGGTTTTACCCACCGGCTGGATTTTATCAATTAACTTTTTTAGCTCAGCGCGTTGTTCCGGCAGGAAAGCCGGAGTTGCGTTCACCTGGTGGCAATTAGCTGCGGCAATAAGGCTAATGTCCATGTCATTTGGCACGTCATCGATAATGTGTTTAGCGGATTGATGCGCGAGCGTAATGCGACGAGGTTCACGATCGATACCGGGTACAGGTTTATCCTGCATCCACCGCATTATCTCTTCTGGTGTGGCATCCATGCTCATGGCCATAGAGCCAGAAGCATCAAAAATAATAACCATTTCAGGTGCCTGCTGTTTTGTCCGCTGTGCCGGGCAGAGCATTTTGACCTGATGCTCAGGGGCTGGCTGGACGGGAGAAACGGCAGGAGTGGCTACTTTGACAGTCGGCCAGCAGCCGCGCAGGAGAACAAGAGCCAGAAGCAGAGCCAGTGCTAAAAGCCCCAGCCATAACCACCCACGCTTTTTAGCCAGCGGTTCTGCCGGCAACTTAGTTTCAGGCATGATGTCCCAGCCTGTAATCACAGGCTGACCGTCAACGATCCATATTCTTTCTGGTGAGGGCTGTCTGGCTATTTTTGCCAGTAACTGCAGTGTTTCGGGAGAAGTCTGCGCGCTAGTCGAGAGTGTTTGATGAAGTTGAGTGAGTGCCGCCAGCTTTTGTGAGAGGAGTATGGCGATTTTGTCTCGCTCAACGACGTTTAAAGCGTTAAAGCGTTGGGGTTTGCCATTTATTTCGCTATACCATTCAACCGCACCATCTTCAGCCTGCTGAGGGCGGGCAAAAAGATTGAGATAAGTTTTAGAAAGGTGTCGGTCAATAAGATTATTTAAGGCAGAAAACGTTGAAATATATTCTTGTAAGCAATGTTCGCTTTCAACAGTCCTTGTGATTCTAATCATTGCCTTTAATGAGCCAGGTATGCAAAAGAAAATAGCTTAGAGCTAAATATAAAGAATGACAATCTCTAATGCTAATCTTGTTCTTAAAATTAAAAAACTACCAGTTTTAAGAGGTAAGATGCCTTGAGTAAAAGTAAACGTCGGACGGGGGAAAAGGTTCATGAAAAATTATCATTTAAGTTTTACTTTAATACCACTTCACCTAATGACCAGGTTTAATCATTGCCAACACGCGCGTGGCAGGCAAATCATCTGCGCTTGACCCACGACAAAGCAGCCCTCCACGCTCTCCACCATAATCGCGCCTGTTTCCCCTCTCACTGGTGCTACCCATGGCGTATCAACTGAACCTGAACTGGCCGGAATTTCTTGAGAAATACTGGCAAAAACAACCCGTAGTGCTGAAAAATGCCTTCCCGAATTTTGTCGACCCGATCACCCCGGACGAGCTGGCAGGGCTGGCGATGGAGCCGGAAGTCGATAGCCGTCTGGTGAGCCATTTCAACGGCAAATGGCAGGCCAGCAATGGTCCGTTTGAGCACTTTGACGATCTGGGCGAAACCGGCTGGTCGCTGCTGGCGCAGGCGGTGAACCACTGGCATATGCCCGCCGCTGAGCTGGTGCGTCCGTTCCGCGTCCTGCCGGACTGGCGTCTGGATGACCTGATGATCTCCTTCTCCGTGCCGGGTGGCGGCGTGGGTCCGCATATCGATCAGTACGACGTGTTTATCATTCAGGGGATGGGCAGCCGCCGCTGGCGCGTGGGCGACAAGCTGCCGATGCGTCAGTTCTGCCCGCATCCGGCGCTGCTGCATGTCGATCCGTTCGAGCCGATCATCGACGAAGATCTGGCCCCGGGCGATATCCTCTACATCCCGCCTGGATTCCCGCACGACGGCTTTACCCATGAGACGGCGCTTAACTACTCGGTCGGTTTCCGCGGGCCGAACGGTCGCGATCTGATCAGCAGTTTCGCCGATTATGCGCTGGAAAACGATCTGGGCGGCGAGCACTACAGCGATCCGGATCTGACCTGTTGCGAACACCCGGGCCGCGTGGAGCAGTACGAACTCGATCGCATTCGCCAGATGATGTTCGACATGATTAGCAAGCCGGATGATTTCACAAAATGGTTCGGCAGCTTTGTCTCCACGCCGCGCCACGAGCTGGATATCGCCACCGCCGAGCCGCCGTACGCGCCGGAAGAGGTGCTGGACGCGCTGCAGGGCGGCGAAACGCTGTCCCGCCTGAGCGGCCTGCGCGTGCTGAACGTCAACGGCAGCTTCTTCATCAACAGCGAACAGCTGGAGACGGTAGACGCAAAGGCGGCGGATGCGCTGTGCCGCTACACCGAACTCGGCCAGGCCGAGCTGGGCGATGCGCTGAAAAACCCGGCGTTTGTTGAAGAGCTCACCGGGCTGATTAACCAGGGATACTGGTACTTCGACGAGTAACCTGCCTGTTGCCCGGTGGCGCTGCGCTTACCGGGCCTACAGGATCGGTTTTCTCCCTCTCCCTGTGGGAGAGGGTCGGGGTGAGGGCATCAGGCCGCACTACTCCTCCATTGCAATCACAATCGCTTCACCCATCTTCTTCAGCGCCTCGCGATTCTTCTCCGTCGGCGGCAGCGCCACGTTGATCCGCAGGCAGTTGCGGTACTTCCCGGAGGCGGAAAACAGCGACCCGGCCGCGGCCTGGATCTTCAGCCGACACAGCTGCTTGCTGACGCACACCATGTCGACCTTTTCCGGCAGCTCAATCCACAGCAGGAAGCTGCCCTGCGGGCGCGTGACGCAAATCTCTGCCGGAAAATACTGCCGCACCCAGCAGGTGTAGGTTTCCATATTCTGCTGATAAATCTGGCGCATACGACGCACGTGGCGATGGTAATGCCCGTCGCGAATAAACGCCGCCACCGCCATCTGGGTGCCCGGCACGTTAAACCCGCCCGCAGCGTATTTCATGTGCATCACCCGGTCGTAATAGCGCCCCGGCACAATCCAGCCGACGCGCAGGCCCGGAGCCACGGTTTTGGTAAACGAGCTGCAGAGGATCACGCGGCCGTCGATATCCATCGAATGAATGGTGCGCGGGCGTGGGTACTCCGCCGCCAGCTCGCCGTAAATATCGTCCTCGACAATCACGATATCGTGCCGCTGGGCCAGGGCTAAAACCTGCTTTTTCCGCGCTTCCGGCATGATAAACCCGAGCGGGTTATTGCAGTTGGGCACCAGAATCACGGCCTTGATCGGCCACTGCTCCAGCGCCAGCTCTAATGCCTCGATGCTGATCCCGGTCTCGGGATCGGTAGGAATTTCAATCGCCTTGATGTCAAACCCGCGCAGCATCTGCATGGTGCCGTGAAACGACGGCGACTCCACCGCCACGATATCCCCCGGCTTGCACACCGAGAGCAGGGCAATCGACAGCGCGCCGTGGCAGCCGTTGGTGATGACAATCTCGTTCGCCGCTACGGTGGAGCCGCCGTCCAGCATCAGGCGGGCGATCTGCTCGCGCAGCTCCAGGCGGCCGTCGAGCACGTCATAGCTCAGCATCTCGGCAGGATTATGCTGCGCGATGCGGCTCATCTCGCGCCACAGGGGCTTCAGGCTCGGCTGGTTAATATCCGGCGAGCCGCCGCCGAAGGAGATCATCTCTTTGTCGGCGCGGGCGTCCAGCAGCATCATCACCTCATCCCACTGGGTGACGTCCACGGGGCGCTGCACCGGGCGCGTCATGGCCGGAACCGGCGGCTGGGCTTTGCGCTGCGAAACAAAATAGCCGGAGCGCGGCTGGGGGGTGATCAGCTGGAGGTTTTCGAGGATCTGATAGGCCTGCTGTATGGTGCTGATACTCACGCCGTGCTCCTGGCTCAGCGTGCGCACCGACGGCAGACGTTCGCCGCTGCGATACAGCCCTTGTTCAATACGTTCTGCCAGAAGGTTGGCCAGATGTTGATAGCGCGTCATGCTGTATCCTTTGTTTTCACCATACAGATTGTAAAACCAGTACAGATTGCCGTAAAAATTGGCATGCAGATATTGTTTTAGCGGATCTGTATGTTAAACAAAAGGTGTTTTTGAGTCTGTATTGCACAGGCCGATTTCCAGGATGATAACCCCACTGGTACTGTGAGGAGAGCATCATGGAATTCTATGAGAATCGTTCAAAACGTCCGTTCGTCGTGTTTGTCTGGATCGGCAAAACGATCTGCAACTGGTATCGTATCAACCGCACCCGGCACATCCTGAGCCAGATGAGCGACGAGCAGCTCAAGGACGTTGGTTTATCCCGCAATGATGTTTAAACCGTAGGCCGGGTAAGGCGTAGCCGCCACCCGGCGATTTCAGCTCAACAGCGCAAGCGTCTGCCGTTTCGGCCTCTCCAGCAACGCCAGCGCCTCTTCATACGACCGCACGTTGTTATAGCCCATCACCAGCCCGTAGCGTTTGCCCGACCCGCAATACCACTCCGAAAGCGCATTCACCTGCAGCTGCTGTTCCTGCCAGCAGCGCGCCACTTCCCGGTCACCGCTGCCTCTGGTCAGGAACGCCACGATATGCATCCCACCGTCGTTTTGCTCGGTGAAAAACAGATCGCCATACACCTCGCGGAGAGCCGCAATCATCCAGTCGCGGCGGGTCTGATACAGCGCGCGCATCTTTTTCAGGTGACGGAAAAAATGCCCTTCGTTGAGAAACGCGGTGAGGATCTTTTGCGTCAGCACCGGCTGGCCGCTGGTGGTAATGTCCGCGCAGTCGGTAAAGGCCCCGACGGTGCTGGCGGGCATCACCACGTAGCCCATGCGCAGCGACGGCATGATGGTTTTACTGAAGGTGCCCATAAAAATTACCCGGTCGTGCTGGTCGAGGCTTTTCAGCGACGGCAGCACCTTGCGGGTGTAGTGAAACTCACCGTCGTAATCGTCTTCGATGATCCACGCCTCGTTCTGGCTGGCCCAGTCGAGCAGCTGCTGCTTGCGCGGCAGCGATAGCGTGACCGCCAGCGGGCTCTGGTGCGACGGGGTGACGATGGCAAAACGGGCGTCGCGATGGTGACGGAGCAGGTAGTCCGTATCGATGCCGCAGTGGTCGACCGGCACCGTGTGCAGGCGCGGCACGATCCGCTTGAGCAGCTGCTGGCCCATAAAGTAGCCCGGATCCTCAAACACCACCTTGTCGCTGCGGCTGGCGAGGGTGTCGAGGATCAGCCGCAGGCTGCCGCTGTAGCCGCTGGTGATCAGCACCTGTTCGGCGCTGCAGGACAGCCCGCGTGAGATATTAAGATAGCTGGCGATGGCCTGGCGCAGCGGATACCAGCCCAGAACGGGCGGATTGAGCATCTCCTCCTGACGCATGGCGCGCGTCGCCTGACCCGCCAGCAACAGCCATTTTTTATACGGGAAGCTGTCGAGGGCGGGGATGCCAGGGCGCAGAAACCCGGCCCGCTCGCGCTGGCTGATGAGCGATGCCGGAAGCGTGCCGGTGGGCTGTTCCCCAGGGGCACTCTTATCCGGCAACAGCAGGTCCGGGTTGACCCGCGTGCCGCGCGCGCCCCGGCTCACCAGATACCCTTCCCCCGTCAGAATGGCATACGCCGTTTCGACGGTTTTACGCGCCACCTTCAGCTCTTCCGCCAGCACGCGGATGGCAGGCACCTTATCGCCCGGCTTCAGCACGCCGCGCGTGATGTTGTCGCGATAGCGGGAATAAATCTCGTGATAGCCTGGCTTCATGTCCTACCTCATTTCACGCGTTTTGTATCTTTTTACTATGTCATGAACGGCGTAGATTTGCCGCATCGCATGACATATGCCGCACAAAAAAGAGGAAAGACAATGAGCACTCGCGTTAACCACCACAAAGTTACACCCGCCCTCGCCAACGCCCTGTCCGCCCTGAGCATGGAGGTGGCAAAAACCTCCATCGACCCGGCGCTGAAGCACCTGATCGACATTCGCGTGTCGCAGCTGAACGGCTGTACCTTCTGCCTGGATATGCACTCGAAAGAGGCCAAAATCGCCGGCGAGCGCGAGCTGCGCCTGTACCATCTGGCGGCCTGGCGCGAGTCCCCGCTGTTCAGCGCCCGCGAGAAAGCCGCGCTGGCCTTCACCGAAGCGCTGACCCAGATTGGCGTTCACGGCGTGAGCGACGCGTTGTACCGCAGCGTGGCGGAGCACTTCTCGGACGTGGAGATTTCAGAGCTGAACTTCGCCATCGTGGCGATCAACGCCTGGAACCGTCTGGGGATCACCTCCCGCATGGCGCCGGGCTCGCTGGACGCGGCTTACGGGCTGAACAAGGCTAACCTGGAATAATCCCGCGCTCGCGGATCGTCGCCACCAGCGCCCGCAGGCCTGGCGGGACGTGGCGATGGCCGGGGTAGTAAAGGCGCAGTCCGGCAAAGGGCTGCGCCCAGTCGTTTAAGACGCTCACCAGTTCTCCACGCTCCAGCTCTTCACGGATATACAGTTCCGGCAAAAATCCCACCCCTAATCCCGCTTTTACGGCGCGGATCGAGGCAAAAAGATCGGACGTCGCAAAGCGCGGCGGCACGGCAAGGGCGTACGTTTCCCCCCGACGCGCCAGCTCCCAGCGGTAGATCCCGCCGTGGGCCATGCGCATGCCGATCCCCTGATGCGAAAGCAGATCGTCCGGCGTCTGCGGAATGCCGTGACGGGCAAAATAGTCCGGCGTGGCGGTAACCAGCTGGCGGATCTCTCCGGTCAGCGGCACGGCGATCATGTCCTGCGGCACGGACTCTTCAAGGCGGATCCCCGCGTCATAGCCTTCCGCGACGATGTCGATCATTCGCGCTTCGCTGACGGTCTCTACGCGCATCTTCGGGTAGCGGATCATAAAGTCGATCAGCAGCTGGTCCAGAAACAGGGTGCCGATATGGTTCGGCACGTTCAGACGCAGCGTGCCGGCGGGTTCCCCGGTGTCGCTGTGGATCTCCTCGCTGGCGAGACGGATCTCCTGCAGGGCCGGGCCGATACGCGCCACGTAGCGCTGTCCGGCGTCGGTGAGCGCCACGCTGCGGGTGGTGCGGTTAAAGAGGCGGGTATCAAGGCGGCTCTCCAGCCCGGCGATGGCGTTGCTGACCGCCGTGGCGGACATGCCCAGCTCCTGCGCCGCGGTGCGAAAGTTGCCGCGCCGCACGACCGCCATCACCACTTCCAGCTCTGTCAGACCTGAACGATGCATAGATTATCCTGAAAATCGAAACAACCCTTGCAGCATAGCGTGGATTATCGCAATGGAGAAACCGTGACAGACTGTGCTCACACAGCCTGAGGAGGTTTATATGCACACCATCGAACAGATCTTTATTAACGGCGAATTTGTTACCCCGCACGGCAACGAGTGGTTTGATTTGTACAACCCGGCGACGGCGCAGGTCATCGGCCAGGTTCGTCTGGCGGATGAGATTGACGCGGAGCGCGCCGTTGCGGCGGCGAAAGCGGCGTTCCCGGCGTGGTCGCAGACCACTAAACAGGAACGCCTCGCGGCGCTAAAACGTATGCACGCCGCCGTGGCCGCCCGTCACGACGATCTGCTGGAAGCGGTCATTGAAGAGTACGGCGCGCCCGCTTCGCGCTCTGCATGGATGGCCAGCTATCCGGCGGAGGTGATTGCTCAGGCCATTGAGGCGCTGGAGGCGTTTGAATTTATCACCCCCGCAGGCGCAGCGACGGTGCAGATGACGCCGCTTGGCGTGGCTGGGCTCATCACGCCGTGGAACAGCGACGCGGGGTTTATCTGCGGCAAGCTGGCGGCCGCGCTGGCTGCGGGCTGTACGGCAGTCATCAAGCCGAGCGAAATGAGCGCCCTGCAAACCCGGATTGTCACCGAAGCGCTGCGCGATGCCGCACTGCCGCCGGGCGTGTTTAATATCGTCACCGGACGCGGCGAAACCGTCGGTGAAACCATCAGCCGTCATCCCGACGTGGCAAAAATCTCGTTTACCGGCTCGACGAATACCGGCAAGGCGATCCTGCGCAACGCGGCGGAGAGCTTTAAGCGCGTTACCCTGGAGTTAGGCGGTAAATCGCCGACGATCCTGCTGGATGATGTGGATCTGGCGCAGGCGATCCCGCTGGTGATTCAGGCCGGATTTATGAACAGCGGGCAGGCGTGCGTTGCCGGAACGCGCATTCTGGTGCCGCAGGCGCGCAAGGCGGAGATCGAAGCCGCATTGGCGCAGGCCGTGGCGGCGGTGAAATCGGGCGATCCGCGCGATAGCGCGACGGACGTCGGCCCGATGGTCAGCGAAAAGCAGTGGCAGCGGGTGCAGGGCTATATCCGTAAAGGAATCGAAGAGGGCGCGCGCCTGCTGGCGGGTGGTGAAGGGAGACCGGACGGCACGCGAGACGGCTGGTTTGTGCGCCCTACGCTGTTTGCCGACGTGAACAACCAGATGACGGTCGCCCGTGATGAGATTTTCGGCCCGGTGCTGTGCGCGATCCCTTATCGTGACGAGGCGGAGGCTGTCGCCATTGCCAATGATACCGACTACGGACTGAGCGCGATGGTGCTGGGCGGCGATGCGAACCGCGCGCGACGCGTGGCGCAGCAGATTGTTTCCGGTCGCGTGCTGGTGAATACCCTTGCCCATGAGCCGAAGGCGCCGTTCGGCGGGTTTAAGCACTCCGGCGTGGGGCGCGAGATGGGCGAGTGGGGGATCCGGGCGTTTATGGAGCCGAGGTCGATTCTGAGCTAAAACCTGCCCGGTGGCGCTGCGCTTACCGGGCCTACAGGAGCCCACAGGCCGGATAAGCGCAGCGCCATCCGGCACAACATTTCGCTCTTTGCCGAAGCATCGTTCCTCTCTACCCTGCATTCTCTCTCCAAATCACTACGGAGAGACCATCATGATTGCAGTCATTTTCGAAGCCAAAGCCGCGCCCGCCCATCAGGCGCGCTACCTGCAGCTCGCTGCCGAACTCAAACCTCTGCTGGCGGACATCGACGGCTTCATTGATATCGAACGTTTTCAGAGCCTGACGACCGACGGCAAAATCCTGTCCCTTTCCTGGTGGCGCGACGAAGAGGCCGTCCGCCGCTGGAAGCAGAACGTCTTCCATCAGGCGGCGCAGGCCGAAGGGCGGGAGTCGATTTTCGCGTACTACCGCATTCGAGTGGCGCAACTGGTGCGGGAGTACAGTTCCGAAACCGGAGGGCACACGGATGTATGACGTTCATGTGATTTTTAGCGACAGGCCCGGCGAGCTGGCGCGCTTTGGACAGCTGCTCGGGCGCAACGGCGTGGGGCTGGAGGGCGGAGGCGTATTTGGTACCGATGCCCATTTTCTGGTGGAAGACGGGGAAAAAGCGCGATGCGTGCTGCTCGACGCCGGGTTTACCGTGCAGGCGGTGCGTAAGCCGGTGATCCGGAAACTCAGGCAGGAGCGCCCCGGCGAGCTGGGTGAAATTGCGGCGGCTCTGGCTGCACGCGGCGTGTCTATCCTTACCCAGTACAGCGACCACGCGAATCACCTTATTCTGCTGACGGATGATGATAAGCTGGCCGCAGAGATCACCGAACCCTGGGCGACACATGTTAAAAACGAGCCTACCTCCTGATAACGGCGCGGCGCTGGAACAGGCCATTGCCGCGGTGGCTGCCGCAATGGCCGATCCGTCGCGCGTAAAGATGCTGTGCGCGCTGATGGACGGGCGGGCGTGGACCGCCACCGAGCTGAGCGCGGCGGCAGACGTTGCGCCGTCGACCGCCAGCGGCCATCTCGCCCGGCTGGTGGAAGGGCAATTGGTTACCTGCCTGTCGCAGGGGCGGCACCGCTATTATCGTCTGGCGGGGCACGACGTGGCGGCGCTGGTCGAGCATATGATGGGGCTCTCCTGGAGCCGCATCACCCCGCCGGAAACAACCGCGCCGAAAGCCATGCGCGAGGCCCGAACCTGCTACGACCATCTTGCCGGAAGGGTTGCGGTGCAAATCTACGATTTTATGCAGGCGGAAGGCTGGCTGGAGGCAGACGGTTCAGCGCTCACGCCGTATGGCCGGGAGCAGTTTCTGAAGCTTGGTATTCCGTTAAATCCCAATACACGTCGCAAGGCCTGCTGCGCCTGTCTGGACTGGAGCGAGCGGCGGTTTCATCTGGGCGGTGAGGCGGGCGCGGCGCTGCTCATTCATCTGGAAAGCAAAGGGTGGATCCAGCGGGTGGCGGGGTACAGGGAGGTGGTGGTGACGGTTTCGGGGAAAAGTGCCGTCAGGAGACTTTTTAGCCGCTAAACTCTGCTGCGGGCTGGTGCCCTCACCCCGACCCTCTCCCACGGGGAGAGGGAGACGTCGTTTCGCAATTCCTGCTCTTTTACCTCTCGTTTCTTGATACTTATCATGATAACTATTATCTTGACCGCGTGTGACGAGAGGTTTCCCCATGAGCGAAGAAGAACTGTTTAGCCGCAGGCCGATGGGCATGCGGATGGCGATGATCGTGCGCCAGTGGCGTGCGGTAATCGACGACGCCATTCTCGATACCGGGTTAACCCAGTCGAGCTGGACGGTGATGATGCAGCTTCATCAGCTCGGGGATAACGTCTCCGTGAGTGAGCTGGCGGAGGTGCAGGGCATTGAACTGCCGCCGCTGATGCGCACCCTGACACAGCTGGAAAAGCAGGGTTACCTGCTGCGCGCCGTATCGCCTTATGACAAGCGCATCCGGCTTCTGACGCTGACGCCTGAGGGAAAAGCCATATTAAAAAGGCTCACTCAGGTGATTGAGACCTATCAGGCGCGCGTATCGCAAAACATCGCGTCGGAACATATCGACATTTTCAGCGCCACCCTGAATCAATTCGCCTGCAATTTGCGGACAATCCGCGAAGAAGATAACAAGACCGAAAAATAATGACCCCTGAACAAAAGTTTGCCCGCTGGGTAAGGGTGAGTATCGCCTCTTTCCTGCTGATGTTTGTCTACTTTATCGTCGCGGATATCTGGATCCCGCTGACGCCGGACTCCACCGTGATGCGCGTGGTGACGCCGGTTTCTCCGCGCGTCTCCGGCTACGTGGCGGCGGTACATGTCCACAACAACAGCCAGGTGAAAAAAGGCGATCTGCTGTTTGAGCTCGACGACACGCCGTTTCGCAATAAAGTGGAAGCGGCGCAAATCGCGCTTGAGCAGGCACGCCTTTCCAACGAACAGCTGGATGCGCAGATCGCTGCCGCGCAGGCTAGCCTGAAAACCGCCGTGCTGACCGCGCGTAACGACAAAGTGACCTTCGACCGCTACCAGAAGCTGAGCACCCTGCAGAACGTCTCGCAGGCGGATCTGGATAAGGTTCGCACCACCTGGCAGAGCAGCGAGCAGTCCGTCAGCTCTATCCAGGCCAATATCCATAACCTGCGCATTCAGCGCGGCGAGCGGGACGAGCATCGCAACGTGACGCTGCAAAAATACCGTAACGCGCTGGATGACGCGGAGCTTAACCTCGGCTGGACGAAGGTCTACGCCCAGGCGGACGGCACGGTCAGTAATCTGCAGTTAAGTCCCGGTTTCTATGCCTCATCCGGCTCCGCCGCGCTGGCGCTGGTGAACAACCAGACCGATATCGTCGCTGATTTTCGCGAGAAGAGCCTGCGCCATACCCATCAGGGCACCGATGCCGCCGTGGTGTTTGACGCCTTTCCGGGGCACGTTTTCCGCGCCCACGTGACCAGCAGCGACGCGGGAATACTGGCGGGTCAGGAGGCCGTTAACGGTCAGCTGTCCGAACCTGAAACCTCCAACCGCTGGGTGCGCGATGCCCAACGCATGCGCATTCACGTGACGCTGGATGAAGCGCTGCCGAAGCATCTGCCGACCGGCGCCCGCGCGACCGTGCAGCTCTACAACAGCGAAGGGCCGTTTGCGCGCTTTTTCTCCGGGATGCAGATCCACCTGGTGAGCCTGCTTCACTATGTCTATTAGCACCCTGGCGCGGGTGTTTACCCCGCACGGCAACATCGTCTATACGGCAAACGACTTTCGCCAGACCCTGCGCATCGTCTTCGCCGGGATGATTGCGCTGAGCATCTCCAGCTTCTACAACACCAGCTACGGCGTATTTTTCGTGGTCTACCCGATCATGCTCCTGTCGCTGGTGCCGGTGTTTAACCGCCACGTGGCGAAGCAGTTTATCTTCAGCGCCGCGCTAAACTGCGTCGAAATGATCTTCATCATCGGCTATCTGTCGCAATGGCCGGTCATCATGACGCTGGTGGTGTTCGCCCTGTACGTAATGCGTTTTCGCTTTATGAGCAAGGGGCCGCTGTTCCTGTTTGGCTCAATGGGCGTGGTGTGCCAGAGCGTGATGCTCAACTTTATGAGCTACCCCACCACCAGCTGGCACACGCTGCTGTTTTCCAACATCGAAGCGAGCGTGATGGCGGTGTGCCTGAGCGCGCTGATGAACTATCTCCTGCCGGACGTGGAGCCCCGCAGGCCGCCGCCGCTGATTGAGAAAGACGATGCCCGCGTGCGCCACGAGTCGCTGCTCTCCGGCACCGTCGCGACGCTAATATTCGTGGTGTTTCAGATTAGCGACTTAAGCGATTCGCTTTCGGCGCTGATGGCGGGGATTTTGATTCTGTTCCCCATGCACTACCGCGGTTCGGTGATGAGCTCGATCTGGCGCGTGGTCGGCGTGGTGCTGGGCTGTCTCTACATTCTGGTGGTGCAGCTGATTCTCTACGATCACAGCAGCCATATGCTATTGATGATGCCGCTGATCGGCCTCGGGCTGGCGTTTGGCGCGCGCCTGCACGTGATGGAAAAGGTGGGCGCGGGCGTGGGATTTTCCAGCATCACGACCATCGGCATTATGTTCGGGCAGAACATGCACCCGGACACTGACCTGGTGTTCAGCGATCTCTACCGCATCACCTCCGTTACCTTTTCGCTGGTCGCAACGCTGACGATGGTCTTCCTGGTGCACCTGATCCTCAACCGCTTTGAGGCGACGCGCTACGTCATCGCGCCGCCCAAAGTAGATTAATGCCCCAGCACGGCAGGCAGCTGCGAGAGTAAAAACAGGATCAGGCCTATCGTCCCGCCGACCAGCGTGCCGTTGACGCGGATGAACTGCAGGTCTTTACCGATGTTAAGCTCAATCTGGCGGGACATGTCTTTGGCGTCCCAGCTTTTGACCGTGTCGCTGATGTGGCGCGTCAGAAACGCCGCGAAATCCGGTGCGAGGCGGTGTGCCGCCTGCTCCAGATGCTCGTTCAGCGACGCCCGCAGGCTGGCGTCGTTAGACAGCGTTTCGCCAAACCACAGCCCGGCGTTGGCGATGCGCTGCTTCACGCGCGAATCCTCGCTTTGCATATCCGCTTTCAGCCACTGGCGCAGGTCGGCCCACATCTCTCCCAGATAGCGGTTAAACGCCTCATCGTTTTTCAGGTAGTGCTTGATGTTGTCGGCTTTCGCCGCCATTTCCGGATCGTTTTTCAGGTTGTCGATAAGCTTCAGCGTGGCACGGTCGAACGCCTGGCGGATCTGGTGCGTGCGGTCGTGGCTGATATCGTCCAGCAGCGTGTTCACCGCGTTCGACACCATTTCCGCGCTTTGATCGCCCAGCCACTCGGTGGGCAGCACCATCGCTTTGCGCGGGTGTTCGGTCTTCAGCCAGTGGACAATCTGATCGGCAATAAAGTCCCGCGTGCTCTCCCGCTGAATCAGGGTAATCAGACGGTTGATGATCGCATCCAGCAGCACCTGGTGGCGGTTGTTTTTGGTCATGCTCTCCAGCATCACGGCGCTGGTTTCGGTGAAATCGACCTTGTCGATGGCCTTATGCACCGCCCGTTTGAGCAGGCGCTGAATGCGTCCATCGTCGGTGAGTTCGAGAAAACCGCTCATCACCTGCATCAAATGCAGCCCGACGCGCTGGGCGTTGTCCGGTTTGCTGAACCAGGCGCCGATCATCTGGGCAGGTTCATAGCGGCGGATGAGTGCCACCAGCGACTGGGTATCAAGAAACTTCTCCTGCACAAACTGGCCGAGATTGTCGCCGATCCGGTCTTTATTGCGCGGGATAATCGCCGTATGGCGCGAGATAAACGGAATGGGCACCCGGCGGAACAGCGCAACCACGGCAAACCAGTCTGCCAGCGCGCCGACCATCGCCGCCTCGGCAATGGCCTTCACGCCGCGCACCCAGAAGGTCTGCGGCAGGAACAGGGTGGTGATAAACGCCGCGGCGGCAACCAGCAGCAGCGACAGCGCCAGCAGCTTGGCGCGTTTGAGTTCAGCTATTTTTTCCATGGGTTAAGGATAGAGGGAAGTTCACCAAAAGTGCAAAACTGGTGTAAGAGGAGGGAATGCATAATTTGAGCGAACAGACCGCTATTATATTAAAAAATATATGTATTAAAATTATCTATTATTAATTTTTATATATTTTTTGTGCTTGTTTATTCCCGACAGTAAGTTTTTGTGACCTTCATGGTAATTTCTATTTTCTTGTCCGTCATAAGATAAAGAACTATTTGTAAAAGGAGGTGGTATTAATGACATGGGAATATAAAGTATCGACAGGAGTATTGAGCCATAACGGTGAGTTTGTCGCTAACTGCTACAGCGGCGCTGGTGAATCGAAAGATAAACCCGAGTGTGAAAGTCAACGAAACAGAGGGCCCATCCCCAGAGGTATTTATTTTATTGCCGGATGGAATAATCATAAAAGTGCAGAGGCCATAATTCTTGAGCCTATAGCCGGAACCAATACCTTTGGTAGAGATCACTTTCAAATTCATGGTGATAAAAAAGGGCTGCCGCCAGGTACTGCGTCAGCAGGTTGCATCATTATGAACGGCCAGGACAAGCGCCATATAATTTATGATTCTGGTGACACAATACTGGTGGTACGATAATGAAATATATTATTGCGCTATTCTTTTTGTCCTTACCGATGGGCTTATTTGCCAAAAATCATACGCCTGAACAGATTTTACAAATGATAAACGACAAGGGGGCCAGCACTGTTGTTGGTGAAATGAACTCAAATGATAACGGTGAGTCGGAATGGTGGAACCATGTCATCCCGAAAATCAGGAGCGGAACACAAGCATGGTTAGCGGTGGCGAGTGCCCTTGAACCCGGAGTAGACGCCAGTACGGCTGAAGATTTAAAGGCGGCGCTTTCAGAAGCCATCCCGCATAACCCTGAGGCTGTCTTAGCAATATTAAAAGACGATAAACCGTTGCTCACTATTGAACAAGTCTGCGCTTTTGCTAATTTCCCTGAGACGGAAGCAGAGAGCAATAAGCTTTATGTAGATTCCATCAGGGAGATGTTTAAGGTAAACAGTCCGAAGGGTAAAAAATGTCTCGCCGTTATGATCGCCACCGTTGAACACTCTGTTCCATTCGATAAGGATATTTAAATGGCCATTCCGGGATATATGTCATTAACTGACGATGCGGGTAATATTATAAAAGGGAGCGTGAGAGTTAAAGACTGTGAAAACCAGATTGAGGTTTTAGGGCTCTACCATAACGTAAGCTATAATTCTGACCTGCATAATGGCAGAGTGTTGAGCAAACGCCAGCATCGCCCCTTTCTGATTGAAAAGGAAATTGATGCCTCCAGCGTTTATCTCTATAAAGCGCTCAGCACGGGCGGTACGCTCAGGAAAGCGACTATCGACCTTTACAGAATCAATGATGCCGGTCAGGAAGAAATCTATTTCACGATAACGCTGGAATCGGTAAAAGTCGTCACGCTGTTTTCATTAATGCATGACGTGAAAGAGACTTATCATGAAAAACAGGGGCATCTTGAGCTTGTTCAGCTTCGTTATGAAAAGATTACCTGGCATTACCGTGACGGTAACGTTATTCATTCGGATGACTGGGATTATCGGTTAGGGGCTTGATTAACCTGCTCCGGGAGAAAAATCTTCCCCGGAGCAAAAGGCAGTTATTCGTCCAGACCCAGTGAATCAATGCGTCCACGGTGGGTCTTACCGGTACTGTATTCACTGTCGAGAAAACGAACGCCGAGAAAGGTATCCATTCGGGATTCTATCAAGGATTGCAGCTGTTTTTCGATGGTTGCTGCTTTACCGGAAAGTTCTTTTACGCCGCTAGCACTATAGCGGAAGAGTTGAATATCACTCATGAGTTAATTCCCTGCGCATTTTTGCGATGTCATACATCAGGTGAGCAAACCCTCTGGCAACGTCAGGAGATGATAAGTACTGCATCATCATCTCCTTGTGCGCTTCGTTGCTGTCTATCACGGCGTCATCAATGGCTTTCGTAAAGTCGCCCAGCATGGCCTGCTCACGGGTGTTGTTGTCGAGTTGGGTCATGACAAGTTTGTTTTCTGCGAGCTTATCGTAAACCACAAAGGCATAGTTGAGCATATCTTTGTCGGTCAGGTTTTCGGTGATAAACAGCTCGTTGAGCTGCGACAGCACCTGCGACATAAACTCCTCTTTCTTATCTTTTGCTTTTGCGGTGCCGACGTCATTAACCGGGTTGAGCTTATACTCTGCCGCATCCTCCTGAAGCTTGATATGCTGTTCCAGGATTTTTGAAAGCCGATAGTGGCTCATTTCAACATTGGAAAGATCGACGTCATTTTCATCTGTTGCCTCTTCACGCAGTAGGGGGCGAAGGTGTCGACAATACAGGCTTAACTTCTCCAGCGACTTGTCATCGTAGGCGACAATCTGGGACATAAATTCGTAAAAGCGTACAAAGCTGCCGAGATCTTTTTTGAAGATCTCCAGACGATCTTTTTCCTGCTTGCAGGCTTTAAGACAGTTTTCCGCGTTCGCGAGCAAAATGGGGTTAGGGGAATCCTTTTTTGTTAATTCATAGATTTGTTTAGCGCTGATATACGCCTCTTTCGCGGAGGTATAGCGCATTGCCCAGCGGTTTACTGCGGGCAGGCAAATATTGCTGAGCGTCGCATTCGATTTCTTCTTACTGTAAAAAGCCTCGCATAGCTGTTCGACTTCGTGCCATAAAAATATCCCCGTCGCGCGAAGTTTCTCGTACAGATCGAACACCAGACCTGGATCGCTGACATCGGTCAATTCAGCCGTTTGGTAGTAGGGTTGGAAGGCAGCCAGAATGTCGTCAGGTTCGTTATAAAAATCGAGTACAAAGGTGCCGGATTCCTTTTTACCAGGATAGGTTCGGTTCAGCCGCGACAGCGTCTGTACGCACTCCACGCCGCCAAGCGCTTTATCCACGTACATGGCGCACAGCTTCGGCTGGTCGAAGCCGGTCTGGAACTTGTTGGCTACCAGCATCACCTGATAATCATCGGTATCAAACGCCCTACGCATGTCGCGGCCCTTGAGCGCCGGGTTCATATTGATTTCAGTGAATTTCTGGTGCAACAGCGCAAGGCTGTTCATGTCATTTTCCTGAAACTCAACTTCGCCTGAGAACGCCACCATCGCAGCGATCTTTCCGTAGCCCATGTCGGCAATGTATTTATCAAACGCCAGCTTATAGCGCACGGCGGCTTTGCGAGAGCTGGTGACCACCATCGCTTTTGCCTGTCCGCCGAGCAGATGCATCACGTGCTGGCGGTAGTGCTCAATGATGACTTTTACCTTTTGCGAGACATTGTGGTCGTGCAATGTTACCCACTGGTTGAGCCTGATCTTCGCCCGATTGCTGTCCACTTCCCGGTCTTTATCACCCATTTTTTGCAGCAGCTTATAGGCCACTTTGTAATTGGTATAGTTCTTCAGCACGTCGAGGATAAAGCCCTCCTCGATGGCCTGGCGCATAGAGTAAACATGAAACGCCGCAGGTTTATTGGTTCTGGATGCGGGCTCGTGCGGGTTGGGTCTGCGGCCAAAAAGCTCCAGGGTTTTCGCCTTCGGCGTCGCGGTGAAGGCGTAGAAATTCAGATTGCTGCTCCCGCTTCGCGCGGCAAGGGTGGCGTCGAGGATGTCTTCGGAGGTGAGGACCACATCGTCGTCGGCCCCTTCGCTCATCAGCACCTCTTTCAGCTGGCGTGCCGTGGAGCCGCTTTGGGAGGAGTGCGCTTCATCTGCGATAATCGCGTAGGTTCGCTCTTTGAGACAGGTGCTGTTTTCAATCGCTTTAAGTACGAACGGGAAAGTCTGAATGGTGACGATGATGATGGGCTGCGAATGCTCCAGCGCGCAGGCGAGCTTCTCCGATTTCGAGCCTTCCCCCTCGCGGTTGTTGATTCGCCCGACCACGCCGTCCGCATGCTCAAACTGATAGATGGTGTCCTGCAGCTGATCGTCTAGCACGGTGCGATCAGTCACCACAATCACCGAGTGGAAGCGTTTTTCACCCTTTTCGTTATGCAGACACGAGAGCTGATGCGCCGTCCAGGCGATGGAGTTCGATTTCCCGGATCCGGCGCTGTGCTGGATAAGGTACTTGTTGCCGGTGCCTTCTACATCTGCGGCGGCAATGAGCTTGTTCACCACGTCCCACTGATGATAGCGCGGGAAGATCAGGCTCTCTTTTTTGACCTTTTTACCGTCCCAGTCCTCTTTCTCCTCGATTTGCAGATGGACAAAACAGGCGAGGATTTTCAGCAGATTGTCGGGGAGTAATACCTCGTTCCACAGATAGCGGGTGGCGTATTCATGGTTATCCTCCGGGACGTCGTTACCCGCGCCACCTTCTTTCGTGCCTCTGTTGAACGGCAGAAAGAACGTGTCATCACCGGCAAGTCGAGTGGTCATGTAGACCTCATACTGGCTGACGGCGAAATGCACCAGCGCGCCGCGCTTGAAGGTCAACAGCGGCTCAGGCTTGTTGGTCTCCGGATCTTTTGGCAGGCGCGTTTTTTTGTACTGGTTTATGGCGCTGTTGACCGTCTGCTTGAATTCGGATTTCAGTTCGAGAGTGGCAACGGGAAGGCCGTTGATAAACAGCACCAGGTCGATGCGCCAGCGTTTGGCTTTTGCATCCGTGGCACTGCTGGTGGCGTGAGGGCTGTAGACAAGTTCCGGGACGATACGGCAAATGTTTTGCCGATAGCGCGCAAGGGTGTCCGGGTTGAGGTTGTGATCCGGCTTGAACTGGCATAACGAGAAGCGCGCGTTATGGCTTTTGATGCCGTGACGAAGCACCCCCAGGGTGCCGTAGGTTCGTGACTGAAGATCGGTGGCGTTGGCATCGGCTTTTTTAAGCTGTGCGACCAGCGCATCGAGAAAATGACGCTCGGTGTCGTTGGGATAGATGCGGGTGAATTTTTCCCACTCCTGCGGCTGGGTGATTTGGACAAACGTCAGCGCATCCTGCGGATAGAGTGCACGTTCGCGATCGTACTTGCTGCCCGTGCCGGGGATCCAGCCGTTCTGACACATCTGATTGATGATATCTGCCTGCAGGTTCGATTCTTTGGTGACGTCGGCGATCATGCTGTGGCCTCCTCTGCGGTGAGGGATGCTTCGGTGCTGCTGGCGGGAGGCGTCCAGTCGCGGAGATCGATTTTGCCGGTGACAGCGGCGGAGATGAGGGCGGTACGGCGCTCTTTTAGGAGATCGATTTGTTGGAGTTGTTTTTGGATTAGGGTGTCGATTTTTGTTGTTTTATTTCTCAAATAAGAAACGATCTTTTCAATATCACTGTCAGGTATGGATAATTTAAATGAGCCAAGATCATCTGTAGATAGCTCTAAAAATGTACTACCTCTTCCAATGTTATTGAGTTGCTCAGTTAACGAAGACAGTTGGTAATATAAAAAGAGGCTAAGGTTTTTATTTGTCGTAACCAAAGCCTTACATCCTTGGTTTGTGCATGCTTCTGATGCGGTTATTGCCACTGAACCAATTGGTGCTCTTGTTGAGAGAATTAAAGAGTGTTCAGGCACAAGGGATGTCCCACAGGAATTTAACCCATCAATCGTTATTTGCCTGATGCTAGATTTTATGTAAATATTTTCTTTTTGACTTAAATCTGAGGGAGTGAACCAGCTAATGTTACCATTCCAGTATTTATCAACGTCAGATTTGGGAGTTGAACCATTTATAATTTTTGATACATATTTTATGCTTGCAATTTTCCAGTTGTCGGGAACATCTCCAAACCACTCAACCCCAGAATCTTTCATCGACGCATCAGGGTTTAGTCCTTTGGTTACGGTATGGCTTATCACTGCCTGACGTTTTTCTTTTAGCAGTTCGATGAGTTTTTCAGCTTTTTCAATAAGGCTGTCAGTATAACTACATAAAATATCTAGTTGCCTTATAATGCTTGATTGTTCTTTTGTGTCAGGAAATGAAAATTCGAAATTTAAAAATTGAGGTAGTCGTAGAGAATCTACTGTTGATTTTGCGTTTCCCTCTAACGCTACTTTATAAAAATTTGCTAATAAATAGTAATATACAAACCTGCCATTAACTTTAGTGAAATTACTTAGCATATAAACACGCTGGTGAAAGTTAAACTTCCCTTTATAGTGATGGTATATTTTACCAACGCCAGCACCATCTCCAGCAGTGAGAACTGCTTCGCAATTGGCTCCAATTGAATTGATTTTCTCAATGATTTGCGAACGAACGAAAAAAGGATAAATCCCGTCTTCGATTGCATCAACTGTGTCTTTGTTTCCAGTTTGGATTGAGCTTAGATATTTAAGTTTTTTTAGATCCCAATTTTTTGGAATATCACCCAACCACTCAACCCCAGAATCCTTATATTCCGGATACGCCTTATACTTAGCCATCAGGAGTGTACCTCCTGCAGCAGCTTCATTATCTCCGCACTCAGCGCATCCAGCTCCGCGTCAATCTCTTCCAGCGGGCGCGGTGGCTTATACACATAAAAATGCCGGTTAAACGGAATCTCGTACCCAACAACCCCAACTTCACCGTCGCGGGCGTCGCGCTTATCGGCATTAATCCAGGCGTCCGGCACGTGCGGCAGCACCTCCGCCTTCACGTAACCTTCAATCAAATCGCTGGTCGAAACAGACGGATCGAGCGCCACGTTCTCGTTGTCGCGCAGGTCGCCGTCCTGCTCAAACTCCACCACCTGTCCGCGGTACGCAAACGCGCCGTACAGCGGCTGCGCATCTTCCCTGAGCACCTTTTTGACGACCGGCTCCGCATCCGGGTTTTTGCGGGTAATGGCCTCGATGAACTGCTTATGCTCTTTGGCATCCAGCTTAAGGGCGGCGGTTTTAAACGCCTCTTTGAGCGTCAGCTGGAACTGATTGAAATCATCGCTCGGCTGAGCGAGACCACCTGCTTTCCCGTCGAGCGCCGTCTGGATTTTTTGCGCTTTGAACATCAGCGCGCGCTGTTGTCGCCACAGCGTTGCGTCGAGCAGATCTTTAATCTGCTTCTCTTTAAGCTCAGGGAATTCAGCCTTGATAACGGCGCGCGCTTCCACCTCGAACCCGGCAAAGCTGCCGTAGTTCTCGTCCTGCCAGAAGGCACCGAACGCGTCGTACAGGCACGCCATCGGTGCGTTAAGCGGTTTTGGCGCAAAGCGCAGCGCGGCGATGGATTCATCCGTGACCTGCGCCGTCAGGCGCAGCGGGCGCTCAATCGTCAGCCGGCGGAAGCCAAAGTCTGTGCTGTTGAAAATCTTGCTGGCGACGGCGCGCTTGTCGTCCGCGTCCTTAAGATCCACGACCTCGGCGTCGCCAAAGGTGCGGGTGATGAGCCGAATATCCTCCTCGCTCATCATGTTGCGCTTCGCGCCCAGTGACTTACGCATTTTGCTGCACAGCTTGCTGGCGTCGATCAGCTGGATCTTGCCCTTACGCTCCGCCGCCTTTTTGTTCGACAGGATCCACACGTAGGTGGCGATCCCGGTGTTGTAGAACATGTCGGTGGGCAGGGCGACGATCCCTTCCAGCAGATCGGCTTCAAGGATGTAGCGGCGGATCTCGCTTTCGCCGCTGCCCGCACCGCCCGTGAACAGTGGCGAACCGTTGAGAATGATCCCGATGCGCCCGCCGGTATCCGCTTCGCGCATTTTGCTGATCAGGTGCAGCAGGAACAGCAGCGAGCCGTCGGAAACGCGCGGCAGGCCAGGCCCGAAACGGCCATCAAATCCTTTACGATGCTCGTTGTTAACGTCGGCTTCGATCTTCTTCCAGTCCACGCCAAACGGCGGATTCGACAGCATGTAATCGAAGCGGTCGGCAGGAAGCTGATCGTTAGAAAGGGTGTTGCCCAGCTTGATGCGGCTGACGTCCTGACCTTTTATCAGCATATCGGCCTTGCAGATAGCGTAGGACTCCGGGTTCAGCTCTTGCCCAAACGCGCGCATCACCGCATTCGGATTCAGTTCATGAACGTACTCCATTCCGGCAGAGAGAAAGCCCCCAGTACCCGCAGTCGGGTCGTATAGGGTTCGAATAACGCCCTCTTTGGTAAGCGCCTCGTCGTCTTCCATAAACACCAGCGAAGTGGTGAGGCGAACGATATCGCGCGGCGTGAAATGCTCACCGGCGGTTTCATTCGAGCTTTCGGCAAAACGACGGATCAGCTCTTCAAAGACCAGCCCCATGTCATGGTTGGAGATGGCCTGCGGGCTGAGATCGGTGGTGGAAAACTTCTGCACCACTTTGTAGAGGAGGTTGGCATCATCAAGTAACCCAATGAATTCGCTGAATTTAAAGTGCTCGAAAATTTCCCGCGCGTCTCTGGAAAAATACTGGATGTAGTTTTCCAGGTTGGCCTTGATGTCGTTTTGGCCCATTTTGCTCAGGTTCAACGGCGAGGCGTTAAAAAACGTCAGCCCGTTGGTGGCGCGCAGGATTAACTTTTCTTTCGCTTCTTCAGGCAGGGGAGAAGAGCGGACTTTTTGAGCCTCAATAACGACGGCCTCTTTAGTCTCTTCAAGCACGCATTCCAGGCGGCGCAACAGGGTAAACGGAAGAAGAATGCGCCCATATTGAGACTGCTTAAAATCACCGCGCAGGAGATCTGCAACAGACCAGATAAAGGCTGCCGTTTGGGAGAAATTCAGGGTACTCATAAAAGCGTCCTTGCCCATTTTTCAGGCATTTTTGATGATGAATTAAAACCCTCTTTTTATCATGGTTAAAAATATAGATCGACTTAAAAATCGATCTAAATCAATATCTTATATCTATGAGTTGCAACAATTCATGGGTGTCATGAATGTGTATTTCAATGCAAATGATGGAGCCGGGTCATATAGTATTAACGCACAATCGCCACAGCACCCACCCGCCAAATCCCATCAGCACCACCCCCGCCGTGCGCTCAATCCACCACAGCGAACGGCTGAGCTTCTTTTGCACCGACGATAGCCCCATCAGCGATACCAGCGCCAGATCCCACGCCAGCACCACCACCACCATCCAGACGCCGCAGATCGATTGCTGAAGCAGCGTGACGTCCGACCCCAGTAACGCCGTCATCAGCGCCAGATAGAACAGCGCGTTCTTCGGGTTTAACAGCGCCGAACCGAGCCCCAGCAGGATCTGCTTTTGCAGCGAGGGAAAGCGCTGGTGGGTTTCATTCAGCGCCAGCACCTGTTGGCGGCTGCTAATCAGATGCAATCCGATCCACAGCAGGTACAGCGCCCCGCAAAGCTCGATAAGCGTAAACAGCCACGTAAACTGGCGCAGCGCGCTCCAGCCGATAATCACCAGAAGAATATAGAGCGCGTTACCCGCGGCAATGCCGAGGCACAGTCCGGCGCTGCCGCGCAGCCGATAGCGCGCGGCGTAGCCCACCAGCAGGAAGAAATCCGGGCCCGGGCTTAACAGGGCAACAAAGTGCGCCAGCGCCAGGGCGAGAAAAGCGGAAGGGAAGAACAGTTCCATAGCGACCTCGGTTAACAATCCGAGGTCAGAGTACGGCGCTGCAGAACCTATTTATTGTCTGATATTGATCGGCCGGTGGCGTACTGGCGCGGCGTGGCGGCGGTATAGCTGACGAAGGTCTTATGAAAATGGCTCTGGTCGGCAAAGCCGCTCTGGTAGCCAACGTCGGCAATATCATCCCCGGCACGCAGCCGCGCCTTGGCGTACTCCACGCGGGAGATGTTGAGAAAGCTGCCCGGCGTCAGGCCGGTGTCCTGCCTGAAGGTGCGGATCAGCGTCTCCTTGCGCAGCGAGAAGCGTTGGGCAAGCTCGTCGAGGGAAGGCGGGCAGGTGAGATCGGAAAGAAACGCCTGCTGAACCTGCTGGCTGGTTGCGCGAAGCGCGTCAGCGTTATCCGCGGCGCGGGGAAGGGCAGAAAGCAGCGTTTCCAGTGATGCCGGAGACAGGGTCTCGACAACGTCCTGGTAATGGGCAAACAGGGTTGGGCTACGAATCACCTGTAGCGCCAGCGGAAACCCGGTGTCGATATAGAGCATATGGTAGCTGCGCGGTTGCCCGGCGACGGGGTTACAGCTGTGTGGCACACCGGCCGGGATCGCGATGAGGTCCCCGGGGTTAAGGATGTACTCTCTGTCATGACACACGCAGCGGGTCTGGCCCTCCACAATCGCGCCGATGGAAAGCTGAGGGTGACTGTGGCGTTTGTACGCCTGCGTACTCTGCCAGGTGCTGCGCAGCTCAAGGCCTGAGGCGCGGTGAAAAGTCTGGCGGATATGTCGGGTATCGGTCATGGGCGCTCCTTCTGAAGATTTTTTATACCACGTCAGCGAACCGTCCGGCAGCGCTTCATTAAGAACCTTCCGGATATACCCAACTTTACGTCCATAGCCAGTCATGTTGACTACCCTTAATACCCTAAGCGGTAAAACAAGGAGATTCGACATGGCTTATCAGACAGTAAATCCTGCCACTAACCAGCTCATCAAAGAATACCCCTCACATACCGACGCGGATATCGAAGCGGCGCTCAGCGCGGCCGATGCGCTTTATCATTCGGACTGGGCGAAAGGCGACATCAGCCAGCGCCTGCCGGTGCTGCATAAGCTTGCCGATCTGATCGACGAGCGCGTGGAGGATCTGGCGAAAATCGCCAGCCAGGAGATGGGTAAGCTCATCGAACAGAGCCGCGGCGAGGTGAAGCTGTGCGCGCAGATCGCCCGCTACTACGCCGACAACGCGCAGCGGTTCCTGGCCCCGGTGAAATATGACTCAGAACTCGGTGAAGCCTGGGTGGAGCATCACCCCATAGGCGTGCTGATGGCCGTTGAGCCGTGGAACTTCCCGTATTACCAGCTGATGCGCGTCCTGGCGCCGAACCTGGCGGCAGGTAACCCCGTCATCGCCAAACATGCCAGCATCGTGCCGCACTGCGCCGAGACCTTTGCCCATCTGGTGCGCGAGGCGGGGGCGCCGGAAGGGGCATGGACCAACCTGTTTATTTCGTCCGAGCAGGTGGCGAACATCATTGCTGACGATCGCGTGCAGGGCGCCGCATTAACCGGCTCCGAAAAGGCCGGCAGCGCGGTGGCCGCGCAGGCGGCGAAGCACATTAAGAAATCCACGCTGGAGCTGGGCGGTAATGACGTGTTCGTGGTCCTGGACGATGCAGACCTTGAGAAGGCCGTGAAAATTGGCGTTAACGCGCGGCTCAACAACGCCGGGCAGGTCTGTACCGCGGCGAAGCGCTTTATCCTGCATGAAAAGATTGCAGAGGCCTTCCTGAGCAAATTCACCGAGGCGTTTAAGCAGGTGAAGATTGGCGATCCGCTGGACGAAAGCACCACGCTGGGGCCGCTGTCGTCTAAAGATGCGCTCGAAACGCTGACCAGACAGGTTAACGAGGCGGTGAAAAACGGCGCCACGCTGCACTATGGCGGCAAACCGGCGCAGCGCGACGGGAGTTTCTTCGAACCGACGATCCTGACGAATATCTCCCGCGATAACCCGGCGTATTTCGAAGAGTTCTTCGGCCCGGTGGCGCAGATGTACGTGGTGAAAAACGACGACGAGGCGGTCGCGCTGGCGAACGACTCCCACTACGGCCTGGGCGGGGCGGTATTCAGCCAGAATATCGAGCGCGCGAAGAAAATGGCGTCGCGGATTGAGACCGGGATGGTGTACATCAACTGGCTCACCGATACCGCGCCAGAGCTGCCGTTCGGTGGCGTGAAGCGCTCCGGCTACGGGCGCGAGCTGTCGGGTCTGGGGATCAAAGAGTTTGTGAACCAGAAGCTGGTGGTGGTGCATAAGTAAGAGGTCATAAAAAAACCTGCCAGCCGGCAGGTTTTTTTAAAGAGATTATTGCACTTCGATCTTGTCCCAGCCGCTTTTAAACATGCAGCTGTCAACTAACGTATCCCGGCGATATTCATTCGCGTCTTCAACCGTGTAGCTCGTGGAAATATCCTTTTTCTTGTTCTTTTTGTCCGTTTTTTCCGAGCTGGATCCGGTTACGACGTTATCCGGGGGCAGATCGATTAGCGCCTGCGCTTCGCATTCCGTGAGCTTTTTATTCATTTCCGCATCGCTGACGCCCGGTTTCACCCATTTGTACTGGACGCAGCCGGCGAGCATCAGCGTGAGGCTCAGAACGCAAAGCGCGGTCATGCGGTGTTTCATCAGAAGGTGACTCCACCGCCTACATATGCGCCGTCAATCAGCGTGTGGCCAGGACGACCGTCTTTGCCGTCCACGCTCACGTGGCGGTAGCCCACTTTCAGGGTCACTGGCGTAATTGGCGTCCAGCTTACGCCGCCGTTGGCTTCGACGTAGTTTTTCACGCTGTTGTTCAGGCCTTCTGGTGCGACATAGCCTTCACCGTACACGTGGATGCTGTCGGTCAGGGCAACGTTTACGCCGCCGCCAATCGGGAACGCCACGCCGTTATCGCCTTTTTTCGGGCCGAGGTAGATGGCTTTTGCGCCCGCGTTCAGCATCACCGGGCCAAGACCCAGGTTGTAGCCTGCGCCCACGCCGCCGGTCTGGGTACCGTCGTCGGTGTTTTTCAGCCAGTTACTTTCCAGATAAACACCGGATGAGGATTTCCCCATTTCCAGGTTGAGGTTGGTAAAGTTTTTACCCTGCTCAACGGTGCCGCCCATCGCCAGTGCGGAACCCGATACGGCAGCCAGAGCAGAAAGAAGAAGGATATTCAGTTTTTTCATGTTTTTTGCCTCGTCATTAAATTCATCTGGGCGCACCTTAACAAGCGATGTTAATGACTGCAAATGTGATATAAATCGCGGTTTTATACTGATATTGTTAACTTTTTTATTGAAGTTGTTGCAATGATGTTTGATTGTCGGGGTGTCAACAGGGGATGTTTTTAGCGTTTAGGAACCGTTTAGTTTTTTGACTAAACATAAACTGAACGAGGCGGGGATAGTGATTTGAGATGAATTAATTGGGTTTCTAATAATTTCCAAAAATGTTTCGCCTGTCACACAAAACAACAAAGCCTTACATTTCGAGCGATGAATATACGTTCAATCGCGCAGGCCGGTTTCCCTTCCATGTCATTTTTCTGACACGTTTATTCTTTACGTTGTTGGCTTCACTAACTGGATGCTAACAATATGAAAAGAAAAATTATTCCTGTACTTATCGGCTGTGCGCTCTCTTTCTCTGGCCTGGCGGCGCAGCCCACTGCTGAGCGCTATGTCGTCAGCTTCCCTGAAGGCTCCCACGTGAGCTACAGCGGCGCGTTTGCCAGCGCGTTTCCGAACGGACTCCCTGTGGGAATCGGTTCTGGCCTGCTGTTTACGGGCAAGCAGGGCGACGCCCTGACCTTTGCGACCGTGACCGATCGCGGTCCAAACGCCGATGCGCCAAAAATGGGTAAAAACGAAGCCAAAATATTTGTCACGCCAGATTTCGCGCCGCTGCTGATGACCATCCGCGTTCAGAACGGCAAAGCGGAGGCTGTCGACGCCCGCCCGCTGCATGATGATAAAGGCGAGATCAACGGTCTGCCGCTGCAAAGCGGCGTGATTGGCTCCACCAATGAAGTGGCGTTCAGCGACACCCTCAAGATCCTGAAGGGCGACAACCGCGGGCTGGACACGGAAGGCATCACCCCGGACGGCAAAGGCGGCTACTGGCTGTGCGACGAATATGGTCCGTTCCTGATTAACGTCGACAGCAAAGGGAAGATCCTGGCGATCCACGGGCCGCAGGCCGCGGAAGGGGAGAAATCCATCGCGGGCGGCCTGCCAAACATCATCAAATGGCGCCAGGCGAACCGGGGCTATGAAGGCCTGACCCGGATGCCGGACGGGCGGATTATCGCCGCCGTGCAAAGCACGCTGGATATTGACGGCAAGAGCAAAAAGCAGGCGCTGTTTACGCGTCTGGTGAGCTTCGACCCGGCGACCGGGAAAACGGCGATGTACGGTTACCCTATCGACAGCGCGGCCTACAGCAAAAACAGCGACGCCAAAATCGGCGACATCGTGGCGCTCGATGACCAGCACATCCTGCTGATTGAGCAGGGAAGCGATAAAAACGACGGGATGCGTAACCTGATTTACAAGGTGGATCTCAGCAAGGCGAGCGACCTGACCACCTTCGACAAGCCGGGCGAATACCCGGAGTTTGATGATGAGAAAACCCTGGCGCAGCGCGGCATTACCCTTGCGGCTAAAACGCAGGTCGTCGATCTCCGCGCGCTGGGCTGGCAGCAGGAGAAGGCCGAAGGGCTGGCGCTGATCGACAGCAAAACGCTTGCGGTAGCGAACGATAACGACTTTGGCGTGAAGGTGGCGATGCAAAACCCGGTCGAGGGCAAGAAGCTCAAGGATTATCGGGTGAACGCGGAAGGCAAGCTGACGCTGGATGATAAGCCGGTGGAAACCACGCTCGGCGTGAAGCCGCTGAAGAAGCCGGAGTCGGACAGCGAGCTGTGGATTGTGACGCTGCCGGAGGCGGTGAAATAAGTTTACCCTTCTTGCTAAAGGCTGGGGTATCCCCACAAGATAATGCCTGCACAGACGCCCCCTCTCCCTTGAGGGAGAGGGCTGGGGTGAGGGGGAACATACGGCTCTAGTGGTCATTCCGTTCACTTCATGTTCCTTGCTACTCTGTAACGGCATGACCGGTGAACGTGCCAGGGTGGCTCAATCGCCACCACCCTGGCGACCCGGGCTCCCGGCGGTAAATCGCCGCTTCGCGGTACCCTCAGCTTATTCCTTCAGGCTATCGGGTCGGGCATGAGCCTGCATCCCTGCAGGCCACGCCCTCTCGGCGCATCCCTGCGCCTCGCCCCGGCCTTACGGAAACGCCTCGGCGATTTACAGCCGGACCAGGGCGTCGCTGTAAGTCATTAATTAACCTGAAGCAACGTTCATCGCTTCAGGTTAATAAATTACTGGGCAGAGGGGATGCATGGCTGTTATTTCTTCAGACCCGCAAACGCCGCCCGAATTTCTTCTTCCGGGAGTTGGATACCGATAAACACCATCACGCTGTGCGGCGCTTCCTCGCCCCAGGGGCGATCCCAGTCTGCGCTGTACAGGCGCTGCACGCCCTGGAACAGCAGGCGGTTCGGCTCGCCGTCAATCCACAGCATCCCTTTGTAGCGCAGCAGCTTGTCGGCAAACGACAGCAGCAGGTTTTCCATCACGCGCGAAACCTCGCCGATGTCCACCGGGTAGTCCAGCTCCACCACAATCGATGCCACGTCGTTTTGCCTGTCTCCCATAAAGTGGAAGCGCGGTTTTGCGGTGACGTTCTCCTCCAGCATAAAGCCGTTGGTGTTGAACAGCTGAGACAGATCGATGTCGCCATGCGTCACCGTGTAAACCGGCGCGCGAGAGTTAATGCGCGTCAGGCGTTCGCGCAGCTTAACGCTTTCGCCCGCCACGTCGGTTTTGGTCAGCAGGATGCGGTCGGCGTAGCCCACCTGAGACTGGGCGATGGTGAACTGGTTCATCTGCTCGTCGGCGTGAACCGCGTCGACGAGGGCAATGACGCCGTCCAGCAGGTAGCGCTGGCACAGGATCTCGTGAGAGAAAAAGGTCTGAATAATCGGGCCGGGGTCGGCCATGCCGGTGCACTCGATCACCAGGCGGTCAAAGTCGATCTCGCCGCGATCGCGGCTGTCGAGCAGGTCCAGCAGGGCGTCTTCTAATTCGTTAGAGCGGGTGCAGCAGATGCAGCCGTTGGTCAGGGTTTTGATCTGGGTGGCGCGATCGCCAATCAGCTGATCGTCTACCGAGACCTCGCCGAATTCGTTTTCGATGACGGCGATTTTGAAGCCGTGCTGTTCGTTCAGGATGTGGCGCAGCAGGGTGGTTTTACCGGCGCCGAGGAAACCGGTCAGCAGGGTAACGGCAATCGGGGTCATGGTCTCTCCTTTAGCAGCAGCGAACGCCGCCTTCTCCACTTCCGCCGTAGCGCGCTTCCTGACGCTCGCGGAAGAATTCGGTGTAGGTCATGTAGGGCTTATCCGGATGGTTGGTCTTCATATGCTCAACGTAGTTGTCATAGTCCGGAATGCCAATCAGCATTTTCGCCGCCTGACCGAGGTATTTTTTTGCTTCGCCTAAGTTACCAAACATTGTGGGTTCCAGACAGAAAAAGCCCGGCGATGTGAGTCCGCTGGGCTTATGTTCCCCTCACCCCAGCCCTCTCCCAAAGGGAGAGGGGGAGGATTGCGGATTAATGGTGTGAAGAGGTCTTCACGCCGCCTTCCGGCACCGGCACGTACGGGGTTTCTTTATCCGTACGGCCGTCGGCGTTGCGCACGTTCAGCCAGGTTTTGATGCCGTAGAAGATGATGCTGTATACCACCACCAGGAACAGAATGCTCAGACCCGCGTTGGTGTAGTTGTTCACCACGATATGGTTCATGTTGGCAATCTGCTGCGCGGTCAGGTCCGCGCCGCCTGCGGCAATCTTCTCTTTGTACTGGTTAGCCATGAAGAAGAAGCCTTCCAGCTGCGGGTTGGCGCTGAACAGCTTCAGGCCAAGCGCCCAGGTGGTGCAGAGCAGCAGCCACAGCGCAGGAACAACGGTTACCCAGATGTATTTGGTGCGCTTCATCTTCACGAGGACCACGGTACCGAGCACCAGAGCAACGGCTGCGAGCATCTGGTTAGAGATACCGAACAGCGGCCACAGGCTCTTCACGCCGCCGAGCGGGTCGACAACGCCCTGATACAGCAGGTAGCCCCACAGGCCTACGCAGCCCGCAGTACCCAGAATGCCCGCCACCAGAGAGTCGGTTTTCTTCAGGAACGGCACGAAGTTACCGAGCAGGTCCTGCAGCATGAAGCGGCCCGCACGGGTACCGGCGTCCAGCGCGGTCAGGATGAACAGCGCTTCGAACAGAATACCGAAGTGGTACCAGAAGCCCATGTCCGCCCACGGCAGCACTTTGTGGAACACGTGTGCGATACCTACCGCCAGCGTCGGTGCGCCACCGGCGCGGTTCAGCACGGACGGTTCGCCAATATCCTTCGCCGTCTGCATAATCTGCTCAGGCGAAATCACGAAGCCCCAGGAGCTGACGGTCGCCGCCGCGTGTGCGCTCGCGTCCTTCAGCTGCGCCATAATCAGCGCCGCGTTGTCACCGCCCATTTCGTGCAGGTTTGGCATGGTAATGCCGAGGCCCGCAGGCGGGGTGTTCATCGCGAAGTAGAGACCCGGTTCGATAATGGAGGCTGCAACCAGCGCCATGATCGCCACGAAGGACTCCATCAGCATCGCGCCGTAGCCGATCAGACGCGCGTCTTTCTCGTTCGCCAGCAGTTTAGGCGTGGTACCGGACGCAATCAGGGCGTGGAAGCCGGAGACCGCACCGCAGGCGATGGTGATGAACAGGAACGGGAACAGGGCGCCTTTCCACAGCGGGCCGGTACCGTCGATGTACTGGGTTACTGCCGGCATTTTCAGGTCCGGGTTAATCACCAGGATACCGATCGCCAGACCAACGATAACGCCGATTTTGAGGAAGGTCGCGAGGTAGTCACGCGGGGCCAGAATCAGCCAGACCGGCAGCAGCGCGGAGATAAACGCATAGCCAATCAGCGCGAAGGTAATGGTAGTGTCCTTGAAGGTCAGCGCCGGGCCCCAGTACGGGTCGTGCGCAATCACGCCGCCGAAGTAGATAGACGCTACCAGCAGCACGATACCAATCACCGACACTTCACCCACGCGGCCCGGACGCAGGAAGCGCATGTAGATACCCATGAACAGCGCAATCGGCACGGTTGAGCAGACGGTGAAGACACCCCACGGGCTTTCGGCCAGCGCTTTCACCACGATCAGGGCCAGCACCGCGAGGATGATGATCATAATCAGGAAGCAGCCGAACAGCGCGATAGTCCCCGGCACGCGGCCCATCTCTTCTTTGACCATCTCACCCAGAGAGGCCCCGTTACGGCGAGAAGAGATAAACAGCACCATAAAGTCCTGCACCGCACCCGCCAGCACTACGCCGGCGAGCAGCCACAGGGTTCCCGGCAGGTAGCCCATCTGCGCGGCCAGCACCGGGCCTACCAGCGGGCCTGCGCCAGCGATAGCGGCAAAGTGGTGACCAAACAGCACGTAGCGGTTGGTTGGCACGTAGTTCAGGCCGTCATTGTTAATGACCGCCGGGGTGGCGCGCGTCGGGTCGAGCTTCATGACCTTCTGCGCGATGTACAAGCTGTAGTAGCGATAAGCAACAAGATAGACGGAAACCGACGCGACCACGATCCACAGGGCGCTTACGTGTTCGCCCCGGCGTAATGCGACAACCGCCAGACAGAAAGCGCCGAGGATCCCGAGTAAGGCCCAGGGCACGTGCTTCAGTAGTTTTTTAGTATCCATAGTAAGACCTGGTTTTTTATGTAAAGAAAAAAGGGTCAGGGTTCGTTGTGAGGAGTTATTGATTAATGCTGGAGCGATCGTGCCAGATCCTCGCGCGTGTAAAGGACGGTAAATGAATGAGTGGTTGAAAGTGCCGGGTGAGCGGTCAAAGGGGGCGACGAGCGGTTCCGGCTCGCCGCCAGGGGGCGAAATTATGTGATTGAGATCACTTGATTATTCGGGTTACGCTCCACCGCCAGATAGTTCTCCAGCGTTCTAATCAGTTTTTCCTTCAGCCAGTTCGGTTCCAGAATCTGAATGTGGGGCAGCCAGTAGAACAGCAGCGGTAGGATCTGGTTCTCGTGCGCCGCCTGGCAGCGCAGCGTGACGCCGCCCTGCTGCTCCTCCAGCAGCTCCTGTTCCGGCAGAAGATCGCGGCGCAGGAAGTAATGTGAAATATTATCTTTGATAAATATTTTCACCGCGAAAGTATTTTCAGACACCCAGGGATCGAGGCTTTTCTCCAGCAGCTCAAGGACATTTTCTTCGGGCGTGAAGGTCGTTTTCTGAATATCAAACCAGCTAATCTGGCTCAATGAGAAGGATTTCAGGCGGCTATTTTCGGTGGCTTGTAAATACCATATATTTTTTTTGTTAATGAGTTTATAGGGATTAATCAGACGGGTTTTTCCCTTATAAACGATCTGACAAACATTATGGTTTTTAATCGATTTCTCGATTTTCGTTAAATGACGGCGAATATCGCGTTCTACCGTGTGTTCTGCCTCATTGCCAAGAATAAGAATATGGTTTTCGTCAACGCGCGTTTCAAGCTTTTGCCAGAATTCCATATTTCTTTCAGGGAAAAAGCTGTCAGCATTCAGGAAGTTAGCAATGGTGTGATGTAAGCCTTGTCCGCCGGGCGATTGCGCAGAATGGATCAGCCGATATAGCCCGTTACCGGTATGCTCAACAATGGGAGAGAGGGCATTTAAATCCCGGTAGACGGTACGCTCGGTAATTTTAAATTTTTCCATTAGCGCACTGCGGTTTACCACACCGTTTAAATGTAGCTCAACCAGAATATCGACCAGACGTTCAGCCGAGCGGCTCCGCGTCGTTTTAGCCATAAGGTCATCCTGTATATTTAGGTATGCGCTGAATGATGCGGATGCACTGACAAAAGGTGTCAGTATTCAGTCACAGAAAATTTCTCTTATGGGTATATAACGGCGTGATTTAGCGGAAACCTTAGGAGTTTTTGTAGAAAGCGGCGCTGGCCGGAAAAAAAGGCCAGCGCGAAGGGGGGATCACACGGCGGCTTCCGCCTCCAGCATGACCGGGTGGAAACGGCGCTTGAAGTAGATCAGACCGTGTCCCGCGTCACTCAGAATGATGTTCTTAACTTCAACAAGGTAGACAAGATGCGTGCCGATGGTTTGCACCTGGCTAATCTCGCCCTCAAGGCTGGCGAGCGCGCCCTTGAGCACCGGCTGCGCCAGCGGCCCTTTCTGCCAGCAGGAGAGGGCAAAGCGCTCCTCCATCGTCATACCGGTCATCCCGGCGAAATGGCGAGCCATGATCTCCTGTTCGTGGTTCAGCACGTTAACGCACAGCCTGCCGTTGCCCTGAAATACCGGGTTCATGGCGCTGTTGGCGTTGATGCACACCATAACCGACGGCGGGGTGTCCGTGACCGAACAGACGGCGGTGGCAGTAATGCCGCAGCGGCCCGCCTCGCCCTCGGTGGTGATCACATTAACCGCCGCCGACAGGCTGCTCATTGCGTCGCGAAAACGCAGGCGTTGTTCATCTGAATGCATTGCAACCTCCCGCTGCGCTATTTCAGCAGCTTGTCGAGCATGTTGATATCGCTGTTGTTGTGCAGGTGCGGCACCGTCCAGCCGTGCTGGTCGTACTCGGACATGCAGCGGTCGACCATCGCCATCATTTTGTCCATGTTGCCGGAGCTCTGCGCCTGGCGCAGACACTGCAGGCGGATCTCATCCTGGCTGCCGGAGTAGTTGATTTCGTACAGCTCGTGACGGCCGCCAAATTCGCTGCCGATGGCGTCCCACATCAGCTTCAAAATCTTGATGCGTTCGACGTGATCCATGCCGTTGGAGCCGCGCACGTACTTCGCCAGATACTGGTCGATCTGCGGGTTGTTCAGATCCCGGGCGCTGGACGGCAGGTAGATCAGCCCGGACGTCACGTTACGCTCGATGATGTTCTTGATCTTCGCGTAGGCCATCGGCGCCATCACGCGGTAGGTTTGTAGCGCGGCGTGATCCGGCAGATACGCGCCGTTGACCCACGGGGTGGCTTCGGAGCACATGGAGTCACTCAGCGCCCAGAACATGTTGCGCCAGGCCACCACTTCGCCCAGATCCGCCTGCACGCCGCGGAACTCCAGGGTACCGGTGCACTCCAGGGATTTCTTCAGCAGGGCGGTGATGAAGTCGAGCTTCACCGCCAGGCGAACGCAGGCCTGCAGCGGGTACATCCGCGCAAAGCCGCCTTCCATCGTCCAGCGACGGCAGCGGTCGAAATCGCGGTAGATCAGCACGTTTTCCCACGGGATCAGCACATGATCCATCACCAGGATCGCGTCGTTCTCGTCGAAGCGGCTGGAGAGCGGGTAGTCGTACGGGGATCCGGTTGCGCCTGCCACCATCTCGTAAGAGGCGCGGGAGATCAGCTTCACGCCTTCGGCATCCATCGGCGCGACGAACATCAGCGCGAAGTCCGGGTTTTCGCCCATCACCTGCGCGGAGCCGAAGCCGATCATGTTGTAGTGGGTCAGCGCCGAGTTGGTTGCCACCACCTTCGCGCCGCTGACGATAATCCCGGCGTCGGTCTCTTTCTCCAGCTTGATGTAGACGTCTTTCACCTCGTCCGCCGGCTTGTGGCGGTCGATCGGCGGGTTAACGATGGCGTGGTTGAAGTACAGGCCGGTTTCCTGAATGCGGGTGTACCAGTTGCGGGCGTTCTGTTCGAACTGGCCGTAGAAGGCCGGGTTGGCGCCGAGCGCGCAGCCGAACGCGGCTTTGTAGTCCGGCGTGCGGCCCATCCAGCCGTAGCTCAGGCGCGACCACTCGGCGATGGCGTCGCGCTGCTGGCGCAGGTCGTCGGCGCTTTTCGCCACGCGGAAGAACTTGTGGGTATAGCCGCCGCTGCCGGTGTCGGTGCCCCAGCAGAGCGTGTCCTGCATCTCCGGCTTGTGCAGCGCGTCGTACATCTGTGCGATGGAGGCCGCCGCGTTGCGAAACGCCGGATGGGTGGTGACGTCTTTGACGCGCTCGCCGTAGATATAAATCTCACGGCCGTCCTGCAGGCTTTTTAAATACTCTTCGCCGGTTAACGGACGTTTGGCATCAGCGCGGAAATCTTCAGGCTTCATAGGGACCTCGTATCGGAATAGAGTTGTTAAATTTATGTTTTGTTTTTGTTGTTTAATTGAAGCCTGAGAGGGGCGGAACGTGAAGGGACGATTGGGACAACGGCGGGTACTTTTCGGGCTGGATTGGGATTTGTGATCGTTGTCCCCTCACCCCGGCCCTCTCCCCAAAGGGGCGAGGGAGAAATCGTCCCCTCTCCCCTATGGGGAGAGGGTTAGGGTGAGGGGTAAGGTTTTACGACACTGGTACTTTCCGCGCCCGATACGCGCTCGGCGAGCACCCCACTAAGCGGTTAAAAAATCGGGCAAAATAGGCAGGATCCTTAAACCCCAGCTGCCAGGCAATCTCGCTCACCGCGCTGTCGGAGAAGAGCAGCAGCCGCCTGGCTTCCCGCAGCTGGCGGTCGAAGATCAGCCGCTTCGGCGGGCGGTTGGCGAAGCGGCGGCAGATATCGGTCAGGCGGGATTCGGTCAGGTGCAGCTCGCTGGCGTATTCCGGCACCGTCCAGTGCTCATGGTAATGAACGTCAATCAGCTGGGTAAAGCGCTGGAACAGCTTCAGCTCGCCGCGCATGCCGCCCGAAGCGTGGTCGTCGAGCTTCGCGTTGCGCAGCAGCAGGGTAAACACCGCCTGCGCCAGCAGGACCAGGGTATGTTCGCGCCCCGGCAGCTGTTCCGTGGATTCCCGGGCAATGAGCTGCCAGTAGTGCTTCAGCGCCGCCAGCTCGTCCGGCCTGTCGGCCAGCGAGAGGCAGATCCCCGGCAGGCCAAACGCTTCCCGCGTGCCGGGGTAGAGCACCTCCAGCAGCGGCCAGATGAGATCCTCGCGCACCGTCAGCACGTGTCCGTCGCTGTCGGATTCGGTGATAAACGCGTGCGGCACCGACGGCGGCGTGAGGACGAACAGCGGGGCCTGCACCGAGTAGCGGTGATCGTCGAGCTGGAGCTCAATCTGCCCGGTATCGAGAAAGTGCATCTGAAAATACTGGTCGTGACGGTGCGCCTGCATGTCGCGGCCAAAAAAGGCCGCCATGCGCGCGAACGACTGGTAGTGCACATCGTCGGTGCCCAGACTTTCGTCGTACTCCTTGCTGATATCAATGTTGGCGATAGGGCTCTGGCACATGCTCGTTCCTCTGTTGATCCCGCTGCGTCATCGGAATGCGCGTCAGCACCAGCGCGCCGACCACCAGCAGCCCGGCCACAAACCACAGTCCGGAGCTGAAGCTGCCGGTCGCGTCGCGCAGAATGCCGATCAGCAGCGGGCTGACGGCGGATCCGACGTTGCCGATGGCGTTGATCACCGCCAGCGCCACCGCGCGGGACTGCAGGCTAATCACCCGATCCGGCGTGGTCCAGAATATCGCCATGGCGGTAAAGGATCCGGTTGAGGCCATAATGATGCCAAGCAGCTGGATCAGGCTGTGATCGGTGGCCGAGGCCAGCATCCATCCCGCCGCGGCGAACAGGTACGGCAGGATGGTGTGCTTTTTTCGCTCTTTCAGCCTGTCGGAGCGTCGGCTCCACCAGATCATCCCGAGAATGGTGCAAAACTGCGGGATCGCCGCCAGCAGGCCGATGACGATATTGCTGCTTCCCGTGTTGAAGCTTTGCAGGATCTGCGGCGTCCAGATGTTGATGGCGCTGAGCGTGTTGGTCAGGCAGAAGTAGGCCAGCGTGTAGAGCAGCACCGCCGGGGTCAGCACTTCGCGCAGCGTCGATCGCGGCGTGACGGATTGGGCAATGGCGACCTCCTGCTCGCGGGCGATCATCGTTTTCAGCGCCTGCTTTTCGTCGTCGTCCAGCCAGGTGGCCTGATCCGGCGTGTCGTTGAGGTAGAACCAGGTCACCACGCCGAGCACCACGGAGGGCAGCCCCTCCAGCAGGAACAGCCACTGCCAGCCCTTCAGGTTCCACAGCCCATCCATCGCCAGAATGTAGCCGGAGAGGATCGAGCCGAGCATCATGGTCACCGGCATGGCGATCATAAACAGCGCGTTGGCGCGGGCGCGGTGATAGGCCGGGAACCACCATGTGAGGTAGACCAAAATCCCCGGCAGGAAGCCCGCTTCGGCAATGCCTACCAGCATGCGCAGGACGTAGAGCGTTTCAGGGCTGGTGGCAAACATGGTGCAGGTGGAGGCGATGCCCCACACCACCATGATCCCGGCGATCCAGCGCCGCGCGCCGATCTTCGCCAGCATGATGTTGCTCGGGATCCCGCACAGCACGTAGGTGACGTAAAACAGCGTCGCGGCCAGGCCAAACATCGTGGACGTGAGGCCCAGATCTTTGCCCATCGTCAGCCCGGCAAAGCCGATGTTGATACGATCGAGAAACGAAAAGACAAACAGGATAAAGAGAAAGACGATCAGGCGTCGGAACAGCTTGTTAATGGCGCGATGTTCAACAGCTTTATTATCATGGGTTTGCAGGGTAGAGGTCGTCATGGTGCGCTCCAGATCTTACGTTTAGTAGACGGATTTATTGTTATTAACTGACGTAACCGGTTGTTCGATAAAGCGTGCCGCCAGCGCTTCGGCGCCGCGGGCGAGCAGGGTGGTGTCGACGCCGACGGCGACATACAGCGCGCCAAGCTCGAGGTAGCGTTTCGCCAGCGGCTCGTTCGCCATCAGGATGCCGGGGGCTTTGCCCGCGCTGAGGATCTGCGCGATAGCCTGCTCGATGGCGGCCTGCACCTCCGGGTGCTGCGGATTGCCGGCAAAGCCCATGTCGGCGCTCAGATCCGCCGGGCCGATAAACACGCCGTCGACGCCTTCCACGTCCAGGATCTGCGGCAGGTTTTTCAGCGCCTCACGGGTTTCAATCTGCACCAGCACGCACATGGCGTCGTTGGCCTGCTGCAGGTAATCCGGGATGCGGTTCCAGCGCGAGGCGCGCGCCAGGGCGCTTCCGACCCCGCGAATGCCCGCGGGCGGGTAGCGGGTGGCACGTACCGCCAGCCGCGCTTCGTCGGCGTTTTGCACCATCGGCACCAGCAGGGTTTGTGCCCCCACGTCCAGCAGCTGTTTGATCTGCACCGGGTCGTTCCACGACGGGCGCACCACCGGCTGGCTGGGATAGGGCGCGATGGCCTGCAGCTGGGTTAACACGGTCTGCACGCTGTTCGGCGCGTGCTCGCCGTCGATCAGCAGCCAGTCGAAGCCTGCCCCCGCCAGCAGCTCGGCGCTGTAGCTGCTGGTCAGCCCCAGCCATAACCCGATTTGCGGACGGCCCGCTTTCAGCGCCGCCTTGAATGCGTTTTGCATTGTCCTCTCCTAAACAAAGCGGCAGCTGATGGAGCCCATGCTGCCGTAGTCGACGTGGAAGGTGTCGCCTCTGCTGGCGGGCACCGGGCGGGTAAACGAGCCGCCGAGAATAATCTGGCCGGGCTCAAGCTGCACGTCGTACGGTGCCAGCTTGTTTGCCAGCCACGCCACGCCGTTCGCCGGGTGGTTAAGCACGCCTGCGGCGACGCCGGTCTCTTCGATCACGCCGTTGCGGTAGAGCAGGGCGGAGATCCAGCGCAGATCCAGCTCGTCGGGCTTAATCGGGCGGCCGCCGAGGATCACCCCCGCGTTGGCGGCGTTATCGGAGATGGTATCGAACACCTTGCGCGGGCGCTGGGTTTCCGGGTCAACGTTGTGGCAGCGGGCGTCGATCAGCTCCAGCGCGGGGATGACGTAGTCCGTAGCGTTGTAGACGTCGAAGATCGTGCAGTTCGGGCCGCGCAGCGGTTTTGCCAGCACGAAGGCCAGCTCCACTTCGATGCGCGGGACGATAAAGCGATCGACGGGAATGTCGCTGCCGTCGTGGAAGAACATGTCGTCCAGCAGCGCGCCGTAGTCCGGTTCGCTAATCTGCGAGCTGGCCTGCATCGCTTTGGAGGTCAGGCCGATCTTGTGGCCCTTCAGCACGCGTCCTTCGGCAATCTTCAGGCTGACCCATTCGCGCTGGACGGCGTAGGCGTCGTCGATGGTGATCGTCGGGTAGTCGAGAGAGATCTGGCGGATCTGCTCCCGGGACTGTTCCGCCTGATGCAGACGATGGGCGATCAGGGTATGGGTATGTTTGTCGAGCATGGCGATATCCTGTTTTACGTTTGTTTTCTCCCTCTCCCCGTGGGAGAGGGACGGGGTGAGGGCATCAGGCCGCAGAGATTTCCCCTCACCCTAACCCTCTCCCAAAGGGAGAGGGGACGGTTTTACTTAAACAGCGCGTGAACGTTGTTTTGTTTGTAATTGAGCGTCGGATGCAGCTCGTCGAGCTCGAACGACAGCGCCAGATAGCGGCTCGCCATTAGCGCCGAGAAGTGCGTTTTGATCAGCGCAAACAGCATCTCCCCCACGGCTTCCCGGCTCTCCAGGCTGCGCCCGGCGCCAATCTTCAGCGTCATATGCACAAAGGCGTAATCGTGCCTGCCGTCGGCCATCTGCCAGGTGTCCAGCCAGTGGGCGCGGCTGCGGATGCCGCCGATGGGGAAGATGCCCGTGGCGGCCAGCGCCTCGTTCACTTTGGCAAACAGCCCCGGCAGGTCGGCCTGCTCGCGGATGTTGTCGGTACATTCAGCAATAAAGTGCGGCATGGTGGCTCCTTACGCGGGCAGCGGGAAAACGGCGTTGACCTGGCCGGTGCCGGAGCTGGCGAACAGCTCGGTGAGGAACTCCACCTTGCCGTCGTACTGGTCCCAGCCGAGCATCCCCAGCAGCATCACCGTGTCGTGCATGTTGCCCTCGCCGTAGCAGTAGTCGGCGTACTCCGGCAGCATGCTGCAAAATTCCTTAAACTGGCCTTCGCGCCACAGCTTCACCACGCGCTCGTCCATCTGGCGGTCGAACTCGCGGGTGTAGCTGTTCATCCCTTCCTCCGCGCGCTGGTCGTCGATAAAGCGGTGCGACAGCGAGCCGCTGGCGAGCACCGCCACGGTGCCGTCGTATTTTTCGATGGCTCTGACGATGGCCTCGCCCAGCCTGCGGCTGTCGGCGAAGTCGTGAACCGTGCAGAACGCCGAGATGGAGACTACCTTGAAGTGCTTATCCGCGTTCATGTAGCGCATCGGCACCAGCGTGCCGTACTCCAGCTTGAGGCTCGGGATGTTGTGCGCTTTGGCGCGCACGCCGAGCTTCACCGCCTCGTCGGCGATCAGCTGGCCGAGTTCCGGGTTACCGTCGTAGTCGTAGGTCATGTCGCGGATAAAGTGCGGCAGCTCGTTGCTGGTGTAGACGCCCGCAAAATGGTCCGCACAGTTGATGTGGTACGCGCTGTTCACCAGCCAGTGGGTGTCGAACACGATGATGGTGTCCACGCCCAGCTCGCGGCAGCGCTTGCTGATTTCTTTATGCCCGTCGATGGCCGACTGGCGGCAGCCGTGGTTTTTCCCCGGCAGCTCGGAGAGGTACATCGACGGAACGTGGGTGATTTTTGCCGCTAACGCTAATTTACCCATGGTCAGATCCCCCACTTTGGAATCGGATGGTCGCCCATGGAGATGCAGACGTTCTTCATCTCCGCGAACACCTCGAAGCTGTACTCACCGCCCTCGCGGCCGGTGCCGGAGGCCTTCACGCCGCCAAACGGCTGGCGCAGGTCGCGCACGTTCTGGGTGTTGACGAACACCATCCCCGCTTCGATATTCCGCGCCAGGCGCAGCACTTTGCTGACGTCCTGGGTCCAGATGTACGACGCCAGGCCGTACTCCACGTCGTTGGCCAGGCGCAGGCCTTCCGCTTCGTCCTTAAACGGCAGCAGGCAGGCCACCGGCCCGAAGATCTCCTCCTGCGCCACGCGCATGCGGTTGTCGACGTCCGCCAGCACGGTTGGTCGCAGAAAGTTGCCGCCCTTCAGGTGTGCAGGCAGATCGGTCGGTTTGTCCGGGCCGCCCGCCAGCAGGGTCGCACCCTCTTCAATGCCGAGGCGGATGTAGCCGGAGACTTTCTCCCAGTGCTGCTTGCTGATGAGTGCGCCAATCTGGGTGTTCGGATCGGTCGGGTCGCCCACGCGCAGGCGGTTGGCGCGTTCGGCAAAGCGCTTCACGAATTCCGGGTAGATGCTCTGCTGGATGAAGATGCGCGAGCCGGCGGTGCAGCGCTCGCCGTTGATGGAGAAGATGGTGAACAGGGCGGCGTCCAGCGCGCGCTCTATGTCGGCATCTTCAAAAATCAGCACCGGGGACTTGCCGCCCAGCTCCATGGAGTATTTCTTCAGCCCGGCGTTTTTCATGATGTTGCGCCCGGTGGCGGTGCCGCCGGTGAAGGAGACGGCGCGTACGTCGTGATGGCGCACCAGCGCGTCGCCTGCCGTCGCGCCGTAGCCCTGCACCACGTTGAGCACGCCCGCCGGAATGCCCGCCTCCAGCGCCAGCTCGCCCAGACGGTCGGCGGTCAGCGGGGAGAGTTCAGACATCTTCAGCACCGCGGTGTTTCCGAGTGCCAGGCACGGCGCGACCTTCCAGGTGGCGGTCATAAACGGCACGTTCCACGGCGACACCAGCGCGCAGACGCCCACCGGCTGCACCAGGGTGTAGTTGAGCATCTTGTCGTCGACCGGGTAGGTTTTGCCGTTCATCTGCTGGCACACCTCGGCGAAGAACTCGAAGTTGTGCGAGGCGCGCGGAATGAGCACGTTTTTGGTCTGGTGGATCGGCAGGCCGGTGTCGGCGGTTTCCATGGCGGCGATCTCGGGCACGTTCTGGTCGATCAGGTCGCCCAGACGACGCATCAGGCGCGCGCGCTCCTTCATCGGCAGGTTGGCCCATTTCGGGAACGCCTCTTTGGCGGCGGCGACGGCCTGGTGAACTTCAGCTTCACCGCCGGCGGCGACTTCCGCTAATACCTCGCCGGAGGCCGGGTTGGTAGTGTGGAAGTACTCGCTTCCGGCGACGTTTTTACCGTTGATCCAGTGGTTAATCTTTTTCATTTTGCAGTCTCCTCGCTGACAATCCGGTTCACCAGGCGTCCCACGCCTTCCACTTCCACCACCACTTCATCGCCCGGTACCACGTCGGACAGCCCCTTCGGCGTGCCGGTGGCAATCATGTCGCCCGGCTGCAGGGTCATAAAATCGCTCAGGTACGCAATCAGGTACGGGATGCTGAAGATCAGATCCGCAGTGGTCCCTTCCTGGCGCAGCTCGCCGTTGACGAAGGTGCGCAGGGTGAGGTTGTGCGGATCGGGGATGGCTTCTTTTGGCACGATGTTTGGGGAAATGGGGGTCAGCCCGTCCCGGCTTTTTACCCTCAGGTTCGGTCGGTAGTAGTTTTCCAGGTAGTCGCGGATGGCGTAGTCGTTGCAGACCGTATAGCCCGCAACATAGTCCATCGCCTCGGCTTCGCTGACCTTACGCGCGGTTTTACCGATGACCACCACCAGCTCCGCTTCGTAATGCATGTATTCGATATTGTTCGGGCGCACCGACGTCTGGCCGTCGCCGTTGAAGGTGTTCGGGGCTTTGATAAATACCAGCGGCTCGGTCGGCGGCTTGAAGTCCAGCTCGCTGGCGTGATCGGCATAGTTGAGACCGAGGGCAAACAGCGTGGCGTGCGGCGGCGTGCGGTGCGTGTTAGCGACGTCGCGTTCATCTACCACCGGGTTTTCCAGCGGCGGAAAACCTTCCGCCAGAACGCGCACGCGATCGCCCGGGCGGATCTCCACGCGGCTTTGCGGGGTGCCGAGCAGGATCGCATCGCCGGGATTGAGGGTGGCGAACTCGCTGAGGGCGCTCAGCAGTTCGGCGGCGCTGCGCTGAAGATCGGCCGTGCTCCAGTGGTCCGCTTCGCGGCCGTTGATCTCGGTGATGATGGTCAGGTTATCCACGTTATCCACGGCAACCAGTTCGCCGAGCGGGCAAAATCCGTCCCGGCATTTGGCCTTGATGGCCGGGCGGTAGAAGCTCTCTTCCGGCAGGCTCACCTCGTTGGCGAGCGCATATCCCGCGATGTACTCCGCGGCGACCTCCACGCGAACCTTGCTGGCGGTTTTGCCCACGACCAGTGCCACCGTCGCGCCGCTTAATACCGCTTCCCCGTGCGGGAAGGGGATCGGCTCGCCCGCGCGGATCACCGTGTTATGCGGTTTGATAAACCACACCGCCGTTTTCGGCGGCGTGTTGTAGGGAGCTTTTTCAAAGGCCTCACGCCAGGCTTCACGCTGGCTTTGATGGTTGAGGGCGACGGCAAAAACGGTACCTTTCATTCACATACTCCTCACTCCGACGGTCCGGGTTATGATTTCATTAATATGTTAATGATCTGGTTTTATGCTTTTGCTGTTTATTTCGCAATCAGAAGTGAAATATTTGTGATGGGAATAACAATAAATTTACATGTTGGATTTTATTTATATGTAAATCAGATGTTTAATAAAAATGAATGGTTTCTGTTAGACTTTTTGACGGAAAACGTGTTGTTTATAAAAGCATCTTTTAGGGATTGTTTACTTGTTAATGATGGGAAGGGGAAAGGCTATGCATGATTCATTAACCATCGCGCTGCTGCAGGCGCGGGAAGCGGCGATGTCGTACTTCCGCCCGATCGTGAAGCGCCATAACCTGACCGAGCAGCAGTGGCGCATCGTGCGCGTGCTGGCTGAACATCCGTCGATGGATTTTCACGATCTGGCGTTTCGCACCTGCATCCTGCGCCCGAGCCTGACCGGCATCCTGACGCGCATGGAGCGCGACGGCCTGGTGCTGCGCTTAAAGCCGGTGAACGACCAGCGCAAGCTGTACGTGTCGCTGACCAAAGAGGGGAATGCGCTGTATGAACACGCCCAGGCGCAGGTCGAAGAGGCGTATCAGCAGATCGAGGCGGAATACACGCCTGAGAAGATGAAACAGCTGACGGCGCTGCTGGAAGAGTTTATTGAACTCGGAAACCGGCATAACGCAGCGCGGGAAGAAGAGTAAAAACCACAAATTCCAGGATGATTTTCGTAAAGTTTTCCCTTTCCAGGCCGAAAATTCTGTATCTGTCTGAGGAAAGAGAAAACATGTTAAACCGTATCAAGATTGTCACCAGCTTAATGCTGGTTTTAGCGATATTTGGCCTTTTACAACTCACGTCCGGTGGTCTTTTCTTTAATGCCCTTAAGAATGACAAAGAGAATTTCACCGTCCTGCAAACCATTCGCCAGCAACAATCCACGCTGAACGCCAGCTGGGTCGCGTTGCTGCAAACCCGTAATACCCTGAACCGTGCGGGTATCCGCTACATGATGGATCAGAGCAATATCGGCAGCGGCGCGACCGTTAACGATTTGATGCAAATCGCGTCTACGTCTCTGAAACAGGCGGAAAAAAACTGGGCTGCCTACGAAGCCCTGCCGCGCGATCCGCGTCAAAGCGATGCGGATGCCATGGAGATCAAGCGTAACTATGATATTTACCACGGCGCGCTGGCGGAGCTGATTCAGCTGCTGGGTGCCGGCAAAATCAACGCCTTCTTCGACCAGCCGACCCAGAGCTATCAGGACGGTTTTGAGAAGCAGTATGTGAGTTACCTGCAGCAGAACGACAAGCTGTATCAGACGGCGGTCGAAGACAGCAACAGCTCCTACAGCCAGGCTATCTGGGTGCTGATCAGCGTCCTGATTGCCGTGCTGGTGGTGATCGTGGCCGTCTGGCTCAACATCAAGCAGACGCTGATCTCTCCGCTGAATCGTCTGATCGACAACATTCGCCATATCGCCAGCGGCGACCTGGTGAAGCGCATTGAGGTTCAGGGCACCAACGAGATGGGTGAACTGGCCGACTCGCTGCGCCATATGCAGAGTGAGCTGGTGCGTACCGTCGGCGACGTGCGTAACGGCGCGAACGCGATCTACAGCGGCGCGAGCGAAATTGCGATGGGCAATAACGACCTCTCTTCCCGTACTGAACAGCAGGCCGCTTCCCTGGAAGAGACCGCTGCCAGCATGGAGCAGCTGACGGCAACCGTTAAGCAGAACGCCGAAAACGCCCGTCAGGCGAGCCACCTTGCGCTGAGCGCCTCTGAAACCGCGCAGAAAGGCGGCAAAGTGGTGGATAACGTGGTCCAGACTATGCGCGATATCGCGGGCAGTTCGCAGAAAATTGCCGACATTATCAGCGTGATCGACGGCATTGCCTTCCAGACCAACATTCTGGCACTGAACGCGGCGGTAGAAGCGGCGCGTGCGGGCGAGCAGGGCCGTGGTTTTGCGGTGGTGGCAGGTGAAGTGCGTAACCTGGCCCAGCGCAGCGCCCAGGCGGCTCGCGAAATCAAGAGCCTGATTGAAGACTCCGTGGGCCGCGTGGAAGTGGGCTCAACGCTGGTAGAAAGCGCCGGTGAAACCATGGGTGAGATCGTGAACGCGGTGACCCGCGTAACGGACATCATGGGTGAAATCGCCTCTGCGTCTGACGAGCAGAGCCGCGGTATCGACCAGGTGGGTCTGGCGGTCGCTGAGATGGATCGCGTGACCCAGCAGAACGCCTCGCTGGTAGAGGAATCTGCCGCAGCGGCGGCCGCACTGGAAGAGCAGGCGAGCCGTCTGACTCAGGCCGTGGCGGTGTTCCGCATTCAGCAGGAGCAGATGAAAGCGCGCGAGTTCGCTGCGGCTAAAGCGGTTTCCACGCCGGTGATGGCGCGTAAAACCGCGACAGCCGATTCAGGCGATAACTGGGAAACGTTCTAACCCGGTGCGTTGTGCCGGGTGGCGGCTGCGCCTTACCCGGCCTACGGAAGGTTGTTGCAGGCCCGGTAAGCGAAGCGCCACCGGGCGATATCAAAGCGCCAGACGCATGGCACAGCGGGAGTTATACGCTAAGCCGTGCGCTGCTTCTTCTTCACGTTTTTCACGCAGTTCAGGCGTGAGTTCAGCTACGTATTCAAACCCCAGCTTTGCATAGAACGGCGCGTTCCACGGTACGTCCCTGAACGTCGTCAACGTCAGCGACGCCAGCCCCAGCGTGCGGGCATGGTCTGCCACGCAGGCGATAAGCTGCCTGCCGATCCCTTTTCCCTGCCAGTCCAGATCAACCGAGAGTTCGACAATAAACAGTGATGAAGGGTGGGCCTCGGCGAGGATAAACCCGACGGGCTGGCTGTTCGCCAGCGCCAGCCAGCTTAGCCCACGTTCGGCATACTCAAGGTGCTGCTCAGCGGAAATGACCTCACCGTCGGCAAGCCAGGCGAGATCCGGGCTTTCACGAAAGCGCTCGCCCGCCGCGCGTTCAATGGCGGGAAGGGAGGCAACGTCGCCGGGACGCGTGGGGCGGACGGTGATGTTAACGTCGACCATTAGCCTGCGCGACTCACAATTTTAATTTCGACCATGCCAATGCCGAGCTCTCGCGGTGAATGGCCGAGAATATTCCCTTCATTGGTGGACTGCGGATCCGGCGGCACGATCACCAGGGTATTGCTGCGCGATGGGTTCTCAAAATGCAGCGTGTGCGTGCTCACGTCGTTCCCGAGCGTCAGCATCTGCTCCTGGCTGCCCACGCGAACCGGTACGGGCTTGTTAGCGTTGGGGCCATACGCTCTGGCGGTGATCACCAGGTCGAATTGTTCCGGCAGGGGATGGGCGTACTCAATTTTCACCTCATTGCCCAGCTGCGCGTTGGACCAGCGCCCCCAGGACTCCGGACGCGAGATGCCGCTAAACTGCTTCACTTCCTCGGGCGCGCCGGCCACGTTAAAGATAAAGCTGTCCGCTTTGTAGCGAATGTCGTTATCGCTGATTTTCAGCATGTCGACGTTACGCTGATAGCGCGCGGTATCAATCACCGTATCGTTAAACGCGGTTTTGCCTTTCCACTGGGCTTTATCCACGTGCTGTACGGTTTGCTCCCCGCCGAGCTGACCCTGAGAGACGCACCAGTCGGTAGAAAGCGCCAGCGGCTGCGACCAGAGCTGGCCCATCTTGTAACATCTGTCGATCCAGACGAAGTTATCGCGTGGGGCAAAATCGGCCAGCTGATAGCGCAGCGGCGCGGAATATTCGCTTTCCGGCAGCGGCTCGACGCGCCCCGCCGACACGCGCACCAGCAGCGGTAGACGGAAGCTGCTGCCCGAGAAGGCAATCGTGTTTTTATCCCGATCGACGGTAAAGTCCTTCATCTCTTTCGGGAAGTTCCACAGGCGGATAATGTCTGGCTTCCAGGCGAGGATTTTATCCTTCATGTTGAGGAACACTTCCGACAGGGATTGCCCCGACAGTGTGCTGCGGCCCAGGCCAATAAAGTTGTCGCCGCCCAGAATGTCCAGCACGGTTGCGCCGTTATCCATGGAGTTGCGTTTGGTGGCGATGACCTCCTGCTGCGGCTGGTCGCCGCGCAGGACGAAGAACAGGTTGCTGCGATCCTGCTTGTTGAGCCGATCCCATGCGCTGTTTTTCATCGCCAGATGGTCAGACGAAACGACGATGACCGTGTTTTTGAACCAGGGCGAGGCTTTGATTTTATCGACCAGCGCGGCAATGTGCTCCTGGCTGCAGGTCACGGCGCTGAAAGACGTGTTGTTTTTGCCGTCCACGTCATAGCTTTTGCGTTTGCAGCTGCGCGAGACGAACCCGTCCGGATGGTGGGTGTCCACCGTCAGCGCAAAGAGGGAGAAACGCTTGCCCGCGCGGGAAAGCTCCTCGAATTTCTTCCAGGTTTCGTCGAGTACCGTATCGTCATAGAAGCCCCAGTCGTTACGGTAGCTCGGATCGGCAACCGTCGTTTTTAACTCCTCTGAGCCATACAGGTGGTCAAAACCGTGGGATTTCAGGAACACGTCTTTTCCGGCAAAGCGCAGGTTTGCCCCCTGCACGAAATAGTTTTCGTAGCCGGAGTTTTTCAGGATATCGCCGAGGCAAATATTCTGGGGGAAGAACGTCGACATCGAGGCTGAGGCGTTACCTTCAAAAGGCGCGAACAGCGGGATACCGCACTGGGAGGCAACCATCCCGGCAATCGTATAGTCCGTACCCGGCAGCTGCATGGTGTGGCTGAAGTCGAGCCCTTCGTTTTTCAGCGCGCCCAGGTCTGGCGTCAGGTTCGGGAAGGCATCGTTATCAAAGTACGTGCGTTCCAGGCTTTCACCGTAGATGTAGACCAGATTGAGCTTCGGGCTGGCGATCGTTTTGGACGGTTCTTTGTAGTAAGCCGCGAAATCCGGATCGCCGTCGCGCGACTGGGATTTCACCAGCTCGGTGATCTGATGGAACGCCGGGCTGGCGTCGACGGAGGCCAGCGCCAGGAATAACGCCAGCAGGCTGTAGCCATGATGGTGCGGAAGATGGCGACGTCGACGCAGCACCCAGGCCAGCGCGCCAAAAATCGTCACCAGCGCGACGATAAGGCCGAGCCCCGGAAGAATGTATTTGCCCACGCCCGCGCCCGTCAGGCTGTTCGTCAGCGTGTAGAGCACCGCATCGTTAATACCGTCACCGGTAAAGTAGTCGCTGGCGTATAAGGTAATGTTTAAAATAATAAAAATGCCGAGTACCACCAGCGTGGCGATAAACCACCAGGTGTGACGGCCGGCTTTCCAGGCGTAAACGCCGACAGAAGCCAGAAAAAGGATAAGAGACATGAATTCTGACAACAGCATATCCTCATGACGCCAGGTGCTTCGCTGGCTAACTGTTTATTTTTTGGGTCATACAATGTAATTGCGATGTCGTTAAGCTGCAATTTTAGTGTCACGAAAGTGTGCTGTTGTTAGGATTTGGTTTAGAAAATCGTTTTTATGAAGAAGGTCGCATCCTGACAAACGGACGCTGAGACGGTGGCAGGTGGGAAAAACGTTCGTTTAGCGCCGCGTTGCAAGACTATCGCATTAAACGCGGCGTGTTGTGGCAGAAAAAGGGGGTGGATCAGGAGATGAAATTAACGCCTTGTTTCAGCACCAGATCGCAGGCTTTGGTTTTCACCTGTTTTGCCAGAGAAGAGTTGCCGAGGGTGCTCAGGTTTAGCTGCTGCCCGTTTTGCGCGTTAAGCAGGCCCTGAATGCCGTCCATATAGTTGGTGTCCGCTTTTTGCTCCTGGGTATCCAGCCCCAGTTTACCCAGCACCTGGTTTTTCACGTTTTGCGCGTCGGTCACGGAGGCCAGCTTTTGCTTCGCGCAATATTCCAGAATCCCCGCCGCGTTGTTCATCGTGCCCGCGCTAAGGCTCTGAGAGCTGTTGCCCAGCAGGCTGGTGAGGGAAGAGGCGGAGAGTCCACCCTGAGAGCTGCTGCTCTCTTTGGTCAGCTCATTTGCCGCGCTTGACAGGGACTCCTGCCAGGACGCCGCTTGCGCTGCGCCGGTCACCAGCAGCGCGCCTAAAAAGGTGCTGATTAGAATCTGTTTTTTCATCATGGCTCTCTCAAAAAGGTCCGTTTTGGGCCGAAGGGGTTCCAGTATATACCTATGCCCAGGCGGCGATTCCTGGAACTGTCTTAATACTCTTTGCCGGTAACGCGGCTGCGGTAACTTTCCCAGTCGAAGATGACATAAAGACTATTACCCAGCTTCATGCGGTCCATGACGCGTTCACCCAGTAAGCGGGTCATCTCGTCGATATTGTGGTTCGTCAGCATGCCGGTGGGGCGTTTGGACGAGGAGCGGCGGTCGACAATCTGGTTGATGATCACTTTTTCATAGCGGGATTCTGTCTGAACGCCAATCTCGTCGATGACCAGTAAATCGACATTGCTCAGATCGTTGAGCAATTGCTCTTCGCTGGTTTCGCGGTTGCTGAAGGTGTCTTTCATCGCGGACATGATATCGGCCACGGTGATGATAAGAACCGATTTACCCCGCAGAAGCAGCTCGTTGCAGATGGCGGCTGCAAGGTGGTTTTTTCCGGTACCCGGCTTGCCGCTAAAGATGAAGCTGGCGATATTGCCGTCGAATTCATCCACGTACTGACGGGCGGCGGCAAGGGCGTTCATTTGTCCGTTGGTTTCGACTTTATAGTTATCGAACGAGCAGTTCTGGTGCAGGGGACGGATACCGGAACGGTTAAAGGTGCGCTGCATTTTCATCGCCCGGTTTTCCCTGGCGAGCGCGGCGGCGCGGATCTCACCTTGCTCTTTTTGCCACGCCAGCAGCTCTTCACCCGTGGTGAAAGCGGGCTTCACGTTGGCAGGCATCATTTTTTGCAGACGTTTCATCAGGTCGCCGACGTTCTTCATTTCGCACCTCGGAATCCGCTGGGGATCTGTTTATCCGGTTCGGAAAACGCGTTGATATCGCGTTTGGGCTGGCCGTTGTTGCCGGCGCGGGTAATTTGAAGATGACGCGCGAGCTTTTGCTGCCATTGAATATGGGTGAAGACTTTACCTTCCGCCTGCCACCAGGCGGTAAACGCGGCGAGCTCTTCCGCGGTGGCCGGCTGGGTTAGCGCAATGCCCCACAGCGCGGCCTGCCGCTGAAAATCCGCATCCGGCTGCCAGCCCGCGTACAGGGCAAATTTTCCCATCGGAACGGTCACGGGGACGTTAACCGGTTCATCAAAGAACTGGTTGTCCAGCGTGATATCGCTCGCCGGGCGTGACAGTTGCGCTTCAATCTCCAGAAGCTGTGCCAGGCGTTCCGGCGTGATTGCGTAGAACGCCGGCGCGTTGTCGGCAAAAACCGCAACCGTGCCGCCTTCGGCATGGGTCAACACACCGCGTGGGTCGCGCATAAAGGCATCAATGCCAGCAATGCTGGTGGTCAGAATTCTGGAGGACATAACGCTTACTCTACTGATTACTACGGGCGTGATATGGGCTTATGGTAGCACAGAGAGAGGAAAGGGAAGGAGGGGATTTCCCCGGTGGCGCTGCGCTTACCGGGGCTACGGTCGTAGGCCTGAAAAGCGCAGCGCCATCAGGTATTTATCACGCGATGATGTTCAGGGTCACGTCGATGTTGCCGCGGGTCGCGTTAGAGTACGGGCAAACAATGTGCGCCGCATCGACCAGCTTTTTGGCTTCCGCGGGATCCATACCCTCAACGTGGATGTTCAGTTTTGCTTCGATACCAAAACCGGTTGGCAGCGGGCCAATACCCACTTCGCCTTCAATAAAGGCATCTTTTGGCAGGGTAAATTTGTCGCGTGCGGCCACGAACTTCATCGCGCCCAGGAAGCAGGCAGAGTAGCCCGCAGCAAACAGCTGCTCAGGGTTCGTTACTTCTCCGCCCATGCCGCCCATCTCTTTTGGCACGCCCAGTTTTACGTCCAGTACGCCATCGGAAGAGGTCGCGCGGCCGTCACGGCCACCGGTTGCTTTTGCTTTGGCGGTATACACTACTTTTTCTAAAGACATGGCAGGTTCCTCATCTTGCTTTGATGTGTGCTATTAAATAGCGTGCGATATATATGGGTAATAATCACGCGTAAAGTATAGCTTTACGCGCGGTGTAGCTGTTGTCGCAAAAGTTCGAGCTGCTGTTTGAGCGCCAGCAAAGTGTCGGTATCACACTGCGCTGCGCAACCCACCGCATGGGGAATACCCAATGCCTGCTGCTGAAGTTCACGTCCCGCTTCACTCAGGGTGACGGCGACCTGACGTTCGTCTTTGCGCGAACGGTGGCGGTTGATTAACCCACCGCTTTCCAGCCGTTTTAACAGCGGCGTCAGGGTTGCAGAGTCCAGAAACAGGCGTTCGCCGATGTCCGACACCGTGACGTCATCCTGCTCCCACAGTACCAGCATCACCAGATATTGCGGGTAAGTCAGGTTCAGCGGTGCCAGCAGTTGCCGGTACAGCTTATTAAGCGCCAGATTTGCCGAATAGAGTGCAAAGCAGAGCTGGTTATCCAGCTTGAGCGCAGCGGTTGCGTCGTTCGTTTTCGCGTTCATGAGATGAATATAGGTAGTGTGCGATTTAATTGCAAGCAATTTTATGGGCAGGTGTAGCGGAGCGCCACCTGAACGGCCATTTTGCGGTAGTGCTGGCGCTGAGCCTGTTCGTCCGCCCCGTCTTCAAACAGGAGCGTGAAGGTATAGCTGTTGGCAACGTAGTGAAAGCTGAAGCTGCTTATCAGGCGGTGAAGATCGCGGGCGTCAACCGTCTGGCTGAAGAGCTGCTTTTCTTTGCCCCGGAGCAGGATGCCCTCCAGCAGGTCGAGCGCGCTACGGTTAACCTGGCGCAGATAGCTCGACTGCTGCATAAAGCGGCCGCGCTGCATGTTTTCCATGCAGATAATCCGGATGTAGTCCGGGTGGTCGGCATGATAGTCAAAGGTGGCTTCAACCAGATTGACCAGCGCTTCGACGGGGGGCATTCCCGCCAGGCTTAGCGCTTTTTCACTGGCGCGAATCTGGGTGTAAACATGTTCCAGAACCAGAAGATAGAGATTCTCTTTATTCTTAAAATGATAAACCACCATGCGTTTGGTGGTACCCGCTTTCTCCGCGATCTGCTCCATGCGGGCACCGTTCAATCCATACTCGGCAAAAAGCGCGATGGCGCTCTGAAAAATTTTCTCTTTCAGGCTGGATTCTTCGCTGTGCTCGGGGTGTTCGCTGCCAGGGTTAGCCACATCCTTTCCTTATTTTCACCAAACGGACCAGAAAGATTATCTCCATGGCAGCGAAATAACACAAATATCAAACGCGTGGGCGTTTGCGGTACAGCCACAGCCCGGGGATCGACAGCCCGATGGAAAGCGCGCCGACGATGGACGACGCCTTAAGAAAGTTGCTCAGGAGGAGGATCATCTGAGGCTCGGTGTAGCCAAAATGGCTGATTTTCACCGCGGAAATCATCGCCGTATAGGCAGATATGCCGGGGAACATTGGGATCACGGCGGCGACGGTGAACACCTTGGGATGCGCCAGATACCAGCGCGACCACTGAATGCCGATACTGCCAACCAGCATGGAGGCCATAAATGTCGACCATTCGATGTTAAATCCTGCGGTCATCATCACCATTCGCGAGCCATGACCAATCGCGCCCAGCAGCGCACACCACCGCAGAGCGCGTTGCGGAACGTTAAACACCATCGCAAAGCCGACGGCAGGAATGGCGGCCAGAAGCATGTCCTGTGCCAGCGCCAGCAGAAAATCTATCACGCCCATCCGCGTAACCCCCAGAGTGTCATGGCCATCACAACGCCGATGCAGGTCGCCAGCGTCAGCAGGCTGGCAATAGCCCAGCGTGCCAGACCGGTATTGATGTGTCCTTTAAACATGTCGGCAACGGCGTTGATCAACGGAAAGCCCGGAACAAGCAGAAGCACGCTGGCGGCCATGGCAATCGTCGGGGTAGTGGCAAACTGCGGCAGGCGCAGCAGCAGGCCAGAAACCGTGGTGGCGACAAACGCGGTAATGCAGAAGTTAATTTGCGGATGCAGCTGCCGGTGCGTCAGCAGCTGGCGAACATACATGGCGATACTGCTGGCGAAAAAGGTGACGATCGCGCCGTCCCAGCCGCCTTTGTTGAGCTTACAAAAGCAGGCGCAAGACAGCCCTACCATCACCACGACAAGCCAGCGCGGATAACGCAATGGCTTAATTTGGCTGAACCGTTTTTCAATCTCCCGAAGATCGAGAAGCTTATGTTCAGCAAGGATGACGATGTGCTGCACTTCGGTCACGACATGCATGTTAATGCCGCGATCATGGTTTTTGCGGGTGGAGGTCAGGCACTGGCCGTCTTTGATCGTGGTCAGCACGATGGCGTTAGATGAAATAGCGCTTTCAACGCTATCCATACCCAGCGCCAGTCCCAGCCGGGTGGAAAGCTCCTCAACCAGCGCGCTTTCCGCGCCGTGCTGGAGCAGAAAAAGACCGCACTGAATACATAGCCGCGTGATAGCACGCTGCGTTGACCGATCTGCCTGCATGTATTGTCCTGAAGAAGGTGGAAAGTTGCCGGTTGGCCCATAGCGATTACTTTTAGCACAAAGTGCAGTGCCTCTTGCTGTGGGCCAGATCAAGGTTTATGCAAACAGTTGCAGCCCCTACGTGCGGAAGGGGTTGGGATTAATTCATCATTCTGGTGAATTATAATTATTGAAAGATAAGTTATATATATTTAGTTATTCTAATTTTATATTGTAGTTATTTTAATGACACTGCAATTAAATTTAATTTCGCTTTGTGAGATATTACTGCTGTTTAGGTATTTCTTAAACTAAGAATACATCTCATCTTCTGCTTGTATTAACCTGCTTTACACTCAGGGACGAAAATACTCATACGTTGATGCACTTTAACGTTACTCATCACATGAAGAATGGACACGGAGGGTCTATGTTGTCTTTGCACGGTAAGCATAGCGTTATCATTAGCCGGATACCGGTCATGCAAAACGGGTTGGGGGGCGTAATGACTCGCCATTTCCCCGATTTTGAATTGACCTATTGCAGCTCATTGCAGGAGTTAACACTGCTCCAGCTACGCCGCGCTGACGTCATCATTGCTGATATTACAGGCGAATACTGGAATCCTCGGGGCGCGCTCGAAGAGTATTTCAATTTATTGAATCAATACCGGAACATTCACTGGATCTTTTTAGTTTCGCGGCCGCTTAACCCTATTGCCGTTGAGCTACTTGTGCGCCCGGAAAGTACGCTGCTTTCTGATATGGAACCCATTGAAGGCCTGGTGAACGCTATTCGGGCAGGTAGCGAACGCGCAGAGCGGGTAAGCCAGACGTTGTTAGCCCCTGAACCTCAAAGTACGGGGGATGAAGACGAAAACATTATTGCCCTTACGCACTCCGAACGCAAAGTATTGCGGCTGTTAGGTAAAGGATGGGGGATTAACCAAATCGCCACATTGCTCAAGAAGAGCAATAAAACCGTCAGTGCACAGAAAAACAGTGCGATGCGACGGCTGTCATTACGCAGTAATGCCGATATGTACGCCTGGATAAACAGTACACAGGGAATGCGAGAGCTGAGTTTGATGTCAGCCTATGGAGAGTTCGAGGAATGGAAAAAACCGATTCAACAAGACATATCGCCATCGTCGAAAATTGCACGATGAGTGCTGTTGGGCTGCAGCATCTTTTTGCGATGCCCGGCCTGAATCATTATCAGCTGCATCTGTTTAGTGAATTTGATAGCTTTCAGAAAGCACTTCAGCACATCAATTTTTTCTCGCTGATCTATTCATATTCCGATGCGCGAGAAGAGCGTCGTAGCTGCCTGGCGCACCTGCGGGATTTTGCGTTTACGCATGGCCATATCCAGCGCATTATCCTGGTCGCTGATGAGATGGAAGCAAGATTGATTAGCCATCTTTCCCCGTCACGCCTTCACGGTGTGGTCAGTAAATCGCTGAAGCTTGAGCACCTGCAGAAGGAACTCATGGTGTTGCTGAGCGAAACCCTGCGCATCAATGACAATATGATGAATCACTGGTACCAGAGTCAAAGCAGAATGTTAAGCCCAACGGAACGGGCAATATTGCGTTATATGTCTTGCGGCTATTCCATTCCTCAAATCGCGGCACAGCTTGAACGCAATATTAAGACCATCCGGGCGCATAAGTTTAATGCGATGGTCAAGCTGGGGGTGAACTCTGACGTAGGGCTGCTCGATGCGGCGGATATTATTACCCACCTTTCGGCAAGAGAACCGCGAAGTTCGATACTCAGCAAGCCGACTTTTTTATAACCTGTCTGTTGCGCGCCAGACAGGCTCTGGCGCATCAATCAGATGCAAACATCAACCCATTTTGCGGAAGTCAGCTCTGCCATTCTGTCAGGTGAAATACGCACGGCACTGTGAATTGCGCCTGCTGCGGGCAGAACTTCGGCGTACTGCTTTAATGAGATATCGCAGTAAACCGCGAGCGGGTTTTCAAGGCCGAACGGGCACACGCCGCCAACGGGGTGACCTGTGATGGTCACCACTTCATCACTGCTGAGCATGCGCGCTTTCGCACCAAACGTATCTTTCAGCTTTTTGTTATCCAGGCGCGCATCGCCTTTCGCCACCACCAGTATCACCTCATTTTTCACCTTTAATGACAAGGTTTTGGCGATTTGTCCCGGTTCAACACGATGGGCGGCAGCAGCCAACGCAACGGTAGCGGTACTCTGACTAAGTTCAATGACGTCTATATCCGGCGCGTTGTCGGCAAAAAACTGCTGTACAGACTGCAAACTCATTGTTTCCTCCTGACAAATATCCTGCGTAATCTGTCATAAGAATTTATGCTCTGTAAATATCTCTTCAGTAACAAATATCCCGAACGGCTGATTTCTGGATCCTCTTCACAATCACGGAAACCGGTTACAGTAACCGGTTGCAGAGCGTGATGCGTCGATTAATACTGAGTACGTAACGTCCCCTGTATCCAATAATAAGAGCAAATTATGAAACCATTCCGTCTGAGCAGTACCACTGGTCCACAAGCCAGCAAGGTTGTGAAGGTGATTTATGGAACAACGTGCGGCGCAAATGCGCCCGTAACAAACGTCTGACAGGAGATCTGCCATGTCTGCCAACCATGCTGCGTTTAACCTGATATTCCGTTTTGTTGAAAATTACGTGAGCCCGATTGCCGGGCGGATCTCTTCCCAGCGTCATGTCATGGCTATCCGTGATGGGTTTATCTCTGCGATGCCATTTATGATTGTGGGTTCGTTTCTGTTAGTGTTCGCATACCCGCCGTTTTCGCCGGATACCACCTGGGGTTTCGCCCGAGCCTGGCTGGATATGGCGAAGCAGTTTGAAGGCCAAATCCTGACGCCGTTTGATATGACGATGGGCATTATGTCCATTTATATCTGTGCGGCCATCGCCTATAACCTTGGCAAACATTATGTCAAATCACACCAGTTAGACCCGTTTATGTGCGCCATGCTGTCGTTGATGGCGTTTTTGCTGGTCGCGGCACCGAAAACCAAAGGCACGCTGCCTGTCGATAGCCTGGGTGGGACGGGCATTTTTACCGCGATTCTGGTGGCGATCTACTGCGTTGAGATGATGCGTTTCCTCAAGGCCCATAACATCGGTATTCGCCTGCCGGACCAGGTTCCTCCGATGATCAAAAACTCTTTTGATCTGCTCATCCCGGTGCTGGTAGTGGTGTTGACGCTTTATCCTCTGAGCCTGCTCATTCAGTCTCAGTTCGGCATGCTGATCCCGCAGGCCATTATGTCGGTCTTTAAACCTCTGGTTTCCGCAGCGGATTCCCTGCCTGCGATCCTGCTGGCCGTGTTGATTGGTCATCTGCTGTGGTTCGCCGGGATCCACGGAGCCGCCATCGTCTCCGGGATGCTGCAGATGTTCTGGCTGACTAACCTAGGTGCGAACCAGACCGCGCTGGCCGCCAGTCAGCCTCTGCCGCATATTTTTATGGAGGCGTTCTGGACGTTCTTTATCGTGATTGGCGGGTCGGGTGCCACGATGGGGCTGGTCATTTGCTATCTGCGTAGCCGTTCAGCGCATTTACGCTCTATCGGGCGTTTGAGCGTGGTACCCAGCTTCTTCAACATCAATGAACCCGTTATCTTCGGTACGCCAATCGTGATGAACCCGGTGTTCTTTATTCCGTTCCTGCTGGCACCGATGGTAAATGCCGTGCTAGCCTGGGCGGCGATGACGTTTGACCTGATTGGCCGCGTCATCTCAGTGGTTCCCTGGACGGCACCGGCGCCAATAGGCGCAGCGTGGGCTCTGGGCTGGGATTTCCGCGCGGCTATTCTGGTTGTGGTCCTGGCCTGCGTATCGGCAATCATCTACTTCCCGTTCTTCAAAGTGTACGAGAAACAGCTGCTGGAGCAGGAAGCGGAAGAAGCACAGCGTAACGCGGAAGAGGACAATCAGCAGGTGGCTTAGGTTAAAGCAAAACGGCAACTCAGGTTGCCGTTTTTAGTGTTTGTTCCCTCTCCCTGTGGGAGAGGGGCAGGGTGAGGGCATCAGGCCGTGGCCGATTATTTCAGCGTGCAATCCCCGCACTGCTTAACATCTGGCAGGCGATAGCGCTGGCAGCATGTGCGGCGAACCAGAAGCCCATCACGGAGCACGACGGTACGGAATAACGGGTTGTCACGGCCATCGGAAAGCTGTTTTGCAAAGAAACAGGACTGACGCAGGGCATCAACGTTCTCATCACCAAGCAGAGGCTTCATTTCCGTTAAATACCAGTGGATTAAATAGCCCGTATTGCTCCAGATAAGCTTCGCGTTAATTTCTCCCGTCGCTTCAAGCGCGTCCACGACCGGGATCAGGGCCTGGGTGATAAGCTGCTCCATGCGTTCCTGAGCCGTCAGGCGTTCCGCGTTCTGGTCTTCGTGCAGATCAATCCAGAAACAGGCTGCGCGCCCGGTTTCGTGAAACTCGACGTGGAAATTATCCGGCGAGAGTTCCAGCATGCTCTTCTGGGTTAACAGCGCCAGCATGAGGGGAGGCACCATCAGCCCGATATACCACTGCGCCCAAAGAGAGAGCAGTGGTTTATTTTCCCGCGTAAGAGTGGGATGATTGCGATAGATATGGTCGGAATAGGTGGCCAACAGCGACTGCAGTTTTGTCGGTTGACGCCACTCTGAGAGCGTCATGGCGTGGTTCGGGTGCGCTTCATCAAGGCGGATAAAGTCCAGCAGGTGGGCGCGCGTCTCCGCAATCTTATCCCGTATGTCATCCGCAAGCGAAGCATTCCCGCTGGTGAGGGGCGCTCGCCAGAGGAGGGGTTCGACGATGTGTGCGGTATGCGTAGCCATAGTATAGATAGAAATCTAAATGATAATGATTGCCAATCCTAACTATTGCTCATATCAATGGCAAGACTTTTGTCTTTAAGACACCGCCGTGATGTTTATGCCGTCTGCAGCTCTTCACTTAACAGAATGTTATTGCGCCCCATATGCTTTGCTTCGTAGAGGGCTTTGTCCGCTTTTTCCAGCGCGCCTTCCACGTCTTCATCCTCGAAAATGGCAATACCAATGCTGATGGTGACGTTTGTCGCGACACTCTCGTTAAACAGATGCGGGATTTTCAAATCGTAGACTTTCTGACGGATCCGCTCGGCCGTCTGGCGGGCATGTTCGAGTGAAATATTGGTCAGCAGCACCATGAACTCTTCTCCGCCAAAACGCGCCACAATATCGCGAGAACGCACGGCGTCGCGGATTGCCGCAGAGACGCGCTTCAGCGCCTGATCGCCCATCATATGGCCATAGTGATCGTTATAGGCTTTGAAGTGATCGATATCCATCAGCAGGACAAAGTGCTCGCCATTTTCTACCGTCGGCAGGTTCTCCAGACGGCTTTGCAGACCGCGACGATTATAGAGCCCGGTAAGCGGGTCCATCATGCTGAGATCGGTAAGGGTTTCTCGCTCTTCCAACAGGCGCGAGAGCAATTCCTGAGCGAAACGATCGTTACGCGTTTGCAAAATGTTATGTATAGCAATTGCCACCACAGGAAGTGCGAAAGAATAGGTCATTCTCAGCCATATATCGTGATCGCTTAGCCACAGGCAGACAATAAAGGTGGGCAATGAGTGCAGCGTAAATGCTTTGATATTACTCGCGAATGCCAGCGTTCCGATAAAAAGTACCGTTAATAGAGCGATTAACAAATACGTCGCGTGGTCGTGGGTAATTAAGGCGAATTTAGACTCAATTTGCCAGGCCCACAAAATACCGAAGATCCCTGAAACAACGGGAATATTTATCTTCCGCGCGCGCTTTCTCCAGTGCCAGACGAACAGGCCGGTGCTGATGGAGAAAATAGCAATAAGTGGGGCAGATAACAGGCGTACAGAATTGAGCGGATTTGTTACCGAGAACACTGCCGAGGTTGCGTTCAGAAATAAAAATAAACGTAACGACAATTGATATTTTCTGTGAACCAAAGACCGCCAGGATTGTGATGTCATAGTCGTGCGTTTTTATTAAAATTTAATTAAAACAAATAAGTAGGTGCTGTTTCGCAATAAAACATGCAAAAAACTCAAAGAGTAATTATCAGAAAATCTTTAGATGTTGTTAACAGGTGTGCAATTTATCACCTTAGGCAATTCCTGTCATTACGGGAAAGGTAAAGGTCGATGGATTTTGATTCATTCAGCTGACAAATGATAATCTGTGTCATATGATATTGGTTATCATTATCGTTGTGAGAGGGCAGATCATGTTGAACAGGGCGCTTGGCAGTGGTTGGGGGGTATTGCTACCGGGAGCCATTCTCGGCGGGTTGATGTTTGCCGATCTCTCCCTTGATACCTGGAAAGCGATCATTGTGTCAGGACTGTTAGTCACGTCAGGCATGATCTGGCATAAGCAGCTGCGCCACTTTGTTTTACTGCCATCATGCGTAGCACTGGTCAGTGGAATTCTGGTGATACTGATGAGTTTGAAATAACAGAGAAAACAAGAGGAACTTCAGAAGGGATGTAAGATAATTGGTGCGAGGGGGGGGACTCGAACCCCCACATCCTAAGGACACTAACACCTGAAGCTAGCGCGTCTACCAATTCCGCCACCTTCGCACAGTCATCTTACTATTTTTGATATCGCCTCGTTGGTGCGAGGGGGGGACTCGAACCCCCACATCCGTAAGGACACTAACACCTGAAGCTAGCGCGTCTACCAATTCCGCCACCTTCGCCCAGTGCGAGCAATATCATTGTGATTTATGGTGCGAGGGGGGGGACTCGAACCCCCACATCCGTAAGGACACTAACACCTGAAGCTAGCGCGTCTACCAATTCCGCCACCTTCGCATACCATCGATACTGTAAAAGTATCGTAACCACGGAGGCGCATTCTAGATGTTTTCAGCTTTACGTCAACAGAAAAGTGCGCGCGACGCCTTGATTGCTGCAAAAATGGCCGATGCAGGCGCTATGCGGAGCCGGATGGCGCTTGCGCTTATCCGGCCTGCTGGAGCGGAGATTACTTTTTGGCCTGGCGCGTCATGACGGTACGGTAGACCTTAAAGCGGCCGGTCTGGGCGATCACTTCGTGGAAGCCGAAGGTTTCGTCCAGCACTTTCGGGTACGCCAGGAAGGCGTTCGCGACTATACGCAGCTCGCCGCCGCTGTTCAGATGACGGGTTGCGCCGCGGATCAGCGTTTGCGCCGCTTCAAGGCTGGTCTCCATACCGTCGTGGAACGGCGGGTTGGAGATAATCATGTCGAAGCGACCGGTGACGTCGGAGAAGACGTTGCTGGCAATCACCTCGCCTTCAATGCCGTTTGCGGCAAGCGTTGCGCGGCTGGCTTCAACAGCCGGGGCGCTCACGTCACAGAGGGTTAAGCGCACTTTTGGTGAATGGCTGGCAAGCACGGTAGAGAGCACGCCCGCGCCGCAGCCCACGTCCAGCACTTTGCCTTTGGTATGCGGCGTCAGGGTGGAGAGCAGCAGCTTGCTGCCCGTATCCAGCGCGTCACGGCTGAACACGCCCGGCAGGGTTTTGATGGTCAGGCCGTCAAGCTGGTACTCGTCCCAGTATGCCTGTGGATCGAACGTTGTCTGTTTTTCCAGACGGCCATGATACAGACCACAGCGGCGTGCGCTGTCGACTTTATTCAGCGGCGCGTAGCCTTCCAGCATCTGTTCAGCGCTACGCACGCCGCTGCGGTTCTCACCCACCACGAAAATATCGCAGCCTACCGGCAGCAGGGAGAGCAGGTTCATCAGCTGGAACTGGGCTTCAGGCTTGTTCTTCGGCCAGTAGTAGATCAGCGTATCGCAGTCGGCGATATCGCTCTGCTCCGCCACCAGGCTAAAGCGTGCGCGCTCGCCCATCTGGCGGCTCAGCACCTGCCAGTGGTGGTAGTATTGGGTGTGGGCACGGCTTTCAGCACAGTCGAAACGCGCAGGCAGGTCATCCTGCATATCTCCGGCAAACAGAATACGGCTTTCTTCGAAATCATCACTGTGACGCAGCAAGACTTCACTTGCCGGGGTAAATGCAGACATGAATTGTTCCTCAATAAACTCAGGCGGGGATTATAGTAGGTAGATGGCGCACTTTCGACACATTTGCTATATTTGCGCGCCTGAGAGACAGGAGTTTTCCCTATGACATCCCGACGAGACTGGCAGTTGCAGCAGCTGGGCATTACCCAGTGGGCTTTGCGTCGCCCGACGGCGTTGCAGGGCGAAATCGCCATTTCCATCCCTGCGCACGTACGCCTGGTGATGGTGGCGGAAGAACTGCCTGCCCTGAATGAACCCCTGATCGATGATGTCCTTCGCAGCCTGAAGATGACGGCCGACCAGGTTTTACAGCTGACGCCAGAGCGTGTCGCGATGCTTCCTCCTGATAGCCGCTGTAACAGCTGGCGTATCGGAGAGACAAACGAGATCCCCCTCCAGGGGAGCCAGATCTGCACGCCAGCGCTGGACGAACTGAAAGCCAACCCAAAAGCGCGCAGCGCGCTATGGCAACAAATCTGCGAATATGAACACGATTTCTTCCCTCACGACGCCTGACCTGACCACCGCGTTCGCGATTGAAACACGCGCCCACGCGTTTCCGTGGAGCGAAAAAACCTTCGCCAGCAATCAGGGCGAACGGTATCTGAACTTCCGTCTGGACGTTGACGGCACCATGGCCGCCTTCGCGATCACGCAGGTTGTTCTTGATGAAGCGACGCTGTTTAATATTGCGGTTGATCCCGCGTTCCAGCGCCGTGGGCTGGGAAGAGAACTGCTCGAGCACCTCATTCGTGAGCTCGAAACCCTTGACGTTTTCACCCTGTGGCTGGAGGTGCGCGCGTCGAATGTCGCCGCCATCGCGCTCTATGAAAGCTTAGGCTTTAACGAGGCGACAGTCCGCCGTAACTACTACCCCACCGCAGAGGGACGTGAAGACGCCATCATAATGGCTCTGCCGATTGGATAACGAATATAAGGTTGTAACGATGAAATGGGACTGGATTTTCTTTGATGCCGACGAAACGCTGTTTACGTTCGATTCGTTCGGCGGCCTGCAGCGGATGTTTCTCGACTATAGCGTGACCTTCACCGCTGAAGATTTTCAGGACTATCAGGCGGTAAACAAGCCGCTGTGGGTGGATTACCAGAACGGTGCCATCACCGCGTTACAGCTTCAGCACCAGCGTTTTGACGTCTGGGCGGAACGCTTAAAGGTCAGTCCGGGAACGCTGAATGATGCCTTCCTGAACGCGATGGCCGATATCTGTGCGCCACTGCCGGGTGCGGTTTCCCTGCTGAATGCGTTGAAAGGCAAGGTCAAACTGGGGATCATCACCAACGGTTTTACCGCCCTGCAGCAGATCCGCCTCGAGCGCACCGGCCTGCGCGATCATTTCGACGCGCTGGTGATCTCCGAAGAGGTGGGCGTACCTAAACCGGATCCGCGTATTTTCGACTACGCGCTGGCCCAGGCCGGTCATCCTGACCGCGATCGCGTCCTGATGGTGGGTGATACGGCAGAGTCAGATATCCTGGGCGGCATGAAGTCAGGTTTGTCGACCGTCTGGCTCAACGCGCATGGCCGCGTGAAGCCTGAAGGCATCGAGCCGACCTGGACCGTGACGTCGTTGAACGAACTGGAGCAACTCCTGTGTAAACAATGATTGCCTGCCCCCCATTGATGGGTAAAATAGCCGCAATTTTGTATTCCATGATGCGTGGCGTGCTGCCGCGCTTATAAAAGAAGATTTAATTATGACGTTGTCTCCTTATCTGCAAGAGGTGGCCAAGCGCCGCACTTTTGCCATTATCTCGCACCCGGATGCCGGTAAAACGACCATCACTGAGAAGGTGTTGCTGTTCGGACAGGCGATCCAGACTGCGGGTACCGTTAAAGGCCGTGGCTCCAGCCAGCATGCAAAATCTGACTGGATGGAGATGGAAAAGCAGCGTGGTATTTCGATTACCACCTCAGTGATGCAGTTCCCGTATCACGACTGCCTCGTGAACCTGCTGGACACCCCGGGCCACGAAGACTTCTCCGAAGATACCTACCGTACCCTGACGGCGGTGGACTGCTGTCTGATGGTGATCGACGCCGCCAAAGGTGTAGAAGACCGGACCCGTAAGCTGATGGAAGTTACCCGTCTGCGCGATACGCCGATCCTCACCTTTATGAACAAACTCGACCGTGACATCCGTGACCCGATGGAGGTGATGGACGAAGTGGAAAGCGAGCTGAAGATCGCCTGTGCGCCCATCACCTGGCCAATTGGCTGCGGTAAGCTGTTCAAAGGGGTGTACCACCTCTATAAAGACGAAACCTACCTGTATCAGACCGGTAAAGGCCACACCATTCAGGAAGTTCGCGTGGTGAAAGGTCTGGATAACCCTGAGCTGGACGTGGCAGTCGGCGAAGAGCTGGCCGCGCAGCTGCGCGACGAGCTGGAGCTGGTGAAAGGCGCGTCTCACGAATTCGACAAAGAGCTGTTCCTGAGCGGTGAAATCACCCCGGTCTTCTTCGGTACCGCGCTGGGTAACTTCGGCGTTGACCACATGCTGGACGGTCTGGTGGAGTGGGCGCCGCGTCCGATGCCGCGTAAAACCGACACCCGTGAAGTGGAAGCGAAGGAAGAGAAATTCACCGGCTTCGTGTTCAAAATTCAGGCCAACATGGACCCGAAACACCGCGACCGCGTGGCCTTTATGCGCGTGGTGTCCGGTAAGTATGAAAAGGGCATGAAGCTGCGCCAGGTGCGTACCGGGAAAGACGTGGTGATCTCCGATGCGCTGACCTTTATGGCGGGCGACCGTTCGCACGTTGAAGAGGCGTATCCGGGCGACATCATCGGTCTGCACAACCACGGCACGATTCAGATCGGCGATACCTTCACCCAGGGTGAAATGATGAAGTTCACCGGTATTCCGAACTTCGCACCGGAGCTGTTCCGTCGTATTCGTCTGCGCGATCCGCTGAAGCAGAAACAGCTGCTGAAAGGCCTGGTTCAGCTCTCCGAAGAGGGCGCCGTGCAGGTGTTCCGCCCAATCGCGAACAACGACCTGATCGTGGGTGCGGTCGGCGTGCTGCAGTTCGACGTGGTTGTCGCGCGTCTGAAGAGCGAGTACAACGTGGAAGCGATTTACGAGTCCGTGAACGTCGCGACCGCGCGCTGGGTTGAGTGTTCTGACGTGAAGAAATTTGAAGAATTTAAGCGTAAGAACGAAATTCAGCTGGCGCTGGATGGCGGCGATAACCTGACCTATATCGCGCCAACCATGGTGAACCTGAACCTGACGCAGGAACGTTACCCTGACGTTCAGTTCCGTAAAACCCGCGAGCACTAATCCCTCTCAGAGCACGGCTCCCGCCGTGCTCTTCTTTAATTCCTGTCTTATTAATCCCTTGCGGAATGTTCTTAATTCAACGCAATTTCACGCTATTCGCGCGTTTTTTACCCAATTCTGAAAGCGGCTCTGTGAGAGTGATCTATATTTAACTCAGTGTTTAACACCGGGCGTGGATAAATTAACTGTTCAATGCATGACTTTAGGTTATCCATTTTGCCCGTGTGTTTATTCGCAATATATAAAACTACTAAGGAAGTATGTAGCCCGAATAACGGGTAAACACAGGAATAGATCGATGAATATGACAAGACTGAAGATTTCGAAAACTCTGCTGGCTGTAACCCTGGGTAGCGTTCTGATGAGCGGTTCCGCTCTGGCGGAAAGCAGCACAATGGATAAAGCCCAGTCCACGGCCGATACCGCAGGGCAAAAAATCGATAGCTCTATGAATAAAGTCGGCAACTTCATGGACGACAGCTCAATCACAGCAAAAGTGAAAGCCGCACTGGTGGATGATGAAGCCATCAAAAGTACCGATATTTCCGTGAAGACCGACAAGAAAGTGGTCACGCTGAGCGGCTTCGTGGAAAGCCAGGCTCAGGCCGAACAGGCGGTGAAAGTCGCGAAAGGCGTTGAAGGCGTTGCGTCCGTCAGCGATAAGCTGCACGTACGTGACGGTAAAAACGCGTCGGTGAAAGGTTATGCCGGTGATGCCGCTACTACCAGCGAAATCAAAGCTAAACTTTTAGCAGATGACATCGTGCCGTCCCGTAAGGTGAAAGTGGAAACCACCGATGGTGTGGTTCAGCTTTCCGGTACGGTAGATTCGCAGGCGCAAAGTGAACGCGCCGAGTCCATCGCGAAAGCGATTGACGGTGTGAAAAGTGTTAAAAACGATCTGAAAACGAAGTAAATCTGGACCATTCGCCCGTCTGGTTAAAACCTGCGGGCGAAATAAGAACGACTCTGGAAAAACGCCGGTGAGTGACCTGAGCGCTCACGTTTAGCGGCCGACATTAACTATGGTAAAGGAGAAGCTTATGTTTCGTTGGGGCATTATATTTCTGGTTATCGCGTTAATTGCCGCCGCATTGGGCTTTGGTGGACTGGCAGGTACAGCGGCATGGGCAGCTAAAATTGTCTTCGTTGTGGGTATTATTCTGTTCCTGGTCAGCCTGTTTACGGGTCGTAGACGTCCGTAGCAAACGCAATATTCCTTCAACAAAATAAAGCCAGTCACTGTGACTGGCTTTTTCTTATTTGCGGAACAGGTCGGGTGCGTTACTGTGGTGTTATAAAATAATCAAAACAGGAAAGCAGAGGTGGGGCAACGAATTCCCGTTACGCTCGGCAATATTGCGCCGCTGACGTTAAAACCGTTTCGCGCAGGTCAACTCGCGCTGGTCTGCGAGGGTGGAGGACAGCGCGGCATTTTCACCGCCGGCGTGCTGGATGAATTTATGCGCGCGCAGTTCAACCCGTTTGACCTTTACTTCGGCACCTCTGCCGGGGCGCAGAACCTCTCTGCTTATGTCTGTAACCAGCCTGGCTATGCGCGAAAGGTCATCATGCGCTACACCACGGCGAAAGAATTTTTTAATCCGGTGCGTTTTGTGCGCGGCGGCAACCTGATCGATCTCGACTGGCTGCTGGAATCGACCTCCAGCCAGATGCCGCTGGCCATGGATACCGCTGCCCGTCTGTTTGATAGCGGCAAAGAGTTCTGGATGTGCGCCAGCCGGGGCGATGACTATTCGCCGGGCTATTTTTCTCCTCAGAAGGAGAACTGGCTGGACATCATCCGCGCCTCCAGCGCGATCCCCGGCTTTTATCGTACCGGTGCCCTACTGGACGGCATTAGCTATCTGGACGGTGGGATCAGTGACGCGGTGCCGGTGCAGGAAGCCGCGCGTCGCGGGGCGAAAACCATTGTGGTGATCCGTACCGTACCGTCGCAAATGTATTACACGCCCCAGTGGTTCAAACGGATGGAGCGCTGGTTGGGCGACAGCAGCCTGCAGCCGCTGGTGAACATCGCGAAGCAGCATGAAACCACCTACGGCGCGATGCAGCGCTTCATTGAAAAACCGCCGGGCAAGCTGCGTATTTTTGAAATCTATCCACCTAAGCCGCTGCTGAGCATGGCCCTGGGCAGCCGTGTCCCTGCGCTGCGCATGGATTACAAAACGGGGCGGCTGTGCGGGCGTTACTTCCTGGCGACGGTGGGGAAAATGCTGGCGGAGCAACCGCCGCTTCATCGCCATAAACGCATTATTTTGCCGCCTGCGATTGTCGCCAACGACGCCCTGACGATGCCGCTGGTGGATATTCCGCAGGCGAATGACGCTTTACTGGATAACGAGGATCTGGCGTGACGCTCCGCTTTGTCGATACCCACTGCCACTTTGATTTTCCGCCGTTTACCGGGGATGAAGCGCAAAGCATAGCGAAAGCGGCCGAAGCAGGCGTTCAGGCTATCATTGTGCCGGCAGTGGAAGCGGCCTATTTTTCCCGGGTGCTGGATCTTTCCGCGCGGCACCCCGCGCTCTATGCCGCGCTCGGCATGCATCCGATTGTGATTGAACGGCATCTTGATGAGCACATTGAGAGGCTTGATGAGGTTGTGCAAACCGCAGGAGACAAACTTGTCGCCATCGGTGAGATCGGCCTCGATCTTTATCGTGAGGATCCACAGTTTGAGCGCCAGCAGACGATCCTCGACGCGCAGCTCAGGCTGGCGAAGCGCCACGATCTGCCGGTGATCCTCCACTCAAGACGCACGCACGATAAGCTGGCGATGCACCTGAAACGCATCGATCTGCCGCGAAAAGGGGTCGTGCACGGTTTCTCCGGCAGCCTGCAGCAGGCGCAGCGTTTTATTGAACTGGGCTATAAAATCGGCGTCGGTGGCACCATCACCTATCCGCGGGCCAGTAAAACCCGGGACGTGATGGCACAGCTGCCGCTGTCGGCGCTTCTGCTGGAAACCGACGCGCCGGATATGCCGCTGAATGGTTTTCAGGGCCAGCCGAATCGCCCGGAACAGGCGGCGCGCGTGTTTACCACCCTGTGTGAACTGCGAAAAGAGCCTGAAGAGGTGATTGCCGATGCGCTGCTGGAAAATACCCGTTCGGTATTTGGCATCACGCTATAGGTAAAGCGCCGGACGGATCACCGTTATCTTCTGTTTTTCCAGCGCCAGCGCCAGCGGTTCAACGTCCTCGGGCGTGGCGCTGCGCCATGAGGCCGCCTCACCGTAAACGCCATGCGCATGAAACGCGTTGATGCGCACCGGCACATTCCCAAGCCCGTGGATAAAGGTCGTTAGCGGTTTGAGGTGTTCCAGATAATCACACTGCTCCGGAATCACCAGCAGGCGGAGTTCCGTCAAACGGTGACGATCTGCCAGCCAGCGGATGCTCTGCTTAATCTGCGGGTTTTCGCGCCCGGTCAGGAAGCGGTGATGCTCGTTCCCCCACGCCTTCAGATCCAGCATCGCGCCATCCAGTACCGGCAGCAGCTTTTGCCAGCCGGTTTCGCTTAACAGACCGTTGCTGTCTACCAGGCAGGTGAGGTGACGCAGGGCGGGATCGGCTTTGATCGCGGTGAACAGGGCGATCAAAAACGGCAATTGCGTTGTGGCTTCGCCGCCGCTGACGGTGATCCCTTCGATAAACTGTGCGGATTTGCGGACCTGAGCGAGGATCTCTTCCACGCTGAAGCGGTGCGCCATAGGCGTTGCCTGCTGCTGGCACAGGTGCAGGCAGGTGTCGCACTGCAGGCAGTCACTCTCCTGCCACCAGACGCGTCCGGCCTGAATCGTCAGCGCGTCGTGCGGGCAGTGGGGCACACAGTCCCCGCAGTCGTTGCAGCGGCCGATCGTCCACGGGTTGTGGCAGGTTTTACAGCGCAGGTTGCAGCCCTGCAGGAACAGCGCCAGGCGGCTGCCCGGCCCGTCCACGCAGGAAAAAGGAATGACCTGACTAACTAAAGCGCATCTGCTGTTCATGGCTAACCACGCGCGGCTGACGTTCCAGAATACGGGTATTACGTGCGGCTTCTTCCCCCAGCCAGGTAGTATTGGTGCGCGATCCGGCTTCCCGGTATTTCTCCAGATCCGACAAGCGAACCATGTATCCGGTCACGCGGACCAGATCGTTACCCGCGACGTTGGCGGTAAATTCACGCATTCCCGCCCTGAATGCGCCCAGGCAAAGCTGAACCACCGCCTGCGGGTTGCGTTTGACCGTCTCCTCCAGGGTGAGAATATCGCTGATTCCGGAGTGATAGTGTTTGTGATGCGGCGCAACGGCCAGCAGATGGCTGATGGGATCCGGCTCGTCGCCGTAGGGCAGGCGCGCGCCCGGCGTGGTGCCCGAATCGGAACTGATCCCCGACTGCGCGTGAAGCATCGCGCGATGCTTCCAGCCGTGCTTCACCGGCGTGCTTTCAACGAACGCTGCAAGCTGTTCGCTGATGCGATAGCCCAGCGCGTTGGCCTGTTCATCCTTTCCGTAGCGTCCCGCTAATCCTGCTTTCTCACAGAGCGCGTTTACCGCTTCCGCCAGGCCGTACATGCCAAACATGGGCACAAACCGATCCGCATCAGTCAGCCCCTCTTTTACCAGGAAGCTATTCTCAAAGAAGCCAGATTGCTCGTACAGGAAACCGCAGCGCGCATCGATGATGGCAATTTGCTGCTGGCAGTAGTGCGGGAGCGTGCGGGTGAAGAAGTCGTCAATGGATGCGCTGCGTTCAGCAATGGCTTTGAGGTTAAGGCGCACCAGAGTGCTGCCACCGCCTGCAAGCGGCAGGGAGTTGTAACAGCTCACCACGCCGTAACGGCCTTTTGTGAAAATTTTATCATTCATCGGGCCATTAGAAATATGCGGTTTGCTGCATTCACAAATGTTTTTCGCCACCTCAAGCAGCAAATCATGTGGGGTGATATCGGGATCGTAGATAAAGGTCAGGTTCGGCGCGACCTGCTTCAGCTCTGCATCGGCACGCAGAATGGCGCGCGTGACGGGCGTATCTTCAGGCCCGATGTTTGCGTGCATAAACGCATCCGGCAGCGTACGGTCGAGATAGCGCCAGAAACGTTTTATTCGGCTATCGATCTCTTCTTGTGTTAGAATTCTAACATATGGAGTCAATATCGCATCAAGCTGACCGAGATAGACCGGCATCGATGTGACGGACGGAACATGATGGTAGAGGATGGTTAACAGCGAGAGGGCGTCGTCGAGATCTTTCGCGCCTTCCAGCTCCAGCCACTCTGAACCGTTAGCCAGAAATTTTGCGTAATCCGGCAGAACGTAACGGGGTTTGTAAGGCGCATGGCCTTCGAACATGTCGCAGATAACCCCCTCGTCCAGCGCGGCTCGTGCGGCCTCAGGAAGTGCCGGGTAAGGCAGGTTGTTTTCCGCTTCCAGCGCCAGAAAATGACGTTTTTGTTCCGGGGTTAACACCGGGCTTGTCACAATGTGCTGGCAACGTTGTTGCAGGGCGTCGGGGCTGGAGTGGGGCATAGTCGCTTCCTTGAGTGTTCTGCGGATGATGAACGGATTGTAGGAAGCCAGCCTGTCGGGGCTTTTGATCCGACAGGGGGTATCGCTGCTTTAGTCAGCAATTTACGCGCTAAAGTTTGAAGAAGATCTCATTACAGTAATGCAAATTTGTATGCAGTTTTCATTAACTGTGATGAATGTCGAAGTGTGGATGCGGGTGAATGTTAGAATACTCACAGACCCGCAAGGTAAAATTTATACGGCACTGCCGTTGGAGAATGTTATGACCGATTTAACTGCAAGCAGCCTGCGCGCGTTGAAACTGATGGACCTGACCACCCTGAACGATGACGACACCAATGAAAAAGTCATCGCCCTGTGCCATCAGGCGAAAACGCCGGTGGGTAACACCGCAGCCATCTGTATCTACCCGCGCTTTATCCCGATTGCCCGTAAGACGCTGAAAGAGCAGGGTACGCCGGACGTGCGCATTGCAACCGTAACTAACTTCCCGCATGGCAACGACGATATCGAGATCGCGCTGGCAGAAACCCGCGCGGCGATTGCTTACGGCGCAGACGAAGTTGACGTGGTGTTCCCGTACCGCGCGCTGATCGCCGGTAACGAGCAGGTCGGTTTTGACCTAGTGAAAGCCTGTAAAGACGCGTGCGCGGCGGCAAATGTGCTGCTGAAAGTGATCATCGAAACCGGCGAGCTGAAAGAAGAGGCGCTGATTCGTAAGGCATCTGAAATCTCCATCAAAGCCGGTGCGGATTTCATTAAAACCTCTACCGGTAAAGTGCCGGTGAATGCGACCCCGGAAAGCGCGCGCATCATGATGGAAGTGATCCGCGACATGGGCGTATCCAAAACCGTTGGTTTCAAACCTGCGGGCGGCGTGCGTACTGCTGAAGACGCGCAGCAATTCCTGGCGATTGCCGACGAGCTGTTTGGCGCCGACTGGGCCGATTCCCGTCACTACCGCTTCGGTGCGTCCAGCCTGCTGGCCAGCCTGCTGAAAGCGCTGGGTCATGGCGACGGTAAGAGCGCAAGCAGCTACTGATTGCCAGACAATGCCGGATGACGCTTCGCTCATCCGGTCGACAGGATCGTAGGGCGGGTAAGCGTAGCGCCACCCGCCACAACTCCCCCGATTCCGCATGGAGGTTACCGTGTTTCTCGCACAAGAAATTATTCGTAAAAAACGTGATGGTCATGCATTAAGCGATGAAGAGATCCGCTTCTTCATCAACGGCATTCGTGATAACACCGTCTCAGAAGGGCAAATTGCGGCTCTGGCGATGACCATTTTCTTCCACGATATGTCGATGCCTGAGCGCGTGTCGCTGACCATGGCGATGCGAGATTCAGGAACCGTTCTGGACTGGAAAAGCCTCAACCTTAACGGCCCGATTGTGGATAAGCACTCCACCGGCGGCGTGGGTGACGTGACGTCTCTGATGCTCGGCCCTATGGTGGCAGCCTGTGGCGGTTACATCCCGATGATCTCCGGGCGCGGCCTGGGCCACACCGGCGGTACGCTCGACAAACTGGAAGCCATTCCGGGCTTCGATATCTTCCCGGACGACAACCGCTTCCGCGACATTATTAAAGACGTTGGTGTGGCGATTATCGGCCAGACCAGCTCTCTTGCTCCGGCAGACAAGCGTTTCTACGCCACCCGCGACATCACCGCGACCGTTGACTCCATCCCGCTGATCACCGCCTCTATCCTGGCGAAGAAACTGGCAGAAGGGCTGGACGCGCTGGTGATGGACGTGAAGGTGGGCAGCGGCGCCTTTATGCCGACCTATGAACTTTCTGCTGCGCTTGCCGAAGCGATCGTTGGCGTCTCCAACGGCGCGGGTGTGCGCACCACCGCGCTGCTCACCGACATGAACCAGGTGCTGGCCTCCAGCGCCGGTAACGCCGTCGAAGTGCGTGAAGCGGTACAGTTCCTCACCGGTGAATACCGTAACCCGCGTCTGTTCGACGTCACCATGGCGCTGTGCGTTGAGATGTTAATCTCCGGCAAGTTGGCCAAAGACGACGCAGAAGCCCGCGCGAAGCTGCAGGCGGTGCTGGATAACGGCAAAGCGGCGGATATTTTCGGCCGCATGGTCGCAGCCCAGAAAGGCCCGACCGATTTCGTCGAAAACTACGCGAAATACCTGCCAACCGCGACGCTCAGCAAAGCGGTGTATGCCGATAGCGAAGGGTTTGTCTCTGCAATGGACACCCGTGCGCTGGGTATGGCAGTAGTCTCGATGGGCGGCGGCCGTCGTCAGGCGTCAGACACCATTGATTACAGCGTCGGCTTTACCGATATGGCCCGTCTGGGCGACAGCGTTGACGGTCAACGTCCGCTTGCGGTGATCCACGCGAAAGACGAAGCCAGCTGGCAGGAAGCGGCTAAAGCGGTGAAAGCGGCAATTACGCTTGACGATAAAGCGCCGGAAACCACACCGACTGTCTATCGCCGTATCACCGAATAGCGGTATACTGATCTGATCGATAATTTTTGAAGCACTACGTACGGAGAACAATTATGAAACGTGCATTTATTATGGTGCTGGACTCATTCGGCATCGGCGCAACCGAAGATGCAGAACGTTTTGGTGACGTGGGTTCCGATACCATGGGCCATATCGCGGAAGCCTGTGCAAAAGGCGAAGCGGACAACGGTCGTAAAGGCCCTCTGACTCTACCTAACCTGACCCGCCTTGGTCTGGTGAAAGCGCATGAAGGTTCTACCGGTAAAATCGCAGCCGGTATGGACGGCAACGCGGAAGTCGTGGGCGCCTACGCCTGGGCTCACGAGCTCTCCTCCGGTAAAGACACCCCGTCTGGCCACTGGGAAATCGCCGGTGTGCCGGTGCTGTTCGACTGGGGTTATTTCTCCGATCACGAAAACAGCTTCCCGCAGGAGCTGCTCGATAAGCTGGTGAAGCGTGCCAACCTGCCGGGCTACCTCGGTAACTGCCACTCTTCCGGTACCGTGATTCTGGATCAGCTCGGCGAAGAGCACATGAAAACCGGCAAGCCGATTTTCTACACCTCTGCTGACTCCGTGTTCCAGATTGCCTGCCATGAAGAGACGTTTGGCCTGGATAAACTCTACGAGCTGTGCGAAATCGCCCGTGAAGAGCTGACCGAAGGCGGCTACAACATCGGCCGCGTGATCGCGCGTCCGTTTGTGGGCGACAAAGCGGGTAACTTCCAGCGTACCGGTAACCGTCACGACCTGGCGGTTGAGCCACCGGCGCCAACCGTGCTGCAGAAGCTGGTTGAAGAGAAAGACGGCCACGTGGTTTCCGTGGGTAAAATCGCGGATATCTACGCCAACTGCGGCATCACCAAAAAAGTGAAAGCCACCGGTCTGGATGCGCTGTTCGATGCCACCATCAAAGAGATGAAAGAAGCGGGCGACAAGACCATTGTCTTCACCAACTTCGTGGACTTCGACTCCTCCTGGGGCCACCGTCGCGACGTTGCGGGCTATGCAGCGGGTCTTGAGCTGTTCGACCGCCGTCTGCCGGAGCTGATGGAGCTGGTGGGTGAAGATGACATTCTGATCCTGACCGCGGACCACGGCTGTGACCCAACCTGGACCGGTACCGACCACACCCGTGAGCACATTCCGGTGCTGGTGTACGGCCCGAAAGTGAAGCCGGGCTCGCTCGGTCACCGTGAAACCTTCGCGGACATCGGCCAGACCCTGGCGAAATATTTTGGTACGTCTGACATGGAATATGGCAAGGCCATGTTCTAAACGGATTGGGTGCGGCCTGATGCCCTCACCCCGACCCTCTCCCACAGGGAGAGGGAGAACAGAATGTAGGCCGGGTCAGGCGTAGCCGCCACCCGGCAAAAACAACAATGTAAAAGGAACTGAAGATGGCAACTCCTCACATTAACGCAGAAATGGGTGATTTCGCTGACGTCGTATTGATGCCGGGCGACCCGCTGCGCGCGAAGCACATTGCAGAAACTTTCCTGGAAGACGTGCGTGAAGTGAACAACGTTCGCGGCATGCTGGGCTTCACCGGTACCTATAAAGGCCGCAAAATCTCCGTTATGGGCCACGGTATGGGTATCCCATCCTGCTCTATCTACACCAAAGAGCTGATTACCGACTTCGGCGTGAAGAAAATCATCCGCGTTGGCTCCTGCGGCGCGGTCCGTATGGACGTTAAGCTGCGCGACATCGTTATCGGTATGGGTGCCTGCACCGATTCCAAAGTTAACCGCATGCGTTTCAAAGACCATGACTTCGCGGCGATTGCTGACTTCGGCATGGTGCGTGACGCGGTTGACGCGGCAAAAGCGCTGGGCGTTGAAGCGCGCGTGGGTAACATCTTCTCTGCTGACCTGTTCTATGCCCCGGACGGCGGCGAGATGTTCGACGTGATGGAGAAATACGGCATCCTGGGCGTGGAAATGGAAGCGGCAGGTATCTACGGCGTCGCGGCTGAGTTTGGTGCGAAAGCGCTGACCATCTGCACCGTGTCTGACCACATCCGTACCCACGAGCAGACCACCGCTGCCGAGCGTCAGACCACCTTCAACGACATGATCAAAATCGCGCTGGAATCCGTTCTGCTGGGCGATAAAGAGTAATTCTGTCTCTTCCCTCCCTCTCCCTATGGGAGAGGGCAGGGGTGAGGGCACCAGACCGTACCTAGCGCACGGCCTGTGCAATCCACGCCGACAGCTCCCGCAGCTCTTTTTCCTGCTCCGGAAAATCCCCGATCAACGCGTCGCATTCCTGCTGCAGCATATCCGCCCTGTACAAACAGCCCTGCAAACGTGCCGCCAGCGCCTCTAACGGTGCCGGGTTCAGGCTATCGGTAAACACCTGCGTGCGGGTGATATGGCCTTTCTCCACGTCAAAATGCAGCTCCACGCCGCCCCAGGTGAAACGCTCGTCCAGCAGATGGGAAAAGGCAGGAGCCTGACCGAAGTTCCATTCCCAGCTGCTCTGGCGGGCGAAGGTTTCGGCGAAGTTGGGCAGGTCCGGGGTTTTGTCAGGGGAGATGACTTCTGCTTCCACGCGCTCGCCGTAATGTTCAAAGAACGCGTCACGGATGGCATCGCAAATCTGCTCGTGCGTAATTCCCGGCAGCAGTTCCACCAGATTTGCCACGCGGCCGCGCACGGAGGTAATTCCTTTGGCCTGGAGCTTTTTCTTATCCGGATTCAGGTAGTTCGCCAGACGGCTGAGGTCAGCGTTAAGCAACAGGGTGCCGTGGTGGAACCCGCGATCCATCGTTTCGCGGTAGGCGGAGCCGGAGACCTTCCGGTCGCCCTCGGGGGTTTTCACCACCAGATCGTTACGCCCGGACGCTTCTGCCGTCACGCCGAGTGAATTGAGGGCATTAAGGACGATGGAGGTTGAGATGGTTTTGTCGTACTCCGGTTTACCCGCCATAAAGGTAAAGCAGGTATTGCCCAGATCGTGAAACACCGCGCCGCCGCCGCTGCTGCGACGTGCGAGACGGACGTTGTCCTCTTCCATACGCCGCGTATTGCACTCTTTCCAAGGGTTTTGCGCGCGGCCGATGACCACCGTATCGGCGTTCCGCCAGAGAAACAGTACGCGCTGGGTGGCGGGCATCTGGCGGAAGATGCACTCTTCTACCGCGAGATTAAACCAGGGATCGTAAGAGTCAGAGATAAGCAGGCGTAACGTCGTCATGGCAAAGTTCCTTTTCCGAATCGTTCGCCTACTTTATCACTAATCTTTCTTCTCGCTCTCTTCGTCTTCGGGGACGGATTTGCTGGCGGTCAGCAGGAACGGGGATTGCTGCCAGCGCGAGCGCTTGCCGCGAAGCAGGGTGCGCGCCAGCACAACGCCGATGGCAAGTGAAAGCAGCAGCATCAGGCGCAGAATATTGGTGGTATTATCGACCTGTTTGGCTTCAGTAGGCAGGGTGTGGGTATCGAGGGTCAGGCGCAGATAGCCCAGTGGGCCATTCTTCCCCTGAATAGGTTCGACAATCTGCTGGTTAAAGTAGCCCCCGGCTTTTTTCCCGTCCAGCGCCAGCCTGTCGCGCACGTCGACGTGTTCGCCCGCGCGGGCAATCAGGTTGCCTTGCTCATCATAGACGCCGGCATCAAGAATGCGGCTATTCTCCGTGAGCAGGCGTAAAACCTGGCCTATCCGCTTCTCGTCCGGCGTTTCGGTACGCATGGACGGCGCGACGTTGAGCGTCACCTGGCGTGCCAGCGTGCGGGCCAGCTCTTCAAACTGCGGGTTGCGTTGCCGTTGATGGTTCTGGCTAAACCACGATGCCCCTTGCATCAGCACCACTAATAGTGCGAGACAGGAAAGGACAATCACGGCGCGATGGAGCCGGAATTTCAGTTTTGCGCGAGCCATATTCCACCTGCTGAAAATTTACGGCTTAATGTTGCCAGAAGTGATGGTTACAGGGTAGCCTCATGCGTTATTTTCCCTCTGCAACCTTCCGGCGCGAACGAAATTACAGGAGCTTTAATGCCGAACATTACCTGGTGTGACCTGCCAACGGATGTCTCTTTATGGCCAGGATTGCCGCTCTCTTTAAGTGGCGATGAGGTGATGCCTCTGGATTACCACGCCGGTCGTAGCGGCTGGCTCCTCTACGGACGCGGTCTGGATAAGCAACGCCTGACCCAGTATCAAAGCAAGCTGGGTGCGGCAATGGTCATCGTCGCCGCCTGGTGCGTGGAAGACTACCAGGTTATTCGCCTGGCGGGTTCCCTGACGCAGCGCGCAACGCGTCTGGCGCATGACGCCGGGCTGGACGTCGCGCCGCTGGGTAAAATTCCGCATCTGAAAACCCCGGGCCTGCTGGTCATGGACATGGATTCTACGGCGATCCAGATCGAGTGTATTGACGAGATTGCGAAGCTGGCGGGCAGCGGCGAGCTGGTGGCGGAAGTCACCGAACGTGCGATGCGCGGCGAGCTGGACTTCACCGCCAGCCTGCGCCAGCGCGTGGCGACCCTGAAAGGGGCCGACGCCAACATTCTGCGCCAGGTGCGCGACGTGCTGCCGCTGATGCCAGGGCTGACGCAGCTGGTGCTGAAGCTGCAGTCCCTCGGCTGGAAGGTGGCGATCGCCTCCGGTGGCTTCACCTTCTTCGCGGATTACCTGCGGGAAAAACTGCATCTGACCACCGTGGTGGCCAATGAGCTGGAGATCATGGACGGCAAGCTGACCGGCCAGGTGATTGGCGATATCGTAGATGCCCAGTACAAAGCCAATACGCTGACGCGTCTGGCGGAAAAATATGAAATTCCGGTTGTCCAGACCGTCGCCATCGGCGATGGCGCGAACGACCTGCCGATGATCAAAGCCGCCGGTCTGGGCATTGCCTACCATGCCAAGCCAAAAGTGAATGAAAAGACGGAAGTCACTATCCGTCACGCTGACCTGATGGGGGTGTTCTGCATTCTCTCCGGCAGCATTAATCAGAAATAACGGCCTGCTTTGTAGGCCGGGTAAGCGTAAGCGCCACCCGGCACGCAGGCCGCACAGAAATAACGAGGTAAACCGTGGCGAAAGCTCCAAAACGCGCATTTGTCTGTAATGAATGTGGTGCGGATTATCCGCGCTGGCAGGGGCAATGCAGCGCCTGTCATGCCTGGAACACCATCACCGAAGTGCGTGGTGTGGCGGCTTCGCCGAGCGTGGCGCGCAATGAGCGCCTGAGCGGCTATGCCGGTAACGCGGGCGTGGCGAAGGTGCAAAAACTTTCGGACATCAGCCTCGAAGAGCTGCCGCGCTTCTCCACCGGGTTCAAAGAGTTTGACCGCGTGCTCGGCGGCGGCGTGGTACCGGGCAGCGCGATCCTGATCGGCGGTAACCCGGGCGCGGGTAAATCGACCCTGCTGCTGCAAACGCTCTGCAAGCTTGCCGAACAGATGAAAACCCTGTACGTCACGGGCGAAGAGTCTCTGCAGCAGGTGGCGATGCGCGCGCACCGTCTGGGCCTGCCGACCGGCAACCTGAACATGCTCTCCGAAACCAGCATCGAGCAGATCTGCATGATTGCCGAAGAAGAGCAGCCGAAGCTGATGGTGATCGACTCCATCCAGGTGATGCACATGGCGGACATTCAGTCCTCGCCGGGCAGCGTCGCGCAGGTGCGTGAAACCGCGGCTTACCTGACGCGCTTTGCCAAAACGCGCGGCGTGGCGATTGTGATGGTCGGCCACGTGACCAAAGACGGCTCGCTGGCCGGACCGAAGGTGCTTGAACACTGTATCGACTGCTCCGTGATGCTCGACGGCGACGCGGATTCCCGTTTCCGTACCCTGCGCAGCCACAAGAACCGCTTTGGGGCGGTGAATGAACTGGGCGTGTTTGCCATGACCGAACAGGGGCTGCGCGAAGTCAGCAATCCCTCGGCCATCTTCCTGAGCCGCGGCGATGAGATCACCTCCGGCAGCTCGGTGATGGTGCTATGGGAAGGAACGCGCCCGCTGCTTGTTGAAATTCAGGCGCTGGTGGACGTGTCGATGATGGGAAACCCGCGGCGCGTGGCGGTCGGTCTGGAACAGAACCGTCTGGCGATCCTGCTGGCGGTGCTGCACCGTCACGGCGGGCTGCAGATGGCGGATCAGGACGTCTTCGTTAACGTGGTCGGCGGCGTCAAAGTCACGGAGACCAGCGCAGACCTGGCGCTGCTGCTGGCGATGGTCTCCAGCCTGCGCGACAGGCCGCTGCCGCAGGACCTGGTGGTCTTCGGCGAAGTGGGCCTCGCCGGGGAAATCCGTCCGGTACCCAGCGGCCAGGAGCGTATCTCCGAGGCGGCAAAACACGGTTTCCGCCGGGCGATAGTTCCAGCCGCCAACGTGCCGAAAAAGATCCCGGAAGGGATGCAGGTATTTGGCGTGAAAAAACTCGCAGATGCGTTAAATGTCTTTGACGACTTATAATTACGTAAATTTGATTTTGCAGGAGGCACCGTAATTTATGTCATCATTTGACTACATCAAGACCGCAATCCGCCAGAAGGGCTGCACGCTGCAGCAGGTGGCGGACGCCAGCGGCATGACCAAAGGCTACCTGAGCCAGCTGCTGAACGCCAAAATCAAAAGCCCCAGCGCGCAGAAGCTGGAAGCGCTGCACCGCTTTCTGGGGCTGGAGTTCCCGCGTATGCAAAAGAACATCGGCGTGGTGTTCGGCAAGTTTTACCCCCTGCATACCGGACATATCTATCTGATCCAGCGCGCCTGTAGCCAGGTTGACGAGCTGCACATCATCATGGGCTACGACGAAACCCGCGACCGTCAGCTGTTTGAAGACAGCGCCATGTCGCAGCAGCCGACCGTGCCGGATCGCCTGCGCTGGCTGCTCCAGACCTTTAAGTACCAGAAAAATATTCGTATTCATGCCTTTAACGAAGAGGGCATGGAGCCGTATCCGCACGGCTGGGACGTGTGGAGCAACGGCATCAAAGCGTTTATGGAAGAGAAGGGCATTGCACCTAACTGGATCTACACCTCTGAAGAGTCCGACGCGCCGCAGTTCCGCGAGCATCTGGGCATCGAGACGGTGCTGATCGACCCGAAACGCACCTTTATGAACATCAGCGGGGCGCAGATCCGCGAAAACCCGTTCCGCTACTGGGATTACATTCCGACCGAAGTGAAGCCGTTCTTCGTGCGTACCGTCGCGATCCTGGGCGGCGAGTCGAGCGGGAAATCGACGCTGGTCAACAAGCTGGCGAACATCTTCAATACCACCAGCGCGTGGGAGTACGGCCGCGATTATGTCTTCTCGCACCTTGGCGGCGACGAGATGGCGCTGCAATATTCCGATTACGACAAAATCGCGCTCGGTCATGCCCAGTACATTGATTTTGCGGTCAAATACGCCAACAAAGTGGCGTTTATCGATACCGATTTCGTGACCACACAGGCGTTCTGTAAAAAATACGAAGGGCGCGAGCACCCGTTCGTGCAGGCGCTGATTGACGAATACCGCTTTGACCTGGTGATCCTGCTGGAGAACAACACCCCGTGGGTCGCTGACGGCATGCGCAGCCTCGGCAGCTCCGTGGACAGGCGGGAATTCCAGTCCATGCTGGTGGAGATGCTCAACGAAAACAACGTTGAGTTTGTCCATGTGGAAGAGTCTGACTACGACTCCCGCTTCCTGCGCTGCGTCGAGCTGGTGAAGGAGATGATGGGGGAGCAGGGGTAAAAACTTACCCCTCACCCTAACCCTCTCCCAAAGGGAGAGGGGACTTTAACCTCCCTCTCCCTGTGGGAGAGGGCCGGGGTGAGGGCATCAAGCCACTCAGAACTCAATCACCACTTTCCCACGCATATGTCCCTCCAGCACTTTACGGTGCGCCTCGGTAATGCTTTCCACGCTCAGCCCGTGCAGCGTTTCACTGAGCGAACTTTCCACCACGCCGTTATCCACCAGCTTTGCCACCTCATTGAGGATCTCACCCTGACGCGCCATATCCGCGGTCTGGTACATGCTGCGGGTGTACATAAACTCCCAGTGCAGGGCGGCGGATTTGGACTTCAGCTTGTCCTGGTTCAGCGGATGTTCATTTTCAACGATGGAACAGATATGCCCCTGCGGCGCAATCAGTTCGCTGACCGCATCCCAGTGCCCGTCGGTGTCGTTGAGGATGAAAATGTAATCCACAAAGGTGAGCCCCTGTTTCGCCAGCTCGCCTTTCAGATCGCGGTAGTTGACGACAATATCAGCCCCGCGATCGCGGCACCACCGGGCGGAATCTTCTCGTGAAGCCGTTGCGACGATCTTCACCTTGCTGTTGTGCTTCGCAAAGGGGATCGCCAGCGATCCCACGCCGCCCGCGCCGCCGATGATCAGCAGCGTTTTTTCCGCCCCGGCATCCTGAATGTTCAGGCGTTCAAACAGACCTTCCCACGCGGTGAGCGCGGTCAACGGCAGTGCAGCGGCAGCCGCCCAGCTGAGGCTGTCAGGCTTGCGCCCGACAATCCGCGCGTCGATCAGCTGGTGCGTGGTGTTGCTGCCCGGGCGGGTGATATCGCCCGCGTACCAGACCTCGTCACCCGGTTTAAATCCGGTCACGCCAGCCCCCACCGCTTTGACGATCCCGCTGGCATCCCAGCCGAGGATGCGCGGCTCGTTCAGCCCGTTTTTAGCGATGCCCGCGTGGACTTTGGTATCGACCGGGTTAACGGAGACGGCCTTCACCTCTACCAGCAGATCGTGCTCGCCGGGCCGCGGCATTGGCGGGGTGATTTCAATGAAGGTGGACGGATTTTCTGGGTTAACGGCAATAGCTTTAACAGACATGGTGTGTTCCTCAATGGCATGCGTTTTGTTGAGGCTAGTCTATTAAGTGGCCAGCTGCATGATAAGATGGACAATCAAGAACTCAGCGTTCGTACAGGATGAACAATCATGTTTAAACAGCTGCAGGATATGGCGCTGTTCGCGCTGGTGGCGGAGATGGGCAGCTTTACCGCTGCCGCGCAGAAAGCCGAACTGCCGAAATCCAGCGTTAGCCAGCGAATTAGCCAGCTGGAGCAGCAGGTGGGGATCCGCCTTCTGAACCGCACCACGCGCAGGATCAGCCTCACGTTTGCGGGCGAGCACTATCTGGTGCACTGTCGCGAGATGCTGGCGGCCAGCGAGCGGGCCGAGTACGCCATTCAGCGGCTGCGCGAAAACCCGAGCGGGCGGCTGCGGATCACCTGTCCGGCGGGAATTGGGGCGACGCTGCTGGCGCACATGAATGCCGAGTTTCAGCTTCGCTATCCTGACGTGTCGCTGGATGTGTCGATCTCTGATGACGTGGTGGATCTGGTCGAGGCCGGTTTTGACGTAGCGCTGCGTACCGGCAAGCCGCAGGACTCCTCCCTGATTGGCCGGATGATCGGGCACTGCCCGCGCTACATGCTGGCCTCGCCGGACTATCTGGCGCGTCGGGAGCCGCTGACGCATCCCCGTCAGCTGGTGGAGCACCGCTGCATTACGCACCGGGCGTGGTCGGAGTGGCTTCTGCGAAGCGAGAGCGAGGATTACCGCTACCTGCCGGATAACGCGCACATGACCGATAATCTGGTCTACGCCCGCGAGTGTGCGATTGCCGGTGCGGGGATCACTCTGCTTCCCGCCTTCCTGGTAGAAGATAAAATTGAAAAAGGGGCGCTGGTTCAGGTGCTGCCGGAGTGGAATGTTGAAGGTAACGATCTGTGGCTGGCCTACCCAAGCCGCAAGCTGAATTCGCCTGCGCTGATGAGCTATATCGACTTTGCGATGCAGTTTGACGAGGTGAAGCGGTATTACGTGGGTGGGTGATTTTGTGCGGCCTGATGCCCTCACCCTGGCCCTCTCCCACGGGGAGAGGGTACAAACATAAAAAACGGCAACCGAGGTTGCCGTTTTGCTTTTATTTCGAAATACGCTTGTACTTAATACGCTTCGGCTCCAGCGCGTCGGCGCCCAGCGTGCGTTTCTTGTACTCTTCGTATTCGGTGAAGTTACCTTCGAAGAACTCCACCTTACCTTCGTCCTGATAGTCCAGGATGTGGGTCGCGATACGGTCCAGGAACCAGCGGTCGTGCGAGATAACCATCGCGCAGCCCGGGAACTCCAGCAGGGCGTTTTCCAGCGCGCGCAGGGTTTCGATATCCAGGTCGTTTGTTGGTTCATCGAGCAGCAGAACGTTACCGCCCACCTGCAGCAGCTTCGCCAGGTGCAGACGACCGCGCTCACCGCCGGACAGCTCGCCCACGCGTTTGCCCTGGTCGGTGCCTTTGAAGTTAAAGCGGCCAACATAGGCGCGGCTTGGCATCTCGGTGTTGCCGATACGCATGATATCCAGACCGCCGGACACTTCTTCCCACACGGTTTTGCTGTTATCCATTGCGTCACGGAACTGGTCAACGGAGGCCAGCTTCACGGTTTCACCCAGGGTGATAGAGCCGCTGTCAGGCTGTTCCTGACCGGACATCATGCGGAACAGGGTCGATTTACCCGCGCCGTTCGGACCGATGATCCCGACGATAGCGCCTTTCGGTACGGAGAAGGTCAGGTCGTCGATCAGCAGACGGTCGCCGTAGGATTTACGCAGGTTGGTCACTTCAACCACTTTATCCCCCAGACGTGCTCCAGGTGGAATAAACAGTTCGTTGGTTTCGTTACGTTTCTGGTATTCGGTGTTGTTCAGCTCTTCGAAGCGTGCCAGACGGGCTTTGCCCTTAGACTGACGGCCTTTCGCGCCCTGACGAACCCACTCCAGCTCTTTCTCGATAGACTTACGACGCGCCGCTTCCTGAGAAGCTTCCTGCGCCAGACGCTGATCTTTCTGCTCCAGCCAGGAAGAGTAGTTGCCTTCCCACGGAATACCTTCACCGCGGTCCAGCTCCAGGATCCAGCCGGCGACGTTGTCGAGGAAGTAACGGTCGTGGGTAATCGCCACAACGGTGCCTTCGAAGTCGTGCAGGAAGCGCTCCAGCCACGCCACGGATTCTGCATCCAGGTGGTTAGTCGGTTCGTCGAGCAGCAGCATGTCTGGTTTTTCCAGCAGCAGGCGGCACAGCGCCACGCGGCGGCGTTCACCCCCGGAGAGGTTCGCGATTTTCGCATCCCAGTCCGGCAGACGCAGGGCATCAGCCGCGCGCTCCAGCTGCACGTTCAGGTTGTGACCGTCGTGCGCCTGGATGATCTCTTCATACTTGCCCTGTTGCGCGGCCAGCTTGTCGAAGTCCGCATCCGGCTCGGCGTATTTGGCATACACTTCATCCAGACCTTTCAGCGCGTTAACCACTTCGGATACCGCTTCTTCAACGGATTCGCGAACGGTGTGTTCCGGGTTCAGCTGAGGTTCCTGCGGCAGGTAACCAATCTTGATGCCAGGCTGCGGACGGGCTTCACCTTCGATGTCTGTATCAATGCCGGCCATGATGCGCAGCAGGGTGGACTTACCGGCACCGTTGAGACCCAGAACACCGATTTTTGCGCCCGGGAAGAAGCTCAGCGAGATATTTTTAAGAATATGACGTTTCGGCGGGACAACTTTGCCGACACGATGCATGGTATAAACGAATTGAGCCACGTTGGACTTCGCCTCTTTTATCGTAATGAGAAGGAATTTCAGCCTCGAAGTGTAGCCTTTTTCACGTCCTAATCCCAGCCAGGAACGTCGGGAGTGTTAAAACGCGCAAGAAAGGTAAAAAAGTGTCCATGACGTGGCGCGTTGAAGGATGCCTGGTTAGCATAAGTTAATTAGACTTTGACGTGGCAAGACGCTGCAATTGACGAAAAAACAATGAGGAAGAGCTTGTGGAAAAAGCCAAACGGGTGGTCTGGCGTCTGCTGGCTGCCAGCGTATGCGTAATGGCGGTAAGCCAGGCGGTGCATGCCGATTCACTGGATGAACAACGTAACCGCTACGCCCAGATTAAACAGGCGTGGGACAACAAGCAGATGGATACCGTGCAGGCGCTGATGCCGACGCTAAAGGATTATCCGCTGTATCCGTATCTGGAGTATCGCCAGATAACCGACGATCTGATGAACCAGCCTACCGTCACCGTGAATAACTTCATTCAGGCGAACCCAACCCTGCCGCCAGCCCGAAATCTCCAGTCTCGTTTTGTGAATGAGCTGGCGCGTCGCGAAGACTGGCGCGGACTGCTGGCGTTTAGCCCGGAAAAGCCGAACGCCACCGAAGCCCAGTGTAACTATTACTACGCAAAATGGGCGACCGGCCAGCAGGAAGAGGCCTGGGCCGGAGCGAAAGAGCTCTGGCTGACCGGAAAAAACCAGCCGAACGCCTGTGATTCTCTGTTTAGCGCGTGGCGTGCTTCCGGCAAGCAGGATCCGCTCTCCTACCTTGAACGCATCCGTCTGGCGATGAAAGCCGGTAACACGCGTCTGGTGACCACGCTGGCGGGGCAGATGCCGTCCGATTACCAGACGATCTCCACGGCGGTTATCTCGCTGGCTAACGATCCAAACAGCGTCCTGACCTTTGCCCGCAGTACGGGCGCGACCGATTTTACCCGCCAGATGGCGGCGGTGGCCTTTGCCAGCGTGGCGCGTGACGATGTGGAAAACGCGCGGCTGATGATCCCGCAGCTGGTGCAGGCGCAGCAGCTCAATGAGGAGCAAACCCAGGAGCTGCGCGACATCGTGGCGTGGCGACTGATGGGCACCGATGTGACCGATGAACAGGCGCGCTGGCGTGACGATGCGATTATGCGTTCGAATTCTACGTCGCTGGTGGAACGCCGCGTGCGCATGGCGCTGGGCACGGGCGATCGTCGTGGGCTGAATACCTGGCTCGCGCGGTTGCCCATGGAGGCCAAAGAGAAAGACGAATGGCGATACTGGCAGGCCGATCTGCTGATGGAGCGCGGCCGTGATGATGAGGCCAAAGAGATCCTCCATTCGCTGATGCAGCAGCGCGGGTTTTACCCAATGGCTGCCGCGCAGCGTCTGGGCGAAGAATACACTTTCCGTATAGATAAAGCGCCCGCTAACGCGAACCCGGCACTGACGCAGGGGCCAGAAATGGCGCGCGTTCGCGAGCTGATGTACTGGAATATGGATAACACCGCGCGCAGCGAGTGGGCGAATCTGGTGACCAGCCGCACCACCGATGAGAAAGCCCAGCTTGCCCGCTATGCGTTTGATAATCACTGGTGGGATCTCAGCGTGCAGGCGACGATCGCCGGCAAGCTTTGGGATCATCTGGAAGAGCGTTTCCCGCTGGCGTACAAAGATCTGTTCGATCGCTACACCAGCGGCAAAGATATCCCGCAAAGCTACGCGATGGCGATTGCCCGTCAGGAGAGCGCGTGGAACCCGAAAGTCCGTTCCCCGGTGGGCGCCAGCGGCCTGATGCAGATTATGCCGGGCACGGCGACGCACACGGTGAAGATGTTTAATATTCCGGGCTACAGCAGTCCGTCGCAGCTTCTGGATCCGGATACCAACATCAACATCGGTACCAGCTATCTCCAGTACGTGTATCAGCAGTTCGGCAATAACCGCATCTTCTCTTCTGCGGCGTATAACGCGGGTCCTGGGCGCGTGCGCACCTGGCTCGGCAACAGCGCCGGACGCATCGACGCGTTAGCGTTTGTGGAGAGCATCCCGTTCTCGGAAACGCGCGGCTACGTGAAGAACGTGCTGGCCTATGACGCTTACTATCGCTACTTCATGGGGCAGAAAGATACCCTGATGAGCGATGCCGAGTGGCAGAGACGTTACTGATCGGCGTGGGTTGTGTTATGCTGTACTCGCTAAAGAGTACAAGAGGCAGCATAACATGACCCAGCATTCCCCGTATTCCTCGGCAATGGCCGAACAACGTCATCTGGAGTGGCTTCGTTTTGTGGAGCTGCTGCGTCAGTCTTACGAACAGGATCTGCATTTACCCCTTATGCAGCTGATGCTCACGCCGGACGAGCGTGAGGCGCTGGGCACACGCGTGCGGATCATTGAAGAGCTGCTGCGCGGAGAGATGAGCCAGCGCGAGCTGAAAAATGAGCTCGGCGCGGGTATTGCAACGATCACCCGCGGCTCGAACAGCCTGAAGTCGGCCCCGGTTGAGCTGCGCCAGTGGCTGGAAGCGGTATTGCTGAAAAACGCCGGATGACGGCTTTGCCTTATCCGGCCAAAAAACTTACCGATAAATCGCGTTATGGAACGGGCTTAAGGCCAGAATCACGGCCTGATGATAAACGCCTGAACGCGTCAGCGCGCCTGCGGTAAAGACGCCAATCGCCCCTTCTTTACGGCCAATCTCATCGATGCCGGTGTACTGCGACATCACCGGCCCGAGCGCTTCACCCGCACGGACTTTTTCCAGAATGATCTCCGGCAGCGGCAGGGTGGCCGAACGTGCTTCACCGCGCTGCTCGCGGCTTTCGATGACCACCCAGCTAAAGGTTGCGCCTTCGTCGATACCTGCTTCAATCGCTACCCAAAAGTCAGCATTCGGTGCCGCGGCCTTAGCGTTTGCCACGCGATTTCGTGCGCCAGCGCGCGTTTCCTCGCTGCCAAACGGCTGTTCAGGTACGCCACTCTCGACGCCGATGGCCTCAATATGGCAGGATCCTGCGCCGAAGATCTCGTCAAATGCCCTTAGAATTGCCTGAATTTTGGCAGGATTAGTGGTAGCAGAGACAACATGGTGCATAATTAAGCTCGATTCAAAAAAAACTCATCGCAGTATAACGGAAAAAAAGCATGTTACAGGTATACCTTGTTCGCCACGGTGAAACGCAGTGGAACGCCGAGCGACGTATTCAAGGCCAGTCAGACAGTCCTCTCACTGAGAAGGGTGTGCAGCAAGCGTGGCAGGTGGCGGAACGCGCCAGAACGCTGGGCATTACCCACGTGATCACCAGCGATTTAGGTCGCACACAGCAGACGGCGCGCATCATCGCAGATGCCTGCGGCTGTGACGTCATGCTGGAGCCGCGCCTGCGCGAGCTGGATATGGGCGTGCTGGAGAAACGCCATATCGATACGCTGACGGAAGCGGAGGAGGGCTGGCGCCGCACGCTGGTGAACGGTACCGAAGATGGCCGTATTCCTGAAGGCGAGTCCATGCAGGAGCTTAGCGTACGCATGCATGCCGCCCTGGCGGAGTGCCTGAAGCTGCCGGTGGGAAGCCGTCCGCTGCTGGTGAGTCACGGGATTGCGTTGGGTTGCCTGGTGAGCACCATTCTGGGGTTACCGGCTTACGCTGAGCGCCGTTTGCGCCTGCGTAACTGCTCCATTTCCCGGATTGATTATCAGGAAAGCGCGTGGCTGGCGTCGGGCTGGGTAGTAGAGATGGCAGGGGACATTTCGCATCTTGATGCCCCTGCGCTTGACGAACTGCAGCGTTAACGACGTATCGGAATCAAGAATTCCATACGCAGATTGATTGGGCCTTCTTCCGGTTTGGCATCCTGCGCCGGGTAGTAGCGCTCAATGTCCTGACCTTTACGGCGATTCAGATTCAGCATCGGCATGCAGGTTCCGTAAACGGTCAGGATAAACTCCTGAACCCCCGTTCCCAGCCCTTCATAGGCGAACATCACGTATTCGCCGCCTTCCAGCACGACTGGCTTCGAACCCTGAATATACCCATTGGCCATCTCTGGCGTCAGCGCGGTGGTGTAGAACACCTCCTGCTCGTCGTCTTTTTCCTGGCTTGGGTGCGTTTCGTTGAGGCCATACAGGATTGGCGGGATCGTCGGTGCGTGGCTCAGGAAGTCGCGCCAGAACTGGACGCGCATCTGATGACGGAACTCTGAAATCTGCTCCAGGGAGCACGAGTAACTCTGTGTCGTGCCGATCAGATGGGTTTCAGGCAACGTGACAATTTCGTATTTTGGCATCGCGAACTCGCCCAGACGCAGCGGCGGACGCATGCCAAACGAGCTCCAGTCAGGCGAGCGACGATAAAGCGCTGGCGTCAACGAGAACTGTTTTTTGAAGGCGCGGGTGAAGGTCTGCTGTGAATCGAAACGATATTGCAGGGCAATATCCAGAATAGGCCGCGCGGTCAGGCGCAATGCCACAGCAGATTTTGATAAACGACGTGCGCGAATATAGGCCCCGATAGCATGACCGGTGACATCCTTGAACATCCTTTGCAGATGCCACTTGGAATAGCCTGCTTTAGCCGCCACATTATCCAGTGACAAAGGCTGGTCGAGATGACCTTCCAGCCAGGTGAGCAGGTCGCGAATAATTCCAGCCTGATCCATATACTATCCTCATCCTTAAAACAGCAGGTGCCTGATAACAGGTTAGCGGATAATAGCATTTTTTGATGTTTTAGCATTCAGTGTTTTTTTTGCGCATTCATGCTTTTTAGAGCACATTACAGGCAGATATATTCTAATCCTGTGATCTTGCTACATTTTTGTCTAAAGTGTTGAATAATCGCTCAGTGTAATTTTAAAGAATGGTAACAATATGAAATACAAGACTTTGATCTTCACCGCGTTGATGTTGATGGTTGGGCGTGTGGCGCAGGCAGAACAGATTGGCTCCGTCGATACCGTGTTCAAAATGTTCGGCCCGGACCACAAAATCGTGGTGGAGGCGTTTGACGATCCGGACGTGAAAAACGTCACCTGCTACGTCAGCCGCGCGAAAACGGGTGGTATCAAAGGCGGGCTGGGACTGGCGGAAGATACCTCCGATGCGGCGATTTCCTGTCAGCAGGTGGGGCCAGTTGAATTGAGTGATAAAATTAAAAACGGCAAAGCGCAGGGCGACGTGGTGTTCCAGAAACGGACCTCGCTGGTGTTCAAAAAGCTGCAGGTGGTGCGTTTCTATGATGCCAAACGCAACACCCTGGCTTACCTTGCCTACTCTGACAAAGTGGTGGAAGGCTCGCCGAAAAACGCGATCAGCGCGGTGCCGATTATGCCGTGGCATTAATTCAGGGATGAACTATGCAACAACCTGTGGTCTGGCTGGTTGAAGACGAAACCAGTATCGCCGATACGCTGATCTACATGCTTCAGCAGGAAGGATTCGCGGTAAAGGCGTTTGAACGCGGTTTACCCGTGCTGGAGGAGGCGCGGCGGCAGGTTCCGGCGCTCGCTATTCTGGACGTCGGGCTGCCGGACATCAGTGGATTTGAGCTTTGCCGCCAGCTTCTGGCGCAGCATCCCTCACTGCCCGTGCTGTTTCTGACGGCGCGCAGTGATGAGGTAGACAAGCTGCTTGGCCTGGAAATGGGGGCTGATGACTACGTTGCGAAACCTTTCTCCCCTCGTGAAGTCTGCGCCCGGGTGCGGACGATTTTACGGCGCATGCAGAAATCCGTCGCACCATCAGAAACGTTGCGTATCGGGCAGTTTGAACTGAACGAGCCTGCCGCGCGAATCAGCTGGTGCGGGGAAGCATTGCCCCTGACCCGCTACGAATTCTTGCTGCTCAAAACCTTGTTGCAGGCCCCCGGGCGGGTCTTTTCTCGTCAGCAGCTCATGGACAAGGTGTGGGGTGAAGACGGCGACAGCTTCGATCGTACCGTGGACACCCACATCAAAACCCTGCGCGCCAAGCTGCGGGCTGTGAACGAGGAACTCTCACCCATCAGCACCCATCGCGGTATGGGCTACAGTCTGGGCCTTTACTGATGCGCATTGGGATGCGGCTATTGCTGGGGTACTTCCTGATCGTGGCCATCGCCGCGTGGTTTGTGCTGTCGATCTTTGTTCAGGAAGTAAAGCCCGGCGTGCGCAGGGCAACCGAGGGCACGTTAATCGATACCGCGACCCTGCTGGCTGAAATTGGGCGTAATGATTTGCTTTCGGGCCATGCGCAGCAGGGTAAACTGGCGCAGGCCTTTTCTCAGCTTCATCAGCGCCCCTTCCGCGCCAATATCGGCGGGATTCATAAAGTGCGTAACGAGTACCACGTCTACATGACCGATGCGCAGGGCCGCGTCGTGTTTGATTCCGCCGGTCTGGCCATGGGTCAAGATTACTCGCGCTGGAACGATGTCTGGCTGACGCTTCGCGGCGAATACGGCGCGCGCAGTACGCAAAGCCATCCCGACGATCCGGAAAGCACGGTGATGTATGTTGCCGCGCCGGTTGTGGAGCAGGGCAAGATTATCGGCGTGCTGTCGGTCGGGAAACCTAACAGCGCGATGGCACCGGTTATCCATCGCAGCGAGCGGCGGATCCTGTGGGCAGGCGGGGCGCTGCTCGGCATTGCCCTCCTGATTGGCCTCGTTGTGGCGTGGTGGATCAATCGATCTATCGCGACGTTATCGCGCTATGCCGACTCGGTGACCACGGATACGCCTCTCCCGCTGCCTAATCCTGGCAGTAGCGAACTGCACAAGCTGGCATTGGCGCTGGAGAGTATGCGCATTCGCCTGGAAGGGAAAAACTACATTGAACACTATGTCCATGCGCTGACCCACGAGCTGAAAAGCCCCATCGCCGCCATACGCGGCGCGGCGGAAATTCTCGCCGAGCAGCCGCCGCCGCAGGTGGCCGCGCGGTTTATCGATAATATTCTGGTGCAAAACGCGCGTATGCAGTCGCTGGTTGAAAAACTGCTCACTCAGTCGCGTCTTGAAAATCGGGTCGAAATTACGCCTCAGATCGTCCGTGTCGACCTGCTGTTTACGCGTCTTGCCGACGCGCGCTCGGCGCTGTTGGCAGCAAAAGAGATTGTACTGACCCTTCAGCCCGCTTCGATTCATGTTGAAGGCGATCCCGACCTTCTCGAACAGGCACTCGGTAATTTACTGGATAACGCTATCGGTTTTACGCCGCAGGGCGGCGCCATTGAACTGGCGGCCCGGGAAGAGCAGGGGCAGATACAGCTGATCGTCACCGACAGCGGAAGCGGGATCCCGGATTACGCGCTGGATCGTATTTTTGAACGCTTTTATTCTCTGCCGCGCGAGAACGGATTGAAGAGCAGCGGACTCGGGCTGGCGTTTGTTCAGGAGGTGGCGCGTCTGCATCAGGGAGAGATTATATTGCGTAATCGTGATGAAGGTGGCGTGATGGCCACGCTGATACTTCACCGTCCCTTCACATAACTTCAAACTGACCCCACACGGCCTGGTTACGCTCTCCTCATCATAAAGGAGACGTAATGATGAAATCCCCACTGTTCTGGAAAATTAGCACCCTGCTGGGGTGCATCCTGCTGCTGTTAGTCCCGCTTTTTATGGTCAGTAACCTGATATCAGAGCGGGAGAGCTACCGCAATGATGTCGAAAATACGCTTCGCCAGAGTACCAGCGGACCGCAAAAACTGGTCGGCCCGATGATTGCGATTCCGATGACGGAGATCTTCTACAAGATAGAGGACGAGAAGAAGGTCGAATACAAGAAAAGCTACATGCATTTCATTCTGCCGGAATCTCTGGTTGTTGAAGGGAACCAGCGCGTTGAGTCGAGAAATATTGGTATCTATGACGGGCAGATCTGGAACACGGACCTGAAGATAAAAGCGCAGTTTAATACCGAAGAGCTGAAGCAGTTGAAAGGGGAAACGATCGCGACAGGGCAGCCGTTTATCGTGACGGGCGTTGGCGACGCGCGGGGTATTGGCACGGTCAGTATCTCTAAAATCAATGGTGAGACCCTAAGCGTGGAACCCGGTTCAGGCGTCTACGGTGCGCTTGCTGGGATCCATATCCTGCTGACCGACAAAGCGCTGGAAGCCAAAACGTTTGCGCTTGATATGTCCCTCAGCCTGGCGGGAACCGGCAGTTTTGCGGTGGTGCCGGTAGGGCGTAATAGCGAAATGACGCTCAACAGCAACTGGCCGCATCCGGGTTTTATGGGCGATTATCTCCCTGTTAAGCATCAAATAGGCGAGTCTGGTTTCCAGGCGAACTGGCAGAGCAGCTGGTTTGCAAATAACCTTGAGAGCTGGTTCTACGGCAAGGAATCGCCGGAGTGGGAGGCGCTCCCGGCCTTTAGCGTGACGGTAGCGACGCCGGCTGACCAATATCAATTGACCGACCGGGCAATTAAATACGCTATTTTGCTTATTGCGCTGACGTTTATGGCTTTCTTTGTCTTCGAAACCTTAACCGGATTACGCCTTCATCCGATGCAGTATCTGCTGGTGGGGTTGTCGCTGGTCCTGTTCTATCTGGTGCTGCTGGCGCTGTCTGAACACGTCGGGTTTACGCCAGCCTGGATTGTTGCAAGCCTGGTTGGCGCAGCGATGAACGGAATGTACCTGCAGGCCGTGCTGAAAAGCTGGAAACGCAGCGGGCTGTTTGTGCTGGCACTACTCGGACTGGATGTCGTGATGTGGTTCCTGCTGCGCTCGGAGGAAAGCGCATTGTTACTGGGCTCTGCTGTTCTTGCCCTGGCGCTGTTCGCGGTGATGTACCTGACCCGGCATTTCGACTGGTACTCGCTCTCTCAGCCGAAGCGACCAGAGCCACCCGCAGCACCTGATAACGATACTATGCGGATTTGGAAATAAAAAAAACGGCGCAAATGCGCCGTTTTTTAATGCGTTAACTGCGGGATTACTCCTGCAGATCGCCGCAGAAACGATACCCTTCGCCGTGGATCGTGGCGATGATTTCCGGCGTATCTGGCGTAGATTCGAAATGCTTACGAATACGACGAATGGTCACGTCTACGGTACGGTCGTGCGGTTTCAGCTCACGGCCGGTCATTTTCTTCAGCAGCTCTGCACGGGACTGAATTTTGCCCGGGTTTTCGCAGAAGTGCAGCATCGCGCGGAATTCACTGCGCGGCAGTTTATACTGCTCACCGTTCGGGCTAATCAGCGAACGGCTATTGATATCAAGTTCCCAGCCGTTGAATTTGTAGCTGTCTACGCTACGACGCTCTTCGCTGACCGTACCCAGGTTCATGGTGCGGGACAGCAGGTTGCGTGCACGAATGGTTAACTCGCGAGGATTGAATGGCTTGGTGATGTAGTCATCCGCACCGATTTCCAGGCCAAGAATTTTATCAACTTCGTTATCACGGCCCGTCAGGAACATTAACGCGACGTTCGCCTGCTCGCGCAGTTCGCGCGCCAGAAGAAGACCGTTTTTGCCCGGCAGGTTAATATCCATGATCACCAGGTTGATATCATTTTCAGAAAGGATCTGATGCATCTCTGCGCCATCGGTCGCTTCAAAGACATCGTAGCCTTCTGCTTCGAAAATGCTCTTTAACGTGTTGCGTGTTACCAACTCGTCTTCAACGATAAGAATGTGCGGGGTCTGCATGTTTGCTACCTAAATTGCCAACTAAATCGAAACAGGAAGTACAAAAGTCCCTGACCTGCCTGATGCATGTCGCAAATTAACATGATCGGCTTAACGTGACTAAAGTACGTAATTGCGTTCTTGATGCACTTTCCATCAACGTCAACAACATCATTAGCTTGGTCTTGGGTACTTTCCCTTTGGACCCGACAGTGTCAAAAACGGCTGTCATCCTAACCATTTTAACAGCAACATAACAGGCTAAGTGACACCAGACACCCAATAAAACTACGCTTCGTTGACATATATCAAGTTCAATTGTAGCACGTTAACAGTTTGATGAAATCATCGTAGCGGAATGCTAGCCTTTGTCACAATTTTTCAATAAACCAACTAGTTGCGGACATTGATTTATAAACGAAGCGAATCCAATCAGAATAGGGTATTCATGTCGCTATTATCATTATAAAACATAGGGATAATAGTGTTCTGTTAACATTCTAACTGATTGTTCAGACAAGGAATAGTTTAGCGTTTTTAATTTGTTATGAAACGCTATTTCGGTGATTTGTGTTGCATTTTTGTAAATTCGCGCCGCGTAATATGTTGAAGTGCATCACATTTTTGCCCGCTAACTGATTAAAAAGAGAGCATAAATGCATCTGTCGATTGTACTGGTTGCCCCAGCCAGAGCCGAAAATATAGGCGCTGCCGCGCGCGCCATGAAGACCATGGGTTTTACCGATTTACGTATCGTGGACAGCACTGCCCACCTGGAGCCTGCGGCACGTTGGGTAGCGCACGGATCGGGAGATATCCTCGATAATATAACCACTTACGCGACGCTTGCTGATGCGCTGCACGACATTTCGTTTACCGTTGCGACCACCGCGCGCAGCCGGGCGAAGTTCCATTACTATGCCACGCCAGCGGAGCTGGTGCCGATGCTGAGCGAGAAAAGCCAGTGGCTGGATAAAGCCGCGCTGGTGTTTGGTCGTGAAGATTCCGGATTGACCAACGAAGAGCTGGAGCTGGCGGACGTTCTTACCGGTGCGCCGATGGTCGCCGATTATCCCTCCCTGAATTTAGGCCAGGCGGTCATGGTCTATTGCTATCAATTAGCCTCCCTAATACAAATCCCCCAGCCTCCGGCAGAAGGGGCAAATGAAAATCAGCTGGCTGCCCTGCGCGCTCGCGTTGAGCAACTGTTGTCTCAGCTGGGTGTGGCGGACGATCAAAAAATGGCTGACTGGCTGCAGCAGCGTTTGGGGCGTCTTGAGCAGCGGGACACCGCAATGCTGCACCGTTTGCTGCACGATATTGAAAAAAAATTGGCGGAGTAAAATCCTGCCATAAGTTTTTACTATGGCGAATAAGTCTGTCCAGAAGGGTTGCTATTGGGCGAATCGGATGAAAATAAATCTGCAAACAGCGGGACGTGAGAGTCTCCCGAATTGTGATCAAATTAAAAATTCGTTGACTTAAGGTGCCCGATCCTTTAACCCTAAAAGAATACAGGACAGACAGATAATAATGACAGAGTACACAACATCCATGAAACGCATCAGCATCACCACCATTACTACAACCATCATCATTACCACAGGTAACGATGCGGGCTGACGCGTACAGGAAAAACAAAAAAAAGCCCGCACCTGAACAGTGCGGGCTTTTTTTTCGGCTAAAGGAAACGAGGTAGAACCATGCGAGTGTTGAAGTTCGGCGGTACATCAGTGGCAAATGCAGAACGTTTTCTGCGTGTTGCCGATATCCTGGAAAGTAACGCCAGGCAGGGGCAGGTTGCTACCGTGCTCTCTGCCCCGGCAAAAATCACGAACCATCTGGTGGCGATGATTGAAAAAACCATCGGTGGCCAGGATGCACTCCCGAACATCAGCGACGCAGAGCGTATCTTCGCTGACTTGCTGCAAGGGCTGGCAGAGGCGCTGCCAGGCTTCCCACACGCTCAGCTGAAGTCCTTCGTTGAGCAGGAATTCGCGCAAATCAAACATGTCCTGCACGGCATCAGCCTTCTCGGCCAGTGCCCGGACAGCGTCAACGCGGCGCTGATCTGCCGGGGCGAAAAACTCTCTATCGCCATCATGGCCGGCGTGCTGGAAGCGCGCGGACATAGCGTGACCGTGATCGACCCGGTTGAAAAACTGCTGGCGGTGGGCCACTACCTCGAATCCACCGTTGATATTGCCGAATCAACCCGCCGTATCGCCGCAAGCAAAATTCCTTCTGACCATATGATCCTGATGGCAGGCTTCACCGCCGGTAACGAGAAGGGCGAGCTGGTGGTGCTGGGCCGTAACGGCTCCGACTACTCCGCCGCCGTGCTGGCCGCCTGTTTACGCGCGGACTGTTGTGAGATCTGGACTGACGTCGACGGCGTTTATACCTGCGACCCGCGCCAGGTACCGGACGCCAGGCTGCTGAAGTCGATGTCGTACCAGGAAGCGATGGAGCTTTCCTACTTCGGCGCCAAAGTGCTTCACCCTCGTACCATCTCCCCGATTGCCCAGTTCCAGATCCCTTGCCTGATTAAAAACACCGGTAACCCGCAGGCGCCGGGTACGCTGATTGGCGCGAGTACCGATGAAGACGGTCTGCCGGTCAAAGGCATCTCCAACCTGAACAACATGGCGATGTTCAGCGTCTCCGGCCCGGGGATGAAGGGGATGGTCGGCATGGCGGCGCGCGTGTTTGCGGCTATGTCCCGCAACGGTATCTCGGTGGTGCTGATTACCCAGTCTTCTTCCGAATACAGCATCAGCTTCTGCGTGCCGCAGGCTGACTGCCTGCGCGCCCGTCGCGCGCTGGAGGAGGAGTTCTATCTGGAACTCAAAGAAGAGCTGCTGGAGCCGCTCGCCATTCAGGAGCGTCTGGCGATTATCTCTGTGGTTGGCGACGGCATGCGTACGTTGCGTGGTATTTCCGCCAAGTTCTTTGCCGCGCTGGCGCGCGCCAATATCAATATCGTGGCGATTGCCCAGGGCTCGTCAGAGCGTTCAATTTCTGTTGTCGTGGACAACGATGACGCGACCACCGGCGTACGCGTGGTTCACCAGATGCTGTTCAACACCGATCAGGTCATCGAGCTGTTCCTGATTGGCGTCGGCGGCGTGGGCGGCGCGCTGCTGGAGCAGGTGAAGCGTCAGCAGGAGTGGCTGAAGAAGAAACATATCGATCTGCGCGTCTGCGGGATCGCCAACTCCAGAGCGCTACTCACCAACGTTCACGGTCTGAACCTGGAAAACTGGCAGGCCGAGATGAACGAGGCGAAAGAGCCGTTCAACCTGGGCCGCCTGATCCGTCTGGTGAAAGAGTACCACCTGCTTAACCCGGTGATTGTCGACTGTACCTCTAACCAGGCGGTGGCCGACCAGTACGCCGACTTCCTGCGCGAAGGGTTCCACGTGGTGACGCCGAACAAAAAGGCCAACACCTCGTCGATGGATTACTATCACCAGCTGCGTCTGGCGGCGAGCAAGTCGCGCCGCAAGTTCCTGTACGACACCAACGTGGGCGCGGGCCTGCCGGTTATCGAGAACCTGCAGAACCTGCTGAACGCGGGCGACGAACTGCAGCGTTTCTCCGGCATTCTCTCCGGCTCGCTGTCGTTTATCTTCGGCAAGCTGGATGAGGGGATGAGTCTCTCGGAAGCGACCCGCGCCGCGCGCGAGCTGGGCTATACCGAGCCGGATCCGCGCGACGATCTCTCTGGTATGGACGTGGCGCGTAAGCTGCTGATTCTGGCACGTGAAACGGGCCGTGAGCTTGAGCTTTCCGATATCGTGATTGAACCGGTCCTGCCGGCAGAATTTGACAGCAGCGGTGATGTCGCTGCATTCATGGCAAATTTGCCGCAGCTTGACGATGCTTTTGCCGCGCGCGTTGCGAAAGCCCGTGATGAAGGTAAGGTATTGCGCTATGTTGGCAACATTGAAGAAGATGGCGTGTGCCGGGTGAAGATTGCCGAAGTGGATGGCAACGATCCGCTGTACAAAGTTAAAAACGGCGAAAACGCCCTCGCGTTTTACAGCCACTATTATCAGCCATTGCCGCTGGTGCTTCGCGGCTATGGCGCAGGGAACGATGTTACGGCGGCGGGTGTGTTTGCCGATCTGCTGCGTACCCTGTCATGGAAGTTAGGAGTTTAACATGGTCAAAGTTTATGCCCCGGCTTCCAGCGCGAATATGAGCGTCGGATTTGACGTGCTGGGCGCGGCGGTGACGCCGGTGGATGGTTCACTGCTGGGCGATACGGTCACGGTGGAAGCGGCAGACAGCTTCAGCCTGAACAACGTCGGCCGCTTCGCCAGCAAACTGCCGCCTGAGCCGCGCGAAAATATCGTCTATCAGTGCTGGGAACGCTTCTGTCAGGAGATCGGCAAAAACGTGCCGGTTGCCATGACGCTGGAAAAAAGTATGCCGATTGGCTCGGGGCTGGGTTCCAGCGCTTGTTCGGTGGTCGCCGCGCTGGTGGCGATGAACGAGCACTGCGGCAAGCCGCTGAACAACAACCGCCTGCTGGGGTTGATGGGCGAGCTGGAAGGGCGCATCTCCGGCAGCATTCACTATGACAACGTGGCGCCGTGCTTCCTCGGCGGCATGCAGCTGATGATCGAAGAAAATGGCATCATCAGCCAGCAGGTGCCAGGGTTTGATGAGTGGCTGTGGGTGCTGGCCTATCCGGGCATTAAGGTCTCTACCGCGGAAGCGCGTGCGATCCTGCCCGCGCAGTATCGTCGCCAGGACTGTATCGCCCACGGGCGTCATCTGGCGGGCTTTATTCACGCCTGCTACACCCGTCAGCCGCAGCTGGCGGCGAAGCTGATGAAGGACGTCATTGCCGAGCCGTACCGCACGAAGCTGCTGCCCGGCTTTAACGAGGCGCGACAGGCATCGATGGATATCGGCGCGCAGGCGTGCGGCATCTCCGGCTCCGGCCCGACGCTGTTCGCCCTGTGCGACAAGCCTGACACCGCGCAGCGCGTGGCGGACTGGCTCTCTAAACACTACCTGCAAAATCAGGAAGGCTTTGTTCATATTTGCCGTCTGGACACGGCTGGCGCACGAGTACTGGGATAATTAATGAAACTCTATAACCTTAAAGATCATAACGAGCAGGTCAGCTTCGCGCAGGCGGTAACTCAGGGGCTGGGCAAAAATCAGGGGCTGTTCTTCCCGCATGACCTGCCGGAATTCCAGCTGACCGAGATTGACGAGCTGCTGAAGCAGGACTTCGTCACCCGCAGCACCAAAATTCTGTCTGCGTTTATCGGCGACGAAATTCCGCAGGAGCTTCTGGAAGAGCGCGTGCGTGCGGCGTTCGCTTTCCCGGCGCCGGTGAAGCAGGTTGAGCCTGACGTTGGCTGCCTGGAGCTGTTCCACGGCCCGACCCTGGCGTTTAAAGACTTCGGCGGCCGCTTTATGGCGCAGATGCTGACCCACATCAGCGGCGACAAACCGGTGACCATCCTGACCGCGACCTCCGGCGATACCGGTGCGGCGGTGGCGCATGCCTTCTACGGCCTGAAAAATGTCCGCGTAGTGATCCTCTATCCGAAAGGCAAAATCAGCCCGCTGCAGGAAAAACTGTTCTGTACGCTCGGCGGCAACATTGAAACCGTGGCGATCGACGGTGATTTCGATGCCTGCCAGGCGCTGGTCAAGCAGGCTTTCGACGACGAAGAGCTGAAGGTGGCTCTGGGTCTGAACTCTGCCAACTCCATCAACATCAGCCGTCTGCTGGCGCAGATCTGCTACTACTTCGAAGCGGTGGCGCAGCTGCCGCAGGAAGCGCGCAACCAGCTGGTGATCTCCGTGCCGAGCGGTAACTTCGGTGACCTGACGGCAGGTCTGCTGGCGAAATCCCTGGGTCTGCCGGTGAAACGCTTTATCGCGGCGACCAACGCCAACGACACCGTGCCGCGCTTCCTGAAAGACGGGAAGTGGGCGCCGAACGCCACGCAGGCGACGCTCTCCAACGCGATGGATGTGTCACAGCCGAACAACTGGCCGCGCGTGGAAGAGCTGTTCCGCCGTAAGATCTGGCGTCTGGGTGACCTGGGCTACGCCGCGGTGACGGATGAAACCACCAAAGAGACCATGCGCGAGATGAAAGCGGTGGGGTATATCTCTGAACCGCACGCGGCGATTGCCTACCGCGCGCTGCGCGACCAGCTTAACCCGGGTGAATATGGCCTGTTCCTGGGCACCGCGCATCCGGCGAAGTTCAAAGAGAGCGTGGAAGCGATCCTGGGCGAAACGCTGCCGCTGCCGAAAGAGCTGGCCGAGCGCGCCGACCTGCCGCTGCTGTCACATGAGCTGCCCGCGGATTTTGCCGCGCTGCGTAAGCTGATGATGACGCGCGCGTGATTGTGTTGCCCGGTGGCGGCTACGCCTTACCGGGCCTACAACGACCACGACGACCTGATCGTAGGCCGGGTAAGGCGAAGCCGCCACCCGGCTTTTTTGTGGAGAAATTAAGGAGAGAAAAAGCAGGAAAAAAGCAGAAATTCCCAATAAATGCGGTCACTTAGCGTTTAGGATTGCAGAGAATAACATCCCCCGTTCCCCTCGCGTACTCTCCTTACATCGGCCCACGTTGGGCAAGAAGAATAAGGAGTCACCTGTGTCTACACTGAAACCTGCACTCATCGCGCTTTCACTGGTGCTGGCCGCCCCCATGGCGGTTCAGGCATCTGAAATTACCCTCGTACCTGCAGTCAAACTGCAGATTGGCGACCGGGATAACAACGGGCATTACTGGGACGGCGGCCGCTGGCGCGACCACGACTGGTGGAAGGCGCATTATGACTGGCGTGATAACCACTGGCGCCCACATGATGAGCATCGTAAACACGACGATCGTCACGATGACCATCACCACGATGACCGCCGTGACGATCGCGGCCCGGACTGGAAACACCATTAATGCAAAACCCCGCCAGCTGGCGGGGTTTGTTTTTACTGCTCGTGGCGCTTAAACACCAGCTCGCCTTTCCCTGACGACGCCTCGTCAAAGAAATAGCCTTCGCTGTTAAATTTGGTTAACTGCTCCGGCTTCGTCAGGCGGTTCTGGATGATGTAGCGGCTCATCAGGCCGCGCGCTTTCTTAGCGTAGAAGCTGATCACTTTGAACTTACCGTTCTTCTCGTCGAGGAACACCGGTTTGATAATCTCCGCATCCAGCTTTTTCGGCTTCACCGACTTATAGTATTCGTCGGATGCCAGGTTAATCACCACGTTATCGCCCTGAGCGTGCAGCGCCGCGTTCAGCTTGTCGGTAATGATATCGCCCCAGAAATGATACAGGTCTTTGCCTTTGGCATTTTCCAGGCGAATCCCCATCTCCAGACGATACGGCTGCATCAGATCCAGCGGGCGCAGTACGCCGTACAGACCCGACAGCATGCGCAGATGCTGCTGGGCAAAATCGAAATCGGCTTCGCTAAAATCTTCCGCCTGCAGGCCGGTGTAGACATCACCTTTAAACGCCAGAATCGCCTGGCGAGCGTTAGCCGGGGTGAAATCCGGGTGCCACTCGTGAAAGCGGGTCGCGTTAAGATCGGCCAGCTTGTCGCTGATGCTCATCAGCGAGGCGATTTGCGGCGCAGAGAGCTTACGCGCTTCGCGGATCAGCTGCTGCGAGTAGTCCAGCAGTTCAGGCTGGGTATAGCGCTCGGTGGCGAGCGGGCTCTGGTAGTCGAGCGTTTTTGCAGGTGAGATCAGAATCAGCATATCCAGTCCTTGCAGGAAATTTAGAGCGACTTTAGCAAAAAATCGCCCTGAATTGATCGATAGCTGTTATTGCCGCGGCAAATCATCCCACGTGCCGGGGGCAAGCTGCGCCTTAATATCGGGATAACGGGCGGGATCAAATACCGGCGGAACGCCGAGTTTGCGCTGACGCAGATAGTCTCTGGCAATCAGGGTCACAACGGGAGAGAGCAGCAGGATCGCCGTAAGGTTCGTGATCGCCATTAGCGCCATAATGATATCGGCCAGCTGCCAGACCAGCGGCATACTGAGGAAGGAGCCAGCGATGATCATCAGAATGACCGCGAGCCGCAGGGCTCCGATTGCGGTACGGGAGTCGAGCTTCAGGAAAATAAGGTTATTTTCGGCGTAGAGGTAATTCACCACAATCGAACTGAAGGCAAACAGCACCAGGACGAGCGAGACAAAACCTGCACCCCAGCCGCCGGTCAGGTTCACCAGCGCCTGCTGGAGAAGCTGTATCCCGGCGGTTCCAGAGGAGTGCGGGACGGGGCCTGCCAGCAGCAAAATCATGGCGCTGGCGGAACAGATGATAATGGTATCGGTAAAGACGCCAATCATCTGCACAATGCCCTGTGCGGCCGGGTGCGGCGGCCAGGAAGAGGCGGCAGCGGCCGCGTTGGGGGTTGATCCCATACCGGCTTCATTGGAGAACATGCCCCGCTGAAAACCCGCCATCAGCGCCTGGCTAAAGGTGTAGCCCAGCGCCCCGGAGGCTACCTCGCGCCAGCCAAAAGCGCTTTTGACGATGGTCGCAATCACGCCAGGCACCTGGTCGATATGCAGGGCGGCGACGAACAGGCTCGCGACAACCCAAAGCAGCGCCATAACGGGAACCAGCCACTGCATCAGGCGGGCAACGCCCCTGAGACCGGCAGAAATGGTGAGCAGAACGACGAGGGCTAAAGCAATACCGGCGACCCACTCCGGGCAGGAGAAGGCATAGCGCAGGGCATTGGCGACAGAATTTGCCTGGACGGTATTAAAAATAAGGCCGTACGCGAGCAGTAAAAAAAGCGAGAACAGAACGCCCATCCAGCGCATCCCCAAGCCACGCGCCATGTACCACGCGGGACCGCCGCGAAACTGGCCGTTTTTATCTTTCTCTTTATACAGCTGGGCGAGCGAACTTTCGGCAAAGGAGGTGGCCATTCCGAGTAGCGCCGTCACCCACATCCAGAAGACCGCGCCTGGCCCGCCGGCGCTGATTGCCAGCGCAACGCCCGCCAGATTCCCGCTGCCGAGGCGTGCCGCCAGGCTAGTACAGAGTGCCTGGAACGACGTTAATCCGCCCGGCTGGGGCGTAACGCTGTTTTTCAGACTTCTGCCAAACTTGCGAATATAACGAAACTGGATAAACCCACTGCGTAGCGTAAACCAAATACCTGCTCCCAGAAGCAGGTAAATCATTATCGAACCCCACAGGACTTCGTTAATAAAGAAAAAGAAATCAGGCATTAACGTCCCTCTTGTTGATGCCAAAGTGAATATGTAAGCGCTACCACTGATTGGGCATGCTGTTGCTTAGCAGCCTGTTAATCTTCCGAGTTTACCATACTCTACCTAAGCGCACTGTCTGCGGTTGCGCTACCCCTCCGTCGTGTTATCATCAGGGCAGACCGGTTACATCCCCCTAACAAGTAAACCTGTCATTTTTCCGCTGCAGGCATGCTGTCGGTAGCGTGAATTATCCAGGGCACGTTAAAAGAGAAACACTATCATGACGGATAAATTGACCTCCCTTCGTCAGTTCACCACTGTCGTAGCTGACACCGGAGATATCGCGGCAATGAAGCTGTACCAGCCGCAGGATGCCACAACTAACCCTTCTCTGATCCTTAACGCCGCACAGATCCCTGAGTATCGCAAACTGATTGACGACGCAGTGACCTGGGCGAAAGCACAGAGCAACGACCGCGCGCAGCAGGTTGTGGATGCCACCGACAAACTGGCAGTGAACATCGGTCTGGAAATCCTGAAGCTGGTTCCTGGCCGTATCTCTACCGAAGTGGATGCACGTCTCTCCTACGACACCGAAGCGTCTATCGCCAAAGCGAAACGTCTGATCAAAATGTACAACGACGCTGGCATCAGCAACGACCGTATCCTGATCAAACTGGCTTCCACCTGGCAGGGTATCCGCGCGGCAGAGCAGCTGGAAAAAGACGGTATCAACTGTAACCTGACCCTGCTGTTCTCCTTCGCGCAGGCGCGTGCATGTGCAGAAGCAGGCGTATACCTGATTTCTCCGTTCGTGGGCCGTATTCTGGACTGGTACAAAGCCAACACCGATAAGAAAGAGTACGCGCCGGCTGAAGATCCAGGCGTGGTTTCTGTTACTGAAATCTACGAATACTACAAACAGCACGGCTATGAGACTGTAGTTATGGGCGCAAGCTTCCGTAACGTCGGTGAAATCATCGAGCTGGCTGGCTGTGACCGCCTGACCATCGCCCCTGCGCTGCTGAAAGAGCTGGCAGAAAGCGAAGGTACCATCGAGCGTAAGCTGTCTTACACCGGTGAAGTGAAAGCACGCCCAGAGCGCATCACTGAATCCGAGTTCCTGTGGCAGCACAACCAGGATCCAATGGCTGTCGATAAGCTGGCGGACGGTATCCGTAAGTTTGCTGTTGACCAGGGTAAACTGGAAAAAATGATCGGCGACCTGCTGTAATCATTCTGCGTGACCGGGCTCCCGGTCACGCGACTTCTTTCGTACCCTGTCTGAATCTCCTCTCTGCGTGTATCATTCCCTTTAATCAGTACTTTTTGAATGGAATGGATATGAATACCTTACGCATCGGCTTAGTGTCGATTTCTGACCGCGCCTCCAGCGGCGTTTACCAGGATAAAGGCATCCCCGCTCTGGAAGAGTGGCTTGGCAGCGCGCTGACCACCCCCTTTGACATTCAGACCCGCCTGATCCCTGACGAACAGCCGATCATCGAGCAGACGCTCTGCGAGCTGGTGGATGAGATGAGCTGCCACCTTGTTCTGACGACGGGCGGAACCGGCCCCGCGCGCCGCGACGTGACGCCGGACGCAACGCTGGCGATTGCCGATCGCGAAATGCCGGGCTTTGGCGAGCAGATGCGCCAGATAAGTCTACACTTTGTCCCGACGGCCATTCTTTCCCGCCAGGTGGGAGTGATCCGCAAGCAGGCGTTGATTCTGAACCTGCCGGGGCAGCCGAAGTCGATCAAAGAGACGCTTGAAGGGCTGAAAGCGGAAGATGGCAGCGTCCTCGTTCACGGCATCTTTGCAAGTGTACCGTATTGTATACAGCTGCTTGACGGTCCGTATGTGGAAACCGATGAGAAAGTGGTAGCAGCTTTTCGCCCGAAAAACGCACGTCGCGAAACAATCTCCTGAAATTAACCAATATGTGGCATTAGCTGAAGCGGCGATGGCGTGGTAAAGCTTTTACGGTATAGTAATTTTTTCTTTACGATTGCTGTAAAAATAATTCCACAATATACGCAAATGGTTCGCTATGTCACATAACACCCGACCTCTGAATCGACAGGACTACAAAACTCTCACGCTCGCGGCCTTAGGCGGCGCGCTGGAGTTTTACGACTTCATCATCTTTGTTTTCTTTGCCGCCGTGGTGGGAGAACTCTTCTTCCCGGCGGATATCCCGGAATGGCTGCGTCAGGTGCAAACCTTCGGCATTTTTGCCGCCGGGTATCTGGCGCGTCCGCTGGGCGGCATTATCATGGCCCACTTTGGCGATCTGGTCGGGCGTAAGAAGATGTTTACCCTTAGCATCCTGCTGATGGCCGTGCCGACGCTGGCTATTGGTCTGCTGCCCACCTATGCCTCGATGGGCATTCTCGCTCCGTTGCTGCTGTTGCTGATGCGCGTTCTTCAGGGCGCGGCGATTGGCGGTGAAGTGCCGGGCGCGTGGGTGTTTGTCGCGGAGCATGTTCCGGCGCGCCGCATTGGAATCGCCTGCGGAACCTTAACCGCGGGCTTAACGGTAGGGATTTTGCTCGGTTCCGTCGTCGCGACAATTGTAAACACCAGCATGACGCAGCAGGCCGTGCATGACTGGGGCTGGCGTATTCCGTTCCTGCTGGGCGGGGCGTTTGGTCTGGTCGCGATGTACCTGCGCCGCTGGCTGCAGGAGACGCCGATTTTCCTCGAGATGCAGCAGCGCAAAGCGCTGGCGCAGGAGCTGCCGGTGAAGGCGGTCGTGGTTCGCCATAAAAAAGCGGTGGTGGTGTCGATGCTGCTCACCTGGCTGCTCTCGGCGGGCATTGTGGTGGTGATATTGATGTCCCCGGTGTGGCTGCAAAAGCAGTACGGTTTCGCCCCTGCCGTGACGCTACAGGCGAACAGTATCGCGACAATCATGCTCTGCTTTGGCTGTCTGGCCGCCGGGCTGGCAGCAGATCGTTTCGGTGCCAGCGTTACCTTTATCGTCGGCAGCCTGCTACTGGCCGCGTCAAGCTGGGCGTTTTACCATCTGGCGGGCAGCCATCCTGAACAGCTGTTCCTGCTGTACGGCGTGGTAGGGCTGTGCGTGGGCGTAGTGGGTGCTGTGCCTTACGTCATGGTACGAGCTTTCCCGCCGGAAGTTCGTTTTACCGGGATCTCGTTCTCTTACAACGTCTCATATGCCATTTTCGGCGGGCTGACGCCTATTGCGGTTACCGTACTGATGGGCGTGTCGCCGATGGCGCCAGCCTGGTATGTACTCGCGCTCTCGCTGATGGGGCTGGTATTAGGATTTTGGCTTCGTCAGGCGGGGGGATGTCGTGCCCGCGAGGCGGACACGACAGAGGGATCAGTGTTTTTCACCAATCGGTAGAACGGTGCGGTCAAACTGCTCGTTCAGCACTTCACCCATTGCGAGGTAGATAGCGCTTGCGCCGCAAACCAGACCAATCCAGCCTGCAACATGAACGATGCCTTCGTTATCCACCAGGTGACCGATCGCCAGCAGGGCGAACAGCACGGTCAGGCTCAGGAAAACGAACTGCAGCATGCGGTTACCTTTCAGGGTACCGAAGAACATGAACAGGGTGAAGACGCCCCACAGGCCCAGGTAAACGCCCAGGAAGTGGGCGTTTGCCGCGTCTGCCATGCCCATTTTAGGCAGCAGCAGAATGGCAACCAGGGTCAGCCAGAAAGAACCGTAAGAGGTGAAGGCGGTTAAGCCGAAGGTATTGCCTTTCTTATATTCCAGCAGGCCCGCGAAGATTTGCGCGATACCGCCGTAAAAAATGCCCATCGCCAGGATGATGCCATCCATCGGGAACATCCCGATATTGTGCAGGTTCAGCAGGATAGTGGTCATGCCAAAACCCATCAGGCCCAGCGGAGCCGGATTAGCCAACTTAGTGTTGCCCATAAGTCCTCAAAAAAATCATCATTAATATGGTGAAATGGTTAAACCCGCGTCAGTTCTCCCTGACTGGGCGCGGCATCATAATGGGCGCAATCGGTGGCGTCTATGATCTCATCAGGGTGAAATTAAAATTTTTTTTATGCTTGCCCCTTGATGGATGCCGTCGCGACCCCATCTTGTAGTCAACCGCAGTGTGTGGACCTGAAAAAAATCAAATCTGGGCAGTTGAAAAAGCACGTTCTGCCCTTATTACAGGTACACAACCACATGTTGACTGAATTTTTAGTGGAGACGTTTAGATGGGTAAAATTATTGGTATCGACCTGGGTACTACCAACTCTTGTGTAGCGATTATGGATGGCACTACTGCACGCGTGCTGGAGAACGCCGAGGGCGATCGCACCACGCCTTCTATCATTGCTTATACCCAGGATGGTGAAACTCTGGTTGGTCAGCCGGCTAAACGTCAGGCAGTGACAAACCCGCAAAACACCCTGTTTGCGATTAAACGCCTGATCGGCCGCCGCTTCCAGGACGAAGAAGTTCAGCGTGACGTTTCCATCATGCCTTACAAAATCATCGCGGCAGATAACGGCGATGCATGGCTTGATGTGAAAGGCACCAAAACTGCACCACCGCAGATTTCTGCTGAAGTGCTGAAAAAAATGAAGAAAACCGCTGAAGATTACCTGGGTGAACCGGTAACTGAAGCTGTTATTACCGTTCCTGCGTACTTCAACGATGCTCAGCGTCAGGCAACCAAAGATGCTGGCCGTATCGCAGGTCTGGAAGTAAAACGTATCATCAACGAACCAACCGCTGCTGCACTGGCTTACGGTCTGGATAAAGAAGTTGGCAACCGTACTATCGCGGTTTACGACCTGGGTGGTGGTACCTTCGATATCTCTATTATCGAAATCGACGAAGTTGACGGCGAAAAAACCTTCGAAGTTCTGGCAACCAACGGTGATACCCACCTGGGTGGTGAAGACTTCGATACCCGTCTGATCAACTACCTCGTTGACGAGTTCAAGAAAGATCAGGGCATTGACCTGCGTAACGACCCGCTGGCCATGCAGCGCCTGAAAGAAGCCGCTGAGAAAGCGAAGATCGAACTTTCTTCCGCTCAGCAGACCGACGTGAACCTGCCGTACATCACTGCAGACGCGACCGGTCCTAAACACATGAACATCAAAGTGACCCGTGCGAAACTGGAAAGCCTGGTAGAAGACCTGGTGAACCGTTCAATCGAGCCGCTGAAAGTTGCCCTGCAGGACGCTGGCCTGTCCGTATCCGATATCCAGGACGTTATCCTGGTCGGTGGTCAGACCCGTATGCCAATGGTTCAGAAGAAAGTGGCTGAGTTCTTTGGTAAAGAGCCACGTAAAGACGTTAACCCGGACGAAGCGGTCGCAATCGGTGCTGCGGTTCAGGGTGGCGTACTGACCGGTGAAGTTAAAGACGTACTGCTGCTGGACGTTACCCCGCTGTCTCTGGGTATCGAAACCATGGGCGGTGTGATGACTGCGCTCATCAACAAAAACACCACCATCCCAACGAAACACAGCCAGGTGTTCTCTACCGCTGAAGACAACCAGTCTGCGGTAACCATTCATGTGATTCAGGGTGAGCGTAAGCGTGCGGCGGATAACAAATCTCTGGGTCAGTTCAACCTGGACGGTATTAACCCGGCACCGCGCGGCATGCCGCAGATCGAAGTGACCTTCGACATCGATGCTGACGGTATCCTGCACGTGTCTGCGAAAGACAAAAACAGCGGTAAAGAGCAGAAGATCACCATCAAGGCATCTTCTGGCCTGAACGAAGCGGAAATCGAAAAAATGGTTCGCGATGCCGAAGCTAACGCGGAATCCGACCGTAAGTTCGAAGAGCTGGTTCAGACCCGTAACCAGGGTGACCATCTGCTGCACAGCACCCGTAAGCAGGTTGAAGAAGCAGGCGATAAACTGCCAGCGGAAGACAAGACTGCTATCGAAGCTGCACTGAGTGCGCTGGAATCCTCACTGAAAGGTGAAGACAAAGCGGACATCGAAGCGAAGATGCAGGAACTGGCGCAGGCTTCTCAGAAGCTGATGGAAATCGCTCAGCAGCAGCACGCTCAACAGCAGGCGGGCGCTGACGCTTCGGCGAACAACGCGAAAGACGACGACGTTGTCGACGCTGAGTTCGAAGAAGTTAAAGATAAAAAATAATCGCCCTGATGCAGGGTAATTAATCGGCACGGGCGTAGGAGAACTCTCCACGCCCGTGCTCGCATGTTAAGGGGCTTAAAAAAACCAATGGCAAAGCAAGACTATTACGAGATTTTAGGCGTTCCGAAAACTGCGGAAGAGCGTGAAATCAAAAAGGCGTATAAGCGCCTGGCCATGAAATTCCACCCGGACCGTAACCAGGGTGACAAAGAGGCTGAAGCCAAATTTAAAGAGATCAAAGAAGCCTACGAAGTCCTGACCGATGCACAAAAACGTGCGGCCTATGACCAGTACGGTCATGCAGCCTTTGAACAGGGCGGCATGGGCGGCGGTGGATTCGGTGGCGGCGGCTTTGGCGGCGGCGCTGACTTCAGCGATATCTTTGGCGATGTATTTGGCGACATCTTCGGCGGCGGCCGTGGTCGTCAGCGCGCGGCGCGCGGCGCAGACCTGCGCTACAACATGGAGCTGACGCTGGAAGAGGCCGTTCGCGGTGTCACCAAAGAGATCCGTATTCCGACGCTGGAAGAGTGTGACGTTTGCCACGGCAGCGGCGCGAAAGCGGGCACACAGCCTCAGACCTGTCCAACCTGTCACGGCTCTGGTCAGGTACAGATGCGGCAGGGCTTCTTCGCGGTACAGCAGGCCTGTCCTCACTGTCACGGTCGCGGCACGCTGATTAAAGATCCATGCACCAAATGCCACGGGCACGGTCGCGTTGAGAAAACCAAAACTCTGTCCGTTAAGATCCCGGCAGGCGTCGATACGGGCGACCGCATCCGTCTGGCAGGTGAGGGCGAAGCAGGCGAGCACGGCGCACCGGCAGGCGATCTGTACGTTCAGGTCCAGGTGAAACAGCACGCCATCTTCGAGCGTGAAGGTAATAACCTGTACTGCGAAGTGCCGATCAACTTCGCGATGGCGGCACTCGGTGGCGAAATCGAAGTGCCAACGCTGGACGGTCGCGTGAACCTGAAAGTGCCTGGGGAAACCCAGACCGGCAAGCTGTTCCGCATGCGCGGAAAAGGCGTTAAATCCGTTCGCGGTGGCGCCCAGGGCGACCTGCTGTGCCGCGTCGTCGTGGAAACGCCGGTTGGCCTGAACGACAAGCAGAAACAGCTGCTGAAAGAACTGCAGGAGAGCTTTGGCGGTCCGACGGGTGAGAAAAACAGCCCGCGTTCCAAAAGCTTCTTCGATGGCGTCAAAAAATTCTTCGATGATTTGACCCGTTAATCTGTTAGCTGGTTTTCATCTTCTCAAAGCCCGGAAGCGATTCCGGGCTTTTTTATTTGCGCGTATAGCTCGGTTAAACTGAGTCTATACTCAACATTAATCTGTTTTTGCCGAGCTATTTGGCTTGGTATTATGGTTTTATCGAGGTATTGTTGTAAAGAGAGAACGTAAATGAAATTACTACACCGTTTCTTTAACAGTGAGGCGTCCGGTGGCGTGATCCTGATTATTGCCGCAGCGGCCGCGATGGTGCTGGCTAACCTTGGCATCACGCAGGATCTCTACCATGCATTTCTGGAAACGCCCGTTGAGCTGAAGGTCGGGGCGCTGGAAATTAACAAGAACATGCTGCTGTGGATCAACGATGCGCTAATGGCGGTGTTCTTCCTGCTGGTGGGTCTTGAGGTTAAGCGTGAGCTGGTTCTGGGCTCGCTTGCCAGCCGCCAGCGCGCGGCGTTTCCGGTGATTGCCGCGCTCGGCGGGATGGTGGTGCCGGCGCTGCTCTTCCTGGCGTTCACCTGGCAGGATCCTGTTGCGCGTGACGGCTGGGCGATCCCGGCCGCGACGGATATCGCCTTTGCGCTAGGTGTCTTAGCCTTGCTCGGTAGCCGCGTGCCGGTAGCCCTGAAAATCTTCCTGATGGCGCTGGCGATCATCGATGACTTGGGTGCCATTGTGATTATCGCGCTGTTCTACACCAGCGATCTGTCGATCCTGTCCCTGAGCGTCGCCGCCGGGGCGATTGCGGTGCTGGCGCTGCTGAATATCTTCAATGTTCGCCGCATCGGTATCTATATCCTGGTGGGGATGGTGCTGTGGACGGCGGTGCTGAAATCCGGCGTGCACGCCACGCTGGCTGGTGTGATTGTCGGCTTCTTCGTGCCGCTTAAACCGCAGGACGGCAAGTCGCCTGCCAAACAGCTGGAGCATGTGCTGCACCCGTGGGTTGCCTTTATGATCCTGCCGCTGTTTGCGTTTGCCAACGCGGGCGTTTCCCTCGGCGGCGTGACGCTGGACGGGCTGACGTCCGTGCTGCCGCTGGGCATTATTGCCGGGCTGTTTATCGGTAAGCCGCTGGGCATTAGCCTCTTCTGCTGGCTGGCGACGAAGCTGAAGCTGGCGTCATTGCCGCATGGCACCACGTTTTCGCAGATTATGGCCGTCGGCGTGCTGTGTGGAATCGGGTTTACGATGTCGATCTTTATTTCGACGCTGGCGTTTGGTACGCATGCGCCTGAGCTTATCGTCTGGGCTAAACTCGGCATTCTCATCGGGTCATTACTGGCCGCGGTAATCGGTTATACCTTGTTGAAGGTGAAGTTATCCGGACAGGCCGTCCAGGCATAACGGAACACCGGGAGGAGGTGATCCTTCTCCCGATACACACTCAGGGAGAGAAGACGCGATGTCTCATTTAAATTACAACCATCTGTACTACTTCTGGCACGTCTACAAACAGGGCTCGGTGGTGGGGGCGGCAGAGGCGCTCTACCTGACGCCGCAAACCATCACCGGGCAAATCAAGGCCCTGGAAGAGCGTCTGCAGGGGAAGCTGTTCAAGCGTAAGGGGCGTGGGATTGAACCCAGCGAACTGGGTGAACTGGTTTTCCGCTATGCGGACAAAATGTTCACCCTGAGCCAGGAGATGCTGGATATCGTCAACTACCGCAAAGAGTCGAACCTGCTCTTTGACGTGGGCGTGGCGGATGCGCTGTCCAAGCGGCTGGTGAGCGGCGTGCTGGATGCGGCGGTAGTTGAAGACGAGCAAATCCACCTGCGCTGCTTTGAATCCACCCACGAGATGCTGCTGGAACAGCTGAGCCAGCACAAGCTGGACATGATTATCTCGGACTGCCCGATTGACTCCACCCAGCAGGAAGGGCTGTTCTCGGTGAAGATTGGCGAATGCGGCGTGAGCTTCTGGTGCATTAATCCGCCGCCGGAGAAACCGTTCCCCGCGTGCCTTGAAGAGCGTCGCCTGCTGGTGCCGGGAAGGCGTTCAATGCTCGGACGCAAGCTGCTGAACTGGTTTAACTCGCAGGGGCTGAAGGTAGAAATCCTCGGAGAGTTCGACGATGCGGCGCTGATGAAAGCCTTTGGCGAAGCGCATAATGCGATCTTCGTTGCGCCGACGCTGTACGCGCACGATCTCTATTCAGACGACAAGATTACGGAGATAGGCAGAGTGGATAACGTGATGGAGGAGTACCACGCCATATTTGCCGAAAGAATGATTCAGCACCCGGCGGTGCAGCGAATCTGCAACCGTGACTACTCGGCGCTGTTTACGCCACCGGCAATCTGAAGGCATAAAAAAACCCGCGTTAAGCGGGTTCTTTAAACAAGCAACAACAAGTAGCGATTAAGCCAGTTTGTTGATCTGCGCGGTCAGGTTTGCTTTATGACGCGCTGCTTTGTTTTTGTGGATCAGACCTTTAGCAGCCTGACGATCCACGATTGGTTGCATTTCGTTAAATGCGTTCTGCGCTGCAGCTTTGTCGCCTGCTTCGATTGCTGCGTATACTTTCTTGATGAAAGTACGCATCATAGAGCGACGGCTTGCGTTGTGCTTACGAGCCTTTTCAGACTGAACGGCACGTTTCTTAGCTGATTTGATATTAGCCAAGTCCAACTCCCAAATATGTTCTATGTGGACAATTCAAAGGCCGAGGAATATGCCCTCTTTGCCTTCTTTTGTCAATGGATTTGTGCAAATAAGCGCCGTTAATTAGCGACGCTACGTTACGTAGTGATGGCGCAGGATTCTACCAGCTTGTCTTCCCTGAATACAGCCTTTCGGCATAAAAATCGCAGTTCACGAGCAGATTTTTTCGCTGCGAAAGGTCAGCCTGATGAAATCATTACGGCTTTCTGTTTTGCGCGAACAATCGCCGGTTAACCTTAACCGCTGTACAAGGTATACTTTGGCGATTTTCACTGTTTTGAGCCAGACATGAAGCTGATACGCGGCATACATAATCTCAGCAGCGCGCCACACGGGTGCGTGCTGACTATTGGTAATTTCGACGGCGTGCATCGTGGTCATCAGGCGCTGTTGCAGGGATTGCGGAAAGAAGGGGAGGCCCGTGGCCTGCCCGTTGTAGTGATGATTTTCGAGCCGCAGCCGCTGGAATTGTTCGCGGGCGATAAATCTCCCGCCCGACTCACTCGCCTGCGCGAGAAATTGCGCTATCTGGCGGAGTCCGGCGTGGACTATGTATTGTGTTTACGTTTCGATCGTCGCTTTGCCGCGCTGACAGCACAAAATTTCGTCAGCGACCTGCTGGTTAAGCGTCTTGGCGTACAGTTTCTTGCCGTGGGCGATGATTTCCGCTTTGGCGCTGGTCGTCAGGGCGATTTCTTGCTATTACAGAAGGCTGGTCTGGAGTATGGATTTGATGTCACCAGCGCGATGACCTTCTGCGAAGGCGGCGTGCGCGTCAGCAGCACGGCGGTGCGTCAGGCGCTGGCTAATGATGACCTGGACACGGCAGAAACCCTGCTGGGGCATCCGTTCACCATCTCTGGCCGCGTGGTCCATGGCGATGCGCTGGGCCGCACGATAGGCTTCCCGACGGCGAATATACCGCTGCGTCGTCAGGTTTCCCCGGTTAAAGGGGTGTATGCGGTGGAAGTGGCAGGACTGGGCGATAAGCCGTTCTACGGCGTCGCCAACATTGGCACGCGTCCGACCGTCGCCGGTGTGCGTCAACAGTTAGAAGTGCACCTGCTGGACGTTGTAATGGACCTCTATGGTCGCCATATAGATGTGATACTGCGTAAAAAAATACGCAACGAGCAGCGATTTGGTTCGCTGGATGAACTAAAAGCGCAAATTGCGCGAGATGAATTGACGGCCCGCGAGTTTTTTGGGCTTTGAACCCGGCTTAACTGCCTACGTGATAAATACGGAACCGAGAATCTGATGAGTGACTATAAATCAACCCTGAATTTGCCGGAAACAGGGTTCCCGATGCGCGGCGATCTCGCCAAGCGCGAACCGGGAATGCTGGCGCGTTGGACCGATGATGACCTGTACGGCATCATTCGTGCAGCCAAAAAAGGCAAAAAAACCTTCATTCTGCATGATGGCCCTCCATATGCGAATGGCAGCATTCATATTGGTCACTCGGTTAACAAGATTCTGAAAGACATTATCGTGAAGTCCAAAGGCCTCACGGGATATGACTCGCCTTACGTTCCGGGCTGGGACTGCCACGGTCTGCCAATCGAGCTGAAAGTGGAGCAAGAGTTTGGCAAACCGGGTGAGAAGTTCACCGCCGCCGAGTTCCGTGCGAAGTGCCGCGAATACGCAGCCACGCAGGTTGACGGTCAGCGCGCTGACTTCATCCGTCTGGGCGTGCTGGGCGACTGGTCGCACCCGTACCTGACCATGGATTTCAAAACTGAAGCCAACATCATCCGTGCGCTGGGTAAAATCATCGGTAACGGCCACCTGCACAAAGGCGCTAAGCCGGTGCACTGGTGCGTGGACTGCCGCTCTGCGCTGGCAGAAGCGGAAGTTGAGTATTACGACAAAACCTCTCCGTCTATCGACGTGGCGTTCAACGCTGTCGATCAGGATGCGGTGAAGGCTAAATTTGGCGTCTCCTCGGTAAACGGCCCGATCTCTCTGGTGATCTGGACCACCACCCCGTGGACCCTGCCAGCGAACCGTGCAATCTCCCTGTCCGGTGAGTTCGAATACGCGCTGGTTCAGATTGACGGTCAGGCGGTTATCCTGGCGAAAGATCTGGTTGAGAGCGTGCTGAAGCGCGCCCATATCACCGACTACACCGTGCTGGGCACCGTGAAAGGCGACGCGCTGGAGCTGATGCGCTTCAAGCACCCGTTCCTGGACTTCGACGTTCCGGCGATTCTGGGCGACCACGTGACGCTGGAAGCGGGTACCGGTGCGGTGCATACCGCCGGTGGCCATGGTCCTGACGACTACAACATCAGCCTGAAGTACGGTCTGGAAATCGCTAACCCGGTTGGCCCGGACGGATCTTACCTGCCAGGCACCTATCCGGCGCTGGACGGTATCAACGTCTTCAAAGCGAACGACATCATCGTCGACATGCTGCGCACCAGCGGCGCGCTGCTGCACGTTGAAAAAATGCAGCACAGCTATCCGTGCTGCTGGCGTCACAAAACCCCGATCATCTTCCGTGCGACCCCGCAATGGTTCGTCAGCATGGATCAGAAAGGCCTGCGCGAGCAGTCTCTGAAAGAGATCAAAGGCGTGCAGTGGATCCCTGACTGGGGCCAGGCGCGTATCGAATCCATGGTGGCTAATCGTCCTGACTGGTGTATCTCCCGTCAGCGTACCTGGGGCGTGCCGATGTCTCTGTTCGTGCATAAAGAGACGCAGGAGCTGCACCCGAACACTCTGGAACTGATGGAAGAAGTGGCGAAGCGCGTCGAAGTTGACGGTATTCAGGCGTGGTGGGATCTCGACTCCCGCGACATCCTGGGCACTGACGCAGACAACTACGAGAAAGTGCCGGATACCCTGGACGTGTGGTTCGACTCCGGGTCTACCCACTCCTCCGTGGTTGACGTGCGTCCGGAATTTGCCGGTCACGCTGCCGATATGTATCTGGAAGGGTCTGACCAACACCGCGGCTGGTTCATGTCATCTCTGATGATCTCCACCGCCATGAAGGGGAAAGCGCCTTACCGTCAGGTACTGACTCACGGTTTCACCGTGGATGGTCAGGGCCGTAAGATGTCCAAATCTATCGGTAACACCGTTTCTCCGCAGGATGTGATGAACAAGCTGGGCGCAGACATTCTGCGTCTGTGGGTAGCCTCTACCGATTACACCGGCGAAATGGCGGTGTCTGACGAGATCCTGAAGCGTGCTGCCGACAGCTATCGTCGTATCCGTAACACCGCGCGCTTCCTGCTGGCGAACCTGAACGGGTTCGATCCGGCAAAAGACATGGTGAAACCGGAAGAGATGGTGGTGCTGGACCGCTGGGCGGTAGGCTGCGCGAAAGCGGCGCAGGAAGATATTCTGAAAGCCTATGAGTCTTACGACTTCCACGAAGTGGTGCAGCGCCTGATGCGCTTCTGCTCGATCGAGATGGGCTCGTTCTACCTCGACATCATCAAAGACCGCCAGTACACCGCGAAAGCGGACAGCGTGGCGCGTCGTAGCTGCCAGACCGCGCTGTTCCACATCGCAGAAGCGCTGGTGCGCTGGATGGCGCCGATCATGTCCTTCACCGCGGATGAAATCTGGGGCTACCTGCCGGGCGACCGTGAGAAGTATGTGTTCACGGGCGAGTGGTACGAAGGTCTGTTCGATCTCTCCAGCACCGAAGCGATGAACGATGCCTTCTGGGACGAGCTGCTGAAAGTGCGTGGCGAAGTGAACAAGGTTATCGAGCAGGCGCGCGCGGACAAGAAAGTCGGCGGCTCTCTGGAAGCGGCAGTTACGCTGTATGCCGAACCGGAGCTGGCGGCGAAGCTGACGGCGCTGGGCGATGAATTACGATTTGTCCTGTTGACCTCCGGTGCGAAAGTTGCGGATTATGCCGATGCTTCTGCTGATGCTCAGCAGAGCGAGCTGCTCAAAGGACTGAAAGTCGCGCTGAGCAAAGCCGACGGTGAGAAATGCCCGCGTTGCTGGCATTACACCACTGATGTTGGCCAGGTGGCGGAACACGCAGACATCTGCGGACGCTGTGTAAGCAACGTCGCCGGTGACGGCGAAAAACGTAAGTTTGCCTGATGAGTAAAACTCTCTGTTCAACAGGACTGCGCTGGCTGTGGCTGGTTGTGGTGGTGCTGATTATCGATCTGGGCAGCAAGTTCCTGATCCTCCAGAATTTTGCTCTGGGGGAGACGGTTCCGCTGTTCCCGTCGCTTAACCTGCACTACGCGCGTAACTACGGCGCAGCGTTTAGTTTCCTTGCCGACAGCGGTGGCTGGCAGCGCTGGTTCTTTGCGGGTATCGCTCTCGGTATTTGCGTGATCCTCGCGGTGCTGATGTACCGCTCGAAGGCCACGCAAAAGCTGAATAACATTGCCTACGCGCTGATCATTGGCGGCGCGCTGGGCAACCTGTTTGACCGCCTGTGGCACGGCTTTGTGGTTGATATGATCGACTTCTACGTCGGCGACTGGCACTTCGCGACCTTTAACCTTGCCGATACGGCAATTTGTATCGGCGCGGCGTTAATCGTGCTGGAAGGCTTCTTGCCTAAACCGGCCGCGAAAGAGCAGGCGTAACACACTCGCCCGGTGGCGTAATGCTACCGGGCAAAACAAGCGAGCAATTTGCATGTCTAAATCCGTACAGAGCAACAGCGCGGTTCTCGTTCACTTCACGCTGAAGCTGGATGACGGCTCCACGGCCGAATCCACCCGCAATAACGGCAAACCGGCCCTGTTTCGTCTTGGCGATACCTCCCTGTCTGAAGGTCTTGAGCAGCAGCTTCTGGGCCTGAAAGAGGGTGAGAAAAAAGCCTTTTCGCTGGAGCCGGATGCCGCGTTTGGCGTGCCGAGTCCGGACCTGATCCAGTATTTCTCGCGCCGCGAGTTTATGGACGCGGGTGAACCGGAGATCGGAGCGATTATGCTCTTTACCGCTATGGACGGCAGCGAAATGCCTGGCGTGATCCGCGAGATCAACGGCGACTCTATTACCGTTGACTTCAACCATCCGCTTGCCGGGCGTACCGTTCATTTTGATGTTGAAGTGCTGGAAATCGATCCTGCACTGGAGGCCTGAAATGCAGATCCTGTTGGCTAACCCGCGCGGCTTCTGCGCCGGTGTAGACCGCGCTATCAGCATTGTTGAAAACGCGCTGGAGATTTACGGCGCGCCGATTTATGTACGTCACGAAGTGGTGCACAACCGCTACGTGGTCGACAGCCTGCGCGAGCGCGGCGCCATCTTCATTGAGCAGATCAGCGAAGTGCCGGACGGTGCGATCCTGATCTTCTCCGCGCACGGCGTCTCTCAGGCGGTACGTAACGAAGCGAAAAGCCGCGATCTGACCGTATTCGATGCCACCTGTCCGCTGGTGACAAAAGTGCATATGGAAGTGGCTCGCGCCAGCCGTCGTGGTGAAGAGTCGATTCTGATTGGCCATGCCGGTCATCCGGAAGTCGAAGGCACCATGGGCCAGTACAGTAACCCGGAAGGGGGCATGTATCTGGTTGAGTCGCCTGAAGATGTCTTTACGCTGAACGTGAAAAATGAAGCCCGTCTGTCGTTTATGACCCAGACGACGCTCTCCGTAGACGATACTTCAGACGTGATTGACGCGCTGCGTCAGCGCTTCCCGAAAATCGTTGGCCCGCGTAAGGATGATATCTGCTACGCGACCACTAACCGTCAGGAAGCGGTGCGCGCACTGGCTGAAAAGGCGGATGTGGTGCTGGTAGTCGGCTCCAAAAACTCGTCTAACTCAAACCGTCTGGCCGAACTGGCGCAACGCATGGGGAAAGCGGCTTTCCTGATTGATGATGCGTCGGATATTCAGGAGGCGTGGGTTAAGCACGCGGGCTGTGTCGGCGTGACGGCCGGGGCGTCTGCGCCAGATATTCTGGTACAGAACGTCATTTCTCGTCTGCAGGAACTGGGCGGTGGCGAAGCGGTGCCGCTGGAAGGACGTGAAGAAAACATCGTTTTTGAAGTCCCGAAAGAACTGCGCATCGACGCCCGCGAAGTCGAATAGACCTTTTTCTGATGAAAGGCCAGCACCTCCTGTGCTGGCCTTTTTTTTACCCGTTACTTTATCGTGACGACAAAATCATGTCTTTTACTGATATTTAAGTCGGTTTCACGTTAAATTCTAATTATCGGTGTTTTCAGTTGGCAGTGCTTCTCAAGGCTGGTTAATCTGAAAACGGTTTACATCATTTTAACGTAAGAGAATAACTATGCATGATGCACAGATCCGTGTCGCCATTGCGGGCGCGGGTGGACGTATGGGCCGTCAGCTTATTCAGGCGGCACTTCAGATGGATGGCGTCGCGCTTGGCGCGGCACTGGAGCGTGAAGGTTCGTCGCTTCTGGGAACCGATGCCGGTGAGCTGGCGGGCGCAGGCCACACGGGCGTTACCGTGCAAAGCAGCCTGGAGGCGGTAAAAGAGGACTTCGATGTATTCATCGATTTTACCCGCCCGGAAGGGACGCTCACGCATCTGGCGTTTTGTCGTCAGCACGGCAAGGGGATGGTGATCGGCACCACCGGTTTTGACGATGCGGGCAAGCAGGCTATCCAGGATGCATCAAATGAGATTGCGATTGTCTTCGCGGCAAACTTCAGCGTGGGCGTTAACGTCATGCTGAAGCTGCTGGAGAAGGCCGCGAAGGTGATGGGCAACTATACCGATATCGAGATCGTAGAAGCTCACCACCGTTACAAAGTTGATGCGCCATCGGGTACGGCGCTGGCGATGGGCGAAGCGATTGCTCATGCACTTGATAAAGATTTAAAAGACTGCGCGGTCTATACCCGTGAAGGTTACACCGGCGAACGCGTTCCTGGCACCATTGGCTTCGCAACCGTGCGAGCGGGTGACATCGTCGGCGAACACACGGCGATGTTCGCCGATATTGGCGAACGTGTCGAAATTACGCATAAAGCCTCCAGTCGAATGACGTTCGCCAACGGCGCCGTACGTTCCGCTTTGTGGCTTAAAAACAAGAAAGATGGCCTTTTTGATATGCGGGATGTGCTCGATCTCAACAATTTGTAAGCATTATTACCCATCGTGATGTGGTTATTGCAGTCGTAATTGTTTGATTGCATAGGGCAAAATTTTATTGCCCTTTTATTTTATCTGTTTTATAGCGTATTTTTGTTTAAGTCTCTAAATATCTATCTCTTGTGGCGTTTTAACGTTACTGAAATGTAAATTTTGACCATCTGGTCTACTTTATAGTGCTGCACCATCTCATTTTTCATTAAACCAGGCGCGCAAGCGTTTTCCGCAGTGATTTACCTGATCTTTTTGTCGCTTAAGCCGCATTCCACTCGCCAGACTTGCAAAAGAGTAAACAAAATATCCGTTTTAAGTTGACTTTTACCCACCAAATCCCCAGAATGCCGCCGTTTGCCAAAAATCCGCTGGCAACACATTTGCATTGATCCATGACATGCTATGAATTAATATGCAAATAAAGTGAGTGAATATTCTCTGGAGGGTGTTTTGATTAAGTCAGCGCTATTGGTTCTGGAAGACGGAACCCAGTTTATCGGTCGGGCCATAGGGGCAACGGGTTCGGCGGTTGGGGAAGTCGTTTTCAATACTTCAATGACCGGTTATCAAGAAATCCTCACTGATCCTTCCTATTCTCGCCAAATCGTTACTCTTACTTATCCTCATATCGGCAATGTCGGCACCAATGCGGCTGACGAAGAATCTTCTCAGGTACATGCGCAAGGCCTGGTCATCCGCGACCTGCCGCTGATTGCCAGCAACTTCCGCAATACCGAAGACCTCTCTTCTTACCTGAAGCGCCATAACATCGTGGCGATTGCCGATATCGATACCCGTAAGTTAACGCGTCTGCTGCGCGAGAAGGGTGCACAGAACGGCTGCATTATCGCGGGTGATAACCTCGATGCGACGCTGGCGCTGGAAAAAGCGAAAGCCTTCCCGGGCCTGAACGGCATGGACCTGGCGAAAGAAGTGACGACCGCTGAAGCCTACAGCTGGGCTCAGGGTAGCTGGACGCTGGAAGGCGACCTGCCGGAAGCGAAAAAAGAGAGCGAGCTGCCGTTCCACGTGGTGGCCTACGATTTCGGCGCCAAGCGCAACATCCTGCGCATGCTGGTTGACCGCGGCTGCCGCCTGACGGTGGTTCCAGCACAAACGTCTGCCGAAGACGTGCTGAAGATGAATCCGGACGGTATTTTCCTGTCCAACGGTCCTGGCGACCCGGCGCCGTGCGATTACGCCATCGCCGCCATCAAGTCCTTCCTGGAAACCGACATCCCGGTATTCGGCATCTGCCTCGGCCATCAGCTGCTGGCGCTGGCGAGCGGTGCGAACACCGTTAAGATGAAGTTCGGCCACCACGGTGGTAACCACCCGGTGAAAGACATCGATAACAACACGGTGATGATCACCGCGCAGAACCACGGATTTGCCGTCAATGAAGCCTCGATGCCGGCTAACCTGCGCGTGACCCATAAGTCGCTGTTCGATGGCACTCTGCAGGGGATTCATCGCACCGATAAGCCAGCATTCAGCTTCCAGGGTCACCCGGAAGCCAGCCCGGGCCCACACGACGCCGCGCCGCTGTTCGATCACTTCATCGAACTTATCGAGCAATACCGTAAGACCGCTAAATAATCAGGAGCCGAGAAGACAATGCCAAAACGTACAGACATAAAAAGCATCCTGATCCTTGGCGCTGGCCCGATCGTCATCGGCCAGGCCTGCGAATTCGACTACTCCGGCGCGCAGGCGTGTAAAGCCCTGCGTGAAGAGGGTTACCGCGTTATCCTGGTGAACTCTAACCCGGCAACCATCATGACCGACCCGGAAATGGCTGATGCAACCTACATCGAGCCGATTCACTGGGAAGTGGTGCGTAAAATCATCGAGAAAGAGCGTCCGGACGCGGTGCTGCCAACCATGGGCGGCCAGACGGCGCTGAACTGTGCGCTGGAGCTGGAGCGTCAGGGCGTGCTGGCCGAGTTCGGCGTGACCATGATTGGTGCGACCGCCGACGCGATTGATAAAGCAGAAGACCGTCGCCGCTTCGACGTGGCGATGAAGAAAATCGGCCTCGACACCGCGCGTTCCGGTATCGCACACAACATGGAAGAAGCGCTGGCCGTCGCGGCTGACGTGGGCTATCCGTGCATCATCCGTCCATCGTTCACCATGGGCGGCACCGGCGGCGGCATCGCCTACAACCGCGAAGAGTTCGAAGAGATTTGCGAACGCGGTCTGGATCTCTCCCCAACCAAAGAGCTGCTGATTGATGAATCGCTGATTGGCTGGAAAGAGTACGAGATGGAAGTGGTGCGTGATAAAAACGACAACTGCATCATCGTCTGCTCCATCGAAAACTTCGATGCGATGGGTATCCACACCGGCGACTCCATCACCGTTGCGCCAGCCCAGACCCTGACCGACAAAGAGTATCAAATCATGCGTAACGCCTCGATGGCGGTACTGCGTGAAATCGGCGTGGAAACCGGCGGTTCTAACGTGCAGTTCTCGGTGAACCCGAAAACAGGCCGTCTGATTGTTATCGAAATGAACCCGCGCGTGTCCCGTTCCTCCGCGCTGGCCTCTAAAGCGACCGGCTTCCCGATTGCGAAAGTGGCGGCGAAGCTGGCGGTGGGTTACACCCTCGACGAGCTGATGAACGACATCACCGGTGGCCGCACCCCTGCGTCCTTCGAGCCGTCCATCGACTACGTTGTGACCAAAATTCCACGCTTCAACTTCGAGAAATTCGCGGGCGCGAACGACCGTCTGACCACCCAGATGAAATCTGTCGGTGAAGTGATGGCGATTGGCCGCACGCAGCAGGAATCCCTGCAGAAAGCGCTGCGCGGCCTCGAAGTGGGCGCGACCGGCTTTGACCCGAAAGTGAGCCTGGACGACCCGGAAGCGCTGACCAAAATCCGCCGCGAGCTGAAAGACGCGGGCGCAGAGCGTATCTGGTATATCGCCGATGCCTTCCGTGCGGGCCTCTCCGTCGACGGCGTGTTCAACCTGACCAACATCGACCGCTGGTTCCTGGTGCAGATTGAAGAGCTGGTGCGTCTGGAAGAACAGGTCGCGGAGCTGGGCATCAACGGCCTGGACGCTGACTTCCTGCGCGTGCTGAAGCGCAAAGGCTTCGCCGATGCGCGTCTGGCTAAGCTGGCGGGCGTGCGTGAAGCGGAAATCCGCAAGCTGCGCGACCAGTACGACCTGCACCCGGTCTACAAGCGCGTGGACACCTGTGCGGCTGAATTCTCTACCGACACCGCCTACATGTACTCCACCTATGAAGACGAGTGCGAAGCGAACCCGTCCGTCGACCGCGACAAGATTATGGTGCTGGGCGGCGGTCCAAACCGTATCGGCCAGGGCATAGAGTTCGACTACTGCTGCGTACACGCCTCGCTGGCGCTGCGCGAAGACGGTTACGAGACCATCATGGTCAACTGTAACCCGGAAACCGTCTCTACCGACTACGACACCTCTGACCGCCTCTACTTCGAGCCGGTTACCCTGGAAGACGTGCTGGAAATCGTGCGCATCGAGAAGCCAAAAGGCGTTATCGTGCAGTACGGCGGCCAGACCCCGCTGAAGCTGGCGCGCGCGCTGGAAGCAGCAGGCGTGCCGGTTATCGGCACCAGCCCGGACGCGATTGACCGTGCGGAAGACCGCGAGCGTTTCCAGCAGGCGGTTGACCGTCTGAAGCTGAAACAGCCGGCGAACGCCACCGTCACCGCCATTGAAATGGCCGTTGAGAAGGCGAAAGAGATTGGCTACCCGCTGGTGGTACGTCCTTCCTACGTGCTGGGCGGCCGCGCGATGGAAATCGTTTATGACGAAGCCGACCTGCGTCGCTACTTCCAGACTGCGGTGAGCGTTTCCAACGATGCGCCAGTGCTGCTCGACCGCTTCCTCGACGATGCGGTTGAAGTGGACGTTGACGCCATCTGCGACGGCGAAATGGTGCTGATTGGCGGCATCATGGAGCACATCGAGCAGGCGGGCGTGCACTCCGGCGACTCCGCCTGTTCTCTGCCAGCGTACACGCTGAGCCAGGAGATTCAGGACGTGATGCGCCAGCAGGTGCAGAAGCTGGCCTTCGAGCTGCAGGTTCGCGGTCTGATGAACGTCCAGTTCGCGGTGAAAGACAACGAAGTCTACCTGATTGAAGTCAACCCGCGTGCGGCACGTACCGTACCGTTCGTCTCCAAAGCCACCGGCGTTCCGCTGGCCAAAGTGGCGGCGCGCGTGATGGCGGGCCAGACGCTGGCGCAGCAGGGCGTGACCAAAGAGATCATTCCACCGTACTACTCGGTGAAAGAAGTGGTGCTGCCGTTCAACAAATTCCCGGGCGTTGACCCGCTGTTAGGGCCAGAAATGCGCTCTACCGGGGAAGTGATGGGCGTGGGCCGCACCTTCGCAGAAGCGTTCGCGAAGGCGCAGCTGGGCAGTAGCTCCACCATGAGAAAATCAGGCCGTGCGCTGCTCTCCGTTCGCGAAGGCGACAAAGAGCGCGTGGTTGACCTGGCCGCCAAGCTGCTGAAACAGGGCTTCGAGCTGGACGCGACCCACGGTACCGCGATTGTGCTGGGCGAAGCCGGCATCAACCCGCGTCTGGTGAACAAGGTGCATGAAGGTCGTCCGCACATTCAGGACCGTATCAAGAATGGCGAATACACCTACATCATCAACACCACCGCAGGCCGCCAGGCGATTGAAGACTCCAAGCTGATTCGCCGCAGCGCGCTGCAGTACAAAGTGCACTACGACACCACCCTGAACGGCGGTTTCGCAACGGCCATGGCGCTGAACGCGGATGCCACCGAGAAGGTGATTTCAGTGCAGGAAATGCACGCGCAGATTAGCAAATAAGTAAAAATGCCCGGTGCCGTTCGGTTGCCGGGCATTCTCCCATCTTCAGAACCTTCTGGTTTTTCATCCGCTTTCAGTCAGTTAGCCTAAAATGGTTAGGTCGATAACGAAATTCAACTGAGAGCAGGGGAAAACACCATGCAAAATAAATTACTGATCGCTTCCGTTCTGGCTGCCACGACAATGTTTACCGTTGCGGGCTGTTCGTCTAATCAGGCCGTAAAAACCACCGATGGCAAAACCATTGTCACCGACGGCAAACCACAGGTGGATGACGATACCGGTCTGGTGTCGTATAAAAACGCCGAAACCGGTCAAACCGAGCAGATTAACCGTGACCAGGTGAAATCCATGGGCGAGCTGGATAACTAATTCAGAATTCTGACGTAAGCCCGTCAATAATATTCACTATTAGCCTGTTGAATTACTGACTACACTCTTTTGTTAAAAGAAAGCAGTAACAACAGGCTAATCAATGATTCTGATAATTTATGCCCATCCTTATCCGCAGCACTCGCATGCGAATAAGCGGATGCTTGAGCAGGTAAGGACGCTTGATAACGTAGAGATACATTCCCTCTATCAACTCTATCCCGATTTTAATATCGATATCGCCGCCGAGCAGGAGGCGCTTTCCCGTGCCGATCTGATTATCTGGCAGCATCCGATGCAGTGGTACAGCACGCCTCCGCTCCTGAAGCTGTGGATTGATAAAGTCTTCTCCCACGGCTGGGCGTATGGCCACAACGGCAATGCGCTAAAAGGGAAAAGCCTGATGTGGGCAGTCACCACCGGCGGTGGGGAAAGCCATTTTGATATTGGTTCCTTCCCGGGTTTTGACGTTCTGGCGCAGCCGCTGCAGGCGACTGCGCTCTATTGCGGTCTGAACTGGCTCCCGCCGTTTGCGATGCACTGCACGTTTGTTTGCGACGATGAAACGCTGCAGGCGCAGGCTCGTCATTATAAACAACGCTTACTTGAGTGGCAGGAGATGCACCATGGATAGCCATACGCTGATACAGGCGCTGATTTACCTCGGCGCGGCGGCGCTGATTGTACCCGTGGCGGTACGCCTGGGGCTGGGCTCGGTGCTCGGCTACCTGATTGCGGGCTGCGTCATTGGGCCGTGGGGCTTTCGACTGGTCACGGATGCCGAGGCGATTCTCCATTTCGCTGAAATTGGCGTGGTGCTGATGCTGTTTGTGATTGGCCTGGAGCTCGACCCGCAGCGGCTGTGGAAGCTTCGCGCCTCGGTATTTGGCGGCGGAGCGCTGCAGATGGTGGCCTGCGGCCTGCTGCTGGGCGGGTTCTGCATCCTGTTAGGAATGGACTGGAAAGTGGCAGAGCTCATCGGCATGACGCTGGCGCTCTCCTCCACGGCGATTGCCATGCAGGCGATGAACGAGCGAAATCTGACGGTCTCCCAGATGGGACGCAGCGCGTTCTCCGTGCTGCTGTTCCAGGACATTGCCGCTATCCCGCTGGTGGCGATGATCCCGCTGCTGGCGGCCAGCGGTTCCTCTACCACGCTGGGCGCTTTCGCGCTGTCGGCACTGAAGGTGGCGGGCGCGCTGGCGCTGGTGGTGGTGCTTGGCCGCTACGTGACCCGCCCGCTGCTGCGGTTTGTCGCCCGCTCTGGCCTGCGCGAAGTGTTCAGCGCCGTGGCGCTGTTCCTGGTGTTTGGCTTCGGTCTGCTGCTGGAGGAGGCCGGGCTGTCGATGGCGATGGGGGCGTTCCTCGCAGGCGTTCTGCTGGCGAGCTCTGAATACCGTCACGCGCTGGAAAGCGATATCGAGCCGTTCAAAGGGTTGCTGCTGGGACTGTTTTTCATCGGAGTCGGGATGTCCGTCGACTTCGGTACGCTGGTGACGCACCCGCTGCGGATCGTCATCCTGCTCGTCGGCTTCCTGGTCATTAAAATGGTGATGCTGTGGCTGATTGCTCGCCCACTGAACGTGCCGGGCAGACAGCGCCGCTGGTTCGCCGTGCTGCTGGGGCAGGGGAGTGAATTTGCGTTCGTGGTCTTTGGCGCCGCGCAGATGGCAAACGTGCTCGATCCCGAGTGGGCGAAAGCGCTGACGCTGGCGGTCGCCCTGTCGATGGCGGCGACGCCTGTGCTGCTGGTGGTGCTGACGCGCCTGGAAAAATCGGACAGCGGGCAGGAGCGCGAGGCCGATGAGATCGACGAGGAGCAGCCGCGCGTCATCATCGCCGGATTTGGCCGCTACGGGCAGATCGTGGGTCGTTTACTGCTGTCGAGCGGGGTGAAAATGGTCATCCTCGATCACGACCCCGACCATGTCGATACCCTGCGTAAATTTGATATGAAGGTGTTTTACGGGGATGCAACCCGCGTCGATCTGCTGGAATCCGCCGGGGCGGCAAAAGCCGAGGTGTTGATTAACGCCATTGACGATCCGGAAACCAGCATGCAGATGGTGGAGCTGGTAAAAGAGCATTTCCCGGCGCTGACTATTATCTCCCGCGCGCGCGATGTGGATCACTACATCCGGCTGCGGCAGGCGGGCGTAGACGCGCCGGAGCGTGAAACCTTCGAAGGTGCGCTGAAGTCTGGCCGCATGGCGCTGGAAAACCTGGGACTTGGCGCGTATGAAGCACGCGAACGGGCAGACCTGTTCCGCCGCTTTAATACCGAGATGGTCGAAGAGATGGCGGCGATGGCCGGCAGTACGGCCACCGAGCGTGCGGCGGTGTTCAAACGCACCAGCGCGATGCTGACGGAAATCATTAACGAGGACCGTAACCACCTGTCGCTGATCCAGCGCCATGGCTGGCAGGGCACGGAAGAGGGCAAGCATACCGGCGATCCGGCTGACGAGCCCGAGAGTAAACCTTCCGCGTGAAGTGGAGTTGCCAGCAATATTAAAAAATTTCTTTATCTTTACCCTGCCGCCAGTCGACGAAAGATTAAGCTTTCCGTATAGTGGCGGCAATTTTTTGCATCCGGGAAATTTTCAATGATCAGTCTGATTGCAGCGCTGGCGGTGGACCGCGTTATCGGTATGGAAAATGCCATGCCGTGGAACCTGCCTGCCGATCTCGCATGGTTTAAACGTACTACGTTAAACAAGCCGGTAGTGATGGGCCGCCTGACCTGGGAGTCGATTGGTCGTCCATTGCCGGGCCGTAAGAATATCGTTATCAGCAGCCAGCCGGGCACTGACGATCGCGTCGAATGGGTAAAATCAGTAGACGAGGCGATTGCTGCATGCGGCAATGCCGAAGAGATCATGGTGATTGGCGGTGGGCGCGTGTACGAGCAGTTCCTGCCAAAAGCGCAGAAGCTGTATCTGACCCACATTGATGCAGAAGTGGAAGGGGATACTCATTTCCCGGACTACGATCCGGACGAGTGGGAATCGGTATTCAGCGAATTCCACGATGCGGATGCACAGAACTCCCACAGCTACTGCTTCGAGATTCTGGAACGTCGTTAAGTGATTTTCCCTCTCCCGGCCGGGAGAGGGAATAACGTATCAGGAGGCAACGGCCTCGCTTTCCCCCAGGTCCAGCTGTCGGTTGGACGGCTGCACAAAGTAAGCTTTATCTTCCCAGCGTAAGCAGGTTAACTCTCCGCCCCAGCAGCATCCGGTATCCAGACCGTAAATCCCTTCCGGTGTGCCTTTTCCTTCCAGTGCAGCCCAGTGACCAAATACCACGCTGTACTCGCTTGTCACCGGCCCCGGAATGGCAAACCACGGCTTGAGCGGCGCGGGCGCGCTCTCCGGCGTCTCTTTGGAATACATATCCAGCTGTCCGTTCGGGAAGCAGAAGCGCATGCGGGTGAACGCGTTGGTGATAAAGCGCAGACGGGCCAGACCGCTGAGATCCTCGCTCCAGTGGTTCGGCATATCGCCGTACATGGCATCGAGGAAGAAAGGATACGAGTCGCTTGCCAGCACCGCCTCAACGTCACGCGCGCAGGTTTTCGCCGTCTCAAGATCCCATTGCGGGGTGATCCCGGCATGCGCCATGACCAGCTTTTTCTCTTCGTCGATCTGCAGCAGGGGCTGACGGCGCAGCCAGTTAATCAGATCGTCCGCGTCCGGCGCATCCAGCAGTGGGGTGAGGCGATCTTTAGGTTTGTTGCGGCTGATCCCGGCGAAAACCGCCAGCAGATGCAGATCGTGATTGCCCAGCACCATGCGCACGCTATCGCCCAGCGATTTGACGAAACGTAATACTTCAAGGGAGCCGGGGCCACGCGCGACTAAATCGCCCGTCAGCCAGAGCGTGTCCTGTCCTGGCGTAAAGTCGACCTGTTTTAATAATGCGATCAGTTCATCGTAGCAACCGTGAACGTCGCCAATCAGATATGTAGACATTAGATTAATGAATGAGTGTGGTTACGGCGAGACGGAACACAGGAATGGCAACGCGGAAATCATTGCCATCGACGTCGACCATTTCATAATGGCCCTGCATGGTACCCATCGGCGTTTCAATCACCGCGCCGCTGGTGTACTGGTACTCTTCGCCAGGGGCGATGTGGGGCTGTTCACCAACCACACCTTCGCCCTGAACTTCGATTTCGCGGCCATTGCCGTTAGTGATAAGCCAGTAGCGCCCGCGCAGCTGCACGGGCATCCGCCCCAGATTGCGAATGGTCACGGTGTAAGCGAAAACAAAACGTTCTTCGTCCGGTGAGGACTGTGATTCAACATAGACGCTTTGTACATGGACACATACGCGGGGCGAATCAATCATGGCTTAACTCTCCTTCGGCGGCGCATTATCGCTGATGTAATTAGCCAGCTTGCAGTACTGCTCTACGGAAATGTTCTCCGCACGCATTGCCGGGTCGATCCCCAGCTCGGCTAACACCTCAACGGTAAACGAATTGCTCAGGCTGTTACGGATCGTTTTACGGCGCTGGTTAAAGGCTTCTGTGGTAATGCGGCTCAGTACGCGCAGATCTTTAACCGGATACGGTTTCGTCTTGTGCGGCACAAGGCGCACAACCGCTGAATCCACTTTCGGTGGTGGTGTGAACGCTGACGGCGGTACTTCGAGTACCGGGATCACGTTGCAGTAATACTGTGCCATCACACTTAAACGACCATACGCTTTACTGTTCGGGCCTGCAACCAGACGGTTAACAACCTCTTTTTGCAACATGAAGTGCATGTCGGCAATGGCATCAGTATAGCTAAAGAGGTGGAACATGAGCGGCGTGGAGATGTTGTACGGCAGATTGCCGAACACGCGCAGCGGCTGGCCCATTTTTTCGGACAGTTCGCCAAAGTTCATGGTCATGGCGTCCTGCTGATAGATGGTCAGCTTCGGCCCGAGGAACGGGTGCGTTTGCAGGCGTGCGGCCAGATCGCGGTCCAGTTCGATGACGGTCAGCTCGTCGAGGCGTTCGCCTACCGGCTCGGTCAGCGCGGCAAGGCCCGGGCCGATTTCGACCATCGCCTGACCTTTTTGCGGATTAATAGCCGAGACAATGCTTTCGATCACGAACTGATCGTTAAGGAAGTTTTGCCCGAAACGTTTACGGGCTAAGTGGCCCTGATGGACTCGATTAGTCATTGAGTATTAACAATCATTTTGATGGCGAGATTAAGCGCCGTAATAAAACTGCCGACATCCGCTTTCCCCTGGCCTGCCAGATCCAGCGCAGTACCGTGGTCAACGGACGTTCGAATAAAGGGTAAACCGAGGGTGATATTCACCCCGCGGCCAAAGCCCTGGTATTTTAGCACGGGCAGGCCCTGATCGTGGTACATCGCGAGCACGGCGTCGGCATTATCCAGGTATTTCGGCTGGAAAAGGGTATCTGCAGGCAGCGGCCCGCTGAGGTTCATCCCCTTCGCCCGCATTTCGTTGAGTACCGGAATGATGGTGTCGATCTCTTCGGTGCCCATGTGCCCGCCTTCACCGGCATGCGGATTCAGGCCGCAGACCAGCACGTGCGGCTGCGGGATCCCAAACTTTGTCTGCAGATCGTGATGCAAAATCCCGATGATCTCGCGCAGGAGTTCAGGGGTGATCGCATCAGGAATGGCTTTGATCGGCAGATGGGTGGTCACCAGCGCAACGCGCATTTCCTCCGTCGCCAGCATCATCACCACTTTCGGGCTGTGCGAGCGCTCTTCGAAGAACTCCGTATGCCCGGTAAAGGGTATACCCGCTTCGTTGATGACGCCTTTGTGGACGGGGCCGGTGATCAGGGCGGCAAATTCGCCCTTCAGGCAACCGTCGCAGGCGCGCGCCAGGGTTTCAACGACATAGTGGCCGTTTTCCGTGCTGAGCTGGCCCGGTATGACCGGCGTACGAAGGGGGATGGAAAGAAGGGTGAGCGTACCGGCTTGCTGCGGTGCAGGCTGTTGGCCTTCAACGTAAGGGATGAGCGTTAAAGGCAGACCGAGCAGCGTTGCCCGGTCTTGTAACAGTGTTGCATCGGCGCAGACAACCAGCTCTACCGGCCAGCTGCGCTGGGCGAGCTGAACAACGAGGTCAGGTCCAATCCCGGCGGGTTCGCCGGGCGTGATAACAACACGATGCTGTTTCATTAGTTGCTCAGAACTTTCACGTAAGCGCTGGCGCGTTGTTCTTGCATCCAGGTTGCGGCTTCTTCAGAGAACTTACGGTTAAACAGCATACGGTAGGCTCTGTCTTTCTGTGCCGCATCCGTTTTATCAACGTTACGGGTGTCCATCAGCTCGATCAGATGCCAGCCAAATGAAGAGTGGACCGGCGCGCTGATCTGGCCTTTGTTCAGCTTCATCAACGCGTCGCGGAAGGCAGGATCGTAAATATCCGCAGCCGCCCAGCCCAGATCGCCGCCCTGGTTAGCAGAGCCTGGATCCTGAGAGAACTCTTTTGCTGCCTTCGCAAATGAGGTTTTACCGCTCTTAATGTCAGCTGCGATCTGTTCCAGCTTCACACGCGCCTGATCGTCAGTCATGATCGGTGACGGTTTCAGAAGTATGTGGCGAGCGTGAACTTCGGTGACGGAGATATTTTGGCTCTGGCCGCGCAGATCGTTCACCTTCAGAATGTGGAAGCCCACGCCTGAACGGATAGGACCAACGATATCCCCTTTCTTCGCCGTGCTCAGCGCCTGGGCAAAGATAGATGGCAGCTCCTGAATACGTCCCCAGCCCATCTGGCCGCCTTTCAGCGCCTGTTGGTCAGCGGAGTAGGTGATTGCCAGCTTGCCAAAGTCGCCGCCGTTACGCGCCTGTTCAACAATCGAACGCGCCTGGCTTTCTGCTTCCGCAGCCTGATCGGACGTTGGGTTCTCTGGCAGTGGGATCAGAATGTGGCTCAGGTTCAGCTCTGTGCTCGCATCGTTCTGGTTGCCCACCTGTTTTGCCAGCGCGTCCACTTCCTGAGGCAGGATGGTGACGCGGCGACGCACTTCGTTGTTACGCACTTCCGAAATCAGCATCTCTTTACGGATCTGGTTACGGTAAGTGGCGTAGCTGATGCCGTCATAGGCCAGACGGCTGCGCATCTGGTCTAAAGACATATTGTTCTGCTTCGCGATGTTAGCGATCGCCTGATCGAGCTGCTCGTCAGTGATCTTCACACCCATTTTCTGCCCCATCTGCAGAACGATCTGATCCATGATCAGACGCTCCAGGATCTGGTGGCGCAGCGTGGCGTCATCAGGAAGCTGTTGACCGGCTTCGCCCGAATTGAGCTTCACCGATTTCATCAGACCGTCAACGTCACTTTCAAGCACGACGCCGTTGTTAACCACAGCAGCGACTTTATCAACAACCTGGGGGGCGGCGAAGCTGGTATTCGCAACCATAGCGACACCGAGCAGCAGCGTTTTCCAGTTCTTCATACTTTTTCCATTTCAATTAACCGCAAAGCGGATTACGTTGCAAATCAAGCACATTACAAGGCGCTACTGTACGGCAGAATATTCGAGCGCAGCATTTTCTGCGTACCCAGACCGTAGTTGGAACTCAGGCCGCGTAACTCGAAGTTAAAGCCAATCACGTTATCGTATTTGCTCTGATTGTTTTCACTGTTCCAGCCGTTAAGCTTGCGTTCGTAGCCGACACGCAGCGCGTAACAGCAGGAGTTATATTGCAGACCCACCATCTGGTCAGCAGGTTTATTGGCGTTAGTGTCAAAGTAGTAAGCGCCTACGATTGACCAGCGGTCGGCGATTGGCCAACTCGCTGCGCCACCCACCTGCGAAATACCGTCTTTATACTGCTCTGCAGTACCATAGTTTGGTAACGTCGCCTGAATATATTCCGGGCTGGCATAACGATAGGTCAACTGCACCATACGATCTTCATCCCGACGGTACTCAATCGCCGCCGTACTGTTGGCGATATTGTCGAGACGGGTGTCATATTGCACGCCACCGCGAAGACCCCAACGATCGGTCATACGCCAGTAGGTATCACCAGCCCAAATCAGCGAACCTGTCTTGTTATCTTTCTCCCACTTAATATTGTCATCGCCCGTGCGAGACTCGGTGAAATAGTAGATTTGACCAACAGAAACGTTAAAACGTTCAACGGCAGCGTCATCATAAACGCGTGATGTGACCCCGGTCGTTAACTGGTTCGCTGAGGCGATGCGGTCAAGGCCACCGTAGGTACGGTCGCGGAACAGGCCGCTGTAATCAGATTGCAGTAAAGAGGAGTCATAGTTATTGATGTTGCTCTGATCGCGATAAGGCACGTACAGGTACTGCATACGTGGCTCCAGCGTCTGGGTATAGCCATCCGCCAGAAGGCCCATATTGCGTTCGAAGATCAGCTTACCGTCCATTTTGAACTGTGGAAGCGTACGGTTTACGCTTTCCTCAAGATGAGCGTTGTTGCTGGTGTTGTAATCATCAATATTTTTTTGCTGATAGTGTGTCGCCATCAGCTTGGCTTCCGTATTCAGGCTTGCCCAGTCATTCGACCATGGCAAGTTGATGACGGGCTCCAGGTGAACTCGGGTGGCTTCCGGCATATTGGAATTGGTGTTTACAAAATGCACCGCCTGACCATAAATACGGGTGTCGAACGGACCCACGTCATTCTGGTACCAGTTAACGTCCAGCTGCGGCTCGGCACCATAGGTACTCGCGGTCTGGCTGGAGAACACCTGGAACTGCTTGTTGGTTACCGTCGCATCGAAGTTCTGCACCGCATAGCCAACGCTGAAGATCTGCGTGGCATAACCGTCGGTACTCGAACCGTATTTTGACGAGAAATCGTTGAAGTAGTTCGGGTCACTGACCTTGGTGTAGTTAACGTTAAAACGCCAGACCTGATCCATCACCCCGGAATGCTGCCAGAAATACATCCAGCGGTGTTTATCGCCTTCGGTCGGATGCTCGTCCTGGAAGACTTTATCCGACGGCAGATAATCCAGCTCCATCAGACCCGCACCGGCGTGGGTCAGATAGCGGAACTCGTTCTCCCACATGATGTTGCCGCGCTTGTGAATATAGTGCGGCGTGATCGTCGCATCCATGTTTGGCGCGATGTTCCAGTAATACGGCAGGTAGAACTCAAAGTAGTTCGTGGTGCTGTATTTGGCATTCGGGATCAGGAAACCGGAGCGACGTTTGTCACCCACGGGAAGCTGCAGATAAGGGCTGTAGAATATGGGAACAGGGCCCAGCTTGAAGCGGGCGTTCCAGATCTCTGCGACCTGTTCTTCGCGGTCATGGATAACTTCGCTACCGACCACGCTCCAGGTATTGGAACCCGGCAGACATGACGTGAACGTGCCGTTTTCCAGGATCGTATAGCGGTTTTCACCGCGCTGTTTCATCAGGTCAGCGTCGCCGCGCCCCTGGCGACCCACCATCTGATAATCACCTTTCCAGACGTTAGTATCTTTCGTATTCAGGTTTGACCAGGCTTTCGGACCTTTCAGGATGACCTGATTGTCGTCATAGTGCACATTACCCAGCGCATCCACCGTTCGTACCGGCTCGGCCGCACCTTCCGGCTGCTTCTGGTGCAACTGCACTTCATCTGCCTGCAGGCGGCTATTGCCCTGATTAATATCGACATTGCCCGTAAACGTGGCATTGTCAGGGTAAGTCCCTTTCGAACTGTCGGCAGTAATGGTTACCGGCAAGCTATTTGTATCGCCACTCACCAGTGGGCGATTATAACTTGGAACGCCAAGCATACACTGCGAGGCGAGATCGGCCGCCAGCCCCTGTTGACTGTACAGGGCGGAGCCAATCATTGTGGCCAGGAGGGTGGGGATACGTTTTTTCATACGTTGTATTTTATTGTTCCGTCATCAGTGGCTACGGCTTACAAACGCTCAGAGACTATCTTACTCATCTGCGCAGTACCAGCGTTAATCCTGCCCGTTTGCGTGCCAGAGTGTTAGGCTCGCTATCGAATGACGAGTATGATAAAGCAAATTATAGGCGATGTCCTTCAATTGACCGTGACTTGAACACAGTGATGATGACGTTGCGTCGGCCAGGAATATGACTATCCGGGGAGTATATGCAGTATTGGGGTAAAATAATCGGCGTTGCGTTCGCCATCATCATGGGTGCCGGGTTCTGGGGGATTGTGCTTGGGCTTATTATCGGCCATATGTTTGATAAGGCGCGCAGCCGCAAAATGGCCTGGTTTGCCAATCAGCGCGAGCGTCAGTCACTCTTTTTCTCCACCACCTTTGAGGTCATGGGGCACTTAACCAAATCCAAAGGGCGTGTCACAGAAGCCGATATTCAGATTGCCAGCGTCTTTATGGATCGCATGAATCTGCACGGCGACTCCCGTCTGGAAGCGCAAAATGCGTTTCGCATCGGTAAGTCGGATAATTATCCGCTTCGCGAAAAAATGCGTCAGTTCCGCAGCATCTGCTTTGGACGTTTTGATTTAATTCGGATGTTTCTGGAAATTCAAATCCAGGCGGCCTTCGCGGACGGTTCACTTCACCCTAATGAACGTGACGTGCTGTACGTCATTGCGGAAGAGCTGGGCATCTCCCGCATGCAGTTCGACCAGTTCCTGCGCATGATGCAGGGCGGGGCGCAGTTTGGCGGCGGCTATCATCAGCAGTCGTCCGGCGGTGCCTGGCAGCAGGCGCAGCGTGGTCCGACGCTGGAAGACGCCTGCAACGTGCTTGGCGTTAAGCCCTCTGACGATCAGACCACGATTAAACGTGCCTATCGTAAGCTCATGAGCGAACACCATCCGGACAAACTGGTCGCGAAAGGCTTACCGCCAGAAATGATGGAGATGGCGAAGCAAAAAGCGCAGGAAATCCAGAAGGCGTACGAGCTCATTAAAGAGAAGAAAGGTTTCAAATAAGAAAAAGCCCGACGATGTCGGGCTTTTTTTTAGAAGTCCACCGGGGCTTTAAACGTCATCGCGTTACCGAAGGCCGGATGGGTGATGGTGAGCGTCTGCGCGTGCAGCTGCAGACGTGGCGCTAAGGCCAGCGCTTCAGGCGGCGCGTAAAACCGGTCGCCCAGAATCGGATGACCCAGGGCGAGCATATGCACGCGCAGCTGGTGCGAACGTCCGGTAATCGGCTTAAGCAGGACGCGCGCGGTATTATCCGGCGCGTACTCCAGCACTTCGTACTCGGTCTGCGCGGCCTTGCCGGTTTCGTAACACACCTTCTGCTTAGGCCGGTTCGGCCAGTCGCAGATCAGCGGTAAATCTACCAGCCCTTCCGCCTGCGCGGGGTGGCCCCAGACGCGGGCGACATACTGCTTTTTCGGCTCGCGCTCGCGGAACTGGCGCTTTAACTCGCGTTCCGCCGCTTTGTTCAGCGCCACCACAATCACGCCGCTGGTGGCCATATCCAGGCGATGGACAGACTCCGCCTGCGGATAATCGCGCTGAATGCGCGTCATCACGCTGTCTTTGTGCTCGTCCAGACGCCCCGGCACGGACAACAGGCCGCTGGGCTTGTTGACCACCATAATGTGTTCATCCTGATACAGAATGACCAGCCAGGGATCCTGCGGCGGATTGTAAGGCTCCATCACCATCTTGCGCTCCGTTTACTGATGCGTCACAACGATAAGACGCAGGGCATCCAGACGCCAGCCAGCCTGATTCAGGCTTTCCAGCACCTGCTGACGGTTGCTTTCAATCGCCGCCAGCTCGTCGTCGCGGATGTTCGGGTTGACGGCTTTTAACGCTTCCAGACGGGACAGCTCCGCAGACAGTTTCTCGTCGGCTTCACTGCGCGCGGCGTCAATCAGCGCTCTGGCCGCTTTTTCAATCTGGGTTTCGCCCAGTTGCAGAATAGCGTGCACATCCTGCTGTACCGCGTTCACCAGCTTGCTGCCCGTGTGGCGGTTTACCGCGCTCAGCTGTCGGTTGAAACTCTCGAATTCAACCTGTCCCGCCAGGTTCGTGCCGTTTTTATCCAGCAGCAGACGCACCGGTGTTGGCGGCAGGAAGCGGTTGAGCTGCAGCTGTTTCGGCGCCTGCGCTTCCACAACGTAGATCAGCTCCACCAGCAGGGTGCCCACCGGCAGCGCCTTGTTTTTCAACAGGGAGATGGTGCTGCTGCCGGTATCGCCGGAGAGGATCAGGTCCAGACCGTTGCGGATCAGCGGGTGTTCCCAGGTGATAAACTGGGCATCTTCGCGGGACAGCGCCACGTCACGCTCGAAGGTGATGGTACAGCCATCTTCCGGCAGGCCCGGGAAATCCGGAACCAGCATGTGATCGGACGGAGTCAGGACAATCAGGTTCTCGCCGCGGTCGTCCTGGTTGATGCCGACGATATCGAACAGGTTCATGGAGAAGCTGATCAGGCTGGTGTCATCATCCTGTTCTTCAATACTCTCAGCCAGCGCCTGCGCTTTTTCACCGCCGTTGGAGTGGATCTCCAGCAGGCGGTCGCGGCCCTGCTCCAGCTGCGCTTTCAGCGCATCGTGCTTCTCACGGCAGGACTTGATCAGCTCATCAAACCCTTCCGCGTTTTCCGGCGTGGCCAGGTAGCCGATCAGATCGCCATGCACTTGATCATAAATGGTGCGGCCCGTCGGGCAGGTATGTTCAAACGCGTCCAGACCTTCGTGGAACCAGCGTACCAGCACGGACTGCGCGGTTTTTTCCAGATACGGCACGTGGATCTGAATATCATGCGCCTGGCCGATACGATCCAGACGGCCGATACGCTGCTCCAGCAGATCCGGGTTAAACGGCAGATCGAACATCACCAGGTTGCTGGCGAACTGGAAGTTACGGCCTTCAGAGCCGATTTCCGAGCACAGCAGAACCTGTGCGCCGCTGTCCTCTTCTCCGAACCACGCCGCGGCGCGGTCGCGCTCGACGATGGACATGCCTTCGTGGAACACGGCGGCGCGAATGCCTTCACGCTCGCGCAGAACCTGCTCCAGCTGCAGCGCGGTGGCCGCTTTGGCGCAGATCACCAGCACTTTCTGGGAGCGGTGCGCGGTCAGGTAGCCCATCAGCCACTCCACGCGCGGATCGAAGTTCCACCAGGTGCCGGTATCGCCTTCAAATTCCTGGTAGATTTGTTCCGGATAAAGCATGTCGCGGGCGCGCTCTTCCTGGGTTTTGCGCGCACCCATAATGCCGGAGACTTTAATCGCCGTCTGATACTGCGTCGGCAGCGGCAGCTTAATCGTATGCAGCTCGCGTTTCGGGAAGCCTTTGACGCCGTTACGGGTGTTTCGGAACAGCACGCGGCTGGTGCCGTGGCGGTCCATCAGCATGTCGATCAGCTCTTTACGCGCGGATTCCGCGTTGCCGCTGTCGCTGTTCGCAGCCTGCAAAAGCGGCTCGATATCCTGCTCGCCAATCAGATCGCTCAGGGTGTTGAGTTCGTCATCAGAAAGACGCTTGCCCGCCAGCAGCATGGCGACGGCATCGGCGACCGGACGGTAGTTATTCTGTTCTTCCACGAACTGCTCAAAGTCGTGGAAACGGTTTGGATCGAGCAGGCGCAGACGGGCGAAGTGGCTTTCCAGACCCAGCTGCTCCGGCGTTGCGGTCAGCAGCAGGACGCCAGGCACGCGTTCGGCAAGCTGCTCGATAGCCATGTATTCGCGGCTCGGCGCGTCTTCGCTCCAGACCAGGTGGTGCGCTTCGTCAACAACCATAATGTCCCACTCGGCATCGCACAGGTGCTCAAGACGCTGCTTGCTGCGGCGCACGAAGTCCAGGGAACAAATGACCAGCTGTTCGGTTTCAAACGGGTTGTCGGCGTCGTGCTGCGCTTCGGCATAGCGTTCATCGTCGAACAGGGAGAAACGCAGGTTAAAGCGGCGCAGCATCTCAACCAGCCACTGGTGCTGCAGGGTTTCTGGCACCACGATCAGCACGCGTTCGGCTGCGCCGGAAAGCAGCTGTTGATGGAGGATCATGCCCGCTTCGATGGTTTTACCCAGGCCCACTTCATCTGCCAGCAGCACGCGCGGCGCGTGACGACGGCCTACGTCGTGGGCGATGTTCAGCTGGTGGGGGATCAGGCTGGTGCGCTGGCCGCGCAGGCCGCTCCACGGCATGCGGTACTGTTCACTCTGGAACTTACGCGCGCGATAGCGCAGGGAGAAGCGATCCATACGGTCGATTTGCCCGGCAAACAGGCGGTCCTGCGGCTTGCTGAACACCAGTTTGCTGTCGAGCAGCACTTCACGCAAGATGACATTGGCTTCATCCGTATCAAGACGAGTACCAATGTAGGCGAGCAGTCCATTCTCTTCTTTTACGTCTTCAATCTTGAGCTGCCAGCCGTCATGGCTGGTCACGGTGTCACCCGGATTAAACATCACGCGGGTAACAGGGGAGTCATTGCGAGCGTACAGACGGTTTTCACCGGTGGCAGGGAAGAGGAGGGTAACCATACGCGTATCGATTGCTACGACGGTTCCTAGTCCAAGTTCGCTTTCTGTATCGCTGATCCAGCGTTGACCAAGTGTAAAAGGCATAGTTGTTCGGCTCTAATCTTTAATTGCAGGCAATAGTTCGACTACCGTCAAAAAAGACGGTCAACGAAAAATGGGTCCAGGAATGGAAAGGGCGCTATGGTACTGGATGGCAGCCATTTCGTCACGCGTCAAAATAGGCCAAGTTGCCCTGTAACCAGTGTAGCAAAATCATCGTCGATGAAGGGCAAAATTCCGTCGGCAACCGGCTGAAGCTGGCGCGTCAGATAGTGTTCGTAATCCAGAGGAGAGTGCTGATAATCCACGGGTTCCGGGCCGCTAACGGTCCAGACGTATTTGATGGTTCCCCGGTTTTGATACTGCGGCGCGCGGCGACGGCGTACGTTTTCTTCATCCGCCAGACGCGCGGCGCGTACGTGCGGAGGAACGTTACGCTGGTACTCCGCCAGCGGGCGGCGCAGGCGCTTGCGGTATACCAGTTGCGCGTCAAGTTCGCCCGCCATCAGGCTGGCTATCGTCTCTCGCACGTAGTCCTGATATGGCTCATTGCGAAACACCCGCAGATAGAGCGTCTGCTGGAACTGCTGCGCCAGCGGCGTCCAGTCGGTACGTACCGTCTCCAGCCCTTTAAAAACCATCCGCTGCGCGTCGCCTTCCTGAATTAGCCCGGCGTAGCGCTTCTTGCTGCCCTGATCGGTGCCGCGAATGGTGGGCATTAAAAAGCGGGCGAAATGGGTTTCAAATTCCAGCTCCAGCGCGCTGGTTAACCGCTCTTTCTGCAAATGTTCCTGCCACCAGTCGTTTACGAAGGCGACCAGCGCTTTGCCGATTTGCGCGGCGTCGTCTTCTGAATGCGCGCCCTTAAGCCACACAAAGGTGGAGTCCGTGTCGCCGTAGATGACGTCATAGCCCCGGGACTCAATCAGCGCTTTGGTCTGGCGCATGATCTCGTGCCCGCGCATGGTGATCGAGGAGGCCAGACGCGGGTCAAAGAAGCGGCAGGCGCTGGTGCCCAGCACGCCGTAAAAGGCATTCATAATGATTTTCAGCGCCTGTGATAGCGGCTTGTTGCCGTGGCGCTTGGCCTCATCGCGGCCGTGCCAGATGTTTCCCACGATTTCAGGCAGGCAGTGTTTTTCTCGCGAGAAGCGTGCGCCGAGGAAACCTTCGGTGCTGTGCTCATCGTCCGGCTGGGCCATGCCCTCAACCAGCCCGACGGGATCGATCAGGAAGGTACGGATAATCGACGGGTAGAGGCTTTTGTAGTCCAGCACCAGCACCGAGTCATACAAACCTGGCCGGGAGTCCATCACGTACCCGCCGGGGCTTGCCTGCGGCGGTACGTCCCCGAGGTTGGGGGCGACGTATCCCGCCCGGTGCATGCGCGGAAAATAGAGGTGGCTAAAGGCCGCCACGGAGCCGCCGTGCCTGTCTGCCGCCAGGCCGTTTACCGTCGCGCGCTCCAGCAGGAACGGCATAATCTCGGTTTTGTGGAAAATCTGCGTGACCAGCTCGCAGTCTTTCAGGTTATAGGTGGCAAGCGCCGGTTTATCTTCATTAAAGCGCCGGTCGATCTCGTCCATTCTGTCCCAGGGGTTGTCGATGGATTTGCCTTCGCCAAGCAGCTCCTGTGCGACCGCTTCGAGGGAGAATGAAGAGAAGTTCCAGAAGGCGGACTTAAGCGCCTCAATGCCGTCGATAATCAGGCGACCGTTAGCCTGCGCGAAGAAAACGCCGTTCTTAAAACCGTGCTCACGCCATTCCAGCTCGCTGTTTCCGCGCCCCAGCATCAGCGGGATGCGGTAGCGCTCGGCGTGCTTTTGCAGGACGCGCAGGTCGAACTGCACCACGTTCCAGCCGATCAGGACGTCGGGGTCGTTGTCGGCAAACCACTGGTTAAGCTTCTCCAGCAGCTGCGGGCGGCTGTTGACGTACTCAAGCCGGAAATCCAGCGCGGACGCATCGCCATTCGGCGGCCCGAGCATATAAACAACCCGATCGCCGCAGCCTTCCAGACCGATGCAGTACAGTTCGCCGTGGCGGGTGGTTTCTATATCCAGGGAGACCCACTTCAGCGGCGGGCGGTAGTGCGGATTCGGCTTCAGGCGCGCGTTAACGAGGCTGCCGCAATGCGCGGTGCCGTCGACCCAGACGGGGGCGGTAATAAACCGCTCCATCAGAAAGCGTTCCGGTGGGCGGATATCCGCCTCATAGAGCGTCACGCCCGCCTCGCGGAGCAGCTTTTCATAGCGCATCAGCTGGCGATGGGCGCGATAGTAGAGGCCGTAAACCGGCTGACGGTGGAAATCCTTCAGCTCAAGCGGGGTGATGCGCCAGCCGTTTTCGCCGCGCAGCAGCTGCTTCACCTTTTCGACGTGGGCTTCAGGAATAAAGGCCACGGATTCCTGCGGGGGCAGCGTAACGTGCAGCGGACCGCTGTCGGTTGCCAGCCAGAACGCGACCTCGGTGCCCTGAGGGGTATCCCGCCAGTGTCGGGTCAGTAAAAAGCCTTCTTGCGCCTGCGCCACGCCGTTATCCCAGAAAACAAAACCAGGCCTGATTATAGCCTGGTTAAGATTTTAATGCTGGGTTTATATACAGTTTACTGCCCGTAATAGGCCTTCGCACCGTGCTTGCGCAGGTAATGCTTATCCAGCAGGGTTTGCTGCATATCCGGCAGCTGCGGCGCCAGCTGGCGACAGAAGATCCCCATATAGGCGACCTCTTCGAGCACGATGGCGTTATGCACCGCGTCTTCTGCGTTTTTACCCCAGGCAAACGGGCCGTGGGAGTGCACCAGCACGCCGGGCATTTGCGCCGCGTCGATCCCCTGTTTCTCAAAGGTTTCGACAATCACGTTCCCCGTTTCCCACTCGTACTCACCGTTAATCTCAGCATCGGTCATCAGACGCGTGCAGGGAATGGTGCCGTAAAAGTAGTCCGCGTGGGTGGTGCCGGTCGCCGGGATGGACTGGCCCGCCTGCGCCCAGATGGTGGCGTGGCGCGAATGGGTATGCACGATGCCGCCGATGGTCGGGAATGACCGATACAGCAGGCGGTGAGTCGGCGTATCGGAGGACGGTTTTTTCTTACCTTCGACCACTTCGCCGGTCTCAAGGCTGACAACGACCATATCGTCTGCGGTCATCACCGTGTAATCCACGCCGGAAGGCTTAATCACGAACACGCCTTTTTCGCGGTCAACGGCGCTGACGTTGCCCCATGTCAGGGTGACCAGATTATGTTTCGGCAGCGCCAGGTTGGCTTCGAGCACCTGACGTTTGAGATCGTCTAACATCGTTATCTCCCTGCCCGGTGAGCGTAGCGTCACCGGGCATTCCGTACTTAGCGTTTTGAACCGTAATAGACTTCGTTCCAGCGCAGCGCGTCTTTGAAGGCGGGCAGGCGGGTATCGTTATCAATCACGGTCAGCTCGATGTCGTGCAGCTCGGCGAACTGACGCATGTCGTTCAGATCCAGCGCGTGGCTGAACACCGTGTGGTGCGCGCCGCCGGCCAGGATCCAGGCCTCTGAGGCGGTTGGCAGGTCAGGCTGTGCTTTCCACAGGGCGTTGGCGACCGGCAGTTTCGGCAGGGAGTGCGGCGTTTCAACCGCATCGACGCAGTTCACCAGCAGGCGGAAGCGATCGCCCAGGTCGATCAGGCTGGCGTTGATGGCCGGGCCCGTACGGGTGTTGAAGATCAGACGCGCCGGATCGGCTTTGCCGCCGATGCCGAGGTACTGCACGTCGAGGATCGGTTTCTCTTCCACGGCGATCGTCGGGCACACTTCCAGCATGTGCGAGCCGAGCACCAGGTCGTTGCCGTTTTCGAAGTGATAGGTGTAGTCCTCCATAAAGGAGGTGCCGCCCTGCAGACCGGTCGACATCACCTTCATGATGCGAAGCAGAGCGGCAGTTTTCCAGTCGCCTTCGCCCGCAAAGCCGTAGCCCTGCTGCATCAGACGTTGTACCGCCAGGCCCGGCAGCTGTTTCAGGCCGTGGAGGTCTTCAAAGGTAGTGGTAAAGGCGTGGAAGCCGCCCTGTTCCAGGAAGCGCTTCATGCCCAGCTCGATGCGCGCCGCGTCCAGCACGTTCTGACGCTTGTCGCCGTTGATTTGTGCCGCAGGCGTCAGGCGGTAGCTGCTTTCGTACTCGTCCACCAAAGCGCTCACGTCGCCGTCGCTGATTTCATTCACCACCTGCACCAGGTCGCCCACGGCCCAGGTGTTCACGGAGAAGCCGAACTTGATCTGCGCGGCCACTTTGTCGCCGTCCGTGACCGCCACTTCACGCATGTTGTCGCCGAAACGCACCACTTTCAGATGGCGGGTATCCTGCTTAGAGACCGCCTGACGCATCCAGGAGCCGATACGCTGTTGCGCCTTGCCATCCTGCCAGTGGCCGGTGACCACCGCGTGCTGCTGGCGCATACGCGCGCCGATGAAGCCGAACTCGCGGCCGCCGTGCGCGGTCTGGTTCAGGTTCATAAAGTCCATGTCGATGCTGTCCCACGGCAGGGAGGCGTTGAACTGGGTATGGAACTGCAGCAGCGGTTTGTTGAGGATAGACAGGCCGTTGATCCACATTTTGGCGGGTGAGAAGGTGTGCAGCCACACCACCAGACCGGCGCATTTATCGTCGTAGTTGGCGTCGCGGCAGATGTGGGTAATTTCGTCAGGCGTCGTGCCCAGCGGTTTCAGCACCAGTTTGCACGGCAGTTTAGCTTCCGCGTTCAGCGCGTTAACGACGTGCTCCGCGTGTTTCGTCACCTGCTGCAGCGCTTCCGGTCCGTACAGATGCTGGCTGCCAATCACAAACCACACTTCATAGTTATTAAAAATGGTCATCATCGTGTCCTTAATGGGTCAGGGTTGCCGTAGTGTCCGCGGTGCTTTTGGCCGGGGCGGCGACAGGGAGATAGTGAAGTTCGGCGCTTTTTGCCCATTGCTGGTAGCGCTGATAAAGCTGTTCAAAGCGTTGCGCCTGCTGGGCACGCGGCTGAAGCGTGTTTTCGACGGCGCTCGCCATATGCTTCTGCGCGGTCGGAATGTCGGCGTGAACGCCTGCGGCCACGGCGGCGAAAATCGCCGCGCCCAGCGCGCAGCACTGATCGGAGGCCACAATCTGCAGCGGACGGTTCAGCACGTCGCAGCAGGCCTGCATGATCACCGGGTTTTTACGGGCGATGCCGCCCAGCGCCATCACGTTGTTGACGTCGATACCCTGCCCGGTGAAGCACTCCATAATGGCGCGGGCACCGAAGGCCGTTGCGGCAATCAAACCGCCGAACAGCGCAGGGGCGTCGGTCGCCAGGTTGAGATCCGCGATCACCCCTTTCAGACGCTGGTTGGCAAACGGCGTGCGGCGGCCGTTAAACCAGTCCAGCACCACCGGCAGGTGATCGAGAGACGGATTTTTTGCCCAGGCTTCGGTGAGCTGCGGCAGAAGCTGCTTTTTGCTGTCGGCTATATGGGTTTTCAGTTCAGGATGTGCCGCCGCCAGCTGGTCCAGCGGCCAGCCGAGCACGCGACCAAACCAGGCGTAAATATCGCCAAACGCGGACTGACCCGCTTCAAGACCGATGAAGTCCGGCACCACGCTGCCGTCAACCTGGCCGCAGATGCCTTTCACCGCCCGGTCGCCGACGGTGGCTTTATCTGCCGTCAGGATGTCGCAGGTGGAGGTCCCGATGACTTTGACCAGCGTGTTTGGCTGTGCGCCCGCGCCCACGGCGCCCATATGGCAGTCAAAGGCGCCGCCGGAGATGGCCACGTTCTGCGGCAGGCCGAGGCGCGTCGCCCACTCTTCGCAGAGGGTGCCGACGGGAATATCGGCGGTAAAGGTGTCGGTAAACAGCGGGTACGTCAGGCTCTTGTTGAGGATCGGGTCGAGCTCATCGAAGAACGCGGCCGGAGGCAGGCCGCCCCAGCTTTCGTGCCACAGGGATTTATGCCCGGCGCTGCAGCGGCCGCGGCGGATATCCTGCGGGCGAGTGGTGCCGGAGAGCAGGGCAGGCACCCAGTCGCACAGCTCAACCCATGACGCCGCAGCCTGTGCGACGGAGGCGTCGGCACGGGTGACGTGAAGGATCTTGGCCCAGAACCATTCGCTGGAGTAAATCCCGCCGATGTAGCGCGAGTAGTCTGTCTTGCCCGGCTGATGGCACAGGCGCGTAATGGCTTCGGCCTCTTCCACGGCGGTATGGTCTTTCCACAGCACGAACATGGCGTTCGGATTGTCGGCGAACTCCGGGCGCAGCGCCAGCACGCGGCCTTCGGCATCCACAGGGGCCGGCGTAGAGCCGGTGCTGTCGACGCCAATTCCGACAATCTCAGCCCGCTGGGCGTCAGTCAGTTCAGCGAGGACGGTTTTGATCGCCGCTTCCATCGACTCGATATAGTCACGCGGGTGGTGACGGAACTGGTTGTTCGGCGCATCACAGTAGCGCCCCTCTTGCCAGCGCGGGTACCACTCAACGCTGGTTGCTATCTCCTGGCCGGACGTACAGTCCACTGCCAGCGCGCGAACCGAATCGCTGCCAAAATCGAGGCCAATCGCAATTGCCATGGTGTTGCTCCATCGAAAAAACAGGTATGGAAGAACATTAGAGACTGGGGAAAAAAGTCGTCAGGCAGGATCCGCTAATCTTATGGACTAAATTGCTGTTACAACGGAAAGTGTGACGCCGTGCAAATATTCAATGTGGACATTTCTGCCGCACTTATAGACACTTTTGTTACTGGTTATCTGCCTGCTCTGGCGGAGAAATCAGGGGGAAAGGCTGAAACATGGCGGACGTAAAAGCGGCGTGATGCTTTTTGGATCTTTTCGCGGGCCATTTTAAAGCTGCTTTTAGTGATATGGACAATTGGTTTCCTTCAGGACCCTTGGGAGAACTGAATCTATGGCCGAAACGCAAAACGATCCCCTGCTGCCGGGATACTCGTTTAACGCGCACCTTGTGGCGGGACTGACCCCTATCGAGGCTGAGGGATACCTCGACTTTTACGTCGATCGACCGCTCGGCATGAAAGGGTATATCCTCAACCTGACCGTGCGAGGGGAAGGGATCATCAAGAACGGTGACCAGCAGTTTGTCTGCCGCCCCGGCGATATCCTGCTGTTCCCGCCGGGGGAGATCCACCACTATGGCCGTCATCCGGATGCCAAAGAGTGGTATCACCAGTGGGTCTATTTCCGTCCACGCGCCTACTGGCAGGAGTGGCTTTCGTGGCCCGCCATTTTTGCGCATACCGGTTTTTATCGCCCGGATGAGGTTCATCTGGCGCAGTTTCGCGAGCTTTTTGCGCAGATTATCGAGGCGGGACAGGCCGGTGGTCGCTACGCCGAACTGCTGGCGATTAACCTGCTTGAACAGCTGCTGCTGCGACGGATGGAGGCGATTAACGAGTCGCTTAATCCCCCGCTGGACAACCGCGTGCGCGACGCCTGCCAGTACATCAGCGACCACCTGGCCGATAGCCAGTTTGATATCGCCAGCGTTGCTCAGCACGTCTGCCTGTCGCCGTCGCGTCTGTCGCATCTGTTCCGCCAGCAGCTGGGCGTCAGCGTATTGAGCTGGCGCGAGGATCAGCGCATCAGCCAGGCAAAGCTGCTGCTCAGCACCACCCGGATGCCGATTGCCACCGTCGGACGCAACGTGGGCTTTGAGGATCAGCTCTATTTCTCCCGGGTATTTAAAAAATGCACCGGCGCCAGCCCGAGCGAATTCCGCGCGGGATGTGAATAAACGGTAAAAAAAGATAAACAAACAGGTGAATGCAGAAAGCAACCTGTAAACTATTCAGACAATTGTTGCCTTGACGCGGTGCGGGGCGCTAAGCAGAATCGCTGATTCGTTTTCTGACCGGAATAGTTATGCAGGCATTGCTGGAACACTTTATTACCCAGTCCGTTATGTACTCGCTCATCGCCGTGGCGCTGGTGGCGTTTCTGGAATCGCTGGCGCTGGTTGGGCTAATCCTGCCCGGCACCGTCATGATGGCCGGGCTTGGGGCGCTGATTGGCAGCGGCGAGGTCAATTTCTGGCAGGCGTGGCTGGCCGGGATTATCGGCTGCCTGCTCGGCGACTGGATCTCCTTCTGGCTGGGCTGGCGCTTTAAGAAGCCGCTGCACCGCTGGTCGTTCATGAAAAAGAACAAAGCCTTGCTGGATAAAACCGAGCATGCGCTGCATCAGCACAGCATGTTTACCATCCTCGTCGGCCGCTTTGTCGGGCCAACGCGTCCGCTGGTGCCGATGGTGGCGGGGATGCTGGATCTGCCCGTCGCGAAATTCGTGGTGCCGAACATTATCGGCTGCGTCTTCTGGCCGCCGTTCTACTTCCTGCCGGGGATTCTGGCCGGCGCGGCCATCGATATCCCTGACGGTATGCAAAGCGGTGAGTTTAAGTGGCTGCTGCTGGGTACGGCTGTGCTGCTGTGGCTGGCGGCATGGCTCTGCTGGCGGCTGTGGCGCAGTGGGAAAGCCAGCGTCGATCGCCTGACGCGCTATCTTCCGCGCTCTCGCCTTTTGTGGCTGGCCCCGCTGACGCTTGGCGTGGCTGTGGTGGCGCTGGTCGCGCTGATTCGCCACCCGCTGATGCCGGTGTACGGCGAGATTTTATTGAAAGTGGTGAGCCGTTAACGACGATTTCCCTCTCCCCGTGGGAGAGGGCCAGGGTGAGGGCATCAGACCGCACGAATGCCCAACAGTGAAGACGCCCCCGCCTTACCGCTCAGCAGTTCTTCTGTTTTTCCATCCCACAAAATACGCCCTTCGGCAATCACCACCGATCGCGGGGCGATGCGGGCAGCATCCTCAATACTGTGTGAAACCATCAGCATCGTCAGCTGCTGGCGCTGACAGACGTCCTGCACCAGGGCGAGCATCTCCAGGCGCAGCGCGGGATCGAGCGCCGAGAACGGCTCATCCAGCAGCAGGATCGGCTGCTCGCGGACAAGACATCGCGCCAGCGCCACGCGCTGACGCTGGCCGCCGGAAAGCTCGCCCGGCAGCCTGTCGATGAACTGGTTGATCCCCATCTGGGCGGCAATGATCTCCAGCTTCTGGCGCTGGGCATCGTTCAGCCTGAGTCCCGGATGCATCCCCAGCGCGATGTTTTGCCGCACCGTCAGATGGGTAAACAGGTTGTTTTCCTGAAACAGCATTGAGACCGGACGTTTTGCAGGCGGCGTGTGGGTATGATCGTGATTGTTAATGACGATCGCGCCGCTTGCCGGCTGCAGAAAACCCGCAATCAGATTAAGCAGCGTGCTTTTTCCCGCGCCGCTTGGACCAAGCACGGCGATTATCTCCCCCTGGCGCACGGAGAGCGTGAAGCGCATCGGCAGATGCTGGTAAAGCCAGGTTACATCAGTCAGTTTTAACATCACGCCCCGGAAGTTTTTCGATAACGGTAAATAAGGCAAAGCACAGCAGCAGCAGTAACAGCGCGGTGACCGCGCCGTCCTGACTGCGATAAGAGCCGATCTGCTGATAGAGCCAGTATGGCAGCGTGCGGAAATCTTCATTGCCAAAGAGAGCCACCACGCCAAAATCCCCAATCGACAGCACGCAGGCAAACGCCAGCGCCTGCGCCAGCGGACGTTTTAGCGCGCGCAGTTCCACCACCTTCAGCCGCTGCCAGCCCTGCATGCCCAGCGACTGGCACAGCAAACCGTAGCGGCTGTTGACGTCGCGCATCGGGTTTTCCAGCACTTTGAGCGCGTAAGGAATGGCCATCAGGGCGTTGGTGAAAATCACAATGCCATCGGCCCTTTCCGGCAGGCCGACGGTGCTGTTGAACAGTAAAAAGAAGCCCGTCGCCAGTACGATGCCCGGCATCGCCAGAATCAGCATGCCCGTCAGCTCCAGCGCCTGCCCGGCCTTTTGGGCCTGCCGGGCATAGAGTTCACGGCTGCTCCACAGCAGCATCATGGTCAGCACGACGCACAGTAACCCTGCCGCCAGCGCGATACGTAGCGAGGTCCAGGTCGCCTGCCAGAGGATGGGCTGTTGCAGGACGGACATGAGATTGAGGTTCAGTCCGTCAACGATAACGGCCATCAGCGGCGGCAGCAGAAGCAGGAGCGCCAGCGCGATCAGGATAAAATCGGTAACGCGGCTGTGCAGGCTGTCCTGCGGGTCGCGCCAGCCGGTTATTTGATTACTGCCAGCAGGAATGGCTTTACTCAGCCGCTGGCTCAACAGCACCAGCACAAGGCAGCACGCCATCTGCACCATCGCCAGCAGCGCGGCGCGACCGGGATCGTAGTCGTAACTCAGCGCCTGGTAAATCGCCAGCTCAATGGTGGTGGCCTGCGGCCCGCCGCCGAGCGACAGCACGGTGGCAAAGCTGGCAAAGCAGAGCATAAAGATTAACGCCGCGACGGGCGGGATCTGGCGGCGCAGCCACGGCCATTCGACAAAGCGGAAGAATGAAACGCCGCGCATGCCGAGCTGGGCGGCAATCTGACGCTGTTCGCCGGGAATGTTTTCCAGCGCCTGCAAGAAGAGGCGCGTTGCCATCGGCATATTGAAAAACACGTGCGCGAGCAGAATGCCCTGCAATCCGTAAGGAGAGAATGACCATTCCAGACCAAGCTGGCCGAACAGCGAAGCCAGCCAGCCCTGGCGACCGTAAACGCTGAGGATGCCAAATACCGCCACCAGCACGGGCAGGATCAGCGTCATGGCGCACAGGCGCAGCAGTGCCAGCCTGCCGGGGAAACGCCGGCGATACAGGGCGCGCGCAAGAAAAATAGCCGGGAGCACCGACAGCAGGGCTGAGAGAGACGCCTGCCAGAAGGAGAAACGGATAACGTGCCAGAGGTAGCTGTCGTGCCAGAGGGCGAGCAGGTCGCTCTCTGGCGCGTTGAACCACAGTGCAAGAAAAGCCCCCAGGCTGACCGCCACCATCACTGTGGCGGCGAGCAGCCCGGGAAGTAACCAGCCGGGAATCAACGGCTGACGGCGCGTTGCCATTCACTTACCCATGCTGCACGCTGCGCGGCGACCTGCTGCGGCGTAAACTCCAGCGAGGTTTTTGGTTTGGTCAGCTGCTCGAAACCTGCGGGCAGCGCAACGTTCGTGACCGGATACATCCAGTTGCCTGCGGGAATCGCATTCTGGAACGCCGGTGAAACCATAAACTTCAGGAACTTCTCGGCCAGCTCCGGCTGTTTGCTGGCGGCGGTACGCGCGGCGACTTCCACCTGCAGATAATGCCCTTCAGCAAAATCAGCGGCAGCATAGTTATCTTTCTTCTCGGCGATAATGTGGTAGGCCGGAGAGGTGGTGTAGCTCAGCACCAGGTCGCTTTCGCCTTTCAGGAACAGGCCATAGGCTTCGCTCCAGCCCTTGGTCACGGTGACGGTTTTGGCGGCCAGTTTCTGCCACGCTTCCGGCGCTTTATCCCCGTAAACCTTTTGCATCCAAAGCAGCAGGCCCAGGCCTGGCGTACTGGTGCGCGGATCTTCATAAATCACGCGCCATTTCTGGTCACTCTCAACCAGTTCTTTCAGGCTCTTCGGCGGGTTTTTCAGCTTATTTTTGTCGTAAACAAAAGCAAAGTAGCCATAGTCGAACGGCACAAAGGTGTCGTTTTTCCAGCCGCCCGGCACGTTAACGGCATCTGCCGCGACGCCGCTTTTGGCAAACAGTTTGGTTTGCGAGGCGGCCTCCAGCAGGTTGTTATCCAGCCCGAGCACTACGTCGGCCTTGCTGTTTTTCCCTTCCATGCGCAGACGGTTGAGCAGCGATACGCCATCTTCCAGCGCCACGAACTTCAGCTCGCAGTTACAGTCAGCTTCGAAGGCTTTTTTAACCACCGGGCCAGGGCCCCAGTCGGCAGAGAAGGAGTCATAGGTGTAGACCGTCAGGACGGGCTTCGCAAAAGCAGGCAGCGCAAACAGCGCCAGCAGGGGGAGAACTTTTTTTAACACTTTGCACCTCAAGGTTGAGTGGCAAAGGATTTTGAGAGACAGCCTCAAATCCCTTCGCCGGCGTTATCCGGATCAGGTTCGACGGGTATTATCTCAGCGCACATCTGTGATGCAGCACCCCGTTGAGAACGGCGCTATTGTAATGATTTGGTGAATATTACGAAAGCGTTATGGCTCCGGCGGCGCAAACCAGGCGGATTTAAAATCAAACCAGCCCAGGGTGTTCATCCGCAGGCCGCGCATGCTGCGCTGGCCCTGGATCATCAGCCAGTGGTGGATCAAGGGTACGATCGCCTGCTCGGCCAGAAGCTGCTGGCACCACGCTGCAAGATTCATTTCGCCCGCGCGCCACAGGGCGGCATCCTGCTGCCAGTCACGGTCGATGCAGTGCTGGATCAGCGGGACTTCATACAGATGCGAGAAAAGCGAAAAATCGAGCGGCAGGGTAAAGTTGGCGCTGTTGAGCCAGATATCACTGGCGATCTCCCCCTGATGCCATTCGTCATAGTCCACTTCCCTGACCTCTAACGTGACCCCCTCGGCTGCCAGCAGCCGGGTCATGATTCTGGCGATAAAACGATGCTCCACGTGTTCGCGGTAGTAGGTCAGGGTGATGGACTCCAGCCCTGCGGGTTTGTCGCAGTGCACCGGGCGGGCGTGGTGCCAGCGCGGAAGCAGGCCGTACGCCGGGAACCAGTATGTCTGGTACTGCTCTTCCGCATGGTAAATCAGATTGGAAGGGGACAAAACGTGGCTAACCCACTTGCGGACGGCCTGGTTTGCCCCACGGTGGGTGCGGCGGTCAAACAGGAGATAGTAACACCCTTCCTCGAGGCGACTCTCCACGGCTTTTTCTCCCGTGGTGGGGCCTTCCAGCGTCAGCCCGCAGCTCAGGTCTTCATTGAGATCCGGCAATACCCAGACGTTCACTTCGTCGATGAGCGCCCGATAGCCAAAGTAGTCGTCGAACGCGCGGATTTTCAGCTGATTGCTGTTATTGCGGGACACGGAGTAAGGCCCGGTGCCAATCGGCAGGCTGGCAAAATTGTTCATTGATTCCCACTCGCCGGGCAAAATCATCGACGGCACGTAGCCCAGCAGCCAGGGAAGCCACTTATCCTGTTGCGACAGCTCAATATCCAGCGTCCAGGCCGTGGGCGAGTGGATGCGGGAGATATGCGAGTAGAGCGGTAGCCTGCGGGCACGTTCCAGGGAGGCGATGACGTCGTGCATTTCCAGCTCGCGGCCGTGGTGAAAGTGGATGCCGGGGCGTAAAAAGAAGCGCCAGTGGCGCGGGGAAAGTTGCTGCCAGTGATGCGCGATATCCGCCTCCAGTTCCCCGTTTTCCTCATTTATCCGCGTCAGGCCGCTGAAGATTTGCCGGGCCATATGCGTTTCTGAGCGGCGTAAGGCCGTGCCGGGCAACAGATTTTTCATCGGACGGTAGTAGAGCACCCGCAGAATGTGGCGGCCCTGACGAAAGCTGCGCCCGAGATGGGAAACCAGCATCTGGCGCACGGCGGCTTTGTCGCCAACCAGCTGTACCAGCTGATCGATGCGGTCCTGCTCGAGCAGATCTTCCGCGCGCTGCTGCTGCAGCGCCAGCCCGGTATAGAGGAAGGTCAGCCGCGAACGTTTGCCGCGTCCCGCCTCCGCTTCCCAGCTTAACCAGCCCTGCTGCTGCATGGTGTTGAGCAGCGTGCGCATATGGCGGCGGGAGCAGCTAAGCAGGTCAGCCAGCTCGTTGAGCGTAGTCTCCTGAGATTGCCCCTCGCAGCACTGCCAGAGGCGGATAAACTGTTGTTGCAGACGACCGGAAGGCATAAAAGGGGAACTCCTGACAAAAAACCAGCAATTTATTTATCCCTATATTAGGCCAATAATTCTCCCCGATGAAGCGAGGAGGTAAATTATGAAGAGGTCTACCGCACGTCAGTTCTATCAGCAGTACTTTTCAGCGACAAAAGGATCGTCCTGGCTGGCCCGCCGGTGTGCAGAGCAACGGCTGAAAACGTTAGAAGAATTGATGCAGTGGGACGTTACCACACCGACCTCTTCCCGCTAACTCGCCTCGATCATGTGTGACTGAGTATTGGTGCTTATCACCCGCCAGCAAAATGTTTTTGCTGGCTTTTTTCGTTTACTATTCACCCAATTTCGATTCGCTTTCACAAGGACTTGCGCATGCTCTGGTTGATGACGATGGGGCGACGCCTGAACGGCGTGTATGCCGCTTTTATGCTGGTGGCCTTTATGATGGGCGTGGCGGGGGCGCTGCAGGCGCCGACGCTGAGCCTGTTTCTCAGCCGCGAGGTGGGGGCGCAGCCGTTTTGGGTCGGCCTGTTTTACACCGTTAACGCCATTGCCGGGATCCTGGTCAGCCTCGCGCTGGCGAAACGATCGGACAGCCAGGGCGATCGCCGCAGGCTGATCCTCTTTTGCTGCGCCATGGCCGTGGGCAACGCGCTGCTCTTTGCCTTCAACCGTCATTATCTGACGCTTATTACCTGCGGCGTGCTGCTGGCGTCGCTGGCGAACACCGCCATGCCGCAGCTGTTCGCGCTGGCCCGTGAATACGCGGATAACTCGGCGCGTGAAGTGGTGATGTTCAGCTCGGTGATGCGCGCCCAGCTTTCGCTGGCGTGGGTCATTGGTCCGCCGCTGGCCTTCATGCTGGCGTTGAACTACGGCTTTACCACCATGTTTTCCATCGCCGCCGGGATTTTTGTCATCAGCCTGGCGCTGATTGCCTTCGCGCTGCCGTCCGTGGCGCGCGTCGAACAGACGACGGATAAACCTGTCACCGAGGTGAGCGGCTGGCAGGACAAAAACGTCCGCATGCTGTTTATTGCCTCCACGCTGATGTGGACCTGCAACACCATGTACATCATCGATATGCCGCTGTGGATCAGCAGCGATCTGGGCCTGCCGGACAAGCTCGCGGGGATCTTAATGGGAACTGCCGCCGGGCTGGAAATTCCGGCAATGATTCTGGCGGGTTACTACGTTAAGCGCTTTGGAAAGCGCAGGATGATGATTGTCGCCGTGGCGGCCGGGGTGCTGTTCTACGCGGGGCTGATCCTTTTCCATTCGCGGGAAGCGTTGCTGGCGCTGCAGCTGTTTAACGCCGTGTTTATTGGGATTGTTGCCGGGATCGGCATGCTCTGGTTTCAGGATCTCATGCCCGGTCGTGCCGGCTCGGCGACCACGCTTTTTACCAACAGCATTTCAACCGGGGTGATTCTGGCGGGCGTGATTCAGGGGGCGCTGGCGCAAAGCTACGGGCATGCGTCTGTCTACTGGATGATTGCGGCGCTATCCGTCGTGACGCTTCTGCTGACCTGCCGCGTAAAAGACGTGTGATCGGATGAACGAAACGGAACCCGGGAACGCCGGGCTCTGTGAACCGTTTTATTCTGAATACTGATATTTACGCTGCGCGCGTAGCGTCAGGTACATATGAACGAGGCCCATGAAGCCGTGTGCCCAGAAATATGTCTCAATAAAGACCGTCAGGAATTTATGCAAATCCAAGACGGATTCCGCGACGGACGAAACCGGCCCGAGCGTGGCGTTCAGCACGAACCAGGCCGCGCCGCAGAGTGCAACGCCCAGCAGCGCCAGCACGCCCAGACCTTGCACCGTTGCTGCCATACCGCCGGCATGCGCGTCAGGAAGCTGACGCTGCGCGAGGGTGCGAATATCGTCAACAATTCCGCGAAAATCCAGCGCCAGCCAGGCGAAGTAATACTTAAATCCGCGCTGGGTTAACATCCATGCCATCATGGCAATGCCACAAAAAATTAAACCAAATCCGCAGATAACATGGATCCAGGTGACAATTCCGTTCAGACCGGATTCATGGAGGGCTTCACTTTCGGTGAAATTAGAATTGATAATCTGGGCGAGGACCAGTAAGGCCACAAGAATGTGCAGTATGCGAAGAAAAGGCGTTTCTTTATGGGGAAGCGTATCGCGCAATGTTGGTTTCATCGCTTTTTACCTCAAAAATGAGAGAGCTGATGCGATGCAGTGTGACGCAGATTAATTAACGAAACCTTAACGGTCGGGTGCGTCACGCTGTATTTATGCGTTCCGGTTAGTGGGCAGGATCAATATGCGTCATCACGTTCAGCACATTGAATTTTTGCATCACGTTATTTCTGGCATTCACGGCAATCTGATGTCCTTCTTTTACGCTTAATTCGCCGTTCACTTCAAGATGGACATCGACAAGGGCTAAATCGCCCATCTTGCGTGTTTTTAAATCATGGAGTCCGGTGACGCCCTCGGTTGCGAGAAGACACGTTTTGATGTCGTGCTCCAGCTCGGGCTCAAGCGAACGGTCCATCAGATCGTGCAGGGCATCGGCAGCAAATTTGTAACCCATATGGGCGATGAACACTCCGACAATCAGGGCCGCAATGAGGTCCATCGCGTGAAAGCCCACTAAATTCCCGGCAATGCCGATGGCGACAACCACTGACGACGCTGCGTCAGAACGGGCATGCCAGGCATTGGCTATCAGCAGCGAGGACTGAATACGTTTTCCCGTGGCAAACATGTATCTGAACAAGCTTTCCTTTACCACCAGCGCCAGAATCGCCACCCACAGCGCGGCCCCTTTCACCAGCTGATGCGTCTCGGGGTGAAGCAGTTTATTGCCTGCGGACCAGAGCATCCCTACCCCCACAAGCAGCAGAATAGCGCCAATAATGAGCTTTGCACCGTTTTCGAAACGCAGATGACCGTAATGATGATCGATATCAGAGGCTTTCTGGCTCTTTTTATTCGCAACCAGAACGACAAAGTCGGAGGATAAATCGGAAAGAGAATGAATCCCATCAGCAATTAAACCTTGTGAACCGGAGAATATCCCTGCAACTATCTGAAAGGCGGTGAGTAAACTATTTATTATTACGCTCACTAATGTGCATTTATGTATTTCCCGAGAACGGATATGAGACTCATTGCCATTTTTCTTTTCCATGATTATTTCCGCTGCCAGCTGATTGAGCGGTTATTCTGCGCAGGAAACATTAAATTGACATTAAATATAACGTCATTATTGGCTGGGTTGGGCAGTATTTACAGAAGAAGGGGCGGGTATCGGGATAAAACGCGGCCTGCAGAATGGACTGCAGGCCGGAGGGTTATTTCATAAATGCAGGTTGTTTGTTTTCGTAAGTGGCAATCGCCGCGTCGTGCTGGAGAGTTAAACCAATGCTGTCCAGACCGTTAAGCATGCAGTGACGGCGGAACGCATCAATGCTGAAGCTGTAGGTCTTATCCCCGGCTTTCACCACTTCTGCTTCCAGATCCACTTCAAACGAAATGCCCGGATTCGCCTTAACCAGCGCGAACAACTTATCGACCTGTTCATCGCTCAGCGTGACGGGCAGCAGCTGGTTGTTGAAGCTGTTACCGTAAAAAATATCCGCGAAGCTTGGGGCAATGACCACTTTAAAACCGTAGTCGGTGAGCGCCCACGGCGCGTGTTCACGGGATGAGCCGCAGCCAAAGTTTTCGCGTGCCAGCAAAATGGAGGCGCCTTTGTATTCCGGGAAGTTCAGAACGAATTCCGGATTAGGCACTTCTCCCTTATCGTCCAGGAAACGCCAGTCGTTAAACAGATGTGCGCCGAAACCGGTACGCGTCACTTTCTGCAGAAACTGTTTTGGAATAATAGCGTCAGTATCGACGTTAGCGGCGTCCAGCGGGACAACTCGGCCCGTATGTTGGGTAAATTTCTCTGCCATGATTGTCTCCTTATTTCAGGCTGCGAATATCGGCGAAATGGCCGGTGACTGCCGCAGCGGCGGCCATTGCCGGGCTGACCAGATGGGTGCGCCCACCGCGGCCCTGACGGCCTTCAAAGTTACGGTTGCTGGTGGAGGCGCAGCGCTCGCCCGGATTCAGGCGATCGTTGTTCATGGCCAGACACATGGAGCAGCCGGGCAGACGCCACTCGAAGCCCGCTTCGATAAAGATCTTATCCAGACCTTCGGCTTCCGCCTGGGCTTTCACCGGGCCGGAGCCAGGTACTACCAGCGCCTGCACGCCTGGCGCCACTTTGCGGCCTTTGGCAATCTCGGCTGCGGCACGCAAATCTTCGATACGGGAGTTGGTGCAGGAACCGATAAAGACTTTATCAATGGCGACATCGGTCAACGGCACGCCGGGCTTCAGCCCCATGTAGGCCAGCGCTTTTTCCGCACTGGCGCGCTCGACCGGATCGGTAAAGGATGCCGGGTCCGGGATATTGTCGTTAACGGAAATCACCTGGCCCGGATTGGTGCCCCAGGTCACCTGAGGCGCAATCTCTTCTGCCTGCAGCGTGACGACGGTGTCAAAGGCTGCGCCATCGTCGGTTTTCAGGGTTTTCCAGTACGCTACCGCGTCGTCAAAATTCTGACCTTTCGGCGCGTGCAGACGACCCTTCACGTAGTTGAAGGTGGTTTCGTCCGGCGCGACCAGACCGGCTTTTGCGCCCATCTCAATCGCCATATTGCACAGGGTCATGCGCCCCTCCATGCTCAGTGCCTGGATGGCTTCGCCGCAGAACTCAACAACGTGACCGGTGCCGCCTGCGCTGCCGGTTTTACCGATGATGGCCAGCACGATGTCTTTTGCGGTAATACCCGGTGCGGCTTTACCCTTCACTTCGATCTTCATGGTTTTGGCGCGGCCCTGTTTCAGGGTCTGCGTTGCCAGCACATGTTCCACCTCGGAAGTGCCAATCCCGAACGCCAGGGCGCCAAACGCGCCGTGGGTCGCGGTATGGGAGTCACCGCAGACGATGGTCATGCCCGGCAGGGTGATCCCTTGCTCAGGCCCCATCACGTGGACGATGCCCTGATACGGATGGTTCAGGTCGTACAGCTCAACGCCAAACTCGTTGCAGTTCTTAATCAGCTCCTGCATCTGGATACGCGCCATCTCACCCGAGGCATTAATGTCTTTGGTCTGGGTGGAAACGTTGTGATCCATCGTCGCGAAGGTTTTACCCGGCTGGCGTACCGGACGCTTGTGCGCGCGCAGGCCGTCAAATGCCTGAGGAGAGGTCACTTCGTGCACCAGATGACGGTCAATGTACAGCAGCGGGGTTTCGTTCGGTGCCTCGTAAACAACGTGCGCATCAAACAACTTTTCATATAACGTCTTAGCCATGATTACACCCCTTCAGCGACATAGCGGGCAATGATGTCGCCCATTTCATCGGTACTGACTGCCGCCGTGCCGCGTGCTAAATCGCCGGTACGGACGCCTTCTTCTAACGCCCGGTTAATGGCGTTCTCAATTGCGGTTGCCGCCTCGCCTGCATCCAGGCTGTAGCGCAGCAGCAGGGCCAGGGAGAGGATCTGCGCAATCGGGTTGGCAATATTTTTGCCGGCAATATCCGGCGCGGAGCCGCCCGCAGGCTCGTACAGGCCAAAGCCTTCTTCATTCAGGCTTGCGGAGGGCAGCATGCCCATGGAGCCGGTGATCATCGCGCATTCGTCAGAGAGGATATCGCCGAACAGGTTGGAGCACAGCAGCACGTCAAACTGGGACGGATCTTTAATCAGCTGCATGGTCGCGTTGTCGATGTACATGTGCGACAGCGCGACGTCCGGGTACTGCTTAGCGACTTCGCTGACGATCTCGCGCCACAAAATGGAAGACTGCAGCACGTTCGCTTTATCAATGGAGGTCACTTTATGGCGGCGTTTGCGCGCCGACTCGAACGCGATGTGGGCGATACGTTCGATTTCGAAACGGTGATACACCTCGGTGTCGAACGCTTTCTCGTGTTGTCCGCTGCCTTCGCGTCCTTTTGGCTGACCGAAATAGATCCCGCCGGTCAGTTCACGCACGCACAGAATGTCGAAACCGTTGGCGGCGATATCCGCGCGCAGCGGGCAGAACTCTTCCAGACCCTGATACAGCTTCGCCGGACGCAGGTTGCTGAACAGTTTGAAATGTTTACGCAGCGGCAGCAGCGCGCCGCGTTCTGGCTGCTCTGCCGGCGGCAGGTGTTCCCATTTCGGGCCACCGACGGAACCAAACAGCACGGCATCAGCATTTTCGCAGCCTTCCACGGTCGCTTTTGGCAGCGGCGTACCGTGGTTATCAATCGCAATACCGCCCACGTCGTAGTGGCTGGTGGTGATTTTCATCGCAAAACGCGCGCGAACGGCTTCCAGTACTTTCAGCGCCTGTGCCATCACTTCCGGACCAATACCGTCGCCCGGCAACACAGCAATATGGTAATTCTTCGACATTACACGGTTTCCTTGTTGTTCTCTTTATTCTGAGCTTTGCGTTGCAACTCTTTTTCGACTTCGGCGGCGCGCCAGATGTTGTTCAGAACATGCACCATCGCTTTCGCGGAGGACTCAACGATATCGGTCGCCAGGCCCACGCCGTGGAAGCGGCGGCCATTGTGGGTAACAACAATGTCGACCTGACCCAGTGCATCTTTGCCGTGGCCCTTGGCCGTCAGGTCATATTTCACTAGCTCAACGTCGTACTCGGTGACGCGATTAATCGCCTGATAGATGGCATCGACAGGGCCGTTACCGTTAGCGGCCTCTGCTTTAATTTCATCGCCGCAGGCCAGTTTGACCGAGGCGGTGGCGATGTCGCTGGAGCCGGACTGCACGTTGAAGTAATCCAGACGGAAGTGCTCCGGCTCTTCCTGCTGCTTGTTAATAAAGGCCAGCGCTTCCAGGTCATAGTCGAACACCTGGCCTTTTTTGTCGGCCAGCTTCAGGAACGCGTCGTACAGCTGATCCATGTTGTAATCGCTGTCCTTATAACCCATCTCTTCCATACGGTGTTTAACCGCGGCGCGACCGGAACGGGAGGTCAGGTTCAGCTGTACTTGATTCAGGCCGATGGATTCCGGGGTCATGATTTCGTAGTTTTCACGATTCTTCAGGACGCCATCCTGGTGGATACCAGAGGAGTGCGCGAAGGCGCCGGTACCGACAATCGCTTTGTTAGCCGGAATGGGCATGTTGCAAATCTGACTGACGGTCTGGCTGGTGCGCCAGATTTCGTTGTGATTGATGCGGGTGTGCACGTCCATGATGTCTTTGCGCACTTTGATCGCCATGATCACTTCTTCCAGCGAACAGTTGCCCGCGCGTTCGCCGATACCGTTCATCGCGCCTTCTACCTGACGCGCGCCAGCGTGGACGGCGGCGATGGCATTGCCTACGGCCAGACCCAAATCATCGTGGGTGTGGACGGAGATAATTGCTTTATCAATATTCGGCACGCGGTCATACAGGCCGGTGATGATGTTGGAGAACTCAAACGGCATGGTGTAGCCGACGGTGTCCGGGATGTTGATGGTTTTCGCGCCCGCGTTGATGGCGGCTTCCACAACGCGCGCCAGGTCTTCGATTGGCGTACGGCCCGCATCTTCACAGGAGAACTCAACGTCATCGGTATAGTTGCGTGCGCGCTTAACCATGTAGACCGCGCGCTCAATCACCTCATCCAGCGTGCTGCGCAGCTTGGTTGCGATGTGCATAGGCGAGGTAGCAATAAAGGTGTGGATACGGAACGCTTCGGCGACCTTCAGCGACTCGGCGGCGACGTCGATGTCTTTCTCTACGCAGCGCGCCAGGGCACAGACGCGGCTGTTTTTAATGGTGCGAGCAATGGTCTGTACGGATTCGAAATCACCTGGGGAAGAGACAGGGAAACCGACCTCCATCACGTCAACACCCATACGTTCGAGAGCCAGCGCGATCTGCAGTTTCTCTTTTACACTCAGGCTTGCCTGTAATGCCTGTTCACCGTCACGTAAAGTTGTATCGAAAATAATGACTTGCTGGCTCATGGGTTAGGTCCTTGTCAGTCTTAGGGCGCCTTGCTACGAGCATAAAAAAACCCGCGCAGTGGCGCGGGTTTCTAGTCTTACTGGTGACGATTCAACGCTGAATTTCGCCCGCCAGTCTACCGCGCACAGTGGATGCGTTTAGTAGTAGTAGACCGGTGAAACGAATGGTGCGTGTCATGAATCGTGCTCCGTTAAATTCAATATGCTTTTAGTGGTACTGGATACGGTTGTTCATGTCAACCCCTGAGGATGAAAACGGGCCCGACAGATGGAATCAACCGGGTATTCACTTTAGCTAATTGTGCTGGTTTTAGCTTTTTTGACCCGATTAATTGTCTAATTTTGGACTTGAGAAAAGAGTTGCAGAAACCAATAAATATAAATGTTTAAAAATGAGTGAAATGTTTTATGAGGATGCTTTGTGTTTAAAGAGTTTTGATATCATAAACTTATAGATGCAGTGAATCTTTTCCGGAATGCTGGAAATCGAATAGAGATAACAGGTTGTTAACTAACTGTAGGGCGATAGTAATAACAGTTTAATAATACTTAAGCCATCATTAACCTGACGGCAATTGTATATTGGTTTGATTTATGGTTTCATTTAAATCCTAAAGTCAAACATATCAGTTTTGTTCATTAATTTTCGTTAATATACAGTCTTTATTTATTCCTAATTTTAAATAATTCTCTTTCGCTGATCGTATTTGCATGATAAATGATATTTTTCAGGATTATTACCGTACGTTGGCAAAGGGGTGTAGCGTGACAGTGGAGTCAGAAGTGCCAGAAAATAATATTAAACAACCTCAAGCTACTGATGGGATTAAACCACAGTTACGCACGGTGGATCTGAATCTTCTGACGGTGTTTGATGCTGTCATGCAGGAACAGAATATCACCCGCGCTGCCCAAACCTTGGGGATGTCACAACCTGCCGTGAGTAATGCCGTTGCCAGGCTTAAGCTTATGTTTAACGACGAATTATTTGTTCGCTACGGGAGGGGGATCCAGCCTACGGCGCGCGCATTCCAGCTGTTTGGCTCCATTCGTCAGGCGTTGCAACTGGTCCAAAATGAGCTGCCGGGATCGGGCTTTGAACCCTTAAGCAGCGAGCGCGTATTCCATCTTTGTGTCTGTAGCCCTTTAGATAATTATTTAACGTCGATTATCTATAATAAAGTTGAAGAGATCGCACCAAATATCAATCTTGTTTTTAAATCATCCCTGAATCAAAACACAGAACATCAGTTACGCTATCAGGAGATCGAATTCGTTCTGGGGTATGAAGAGTTCCGTCGTCCGGAATTTTCCTGCGTGCCGCTGTTTAAAGATGAAATGGTTTTGGTCGCCAGTAAAAAACACCCGCGCCTGAATTCTCCGCTGCGAGAAAACGATGTTTATAACGAGCAGCACGCCGTTGTTGCGCTCGACAGATATGCTTCCTTTAGCCTGCCGTGGTATGACACTGCGGATAAACAGGCGAGCGTGGCTTATCAGGGCATGGCCATGGTCAGCGTATTAAACGTGGTTTCCCAGACACAGCTGGTGGCAATTGCGCCGCGCTGGCTGGCAGAAGAGTTTTCTGACCCTTTAAATCTGCAAATTTTGCCTCTGCCGCTCAAGCTAAATAGCCGTACCTGTTATCTTTCCTGGCATGAAGCAGCGGGCCGGGATAAAGGACATCAGTGGATGGAAGAGTTGCTGGTTGGCATCTGTCGCCGGTAAACGCATCAGGATAAATCGCATCGGTTTATGTGATTTATCCTGAGTTTTTTTAGATAACTGCTATTTTCTTCTGTGATGATTTTTTTTTGGCTGCTCTACGGCACGCAAAAATAGATGATTTCCTGCATTGTCGCGCTTTTCAGCGATGATTTATCACCTCACTCTCTATTCCCAGAGGAATTAACCATATCTTCTGTGAACGGCTGGTTTTTCTGCTTTACGCACCGTTTATCTCCCCGGGTTTGCTAATTGCCTGCCTCATAACGAGCGGTTAAGGTAAAGAACACTCTGCAAAATATAAGATTGGTTCATCCCAATCGTAAGACGGTGCGGAAATGAATTCGGCAGTCCGTCTATAACAAAATGCCTGGAGGCAAAGCATGGAGATGTTGTCTGGCGCGGAAATGGTCGTTCGATCGCTGATCGATCAGGGCGTAAAGCAAGTGTTCGGCTACCCTGGCGGTGCGGTTCTCGATATTTATGATGCGCTGCATACGGTTGGGGGCATTGACCATGTTCTGGTACGTCACGAGCAGGCGGCGGTACACATGGCTGACGGCCTGGCACGTGCGACGGGTGAAGTGGGCGTGGTGTTAGTCACGTCAGGCCCCGGCGCGACAAACGCCATTACCGGGATTGCGACGGCCTATATGGACTCTATCCCGCTGGTGATCCTCTCCGGGCAGGTGGCAACCTCACTGATTGGCTACGATGCGTTTCAGGAGTGCGACATGGTTGGGATTTCGCGTCCCGTTGTGAAGCACAGCTTTCTGGTCAAGCAAACAGAAGACATTCCCGGCGTACTGAAAAAAGCCTTCTGGCTGGCGGCGAGCGGACGCCCGGGACCGGTGGTGGTCGATCTGCCTAAAGATATTCTCAATCCTGCAAACAAGCTGCCTTATGTCTGGCCGGAATCGGTCAGCATGCGCTCTTATAATCCCACAACGCAGGGGCATAAAGGTCAGATCAAGCGAGCGTTGCAAACGCTTCTGGCAGCCAAAAAACCGGTGGTCTATGTCGGTGGCGGGGCGATCAACTCTGCCTGTGAAGCCCAGCTTCGTGAACTGATTGAAAAGCTTAACCTTCCCGTTGCGTCGTCACTGATGGGGCTGGGGGCGTTTCCTGCCACCCATCGTCAGGCGCTGGGGATGCTGGGTATGCACGGTACTTATGAAGCCAACATGACAATGCATCATTCCGATGTGATCTTTGCCGTCGGCGTGCGCTTTGACGATCGCACCACCAACAACCTGGCGAAGTATTGCCCGAACGCCACCGTGCTGCACATTGATATCGATCCAACGTCAATTTCAAAAACGGTGTCGGCTGATGTGCCGATCGTCGGTGATGCCCGTCAGGTTCTGGAACAAATGCTGGATCTGCTGACTCAGGAGAGTGCAACCCAGCCGCTGGATGAGATCCGCGACTGGTGGCAGCAGATTGAGCAATGGCGCGCGCGTCAGTGCCTTAAATATGACACGCAAAGTGAAAACATTAAGCCGCAGGCGGTCATTGAAGCGGTGTGGCGACTGACGAAAGGTGAGGCGTACGTGACCTCAGACGTGGGGCAGCATCAGATGTTTGCCGCCCTGTATTACCCGTTTGATAAACCGCGACACTGGATCAACTCCGGTGGTTTGGGAACTATGGGCTTTGGTCTGCCTGCCGCGCTGGGCGTGAAGCTGGCGCTGCCGAATGAAACCGTCGTCTGCGTGACGGGGGACGGCAGTATTCAGATGAACATTCAGGAGCTGTCTACCGCGCTGCAATATGAACTGCCGGTACTGGTGCTGAACCTGAATAACGGGTATCTCGGTATGGTGAAGCAGTGGCAGGATATGATCTACTCTGGCCGCCACTCTCAGTCATACATGAAATCGCTGCCGGATTTTGTTCGTCTTGCTGAAGCTTACGGCCATGTAGGCATGCGGGTGACCGATCCGGCTGAGCTGGAGACGAAGCTCGCGCAAGCGCTTGAGCACGTTAAAAACAACCGCCTCGTCTTTATGGATGTGATTGTTGATGGGACCGAGCACGTTTATCCGATGCATATTCGTGGTGGTGGTATGGATGAAATGTGGTTAAGCAAAACGGAGAGAACCTGATATGCGCCGGATATTATCTGTTTTACTGGAAAACGAGTCTGGCGCACTGTCTCGCGTCATTGGCCTTTTTGCGCAGCGCGGTTATAACATTGAAAGCCTGACCGTTGCCCCAACGGAAGACCCGACGCTGTCGCGCATGACGATCCAAACCGTCGGCGATGCCAAAGTGCTTGAGCAAATTGAAAAACAGCTGCATAAGCTGGTCGACGTACTGCGCGTGAGCGAGCTGGGGCAGGGGGCCTACGTTGAGCGTGAGGTCATGCTGGTGAAAATCCAGGCCAGCGGCTACGGGCGTGATGAAGTCAAACGCAATGCGGATATTTTCCGCGGACAAATTATCGACGTCACGCCTTCTCTTTATACTGTGCAGCTGGTCGGGACAAGCGACAAGCTGGATGCTTTCCTCGCGTCCGTGCGGGACGTTGCAAAAATTGTCGAGGTGGCGAGATCGGGTGTCGTAGGTCTGTCACGCGGCGAGAAAATCATGCGTTAGTTGTCAAAAAGGTTCGCCTCTTTCTGCCCGGTCACCAAAGCCGGGCTTTTTTTTGCGTAATCAGCCGACAACGCAGATAAAAGCGGTTGCCGCGAAGTCTTTTCTGCGTTTAGATGTTAAAAGATTTAACCATAACCTTGACAGGGCCATGGACTCTTTTCTTTTTTTAAGGGGCAATTGTGAAACTGGATGAAATCGCCCGGCTAGCCGGCGTGTCACGAACAACGGCCAGCTATGTGATTAACGGTAAAGCAAAGCAGTACCGTGTCAGCGACAAGACCGTTGAAAAAGTTATGGCGGTGGTTCGTGAGCATAACTACCATCCGAATGCTGTCGCAGCCGGTCTGCGTGCCGGGCGTACCCGCTCTATTGGTCTGGTGATCCCTGACCTGGAAAACACCAGCTATACCCGTATCGCCAACTATCTTGAACGTCAGGCGCGCCAGCGCGGCTATCAATTGCTGATTGCCTGCTCGGAAGACCAGCCCGACAACGAAATGCGTTGCATTGAGCATCTGCTCCAGCGCCAGGTGGATGCCATCATCGTGTCGACCTCCTTGCCGCCAGAGCATCCGTTCTACCAGCGCTGGGCGAACGACCCGTTCCCAATCGTGGCGCTGGATCGCGCGCTCGATCGCGAGCATTTCACCAGCGTCGTGGGTGCGGATCAGGATGATGCCGAAATGCTGGCCGCAGAGCTCAGAACGTTCCCCGCTGAAACAGTGCTGTATCTTGGCGCGTTGCCCGAGCTTTCCGTGAGCTTCCTGCGTGAGCAGGGATTCAGAACCGCCTGGAAAGACGATCCGCGCGAGGTTCACTACCTCTATGCCAACAGCTACGAACGCGAAGCCGCAGCGCAGCTGTTTGAGAAATGGCTGGAAACGCATCCGATGCCTCAGGCGTTGTTCACCACGTCATTTGCGCTGTTGCAGGGTGTCATGGATGTGACCTTACGTCGTGAAGGTAAACTGCCCTCCGACCTGGCGATTGCCACGTTCGGGGATAATGAGCTGCTCGACTTCCTGCAGTGCCCGGTGCTGGCGGTAGCACAGCGTCACCGCGATGTGGCTGAACGCGTGCTTGAGATTGTGCTGGCAAGCCTGGATGAGCCGCGCAAACCGAAGCCGGGTCTGACGCGTATCAAACGTAATCTCTACCATCGCGGAATTTTAAGCCGCCAAAAATGAAATGACGGGGCGGAGAAATCTGCCCCATTTTGCTGTGATTATTCGTGCAGATAATTCCCGGAGAGAAATTAGGATAATTCTTGCGGGATCGTAATCGCCTATTTTTTTAATTCATTCTGGCTTTTAAATTGTCCTTTTAAAGAACATGCGGGCGATTTTAAACAGCTATCTTTGTATTATTTTGTTACAAACCCTCTTCGGTCGATGAATATTCAGACGTTTTTCCTCTTACTGCTTCAGCTTACGTGGCAACCTCCGCGCTTACCGGGCACCTGGATGAATCTGGCGCTGTTATCCCCTGAGAATCTGTCATAAAATGCTGTCCGCGTCGCAAACTGACACTTTATATTTATCTGCGATGATATTGAGTGAGCTTTAACGCTAGTGTGCATATTCGGTTTTTTTCTTACAAATATTCATAACGTTAATTTTGCCTCGCCAGTTGTGCAGTTATTAACCAGGACTGTTTATCTCTGTAAATAGAGGGCTTTCGGGTCCTTATAGGGAGAGTCCTGGCTTGACAAGCTTTTCCCTCGCTCCGTAAACTCCTTTAGGTGGGAATTTGTGGGTTAAAGTGGTGAGGAGGGGTGAGACTGGCATGTTCCGTGGAGCTACGTTAGTCAATCTCGACAGCAAAGGGCGTTTATCGGTACCAACCCGATACCGCGACCAGCTGATTGAGAACGCTGCGGGTCAAATGGTTTGCACCATTGACATTAACTCCCCCTGCCTGCTGCTTTACCCCTTGCCTGAATGGGAAATTATTGAGCAAAAGCTGTCGCGACTGTCGAGCATGAATCCGCAGGAACGCCGCGTGCAGCGGCTGTTATTGGGACATGCCAGTGAATGTCAGATGGATAACGCAGGGCGGTTACTGATTGCCCCTGTGTTGCGGCAACATGCCGGTCTGACCAAAGAAGTGATGCTGGTCGGGCAGTTCAACAAGTTTGAACTGTGGGATGAAACGACCTGGTATCAACAGGTCAAGGAAGATATCGACGCTGAGCAGTCTGATTCCGCGACATTATCGGAACGGCTGCAGGACTTGTCTCTATAAATATGATGGAAAATTATAAACACAAAACGGTGTTACTGGACGAGGCCGTAAACGGTCTGAATATTCGTCCGGATGGCATCTACATTGATGGCACGTTTGGTCGCGGTGGTCACTCGCGTTTGATTCTCTCCCAGCTTGGAGAGGAAGGACGTCTGCTGGCAATCGATCGCGATCCGCAGGCAATTGCCGTTGCACAAACCATCAATGACCCACGCTTTTCCATCGTGCATGGACCTTTCTCTGCGCTCGCGGATTATGTTGCCGAGCGTGGCCTGACGGGCAAGATCGACGGGATTCTTCTCGATCTTGGCGTCTCTTCACCCCAGCTTGATGACGCTGAACGTGGTTTCTCCTTTATGCGTGATGGTCCGCTGGACATGCGTATGGACCCGACGCGCGGTCAGTCTGCCGCTGAGTGGTTACAGACCGCTGACGAAGCAGATATTGCATGGGTCATCAAAACGTTTGGCGAAGAGCGCTTTGGCAAACGTATTGCGCGCGCCATCGTTGAGCGCAATCGCATTGAGCCCATGACCCGTACCAAAGAGTTGGCCGAAGTGATCGCGGCGGCGACACCGGTGAAGGATAAGCACAAACATCCCGCGACCCGTACCTTCCAGGCGGTTCGCATCTGGGTAAACAGTGAACTGGAGGAAATAGAGCTGGCGCTAAAAAGCTCGCTCGACGTGCTGGCCCCGGGTGGGCGGTTATCCATCATCAGCTTCCATTCGCTGGAAGACCGTATTGTGAAACGCTTTATGCGTGAACAAAGCCGCGGTCCACAGGTGCCAGCGGGGCTGCCGATGACGGAAGAACAACTCAGGAAACTGGGTGGCCGTCAGTTGCGAGCATTAGGCAAGTTGATGCCGGGCGAAGAAGAAGTGGCAGAGAATCCACGCGCCCGTAGTTCAGTGCTGCGTGTTGCAGAGAGGACGAACGCATGATCGGCAGAGTGACAGAGACCCTAAGCAAAGTTAAGGATTCGTTAGGAAGCAACGAGCGCCATGCCTTGCCTGGCGTGATCGGCGACGATCTTTTGCGGTTTGGGAAACTGCCACTCTGTCTGTTCATTTGCATCATTGTCACGGCAGTTACGGTGGTGACCACCGCCCACCATACACGTTTATTGACTGCGCAACGCGAGCAGATGGTACTGGAACGCGATGCGCTGGATATTGAATGGCGAAATCTGATCCTTGAAGAAAACGCGCTCGGCGATCACAGCCGGGTTGAACGGATCGCAACGGAAAAGCTGCAGCTGCAGCATGTTGATCCTTCGCAGGAAAATATCGTAGTACAAAAATAAGGGAAAACGCGACGCATGAAAGCAGCGGCAAAAACGCTAAAACCAAAACGTCAGGAAGAACAGGCCAACTTTGTCAGTTGGCGTTTTGCGTTGCTTTGCGGCTGCATTTTACTCGCTCTGGGTTTTCTGCTGGGACGCGTGGCCTGGCTGCAAATCATCGCCCCTGACATGCTGGTGCGTCAGGGCGACATGCGCTCCCTGCGCGTCCAGGAAGTGTCGACATCCCGCGGGATGATCACCGACCGTTCGGGTCGTCCGCTGGCGGTGAGCGTGCCGGTGAAGGCGATCTGGGCCGATCCTAAAGAGCTGCACGACGCTGGCGGTATCACGCTTGATAACCGCTGGAAGGCGCTTGCGGATGCGCTGAAGATGCCGCTGGACCAGTTAGCTTCACGCGTAAATACGAACCCGCGAGGGCGCTTTATCTATCTGGCACGTCAGGTGAACCCTGACATGGCGGACTACATCAAAAAATTGAAGCTGCCTGGGATCCATCTGCGTGAAGAATCCCGTCGTTACTATCCATCCGGCGAAGTGACTGCTCACCTCATTGGCTTTACTAACGTTGATAGCCAGGGGATTGAAGGCGTTGAAAAAAGCTTTGATAAATGGCTCACCGGCCAGCCCGGTGAGCGCATCGTGCGTAAAGACCGCTATGGTCGCGTAATTGAGGATATTTCCTCTACGGACAGCCAGGCCGCACACAATCTGGCCCTGAGTATTGATGAGCGGTTACAGGCGCTGGTTTACCGCGAGCTGAACAATGCCGTGGCCTTCAACAAAGCGGAATCGGGCAGTGCCGTGTTAGTCGATGTCAACACGGGTGAAGTGCTGGCGATGGCCAATAGCCCGTCCTACAACCCTAACAATCTTACCGGTACGCAGAAGGATATTATGCGTAACCGTACCATCACCGACGTGTTCGAACCGGGTTCGACCGTTAAGCCGATGGTGGTCATGACTGCCCTTCAGCGCGGTATCGTCAATGAAAACACCGTCCTGAATACCATTCCATACCGAATTAACGGCCACGAGATCAAAGACGTGGCGCGCTACAGCGAATTGACCCTGACCGGGGTGTTACAGAAGTCGAGTAACGTCGGTGTTTCAAAGCTGGCGTTAGCGATGCCGTCCTCAGCGTTAGTAGAGACTTACTCACGTTTTGGGCTTGGAAAGGCGACCAATTTGGGGTTGGTCGGAGAACGCAGTGGCTTATATCCTCAAAAACAACGGTGGTCTGACATAGAGAGGGCCACCTTCTCTTTCGGCTACGGGCTAATGGTGACACCGTTACAGTTAGCGCGAGTCTACGCAACGATCGGCAGCTATGGCGTTTATCGTCCGCTGTCGATTACCAAAGTTGATCCACCGGTTCCCGGCGAGCGTATCTTCCCGGAATCAACCGTCCGTACGGTTGTTCATATGATGGAAAGCGTGGCGCTGCCCGGCGGCGGCGGCGTGAAGGCGGCAATCAAAGGTTATCGCATCGCCATCAAGACCGGCACGGCGAAAAAAGTAGGGCCGGACGGCCGCTATATCAACAAATACATTGCCTATACCGCAGGCGTTGCGCCTGCAAGCAATCCGCGTTTTGCGCTGGTGGTCGTGATAAACGATCCACAGGCGGGTAAATACTACGGCGGCGCCGTCTCCGCGCCTGTGTTCGGGGCTATCATGGGCGGCGTGTTACGCACCATGAACATCGAACCGGATGCGCTGGCGACGGGCGAAAAAAGTGAATTTGTAATTAATCAAGGCGAGGGTACAGGTGGCAGATCGTAATTTGCGCGACCTTCTCGCTCCGTGGGTGCCAAATGCACCGGAGCGAGCACTGCGAGAGATGGTACTGGACAGCCGCGTGGCTGCTTCTGGCGATCTTTTTGTGGCGGTGGTCGGTCATCAGGCGGACGGGCGTCGTTATATCCCGCAGGCGATTGCGCAAGGTGTGGCTGCCATTATTGCTGAGGCGAAAGATGAGGCAACCGACGGTGAGATCCGTGAAATGCACGGGGTGCCGGTCATCTATCTCAGCCAGTTAAACGAGCGTCTTTCCGCGCTGGCGGGACGTTTTTATCACGAACCTTCCGACCAGCTGCGCCTGGTAGGCGTCACGGGTACGAACGGTAAAACCACTACCACGCAGCTGATGGCGCAGTGGGCCCAGCTGCTGGGTGAAACCGGTGCGGTGATGGGTACCGTGGGTAACGGCCTGCTGGGCAAAGTGAGCCCGACGGAAAACACCACCGGCTCGGCCGTAGACGTACAGCATGTGCTTGCCGGTCTGGCAGGGCAGGGGGCAACCTTTGCTGCGATGGAAGTCTCTTCGCACGGTCTGGTTCAGCACCGCGTCGCGGCGCTGAAATTTGCCGCTTCCGTGTTTACCAACCTGAGCCGCGATCATCTTGATTATCATGGTGATATGGAGCATTACGAAGCCGCGAAATGGCTGCTGTTCTCTACTCACCATTACGGACAAGCCATCATCAACGCCGACGACGAAGTGGGCCGCCGCTGGCTGGCGAAGCTGCCGGATGCGGTTGCGGTGTCGATGGAAGACCATATCAATCCGAACTGCCACGGCCGCTGGCTGAAGGCGGTTGAGGTGAATTATCACGACAGCGGGGCGACAATCCGCTTTGCCTCTTCCTGGGGTGAAGGCGAAATTGAAAGCCGCCTGATGGGCGCCTTTAACGTCAGCAATCTTCTGCTGGCGCTGGCAACGCTGCTGGCGCTGGGTTATCCAATGGCTGAACTGCTGAAAACCTCAGCGCGTCTGCAGCCGGTTTGCGGCCGTATGGAAGTGTTCAGCGCGCCGGGCAAGCCGACCGTTGTGGTTGATTATGCCCACACGCCGGATGCGCTGGAAAAAGCGCTGGAAGCGGCGCGCCTGCACTGCGCCGGTAAGCTCTGGTGCGTGTTTGGCTGTGGCGGCGATCGCGATAAAGGCAAACGCCCGCTGATGGGGGCTATTGCCGAGCAGTTCGCAGATATTCCGGTTGTGACCGATGACAACCCGCGTACCGAAGAGCCGCGCGCCATCATTAATGACATTCTGGCGGGCATGCTGGACGCGGGCCGCGCTCGCGTGGTGGAAGGGCGTGCGGAAGCCGTGACCAACACCATCATGCAGGCGCAGGAGAATGATGTTGTCCTGCTGGCGGGCAAAGGCCATGAAGATTATCAGATCGTTGGCAATCGCCGTCTGGACTACTCGGACCGCGTAACGGCAGCACGCCTGCTGGGAGTCGTGGCATGATTAGCATCACGTTAAGCCAGGCTGCTGCCATCCTGCAGGGCGACCTGCACGGGCAAGACCTGACCATTGATGCCGTAACGACGGACACCCGCAAGATTACCGCAGGCTGTCTGTTTGTGGCGCTGAAAGGCGAGCGTTTTGACGCGCATGATTTTGCAGAACAGGCCAAAGAGAACGGCGCCGGTGCGCTGCTCGTCAGCCGCAAGCTCGATATCGATCTGCCACAAATTGTGGTGAAAGATACGCGTCTCGCGTTCGGTGAGCTGGCCGCCTGGGTTCGCCAGCAGGTCCCTACGCGCGTTGTCGCCTTGACCGGTTCATCAGGCAAGACGTCGGTGAAAGAGATGACGGCGGCGATCCTCAGCCAGTGCGGGAATACGCTTTATACCGCGGGCAACCTCAATAATGACATCGGCGTGCCGATGACGTTACTCCGCCTGACCAAAGAACATGAATTTGCGGTAATCGAGTTAGGGGCAAACCACCAGGGCGAAATCGCCTGGACCGTGAGCCTGACTCGCCCGGAAGCCGCGCTGGTGAATAACCTCGCGGCGGCGCATCTGGAAGGCTTTGGCTCGCTGGAAGGCGTAGCGAAAGCCAAAGGTGAGATTTACACCGGTCTGCCGGATGACGGTATCGCCATTCTGAACGCCGACAACAACGACTGGCTGAACTGGCAAAGCATTATTGGTTCGCGTAAAACCTGGCGCTTCTCGCCGAATGCGGCCAACAGTGATTTTACCGCGACCAATATCCATGTGACGTCGCACGGTACGGAGTTCACCCTCACCACCCCAACGGGTGGCGTAGATGTGCTGCTGCCGCTGCCGGGTCGCCATAACATCGCCAATGCGCTTGCGGCGGCGGCGTTGTCGACGGCAGTGGGCGCGTCGCATGAAGCGATTAAAACCGGGCTGGCGAACCTGAAAGCCGTGCCGGGGCGTCTGTTCCCGATTCAGCTTTCGGAAAACAAGCTGCTGCTGGATGACTCCTACAACGCGAACGTGGGCTCGATGACGGCGGCGGTGCAGGTGTTATCTGAAATGCCGGGCTACCGCATCATGGTGGTGGGCGATATGGCAGAGCTGGGCGACGAAAGCGAAGCCTGCCATACCCAGGTCGGTGAAGCGGCGAAAGCGGCAGGGCTGGACTGCGTGCTGAGCGCAGGAAAACTGAGCCAGGCGATTAGCCAAGCCAGCGGCGTTGGCGAGCATTTTGCTGATAAAACCGCGTTGATAGCGCGCCTTAAGGCGTTGATTACCGAAAAACAAATTGTGACTGTGTTAGTGAAAGGTTCACGTAGTGCCGCCATGGAAGAGGTTGTGCACGCATTACAGGAGAACGGGACATGTTAGTTTGGCTGGCCGAACATTTGGTCAAATATTATTCAGGCTTTAACGTCTTTTCGTATCTGACGTTTCGCGCCATCGTCAGCCTGCTGACTGCGCTGTTCATCTCGTTGTGGATGGGCCCGCGCATGATTGCCCGTCTGCAAAAACTCTCTTTCGGCCAGGTTGTGCGTAACGACGGTCCGGAATCGCACTTCAGCAAGCGCGGCACGCCGACCATGGGCGGGATCATGATCCTGACCGCCATCGTCGTTTCCGTGTTGCTGTGGGCCTATCCCTCCAACCCGTACGTCTGGTGCGTTCTGACGGTACTGGTGGGTTACGGGATCATCGGTTTTGTGGATGATTACCGCAAAGTCGTCCGCAAAGATACCAAAGGCCTGATCGCGCGCTGGAAGTATTTCTGGATGTCGGTGATCGCGCTGGGCGTGGCCTTCGCTCTGTATCTGGCCGGGAAAGATACGCCAGCCACCGAGCTGGTCGTGCCGTTCTTTAAAGACGTGATGCCACAGCTGGGGCTGTTCTACATCCTGCTGGCCTACTTTGTGATTGTCGGTACCGGCAACGCCGTTAACCTGACCGACGGTCTGGATGGCCTGGCCATTATGCCAACCGTCTTTGTGGCCGCCGGTTTTGCGCTGGTGGCGTGGGCGACCGGTAACATGAACTTTGCGAACTACCTGCACATCCCTTATTTGCGCCACGCGGGTGAGCTGGTGATCGTCTGTACGGCGATTGTCGGCGCGGGGCTGGGCTTCCTGTGGTTCAACACCTATCCGGCGCAGGTCTTTATGGGTGACGTCGGTTCTCTGGCCTTGGGCGGTGCGCTCGGCATTATCGCCGTACTGCTGCGTCAGGAGTTCCTGCTGGTGATCATGGGCGGCGTGTTTGTGGTTGAAACCCTGTCGGTGATTTTGCAGGTCGGTTCCTTCAAGCTGCGCGGTCAGCGCATCTTCCGTATGGCGCCGATTCACCACCACTATGAACTGAAAGGCTGGCCGGAGCCGCGCGTGATTGTGCGCTTCTGGATTATTTCGCTGATGCTGGTGCTGATTGGCCTGGCAACGCTGAAGGTACGTTAATCATGGCAGATTACCAGGGTAAAAAAGTCGTTATCATCGGGTTGGGCCTCACGGGGCTCTCCTGCGTGGACTTTTTCCTCGCACGCGGCGTGACGCCACGCGTGATGGATACGCGTGTCTCTCCGCCGGGTCTGGACAAACTGCCGGAACAGGTTGAACGCCACCTTGGTGGTCTGAATGATGACTGGCTGCTGGCAGCCGATCTGATTGTCGCCAGCCCGGGTATGGCGCTGGCGCACCCTTCGCTGAGCGCTGCTGCGGATGCGGGCGTTGAGATTGTCGGCGATATCGAGCTGTTCTGCCGCGAAGCGCAGGCACCTATTATCGCCATTACCGGTTCTAACGGTAAAAGCACCGTCACCACCCTGGTGGGGGAAATGGCGAAAGCGGCGGGCATGAACGTCGGCGTTGGCGGTAACATTGGTTTACCCGCTCTGATGCTGCTGGATAAAGGCTGCGAGCTGTATGTTCTCGAGCTTTCCAGCTTCCAGCTGGAAACCACCTCCAGCCTGCATGCTGCGGCCGCGACGATCCTCAACGTGACTGAAGATCATATGGACAGGTATCCATTTGGTCTGCAGCAGTACCGTGCCGCCAAGCTCCGCGTTTATGAAAATGCCAAAGTCTGCGTTGTTAACGCCGATGACGCGCTGACCATGCCGGTGCGTGGCGCAGACGATCGCTGTATCAGCTTCGGTATCACGATGGGGGATTACCACCTGAACCGTCAGCTGGGCGAAACCTGGCTGCGCGTGAAGGGTGAGAAAGTGCTGAACGTGAAAGAGATGAAGCTCTCTGGTCAGCACAACTATACCAATGCCCTGGCGGCGCTGGCGCTGGCGGATGCAGTAGGGCTGCCGCGATCCTCCAGCCTGAAAGCGTTAACCACGTTTTCTGGTCTGGCGCACCGTTTCCAGCTGGCGCTGGAGCACAACGGCGTGCGCTGGATTAACGACTCCAAAGCCACCAACGTCGGAAGCACGGAGGCCGCGCTGAACGGTCTGCACGTTGACGGCACCCTGCATTTACTGCTGGGCGGCGACGGTAAATCAGCTGATTTCTCCTCCCTGAAGCCGTATCTCGCCGGAGATAACATCCGCCTGTACTGCTTCGGCCGTGACGGCAGCGAGCTGGCTGAACTGCGCCCTGAGGTTGCCGAGCAAACCGAAACCATGGAACAGGCGATGCGGCTGATTGCCCCTCGCGTGAAGCCAGGCGATATGGTGCTGCTCTCTCCGGCCTGTGCCAGTCTCGATCAATTCAAGAATTTCGAACAGCGTGGTGATGTCTTTACCCGCCTGGCGAAGGAGTTAGGCTAATGCGTTTATCTCTCCCTCGCCTGAAAATGCCGCGCCTGCCAGGATTTGGGATCCTGGCATGGGTATTTGCGGCGCTCAAAGGCTGGGTGATGGGCTCTCGTCAAAAAGATAACGACAGCCTGGTCATGTACGATCGCACGCTGTTCTGGCTCACGATGGGGTTGGCGGCGGTAGGCTTTATTATGGTCACGTCAGCGTCAATGCCCGTCGGACAGCGTCTGGCGAACGATCCTTTCCTGTTTGCCAAGCGTGATGGTCTTTACATCATCCTGGCGTTCTGTCTGGCGCTGGTGACCTTGCGTCTGCCGATGGAGTTCTGGCAGCGCCACAGTACGGCGATGCTGATCGCCTCGATTATTATGCTGCTGATCGTACTGGTGGTGGGGAGCTCTGTTAACGGGGCATCACGCTGGATCGCCTTTGGCCCGCTGCGTATTCAGCCTGCGGAATTTACCAAACTCTCCCTGTTCTGCTACCTGGCAAACTACCTGGTGCGTAAGGTAGATGAAGTGCGTAACAACCTGCGCGGCTTCTTAAAACCGATGGGTGTGATTCTGGTGCTGGCGGTATTACTGCTGGCGCAGCCTGACCTCGGTACCGTTGTCGTGCTGTTCGTTACCACCCTGGCGATGCTGTTCCTGGCGGGCGCGAAGCTGTGGCAGTTCATCGCTATTATCGGGATGGGGATTTCGGCGGTTGTGCTGCTGATCCTCGCCGAGCCTTACCGTATTCGCCGTGTGACCTCATTCTGGAACCCGTGGGAAGATCCGTTCGGCAGCGGTTATCAGCTGACGCAGTCGCTGATGGCCTTTGGTCGCGGTGAAGTCTGGGGGCAGGGGCTGGGTAACTCGGTACAGAAACTGGAGTATTTACCGGAAGCGCATACTGACTTCATCTTCTCCATTATTGCGGAAGAACTGGGTTATATCGGTGTGGTATTAGCGCTATTAATGGTATTCTTCGTCGCTTTCCGCGCCATGTCTATCGGCCGGAAAGCGCTGGAGATCGATCACCGCTTCTCAGGATTCTTAGCCTGTTCAATTGGTATCTGGTTTAGCTTCCAGGCATTGGTTAACGTCGGGGCCGCAGCGGGTATGCTGCCGACCAAAGGTCTGACGCTGCCGTTGATCAGTTATGGTGGTTCGAGTCTGTTGATTATGTCGACGGCCATCATGTTTTTGTTGCGTATAGATTATGAGACGCGTCTGGAAAAAGCCCAGGCGTTTACACGAGGTTCACGATGAATCAACCGAAGCGGTTAATGGTGATGGCAGGCGGTACCGGCGGACACGTTTTCCCGGGGCTGGCTGTTGCGCACCATTTAATGGATCAGGGCTGGCAGGTACGCTGGCTGGGAACCGCAGACCGCATGGAAGCCGATCTAGTACCGAAGCACGGTATCGAGATCGACTTTATTCGTATTTCCGGCCTTCGGGGCAAAGGCCTCAAGGCAATGCTGCTGGCACCGGTGCGTATTTTTAACGCCTGGCGCCAGGCGCGCACCATCATGAAGCGCTTTAAGCCAGATGTGGTGCTGGGCATGGGCGGCTATGTCTCTGGTCCTGGCGGGCTGGCGGCGTGGTCGTTAGGCATTCCCGTTGTGCTACATGAACAGAACGGTATTGCTGGTCTGACCAACAAGTGGCTGGCGAAAATCGCTACCAAAGTTATGCAGGCGTTTCCCGGTGCGTTCCCGAAAGCGGACGTGGTGGGTAACCCGGTGCGCGTGGACGTGCTGGCGCTCCCGCTGCCGGACGCTCGCCTGACGGGCCGTGAAGGGCCGGTTCGTGTACTGGTCGTCGGCGGCTCTCAGGGCGCACGCATTTTAAACCAGACGATGCCGCAGGTTGCCGCAAAGCTGGGGGATACCGTGACCATCTGGCACCAGAGCGGAAAAGGCGCTCAGCAGACCGTTGAGCAAGCTTACGCCGAGGCGGGGCAGCCGCAGCATAAAGTCACAGAATTTATCGACGACATGGCGGCGGCGTATGCCTGGGCCGATGTCGTGGTTTGTCGTTCAGGCGCGCTGACGGTGAGCGAGATCGCCGCCGCGGGTCTGCCGGCCCTGTTTGTGCCGTTCCAGCACAAAGACCGACAGCAGTACTGGAATGCGCTGCCGCTTGAGAAAGCCGGTGCCGCGAAGATTTTTGAACAGCCACAATTTACCGCCGACGCGGTCGCCACCACCCTGGCGGGCTGGAACAGAGACGCACTGCTGGAGATGGCGCAACGCGCACGCGCGGCCGCTATCCCTGATGCGACGGAACGGGTGGCAAAAGAAGTGAGCCTGGCAGCCCAGGCTTAACCCTCGCAGCGCGTGTTGCGCTGCACGAATTTTAAGTAGTCGATGGCGTTTAGAGAATGAATACACAACAACTGGCAAAACTGCGTTCAATCGTGCCCGAGATGCGTCGCGTCCGGCACATTCACTTTGTTGGCATCGGTGGTGCTGGCATGGGCGGTATTGCCGAAGTGTTAGCTAACGAAGGTTATCAGATCAGCGGGTCTGACCTGGCGCCAAACCCTGTTACGCAGCAGCTGGCGTCGCTTGGGGCGACTATCTATTTCAACCATCGTCCGGAAAACGTGCGCGATGCGAGCGTGGTGGTGGTCTCAAGCGCCATCTCCTCTGACAATCCGGAAATCGTTGCCGCGCATGAAGCGCGCATTCCGGTGATCCGCCGGGCAGAAATGCTGGCGGAATTGATGCGTTTCCGTCACGGCATCGCCATTGCCGGGACTCACGGTAAAACCACGACCACGGCGATGGTCTCCAGTATTTATGCGGAAGCGGGTCTCGACCCGACGTTCGTCAACGGCGGTCTGGTCAAAGCCGCGGGCGTACACGCGCGTCTGGGCCACAGTCGTTATCTGATTGCCGAAGCGGATGAGAGCGACGCGTCGTTCCTGCACCTGCAGCCGATGGTGGCGATTGTCACTAACATCGAAGCTGACCATATGGATACCTACCAGGGCGACTTCGAGAACTTAAAGCAGACCTTCATCAACTTTCTGCACAACCTGCCGTTCTATGGACGCGCGGTGATGTGCGTAGACGATCCGGTGATCCGCGAGCTGCTGCCGCGCGTGGGTCGTCAAATCACCACTTACGGCTTCAGTGAAGACGCTGACGTCCGCGTGGAAGAGTACAAACAGATTGGTGCGCAGGGGCATTTCACGCTGGCGCGTCAGGACAAAGAACTGCTGCACGTCACGCTGAATGCGCCAGGTCGCCATAACGCCCTCAATGCCGCAGCGGCTGTGGCCGTCGCGACGGAAGAAGGCATTGATGATGATGCCATTCTGCGCGCGCTGGAAAGCTTCCAGGGCACCGGCCGTCGCTTCGACTTCCTCGGTGAATTCCCACTGGACGCCGTGAACGGTAAAGCCGGCACTGCGATGCTGGTGGACGACTACGGCCACCATCCGACCGAAGTCGACGCCACCATTAAAGCCGCACGTGCAGGCTGGCCGGACAAAAATCTGGTGATGGTCTTCCAGCCGCACCGCTTCACGCGTACGCGCGATCTGTACGACGATTTCGCCAGCGTCCTGTCACAGGTAGACACCCTGTTAATGCTGGACGTGTACGCCGCAGGCGAGACGCCGATTCCGGGGGCCGACAGCCGCTCTCTGTGTCGTACCATCCGTGGACGCGGTAAAGTTGACCCTATTCTGGTTTCTGACCCTGCACAGGTGGCGGAAATTCTGGCACCTGTTCTGACAGGTAACGATTTGATTCTGATTCAGGGCGCGGGAAATATCGGCAAAATCGCCCGTACCTTAGCTGAAATCAAACTGAAGCCGCAAACCCAGGAGGATGAGCATCATGGCTGATAAGATTGCTGTCCTGTCTGGCGGCACCTCCGCCGAGCGCGAGGTTTCCCTGAATTCCGGCGCGGCTGTGCTGGCGGGACTGCGCGAAGGTGGCGTCAATGCGCATCTGGTCGACCCAAAAGAGGTCGACGTGACGCAATTAAAAGCCATGGGTTTCGATAAAGTCTTTATCGCTTTGCATGGTCGCGGCGGCGAAGACGGCACCCTGCAGGGGCTTCTGGATTTGATCGGCATGCCTTACACCGGCAGCGGCGTGATGGCCTCCGCTATCTCTATGGACAAACTGCGCAGCAAGCTTCTGTGGCAGGGCGCGGGGTTACCCGTTGCGCCATGGGTTGCGCTGACGCGTCGCGAATTTGAATTGGGCCTGCCGGATAGCGTTAATACACGCATTGCTGAACTGGGCTTACCGGTTATTGTAAAGCCCAGCCGGGAAGGCTCCAGCGTGGGAATGTCCAAAGTCGACAAAGCTGAAGATCTTTCGTCCGCTTTAGCACTGGCATTTCAACATGATGAAGAAGTTCTGATTGAAAAATGGCTCAGCGGGCCGGAATTTACCGTGGCGATGCTTGGCGAAGAAATTTTACCGTCAATCCGTATCCAACCGGCCGGAACCTTCTATGATTATGAGGCGAAGTATCTCTCTGATGAGACGCAATATTTCTGCCCTTGTGGTCTTGAAGCTGAGCGTGAAGCAGATTTACAGTCCCTGGTGCTTAAAGCCTGGCATGTTCTGGGTTGTCAGGGCTGGGGACGCATCGACGTGATGCAGGACAGTGACGGACAATTTTATCTGCTGGAAGCGAATACCTCTCCGGGAATGACCAGCCACAGCCTTGTGCCGATGGCCGCGCGTCAGGCGGGGATGAGCTTCTCGCAGTTAGTCGTACGCATTCTGGACCAGGCGGGCTGATATGTCTCAGGCTGCATTGAACACGCGCAACCGCGATGATGAGGACGAATACGCCTCTTCACGCCGCAGTAATGGAACGCGTCTTGCAGGCATCATTTTCCTGCTCGGGGTGCTGTGCACCGTGTTTATCAGCGGCTGGATGGTCCTGGGCTGGATGGAAGATGCGCAGCGGTTGCCGCTCTCTAAGCTGGTGGTCACCGGTGAGCGTCACTACACGCGTAACGACGATATTCGCCAGTCAATACTGGCGCTGGGGTCACCTGGCACCTTTATGACGCAGGACGTCAATATTATCCAGAGCCAGATAGAACGTCTGCCATGGATAAAACAGGCGAGCGTAAGAAAGCAATGGCCTGATGAATTGAAGATTCATCTGGTTGAATATGTGCCCATTGCGCGTTGGAATGATCAGCACATGGTTGACGCAGACGGAAACTCCTTCAGCGTCCCGGCCGATCGTGTCAACAAGCAAAATTTACCGATGTTGTATGGCCCGGAAGGTAGCGAAAACGAGGTGTTACAAGGTTTTCGCGAAATGGGTCAGGTGCTGGCGAAGGACAGGTTTACGTTAAAAGATGCTGCCATGACGGCGCGCCGTTCCTGGCAGCTGACGTTAACGAACGGCATTAAGCTCAACCTGGGACGCGGCGACACAATGAAGCGTCTGGCGCGTTTTGTCGAACTTTACCCGGTTTTACAGCAGCAGGCACAGACTGACGGCAAACGGATAAGCTACGTTGATTTGCGCTATGACTCAGGCGCAGCAGTCGGTTGGGTACCGGCTCCGGTCGAGGAACCTAATCAGCAACAGAATCAGGCACAGGTACAGGCAGAACAACAATGATCAAGGCGACGGACAGAAAACTGGTAGTTGGACTGGAGATTGGCACCGCGAAGGTTGCCGCTTTAGTAGGGGAAGTTCTGCCCGACGGTATGGTCAATATCATTGGCGTAGGCAGTTGCCCGTCCCGTGGTATGGATAAAGGTGGGGTAAACGATCTTGAATCGGTGGTGAAATGCGTTCAGCGCGCCATCGATCAGGCTGAACTGATGGCAGATTGCCAGATTTCTTCTGTCTATCTGGCCCTTTCTGGTAAGCACATTAGCTGCCAGAACGAAATCGGTATGGTGCCGATTTCCGAAGAAGAAGTGACGCAGGAAGACGTTGAAAACGTCGTGCACACGGCGAAATCCGTGCGTGTCCGCGACGAGCATCGCGTGCTGCATGTCATTCCGCAGGAATATGCGATTGACTACCAGGAAGGGATTAAGAACCCGGTCGGCCTTTCTGGCGTACGTATGCAGGCAAAAGTGCACCTGATCACATGTCACAACGATATGGCGAAGAACATTGTAAAAGCCGTTGAACGTTGTGGCCTGAAAGTTGACCAACTTATTTTCGCGGGTCTGGCGGCAAGTTATTCCGTGCTGACCGAAGATGAACGTGAACTGGGTGTCTGTGTGGTCGATATTGGTGGTGGTACAATGGATATCGCCGTGTATACCGGCGGTGCGTTGCGCCACACGAAAGTGATCCCTTATGCCGGGAACGTTGTGACCAGCGATATTGCTTACGCTTTTGGTACGCCGCCGAGCGATGCAGAAGCGATCAAAGTGCGCCACGGCTGTGCGCTGGGGTCTATCGTTGGCAAAGATGAGAGCGTTGAAGTGCCGAGCGTCGGTGGTCGTCCACCTCGTAGCCTGCAGCGCCAGACGTTGGCAGAGGTCATTGAGCCGCGCTATACCGAGCTGCTCAACCTGGTCAACGAAGAGATTTTACAGTTACAGGAACAGCTTCGTCAGCAGGGCGTTAAACATCATCTTGCGGCGGGGATTGTATTAACCGGCGGTGCAGCGCAAATTGAAGGTCTTGCTGCCTGTGCTCAGCGCGTATTCCATACGCAGGTGCGTATTGGTGCGCCGCTGAATATCACCGGTTTAACGGATTATGCTCAGGAGCCGTATTATTCAACGGCTGTGGGCCTGCTCCACTACGGGAAGGAATCTCATCTCAGTGGTGAAGCAGAAGTGGAAAAACGCGTCTCAGTGGGGTCGTGGGTCAAACGACTGAACAACTGGTTGCGAAAAGAGTTTTAATTTTTTTAAGAGACCGGAGAGAATTAGCGGTCTCGGGCGACAGGCACAACGGAGAGAGAAATTATGTTTGAACCTATGGAACTGACCAACGACGCGGTGATTAAAGTCATCGGCGTCGGTGGCGGCGGCGGTAACGCCGTAGAGCATATGGTGCGTGAACGCATTGAAGGTGTTGAATTCTTCGCAGTTAACACCGATGCGCAGGCACTGCGTAAGACGGCTGTAGGCCAGACTATCCAGATCGGCGGTGGTATCACCAAAGGGCTGGGAGCAGGGGCTAACCCGGAAGTCGGTCGCAATGCGGCTGAAGAAGATCGTGAAGCGCTGCGCGCTGCACTGGAAGGTGCGGACATGGTCTTCATCGCAGCAGGTATGGGTGGCGGTACCGGTACCGGCGCAGCACCTGTTGTGGCTGAAGTGGCAAAAGATTTAGGTATCCTGACCGTTGCTGTCGTGACTAAGCCTTTCAACTTTGAAGGCAAGAAGCGTATGGCTTTCGCGGAGCAGGGTATCACCGAGCTGTCCAAGCATGTGGACTCGCTGATCACCATCCCGAACGACAAACTGTTGAAAGTTCTGGGTCGCGGTATTTCCCTGCTGGACGCATTCGGTGCAGCAAACGACGTGCTGAAAGGCGCGGTTCAGGGTATCGCTGAACTGATTACCCGTCCTGGCCTGATGAACGTTGACTTTGCAGACGTTCGCACCGTGATGTCCGAAATGGGCTACGCGATGATGGGCTCTGGCGTGGCGAGCGGTGAAGACCGTGCTGAAGAAGCGGCTGAAATGGCTATCTCTTCTCCACTGCTGGAAGATATCGATCTGTCTGGTGCGCGCGGCGTGCTGGTCAACATTACCGCTGGCTTTGACCTGCGTCTGGATGAGTTCGAAACCGTGGGTAACACCATCCGTGCGTTCGCCTCTGACAACGCTACCGTGGTAATCGGTACTTCCCTTGACCCTGAAATGAACGACGAGCTGCGTGTTACCGTTGTTGCGACCGGTATCGGTATGGACAAGCGTCCTGAGATCACCCTGGTGACCAACAAGCAGACTCAGCAACCGGTAATGGATCGTTACCAGCAGCACGGTATGTCTCCTCTGACTCAGGAGCAGAAACCGGCCGCGAAAGTGGTGAACGACCCAACGCCGCAAACGGCGAAAGAGCCAGATTATCTGGATATCCCGGCGTTCCTGCGTAAGCAAGCTGACTAAGAATTGGCTGGAATTAGGGGATTTGCGCTCTTTGTGCTAAACTGGCCCACCGTTAGTGATATACACTCTCGGTTGGATAGTTAATTTGGCGAGATTATACGATGATCAAACAAAGGACACTTAAACGTATCGTTCAGGCGACTGGTGTCGGTTTACATACCGGCAAGAAAGTCACGCTGACGTTACGCCCTGCGCCGGCCAATACCGGGGTCATCTATCGTCGCACCGACTTGAATCCACCGGTAGATTTTCCGGCCGATGCCAAATCTGTGCGTGATACTATGCTCTGTACTTGTCTGGTGAACGAGCATGACGTGCGGATTTCTACCGTAGAGCACCTGAACGCCGCCCTGGCGGGTCTGGGTATCGACAACATTATTGTTGAAGTCGATGCGCCAGAAATCCCGATTATGGATGGCAGTGCTGCACCGTTCGTCTATCTGTTGCTGGATGCCGGCATCGAAGAACTGAACTGCGCGAAGAAATTTGTACGCATCAAAGAGACCGTTCGCGTCGAAGATGGCGACAAGTGGGCTGAATTCAAACCGTACAATGGTTTCTCGTTGGACTTTACCATCGACTTTAACCATCCGGCGATTGACTCCAGCACCCAGCGCTATGCGATGAACTTCTCTGCCGATGCGTTTATGCGCCAGATCAGCCGAGCCCGTACATTTGGCTTCATGCGTGATATCGAATATCTGCAGTCCCGCGGCCTGTGCCTGGGCGGCAGCTTCGATTGTGCCATCGTTGTTGACGATTATCGCGTACTGAACGAAGACGGCCTGCGTTTCGAAGATGAATTCGTTCGTCACAAAATGCTGGATGCTATCGGCGACCTGTTCATGTGTGGTCACAACATCATTGGTGCATTTACCGCGTTCAAATCCGGTCATGCGCTGAACAACAAACTGTTGCAGGCCGTCCTGGCAAAACAGGAAGCCTGGGAATATGTGACCTTCGAAGACGAAGCTGAACTGCCGCTGGCTTTCAAAGCACCAAGCATGGTTCTGGCGTAACGGTTCAAACCGTTTCGTAAAAAAATCGACTGGTTAACCTGGTACTCTCTCCGACCAGGAAGACCAGTCGTTTTTATTTTTACCCTTCTTCGTTTACCCCTGCGGTATCTCTCGTTTGTCTTACTCAGAAAATATGTGCGTTAGCTGCATTCTTGACCGTTTTTCTCCGCGGCGGCACCTCATTCCTGCTGATGTATATTGGCTTTAGTGGTACTATCTGGGCGCTAAAATGAATAACTGAACTCAGCCTCTGCAAGGCTGGCTTATTGGGTGGAGCAGGTGAGCGGAATACTGACGCGCTGGCGACAATTTGGCAGACGTTACTTCTGGCCGCATCTCTTATTAGGGATGGTCGCGGCGAGTTTCGGCTTGCCTGCGCTCAGCAACAGTGCCGAAGCGGCGACGCCCGCAAAAACCTCCACCACTAAACACGATCTCAGCACGCGGGTTAACTTCACTAACCTCGCGTGGCTTGAAGCCAGTCGCCGCCCAAACTTCACCGTCGATTACTGGCACCAGCACGCTATCCGCACCGTTATCCGCCATCTGTCCTTTGCGATGGCACCGCAGGCCATGCCTGTTGCGGAAGAGGCGCTGCCGGTGCAGGCTCAGCATCTTGCCCTGCTGGACACGCTCAACGCGCTGCTCACGCAGGACAGCCAGCCGCCGGTCATGGTTCGTCAGACAACGCAGCGTGCGTTTGTTTCACCAGCTTCATTCTCTGTTTCAACCTGGATTAGCCAGGCTCACGGCATTCGCGCCGGGCCGCAACGCCTCAGCTAAATTAACTTTTTCAATACCTTAATTTATCTGCCCACAATGGGGCGTTTGAGAATTTATTATGCTAATCAAATTGTTAACTAAAGTTTTTGGTAGTCGTAACGATCGTACCCTGCGCCGTATGCGCAAAGCTGTTGCCGTCATCAACGGTATGGAACCGGCGATGGAGAAGCTCTCTGATGACGAGCTAAAAGCGAAAACGGCGGAATTCCGTGCGCGTCTGGAAAAAGGTGAAACCTTAGAAAGTCTGATCCCGGAAGCGTTTGCTGTCGTGCGCGAAGCGAGTAAGCGCGTATTCGGCATGCGTCACTTCGACGTCCAGCTGCTGGGTGGTATGGTGCTCAACGAGCGCTGCATCGCGGAAATGCGTACCGGTGAAGGTAAAACCCTGACCGCAACGCTGCCGGCTTACCTGAACGCGCTGACTGGTAAAGGCGTTCACGTGGTTACCGTCAACGACTATCTGGCGCAGCGTGACGCCGAAAACAACCGTCCACTGTTCGAATTCCTCGGTATGACCGTCGGCATCAACATGTCCGGCCTGCCTGCGCCAGCCAAGCGCGAAGCGTATAACGCGGATATTACCTACGGCACCAACAACGAATACGGCTTCGACTACCTGCGTGACAACATGGCGTTCAGCCCGGAAGAGCGCGTACAGCGTAAGCTGCACTATGCGCTGGTGGATGAGGTTGACTCCATCCTGATCGATGAAGCGCGTACCCCGCTGATCATCTCCGGCCCGGCTGAAGACAGCTCCGAGATGTACCGTAAAGTCGACAAAATCATTCCACACCTGCTGCGCCAGGAGAAAGAGGACTCGGATACCTTCCAGGGTGAAGGTCACTTCTCCGTAGATGAAAAAGCGCGCCAGGTGAACCTGACCGAACGTGGTCTGGTGAAAATTGAAGAGCTGCTGGTAGCTGAAGGCATCATGGAAGAGGGCGAGTCCCTGTACTCTCCGAGCAACATTATGCTGATGCACCACGTGACCGCTGCACTGCGCGCCCACGCGCTGTTCACCCGCGACGTCGATTACATCGTTAAAGACGGTGAAGTGATCATCGTCGATGAACACACCGGCCGTACCATGCAGGGACGTCGCTGGTCTGACGGTCTGCACCAGGCTGTGGAAGCCAAAGAAGGTGTGGATATTCAGAATGAAAACCAGACGCTGGCGTCTATCACCTTCCAGAACTACTTCCGTCTGTACGAGAAGCTGGCGGGGATGACCGGTACTGCTGATACCGAAGCGTTTGAATTCAGCTCCATCTACAAGCTGGATACCGTGGTCGTTCCAACCAACCGTCCGATGATCCGTAAGGATATGCCGGATCTGGTGTACATGACCGAAGCGGAAAAAATTCAGGCGATCATCGAAGATATTCGCGACCGCACTGCCAATGGCCAGCCGGTTCTGGTGGGGACCATCTCCATCGAGAAATCTGAAGTGGTTTCTCACGAGCTGACTAAAGCAGGTATCAAACATAACGTTCTGAACGCCAAATTCCACGCCAAAGAAGCGGACATTGTTGCGCAGGCGGGTTATCCGGCTGCCGTAACCATTGCCACCAACATGGCGGGTCGTGGTACCGATATTATGCTGGGCGGTAGCTGGCAGGCTGAAGTGGCGGAGCTGGAAAACCCAACGCCAGAACAGATTGCGCAGATCAAAGCCGACTGGCAGGTTCGTCATGACGCCGTCCTGGCTTCCGGCGGTCTGCACATTATCGGTACAGAGCGTCACGAGTCTCGTCGTATCGATAACCAGCTGCGTGGCCGTGCGGGTCGTCAGGGTGATGCCGGTTCATCCCGCTTCTACCTGTCTATGGAAGATGCGCTGATGCGTATTTTCGCCTCCGACCGCGTGTCCGGCATGATGCGTAAGCTGGGGATGAAACCTGGCGAAGCCATCGAGCACCCGTGGGTGACTAAAGCGATCGCTAACGCACAGCGTAAAGTGGAAAGCCGCAACTTTGATATTCGTAAGCAGCTGCTGGAATATGATGATGTGGCTAACGATCAGCGTCGCGCGATCTACACCCAGCGTAACGAACTGCTGGACGTGTCCGACGTGAGCGAAACCATCAACAGCATTCGTGAAGATGTGTTTAAAGCCACCATCGACGCGCATATTCCACCGCAGTCTCTGGAAGAGATGTGGGATATCGAAGGCCTGCAGGAACGTCTGAAAAATGACTTTGACCTCGATCTGCCAATCAAAGAGTGGCTGGATAAAGAGCCTGAGCTGCACGAAGAGACCCTTCGTGAACGTATCTTTGAAACCGCGCTGGACGTCTACAAGCGTAAGGAAGAGGTTGTTGGCGCTGAAATGATGCGTCACTTCGAAAAAGGCGTGATGCTGCAGACGCTGGACTCCCTGTGGAAAGAGCACCTGGCGGCGATGGACTACCTGCGTCAGGGTATTCACCTGCGTGGCTATGCGCAGAAAGATCCGAAGCAGGAATATAAGCGTGAATCTTTCTCCATGTTTGCCTCGATGCTGGAATCACTGAAGTACGAAGTGATCAGCACCCTGAGCAAGGTTCAGGTGCGTATGCCGGAAGAAGTGGAAGCGATGGAGCAGCAGCGTCGTGAAGAAGCCGAGCGTCTGGCACAGATGCAACAGCTGAGTCATCAGACCGACGACAGCGAAGCCGCAGCGGCGATCGCCGCGCAGACCGGCGATCGTAAAGTGGGTCGTAACGATCCTTGCCCGTGTGGTTCCGGTAAAAAGTACAAGGCGTGCCACGGCCGCCTGAGCTAAGTTCATAAAAAAACAAAAAGGCGCAGATATCTGCGCCTTTTTTATGGAAGTGACAATATGAAAATACTGCAAATTGCCGTCGGGATTATTCGCAACCCGCAAAACCAAATCTTCATCACTCAGCGCGCTGCCGATGCCCATATGGCGAACAAGTGGGAGTTTCCAGGCGGTAAAATCGAGTCAGGTGAAACGCCGGAAGAGGCGCTGGTTCGGGAGCTTCAGGAAGAGGTGGGGATCACCCCGCTTAGCGCAACGCTGTTTGATAAGCTTGAGTACCAGTTTCCGGACAGGCACATTACGCTGTGGTTCTGGCTGGTGGAAAACTGGGAGGGAGAACCCTGGGGAAAAGAGGGACAGCCGGGTAACTGGGTGGAACTTCAGGCAAGTGATGCTGAAAAATTCCCGCCAGCTAATGAACCCGTGATCCTGCGGTTAGTCGCACAACCGTAGGCCTGCTGAGCGAAGCGCCAGCAGGCTTTACAGATTACTGCTGGGTTTCACTCCAGTCATCGCTGTCCGAGAGATCGCCTTCGCTAGGTATGCGTTTCTCTTCCGCCGCCCATTCGCCCAGGTCAATGAGCTGGCAGCGCTTGCAGCAGAATGGGCGGAACGGACTGACTTCGCCCCAGACAACGGTTTTGCCACAGGTTGGGCAGCTTACGGTGGTGACATCAGACATCGGCACTCCTTAACAACAGGCCAGTTCAAAATCGAGACGTTCCGGCACGGTGCCATTTTCACTGTCCAGCGGCATAAAGCGAATCGCAAAGCGGCTCTTATGCCCGGAAATCTGTGGGTAAAGCTGTTCGCCGAGAGACAGATTGAGACGCAGAAGATCGGCATCATCACCGTTATCCTGGAAGAAACCATTCAGGCTGGTTTGCTTGCGGAACGGCGCAGAGTTACGGATCAGATCGAGGATCAACGATAGCGTCTGGTGCATTGGCTCCAGGCTTGCCAGCCAGCTGTTCACCTGTGCGTCACGCTGCGCCTGTGGCATATGTAGCCACATATGCAGCGTCGGCAGGTCGAAGCTGCAGCAGCCGCCAGGAATGCTCAGACGCTGGCGCACCAGGCCAATCAGGCGGTCTTCACGCAAAAACTGCCCGACGCGCGGCGCGGCCATCAGGACGGCGCTGCTGCTTTTCAACTGCTGGCGGAGCGCGTCGATACGGCTCTGATCTACGCCGGGGACCTCTGTCCATGCCTGCAATTTACGCTGCTGGCGCTCCAGCTCTTTGAGTAATTCTGTGCGGACATCGCCGCGTTCAATCACATCCAGCAGATCGCCTACGTTGCGGAAGAAGTGCAGCGCGGTGGCATGATCGTTAACAGGCAGATGTTGTGAAAGTTGTTGAATAAGGAATTCGATGCGCAGCCAGGTGCGCATTTTTTCGTTGAGCGGATGCTCAAAAAGGATGTGTGTCGACATTATGGTTTTTCCTGTGCAACGGCCTGCGCGGCGAACGTCAGATACTGCGCGTGCAGACGGGCAACATCCGATGCAATGGCATCTGGTGCGCCGTTATTATCAATAACATCATCCGCCACGGCAAGGCGCTGAGCGCGCGTAGCCTGAGCGGCAAGAATTTGTTCAGCATGCTCCCGAGAGACGCGATCGCGCGTCATGGTTCTCTGGATTTGCGTTTCGGGCGCGACATCAATCACCAGCACACGATCGGCTTTCTTCTGCAGCTGATTTTCAACCAGTAGCGGAACCACCCACAGGACATAGGGCGAGCGGGCTGCGGCTATCTGACGTTGAGTTTCCTGGTGGATGATGGGGTGGAGCAGGGCATTAAGCCAGGCTTTTTCCGCAGAATCAGAAAAAATACATTCTCGAAGCTGACGGCGATTCAGTGTGCCATCGGCACTGATGACTGCCTGACCAAAATGTTCTGCGATGGCCTTTAGCGCGGGTGTATTGGGCTCTACCACCTGGCGGGCAATGATATCGGCATCAATAATCGTGATACCCAAACGAGAGAACGCGTCCGCAACGGTACTTTTGCCACTACCGATGCCGCCGGTTAATGCGACGATATACCCCATTAATTCAAATCCTGGGAATTATTCATTATTAAAATCAGTTGTTTAAAACTATTAGGTGCGCTGGCAACTGTTTGGCCCTGTTTACCGGCTTTTTACCAGGTAAATTTATAGGATTGTAGCGTAAAAAAAGAGAATTTCGCAGTCTTGCGGAGCAGGTATTAGTGCGTATGATAACGTCACTGGAGTTGTGCTTTTAACATATTTGCCTCTAACCCCAGGAATCCGCACATGCGTATCGAAGAAGATCTGAAGTTAGGTTTCAAAGACGTTCTTATCCGCCCTAAACGCTCTACACTGAAAAGTCGCTCAGACGTTGAACTCGAACGTCAATTCACCTTTAAGCATTCCGGTCAGACCTGGTCTGGCGTGCCGATCATCGCTGCCAACATGGATACTGTGGGAACCTTTGAGATGGCAACCGCCCTGGCACAGTTCGACATTCTTACCGCCGTGCACAAACATTACAGCCCTGAAGAGTGGAATGCGTTTGTTGCGTCCGCGTCTGCTGACGTGGTGAAGCATGTGATGGTTTCTACCGGGACCTCCGATGCGGATTTCGAGAAGACCAAACAGATCCTGAACGCGAACCCGGCGCTCAACTTCGTTTGTATTGACGTGGCGAACGGTTACTCCGAGCACTTCGTGCAGTTCGTCAGCAAGGCGCGTGAAGCCTGGCCGACGAAAACCATCATCGCGGGCAACGTGGTGACCGGTGAAATGTGTGAAGAGCTGATCCTTTCCGGTGCAGATATCGTGAAAGTGGGTATTGGCCCGGGCTCCGTGTGCACGACCCGCGTCAAAACCGGCGTCGGTTATCCGCAGCTCTCTGCAGTCATTGAATGCGCCGACGCGGCGCACGGTCTGGGCGGCCAGATCATCAGCGATGGCGGCTGCACCATGCCGGGCGACGTTGCGAAAGCTTTCGGCGGCGGCGCAGACTTCGTAATGCTCGGCGGTATGCTGGCTGGACACGAAGAGAGCGGTGGTACCGTTGTTGAAGAAAATGGAGAGAAATTTATGCTGTTCTACGGCATGAGCTCTGAATCCGCGATGACCCGTCACGTCGGTGGCGTGGCAAAATACCGTGCGGCAGAAGGCAAAACCGTGAAGCTACCTCTGCGCGGCCCGGTTGAATACACCGCGCGCGATATCCTCGGCGGCCTGCGCTCGGCCTGCACCTACGTTGGGGCATCCCGCCTGAAAGAGCTGACGAAACGTACGACGTTTATTCGCGTTCAGGAACAGGAAAACCGCGTATTCAATAGCCTGTAATGGCTTCTGCTGGCGCATGCCCGTGCGCCAGCACTGTTTAGCCCTAACCCGCGCTCATCGCATCTCCCAGATGGAAAATCGGTAGGTACATTGCCACTACCAGCGTGCCGATGATGACCCCTGTCACAATCAGAAGCACTGGCTCGAGAAGTGCCGCCAGATTATCTGCCCGTTGAAAGGTCTGTTCCGTGTGGTGCCGGGCGAGATTTTCCAGCATGATGTCCAGCGCACCTGACATTTCGCCGGTTCGTAAAAGCTGAATACACAGCGGGGTAAAGATGGCCGCTTTCTGAAAGGATGACCAGACGGGGAGACCTTTTTCAATGTCCTCGCGAACGCTGCGGAGTATTCCCCGCCAATAGCGACTTTCAACGGTCTCCTCTGCGCTCTCCAGGCCCTGTAAAAAGGGGATACCTGCCTGCTGCGTGAGTGACAGCACGGTAAAGATGTGTCCCAGCTTTTGGCCTTTTGCCAGCGCGCCCATCACGGGCGTATGGATCAGTATGCGCTGCCAGCGAGGGTTCTGCCTCAGAGCCCAGGCGGCGGCTAAGGGCATTAATAACGCGACGAACAACGCGAGGGCATAGGACTGGATAAATGCGGCCATCCCCATGACCATTTGTGTCAGCATCGGAAGCGGCGTGTTAAACGTTTTGTAGATCGCGGCAAATTCGGGCAAGACCAGAATGACCATCGCCAGCACCACGAGTACGGCCAGCGTCAGGACGATCGCCGGATAGCGCAGGGCCTTTTTCACCTTCTCTCTGAGCTGCTGCTGCGCTTTTTGCTGCTGCGCGAGCTGGCGGCAGCACTCCTCCAGTTTCCCTGTGAGCTCACCGGTTTTCACCATCGAGACATGCAGTGGGCTAAACACCGCTGGCCACTTTTTTAGCGACTCAGAAAAGGGGGATCCCTCACTGAGCTCATCGGCAATGCTTTGCAGCAGCGCCTGCCACGGTTTTAACGGATGTTGCTCTGCCAGCATCTGCAGGCTGTGGGACAACGTCAGCCCCGCCTGCAGAAGAGTCGCGAGCTGGCGAAACATCTCGTAGCAGTGATGCGGCCGCCAGCGGTGCCGCTGAGCGCATCGGGTCAGCGCCAGAGGATGGAGATCGCTACGCATCAGCCTGGTGAAGGCGGCATTGCGGTCTGTGGCCCAGAGTGTTCCGCTTTGGGGTTCACCTTCTTTGGTGAGCGCTCTCCAGCGCCAGAGCTGATTAGCAGCCATCCGGCATTCCCAGCACGCGCACCAGCTCTTCGATCGTGGTCAGCCCTTTTTCGACGGCCATGCAGCCGTGCTCAAAAAGAGAAATCATTCCCGCCTGCCGGGCGCTCGCCTCTATCACTTCGATTCCCGCCCCGCTGGCAATGGCCTGGCGCAGGGCATTGTCGATCGCCAGTACTTCAAAAATGGCAACGCGGCCATAAAAACCGTGATAACAGCGATCGCAGCCGGTGGGCTGCCAGCGTGGAAGCGGTCTTGACCATACGGCGCGCGGTAATTCAGCATGCTCGCTGGCTTCCCGGCAACAGTGCGGGCACAAACGCCGGACCAGCCGCTGGGCAATCACCATCGACAGCGCGGAAGATATCATCCAGCGCGCGACGCCCATCTGCTCCAGGCGAATCAGGGTTTCCGTCGTCGAGTTGGTGTGCAGCGTTGACAGCACCAGATGACCGGTCTGGGCGGCATTAATGGCAATTTCTGCCGTTTCACCGTCACGGATTTCGCCGACCATAATGATGTCTGGATCCTGACGCAGCAGCGCTCTCAGCACGCTCTGGAATGTTAAACCCGCCCGGGGATTAATCTGCGTCTGGTTTAATCCCGCAAGGGGGATCTCAATGGGATCCTCCACGCTACAGATGTTGACGTCTGGGGTGTTACGCGCCTGCAGCGCGCTGTACAGCGTCACGGTTTTGCCGCTGCCGGTGGGGCCGGTGACCAGAATGAGCCCCTGCGGCTGGTGGAGAACCTCATTGAAACAGGCCAGTTGTTCTGCGCTCATGCCAAGCGCTTTCGGCTCAAGAGCCTGTTGAACCTGATGCAGGAGACGCAGCACAATTTTCTCACCACCGCTGCAGGGAAGCGTCGCGATCCGAAACGAGACCGGCTCGTTTGCCAGCTCAATCGTAAACTGACCGTCCTGAGGTAAACGACGTTCTGCAATATCCAGATTACCCAGCACCTTTAAACGTGCGCTGAACAGGCTTGCAAGCGAGGCGGAAAGCGGAGGCTGGGGGCAAAGAACCCCGTCGATGCGTAACCGAATCTGGCATGCATGCTCCATCGGTTCGATATGAATGTCGGAGGCGCGCTGGTTGATTGCCTGCTGCAGCGTGTGGTTGAGGATATCCACCGTCGAGTGTGTTTGCGAAACGACGGGCAGATGCGATTGTGACGTTAGCTGCCGGTGTTTTTCCATGCGCTCAGCGCTCCAGCACTCAATATCAATCCGTTTCTGGGTCGCGAAGCGCAGCGCCTCCATGAGTTCAGCCGCGGGGCTGCCCACGACGGCGATGCTGACCATGTCACTGTCGCTGGTGAGCAGCAGTGCGTGATGGCGCTGACAAAGCGCCACGAGTTGATCGGTATTCATTATCCGCTCCTCAGTTATTGTCGAAGCGGAAAACGTCTTCGCAGGCCTGTTTCAGGGCGCTGTCAGCACTGATGTTGCAGTCGCGCGTCCAGCCCGTCATACCGTTGCCGTCGCTCCACCGTGGCGTCATGGTTACCGTCAGCCCGTTAAGACTCTCCTGTCCTGTTATGGTCACGGTCCCTTTCGCCACGCTCATTCCTGAAACGTAGCGTGTCGTGGTGGGGGAAGGGATACCGTTACTGCCGGCGTCGCAGCTCTCCACGCCACCGTGATCCAGCGCGCAAAGCTCGATGGCCGTGCGGTAGGGAACGAAGGTTTGCAGCATATCGGTCAGCGCCGCCTTGCGCAGGTAGTTCTGATAGGCGGGAACGCCGATAGCGCTCAGAATCGCAATGATGCCAATGACCACCATCAGCTCAATGAGTGTGAAGCCTTGTTGTCTGTTCATATCTGCTCCTTATGCAAAGTGGCGCTACTTTGTCAGCGGGAAAGAGGAGAAACGAGAGGAAAAAAAGGGAACGGGAAGGAGGCTTCAGAGAATTTATTCAGTGTTGCAGGGAAGAACAGCGGATCTGCGAGCGGGGCTGAAATTCCCCTCTCCGGGTGGAGAGGGGAGAATGCGTTATTTGAAGCGCATTGAGAGGTCGAGGGCGCGAACGTGTTTAGTCAACGCGCCGACGGAGATGTAATCCACGCCGGTTTCGGCGAATTCACGGATCGTTTCGAAAGTGACGTTCCCGGATACTTCAAGCTGGGCCCGGCCGTTAGTCAGTTTTACCGCCTCGCGCATCTGCTCTGTTTCGAAGTTATCGAGCATGATGATATCGGCCCCGGCCTTGATCGCCTGCTCCAGCTCTTCCAGGCTTTCGACCTCTACCTCGACAGGCACATCCGGGTGCAGCCAGAAGGCTTTCTCCACCGCCTGACGCACGGAGCCAGAGGCAATAATGTGGTTCTCTTTAATCAGGAAGGCGTCGGATAAGCCCAGGCGATGGTTTGCGCCGCCGCCGCACAGCACCGCATACTTCAGCGCGGTGCGCAGGCCCGGCAGCGTTTTGCGGGTATCCAGCAGCTGGGTGCGGGTACCGACCAGCAGGTCAACGTAGCGACGCACTTCGCTGGCCACGCCAGAGAGCGTTTGTACAAAATTGAGCGCGGTACGTTCGCCGGTCAGCAAGACGCGGGAAGGACCGTCCAGTTCAAACAGCGGCTGGTTTGCCGTAATTGCCTCGCCGTCCTCAACGTGCCAGATAATCTGCACATCATCACCCGCCAGCTGGGTAAAGACCTCTTCAACCCAACGCTTGCCGCAAAAAACGCCGTCTTCACGGGTGATAATGACCGCGTGCGAGCGCGTCTCTTTTGGCAACAATTGTGCGGTAATATCCTTATCAGCGTTAACGTCACCGCCCAGATCTTCTTTCAAAGCATGGGAGACGCTTGCCGGAATATCCATATTAATACGTTCCAGAAGCGCTTCACGTCGGTGGTCGGGGTTGTAGCGGCGAGGCGGCATGATAAAACTCCAAATTGGTAACGAATCATAATATTGAAACATGCTACTCTGAACCGAGTCATTGCACCATACAGAAGGAGTTCCAGCATGTTGTTAGAAAACGGATGGCTGGTGGATGCGCGGCACGTGCCCTCGCCGCACCACGATTGCCGCCCGGAGGATGAAAAGCCCACACTGCTGGTGGTTCATAATATTAGTCTCCCGCCGGGTGAATTTGGCGGCCCGTGGATCGATGCGTTATTCACGGGAACGATTGATCCCGATGCTCATCCCTTCTTTGCTGAAATTGCACATCTGCGCGTATCGGCTCACTGCCTGATTCGTCGCGATGGTGAAGTGGTTCAGTATGTTCCCTTTGATAAGCGCGCCTGGCATGCCGGCGTGTCGATGTATCACGGGCGCGAACGGTGCAACGATTTTTCTATCGGGATCGAACTGGAAGGCACGGATACGACGCCCTACACCGATTCACAGTATCAACAGCTAGCGGCAGTGACCCGCACGCTTATCGGACTCTACCCGGCTATCGCCGACAATATCACGGGACACAGTGATATAGCCCCGGAGAGAAAAACCGATCCCGGCCCGGCCTTTGACTGGCCCCGGTTTCGCGCCATGCTCACCGCGTCGTCAGAATAAGGAGATACCATGACGTTGTTTACCATGCTGCTGGTTATCATCGCTGAACGCCTGTTCAAGCTCGGCGAGCACTGGCATCTGGATCACCGGCTGGAGGTATTATTCCGCCGTATCAAACATTTTTCCATGCTGCGCACGCTGCTGATGATGGCAGGGGTGATGGTCATTACGTTCCTGCTCCTGCGTTCGCTGTACGGACTCTTTTTCAACGTGCCGCTGCTGGTGGTGTGGATCCTGCTTGGGGTGCTGTGCATTGGCGCAGGCAAGGTGCGTTTACACTATCACGCATACCTGAAAGCCGCCTCCCGTGACGATGCCCATGCGCGCGGTGCCATGGCGAGCGAGCTGACGATGATCCACGGCGTGCCGCCGGACTGTGACGAGCGCGAATTCCTGCGCGAGCTGCAAAACGCGCTGCTGTGGATTAACTTCCGTTACTACCTTGCGCCGCTGTTCTGGTTTGTAGTGGGTGGTCCGCTGGGGCCGGTACTGCTGATGGGATATGCGTTCCTGCGCGCCTGGCAGACCTGGCTTGCCCGTTATCTGACGCCGCATGAACGCCTGCAGTCCGGTATTGACGCCATCCTGCACGTGATCGACTGGCTCCCGGTGCGTCTGGTCGGCGTGGTGTACGCGTTAATTGGTCACGGTGAAAAAGCGCTGCCCGCATGGTTCGCTTCTCTTGCCGATCGCCATACGTCGCAGTACCAGGTGCTAACGCGTCTGGCGCAGTTCTCGCTGGCGCGTGAGCCGCATACCGACAAGATTGAAACGCCGAAAGCCGCTGTCTCCATGGCGAAGAAAACGTCGTTTGTGGTGGTGGTGATCGTGGCGCTACTGACGATTTACGGCACGCTGGTGTAGGCCAGCGCGCCGCAAAGGCTAAAGCGTATCCGCGGGCGGGATGCCGAAATCAGGCATCCCGTTTTCATTCCAGCGGACAAGCTTCAGTCGGGTATGGCGATTCGGATCGTACAGCGGGTCGCCCTCAATTTCGGTGTAATTCCGCGCGTGATACACCAGCACATCTTCCCCTTCCGGCGTTTGCGTAAAACTGTTGTGGCCCGGGCCGTACTGACGATTTTCGTAGCTGGTAACGAACACCGGATGGGGGGATTTGTGCCAGTTTGCCGGTTTTTGCGGATCGGCATTCAGGTCTATCCACAGTAGACCCATGCAGTAGTTCTCGTCGGTAGCGCTGGCGGAATAGCTGATAAACAGCTTATCGCCGTGAACCAGTACCGCCGGGCCTTCGTTGACCCAAAACCCGCGACGCTCCCAGTCGTGGTCAGGCTTGCTGAGCATCACCGGCTCGCCTTTCAGCGTCCACGGGTTCTCCATTTCACACAGATAAAGATTGGAGTTACCGGTGATGTCCGGCGCTTTTTGCGCCCACAGATACCAGCGTTTCCCCTGATGAACAAAGGTGGTGGCGTCCAGAGCGAAGGTATCGAAAGGCGTTTTGATTTGCCCTTTCTCCACCCACGTGCCGGTGAGCGGATCGCCGTCGGCACATTCAATGGCGAACATACGGTGCTGGAACATTCCGAGCGCGTCGAGCGCCTGGGTGTGCGTCGCAGCAAAATAGATGTACCACTTCCCGTCGATGTGGTGCAGTTCCGGCGCCCAGATCAGCTGGCTCATCGGGCCGGTGTTGGGTTTGCGCCAGACCACCACTTCTTCGGCATTACGTAAGCCTTCCAGAGACTCTGCGCGGCGGATCGCCAGCCTGTCGTACTCCGGCACGGAGGCGATAAAATAATACTGCCCCTCGTGGCGTAAAATGTACGGATCGGCGCGTTGTTCAATAAACGGGTTTGGCCAGGTTTGCATTCGGCTTTCCTTATTTTGTCTCTGCGGCTTTGAGTTCCTGATAATCATTCAGCTCGCGGTAGTTATTGCGACGCTTTTCCAGATCGGACTGGATCTGCTTCATGGTTTCGCGGTCCACTTTCAGCAGGCGCACTACGCCAGCGGTAACTAAGTATCCAATGCCGGGAATGACGGTAAAGAGCAGCACGATCCCATTAATGGCGTCCGCGCTCTGCGCTTTTGCGCCCGCGTCATAGCCGTACCAGGAGAGCAGGAAGCCGACCATTGCCCCGGCAATCGCCAGCCCCAGCTTCAGGAAGAAGATGTTGCCGGAGAAGCTGATCCCGGTGATGCGCTTACCGGTCTTCCACTCGCCGTAGTCGTCCACGTCGGCCATCAGCGACCAGTGCAGCGGAGACGGGATCTGGTGCAAGATGTTCAGCAGGAAGTAGAGCACCACGATGGTGGCGGTGGCTTTCGGGTCGAAGAAATAAAAGGCGGTTGAGAAAATCGCCAGCACGATATTGGTCCAGAAGAAGACCTTGAGCTTACACCAGCGGTCGGTCAGCACTTTTGCCAGCACGCTGCCGAGCATCATGCCGACCACGCCCAGGCTGATAAACAGCGTGGCGAAATGGGTGCTCTGGCCCATCACCCAGGTGACGTAATACATGGTGGCCGCCATGCGGATAAAGCCCGGGCAGACGTTGCACAGGGTCAGGAGCAGAATGCGTACCCACTGGTCGTTCTTCCACACGTCTTTCAGATCGTTTTTCAGCTCGTCGTTGGTCTGTACCGCCGGACGCACGCGCTCGCGCACGGTGGCGAAGCAGAACAGGAACATGCAGGTGCCAATCAGCGCCAGGACGGTCATCGCCATCTGGTAACCTTTGGCTTTGTTATCCCCGCCAAACCAGTCGGCCATCGGCAGCAGCGTTAATGAGAGCAGCAGCGTGGCGATGCCGACCAGCACGAAGCGATACGACTGGCAGGCCACGCGCTCTTTTGGATCGTTGGTGATCACCCCGCCCAGCGAGCAGTAGGGAATGTTGATGGCCGTATAGGTTAAAGAGAGCAGGAAGTAGGTGACAAACGCATAGATAACTTTGCTGTTATAGCTCCACTCCGGCGTGGTGAACATCAGAATGCTGAACAGCGCGTAGGGGAAAGCGATCCACAGCAGCCATGGACGAAACCGACCATATTTGCTGCGGGTACGGTCAGCAATCGCGCCCATGATCGGGTCCGTTACGGCGTCAATCACGCGCACGGAAAGCAGCAGCACGCCGACCAGCGCAGGGGCGAGGCCAAAAATATCCGTATAAAAATAGTTAACAAACAGCATGATGGCGCCGAAGATGATATTGCATCCCGCGTCGCCCATCCCATAGCCGATCTTTTCTTTTACTGACAGTGTGTTGTTATCCATCGACAGCTCTCCGGTTTACGGTATGGAGAGAATTATTTGCTGGCAAAGGAATATATGCGTTGCAGTATCAGGGCGGTGATATGGATAAATGCGCTGTGGGCGTGAAAGTGTGAGGGAGGTAACAACGCGCGGCACCCGCAAAAGCAGGCGCCGCGGAGAGAGGCTTAGTGTGCTTTCATGGCATTACGGCTTTTCTGGCTGAAGAGATAGCCCACGCCAAGGATCGCAATCCAGACCGGGATCAGGTAGACGGAAATCGCCATACCCGGCGTGATCAGCATGATCACCAGCACGGCCGCCATGAACACCAGGCACACCCAGTTGCCCAGCGGATAGAGCAGGGCAGGGAAGCGGGTGGTGACGCCCTGCTGCTGCTTGGCGCGGCGGAACTTCATGTGCGCCAGGCTGATCATCGCCCAGTTGATGACCAGGGCAGAGACCACCAGCGCCATCAGCAGGCCAAACGCCGATTCCGGAGCCATGTAGTTAATGAGCACGCACAGCGCGGTCACAACCGCCGAAACCAGAATTGTGTTTACCGGCACGCCGCGTTTATCGACGTTGAGCAGCGCTTTAGGCGCGTTGCCCTGCTGGGCCAGGCCGAACAGCATACGGCTGTTGCAGTATACGCAGCTGTTGTAAACGGAGAGCGCTGCTGTCAGAACAACCACGTTGAGTGCGTTTGCTACAAAGGTATCGCCCAGCTCGTGGAAGATCAGCACAAACGGGCTGGTGTCGGCGGTCACGCGCGTCCACGGCAGCAGGGAGAGCAGCACGGCCAGCGAGCCCACATAGAAGATCAGAATGCGGTAGATAACCTGGTTAGTGGCTTTTGGAATGCTCTGCTCCGGGTTGTCGGCTTCAGCAGCGGTGATGCCCACCAGCTCCAGGCCGCCGAAGGAGAACATGATGATGGCCATCATCATCACCAGACCGGTCATGCCGTGAGGCAGGAAGCCGCCCTGTTCCCAGAGGTTGCGCACGGTTGCCTGCGGGCCGCCGTTGCCGCTGAACAGCAGCCAGCCGCCGAAGATAATCATCGCCACAACGGCAATGACCTTGATGATAGCGAACCAGAACTCCATCTCACCGAACACTTTTACGTTGGTCAGGTTAATGGCGTTAATAATGACGAAGAAAGCCGCTGCGGAGGCCCAGGTTGGGATCTCGGGATACCAGAACTGAATGTATTTCCCGACGGCGGTAAGTTCGGCCATGGCAACCAGAACGTACAGCACCCAGTAGTTCCAGCCCGAGGCGAAACCGGCAAAGCTGCCCCAGTATTTATAGGCAAAGTGGCTGAAGGAGCCTGCGACCGGCTCTTCAACGACCATTTCACCCAGCTGGCGCATAATCAGAAAGGCAATAAAGCCGGCAATCGCGTAACCCAAAATAATGCCGGGACCGGCTGACTGGATAACGGATGCGCTGCCCAGAAACAGGCCGGTACCAATCGCACCGCCCAGTGCGATCAGCTGTATATGGCGGTTTTTAAGCCCGCGCTTTAGCTGATCGCCGTGCTGTTGAGCTTCCATTTGAAACCTCGTGTGTGGTTGTTATGTTCACGCTGTGCGTGTGTAATTATGAAAATCCATATTCTGTATTTATTTCTTTACGGTTAACGAGACCGAAAAAAGCGGACATGACTTCCGTAAGCGCAAGAATAGTGGTAAGCGCCTGCGAATGCACCTGCTTTATGAAGGGGTGATGACGACTTGAATAAAAAGAAAGCATTTGTAAATCGGCCCGCTCATTCTTCCTAACCCAACCTATAGAATAGAAATGCTCCGTAAGTGGGCGAATTTTCATTATTTGCCTTGTTGAATCGCTTCAGATTGCAAAAACCCTCGTTTCATTATGGTTAAAACTCCCTCTTAAGGAGTAATCAACTCATTTGTGCAAAGTTACATTTCTGAAACGTTATTTCTGTAAGGTTGTTAAAATGTGCAGGGTTTACTGATTTCAATCAAAACCAATATGGACAGAAGGTGAATACTTTGTTACTTTAGCGATACGAAATAGAAATTGGTAAGACCAATTGACTCCGGGCAAAAAGGCGTAAGACAGGGAATATGGCCTACAGCAAAATTCGCCAACCAAAACTATCTGATGTGATTGAGCAGCAGCTGGAGTTTTTAATCCTCGAAGGGACTCTGCGCCCGGGTGAGAAACTTCCGCCAGAACGCGAGCTGGCAAAACAGTTCGACGTTTCACGTCCCTCTCTGCGTGAGGCGATTCAGCGTCTCGAAGCAAAGGGCTTGCTGCTTCGTCGCCAGGGCGGCGGAACCTTTGTGCAAAACAGCCTGTGGCAGAGCTTCAGCGATCCGCTGGTAGAACTTCTCTCTGACCACCCAGAATCCCAGTTTGACCTGCTTGAGACCCGTCACGCGCTTGAAGGTATTGCGGCCTATTACGCCGCCCTTCGCAGCACTGATGAAGATCGCGTGCGTATCCGCGAACTGCATCAGGCCATTGAACGGGCACAGCAGTCCGGCGATCTAGACGCCGAGTCCAGCGCCGTCGTCCAGTATCAAATCGCCGTCACCGAAGCGGCCCACAACGTGGTGCTCCTCCATCTGCTACGCTGCATGGAGCCGATGCTGGCCCAGAACGTTCGTCAGAATTTTGAATTGTTGTATGCCCGTCGGGACATGCTCCCACTGGTAAGCAACCATCGCACCCGAGTATTCGAGGCGATAATGGCCGGGGAACCGGAGCAGGCGCGCGAAGCGTCGCACCGACATCTGGCTTTCATTGAGGAAATCTTGCTGGACCGCAGCCGTGAACAATCGCGTCGCGAACGTTCATTACGCCGCATACAGCAACGAAAGGATTAAGCGCCAGGTACTTTTAGAGCGCGGCAACTAAACGCAGAACCTGTCTTATTGTGCTTTTGGTTGTTCAAATAGTTCGGGTTATATCGCGGCGGCAAGCGCGCGAATCCCCGGGAGCATAGCGAACTATGTGACCGGGGTGAGAAAGCGCAGCCAACAAAGAGATAACCCGAAATATTAAGAACAAAGAGCACAATGGGACAGGTTCCAGACAAATCAACGTATTAGATAGATAAGGAATACCCCCATGTCAGAACGTCTCCAAAATGACGTGGATCCGATCGAAACTCGCGACTGGCTACAGGCGATCGAATCGGTCATCCGTGAAGAAGGTGTTGAGCGCGCTCAGTATCTGATTGATCAGCTGCTTTCTGAAGCCCGCAAAGGCGGTGTGAAGGTTGCTTCAGGTGCAGGGGCTAGCAACTACGTAAACACGATTGCCGTCGAAGACGAACCGGAATACCCGGGCAATCTGGATCTGGAACGTCGTATCCGTTCTGCAATCCGCTGGAACGCCATCATGACCGTTCTGCGCGCATCCAAGAAAGACCTGGAACTGGGTGGCCACATGGCGTCCTTCCAGTCTTCTGCGACCGTTTACGAAGTGTGCTTCAACCACTTCTTCCGTGCAGCGAACGAGAAAGACGGCGGCGATCTGGTGTACTTCCAGGGCCACATCTCTCCGGGCATCTATGCACGTGCATTCCTGGAAGGTCGTCTGACTGAAGAGCAGATGAACAACTTCCGTCAGGAAGTACACGGTAAAGGTCTGTCTTCTTACCCGCACCCTAAACTGATGCCTGAATTCTGGCAGTTCCCGACCGTATCTATGGGTCTGGGCCCAATCGGTGCGATCTATCAGGCTAAATTCCTGAAATACCTGGAACACCGTGGTCTGAAAGACACCTCTGAGCAGACCGTTTACGCCTTCCTGGGCGACGGCGAAATGGATGAGCCAGAATCCAAAGGTGCGATCACCATCGCTACCCGTGAGAAGCTGGACAACCTGTGCTTCATCATCAACTGTAACCTGCAGCGTCTGGATGGTCCGGTAACCGGTAACGGCAAGATCATCAACGAACTGGAAGGCATCTTCGCTGGTGCTGGCTGGAACGTGATCAAAGTCATGTGGGGCGGTCGTTGGGATGAGCTGCTGCGTAAAGACACCAGCGGTAAGCTGATCCAGCTGATGAACGAAACCGTTGACGGTGACTACCAGACCTTCAAATCCAAAGACGGTGCCTACGTGCGTGAGCACTTCTTCGGCAAATACCCTGAAACCGCAGCACTGGTTGCAGACTGGACTGATGAGCAGATCTGGGCTCTGAACCGCGGTGGTCACGATCCGAAGAAAGTCTACGCTGCACTGAAAAAAGCGCGTGAAACCAAAGGTAAAGCGACTGTAATCCTGGCCCATACCATCAAAGGTTACGGCATGGGTGATACCGCAGAAGGTAAAAACATCGCTCACCAGGTTAAGAAAATGAACATGGACGGCGTGCGTTATATCCGCGACCGTTTCAACGTTCCAGTGACCGATGAGCAGGTAGAAAACCTGTCTTACATCACCTTCCCGGAAGGTTCTGAAGAGCACAAGTACCTGCACGAACGTCGTCAGGCGCTGAAAGGCTACCTGCCAGCTCGTCAGCCTAACTTCACCGAGAAGCTGGAACTGCCAGCGCTGGAAGACTTCTCTCAGCTGCTGGAAGAGCAGAACAAAGAGATCTCTACCACTATCGCTTTCGTTCGTGCCCTGAACGTGATGCTGAAGAACAAGTCGATCAAAGATCGTCTGGTTCCAATCATCGCTGACGAAGCGCGTACTTTCGGTATGGAAGGTCTGTTCCGTCAGATCGGTATCTACAGCCCGAACGGCCAGCAGTACACCCCGCAGGACCGTGAGCAGGTTGCATACTACAAAGAAGACGAGAAAGGTCAGATCCTGCAGGAAGGTATCAACGAGCTGGGCGCAGGCGCATCCTGGCTGGCTGCTGCGACCTCTTACAGCACCAACAACCTGCCGATGATCCCGTTCTACATCTACTACTCCATGTTCGGGTTCCAGCGTATCGGTGACCTGTGCTGGCAGGCAGGCGACCAGCAGGCTCGCGGCTTCCTGGTAGGCGGTACCTCCGGTCGTACGACTCTGAACGGTGAAGGTCTGCAGCACGAAGATGGCCACAGCCACATTCAGTCTCTGACGATCCCTAACTGTATCTCTTACGATCCGTCTTACGCGTACGAAGTGGCAGTCATCATGCATGACGGTCTGCAGCGCATGTACGGTGAAGCGCAAGAGAACATTTACTACTACATCACCACCCTGAACGAAAACTACCACATGCCGGCAATGCCAGCAGGTGCCGAGGAAGGTATCCGTAAAGGTATCTACAAACTCGAAACCATCGAAGGTAGCAAAGGTAAAGTTCAGCTGCTGGGCTCCGGCTCTATCCTGCGTCACGTACGTGAAGCAGCGCAGATCCTGGCGAAAGACTACGGCGTGGGTTCCGACGTGTACTCTGTGACCTCCTTCACTGAACTGGCGCGTGATGGTCAGGATTGTGAGCGCTGGAACATGCTGCACCCACTGGAAACTCCACGCGTGCCGTACATCGCTCAGGTGATGAACGACGCGCCAGCGGTGGCGTCTACTGACTATATGAAACTGTTCGCTGAGCAGGTTCGTACTTACGTTCCAGCTGATGATTATCGCGTACTGGGTACTGACGGCTTCGGTCGTTCTGACAGCCGCGAAAACCTGCGTCACCACTTCGAAGTTGATGCTTCTTACGTGGTTGTAGCAGCACTGGGCGAACTGGCTAAACGTGGCGAAATCGATAAGAAAGTGGTTGCGGACGCAATCACCAAATTCAACATCGATGCAGAAAAAGTTAACCCGCGTCTGGCGTAAGAGGTAAAAGAATAATGGCTATCGAAATCAATGTACCGGACATCGGGGCTGATGAAGTTGAAATCACCGAGATCCTGGTCAAAGTAGGCGACAAAGTTGAAGCTGAACAGTCGCTGATCACCGTAGAAGGCGATAAAGCCTCTATGGAAGTCCCGTCTCCTCAGGCTGGCATCGTTAAAGAGATCAAAGTCTCTGTTGGCGATAAAACCGAGACCGGCAAACTGATCATGATTTTCGATTCCGCCGACGGTGCAGCAGCTGCTGCACCTGCGCAGGAAGAGAAGAAAGCCGCTCCGGCCGCCGCTGCTCCAGCAGCTGCCGCGAGCGCGAAAGAAGTGAACGTGCCTGACATCGGCGGTGACGAAGTTGAAGTCACTGAAATCCTGGTGAAAGTGGGCGACACCGTTGCGGCCGAGCAGTCACTGATCACCGTAGAAGGCGACAAAGCCTCTATGGAAGTGCCGGCTCCGTTCGCGGGTACCGTTAAAGAAATCAAGATCAACACCGGCGATAAAGTGTCTACCGGCTCCCTGATCATGGTCTTCGAAGTGGCGGGTGCAGAAGGCGCTGCCGCGCCTGCGCAGGCCGCTGCTCCGGCTCCGGCTGCTGCACCAGCAGCTGCTGGCGGCGCGAAAGACGTTAACGTACCGGACATCGGCGGTGACGAAGTTGAAGTGACCGAAGTGATGGTGAAAGTGGGCGACAAAGTTGCCGCTGAACAGTCACTGATCACCGTTGAAGGCGACAAAGCTTCTATGGAAGTGCCAGCGCCGTTCGCGGGTACCGTTAAAGAGATTAAGATCAGCACCGGCGACAAAGTGTCTACCGGCTCTCTGATCATGGTCTTCGAAGTGGAAGGCGCTGCGCCTGCCGCAGCTCCGGCTGCCGCGGCTGCTCCAGCACCGGCTGCTGCACCGGCTCAGGCTGCTAAACCAGCCGCTGCCCCTGCTGCTAAAGTAGAAAAATCTGAGTTCGCTGAAAACGACGCTTACGTCCACGCTACCCCACTGATTCGTCGCCTGGCGCGCGAATTCGGTGTGAACCTGGCGAAAGTGAAAGGAACCGGCCGTAAGGGTCGTATCCTGCGCGAAGACGTTCAGACCTACGTGAAAGACGCGGTGAAACGCGCCGAAGCTGCACCAGCTGCAGCCGCCGGTGGCGGTATCCCGGGCATGCTGCCATGGCCGAAAGTGGACTTCAGCAAGTTCGGCGAAATCGAAGAAGTGGAGCTGGGCCGCATCCAGAAAATCTCTGGTGCTAACCTGAGCCGTAACTGGGTGATGATCCCGCACGTTACGCACTTCGACAAAACCGATATCACCGATCTGGAAGCGTTCCGTAAACAGCAGAACGCTGAAGCTGAGAAGCGCAAACTGGACGTGAAATTCACCCCAGTGGTCTTCATCATGAAAGCCGTTGCCGCTGCCCTTGAGCAGATGCCACGCTTCAACAGCTCCCTGTCCGAAGACGGCCAGAAGCTGACGCTGAAGAAATACATCAATATCGGTGTTGCGGTTGATACGCCAAATGGTCTGGTTGTTCCGGTCTTCAAAGACGTGAACAAGAAGAGCATCACTGAGCTGTCCCGTGAACTGACCGTGATCTCCAAGAAAGCGCGTGATGGTAAGCTGACTGCCGGCGAAATGCAGGGCGGCTGCTTCACTATCTCCAGCATCGGCGGCCTGGGTACCACCCACTTCGCGCCGATCGTTAACGCGCCGGAAGTGGCTATCCTCGGTGTGTCCAAGTCCGCGATGGAGCCGGTGTGGAATGGCAAAGAGTTCGTGCCGCGTCTGATGATGCCAATCTCTCTTTCCTTCGACCACCGCGTGATCGACGGTGCTGATGGTGCGCGCTTCATCACCATCATCAACAACATGCTGAGCGACATTCGCCGCCTGGTGATGTAATCGAAAAGCCGGCCAGTCGGCCGGCTTTTTTCTGATAATCTCATGGTGTTTGTGAGGTTATTGGCGAAAGCGACAATTCGTGAGCCGTTTGTTGTTTCAAAATTGTTAACAATTTTGTAAACTGCGGGCGGATAGAACGACCCGGTGGACGACGGGTATAAATTAAGAGGTCATGATGAGCACAGAAATCAAAACTCAGGTCGTAGTACTTGGGGCAGGCCCGGCAGGTTACTCCGCAGCATTCCGTGCAGCGGATTTAGGTCTGGAAACCGTCATCGTAGAACGTTACAGCACCCTCGGCGGTGTTTGTCTGAACGTCGGCTGTATCCCTTCTAAAGCGCTGCTGCACGTAGCGAAAGTTATCGAAGAAGCCAAAGCGCTGGCTGAACACGGTATCGTCTTCGGCGAGCCGAAAACCGATATCGACAAAATTCGTACCTGGAAAGAGAAAGTTATCACTCAGCTGACCGGCGGTCTGGCGGGTATGGCCAAAGGCCGTAAAGTGAAAGTGGTAAACGGTCTGGGTAAATTCACCGGTGCGAACACCCTGGAAGTGGAAGGCGAAAACGGCAAAACCGTGATCAACTTCGACAACGCGATCATCGCGGCAGGCTCTCGCCCAATCGAACTGCCATTCATTCCGCATGAAGATCCACGCGTGTGGGATTCCACCGATGCGCTGGAGCTGAAAACCGTTCCTAAGCGTCTGCTGGTCATGGGCGGCGGTATCATCGGTCTGGAAATGGGTACCGTGTACCATGCGCTGGGTTCAGAGATCGACGTGGTTGAAATGTTCGACCAGGTTATCCCGGCTGCCGACAAAGACATCGTTAAAGTCTTCACCAAACGCATCAGCAAGAAATTCAACCTGATGCTGGAAACCAAAGTGACTGCCGTTGAAGCGAAAGAAGACGGTATTTACGTTTCCATGGAAGGCAAAAAAGCCCCATCCGAACCACAGCGTTACGACGCCGTGCTGGTGGCTATCGGCCGTGTGCCGAACGGTAAAAACCTCGACGCGGGCAAAGCTGGCGTGGAAGTGGACGACCGTGGCTTTATCCGCGTTGACAAGCAGCTGCGCACTAACGTGCCGCACATCTTTGCTATCGGCGATATCGTCGGTCAGCCAATGCTGGCGCACAAAGGTGTCCACGAAGGTCACGTTGCCGCTGAAGTTATCGCCGGCATGAAGCACTACTTCGATCCGAAAGTCATTCCATCTATCGCGTACACCGAGCCAGAAGTGGCATGGGTCGGTCTGACTGAGAAAGAAGCGAAAGAGAAAGGCATCAGCTACGAAACCGCCACCTTCCCGTGGGCTGCTTCTGGCCGTGCTATCGCTTCCGACTGCGCTGACGGTATGACCAAACTGATCTTCGACAAAGAGACTCACCGCGTCATCGGTGGTGCGATTGTCGGTACCAACGGCGGCGAGCTGCTGGGTGAAATCGGTCTGGCTATCGAAATGGGCTGTGACGCTGAAGACATCGCGCTGACCATCCACGCTCACCCGACTCTGCACGAGTCCGTGGGCCTGGCGGCAGAAGTGTTTGAAGGCAGCATCACTGACCTGCCAAACGCGAAAGCGAAGAAGAAATAAGTTTCTTCAGATGAAAAAAAGCGGCCAATGGCCGCTTTTTTTATGCGCTGCGTTCAGGGGGCCACAGGCTGCCAGGTTTTATCAGGGCTATAGGCGGCTAGCGCCCGGGCTTTCTGCTCTGAATCGCTGCCGAGATCGGACTGGTACACCTTGTCGTCCTGGTTTATCACAAAGCTCATGACGCCCGTCTGACCGTAGCTGACCGGCCAGGCCACCATCGCGAAACCGTGATTATCCGGCAGGATGCGGAAGCGATAGCCGTGATAGCCGGTACCTGGCTCTTTCGGACTAAATGCCGGGCCGAGCGGGCTGGGCGCTTCGCCGGGCGAGGCTGGCCAGTACAAACCGTCTTTTTTGCCTTTCGAGCTGACAATCTTCTGCGCGTATTTCTGGTTCATCGCAAAATAGCTTTGCTGCGCATCAACATAGGCATGTAAGGCTTCAATGGCGGCGAGCTCGTTACGCCCGATTTCGCGGGTCAGGATCTCTTCTGCCCCTTCTTTGATGTCGAACTGCCAGCCTGCCGAGGTTTTGATCACCGGGATGGGAAGCTGCCAGCCGCTGTCTCCGACAACCAGGTGTGCCGTATCTCCTTCGACAACCGTGGTATGACGGACGTTCCAGTCGCGCAGGAAGCGATCGACAGCATCCGGATCAACGCCCTCAGGCGGCAGAAAATCGCGCCAGTTCTCTCCAAGCAGGTTGGTCATCGCGCTCTCGTTTTGCTCACGGATGGCTTTGGTCAGCGCATCGGTTGCCTGAGCGGGTGTGCTAAAAGACTGCTGCGCCATCACCGAGGCCGAAAGCATAAATAACACCATTCCGCTGAGTAGTTTACGTTTCATGTCGGTTCCCTTAGCGATGTCGAATTTCACGGCGTTCAGCACGTCCACCAGACGCCTGACGTGGCTGCTGCTGGCGCGCAGCGAGCTGTCTGCTTTGCGCACCGCGCTGCTGCTGCGCCTGCCAGTTCGCCGAGCGGCTGTCGTTACCGCTCAGCGCATTGGCCCGGGGCTGGCTGCTTCGCTGCTGGAGAGAGCGTTGCTGCGCGGGCTGCGAAGCCCGCTTCTCTTGTCTCTGCGCGTTGGTCTGGCGATTTTCTCGCTGCTGCGCGGTGCTCCGCTTCGCCGTCTGCGGTTTAGTGTCGTAGCCGCGGTAGTTATTGCGCTGTGAAATCTGCTTCAGCTGTTCACCTGAGGCCTGACGCTGCACGTCTTTCGTTCCGGAGCGCGCCGTTTGGGGGAAGGTTTTACCCGTGGATTTCGCCATCTGGCTTAGCGCGGCCTGACGCTGGCTATCGCGGTTAACCGGTTTTTGCTGCGTTGAGCTGAGCCCTGTCGCCGCGTTGGTGGAGTGGAAGCGAGTGTTGAGCTGGTTAGTCGGATAGGGCACGCCTTCCCGATAGGCCGGGTTGTGCTGCCAGGTGCGGTTGGTGTCCGTCAGGCGCTGTCCGCTGATTTTATTGAAGTTCTCAACGTTGATATTGATATTGTTATCGCCGTTGCGGTTATAGCCGCCGTGATTATCCCAGTCGCCATGGTGATGATCCCAGTCATCGTCATCATCCCAGTCGATGTTGCTGAAGATGGCATAGGTTGTGGCGACGCCCAGGCTGAAGCCTAAACCGTTTACGAAGCTGTTGCCAAACTGCTCCCCGGGCGTAGGCGGGAGATAGGTGGGCGGATAAGCGGCGTTTGGCCAGGTCCCATAAACCGTATTGGGGTTATAGGTCGGGACGTAAACAACCTGCGGATCGGCAGATTCAATTTTGATTACCGTTGGGGCGGGCGCGGACGTCGTGGCGGTCGTCGCCTCGGCGGTGCTGGTTTTCGCTGGCGCCGGTTTAGTCACGGTGGTGACCGTCTGCTGGGGCGTGGATTGTAAAGCGCCGGTCTTCTGCGCCAGCGCGCGCAGGCGCTGTACGGAATCCATCACGTCCTTCGGCTGCGCGAGAAACGCATCACCCAGATTTTGTACCCACGGCGGGTTTTCACCCATCAGGGACATAAGCTGAGGAAACGCGACCAGCGATTTTACGCTGGGATCCCAGGGCTGGCTGGCAACGGCCTGAATCGCGGCATCCCCTTCCATTTTAGGGTTGTCTTTGGACCACTGCGCCGCCTGGATCACGTTGGCCGGATAGGTCGACGCCATTAAAATTTGCGACAGCAGGGCATCCGGGTAGAGCGCGATGGGAGCAACCCATTGATCGATTTGCGCGGCAGTGTAGGCTGGCGCGACAACAGGTGCGGGCTGGGCTGCGGCAGGCGCTGGTGCAGCCGGTTGTTGTGCGACGGGAGTCGGCGCAGCGGGCTCCGTGGCGCGGCCTTTGACAAACATGACGCCCGAGGCGGCAAACAGCCCGGCACTGCACAGAAGGACGAGCAGATGTGGCTTAAAGGGCAACTTCATAAAATGACTCCAACGAGACAAGCGCTGTGCCGTGAGGCGTTACGGTTGGCGTGAGTATTATTCACCCGTCTTTTACTGTTTTGACTTTTATTGGGAAGCGTCCGGTACGTCCGGATAAAGAGTGTGAGTATTTATTACACAATTATATCTGATGAAGAAAAAACTGAAGCGTCACGGTGCCGAAGATACCGCAAAAAGATGCCCTGAATCCCCGCTACACCATGCTTAACGATTCAGCAAATTTTTTAATGTTGCTTTTTTGTAAACGGATTAACACTGTGCAGAAATCCTGCTATGCTGCCCGACGCGGTATCGGGCATTTACCCTACAAACTGCTGTCTCACAGGAGCGTGAAGAGAACGCCCGCCGCATATGACAATGAGAGCGAGGAGAACCGTCGTGCTAGAAGAATACCGTAAGCACGTAGCAGAACGTGCCGCCGAGGGAATTGTACCCAAACCTTTAGATGCAACCCAAATGGCCGCGCTCGTCGAGCTGCTGAAGAACCCGCCTAAGGGCGAAGAAGAATTCCTGTTAGATCTGCTGATCAACCGCGTACCGCCTGGCGTAGATGAAGCTGCCTACGTAAAAGCCGGATTCCTTGCTGCTATCGCCAAAGGCGAAGCCACCTCCCCACTGGTTACTCCTGAAAAAGCCATTGAACTGCTCGGCACCATGCAGGGTGGTTACAACATTCATCCGCTGATTGACGCGCTGGATAACGACAAGCTGGCACCGATTGCCGCTAAAGCGCTCTCTTCCACGCTGCTGATGTTCGATAACTTCTACGATGTGGAAGAAAAAGCCAAAGCGGGCAACATCTATGCGAAGCAGGTGATGCAGTCCTGGGCTGATGCCGAATGGTTCCTGAACCGTCCAGCCCTGGCTGAAAAAATCACCGTTACCGTCTTTAAAGTGACCGGTGAAACCAACACCGATGACCTCTCTCCGGCACCGGACGCGTGGTCTCGCCCGGATATCCCTCTGCACGCCCTGGCGATGCTGAAAAACGCCCGTGAAGGTATTGAGCCGGATCAGCCGGGCAGCGTCGGCCCGATCAAACAGATCGAAGCCCTGCAGAAAAAAGGGTTCCCGCTGGCCTATGTGGGTGACGTTGTGGGTACCGGTTCTTCCCGTAAGTCCGCAACCAACTCCGTGCTGTGGTTCATGGGCGACGACATTCCGCACGTGCCGAACAAGCGCGGCGGCGGCCTGTGCCTCGGCGGCAAAATTGCGCCAATCTTCTTCAACACCATGGAAGATGCGGGCGCCCTGCCGATCGAAGTGGACGTTTCTAACCTGAACATGGGCGACGTGATTGACGTTTACCCGTACAAAGGCGAAGTGCGCAACCACGAGACCAACGAGCTGCTGGCAAGCTTCGAGCTGAAAACCGACGTGCTGATCGACGAAGTGCGTGCCGGTGGCCGTATCCCGCTGATCATCGGTCGTGGTCTGACTACCAAAGCGCGTGAAGCGCTGGGTCTGCCGCACTCTGACGTTTTCCGTCAGGCGAAAGACGTTGCTGAAAGCAACCGCGGTTATTCGCTGGCGCAGAAAATGGTGGGCCGCGCGTGCGGCGTAGCCGGTATTCGTCCTGGCGCGTACTGCGAGCCTAAGATGACCTCCGTGGGCTCTCAGGACACCACTGGCCCAATGACCCGTGACGAACTGAAAGACCTGGCGTGCCTGGGCTTCTCTTCTGATCTGGTGATGCAGTCTTTCTGCCACACGGCGGCCTATCCGAAGCCGGTTGACGTGACCACGCACCACACGCTGCCAGACTTCATCATGAACCGCGGCGGCGTTTCCCTGCGTCCGGGTGACGGCGTAATCCACTCCTGGCTGAACCGCATGCTGCTGCCGGATACCGTCGGTACCGGCGGTGACTCCCATACCCGTTTCCCAATCGGTATCTCCTTCCCGGCGGGCTCCGGTCTGGTGGCGTTTGCTGCTGCGACCGGCGTGATGCCGCTGGATATGCCGGAATCGGTGCTGGTGCGCTTCAAAGGTAAAATGCAGCCGGGTATTACCCTGCGCGACCTGGTTCACGCGATCCCGCTGTATGCGATTAAACAGGGCCTGCTGACCGTTGAGAAGAAAGGGAAGAAAAACATCTTCTCTGGCCGCATTCTGGAAATTGAAGGTCTGCCGGATCTGAAAGTGGAGCAGGCGTTCGAGCTGACCGATGCTTCCGCCGAGCGCTCTGCGGCTGGCTGTACCATCAAGCTGAACAAAGAGCCGATTATTGAGTATCTGACCTCCAACATCGTGCTGCTGAAGTGGATGATTGCAGAAGGCTACGGCGACCGTCGTACGCTGGAGCGTCGTATCCAGGGCATGGAAAAATGGCTGGCCGATCCGCAGCTGCTGGAAGCCGATGCTGACGCAGAGTACGCGGCGGTGATCGACATCGATCTGGCGGATATCAAAGAGCCAATCCTGTGTGCGCCGAACGATCCGGACGACGCGCGTCCGCTGTCTGAGGTTCAGGGCGAGAAGATCGACGAAGTGTTCATCGGATCCTGTATGACCAACATCGGTCACTTCCGTGCTGCCGGTAAGCTGCTGGATACCCACAAAGGCCAGCTGCCAACCCGTCTGTGGGTGGCGCCGCCAACCCGTATGGACGCGGCTCAGCTGACCGAAGAGGGCTACTACAGCGTGTTTGGTAAGAGCGGGGCGCGTATCGAAATCCCTGGCTGTTCCCTGTGTATGGGCAACCAGGCGCGCGTAGCCGACGGTGCGACGGTGGTTTCCACCTCTACCCGTAACTTCCCGAACCGTTTAGGTACCGGTGCGAACGTCTTCCTGGCCTCTGCGGAGCTGGCGGCGGTTGCGGCGCTGATTGGCAAACTGCCAACGCCGGAAGAGTACCAGACCTTTGTGGCTCAGGTGGATAAGACCGCGGTGGATACCTATCGCTATCTGAACTTCGACCAGCTTTCTCAGTACACCGAGAAGGCCGACGGGGTTATCTTCCAGACGGCGGTATAAACAGCAAAACCGTCTCCATGAGACGGTTTTTAGTGTTTGCACCCTCTCCCGTGGGAGAGGGGCGGGGTGAGGGCATCAGGCCGCAGGGTCTTGCTCTCACCTTTTTATTTTCATTCCTCCCACCTCTCACGCTTTTTTTCTTCCTCGCTGCTGCGATAATTACCGTAATGGCTTTGCAGAGGAAAACACTATGGATTACGAATTTCTGCGCGACATCACTGGAGTGGTGAAAGTGCGTATGTCGATGGGCCACGAAGCCGTTGGACACTGGTTTAACGAAGAGGTGAAAGAAAATCTCGCACTTCTTGATGAGGTTGAACAGGCGGCAAATACGGTGAAAGGCAGTGAACGATCCTGGCAGCGCGCCGGGCATGAATATACGCTGTGGATGGACGGTGAAGAGGTCATGGTGCGTGCCAACCAGCTCGAGTTTTCAGGTGACGAGATGGAAGAGGGGATGAGCTACTATGACGAAGAAAGCCTGTCGATGTGCGGCGTAGAGGATTTCCTTCAGGTGGTAAATGCCTACCGCGACTTTATGAAACAGAAATAACAGCCCGGAGCATCCCTGCTCCGGCTTGCTCTTACACGGCCGGAATATTGCGGCCGTAGTAAATCTCGCGCATCTCTTTCCAGAGCAGGTCAGTAATCGCCTTACGCTCTTCTTCGCTCAAATCTTCCGGCTTCGTGTGGAACATATAGTGCTTAAGGTCGAATTCCTTAAGTAACATCTTGGTATGGAAGATATTTTCCTGATACACGTTCACGTCCATCATGTCGTACAGCGATTTCATGTCCTCGGACATAAAGTTCTGGATGGAGTTGATCTCGTGGTCGATGAAATGCTTCATGCCGTTGATATCGCGGGTAAAACCACGCACGCGATAATCAATGGTGACGATGTCCGATTCCAGCTGGTGGATTAAATAGTTCAGTGCGTTCAGCGGGGAAATCACGCCGCAGGTCGACACTTCAATATCGGCGCGGAACGTGCACAGCCCGCCTTCCGGGTGACTCTCCGGGTAGGTGTGCACGCAGATATGGCTTTTATCCAGGTGGGCCACGACCACTTCCGGCAGCGGGCCCGGATGTTCAGTTTTGTCGATAAGCTTCGGGTCGACCGGCTCTTCGCTGACCAGAATAGTCACGCTGGCGCCCTGAGGTTCATAATCCTGTCGGGCGATGTTCAGGATGTTTGCGCCGATAATGGAACAGGTTTCTGACAGGATCTCGGTCAGACGGTTGGCGTTGTAGAGTTCGTCGATATAGGCGATGTAACCATCGCGTTCTTCCGCTGTTTTGGCATAGCAGATATCGTAAATACAAAAACTCAGGCTTTTCGTCAGGTTGTTAAAGCCATGCAGTTTAAGCTTTTTCAATTAGCTCACCCCCTTAGTGGATAATGCGTCCTGCAGGTACTGCGGCAGGGCAAACGCTGCGGTATGAATTGCCGGATTGTAGTATCGGCACTGAAGACCGGCCTGATGGAAGCGGGCCTGAATAATTTCGGTGGAGAGATGGCGTAATACGTCGTTATCCGTCGCCCAGGCAAAGGTCATGATCCCGCCGTAGTACGTCGGAATAGCGGCCTGATAGAAGCTGACATCATCGAAATAGGTGCTCAGCTTACGATGGCTGTCGAGCGCTTCATCCTGCTGCAGGAAGCAGACGCCATTTTGTGCGACGAAGATCCCGCCCGGGTTCAGGCAGCGCTTGCAGCCTTCGTAGAAGGAGGAGGTAAACAGCGACGCGCCGGGGCCGATTGGGTCGGTGCAGTCGGAGATAATGACGTCAAAGGTCTGCGAGGTCTGGTTAACAAAGTTAACGCCGTCGTCAATCACCAGGCTAAAGCGCGGATCGTCATAGCTACCGGCATTGTGGTTGGGCAGATACTGGCGGCAGAAAGAGACGACGCCCGCATCGATTTCCACCATGGTGATGGTTTCAATGGAACGATGGCGGGACACTTCACGCAGCATTGCGCCGTCGCCGCCGCCGATAATCAGGACATGCTTCGCGTGACCGTGCGCCAGCAGCGGAACGTGGGTCATCATTTCGTGATAGATAAACTCGTCGCGCTCGGTCGTTTGCACGACGCCGTCCAGCGCCATCACGCGGCCAAAGGCGGCGTTTTCGAAGATGATGAGATCCTGGTGATCGGTTTTCTCATGATAGAGCACGTTATCAACGGCAAAGTACTGACCAAACTGGTCATGCAGTGTTTCATGCCACAACGTGTGGTCGGCCATACGCGGACTCCTCCTTTGTTAACATCCGTTACGCTCACAAAAAATGAGCGAAACATGATAGCTAACTATAACCGTGGTTGCACGGCTATAGGTTCAACAGGGGGGCGTCGGGAAGGTTATTTGACGTAGGCGAGCAGGCTGAGTGAGTCGCGAGCCAGCGCTTTACATTTTTTGGCAGTGGGAATACCAATACCGCTCAAGTCACGGTAGCTGTCTTCGCCGAGGGCCTTCATGTCGAAGCTGTCGTAGTTGCTGAGATCCCACTGGTTTTGCTGGGCAAAAAAGACCAGCGCGCGGCGAATCTGCCCGTTGGGTAAATTCTGGTAGCCACAATCATTTTTCAGGAATACAAAAACCGCCGTTAAATCGGCCATATCTTCCGCTTCATTTTCACTTAGCGCATAGCTGTTCGCACACATTGCCATCAGGCTTCCGAACAAAATTGTCCTGAAAAACGTCTTCATTGCTTCTACCACTTCTTCACGGAAAATTAACGTTAGCATACTTGATGCCGGTGCGACGATCTTTATTATTGCCGCTTTACTTGACCTTCCGGTAAGGGGAGGGTTTATGCTCAAAAGATCGCCTGCTGGAAATAAGGAAATGAACATGCAACGTCGTGATTTTTTAAAATATTCCGCTGTGCTGGGGGCTGCCAGCGCATTACCTCTCTGGAGCCGCGCGGTTTTCGCGGCCGACAGGCCTGCCTTACCCATTCCTGACTTACTGACCGCTGACGCCCGCAGCCGTATCCAGCTTGTGGTTCAGGCCGGTCAAACGACGTTCGGCGAGCACAACGCCACGACGTGGGGCTATAACGGCAATTTGCTCGGTCCGGCGCTTCAGCTACGTAAAGGGAAAGCGGTGACGGTGGATATCCACAACACGCTCGTCGAAGAGACGACGCTGCACTGGCACGGGCTGGAAGTGCCGGGCGAGGTGGACGGCGGGCCGCAGGGCATCATCAAAGCGGGCGGTACGCGCAGCGTGACCTTTACGCCCGATCAGCGCGCGGCGACCTGCTGGTTCCATCCGCATCAGCATGGCAAAACGGGCCATCAGGTGGCGATGGGGCTGGCGGGGCTGGTGCTGATTGAAGACGACGAAAGCCGCCTGCTGCGCCTGCCGAAACAGTGGGGCATCGACGACGTACCGGTGATTGTGCAGGACAAGAAATTCAACGCTGACGGGCAAATTGACTACCAGCTGGACGTGATGAGCGCGGCGGTAGGCTGGTTTGGCGACACGTTGCTGACCAACGGCGCCATTTACCCTCAGCATGCCGCGCCGAAAGGCTGGCTGCGCCTGCGCCTGCTCAACGGCTGTAACGCGCGCTCGCTGAATTTCGCCGCCAGCGATAAACGCCCGCTGTATGTGGTAGCCAGCGACGGCGGCCTGCTGCCGGAGCCGGTGAAGGTGAGCGAGCTGCCGATGCTCATGGGCGAACGCTTTGAGGTGCTGGTGGATATCAGCGACGGTAAGCCGTTTGACCTCGTGACGCTGCCGGTGAGCCAGATGGGGATGGCGGTCGCACCGTTTGATAAGCCGCATCCGGTGCTGCGTATTCAGCCGCTGCTGGTGGCCGCATCCGGCACGCTGCCTGATACGTTAACCACCCTGCCAGCCCTCCCGTCGCTGGAGGGGCTTACGCAGCGCAAGCTGCAGCTCTCCATGAACCCGATGCTCGATATGATGGGCATGCAGGCGCTGATGGCGAAATATGGCGATAAGGCGATGGCGGGGATGCAGCACGGCCAGATGATGGGCCACATGAATATGGACCACGGCAAAATGGGCGGCATGGGGAATATGAATCACGGCGACCATGGCTTTGATTTCCACAACGCCAACATGATCAACGGCAAAGCGTTCGACATGAACACGCCGATGTTTGCAGCGACAAAAGGTCAGCTCGAGCGCTGGGTGATTTCAGGCGAAGGGGACATGATGCTGCACCCGTTCCATATCCACGGCACCCAGTTCCGCATTCTCACAGAGAACGGCAAAGCGCCGGATGCGCATCGCGCGGGCTGGAAAGATACGGTGAGAGTGGAAGGCGGCGTCAGCGAGGTGCTGGTGAAGTTTGACCACGAGGCGCCGAAGGAGTTTGCCTATATGGCGCACTGCCACCTGCTGGAGCATGAGGATACGGGGATGATGCTGGGGTTCACGGTATAAAAAAGCCGGGTGGTCGCAGGTGCGGCCTGATGCCCTCACCCTGACCCTCTCCCACAGGGAGAGGGAACAAACACAAAAACGGCAACCGAAGTTGCCGTTTTGCTTTTATTTGCCTTCGTCAGGCAACGCATACGCGACGATGTAGTCGCCCATCTTGGTGCCAAACGAACCGTGACCACCCGCTGAGATGACAACGTACTGCTTGCCATTCACCTCATAGGTCATCGGCGTGGCCTGGCCACCCGCCGGCAGACGGCCCTGCCACAGTTTTTCACCGTTGGTCATGTTGTACGCGCGCAGGTAGTTATCTGCGGTTGCCGCGATGAACAGCACGTTACCGGCGGTGGAAATTGGGCCACCCAGCATTGGCATACCCATATTGAACGGCACCGGAACCGGCATCGGGAACGGCATGCTGTCCTGTGGCGTACCAATACGTTTTTTCCATACGATCTGGTTAGTCTTCAGATCCAGACCGGAGATATAACCCCAGGCAGGCTGTTTACACGGCAGACCAAACGGCGACAGGAACGGGTTCAGCGTCACGCCAAACGGCACGCCGTACTGCGGCTGAATGCCGGCTTCGGTACCGCTGCCTTTCGCGTCTTTCGGCTGCTCCATTGGGTTGCCCGGACCGCGTGGGATCAAGCGGGAAACGAACGGCAGCGCCATCGGGTTGGCAATCGCCACCTGACGGTTAGGGTCAACGGAGATCCCGCCCCACTCGAACATCCCCAGGTTACCCGGGAAGACCAGCGTGCCCTGCTCAGACGGCGGCGTGAAGATGCCTTCATAGCGCAGCTGGTGGAACATCACGCGGCACACCAGCTGGTCAAACATGGTGGCGCCCCACATGTCCGCACCGCTGAGGTCTTTCTTCGGACGGAAGCTCAGGTCAGAGAACGGCTGGGTTTTGCTGACGTAATCGCCTTTCGCCGCGCCCTGCGGAACCGGTTTTTCCGGTGCTGGCACAACCAGCTTACCGTTGCTGCGATCCAGCACGAAGATGTTGCCCGTCTTGGCCGGCGCGTAAATCACCGGAACGGTTTTGCCGTCAACGGTAATGTCCGCCAGCGTCGGCTGGGACGGCATATCCATATCCCACAGATCGTGGTGAACGGTCTGGTAGCTCCATGCCAGCTTACCGGTGGTCGCGTTCAGCGCCACGATAGCGCTCGCATAACGCTCCTGCTCCGGCGTGCGGTTACCGCCCCAGATATCTGGCGTGGTCACACCCATTGGCAGATAGACCAGGTCCAGCTTCGCGTCATACGCCGCTGGCGCCCAGGAGTTTGGCGAGTTAAAGGTAAAGGTGTGCTCGTCCGACGGGATCGCGTTGGGATCTTTCGCGCCCGGGTCGAAGGCCCACAGCAGTTTACCGGTGTTCACGTCGAAACCACGGATTACGCCGGAGGTTTCACGCGTGGAGAAGTTATCCGTTACCGAACCGGCAATCACGATGGTTTTATCGGTGATGATTGGCGGTGAGGTTGGCTCATACAGACCCGGCGTGGTGTCCGGCATGTTGGTCTGCAGGTTCAGGATACCTTTGTTGGCAAAGGTTTCACACAGCTTGCCCGTTTCGGCATTGATGGCGAACAGACGACCATCGTTCACCGGCAGCATAATGCGGCGAGGACAGTCGGCAATGACCTCCGGGCTGGCATTATCGGCGCGCGCTTCGTGGTAAGAGACGCCGCGGCAGGTGACGTGCTGGAAGGACGGGTTGGAATTCAGCTGCGGATCGAAGTGCCATTTCTCTTTACCGGTGGCCGCGTCGAGCGCGAACAGACGCTGGTGCGCCGTACACAGATAAAGCATGTTGCCGACTTTAATCGGCGTCACTTCGTTGGTCAGCTCGCCCGGATCGTTCGGCATCTTCACATCGCCGGTACGGAATACCCAGGCTTCCTTCAGGTTTTTAACGTTGTCCGCGTTGATCTGCTTCAGCGGAGAGTAGCGTTGACCTTCCTGGTTACGACCATACGCAGGCCAGTCGCCGTCAGCGACCTGCGAGATAGCCGCAGCAGGCGTGGATTCTGCGTTCAGCGTACCGTTGATCTCCTGTGGGTCGTTAAAACCGGCCCAGGTCAGAATGCCGCCGGTAATCAGCAGGGCAACAACCAGGCCCGCCACCGCACCGCTGGACGGCACAATCAGGCGACGCCAGACGAACGGCAGGATCAGCCAGATACCGAAGAAGACCAGGATGTCGCTGCGCGGCGTCAGTGCCCAGAAGTCGAACCCGACTTCCCAGACGCCCCAGATCATGGTGGCAAGAAGGAGGGCGGCATACAGCCACAGTGCAGATTGTTTTCTACGCAACAGCAGGACGGTTACGGCAACCATAACCAGACCCGCAATCGGGTAGTACCAGGAGCCGCCTAAAGCGACCAGCCAGACGCCACCGATTAACAGATACAGCGCGCAGAAGGCTGCGAATGCGGCTGTTAATGTCACCAGTAGACGCGGCTGTTTAGAGTTTGTTTCAGCCATAGAAAGTGTACTCGTCAGTTTTTGTTAATAATTTGCTAGCAACTAATTATAGGTATTAACAAGTGTGATCGGAATCACAATATTTGCTTTTTATAACTCATACGCCAGGCTTATCCATTTGCTGATATAATGGCTGGCTTGCGTATCAGTGCTGGATATTAACTCATCCGTATTGAGAGATTTTCACTAAAATCATTTGGTTAGTAATATGAAACATACTGTTGAAGTGATGATCCCGGAAGCCGAGATCAAAGCGCGTATCGCCGAACTGGGTCGTCAAATCACCGAACATTACAAGGACAGCGGCAGCGAAATGGTGCTGGTCGGTCTGTTGCGCGGCTCTTTCATGTTCATGGCAGACCTGTGCCGTGAGGTGCATGTGCCCCATGAGGTCGATTTTATGACCGCCTCCAGCTACGGCAGCGGCATGTCCACTACCCGTGATGTGAAAATCCTGAAAGATCTGGATGAAGATATTCGTGGCAAAGATGTGTTGATCGTTGAGGACATTATCGACTCCGGCAACACGCTGTCAAAAGTGCGCGAGATCCTGAGCCTGCGCGAGCCAAAATCTCTGGCGATTTGTACGCTGCTGGATAAACCTGACCGTCGCGAAGTGCAGGTGCCGGTAGAGTTCGTGGGCTTCTCGATTCCTGACGAATTCGTCGTCGGTTACGGCATTGACTACGCGCAGCGTTATCGTCATCTGCCGTATGTGGGGAAAGTGGTACTGCTGGACGAGTAATCGAGGGCTGATGTCCTCACCCCCGGCCCTCTCCCACAGGGAGAGGGAGAAAATCCCCGGCTTTATTTATGATTTACATGCTTAAGCTGAAGGTTGGCAATCCCCGAACGGTAACGCTGCTCCAGCGTTTCGCGGTTGGTGGCGGTCACTTCCAGATTGCGCAGCAGGCCATCGTGAATCCCGTACGCCCAGCCGTGGATAGAGACCTTCTGCCCGCGTTTCCACGCTGATTGCATGATCGTTGAGTGGCCCAGGTTATACACCTGCTCCATCACGTTGAGTTCGCAAAGGGTATCCATGCGACGCTCCTGCGGCATTTCGCCCAGCAGTGAGCTATGTTTGAACCAGATATCGCGGATGTGCAGTAGCCAGTTATCAATGAGCCCCAGTTCCGTGTTTTCAACCGCCGCCTGCACGCCGCCGCAGCCATAATGGCCGCAAATGATGATGTGCTCGACTTGCAGAACGTCCACGGCATACTGAACAACAGAAAGACAGTTGAGATCGGTGTGAATCACGAGATTGGCGACATTGCGGTGAACAAACAGTTCGCCGGGTTCAAGGCCGGTCAGGCGCTCCGCCGGTACGCGGCTGTCGGAACATCCAATCCAGAGAAAGCGTGGGTTCTGAGCCTGCGCGAGTTTTCCAAAAAATCCGGGGTCTTCCTCCACCAGCATTTTTGACCATAGTGCATTGTTGCTGATGAGTGTATCTATGTTGTTCATGGAGGTTAGCGACCTGTAACCGAGTTATTGCGTTGCGCTACTATAGGGTAACCCGACTTTTAATGAAACCACACAACGTGTGTAAGAACTGAAGGTAAGTTAATTTCATGGCAATTGCACTGGAGCTTGAGCAGCTTAAAAAAACCTATCCGGGTGGCGTTCAGGCGCTACGCGGAATAGATCTGAAAGTAGAGGCCGGCGATTTTTACGCGCTTCTGGGGCCGAACGGGGCGGGGAAATCGACCACCATTGGGATTATCAGCTCGCTGGTCAATAAAACGTCCGGCCGGGTGAGCGTCTTTGGGTACGACCTGCAAAAAGACGTGGTGAACGCCAAGCGCCAGCTGGGGCTGGTTCCGCAGGAGTTCAACTTCAACCCATTCGAGACGGTGCAGCAAATTGTCGTTAACCAGGCGGGCTATTACGGCGTTGAGCGTAAAGAGGCCCTCGAGCGTAGCGAAAAATACCTTAAGCAGCTCGATCTGTGGGAAAAGCGTAACGAACGCGCGCGCATGTTGTCCGGCGGGATGAAGCGCCGCCTGATGATTGCCCGTGCGCTGATGCACGAGCCAAAGCTGCTGATCCTCGATGAACCGACAGCGGGTGTTGATATCGAACTTCGTCGCTCCATGTGGGGCTTCCTGAAAGATCTCAACGACAAAGGCACCACCATTATTCTGACCACCCACTATCTGGAAGAGGCTGAAATGCTGTGCCGCAATATCGGCATCATTCAGAACGGCGAGCTGGTGGAAAACACCTCGATGAAGAATCTGCTCTCCAAGCTGAAATCCGAAACCTTCATTCTCGATCTGGCGGCGAAAAGCGCGCTGCCAAAACTTGAAGGTTACAACTATCGTCTGGTAGATACCTCAACGCTGGAAGTGGAAGTGCTGCGCGAGCAGGGGATTAACAGCGTGTTCTCACAGCTGAGCGCGCAGGGGATTCAGGTTTTAAGTATGCGTAACAAAGCGAACCGACTGGAAGAGCTGTTTGTCTCTCTGGTACATGACAAACAAGGAGACAAGGCATGACGCATCTTTACTGGGTCGCGCTGAAAAGTATCTGGGCGAAAGAGATCAACCGCTTTATGCGTATCTGGGTGCAAACCCTGGTGCCGCCGGTTATCACGATGACGCTCTATTTCATTATCTTCGGTAACCTGATTGGTTCCCGAATTGGTGAGATGCACGGCTTTACCTATATGCAGTTTATCGTGCCGGGCCTGATCATGATGGCGGTGATCACCAATGCCTACGCCAACGTGGCGTCGTCGTTCTTTAGCGCCAAGTTCCAGCGCAATATTGAAGAGCTGCTGGTCGCGCCGGTGCCGACGCACGTTATTATCGCGGGCTATGTCGGCGGCGGCGTGGCGCGCGGGCTGTGCGTGGGGATCCTGGTCACGGCGATTTCGCTGTTCTTCGTGCCGTTCCAGGTCCACTCGTGGCTGTTTGTCGCGCTGACGCTGCTTCTGACGGCGATCCTCTTCTCGCTGGCCGGTCTGCTGAACGCCGTGTTCGCCAAAACGTTTGACGATATCAGCCTGATCCCGACCTTCGTGCTGACGCCGCTGACCTATCTCGGCGGGGTGTTCTACTCCCTGACGCTGCTGCCACCGTTCTGGCAGGCGCTGTCGCACCTGAACCCGATTGTCTACATGATCAGCGGGTTCCGCTTTGGCTTCCTCGGCATCACCGATGTGCCGCTGTTTACCACGGTGGCGGTACTGGTGGTGTTCATCATCGCCTTCTACCTGCTCTGCTGGTCGCTGATCCAGCGCGGACGCGGGCTGCGCAGCTAATCTTTTGCCCGGCGACGCTCTGTTTGCCGGGCACTTTCTTTGACAGTTATCACCGTAAGCTAACCTTCACTCCGCTAAACTACTTGCCTGCTAAGGAGGGAGTTATGCTGGGATGGGTTATCACCTGCCACGATGAACAGGCGCAGGAAATGCTGGATAAGCTTGAAGCCAGATTTGGCCCGCTGGTGCAATGCCGGGCGGTAAACTACTGGCGCGGGTTGAGCACCAATATGCTGAGCCGCATGATGTGCGATGCCCTGCATGAAACGGACACCGGGGATGGCGTGATTTTTCTTACCGATAAATCGGGCGCGGCGCCTTACCGCGCAGCCGCGTTGCTGAGTCATAAGCACGCGTGCTGTGAAGTGATCTCGGGTATTAACTTCTCCCTGCTGGCGTTAATGTATCCGCAGCGTGGATCCTTAAGCAGCGCAGAGTTTCGCCAGGCCATCGTGGCGCAGGGCGTTCCGGGCGTCAGCAGCTTGTGGCATCAGCAGCAAAAAAATCCTCCCTTCGTCCTGCTCCACGATTTGTATAAGAATTAAACGTAGGTATTGATGTCTCATTTGTTACAATAGCGGCAGTTTTCCGCACCGATTAAGACACCATGCTACCGCGCATTCTTTTCTTGCTATTGATGCTCATTTCCGGCGTCAGCTCAGCCAGTTTACTCAGTCAGCACACGCTGCCTGCCCAGTACATGCAAACCACCGAAGACGCGGCGATCTGGGCGCAGGTGGGGAACAGCCTGATCAACGTCGGTAACGTGCGCGCCGGGCAGATCCTGGCCGTTGTGCCCGCGGCGGCGGACTACTACGAATTTCGCTTCGGTTTTGGCACGGGGTTTATCGACAAGGGCCACCTGGAGCCGGTTCAGGGGAAACAGCGCGTCGAGGACAGCCTCGGGGATCTCAATAAGCCCCTGAGCAATCAGAACCTCATTACCTGGAAAGACACGCCGGTGTATAACGCGCCGTCGAGCGGCAGCGCGCCTTTCGGCACGTTAAGCGCCAATCTGCGCTACCCCATACTGAATAAACTGAAAGACCGTCTGAATCAGACCTGGTTCCAAATCCGCATCGGCAATCGTCTGGCGTGGATCAGCAGCCTGGACGCGCAGGAAGATAACGGCCTTCCGGTTCTGACCTACCATCATATTTTGCGTGATGAAGAAAACACGCGCTTTCGACATACGTCCACAACGACAAGCGTACGTGCGTTCAACAACCAGATGGCCTGGCTACGCGATCAGGGCTATACCACCCTGACGATGTATCAGCTTGAAGGGTACGTGCGTAACAAAATGAACCTGCCTGCAAAATCGGTGGTGATTACCTTTGACGATGGCCTGAAATCCGTCAGCCGCTATGCCTATCCTGTGCTGAAAGAGTACGGCTTCAAGGCAACCGCGTTTATTATCTCTTCCCGCATAAAAGGCCATCCGCAGAAGTGGGATCCAAAATCGCTGCAGTTTATGAGCGTGCAGGAGATTAAGGGGATTCAGGATGTGTTCGATATTCAGTCCCACACCCACTTCCTGCACCGCGTGGATGGGTATAAGCACCCGATTTTACTGAGCCGCAGCTATCACGTGATTTTGTTTGATTTTGAACGCTCGCGTCGCGCGCTGGCGCAGTTTAATCCACGCGTGCTCTATCTTTCCTATCCGTTTGGCGGCTACGACAATAAAGCGATAAAGGCGGCGAATGATGCCGGTTTCCATCTGGCGGTGACGACGGTGAAAGGGAAGGTGAAGCCGGGGGATAATCCGTTCTTACTGAAACGCCTGTACATCTTAAGAACGGATTCGCTGGAGACCATGTCGCGGCTGATCAGCAATCAGCCGCAGGGATAGTGCTTATGCAACCTGAACCGGAATCGCCTTCGCGGTACGTTTCATGTCGTTGTCGCCTTCAAAGTATGCAACTTTCGGCTGCCAGCGGCGCGCTTCTTCATCAGACATCATCACGAAGCTGGCGATAATCACAATATCGCCCACGTCCGCGCAGTGCGCTGCCGCGCCGTTAACGGAGATGATTTTAGACCCGCGCTCGGCGGCGATGGCGTAGGTGGAGAAACGTTTGCCGTTGTTAACGTTCCAGATATCAATCGCTTCGTTTTCAAGGATGCCCGCAGCATCAAGGAAATCCTGGTCGATGGCGCAGGAGCCTTCATAGTGCAGGTCGGCCTGGGTGACTTTCACACGGTGAAGCTTACCTTGCAGCATTTTGCGAATCATTACGTTTACCTTTCATCTTCCGGGTAGAGAAACCTACGCCAGTTCAACCACTTTGTTGTCGATTAGGCGGGCCTGACCGAGCCATGCCGCCACCAGAATGACCGCACGTTTGCTGGTCTGTGTAAGCTCCAGAAGCGTGTCGGCATCGCGAATTTGAATATCATCAGCGCGGAAGCCTTTATCGTTCAGCGCCTGTTCAGCCAGAGCAATAATCTCTTCGGCCGTTAACTCTTTCGCCAGCAGCTGTTCTGCCATGGTGTTCATGACCTTGCTTAAGCCCGGCGCGATTTTACGCTGGTCCGCGGTCAGGTAGCCATTTCGCGAGCTGAGCGCCAGACCGTCTTTCGCGCGTACAATCGGTACGCCGACAATCTCGATATCGTAGCCCATATCCGCAACCATCTTGCGGATCAGCGCCAGCTGCTGGAAATCTTTCTCACCGAAGCAGGCAACGTCCGGCTGCACCAGGTTGAACAGCTTGCTGACGATGGTCGATACGCCGCGGAAATGACCCGGGCGGCTTGCGCCTTCCAGCATGGTGGAAATGCCCGGTACGTCAACGTAGGTGGCCTCATCGGTACCCTGAGGATAGACATCCGCCGGTGCCGGAGAGAAGACAATATCCGCATGGCGTTTTTTGAGCTTCTCGCAATCTTCCTGCAGGGTGCGCGGATAGCGTGCCAGATCGTCGGCGCGGTCAAACTGCATTGGGTTAACGAAGATACTGACCACCACGATATCTGCACGGGCTCTTGCTTCGTCAACCAGCTTCATATGGCCGTCATGCAGGTTGCCCATGGTCGGGACCAGTGCGATACGTTTACCTTCCTGACGCGCGCGACGGATATGCTGGCGCAGCAGCGGCAGGGTTTCAATGATTAGCACAACGAGACTCCTTAATGGAAACTGTGTTCTTCACCCGGGTAAACACCGGATTCAACGTCGGCAATATACTGCCTGACCGCAGCGCGCATGTCGCCCGCTTCGGTGAGGAAATTTTTGGCAAACTTCGGAATATGCCCGCCGGTGATGCCAAAGGCGTCGTGCATCACCAGGATCTGACCGTCGGTCACGTTGCCTGCGCCAATACCAATCACCGGAATCGACAGGGCTTCAGTAATACGCTTCGCCAGCTCAACCGGCACGCACTCCAGCACCAGCAGCTGGGCGCCTGCGGCTTCCAGCGCCAGGGCATCATCAAACAGCGTCTGGGCGGCGTCACCGCGGCCCTGCACTTTATATCCACCAAAGATGTTGACGGACTGCGGCGTCAAGCCCAAATGGCCGCACACCGGCACGGCGCGCTCGGTGAGCATCTTCACCGTATCCACCAGCCAGGCACCGCCTTCAATTTTGACCATGTTAGCGCCAGCACGCATGACCGCTGCCGCGTTTTCGAATGCCTGCTCCGGCGTGGCATAGGCCATAAACGGCAGATCGGAGAGCAGCAGGCAGGCTGGAGCCCCGCGGCGCACCGCACGGGTGTGGTAAGCGATATCCTCAACCGTGACCGGCAGGGTGGAATCATGTCCTTGTACCGTCATCCCTAACGAATCTCCGACCAGCATGACGTTGATACCCTCTTCGGCAAAGAGTTTGGCGAAGCTGTAGTCATACGCGGTGATGGTGGCGAAGCGTTTTTTTTCCTGTTTGCATTTCTGCAGTAAGGAGATGGTGGTTGGTTTCATACTGTTTCCTGATAGCCCAAAAGCGAATCTTTGCGCATTCTAACAGTAACATTCGGGGGAACAATGATTTTAGGTAACCGATTAGCCACAATTATTTTGAGGCTAATAGGCAGGGGAACCGGATCACCAGCGGGCGGGTCTTTCCGCGTTGAGGTTGTCCAGAATGGTCCGGAGTGGGATGCCATCCGGGAAGATGAGATCGGGTGCGACTTCAAACAGCGGCCAGAGCATAAACCCGCGGTTTTTCATGTCGTAATGCGGAACGGTGAGACGTTCAGTGTTAATGGTTTCGTGACCAAACAGCATAATGTCGAGGTCCAGCGTGCGCGGTCCCCAGCGCTCGGCTTTGCGTACGCGGCCCTGCTGCAGTTCGATGCGCTGGGTGTTATCCAGCAGCGTTTCGGCATCAAGGGCAGTTTCCAGCACCACGGCGGCATTGAGATAATCAGGCTGATCCTGCGGGCCCAGCGGCGGCGTGCGGTAGAAAGAGGAGACCGCCACGAGCTTGCTTTGCGGGATCTCCCCCAGCGCCTGTACGGCAGCGTTCACCTGCTCCAGCGGAGAGGCTAAATTGCTGCCGATGGCGATATACGCGAGGGTCATGCTGTCCCTTCACGACGCGGCGCGCGTTTGCGCGGACGACGATGGCGGCGACGCGGTTCCGGCTCTTCATCCAGCCCGGTGAGCATATCTTTTTGCTCCGGCGGTGCGGAAACCTGGAATTCGGCCCACCACTGCGCCAGGCGCTGCAGCTCCTGGTTGCGTTCAATTTCAGCACGCAGCGACAGCAGATCGAAGGCGGCGCGGAATTTTGGATGCTCCATCAGCTTCCAGGCGCGTTTGCCCTGACGACGGGACATGCGCAGCTGAAGCTGCCAGATATCGCGCACCAGCGTGGTAATGCGTTTTGGAATAGCGAGCGTACGGCACCCTTCGTCCAGCACGTCGTTTGCGGCCAGCGCGAAGGCGTCATAATAGGCAAGCCCGCTCTCCTGGGTAATTCGCTGGGCCGTTTCCAGCAGCGGATACCAGAACATCGCCGCAAACAGGAACGCCGGATTGACGCGCATGTCGTTGCGAATACGGGTATCGGTATTTTTCAGCACCTGCGCAATCATCCGCTCCATTGGGCTGTCACCGCTTTCGGTGAAGTAGCGGGTAATGGTCGGAAACAGGGGCTGGAACAGGTTGTATTCGCGCAGCAGGTTGTAGGTTTCAAAGCCGTGGCCAGCCTGCAGCAGCTTCAGCGCCTCTTCAAACAGGCGGGCAGGCGGCACGTCGTTAATCAGCGTCGCCAGGCGCGGAATCGGCTCTGCCGTTTCCGGGCTGATGCGCATATTGAGCTTGGCGGCGAAACGCACGGCGCGCAGCATACGCACGGGATCTTCGCGATAGCGCGTTTCCGGCGTGCCAATCAGACGGATCAGACCTTCTTTCAGGTCCTGCATGCCGCCGACGTAATCACGCACGGTGAAATCCGCCACGCTGTAATAAAGGCTGTTGATGGTGAAGTCGCGACGCTGGGCATCTTCTTCGATAGAGCCGAAGATATTGTCGCGCAGCAGCATGCCGTTCTGGCCGCGCTGTGACGTGGTGCGATCGGATGCGCCCGCTTCGTGGTGGCCGCGGAAGGTCGCCACTTCGATAATTTCCGGCCCAAACATCACGTGAGCCAGACGGAAACGGCGGCCAACGAGACGGCAGTTGCGGAATAATTTGCGCACCTGTTCAGGCGTGGCGCTGGTCGTCACGTCGAAATCTTTTGGTTTTTTGCCCAGCAGTAAATCACGTACTCCACCGCCCACGAGATAGGCCTCGTAGCCCGCTTTATTCAGACGATAGAGCACCTTGAGGGCATTTTCACTGATATCTTTGCGGGAAATAGTGTGCTGCTCACGCGGAATAACCGACATGTGTGGCTGTGCAATAGCATCGTTCGCCATGCTCTCTTCGCGGCTTAGCACTTTACGGCAAAAATTAGCGACTCGGGTAAAAATGGTACACCTCGTAGTGTGTTTTGTTATGAAAAAAGCGGCTAATCATAGCTCAGCGCAACGCATTTGAGAATGCTGGATTTTTGGCACTGCCGCGAGCGTCCAGTTGGCAACGGCCATTTTCAGCAGTTCGTCAATACGCAGATCCTGCCATTCGTTGGTTACATTCTGGTTGAGAAATCGCAGCGCGTCGATCAAAACAGGACGCGGATCGCCGTCTGGCAGGGCCGGGGCGTGGTTCTGCTTTGACAATTTAAAGCCCTGCGCATTGACCGCCAGCGGCAGATGAATGTAGTCCGGGGCCGTCCAGCCAAACTGGTGATACAGCGATATTTGTCGCACGGTCGGCTCGACCAGATCCGCCCCGCGCACAATTTCCGTCACGCCCTGAAAACGATCGTCGACGACCACCGCCAGGTTATAGGCGAAAAGGCCGTCACGGCGGTGAATAATAAAATCCTCACGCGCCAGACGTTCATCGGCATGAATCTCACCGGAGAGGAGATCGTTAAAGTGCGTCACCGGGGAGCGCTGCTTTATACGTACGGCGGCATTTTCCGGGGGAAGATTAAGCGTGCGGCAGTGGCCGTCATAGACGCCACCCACGCTCTGGATACGCGCGCGGGTGCAGGTGCAGTTATAGGAAAGCCCCCGATCGCGAAGCCAGGCCAGACGTTCCCGATAGGCATCGTGACGTTTTGACTGCCAGAGCACCTCGTCATCCCAGTGAAGACCGTAATGTTCCAGCTGACGCAGAATAGTGTCTGCAGCACCGGGAACTTCACGCGGAGGGTCAATATCTTCAATGCGGACAAGCCATTTTCCCAGGCGGGCGCGAGCCTGCAGGTAGCTGCCGAGCGCGGCAATTAATGAGCCGAAGTGTAATTCACCGGAAGGGGATGGCGCGAAGCGCCCAATATAGTGTGATTCAGACATATCAACAGTAACAAGGCGGGAGAGACTCCCGCCTTTGGAGTGTGTAAACAGCGCTGGTATTAACCGGCCATCTGTTTTTCGCGGATTTCGGCCAGCGTTTTACAGTCGATGCACAGATCGGCGGTTGGACGCGCTTCCAGGCGACGAATACCGATTTCAACACCGCAGGATTCGCAGTAGCCAAAATCTTCGTCTTCGACTTTTTTCAGCGTTTTCTCGATCTTTTTGATCAGTTTGCGTTCGCGGTCACGGTTACGCAGTTCGAGGCTGAACTCTTCTTCCTGAGCGGCACGGTCTACCGGATCCGGGAAGTTGGCAGCTTCATCCTGCATATGAGTAACGGTGCGATCGACTTCATCCCTGAGTTGATTACGCCATGCTTCAAGAATACGCTTGAAGTGCGACAGCTGGGCTTCGTTCATATACTCTTCGCCCGGCTTCTCTTGATACGGCTCCACCCCAGCGATGGCGAGAATACTCAGGGACGATGTTTTACGGTTTTGCCCTTCTTGCATGTTGCTTCTCCTTAACACGCACTATCGATCCCCGTGTTGGGGGAAAAATCAGGTCGCTATAAATAGCAGATGCTTTTCCGTAAGGCAATTATCTAAACGTAACACTTGACAAGCCTGTGAGGAAAAGCGTATTTGCGCACGCGGCCAGAACACTTATTCGACAATCGTCTAATCCCTTACAAGACAATGGGAAGAGAGGATCTCAGAGTCATATTATCGGCAGAAAGTTCCGCTTTATAAGCGAAAACCTCTACCCCCTGCTTTTGTGCCTCATGCAACAATTGCGCGTATTTAGGATCAATATGGCGGGCAGGGGAGAAACGTTCAATGGCTGAATGCAACACCGCAAACAGCAATACGGCGCGTTTGCCCGCCGCCGCAACACTCATTAGCTCTCGCAGATGCTTCTGGCCACGCAGCGTTACCGCATCCGGGAAGTAGCCATTTTCCTGTTCCGCTAACGTCACTGATTTTACTTCAATATAGCACTCGGGCCTGTCTTCCGCCTGTAACATGAAGTCAATTCTGCTGCCTTCATCGCCATATTTCACTTCACTTTTATGCGTGCCATATCCCACCAGTTCGGGAATGGCGCCAAGGGTCAGCGCTTCCTTAACCAGCTGATTTGCGCGCTGGGTATTAACGCAAATAAATGCCCCGTTTTGGGTTTCGGTCACTTCCCAGGTATGGGCATATTTGCGTTTACTATTTTCTGAAGTGGAATACCAGACCCTGTCACCCGGCGTCGCACACCCCGTCATGGCGCCGGTATTGGGGCAGTGCAGGGTGAGCTGAACCCCTTCGGGGGTGATCACGTCGGCGAGGAAGCGTTTGTATCGCTGGATAAGCGTAGCGTGCTGCAGGGGAGGACTAAACTTCATCAGAATTCCTTTCAGTATTGCCCAGCGTCCAGCGCTGTAGCGGCGTATAGCGGGTGCGTCCCTGTGCAAAGACGGATTCGTAAAGCGCGAATGCGTTGACCGGAAAGGCCCAGTGAAAACCCGGCGGCGGGATGGCAACGGCCTGACCGGCATCGCGCAGCAGCGTGATATGTGGATGAAACGGCTGTGGGCTCTGATAACAGCCGCTGCGCGCCGCCTGGGCGCGCAGCATATTCGCCAGCTGCAATAATCCGCGCGGCGGCTGGCGCGTTCCCAGCCAGACCACGCGCGAACGCGGCCACTGACCCGCGTCGTCGAGATGCAGCGTAAATTCCGGCTGGGCAATACGCCCGGCCATTGCGGCTAACGCCCGCTGTTTTTCGGCACTAACGTCGCCCAAAAAGGCCAGCGTCATGTGCAGGTTGGCCGCCGCGACAGGGCGGCCCGCTTCCGGCGAAAAGCAATCGGCGCGCCAGCGAACAATTTGACGCTGTATGGTGGTGGGCAATTCAATGGCAAAAAACAGCCGTTTCGACTCAGGCATACGGAGGACTCGGTAATGATATGCGCCGATGCTACAATGTACGCCGACTAATGTTAACCCTCTGGAGCTGTTAGTGTCCTCATTGCCGGTCGCCGTCATTCTTCCTGAGCTTCTCGCTGCCTTACGCCATTCCCCACAGGTTTTGCTGAATGCCCCTACGGGCGCGGGCAAGTCCACCTGGCTGCCGCTGCAGATTCTGAAAGACGGAAATATCCGCGGGAAAATTATCCTGCTGGAGCCGCGCAGGCTGGCCGCGCGCAACGTGGCGCAGCGTCTGGCGGAACTGCTGAATGAAAAACCGGGCGAAACGGTAGGTTACAGGATGCGTGCCGAGGCCTGCGTTGGTCCGAACACGCGTCTTGAAGTAGTCACCGAGGGTATTCTCACCCGCATGCTGCAAAACGATCCGGAGCTGAACGGCGTCGGGCTGGTGATCCTCGATGAATTCCACGAGCGCAGCCTGCAGGCGGATCTGGCCCTCGCCCTGTTGCTGGACGTGCAGCAGGGGCTACGCGACGATCTCAGGCTGCTTATTATGTCGGCCACGCTGGATAACGAGCGGCTACGACAGGCATTACCCGGTGCGCCGGTCATCAGCTCAGAAGGGCGGGCGTTTCCGGTTGAACGCCGCTATCAGCCGCTTCCCTCCCACCAGCGTTTTGACGAGGCCGTCGCCATTGCCACCGCTGAGCTGCTGCGCCAGGAAGCCGGTTCCCTGCTGCTGTTTTTGCCGGGCGTCGGTGAAATTCAGCGCGTGCAGGAGCAGCTTTCTACCCGCGCAGGCGGCGACGTGCTGCTTTGCCCGCTCTACGGCGCGTTGTCGCTACAGGATCAGCGTAAAGCGATCCTTCCCGCGCCGGCGGGGCAGCGCAAGGTGGTGCTGGCAACCAACATTGCTGAAACCAGTTTGACCATTGAAGGTATTCGCCTGGTGGTGGATAGCGCGCAGGAGCGGGTGGCAAGCTTTGACCCTCGTACCGGGCTGACTAAACTCCTGACGCAGCGCATCAGCCAGGCGTCGATGGTGCAGCGCGCGGGCCGTGCGGGGCGTCTTGAGCCGGGCATCTGCCTGCATTTGACCAGCGCGGAGCAGGCTGAACGCGCCGCACAGCAAAGCACGCCGGAAATTTTACAAAGCGATTTGTCTGGTCTGGTGATGGATCTGCTCCAGTGGGGCTGCCCGAACCCTGAGCAGCTCACCTGGCTTAATCCTCCTCCTGTCGTAAACCTCACCGCTGCGCGCACGTTGCTGACGCAGCTTGGCGCGCTGGAAGGCGAGCGTCTGACGGCGCGCGGCCAGAAAATGGCGGCGCTGGGCAACGATCCGCGTCTGGCCGCGATGCTGGTGGCCGCGCAAGGGGAAGATGAAATTGCCACGGCGGCAAAACTGGCGGCTATTCTTGAGGAGCCGCCTCGCGGTGGCAGCAGCGATCTGGGTCAGGCGTTTTCGCGCAACCAGGGGAACTGGCAGCAGCGGGCGCAGCAGCTGGGCAAACGCCTGAATAGCCGGGGAGGTGCGCCTGACAGCGATAAGATTGCCTTCCTGCTGGCCCAGGCTTTCCCGGACAGGATCGCGCGTCGGCGCGGGCTGGATGGTCGCTACCAGCTGGCAAACGGCATGGGAGCGATGCTGGACAGCGATGATGCGCTGACGCGTCACGAATGGCTGATCGCCCCGCTGTTGCTGCAGGGCAGCCATTCTCCGGATGCGCGTATCCTGCTGGCGATAGCCGTAGATATTGACGCCCTGACGCGTGCCTGTCCGCAGCTGCTTCAGCAATCTGATACCGTGGAATGGGATGACGCCCAGGGCACGCTGAAGGCCTTTCGTCGCAGCCAGATTGGCAAGTTGACGCTTGGGACGAAGCCGCTGGCGAAGCCGTCGGAAGACGAGCTTCATCAGGCGATGCTGAACGGTATTCGGGAAAAAGGGCTGAGCGCCCTGAACTGGACGCCGGAAGCGGAGCAGTACCGCATTCGTCTGCACTGCGCCGCGAAGTGGCTACCGGAATACGGTTGGCCTGCGGTGGATGACGAGACGCTGCTCGCTACGCTTGAGCGCTGGCTACTGCCGCAAATGAGCGGCGTACACTCTCTGCGAGCCCTTAAGGCGCTTGATGTTAAGACCGCGTTACAGAATTTACTGGACTGGTCATTACGTCAACGTCTGGATAGTGAACTGCCAGGGCATTACACTGTGCCGACTGGAAGCCGGATTGCCGTCCGTTATCATGAGGATAATCCGCCGGCGCTGGCGGTTCGGATGCAGGAGATGTTTGGTGAAGCCACCACGCCGTCCATTGCGGAAGGGCGTGTGCCGTTAGTGCTTGAACTGCTGTCGCCTGCGCATCGTCCATTACAAATCACCCGAGATTTGGGAGCGTTCTGGGCGGGAAGCTACCGTGAAGTGCAGAAAGAGATGAAGGGGCGATATCCCAAACATGTCTGGCCGGACGATCCGGCGAATACGGCGCCGACGCGGCGAACGAAGAAATATTCGTAGGTTAGGTGAAAGAGGGAGTGCGGCCTGATGCCCTCACCCCGGCCCTCTCCCACGGGGAGAGGGAGAAAACACTAAAGACTTTCCTGACAGGAAAGTCTTGCTGTTTATTTTGAGAGATTTCTTCTTTCACAGGCCTGTGAAAGAAAAGAAAATCTGGCCTTTGCGCCTGAAAGTTGCGGAGAAAAAGCATGGCGGGGAATGACCGCGAGCCAATAGGACGTAAGGGAAAACCAGCGCGTCCGGCGAAAGAAAAGGTAAGCCGTCGTCGCCTCAGAGATGAGGACTATGACGATGACTATGAAGACGATTATGAGGATGAAGAACCGATGCCGCGTAATGGAAAAGGCAAAGGGCGTAAGCCTCGGGGCAAGCGCGGCTGGTTCTGGCTGCTGCTGAAGCTGTTTATTGTTTTTGTTGTCCTGATGGCAATTTACGGCGTGTATCTGGATCAGAAGATCCGCAGCCGTATCGACGGTAAAGTCTGGCAGCTCCCTGCGGCAGTGTATGGCCGTATGGTGAACCTTGAGCCAGATATGTCCATCACCAAAAACGAGATGGTTAAACTGCTGGAAGCCACCCAGTATCGTCAGGTGTCTAAAATGACCCGTCCTGGCGAATTTACCGTGCAGTCCAACAGCATTGAGATGATCCGTCGTCCGTTTGATTTCCCGGACAGCAAAGAGGGGCAGGTGCGCGCGCGTCTGACCTTTGACGGCGATCGTCTGGACACCATCGAGAACATGGATAACAACCGTCAGTTCGGTTTCTTCCGCCTCGATCCGCGTCTGATCACCATGCTTTCGTCAGCAAACGGCGAGCAGCGCCTGTTCGTGGCGCGTAACGGCTTCCCGGATCTGCTGGTTGATACCCTGCTGGCAACCGAAGACCGTCACTTCTACGAGCACGATGGCATTAGCCTCTACTCGATTGGCCGTGCGGTACTGGCTAACCTGACTGCCGGTCGCACCGTGCAGGGAGCGAGTACGCTGACCCAGCAGCTGGTGAAAAACCTGTTCCTCTCCAGCGAACGCTCTTACTGGCGTAAAGCGAACGAAGCCTACATGGCCGTGCTGATGGATGCGCGCTACAGCAAGGATCGTATCCTTGAGCTGTACATGAACGAGGTGTACCTCGGTCAGAGCGGCGATAACGAAATCCGCGGCTTCCCGCTGGCGAGCCTGTACTACTTTGGCCGTCCGGTGGAAGAGCTGAGCCTGGACCAGCAGGCGCTGCTGGTGGGCATGGTGAAAGGGGCGTCCATTTATAACCCGTGGCGTAACCCGAAACTGGCGCTGGAGCGTCGTAACCTCGTTCTGCGTCTGCTGCAACAGCAGCAGGTGATTGACCAGGAGCTGTACGACATGCTGAGCGCGCGTCCGCTCGGCGTTCAGCCGCGCGGCGGCGTGATTTCGCCTCAGCCTGCGTTTATGCAGCTGGTGCGTCAGGAGCTGCAAAGCAAGCTCGGCGATAAGGTCAAAGATCTCTCCGGCGTGAAGATCTTCACCACCTTTGACTCCGTGGCGCAGGATGCGGCCGAAAAGGCGGCTGTGGAAGGCATTCCGGCGCTGAAGAAACAGCGTAAGCTCTCCGATCTTGAAACCGCGATGGTGGTGGTTGACCGTAACACCGGCGAAGTGCGCGCGATGGTGGGCGGGGCCGAGCCGCAGTTTGCAGGCTACAACCGTGCGATGCAGGCGCGTCGCTCAATCGGCTCTCTGGCAAAACCGGCAACCTACCTCACAGCCCTGAGCCAGCCAAATCAGTATCGCCTGAATACCTGGATTGCGGATGCGCCGATCTCCCTGCGCCAGCCTAACGGCCAGGTCTGGTCACCGCAGAACGATGATAAACAGTTCAGCGGTCAGGTCATGCTGGTGGATGCGTTGACCCGTTCCATGAACGTGCCAACGGTGAACCTGGGCATGTCGCTGGGACTGCCGGCGATTGTCGATACCTGGCAAAAGCTGGGCGTGGCGAAAGATCAGCTGCATCCGGTGCCGGCGATGATCCTCGGCGCGCTTAACCTGACGCCGATCGAAGTGGCGCAGGCGTTCCAGACCATTGCCAGCGGGGGCAACCGCGCGCCGCTGTCTGCCCTGCGCTCAGTGATTGCCGAAGATGGTTCCGTGCTTTATCAGAGCTTCCCGCAGGCGGAGCGTGCCGTTCCCGCTCAGGCCGCCTATATGACGCTGTGGACGATGCAGCAGGTCGTGCAGCGCGGTACCGGCCGTCAGCTGGGCGCGAAGTATCCGGGTCTGCATCTGGCGGGTAAAACCGGGACCACCAACAACAACGTCGATACCTGGTTCGCCGGTATTGATGGCCGTGAAGTGGTGATCACCTGGGTAGGCCGCGACAACAACCAGCCAACCAAGCTGTACGGCGCGAGCGGGGCGATGTCGATTTACCAGCGCTATCTGGCAAATCAGTCTCCTGTGCCGCTGAATCTGGTTGCGCCGGAAGATATCGTCGATATGGGCGTGGACAGCTCCGGTAACTTCGTCTGCGGCGGCGGGATGCGTACGCTGCCTGTCTGGACCGCAAACCCGGACTCGCTGTGCCAGCAAAGCCAGCCAGAACAGCCAACGGGTAATCCGTTCGACCAGTCTTCTCAGCCACAGCAGCCGCAGCAGCAACAGCCGCAGCAGCAGAATGAGAAGAAAGACAGCGACGGTGTCGCGGGCTGGATTAAAGACATGTTCGGCGGTAACTAAGCTTTTAAAGCCCTCTTCCCTGGAAGGGGGCTTTTTTTACCCGTAAACCTCATTTCGTTAACCCTCTCTTTAACTCTGATTAACCCTTCGTTTTCTCTTGATGATTTCTTAAACCCTTAATTCTCATAGGGCCGCTTACTGCTTGCTATGCAACCAGCGTTTCGCATATTATTCTGGCGCTCATAATAATAATTCTCGTTTACGTTATCATTCACTTTCACATCAGAGATTCAACATGGCGCTTTCCAATACTGCTCAGCCAATGAACACGTCGCTGCGTAAGCTCGCGGTCGTCGTCGCCACAGCGGTTGCCGGCATGTCTGCTTATGCTCACGCGGCCGAAACCCCGAAAAAAGAAGAAACCATTACGGTTACCGCAGCACCTGCGGCACAGGAAAGTGCCTGGGGGCCTGCTGCGACCATCGCCGCACGGCAATCCGCGACCGGAACCAAAACGGATACCCCTATTCAAAAGGTTCCGCAGTCTATTTCTGTGGTCACGGCCGAAGAGATGGCGCTGCATCAGCCGCGCTCGGTGAAAGAAGCCCTGAGCTACACGCCGGGCGTTGCGGTAGGCACGCGCGGCGCGTCTAACACCTATGACTATTTGATCATCCGCGGCTTCGCGGCCGATGGCCAGACGCAGAATAACTACCTCGACGGCATGAAAATGCAGGGGAACTTCTATAACGACGCGGTAATTGATCCTTACATGCTGGAGCGCGCCGAAATCATGCGCGGTCCGGTTTCCGTTCTGTACGGCAAAAGCAGCCCGGGCGGTTTGCTGAACATGGTCAGTAAGCGCCCAACAACCGAGCCGCTGAAAGAGATCCAGTTCAAAGTCGGCACGGATAGCCTGTTCCAGACCGGGTTTGACTTTAGCGATGCGATCGACGACGACGGCGTTTACTCTTATCGCTTAACGGGCGTTGCGCGTTCTAATAACGCTCAGCAGGAGCGTGCGGAAGAGCAGCGTTACGCCATCGCGCCATCGTTCTCATGGCGTCCGGATGATAAAACCACCTTCACGTTCCTCTCCTACTTCCAGAACGAGCCTGAAACGGGCTACTACGGCTGGTTGCCAAAAGAGGGAACGGTTGAGCCGCTGCCGAACGGCGATCGTTTGCCGACGAACTTCAACGAAGGCGCGAAGAACAATACCTATTCCCGTAACCAGAAAATGGTGGGATACAGCTTCGACCACGAGTTCAACGATACCTTTACCGTGCGTCAGAACCTGCGCTTTGCCGAGAACAAAACCTCGCAAAACAGCGTATATGGCTATGGCGTCTGTACCGATCCGGCAAACAGCGGCAACAAACAGTGTGCCGCGCTAGCGCCATCGGACAAAGGCCATTATCTGGCGCGTAAATACGTTGTCGATAACGAAAAGCTGCAGAACTTTACCGTTGATACCCAGCTGCAGAGCAAATTCTCAACCGGCGAGGTGGACCACATCCTGCTGACCGGCGTTGACTTTATGCGCATGCGGAATGACATCAACTCCTGGTTCGGTTACGACGACTCTGTTCCGCTGCTGGATCTCTACAACCCGGTGAACAGCGATTTTGATTTCGGCTCAAAAGATCCCGCGACCTCCGGCCCATATCAGATCCTCAACCGTCAGAAACAGACGGGGCTGTACGTTCAGGATCAGGCGCAGTGGGATAAAGTGCTGGTAACCCTGGGCGGCCGTTATGACTGGGCCGATCAGGAATCCTACAACCGCGTGACGAACACCACCTCCAAACGTGATGATACCCAGTTCACCTGGCGCGGTGGCGTTAACTATCTGTTTGATAACGGCGTAACTCCGTACTTTAGCTACAGCGAATCGTTTGAACCGGCTTCGCAGACCGATGCCCAGGGCAAGCTGTTCTCCCCGTCTAAAGGCAAACAGTACGAAGCGGGCGTGAAATACGTGCCTAACGATCGTCCGATCGTCGTCACCGGTGCGTTGTACCAGCTGACCAAAACCAACAACCTGATGGCGGACCCGGCGGGCTCCTTCTTCTCGGTTCAGGGCGGTGAAATCCGCGCGCGTGGCGTAGAACTGGAAGCGAAAGCGGCCCTGTCTGCAAGCGTCAACCTGGTGGGTTCTTATACCTACACCGATGCGGAATACACCACGGACACCACCTACAAAGGCAACACGCCTGCTCAGGTGCCAAAACACATGGCATCGTTGTGGGGTGATTACACCCTGTTTGACGGTGCGCTGTCGGGTCTGACGCTGGGTACCGGCGTGCGTTACACGGGCTCAAGCTATGGCGATCCGGCGAACTCCTTCAAGGTGGGCAGCTACACCGTTGTCGATGCGCTGGTCAGATACGATCTGGCACGCGTTGGCATGGCGGGCTCAAACGTGGCGCTGCACGTGAACAACCTGTTCGATCGTGAGTACGTTGCCAGCTGCTTCAATACCTACGGCTGCTTCTGGGGTGCTGAACGTCAGGTTGTTGCCACCGCGACCTTCCGCTTCTAATCTCTCTTCGGGCACGGTTCGCCGTGCCCTTTTTATTTAAGTTGGCTGATATGCAGGATATTCAAACGCAACCCGACACCACCTTTACGCTCAACCATCTCTCATTTCGCGTACCCGGGCGCACGCTGCTGCATCCGCTCTCTCTGACGTTTCCGGCCGGTAAAGTGACGGGCCTGATTGGTCACAACGGTTCCGGTAAATCCACGCTGCTCAAGATGCTGGGGCGCCATCAGCCGCCTTCAGAAGGCGATATTCTGCTGGATGACCAACCGCTGGAGAGCTGGAGCAGTAAAGCCTTTGCCCGCAAAGTGGCCTATCTGCCGCAGCAGCTGCCGCAGGCGGAAGGGATGACGGTGCGCGAGCTGGTGGCGATTGGGCGTTATCCGTGGCACGGAGCGCTTGGGCGCTTCGGCGTCGCCGACAGAGAGAAGGTGGAAGAGGCGATTGCGCTGGTCGGGCTAAAACCGCTGGCGCACCGTCTGGTGGATAGCCTGTCCGGCGGCGAACGTCAGCGCGCGTGGATCGCGATGCTGGTGGCGCAGGACAGCCGCTGTCTGCTGCTGGATGAACCGACCTCTGCGCTGGATATCGCCCATCAGGTCGACGTCCTGGCTCTGGTGCATCGCCTGAGCCAGCAGCGTGGCCTGACGGTCATCGCGGTTCTGCACGATATCAACATGGCCGCGCGCTATTGTGACTACCTCGTCGCGCTGCGCGGGGGCGAGATGATTGCTCAGGGGACACCGGCAGAGCTGATGCGCAGCGAAACGCTGGAACATATTTACGGTATTCCGATGGGTATTCTGCCTCACCCGGCCGGGGCTGCACCGGTGAGCTTTGTCTACTGATGCTGAATAACACACGCATTAGCCGCCGTCGCCTGCTGACGGCGATGGCGCTCTCGCCGCTGCTGTTAAAAATGAATACGGCGCGTGCCGCCGCCGTCGATCCGCATCGTATTGTGGCTCTGGAGTGGCTGCCGGTCGAACTGATGATGGCGCTCGGCGTCACGCCCTATGGCGTGGCGGACATTCCTAACTATAACCTCTGGGTGAACGAGCCAAAGCTGCCGGACTCGGTAATCGACGTCGGCCTGCGTACGGAGCCAAACCTTGAGCTGCTGACCCAGATGAAACCCTCGTTCCTGTTCTGGTCAGCGGGCTACGGCCCGTCAGAGGAGACCATGGCGCGCATTGCGCCTGGACGTGGATTTGCTTTCAGCGACGGTAAAAAACCGCTGGCCGTGGCGAAAAACTCGATTAACGAGATGGCGCATTTCCTCAACCGCGAAGCGGAGGCCAAAAAGCATCTCGACGAATTTGATGCCCTGATAGACTCCCTGAAGCCGCGCTTTGCTCACCGGGGCGATCGTCCGCTGCTGATGGTGACGCTGCTGGATGCCCGCCATATGCTGGTCTTCGGTAAAAACTGTCTTTTCCAGGAGGTGCTGGACAGCTTCGGCATTCGCAACGCCTGGGAAGGGGAGATGACCTTCTGGGGCAGTACCGCCGTGGGTATCGACCGCCTGGCGGCGTTTCGCGATGTGGACGTGCTCTGTTTCGACCACGGTAATGAACGCGACATGCAAACCCTGATGGCGACCCCGCTCTGGCAGGCGATGCCGTTTGTACGCGAGAAGCGCTTCCAGCGCGCCCCGGCTGTCTGGTTCTACGGCGCGACGCTGTCGGCCATGCATTTTGCCCGCGTGCTGGATAACGCCCTGGGAGGTAAAGCATGAGTACGCGTATCGCCCGCTTCCCGGCGCTGCTGTTATCCCTGCTTTTTCTGGTTGCGCTGGTATTAACCGGCTTCAATCTCTCCGCGGCCTTACCGCGCGCGCAGTGGGGGGCCGCTCTGGCCTCGCCGGATATCGACAATATTCAGCAGATGCTGTTCCACTACAGCCTGCTGCCGCGTCTGGCGATCTCCCTTTTGGTCGGGGCCGGCTTAGGGCTGGTGGGCGTGCTGTTCCAGCAGGTTTTACGTAACCCGCTGGCAGAGCCAACCACGCTCGGCGTCGCGACCGGCGCGCAGCTTGGGATCACCATCACCACGCTGTGGGCGCTGCCGGGAGCGTTAACCTCGCAGTTTGCGGCACTCGCGGGGGCGTGCGTGGTGGGCGCGCTGGTCTTTGGCGTGGCCTGGGGCAAGCGCCTTTCTCCTGTGACGCTTATTCTGGCCGGGCTGGTGGTGAGCCTGTACTGCGGGGCGATTAACCAGCTGCTGGTGCTGTTCCATCACGATCGGCTGCAAAGCATGTTCCTGTGGAGTACCGGCACGCTCACCCAGACCGACTGGAGCGTTGTAGAGCACCTCTGGCCGCAGCTGGCTGGCGGCGTCGTGCTGACGCTGCTGCTCCTGCGCCCTCTGACGCTCATGGGGCTGGATGATGGCGTGGCGCGTAACCTGGGGCTGGCGCTGTCGCTGGCTCGTCTGGCGGCGCTGACGCTGGCGATTGTATTGAGTGCCCTGCTGGTCAACGCGGTTGGCATCATCGGGTTTATCGGCCTGTTTGCGCCGCTGCTGGCGAAAATGCTCGGGGCGCGTCGCCTGCTGGCGCGTCTGATGCTGGCGCCGCTGATTGGAGCGCTGATCCTCTGGCTTTCCGATCAGCTTATTCTCTGGCTGGCGCAGGTCTGGAGGGAAGTGTCCACCGGCTCTGTGACCGCGCTTATCGGGGCGCCGCTGCTGCTGTGGCTGCTGCCGCGCCTGCGCAGCATGAGCGCACCGGCGATGGACGCCGGCGATAAAGTCTACGCTGAACGTCAGTCGGTGCTGTGGTTTAGCCTTGCCGGTCTGGCGGTGCTGATTATCGCCTCGTTCGCGGCGCTCTCATTCGGACGCGATGCCATGGGCTGGCACTGGGCAACGGGTGATTTACTCAATGAACTGGTGCAATGGCGCTGGCCGCGTATCTTCGCTGCGCTGATCGCAGGGGTGATGCTGGCAGTGGCGGGGTGCATTATTCAGCGTCTGACCGGCAACCCGATGGCAAGCCCTGAAGTGCTCGGGATCAGCTCTGGCGCCGCCTTTGGCGTGGTGCTGATGCTGTTCTTTGTGCCGGGGAATGCGTTTGGCTGGCTGATGCCAGCCGGCAGTATCGGTGCGGCAGTCACGCTGATGATTATCCTGATTGCCGCCGGTCGCGGCGGATTTTCGCCGCACCGCATGCTGCTGGCCGGGATGGCGCTCAGCACCGCATTTACCATGCTGCTGATGATGCTGCAGGCCAGCGGCGATCCGCGTATGGCGAAGATCCTGACCTGGATTTCCGGCTCAACCTACAACGCCACCGGCAGCCAGGTGGTCTGGTCCGGGATCGCGATGCTCGTGCTGCTGGCGATGGTGCCGCTGTGCCGCCGCTGGATGACCATTCTACCGCTCGGCGGCGAAACCGCGCGCGCGGTGGGAATGGCGCTGACGCCAGCGCGCGTGGCCCTGCTGCTGCTGGCGGCGTGCCTGACGGCTGTGGCAACCCTGACGATTGGACCGCTGAGTTTTGTCGGATTAATGGCGCCGCACATTGCCAGAATGATGGGATTCCGGCGGACGATGCCGCATATCGTCATGTCGGCCCTGACGGGCGGGGTGATGCTGGTGTTCGCGGACTGGTGCGGAAGAATGGTGCTGTTCCCGTATCAGATCCCGGCGGGTCTGCTGTCGACCTTTATCGGTGCGCCGTACTTTATTTATCTGTTGAGAAAGCAGAGTCGGTAGTCAGGTGCGGCCTGTTGCCCTCACCCCGACCCTCTCCCACGGGGAGAGGGAGAACATCGTAGGCCGGGTAAGCGTTAGCGCCACCCGGCAATGCCCTTAGAGCTTCGCAAACACCTTGCGCGCCGCGTCGATGGTGTTGTTGATATCATCTTCGCTGTGCGCCACGGACATAAAGCCCGCTTCGAACGCGGACGGCGCCAGGTACACGCCTTCTTCCAGCATCAGGTGGAAGAAGCGCTTGAAGCGTTCAACGTCGCACTTCACCACGTCCTGATAGCAGGTCACGGTTTTCGCATCGGTGAAGAAAATCCCGAACATGCCGCCCACGTGGTTAACCACCAGAGGGATAGCGGCCTCTTCTGCGGCCTCCAGCAGACCGTTTGCCAGCTGCGTGGTCAGGTCGGTCAGGGTTTCGTGAATGCCCGGCTGAGCCACTTCGGTCAGGCAGGCAAAGCCCGCCGCCATGGCGATAGGGTTACCGGAAAGCGTGCCCGCCTGGTAAACCGGGCCGGTTGGCGCCAGGGCTTCCATCACGTCCTTACGACCACCGAATGCTCCGACCGGCATGCCGCCGCCGATGATTTTGCCGAGGCAGGTCAGGTCCGGCACGACGTCGTAGTAAGACTGGGCACCCGCCAGCGCCACGCGGAAGCCGGTCATGACTTCATCGATGATCAGCAGCGCGCCGAATTCGTCGCACAGGGCGCGCAGGCCCGGCAGGAACTCAGGCTGCGGTGGGATGCAGTTCATGTTGCCGGCAACCGGCTCAACGATGATGCAGGCGATTTCCTGCGGATACTGCTCGAACGCCGCGCGAACGGTAGCAAGATCGTTGTAGGTGCAGGTCAGGGTGTGCTTCGCGAAATCTGCCGGTACGCCAGGCGAGTTCGGCTGGCCGAGCGTCAGCGCGCCGGAACCGGCCTTCACCAGCAGACAGTCGGCGTGACCGTGGTAACAGCCTTCAAACTTGATGATTTTATCGCGGCCGGTAAAACCGCGCGCCAGGCGGATGGCGCTCATGGTGGCTTCGGTACCGGAGTTCACCATACGCACCATGTCCATGGTAGGCACCAGTTCGGTCACCAGCTCCGCCATTTTCACTTCCATTTCGGTTGGCGCACCGAAGCTCAGGCCGCGCTGGGCGGCTTCAATTACCGCGTTACGAATGGCCGGGTGGTTGTGCCCCAGCACCATCGGTCCCCAGGAACCCACATAATCGATATAGGCTTTGCCATCGACATCATACAGATACGCGCCGTCAGCACGTTCGATAAACAGCGGCGTACCGCCCACGCCGGTGAAGGCGCGCACAGGTGAGTTCACGCCACCCGGAATAAGCTCGCGGGCTGCACTGTAGAGGTTTTCAGACTTGCTCATGGCGTCGTTCCTGGTTCGAATAAAATGGTTAAGCCCACTATTCTATGTGATTCGGGGAAGGTTATGAAATTTTTAGCCGGGCAATGCTTTAAGATTTGTTAAGTAATTTTCAGGAGACGGTAGGGCCGTCTCTGGTAAAATCCTCGCGGCTTTTTGTGTGACAAATAAGAACAGGACATGAAATCAGATTCTCCGTCTTTTGAAGAACAACAGTTTACGCGCGCCCAGCACCGAATCAGCATTCGGCGGCTGCTCAATCGCGATAAAACGCCGCTGGCGATCCTGCTGGCCGCTGCCGTGGTGGGCACTCTCGCGGGCCTGGTTGGCGTAGCGTTTGAAAAAGCGGTTAATGCCGTACTCAACTGGCGAGTGGGCACCGTGGCCGGTTTCGCCGACAGCGAATGGCTGGTCTGGGTGTGGGCATTCGGGCTGTCCGCGCTGTTTGCCATGGTGGGGTATTTTCTGGTGCGTAAATTCGCGCCGGAAGCGGGGGGATCGGGCATCCCTGAAATTGAAGGCGCGCTTGAGGAGCTGCGTCCGGTGCGCTGGTGGCGGGTGATTCCGGTTAAGTTCATCGGCGGCATGGGGACTCTGGGCGCGGGAATGGTGCTTGGACGGGAAGGACCCACGGTACAGCTGGGGGGAAACGTCGGCCGCATGGTGGGCGATCTGTTTCGGATGCGAAGCGCCGAAGCGCGCCATACGCTGCTGGCAACCGGCGCGGCGGCGGGGCTTTCCGCCGCGTTTAACGCGCCGCTGGCAGGCATTTTGTTCATTATCGAAGAGATGCGCGCGCAGTTCCGCTACAACCTGATCTCAATTAAAGCGGTATTCACCGGCGTCATTATGTCGAGCATCGTGTTTCGCATCTTTAATGGCGAGGGCGCGGTCATTGAGGTGGGTAAACTGACCAACGCGCCGGTCAACACCCTGTGGCTTTACCTGATCCTCGGCATGATTTTTGGCGTGGTGGGGCCGCTGTTTAACACCTTTATCCTGCGCGCTCAGGATATGTTCCAGCGCATTCACGGCGGGAACACCACGAAATGGGTGCTGATGGGCGGTCTGCTGGGCGGAATGTGTGGCGTACTCGGGTTTATCGAGCCGAATGCCGCAGGCGGCGGGTTCGGGCTGATTCCCATTGCGGCGGCGGGGAATTTCAGCGTGGGTCTGCTGCTGTTTATGTTTATCTCCCGGGTTATCACGACGGTACTGTGCTTCTCTTCCGGCGCGCCCGGGGGGATTTTTGCCCCGATGCTGGCGCTGGGTACGCTGCTCGGCACCGCGTTTGGTATGGCGGCTGAAGTGGGCTTTCCCGCCTATCATCTTGAAGCCGGGACCTTTGCGGTGGCCGGAATGGGGGCGCTGCTGGCCGCGTCCCTGCGCGCGCCCTTGACCGGGATCGTACTGGTGCTGGAGATGACGGACAATTACCAGCTCATTTTGCCAATGATCATTACCTGTCTCGGCGCGACACTATTAGCCCAGTTCCTGGGTGGAAAACCGCTATACTCCACCATCCTCGCGCGTACCCTGGCGAAACAAGAGGCTGAACGGGCCGCCACGCAGAATACTTGAATGAATTACCAGGGTATTAGATAATGAGACAAAGAATTGGGTGAATTTTACCCAATGGCAGTATTCATGGGAGCATAAGATGAGTGATGACGTAGTAGCTGTACCGCTCGAATTTACCGAAGCAGCAGCCAACAAAGTGAAAGTCCTGATTGCCGACGAAGACAATCCGGATCTGAAACTGCGTGTTTATATTACCGGTGGCGGCTGCAGCGGCTTCCAGTATGGTTTTACCTTTGACGATCAGGTTAACGATGGCGATATGACTATCGAGAAACAGGGCGTCGCGCTGGTGGTTGACCCGATGAGCCTGCAATATCTGGTGGGTGGCTCGGTGGATTACACCGAGGGTCTGGAAGGTTCGCGCTTTGTGGTCACGAACCCGAATGCGACAAGCACCTGCGGGTGTGGATCTTCGTTCAGCATCTAAAAGAGTGCGGGCTGATGCCGTTACTCCGTCCCTCTCCCACAGGGAGAGGGAGAAAAGACTAAAAACGGTAACCTTGCGGTTACCGTTTTGCTTTTACCTGCCATTATCATCCAGCGCAAACGTCGGCAGCTTAAGGTGCCAGCGTATCGCCGCTAAGCGTATCACCAGCGTCACGAGCATCCCCAGCATCGCGGCATTTTCCAGCGGGAGGGCAAAGGTGTAGTACGCGGTAGCGTGAACAATCCCGCCCACAATGCAGGCCGTCGCGTAAATTTCAGTACGCAGGATCATCGGCACTTCACGCGCCAGAATGTCGCGTATGATCCCACCGCCCACGCCGGTTAATACGCCCATGCAGATTGCCACCATCGGGCCGGTACCGGCATTAAACGCCTTATTGACGCCAATACCGACAAACACGGCCAGACCCACGGCATCCAGTACCGGCAATATCCACTTGGGTAAGCGGCGGGGCTGGCGAACCAGCACAATGGTCAACAGGCAGGTGACCATCGCGACCACCAGATCGGTAGGATCTTTCACCCAAAACACCGGGCCATTTGCCAGCGCCATATCGCGGATAGTCCCACCGCCGACGGCGGTCACGACGCCCAGCACCAGCACGCCAAACGGATCCATGCGTAGTTTTCCGGCGAGCAGAACGCCGGAGATAGCAAAAACGGCTGTGCCAAGAATATCCAGCCAATAAACGAGCATCGTTAAATCCTCGAAAAGGGTCTTATGTTAGTGACTCTCTGCCAGCGCGGCACAGAGCTGTTTTGCGGCGAGGATAATACGCGGGCTGGCGCGTTCAAACCAGTCGCTGTTGAGCGGGATCACCGGAATTTTTAGCTGCTTTTGCCAGAATTGTTCAATTTTAGGAATCTCGCTCGCATTTCCGACCACGACGATGGCCTGCGGCTGGCGCGCCAGCACCTGTTCGCGGCTCACCTGAGGCCACGGTACCCGGCTGGCAGCAAAGATATTTTCACCGCCGCAGACTTCCAGCACCTGGTTCTGAATCGACCCTTTTCCGGTGGTGAACAGCGGCTGGCTGCCAAACTGCAGGAAGATGCGCTTTTTAACAGGGGTATCGTATCGGGATTTCAGCGCGGCATAGTCGCTCAGCATCTGTTTCGCCGCAGACTCGGCTTTTTTGGGCGTAGGGCTGTAGGGTGCCAGGGCGCGTAGCGCCTGAGCGACCTGCTCAATGCTGACGGCATCAATCCACATGACCTTTATGCCAAGCGAGGTGAGCTGGTTGACCTGCCGCTCGGCGTTGCCGCCGCGCCAGGCCAGCACGAGATCCGGTTTAAGCGCCACGATGCGCTCAAGGTTCATCCCCTGCCAGGTTGCCACCTGTTCAATACCCGCGGCTTGCGGTGGGTAATCCGAAAAGCTACTCACGCCAACGGGCGTGATCCCGGCGGCAAACGCCAGTTCCGTATTTGCGGGAGAGAGAGTAATCACGCGCGGTAACGCATAGAGCCACAGCGGTGCGAGAAGAAGCAGGGCGGCCAGCGCCCTGACGGTATGTTTAGCCACGTACCAGATTCTGCACCAGGCGCTCCACCATCACGGTGGACTGTTTTGCCGCAACGGTCAGGAACTCGTCGAAGCTGATGTGGGACTGCTGGTCTGCCACGTCAGAGATGGCGCGAACCACCACGAAGGGTACGCTGAAGTTATGGCAAACGTGAGCGATCGCGGTCGCTTCCATCTCAACGGCAACCGCCTGAGGGAAGTTATGACGGATTTTCGCCAGCCCAACGGAGCCGTTGATAAAGGCATCACCGCTGACAATCAGACCGCGTACCGCGTTGAGGTTGAGTTCTGCGATGCAGGTCTCTGCCGCCGCAATCAGTTTGTCGTCAGCTTTAAAACCAGCAGGGCAGCCCGGGAGCTGGCCGTACTCGTAACCGAACGCGGTGACGTCGGCATCGTGGTAACGCGCTTCGTCGGAAACAACGATATCGCCCACTTTCAGCGTCGGCGCCAGGCCACCCGCAGAGCCGGTATTCACGATCACGTCCGGCTTGCAGCGCTCAAGCAGCAGGGTTGCACCCAGCGCAGCAGCCACTTTACCGATGCCTGATTTCAGCAGAGCCACGTCAACACCGTTCAGCTGGCCGGTATAGATCTCACAACCTCCCAGAGAGAGGGTCTGACGGTTCTCAATTTTGTCACGCAGCAGCGTAACTTCTTCTTCCATTGCACCAATAATGCCGATTTTCATAGATTTACTCGCGATGTGCCTTGTTAAGATGCATAGTCTATCATGCGGTTAAGGGGAAACGCATTCTCACGCGGGGGAGCACATGTCACCAATCGATTTTCGCACCAAAATAAACTGGCACCGACGTTTCCGTTCGCCGCAGGGCGACAAGAGCGAACATGAGATCCTGCGTATCTTCGAAAGCGATCGCGGGCGGATCGTTAACTCGCCTGCCATCCGCCGTCTGCAGCAAAAAACTCAGGTGTTCCCGCTGGAGCGTAACGCCGCGGTGCGCACGCGCTTAACCCACTCGATGGAAGTGCAGCAGGTCGGGCGCTACATTGCCAAAGAGATTTTGAGCCGTCTCAAAGAGCAGCGTTTACTGGAAGCCTATGGTCTGGACGAGCTGACGGGGCCCTTCGAGAGCATTGTTGAGATGGCCTGCCTGATGCATGACATCGGCAACCCGCCTTTCGGCCACTTTGGTGAGGCGGCTATCAATGACTGGTTTAAGCAGCGGCTTTATCCTTCGGATGCGGTAAGCCAGCCCCTTAGCGATGACCGCTGCATCGTACGCGATTTACGCCTGCGTGAAGGTGAAGAGGGGCTGAACGATCTGCGCCGCAAAGTGCGCCAGGATTTGTGTCACTTCGAGGGCAACGCGCAGGGGATCCGGCTGGTTCATTCCCTGATGCGCATGAACCTGACCTGGGCACAGGTCGGCTGCATTCTGAAATACACGCGTCCCGCGTGGTGGATGGGGGATACGCCCGCGTCCCACAGCTATTTAATGAAAAAACCGGGCTATTACCTTTCCGAAGAGGCCTATATTGAACGGTTACGTAAAGAACTTTCATTGACGCCAAACGGCCGCTTTCCATTGACCTGGATTATGGAAGCCGCCGACGATATTTCCTATTGCGTTGCCGATCTGGAAGATGCCGTGGAGAAAAGAATCTTCAGCGTCGAGGAGCTTTATCAACATCTTTATGCGTCCTGGGGTACCCATGAAAAAGGTTCGCTGTTTGCGCAGGTTGTCGAAAATGCCTGGGAAAAATCGCGCTCAAATACATTAAGCCGCAGTACGGAAGACCAGTTCTTTATGTATTTGCGGGTCAATACATTAAATAAACTGGTGCCGTATGCGGCGTCGCGTTTTATTGATAATTTGCCGCTCATTTTCAGCGGGGAATTCAACCACGCGCTGCTGGAAGATGACAGTAGTTTCAGTCAACTCCTTGAGCTTTATAAACATGTGGCGATGCGGCATGTATTCAGCCATCCGGATGTCGAGCAGCTGGAATTGCAGGGCTATCGGGTAATCAGTGGGTTACTGGAAATTTATTCCCCGTTGCTTCAGCTGTCGGTCGATGAATTCAGCGAACTGGTGGAACACGAGCGCGTGCGCAGAATACCCATCGAATCGCGGCTTTATCAGAAACTTTCTACCCGGCATCGTCTGGCGTATGTCGAAGCGATTGGCAAGCTGGAACGCCACTCTCCCCAATGGCCGGTGATGGAATATTATTATCGCTGCCGTCTTATCCAGGACTATATCAGCGGCATGACGGATTTGTATGCCTGGGATGAATACCGCAAGCTGATGGCGGTGGAATAATTCCGGAGTTTTGTAAAGACGGCCAATAAATTTTTACCTTTTCCATAAACTTATCGCCGGAACTAAGCGGTATAAAACGAATCTGAGTTACACAGCAATTTTGCGTTACCTGTAAATCGAGATTGAGAAACATGAAAAAAACCACATTAGCAATGAGTGCACTGGCTCTGAGTTTAGGTTTAGCGCTGTCTCCTCTGACTGCTACTGCAGCCGAGACCGCGTCGTCGGCAGCAACCGCGCAGCAGATGCCAAGCCTGGCACCGATGCTCGAAAAAGTGATGCCATCGGTGGTGAGTATTAACGTTGAGGGCAGCACGACCGTCAATACGCCGCGTATGCCGCGTAACTTCCAGCAGTTCTTCGGCGACAACTCGCCGTTCTGCCAGGACGGTTCGCCATTCCAGAGCTCTCCGTTCTGTCAGGGCGGCGGTGCCGGGGATGACAGCCAGGGCGGCGGCCAGCAGCAGAAATTCATGGCGCTTGGCTCGGGGGTAATTATTGATGCGGCGAAAGGCTACGTCGTCACTAACAACCACGTTGTCGATAACGCGAACAGCATTAAGGTTCAGCTGAGCGATGGCCGTAAGTTCGACGCCAAAGTAGTGGGTAAAGACCCGCGCTCCGACATTGCGCTGATCCAGATTCAGGATCCGAAAAACCTGACGGCGATTAAAATTGCCGACTCCGACGCGCTGCGCGTGGGCGACTATACCGTGGCGATCGGTAACCCGTTCGGTCTGGGTGAAACCGTGACATCCGGTATCGTCTCAGCGCTGGGTCGTAGCGGCCTGAACGCGGAAAACTACGAAAACTTCATCCAGACGGATGCGGCTATCAACCGCGGTAACTCCGGCGGTGCGCTGGTGAACCTGAACGGTGAGCTGATCGGTATCAACACCGCTATACTGGCACCGGACGGCGGCAACATCGGCATCGGTTTTGCTATCCCGAGTAACATGGTGAAAAACCTGACCGCGCAGATGGTGCAGTATGGCCAGGTGAAACGCGGCGAGCTGGGTATCCTCGGTACGGAGCTGAACTCCGAACTGGCTAAGGCGATGAAAGTTGACGCTCAGCGCGGGGCATTCGTCAGCCAGGTGATGCCGAATTCTTCTGCGGCGAAAGCGGGCATTAAAGCGGGGGATGTGATCACCTCCCTGAACGGTAAACCGATCAGCAGCTTTGCCGCCCTGCGTGCCGAAGTGGGCTCGATGCCGATTGGCAGTAAAGTGACCCTCGGCCTGCTGCGCGACGGTAAGCCGGTTAACGTGAGCCTGGAGCTGCAGCAGAGCAGCCAGAATCAGGTGGATTCCAGCACCATCTTCAGCGGTATTGAAGGTGCCGAGATGAGCAATAAAGGCGCAGACAAAGGCGTGGTGGTGAACAACGTGAAAGCGAATTCACCGGCAGCCCGTATCGGCCTGAAAAAAGGCGATGTGATCATGGGCGCTAACCAGCAGCCGGTGAAAAATATCGCTGAACTGCGCAAAATTCTCGACAGCAAGCCTTCCGTGCTGGCGCTGAATATCCAGCGTGGTGATACCTCTCTTTATCTGCTGATGCAGTAATCCTCTGAAGCCCCTGTTCGCGGGGGCTTTCTCGTTTCTGTGATTCTTGCCACAACTCCATACTTCTTCCTCTCTCTTTGTGCATTCGCACAATGCAGTCGTCGCTGAACTTCCCTATGCTTGAGCTCTGCTCACGGGAGGGTTACATGGCTGGCTGGCATCTTGATACCAAAATGGCGCAGGATATCGTGGCGCGCACCATGCGCATCATTGATACCAATATCAACGTGATGGATGCCCGCGGGCGCATTATTGGCAGCGGCGATCGCGAGCGTATTGGGGAATTGCACGAAGGCGCGCTGCTGGTGCTTTCTCAGGGGCGGGTCGTGGATATCGACGATGCGGTAGCGAAACACCTGCACGGCGTACGTCAGGGCATCAATTTACCGCTGCGTCTTGAAGGCGAAATTGTGGGGGTAATCGGCCTCACCGGCGAGCCCGAGTCACTGCGAAAATACGGTGAGCTGGTCTGTATGACGGCAGAGATGATGCTGGAGCAGTCGCGCCTGATGCACCTGCTCGCTCAGGACAGCCGCCTGCGTGAAGAGCTGGTAATGAACCTTATTCAGGCGGAAGAGCATACGCCTGCGCTCAGCGAATGGGCGCAGCGTCTGGGGATCGATTTAAACCAGCCGCGCGTGGTGGCGGTCATTGAGGTCGATAGCGGCCAGCTTGGCGTGGACAGCGCGATGGCCGAGCTGCAGCAGCTGCAAAATGCGCTGGCGACGCCGGAGCGCGATAACCTGGTGGCGATCGTTTCTCTGACGGAAATGGTGGTCCTCAAACCGGCGCTCAATGCGTTCGGCCGCTGGGATGCCGACGATCATCGTCGTCGCGTGGAGCAGCTGATCTCCCGGATGGAGGAGAACGGCCAGCTGCGTTTTCGCGTTGCGCTGGGCAACTACTTTACCGGGCCGGGCAGTATCGCCCGCTCCTGGCGTACCGCGCGCACCACCATGATGGTGGGCAAGCAGCGGATGCCGGAGAGCCGCAGCTATTTCTATCAGGATCTGATGCTGCCGGTGCTGCTCGACAGCCTGCGCGGGGGCTGGCAGGCCAATGAGCTGGCGCGGCCATTAGCGCGTCTGAAAGCCATGGACAACAATGGCCTGCTGCGCCGGACGCTGCAGGCGTGGTTCCGCCATAACGTGCAGCCGCTGGCGACCTCGAAGGCGCTGTTTATTCACCGCAATACGCTTGAGTATCGGTTAAACCGGATTTCAGAGCTGACGGGTCTGGATCTGGGAAACTTTGACGACAGGCTGCTGCTGTATGTGGCGCTGCAGCTGGACGAACAGAGATGACTGAGTGCGGTCTGGTGCCCTCACCCCATCCCTCTCCCACTGGGAGAGGGCGCAAACACTAAAAACGGCAATCAAAGATTGCCGTTTTGCTTTTATTTCCGCGTTAATTTCTCAAGATCCGCTTCAATCTCGCTGATCTTATTTGTTACAACGCTTTCAAGGTGACGCAGATCGTCAAGGATCTTACGCTTGAGATCGACTTCGGTGCGGTCGCGCTGGCAGATCTGATCGAGTTCATCGATCACATAGCGCAGGTTAGGGCTGATTTCCTGTACTTCTTTGTAGCCCTGTCCTACACCGTCAGCCACAACGGTCTTACGCTGGCGTGGATATTTAAACTTCACGCTTTTGGCGAAAAACTCTCCTTTGTCCTTGTGAAAATAGATTTTCAGAATATCGTTATTGGCTTCCTGACGGAGGCTGTAACGATCAATTTCATCAGGATTGGTAATGCCCAGACTTTTCAGATTATCGTACATAGCGGTACCCTTGATCTCAACATAACCTTTGAATAATTAACGAAAAAATCTATTTTCGCCACCCTCAGATATAAAAAAAGCGGGGTTGCCCCCGCTTTTTGTTATACCCGATTAATCGATGGTGCGCAGCAATTCGTTGATGCCCACTTTACCGCGCGTTTTCGCATCCACTTTCTTCACGATAACCGCACAGTACAGGCTGTATTTGCCATCTTTTGACGGCAGGTTGCCGGAAACCACCACGGAGCCCGCCGGAACGCGACCGTAGTGAACTTCACCGGTTTCACGGTCGTAAATACGGGTGCTCTGACCGATGTAAACGCCCATGGAGATCACGGAGCCTTCTTCAACGATCACGCCTTCAACCACTTCAGAACGCGCGCCGATGAAGCAGTTGTCTTCGATGATGGTCGGGTTAGCCTGCAGTGGCTCCAGAACACCACCGATGCCCACGCCGCCGGAAAGGTGAACGTTTTTACCGATTTGCGCGCAGGAACCGACGGTCGCCCAGGTATCAACCATGGTGCCTTCGTCAACGTAGGCACCGATGTTCACGTAGGATGGCATCAGCACGGTGTTGCGTGCGATAAACGCGCCCTGACGAACCGCCGCAGGCGGTACCACGCGGAAGCCTTCTTTCTGGAAACGCGCTTCGTCGTAGTCAGCGAATTTCATTGGCACTTTATCGAAGTAGCGGCTTTCTGCTCCGTCGATAACCTGGTTATCGTTGATACGGAAAGAGAGCAGCACGGCTTTCTTCAGCCATTGATGAGTGACCCACTGACCGTCGATTTTTTCTGCCACGCGCAGCGCGCCGGAATCCAGAAGGGAAATCACCTGGTTTACCGCTTCACGGGTCACGGTATCCACATTTGCCGGGGTAATCTCGGCGCGACGCTCAAAAGCGGACTCAATAACGTTCTGTAACTGCTGCATTGTTTACTCTTTCCATTTCACTAAAAAACATATCACCCTTTATCGTTTGGATTGAGGGCTGCTGTCAACCGTTGTTGCACTTCAAGCTGCAGGTCATTATTAAGGGCACGCCGGTCCGCTGTTGCGATTATAAATAAATCTTCTACTCGCTCGCCAATCGTTGTAATTCGGGCGCCGTGGAGCGAAATTCCCAGATCGGCAAAAACCTGGCCGACGCGGGCAAGCAGCCCTGGCTGGTCGAGCGCGATCAGCTCCAGGAACGATTTACGGTCGGTGTGGGTCGGCAGGAAATTGACCTCGGTATCGACGGTAAAGTGGCGCAATTTCGCCGGCTGGCGACGCGGCTGCGGGGGCTGCCAGCTGCGCTGGGTAATCGCCTGTTCCAGACCAAAACGTATCCCTTCATGCCTGTCCGACGAGAGCGGGCTGCCGTCCGGCTCAAGCACGATAAAGGTGTCCATCGCCATGCCGTCGCGGGTGGTGAAAATCTGCGCGTCGTGAACGCTCAGGTTACGCCTGTCCAGCTCGGCGCAGACCGCAGCAAACAGATAAGGTCGGTCCGGGCTCCAGATAAAAATCTCCGTCCCGCCGCGGGTGGCCTGCGGGCTCAGCAGGATCATCGGCTGGGACAGATCGTGCTTGAGCAGATGCCGCGCGTGCCACGCAAGCTGGTTTGGGCTATGGCGGACAAAATAGTTGGCGCGGCAGCGGGCCCAAATCTGATGCAGTGCCTCTTCATCAATATTATCCATCCGCAGCAGCGCCAGCGCCTGCAGCTGGTGATGACGCACGCGCTCGCGCATGTCCGGGGTGTTTTGCATCCCGCGACGCAGCTGTTTTTCGGTGGCGAAGTACAGCTCGCGCAGCAGGCTCTGCTTCCAGCTGTTCCACAGGGTCTCGTTGGTGGCGCAGATATCGGCCACCGTCAGGCAGACCAGATAGCGCAGACGGTTTTCCGTCTGAACCTCTTCAGCGAACTGCTTGATCACTTCCGGATCCTGAATGTCACGACGCTGCGCGGTGACCGACATCAGCAGGTGATGGCGCACCAGCCAGGCCACCAGCTGCGTTTCACGCGAGTTCAGGCCGTGCAGTTCGGCAAATTTCAGCACGTCCTGCGCGCCCAGCACCGAATGGTCACCGCCGCGACCTTTGGCGATATCGTGGAACAGGGCGGCAATCAGGATCAGTTCCGGATGGGTCAGGCGCGGCCACAGTTCGACGCAGAGCGGGTGGCGGGAGCGCGTCTCTTCTCTCGCAAAGCTTTCCAGCTTTAGCATCACGCGGATCGTGTGTTCATCCACCGTGTAGGCGTGGAACAGATCGAACTGCATTTGCCCGACAATGTGCGACCACTGCGGCATATAGGCCCACAGCACGCTGTGGCGGTGCATCGGCAGCAGGCCGCGGCTGACGGCGCCCGGGTGGCGGAGCATGCTCAGGAACAGCGAACGCGCTTCCGGGATATAGCACAGCGGCTGCGTCAGATGACGGCGCGCATGGCGCAGATGGCGCAGAGTGGTGGAGTAGATCCCGGTGATGGTGCTGTTGCGCACCATGGTATAGAACATCCGCAGAATCGCTTCCGGCTCGCGGATGAACAGCGTTTCGTCGCGCAGGTCGATAAGCGTGCCGCGCAGCTGGAATTCGTCATCAATCGGGCGCGGTTTTTCGTCCGCCGTCAGGGCCAGAATGGCCTCGTCGAACAGCTGCAACAGCATCTGGTTCAGCTCGCTCACCCGGCGGGTGACGCGGAAGAAATCCTTCATCATGTGCTCAACCGGCTCGTTGCCTTCGCCCTGATAATTCAGGCGCTGAGCCACGCTGAGCTGACGGTCAAACAGCAGGCGGTTATCGTAGCGGGTGACTTCCAGATGCAGGGCAAACCGGATGCGCCACAGCAGGTGCAGGCACTCGTTCAGCTCGTTACGCTCGGCCTCGGTTAAAAAGCCGAAGCCGACCATCTCGTCCATCGAGGTGGCACCAAAATGGCGGCGGGCGACCCACTGCAGGGTGTGGATGTCGCGCAGGCCGCCGGGGCTGCTTTTAATATCGGGTTCAAGATTATAGCTGGTGCCGTGGTAGCGCTGGTGGCGCTGATTTTGCTCCTCGACCTTCGCGGCGAAGAACTTTTCTGACGGCCAGAAGCCGTCGCTGAAGATGTGTTTTTGCAGCTCCAGGAACAGGGCGACGTCACCAATCAGCAGGCGGGTTTCAATCAGGTTGGTGGCGACGGTCAGGTCCGATAACCCTTCCAGCAGACACTCTTCCAGGGTACGCACGCTGTGGCCGACTTCCAGCTTTACGTCCCAGAGCAGCGTCAGCAGTTCGCCAATTTTTTGCGCCTGTTCGTCCGGCAGCTTTTTGCGGCTTAAGATCAGCAGATCGATATCGGAAAGCGGATGCAGCTCACCGCGGCCATAGCCCCCGACGGCAACCAGCGCAACATCACTGATTTGCCCAAATCCGTAATCGATCCACAGGCGCTGCAGCAGCTGGTCGATAAATTCGGTGCGCGCTTCAATGAGCTGCTCGGCCGACACGCCTGCGTCAAACGCGCTGCCCAGCCAGCGATGGAAAACATCCATATGGGCTTTAATATGCGCGCAGGTCAGCTCGTGCGACGGCCAGACGCCCGGGTTATCGGGCTGGTCGGGGAGGGTGGGAAGTGCTGTGTTAGCATACTGTTCGGGTAAAAGATTACTCATCGTGCGCCACCCATAAGAAAAAGCTATAGCCATTAAAAAAGCCGGCATTTGCCGGCTTTTTTATCATTCATCGTGCGTCAGTATCGCCGGGATGGTGTCATCCTTGCGCAACGTCATAATTTCGCAGCCGTTGTCTGTTACCACAATAGTATGCTCGTACTGCGCAGACAAGCTTCTGTCTTTGGTTTTCACCGTCCAGCCGTCTTTCATGGTGCGGATGCGGTAATCACCCGCGTTGACCATCGGCTCAATGGTAAAGGTCATGCCTTTTTGCAGCACCACGCCGCCGTCATCTGCATCATAGTGCAGGACCTGCGGTTCTTCATGGAAGACGCGACCAATGCCGTGACCGCAGTACTCGCGCACCACGGAGAAACCTTCGGCTTCCACAAACTTCTGGATTGCCGCACCGAGGGTACGCAGGCGAATACCCGGTTTAACCATTTTCAGCGCCAGGTAGAGGCTCTCTTGCGTCACTTTGCACAGACGCTCGCCAAGAATCGACGGCTTGCCAACGATGAACATTTTTGAGGTGTCACCGTGGTACTCGTCTTTAATGACGGTTACGTCGATGTTGACGATGTCGCCATCTTTCAGCAGTTTTTCATCGTCCGGGATGCCGTGACACACCACTTCATTAATAGAGATGCAGACGGATTTCGGGAAACCGTGGTAGCCGAGGCAGGCGGAAACCGCGTGCTGCTCGTTCACGATATAGTCGTTACAGATACGGTCCAGTTCACCGGTGCTGACGCCCGGCTTCACGAACGGCTCGATCATTTCCAGCACTTCCGCGGCCAGACGACCGGCGATGCGCATCTTTTCAATTTCTTCAGGTGTCTTAATAGAGATAGCCATGTAATCTGTCCATCGGTGTCGATTTTTTCGACAATACTAGTCTAAGTGTCGTCAATGGTATCAGTCAGGCACGCTCCGTGCCAAATTGAGAATCATTAACAGCACACTCCGCCAACAACTGTTGGTTTCTGGTCGTGTTTTGTGGTATAAAGCGCGCCGGACTTCCGATCCATCTCAGATACACAGGCTGGACGGAAGCGACAAATCTCACTTTGTGTAACAACACACACGTATCGGCACATATTCCGGGGTGCCCTTCGGGGTCGGTAATATGGGATACGTGGAGGCATAACCCCAACTTTCAATATAGAGGTTTTAAACATGGCAACTGTTTCCATGCGCGACATGCTCAAGGCTGGTGTTCACTTCGGTCACCAGACCCGTTACTGGAACCCGAAAATGAAGCCTTTCATCTTCGGCGCGCGTAACAAAGTTCACATCATCAACCTTGAGAAAACTGTACCAATGTTCAACGAAGCCCTGGCTGAGCTGAACAAGATCTCTTCCCGTAAAGGTAAGATTCTGTTCGTTGGTACTAAGCGCGCTGCAAGCGAAGCTGTGAAAGATGCTGCTAACAGCTGCGACCAGTTCTTCGTGAACCATCGCTGGTTGGGCGGCATGCTGACCAACTGGAAAACTGTTCGTCAGTCCATCAAACGCCTGAAAGATCTGGAAACCCAGTCTCAGGACGGTACTTTCGACAAGCTGACTAAGAAAGAAGCGCTGATGCGCACTCGTGAACTGGACAAGCTGGAAAACAGCCTGGGCGGTATCAAAGATATGGGCGGCCTGCCAGATGCGCTGTTCGTAATCGATGCAGACCACGAGCACATCGCAATCAAAGAAGCTAACAACCTGGGTATCCCGGTATTCGCTATCGTTGATACCAACTCCGATCCGGACGGTGTTGACTTCGTTATCCCGGGTAACGACGACGCAATCCGTGCTGTTAGCCTGTACCTGAGCGCTGTAGCTGCTACCGTTCGTGAAGGCCGTTCCCAGGATCTGGCTTCTCAGGCGGAAGAAAGCTTCGTAGAAGCTGAATAATAAGGTTTTACCCCTTATTAGTACCGTGTATGAATAGGGGCCCATTACCGGCCCCTTTTTTCAATTTACACTGTTTGGCCCCCGGCCGGGCAGTTCACATCTCCCGAGGATTTAAGAATGGCTGAAATTACCGCATCCCTGGTAAAAGAGCTGCGCGAGCGTACTGGCGCAGGCATGATGGATTGCAAAAAAGCGCTGACTGAAGCGAACGGCGACATCGAGCTGGCAATCGAAAACATGCGTAAATCCGGTGCGATCAAAGCAGCTAAAAAAGCAGGCAACGTTGCTGCTGACGGCGTGATCATCACTAAGATCGACGGCAACTACGGCATCATTCTGGAAGTTAACTGCCAGACTGACTTCGTTGCTAAAGATGGCGGTTTCCAGGCATTTGCTAACAAAGTTCTGGACGCAGCTGTTGCGGGTAAAATCACTGACGTTGAAGTTCTGAAAGCACAGTTCGAAGAAGAACGTGTTGCGCTGGTTGCTAAAATCGGTGAGAACATCAACATCCGTCGCGTATCTTCTCTGGAAGGCGACGTTCTGGGCTCTTACCAGCACGGTGCACGTATCGGTGTTCTGGTTGCGGCTAAAGGCGCTGACGAAGAGCTGGTTAAACAGCTGGCTATGCACATCGCTGCAAGCAAACCAGAATTCGTTAAGCCAGAAGACGTGTCTGCTGAAGTGGTAGAGAAAGAGTACCAGGTTCAGCTGGACATCGCGATGCAGTCTGGTAAGCCAAAAGAAATCGCAGAGAAAATGGTTGAAGGCCGCATGAAGAAATTCACCGGCGAAGTTTCTCTGACTGGCCAGCCATTCGTAATGGACCCAAGCAAGTCTGTTGCGCAGCTGCTGAAAGAGCACAACGCTGACGTAACTGGCTTCATCCGCTTCGAAGTGGGCGAAGGCATCGAGAAAGTTGAGACTGACTTCGCAGCAGAAGTTGCTGCAATGTCCAAGCAGTCTTAATGATTGAAAAGGAGCCGCCTGAGGGCGGCTTCTTTTTGTCACCCGTCACAGGAAATCAGACAGGCTCCAGTATCGCTGTGCTGATTTGCGGCATATCATGTCGCCAGAATTAACCCCCATCTTAATCGTTGACAGTCTCAGGAAAGAAACATGGCTACCAATGCAAAACCCGTGTACAAACGCATTCTGCTTAAGCTGAGTGGCGAAGCGCTGCAGGGATCGGAAGGCTTCGGTATTGACGCAAGCATCCTTGATCGCATGGCACAGGAAATCAAAGAACTGGTCGAACTGGGTATCCAGGTTGGCGTGGTCATTGGCGGTGGCAACCTTTTCCGTGGTGCTGGTCTGGCGAAAGCGGGGATGAACCGCGTTGTGGGCGACCACATGGGTATGCTGGCAACCGTCATGAATGGCCTGGCAATGCGTGATGCACTGCATCGCGCCTATGTGAATGCCCGCCTGATGTCCGCGATTCCCCTGAATGGCGTTTGCGATAATTACAGCTGGGCAGAAGCCATCAGCCTGCTGCGCAATAACCGCGTGGTGATCCTCTCCGCCGGTACGGGTAACCCGTTCTTTACGACCGATTCCGCTGCCTGCCTGCGCGGTATCGAGATCGAAGCCGATGTGGTACTGAAAGCGACCAAAGTAGACGGCGTGTTTACTGCCGACCCGGCAAAAGATCCTTCTGCCACCATGTACGATCAGCTGAGCTACAGCGAAGTGCTGGATAAAGAGCTGAAAGTGATGGATCTTGCCGCCTTCACGCTGGCTCGCGACCACAAACTGCCGATCCGTGTCTTCAACATGAACAAGCCTGGCGCACTGCGTCGCGTGGTCATGGGCGAAAAAGAAGGCACTTTGATCACGGAATAATTTCCGTTGACGATAAATACAGGTAAGATTCCGCTTTATTTTGTAGTGGTATCTTACCCGGACGCGCCTTTGGCGCTGTCATGAATTAAACGCGACTATACTTAGCACACCTGTAGCGCTGTGCTGGCGGATAGTCTGCCTGAGACAAGTTTTCAAGGATTCGTAACGTGATTAACGACATCAGAAAAGATGCTGAAGTACGCATGGACAAATGCGTAGAAGCGTTCAAAAACCAAATCAGCAAAATCCGTACTGGCCGTGCTTCCCCAAGCCTGCTGGATGGCATCATCGTAGAATATTATGGTACGCCAACCCCTCTGCGCCAGCTGGCGAGCGTGACGGTTGAAGATACCCGTACGCTGAAAATCAACGTCTTCGACCGCTCTATGAGCCCGGCCGTTGAGAAAGCGATTATGGCCTCTGACCTTGGACTGAACCCAAGCTCTGCGGGCGCAGACATCCGCGTTCCACTGCCTCCGCTGACGGAAGAGCGTCGTAAAGATCTTATCAAAGTGGTTCGTGGCGAAGCTGAGCAGGGTCGTGTATCCGTGCGTAACGTCCGTCGCGACGCGAACGATAAAGTGAAAGCACTGCTGAAAGAAAAAGAGATCAGCGAAGATGACGATCGTCGTTCTCAGGACGACATTCAGAAAATGACCGACGCGGCCATCAAGAAAATTGATGCGGCGCTGGCAGAAAAAGAAGCGGAACTGATGCAGTTCTGATTTCTGTCGTACACTGATAAACGCCGTTCAGAAGGACTTTGGGTCTTGCTGGCGGCGTTTTGCTTTTATCTGGTCTAACTTTTTTCGGGCATCTCATGAAGCATTTAACACTCCTCGGCTCAACCGGCTCTATCGGTTGCAGCACTCTCGACGTCGTTCGCCATAATCCTGAACTTTACACCGTGACAGCGCTGGTGGCCGGTAAGAATGTGCAGCGAATGGTCGAACAGTGCCTGGAGTTTGCGCCCCGCTATGCGGTGATGGATGACGAAGAGAGCGCGCGTCTGCTGAAAGCACAGCTGCGTGAAAAGGGCAGTCGAACCGAGGTGCTGAGCGGCCAGCAGGCGGCCTGCGAGATGGCGGCGCTGGATGAGGTGGATCAGGTCATGGCGGCCATTGTCGGCGCGGCAGGGCTGCTGCCCACGCTTGCTGCGATTGATGCCGGTAAGGATGTTTTGCTGGCCAATAAAGAGTCGCTGGTCACCTGTGGACGCCTGTTTATGGATGCGGTGAAGCAGCGCGGCGCGCGTCTTCTGCCGGTCGACAGCGAACACAACGCGATTTTTCAGAGTTTACCGCAACCTTTTCAACAGAACCTGGGGTACGCTGACCTGGAGCAGAATGGCGTGGTGTCTATTCTGCTTACCGGGTCTGGTGGCCCGTTCCGTGAAACGCCACTGTCTGAACTGCGTGCGATGACACCGGATCAGGCGTGCCGTCATCCGAACTGGTCGATGGGGCGTAAAATCTCCGTTGATTCTGCCACCATGATGAACAAAGGTCTGGAATACATTGAAGCGCGCTGGCTGTTTAATGCGTCAGCGAAACAGATGGAAGTACTGATTCACCCGCAATCGGTGATTCACTCGATGGTGCGTTATCAGGATGGCAGCGTGCTGGCACAGCTGGGCGAGCCGGACATGCGTACGCCGATTGCCCATTCAATGGCGTGGCCAAATCGAGTGAAATCCGGCGTGAAGCCGCTTGATTTCTGCAAGCTAAGTTCCCTGACGTTCAGTGAACCAGACTACGACCGCTATCCTTGTCTGAAGCTTGCGATGAATGCCTTTGACCAGGGGCAGGCGGCGACGACGGCACTTAATGCAGCTAATGAAATTACCGTTGAGGCATTTCTGAATCAGCAAATTCGTTTTACCGATATCGCGTCGCTTAATTTATCGGTACTTGAGATGATGGATTTGCGCGAACCACAAAGCGTGGAAGAGGTGCTGGCGGTGGATGCAGCTGCGCGTAATATTGCGCGCCAACAGGTGACACGTCTCGCAAGCTGGTGATAAAGCAAGCACTAGTCGTCGTGCTATTTGTTAGCGTTGGGCTTCAGTGATATAGTCTGCGCCACCTGATCGCAGGTATTTGACTTAATGTGGTCAGGTGAGCCGTGGTTTGACACGGCTTTTTTATGTATAGGCTTCAGTATTCCTGAGTACCGTTAAATCCTTTTCAGGGACAAAAAACGCGTTATGTTGTCTGCGAATCAACCAATAAGCGAAAATTTGCCAGCTCATGGCTGCCGTCATGTAGCAATCATTATGGATGGCAATGGCCGCTGGGCGAAAAGACAAGGGAAGATACGAGCCTTTGGGCATAAAGCGGGGGCGAAATCCGTTCGTCGCGCCGTTTCTTTTGCCGCCAACAACGGCATTGATGCGTTAACGCTCTATGCTTTTAGCAGTGAAAACTGGAATCGACCTCTGCAGGAAGTGACTGCGTTGATGGAATTGTTTGTGTGGGCGCTAGACAGCGAAGTAAAAAGCCTGCACCGCCACAACGTCCGCCTGCGTATCATTGGCGATACCAGTCGTTTTAACTCACGTTTGCAGGAACGGATTCGCAAAGCTGAAGCGCTGACGGAAAATAATACCGGTTTGACGCTGAATATTGCGGCGAATTACGGCGGACGCTGGGATATTATCCAGGGCGTTCGGCATCTGGCCGAACAGGTTCAGGAAGGGCTGTTGAGACCCGACCAAATTGATGAAGAGGCGCTGAGCAAGCAAATCTGCATGAATGAACAGGCACCTGTGGATTTGGTAATTAGGACAGGGGGGGAACATCGCATAAGTAACTTTTTGATATGGCAAATTGCCTATGCCGAACTTTACTTTACGGATGTTCTTTGGCCCGATTTTGATGAACAAGACTTTGAAGGTGCGCTGCATGCCTTTGCCAATCGAGAGCGTCGTTTCGGCGGCACCGAGCCTGGTGGCGACAAAGCCTGATGGGGGTAGCTTTTGCTGAAGTATCGCCTGATTTCCGCTTTTGTATTAATACCCATTGTCATTGCGGCGCTGTTTTTACTGCCCCCGGTGGGATTCGCTATTGTCACGCTGGTGGTGTGCATGCTCGCCGCGTGGGAATGGGGACAGTTTAGCGGCTTTACCTCGCGCACTCAGCGAGTATGGCTTGCGGTACTTTGTGGCTTTATCCTGGCCATAATGCTGTTTACGTTGCCTGAATATCACCATGATATTCATCAGCCCCTGGTTGCCGGTTCTTTATGGATATCGCTGGCCTGGTGGGTTGCCGCGCTGTTGCTGGTTCTTTTTTATCCGGGTTCCGCGGCATTGTGGCGTAATTCAAAAGTGCTGCGACTGATTTTTGGCTTGCTCACAATTATTCCTTTTTTCTGGGGTATGGTTGCGCTGCGAGCCTGGCACTACGACGAAAACCACTACAGCGGTGCGATCTGGCTGCTTTATGTGATGATTCTGGTCTGGGGGGCTGACTCCGGGGCCTATATGTTTGGTAAACTGTTTGGCAAACATAAGCTGGCACCGAAGGTTTCTCCGGGCAAAACCTGGCAAGGATTCATCGGCGGCCTGTTTACGGCAGCGATCATCTCCTGGGGCTACGGCGTCTGGGCGAATCTTGAAGTGGCACCGTCAATACTGCTGGTGTGCTCAATTTTTGCTGCGCTTGCCTCCGTGCTCGGTGATTTAACCGAAAGTATGTTTAAGCGTGAAGCAGGGATTAAGGACAGCGGACACCTGATTCCAGGGCATGGCGGTATACTGGATCGCATTGATAGCCTGACAGCGGCTGTTCCAGTGTTTGCGTGTTTGCTTTTACTGGTATTCGGGACGATTTAACGGAAGGTTTTATGCTGAGCATTCTCTGGAATCTGGCGGCGTTCATTGTTGCACTGGGTGTACTGATTACCGTGCATGAATTTGGCCATTTCTGGGTTGCTCGCCGCTGTGGCGTGCGCGTAGAGCGATTTTCCATCGGTTTTGGTAAATCACTCTGGACGCGCACCGACCGCCACGGCACGGAATTTGTCATCGCCCTTATCCCGCTGGGCGGCTACGTCAAAATGCTCGACGAACGCGTCGAGCCTGTCGCTCCTGAGCTGCGACACAGCGCATTCAACAATAAAACCGTTGGACAACGCGCCGCCATCATTGCTGCCGGACCGGTAGCCAACTTCATCTTTGCGATTTTCGCTTACTGGCTGGTGTTTATCATCGGCGTCCCTGGCGTACGTCCGGTGGTGGGTGAAATTGCCCCCAATTCCATCGCGGCGAGTGCGCAAATTACATCCGGGATGGAACTTAAAGCGATTGATGGCATCGAAACCCCTGATTGGGATGCCGTGCGACTGCAGCTGGTAGCCAAAATTGGCGATGCGCAGACCACCATCAGCGTATCGCCGTTTGGTTCAGATACGCGTCAGGACAAAGTACTCGATTTACGTCACTGGCGTTTCGAGCCAGACAAAGAGGATCCCGTCGCTGCGCTGGGCATTCGTCCACGCGGCGCGCAGATTGAGCCGGTATTAGCCGAAGTACAGGCAAATTCGGCGGCGAGCAAAGCGGGTTTGCAAGCGGGCGACAGGATCGTTAAAGTCGATGGTCAACCATTAACAGAGTGGATGACCTTTGTTACTCTGGTGCGCGATAATCCGGGAACGTCTCTCGCGCTGGAAGTTGAAAGGCAGGGCAGTCCGCTTTCGCTGACGCTGATCCCGGATACGAAGTCGGTCGGCAAAAAGGCAGAAGGGTTTGCAGGCGTTGTGCCAAAAGTGATCCCGCTGCCAGATGAGTACAAGACAATACGCCAGTATGGGCCGTTCAGCGCCATCCTTGAAGCCACGGATAAAACATGGCAACTGATGAAGCTGACGGTCAACATGTTGGGGAAATTGATAACCGGTGATGTGAAACTGAACAACCTCAGTGGGCCAATTTCGATTGCTCAGGGGGCTGGGATGTCAGCGGAATTCGGGGTGATTTACTATCTCATGTTCCTCGCGCTCATTAGCGTGAACCTTGGGATAATCAACCTGTTCCCGCTTCCCGTTTTAGACGGGGGTCATCTGCTGTTTTTGGCGATTGAAAAGCTAAAAGGCGGACCGGTATCCGAGCGAGTTCAAGACTTTAGTTATCGCATTGGCTCGATTTTGCTGGTGCTGTTAATGGGGCTTGCACTTTTCAATGATTTCTCTCGGTTGTAAGAGAGTGTTAGGAAGAACGCATAATAACGATGGCGATGAAAAAGTTGCTCATAGCGTCGCTGCTGTTTAGCAGCGCCACCGTATACGGTGCTGACGGGTTCGTAGTGAAAGACATTCATTTCGAAGGCCTCCAGCGTGTCGCCGTTGGTGCGGCCCTCCTCAGTATGCCTGTACGCCCCGGCGATACGGTTAATGATGATGATATCAGTAACACCATCCGTGCTCTGTTTGCCACCGGCAACTTTGAGGACGTCCGCGTCCTGCGCGATGGTGATACGCTGCTGGTACAGGTAAAAGAACGTCCGACGATCGCCAGTATCACTTTCTCCGGTAACAAGTCGGTGAAAGATGACATGCTCAAGCAGAACCTTGAAGCATCTGGTGTTCGTGTGGGTGAGTCCCTGGACCGCACAACCCTTTCAGACATTGAAAAAGGTCTGGAAGACTTCTACTACAGCGTCGGTAAATACAGCGCCAGCGTGAAAGCGGTTGTCACTCCGCTGCCACGTAACCGTGTTGACCTGAAGCTGGTCTTCCAGGAAGGTGTTTCTGCGAAGATCCAGCAGATCAACATTGTCGGCAACCACGCGTTCAGCACCGACGAACTGATCTCCACCTTCCAGCTGCGCGATGAAGTGCCATGGTGGAACGTGGTGGGCGATCGCAAATACCAGAAACAGAAACTGGCGGGCGACCTCGAAACCCTGCGCAGCTACTATCTCGATCGTGGCTATGCGCGTTTCAACATCGACTCGACTCAGGTCAGTCTGACTCCGGACAAAAAAGGTATCTACATTACGGTTAACATCACTGAAGGCGAGCAGTACAAGCTTTCTGGTGTTGAAGTGAGTGGTAACCTGGCGGGGCATTCTGCTGAAATCGAATCGCTGACCAAAATTCAGCCGGGCGATCTGTATAGCGGTTCCAAGGTAACCAAAATGGAAGACAGCATTAAGAAGCTGCTCGGCCGCTACGGTTATGCCTATCCGCGCGTACAGACTCAGCCGGAAATCAATGACGCAGATAAAACCGTTAAGCTGCACGTGAATGTTGATGCGGGCAACCGTTTCTACGTGCGTAAGATCCGCTTCGTCGGTAACGACACCTCCAAAGATTCCGTTCTGCGTCGCGAAATGCGTCAGATGGAAGGCGCATGGTTGGGAAGCGACCTCGTTGATCAGGGTAAAGAGCGTCTGAACCGTCTGGGCTATTTTGAAACGGTGGATACCGATACCCAGCGCGTACCGGGCAGCCCGGATCAGGTTGATGTCGTTTATAAAGTGAAAGAGCGCAACACCGGTAGCTTCAACTTCGGTGTGGGTTACGGTACTGAAAGCGGCGTCAGCTTCCAGGTCGGCGTACAGCAGGATAACTGGCTGGGTACGGGTTACTCTGTCGGTATTAACGGCACCAAAAACGACTACCAGACCTACTCTGAGTTCTCTGTGACTAACCCATACTTCACCGTAGACGGTGTGAGCCTGGGCGGTCGTATCTTCTATAACGACTTTAAAGCAGATGACGCGGACCTGTCTTCATACACCAACAAGAGTTACGGTGTAGACGGTACGCTTGGCTTCCCGGTTAACGAATACAACACCCTGCGTGCAGGCTTGGGTTACGTGCATAACGACCTGTCCAACATGCAACCGCAGGTGGCGATGTGGCGTTATCTGGACTCTATCGGCCAGTCAACCAGTAAAAATGGTAATGACAATGGCTTCGCGGCGGATGACTTCACCTTTAACTACGGCTGGACCTATAACCGTCTCGACCGTGGTTACTTCCCAACGGAAGGTTCTCGCGTCAACCTGAACGGTAAAGTTACCGTGCCGGGTTCCGATAACGAGTTCTATAAGGTCACGCTGGATACCGCGTCCTACTTCCCGATCGATGACGATCATAAGTGGGTGGTTCTGGGTCGTACCCGTTGGGGCTATGGCGATGGTCTGGGTAGCAAAGAACTGCCGTTCTATGAAAACTTCTATGCGGGTGGCTCCAGCACCGTTCGTGGTTTCCAGTCCAACAACATTGGTCCGAAAGCGGTTTACTACGGCGGAAACGACAAAGATAACTGTGATAAGTCTTCCTCGTCAGAAGTCTGTAGCTCCAATGACGCGGTGGGCGGTAACGCCATGGCCGTTGCCAGCCTGGAGTTCATCACGCCAACGCCGTTTATCAGTGATAAATATGCGAACTCGGTCCGTACGTCCTTCTTCTGGGATGCCGGTACCGTGTGGGATACCAACTGGCAGAATACTGCCCAGATGCGCGCAGAAGGCATTCCTGACTACAGCGATCCGAGCAATATTCGCATGTCTGCCGGTATCGCATTACAATGGATGTCACCGCTGGGGCCGTTGGTCTTCTCCTACGCCCAGCCGTTTAAGAAATATGATGGAGACAAAGCGGAGCAATTCCAGTTTAACATTGGTAAAACCTGGTAATAATCCGCTGCAAAGGAATGCGTTGGCAGTGTAGCGCTGACAACTGGCGATCGGTTACACGGTCGCCTTGCCACGCAAAGAACGGTACCTTCTGGTGCCAATGGGATGGTAAGGAGTTAATTGTGAAAAAGTGGTTATTAGCTGCAGGTCTCGGTTTAGCGATGGCAACTTCTGCTCAGGCAGCAGACAAAATTGCAATCGTCAACATGGGTAATTTGTTCCAGCAGGTTGCACAGAAAACGGGTGTTTCTGCGACTCTGGAAAACGAATTCAAAGGCCGTGCAAGCGAACTGCAGGGTATGGAAAACGATCTTCAGTCCAAAATGCAGCGTCTGCAGCGTGATGGTTCTACCATGAAAGCAAGCGACCGTAGCAAGCTGGAAAAAGACGTAATGGCTCAGCGCCAGACGTTCTCCCAGAAAGCGCAGGCTTTCGAGCAGGATCGTCAGCGTCGTTCTAACGAAGAACGCGGCAAGCTGGTAACTCGCATTCAGACTGCTGTTAAAGCAGTGGCTGCCGATCAGAGTATCGATCTGGTTGTAGATGCGAACGCCGTTGCTTATAACAGCAAAGATGTTAAAGACATCACTGCTGATGTTCTGAAACAGGTTAAATAAGTAATGCCTTCAATTCGACTGGCTGATTTAGCTCAGCAGTTGGATGCAGAATTACACGGTGATGGCGATATCGTCATCACCGCTGTTGCGTCCATGCAATCTGCTAAAGCTGGCACGATTACCTTCATGGTAAGCCCTAAGTACCGTGAGCAACTGGCTCAATGCCAGGCGTCAGCTGTTGTACTGACGCAGGACGATCTTCCATTTGCCACTGTAAGCGCGCTGGTAGTGAAAAACCCCTACCTGACGTATGCACGCATGGCTCAAATTCTTGATACCACGCCGCAGCCGGCCCAGAACATTGCGGCCAGTGCAGCGATTGATGCGACGGCCAGGCTTGGTAACAACGTCGCCGTTGGCGCGAATGCAGTTATCGAATCCGGCGTTGTGCTGGGCGATAACGTCGTCATTGGCCCGGGCTGCTTCGTTGGGAAAAATACGAAAATCGGCGCCGGAACCCGTTTATGGGCCAATGTGTCCGTTTATCATGATGTTGAAATTGGCGAAAATTGCCTCGTCCAGTCCAGCACCGTTATTGGTTCTGATGGCTTTGGTTACGCTAACGATCGTGGTAACTGGGTTAAGATCCCGCAGCTTGGTCGCGTTATTATTGGCGATCGCGTAGAGATCGGCGCCTGTACCACCATTGACCGTGGCGCGCTTGACGACACGATCATTGGCAATGGTGTTATCATCGATAACCAGTGCCAGATTGCGCATAACGTTGTGATTGGCGACAATACCGCGGTTGCGGGTGGCGTCATTATGGCAGGCAGCCTGAAAATTGGCCGTTATTGCATGATTGGCGGCGCGAGCGTGATTAATGGCCATATGGAAATATGCGACAAGGTGACTGTGACGGGAATGGGCATGGTAATGCGTCCTATCACTGAACCTGGCGTCTATTCCTCAGGTATTCCGCTACAACCCAACAAGGTATGGCGTAAAACAGCAGCTCTGGTGATGAACATTGATGATATGAGCAAGCGCCTCAAGTCCCTTGAGCGTAAGATCGATCAACAAGATTAAGCGTCATCCGTTTAACGCTATTTTTCCCGGCCTGTCGGCTTTCTAATAAACCGGCAGGCCGTGTTATTATTGTTATCAGTACATTTTGACAGGAAGAGTATTTTGACTACTGACACTCATACTCTGCATATTGAAGAGATTTTAGAACTTCTGCCGCACCGCTACCCGTTTCTGCTGGTAGACCGTGTGCTGGATTTTGAAGAAGGTCGTTTTCTGCGCGCAGTGAAAAATGTTTCCGTGAACGAGCCGTTTTTCCAGGGACACTTCCCTGGTAAGCCTATCTTCCCGGGTGTGTTGATTCTGGAAGCGATGGCTCAGGCTACCGGTATTCTGGCGTTTAAAAGCGTTGGCAAACTGGAGCCAGGTGAGCTGTATTACTTCGCGGGTATTGATGAAGCGCGCTTTAAGCGCCCTGTCGTGCCTGGTGATCAGATGATCATGGAAGTCACTTTTGAAAAAACGCGTCGTGGCCTGACTCGCTTCAAAGGCGTAGCGCTGGTTGACGGCAAAGTTGTTTGCGAAGCGACGATGATGTGTGCTCGTAGCCGGGAGTCCTGATACGTGATTGATAAATCCGCCTTTATTCATCCTACCGCTATTGTGGAAACCGGTGCCATCATTGGCGCTAACGTCCACATTGGCCCGTTTTGTATTGTTGGACCCCATGTCGAAATTGGTGAGGGTACAGTACTGAAATCTCACGTTGTCGTGAATGGTCACACGACCATTGGCTGCAATAACGAGATCTATCAGTTCGCTTCCATCGGCGAAGTTAACCAGGATCTGAAATATGCTGGTGAGTCGACCCGTCTGGAAATTGGCGATCGTAACCGTATTCGCGAAAGCGTCACTATTCATCGTGGAACAGTACAGGGTGGTGGGTTGACGAAGGTGGGCAGCGATAACCTGTTTATGGTTAATGCGCATATTGCGCACGACTGTACCGTGGGTGACCGCTGTATTCTTGCCAACAACGCAACGCTGGCAGGACACGTATCGGTTGATGACTTCGCAATTATTGGCGGCATGACCGCAGTCCATCAGTTCTGCATCATTGGTGCGCACGTGATGGTTGGCGGATGCTCCGGTGTGGCGCAGGACGTCCCACCGTATGTGATTGCGCAGGGCAACCATGCCACGCCGTTTGGCGTGAACATCGAAGGCCTCAAGCGTCGTGGTTTTAGTCGCGAAGCGATTACTGCCATCCGCAACGCGTACAAACTGCTGTACCGTAGCGGTAAAACGCTGGAAGAGGCGAAGCCGGAAATTGCCGAGCTGGCGAATAAGCACCCGGAAGTGAACGCGTTCATGGAATTCTTTGACCGTTCAACAAGGGGTCTGATTCGTTAATGGTCGACAGTCGTCCGCTTACGATAGCCCTGGTCGCCGGAGAAACCTCCGGCGATATTCTTGGTGCCGGTCTCATCCGCGCGCTTAAGGCGCGTGTACCCAATGCTCGCTTTGTCGGCGTTGCTGGCCCGCTGATGCAGGCCGAAGGCTGTGAAGCCTGGTATGAAATGGAAGAACTCGCCGTGATGGGCATCGTTGAGGTGCTGGGACGGCTACGCCGTTTGCTGCACATCCGCGCCGATCTCACCCGCCGTTTTACCGAACTCAAACCCGATGTGTTTGTCGGTATTGATGCACCTGATTTCAACATTACCCTCGAAGGGAATCTGAAAAAGCAGGGTATCAAAACGATTCACTACGTCAGTCCGTCCGTCTGGGCGTGGCGACAGAAACGCGTTTTCAAAATCGGACGGTCCACCAACCTGGTGCTGGCTTTCCTGCCTTTCGAAAAAGCGTTTTACGACAGATTTAATGTTCCGTGCCGTTTTATCGGTCATACCATGGCGGATGCGATGCCATTGGATCCGGATAAAAACGCGGCGCGCGACGCGCTGGGCATCCCGCACGATGTGCACTGTCTGGCACTGCTACCGGGCAGCCGTGGCGCAGAAGTTGAGATGCTGAGCGCCGATTTCCTCAAAACTGCGCAAATTCTTCGCCAGACCTATCCGGATCTTGAAGTGGTTGTTCCGCTGGTAAATGCCAAACGCCGTGAGCAGTTTGAGCGCATCAAAGCGGAAGTCGCCCCGGATCTTCACGTCCGTCTTCTGGACGGGAAAGGGCGGGAAGCGATGTATGCGAGCGATGCCGCGCTGCTGGCCTCCGGCACGGCGGCGCTGGAATGCATGCTGGCGAAATGCCCGATGGTGGTCGGTTATCGCATGAAGCCGTTCACTTTCTGGCTGGCAAAACGTCTGGTTAAAACGGATTATGTCTCCCTGCCAAACCTGCTTGCCGGGCGCGAGCTGGTGAAAGAGCTGCTGCAGGATGAGTGCCAGCCGCAGGCGCTTGCCGATGCACTGCTGCCGCTGCTCGCCAACGGCAAGACCAGCCACCAGATGCACAATACCTTCCGCGAACTGCATCAACTGATCCGCTGTAATGCTGATGAGCAAGCGGCTGATGCGGTGCTGGAGTTAGCAAAATGATGGAATTTGTTTATCCTCACACTCGCCTTGTGGCGGGCGTGGACGAAGTGGGTCGTGGCCCGTTGGTCGGGGCTGTGGTGACTGCCGCGGTGATCCTCGATCCGGCTCGCCCGATTATCGGGCTGAACGACTCAAAAAAATTGTCTGAAAAACGCCGTCTGGCGCTGTTCAGTGAGATTCAGGAGAAGGCGCTGGCCTGGAGCCTGGGGCGCGCTGAACCGCATGAAATAGACGAGCTGAATATTTTGCATGCCACGATGCTGGCGATGCAGCGTGCGGTAGCAGGTCTGAAAATTTCCCCGGAATATGTCCTGATTGACGGCAACCGCTGTCCGGCATTGCCCATGCCTTCAATGGCGGTCGTCAAAGGCGATAGTCGGGTCGCAGAAATTAGCGCAGCTTCTATCATTGCCAAAGTGACGCGCGACGCCGAAATGGCCGCGCTGGACCTCACTTATCCTCAGTATGGTTTCGCCCAGCATAAGGGTTATCCCACACCTTTCCATCTGGAAAGGCTGGCTGAACATGGCGCAACCGAACACCACCGGCGCAGTTTTGGCCCGGTGAAACGCGCGCTGGGACGGGTGTCCTGAATCAATACGCAAGCAATTAAGTAACGCGGAATCTGAAGATGGCTGAACCACGTTTCGTACACCTGCGGGTGCATAGCGACTACTCCATGATCGATGGGCTGGCGAAGACCGGGCCGCTGGTAAAAAAGGCTGCCTCCCTTGGCATGCCCGCGCTGGCGATCACCGATTTTACCAACCTGTGTGGCCTGGTGAAGTTCTACGGAACGGCGCACGGTGCGGGAATGAAGCCTATCGTCGGCGCAGATTTTCATGTCCAGAGCGATCTTGTCGGCGATGAAATGACGCAAATCTCCGTGCTGGCAATGAACAACACGGGCTATCAAAACCTCACTCTGCTTATCTCAAAAGCTTATCAGCGCGGATATGGTGCGCTGGGCCCGTGGATCGACAGGAACTGGCTGGCTGAGCTGAACGAAGGGCTGCTGCTGATCTCTGGCGGCCGTATGGGCGATGTCGGTAAATGTCTGCTGCGCGGCAATAGCGCGCTGGTGGATCAGTGCGTCTCGTTCTATGAGGAGTATTTCCCGGATCGTTATTATCTGGAGTTGATCCGCACCGGTCGCCAGGACGAAGAGAGCTATCTCCATGCGGCGGTCGCACTTGCGGAAGAACGCGGGCTGCCCGTCGTCGCGACAAACGATGTACGCTTCCTCGAGCCGGGAGATTTTGACGCTCACGAAATTCGCGTGGCGATCCACGATGGCTTCACGCTCGACGATCCGAAACGGCCGCGTAATTACTCCGCTCAACAGTACATGCGCAGCGAGGAGGAGATGTGTGAACTCTTCTCCGATATCCCCGAAGCGCTGGAAAACAGCGTAGAGATCGCCAGGCGCTGTAACGTTACCGTCCGCCTCGGTGAATACTTCCTGCCGCAGTTCCCGACGGGGGACATGACCACGGAAGATTTCCTGGTCGTGAAATCAAAGGAAGGTCTGGAAGAGCGTCTGGAATTCCTGTTCCCGGATGAGGCCGTTCGCAAAGAGAAGCGGCCGCCGTACGATGAACGCCTGGATATTGAACTCCAGGTCATCAACCAGATGGGCTTCCCGGGCTACTTCCTGATCGTAATGGAGTTTATCCAGTGGTCGAAGGATAACGGCGTACCGGTTGGACCGGGACGTGGCTCCGGTGCGGGATCGCTTGTGGCCTATGCGCTTAAAATTACCGACCTCGATCCGCTGGAATTCGACCTGCTGTTCGAACGTTTCCTTAACCCGGAACGTGTTTCCATGCCCGACTTTGACGTCGACTTCTGCATGGAGAAACGCGACCAGGTGATCGAGCACGTTGCCGATATGTACGGCCGTGATGCGGTATCGCAGATTATTACGTTCGGTACGATGGCGGCGAAGGCGGTTATTCGTGACGTCGGCCGCGTGCTGGGCCACCCGTACGGGTTTGTCGATCGTATTTCGAAGCTGGTGCCGCCCGATCCGGGCATGACGCTGGCAAAAGCGTTTGAAGCCGAACCTCAGCTGCCGGAAATCTACGAAGCTGACGAAGAAGTGAAAGCGCTGATCGACATGGCGCGCAAGCTGGAAGGCGTCACGCGTAACGCCGGCAAGCATGCGGGGGGCGTGGTTATCGCCCCGACCAAAATTACCGACTTCGCGCCGCTCTACTGCGATGAAGCGGGTGAGCACCCGGTTACTCAGTTTGATAAGAACGACGTAGAATACGCCGGGCTGGTGAAGTTTGACTTCCTCGGCCTGCGTACGCTGACGATCATCGACTGGGCGCTGAAGATGATCAACCCGCGCCGGGAAAAGCAGGGCCTTGAGCCGATAGACATTGCCGCCATCCCGCTGGATGACAAGAAAAGTTTCGACATGCTGCAGCGCTCGGAGACCACCGCAGTCTTCCAGCTTGAATCCCGCGGCATGAAAGATCTGATTAAACGCCTGCAGCCCGACTGCTTCGAAGATATGATCGCACTGGTCGCCCTGTTCCGTCCGGGCCCACTGCAGTCAGGGATGGTAGATAACTTTATCGACCGTAAGCACGGTCGCGAAGAGATTTCTTACCCGGACGTTCAGTGGCAGCATGAAAGCCTGAAGCCAGTACTGGAACCAACCTACGGCATCATCCTGTATCAGGAACAGGTCATGCAGATTGCTCAGGTGCTTTCCGGCTATACGCTCGGCGGCGCGGACATGCTGCGTCGCGCGATGGGTAAGAAAAAGCCGGAAGAGATGGCCAAGCAGCGCTCCATCTTTGAAGACGGGGCGAAGAAAAACGGCGTTGACGGCGAGCTGGCGATGAAAATCTTCGACCTGGTGGAGAAATTCGCCGGGTACGGATTTAACAAATCCCACTCCGCCGCCTATGCTTTGGTGTCGTATCAAACGCTGTGGCTGAAAGCGCACTATCCTGCTGAATTTATGGCGGCGGTAATGACGGCCGATATGGACAACACCGAGAAGGTGGTTGGCCTGGTGGATGAGTGCTGGCGCATGGGGCTTAAGATCCTGCCGCCGGATATTAACTCAGGGCTCTACCACTTCCACGTTAACGACGACGGAGAGATCGTTTACGGGATCGGCGCGATCAAAGGCGTGGGCGAAGGTCCGATCGAGGCGATCATCGAAGCGCGTAACAACGGCGGGTATTTCCGCGAGCTGTTCGATCTTTGCGCCCGTACCGACACCAAAAAACTGAACCGTCGCGTGCTGGAAAAACTGATCATGTCCGGCGCGTTTGACAGGCTGGGGCCGCACCGCGCCGCGCTGATGAATTCCCTCGGCGACGCCCTGAAAGCGGCGGATCAGCACGCAAAAGCGGAAGCCATTGGTCAGGCGGATATGTTCGGCGTGCTGGCGGAAGAGCCAGAGCAGATCGAACAATCTTATTCCAACTGCCAGCCGTGGCCAGAACAGGTGGTACTGGATGGGGAGCGTGAGACGTTAGGCTTGTACCTGACGGGGCACCCAATCAACCAGTACATCAAAGAAATTGAGCGCTATGTCGGCGGCCACAGGCTTAAAGACATGCATCCGACAGAACGTGGTAAAATCACCACGGCTGCGGGGCTCGTGATTGCCGCAAGGGTTATGGTCACCAAGCGCGGCAATCGTATCGGCATCTGTACGTTGGATGACCGTTCCGGGCGTCTGGAGGTGATGTTGTTCACCGACGCGCTGGATAAATACCAGCAATTGCTGGAAAAAGACCGCATACTTATCGTCAGCGGACAGGTCAGCTTTGATGACTTCAGTGGGGGGCTTAAAATGACCGCCCGCGAAGTGATGGACATTGACGAAGCCCGGGAAAAATATGCTCGCGGGCTTGCTATCTCGCTGACGGACAGGCAAATTGATGACCAGCTTTTAAACCGACTCCGTCAGTCTCTGGAACCCCACCGCTCGGGGACAATTCCAGTACATCTCTACTATCAGAGGGCGGATGCACGTGCGCGGTTGCGCTTTGGTGCAACGTGGCGTGTCTCTCCGAGCGATCGTTTACTGAACGATCTCCGTGGCCTCATTGGTTCGGAGCAGGTGGAACTGGAGTTTGACTAATACAGGAATACTATGAGTCTGAATTTCCTTGATTTCGAACAGCCGATTGCTGAGCTGGAAGCGAAAATCGATTCTCTGACAGCGGTAAGCCGTCAGGATGAAAAACTGGATATTAACATCGACGAAGAAGTGCATCGTCTGCGCGAGAAAAGCGTAGAGCTGACGCGCAAAATCTTTGCCGATCTCGGCGCATGGCAGGTGGCCCAGCTGGCTCGCCATCCACAGCGTCCGTACACCCTGGATTATGTCCGCCTGGCGTTTGACGAATTTGACGAACTGGCAGGCGATCGCGCATACGCTGACGATAAAGCTATCGTTGGTGGTATCGCGCGTCTGGACGGACGCCCGGTGATGATCATTGGTCATCAGAAAGGTCGTGAAACCAAAGAGAAAATCCGTCGTAACTTCGGTATGCCAGCACCAGAAGGCTACCGTAAAGCCCTGCGTCTGATGGAGATGGCTGAGCGTTTCAACATGCCAATCATCACCTTCATCGATACCCCGGGTGCATACCCTGGCGTGGGCGCGGAAGAGCGCGGTCAGTCTGAAGCCATCGCGCGCAACCTGCGCGAGATGTCTCGTCTGAAGGTGCCGGTCATCTGTACCGTTATCGGTGAGGGTGGTTCCGGCGGTGCGCTGGCGATTGGCGTGGGCGATAAAGTGAATATGCTGCAGTACAGCACCTATTCCGTTATCTCCCCGGAAGGCTGTGCGTCCATTCTGTGGAAAAGCGCCGACAAAGCGCCGCTGGCTGCAGAAGCAATGGGCATCATTGCGCCACGCCTGAAAGAGCTGAAGCTGATCGATTCCATCATTCCGGAACCGCTGGGTGGTGCGCATCGTAAGCCGGAAGTAATGGCGGCTTCTCTGAAAGCGCAGCTGCTGGCTGACCTGGCGGATCTGGACGTGCTGAGCAAAGACGATCTGCTCAACCGCCGCTACCAGCGTCTGATGACCTACGGTTACGCGTAAGCTTCACAATTATCTGAAAAGCCGCACAATGTTGCGGCTTTTTTTATACCTGCGGTTTAGCCGGACTATGCTTAGCTAATGTTTTTTAAGGAGGAAGCCCATGAATATCATTGCCATTATGGGGCCACACGGCGTCTTCTATAAAGACGAGCCCATCAAGGAGCTTGAGCAAGCCCTGCAGTCGCGCGGGTATCAGCTAATCTGGCCGCACAACAGCGCCGACCTGCTGAAGTTCATCGAGCATAACCCTCGTATCTGCGGCGTGATCTTCGACTGGGACGAATACGATCTCGAACTGTGCAGCGATATCAACAAGCTGAACGAATACCTCCCGCTGTACGCGTTTATTAATACTCACTCAACCATGGACGTCAGCGCCAATGATATGCGTATGGCGCTGTGGTTCTTTGAATATTCGCTCGGCGTGGCGGAAGATATTGCGACCCGCATTCAGCAATACACGAATGAATATCTCGATAACATCACCCCCCCTTTACCCGCGCGCTCTTCACCTACGTGAAGGAGGGCAAATATACCTTCTGTACGCCTGGTCATATGGCGGGAACGGCCTATCAAAAAAGCCCGGTGGGCTGCCTGTTCTATGATTTCTTCGGTGGCAACACGCTAAAAGCGGACGTGTCGATTTCAGTCACCGAACTAGGCTCCCTGCTGGATCACACCGGCCCGCATCTTGAAGCCGAAGAGTATATCGCCCGCACCTTTGGCGCCGAGCAGAGCTATATGGTGACCAACGGCACGTCGACCTCGAACAAAATTGTCGGGATGTACGCTGCGCCTGCTGGCAGCACCTTGCTGATTGACCGTAACTGCCATAAATCGCTGGCACACCTGCTGATGATGAGCGACGTCGTACCGCTCTGGCTGTCGCCCACGCGTAACGCGCTCGGTATTCTTGGCGGCATTCCGCGCCGTGAGTTCACCCATGACGCCATTGAAAGTAAGGTCGCGGTAATTCCTGGCGCAAGCTGGCCTGTCCATGCGGTGATTACCAACTCCACCTACGACGGTTTGCTGTACAACACAAACTGGATCAAAGAGACGCTGGACGTGCCGTCGATCCACTTCGATTCCGCATGGGTGCCTTACACTAATTTCCATCCGATTTACGCCGGTAAAAGCGGCATGAGCGGTGAACGCGTGCCGGGTAAAGTGTTCTTCGAAACGCAGTCGACGCATAAAATGCTGGCGGCGTTTTCCCAGGCTTCGCTTATTCACATCAAAGGCGAGTACGACGAAGACACGTTCAACGAAGCCTTTATGATGCACACCACCACCTCGCCGAGCTACCCGCTGGTGGCCTCTATTGAAACGGCCGCGGCGATGCTGCGCGGCAATCCCGGTAAGCGTCTCATCAATCGTTCGGTGGAACGCGCGCTGCATTTCCGCAAAGAGGTTCAGCGGCTTAAAGATGAAGCCGACGGCTGGTTCTTTGATATCTGGCAGCCGGAAGAGATTGATGAAGCAGAATGCTGGCCCGTCTCGCCCGGCGAAGGCTGGCATGGCTTCCGGGATGCCGATAGCGACCATATGTTCCTCGACCCGGTAAAAGTGACGATCCTGACGCCGGGCATGGATGAGCAGGGCAAGATGAGCGATGAAGGTATTCCGGCCGCGCTGGTCGCGAAATTCCTTGATGAACGTGGCGTGGTGGTGGAGAAAACCGGTCCCTATAACCTGCTGTTCCTGTTCAGCATCGGGATCGACAAAACCCGGGCGATGGGGTTGTTGCGCGGCCTGATGGAGTTTAAGCGGGCCTACGATCTTAACCTGCGGGTAAAGAACATGCTGCCGGATCTCTACGCGGAGGATCCCGACTTCTATCGAAATATGCGCATTCAGGATCTGGCCCAGGGGATCCACAGGCTGATCCGTCAGCACGATCTGCCGCGTCTGATGCTTCAGGCGTTCGATGTCTTACCGGAGATGAAGTTTACCCCGCACAAGGCATGGCAGCGCCAGGTGAAAGGGGAGGTCGAAACCGTCGAGCTGGAAAACCTGGTCGGCCGCGTATCGGCTAACATGATCCTGCCTTACCCGCCGGGCGTTCCGCTCCTGATGCCGGGAGAGATGATTACCGAAGAGAGTCGGGCGGTGCTTGATTTCCTGCTGATGCTCTGTTCGGTAGGGCGGCACTATCCCGGTTTTGAGACGGATATCCACGGTGCGAAGCGCGACGAGAGCGGCGTTTACTGGGTGCGAGTCCTAAAATAAGGGTGACCGCTTGCCTGGCGCGGGTTTTCGGTTGTAACGTTCAGGCATCATAAAAAGGAGAAGCTATGCTGGGTTTAAAAGCTGTTCATCATATTGCGATCATTGCGACCGATTACGCGAAAAGTAAGGCCTTCTACTGCGACATCCTGGGCTTTACGCTCATGAGCGAGGCCTACCGCGAGGAGCGCGATTCATGGAAGGGCGATCTGGCGTTAAACGGGCAATATGTGATTGAGTTGTTCTCTTTTCCTTTTCCGCCTGCGCGTCCCTCCCGCCCGGAAGCCTGCGGCCTGCGTCATCTTGCCTTCAGCGTCGATGACCTGGATAGCGCAGTTAAGCATCTGGAAGCGCACGGCGTGACGTGCGAAGCGATACGCGTCGATCCGTTCACCGACAAGCGCTTTACTTTTTTCAACGATCCGGACGGCCTGCCGCTGGAGCTTTATCAGCAGTAATGGTTGTCCTGTGTGATAATGCCCGCTCAGTTTGGGCATTTTTTATGTGTAATCTCCTATGACCTTACCCGCTATCGCACAAGCCGTTTCACCGTACCGCCAGCTGCTGGTGGGGTTTAGCGGTGGCCTGGATTCTACCGTGTTGCTGCATCGCCTTAAGCTTTGGCGCGATCGGGAACCTGACGTCCAGCTTCGGGCGATGCATATTCACCACGGATTAAGTCCTCACGCAGAGGCGTGGGTGGTGCACTGTGAAGCCTTGTGTGCGGCCTGGGCGATCCCGCTCATCGTTGAGCGCGTCACGCTTGCGGAGGAGGGGCTGGGCATCGAAGCGCAGGCGCGGAAAGCCCGCTATGCCGCATTTGCCGGGGCATTACGTACTGGAGAAGCGCTGGTCACGGCTCAGCATCTTGATGACCAGTGTGAAACCTTTCTGCTGGCTCTTAAGCGGGGCAGCGGGCCGGCGGGGCTTTCTGCCATGCCGGCGCGTTCTGAATTTGCCGACACAACGCTACTGCGTCCGCTGCTTGGCGAGACGCGTGCCTCGCTGGAAGCCTGGGCGCGAGAACATCAGCTGAACTGGATCGAAGATGAGAGTAACCAGGATGACGGCTACGACCGTAACTTCCTGCGTCTGCGCGTTCTCCCGCTGCTCAGCGAGCGCTGGCCGCATTTCGCCGACGCGACGGCAAGAAGCGCCATGCTGTGCGCCGAACAGGAGTCGTTGCTGGATGAGCTGTTGAGAGACGAGCTGGCTGGGCTTATTTCTGCAGACGGGGCGCTGGCGATCGCACCGATGAAAGCGATGAGCCCGGTACGTCGCGCCGCGCTGTTACGGCGCTGGCTGGCCTTTCATCGCGCCGCGATGCCGTCGAGGACAATGCTGAGCCGTATCTGGGACGAAGTCGCACTGGCGCGGGATGATGCTTCTCCGTGCGTCCACCTGAACGGTTTTGAGGTTAGACGCTATAAAGGGGAGCTCTGGTGGATAAAATCCATGCCCTCGCTGACCGATGTGGTGCTCGACTGGCTTTCTCCTGACGCGCCCCTGATATTGCCCTGTGAGGCAGGACGCGTTTCTCTTCTGTCGTCTGGTCATGTGCGGCTGCCGAAGCCCGGTGAACCGGTCACCGTGCGCTTTAAGGCTGGCGGCCTGCTGCATATCGTCGGGCGCAACGGGGGACGAAAGCTGAAGAAAATATGGCAGGAGTGCAACGTGCCGCCGTGGCTGCGCGACACCACGCCGCTACTGTTCTACGGTGAAACGCTGATCGCTGCGGCAGGGGTGTTCATTACGGAAGAGGGGTGGTCAGAAGAGGGTGTCCGTTTTGAGTGGAAGAAAGCGTAACGGGCAGCCAGGCTGCCCGTTAGTGTCATCAGGATTCGCTCACCACGACGGTGCCGATTTGGGGGTGGCTGAAGCTGGCTATTTTGTCCAGACGCAGCTCACGCGTCGCCCCGGCGTCTTCCACTATCAGGTATTCCACATTCTTTCGTGAAACCAGATCGCTGGCTTTCGCCTTCAACACTTCGCCATCTTTTAGCTCCAGCGTCAGTAATAAATGATGCTGGCAGGCGAGTTCGAGGTTGTCATAGTCATCACAATTGATGGGTTGATAAGTATCATTCATCGACATAATCGCTCACCAGTAAATTCGCCGCAGCATACGCTGCTTTTTCCCTGACCGACTCTGAAAGGCTCTCATCAGAGGCCACTTCATTAAGCACCTTCAATACACAGCCCAACGCGTCCGGGACATACCCCAGATCTCCGCTGGCGATTTCCGCATACCGTTTGCGAATTAACTCACAATAATTATTCACATCCCCTCCCGCCAGCGCACTGACTTACTGTGAGATATCATTAAGCCTACGAAGATAAACTCGGTTTAGCAAGGTGACTATACCATACTCATTTAAGCAATATCAGGGCCTTGATAGCGGTGTATTTAACACCCTGTAACAGCCTTTTGCCGCGGTTTTCGCTACAATGTGCGCCTGATTCGAATGGAGTTCTCTCATGGCGCTGAAAGCGACAATTTATAAAGCTGTGGTCAATGTGGCCGATCTGGATCGCAACCAGTTCCTCGACGCGTCGCTTACGCTGGCACGCCACCCCTCCGAAACCCAGGAGCGCATGATGCTGCGCCTGCTGGCGTGGATTAAGTATGCCGACGAGCGTCTGCAGTTTTCCCGTGGGTTAAGCGCAGAAGACGAGCCTGAAGCCTGGCTGCGCAACGATCATCTGGGTATCGATTTGTGGATCGAACTCGGCCTACCTGACGAGCGCAGAATTAAGAAGGCCTGCACCCAGTCCGCTGAAGTGGCCTTATTCGCATATAATCAGCGCGCTGCGGAGATCTGGTGGCAGCAAAACAAGAGCAAGTGCGGACAGTTTAAAAATCTCACGGTCTGGTATCTGGATGATGAGCAGCTGGCGCAGTTGAGCGAATTTGCCAGCCGGACCATGGTTTTGCAGGCGACGATTCAGGATGGCGCCATCTGGCTCTCTGATTCTCAGAATAATCTGGAAATTCATTTAACGGCGTGGCAACCCGCGTCATGATCGTCTTGTCCCGAAACGTCAGCATCCCTGACAGCGAGCTCGAGATCATCGCCATCCGTGCGCAGGGAGCAGGCGGGCAGCACGTCAACAAGGCGTCGACGGCTATCCATTTGCGTTTTGACATTCGGGCCTCAAGCCTGCCAGAGTATTATAAAGAAAGCCTGCTTGCCGCCAGCCATCACCTGATCACCAGCGATGGCGTGATTGTGATCAAAGCCCAGGAGTACCGCAGCCAGGAGCTCAACCGGGAAGCGGCGATAGCCAGGCTGGTGGCGGTAATCAAAGAGCTAACGGCAGTACAAAAAAGCCGCCGGGCAACGCGGCCGACCCGCGCATCGAAAGAGCGTCGGTTGTCCTCGAAGGCCCAAAAATCCACAGTGAAAGCACTACGCGGTAAAGTTCGTCGCCCGACAGAGTGACGAAAGGGAACACACTTTTCATAAGGAATTCATTGTGAAAAAAGCATTATGGTCAGCGCTGGCAGTGAGTACGCTGTTTGCGCTTTTTGGGTGTAACAACCGCTCCGAAACGCAGGTTTTACAACCCACGCAAACGGAAGAATTAAAACCGATGCAGCAAAGCTGGCGCGGCGTATTGCCTTGCGCGGACTGCGAAGGCATTGAAACGTCTCTGTTCCTGCAAAAAGATGGCACCTGGGTGATGAATCAGCGCTATCAGGGCGCTAAAGAGCCTTCTTCTTTTGCCACTTATGGAACCTGGGCGCGTACGGCGGAGAAGCTGGTCCTGACGGATACCTCCGGTGAGAAAACCTTTTTCCGCGCCAAAGGTGAGGGGATGGAGATGCTCGACCGCGAAGGCAACCCGATTGAATCCCAGTTCAACTACACGCTTGCGCCGGTAAAAGCGGCTCTGCCTGCCACGCCGATGGCAATGCGGGGGATGTACTTCTATATGGCGGATGCGGCGATCTTTACCGACTGCGCAACCGGCAGGAAGGTCAGCGTGGCAAACAATGCGCAGCTTGAACGTGATTACGCTGTGGCACGCGGCAATGACAGCAAGCCGGTATTGCTGACGGTTGACGGTCACTTTACGCTGGAGCCAAACCCGGATAGCGGGGAGATGGTGAAAACGCTGGTGGCAGATAAAGACGCGAAGTTTGTTGCGGGTAAAGACTGTAACAGTAAATAAGCCGACGCTGAGCCATTAAAAAACCCCGCCTGAGCGGGGTTTTTTGTTTAGCCTTTGATGGCTTTCACCAGGTAATCAAGAATGTCGCCGGTCTTGATCATCTGTTTCTCGCCGCTGCGACGGTATTTGTATTCAATCTCATCGCTGTCGAGGTTACGGTCGCCGATGACGACGGTGTGCGGGATACCGATCAGTTCCATATCGGCAAACATCACGCCCGGACGCTCTTTACGGTCATCCATCAGCACTTCGATACCCTGAGCGCGCAGCTCGGCATACAGCTTCTCGGCCAGCTCCTGCACGCGGTAAGACTTGTGCATGTTCATTGGCAGAATAGCCACCTGGAACGGCGCAATATTGTCCGGCCAGACGATGCCGCGTTCGTCGTAGTTCTGCTCAATCGCCGCAGCCACCACGCGCGTCACCCCGATACCGTAGCAACCCATGGTCAGGATCTGGTTACGGCCATCTTCACCCTGAACGGCCGCGTTCAGCGCGCGAGAGTATTTATCACCCAGCTGGAAGATATGACCCACTTCGATGCCGCGCTTAATCATCAGGGTACCCTGGCCGTCCGGGCTTGGATCGCCTGCAACCACGTTACGGATGTCAGCCACTTCCGGCGTCGCCACGTCGCGATCCCAGTTGATGCCAAAGTAATGTTTACCGTCGATGTTCGCACCTGCGGAGAAGTCGCTCATTGCCGCAACCGTGCGGTCAATGACAACAGGCACCGGTAGATTGACTGGACCCAGTGAACCTGGACCCGCATTCACCACGGCGCGGATTTCCGCTTCCGTTGCGAAGGTCAGCGGGCTGGCTACCTGCGGCAGCTTCTCGGCTTTCACTTCGTTCAGCTCGTGATCGCCACGCACCAGCAGGGCAACCAGCGGGTAAGCGCTGCCTTCGGTGGATTTCACCAGCAGCGTTTTCACGGTTTTTTCGACAGGCAGATTGAACTGCTCAACCAGCTCGGCAATGGTTTTAGCGTTTGGCGTATCAACCAGCGTCATCTCTTGCGTTGCCGCCCCGCGTGGTTCTTTTGGCGCCAGCGCTTCTGCAAATTCGATATTCGCCGCGTAGTCTGAAGAGTCAGAGAAGATCACATCGTCTTCACCGCTCTGCGCCAGGACCTGGAACTCATGGGATGCGCTACCGCCGATGGAGCCGGTATCAGCCTGCACAGCACGGAAATCCAGACCCATGCGAGAGAAGATTTTGCTGTACGCCGCGTACATTGCGTCGTAGGTCTCTTGCAGTGATTCCTGAGAGGTATGGAAAGAGTAAGCATCTTTCATCAGGAATTCGCGAGAGCGCATGACGCCGAAACGTGGGCGAACTTCGTCACGGAACTTGGTCTGGATCTGGAAGAAGTTCAGCGGCAGCTGTTTGTAAGAGCTCAGCTCATTACGAATCAGGTCGGTAATGACTTCTTCATGCGTTGGGCCGAGAACGAACGGACGCTCGCCGCGATCGACAAAGCGCAGCAGTTCAGGACCATACTGTTCCCAACGGCCGCTCTCCTGCCACAGGTCAGCGGGCTGAACCACAGGCATGGACACCTCGATAGCACCGGCGTTGTTCATCTCTTCACGCACGATGTTTTCGACTTTTTTCAGGACGCGCACGCCGGTCGGCAGCCAGGTATATAACCCGGAGGCCAGCTTGCGGATCATCCCGGCGCGCAGCATCAGCTGATGGCTGATCACTTCGGCGTCGGCAGGCGTCTCCTTCAGAGTGGAGAGCAGATATTGGCTAGTACGCATGTTGTTACGGTTCCATTTCGACGATTGGAACAGGCTGAAACACCAGCCTGACACAAAAAAAGTGGTTTAGTTTACCAGTGTGGCAAAGATGCCAAAAGAGAGGAGAACAAAATTACCTGGGTTCAAGGGCAAACACTTCAAAACCTGCCCCGGTGACGCGCCAGCGAACGTTGAAATCGAGCAGCCAGACGGCGTACGTTTTTCCTTCTTCCTCTTCTTTACGGTAGGCCGGACGCGGGTCCTGTGCCAGAACTTCAGTGATGAAATCCCGTAAGCGAGGATAGCGTTTCTCCAGCTGACCGAGCTGCGCGGTTATCTCAGGCGTAAAATAAACAGGCATGTCCGCCTGTGGCGCGTCCTGAGCATAACTTGCACGCGCGTCCGGGAGGGCTTCGGCGAAGGGCAAATAGGGTTTGATGTCGATTACCGGCGTGCCGTCTACCAGGTCCAGGCTACCTAACTCCAGTATCACCCGATCTTTCTGGCAGCGTATGCCTTTCAGTTCAACCAGCGACATTCCAATCGGGTTTGGGCGGAAAGTCGAGCGAGTTGCAAACACGCCCATTCTCGCATTTCCGCCGAGACGAGGAGGGCGCACGGTCGGACGCCAGCCGCCTTCCATCGTCTGGTGAAACACGAACACCACCCATAAATGGCTGAAAGCCTCAAGCCCGCGTACCGCATCGGCCTGATTGTAAGGCGCAATCAGGTGAAGCTCACCGCTTCCGCTGGTGACCAGACCGGGCTGGCGGGGGACGGCGAACTTCTCTTTATAAGGAGAGTGGATAACGCCTATCTGCTCGAACTGAAATGCACTCATTTCGCCGTGATGTTCAGCGCTGAACCGATGCAAACCGCCTGACGGTAGCAGCCCGGCGTGCCGCTGGTGACTTCGCAGCTGTGCAGCAGAACCGCGTTGGCTTTCATTTTTGCGGCATTAATCTGCATACGTTTACGCGCTGTCGGAATATTCGGTGGTGAGTCCTGATTGGTTGCCTGACAGGATTCGCCGCTCACTTCGCCCAGTTCACGGAACGGTTTACCGACGAGTTCGTCTGCTTTCGTGATAATGCGAACCGGCGCAGGGCGAACCACTTTCGGTTTTGCAGGCTCGGTTTTTGGCGGGGTTGCCGTGCTTTGAACAGGTTCAACGGGAGATCTGCTTAGCATAGAACAGCCGCTCAGCATGAGTGCTAAAAGACAGATCGGTAAAGCACGCATAATAGTTCCTCAATGGATAATCAAAACGTCAGATATTGAATCAGTTGACTGCACAAATGACAAGACGGGCATAAGCCCGTCCTGATGATATTACACTGAGGTGAGATTACCAGCCTTTAACAGCGCCGCCGTTAAACACTTTGTTGGCTTCCTGGTAAACTTCATCAGACTGATAAGCCTGAACGAATTTCTTCACGTTTTCCGCGTCCTTGTTGTCTTCGCGAGTCACGATCAGGTTAACGTACGGGGAGTCTTTATCTTCAACGAAGATACCGTCTTTAGCCGGCGTCAGGCCAATCTGGCTGGCATAAGTGGTGTTGATCACGGCCAGGGCAATCTGCGCATCGTCCAGAGAACGTGGCAGCTGCGGTGCTTCCAGTTCAACAATTTTCAGATTTTTCGGGTTCTCGGTGACATCCAGAACGGTTGGCAGCAGGCCAACACCGTCTTTCAGTTTGATCAGGCCCACTTTCTGCAGCAGCAGCAGGGAACGGCCAAGGTTGGTTGGGTCGTTAGGCACGGCAACCTGAGAGCCCGGCTGCAGCTCGTCCAGCGATTTAATTTTCTTAGAGTAACCGGCAATTGGATAAACGAAGGTGTTACCAACACCCACCAGTTTATAGCCACGATCTTTGATCTGCTGATCCAGGTATGGCTTATGCTGGAAGGCGTTAGCGTCGATATCGCCTTTGCTCAGCGCTTCGTTCGGCAGAACGTAATCGTTGAAGGTCACGAGCTCAACGTCCAGGCCATACTTCTCTTTCGCCACTTTCTGAGCAACTTCAGCAACCTGTTGTTCTGCACCCACGATAACGCCCACTTTAATGTGGTTTGGATCTTTTTCGTCCTGACCGCAACCCACCAGTGCCAGAGAGCCGATCAGCGCGCCTACTGCTGCAAAGGTCTTTAATTTAAACGCCATGTTTTATCCTTAACTCGTAGAGTTTGTGTTGTGTGTAACGTTATTTGTGAGTAACGGTCCGGACGATGCGATCGCCAGAGAACTGGATTAAATAAACCAGAACAACCAGCAATACCAGAACGGTATTCATCACGGTAGCGTTATATCCAATATAGCCGTACTGGTAACCAATCTGGCCTAAACCGCCAGCGCCAACTGCGCCACCCATTGCGGAATAACCGACCAGCGTGATGAGCGTGATGGTTGCCGCGTTCACCAGGCCCGGCAGTGCTTCCGGGAGCAGGACTTTGCGGACGATCTGCATCGGCGTTGCGCCCATCGCGCGTGAGGCTTCGATCAAACCGGTTGGGATCTCCAGCAGGGCGTTTTCCACCATACGGGCGATAAACGGCGCAGCCCCCACGGTTAGCGGAACAATGGCCGCCTGCAGACCGATAGACGTTCCGACGATCACGCGGGTAAACGGAATCATCCACACCAGCAGAATAATGAAGGGAATAGAACGGAAGATGTTCACCAGCGCAGAGAGCGTACGGTACAGTTTCGCGTTCTCAATGATTTGACCCGGACGCGTCACATACAGCAGTACGCCGACCGGCAGGCCAATCACAAAACCAAAGAAGCCAGAGACAAAGGTCATTGCCAGCGTTTCCCAAACGCCGCGAACCAGCAGCCACATCATCGGCTCAGACATAACCCAGTACCTCTACTTTTACGTGGTGTTCTTGCAGCCAGGCAATCGCGGCCTGGGTTTCTTCTTGTGTGCCGTGCATTTCTGTCAGCATGATGCCGAACTTCACGCCACCGGCGTAATCCATCTGCGCGCTGATGATGTTGTTGTTTACGTTAAAGCGACGCGCGGTTTCGGAAAGCAGGGGAGCGTCAACGGACTGACCGGTGAACTCCATGCGCAGCATCGGGACGCTGTCTGCTGCGGGTTCGGTTTTCAAACGCTCCAGATAATCTTCCGGAATATCCAGATGCAGCGTGGACTGGATGAACTGCTGTGCCAGCGGCGTCTTCGGATGCGAGAAGACTTCACTTACCGTGTCCTGCTCGATCAGTTCACCGTTGCTGATGACCGCCACGCAGTCGCAGATGCGTTTCACCACGTCCATCTCATGTGTAATAAGGAGGATCGTCAGGCCCAGGCGACGGTTAATGTCTTTCAGCAGTTCCAGAATCGAACGCGTGGTTGCCGGATCCAGTGCGCTGGTGGCTTCATCGCACAGCAGTACCTTAGGATTACTTGCCAGCGCGCGGGCAATGGCCACACGCTGCTTTTGCCCACCGGACAGATTTGCCGGGTAGCTATCATGCTTGTCGCCCAGACCTACGAGGTCGAGCAGCTCGGTGACGCGACGCTTCACTTCTTCTTTTGGCGTGTTATCAAGCTCAAGCGGCAGGGCAACGTTGCCGAACACGGTGCGGGAAGCCAGCAGGTTAAAGTGCTGGAAGATCATGCCAATCTGACGACGCGCTTTGGTGAGTTCTTTCTCTGAGAGGGCGGTAAGTTCCTGGCCGCCAACTTCTACGCTGCCCTGGGTTGGGCGCTCAAGCAGGTTAACACAACGAATCAGCGTGCTTTTACCTGCACCCGATGCGCCAATGACGCCATAAATTTGACCAGCAGGAACATGCAGGCTGACGTTGTTCAGCGCCTGAATGGTTCGGTTCCCCTGCTGGAACACTTTGGTGATATTGGAAAGTTTAATCATTAGATTATTTTTATCGTATGTAAGTTAGCCGTGGCATTTTCTTCTGCCAGATACGGGTGATGACCGTAAACAAAACGGATGTTAAGGCATCCAGACGTCTAAATCAATCCAACTCTGTACGATGAGCACTTTATTGCGCTGCGATTCATGAGATACTAGTCGAACATGCCTTTTTCAGGAGCAAACCGGTGGCAAAATCAGTACCCGCAATTTTTCTCGATCGTGATGGCACTATTAATGTGGATCACGGTTATGTTCATGAGATTGATGAGTTCGAGTTTATCGAGGGCGTAATAGATGCCATGCGCCAGCTGAAAGAGATGGGTTATGCGCTGGTGGTTGTGACGAACCAGTCCGGTATTGCACGCGGTAAATTCACCGAGGCGCAGTTCGAGACGCTGACGGAATGGATGGACTGGTCGCTGGCCGACCGCGGTGTGGATCTCGACGGCATCTACTATTGTCCGCACCACCCGCAGGGAACCGTTGATGCGTATCGCCAGACCTGTGACTGCCGTAAGCCGCATCCCGGGATGTTCATCTCTGCACAGGAGTTCCTGCACATTGATATGTCTGCTTCTTATATGGTGGGCGATAAACTGGAAGATATGCAGGCAGCCGCCGCAGCGGATGTAGGAACCAAAATATTAGTTCGCACCGGTAAGCCAGTGACGCCAGAAGCAGAAAATGCAGCGGATTGGGTGATTAATAGTCTGGCCGATCTGCCAAAAGAGATTAAAAAGCACCAAAAATAGCCTTTTTGGTGAAAAGATGAGCGGTTGAAATAAAAATGCATTTTTCCGCTTGTCATTCCTCGGCGGCCCCCTATAATGCGCCTCCATCGACACGGCGGATGTGAATCACTTCACAGACAACGCGGTCGGTTGAAGAGAAAAATTCTGAAATAACGGGTTGACTCTGAAAGAGGAAAGCGTAATATACGCCACCTCGCAACGGTGAGCGAAAGCCGCGTTGCACTGCTCTTTAACAATTTATCAGACAATCTGTGTGGGCACTCAAAGTGACATGGATTCTTAACGTCGCAAGACGAAAAATGAATACCAAGTCTCTGAGTGAACATACGTAATTCATTACGAAGTTTAATTCACGAGCATCAAACTTAAATTGAAGAGTTTGATCATGGCTCAGATTGAACGCTGGCGGCAGGCCTAACACATGCAAGTCGAGCGGCAGCGGAAAGTAGCTTGCTACTTTGCCGGCGAGCGGCGGACGGGTGAGTAATGTCTGGGAAACTGCCTGATGGAGGGGGATAACTACTGGAAACGGTAGCTAATACCGCATAACGTCGCAAGACCAAAGAGGGGGACCTTCGGGCCTCTTGCCATCAGATGTGCCCAGATGGGATTAGCTAGTAGGTGGGGTAACGGCTCACCTAGGCGACGATCCCTAGCTGGTCTGAGAGGATGACCAGCCACACTGGAACTGAGACACGGTCCAGACTCCTACGGGAGGCAGCAGTGGGGAATATTGCACAATGGGCGCAAGCCTGATGCAGCCATGCCGCGTGTATGAAGAAGGCCTTCGGGTTGTAAAGTACTTTCAGCGGGGAGGAAGGCGATAAGGTTAATAACCTTGTCGATTGACGTTACCCGCAGAAGAAGCACCGGCTAACTCCGTGCCAGCAGCCGCGGTAATACGGAGGGTGCAAGCGTTAATCGGAATTACTGGGCGTAAAGCGCACGCAGGCGGTCTGTCAAGTCGGATGTGAAATCCCCGGGCTCAACCTGGGAACTGCATTCGAAACTGGCAGGCTAGAGTCTTGTAGAGGGGGGTAGAATTCCAGGTGTAGCGGTGAAATGCGTAGAGATCTGGAGGAATACCGGTGGCGAAGGCGGCCCCCTGGACAAAGACTGACGCTCAGGTGCGAAAGCGTGGGGAGCAAACAGGATTAGATACCCTGGTAGTCCACGCCGTAAACGATGTCGACTTGGAGGTTGTGCCCTTGAGGCGTGGCTTCCGGAGCTAACGCGTTAAGTCGACCGCCTGGGGAGTACGGCCGCAAGGTTAAAACTCAAATGAATTGACGGGGGCCCGCACAAGCGGTGGAGCATGTGGTTTAATTCGATGCAACGCGAAGAACCTTACCTACTCTTGACATCCAGAGAACTTTCCAGAGATGGATTGGTGCCTTCGGGAACTCTGAGACAGGTGCTGCATGGCTGTCGTCAGCTCGTGTTGTGAAATGTTGGGTTAAGTCCCGCAACGAGCGCAACCCTTATCCTTTGTTGCCAGCGGTTAGGCCGGGAACTCAAAGGAGACTGCCAGTGATAAACTGGAGGAAGGTGGGGATGACGTCAAGTCATCATGGCCCTTACGAGTAGGGCTACACACGTGCTACAATGGCGCATACAAAGAGAAGCGACCTCGCGAGAGCAAGCGGACCTCATAAAGTGCGTCGTAGTCCGGATTGGAGTCTGCAACTCGACTCCATGAAGTCGGAATCGCTAGTAATCGTAGATCAGAATGCTACGGTGAATACGTTCCCGGGCCTTGTACACACCGCCCGTCACACCATGGGAGTGGGTTGCAAAAGAAGTAGGTAGCTTAACCTTCGGGAGGGCGCTTACCACTTTGTGATTCATGACTGGGGTGAAGTCGTAACAAGGTAACCGTAGGGGAACCTGCGGTTGGATCACCTCCTTACCTTAAAGAACCTGCCTTTGCAGTGCTCACACAGATTGTCTGATGAAAAACAGCAGTAAAAATCTCTGCAGGCTTGTAGCTCAGGTGGTTAGAGCGCACCCCTGATAAGGGTGAGGTCGGTGGTTCAAGTCCACTCAGGCCTACCAAACTCCTTTTAAAGGATGAGCGGTACAGAGATGATAAACGATGGGGCTATAGCTCAGCTGGGAGAGCGCCTGCTTTGCACGCAGGAGGTCTGCGGTTCGATCCCGCATAGCTCCACCATCTTTTACTGCGAACACAAGAAAACTTCAGAGTGAACCTGAAAAGGTGCACTGCGAAGTTTTGCTCTTTAAAAATCTGGATCAAGCTGAAAATTGAAACGACACATATGTTATGTGTGTTCGAGTCTCTCAAATTTTCGCAAGTCGATGATGAATCGAAAGAAACATCTTCGGGTTGTGAGGTTAAGCGACTAAGCGTACACGGTGGATGCCCTGGCAGTCAGAGGCGATGAAGGACGTGCTAATCTGCGAAAAGCGCCGGCGAGGTGATATGAACCTTTGACCCGGCGATGTCCGAATGGGGAAACCCAGTGCAATTCGTTGCACTATCGTTAACTGAATACATAGGTTAACGAGGCGAACCGGGGGAACTGAAACATCTAAGTACCCCGAGGAAAAGAAATCAACCGAGATTCCCCCAGTAGCGGCGAGCGAACGGGGAGCAGCCCAGAGTCTGAATCAGCTTGTGTGTTAGTGGAAGCGTCTGGAAAGTCGCACGGTACAGGGTGACAGTCCCGTACACGAAAGCACACAGGCTGTGAACTCGAAGAGTAGGGCGGGACACGTGGTATCCTGTCTGAATATGGGGGGACCATCCTCCAAGGCTAAATACTCCTGACTGACCGATAGTGAACCAGTACCGTGAGGGAAAGGCGAAAAGAACCCCGGCGAGGGGAGTGAAAAAGAACCTGAAACCGTGTACGTACAAGCAGTGGGAGCACCCTTGTGGTGTGACTGCGTACCTTTTGTATAATGGGTCAGCGACTTATATTCTGTAGCAAGGTTAACCGTATAGGGGAGCCGAAGGGAAACCGAGTCTTAACTGGGCGTTAAGTTGCAGGGTATAGACCCGAAACCCGGTGATCTAGCCATGGGCAGGTTGAAGGTTGGGTAACACTAACTGGAGGACCGAACCGACTAATGTTGAAAAATTAGCGGATGACTTGTGGCTGGGGGTGAAAGGCCAATCAAACCGGGAGATAGCTGGTTCTCCCCGAAAGCTATTTAGGTAGCGCCTCGTGAACTCATCTTCGGGGGTAGAGCACTGTTTCGGCTAGGGGGCCATCCCGGCTTACCAACCCGATGCAAACTACGAATACCGAAGAATGTTATCACGGGAGACACACGGCGGGTGCTAACGTCCGTCGTGAAGAGGGAAACAACCCAGACCGCCAGCTAAGGTCCCAAAGTCATGGTTAAGTGGGAAACGATGTGGGAAGGCACAGACAGCCAGGATGTTGGCTTAGAAGCAGCCATCATTTAAAGAAAGCGTAATAGCTCACTGGTCGAGTCGGCCTGCGCGGAAGATGTAACGGGGCTAAACCATGCACCGAAGCTGCGGCAGCGACACTATGTGTTGTTGGGTAGGGGAGCGTTCTGTAAGCCGTTGAAGGTGTGCTGTGAGGCATGCTGGAGGTATCAGAAGTGCGAATGCTGACATAAGTAACGATAAAGCGGGTGAAAAGCCCGCTCGCCGGAAGACCAAGGGTTCCTGTCCAACGTTAATCGGGGCAGGGTGAGTCGACCCCTAAGGCGAGGCCGAAAGGCGTAGTCGATGGGAAACAGGTTAATATTCCTGTACTTGGTGTTACTGCGAAGGGGGGACGGAGAAGGCTATGTTAGCCGGGCGACGGTTGTCCCGGTTTAAGCATGTAGGCGGAGGTTCCAGGTAAATCCGGTACCTTATTAACGCTGAGGTGTGATGACGAGGCACTACGGTGCTGAAGTAACAAATGCCCTGCTTCCAGGAAAAGCCTCTAAGCATCAGGTAACATCAAATCGTACCCCAAACCGACACAGGTGGTCAGGTAGAGAATACCAAGGCGCTTGAGAGAACTCGGGTGAAGGAACTAGGCAAAATGGTGCCGTAACTTCGGGAGAAGGCACGCTGATATGTAGGTGAAGCCCCTGCGGGTGGAGCTGAAATCAGTCGAAGATACCAGCTGGCTGCAACTGTTTATTAAAAACACAGCACTGTGCAAACACGAAAGTGGACGTATACGGTGTGACGCCTGCCCGGTGCCGGAAGGTTAATTGATGGGGTTAGCGGTAACGCGAAGCTCTTGATCGAAGCCCCGGTAAACGGCGGCCGTAACTATAACGGTCCTAAGGTAGCGAAATTCCTTGTCGGGTAAGTTCCGACCTGCACGAATGGCGTAATGATGGCCAGGCTGTCTCCACCCGAGACTCAGTGAAATTGAACTCGCTGTGAAGATGCAGTGTACCCGCGGCAAGACGGAAAGACCCCGTGAACCTTTACTATAGCTTGACACTGAACACTGGTCCTTGATGTGTAGGATAGGTGGGAGGCTTTGAAGCGTGGACGCCAGTCTGCGTGGAGCCGACCTTGAAATACCACCCTTTAATGGCTGGTGTTCTAACGTAGACCCGTAATCCGGGTTGCGGACAGTGTCTGGTGGGTAGTTTGACTGGGGCGGTCTCCTCCCAAAGAGTAACGGAGGAGCACGAAGGTTAGCTAATCCTGGTCGGACATCAGGAGGTTAGTGCAATGGCATAAGCTAGCTTGACTGCGAGAGTGACGGCTCGAGCAGGTGCGAAAGCAGGTCATAGTGATCCGGTGGTTCTGAATGGAAGGGCCATCGCTCAACGGATAAAAGGTACTCCGGGGATAACAGGCTGATACCGCCCAAGAGTTCATATCGACGGCGGTGTTTGGCACCTCGATGTCGGCTCATCACATCCTGGGGCTGAAGTAGGTCCCAAGGGTATGGCTGTTCGCCATTTAAAGTGGTACGCGAGCTGGGTTTAGAACGTCGTGAGACAGTTCGGTCCCTATCTGCCGTGGGCGCTGGAGAATTGAGGGGGGCTGCTCCTAGTACGAGAGGACCGGAGTGGACGCATCACTGGTGTTCGGGTTGTCATGCCAATGGCACTGCCCGGTAGCTAAATGCGGAAAAGATAAGTGCTGAAAGCATCTAAGCACGAAACTTGCCCCGAGATGAGTTCTCCCTGACCCTTTAAGGGTCCTGAAGGAACGTTGAAGACTACGACGTTGATAGGTCGGGTGTGTAAGCGCAGCGATGCGTTGAGCTAACCGATACTAATGAACCGTGAGGCTTAACCTTACAACGCCGAAGCTGTTTCGGCGAAGACAGACACGATTTTCAGCCTGATACAGATTAACAGAATTTGCCTGGCGGCTTTAGCGCGGTGGTCCCACCTGACCCCATGCCGAACTCAGAAGTGAAACGCCGTAGCGCCGATGGTAGTGTGGGGTCTCCCCATGTGAGAGTAGGGAACTGCCAGGCATCAAATTAAGTAGTAAGCCGGTGCATAAATCCGGTGGTTACAGCAGTCTTCGGTGGAGCGGTAGTTCAGTCGGTTAGAATACCTGCCTGTCACGCAGGGGGTCGCGGGTTCGAGTCCCGTCCGTTCCGCCACTTATTAAAAGCCCTGAGCTCACGCTCAGGGCTTTTTTCTTATCTGACGTTTAATTATTGCGAAATTAGCAAAAATCCTCTGCGTTTTGCGATCTTTTTCTCTATAACAACGCCAGCGATAATCTTCCTCAGTTTACGAACATAATGATTGAGGAATAGTATGACTCTCCCTGCATTTGGTCTTGGCACTTTCCGCCTGAAAGACGACGTTGTTATCGCATCGGTTAAAACCGCACTCGAACTGGGCTATCGTGGAGTTGATACGGCACAGATCTATGAAAACGAAGCTGCCGTTGGACAAGCTCTCGAAGAGAGTGGTGTGCCGCGTAACGAACTGTTTATCACCACGAAAATCTGGATTGAGAATCTCAGCAAAGATAAGCTGATCCCTAGCCTGAAAGAGAGCCTGAAAAAACTGCGTACTGACTACGTAGATCTGACGCTGATCCACTGGCCATCACCGAATGATGCCGTCTCAGTAGAGGAATTCATGCAGGCGCTGCTGGAAGCGAAAAAGCAGGGCTTAACCCGCGAAATTGGGATCTCCAACTTCACCATTCCGCTGATGGAAAAAGCCATTGCTGCTGTTGGTGCAGAAAATATTGCAACCAACCAGATTGAGCTGTCGCCATACCTGCAAAACCGCAAAGTCGTGGAATGGGCAAAACAGCACGGGATCCACATCACCTCATACATGACGCTGGCCTACGGTAAGGCGCTGAAAAATGAAGTGATTACGCGTATCGCAGAGAAGCATAACGCGACTGCTGCGCAGGTGATTCTGGCATGGGCAATGGGTGAAGGTTATGCCGTGATCCCATCATCAACTAAGCGTGAAAACCTGGCCAGCAACCTGTTAGCAACGGATCTTCATCTGGATGCAGACGATAAAAAAGCGATCGCAGCGCTGGAGTGCAACGATCGCCTGGTCAGCCCGGAAGGTTTAGCTCCTGACTGGGATTAAGTTTGACCCACCCTCTGTAACCTGAACCCTCACACAGCTCCTCCGGGAGCTGTTTTTATATGTTCACTCAGGAAGTCAATAAAGGCACGAATGCGCGTACTCACCGCTCTGTCACTGTAATACACCGCGCTAAAAGGCATTTCGACCGGCAGACGTTTATCGGCCATTAGCTCCACCAGTTCACCCCGGGCTATCTCCTTATTAATCATATAGTCTGACAAGCAGGCGATACCATTTCCTTCGAGACACAGCTGTTTCAGCGTCTCTCCGCTGTTAGACGATAATCCGCAGGTAATTTCATAAAGTTGACCATCATGGCAGGCAACAGGCCAGGTGTTCAGCGACACCGGCTCCGTAAAGCCAAGGCACAGATGCTGCTTCAGTTCTTCAACCGTCTCCGGTTTACCATGTTCGGCAATATACTCTGGCGATGCGATAATTTTGCGGTAGCTGGCAAACAGAGGGCGGGCACGCAAGCTTGAATCTGTAAGGGTTCCCGCCCGGATAGCCACATCCACTTTCCGTTCGATGAGGTTGATAAACGTCTCTGAGGAGACCAGCGATAGCGTCATCTCCGGATAGCGCTCGCGGAAAGGTTTGATCAGCGGCATCAGAAAATGGAGCACAACCGGCGTGGCCGCATCAATGCGCAGCAAACCACGCGGCGTGCTGCGGGTCTCCATAATCTCCGTCTCCGCTGCAGCCATCTCCTGCAATACCGACTGCACGCGGCGGAAGTAACGCTCTCCCTCTTCCGTCAGGCTCAGCTGCCGCGTCGTTCGGTTAAGCAGACTCACTCCAAGCTTCATCTCCAGTTTTTTTACCGAACGGCTGATGGCTGAGTTAGCCTGACCCAGCTGTTCGGCCGCGCGGCTAAAGCTGCCGCTTTCAACGACGGCGACAAAGATTGTCAGCTCTTCCGATGTTGCTTTCATTTTTGCACCACCTGCAAAATTCTATTGATATTTTGACCATTTTTGTTATTTAAGCACTGGCGCATACTGCCTGTCATCTTAATCCTGATGATACGGAGTATTTTATGCCACTGGCGCTACTTGCCCTGACGATCAGTGCCTTCGCAATTGGCACGACCGAATTTGTTATCGTGGGTCTGGTTCCCACTATTGCTAACCAGCTTGCGATCTCGTTGCCCTCTGCGGGGTTGCTGGTATCAATCTACGCCCTGGGCGTCGCCGTCGGTGCGCCAGTGCTGACGGCCCTGACCGGACGTTTTCCGCGTAAGCAGCTGTTAGTCGCGCTGATGGTGCTGTTCACCGCCGGCAACGTTCTGGCCTGGCAGGCGCCGGACTACACCACGCTGGTGATTGCGCGTCTGTTAACCGGCCTTGCACACGGTGTGTTCTTCTCGATTGGTTCCACCATTGCAACCAGCCTGGTGCCCAAAGAGAAAGCGGCTTCAGCTATTGCGATCATGTTTGGTGGGCTGACCGTCGCACTCGTTACGGGCGTACCGCTGGGAACGTTTATCGGACAACACTTCGGCTGGCGTGAAACGTTCCTTGCCGTCTCCTTACTGGGCGTCATCGCCCTGGTGACCAGCCTGCTGCTGGTACCGTCGAACATCCCTGGCCGGGCGAGCGCCAGCCTGCGCGATCAGCTGAAGGTGCTCACGCATCCCCGTTTGCTGATTATCTACGCGGTAACTGCATTGGGCTATGGCGGCGTATTCACGGCTTTCACCTTCCTGGCGCCGATGATGCAGGATCTGGCAGGCTTTTCACCCAATGCCGTGAGCTGGATTTTGCTGGGATACGGTATTTCCGTTGCCATTGGCAATATCTGGGGCGGCAAGCTTGCAGATAAGCATGGTGCGGTACCGGCGCTGAAATTCATCTTCGCCGCCCTGGTGGTTCTGCTGATGATTTTCCAGTTCACGGCTTCGGTACACTACGCCGCGCTGGTCACTGTGCTGGTCATGGGGATCTTTGCCTTTGGTAATGTCCCCGGGCTTCAGGTTTACGTTGTCCAGAAAGCCGAGCTCTATACGCCAAATGCCGTGGATGTGGCGTCCGGTCTGAACATTGCCGCATTTAATATCGGCATTGCGCTGGGCTCCATCATTGGCGGGAAAACCGTAGCGCATGTTGGATTAGCCCAGACCCCGTGGATTGGCGCGGTGATTGTCCTGGTCGCCTTCCTGCTGATTGGACTGAGTGGACGTCTCGATAAGCCAGCCAGGGACGCGCTGGGTTAACATCAGTAAGTGCTTGCTTACAAAACTGGAAAGCGGTTTCTCAGAAATTGCGTTGAAAGTATGACCTAAAGTCCCTATAACATTAGAACCAGTCCGTTTTCCGGGCTGGTTCATGTTACAGAGGCTGTTTCCAAAAGTGCGAAAAAATACCTATGCCATGCGTTATGTTGCCGGAATGCCCGCGGAGAGGATCTTGCCTCCGGGGTCATTTGCGAGCATAAGCCAGGCATTACCCGCCGGCACACCGTTAAGCAGCGATGAGAAAATCCGTGTACTGGTGTGGAATATCTTTAAGCAGCAGCGTGCCGAATGGTTATCGGTACTCAAGAATTTTGGAAAAGATGCCCACCTGGTTCTGCTCCAGGAGGCACAAACCACCCCTGAACTGGTACGCTTTGCCACCACGAACTATCTTGCCGCCGACCAGGTGCCTGCGTTTGTCCTGCCACAACACCCCTCAGGTGTGATGACGCTTTCAGCAGCACATCCGGTCTATTGTTGTCCACTGCGCGAACGTGAACCTATCCTGCGTCTGGCAAAATCGGCGCTGGTGACGGTCTATCCGCTGCCGGATACCCGAATGCTGATGGTCGTGAATATCCATGCGGTAAATTTCAGTCTGGGCGTGGATGTCTACAGTAAGCAGTTACTTCCGATCGGCGATCAGATTGCCCATCACAGCGGGCCCATCATTATGGCCGGCGATTTCAATGCCTGGAGTCGTCCGCGCATGAATGCGCTGTATCGCTTTGCGCGCGAAATGTCGCTGCGTGAAGTTCGTTTTAGCGATGACCAGCGCAAAAAAGCCTTTGGTCGTCCTCTCGATTTTGTCTTCTATCGTGGTTTGAGCGTGCATGATGCCTCGGTTCTGGTGACGCGCGCCTCGGATCATAACCCTCTACTAGTCGAATTCAGTCCCGGCAAACCTGATAAATAATGGTGTGTCAGGTCTGCCGTGGGGCAGGCCTGTGCGGGTGCTGCCCTTTATTTTTCACTCACAAAGGACAGTACGATGACAACAACACGCTCCCATCATGACAACGTAGAAAAACAGTTTGGTTCTCAGGCAAGTGCCTATTTGAGCAGCGCCGTGCATGCTTCTGGCCGCGATCTGGTGCGTCTCGGTGAACGTCTGGCGGCGTTCCCGCAGGCACACGTGCTGGATTTAGGCTGCGGGGCAGGGCATGCCAGCTTTACCGCTGCGCAGCGGGTCGCGCACGTTACCGCGTATGACTTATCCAGCCAGATGCTGGACGTCGTTGCCGGGGCGGCAAAAGCGAAAGGGCTGAACAACATCAATACGCGCCAGGGCTATGCCGAATCCTTACCGTTCGATGATGCATCGTTTGAGGTGGTGATCAGCCGTTATTCCGCGCACCACTGGCACGATGTCGGCCAGGCATTGCGCGAGGTCAAACGTGTTCTGAAGCCGGGCGGCACCTTCATCATTATGGATGTGATGTCTCCCGGACACCCGGTGCGCAATATCTGGCTGCAGACGGTAGAAGCGCTGCGCGATACCTCGCACGTGCAAAATTACGCCAGCGGAGAGTGGTTGTCGCTTATCACTGAAGCGGGGCTGATCGCGCGCGCGTTGATTACCGATCGCTTACCGCTGGAGTTCAGCTCCTGGATCGCGCGTATGCGCACCCCGGAAGCATTGAGCCAGGCGATCAGACTGTATCAGGAGAGTGCGTCCGCGGAGGTAAAGGCGTACTTTGAACTGCAGGACGATGGCTCGTTTACCAGCGATACCATCATGGCTGAAGCGCAAAAAGCGGAATAAACAAAAAAGGCACCGAGGGGAATCGGTGCCTTTTTATCTTTCGATCGTGCTATCAGGAGTCTGGCGTCGCGCTGTTCTTCACAAACAGCGTCAGCTGGTCGCCAGGTTTCAGATTGTCAGTATCATTGTTCCAGCGCATCACATCCTTGATGTTCACGCCGTGCCGTTTTGCGATACTGGACAGTGAATCGCCCTTGCGTACGCGATAGGTAATGCTATCGCTGTTGCTGGCAAGACGCTGTGCGCTGCTACCTGCACCTACCGTCAGAGTCTGACCCACTTTCAGGCCGGAACTGCGCAGATTATTCCACTGCTGCAGATCTTTCGCATTCACGCCAAGACGTGACGCAATGCCCGAAAGCGTATCACCTGAACGAACCTTATAGCTGCGGCTGTTAACTGATGATGCATCCGCGATCAGCGTTGACTGAACGGCGGCGATTTCACCAGAAGCTAAAGACTCGCGTAACTGCTCGGCATGTTTCTGCGGAACCATTACATACTGCGGGCCACTTGCCCCCAGGGTTGAGCCTTTAACGCCAGCATTAAAGGTTTTCAATTTACTTACCGACATACCCGTCATATCAGCAACCTGTTGAATATCAACTGGATTGCTGAGGCGAACACGCGCCAGTGCACGACTTTCGTCTGGTGTTGGCAGTTGTACACCGTAACGCTTGCTGTTCTTGAGAATATCGCTCAATGCCAGCATTTTCGGTACGTAAATCTTTGTTTCCTGTGGCAGTGAGAGCGACCAAAAATCGGTGGATTTACCCCGTGCTTTATTCGCTTTCATTGCCTTCAGTACACGACCTTCGCCACTATTATACGCTGCGACCGTTAACAGCCAGTCGCCGTCAAACATCTTGTTCAGACGTTGCATCATGTCGAGAGCGGCTGTCGTTGAAGCGACAACATCGCGACGCGCATCATAGTTGCGGGTCTGTTTCAGACCATAGTTTCGCCCGGTGCTCGGAATGATCTGCCAAATGCCTGCGGCATTGGCGCCAGACGTCGCGTGTGGGTCAAAAGCGCTCTCCACTATGGGTAGGAGTACCAGCTCCATAGGCATGTTACGTTTCTTAACTTGCCCGGCTATCCAGTACATATACGGCTCTGCCCGTAACGTTACATCGTGGAGATAGCTCTTATTACTTAAATACTTCTGTTTCTGTTCGCGAATCCGGGGATTTTCCGGAATTCCCATCTTTAGCTCGTCGCCAATAGAGGTCCACAAGTCTTGATCCTGCGCGTAAGATGTTCCATCGTCCATCCAACGCGCCGAACTTGCAAACTTCCCTGCTTCCCTTTGACCAGCTGCAGAAAGGCTCTGTGCGTGCTGTTGTACGTTGCTGCCGTTTTGCGACTGGCAACCTACAAGCAGGACAGAGGCGAGTAATATCGCTTTTGCCTTCATGTGTGTGTCAATAGTTGCTTAAAAGACGAGCGATGATAACGGCGAAATTTTGAAAAGGCAACCCGCAATTATCTGAAGTTATCTTTCTTTGACCTTAACCATGCAAATCGCTGTTCTGGTTGTTGCAAATTTGTTTCTTGGTTAATTTTATTAATTAAATCAATATCATCTGTGCGTAAAAATAAATTAATTTGGCGCTCATTTTTCAGAATTACGGGGAGTGTTTTTTGGTTTTTTGCACGTAACTCCTTCACTTTGTGATAATAATCCTGAATCGCTCGATCCTCGGGTAAGAGGCTCACGGCAAACTTCATATTTTCTAATGTATACTCATGGGCGCAACAAATGAGCGTCTCATCGGGTAGCGCGTTAATCTTCTGTAAAGACTGATACATTTGAGCTGGCGTGCCTTCAAATAGTCTTCCGCAGCCTCCAGAGAAGAGCGTATCGCCGCAAAAAAGATAAGGCTTACTGTAGAAACACAGATGTCCCAAAGTGTGACCCGGTGTAGCAAATACGGAAAACTCCCACTCGCGTATGAGGATATTTTCGCCTTCTTCGACTACATGCGTGATTCCCTTATCTTGTGCCTCTGCCGGTCCGTAAACCACAAGATGCGGAAAATGAGCGCGCAGTTCAGGCACGCCGCCAGTGTGATCGCTATGATGATGCGTCAACAGAATGGCTTCTGGCTGCCAGCCGTTCTCTTTTATGGCGTGCAGTACAGGGGCGGATTCTCCGGGATCGACAATGACGCAGCGGCGATCGTCGTCAACCAAAACCCAGATGTAATTGTCCTGAAACGCTGGAATACTGATAAGATTCATACATTACCTCTTAGAGCGTGGCGGGTGTTTTGATGAAACCGGCAAGGATACCTCAGACTGTCGCAGCACCGGAACGTTGGGCGGAATTGCCCTGGGGTGAATACTATCGCGAAGCGTTAGAACAGCAGCTGAAGCCCTGGCTCGCGAAAATGTATGGCTTTCACCTGCTTAAGATTGGCAATCTCAGCGCGGAAATCAATACCGAAAGCTGCGCTATCTCGCATCAGGTTAACGTCTCTCTCGGCGGATCGCCGGTTCAGGTGAAAGCAGACCCGCTGCATCTGCCGTTTGCGGAAAAATCCGTCGATGCGTGTTTGCTCGCACATACGCTACCCTGGTGCAGCGATCCGCATCGTCTGCTTCGCGAAGCCGATCGCGTGCTGATTGATGACGGCTGGCTGGTACTTAGCGGATTCAATCCGCTAAGCCTGATGGGCCTGCGTAAGCTGGTACCGGTGCTACGCCGGACTCCACCTTACAACAGCCGGATGTTCACCATGATGCGTCAGCTCGACTGGCTTTCACTGCTGAATTTTGAAGTGCTCTGCTACGGTGGTTTTCAGGTGCTGCCCTGGGCGCGGCAGGGGGGCGTGGTACTGAGCACCCATCTCCCCGCGTTGGGCTGTTTGCAGTTTATCGTTGCGCGTAAGCGAACCATTCCCCTTACGCTTAACCCCATGAAGCAGAGCAAGTCGAAAACGCCCATCCGCCAGACCGTGGGCGCCACGCGGCAGTACAAAAAAACCGATTAGACGTCGGGCTGATAGCCCGCATCTTCATGTGCGGGATTGGATGCCGCAGCACGCGCCAGTTCGTCGCAGCGTTCGTTTTCCGGGTGGCCTGCGTGGCCTTTAACCCACTCCCACTTAATCTGGTGCTGGCCCAGCGCAGCATCAAGACGTTTCCAGAGATCGACGTTCTTGACCGGCTTCTTATCGGCGGTTTTCCAGCCGCGTTTTTTCCAGTTATGGATCCACTGGGTGATCCCCTGACGCACGTACTGACTGTCGGTGCTTAGCACCACGTCACAATGTTCTTTTAACGCCTCCAGCGCCACGATGGCCGCCATCAACTCCATCCGGTTGTTGGTGGTCAGAAAATAGCCTTCGCTAAAGGTTTTTTCGTGCTGGCGATAGCGCATAATCGCGCCGTAGCCGCCGGGTCCTGGGTTACCGAGACAAGATCCATCGGTGAAAATTTCTACCTGTTTACGCATCTCTGGTAGACTTCCTGTATTCGAAACGTTCAGTTAAACGATAAGTCTGACATAAATGACCGCTATGAGCACTGCAATTACTCGCCAGATTGTCCTCGATACCGAAACCACCGGTATGAACCAGATCGGCGCGCACTACGAAGGGCATAAGATCATCGAGATCGGCGCCGTTGAAGTGGTGAACCGTCGTCTTACGGGGAACAACTTCCACGTCTACCTCAAACCCGATCGGCTGGTTGATCCGGAAGCGTTCGGCGTTCACGGTATTGCCGATGAGTTCTTGCTGGATAAGCCGACTTTTGCGGATGTCGCTGACGAGTTCCTGGAATACATCAAGGGTGCCGAGCTTGTCATCCATAACGCATCGTTCGATATCGGCTTTATGGATTATGAATTCAGCAAGCTTAATCGTGATATTCCGAAGACGAACACCTTCTGTAAGGTGACGGACAGCCTGGCGCTGGCAAGGAAGATGTTCCCCGGCAAGCGTAACAGCCTGGATGCACTCTGCTCGCGCTACGAGATAGACAATACCAAGCGAACGCTCCACGGGGCGTTGCTCGATGCCCAGATCCTGGCCGATGTCTATCTGACGATGACCGGCGGGCAGACGTCAATGAAGTTCAGTATGGAAAGTGAATCCCAGCAGACGCAAGGCGAAGCGGGCATTCAGCGCGTTGTCCGTCAGGCCAGTCGGTTGCGGGTTATTTTAGCCAGTGACGAAGAGCTTCTTAACCACGAATCCCGGCTTGATCTGGTCCAGAAGAAGGGCGGCAGCTGTTTGTGGCGCGCCTGAAAAAACGCCTTAATGCCTGTAAAATCATCGTTTGGGCGATTTTTGCAGCAAACGATTCAAAACGTGAGAAAAAGCGTTGACGAGATCGGAGGCGCACCGTAATATGCGCCTCGTTCCCCAAGCGGGAACAGTGGAGCGGTAGTTCAGTCGGTTAGAATACCTGCCTGTCACGCAGGGGGTCGCGGGTTCGAGTCCCGTCCGTTCCGCCACTATTCAGAAAGCCTGAATCAGAAATGATTCAGGCTTTCGTCGTTTCAGCCTTCAGTAATCTCATTCTCTCCCTTGTCGTTAACAAAAATTTAATGCTCATAGTGCAATTTATTAACAATTGCACGGATATAGTGCATTATTTGCACTGTAATTGTGCATTTCTCCATCACTCCTCTCTTCGCACCTCATTCAGAATGTTTCTTTCTGTAAAAATAATTCACGCAGAATCATCTGGTTATCTCCTGCTTTCCAAAAATATACCGAACCAATTGCGTATTGGTTTGGTTATTGCTTAATCATTAGCACGATAAGCTTCATTCCATATCAATAACTTATCGTTAATAAAAATAAAGTCATGATGAAAGCGAGCGAACCAATATGGAAAAACCGTCACGGTTTCTGGCCAATTCCAGCACCGCGCTTGAGCAGTTGCGCGGGCTTATCAACCAGCATGAGTCAACACCAGGCATACCGCTGCCCACGGAACGTGAGCTGTCGGACACTCTCGGCGTAGGACGACGCGAAGTACGTCGTGCGCTGGACGTGCTGGAAGAAGAGGGGCGCATCTGGCGTAAGCAGGGCAAAGGGACCTTTATTGGCCCGGCGGCACCTGTTGAACCGCTGGCCCTTCAGGGATTGGTTCAGCAGACCAACCTTCTGGAAGTGATGGAAGCTCGTCTACAGCTCGAACCCGGCTTAGCCCGGCTTGCGGCACTGCGTGCCACCAGGGAAAACCTCGCGCTTATGCAGCGCATGCTGGAACGCATCGACAAGGTCAGCCCGGACGACCGCGATCTCAACGAACTCTGGGACAGCGCCTTTCACCGGGCGATTGCCGAGGCGGCGGGCAACCGTCTGATGCTCGGCCTGTTTGATGCCATTGATGCCGTTCGGCGCGAACCGGGCTGGCAGCATCTGCGCGAATTAGCCCGCACGCCCGAACGTGTCGACAGCTATAACGACCACCACCATAAGATCATGTCTGCGATTATCCATCGCCAGCCTAATGAAGCCGCGGCCGCCATGCGCGAACACCTGCTCAGCCTGCAAACCGCCCTGATTCAGGCGATCCACCTTGAGGACGACTTCACGCCATGACGACAATACCCTTTAAGGACGCCGCGCCCGTATTGCGGGTGCAAAACCTCAACGTTACGTTTGCTGGCTCGCCGGTTAGCGTGCTTGATGGTATCTCGCTGGCCGTCAGGGCGGGCGAAACGCTGGCGCTGGTGGGGGAGTCCGGCTGCGGGAAAAGTATCACCTCACTGGCGCTGATGGGGTTACTGCCCGCCAGCGCGCAGATTGTCAGCGGCGAGATGCAGTTTCGCCGCCACGACCTTCGAAAGCTCTCACCGCGCGAGTATGCCGATCTGCGCGGCAGCGAGCTGGCGATGATTTTCCAGGAGCCGATGACCTCGCTCAATCCGGCGTTCACGCTGGGGGATCAGCTGAGCGAAGCGGTTATGCGACACCAGAACGTCTCGCGCGCAGAGGCGATGAAGGTCGCGCTGCAGATCCTCGAGAAGGTGCAGATCCCGGCGGCAGAGATGCGCCTGAAAGCATATCCCCACCAGCTTTCCGGCGGCATGCGCCAGCGCGTGATGATTGCCATGGCGCTGATTAACCACCCTAAACTGCTGATTGCCGACGAGCCAACCACCGCGCTCGACGTCACCATCCAGGCGCAAATCCTCGCCTTGCTCAACGCCTTAAAAGAGGAAACCGGCACGGCGGTGCTGATGATCACCCACGATTTAGGCGTGGTGGCAGAAGTCGCCCAGCAGGTCGCCGTGATGTATGCCGGACAGGTGGTGGAGCAGGGGAGCGTGGAGGCAATATTCGCCGACCCGCAGCACCCGTACACCATCGGCCTGATGGGGTCGATCCCCTCGCTGGGCGCACGCAAGGGCCAGCTCTCCACAATTCCCGGCGCGGTCCCGCTCCCGGAATCCATGCCGAAAGGCTGCCGTTTTGCCACCCGCTGCCCGTTTGCGCAGTCGCGCTGCCATGATGAAAAACCGCAACTCACCGCGCTCGGCGCGGGCCATCAGGTAGCCTGCTTCCGCGTGCCGCTCGAACACCACATTGCCCTGGGAGAGACCGCATGACCACGCCCATTCTTGAAGCCCGTGACCTCAGCAAGCTTTTCCCCGGCCCCAAAAAACTCTTTACTCCGGCACGCTTTGTCACGGCGGTCGATCGCGTTTCGCTTGCCGTGATGCCGGGCGAAACGCTGGCGATTGTCGGCGAGTCCGGCTCCGGGAAATCTACGCTCGGTCGTCTGCTGCTGCGCCTGCTGGCCGCCAGCGAAGGGCGCGTGTTTTATCAGGGGGAGGAGATCACCGACGCCTCCGGTGCCCGCCTGAACCAGCTCCGGCGCGAGCTGCAAATCATCTTTCAGGATCCCTTCGCCTCGCTCAACCCGCGCATGACGGTGGAGCAGATCGTCGGTGAGCCGCTGTGGCTGCATCAGAACATGAAAAAAGCGGACCGTCAGTACCGCGTCGCCGAACTGCTTAAAACCGTGGGCCTGCCTGCCGCCTGGGCCGGGCGCTATCCGCACGAGTTTTCCGGCGGGCAGCGCCAGCGTATCGGCATTGCGCGCGCGCTGGCCTCGGGACCGAAGCTGCTGCTGGGGGACGAGCCGGTATCCGCGCTGGACGTCTCCGTTCAGGCGCAGGTGGTTAACCTGCTGGAGAGCCTGAAGCACCAGCTGGGGCTGACGATGGTGATTGTCGCCCACGGCCTGGCGGTGATCCGCCATATGAGCGACCGCGTGGCGGTCATGTATCTCGGGCAAATCGTCGAGCTTGCCAACGTCGACGAGATTTTTGACGCGCCGCTGCATCCCTATACTCAGGCGCTGATCGCCTCGGCACCGCAGATGCAGCCGGGCGTTGAGCGCGACGCACTGCTGCTGCAGGGGGATCTGCCCAACCCGGCCAGCCCGCCGTCCGGCTGCCGTTTCCACACCCGCTGCCCGTACGTCACCGATGAATGCCGCCAGGTTGAGCCGATCAATCAGGTGCTCGACGGCGGGCGTCAGGTTGCCTGTCATCGCTGGCAGGAGATCAACCGCGATCGCAGCGTTATTCAGATCGCACCGCCATCCGCCGCCTTTCTGCGCCGCCGCGCGCTGTTTGAACACGCGGCCACTCACTCGTCCCTTCCTTCAAGGAACTCATGATAATGACAATGCGTAATTCTCTTTTGACCGTACTGGGAAGTGTTATGTTGCTTGGCGCGGCGCTGCCCGCCCATTCTGAAAGCGTGCTGCGAATCGGCCTGGGCGCTGACCCGGACATGCTCGACCCGCATCTGGCGCGCACCTACTATGGCCGCTTCGTGTTTGCCTCCCTGTGCGACAGGCTGGTGGACGTGGATGAAAACCTGAAGGTCGTCCCCGGCCTGGCTAAAGACTGGGCGTGGAGTGACGACGGTAAAACCCTGACGCTCAATCTGCGCGAAGGCGTCACCTTCCACGACGGTGAGAAATTCGATGCCGCCGCGGCAAAATACAACCTCGACCGCGCCCTGACCCTGAAAGGCTCCCTGCGTAAGAGCGAGATCTCCTCCGTTGAATCGGTCGAGGTCACCGGCCCGATGCAGATTGCGCTGCACCTGAAGACCCCCGATGCCGCGCTGCTGATGCAGCTCACCGACCGCGCGGGCGCGATGATGGCCCCCGAGGCGGCGAAAAAGCCTGACTTTGCCGCCCACCCGGTCTGCTCCGGCCCGTACAAGTTCGACAGCCGCGTGTCCCAGGATCGCATCGTGCTGACCCGCTTCGACAACTACTGGAACAAAGACGCCTACCACTTCGACAAAATTATCTATCTGCCGATCCCGGACGCCTCCGTGCGCCTCGCGAACCTGCGCGCGGGCGATCTTGACCTGACCGAAGGCATCGCCGCCAGCGACGTTAAAACGGTCGAAGCCGACAGCAAGCTGGCGCTGGCGAAGGTAACCGGTCTCGGCTATCAGGGCATTACCTTCAACATCAACAACGGCAAGGTGCCGGCCAACGATCCGTTCAAGGACGCCCGCGTGCGCGAGGCGTTTTCTCAGGCCATCGACCGCGATGCGTTAAACCAGGTGGTCTTCGAAGGGCTTTACACCCCGGCAAACCAGGCGTTTTCCCCGGTCAGCCCGTATCACGTTAACCTGCCGGTCCCGCCGCGTGACGTTGACAAAGCCAAAGCGCTGCTGAAGGCGGCAGGCGTCACCGCGCCGCTGACCGTCAACCTGCTGGTGCCGAACAACCCAACCTCGCAGCAGGTGGGCCAGGTGCTGCAGGCGATGGTCGCCGAGGCCGGATTTAACCTGAACCTGCAGATGACCGAATTCGCCACGCTGCTCGACCGCCAGCAGAGCGGCGACTATCAGCTGAGCTTCTCCGGCTGGTCGGGACGCCCGGATCCGGACGGCAGCATCTACGGCTTTATCAACAGCAAAGGCACGCTCAACGACGGCCGCTACAGCAACGCGCAGGTCGATGAGTGGCTGACCCAGGCGCGCCAGAGCACCGACCAGGCCGCACGCCAGCCGCTGTACGACAAGGTGGTGAAGCAGCTGCAAACCGACATGCCGATTGCCTACCTCTACTTCGAGCCGCGCATTTTCGGGCTGAACAAAAGCGTGCAGGGCTTTAAGCCGTACCCGGACGGCATCGTGCGTCTGGCGGGTTTGACGCTGGCGAAATAAAGGTCCCGAGGAGAACCCATGCTGGAACTGATTTGCAAACGTCTGCTGCTGGCTATACCAACCCTGCTACTGGTGAGCATGATGGTCTTCGGGCTGCAAAAGCTGCTGCCCGGCGACCCGCTGATCGCCATGGCCGGGGAGGAGCGCGACCCGGCGGTCATCGCCCAGCTGCGCGCGGAACTGAACCTCGATGCGCCAATCCCCGTGCAGTATTTCCACTGGCTGACGCGCGCGCTGCAGGGCGATCTGGGCGTCTCCTTACGCACGCACGAACCGGTGACGCAGCTGATCGCCAGCAAGCTGCCGGTCACGCTGGAGCTGTCCCTGCTGGCGATGATTATCGCGCTGGTGTTTGGCATCAGCATGGGGATCCTCGCGGCGGTGAACAAAAATAGCTGGGTCGATCACGGGGCGAATTTCGTGGCGATCTCGGGGATCTCGATCCCGCACTTCTGGCTGGGGATCCTGCTGATTCTGGTCTTTTCGGTGAACCTGCAGTGGCTGCCCGCGTCCGGCTACGTGCCGTTCAGTGAAGAGCCGCTCCAGAACCTGCGCACGCTGCTGCTGCCTGCGTCCGTGCTCGGAACGGGCCTTGCGGCGACGCTGATGCGCCATACCCGCGCCTCGATGATTGCGGTCCTGAAGGCGGATTACATCCGCACCGCGCGCGCTAAGGGGCTGCTGCCGAAGGCGGTGATCCTGAAGCACGCGTTTCGCAACGCGCTGGTGCCGGTCATCACCCTCACCACGCTGCTGTTCGGCGAGCTGCTGGGCGGCGCGGTGCTGACCGAGCAGGTCTTCACCATTCCGGGCTTCGGCAAGATGATCGTCGACTCGGTATTTAACCGTGACTACGCGGTGGTGCAGGGCGTGGTGCTGATCGTGGCGATCGGCTTCCTGATGCTCAACCTGCTGGCCGACGTGCTCTACGTCCTTATCAACCCGAAAATGCGAGGTTAACCATGGCGGAACTGACGACGCAAACCGTTACGCCCGCGCTGCCGCGCGCGCAGAACCGGGTGCTGAAGAAATTCCTTGCCAACAAAAGTGCGGTGATTGGCGCGGTGGTGGTGGGATTCTTTGTGCTGGTGGCGCTGCTGGCGCCGTGGATTGCCCCGTTCGACCCGGTCAAAGCCAACTTCCTGGCGGTGCGCAAAGCGCCGTCGGCGATGTACTGGTTCGGCACCGACGAGCTGGGGCGCGACATTTTATCCCGCATTATCTGGGGGGCTCGCACCTCGCTGATGGCAGGTTGTATGTCTGTGGTGATTGCCGTGGTCATCGGCGTGCCGCTGGGGCTGGTGGCGGGTTACTTCCAGAAGATGTGGGACGGCGTGATCTCGCGGTTTATCGAGGCGCTGCTGGCCTGTCCGTTCCTGATCATGGCGATCGCGCTGGGGGCATTTTTGGGTCCGAGCCTGACCAACGCCATGATTGCCATCGGTCTTTCGGCGATGCCGATCTTCGCCCGCCTGACGCGCGGGCAGGTGATCGCCATTCGCAACGAAGAGTACATCGACGGCGCGCGGGCGATTGGCCTGCCGGACCGCTGGATCATCATCAAATACGTCCTGCCAAACGTGATGTCGCCGATCCTGGTGCAGGCCACGCTGGCCATCGCCTCGGCAATTATCGCCGAAGCCAGCCTGTCGTTTTTGGGGCTGGGGCAGCAGCCGCCCAATCCTTCCTGGGGCTCTATGCTCAACACCGCGAAAGGGTTTCTGGAGCAGGCGCCGTGGATGTCCGTTTTCCCCGGCGTGGCGATTTTCCTTGCCGTGCAGGGCTTTAATTTACTCGGTGACGGGCTGCGCGATGCGCTCGATCCGCGCCACGACTAAGGAGTCATGATGACCAAAGCGCTTGATTTTACATCCGGTTACGCTTCACGCCGCCCGCCAATGATGGGCCGTAACGCCGTCGCCACGTCGCAACCGCTGGCGGCGCAGGCGGGAATGAAAATGCTGCAGCTGGGCGGCAACGCCGTGGATGCGGCCATTGCCACCGCGATGGCGCTGACGGTGGTTGAGCCGACCGGCAACGGGATCGGCAGCGACGCCTTTGCCATCGTCTGGGACGGTGAAAAGCTGCACGGCCTGAACGCGTCCGGTCGTTCGCCTGCGAGCTGGCATGCGGATCTGTTTGCCGGTAAAACCGCGGTGCCGGAAATTGGCTGGGACGCGGTGACCGTGCCGGGCGCGGTATCCGGCTGGGTCGCGCTGGCGGAACGCTTCGGCACGCTGCCGCTGACCACGCTGGCGCAGCCTGCCATTGACTACGCGCGCAACGGTTTTCCGGTTTCTCCGCTGATTGGCCATCTCTGGCAGCGCGGCTATAGCAAGCTGAAAGATCAGCCGGGCTTCAGCGCCTGCTTCGCGCCGGAAGGCCGCGCCCCGCGCGTGGGGGAAATCTTCCGTAACCCGGCGCAGGCGAACTCGCTGGAGCTGATTGCCCGCACCAACGGTGAAGCCTTTTACCGCGGCGAGCTGGCGCAGAAAATTGCCGCTTTTGCCAAAGAACACGGCGCGCACCTGACGGCTGAAGATCTGGCAAACCACCGCGTGGACTGGGTAGAGCTGCTGTCGCGCGACTTTGCGGGCGGTTCGGTGCAGGAATTGCCGCCAAACGGCCAGGGGATCGCCACGCTGATTGCGCTCGGCATTCTGGAGCAGTGCGGCATTGAGAAGCATCACCCGGATTCCGTGCAGTCCCTGCACCTGTCCATTGAGGCGATGAAGCTGGCGCTGGCGGATCTCGACCGCTACGTGGCGGATGAAGACCATATGGCGTTCGCGGCGCAAGAGCTGCTGAGCGACCATTATCTGAAGTCGCGCGCGGCGCTTATCAATCACGAGCACGCCTCTGATTTCGTTTACGGTTCCCCGACGCAGAGCGGCACGGTCTACATCAGCACCGCCGACGCCAGCGGGATGATGGTTTCGTTTATTCAGTCCAACTACATGGGCTTCGGTTCAGGCATTGTGGTGCCGGATACGGGGATCAGCCTGCAAAACCGGGGTTGCGGGTTTGTGCTGGATCCCAATCACCCGAACGCGCTGGCGGGCAGCAAGCGACCGTTCCACACCATCATTCCGGGCTTTGCGATGGACGGCAGCGGCCAGCCGCTGATGTCTTTCGGCGTGATGGGCGGGCCGATGCAGGCGCAGGGGCACATGCAGATGGCGCTGCGCATTATGCTGCACGGGCAAAACCCGCAGGCGGCAATCGATGCCCCGCGCTGGCGCGTGGTGCAGGGCAGGGAGGTGATCGTTGAATCGACCTTCGATCGCAATACCATCGCCGCGCTGCGCGAACGCGGTCATCAGATCGTGGTGGAAGATCCGCTTCAGGATTACAACTTCGGCGGGGCGCAGGTGATTTATCGCCTGCCGGAAGGGCACTACGTGGCTGCGACGGAAAGCCGTAAAGACGGGCAGGCGCTGGTGAGTTAATGTTTTATCCTCCCTCTCCCGTTGGGAGAGGGGCGGGGTGAGGGGAAAATTTCACCCAACGCTAAACGGATCCGCATCCTGCCAGGCCGGAAACTTCTCGCGATACTCCTGCAGCGCCGTCAACGACAGCTCGGCATCAATGCGCGTCGCCTGATGCGGCTCGGCGGTGGCAATGATCTCGCCCTGCGGATTCACCACCCGGCTGTCGCCGCGGTAGTGATGCCCGTTGCCGTCGGTTCCCACGCGGTTACAGCCCACCACGTACGCCTGGTTCTCAATCGCGCGCGCTACCAGCAGCGACTGCCAGTGGAGGGAGCGCGGTGCAGGCCAGTTGGCAACATACAGCGCCAGGTCGTAATCGTTGCGGTTGCGCGACCACACCGGGAAGCGCAGGTCGTAGCAGACCAGCGGCAAAATACGCCAGCCGCGCCACTCGAACACCACGCGCTCGTGACCCGCTTCATAGTGATGATGCTCATCCGCCATGCGGAACAGGTGGCGTTTATCGTAAAAATGCACTTTCCCTTCCGGCTCCACCAGCAGGAAGCGGTTCACCGGCCCGCGATCCGTTTGCAGCGCAGCACTACCCGCGATCAGCGCGTTGGTCTGCTGTGCTTTGGCATGCATCCAGGCGACCACCTCATCCTGCGGCATTGACTGTTGTGCCGCTTCCATGGCGAAGCCGGTGGTGAACATCTCCGGCAGGACAATCACATCACGCCCGGTAATCTCTTCCAGTTGACGATCAAAGTGGCGCAGGTTGGCGGGGCCATCCATCCACACTAAAGGTTGCTGCAAAATAGAAATCTTCAAACCAGGCACGATACAGACTCCTCAAAAGACCGCTTTTTGACACTGTAGCACGTCATTACGAGAAAATGTGGCAATAAAAAACCCCGCGCGGGGCGGGGTTTGTATAAGCGAAACGCGTTACGCCGCTTCAGGCTTGCGGTGCTTCTCCGGCAGCTTTACCGGCTGCGTCGCCAGTTCGTCCGGCTCGAAATCATCCACGTTAATACTGCGCAGACGGCTCTCTTCGGCTTTCACCAGCAGAGCGGCTTCATCTTTATTGATAATGCCGCCGGCCAGCGCCTGTTTTGCCAGTTCGTCCAGACGGGTAAACGGCAGGTTTTTGCCCAGCTGTTTACAGATCTTCTGGTGAATCGGATCGGCAGCCATCACGTCCAGCAGCGCCTCTTCCAGCAGACCCACCGGGTTATGCGGTGTCGGCGTCAGATACTGACCACGACCGATACGGGAGCGGGTTGCGCTCGGTACCTGCAGGATCTTCGCCACCTTGTGGTCCAGCTTGTCGGACGGCGCAAGGTGGTGACGTCCGGTCGGGAAGATCACCGCGCGCAGGGCTCCCGCCACGAAGCGGTTCGGGAAGTTCGCCAGCAGGTCGTCAATCGCCTGTTCAGCCTGATACATCGCATCCTGAACGCCCCAGTGCACCAGCGGCAGATCCGCTTCCTGACGGCCTTCGTCGTCGTAGCGCTTCAGGACCGCAGAGGCCAGGAAGATCTGGCTCAGCACATCCCCCAGACGGGCAGAGATACGCTCGCGACGCTTCAGGCTACCGCCCAACACCGCCATGGAGACGTCAGACAGCAGAGCCAGGTTGGCGCTCAGACGGTTCAGATGCTGGTAGTAACGTTTGGTCGCATCGCCGGTCGGCGTCGCGCTGGTAAGACCGCGCGTCAGGCCCAGCCAGAAGCTGCGCACCTTGTTGCTGCCCACGTGACCGATATGTTTGAACAGCAGCTTATCGAAGGCATCCACGTCGTTGTTCTGCGCGGCAGCCATCTCTTCCAGCACGTACGGATGGCAGCGAATTGCGCCCTGACCAAAGATCATCATGCTGCGGGTCAGGATGTTTGCCCCTTCCACGGTGATGGCAATCGGTGCGCCCTGATAGCCGCGCGCCAGGAAGTTGCCTTCGCCGAGCATAATGCCTTTACCGCCCGCGATATCCATCGCGTCAATGATCGACTGCTGCGCGCGGTGGGTACAGTGGTACTTCACAATCGCGGACAGCACGGCCGGTTTTTCGCCCAGCATAATGCCGTAGGTAATCAGAGAAGCCGCGGCATCCATCACGTAGGCGTTGCCCGCGATACGCGCCAGCGGCTCTTCGATACCTTCCATCTTGCCGATGGAGATTTTGAACTGACGGCGGATGTGGGCGTAAGCGCCAATCCCCATCGCGACCGACTTCAGACCGCCGGTTGAGTTCGACGGCAGGGTAATGCCGCGGCCCACTGACAGACATTCCACCAGCATGCGCCAGCCCTGACCGGCCATTTTCGGACCGCCGATGATGTAGTCAATCGGCACAAAGATGTCCTGACCGCGGGTCGGACCGTTCTGGAACGGCACGTTCAGCGGGAAGTGACGGCGACCAATTTCAACGCCTGGGGTAGAGGTTGGGATCAGCGCACAGGTAATGCCAAGATCTTCTTCGCCGCCCAGCAGTTTTTCCGGGTCAGAGAGCTTAAAGGCCAGACCCAGCACGGTGGCGATTGGCGCCAGGGTGATATAACGCTTGTTCCAGGTCAGGCGCATACCCAGCACCTGCTCGCCCTGCCACTCGCCCATGCAGACTACGCCGGTATCCGGGATCGCACCCGCATCGGAGCCCGCTTCCGGGCTGGTCAGCGCGAAGCAAGGGATTTCCTGACCGCGTGCCAGACGCGGCAAGTAGTGATCTTTCTGTTCTTCGGTACCGTAATGCTGCAGCAGTTCGCCCGGGCCTAAGGAGTTAGGCACGCCAACGGTAATCGCCAGGATCCCGGAGACGCCTGCCAGCTTTTGCAGGACGCGAGCCTGAGCGTAAGCGGAGAATTCCAGTCCGCCGTACTCTTTCTTGATGATCATCGCGAAGAAGCGATGCTCTTTCAGATACGCCCACAGCTCCGGCGGCAGGTCGGCCATTTCATGGGTGATGGCAAAGTCGTTTGCCATGCGGCACGCTTCTTCCACCGGGCCGTCAATAAAGGCCTGCTCTTCAGCGGTCAGACGCGGCTGCGGATAGTTATGCAGCTTTTTCCAGTCCGGGTTGCCCTGGAACAGATCGCCTTCCCACCAGGTGGTGCCCGCGTCAATCGCTTCTTTTTCAGTACGCGACATGGGCGGCATCACTTTGCGAAAGCCCTTGAACACCGGCGCAGAGATCATTGATTTACGCATCGGGGCCAGGTTAAACGGCAGAAGGATGATGGCAAGAGGGACTAAAAGCCAGATATTCCAGAGACCTGCGACGCCAAGCGCAGCCGTCCAGGCCAGAAGAATCAGGCTGCTCAGGAATAAACTTACGCGGTGATAGAACAACACACCGAGCAGAACAACGGTTGCGAGAATGCTCAAAATCATCATAAAGAAAAGCTCCCTTGCTTGTAGGAGGTCTGACCACTTGTGATGATATGGTTGTAGTTGATGTTATTTCCTTTAGCAATGTGTTTACAAAATAATTACAACCTGGTTCACATTGTTCGCGTTTTAGCCGGCACAAAAAATCAAAACGCCGGACGTTTCGCATGGCTTTAGCTTCTCGCTTTTCCCGCTATCCGGTACACTCCACTGTGTTATTTCATCAATACTGAAGGATTATCCTCATGTACCAGGATCTTATTCGTAACGAACTGAACGAAGCGGCGGAAACGCTGGCGAACTTTCTGAAAGATGATGCCAATATTCACGCTATTCAGCGCGCAGCGGTCCTGCTGGCCGACAGCTTCAAAGCCGGTGGCAAAGTGCTTTCCTGCGGTAACGGCGGCTCCCACTGTGACGCTATGCACTTCGCAGAAGAGCTGACCGGACGCTATCGCGAAAACCGCCCGGGCTACCCGGCGATTGCGATTTCAGACGTGAGCCACATCTCCTGCGTAGGCAACGACTTCGGTTACGACCACATCTTCTCCCGCTACGTTGAAGCGGTAGGCCGTGAAGGCGACGTGCTGCTGGGGATCTCTACCTCTGGTAACTCCGGTAACGTGATCAAAGCGATCGCCGCCGCGCGTGAAAAAGGGATGAAAGTCATCACCCTGACCGGTAAAAATGGCGGTAAGATGGACGGTACGGCGGATGTCGAAATTCGCGTTCCGCACTTCGGTTATGCTGACCGTATTCAGGAAATTCACATCAAAGTGATCCACATCCTGATCCAGCTGATCGAAAAAGAGATGGTTAAGTAAGACTTCGCTGGGGGGCTCCGGTGCCCCCCGCTGTTGTGGAGGTGTTGTATGTGCGAACTGCTCGGGATGAGCGCCAATGTGCCAACCGATATCTGCTTTAGCTTCACCGGGCTGGTTCAGCGCGGTGGAGGAACCGGGCCGCATAAAGACGGCTGGGGCATCACCTTCTACGAAGGCAAAGGATGTCGCACGTTCAAAGATCCACAGCCCAGCTTTAACTCACCGATTGCCAAACTGGTTCAGGACTACCCGATCAAGTCCCGCTCGGTAATCGCCCACATCCGTCAGGCCAACCGTGGCGAAGTGGCGCTGGAAAATACCCATCCGTTTACCCGTGAACTGTGGGGCCGTAACTGGACCTATGCGCACAACGGGCAGCTCACGGGCTATAAGTCGCTGGAGACGGGCAATTTCCGCCCGGTCGGCGAGACGGACAGCGAAAAAGCCTTCTGCTGGCTGCTGCACAAGCTGACGGAGCGCTATCCCCGCACGCCCGGCAACATGACTGCCGTGTTCAAATACATCGCGACGCTGGCGTCTGAACTGCGTGAAAAAGGCGTGTTCAACATGCTGCTCTCTGATGGCCGCTATGTGATGGCGTTCTGCTCGACGAATCTGTTCTGGATCACCCGCCGTGCGCCGTTTGGCGTTGCGACGCTGCTCGATCAGGATGTGGAGATAGACTTTCAGAAGGAGACCACACCGAACGATGTGGTCACTGTTATCGCAACGCAGCCGCTGACGGGCAACGAAACCTGGCAAAAGATTATGCCAGGCGAGTGGGTGCTATTTTGTCTCGGGGACCGTGTAATTTGACGCCAGCTGTGGATGGACGACTTCGTGGCTCAGCGGTTTGCTGACCACGTAACGGCCATCGACGATAGAGACCACTGGTGGCTTGTGGGTCTGCTCAAAGTAGTCGTAACCCGGCTTCAGCTGTTTCCAGAAATCCGCGTAGTATGAGTACTTGTGACGCGTCATGTTGGCGTCCGTCATGCGGAACGGATAGATGCTGACCTGTACGTTAGGCTGCCCAAAGACCAGCGCGCCCGTCACGAACTGGAAAATCTCATCAATGCCGGAGTCGGTCATCGCATAACAGCCGATAGACACGCAGGCGCCGTGGATCATCAGATATTTACCTTCATAACCGTGTGCACGGTCATAGGCATTCGGGAAGCCGATGTTAATGGCTTTATAGAAGCGGCTGTCAGGCTTGAGCTGGCTGCGCTGAACGTTGTAGAACCCTTCCGGACTTTTGAAGTCGCCCTGACGCTGTTTTGGCCCCAGTCCGCCGGAGTAGTTACAAATTTTGTAACTATCAAGCAGCTGATATGTCTCGCCCATTTTGACAAACAGATCGAGAGTGCGCTCTTCCTTGAAGATCTGAATATAAACCGGCGATCCCATTAACTGCTGTTTATATTCCTTGCTGACCGGCGTCGTTGAGCTATTACTGCTGAGCAGTCCGGCAAACGACATGCACGGCATCAGAAGCATCGCAATGAACAATGCGATTTTACGCATACTACTAGTTCCTTGATAAAACCATGACCAACTTGCCAGGACGGCAAAAGAGACCCGAAATCAGATTATTCTGTTAGGAGCGCTCACATTAGCACCGCTATAGATTTTCGCAAGAGCCGGGCGGTGAGTTTACAAATTAGTTTTACTTTATAAACCATCAAAATTGCGATGGCTCCAGGAACTTTGCGCATTAGCTCGCAATTTGGCGCGCGTGACGGCGGATTCCCTGCCCGCGTGAAGGGGAAAATGTTACACTTTGCGCCCACTGGATTGTTGTTCATGGAAACCTGCTAACCACATGTTTAAAATTAAAAAAGGACTTGATCTGCCGATTGCAGGCGTGCCAGCGCAGCACGTTTCGACAGGCGCAAGTGTCCGTCATGTCGCCATTTTGGGCGAAGACTACCTGGGTATGCGTCCTTCAATGCTGGTACAGGAGGGCGATCGCGTTATCAAAGGACAGGCGCTCTTTGAGGACAAAAAAAATCCCGGCGTGATGTTCACGGCCCCCGCGAGCGGCACCGTTGTGGCCATCAACCGTGGCGAACGGCGCGTTCTGCAGTCGGTGGTTATCCGCATTGAGGGCGATGAAAAGCGTGAATTTGCCCATTACGATATAGCAGAACTCGCGTCGCTGAACCGCGACGCCGTTCAGGATCAGCTCCTGGCATCCGGTTTATGGACCGCGCTTCGTACGCGCCCCTTCAGCAAATCCCCTGTTCCGGGCACGGAACCGGCCGCGATTTTCGTCACGGCCATCGACACCAACCCGCTCAGCGTGGACCCGGAACCGGTTATCCTGGCGCAGCGAAAAGCTTTTGATGCAGGACTCACTATTCTAACCCGCCTCACGCCCGGAAAAGTGCACGTTTGCCAGGCCGGCGGCGGCAAGCCTGGCGGGCATCCGCAGGGGCAGGTCACGTTTAATGAATTTTCTGGCCCGCATCCGGCGGGGCTGGTCGGGACGCACATCCATTTCCTTGAGCCAGTCAGCCTGACGAAACAGGTCTGGCACCTTAACTATCAGGACGTCATCGCCATCGGTAAGCTCTTTACTACGGGTGAGCTCTGCGCTGAACGGATAATCGCCATCGGCGGACCGCAGGCTGCAAATCCGCGCCTGGTGAAGACGCTGCTGGGTGCTGACATCAACGAACTGCTGGTGGGGGAAACGAAAGAGGGCGAAAACCGCCTGATTTCCGGCTCGGTCCTCAGCGGCCGCCATGCGGCCAATGCGCACGCGTACCTGGGACGCTTCCATTTGCAGGTCAGCATTGTGCAGGAAGGGCGTGAGAAAGAGCTGTTTGGCTGGGTTCTGCCAGGCGCGGAAAAATACTCCGTCACCCGAACCACGCTGGGACACTTCCTGCGTAATAAGCTGTTTAGCTTCTCAACCAGTACGCACGGCGGCGAGCGCGCCATGGTCCCGATTGGCAACTACGAGCGCGTCATGCCGCTGGATATTCTGCCCACCGTGCTGCTGCGCGATCTGCTTGCTGGCGATACCGACGGCGCGCAGGCGCTGGGCTGTCTGGAGCTTGACGAAGAAGATCTGGCGCTCTGTACCTATGTCTGTCCGGGCAAATATGAATATGGACCGGTATTGCGCGAGGTGTTAACCCGCATTGAGCAGGAAGGATAACCGATGGGCTTAAAACACCTCTTTGAAAAAATTGAGCCGCACTTTACCGAAGGAAAGCTCAAAAAGTACTACCCGCTGTATGAAGCAACGACGACCATTTTCTACACGCCGGGGCTGGTGACGAAAGGGGCGGCGCACGTTCGCGATGCCATCGACCTGAAACGCATGATGATCCTGGTGTGGTTTGCGGTCTTCCCGGCGATGTTCTGGGGAATGTACAACGTCGGCCTGCAGACCATTCCGGCGCTGCACCACATGTACGATGCACAGCAGCTGGCGCAGGTGATCCAGTCCGACTGGCACTACCGTCTGGCCCAGTCGTTAGGGGTAAGCTTCGCTGCAGACGCGGGCTGGCTGAGCATGATGACGCTGGGTGCCGTGTTCTTCCTGCCGATTTACATCACGGTATTTGTCGTGGGCGGCTTCTGGGAAGTGCTGTTTGCCATCATCCGTAAACATGAGATCAACGAAGGCTTCTTCGTGACCTCTATTCTGTTTGCCCTGATTGTTCCCCCGACGCTACCGCTCTGGCAGGCGGCGCTTGGCATCAGCTTCGGCGTGGTGATTGCCAAAGAGATCTTCGGCGGCACCGGGCGGAACTTCCTCAACCCGGCGCTGGCGGGACGCGCGTTTCTGTTCTTTGCTTATCCGGCGCAAATCTCGGGCGACCTCGTGTGGACTGCGGCAGACGGTTTTTCCGGCGCGACGCCGCTTTCACAGTGGGCGGCACACGGCGGCGAAACGCTGGTTAACAACGCGACGGGTCAGCCAGTCACCTGGTTTGATGCCTTTATTGGCAACATTCCCGGTTCCATCGGTGAAGTCTCCACGCTGATGATTTTGCTTGGCGGCGCGATCATTCTTTTTGGTCGCGTGGCCTCCTGGCGGATCGTTGCGGGCGTGATGATCGGCATGGTGCTGACCGCCACCCTGTTCAACGTTATCGGTTCGACCACCAATCCGATGTTCTCCATGCCCTGGTACTGGCATCTGGTGCTGGGTGGCTTCGCGTTCGGCATGATGTTCATGGCGACGGACCCCGTATCTGCCTCGTTTACAGACAAAGGTAAATGGAGCTATGGCGTGCTCATTGGCGCGATGTGTGTCCTGATCCGCGTGGTCAACCCGGCGTACCCGGAAGGGATGATGTTGGCCATTCTGTTTGCCAACCTGTTTGCGCCGCTCTTCGATTACCTGGTGGTGCGGGCCAATATCAAGCGGAGGAAGGCGCGTGGCTGAGGTTAAAAATAACGACAGCATCAGCAAAACGCTGCTGGTGGTGCTGGTGCTCTGTCTGGTCTGTTCTATTGTCGTGGCCGGCTCTGCCGTGGGGTTAAAACCCCTGCAGCAGGAGCAACGTGCGCTGGATAAACAGCGCAACATCCTGGCCGTCGCCGGGCTGATGCAGGAAGGAATGAGCGCGGACGAGGTTTCGGCCGTCTTTGCTGAACGTATTTCGGCGCGTCTGGTGGATTTAAAAACGGGTGAACTGCTGGATAAAGACCCGGCAAAATTCAACCAGGCGCTGGCGCTGAAAGATCCGCAGATGAGCCTGACGCTGGAGGCATCGCAAGATCCCGCCGGGATTAAGCGTCGCAGCAACCTGGCCGAAATCTATCTGGTTCGCGACCCCCAAAAACGTATTCAGGAAGTGGTACTGCCTATTTACGGTAACGGTCTGTGGTCAATGATGTATGCCTTTGTGGCCCTTGATACCGATGGGCGCACGGTCAAAGGCATTACGTATTACGACCAGGGCGAAACGCCGGGGCTGGGTGGCGAAGTTGAAAACCCTAACTGGCGGGCACAGTTTGTCGGCAAGAAAGTGCTCGACGATAACGGCCTGCCTGCGCTGAAGGTGATGAAAGGGGCGGCACGTCCCGGTGACGACTACGCCGTTGACGGGCTTTCCGGCGCCACGCTCACCTCAAAAGGCGTGCAGCACAGTTTTGATTTCTGGATGGGCGAGCTGGGCTTTGGTCCTTTCCTGAAAAACGTACGTGAAGGAGCGCTGAACAATGGCTGATACCGGTGAACTGAAAGAAGTTAAAAAGGTGCTCGTTGGCCCACTGTTAGCCAATAACCCGATCACGCTCCAGGTGCTGGGTGTCTGTTCTGCTCTGGCGGTGACGACCAAGCTGGAAACGGCAGTCGTGATGACGCTGGCGGTCACGCTGGTCACGGCGTTCTCCAGCATGTTTATCTCGATGATCCGCCACCACATCCCCAACAGCGTGAGGATCATCGTGCAGATGGCGATCATCGCCTCGCTGGTGATCGTGGTCGATCAGCTGCTGCGCGCCTTTGCCTATGAAACCTCCAAACAGCTCTCGGTGTTTGTCGGGCTGATTATAACCAACTGTATCGTCATGGGGCGTGCGGAAGCCTACGCCATGAAAATGCCGCCGCTGGCGAGCTTTATGGACGGCATCGGCAACGGCCTGGGCTACGGCGTGATCCTGCTGACCGTGGGGTTCCTGCGCGAGCTGATTGGCAGCGGCAAGCTGTTTGGCATCACGGTGCTGGACACGGTGCAGAACGGCGGCTGGTATCTGCCAAACGGCCTGTTCCTGCTGGCCCCTAGCGCATTTTTCATTATCGGTTTGTTGATCTGGCTGATTCGTACGCTGAAGCCAGAACAGCAGGAAAAGGAGTAACCGACGATGGCTCATTACCTGAGTTTGTTTGTGCGGGCGGTGTTTGTTGAAAACATGGCGCTCGCGTTTTTCCTCGGCATGTGTACGTTCCTTGCGGTTTCCAAAAAAGTGTCGACGGCATTTGGTCTCGGTATCGCGGTCACCGTGGTGCTCGGCTTATCTGTACCGATCAACAATCTGGTGTACAACTTTGTGCTGCGGGACGGCGCGCTGGTGGAAGGGGTTGATCTCAGCTTCCTGAACTTCATCACCTTTATCGGGGTGATCGCGGCGCTGGTGCAAATCCTCGAGATGATCCTCGATAAGTATTTCCCGTCGCTCTACAACGCGCTGGGGATCTTCCTGCCGCTGATCGCGGTGAACTGCGCCATCTTCGGTGGCGTCTCGTTTATGGTGCAGCGTGATTACAACTTCAGCGAATCCGTGGTGTACGGTTTTGGTTCCGGCATCGGCTGGATGCTGGCGATTGTCACCATGGCGGGGATCCGCGAGAAAATGAAATATGCCAACGTGCCTGCGGGTCTGCGTGGCCTGGGGATCACCTTTATCACCACCGGGCTGATGGCGCTGGGCTTTATGTCCTTCTCCGGTGTGCAGCTATAAGGGCAAACAGATGGAAATTATCCTTGGCGTGGTGATGTTCACGCTGATTGTACTTGTGCTGTCAGGGCTTATTCTGGCGGCGCGCGCGAAGCTGGTAAATTCCGGCGACGTGGTCATTGATATTAACGACGAGCCGCAGAATCAGATCCGCACGCCGGCGGGAGACAAGCTGCTCAACACGCTCTCCGGTAACGGCATTTTTGTCTCCTCAGCCTGCGGCGGCGGCGGTTCCTGCGGACAGTGCCGCGTGACGGTAAAAGAGGGCGGTGGCGATATTCTGCCAACCGAACTGGCGCATATCACAAAGCGTGAGGCAAAAGAGGGCTGTCGTCTGGCCTGCCAGGTCGCGGTGCGCCAGAACATGAAGATTGAGCTGCCGGAAGAGATCTTCGGCGTCAAAAAATGGGAGTGCGAGGTTATCTCTAATGATAACAAAGCCACCTTTATAAAAGAGCTGAAGCTGCGGGTGCCGGAAGGCGAGCATGTCCCGTTCCGCGCCGGAGGCTACATTCAGATCGAGTGCCCGGAGCACGCTGTGGCCTATGCGGACTTTGACGTGCCGCATGAGTACCGCGCCGACTGGGACAAATTCAATCTCTTCCGCTTTGTATCTGAGGTGAAAGAGCCGACGCTGCGCGCCTACTCGATGGCCAACTATCCGGAAGAGAAGGGCATCATCATGCTCAACGTGCGTATCGCCACGCCGCCACCGAATGTGCCGGATGCACCGCCGGGCGTCATGTCGTCATACATCTGGTCGCTGAAGCCTGGCGATAAGGTGACGATCTCCGGCCCGTTCGGGGAGTTCTTCGCGAAAGATACCGATGCGGAAATGGTCTTTATCGGCGGCGGTGCCGGTATGGCCCCGATGCGCTCGCACATCTTTGACCAGCTCAAGCGGCTGGGTAGCCAGCGTAAGATCAGCTTCTGGTACGGGGCGCGCTCGCTGCGCGAGATGTTCTATGAAGATGAGTTTGAACAGCTGGCGCGTGAAAACCCGAACTTTACCTTCCATGTGGCGCTTTCCGATCCGCAGCCGGAAGATAACTGGACGGGCTATACGGGGTTCATCCACAACGTGCTGTATGAAAACTACCTCAAACAGCACCCGGCGCCTGAGGACTGCGAGTTCTATATGTGTGGTCCGCCGATGATGAACGCCGCCGTGATTAAGATGCTGAAAGATCTCGGTGTCGAAGATGAGAACATCATGCTCGATGACTTTGGAGGCTGATGATGCTGACGTTTCTGGCAACTTTTGTGGTGTTTGTGCTTGTCATCTTCGGCATGTCGTTAGGCTGGATCGTTAAGCGGAAAAGCATTCAGGGCAGCTGCGGCGGTATTTCCTCTATTGGGATGGAAAAGGTTTGCGACTGTCCGGAACCGTGCGATGCGCGGAAGAAAAGGATGGCCCGCGAGCAGCAGCGCATTATTTAATTTTTTGCAGGCCGGGTAAGGCAAAGCCGCCACCCGGCGTTCTCACATCTGCTTCTCAATCCTCATTTGTTTACTGTATACTTATCCAGTGATGAGTGAGGGCTTACTATGCGCAAAATAATCCATGTCGATATGGACTGCTTTTTTGCCGCAGTGGAGATGCGTGACAACCCGGCGCTGCGGGATATTCCCATCGCCATTGGCGGCAGCCGCGTTCAGCGTGGTGTCATCAGCACCGCCAACTATCCTGCGCGCAAATTTGGCGTGCGCAGCGCGATGCCGACGGCGATGGCCTTAAAGCTTTGCCCTCATCTCACGCTTCTGCCCGGCCGGTTTGAAGCCTATAAAGAGGCTTCCCTCCATATTCGGGAAATCTTCTCCCGCTATACCTCTCTGATAGAGCCGCTGTCGCTGGACGAAGCCTATCTGGATGTGACCGACAGCGTGCACTGCCACGGCTCCGCCACGCTGATGGCGCAGGAGATCCGCCAGAGGATTTTCCACGAGCTGAATCTGACGGCATCGGCGGGCGTCGCGCCCGTTAAATTCCTCGCCAAAATCGCCTCCGATTTAAATAAGCCCAACGGTCAATACGTCATCACGCCTGACGAGGTGCCGGCGTTTTTGAAAACGCTGCCGCTCGGCAAAATCCCCGGCGTGGGAAAAGTCTCCGCCGCAAAGCTGGAAAGCATGGGGCTACGGACCTGCGAAGACGTGCAGCGAAGCGATCTCGCTATGCTGCTCAAGCGCTTTGGAAAGTTTGGCCGCGTGCTGTGGGAGCGCAGCCAGGGAATTGACGATCGCGATGTGAACAGCGAACGGCTACGGAAATCCGTCGGCGTTGAGCGCACCCTCATTGAAGATATTCATGACTGGTCCGAATGCGAAACCATTATCACGGAACAGCTTTACCCGGAGCTGGAACGACGCTTAAGCAAGGTGAAGCCGGATCTGCTCATCGCCCGTCAGGGCATCAAGCTTAAATTCAACGACTTCCAGCAGACAACGCAGGAACACGTCTGGCCGCGTCTGAATAAAGACGATCTTATCGCGACGGCGAAAAAGGCATGGGAAGAGCGCCGGGGCGGGCGAGGGGTGAGGCTGGTGGGATTACACGTTACGCTGCTGGATCCGCAGCTAGAGCGCCAGCTGGTTCTGGGATTGTAAAAAAGCCCGGTGGCGCTACGCTTACCGGGCCTACGTTTTTCACCCTCTTCCTGTGGGAGAGGGCTGGGGCGAGGGTATTACTTAACTGGGATCGCTTTCAGCAGCTCAGTCAGCAGCGTCCAGTAGTGACCGACGCTTTCGATATGAACCTGCTCATCCGGCGAGTGCGGACCGGTAATGGTTGGCCCGATGGACACCATATCCATATCCGGATACGGTTTCTTGAACAGACCACATTCCAGACCGGCGTGGATCACCTGAATGTTCGGCGTGCTGTTGAACAGACGCTGATAGGTTTCACGCACCAGCGCCATCACCGGAGAACTTGCATCCGGCTGCCAGCCCGGGTAGCTGCCTTTTGCAGACGTTTTTGCGCCCGCCAGCGTGCCCAGTGATTCAAGCATGCTCACCACGTACTCTTTACCGCTGTCGATAAGGGAGCGGATCAGGCAGATGATTTCCGCGCTGTCGTCGCTCATGGTCACCACTCCCACGTTCAGTGAGGTTTCCACCACGCCTTTCGCCACGTCAGAGTTGCGGATCACGCCGTTTGGCGTCGCGTTCAGCAGCTGAACGAAGGTGTCACGAGACTGCGCGGTCAGAGCGGCTTTATCTGTAGAAACAGATTCCAGCACCACGGTCAGGTTTTTCTCTTTCGCCGACAGTTCGTTCTTCAGGATATCCAGGTACACGGTGGAGAGTTTTTTCAGCTCGTCCGCTTTTGCCGCTGGAACCGCTACGGTGGCGAAGGCTTCGCGCGGAATCGCGTTACGCAGTGTACCTCCGTTGAAGTCTACCAGACGCAGATCCAGCTCGGCCGCATGGCCTGCCAGGAAGCGCGCCAGCAGCTTGTTGGCGTTACCCAGACCCAGGTGAATATCACCGCCGGAGTGGCCGCCTTTCAGCCCTTTCAGCGTCAGCTTGAAGGTCTGGAAGCCAGCAGGAATCGCTTCGCGCTTCAGCGGCAGGGTAGAGATGAAATCAATCCCGCCCGCGCAGCCCATGTAGATCTCGCCTTCTTCTTCAGAGTCGGTGTTGATCAGGATGTCCGCCTGCAGCCAGTTCGCCTGCAGACCGAACGCGCCGTCCATGCCCGCTTCTTCGGTCATGGTCAGCAGCACTTCCAGCGGACCGTGCTCAACGCTGTCGTCGGCCAGCACGGCCAGCGCAGATGCCATACCGATGCCGTTATCCGCGCCCAGCGTGGTGCCGCGTGCTTTCACCCAGTCGCCGTCGATGTACGGTTGAATCGGGTCTTTGGTGAAGTCGTGAACGGTGTCGTTGTTCTTCTGTGGCACCATGTCCAGGTGCGCCTGCAGCACAACCGGTTTGCGGTTTTCCATGCCTGCGGTAGCCGGTTTGCGGATCAGAATGTTGCCAACCTGGTCACGTTCAGCATGCAGACCTTTTTCCTTCGCCCAGCCCATAATATGTTCGGCAAGCTGTTCTTCGTGGTAGGAAGGGTGTGGAATGGAGCAGATTTTCGCAAAAATATCCCACAGCGGCTGCGGAGATAATTGAGACAGTTCAGACACGATAAGTCTCCTTGTCGAGGCGCTGCAAACAGGGTTGCAGGTCACAGGGTTAGCAGGTTAATAGTTACCACAAGTCAGGCTTGCGAGATGAAACTGAGAATACCACTTTCTCTGCTGGCTGGTAGCATAAAGCATGTAAAAACTCAGGCAGAGGGCGCTAAACACTGGTTTTTAGTGCGTCAGATCTCTATAATCTCGCGCAACCTATTTCCCCCTCGAACACTTTTTAAGCCGTATAAAAACAGGCTGGGACACTTCACATGAGCGAAAAATACGTCGTCACCTGGGACATGTTGCAGATTCACGCACGCAAACTGGCTGCGCGTCTGATGCCTTCCGAACAGTGGAAAGGCATTATTGCCGTCAGCCGTGGCGGTCTGGTACCGGGGGCGCTGCTGGCACGTGAGCTGGGTATTCGTCATGTCGATACCGTTTGCATCTCCAGCTATGACCATGACAACCAGCGCGAGCTGACCGTGCTGAAACGTGCGGAAGGCGACGGCGAAGGTTTCATCGTTATTGATGACCTGGTGGATACCGGCGGTACTGCGGTCGCTATCCGCGAAATGTATCCGAAAGCACATTTCGTCACTATCTTCGCGAAGCCTGCTGGCCGCCCGCTGGTTGACGATTACGTGATTGATATCCCGCAGGACACCTGGATTGAACAGCCATGGGATATGGGCGTGGTCTTCGTACCGCCTATTTCAGGCCGTTAATACCAGTACGTAACTTTACACGCCCGACTATGTCGGGCGTTGTTCTTTTTGGCCTGCCACGCGTTACAATAGTCTCTATACGACGTATTCATGGAGGCAACGCAATGACGCAGGCGAATCTCACCGAGACTCTCTTCAAACCCCGTTTCAAACACCCTGAAACGTCGACGCTGGTGCGTCGCTTTAATCCGGGTACCCAGCCTGCCGTCCAGTCCGCGTTAGACGGTAAAAACGTGCCTCACTGGTATCGCATGATTAACCGTCTGATGTGGATCTGGCGCGGTATTGATCCCCGTGAAATCCTTGATGTGCAGGCACGTATCGTGATGAGTGAATCTGAACGCACCGACAGCGAGCTTTACGATACGGTGGTGGGCTACCGTGGCGGAAACTGGATCTACGAGTGGTCTAAGCAGGCGATGCTCTGGCAGCAAAAAGCCAGCCAGGAAGAGGATGCCACGCGCAGCGGCAAGCACTGGCTGCACGCTGCTAATCTTTACGGCATTGCCGCTTACCCCCATTTAAAAGGGGATGAACTGGCGGAGCAGGCCCAGGCGCTGGCGAACCGTGCTTATGAAGAGGCGGCGCAGCGTTTGCCGGGCCAAATGCGCGAGCTTGAGTTCAGCATTCCAGGTGGCGCACCCGTCACCGGGTTCCTGCATATGCCGGAAGGCGACGGCCCGTTCCCGACCGTCCTCATGTGCGGCGGGCTGGATTCGCTGCAAATTGATTATTACAGCCTGTATGAGCGTTACTTCGCACCAAAAGGGATCGCGATGCTGACGCTTGATATGCCTTCAATTGGTTTCTCATCCAAATGGAAACTGACTCAGGATTCCAGCCTGCTGCACCAGCATGCGCTAAAAGCGCTGGAAAATATTCCGTGGGTTGACCACACCCGCGTGGCGGCATTCGGCTTCCGTTTCGGCGCGAACGTCGCGGTGCGTCTGGCTTATCTTGAATCTTCTCGTCTGAAAGCCGTCGCCTGCCTCGGCCCGGTCGTACACGCTCTGCTCAGCGATCCTGCACGCCAGGGGAGCGTACCTGAAATGTACCTTGATGTGCTGGCCAGCCGTCTTGGCATGCATGATGCATCAGACGAAGCGCTGCGCGTTGAGCTCAATCGCTACTCGTTAAAAACGCAGGGGTTGCTGGGACGTCGCTGCCCAACGCCGATGCTGTCAGGGTTCTGGAAAAACGATCCGTTCAGCCCGGAAGAAGAGTCGCGATTAATCACTTCGTCATCTGCGGATGGCAAATTGCTTGAGGTGCCGTTCAGCCCGGTCTATCAGAATTTCGACAAATCACTGAAAGAGATTACGCGCTGGATCGCTCAGAGATTGTGTTAATAGATTGCTAAATTTCGCTGGTTTGGTAAAACAGTGGCTTCACAAAAGGAGATCGCAATGACGTTACCGAGTGGACACCCGAAAAGTAGACTGATTAAGAAGTTTATGGCTCTCGGCCCGTATATTCGAGAAGAGCAGTGTGAAGAGAATCGCTTTTTTTTCGACTGCCTGGCTGTATGCGTCAACGTGAAGCCTGCACCCGAAAAACGTGAATTCTGGGGCTGGTGGATGGAAATGGAAGCAGAGGAAAAACGCTTTACGTATAGCTACCAGTTTGGCCTGTTTAATAAAGACGGCAACTGGCAGGCGACCACAATTAAAGATCAGGAAGTGATTGACCGCCTGGAATATACGCTAAAAGAGTTTCACGATAAGGCACGTGCACTGCTGGCTACCCTGGATCTCAAGTTCGAACCGGCGGATGACTTTTCCAGCGAAGCGGTGAAGCTGACTGCCTGATGGTGTCACAGCGCCGGGTGGCGGCTTCGCCTTACCCGGCCTACAAATTCCCCCTCTCCCTGTGGGAGAGGGGCGGGGTGAGGGCACCAGACCGCATTAATCCCGACAATAAAAAAACCGGCATCAAGCCGGTTTTTTTATTTCACGTCATCAGAACTGGTAGGTCATACCTACAGCAACGATGTCATCGCTGCTCACGCCCAGTTTATTTTTGTCGTCAATCTGGTTGATTTTATAATCAACAAAGGTGGACATATTTTTGTTGAAGTAATAGGTCGCGCCAACGTCAATATATTTCACCAGATCTTCGTCACCAATACCTTCGATATCTTTGCCTTTAGACTGGACATAGCCCAGGGACGGGCGCAGACCAAAGTCGAACTGATATTGTGCGACAACTTCAAAGTTCTGCGCTTTATTTGCAAAGCCGCCGGAAATTGGCGTCATATTGCGGGTTTCAGAATACATTGCAGCCAGATAAATATCGTTCGCATCATATTTCAGACCGGTTGCCCAGGCTTCTGCTTTCTGACCCTGGCCACGCGCCAGCAGGTTTTGAGCATTGGTGCGGTCAGAGTTGGTGTAGGCGCCGCTGACGGCGAAGTCGCTGCCGCCGAAGTCATAGGTCAGAGAGGTACCAAAACCGTCACCGTTCTGTTTTTTGGCGTCACGGTTTTCGTTTTTGCCCTGGTACTGCAGCGTCATGTCCAGACCGTCAACCACGCCGAAGAAATCGGTGTTGCGGTAGGTGGCCAGGCCGGTAGCGCGCTTGGTCATGAAGTTATCGGTCTGCGCGGAAGAGTCGCCGCCGAACTCAGGGAACATATCGGTCCATGCTTCGACGTCATACAGGGCACCCAGGTTACGACCGTAATCCAGTGAACCAAAGTTTTTCAGCTTCAGGCCCGCAAACGCCAGACGCGTTTTCTGAGTAGAGTCGCTCTCGGCTTTGTTACCTGCAAATTCAGATTCCCAACGGCCATAGCCCGTCAGCTGATCGTTAATCTGCGTTTCGCCTTTAAAACCGAAACGAACGTAAGTCTGATCGCCATCTTTGGTGGCATCATCACTGATGTAGTGCATGGCTTTCACTTTGCCGTACACGTCCAGTTTATTACCATCTTTATTATAAACTTCAGCTGCGTGAACGGATGCAGAAGCCACTACGCCCATAACCATTAATGCCAGAGTGCTCTTTTTCATTTTCGATCCTGTCTTATAAACGCGCTAAAAAATTCGCTGGACGATAAGCTCATGCTTAAGTCCCGTGAAAAAACAGGAAGGGTTTTATCGTTCTGGAATGAAACTTTTATGACAAACTAAGAATAATTTTAAAAAACTGTGATTTATTATTTCGGTAATAAAAGTGTCAAAATTTCCCGCTAGGCTTCCTGATCCCGCGCAACAAAGTGTTTCGCGATGTGCTAAGGCAGTTGGCAACGGGGCTGACTCCTGTTAAAACGTTCGTTCGACATTACTTTCCCTTATCGTTGAACGGCAGAGAATCATGAGTGACAGCCAGACGCTGGTGGTAAAACTCGGTACCAGTGTTTTAACAGGCGGATCGCGCCGCCTAAATCGCGCCCACATTGTTGAGCTTGTACGTCAGTGCGCTCAGCTACATGCCGCAGGGCATCGTATTGTGATTGTGACCTCCGGGGCGATTGCCGCCGGGCGTGAACACCTGGGTTACCCCGAACTCCCCGCGACGATCGCTTCCAAACAGCTGCTGGCCGCCGTGGGGCAAAGCCGACTCATTCAACTCTGGGAACAGTTGTTCTCCATCTATGGCATTCACGTCGGGCAGATGCTGCTGACGCGTGCGGATATGGAAGACAGAGAGCGCTTCCTGAACGCCCGCGATACTCTGCGCGCGCTGCTGGACAACAACATTGTTCCGGTCATTAACGAGAACGATGCCGTTGCCACCGCTGAAATCAAAGTGGGTGATAACGATAACCTCTCGGCGCTGGCTGCGATTCTGGCCGGTGCCGATAAATTACTGCTTCTGACCGATCAGCAGGGGCTGTTCACCGCCGACCCGCGCTCGAATCCGCAAGCCGAGCTGATTACCGACGTTCACGGCATCGACGATGCGCTGCGCGCTATCGCCGGCGACAGCGTTTCAGGCCTCGGAACGGGCGGAATGGGGACCAAGCTGCAGGCAGCTGACGTCGCATGCCGCGCCGGTATCGACACCATCATTGCGGCGGGCAGCCGCCCCGGCGTGATTGGCGACGTAATGGAAGGCATCTCCGTCGGCACCCGCTTCCACGCCCAGGAATCCCCGCTGGAAAACCGCAAGCGCTGGATATTTGGCGCGCCTCCTGCTGGCGAACTCGTCGTCGATGAAGGGGCAACCGCCGCGATTCTGGAACGAGGAAGTTCATTACTTCCTAAAGGAATTAAAAGCGTGACAGGTAACTTCTCCCGTGGTGAAGTGATCCGTATCCGTAACCTCGAAGGCCGCGACATCGCCCACGGCGTAAGCCGTTACAACAGCGACGCGCTGCGCCGCATCGCGGGTCACCACTCGCAGCAGATCGACGCCATTCTGGGCTATGAATATGGCCCGGTTGCCGTGCATCGCGATGACATGATTATTCGTTAAGGAGCCAGAACATGCTGGAACAAATGGGCGCTGCCGCGAAGGCTGCCTCTTACAAACTGGCGCTCCTTTCCAGCCGCGAGAAAAACCGCGTGCTGGAAAAAATCGCTGATTATCTGGAATCCCAGTCTCAGGAAATTTTGCTCGCCAACGAGCAGGATCTGCTGGAAGCGCATCGCAACGGCTTGAGCGAAGCGATGCTCGACCGTCTGGCGCTGAACCCGGCACGCCTGAAAGGCATCGCCGACGATGTGCGTCAGGTCTGCAATCTGGCCGACCCGGTAGGGCAGGTGATCGACGGCGGGCTGCTCGACAGTGGTTTACGCCTGGAGCGCCGCCGCGTGCCGCTCGGCGTCATCGGCGTTATTTATGAAGCCCGTCCAAACGTGACGGTGGATGTCGCCTCCCTGTGCCTGAAAACCGGTAACGCCGCTATTCTGCGCGGTGGGAAAGAGACCTGGCGTACCAACGCCGCGACGGTGAAAGTCATTCAGCAGGCGCTGGAAGAGTGTGGCTTACCGGCGGGGGCCGTACAGGCGATCGAGAGCCCAGACCGCGCGCTGGTCAACGAAATGCTGCGCATGGACAAATACATCGACATGCTGATCCCACGCGGTGGCGCGGGCCTGCACAAGCTGTGCCGCGAGCAGTCAACGATTCCGGTGATCACCGGCGGTATCGGCGTGTGCCATATCGTGGTGGATGACAGCGCGGAGATTGAACCGGCGCTGAAGATTATCGTTAACGCGAAAACCCAGCGTCCAAGCACCTGTAACACCGTAGAAACGCTGCTGGTGCATCAGGATATAGCGAACAGCTTCCTGCCGGCCCTGAGCAAACAGATGGCAGAGAGCGGCGTGACGCTGCATGCTGACGCCAGCGCGCTCGCACTGCTTCAGGATGGCCCGGCTAACGTTGTTCCCGTAAAAGCGGAGCAGTACGACGACGAGTTCCTGTCACTGGATCTAAACGTGAAAATCGTTGCCGATCTCGACGACGCCATTGCGCACATTCGTGAACACGGCACGCAGCATTCTGACGCGATCCTGACGCGTACCCTGCGCAATGCCGATCGCTTCGTGAACGAAGTGGATTCTTCAGCAGTATATGTGAATGCCTCCACCCGCTTCACCGACGGCGGCCAGTTCGGCCTCGGGGCTGAGGTGGCGGTCAGCACGCAGAAGCTGCACGCGCGCGGCCCGATGGGGCTGGAAGCGCTGACCACGTACAAGTGGATCGGCTTCGGTGACGATACGATTCGTGCGTAAATAATCACGGGTGATGCAAAAATAGCCGTTTGATTCAAAAGGGCATTGACGCATCACCCGGATAGATCTAACCTTTTGCCCCGTGGTTACGCTCGTAACCGGCCTCTCAGGGCCGATATAGCTCAGTTGGTAGAGCAGCGCATTCGTAATGCGAAGGTCGTAGGTTCGACTCCTATTATCGGCACCATTCTAACGTCTCCCCAAGTCTACTAAAGTTCACTGAAACCCCTTATACTCTGCGACTTGCAGCCCCTTTTAGTATTTCTACGTCTACTAAAGTTCCCTGAAATCTACGGTCGTTTGGGGGTACTTATGGGGGTATTTGCTGTTCGGTCTAGAGGAGGTACCCCCAAGTGAAACTAAACGCCCGGCAGGTGGACACCGCCAAACCTAAAGATAAGCCTTACAAGCTGGCTGATGGTGGTGGTTTGTATCTCCTGATTAAACCTAATGGCGGCAAATACTGGCGGCTCAAGTATCGTGTAGCCGGCAAAGAGAAGCTGTTAGCGCTGGGTGTGTATCCTGAAGTCACATTGGCCGATGCTCGGGCAAAACGTGTAGAAGCCAAAAGGGGTATCGCTGGGGGTATCGATCCTATGGAAGCGAAACGGGAAGAGAAGATCGCCCGCGAAACGCAGTTAAACAACACCTTCAAAGATATTGCCCTTGAGTGGCACAGCAGCAAACTAAAAAAATGGTCTGCTGGGTATGCTTCAGACATCCTGGAGGCTTTCAACAAAGATGTGTTCCCTTACATTGGCAAAAAACCAATAGCTGATATCAAACCGCTTGAACTGTTGAATGTGCTGCGGCGCATTGAGGGGCGCGGCGCTACAGAAAAGGCCAAAAAAGTTAGGCAGCGCTGCGGGGAAGTTTTCCGTTACGCAATAGTCACCGGCCGTGCTGAGTATAACCCCGCTCCGGATCTCACCAGCGCCATGCAAGGGCATGAGTCCAATCATTATCCTTTCCTCACACCGAAAGAATTGCCTGATTTCTTCAAGGCGTTGTCAGTATATACAGGAAGCGCTTTAGTAGTTTTGGCCGCTCGTCTGCTGATTATCACCGGCTTGCGTACCGGCGAACTCCGCGGGGCATTTTGGGATGAAATCAATATCAGTAAGGCGGTCTGGGAAATACCAGCCTCACGCATGAAAATGCGTCGCCCTCATGTGGTGCCGTTGTCCAGTCAAGCTCTTACGCTTATTGGCCAGCTCCAAGAGCTAACAGGCAATTACCCGCTTATGTTCCCTGGCCGTAACGATCCGCGAAAAACAATGAGTGAAGCCAGCATAAACCAAGTCTTTAAGCGGATTGGCTATGACGGAAAAGTCACCGGGCACGGTTTCCGGCACACTATGAGTACCATCCTGCACGAACAGGGCTACAACACCGCGTGGATAGAAACGCAGCTGGCACACGTCGATAAAAACTCTATTCGAGGGACGTACAACCACGCTCAGTACATAGACGGCCGGCGTGAAATGCTTCAGTGGTATGCCGACTATATGGAAGCGTTGGAAAACGGCGAAAATGTAGTGCATGGAACGTTTGGAAAAAGCGCTTAACTGTATGTATAGACAGTGCTAATTGACAGTAGTAGACTTCGGTAGACGAACAAAGAATAGGCTATGTCTAGGCTGATCCCCGAAAACCCGTACACCTCTGCGGGCTGGCATAGCCGCTCAATTAATAGAGGGCGTGAGGTGACGTAATGTTCGATTTACCGGTGCATATTGGACGCTTGCGAATTGTATCTTTAGATCAGGCAGCCTTAGTTATGGCTGGAATATCTGAAAAGGTTGATAGCGTACAAAAAGCAGTAGAAGGGAATTATATAGGACATGAACAGGCATCTATTTACAAGGAAACTATCATACAAGCCATTCAGCTAAAGGAATTAAAGCCACTTCAAGCTTTCAAGTTAGCTGATTATAAATATGGTCTACCTGAGGCCGTCAGATTAAAAGTAGATGTTGAATCTATAACTCTGGATACTCCGATTGTTAATGCAACCTTCCTCGCAAAGGATATCTGGCCTTGGGTTGCTAATGAAATTGAGAGTGGTTTAAGGATGATTGATAGCCACTCCGCTGATTTAGATTCCGAGCAGTGCAATGAAGATTTACACGAACCCACCCAGTGGGGCAACTTCGCTGGCAAAGACACAGCACTCAAATTGATAGCCGGAATGGCAATTGCTCTCGAGAAAAGTCAGGGGAAATATCTACGTGGTGGCAAATTAAACAAATCTGAGGTGGCAAGGACTGCGACTAAACTGATTAATGATCATGGAGACGGTATCGATGTAACCAGTAAGGCACTGATTATGTTGATAGATGAAGCTCTTGAGCTTCACGCTTCCAAAATTTCGAAGTAAAGACTTCCAAAACTGACGCCGCACTTCCAAACCTTGTTTTACAGGTTCTAAAAAAACCTGTAAAACGGATCCACTCTCGCAGTTGTCACTTCCAATTAAAATCATACCGACTTCCACACAGCTAATCTGATATCTGGTTGAATTTATCTCGTACACCACAATAGACGTTATGAGGTAAATATGTCCCACTCTTTAATCAGATTGGCTGAAGTACAAAAACGCACTGGATATAGCAAGGCTTGGATCTATCGTCTTCTTAAAGACAATCGCTTTCCTAAATCGGTCAAGATTGGTTCTCGAGCCATCGCATTTGTTGAAAGTGAAGTTGATGATTGGATAAGCCAGCGTATCGAAGAACGAGATGCATTAATTTCCACAAAACCTCAACTGTAACTTAGACCGGGAAATTTATTATGACTAACAAAAATGCCCTAGCCGGGCAGGGTTTCGCTCAACCTGAAAACAGCAGCGATGATATTTCGGTCATTAAATTTGAGGCCGCGAAAGTCCGTATTGTTAAGATCAACGGTGAACCGTGGTTCGTTGCAAAAGATGTTTGCGCGGCGCTGGAACTATCCAATTCACGCATGGCGTTGCAGGCTCTGGATGATGACGAGAGAAATACCGTAACTTTAACTTACGGTATTCGCGGGAACCCAAATCATAGCGCTGTCTCTGAATCTGGTTTCTACAAGCTGATCGCCCGCAGCCGTAAAGCTATTACGCCGGGCACATTCGCCCATCGTTTCAGTAATTGGGTATTTCGCGAGGTTATCCCTTCTATCCGCAAGACTGGCTCTTATGGTGTGCCGTTCGCGTTCCTGAACGATTTTAGCCGGCGCATGGCGGCTTATCAGCAGGAGGCCAGCAAACGCGGGTATAAGTTGCAGCAGTGTAAGGGGGCAAAAGAAGCTCTTGAACAAGAGGAGATTCAGCTGTGGCGTAAGTATCAACCCGAGTTACTGAAGGAAAATAGCGATGATTAAAAAGGCAGGAAGAAGCCGGGATTATTACCCGGCTCAAAGGCTGATGGATCAGCCTTTAGGCTCTATGCCTTGTTTACGGAGCTCAGCGCGGGCAAGTTCCTTCATCCAATTACCAAGGCTCATACCTGCGCGCTCAGCTGCTTCATTCAATTGCTGGCGCAGTTCTGGATTAATTCGAATCTGGAAAGTAGGCGACCAGCCCTCACCCTTAGGTGTTTTATCTCGTTTTGCAGTTGACACGTACGTACATAACCTCATAGTATGGTTTTTGTTATGTACGTACGTTAGCACGGCGTACATTGAAAAGACAACGCCCCAGACTGTTGGAGCAGTACCGGGGCGTCTAACCAAAACGTTAGTTGAGGTAACATTATGGCTTGCACTAAGTCTACCCAAACACGCCCTGAATTTACATGGCGTTTTCTCACCTTGGGCGAATTCACAAATCAGATCGTCAATGTTACTGCTTCCACCGAGCGCGAAGCACGCGAAAAAACGCCCGCAGGATGTGTCTGTATTCTGGCGTGTCGTTTTCGCGTTGAGGAGGTACAGCATGTTTAACCTCCAAACCCTTACAGCAAAAGCACGCGAGTTGCGCGGTAACGTGGTAAAAGCCACTACCACGAAAGGCACCCGCACCATGACCCCCGTTTACGAACGGGAAGAGCAGCGCAAACTGCGCGAGCGCATCCAGCAGACCCAGCCGGACTGGGTTTTACTCTGGTGGGATATTGCGACCGTTACCGGCTGGCGTACCAGCGACGTGTGCAACTTCCGTTACTCCTGCATCAACTGGGAAACCGGCATAGCAACAATTATCGTAGCGAAGCAGACCAAAGCAGCAGAAGCCAGAGCGACCCGGAAGGGGATCGAGATTGTACGCCAGCGGCGCAAGGACGCCGCCCGGCTTGCTGGCGATCACATTGCTTACATGCAATGGGATAGCGTGAGCTGCGACGAACTGGCCGCCGGCATGACGGAAGAAGAACAGGCGATCGTGTTTGAGCTGGTGGCAAAGGCTGAAGTTAAGCACGATACCAAACAGCTGCCGCCGGGCATCATCAAGCGGCTGCGCGAACGCATGGAGCGCAATCTTATCGGTGACGACCTGGTATTTTCCCGCAGCCAGATCGAAAGTAACCGTTGCCAGTCTCTGGAAGGTAGCGTGAGCCGCCAGACGATCTGGAAGAAACTGCATAACGTAATGGTGTGGTTTACCCGAGTGGTAAACACGCGTCTGCGCCTGAGCGCCTATTCCAGCCGCAAGATTGCCGCCTTTAATCTCATGTCCGCCGGGGGCGAACAGGGTTTGCTGGTCGCCTCTGAAATGCTCGGGCACAGTAACCCGGCAATCACCCGAACTTACCTCCAGTTAGGCAGCAAGGCCTCCGCCATTCAATCCCGTCTGGCCATGGAGGTATCTGTATGACAACGGTTATCCCAATTTGCTGTCTCGGTGCTTTCGCCGATCACATCCCTGCGCAATTAAATAGCGTGCGATTTTTTTTTGCCAGCCAGTTATTAAGGGACGGGGAGGGGAAATTATGACTCCTGTTTACGATCTGGTTCGCCGGGCCGACGGCAAAAACGTTTTCAGTTTCCCGGCCGGCGGCCGCTATCTGGTGGACACGTCAAATGGCCTGCAGTCGATGCGCCCCCTTATGGACGACGAGATCATTTTTACGGTGGAGAGTGCCGCGCGCTTTCTGAGGAAAATTGGTTATCAGGTAATCCCGCCAGCGGCGTGAGGTAAAAAATATGACGATTAAAAATTCCGGCTTAGCTGCTGGTGGCCGCGCTCACCCTGAAATCAGGCCGTGCGATAAATGGAAGGACGGCCGGGGCAACATCGTAATTATCGAAAGTTACCGATTCGACAGAGTGACATATTGCCGCGAGGGGTACAGCTCACCGTGTTTTTGCACGCCAGAAAGACTGGTGCGGGAATTTGAATTTGTTTCTTCCGCACCGGTCGCCGGCGAAAAAGATATCGATCGGATTATGCGGGTACAGGGCATCGAGCGAATTCGTGTCATGCGGGAAATCATCAGGGAGCGAGGGAACAGAAAATGAAGAATGCACCAAACCTTAAAAAGCAGCCGGCGGATCTCATGGAGGAGTCAATTATCTTTGCCGGCGCCGATGCCTGGACGTTCGCCAAAGCATGGCAGGAAATGAACCCGATTGGCGATACGGTACCGCCGGTTGTGCTGGATAAAAAGCAGCTGGCGGAGCTGGAGAATATCCGCATTGTTGATGATGGCCGTGTCTATGCCCGGGTTTGCCGCGGCGGGCATCTGACCGAACGGCAGATAACCATTCTCGCGACAAAGCTGGCGGTGGCCGGCGTGGAGCGCGCGCAATTCTACTCTGAGGGTTATCAGCTTCTGGAGGACTGGACGCCACAGCTGCCGCGCCTGAAAGCCGATGCGGAAGCTGGCAAAAGCATGGTGATTGGCAAACCGCTGACGGATGTAAACCTTCGCGACCTGGCTGATAACGAAAAGGCGCTCATACTGGCCGCGCGTTACACCGGCATTGCGATCCATGAAAACAGCGAAGGCGTGTACGTCTACCGTACCGGCATCTGGGAGAAAACGTCTTTGCTCGAGCTGAGCCGCGAAATGGTGGCTATCTACAACGAGAACAAAACTAACTTCAGCAAGCGCGCGATCAACAACGTTATCGACGCCCTGAAAATCGTTATCCCGGTAATGGGGGAGCCGCGGCGCAGCCTGATCCCCTTTGCAAACGGCGTCTATGATATGGAAACCGGCGTTTTCTCCGAACACAGCCAGGATAACTGGCTGACCAACCATAACGGCGTGACCTACACGCCGGCGGTGCCGGGCGAAAACCTCCGCGACCACGCGCCGAACTTCCATAAATGGCTAAGTTACGCATCAGATAGAGACGCAATTAAGATGCAGCGCATCGCTGCAGCGCTCTTTATGGTGCTGGCGAACCGGTATGACTGGCAGCTGTTCCTCGAGATAACCGGGGAGGGCGGCAGCGGGAAAAGCGTCTTTACCCACATCGCCACGATGCTGGCCGGTGCGCATAACACCGCCAGCGGGAACATGGCGGCGCTCGACAGCGCGCGTGGGCGGGCGCAGTTCGTCGGGAAAAGCATGATAACGCTACCTGATCAGCCCAAATATTCAGGAGAGGGTACCGGGATAAAAGCGATAACCGGCGGGGATGCGGTGGAGATCGACCCGAAACACGAGCACCAGTACACCGCTGTTCTGCGGGCGGTGGTTGTGGCCACGAACAACACGCCGATGATTTTCACCGAACGTGCCGGCGGCGTTTCCCGGCGCCGCGTAATTTTCCAGTTTAACCGGCGCGTCAGCGAAGAGGATAAGGATCCCGACCTGGCAGAAAAGATATCCGCTGAAATTCCGGTGATTGTTCGCCGGCTGCTGGCGAACTTTGCGAACCCGGAAAAAGCGCGGGTGCTGCTGCTGGAGCAACGGAACAGCGAAGAAGCACTCGAGGTGAAGCAGAAAACGGATCCGCTGTATGCCTTCTGCGCGCATCTTGAGCGGCTGGCTGATTGTGCGGGAATGATGGTGGGCAACCGTAACCCGCCACACTATCCGCGCATTTATCTTTATCACGCTTACCTGGCATTCTTGGAGGCCAACGGTTTCGACAAGCCGCTGACGCTGAATAAATTCGCTGAGGGGATGGAAAGCGCCATGCGGGAGTTTAATCATGAATATCGTAAGGAGAGGAAGAATCGGGGCATGGTGACTAACGTTGAGCTTTCGGAAAGCGCGGAGGACTGGCTGCCGCAGGCGCACCCATTAGCTGAGAAAAAGGAATGAATGTTTAACTAAATATGGGGAAAAGTATACACGGTATACACCACTCTAATAAAAGTTATTAAAATCAATAATATATGCTGTGTATACCTTGTTATAGGGTATACACAGGGTATACACGGTCTACACAATTACATTTCTATAATGATTAGTTAATAAGCAAAAACGTGTATACCGTGCATACCTGAAATGGCAAAGTGTAGACTGGTGTACACGGTTCAATTGTATGTTTTATATGAGTTTTATCGTTTTTATGTAGACCGTGTATACCTTGAGGGCAAATTCTTTAAAACGCATCCACTTTTTTCACGTTGTGAACCCCTGCTATTTCATTAATATCGTTTCATAAATCGCAATTGATTATTGGATTGTTGCGATTAATGAAACTTTAACGGTCGCTATTAGTGGGGGCATCATGAGCAAGGTTAACGTTAAGCCCGTTCTGCTGAACGGGGATCAGATTCAGGCTCTGAAAACCATTCAGGAGAGGGAGCGCCAGAAGTCGGGCATGGGGATCGCGCCGTCAATCCATGCTGTTGCACGCAAGATATTTGATGCAGGGCTGTCAAAAATGGAGGCTGGCCAGTGAGCTACTCAATCAAAATTGGGAAACACAGCATCGAGCTGGCGGGTTATGCCGGTAAGGTTGTTGCGCCAAATACTCAGATGGCCGCTTTATTTCGTGGCATGGCGGGCGAACTCACCAGCCTGAGGACAACGGCGCAGCAGGCCGAAGCTGAGGCGGATTTGCTGGATGTTATCCGCAACGATCCGGATCTGAACGAACAGGCAAAAAACCGCAGGGCAGGTGAAGCCCGGAACCCGGACACGCTTAAAGACTTTACCCGCGGGGTGGCAGCCGTAAGCGAGCAGGCCGCAAATATTCTCGATTACCTGAAGAACAAGCTCGCTCCGGTTAATCCACTGGCATCTGATGATGTTCAGGGATTCATGCGTGACAGCGAGATGCGCCAGGCATTCGCCCGACTGGATCGCCGCAGCCAGGAAAAAATGCTGCTGTCGATGCACAGTGGAAAGCATCAGGAGCTGGCGGACGCCTTACTGAGGGCGCACGCGGTGTGTTCGGGGCTCGATACGGAACAGCTAAAACGTCTCGGCTTTTCCCGTATAGCATCAGAGAACGGGCAGGTAATTAGCGCGGTTGCCGATCTGGTCGACGCGGTAAGGAAGGACGTCGCACAAATTACAGCTGTCCGAACCTGGTATAACAATCTCGTTTACGGGAAGAACGACGATCCATCAGAAGTTCTGCCCCGCATGACCGGCCTTGATCAGTTAAGCGAACATGTCAGCGCGATGCTCAAAGGCAGCCAGCGGCAGACACATTCAGAAGAGAAGCAGGCCGCCTGAGGGCGGCTTTTTTCTGCCCGGAGGGAAACATCACGATGCTATTAAGTAAATCAGCCTACGCCAGGCATATGGGCGTCAGCCGGCAAACTGTTTACGGCTGGATAGCCCGCGGTGAAATTGTAATTTCAGGCGATAAAGTGGATGTTGACGCATCGCAGGCTAAACAAAATTCTGCTGGTGCTGGCGAACACCAGACTGAGATGACGTGGGCGCAAGCCGCCGCGTGGGTATGGGGGCATGACGGCGGGAAAGAGCTGCCGGCTGATAATAATGCTGGCCAGCGAATAGAGGTCGCAGCCGCTGAGCTGGGTTTTGAAGTTCGGCACGAGCCCGATGAAAAACTGCTGATTCTCTTCCGGCAGGATGAAGAAACCCACAGCTTCTATGGCAAAGACCATGCAGCAGGCGCTTTACGGTTTCTTCGTTCTGAGCTGGCTTACGTTGCCACAATGCACCCCGACACCCAGGATGACTGGAGCGAAACAGGATTAAAGGCACTCTGTCTGCTGGCAGGTGAAAAACTGTAAACCCCCGGCCAAACCTAACTCCTCTAACTTGACACTTTTTCGTGAAAAACAGGGAAAAGTGTCAACCCAACCTAACGGATCCTGACGCCTACGAACAGCATCTACAGCAGAAGTGTAAAGGGCTGGCGTTGAGATTTGTTGAGCCTTGACTGTTAACTTTTGTTAATCCTGATGCGGAGCAGGGCAGGTGCCAGCCTGTTATGGTTTGTTATGCCTTACTAGGGAAAACTAGGGGTAAAGTGTCAACCGCTACCGCTTCAGAAAACTTCAGGTGCGGGAACACAGGAGGGGAGGTGTTAAGCACTCCCCCTTTGCAACCATCCTCGAGCCTCTTTCAAGTCGCTGCTCTGGTTTGCCCGGACGCTGGCGTTCAGATTGAGTTGTCAAAAGTTGTCACCCACCGGCAGCGTCAGTGGGGAATTTTGGCAGAACGCGCTCTAAGTTACAGTTGCTTCAGTAAGTAATTGTTGTTTACTGACCTAGCTACTTAAAAACGGGATCAGCCTATTCATCAGATAGCTTGTGTTGTTTTTATAATCGGATAAACTTGTCCTATAGTTTGTCTACTAACGTCCACTGAAGAAGGTTCAGTTAGTTGGCTAAGAACACTAAGAAACGGATAAATGGTAACTAAATGAATATGTTAAGTTTAGTTTCCGATCAAGCCGCTAATGATGAATCAGTTGAAACTACCTTCTTCGAAGCGCATGGCTCCCATGGAACTTGCTGCTCAAGAGCTGCATCAATTCTGGAGCATGGTTTCAGAGTTGGAGACGGTGGTCGGCGCGGTGTGGGAGCTTATCTTTGGCATGCTGCTGAACAAGGATGCCAATATGCAACTCAACTTGCAGAAAGTTGGTTTGCTGCTGCTGAAAAAAGAGGTGAGTATTCAGACGAAGCTGACAAAGGTTGCGCTGTACTTTGGGGGTACGTCAAGGCACCTGATGAAGAGGTTTTAAACCTAGAAAGTCCCGAGTTTAGAGTAACTTTAAGAAGAGCGCTCGATGGTCTTTGGCCAACTATAAATGCCCAGGATGTTGATGAGAGAGAAGATCTCATTTGTGCAGTACACCAAATGCTCATCAATCGAACTGAAGAAACTGAAGGCATACCAGTTGGCGTAGTGTTAGCCACCGTCCAGCAACCACCTAAAATGCCAGACCAACTGGCTGGGTATGTTGGAGCGCCGTTTGCTGTGATAGTTAGAAATCTGGATTATCTTGCTATAACTAAAAATTAGAGGGGTTCCACTATGAACCGTAGAATGAAGGCTGCATTGGACGCGGCGTTACAAGACATCTTGTCTTTAACACCTGAAGAGTTCCTTAAAGAAGCCAGGGAATGTAGAGAAGGGGATGTTTTCTCTTTTTTGAAAAAAAGCGAAAAGTTCAAAGATTTTGATGTGAACATGCTGGAACCTTTGTCTTTGCACTTTTCAGAAGTCATGACAGAAGATCTGGTAACTTTGTTTGCTACTGTGAAGCTGAATGCTGCTAAATCCTTGAACGCTGAAACGGTTTTAGCTATTGAATCAGAACCTGAATTTGCACTGGCGGCCTAATGTCAAATAAGTCATTTCGAGCGCATGCAGTGCAGCTCCGTTCGTTGCAAGTTTTGAAGCTGAGTATTGAAGTGCATGACGTTAAGACTGCACATTCGGCAGACTATCAAGCCGGTAGCTACGCTATGGAAGCAGGCCATTCAGATTTTGACACAGCTACATCAACTATACATGTCAGTATGAGGGTTCGTGCTGGTAGATTTGCTGTAGATGAAGATAATTCTGAGGCTGATAACGAAGAGTATGAGAACCAACCTGTCTCTATATGGGTTGAAGTGGGAGGCGTTTTTACAGTTGATACTGAAGAATTCGCTGTTGAACACATCCCTCATTGGGCTGAATTTAACGCTCCTCTTATCATTTATCCATATGTTCGTGAACAGGTGTATGGGTTATCCACTCGTGTGGGCATTAAACCACTGCTTCTGCCACTCCTTGAGATTCCTTCTTTTAGAATCGTCAAAAAATAATGGCCCACACACGGGCCATTTTCGTTAAAATTCAATCCTTTAATACATTCCGCGATTGACCTGCTGCCACCCCTATTAAAAAGATAATGATTTTAGTTATGTCATACATAAGTTCAATGAGTCGCTGCTCCCAAAAAGCGTTCTTTTGACGAACTGATTACAACTAATTTCCTCTGAAGCAGGGGGCAAGTATTTTTGTTGTTATGGTTGGCTGTAATAAATCATCCCAGATTTTTCTTTTAACATAGAGTTAGGAGATGAGCTAAGTTGGAGTTACTTATCCAAAAATGAAATTAGATGTGTAATCGAAGAGTGACTTGAAAGTATAGCAAACAAGAGTTTGGGGGTACTTTTGGGGGTATCTTTGATTGCGTTTCCTTATAAATACTTAAAAATCATGATGTTATTTGTTTATATTTGTTCCTATTATCCCTTCTTTTAAAATTGCCTTCGGCGTATCAGCTATTTAGCCCCTCCGACAGCTCCGGCAAACCATCACACATCTCCTGCAACTCATTAAACATCCTTGCCACATGGAAACCATCGCACACGGAATGATGAACCTGCACCGCGAGCGGCAACAGCACTTTCCCATCCTGTTCGTAGTATTTTCCAAACGTGAACATCGGGGAAAAGAAGTTCTTCATGTGCGCAATGTTCATCGTAAAGTTCGTAAACGTTACCCAGGGAATAGACGATACGAAAAAGACATTTTCCCGGGACTCTTCCTTCGGCCAGTAAGAAAGGTTATTGCCATAGCGGGCAACGTCTTCCGCATACGTATTCTGGAAGTGCTGAATATTGCCGTCGAAGTGGCTCCACAATGATGAAAAGGTCTCTGTTTCAGGGTGGAAAATGGTATAGCTGGGATGAATTTCATTCCATATGACAAGCTCATTATCCTTCATGGCCATACGGAATTCCGGATGCCGGTTCATGATTTTAGAGAGGAGGAAAATAATCGTCGGGTAAAACTTCCAGCCGACCTCTTTGATATGTTTTCGCAGCGCGGTGATGTCGATCAGAACCGTTTGGTTAATGGTACACTCAGCAAATGACTGGAATACTTCAAAATGCTCCTTCCTGGCCCAGCGAGATAAATCAACAGGTGTATAGGCCGGGGCTGTTTTTTTCATTGTTTAACCTTTGATTATCAATCGACTAAAGGGTTTTAGGCCAGAAAAAGCCGCGCAACCATTTCAACCGTATCTAATCTTCCTGTCAATCTCAGCCTGTGGTTTTCCGAACAGGTATCCCTGGACGAGATCGCAGCCAAGCGCCTGAAGACGTTCAAGCTGCGCTTCGGTTTCAACACCTTCTGCAATGACCCTCATATTGAGGCTCTTCGCCATGCCGGTTATCAATTTAACGATATTAAGGGCATCATCCTGCGTGGATATCGGGTTCACGAAGGATTTATCGATTTTAATTTTATCAAAATTCAGTTCACTCAGACGTGAGAGCGACGAATAACCCGTTCCGAAATCATCGATTGAAATTCTTACACCCAGCGTTCTCAGCTTTTTGAGAATAGTGAGCGGCGTGTTGCTGTCGCTGAAGAGCGATGACTCCGTAACTTCTAATTCAAGACGGTTTGCCGGAAGTCCTGTCTCCTTCAGGATGGACTGTACCATCGCCGTAAAGGATTTCGTGCCCAGCTGAACGGGTGAGACGTTCACAGAGATCCTTGCCGGAACCGCCCAGGAAACCGCTTCCCGGCAGGCAAGCTCCAGCACGGTTTTGCCGATCTGGTTGATCATCCCCGTTTTTTCAGCGACGGAAATAAAGTAATCGGGTGACAGTATCCCCTTCACCGGGTGTATCCAGCGAATAAGCGCTTCATAGCCGTAAATTTCATTGCTGAATGAATCGACAATAGGCTGGTAATAAACAACGAATTCATGGTTATCGATCGCCAGTGCCATATCATGTTCAAGGGTTCTGCTTTCCTGCAACTTTTGCAGCATCCACTGACGGAAAACTTTTATCTGCTGTGAACCCTCTTTTTTGGCTTCGTAGAGCGCCAGATCGGCAAATTTATAAAGGTAGTCAGAGCGCCGTTCATTATCAGATAAAACGATACCCACACAGGTGGCGATTTTTATCAGCTGGTTATTAATCGTATAGGGCTGGCTGATATGTTCGCTGATTTCTTTGGCACGCGAAACGGCGGCTGCTTCAGTGAGTCCACTGGAAAGCAGGGCAAACTCGTCTCCGCCCAAACGGTAAAAGGTATCAGTGGCGCTGCTCATTGAGGTGAGGCGTCTGGATACCTGATTCAACAGCAAATCTCCGGCATCATGGCCATAGGTATCGTTGACCTCTTTGAAGCGGTCTAAATCAAATAACATCACCGTGACGGGGATGTGGTTTTTATCTGCCTGAAGATTAATTTTGTTGAGATCGTCCCAGAAGAAAAGGCGGTTTTTCATGCCGGTGAGGGAGTCATGATAAACATCATATTCCAGCTTCGAGTTCTGAATTTGCAGCGTTTCTTTTGATATCTGAAGCTCGTCAGCAAGGCTTTTAACCTGCATGTGCGCTTTGAGAATGTTTTTATTCTGGTAGATCATTAAGAAACCCAGAATAAAGCTTAATATCACCAGTAATAATGAAAGTACCGAATAAATATAATACAGGATTTGTATTTTATGGTTGGATTCATTAACCGTGTTAATATCTTTCGTCAATGCCGTTGCAGAAAGCTGGCTCAGCGGCGCATCAAGGTCATGCATATTTGTCAGGTATGCCTGTAGTTCTGGGTGGCTCATTTTTTCAAGATGGCTATCCAGATAGGCCAGTATTTTCTCTAAGCGCAAAGCGAGCTCCTGATGCGCTTTATCACTGTCAATATAGCGACCTAAATCACCCCCTTTCATTAAATCGCTCTGGCTGAGCATAATTTCAAGACGCATGCGGACCTGGTCTATCGTAACGTCATCGGTATCGGTTGCGTATAGACCAAGCCATGATTCAAAACGGTAATACTCTGATACCAGTTGTGCCACGGACCAGGACTCAGTGTATTGAGTCAGTTTTTGCAATTCCTGCTGGCGATCGTAAACAAGGAATGCAATATATCCTGTCGTGATAAAAAGAGAAAAAATGATACCAACCAGTATCCTGTTCATTATGTTCTCCTGAACGACTACTCAATCTTCATTTTGCTAACCTGCCATGCTGATCGTGAGTAATAAATCTGATTATTCAACTCAGGAAGACTGTCATAGGGGTATACAATGAACGATGGGCCTTTATCGCGGATGCGCATATATTCGCCATTGACCTTTAAGGCAAGTATGGCGTTGTATTTTTTAAAGTCGCTGAGAGGGATCACGGTTGAGTAATCATTGAGCGCAATAACATTAACGTTAGTTCCCTTCGCACCCACATACTCCATGAGTTTGTTCATTGGAACACCCTCAAACTTCGTACGACCATTATACCAGGGAGATGTCGTCTCGAAACTCACTACTCCGAGTTTTTCAAGGCTGGCGAGATCAAACACTGCTTTTCCATTTTCATTGGTATTTTCTATATTACCGTAAATCGTTAAAATGGGTTTACCAACTGGTTTTGGCAGGTCGCCAGCCCAGGTTACACTTTGTACGAGACAGCATAACAGCAGTAGGGTTAATCGCATTTTGACCTCCACCTTTTGAACATAAGTATAAGAATTATAATTTAGATATCACACGAGTTTATATATTTTGTTGAGTACTAATGGTTTTTAGAATTTTTATTGGTTTTATTTCAATAAAATCAATAAGTTATTGATTTGCGTTGAGAGGGTGTAAGACAGTGTGATGACGCTTAACTTTTTGAAAAAAGCTAAAGTTGCTTGCATAAGCTCTCTTGTGTTTAAAAAATGATCGCTTTAATTGATTGTAATCATCTTACACCATTGATTTTACCTGTGTTGAAACAGCGAGCGTGCAACCGCTCAGCATCTGTCCTTCGCGGGTATCGCCCTCCTGAAAGTGGTGCGGCCTGCGCTGTGCACAATTCGTCCACCTCACGTGAAAAGCCACTGGTTACGTAGCTCCGACGGGATGAATACTATCCTGCCGGTTTGCGCGGGTAACACGCCCGCTAAAAACGCTAACGCCTGCAGAATGAGTTTTTTCTTATGCCATGGCAGAAAATGTAAATAATGAAGAGAAGAGGGTGTGAGATATTATCGATGAGATCGTCAGTTTACGGTTTCAATCTGTGTCTGAATAATTGCCTGATTTTTGGACGCTTCTTCCACTGGGAAGCGTCCACTTTTTTCTGCCAGCAAAAAGATATATATCCGGCATGTTAAAAATAGCGTTTATTCATTTTTTTGACGCAGGAGCCCTCTGTGCTATATGTAAACCGACTAAAATAGCGATCATCGTACCCATATAGAATTGACCCATCACCGCTTCAAGCATCGCCAGATTACGTGCAAAAGGATGTATTGCCAGAATATCTCCATAGCCAAGGGTGGTTAGCATGGTCAGGCTGAAGTAAAGCATCGTTTCAATTGAGTTATCGTCCGATATTCCTGTATATGCATCTGGAATGAATCCCACCAGTAAACAGTCCAGCAGCGCAAACAAAAGTGAGATATTCAGATAGATAACCATGGCGCCGCGAATGCGATGAAGCGTCACAACACCCTCATCGAAAACCTGTTTTGCCACAATCCAGCTAACGTTGAGACAGAAAAAAATCCCTGACAGGAGAACCAGTATCCCTGTGGTTTTGTGCGTGGTCGTTGTTGACCCGACGGCCAACCCGACCAGACAAAAAGAAAAACTGAGGATAGCCAGATACCTTTTTATATCCTTCGAAACAATGAATACCGAAATCAAGGCCATCGCTGAGAACAATGCATTGTTTAGCCAGTGATAGTTTTTATGTTCGCTCTCCGTCACAGGGGAAATGATAAAAATAGTTAAAACCTGCAGTATTAGAAGAATGGTGAGACAAACATCCTTATAATCGCTATTCTTTTCAATAAGACATTGAAAGTCACTCATTTTCATGATGTTAACCTGAATTTAGCGTTTTTATATATGTCACATCCGGAATGTTAATCAGCCGGGAAACGGCTTATTACGTTACTTGCCCGATGGTTTCAAAGCAGAAAGCCCGTCAGCCATGTTCGGTCAGGATGGTTCTCAGGTAATTGTTCAAGGATATGAATTAACGTATTCTGGTTGTCTTGCCCGCTGTTGATAAATCTAAAGAAATTGCTGTCACATTTGCTTTTGTGATATTGCATTTTATAGAACTCTTTTTTCCTTAAAAAAGTACGTTCTAGCCAGTTGAACTTTTTTATTTCCCTTTCAAGATATTTCATTTCGGAAATTGAAAGGAATATTTTCTTGTACAAAATATCCCGACTGCCCGGCGTATATGATTTACTGTCCATCAGATTTTCTCTGTTTTTTTGATACTCACGTCCTTGTGCTGAATAAATATCAGTGTCCTACAGACGCGGCATCCACCACGCGCGAAGGTTTAGGCGCTAATGCAATTGCAAATGCAGCGATAAAAAATATCACGCCGATCGACATCATCAGATTATTGGTCGACAGCATCATGCTCTGGCTGTTTACCATCTTGTCAAAAAGCTCACGCACAAATTGTCCACCTTGCTGAGGGGCCGAACTAATGTAGTGCGAAACATCGCCAGTAGGGTCGACGACGGACGCCAGTTTGTCATGCGCAATATAGCGCTGGTCTTGCCATGACGTCGTTACGAGCGATGTGGCAAATGCACCCGATAACGTTCGAACAAAGTTCATTAGCCCCGCGGCTGAAGCCATTTCCGTTTCATCTACAGAGCCCATTGCAAGCCCCGTAATCGGGACATAGTACAGCGGCATTCCAACGCCCATGAATAACAAAGGTACGCAGATGGACCAGTAGTCCATATCGGTCGTCGCATAGGATCGCCAGAAGGTGTCGAGACCCAGCCAGGCGCAGCCAAAGAAGATAAGAATGCGCGGATCGATTTTGTTGGAGAGGTTAGCGGCAACCGGAGAAAATACCACCTGCAAAAGTCCGCCCCAGGCCACCACAATCCCTGCCCATGTTGTTGTATACCCTAAGTTATATTGTAGCCACAAAGGCGTGAGGACATTCAGACCAAAAAAACATCCAAACGCAAGTGCGAGCACAAACATGCTGGCCGAAAAACCGCGATGGCGAAACACTCTGATATCGACGATCGGATGCTCAGCGGTCAGCTCCCAGATACAGAAACTTAAAAAGCCGATACAGGCAATAATCGCCAGAACGCAAATTTCTTCTGAGGCAAACCAGTCAAGGTCTTTCCCTTCATCGAGCATGATCTGCAGGGCACCAACCCAGATCACCAATAAAATAAACCCAACGATATCAATAGAGTTATTAACCAGCGTATCTTCGAAGATTTTCAGTACTGACCACGCCACGACTGAAAAAGCGATTGCCATCGGAACGTTGATGATAAACACCCACGACCAGCTGTAATGATCGCAAATCCAGCCACCCAGTACCGGGCCTATTACGGGCGCCAGCAATGTTGTCATCGCCCATAATCCCGTCGCCTGCATGGATTTTTCTTTCGGGAAAATACGCAGCAGTAACGTTTGTGATAAGGCCATCAGGGGGCCTCCCGCCATGCCCTGAAAAACCCTCATCAGCAGCAGCATTCCCAGCGAAGTGGAAAGGCCGCAAAGCAAAGAGAAAATACCGAACATGAACACGGAAACGGAGAAAACGCGTACGCCGCCGAACCGTGTGGTTAACCATCCTGATAGTGGTACCGTAATGGCTTCAGCCACGGCATAGGCCGTGATGATCCACGTGCCCTGGCTGGTTCCTGCGCCCAGGGCACCAGCCATGTTGGGTTGAGTGACGTTTGCAATGGTCATGTTGAGCACGGCTAAAAAGTTAGCCATTGCAAGTACCAGGGCACCAATCCATAACATACCGCCTTTCAGCGATGGCGGCTCATTATCGATAACTAATGTAGACATGGCCTGGTTTCCGTTATTCACTTTTTAAGTTAACTGTCGCTTTCATGGACAGACCAACCCGCAGCGGATGTGCAGCAAGCTCATCAGCATTGAGTTTGATGCGCACCGGCAAACGCTGAACAACCTTGATCCAGTTACCCGTTGCGTTTTGCGCAGGAATAATTGAAAACGCTGCGCCGGTGCCGCCATCAAAGCCTTCGACCGTTCCATGGAAAGGCACGCTATCGCCATACAGATCGCTTACCAGTTCTACCTTCTGTCCCACTTTCACATGCTGGAGCTGAACTTCCTTGAAGTTGGCATTGACGTGAATTTGCTGCACCGGCACCACGGACAATAACGGTGTGGAAGGCTGGACGCGTTGTCCAAGCTCGACCTGGCGACGAGCAACCACGCCATCGACAGGCGAACGGATCACGGTTCTTTCCAGATCCAGTCTGGCCTGATCGCGCTTGGCTCTGGCGAGAGCAACTTCCGGGTTGGTTTCGGTATTTGCATCATCAATCATCACGGCATTCGCCTGTCTTGCGCCCACAGCCGCCTGTCTTGCTGCATCTGCTTGCGCCACGGCCGCTTTAGCTGCATTCAGGTTTGCCAGTGCGGAAGCGTAAACGTTTTGAATTCGCGTCAGTTCGTCGCCTGAAATCGCACCCGTCTGCATTAACGCTTCGCGTCGCTTGAGGTCAACCGTCGCGCGCTGGAAGTCAGCGTTTGCAGCATCAACCTGGGCCAGCAGGCGTTTTTGCTCTTTTTCATTCGCCACAACTTCTGCGCCGAGTTTTGTGTCGGTGGCCTTGTATCCATTTACCCGCCGTATGGCCAGGTTCAGGTTTGCTTCCGCCTGATTAAGCGCTAACTCTGCGTCAGTGGGATCCAGCTGGATCAGAACATCGCCTTTTTTTACCACCTGAGAATCCGTGACCAGGATGGCACTGACCGTACCGGTGATCGCAGAAGAGAGCTGCGCGGACTCGACATCGGTATAGGCGTTATCGGTTTCAACATATCGGGAACCCACTAATTCCCAATAGGCGAACGAGCCTGCGCCTGCCAGCGCGATGCTTAATGCGAGATAAGAGAATAAACGTTTTCTTTTTTTCTTTTTGATATCGGATGATTCAATATTTTGATTTTCAATAGCTGCAGAATGACTCATTTTATTTCCTTTCTTTCCACTATTTAGTAATTAACCTGGTGTTAAAAAATCACTGTTTGCTCGAGGTATATCCGCCGCCCAATGCACGCGCTAATGCGACGTCAATCGTAAAAGCGCGAGAATTTACGTCGGCTAATTTTCGGCGGGCCGCGACCAGCTCATCTTCCGAGGACAACACGTCCAGATAATCAGCAACCTTTCCTTCATACCTTTGTCTGGTGAGGGAATACGCCTTTTCTGCCGACGTGACTGCGCCCTGAGAATAAAGCATCTCGTCTTTAAGAGAGGCTCTGCTGGTGAGCGCATCGCTCACTTCCCGAAGTGCATTCGTTAACGTGTCGTTATAAACCTGCACGGCAATGTCATATTCACCGCTGGCGTATTTCAAATCACCCTGGAGCTTCTGCGTATTAAATATTGGCAACGATATGGCCGGGCCAAAGCTGCCAATTGCTGAGCCACTCCGGGTAAGGTTGTTAATACCCAATGACTGGAACCCGGCAAAGGCAACCAGATTAACGCTGGGGTAAAAACCGGCTTTTTTCTGTTTGATTTGCTCTGCTGCCGCCTCGGCGCGTAAACGTGCCGCGACAATATCAGGACGGCGACCAATCAGATCCAGCGCAATATTGGGAGGAAGTTCCTCATGCGCTAAAAGCGTTGCCTTAGGCGCGGTTATTGCCAGCGATCTATCAGGCCCATCGCCGATCAGGGCAGCGAGCTCATGTTTTTTGATCGCAATAGCTTCATCTATTGCCACCAGGTTTGCTTTTGCGTTGAGTTGACGCGTCTCAACCTGTTGCAGGCTGGATAAATCTTCAAGCCCCGCGTCATGCCGTTGCTGGAACAACGCGAGCGTACTGGTTCGTATAGTGAGGGTGTCGTTAAGCGTTTCGCGAACGGTGTATAAATGCGCCAGCTCCGCGTAAACGGTAACAATAGAAGAAGAGAGCACCAGCCTTGTTTGTGCTTCTTCCGCTACCGCCGCCATTTCACCAGACGTCGCAGCCGCGAGCGCTGCGCGGTTTTTACCCCAAAAATCAATTTCCCAGCTCATATCAAGCGTGGTGCGCCCATAGCTGTTCCAGTTTTGAGGCGTTGCGCTTTCAGGCGTCACATAGTTGTAACTCATTTTGTCCCGCATAAAGCTGGCGTTTGCGGTGACCTCAGGGAAAAGCGAACCGCTCGCACTTTGCGTCATCGCCTGCGCCTGTTTCACGCGAGCTTCGGCGATGTTAAGCGTGGGGGAATTTTTAAGCGCGTCATCAATCAGCCCGTTGAGCTGCTCGTCACCGTATTTCTTCCACCAGTAATCTTTCGGCCACTGGCCGTTCTGGTGCGGGAAACTTTGATCGCTTTTAAGTTGTGTGACCGTCTTCATAGGCGGTGGGGTGCCAGGATCGGGGATCATGGCGCATCCGCTCATACTGATGGCGGAAATGACAACACAGCTCATCACTATCCTGGACCGGGTTAAACCGGAAATACGACACCTCGGAAGTGTCTCCTGAAAACCTTTCATCAGTACGCTCGTCATGCTGGTCATAGGGAAGTCCAAATGCAGTACTGTACAGTACGGTACACTTTATATCTTGACTTCTGAGCGCCGTCAAATGAAAATGTACTCGTCAGTACGATTACGAACCCTACTATCTGACGTGATTCCGAAATCAGAGAACAAAAAGTGTTGGCCCCGGCCAGACACCTAAACTAACGAGGAAACATATGGATAAAAGAGCGCTTAAACGGCAACAGATTCTGGAAGTCGCATCCGGACTGTTTCGACAAAAGGGATTTGATGCCACGTCTATCTCGGAGATTAACGCGATTGTTGGTGGCTCAAAATCGACAATTTACAGTCACTTTTCTTCGAAAGAAGAGCTATTTGTAGAATGCATGTCTTCAGAAACTGAACAGTATATAAAGAGCATGACTATTGAAACTGCGGGGCAGGTGCGCCTTTTCAGAAAATCACCACAGCTGGTCATCGAGCAATTTGCCGTTGCCTTTTTACGCTATATTTGCTCTCCGGATATTGTGGATTTGCAAAGATTAATGATTTCCGAGGCCGGAAGATCGGGTATCGGAGAATTATATTATGCGCGAATGCAAAAACTGCGTTCAAATGTTTCGGCGCTTTTTACCGATTTAATGAATCAAAATATTTTAAGAAAAGATGATCCTGTGCTGGCGGCCGAGTATTTTCGTTCTCTTCTCCAGGCCGACATACTGGAGCCCTTGCTTTTAAAAGCAAGAAAGGATCAGCCTGACGAAAGTGAAATCGTCATGAAAGCGCAGGCCTCCGTTAATGCGTTTATGAAACTGTATGGTCCTGAAAAAATTGAGGATGTAGCAAAGACATCTTTATAAAATACAGTAAGCGTTCTTTCACCCTATTATTAGGGTGATTTTTCTTTTAGGAATATTTATTTTCAATTGTCATTGGATGACTTTGCCAACGGCCTTCTTGTAAATAAAATTTCGTGGATACTTATGTGTATAAAGTTTACTCTCTTAAAAGATCGTGAAGCTGTAATTAAGTCTCTTACTCACTGGATTGACTCGAATTTATACAGACCCATTACCGTTTTAGATGTGGCGCGGAAATCCGGTTATTCATTGGCTTACATTCAACGGAACTTTCGCCAGGAGTGTGGCATAAGTATAGGTCTCTATATCCGAAGCCGGAAACTTGAAAAAGCCGCGCATATGCTCAGACATACGCAGCTCTCTGTTTCAGATATATTCACGATGTTAGGGTACGAGGAGCCGTCAACGTTCAGCAGAGCCTTCTCGAATCAATATGGGCTCTCCCCAACCAAATACCGCGAGCAGGCTAAAAAAAGTCACTACATGAATGGATTGTCGATGTTGATTACTGAGGTAACGCGCGAATAAAGCGATAATCCGCTAACCCGCCTCCAGCATCCCAAAGCTCACAATCCGCGCGCGGCCCAGCTCTTTCGCCCGGTACAAGGCCACATCCGCGGCGCGCAGCAGGTTGTCAGTCTGGGCATGTTGCGGGTAGCTGGCAATGCCAATCGACACATCCACCGGCCCAATCTCGGTCAGCCCGTAGCGAAGCGACAGCTCATGCACGCTATTGTAAATCTTCTGCGCGCAGGCGTGCGCCTCTGGTTCATCGGCACCGGGAAGCAGGACCAGAAACTCCTCGCCCCCGTAGCGGAATGCGAGTCCGTTGTCATGTGCGGCCCGCTGAACAATTGACGCCACGCTTTTAATCACCTGATCGCCCGCTTCATGGCCGAAGCGGTCATTGATGCTCTTGAAGTGATCGATGTCGATCATCATGCAGCTTAACGGTTCGCCGGTGCGCAACGCCTGTGCCGTTTGGGTTTGCAGGGTATCTTCCAGATGATGACGATTACGCAGGCCGGTGAGCGGGTCGAACAAGGCTTTTTCCAGCAACGCGTCGCGCAGACGCTGGTTGGCCAGCGCCAGCCCGAGCGCTTCGGCCATCAGCTCCAGATAGGCGCGGGAAGGGGCGTTGTCCGCCGTAATATTCTGGAAGGAGAGCAGGCCAATGGCCTCGCCCTGGGCGATAAGCGGCACGCACAGCGAGCTTTCCGCCTGGGAGGACGGCAGATGGTAGCAGGCGATATCCGGCTCACCGTTTACCGGCGGGTGGCTCTGCCCGCGGCGCACGGCCCAGCACTCGTCCGGGTGGAAGCTCGTCTCTTCCCCAACCGGTGAAAGCCAGTGTGCGACGCAGCGCATCTGCCATGGCTCCCGGTCAAGGACGTAAAGTCGCCCCGCGATCCCCGGCGCGATATTAGGCGCAAACAGCTCCGCCACGTTAATCACATCGTTAAAGTTCTCACACCCCTGCAGCCGCTGGGTCATGCGCGCCAGCAGCTCGCGGATGGCCCAGTCGGCATCGCGCTCTTTTTCCAGACGCTGTCGCGCCAGGCCGTTTTCGCGGAAGATGCGGATGGCCTGGGCCATATCGCCAATCTCATCAATCTGGTTGAAATTGGGCGTTTCAACCGCGTAATCCTGGGATGCCAGGCGGTGCACCACGTCGCTCAGGCGCACCACGGGGCGCAGCACGCGGCGCTTCAATATAAAGCCGAGAACAAACAGGAACAGCAGGGCGGTCAGGCCGACCATCAGCTCAGAGGCCGTACGCAGCGCTTTCGATTTTTTTGTCGCGTCCTGAACGGAGGCGATGACGCGTTTGTCGAGTATCTGGCGGAAGTGATCGAGCTGGTTCTGCGCGCGCTCCAGCTCCTGCTCATAGGGCGCACCGTAGAGTAGCGCAACGGCCTGCGCGTCTTCTCCTCGCTCAAGGCTGGAAAGGGCGGTTTGCTGTTCGTCCTGCAGCTCATCGACGATCTTTATTCCTTCATGCAGCAGGGCCAGTTCTTCATCCGATGCGCCGTTATCCTGCAACTTTTCCAGCCGAAGCTCGATGCTCTTCAGGCTGTTTTCCGCCTGGTCATATTCCTTGAGAACCTGAGGATCTTTTTTAATGACGTACAGCCGTGCTAAATCAGACTGGGCCCAGATATCGGTTTCGATATCTTCCGTTAGCTGATCAAATTTCTGCCGTTGTTCAACGGCCTGACGCTCGAGGGTATCAGCACTGGACGCCATCAGCATGATGATGCCGGAGGCGATGGTCAGGCAGACCGTGGCACCGTAGGCCCAGTTTGTTATCGTTGCGATTCGCACCTGATGATCCTTTTACGACATGAGTAGGATGGCGTTCTTTCAAATTATAGAAAACGTTTGATTTAAGGCGAAAAAAAAGGCGGCACAGCGCCGCCTGGTGTGGTCTATATCGTCACATCCTCACAATTCTGGAGGATTTTTTCCTTCTTCGATGAAGTCGGGGTCCAGCTCTTCGGCGTTACCTTCGTGATCGCGCCCTGAGAAGAGATTCCAGCAGGCGATAAACAGCGCGGCAATGAGCGGCCCAATCACAAAGCCGTTAATGCCATACAGCTCCATGCCGCCGAGGGTGGAGATCAGAATCAGGTAGTCCGGCATTTTGGTGTCTTTCCCGACCAGCAGCGGGCGCAGGATATTGTCCACCAGCCCGACGATAATCACGAAGAAGCCGACAATAAACAGCCCTTGCCAAAGCTGATGGGTGGCGAACAGGAAGATGGCGGCGGGCACCCAGACAATCGCCGAGCCGATGGCGGGCACCAGCGAGAGGAAGGCCATCAGCGCGCCCCAGAGCACGCTGCCGTCAATACCGGCAATAGCAAACGCAATCCCGCCGAGGATGCCCTGAACCACCGCCACCGCCGCCGTTCCTTTTACCGTGGCACGCGACACGCCGACGAATTTGGCGAACAGGTGTTGCTTGGCGAAATCAGACAGCGGCAGGGAGTCGAGGATCTGGCGCACCAGATACGGGCCGTCTTTCAGCAGGAAGAACAGCAGATAAAGCATGATGCCGAAGCTAATCGCAAAGCCAAACGTGCCCTTGCCAATCAGGAACGCGCTGCCGGCGAGATATTGCCCGCCCTGCAGGGCGACATCAGAGAGTTTTTTCTGGATCTGCGCCGAGTTGGTCAGGTTGTGATCCGCCAGGAAGCCGCTGGCCCAGTCAGGCAGATGGTTAAAGATGCTCGCCACCACTTCCGGGAACTGGGTGTTGTTCTCCTGAAGCTTCGTGTAAACCACGTTCAGCTCAATGGCGAGCGAGGAGAGGATCACCATCAACGGAATAAAAACGATCAGGCAGATAATGCCAATGGTCAACAGCGAGGCGAGCCCGTTGCGATCCCCCAGCGCGGCGCGCAGCCTGTTTTTTACCGGATTGAAGATGACGGTCAGAATGGCGGCCCACAGTATCGCGGAGAAGTAGGGCGACAGTATGTCGAAGAAGGCCCAGGTGACGAGGGCGAGAATAAAAATGAAGAAACCTTTGGTCAGTCCATTAAAGCGCATAGTGATTCCTGGTAACGAATAAGCAGAGTCGACTATAGAACTGATTTGAGGATTTACCAATAATTCTGCCGCTGGCGTGCCGGGCGATGGCTTCGCGTCTGACCCGGCATACAGACCTCAATAATGTGTTATGTTTTGATGAGATTTTAAACAGCTCAGGACGACAGCATGGAAAAGGTCTTTTCAGGTGGGTGCTTATGCGGCTCGGTTCGCTTTACCGCTGCGAATGGGGGCAATGTGCACACCTGCTCGTGCGATATCTGTCAGAAACACACCGGCGCACAAACCGTCGTATGGATTGAGTTTCCGGCGGAAAACGTGCAGTGGATCGGTCCGGGCGGACGTCCGGCGACATGGCGATCGTCGTACTACTCCAGCCGGGCGTTTTGCCCCACCTGCGGCAGTTCAATTGGCGCGATTGATGATTCACCCACCGTTGCCTTATTTACTGGCGTGTTTGACGATCCGGACCAGCCGGAGTTTGCCCCGGAAAATCACTCCTTCGACGACATGATGCCTGCCTGGTGGCGACATACCATGAGGGAAGCGTAAAAGTATGATCCGAGGGTTCATCGTTACCACTTTCGACTGACCGAAGATCGCCGCTTCCCGCACCATGCTGTAAGTATCTGCTTGCGGAGGTGCTTATGGCCTGGCGTCCGATTCTCTATGTGATCCTCACGACCCACCCCAGACTCAGCGCGAGGCGTGCCCGTTTGCGTCTGGTCATCTAGCTTTTTATTAACAATCGCGGTATAACACACCCTCTTTGGATGTTTAGATGTCCATACGTATAGAAGGTAATATGCAAACACAACAAGAAAATGGGCAGCTTAAGCGCACCATGAAAACACGCCACCTGATTATGCTCTCGCTGGGTGGCGTGATTGGGACAGGGTTATTCTTCAATACCGGATACATCATTTCAACGACCGGGGCGGCGGGCACGCTGCTGGCGTACCTGATAGGCGCGCTGGTGGTCTGGCTGGTGATGCAGTGTCTGGGCGAGCTCTCCGTGGCGATGCCGGAAACCGGCGCGTTCCACGTCTATGCCGCCCGCTATCTTGGCCCGGCGACGGGCTACACCGTGGCGTGGCTCTACTGGCTCACCTGGACGGTGGCGCTCGGCTCCAGCTTCACCGCCGCGGGCTTTTGCATGCAGTACTGGTTCCCCCAGGTGCCCGTCTGGGCATGGTGCGTGGTCTTCTGCGTGGTGATTTTTGGCCTGAACGTCATCTCTACGCGCTTTTTTGCGGAAGGCGAATTCTGGTTCTCTCTGGTCAAAGTCATCACCATTATCGCCTTTATTATCCTTGGCGGGGCGGCGGTCTTTGGCTTTATCCCGATGCAGGACGGTTCCCCCGCGCCGGGCTTAAGCAACATCACCGCCGAAGGCTGGTTCCCGCACGGCGGCCTGCCGATCCTGATGACCATGGTGGCGGTGAACTTTGCCTTCTCCGGGACGGAGCTCATCGGCATCGCGGCGGGCGAAACGGAAAATCCGCACAAGGTGATTCCGGTTGCGATCCGCACCACCATTGCGCGCCTGATTATCTTCTTTATCGGCACCGTGTTTGTGCTGGCGGCGCTGATCCCGATGCAGCAGGCGGGCGTGGAAAAGAGCCCGTTCGTGCTGGTGTTTGAAAAGGTTGGTATTCCTTACGCGGCAGACATCGTTAACTTCGTGATCCTGACGGCGATCCTCTCGGCGGCGAACTCGGGCCTGTACGCTTCCGGGCGCATGCTGTGGTCGCTGTCGAATGAGAAAACGCTGCCGCGCTGCTTTGCCCGCGTGAACAAAAACGGCGTGCCGCTGACGGCGCTCTCGGTCTCTATGCTCGGCGGCGTGCTGGCGCTGTTCTCCAGCGTCGTGGCCCCGGACACGGTGTTTGTCGCGCTCTCGGCGATTTCTGGCTTTGCGGTGGTGGCGGTGTGGATCAGCATCTGCGCGTCGCACTTCGTTTTCCGTCGCCGTCATCTGCAGTCCGGCCAGCCGCTCTCTGCGCTGCAGTACCGCGCGCCGTGGTATCCGCTGGTGCCGGTGCTCGGTTTTATCCTCTGCGTGGTGGCCTGTGTCGGCCTGTGGTTTGACCCAAGCCAGCGCATTGCCCTTTATTGCGGGCTTCCGTTTGTCGCCCTGTGTTATGGTGCGTACTACCTGACCCGAAATATGACATCGCAGGAGCCTGAACATGTCGCAGAATAACCCGCTTACCGCCATCCTTGAAAAACAGCCGTTTGTGGTGCTGGATGGCGCGATGGCGACGGAGCTGGAAGCGCGCGGCTGTAACCTGGCAGACAGCCTCTGGTCAGCCAAAGTGCTGGTGGAAAACCCGGAACTCATCCGTGAAGTGCATCTCGATTACTACCGGGCTGGGGCACAGGTGGCGATCACCGCCAGCTATCAGGCCACGCCTGCGGGGTTTGCGGCGCGCGGTCTGGACGAAGCGCAGTCCCGCGCGCTGATCGGTAAAAGCGTGGAGCTGGCGCGTAAGGCGCGCGAAGCGTACCTGGCCGAAAACCCGCACGCGGGCACGCTGCTGGTGGCGGGCTCCGTGGGGCCGTACGGCGCGTATCTGGCGGATGGCTCAGAATATCGCGGCGACTACGTGCGCAGCGCCGGGGAGTTTACTGCCTTCCACCGCCCGCGCGTGGAAGCGCTGCTGGATGCGGGCGCTGACCTGCTGGCCTGCGAAACGCTGCCTTCGTTTGTGGAGATCAAGGCGCTGGCGGCGCTTCTGGCCGGGTACCCCCGCGCCCGGGCGTGGTTCTCCTTTACCCTGCGCGACAGCGAACACCTGAGCGACGGCACGCCGCTGCGTGAGGTGGTCAGCGCGCTGGCAAACTCTCCGCAGATTGTCGCGCTGGGCATTAACTGCATCGCCCTGGAAAACACTACGGCGGCGCTGAAGCATCTGCAAAGCCTGACGTCGCTGCCGCTGGTGGTCTATCCGAATTCAGGCGAGCATTATGACGCGGTAACCAAAACCTGGCACCACCACGGTGAAGCGTGCGAGACGCTGGCGGGGTATCTGCCGCAGTGGCTGGAAGCCGGCGCGAAGCTGATTGGTGGATGCTGTCGCACCACGCCGAAGGATATTGCTGAGCTGAACGCGCAGCGCTGATGCCCTCACCCTGACCCTCTCCCACAGGGAGAGGGGAAAAAACGAACCGCACAAAACCAACTATCCTTTCCCGCTTTTTATCTAAAAACGAATCGTTATGAGCGATTCATTTTTATTCCTTTATCAAAATTCCCGCGCCGGAAATACTGCCCTCATAACAACAAGGGGAGCAGACATTATGGCAATTTCATCGCGAATCACACTTCTCGGCGCCCTGGCGCTGTGGGCATTTCAGGCGCAGGCGGTGGACGTCACCGTCGCGTATCAAACCTCTGCGGAACCGGCGAAAGTCGCGCAGGCGGACAACACCTTTGCGAAAGAGAGCGGCGCGAAAGTCGACTGGCGCAAGTTCGACAGCGGGGCGTCCGTTGTGCGTGCGTTAGCCTCCGGCGACGTGCAGATCGGCAATATCGGCTCCAGCCCGCTGGCGGTTGCGGCCAGCCAGCAGGTGCCGATCGAGGTTTTCCTGCTCGCCTCGCAGCTCGGTAACTCTGAAGCGCTGGTGGTGAAGAAAAACATCACCAAACCGGAAGATCTGATCGGCAAACGCATTGCCGTGCCGTTCATCTCCACCACCCACTACAGCCTGCTGGCGGCCCTCAAACACTGGGGCATCAAGCCGGGTCAGGTACAAATCATCAACCTGCAGCCGCCGGCGATTATCGCCGCCTGGCAGCGCGGCGATATTGACGGGGCTTACGTCTGGGCTCCGGCAGTGAACGAACTGGAAAAAGACGGCACCGTGCTGACCGACTCTGAAAAAGTGGGCCAGTGGGGCGCGCCAACCCTCGACGTGTGGGTCGTGCGCAAGGACTTCGCCGAGAAACATCCCGAAGTGGTGAAATCCTTCGCCAAAAGCGCGATTGACGCCCAGCAGCCGTACATCTCTAACCCGGATGAATGGCTGAAGCAGCCCGCCAACCTGGAAAAACTCTCCCGCCTGAGCGGCGTGCCGGAAGCGGACGTGCCGGGGCTGGTGAAAGGCAATACCTATCTGACCCCCGCGCAGCAGGTGCAGCAGCTGACCGGGCCGGTGAACAAAGCGATTGTGGATACCGCCACCTTCCTGAAAGAGCAGGGCAAAGTGCCTGCGGTAGCGGCGGATTACAGCCAGTACGTGACCGATCGTTTTGTGAAATAAGGAGTACGCCATGCTGAATATTACGAACCTGTACGCCGATTACGGTGGTAAGCCCGCGCTGGAGGACATCAACCTGACGCTGGACAGCGGTGAACTGCTGGTGGTGCTGGGCCCGTCCGGGTGCGGAAAAACCACGCTGCTGAATCTGATCGCCGGGTTTGTCCCTTATCAGCATGGCACCATTCAACTGGAAGGCAAAAAGGTGGAAGGCCCGGGCGCCGAGCGCGGCGTGGTCTTCCAGAACGAAGGGTTGCTTCCCTGGCGCAACGTGCAGGAAAACGTGGCGTTTGGGCTACAGCTTGCGGGCATCAACCGCGAACAGCGGCTGGAAATGGCGCGGGCGATGCTGAAAAAAGTGGGGCTGGAAGGGGCGGAAAAACGCTTTATCTGGCAGCTTTCCGGCGGCCAGCGTCAGCGCGTCGGTATTGCCCGCGCGCTGGCCGCGAATCCGCAGCTGTTGCTGCTGGACGAGCCGTTCGGGGCGCTGGATGCCTTCACCCGCGAGCAGATGCAAACCCTGCTGCTGCGCCTGTGGCACGAGACGGGCAAGCAGGTGCTGTTGATTACCCACGATATCGAAGAGGCGGTGTTTATGGCGACGGAGCTGGTGCTGCTCTCGCCGGGGCCGGGCCGCGTGCTGGAGCGCTTGCCGCTGGATTTCGCCCGCCGCTACGTCGCGGGAGAGCCCGTGCGCAGCATCAAATCCGATCCGCTGTTTATCGAACAGCGTGAATACGTTTTAAGCCGCGTGTTTGAACAACGGGAGGCTTTCTCATGAGCATCGTCTTCAGTGAAAAAACGCGCCGCACGCGTCTGGCGCTGCGCTGGCCTTTCTCGCGCCAAATCACGCTGAGCGTCGGTACGCTGCTGGTGCTTCTGGCGGTGTGGTGGGCGGTTGCTGCCCAGCAGTGGGTCAGCCCGCTGTTTCTGCCGCCGCCGGGCCAGGTGCTGGCCAAACTCATTACCATCGCCGGGCCGCAGGGCTTTATGGATGCCACGCTCTGGCAGCACCTTGGAGCCAGTCTGGCGCGTATTCTGGTGGCGCTGCTGGCAGCGGTAATTATCGGGATACCGGTCGGGATCGCGATGGGCTTAAGCCCGACGGTGCGCGGTATTCTCGATCCGCTGATTGAGCTTTACCGTCCGGTGCCGCCGCTGGCCTATCTGCCGCTGATGGTGATCTGGTTCGGCATCGGTGAAACGTCAAAAATCCTGCTGATTTATCTGGCCATTTTCGCCCCGGTTGCCATGTCGGCGCTGGCGGGCGTGAAGAGCGCCCAGCAGGTGCGGATCCGCGCGGCGCAGTCGCTGGGTGCCAGCCGCACGCAGGTGCTGCTGTTCGTGATTTTACCGGGCGCGCTGCCGGAGATTTTAACCGGGCTGCGCATCGGCCTCGGCGTGGGCTGGTCCACGCTGGTGGCGGCAGAGCTGATTGCGGCCACGCGCGGCCTTGGCTTTATGGTGCAGTCGGCGGGAGAGTTCCTGGCGACTGACGTGGTGCTGGCAGGGATCGCGGTGATCGCCGCGATCGCCTTCGGATTAGAACTGGGGCTGCGCGCGTTACAGCGTCGCCTTACGCCCTGGCATGGAGAAATACAATGAGTGAACGTCTGACCATTACCCCGCTGGGGCCGTACATTGGCGCGCAGGTATCGGGCCTGGATGTGACCCGTCCGCTGAGCGATAACCAGTTCGAGCAGCTGTACCACGCGGTGCTGCGCCATCAGGTTGTTTTCCTGCGCGAACAGGCGATCACCCCGCAGCAGCAGCGCGCTCTGGCCCTGCGCTTTGGCGATCTGCATATCCACCCTGTCTATCCGCATGCGGAGGGGGTGGAGGAGATTATCGTTCTGGACACCCACAACGATAACCCGCCGGACAACGACAACTGGCATACCGACGTGACCTTTATCGAGACGCCGCCCGCCGGGGCGATTCTGGCGGCGAAGCTGCTGCCGGAAACCGGGGGGGATACGCTGTGGACCAGCGGGATTGCGGCGTATGAGGCGCTCTCCGCGCCGTTCCGGACGCTGCTGAGCGGGCTGCGGGCGGAGCACGACTTCAAAAAATCGTTCCAGGAGTACAAGTACCGCAAAACGGAAGAGGAGCATCAGCGCTGGCAGGAGGCGGTTGCGAAACATCCTCCATTGCTGCACCCGGTCGTGCGGACCCATCCGGTCACCGGCAAGCAGGCGCTGTTCGTGAACGAAGGGTTCACGACGCGCATTGTGGATGTGACGGAGAAAGAGAGCGAGGCGCTGTTAAGCTTCCTCTTCGCGCATATCACCAGGCCCGAGTTTCAGGTGCGCTGGCGCTGGCAGGAGAATGACCTGGCGATCTGGGATAACCGCGTGACGCAGCACTACGCCAATGCGGACTATCTTCCGCAGCGCCGGATTATGCAGCGGGCGACGATCCTGGGGGATAAGCCGTTCTACCGTGCGCCTTGATCCCCTCACCCTAACCCTCTCCCCAAAGGGGCGAGGGGACTGCCCGGTGCGGTTTTCACCCTCTCCCTGTTAGGGAGAGGGCTGGGGTGAGGGTATTAAATGCGCCTCTATATACCGCTGATAGCGGTTCGCCTTCAGGTAACACAAATCCACCAGCACCAGTCCGTCGACGCAGTCGTTAAACGCCGGGTCGCTGCCAAAATCAATAAACTGCACGCCGCCGGGTTCACACAGCTCGGAATACTGCTTGTAGAGCGGCGGAATGCCGCAGCCCAGATTGCCGAGCAGGGATTTCAGCTTTGTCAGGTCGTCCACGTAATCCACGCCGCCAAACTGCGCGAGCACGTCCGGCAGTGATGCGGGATACGGCTGACGTGACGCGGCGAGCGGATGCGTTGCCGGGAACCACAGGCGGTAAAAGGCCACCAGCAGATCCCGCGCGGCAGGCGGTAAGCCGCCGGAAATGGAGACCGGGCCAAACAGGTAGCGGTAGTTCGGATAACGCGCCAGGTAGGCCCCAATGCCGGACCATAAATAGTCCAGGCCACGGCGTCCCCAGTAGCGCGGCTGAATAAAGCTGCGCCCCAGCTCAATGCCGTGCTCCAGTACGTCCTGCATTTTGTCGTCGTAGTGGAACAGGCTATAGCTATACAACCCTTCCAGACCGCGACGTTCAACCTGTCTGGCGGTCGGCATAAAGCGATACGCGCCGACGATCTCCAGATCCTCATCATCCCACAGGATCAGATGCATATAATCATCATCGTAGCAGTCGGTGTCACGGCGTTTGCCGCTCCCCTCCTCGACCGCGCGAAAGGCAATCTCGCGCAGGCGGCCAAGCTCGCGCAGCAGCGGAGCGTCTTCCTGACCGTTGCGCTGCCAAAGATAGATGGTTTTACCGTCGCTGGTATTGCCCAGACATTCGGCCTGCGCCAGCGCGCGTTTCAGGGTGGCCCGGTCTTCCGGACGGGCAATGGCGCACTGGGTTTTAAAGACGCCAGGCAATCCCTTGCCAAGACGCATCACGTGCTGACGGCACTGTTCGGCCATCTCACGCGACGAAAGGGTGGCGCTGTGCCAGTGATGCCAGGCAATCTGCTGGCCGATTTTAATCGGCAGCTGGCTGTGGCGGCGGCGGAACATCTGCTGCATCAGCAACAGCATCGACAGCGTCGGGGAGACCAGCGTGCTGGCATAGAAGAGCAGGCTGTTATGCGCCTGAATATGCACCGGCAGCAGCGGGGCGCGCAGCTTGCTGGCGAGTTTGATAAAGCCAGAGTGCCATTTTTTATCGCGAATGCCCTTGCGCGTGGGGCGGGAAACTTCTCCGGCCGGGAAGAAGATCAGCACGCCTGCGTTTTGCAGATGCTGTTCCATCTGCACCAGGGACGATTTCGCCGTCCTGCCGCCCATATTATCCACCGGAATAAACAGCGAGCTGAGGGGCTCAAGGTGGGTCAGCATCCGGTTGGTCACGACTTTAACGTCGCGTCGCACGCGGGAGACGGCGTACATCAGCGCCAGGCCGTCCAGCGTGCCCGTCGGGTGGTTAGCAATAATGACCAGCGGGCCATGTTCGGGGATTTGTTCAAGATCGCGGGCGGAAACGGTGCAGAGAATATCAAGGTGTTCCAGAACTTGCTCCACCATATCCAGTCCTTTCAGGTGGCGGTGTGCTGCGGCAAATTGCTGAAATTCGTCTTCGTAAAACAGTCTTTTTAACAGACTTTTTTGCCAGGGTGCAGGCCTCGCCTGAGGCCAAAGATCGTCGAGAACGCTATCGAGGCTAAACATGGTTACTCCTCCTGCCGTCTTGCGAAGACAGTAGAAGGAGCAGATGTCGGTTGTATTGCAGTTTGGTGAAGATTAGAGCAGGCCGGGTAAGGCGAAGCCGCTACCCGGCGCTAAAGCGGATTAACGCAGAATTTTCTTCTCGGCCAGATCCAGCGCGAAGTAGCTGAAGATCAGATCCGCGCCTGCGCGTTTGATGGCGCCGAGGCTTTCGAGGACCACTTTCTCTTCGTCAATCGCACCGGCCAGCGCGGCGAATTTGATCATCGCGTACTCGCCGCTGACCTGGTAAGCGCCCAATGGCAGCTCGGTGCGCTCGCGGATGTCGCGCAGGATATCGAGATACGCGCCCGCTGGTTTCACCATCAGGCAGTCTGCGCCCTGGGCTTCGTCGAGCAGGGATTCGCGAATCGCTTCCCGACGGTTCAGCGGGTTCATCTGATAGGTTTTACGATCGCCCTTCAGCGCCGTACCGGCCGCTTCGCGGAACGGGCCGTAGAATGAGGAGGCAAATTTGGTGGAGTAAGACATGATTGCGGTGTCGGTAAAGCCCGCCGCGTCCAGCGCCTGACGGATCGCCTGAACCTGTCCGTCCATTGCGGCAGAGGGCGCGATGAAGTCCGCACCCGCAGCGGCAGCCACGACCGCCTGTTTGCCGAGGTTCAGCAGGGTGGCATCGTTATCGACACCGTGATCGCACAGCACGCCGCAGTGGCCGTGAGAGGTATATTCGCAGAAGCAGGTGTCTGACATTACCACCATTTCCGGCACGGTCTCTTTGCAGATGCGCGACATGCGGGCAACGAGGCCATCTTCTTTCCACGCGTCGCTGCCGGTGGCATCGGTATGGTGAGAGATGCCGAAGGTCATCACCGAGCGGATCCCCGCGTTGGCGATGCGTTCAATCTCACGCGCCAGATATTTCTCCGGAATGCGCATTACGCCCGGCATGGCTTCGATGGCTTTGTAGTCATCGATCTCTTCTTCGACAAAAATCGGCAACACCAGATCGTTTAAGGTCAGGGTTGTCTCTTCAAACATAGCGCGCAGTGCAGGTGACTTGCGCAGGCGGCGGGGACGTGCAATTAAATCGGTCATGGTATGCCTGATGTTTGTGGAACAAAGAAGGCTAGTGTACCTCAAAGTGAAGACAGGTGTTTTGGTAAAAGTGGGCATTTTATTTTTGTAAAATGTGATGGGTCTGGCTTTCTGGCATCAATATATAATGCAGGGCAGTATAACGCCGAAATGGAGATGAGTTATTCATATTGTTTTTATATTAAATAGAAAACATCATTGAAAATGATTCATTATATATTTTTATATGTGTCTTATTGTTGTGTCTGTATTTTAATGCTTTGTTTTTATAATATTTATCTGTAGTGACAGATGCTTTCTCGGTTTTGATGTGTTATTAGTCTGGATACGGACTTAATGGAAACATTCATTGAACCTTTTCGAAATGAAAATGCATAATTCCCTCCGCAATTAAACATTGCAAAATCATTGATGGACAAACTTGCTTACGTCCCTGAGGAGGGATGACCCAATGCAAACATGGAAAAAGAAACTCGTTGTATCTCAACTTGCATTAGCCTGCACCCTGGCTATCGCTTCTCAGGCAAATGCGAAGGATATTTCCGGTACGACATATAATACATTCGGATACGATAATACCGCTTCCACCCCCTGGTATTATGGCTATGCCGACTGGGATTACTCAGGCGCTACCCATGACGGTGATATTTATCCGGTGATTAATAAAAGCACCGTGAATGGTGTTATTTCAACATACTATCTGGATGATGGCATCAATGGGCGGGCGAATGCGTTAAGCATTTCCAACAGTACCATTAATGGCATGATTACCTCTAAGTGTATGACCCCCTCGTGTGCTGACGGCCTGGATACCGATGGCACCAACCATTCTCAATACGATCGTTTTAGCCTGACCGTAGATAATTCCACCATTAACGATACCTATGAGCATTATGCGTATGATGTCGTGAATGGGGAAAATACGGAAAGACACTATCTGGACACGTATAATCTGGGTAATGCGATTACCCTGGATGTAGAGTCCGATATTGTTATCCAGAATAATTCCCACATTGCCGGTATTACCCTGACGCAGGGTTATCAGGAGTCGGATAACACTCCTTACGACGGTGTTGAAGGCGTAGCCAACAGCAGCAAAGTATTTACCGACACGCTGGTGGTGAAAGACTCCGTTCTGACCTCAGGCGCGTACAGCGATCTGGGAACCAGCGGGTTCTACGGTCAAACCGCGAAACCGAGCGACTACGGTGAAACGAATGCCACGCCAGCAGATGATGCGGCGCTGATCGTTGCCGCTAGCGCGTCTGATAACGCGATGCAGACCACTGCCACGTTCGATCATTCCACCGTTACTGGCGATATTCTGTTCTCCAGCACCTTCGACAACAACTTCTATCCGAACGGCGATCCGGCAACGGATACGAGTGCAGACGGTGTCTATAACCCAACCACCAACGGCTGGGATGGCACCGATAAGCTGGATGTCACCCTGACCAACGGCAGCAAATGGGTCGGTGCAGCACAGTCCAGCGTCGAGGCTATCGGCCCAGCGCAGATGTATGGCCTGGGCTACAGCAACGTAGACTGGAGTAGCTTATCCCCTAACAGCATTTGGCCGGATTCCATTTATGACAGCAACGGACACGTTACGGGTGAAGCGGTATATCAGAGCGGGCTGTTTAACATCGCGCTGGATAATGGCTCTGAGTGGGATACCCGCAAGCTTTCAAACATCGACACGCTGACGGTAAACAACCAGTCTCAGGTTAACGTTGAAGACTCTGATCTGCTGGCGGACTCCATCACCCTGACCAATGCTTCATCAATGAATATTGGAGACAGCGGTGCTGTGGCGACCGACCATCTGTATCTGGACAGCTATAGCCGTGCGGCACTGACGGAAGAAACGGCCCAACTGTATGCCAACACCATCACCGTGGATAACGGTGCTGAGCTGGCGCTGGGGCTGGGTCAGGTTGATACGCATAATATGGAACTGACCGATGGCGGGGTGCTGAACGTTGCCAGTCGTGATTACGTCCTGAACAGCGATCTGAACAACGCACGCTATATCACTAACGATAAGTACAATGCCGATTACGACTACGGTGTTGTGGCGATTAACTCTAATGGCCATCTGTCAGTAAACGGTGACGTTGCAGGTAACTACCAGGTGCGCATCGACGATGCGACCGGTGCCGGTTCCGTTGCCGATTACAAAAACAAAGAGATTATTCGCGTCTATGACAATAACGCGGATACCACAGCCAGCTTTACTGCCGCAAACAAAGCCGATTTAGGTGCTTACACCTATCAGGCGCAGCAGCAGGGTGACGCCGTTGTCCTTCAGCAGAAAGAGCTGACCGACTCTGCCAATATGGCGCTGAGCATCCCATCTGCCAATACCAATATCTGGAATCTGCAGCAGGATACCGTCGGCACGCGTCTGACCAACAGCCGTCACGGCCTGGCGGATAACGGCGGGGCGTGGGTGAGCTACTTCGGTGGCAACTTCGACGGTGACAATGGCGTTATCAGCTACGATCAGGACGTGAGCGGCATTATGGTGGGTCTGGACACCCAGATTGACGGTAATAACGCGAAGTGGATCGTCGGTGGTGCGGCAGGTTTCGCGAAGGGTGATATCAGCGATCGTACCGGTCAGGTCGATCAGGATAGCCAGACTGCGATGATCTATGCGTCAGCGAAGTTCATGAACGATCTGTTCCTCGACAGCTCCCTGAGCTACACCCGCTTCAACAGCGATCTCTCTGCCAACATGAGCAACGGTAAGTATGTTGACGGCAATACCACGAATGATGCTGTTGGTTTTGGGCTGAAGCTGGGCTATGACTGGAAACCAAACCTCTCTGGCTACGTTACGCCATATGCAGCCGTATCTGGCCTGTTCCAGTCTGGCGATGATTATCGTCTGAGCAATGACATGCGCGTAGATGGACAATCATACGATAGCCTGCGTTATGAACTCGGTGTTGATACGGGTTACACCTTCAACTACGGCGGCGAACAGGCTCTGACGCCTTACTTCAAACTGGCCTACGTCTATGACGATGCCGATAACAATGCCGATATTAACGGTGACAGCATTGATAACGGCGTGAAAGGCTCCGCTGTGCGGGTAGGGCTGGGCACCCAGTTTAGCTTCACGAAGAACTTCAGTGCGTACACCGATGCCACTTATCTGGGCGGCGGCGACGTTGATCAGAACTGGGGCGCAAATCTGGGCGTGAAATATACCTGGTAATGAATAAAAGCGGGGGAGTGGTTATCTCCCCCGCTTTTTATAGAAGCAATAAAAATAATATTGGACCGACAAATACGGATGACTTGAGGTCTGCATGAACGTTAATGCGAAACCGCTTTCTGAATTACGCCGGCTCGAACAGTATTTAACAGCGGCCAGTACCCCTTTTACATGTGCGCCCCAGCAATTAATTACGTCAGGCGAATGGAATGAGCCTTGTACGATCGTATTACAAACCGGCGTTATTGAGGTTTATCGAACTTCTGATGAATTGCTGGTGGGGATTGCGACTGCCCCTTTTATATTCGGGCTGTCTACGGTGGTGATTAATCACTCTCACGAATACAGGGTGATTGCTAAAACGGCCTGTACCGGTTTTTATTTGCCCACGGAAACCACCCGTCAACTCATCCAGCAGTATTCACTCTGGAAAGAGGCCTTCTGCTGGTTATCCTGGATAACTTACATTCTCGAGAAACGCGATAAGCAGCTGGTGGGAAATAATTCCTATCATCAGATCCGCTCGATGCTGCTGAATATGGCGGAATGGGATGAAACGCTGCGTTCAAAAATCGGTGTGATGAATCATATTCAACAGAGCACACGAATTTCACGTTCCGTTGTTGCCGAGGTGCTTGCCGCCCTGAGGCAGGGAAATTATATCAACATGAGCCGGGGCAAGCTGGTCAGCATCAACCGCTTGCCCACGGAATATTAAAATTAGTTAGACGCGGTGAGAACCTGGGCTTTATTGGCGCTCAGTTCAGCCACTAAGTTATTAATCCCGTCACTCATATTGACGAAACGCGTATGCGGGGAGCGGGTGACCACCACAAATGCGCCCACGTTTGACTGCGGGATCATGGCCATATAGGTGATGAATCCGCCGCCGCCGCCGGTTTTCTGAATAATACCCGGACGGCCATTTTTCGGAGCCATATAGACCCAGCCCATACCGAGCGCGTCGGCTTTACCCGGCACGTCCATCCCGATGACGCGTTGCAGCTGAGTGCGCTGATAAATCAGGGTCTGCATGCGATCGGCCTGGCTGCTGCGTGCGTAGAAATCTGAGGAAAGGAACTGTTGCATCCAGCGCATCATGTCGCCAGGCGTGGAATAGACCCCGCCGCTGCCCACGGCCGCGAGCGTATTATTACAGGGGCTAGCGCCTTTCTCCGCCACCATCAGGCGACGACACTGATCCGGAGATGGGGTAAAGGTGGTGTCTTTCATACCCAGCGGACGGGTTATCTGCTCTTCAAAAAGCTGCGTGTAGGGTTTGCCAGCCGCCGTTGAAAGGGCGTCCGCCAGCAGGTCAAAGGCCAGGTTTGAATAAGAGGCCTGTGAACCCGGCGCCGCCTTCAGCGTGGCGGTACTCAGGTAGCTCCAGCGCTGGTCGCGCGTTGGCCAGACAAATACGTCACGGTGCGCCGCCCCGCCTGGCTGCTCACGCGGCAGGGCGCTGGTGTGGGTGGCAAGGTTCACAAGCCGAATCGGCGTACCCTGATAGGTTGGAACCCGGGCGCCTGGAGGCGCGTATTTGCTGAGCGGGTCGTCGAGTTTTACCACGCCCTGATCGAGCAATTTCACCAGCATTTCGCTGGTCATCAGCTTGGTTAAGGACGCGATGCGGATAACGGAATCCAGCTGCGGGTGAACGTTATTTCCTGGGCGCGTCTCGCCAAAGCTGCGGAATACACGCTGGTTGCCGTCGATGACGACCATCGCCATCCCGGTCGCGCCGCTGCCGTAATAGATAAGGTTCGCGTAGCGATCGGCAATATCTGAAGCTAAAACGGGCGCCGTCAGCGGTTGGGCTGCCTGGGCGGTAGAAAAGCTCACCGCACACAGCGCGGCAAAAGAGAGCAGACAACGTTTCAACGAAAAGCATCCATGAAGTGAATGAAGAAAGTAATGGGTATTTATACTACTAATCGGTACCGCGCAATGCCCCGAATTGCATAACGATAGCGAGAAAAACGTAACCATGGGTAAATATGAACAATTTACTTACGAGCCATCTCCCATTTTGTGACATCGGGCTTATGATAGGCACCAGTGTCACTCAATCTTACGGAGAACGGTATGTCTGAGAAGCGTGTGGTTATGGTTGTCGATATGCAGAACGGGGTATTTGAAACCCCTCGTCATCAGCGCGAAAAATGTGTCTCTCTGATCAACCAGCTTACGCAGGCAGCCGACAAGGTCATTTTTATTCAGCATACCGAGGCAGGGGGCCTGGAAGAGGGAAGTGAAGGGTTTGCGCTACTGCCTGAACTCCATCAGCCAGCTGACGCGCTATATGTGACCAAAACCGCCTGTGATGCCTTCTATAACACCGTGCTTGAGGCGCTGCTGCGTGAGCAGGGCATTCGCGAGTTTGTCATCTGCGGCTGCGCCACCGATTACTGCGTCGATGCGACGATCAAGAACGGCGTTAGCCGGGGTTATCACATCACCGTGGCGGAAGATGCCCATACTACCGCCAATCGCCCGGCGGCAGATGCGCGGATCCTGATTAACCACCACAACGACGTCTGGCGTAACTTCATCGCGCCGGCGAATCCTCTCGCGGTGAAACGCACCGAAACAATTCTCGAAAACTGGAAAGCGAACTAATAATCAACCCTCGGGTCTGACCTTTTTGCCTGAGTCGGGAGGCTGGCTCGGGCAGGTTTTTCGTGTGGTAACGTGTTGTGCACAGCAACAGCCATAACAACAAGAAGGAAGCATTATGTTTAAGTCTTTTTTCCCAAAGCCGGGGCCTTTTTTCCTGTCGGCATTTATTTGGGCACTCATCGCTGTCATTTTCTGGCAGGCGGGCGGCGGCGCATGGCTGACGCGCATCACGGGAGCAACGGGCGAGGTGCCGATTAGCGCGGCGCGCTTCTGGTCGCTGAGCTATCTGCTGTTTTACGCCTATTACACGGTATGCGTGGGGCTGTTTGCGCTGTTCTGGTTTATGTATTCTCCGCACCGCTGGCAGTACTGGTCTATCCTCGGCACATCGCTAATTATCTTTGTCACCTGGTTCCTCGTGGAGGTGGGCGTGGCGGTGAACGCCTGGTATGCGCCGTTCTACGATCTGATCCAGACCGCGCTGAGCTCGCCGCATAAGGTGACCATCAACCAGTTCTACCATGAAGTCGGGATCTTCCTCGGTATCGCCCTTATTGCGGTGATCATCGGCGTGATGAACAACTTCTTCGTCAGCCACTACGTTTTCCGCTGGCGTACCGCGATGAATGAACATTACATGGCGCACTGGCAGCACCTGCGCCATATCGAAGGCGCCGCGCAGCGCGTGCAGGAAGACACCATGCGTTTTGCCTCCACCCTTGAAGACATGGGCGTCAGCTTTATCAACGCCATCATGACGCTGATCGCCTTCCTGCCCGTGCTGGTAACGCTCTCGGCGCACGTGCCGGATCTGCCGATTGTCGGCCATATTCCTTATGGTCTGGTGATTGCCGCGATCGTCTGGTCGCTGATGGGCACGGGCCTGCTGGCGGTGGTGGGGATCAAACTGCCGGGCCTGGAGTTTAAAAATCAACGCGTGGAAGCCGCTTACCGTAAAGAACTGGTTTACGGCGAAGATGACGCCAACCGCGCCTCGCCGCCAACCGTCCGCGAGCTGTTTGGCGCCGTGCGTCGTAACTACTTCCGACTCTACTTCCACTATATGTATTTCAACATTGCCCGTATTTTGTATCTGCAGGTCGATAACGTTTTCGGTTTGTTCCTGCTGTTCCCGTCGATTGTTGCGGGTACGATTACGCTCGGTCTGATGACGCAGATCACCAACGTTTTCGGTCAGGTTCGCGGGTCGTTCCAGTACCTGATCAGCTCCTGGACCACCCTGGTAGAACTGATGTCCATCTACAAACGTCTGCGCAGTTTTGAACGTGAGCTGGACGATCGTGACCTGCAGGAAGTCACTAACACATTTAGCTAATACAGGAAGTTGCTATGTCTTTTGCCGTACCGCGCGCGTTACCGTTGTCCTTGCTGGCCGCTCTTGTGCTGGCAGGCTGTGCCGAAAAAGGGGCCGCTCCGCTCAAAAAGGGGGAGAAGCCCGTCGATGTGGCGAGCGTTGTGCGGCAGAAAATGCCCGCCAGCGTGAAGGATCGCAACGCGTGGGCAGATGCGCTGGCAAAAACCTTTGAAAGCCAAAAGATCGCGCCGACCGAGGAGAATATCTGCTCGGTGCTGGCGGTGGCGCAGCAGGAGTCGATGTACCAGTCAGACCCGGTGGTGCCGGGCCTGAACAAAATTGCCTGGAAAGAGATCGACCGCCGCGCGGAATCCATGCATATCCCGGTTTTCCTCGTGCATACCGCGCTTAAAATCACCTCGCCGAACGGAAAAAGCTACAGCGAACGGCTGGATGCGGTGAAAACCGAAAAACAGCTTAGCGCCATCTTTGATGATTTCATCAGTATGGTCCCGATGGGGCAGAAGCTGTTTGGCTCGCTGAACCCGGTACATACCGGTGGCCCGATGCAGGTGAGCATTGCGTTCGCGGAGAAGCATACCGACGGCTACCCGTGGAAAATCGACGGTACGGTGCGTCAGGAGGTCTTCTCCCTGCGCGGTGGGCTGTGGTTCGGCACGTATCATCTGCTGAACTATCCGGCGAACTATGATGAGCCGCTGTACCGCTTTGCCGACTTTAACGCGGGCTGGTACGCCAGCCGTAACGCGGCATTCCAGAGTGCAGTCAGCCGCGCAAGCGGCGTTAAGCTCGCGCTGGACGGCGATCTCATCGCTTACGGCAGCAGCGAGGCGGGAAGCACCGAGCTGGCAGTACGGAAATTATCCACCACGCTTGGCTTCAGCAACAGCGACATTCGCCGTCAGCTTGAGAAAGGCGACAGCCTGGCCTTTGAGAAAACGGATCTGTACAACAAGGTGTTTGCGCTTGCAGAGAAGAAGAGTGGGAAAGCGTTACCGAGGGCGATCCTGCCGGGGATCCAGCTGGAAAGCCCGAAGATCACGCGTAACCTGACCACCGCATGGTTCGCAAAACGCGTGGACGATCGTCGGGCGCGCTGTATGGGGCTTTAACGGCGACGGCGAAAGCGCAACACTAACGCCACAACGCCCAGAATCATACATCCCGCGAGGAAGGGGATCAGGCCGAACAGGGTGCTGACGCCAAAGCCAATCTCAACTCGCGGGCGTCCGTTATCCTGCACCTGCATCAGGTGTTCATAAACGCCCGGCGCATGGACCAGCATATTGAGCAGCTGTGAGCCGGCCCAGAAGCAGAACAGGACAAACAGGGCATAAGCGATATTACCCGCCGTGGAGGTTTTTGGTTTGCCGCCAAAAATCGGTTTCGACAATGTAAAGTCAGCCATGTTGACCTCCCGTGGTATCACTCTGTTTTAATACGCGTCTTACGGGGTGAGTTTGACAGGTCATCGCATTTGTCAATATCAGAATCGTGGTAATTTACGCGCCGGAATCCTCCTGGATTGTCGATTTCTGCAGCACATCACAATTTCATCACTTAAGTGAAATTGCGTCGCGTTTCAGAATTTCCGTATCTGCCACAGACCTGGCCGTAAAACTGTGAGAGGATGTCTTTTTTTCCTGCCGGAGTTGTTATGAAGCTCACGTCCAAACTACGCCGTGACTGGCACTACTACGCCTTTGCCATCGGGCTGATCTTTATTCTTAACGGTGTCGTGGGCCTGTTGGGTTTTGAAGCTAAAGGATGGCAAACCTATGCCGTCGGGCTGGTGACCTGGGTGATAAGTTTCTGGCTGGCGGGGCTGATTATCCGCCGTCGTCCTGAAGAGACGACAGCGGATGAGGCGAAGCGCGCCGATTAACCGTTTACGGAACTTTTAAGCGCGCTGTCGGCGGCGTGACGCTCCAGCGCCAGTTCGATCAGGCGGGTGATCAGTTCCGGGTAGCTCAGGCCGCTGGCCTGCCACAGTTTCGGATACATGCTGATGTTTGTGAACCCCGGCAGCGTGTTGATTTCATTGATCACCACTTCGTTTTCCGGCGTCAGGAACACATCCACGCGCGCCATGCCGCAGCAGCCGAGCGTCTGATAAGCGCGAATGGCGATCGCCCGGATCTTATCGTTAATCGCCGGATCGATATCCGCAGGAACGACAACCTGCGCGCCTTTGTCATCAATGTATTTGGTGTCGTACGAGTAGAAGTCGCTGTTTAAGACCACTTCGCCGCAGGTGCTCGCCTGTGGAAAATCATTGCCCAGCACGGCGCACTCAATTTCACGGCCTTTGATGCCCTGCTCAACCACCACTTTATGGTCGAACTCAAACGCCAGACGGACAGCCTGCGTGAACTCTGCTTCACTGGTGACTTTGCTGACGCCCACGGAGGAGCCCTGGTTTGCCGGCTTCACAAACAGCGGCAGACCCAGCTCTCCGCTAATTTGCGCGAAGCTGTGCTTGTCGCGGTTGGCGCGGGTGAGGGTCACGAATGGCGCAATATTCAGCCCGGCATCGCGCAGAAGGCGTTTGGTGACGTCTTTGTCCATGCACGCGGCAGAGCCGAGGACGTCCGAGCCGACGAACGGCAGGTTGGCCATGCGCAGCATCCCCTGCAGGCAACCATCTTCGCCCAGGGTGCCGTGAACGATAGGGAAGACAACGTCGATCTGGGCGAGTGCCTGCGCGTTGCCGGCGTCGATGAGCTGCCCCTTCACGACGCCGGGTACGGTGGCGACGCTCACTTCCGAAGGATTAAGGGCGATGTGCGCCGGATCGTGAGCATTCAGCAGATACTGGCTGGCATCGTTAACGTGCCACTGCCCCTGTTTATCAATGCCCAGCAGCACCACGTCGAAACGGCTTTTATCGATCGCATCAACGATATTTTTGGCCGATTGCAATGACACTTCGTGCTCCGCTGATTTTCCCCCAAAGACAATACCTACGCGCTGCTTAGCCATCTCACTCTCTTCCAGTCTGACGAAAAGCCAATAACATACCACGATGCCCGGCGGGTTTCGCGGCCTTCTGCCATAATGTTTTGGGGAATGTTGAGGGGGGAGAGTGAAAGGAAAAACGCTGCTGACCGTTTTCATCATTGTGGCCGTTGCAACGGTGGGTTACCGCTGGTTGCCGCCTTACTACAACCCTTTTATGCCGCTGACGCTTGACGACCCGCCGGGCCGTATCACCCAGTATAAGCTTCGGCGCCTAACACCCCAGGCGTGCGCAAGCCTGCTTTCGCAGGCTAACCAAAGAGCTCTCATCCGCACCCAGCCGGTGGCCGACAGCGGCGGCGCGTGTCCGCTCAACAACGTCGTGCGCGTGCGTGACTTCGGCCCGGTCGGCCTGAACAGCAGTTTTCTTGCCAGCTGTCCGCTGGCGCTCAGCTCTGCGCTGTTTATCAGCCAGCAGGCCCGGCCGTTGACAAAACGCTATACGGGCAGCGACCTGGCGCGTATCGACCACCTCGGCAGCTTTGCCTGCCGCAATATTTACCACCGCCCTGACGCGCGACGCAGTGAGCATGCCACGGCGGAGGCGCTGGATATCGCCGCCTTTCGGCTGGCGAACGGGGAACGCGTCACGGTACTGAACGGCTGGAAGGCGGCAACAACGCAGCCATGGCTGAAGGCCATGCTGGCGGCAAGCTGCGGCTACTACGGAAACGGCCTGGGGCCGGAGTATAACGCGGCGCATGCCAACCATTTTCATCTGGGAATGCGCGGTTTCGGACTCTGTCGGTGAAGCATAATATTCCGCCAGAAAATGGATGAATTGTGACTTATTTCACAAATATGATGACTGGGAAGATAAAACACCAAAGTCAGTCGGGCCGCATCTCTGGTGCGACGTCAAAACGCGTAACTTGCTAATCTGTCGGCGAATTCGCCTAAAAATGAAGACTATTTCTTTATGGAATCCTGGAAAGTTAATCTCATCTCGGTCTGGTTCGGCTGCTTCTTTACCGGGCTGGCCATTAGCCAGATCCTGCCGTTCCTGCCGCTGTACGTCTCGCAGCTGGGGGTGACCTCGCATGAAGCGCTCTCCATGTGGTCCGGCCTGACGTTCAGCGTCACGTTTCTGGTCTCCGCTATTGTGTCACCGATGTGGGGCAGCCTGGCGGATCGGAAAGGCCGAAAACTGATGCTGCTGCGCGCCTCGCTCGGGATGGCGATTGCTATTCTGCTCCAGGCCTTCGCCACCAACGTCTGGCAGCTGTTTTTCCTGCGTGCGGTGATGGGGCTGACGTCAGGGTACATTCCGAATGCCATGGCGCTGGTCGCCTCTCAGGTGCCGCGCGAGCGTAGCGGCTGGGCGCTGAGTACGCTCTCCACGGCCCAGATCAGCGGCGTCATCGGCGGTCCGCTGCTGGGCGGTTTTCTGGCGGACCACGTCGGGCTGCGCGCCGTATTTATCATCACCGCGATCCTGCTGGTGGTCAGTTTTCTGGTCACGCTCTTTCTTATCAAAGAGGGGGGCCGCCCGGTTATCAGTAAATCTGAACGCCTGAGCGGCAAGGCCGTCTTCGCCTCGCTGCCCTATCCGGGACTGATGATCAGCCTGTTTGTGACCACTATGGTTATCCAGCTTTGTAACGGTTCGGTCGGTCCGATTCTGGCGCTGTTTATCAAGTCGATGGAGCCGGAAAGTACAAATATCGCTTTTCTGAGCGGCATGATTGCCGCCGTGCCGGGCGTATCCGCTCTGATTTCCGCGCCGCGTCTGGGAAAACTGGGTGACAGGATCGGCACGGCGCGCATCCTGATGGCGACGCTGATCTTTGCGGTCGTGCTCTTCTTCGCGATGTCGTTTGTCACCTCTCCGCTTCAGCTTGGCGTATTGCGATTCCTGCTCGGGTTTGCTGATGGTGCAATGTTGCCTGCGGTACAGACCCTGCTGGTTAAATATTCCAGCGACCAGGTGACGGGGCGTATTTTTGGATATAACCAGTCATTTATGTATCTGGGGAATGTTGCCGGTCCGCTTATAGGCGCATCCGTTTCCGCGATGGCCGGTTTTCGTTGGGTATTTGCGGCCACGGCGATTGTCGTTTTAATCAATATTATCCAGCTGGCTATTGCGCTGCGTCGCCGCAGACAAATGGCGGAAGCGAAATCGGCGAGATAATCGTTTCGTTGATGTATTATATATTCTTATGGTAGCCGCATTTTTATATAACAAAATGCGGCGCTTTTTTATAGAAAAACGTTTCGCTCACCGCGGCGGTCCTTTATTTCCATTCCTGCATCACTTTTGCATACCATAATAAATTTCTTCTCTTTGCATTATGGATTCAGAATGCTAACTTCAGACAAAACTGAAAAAGGAACTGGCACGATGAAAAATCTCATTGCTGAATTGCTGGTCAAGCTGGCACAAAAGGAAGAGGAGTCAAAAGAGCTGGTAGCCCAGGTCGAAGCGCTGGAAATTGTGGTCACCGCGCTGCTGCGACAAATGGCGAAAACCGAACAACAGGCGTTGATTGAGAGCGTGGAAGGCGCGCTGGACAGCGTCAGGCCTGAATCGCAGGTTCCGGTTGAGGATGCCGAGATGCTCCACCAGTACGTAAAGAAGCTGTTAAGGCATCCGCGCAGCTAAACCGTCACAGGACGTAACGACGTGTCATAGAATTGTCATGCAGGATGCCTATAGTCGCTCTGTTTTTATTTTTTATGTATTTGTACATGGAGAAAATAAATTGAAACAGAGCGCACTTTTCATCGCATTACTTCCCCTGTTAATTACCCCTGCCGTTTATGCCGATACTGCCCAAACCAGCGTGCTGGATAATCGCGCGGCAAAAGGGGATATCACCCAGCCTGGCGGCGCACGCCGTTTATCAGAAGATCAAACTGCCGCTATTCGCGCTTCGCTGAATGATAAGCCGGCGAAAAATATTATTCTGCTTATTGGCGATGGAATGGGGGATTCCGAAATCACGGCGGCGCGAAATTATGCCGAGGGTGCGGGCGGCTTTTTTAAAGGCATCGACGCATTACCGCTGACCGGACAATATACCCATTACGCGCTGGATAAAAAAACCGGTAAACCGGATTACGTCACGGACTCCGCGGCCTCTGCTACGGCGTGGTCCACCGGCGTGAAAACCTATAATGGCGCGCTGGGTGTGGATATTCACGAAAAAGATCATCAAACCCTTCTGGAGATGGCAAAAGCGGCGGGCCTGGCGACCGGCAACGTCTCCACCGCTGAACTTCAGGATGCAACGCCCGCGGCGCTGGTGGCGCACGTGACCTCGCGTAAATGCTACGGTCCGTCAGTGACCAGCGAAAAATGCCCGACGAACGCGCTGGAAAAAGGCGGCAAAGGCTCGATTACGGAACAGCTGCTGAACGCGCGTCCTGACGTGACCCTGGGCGGCGGCGCGAAAACCTTCGCAGAAACCGCGACGGCGGGCGAGTGGCAGGGCAAAACGCTGCGCGAGCAGGCGCAGGCCCGCGGCTATCAGCTGGTGAGTGACACCAGTTCGCTGGCAGCCATCACCGAGGCGAACCAGGACAAGCCGCTGCTGGGGCTATTCTCTGACGGCAACATGCCCGTGCGCTGGGAAGGACCAAAAGCCTCTTATCACGGCAATATCGATAAACCTGCCGTAACCTGTACGCCTAACCCGAAACGCACGGACAGCGTACCGACGCTGGCGGCGATGACTGATAAAGCCATCTCTCTGCTGAGCAAGAGCGAAAAAGGGTTCTTCCTGCAGGTTGAGGGCGCGTCGATCGATAAGCAGGATCATGCGGCGAATCCGTGCGGTCAGATTGGCGAAACCGTCGATCTGGACGAAGCGGTGCAGAAGGCGCTTGAGTTCGCGAAAAAAGACGGTAACACCCTGGTGATCGTCACCGCGGACCATGCGCACGCCAGCCAGATCATCCCGGCAGATACCAAAGCCCCGGGCCTGACGCAGGCGCTGAATACCAAAGATGGCGCCGTTATGGTGTTGAGCTACGGCAACTCTGAGGAAGAGTCCATGGAGCACACCGGCACCCAGCTGCGCATTGCAGCCTACGGTCCGCACGCGGCAAATGTGGTAGGCCTGACCGATCAAACGGATCTGTTCTACACCATGAAGGCGGCGCTGGGTCTTAAATGATAAAATCCCGGCGGAAATCACATCTGTCGGCTGGTTTTTTTCCTGTCACGAACCAGACTTACAGGGAATGTTCACAAAAGGATGGTGCAATGAAAACAACATTACTGGTTACTCTGCTCTCCGGCCTGTTCCTGGTCGCATCGGCGAACGCGGAAGAGAAGACGCTAACGCCGCAACAACAGCGTATGACCACCTGTAATCAACAGGCGACGTCGCAGAGTCTGAAGGGAGATGCCCGCAAGACCTACATGAGCGACTGCCTTAAAAATGGCGCCGCGAAACCGGCTGAAAAAAGCCTGACGCCGCAGCAGCAAAAAATGCGCGAGTGTAATGCGAAAGCGACCGAGCAGTCCCTGAAGGGGGACGACCGCAGCAAGTTCATGAGCGCGTGCCTGAAGAAAAAAGTGTAGTTCAAACGGGTGAGCGGCTCCGGCGGCTCACCCGAAATTTCATACTTTCCCCGCAGACCCCCTCTCTATAATTTGGGAAAATGTTTCAGAATATTCCCAAAAATGATGAATGATGAAACGTATTACAACAAAAAGCGCATTCGGGAAGAGTGGAATCTAACCCTTTCTCAGGATGACCCTCACCGCGCCGGCATTCAGTTTGCCCGGCGAGTTCGGCTGGCGCGCGCCGTCGGGCTGGCGGCGATGTTTTTCCCCGTTGCGGGGATGCTGGTCACCCATTTTTTACCCGGTGGCTGGTGGCTTTTACTGGTGGGGTGGTCGTTCGTCTGGCCCCATTTTGCCTGGCAGCTGTCCTGCCGTGCCGCTTCACCTCATCAGCAGGAAATTTTCAATCTTAAAATCGATGCCATTATCGCCGGGCTCTGGATAGGCGTGATGGGGATGAATGCGTTACCCACCGCAGCGCTGGTGATGATGGTGGGGATGAATATGATGGGTTCCGGCGGCTGTCGTCTGTTTATCCCGGGGATCGCGTTGACGCTGCTCTCCGCGCTGGTGACCCTGCCACTCGTCGGGAAAGTGGCCGTCTTCAACCCCGACCTCGTGGAGTGGGGCTTAACGTTACCCGTGCTCGTGCTGTATCCCATGCTGTTTGCCTGGCTCAGCCACCGAACCGCCGTCAGGCTTGCGGAACATAAGCAGCGGCTGGAAATGATGAGCACCCGCGACGGGATGACCGGGGTCTTTAACCGTCGGCACTGGGAAATGCTGCTGCGAAATGAATTTGAGCATTGTCGGCGCGACCACAGCACCGCCACGATATTGCTGATTGATATCGACCACTTTAAAAACATCAACGACACCTGGGGGCACGACGTGGGCGACGAGGCGATCATTGCTATTACGCGTCAGCTCCAGCGGTCGGTACGGTCAGGCGATGCGATCGGTCGGTTTGGCGGGGATGAGTTTGCGGTGATTATGTCGCAGACCGCGGCGGAAAGCGCCATCGCCGTGATGTCGCGACTGCATGAGCGGCTGGAAAAACTGACGTTGCCGTGCGCGCCAAAAGAAGCGCTGCGCATCAGCGTAGGCGTTGCCCCCTGGGGGCCGCAGTTTGGACATTATCGGGAATGGCTGAAGGCGGCCGACGTGGCGCTGTACAGGGCGAAAAATGCCGGGCGCGGCCGCACCGAAGTGGCCGCCTGACGCCCGGTCAGAAATCAGGATTTACTCAGCTTCTCTGATTTTTCCATGCATTTTGCCATCGCTTCAATGACGGCCGAGCGGAATCCGCGCTCTTCCAGCACCCGCACCGCTTCAATGGTGGTACCGCCCGGGAGCAGACCATATCTTTCAGTTCACCCGGGTGTTTGCCGGTTTCCAGCACCATTTTGGCGGAGCCCATGACGGCCTGCGCGGCGAACTTATACGCCTGCGCGCGCGGCATTCCGCCAAGCACGGCGGCGTCGGCCATCGCTTCTAAAAACATGAACACATAGGCAGGGGCTGAGCCACTCACGCCGACCACCGGATGGATCATCGATTCGGCAATCACTTCTGCCTCACCGAAGCAGCGGAAAATATTCAGCACGTCGGCCACTTCTTCTGTGGTCACCAGCGCGTTAGGCGTGACGGAGGTCATTCCGGCATTGACCAGCGAGGGGGTGTTGGGCATGGCGCGGACGATTTTACGATCGTGACCCAGCGCGCGCGCCAGCTGATCGAGCGTGACGCCTGCGGCAATCGACACGACCAGCGTCTCTTTATTCAGGCTGGAGGTGATATCGCTCAGCACTTTGATCATGATGTTCGGCTTGACGGCGCCAAAGACGATATCGGCGACCTGGGCAACTTCCTGCGCGCTTTCGGCGGCGTTGATCCCATATTGATCGCGCAACTCGGCGACTTTGTCCGGTGACGGGGTATAGACCCAAATCTGACCCGGCAGCACCTGCCCGCTGGCGATCAGACCGCCCAGGATGGCTTTGCCCATGTTACCGCAGCCGATAAACCCGATTTTCTTGTCCATCACGATTCTCCGTCATTATGCGTTGTTTTCTCTGATTGATAGCTTAACAACGAAATGCAGGCGACAATAGTCGGCAGACTCATTATGGGGAGACAATATGGCGATTTGGGTTGATGCGGACGCGTGTCCGAACGTGATTAAAGAGATTTTATTTCGCGCCGCCGAGCGCGTTCAAATGCCGCTGACGCTGGTGGCGAACCAGAATATTCGCGTACCGCCTTCGCGGTTCATCCGCTCCTTGCGCGTGCCGGCCGGGTTCGACGTGGCGGATAACGAAATTGTTCGCCTGTGCAGCGCGGAGGATCTGGTGATCACGGCGGATATTCCGCTGGCTGCCGAAGTGCTGGAGAAAGGGGCGGCGGCGCTCAATCCGCGCGGGGAGCGTTACTCGCCTTCGACCATTCGCGAGAAGCTCACCATGCGCGATTTTATGGATACGATGCGGGCCAGCGGCGTGCAGACCGGTGGACCGGACAGCCTGTCCCAGCGCGATCGCCAGCAGTTCGCTGCCGAGCTGGATAAATGGCTGCTGGAAGTGAAGCGCCGCACAGCGTAATGATAATTATTGTCAATTTGTGGTACAGTGTGGCCTCCACAGGGTTGTCATCCCGTACCGCTTTGCAGTAAAGTAATCGCAACATCTTCTGCAATTATTTCTTTACACTCTTCAGCCATTCGGCATCAAGGGGAACACCTGGCATGACCCAACCCATCTTTTTAGTTGGCCCCCGCGGCTGTGGGAAAACCACCGTTGGCCTGGAGCTGGCACGCGTGTGTCATCGCCAGTTTGTTGATACCGACCACTGGCTGCAAACCGAGGCCGGAAAAACCATCGCCGAGATTGTTGAGCAAGAGGGATGGGAGAGCTTTCGCGCGCGCGAAACCGCCGCGCTGAAAGCGGTCACGACCCCGTCAGCCGTGATCGCGACCGGCGGAGGCATCGTTCTGGCGGAGTGTAATCGCCACTTTATGCGCGAAAAGGGGATTGTGATTTATCTCAGCGCGCCGGTGTCGGCTCTGGTAGGGCGGCTGGAAGCCTTTCCGGAAGAGGGGCAACGTCCCGCGCTGACCTCCAGGCCGCTCAACGAAGAGGTGAGCGAAGTGCTGGCCGAACGCGATGCGCTATACCGCGAAGCGGCTCACCACGTGGTGGATGCGTCAGCCTCTCCCGAAGACGTTGTGATTCAGATTATTACCGCCCTGCGTTTGGCTTGTGCCAGCTAACCGGCGTCTATACTTATAGCTCAGACATAAAAAAAGGATGAGCTATGCCAACCAGACCTCCCTATCCGCGTGAAGCACGTATTGTTACCGTTGAAAAAGGCCAGACGGGTCATACCGTGACCTGGTATCAACTGCGTGCCGATCACCCCAAGCCGGACTCGCTGATCAGTGAACACGAGACTGAACAGGAAGCGCTGGACGCGAAACGGCGCTATGAAGATCCCGATAAAACCTGACCCTTTTCCTAAACGTTCCAGTATCGTGCCTGAATCACACTTTTTATTCATCGGGAAAGTTAAGCAGGAGTTAATATTTAGTTATTACAAGTAACTCCGGTATCGGCAGGCGATCTTTACATTTCGATGTCGGGATCACCTGCTACGCTTGGTGCTGTTTTGTTGAAAAAATGAACTGTGCAGCGTAGTGAGCCTGTACCTGTGTGCACGATGTTGGAGTAATGGAAGGCGATCAAGATGAAGGCAACGTTGGCGATCCTCACCATTGGTGTGGTCCCTGTAAGCGAAGTGTTACCGCTCTTAACCGAGCATGTATCTGAACAACAGATAACGCATCTTAGCCTGCTGGGGAAGATGAGTCGGGAAGAGGTCATGGAAGACTACGCTGTCGAGGCGGGGGAGGATCCCCTGGCGACGTTATTAAGCGACGGTAAACTGGCGCACGTTTCGCGTCAGAAAATCGAGCGCTCGCTGCAGGGCGTAATAGAAGTGCTCGATAATCAAGGTTATGACGTTATTTTGCTGATGAGCACCGCGCCCATTAAGGGGCTTACGGCGCGTAATGCGATTTTGCTTGAGCCGATGCGGATCATTCCACCGCTGGTGGCCTCCATCGTGGATGGTCATCAGGTGGGGGTGATTGTGCCCATTGAGGAGCTCATGGATAACCAGGAAGCAAAATGGCACGTGCTGGAAAAAGTGCCCTTGTATGCGCTGGCAAATCCGTTCTGGGACAGTGAGGCAAAACTTATTGCTGCCGGGAAGGAACTGCTTGAGAGAGGAGCAGATGTCTTGATTCTGGACTGCCTCGGTTTCCATCAGCACCATCGTGATCTGCTGCAAAAAGCGCTGGATGTGCCCGTGCTGTTATCCAACGTTCTGATGGCTCGCCTGGCCTCGGAACTGCTCATGTAATGATTTTGCGTGACAGGTGATGAGCATGGCCCCTATAGTGAATTTTTATCTATAAATATAAGGGCCAGTTCATGCTTCAAAGTAACGAATACTTTTCCGGTAAAGTGAAATCCATTGGTTTTACCAGCAGCAGCACTGGCCGCGCCAGTGTCGGCGTTATGGCGGAAGGGGAATACACCTTTGGCACGGCGGAAGCTGAAGAAATGACGGTCGTCAGCGGTGCGCTGAACGTCTTACTGCCGGGTGAAACGGAATGGAAAGTTTACGCTGCCGGGCAAGTTTTCAACGTCCCTGGCCACAGCGAGTTCCATTTGCAGGTCGCTGAACCTACCTCTTATCTGTGCCGCTACCTGAAATAAAAAATAAGCCGGGTGGCGCTAACGCTTACCCGGCCTGCGTTTTGCCTGTTATCTTTGCGCTTCGCCGCCGAGACCTTCCACCAGATTCTGAATCAACGCGGCCAGCTCGCCGGTCATCAGGATGAAGTCCGCGTCAAAGCGCTGGGCATAATCTTCCCTGTCGATATCTTCGTTCTGATCGCGCAGCTCGTCGCAGAACTTCAGACGCTTCACGGAGCCGTCGTCGCACATCACGAACTGAATGCGCTGCTGCCAGTCGAGCGCCAGTTTAGTGACCACTTTACCCGCTTCGATGTGGACGGCGATCTCGTCGCTCACCAGATCCTGCTTCTTCGCGCGGATCACGCCGCCATCTTCCAGCAGGGCTTTCAGCTCGGCTTCATCAAGGATCTGGAAACCCTGAGCCGCAGCGCCGCTGCGTACCCATTCGGTCAGCGTCAGCTCGATCGGCGTTTCCAGCGCCAGCGGAACGACTGGTAAAGATCCGATGCTTTTACGCAGCAGGGCCAGCGTATCTTCTGCTTTCTTGGCGCTGGCGCAGTCCACCATGATCAGCCCGTTGACGGTGTCGATCCACATCATGGTCTGGCTGAAGCGGCTGAAGGCGCGCGGCAGCAGGGAGTGCAGCACTTCGTCTTTCAGCGAATCTTTTTCGGTCTTTTTCAGCTTGCGGCCCTGTTCGGCTTCCAGCTTGAAAATTTTCGCTTCGAGCGCCTGCTTAACCACCGGCGTCGGCAGGATTTTCTCTTCTTTACGGGCGCAGACGATGATTTGACCCGTGCTGCTGGCGTGGGTCAGTGCATCGCTTTGTGAACCCATTGGCGGAACCCAGCCGGTTTTCGCCATATCCTGGCTACCGCAAGGGGAAAAGGTATAAGCGGCTAACTGTTTTTCCATCTCTTCTGCACGCAGCGAAACGTCGCGGCTGAGACGGTAAACCATCAAATTTTTGAACCACAGCATGATAATTTCCACGGCCTTGTCGTTAAATCAGCGGGCATGATAACGAATTGTCGCATCGCTTGCATTGCTAATCGGGAAGCGTGCTTCTACTCTGTTGATAATCAAAATAATGAGGAGAGTCTTGTGCGTATTGGGATCGATTTGGGCGGCACCAAAACAGAAGTCATCGCACTGAGCGAGCAGGGGGAGCAGCTGTTCCGCCACCGTCTGCCGACGCCGCGCGATGATTATCACCAGACTATCGAGACGATTGCCAGCCTGGTTGAGATGGCAGAGCAGGCGACAGGCCAAACCGGCAGCGTCGGTATGGGGATCCCGGGGTCGATCTCCCCGTATACCGGGGTGGTTAAAAATGCCAACTCCACCTGGCTCAACGGTCAGCCGTTAGATAAAGATTTGAGCCAACGTCTGAACCGGGAAGTGCGTCTGGCCAACGACGCTAACTGTCTGGCGGTCTCTGAGGCCATCGACGGCGCGGCGGCCGGTGCCCAGACCGTGTTTGCCGTGATCGTCGGTACCGGCTGCGGTGCGGGCGTGGCGTTCGGCGGGCGCGCCCATATCGGCGGTAACGGTACCGCGGGCGAGTGGGGACACAACCCGCTGCCGTGGATGGATGAAGACGAGCTTAAATACCGCGCTGAGGTGCCGTGCTACTGCGGAAAGCAGGGCTGTATTGAGACGTTTATCTCCGGCACCGGTTTTGCGACCGACTACCACCGCTTAAGCGGCCAGCCGCTAAAGGGCAACGAAATCATGCGTCTGGTCGAAGAACAGGATCCGGTCGCCGAGCTGGCCCTTAGCCGCTACGAAATGCGGCTGGCGAAATCCCTGGCGCACGTGGTGAATATTCTCGATCCGGACGTGATTGTGCTCGGCGGCGGCATGAGCAACGTCGACCGGCTGTACGCCACGGTACCGAATCTGGTGAAACAGTGGGTGTTTGGCGGCGAGTGTGAAACCCCGATCCGCAAAGCTGTCCACGGTGACTCCAGCGGCGTGCGCGGCGCGGCGTGGCTGTGGCCGGAATAAAAGCAAATAATGTTTATTCCCTCTCCCTGTGGGAGAGGGCCTGGGTGGGGCAAGGTAAAAGCAAAACAGCAACGCAAGTTGCTGTTTTTGGTGTTTTTACCCTCTCCCTGTGGGAGAGGGCTAGGGTGAGGGCATCAGACCGCACCGACCTACCATTCCATCCACCGCAAATTCCTTATCCAGCCTGCTATAACCCAGCCCGTTAATTTTCTTCACCTTGATCTGCACCGGAATGCGCTCTTTCATTGCCTCTACGTGGCTGATCACGCCGATGGTTTTCCCGGTGGCGTTCAGCGCGTCGAGCGCATCCAGCGCGGTATCCAGCGTTTCACTGTCGAGCGTGCCGAACCCTTCATCCAGGAACAGGGAATCGATCCGCGTCTTATGGCTCACCAGATCGGAAAGAGCCAGCGCCAGCGCCAGGCTGACCAGGAAGCTCTCGCCGCCCGAGAGCGTTCGGGTATCGCGAACCGCGTCCGCCTGCCACGTATCGACCACTTCCAGCTCCAGCGCGTCGCTGGCCTTGCGCTGCAGCAGATAACGCCCGTGCAGACGGTTAAGCTGCTGGTTAGCAAGCCAGACGAGATTATCCAGCGTCAGCCCCTGCGCGAATTTACGGAACTTGTCGCCGGTGCTGGAGCCGATCAGCGCGTTCAGATAACCCCAGTCGTCCGCCTGGCGCGCGGCCTCTTCAATTTGCTGCATCAACGCCAGCTGGTGCTGACGGTTATCGCTGTCCTGCTTAAGCTGCTGGCGGATCTCGCCCTGATGCGTGGTGTTCTCGCGAAGCCTTTCCGCCAGCTGCTGCAGCTGGCTTTGCAGCGCAGGAGCATCTGCGTTGAGCCCTTCCGGCCGCAGCGCCAGATGAGCCTGCAGCTGCTGGTTAGCCTGGCCGGAAAGGGCCGCGGCCTGCTGTATCTGGCTTTCCAGCGACTGCTTCAGCTGTTCGAGGTGGCGAATAGCGTCGTCATCCAGCAGCGCGGCAAGGAACGCGTCCCGATCGGCAAAGCAGCTCGCTGCGAGCGCCGTGGTGAACTGCGTCTGCGACTGCTGCAGGCGCTCTTGCTCCAGCTTTTCCTGCTGCTGCTGCGCGCTGAGCTGGCTTTGTAGCGACACGCATTCATCGTGAACGTCGCGCCAGCCGTCAGGAATGGCCGGTTCGGCCTCTTCGCCGTTCGTTTCCGGAAGCGTGTCGAGCAGCGGCTTCAGCGCGTTTATGCGTTCCAGAAGCACGCCGTGCTGCGTTTGTTTCTCCTGCCACTGCGCGAATTCCGCTTCGCGGGCGTGCAGCCAGGCGGCTTCATTGCCGTCTTCAGGTACGTTAAGCGATAGCGAGAGCAGGGTGTTTTCCAGCGCCTGGCGCGCGGCCGTCAGCTGCTGCTGATACTGTCGCTCCTGCACTTCCTGCTCGTTTAGCTGGTTTTGCAGGGTCAGACGCTGGCTGAGCTGATAAAGCTGGCGCTCGTACTGTTCCTGCTCGTTCATCCATGGCGTGATATCTTCCTGAATATTCAACGCGATGTTCAGGGAAGTGCAGGCTTCCATCCACTCTTTAGTGAGTGCTTGCTCTTCCTGAGAGAGAGTCTGCGCTTCGTCTGTCTCGCGCTGGATCTGCTGCGTCAGGGCATTAACCTGTCCCAGCACCAGCAGGCCTTCCTCTTTAAGGGCGGCGACCTCTTTTTCCAGGACATCGCGGCGGCGCTGGTTATCCGTCAGCTCAAGCGACTGGTATTGCGCAACGGCGGGGTGCTCGCTGGAGCCGCACAGCGGACAGGGTTTGCCGGCCTCAAGCCGGGAACGATAGCTTTCCAGGTCTTTAATCGTCGCTTCGCGTTCGCAGAGGGCTTTAAGATCCAGAAAGTGCTGGTGTTTCTCTTTGTACTGCTGGCGACGCAGCGTCAGCGTTTCATTGAGTTTGTTTTGATCGGCCTGGGCCTTCTGCACGCTTTCACCGCTCTGGCGCAGGCGCTTTTGCAGCGGCTGATAGCGGGCATGCAGCGACGTTAGCCACTGGCGCAGCGCGCGTGACCGTGACTGCTGCTCCATGGCCGCGCTGACCTCATCCGCCGTCAGCGTCAGCGCATTTTCCGGCATCTCAGCCAGCCTGTTGCGTAGTTCACCCATCCGCGCAGCAAGCGAGGCTAACTGCGTTTTGTCGCGGTTAAGCTGTGAGAACTGGGCACGCCAGCCGGCAATCTCCTGCCCCAGCAGGCGATAGCGCTCGTGCTCCGCCAGCCACTGCGCCAGCGCCTTCAGTTCGGTCTGAAGCTGCTCATGATTACGCTGGGCGGTATGACGGATCCGCGCGCGCAGTGCGGTTTTGGCTTGTAAGCGAGTATTTACTTCAACAATTCGCTGCTGGGTTTGCGTCAGGCGCGCGGTTTGCTCCTGCTGGTGCGCCCAAAGCGGTCGAAGCTGGGCGGCGGGCAGGGCAAGCTGGAGCTTTGCCAGCTCTGGCGCAGCGTTCGTCAGCGCCTGTTGCGCCTGCTGCTGCATTGCGGTGACGCGCTGTTGCTCAAGCACGAGCTCATCATGGCGCGTAAGCCACTGAAAATCTTTCTGTTGGCTTTGCTGCTGAACCAGCAGGATTTTCTCTTCGTCAGTAAGCGCCTGCAAACTTTGCTGCAACTGCTGCTGTTGCTCTTCGCTCAACAGCACGACGCCCGCCGCCTGCGCCTCGCACTTTTCAAGCACGCTGCGGGCGGCTTTATGTTTTTCAAACACCATGGCGGAAATCTGTCCGTAGATCTCGGTGCCGGTCAGCTCTTCCAGCAGCTCGGCGCGATCGCTCGGCCTGGCATTAAGGAAGGCGGCAAACTGCCCCTGTGAGAGCAGCATCGAGCGGGTGAAGCGGCCATAGTCCAGCCCGGTGAGCGCAGCGGTTTGCTCCAGTTTATCCGTCACTTTGTCGGCCAGGATTTTGCCATCTTCGCAGCGCGCCAGCTCCACGCGCGGCGCCTGCAGGTTGCCGTCCGGCTGGTTGCGCGCGCGGTTCTGGCTCCAGAATGCGCGATAGGCGGTGCCTTTTACCTCGAACTCCACTTCCGCCAGGCACTCGGCGGTGTCGCGCGTCATCAGGTCGTTTTGCGCCTGAGAGACCTTCTGCAGGCGCGGCGTTTCGTGATAAAGCGCCAGACAGATGGCGTCGAGCAGGGTGGTTTTACCTGCCCCGGTCGCGCCGGTAATGGCAAACAGCCCGTTGCTGGCAAACGGCTCCGCGGTAAAGTCAATTTTCCACTCGCCCTTGAGGGAGTTGAGATTTTTCAGGCGCAGGCTCAAAATTTTCATGCGTTTTCTTCCTCATCATTGAGCGCATGCAGGGTATGGCTGAACAGTTCGCTGAGTCTTGCGCGCTTCGCGTCGTCAATTTCCTCCTGCGAGAGCCTGCGTTCAAACACCTCTTCAACCCGAAGCTCACTGAGCGTTTCACGTTGAGCGCTTAACAGAATTTTCTCGCGCTGCTCGCGGCTGCGGCGTACCAGTAAGACTTCGACGGGTAAATCTTCCGTCAGCGCCTGTATTTTACGCTGCATATCGTGCAGGTAGTCGTCGGTGGTGATTTCGATATCCAGCCAGACGGGCGGGTTAAGCGCTGTTCCGCGCCACTGCTCAAGCTGGGCGGTAATGGCGGCAAGATCGCCCCTCAGCACCGCCAGCGGCTGGGTGACCGGGACCTCCAGCGTCTCGACGGCGTGAAGTTTTCCGTCGGAAAAGCTCACCAGATGGACGGATTTGGCCTTGCCCGTTTCGTCAAAGCTGAGCGAAATTGGCGAGCCGCAGTAGCGGATGTGCTCGCTGCCGCCGACGATCTGCGCCCGGTGAATATGTCCGAGCGCAATGTAGTCGGCTGGCGGGAAGTTCTGCGCCGGAAAGGCATCCAGCGTGCCGATATAGATGTCACGTACGGCGTCACTTTTACTGGCCCCGACGGTGGTGAGATGCCCGGTCGCAATCACCGGAATCGGCTGGTCGCCGCGCAGGGCGCAGGCATCGGCGTGCTGCTGGTGATAATAATCGGTGATGGCCTGCAGGAGATGCTGCTGCTTTTCCGCACCCGACAGCCCCGCCTGGCTTTGCACGATGTCCCGCGGACGCAAAAACGGAATGGGGCACAGCACCGCCCCCGGCGTGCCGTCGCGTTTTTTCAGGATCTGCGGGGCGTGCCCGGCGCTGGCGACGACGGTGGTATTGAGAAATGCCAGGATGTCACGAGATTCATTGAGCGTCGCGACGGAATCATGGTTGCCGGCGACAATCACCAGATGACAGCCGGTTTGCTGCAAATTCACCACGAAGCGGTTGTACAGTTCACGCGCATAGCTGGGGGGCGAGCCGGTATCAAAGATGTCACCCGCCACAATAATCGCGTCCACCTCGTGCGTCCGGGCCGTTTTCAGCAGCCAGTTCAGGAAGGCTTCATGTTCAGCCGCACGGCTTTTGCTGTAAAAATTTTGACCCAGATGCCAGTCCGAGGTGTGAAGTATGCGCATAGCTGATCCGTGGCAAAAAAGAGAAAGCAGGATTATAAACGTTCAGAGACGGGAAAATAACCGCTGTAATAAAACAACGGTTTGCCCGTTATCGTGGTACTGTTTTTCATAAATCTGTCATAAATCTGACGCATAATGGCGCCGAATTACAAACTTGTAACTTAAATAAGATAAGACAGGGCAAAGTATGGCGAGACGTATTCTGGTCGTAGAAGATGAAGCTCCAATTCGTGAAATGGTGTGCTTCGTGCTCGAGCAAAACGGCTTCCAGCCGGTTGAAGCGGAAGATTATGACAGCGCAGTGAACCAGCTGAATGAACCCTGGCCCGATCTGATTCTGCTGGACTGGATGTTGCCCGGCGGCTCCGGACTGCAGTTTATCAAACACCTGAAGCGTGAAGCGCTGACCCGCGACATCCCGGTTGTGATGCTCACGGCGCGCGGAGAAGAAGAGGATCGCGTGCGCGGTCTGGAGACCGGCGCGGACGATTACATTACTAAACCGTTCTCTCCAAAAGAGCTGGTTGCCCGCATTAAAGCCGTGATGCGCCGTATTTCGCCGATGGCGGTGGAAGAGGTGATTGAGATGCAGGGGCTGAGCCTTGACCCCACCTCACACCGCGTCATGACCGGTGAGAATCCCCTCGACATGGGGCCTACCGAATTTAAACTCCTGCACTTCTTTATGACCCACCCGGAACGCGTTTACAGCCGCGAGCAGTTGCTGAATAACGTCTGGGGAACTAACGTGTATGTCGAAGACCGGACGGTTGACGTACATATTCGCCGCCTGCGAAAAGCACTGGAACTGAGCGGCCACGATCGCATGGTGCAGACGGTCCGCGGCACGGGTTATCGTTTTTCTACCCGTTTCTGAACAATGACAGGAGTGTGACGCGTGCTGGAACGTCTGTCATGGAAAAGGCTCGTCTTTGAACTGATCTTATGCTGTATTCCGGCCTTCCTTCTGGGGGCCTTTCTTGGACACCTGCCGTGGTTTCTGCTGGCGTCGGTCACCGGGCTGCTGATCTGGCATTTCTGGAACCTGCTGCGCCTCTCCTGGTGGCTGTGGGTTGACCGAAGTATGACGCCGCCGCCGGGAAGCGGCAGCTGGGAGCCGCTGCTGTACGGTCTGCATCAGATGCAGATGCGTAATAAAAAGCGTCGCCGCGAGCTGGGAAGCCTGATTAAGCGTTTTCGCAGCGGTGCAGAGTCGCTGCCGGATGCCGTTATTCTGACGACCGAAGAAGGGACGATCTTCTGGTGTAACGGCCTTGCGCAACAGCTGCTGGGCCTGCGCTGGCCCGATGATAATGGTCAGAATATCCTCAACCTTCTGCGTTATCCCGAATTTACGCTGTATCTGAAAAAGCGTGATTTTACCCGCCCGCATAATCTGAAGCTCAATAATGGTCGCCATCTGGAAATCCGCGTGATGCCCTACAGCGATAAACAGTGGCTGATGGTGGCGCGCGATGTCACCCAGATGCACCAGCTGGAAGGGGCGCGTCGCAACTTCTTCGCCAACGTCAGTCACGAACTGCGTACACCGCTGACCGTGCTTCAGGGATACCTGGAGATGATGCAGGAGCAAACGCTTGAAGGCGCGCCGCGTGAAAAAGCGCTGCACACCATGCGCGAGCAAACGCACCGGATGGAAGGGCTGGTGAAGCAGCTGCTGACGCTCTCGAAGATTGAAGCGGCGCCGTCGCTCGCGCTAAATGACACCATTGATGTGCCGATGATGCTGCGGGTCGTTGAGCGTGAAGCGCAGACGTTAAGCCACAAAAAGCATCACCTGACTTTTGAGGTCGACAATACGCTGAAGGTGCTGGGCAGCGAAGATGAACTGCGGAGCGCCATTTCCAACCTGGTGTATAACGCGGTGAATCATACGCCGGAGGGGACGAATATCGTGGTGCGCTGGCACCATGCCCCAACGGGGGCTGAGTTTAGCGTGGAAGACAACGGGCCGGGGATCGCGCCTGAGCATATTCCGCGTCTGACCGAGCGCTTTTACCGTGTGGATAAAGCGCGATCCCGGCAAACAGGCGGAAGCGGCCTGGGGCTGGCAATTGTGAAACACGCGGTGAATCACCATGAAAGCCGTCTCGATATTCAGAGTACGCTGGGTAAAGGAACCCGCTTCAGTTTCGTTATTCCGGAACGATTAATTGCCAAAAAGATCGCCTGACGGCAGGCGTGTCATTTTACCTTTCCACGGGTCAGCGTCTGCTGGCCCGTTTGCTTTGCAGTCAAGCGAAACGCGGATGAATTTTATACGGCTGACTGTTTTTTGTTCGCATGATTAGCCATGGGTTTTTCTTATAAATAGCGTATTGTTCTGACGTGTATTTTCATGCTGGCATATTGTTCTGGTTTTACGATCCCACCTTGCCTTTAAACGTTATAAGCGTTTAAATTGCGCCCCAGATACTGTCAGACCGACTGTATTTGCGTGGTAAATCGAAAAACTATTCTTCTCCACGCCAGGACGGGAGCATTTCCCGCTGAAATTGAGCAAATTTTCGGCTGTATCGTCCCGTCAGGGATATCGAAAATCTCAATGTTTTCAACACCACATCCACAGGCAGTAAGGTTTTATGACCCATCACTTAAAATCGCGTGACATCATCGCGCTGGGCTTTATGACATTTGCGCTGTTCGTTGGCGCAGGCAACATCATTTTCCCTCCAATGGTTGGCTTACAGGCGGGTGAACACGTCTGGACCGCCGCGTTTGGTTTCCTGATTACTGCCGTGGGTCTGCCGGTTCTGACCGTCGTCGCGCTGGCGAAAGTCGGCGGCGGTGTGGATAGCCTCAGCACCCCGATTGGCAAAGTGGCGGGCGTTCTGCTGGCAACCGTCTGCTATCTGGCCGTTGGCCCGCTGTTTGCGACCCCGCGTACGGCAACCGTGTCCTTCGAAGTGGGTATTGCTCCCCTGACCGGTGACGGTGCGATGCCGCTGTTTATCTACAGCCTGATCTACTTCGCGATCGTGATTCTGGTTTCCCTCTATCCGGGCAAGCTGCTGGATACCGTGGGTAACTTCCTGGCTCCGCTGAAAATTGTGGCGCTGATTGTTCTGGCTGTTGCGGCCATCGTCTGGCCAGCGGGCCCGATTAGCGACGCGATGGACGCCTATAAAAATGCCGCGTTCTCTAACGGCTTTGTGAACGGCTACCTGACGATGGATACGCTGGGCGCGATGGTGTTTGGTATCGTTATCGTTAACGCTGCGCGTTCCCGCGGTGTGACCGAAGCGCGTCTGCTGACCCGCTATACCATCTGGGCTGGCCTGATGGCCGGCGTGGGGCTGACGCTGCTGTATCTGGCGCTGTTCCGTCTGGGCTCCGACAGCGCCATGCTGGTCGATCAGAACGCCAACGGTGCGGCTATCCTGCACGCCTACGTTCAGCACACCTTCGGCGGTGCGGGCAGTATGCTGCTGGCAGCGCTCATCTTCCTTGCCTGTCTGGTGACGGCGGTTGGCCTGACCTGCGCCTGCGCAGAGTTCTTTGCACAGTATCTGCCGCTCTCTTACCGCACCCTGGTGTTTATCCTCGGTATCTTCTCCATGGCGGTGTCCAACCTCGGTCTGAGCCACCTGATTCAGGTCTCTATTCCGGTGCTGACGGCTATTTACCCGCCGTGTATCGTGCTGGTGGTGCTGAGCTTTACTCGCCCGTGGTGGAACAACTCTTCACGAATTATTGCGCCAGCCATGTTTATCAGCCTGATTTTTGGTATCCTTGACGGGATTAAAGCATCAGCTTTCGCGCACATACTGCCGGCATGGACACAGCGTCTGCCGCTGTCCGAGCAGGGTCTGGCCTGGCTGATGCCTACCGTTGTTGCACTGGTTCTGGCGATTATCTGGGACCGTGCTGCAGGGCGTCAGGTTGCATCGAACGCTCATTAATCAACGGCAACAAACTGTTTAACCACGGGGCTTAAGGCCCCGTGGTTTTTTGTTTTTTTCGTGTTGAATGGCAAGATTTAAATGGAAAGCACTAACAAACTTAAACGTGGATTGAGCACGCGCCACATCCGCTTTATGGCGCTGGGCTCTGCTATCGGCACCGGTCTTTTTTATGGCTCGGCAGATGCCATCAAAATGGCCGGTCCCAGCGTTCTGCTGGCGTACATCATCGGCGGCGTGGCGGCGTATATCATCATGCGCGCCCTCGGCGAAATGTCGGTTCACAACCCGTCCGCCAGCTCCTTCTCCCGCTACGCGCAGGAAAACCTCGGCCCGCTGGCCGGGTTTATCACCGGCTGGACCTACTGCTTTGAAATCCTGATTGTGGCGATTGCCGACGTGACGGCGTTTGGCATCTATATGGGCGTCTGGTTCCCGGCGGTGCCGCACTGGATTTGGGTGCTGAGCGTGGTGCTGATCATTTGCGCCGTCAACCTGATGAGCGTGAAGGTGTTCGGCGAGCTCGAATTCTGGTTCTCCTTCTTCAAGGTCGCCACCATCATCATCATGATCGTGGCCGGTTTCGGCATCATCATCTGGGGAATCGGTAACGGCGGTCAGCCGACCGGCATCCATAACCTCTGGAGCAACGGCGGCTTCTTCAGTAACGGCTGGCTCGGAATGGTCATGTCGCTGCAGATGGTGATGTTCGCCTATGGCGGTATCGAGATTATCGGTATCACCGCCGGGGAAGCGAAAGATCCGGAGAAATCCATTCCGCGCGCCATCAACTCGGTGCCGATGCGTATTCTGGTGTTCTACGTGGGCACGTTGTTCGTGATTATGTCCATCTACCCGTGGAATCAGGTCGGCACCAACGGTAGCCCGTTTGTTCTGACCTTCCAGCATATGGGAATTGCCTTTGCGGCCAGCATTCTGAACTTTGTGGTGCTCACCGCGTCACTCTCCGCGATCAACAGTGACGTCTTTGGCGTGGGCCGTATGCTGCACGGCATGGCGGAGCAGGGCAGTGCGCCGAAGGTGTTCGCCAAAACCTCACGCCGCGGCACGCCGTGGGTAACCGTTGTGGTGATGACCGTAGCGCTGCTGTTCTCGGTTTACCTGAACTACATCATGCCGGAGAACGTCTTCCTGGTGATCGCATCGCTGGCGACCTTCGCGACGGTGTGGGTGTGGATTATGATCCTGCTGTCGCAGATTGCGTTCCGCCGTCGTCTGTCGCCGGATGAGGCGAAAGCGCTGAAGTTCAAAGTACCGGGCGGCGTTGCGACGACCGTCGTCGGGCTGATCTTCCTGGTGTTTATCATTGGCCTGATTGGCTACCATCCGGATACCCGCATTTCCCTGTACGTGGGCTGCGCGTGGATCGTCCTGCTGCTGGTGGGCTGGATGTTTAAATGCCGCCGTGACCGTCAGCTGGCGGAAGCGCAGTAATATCCTTTTCCCCTCTCCCCTTGGGAGAGGGAATTTTGCCTCATCCTCCTTTCTCCTCCCCCAATAATCCCGAACGTGATGAGCTATCCTTAACCACCCTGTGGCAAGGTGACGTCAATTTCATCAGAGGGGATTCGTGATGTTAAACGCCTGGCACCTTCCGGTTGCCCCATTTGTTAAGCAAAACAAAGACAACCTTGTGATTACGCTCTGGCTGGCGGGGGAAAATCAGCCTGAACGCGTGACGCTCCGCGCCGAAATAGATAACGAAGAGACCGGCCTGAAAATGCACAAGCTGCGCAGCCAGCCGCAGCCGGGAATCACGGCGTGGCGGGCGAATATCGACCTGAATACTGGGCAGCCGCGCCGCCGTTACAGCTTTAAGCTTTTGTGGAATAACCGCCAGCTGTGGTTTACCCCGCAGGGGTTTAGCCGTTTCCCGCCCGCACGGCTGGAGCAGTTTGCGGTCGATTACCCGGATAACGGCCCGCAGTGGGTTAACGATCAGGTGTTTTACCAGATTTTCCCGGACCGTTTTGCGCGCAGCGAAAAGCGTACTGCGCAGCAGGATAAGGTTTATTACCACCACGCGGCGGGTCACGACGTCATTATGAAAGCGTGGAATGACCCGGTGACGGCGCAGGCTGGCGGCTCGACGTTTTACGGCGGCGATCTCGACGGCATCAGCGAAAAGCTGCCGTACCTGAAAAAGCTCGGCGTGACGGCGCTGTATCTCAACCCGGTGTTTAAAGCCCCGAGCGTGCACAAATACGATACCGAAGATTATCGCCACGTTGACGAACAGTTTGGCGGTGACGAGGCGCTGCTGCGCCTGCGAAAGAACACTCAAAACGAAGGCATGCGCCTGATTCTGGATGGCGTGTTCAACCACAGTGGAGATTCGCACGCCTGGTTTGACCGCCATAACCAGTCGATGGGCGGGGCGTGTCATAACCCGGACTCGCCGCAGCGCGACTGGTACAGCTTTAACGAGGAGGGCCGCGCGCTGGACTGGCTGGGCTACGCGAGCCTGCCGAAGCTGGATTTCCAGTCGCCAACGCTCGTGAATGAAATCTACGGCGGTGAAGACAGCATCGTCCGTCACTGGCTGAAGGCGCCGTGGAATATGGACGGCTGGCGGCTGGACGTGGTGCATATGCTCGGTGAAGCCGGCGGAGCGCGGAATAACCTTCAGCACGTCGCCGGGATTACGCGCTCGGCGAAAGCGGCCCAGCCGGAGGCGTTCGTCTTTGGCGAGCACTTTGGCGACGCGCGCCAGTGGCTGCAGAACGATGCGGAAGATGCGGCGATGAACTATCGCGGCTTTACCTTCCCGCTGTGGGGATTCCTCGCTAACACCGATATCTCCTACGATCCGAATCATATCGACGCTGAAACCTGCATGGCGTGGATGGAGAACTATCGCGCCGGTCTGTCCCATCAGCAGCAGCTGCGGATGTTCAACCAGCTCGATAGCCACGATACCGCTCGCTTTAAATCCCTGCTCGGCAAGGATGTTGCGCGTCTACCGCTGGCGGTGACCTGGCTCTTCACCTGGCCGGGCGTGCCGTGCATCTATTATGGAGACGAAGTGGGGCTGGACGGCAACAACGATCCTTTCTGCCGCAAAACCTTCCCGTGGGAGCCAGAGAAGCATGACAAAGTGCTGTTCAGCCTGTATCAGCGGCTGGCGAAGCTGCGTAAGCAGAGTCTTGCCCTGCGCTACGGCGGCTGTCAGGTAGTCTATGCGCACGATAACGTCGTGGTGTTTGCTCGCGTCTACAATCAGCAGCGCGTGCTGGTCGCCGTTAACCGGGGCGAGGCCTGCGAAGTGGTGCTGGATGATTCACCGCTGCTGAAGGTGGCTGCGTGGAAGAATAAAGAGGGCAAGGCGACGATACAGGACGGCGTGCTGGCGCTGCCTGCGGTATCCGCGACGATCTGGTTCGGCAGTTAAGACCTGCTAATGTTTCCACCTTTTAAGATGGCGCAAATGCAACTATTTGTGTCAATCTTAACGGATCGTTTACGGTGAAGGTGGAAACATGGACGAGCTTTACATCCTTGGCTGTTTGTTCCTGGTATTTGCGCTGGTGGTGGCACCCGTGCTTGCGGTTATCGGCTTTAACCGAAGTACGGCGGCTCGACAGGAGATCGCCCGGCTACGCCAGCGCATTGAGGCGCTTGAGCTGCGCGGCGCGAATGAGATAGCGCCAGAGCCGGTGCAGTCTGCCGCTCCGGCGGACGTGACCGCGCCGGTGGTTGAAGATGCTCCCGCGCCTGTCGACCCCTGGCGTTCCGATACTCCCGCAGCCGTGGCAGAACCCGCTCCGGCCCCGACGCCTGCGGCAAAAAAGCCTTCTGCCTTTGGCGGTATCCTGACGTCGCTGGCGCGCTGGTTTATGCAGGGTAACCCGCTGGCGAAGCTTGGGATCCTGCTTCTCTTCCTCGGTCTTTCATTCCTGCTGCGCTATACCGTGGAACATTCCCTGTTCCCGCTTGAGCTGCGCCTCGTGGCAACGGCGCTGTTTGCCATCGTTCTGCTGGCGGTGGGGTGGCGGCTGCGGCATAAGCAGCGCGTCTATGCGCTGATCCTCCAGGGCGGGGCGACCGGCGTGCTCTACCTGACGGTGTTTGGCGCATTCCGGCTCTGGCAAATGCTGCCGATGACGCTGGCCTTTGCGCTGCTGGTGGTAATTTGCGCCGCGAGCGTTGGGCTGGCCGTGTTGCAGAAAGCGCTGAGCCTTGCCATGCTGGCGAGCCTCGGCGGGTATCTTGCGCCGCTGCTGTTGTCCACCGGGGGCGGCAGCTTTGTGGCGCTGTTCTCTTTCTATCTCCTGCTTTCCATCGGCATTCTCGCTATCAGCATCTGGCAGCACTGGCGCGAGCTGAACCTGCTCGGGCTGCTGTTTACGTTCGGCGTGGGCGGCCTGTGGGGGCTGAATGACTACCAGCCTGAAGACTATTGGGTCTGTCAGCTGTTCCTGATTGCCAATACGCTGATATTCGGCGTCCTGAGCGTGGCGCTGTCGCTGCGGGCGCAGGAGAAAGGGAAGCAAATTATTGACGGCGTGCTGCTGTTTGCCCCGCCGCTGATCGGTTTCGGGATGCAGTACGGCATGACCCGGCACTGGGAGTATGGCCCGGCCCTGAGCGCGCTGGGATACGGCGCATTTTATCTTACCCTCGCGTTCCTTGCGCTGCGGCGCTATCCCTCCATCGGACGACCGCTGGTCATGGCGGCGCTGGCAATCGGCGGCGGATTTGCCACGCTCGCCATTCCGCTGGCGCTGTCGGCGCGCTGGACGGCGATGGCCTGGGCGCTGGAAGGGCTGGGTATCCTCTGGCTGGGCGTACAGCAGCACCAGCGTCGCATGTGCTATAGCGGGACGGCGCTGCTGGTGCTGGCGCTCGGCAGCGCGCTGTGGGCGCAGACGAACGGCGTTACGTCCCTCAGCCTGCTGCTGATCTTCACCATCCTCAGCCTTTGCTGGCTGGCTGCGGCCTGGCTGTGGCGGACTCTCTTTCTGCCGGTCAGCCGGGCGCTGCTGGCAGGTGGGCTGCTGTTCTGGCTCGTGGCGCTATTGGGCGCATCGCGGCTGGCACTGACGAAGGAATTACCCATTCTGGCGGGCGTGCTGGCGCTGACGGCGGCGTCGGTCTGGGGCTGGCGGCAGGCGGCTGCTCGTCTGGCGTGGCGGGAGCTGGATGCCAGCAAATGGCTGCTGTGGCCGGTTATGCTGCTGATGGTGGGTTATCAGCTCTGGCACCAGCAGATCGTTGCCGCCGGCTGGTCAAATCTCGCCTGGTGCGTTGCGCTTCCTGCCGCGCTGATGCTGCTTCGGCGCGACGGTGAAAGACTCCCGCCGCGCATCGCGATGGGGCTGCATTTGTCGCTGTTCTGGATGATTTTGCTGGCGCTGGCCGCGGAGCTTTACTGGTTTACCCGTTCGCTGCCGTGGGGCATGGCGGCCTGGGGCAGCGGACTGGCGATGGCAGCAGGCGGCGGGGTGATTATGGGGCTCTCTGCAGCCGTACGGCGTCGGGGGTGGCCGTTCCGGGAGTGGCCTGCGCTCTACGCCTGCCTGGCACCGATCCCCGTGGTCGTGGCGCTGCTGGTACTGCTGGTGGTGACCAATTTCCAGGACGGCGTGGTCTATCGTCAGACCTGGCTGCCGGTGGTAAACCCGCTTGAGGAAGGCGCGGCGTTCGCATTGCTGGGGCTGGTGGTCTTTTATCGGGCGGTGGATCGCTACTACCCGGCGTGGCTCTCGCAGGCCCGTCCGTGGCCTGCCGTCGCGATGATGGCGTTTGGCTTCTGGTGGCTTAATGGTGCGCTGATGCGCGCCCTGGCCTGGTACGGCGACGTGGCCTGGAATATGGCATCGCTGTGGGATTCGCGGCTTATCCAGACCAGTTTTGCCCTGTTCTGGATGCTGAGCGCGCTGGTGGTCATGATCCATGCCACCCGTCGGGCTTCCCGGCAGGAGTGGCTCTGCGGTGCCGCGCTGCTGGGCGTGGTGATGGTTAAACTGATGCTGGTGGACAGCGCGGGCGGAGGCGGTTTGTCGCGCGCGGTGGCGTTTATCGGCGTGGCGATACTGGTTCTGATCGTGGGGTATTTCTCACCGCTACCGCCCAAAACAGGAGATGAAAAATGAAATGGATGAAAGCGGTAGCCTGTACCGCACTGCTGGCGCTTTCCGGCCCGGCGTTCTGCGGCGAGGGACAAACGGAATCGCCCCGGGACTATGCCTTTGGTCTTTCACTGGATACGTCTGTTCCTTCCCAGTGGTATCGGGTGATGCTGCCGCTCGCCGTCTATGAGCAAAGCACGTCGCCGGATCTGCATGATGTCCGCGTCTTTAACCAGTCGGGCGAGGCGGTTCCCTTCAGCCTGGTCAGCGCGACGCGTCCGCAGGTGCCAGCGCAATCCACCGCGCTGCGCCTCTTCCCGCTGGACGCCTCGCCGCTTGTGGCTTCTCGAGGATCCGGTGATAGCGATAAGATCCTGCTTCGTTCCGGAAGCGGCGTTGAGATTGTGCTGGAGGGGCAAAAAGCCGCCGCAGCCGGGCAACATTATCTGCTGACCCTGCCGGAACAGGCGACGGGCGAGATCGCTATATCCCAGCTGCAGCTGCTCTGGAATACCCCGCAGACGCCGTGGCAGGGAACGGCGTCGGTCTATTACAGCGAGGATCTTAAGCGCTGGTATACCCTACGCGAGGATATGCCATTGCTGGACGTCGTCAGCGGTCAGGATCGTCTTAAGCTCGATCGGATCGATACCGATACCGTTTTATCTCCCGATGCAAATCGCTATCTCATGGTGGTGCTGAATGCGCAGAGCCAGGGGATAACTTTGACCGGCGTAAACGCAATCAGCGCACCCGCGCAGGCAGGCCCGGAAGCGGTCGACCTTGAGGGCGAAGGGGAGCAGCTATCGACAAGCGAAGCGCAGTGGCACTGGGCGCGCCCGCAGCCGCTGAGTGCTGTCAGCCTCTCACTGAATGGCGATGGCGTCCTTCCCGTGGAGATCGCGTGGCGGAGTACGGAAAAAGACGCATGGCATCCTCTGAAGAAAGAGGTCCTTTACCGTCTTGAGGGAAAAACGTCGCCACCGGTTTCGCTTAACGGGGGGCTGGTGCAGGCCTTGAAAATCACGACGCTGAATGCGCGTCTGCCAGAATACCTGCCGAGCGTCACGGGACATCGCGACCGCTATGACCTGGTGTTCAACGCGCAGGGGAAAGCGCCGTACGTGCTCGCCTGGGGCAACGGCGCCGCGAAGCCTGCCAGCGTGGAGCCCGGCATGCTGATCCCGGCCGACCTGCGCAAGACCTATGATATGGCGAACCTGCCGCAGGCCGACATTCTGGATGATGTTGCGTTAGGCGGCGAGGGGCGTCTGACCGCTACCTCTGCGGCTGAGCGGGAGAGCAGGATGAACACGCTTCTGGTATGGGGCGTGCTGATTGCGGGGGTGATTCTGCTGGCGGGCATGGCCTGGCGTATCTGGCGAGAGACGCAGCGTAAGGCATAAAAAAAGGCCCGCATAAGCGGGCCTTTTTCGTAAACCGTGCCGATTACAGGCTGGATACGTTCTCAGACAGGTATTTAGCCACGCCGTCTGGAGACGCGTTCATGCCTTCTTTACCTTTTTCCCACTGAGCCGGGCACACTTCGCCGTGCTCTTCGTGGAACTGCAGCGCGTCAACCATGCGCAGCATTTCGTCGATGTTACGACCCAGCGGCAGATCGTTCACAACCTGGTGACGAACGATGCCGTTTGCGTCGATCAGGAAGGAGCCACGCAGCGCAACGCCAGCGTCCGGATGTTCGATACCGTAAGCCTGCTGGATTTCGCGTTTGATGTCCGCAACCATTGCGTATTTCACCGCACCGATGCCGCCTTTGTCGACAGGGGTGTTACGCCATGCGTTGTGTACAAATTCAGAGTCGAAGGAGACGCCAACAACTTCCACGCCACGCTTCTGGAATTCTTCATAACGTTTGTCGAAGGCAATCAGCTCAGACGGGCAAACGAAAGTGAAGTCCATTGGCCAGAAGAACAGAACGGTCGCTTTACCGTTGGTGTGCTGTTTGAAGTTGAAGTTTTCAACGATTTCACCGTTGCCCAGAACTGCTGCAGCTGTAAAATCCGGAGCCGGACGAGTTACCAGAACCATATGATTCTCCTGTAGATACTAAGGTTATTTGGAACGCAACGCGAGCCAGTATAGAGAGTGTTCATGGATAAGACAAAGAGGTGGTGACAATCGTTCCGCCAGCTTTTACCTATCAATGTGAATTCTGTCAGAGCTGTTTGTTTTTCGCCTGCACCATCATCCGCGGGTAAAACTGCCAGAAACGCGCTTCCAGGGCATCGTAATGTTCATCCAGGTCATACCAGGAATCCCGCAGCGCATCCAGTCGCGGTCGGCGGCTCGCCATCCCGTTCAGCACGTTTTGGATGAAATCCATCTCGCGATAGCGCTCCAGCCAGCGTTCCGACCATAAATAGTTATTCAGATTCACAAAGCGCGGCGGCGAGTCGGGCAGAATGATCGACACCTGCTGGTGGGCATAGCGCACAAACGCCGGCAAGGGCATCTCCGGCGACAGCTGTTCCCAGTGGCGCGACAGAAAGTGATCCCACATCACGTCGAGCGTGATCGGCGCAACGCGGCGCGTTTCAGGGCGAAACCACGCTTTAGCTTCCGTCACTTCCGGCAGCTTATCCGTCAGCACGTCGATGCGGCGGTGCATAAAAATCCCGTCGACAACCTCAGGGGAATAGTCCTCAGCGGGGTTGCCGCGTACGAAATCGGCCAGCAAATTGCCGGACAGGGAGCTGTCAGCGAGGTGAGCGAGATGCAGGTGAGCGAGAAAATTCATGCGTTTTATTTGTCCGGGGGCGGCTAGTTGTTGCAGCAAAAGGGTGTGAGCACTAGACTATGCCGCCTGTTTTTAAGTCACGAGTATACGTCATGCGCGTCGCCGATTTCTCCTTTGAACTACCTGAATCCCTGATTGCTCACTATCCCATGCCTGAGCGCAGCAGCTGTCGCTTACTGTCACTGGATGGGCCAACGGGCGAGCTGACGCACGGTACTTTCACCGATTTGCTCGACAAGCTCAACCCTGGCGATCTGCTGGTCTTTAACAATACCCGCGTGATCCCGGCGCGCCTGTTTGGCCGTAAAGCCAGCGGCGGCAAGATTGAAGTGCTGGTCGAACGTATGCTCGATGATAAACGTATTCTGGCACATATTCGCGCGTCTAAGGCGCCGAAGCCGGGCGCTGAACTGCTGCTGGGCGATGATGAGAGCATCAAAGCGACCATGACCGCGCGCCACGATGCGCTGTTTGAAGTGGCGTTCGACGACGAGCGTACGGTGCTCGATATCCTGAACGCCATCGGCCACATGCCGCTGCCGCCGTATATTGAGCGTCCGGACGAAGAGGCCGATCGCGAGCTGTACCAGACCGTCTACAGCCAGAAGCCTGGCGCCGTCGCTGCGCCGACCGCAGGCCTGCATTTTGATGAGCCGCTGCTGGAGAAACTGCGCGCGAAGGGCGTGGAGATGGCGTTCGTGACGCTGCACGTCGGCGCGGGAACCTTCCAGCCGGTGCGCGTGGACAGCATTGAAGATCACATCATGCACTCTGAGTATGCTGAAGTGCCTCAGGATGTTGTGGACGCGGTGCTGGCGGCGAAAGCGCGCGGTAGCCGCGTCGTGGCGGTCGGTACAACGTCCGTGCGCTCACTCGAGAGCGCCGCGCAAGCCGCGAAGAGCGATCTTATCGAGCCGTTCTTTGGCGATACGCAGATCTTTATCTACCCGGGCTATCAGTACAAAGTGATTGACGCGCTGGTGACCAACTTCCATCTGCCTGAATCAACGCTGATTATGCTGGTGTCGGCATTTGCCGGTTATCAGCATACGATGGCGGCCTACAAGTCTGCGGTAGAACAAAAATATCGCTTTTTTAGCTACGGGGACGCGATGTTTATCACGTACAATCCGCTGGCTTTGAATGAGCGTGTCGGGGAATAAGTCCGCGGCACCGTTTTACAACGTTGGACTGTTTTTCTGACGTCGGAGAAAAAATGAAATTTGAACTCGATACCACCGATGGCCGCGCGCGTCGCGGTCGCCTGGTGTTTGATCGCGGCGTGGTGGAAACCCCCGCGTTTATGCCTGTGGGCACGTACGGCACCGTAAAAGGGATGACGCCGGAAGAAGTAGAAGCCACTGGCGCACAGATTATCCTCGGCAACACCTTCCACCTGTGGCTGCGTCCGGGTCAGGAGATCATGAAGCTCCACGGCGACCTGCACGATTTCATGCAGTGGAAAGGCCCAATCCTGACCGACTCCGGCGGCTTCCAGGTCTTCAGCCTGGGCGATATCCGCAAGATCACCGAGCAGGGCGTACACTTCCGTAACCCGATCAACGGCGATCCGATTTTCCTCGATCCCGAAAAATCGATGGAGATTCAGTACGATCTCGGCTCTGACATCGTGATGATCTTCGACGAATGTACGCCGTATCCGGCCGACTGGGATTACGCAAAACGCTCCATGGAGATGTCTCTGCGCTGGGCGAAGCGTAGCCGTGACCGTTTTGACTCGCTGCAGAACAAAAATGCACTGTTCGGCATTATCCAGGGCAGCGTTTACGAAGATTTACGCGATATCTCTGTTAAAGGTCTGGTAGAGATAGGTTTTGATGGCTACGCTGTCGGCGGTTTGGCTGTGGGTGAGCCGAAGGAAGACATGCACCGCATTCTTGAGCATGTCTGCCCGCAAATCCCGGCGGATAAACCACGATACCTGATGGGCGTGGGTAAACCAGAAGATCTGGTTGAAGGCGTACGCCGCGGCATTGATATGTTCGACTGCGTCATGCCAACCCGCAACGCGCGTAACGGCCATTTGTTCGTTACCGATGGCGTGGTGAAAATCCGTAACGCGAAGCATAAGAGTGACACCAGCCCGCTCGATTCCGAGTGCGATTGCTATACCTGTCGCAATTATTCTCGCGCGTATCTGCATCATCTCGATCGTTGCAACGAGATTTTGGGCGCGCGTCTCAATACCATTCATAATCTTCGTTATTATCAGCGCTTAATGGCTGGTTTACGTAAGGCTATCGAAGAGGGTAAATTAGAGAGCTTCGTGACCGATTTCTACCAACGTCAGGGGCGGGATGTTCCACCGTTGAACGTTGATTAATTTTAATAATGAGGGAATTTGAATGAGCTTTTTTATTTCTGATGCGGTAGCGGCAACAGGTGCTCCAGCGCAGGGCAGCCCGATGTCTCTGATTCTGATGCTGGTTGTGTTCGGTCTGATCTTCTACTTCATGATCCTGCGTCCACAGCAGAAGCGCACCAAAGAGCACAAAAACCTGATGAACTCCATTGCGAAAGGCGATGAAGTACTGACTAACGGTGGTCTGGTGGGTCGCGTAACCAAAGTGGCTGAAAACGGCTACATTGCTATCGCCCTGAACGACACCACTGAAGTGGTCATCAAACGTGACTTCGTAGCTGCCGTTCTGCCGAAAGGCACCATGAAGGCGCTGTAATCCCAACTTTTCCCAAAGGGAACTGCCGTGTTAAACCGTTATCCTTTGTGGAAGTACATCATGCTGGTCGTCGTGATTCTCGTCGGCCTGCTGTACGCGCTTCCCAACCTGTATGGTGAGGATCCGGCTGTTCAAATCACTGGCGCGCGCGGTGTCGCCGCCAGTGAGCAAACGCTGATCCAGGTCCAGAAAACGTTACAAGAAGAAAAAATTACCGCTAAGTCTGTGGCTCTGGAAGAGGGTGCAATTCTTGCTCGCTTCGACACCACCGACACGCAGCTCCGCGCTCGCGAAGCGCTGATGGGCGTGCTGGGTGACAAATACGTCGTGGCGCTTAACCTTGCCCCTGCAACCCCGCGTTGGCTGGCTGCGATGAAAGCAGAGCCAATGAAACTCGGTCTTGACCTGCGTGGCGGCGTTCACTTCCTGATGGAAGTGGATATGGATACCGCGCTCGGCAAGCTGCAGGAACAGAATATCGACAGCCTGCGCAGCGATCTGCGTGACAAAGGCATCGCTTACACCACCGTGCGTAAAGAAGATAACTACGGCATGAGCATCACGTTCCGCGACAGCGCGGCGCGCGATCAGGCTGTAGATTACCTGACTCAACGTCACCGTGACCTGGTGATCACCTCTCAGGGCAGCAACCAGCTGCGCGCGGTGATGACCGATGCGCGTCTGAAAGAAGCGCGTGAATATGCCGTTCAGCAGAACATCAACATTCTGCGTAACCGTGTAAACCAGCTGGGCGTGGCTGAGCCGCTGGTACAGCGTCAGGGTGCTGACCGTATCGTGGTTGAACTGCCGGGTATCCAGGATACCGCGCGTGCGAAAGAGATTCTGGGTGCGACTGCAACCCTGGAATTCCGTCTGGTGAACTCCAACGTCGATCAGTCCGCTGCCGCCGCAGGGCGTATTCCGGGTGACTCCGAAGTGAAACAGACCCGCGAAGGTCAGCCAGTAGTGCTGTACAAACGCGTGATTCTGACCGGTGACCACATCACCGACTCCACGTCGAGCCAGGACGAATACAACCAGCCGCAGGTTAACATCTCGCTGGATAGCGCGGGTGGTAACATCATGTCTAACTTCACCAAGGACAACATCGGCAAACCGATGGCGACCCTGTTCGTGGAGTACAAAGACAGCGGCAAGAAAGATGCAAACGGTCGTGCGGTACTGGTGAAAGAGGAAGAGGTGATTAACATCGCCAACATCCAGTCTCGTCTGGGTAACAGCTTCCGTATTACCGGTATCAACAACCCGAACGAAGCGCGTCAGCTTTCTCTGCTGCTGCGTGCCGGTGCGCTGATTGCGCCAATTCAGATTGTTGAAGAACGTACCATTGGTCCAACTCTGGGTATGCAAAACATCCAGCAGGGTCTGGAAGCGTGTCTGGCCGGTCTGGTGGTCTCTATCCTCTTCATGATCTTCTTCTACAAGAAGTTTGGTCTGATTGCGACCTCCGCGCTGATCGCCAACCTGGTGCTGATCATCGGCATTATGTCCCTGCTGCCGGGGGCGACGCTGACCATGCCGGGCATTGCGGGTATCGTTCTTACCCTTGCGGTGGCGGTCGACGCCAACGTACTGATTAACGAACGTATCAAAGAAGAGTTGAGCAACGGTCGCTCTATTCAGCAGGCGATTGACGAAGGCTATAAAGGCGCGTTCAGCTCCATCTTCGATGCGAACGTAACAACACTGATTAAGGTTCTTATCCTGTATGCAGTGGGTACTGGCGCGATCAAAGGCTTTGCGATTACAACCGGTATCGGTGTCGCAACGTCAATGTTTACCGCTATTGTCGGCACCCGTGCCATCGTGAACCTGCTGTACGGCGGCAAGCGCGTCAAAAAGCTGTCTATCTGAGGAGTGCGTTGTGGCACAGGAATATACTGTTGAACAATTGAACCACGGCCGTAAAGTCTGGGACTTTATGCGCTGGGACTACTGGGCCTTCGGCATTTCAGGTTTACTGCTGATTCTGTCCATCGGCATTATGAGCGTGAAAGGCTTTAACTGGGGTCTGGATTTCACCGGCGGTACGGTCATTGAGATCTCCCTGGAAAAGCCGGTCGATATGGACCAGATGCGTTTGTCTCTGCAGAAAGCGGGCTTTGAAGAGCCGCTGCTGCAGAACTTCGGCAGCAGCCGCGACATCATGGTGCGTATGCCGCCGGTGCACGATGCCAACGGCAGCCAGGAGCTGGGCAGCAAGGTTGTTAGCGTGATTAACGAAACAACCAGCCAGAACGCGGCGGTCAAGCGTATTGAGTTCGTCGGCCCAAGCGTGGGTGCTGACCTGGCGCAGACCGGTGCGATGGCGCTGCTGGTGGCGCTGATCTCCATTCTGGTATACGTCGGTTTCCGCTTTGAGTGGCGACTGGCGGCCGGTGTGGTTATCGCTCTGGCGCACGACGTGGTGATCACCATGGGCATACTGTCGCTGTTCCACATTGAGATTGACCTGACGATTGTGGCATCCCTGATGTCCGTTATCGGTTACTCACTGAACGACAGTATCGTGGTATCTGACCGTATCCGTGAAAACTTCCGTAAGATCCGTCGCGGTACGCCGTACGAAATCTTTAACGTGTCGTTGACCCAGACGCTGCACCGTACCTTGATAACATCCGGTACCACTTTGATGGTGATCCTGATGCTGTTCCTCTTCGGTGGTCCGGTACTGGAAGGCTTCTCGCTGACCATGCTGATTGGTGTCACCATCGGTACGGCGTCGTCTATCTACGTCGCATCCGCTCTGGCACTGAAACTCGGCATGAAGCGCGAGCACCTGCTCCAGCAGAAAGTCGAGAAAGAAGGGGCGGATCAGCCGTCCATTCTGCCGTAAGGCGACGTTTAGCGCGTTATCGAAATCCCGGTCTGTTGACCGGGATTTTTTTTATCTGCTCCTGACAAACACTCCTGACAGTATGCTGTCAGGAGCCCTGTCGTAGACTTCTTCTGAACCCAAACAACTGGCAGGAGAATATATGAAAAGCGTCATTAACTGGTTTGAAATTCCGGTCGCCGATATGGATCGCGCCATCAAATTTTATGAGCCGGTGATGCAGCTCGCGCTGCGTCGCGAGAAAATGGACTGTGCGGAGCTGGCCGTTTTCCCGCATGAGGATCCGTATACCGGCGGGGCGCTGGCAAAATTTGACGGCGTTACACCGTCTTTGCAGGGCGCTATTATTTACCTGCATACTGACAATCTGGCGGCCACGCTCGATCGCATCGCCTCCGCGGGCGGCGAGTGCGTGTTTGGCCCGCTGGAACTGCCGCATGGTATTGGCACTATCGCATTGTTTACCGACAGCGAGGGTAACCGCGTCGGCCTCCATCAACCTGCCTGAGAGCGGAATAAGATATGACCCGACGCGCTGACCGTTTGTTTCAGATTGTGCAGATCCTGCGGGGCAGGCGTCTGACAACGGCAGCGCATCTGGCGGACCGGCTTGGCGTGTCCGAGCGCACGGTCTACCGCGATATCCGCGATCTGTCGCTTTCCGGCGTGCCGGTGGAAGGTGAGGCGGGGAGCGGATATCGGCTGATGTCGGGTTTTGACCTGCCGCCGCTGATGCTGACAAATAAGGAGTCAGAGGCGCTGATCGTCGCGATTCGCCTGCTCAAAACCTGGGGAGGGGAATCGCTTTCGCGCGAGCTGGAGTCGGCTCAGGAGAAGGTGCTGGCTATCCTGCCCGAGGAGAGTCGTCGAAAGGCGGAGCAGACGCGGATCTACGCCCCGGATTTTTGCATGCAAAGCCACTCCCGCAGCGATTTTGACATGATCCATCAGGCGATTTCCGCCCAGCGCGTGCTGGCGCTGCATTACCGTGATGAAGCCGGACAGCTCTCAAAGCGCGAGGTTCAGCCGCTGGGCTTGTTCTTCTGGGGGAGCGCTGGCTGCTGGCGGCGTGGTGCGAACGGCGCGACGACTATCGCTGTTTCCGGCTCGACCGCTGTCTCAATATTGTGCAGACGGAGAGGCGGTTTAGCGAGAGTGCGGACAGATCGCTGGCGGATTTTTTGCGGAAGGTTAAGCAGTAAAAAGCCAGCTCTTGAGCTGGCTTTTTTTGCCCGGCGGCGAGGTAAAAGTAAAACGGCAACGAATGTTGCCGTTTTTTGTATTTGTTCCCTCTCCCTGTGGGAGAGGGTCAGGGTGAGGGCATCAGCCCGCACAGTCCCGAACAGGTTAGAAGTTATAACCTACAACCAGGTAGCCACCCCAACCGGTAGAACGGACGTTTTCGTTCATCCATACCAGTTTCGCGTCGTCGTTCCACTGACCGCCGTTGTGCCAGTAACGCGCAACAACAGAGTAGTGCCAGTGATCGTAGTTCAGCGCCAGAATGTGGCTTGAGGCGATGGAATTGTTGGTACGCTGCTTGATACCGTTCTCTGCGTAACCGCTCTTATCGCCCAGCTCTGAACCCCAGTCGAAGTTGGTGAAGCCGATATAGCTCAGGTTACCGCCCCACAGCTGAGTGATTGGCACAAAGTATTTCACTTTGAAACGGTAGCCATCCCACTCATTCTGGTTTTCGGCACCGTAGTTCTGCCACTGGTATTTCGCGTACACGTTCAGGGACAGGCTCATTGGCAGGCCGGTGTCAACGTCGGTACCCAGACCCATATACCAGGTGCTCTGACGACCGGACTCGTTGCGGCCCATGTCGTAGATATAGTTGTTCGCGAAGTACCACTCTTTGAACGGGCCGAAGCTCAGGTCTGTGCCGGTCAGCTTGTCGATGGAGAAGCGCGGTTCGATCTCCATGAACAGTGGAGAACCGTGGTTCCAGATACCTTTAGCCTGCGAGTTACCGCCGAAGAAGACCGGTGCATCCATATAGCCGTAGAAATCAAACCAGTCTTTCTTGGCGAATGCTTCGTACTCCAGGTAGGTATCGTTGCGGATCTGAGGTCCGAAACGCGTGTGGTAGCTGCCGACCACGTTAACACTCTGGTGCCACCAGTCGGAGAGGTATTGTGGTTTATCGTTTTCCGCTGCGTTAACAGTGAAAGAAGAGGAGAGTGCCAGTACAGCGCCGGCTGCGAGTAATGTTTTTTTCATAATCATGCCACTGATTGAAATTCCCTTCCGGGAGTGAAAAATGCGCGAATTGCGTTTCTAAATATTTCGTGTTTCTGCGGTGCCTATTATAGGAATCCCTGCTCACAAAAATATGTGTTGTTTCACATATCTCTCATACGCGTAATCGATTGCGTTCACGTTTGCGTACTTTAAACGGGCGGGATTGTAGCGGCAATCATTTATGTTGCCAATCCATACGAAATGTAAATGTTAGCGGAGTGACATTTCACTCCGCTAAAGGGAGGGTTATTGCGCGGCGGGCTGGATATCGTGAATGCGGATGAAACCTAACCGATCCGGAGTGAGTCCGTTAAGCTGCAGCGGAATGTCAACATCGCTCGGAGCCAGCACGCTGGCCGGTGCGGTGAACAGCTGACTGTTAACATTCACCTCCTGGTAGCTCTCAGTGGTGCCCTGGATCTGTCCCCATTCGACGGTGCCGCTGAAGGCAGGCAACGGATCGTTGGACTCGCCCTGAATGCGTAATGTTGCGCGAGTACCATTTGCATTCGCCGCCACATTCACCAGAGACATTTTTAGCGTGCCAATCTGACTATTGAGACGCGCAGGCGTATTCGCTCCCGGCAGCAGATAAACCCCGCTGCTGGATTTGGCGTTTAGCGCGTTTTGCTGGGTGATCTTCACCGTTTCTTTGTTCAGTTTGTCCATCGCCGCATTGAGCGTGTTCACGCTCTGTTTCATCTGACGGACTTCGGTTTGCTGTGCACAGGCGCTAAGGGTGAAGAGGCTCCCCACCAGCAAAATTTTAAGGTAACGTCTTGTCATTGCGTTTATTTCCTTGAAATAACGGATCGCCTTAATGGTAGCCAGCCTCGACGTTTCAGACATAGATCCTTTGTCTCAAAAAGCTCTTCCTTTGTTGTCAGGCCAGATCAGGGTAAAATGAAAATTAGTTAACCACATAACAGGGATACCGTATGCATTGCCCATTCTGCTCCGCTGTGGATACCAAAGTCATCGACTCTCGTCTTGTGGGCGAAGGGTCATCCGTACGCCGTCGTCGGCAGTGTCTGGTGTGCAACGAGCGTTTCACGACCTTTGAGGTTGCAGAGCTGGTAATGCCGCGCGTGGTGAAAAGCAACGACGTGCGCGAGCCGTTTAACGAAGAGAAACTGCGCAGCGGGATGCTGAAGGCCCTGGAAAAACGTCCCGTCAGCGCGGATGACGTTGAGATGGCGTTAAACCACATAAAATCTTACCTTCGTGGTTTGGGTGAGCGTGAAGTGCCGAGCAAAATGATCGGTAACCTGGTGATGGAGCAGCTGAAAAAGCTCGATAAGGTTGCCTATATCCGCTTCGCCTCGGTCTACCGCAGCTTCGAAGACATCAAAGAGTTTGGCGAAGAGATCGCCCGCTTACAGGATTAAGCTCATGCAGGATGAGATTTACATGGCGCGAGCCATGAAGCTGGCGCAGCGCGGTCGTTTTACCACCCATCCCAACCCGAACGTCGGGTGCGTTATCGTTAAAGATGGCGAGATCGTAGGGGAGGGGTTTCACTATCGTGCCGGCGAGCCGCATGCCGAGGTTCATGCGCTGCGCATGGCGGGTGAGAAGGCGCGCGGCGCCACAGCCTACGTCACGCTGGAGCCCTGCAGCCATCACGGGCGTACGCCGCCGTGCTGCGAAGCGCTGATCGCGGCAGGCGTTTCACGCGTGGTCGCATCGATGCAGGACCCGAATCCGCAGGTTGCCGGACGCGGCCTGTATCGCCTGCAGCAGGAAGGCATCGACGTCAGCCATGGGCTGATGATGCAGGACGCGGAAGCGATCAACAAAGGCTTTCTGAAGCGCATGCGCACGGGGTTCCCGTATATTCAGCTCAAGCTGGGCGCCTCGCTGGACGGTCGTACGGCGATGGCAAACGGCGAAAGCCAGTGGATTACCTCTCCACAGGCAAGGCGCGATGTGCAACGTCTGCGCGCGCAAAGCCATGCTATCCTCACCAGCAGTGAAACCGTTCTGGCTGACGATCCGGCCATGACCGTGCGCTGGGACGAACTGAATGCCGATACCCAGGCGCTGTACCCGCAGGAGAACCTGCGCCAGCCGCTGCGTATTATCATTGATAGCCAGAACCGCGTGACGCCGGAGCACCGCATCGTGCAGCAGCCGGGTGAAACCTGGATTGCCCGCACTAAAGAAGATACGCGCGAATGGCCGGAAGGCGTGCGCAGCATTATGGTGCCGGAGCATAACGGTCATCTGGATCTGGTAGTGCTGATGATGCTGCTCGGCAAGCAGCAGGTGAACAGCATCTGGGTGGAAGCGGGGCCAACGCTCGCCGGTGCGCTTTTACAGGCCGGACTGGTGGATGAACTGATTGTTTACGTTGCGCCTAAACTGTTAGGTCACGACGCGCGCGGCCTGTTTGTGCTGCCCGGCCTTGAAAAACTGGCCGACGCACCGCAACTCAAATTTAGCGAGATTCGTCCGGTAGGCCCGGATGTCTGCCTCCACTTAACGACAGCGTAATTGCTCCTGAAATAGGGAAGCAGTGCGCAAAGTATTATGATAAAATCCGCCCCCCTGCGGGGCCAAATGAACCCGTAAAGGAAGAGTATGAACATTATTGAAGCTGCTGTAGCTACCCCGGACGCTCGCGTCGCCATCACCATTGCGCGTTTCAACAACTTCATCAACGACAGCCTGCTGGAAGGTGCGATTGACGCCCTGAAACGTATCGGCCAGGTTAAAGATGACAACATTACCGTTGTTTGGGTTCCAGGCGCTTACGAACTGCCACTGGCGGCGGGCGCGCTGGCGAAAACCGGTAAATACGACGCGGTGATTGCGCTGGGTACCGTTATTCGTGGCGGCACTGCGCACTTCGAATACGTTGCGGGCGGTGCAAGCAACGGTCTGGCACACGTTGCGCAGGATGCTGAAATTCCTGTCGCGTTCGGCGTGCTGACCACCGAAAGTATTGAACAAGCCATCGAACGTGCTGGCACCAAAGCCGGTAACAAAGGTGCAGAAGCTGCACTGACCGCGCTTGAAATGATCAATGTATTGAAAGCCATCAAGGCCTGATTTTTTTGTAAGGGGAATTCCGTGAAACCTGCTGCTCGTCGCCGCGCCCGTGAATGTGCCGTCCAGGCACTTTACTCCTGGCAGTTGTCCCAGAACGACATCGCTGATGTCGAATACCAGTTCCTGTCAGAACAGGACGTAAAAGACGTTGACGTTCTGTACTTCCGCGAACTGCTGTCGGGAGTGGCGACTAATAGCGCGTATCTCGATGGCCTGATGAAGCCATACCTGTCCCGTCTGCTCGAAGAGCTGGGCCAGGTGGAAAAAGCAGTGTTGCGTATCGCGCTGTTTGAGCTGTCTAAACGTGATGATGTGCCGTATAAAGTGGCCATCAACGAAGCGATCGAGCTGGCGAAAACCTTCGGCGCTGAAGACAGCCACAAGTTTGTAAACGGCGTACTTGATAAAGCAGCACCTGCGATCCGTCCCCACAAAAAGTGATCCGCAAACCGGAGTCCTGCATTGCCTGACGGGCAGTGCGGCTCCGGTTTTTTCTTTTATTTGCTGAGGCATAACGTATGGCATGCGGCGAATTCTCCCTGATTGCCCGTTATTTCGACCGTGTCAGAACCTCTCGTCTTGATGTTGAAACCGGCATTGGCGATGACTGTGCACTTCTCAATATTCCCGAAAAACAGACGCTGGCAATCAGCACCGACACCCTGGTGTGCGGCCGTCATTTCTTACCGGATATCGATCCTGCCGATCTGGCGTATAAAGCCCTGGCGGTTAACGTCAGCGATCTGGCGGCGATGGGTGCCGATCCCGCGTGGCTGACGCTGGCTCTGACCCTGCCAGAGGTGGATGAAGCCTGGCTGGAAGCCTTTAGCGATGCGCTGTTTGAGCAGCTTAGCTATTACGATATGCAGCTGATTGGCGGCGATACGACTGCCGGTCCGCTGTCGATGACGCTGGCGATCCACGGCTACGTGCCGTTCGGCCGCGCGTTGAAGCGCTCAGGTGCAAAACCGGGCGACTGGATCTACGTAACCGGTACGCCGGGCGACAGCGCGGCAGGGCTGGCGATCCTGCAAAACCGTTTAACGGTTGATGATGCTGACGACGCGGCGTATCTGGTGAAACGCCATCTGCGGCCAACGCCGCGTATTTTGCACGGCCAGGCGCTGCGCGAACGGGCAAGCTCGGCTATCGATCTCTCTGACGGGCTGATCTCGGATCTCGGGCATATCCTGAAGGCCAGCGGCGTAGGCGCGCGCGTTGACCTGGATCTCTTCCCGCTGTCGGAGCAACTGCTTCGCCATGTAGAGCCTGAGCAGGCCCTGCGCTGGGCGCTGTCCGGTGGTGAAGACTACGAGCTGTGCTTCACGGTGCCAGAGCTCAACCGTGGAACGCTGGACGTGGCGTTAGCGCATCTCGGCGCGAAATTTACCTGCATCGGTCAGATCATGCCGGAGAGTGAAGGGCTGAAGTTTGTGAAAGACGGTGCGCCCGTTACGCTGGACTGGAAAGGATACGATCACTTCGCGTGAGTTTGTGCGCGCTGTACTGCCGGGGGGCGGTTTCGCCTTACCCGGCCTACAAAAGATGGGCTTACTTAAACCCCACCACCGGGTGGGGCTGATACGGTGTTTCCAGCTCGGCAACCTGCTCCGGCGTCAGCGTGATATCCACCGCATTCAGCAGCTCATCAAGTTGTTCTTCCCGCGACGTTCCAATAATCGGTGCCGCGACCCCGCGCTTGCCCAGCAGCCACGCCAGCGCCACCTGAGCGCGGGTTGCACCGGTATCGTCGGCGATTCCGGCTAAACGTTCGGCAATCAGCGCATCGCTGGCTTCTGTACCGCCATAGAGATTCTTTCCCACTTCATCCGATACCAGCCGAGCCGTGGTTTCACCCCACGGACGGGTCAGGCGACCGCGCGCCAGCGGGCTCCATGGGATCACCGCCACGCCTTCCTGATGGCATAGCGGCAGCATCTCGCGTTCTTCTTCACGATAGATCAGATTGTAGTGATCCTGCATGGTGACAAAGCGCGCCCAGCCGTGCTGCGCCTGGAGATCCAGCGCCTGAGCAAACTGCGACGCGTGCATAGACGATGCGCCGATGTAGCGTGCTTTCCCGGCTTTGACCACGTCGTTCAGCGCTTCAAGCGTCTCCTCAATCGGCGTGTTGTAATCCCAGCGGTGAATTTGCAGCAGGTCGACGTAATCCATGTTCAGGCGTCTGAGGCTGTCATCAATGGAGCGCAGGATCTGCGCGCGAGAAAGGCCCTCAGCCAGGTCGCCCACCGGGTAGTAGACTTTGGTGGCGACGACGATGTCATCACGGCGGGCAAAGTCGCGCAGTGCGCGGCCGACAATTTCCTCGCTGCTGCCGTCTGAGTAGCTGTTGGCGGTGTCAAAGAAGTTAATGCCGCCCTCGATGGCGCGTTTGATAATCGGACGGCTGCTCTCTTCCGGTAGCGTCCAGGCGTGGTTTCCCCGATCGGGCTCGCCAAAGGTCATGCATCCCAGACAAAGTCGGGAAACCTTAAGGTCCGTTTTTCCTAATGTTGTGTATTGCACGGTTCCGCTCCTGCTGTTTAAACACCAGGTTTAAGCATAGCAGGAGCGGAAAAGGGGGAGGGGTCAGTCCAGCCAGGTACGGATTTTGGCTTCGATACCGGCGGCGTCCAGGCCAATCGCCGCACGGGCTTCGTCCTGAGTACCTTGCGGAATGAAGCGATCCGGCAGGCCGAGGTTCAGCACCGGCACGGCTTTACGGTTCGCCATCAGCACCTCATTCACGCCGCTGCCCGCGCCGCCCATGATGGCGTTTTCTTCCAGCGTGACCAGCACATCATGCGTCTCAGCCATACTCAGGATCAGAGAGTCGTCGAGCGGCTTCACAAAGCGCATGTCCACCAGGGTGGCATTCAGCGCTTCAGCCGCTTTCGCGGCCTCGGGCATCAGCGTGCCGAAGTTCATGATCGCCACTTTCTCACCGCGACGCTTAACCACCCCTTTACCGATCGGCAGTTTTTCCAGCGGCTGAAGCTCAACGCCCACCGCATTGCCGCGCGGGTAGCGAACGGCGCTTGGGCCATCCTGATAGTGATAGCCGGTAAACAGCATCTGACGACATTCGTTCTCGTCGCTTGGCGTCATGACAACCATATCCGGAATACAGCGCAGGAAGGAGAGATCAAACGCGCCCTGGTGCGTCTGGCCGTCGGCACCGACGATGCCCGCACGATCGATAGCAAACAGTACCGGCAGCTTCTGAATCGCCACATCGTGGATCACCTGATCGTAGGCGCGCTGCAGGAAGGTGGAATAGATAGCGACAACGGGCTTGTAGCCGCCAATCGCCAGGCCCGCTGCAAACGTCACCGCATGCTGCTCGGCAATGGCGACGTCAAAATACTGGTCAGGGTATTTTCTGGAGAACTCCACCATGCCGGAACCTTCACGCATGGCCGGGGTGATCGCCATCAGCTTGTTGTCTTTGGCTGCGGTTTCGCACAGCCAGTCGCCGAAGATTTTGGAATAGCTCGGCATGCCGCCGCTGCTTTTTGGCAGACAGCCGCTGGACGGGTCAAATTTCGGTACCGCGTGAAAGGTGATCGGATCTTTTTCCGCCGGTTCGTAACCGCGCCCTTTTTTGGTCATGATATGCAGGAACTGCGGGCCTTTCAGGTCGCGCATGTTCTTGAGCGTGGTCACCAGTCCCAGCACGTCGTGACCGTCAACCGGGCCAATATAGTTAAAGCCCAGCTCTTCAAACAGGGTGCCCGGCACCACCATGCCTTTGATGTGTTCTTCGGTACGCTTGAGCAACTCTTTAATCGGCGGTACGCCGGAGAAGACTTTCTTGCCGCCTTCGCGCAGCGAGGAGTAAAGCTTGCCGGAGAGCAGCTGGGCCAGATGGTTATTCAGCGCGCCGACGTTCTCTGAGATCGACATTTCGTTATCGTTGAGGATAACCAGCATGTCCGGCTTGATATCGCCCGCGTGGTTCATGGCTTCGAAGGCCATACCGGCGGTAATGGCGCCGTCGCCAATCACGCAGACGGTGCGGCGCTGCTTGTTCTCTTTCTCGGCGGCAACGGCAATACCGATGCCCGCAGAAATGGAGGTGGAGGAGTGGCCGACGCTCAGCACGTCATACTCGCTCTCACCGCGCCACGGGAACGGGTGCAGGCCGCCTTTCTGACGAATGGTGCCAATTTTATCGCGACGTCCGGTCAGAATTTTGTGCGGATAGGCCTGGTGGCCCACGTCCCAGATGAGCTGATCGAACGGCGTGTTATAGACGTAGTGCAGCGCCACGGTAAGCTCTACCGTGCCAAGCCCGGAGGCGAAATGGCCGCTGGAGCGGCTTACGCTGTCGAGCAGGTAGCGACGCAGCTCGTCGCACAGCTTCGGCAGGCTCTCTTTCGGCAACAGACGTAACTCCTGGGTGGAGTCAACTAACGCCAGTGTCGGGTATTTGGCAATATCAAAACTCATCAAAGGCTCATCGAGATATATAGTTTATTTATCACGCTGGATTATATAGTCCGCTAGCGCTTCCAGTGCCGAGGTATCCAGCGATTGCGCGGCCAGTTCATTTAGCGACTGGCGGGCATCGTCAATCAGATCCCGGGCTTTACGTTGGGCTTGCTCAAGACCCAGCAGGGCGGGGTAGGTACTTTTGCCAAGCTGCTGGTCCGCACCCTGACGTTTACCCAATGTTGCAGTATCGCCCACCACATCCAGAATGTCATCCTGAACCTGGAATGCCAGACCGATACTTTCTGCGTATCTGTCCAGAATCGGCAGGGCTTTGCGCCCTTGTTCACCCGCGCTCAGCGCGCCCAGGCGAACGGCGGAACGAATCAACGCCCCGGTTTTATGGCGGTGAATACGCTCCAGCTGTTCCAGATTAACCTGACGTCCTTCCGCTTCAAGATCCAGCGCCTGTCCGCCGCACATGCCGGCCACGCCGCTGGCCATTGCCAGCTCGGAGATCATCGCCAGGCGGTCGCGGTCGGCCACTTCCGCCATCGGCGCGTCGCTCAGAATCGAGAATGCCAGCGTTTGCAGGGCATCACCCGCCAGAATGGCATTCGCCTCGCCAAACTTGATATGGCAGGTGGGTTGACCCCGACGCAAATCGTCGTCGTCCATGGCCGGGAGATCGTCGTGGATCAGCGAGTAGGCGTGGATGCACTCAACGGCGGCTGCCGGGGCGTCCAGCGTGTTATCGCTGATGCCAAACATATTGCCTGTGGCGTAGACCAGGAACGGGCGAAGGCGCTTTCCACCCAAGAGTGCGCCATAGTGCATGGCTTCAACCAGTGGAGTGTTCTGAAAAGGCTGTGGCGCAATAAAACGGCGCAGGGCGTCGTTGGCGCGTACGACACGCGCCTGAAGCTCGTTGGCAAAATCCATTTACTCGGCGTCCGGTGTGAAAGGCGTGGTTTTCGCGTCTTCGCTGTCGGAAAGCAGGATCTGCACGCGCTGCTCGGCCTGCTGCAGTTTGACCTGCCCCTGGCGCGCCAGTTGTACGCCACGCTCGAATTCGTTGAGCGCCTCTTCCAGCGGGAGATCGCCGTTCTCAAGACGGGTAACGATTTGCTCCAGTTCATTCAGCGCAGTTTCGAAACTGGCCGGTGCGTCGTTCTTCTTCGGCATAGTGAATTGACTCTTATATTCTCAGCCCCGACATGGTAACGGACTCAGGGCAATTATCAAATAACGCGCAATGTGCACAGGAGCGGCGCGATGGTGGTATACTTGCGCGCCTGGATGCAGCCACGGGTGTGGGCTGCTGTACTCTTTTCCATTACAAGCCTTAATACGCTTGCCTAAGAAACATTGCCGCCATGAAGTTTATCATTAAATTGTTCCCTGAAATCACCATCAAAAGCCAATCTGTGCGTTTGCGCTTTATTAAAATTCTCACCGGGAACATTCGTAACGTATTAAAGCACTACGACGAAACCCTCGCCGTGGTGCGCCACTGGGACCACGTTGAAGTGCGCGCCAAAGACGAAAATAAACGTCAGGATATTCGCGACGCGCTGACCCGTATTCCGGGGATCCACCATATCCTGGAAGTGGAAGATGTTCCGTTCAGCGATATGCACGACATCTTCGAGAAAGCGCTGGTCCAGTACCGCGACCAGATCGAAGGCAAAACCTTCTGCGTGCGCGTGAAGCGTCGCGGTAAGCACGAGTTCAGCTCTATTGAAGTGGAACGTTACGTCGGCGGCGGTTTGAACCAGCACGTTGAAACGGCGCGCGTTCGTCTGACCAACCCGGACGTAACCGTGAACCTGGAGATCGAAAACGATCGCCTGCTGCTGGTGAAAGGGCGCTATGAAGGTATCGGTGGCTTCCCGATTGGCACCCAGGAAGACGTATTGTCCCTGATCTCCGGCGGCTTCGACTCCGGCGTCTCTAGCTATATGCTGATGCGTCGCGGCTGCCGTGTGCACTACTGCTTCTTCAACCTGGGCGGCGCGGCGCACGAAATCGGCGTTCGTCAGGTCGCGCATTACCTGTGGAACCGCTTCGGCAGCTCCCACCGCGTGCGTTTCGTGGCGATCAACTTCGAACCTGTGGTCGGCGAAATCCTCGAAAAAGTGGACGACGGCCAGATGGGCGTGGTGCTGAAGCGCATGATGGTGCGTGCGGCGTCCAAAGTTGCCGAGCGCTACGGCGTACAGGCGCTGGTCACCGGTGAAGCGCTGGGCCAGGTGTCCAGCCAGACGCTGACTAACCTGCGTCTGATCGACAACGTGTCTGATACGCTGATCCTGCGCCCGCTGATCTCCCACGATAAAGAGCACATCATCGATCTGGCGCGCGAAATCGGCACCGAAGATTTTGCCCGCACCATGCCGGAATACTGCGGCGTGATCTCAAAAAGCCCAACGGTGAAGGCGGTGAAGGCGAAGATCGAAGCGGAAGAAGAGAACTTCGATTTCAGCATTCTGGAAAAAGTGGTGGATGAAGCGTCCAACATCGACATCCGCGAGATTGCCCAGCAGACCGAGCAGGAAGTCGTTGAAGTTGAAACCGTGAGCGGTTTTGGTGCCAGCGATGTGATTGTGGATATTCGTTCTATTGATGAACAGGACGCCAGCCCGCTGAACGTCGAAGGCGTGGAGGTAGTTTCTCTGCCGTTCTACAAGCTGAGCACGAAGTTTGGCGATCTCGACAAGAGCAAAACGTATCTGCTTTGGTGTGAGCGCGGGGTGATGAGCCGCCTGCAGGCGCTGTATCTGCGCGAGCAGGGCTTTGCGAATGTGAAGGTGTATCGCCCGTAGTTTCTTGCGGAAGTGTGCGGCCTGATGCCCTCACCCCGACCCTCTCCCACAGGGAGAGGGCGCAAACATTAAAAACGGCAACCTTTGGTTGCCGTTTTGCTTTGACCTCGCGCCACCCGGCTTTTTTATGCACTACTCTTCATAGTAATTATAAATCCCCGCCGGCATCACCAACGACGACGCCACTTCGTACGCTTTCTCGCGCCCGACCAGCAGGTCAATAATCTTTAAGCCAAAATCAATCGCGGTGCCTGGCCCCTGGCTGGTCAGCAAGTTGACGCGCGGATCCCAGACGACGCGTTTATCCACCCAGTGCTCTTCCGGGATCGTATCCTTCAACCCCGGGAAGCCGGTCATGTTGCCGATGGGGAAGATATCGTGCGGAACCAGAACCGTTCCTGCTGCGGCACAGATTGCCGCGACGATGCGGCCGGATAAATGAAACTGACGCACGGTCTCGACCAGCAGCGGGCTGTCGCGAAAACATTCCGCGCCTTTTAAGCCGCCGGGCAGCACGATGATGTCGTAATCGCCGTCAGCCACCTGAACGAGGGGGGCATCCGCAAGGATTTTCACCCCGCGCGAGCAGGTGATTGCCAGATTACCGTCGCTGGCGACGCTGGCGGTGGTGACCTTAATGCCGCCGCGCACCATCAAATCAATGGTGGTGACCGCTTCCATCTCTTCGCTACCAGGGGCGAGACAGATCAGTGCTGACGCGCTCATATTCACTCTCCTTACGTTTAACAAGGTCATACAGACGGGCGTTTTCCGGCACGGAAATGCCGTGCGCGCGGGCGCGTTTGAGCAGATAGCCGGTAATGTAGTCGATCTCCGTGTGGCGTAAAGCCCGAACATCCTGCAGCATCGAGGAGATGTTTTCTGCCGTGCTCTCAATGACCTGCTCGACATAACAGCGTAAATCGTCGGCCGAGGTATGCAGGCCTTCCCGCTCAACGACCGCCGCGACTTCCGCACACAAAATCGCAACGTCCTGCGGATGATTTTTCAGCTCCCCGTTCGGGCAATTCCACAGCGCCGTCAGCGGATTGATCACGCAATTTACCGCCAGCTTGCGCCACAGCTGAGGGCGGATGTTGTTGTGCCAGGCGACGTCCGGCAGCACCTTCTGCAGCACATCGGCAAGATAGCTGTAATCTCCATCCTGAGTTCTGGCGGGCCCGATGTGCGTCACGCCGCTGGCGACATGCACGATGATGTTGCCGTCGCGACGCGCAGCGTGCGTGGTCGTCGCCATCAGCAGGGGCTGCGGGACGCTTTTCAGCTCATCAAGGGTTCCCATGCCGTTATGCAGCAGCAGTATGGGCGAAGTGGGGGGGAGCTGCGCGGCCAGCGTTTTTACCGCGTCTGAGACCTGCCACGCTTTGAGCGTCACCAGTAAAAGGTCGCTTTGCGCCAGGAAGTCAGGATCGTTCGCGGTGAGGGATTCGTTAAAGATGCTTCCGTCTTCACCAATCAGGTTTACACTGCAATAGGGCTGGGGCACGCGCAGCCAGCCCTGAACCTCATGTCCGTGCTTGCACAGCGCGGTCAGCCACAGCTGACCAAGCGCTCCGCATCCGAGCACCGTAATTTTCATTGTTCCTCCTCACCTGCAACTGCGCCAGGTGTTACAGCTTAATTATACAGCTAAGCTTCTGTTGAGTTATGCCTCGTAGCGGGTATTATGCAACGCAACAAAAGTGAAGGGAGAAGAAAAGATGCCATCTTTCGATATTGTTTCCGAAGTTGATATCCAGGAAGTTCGCAACGGCGTTGAGAACGCAACCCGCGAAGTTGAGTCACGTTTCGATTTTCGTGGCGTTGAGGCGTCGTTTGAGCTGAACGACGCAAATAAGACCATTAAGGTGCTGAGCGAGTCTGATTTCCAGGTGAATCAGCTGCTCGACATTCTGCGCGCCAAGCTGTTAAAGCGCGGCATCGAAGGGACGTCTCTGGACGTGCCGGAAGAGTTTGTGCACAGCGGTAAAAACTGGTTTGTTGAAGCCAGGCTGAAGCAGGGCATCGAGAGCGCGGTGCAGAAGAAAATCGTTAAGCTTATTAAAGACAGCAAGCTGAAGGTGCAGGCGCAGATCCAGGGCGAAGAAATTCGCGTGACCGGTAAGTCCCGCGATGACCTCCAGTCCGTAATGGCGCTGGTGCGCGGCGGCGATCTGGGGCAACCGTTCCAGTTTAAAAACTTCCGCGATTGATATAAAAAAGCCCGGTTTAACCGGGCTTTTTTTCACGCTTTGAGCGCCTGCTCGACCTCGAAGCGGTTGGTCATTTTACTGTCTATTTTGACGTAAGCGCTGCGCTCTTCCGGGACGATGAGCACCTCTGTCACACCCTCTTTGGCTTCCAGACGCTGCTTCAGCACATCGCTGATTTCCACATCATCCGGGATTTCCACGCGCAGGCTGCTCACGTAGCGCGGCTCTTTCATGGTGCTGGCGACCAGCAGCCAGACTGTCGCCAATAGCGCACCGGCGAGAAACACGGTTTGTGAATCAAACAGGCCGTCCACCCAGCCGCCGAGCGAGCCGCCGATCGCCACGCCGAGAAACTGGCTGGTGGAGTAGATGCCCATCGCGGTGCCTTTGTAACCGGCGGGGGACTCTTTGCTGATCAGCGACGGCAGCAGCGCTTCCATCAGGTTAAAGGCCAGGAAGAACAGCTGCACGCCGGCAATCAGCTCCCAGAAGTGCGGGCCAGCACCCCAGAGCACAATTTCGGCAATCAGCAGGACCGCCACGCAGCCCACGAAGACGCGCTTCATTTTGCGCTTCACTTCGGCGTAGATGATGAACGGCACGACGGAGACAAACGAAATCAGCATCGTGACCAGATAGATTTTCCAGTGCTCAGCCGCCGGGAAACCCGCTGCGGCAAGCTGGCCGGGCAGGGCGACAAAGGTGGACATCAGCAGGATGTGCAGACACATAATGCCAAAGTTCAGCTTGAGCAGGCGCGGCTCGACAATCACTTTGCTGAAGCAGCCTTTTACCATCCCCGATTCACGGTTCAGGACGTGGTTCTTGCTGTCCGGCACGACCCACAGGGTTAAGGCAATACCGATGGTCGCCAGCACGGCAATCATCCAGAACAGGGCGTGCAGACCCAGCGTGTGCGTAATGATGGGGCCCAGCACCATCGCAATCGCAAAGGTCACGCCAAAGCTCACGCCGATGAACGCCATCGCTTTAGTACGGTTTTGCTCGCGGGTTAAGTCGGACAGCAGCGCCATCACCGCGGCGGCAATCGCGCCGGAACCCTGCAGGGCGCGGCCGAGAATAATCCCCCAGATGGAGTGGGAGAGGGCGGCAATCACGCTTCCGAGCACAAAGACCAGCAGCCCGCCGACGATCAGCGGCTTTCGGCCCACCCGATCAGACAGCAGGCCAAAGGGGATCTGGAAAACCGCCTGCGCCAGACCGTAGATGCCGATCGCGAGCCCAATCAGCGCCTCGCTGGCCCCCTGCAGCGCCATACCGTACGTGGTCAGAACAGGCAGGACCATAAACATGCCAAGCATCCGTAGCGAGAAGACAGTCCCTAAGCCCCAGGTCGCGCGTAGCTCGCCTGGCGTCATTTTATAATCGTTCATTACCACCTCAGTTCAAAAGCAGGCCATAGTGTAGTGCGGGGAAGGGGCGTGGTAAATAATGGGTTATTTAACAAATATTACATGCGTTATTAGTAGATTCAGTGAATAAAAAAGGGTGCCGAAGCACCCTTTTATTGACCTGTTTGGCTTACCAGACGTAAGTCAGCAGGTTGTGTGAATCTGGCACCATGAAGTCCACGGACATCATTACGGACAGCGAGGTGATGGCCACAATCGAGAACACAAACAGTTTGCGCGCCCAGACTTTGTCATCTTCCACTTTGTAACCGCGCAGCGCCATACCGAGCCACCAGACGCTCACCGCAGCCGCTACCGCCAGATATTTATACCCGGCGTAACCACCCAGAGAGAGCATCAGCGTTGCCACGGCAAAGGCGATGATGTACAACGTGATGTGGTTCTTGGCAACAGAAATGCCCTTCACGACCGGCAGAACCGGGATGTTCGCTGCCTGATAATCCTTAAAGCGGAAAATCGCGATGGCATAGGAGTGCGGCATCTGCCACAGGCTAAAGATAGCCAGCAGGATCAGCGCACCGCTGTCGAACTCGTTCGTGACCGCGCAGTAGCCAATCACCGGCGGCGCAGCGCCGGAGAGAGAACCAATCAGCGTGCCGTAGACGGAGTGGCGTTTCATATACAGGCTGTAGACGCCCACATACACCACGAACCCCATCACCCCCAGCCAGCAGGCCAGCGGGTTAGCACCAAACCACAGCAGCATAAAGCCAGCAATACCCAGCAAGGTGGCGTACACCAGCGAGACGGAAGGGGCGATCAGGCCTTTCACCAGCACCCGATTTTTGGTCCTTTCCATCTTCTTGTCGATATCCATGTCGATGTAGTTGTTAAATACACAACCGGACGCAACAACCAGTGACACACCGACCAGCGTGTAGATAAAGAGGGTGTAATCAATGCTGCCCTTAGAGGCCAGCAGGAACCCTCCGATCACGGAGATCAGGTTGCCAAAGATGATGCCTGGTTTCGTTACTTGCAGGTATTGCTTAAACATACTCGCCGCTCTTAGTGAACCATCATGTTGTAGTTGAGGTTCCACATAATCCAGATGGAACCGACTACCAGGATAGCGATGATAATCACGGTAAAGATAAAGGCGGTCATATTCCAGCCTTCATCGGACTTGGTGTTCATGTGCAGGAAGCAAACCAGATGCACCAGAATCTGAATCACCGCGGTCACCAGGATTGCACCCAGAATAACCGGCTTAGACGCAGAACCGCTCATCACCATCCAGAACGGGATCACCGTCAGGATGATCGACAGGATGAAACCTGTCATGTAGGTTTTTACGCTACCGTGGGAAGCGCCATGATCGTTTGAATGACTCATTACATCGCCCCCATCAGATATACAACAGAGAACACACAGATCCACACCACGTCCAGGAAGTGCCAGAACAGGCTCAGGCACATGATACGGGTACGGTTAGTGCTGGTCAGGCCGCGACGGGATACCTGGAACATCAGTACCGCCATCCAGATCAGACCAGAGGTGACGTGCAGACCGTGGGTACCGACCAGCGCGAAGAACGCGGACAGGAAGCCACTGCGATCTGGACCGAAACCTTCCAGAATCAGGTGATGGAATTCATAGATTTCCATCCCGATAAATCCAGCACCAAACAGCCAGGTCAACGCCAGCCAGGACACAACCTGGCTCTTGTTGTTTTTGTACATGGCGATAGCCGCCATGCCGTAGGTGATGGAGCTGAATAACAGCAGTGCGGTTTCAACCAGAACGAACGGCAGTTCAAAGATGTCCTTGCCAGCCGGGCCGCCCGCCGTGCCGTTCACCAGAACGGCATAGGTCGCGAACAGACAGCAGAACAGAATGCAGTCGCTCATCAGGTAGATCCAGAAACCGAAGACTTTGGTCGGTCCTGTATCGTGGTGCGCATGTTCATGCGCGTGGGCAGTTGAGTGCGCCAGAGTATCAGTTGCCATTTTTCAGCCCCGCTTTAGAAATCTCGTCGAAATGCTGATTTTCCAGCTTCTCAACTTCACGGACTGGTACGTAGTAGTCCACGTCCTCGTCAAAGCTCTTCACAATCCAGCTGATTACGATGCCGGCGAAGCCAACAATCGCCATCCACCAGATGTGCCAGATCATTGCGAAACCAAATACCGTTGCGAAAGCGGCAATGACAATGCCCGCACCGCTGTTTTTCGGCATGTGGATCTCTTCGTAATGAGCTGGTTGCTTGTACGCTTCACCTTTCTCTTTCATTTCCCAGAATGCGTCGCGTTCATGAACCTGCGGCACGATGGCAAAGTTATAGAAAGGAGGTGGAGAAGAGGTTGCCCACTCCAGCGTACGGCCACCCCATGGGTCACCGGTCAGATCACGGTTCTGATCGCGGTCGCGAATAGACACGTAGAACTGAATCAGCTGAGACGCGATACCGCAGGCAATCAGCACGGCGCCGCCCGCTGCAACCATCAGCATTGGGTGGAACTGCGGATCGATCTGCTGGCTCAGACGACGGGTCATACCCATGAAGCCCAGCACGTAAAGCGGCATAAATGCTACGAAGAAGCCGATGATCCAGAACCAGAACGCGCGTTTACCCCATTTTTCGTTCAGCGTGAAGCCGAACGCTTTTGGCCACCAGTAGGTTACGCCAGCGAAGCAGCCGAAGACCACGCCACCGATGATAACGTTATGGAAGTGCGCAATCAGGAACAGGCTGTTGTGCAGAACGAAGTCAGCACCTGGTACCGCCAGCAGTACGCCGGTCATCCCACCTACGGAGAAGGTCACGATGAAGCCGATGGTCCACAGCATCGCTGAGTGGAACACGATACGGCCCTGATACATGGTGAACAGCCAGTTGAAGATCTTCACCCCGGTAGGGATGGCGATAATCATGGTGGTAATACCGAAGAAGGCGTTTACGTTCGCGCCCGCACCCATGGTGAAGAAGTGGTGCAGCCAAACGATGAACGACAGAACGGTAATACACACGGTTGCCCACACCAGAGAAGTGTAACCAAACAGACGTTTACGCGAGAAGGTTGCCGCGATTTCGGAGAACACACCGAACACAGGCAGAACCAGAATGTACACTTCCGGGTGACCCCAGGCCCAAATCAGGTTGATGTACATCATCATGTTGCCACCCATATCATTCGTGAAGAAATGGGTGCCCAGGTAGCGGTCCAGGGTCAGCAGCGCGATGGTGACGGTCAGAATTGGGAAGGAGGCAATAATCAGGATGTTGGCGCACAGAGATGCCCAGGTAAATACCGGCATCTTGAACATGGTCATGCCTGGGGCACGCATCTTGATAATGGTCACGAAGAAGTTGATACCGGTCAGGGTAGTACCGACACCGGAGAGCTGAAGCGCCCAAATCCAGTAGTCGACGCCAACGCCCGGACTGTACTCAATTCCTGACAGCGGCGGGTAAGCCAGCCAGCCGGTCTGCGCGAATTCGCCCACACCCAGTGACAGGTTAACCAGGATAACGCCGACAACCGTGAACCAGAAGCTCAGGTTGTTCAGGAACGGGAACGCCACGTCGCGCGCGCCGATTTGCAGCGGAACGACAACGTTCATCAGACCGATAACCAGCGGCATCGCCACGAAGAAGATCATGATAACGCCGTGGGCGGTAAAGATCTGATCGTAGTGGTGCGGTGGCAGGAAGCCGGCTTCGCCCGCAGAAGCGAGTGCCTGCTGGCTACGCATCATGATCGCATCCGCAAAGCCACGAATTAACATGACGATACCGACGATGCAGTACATGATACCGAGTTTTTTGTGGTCAACCGAAGTCAGCCACTCGTTCCACAGGTAGCTCCACTTACCGAAGTAAGTGATCAGGGCCAGTAAGGCCGCGCCACCAATGATAATTGCAGCCACCGTAACCACGATAATCGGTTCATGGTAGGGCACTGCATCCAGTGTCAATTTTCCGAACATTTTCTTCCTCGGCCCCTTAGTGAGCGGTTTCCGCGTGGCTCATGTCCATGCCTTCCATACCTTCGTGCGCGCTGTGCTCGCCTTCAGGCTGGGTCATGTCCATGCTCTTGCCGTGATCCATAAATTTGCCAATAACGTCTTTGAACAAATCTGGTTTCACATTAGAGAAGTACTCCACCTTGTTGTATTCGCTTGGTGCAGCCACTTTTTCGAACGCCGCCATGTCAGACATGGTGTTTGGAGACTGCTTCGCTTTTTCAACCCACTGGTCGAAAGCGGCACGGTCTGGCGTCGCAATAGCTTTGAACTTCATACCTGAGAAGCCCGGGCCGCTATAGCTGGCGGAGATACCATCATAGGTGCCTGCTTCATTCGCGATCAGGTGCAGGTTGGTCTGCATACCGGCCATCGCGTAAATCTGGCTACCCAGACGTGGGATGAAGAAGGAGTTCATTACGGAGTTGGAGGTCACTTTGAACTGAACCGGAGTGTTCGCCGGGAAGGCGATTTCATTCACGGTAGCAATACCCTGCTCTGGATAGATGAAGAACCATTTCCAGTCCATGGAGACCACTTCAATGGTAATAGGTTTCTCATCGTGAACCAGCGGTTTGCTTGGCTCAAGTGCGTGAGTGGTTTTCCAGGTCAGTACGGCAAGGAACAGGATGATCAGAATAGGTACCGTCCAGACCACAGCTTCCACTTTATTGGAGTGTGACCAGTTAGGGCTATACTTCGCATCTTTATTGCTCGCACGATACTTCCAGGCGAAACCAACAGCCATCAAAATGGCAGGAATAACCACAATCAACATCAGGCCAAAAGCCGTCAATATCAGTGAACGTTGTTCCAGTCCAATCTGTCCTTTGGGGTCTAGTAGTGCAGAATCGCAGCCACTGAGTAATACAGTGCCCGCGAATAATGACAACCATCCCAAACTTTTATTGTATTTCCCGAGTCTCATTTAACGACCTCAATTCCACGGAGTCTGGTGGCGTTTAAAGTGTGCGGGCATTTTACGGGAAGGTTACATTACTGTAAACATCATTAGGCCTGTGTCAGGAAGGTGTTACCGGGTTCTGCCGCACGTGTCACAAGTGTTGCAAATTATGTCGGTTTTTATGACCGAAGCCGCATGGCATGGGCTTTATAACGAAAGGACCCCCAAGCATACCCTAAAAGGGGCAATTGGTATAACCATTGTTGAAAATAAACAAAAAATTAACAATTAATTATCAATTAAAAGACATCTGAAAAACGAAAAATCAAACTCTCGTATGCTGAATCGTTTAATGAAAAATAGCGTTTTGGAATTGGAGCCAATAATTTCCAAATCCTATCCCGCACAAAACAACAAATATTTTTTTTGCGCCTGGCGGCTATTTCGCCGTTATAATTTCGGTTAGTGATTACAACGGGAAATAACCTTTCGCATTTTTCTTCAGGTCATCTGCGTTTTACGCAACGCCATGAAATCAAGCAGACCTCCGGTCAGGATCCCGGCGATAGCCAGCAGGGCGCCTGCGTCCAGCAGAAGGGCTTCGAAAGGGAGTACCAGAGAGGTGCTGGCATTGATAATAAGCACCACAAGCCAGAGCGCCAGAGCAATGCAACCCGCCATTAACAGACGCAGCGCAAAACGGTAGGCGCGGCGATATTCGGTGCGCGGCATAAAATGTTCTGTCCGCTGGGTATATTCCAGCGTCTGACGGCAGACCAGCAGCAATAAAATCCCCGGCACGGCAGCCACGACCGAGAAGAGATAAAATGTTGGCCAGCCGTGGGCTTCCACGAACCAGCCGGCAATCGGGCCAACGTACACGCGGCCAACTGCGGAAAGCGCCGAGAGCAGAGCGAACTGGGTAGCGGAAAACGACTTATTGCACAGGGTCATCAGCAGGGCGACAAACGCCGCTGTTCCCATGCCGCCGCAGAGGTTTTCGAAGAACACCGCCGCGGCCATGCTGATCGTATGTTTGTCGGTAATCGACAGCAGCCAGTAGCCTGCGTTAGAGGCGCCCTGAAGGATGCCGAAAATTAGCAGCGCGCGAAACAGCGTCAGGCGCTGCATCAGCACGCCGCCATAAAGCGCGCCGACAATCGTCGCAAACAGCCCCAGCGTTTTATTCACCACACCCACTTCACCGGCGTCAAAACCGACGCCCCGGATCAGGAAGGTGGTGGTCAAACTCATGGCAAAGGCATCGCCCAGCTTATAAAGGACGATGAGCAGCAGGATCAGCCAGGCGTTGTTGCGGCCAAAGAAGTCACGAAGCGGTTCGGCGACGGCCTGCTCCAGCGAGCGGGGAACCGGAATAACGTCACTCGGTTCGGGCGCGAACAGCGTCGCGATAATGCAGGGGATCAGCAGGGCGGCCATCAGCCAGTACATGCCCTGCCAGCCGAGGTAACGGTCGGCCAGCCACAGCGCCAGCCCGCCGGAGACCAGCATCCCGAGGCGATAGCCCAGCACGCTGATTGCTGCACCAGCGCCGCGCTCTTCAGCAGGTAACACGTCCGTCTTCCAGGCGTCGAACACAATATCCTGAGAGGCGGAACAGAAGGCAATCACCACCGCAAGCGCTGCCATCCAGCGAAGCTGGGTGGTGGGTTCAAGAAATCCCATCGCCGCAATAGCCAGCAGCAGCAGGATCTGCGTCATCACTAGCCAGCCGCGTCGACGTCCGAGGAAAGGCGGCGTGTAGCGATCCATGACCGGAGACCACAGGAATTTAAAGACATAGGCCTGGCCGACAAGCGAGAAGAAACCAATGGTTTTAAGATCGATGTTCTCAACCGTCATCCACGCCTGAAGCGTGCCGGAAGTGAGCGCGAGGGGTAAACCCGAGGCGAAGCCGAGGATCAGCAGGATCGCTGATTTCGGTTGCTGGAAAATGCGTAAGTAATGGCTGGACATGTTCTTATAAAACTGACCCGGTGATACACCGGGTCAGCGAGCGGGATTAACGCGCGTTCTGCTTGATGAAGTCGTGAATGCTGGTGTCCTGCGCCATATCGGCGATGGTATCGGTCAGCACGCTGTTCACGGCGTTAGCAATGTTCTGGTTAGAAGCCTGGAAGGCACCTTCAACAGAGTAGCTGGCGCGGTAGTTTTTGGTCATCTTGTTGCCATTCTTCGCGGTGGCAATGATGGCGATATCCGCTTTGGTCGCAATGTTGTAGCGCACGTTGCCCTGAGACACGTCAGCGTACAGGTTATTCACGATGATCTGCAGATCAACCGCGCCGCTTGGGCCAATCATGTAGCCGCGAGCGGTCATCTGTTTCTCCAGCACTTCCTGGAGCAGGAAGCGCAGGTCGCGGGACGCGGTGAGAGTAACCTGCTGGTTATCGCGGGTCACTTTAGCCAGCGCCTGATCCTGACGCTGATCGGCACCGTTAATGCTCACGGTGACGCCCATCAGGCTTGGATCCTGCTGAGGCAGGGTGATTTTTGGTGAGACATCAATGGTGGTAGGTGGGGTAGCACAGCCTGCCAGCATAAAAAGGGCTACCAACGGAAAGAAGAGTTTTTTTAACATTTTCGGGTTCTCAACGAATCGTAAGCATATAAAGAGAAAAATTGCCGCCATCATAACATCGCCAACGGCGAGGGGAAGTGGTCAACGCATGTAAATTCATCGCCTTGTCCGAAAACTGACCAGATCACCCTTTTTCCCAATCCGTGTATGACAAAACGTATGAGTCTCACAGTGAACTTCATTCGTTTGAATGAGAAAATCAGACGAAAGCTAAATATTTGTTGTCAAGGTGTAATGGAAACGGTAAAAGCGGCTAACATTTAAAGGGATGGGTGACATCCTGGCGTTGTCGGAGGAGTAATTTCATGATGATACGTGAGCATATAGAAGATAAATTAAGGGCAGCGTTCAACCCTGTGTTCCTCGAAGTCGTCGACGAAAGCTATCGTCATAACGTGCCGGCAGGTTCTGAAAGCCACTTTAAAGTGGTTCTGGTTAGCGATCGCTTCACGGGAGAACGTTTCCTGAATCGACACCGCTTGATCTACAGCACCTTGACGGAAGAGCTCTCCACGACCGTGCATGCGCTGGCACTGCATACCTACACCATTAAGGAATGGGAAGGCCTGCAGGATACGGTTTTCGCATCGCCGCCCTGTCGCGGTGCAGGCACTATCGCCTGATAAATCGGATTTGCAACGGCTGGAGCTTTTCCAGTATGTTGCTTACAGATTTCCTCAAAACGGCCTCCGGGCCGTTTTGTTTTGTCTGAGTTTTGAGCGAATGGAGCGATTTTAAGACTAAAAATAGCCTTAAAGTGTGAAAAAAGCCGCAGCAACATGCCCCAACCGTTCTCGACTCACCTAAGTGATGCCGCTATAATGCCGCGTCTTATTGAATGTCTTCGGGATGATTCTGGCGACAGGGAATGTGAATCTGCACTAAGAGAGCATCCCGGTATAACAGACAGATTCAGAGTTGACCGAGCACTGTGATTTTTTTGAGGTAACAAGATGCAAGTTTCAGTTGAAACCACTCAAGGCCTTGGCCGCCGTGTAACGATTACTATCGCTGCTGACAGCATCGAAACTGCTGTGAAAAGCGAGCTGGTCAACGTAGCAAAAAAAGTACGTATTGACGGCTTCCGCAAGGGCAAAGTACCAATGAATGTTGTTGCTCAGCGTTATGGCGCTTCCGTGCGTCAGGATGTGCTGGGTGAACTGATGAGCCGTAACTTTATTGATGCGATCATCAAAGAAAAAATCAATCCGGCCGGCGCGCCTAACTACGTTCCAGGCGAATACAAACTGGGCGAAGACTTCACCTACTCCGTTGAGTTCGAAGTGTACCCGGAAGTTGAGCTGAAAGGTCTGGAATCTATCGAAGTTGAAAAACCAGTTGTTTCCGTGACTGACGAAGACGTTGACGGCATGCTGGATACCCTGCGCAAACAGCAGGCGAACTGGAAAGAGAAAGAAGGCGCTGTTGACGCTGAAGACCGTGTCACCATCGACTTCACCGGTTCTGTAGACGGCGAAGAGTTCGAAGGCGGTAAAGCGTCTGACTTCGTACTGGCGATGGGCCAGGGTCGTATGATCCCAGGCTTCGAAGACGGTATCAAAGGCCACAAGGCTGGCGAAGAGTTCACCATCGACGTGACCTTCCCGGAAGAATACCACGCTGAAAACCTGAAAGGGAAAGCAGCGAAGTTCGCTATCAACCTGAAAAAAGTTGAAGAGCGCGAACTGCCAGAACTGACTGAAGAATTCATCAAGCGTTTCGGCGTGGAAGATGGTTCCGTAGCGGGTCTGCGTACCGAAGTGCGTAAGAACATGGAACGCGAACTGAACGGCGCTGTACGTAACCGTGTGAAATCTCAGGCGATCGAAGGTCTGGTGAAAGCCAACGAAATCGACGTTCCAGCTGCCCTGATCGACAGCGAAATCGACGTTCTGCGCCGTCAGGCTGCACAGCGTTTCGGTGGCAACCAGCAGCAAGCGATGGAACTGCCACGCGAGCTGTTCGAAGAGCAAGCGAAACGCCGCGTTGTTGTTGGCCTGCTGCTGGGCGAAGTAATTCGTACCCACGAGCTGAAAGCTGACGAAGAGCGTGTGAAAGGCCTGATCGAAGAGATGGCTTCTGCATACGAAGATCCATCAGAAGTGATCGAGTTCTACGGTAAGAACAAAGAGCTGATGGACAACATGCGCAACGTTGCCCTGGAAGAGCAGGCTGTTGAAGCGGTACTGGCGAAAGCGAAAGTGACCGAAAAAGCGACCTCTTTCAACGAACTGATGAACCAGCAGGCGTAATTTCGCCCCAACGGTTTAAAGTTTGAACAGAAAACCCGTTGCCTTGCGGCAGCGGGTTTTTTTTATCGCAGCGATAGCCCAGGAAGAGTGCTAAAACGCCCTTTCGGTGTTAGCGTAACAACAAAAGGTTGTTATGCTTGAAATAGGGCACTGTGAACCCCATAAGTACGTAATCATGATGAATGAGACTGGCTGATAATCCGTCCGTAAGGTTACAATCAGTACAGCAGGTGTTTTCAATTTTGATCCAGGAGACGGAAATGTCATACAGTGGCGAACGAGATAACTTTGCACCCCATATGGCTCTGGTGCCAATGGTTATTGAACAGACCTCACGTGGTGAGCGTTCTTTTGATATCTATTCCCGTCTGCTCAAGGAACGCGTTATCTTTCTGACCGGCCAGGTGGAAGACCACATGGCTAACCTGATCGTGGCGCAGATGCTGTTTCTGGAAGCGGAAAACCCGGAAAAAGACATTTACCTGTACATTAACTCCCCGGGTGGCGTGATTACAGCAGGAATGTCCATTTATGACACCATGCAATTCATCAAGCCTGATGTAAGCACTATCTGTATGGGTCAGGCTGCATCAATGGGCGCGTTCCTGTTAACAGCAGGGGCGAAAGGTAAGCGTTTCTGCTTGCCAAATTCCCGCGTGATGATTCACCAGCCGCTGGGCGGTTACCAGGGGCAGGCGACGGATATCGAAATCCACGCCCGCGAAATTCTGAAAGTAAAAGCGCGCATGAATGAACTTATGGCGCAGCATACGGGTCAACCACTCGAGCAGATCGAGCGCGATACCGAGCGCGATCGCTTCCTCTCTGCTCCAGAGGCAGTTGAGTACGGCTTAGTCGACTCCGTGTTGACCCATCGTAATTGATGCCCGCGACGCGAGTGTGCCGCTATACTAAGGTAGGGCGGCACGCTGCTGATTGCAGCTTGCGTCTTAGAATGGCATTTGCGTCGTCATGTGCGGCACAAAGAACTTAAAAAGAGGTTTGGACTCATGACAGATAAACGCAAAGATGGTTCGGGCAAACTGCTGTACTGCTCTTTTTGCGGCAAAAGCCAGCATGAAGTGCGTAAACTGATTGCCGGGCCGTCCGTGTATATCTGCGACGAATGTGTCGATTTATGTAACGACATCATTCGCGAAGAGATTAAAGAAGTCGCACCGCACCGTGAGCGCAGCGCGCTGCCAACGCCGCATGAAATTCGTCATCACCTTGACGACTACGTCATCGGACAGGAGCAGGCCAAGAAAGTGCTGGCGGTAGCGGTCTATAACCACTACAAACGTCTGCGTAACGGCGACACCAGCAATGGCGTAGAACTGGGTAAAAGTAACATTCTGCTGATCGGCCCAACCGGTTCCGGTAAAACGCTGCTGGCTGAAACCCTGGCGCGCCTGCTTGATGTTCCGTTCACGATGGCGGATGCCACCACCCTGACCGAGGCCGGTTATGTGGGTGAGGACGTCGAAAACATCATTCAGAAACTGCTGCAGAAGTGCGATTACGACGTACAGAAAGCCCAGCGCGGGATTGTTTACATCGATGAGATCGACAAGATCTCCCGTAAATCTGACAACCCGTCCATTACCCGTGACGTATCGGGCGAAGGCGTACAGCAGGCACTGCTGAAGCTGATTGAAGGTACGGTTGCTGCCGTTCCGCCACAGGGTGGTCGTAAACATCCGCAGCAGGAGTTCCTGCAGGTTGATACCTCCAAGATCCTGTTCATCTGTGGTGGCGCGTTTGCTGGTCTGGACAAAGTCATCTCCCACCGTGTTGAAACCGGCTCCGGCATTGGTTTTGGCGCAACGGTGAAATCGACGTCCGAAAAACCAAACGAAGGCGAACTGCTGTCTCAGGTTGAACCGGAAGATTTGATCAAATTCGGTCTGATCCCTGAATTCATCGGCCGTCTGCCGGTTGTGGCAACGCTGAATGAGCTGAGCGAAGACGCGCTGATCCAGATCCTGAAAGAGCCGAAAAATGCGCTGACCAAGCAGTATCAGGCGCTGTTCAATCTGGAAGGCGTTGATCTGGAATTCCGCGACGAAGCGCTGGATGCTATTGCCAAGAAAGCGATGGTCCGTAAAACCGGTGCCCGTGGTCTGCGTTCAATTGTTGAAGCGGCACTGCTCGACACCATGTACGATCTTCCGTCGATGGAAGACGTTGAGAAAGTGGTGATTGACGAGTCCGTCATTAGCGGTCAAACCAAGCCGCTGCTGATTTACGGCAAACCGGAAGCGCAGCAGGCATCTGGCGAATAATTAACCAAATCATACAAGCAGTTAATCAAAAAGGGGGGATTTTATCTCCCCTTTACTTTTTCCGTATTCATAGCGTTGAATGTGTGGGAAACATCCCCATATACTGGATACATGTTAATGGTTATGTGAAGCACAGTGACATGACCAGCTTACCTGGCGGACACTAACTAAGAGAGAGCTCTATGAATCCTGAGCGTTCTGAACGCATTGAAATCCCCGTATTGCCGTTGCGCGATGTGGTGGTTTATCCGCACATGGTCATACCCTTATTTGTAGGGCGGGAAAAATCTATCCGTTGCCTCGAAGCCGCCATGGATCATGATAAAAAAATCATGCTGGTCGCGCAGAAAGAAGCATCAACGGATGAGCCGGGTGTAAACGATCTTTTCACCGTCGGGACCGTGGCCTCTATTTTGCAGATGCTGAAGCTGCCTGACGGCACCGTGAAGGTGCTGGTAGAAGGCCTGCAGCGTGCGCGTATTACCACTCTGTCAGACGACGGCGAGCACTTCTCTGCAAAGGCAGAGTACCTTGATTCGCCTGAGCTTGATGAGCGTGAACAGGAAGTGCTGGTTCGCACCGCGATTAGCCAGTTTGAAGGCTATATCAAGCTGAACAAGAAAATTCCACCAGAAGTGCTGACGTCGCTGAACAGCATCGACGATCCTGCGCGTCTGGCGGACACCATCGCTGCACATATGCCGCTGAAGCTGGCTGACAAGCAGTCCGTGCTGGAAATGTCCGACGTTAACGAACGTCTGGAATACCTGATGGCGATGATGGAGTCTGAAATCGATCTGCTGCAGGTTGAGAAGCGCATTCGCAACCGCGTCAAAAAGCAGATGGAGAAATCTCAGCGTGAGTACTATCTGAACGAGCAAATGAAGGCCATTCAGAAAGAACTGGGCGAGATGGACGACGCGCCGGACGAAAACGAAGCGCTGAAGCGTAAGATCGACGCGGCGAAGATGCCGAAAGAGGCGAAAGAGAAGGCTGAAGCAGAACTGCAGAAGCTGAAAATGATGTCTCCAATGTCGGCTGAAGCGACCGTTGTTCGCGGCTACATTGAGTGGATGGTGCAGGTTCCGTGGAACGCCCGCAGCAAGGTCAAAAAAGACCTGCGTCAGGCGCAGGAAATCCTGGATACCGACCACTACGGTCTGGAACGCGTGAAAGACCGCATTCTTGAGTACCTCGCGGTACAAAGCCGTGTAAACAAAATTAAAGGCCCAATTCTGTGCCTGGTTGGACCGCCGGGGGTGGGTAAAACCTCTCTGGGTCAGTCCATCGCCAAAGCGACCGGACGTAAGTATATCCGTATGGCGCTGGGTGGCGTACGTGATGAAGCGGAAATCCGCGGTCACCGCCGTACCTACATCGGTTCTATGCCGGGTAAACTGATCCAGAAGATGGCGAAAGTGGGGGTTAAAAACCCGCTATTCCTGCTCGATGAGATCGACAAGATGTCGTCGGACATGCGTGGCGACCCTGCGTCTGCACTGCTGGAAGTGCTTGATCCAGAACAGAACGTAGCGTTCAGCGATCACTACCTGGAAGTGGACTACGACCTGAGCGATGTGATGTTCGTGGCGACCTCCAACTCCATGAACATTCCGGCCCCGCTGCTGGACCGTATGGAAGTGATCCGTCTCTCCGGTTATACCGAAGATGAGAAGCTGAACATCGCTAAGCAGCACCTGCTGCCGAAACAGATTGAGCGTAACGCGCTGAAAGCCAACGAGCTGACCGTCGAGGACAGCGCGATTATCGGCATCATTCGCTACTACACCCGTGAAGCGGGCGTGCGTAGCCTTGAGCGTGAAATCTCGAAACTGTGTCGTAAAGCGGTGAAACAGCTGCTGCTGGATAAGAGCCTGAAGCACATTGTGATTAACGGCGACAATCTGCATGCCTATCTCGGCGTTCAGCGCTTCGACTACGGTCGAGCGGACAACGAAAACCGCGTTGGCCAGGTGACCGGCCTGGCATGGACGGAAGTGGGCGGCGATCTGCTGACCATCGAAACCGCCTGTGTCCCTGGCAAAGGCAAGCTGACCTACACCGGCTCTCTGGGTGAAGTGATGCAGGAATCCATCCAGGCAGCGCTGACCGTGGTGCGCGCGCGCGCGGAGAAACTGGGTATCAACCCTGATTTCTACGAAAAACGCGACATCCACGTGCACGTTCCGGAAGGGGCGACGCCGAAAGATGGCCCAAGCGCGGGTATTGCTATGTGTACCGCTCTGGTTTCCTGCCTGACAGGTAACCCGGTGCGTGCCGATGTGGCAATGACCGGTGAAATTACGCTGCGTGGTCAGGTTCTGCCGATTGGTGGTTTAAAAGAAAAACTGCTGGCGGCACACCGCGGTGGGATCAAAACCGTATTGATCCCTTACGAAAACAAACGCGATCTGGAAGAGATTCCGGACAATGTGATTGCCGACCTGCAGATCCATCCTGTGAAGCGAATTGAGGAAGTTCTCAGTCTCGCACTTCAGAATGAACCCTCCGGAATGCAGGTTGTAACCGCAAAATAGTGACCTCGCGCAAAGAGCGTCAATAAAAACAAGGCTGGTAAGTCATTTCGCACTTGCCAGCCTTTTTTTGTATAGCTAATTTAGATTGCTGATTAGGTCCGTCATCAACAACGGGTGTTGTAAGGTCATGGCAGGCCTGATATAACTGCTGCGCGGTCGCGTTGTGAAGGATTCAGGCGCGATATAAATTATAAAGAGAGGAAGAGAACAGTGAATAAATCTCAACTGATTGACAAAATTGCTGCGGGTGCTGATATTTCTAAAGCTGCAGCTGGACGTGCGTTAGATGCCTTAATTGCTTCTGTTACTGAATCTCTGCAGGCTGGGGACGACGTTGCACTGGTAGGTTTCGGTACTTTTGCTGTTAAAGAGCGTGCTGCCCGTACTGGCCGCAACCCTCAGACCGGTAAAGAGATCACCATTGCTGCTGCTAAAGTGCCGGGTTTCCGTGCAGGTAAAGCGCTGAAAGACGCAGTAAACTGATTGCTTTCCCGTTTCAGGGAAGCCGGAAAGTACAAGGGCGCATCATTTGATGTGCCTTTTTTGTTTGTCCAGACCTGATTTGTGCGAGTTTATGCGAGTTGTGGGCTGACAATCGCCCCGTTTTCTTGTCACAATACGCCTTCACGCGCGACGGGCAGGATTTTCCGTCAGCGTCAGGTAACCAGTCACCTACAGCGGAGTGTTGTTACACCATGATGGACAGCTTACGCACGGCTGCTAACAGTCTCGTGCTCAAGATTATTTTCGGTATCATTATCGTGTCGTTCATATTGACCGGCGTGAGCAGTTACCTTATTGGCGGTGGCGCAAACTATGCCGCAAAAGTGAATGGCCAGGAAATCAGCCGTGGTCAGTTCGAGAATGCTTTTGCCGGTGAACGTAACCGTATGCAGCAACAGCTGGGCGACCAATTCTCTGAACTGGCGGCGAACGAAGGGTACATGAAGACCCTGCGCCAACAGACACTGAACCGTCTTATCGACGAAGCGCTGCTTGATCAGTATGCCAAAAAACTGGGCCTTGGCATCAGCGATGAGCAGGTGAAAAAAGCCATCTTCTCCACGCAAGCCTTCCAGTCTAACGGTAAATTCGACAACGCGCGTTACAACAGCATCGTCAATCAAATGGGGATGACGGCCGACCAGTACGCTCAGGCGCTGCGTAACCAGCTGACCACCCAGCAGCTCATCAATGCCGTCGTGGGCACCGATTTCATGCTCAAAGGTGAAACGGATGAACTGGCCGCGCTGGTGGCGCAGCAGCGTGTTGTACGCGAAGCGACCATTGATGTGAACGCCCTGGCGGCGAAACAGCAGGTGAGCGACGCTGACGTTAACGCTTACTACGAGCAGAACAAGAATTCCTTTGTTTCTCCAGAGCAGTTCCGCGTGAGCTACATCAAGCTGGATGCGGCCGCGCTGCAGGAAACCGCGTCTGATGCTGAAATCCAGTCTTACTACGATCAGCATCAGGATCAGTTCACTCAGCCGCAGCGTAACCGCTACAGCGTAATTCAGACGAAAACCGAGGCTGATGCTAAAGCGGCGCTGGATGAGCTGAACAAAGGCGCTGATTTCGCGACCGTTGCGAAAGCGAAATCCACCGACATTATCTCTGCGAAGAACGGCGGTGATATGGGCTGGCTGGAAGATGCGACCACGCCTGACGAGCTGAAAAATGCCGGTCTGAAAGAGAAAGGCCAGCTTTCTGGCGTCATTAAGTCTTCCGTTGGTTTCCTGGTCGTGCGTCTGGACGACATCACCGCGGCGAAAACCAAGCCGCTGGCTGACGTTCGTGATGATATCGCGGCGAAAGTGAAACAGGAAAAAGCGCTGGATGCCTACTACGCGCTGCAGCAGAAGGTAAGCGATGCTGCCAGCAACGACAACGAATCTCTGGCAGGTGCAGAGCAGGCGGCGGGCGTGAAGGCGGTTGAGACGGGCTGGTTTGGTCGTGACAACCTTCCGGAAGAGCTGAACTTCAAACCGGTTTCCGATGCCATCTTCAACGGTGGTCTGGTGGGCGAAAACGGCACGCCGGGCAGTAACTCTGACATCATTACCGTCGACGGCGATCGTGCGTTTGTGTTGCGCGTCAGCGAGCACAAGCCAGAAGCGGTCAAACCGCTGGCGGAAGTGAAGGATCAGGTCGTCGCTCAGGTTAAGCACAACAAAGCGGAACAGCAGGCGAAACTGGATGCTGAGAAGATTCTGTCCGATCTGAAAGCGGGTAAAGAAGATGCGCTGAAAGCGGCTGGCCTGAGCTTCGGTGAAGCGAAAACGCTGAGCCGTACCGGCCAGGACCCAATCAGCCAGGCCGCGTTTGGTCTGACTCTGCCTGCGAAGGACAAGCCAAGCTTTGGTACCACCACCGATACGCAGGGTAACGTTGTTCTGCTGGCGCTGGATGAAGTGAAAGCCGGTACCCTGCCAGAAGCGCAGAAGAAAGCGATGGTTCAGGGGATTACCCAGAACAATGCTCAGATTGCCTTCGAAGCCATGATGAGCAACCTGCGTAAAGAAGCCAAAATCAAGCTGGGTGATGTAATGACTCAGCAGCAGTAATTACGTGTCTGCTCGCAGATTTTCGTAACGCTCTGCAAAAACTAAAGGCCGCTTTCGCGGCCTTTTCCATTTCTGCAATCTGCTGTTTGTGCCGGTTTTATCTGGCGGCTATTGTGACCTGGCTGTCAACAAACAAGGAGATACAGCATGAAATGTGGAATCAAAGCACTGTTAATTACGCTGGCTATTGCCACCACCGGGATGAGCGCGGGCGCGCTGGCGGCGACGCCTGCCGCCAAAGCACAGGCTACCCAGAGCAAGTCCGACGCGGCAGCGCCGGTGCAAGGGCAAACCAAAGCGACAGATGCCGGTAAAAATGCGGATGATGAAGGTACGCGGGTCAGTATCAATTCGGCCTCAGCGGAAGATCTCGCCCGTGCGTTGAACGGCGTGGGCCTGAAAAAAGCGCAGGCCATCGTCAGCTACCGCGAAGAGTATGGTCCTTTCAAAACGGTCGACGATCTCAAGCAGGTGCCGGGCATGGGCAGCGCGCTGGTTGAGCGCAACCTCTCACACCTGACGCTGTAATTACGCAATTTCTTGCACTGCGGCAAAATTTTGCCAGGATAAAGAGGTCATACCAGTTATGACCTCTCTTCCTACAATAACAGTAAAGGCTATTGCGCTATGCAGACAAAAATCAAAGTACGCGGTTTTCATCTCGACGTTTATCAGCATGTGAACAATGCTCGCTATCTTGAGTTTCTTGAAGAAGCGCGCTGGGACGGGCTGGAAAACAGCGAAAGCTTTCAGTGGCTGACCGCGCACAACATCGCGTTTGTGGTCGTCAATATCAACATCAACTACCGCCGTCCGGCCGTGCTGGGTGACGTGCTCACGGTCACCAGCCAGGTGCAACAGATCAATGGCAAAAGCGGGGTCTTAAGCCAGGTGGTGACGCTCGATCCAGAAGGGCAGGTGGTCGCAGATGCAATGATCACCTTTGTCTGTATCGATCTGAAAACGCAGAAAGCGCTACCGCTGGAAGGGGAATTGCGGGAAAAGCTGGAGTTGATGATCGTGTAAGACATGTTAAGGCGTACTCGTGCTGTCGACACCTGTTTGCGACAGCACGGTCAAGTAGCCCTATTTAAGACCGGTCTTTTTCTGCATCGCGGCCATCACGCCGGATTTATCGGCAAGATAGTGGTTTAGCCCGTTAGCGCGCAGATTACAGGCCGCACACTGGCCGCAACCGTCGCCTTTGATACCGTTATAGCAGGTGAGCGTTTCGCTGCGAACAAGGTCCAGCTTGCCCCAGTAGTCCGCCAGCGCCCAGGTTTCGGCTTTATCCAGCCACATGAGCGGAGTTTCAAAGCGCGTCTCTTTCGCCATCCCCAGATTAACGGCGTGGTTTAACGCTTTCACGAACTCATCACGACAGTCCGGGTAGCCGGAGAAGTCGGTCTCGCACACGCCCGTGATCACCGCTTCGGCTTTTACCTGGTAGGCGTAGATCGCCGTCAGAGTCAGGAACAGGATATTACGGCCCGGCACGAAGGTATTTGGAATGCCGCTGGCATCGGGTTCATAGTCTGGCACAGGAATACTGTCGCGGGTGAGGCTGCTCACGGCCAGTTCATTTAACAGCGTAACGTCCAGCACCTTGTGCGCGCGTGCGCCCAGTTTCAGGGCAAGTTCACGGGCAACGTCGATTTCAGCGCGATGACGCTGACCATAATCGAAAGTGACACAGTGAACTTCATCGTACTGATGAAGGGCCTGGACCAGGCAGGTAGTAGAGTCTTGTCCTCCGCTGAACACGACGACGGCACGTTTCATAAATCATCTCGACTGTTACGGTAAAAACGTTATGTTACCGTCAGACCACGACGGCGACCAGCTTCTTCACGATTTGGGAGCGGGCAGCCAGGCTTCGGTAAAGTCAAACCAGCCGCGGGTATTGAGGCGTATACCATTCACGCCTGGCGGAGCACTGATTTGGTATTGATAATTAAAGAGTGGCGTCAGCACCGCACTCTCCATTAACCGGTTAAAGATGGCTTGCAGTCCCGCGTGTCTATCCCGAGCCTCGGCCTGAGTCTGTACCGCATCCAGCGTGGCTTGCAGATGGGCGTAAGCCGGTGCGCTAAGAACGTGCGGCCAGAGGGCATCGCAGCGCAGCCACTGTTCAAGCGTATATTCCGGCGCTTCGCCAATCAGCCTGTCCCCCATCATGATGTCTGCATCGGCAAGCTCCAGGCATCCGTCCCACGTCTTGGCGTCGTGAAAGATGACGGTCAGTTCACACCCCTGTAGCGCCAGGTATGCCTTCAACTGGCTGGCCATGGTGTGAAGCTCAACAGGGAGATGGTAAACCAGCGTCAACGCTTCAGGGAGGGTGACGTCCGATAAATCAGGCCATTCGGGGATGGTCCAGCCGGGAAGCAGTTCCTGGGTGGGCGTGATGAGCCCTTCGTTTAGCGGAAGTGTGTGAAGAAGCCTGGAGAGATGAATGATATTGATAAGCCGCTTTGCCTGGATCTCACTCAGGTGCGCGCTCTGTTTTAGCGTGAGGTAACAGAACCCCAGGCTGGTGCTGCTGCTTACCAGCCGCAGACTTTCCAGCTCGTCGGCCTCGCCAATCGCGATTTGCACCGGGTGACGACAGCTGGTGCCCAGGCTGTAATCAAAAAGCTGGGGAGTGATCCAGTATTCGATGGCTTTGAGCAGCGGATGGCTCAGGTGATACTGCTCATGGCTTTCCAGACGAACCAGGTCGGGCTCAAAGGCGGCCAGCCGAAACGGGCCACTGCCAACCACAGGATGGTCGGGATGCGCCAGACGGCTGCAGTAGGTTGCCAGCCTGTGCGGCAGCCAGTAGTCCGGTTGATGCAGCGTAAACGTCAGACACTGAGGATGCGTTGTTTCAATACATAAGACGCTCTGAAACAGAGTGCGCAGGGCAGGAAGCGTCAACAGCGCTGTCAGACTTCGCTGGAGTTGCGGCGTTTCTATTTTATCGCCGTTATGCCAGTGCAGGGTGGAGCGAATGTAGAAATGCCAGCGCAGGCCGTCAGCAGAGACATCCCAGTGATGCGCCAGATCGCCCGTAGGTTCACTGCTATTACCGTTAAAACGCGTCAGGCCTGAGAAGACCTCTCCCGCCAGATGCTGCTCTGCCCGGCCCGGTAAAAAACCCGGCTGAAGCGGCTCCAGCGAGCGATAGTAGGGGATGCGCAGCGTCGGCGTGTCGTTTTGCCACTGCCCGCCCAAAAAAGGATGCAGTAATGACCGCAGCGCTTCAGGGGCAAGCTGCGCCAGTTCCAGCGCGTTGTGCTGCTGCCCGCTTTTCAGCGCTTCTTCCATCATCGCATTGCGCAGTGACTCCGGGGCGACATGGAACGTGAGCTCACCGCGCTTACCGCGGCCAGACTGCGCTCGCCAGCTGAGCCAGCCCGCCTCCTGGGCCTGGCGCAGCAGGGTTCGGACATGCCGCTCGCTACAAAAACAGCGGGCGGCCAGCTCGCTGATGGTGACCTGTTGCGTTGCACCCTGCGAAGGCTGCCAGAGGCGGTGATACTGGTTGAGTCGATTGAGCTGGCGCATAAGAAACCCGGAACAATAATTTTCATCTATTCACTATTACTTCCGTATATCTCACACGATACTGTTGCACAAGTTAACCGCATCACATTTCGGGAGTAATCATGGCTCGGCTCGCTGCATTTGATATGGACGGTACGCTGTTAATGCCGGATCACCGTTTAGGGGAAAAAACCCTGAACACGCTGAAGCGCCTGCGCGAGCGTGATGTCACCCTGACGTTTGCCACTGGCCGCCATGTGCTGGAGATGCGCCATTTGCTGGGCGCGTTTTCCCTCGACGCCTTTCTAATCACCGGCAACGGGACGCGAATTCACTCCTTAGAAGGCGATGTGCTGCACCGGCAGGATCTCAACCCGGAAGTGGCGGACATCGTGCTGCACAGCACCTGGGACACGCAGGCCAGTATCCACGTCTTTAACGATCGGGGCTGGTTTACCGGACGTGAAATTCCTGAACTGCTGCACGCGCATGTATACAGCGGTTTCAAATATCAGCTTATCGATCTGCGTCGGATCCCCGCTCATGCGGTAACCAAGATCTGCTTCTGCGGCGATCATGACGATCTGTGCCGCTTAAGGATTCAGCTGAATGAGGCGCTGGGCGACCGGGCGCACCTGACCTTCTCGGCGGTGGATTGTCTGGAAGTGCTGCCGGTGGGTTGTAACAAAGGCTCCGCTCTGGCGGTGCTGAGCGACCACCTGGGCTTAACGCTGAAGGAGTGTATGGCGTTTGGTGACGCCATGAACGACCGCGAAATGCTGGGTAGCGTAGGTCGCGGTCTGATCATGGGGAATGCGATGGCGCAGCTGAAAGCAGAACTTCCCCATCTGCCGGTTATTGGCCACTGCCGCAATGAAGCAGTGTCCCATTTTTTGACGCATTGGCTGGACAACAACAATCTCCCGTATTCCCCCGAATAGTGAGACCCTTCCAGCAAGCCAGACTTCGGTCTGGCTTTTTTTATTTCACCAGTTCTGCAATCTGCGCTTTCCACGGAGCGATATCGCCGATGTTGGCCTGCACCCACTCCGCGTTGTAGTAAGTTTCAAGGTAGCGTTCGCCGCTGTCGCACAGCAGCGTGACGATGGAACCGGTACGGCCCTCTTCGCGCATACGGGCGGCAAGCTGCAGTGCGCCCCACATATTTGTGCCCGTCGATGCGCCCACTTTGCGCCCCAGCTGCGTTTCCAGCCAGTGCGCCGTTGCCACGCTTGCGGCATCCGGCACGCGCATCATCTCATCCACGACGTCGGGGATGAAAGAGGGCTCCACGCGCGGGCGGCCAATCCCTTCAATTTTACTGCCCACCGGGCTGCGCAGCTGCGCATTGCGGTTTTGCCAGTAGTCGAGGAACACGGAGTTCTGCGGGTCAACCACCATCAGTTGGGTATCGTATCCCTGACAGCGGATGTAGCGTCCAATCGTGGCTGACGTGCCGCCGGTACCGGCGCTCATGACGATACAGGACGGAACCGGATGCGGTTCGTGGGTCATCTGGCGGAAAATACTGTCGGCAATGTTGTTATTGCCGCGCCAGTCGGTCGCGCGCTCGGCGAAGGTGAACTGGTCCATATAGTGACCGTTCAGCTCACGGGCCAGCATTTCGGAGGCGGCGTAGATTTCGCAGGCGCTTTCCACAAAGTGGCAGCGTCCGCCGTAAAATTCGATCTGTTCGATTTTGCGTTTTGCGGTGCAGGACGGCATTACCGCGATAAACGGCAGGCCCAGCAGGCGGGCGAAATAGGCTTCTGACACCGCCGTTGAACCGGACGAAGATTCAATAATAGTGGTGCCTTCTTTAATCCAGCCGTTACATAAACCGTATAAAAACAGAGAGCGCGCCAGGCGATGCTTCAGGCTACCGGTGGGATGGGTGCTTTCATCTTTCAGATAGAGCTGAATGCCGTCAAATCCCGGCAGGGAAAGGCGAATCAGGTGCGTATCCGCCGAGCGCTGATAGTCGGCATTGATTTCGCTGATCGCATGTTTAACCCAGGTGCTATTCATCATCGTTATCCGTTTGTCATTTTGTGCCTAGGATAGCGAAAAGCACAGAAAAAATTGTTGCTATCTGGCCTTTAAAATAGAATGAAGAGAGAAAAATTTTCTCTGTGAGGTGGGTATGCTAGATAAAATTGACCGCAAGCTCCTTTCATTGCTGCAAAATGACTGTACCCTCTCTTTGCAGGCGCTGGCAGATGCCGTTAATCTGACCACCACTCCGTGCTGGAAGCGGCTTAAGAAGCTGGAAGATGACGGCATTCTTCTGGGGCGCGTCGCGTTGTTAGATCCCGAAAAACTGGGGCTTGGGCTGACGGCATTTGTGCTGATAAAAACCCAGCATCACAGCAGCGAGTGGTATTGCCGCTTCGTTACTCAGGTGTCTGAGATGCCCGAGGTGCTCGGTTTCTGGCGTATGGCCGGAGAGTATGATTACCTGATGCGCGTCCAGGTGGCCGACATGAAGCGCTATGATGATTTCTACAAGCGGCTGGTGAACAGCGTCCCGGGTTTGTCGGACGTCACCTCTAGCTTCGCCATGGAACAGATTAAATACACCACAGCATTACCCATTGAATAACTTCGTAAAATACCTTCAGGAACAAACCGCGTGCGATTATTTGCCCAACTAAGCTGGTACTTTCGTCGGGAGTGGCAACGCTACCTCGGTGCAGTCGCCCTGCTTATTATTATTGCCATCCTGCAGCTGATCCCGCCGAAAGTGGTGGGGTACGTCGTGGATGGCGTCACCGAGCAGCATTACACCACCGCACGGGTGTTGATGTGGGTCGGCACGCTGGTGCTGACGGCGGTCATTGTTTATCTGCTGCGCTACGTCTGGCGCGTGCTGCTGTTTGGTGCGTCCTATCAGCTGGCCGTTGAGCTGCGTGAAGATTTTTACCGCCAGCTGAGCCGACAGCATCCCGAATTTTATCTGCGTCATCGCACCGGGGATCTCATCGCCCGCGCGACAAACGACGTCGATCGCGTGGTCTTTGCCGCCGGGGAAGGGGTGCTGACGCTGGTGGACTCGCTGGTGATGGGCTGTGCGGTGCTGATCGTGATGTCCACGCAGATCAGCTGGCAGCTGACCCTGCTCGCCCTGCTGCCGATGCCGATCATGGCGCTGGCGATCAATCGCTATGGCGAACAGCTGCACGAGCGCTTCAAGCTGGCGCAGGCGGCGTTTTCGTCTCTGAACGATCGCACCCAGGAGAGCATGACCAGCATCCGCATGATCAAAGCGTTTGGCCTGGAGGACCGTCAGTCTGCGCTGTTTGCCGCCGATGCGGCAGACACCGGGGCGAAAAACATGCGCGTCGCGCGTATCGACGCCCGTTTTGACCCGACGATTTATATCGCAATCGGCATGGCAAATATGCTGGCCATTGGCGGCGGAAGCTGGATGGTGGTGCAGGGCACGCTTACCCTGGGGCAATTGACCAGCTTTGCGATGTATCTGGGGCTCATGATCTGGCCGATGCTGGCGCTGGCCTGGATGTTTAACATCGTGGAGCGCGGCAGCGCTGCCTACAGCCGCATTCGCGCCATGCTGGCCGAAGCGCCGGTGGTCATCGACGGTAGCGAGGCCGTACCGGAAGGGCGCGGCGCCATGACCGTCGACGTCCGCAAGTTTGTCTACCCGCATACGGAGCATCCGGTGCTGGAGAAAGTTAGCTTTACGCTTCAGCCGGGCCAGATGCTGGGGATCTGCGGCCCGACGGGATCCGGCAAAAGTACCGTACTCTCTCTGCTTCAGCGCCACTTTGACGTCACCGAGGGCGATATCCGCTTTCACGATATTCCCCTGACCAGACTGCTGCTGGACGAGTGGCGCGGTCGCCTGGCGGTCGTCAGCCAGACGCCGTTTTTATTTTCGGACACCGTGGCGAACAACATTGCCCTGGGACGCCCCGGGGCGACGCAGGAAGAAATTGAACATGTGGCGCGTCTGGCCAGCGTTCATGATGATATTTTGCGTCTGCCGCAGGGGTACGAAACGGAAGTCGGGGAACGCGGCGTCATGCTGTCCGGCGGGCAAAAGCAGCGTATATCGATTGCCCGCGCGCTGCTGCTGAATGCTGAAATTCTGATCCTGGATGATGCGCTTTCTGCCGTGGACGGCCGTACCGAGCATCAAATTCTGCATAACCTGCGCCAGTGGGGCGACGGACGCACGGTGATTATCAGCGCCCACCGTTTGTCGGCGCTCACCGAAGCCAGCGAAATTGTGGTCTTACAGCACGGGCACATTGCCCAGCGCGGGCAGCATGAAACGCTTGCCGAGCAGCCGGGCTGGTATCGCGATATGTACCGCTATCAACAGCTTGAGGCGGCGCTGGATGATGCGCCGGAGCAGGATGAGGAGGCCGCCAATGCGTAAGCTCGGAACGATGTGGCCGACGCTCAAACGTCTGCTGGCCTACGGCTCGCCGTGGCGTAAACCGCTCTCCGTGGCCGTGCTTCTACTCTGGATTGCGGCGATTGCTGAAGTGAGCGGTCCGCTGCTCATCAGCTATTTTATCGACAACATGGTCGCCAAAAGCTACCTTCCGCTGGGGCTGGTGGCGGGTTTAGGCGTGGCCTACGTTGGCCTGCAGCTGGCGGCGGCAGGGCTGCACTATGCGCAGTCGCTGCTGTTTAACCGCGCAGCCGTGGGCGTCGTTCAGCAGCTGCGTACGGATGTGATGGACGCGGCGCTTCGCCAGCCGCTCAGCGAGTTTGACATCCAGCCGGTCGGGCAGGTGATTTCGCGCGTGACCAACGATACCGAGGTGATCCGCGATCTGTACGTTACCGTGGTCGCGACGGTGTTACGCAGCGCGGCGCTGATTGGCGCGATGCTGGTGGCGATGTTCAGCCTCGACTGGCGCATGGCGCTGGTGGCGATCACCATCTTCCCGGCGGTGCTGATTGTCATGGTCATTTACCAGCGCTACAGCACGCCGATCGTGCGTCGGGTGCGCGCGTATCTGGCCGACATTAACGATGGCTTCAACGAAGTGATCAACGGCATGAGCGTCATCCAGCAGTTCCGCCAGCAGGCGCGCTTTGGCGAACGCATGGGTGAAGCCAGCCGTTCGCACTACATGGCGCGTATGCAGACGCTGCGGCTTGATGGTTTCCTGCTGCGTCCGCTGCTGAGCCTTTTCTCGGCGCTGGTGCTTTGCGGGCTGCTGATGCTCTTTGGGCTGAGCTCAAACGGTACGATTGAAGTGGGCGTGCTGTACGCCTTTATCAGCTATCTCGGGCGTCTTAACGAGCCGTTGATCGAGCTTACCACCCAGCAATCGATGCTGCAGCAGGCGGTGGTCGCCGGTGAGCGCGTGTTTGAGCTGATGGACAGGCCGCGCCAGGCCTACGGCAATGACGAGCGACCTCTGCAAAGCGGGACTATCGCCTTTGATAACGTCTCGTTTGCCTATCGCGAAGACCGGCTGGTGCTGCAGGACATCACGCTTGACGTTCCGTCGCGCGGTTTCGTGGCGCTGGTAGGGCATACCGGCAGCGGTAAGAGCACGCTTGCCAGCCTGTTGATGGGCTATTACCCGGTCACGCACGGCGAAATCCGCCTCGATGGGCGCCCGCTCGCGTCTCTCAGCCACACCGTGTTGCGTAAAGGCGTCGCGATGGTGCAGCAGGATCCGGTCGTGCTGGCCGATACCTTCTACGCCAACGTGACCCTGGGGCGAGACTACTCCCAGGAGCAGGTCTGGGACGTGCTGGAAAAAGTGCAGCTGGCAGAGCTGGCGCGCGGGTTTAGCGATGGGATCAATACCAAACTGGGCGAGCAGGGGAACAATCTCTCCGTCGGGCAAAAGCAGCTCCTGGCGCTGGCGCGGGTGCTGATTGAAACGCCGCAGATACTGATTCTGGATGAAGCCACGGCCAGTATTGACTCCGGCACCGAACAGGCCATTCAGCAGGCGCTGGCCGCCGTACGCGACCATACGACGCTGGTGGTGATTGCCCACCGTCTTTCCACCATCGTCGATGCCGATACCATTCTGGTGCTACATCGCGGACAGGCCGTTGAACGCGGTACGCACCGTGAACTGCTGGAAGCAAAAGGGCGCTACTGGCAGATGTACCAGCTGCAGCTGGCGGGCGAAGAGCTGGCGGCCAGCGTGCGTGATGAAGAGTCGCTTAGCACCTGATGCACCAAAATGAGGCGACGCGCTAACAGTCATTCCTGTTGGTGCAAAACTGAAACGCACCGTGCACCGGCATGGTGCGTTTTTTTTCGCCTGTTCGTTTATTACGGCCGCGTAATGCTCTGTGCGCCGCCGTTCCCCCTCGTTTTCATTTCTGGCACACCCCTTGCAATACCTTCTGCGTAAGCTACGGCCATTACCGAATTCTGACTGGAGGGGATCTATGAAGCTGGTTACGGTTGTAATCAAACCATTCAAACTCGAAGACGTGCGTGAAGCGTTGTCTTCAATGGGTATTCAGGGACTGACTGTCACCGAAGTGAAAGGCTTTGGTCGTCAGAAGGGTCATGCCGAGCTTTATCGCGGGGCGGAATACAGCGTTAACTTTCTGCCAAAAGTAAAAATTGATGTCGCGATTGCTGACGATCAGCTTGATGAAGTCATTGATGTCATTAGCAAAGCGGCCTATACCGGCAAAATTGGCGACGGCAAAATTTTCGTTGCCGAACTGCAGCGCGTCATTCGCATCCGTACCGGCGAATCTGACGAAGCGGCATTGTAAATAACGCCTGGCACACAGTGATAGGGATCGAGAAAATGAAGATAGCAACACTTAAAACGGGTCTGGGTTCGCTGGCTCTGCTGCCGGGCCTGGCGCTGGCTGCTACCCCTGCGGTGGTCGACAAAGCCGATAACGCCTTTATGATGATCAGCACCGCGCTGGTGCTGTTCATGTCAATTCCGGGCATTGCGCTGTTCTACGGCGGCCTGATCCGTGGCAAAAACGTTCTCTCCATGCTGACGCAGGTTGCCGTGACGTTCGCACTGGTCTGCGTGCTGTGGGTGGTTTACGGTTACTCGCTGGCGTTCGGCACGGGTAACGCGTTCTTTGGTAACTTCGACTGGGTGATGCTGAAAAATATTGAGCTGACCGCGCTGATGGGCAGTTTCTATCAGTACATCCACGTTGCGTTCCAGGGCTCCTTCGCCTGTATTACCGTCGGGCTGATTGTGGGCGCGCTCGCCGAGCGTATTCGTTTCTCTGCCGTGCTGATCTTCGTGGTGGTCTGGATGACGCTCTCCTATGTGCCGATTGCGCACATGGTCTGGGGGGGCGGTCTGCTGGCAACGCACGGCGCGCTGGACTTCGCGGGCGGTACCGTTGTACACATCAACGCCGCGGTAGCGGGTCTGGTGGGTGCCTACCTGATTGGCAAACGCGTGGGCTTCGGTAAAGAAGCGTTCAAACCGCACAACCTGCCGATGGTGTTTACCGGTACGGCTATCCTCTACTTTGGCTGGTTTGGCTTCAACGCCGGCTCGGCAAGTGCAGCAAACGAAATCGCCGCGCTGGCCTTCGTGAACACCGTTGTGGCCACGGCGGGTGCAATCCTCTCCTGGGTGTTTGGCGAGTGGGCGGTACGCGGTAAACCGTCACTGCTGGGTGCCTGCTCGGGTGCCATTGCCGGTCTGGTTGGCATTACGCCAGCATGCGGTTATGTCGGCGTGGGTGGCGCGCTGCTTGTCGGCCTGGTGTCCGGTCTGGCGGGTCTGTGGGGCGTGACCGCACTGAAACGTGTGCTGCGCGTTGACGACCCATGCGATGTGTTTGGTGTTCACGGCGTGTGCGGTATCGTGGGTTGTATCATGACCGGTATCTTTGCCGCGAAGTCGCTCGGTGGCGTGGGCTACGCAGAAGGCGTGACCATGGTTCATCAGGTGCTGGTGCAGCTGGAAAGTATTGCAATCACCGTTGTCTGGTCTGCCGTTGTGGCCTTCATTGGCTATAAGCTGGCGGATATGACGGTGGGTCTGCGCGTACCGGAAGAGCAGGAGCGCGAAGGTCTGGACGTCAACAGCCACGGCGAGAATGCGTATAACGCCTGATAAACAGCAAAACGGCAACCTTTGGTTGCCGTTTTTAATGTGTATCCCCTCTCCCTGTGGGAGAGGGTCAGGGTGAGGGCATCAGGCCGCACAAGGCAAAAGCAAAACGGCAACTTCGGTTGCCGTTTTTAATGTGTATTCCCTCTCCCCGTGGGAGAGGGTCAGGGTGAGGGCATCAGGCCGCACACAATCACCCGCGATTACGCATTACCCCTTCCTGCACCGTAGACGCGACCAGCACGCCATCCTGAGTATAAAACTCCCCGCGCACAAACCCTCGCGCGCTCGACGCTGAGGTACTCTCCACGCTGTAAAGCAGCCACTCATTCATGTTGAACGGACGGTGGAACCACATGGAGTGATCGATCGTCGCGACCTGCATCCCTTTTTCCAGGAAACCAACCCCGTGCGGCTGCAGCGCCACCGGCAGGAAGTTGAAATCTGACGCATAGCCGAGCAGATACTGATGCACGCGGAAATCTTCCGGCACGGTCCCGTTGGCACGGATCCAGACCTGGCGCTTCGGTTCGGCGGTATGGCCTTTCATCGGGTTGTGGAACTCAACCGGGCGGATCTCCAGAGGCTTATCGCAGAGAAATTTCTCTTTGACCTGCGGCGGAAGCAGATGCGCCAGCGCGCGGGCGATATCCGTCTCTGATTTTAAAGAGTCGGGCGACGGAGCCGGGGGCATCACTTTTTGATGCTCGTAGCCGGATTCCGGCGCCTGGAAAGAGGCGGTCATGTAAAAGATCGGCTTGCCGTTTTGAATGGCTGCTACGCGGCGCGCGCTGAAGCTGTTGCCGTCTCGCAGGACTTCAACGTCATACACAATCGGTTTTGCGCTATCGCCAGGGCGTAAGAAGTAGCTGTGGAACGAATGCACCAGACGGTCTGCCGGGACAGTCTCCTTTGCTGCGTACAGAGCTTGTCCAACGACTTGCCCCCCGAAGACCTGGCGTAAGCCGAGATCTTCGCTCTGTCCGCGAAAGAGTCCTTCCTCAATTTTTTCCAGATTCAGTAATGTCAGCAGATTGTTCAGTGCCTGACTCATAGTTGTCCTCAATAAACGCCGTAGCGAAAGATAGGCAGAGTATAACGCAGAAATGAAAGTGGTCCGATGGGTAGAATAATCTGAATATCGGCACGTTTTCAGGCATAAATCGGTGATCTGTGCCACACTTGAATACGTTATGTGATTGAAACGACATCGGATGGGATCGATCCCGCTGGTGCATTGATAAGGAGACTTCAATGAAACTCGTGCCCATGCTAAGTGGTGTAGCTATTGCGGTGGCGTTGTCCGCCTGTGCCGGTAAAAGCGCCCAAGTGCCAGTACCAGCAGCCGACCCGAACGGGATTAATACCCTTTCACAGCAATCCATTCAGCAGCCTAATGTTTCCGGTACCATCTGGATTAAACAGAAAGTGGCGTTGCCGCCGGATGCGGTATTAACCGTAACGCTGTCTGATGCTTCTCTGGCCGACGCGCCGTCGAAAGTCGTTGCCCAGCGTGCCGTTCGTACTGAAGGCAAGCAGGCGCCGTTTAGCTTCGTATTGCCGTATAACCCGTCGGACGTGCAGCCTAACGCCCGTATCCTGCTGAGCGCAGCGGTAACCATCAACGGCAAGCTGGTCTTTATCACCGATACGGTCCAGGAAGCGATCAACAACGGTGGGACAAAAATCGATCTGAACCTGGTGCCGGTGCAGCAGACCGAAGTGCCGGTCGCACCGCAGACCAATCAGCCGTCTCTGCCAACTCCACCGACTCAGATGTAATTTCTGCATTTCCCCTCTCCTCCGGGAGAGGGGTCAATATACCCAGCGAAACTTCTGCAAATCGATCTGACCCGACCCTGACACCTGCACACCCTCTGAAAGTAACGCCTGACGCTGACGCTGAAGATCCGGCCCGGTGAGTGAAATGGCGCCATGACGGTTCACCACCCGATGCCAGGGCAGCGTACTGCCTTCCGGCAGCCGTTTCAGGACGCCTCCAACCTGTCGCGCCGCGCGCGGGGAACCGGCCAGACGCGCGACATCACCATAGGTGGTGACGTAGCCTTCCGGGATTGAGGCCACGATTTGCCATACGCGCTGTGGAAAGGAGTCGTGTTCGTCCATACCTTTACCTGTGGGGAGTTTCTGGAAAGCTATGGTAAACGAAGATCTTCATGATTGCTGCGCCTGTTTGCGCAAGAAACCAGCATCCGGTTGCTGGTCGCTTGCAATTGGGCTTTAGCACAGGGATAATGCGCCAGCGCGTTGGTTATCAACGCTCTCAATGGGGGCTCTGTTGGTTCTCCCGCAACGCTACTCTGTTCACCAGGTCAGGTCCGGAAGGAAGCAGCCAGGGCAGACGACGTGTGTGCCGGGATGTAGCTGGCAGGGCCCCCACCCATTTGTGACCTCCTAAGATTCTTCAGCTTCACCTCTCCCTCAAAGCATTACTCCACAATAAAACTACGCCTGTATCGTGTAATATATATTTCATTGCACTGAAATATTATTGTCATAAACCTGTAATAATAGACTGTCATTTTATAATCGGACGGTTATTTTCTTCCATAACTCAAAAAAATATATATCTGGATAACATTGTTAAGTTCGTGTATTAAATAAAGTACTTATTCCGAAGGGAAGTGACAAACATGGCTACAGCGGTATTAAACGTTAAGATTGATGACGCTCTAAAAGAAAGACTTCGCCACTATGCGGAAGTCAATAACGAGAATTTAAGCGTGACGACAGAGAAACTGCTGCTGCTGGCGTTCGAAGCAGTAGAAGAGGCGGGAGTATCGGAAGAGGATATTGATAATCAGCATACGGAAGAAGAGAGTGTTTCTCCTTTTACTCCTAAAGAAATCAAGGCTCTACGTAAACTTCTGAAGAAGAGAAAATGAAACAACAACTGTCAACCGCCAGTGACTACAACGAGGCCTGCGATCTGTTGCGTTCAGGCTACGTGAAGCATGTACGTCTTGGCTGGAATGTTGGAAGCGATGAGTTCTTTCGTATTGCGTCTGACTGGTGTGATACCGGTGCAAAAATAAAGAAAGACGGTGATAACTTCGTTATTTCACTAAAAGGCTTTCCTATTCCTCCTCAGCATTAAACCCTGACCAGTGAAAACTGCTGACTGCATATATTACAGTCAGCAGTTTTTATTTTATGATCTGCTTCAAATATTTAAATATCAGATCACGCTGCGTTTTAACGATGGCACGTTTTTATTCAGGGCGAGCCATAACGGTTTGATCCTAAGCAACGCCTGCTCAAGCTCTGTCGATTCCAGCGAGAAGGGCATACGTAAATAGCGGTCAAACGCCCCCGATAAACCAAATCGCGTCCCGGTTCCCAGGTTAATCCCGATTATTTCTGCCCGCGCGGCAAGCTGTGTCGCCAGCATGCCTGGAAGCTCTATCCAGTAAGAGAGCCCGCCTTCCGCCTCGTGGAATTTCCACTCCGGGAAATGTTCGCGCAGCAGGTCACCACATCGATCGCGCCGTTCCGCCAGCATCTTCCGGCGTGCGGGCAGAAACGTCTCGCTGTTGTTAATGAGCCACCGCATTGCCAGCTGTTCGAGCAGCGGCGAGCCTAAATCCAGAGTATCCCGCGTCTGGGCAAGGGTGGCGATGATGCGCGATGAGGCGCGGATCCAGCCGAGACGCAGCCCGCCCCAGAAGCTTTTTCCGGCAGAGCCTAAGGTGATGACGGTGGCCTGCGGGTTAAAGGCGGCCAGCGGTGGCGGGGGAGGCGCATCAAACCAGAGATCCACCATCGTTTCATCCACCACCAGCGCCGTGCGGGTTTGGGCTGCAATATCCGTGATGGCCTGACGGGTGGCGATATCCATACAGCGCCCGGTCGGATTATGAAAATCTGGCATCAGGTAGGCCAGGCGCGGCGCCGTCTGGGCAAGCGTTGCGGCAAAGCCATCCGTATCCCAGCCGGTTTCCGGCAGCGACACCCCGACTGGCCGACACTGCGCCCCCTGAATGGCGGCAATCGCCAGCGGATAGGTGGGATGATCGACCACGACGCGGTCCCCCGGCCCGGTCATCATCCGCAGCACCAGCGCAAAGCCGCTGACGGCGCCATTAACCACCATCACTTCGTCTGCGCGGGTGGGAAGGCCCCGCGCGGTATAGCGCGCAGCGATGGCCTCCCGCAGCGTCGGTAGCCCCAGCTGATCGTAGCCCGTCAGCGAGAGAAGCGGGGTAATGGCCGTGAGCGCATGGGCATAAGCCTGATGGATCTCCGGCCCGGCATTCAGGGCGGCAGTGGAGAGATCCAGTGCGGCGCTCGCCGCGGAAAGGGTGGGAACGGCGCGCGTGTCAGGGAGAATGACCCGTGACCCGCTGCCGTGGCGGCTTTCAAGGTACCCCTCTTCACGCAGGTGGGCGAGCGCGCTGCTGATGGTGGTTCGGCTCACGTCCAGCGCCGTGGCCAGCTCACGCTCGCCCGGCAGCCGCGTATTCAGTGCCAGACGCCCATCAAGAATTAACAAACGCAGCGCGTCGGCCAGCTGTCGCCAGAGCGGGGTGCGGGATGAGGCTTGCTGCCAGTGGCCTAAAAGGCGTACCAGAGACTGGCTTCCGAAGCGACGTGATGACATATGCAGTCCACTATTTGAAAACTGGACATTAATCATAGTGCCATTTTAGGTCAGGATGAAAGCCTGGTTCACTGGAGAAGATAAAAATGGTACGTCGTCTGCTACAACTCTATGTCGGTTTAGGACTGTATGGCCTTTCCACCGCAATGTTTATTCGTTCCGATTTGGGTGTCGATCCCTGGGATGTGTTTCACCTCGGGGTGGGGATGCAGCTGGGGATGACTATCGGGACGGTGATCATTGTGACCGGCGCGGCGGTGCTGCTGCTGTGGATCCCGCTGCGCCAGATGCCGGGCCTTGGCACGATCAGCAACGTGATTTGTATCGGCCTGGCGGCGGACGCCAGCATGGCGCTTATCCCGGAGCTGGATTCGTTACCCGTTCGAATTGCTTTCCTGGTGTCGGGCATCGTGATGAACGCGATTGCGACCAGCATGTACATCGGGGCCGGTTTCGGGCCAGGCCCGCGCGACGGCCTGATGACCGGCATTCACGCCCGACTGGGGTGGTCCATTCGCAGCGTGCGTACCTCAATTGAGGTGTCCGTTCTGCTGATTGGGTGCGTGCTTGGCGGCACGTTTGGGGTGGGAACCGTACTGTATGCACTGACCATTGGCCCGCTTATCCAGCTCTGCCTGCCCTGGTTCCGCCAGAAGCCGCGCATTGCGGAAATAGTCCAGCCGGAGCGGGTTGTTTAATTTTGCGAAGCGCTCACATGTTTTAACGGCGTCGCTGTGCCAGAATAGACGCTTCGAAAATCGCGATGCCAGAAAGCATGAAAGCAATCACTCTCTATGATGTCGCCCTCCTTGCGGGGGTTTCTTATCAGACCGTTTCCCGCGTCATTAACGACGCGGAACATGTGTCTGCCCGCACGCGAGAAAAGGTGCAGCAGGCGATGGCGGAGCTGCACTACGTTCCTAACCTTCGGGCGCAGCAGCTGGCGGGGAAACGCACCCGTACGTTGGGCCTCATCACCACCGACCTGGCCCTGCACGCGCCTTCGCAAATTGTGTCGGCAGTCAAATCGCGTGCGGCGGAACAGGGGGCGAGCGTCCTTATCTCCATGGTGGAGCAACCCCAGCAGTGTCAGGCCGCGCTTCAGGCGCTGCTGGCACAGCGGGTGGACGCGCTGCTGGTGAATGTGCCGCTTGACGATCCGCACGCCGAAGAGCTCGGGTCGCTGGCGTCGCCCGTCCCGGTGCTGTTCCTCGATGTATCGCCCTCAGCGCGGGTAAACAGCCTCGTGTTTAACGCGGAGCAGGGGGCGCGTCTGGGCGTTGAGCATCTGCTTTCTCTGGGGCATCAGCGCATTGCCCTGCTGAGCGGGCCGGAAAGCTCGGTCTCTGCGCGGGCGCGCCTGGCGGGCTGGAAAGCGACGCTGGCGCTGGCGGGTCTTAACGCGACGGCTGTGGCCTACGGTGACTGGAGCGCGGCCAGCGGTTATGAGAAGGGACACGTGCTGCTGTCGGGTGCGGCATTACCGGACGCGATTCTGGTGGCGAACGATCAGATGGCGCTCGGGGCGATGCGCGCCTGCGCGGAAAAAGGGATCGCGATACCTGGCCAGCTTTCGGTGGTTGGGTTTGACGATACGGCCGACAGCGCCTGGTTTTCCCCGCCGCTGACAACCATTCGTCAGGCGTTTCGCGAGGCAGGCGAACGCAGCGTGGAGTGGCTGCTGGCGCCTTCCGGGGGCGAAGCGTGCCGGCAGGTTCAGCTGCCGGTGACGCTGGTTACCCGTCATTCCAGCGCGCGCCGCAATCCGAAGCAGGCCGAACGCGAGGATCTGGCGCAGCAGCTCAGAAGCCTGGCACTCCTTGCCGAGCAGATTGCCCGCAAATAAAACTTTGTGATCGGACTCGCTACCCCGCGATTGAACGCTTTACCGTTGCCCGGTGCCAGGGCATGTTAACCAAAATTGTGAGCGCTTCGCAAAGAGGTTACTATGTCCACCACTTCACCGCTGACCCTCAGCGCCATTCTGGCCCGTCGGGACTGGGAAAATCCTGGCGTCACCCAGTGGAACCGTCTGGCCGCACACGCGCCGTTGCACAGCTGGCGCAATGAACACTCTGCCAGAGAGGACGCTGGATCGACCAGCAGGCACTCTCTGAACGGAGTGTGGCAGTTTAGCTTCTTTACCGCGCCGGAGCAGGTTCCTCAGGCATGGGTAACCGAAGATTGCGCCGATGCCGTTGCGATGCCCGTGCCGTCTAACTGGCAGATGCAGGGTTTCGACACGCCCATCTATACCAATGTCACCTATCCCATTCCCGTTAACCCGCCTTTCGTGCCGCAGGAAAATCCGACCGGTTGTTACTCGCTCACATTTGAGGTGGATGACGCCTGGCTTCAGAGCGGGCAGACCCGCATCATCTTCGACGGCGTGAACTCCGCGTTCCATCTCTGGTGCAACGGACAGTGGATGGGCTATTCCCAGGACAGCCGATTGCCCGCCGAATTTGACCTCTCGGCGGCCTTGCGCCCCGGGCAGAACCGCCTGGCGGTCATGGTATTGCGCTGGTGCGACGGCAGCTATCTGGAAGATCAGGACATGTGGCGCATGAGCGGCATCTTCCGCGATGTGACGCTGCTGCATAAACCCAAGACGCAGATTGCCGATTATCACGTGGTGACGGACCTGAATGCGGAGCTGGACCGCGCGGTGCTGAAGATGGATGTCGCGCTGACAGGCGCTGGCTTTGCAGACTGCGAGGTGGTCATGACCCTGTGGCGCAGGGGTGAAAAATGCGCCAGCGTTTCCCGGCGGCCAGGATCTGCCATCGTCGACGAGCGCGGCAGCTGGGCAGAGCGGCTAACGACGGCGATCCCCGTCGACCAGCCCGCGCTCTGGAGCGCTGAAACGCCAGAACTGTATCGCCTGACGATTGCGCTTCTTAACCCGCAGGGTGAGGTGCTGGAGGTTGAGGCGTGCGACGTGGGCTTCCGCCGCGTTGAGATCGGCAATGGCCTGCTGAAGCTTAACGGTAAACCGCTGCTAATCCGCGGGGTTAACCGACACGAGCATCATCCGGAAAACGGCCAGGTGATGGACGAAGCGACCATGCGCCGCGATATCGAAATCATGAAGCAGCACAACTTCAACGCCGTGCGCTGCTCGCACTACCCGAACCATCCCATGTGGTACCGGCTTTGCGACCGCTACGGGCTGTACGTCGTTGACGAAGCCAATATCGAAACGCACGGCATGGTGCCGATGAGCCGCCTTGCTGACGATCCGCGCTGGCTGCCCGCCATGAGCGAACGCGTGACCCGCATGGTGCAGCGCGATCGTAATCATCCCTCGGTTATCATCTGGTCCCTGGGCAATGAGTCGGGCCACGGCGCGAATCACGATGCGCTGTACCGCTGGCTGAAAACCACCGATCCTACGCGTCCGGTGCAGTATGAAGGCGGCGGCGCGAACACGGCGGCGACCGATATTGTCTGTCCGATGTACGCCCGGGTCGATCGGGATCAGCCCTTCCCGGCAGTGCCTAAATGGTCAATCAAGAAATGGATCGGCATGCCGGACGAAACGCGCCCGCTGATCCTCTGTGAATACGCCCACGCGATGGGAAATAGCTTCGGCGGGTTTGCGAAATACTGGGAAGCGTTTCGCAGCCATCCTCGCCTGCAGGGCGGGTTTGTCTGGGACTGGGTCGATCAGGCCCTGACGAAACGGGATGAAAAGGGCAACGCGTTCTGGGCCTACGGCGGAGACTTCGGGGATAAGCCGAACGATCGGCAGTTTTGTCTTAACGGGCTGGTGTTCCCCGATCGCACGCCGCATCCGGCGCTGTACGAGGCGCAGCGTGCCCAGCAGTTCTTTACCTTTACGCGGGTCAGCACCTCTCCGCTGGTGATTGAGGTGCAAAGCGGCTACCTGTTCCGCCACACCGATAACGAAGTGCTGAACTGGACGGTTGCCCGGGACGGGGACGTGCTGGCCGCGGGCGAGGTGACGCTCTCGATGGCGCCTGAAGGCACCCAGCGTCTGGAGATTGACCTGCCGGCGCTGAAAGCCGTGCCGGGTGAGGTCTGGCTGAACGTTGAAGTACGCCAGCCGCGGGCAACGCCGTGGTCTCCGGCTGACCACCGCTGCGCGTGGGAGCAGTGGCCGCTTCCGGCTCCCCTTTTTATTGCTCCGCCAGTCCCGGCGGGCGAGCCGCCGGTGTTAACGCAAAACGATCGCATCCTGGAGATCGCCCATCGTCAACAGCGCTGGCAGTTCGATCGCGCAACCGGAAACCTGTCCCAATGGTGGCGAAACGGCGTTGAAACGCTGCTTTCACCTCTGACGGATAACGTCAGCCGCGCGCCGCTGGATAACGACATTGGCGTGAGTGAAGCGACGCAGATCGATCCGAACGCCTGGGTTGAACGCTGGAAAGCGGCGGGCATGTATGAACTCACCTCGCGCGTTCTGCACTGTGAGGCGCAGCAGCACGCAGGCGACGTGGTGGTCACAACCCAGCACGTGCTTGAGTATCGCGGCAAAGCCTTGTTCATGAGCCGTAAAGTCTGGCGGGTGGACGATCGGGGCGTTCTGCATGGCGATATTCAGATTGATGTTGCGTCTGATATTCCTGAACCCGCGCGCGTTGGCCTGAGCGTTCATCTTGCCGAAACGCCGGAAAACGTTCACTGGCTGGGGCTGGGGCCGCATGAAAACTACCCGGACAGAAAGCTGGCGGCGCAGCAGGGTCGCTGGACATTACCTCTCGAGGCCATGCACACGCCGTATATCTTCCCGACGGAAAATGGTTTGCGCTGCGATACCCGGGAACTTGTGGTGGGAACGCATCAGCTGAACGGCCGGTTCCATTTCTCGGTGAGCCGCTACGGCCAGCAGCAGCTGCGTGAGACAACCCATCATCATCTGCTGCGCGAAGAGCCGGGATGCTGGCTCAATCTCGATGCGTTCCATATGGGCGTGGGCGGCGACGACTCCTGGAGCCCCAGCGTCTCTCCGGAATTCCTCCTGCAGACACGCCAGCTTCGCTATACCTTCAGCTGGCAGCAGAACCCTTAACTGACCAAGAGATGCGGCCACAGAGCGTGGCCGCAGTCTTACGCCAGAATGCCGCTCAGGCCATGCAGGATCATGTAAATCCCTACTACGGTAATCAGCGCAGCGGAGATCCACGGCGCTTTACGGGAGAATTCGCTAAACCCGGGCCAGCGTTTGGTCGCGTGCTTGAGGCTTAAGGCGGCAATCGCGCCGGAAGCGACCAGCGTTAACGCCAGACCAATACTGAAGCTGAACACCAGCGTCGCGCCGAGGGCGAAATGCTTTAGCTGCAGGCAGATCAGCAGCACGGTGATGGACGCCGGACAGGGGATAAGCCCGCCGGTCAGGCCAAACATCACGATCTGTCCGGTGGTGACGTTTTGACCGCTGAAGCGCCGGTTAATATCCTGCGCGTGAGCGCGCTGGTGGGCGTCCTGCCACTCTTCTTCAACCAGCGAGTGTTCGTGGTGATGGTGATGATGATCATGATGGTGGTCATGGACATGGTCATGGTGGTGGTGGTGGTGATCATGGTCGTGATGATGATGATCGTGCGGCTGGCTCTCTTTCCAGGTTCGCCACGCCATCCACAGGGCGATCGCAACGATCAGCACCCCGGAAATCAGCTGGAACCAGGGTTCGGACGTGTGTGCATCCCAGCCCCGACAAAACCATAATCCCGCCATCGCAACGAGCCAGACCACCGCCGTATGGGAGAGCGTGGCCGCCAGGCCGAGCAGCACCGCCTGTTTCAGCGTGCCGCGGATGGCAACAATAAAGGCGGCCATCATTGTTTTTGAATGGCCCGGTTCCAGGCCATGTAGCGCACCGAGCAGGATAGCGCTGGGAACAAACAGCCAGGCGTTGCCCTGCTGAAGGAGTGAAGCAAAATCGGTCATGGGAAATTCCGGAGTGGAAAGCGTGCGGAGATACTACTCCCCCCAGTAGCGTAATACTACCCCCCAGTAGAAAAATACTCAGGGGGAGTAGCGCGTGGTATGCTTTAAAAGCCAAAAAATAAGGGGTACAGAGATGTCACATACCGTTCGAGACAAGAAGATGCTACTGACTCGCCTGAAGAAAATTCAGGGGCAGAGCACCGCGCTGGAAAAAATGCTCAACAGCGATCACGAATGCGCCGAGGTGTTACAGCAGCTGGCGGCGATCCGCGGGGCGGTCAATGGCATGATGATGCAGGTGATCGAAGGGCATTTAACCGATCATGTGGTGAAAGAGCCTGAAGAAGCGCAGCGTGAAGCCGATCTTGGCGTGGTGTTGCGGGTGATGAAATCCTATCTTAAGTAGAATGCATGCCGAGGTTATTTTCTGCCCAAAGAATAAATTCCGTCTTTGGCAGCGCTTTGCTGTAGTACCACCCCTGCCCGTACTGCACGCCGTGGCGGTGTAGCCAGGCGAGTTGCCCTGCGGTTTCGACGCCCTCCGCTACCATCGCTAGCTTCAGCGACTTCGCTATTTCAATGATGTGCGGCGTCACATTTTTATACTCCAGCGCATCCACGAACGATTTATCAATTTTTAGCGTATCGACGTCCAGATCCTGCAGATAGCTCAGGCTGGAATAGCCCGTGCCAAAATCATCAATATAGACAGGGTGGCCCGAACGACGAAATGCGGCGATAGCCGGTGCGCTAATTTTGGGATCGGCAAAGCCGCGCTCGGTGAGCTCAAGGGCGATTTGCCGGGGGTGGATTTGCCACTTGTTCAGGAGCTGGCTCAGCAGAGGCGGCAGGATGCCGGAGGTTAAATCGGCAGGGGCGAGGTTAATGGAGATATGCTGATCCGGATAGCGTTGCAGCCAGTGGCCCATATCTTCAAACACCTTTTCGATGACTAACTGTGTCAGCTTCGAGATGAGCCCCGTTTGCTCGGCAAGGGGGACAAAAATATCCGGCGAGAGGCAGCTTCCGTCCGGCTGCGGCCAGCGCGTTAGCGCCTCAGCGCCCACAATTTTTCCGCTACAGAGCGCCACGATGGGCTGATAGTGGACCACAAAATCCCGGCTGTTAATTGCGTCAAGCAGGCGATTGCGCGGCGACTGGATACGCCGCAGGATCCGCAGGACAAACAGTGCGGCGAGCAGGCTTATCAACATGCCGAACGGTAACCAGAAAAGAAGCTGCCGGTGCCAGGTTTCAGCCAGCGGTTTGAGCGTTGCCCATGCGACAACGGTAAACCCAAGCTCAGGTACAGACTTCATGACGTACATTGAACCGTTGTACTGCACGCTTTTCACACCCCGCTCCTGAACCATGTCGCGGATGTGAGAGTCGAGCTTGCTGCTGCTGGCGAATATGCGGTGCGTTGCGCTTCCTACCAGGGCGGCATCAATCGCTATCTCGCCGAAAGGGATCACGTCCACCAGCGAGGCAGGATCGATCATGACAAGGTAGTGGCCTTTTCCCAGCACCGTCATGTAGCGGTTAAACCCAAGATCGTTTTGCGTGGTCAGCCACGCGCTGTAACCATCTTCGGTAATGCGCATTGGAGGGGGAAAAGGGGACGCATGGCTGGTTTGCTCCAGGGAGGAGCAGAGCGGTCGAAGGTTGTCGATATAAATCACTTCCTGGACATATCGCCACGAGAAAGCGACCCGGCGCATTTCCCGCAATTGCAAGGGGCTACACGGCACTCCCTCAAAAGCCTGCAGGTGATCGAGCGCTTCTTTTGCCTGATCCACAACCCTGTCGGTGCGTACCAGCACGCGGGAGGCATAGTTATCCAGCGCATCGGCAAATTTATCTTCCGCCTGGCGGTGGGCCAGCCAGATGCTCAGGCAAATGGGGACCAGCACAGAAAAGATAAGTACGCCAGTCACCAGACTGACCAGATGTCGGGTTTTCATGCTGTCGTGTCCTTCCTCGTATACCCGTTCCTGGGCATTGAGTTCCCTGCCTGAAGAGAAAGATTTTACCGCGAAATGATATAGTTATAGCACGAGGTTGGCATGGTTTTCATTTTATCTCAGGCATACGAGAAATTATCGTCAGAAGAGAGGGGTTGTTTTTTCAACCTCGCCTGGATATTATTTTGTTATGTTATAACAAAACATAAAGGATTTACGATGAAACCCGATATCCACCCAGCCTATCGCACCGTGGTATTCCACGACACCAGCGCTAATGAGTACTTCAAAGTCGGCTCAACCATTAAAACCGACCGCGAAATTGAACTCGACGGTGAAACGTATCCGTACATCACCATCGAGGTTTCTTCAAAATCGCACCCGTTTTATACCGGTAAGCAGAAAACGTTCTCCACGGACGGCAGCGCAGCGCGCTTCCGCAAGCGTTTTGGCGGTTTTCTCAATGCGAAGCGGAGCTAACCATGCAGGTACTTAACTCATTACGCAGTGCAAAGCAGCGTCACCCGGATTGCCAGATAGTCAAACGCAAGGGACGCTTATACGTAATTTGCAAATCTAATCCGCGCTTTAAGGCGGTTCAGGGACGTAAAAAAAGACGCTAAACGCGCGTTTCTCGCCAGCTTTCCAGGGATCTTTTCTGTTTGCCATCGGCGGTAAAATTGTCGGTGGCAAGCCAGCTTTCAAAGGCGCTCGCCAGCGCAGGCCACTCTTTGTCGAGAATCGAAAACCAGTCGGTATCCCGGTTACGGCCTTTTATGACCAGCGCCTGACGAAAGCGCCCTTCAAACTGAAAGCCCAGACGCAGCGCCGCTTTGCGGGAAGGCTCGTTCAGGCTATTGCACTTCCATTCATAACGCCGGTACCCCAGGGTATCGAACACGTACCGCATCAGCAGATACTGCGCTTCTGTCGACCCTGGCGTGCGGCTTAACAGAGGAGAGAAGTGAACGTGACCCACTTCCACGACCCCGTTTTTAGGATCGATCCGCATCAGGGACAGCGTCCCGACAGGAGACTGGGTCCGGTTATCCATAACGGTAAAGTGGATGGGATCGGATAACTCACTTACGCTCGCCACCCAGTCGGCAAACTCCTCTGCGGTGGCATCGGGTTCACGCAGCAGCCACGTCCAGCTGCGGGTATCTTCGGCCAGGGAATAGGCGGAGAACAACGCGTGGGCATGCTCCACGCGCAGCGGCTCAAGCCGACAATAGTGACCCTGAAGGACCACCCGGGACGGGTGCTGACGAGGCTGCCAGTCGATAAGGGCTTCGCCTACAGGCTGTCCAAACTCGTTGAATGTATTCATCTTTATTTCCATGACGTTGAAAAGATCTCCAGATTAGTGAATTGCTGGTTCCTTAAAAAGAACCACCAGGCTATGTTTTTCTGGTACCACAAGGAGGGAAGATGAATATACCGGGTGATGAGCTTTACACTTTGCTCCATGCTGCGCTGAAAAAGCGTGGGCAAGAGACGCTTCAGCGCGCGCTCTATCTCGCTTTGCGGGAGGCCATACTGAGCGGAAGGCTTCGGTCCGGCAGCCAGCTGCCCGGTTCGCGAACGCTGGCGCAGCAGATCTCGGTTTCCCGAAACACCGTCAATGCCGCGCTGGACCAGCTCACGCTCGAAGGTTATTTACTGCGTAACCGTCAGGGAACGCGGGTGGGGCAATTCGCTCATCGTACGATTGCCCGGGCATTGCCGGATCCTGACATCAGGCTGACAAAACGGGTCGCCCTGCTGCCCGCGCCCGTGCCGCGCGACACCCCGGTGATGGCGTTTACGCCGGGAACGCCAGCCATTAACTATTTCCCCTTGCCGCTGTGGCGGCGATTGTACGATCGTGTCCTGCGCGAGGAGGGAAGCGCCCTGTTAGGCTATGGCGACCCGGCCGGCGAGCCGTCGCTGCGCGCCGCGATTGCCCGGCATCTCGCCCTGTCCCGCGGTATCGACTGCGACTCCAGCCAGATTGCGATAACCGAAGGGGCGCTTGAAGGCGTCAACCTCTGCACGATGCTGTTAAGCGAGCCTGGCGATGTCTCCTGGGTAGAAAACCCCGGCTATAGCGGGGCAAAGAGTGCGTTTGTTAAAACTGGCCTGGCAATGACGGGAATACCGGTAGATGACGAGGGAATGTGCTGGGAAGGGCTGGATGCGCCTGCGCCCTCAATGATTTTTACCTCACCTTCGCATCAGTTCCCTTACGGGAGCGTGCTCAGCGCGCGGCGGCGGCTGGCGCTGCTGGAGCTGGCCCGGCAGCACAACGCGTGGATCATTGAAGACGATTACGACAGCGAGTTCCGCTATGCCGGTGAGCCCGTACCGGCGATGCTGGGAATGGTCAACAATGCGCCCGTTGTGTATCTGGGGACGTTCAGTAAAACGCTGTTTCCTTCGCTCAGAATGGGGTTCATGGTGCTACCGCCAGCGCTGGCGAAAGCGGCTCGTCCGGCCATCGGCTCGCTGTTGCGCGGGGGACATCGTGCGGAGCAGCGTACCCTGGCGCTATTTATTGAAGAAGGTCATTACGCCCGTCACCTTGCCGCCATGCGTCGGCTCTACCGTAAACGCTACCGCCAGCTGCGGGAGGTGCTGAGCGCAGAGCTTCATTCTCCGCATCGCATTCTGGCAGGCGAAGGGGGAATGCATCTGACGCTGGCGATAGACGGTATTGACGACCAGAAGCTGGTGGAGCAGGCGAGGGCGTTTCAGCTGGCACCCGCTGCGCTGAGCGGGTACTACCTGGAGGCGAAGCAGGGGCAAACCGGTCTGGTTTTAGGTTACGGCAATACCTCTGCTTCTCAGTTTGCGCCGGGGATCCGACGTCTGCAGGCGTTAATTACGCAGCAGCAGGGCGGGAAAGGGTAAAGACATCATAGAAAGAGAGCTGACCTTTGGTGGAGACCATTTTCTGCAGCTTCTCTTTTTGCCCGGCTTCTACCGCCGGTGAATGCATGATGTTTTCGATCAGCTCCTCTGGCACGTAACGCGTGTTGTACCATTCGCCGTTATAGCAGACCCGGAAATCGAGCACGTCGATATCTTCGTAACGGTAGCGCGGATTCACGTCGAAAAAGAAAAAGGCGTTAAAGACGACAAACAGTACAACCAGCAGCCAGACGGAGTCCACCAGCGTTTCGGACTTCAGCATCACAATCAGCGTCGCCAGCCAGGCGGCATACATGGCGACAAACAGTCCAGGATGTTTGCGAATAAAGCTAATGCTAAAGCGCGGGCGATTGTCGCGCTTTTCGCGGAGGTTAAGATCGTCGATGGTGGCGGTAAGCAGGCGCTGTATCTCGGTCATTTTTTGCCTTCATAAGAGTTGACAATACAGGGGGTCTGCCAATTTTAGGGGAGCCATCAGGCTGAAAAAAGTAACAGTCTGGCGCTAAAAGACTATAACAGTTGACTCCCCGCAACCTTACAGCGTTTTGATGATTTTTGCCGGATTGCCGCCAACGACGACGTTAGCCGGGACGTCTTTCGTCACGACGGCGCCGGAGGCCACCACCACATTATCACCAATGGTGACGCCAGGGTTAATGACAGCCCGGCCGCCAATCCAGACGTTATTGCCAATATTGACGGGTTTTCCAAACTCCACGCCGCTGTTTCGTTCTTCCGCGTCCAGGGGATGGGTAGCCGTATAAATATGAACACCCGGCGCGAGCATGCAGTTATCGCCAATATGAACAGGGCAGACATCAAGCATCACGCAGTCGAAGTTAGCGTAAAAGTTTTTGCCCAGATAAATGTTATATCCGTAGTCGCAGCGGAAGCTCGGCTCAATATAAGCGCCTGCGCTTTGTCCCAGAAGTTCCGCCAGAATGTTCTGGCGTTCTGTTTTTTCATCAGGCGCGGTGTGGTTATAGCGGTAAACCAGATGGCGGGCGTGCAGTCGGTCAGCCCGTAACGTCTCATCGCCGGGGCGGTAATGTTCACCGGCAATCATTTTCTGTTTTTCTAAGCTCATTGGAAACCTCTCTGGATGTTATTACCGAAGGGTAATCGGAACAGGCCAGAAGGGGAACGTTCCCGAAAAGCCGATGTGACTGACGTCACAACATTGCTGCTGATGAACACGTTTTACACGGAGACCTGGCCTGGGCACAGGGAGCATAACGGGACAGGTAAATACTCAGAACGAGGCGTAGAACTCTACAGACACCCTTCAAAGATTAACGGACAAATTTCCACACAGAAGTAGGGATTTTGTCATACAGTTTATTCATTGTCAGTTCAGCAAGACGATGGTCAGCGGCTGAATAAAATACCGCCAGTTCATTATCAGAAAGCTCGTATTTATTCTTTTCAATGACGCGCTCAAGCGTATCAATTGACTGACAACGTCGTAAGCGCATCAAATAATCGATTTTTGTGAGTGGTTTATCAGACATAAATTCACCTTAGTAATTGTAATAATTTTAACAGGAAAGACTCACCGGGTTAGCTCTGCTCACGTTGACGAAACAGCGGAATAGCCGATTTCCCGATTTACGCCATTTTTGCAAATCCTGCGCGTTAATGCCGTAACTGCTGAACAACATAAAGGTGTCGTCCAGGTATTCATCAATTTGCTCAATGAGCTTATTATCTTCATTGTACTTAATTTTATAATTAAGTGCGAAGGTTGCGATATGCTCTATCAGCTCATTCAACTGTAAATTGATGGCAGATGTTGGGTCGTTTACCCAGCCATGGTTACTTTCATCAAGATTGGCAAGGCAGTCATGGTACAAGGATTCGCAGAGAAATTTCAACTGCGCGATATCATGCCTTTTTGGCGAGTACTCGTCCATAGCGCATCCCCTTCTGAGTGATTTCTTACTCACCGAACATCATTGTCGGGATGGATACAACTGACTTAGCTACATGAGTGCTGTGTTCCTGATAACCTAACTATAAGCCACTCCTTCCTGGATTTCACCGCGCTATTACGAAAAATTACAAATAAAAACCGCAGGCTGGGAGCGTGTACGCAAATGGTCACCCTGGACTCAACGTTTTTATCCAAATTAACGACGGGGTTTTATCGCTTCCTTACGTTTCATCGGCTTAGCAAAAATGATGAGAAAAGTTCAGATTCAGACTTATCTTTGTAAGAACTTCTTATTAGGAATATTCCTAATAGCTTAAGCGGGGAAATGAAATTAAAAAAATCCTGAATTCACCGATTAAGGTATCAGTTAATTATGATATGTCTATTTAAGATGGCAGAAAATAAATAGAGCCACAATAAGCGTAATTTATGATTTTTTCTGAAAATGAAAAAGGCCGCTAATGCGGCCTTTTTATCATGTGGAACCGGTATCAGTGAGGTTCTACCGAATGACTGTGTTCAACATCTTCATTCTTGCGGCTAAAGCGGCGGCGAACCACCACGAAGAACACCGGTACGAAGAAGATAGCCAGTACGGTCGCGGTAACCATACCGCCCATCACGCCTGTACCTACCGCGTTCTGCGCGCCGGAGCCCGCACCGGAGCTGATAACCAGCGGCAGTACGCCGAGGATGAACGCCAGCGACGTCATCAGGATTGGGCGCAGACGCATACGAACCGCTTCAAGCGTCGCCTCAATAAGACCTTTGCCTTCTTTCTCCATCAGATCTTTGGCGAATTCAACGATAAGTATCGCGTTCTTCGCCGACAAGCCAATGGTTGTCAGCAGGCCTACCTGGAAGTAAACGTCGTTGGTCAGTCCACGGAACGTTGCCGCAAGCAGCGCACCGATAACCCCGAGCGGAACCACCAGCATAACGGAGAACGGAATCGACCAGCTCTCGTACAGTGCCGCCAGACACAGGAAGACCACAATCAGTGAAATGGCGTACAGGGCAGGGGCCTGGTTACCGGACAGACGTTCCTGATAGGACATACCGGTCCAGTCGTAGCCGATACCCGCAGGCAGTTTGCTTGCCAGCTCTTCCATCAGGTTCATGGCTTCACCGGTGCTTCGGCCCGGAGCAGCCTGACCCAGGATCTCCATCGATGGCAGACCGTTATAGCGTTCCAGACGCGGCGAACCGTATTCCCAGCGTGAGGTTGAGAACGCCGAGAACGGTACCATCTGACCATTGCTGCCGCGCACGAACCAGCTGTTGATATCGTTAGGCAACATACGGTACTGCGCCTCTGACATCACGTACACCTTCTTCACACGACCGCGGTCGATGAAGTCGTTAACGTAGCTACCGCCCCAGGCTGCGCCCAGCGTGGTATTGATGTCACTGATGGATACGCCCAGCGCCTGGGCTTTCTCCTGGTCGATATCGATCTTGTACTGCGGCGTATCTTCCAGGCCGTTTGGACGCACGCCAACCAGCAGGTCAGGATGTTTAGCGACTTCACCAAACAGCTGGTTACGCGCCTGAGTCAGTTTCTCGTGACCCAGACCGCCCTGGTCAATCAGCTGGAAGTCGAAACCGGTCGCCGTACCCAGTTCAACAATCGCTGGCAGGTTAAAGGCAAAGACCATCGCATCTTTAATCTGCGAGAAGGTGCCCATTGCACGACCGGTGATGGCTTCAACCTTGTTCTTTTCGCCTGGACGTTCAGACCAGTCTTTAAGAGAAACGAAGGCAATACCGGTGTTCTGACCACGACCCGCAAAGCCAAAGCCGTTAACCGCAAACACGGACTCAACGTTGTCTTTCTCTTTGGTGAGATAGTAGTCCGTCACTTCATCCAGCACTTTCTGGGTACGCTCTTGCGAGGCACCCGCCGGAAGCTGTGCCATCGTCAGGAACACGCCCTGGTCTTCATCTGGCAGGAACGAGCTTGGCAGACGGACGAACAGGAAAGCCATGCCCACCACGATGATGATATAGAGCAGCAGGTAACGACCGGTGCTGCGCAGGATGTTGCCCACGCTGTCGGTGTAGTGGTGCGTGCTCTTATCGAACATGCGGTTAAACCAGCCGAAGAACCCTTTGTGCTCGCCGTGACCGCCTTTCTGAATTGGCTTCAGCATGGTGGCACACAGGGCAGGAGTCAGGATCAACGCGACCAGCACCGACAGCGCCATCGCGGAAACGATGGTAATGGAGAACTGACGGTAAATCGCACCGGTAGAGCCTCCGAAGAAGGCCATCGGGATAAATACCGCAGACAGTACCATCGCGATACCGACCAGCGCGCCCTGGATCTGGCCCATTGATTTACGGGTCGCTTCCTTCGGCGGCAAACCTTCTTCCGCCATCACGCGTTCGACGTTCTCGACCACGACGATGGCGTCATCCACCAGCAGGCCGATGGCGAGCACCATCCCGAACATCGTCAGGGTGTTTATCGAGTAGCCGAATATCGACAGGATCGCAAAGGTCCCGAGCAATACCACCGGCACGGCAATCGTTGGGATAAGCGTCGCGCGGAAGTTTTGCAGGAACAGGTACATCACCAGGAATACCAGGATGATCGCCTCAACCAGCGTCTTAACCACTTCATGAATCGAGATTTTGACGAACGGCGTGGTGTCGTACGGGTAAACGATTTTCAGACCTGACGGGAAGAACGGTTCCATCTTCTTCAGCTCTGCGCGGATCGCCGTGGCGGTGTCCAGGGCGTTAGCGCCGGTCGCCAGTTTGATACCCAGACCGGAAGCCGGTTTACCGTTAAACTTCGCGATGATGTCGTAGTTCTCACCGCCCAGCTCAACTTTCGCCACGTCGCGCAGGCGAACCTGCGAACCGTCCTGATTCACTTTCAGCAGAATTTTGCTGAACTCATCGGCAGAGGTCAGACGGGTCTGCGCGATGATCGAGGCGTTAAGCTGCTGGCCTTTCACCGGCGGCGTACCGCCTAACTGACCGGCCGCTACCTGGGCGTTCTGCGCTTTAATCGCGCTGATCACGTCAACCGGGGTCAGCTGGAAGTTGTTCAGCTTGTTCGGATCCATCCAGATACGCATCGCGTACTGAGAACCGAACAGCTGCACGTCACCCACACCGGAAGTACGGCTGATGGCGTCCTTCATGTTGGCGCCCACGTAGTCGGAAATATCCTCCTGCGTCATGGTGCCGTTGGTGTTGATAACGCCGACAACCATCAGGAAGCTACTGGACGATTTCTCGACGCTCACACCCTGCTGTTGTACTTCCTGCGGCAGCAAAGGCATTGCCAGCTGCAGTTTGTTCTGCACCTGAACCTGCGCAATGTCAGCATCCGTACCTGACTGGAAGGTCAGGGTGATCTGCACCGTACCGGTGGAGTCACTGTTTGAGGACATGTACATCAGGTTATCGATACCGTTCATGTTCTGTTCGATAACCTGGGTGACGGTGTCCTGCACCGTTTTCGCATCAGCTCCCGGGTAGGTTGCGGAAATTGTCACCGCCGGTGGCGCAATCGTTGGATATTGCGCAACAGGCAGCTTCAGGATCGCAAGTCCCCCGGCCAGCATGATGATTATGGCGATCACCCACGCAAATATGGGGCGATCGATAAAGAAATTAGGCATGTCTTAACGGCTCCTGTTTAAGTTAAGACTTGGTTTGTTCTGACTGGCCAGCGGCCGAAGCTTGTTGTTTATCGTCAGATTTCACTTCCTGTGCTTTAACCTGCGCGCCAGGACGAACTTTTTGCAAACCAGTAACAATCACGCGATCGCCATCTTTCAGACCTTCCGTCACCAGCCATTTATCGCCAATCGCCTGGGTGGCGGTGATATTGCGCGTTTCGACTTTGTCATCAGCCCCAACAACCAGCGCGCTCGCATCGCCGCGTGGCGTACGGGTCACACCCTGCTGTGGAACCAGAAGTGCGGTTGGATTCGTTCCTTCTTCCAGACGCGCGCGAACGAACATACCTGGCAGCAGATTTTTGTCAGGGTTCGGGAAAATCGCACGTAAGGTGATGGAACCGGTGGTCTGGTCGACCGTCACGTCAGAGAATTCCAGGGTTCCTTCCTGCGGGAACTTGATACCGTCATTGGTAATCAGTTCCACTTTGGCTTTGCCGTTTTCCTGTTTCAGGGTGCCGTTAGCCAGCTCTTGTTTCAGGCGCAGGAAATCGTTGCTGGACTGCGTCACGTCAACGTAGATCGGATCAAGCTGCTGCACGGTTGCCAGCGCATTGGTCTGACCGTTCTGCACCAGCGCCCCTTCCGTGACGGAAGATTTACCAATACGACCGCTGATAGGGGAGGTCACTTTGGTATAGGCCAGGTTAATGCGCGCGGTTTCGACGGCCGCTTTGGCTGCCACCACGGCCGCGTTAGCCTGCTGTGCGTCTGCCAGGGCGGTATCGTAATCCTGTTGGCTGATGTACTTGGTGCCGAGCAGCTTTTGGTAGCGGTTCAACGTCAGCTGAGCAATTTTGGCTGCGGCTTGTGCTTTCGCCAGGTCGCCTTTCGCACTTTCATAAGAGGCCTGATAGGTTGCTGGATCAATCTGATACAGAGACTCACCGGCTTTCACATCACCACCTTCGGTGAAGTTACGCTTCAGGATAATGCCGCTGACCTGAGGACGCACTTCCGCAATGCGGTAAGCATTGGTACGGCCTGGTAATTCGGTGGTGATTTGTAGAGGTTCAGATTTGAGCGTCACGACGCCTACTTCTGGCGCCTGCTGAGCTCCTTGTTGAGCTGGTTTGTCGTCACATCCTGTTAGCGCTAAGCTGCCTGAGAGCATCAGAACGACCGCCAGAGGCGTTAACCCTCTGTTTTTGTTCATATGTAAACCTCGAGTGTCCGATTTCAAATTGATCAAGGGTCCTGAGTCTAAAAACCCATTGCTGCGTTTATATTATCGTCATGCTATGGTACATACATTCACAAATGTATGTAAATCTGACTCCTGTAAATTCACCCACCTATGGCACGAAAAACTAAACAACAAGCGCTGGAAACCCGACAACACATTCTGGATGTGGCAATACGTTTGTTCTCGCAGCAGGGTGTTTCATCCACCTCGCTGGCGCAGATTGCTCAGGCTGCCGGTGTGACGCGAGGAGCGATTTACTGGCATTTTAAAGATAAGTCAGATCTGTTCAGTGAAATCTGGGAGCTTTCAGAGTCCAGCATTAGCGATCTCGAGAGTGAGTATCGGGCAAAATTCCCTGACGATCCACTCTCAGTATTGAGAGAAATATTAGTATATATCCTTGAAGCAACGGTAGTTGAAGAACGTCGCAGATTAATGATGGAGATTATTTTTCATAAATGCGAGTTCGTGGGCGAGATGGCGGTGGTGCAGCAGGCGCAACGCAGCCTTAGCCTGGAGAGCTATGATCGTATTGAACAGAATCTGAACCTGTGTATGCAGGCAAAACTCTTACCGGCCAATCTCTTGACCCGACGGGCGGCAATCCTGATGCGCAGCTACATTTCAGGTCTGATGGAAAACTGGCTTTTCTCGCCGCAATCCTTTGACCTCAAAGAGGAAGCCCGCAGCTACGTGGCGATTTTACTGGAAATGCTACAGCTCTGCCCCACGCTGCGCAGCGACGCGCCTTCGCTAACGGCCTGATCCCTTTCCAGGATTTATCTCAGAGGATAACGTTCGCGCTATTCTGCTTTCAGCGAGCGTGATATTCTTCACGCCGGACTATTTTCGGTCATCTTCTGACATCATTCACAACTATGCTGCCCATCAATCGCTCGCAACATCCTGTTTTTGCATTGCTCTTTGCGATGCTGTTTTTCTTCGCCACGGCGCCGCTGACCTGGGCCCGCGCCGATAACAGCAATGATATTCCCTCGCGCGGCGATGTTCAGTCGCAGCTCGACACGCTGAACAAACAAAAAGATCTCTCCCCTCAGGAGAAACTCGTCCAGCAGGATCTGACGGAAACGCTGGAAACGCTGGATAAAATTGAACGCATCAAAGCGGAAACCGTCCAGCTTCGCCAGAAGGTGGCGCAGGCGCCTGAAAACATGCGTAAGGCCACCGACGCGCTGAATGCCCTCAGCGATGTGGATAACGATGACGAGACGCGCAAGACGCTCTCGACGCTCTCTTTACGCCAGCTGGAGTCCCGCGTCGCGCAGCTGCTTGACGACCTGCAAACCGCGCAGTCGGATCTCGCAACCTATAACAGCCAGCTTGTCTCGCTGCAGACCCAGCCCGAGCGCGTGCAAAACGCGATGTACGCCGCGTCTCAGCAGCTGCAGCAGATCCGCAACCGTCTGAACGGCACGACGGTAGGCGAAGGCACGCTGCGCCCGACGCAGCAAACCCTGCTGCTGGTACAGCAGACCTTGCTCAATGCGCAAATCGAACAGCAGCGTAAAAGCCTGGAAGGGAATACGGTGCTGCAGGACACGCTTCAGAAACAGCGTGATTACGTCACCGCGAATATTAACCGCCTGGAACACCAGCTTCAGCTGTTGCAGGAGGCGGTAAACAGCAAACGCCTGACCCTGACGGAAAAAACCGCCCAGGAGGCCGTATCGCCTGACGAAACCGCCCGCATTCAGGCGAATCCGCTGGTGAAACAGGAGCTCGAGGCCAACCACCAGCTTAGCCAGCGCCTGATACTGGCGACGGAAAACGGCAACTCGCTGGTTCAGCAAAATATCAAAGTGAAGAACTGGCTGGATCGCGCGCTGCAGGCTGAGCGCAACATCAAAGAGCAGATTGCGGTCCTGAAGGGCAGCCTCCTGCTGTCGCGTATTCTCTACCAGCAGCAGCAGACGCTCCCGTCCGCCGATGAGCTGGAGGACATGACCAACCGCATTGCGGATTTACGTCTGGAACAGTTTGACGTCAACCAGCAGCGCGATGCCCTTTTCCAGAGCGATGCCTTTGTCGCCAAAATTGAAGAGGGGCATTCCAGCGACGTGAACCCGGAAGTGCATGACGCACTGCTCCAGGTCGTCGATATGCGTCGCGAGCTGCTGGACCAGCTCAACAAACAGCTGGGCAACCAGCTGATGATGGCCATTAACCTGCAAATCAACCAGCAGCAGCTGGTGAGCGTCTCGAAAAGTCTGCAGGAGATCCTGACCCAGCAGATTTTCTGGGTGAACAGCAACAAGCCGATGGACTGGGACTGGGTCAAATCCTTCCCGGAGACGCTGAAAACGCAAATTAAGAGCATGAAGGTCACCGTAAACTGGGAGAAAGCCTGGCCTGCGGTGACGATTGCCCTGCTGGCTGGATTACCGCTGCTGCTGATTGCAGGCCTGATCCGCTGGCGTCTGGGCTGGCTGAAAAAATACCAGGCGAAGCTGGCCTCCGAAGTGGGTCAGCTGCGCAACGATAGCCAGCTCCATACGCCAAAAGCGATTCTGATCGATCTCATCCGCGCCCTGCCGGTGTGCCTGATTATTCTGGCCGTGGGCCTGATTCTGCTCACGATGCAGCTCAACGTCAGCGACCTGCTGTGGGCGTTCAGTAAAAAACTGGCGCTGTTCTGGCTGGTCTTTGGCGTGTGCTGGAAGGTGCTGGAAAAAGACGGCGTGGCGGTGCGTCATTTCAACATGCCTGCGCAGCTGACCAGCCACTGGCGTCGTCAGATTGTGCGCATCAGCCTGGCGCTCCTGCCGTTGCACTTCTGGTCGGTTGTCTCTGAGCTTTCTCCGCTGCACCTGATGGATGACGTGCTGGGCCAGCTGGTCATTCTGCTGAACCTGCTGCTGATTGCGATCCTGATGTGGCCGATGTGCCGCGACAGCTGGCGTGATAAAGAGTCCCACAATATTCGCCTGGCCACCGTGACGGTGCTGGCGATCATTCCGCTGGCGCTAATGGTGCTGACGGCAACGGGCTACTTCTATACCACGCTGCGCCTGTCCGGGCGCTGGATTGAAACGGTCTATCTGGTGATCGTCTGGAACCTGCTCTATCAGACCGTGCTGCGCGGCCTGAGCGTGGCGGCTCGCCGCATCGCCTATCGCCGTGCTATCGCGCGTCGTCAGCATCAGGTGAAAGAGGGGGCCGAAGGCGCGGAGCCGCAGGAAGAGCCGACCATCGCCCTGGAGCAGGTTAACCAGCAGACGCTGCGTATCACCATGCTGGTGATGATCGCCCTGTTTGCGGTGATGTTCTGGGCTATCTGGTCCGATCTTATTACCGTTTTCGCCTATCTCGACAGTATTACCCTCTGGCAATACAACGGTACCGAAGCGGGCGCGGCGGTCATGAAAAGCGTGACCATGGGTAGCCTGCTGTTTGCGCTGGTGTCGTCGGTGGTGGCCTGGGCGCTGATTCGCAACCTGCCAGGCCTGCTTGAAGTGCTGCTCCTGTCACGTCTGAATCTCCGCCAGGGGGCGTCCTACGCCATTACCACGATCCTCAACTACGTGATCATTATTGTTGGAGCGATGACGGTCTTCGGCTCGCTTGGCGTCTCGTGGGATAAACTGCAGTGGCTGGCGGCCGCCCTCTCGGTCGGTCTTGGTTTTGGCCTGCAGGAGATCTTCGGTAACTTCGTGTCCGGCCTGATCATCCTGTTCGAACGTCCGGTACGAATCGGCGATACCGTCACCATCGGCACCTTCTCCGGTACGGTCAGCAAGATCCGCATTCGTGCCACCACCATCACCGACTTCGATCGCAAAGAGGTGATCATCCCGAACAAAGCGTTCGTGACCGAGCGCCTGATCAACTGGTCGCTCTCCGATACGGTGACGCGCGTGGTGATCCGCCTGGGCGTAGCCTATGGATCGGATCTGGAGAAGGTGAAAGAGGTGCTGCTCAAGGCGGCGTCAGAACACCCGAAAGTCATGCACGATCCGGCTCCGGCGGTCTTCTTCACCACCTTTGGGCCGAGTACGCTGGATCACGAGCTGCGTTTATACGTGCGCGAGCTGCGTGACCGCAGCTACACGGTGGATGAACTCAACCGCTCTATCGATCGTCTGTGTCGTGAAAACGATATTAATATCGCCTTCAACCAGCTTGAGGTTCACCTGCGTAACGAGAAGGGTGATGAGCATACGGAAGTGAAGCGCGACATTAAGGGTGACGATCCTACACCTGCTTAATCTATTTTCTCTCAGCCCTCAGGGGCGAGGGAGCGATTTTCCCCCTCTCCCTCAGGGAGAGGGCTGGGGTGAGGGTAATTTACCTTCAAAATCCCGCCGTACAATCTCCAGCGCTTTCAGCACCGTCTCCGCCGGGATCTCATGATTCTCCAGCAGCATAATCAAATCGACGGCCAGCTTGACCTCATCGGGTGCATTTTCCAGCGACATGGGTGTGGCTCCTGTTAACGGGTCAAACGTTCAATGACGCGCTCAATCTCATCCCGCGCCTGACGGCAGCGGACGATACGTCCTTCCAGCGCGCTAATCTCGCGCATCAATAGCTGCTGCTCTTCCAGCGTCTCGCTGTTGTTCAGCCGCGTCTCGCGCTCGCGCTTCATCTCAAACAGCCGGCGCTCAAACTCCTGGTTCTCCAGCCGCTTGCGCTGCCATTTACCGAGTCCCGGCGAGGCGCTGTCCCAGGCGCGCAGCGGCCAGGCGGCGATTTCGCGATGCAGAGCGGTGATCTGCTCTGTGAGATGCTCTGCGAGCCACGCCACCTGTTCCTGCTGTTCACTCTCAACCGCATGGCGAAGCTCGTCGAGGTTCGTCTGCGCTTCCGCCAGGTAATCCTGAATGACGGTGCTGCGGGTACGAAAAAGCTGCCGGTCAAAGCGCGGTTTCAGCGTGGCGTGGCCCATCAGCGGTGTAGCCTGCTCCCGCAGAGCACTAAGCTGATTTTGCAGCCTCTCAAGAAGCAGTGCTGTTTTCAAGGCGCTCTCCAGTGGTAAAGTAGCCGTTCAGTTTGATAACGATTCGCATTATGAAGCGTACTATTTTAATCATCATTGGCTGGCTCGCGGTAGTGCTTGGCACGCTGGGCGTGTTTTTACCCTTGCTGCCGACCACCCCGTTTATCCTGCTTGCGGCCTGGTGCTTCGCCCGCTCGTCGCCGCGTTTTCACCACTGGCTGCTCTATCGCTCGTGGTTTGGCGGCTATCTGCGGCACTGGCAAAAACACCGGGCCATGCCGCCCGGCGCGAAGCCGCGCGCGATCGCGGTGATCCTCATCACCTTCGCTATTTCATTATGGCTGGTGAAAATGATGTGGGTACGTATTCTGCTGCTGGCGATCCTCTCCTGCCTGCTTTTCTTCATGTGGCGGATCCCCGTGGTTGATGAAAAGCAACAAAAGCACTGAAGCCTCATCATGGCTGTTGCAATTATCACGCGCAGCCAGTAAATTCGACCGTTTTCGAGCACAGGTGCGCCTGGTCAAAGGTTAATCAATTGTTGCCTTGGCCGACTCGTTGCGCGCTGTGAGTAACACTGTTTCATTTAGGCAAAACCGATGACCGCAACTGCACAGCAGCTTGAATATCTGAAAAACAGCATCAAAAGCATCCAGGACTATCCAAAGCCTGGCATTCTTTTCCGTGATGTCACCAGCTTGCTGGAAGACCCGAAAGCGTACGCGCTCAGCATTGAACTGCTGGTCGAGCGTTATAAAAACGCCGGGATCACCAAAGTAGTAGGTACCGAAGCCCGTGGCTTCCTGTTTGGCGCACCGGTTGCGCTGGCAATGGGCGTGGGTTTTGTGCCGGTGCGTAAGCCGCGCAAACTGCCGCGTGAAACCATTGCTGAGAGCTATGAGCTGGAGTACGGCACCGATCAGCTGGAGATCCACATTGATGCGATCAAGCCTGGCGACAAAGTGCTGGTGGTGGACGATCTGCTGGCAACCGGCGGTACCATTGAAGCGACCGTGAAATTGATCCGTCGTCTGGGTGGTGAAGTGACCGACGCGGCATTCATCATCAACCTGTTCGATCTCGGCGGTGAGCAGCGCCTGGAAAAACAGGGCATCACCAGCTACAGCCTGGTGCCTTTCCCGGGTCATTAATCCCGGTTTTCACAACCTCGCTCAATGGGTGAGGTTGTGATAGCATTCCCCTCCATAAATTCACCTTCCAGCGTTGCAGAGCCTGCCCATGAGTTATCAGGTGTTAGCCCGTAAATGGCGACCACAAACCTTTGCTGACGTTGTCGGTCAGGAACATGTGCTGACGGCCCTGGCGAACGGCTTGTCGCTAGGTCGCATCCATCACGCCTATCTTTTCTCCGGCACCCGCGGCGTCGGTAAGACCTCTATTGCCCGTTTGCTGGCAAAAGGTCTCAACTGCGAAACCGGGATCACCGCCACGCCGTGCGGCGTGTGCGATAACTGCCGGGAGATCGAGCAGGGGCGTTTTGTCGATCTGATTGAGATCGACGCCGCCTCGCGTACCAAAGTGGAAGATACCCGCGATCTGCTCGATAACGTGCAGTACGCCCCGGCACGCGGCCGCTTCAAGGTCTACCTGATCGATGAAGTGCACATGCTGTCGCGCCACAGTTTCAATGCCCTGCTGAAAACGCTGGAAGAGCCGCCCGCGCACGTGAAGTTCCTGCTGGCGACCACCGATCCGCAAAAGCTGCCGGTCACGATTTTGTCGCGCTGCCTGCAGTTCCACCTGAAGGCGCTGGACGTTGAGCAGATCCGCGCGCAGCTTGAGCACATTCTTGATGAAGAGAAAATTGTCCACGAACCGCGCGCCCTGCAGCTGCTGGCACGCGCGGCGGACGGCAGCCTGCGTGATGCGCTCAGCCTGACCGACCAGGCGATTGCCAGCGGTGACGGCAAGCTCTCCACCGAGGCGGTCAGCACCATGCTCGGCACGCTGGATGACGATCAGGCGCTGTCGCTTATCGAGGCGATGATTGCCGCCAACGGCGAACGCGTGATGTCGCAGGTGAACGCGGCCGCTGCCCGGGGTATCGAATGGGAAGGACTGCTGGTTGAGATGCTCAGCCTGCTGCACCGCGTGGCGATGCTGCAGCTTTCACCGTCCGCCATCGGAGCGGATATGGCCGCCATTGAACAGCGGATGCGTGAACTTGCCCGCACCGTGCCGCCTGCCGACGTGCAGCTGTACTACCAGACGCTGCTGATTGGCCGCAAAGAGTTACCGTTCGCGCCGGATCCACGAATGGGCGTTGAAATGACGCTGCTGCGCGCGCTGGCGTTCCACCCGCGCATGCCATTGCCGGAGCCGGAAGCGCCGCGGCAGTCTTTCGCGCCGGTCGCCCCTACGGCGGTGATGTCGCCGCAGCAGGTGCCACCGCAGCCGACACCGCCGCCGCAGCAAAACGTGCCGCTGTCGGATGCCACCAGTTCGGTGCTTGCCGCACGCAGCCAGCTGCAGCGTGCGCAGGGAGTAACCAAACCAAAAAAGAGTGAACCGGCAGCGCCAGGAAGAGCGCGGCCGGTGAACAACGCCGCGCTTGAACGACTGGCCTCGGTAACGGAGCGCGTACAGTCGCGTCCGGCACCGTCCGCGCTTGAGCAGAAAGCCCCGGTGAAAGAAGAGGCTTACCGCTGGAAGGCAACCACTATCACCGAAGAGGTGAAGGAAGAGGTCGCCACGCCGAAAGCGCTGAAAAAGGCGCTGGAGCATGAGAAAACGCCGGAGCTTTCCGCGAAGCTTGCTGAAGAGTCCATTGCGCGCGACGCCTGGGCCGCCGAGGTCAGCAAACTCCAGCTGCCGAAGCTGGTCGAGCAGGTCGCGCTGAATGCCTGGAAAGAGCAGGACGGCAATCAGGTGCGTTTGCACCTGCGTCCGGGCCAGCGGCACCTCAATTCCCCTGGCGCGCAAAAGGCGCTGGCCGAGGCGCTCACTGCATTACAGGGTGCGCCGGTTGAATTGACTATCATTGAAGATGATAATCCGGCAGTGAAAACGCCGCTCGAGTGGCGTCAGGCCATTTATGAAGAAAAGCTCGCGCAGGCGCGCGAGGCGATTATTGCGGATAACAACATTCAGACCCTGCGCCGGTTCTTCGACGCCGATCTGGATGAAGAGAGTATTCGCCCCATTTGATCGTGAGTCTGACTTACGGTTGTAATCCTTAAACGTGAAAGAAGAGAGAAGCCTATGTTTGGTGGAAAAGGCGGTCTGGGTGGCCTGATGAAGCAGGCTCAGCAGATGCAGGAAAAAATGCAGAAGATGCAGGAAGAGATCGCTCAGCTGGAAGTCACGGGTGAGTCCGGTGCCGGTCTGGTCAAAGTGACCATCAACGGTGCGCACAACTGCCGTCGCGTGGAAATCGACCCGAGCCTGCTCGAAGACGACAAAGAGATGCTGGAAGATCTGGTTGCAGCCGCGTTTAACGATGCCGCTCGCCGTATCGACGAAACTCAGAAAGAGAAAATGGCCTCTGTTTCCAGCGGTATGCAGCTGCCGCCTGGCTTCAAGATGCCATTCTGATGCAAACCAGTCCGCTGCTCACGCAGTTAATGGAAGCACTGCGCTGCCTGCCGGGCGTTGGCCCGAAGTCGGCGCAGCGCATGGCGTTTACGCTATTGCAGCGCGACCGCAGCGGCGGGATGCGCCTGGCGCAGGCTTTAACCCGCGCCATGTCAGAAATTGGTCACTGTGCGGATTGCCGCACCTTTACCGAGCAGGACGTGTGTAACATTTGTACGAACCCGCGTCGTCAGGAAAACGGTCAGATTTGCGTGGTGGAGAGTCCGGCGGACATCTACGCCATCGAACAAACCGGGCAGTTTTCCGGTCGCTACTTCGTGCTGATGGGGCATCTCTCCCCGCTGGACGGTATTGGCCCGGATGATATCGGTCTTGACCGCCTTGAACAGCGTCTTGAGTCAGAAACCATCAAAGAGGTGATCCTCGCCACCAACCCAACGGTGGAAGGGGAGGCAACCGCCAACTACATCGCCGAACTGTGCTCGCAGTACGGCGTTGACGCCAGCCGCATCGCCCACGGCGTGCCGGTGGGCGGCGAGCTGGAAATGGTCGACGGCACCACGCTGTCGCACTCTCTGGCCGGGCGTCACAAGATTATTTTCTGACCAAACGGAGGCTGCGCGCGCGGCCTCCGCTTGAAAATTTCCCCCCTTATCCCCATCTCTCACTCAACGTTTTAAAACCCCATTAAATGGCATTGTTGAGGTCGACATAGATGAAAGGACAAGAAACCCGTGGTTTCCAGTCAGAAGTAAAACAGCTTCTGCACCTGATGATCCATTCCCTGTATTCCAACAAAGAAATTTTCCTGCGTGAACTGATTTCCAACGCCTCGGACGCGGCGGACAAGCTGCGCTTCCGCGCGCTGTCCAACCCGGACCTGTATGAAGGCGACGGCGAGCTGCGCGTGCGCGTCTCGTTCAATAAAGAGAACCGCACCCTGACCATCGCCGATAACGGCATCGGGATGAACCGCGACGAGGTGATCGACCACCTCGGCACCATCGCCAAATCCGGCACCAAAGCGTTCCTTGAGTCCATGGGCTCTGACCAGGCGAAAGACAGCCAGCTGATCGGCCAGTTCGGCGTCGGTTTCTACTCGGCGTTTATCGTGGCCGACAAAGTTACCGTCCGTACCCGTGCTGCAGGCGACAGCGCCGAGAACGGCGTCCTGTGGGAATCCAAAGGGGAAGGCGAATATACCGTTGATGACATCACCAAAGCGGATCGCGGCACCGAAATCACCCTGCACCTGCGTGAAGGGGAAGATGATTTCCTGAACGACTGGCGCGTGCGCTCCATCATCAGCAAATATTCCGATCACATCGCCCTGCCGGTAGAGATTGAAAAACAGGAAGAGAAAGACGGTGAAACCGTGGTTTCCTGGGAGAAGATCAACAAGGCGCAGGCGCTGTGGACGCGCAACAAGTCTGAAATTAAAGACGACGAATACAACGAGTTCTATAAGCACATCGCCCACGACTTTACCGACCCGCTGACCTGGAGCCACAACCGCGTGGAAGGTAAGCAGGAGTACACCAGCCTGCTGTACATCCCGGCACAGGCGCCGTGGGACATGTGGAACCGCGATCACAAGCACGGCCTGAAGCTGTACGTGCAGCGCGTATTCATCATGGACGACGCCGAGCAGTTCATGCCGAACTACCTGCGCTTCGTGCGTGGTCTGATAGATTCCAACGATCTGCCGCTGAACGTCTCCCGTGAGATTCTTCAGGACAGCACCGTCACCCGTAACCTGCGCAACGCCCTGACCAAACGTGCGCTGCAGATGCTGGAAAAACTGGCGAAAGACGATGCGGAAAAATATCAGACCTTCTGGAAACAGTTTGGCCTGGTGCTGAAAGAAGGCCCGGCAGAAGACACCGCGAACGTTGAAACGATCGCCAAACTGCTGCGCTTCGCCTCTACGCACACCGACTCCTCCGCGCAGACCGTGTCGCTGGAAGAGTACGTCTCCCGCATGAAAGAAGGGCAGGAGAAGATCTACTACATCACCGCCGACAGCTACGCGGCGGCGAAGAGCAGCCCGCACCTGGAGCTGCTGCGTAAGAAAGGCATCGAAGTGCTGCTGCTTTCTGACCGCATCGACGAGTGGATGATGAACTACCTGACCGAGTTCGACGGTAAATCCTTCCAGTCCGTAGCCAAAGCCGACGAGTCCATCGACAAGCTGGCGGATGAAGTGGACGAAAGCGCGAAAGAAGCCGAGAAGGCGCTGGAGCCGTTCGTTGAGCGCGTGAAAACCCTGCTGGGCGAGCGCGTGAAAGAGGTGCGCTTCACGCACCGTCTGACCGACACCCCGGCGATTGTCACTACCGATGCGGACGAAATGAGCACCCAGATGGCGAAACTGTTCGCGGCGGCGGGCCAGGCGATGCCGGAAGTGAAATATATCTTTGAGCTTAATCCGGATCATCCTCTGGTGAAACGCGCGGCGGATACCCAGGACGACGCTCGCTTTGCCGAGTGGGTTGAACTGCTGCTGGATCAGTCCCTGCTGGCCGAGCGCGGCACGCTGGAAGATCCTAACCTGTTCATTAAACGTGTGAATGCGCTGCTGCTGGCGTAATTGAACACGCCTCCCCTGGTCTTCTCCCTCTCCCGTGGGAGAGGGCCGGGGTGAGGGCACCAGACCGCACTAACCCAAATAATCTCCCCCCGTTAACCGTTTCAGCCTTCCCGCCTTCCTTGAGCGATGCCCGTTCTGGTGGTATTGTTTAGCGCTTTTGAAAAATTGAAACGACTTTTGAGGGGATTTTCGCAATGCGTATTATTCTGCTTGGCGCTCCGGGCGCGGGTAAAGGAACTCAGGCTCAGTTCATCATGGAGAAATACGGTATTCCGCAAATCTCCACCGGTGACATGCTGCGCGCCGCTGTTAAATCTGGCTCCGAGCTGGGTAAACAAGCGAAAGACATCATGGACGCAGGCAAGCTGGTGACCGACGAGCTGGTTATTGCTCTGGTCAAAGAGCGCATTGCGCAGGAAGACTGCCGTAACGGTTTCCTGCTGGACGGCTTCCCACGCACCATTCCTCAGGCTGACGCCATGAAAGAAGCGGGCATCAACGTGGACTACGTTCTGGAGTTCGACGTACCGGACGAGCTGATCGTTGACCGTATCGTTGGCCGTCGCGTACACGCTGCTTCTGGCCGCGTTTACCACATCAAATTCAACCCGCCTAAGGTTGAAGGCAAAGACGATGTGACCGGCGAAGAGCTGACCACCCGTAAAGACGATCAGGAAGAGACCGTGCGTAAACGCCTGGTGGAATACCATCAGATGACCGCGCCGCTGATCGGCTACTACACCAAAGAAGCGCAGGCGGGTAACACCAAATACGCCAAAGTTGACGGCACCAAAGCCGTGGCTGACGTACGTGCAGAGCTGGAAAAAATCCTCGGCTAATCGCGCGCCTCTCACCCGGGCTCCCGGGTGAGAAATATTCTCATCTTACCTATTACAGCAATGGGTTTCGTTTAAACGCATTTCCGCTACAATTGACAACCTATCAAATGGTTAAGAGGCGTGAATGAGTCAGGCGAAAACCGGCATCCTGCTTGCCAATCTGGGCACTCCAGAAGCACCTACATCAGACGCGGTAAAACGCTACCTGCGACAATTTTTAAGCGACACGCGCGTCGTGGATTTCCCGAGACTGCTGTGGTGGCCGCTGCTGCGTGGCGTCATTCTGCCGATTCGTTCTCCGCGCGTCGCCAAACTCTATCAGTCCGTCTGGATGGAAGAGGGCTCGCCGCTGATGGTTTACAGCCGTCGCCAGGAAAAAGCGCTGGCCGCCCGCCTGCCGGATATGCCCGTCGCGCTCGGCATGAGCTACGGAAAACCGTCCCTGCAAAGCGCGGTGGAATCACTGCTGGCGCAGGGCGTGGACCATATCGTCGTGCTGGCGCTCTACCCGCAGTACTCCTGCTCGACGGTGGCCGCCGTCTGGGACGAGCTTGCCCGCATTCTGGCGACCCGCCGCCGCATTCCGGGCGTGACCTTTATTCGCGACTACGCGGATAACGATCTCTACATCAAGGCGCTTGCCAACAGCGCGCGCGCGTCGTTTGAAAAGCACGGCGAGCCGGATCTGCTGCTCCTTTCCTATCACGGTATCCCACAGCGTTTCGCCAATGAAGGGGATGATTATCCACAGCGCTGCCGCGATACCACGCGCGAGCTGGTCTCTGCCCTTGGCCTGCCGCCGGATAAGGTGATGATGACCTTCCAGTCGCGCTTCGGCCGCGAGCCGTGGCTGACGCCGTACACCGATGAAACCCTCAAAATGCTGGGTGAGAAGGGCGTGAAGCACATTCAGGTGATGTCGCCGGGCTTCTCGGCTGACTGTCTGGAAACGCTGGAGGAGATCGCGGTGCAAAACCGGGAATTTTTCCTTGAGGCTGGCGGCGAAAAGTACGAGTACATTCCGGCGCTTAACGACTCGCCTGAGCATATCGACATGATGGTCTCGCTGGTAACGAACAGCCGCTGATCGCACTCCGGGCCGGGTTTGTGCTACCATTCCCGGCCCATATTCTTCGTACAGTTCAGACCATGAAATTTCCCGGTAAACGCAAATCCAAACACTACTTCCCCGTCGATGCCCGCGACCCGCTCCTGCAGCAAATCCAGCCAGAAAACGAAACCAGCGCGGCATGGGTCGTCGGTATCGATCAGACGCTGGTGGACATTGAAGCGAAAGTGGATGATGCGTTTGTCGCCCGTTACGGTCTGAGCGCCGGTCACTCGCTGGTGATTGAGGACGACGTTGCCGAAGCGCTGTATCAGGAGCTGGTGCGCGAAAGCCTGATTACCCATCAGTTCGCCGGTGGCACCATCGGCAATACCATGCATAACTACTCCGTGCTGGCCGACGACCGCTCGGTGCTGCTCGGCGTGATGTGCAGCAATATCGAAATCGGTGGCTATGCCTACCGCTATCTCTGCAACACCTCCAGCCGTACCGATCTGAACTACCTTCAGGGCGTCGACGGGCCTATTGGCCGCTGCTTTACGCTGATTAGCGATTCCGGCGAGCGTACTTTTGCCATCAGCCCGGGTCATATGAACAAGCTGCGCGCCGAGAGTATTCCGGAAGAGGTGATCGCGGGCGCCTCGGCGCTGGTGCTGACTTCCTATCTGGTGCGCTGTAAGCCGGGCGAGCCGATGCCGGAAGCGACCATGAAAGCGATCGAGTACGCGAAGAAATACAACGTGCCGGTCGTTCTGACGCTGGGCACAAAATTCGTTATCGCCGATAACCCGGAGTGGTGGCAGGCATTCCTGAAAGAGCACGTCTCGATTCTGGCGATGAACGAAGAAGAGGCCGAAGCGCTGACCGGCGAAAGCGATCCGCTGCTGGCGTCTGACAAAGCGCTGGACTGGGTGGATCTGGTGCTCTGTACCGCCGGCCCGGTTGGGCTGTACATGGCGGGCTTCACGGAAGAAGAGAGCAAGCGCAAAACCCAGCACCCGCTGCTGCCCGGTGCGATTGCCGAGTTCAACCAGTACGAGTTCAGCCGCGGCATGCGCTACAAAGATTGCGTGAATCCGCTGCGAATCTACTCTCATATCGCGCCGTATATGGGCGGGCCGGAGAAGATTATGAACACCAACGGTGCGGGCGACGGCGCGCTGGCCGCACTGCTGCACGACATCACCGCTAACGCCTACCATAAAACCAACGTGCCGAACTCCAGCAAGCACAAGTTCAGCTGGCTGACCTATTCCTCGCTGGCACAGGTGTGTAAATATGCCAACCGCGTGAGCTATCAGGTGCTGAACCAGCATTCTCCGCGCTTAACGCGCGGTCTGCCTGAAAGAGAAGACAGCCTCGAAGAGGCCTACTGGGACAGATAAAAGCAAAACGGCAACCTGTGGTTGCCGTTTTAGTGTTTGTTCCCTCTCCTCGTGGGAGAGGGCCAGGGTGAGGGCATCAGACCGCACAAGGTAAAAGCAAAACGGCAACCCTGGTTGCCGTTTTTAGTGTTCGTTCCCTCTCCCTGTGGGAGAGGGTCAGGGTGAGGGCATCAGGCCGCACAAACCTACCCCGTCACCCCTTCTTCAACCGGCGGTTTCTCCAGCAGCGTCAGCATCGTATTCGCAATCTCGCGCTCGCCCATCACCACCTTATTCGCACCGCGCTCGGTAATGTACTCCACCTCGTCGTCATAGTGCGCCCGGGCGATAATCTCAATCGTTGGGCACTTCTCGCGTGCGGAGGCCACAATCTCGCCCGCTTCATAGCCGTTAGGTATGGTCAGCAGCAGCCAGCGCGCGCAGTCCAGGTGCGCCAGATTCATGATCTCTTCGTTTGCCGCATTGCCCAGTACCGCACGAATGCCGCGCTCGCGCAGCTCGTCGACGCGGGTGCGTGAGGTCTCAATCACCACCAGCGGAATGCCCTGCGCCATCAGCTTCTCACCGAGCAGGCTGCCCACGCGGCCAAAGCCTACCAGCAGGGCGTGGTTGCAAATATCGACCGGGATCTGCTTCTCTTCTTCGATGGCCTCTTCGAGCGTCTGTTCTTCCAGCGTTTCGGTTTTATCGAGGTATTTTTCCAGCAGGGCAAACAGCACCGGGTTCAGCATAATCGACAGGATCGCCCCCGCCAGCACCAGGTTTTGCCCCGCCTGCGGCAGCAGGTTCAGGGCCATGCCCAGACCGGCCAGAATAAAGGCGAACTCACCGATCTGCGCCAGGCTGGCGGCGATGGTCAACGCCGTGCGCGGGGAGTGGCCGAACATCCGCACCAGGAAGAAGGCGGCAAGCGACTTACCAAAGATGATGATCGCCAGCGTGCCCAGCACGGCCAGCGGCTGGTGAATCAGGACCATCGGGTCAAACAGCATCCCGACGGAGACGAAGAACAGCACGGCGAAGGCATCGCGCAGCGGCAGAGTGTCATGCGCCGCGCGGTGGCTCAGCTCGGACTCGTTCAGCACCATCCCGGCGAAGAACGCGCCCAGGGCAAAGGAGACGTCAAACAGCTCTACGGCACCAAAAGCGATACCCAGCGCCAGCGCCAGCACAGAGAGGGTGAACAGCTCGCGGGAGCCGGTTGCCGCGCTGCGGGACATGATCCACGGCACCAGACGGCGTCCCACCAGCATCATGATGGCGATAAATGCCACCACCTTACCGATGGTGATACTCATATCCAGCGCCAGCGAGGCAAAGCCGACGTTGTCTTTTTCCATCATCCCGGCGACGGCTGGCAGCAGCACCAGCGTCAGGACCATCACCAGGTCTTCAACAATCAGCCAGCCTATCGCGATTTGCCCGCGCTGGCTGTCTATCAGCTGTCTCTCTTCAAGCGCGCGCAGCAGCACCACGGTACTGGCGGTTGAGAGACACAGCCCAAATACGATACCGGTCATTAACGACCAGCCCAGCACCGCCGAAAGCGCCATCCCCAGCAGCGTCGCCACCCCAATCTGGGCGATCGCTCCCGGTATGGCGATCGACTTTACCGCCATCAAATCCTTCAGGGAGAAGTGCAGGCCGACGCCAAACATCAGCAGAATCACGCCCAATTCCGCCAGCTCAGGGGCCAGCTTGGTATCCGCCACGAAGCCTGGCGTAAACGGTCCCGCCAGTACACCCGCTAACAGATAGCCGACAAGAGGAGAAATACGCAGCTTATTGGCAATCATGCCGAGGATAAAAGCGAGCACAAGTCCACCAACAATGGTGGTGATAAGCGGTGTGGCGTGGTGCATTCCGTCTCCTTTCGTTGTGGGTGTTCCTTTTTGGCGAAAACCAAAAAACCGAGTAATAGTTTATGACAATTTTTACCCTTATGTTTATGAATTATTGTTGAAGTTTGAATAAAACAGCAATATGCACGTAAAAAAGCGCGTTTTGATAAATTCAGCGAGGGGAAGAAGAAGAAACCCTTATGGCATCAGGGTATCAGGTAGCCAAAGTTAAACTTTGGCTACCCGTAATTTACGCTTTATGACGGTTATCAGGCAGGAATATGGTCAACATCCCAAGAAGTGGCAGGAAAGCGCAGATTTTATAGACCAGGAAGATGCTGGTGTGATCCGCCACCATCCCCAACACCGCCGCGCCAAGCCCGCCCATACCGAAGGCGAAACCGAAAAAGAGCCCGGAAACCATACCGATACGGCCAGGCAGCAGCTCCTGGGCATAGACCAGAATGGCGGAAAACGCGGATGCGAGAATAAAACCAATGATCACGGTTAAAATCCCCGTCCATTCAAGGCTCGCGTACGGCAAAATAAGGGTAAACGGCGCCACGCCGAGGATAGAGCCCCAAATGACGTATTTACGCCCAATCTTATCACCCACGGGCCCGCCAATGACCGTGCCGGCCGCAACGGCGAACAGGAAGGCAAACAGGTGGAACTGCGCATTCTGTACCGATAATCCGAATTTTTGCATCAGATAAAAGGTGTAATAGCTGCTGATGCTCGCCATATAGAAGTATTTCGAGAAGATCAGTACCAGCAGCACGGAAACCGCCAGGATAACCTTGTTGCGCGGAAGGGGATTGATAACCTTCGCTTTAGGTTTCCCTTTATTCACGCGATGCTGAGCGGCATACCAGCGGCTGATCTGCGCCAGCACGATAATGGCCAGCAGTGCGGCCAGCACAAACCAGGCCACGTTGCCTTTACCGTAAGGGGCAATAATCACCGCGGCCAGCAGCGGGCCGAGAGAGCTACCAAAGTTACCGCCCACCTGGAAGAGAGACTGCGCCAGACCGTGACGTCCCCCGGAGGCCATACGCGCCACGCGGGAGGACTCCGGATGGAAAACGGACGAGCCGGTGCCCACCAGCGCGGCGGCAATCAGCACCGCTTCAAAACTCCCCGCCATGGCCAGCAGCACCAGCCCGCTTAAGGTAAAGCACATGCCGATCGGTAGCGACCACGGCATCGGGTATTTATCCGTCCAGTAGCCCACCACCGGCTGCAGCAGTGAGGAAGCCAGCTGGAAGGTCAGGGTGATCATCCCGATCTGCACGAACGTTAACGAAAACTCGGACTGCAGCAGCGGATAAATTGCCAGAATCAACGACTGGATCATGTCGTTGAGCAGGTGCGAGAGACTGATTGCGCCTAAGACTTTAAAGGAGGTGCGCGACGCCGGCGCGCCCGGAACGGGCTGGGTTGATTCACTGATTGCCATAGAGAGAAGTACCACGTCTTTCGTTATTAGAGATGCAGGGTGTAATTATTATCCGACTAACATACCCGTCCGGGACATTTGAAGAAAGTCGCAATTCTGAAAACTTATTTGTCTATTCTTGTTAGTCACTGTAATTTTTGCCTTTGTCTATTGGTCAGGGAGAGAGAAGATGAAGTTAATGAAGCGGGGCGTCGCGCTGGCGCTCATCGCCGCATGGGGCCTGGTAAGCCTGCCCGCGCAGGCGTATGAAAAAGACAAAACCTATAAAATCACTATTCTGCATACCAACGATCACCACGGTCATTTCTGGCGCAGCGAATACGGCGAATATGGCCTGTCGGCGCAAAAAACGCTGGTGGACGGCATCCGCAAAGAGGTGGCTGCCCAGGGCGGCAGCGTGCTGCTGCTGTCGGGTGGCGATATCAATACCGGCGTGCCGGAATCCGATTTACAGGACGCGGAACCTGATTTTCGCGGCATGAACCTGATTGGCTACGACGCGATGGCCGTGGGTAACCACGAGTTCGATAATCCGCTGACCGTGCTGCGTCAGCAGGAAAAATGGGCCAAATTCCCCTTCCTCTCCGCCAATATTTACCAGAAAAGCACCGGCGAACGCCTGTTTAAGCCGTGGGCGCTGTTTAAGCGTCAGGATCTGAAGATCGCGGTCATCGGCTTAACCACTGACGACACGGCGAAAATTGGTAACCCCGAGTTCTTTACCGATATCGAATTCCGCAAACCGGCAGACGAAGCGAAGCTGGTGATTCAGGAGCTGCAGCAAAACGAGAAGCCGGACGTGATTATCGCCACCACGCACATGGGGCACTACGACAACGGCGAGCACGGCGCTAACGCGCCCGGCGACGTGGAAATGGCGCGCAGCCTGCCTGCGGGCTCGCTGGCAATGATTGTGGGCGGTCACTCACAGGATCCGGTGTGTATGGCCTCGGAGAACAAAAAGCAGGTGGACTACGTGCCGGGCACGCCGTGCGCGCCGGACCGTCAGAACGGTATCTGGATTGTTCAGGCGCACGAGTGGGGCAAATACGTCGGCCGGGCGGATTTTGAGTTCCGTAACGGCGAGATGAAGCTGGTTCACTATCAGCTCATCCCGGTCAACCTGAAGAAGAAAGTCACCTACCCGGACGGGAAAAGTGAGCGCGTACTCTACACGCCGGAGATCGCTGAAAACCAGCAGATGCTCTCCCTGCTGACGCCGTTCCAGAACAAGGGCAAGGCGCAGCTGGACGTGAAAATCGGCACGCTGAACGGTCGTCTGGAGGGAGACCGCAGTAAAGTTCGCTTCGTGCAGACCAACATGGGCCACCTGGTGCTGGCGGCGCAAATGGCGCGCACCGGCGCCGACTTCGGCGTGATGAGCGGCGGCGGTATTCGTGATTCCATCGAAGGTGGAAACATTACCTATAAGGACGTCCTGAAGGTGCAGCCGTTCGGCAACGTGGTGGTCTATGCGGACATGAGCGGGAAAGAGGTGATTGACTACCTGACCGCCGTGGCGCAGATGAAGCCGGATTCCGGGGCCTATCCGCAGTTTGCCAACGTCAGCTTTGTGGCGAAAGACGGCAAGCTTAACGACCTGAAGATCAAAGGCGAACCGGTTGATCCGGCTAAAACGTACCGTCTGGCGACCTTAAGTTTCAACGCCACCGGCGGCGACGGCTATCCGCATATCGATAATAAACCGGGATACGTGAATACCGGCTTTATCGATGCGGAAGTGCTGAAGCAGTTCATCGAGCAGAATTCGCCGATTGATGTGAATGCGTATGAACCGAAAGGTGAGGTGAGCTGGCAGTAGTGGTGTGCGGCCTGATGCCCTCACCCCAACCCTCTCCCACCGGGAGAGGGCGCGAACACAAAAAACGGTAACGCCTGTTACCGTTTTGCTTTTACCTCGCAGCCGCCACCGGGCAATTTTCTCAATCCCGGCGCGCAATATCCGCAAACTTCGCGTCCAGCATTTTCGCCAGGTCGCCCGCCGCCAGCTCGATATCCAGCCCGCGTTTGCCGCCGGATATAAAGATGGTTTCAAACTCCTGCGAAGGGGCATCAATCAGCGTCGGCAGGCGTTTTTTCTGCCCGAGCGGACTGATCCCGCCCACCAGATAGCCCGTGGTGCGTTGCGCCACCATCGGATCCGCCATATCCACCTTCTTCGCCCCCAGCGCTTTGGCGACTTTCTTCAGATCCAGCTGTCCCGCCACCGGGGTAACCGCAACGGCGAGGTGTTTCATATCGCCATTCACCGCAACCAGCAGCGTTTTGTAAACCTGGTCCGCGTTCAGCCCCAGCTTGCGCACCACTTCATCACCAAAGTTAGTTTCATTCGGATCGTGATCGTAAGTGTGGATCCGGAAAGAAATGTTGTTTTTTTCGAGTAATTTAACGGCGGGAGTCATAGCTATCCTTCTTACGACAGACAAATCATGCCATCAGCATACGCCTGACGTTTGTCTAAAAAATAGCACCATCTTGCGCAATAGTATTGGCAGTGATGGTCACTTTGAGCGACAATCGGCTCAACCGAAGGTCTCCTTCGGCATAATAAAAACGATGAAATTCCTCTTTGACGGGCCAATAGAAATATTGGCCATTTTTTTATTTCAACAGTGACGGCAAATTCCCTTCTCCGTACAAATGTAACGCCCCAACCGCTACTACGTAATGCCCCGCAGGTAACGCATGCAGCGTCTGCCGCCAGGCTTTGTTGCGCGCATTCATCAGCACATCATACAGCGATTCGCTGAACGTCGACGGTAAAGCCAGCTTACTGTCCTCAGGCGGCGCGTCCAGCCACCAGCCAATCATGGTCTGCAGCAGGCGCGCGTTGGTGTGCCAGTGGGTCAACGTATCATCCAGCAGCATCAGGCCGTCGTCGGGAAGCTGGCGCAGAAGCGCAATCTGGCTGTCCGTCCCTTCCAGCTCAATGACGGGCAGGCTGCGGGCCCTTGCCGCGTTCAGCAGCTGGTAATCAATGCCGTAGTCACCGCGCAGTCCCAGACGCTGCGCCTGCGTAGCCTGCAGCACCATCGCAATTTGCCAGAGCGGCAGGGTGTCAATCATGGAGAGCGACACGCCGGTTTCATCCGCGACGCGCGTCAGTTCGGCAAGCCGGGCATCATCCAGACGTTCCGCCAGGCTGAGATCGCTTTCCAGCCCGACAAACGGCGACTCCTGACCCGAAATGTCCGCCTCAACGACCAGCGCGTCGGCGCGTTTCAGCAGTTTAATCAGCCCGGGTGGCAGGGGAGACATATCCTGCGTACCCATATGAATACTGCCAACCAGGTGCAGGTGTTGCCCGCCGGGGAGAGAGATATCCAGACCGGGCCATGCATAACGGCGAGGAAAGAGGGCGCGAAACGATGCTTTTATACGATTAAACAGACCCATACGCGCTCCATGAATGGAAAGGTTCATGCTAGCGCGTACGGGTACAAGGTTCAATCCTTCGGTTTAAAGCGCAGCAGCCGGTTGGCGTTGCTCACCACGGTAATGGAGGAGAGCGCCATCGCCGCGCCCGCGACCACCGGGTTAAGCAGCGTGCCGGTCAGCGGCCACAGAATACCGGCCGCGATTGGGATACCGAGGGTGTTATAGACGAACGCTCCCAGTAAGTTCTGCTTCATGTTGCGCAGCGTGGCTTTTGAAATGGCCAGCGCGTCGGCAACGCCCATCAGGCTATGGCGCATCAGCGTAATGGCAGCGGTTTCGATGGCGACATCGCTCCCGCCGCCCATGGCAATCCCGACGTCCGCCTGGGCCAGCGCTGGGGCATCGTTGATGCCGTCGCCAACCATCGCCACCTGACGGCCCTGACTTTGCAGTTTCTTGATGGCGTCCGCTTTACCGTCCGGCAGTACGCCTGCAATGACCTCATCAATTCCGGCTTCTTTCGCGATGGCGTTGGCCGTTGTCGGATTGTCCCCGGTCAGCATCACCAGACGATAGCCGGCACGGTGCAGACGCTGCAGGGCGTCCACGCTGTCCTGGCGAAGCGGATCGCGCACGGCCAGCAGCGCGGCGGCTTTGCCATCCACCGCCAGCAGAACCGGCGTAGCGCCCTGAGACGCCTGCGCTTTCAGCTCGCTTTCCAGCGCGGCGGTATCAATACCATTTTCATTGAGCAATGCCTGGTTACCCAGCAGCAGCGCGTGGCCTTCTGCTTCACCGCTGACGCCGAGCCCGCGCAGGGTGCGGAAATTGCTGACCTGCGGCAGGGCAGAAGCATTTGCTTTATCGAGAATGGCGCGCGCCAGCGGATGGCTTGAGCCTTGCTCCAGCGCGGCGGCGAGGCGCAGCGCCTCCTCTTGCGCAATGCCTGCGGTAGTGACGGCCACCACCTGCGGTTTGCCTTCGGTCAGCGTGCCGGTTTTATCAAACACCAGCGTGTCGAGGGTGCTGGCCCGCTGCAGCGCGTCGGCATCCCGCACCAGTACGCCAAATTCGGCCGCGCGGCCTACGCCGGAGATAATCGACATCGGCGTCGCCAGGCCAAGGGCGCAAGGACAGGCGATGATCAGCACCGTGGTGGCGATCACCAGGGTGTAAACAATCTGCGGTGCCGGGCCGAAGAAATACCAGATAGCCGCGCTCAGAAGGGCAATGCCGACCACCACCGGCACAAAAATGGCCGAGATTCTGTCGGCAAGCTGGCCAATTTCCGGCTTGCTGCTCTGGGCCTGACGCACCATGCGGATAATACGCGACAGCGTCGTGTGGCTGCCGACGGCGCTGGCGGTAAACAGCACGCTGCCGTCCTGCACCACCGTACCCGCATGAACGGCGTCGCCGTCTGATTTCTGCTGGGGAATGGGCTCGCCGGTCAGCATCGCTTCATCCAGCCAGGCTTCGCCCTGGGTTATCTTGCCGTCAACGGGAACGCGATCGCCCGTCGTCAGGCGCAGCGTCATGCCGGGCTGAACTTCCGCCAGCGGGACGCTTTTCTCTCCCTCGTCCGTGACCACGCGGGCCGTCGGCGGGGTTAAATCAAGCAATCTTTCCAGCGCTTTCGAGGAGCGCTGACGGGCGCGGGCTTCCAGCATGTGGCCCAGGTTAATCAGGCCGATAATCATCGCGCTGGCTTCATAGTAGAGATGGCGCGCCTCCATCGGGAACCACTGCGGCCAGACGTTAACGCTCATCGAATAGAGCCACGCCGCGCCGGTTCCGAGCGCCACCAGCGTATCCATCGTCGCGGTGCGGTTTTTCAGGCTCTTCCAGGCGCTGGTGTAAAAATGCCCGCCTGCAAACACCATCACCGCAAGGGTAATCAGACCAATCACCAGCCACAGCGTGCGGTTGTCAGCGGTGACCATCATGTTGTCACCCATCATGCCCCACACCATCACCGGAATACCCACCAGCAGGGCGACAATCGCCTGCCAGCGGAAGCGCTTCATGGTGGCGATAGCCGTTTCCTGCTGGCGCTCGCGGCGCTCGGCATCATCTTCGATGGCCTCCGCCCCGTAGCCCGCTTTCTCAACGGCCTGCACTAAATCTGCGGCGGAGGCGCTGCCCATCACCAGCGCAGTGCGCTCCGCGAGGTTTACCCGTGCCTGCGCAACGCCCGGTACGGCCTGCAAGGCGTTTTGTACCCGGGAGACGCAGCTGGCGCAGCTCATGCCGTTGATCAGCAGCTGTTGGCTGTCGTCAATATCATCAGCTGCCGGAAGCTCAGGAGTGGCCGCTGTCAGTGCTTCCGACGGGGATGATGACTCTGCCAGCGGTTTAGCCTTTGGGTGGCTTAACTCCGCCCCGTAACCGGCCTGCTTGATGGTATCGATCAGCGCATCCGCGCTGGCGCTGCCGGTCACGGCAGCATGATCGATAGTCACGTCAGCGCTTTCAACGTCAGGGCGCTGTTCCAGGCTTTCTTTAACGCGTTTGACGCAGTGGCCGCAGGAGAGGCCGTCCAGCGTCAGGTCGATAGTGTGAGACATAGTAAAACTCCCGTATAATGATCTGGTCAGTTGTTGACCGATACAGTGCTTTTCACTGACTGTTATAAAGGTTAAACCTTCCATCAAGGGGAAGGTCAAGGGGGAAATGTGAATATCAGTGACGTGGCAAAAAAAACTGGCTTAACCAGCAAGGCAATCCGCTTTTATGAAGAGAAGGGGCTGGTAACGCCACCGCTGCGCAGTGAAAACGGCTACCGCAGCTACACGCAGCTGCATCTGGATGAACTGACGCTGCTGCGCCAGGCAAGACAGGTGGGGTTTAATCTGGAAGAGTGCGGCGAGCTGGTGAACCTGTTTAACGATCCGAAGCGTCACAGCGCCGACGTGAAAAAACGCACGCTGGAAAAAGTGGCCGAGATCGAACGCCACATCATCGAGCTGCAGGCGATGCGCGAACAGCTGCTGCAGCTCGCTGAATCCTGTCCGGGGGATGACAGCGCCGACTGCCCGATTATCGATAATCTTGCCGGCTGCTGTCATCGTAAGGCCTCTGTCTAACAGGCCTTCACCCGCAGGGTAATGCCTTCCACCGCAATGACCTCAACCCGCGTGCCGGCGCTGAGGTCGTCGTCGGCGACCACCGGCCACGAGCTGTCGCCCACGCGCATATGCCCGCGCCCGTTCACCAGCGAGGTGTCGAGCGTAAAACGCTTGCCGACAATCTGCTGTCCGCGCTGGTTGAGGTGCGCGTCCAGCGGTTTTTGCTCGTTAACCCGCCGGTTTAGCCAGCGCCACCACAGCCACGCGGCCACCAGCGTCAGCACGGCAAATAGCGCACCCTGCCACGCCCAGTCCAGGGGAAGGATCCAGACCAGAAGGCCCGTAATGACGGCGGCAACACCGCTCCAGAGCAGGTAGCCGTTGCCGCCCAGCATCTCCGCCGCCAGCAATAAGCCACCGAGGCTTAGCCAGAAGGCATGAGGATGTGCAGCGATCAGCTCAATCATTTTTTACGCTCGTTTCCGCTGTCTTTAATCAGTTCGGCAATACCGGCGATAGAGCCCATCAGGCTGCTGGCCTCCAGCGGCATCATCACCACTTTGCTGTTGTTCGCCGAGCCGATCTGTTTCAGCGCGTCGGTATATTTTTGCGCGACAAAGTAGTTCACGGCCTGGATATCACCGGCGGCAATCGCCTCGGACACCATCTGGGTGGCGCGGGCTTCCGCCTCGGCTGAACGTTCACGCGCTTCCGCCTGTAAGAAAGCGGACTGACGATCGCCTTCCGCTTTCAGGATCTGCGACTGTTTTTCCCCTTCCGCTTTGAGGATCTCCGCCTGGCGTACCCCTTCGGCTTCCAGAATGTAGGCACGCTTGGTTCGCTCGGCCTTCATCTGGGCGTTCATGGAGGCGATCAGCTCAGCCGGCGGACGCACGTCGCGGATCTCAATACGGGTGACTTTGATCCCCCACGGGTTCGTTGCCTCATCGACAATGTGCAGCAGGCGGGTGTTGATGCTGTCGCGCTGGGAAAGCATTTCGTCCAGCTCCATCGAGCCGAGCACGGTACGGATGTTGGTCATCGTCAGGTTGACGATCGCCAGCTCCAGGTTGCTGACCTCATAGGCCGCTTTCGGCGCATCAATCACCTGAATAAAGCAGACGGCGTCGATGGTGACGTTGGCGTTATCCTTGGAGATGATCTCCTGAGAAGGAATGTCCAGTACCTGCTCCATCATGTTGATCTTGCGACCAATCCGATCCATGAACGGAACAATCAGGCTTAAGCCTGGCTGGAGGGTATTGGTGTAGCGACCGAAACGCTCGACGGTCCACTGATAGCCCTGAGGGACAATTTTGACGCCTGCGCCCACAATAACCAGCGCAACGAAAATAAGGACAGGAACAACGATAAGCATAAAAACCTCCTGTTTTGCATGCTGTGATGAGTGAAAGTGTGTGTTTATTGCTCGTAAGTATAGGTAAAGTCAGAGATGAATCCATCACCCGCTTCGGCAATGGCTTTGGATAATCCCTGGTAGTACTTCTCCAGCCCCAGCGCTTCGATACGCTGGATCTGTTCGCGAATGGGGGCGCAGAACAGAACGGCATTCCCCGCTTCAACGCGCTTGTTATTAGGGGGAAGGTCGCCCGCGATGGCCTTGAACCACGTTCTGATACCCTGCTTTAAATTATGCGGCGCTTTAGTCAGGTTATCCATGCCCGTCAGAACCTGCAGGGTGGGAAACTCATCGGCCAGCACGGCGGTTTTCATGCGCGCAAAGAACTGGCTGAACAATTCAAACGATCCCAGATCGGTCACGCGCGGTTTGGTCGTTTTACCGTTTTTATTGCCGATTTTCCCTGCGGCTGACGCTGCGGCCGGAACCGCATTCACCTTTTCCAGCTCCAGCCCGAATAACAAATTACAGTGCGCACGGCGCTCTTTCAGCGGGTAGGACATCAGCACGTCAATGAATTGGGTGGCCTTTACATCCGCAAGATCGTGGTTGATAAGCCACTGGGTACGAGAAAATTCAGCCGGAGAGACGAACCAGTCGGGTACCTCATTGAAACGTTTGGATTTTCCCTTGCCGTCAAATTCCAGGAAGTGTGTCCCGTTGTCGAAGGCGAAATAGCAATTTTTGAAACTGCCGATCGTGGTGTTCACGATAAGCGCCTTCTTAACAAAATCCACCACCTCTGCACCGATGACAAAACGCGTGAGTTCCGACGATTTGATGACTTCCATTAATGTTTCGACATCAGGAACACCAGGCTTCAGGGAAGGAAACTCATAAAAGATATGTGCCATGCTGCTTACTTCCTGTAGTGATGGTGGAGACAAATGACAAACAAAAAGTTTAACACTTGCTTTAGCGTGAGGCTATTCGCTCTGTGCGCACGAAAGGATTATGCTACAGGCGGTTATTACACGAAGCGGTTAACGGAAGCGTAATGAACGATAAAAAAGAACTATTACATCTCAGGGATATCGGATTTCGTGTTGGAGAAAACATTATTCTTCAGCACGTCGGGTTTAGCCTGTCGCCGGGCGAGTTTAAATTAATCACGGGCCCTTCAGGCTGCGGTAAAAGCACGCTGCTGAAAATTGTGGCCTCACTCCTCAGCCCGACGGAGGGCACCCTTCTGTTTGAAGGACAGGATATCGCGTCGCTTTCCCCGGAAAGCTATCGCCAGCAGGTCTCCTACTGCGTGCAAACCCCCGCGCTTTTTGGCGATACGGTTTATGACAACCTGATTTTCCCGTGGCAAATCCGCAATAAAACGCCGGAGCCGGAAAAGTTTATCAGCGATCTCGCCCGCTTTGGCCTGGCGCAGGAGACGTTAACCAAATCCATCACCGCGCTGTCGGGCGGAGAAAAGCAGCGCGTCTCGCTGATCCGCAACCTGCAGTTTTTACCGAAGGTGCTTTTGCTGGATGAAATTACCAGCGCGCTCGATGACGTCAACAAGCGCAACGTTAACGAGATTATTCATCGCTACGCCTGGGAGCAGAACATTGCCGTGCTGTGGGTGACGCACGACGCTAGCGAAATAACCCATGCGGATGACGTGATTACGCTTCAGCCGCACGGCGGGAAAATGCAGGAGGCTAACCGTGGGTGAGCATAACATTACCAATGAATCACTGGCGTTTTCGATGGTGCTGGTGCTGATTGCGATTGTGGTCAGCTACCGGGAAAAGCTGGGGCTGGAAAAAGATATTTTGTGGAGTATCTGCCGCGCGGTGGTTCAGCTCATCATCGTCGGCTATGTGCTGAAGTATATATTTAACGTCAACCACGCTGTGCTGACGCTGCTGATGGTGCTCTTTATCTGTTTCAACGCGGCGTGGAATGCGAAAAAGCGCAGTAAATACATTGATAAGGCGTTTATCTCGTCGTTTATCGCTATTACCACCGGGACGGCGCTCACGCTGGCGGTGCTGGTGCTCTCCGGCTCGATTGCCTTTACGCCGATGCAGGTTATCCCTATCTCCGGGATGATTGCGGGGAACGCCATGGTGGCCGTTGGGCTGTGTTATAACAATCTCGGCCAGCGCTTCAGCAGTGAACAGCAGCAGCTGCAGGAGAAATTAAGCCTGGGAGCGACGCCTAAAGTGGCCTCGGCGCGGCTGATCCGTGAGAGCATTCGCTCATCGCTGATCCCAACGGTCGATTCAGCCAAAACGGTGGGGCTGGTGAGCCTGCCGGGCATGATGTCGGGGCTGATTTTTGCCGGTATCGATCCGGTCAAAGCGATTAAGTATCAGATCATGGTGACGTTTATGCTGCTCTCCACGGCAAGCCTGTCAACCATCATTGCCTGTTACCTGACCTATCGGAAGTTCTACAACGCGCGCCACCAGCTGGTGGTAACGCAATTAAAGAAAACGGGTTAAGCCTGTTTTCCAGGCCCGGTAAGCGTTAGCGCCACCGGGCATTTTTTTGTTAGTAGAGCAACGCGTACAGCTGACGACGATACTTCGACGCCAGCGCGTCTCCGGTGCCCAGCGCGGCCAGAATTTCCTGGAACATCTTGCGCGCCTGACCGTCTGCGGCTGCCAGGTCTTTTTGCAGGTGGCTGAACAGCAGCTCCAGCGCCTCTTCGTTACGCCCCACCTGGTGCAGCTGCAGCGCCAGCTGGCTTGCCAGCGCGGCGTCGGCCGGGTTGTCGGCAACCTGCTGCTGCAGCTGCTGAATTTCCGGGGTGTCCGCGGCCTGTTTTAGCAGCTCAATCTGCGCGATCAGACCCTGATAGCGGGTGTCCTGATCCTGCAGCGGAACCGTCTTGAGTACGGCTTCCGCGTCTTCTGAACGGTGCAGGGCGATCTGCGTTTCCGCCAGCAGCAGGCCAATCTGGCTGTTCTGATTCGACAGCTGCCACGCCTCTTTGAGCAGCGGCAGCGCCTCGTCGTATTTACCTTCCTGCATCAGCGCCATGCCTTCCTGCGCCTTCAGCTCTTCTTCACGCGGCAGCACTTTATCCAGCAGGGCGCGGATAGCCTCTTCCGGCTGCGGCCCCTGGAAACCGTCAACGGGCTGGCCGTTCTGGAACAGATAGACGGTTGGGATGGCGCGCAGACCAAACTGAGACGCCACCATCGGCTCGGCGTCGCAGTCCAGCTTAGCGAGAATGAACTGACCGTTGTACTGCGCGGCAAGGCTTTCCAGCACCGGCGTCAGCTGCAGGCAGTGTTGGCTGCGTTCAGACCAGAAGTAGAACAGGACCGGTTTGGTCATCGACTGTTCAAGGGTCTGTTGCAGGTTAGCTTCTGTAATATTGACGATATTCTGTACGGACATGCGGCTTTCTCTTTTGTCGGTTTGTTCTTTACATGGGGATGAGCGTCGTCGCTTCAACTCAACCGTGCAAAATTTTGTCCATCATCCGGCCCGGCAGCAGGCGTTTTAACCAGCCTACGGCATGGGTGACCAGCGTCACCGGATAGCGCATTTTAGGATGTTCGCTCTCAAAAGCATGGCGCACTTTGGCTACCACCGCCTCTGGCCCGAGGGTAAAACGTGCGGCAATGCCGGGGTTCTCGACCGGCTTATCCGCCTGGGTCTGGTTCACGTTTTCGGTAAAGCGGGTGCGGATCGGGCCGGGCTCAATCAGGCTGACCTTGATGCCGCTGTGGCGCAGCTCCATGCGCAGGGCGTCGGACCAGGCCTCCAGCGCATATTTGCTGGCGGCGTAGGCGCCGCGGCCCGGGGTGGAAATCAGCCCCATCACTGACGATGTCATCACGATGCGCCCTTCACCGTGCGGCAGCATCGCGGGGAGCAGGCGCATGGTGAGCTGATGCACGCCGAAGAAGTTGGTCGAAAACTGTTTCTCCAGCGTTTCGCGGGAGAGCGTATCCAGCGGGCCATACACGCCGTAGCCGGCATTGTTAAAGAGCCCGTAGAGACGATTGTCGGTCAGCGCGATCACCTCATCGGCGGCGCGTTCAACGCTCTCCGGCGAGTCCATATCCAGCAGCACGCCGGTAAAGCCCAGCCCGTTCATGCGTTCGACATCGTCGGGTTTGCGACACGCCGCCAGCACCCGAAACCCCTGGCGCTTCAGTTCGAGCGCGCTTTCCAGGCCGATTCCACTGGAACATCCTGTAATTAAGACCGATTTTTGCATAACTTTACCTGTCAGGATCTCCGCTTAATCAGGAGTCATGTTTAACTAAAGGAGCCAGCCGCGTTGCCATCCAGTCGGCAATAAACGGCTGAGCATCGCGATTGGGGTGGATCCCGTCGTCTTGCATCCACTGGGGTTTGAGATAGACCTCTTCCATGAAAAATGGCAGCAGCGGAATATCAAACTCTTTGGCAAGCTTAGGGTAGATCGCGCTAAAGGCTTCATTATACCGACGACCGTAGTTAGCGGGCAGGCGAATTTGCATCAGCAGCGGCTGGGCGTTTGCCGCTTTGATATCCTGCAAAATGGTGCGCAGCGTTTGCTCGGTTTGCTGAAGCTGAAAACCGCGCAATCCATCGTTACCGCCAAGCTCCACCAGCACCCAGCGCGGCTGATGCTGTTTGAGCAGTGCAGGCAGGCGCGACAGGCCCTGCTGCGAGGTATCACCGCTGATGCTGGCGTTGATTACCGACGTCTTGCTCTGCCATTTGTCGTTGAGCAGCGCGGGCCAGGCCGCGCTGGCCGCCATGCGATAGCCTGCGCTCAGGCTGTCGCCGAGAACCAGTAACGTGTCCGCTGCCGCCGCGCGGAAGGTCATCAGAATCAAAAACAGGAAGGGCAAATGCCAGCGGAAAACAGTGTTGAAGTTCATCATCTTAAGAAGTCCGTCGGTCAGGGGGAACACGAGCTTTCCATCCTTACTGGAGTTGAACTCGTTGTCAAACGCGCTGAAACCATCGCGCTGATTGGCGAATCCGGCTCTGGCAAGTCCACGCTGCTGGCGATTTTGGCCGGTCTGGACGACGGCAGCAGCGGCGAGGTCCACCTTGTCGGGCACCCGCTGCACCAGCTTGATGAAGAGGCGCGGGCCGCGCTGCGCGCGCGTCACGTTGGTTTTGTCTTCCAGTCCTTTATGCTGATCCCAACCCTGAACGCGCTGGAAAACGTCGAACTCCCGGCGCTGTTGCGCGGTGAAAACAGCCGTGAAAGCCGGGCGCACGCGAAGGCGCTGCTGGAGCAGCTCGGTCTGGGCAAGCGTCTCGACCACCTTCCCGCACAGCTTTCCGGCGGTGAGCAGCAGCGCGTGGCGCTGGCGCGGGCGTTTAACGGTCGTCCCGAAGTCCTGTTTGCCGATGAGCCCACAGGTAACCTTGACCGTAAAACCGGTGACCGGATTGCCGATCTGCTGTTTTCGCTCAACCGCGAGCACGGCACCACGCTGATCCTCGTCACCCACGATCCGCAGCTCGCCGCCCGCTGCGACCGCCGCCTGCGGCTGGTGAACGGTATTCTTCAGGAGGAGGCATGATTACCCGCTGGTTCTGGCGCGAGTGGCGCTCGCCCTCGTTGCTTATCGTCTGGCTGGCGCTAAGCCTGGCGGTGGCCTGCGTGCTGGCGCTCGGCAGCGTCAGCGACCGCATGGAAAAAGGGCTTAGCCAGCAGAGCCGGGAGTTTATGGCGGGTGACCGGGCGCTGCAAAGCTCCCGCCCGGTGCCGTCGGGCTGGATTGACGAAGCACGTAAACAAGGGCTGAAGGTGGGGGAGCAGATAAGCTTTCAGACCATGACGTTTGCGGGCGACACGCCGCAGCTCGCCAGCGTTAAAGCCGTCGATGATATCTACCCGATGTACGGCGAACTGCAGACCAACCCGCCAGGGCTGAAGCCAAAGCCCGGCACGGTGCTGCTGGCATCACGTCTGATGGCGCTTCTGAACCTGAAACCCGGCGATAGCATCGACGTCGGCGACGCCACCCTCAACATTGCCGGGGAAGTGGTGCAGGAGCCCGATTCCGGCTTTAACCCCTTCCAGCTCGCGCCGCGCCTGCTGATGAACACCGCGGATGTCGCGGCAACCCATGCTGTACAGCCGGGCAGCCGCGTCACCTGGCGCTATAAGTTTGGCGGCACGCCTGCCCAGCTTGACGCGTACGAAAAATGGCTTCTGCCGCAGCTCAAGCCAGAGCACCGCTGGTACGGGCTGGAGCAGGACGAAGGGGCGCTCGGTAAATCACTTGAACGTTCTCAGCAGTTCCTGCTGCTTTCGGCACTGTTGACCCTGCTGCTGGCGGTGGCGGCGGTTGCCGTGGCGATGGGGCACTACTGCCGCAGCCGTTACGACCTGGTGGCGATCCTCAAAACCCTGGGGGCGGGCAGGGCGCAGCTGCGCAAGCTGATCGTCGGCCAGTGGCTGATGCTGCTGGTCCTCTCCGCGCTGACCGGCGGAATAATCGGGCTGCTGTTTGAAAAACTGCTGATGGTGATGCTGAAACCGGTGCTCCCGGCCGCCTTGCCGCCAGCCAGCCTCTGGCCGTGGCTGTGGGCGATGGGCGCAATGACGGTGATTTCGCTGCTGGTGGGGCTACGCCCCTACCGCCTGCTGCTCGCGACGCAGCCGCTGCGCGTGCTTCGCAACGATGTGGTGGCGAACGTCTGGCCGCTGAAGTTCTACCTTCCGGTGATTATTGCCGTAGCGGTGGGGCTGCTGGCGTGGCTGATGGGGGGCAGCACGCTGCTGTGGGCGGTACTGGCCGGGGCGGTTGTGCTGGCGCTGCTGTGCGGCGTGCTGGGCTGGATACTGCTCAACGTCCTGAAGCGGCTCACGGTGAAATCGCTGCCCGTGCGCCTGGCGGTCAACCGCCTGCTGCATCAGCCGTGGTCAACGCTCAGCCAGCTGTCGGCGTTTTCGCTGTCGTTTATGCTGCTGGCGCTGCTGTTAGTGCTGCGCGGCGATCTGCTCGATCGCTGGCAGCAGCAGCTTCCCCCGGAAAGCCCGAACTATTTCCTGATCAACATTGCCCCTGAGCAGGTCACGCCGCTGAAGGGCTTCCTTTCGGAGCATCACATTATCCCTGAGTCGTTCTATCCCATCGTGCGCGCGCGTCTGACGCAGATCAACGGCCAGCCAACGGACGGAAACAAGGACGAGTCGCTGAACCGCGAGCTGAACCTGACCTGGCAGGAGAAACGCCCTGACCACAACCCGATAACCGCGGGCACCTGGCCGCCGAAAGCGGGTGAGGTGTCGCTGGAAGAGGGGCTGGCGACGCGGCTGAACGTGAAGCTCGGGGACAGCGTGACCTTTACCGGCGATACCCAGGATTTCACGGCGAAAGTCACCAGCCTGCGCAAGGTGGACTGGGAAAGCCTGCGGCCCAACTTCTTCTTTATCTTCCCGCCGGGCGCGCTGGACGGTCAGCCGCAGAGCTGGCTGACCAGCTTCCGCTGGGAAAACGGCAACGGCATGCTGACCCAGCTCAACCGGGAGTTTCCGACGGTCAGCCTGCTGGATATTGGCGCGATCCTGAAGCAGGTGGGGCAGGTGCTGGAGCAGGTGAGCCGCGCGCTGGAGGTGATGGTGGTGCTGGTGACGATCTGCGGCGTGCTGTTGCTGCTGGCCCAGGTGCAGGTGGGCATGCGCCAGCGCCATCAGGAGCTGGTGGTCTACCGCACGCTGGGGGCTGGAAAGCGGCTGCTGCGGATGACGCTCTGGAGCGAGTTTGCGCTGCTGGGGCTGGTGGCGGGTCTGGTAGCGGCCATTGGCGCGGAAACGGCGCTGGCGGTGCTGCAGACAAAGGTCTTCGACTTCCCGTGGGAGCCTGACTGGCGCCTCTGGTTGATCCTGCCTCTCAGCGGCGCGGTGCTGCTTTCTCTTTGCGGAGGCTGGCTCGGCACGCGGCTGTTAAAGGGGAAAGCCCTGTTCCGTCAGTTTGCGAGTTGATTTAGAGCCGTGATAGTTGCGCACCGGGTTTTAATGCCGGTGCGCAGCGTTTAAATAGCACAAAGTGATAATACCCACTCATTTAGTAGCACAAAACATTAAAAACCCGACCACACAGCCCGATTATTTCCAGTTAATATTCACCCGCTAAATATTTAGCAGCGTGTCTATTAAGGAAAAATAATGACTATAAAAAAATCAGCGCTGGCGGTAACGATCGGCGCGGCAGTGGCATTGACTACCTTCGCTTCTCAGGCGGAAATCACCGTTCTTAAGCAGGATCCTCAGGCGGGTAACCCGCTGAGCCGTCTGAACTTCACCGTTGGCGGCAGTATTCGTCCTCAGTTCCAGAACATGACCGGCGACGACGGTAAAAACAGCTACAAGCGTAACGGCTTTGACGGCGGCACCCGTTTCCGTTTCGCGGCTGATTACTACCTGTTTGATGACATCAGCTGGATCAGCTACTACGAGCTGGGTGTGAATATTCCTGCACAGTTCAACTGGGATCACCACTACGCCGACGGCGCACACGACACCACGCGTCGTATGCTCTACACCGGTCTGAAGAGCGACACCTGGGGTACGCTGACCTTCGGTCAACAGAACAGCGTTTACTATGATGTGGTGGGCGCGAAAACCGATATCTGGGACTACGACATGATCGGTCAGGCGCCAGGTAACGGGATCAACGGCGATTACGACGGTTCTTACCGTTCACGCCAGATGCTGAAATATAAGAAAACCGTGGGTGATGCCGACATTTATGCATCCTACCTGTTTGAAGACAGCGAATACCTGCCGGGCAACGGCCTGCGCTACAAGCGTAAAGGCGGCGGCTCGCTGGGTCTGGATTACCACCTGACCACCGACCTGACCTGGGGCGCCGCGTGGAACTACACCCGTGCGGACATGCGTAACCCGGATAACGGCGACAGCAAAACCTACGACCAGAACATCCTCGGTACCGCGCTGAGCTGGACCCCGGACAACTGGACCTTCTCCGCTGGCGGCGGCTGGTACCAGAACTTCCTGACCACCAAAAAGGTGTCGGTTAACGACTACTTCGCCGGTGATGCATGGGGTATTGAATACTTTGCGGGCTATAAGTTCCCAATCGGTCAGTACGCGGTTAAATCCATCCAGCCATACTTCATGGGCGACCGCATTCAGTACGTGAACGGCCGTAACTACCAGCGCATCGACAACGGCGTGGGTATCAGCTTCCAGCTGGATTACGGCTTCCGCGTGGATTACGAACACGTGTTCACCTCCAGCACCGACAACCTGGGCGACATGAACCTGGTGCGTCTGCGTTACGACTTCTAAGTCGTCTTGTAGGGTTGCGGCCTGATGCCCTCACCCTGACCCTCTCCCACGGGGAGAGGGAACAAACATTAAAAACGGCAACCCTGGTTGCCGTTTTGCTTTTACCTCGCCACCCGGCTTTATTTTTCAGCGATCAAGCCACTCAGCAATTTCTTCGTACGTCCCGCGATACACAATCTTCTCCGCCTTTTTCTCCAGCTGATAGCCGTACATCGGGTCGTAATAGTCCTTCAGCAGCGGCGCAAGCCAGCTGAAGTGCGCGTCAGTGCTGCCGGAGCGTTGCTGTTCCAGCAGCGCGGAATCTAACAGCGCGGTGAATTCTGCATACCGCTGCAGCCCCAGACGGCGGCGAATGGCGAACAGGCCGTGGTGCAGATACTCGCTGTATTCTTTCCAGCCCGCTTCCTCGCCGTATGCGGCAGAAAAGTCCGCCCACATGTGGTCGAAATACTCTTCGCGCAGGCGCTCAAGGCGGACGTCAAACGGGTCTTCGACGACAACGATAGGGGCTTCAGCCATGCGGTCGCGCAGGCACTCCGGCAGGTGGTTGGAGCCAATCATCCGGCCCTCGTCTTCCAGCACCCAGCGCGCGGCGTCTTTTTTCAGGAGCTCAACCGCAAGGTGGTTTTCAAAGCTGGCCTGGGAAAGCTGCGGCGTGAGCGTGCGGCCAAACGACGAACCTCGGTGGTGCGCCAGCCCTTCCAGATCGATACCCTGCGCGTGCTGCTTCACCAGCAGGGTTTTACCGTTTCCGGTACAGCCGCCAATCAGCACCATCGGCTTTTGCGACTGCTCGATGGTCACCTGAATCGCCGTCTGACGCAGGGCTTTGTAGCCGCCGCGGATCAGCGGGTAGTCAACGCCCGCCTCTTTCATCCAGGCCTGCGAGATATGCGAGCGCTGGCCGCCGCGCGCGCAGCAGAGATAGCCCTCAGGATGGGCAAGGCTGGCTTCCCGCCAGGCGTTGATGCGTGCCTCACGCGTCTCGCCGCTTACCAGCTGATGGCCGAGCGCCAGCGCGGCCTCGGGGCCCTGGCGTTTATAGCAGGTACCGACGGCGGCGCGCTCGTTGTCGTTCATTAAGGGCAGGTTGATCGCCGCAGGTATCGCGCCCTGGGCAAATTCGATCGGCGCGCGAACGTCGATTAAAGGGGTATCAGACGCGAGGATCGCGCGATAGTCCGTTCCATCGTTCATGGTTGTTCCAGAAGAAAACTCAGCAGCAATGGGCGGGGATTGTACGCCGGGGAAGGGGAAGATCAACTCCCCGGCGCAGATGTCTTACTTGAGCTTAGACTGTGCCCAGACAATACCGCTCGCATATTCCGGCGGCAGGAGCGGGATCATCGCTTCCAGGGTGGCGCTCAGGCGGCCCGTGTCGCTGTCGTTCAGGTTCAGGTGACCGACCTTACGACCCGCGCGTACCTCTTTGTCATACCAGTGCAGATGCACGAGCGGCAGCTTCAGCCAGTCGTAGTTCAGATCGGTGCCGATCAGGTTGATCATCACCGACGGGCTGTTCACCACCGGCTGCGGCAGCGGCAGGTCCGTAATCGCGCGCAGGTGCAGCTCGAACTGGCTGATGGACGCGCCGTTTTGCGTCCAGTGGCCGCTATTGTGCACGCGCGGCGCAAGTTCGTTGATCAGCAGACCGGACGGGGTGATAAAGCACTCCATCGCCATGACGCCCACATACCCGAGTTCGTGCATGATGGCAGAGAGCATATCTTCCGCCTGCGCCTGCTGGTCAGCATTGGCGTGCGGGAAGGCGACGCTGGTGCGCAGAATGCCGTCCTGATGCAGGTTATGCGTCAGCGGATAAAAGACGGTATGCCCGTCGTGCCCGCGCGCGCCAACCAGCGACACTTCACCGCTGAAGTTGATGCCCTGCTCAACGATGCACTCGCCGTAGCAATCGTCCGGCAGTTCTGCCGTTTCATCTGCACGCAGGCGCCACTGGCCGCGGCCGTCATAGCCGCCCACGCGGCGCTTCACGATTGCCAGCTCGCCCAGCATCGCGAAAACGTCATTCCACTCGCTTTTATCGGACAGGAGCTGCCACGGCGCGGTCGGCAGACCGAGCTTGTCGAACAGCTGCTTTTGCGTCAGACGGTCGGCGATGATCGGGAACACGTCGCGGTTAACGAAGGCGTTATGACGCGCCAGCTCGCGGGTCAGAGCCGTTTCTGGCCAGCGTTCGATCTCGGCGGTGATCACGCTCTGGTGGAACGGTACGGCTTCCGGTTCGGCGTCCAGCCCGACGGGCCAGACGGCAATACCCAGCGGCTCACCGGCCTGACGCAGCATGCGGCCTAGCTGGCCGTTACCGAGGACGCAAACCTGCTTCATGCCGCACCCCGCGGGTCCGGATTGTCCAGCACCTCGTCTGTCTGGGCTTTACGCCACTCCGCCAGACGCTGGTGTAATGCTTTATCGTGCGTCGCAAGAATTTGCGCCGCCAGCAGGGCGGCATTGGCAGCACCCGCTTTACCAATCGCCAGCGTGCCGACAGGAATACCGCGCGGCATCTGGACGATTGAGTAGAGGCTATCCACACCGCTTAACGCGGCGCTTTGGACCGGAACGCCCAGTACCGGCACCAGGGTTTTGGCGGCAATCATGCCTGGCAGATGTGCTGCGCCGCCCGCGCCGGCAATGATCACCTCATAACCGTTCTCTTCGGCGCTTTCGGCGAAGCTGAACAGTTTGTCCGGTGTACGGTGCGCGGAGACCACTTCAACGTGGTGCGGAACATTCAGGATTTCAAAGATTTCGGCGGCGAACTGCATGGTAGCCCAGTCGCTTTTGGACCCCATCACGATGGCGACACGCGCCGGATTATTGCGGGAAGACATGCGTCTTAAAACTCCTGTGGTGCGAAACACACTGCTTTCGAGGGCACAGAGAATAGCATGTTATACGGGCAAGGAAAACGGTTGCGCGGTTAAAAGGCGAGCAGTTATGGCGAGAAAGCGATAACAAAAAAGACCGCTCGATGGCGGTCTTTTATATGATGTTACTGAAGATCCCCTGCGGACAGGTTCTCGTTGTCGAACGCGCGGCTGACATCGATATGATTCACCATGCTGGTGTCGGCATTCGAGCCCGATTTTGGCACGGAGAAGCGATTCTCCGCGGCCTGTGCGCCAGTGGACACCACGACTGCCAGCAGCAGGGTACTTACGATGCTGATGTTTTTCATTCTCTGTTCCTTCCTCATCGTATTGTCGCTGTCGCACGTCTTCGCTGGCGGCACGGCAATCAGGGTTTTTATTTAGTCAGTTCTGCGGTCATGTACACGCGGTTGTTGACCTTCGCGCTCGTGATTTTATAAGAGGCATTCTGCTCGGCGGCCTGCGCGGCAATTTTCGCTTCTGCGCGGTCAAGGGTAGAGGCGGTTGCGCTCACGCTTTGAGCGAAAGAACCGAAAGAAACCAGGAAAAGAGCGGCAGCTGCAACGAAAGTTTTGATGGATTTCATGGTCGTATTCCTTAAGTGTTTTATCTGGGATAGGGCGTGTTGCCCTGATGTGATAAATAATAGGCCGCCCACGGGCTGATTAAAATCGAAACAATTTGCCGATATTGTTCAAAAAAATAGAATGATGGTGCGAGGGGTTAAAACGGAAAGGCGATCAGCTCCACGCCCTCTGGCGTGACTTTGACCATGGAACCTTCGGTGTGCCAGGCACCTAATACCACGCGATGGGCCGGTTCGCCGTTGGCGATAAGGGAATGGACGTCAGGACGATGGGTATGACCGTGGATCAACCACTGAACGCCATGCTTTTCCATCACGCTCACCACGGCCTGCGGGTTCACGTCCATGATGGTCATGGATTTGCTGCTGTTGGAGGCTTTACTGCCCGCGCGCATTCTGGCGGCGATACGGTTGCGGATAAACAGCGGCAGCGCAAGGAACACCTTTTGGATCCACGGGGTGTGGACTTTGGCGCGAAACGCCAGGTAGCCGGTATCGTCGGTGCAGAGCGTGTCGCCGTGCATGATCAGAACCCTGCGGCCATAAAGGTCGAGCACCTGTTCTTCCGGCAGCAGCGTCATGCCGCTTTCGCGGGCGTAGCGCTTGCCGATCAGGAAATCACGGTTGCCATGAATGAAGTAGCAGGGGACGCCGGAATCCACGAGCGCGTGAATGGCGGCGGCCATTTCACGGTGCAGCGGGTTAGGGTCGTCGTCGCCAATCCAGGCTTCAAAGAGGTCGCCCAGGATGTACAGCGCATCGGCGCTTTTCGCTTCACCGCGTAAAAAACGCAGAAAACCGGCGGTTATCGCCGGTTCTTCTGTTTGCAGATGCAGATCCGCAATAAAGAGTGTCGCCACGAATTACTCGCTGACGGTCACGCTTGTAATCACAACGTCTTCTTTAGGAACGTCCTGGTGCATACCGCTGCGGCCAGTAGCGACGGCTTTGATCTTGTCAACCACGTCCATACCTTCAACCACTTCTGCGAATACGCAGTAGCCCCAACCCTGCAGGCTTTCGCCGGAGAAGTTCAGGAAGTCGTTATCAGCCACGTTGATGAAGAACTGCGCGGTGGCAGAGTGCGGAGCCTGAGTACGGGCCATTGCCAGCGTACCGCGGGTGTTTTTCAGACCGTTGTTCGCTTCGTTTTTGATCGCTTCTTTGGTCTCTTTCTGGTTCATGCCAGGTTCGAAACCGCCGCCCTGGATCATAAAGCCGTTGATCACGCGGTGGAAAATGGTGTTGTTGTAGAAACCTTCGCGGCAGTAGTCCAGGAAGTTTTTAACTGTTTCAGGCGCTTTGTCATCAAAGGTTTTGATTACGATATCGCCATGATTAGTGTGGAAAGTAACCATTTTTGCATCCTGTTCCGTTATTGTGGTACGTCGACCCGCGTTCGGGTCATCTATAGGGGCTTGTTATAGCATAACCACAGGATGCGATCACCTTGCATTGTGTGCTGCTTCGGGTTTGAATTACGGGTAGAATAGCCGGTTTTCAACCACACACGTGTTTACATGGAATCTTCGATGTTAAAAATCTTTAATACAATGACGCGCCAGAAAGAGGAATTTAAACCTATCCATGCCGGGGAAGTCGGCATGTACGTGTGTGGTATTACGGTTTACGATCTCTGTCACATTGGCCATGGCCGTACCTTTGTCGCTTTTGACGTGGTGTCACGCTACCTGCGTTTTCTGGGCTACACCCTGAAATACGTGCGTAATATCACCGACATCGACGACAAAATCATCAAGCGCGCTAATGAAAACGGCGAAAGCTTTGTTGCGCTGGTCGATCGCATGATTGTCGAAATGCACAAAGATTTCGACGCCCTGAATATTCAGCGCCCGGACAGCGAGCCGCGCGCGACCCACCATATTCACGAAATCATCGAGATCACCGAAAAGCTGATCGCACGCGGTCATGCCTACGTTGCGGACAACGGTGACGTGATGTTCTCGGTGCCGACGGACCCAACCTACGGTTCGCTTTCCCGTCAGGATCTGGACCAGCTTCAGGCCGGCGCGCGCGTTGACGTGGTTGACGTGAAGCGTAACCCGATGGACTTCGTGCTGTGGAAAATGTCCAAAGAGGGCGAGCCAAGCTGGCCATCACCGTGGGGCGAAGGCCGTCCGGGCTGGCACATCGAATGTTCCGCGATGAACTGCAAGCAGCTGGGCAAGCACTTCGATATCCACGGCGGCGGTTCAGACCTGATGTTCCCGCACCACGAAAACGAAATCGCGCAGTCCACCTGCGCCCACGGCGGCGAGTACGTGAACTACTGGATGCACTCCGGCATGGTAATGGTTGACCGCGAGAAGATGTCTAAATCGCTGGGTAACTTCTTCACCGTGCGCGACGTGCTGAAGTATTACGACGCGGAAACCGTGCGCTACTTCCTGATGTCCGGCCACTATCGCAGCCAGCTGAACTACAGCGAAGAGAACCTGAAACAGGCGCGCTCTGCGCTGGAGCGTCTGTATACCGCGCTGCGCGGTACCGACAGGTCTGTTCCTGCTGCAGGCGGCGAAGCGTTCGAAGCCCGCTTTGTTGAGGTGATGAACGACGACTTCAACACCCCGGAAGCGTACTCCGTGCTGTTCGACATGGCGCGCGAAGTGAACCGCCTGAAGTCAGAAGATATGGCCGCGGCGAATGCGCTGGCATCCCATCTGCGTAAGCTCTCCTCCGTGCTCGGCCTGCTGGAGCAGGAGCCGGACGCGTTCCTGCAGAGCGGTGCGCAGGCGGACGACGGTGAAGTGGCTGAAATTGAAGCGTTGATCAAAGCGCGTCTGGAAGCGCGTCAGGCAAAAGACTGGGCGGCGGCAGATGCGGCGCGCAACCGTCTGACCGAGATGGGTATCATTCTGGAAGATGGCCCGCAGGGCACCACCTGGCGCCGTAAGTAATTTTCCCCTCACCCTAACCCTCTCCCGCAGGGAGAGGGAATTGTTAGGTTTTCTCCCTCTCCCCGTGGGAGAGGGCCGGGGTGAGGGCATCAGCGCGCACGTTTCCTCCACCACAGCAACCCCATCAGCACGACTCCCGGCAGCCACACCCACAGCAGTTCTGACACGATCACCTGATGCCCGTACGGCGTGGTATAGCGCGATAGCGCAAACGGCGCGACCTTAATGACCTGCCACGGCGCAAAGAAGCGTTCATCTGACCACGGCCACAGCCAGCCGACGCCTTTCCCTCCCGTGGTAATCGAATCCAGCAGGCTGTGCGAAAGCAATGACACGGTCAAAAACAGCCAGCACCGCGTCAGGCTGACCCGGAACCACCGTCGTCCAGTCAGCACGCAGAGTATCGGCACCACAAAGGCGAACAGCAGGGAGTGGGTAAAGCCGCGATGGCCGAAAACATTGCCGTACGCGACGCCGAACTTGAACGCCAGCACGTCGGCATCCGGCAGCATGGCGAGGACAATCCCGGCAAACAGCAGGCGGGGAGGAATCACTTTGGTTCCGAGGCCTAAGCCCAGACAAAGCGGAACAGCAGCGTGTGTAATAACGGTAGGCATTGCGATTATCCATGGCAAATCATGGAAATATAGCAGCAATCCCGCACCAGCAGACCCGCGTCAAATTCTTATTTTTACGCCGACTCGCGCGCGATAAGCTGCCCGGAAAGCGTAATGCGCTGGGTTTGCAGCGTCGGCTCCTTCAGCGTGCGAATAATCAGCCCGGCAGCCTGGCGCCCGGTCTCTTCGCTGGCGGACGAGACGTAGGTAAAGGACGGCGAGGTGAGGTTAACGTGGAGCATATCTTCGAAACCGACCAGCGCGACCTGCTGCGTCAGAAACACATCTTTACCCACCGTTCGTCCAACCTGATGAATACCGGAGATGGAGCCGATCATGGCATCCGGAGAGTGGCAGAGCAGGGCGGTGATGGTGTTGTTTTTTTCCAGCAGCTGGCGGGTGGCGAAACCCGCCGCCAGCGTGTCATCGCTGCAGGCCGGAGAGTATTCATCCCGCCAGACCAGCCCGTTCTGCGTCATCGCGCTGCGAAAACCGAGCAGGCGCTGCTCGCGGATAAGGCAGCCTTCACGCCCGCCAATGTAGGCAATATTGCGATGGCCGCGCTCGATAAGATAACGCACCGCCAGGTTTGCCGCCTGACGGTTATCGCGCATCACCAGATTGCATTTTTCATCCAGCAGCGACTGAGAAACCACCACCAGCGGCAGCGGGCAGCGGCGAATTTGCTCCGGCAGGGTGGAGGTGCGGGTATCCGAGGCCAGATAGATAACCCCGGCGACGCCCTGCTGCTTAAACGACAGCAGGCAGCGCTCAAGATGGTCATGGTCGTTCTGGGGCTGGCCGAGAAAAACCATATACCCCTGTTTTTCAAGATCCTGGACGATGCTCGCCATCACCTTGATGGAGAAACTGTCGCTAAAGTCGCGGAGGATCAGGCCAATCAGATTGGACGTATTGGCGCGGAGATTGGCAGCGGCAACGTTATGAACATAGCCCAGCGTATTGATGGCAGCGTTGACCTTCTCGATCGTTGCCTCTGAGATTTTCCCTTTCTGGCGCAAAACCAGCGAGACGGTTGAGACCGATACGCCCGCGTGCTTTGCGACATCAATAATGCTGACTTTCTTCAAAACCGCTCCCTGAAATTCACCGATTATCAGTCAGATACGACAATGCGTCTCCCAGACTACAGGAGACGCGTCGTTCAGGCATCTTATTATTTGCCGATCATGGTGGACATGGTCTGGGCGATAAACTGTGCTCTGGCACCGAATATCACCTGAATACCGTTGTCGCCGACGAAGACCACGCCGCGCGCACCCAGTCCGTTCAGGCCGTCCTTATCGACCACCTCGCTTTTTGCCACTTCCAGGCGAAGGCGGGTGATACAGGCGCCGACGGAGTCGATGTTGTGCGCCCCGCCCAGCAGGGTGATGATCTCGGTCGCGAGTTCTGAATCAGACTTATCATCCGCGTTGGCGGTCACTTCAGTGCGGCCCGGCGTTTTCACGTCGAAACGACGGATCACAAAGCGGAACGTGAAGTAATAAATCAGACCCATTGGAATGCCGATGATAATCGCATTCAGGAAGTTGGTCTTGTAGCCGTTAAAGGACGGCAGGATCCCGAATGACAGATAGTCGATAAAGCCTGCGGAGAACGACTTGGCGATATGCGCATGCAGTAGATACATGGTCATGTAGGCCAGGCCCGCCATGATGGCGTTAAAGACGTACAGGATCGGCGCCACAAAGATAAAGGTAAACTCGACCGGTTCGGTGATCCCCGTCAGGAAGCAGGTCAGCGCCGCAGAGAACAGAATACCGGCCGCGATTTTCTTATTCTTCGTATGGGCTTCGTGATACATCGCCAGGCACGCGGCGGGCAGCGCGAACAGCATCAGCGGGAATTCGCCCTGCATGAATTTACCGGCATTTTGGTAGGTGTCGCTGCTGAAGGACTTCACTCCTTCTTCCAGCATCTTGAACCAGATCGTCTGGTCGCCGTGGATCACCTGTCCAGCCTGGGTGGTGTAATCCCCGAACGAATACCAGAAGGACGGATACCAGATGTGGTGCAGGCCGAGCGGGATCAGCGCGCGCTCTACCAGACCGAAGATAAAGGTCGACGCCGCCTGATTATCGCCGTTCACCACCACGGAGAGCGCGTCGATACCGGCCTGAATATGCTGCCACACGTACGGCAGCAGCAGCCCCATCAGGAACGACAGAAACGCCGTTGCAATGGCCACGAAGCGCTTGCCGGAGAAGAAGCCCAGGAACTCCGGCAGCTGCATGGTGTGGAAGCGGTTATAGCACCAGGCCGCGAGAATACCGCAGATCAGGCCGCCGAAGACGCCCATCTGCAGCGTCGGGATGCCGACCACCATGGCGTATTTCCCACCCTGGGAGGCCATTTCCGGCGTGATGCTCAGCACGGTGCTGATGGTGATATTCGTGACAAACACCGACACCGCCGCAGACAGCGCCGCGATGCCAGATTCTGACGCCAGACCCACGGCGGAGCCAATGGCAAACAGCATCGGCAGGTTATCAAAGATAACCCCGCCCGCGTTCATCATCAGCGGCAGATGGAACTTATCGCCGAAGGCCAGCAGCAGGCCCGCAGCGGGAAGCAGTGAAATTGGCAGCATCAAGGCGCGACCAATCATCGATAACTTAGACAGCGATTTAACAAACCCTGATATCAGACTCATGCTGATTTCCCCCGAGTAGCGCTTTTCTGGCGCTGTTATTGTAAGTATAACGTTTTAGTAGAACGTTCTACTTATCGTGGGCAAAGAGTGAAAAACGCGCAACAGAATTTTCATGTTTCAACAGATGAAATAGTGATTATTTGAAGTTGATCGATAAATAACCGCGATGGGTGTGAGGGGATTTTATATCCCCTCTCCCTGTGGGAGAGGGTTAGGGTAAGGGCATAAAACGGCTCAGGCCGTAACGGTTACGCTCTGCCCTTCAAAGCTCACGGTCTGACCCGCGACAATCTTGCAGCGCTTGCGCGTTTCTACCACGCCGTCGACTTTTACCAGCCCGTCGGCGATAACGATTTTCGCCTGCGCGCCGCTTTCGCTCCAGCCTTCCAGCTTCAGCAGGTCGCACAGCTCAACGTGCGGGTGTTTACCTAATGAAAAAGTCGCCATCTTACGCGTCCTCTACGTCGTGATATTCTTCGCACGCCTGCAGCGTGTTCTGAATCAGCGTTGCTACGGTCATCGGGCCTACGCCGCCCGGTACGGGGGTGATGTAAGACGCGCGCGCGGCGGCATCTTCGTACACCACGTCGCCGACCACTTTGCCGTTTTCCAGACGGTTAATCCCTACGTCCACGACAATCGCGCCCTCTTTGATCCACTCGCCCGGAATAAAGCCCGGCTTGCCGACCGCGACGATCAGCAGATCGGCGTTTTCGACGTGGTGACGCAGGTTTTTGGTGAAGCGGTGGGTCACGGTGGTGGTGCAGCCCGCCAGCAGCAGCTCCATGCTCATCGGGCGGCCCACGATGTTGGACGCACCGATAACCACGGCGTTCAGACCGTAGGTGTCGATGTTATAGCGCTCCAGCAGCGTCACAATGCCGCGCGGCGTGCACGGGCGCAGACGCGGCGCGCGCTGGCACAGGCGGCCAACGTTGTACGGATGGAAACCGTCCACGTCTTTATCCGGCGCGATACGCTCCAGCACCTTCACGTTGTCGATACCCGCCGGCAGCGGCAGCTGAACCAGAATACCGTCGATCTCTTTGTCGGCATTCAGGGTGTCAATAAGTTCCAGCAGCTCTGCTTCGCTGGTGGTTTCCGGCAAATCGTAAGAGCGGGAGACGAAGCCCACCTCTTCACACGCTTTGCGCTTGCTGCCGACATAAATCTGCGATGCCGGGTTGCTGCCAACCAGCACAACGGCCAGCCCGGGGGCGCGTTTTCCGGCAGCTTTACGCGCCTTCACTTTTTCCGCGACCTCAGAGCGCACCTGCTGCGCAATCGTTTTACCGTCAATAATCTTTGCTGCCATCAGAGAGAAGATTCCGTCTGTAACGTTTGAAAGGGGGGATGGCGTGTATTTTGTCAGAAGCGAGCGTCGCTGTCAGTCACCCTTTACGCGTTTTTATCAGTGAGACGCAAAAACCCTTCTTAAGGGATGGTCAATTTCTTAGGCGGGATTAGGATGTGACCTGGCGAAATGGCAGCGTTTTGACATATTTAAAAAACGCGTCCTGAGCTACTTTGTCTCCTCCGAAATAAGCTTTCAATTAATCAATTGAACGTATTTCTTATTCCCGATTATTCGCGGGAAGGGTTATTTACATTTTAAAGGAATAGACATGAAACTCAGCAACATTGCTTCTACTGTTATTGCTACTTTGGCCCTGGTTGCAGGTGCCGCAAATGCAGCAGATCCTGCTGCGCCGGTTTCCGTAAATGGCGGTACCGTACATTTTAAAGGTGAGCTGGTTAATGCGGCTTGTTCAGTAAATACTGATTCTTCCGAGCAGACCGTTAATCTGGGTCAGTATCGCACCGCGAAATTTACCAAAGTGGGCGACACCACCTCTAATATTCCATTCAACATTGAACTGAATGATTGCGATCCGCTGGTTGCCAAAACTGCCGCTGTTGCGTTCACCGGTCAGATCGACCCAACCGACAAAACCCTGCTTGCCGTGACTTCCGGTAACAACGACAACACCGCAAAAGGCGTGGGTATCGAGATCCTCGACAGCAAATCCAGCGTTCTGACCCCAGACGGCGCGACCTTCTCTGCTGCGCAGACGCTGATCGAAGGGACCAACACCCTGAAGTTCACCGCACGTTACAAATCAACGGCTGCCACCACTGAGCCAGGCCAGGCAAACGCTGACGCCACCTTCGTAATGAAATACGAGTAATTCCTCCGCACAGGGATGTTCAGGCCTCACGGACGAGGCCCGTCATACGCTAATGCCAGGAACGAAGGATGACAAGGACTGGAACACTACTGCTGTTAACCCTTGCGATGGCTTGCCCGGCATCGGCGCATACCGTGGTGATCGAAGGTGGCAAGGTTCATCTCAGAGGTGAACTGGTGAACGGCGGCTGCGCCGTGGCGCCCGACAGCCAGAATATGCGCATCGACATGGGGCAGTACCGAACCAATTCATTTTCCGGTGTGGGCAGTTTTTCCACGGTTAACGTGCCTTTTACCGTGCGGCTGCTGGACTGCAGCGTTGATGTTTCGCGCACCGTGGGGATCCAGTTTCAGGGCGTGACGCCCGCAGAAGATCCGCAGGTCTTTCTGGCGACCTCGCGGCCGGGTGAAACGCCCGTCAGCAGCGGCGTGGGGCTGGCGCTTTTTGACGAACAGCAGCGTCAGATTATCCCAAATGCCACGGCCGTCAGCTGGCTGCCGATCGATACCCGCGAGCTCGCGTTCCATTTTAGCGCCCGCTATCGGGCTATTTCCGAACACCTCGAGCCAGGCAAAATTCAGTCGGATGTCTGGTTTACGTTGATTTATCCATAACACCTGCGAACACATTATTAAAGGTACGGTTGTGATGAATACCCTAATTAAACCAGGACTTTTTTTATCGTTTATTTTGATGATGGTTTCTGCCTGCGCAAATGCTTCCGGCGGTATTGCGCTGGGGGCCACGCGCGTTATTTATCCCGCAGAGGCGAAGCAAACGTCGCTGGCGATCACCAACAGCAACAAACAGGAACGCTATTTAATTAACGCGTGGATCGAAAATGCGAGCGGGCAAAAAGAAAAAACCTTTGCCGTCACTCCGCCCCTGTTTGTCAGCGAGCCGAACAGTGAAAATACGCTGCGTATTATTTACGCCGGGCCAGCGCTGCCTGCCGATCGCGAATCGCTCTTTTACATGAACGTGAAGGCGATCCCGTCGGTGAACAAAGCGAAAACGGAAAACAATAACGTGCTGCAGCTGGCGATCCTCTCACGCATCAAGCTGTTTGTGCGCCCGAACAACCTGGCGATGCAGCCGGAAGAGGCGCTTTCCCAGCTGCGGTTTGAGCGCGCGGGCAGCCATCTCAAAGTCAGCAACGCTTCCCCGTATTACATCACCCTCGTCAACCTGAAGCTGGGCGGGCAGCAGCTGGATAACCTGATGGTTGCGCCGAAAAGCTCGGCTCAGCAGGTGCTGCCAGCCGGTGCTGGCGGTACGCTTTCCTGGCAGAGCGTGAATGACTACGGTGCCATCACTCCGGCGCGTAGCGTCAACCTGTGAGCAGAGTCAGGGCGATGAAAAAGCACCAGAGACGTTACTGCCCGGTTGCACTGGCGCTGATGGCTGCGCTCTGGCCGCAGGCTGGCTGGAGCGAAAGTTATTTCAACCCGGCCTTCTTGTCCGACGACACCGCCAGCGTGGCGGATTTGTCGCGTTTTGAACAAGGACACCAGCAGGCACCCGGCGTTTATCGCGTGGATATCTGGCGTAACGATGAGTTTATCGGTACCCAGGACGTGCGTTTCGAGCAGGCCAAGAACACGCCGCCGGTGGCGGGCGGTTTGTCGGCGTGCATTACGCGCGCGATGCTCGATCGCTTTGGCGTCAATGTCGCGGCGTTTCCCGAGCTGGCTAAGGTGCAGGGCGACACCTGCGTTCCGTTGACCACGGCCATACCCGGCAGCGAAACGGTATTCAATTTTGCCTCTCAGCGTCTGGACGTCAGCCTGCCGCAGGTGGCGTTGCAAAACAGCGCCAGGGGCTACATTCCGCCTGAACAGTGGGATGAAGGCATTCCCGCCGCGCTGGTGAACTACAGCTTCACCGGTAACCGGGGAAGCGAAGACGACAGCTATTATCTGAACCTGCAGAGCGGGTTGAACTATGGCGCCTGGCGTTTACGTAACAACGGCGCATGGCGGTACACGCAGAATAACGGGCAGCGGCACAGCGAGTGGCAGAATATTGGCACCTGGGCGCAGCGCACCGTCATCCCGCTCAAAAGCGAACTGGTGCTGGGCGACAGCAATACCGGGAATGACGTCTTCGACAGCATGGGTTTTCGCGGTGGGCGGCTCTTCTCGTCTGACAGCATGTACCCGGACAGCCAGCAGGGCTACGCGCCGACCGTGCGGGGGATCGCCCGTACGCCCGCCAAAGTGATGGTTCGCCAGAACGGCTACGTTATCTATCAAAGCTATGTGCAGCCGGGCGCATTTGCCATTACCGATCTTAACCCGACCTCCTCAAGCGGTGACCTGGAAGTCACGGTCGAAGAGAAAGACGGCACCCAGCAGCGCTATACCGTGCCGTACTCCACCGTGCCGCTCCTGCAGCGTGAAGGGCGCTGGAAGTATGACCTCGTCGCGGGGGATTACCGCAGCGGGAACAGCGATCAGGATACGCCGTTCTTCACTCAGGGCACCCTGATTACCGGTCTTGCCAACGGTTACACGCTCTACGGCGGGACGCAGCTGGCGTCACGCTATACCGCGGTGGCCGTCGGGGCCGGGAAAAACCTGGGCGACTGGGGCGCGGTCTCGCTCGATATCACCCACGCCCGCAGCCAGCTCGCGGACGACAGCAGGCACGAAGGGCAGTCTCTGCGCTTCCTCTACGCGAAATCCCTTAACGGCTTCGGCACTAACTTCCAGCTGCTGGGCTACCGCTACTCCACAAAAGGGTTTTACACCCTCGACGATGTCGCCTGGCGCTCAATGGAGGGCTATCAGTATGCCGATAGTCAGAACGATAACGATGTGCCGGACGTGCAGAGCTATCACAACCTGACGTGGAATAAAAAAGGCCGCTTCCAGCTCAACGTTTCTCAGTCGCTGGGGGACTACGGCTCGGTCTATATCTCCGGTAGCGAGCAGACCTACTGGGGAACAGACGAGACGAACCTCTGGTACCAGCTGGGCTATGCGGGCGGCGTGAAGGGGATCAACTACTCCGTCTCGTGGTCGTGGAACAAATCCGTGGGGATAGACGGCACCGATCGGATCGCGTCGTTTAACGTCTCCGTGCCGTTCAGCCTCTTTACCCGTCAGGGCTATCGCCGGGACAGCGCGATTGACCGCGCCTACGCTACGGCATCCGCCAGTCGAAACAGCGACGGCGACACAAGCTGGCAAACCGGCGTCAGCGGAACGCTGCTGGAGGATCGCAACCTGAACTACAGCGTGACCCAGGGACACGCCAGCACCAACGGCGCAAGCGGAAGCGCCAGCGCCAACTGGCAGGCGACCTACGGCACGCTGGGCGTTGGCTACAACTATTCCCGCGACCAGCACGATCTCAACTGGCAGCTCTCCGGCGGGGTGGTCGGCCACGCCGACGGCGTGACCTTCAGCCAGCCGCTGGGCGACACCAACGTGCTGATCAAAGCGCCGGGGGCATCGGGCGTCAGTATTGAAAACCAGACCGGCGTGAAAACCGACTGGCGAGGCTACGCGGTGATGCCGTATGCCACCGTCTATCGTTACAACCGCGTGGCGCTGGATACCAACACCATGAGCAACAACACCGATATCGAAAACAACGTGAGCAGCGTGGTGCCGACCAAAGGCGCGCTGGTACGCGCCAGCTTTGATACCCGCATTGGCGTGCGCGCCCTGCTGACGGTAACGCGCGGCAACCAGCTGGTGCCGTTCGGCGCGGTGGTGCGTGAGACCAAAAGCGGCGTGACGAGCATGGTGGGGGATGACGGGCAAATTTACCTGAGTGGGCTGCCGCTGGAGGGCGAACTGCTGATCCAGTGGGGCGACGGGGCGCAGTCCCAGTGTCGCGCACCTTACAGCTTGTCTGAACAGAGCCTGCAACAGGCAATCACACTTAAGGGGATCGGCTGTGATTAAAACTCAACTCTTTGCCTTGTCGCTGCTGGCGCTACTGCCCGCGACAAACGCATTAGCGACCGTGTGCGTCAATGAAAAAGGCGTGCCGACGGAAGTGCATTACGACCTGACGGATAAATTCAACAGCTCGAATAACCAGATTGGGCAGGTCGTGACGCTCAGCGAGAAATCGCAGTGGGTAGGGGTGAATGCCGTCTGCCCGAAGGGCACGACCGGGAATACCACCAAGCGCAGCTATGTGACCGATTATCCGGTCACGGGGACCAGCGATGGCTATCAGTATCTGAAGCTTAACGACTATCTGGACGGGGCGATGAAAATCACGGACAGCTATGCTGGCGTGTTTTACCCGCCAAAAAGCTATATCCAGATGGGGAGCCATCCTAACGTCTCCAAAAACAAACCGTTTGGCGTTCAGGACTCCAGCCTGGTCTTCCGTCTTAAGGTGACCCGGCGTTTTATCAACATGGTGGTGATCCCGCGTGCCACCATGTTCCGCGTTTACGTCACCACTACCTCTTCCGATCCGTTAACCACGCCGGTCTATACCATCAGCTACAGCGGAACCATTCAGGTGCCGCAAAGCTGCGCCATCAATGCCGGTAACGTGGTGGAGTTTGATTTCGGCGACATTGGCGCCTCCTTGTTCAGCAAGGCGGGCGTGGGTAACAAGCCGGAGGGGGTCTCATCGCAAAGCAAAACCATCGCCATCAAATGCACCAACGTGGAGGCGAACGCCATGCTGACGATGCGGGTCGAGGCGGAAAAAGTCTCTGATAATGTGCTGGTGTCGGATAACCCGGATGTGGGGTTCATCATCGCCAACGAGAGCGGGGCGCCGCTGACGCCCAACAACCTGACGAGCAAAATTCCGTTCCGCCTCGACGACAGCGCGCAGGCGCAGGTCGGGATCCGGGTCTGGCCGGTGAGCGTGACGGGCAATAAGCCAGCGGAAGGGCGTTTCACCTCGCGCGGGTATTTGCGCGTGGATTACGACTAAGGAGCCGATATGCGAAACAGGATCCGTTTTCTCACCGTAGCGCTCTTTGCGCTTTGCACGCAGGCTCAGGCGGACACCGCGTTGGGCGAGATTAACATTCGGCTCTACGGCAATATCGTCGATTTTACCTGCGTTGCCGAGGGCAGCGACAGCGACAAGGCCGTCCCGCTGGGCACCTGGCCCACGAAACAGCTCAGCACCACCGGGAGCCGCACGCAGCCGATGCCGTTTACGCTGAAGCTGACCGGCTGCCCGCCGGGCGCGGCGTCCATTACATTTTCGGGTAAAGCCGACGGAAGTAATAGCGGCCTGCTGGCGCTGAATGACGCCAGTACTGCAAGCCATGTCGCCGTTGAGATCAGGGATGCGGATAAAACGCGGCTGGCGCTTCAGCAGGCCAGCCAGCCGGTCTCGGTTGATGCGCAGGGAAATGCGATTCTGTCATTTTATGCCAATTATATTGCCACTGCCGATAACCCTCAGCCCGGACGGGCTGATGCGGATGCCACCTTCATGATTAATTATAATTAGCACTGACCGCACTCCCTGCAGCTCAGATAAGCTGCAGGGAGTGAATTCAGGTTATAGCAGCTCGTGGGCTTTAGCGTAATCAATTAATTCCACGATGCTTTGCACACCCAGCTTGGAATAAATATTGGATTTGTGCGCGCTAATGGTCTTGTTGCTTAATAGTAGCTGTTCAGCAATTTCCTTGTTGGATAATCCATTCGCCAGATACCGTAATACCGTGACCTCGCGATTCGATAATGGCATATCTACTGCCATCCCTTTCCCTGAACCCAGGTGGTTTATAAAGTTCAGCGTTTCCGACGGGAAAAAGGAATAGCCCATCAGGATCATTTCTACGGCGTTGTAGATCTCCCCTAAATCTTTTCGTTTACTGACGAAGCCATTTGCCCCGGCGCGAATGGCGCGACCCGCGTAAAATAACTCTGATTTAGACGAGAGGAACAGAACCTTAATGTTCTTGTTTAAGTTTCTGATTCTCTTAAGTAAAGCGAAAGCATCCGTGCCCGTGAGTTCAATGTCAAGGATCACCAGATCGATAGGGTGATTGCGGATACAGTCAAGGACTTCATGGCTATCGCCAGACTTGAGCTTGACTGTGATATTCTTATTTTTCTGTAGCAGGACTTCTATCGACATTCTGACGATAGGATGTTCGTCCATAATGATAACGGATGCCGGTTTCATTTTTAATGCCTCAGATTGTTAAAAGCGTTATGCAGAGTTTGGTAAAACTCTCGAAATGCCGGAAGGATATAATGTGCAGATCCCTATACCGTAGTATTTCCCTGGAAAGAGCGAAAGCATCCTTGTTTACGTAATGAAAAGAACTATGCCTCAGCGCGGTCATCTCATTAGGCTGGTGTTGGCAAAAAGGTTTTTCTTATTCATATTTGATACGCATCTTATTATACAGGGTAAGTTTTTTCCGAAAACCCTGTAAATTAATATGAGGGTATTGGTTTGTATTATCTTCTGGATCTTAATCGCTATTTTTTTAAATTTAGCGGAAATATCCTGTTATCTCATTTACCGCATATTTTCATCTTTATGTAATAACAAAAAATAACAGATATCTCTGTATGTTGATTAATTGTTAACAAAAATACGCCTCTTTGAAAGGGACGAACCCGCAAAAGTGAGGTTAAAAATTGCCCTCGCAGGCCGTCTGACCTTCATCTGAAAGTGCTTGCGCCGATCCGGATAACGGCGTCTGGTGCACAGGAGAACGTGCTGCCCGCTTTGCTTTTTACTCCTGGCAGTTGTCGCTAAGCTGCTTGTTTTTACATCATTATCATCTTGTTAACGCCTTCTGCATTCGCTTAACGGATGGAGGAAAGTGCTGCCGTTCCGCTAATCTGTGGCATTTCACAAGGTTCGCGTCCATAAATTAGGAATAGTTATAAATTCGATTATATTGTTAAAAATTAACATTTTCGCAACGCAAGTGGTAAGTAAATTCTTAAACCGCTTTAGGAAATAAGGGGTTAGGACGTGAGTGAAAACGTGCAGTCTGAGAGGTTATTAAGAAGATGCAGCAATTCCTGGCGATGGCTTAGCCCCAGCTTCAGCAGGATGCAGCTGAGACGATAGATAATGCGGCTATAGGGGCGATTCTGCATAAGGGCAATCTGACGCAATGTCTTGCCCCGGGAAAGCTCCTGCAGAATGGGCCATTCGTTGCGCGAGAACCAGTCTTTCTCGGTTCCCGGCGGAGGGAGGGGATCCTGCAGGCTGTGCTGGAGCGCGGCGGCGTTCAGCTGACGTTCGAGTACATGAAAGGGACCTGCCGCTTTGCAGAAGAGGCGGGTGTCGTAATTATCGGCCCGGACCAACAGCCAGGGCGTCAGGAACGGAGGAAACAGGCTATGCCGTCTCAACTGATCCAGTTTCTCCAGAAGCCCCGTGGATCGGCTTTCAATATCCACGACCAGACGGGCTGAGGGCCACTGCGTCTGAGCGATAAGGGCGTCGTCCAGCGTGGCGTAGTCGCAGCAGCTGCTCAGGGGAAACTGCCCGTGGAGAAAACCGGTGCGCAGGTAGTGATCCTCCGTCACCAGAAGGATAAACGGGGCGTCGGTTTTGCGGGGCTGGCTGATGGACTGGCTCAAAAATTCGAGCCGGTCGAAAAAGGGGGGAGCAAAAGGTGAGCGCGTAAATCCCAGTGCATCACTTCCTGTACGCCGCCGCCGGTAACGGCGCACTGTCATTCGCATGGTCTCCCTCCTGGAAATGGCTTTTTAATCCTCCGGCCATGTCCAGGACGGCCAGTAATATCCCTGGCCGAGGTCTGCGCCTGCCTGCAGTGCCCAGGTACGATCGCGTTCAGTCTCAATACCTTCAATAAGCACTTTCCCGGCAAGCTGAAAGCAAAGGGAAACCAGTTGCCTCAGCGCAGGGGTGTCGCGTAAACGCCAGAATGCTTCCTTATCTATTTTGATGCCGCTTAACGGGAGTCGGCAGGATAAAAACGACTGCACTGTGACGTCATCCACGTCATCAAGCCAGATAGCGTGTCCCTGTTTGCAAAGTTGCCGCAAATTTTGAACGACATGCTGCTTCTCTACGAGGGAAAGCGCCAAAAAGGACGCGAGGTCGACAATCTCAATATTGAGCGGCATGCCTGGCAACCGGATAAGTCGCTGAAAAGACGCGGGCTCTGTCAGGACGGTTATCGGCAGATTAATAAAAAGATTATGACCGTGCGGCGTATTTTTTAACGCGGCAAGCTGCGCTTCAAGCAGCGTTATCGACCACTCTGCGGAGCGATCGCAAAAAAAGTTCTCGCTGTCCCGCGTGTCGGACAGAACGCTAAGGACCTCCACGCCAACCTGGCGCAAGGAGGAAAGGGCGACGATGGGCTCAAGCTTAATGCCGACGATGTCCTGAGAAATGTACTGTAACCGGGGGGGCGTATCGATCAGGTTTTGCGCTGTCACTCCATTGTCCTGTTGTCTGTCAGCCTCCAGGCGGCCGGGATACCTGACTCTAGTGTGACGAGCTGACGGTCAGGAAAACAGCAGGCGTTACTTAAATGCAACTAAGCCTTTTCGCAGCGCTAAATTTTACGGTGAAACAGGGCGAAATGTTGAGAAAATAGCCGTATTTACAATCGGCTAGCGGTAATTGGCCCTGAAAACGGAAAAGGCATTGACTCACCTGCCATTGACCGTATAATTCTTCGCGTTTCACCACCGCGAAGTACACGCATATCAGTGCGCCCTTAGCTCAGTTGGATAGAGCAACGGCCTTCTAAGCCGTAGGTCGTAGGTTCGAATCCTACAGGGCGTGCCATTTCATTTCATAGAGTTACGCCTCTTTCACATCCTCCTGATTTCCGTTGTGGGACATATTTGGGACATCGCCCCTAAAATTTACCGGTCAAGAAGGACATTTATGTGGTATCTACTCGCAACTTCGCTTGCCGCACTCTCCCTTAATAAAAGCCTGGCTTATCTAATGCTGGGATTAACGGCATTTCTCGGCTGGAAACAGGGCATTCTTGACGCCCCGGCGCTGCTGGTTATTGCATCAATCGTTGTTGGCTGGTCTGCTGTTGAATGGCTACGAAATAAAAATAATAAATATACCTATCTGGTCGAAGGCCTGTGCGTGGCCATCGCCGTTGCCCTGGTTTTGCATCTGATCCCGGGTTTTCATAACCCCAAAGTGCTGGATGCAGTCGTCGTTGGTCCGCAAAGCATACCGTTCAGTATGTACTTTAATATGGACAAGGCAGTGGTGCCGTTCTTTTTAATTACGTGCATGCCAACGTTATTCGTCGCAAAACCCCTCTATAAAGCGGGCAAGGTCGGCTGGGGAATATTGGTTCTTGCGATACCCGTGCTGTTACTTCTGGCTGTTGCGTTGGGCGGACTTAGAATTGAGCCGCATGCGCCTGAATGGTTCGCTCAATTTGCCCTTGCGAATATTTTTTTCGTCTCTTTGGCTGAGGAAGCCTTGTTCAGAGGCTACCTGCAGCAACGCTTGTCCCGTATTATTCATCCTGTTGTCGCGCTGTTGATTGCCTCAGTCATCTTTGGACTGATGCATTATAGCGGCGGTTTACTACTGATTATTTTTGCCAGCCTCTCCGGCATTATTTACGGCCTGGCGTGGATGTGGAGCGGCAGGCTCTGGGTTGCAACGTTATTCCATTTTGGGCTGAACTGCGTGCATTTATTGTTCTTCACCTATCCTATGTATGCCCCTCATGCGGTTATGTGATGCTTTTTAAATTAGTCGCCTTATAAATTTAGCGACCTCCGGATAAGCATAAAAAGCCCCGCAAGATCGGGGCTTTTATATCTTCCGGGCGCATGAATAACAGATTTACCTTCGCGTCATAATGAATAGAAGGCTAATGAATTTCACTGTAGGCAGGCTTAAGGTTTTCTTAATCTAAAAATTATCTCTCATTAAAATTTGGATTTTTATCATTCTAAAATCTGCTAAAAAGAAATTTTACACTTTTACGACTAAATTCGATTGATACTAATTATCATTAGCGTTGTTGTATGCTTTAATCCTGTCCCACAAAGCTATGAGTCGTTAATCCCGTTGGTCTATAAAGGATATGTTCATGAATTCTCGCCTGCTGTCCTGCTTCTCGCTTGCCTTGTTGTCTTCATCCCTTTTCCTTTCCACACAAGCGGTTGCCGCCGATAACAACGAAGGTATCGTTGTTTATAACGCGCAGCACGAAAACCTGGTGAAGTCGTGGGTTGACGGTTTTACCAAAGAAACCGGCATTAAAGTCACTCTGCGTAATGGCGATGACAGCGAGCTGGGTAACCAGCTGGTTCAGGAAGGCAGCGCGTCACCGGCAGACGTGTTCCTGACGGAGAACTCTCCTTCTATGGTGCTGGTGGATAATGCCAACCTGTTTGCGCCATTGGATGCAGACACCCTGAAGCAGGTACCGGCAGAATATCGTCCGGCGCACGGCCGCTGGATTGGCATCGCGGCCCGCAGCACGGTGTTTGTGTATAACCCGGAAAAGCTGAACGAAAAGCAGCTGCCTGAATCGCTGATGGATCTGGCAAAACCCGAGTGGAAAGGGCGCTGGGCGGCATCACCGTCAGGCGCGGATTTCCAGGCCATCGTGAGCGCGATGCTGGCGCTGAAAGGCGAAAAGGCCACGCTGGAATGGCTCAAGGCGATGAAAGCCAATTTCGTTGCCTATAAAGGCAACAGCACCGTGATGAAAGCGGTCAATGCCGGTCAGATTGATGGCGGCGTGATTTATCACTACTACCGTTTTGTCGATCAGTCCAAAACCGGTGAAAACAGCAAAAACACCCAGCTTTACTACTTCAAACACCAGGATCCGGGCGCGTTCGTGAGCCTCTCTGGCGGCGGCGTGCTGGCGTCCAGCAAACACAAAGCGCAGGCTCAGGCCTTCATCAAGTACATTACCGGTAAAGAAGGCCAGGAAAGCCTGCGGACCAACAACGCCTTTGAATATGCCGTGGGCGTGAACGCGGCCTCAAACCCGAAACTGGTCCCGCTGAAAGATCTTGATGCGCCGAAAGTTGAACCTTCAACGCTCAACAGTAAAAAAGTTATCGAGCTGATGACGCAAGCCGGCCTGCTGTGATCCTGAGAGTGAAGTGAACGTCTTATGTCTGGTCTGAGTCTCGACATCGGAAAAAACAGAGTGCAGGAGCCTGCCCGCAGGCGTCCTGCACTGCCGATGGTTGCGTTAGCTGTATTGTTTTCATTGATGGCGCTTCTGCCTTTGGGTTTTATCATTGCCATTGGCATTGAGACCGGCTGGGAAACCATTAAGGCGCTGGTGTTTCGCCCGCGTGTTGCTGAGTTGCTCAGCAACACGCTGTGGCTGACGGCTTTAGCGGTTCCGCTGTGTATCATGACGGGCGTGGCAATCGCCTGGCTCACGGAGCGCACGCAGCTTGCCGGGCGAGGGATCTGGTCCGCACTGGCGGTCGCCCCGCTGGCGATCCCCGCGTTTGTGCAAAGCTACGCCTGGGTGAGCGCTGTCCCGTCCATGCACGGGCTCTCCGCGGGCGTGTTCCTCTCGGTTCTTGCCTACTATCCGTTTATCTATATGCCGGTTGCGGCGGTGCTGCGTCGCCTTGACCCGACGCTGGAAGATGTCGCCGCTTCGCTGGGTACGCCGCCGTGGCGGGTCTTTTTCCGCGTGGTGCTTCCCCAGCTTAAGCTCGCTATCTGCGGCGGCGCGCTGCTGGTGGCGCTGCACCTGCTGGCGGAATATGGCCTGTACGTGATGATCCGCTTTGATACCTTCACCACGGCAATTTATGACCAGTTCCAGTCTACCTTCAGCGGCCCGGCGGCGAACATGCTGGCGGGCGTGCTGGCCTTATGCTGTCTGGCTATATTAATGCTGGAGGGCGTGACGCGCGGAAAAGCACGCTACGCGCGCATTGGCGCCGGGGCCGCGCGCGAGCAGAAACGCTGGCCGCTGAAGCCTGCTGCCGCCGCGCTGGGCCAGCTGTTTTTCATCGTGCTGATCGTGCTGGCGCTGGGCGTGCCGTTAATTGTCCTGTGTCGCTGGATTTGGCTCGGCGGCGTGCAAAACTGGATGAGTGCCGATCTCTGGCACTCCCTGCGCCAGACGCTGATGCTCGGCGTGGGCGGCGCGCTTCTGACGACGGCGTGCGTGATCCCCATCGCGTGGCTCGGTATCCGCTATCCGCACCGCATCTTCCGGATGCTGGAAGGGTGCATCTATATCACCAGCTCGCTGCCGGGCATCGTCACGGCGCTGGCGCTGGTCACCGTCACCATTCATTACGCTCGTCCCATTTACCAAACGGAAATTACCCTGTTCCTGGCCTACCTGCTGATGTTTATGCCCCGTGCGCTCATCAACCTGCGGGCGGGGATTGCGCAGGCGCCGGTCGAACTGGAGAACGTGGCGCGCAGCCTGGGCAGCACGCCCGCGAAGGCGCTCTGGAGCGTCACGATGCGGCTGGCCGCGCCGGGTGCGGCGGCGGGGGCCGCGCTGGTTTTCCTCGGCGTCAGCAACGAGTTGACCGCCACGCTGCTGCTCTCTCCGCTGGGCACGCGCACGCTCTCCACCGGATTCTGGGCGCTGACCAGTGAAATTGACTATGTTGCCGCCGCGCCTTACGCGATGCTGATGATCCTGATTTCACTCCCGCTGACCGCCATTCTCTATATGCAGTCGAAAAAAATTGCAGGGCTATGACATGCTTGAATTAACCGCCATTTCTAAATCGTTTTCTGATGTGCAGGTGCTCGACAGCTTAAACCTGAGCGTGGCGCCGGGGAGCAGGACGGCGATTGTCGGGCCGTCCGGGTCGGGGAAAACCACGCTGCTGCGTATTCTGGCCGGGTTCGAAACGCCTGACACCGGGCGCATTGTCATGCAGGGGAGAACGCTGTTCGATGAAAACAGTTTTGTTCCCGCCCACCTGCGCCGGATCGGTTTTGTGCCTCAGGAGGGGGCGCTGTTCCCGCACCTCAATGTGGCAGACAACATCGCCTGGGGGCTGGACGGCACTCGCCACGAGAAGCGCCAGCGCGTTGAGTCGCTGATGGAGATGGTTTCTCTGGACAGGCAGCTCGCAACGCACTGGCCCCACGAGATTTCCGGCGGACAGCAGCAGCGCGTGGCGCTTGCCCGTGCGCTGGCACAGCGTCCTTCACTGATGCTGCTGGATGAACCATTCTCGGCGCTGGATACCGGCCTTCGCGCCATGACACGTAAGGCAACGGCCGATCTGCTGGCCGAAGCGGGCGTGGCCTCGATTCTGGTCACCCACGATCAGAACGAAGCGTTGTCCTTTGCCACGCAGGTTGCCGTCATGCGCTCCGGACGCTTCACGCAGGTCGGTACGCCTTATGACGTCTACACCCGTCCGGTTGACGAAGAGACGGCGCTGTTTCTTGGCGATGCCGTGATCCTGCCTGCTCAGCTCGCTGCCGGGTATGCCGTGTGCGCGCTGGGTGAAGTGCCGACGGACAACGCGCAGGCGACAGGACAGGGCAGAGTAATGATGCGTCCTGAACAATTACGCGTGACGGCATGTGCAGCGCATGAAAGCCCGATCTCGATTCTCGACGTGGACTTCACCGGCCAGCTGTCGACGCTCACCCTGGGATTAGCCGGGCAGCAGCAGCCCGTAATTCTGAAGACCGTAAGCCAGCCAGGATGGAACCCGGGCACGGCGGTACGCGTTGATATTGCTGGCACCGCGCGGGTATTCGAATATTCTTAATATTCGTTAGTAATTTCATGCAACGGGTTGTTATAAAAGATTTTTCCCGAACGCATGGCAATTCCTGAGATTCTCTACCATGCTCATAAAACCTCACCACAATGCGTGAGGTTTTTCGTAGTTGCTGATTAATCTCAAGGAAAAAGGTTATGAAAAAGACGACTGCTATTTTGTTGGGAACTGCGTTACTGTTTACGACCAATGCTTTTGCTGCCCAGCTACTCACTAAAAGCGAGTTCAAGAAAGTTGCATCTCAATATAAAAAAATCGGTACGGTAAACACCTCGAATGAAGTATCGGTGGATGATGCGAAAAAAGAACTGATTGAGAAAGCCGATAAGCAAGGTGCGGATGTCCTGGTGCTCACTTCAGGGAACACCAACAATAAAATTCACGGTACGGCCAATATCTACAAGAAAAAATAATGTTATTGCAGCCATCCCCGAAACGGGGTGGCTGTTCCCCCTCTTTTCTCGCCAAATCTCCTTATGAACGCGGTTACGCTTGCTAACGCATGGATAATGCGTATAGTTCTCATTTGCATTGCATTCAATACATTCTAAGGCCCGACAACGGGTCATTTTTGCGCGCACTTTAAAATGAGTTAACGATGAACAACACCAAAATACACAAGACGCTGCTGGCGCTCGCCGTTGGCGCGGCGACACATTCCGCCTTTGCGGCGGACAATCAAAAAGAGGACACCCTCGTTGTCCAGGCTGCACCAGCCAGCGATTTCAAACCCGGCGGCGACCAATTGGTACCGGCCTTCCTTGACGGACAGGTGGCGAACGGCGGGCGCATGGGTATGCTGGGCCAGCAAAACGCCATGGACGTGCCGTTCAACATCATCAGCTACACCTCGAAGCTGGTGGAAGATCAGCAGGCGAAAACCATTGCCGATGTCGTCGCGAACGACGCGGGCGTGCAGTTCGTTCAGGGGTACGGCAACAGCGCGGAGACCTACCGCATCCGTGGCCTGAAGTTCGACGGCGACGACATGACCTTTGGCGGCCTGTCCGGCGTGCTGCCGCGCCAGGTGGTGGATACCCAGATGGTCGACCGCATCGAGATCTTTAAAGGGGCCAACTCGCTGATGAACGGCGCGGCAAGCTCCGGCGTGGGCGGGATGATTAACCTTGAGCCAAAACACGCGGGCGAACTCCCGCAGGCGAAAGTCGGCGTGGACTACACCTCGGATTCCCAGATTGGCACCACGCTGGATGCGGGCCGTCGCTACGGTGACAGCGACCAGTTCGGCGCGCGGGTGAACCTGGTTCATCGCGAAGGGGAAACCGGCATACCGAATGACCGCCGCCGCACCACGCTACTCTCTACCGGCCTGGATTACACCGGCGACCGCTTCCGCACCTCGCTGGATCTGGGCTATCAGAAGAAAACCTTCCACGGCAGCCCGACCAGCGTCAATATTTCCGCGGTGGATTTCGTTCCGGAGCCGCCGAAAAACGATCGCAACTTCTCGCAGAAGTGGGCCTACAGCAACATCGAAAACGAATTCGGGATGTGGCGCAGCGAGTACGACATCACCGACGGCTGGACCGCCTATACCGGTCTTGGCGCGCAGCACGCGCACGAGGAAGGCATCTACAGCGCGCCGAAGCTGGTGGATAAAAGCGGCAAGGCAACGGTCAGCCGTCTTGATACCAACCGCATAAGCGATTCCGTCAGCGGCATGGCGGGCGTTCGCGGTAATTTCAATACCGGCTTCGTCTCGCACAAGGTCAACGTTGGCTATTCGGCGATGACCAAAAATGAAAAAATCGCGTGGAAAATGTCGGCGACGAAAGATAACCCGACCACCAACATCTACCACAACACCGGCGTCGACATGCCGGATAGCACCAACTTCAACGGTTCCGGCGGAAAGTACAGCGATCCGCTGACCAGCGGGCGCACCCGTACCCAGGGCTGGCTGCTGAGCGATACGCTGGGCGTGCTGGACGACAAGCTGCTGTTCACCGCAGGTGCCCGCCATCAGAAAGTCGTCATTCGCGGGTATAACAAAGTCACCGGTGCGGAAAACGCGGCGGACGGCTTCGACGGCAGCCGCTGGATGCCCACCTACGGCGTGGTCTACAAGCCGTGGGAGGCGATTTCCCTTTATGCAAACCACACCGAAGCGCTGCAGCCGGGCAAAACCGCACCTAACACCGCCACCAACTACGGCCAGAGCACCGGTATCGTTCACTCTAAGCAGAACGAAGTGGGCGTGAAGGCGGACTTCGGCCGCGTGGGCGGATCGCTTGCGCTGTTCGAAATCAAAATGCCGTCGGCGATCCTCGACGACAGCGGCCACTACGGCCTGGACGCCGAGCAGCGTAACCGTGGCGTGGAGCTGAACGTCTTCGGCGAGCCAATGCTGGGGATGCGTCTGAACGCCAGCGCCACCTGGCTGCAGGCCGAACTGACCAAAACCAAAAATGGCGTGAATCAGGGCAACGATGCGATCGGGATCCCGAACTTTTACGCCGTGCTGGGCGCTGAGTACGACATCAAGCCGATTGACGGCCTGACCGCCACCGCCCGCGTGAACCACTCCGGCGCGCAGTACGCTGACCTGGCAAACACCAAAAAGCTGGACAGCTACACCACGCTGGATCTGGGGATGCGTTATCGCTTCGCGGTGAACCACAATGAAAACCAGATGACGGTTCGTGCGGGCATCGACAACGTGACCAATGAAAACTACTGGGCCAGCGTGGATGATTCCGGTACCTATATTACGCAGGGCGAACCGCGCACCTTTAAGGTTTCGGTTGGCTACGCGTTTTAAGCGTTCCATCTCGTTATCCGGGGCAGGGATGCCCCAATCCCTTGCTACCTCCAGCATGAAGTGTTAAAACGTGCCCCTTCTAAAAAAGAGACAGGGGTAGGACGTGAAAGACGCGTCATCCGCTTCAGGCCATGGTAGCGCTGAAGCCTCGTCGGATCAGAATCCGACGCTGCAACGTGGTTTGCAAAATCGACATATTCAGTTAATTGCCCTTGGCGGCGCGATCGGTACCGGGCTGTTTCTCGGCATCGGCCCCGCTATTCAGATGGCTGGCCCGGCGGTGCTGCTGGGTTACGGTATCGCCGGGATTATCGCCTTCCTGATCATGCGCCAGCTTGGTGAAATGGTCGTTGAAGAGCCGGTGTCAGGCTCCTTCGCGCACTTTGCTTATAAATACTGGGGTCCGTTTGCAGGCTTCCTGTCCGGCTGGAACTACTGGGTAATGTTCGTGCTGGTGGGGATGGCGGAGCTGACCGCCGCGGGCATTTACATGCAGTACTGGCTGCCGGATGTTCCGACGTGGATCTGGGCGGCGGCCTTCTTCATCATTATTAACGCCGTTAACCTCGTCAACGTGCGCCTGTATGGCGAAACCGAGTTCTGGTTTGCGCTGATCAAGGTGCTGGCGATTATCGGGATGATCGGCTTTGGCCTGTGGCTGCTGTTCTCCGGCCACGGCGGCGAGCGCGCCACGATCGACAACCTGTGGCAGCACGGCGGCTTCCTGGCGACCGGCTGGAAAGGGCTGATCCTCTCCCTGGCAGTGATCATGTTCTCCTTCGGTGGACTAGAGCTGATCGGCATTACCGCCGCGGAAGCGCGCGACCCGCATAAAAGCATTCCCAAAGCGGTCAACCAGGTGGTGTACCGGATTCTGCTGTTCTACATCGGCTCGCTGGTGGTGCTGCTGGCGCTCTATCCGTGGGTGGAAGTGAAGTCCGACAGCAGCCCGTTCGTGATGATTTTCCACGATCTGAACAGCAACGTGGTGGCCTCGGCGCTGAACTTCGTCATTCTGGTTGCATCTCTGTCGGTCTATAACAGCGGCGTTTACTCCAACAGCCGCATGCTGTTCGGCCTCTCCGTGCAGGGCAACGCGCCGAAGTTCCTCACCCGCGTCAGCCGTCGCGGTGTGCCGGTGAATTCCTTGTTACTTTCCGGCGCCATTACGTCGCTGGTGGTGCTGATTAACTATCTGCTGCCGAAAGAAGCCTTTGGCCTGCTGATGGCGCTGGTTGTTGCCACGCTGCTGCTGAACTGGATCATGATCTGCCTTGCGCACCTGCGCTTTCGCGCCGCGATGCGCCGCAAGGGACGCGAGACGCAGTTCAAAGCGCTGCTTTACCCGGCGGGGAACTACATCTGTATCGCTTTCCTCGGGCTGATTCTGGTGCTGATGTGCACTATGGATGAGATGCGTCTTTCGGCGATGCTGCTGCCGGTGTGGGTTATCTTCCTGTTTGTGGCGTTTAAGCTTTCCCGCAAAAAGTGATCCGCTTTTCTCCCTCTCCCTGTGGGAGAGGGCCGGGGTGAGGGCACCAGACTGCACCAGCTTTCACGCCCGGTGGCGCTTCGCTTACCGGGCCTACAAACGGATTATCTGGCGATAACGCCCGCCAGGGATCGAATATCGTTCCCGGTCGGGGACTGGTGAATACGCAGCCCAAATTCATCCACCACCGCGAATATATGGTCGAAGATGTCGGCCTGAATCTCCTCATATTCTGCCCAGACCACCGTGTTGGTGAAGGCATATATTTCAATCGGCAAACCATTCGCATCAGGCGCTAGCTGGCGCACCATCAGCGTCATATCTTTGCGAATACGCGGATGGTTGCGCAGATATTCATTCAGGTAGGCGCGGAAGGTCCCAATATTGGTCATCTTACGCAGATTTAATACTGACTCCCCTTCACCGTTCTTCTGATTCCACAGGCTAATTTCCTCATGTCGCGCGGCCAGATAGGGCTTCAGCAGCTTCGCCTGAATAAGTTTCTGCTGCTCCTGCTCGTCGAGAAAATGAATGCTGGTGGTATCAATATTCAGGCTGCGCTTAATGCGTCGCCCGCCGGAGGCGGACATGCCGCTCCAGTTGATAAAGGCGTCGGAGACCAGCGCCCACGTCGGAATGGTTGTAATCGTATTATCGAAGTTGCGTACTTTAACGGTGGTCAGACCGATGTCCGTTACCGTGCCGTTGGCACCGTATTTGGGCATCTCCAGCCAGTCGCCGAGCTTGAGCATGTCGTTGGCAGAAAGCTGAATCCCTGCCACAAGTCCGAGTATCGGGTCTTTAAACACCAGCATCAGCACGGCGGCCATGGCGCCCAGACCGCTGATCAGAATCGCCGGGGACTGGCCGATCAGCAGGGAGATAATCAATATCCCCACCAGGATGGCGCTCACCAGCTTGATGCCCTGGAAGATCCCCTTCAGCGGGAGCTGTGATGCGGTGGCCATTTTCTGCGACAGATTAAAAATCACGTCCAGCAGCGAGAAGAAGGAGAGCAGGGCATACACCATGACCCACAGCTTTGCGCAGGTAGTGAGAATTTCCGCCGCTTCGCTGCCTTTTTGCAGCCACAGTACCGCCTGGACATTGACGATTATCCCCTGAAGGGTAAAGGCCAGACGGTGAAATAATTTATTCTGGGTAATGATCTGCAGCCATAAATGGCTGCTGGCCTGCGCGCGTTTTTCGAACGCGCGAAGCACCACTTTGTGCAGAATAAAATGAACGATGATGGCGGTAAGAAAAATAATACCAAAGATAATCACTAAAGAGGTGGTGTGATTAATTTCAATGCCTAACTCTTCAACCTGAGCAATTAATTCCTGCATAACGTCTCCTGTATTGATGCAGCCCCATAATGGCGGCTGCGGATCTATTATGCAAATTCCCAGGCTTATTTGGTGGCCTGGCAGACCTTCACCACCGGCAGGCACAGGCTATGGCGGATGCGCAGCGTCGCCAGGGCAAGCACCACCATCATCGCCGTTTCCACCATCAGGAAGACGTTAACCGCATGGGTGTAATCCCCGTGATGGTTTTGCAGCGCGTGCAGCAAAATCGCGCCAAAAATGGCCGGGCCAAGCCCCAGCGCGGCCTGCTGCAGCGTGCTGAGAATGGCGCTCGCAGCCCCCGCGTCGTCAGGCTGAATATCGCGCATCCCGATGCGGTAGAAGCTGTTCACGATCAGCGCCTGCCCGTAGCCGACCAGCCCGGTCGCGGGTGCCAGCGTCAGGGCGGTATTCTCCATTCCCCAGACGCGGAACGTGGCGATCAGCGCCAGCAGGCCGGCAATCTGGATCGCCAGACCCGTCAGCAGAATGGTACTGGTGCTGTAGCGAGCAATCAGACGCGGCGCGAACCACGCCGAAATAAAGTAAGTTACGCCCAGCGCGATAAAACTGTTTCCGGACTGCCACGGTGCCATCCCCAGACCGGTTTGCATGGTCAGCGCCATACAGAACATAAACCCGGACCAGACGCTGAAAAAGAGCATCGCAATCAGAATGCCAAAGCGAACGCTGCGAAGCTGCAGCAGGCGCGGCGGGATCAGCGGATGGGCATTCTCACGCTCCTTTTTGCGCGCATTCAGCGCCGTCAGCCAACCCAGCGGAATAATGGCGAGAAGCATAACCTTCAGCGGCCACGACCAGTGCCACTGGGGGCCGAGCGCCATCGGGAACAGCAGGCAGCAAAGAATGATCGCCAGCAGCACGGTTCCGGTCCAGTCGATGCGTGACGGCGTCTCGCGACGGGTTTCGGGTACGAAATGGCGACTCAGCGCCAGCACCACCAGACAGATCGGCACGTTGATAAAGAAGGCGTTACGCCAGCCCAGCCCGGCGATATCCGCCGACACCAGCCAGCCGCCGCCCATCTGGCCGACGATAAACGCAATCCCACCGATGCCGCCAAACAGGCTGATGGCCTTAGCGTGCGCCGTACCTTTCAGCGTCACGTGCAGCGTGGCAAGAATTTGCGGCACGATCAGCGCGGCTCCCGCCCCCTGGACGATGCGCGCGGTCAGCAGCTGTTCAATGTTCCCCGCCATCCCGCACAGCAGCGAGGCCAGGCCAAAGCTCGCGACGCCCCACATGAACAGATGCCGACGGCCAAAGTTGTCCCCCAGCTTGCTGCCGAGCGCGAGGCAGACGGCGAAGGCCACGCCGTAGAGGGCGACAATCAGCTCCAGCTCGGTGGCGGTGGCGTTCAGCGAATGGGTGATGGCGTCCAGCGCGACGTTGGTGATTGAGGTATCAATCATCGGCAGCATCTGGCCGGTTAGCAGCAATATCAGGCCAGCGCGGCCCGGTGAAACAACTGACGTATTCATGGTAACTCCATTGCGTCATTCAACAGATGGTCGTAGCATCAACCATCTGATAAACGGGTACCAGTTCTTGCTTATACTGGTACTGGCACTACCATGCAGGGGGATTTATGGCCTTGATGTCTGAACCCGTCGTCTCACTTCAGGATGACACCCGAAAACAGCTGGGGGCATTTTTACGCGCGCGACGCGAAAGCCTCGATCCGCAGCGTCTCGGCCTGCCGCGCAGCGGTCGTCGCCGCACGCCGGGTCTGCGCCGGGAAGAGGTAGCGATGCTCGCGGACGTGGGCGTGACCTGGTATACCTGGCTTGAGCAGGGCAGGGACGTCAATCCGTCCAGCGCGGTGATGGCGGCTGTGGCAAAAGCGCTGCAATGCACTCCGACCGAGGCCCGACACCTGTTCGTGTTAGCCGGGCTGCCGCCGGGTGAAGCCCCGCAGGCGGTCTGCTGCGAGGGTATCAGCGAGGGCACGCGCCGCCTGCTGGATACGCTGATGCCTAAACCCGCCAGCATTCAGAAACCGAATTTCGACATCGTGGCGTGGAACGACAGCTTCGGGCACCTTATGGGCGTCGATTTCAATGAAATTCCGCCGGAAGACCGTAACTGTATTTACCTGTTCCTCACCCATCCGGCGTGGCGCGCGCGTCTCGGCAGACGTGACGATGTGCTGCCCATATTTGTCTCCTATTTCCGGGCGGCGATGGCCGAGCACCGGGGCGATCCGCTGTGGGAGGCCAAACTGGCGCGCTTCTTTGCGGTGTCGGAAGAGTTTAAAACCCTGTGGCACCAGCGCAACGACGTGCGCGGCGTGGAGAACCAGCTCAAGCTGTTTACCCATCCCGAGCTGGGGGATTTTACGCTGCAGCAGATGTACTGGTACTCCGCGCCGCGAAACGGATCGCGGCTGCTGGTGTATTTACCGGTGGATGAGGCGGGAGAAAGGGCAATGGCATGGTTGGCGGAGCAGAACAAATAAACCTGGTTTACCGGGTCAGTAGTTATCCGGAAGCCTGTTTATTGCCATTAAGAGCCCACGTTCAATTTTAATATAGTTGCCTGTTTTCAAATCGCTCAGGATCTTCATAATTCGACTGCGCGAAAGATGAGTCTTTTCCTGTATGTAGTCACAGGCATTAACAGACAGACGAAGGTCTTCCTTCTCTGTCATCAGTGACACAAGATTAAGGCGAATTAACTCATAAGTAGACAACCCAACCGAAGTTTCATGAGCTTCCAGTAATCGTTTAATGGCGTACATATACGAATAGGCGGCCTCCTGCCAAAGATTGCGATTGTTAATAATTGCAAATGTAGATTTTAGCGGTTTGATTTCATATCTAATTTCACCGCAGGCCTGCATATAAAATCCCGCATTGGTATCAATAAGATTATTCATACCAACGATCATCGGGGCTTCGATAAACTTCAGCAGAAGCCGGTCTCTCGTGCGGTAGACGGCGACGATGCCGGAATGGAGTATGAATGTCATTGGTTTTTCATGCTGATCCAATGAAATGATTTGCCGTTGGTGTCCTACCCTGACGCGCTCCGGTTCAGAGAGTTCATGTATAAGTTTTATAATATAATTTTCAGGTTTCATAGCGTACAACATACCCTGAGAAATATCACTACGAGTATTTCAGAGGTTGATAAAAGTAGTGGAAGTGAGAACAAGGTTATAAATGACACCATGGGCACACGCAATATATAACATGTTATCTTATAGAGGCTGAGAGGATGAAGGATGTTTAACGTACAGGCGATGAGGAAACCGCGTTGAATGCAGCCAGCAAAGACGCAAAGCGAGAGAAAATCATGATATCCCTTTCAGCACCCTACAATGAAAAAAAGACCGGAAACGACCATCCTTGAGCCGCATCCGAGAGAAAAACCCGTTTGTTAGTTATACGTGAATGACATCGTGATAACGGAGCTGATTTTTCCCGGTGTCGCGCCACCGTCTTTACTGAAAGCGCGAGTATGCATCTTAAAGGTGGGTGTCGTGCCTGCGGAGGCAATATCAATAGTCGCCGTTTTGCCATTGCCGTAAGCTTCATTAGCCAAACCTTCAAGCTGAACAGCGATATTTTTAGCCGCTTTGTCTTCTCCCGCATCTACCGCCGTGTTGCTGTACAGCGTGTTAGGATCGCCAGCATCGGCTGTGCCATGGAATGTTGCGGTTATCGTTGACGTACCCGCCGGACAGCTTTTGAAAACGACGTTAATTGGTACCCATGCAGAACTGCTTCCTGCTGCGTTCAGATCGGCGCTTTGCAACTGGTCGCCTAGAGAAATATTTAACGACTCACTTCCCGTATCGATTACGCAAGGTGAGGCGACAATATTGCCCGTTACGGTAATTTGTACTGGGTCTGCGGCAAACGCGGAGTGAGCCGAGCCGACAGTAAGAAAAATACAGGCTGTTGATGATAAAAAGAATTTTTTTACATTGAACATAGTAATGGCCATTTAAGCAGATTTTGAGTGCATCTTGCCCACAGCGCCGAAGTCGCTAATGACGCTGAATTGAATATTTCCGGAATTAACTCCCGCAGGGAGCGTAAACGATGTTGTTTTGCCCGGTGATGCATAGGAGACATTCGTAAGTTTTTTTCCGGCAACACTTATTTCATTGAAATTAATGTAGCAGGGCGTCGGATTGTTGATATTCAGTTGGTTGCCGGAAATATGCCAGCTGAGTTTGTCGCTTTCTTTCTCTACGTCCAGGTTTTTCAGCGAGTCCGGGCGATAAATCAGTTTAATGCTGGTTGATACCGCAATTTGTAGCGTATTTTTTTCACGTGGCGCTGAAGGGATCGCCTTAACACGTAGCCAGAACATGGACTCTTTATCTTGTGGAAGATTGCCTGACTGGATAACGCGCATTAGGTTTTCTTTCCCTCCATCAAGGCGATAAAGCGGAGGGGTGATGATGAAGGGCGGTTTTTGCTGACTACTATCAAGATTATCGATAACCGTCTGAATAAGATAAGGACTACTGTCTGGATTACGAACGCTGAGTGACACTTCTTTTTTTGCACCTGCATAGACGAGGCGTGTTCCGCCAATATTGACCGTTGCGTGAGCCATCTGGCAGGTGGCGGCGACAGTGCAGCCAAGCAGTAAAATAGTAATAATTTTCACGGTAAAACTCCGAGAGATAATATATGTCTCCTTAATGGAAAAGTCAGTTCTCCATGCTGATGCTGTAATTCTAAGTGCCGCTAAGGGTATTGTCCTTCTAAACAATATCCTATTTAGGATCCAAGAAAGGATCATGTTTCACTTTGACTAAAAAGTTAATATTGTAAAAATACCCTTGTAAATAAAATATTGTTACAACATGCTGAGTGTTTTTTTTTCGCTGAAAAATAATGTTTTATTTGTGAGAACAGGATTTTTCTTTTTTATTATAGGTATCTGGAGTTTTAAATGAAGAAGCATATGTTAGCTGTAGTTATGGCATCTATTATGGCAAGCGCTACCTGTGCACAGGCGGCAAGTACTACGACCGTTAACGGTGGTAATATTAAGTTTATGGGTTCTGTGGTAGACGCACCGTGCGCTGTTGCCCTGGAATCTGAAGACCAGGTTGTCCATATTGATCAAATTACGTTGAAAAGCCTCGGCGCTAAAGATGCCGTTTCTGGCCAGTCTAAGCCGTTCTACGTGACCCTGACTAACTGCGATGTCAGCACCTATACCAATGCGGCTATCACCTTCAGCGGCCAGTCTGACGCTGCTTCCGCAGGTGCGCTGGCTAACACCGCAGGTTCCGGTGCAGCAACTGGCGTGGCTTTGCGCCTGTTCGGGCCAGATGGTAAGCAGATGGACGTTAACTCTGGTACCGCATCTGACACCATTCCGCTGTCAAAAGGCGACAACACCATTCCTATGAGTGTTGATTATCTGACAACTGGCGATAAACCAACTGCGGGTGCTGTTGAAGCTGTTGCAACATTCCAGATCATCTATTCCTGATTGCTTTATTTATCCCCTCTGGAATGCCGGGGGGATATTTCGGGCGCTTCATCATTATTTTTTTATTGAGATAAACATGTTTCGTCTGATAGCACTGATAATTTTCGTTCAACTGCTATTGATTCAGCCAGGTATTAGTAGCGATATATCAACCGTGGGAAAAGTGCATTTCTATGGTGCTGTGGTTAATAGCTCATGTTCAATTGATACGCAGAGTTTTGACCAGAGTGTCATGATGGGTCAAGTCCGCACCGGTTCATTCTTAGGGCCAGGAAGTTGGGCTGAACCGGTCACCTTCTGGATTAAGCTTGAAAATTGTGCCACTTCAACCAGCGAGTCGGCAAGCGTCACCTTCAACGGACTGGCTGATCTTAAGGATCCACAGGTCTTTCAGGCAGGTTTTGGCTCTGGTGCTGCAAAGGGCGTCGGAATTGGTATTTTTGATATGAGAGGCAACCAGGTGATCCCTGATAGCCAACCTCTCGCAAAAATGCCGCTGATTGCCGGAGAGAACACATTACTGTTTACCGCCCGATATCGCTCTGTATCGATGCCCGTTACGGCGGGGGATGCCAGTGCGACCGTCACTTTCTCGGTGATTTATCAGTAAGTAAAAATGGATAAGTACTCACCAGGATGCTTTTTATTTTTTTGGATTTTTAAAATGAAAACCTTTATTTCAACGTTGCTCTTATTAATGATCTGCCTGGGAAATAGTCATTTAGTTTATGCAGAAGGGATCGCGCTGGGGGCCACCCGAATCATTTATCCGCTGGGTGAAAAACAAACCAGCATCAATGTTGTTAACACCAATAAGAAAGAGACGTTTTTGGTGCAATCTTGGGTGTCCGATCTTCAGGGTAATAAATCCACACAGTTTACCGTGACGCCGCCATTGTTTGTGATGAAGCCTGAAAAAGCGAACGTTCTGCGCATCATGTACGTAGGCCCAAAACTTCCGGAAGATCGCGAGTCAGTATTTTACTTCAATAACAAAGCAATACCTTCACTCGATAAAAAACAACTCCAGGGTAATACCTTACAGATCGCTACGCAAAGTGTGATCAAATTATTTGTTCGCCCTGCGCATTTAAAAATGAAATCAATGGATGCACCTGCAACGCTGCGTTGCCAGCGTAGTGGAAAAAGCATCACCATTACAAACCCTTCTCCCTATTTTGTTTCGCTGGTGAAATTCAGCGTTGGAGGGAAAGCATTGCCGAACAACATGGTTCCCCCAATGGGTAACCTTCAGGTAACGGCGCCGGATAATGCCCAGGGCAGTATTTCTTTCCAGACCATGAATGACTATGGCGCAGTAACCCCAGCACTAACATGCAATGCGTAATGCAGACAGGTCATAAGTTGTTATGAAACTTCGAAAACAAGCTCGAATGATTAATGCAGTCCGCTGGCGGTTATCTCCATTAGCGTTAGTTATTGGAACGGGTTTATTTTCCAGTGTTTTGCATGCAGAGAACTATTTTAATCCGGCTTTTTTAGCGGATGGCAAAAATCAGGTTGCCGATCTATCCCGCTTTGAAAACGACGGCAGCCAGGCCCCTGGGGTATATCGCGTAGACATTTATCTCAATAATGATTTTATCACCAGTCATGATGTCGAGTTTCAGGCCCGGCAAACGCAGAATTCCAGCGCCCCGTCATCCTCCGATGATACAGGTTTAACCGCCTGTTTATCCGGAAAAGTATTGGATGGTCTGGGTATCGATCTAAGTATTCCGCAAGACCGAAAACAGTCTGTAGACGGGCAGTGTATCGACATCGCGACTTTGATTGAGGGGGCTAAAGCCAGTTTTGATTTTAGCAAGCAGCGCCTGGATCTCAGTGTGCCACAGGTTGCGCTTAAAAATAGCGCACGGGGCTACATTCCTCCGGAAAAATGGGATCAGGGGATCAACGCCCTGCTTCTGAACTACAACCTGAATGGCTCGAGACGAAAAGACAGCAGCGGCGAAGGTAGCAGCAATTTTCTGGGGCTAAACGGCGGTGTTAACCTGGGAGCATGGCGTTATCGTGACTATTCTACATTTAACCGTAGCACCAGTAGTAATGGAGAGACAACCAGCCAGTGGCAACACATTAGTGGTTTTCTGGAACGCACGATCATCTCGCTGAAAAGTGAACTGACGGTGGGGGACAGTTATACCAGTGGTGACGTGTTTGACAGCGTTAGCTTCCGTGGTGTTCAGCTGGCCTCAGACGACAATATGTTGCCGGACAGCCTGAAAGGCTTCGCCCCAACGGTGCGCGGTATTGCAAAAAGCAACGCTCAGGTGACGATCAAACAAAACGGATACGTTATTTATCAGACTTACGTAGCGCCTGGCGCCTTTGCAATAGACGATCTCTTTCCGACATCCTCAAGCGGGGATTTGACGGTAGAAGTAAAAGAGCAGGATGGTGCTATTACCTCCTATTCTGTCCCTTATTCCGCCGTCCCGTTACTACAGCGCGAAGGTCGTCTGAAATATTCTGCCACGGCCGCGAAGTACCGCACCAGCAACGAACAGCAAGATCAAGTCTCTTTCGCACAAGGAACATTAAGCTGTGGCTTGCCGCATGGTTTTACGCTGTATGGCGGCGCACAGCTGTCTGACAATTACAAGGCAATGGCGATCGGGACGGGGGTCAATATGGGCCACTGGGGCGCGCTGTCTGCGGATGTCACTCACGCCCAAAGTACGCTTATTGATGAGACCGAGCATAGCGGTCAGTCATTGCGTTTGCTTTATGCAAAATCGTTAAACGAAATAGGAACTAACTTCCAGTTATTAGGCTATCGCTATTCAACGTCAGGCTATTACACCTTTACGGATACTACGTACAAGCACATGGATGGCTATAACAGCAATCCGCTGAACGAGGATGATGATGATAACAACGATGTGCCGCACTGGTTCGACTACTACAACCTCTATTACACCAAGCGCGGAAAGTTGCAGGTCAATATTTCTCAACAACTGGGTGGTTTTGGCTCCATTTATCTCAGCGGAAGCCAGCAGAGTTACTGGCATAGCGATGGTAAGGATACGCTGGTGCAATTTGGTTATAACACCACCTGGAAGGATATTAATATCGGTGTGAGTTATAACTACAGCCAGATGTCCGGCCAACCCGTAGCCGACAAAATGATTGCATTCAACCTGTCATTACCGATCGGTAAATGGCTTTCTCCACAGGGTGCCACGTCGCCAAATAATACGTTTGCGACATACAGCTTGAACCAGGATAACGACGGTAGCGTCACCCAGAATGCCGGGATCAGCGGTACCCTGCTGGAAGGCAATAACCTGAGCTACAGCGTTCAGCAGGGCTACGGTAATCAGGGTACAGGTAATAGCGGTAATGCCAGCCTTGCTTATCAGGGCGGGTACGGGAACGCCAACGTGGGTTACAACTATACCGATAACGGCGATTCTCAGCAGGTGACCTATGGCGTTGCCGGGGGCATCGTGGCGCATCGACACGGCATTACCCTGAGTCAGCCGTTGGGTGAGACGAACGTCCTGATTGAAGCGCCGGGTGCGGATAACGTTAAAGTTGAAAACTCCACTGGCGTGAAAACCGACTGGCGTGGTTTCGCTGTTGTTCCTTTCGCGAATACCTATCGTAAAAACCGGATAGGCCTGGACACCACGACTTTAGGTGACAGCGTTGATCTTGATAACGCTGTGGTAGACGTTGTGCCTACGCGCGGCGCGCTGGTTAGGGCAACATTTAAAGCGCATGTCGGTATCCGGGCGTTATTAACACTAATGAACAATAACAAACCGGTTCCGTTTGGGGCGACAGTGACACGTAATGATGATGGCGCGGGCAGTATTGTCGGAGATGACGGGCAGGTCTATTTATCCGGGTTGGCTCCGAAAGGTGAGTTGCAGGTTCAGTGGGGGGAAGGGGCCGAGCAAACGTGCCGGGTGAAATATCAGTTCCCTGCTTATGCAGAGAATTCCGCCATTACTCAGATGAACGAGCTTTGTCATTAAAGAGGATGCAAACGATGAAACTATATTTGAAATATCTTAACGTCGTGACGCTGACGCTTTTGGGTAATCTTTTTTTTGTTCCACTTGCATTGACAGCCGATTCGACGCTATCGATTGCGGGTAGTATTACTGCCAGTGGTTGTACTGTTCGATCTCCGGATCAATCTATAATGATCGGTGCATTTTCTGGGAAAGATTTTCCTACGGTAGGAAGCACCTCTTCATTCAAAGCGATGAATATTGATTTAGAAAATTGCTATCCAAAATTAAAGAATGTCCAGGTGAGTTTTTCAGGTAAAACGGACAGTGATAATCCTACACTATTGGCAATAACCGATACTGGGAAGGGCAAACTGTTAGCAACGGGATTAGGAATAGAGTTACTGGATAACAGTTTTAAAATATTGCCTTTTGATAGTGTGAAACCTTTAATCTATGAACTGGATGGGGAAACAAATACGCTGTCATTTTTAATGAGATACAAGTCTACTAAAGCCGTGGTAACTCCTGGAGAAGCCTCTGCTGTTATGTATTTTGATTTGACTTATCAGTGAGTGTTAATCATGTTAAACCTGAAGGTTTTTTATCTATTTGCATTTTTGTTTTGTGGGGTATGTTTTTGCAATGCAAATGCACATGATGGTGTAGTGAGTATATCAGGCACAATTGAGGATAACACCTGTGAAATTTCCAGCGAATCACAAGATAAATTTGTTTACATGGGAGCTGTACCTGTCAAAGAATTCACGATTGCAGGTACGCGATCTAATGCAATTCCTTTTATCATCAATCTTAAAAATTGTGGCCCTGCAGCGAGTGAGGTAAGTATAACTTTTTCTGGAGAGGTAAATTCTCTTAATGCTGATTATTTTTCGGTTGATTCAGAAACAGAATCATCAAAAGGAATCGCTTTAGGTATTTATGATGATAAAGATGTTTTAATACCGCCAAATAAAAAAAGCAATGGATATCTAATTCATCCGGAGCAAGATTCTATTGATTTAAATTTCTCGGCTCGTTATATATCTGTTTCCAATGTTGTTTCTGGAGGTAGTGCCAATGTTATTGCAACCTTTGTTTTGAACTATTCTTAACGCAATACCTCACTATGTGTAAATTTAATTGGTGTGTTATGAGTATATATCTAAAATCTCTGGCGTTACTTTTAATCATGATGTCAACATATTCATATGGTTGTAGCGCATACGTAGCTAGTAGTCCGAATGAAACCATAAAATTTAACCCTACGATTACAGTTCAACGTGATACTCCCGTTGGAAGTGTAATTACTTCTGCGAAAGGAACATTGACGGGCGATCCACATTACTTTTTAAGTAATGGTTGTAGTGTGTATGTGGTAATGCTCTATAATGGTGCACAAGCTTCTGGAGTTGATAACGTTTATAAAACAAATGTTCCAGGGGTAGGTATTCGTATAAGATTAAATAGTTGGAATCATGGCGGAGCTTACGCAGCACCATCCCCAGGCGGTTTCGTGTTCACTGCCTCTGAACCCGGGGGATTTGGTTTTTCTGAAGCCAACGCTGAATTAATTAAAACTGAAAATATAACATCTGGTGTATTGCTGACCGGAGAGGCAGTTAAATATGAAGCTGCTGATAATGAAAATACTGATGCAAACTCTCATGTAACATGGAGCATTGTTTCATCATCTGCTATTAACCAAGTTGCATGCTCTATTGTCTCCGGAGAATCACTTGCATTTCCAATAGGTGATGTTATGGCTGGACAATTTATTGCTCCAGGCACTGTTTCAAAGGAAGCAAGGACTGTAAATCTTGGGCTTGATTGTGATGCTGGAGCTAATGTTAACATTACTTTAAACGGCGTACAGTCCAATGAAACAAGTGATAGTAGTGTATTGAGTCTCACAACGGATGGTGGACAAGAGGGTATTGCCGAAGGTGTTGGAGTTCAACTTCTATACAATAACGAGCCATTAAAATTAAATAGTAGAATTGTGCTCAAGCAATCCCAGGGAGGACAAGAAAGCTTCCCTATCACCGCGCGTTATATTCAGACTAAAGATAAGGTTAAACCGGGCATTGCAAATGCTACTGCGGTACTTAACCTGACGTACCAGTAATGTTGAGCCGGGCAGGAAGCCCGGTCTCGCTCTTTCACTCACGCTTCTCCTCATTTATCTGAACATCAGTTATAATATTCCTCAACGGGCATCGTTTATTTATTGCTTAGTCAGTACTTCCAACACCCTTTTCTCATTGATCTCAATCTCCAGCGGCGTGTCGATTTGCAGCCTACGATCAGGAGCCCCTTGGTTTTTATTTATTAACATGCAAACTGCATAGCATCTTGATTTTCCTTGGCAATTTTTCACAGGATGGATTACGGAAAATTCTGTTTAAGTCTTTTCTTTCCGTATAAAAAACAAGGTGACAAGCGCGGCTGAATATATTTTTACCCTCTATGGTTTAAAGCGATCGTCCCACGGCATTAACCGATGCGCCTGTTTTTTTAATTTATCTGCCTCAATCTTACGATCTAAAAATAATAAGATATTAACCTCATCGTTCCAGGCATCTTCTTCCATATGCCATCTAATCCACTCGCCATTTTCTGTGGCATATCTTTCCAGTTCATCAATATCGCCCGCCTGGTTGAAATGCCACAAATGGAGTTGGCTAAGGTCACGCTGATAGCGCATCTGCATGAGTCCCGGCACGTGTAAACCGGTAATGCTCTCAGGGAAAGCAAGTCTGCCCGTCTCAAAATTTCCCAGCACAATGCTGGCAAAAAAAAGCTGTGCAGAAAGCACTAAGCCATACAGTGCGATGAACACCAGCGGCCAACGTAACCGCGAACTGCGAACCTGAAGTGTGCGGAGTTCTCCGTCTGCCGAGGCCATTAAAATCAGAATGGCAAAATAGTGCGCCACGGAATAATAGAGTGGAAACTCCACCTGAGTGTGCAGCAGAATCGGCAAGGTGGTGAGCAGTGCCGCCCATTGCCACAGGCTTTTTCGCCTCAGGAAAAGAATTATCCAGCCCCACAGGAGACACAGCCCGCCCGCCAGCGCCATCACGCCGCCCTCCGCCCAGATATACAGCGTCTCATTGTGCGGGTGTTGCATCATTTCGCGGCTCGGGTTGTCACCGGGTAATGCGGCCATAAAGTGCTGAAATGCTGATTCGAACATCCCCAGCCCCCAGCCCTGCCAGGGGTGGACGCCGATCATGCGCAGCGTGTACGCCAGGGTCAGCCAGCGCTGTTGGTTAGAGCCTTCATGCAGGAGCGATGCCACAACCGACTGCTGAAGTATCGCCGTGCCGAGCAGACCGCCGAGCACCGGCTGCAGGATTATCAGCGTGCGCCGCCAGCGTGTAGTGCGGTGTCGAAAACGTGCCTGTGCGAACAGCACCGATGCGCAGACTATCGACGTTAACCCGCCAATCCAGCCAATACGGGAATGGAAGAGCACCAGCGTCGCCGTTATCACGATAATGGCGACGCTGATAGCCACGAACCGCACACGCTCGGCTTGCGGCAGATAAAGCGCGCGCCGCGTATCGGCAAGAAGATAGAGCAGGGCGGCAAGCCCGGTCGCGAGAAACGAGGCGGTCACGTTGAGCTGTTGAAAGACGCCGGGCGCGTACCCGTCATATATTTCCGCCAGCGAATTGAGGGGAAAAGGCAAATATTGCGGACAGTAAAACCCGGCCAGAGAGAGGGTGCACTCAATAACAGCTGCGGCGGTCAACAGGTAAAAGAGGGCAACGGTTTCATTTTCGCGAATGGGTTGCTGCAGAAGCGTGATATAAACCAACGCTCCGCCCCAGATGCCGACAAGCCTCGGTAGAGCGATGGGTAAGGCCTCGTGCGGTGACCAGAAAGCCGGAACGGTAAACAGCATCGCGCTAGCCAGCATCAGCAAACCGGTAGGGGTGAAGCGCACCGTTTTTTCCCGCTGTAATAGCCAAACCATCAAACCCAGCAGTGAGATAATGCCCCAGCTCAGCAGGTTCATCGGCAGGTTCATGCCGTAATCTCCGTTGTTAGGCCAGGGGATATGTAGTAGCACCAGCCAGTAAAGGCTGAAAGTGGACAGTATCAGCACGCGTATCGTGCGGGCTTTTAGCAATATATTTGCCAGCGTAATCAAGGAGGATGTCAGCGTGTTCATTAGAGCCTGAAGAGGGTAAATCATGATTGTATTTACCCCCTCCGACAGGGGCTAACGCTCCTGCGTCCATTCTTAGACTTTCAGTGTCAGTACTGCCATTGCACCGAAAATCCAAGCGTGACGGGACTGGTATGCATCTCATCCGGTTTTGCCAGTGGCACACCCGCAAAAAGGTCATAACCCAGGTGGCCTTTTACCCCACGTATGCCTGCGACCGCACCGGCAATGTGCTCCCCGCTCCAGTAATCATTTTCTGAGCCGCTGACTTCGCCATAGTCTGCGCCAATATACGGCTGCATTCCCCATACCGGCAGATTTAGATTGATATCATTACGCAGATACCAGCCTTTGTCGGCATACAACGAGGACTCTCCGTCAAAGCCGCGCACCGTCCAGCGGTTGCCGATGGTGAACTTATCGGGCTGGGTCAGCCTGTCCGGAGTGGTCTGTTGCTTGAAATGCGGTTCATAGCTGAGGGCGAACTTGCCCAGTTTGAACGGGAAAGTACCGTCTGCACTCAGCGTAATAATGCGCGCCTGCGCGTCGGCACTGCCCACCATCTCTTCAGCATCGGGTTCTTCACCAAACCACGGTGCGGCATGTTGATAACCGAGGCTTGCCGTAAGCTGACCGAAGGGAAGATAGGCTAAATGTTCCAGGCTAAGCTGCCAGCTGCTGGTGTCCCGGTGCTGAACCTCCACCTCCACGTCGTTAAGATCGTAGCGGGAATCCCGCTTGATCCCTTTAAAGCCCAGCGTGGTTTTCTGGCTCGCGCTGCGGTAAACCACGCGCTTAAGCGCGGCGGTCATTAACTTTTCATCGCTACTGTACCGGTAGTTAAAATCACCGCTATGGAGAGTCTGCGTCGTTCTGTACTGGCTGGCATAAAGTTCCAGCGCCCAGTATCCCCAGGGAACGGAGTAAAACGCCGAGGTATTATCGTTACGCTTGCCGTTTTCATTCTTGAAACCACCGCCATACGCGGCATAAAACATATCGTTGAGCGAGGTGGGGTTATCCAGATACAGCGCCAGGCCCCCCTGATACCGTCCGGTGTATTTACTACCGGAATCATCAAACCAGCTGCCCAGTCGCCAGGCTTTACGCTGGTCGCGCTTGATCTCAACGCGGGTATCGCCAGGATTTTCCCCCGGCACCAGACGAATACTGGCCTGCGAACCGGGAATACGCTGCAGGTTTTCCAGCCCCTGTTCCAGACCGCGTAAATCGAGGAGATCGTCCGGCCCTTGTGGGACGTTATTCCAGCGATGAACGGGGAGGCCGCTTTCATCCTGAATAATGACATCACTGACGCGTCCAGGCAGAATTCGCAGGGTTAACGTTCCCTTGTGCAAATTTTGCTCCGGTATTAATACGCGGGTAGTAATAAATCCGTGGGATATTAATCGATTCTGCACGGCCGTATGTATGGCTTTAATTCCCTTCACGCCGATACAGTTATTCTCAGCCTGACGAATGATATCGCGAAAAGTGAGCCAGTGAGGAAGCGACTGCGTATTGTCGATGTTCAGATGCTGAATGTCGTAGCACACTGTCTCATGTGGCAGAGCAAGCGCATCAGTTGCGAGCATGCCTTCTGATGAAAGGACTGACTTCCCAGGCGGTGCAAGCTGTTCGTGCCTCGCCTGATCCTGCTGCTGAGTGGTGGCCGGTTCAGCATGTACAGTGTCGGGAAGTGACGCGAGCAGTGATAGCAGAACGAGGCCAGATCGATAATTAGTCATGTAAATAACTTTATGGACCGCGAAGGATCCTGAATATAGCGAAAAAATAGATAGCCCCATTCCAGGAATGGGGCTTTGGTTTACATCAAATGATTACGCGGTATAAATGGAGTAACCGCCAGGGTAATAAACGATATCCTGAATGACATACCCGTAATACAGATCGCCCGGATAATAGACAACGCCGTTTTCCCAAACGCCATTACCTTCAGGTGTCCCGTTTGGCTTAACAGTGGTATTTCCACTATTATCCGCTGTGGTATCTGAATCTGGTTTGGTATTGTTGTCATCAGCAGTGTTATTGTTATTACCGTTGTCTTGATTTGCTGCACCGGTCTCGTTAATTACGCCCATGTTATTAACATAACCTGTGGTGGAAACGCGATCGCCGGTAATATTACCGCTGGCTTCGTTGTTAATACCGCTGGCAGTATTCAGCGTAATATCACTTGCACTGGTGATGTTACCGCTGTTGGTCAGGTAGTTGCTGACCAGGGTAATACCGTTATCAGCAGACAGCGTACCGCCGTTAATGAGGTTGACACGGTCCATCTGTGCGTTGAGTTTATTACCCGCAGTCATCGTGCCGTAGTTATAGGCGGTACTCTGAGACCAGCCGTAGCTGCCCATTACGTCGAGATTAATGTCATGCGCCGCGCGGATGTCACCGCTGTTGTCCAGATTGTTCATGACAAACAGCATGGCATCAGAACCGGCAGCAATCTGGCTGCCTGCATCGGTCATCAGATAAGAGGCGGTAATGTTGATGTTATGGTCTGCGACGAGCGTACCGTTACCCCGGTTTTCCAGGCTAGTGGTGTTCAGGTTGATGTCATTCTTGCTGGCGATCGAGCCGCTGTTGGACAGGTCTGCCAGCTGAAGATCCAGCTGATTAGCGGTGATGTCGCCGCTGTTGTCGAACTGGCTGCTGTTCATCTGCAGCGCCAGGCGACCGCCAGCCGCGATGGAACCGCTGTTCTGCGCCGGGCCGCCATAGCTATTCCAGCCATTAGAACCGATGGTTAACATCATATCCTGACCCGCCTTGAGGGTTCCGGCGTTCTGGAACGTACCGGTCACGGTCATGTCGATATTGCCGCCTGCTTCCATCTTACTGGCAAGGTCAGAATAGTAAGACGTGCCGTACATAAAGAGGTCTTTTTCGGCTGCGATGGTGCCGGACATATTATCCAGCGCGCCATTGATTGAAACAGAGCCGTCGCTGTGGATTGAACCATTGCGGTTAGAGAGCATGTTGTTGCCGCTCACCTGAAGCTGGCTGTCAGACCCCAGAGACTGAATCACACCGTTATCGTTATTCAGCATGGAGGCGTTGATCATGTTCCAGCCGTTCCCGGCGGAAATAAGACCGTTGTCGTTCGTCAGCGTGTCGACATTGACGCTCATCGCACCGTTGGTTTCTACGCGGCCAGCGGAGTTGTTCAGGCTGGCAGCATCTACGTTGAGGGCATCTTTAGCAACAATGCGGCCATGGGTATTATTCACGCCCTGCGCGTTGTAATTCCAGGAGGCGCGGCCGATCGTCAAATCGCCATTGCTGAGAATTTCACCGTCGCGGTTGTCCAGCGAGTCAGCGGTAATAAAGGTATTCTGGCTGCCCTGAATGGAACCATGGCTGTTAACGGTATTTTTGCCGGAAACATTCACCATCGCGGCTTTAATGACGCCGTTAGTGTTGTCCAGGGTGTTGTCTGCGGTAACGGACACCATACCCTCAGAGGTAATCTGACCGTTATGGTTCAGGACATCACTTCCCATTACGGTAGCTGCATTTTTACCGCTGATATGTCCCCCGTTGTTTTCGACCACACCCTCAACGTTGATTGACAGCGTGTCGGATGCCGTCAGGTCAGCACGATCGATATGCACGCCAACGCCGGCGTCAGTGCCTTCCATATAGATTTTATTCGCGTACATGGAGCCCAGCGCAGACACATCCAGCGCTACGTCAGGGGCATTGCTGCTGTCATACTTCTTCTGCACGCGACCATATTTATCGATGTGGTTGTTACCCGTGACGATATTCAGTTCGTTAGCCTGAACTTTCGCATTGACCTTCACTGAACGGGCAATAATGTCGGTGTACTGCGTAGAGCGGGTATCCATCCCTTTACCGGTGATGGTCACCTGGCCTTTGCTCACATCCAGACCGCTAACATTACCCTTGTTATCATAGGTGGCTGTACCGGTGGTCAGCGTAGCGTGGTTGGTATTGATAAAGCCGCAACCGTCACAGGTGATGCCTGATGGGTTGGCGATAATCACCTGTGCGGACTGGCCTGCCACTTCGACCATGCCGTTCAGCTGGCTCGGATCGGATGAACGTACTTCGTTCAGGATCACCTTAGCGCTGCCGCCGGCCATATTAGCGTTGCCATTGATCTGGCCTGCTAATTGGGTGTTGGTTGCCGTGCCGCTGTTATTCAGGATCACGCCGTTGCTGTCGACGTTAAATTCGGAATAAACGTTATGGGAAACCCCACCTGCGCTCGCCTTGTTGATATCAACAATGGTAGCGCCACTTGCATCCGTATGAATGGCCGGTTTATCGGTATTACCTGCCACGATGGCAGCCTGAGCTGGCATGATCATGCCCAGTGCAAGCATGGTCGCAAAACAGGTCGGCGCCAGTTTAGCGTGTAATACCTTTGTATTAGGCTGAGTGCTCACTGCACTTTTATTTTTCATATATCTATCCTTGTAATTCCTTGAAAAAGTGTTTCCATTTCTTTTAATGCGAAATGGGTGCATATAAAAACATGCAAAACCCCGATTCCAAAAATGGACATGTAACAATTCATACAAAATGCGCATTAATTAATGCGGCACCAGGAGGGAATAATTAACGTGAATGTGACAAAAAATAAATGGATATATTTTTGAGGGTTATTGATTGGAGTGCTGAGAGGCTGTAACTGGTTGATATCACATAAAAGAACGTAATTATTAATTATAAAATTGTATGCGAAATTTCCGATATAAGTATTTCTATGCTGTTACAAATAATTTGCCTGCTAACGGATGCATCTATACACAACGGGAGTATGCGGTATTGAAAACAGGCACGCCGGAACCCAGCGTGCCAGAGAAGATCAGCACTCAGTGACAATCGTGCTCAGCGGCAGGCGAGACTTCGGCAGCGTGGCGTTAAAATCTTCCACGCTGTGGTGCCCAACCGGTACTACCACAAGGCTGGTAAAGCCTTTCTCTTTCAGGCCAAACTCTTCGTCGAGAATAGCGGCGTCGAAACCTTCAATTGGTACCGCGTCCAGACCCATCGCGCCCACGCCGAGCAGGAAGTTGCCGACGTTCAGGTAAACCTGCTTCGCCATCCACTGGTCGTCATCTTTCAGATCCACGCGGTGCATGTCGGCGAAGTAGGTGCGGCCCTTATGGTTTGCGGCTTTGGCTTCCGGCGTGTTGAAACGGCCATCGGCCTCTTCCTGATCCACAACGCGCTCCAGCCAGGCGTCATCCATCGCGGTTTTCGCGCAAAACACCACCACGTGGGAAGCATCCAGCATTTTGCGTTCGTTGAATACATAGGTGCCCGCAGCGGATTTCGCCACGCGCGCTTTTCCTTCCTCGGTGCTGGCTACAATGAAGTGCCACGGCTGGGAGTTGGTGCTGGACGGGCTGTACTGCAGCAGGGTTTTGATTTTTTCCGCTTCTTCCGCGGTCAGTTTTTTGCTTGCGTCGAACGCCTTGGTAGAGTGGCGTTTCAGGGCGACAGAAATGATATCCATAACAACTCCTGGTGATGAAATTCGCCCGCTCGCGGGCGCGAAAGGAAAGCAGATTACAGCGGGACGCGGAAAAAGATAAGTGCAATTCGAGCGCTTAATCTGTTCGTCTCAGACGAACAATCAGACCGGACGGATCCACTTCTGGTCTTTTTTCGGCAGCTTATCCACCACCAGATTCCAGGAATCACGGATGAGGTCGGTAACCAGTTCCGGCGTCACGTCGTCGGTGCCGTAAAGGGAAATCCAGTGCTTTTTACTCAGATGGTAGCCTGGCTCGATCCCGCGATAGATCTGCTGATTTAACAGCGATTTCTCCGGGTCTGACTTCAGGCTGACGTGCGGTCGCCCGTGCGCGACCGCGGCGATCATGAAAATCTTTCCGCCCACTTTAAACACGTCAAACTCCGGCCCAAACGGCCAGCAGTGTTCGGTGAAGGGCAACTCAAGGGCCACGCGCATTGCGTGCTCCTGCAAGGATTTACTGTCCATCGCTCTCTTCCTGGGCCAGCCCGCGCCACATCACTTCAAAACCGAGCGCTTTAAAATCAACGGCGCGGGAAGGGTCGCGAGTGGCAAATTCCATCGTGGATTCGGCCAGCGATAAGAAAAGCGCATCGCCAAAGGTTTTAAATTCATCTGACATAAACACCTGACGCACCGAGCGGCGGCACAGTTCATGGAGTTCCGGGAACATCTCTTTCACCGCCTGTTCCGTTTCGGCGCTCAACTTTTCACTGACGCCAATCTGGCGGATAGCCGCATGAGAAACGGGGTTACGAATACCCCAGTCCACGTAGCTGTTCCAGATATTGCGGGTATGTTCTTTGGGCAGCGTGATGGTGCGATCGAGGTTTGCCAGCATGGCCTGGCAGAGATCCTGCTTCAGGTGCAGATAGAGGGCATTCAGCAGATCGTCTTTAGTGGGAAAGTAGCGAAACAGGGTCCCTTCGGCGACGCCCGCGTTACGGGCGATTAACGACGTTGAGGCGGCAATACCTGACTGTGCAAACGCCACCGTTGCGGCTTCCAGTAAGGCCTGTTTTTTATCTTCACTCTTCGGACGTGCCACTAAATTTTTCCCCCTGCCAATTATAAAAACCCTGATTGAAACACGTGCTTTGACACGCTGCAACGCGGAATGTCAAAGATCGAAAACGTCTTGACGACTTTATCATCATATCTATAATGAGTGCTTACTCACTCATAATCAAGTTTACCCCGCGCAAACTATCGGATGGGGCGCGTTTTCGGGTCTGGATATGAAAAAACCTCTCTTCATCTGCGTGGTGTTAATCATGATTATTGCTTCAGCTGCGAGTTTACCGTTTGTTCTGAATGCCGGATTCGGCCAGCCGCCGCAGGGTGAGCAGCTCACTGAAGTGGAGGCCTCTCCCCAGTATCGCGACGGGAAATTCCACAATACGCTGCCGACGCCGGGCTATAACGGCGACAAAAACATGCTGGTCGCGACGTGGGATTTTCTGACCAAAAAAACCGAAAACGCGCGCCCGGCCCAGCCGCTGCCGCTGGTGAAAACCGATCTTGCGAGCCTGCCGCTGGAGCAGGACACCCTGGTGTGGCTCGGCCACTCCTCGTGGTACCTGCAGCTCGCGGGCAAACGCATCCTGATTGACCCGGTGCTCGGCAACTATGCCGCGCCGTTCTCGTTTCTGAATAAAGCCTTTGCCGGGGAATATCCGTGGCGCGCTGAAAGCATGCCGGAAATCGACCTGCTGATTATCTCGCACGATCACTACGATCATCTGGATTACGCCACCATCCGGGCGCTACTGCCGAAGGTGAAGCGCGTGGTGACGCCGCTGGGCGTGGGATCCCATCTGCGCTACTGGGGGATGAAGCCTGAGATTATTGACGAACGCGACTGGAACCAGTCGGTACGCATCAGCGATGAACTGACGGTGCATGTTCTGCCGGCGCGTCACTTCTCCGGGCGCGGCATCAAGCGCGATCGAACCCTGTGGGGCAGCTTTATGTTCGTCACGCCAGATCGGAAGGTTTATTACAGCGGGGATTCCGGCTACGGCCCGCACTTTAAGGCCATCGGCGAGCAGTTTGATGGCGTGGATGTTGCCATCATGGAAAACGGCCAGTACGACCAGGACTGGAAGTACATCCACATGCTGCCGGAGGAAACGGCGCAGGCCTCGGTGGATCTGAACGCGAAAGCCGTAGTGCCCGGGCATAACGGACGCTTCGTGCTGGCGAAACATACGTGGAACGATCCGCTGATCCAGCTGGCTAAAGCCAGCAAGGATAAAAACTATCGGCTACTGACACCGGCGCTGGGCGAGCCCGTCCGGGTGAATGACGCCACGCAAACCTTTCGCGCGTGGTGGGAATAATGTTTAAGCGAGAAGCAGAGGGGGACAGCAGCATGACCATTTCCGCTCAAGTCATCGACACTATCGTCGAATGGATCGACGACAATCTGCACCAGCCATTACGTATAGAAGAGATTGCCCGCCACGCGGGCTACTCGAAGTGGCACCTGCAGCGGTTGTTTATGCAGTACAAAGGGGAGAGCCTGGGGCGTTATATCCGTGAGCGCAAGCTGCTGCTGGCGGCGCGCGATCTGCGTGAATCCGACGCTCGGGTGTACGACATCTGCCTGCGTTACGGGTTTGACTCGCAGCAGACGTTTACCCGTATCTTCACCCGCACGTTCAACCAGCCGCCTGGTGCGTACCGCAAGGAGAACCACAGTCAGGCGCACTGAGCTGTTTTCCGCCCTGGCGGGTCACAAAAATTGCCATCACAGGCCGGGTAAGGCGAAGTCGCCACCCGGCTTTTTTATTGGCTTACGACGCCAGTGAAAACCAGCGGCGCCAGACGAAACGCAGCACGAAGAATTCGATGGCACCCAGCAGTAAAAACCACACGCAGAACAGAATGGTGTAAAGCTGGTTCAGATCGACCATGTGAAAGGTCTGAACCAGCTTCTGCGCCAGCACCAGACCCAGCGATGGCGCGGGCAACAGCAGGCAGGAGAGCAGGGCCAGCAATAAAATGCCGCCTGCCGTAAGCAGCGATTCTAACGGGTGTTTCATCGTAATGTTAATCGTCAGTTAAAAATGTCATTGTCCGGCATCCTGTAACGTAAAGCAATATCAGCGACTAAGACGTTATTGAATAAAAACCAAGATATTATTTGGGGAATAAATAACAAAATACGACCCGGCATTTATATTAATATCGCGTTATGTAAATAAATGTCTTTGTCAGGAAAATAATTTTACAAATGTATAAGTGCTATAACCAATTAACGTGGCAATAACAATGGCCGCGATAACGTATAACACCAGTCGGCGTCCGCGATAAATACCCCACATGGTTCCCCCTCGTTTAGTGTTGGTTTAGAAATATTTTGTAAAAATCAGGCCATCGAAATAGTTTTAATCAGTTTTGAATAACCGAGAAGTCATTATATTGCGGTAGATCAATTTTACCCGCAAGACTTAAAAATGAATTTATTTAGCCAGAAAGGAATTCAGGCTTCTGTTCACCGGATATTGAAGGAAAAATACGATGACCGAAAAAAAATTGTCCCCAAACGTGCCGCCTTCCGGCGGGCTGGCATACCAGCAGACCGTAGAGCAGGTGCTTACCCACACGCAGAGCCAGGCCAGCGGCCTGGATCGTGCAGAGGCGCAGGCGCGTCTGCAAAAAACAGGGCCGAACGCGCTGCCGGAGAAAAAAGGTAAACCCGCCTGGCTGCGTTTCCTGGCCCATTTTAATGATGTGCTGATTTATGTCCTGCTGGCCGCCGCCGTATTAACGGCAGTAATGGGCCACTGGGTTGATACGCTGGTTATTCTGGGCGTGGCGGTAATCAATGCTTTAATTGGGCATATTCAGGAAAGCAACGCGGAAAAATCCCTGAAGAGTATTCGCAATATGCTCTCCAGCGAGGCGCGCGTTATTCGTAACGGCAATCACGAAACTCTACCCACAACTGAAATAGTCCCGGGCGATATTATTGTATTACGCGCGGGGGATCGTATTCCGGCGGATATGCGTTTAATCGAAGCGCATAATTTACGCGTGGAAGAGGCGATTCTGACCGGTGAATCCACCGTGGTGGATAAACATATTAATCCGCTGAGCGGCGAACTGCCGCTGGGCGATCGCACCAATATGGTCTTCTCCGGGACGACCGTAAGCGCGGGCGGCGGCGTCGGCGTGGTCACCGCGACCGGTAAGGATACGGAACTCGGCCACATCAACCAGATGATGGCGGGTATCGAAAAGCACCGCACGCCGCTGCTGGTTCAGATGGACAAGCTGGGTAAAGCGATCTTCGCGATTATTCTGGCGATGATGGCCGCGCTGTTTGTCTTCAGCCTGGTGTTCCGCGAGATCCCGATGGGCGAGCTGCTGCTCTCCCTGATTAGCCTGGCGGTGGCCTCCGTGCCGGAAGGTCTGCCGGCGATTATCTCCATCATCCTCTCGCTGGGCGTGCAGGCGATGGCGCGCAAGCGGGCGATTATCCGCAAGCTGCCGACGGTGGAAACGCTCGGCGCGATGACCGTGGTCTGTTCGGATAAAACCGGCACCCTGACCATGAACGAGATGACGGTTAAAGCCATTATCACCGCTGACGCCTGCTACCGCGTGGACGGCAACAGCTACGAGCCGGTGGGCAACATCTACCTGGAAGGCAGCGACGAGCCGGTCCACATCCAGCCGGGCACCGTGCTGGAACAGTACCTGCGCACCATCGACCTGTGTAACGACAGCCAGCTGATTCAGGACGAGCGCGGCCTGTGGGGCATCACCGGTGGGCCGACCGAGGGCGCGCTGAAGGTGCTGGCGGCGAAGGCCAGCCTTGAGCCGGTCATGACCACGCTGGTTAACAAAATCCCGTTCGACTCGCAGTACAAGTACATGAGCACCCACTACCAGATTGGCGGTGAGGAGCAGATCCTGATCACCGGCGCGCCGGACGTCATTTTCGCCCTGTGCGCGCAGCAGCAGACCCGCAACGGTGCGGAAGCCTTCAACCGCGCGTACTGGGAAAGCGAGATGGAGCGCTATGCGCGTCAGGGGCTGCGCATGGTCGCCGCGGCGTTTAAGCCAGCGAACGGCGAGCAGGAACTGACCCATGACGACCTGAGCCACGGCCTGATCTTCCTCGGCATCGCCGGAATGATGGATCCGCCGCGTCCGGAAGCCATTGATGCGATTAACGCCTGCCAGCAGGCGGGGATCCGCGTGAAGATGATCACCGGGGATCACCCGCAGACGGCGATGAGCATCGGCCAGATGCTGGGGATCGCCAACAGCGAGCAGGCGGTCACCGGCTACGAGCTGGAGAAAATGGACGACGCCGCGCTGGCGGAAGCGGCGGTGAAGTATGACATCTTCGCCCGTACCAGCCCGGAGCATAAGCTGCGCCTGGTGAAAGCGCTGCAGGACAAGGGTGAAATCGTCGGCATGACCGGCGACGGCGTGAACGATGCCCCGGCGCTGCGTCAGGCTGACGTCGGCATCGCGATGGGCATTAAGGGCACGGAAGTGACCAAAGAGGCGGCGGACATGGTCCTGACGGACGATAACTTCGCCACCATCGCCAGCGCGGTGAAAGAGGGGCGTCGCGTTTACGACAACCTGAAGAAGACGATCCTGTTCATCATGCCGACCAACCTCGCGCAGGGGCTGCTGATTGTGATTGCGCTGCTGGCGGGGAACATCATTCCGCTGACGCCGGTGCTGATTCTGTGGATGAACATGGCCACCTCCGCCACGCTCTCCTTCGGCCTGGCCTTCGAAGCCGCCGAGCGCAACATCATGCGTCGTCCGCCGCGTCAGACCGGGCAGCACGTGATGGACGCCTACGCCGTGTGGCGCGTGGCCTTCGTCGGCACCATGATTGCCATCGCCGCCTTTGCGCTGGAAGCCTGGCTGGCCCCGCGCGGCCACAGCGCGGAGTTCATCCGCACCGTGCTGCTGCAGATGCTGGTCTGCGCCCAGTGGGTGTACATGATTAACTGCCGCAACACCGAAGGGTTCTCCCTGAACCGCGGCCTGCTGGCGAACAAAGGGATCTGGCTGGTGACGGGCGTGCTGTTCCTGCTCCAGGCGGCGATTATCTACCTGCCGTTGATGCAGATGCTGTTCGGCACCGAAGCGCTGCCGCTGCGCTACTGGTTTGTGACCCTGGCGGTAGCGGGCGTGATGTTCTTCGTCGTCGAAATCGAGAAGCGACTGACCCGCAGGTTCCGTAAGGCTGCATAACCAAAACCTTACCCCTCACCCTATCCCTCTCCCCTAAGGGGAGAGGGGACCGCCCGGTTTTCTCCCTCTGCTCTGAGGTGAAGGGGCTGCTCGGTTTTCTCCCTCGCCCCTTTGGGGAGAGGGCCGGGGTGAGGGGAGAAACAACGCTGAGGTACTCCCATGAAACTCCCACTCCTGTTCGCGCTCCTCGCCTGCACCCTGCAACCCGCATTCGCTGCCGCCATCCCCGTTCGCGTCGCCACCGTGGAGCAGACCGCCCACGCCGCCGAGCGCCAGATCCCGGGCCGCATCGAAGCCATCCACACCGTTGAGCTGCGCGCGCGTACCGAAGGCGCGATCGCCAAAATCCACTTCCGCGACGGGCAGTACGTGAAAAAAGGCGACCTGCTGTTCGAACTGGACGACGCCGAGCCGCGCGCCGCCCTGCGTCTGGCGCAGGCTGAGGTGAGAAGCGCCGAAGCCACGCTGCGCCAGGCGCAGCAGCAGCTGTCCCGCTTTGAAAGCCTGGGCAGCAGCAACGCCATTAGCCGTCACGACGTGGACAACGCCCGCATGCAGCGCGACGTCGCCAGCGCGGCGCTGGAGCAGGCCAAAGCCCGTCTCGAAACCCGTAATGTCACCCTGAACTACACCCGCATCACCTCGCCGATTGACGGTCGCGTGGGGCACAGCCGGTTCCACGTCGGCAGCCTGGTCAACCCTGCCAGCGGCGTGCTGGTGGAGGTGGTGCAGCTCGATCCCATCCGCATCGCCTTTGCGCTGGAAGAGGGCGCGTTTGCCACCAAAGCCGGACAGCATGCGGATATCAGCGCCATGAAGCAGGCCTGGCAGACGTTCATTGACAGCAACGGCCAGCGCGTCAGCGGCGAGCTGACGTCCGTGGACAACCGCATCGATCCGCGCACCGCCAGCGTGATGCTGCGCGCCGAGTTTGCCAACCCGCGCCATCAGCTGCTGCCCGGCGGCAGCGTGAACGTGACGCTGCGCCCGGCCAGCGAGCAGCCGGCTCTGACCCTGCCCGCCGCGGCGGTCCAGCAGAACGGCGACGGGTTCTTTGCCTGGGTGGTTAACGCCGACGGCAAAGCCGAAATGCGCCCGCTGAAGGTCGCCGGACAGATCGGCCAGCAGTTCCGGATTACCTCCGGCGTGAAGCCCGGTGAGCGAGCGATTACTGACGGCGCGCAGCGCGTGCAGCGCGGCGCGGCCGTCCAGATACTGAATTAAGGAGCCATCATGCTGACGTTTTTCATCAAACGCCCGCGCTTCGCGATGGTGATTGCGCTTGTCATCACCCTGCTGGGGGCCATTGCGCTGAGGATTATCCCGGTGGAGCAGTACCCGCAGATCGCGCCGCCGGTGGTGAATGTGTCTGCCAGCTGGCCGGGCGCCAGCTCGGCTGACGTGGCGGAGGCTATCGCCACGCCGCTGGAGACCCAGCTGAACGGCGTGGATCACATGCTCTACATGGAGTCCACCAGCTCGGACGAAGGCTCGTATAGCCTGAACATCACCTTCGCGGCGGGCACCGATCCGGACCTCGCCGCCATCGACGTGCAGAACCGCGTCTCGCAGGCCGTGGCGCAGCTCCCGACCGAAGCGCAGCAAAACGGCGTGCAGGTGCGCAAGCGCGCCACCAACCTGATGATGGGGGTAAGTCTTTACTCACCGAACAACACCCATACGCCGCTGTTCGTCAGCAACTACGCCAGCACCCAGGTGCGCGAGGCGCTCTCGCGCCTGCCGGGCGTCGGGCAGGTGCAGATGTTTGGCGCGCGCGACTACAGCATGCGCATCTGGCTGCGTCCGGACCGCATGAACGCCCTGAACGTCACCACCGACGACGTGGCGCAGGCGCTGCGCGAGCAGAACGTGCAGGGGGCGGCAGGCCAGGTCGGTACGCCGCCGGTGTTTAACGGCCAGCAGCAGACCCTGACCATCAACGGCCTGGGGCGCTTAAGCCAGGCCGAAGACTTTGCCGACATCATCATCCGCGCGGGCGAGATGGGGCAGCTGGTGCGCCTGAAGGACGTCGCCACCATCGAGCTCGGCTCGCGCAGCTACAGCTCCGGCGCGCAGCTGAACGGGCACGACTCCGCCTACCTCGGCATCTACCCGACGCCGTCCGCCAACGCCCTGCGCGTGGCCGACGCGGTGCGCGCGGAGCTGGAACGCCTCTCCACGCGCTTCCCGGACGATCTGGTCTACGAGGTGAAATTCGACACCACCTCCTTTGTGGCCGCCACCATTAAAGAGATCGGCGTCTCGCTGGCGCTGACGATGCTGGCGGTGGTGGTCGTGGTGTCCCTGTTCCTGCAAAGCTGGCGCGCGACGCTGATTGTCGCGCTCGCCATTCCGGTATCGCTGGTGGGCACCTTCGCGGTGCTCTACACGCTCGGCTACTCCGCCAACACGCTCAGCCTGTTCGCCATTATTCTGGCGCTGACCATGGTGGTGGATGACGCCATCGTGGTGGTGGAGAGCGTCGAAACGCTGATGGCGGAAGGGCAGAGCCGCACGGCGGCGACCGCGCTGGCGCTGCGCCAGATCGCCGGGCCGGTCATTGCAACGACGCTGGTGCTGCTGGCGGTGTTTGTGCCGGTGGCGCTGCTGCCGGGGATTGTCGGCGAGCTGTACCGCCAGTTTGCGGTGACGCTCTCGACGGCCGTCACGCTCTCAAGCCTCGTGGCGCTGACCCTGACGCCCGCCCTGTACGCGATGCTGCTGCGCCCGCGCCCGGCAAAGCCCGCGGCGATTTTCCGTGGGTTCAACCGGGGGCTGGAGGCCACGCGTGGCGTCTACACCCGCATCGTGACCATCTTCAACCTTCGCCCGTGGCTGGCGCTGCTGGCCACCGCAGGCGCGGCGGCCGTGGTGGCGTTCAGCTTTACGTCGATGCCAAAAGGCTTCCTGCCGCAGGAGGATCAGGGCTACTTCTTTGCCAGCGTCCAGCTGCCGGAGGCGGCCTCTCTGGAGCGCACCGAAGCGGTGATGACCACGGCACGCGAACTCATCGCAAAAAATCCGGCGGTGGAGGACGTGATTCAGGTCTCCGGATTTAACATTCTCAACGGCACCAGCGCCTCCAACGGCGGGTTTATCTCCATCATGCTCAAGGACTGGAGCGAGCGCCCGCCGCTGGACGAGGTGATGGGTACCCTGCAGCGCCAGCTGCTGGCCCTGCCGGAAGCGACCATCATGACCTTCGCCCCGCCGACGCTGCCGGGGCTGGGCAACGCCTCCGGCTTCGACCTGCGCATCCAGGCGCAGGCGGGGCAGAGCCCGGCGGAGCTGGAGCGCGTGACGCGCGAGGTGCTGGCCAAAGCCAACCAGCACCCGCAGCTGAGCCGCGTGTTCACCACCTGGAGCAGCAACGTGCCGCAGCTGACGCTGACCGTTGACCGCGAGCGCGCCGCGCGCCTCGACGTGCCGGTGTCGCGCATCTTCAGCAGCCTGCAAACCGCCTTTGGCGGCACGCGCGCCGGGGATTTCAGCGTCAACAACCGCGTCTACCACGTGGTGATGCAGAATGAGATGCAGTGGCGCGAGCGCGCCGGGCAAATCAGCGAGCTGTTCGTGCGCAGCAACAGCGGCGAGCGGGTGCGCCTGAGCAACCTCGTCACCATTACGCCGAGCGTCGGCGCGCCGTTCCTGCAGCAGTACAACCAGTTCCCGTCCGTGTCGGTGAGCGGCTCGGCGGCGGAAGGGGTGAGCAGCAGCACCGCGATGGCGGCGATGGGCGAGCTTCTGGCGCAGAATCTGCCTGCCGGGTACGACTACGCCTGGAGCGGCATGTCGTATCAGGAGCAGCAGACCGGCAACCAGGCGATGTGGATCGTGCTGGCGGCGGTAGTGATGGCGTGGCTGTTCCTCGTCGCCCAGTACGAGAGCTGGACGCTCCCGGCGAGCGTGATGCTCTCGGTGCTGTTCGCCATCGGCGGGGCGCTGGTCTGGCTGTGGCTGGCGGGCTATGCCAACGACGTGTACGTGCAGATAGGTCTGGTGCTATTGATAGCCCTCGCCGCCAAGAACGCAATTCTTATCGTGGAGTTCGCCCGCGCGCGGCGCATGGACGGGATGGCGATTGTCGATGCCGCAAGAGAAGGGGCCTCGCGCCGCTTCCGCGCGGTGATGATGACCGCCGTGTCGTTCATTATCGGCGTCCTGCCGATGATGCTGGCGACCGGGGCGGGTGCCCAGAGCCGCCGGATCATCGGCACCACGGTGTTCAGCGGCATGCTGGTAGCGACCGTGGTGGGGATTGTGTTTATCCCCGCGCTGTTCGTGCTGTTCCAGCGCCTGCGCGAGTGGGGCCACGGTCTTACGGACTCGTCGCCCACAGCTCGCAGTGCTTCTGAACCAGAGAAATCAGCGAGCCGCCGTCGGCGATAAACTCCCGCATGCGCTGCGCCTCGCTCTTGCCCTGCTTTAACAGCAGGGCAATTTCATTGATTGCGCTCGTCGCGCCAAGCTTCTCGGCCGACGGCGCAACCTGCTCCAGCAGCCACGCAATGTCTTCCGACACGGTTTTGTGCTCGCCGGTGTGCACGTCCGTCAATATTCCCTCCAGCCCGTAGCGACAGGCCTGAAAACGGTTAAAGCGGTACAGCAGAAAATCTTTTTCCTGATGCTTATAGGGCCGCGCGGTCAGCAGCCAGTGCGACGTCGCCTGAATAAGCCCGGCGATGTTAATCGCGTGGCCGAGCGTCAGCGGCGTATCCATCACCCGCACCTCAACGGTGCCGAAATGCGGGCTGGGGCGAATATCCCAGTGCAGATCCTTAATGCTGTCGATCATGCTGGTCGAACTCAGGCGGCGGAACAGCCCCTCGAACTCCTGCCAACTGTTGACCCACGGCATCTGGCCGTTATCCGGAAATCCCGAGAAGATGTTGAGACGCGACGAGGAGAACTTCGTGTCCGTGCCCTGCATGTACGGCGAGGCCGCCGCCAGGGCGATAAAGTGCGGCACGAATCGCGACAGGCCGTGCAGCAGGTAAATCGCGTCGTCCCCGGTCCGGCAGCCGACGTGCACGTGCTGGCCGAACACCGTCGCCTGCAAAATCAGGTAGCCAAAGCGCTCCAGCGTGACGTTATAGCGCTCGTCGTCGCACACCTCCTGCCGCTGCCACTTCTGGAACGGGTGAGTCCCGCCGCCGCAGATCTGGATATGCTGCTCCGCCGCCGCGCGCAGGATGCTCTGCTGCATCACCGAGAACTGCGCCGCCGCCTGGTCGATGTTCTGGCATACGCCGGTGGCGATTTCGAGCATGCTTTCGGTGATATCGTGTTTGACCTCGCCGCCTTTGATGTCGTCTTTGACGGCGGCGATGAGCGCGGAGGAGTCCTGGCTCAGATCGTAGCCCGGCGGGTTAACCACCTGCAGTTCGAGTTCGATGCCGAGGGTGAAAGGTTCAGAGGACTTAAAATCGGGTAAAGGCATGGCGCACTCCGTTGTCTGTTGTGTGTTGAGTATAGACAACGGGTGTGGCGCGCTCGTCTCAGGGTGGTATAACTGTTAGCAGGCTTAGCAAAAGGGGAGTGATTCATGTCTGACTATCCAACCATTGCGCTGATTGGACCGGGTGCAATTGGGACCACCATTGCCGCGGTGCTGCATGACGCGGGCCGCACGCCGCTGCTGTGCGGACGCACCGCGCACGCGGAATTACGCCTGCGCCACGACGAGGGGGAAACCGTGGTGCCCGGTCCGGTATTAACCGATCCGGCCGTCATCACGCGCCCCGTCGATCTCGTTTTTGTGGCGGTAAAAACGACGCAAAATGCCGACAGCGCCGGGTGGCTGCGCGCGCTGTGCGATGAAAACACCGTGGTCTGCGCCCTGCAAAACGGCGTGGAGCAAAAAGCCCAGCTTGAGCCGTGGGTTAACGGCGCGACGGTGCTGCCGTCGGTGGTCTGGTTCCCGGCCCAGCGCGAGCCGGATGCCTCCGTCTGGCTGCGCGCCAAACCGCGCCTGACCCTGCCGGACGTGCCGCAGGCGCAGCGGGTGGTGGAGGCGCTTCGCGGTACGCGCTGCGCGGTTGAGCTCTCGACAGATTTCGCCTCCGTCGCCTGGCGCAAGCTGCTGCAAAACGCGGTCGCCGGGCTGATGGTGCTTTCTAACCGCCGCGCCGGGATGTTCAGGCGCGAAGATATCAGCGAGCTTGCGCTGGCCTACCTGCGCGAGGGGCTTACCGTCGCCCGCGCCGAAGGGGCGAAGCTGGACGATGACGTGGCGCAGGAGATCCTGGCAAACTTTCAGCGTGCGCCTGAAGACCTGGGCACCTCGATCCTGGCCGACCGTCAGGCCGATCGCCCGATGGAGTGGGATATCCGCAACGGCGTGATCCAGCGCTACGGCCGCAAGCACGGGATTGCGGTGCCCATCAGCGACGTGGTGGTGCCGCTGCTGGCGGCGGGGAGCGAGGGGCCGGGCTAACGGTCGCTGTTTTTCCGTTCGGCAAAGTAGTGGGCGGGCGTGCTGCCCATCGCTTTTCTGAACATGGTGATAAACGCATTCACCGATTCATACCCGAGCGTTGCCGCCACGTTCTGGACGGGCACGCCGCTGGCCAGCTCCCGCAGGGCAATAATCAAATGCAGCTGCTGCCGCCAGCGCCCGAAGCTCAGCCCGGTTTCGCGCTGCATCAGGCGGGCAAACGATCGCTCGCTGAGGGCGAGCCGTTTCGCCCAGTCCTTCAGGGTGCTTCTGTCCTCAGGACGGCTGACCAGCGCGTCCGCCATGGCGCGAATTTTCGGATCGGTTGAGACCGGCAGGCTTAGCTTCTGCTGCGGCATGCTGGCGAGCTCGTCAAGCGTGACCCGGGTCAATCTGGCGACGTGGCCGTCGGGGGGATAATCCACGCCTTCGCGCGTCAGACGATCGACCAGCTCCTTAATCAGCGGCGAGATCGCCAGCGTGCAGCATCTCTCCGGCAGCGCCGCCGCGCCGGGCTCAATAAACAGATAGTTAAGATGCGCGTTCCAGGTCGCCCTGGCGCTGTGCGGGATCCCGCCGGGGATCCAGACGGCGCAGTCCGGCGGCACGATCCAGATATCATTCTCCGCGTAACAGCTGACCGCGCCGTATCGGGCAATAATCAGCTGGCCCTTGCGGTGGGTATGCAGCGGCACTTCCGCGGCGTAGTCCACGAAGTCCAGATGACGCGCCACCGCCGGGCTGGCGGTAGAGTCGGGGTCATACAGCGTTGTAGCGGGTTGAGGCTTCACGATTCTGGCAACATTTAGGTATTTTTTGACAGAATAGAGTATTTAAGCGGGTCTGCAAGCCGGTAATAATCCCGGCATGAAAAACATTTTCTCTCATCCCGTGCGTCTCCCCGCCGCGCTGCGAAACGATGCGGGCGCGCTGATCTACTCTGCGAAGAGTTTTGCCGCGGCGATGCTGGCTTATTATATTGCGCTGTCGATCGGCCTCGAACGCCCCTCGTGGGCCATTATTACGGTTTACATCGTGTCACAGACGTCGGTCGGCGCATCGCTGAGCAGAAGCCTCTACCGGCTGGCCGGCACCGTGGCGGGTGCCAGCGCGACCGTTGTGATTGTACCTGCCTTCGCAAATACGCCAGTCCTGTGCAGCGTGGTGCTGACGGGCTGGATCGTATTCTGCCTGTGGCTCTCCCTGCTGGAACGCACGCCCCGGGCTTACGCGTTTGTGCTGGCGGGCTACACCGCGAGCCTGATTGGTTTTCCTGCGGTGTCCGATCCCGGCGGCATCTTTAACGTCGCCATTGTCCGCGTGCAGGAGATCTCGATTGGGATTTTCTGCGCGGCGCTGATCCACCGCTACGTGCTGCCCGCGCGCGTATCGGGCCAGTTCAACGCTAAATTATCCCAGACGCTACAGGCCGCGCGCGGGCGGGTGGCGGACACCCTATCAGGCAAACCCGACGCGGCTTCCGGCCCCCTGCATCTGGCTCTGGCGCTGCAGTTCCTGCAGGGCATCAGCCACCATATTCCGTACGATTTTGCCCTTTCAGCCCCGGTGCGGCAGGCCAGAAAAGCGATCCACGACCGGCTGGCGCGGCTGGTTATCGTCAACTGTGAACTTCACGATCGCCTGCCAGCGAGCGGAACCCTGCCCGCCGACGTGCAGGCGTTGATGGGCGACGTTCAGGCCTGGCTTGCCGCTGAAGGCGCTGATGCCGGCAGTACGGCAGAGTCGCTGCGGCTCCGCTGTACGCTTCTCATCGATCGGTATGCCGCGCAGGCGCAGACGTTTGACGACGCGCTGCAGGTCAGTTTTATCCGCTACCTCTCGGAGGCGATCGCGCTTCTGCAGCAGTGCGAACGTCTTTCCGGGGCCATCCACCGTGCAAAACCCGTGTTTGGTGAGGTGCAAACCCGCGCGGCGAAAGGCTACGTTTTCCACCGCGATCCTCTTACTGCCGCCCGCACGGCGCTGGGGGCTTTCGGCATCATCCTGAGCGGCTGTCTGGTCTGGATCTTCTCAGCGTGGGCGGATGGCGGTACGGCGGTTTCGATACTCGGCGTCTGCTGCACGCTGTTTGGCAGCTTCGACACCCCGGCACCGCATATCGTGAAATACATCATTGGCTCATTCTGGGGCGTGGTCATTAGCCTGTTCTACAGCTTTGCGCTGCTGCCGCTGGTGAGCGATTTCCCGGTGCTGGTGGCGGTGCTTGCCCCGGCGTATCTGCTGGCCGGGTCGCTTCAGGCGCGCCCGCCCACCACGTTTATGGCGATGGGCATCACCCTGACGCTGCCCATTCTGTGCGAGCTGGGGGCGCACTACAGCGGAGACTTCGCCGTTGCGGCCAACACCGCCATCGCGCTCTTTGCCGCCACCGGCTTTGCCGTCGTCAGCATGAGCCTGCTGCAAACCGTGCAGGCGGACGGCGCCATCGCGCGTCTGCTGAACCTCTGCCAGCGCGACATTCGCCGCAGCGTGAAGGGCACGCTGCGGGTTGATGAAACGCACTGGATCAACCTGATGATGGACCGAACCGCCCTGTTGCTGCCGCGCCTGCCGCGCAGCGCGCGCGCGCCGGAGCAGGCGCTCGATCGGCTGTTGCACGCGCTGCGTCTGGGGCTGGCGGTCATGCATTTACGCCGCAGTGACGCACCGCCCGGCAGGGAGGTTGACGCACTTTTTCATCGGATAAACGCCGGGGACCGCCACGCCTTACGCGAACGCATCGCTGCCCTTATCGCGCGCCATCTGCCTGCGGCAGATGAACACGCGCGCCAGTTGGTCTTCAGGCTGGTGGATCTGCACTGTGCATTACGGGGGCCAGACCATGGTTAACGATCTCAATATCGGCGGCGTTTTTATTCCGGGGCTGCTGATGGTCGCCCTCGCGGCGCTGGTCTGCACGCTGGGCCTCGTCGCGCTTTTCTCGCTCAGCAGGCTCTACCGGCGCTTACCGTTTCGCCCGCTGATGGATGTTTCAACCTGGATTGTCACCTTTTTCCTGCTGATGCAGGGTCTGATCGCGTTGGGGTTATTGTCATGAAATCACTGCTCTCTTTACTGGCTCGCTATGCGCTGACGTTGAGCGCGGCCGCGGCGGCCACGCTTCTGGCCTTTATGATGTGGAAACACTACGCGCAAACGCCGTGGACCCGCGACGGCCGCGTGCGGGCGGACGTGGTGCAGATTGCGCCGGACGTCTCCGGGCCGGTCATCAGCGTGGCCGTGCGGGACAATCAGTGGGTGAACCGGGGCGATGTGCTTTACACCATCGATCCGCGCTGGCTTAAGCTGGCGGTGGTCAGCGCGCAGGCGGACGTCGAGTCGAAACGCCATGAGATGCTGATGCGCCAGGACGCGGCCCACCGACGCACGCTGATTAAAAACGCCATCTCGAGCGAGGATTTACAGCAAACCGGCAGCGCGGCGAACGTCGCGGCGGCCAATTATCACGGCGCGCTGGCCGCGCTGGATCTGGCAGAGCTGAATCTGGCGCACGCCACCGTGCGCGCGCCGGTCTCGGGGTACGTCACGCACCTGCGGCTTCGCCCCGGAGACTACGCGACGGCGGGGGAGACGAAGGTCGCCATTGTTGATGCCCACAGCTTCTGGGTGGTGGGGTACTTTGAGGAGACCAAGCTGCGCCATATTCGCGTCGGGGATGCCGCGCAGGTGGTGCTGATGGGTTACGAGCCTGTCATCACGGGCCATGTGGAGAGCATCGGGCATGGGATCGGGGACAGCAACGATGAGGCGGGCGGGCTGGGCCTGCCCGACGTCGAGCCCACCTTTAGCTGGGTGCGCCTGGCGCAGCGCGTGCCGGTGCGCATTCATATCGACAGGTTGCCGGAGGGGGTTGAGCTGGTGGCGGGGCTGTCGGCGAGCGTGGCGGTGGGGCGGTAGATAAGGATTGAAGCGACTATTCCTTTTCTACAAACTTATCGGCTTCAGGAGAGTAATGCTGATAAACGCATGCGAGCTTATGCCCGTCAGGATCGCGCAGATAGGCAACATAAAAGTCGGGGCCGTACGCGCTTCGCGTACCAGGCTCGCCTTCATCCGTTCCTCCCGCAAGGAGGCCAGCTGCATGGAACCGTCTGACAAGATCCGCGTTATCTGCACTGAATGCGAACATTGTCCCGTTTCCCGCCGTCGCGGGCTGCTGGTCAAAAGGAGGACAAAGACAGAAGCTGAAGCCCTCGCCGGGATTATTTTCATCTCCCCACATTGCCCAGCTTTCAGTCCATGCCGGCAGACGTGAATAGCCCAGAACGTTAAAAACTGCGTCATAAAAATTCACGGAGCGCTGAAAGTTGTTTGTACCTATTGTGATATAAGCCAGCATCTTATGACTCCCGTCCTTCAATATTCGATTTAACAGCCTTCAGCGTCCTTTTACGGATCCAGCCGCTTCCCGCCCGTATTATCAGCCAGTAAGCCGACATTTTTAGTCGAGTGCGTCTGTCCGGACAATAGATGAATGTTTCCGTAGAGAGCTCATGTTTGCCGGGCGCCAGCTCCGTTACCTTGTAGCGCAGCAACAGTTTCGCGCTGCCCGGCTCGGCTGGGGTCTGAAAAACACTGGCATCCGGCACGTTTTCCAGACCGAAATCGGTACGCCAGAATTGCCCTCTTAAGCCATAGCAGAGCTCAGATGCAGAGTTCTTCAAAAGGGTAAAACTGTGCAAACCAAAGTTGCCGATCGACTGTGGCTTCTGGTTGCGCAGAAATTTTTGCGGTATTTGACGCAATGACATTAACCGCCGAATCACGGCATCTTGCCGGACGTCAAAGCTGGCAATCATTGGCAGAATATTTTCAGGGCGGCTAGTGTGAATGACCGTCAGGTGTTTTTCATGAAACTGGAACTGGGGGAGAAAAGCGGGAACATCTTTCCACTGAGCAAGCGCTTTGCGGGTAACGAATCCAGGGTTTAGCATCTCTCTTCCTTGTCATCCCTTGCGTCCTGCCAGAGTAACAGAGGGTGTGTCGCAGGCAATTACCAGGAAAAGAGAGGGCAACAGGGAAGTAAATGTAACGAGCCGGTTGGGTTAACCACGTTCGCTTCTTTGCGAATGGAGGAGCTCAGTGATTTCTTTGCGCTTTCTTGTTGCCCATTCAGGTTTGATAGAGAGCATTAAACTGTATTGCCTTCTGAAATAAACCTCTCTAAATTCTCGTTCAGATGAATGGCTTGCTGCATAGGTTGAGGCCAGCCCCGCCACGGCACTCTCCACAAACCAATACAGAATTTCATCGTCACTGAGCGTTACTTTTCGCTGTATTTCAAGGCCTCTTTCACTGACGATAAAATGATATTCTTTGCCATGAATTTCAAGATAGGGAGTTGCAGCCCCATCGGGTTGGTCAGGGATAAAGAAGTAATGGTTTGGCCTTGTGCCTCCCCCTAGTTGCTCACCTATTTTTAGAAGCTCGTTTCGTAGTTCTTCAATTGTTTTCATAAATAGCTCTTTGTTCTTGTATGTAAACGACGCATTATCGCGGATTGGGTACAAAGCGCCTGCTCTCGATCACTTCCCCACAAATGCAATCACCGGCAAATTAAAACGCTTCGCCAGCGCACGCATATGATCCAGCGTTAACGTGCGCTGTCCATTAAGGATTCGACTCACCAGAGACTTCTTGCCAATTTCGTTCTCGAAGTCGCTCTGAGTGAGTTGGTATTGATCCATCAGCGTTCGCAATAACGCAACGCCTGACGGAATGCGGGCAACACGCGCGTTAAATTCCGCAAACTCCGGAGACTCGTTTTCGTACTTATCGATTTTGGTGGTGAGCATCTCTACCAGCGGGCTATCGGGTTCATGTTCGACCAGATACTCCACCAACGCCAGCGCATCCTCGTAATCATGCCGCGACGGGCTTGAGCCCAGGAAAGGGAGCGCGTTTGTCAGATCGTTTGCCGCTTTGATGGCTGCTGCATAATTCATTCTTTCGTTCTCCGGTAGAGGTCCGTGAGCTTGTCATATTCTGCGTGTGTGCTGATGTGTTTGATGAAAATCTTTCCTCGCTCAAAATCAGCAAAAAACATCACTCTTAAATGCCCGCCACCCACATCAATGACCCACCATTTCTCCCGGTACTTCATCCTGTCCAGGCTGGGGAAGCGTTTTCGCATATCGTCCGGTGACGGGTAGTGTTCCTCTTTAGTACTCGGTAAAGATCGTCCAGGGCTTGTGCTTGATTAGGAAATTGTCTGGTAGTCGCGTCGAAAGGCGCTCTTGAGACTACGTGCATCCTTGCCCCGTGTTTCCATATTGGAAATATAATAGGTGATAGTTGGTGGGTTGATAATATGGAAAAAGTGATGGAGTACAGTTTTCAAATGCTCGTGCTGACGGCGGTCATTTAATGAGTGTGAACACTGTATGAGGTGACTGTGAAAAAAATGTCCGCTTTGTGCCAGAAGCGGACGTGGAGGAGAATGTTAATTTGATTCGAAATATTTGCGTAATATCTTTTCTAATAGCGAGAAAACGACCGTCACCCTTTTTGGAGTAATCAGCTGGTAAGGCCGGTATAAATAAAATTGCCATTTCTCCTGTCGCAATTCTGGCAGTGGGGGAACAAGTTGGCCGCTTGCTAAGTACTCTCTACAGATAAAGTCGCTTGACTGTACAACCGTTTTACCGGCCAATGCGGCCTGAATTTCGGCATATGGATCTGTAGTATAAAATTCAATATGACGAGGGACAAAAGTATTTACTGCGTCACTCATAAACTCAAATGATTTTCCCGTCTCAGGATTAATTAAACCACTAAATGGATAACGCTGTCGAAGATCTTCTAAATCAGTAGGTGCCCCCAGGCGCGCAATGAGTTCAGGGGATGCGACTAAAATATGTTCAACTTGCCCAATATTTTTAATGATAAAGTTTGGATTAGGTTCTCGCCCTACGCGTATACCTATATCGATACGATGCTCGATAGTATCAAGTTTCATCATATCTAAACGCCAGTCGATAAATAACTCAGGATAGGGACGTAGTGCAGTCAATAGTTCATACAAGATTTGTTCATGATTTGGAAGTCGAAGTAATGTGATACGAACAATGCCCTTCATTTCATTATCATCTTTTGCCGTCTGAAATAGTTTTTCTGAATCCTCCAGCAGTCGCTTCGCTTGGGGTAAAAATAGTTCGCCGAAACTGGTGAGAAAGATCGAACGCGTATTGCGTTTGAATAGAGGTTCACCAAGTTGTTTCTCCAACTCAGCGACTGTTCGGCTTACTACTGATGGTGAAACCGACAGCTTGATTGCTGCTTCGCGGAAGTTCAAGGTCTCAGAGGCGATGATGAAAAATTTTAGAGCATCAAGTTTGTTCATGATTGTTGTGAAATTTGCATTAATATATTTTGATAATAGCAATTAATTTGCAACTATTCCAGTCATATAATCGAACAATAATATAAGTAACCTGTCTTACTTTTTATCAGAAATCAAAAGAGTAAATTATGTCAATTCAACCAGTAGAGTTAAACAAAGCCTATCGGCTATTACAGATCGGGCCAACGACGATGATATCGGCTAAAAATGATGGCATTGAAAATGTCATGGCAGCGGCTTGGGTGGGATTAGTAGGCAATAACAAAGTGATGGCTTTTATAGGTCCACAGGCATTTACTCGCGGGCTTGTAGAAAAAAGCGGATATTACGTTGTACAGATCCCAGTAGTAAATCAGATGGATATGGTCTTATATGCTGGAGGCAACAGTTATTCCGACACACCCGATAAAAACAGTAAAATTCCACTATTTTATCAAAAAGAGTTTGATCTGCCTTTAGTTGAAGGTTGCGCTGGCTGGTTAGTATGTAAGGTCATACCTAATGAAGAAAATGAAAAGCAGCACAACTTGTTTATGGGGGAAATTGTCGGAGCATGGAGTGATGACCGCGTTTTCAGAAATGGGCACTGGATTTTTGATGATGCGCCAGATGAATTACGTACTGTCCATTACGTAGCTGGCGGACAGTTTTACGCCATTGGTAAAGGTACAAAATTCAATTATGGCCCGGGAAAAGACTAATCCTTACTTCTGTATAAATGTAGCCATATAACATTGCTATATAGTGGTAGTAGCATAAAAAAACAACTTACTTAAGATGTCCGCTCCTCGCTTTTAGCAGACATTCAACGTTAGCGTAAGGTCGAAATCCTGCTTCTAACCAGCAGGATTCCGGCCACCTATCACCCACCTCAATGTGCCGAAATATAAGGCTCCTTTACAAATTCCGCCAGCAACCAGACCATATCATGCAGCAGCCCGGTGAGTTCTTTCGCCACGCTCGCAGGCAACGTTCCGCCCATAACCGCCAGCGTTAACGCTACGGCATAATCCACCTGCAGCGTCGTCTCCTGCCAGCAGTCCGGTACACACGAGGTTATCTTTTCACCCGCAATCAACTGTTCAACTAGGTACGGCGGAAGTTCCGAGTCACAGCACTCCCGCAGTCGCTTAAGCGCAACCAGCAATCTCTTACAGAGCGTGGCAAATGTCACCGCGTCGTCAGTTTCCACCAGCACGCTGACATACGCAGTGCAGGCATCGGCCAGTTCGAAGAGATCCGCAGAATCGGAAATTGAAGTGTTGATGAGGTGATGAACTGCGCTTTCCTCAGAAAGCGCGTAAGAAAATCCAGGGGTAGTCGCCATTTAGCATCCTCTTTGTCCAAAAAAACGTCATGTTATGCTAACGGGTTCCTACGCCCGGTTACGGATGTGCCGCAACGCAGGCACTTTACGGCGGCGAAAAAGGGAAGGAAAGGGATCACCCTGAATTACATAAGGTTGCTTGAAAGTTTGCGAGGCGGCTTCCAGAGGGGCATTGCCGGGAGGCGGCTACGCCTTACCCGGCCGGCAAAACCGCCAACCAACCCGCGACACAACCCGTAGGCACGCGCAAGCGCAGCGCCGCCGGGCACAGTTTGCACCGCCGTTACTCCTTCACGCAGACCTTTTCATTTTGAGCAATCCTTCTAATAACGCCTGCGTCGCGCGGGAGGATTTGCCAGCCTGCGAACAAACCAGCCCAAACTCCCGGCACAGCGAAGGTGCTATGGGCACGACGCACAAACCGCGTAATTCATCCGGCAGGGCGGATTCAGGTATCAGCGCGACGCCCATGCCTTCGCGTACCAGCAGGCAGGCGCTGATCCAGTCGCGGACGGTCACCCGCACGTCAGACAGCTGCAAGCCAGCCTGTTCCATCAGGCTTTTTCCATTGACGGCACAACCGCCCGTTGCGAGCACGAAGGGCTGGTCTGCCAGTTCCTCAAGGGTGATGCCGCGCGTACGTGCATAACGAGCCTGACGGTGACTGGCTGGCAGCACCGCGACCCATGCATCCTGCCCTAAGATCGCTTCAGCACGCCCGGGAACAGGGTTCATGACCACGCCCACATCAACCGTATCTGCCGCCAGCCACTCTTCGACCTCCTGGTCCGTACCTTCCAGTACGACCACCTCGATTTCAGGATGCAGGCGCTTAAAATCCCGCAGCAGCCCGGGCAAAAATGTGGATGTCACCGAAGGAAAACTGGCAAGACGAATACGCCCGCCGCTCAGCCCCCGGCTCTCATCTGCCAGTGCACGGATGGCATCCAGCCGCGCCAGCATACTCCTTGCTTCTTTGACAACCCGCTCACCCAGCGACGTTACGCCGATGTGGCGCCGCTCTCGCGTGAATACCGCAAATCCTAATGAGGCCTCTAACTGAGCGATCGCCTGGCTGGCGCCCGACTGCGTCATGCCTACCTCTTCAGCGGCACGGGAAATATTACTGGCATCGGCCACTGCAACCAGCAAGCGCCAGTGTAAAAGATTCATCATGGATATCAGTAGCTCAGCTAATAGCTATTTTATGAATCATTAATTTTACAGTGAGAATGGCTTTAAGCACAGTGTATGTAAATCACACAACCGCTTTAACGGAGAGATTATGAAACTCTATTACGCCCCGGACACCTGTTCACTCTCACCCCATATCGTGCTTCGCGAGCTGGCGATTGAGTTTGAACTGGTTAAAGTGGACAACAGGAGCAAGATTACCGCTGACGGGCGCGACTTCCTGACCATCAACCCCAAAGGTTATGTCGCTGCGCTTGAACTGGATGACGGGAAAATCCTGACCGAGGGGCCAGCCATTTTGCAGTACCTGGCAGACCTCAAGCCAGAAAGTGGGCTGGCACCGCGAGCAGACGGCTGGGAGCGGGTGCGGCTTCAGGAATGGCTAAACTTTATCACCAGCGAAATACACGCGGGATCGGCACCTCTTTTTAATCGTGCGCTGCCCGAAGAGGCCAAATCGATTTTTCGTGAGAAGCTCTTCAGGCGGTTCGATTTTCTTCAGGAAACGCTCTCCACAAGCGCTTATCTGACGGGATCGGTATTCAGCGTGGCAGATGCCTATCTTTTCACCGTGCTGGGATGGTGCACGTTCTTCTCAATTGAACTCAACGACTGGCCCGCGCTACTGGCGTACAGGGAAAAAATCAGTGCCCGTCCCGCGGTGCAGGCCGCATTACGTGCGGAGGCGAAAGTCTAGGTCTGCGTATTCCGCCGCATATATTAATGCCTGAAGCAGGAGGCAAGTGAGGATGTGGAACCAGGATGCGTTAGCTTACTGTCACTCTGCATCTGATTGCCTGGCGCTTTTCACTGCATCCTGCTTCCCCGGATTGCATTGCTGTTTTGTTCCTGGAAGATAAAATTTTCCCGACGCGTCCGGATCTGTTCCGCCCGGACAACCCGCACGGCCCGGAGCTGAGACGGTGCCATCCGAACCGTTTCCGCCATCCCCACCATTACCGCCATCGGCAGCATTTACAGCGAATGCGCCGAGTATGAGCAAAAATGCAATAACTCGTGTAGTCATCAAAACCTCCATTGTTCAGGGTATTTCAAGGCATCTTGCCAGCCTGGATTCAGCATCTCTCTTCCTTGTCATCCCTTGAGTGCAGCCAGAGTAACAGATGGTTTGCGGCAGACAATTACCAGGAAAACGTAGTACCTAAGCGTGCATCAACATGACCTTTACCGTTCCAGGAACCGACAGAGGCTGGCATTGCCGGGTGGCGTCTGCGCCTTACCCGGCCTACAAAAACCAAAACCCCTCTATTGCCGTCACCCCTCGCTCATCATCATCAAAAACCGCTTCACCGTCCGCGAGCGTTCAAAGCGCCGCCAGCAGAGCGCGATATCGGTATAAAGCTCCGGCGAGCTCAGCGCGTGATAGGTGACATTCGGCGGTGAAATGGCCGCCATGGATTTGGGCACCAGCGCGAACCCGCCGCCCGCGGAAACCATGCTCAGGGAGGAGGAAAGCTGCGACGACTGCAGCGCGTGCTGCACGTCAATTCCGGCCCGCTCGCAGCAGCCGTGAACCCGTTCGTACAGCCCCGGCGCGACCTCCTGCGGGAACAGCACCACCGGCGTATCCCGAAGCTGCTCTAACGCCAGCGAATCGCACGCCGCCAGCGGATGATCGCGATGCAGCGCCACCACCATCGGCTCCCGGTCGAGGATTTTTAACTCGAACGCCTTGCTGCTCTCGCACGGCAGGCGCACGAAGGCGATATCCAGTTCACCCTCCGCCAGCATTGTCGTCAGCGACGACATATTGGCTTCCACCTGGTGAACCTGCACCGCCATGTTCTGCACCTGAAACTGGCGGATCAGCGCGAAAATTTTGGGATGAAAAGCGTCGGAGCTGGTGATCCCAATCGACAGATTGCCGTTCAGCCCCCGCGCGATGCCGCGGGCTTTTTCCAGCGCGGCATCGCTCAGCGCCAGAATTTTGCAGGCATCCTCGTAGAAGGCTTCTCCCGCCTCGGTCAGCTCCACGCCCCGCGTCAGGCGTCTGAACAGCGGCGTGCCCACTTCCTCTTCGAGCCGTTTGATCTGCTGACTCAGAGGAGGCTGTGAAATACCCAGCGCTTCGGCCGCCCTGGTGAAGTGTCGCTCGCGTGCAACCGCGACAAAATACCGCAGATAACGAAGTTCCATATCTAAAACGTCTCAAACCAGCATGGTTTCTATATTGGAACTCTCTGCTGAATCGGGTCAACATTTATTTAACCTTTCTAAATAAAGTTGAAGAGGACGAGCACGATGATGCATTCATCTGCCTGCGACTGTGAGGCCAGCCTGTGCGAGACCCTGCGGGGGTTCTCCGCCCGGCATCCTGACAGCGTGATCTATCAGACATCGCTAATGAGCGCCCTGCTAAGCGGCGTGTACGAAGGAGAGACCACCATCGCCGATTTGCTGGCACATGGTGATTTTGGTCTGGGCACCTTCAACGAGCTGGACGGTGAAATGATTGCCTTCAGCAGCCAGGTGTACCAGCTGCGCGCCGACGGCAGCGCCCGGGCCGCGAAGCCGGAGCAGAAAACGCCGTTCGCGGTGATGACCTGGTTCCAGCCGCAGTACCGCAAAACCTTCGATGCACCGGTCAGCCGTCAGCAGATCCACGACGTTATCGACCAGCAGATCCCCTCCGACAACCTGTTCTGCGCGCTGCGCATCGACGGCAACTTCCGCCACGCCCATACCCGCACGGTACCGCGCCAGAAGCCGCCGTACCGCGCGATGACCGACGTGCTGGACGACCAGCCGGTGTTCCGCTTTAACCAGCGCGAAGGGGTGCTGGTCGGGTTCCGCACGCCGCAGCATATGCAGGGCATTAACGTGGCCGGCTATCACGAGCATTTCATCACCGACGACCGTCAGGGCGGGGGCCATCTGCTCGACTATCAGCTGGAGAGCGGCGTGCTCACCTTCGGTGAAATTCACAAGCTGATGATTGATCTGCCCGCCGACAGCGCGTTCTTACAGGCCAACCTTCACCCCAGCAATCTTGATGCAGCGATCCGTTCCGTCGAAAACTAACAGGAGAACTACCGTGAACAGTGAGAAACAGTCACGTCAGTGGGCGCACGGCGCCGATATGGTTGTCGGCCAGCTGGAAGCGCAGGGCGTGAAGCAGGTGTTCGGGATCCCGGGTGCGAAAATCGACAAGGTCTTTGACTCCCTGCTGGACTCCTCCATCGAGATCATCCCGGTACGCCACGAGGCCAACGCGGCGTTTATGGCGGCGGCGGTCGGGCGGCTGACCGGCAAGGCCGGGGTGGCGCTGGTCACCTCCGGGCCGGGCTGTTCTAACCTGATCACCGGCATCGCCACCGCCAACAGCGAAGGCGACCCGGTAGTAGCGTTGGGCGGGGCGGTGAAGCGGGCGGATAAAGCCAAGCTGGTGCACCAGAGTATGGACACCGTCGCCATGTTCAGCCCTGTCACTAAATACGCCGTGGAGGTCAGCTCGCCGGACGCGATTGCCGAGGTGGTATCGAATGCGTTTCGCGCCGCCGAGCACGGCAGGCCGGGGGGCGCATTCGTCAGCCTGCCGCAGGATATCGTCGACCAGCCCGCGACGGGGGCGATTTTACCCGCCAGCGGCCCGGCGCTGATGGGCCCGGCACCGGAGTCAGCGATTAACGACGTGGCGAAGCTTATCGAAAACGCCAAAAATCCGGTCATTTTACTCGGCCTGATGGCCAGCCAGCCCGCGAACAGCGCCGCGCTGCGCAAGCTGCTGGAGAAAAGCCGCATTCCGGTCACCAGCACCTATCAGGCCGCCGGGGCGGTAAACCAGGAGCACTTCACCCGCTTTGCCGGACGCGTCGGCCTGTTCAATAACCAGGCGGGCGACCGGCTGCTGCATCTGGCGGACCTGATTATCTGCATCGGCTACAGCCCGGTGGAGTACGAGCCGTCCATGTGGAACAGCGGCGACGCGACGCTGGTGCATATCGACGTGCTGCCCGCCTATGAAGAGCGTAACTACGTCCCGGATCTGGAGCTGGTGGGGGACATCGCCGAGACGTTGAACCTGCTCGCTAACCGGATCGATCGTAAGCTCGAGCTGAGCCAGCGTGCCTCCGAAATTCTGGTCGATCGCCAGCATCAGCGCGATCTCCTCGACCGCCGCGGCGCCTCGCTCAACCAGTTTGCCCTGCACCCGCTGCGCATCGTGCGCGCCATGCAGGACATCGTGAATAACGACGTGACGCTCACCGTGGACATGGGCAGCTTCCACATCTGGATCGCCCGCTACCTCTACAGCTTCCGGGCGCGTCAGGTGATGATCTCCAACGGTCAGCAGACCATGGGCGTTGCCCTGCCGTGGGCGATTGGCGCGTGGCTGGTGAACCCGGGCCGCAAGGTGGTTTCGGTCTCCGGTGACGGCGGCTTCCTGCAGTCGAGCATGGAGCTGGAAACCGCGGTGCGCCTCAACGCCAACGTGCTGCACATCATCTGGGTGGATAACGCCTACAACATGGTGGCGATTCAGGAAGAAAAAAAATACCAGCGGCTTTCCGGCGTCGAATTCGGCCCGGTCGATTTCAAAGCATATGCCGACGCCTTCGGCGCGAAAGGCTTTGCCGTGGAGAGCGCCGAGGCGCTTGAGCCGACGCTGCGTGCGGCGATGGATGTGGATGGCCCGGCCGTGGTGGCCATTCCCGTCGACTACAGCGATAACCCGCTGCTGATGGGTCAGCTCCATCTCAGCCAGATTTTGTGACTCAATATAAGGACAGAGAAATGCAAAAAGTTGCTCTCGTAACAGGCTCAGGCCAGGGGATTGGTAAAGCGATCGCGCTTCGCCTGGTGAAAGACGGCTTTGCCGTCGCCATCGCCGACTATAACGTCGAGACGGCAAGAGCCGTCGCCGATGAAATCATCCGTAACGGCGGCAACGCCGTCGCCGTGAAGGTCGATGTCTCTGACCGCGAACAGGTATTTGCTGCGGTGGAGAAAGCGCGCACCGCGCTGGGCGGCTTTAACGTTATCGTGAATAACGCCGGGATTGCGCCGTCTACCCCTATCGAATCCATCACGCCGGACATTGTCGACAAGGTCTACAACATCAACGTGAAAGGGGTGATCTGGGGGATCCAGGCCGCGATTGACGCCTTCCGCAAAGAGGGGCACGGCGGCAAGATCATCAACGCCTGCTCCCAGGCGGGCCACACCGGCAACCCGGAACTGGCGGTCTACAGTTCCAGCAAGTTCGCGGTGCGCGGCTTAACCCAGACCGCGGCACGGGATCTCGCACCGCTGGGGATCACCGTTAACGCCTACTGCCCTGGCATCGTCAAAACGCCGATGTGGGCGGAAATCGACCGTCAGGTCTCCGAGGCGGCGGGTAAACCGCTTGGCTACGGGACCGAAACCTTTGCCAAACGCATTACGCTTGGCCGCCTGTCCGAGCCGGAAGATGTCGCCGCCTGCGTCTCATACCTGGCAGGACCGGATTCCGACTACATGACCGGCCAGTCTCTGCTCATCGATGGTGGGATGGTGTTTAATTAAATTCTAATAAGCTCTGACATGAGTTTTCCCCTGCACCCGTGCAGGGGCTTTTTTTTGTCTCCTCCGTCATTGTGCATTACACTGCGCGCTGCAAAACTTTAGTCATTACGATCTGACAGGCGGTAACAGCGATGAACGGTACAATCACAACGTGGTTTAAAGATAAAGGCTTTGGATTTATCAAAGATGAAAACGGCGACAACCGCTATTTTCATGTGATTAAGGTCGCGAACCCCGATCTGATTAAGAAAGATGCCGCGGTGACCTTTGAGCCAACCACCAACAACAAAGGCCTTTCCGCCTACGCGGTGAAGGTGATCCCCGAAAGCAAACATCTCTTTATTGCGGGCGAGCGCGTGAAGCTCTCCTCCATCAAATCCTTCGTGGTGTTTAACGAAGAAGAGCCGGCTGATACCAAAATCGACAAAGAGAACGCGGTGCTGTCGGTGGGGCTGCTGATGAACAGCATCAAGCCGAAATCCGAGAAAAAGCCGGGCGAAATGCGCACGGTGAAGAAGCTGGCGATCACCACCTTCCAGAATACGACGCTGATCTTCACCGAAGATGAGATCGACATCGACGCCACGGTGAAGCTGCTGAAGTGATTTTTTGCCGGGTGGCGGCGTCGCCTTACCCGGCCTGGAAAACCCGCGCGGCGCTCGCCGCCACGCGACTTACCCCATCCTGTGCTCACCCCGCAACATCGCCTCACGGTCAAACACCCTCTGGATCTCCCCGTGCGCCATAAACGCCGCCCGGTCGGACATATGGGCAATCACGTCCGCGTCGTGGCTCACCAGCAGATAGGTCATGCCGTGCTCTGCCTTCAGGCGGTTGAGCAGGTTCAGAATTTCCGCCTGCACGGACATATCCAGCGCCGAAGTCGGCTCGTCCAGCAGCAGAAGCTGCGGGCGCAGCAGCAGCGCGCGGGCTATGGCCACGCGCTGACGCTGGCCGCCGGAAAGCTGGTGCGGATAACGTTTACCCGCGTCGGCGGAAAGCCCCACCTGCTGCAGCGCATCCGCTACCTTTTCGGCAATCCGCGTTTCGCCGTGGATGTTTAACGGCTCCGACAGGGTGCGCGCAACGGTGTGGTTCGGGTGCAGCGACGCCCACGGATCCTGAAACACCATCTGCACGTTGCGGCGAAGCTCGCCTTCAAAACGCCGTCCTTGCCGTAGCGCGTCTCCCAGGATCGAAATATGGCCGTTCCACTCGCGCTGCAATCCCGCCAGCACGCGCAGAATAGTCGATTTCCCGCAGCCGGATTCGCCGATCAGGCTGAAGGTTTCACCTTTCTCGATGCCAAAGCTGGCGGCGGACACCGCCGTTTTCTCCCCGAATCTCACCTGGAGATCCTTAACCTCAACGAGCGCCATTATCGGCCTCCTTCCACGACTGCGTGCGGTCCAGCGTCGGCAGCATCTGGCCGAACGTTTGCGCATTGGGTCGGCAGGTCCACAGGGTGCGGGTGTACGGATGCGTCGCCTGCGGAAGTCGGCTTGCCGCCATCTCATCGACCTTCTCGCCCTGATACATCACCAGCACGCGGTCACAGTGCTCCGCCACCAGCGGCAGATCGTGGCTGATTAACAGCATCGCCATCTGGCGTTCTTCGCTCTGCTGCACCAGCAGTTCGAGGATCTGGTTGCGCAGGCGGGCGTCCAGCGCGGAGGTGGGTTCGTCGGCAATCAGCACCTGCGGGTTGTTGATCAGCGCAATGGCGATCATCACCCGCTGGCCCATGCCGCCGGAGAGTTCGCCGGGGTAGCGCGTGAGGACGTGTTCGTTGAGCCCGACGGCGCGGATGATGTCGTGAATGCGCGCCAGGCGCTCGGCGCGGGGCAGGCGCTGGTGCAGGGTCAGCGCTTCATCGAGCTGAGCGGCGACGTTTTGCGCCGGATTCAGCGCGTAGCGCGGGTCCTGCAGGACCATCGCAATCCCGTTGCCGCGCAGCGCCTGCCAGCGGCGGGTGCTCAGGGTCAGCAGGTCGTTGCCGAGCACGTTAAGCCGGTTCGCGCTCACGATGCCGGGCTTACGCACCAGCCCCATCAGGGCGCGGGCGGACATTGATTTGCCCGAGCCGGATTCCCCCACCAGCGCCAGCCGCTCGTTGCCCAGCGTGAAGCTGAGGTTGTTGACCACGCGCGCGGCGGGATAGTCGATGTTCAGCGCATCGACGATGACGCGTTGTTCAGTCATGCTGTGGCTCCAGTACGTCGCGCAGGCCGTCGCCCAGGAGGTTAAAGGCGAGGCTGGCAAACAGAATCGCTCCGCCCGGAATGGCGGCAATCCACCACTGGTCGAAAATCACCTGCATGCCGTCAGCGATCATCGCGCCCCATTCGGCCATCGGCGGACGCGCGCCAAGGCCGAGGAAGCCCAGACCGGCGGCCGCCAGAATAATGCCCGCCAGATCCAGCGCCAGCCGCACAATCGCTGACGGCAGGCACAGGGGCAGAATATGGCCGACCAGCAGGCGCGGGCCGCGAATGCCCATCATCTCGGCGGCGGCGAGGTAGTCGCTGTGGCGCAGCCGCTGGATCTCGCTCCGCGCCTGACGCGCGTAGGCCGGCCAGGTGGTTAAGGCCAGCGCCAGCGCGCCGTTGACCAGCCCCGGGCCAAGCATCGCCACAAACGCGAAGGCGAGGATCAGGCGCGGCATCGACATCACCACGTCGGTAAAACGCATCAGGATGCGCTCCAGCCAGCCGCCGTAGTAGCCGGACAAAATCCCCACCAGCAGCCCGGCGGGCAGGGTGATTACGGTAACTAATGCCACCAGCCCGAGCGCCGGACGGGTGCCGTAAATCAGGCGTGAAAGCAGATCGCGCCCGTAGCTGTCGGTGCCCAGCCAGTGCTGGCTGTTCGGTACCTGCAGGCGCGCGGCGGCGTCCTGCCAGTTCGGGTCAAGCGGCGCGAGCCACGGCGCGAACAGGGCGATAGCTACCAGCAGCGCGATGGCAATCAGCCCGCAAAACGCGGCGGGGGAGCGGCGCAGGCGGCGTAAGAAAAGATAAAACGGCATCAGCGCACCCTGGGATCGGTCGCCCGCACAAGCAGGTCGGTAAGGTTATTGATCAGCACAAAGCAGACGCCAATCAGCAGCGTGCCGCCCATGACGGCGGTGGTGTCTCCGGCGAACAGGGCGGTGGTGAGGTAGCGCCCAATCCCCGGCCAGGAGAAGACGGTTTCGGTCAGTACCGCGCCTTCCAGCATGCTGGTATAGGCGAGGGCGATTACCGTCAGCAGGGTGCCGCGAATGTTCGGCAGCACGTGGCGCAGCAGGATGGTCATCTCCCCGGCGCCCTTGGCGCGGGCAAGCAGGATGTACTCTTTGTTCATTTCGCTCAGGCAGGCGGAACGCGTCAGGCGCGTGATGCTCGCCAGCGAGTAATAGGCCAGCAGCAGCACCGGCAGCACCAGGTGGCTGAGGGCGTTGCGGAACGCCTCGCGGTCGCCGGAAAGCCAGGTATCCACCAGCGCAAAGCCGGTACGCGGCTCGACGGTGAACTGCCAGATATCATCCAGCCTGCCGGGACCCGCGCTCCACTGCAGCTTCGCGTAGAACAGGGCCAGCATCAGCAGGCCGAGCCAGAAAATCGGTACCGAGTTGCCGAGCAGGGTGAGCGTTCTGATGGCTAAATCAAGCGGCGAACCGGCGTAGCGGGCGCACAGCACCCCGGCAATCACGCCGAGCACGGCGCCGATGATTAACGCCAAAGTCGCCAGCTCGAGCGTGGCGGGAAACGCGTGCAGCAGATCCTGCAGCACCGGCTGCCCGGTGGCGCTGGCGGTGCCTAAATCCCCGTGGGCAAGGTTTTGCAGGTAGTGCCAGAACTGCACGGGCAGAGGCCGATCCAGCCCAAGCTGGTGGCGAACCTGATCGTAGGTTGACTGGCTGGCGTGATCGCCGACGATCTGCAGCACGCGATCGACCGGTGAAAACGCCGAGAGCGCAAACGTGACGAGCAGCAGCCCGAAGAGCGTGAGCAGCAGGGTCAGCAGCCCCTGGATCACGCGGGTGGAAAGATGTGGCATGGGAAAATCGTTATCCTGAAAATATGCACGGACGACCCCCTCTCCCTGTGGGAGAGTGCGGGGGTGAGGGGGAACAGGTGGCTCTGTTGCACGATGTTGCCCTCACCCCAACCCTCTCCCACGGGAGCGGGAGAAGGAGAAGGGCTACTTCGTGACGCGATCGTACCAGACCATATCCGCGTTCAGCCCCTGCTGATACCCCCTCACGTTATCGCGCACCACGATCTGGGTTTTACCCTGATCGACGAACACGTACGGCGAATTCTGCTGCAGCTGTTCCTGCATCTTTTTGTAGAGATCCAGACGCTTCGCCGGATCCGGCTCGGCTACCGCCGCCAGCGTGGCTTTGTTCAGCTCCGGAATTTTCCAACCGTTAAGCCCGGCCACGGTGCTGGATTTACCGTCGTTCCACGCGAAGGCGCTGGCGTTAGAGTGCGCGTCGAAGTAGTCCGGGATCCACAGACGGATCGCCGCCTGATGCTGCTTTGCGCGCACGCGGGCATAGACCTGGCTCCCGGCGGCAGGCAGCAGATCGACCTTCACGCCACCCTGGGCAAAGCTCGCCTGCATCGACTGGGCGATGGTGATAAACGGCGGCTTGTTCTCCACATCCAGCGTGAAGTGCGCGTCTTTAATGCCCGCTTTGGCGAGAATGGCTTTCGCTTTTGCCGGGTCAAACGTAAACGGGTTGTCTTCCAGCGCGCCCGGCAGGCCGACCGGCAGGAAGCTCTGATGAACAAAGTACTGGCCTTTCAGCAGATTTTTGGTGATGCCTTCATAATCGACCAGCCAGCGCGAGGCTTCCCAGAACGCCGGGTTGTTCAGCAGCGGGTTGGCGCTGTTGCCGGTGTTAAACACCAGGTAATTTTGCTCGGCGGACGGAATGCTCAGTACCTTCACGCCCGGCTTGCCGTCCAGGGCGCTTATCTGATCTGCTCCGAGATCGCGCGCCACGTCCGCATCACCCTGCTGGATCAGCAGGCGGCGTGAAGCCGGATCGGGGACGTTTTTAATGATGATGCTTTTGAGCTTCGGCGCGCCGCCGGGCGCTGATTCGTTAGCTTCCAGCACGATAGCCTGATGCGGCTGATAGACGCGCATTTTGAACGCGCCGCTGCCCGCCGAGTGCATTTTCAGCCAGGCGTTACCGAAGTCATTATCCTTCACGTTCGCCGCAACCTGCTTTTCATCGACGATGGAGGCAATCGGCGTGGAGAGAATATTCAGCGCCACCGACGGGCTAACGTCCGCCGTCCAGTGAAGCTGGAGGGTATGGTCGTCCACCTTTTTCAGCTGGCTGGCGATGTTGCTCGCGTCCCAGCCCAGCACGTTGAGGATAAAGGCCGGGGATTTGTTCAGCGTCACGGCGCGGGTGTAAGAGAAAATCACGTCTTCCGGGCGCAGCGGGTTGCCGGAGGCGAATTTGGCATCGGGCTTGAGCTTAATCGTCAGGGTTTTGGCTGCCGCGTCCGCTTCCCAGCTGTCTGCCAGAATCGGGGTGATTTTTTCCGGGTTATCGCGGTCCGGCTGTACCAGACGCTGATACAGGCTCGGCACGGTCTGGATGCTGGAAAGCTCGTTGGCTTCGGCCGGGTCGAGGCTCACGATGTCATCCAGCCCCTGGGCAACAACCAGCGTGGTGGGCGGTGTAGCGGCGTGGACAGCGCCTGAGAGCGCAGCCAGCACCAGTAACGGCAACAGTTTTTTCGTCATAGCGATCCCTGAGAAGAATATATTGTGATTGTTTTATGCTCCGCTACGTTAGGGCGACTCTGACATTCCGCAAAGTCGAAATTCAGCTTTGCTTATGCCTTTCGGGAATATCGCATGCGCTTGGGCTATTAAAATGTGCTGCTTTTCGCCCGCTTTTTAACCTGCTATAACAAACTCCTTACCTTTCAGGGAGTCACCGCCGTGCCCGAAATCAATCAACATGGTCAAACCGTTAACGATATCGTTCCAGACTGGAGAGGCGCGCGCGTATTAACCCGCACGCCGCTGTTCGGCCAGTATTGCCGCCTGGAGCCGCTGGATGCCGATCGCCACGCGGCCGATCTCTACGAGGCCTACGCGCTGGGCGACGACAGCGACTGGACGTGGCTTGCCAGCACGCAGCCAGCGAGCGTGGAAGCCACCGCCCACTGGATCGTGGCTAAGGTGATGGACGATGAGCTGGTGCCGTTTGCCGTCATTGATTTACGCACCGAACGCGCGGTGGGGCTGGTGAGCTATATGGCTAACGAGCGGCTGCTGGGGTCAGTGGAGATCGGGCACGTGACCTGGTCGCGCAGGATGAAAGGAACCCGGATGGGCACCGAAACGGTGTGGCTGCTGCTGAAAAATGCGTTTGAGCATGGCTACCGGCGCGTCGAGTGGAAGTGCGACTCCATGAACATTGCGTCACGCAATGCGGCGGAGCGGCTGGGGTTTGTCTGGGAAGGACGCCTGCGCCAGAAGCTGGTGCGCAAAGGGCGCAACCGCGACAGCGATATGCTTTCTATTATTGACGGCGAGTGGCCGCAAAGAGACGCCGAGCTGCGCGCCTGGCTGGCGGCGAAGAATTTTGACGGGGAAGGGCGGCAGATTAAGCGGCTTGAGGCGTTTCGGTTATAAGTGTTTTATGTAGGGTACATCTGAAACGGTCGATCAATCTGCGGAAATGGCAATTTCGATCAAATTGGTTTTTCCGGACTGTAGCCCCTGCGTCACCGCCGTGGCGATGTCCGCGGCCTGGGTCACCCGGCAGCAGCGGATACCCATCGCGGCGCCCAGCGACTGGAAATCAATTCGCGGGTTAATCAGATCCATCCCGATAAAGCGACCCAGCTTTGTCGAACTGTAGCCCGGCTGTCCTTTCATGAAGTTTTTCAGGATGTTGTACTCCAGGTTATTCATCACGATAAAGGTGACGGGCAGATTTTCGTGCGCCGCCGTCCAGAGCGCCTGCGGCGAGTACAGGGAGGCGCCGTCGCCAACCAGACACACTACCGGCTCGCGTCCCAGCCCCAGCGAGTGCCCTACCGCCGCAGGCATTCCCCAGCCCAGACCGCCGCCGCGCATAAAGTAGTAGCGCGGGTGCTGCTGGTCGGAAATAAACCGGCGAACGTGTCTGGCCGTTGCAATCGCCTCGTCGACAATCGTGGTGCCCGGCGGAACGGACTTTATCACCTCGTAGGCCGCGACCATCGGCGAAATCGCCGGGCGCAGCCGCTCGGCTGCCAGACGCTCTTCCTGCAGTTGCCACTCTTTTTCACGTTCAGCGCGTGCCGCTTTGAGCAGACGCTGATGCGTCAATTTGCTTGCCACCCGGCGCTGCTCAAGCTTCGGCAGCAGTTCCTTCAGGGAGAGTTTTATATCCCCCATCACCGAGAGGCGGGTGGCGTAGGTGCGGCCAAGTTCGTTCATATCCGCCGAGAGCTGATACACCGCGCAGGTTTCCGGAATGGCCTCGCCCTCGCTATACAAAATGGTAATCAGGCTTCTGCCGCCGATGATAAACACCACATCGTAGGCATTAACGACGCTGGCGATTTCCTTTGCGGTGGTGGGCATATTCCCTCGCCAGAGCGCGTGCTGCGTGGGGAAGGGTAAATTCAGCGGCCAGGAGGAGCCGTAGACGTGGGCGCCGAGCGCTTCAGCAAGCTGGACAATCTCTTGCGTCGAGCCGCTGGAGTGAACTTCATCCCCCGCCACAATCATGATCCTGCCGGGGGTGACTGCGCTTAGCGCCTGCGCCAGCTCGTCCAGAGAGCCCGCCACGGTGTGGTAGTTCACTTTAGAGGCCGTTTGTATCCCGGCGTCGCTGAGCTCTTCCATCACGTTCATTGGCAGTGATAGCAGCACCGGACCCGCGGGAGGGTAGCTGGCGGCATGAAAGGCCCGGCGCACAAGAACCGGGAGCTGGTCGGCGCTGGTGACCTCCTGCGCCCATTTCACCACCGGCGATCCAATGGAGACAATGTCATCGTACAGGAGCGGGTCGCGCACGTAGTGCCGGGTATCCTGCTGCCCGACGGTGACAACCAGCGGCGTTTTCATGATCCGCGAATTAATGAGATTCCCCATGCCGTGCCCAAGACCGCTGGCGGTATGCAAATTGATAAAACCGGTCTTGCCGGAGGCTTTCGCGTAGCCGTCGGCAATGGCGACCACGCTGCTCTCCTGGAGAGCCAGAATATAGTGAATATTTTCATGGCGAAGAAGGGCATCAATGAGCGGGAGTTCGGTGGTTCCGGGGTTGCCAAAAATATATTCCACACCTTCACTCTCCAGCACTTCAAGGAGAATATCGGCACCCGATCGCATATTTAAATCTGATATGGACGTTAATGATTTAATCATAATGACACCTCAATCAGCGTTATTTAACTCATGCTAAAATTCTTCCTGCGTAGGACGGACAATTATTTCATTTACATCAACGTCGCCAGGCTGTTCGATAGCAAATAATACGGCTCTGGCAATCGACTCTGCCGGAATAGCCTGCTTATAAAATTCATGCAGGAACTGTTTGCTCGGGGCATCAGAGCTGCCAAACTGCAGCTCGCTTTCAACGGCGCCGGGGGAAATAAGGGTCGTCCGAACGGTTTTCCCCGCTTCCTGACGTAAGCCTTCACTCAGGGCGCGGACGGCGAATTTCGTGGCGCTGTACACCACGCCGCCGGGGGCAAGGACCTTGATACCCGCCACGGAGGCCACGTTAATAAAGTGTCCGCTCCCCTGACGCTGGAATACCGGGAATGCCGCTGCGATACCGTACAGCACGCCTTTGATGTTGGTATCGATCATCCGGTCCCACTCATCGGTTTTCAGCTCGCTGAGGGGAGCAATCGCCATAAAGCCCGCGTTGTTGATCAGCACGTCGACGCGCTGGTATGCGGCAACGGCAGCGTCAATCGCGCGCTGAACCTCCTCCTGTCGGGTCACGTCCGCCTTTACGGCAATCGCCCGGCCGCCCTGCTGAATAATGCGATCCACCAGGGCGTTAATTCTCTCCAGACGACGGGCAACCAGCACCAGTGAAAACGGTTTATTTGCCAGATGAAGGGCAATGGCCTCACCAATACCGCTGCTGGCACCGGTGATAACAACAACTTTGTTTGCACTATTATTCATGATCTTATCTCACTGTTGTATGATTCAAAAAAATAAAATGCAGAGAAGGATTAAAGAATGATGACGAATTCTTTAATTCTTTTTAAAAATATATTGTATATATTGAATTAAATAGCATTCGATTTAAACTTAATGGAGTTGCAGGGAGAGTGTCAATAAAGTTTCAAATAATAAAATTCATTGCGGTGCTAATATTTAATTCTTATATGTAACAGCCAATATTATGTACAGGATTGAGTATTGAAAAATCTCTCTTTTCTTATCGTTCGGGCGTAAATCCGTAGAAGGCAGATTAAGAGGCGCGCGGCCCTGCGAACAAGGCCGGAGGATTAAATCTTGCCGCTGTACAGCACGGGGCCGGTGGGTTGACCGGTGGGTGATCCCCCTTTAGGTTCAAGGCTTATGGCTATCATCGCGTCAGGGGTAAGGGTGTTGTTCCTGAGGGCAACATCAGTCGGTATATCACGTTGCAGCAGCCCAAGGGATATCGGGGCCTTCCCGGCAGGAATAAGCCAAAGCTGCAGGCTGTTTTGCGCCGCAATAGCGTTCGGTCTGAGAGGGGTGATGCTCAGATACTGGCGGCGGCTGTCCGCACTGACGATCCATTGCCCGTGCTGTTGGGCATCGTTGAGCACCATCAGCGGTGCGAGTTCCGGCGTTCGGGTGGAATACCAGGTCACGACGGTAACGGCGGCAATGCCGGCAGCGACCATCCAGCCGAGATAGGGCCGGCTTTGGCGCAAAGGCTTCCTGGGCGGCAGATCGAGGGCGATCCTCTTCCACACCGTCTCGGGTGGGTGAACGGGCGCGAGATGACTGTCGAGCGTGCTGAACGTCTCCTGCCAGTACGCCACGCGGGCGGCCAGAACGGGCTCCGCGGCAAGCCTTTTCTGGAACTGAAGCCGCGCTCCTCCGCGCAGGGTGCCGAGGGCATACTCCGCAGCCAGCATGTCATCGCGTTTTTCGCTGTCATTCATAGGCCCACGCACTCCCGAAGATGATCCATCGCGCGGCGGATCCAGCTTTTTACCGAGCCCACGGGCTGCTGGAGCCAGTCGGCAATGTCGCTGTGGGACATGCCCTGATAGTAGGCGAGCGTAATGCTCTGGCGCTGTTCCTGACTCAGATGCTCCAGACAATGCCTGAGTCGTGCTGCCTGCGCGTCATCGTACCAGTTGTTTTGCTCATTGTTTTCGCTAAGCAGACTCTCTTCGGAATACGACTCCTCGCGGGCGGCAGCCCGGGTTTGCCCACTGCGCAGCCAGTCAATACAGCGGTTGCGAACAATATGCGTAAGCCAGGTCATCGGAGAGCTCAGGGCGGCGTTATAGGTGTCGGCTTTACTCCAGACGGTGACAAAACAGTCGTGAAGGATCTCTTCTGCCCAGGCGCGATGGCGCAGCATGCGCAGCGCGACGGCAAACAGATGCGGTGAAGTGAGTCGGTAAAGTTGTTCAAATGCGCGGCGATCGCCGTTTGCGACCGCCTGCATTAATTTCAACTGCTGTTCAGCCAGCGCGTTATCCATGTTTTTCCCGGAAGGCAACGTCACACTTCCGAAGTATAGACAACTACTTAGGCATCAGGACGGTATCGATCACATCGATCACGCCATTTTTCTGATGGACGTCATAGGTGCTGATATTCGCCACGTTACCTTTACCATCCTTGAGCTGAATATTGTGCGGGCCGTTACTCATGATCCACAGCGGTTGACCGTTAACGGTTTTCAGCTCCGCGTGGCCGCCGCCCTGTTTAATTTTCTGCTCCAGCGCTCTCATATCGTAATTACCCGCAACCACGTGATAGGTCAGGATACTGGTGAGCAGCGCTTTATTTTCCGGCTTCACCAGATTGTCCACCGTACCCGCAGGCAATTTTGCAAACGCCGCATCGGTTGGCGCAAAAACGGTGAAGGGCCCTTTGCTCTGCAGCGTCTCCACCAGCCCGGCCGCTTTGACCGCCGCCACCAGCGTGGTGTGATCTTTTGAGTTCACGGCGTTTTCAACAATGTTTTTGCTCGGGAACATTTCCGCTCCGCCCACCATTACGGAGCCAGACGTCATGGCCGCTGATGCGCCTGCACAGAAGAGCAAGGCGCTGGATACGAATGCAACACTGAGTAGCTTTTTCATCATTTATCCTCGGATTAAGGAGCAAAGGCGTTGCTCACATACTCACATACGAGGGCAAGGGGGAAACTGGATGCAGGCAAATGAAAATAAATTTTTGGAGGGAAGATAAACTCCCTCTCCCGTATGGAGTGAGAGATCCCCAGTCATTTTTTAACCTGGAACGTTCACAAGTTACGTCGTTACAGAGTGGCAAGGAACGTCAAGTGAACGGAATGACCACCGCAGCCGTATGTTCCCCCTCACCCCAGCCCTCTCCCTCAAGGGAGAGGGAGTCGTCCGTACAGGCATTGTTTTGTGGGGATCCCTCCCCCGTATGGAAGAGGGTTAAGAGGAGGGGAAATACCCTCAGCGTCGAACCGGCGCCCCGTTCGCCACGTAATACGCCGCCGTGCTCTTCGCCAGCGGCTCGCGCCCGCGGATCGCGTCGGCAATTTTTTCGCCAATCATAATAGTGGTGGCGTTCAGGTTGCCGGTGATGATCTGCGGCATGATCGACGCATCCACCACGCGCAGCCCTTCCAGCCCGTGAACGCGGCCTTCGCCGTCGACCACCGCCATCTCGTCGTAACCCATCTTGCAGGTGCCGCACGGGTGGAAGGCGGTTTCGGCGTGGTTACGCACGAACTCGTCCAGCTGCTCGTCGGTCTGGCATTCGATACCCGGGCTGATTTCGCGACCGCGATATTTGTCCAGCGCGGGCTGGTGCATGATCTCGCGGGTAATGCGGATCGCGTCGCGAAACTCCTGCCAGTCCTGCTCGTGAGACATATAGTTGAACAGGATCGCCGGATGCTGGTGCGGATCGCGCGACTTGATGCACACGTGCCCGCGGCTTGGTGAGCGCATGGAGCCGACGTGGCACTGGAAGCCGTGCTCTTTAACCGCGTTCGAGCCGTTGTAGTTAATCGCTACCGGCAGGAAATGGTACTGAATGTTCGGCCATTCGAACTCCTCGCGGCTGCGGATAAAACCGCCCGCCTCGAAGTGGTTGCTCGCGCCCACGCCGGTGCCCCCAAACAGCCACTCGGCGCCAATCTTCGGCTGGTTCCACCACTGCAGGGCAGGGTAGAGGGAGACCGGCTCTTTGCATTCGTACTGGAGGTACATCTCCAGGTGATCCTGCAGGTTTTCGCCCACGCCGGGCAGGTCGTGCACCAGCGGAATATCGAACTGCTTCAGCAGCTCCGCGTTGCCCACGCCGGAGCGCTGGAGGATCTGCGGGGAGGCAATCGCGCCCGCGCACAGCAGCACCTCTTTATTCGCCGTCGCTCTGGACGGGATAGTGCTTTCGCCCTCCAGCCACTCGACGCCCGCCGCGCGCTTGCCGTCAAAAATAATATGATCGGTCATGGCGTGAGTGCGGATGGTCAGGTTCGGGCGCTTTTTGGCCTGGTCCAGATAGCCGCGCGCGGTGCTGGCGCGTCTGCCCTGCGGCGTGACCGTGCGGTCCATCGGGCCGAAGCCCTCCTGCTGATAGCCGTTGAGATCGTCGGTGCGCGGGTAGCCCGCCTGCACGCCCGCCTCCACCATCGCCTCAAACAGCGGGTTCACGCCCGGCTTAGAGGTGGTGACGCTCACCGGACCGTCGCCGCCGTGGTAGTCGTTCGGCCCCACGTCGCGCGTCTCGGCCTTGCGGTAGTAGGGCAGGCAGTTGAGGTAGCTCCAGTGCTCAAGGCCAGATTCTTTCGCCCAGTTGTCCAGATCCATGGCGTTACCGCGCACGTAGCACATGCCGTTGATCAGCGACGAGCCGCCCAGACCTTTGCCGCGCCCGCACTCCATGCGGCGGTTGTTCATGTACGGCTCTGGCTCGGTTTCATACGCCCAGTTGTAGCGCTTGCCCTGCAGCGGGAACGCCAGCGCGGCGGGCATTTGGGTGCGGAAGTCAAAGCGGTAATCCGGCCCGCCCGCCTCAAGCAGCAGAACGGTGGTATTCGGATCTTCAGTCAGTCGCGTTGCCAGTACGTTGCCGGCAGAGCCGGCCCCGATAATGATGTAGTCAAATTGCAAATAAACCTCCCGGTTAAAATATGGACTGGAATTTACCCATCTCAACCTGGATGGACTTCACCTGGGTGTAGCTCTGCAGCGTCATCACGCCGTTCTCGCGGCCAATGCCGGAGTGTTTGTAGCCGCCGACCGGCATCTCTGCGGCGGATTCACCCCAGGTGTTGATCCAGCAGATGCCCGCTTCGAGCTGATGAATGGCGCCGTGCGCGCGGTTCAGGTCGGCAGTGACGATGCCCGCCGCCAGACCGTAGTCGGTGTCGTTGGCGCGGCGAATGGCTTCTTCTTCGCTTTCATAGGTGAGGATGGACATCACCGGGCCGAAGATCTCTTCGCGCACGATGGTCATCTCGTCGGTGCAGTCGGTGAACACGGTCGGGGCGACCCACGCGCCGTTGTCGAAGCCTTCGCCCTTCAGCGCGTCGCCGCCGCACAGCACGCGCGCACCTTCCTCTTTGCCTTTGGCGATGTAGCGCAGCACGCTGTCGCGGTGCGGGAAGCTGACCATCGGGCCAAAGTTGGTGCGTTCATCGAACAGATCGCCCGCGCGGATGCGGCCCACGCGCTCAACGATTTTCTGCTCAAACGCGGCCTTGAATTTCGCGGGTACGAACACGCGGGTTCCGTTGGTGCACACCTGGCCGGAGCTGAAGAAGTTCGCCATCATGGCGATGTCTGCCGCGAGATTGAGATCCGCGTCGTCGAAAATAATCAGCGGGGATTTGCCGCCCAGCTCCATCGTTACCTCTTTCAGGGAGGAGGCAGCCGAGTTGGCCATTACCTTCTTGCCGCTGGCGACGCCGCCGGTGAAGGAGACTTTGGCGATGCCCGGATGCTCGGTAAGGTACTGGCCAGTCTCCGCGCCCACGCCCGGCAGGACGTTAAATACGCCGTCCGGCAGGCCCGCTTCGGTGTAGATCTCCGCAAGCTTCAGGGCGGTGAGCGGGGTGACCTCGCTCGGCTTGAAGATCATCGCATTGCCCGCCGCCAGCGCCGGGGCTGATTTCCAGAGGGCGATCTGGATCGGGTAGTTCCACGCCCCGATGCCCGCCACCACGCCCAGCGGCTCGCGGCGGGTGTAGACGAATGAGGTCTCACGCAGCGGGATCTGGCTGCCTTCCAGCGCCGGGATCAGCCCCGCGTAGTACTCCAGCACGTCCGCGCCGGTGACGATGTCGACGGTGGAGGTTTCGGAGTACGCTTTACCGGTGTCGAGGGTTTCCAGCTTCGCCAGCTCGTCGTTGCGCTCGCGCAGGATATCAACGGCGCGACGCAGAACGCGCGAGCGCTCCATGGCGGTCATCGCTGCCCAGATTTTTTGCCCGCGTTTTGCGCTTTCCACGGCGCGGTCGACGTCTTCGCGCCCGGCGGCCTGTACGCTCGCCAGAACTTCACCGTTGGCCGGGTTGATGGTCTCGAAGGTGCGACCGCTGGTGGCGGAGGTATAACCACCATTGATATAAAGCTGCTGTTCTGCCATTCGGGACATAAATTCTCCTCGGTTATTCGGTCGGTAAATGCTGGCTGATAAAGTGGCTGGTGAGCGACTGCGCCAGGGTCTTATCCAGCGGCTTGCCGCTCAGCGCGGCGCGCAGCCACAGCCCGTCGATCAGGGCCGCCAGGCCGTAGCCCGCCTCTTCAGCCTGTTCGCGCGGCAGCTCACGGCGGAACTCGTACACCAGGTTTGACAACAAGCGACGGCTGCTCACCTGCTGCAGGCGGTAGAGCATCGGCTGGTGCATGCTGCTCGCCCAGAAGGCCAGCCAGGCCTTCATTGCCGCGCCGCTGGTCTGGGTTTCATCAAAATTGCCGCCGACAATGGCCTGCAGGCGTTGCTCCGCGCTGCCGTCCGGCAGGGCGCGTAAGCGGCTCAAAACCGCGTCGCGCAGCTGGCCGGTAATGTCGCGCATGGTCGCTTCCAGCAGACCGTTTTTGTCTTTGAAGTAGTGACTGATGATCCCCGTGGAAACGCCCGCCCGACGGGCGATCTGCGCGATCGTCGCGTCGTGCATTCCCACTTCATTTATTGCTTCCAGCGTGGCGTCGATAAGCTGCCTGCGCCGGATCGGCTGCATCCCCACTTTGGGCATTTTTGCCACTCCATTCATCAGCGTTGGTAATACATTAAAGCGGTTTTTGATTGGACGTTCAATATAAAATGTGTCTTAATTGTTGCGGATTTGGATTTCAATAGTTACAAAAACAGTGGGGATACTGGATGACAGACCTTTCACAAGACAGAGAAAAAGACAAAATCAACCCGGTCGTTTTTTATACGTCCGCCGGGCTGATTTTGTTGTTTTCCCTGACGACCATCTTCTTTCGTGATTTTTCTGCCGAGTGGATTGGGCGCACCCTGAACTGGGTGTCGAAGACCTTCGGCTGGTACTATCTGCTGGCCGCGACGCTCTATATCGTCTTCGTGGTCTGCATTGCCTGCTCGCGCTTTGGTTCCGTGAAGCTCGGGCCTGAGCAGTCCAAGCCCGAATTCAGCCTGCTGAGCTGGGCCGCGATGCTGTTTGCCGCGGGTATCGGCATTGACCTGATGTTCTTCTCCGTGGCGGAACCGGTCACGCAGTATATGCAGCCGCCGGAAGGGGCGGGGCAGACGATGGAGGCCGCGCGCCAGGCGATGGTCTGGACACTGTTCCACTACGGCCTGACGGGCTGGTCGATGTACGCCCTGATGGGCATGGCGCTCGGATACTTTAGCTATCGTTATAATTTGCCTCTCACCATCCGCTCCGCGCTGTACCCGATCTTCGGTAAAAAGATTAACGGCCCGATTGGCCACAGCGTCGATATCGCGGCGGTGATCGGCACCATCTTTGGTATTGCGACGACGCTTGGGATTGGCGTGGTGCAGCTCAACTACGGGCTGAGCGTGCTGTTTGATATCCCGGATTCGATGGCGGCCAAAGCGGCGCTGATAGCGCTGTCGGTGATTATCGCCACCATCTCGGTGACGTCGGGCGTGGATAAAGGCATCCGCGTGCTCTCCGAGCTGAACGTGGCGCTGGCGCTGGGCCTGATCCTGTTCGTGCTGTTTATGGGCGATACCTCGTTCCTGCTCAATGCCCTAGTGCTCAACGTGGGCGACTACGTAAACCGCTTTATGGGCATGACACTGAACAGCTTCGCTTTCGACCGCCCGGTAGAGTGGATGAACAACTGGACGCTGTTCTTCTGGGCGTGGTGGGTGGCGTGGTCGCCGTTTGTCGGCCTGTTCCTGGCGCGTATTTCGCGTGGCCGCACCATCCGCCAGTTCGTGATGGGCACGCTGATAATCCCGTTCACCTTTACCCTGCTGTGGCTGTCGATTTTCGGCAACAGCGCGCTGCATGAGATCATCCACGGCAATGCCACCTTCGCGCAGGAAGCGATGGCGCACCCGGAGCGCGGCTTCTACAGCCTGCTGGCGCAGTACCCGGCGTTTACCTTTAGCGCCTCCGTGGCGACCATCACCGGCCTGCTGTTTTACGTCACCTCGGCGGATTCCGGCGCGCTGGTGCTGGGCAACTTCACCTCGAAGCTCAAAGACATCAACAGCGATGCGCCGAACTGGCTGCGCATCTTCTGGTCCGTCGCCATCGGCCTGCTGACGCTCGGCATGCTGATGACCAACGGCATTTCGGCGTTGCAGAACACCACGGTGATCATGGGCCTGCCGTTCAGCTTCGTCATCTTCTTCGTGATGGCCGGGCTGTATAAATCGCTCAAGGTGGAAGACTACCGCCGCGTCAGCGCCAGCCGCGACACCGCGCCGCGTCCGATGGGCGCGCAGGACCGGCTGAGCTGGAAGAAACGTCTCTCGCGCCTGATGAACTACCCGGGCACGCGCTACACCAAACAGATGATGGAGACGGTCTGCTTCCCGGCGATGGAAGAGGTCGCGCAGGAGCTGAAGCTGCGCGGTGCGTACGTGGAGCTGAAAAACCTGCCGCCGGAGGAGGGCGAGACCCTGGGGCACCTGGATCTGCTGGTGCACATGGGCGACGAGCAGAACTTTGTTTATCAGATCTGGCCGCAGCAGTATTCGGTACCCGGGTTTACCTACCGGGCGCGCAGCGGGAAATCGACCTACTACCGGCTTGAGACCTTCCTGCTGGAAGGGAGCCAGGGGAATGATTTGATGGACTACAGCAAGGAGCAGGTGATTACGGACATTCTGGACCAGTATGAACGGCACCTGAACTTTATCCATCTGCACAGGGAAGCGCCGGGGAATAGCGTGATGTTCCCGGATGTCTAAACGGATTCTTAAATAACAATATGTCTGTATATAAATACAGTTATTCAATGCGATATTACTCATGGAAGAGTCATATTGCAGCAAAAGCCTGATGCTGAAGCATTCAGGCTTTTGCTGCATCAGGGAAGGAATCATGCATGAGCCACGCGATAGAATTTATCGAAACATCACTTTTTACCCGGCAGTTCAAAAGTATTGCTACGGATGATGAATTAAGGGATCTCCAAAAGGAACTCATTGCCTGGCCTCATAAAGGCGATTTGATCCAGCATACAGGCGGGCTACGTAAAATAAGAATGGCTGTTGGCTCAAAGGGAAAAAGCGGCGGGGCCAGGGTCATCTACTTTCTGGCTACTGAAGAGGTGATTTTTTTCCTCATGGCCTATCCAAAAAGCATGAAGGACAGCCTAAACGATGTAGAGAAAGCCGAACTCAGAAAACTCACGTCTATTCTCACCAATAGCGCTTCCAGTTCCGTCAATTAAAGGTGTACTATGTACTCCATCAGGCAAGAAGGGGCAGGCAATGAGTATCTTTGATGAACTGAAGGCTTCGCTTGAAGAGGCAGCCGAGATCCAACGTGGTAAGAAAACGCCATCACGAGTCACTCGCTATGAAGTCGCGGACGTTCGGGCGATAAGAGAGCAGTTAAATGTCACTCAAAGCGAAATGGCGAAGGCTCTGGGTACAAGCGTTGATACGATTAAAAGCTGGGAGTCGAAACGGCGAAACCCAACGGGATTAGCGGCGAAAGTGCTAAATGTGATTAGAGATAATCCCGCGTTTTTCAGAGCGCTTGCGGGGCAGTGAGCTGATATCTATCTGTACAATTTATGCCGGGTGGCGGCGATGCCTTACCCGGCCTACAACACCGCTTTACCGAAGACCTGATAAGCGTAGCGCCATCAGGCTTTTAGCAGCGTAAACACGCTCGTATCATTATTCTGCCAGATGAGGATGAAGCGTTTACCCTCAGGATAGCCTCCAGCCGGGTTCGAAAGCGCCAGCGTGATTGTTTTTTCCATTAACTCTGTGACTCTCGCCCACTCAAACCCCATGTAAGTATTTGCCTTTGGAAAGAGCGCCTTAAACAAACTCTCTTTGGCGCTAAATGCCAGCGTCAGCGCCAGCGCAAAAGGGTAGCCCGAGTGCGTCAGGTACATCGCTTCCTGCGCATCAACGATGCCGTCCTGGATTTCGCGGGCTTCGTGGTCTGGAAGAATGGCTTCGCAATCAATACCTACGAGCGCATCTTGATGACGGACGGCAACCGCCATCGCCTGCGTGCCGCTGTGGGTAATGCTTCCCGAAACCCCTTCCGGCCAGAGCGGTTCGCCGCTGGGGCCGATGCCGGGGATCGCGCGTTCATTTATCGCACCGAGCGCATGCGCGGCGGCGATGCGGCCTGCCAGATGCTCGGCTTTGCGTTTGCGTCCGGCGTTTAAAAGCTCAGCGTAGTGGGGGAGCCAGAGAAGGTCGGCGTCGGTGAAGGTGGTGGGGGCGAAGGTGACGTGGTGGACGGTGTGGCCGGCAATAATGAACGTGGTGTGGGTTGTGTGCATGTTTTTCCCTTCAGAATTGTGCGGCCTGATGCCCTCACCCCGGCCCTCTCCCACGGGGAGAGGGGGGAGTTACTGCCTGAATCAGAAACGCGTATTCACGCTCATGTACCAGGTACGGCCCGGCTCATTATACGTATACGCTCCAGCACCGTACATATACGCACCGGTGGTGGCATTTCCGGTCGTCTGGGCATTACCCGCGCGCCACTGACGCTTGTCGAAGACGTTATCCACGCCGCCGGTCAGACTAACGTTTTTGGTCATGTCCCAGGTCGCGCTCAGGCCAACGATGCTGTACGGACTGATTTCGTCTTTCTCAGACCCGGTCACCGGCTGACCTTTGTAGTTGTACTTCTTCGGCTGCTGCTTGCCGTACCAGGTAAAGGTCGACTGGAGCGACACGTCCTGATGAACCTGCCAGCTCAGGGTCGAGTTCAGCGTGTACTCCGGAATGATCGACAGACGGTCACCGGTCTCCTTGTTCTTGCTCTGCAGCATCCAGGTGATGTTGTTGGTCCAGTTGATTGTGTCGCTGACCGGCACGTTCAGGGAGCCTTCCAGCCCTTCGACGACCGCTTTCGGAACGTTTTCCCACTGGTAGATATCCGTCTGCACTTTACCGGAAGAGGTGTGACCGATCGGCGCGTAGCCCGCTTCAATCTTGTCACGATAGTCGTTGCGGAACCAGGTCACGCCCGCCAGCCAGCCGTCGCGTTTCCACTCCAGACCAATCTCTTTGTTGATGCTGGTTTCGGCTTTCAGGTCGTCGTTGCCCATCATGTAGCAGCCCACGCCGTCCGAGCTGGCGTAGCAGCCCTGGCCTTTGCTGTAGAGCAGGTAGTTCGGGTTGGTCTGGTAAAGGCTCGGCGCTTTATAGGCGCGCGCGATCCCCATCTTCAGCGTGAAGTCATCGCCCAGACCTTGCGAAAGGTTCAGGGACGGGCTCCAGTTGTTGCCGACGATGGTGTGGTGATCGAAGCGCAGGGCAGGGGTCAGCATGGTGCTGTCGGTCAGCTCCATGTTGTTTTCGGCGAACAGGGAGAAAATCTCCGCCGAGGTGTACGGGCTGCGGTCGTTGCTCATGCCCGGAACGGTGCCGCCCTGCAGGGTTTGCGTGAAGGAGGTGGAGTCCTTCATGCGCTGCTGGTTCCACTCGGTGCCCAGCGTCAGGTTCTGGTTGACGAGGAAATCAATCGGCAGGTTGATTTCGCTGTGCAGCATCACGTCGGCCAGGTCGGTGTCGGTAAATTTATTGCTGTTGAACAAGCCTTCCGTCCCGCCCGCCAGACCTTCGCCCAGGCGGGAGTTGCGGGTGTGTTCGTACTGCGCCCAGCTGCTGGTGGTGATGCCGTTATCCCAGCCGCCGTTCCAGGTCACCGCGAAGTTCTGGCGGTAGATACGGTTAGTCTCTTTGCCGTAATTCTTCTTCACCAGCGCGCTGTCGTTGTTGGTGTTCTGCGTGTCGCCCGCGTAGAGGTTGTTCTGGCGGCTGTAGCCCGCTTCGAACTCCAGGGACTGCATGGGCGCGAAGTCCCAGCGCACCACGCCGTTGATGTCTTTGTTTTCCACGCCCTCACGGCCAGCCGGCAGGGTGTTGGCGTAGGTACCGGTACGATCGGACTGGTGGCCCTGGTTGATATCCCACGCGTCGGCCTGGGTTTTATCGAGGTTACCGAACATGCGGAAGCTGAAGTCGCCGCCCAGGGGGCCGCTCAGGCTGAAGTTGGTGCGCCTGGTGGAACCTTCGTCCTTATGTTCTGGCGCGTTCAGGTAGGTGTTCCAGGAGCCGTGCCACTGGTCGTCGAATTTTTTGGTGATGATGTTTACCACGCCGCCTGCCGCGCCGTTGCCGTAGCGCGCGGCTGCCGGACCGCGGATCACTTCGATACGCTCGATCATCTCCGGCGGCACCCAGCCGGTATCGCCGCGGGTGTCACGCTCGCCGCGCCAGCCCAGACGAATAGAGTTGCGGCTGGTGACCGGCTTGCCGTCGATCAGGATTAGGGTGTTTTCCGGACCCATGCCGCGAATGTCAATCTGACGGTTGTTTCCGCGCTGGCCGCTGGTGGAGTTCCCGGTGAGGTTAACGCCCGGCATGGTGCGGATGATTTCCGCCACGTCGCGCGCGGGCGGGTTTTTGCGGATCTCGTCGGCGGTGATGGTCGACACGCCCGGCGCCTGTAAATTCTGCTCGGCGGCGGTGATCACCATCGTATCTTCGTGCTGCGCAGAGGCGGTGTTGTCGTCTGCCATGGCGGGCAACGCGACACCATAAATCCCTAAATTGACCAGCAAGGCCAGAGAGTGAATCTTCTTATTCATTGTACGTCCCGCTTTTATGGTTATTTAATGAGCGCGCTTCCCACAGCGCGGGCATTACGCTATTGCAAATGCAAATAGTTATCAATAATATTATCAATAAAATTTGCTCTAAAACAAAAAAGACTGTGAAACATGGGGTTATAAGGGTGACGACGTTAACAACCGGAAGTGAAGCGTGGTGGCAGTCGAAAAACGGACCTGAATGGGAACGTCAGAAGGAGAACTGTCGCGTCACCTTCTGGTGGCGGGATCCGGCAGGAACGCAGAAAACCTCATCGGTCAAACGCGTCTGGCTCTACGTTACCGGCGTGACCGATCACCATCAAAATGCCCGCCCGCAGTCCCTCGAGCGCATCCCGGATACCGACGTCTGGCAGTGGCAGGGCGAATTCAGCCCCGAGTGGCGCGGGAGCTACTGTTTTATCCCTTCTGTAAATGAAAACGATTTTGCCGATACCGTGTTTGAAGGCGAGCTGCCGGACCGCATGGCGCTGCGCGAAGGCTGGCGCAGGCTGCTGCCGCACGCGGTTTCCGACCCGCTGAATCGGCAGAGCTGGCGCGGCGGGCGCGGTCATGCCGTTTCTGCGCTGGAGATGCCGGACGCGCCGGTTCAGCCCGGCTGGGACCATCCCGATACGCAGTATCACCAGCCGGTCTGCATTGAGTGGAACAGCGAGCGTCTCAACAACCGTCGCCGCGTGTGGATTTTTACCACCGGGGACGACGGCACCGAGCGCCCGCTGGCGGTGCTGCTCGACGGGCAGTTCTGGGCCGAAAGCATGCCCGTCTGGCCTGCGCTGACGTCGCTCACCACCGGGCGCCAACTGCCCCCTGCGGTCTACGTATTAATCGATGCGATCGACATGGAACACCGCAACCGCGAATTGCCCTGTAACCCCGATTTCTGGCTGGCGGTACAGGAAGAACTTCTCCCTCTTGTAAAACATCTCGCCCCCTTCTGCGACCGCGCCGACCGCACCGTGGTGGCGGGCCAGAGCTTTGGCGGACTCTCTTCGCTTTATGCTGGCCTCAGCTGGCCGCAGCGTTTTGGCTGCGTGCTGAGCCAGTCCGGCTCGTACTGGTGGCCGCACCGCGGTGGGCAGCAGGAAGGGTGCCTCATCGAACAGCTCAGAGCCGGTGAGCTGACCGCGAGCGGGCTGCGTATCGTCCTCGAAGCCGGGCGCAACGAGCCGCTGATTTTCAATGCCAATCAGGCGATTTACGCCGAACTACACGCGCAGCAGCAGGTTACCTGGCGTCAGGTTGACGGCGGACACGATGCGCTTTGCTGGCGCGGTGGGCTGACGCAGGGGCTGATGACCCTCTGGCAGCCGCTCATTCAATAACGGAGTCTGTATGGAATTCAGCAATCCTTTCGATAATCCGCAGGGACAGTTCGCCATTTTGCAAAACGACCAGGGGCAGTACAGCCTGTGGCCGCAGCAGTGCGAACTGCCTGCGGGGTGGCGCGTGGTGTGCGAAGCGCAGTCTCAGGAGGCGTGCCAGCAGTGGCTGACCGGGCACTGGCGCACGCTTGAACCGTCCCATTTTGCGGAGGGGAGCGCATGAACCGTCTTCCCCTCGTCGCCGCCCAGCCGGGTATCTGGATGGCGGAACAGCTTTCTTCCCTGCCAAACGCCTGGAGCGTGGCGCACTACACCGAGCTAAAAGGCGATATCGACGCGCCATTGCTGGCAAAAGCCATCGCTGAGGGCATGATGGAGGCCGATACCCTGCGAATGCGTTTTGCCGAGGATAACGGCGAGGTGTGGCAGTGGGTGGATGACACCCTCATTCTGCCGGAGCCGTCCATCGTTCGCGTTGCCTCTCACGAAGATGCCGTGGCGCTGATGGAGGCCGATCTCCACCAGAACCTGCGCGTCGACAGCGGTCAGCCGCTGGCGTTTCACCAGCTGATTCAGGTGGGTGAAAGCCACTGGTACTGGTATCAGCGCTATCACCATCTGGTGGTGGATGGCTTCAGCTTCCCGGCCATTACCCGCCAGATCGCCGCGATTTACGCCGCGTGGAAAAAGGATGAACCGACTCCTGACTCCCCGTTTACGCCATTTGCCGAAGTGGTGGAAGAGTATCAGCGCTATCGCGACAGCGAGGCGTATCAGCGCGACGGCGCCTTCTGGGCGGAGCAGCGCAGGCAGCTTCCTTCTCCGGTCTCGCTCTCTTCCGCGCCGCTGCCGGGACGCGCCGCCACTACCGATATTCTGCGCCTCAAAATCGCCGCCGACGGTCGCGCCTTTAGCCAGCTTGCGCAGGCGGCAGGGCAGGCGCAGCGTACCGATCTGGCTATTGCGCTGGTGGCGCTGTGGCTGGGCCGCCTGACCGGAAGGCTGGACTACGCCGCCGGGTTTATCTTTATGCGCCGCATGGGCTCCGCCGCGCTGACCGCGACCGGACCGGTGCTCAACGTCCTGCCGCTGGCGGTGAATATCAACCCGCAGGAGAGCCTGCCGGAACTGGCGCTGCGCCTGGCCAACCAGCTGAAAAAAATGCGCCGCCACCAGCGCTACGACGCCGAGCAGATCGTGCGCGACAGCGGGCGTGCCGCAGGCGAAGAAGCCCTGTTTGGCCCGGTGCTGAACGTGAAGGTGTTTGATTATCAGCTGGATATCGACGGCGTGGAGGCCATCACCCACACGCTGGCCACCGGCCCGGTGAACGACCTTGAGCTGGCGCTGTTCCCGGACGAACAGGGCGGATTGAGCCTTGAGATCCTCGCCAGTAAGCAGCGTTACGATGAGGCGACGCTTTCCCGTCACGTCGCGCGCCTGAACGCGATGCTGATGCAGTTTGCGGCCAACCCGGACCTGCGCTGCGGCGAAGTGGAAACCGTTTCAGAGCAGGAATACCAGAGGCTTGCGCGCATCAACGATACCGGGCTGGCGCTGCCGGCCACCACGCTGGCGGATCTGGTGGCGGAGCAGGCGAGCAAAACGCCGGACGCCCCCGCGCTGGCGGACGCGCGTATTGAGCTCAGCTACCGCCAGATGCGCGAGCAGGTGGTGGCGCTGGCAAACCTGCTGCGCGCGCGCGGCGTGAAGCCGGGCGACAGCGTGGCGGTGGCCCTGCCGCGCTCGGTGTTCCTGACGCTGGCGCTGCACGGCATCGTCGAGGCCGGCGCCGCGTGGCTGCCGCTCGACACCGGCTACCCGGACGACCGCCTGCGGATGATGCTCGAGGACGCGAAGCCATCCCTGCTCATTACCACCGACGAGCAGCTTCCGCGCTTTAGCGATCTGCCGATTAGTGCATTTAGTTACAACACCCTTTTACCGGCTGCGGATGCAAAACCGCTGCGACTGGCGAAGCCGGAGCAGACGGCGTACATCATCTTTACTTCCGGTTCGACGGGGCGTCCGAAAGGGGTGATGGTTGGCCATACCGCCATCGTTAACCGCCTGAAGTGGATGCAGGATCACTACCCGCTGGACGCGACTGACGTGGTGGCGCAGAAAACGCCGTGCAGCTTTGACGTGTCGGTGTGGGAGTTCTGGTGGCCCTTTATCGCCGGGGCGAAGCTGGTGATGGCCGAGCCGGACGCGCACCGCGACCCGCAGGCGATGCAGAGCTTCTTCGCGCAGTACGGCGTGACTACTACCCACTTCGTGCCGTCGATGCTGGCGGCGTTTGTCGCCTCGCTGACGCCGGAAAACGTCGACTGCTGCAGGACGCTTAAGCAGGTGTTCTGCAGCGGCGAAGCGCTGCCGACCGGGCTGTGCCGCGAGTGGGAGCAGCTCACCCGTGCGCCGCTGCACAACCTCTATGGCCCAACCGAAGCGGCGGTGGACGTCAGCTGGTATCCGGCGTTTGGCCCCGAGCTGGCGGCGGTGGAAGGCAACAGCGTGCCGATCGGCTTCCCGGTGTGGAACACGGGGCTGCGCATTCTGGATGCGATGATGCGCCCGGTGCCGTTCGGCGTGGCGGGCGATCTGTATCTCACCGGCATTCAGCTGGCGCAGGGGTATCTGGGCCGTCCGGACCTCACCGCCAGCCGCTTTATTGCCGACCCGTTCGCCCCGGGCGAGCGGATGTACCGCACCGGCGACGTTGCCCGCTGGCTGGACAACGGCGCGGTGGAATATCTCGGCCGCAGCGATGACCAGTTAAAAATCCGCGGACAGCGCATCGAGCTGGGCGAAATCGACCGGGCGATGCTGTCGCTGCCGGACGTGGCCCAGGCCGTGGCGCACGCCTGCGTGTTCAACCAGGCGGCAGCCACCGGCGGCGATGCCCGCCAGCTGGTGGGGTATGTGGTTTCCGAATCCGGCTTACCGCTGGATCTCGACGCGCTGATGGAAGCACTAAAAGCACAGCTGCCGCCGCATATGGTGCCGGTGGTGCTGCTGCAAATCAGCGCGCTGCCGCTCAGTGCGAACGGCAAGCTGGATCGCAAGGCGCTGCCGCTGCCGGAGCTGACGAGTAAATCCTCCGGCCGTGCGCCGGAGACGGAAACCGAAGTCGCCGTCGCGCAGGCGTTTTCCGCCCTGCTGGGCTGCGAGGTCAACGACATCGACGCCGACTTCTTTGCCCTCGGCGGACACTCGCTGCTGGCGATGCGCCTGGCGGCACAGCTTAGCCGCGAGTTCGAGCGCAAGGTTACGCCGGGGCAGATAATGGTCGCCTCAACGGTGAGCAAGCTCAGCGCGCTGCTGGACTCGCAGATGAGCGACGAGCAGGCGCAGCGTCTGGGGTATGAAACCCTTCTTCCGCTGCGCGAAAGCGACGGTCCGACGCTGTTCTGCTTCCATCCGGCGTCCGGCTTTGCCTGGCAGTTTAGCGTCCTGGCACGCTACCTCAGCCCGCGCTGGTCCATCGTCGGCATTCAGTCGCCGCGTCCGGACGGTCCAATGCAGCAGCGTGCGGATCTGGATGGGGTGATTGAGCATCACCTGGCTACGCTGCGTAAGCAGCAGCCGCAGGGGCCGTATTACCTGTTCGGCTATTCCCTCGGCGGCACGCTGGCGCAGGGTATTGCCGCCCGTCTGCGCGAGCAGGGTGAAGCGGTAGCCTTCCTCGGCCTGCTGGACACCTGGCCGCCGGAAACCCAGAACTGGTCGGAGAAAGAGGCCAACGGCCTCGACCCCGAGGTGCTGGCGGAAATCGAGCGCGAGCGTCAGGCGTTTATCGCCGCCCAGCAGGGTCAGGGCTCCAGCGAGCTGTTTAACGCTATCGAGGGCAACTACGCCGACGCGGTGCGGCTGCTCACCACGGCGCGCAGCGCGCGCTTTGACGGCAAAGCGACGCTGTTTGTCGCCGAGCGCACGCGAACGATGGATCCGCAGGTCGCCTGGGCGCCGTGGGTGGCGGAGCTTGAGGTGTACAGCCAGGACTGCGCCCACGTGGATATCATTTCACCGCAGGCGTTTGAGAAGATAGGGCCGGTGTTGAGGGAGATATTGGGGTAACGTCAAAAGCGCCGGGTGGCGGCTACGCCTTACCCGGCCTACGCATCCGTGGTTGATGTTTGTTGGGTTTGCTCCCTCTCCCTGTGGGAGAGGGCCGGGGTGAGGGCATCAGACCGCACGCTTGCCCAGCGGCACCACCAGCGGCGTACCCGCCACCGGATCGTCAATAATCATGCAGCGCATGCCGTAGATCCGCTCGATCAGCTCCGGCGTTACAATCTCTTTCGGCGCGCCCTGCGCCACGATCTCACCGTCGCGAAGCGCAATCAGATGCGTCGCATAGCGGCACGCCTGGTTTAAGTCGTGCAGCACCGCCGCCAGGGTATACCCCTGCGTGCGGTTCAGCTCGCTCAGCAGCTCCAGCAGGTCAATCTGATGGCTGATGTCGAGCCAGGTTGTCGGCTCGTCCAGCAGCATGATCGACGTTTCCTGCGCCAGCACCATGGCGATCCACGCCCGCTGACGCTGCCCGCCGGAGAGGGTGTCCACGCTCTGCTGGGCAAGATCGGTGATGCCCGTCGCCAGCATCGCGCGGTTCACCGCCTCGTCATCCTCTTTGCGCCAGCGGGTAAACAGCGGCTGATGCGGGTAGCGCCCGCGCGAGACCAGCTCCTGCACCGTGATGTCGCCCGGCGTGGTGGCGTTTTGCGCCAGCAGACCGATGCGTCTGGCCACCTCTTTGCTGGCGAAGCGCTGGATCTGCTCCCCGTCGAGGAACACGCTGCCTTCAGCCGGCGTCATCAGGCGGCTCAGGGTGCGCAGCAGGGTCGATTTGCCGCAGCCGTTCGGGCCGATAATCGCGGTGAAATGGCCGTCCGGAATGGCGACGGATAAGTCACGGGCAATGATTTTTTTGCCGTAGCAGAGGGTTAAGTTTTCGCCGCGCAAGCGGGTGGTTGAATCAGTCATTTCCTGCGTGACTCCTGAACGAGCAAGACGATGAGGTAAATCCCGCCGAGGCTGACGGTCACCACGCCCACCGGCAGTTGATAAGGCATAAACAGCCGCTGGGCGCAGAGATCGGCGGCCAGCAGCAGCAGCGCGCCGCACAGCGCCGCCTGGGTTAATCCCCAGCGCGCCGTGCCGCTAAGTCGCCGGGCGATGTGCGGTGCCACGAGGGCGATAAACGAGATTGGCCCGGCAATCGCGGTGGAGGCGGCGGTCAGCAGTACGGCGACCAGCATCAGCATCAGGCGCGAGCGCTCGACGCCCACGCCCAGCGCGCAGGCGCTGTCGTCGCCCATCTCCAGCAGACGCATGCGCCGCACCAGCAGCAGCGCGCCGATAAACATCAGCAAAATCAGCGGCGCGGCGGGCCAGGTTTTGCCCCACGTCAGGCCGTTGAGCGATCCGGCGTACCACAGCCCGGCGGAGAGCGCGGTTTCCAGCGAGGCCTGCAGTAAAAGCCAGGTGTTAAAGGCCATCAGCATGGCGCGGATGCCGATCCCGATGATGATCAGGCGAAAGGTGTCGATACCGTTGCGCCAGGCCAGCGCCCAGATCAGTAATGACGTCAGAATGCCGCCCGCCATCGCCGTAAAGGTAATGGCCGTCAGGTGCTGACCAAATAGCACCATCGCCACCAGCACGCCGCTCCAGGCCCCGGTGTTAAGGCCCATCACGTCCGGGCTGCCGAGCGGGTTGCGCATCAGCGACTGGAATATCGCACCGCTCACGCCGAGCGCCGCGCCGACCAGAATCGCCATCGCCACGCGCGGCAGTCGCCACTCCGTCACCACCATGGTGATGTTGCGCGGCGCGCTGCCGAGCAGGGCGTTGAATACCTGAGTAAAGTCGAGCGTCACCGCGCCGCTGCGCAGGCTCCAGACAGCCAGCAGCAGAATGACGATAGTCAGCAGGCATACGCTGGTGAGTAAACGACGGGACGGGGCCATCATGCGCCACCTCCGCGTTTACGGCGTACCAGGAAAATCAGCACCGGCGCGCCGATAAAGGCGCTGACCACCGAGACGCGCAGCTCGCCGGGCACCAGCAGACGACCGAGCACATCGGCAAACAGCAGCAGGGCAGGGGTGGCAAGCAGCGTCACCGGCAGCGACCAGCGGTGATCCGCGCCCACCAGCCAGCGCGCCATGTGCGGCATCATCAGGCCAATAAAGGCAATCGGGCCGACTACCGCGGTCGCGCTGCCGCACAGAACCGTGATCGCCAGAAGTCCAATCAGCTGCGTGCGCGCCACGCGGTTGCCGAGGGCGGTCGCGGTGTCGCTGCCGAGGCTCAGGCTGTTGAGCGACCGGCTTAAAAACAGCGCCACGGCGGCGGCGATAATGACCGGGATCGCCACAACTTTTAGGGTTTCGAGGGTGCGGATATCCAGCGAGCCGGCCTGCCAGAAGCGCAGCTGGTCGTAGACGTCCGGGTTGAGCAGGGCGATGCCGTTGGACAAGCCCTCCAGCACCGCCGCGAGCGCCACGCCCGCAAGCGTCAGGCGTACCAGGCTCAGCTGCCCGCCGCCCTGGCTGCCGGTAAAGGCGACCACCAGCGAGGCGGCCAACGCGCCGCAGAAGGCCATCACCAGCTGTTCGGAGGGCGAGGTCAACCCGAACAGCGCCGCGCCGAGCACGATGGCAAAGCTGGCGCCGGAGTTAACGCCGAGAATACCGGGATCCGCCAGCGGGTTACGGGTAAGGGTTTGCATCAGGGCACTGGCAAGGCCGAGCGCGCCACCGGACAGCAGTCCGGCAAGCGTGCGGGGCAGTCGGGCGTCGAGCACGATGACGCAGTCGGCGCTCTGGCAGGTGCCGGAGAGCGCATCAACGATAACGGACGCGGGCAGCGGCTTCGCGCCGACCAGCAGGCTGAGTGCAGTCGCAAGGATCAACAGCAGCAATAAAACGGGCACGGCAACGGCGCGCACCGCGGAAGAGGAAAACGACATAGCAACATCCATGATTTGATAATGATAGTGATTATCGTTATCTATCTTATTTGGCTATGTTAGCATGTGCGCCCATGGAATGGGTAGAAATAGACTCAAGGCTTTGTCATGAATCAAAAATCCTGGCTGCTCAACCTCAGCCTGCTGAAAACGCACCCGGCGTATCGCGCCGTTTTTATCGCTCGCTTTATCTCCATTTTGTCCCTCGGGCTGCTCGGCGTGGCCGTGCCGGTCCAGATCCAGACCATGACGCACTCCAGCTGGCAGGTGGGGTTATCCGTCACCTTAACCGGCGGGGCGATGTTCATCGGCCTGATGGTCGGCGGCGTGCTGGCGGACCGCTACGAGCGTAAAAAGCTGATCCTGCTGGCGCGCGGCACCTGCGGCGTGGGCTTTATTGGGCTGTGTCTGAACGCGATGCTGCCGGAGCCGTCGCTGATCGCGATTTATGCCCTGGGGCTGTGGGACGGTTTCTTCGCCTCGCTGGGCGTGACGGCGCTGCTGGCGGCGACGCCCGCGCTGGTCGGGCGCGAGAACCTGATGCAGGCGGGGGCGATCACCATGCTCACCGTGCGTCTGGGCTCGGTGATTTCGCCGATGGTGGGCGGCCTGCTGCTGGCGACCGGCAACGTGGCCTGGAACTACGGGCTTGCGGCGGCGGGAACCTTTATCACCACGCTGACGCTGCTGCGCCTGCCGCTGCTGCCGCCTCCGCCGCAGCCGCGCGAGCATCCGCTGAAATCGCTGATGGCCGCGATTCGTTTCCTGTTCAGCAACCCGCTGATTGGCGGGATTGCGCTGCTCGGCGGCCTGCTGACCATGGCGAGCGCCGTGCGCGTGCTCTACCCGGCGCTGGCGGGAGAGTGGCAGATGAGCGCCTCGGAGATTGGCATTCTCTACGCTGCCATTCCGCTCGGCGCGGCGTGCGGGGCGCTGACCAGCGGCAACCTGGCGCAGGGCGCGCGTCCGGGGCTGATTATGCTGCTTGCCACGCTGGCGTCGTTTATCGCCATCGGCTTCTTCAGCCTGATGCCGGTGTGGGCGCTCGGGGTGCTGTGTCTGGTGATTTTCGGCTGGCTGAGCGCCATCAGCTCGCTTTTGCAGTACACCCTGATCCAGACCCAGACGCCGGAAGGGATGCTCGGGCGCATTAACGGCCTGTGGACGGCGCAGAACGTGACGGGCGATGCGATTGGTGCGGCGATCCTCGGCGGGCTGGGGGCGATGATGACTCCGGTGGCCTCGGCGAGCTGCGGCGGGTTTGTACTGGCAATTATTGGCGTGATTTTGTTAGTGGCGCTGGTGGAATTGCGGCGGTTCAGGCAGGAGAGTGCTCCGGTGTGATTTGCCGGGTGGCGGCTGCGCCTTACCCGGCCTACATTTTGCACTCGTAGGCCCGGTAAGCGAAGCGCCACCGGGCGCAGCTGTTACCCAAAGATTGCTTCTAAACGCTGCAACACCAACACCGCGCTGTAGTAATCCAGGCGGAACGTCTCCGTTCCCAATGCCCAGACCCGTTTGTTTTTCACCGACGGCAAATGCGCCAGCAGCGGGTTGGCGTAAATCGCATCCACGTCTTTCCGATCGCCGGCAAACACAAACAGCCCTTCGCCGTTCAGCCCCGTCGCCAGGTTTTCACCGCCCAGCTGAATGATGTCGTGGCGTTTGCCCTGGCTTTTAGAGGTCTGCAGCCCGGCGGGCAGATCCGCCAGCGTAAAGCCCAGCTGATGCAGCAGCTGGCCCTGCGCGGATTCCGCGGTCCACAGGTTGGCGCTGTGCGCGGCGGCGGTGTAGACGATGGCGTTCACCGGCTGCGGCGGCAATTTCATCTGCTGTTTCACCTGCGCGAGCTGTTTATCAAACGCGGCAATGCGCTCTGCGGCCTGTTTTTCCTGCCCGGTGAGGGTGCCCAGCTGCGTCAGCAGTTCCTGCCAGCTCTTGTCGTCGTAGTTGATGATAAGCGTTGGGGCGATGGCGGAGAGCTGATCGTACAGCGCCAGCGCGGAATCCCCGCCGGTAGCGCTGATCAAAATCAGATCCGGCATTTGCGCGGCGACCGCTTCGGCGCTTGGCTCGCCTATGTACAGTCGCGCAACCTTGCGCTGTTTCGCAATATCACCCCACTGACGCAAAAAGCCCTGCGCATCCGCCACGCGGTTGTTCGGCGTGGTCGCGCCGCTGGCAACGACCGGCGCGTCAATCGCCAGCAGGGAGCCGGTTAAGGTCACGCTGGTGGAGACAATGCGCGTCGGTTTGCTCTCAAGCGTGTGAACGCCTCGGCTGTCGGTCACCTGACGCGGCCAGTCGGCGGCAGCGGCTGAGGCAAGTCCTAAAACAAAAAGTCCAGATAAAAGCAGGGTATTACGGAATAGGGCAGGGAATTTCACAGCGCGACATCCTGTTTTCGTTGAAGATAATGCTTCTCATTTTCATGGTTGATGCGAAGGGATGCAAGCTTTTGTCGCATAAGTTATTTGTCCGACGGTTGACAGCGAAGCGATGTGGGATTAGGTTAGCCGACGAAAATATAAATGATAATCATTATTGCTTCTTTTATCATTTTGAGGAGGATGATATGGACACGTCCCTGGCTGAGGAAGTTCAGCACACCGCGACCACGCTGCAATCAGACAGCTTTTTCTTTATGTCGCCTTACCGCAGTTTTACTACCTCAGGCTGTTTTGCCCGCTTCTCTGAACCCGCCGTCGGCGGTGACGATCCGGCCGGGCAATTCCAGCAAAAATTAGCCCAGGCCTTCCGGAATGCGAAAGCTAACGGTATCGCTCATCCGGTGATGGTGGGGGCTATTCCGTTCGATACCCGCAAGCCATCTTCTCTGTTTATTCCGCAGCGCTGGCAGACCTTTTCCCGTCCGGCGCGTCAGCAGTCCGCACGCTATTTTTCCGGCTCGCAGGCGCTGAAGGTGGAACAACGCACCGAGATCCCGCCGCAGCCCGTGTTTGAAGAGATGGTCGCTCGCGCCGCGTCGCTCACCGCCACGCCGCAGGTGAACAAGGTCGTGCTGTCGCGTCTGATTGATATCGCGACCGACAAACACATGGACAGCGGCGCGCTGATGGAGAGGCTGATCGCCCAGAACCCGGCGAGCTTTAACTTCCACGTGCCGCTGGAAGACGGCGGCGTGCTGCTCGGCGCCAGCCCCGAACTGCTGCTGCGTAAAGAGGGCGCGCACTTTAGCTCGCTGCCGCTGGCAGGCTCGGCGCGTCGTCAGCCGGACGACGTATTAGATCGCGAAGCGGGCAATAAGCTGCTGGCCTCCGAAAAGGACCGTCACGAGCACGACCTGGTGACTCAGGCAATGAAGGCCATTCTGGCACCGCGCAGCCACCACCTGAGCATGCCGTCTTCCCCGCAGCTCATCACCACGCCGACGCTGTGGCATCTGGCGACGCCGGTTGAAGGTGACGCGCGTGAAAACGAAAACGCCCTGACTCTGGCCTGCCTGCTGCACCCGACCCCGGCGCTGAGCGGCTTCCCGCATGAGGCGGCAAAAGAGCTGATCGCCGAGCTGGAGCCGTTCGACCGCGAGCTGTTCGGCGGCATCGTCGGCTGGTGCGACAGCGAAGGTAACGGCGAGTGGGTGGTGACCATCCGCTGCGCGCGTCTTCGCGAAAATAGCGTTCGCCTGTTTGCCGGCGCGGGCATTGTGCCTGCCTCTTCGCCGGTGGGCGAATGGCGCGAAACGGGCGTGAAGCTCTCCACCATGCTCAACGTGTTTGGCTTGCACTAAGGATCGCTCATGACCATTCCTTTTACCCGCTGGCCTGAGGAATTCGCCCGCCGCTACCGCGAAAAAGGCTACTGGCAGGATCAGCCGCTGACCCACATCCTGACGGATCGCGCTGACAGCGATGCCGTGGCGATTGTCGACGGCGAGCGGCACATCACCTACCGCGCGTTTAATCAGGCGGTGAACAACCTGGCGTCCGTTCTTCAGGCGCGCGGGCTGCAGCGCGGCGAGATCGCGCTGGTGCAGCTCGGTAACGTGGCCGAGTTCTACGTCACTTTCTTTGCGCTGCTGCAAATTGGCGTCGCGCCGGTTAACGCGCTCTTTAGCCATCAGCGCAGCGAGCTGAACGCCTACGCGGAGCAGATCAAACCCGCCGTGCTGATTGCCGATCGCGACCACGCGCTGTTTGCGGGCGATGATTTCCTCAACGCCTTTGTGGATGCGCATCGCTCGGTACGCCTTGTACTGCTGCGCGGCGATAAGGGCGAACACGCCCTGGAAGCGGCGATTGCGCGTCCGGCGGACAACTTCATCCCGAACCCGACGCCCGCTGACGAAGTGGCATTTTTCCAGCTTTCCGGCGGCAGCACCGGCACGCCGAAGCTGATCCCGCGCACGCATAACGACTACGACTACAGCATCCGCCGCAGCAACGAGATCTGCGGAATCAATGCACACACCCGTTACCTGAACGCGCTGCCCGCGGCGCATAACTACGCCATGAGCTCGCCGGGATCGTTAGGCGTCTTCACCGCGGGCGGGTGCGTAGTGCTGGCGAACGATCCGAGCGCCACGCTCTGCTTCCCGCTGATTGAACGGCATCAGATTAACGTCACCTCGCTGGTTCCTCCGGCGGTGAGCCTCTGGCTGCAGGCGATTGCCGACGGCGTGGGGAACGCGCAGCTTAAGTCCCTCAGGCTGCTGCAGGTTGGCGGCGCACGCCTCTCCGCCACGCTTGCCGCGCGCATTCCGGCGGAAATCGGCTGCCAGCTTCAGCAGGTGTTCGGCATGGCGGAAGGGCTGGTGAACTACACCGCGCTCGACGACTTGCCGGAGCGCATCATCAACACTCAGGGCCGCCCGATGTGCCCGGACGACGAAGTGTGGGTGGCGGACGAGCACGGTAACCCGCTGCCGCGCGGTGAGGTCGGGCGTCTGATGACGCGCGGGCCGTATACCTTCCGCGGCTATTTCAACAGCCCGGAACACAACGCCAGCGCCTTCGACGCCGACGGCTTTTACTGCTCCGGCGATCTGATCGCCATCGACGAGCAGGGCTACATCACCGTGCAGGGGCGCGAGAAGGATCAGATCAACCGCGGCGGCGAGAAGATCGCCGCCGAAGAGATTGAAAATTTGCTGCTGCGCCACGAGGCGGTGATCCACGCCGCGCTGGTGAGCATGGAGGACAGCCTGCTGGGCGAAAAAAGCTGCGCGTATCTGGTGGTGAAACAGCCCCTGCGCGCGGTCGAGGTGCGCCGCTTCCTGCGCGAGCAGGGCGTTGCCGAATTCAAGCTGCCGGACCGCGTGGAGAGCGTGGATGCGCTCCCGCTGACGCCGGTCGGCAAAGTCGATAAGAAACAGTTGCGCCTGTGGCTTGCTGAACGCGCCCGGGGCTGAGGAACAGAGTATGGCCATTCCAAAATTAACCGCTTACGCGCTGCCGACCGCCGCAGAGCTGCCAACCAGTAAAGTGAACTGGGCGTTTGAGCCTGAACGTGCTGCGCTGCTGATCCACGATATGCAGGAGTATTTCCTGAACTTCTGGGGCGAAAACAGCGCGATGATGCAGCAGGTGGTGGCGAATATCGCCAGACTGCGCGCTTACTGCAAAGCGCACAATATTCCCGTGTACTACACCGCTCAGCCGAAAGAGCAGAGCGACGAAGACCGCGCCCTGCTGAACGACATGTGGGGGCCGGGCCTGACCCGCTCGCCGGAGCAGCAGCGCATTGTCCGCGAACTGACCCCGGACGAAGCGGACACGGTGCTGGTGAAGTGGCGCTACAGCGCGTTTCACCGCTCGCCGCTGGAGCAGATGCTGAAAGAAACCGGCCGCAACCAGCTGCTGATTACCGGCGTTTACGCCCATATCGGCTGTATGACCACCGCCACCGATGCCTTTATGCGCGACATCAAACCGTTCTTTATCGCCGACGCGCTGGCGGATTTCACCCGTGACGAGCACCTGATGTCGCTGAACTATGTGGCCGGACGCTCGGGCCGCGTGGTGATGACCGACGAGCTGCTGCCGTCCGTTCCGGCGACCAAAGCCGCGCTGCGTGAGCTGATCCTGCCGCTGCTGGACGAGTCCGACGAGCCGATGGATGACGAAAACCTGATCGACTACGGCCTGGACTCGGTGCGCATGATGGCGCTGGCCGCCCGCTGGCGCAAAGTGCACGGCGACATTGACTTCGTGATGCTGGCCAAAAATCCAACCATCGACGCCTGGTGGGCGCTGCTGTCCCGCGAGGTGAAGTGATGGGGCTGGATTTCACCGGTAAAACCGTCTGGGTGACGGGCGCGGGTAAGGGGATTGGCTACGCGACGGCGCTGGCGTTTGTGGAGGTGGGCGCACGGGTGACCGGCTTCGATCTGGCTTTTCCGCTGGGGGATTATCCGTTCGCCACTGAAACCCTGGACGTGGCGGATGCCGCGCAGGTGCATGAGGTGTGCGGGCGCGCGCTGGCGTCGCTTGAACGGCTGGACGTGCTGGTCAACGCGGCGGGCATTCTGCGCATGGGGGCGACGGACCAGCTTTCGCAAGAGGACTGGCAGCAGACCTTCGCGGTCAACGTCGGCGGCGCGTTCAACCTGTTCCAGCAGACGATGGGCCAGTTTCGCCGTCAGCAGGGCGGGGCGATAGTCACCGTGGCGTCCGACGCGGCACACACGCCGCGCATCGGCATGAGCGCCTACGGCGCGTCGAAGGCGGCGCTGAAAAGCCTGGCCCTGACCGTCGGGCTGGAGCTGGCGGGCAGCGGCGTGCGCTGTAACCTGGTGTCGCCGGGCTCAACGGATACCGATATGCAGCGCACGCTGTGGAAAAGCGACGACGCGGAGCAGCAGCGTATTCGCGGTTTTGGCGAGCAGTTCAAGCTCGGCATTCCGCTGGGCAAAATCGCTCGCCCGCAGGAGATTGCCAGCACGGTGCTGTTCCTTGCTTCCGATGCCGCCAGCCATATCACCCTGCAGGATATCGTGGTGGACGGCGGCTCCACGCTGGGGGCGTAAGATGATCTGGAAACGTCATTTACCGCTCGAGGAGCTGAACGCGACCAGCCTGAACACCCTGGTGGCGCATCTCGGTATCGTCTATACCCGCCTCGGCGACGACACGCTGGAAGCGGAGATGCCGGTGGATGCGCGTACCCATCAGCCGTTTGGCCTGCTGCACGGCGGCGCGTCGGCGGCGCTGGCGGAAACGCTGGGGTCGATGGCCGGTTTTCTGATGACCCGCGACGGGCAGAGCGTGGTGGGGACGGAGCTTAACGCCACGCACCATCGTGCGGTCTCTCACGGCAAAGTGCGCGGGGTATGCCAGCCGCTGCATCTGGGGCGTTCGAGCCAGAGCTGGGAGATTGTGGTATTCGACGAGCAGGGGCGGCGGTGCTGCACCTGTCGGTTGAGTACGATGGTGTTGGGCTAAGCCAGGCAGATCAAAGTGATCGGCTTAACACTGTGGTGTAAATCTCTGGTTTGACCACGCATTATTGCGTTTCAAAGTTGTTAAATTTTTCCGGTTGTTCTAGAAACAAAATGTAACATCTCACTGTTTCACAACAACGGACAACAACTATGAACAACTCAGGGAAATACCTTATATGGGCAGGGCTCTCCGTTGTGGGAGCCTTTGCCCTGGGCTATATCGCCCTCAACCGGGGGGAACAGATCAATGCGCTCTGGATCGTCGTCGCCTCCGTCTGCATTTATCTGATCGCGTACCGTTTTTATGGCCGCTATATTGCGAAGAACGTTCTGGGCGTTGATGCGACGCGCATGACGCCTGCCGTCCGCCATAACGACGGGCTGGACTACGTGCCGACCGACAAAAAAGTGCTGTTCGGTCACCATTTTGCGGCGATTGCCGGGGCGGGTCCGCTGGTGGGGCCGGTGCTGGCGGCGCAGATGGGCTACCTGCCGGGGATGATCTGGATCCTCGCGGGCGTGGTGCTGGCGGGCGCGGTGCAGGACTTTATGGTGCTGTTCGTCTCGACCCGCCGCGACGGGCGTTCGCTGGGTGAGCTGGTGAAAGAGGAGATGGGGGCAACCGCCGGGGTGATTGCGCTGGTGGCGACCTTTATGATCATGGTGATCATCCTCGCGGTGCTGGCGATGATCGTGGTGAAAGCGCTGACCCACAGCCCGTGGGGGACCTATACCGTTGCCTTCACCATTCCGCTGGCGCTGTTTATGGGGATTTATATTCGCTACCTGCGCCCGGGCCGCATTGGTGAGGTGTCGGTAATTGGCCTGGTGTTCCTGGTGTTCGCCATTATCTCCGGCGGCTGGGTGGCGGAAAGCCCGACCTGGGCGCCGTTCTTCGACTTTACCGGCGTCCAGCTGACCTGGATGCTGGTGGGCTACGGCTTTGTGGCGGCGGTGCTGCCGGTATGGCTGCTGCTGGCTCCGCGTGACTATCTCTCTACGTTCCTGAAAATCGGTACCATCGTCGGGCTGGCGATCGGCATTCTGATTATGCGCCCGACCCTGACCATGCCTGCGTTAACCAAATTCATCGACGGTACCGGTCCGGTCTGGACCGGTAACCTGTTCCCGTTCCTGTTTATCACCATCGCCTGCGGCGCGGTGTCGGGCTTCCACGCGCTGATCGCTTCCGGAACCACACCGAAGATGCTGGCGAATGAAAATCAGGCCTGCCTGATCGGTTACGGCGGTATGCTGATGGAATCCTTTGTCGCCATCATGGCGCTGGTCTCTGCCTGTATTATCGACCCGGGCGTGTACTTCGCGATGAACAGCCCGATGGCGGTACTGGCACCGGCTGGCACCGTTGACGTGGTGGCGTCCGCCGCGCAGGTGGTGAGCGGCTGGGGCTTTGCGATTACCCCTGATACGTTGACGAGCATCGCCAGTGAGGTGGGCGAGCAGTCGATTATCTCCCGTGCGGGCGGAGCGCCGACGCTGGCGGTCGGCATGGCGTATATTCTTCACGGCGCGCTGGGCGGGCTGATGGACGTGTCGTTCTGGTATCACTTCGCCATCCTGTTCGAGGCGCTGTTTATCCTGACGGCGGTGGATGCAGGAACCCGTGCGGCGCGCTTTATGCTGCAGGACCTGCTGGGGGTGATCTCCCCGAACCTGAAGCGTACCGATTCGCTCCCGGCTAACCTGCTGGCGACGGCGCTGTGCGTGCTGGCGTGGGGCTACTTCCTGCATCAGGGGGTAGTCGATCCGCTGGGCGGGATTAACACCCTGTGGCCGCTGTTTGGTATCGCCAACCAGATGCTGGCAGGCATGGCGCTGATGCTCTGCGCGGTGGTGCTGTTCAAGATGAAGCGCCAGCGTTACGCGTGGGTGGCACTGGTGCCAACCGCGTGGCTGCTGATCTGTACCCTGACGGCGGGCTGGCAGAAAGCCTTCAGCCCGGACAACAAGGTGGGCTTCCTGGCGATCGCCAACAAGTTCCAGGCGATGATCGACAGCGGCAAGATCCCGGCGCAGTACACCGAGTCGCAGCTGTCCCAACTGGTGTTTAACAACCGTCTGGATGCCGGGCTGACCATCTTCTTTATGGTGGTGGTCGTGGTGCTGGCGTTGTATTCTCTCAAGACCGCGCTCGCGGCGTTGAAAAACGATCAGCCAACGGCGAAAGAAACACCGTACGAGCCGATGCCTGAAAACCTGGAAGAGATTGTGACCCAGGCGAAAGGGGCGCACTAACCTGTTTGCCGGGTGGCGGCTTCGCCTTACCCGGCCTACATTTCTTCTCCGCCCTCACCCTCCGGGAGAGGGCCGGAAACAAACGAGAAACTGATTATGTTCGACACTCTATCCAAAGCAGGTAAGTACCTGGGCCAGGCCGCCAAAATGATGATTGGCGTGCCGGACTACGACAACTACGTCGAGCATATGCGCGTCAACCATCCGGACCAGACGCCCATGACCTACGAAGAATTTTTCCGCGACCGCCAGGACGCCCGCTACGGCGGCAAGGGCGGGGCGAAGTGCTGTTAACCCTCTTTCGGAAGATAGAGGCTGATCTGCTCCTGCTTGCAGCCGTAGATAGCAGCCAGCTTTTCACGGGTGCGCTTTTGCGGACGGGAGTCCAGCGCTTCCAGCTGTGACACGGCGGACTGGGTGATGCCGAGTTTCTCAGCCACCTCCTGCTGGGACATGCCGCGCAGGATACGCCACGCGGCCTGCAGGCTGACGTTCTCGTTATGCATGACGTCGCACACTTCACCAGGTAATCCTACGTCATCATAACAATCGTGTTCGACTTCAATATCCTCTAGATCATCATCGGTTTCGTCGTCGATTTCTGCCATCTGTAAGCACATACGAAAGTATTCATCATAGGGAATTACGGCGTACTGCGCTTTTCCGTCATTGTCCTTAATTAGCTGAACAGCCATAGGGGGCTTTCTCCTCGTGAAGGTAGGTCGTTGAAGTTCTGCGCTTGACGGCCAAAACATAACAATGGTTATCGGGATCGCCCCGAAGTGTAATCAGAATGCGGTAATCGCCAACGCGTAGCCGGAAATGATTTTCTGTTGCCGATATTTTTTTGATATCGGGCCGGGGAGCTGAGCGGTCGTCCAGCTCAGCAAGTTTTGCTTTGATTCTTCGCTGATATCGGCCATCGATTTTGGAAAACTCTTTCTTTGCATTCTTTGACCAGACAATCTTCATCCGTACCTCCACTGTACGCCCACACAAAGTATAAGGAAATAATAAGGCTATTAGATAAATTCCGAATTTCTAATGGGGTACTGTAGAGCGGGGAAATAACCGGAGAAAGCGGCAAAACGCGAACCGTCGAGGATGCTCGGAAACGCCTCTGCCGGGCGACAGAGGCTTGCAGGGAGATTGCGATCAGGCGTTCAAACCGCCGTCCACATCCAGGCCGGTGCCGGAGATCTGCCCGGCCGCCGGGCTGGCAAGAAACGTGACCGCCGCCGCGACGTCTTCCGGCTGACCGTAATGACCCAAAGCAATAAGCTGACGCTGAGAGTCAGCCTGTTCCCCGTCTTCCGGGTTCATATCGCTGTTGGTGGGGCCGGGGTGCACCAGGTTAACGGTAATGCCGCGCGGCCCTAAATCACGGGCCAGCCCGCGGGTGAGGGAGTTCAGCGCCGATTTGGTCATCGAGTAAACGGCAATGCCCGGCTGCGCCACGCGGTTTGCCAGACAGCTGCCGATGTTGATAATGCGCCCGCCGTCTGACATGTGCACCAGCGCTTCCTGAATGGCGATCACCACGCCGCGAATGTTGACGTTGATAAGGGCGTCAATGTCCGCCAGCGTCATGGACTCCAGCGGGCCGCCGCGCGCGATCCCGGCGTTGTTGACCAGAATGTCCAGCCCGCCAAGGGAACGCGCCGCATGGGTGACGGCATCCTGAATCGCCTGCGCGCTGGCGCTGTCGGCCTGCACGGCTTCGCTGTGGCGCCCCAGCGCCTTAATCTCATCGGCGACCGCCTGGGCTTTATCGGCAGATTTTTCATACGTAATAATCACATCCGCACCGGCGCGCGCCAGCGACAGGGCAATCGCACGACCCAATCCGCGGCTGGCGCCGGTAACCAGCGCCTTTTTACCTGTTAAATCGATCTGCATGATGACCTCGTTACGAGAGTGGTAAGAATCATCATTAGGTATAGCCTGTCGGCGCGATCAACGGCTGAAGGATTCCACTTTCTCAAACGCGGCGCGCAGAACGTCAGGCGTTAACGTAACAGGTAAATAGTGAATCGACTCCACCGGGCGCAGGGTGTGGGCGATGACCCGATCCAACTCGTCGCGGTTATTGATGTCGACGTCCAGCTCGCGAAGCGTGGTCGGCAGGTTAAAACGCTGGTACGCCGCGACCAGCTGCGCCAGCACGTCGTCCTGGCCGAGCAGGGCGCTCTGCACCAGAATGCCGTAGGCCACCTTGGTGCCGTGCAGGTATTTTTCCGTCTGCGGCAGCACGGTTAAGCCGTTGTGTACCGCATGCGCCGCCGCCACGCGCGTATAGCGTTCGCCCAGGCCGCCGACCATCCCGCCGCCGGCGATGATTGCATCGACCACGTCCCGGAACGCCTGCGTCTGTTCGCCGCGCTGCTGGTCGGCCAGCGCCTCTTCGCTGCGCGCCAGCAGCACGTCGCGGATCGCCAGCGCGCCGTTAATGCCCAGCCGCACGGTCAGCGGCAGGTTCTCCGGCTCTGGTGCCAATACCACCGCTTCGTACCACTTCGCCAGCGTATCGCCGATGCCCGCCAGCAGGTACTCCGCCGGGGCGTTGAGGACGATCTGCGGCTCCACCAGCACCAGGAAGTTGGCGTCGTCGAAGATCTCAAAATGCAGCGCCTGTCCGGCATCGTTGTACCAGACGGAAAGCGGGGTCCACGCCGCACAGGTGGCGGCAATGGTGGGGATACCCACGAACGGCACCCCTAAGCGGCGCGCCACGGCCTTGACGGTATCCAGTACCGCGCCGCCGCCGACGCCAATCACCACGCTGGCGTCGCTGCCGGATTCATTCACCAGATGGGTGACGTCGCGCTCGCTGCAGTGGCCTTTAAACAGCAGGCGTTTCGCTCCCGGCGCGTTAAAGCTCGCCGGCAGGAAAGGGCGCGCGCCTTCGATAGCGCGCTCGCCGTAAATCCACACCGCGCGGGAAAGCTGTTCCGGGGTAAAGAAGTTATCCAGCTGCGCAAGGCTTCCGGGATGAGAGAAGTAGTTCGCCGGGCCAGGCACGACGCGGATATCGGTGTTGCTCATGATGGTGTCCTTTTTGCGGAAGCGCTAACCCGATGTTATGTCTGGACATCCGGATGGCTAATAATATTTCGCTTTAACTTATGCCTTTTCCGTCGTTGTCAGTCAACCGGAGCTGTGAAAAATTCGATAAATCAGAAGAGTAATGAAGGATTTACGCGGATGGTTTCCAGTCGCCTTGAGATGCGCGGTATCAGCCTGGCCTTTTCCGGCTTTCAGGCGCTGTCGCGCGTGAATTTCACCTTAACCGGCGGATCCGTACACGCGCTGACCGGTGCCAACGGCGCGGGAAAATCGACCCTGATGGCGGTGCTGTGCGGGACGCACGACCACTATGAGGGTGAGATCAGCATCAACAACCAGCCGGTGAGCATCCGCGAACCGCTCGATGCCAAACGGCTGGGGATCCACCTTGTGCAGCAGGAAGTGGACGTAGCGCTGATCCCGGGGTTAAGCATTGCCGAGAACATCATGCTCGACCAGCTGGCGCAGCCGGGGCATCGCTTCAGCTGGCGCGCTATCCGCCAGCAGGCGAGACAGGCGCTGGCGCAGCTTGACGTGACGCTGGACGTTCGCCGTTCCATCGACGGCTGTTCGCTGGCCGAAAAGCAGCAGATTTTGCTGGCGCGGGCGCTGTCCCATCACTGCCGTTTTTTGATTCTTGATGAACCCACCGCGCCGCTGGACGCGCACGAGAGCGAGCGCCTGTTTGCGGTAGTGAGACGTTTAAAGCAGCAGGGCATCGGCGTGGTATTTATCTCTCACCGCATTCACGAGCTGAAGGCCATCTGCGACACCCTGACGGTGCTGCGCGACGGCAAGCTGATCGAGTCCGGCCCGATGGCCGATCTAAGCGGCGAAGCGATCGTCGAGAAGATGCTCGGCCACGTGCTGAGCGATATCTATCCGCCCGCGCGGCCGCCGCACGGCGACGAAACGCTGTTACGCGTTGAGGGGCTTCACGACGACGCGCTGCTGAAAGATATCTCCCTGCACCTGCGCAAAGGCGAAATTCTCGGGATTGCCGGGCTGGCGGGGGCGGGGAAAACCGAACTCTGCAAGGCGCTGTTTGGCGCCAGCAAAAGCCGCGTGGCGCGCGGTGAGCTGAATCATCAATCCTGGCAGCCGCGCGACCCGGCCGACTCCGTGCTGCGCGGTCTGGCGCTGGTGCCGGAGGAGCGGCGGAAAGAGGGCATTTTTATCGACGAGCCGGTGAGCATGAACCTCGCCGTGTGCGCCGATAACAGCTTTTCGCGCTGGAGCCTGTTTGGCCATCGTCAGGCGTGGCGCTGGGCGGAAGAGGTCATCACCCGCGTCGGCGTGCGCGCGCGTGGGCCAGGGCAGGTGCTGCGCCGTCTTTCCGGCGGCAACCAGCAGAAGGTCGCCATCGGTAAATGGCTGCGCAATGACGCCAGCGTGCTGATATTCGACGAGCCGACCAAAGGCGTGGACGTGAAGGCCAAAACCGATCTGTTCCAGCTGATTGACGGCCTGGCGCGCGAGGGCAAAGGGGTGATTTACGCCTCGGGCGAGTTTTCCGAGCTGGTCGGGCTATGCGACCGCATCTGCGTCCTGTGGGACGGACGCATCGTGGCGGAAATCGCCGGGGCCGAGGCCCGCGAAGAAACACTACTTTATTATTCAACCGGAGGAACGGCGTCGTGAGCAAGGCCCTTTCAGTGAACGCGGCGGCGTCTGGCCGCCAGCAGATTTTCGATTTTCTCTACAGGTGGGGCATGCTGTTAACCGTCGTCGCGCTGGTGGCCGTCTTTGGCCTGGCGTCGGACAGCTTCCTCGATCCGAACAACATCATCAATATTCTGCGCTCGATTGCCATCGTGACGGTGATTGCCATTGGCGTGTCGATCTCGTTGACCATCGGCGGGTTCGATCTCTCCGTGGGATCCACCGCCTCGCTGGCGAACGCGCTGGTGATTTCACTTTTCGTCTGGCACGGCTTTGGCACCACCGAGTCGATTCTGATCACCCTCGCGCTCTGCACGCTGGTGGGTCTGTTTAACGCCTTCCTGATCGTCATCCTGCGCATTCCGGACATGCTGGCGACGCTTGCCAGCCTGTTTGTGATCCAGGGCGTGGCGATGACCTACAGCTACGGCGGGTCGATTACCGAGAACATGGTGCTGCCGAGCGGCGACATGGCGGAAGGGACCATTCCGGCGGCGTTCAGCCTGCTGGGGCAGGTGCCGACCATCGTGATCGTCATGCTGGTGGTGACCGTGCTGGCGCAGCTGGGCCTGTCGCTCACTACGCATGGCCGACGCATGTACGCCATCGGCGGTAACCCCGAAGCGGCGCGCCTCTCCGGCATTCGCACCACGCGCTACAAGGTGGCGGCCTACGTGATTGCCTCGCTGCTGGCGGGTCTGGGCGGGATTTTGCTGGCTTCACGCATCGGCTCGTCGCAGGTGAATGCGGGCGGCGGATACCTGATGGATGCGGTGGCGGCGGCGTGGATTGGCTTCTCGCTGGCCGGATCCGGCAAGCCGAACGCGCTGGGAACCCTGGTTGGGGCGGTCATTCTCGGCGTGCTGTCGAACGGGCTGGTGATGCTCTCCGTGCCGTATTACGCCATGGACATTATAAAAGGGCTGGTGCTCGCGGTAGCGCTGGCGATTACCTACATACAAAAACGCTGACAACACAACGGGATAAAAAAATGAAAAAGATTGCACTCTCTTTGGTGGCACTTGGGTTGCTCACGGCTCTGCCAGGTTTCGCGGCTACGCCCGCGCCGCTTCCGGCTGCCATTGCGAACCATGATGGCCCCATCCGCATCGCGGTGATCCGTAACCTCGGCTCAGACGACAACACCACGCAGTTTATTGCCGGGGCAATTCAGGAAGGGAAGAAGCTCGGCTTTAAGGTCAGCACCTTTTTAAGCAACGGGGACGACGCCAAATTCCAGGACTTCGTGAACCAGGCCATCAGCCAGAAGTATGACGGGATTATTCTCTCTCAGGGGCGCGATCCGTACTCCACCGCGCTGGTGAAGAAAGCGGTGGATGCCGGGATCAAAGTCTCCGTCTTTGATACGGCGGTTAACGGCGAGATCCCGGGCGTGACCGTCACCCAGCAGGACGATGCCTCCCTGACGAACCTCTCCTTCGGCCAGCTGGCGAAAGATTTTAACGGCAAGGCCAATATCGTCAAGCTGTGGGTGGCGGGCTTCCCGCCGATGGAGCGTCGTCAGGCGGCCTATAAAGAGCTGCAAAAGCAGTATCCGGACATCAAAGAGCTGGAGTCTATCGGCGCCGTGTCCTCTGACGTGCAGGGCGATACCGCCAACAAGGTGGGGGCGATCCTGGCGAAATACCCGAAAGGCAAAATTGACGCCATCTGGGGAACCTGGGACGCCTTCAGCCAGGGCGCGTATAAGGCGCTCAAGGAGAACGGCCGCACCGAGATCAAGCTCTACAGCATCGACATCTCTAACCAGGATCTGCAGCTGATGCGCGAGCCGGGCAGCGCGTGGAAGGTGAGCGTGGCGGTGGATCCGAAGCTGATTGGCGCAACTAACGTGCGTCTGGTGGCGAACAAGATTGCCGGGGAAGCGACGCCTGCGACCTACGATTTCAAAGCGGCGGCCATTCCTCAGGCGCTGCTGACCGCTCAGCCGGGCCCGGTGAACGTGGCGTCGCTGGGGAAAATCATTCCGGGCTGGGGCCAGACGGAAGATTTTATCGCGCCGTGGTTTGCGACGCTGGAAGCGAAGAATAAATAAAACCAGGCCGGGTGGCGTCAGGTGCGGCCTGATGCCCTCACCCCGGCCCTCTCCCACAGGGAGAGGGGGAAAACCCAAAGGAGCTAACGGTGACGCAAGTACCCCTTCCAGAATACAGCCGCAATATGCGGCTGATTGGCCATAGCGATCAGGGCGGTCGCCCGGACGGCGTGCAGCTGATGGTGCATCGCGGTTTCGCCTATATCGGCCATATGGTGTCGCAGGGATTTTCGATTGTCGACGTGCGCGACCCGAAAAACCCGAAAGCGGCGGGCTACGTGCCCGCGCCGCCCGGCACCTGGAACGTGCATCTGCAGGCGCATGACGACCTGCTGCTGGTGATTAACGCCCGGGATCTGTTTGCCGATGCTCGCTTTGCCGACGAGAAGGTCTACTACACCCGCCAGGTGGGGGAGACCGTCAGCGACGTGCAGGACAAAGGCTGGAGCGCCGGGCTGCGGGTGTTTGATATCTCCACGCCCGACAGGCCGCGCGAAATCGGCTTTCTGTCGCTGAGCGGCATCGGCATCCACCGCATCTGGTACGTCGGCGGCCGCTGGGCGTATGTGTCAGCGCTGATCGACGGCTTTACCGACTACATTTTCCTGACCATCGATCTGGCCGATCCGCGTAAGCCTGAAGTGGCGGGGCGCTGGTGGCTGCCGGGGATGAACCAGGCCGAAGGGGAGAAGCCGAACTGGCCGGAAGGGAAACGCTACGCGCTGCATCACGCGATTATCGCGGGCGATACCGCCTACGGCAGCTGGCGCGACGGCGGCCTGACGCTGCTGGACGTGAAGGACCGCACCCGGCCGAAGCTGATTAGCCACCGCAACTGGAGCCCGCCGTTTGGCGGCGGGACGCACACCGCGCTCCCGCTGCCGGACCGCGATTTGCTGGTGGTGCTGGACGAAGCGGTGCTCGATAACCAGGAGGACGGCGAAAAGCTGATCTGGCTGTTTGATATCCGCGAGCCGTCGAACCCGGTCAGCATCTCGACCTTCCCGCAGCCGGATGAAACCGACTACGTGGCGAAAGGGGCGCATTTTGGCCCGCATAACCTGCACGAGAACCGGCCGGGGAGCTTTGTCAGCTCGACGCTGATTTTTGCGACCTATCAGAACGCGGGCGTGCGGGCGTATGACATTTCCAATCCGTATCGACCGGTGGAAACCGGTGCGCTGGTGCCCGCCGCGCCGGAGAGAATGATGGACACGCGGCCGAATCGCCCGCAGGTGATCCAGTCGTGCGACGTGTTTGTGGATGCGCAGGGGATAATTTACAGCACGGATTATAACGGCGGGCTGTCGGTGATTGAGTATCTGGGATGAGTGCGGTTTGATGCCCTCATCCCGGCCCTCTCCCACAGGGAGAGGGAGAAAACCAAATATAATCAGCTGTACTGCCGCACCCGTGCCACCAGATCTTCGGCGCTGTCGATGCGGTCGGCAATGACAATCAGCGCTTTACCGAGCGTTATCGCGTGGCGCAGGCACTCGTGGCGCATCGCCTCGTCCTGGATGGTGTCGATATCCGCGACGTGGGAAAGCCCGACGCTGCGGCGAATGAGCTCGGTGCCGCAGAAGCCGATGGCGTCATGCCAGACCTTTTTCAGGAACGCGGAGGCATAGCCCGGCGCGCCGAGCGCGGCGTCGCGCGTTTTCTCGTTTGCCAGCGCCTGGAAGCGTTCCGCGAAGGTGTTCCACAGCTCCTGGATATCGGTCAGGCGCTGCTCGCGCGCGGCGGCGGCATCGCGAATGCCCAGGTGCCCCGGCAGGCCGCAGAAGTTCAGCAGCAGGTTGCCGATGGCGGTACCGACGTCAAAGCCAATCGGGCCAAAGTAGCCGAACTCGGCGTCGATGGCCTTCAGGCTTCCGTCGGCCACAAAAATCGAGCCGCTGTGAATATCGCCGTGCAGGAGCGCTTCGGCGTGCGAGAAGAAGCGGTGCTTCAGGGAAGCTACGGCAATTTTAAGCTGCGCGTCGTCGCGCAGGGCCGCGACGTCATTTTCCAGCTCGGCTGGGTAGCTGTTGCGTTCGTGGATCTGGTACGGATCGTTGAAGAACAGATCTTCGGTGATCTCGCACATCTCCGGGTTGATGAATTTCGCTACCTGCGCTTTTTTCGCGTGCGGGTGCAGGTAGAAATCGCTGGTGTGGAACAGCGCGTGGGCGAGGTATTCGCCCAGCTGACGGGCCGCCTGCGGGTAGTAAATGTTTTTAATCAGCTCGCCGCGCCAGATGCGATGGCTGGAGAGATCCTCCATCACCATCACCGCCAGCTCCGGGTCAAAGTGGTGGATTTTCACGGTGTGCTGCGGGCTGTGCTGGTAGTGCTCGACCAGGGTTTGTGCTTCAAGGCGGGCGCGGTCCAGCGTCAGCGGCCAGGACTCGCCGACGCAGCGCACGTAGGGCAGCGCCTGCTTAACGACGATGCGGCTCACGCCCGCGCCGTCGAAAATTTTGAATACCAGATTGAGGTTGCCGTCGCCTACTTCCTGCGCCTCTACCAGCGATGAAGGATCGTCAAGTCCGCCAAACTGCCTGGCATACTCCACGGCGTCCTGAGCGGTAAAGGTACGGTATTGCGACATGGCCTGCTCCTCACGAGTTTTCTAATTAAGACATGTAGACGTCTATACATCTGGATTTCATCCTGACACAATGTGCTACAACAACGCAACAGGGAATTAACGACATGCAGACATTACAGACGACCAGCCTGCGGGTGGCGGATAATCAGCTCTTTATTCTCGATCAGCAGGCGCTTCCGCAGGAGAAACGCTGGCTGGATGCCTCGACGGTAGAGGCGCTGGTCGGGCATATCCACGCCCTGCGCGTGCGCGGCGCGCCGCTGATTGGTCTCTCTGCAAGCCTGCTGCTGGCGCTGCTGGCGGAAAACGGCAAAAGCCGCGACGAACTGGCGGCGGCGCTGGAAACCCTGCGCGCCTCCCGCCCGACGGCGGTGAACCTGATGAACAATCTCGACCGCATGAAGCTCGCCCTGTGGCAGGAAGAGTATGTTCCGGCGCTGGTCGCCGAAGCGCTGCGCCTGATTGACGAAGACAAACGGCTTTGCGACGCGATTGCCAAAGCCGGCAGCGCGCTGGTGAAGCCCGGTAGCCGTCTGCTGACCCACTGCAACACCGGCGGGCTGGCAACGGCGGGCGTCGGTACGGCGCTGGGCGTGATTGCCCGCGCGCATCAGGACGGCAACGTCAGCAGCGTCTGGGTGGATGAAACCCGTCCGCTGCTGCAGGGCGGCAGATTGACCGCGTGGGAGCTTGGCGAGCTGGGCGTGCCGTATCAGCTGATTACCGATTCCATGGCCGCCAGCCTGATGGCAAAAGGGCTGGTGGACGCCGTGTGGGTGGGCGCAGACCGCATTGCCGCCAACGGGGACGTGGCGAACAAGATCGGCACCTATTCCCTGGCGGTGCTGGCGAAGTTCCACGGCATTCCGTTCTACGTTGCCGCCCCGCAAACGACCCTCGATCCGGACTGCCCGAACGGGGATGCTATCCCGATTGAGCAGCGCGCCGCCAGCGAGGTGACGGGCGTGGCCGGAAGCTTTGGCACGGTGCAGTGGGCGCCGGAAAACGCGCAGGTCTATAACCCGGCGTTTGACGTTACCCCTGCCTCGCTGATTAGCGGCTGGGTGCTGGACACGGGCGTGGTCACGCCGGAAGCAGTGGCAAACGGGAAGTTCGCCTGAGTCCGGCTATCCTTTAAGGGGTTCCCTTGAGAGGACAATATCGTGACGCTGGATCCTGAAACTGACTTAAAACTGGAGCGCGTGGTGGATGCACCGCGCGACCTGCTGTGGCTCTGCTGGACCACGCCGGAGCACATCAAAAACTTCTTCATTCCTGCTCCCCATAAGGTGACCGAATGCGATCTCGATCTCCGCGTGGGCGGGCGGTTCAACACCGTGTTTGAGGTGGACGGTCAGCGGATGGATAACCGGGGCGTCTTTCTGGAAATCGATCCCGGTCAAAAGCTGGTCTTTACCGACGGCTATACCGAAGGCTGGAAACCGGCCGAGAAGCCGTTTATGACGGCGATCCTGCTGCTGGAAGATGTGGGCGAGGGCAAGACCCGCTACACGGCGATTGCGCGTCATCCGACGAAGGAAATCCGCGAGCAGCATGAACAGATGGGCTTCCACGAAGGGTGGGGGATTGTGCTGGATCAGCTGGTGGGGTATGTGAAAGGACTGGAGCGTTGAAGCTCGAGCGGCCTGATGCCCTCACCCCGACCCTCTCCCACAGGGAGAGGGAGCAAACACTAAAAACGGCAGCTATAGCTGCCGTTTTGCTTTTACCTATGCCAACCGTGGATACGCATCCGCGATGGCATCGCCCGTAAACTGCGCCACCCAGCCTTCCGGGTTATCGAAAATACGAATCGCCGTAAAGTTCGGCTCGGAGCCCATATCAAACCAGTGCGGCGTGCCCGCGGGAACGGAAATCAGGTCGTTTTTTTCGCACAGCACCTGATACACCTCATCGCCAATGTGCAGGCAGAACAGTCCCGCGCCTTCCACGAAGAAGCGCACTTCGTCTTCGCCGTGGGTGTGTTCGTTCAGGAACTTCGCGCGCAGCGCCTCTTTCTGCGGGTTGTCGGCGCGCAGGCTGATCACGTCCCAGCTCTGATAGCCTTTCTCCGCCACCAGCTTGTCGATCGCATGCTGATACGCCTCGATCACGGCTTCGGGCGCGGGATCGTGTCCTAAATCGCGATCCGCCGCCCAGCGTTCAAACCGCACGCCTTTGGCATTGAGCTGCTGGGCGATCTCGGCGGCGTCGGTGCTGTGCCACTGGTGTTGACTGGCGTCTTTATCGGAATAAATGGTCAATGCGCTCATGAAGGGATCTGCTCCGGATTAATCTCGTCAAACTGGTGGACCTGATGGTGATGGCTTGCGCCGTCATCATCACCGCGAATCAGCTGCAGTGTGCGAAAACCTGCCTGTTCAGCCGCGTCCAGCTCCTGATGAATATCGGACAGGAACAGGATCTGCGACGGGGCGATGCCCGTTTGTGCCGCAATGTTCTGATAGGACTGCACCTCGCGCTTGGCGCCGATGTGGGTATCAAAATAGCCGCTGAACAGATGAGTAATATCACCTTCGTCGCTGTAGCCAAATAACAGTTTCTGCGCGGCGACGGAGCCAGAGGAATAAACATAGAGATCAATCCCTTGCGCTTTCCACTTTTCCAGCGCAGGCAGTACGTCCGGGTAGAGGTGGCCGGTAAAGTCGCCGTTCACGTAGCCGTCATGCCAGATGATCCCCTGGAGGGCTTTGAGCGCCGTGGATTTGCGGTCTTCATCCATAAAGGCAAACAGGGCGTCGATAAGCTCGCTGACGCTGGCGTGCGGGTGACCGATTTCATCACGCAGGTTGTCCAGAATGGATTTGACCGGCTCGGCGTACTGCTGCGCGGTCACGAAGGCCGCCAGCCGCTCACGCGCGTAGGGGAACAAAACGTCATGGACAAAACGGATATCGCTGGTGGTCCCTTCAATATCCGTCACAATCGCGCGAATCATACTCTCTCCAGTTGTCGTAAACGCATTTCGCATTCAAATAAGAATTCTAGTCCTTCCAGATGACGGCGGGCCTCGGCCACGTCGCGTCCCCAGCAGGTTAAGCCATGACCGCGCAGAAGAAAACCATAATTAAGCGGGCGTTCCTGTGCGTAATGGGCGATTCGGGAGGCGAGGGCGTCAATATCCTGGTCGTTATCGAAGACCGGGATAGCCACTGTATCCAGATGCGTGGTCTGCCCGGTGAGGGATTTTTGCATCTCAAAGCCGCTGATGTTGAGCTCGGCTTCTTTGACCAGACGCGACAGCACCGTGGCGTTGACGGTATGAACGTGCAGGACGGCGTTGGCTTCCGGGAACAGGCGATAAATCAGCGTGTGAAGACCGGTTTCCGCCGACGGCCTGCGGCCAGACGGCGCGCGGTTGGTGGCGATTTCAACCTGCAGAAAATCCGCCGTTGTCAGGCTGCCTTTGTCTTTGCCGGATTCGCTGAGCCAGCAGAGGCGCTCGTCCTGACGCACCGACATGTTGCCGCCGGTGGCGGGTGCCCAGCCTTTGGCGCCAATCCAGCGGCAGGCGTCGACAAGATGTGTGAGTTGCAGGTTGTCTGTCATTTCCTTTTACCCTCGCGGCCAGGAATATTCATATGGTTTAGACGTCTAAGCGTCTTGATTGCCAAAGACTAACATCGTGTTATAGTGGCAGCAACATAAGTATTACAAGCAGGCATGACACAATGAGCAATAACGCATTGATTCCGAAGAGTAAACTTCCCAATCTCGGTACTACCATCTTTACGCAGATGAGCGCTCTGGCGCAGCAGCACAACGCCATTAACCTTTCTCAGGGATTCCCGGATTTCGACGGCCCGACCTATCTGCAGGAGCGTCTGGCGTACCACGTGGCGCAGGGGGCGAATCAGTATGCGCCGATGACGGGCATGCAGGCGCTGCGGGAAGCCATTGCGGATAAAACGGCGGAGCTGTACGGCCATAAGCCCGATGCGAACAGCGACATTACGGTGACGGCAGGGGCGACCGAAGCGCTGTATGCGGCCATCACCGCGCTGGTGCGTAAGGGCGATGAAGTTATCTGCTTTGATCCGAGCTACGACAGCTATGCGCCTGCGGTTGAACTCTCCGGCGGCGTGGTGAAACGCGTGGCGCTCCAGCCGCCGCATTTTCGCCCTGACTGGCAGGCGTTTGCTGCGCTGCTGAGCGACAAAACCCGCCTGGTGATCCTGAATACCCCGCACAACCCGTCGGCGACGGTGTGGCAAAAGACCGATTTCGCCGTGCTGTGGCAGGCGATTGCGGAACGTGAAATTTACGTGCTGAGCGATGAAGTCTACGAGCACATCTGCTTTGCAGAAGAAGGACACGCCAGCGTGCTGGCCCATCCGCAGCTTCGCGAGCGTGCTATCGCCGTCTCGTCATTCGGTAAGACTTACCATATGACCGGCTGGAAAGTGGGCTACTGCGTCGCACCGGCGGCTATCAGCGCCGAGCTGCGCAAGGTGCACCAGTACCTGACCTTTGCCGTGAACACGCCGGCTCAGCTGGCGCTGGCGGATATGCTGCGCGCCGAGCCGGAGCACTATCGCGAGCTGCCGCACTTCTATCGTGAACGTCGGGATCTGTTTGTGGCGGCGCTAAGCAAAAGTCGTCTGGAAATTTTGCCCTCAGAAGGGACCTATTTCCTGCTCGCCGACTACAGCGCGATATCGGATCTGGACGACGTGAGTTTCTGCCAGTGGCTGACGAAAGAGGTGGGCGTAGCCGCCATTCCGCTGTCTGTATTCTGCGCCGATCCCTTCCCGCATAAGCTGATTCGTCTTTGCTTTGCGAAGCAGGAATCGACGCTGCTGGCGGCGGCAGAGCGTCTTAACACGCTCTGATTATTTCACCGTCCAGGCTTCTGAATAACGACGGTCTGCAAACAGCTCCAGCAGACCGTTGATTTGCTTGAGGCGCAAGACTTCATCGCTGTCCATTCCCAGCTCCTTGCTTATTCTCTCGTCATTCCAGCCAAGCTGCACCAGCTCGCGAACGATCTCCGACATAGCGTTAATCTGGTGTCGACCCCGCGCCCGGTTGTGACGAATAGTGGCAGCCATACGGTCATGTTTATCCTGTCGGTCCTGGCGCAGGAAGGTGACAGGAAGATAACCCTTGAGCTGGTGCTTCAGTGCCGCCCGATTTTTACCGATTTCATGGCGATGAAAACCATCCACAATTTCGTAATGTTGCGGTTCACTTTCTGTCACAACGATAGGTTGGGTGAATCCATCGAGTTCCAGCGACTTACTGAGCAGCCGTTTTTCTGGCGGGGCAACGTTATTGGGGTTGTAGTCGTTAGCGGTAATAGCGTCCTGTTTGATCCAGAGGACGCAGTCTATCGGTTGCGCACGAAACGGACTGTGTTTATGGATCGCTTCACGAAAAGCATTTATGGCGTTAATGCGTTCCTCTTCGGGAAGTGACTGAAGGTACGTTTCCATCTCGTTGATTAGTTTTTGTCGCATAATATGCCCCACTCCTTGCGTTTCGCCTTCACTCTGTCGCTGTAGCGCTGATAATGTTTGGGTTTATTTGGGCTGAACGATAGCGCCCTGCACCAGTAGTCGTTATTCAGGAGAACCTTACAAATACGGCGCCATGAGGGAACATCTTTGGCACCGATGTCACCGTCCTGCGTATCGGGAATATCCTCTGCGCCTCTCTTCTGATACCAGTGCAGATAAATGGCGATTTTATTGCGGTAATGCTCAGCCGTATTTTGCGGCATGCTGTCGAGGAGCAGCATGGCATATTCGCGCCAGCACAGGTGTTCGGGTTTCAGAATTTTTCGGTGACCATAAAAATGGTTATCGTGTCCGGCGTACATCCCCCCGCTGCGCGCACCGCTCACGCGCTCACACATAGCCGCCCAGCGATCGGGCTCAACAACGTGGTAGAGCCATAATCCCTGGCGCTGTTCCGGACCAAAGGGTTCACAAATCCGCATGTAGCGTAGCGGCACGCCGGCCTGAAACATCAGGTCATAGAGTGGGTTATAGCAACACCCTGATTTGGCGAACCAGGTCCATATATCGGCGGTTTTCCAGTCGTAGAGAGGGTAGATATACCAGGCATGTCCTCCCGGTGCGACGGTTGTCCAGGGTTTATCGTCGGCAAACCGCTGTTTACGCGCCGACGCGACAGCCAGAAAACGGTTGTATGACTCATCGGCGCGGATGCCAATCAGTACCGCCGCCGGGCGATTGCGAGAGAACCAGTCGGAGAAACCGCGGACAAAGGTTTCAAACGTCATGCCTGGCTGGTAGAAGGGAAAAAAAGCGGGATCGGTTATCGCATCGTCAGGAGGCTGGCGGACCCATTGTGTGCCGGGTTCCCAGCATTGCCATTCCGGCTGGAATTGCGACAGTGAATTTTGCGTTGTCAGGGGGAGCGCGACCCACCAGAAATGGTCGATGACATCGCTGTACAACTCGCGCATATGTTCCACATGGATAATGGTATGGGAAAACTGCGCTTCCCAGTCGATAAAGAGCACATCTATTTTGATGTTCATCAGTCGCGCCTGCTGGGCAACCAGATGCAGCATGACGGTGGAGTCTTTACCTCCTGAAAAAGAAACACAGATTCTGGGTAAGTTTTCGAGCGTCCATTTTATTCGCTCCCGAGCAGCGGTAAGAACATCCTGGTTTAAAGGGTATTTATAAATTGACATGCTTATTCTCATCCTGAGGAATAAATACCTGACTGTAGCGTCAATACTAATAAGAGGATTATATCAGTCAATAATTAATTGGATATGTAACGGTTATGCCGCGTAATTCTATAACGGTGGTGTATGTTTTAACGGTGTGGTTCCCATTTTGTGCGAGAACCACAGCAATATCTCACGGTAAGGATATTTCTTCAATAAAACTCGCGAATGCCGAGCTATTGAGCGCGGAACGATTGTACATCATGTAAATATCAATGCTGGGGAATTGAATGTCAGTTTCCACTTTTCGCAGGTTGAGGGCTGGCCCATATTGTTCGAAGGCCGGCGCGGGCACTAATCCTATGAGGTCGGACGAACCGATCACCGACAGAAGGGATATAAAAGAGTCGCTGCGATAGACGATATTTCTTTCGGTTAACAGGTTTTCGGCCTTTTCCTGATAGTCTTTGAAGCTGTTTTCATCGTTCAGGTAGGCGGTGAAGTTTTCATTCAGAATCTCTTCACGCGTGGGATTTTCACTGAGACGGGGATGGCCCTCCCGACAAACGAGGACGAAAGGAAGTTTATGGTAAAGGCTACAGGCGACAGAATGATTGTTAGAAGAAGAAAACGAAAATATCAGGTCGGCTCTTCTGTAGGCTAAGAGATCTTCCGCTGAATCAGACGAAAGAAAAACATCATGTAATTCAATTGAATAGTTATGGTTTTCCATCAACAGTTTTATAGGGTCAAGCGTTGCTTTCGTACTCATAAAATGCGGGCAATAAATGACAAAGTTCTTCTTCAACCCGCTGCTGTGCATGATATTGATAGTCTGCTCCAGCTGGTTCAGGTTCTGTTCCAGATGATGATGCAAATTGACGCCGACGGTCGTGGGCGTGATCCCTTTACCGGAACGGATAAACAGAGGATCGTTGAGTTGTCCTCTCAGACGCTGCAGTGACTGGCTCACGGCTGAGGGTGTGATATACAGCGTCTCGGCGGCTTTACTGATACTAAGGTGCTGATAAATGCACTCGAAAATGACTAACAGATTAAGATCGAATTTTTTAAGGTCATAGAGGTTTGCCATGTTTCGTCCTGAGGGCGCTGCGTTTGCTGTGGTTATCATATAACTGATAACAATAGTTTGAGGCTAACCATTTATAATTCTTTCGGTTAATTCTCTTAGTTTTAAATTAAAACCATCTTAATATATCACGGTGGCAGATTATTGAAATAGCGCTTCGAAAGCGATTGAGATAATTTTATTGTAGAAAAGGGAGTGAACATTTTAAATGACAATTGCCATTTATATATCGCGATAGTTTTATAATAAAAATAAATTTATAACGCACCGGAATGATGTTCGACACAACCTATCACAGCCATAGGCAGGAATGCCTCTCTTATGGATTGCTCAATCCCTGCGCGGGTGGTGTAATCAAACGGCTGTTACCGCCTTGATATAAAGGGTTGTAGAGCGCAACGCAACGCCAGTTTCGGCTGGCACTGAATGTACCTGCGGGGAATTCAGGTATCAGGGCCGCCCGTTGAGGCGGCCTTTTTACTTTCAGGCTTTCCTGTAAAAGGTTCACCTTGTTGTCTTGTCGACGTTGTAAGGTTTGGCTGATTGATTTGATAAAGCATACGCATTAGCCCCGATGAATAAAGTTGGTTACCTTACACCTCAACGAAAACACGGAGGAAGTACAGATGTCTTTGATTAACACCAAAATTAAACCTTTCAAAAACCAGGCGTTCAAAAACGGTGAGTTCATCGAAGTTACCGAGAAAGATACCGAAGGCCGCTGGAGCGTCTTCTTCTTCTATCCGGCTGACTTTACCTTCGTTTGCCCGACTGAACTGGGTGACGTTGCAGACCATTACGATGAACTGCAGAAGCTGGGCGTAGACGTTTACTCCGTCTCTACCGATACCCACTTCACCCACAAAGCATGGCACAGCAGCTCCGAAACCATCGCGAAAATCAAATACGCGATGATCGGCGACCCGACTGGCGCCCTGACCCGTAACTTCGACAACATGCGTGAAGATGAAGGCCTGGCTGACCGCGCCACCTTCGTTGTTGACCCGCAGGGCATTATCCAGGCTATCGAAGTTACCGCTGAAGGTATCGGCCGTGATGCTTCTGACCTGCTGCGTAAAGTGAAAGCCGCTCAGTACGTGGCTTCTCACCCAGGCGAAGTGTGCCCGGCGAAATGGAAAGAAGGCGAAGCGACGCTGGCTCCATCCTTAGATCTGGTTGGTAAAATCTAAGTTTTGCCCATTCGGTAATCAATGGGCGCACCCGCGCCCATTTCATTCCAGCACCATGATGCAAGTTGCATTCAGGCCGCCCGTATAAGGCAGCTTGCATGATGACGTCTTAAGAGAGGGAAGAACAATGCTCGACACTAACATGAAAACCCAGCTCAAGGCCTACCTTGAGAAACTGACCAAACCCGTTGAGCTGATTGCCACGCTGGACGACAGCGCCAAATCGGCAGAAATCAAGGAACTGCTGGCGGAGATCGCCGAGCTGTCGCCGAAAGTGACCTTCAAAGAAGACAACGCGCTGCCGGTCCGTAAGCCCTCTTTCCTGATTACCAACCCAGGATCCGACCAGGGACCGCGCTTTGCCGGCTCGCCGCTGGGTCACGAATTTACCTCACTGGTGCTGGCGCTGCTGTGGACCGGTGGTCATCCGTCAAAAGAAGCGCAGGCGCTGCTGGAGCAGATCCGCGATATCGACGGTGATTTCGAATTTGAAACCTATTACTCGCTCTCCTGCCACAACTGCCCGGACGTGGTGCAGGCGCTGAACCTGATGTCGGTTCTGAACCCGCGCATCAAGCACACGGCGATTGACGGCGGTACCTTCCAGAATGAAATCACCGATCGTAACGTGATGGGCGTTCCGGCCGTCTACATGAACGGCAAAGAGTTCGGCCAGGGCCGCATGACGCTGACTGAAATCGTTGCCAAAGTGGATACCGGTGCTGAAAAACGTGCGGCGGAAGAGCTGAACAAACGCGATGCTTACGACGTGCTTATCGTCGGTTCCGGCCCTGCGGGCGCGGCGGCAGCGGTGTACTCCGCGCGTAAAGGTATTCGTACCGGCCTGATGGGTGAACGCTTTGGCGGCCAGGTGCTCGATACCGTGGACATCGAAAACTACATTTCCGTGCCGAAGACCGAAGGCCAGAAGCTGGCGGGGGCGCTGAAGGCGCACGTCAGCGACTATGACGTAGACGTGATCGACAGTCAGAGCGCCAGCAAGCTGGTTCCGGCAGCGGTCGAGGGTGGTTTACACCAGATTGAAACCGCGTCCGGCGCGGTGCTGAAAGCGCGCAGCATTATCATTGCCACCGGCGCGAAATGGCGCAACATGAACGTTCCGGGCGAAGATCAGTACCGTACCAAAGGCGTGACCTACTGTCCGCACTGCGACGGCCCGCTGTTTAAAGGTAAACGCGTGGCGGTGATCGGCGGCGGTAACTCCGGCGTTGAAGCGGCTATCGACCTGGCGGGGATTGTTGAGCACGTTACCCTTCTGGAGTTCGCTCCAGAGATGAAGGCCGACCAGGTTCTGCAGGATAAAGTTCGCAGCCTGAAAAACGTCGACATTGTACTGAACGCGCAGACCACGGAAGTGAAGGGCGACGGCAGCAAAGTGACCGGCCTGGAATACCGCGACCGCGTGAGCGGTGACGTGCACAGCGTTCCGCTGTCAGGGATCTTCGTGCAGATTGGTCTGCTGCCAAATACCACCTGGCTGGAAGGCGCGATTGAGCGCAACCGCATGGGCGAAATCATCATCGATGCGAAATGTGAAACCAGCGTGAAAGGCGTGTTTGCGGCGGGCGACTGCACCACCGTGCCGTACAAACAGATCATTATCGCCACGGGCGAAGGGGCGAAGGCGTCTCTGAGTTCCTTTGACTACCTGATTCGCACCAAAACCGCATAACAGAAGAAAGTAAGGCTACACCTGCAATAGCGAGAGGCCACCGAAAGGTGGCCTCTTTTTTTATCTTACGACCATCACCGGTATATGGGTGTGGCGGATCACGCTGGAGGCGTTAGAGCCCAGCAGATGCGTGGTAATGGAAGGGTTGCGCGAACCGATGACCACCACGTCTGCTTTTAGCTCGTTCGCCAGTTCGTTTACCGCATCGCGAACGCTGCCGAATCTGACGTGCGTTTTGATGCGCGAAGGGTCGATGCTGAAGTGGCTGACCATGGTTTGCAGGCGAGTTTCCGCTTCATGCTGCAAATGCTCCTCGAAGCGACGCACGTCGGCGGCAAAGCGGTGCAGGCTCAGGCTGGCGGAGCCCGGCAGTACGTGTAAAAGATGGATAACACCGTCCTGCTGCGCCAGAAACTCCGCATGGCGAACGGCCTTGTCGCTCAGCTCCATCTCAAAAACATCAACCGGCATAATGATTCTCTGATACATACCCGTTTCTCCTTGTTTATAAACGCTGAATTCATTCAACCATAAAATAAAAATGGTTTCTGTAAGCGCCCCGTCAGTTTTCTTATCTCACCAGGATAAATCTCAAAAGCCCCGTATTCCAGGGCAGACCTTCAGGGGTAGCTACCCTTATACACTTACCTGGAACCTTTCGGAGGTCGCATGAAAGCACTTACGTATCACGGTCCGCACCATGTACGCGTCGAGAATGTCCCCGATCCCATTATCGAACAGCCCGACGATATCATTCTGCGCGTCACGGCCACGGCGATATGCGGCTCCGATTTGCATCTCTATCGCGGAAAGATCCCGAAGGTGCAGCACGGCGACATTTTTGGCCATGAGTTTATGGGGGAAATCGTCGAGTGCGGCGCAGAGGTGAAGAATTTGCAAAAAGGCGATCGCGTGGTGATCCCCTTTGTCATTGCCTGTGGGGACTGTTTCTTCTGTCGTCTGCAGCAATACGCGGCCTGTGAGAATACCAATGCCGGGCAGGGCGCCGCGCTGAACAAAAAGCAAATTCCCGCGCCGGCCGCGCTGTTTGGCTACAGCCATCTCTACGGCGGCGTGCCGGGGGGACAGGCGGAATATGTCCGCGTGCCAAAAGGCAACGTCGGGCCGTTTAAGGTCCCGCAACTCCTCTCCGATGATAAGGCGCTGTTCCTTTCCGATATTTTGCCCACGGCCTGGCAGGCGGCAAAAAATGCGCAGATTGAAAAAGGCTCAAGCGTTGCGGTTTTCGGCGCCGGGCCGGTGGGGCTCCTGACCATTGCCTGCGCGCGGCTGTTAGGGGCCGAGCAGATCTTTGTTATCGATCACCACCCGTACCGTTTGCGATTTGCCGAGGCGCGTTACGGCGCAATCCCCATCAACTTTGATGACGATAACGACGCAGCGGAAAAAATCATCGAGCAGACCGCTGGCCAGCGCGGCGTTGACGCCGTGATTGATGCGGTAGGGTTCGAAGCGAAAGGCAGCACCACCGAAACGATCCTCAGCAATCTTAAAATTGAAGGCAGCAGCGGCAAAGCGCTGCGGCAGTGCATTGCTGCCGTTCGACGCGGTGGCGTGGTTAGCGTACCCGGCGTGTACGCCGGGTTTATTCATGGCTTCCTGTTTGGCGATGCCTTTGATAAGGGGCTGACGTTTAAGATGGGCCAGACGCACGTCCATGCCTGGCTGGGTGAGCTGCTGCCGCTGATCGAAAAAGGGCTGCTTACCCCGGAAGAGATCGTGACCCATTATCTTCCCCTTGCCGATGCGGAACGCGCCTATAAGGTATTCGAAAAACGGGAGGAGGAGTGCCGGAAGGTGATTCTGGTCCCTGGCGCAGAAACGCCCGAGGCCGCAGAGCAAAAAGTTAAGGGCCTGGTAAATGCTTTCCCGGGTGGGGTTGCATGAGTACTCGCCTAGCTGTGGCGTTCAAGATAAAGCACGGCCATGACGATAATCGCCGCAATAATCAGAAAAATAAGTGTGATAACCAGTATCTCACTCATGACCGTCCCCACGGCACCAAAACAGATTAAGCGTGGATTAAGGGCTTTTTGCGCGATATAAGAAAATGGGGTGAATTTACGGAAAGAGGATGCGGCTGCATCCTCTGTGCAAAGCGGGTGGGCGCTTGTTCAGAAGTGGTTAACGCAGGTAATCGCCCGCGGCTTCTGGCTGGTAGAGCAACGCCAGCACTTCAAGATGGGCAGAGGCGCCGCCCGGCAATTCCCAGTGGATGGTATCGCCCGTGCGCAGGCCCAGCAGTGCGGCACCCACAGGCGCAAGAACAGAAAGCTGTGCGCTGCTGTCGGTCATCTGAGCCGGGTAAACCAGCGTGCGGGTCAGCTCTTCACCGGTGGTGAGGTTGCGGAATTTTACCTGGCTGTTCATGGTGACCACGTCATGCGGCATCGTCTCAGGCGTGCACATCTGCGCCCGGTCGAGCTCCTCATTCAGGGCGTCGGCCACGGGAAGTGAGGCAAACTCCGCTTTTTCCAGCAGCCTGTCGATACGTTCTGCGTCGAGCTCGTTGATGATAATTGTAGGTCTGGACATTTTTACTCCATGTCGTTAATGCTGCGCGTAACGCAGAAACCAATCCAAAAGAAAACCCTCGCCGTCTGGCAGCGAGGGTTTAACTCTCCCGATGATACTGGCTGAGCGCGCAAGTTTGAAGTGATGAAGGTCACATTCATGGTCCATATGAATTTTCGCTGAAATTTATTCAGTCTTCATTCCGGGCGGAATACGTTACGCTGAGTGTCCTGAACCCGGGCGTTGCGCGAAGCGCAATTCGCGTCCGCCCATCAACGAGAGAGAACTATGTACTTCTACCAACCGTCTCAGGGGCACGGCCTGCCGCACGATCCGCTGAACGCCATTATTGGTCCACGTCCGATCGGCTGGATCTCCTCATGCGACAAGGCCGGTCAGCTCAACCTCGCACCGTATAGCTTCTTTAACTGCTTTAACTATCGCCCGCCGATCATCGGCTTTTCCAGCAACGGCTGGAAGGACAGCGTGCGTAATATTACCGAAACAAAGGAATTTGTCTGGAACCTTGCGACGCGCGATCTCGCGCAAGCGATGAACCAAACCTCTGCGATGCTTCCGCACGATCGGGATGAATTCAGCTTTGCCGGACTTACGCCAGCGGCGAGCCAGCTGGTTAACGCGCCCCGCGTCGCAGAAAGCCCGGTGAACTTTGAGTGCCGCCTGTCGCAGTGCATTCAGCTTACCGGTGCTGACGGCACACCGGTCGATACCTGGCTGGTGCTGGGGGAGGTGGTCGGTATCCATATTGCCGAAACGCTGCTGGAAGAGGGGATTTACCAGACGGCGAAAGCGCAGCCCATCCTGCGTGCGGGTGGGCCGACGGCGTATTATGGCATCAGTGACGAAAACCGGTTTGATATGGTGCGCCCGGGCGCGGATCAGTAGCCGGCTTTATCAATCACGAACTGTTTTCCGCAGTTACCCGGATGTGGCTGCGGGGCAAATGACGCCGCAGAAAGCGGGTTGTTAATGGTGTCCGCCTTCAGCGAAACCTGCATCTCGGTCAGATACGCCGGATTGCCGTTGCAGGTCAGCTTGATCGCTTTGATGTTTTCTTTGCCCCAGCTTTTGGCAACGGCACCGTCAAAGTCGCTGCGATTGACGGTTTTCCCGTAATTATCGGCGAGGAATTTACCGACCGCGCTGTTTTTAACTTCCTGATTCATCCGCACCATCGTGCCGAAATAGGCATCTGGATCGAAACCAAAGCAGACGCCATGTTTGGCATATTCATAACGTTCCAGGCAGGAATTACCGCCCGCGCCCGGCATCACGTCGTTGAGCTTTGCGGCTGCGGAAAGCGACAGTCCGGTTTCGGCGGCATCGCATTTGCGGCTAGCCTTTACTTCCGGCATGTTCGGAATGGGGCGCGTGGCGCAGCCAAAACGCATCCACCGACGTTCATCCACGCCGCGTGCGGCAATAGATTTCGGCAGGCCAGGCCATAGACCGTGAACGGTCAGAAAATCGGCTTTATTATCGCGCTCTTTTTGCAGGCGACATTCGTCAGGTTCATTGCGGTTGCGTTCGACCATGCTCTGGCAAAAACCGGTTTGCCAGGACAGAGCCAGCACATAGCGATCGAAATCGCCATACTGTGTTGCCTTCAGCGGTTCCGCCTGTGCGGAGAAGAGACAGAGAGCAAGCGCGATTGCGCCAGACGGGATGACGATATCCTTCCTGAACATATGATTTCCTGATCGAATGAGCACTATTAATTTCTGGAAGTTATTAAAGCACAAAAAGCGCCTACAGGCGCTTTTTGGATATCCCTAATTTAGCTTAGGCCGCGCCGGGTACCAGCACTTCCGTGGCGATAATCACGATAATCAGACCAACTATAACGGGCACTGAGGTGCGTTTGACGACTTCGAATGGCGAGATTTTCGCCATCCCGGCAACGGCGACGACCACACCCGACACCGGCGAAATGGTGCGGCCCAGATTTGATGCCTGCAGCATGGGAATGGAGAGATAGGCCGGGTTAATACCGGAGGAGTGAGCCAGTTTCGGGATCATCTCAACGAAAGCGTAGAAAGGCGCATTACCGGAACCGGTGGTCATGGCCGCCAGCATGGTGAGCACCACCAGAACCAGCATCAGGATAATACTGGCCGAGCCGAACGAGGTGGCGATAGAAATCAGGCTCTGGATAAAGCCGATTGTGCTCAGACCCTGGGCAAAAACGCCTGCCGCAACCAGCAGCATCACCACGCCAGCGAAGGCATCCGCCATACCGCGATACGCCACTTCCAGACCTGAGAAGACTTTTTGCGTGTTAAAACCGCGTACAAACTCCAGCACGGCGGCCAGCAGCATACAGATGACAAGAATGGTGATGATGTGCAGCTGTGGACCCCATTTGCCGTCAAAAATCAGCACCCCGATGATTGGGGTGAACGGCAGAATGGAATAGAACGCGGGAGCTGTGGTGGTGATTTCACTCACGTCCATCATTTCATGGCTGATGTTTTCTTTCTTATCGAGATAGCGCTGCCAGAAGAAATGCGCGATCCCCATGCCCACAATGGCAACAATCGAGATCGGTAACGTGGTTTTAAAGGCGAAGTCGATGAGTGACATCTCCGCTGCCTTTGCCGCCAGCACAACGTCGCCGGAGGTCGGGGAGAGAATAATCGCTGCCGGAGACGCGCAAATTGCCGCGGCCGCGCCACGGCTGATACCGACGTTCACCATGACCGGGAACAGCGTCGCCATGAGCAGTACGCCAAGCCCTGTAGCCGACGAAACGGCCAGTGACATCAGGCAGGCGAGGAAATAGGCGGCGACCATTAGCAGATACGGCGAGTTGATGTATTGCAGGGGTTTAGAGGCAAGCTTAACGACCATGTCGTTGGCGCCGATATGGGTCATGTAGGCTGCAAAACCGCACAGCATCATGATCATCATACCCAGGTCACCGCCGCGGCTCATGAGCAATATTTTAATGTATTCAACAATATCTGTAGCCGTGTAACCGGTGCTGGTCGCGCTGGCAGGTAACACCTGGTGCCCCATTATTGCGCTGATAATCAGCAGCGTTAGACCGCCGACAAATAATACGCCCGTGGCCGAGTAGCCTTTAATGATGTAGCGTGCGACGCCGACAATGACGACGACTCCAATAAGGAGTTCGAATAACGTAAGCATGATTTCCCCTGTATCTCTGCTGCAATGGAGCACAAAAAATCAAAAAAAAGAAGGATGAAAATGTGCCGAATAATTGGCCTGTTCTTGCTGATTAAAATCAATAAACAGACGACTAAAGAACAGAACAACCGTCTTTTTGCCATGGCCCATACATTTATGTCATGAGGGTCTTGACCGTTAGAAATAGCGCAACATGTCCCAATAATGATAACAAATTGTTAATGCTTTGTGTGGTTTTACATGTCACTGATTCAGAACATTAAATGGGTAAAGTCACACCCCTTGTGGGTTTATTTTGAACGCATCGCCGCCTTTCCTTAAGAATATTCCCGAAAAGAAGCTGAATAATTAGGAATAACGCTGATGTCGTTAAGCTTTGATTCAACTACTTTATGGTAAACTTTGCCTCGAATACTAAGAATGGTAATTGCATTGTGATTGTACGTAATACATTTTTCTCTATTTTGTTGTTTATTTTTGGGCAGTTAACGTTTTCTTCTGTTGCACAGGCAGAAAGCAACGCGACGGATAAAGGCTGGTTCTCAACCTTTACGGATAATGTTTCCCAGACATGGACGGCACCTGAACATTATGATCTCTATGTCCCGGCAATAACGTGGCATGCGCGTTTTGCTTATGACAAAGAGAAAACCGATAAATACAACGAGCGTCCGTGGGGCGCGGGTTTTGGCCAGTCGCGCTGGGATGAAAAGGGAAACTGGCATGGCATCTATCTGATGGCCTTCAAAGACTCGTTTAATAAATGGGAGCCGATTGGAGGGTATGGCTGGGAAAAAACCTGGCGCCCGCTAGCGGACGAGAACTTCCACGTCGGTTTGGGCTATACCGCCGGGGTTACTGCACGTGACAACTGGAAATACATTCCAATCCCGGTGCTGCTGCCTTTGGCCTCTATTGGCTATGGCCCCGCAACGTTCCAGATGACCTACATCCCGGGTACGTACAACAACGGTAACGTTTACTTCGCCTGGATGCGTTTTCAGTTTTAACTGACAAAACGTTACATGCTGGTGATAAAACGCGCAGTTGTTGATTCATAAGCGATAAAAATCTGTCAGTGAAAATTAACGCGACTTTAGTCACTTTTTATCAAAGATCCGCTGGACAAAAGGTCCCACAATTGATGTACTGATAACCGACACAGCATTTGTGTCGTTTTTTAATGTAAAGGTAATTTTGATGTCTAAGATTAAAGGTAACGTTAAGTGGTTTAATGAGTCCAAAGGATTCGGTTTCATTACTCCTGAAGATGGCAGCAAAGACGTGTTCGTACACTTCTCTGCAATCCAGTCTAATGGTTTCAAAACTCTGGCTGAAGGTCAGCGTGTAGAGTTCGAAATCACTAACGGTGCCAAAGGCCCTTCTGCTGCTAACGTAATCGCTCTGTAATTCAGACGCGTCAGCAAGAATTTCAAAACCCGCTCACTGAGCGGGTTTTTTTCGTTTTGAATCAGCCAAGCAGATACATTTTCAGGAAGCTGGCAACGATCAGCACGCTCAACAACACCATTCCTGCGCTCATCAGACTCTGTTTCATTCTGTCACCCTCGTTCAGTATTACATTCAGAGTGACAGAGAAAAATTAAGCCAACATTAACGGTTCGGCTGTTAATGCGCGCTTGCGGAAGAAAATAGCCAAAATGCGATCCCCGTCATCGCAAAGGAGCCGAGCATATTGATCGCCACATTCATCAGCGCCCAGCCGATACGGCCTTCCTGAAAGAGAAAAACCGTCTCCGCAGAAAAGGTTGAGAAGGTGGTCAAACCGCCGCAGAATCCGGTGGTAATCAACACCTTCCACATTGGGTCGATGTGCGTCATTCGGTTAAACCAGGCCAGCCCCATACCAATGATAAAGGCACCAATCAGGTTTGCGGCAAGTGTTCCCATAGGAATCGCCTGATGCAGGGGGTTAAACCGCATACTCAGAAACCATCGCGCAACGCTACCCGTTCCCCCACCAATAAAAACGGCTAAAAGTAGTTGTAACACGCTAAATACCTGCTATTTGATGTGTAAGAGTAGCGAGTTTAACGCCGTTTATGATGAGGGGACAAATATGTATGTAGCGGTAGGGCAGTTTGCCGTCACGCCTGACTGGCATGAGAATGCGAGAACATGCGTCAACCTGATGATGCAGGCCCGGCAGAAAGGCGCATCGCTGCTGGTTCTCCCCGAGGCGCTGCTGGCCAGGGATGATAATGACCCGGATTTATCCGTGAAGTCCGCGCAGCCGCTGGATGGCGAATTCTTACAGCAATTGCTCGCCCAGAGCGCGGGCAATACGATGACGACGATCTTAACGATCCATGTTCCCTCCACGCCGGGTCGCGCGGTGAATACGCTCGTGGCGATTCGTGACGGGGCCATCGTCGCACGTTACGCCAAGCTTCACCTCTATGATGCGTTCAGCATCAAGGAGTCGCGACGCGTTGACCCCGGAGACAATATCCCTCCGCTGCTGGAGATTGACGGATTTAAGATCGGACTGATGACCTGCTATGACCTGCGTTTTCCCGAGCTGGCGCTCCATCTGGCGCTGCAGGGGGCTGACGTGCTGGTACTGCCTGCCGCGTGGGTCAAAGGGCCGTTAAAAGAGCATCACTGGGCAACGCTGCTTGCGGCACGCGCGCTGGATACAACCTGCTATGTCGTTGCCGCAGGGGAATGTGGCACGAAAAACATCGGGCAAAGCAGGGTGGTTGATCCGCTGGGGGTGACGATCGCCGCCGCCGTTGAAGCCCCGCATGTGCTGGTGGCGGAGATAAACTTAGAGAGAATTGCGCTTGCGCGTCAGCAATTACCCGTTCTTCGCAATCGTCGGTTTGCGCCACCGCAATTATTGTGATGTTTTTTTCAACAATGCTTGATTCACCTTGTTACAGATTGCTATTGTGTGCACGCGCAAAATGACCGTTAATACAGTCAGGTTTTGGCGCTGAATGCAGCCTGTTTTAAGTAAAGAAGGTATCTATGGGTGAGATTAGTATTACCAAACTGCTGGTGGTTGCCGCACTGGTCGTCCTGCTGTTTGGTACCAAGAAGTTACGCACGCTGGGTGGTGACCTGGGGGCTGCCATCAAAGGCTTTAAGAAAGCGATGAACGATGATGATGCAGCGGCGAAGAAAAGCGCCGAGGATGACGTCCCGGCAGACAAGCTTTCTCACAAAGAGTGACAGCAACGCCTCAGGGCTTGCGAAAAAAAACCGGCTCATGAGGCCGGTTTTTTTGTATTACTGTAAATGAATATTACAGCATTATTTAACTTCTTCGCCTTTAGCCTGCATATCGGCATGGTATGAGGAGCGAACGAATGGGCCGCAGGCAGCGTGGGTGAAGCCCATCGCCATCGCTTCGGCTTTCATTTCATCGAACTCGTCCGGGCTCACGTAGCGCTGTACCGGCAGGTGGTGACGGCTTGGCTGCAGATACTGTCCCAGGGTCAGCATGGTCACACCGTGGCGGCGAAGATCGCGCATCACCTCGATGATTTCATCATTGGTTTCACCCAGACCCACCATCAGACCAGACTTGGTCGGAATATGCGGATGCGCTTCTTTGAAACGCTCCAGCAGTTTCAGGGACCAGTTATAGTCAGCGCCCGGACGCACCTGACGGTAAAGACGCGGCACGTTCTCCAGGTTGTGGTTAAACACATCTGGCGGCGTCGCGGTCAGGATATCCAGCGCGCGGTCCATACGGCCGCGGAAGTCAGGCACCAGCGTCTCGATTTTGATGTTAGGGCTTTTCTCGCGAATGGCCGTAATACAGTCGGCGAAGTGCTGAGCACCACCATCACGCAGGTCGTCACGGTCAACGGATGTGATAACCACATAACGCAGCGCCATATCGGCGATGGTCTGCGCCAGTTTCTGGGGTTCGTTAGCATCAGGCGCGACTGGACGGCCATGAGCAACATCGCAGAACGGGCAGCGGCGGGTACAGATAGCACCCAGAATCATAAACGTCGCGGTACCGTGATTGAAACATTCAGCAAGGTTCGGACAAGAGGCTTCTTCACACACGGAGTGAAGACCATTCTTGCGCATCGCCGCTTTGATCCCCTGGATACGCGAAGAGTCGGCCGGAAGTTTGATTTTCATCCATTCCGGTTTTCTTAACAGCGCCTCGCGCTCTGTAGCCACGTTTTTAACCGGGATAAGGGCCATTTTATCGGCATCGCGGTATTTAACACCGCGTTCCATCACAATGGGTTTACTCATAGCGTGCGTGTTCCAGTTGCGAATATCGAAGGAAAGCGTTTCAATTCAAGGGAATGTTGTATTTATCAACTATTTTTGAACGAACGACAGGCAGTATATCATTGAAACGGTCGTTAAAGCAGCCTGCCAGATCGCCAATTTGTAAAATAGTTGTTGTTTTGTGCCTTTTGCCCTGCGGGTTGCAGGGGCTTGTGCTGGCTAAACCTGTCAGAAGGCCTGACGGATGATGCGGATGACGTTTTCCAGGACCGGATCGCGCAAACTCAGCTTGTTGTAATGCAGTGAAATCTCGATAGATTCCGCATTAAGCTGGCTGAGCGGGATGCTTTCCAGCGGCCAGCATTTTTGTAGCAGGCTGTACAGGCGTGATGGCATAACGCACAGCATATCGCTGCTGCCGATCAGGGATGCGGTGGTAAACATATTGTAACTGCTGAAGCTGATCTGACGTTCCGGGAAAATTTCATCAATACGCTGACGAAGTGCATGATTAGATTGCCCTTCGGTCATGAAAGACGAGTGATCGTAGTTGCGCAGGTTTTCGATGGTTAACGGCTCGCTAAGAGCAGGATGCTGCTGGCGGCAAACCAGTACCAGGTTATCCGCATAAAGCACATTTTGCCCCAGCGCTCTGGCACTGAAGCTGCCGCTTTCAATAATCAGGTCCGTCTGGAACTGGGCAAGCTGAATGTCAGGTTCATTGAGAGGCACATTGCGAAGCAGGAGCTGCGGAGCATGCTCTTTTACGGCCTGGAAGATCGCCGGCATCACCAGCACCCCGACAGAAGGGGAACAGCCGATGGTGATGGTTCGCTGCTTATCATAGCTCCCGGTTAAATCCAGTGCGCCCAGAATCGACTCCAGCCCCTGGCTGATGTACTCGTGGAGATGCGTGGCATAAGCCGTCGGCGTTACCCCCTGGCCCTTGCGGATAAATAACGGGTCGGGAAATATAGCGCGTAGCTTTTGGATTGACTGGCTTATTGCTGATGGCGTGAGATTAAGAATTTTCGCAGCGTTAACGATACCCTTATGGACATATACCGCCTCAAAAATAGTCAGTAAATTGAGATCAATATTACGTAAAGTCCGAAAAATTTGCGGCTTGTCTTCGCCACCGGGTTCATTCAGTCGTTTGGCTGGTAAATTATTATACTCCACGCTTTCACTCCGTATACATTCACAATATGAATGATAGTTGAATTTATTTATTATGCTTGTAGAGATTCGTAAAGTGTTGGTTTTGTTTCACTTGTTTATCAAGGGCAAACGGTTGTGTGATAATTGCTCACCTTACTTATGCCGTGTTTGCCATGCTTGCTGGAGGCTAAATAATATGTGGCGGTAATATTCGGGCGCTTCGAAAATATAGAATCTGTGGATTATTGTAAAGTGCAAAAGCTGTAAATAAACAGTGGCCCGCCAAATTATCGAGCCATGTTGTATGATGTATTAAGCAGGGATATATTCGTACGAGGGATTGTTAAGTAGCGCTAACATCTGCTTTAAAAGCACGGGACGAATATGTTCTGGCGTAGCGGTTTCAACCCACTGACGCATTTGCGTCATTTCCATGCCGGCGTAGCCGCAGGGGTTAATGCGCTGGAAGGGCGCAAGGTCCATATTAATATTCAAGGCCAGGCCATGGAATGAGCAACCTTTACGAATACGCAGCCCCAGTGAGCAGATCTTCATTTCCCCAACGTAGACGCCCGGCGCATCGGCGCGTGGATGCGCGTCAATACCATATTCCGCCAGCGTGTTGACGACAGTTTGTTCCAGTAAGGTAACCAGTTCACGCACGCCCAGCTTTCTGCGCTTCAGATTGAGCAGGACGTACATCACCTGCTGACCGGGCCCATGATAAGTGACCTGACCGCCGCGATCGCTCTGAATAACCGGGATATCTCCCGTCATTAACAAATGCTCTGCTTTACCCGCCTGGCCCTGCGTAAATACCGGCAGGTGTTCGACCAGCCAGATCTCATCTGGGGTGCTGTCATCGCGTGAATCGGTGAAGTCATGCATAGCCTGGGAGACAGGCTCATAAGGTTGCAGCCCGAGGTGACGGACCAGAATTTTATCCTGATACAAAACTGCGTCTCCGAAGACGAGGGACAAAAGGTGTGGAGGAGTATATCACAGCGGGGGAGAGGGGTTACCCGGCAAACCGGGTAACCGCAAAGGGACTACAGCACCATACGAACAATTTCGATATTGCCGAGCTCTTCGTACAGCGTTTCCACCTGCTCAATATGTGTCGCAGTGATGGTAATAGAAACCGAGTGGTAGTTGCCCTTGCTGCTTGGTTTTACTGACGGAGAGTAGTCACCCGGCGCATGGCGCTGTACCACTTCAACCACCTGATCAACCAGCTCAGGTTTCGCCAGACCCATTACTTTGTAGGTAAATGAGGTTGGGAATTCAAGCAGTTCGTTAAGTTTGGTTTTCATGTCAGCTCCGGCGTAACGTCAAAAAATAATAACTCCCACGTCAGGTGGGAGTTATCAGGATATTTAGTATATGGGGATCAAAATCACACTTTCAAGTGTTCAATTTTTAACCAAACCAGTGGTGGAACATCAATTTAATGTAATCAATGATTTTGCCGAAGAAATTGCCTTCAGGAATTTCTTGCAGGACAACCAGCGGACGCTGATCGATCGTTTTTCCATCCAGCTGGAAGTTGATCGTACCCACAACCTGGTTTTTCTGCAGCGGGGCATGCAGCTCGGTGCTGTTCAGCACGTAGCTGGCTTTCAGATCCTTCATGCGACCGCGTGGAATGGTCAGATAGAGATCTTTATCAACGCCGAGTGAAGCACGGTCATTGTCGCCGAACCAGACGGGTTCAGACGCAAACTCTTTGCCTGCTTTCAGTGGGTTCACGGTTTCGAAGAAGCGGAAGCCCCAGGTCAGCAGTTTCTTGCTTTCTGTTTCACGACCTTTAAAGGTACGGCCGCCCATCACGGCAGAGATCAGACGCATCTGACCTTCAGTGGCAGAGGCCACCAGGTTGTAGCCCGCTTTGTCGGTGTGGCCAGTTTTGATGCCGTCAACGTTCAGGCTGTTATCCCACAGCAGGCCGTTACGGTTGGTCTGACGAATACCGTTGAAGGTGAACTCTTTCTCTTTATAGATAGAGTATTCATTCGGTACATCGCGGATCAGCGCCTGGCCAATCAGGGCCATGTCACGTGCAGAGCTATACTGACCGTCTGCATCCAGGCCGTGTACGGTCTGGAAATGGCTGTTTTTCAGACCCAGTGCGTTAACGTAGCTGTTCATCAGGCCCACGAAGGCATCCTGGCTCCCGGCGGCGAAGTCGGCCATCGCCACGCAGGCATCGTTACCAGACTGCAGGTTGATACCGCGAATCAGCTGGGAAACAGGAACCTGCATACCCGGCTTCAGGAACATCAGAGAGGAACCTTTGAAAACAGGGTTCCCGGTTGCCCACGCATCGTTACCGATGGTGACCAGATCCGATTCTTTGAATTTACCTGCCTTCATCGCCTGGCCGATAACGTAGCTGGTCATCATTTTGGTCAGACTGGCCGGGTCACGGCGGGCATCGGCATTCTGTTCTGCCAGCACTTTGCCAGAGTTGTAATCGATCAGGATGTAGGATTCCGCGTCGATTTGCGGAACGCCAGGGATCATGGTCTTGATATTCAGGTCATCGGCGTGAGCTGCAGAGAGCGTAGCAGCGCAAAGGGCCGTGGTCAGCGCCATGCGCTGCACAAAACGAGCAGAAAAAGTGGTCTTCATGGTCAGAACTACGACATCCGTGATGGAATTAAAAAAAGTGCCTTACTATAGCAAATGCTATTCAGGCAGGCATCCGACTTTAAGCATGAGTTTGTGAATGTGTTTTACACTAACTGACAATTCGGATACCGCCGGTTAATTATTTCGCAACAGCGATAAATGACTGAAGTTGAGCTTCATTCTGCAGACGCTGCTGCAGGGACGCGGCCTGCGATTTGCTGGCAAACGGCCCCATCTGAATGCGCCAGACCGCGCCGTTCTGCTCAACGCGTCCCGGTACGCCAAACTGCTGGCTCAGACGCTGTTGATACTGCCTGGCCCGGGCCTGATCGCTCACTGCGCCTACCTGAACCACATAGCTGCCGCTGGCCGCTGCTGGAGCCGCCACCGCCGCACTTTGCGTGGCCGCTGGCGCCGTTACGGGAGCCGGCTGGGTCGCTGGCGCAGCAACGGGCGCAGGGGCCGGAGTTGGCTCACTGCCTTCCAGCACGCCCGAGGCTAAGGTCGTCGGTGCGCCAAGAAAGCCGCTACTCTTTACCGGCGCACCGGTAGAATCCTCGCTTTGCAGCGTGTCATTGCTGATCGGGCGTATTTCTCCCCCCGGCTGAGCAGGCTCTGCCGGAGACGAGACGCTTCCCATTCCGCCGTCAAGATTTGGGCGGTCAGGAAGGGCATAGGTCTGTTTTGCCACCGTCGTACACGCGGTACCCGGCCCGGAGAGCGAACCATCCTGTGCGACGATAATCGGATCAATACGGACTTTGGTGTTGTTCGAGGTGTTCAGGCGATCGGCAGACGCGCGCGACAGGGAAATCACCCGGTCATTTCCGTAAGGACCACGGTCGTTGATCCGCACGACGATCATACGGCCATTCGCCAGGTTGGTGATACGAGCGTAGCTCGGGATCGGCAGCGTCGGGTGTGCTGCCGTCAGCTGCATTGGGTCGAACGCTTCCCCGGAAGCCGTCAGGTTACTGCCCGGCTCGGCATCATAAATGGCGGCAAAGCCCGCCTGACTGAAACGGGAAGGATCCTGAACAATTTTATAGCTTTTGCCGTCGCGCTGGTAATCCTGATTGGCACTGGCATTCAGCGGTTCATAAACGGGATCGGCACCGCTGATTTCAACGATCGGGCCATTACACACCGCAGGCTGCGGCGGCGCGACGGTTGCCTGTTGCTGACCATCATCACTTGTGCAGGCCGCAAGTAAACTTGCCGCGATGCAGATCCCCAGCCACTGCTTACGCATTCCGATCCCCTTATTTTTATACGCTTTTTGACAACATTTTTCTGTGGGTATGGATCGACATCACGATACCAAACCCGGCCATCAACACGATCAGTGCCGAGCCTCCGTAACTCACCAGCGGCAGCGGTACGCCTACCACCGGCAGAATACCACTCACCATACCAATATTTACGAAGACATAAACGAATAAAATCAGCATCAACCCGCCGGCCATGACGCGACCAAAAGTGGTTTGTGCGCGTGCTGCAATCCACAATCCCCGCATGATCAGCAGTACGTACAGCGCCAGCAATATTAAGATGCCAACCAGCCCCAGCTCTTCCGCCAGTACGGCAAAGATAAAGTCGGTGTGGCGTTCCGGTAAAAATTCCAGCTGCGACTGCGTGCCGTGCAGCCAGCCTTTACCGCGCAGGCCGCCGGAGCCAATCGCAATCTTGGACTGAATAATATGATAGCCCGCGCCCAGCGGATCGGTTTCCGGATCGAGCAGCATCATGACGCGCTGGCGCTGGTAATCATGCATCAGGAAGAACCAGAGGATAGGAATGAACGCCGCAATCAGCACCACCGCGATACCAATCAGGCGCCAGCTCAGTCCCGACAGGAAAAGGACAAACAGGCCGGAAAGGGCGATAAGAATTGAGGTGCCAAGGTCAGGCTGCGCCGCAACCAGCAGCGTCGGCAGGAAAATCAGCACCAGCGCGATGGCCGTGTTTTTCAGCGACGGCGGACAGACGTCGCGGTTGATAAAGCGTGCCACCATCAATGGAACGGCGATTTTGGCAATTTCCGAGGGCTGGAAGCGGACAACGCCCAGATCCAGCCAGCGCTGTGCCCCTTTTGAAATGGCGCCAAACGCATCTACCGCAACCAGCAAAATAATACAGAAGATGTAGAGGTAGGGCGCCCAGCCTTCGTAGACGCGCGGCGGAATTTGCGCCATCACCACCATGATGATCAGACCCATGGCGATCTGGCCGATTTTGCGCTCCATCATGCCGATGTCCTGGCCGCTGGCGCTCCAGATAACCAGGGCGCTGTAAACCAGCAGAGCCAGCAGGATCAGCAGCATGGCTGGGTCGATGTGGATTTTATCCCACAGCGATTTTTTATTTGGATTATCCGTCATGATTATTGGTCCTCCGCCGCAGCGGCGGCCGGGTTTTCAGCCGGCAGTTCGGTGTTGTTATCACCCAGCATAATGTGGTCAAGGATCTGGCGCATGATGGTACCTACTGCTGGCCCGGCACCGCCGTTCTCCAGAATCATCGCCACCGCGACCTGCGGGTTATCATAAGGGGCAAACGCCGTCATCAGCTTATGGTCACGCAGACGTTCAGCAATGCGGTGCGCGTTATAGGTTTCGTTGGCTTTCAGACCAAACACCTGCGCAGTACCGGATTTCGCGGCCACTTTGTACGGCGTACCGGTGAAGTACTTATGCGCGGTACCGTTCGGGCGATTTGCCACGCCGTACATACCGTCTTTCGCAATTTCCCAGAAGCCGGAATGGATGTCACCCACTGGCGCCTCGTGCGGCTGATTCCACGGCACTTTTTTGCCGTCTTCAACCGTACTCTGTAGCAGATGGGGCACTTTTACCACGCCGTCATTGATGAGGATCATCATGGCTTTGTTCATCTGAATCGGCGTCGCCGTCCAGTAACCCTGGCCGATACCCACCGGAATGGTGTCACCCTGATACCACGGTTTTTTAAAGCGCTTCAGCTTCCATTCACGCGTTGGCATGTTGCCAGAACGTTCTTCTGAAAGGTCCACGCCGGTGTAATGCCCGTAGCCGAATTTGCTCATCCACTCTGACAGGCGGTCGATACCCATGTCATACGCCACCTGATAGAAGAAGGTATCCGCAGATTCTTCCAGCGATTTGGTGACGTTGAGATGACCGTGGCCCCATTTTTTCCAGTCACGATAGCGCTTATCTGAACCCGGCAGCTGCCACCAGCCCGGGTCAAACAGGCTGGTATTACGGTTGATGACGCCGGCACTCAGCGCAGAGACCGCCACGTACGGTTTAACCGTTGATGCTGGCGGGTAAACCCCTTGCGTCGCGCGGTTCACCAGCGGCGTGTTCGGGTCATTCAGCAGACCGGAATAGTCTTTACTCGAAATCCCATCAACAAAGAGGTTCGGGTCATAGCTAGGCATGGAGACCATTGCCAGGATACCGCCGGTACGAGGATCGGTGACCACAACGGCTGCACGGCTGCCCGCCAGCAGGGTTTCGATATACTGCTGAAGCTTGAGGTCGAGCGTCAGATAGACGTCATGCCCCGCCTGAGGCGGCACTTCTTTTAGCTGACGGATCACGCGACCGCGGTTGTTAACCTCAACCTCTTCATAGCCGGTTTGCCCGTGCAGAACGTCTTCGTAGTAACGTTCGATCCCCAGCTTACCGATATCGTGCGTAGCAGCGTAGTTGGCCAGCTTGCCGTCTTTATCAAGGCGGTCGACGTCTTTGTCGTTAATCTTGGAAACGTAGCCAATCACATGCGTCAGCGCGGAGCCGTAGGGATAGTAGCGACGCTTATATCCCTTCACTTCCACGCCGGGGAAACGATACTGATTCACCGCAAAGCGGGCCACCTGGACTTCCGTCAAATTGGTTTTAACCGGAATCGAGGTGAAGCGGTGAGAGCGGGCGCGCTCTTTTTTGAAGGCCGCAATATCGTCATCGTCAAGGTCGACAACGCTTTTCAGCGCTTCCAGCGTATCCTGAACATTATCGACTTTTTCCGGCATCATCTCGATTTGATAGATGGTGCGGTTCAACGCCAGCGGGGTGCCGTTACGATCGTAAATAATGCCGCGGCTGGGTGCGATAGGCACCAGCTTAATACGGTTTTCGTTTGAACGCGTCTGGTAGTCGGTAAAGCGGACAATTTGCAGATTATAGAGGTTGGCGATCAGCACGCCGGTAAGCAGCAAAATCCCGGTAAAGGCGACCAGCGCCCGGCGCACAAACAGCGCGGACTCAGCCGTATAGTCGCGAAAAGAATTCTGTAGTTTCATCCGCTGCTTAATCTACCCTGGTCAGTCATTACTCGCGGTGATAGGGGTGGTTGGTAGTAATGCTCCACGCGCGATACAGGCTTTCTGCCACCAGTACCCGAACGAGCGGGTGGGGAAGCGTCAGCGCGGAGAGGGACCAACTTTGTTCAGCCGCCGCTTTGCAGGCAGGGGATAACCCTTCTGGTCCGCCAATCAACAGACTGACGTCACGACCATCCTGCTTCCAGCGCTCCAGTTCTTGCGCCAGCTGCGGCGTATCCCAGGGTTTACCTGGAATATCGAGGGTGACGATGCGGTTTTTGCCAGCGGCAGCCAGCATCAGTTCGCCCTCTTTATCGAGAATACGTTTGATATCAGCGTTCTTGCCGCGCTTCCCGGCGGGAATTTCCACCAGCTCGAACGGCATGTCTTTTGGAAAACGACGCAGATATTCAGTAAAACCGGTTTGTACCCAGTCCGGCATTTTGGTGCCGACGGCGACCAGCTGTAACTTCACGCATTAACCCCAGAGTTTTTCCAGCTCATACAGGCGACGGCTCTCGTCCTGCATGACGTGGACAATCACATCGCCGAGGTCGACTACCACCCAGTCAGCCGTCGCTTCACCTTCAACACCCAGCGGCAACAGCCCTGCTGCACGCGATTCCTGAACCACGTGATCGGCAATTGAAACAACATGACGCGTCGATGTACCGGTGCAGATGATCATGCAGTCGGTAATACTGGATTTACCCTTAACGTCGATAGCGATGATGTCCTGACCTTTCAGGTCATCAATTTTGTCAATAACAAAATCCTGGAGTGCTTTACCCTGCAAGTTTTCCCCCTGGGGTGAATGAGATTGTAAAACTTTGAATTCGTAGCCAGACAGTATACCTGAACTCACGCCTGCGTCGGGACAAATGTCTCCGGCCGGGCTTTTGAAGGCGGGTATCATCCCACCCTCCGCCTGAGATTGCATTGCCATTTTTGTAAAACAATTTCTGTAAAGCAATGATCGGCGGGAAAGTCTGGCAGCGGAGAATAACAGTATGGCTTACCCTGTCAAGGCAGGATAAACAATAAGCCGCTTTTTATGCTCTCCGGCTATTCATCTGCGCTTTTCTGATACAAACCGTGCGCATGGATATAGGCCAGCACCGGGGTTGGCAGCAGATAGTCACACGCTAAACCCTGCTGTAAACGCTCGCGAATGAGGGTTGCAGAGATATCAAACCACGGCGTTTCCGCCAGATAGATCTTCCCGGCAGGCTGGTTGTGAAGATCTTCAACATTATCGGTGAGATGGTCTTCCAGCCACTGCTGGTACTGCTCTTCGCGCATGGTCAGTGGATAGCCGGGACGGCGGCAGACGAGCAGGTGGCTGTTCTCCAGGATGGTTTCATACTGATGCCACGTAGGGAAATTCAGCAGAGAATCCTGGCCGATGATAAAGGCAAGCGGCTGGTCTGGTCCTTGTTCGGCGCGCCACTCCTGAAGCGTCTGAGACGTCCAGGAGGGCGTGTCGCGACGCAGCTCACGCTCGTCAAGTCGAAAGAGCGGTTTATCTGCGATGGCAAGTGCAAGCATCTCTTTTCGCTGCTCGCTGGTCGCCTCGGGCTGTGGACGATGGGGCGGGACATTGTTGGGCATGATGGTGACGCGCTGAAGGCCGATCAGATTTGCCAGAATTTCAACCGGCTTCAGATGCCCGTAATGTACCGGGTCGAAGGTGCCGCCATATAAGGCCTGTAAAGAATGCATGCTATCCATCAATAAAAACGTCTGCCAGCGCCTTGTGGCAGAGCAGGAGAGAAAGACTTTCCAGCTCCGCCCAGACCGACTGGCCATAATCTTGTTTTAACGTGAGCTCAGCGCGCATCAGAAGCTGCACTGCCTGACGAAGCTGTTCATGACTCAGGCGGTTGACGGCCTCGGTGATCAAAGCCCGGCGATTTTGCCACACGCGGTGTTTATCAAACAGCGAACGCAGCGGCGTATGGGCAGACTGACGCTTGAGCGTAATCAGCAGCAGCAATTCGCGCTGCAGCGTACGCAGCAGAATAACCGGTTCGCTCCCTTCGAGACGCAGCTGTTGCAAAATATGCAGGGCGCGTTTGCTTTTCGCCGACAGCAGCGCGTCCACCCAGTGGAACGGCGTGAAGTGCGCCGCGTCGTTAACGGCCTGCTCGACGCGCGGCAAGGTCAGCTTGCCATCTGGCCAGAGCAGGGAGAGTCTGTCCAGCGCCTGCGCCAGGGCCAGCAGGTTACCTTCATAGCAGTAGCAGAGCAGTTGGTTCGCCGCATCATCCAGCTGAAGGTTGTTCTGCTTCGCTCTCGCTGCCACCCATTTGGGCAGATGCGCCTGTTCAGGCGTCTGACAGGTGACCTGTACCGCGTGGGCTGCGAGTTGGGTGACCCACGCCGCATTTTCCTGCGCTTTGGTGAGCTTGTTGCCGCGCACAATCAGCAGCAGATCGCTGTGAAGCAGGCTGACCAGCGTGGCCAGCTGTTCATTGATGGCCGCGTTAGGGCCGTTTTCCGGCAGCAGGATCTGAATAGTCTGGCGCGACGCAAAAAGGCTCATCGCCTGACAGAGTGAGAAGAGGGCATTCCAGTCGGTGTTGTTATCCAGCTGGACGGTGTGGTGTTCATCGAAGCCCTGAGAGGCGGCTTCATGCCGCACGGCATCCAGACTTTCCTGAAGCAATAACGGATCGTTTCCAAGAAGCAAATACGCCGCGCGCAGCCCTTCTTTGAGCTGCGCGCGGAGTTGTTCAGGATACAGCCTGATCATCATTTACCCAGAGAGTTAGCAGCAGGAAGCGTGCCAGCAACCGGTTTTTCAACAATGTCAGAGCCTTGTCGGGTAGACGCTGCAATACCTGGCAGTTTACGGATCAGCTGTTCCGCCGCCTTGTCGTACATTTCGTTGATGATAATCTGCTGTTCGGCATCTTTTGCCAACGCCGTCTGCGGGTTATCGAAGAACGAACGGAACACTTTCGTGCTGATCGGATAGATGTCTTTACCCGGGATCAGGACCGCTGCGTTGACCGTCAGCACCATCTGATATTCAGCTGTACGACCGTCCTGGAAGATGGAGGCCGTATCTCTCGACAGACCTCCTCCGATGATACGCAGAGACGGTACATCCTGGCGCAGCGTTTGTTTCTCAACAAGCTCAACGCCGTTCAGACGCAGCTGATTACGAACTGCCCGGCTGAGTGGACCATTCGGATCCGATGAGTCGAAAATCATCGTTTTCATCTCAGCAGGCACCGCCGTGGTATTGCGCAGGTGCCAGCCACAGCCAGCGGTGACAAGCACCGCCAGTGATAAGAGTATTGTTGCCAGTTGTCGCACGTTTCCTCCCGCGCTTAGCCAACGACCAGATTGAGCAGTTTACCCGGTACGTAGATCACTTTACGTACGGTAACGCCCTCAAGATATTTTGCGACCAGAGGTTCCTGGCCCGCGCGCTCGCGAACCTGTTCTTCGGTTGCATCGACCGCCACGGTAATTTTACCGCGGACTTTGCCGTTTACCTGGACCACAACCAGCGTCGTGTTTTCCACCATCGCGGCTTCGTCAGCCTGCGGCCACGGCGCGTTGTCGATATCGCCTTCGCCTTTCAGCTCCTGCCACAGGGTGAAGCTGACGTGCGGAGTGAACGGGTTCAGCATGCGAACGACGGCCAGCAGCGCTTCACGCATTAAGGCACGATCCTGCTCACCGTCCTGCGGGGCTTTCGCCAGCTTGTTCATCAGTTCCATAATAGCCGCAATTGCGGTATTGAAGGTCTGACGACGACCAATATCATCGGTCACTTTCGCAATCGTTTTATGAACATCGCGACGCAGCGCCTGCTGATCTTCAGTCAGTGCGGCGGCGTTCAGCGCCGGGGCATCGCCCAGTGCAGTGTGTTCGTAAACCAGTTTCCAGACGCGTTTCAGGAAGCGGTTCGCGCCTTCCACGCCGGACTCCTGCCATTCCAGGGTCATGTCGGCCGGAGAGGCAAACATCATGAACAGACGCACGGTGTCCGCACCGTAACGCTCAACCATTACCTGCGGATCGATGCCGTTGTTTTTCGACTTGGACATCTTGCTCATGCCGGTATAGACCAGTTCATGACCTTCGGCATCTTTCGCCTTAACGATACGGCCTTTCTCGTCGCGCTCGACGATCGCATCAACCGGAGAAACCCAGTTACGCTCGCCGTTGGCACCGACGTAATAGAACGCATCTGCCAGTACCATGCCCTGACACAGCAGCTGTTTTGCTGGTTCGTCAGAGTTCACCATGCCTGCATCGCGCATCAGTTTGTGGAAGAAGCGGAAGTAGAGCAGGTGCATGATGGCGTGTTCGATGCCGCCGATATAGATATCAACCGGCAGCCAGTAGTTTGCCGCATCGGAATCGAGCATACCGTCCTGATACTGCGGGCAGGTGTAGCGCGCATAGTACCAGGATGACTCCATAAAGGTGTCAAAGGTGTCGGTTTCACGCAGCGCAGGCTGACCGTTGACGGTGGTTTTTGCCCACTCAGGATCGGCTTTGATCGGGCTGGTGATACCGTCCATGACCACGTCTTCCGGCAGGATCACCGGGAGCTGATCTTCCGGCGTTGGCATCACGGTGCCATCTTCCAGCGTCACCATTGGGATTGGCGCGCCCCAGTAACGCTGACGGGACACGCCCCAGTCGCGCAGACGGAAGTTAACTTTACGCTCGCCCACGCCCAGAGAGGCCAGCTTATCGGCGATGGCGTTGAAGCCCTCTTCGAAGCTCAGGCCGCTGAATTCACCGGAGTTGAACAGAGTGCCTTTTTCGGTCAGCGCTTGTTCGGACAGGTCGGGTTCAGAACCATCGGCGGCCAGAATAACGGCTTTAATCGGCAGGCTGTATTTGGTGGCAAACTCGTAGTCGCGCTGATCGTGGCCCGGAACGGCCATTACCGCGCCTGTACCGTACTCCATCAGCACGAAGTTCGCTGCCCAGACAGGAATTGCTTCGCCAGTCAGCGGATGCTTCGCATAGAAGCCTGTCGCGACGCCTTTTTTCTCCATCGTCGCCATGTCGGCTTCGGCCACTTTGGTGTTGCGGCACTCGTCGATGAAGGTGGCCAGCTCCGGGTTATTCTCTGCCGCTTTCTGCGCCAGCGGGTGACCTGCGGCCACGGCCAGGTAGGTCGCGCCCATGAAGGTGTCCGGACGGGTGGTGTAGACGGTCAGGGTCTGGTCGTAGTTCTCAACGTTGAAGGTAATCTCCACGCCTTCAGAACGGCCAATCCAGTTGCGCTGCATGGTCTTAACGGTATCTGGCCAGTGATCCAGGTTATCCAGATCGTTCAGCAGCTCATCAGCGTAAGCGGTGATTTTGATAAACCACTGTGGGATCTCTTTACGCTCAACTTTGGTGTCACAGCGCCAGCAGCAGCCGTCGATAACCTGTTCGTTCGCGAGAACGGTCTGGTCATTTGGACACCAGTTAACGGCAGAGGTCTTCTTATACACCAGGCCTTTTTTGTACAGCTCGGTGAAGAACTTCTGCTCCCAGCGATAGTATTCCGGGGTACAGGTTGCCAGCTCGCGGCTCCAGTCATAGCCAAAGCCCAGCATCTTGAGCTGGTTTTTCATGTACGCGATATTGTCGTACGTCCACGGCGCCGGTGCGGTGTTGTTTTTGACCGCCGCGCCTTCCGCAGGCAGACCGAACGCATCCCAGCCGATAGGCTGCAGAACGTTTTTACCCAGCATGCGCTGGTAGCGTGCAATCACATCGCCGATGGTGTAGTTACGCACATGGCCCATGTGTAGTCGACCAGAAGGATAGGGAAGCATCGACAGGCAGTAATACTTCTCTTTGCTCTCGTCTTCGGTTACTTCAAAGGTGCGCTTCTCGTCCCAGTGTTGCTGGACTTTTGATTCTATCTCTTCCGGGCGGTATTGCTCTTGCATGGCAGCCAGTGGTCCTGTTTTCAATACAGCTACAAATGTAGCCAATGGATGTGGTAATTCAGATCCGCATAGCATAGCCCAAACGCCAGCGTCAAAACAGCCTTTCGCACAAATGCGCTTTGCAGGAATTTACCGGGTCTGTGCTTCACCTGACAAAGCGGCGATGAAATAAGGTCTATTATTAGAAATAGTTACTTACCCGGGAGGCAAAATGATGAACAAGGTTGCTCAATTTTACCGCGAACTGGTGGCGACACTGACGGAACGGCTGCGTAACGGCGAGCGAGATATCGACGCGCTGGTGGAGCAAGCGCGTGCCCGCGTGACGCAAACGGGTGAGTTAACGCGAACCGAAGTGGAAGAGGTGACGCGCGCCGTGCGTCGCGATCTGGAAGAGTTCGCGCGCAGCTACCAGGAGAGCCAGGAGGAGGTCACGGACAGCGTTTTTATGCGGGTGATTAAAGAGAGCCTGTGGCAAGAGCTGGCCGACATCACGGATAAAACGCAGCTGGAGTGGCGCGAGGTCTTTCAGGATTTGAACCATCACGGTGTGTATCACAGTGGTGAGGTGGTCGGCTTGGGAAATCTGGTATGTGAGAATTGCCACCATCATATTGCGGTATATACGCCGGATGTCCTGCCGCTGTGTCCGAAATGCGGCCACGATCAGTTCCAGCGTCGGCCGTTTGAGCCCTAAATAAAAGCAAAACTCTCTGCTCCCTCTCCCAGTGGGAGAGGGCGGGGGTGAGGGCATCAGACCGCACAATAGTAAGCCAGTCTCTCCGCCAGCAAATCCACAAACGCCTCGCGGTCGATGTCCACCATCACCGTGGTATTCGGTTTATTCCCCGTCAGCGAGTAGTAATCCACCACCGTCATTCCCTGGGTGTATTTTCCCTGCGTCTCAACACCAACCCATCTGTCCACCGTGGTGAACATCTCCGGCTTCAGTAGCCAGGCAATGGTGCACGGGTCGTGCAGGGGGGCGCCGTGGAAGCCCCACTTCTCGGCCTTGTGATACTCCATAAAGAAGTCGAGCAGCTCTGCCACGGTTGTCGCGACCGTATTACCCACGGAGCGGAATCGCTCAATATCGTCCGCCATAATCTGCGCGCGGTGGGTAACGTCCAGTCCCGCCATTACAATTGGTAAGCCGGACTGGAAGACGATTTCCGCGGCTTCCGGGTCGACAAAGATGTTGAACTCCGCCGCAGGCGTCCAGTTCCCCAGCCCCATGGCCCCGCCCATAATCACAATTCGGGCAATTTTATTATGCAGCTCAGGATGGCTGTTCAGCAGCAGCGCGACGTTGGTTTGCGGTCCGGTTGCCACCAGCGTTACCGGTTCTGCACTCTCACGTAGAACCTTCGCCATCAGCTCCACGGCGGTACAGTTTTGCGGCGTGAAACCCGGCTCCGGCAGTGCCGGACCGTCCAGCCCGCTTTCACCATGAACGTTGTCGGCAATAATCAGCTCGCGTATCAGTGGCTTCACGGCCCCGCCGGCGACAGGAATGTCGGTGCGTTTGAGCAGCGTGAGCATGCGCAGCACGTTGCGCAGGGTTTTGTCCGGCGTCTGGTTTCCGGCGGACGAGGTGACGGCTTTTACCTCGAGTTCAGGGGAGGCAAGAGCGAGGACGAGCGCGATCGCGTCGTCATGACCCGGATCGCAGTCGAGAATAATAGGCTGTGCCATAGCGTTCTCCATACGTAGCGTTATTTTGTGACAAGGTTAACGCTGCAATGTGACGCCGACGAGAGGAACTGAGTGAAAGCGTGAAGCAGTGCGCAATCCGCAGATTGCGCACCGGGAAGGTTAGTGCAGGATTTTCGCGAGGAAATCTTTCGCACGCTCTGATTTCGGGTTAGCGAAGAACTCTTCTTTCGGTGAGTCTTCGACAATTTTCCCTTCGTCCATAAAGATCACGCGGTTGGCCACTTTACGGGCAAAGCCCATTTCGTGGGTCACCACCATCATGGTCATCCCTTCGTGCGCCAGCTCGACCATTACGTCCAGCACTTCATTGATCATCTCTGGATCGAGCGCCGACGTTGGCTCATCAAACAGCATCGCCACCGGATCCATACACAGCGCGCGGGCGATCGCCACACGCTGCTGTTGGCCGCCAGAAAGCTGTGCCGGGAACTTATCTGCATGCGCCGAAAGCCCAACGCGTTCCAGGAGCTTCAGACCTTTCTCGCGCGACGCTTTTTTATCACGCTTCAGCACTTTTACCTGCGCCAGCGTCAGGTTCTCAATAATGGAGAGGTGAGGGAACAGCTCAAAGTGCTGGAACACCATGCCAACGTGAGAGCGAAGCTGGGCGAGATTAGTTTTCTTATCGTTGACTTTGGTGCCGTTGACAACGATCTCACCTTGCTGCACCGGCTCCAGTCCGTTGACGGTTTTAATCAGCGTTGATTTACCGGAGCCGGACGGCCCGCATACCACCACCACGTCGCCTTTTTTGACTTCGGTGGAGCAGTCGGTCAGCACCTGAAAGTGCCCATACCATTTAGAAACATTTTTCAGGGAAATCATTATACCGTCCTTTTCTTCAGCCAGCTGACCAACAGCGACGCGCTTAAACTAATCACAAAATAGACCGCACCCGCAAAGAGCACCATCTCGACCTGCGTACCATCACGTTCACCGATGGTTGACGCGGTACGGAAGAAGTCTGCCAGACTCAGAACGTAGACCAGCGAGGTATCCTGGAACAGCACGATACCCTGGGTCAGCAGGAGCGGAACCATGGCGCGAAACGCCTGCGGCAGAATAATGAGCTGCATGGACTGCCAGTGCGTCATTCCCAGCGCCAGCGCGGCGCTGGATTGCCCGCGGGAGATACTCTGAATGCCCGCTCGGATAATCTCCGAGTAGTAAGCGGCCTCGAACATTGAGAACGCCACCATGGCGGAGATCAGACGGATATCGGTTTTCGGCGACAGCCCCAGCACGTTCTGCAGGAAGCCGGGCACAATCAGGTAAAACCACAGCAGCACCATCACCAGCGGGATGGAGCGGAACACGTTAACGTAGGCGGTCGCAAACCAGGCGAACGGCTTAAAGCTCGACAGGCGCATAACGGCCAGCAGGGTACCCCAGACGATACCAATGATGATGGCAATAACGGTGATTTTTAAGGTAATCACCAGGCCATCAAGCAGGTAAGGCATGGATGGAACGATAGAACTCCAGTCAAATTCGTACATTATTTGCCCCCCAGATTACCCGGCAGGCGGATTTTGCGTTCAACCAGGTTCATCACCAGCATGATGAAAGCGTTAATCAGAACATACGCGAGCGTGATCGCGGTGAAGGATTCCCACGCGTGAGCGGAATAATCCAGCAGCTTGCCCGCCTGCGCGGCCATGTCGACCAGGCCGATAGTTGAGGCGATGGCCGAGTTTTTCACCAGGTTCATCATCTCGGAGGTCATCGGTGGAACGATAACCCGGTAAGCGTTAGGCAGCAGCACGTAGCGGTAGGTTTGGGGCAGCGTCAGGCCCATCGCCAGGCCAGCGTTTTTTTGTCCGCGCGGCAATGACTGAATGGCGGCACGCACCTGCTCGCAAACGCGTGCAGCGGTAAACAGCCCCAGACACATCATGGAGGAGACAAAGAACTGCACGTTCGGATCCAGCTCCGACTTGAACCACATGCCAATATTTTCCGGCAGCAGTTCCGGGATGACCAGATACCAGGTAAAGAATTGCACGATCAGCGGAACGTTACGGAACAGTTCCACATACAGGGTGCCAAGCGTTGAAAGAAAACGGTTAGGGACGGTGCGCAGAATACCGAACAAAGAACCGACAAGAAACGCGATAATCCACGCCGTTATCGATAGTGCCACGGTGACCTGAAAGCCGCTCCACAGCCAGCCAAGATAGGTGGTGTTGCCGAACGGGGCTTGTTGCAGGAATATGCCCCAGTTCCAGTCTATTGACATAATAAACTCCAGAAAAAAAAGGGTAGCAGCGCTACCCTCGAAGATTGGTGAGAAGCTCATTTTTCGCGCTGAGTGGGGAACGACCACTCAACGTATAGTCTGTCCATGCTTCCCGACAATCGAGAGGGCAGGAGATCCCGCCCCTGTAGTTCTAATTAGTTAAGAGCCTTGTCATTTGGAGATTTGAACAGCGCTTTCATGTCGTCAGACAGTTCAAAATTCATGTTCAGGTTTTTTGGTGGAATCGGGTTCTTGAACCATTTGTCGAACCATTTTTCCGCTTCGCCGGAGGTCTGCACCTGAGCGATGGTGTCATCGATCAGCTTTTTGAACTGCGGATCGTCTTTACGCAGCATACAGCCGTAGGCTTCTTTGGACTGCGCGGTACCGACGATATCCCAGTTGTCTGGTTTCTTCGCTTTCGCACGTTCGCCCGCCAGCAGGGCGTCATCCATCATAAACGCAACGGCACGACCGCTTTCCAGGGTACGGAAGGAGTCGCCATGGTCTTTCGCGCTGATGATGCGCATATCCATTTTCTTCTCGTCGTTCAGCTTGTGCAGCAGCACTTCTGACGTGGTACCGGAGGTCACAACAACCGCTTTGCCTTTCAGGTCAGCGAAGTCTTTGATCTCACCGCCTTTCTTCGTCAGCAGACGGGTGCCCACGACAAAGATGGTGTCAGAGAAGGCAGCTTGTTTCTGACGCTCGAGGTTGTTGGTGGTGGAGCCACACTCGAAGTCAAAGGTGCCGTTTTGCAGCAGTGGAATACGGTTCTGTGAAGTGATTGGGATCAGCTTCACCTGCAGGTCAGGTTTGTTCAGCTTTTTCTTCACAGCTTCAACGATGGCGTTGGAGTAATCCTGTGAATAGCCCACGACTTTTTGCGTGTTGTCGTAGTAAGAGAACGGGACAGAAGATTCACGGTGGCCGACCACGATGACGCCGTTTTTGGCAATCTTGTCGAGAGTGCTGCCTGCTGCAGGCGCATCTTCAGCGTGAACCACGCCTGCAGACATTCCCATAACCAGCATTGCTGTGGCCAGTTTACGTAATTGCATACCCAACTCCTTTTTTATCAGCGCCAGCGACGCATTGATACCCATTGTGATGTTGTTATATCTCGCGCAATGCGAGTGCAGTGTTATGCAAGCTTGTTAACATTTAGTCTGGCTTAATGTAAAGATTTTGCTGCGTTATTGTTTATTTTTGCGAAGCGCGCCGCACCAATCAGAGGCAAATATCTCCCGTTGCACCGTTTCGGTGCTACCGATGATCTACGCTGGTGCGACAAAGTTGCACGTTAAGCCAAACTGCGTTTACCTGAATAAACAAAGCAATAGGCGTGCCAGAATGGGAGTTTGGAGAAAATTGTCGGGTGGCGGCTACGCCACCCGACAACAGAAGGGAAGGTTATTTCCGACGCTGACGCAGGCTCATCAGCACCGCGCCAAAGCCGAACAGCACGGTCAGTATCCACAGCGGCCAGTTGCCGGTGCGCGCGTATGGCGTCAGCCCGGTGGTTGGCGTGACTTTAGTGGTCAGTACCTCGCGAGTAAACTGCGGGATCATCGCCTGAATCTCGCCCTGCGGACCAATCACAGCCGTGATGCCGTTGTTGGTGCTGCGCAGCAGAGGACGCGCCAGCTCCAGAGAGCGCATACGTGCCATCTGGAAGTGCTGCCACGGGCCGATTGACTTACCAAACCAGGCGTCGTTGGAGATGGTCAGCAGATAGTCAGTATCCGGGCGGAAGTTATCGCGTACCTGCTCGCCGAGAATGATTTCGTAGCAGATGGCCGCCGTCAGGGCCAGGCCGTGCGCGTGCAGCTGAGGCTGTACGTACGGGCCGCGGCTGAAAGAGGACATCGGCAGGTCAAAGAACGGGGCCAGCGGGCGCAGAATCGACTCCAGCGGGACAAATTCACCAAACGGCACCAGGTGGTTCTTGTTGTACCGGTCAGTGGAGTGGTAGCTGTACTCGCTATCTTTCCCGAGCGTAATGATGCTGTTGTAGGTGTCGTAGCGGTTCTGCTGATTCAGACGCGCATCGACAATCCCGGTGATCAGCGTGCTGCCGCGCGCCAGCAGCAGGTCGTTCATCATGTTGAGGAACGGCTGCTGGTTAATTTCCAGATCGGGGATTGCAGATTCCGGCCAGATAATCAGCTGTGATTTACCCATCACCTCTTCGGTGGCGTTGGCGTAGATCTTCAGCGTATTCAGCAGCTCTTTCTCATCCCACTTCATAGACTGCGGAATATTCCCCTGCACCATGGACACCTGCAGGGTGCGCTCTGGCTCAGGCGTGAACCACTGGATATAACGCAGCGGGAAGGGCAGGGCAAACAGCACCAGCGCCACAGCCAGCGGTTTCCAGCAGCGCTGGACCAGCGCCAGGACCAGCAGGCCGCTGACCACCATCAGCAGGAAGTTGATGGCCTCAACGCCCATTACCGGCGCCAGACCCTTCAGGGGGCCGTCAATCTGGCTGTAGCCGAACTGCAGCCACGGGAAGCCCGTCAGCACCCAGCCACGCAGGAACTCGGTTATCTGCCAGACCACCGGCGCGGCAATGGCGACGCGCAGCCAGGTGGTTTTTGGCCACAGGCGAGAAAGGATACCGGCGAACAGACCGGTATAGAGCGAGAGATACGCGGCGAGCAATACCACCAGGAAGACGTTAACCGGGCCAGGCATACCACCAAACTGGGCGATGCTGACATAAACCCAGTTGATACCTGAGCCAAACAGCCCCAGTCCCCAGAAGTAACCAATGGCCGCAGCCTGTACCGGACGACGATTCAGGGTCAGGCCCTGAAGCCCCATCAGGGAGAGAATGGCGGCGGGCCAGATATCGTAAGGAGAAAAAGCCAGCGTACCGCTGGCTCCGAGTAACAGCGCCAGCAGCAAACGGACGCGCTGGCGTTCAAGCAGTGGGGCAAATGCCATTTACATTAATCTTCCAGTTTTGGCACCGGTGAGTCGTCCGGCGTTCTGACGTGAACCTGTATAATACGTCGGCTGTCGGCCATTGCCACTTTGAACTGGTAACCGTCAATGTCAACGGTCTCACCGCGCGCCGGGAGGTGGCCAAAGGCCTGCATCACCAGCCCGCCAATGGTATCGACCTCTTCATCGCTGAAGTGGGTACCGAAGGCGTCGTTAAAGTCCTCAATAGAGGCCAGCGCGCGCACGGTCCAGGTGTGGCGGCTAAGCTGCCGGAAGTCGATATCTTCTTCTTCGTCGTACTCGTCTTCGATTTCGCCCACGATCAGCTCAAGAATATCCTCGATCGTGACCAGACCGGAAACGCCACCAAACTCATCAATAACAATCGCCATGTGGTAACGCTGAGAGCGAAACTCTTTCAGCATCCGATCCACACGTTTACTTTCCGGCACAACCACGGCCTGGCGTAACACTTTTTCCATGCTGAAGGCTTCGGCATCGCTGCGCATAAACGGCAGCAGATCTTTCGCCATCAAAATCCCTTCGATGTGATCTTTATCTTCGCTGATGACCGGGAAACGCGAGTGGGCGGATTCAATGATCACATCGAGGCACTCGTCCAGAGTCTGGTTACGTTTCAGGGTGATCATCTGCGAGCGGGGGATCATGATATCGCGAACGCGCTGGTCGGCGATGTCCATAACCCCTTCGAGCATTTCGCGCGTATCTTCGTCGATAAGGTCGTTCTGCCCGGAATCACGAATCAGCTCCAGCAGTTCATCACGGTTTTTGGGTTCGCCGTGGAAAAGCTGGTTCAGAATGAGGGAGAAAAATCCCTTTTTACTGGTTGTCGTGTCGCTACTGTGTGAATTGTCGTCGCTCATGGCGTTTGTTAAGGGTTCTCTTGTTAGTTCAACGTTTACCGCCACGCGATATCCTTTCGTGGCGGCATGTGAGTCCGTCAGGTGACGGACTATTCTTTCTCGGCAATGTACGGATCCTCATAGCCCAGAGCAAGCATTATCTCTGTCTCGAGGGACTCCATCTCTTCCGCTTCGTCATCTTCAATGTGATCGTAGCCGAGCAGATGTAGGCTGCCGTGTATCACCATATGCGCCCAGTGGGCCTCAAGCGGCTTTTGCTGCTCTTTGGCTTCCTGTTCAACCACCTGACGGCAAATGATCAGATCGCCCAGCAGCGGCATCTCAATGCCCGGCGGCGCTTCGAACGGGAATGAGAGCACGTTGGTCGGCTTATCTTTCCCGCGATAGGTCAGGTTAAGCTCATGGCTTTCTGCTTCATCCACCAGGCGAATCGTGACTTCTGATTCTTCCTGAAACTGAGGAATAACGGCATCCAGCCATTTCTGAAACTGTGCCTCATCTGGCATGCCGGAATTGTCTTCACAGGCCAGCTGTAAATCGAGGATCACCTGACTCATTTCTGTTCTTGCTCCTGCGCTTCGCGCTTACGTTCTGCGGCCAGTTCGGCCTTACGCTTCTGATCCGCCTCTTCCCAGGCTTCATAGGCGTTAACGATACGCGCGACCACCGGGTGGCGTACCACGTCTTCACTGTGGAAGAAGTTAAAGCTGATTTCGTCGACCTCGGCCAGCACCTCAATGGCGTGGCGCAGGCCGGATTTGGTGCTGCGCGGCAGGTCGATCTGGGTGACGTCACCGGTGATGACCGCTTTCGAGTTAAAGCCGATACGCGTCAGGAACATCTTCATCTGTTCGATGGTGGTGTTCTGGCTCTCATCGAGAATGATGAACGCATCGTTCAGCGTACGACCGCGCATGTAGGCGAGAGGGGCCACTTCGATAACGTTACGCTCAATGAGCTTCTCAACCTTCTCAAAGCCGAGCATCTCGAACAGCGCATCGTATAACGGGCGCAGATACGGGTCGACCTTCTGGCTCAGATCGCCCGGCAGGAAGCCCAGCTTTTCGCCCGCTTCAACGGCCGGACGGGTCAGCAGAATACGACGGATCTCCTGGCGTTCCAGCGCATCTACCGCAGCGGCAACGGCCAGATAGGTTTTACCCGTCCCCGCCGGCCCCACCCCGAAGGTGATGTCGTGGTCGAGGATATTGGCGATGTACTGCGCCTGGTTTGGCGTACGCGGCTTAATAACGCCACGTTTGGTCTTGATGTTAATGGCCTTGCCGTAGTCCGGCACGCTTTCCGCGCTCTGCTCAAGCACGCGCGCCTCTTTAATGGCGAGGTGAATTTGTTCCGGTTCGATATCCTGAATTTCGCCGCGCATGGGTGATGTATCCACATACAGGCTACGCAGAATGTCCGCAGCGGCGTTGACGCAGATAGGGCGTCCGGTAAGTTTGAAATGATTATCGCGACGATTGATTTCGATACCCAGACGTCGCTCCAGTTGTTTGATGTTGTCATCAAACGGCCCGCACAGGCTCAGCAGGCGAGCGTTGTCTGCTGGCTCAAGGCTAATTTCACGCGTATCTATATTCAAACTGTTCCTCTTTAATTGGTTAACTGACCCATTGCGATAGGACGTAATAAAACGGTCATTACCGAAATTATTCACGCCACAGAATAAAGGCGCAAGCGTTGCGGAAGATATTGGGGACGATGAGAGGAAATACAAGGCCTGCCGGAAAGGCAGGCCAGGAGGATTAAGGCTGGTAAATCCCTACGCCAGAATCGTTTTCTTTACGGGTACGAGAGATCACGGATTCCGGTGACTCGGCAATACGCAGGCCCATTTCGTCCTCGGTGCGTACCAGCTTCGCGCGCAGCGAGTTGGTCAGCACTTCGACAATCTCGACGTCCACGAATTTACCGATCATATCCGGGGTGCCTTCAAAGTTCACCACGCGGTTATTTTCGGTACGACCGGAGAGTTCCATAATGCTCTTCCGGGAGGTGCCTTCCACCAGAATGCGCTGAACGGTGCCGAGCATACGGCGGCTCCACGCGTTGGCCTGCTGGTTAATACGCTCCTGCAGAATATACAGACGCTGCTTTTTCTCTTCTTCCGGCACATCGTCAACCATATCGGCCGCTGGTGTTCCTGGACGCGCAGAGAAGATGAAGCTGTAGCTGACGTCAAAATTCACTTCACCGATGAGCTTCATGGTGCGCTCGAAGTCATCAGCGGTTTCGCCAGGGAAGCCGACGATGAAGTCGGAGCTGATCTGGATATCCGGACGCGCTTCACGCAGCTTACGAATGGTGGACTTGTACTCCAGCACCGTATGCGGGCGGCCCATCAGGTTCAGCACGCGGTCAGAGCCACACTGAATCGGCAGGTGCAGGAAGCTCACCAGCTCTGGCGTATCGCGATACACGTCAATGATGTCGTCGGTAAACTCCATCGGATGGCTGGTGGTAAAGCGAATGCGGTCGATACCGTCAATCGCGGCCACCAGACGCAGCAGTTCGGCAAAGCTGCCGGTGGTGCCGTCGTAGTTTTCCCCGCGCCAGGCGTTCACGTTCTGGCCCAGCAGGTTCACTTCGCGAACGCCCTGTGCGGCAAGCTGCGCAATTTCAAACAGAATATCGTCTGCCGGACGGCTGACTTCTTCACCACGGGTGTAAGGCACCACGCAGTAAGTGCAATATTTGTTGCAGCCTTCCATGATGGAGACGAAGGCGGTCGGGCCATCGGCGCGCGGCTCCGGCAGACGGTCAAACTTTTCGATTTCCGGGAAGCTGACGTCAACGACCGGGCTACGGTTGCCGCGAACCTGATTGATCATCTCCGGCAGGCGGTGCAGGGTCTGAGGGCCAAAGACGATATCCACATACGGGGCTCTCTGGCGGATCAGCTTACCTTCCTGCGACGCGACGCAGCCACCCACCCCGATGATCAGGTCCGGATTTTTTCGTTTGAGAAGCTTCCAGCGGCCTAACACGTGAAAGACTTTTTCCTGCGCTTTTTCACGAATCGAACAGGTGTTCAGCAGCAGCACGTCCGCTTCTTTCGCATTTTCAGTCAGCTGGTATCCGTGGGTTGAATCCAGCAGATCGGCCATCTTGGATGAATCGTATTCGTTCATCTGACAGCCCCAGGTTTTTATATGGAGTTTTTTAGTCATCGACTTGCTCAGCTCAGGATTGCAAGCCGCGTATTGTAATGCTTTGGTGGGGTTGTGACCAGTATGAAGGTTATGTGTCTCAGGACCGCAAAAATCCGGTAAACTTAAGGGATTCTCCAATAAGGAAAATTGACCATGACACTCCTACACACCGAAGTTGCCGTTGTCGGCGGCGGTATGGTCGGCGGCGCGCTGGCGCTGGGGCTGGCGCAGCAGGGATTTGAGGTAACGGTAATCGAACAGGCTGCTCCGCCGGCATTCGATCCCGCGAGCAAACCGGATGTGCGCATATCCGCGATCAGCGCGGCGTCCGTCGATCTGCTGCGCGGGCTGGGCGTCTGGGAGGCGGTGCTGGCGATGCGCGCCCATCCTTACAGCCGTCTTGAAACCTGGGAGTGGGAAAATGCCCACGTCGCGTTTGATGCCGCTGAGCTGAAGCTGCCGCGCCTGGGTTATATGGTGGAAAACAATGTGCTCCAGCAGGCGCTCTGGCTGTCGCTGGAGGCGCATCCGAAGGTGACGCTGCGCGTTCCGGCGTCGATTAAGGCACTGCATCCTCACGAGAGCGGGTATTTGCTGACGCTCGACAGCGGCGATGAACTGGCCGTGAAGCTCGTCGTCGGAGCGGACGGCGCTAACTCGCAGGTCAGACAGATGGCGGGAATTGGCGTTCATGCCTGGCAGTATGAGCAGTCCTGCATGCTGATTACCGTCGAGTGCGAGCATGCGCCGGGTGAAAGCACGTGGCAGCACTTTACGCCGAATGGCCCGCATGCCTTTTTACCGCTGTTTGATAACTGGGCATCGCTGGTCTGGTACGACAAACCGGCACGCATTCGCCAGCTGCAGGGGCTTACAATGGAACAATTGCAGCGGGAAATCCGCCTGCATTTCCCGAGCCGTCTGGGCAACGTGACGCCGGTCGCTGCAGGTGCATTTCCGCTCACGCGCCGCCATGCTTTGCAGTATGCCCGTGAAGGGCTGGCGCTGGTGGGCGATGCGGCACACACCATTCATCCGCTGGCCGGGCAGGGCGTGAACCTGGGGTACCGTGATGTCGATGCGTTACTGGATGTGCTGAGCAGCGCCCGCGGGCACGCGGAAAACTGGGCCAGCCATCAGATCCTGAAGCGTTACCAGACGCGACGCATGGCGGATAACTTTATTATGCAGTCGGGGATGGATCTGTTTTATGCCGGGTTCAGCAATGACTTAGCCCCGGTGCGCATTCTGCGTAATATTGGATTGATGGCAGCGGAACGTGCCGGTGGTCTGAAGCGTCAGGCGCTGAAATACGCGCTGGGACTCTAATCTTTTTCCCCTCTCCCAGTGGGAGAGGGTCAGGGTGAGGGCATCAGGCCGCACCATTCTGAACAACAAAAACAAAAAAGCCCGCAGAGCGGGCTTTTTTGTTACTTAAGTGGCTGGGGTGCAGGGATTCGAACCCCGGAATGCTGGTATCAGAAACCAGAGCCTTACCGCTTGGCGACACCCCAATTGCGTTAAACAAACTGCTTAACGACTTTTTAAATTGGCTGGGGTACGAGGATTCGAACCTCGGAATGCCGGAATCAGAATCCGGTGCCTTACCGCTTGGCGATACCCCAACAATTTGTCTTGATTACCGAAAAATCGACAATCTTAATTTGGTGGCTACGACGGGATTCGAACCTGTGACCCCATCATTATGAGTGATGTGCTCTAACCAACTGAGCTACGTAGCCAGTACTGCAATCTTCGATGGCTGGGGTACCTGGATTCGAACCAGGGAATGCCGGTATCAAAAACCGGTGCCTTACCGCTTGGCGATACCCCAATACCGCGGAGAACCGCAAAATCGAAGAAATATGGCTGGGGTACCTGGATTCGAACCAGGGAATGCCGGTATCAAAAACCGGTGCCTTACCGCTTGGCGATACCCCATCCGTGCAACGCTTACCCGGGAATGGTGCGGGAGGCGAGACTTGAACTCGCACACCTTGCGGCGCCAGAACCTAAATCTGGTGCGTCTACCAATTTCGCCACTCCCGCAAAAAAGATGGTGGCTACGACGGGATTCGAACCTGTGACCCCATCATTATGAGTGATGTGCTCTAACCAACTGAGCTACGTAGCCATCTTTTTTCGCGTTACCTTATCGGCGTTGCGGGGCGCATTATGCGTATAGACCCTTGCAGCGTCAACACCTTTTTCAACGAAAATAGCCGGAATGTGACTGTTTGGTTAGGTTGCGAACAGCGTGGCCGAATATTCGGCAATTATTGGTTATTAATCAGATTTAGACGGTGAAATGTGAGGCAAAAAAATCAGGCCCCTGAGGGGCCCGATTGCAATCTGAGTGATTATTTGTAGGCTGACTGGTGAACGCCTACCGCGCGTCCTGACGGATCGTTCATGGATTTGAAAGATTCATCCCATTCAATCGCTTTGGCAGAAGAGCAGGCGACGGACGGGCCACCCGGTACGCACTCCGCGGCACTCGGTACCGGGAACAGCTCTTCAAAAATTTCACGATACAGATAGGCCTCTTTCGAGCCCGGCGTGTTGTACGGGAAGCGGAAGCTCGCGGTTTCCAGCTGTTGGTCAGAAACCTGTTTCGCCGCGACCTCTTTCAGGGTGTCGATCCAGCTATAACCTACGCCATCAGAGAACTGCTCTTTCTGACGCCATGCCACGCTCGCCGGCAGGTAGGATTCAAAACACTCACGCAGGATATGTTTTTCCATTTTGCCGTTGCCGCACATCTTGTCCTGCGGGTTGATGCGCATCGCCACGTCGAGGAATTTCTTATCCAGGAACGGCACGCGCGCTTCCACGCCCCAGGCCGACATCGCTTTGTTGGCACGCGCACAGTCGAACATGTGTAGCGCCTGCAGCTTACGCACGGTCTCTTCGTGCAGCTCTTTGGCGTTCGGTGCTTTGTGGAAGTACAGGTAGCCGCCAAACACTTCGTCAGAACCTTCACCGGAGAGCACCATCTTGATGCCCATCGCTTTGATCTTACGCGACATCAGGTACATCGGCGTTGAGGCGCGGATGGTGGTCACGTCATAGGTTTCAATGTGATAGATCACATCGCGGATCGCATCCAGACCTTCCTGCACGGTGAAGTGAATCTCATGGTGCACGGTGCCGAGGTGGTTCGCCACTTCCTGCGCGGCTTTCAGGTCAGGAGCCCCTTCCAGGCCAACGGCAAAAGAGTGCAGCTGTGGCCACCAGGCTTCTGAGCGCTCCTGATCTTCCACGCGACGGGCCGCGAATTTCTTGGTGATCGCGGAGATCACGGAGGAGTCCAGACCGCCGGAGAGCAGCACGCCGTAGGGCACGTCAGACATCAGGTGGCTTTTCACGGAGTCTTCAAGGGCCTGGCGCAGCTCGGCTTTGTCCGTGACGTTGTCTTTTACCGCATCATAGTCGAACCAGTCACGCTGGTAATAGGAGCGGATCTCGCCGTCTTTGCTCCACAGATAGCTGCCCGCCGGGAACTCTTTAATGGTGCGGCATACCGGCACCAGGGCTTTCATTTCAGAGGCCACGTAGAAGTTGCCGTGCTCATCGTGGCCCATATACAGCGGGATAATGCCGATATGGTCACGGCCAATCAGGTAAGCGTCTTTTTCGCTGTCGTACAGGGCGAAGGCGAACATGCCCTGCAGGTCGTCCAGGAACTCGGGCCCTTTCTCCTGATACAGCGCCAGGATCACTTCACAGTCAGAACCGGTCTGGAAAGCGTAGCGGTCGCCGTATTCGGCGCGCAGCGCCTGGTGGTTGTAGATCTCACCGTTGACAGCCAGCGCGTGCGTTTTTTTCTCGTTATACAGCGGCTGTGCACCGGCGTTGACGTCAACAATGGACAGACGTTCGTGAGCCAGAATCGCTTTATCACTGGCGTAAACGCCTGACCAGTCCGGACCGCGGTGACGCATCAGGCGGGACAGTTCGAGTGCCTTTTTACGCAGTTCGCCCGCGTCAGTTTTAATATCCAGTACGCCAAAAATTGAACACATAACCTTCTCCGTTAACCCTGTTGCTTTGTAATGTTGCTTGCTTATGAAAATGCCGCAAAGGGGCAGGGCGCGCAAGCGTTTTACGGGTGAAAACGGAAATAGTGCAATAGTGATTGCGGAATAGTGAAAAAAGAGCACGCCAGAAATTCTTTTATTGATGATTTTTCAATGAAACGTGCTTTTTGTTAGATGAGACTTTATTTTTGTAGGCCATAAATGAAAAACCACGCCCTGAGGCGTGGTTCGGTATCAGATGATGTCGATTTCATCGACGGAGGGGTAAATCCAGCTTGGCCGGAACGGCATCGAATCAATGTCATCAAGTTGAGAGACGCCGGAGAGGACCAGAATCGTCTCCAGACCCGCCTGGAATCCGGCCAGAATATCGGTGCGCAGGTTGTCGCCGACAATAACGGTTTCTTCAGAGTGGGCCTGCATCTTGTTGAGCGCGGCACGAATGATCCACGGGCTCGGTTTACCGACCACAAACGGCTGACGGCCTGAGATTTTTTCGATACCGGCGCACAGCGCGCCGCAGGCCGGATAAAAACCCCGGCCGTGCGTATCCGGGTTGGTCGCGATAAAGCGCGCGCCGCTGGCGACAAAGTATGCTGCCTTATGCATCATCTCCCAGTTAAAGGAACGCGTTTCGCCGACAATCACAAAGTCCGGGTTCACGTCAGTGATGGTAAAGCCAGCTTTATACAGCTCGTGTATCAGCGCACCTTCACCCACCACGTAGGCTTTTTTTCCTTCCTGACGCTTCAGGAAATCCGCCGTGGCCATTGCCGAGGTATAAAACACGCTGTCCGGAACGTCGACGCCCGCCGTGGCAAAGCGGTTAGCCAGATCCTGACCGGTTTGGGAAGGGTAGTTCGTGAGCAGAACCAGAGGCATTCCTTTGTCGATGATGCGGTGAAGAAACTCCGCAGCACCCGGCACGGCAACGTTGTCGTGCATCAGCACGCCGTCGATATCACAAATTACATTCTTAATGGTCATGGACAGTCCGACATCAAAAAAAGAAGGCGTTACTATAAGGTCCGATCAACTTTCCAGCAAATGCTGCAGCAGAATTCCGTTGAGCATGGCGCGTTTGACCAGCGCGAACGCGCCAATCGCCGAGCGATGGTCAAGCTTTGAACGAACCACCGGGAGGTTCTGGCGGAATGCTTTCAGCGCCTGGGTGTTAATACAGCCTTCAATGGCGGGGAGCAGCACCTTTTCCGCCTCCACAATTTCACCGGCGATCACCACTTTCTGGGGGTTAAACAGGTTAATGGCGATGGCGATGGTTTTCCCCAGATGGCGGCCTACCTGCTCAATCACTTCACAGGCCAGCGCGTCGCCTTTATTGGCGGCTTTGCAGATGGTGCCTATCTTGCAATCGTCCAGCGTGACGCGGCTTTGGTAACCCTGTTCAAGGAGATGGCGAACGCGCTGCTCGATGGCCGTGTTGGCGGCAATCGTTTCAAGGCAGCCGAAGTTGCCGCAGTGGCAGCGCTCCCCGAGGGGTTCAACCTGAATGTGGCCGATCTCGCCGACGTTACCGTTGCGACCAATAAAAATACGGCCGTTAGAGATAATACCGGCGCCCGTTCCGCGGTGAACGCGCACCAGAATAGAGTCTTCACAGTCCTGGCTCGCACCAAAGTAGTGCTCTGCCAGCGCCAGAGAGCGAATGTCGTGGCCCACAAAGCAGGTCACCTTAAAACGCTTTTCCAGCGCGTCGACCAGCCCCCAGTTTTCAACCTGAATGTGCGGCATATAGCGGATCACGCCGCTTTCCGGGTCGACCAGTCCGGGCAGAATCACGGAAATGGCAATGAGTTCACGGATCTTGCGCTGACAGCTTTCAATAAACTGCGCGATGGTATTCAGCAGCGCATGCTCCAGCGTCTCCTGGGTGCGCTCCGGAAGAGGGTAGTGCTCTTCCGCAATGGCTTTACTGCTCAGATCGTACAGCGTGAGCGTGGTGTCATGACGGCCCAGACGGACGCCAATGGCCTGAAAATTGCGGGTTTCGGTAATAATGGAGATGGCGCGGCGGCCCCCGGTGGAGGCCTGCTGATCGACTTCTTTGATCAGACCGCGCTCAATGAGCTGGCGGGTAATTTTTGTCACGCTGGCGGGAGCAAGCTGGCTTTGTTCGGCTATCTGAATTCGCGAGATTGGTCCGTGCTGGTCAATCAGGCGGTATACCGCCGCACTGTTAAGTTGTTTAACGAGATCGACATTACCGATTTGAGCTTGTCCGCCAGGTGTCATACTTTTACTTACTCAGTGACGACCTCGTTACCATTAACGATGGTCTTAATAATTTTATAATCGTGTGTGAATGCCGTCAGGTTTGCAACCATACCTGGTGCAATTTCGCCGAGCTGTTTATCCACGCCCATTGCGCGCGCCGGATAAAGGGTGGCCATACGCAGGACTTCATCAAGCGCAATCCCGCAATGTTCAACCAGGTTACGCACCCCTTCAATCATGGTTAAAGAGGAACCGCTCAGCGTACCGTTTTCATCCACACACAGTCCATTGCGGTAGTATATTGTTTTACCGGCAAAAATGAACTGCTCAATATTTGCACCTGCCGGTGCGGTGGCATCCGTCACCAGACAAAGCTTGTCACCTTTCAGCCGCTTAGCGTTGCGAATGTTGGTGTAATCGACGTGTAAGCCGTCAGCAATAATGCCGCAGTAAACGTCTGGCTCATCCAGAATCGCCCCGACCAGACCCGGTTCACGGCCTGTGATATACGGCATAGCGTTGTAAAGGTGCGTCGCGAAAGTAATGCCCGCGCGGAAACCGGCTTTCGCTTCTTTCAGCGTCGCGTTTGAGTGACCTGCTGAAACGATAATCCCGGCACCAGCCAGTTTGCTGATGACATCCGTACCCGTCATTTCAGGCGCCAGCGTCACTTTGGTGATCACATCGGCGTTCGCACACATGTAGTCAACCAGCTCCGCATCCGGTTTACGCACGTAATTCGGGTTATGCGTTCCTTTCTTGACCATATTCAGCCATGGCCCTTCAAGGTGCAGACCCAGCGCCTGGTTAGAGTGTTTGGCCAGATATTCGCGCATCACGCGGATACCCTGCTTCATGAGATCATCACTGCTGGTGATGAGCGTTGGCAGATAGCTGGTGCAGCCCGATTTCTCGTTGGCTTTCTGCATGATCTCCAGCGTTTCGACCGTCACCGCATCCGCGGTGTCATTGAATTGCACACCGCCGCAGCCGTTGAGCTGTACGTCGATGAAACCGGGGGAGATTACTGCTCCATTGAGTGAGCGCTGTTCAATCTCCGGCGGCAGTTCTGCCAGCGGGCAAACACGTTCAATCAGGCCATCAGCGATAACAATCGCATGGTCATCCAGAATTTCATGGCCGGTATAAATCCGACCGTGGGTTAAAGCGTACATAACGACCCCCGGTTAAAAAAAGCGGCCGCCTCTTGATGAAGAGGCGGTTATTCAATTACAGACCTTTGATGTTCTCAGCTTCTAACTCGTTGAAGTATTTCAGCGTTTTAACCTTCAGCTCCATCGTGGACGGTTCGTCGCAGACGATGACGGATTTAGGATGCAGCTGCAGGCAGCTGATGGTCCACATATGGTTAACGTTGCCTTCAACGGCAGCCTGGAGCGCTTGCGCTTTCACGCCGCCCAGCACCAAAATCATCACTTCTTCGGCATCCAGCAGGGTGCCTACGCCTACGGTCAGGGCGTATTTTGGAACCTGGTTAACATCGCCGTCAAAGAAGCGGGAGTTTGCCACGCGCGTGTCATGGGTCAGCGTTTTAATACGGGTGCGGGAAGCCAGAGATGACGCCGGTTCGTTAAACGCGATATGACCATCATTACCTACACCACCCATGAACAGGTGGATCTTACCGTAAGAACGGATTTTTTCTTCATACTGACGGCATTCTGCGTCAATATCAGGCGCGTTTCCATTCAGCAGGTTAATATTTTCAGATGGAATATCAACGTGATCAAAGAAATTACGGTGCATAAAGCTATGGTAGCTTTCCGGGTGGTCTTTCGGTAAGCCAACGTATTCATCCATATTGAAGGTCACAACATGTTTGAAGCTAACCTGGCCTGCTTTATGCATCTCAACCAGCGCCTTATAGGCGGTCAGCGGTGTGCCGCCTGTCGGAAGTCCAAGAACGAAAGGACGATCGGCGGTCGGTTTAAAGGCGTTAATACGGTTAACGATATGGCGAGCGGCCCATTTACCGACTTGTTCAGCAGTTGCCAGGGGAATCAGTCTCATTGTTCACCTCAAGAGTTTAAGTAGAAGAGTGGGCGGATGGCTATCGGGACCTGATACTTAAGCGTAACCTGGAAACTTTCAGGCCGGATCAATCCGTCTTGATTTTTTGAATGATAAAATAAGTTTTCGCTGTTAGCCAGTATAAGGGAGGGTGAATAACGATATTTGGTGACAAAAATCACAAAAAGTACGCGTTTAATTTGCGATACGAATTAATTTTTCACACACTCACAATGCCAGTGAAGCATCAACTGTATCTATAGTTCGTGACACAATAAAAAACAGAGCTGAGAACATGCCTTAAACGGGGTCTCATAGGGGGAAGAAAGTGAGTATTCTAGGTTATTTACAAAAGGTTGGCCGCGCGCTTATGGTGCCGGTCGCCACGCTGCCTGCCGCAGCCATCCTGATGGGTGTCGGCTACTGGATCGACCCCAACGGCTGGGGTAATACCAGCGCGCTGGCGGCGTTCTTTATCAAGTCAGGTTCCGCCATTATCGACAACATGTCCGTGTTGTTCGCGATTGGTGTGGCTTACGGTATGTCCAAAGACAAAGACGGTGCCGCTGCGCTGACCGGTTTTGTCGGTTTCCTCGTGTTAACCACCCTCTGCTCGCCTGCAGCGGTGGCCATGATCCAAAAAATTCCGGCGGACCAGGTTCCGGCGGCGTTCGGTAAGATCAGCAACCAGTTTGTCGGTATCCTTGTGGGTATTATTTCCGCCGAACTGTATAACCGCTTCAGCAGCGTAGAGCTGCCAAAAGCGCTCTCCTTCTTTAGCGGTCGCCGCCTGGTTCCTATCCTGACCTCGTTTGTGATGATCGTTGTCGCGTTCATCATGATGTACGTCTGGCCGATGATTTTCGACGGTCTGGTGAACTTCGGTGAGCACATCCAGAAACTGGGTTCTGTCGGTGCGGGCGTGTACGCGTTCTTCAACCGTCTGCTGATCCCGGTCGGTCTGCACCACGCGCTGAACTCCGTATTCTGGTTCGACGTTGCCGGTATTAACGATATCCCTAACTTCCTGGGTGGCGCACAGTCCATCGAAGCAGGTAAAGCGGTTGTCGGTATCACCGGTCGTTACCAGGCGGGCTTCTTCCCGATCATGATGTTTGGTCTGCCGGGTGCTGCGCTGGCTATCTACCACTGCGCGCGTCCAGAGAACAAAGCGAAAGTGCTGGGTATCATGATGGCGGGGGCGTTCGCGGCCTTCTTCACCGGTATCACCGAGCCGCTGGAGTTCTCCTTCATGTTCGTGGCGCCGGTTCTGTATGTGATCCACGCCGTGCTGACCGGTATCTCCGTGTTCATCGCTGCCAGCATGCACTGGATTGCCGGTTTCGGCTTCAGCGCCGGTCTGGTGGATATGGTGCTGTCGTCCCGTAACCCGCTGGCGACCCACTGGTGGATGCTGATCCCGCAAGGTCTGGTGTTCTTCGCGATCTACTACATGGTGTTCCGTTTCACTATCACCAAATTCAACCTGATGACCCCGGGTCGTGAACTAGCCGTGGCCGGTAGCGAAGCGGATGGTCAGGATGTGAACGTGAGCGGTGCTCAGGATCAGGACGTTTCAGGCCTGGCGCGTCAGTACATCGCCGCTGTCGGCGGTTCTGACAACCTGACCGGTATCGACGCCTGTATTACTCGTCTGCGTCTGAACGTCAAAGACTCTTCCCTGGTGAACGAAGCGCTGGCTAAACGTCTGGGTGCTTCCGGCGTTATCCGCCTGAACAAAACCAGCGTGCAGATTATCGTTGGCTTCGTGGCAGAGAAAATTGCTAACGCCATGAAAACCACTGGTCCGGTAGCCGCAGCAGACGCTTCTGCCGCACCTGCCGCCGCGCCAGCGGCCGCAAAACCGCAGGCGGTACCGAACGCCAAAACGGTAGCCGCGCTGGTTTCGCCGGTAACCGGTGAAGTCGTTGCGATTGAGCAGGTGCCTGACGAAGCCTTCGCCAGCAAAGCGGTTGGTGACGGTGTGGCGGTGAAACCAACGGACAAAACCGTTGTGTCTCCGGCGGCCGGTACCATTGTGAAAATCTTCAACACCAACCACGCGTTCTGCCTCGAAACCGAAAATGGCGCGGAGATCGTTGTCCACATGGGTATCGATACCGTTGCGCTGAACGGTCAGGGCTTTACTCGCCTGGTGGAAGAGGGCGCTGAAGTGGTGGCCGGGCAGCCGATTCTGGAAATGGATCTGGACTTCCTGAACGCCAACGCGCGCTCCATGATAAGCCCGGTCGTTTGCAGCAACATCGATGACTTCAGTGGCCTGGTCATTCAGGCGAAAGGTCAGGTTGTTGCGGGTCAAACACCGCTGTATGAGATTAAAGGCAAGTAATCGCTCCTGAGTAGAGTCATGCCTTAAGCGGCGGGGGATATCCTCCGCCGCTTTTTTTTGCAGCAAACGCCCCCATTATTTTCTTCAGAGACGTTTTAAGGGTTGTCACTACGTCCGGCTTATAAGATCATATGCCGTTATACGTTGTTTACGCTTTGAGGAATCCACGATGAGTGAGGCAGAAGCCCGCCCGAGTAACTTTATTCGTCAGATCATCGATGAAGATCTGGCCAGTGGTAAGCACACCACAGTTCATACCCGTTTCCCGCCGGAGCCGAACGGCTACCTGCATATCGGGCATGCGAAGTCCATCTGCCTGAACTTTGGCATTGCACAAGACTACCAGGGACAGTGCAACCTGCGTTTCGATGACACCAATCCAGTAAAAGAAGACATCGAATACGTTGAGTCCATCAAGAATGACGTGCAATGGCTGGGCTTCAACTGGTCTGGCGATATCTGCTACTCCTCTGACTATTTTGATCAGCTGTACGCCTACGCGGTTGAACTGATCAACAAGGGTCTGGCGTATGTTGACGAACTGTCTGCTGATGAAATCCGTGAATATCGCGGTACGCTGACCGCCCCGGGCAAAAACAGCCCGTTCCGCGATCGCAGCGTGGAAGAGAACCTTGCGCTGTTTGAAAAAATGCGTGCCGGTGGCTTCGAAGAAGGCAAAGCGTGCCTGCGTGCCAAAATCGACATGGCGTCTCCGTTCATCGTGATGCGCGATCCGGTGCTGTACCGCATCAAGTTCGCGGAACACCATCAGACCGGCAACAAGTGGTGCATCTACCCGATGTACGACTTTACTCACTGCATCAGCGATGCGCTGGAAGGCATTACGCACTCCCTGTGTACGCTGGAGTTTCAGGACAACCGTCGTCTGTACGACTGGGTTCTGGACAACATCACCATTCCTGTACATCCGCGCCAGTACGAGTTCTCTCGTCTGAATCTGGAATACACCGTGATGTCCAAGCGTAAGCTGAACCTGCTGGTGACCGACAAGCACGTTGAAGGCTGGGATGACCCACGTATGCCAACCATCTCTGGTCTGCGCCGTCGTGGTTACACTGCCGCCTCTATTCGTGAGTTCTGCAAACGCATCGGCGTGACCAAGCAGGACAACACCATAGAGATGGCCTCCCTTGAATCCTGCATTCGCGAAGATCTCAACGAAAACGCCCCGCGCGCGATGGCCGTTATCGACCCGGTGAAGCTGGTTATCGAAAACTATCCGCAGGGTGAAAGCGAGCTGGTCTCCATGCCTAACCATCCGAACAAACCGGAAATGGGTAGCCGTGACGTGCCGTTCAGCGGTGACATCTGGATTGACCGCGCTGACTTCCGCGAAGAAGCCAACAAGCAGTACAAGCGTCTGGTGCTGGGTAAAGAAGTGCGTCTGCGTAATGCCTACGTCATCAAAGCCGAGCGCGTAGAGAAAGATGCTGAAGGGAATATCACCACCATCTTCTGTTCTTATGACGCTGAAACGCTGAGCAAAGATCCGGCGGATGGCCGCAAGGTGAAAGGCGTGATTCACTGGGTGAGCGCTTCCCACGCGCTGCCGGTAGAAATCCGTCTGTACGATCGTCTGTTCAGCGTGCCTAACCCAGGTGCAGCGGAAGATTTCCTGGCGACCATCAACCCGGAATCTCTGGTAATCAAGCAGGGTTATGCGGAGCCTTCTCTGAAAGCCGCTGAAGCGGGCAAAGCGTTCCAGTTCGAACGTGAAGGTTACTTCTGCCTGGACAGCCGTTACAGCACGGCGGAAAAACCGGTATTTAACCGTACCGTAGGCCTGCGTGATACCTGGACGAAGATCGGCGAATAATATTGCTGCTCTGGTCAATGAGAGACAAACGCCGCACTATGCGGCGTTTTTTTATTTAACGATCAGGGGATTAAGACAGGGCCTAAAAAGGCGTGATAAAAATATCAGGTCAATGAGGTGCTACTTATTTTTCAAAAAAAAGTTTGTATTATTGCGGAAATTAAAAAGGTTATAAAAAAGGAAAGAATTCTCACGTCTAGCCACTGAAATACCTGATAATCCCCCGCCATTCCTCGCCTCCTCACAAATGTTACAAAGCGCTACCAATTATGTGCACTTCGTCATAGTCCTGACTTTTGTCCGCTAAAAAGCATTGATAATTCGCGTCGCGAAAAATAACCTAAAGACGGTAGTTAATTCGAGGGTATTTAAAACTACCCCTGACCATTTGGTCTTTTTTATTTACGCCGCTTCAGGCGTTTTAATTCGTCAAAGAGGAATAATCTATGCGTACGTTCAGTGGCAAACGTAGTGCGCTGGCGCTGGCTATTGCCGGTGTGACAGCAATGTCGGGTCTGGTGGTGACACCAGAGGCGAAAGCGGCGGGCTTCATCGATGATTCTACCCTCACGGGCGGTATTTATTACTGGCAGCGTGAACGTGACCGTAAAGACGTCACCGAAGACAAATACAAAACCAACCTTTCTCACTCCACCTGGAACGCCAACCTGGACTTCCAGTCAGGCTATGCCGCGGATATGTTCGGTCTGGATATTGCTGCGTTTACCGCGATTGAAATGGCGGAAAACGGCGACAGCGCCCACCCGAACGAAATTGCCTTCTCCTCCAGCAACAAAGCCTATAAAGAAGACTGGTCCGGGGATAAGAGCGGCATTAGCCTTTACAAAGCCGCTGCAAAATTTAAATACGGTCCGGTCTGGGCGCGCGGTGGTTATATTCAGCCAACTGGCCAGACTCTGTTAGCACCGCACTGGAGCTTTATGCCGGGTACCTATCAGGGTGCCGAAGCCGGGGCGAACTTTGACTACGGTGATGCGGGTGCGTTGAGCTTCTCCTATATGTGGACCAACGAGTACAAAGCACCGTGGCACATCGAAATGGACAAGTTCTACCAGAACGATAAAAAAACCAAAGTCGATTACCTGCACTCGCTGGGCGCGAAGTACGACTTCAAAAACGATCTGGTGCTGGAAGCGGCATTTGGTCAGGCACAGGGCTATGTCGATCAGTACTTTGCTAAGGCCAGCTATAAATTCGATGTCGCGGGTAGCCCGCTGAGCACCAGCTACCAGTTCTACGGTACGCGCGACAAAGTCAGCAACGGTGGCGTCAACGACATTTATGACGGCACCGCGTGGCTACAGGCGTTAACCTTCGGCTACAAGGTCGGTCAGGTTGATTTGCGTCTGGAAGGCACATGGGTGAAGGCGGAAGGGCAGCAGGGCTACTTCCTGCAGCGTATGACCCCGACCTACGCCTCCTCCAACGGTCGTCTTGATATCTGGTGGGATAACCGCTCAGACTTCAACGCCGACGGCGAGAAAGCGGTCTTCTTCGGCGCAATGTATGACCTGAAAAACTGGAACCTGCCTGGCTGGGCGGTGGGCGCTTCTTACGCTTACGCCTGGGACGCAAAACCTGCCGATATGGCCACGCCGGACGCATACTACGATCCCAACTATCGCCTGAAAGAGTCTTCCTACAGCCTCGATGCTATCTATACCCTGCAGGATGGCCGTGCGAAAGGCACGATGTTCAAACTGCACTTCACCCAGTATGACAACCACTCCGATATCCCGAGCTATGCGGGCGGTTACGGCAACATCTTCCAGGATGAGCGTGACGTGAAATTCATGGTTATTGCCCCATTCACCATCTTCTGATAAACGCACCGGCGGGCTGAGTCCCGCCGGTATGGAGAATGCACATGATGAAAAAAATCGTAATCGTCGCGTTGCTGGCTTCAGGGCTGGCGGCGTGTGCTCAGAATCAGGCGCCGAAAGAGGACTCCCGTCTGAAGGAAGCGTATAGCGCCTGCATAAATACTGCGGAAGGATCGCCGGAGAAAATTCAGGCCTGTCAGAGCGTGCTGAACGTGCTGAAGAAAGAGAAAGCGCATGAGCAGTTCGCGACGCAGGAAAACGTCCGCGTGATGGATTATCAGGCCTGCATTCAGGCGCGTAAAACCGGTAACGATCAGGAAGTGGAGAAGCGTTGCGATAAGATCTGGAACGAGATACGCAACAACAATAAATAAGTTGCTTTACGCCCGGTGGCGCTGCGCTTACCGGGCCTACAAAGGTGTCATAGCCCGTAGGTCCGGTAAGCGCAGCGCCACCGGGCTTTTTCCAGGCAAAAAAAAAGCCAACCTTGCGGCTGGCTCAGAGTATGAATCTTATTATTTCGCGTCGTGCGCGTGATCGTCTTCGCGGCAATCGCCTTCAGCGCAGTGACCGTAAAGGTACAGGCTGTGGTTCGTCAGGCGGATGCCATGACGCGCCGCGATTTCACGCTGGCGCGCTTCGATGGAATCATCGCTGAATTCAATGACCTTGCCGCAATCGAGGCAGATCAGGTGATCGTGGTGCTGCTGCTGGGTCAGTTCGAAAACAGATTTACCGCCTTCGAAATTATGACGGGTAACAATGCCCGCGTCATCAAACTGGTTCAGCACGCGATAGACGGTAGCCAGCCCAATCTCTTCACCCATGTCGATAAGACGTTTATAAAGGTCTTCCGCACTGACATGGTGATTGTCTGGACCCTGAAGCACTTCAAGGATTTTTAACCGAGGAAGCGTAACTTTCAGGCCAGCCTTCTTTAATGCGGTATTGTTGTCAGTCATGCGGAATCTGTCCTGTTGCTAAACGATTCACTTCTGTAGGAAGTGACAGAAAATGCACCCGGGATAATGCGTCTCATTATAGAACTGCCATGGCTAAATGAAAACTGCAAGTCTCAGGCAAAATATGCTTATAAAAACGTGGTATCACCAACAAACTTGCTCAATGGAAAACCACGTTTTATCAGGGAGACATTGTACAGGTCTGGGCGAAAAAGTTAAAAGATTGTAGCGATTAATTTAATCGGTTTGACCTGGAGCATGGGCGCAACCGCAGTTGCGCCGCGATAAAATCAGGCGTTCAGAATATCATCCAGGTGCAGTTCTTCACGGATCTGCTTCACCCACTTCTCAACGCGCTCTGCGGTCAGTTCTGGCTGACGGTCTTCGTCGATGGCCAGGCCTACGAAATGATCGTCATCGGCCAGGCCTTTAGACGCTTCGAAGTGGTAACCGGCGGTCGGCCAGTGGCCTACGATAACCGCGCCGTTCGGCTCAATGATATCGCGGATGGTGCCCAGCGCGTCACAGAAGTATTCGGCGTAGTCTTCCTGATCGCCACAGCCAAACAGGGCGACCAGCTTACCGTTGAAGTCCACTTCTTCCAGCGTCGGGAAGAAATCATCCCAGTCGCACTGGGCTTCACCGTAGTACCAGGTTGGGATACCCAGCAGCAGAATGTCATAGCCTTCCAGATCTTCTTTGCTGCTCTTGGCGATGTCATGCACATCAGCAACGTCTTTACCGAGCTGTTTTTGAATGTTTTTTGCGATATTTTCGGTATTGCCGGTATCACTGCCAAAGAAAATGCCGATGATTGCCATGAGTAAAATAACCTCTTGAAACTTAATAGTATGGTGGCGCAATTCGGCCACGGATAAGGGCAATAATAGCAGAACTGGCAACCCTGCGGAAACAGCTATCGCGCAGGACTGCACTCTGTGCTACATGAAAAGGGTGAGAAAGGGGATTTTCAGACTTATGCCTGGCTGCGTAACGTCTCAAGCTGGACGAGCAACATCTCTTCAATGAGCTCGCTGCGGCTGATATTTCGGGCGTCAGCCAGCTCGTTCAGCGCGTCGACGGCGTCGGCGTTAAGCTTCAGTTCGACACGCTTAAGCCCACGATTTTTATCGCGTTTAAGCTGGTTGCGTTTATTGATACGCAGCTGTTCATCGCGCGAAAGCGGATTCGTCTTGGGTCGTCCCGGGCGACGCTCATTCGCGAACAGATCTAGTGTCGTACGGTCCGTTTGTTCTTTGGCCATGATTCTGAGACTTCGGGGGAAACACGCCGCCCTGCTAATGCCCGGGCGATAAGCGCGCCATCATACATCACCAAAAACGGCACGCCAACGACTGGAAGCCCGCAGCCTTCCAGTCGCTTTCTTTTTAATCAATTTGCAGTATCAGTGAGATAGCGGCGAATGGCGCGCAGTACAGCATCCGGTTTTTCCGCATGCACCCAGTGCCCGGCACCGGCAATCACGTGGGCGCGAGCCTGCGGGAATTGGGTCAGCAGCGTGTCGCGGTACGCGTCGGTAACGTAAGGCGAGTTTCCACCGCGAATAAAGAGGGTAGGGTGTGGCCAGGCCGGGACGGTTTCCCAGCCCACGATGTTATTGTACTGCTCCCAGAGTACCGGCACGTTAAAACGCCATTGGCCGTCAACAAACGACTTCAGCAGGAACTGCACGACGCCTTCTTCATCAAGATGCTCACGCATGACGGCAGCCGCCTGTTGGCGCGTCGCGACACCCGCTTTTGTGACCGCATTAATGGCGGCAAAAATCTCGTCGTGACGGCGGACGTCATAATCCACGGGCGCGACGTCAATCACCACCAGGCCGCTAATACGGTCCGGGGCCAGTGCCGTCAGGGCCATCACCGCTTTGCCACCCATTGAATGCCCGATGAGGGTCACCTTTTGCAGGTCGTGGGCATCCAGCGTATCCAGCAGATCCTGCGCCATCGCCGCGTAGGTCATCTCGTCGGAACGCCCGGAAAGACCATGATTGCGCATATCGACCTGTAAAATATCGTGGTCGGTAACCAGATCGCGCGCCAGCACGCCCAGGTTATCCAGACTGCCAAAAAGCCCGTGAACCAGTACGATGGGAGAATTATTGTTCGGCGATTGTGCAGTTTGCGCTCGGGTATTCAATTTCATGGCAAAGTTCTTTTTTTACGTATGTCAGGTTAGGGTATCATGTTGACCATTCTGCCGCCCGGCTGCAAGGTTCCAGTTTAATCTGACTTTTGCGGCCAACCTGGTTTGACGCTATCCGCTGTTGGGATTTGACCTTATAATCCCAATGACTTGTATTCAGATAAGATATCGCACTGGATTAAGATGAAAACAATCGAAGTTGATGACGAACTCTATCAGTATATTGCCAGCCAGACGCGGCATATCGGGGAGAGCGCGTCCGACATTTTACGGCGCATGCTTAAAATTTCCGCCGCTTCACAGCCTGCTACCCCAGTCACCAAAGATGTCGTGTCTCAGCCGAGCGTTGTTGCACAAGCAAAACCTGCCGTGACGCCGGCAAAAGATAAAGTGCGCGCGATGCGCGAGCTGCTGCTCTCCGATGAATACGCGGAGCAGAAAAAGGCGGTTAACCGCTTTATGCTGGTGCTGTCTACACTTTACTCACTGGATAACAAAGCGTTTGCTGAAGCGACCGAGTCGCTTCACGGCCGTACTCGCGTCTACTTCGCGGGCGACGAGCAGACGCTGCTGCAAAATGGCAATCAAACCAAACCCAAACATGTTCCTGGCACCCCGTACTGGGTGATCACCAATACCAATACGGGCCGCAAGTGCAGCATGATTGAACACATCATGCAGTCCATGCAGTTCCCGGCGGAATTGATTGAAAAGGTTTGCGGTACAATTTAACCCTTGCATCAGAAGGACCCGGTAATGGCAAATCACAGCCGTGCAGGCCAACCTGCACAACAAAGCGATTTGATTAACGTCGCTCAGCTGACCGCGCAGTATTACGTGCTGAAACCGGTCGTGGGCAACGCAGAACACGCAGTGAAGTTTGGTACATCTGGTCACCGCGGCAGCGCGGCGCGCCACAGCTTTAACGAACCGCACATTCTGGCCATTGCTCAGGCCATTGCGGAAGAGCGCGCTAAAAACGGCGTTACCGGTCCGTGCTATGTGGGGAAAGATACCCATGCCCTGTCTGAACCGGCGTTCATCTCTGTTGTGGAAGTGCTGGCGGCAAACGGCGTCGATGTGATTGTTCAGGAGAACAATGGCTTCACCCCGACGCCTGCGGTCTCTAACGCCATCCTGGTGCACAACAAAAAAGGTGGCGCGCTGGCGGACGGTATCGTTATCACGCCATCCCACAATCCGCCGGAAGACGGTGGTATCAAATACAACCCGCCTAACGGTGGCCCGGCCGACACTAACGTCACCAAAGTGGTGGAAGATCGTGCGAACGCGCTGCTGGCTGACGGTCTGAAAGGCGTGAAGCGTATTTCTCTGGATGCTGCCATGGCGTCCGGTCACGTGAAAGAGCAGGATCTGGTTCAGCCGTTCGTGGAAGGGCTGGCGGATATCGTCGATATGGCGGCCATCCAGAAAGCCGGCCTGAAGCTGGGCGTGGATCCGCTGGGCGGCTCCGGTATCGAATACTGGAAACGTATCGCCGAGCACTACAAGCTGGATCTGACCATCGTGAACGATCACGTCGATCAGACCTTCCGCTTTATGCACCTGGATAAAGACGGCGCGATCCGTATGGACTGCTCCTCCGAGTGCGCGATGGCGGGCCTGCTGGCGCTGCGTGATAAATTCGATCTGGCGTTTGCTAATGATCCGGATTATGACCGTCACGGTATCGTCACGCCTGCCGGGCTGATGAACCCGAACCACTATCTGGCTGTTGCAATTAACTATCTGTTCCAGCACCGCCCGCAGTGGGGCAAAGAGGTGGCCGTCGGTAAAACGCTGGTTTCCTCCGCGATGATCGACCGCGTGGTCGAGGCGCTGGGCCGCAAGCTGGTGGAAGTGCCGGTCGGCTTCAAATGGTTCGTTGACGGTCTGCACGACGGCAGCTTCGGCTTCGGCGGTGAAGAAAGCGCGGGCGCATCTTTCCTGCGTTTCGACGGCACGCCATGGTCAACCGATAAAGACGGCATCATCATGTGCCTGCTGGCGGCGGAGATCACCGCGGTCACCGGTAAGAACCCGCAGGAACACTACAACGACCTGGCGGCACGCTTTGGTGCACCAAGCTATAACCGTATTCAGGCTAGCGCGACGTCAGCTCAGAAAGCGGCCCTGTCCAAACTATCTCCGGAGATGGTCAGCGCAAGCACCCTGGCAGGCGATCCGATCACCGCGCGTCTGACGGCGGCACCGGGCAACGGCGCATCCATTGGTGGTCTGAAAGTGATGACTGAGAACGGCTGGTTCGCCGCGCGTCCGTCCGGTACGGAAGATGCGTATAAAATCTATTGCGAAAGCTTCCTCGGCGCTGAGCACCGTCAGCAGATTGAGAAAGAAGCGGTAGAGATTGTCAGCGAAGTGCTGAAAAACGCGTAAGTGCGGTATGGGTGCGGGCTGATGCCCTCACCCCGGCCCTCTCCCACAGGGAGAGGGAGAAAACACTAAAAACGGCAACCCCTGGGTTGCCGTTTTGCTTTTACCTAACTATGTTTGTTCTTCAATTCAAACCGCGGTGACACCAGACCGTACAGCGTCCAGCCCATAAAGGTCACCATTGCCCCGTAGAGCATCGCTTCCTGGCCGGATGAGTAGAGCGCATAAAAGCTGTAGATTGCCCCAATCAGCGCCACGATATTGGCCGCACGCGCTTTGCGTGGATCCACCTTCGCCACCTTCTGAATGATCACCAGCGCTGCCATCGACAGGATATACGGAATGATGTTCGTCACCACCGCCAGGTTGACCAGCACGTTGAACTGGCTGTTCAGCGACGGGCTAATGGTCATCAGCGACAATCCGCTCTGGAAGATGACAATCGCCAGCATGCCCTGCACCGGCGCATCCGCTTTGGTCACGCGGGAGAAGATTTTTGGGAAGTAACCTTCATCAGCCGAGGATTTAAAGACCTGTGCGATGGTGAACTGCCAGCCGAGGAGTGAACCGCAGCAGGACATCACCATCAGCCCCATGATCACTTTCCCGACCTCAGGCGTGAACATCTGCGCGAAGGCCAGACCGAACGGCGCCGTAGAGTTTGCCAGATCCATGTTTGGCACAATCCCGGCAATCACGTTAGTCGAGACGATATAGATCACCGCCGCGCCCAGCGTGCCGCCGAGGACCGCAATCGGCACGTTCTTTTCCGGATTCTCTACCACTTCCGCGTTCGCACAGGCGGATTCCAGACCCAGGAAGGCCCAGAGCGTCATGGCGATAGAAGAGCCGACCGCGGTAAAGAACGGCACGTGGTGCGGGTTCCAGGAGTTGGCGTAGAGTGTCGGGCTGAACCAGAACCAGCCGATGATGCACAGGCCGACAACCGGGATAATCACGCCCCAGACGGTGATGCTGGAGAGCTGCCCGGTGATGCGCGCGCCGCCAAAGTTAGCTACGGTACAGATCCACAGCACCCCGATGGTCGCCAGCCCTATTTGCACCGGGCTGAGCGTCGCGCCAAACAGCTCCGTACCGTAACCCACGGCGGAGATGGCAATCGCCACGTTGGCGATCAGCAGCGACACCCCGTAGGTATAGTTGGCCATAAAGTTGCCCGACTTGCCGAAGGCGTATTCGGCGTAGCCCCCCATCCCGCCTGACTTACGGCTGAACATTCCGCACTTGGCGAACGCCCATGCCAGCGCCATTGAACCGACTGCCGTCACCAGCCAGGAGATGATGGAGATGGTGCCCACCTCTGCCAGTTTGGTGGGCAGCATGATAATCCCGGAGCCCATCATGTTCACCATGGTGAGGATGGTCAGCTGCACCACGCCCATCTTGTTGGACTTACTCATAATTTCTCTCCTTTCAGCAGCGCGGGCTGAGCGGCGGGTTGTTTGATGACGTTACAGCGAACCTGTTTGCGACCCTCACACTCCTCGACGTACACACCCTGCAGCTCCGGCGCGAAGCCCGGCAGCAGGTTGATGCCTTCTTCCAGCGCGGCAAAGTAGCGCAGCACGGAACCGCCCCAGACTTCCCCTGGGACCACGCACAGCACCCCCGGTGGATAAGGAAGGGCGCCTTCGGCGGCGATGCGGCCTTCCGCATCGCGCAGAGAGACCAGTTCAACCTCACCGCGCAGATAGGCGTAGTTTGCGTCCTGCGGGTTCATCATCACGCGCGGGAAGTGAGACTTGCGGAACATCTCTTTCTGCAGCTGTTTCACGTTGTGGCGGGCGTACAGGTCATGCATTTCCTGGCAGATCTGGCGCAGGGTGTAATCCGCGTAACGTTCCGGATGCTGTTTGCAGAGAGATGGCAGCACGTCTTTCAGCGGAACATCGCTCTCGAGCAGTTTTTCGAAGCGCACCAGCTGCGCCACCAGCTGCTGCAGTTTTCCCATATCTTCCGCAGGCGTGAGCAGGAACAGGATCGAGTTGAGATCGCATTTTTCCGGCACGATGCCGTTTTCACGCAGGAAGTTGGCGAGGATAGTGGCGGGCACGCCGAAGTCGTCATACTCCCCGGTGCGGGCGTTAATACCCGGCGTGGTCAGCAGGAGCTTGCACGGGTCGATAAAATACTGATGCTCAGCGTAGCCTTCAAAAGCGTGCCAGTTTTCACCCGGTACGAAGTGGAAGAAGCGCAGATCGGTCGCAATTTTCGCCGTGTCCCAGCTTTCCCACGGGAGGCCATCCACCGTTTCCGGCACGAAGGGGCGCAGATACCGGCAGTTCTCCAGAATCAGCTTGCGCGCTTCGATACCGTTCACCACGCAGTCCATCCACATGTTGCGGCCGCTCTGGCCTTCATGCATACGGGCATTAATGTCCAGCGCAGCGAACAGCGGATAAAACGGGCTGGTGGAGGCGTGCATCATAAAGGCATTATTCAGGCGCTTATGCGGGACATAGCGCTGTTGCCCTTTTATGTGGCTGTCTTTCTTATGGATTTGCGAGGTCTGCGAGAAGCCGGCCTGCTGTTTATGCACGGACTGGGTGACCAGGATCCCCGGATCGTTTTCGTTCAGCTCCAGCAGCAGCGGAGAGCAGTCGGCCATCATCGGAATAAACTGCTCGTAACCCACCCAGGCCGAGTCAAACAGGATGTAATCACACAGGTGTCCAATCTTATCCACCACCTGACGAGCGTTATAGATGGTGCCATCGTAGGTACCCAGCTGGATCACCGCCAGACGGAACGGACGCGCATCGCGTGCACGGCCAGGCGCCACCTCTGCCACCAGCTCGCGCAGATAATTTTCTTCAAAGCAGTGGGCGTCAATGCCGCCAATAAAGCCGTACGGGTTGCGCGCGGTTTCCAGATAGACCGGCGTTGCTCCCGCCTGGAGGAGGGCACCGTGATGGTTAGATTTGTGGTTGTTACGGTCGAACAGCACCAGGTCGCCCGGGGTGAGCAGGGCGTTAAGCACCACTTTGTTGGATGACGAGGTGCCATTCAGCACGAAGTAGGTCTTATCAGCATTAAAGACTTTTGCAGCATGCTGCTGGGCGATGCACGGTGCGCCTTCGTGGATCAGCAGATCGCCCATCGCCACGTCGGCGTTACACAGGTCGGAGCGGAAAAGCGTCTCACCAAAGAAATCGACAAACTGATTACCGGCTGGATGGCGGCGGAAGAACTGACCACCCTGATGCCCCGGGCAGTCAAACGCGCTATTGCCCTGCTTCACATAGTCGACAAGGGCGCGGAAAAACGGCGGGCGCAGCTGGGTTTCATACTTCTGGGCGGCCGCTTCCAGCTGGCGTCCATAAAAGTCGTTGCTGGTGTCTGAATACTCAAATACGCCATGAATGCGCGATAAATAGTCTGCCGGGATGAACTCTTCTTTGTGCGTCGCGACAAAAACAGGAATGCCAAAACCGGTGGCTTCTATTTCGTCCAGGATACCGCTGGCAATATCCGTGACCGCCAGAACAATGGCGGCAACATCAATATAATCAGAGGCGCGGACATCTACCAGTTCACGCTGGGTAGTAAAGCAATCCGGACATGCACGGCTGGCTGCGATTTTTAAACTTTTCATCTTTCTCTCTTTATTTTAGGTAATAAGCGTCCCTCGATTTCTTGCAAGAAAGAAATCGATAATTTACCGGAAAAAAAGCAAAGGGTGGCCGCTGATTAAAATCAGTGAATTGCTTTTTTGATGATTGAAATTCAGTCCGCCCGGTGCGGATGAGTCTGAATTAAAATGAATGAGCGCACGAGTTCACAGGCAATGGCCTGTAAAATAAGGTGTTTCAGGGTAACCTGTAAGCGAGTGCGCCAGAAGTCGAAGGACTACCGGGCATTAAAGAGATGAAAGTCAAAGCAGTTTCGGTGGGCAAACATCATGATATGTGTTGTCCGCCTTATATGGGGCATTAAGCGATTGTTGTTTTCCATGTTTCATTTTCCTTTCAGTAATTGAAAGCATGGTCATTTTATCCAGGGAAAGACGATTAACCGTGAGGTAGATCACCGTTAACCGATCAAATCAGAAATAAATATTCGTTTTAGATGAATATCGCAGATCAAAATTCTGATTTGTTGATGATGCGTTAACAGGTTGTGTTGTCAATGTTTTAAATGAGCGAAAATAGCCCGTAAAAATAATTTATGGGTTATTTGTGAAATATTGTCTGAGGGATTTCGTTTTTATTTAAAAATAAAATGAATAGTTATTCAAAGCATAAACCGATAACCGATACCGGTTTCAGTTAATAAATGGCGGGGGCGAGCGGGGTCAACTTCGAGTTTCTGACGAAGGTGTCCCATATATATGCGTAAATAATGACTATGTTCCACCGCGTTGGGCCCCCACACCTGACTTAACAGCTGGCGTTGGGTGAGTACCTTGCCGTGGTTGTTGAGCAGTACGGCGAGCAGGCGAAATTCTATTGGCGTCAGATGGATTTCTTCTTCACCGCGCACAATACGCCGCGCGGCCAGGTCAACCCGGATATCCCCAAACGTGTAGGTTGGGTCAGCTGGCGTGGTTGCGCTGTGGCGACGCAGCGCCACGCGAAGGCGAGCCTGAAGCTCGCCGATACCAAAAGGTTTAATCAGATAGTCATCCGCCCCGGCATCCAGCGCCGCGATTTTATCCGTCTCTTCAGTACGCGCGGAGAGCACGAGGATCGGCATCTGGCTCCACTGACGCACTTCCCGGATAAAATCGATGCCGTCGCCGTCCGGCAAACCAAGATCGAGGATCACCAGGTCCGGCTTGCGGGTGGCGGCTTCAATTAAACCCCGTTGAAGCGTGCCCGCATCATGAACGCGCAGACCATCCCCTTCCAGCGCAGCGCGCAGAAAACGGCTAATGGCGATCTCATCTTCAACAATCAGAACGTTGATCACAAATCCTCTGGTAATTCATTTAGTTCTGGCGGGGTTTCCAGAGGAAGTGTAACACAAAACCGCGCGCCGCCTTCGGGGCGATTCTCAGCGGAGATGGACCCGCCATGGACGTCAATGATCGCCTGGCAAATCGCCAGCCCCAGCCCCACGCCCGGAATGGCCGACTCCTTATTGCCGCGCGCGAATTTTTCGAAAATAGCCAACTCCTGCCCGGCGGGAATGCCGGGTCCGGTATCCCAGACGTCAAGGCGAAGCGTGCCGTCGTCTACCGTCGCATCCACGCCAATTCGCGCGCTGGCGCCCGCATATTTACCGGCATTTTCCAGCAGGTTGATCAGCACCCGTTCAAACAGCGGACCATCAACGTGAATTAAGGTCAGGGGCTCGGGCATGTTCAGCGCAATATGCCGCCCGCCCAGGCCGGGTTCGAGCATTTTCAGGGCGCTGCCCACCACCTCTTCAAGCGTGAGCCACTCTTTTTTGAGGTTAAAACCGCCTGACTGGATACGCGCCATATCGAGCAGGTTATTCACCAAACGCGTGGTATTCAGCACATGCTGGCGGATCTCGCTGGCCTGAAGGGCGTGTTTAGAGCCTTCCGCCGCCAGGTCCAGCGTCAGGATTTCTGACTGACCAAACAGGACGGTGAGCGGGGTTCGCAGATCGTGAGAGAGCGCCGCCAGCAGCGAGTTACGAATGCTTTCACGCTCGCTCGCCAGCCGGGCCTGCTCTTCGCTGGCGGTGAGGGCAAGCCGCTCCAGCGCGCTGGCAACCAGCAGCGTAAAGGTCTCCAGCAGCCGCTGCTGTTCAGGGATCATCAGCTGGCGCAGGTTTGAGGGCTCAACAATCACCAGCCCCTGATTTTTATCGGCGCTGCGCAGCGGCAGAATTTGGTAGGGCACACCGGGCAGGGTGTCGGTCCCTGCGCCCGCAGGTAACCCTTTATCAAAGCTCCAGCGCGCGATGGCTTCGTCCCAGGGCGTCATGCCTGAGGCCGACGTCAGCGGGCGCAGCTTGCCGTGTTCGTCCGGGAGCAAAATCAGGTTGCTGGCATGAAACGTCGAGCGAATGAACTGCTCGCTGGTCTGCACGATATCCAGCGGCGTGCGGCCCACCGCCAGCGATTTCGACATCTCATAGAGATGGCGCGTGCGCTGTTCGCGATAGCGGGCAATACGCGCCTGGTAGCGCACGCCCGCCGTCAGATTCCCGATCACCAGCCCGACGGTGAGCATTACCGCGAAGGTGAGGATGTACTGCACATCCGACACGGCGAGCGTCCCGCGGGGGGCAATAAAGAACAGATCGAAGCTGATGACGTTAATCACCGTCGCCAGTACCGACGGCCAGCGCCCGTAAAAGAGCGCCACCACCACTACGCCAAGCAGGTAGATCATCACCAGGTTGGCGGCATCAAATGCGATCAGCCACTGGCTGGCAATCACGGTAATCAGGGCGCAGAGCACGACGGCGACAAGACAGCCGCGCAGCTGAATGCGCCATTTATCGCTGAAGGCACGGCTGTCCGGCGCGCGGCTGGGTAACGGCGTGGGCTTATCATCCAGCGCCACGATCACCAGGTCCAGATCCGGTGCGCGGCGGGCCAGCTTGTCGGCAAACGATTCGCGGCTAAACCAGCGGCGATGCTGGCGACGGCCAATCACTATTTTTCCCAGATTGTGCTCGCGGGCGTAGCGCAGGATGGCTTTATCTTCCTGAGGGTCGGAAAGAGTGGCGGTTTCGGCACCCAGCTCCTGCGCCAGGCGAAGCGAACTCAATATCGCGCGGCGCTGGTTCTCGGGGAGCGCGTGCAGCTGCGGCGTTTCGACATACACCGCATGCCAGACGCTGCCAAATTTAGCCGCCAGGCGCGCGGCGGTGCGGACAAGCTTTTCATTGCCGCTGCCGTGCCCTACGCACAGCAGGATGGCATCTCGCGTATGCCAGACGCGCTCCTGGCCCTGCAGGTCGCGCCAGGCGCGCATCTGATCGTCGACGCGATCGGCAGTACGACGCAGGGCCAGCTCGCGCAGGGCAATCAGGTTGCCTTTACGGAAGAAATGTTCGATGGCGCGCTCGGCCTGGCCGGCGATATAGACTTTGCCTTCGTGCAGGCGCTGGCGCAAATCGTCAGGGGGCAGGTCAACCAGCACCACTTCATCGGCGGAATCAAAGAAGGGGTCGGGCACCGTCTCGCGCACCTGAATGCCGGTCACGCCGCTGACCACGTCGTTCAGGCTTTCGAGATGCTGAACGTTAACCGTCGTGAAAACGTCGATGCCGGCTTCAAGCAGCTCTTCAACATCCTGCCAGCGCTTTGGGTGGCGTGAGCCTGGCGCATTGCTGTGCGCCAGCTCGTCCATCAGGATAAGGGCGGGACGGCGGGCGAGGGCGGCATCAAGATCGAATTCGGTAACTAACCGACCGCGGTGGCTGATGCGGCGGGGCGGCTGGGTAGCCAGCCCCTTCAGCAGCGATGCCGTCTCTTTACGTCCGTGGGTTTCAACCACGCCAATCAAAATATCGAGCCCCTGCGCCCGAAGCCGCTGGGCTTCCGTCAGCATGGCGAAGGTTTTCCCGACGCCTGCGCAGGCGCCAAAGAAAATTTTCAGTTTGCCGCGATGGGCTTCAGCCGTCTGTTCAAGCAGCCTGTCCGGATCCGGGCGCATGGGCTCGTCGGTCATTTAGTTTTTCCTTAGCGCGTCCAGCGCCAGATTCAGCTCAACAATATTCACCACGGGCATGCCGATAAAGCTGACCAGCGGCTTTTGCGTGTGCTCCGCAACCAGCCGGCTAACCTGTTCGACGGTCAGCTGACGGGCCGCGGCGACGCGCGGGATTTGCCATGCCGCGGCTGCCGGCGTCAGGCTGTAGTCCAGCCCGCTGGCCGAGGCGGTCACCAGCTCTACGGGCACCTCACGGCTGGCCTGCGGATTAGCGGCACGCAGGGCTGCCACGCGCTCAGCAACGGCTTTGTCCAGCTCGGGGTTGCTGCCCGCAAGGTTACTGCCGCCGGATGCCATTGGATTATACGGGCTTTCGGCAGTGGCGGAAGGGCGTCCCTGGAAGTAACGGGCATCCGTAAAGTTCTGACCAATCAGGCGCGAACCGCGGCTTTCACCGTTTTGCATAATCAGCGAGCCGTTGGCCCGATCCTTAAACCACCACTGGCCCAGCGCGGTGGTCACCAGCGGGTACAGCCCGCCGGTAATGAGAGACAGCAGAATAAACAGAAGTATAGCGGGGCGTAACATCGTCATTTGATTCACCTTTTAAACCAGGCCGAACAGCGTCAACAGCAGGTCGATAACCTTGATACCGATGAAAGGCACCACCAGCCCGCCCAGGCCGTAAATCCACAGGTTGCGGCGCAGCATGGCGGCGGCCGTGAGCGGCTTATAGCTCACGCCTTTCAGCGCCAGCGGGATCAGGAAGACAATAATCAGGGCGTTAAAGATCACTGCGCTCAGAATGGCCGATGCCGGAGAGTGCAGGTGCATCACGTTCAACGCGTTTAATTGCGGGTAGGTCGCAGCAAACGCCGCCGGAATGATGGCGAAATATTTCGCCACGTCGTTGGCAATACTGAACGTGGTCAGCGACCCGCGCGTCATCAGCATCTGCTTGCCAATGTGCACCACTTCAATCAGCTTGGTCGGGTTTGAGTCGAGGTCGACCATGTTGCCCGCCTCTTTTGCCGCCTGGGTACCGGAGTTCATTGCCACCGCCACGTCGGCCTGCGCCAGGGCAGGGGCGTCGTTGGTGCCGTCGCCCGTCATCGCCACCAGACGGCCTTCCGCCTGATACTGACGAATCAGCGCCAGTTTTGCTTCCGGTGTGGCTTCAGAAAGAAAATCATCCACGCCCGCTTCGGCGGCAATTGCCGCAGCGGTAAGACGGTTATCCCCGGTGATCATCACCGTTTTGATCCCCATTTTACGCAGCTGGGCAAAGCGCTCCTTGATGCCGCCTTTGACGATATCCTTCAGGGCAATCACTCCCAGCACGTGTGCCCCTTCGGCCACCACCAGCGGCGTCGCCCCCTGACGGGCCACGCTTTCGACCAGGCTGTCCACTTCCGGCGGGAAGTGGCCGTTGTTGGCCTCAATGTGGCGACGGATGGCGTCAACAGAGCCTTTACGGATCATGCGATCCTGAATGTTAATGCCGCTCATGCGGGTTTGCGCCGTGAAGGGCACGAAAGTAGCGTGCAGGCTCTGAACGTCGCGCTGGCGCAGGTTAAAGCGCTGCTTGGCGAGGATCACGATACTGCGGCCTTCCGGGGTTTCATCTGCAAGCGAAGAGAGCTGCGCGGCATCCGCCAGCGTTTTTTCATCCACGCCCGGGGCGGGCAGGAAATCTGACGCCTGGCGGTTACCGAGGGTAATGGTCCCGGTTTTATCCAGCAGTAAGACGTCCACGTCACCGGCGGCTTCAACCGCACGCCCGCTGGTGGCAATGACGTTGGCACCGAGCATACGGCTCATGCCGGCTACGCCGATGGCTGACAGCAGGCCACCAATGGTGGTGGGGATCAGGCAGACCAGCAGCGCCACCAGCACCGTGATGGTGACCGCGGTGCCGCCATAGGCGGAGAACGGCCACAGGGTCGCGGTTGCCAGCAGGAAGACGATGGTCAGGGCCACCAGCAGGATGGTCAGGGCGATCTCGTTCGGTGTTTTACGGCGCTGGGCGCCTTCCACCATGGCGATCATCCGGTCGAGGAAGGTTTCCCCCGGGTTAACGCTACACTGGATCACCAGCCAGTCGGAGAGAATGCGCGTCCCGCCCGTCACGGAGGCGAAATCGCCGCCGGACTCACGGATAACCGGCGCGGACTCCCCGGTAATGGCGCTTTCATCCACCGAGGCGCCCCCTTCGATGACTTCACCGTCGCAAGGGATAATGTCACCGGCTTCCACCAGCACCACATCGCCTTTGCGCAGTTCATCCGCCGGAACGTGGTCCATCTGCGCGCCGTATTTCGGTTCACGCAGCTTGCGCGCGAAGGCGGTTTTCTTCACCCCTTTCAGGCTGTTGGCCTGGGCTTTACTCCGGCCTTCCGCCAGCGCTTCCGCAAAGTTGGCGAACAGCACGGTAAACCACAGCCACAGGCTGATGGCGCCGGTAAACATCGCATTTCCCGGCATGTGGCCCGTTCCCATGGCAATCGCCAGGGCGGTGGTCAGGACGCTTCCCGCCCAGACAATAAACATCACCGGGTTGTGCCACTGCACGCGCGGGCTCAGCTTTTTCACCGCATCCATGAGCGCCTGGCGAACTAATGACGGTTCGAACAGGGCCAGTTGTTTACGACTCATGACAATTTCTCCGCAAAATCAGCGTAAAGAGAGGTATTCCGCGACCGGGCCTAACGCGAGGGCGGGGATAAAGGTCAGGGCGCCGACCAGTAACACGGTACCCGTCAGCAGGCCGATAAACAGCGCGCCGTGGGTCGGTAATGTCCCGGTGGTGGTCGGTTGGATTTTTTTATTCACCAGCGATCCGGCAATCGCCAACACCGGCACAATGATCCCAAAGCGACCCACAAACATGCAGAACGCCAGCAGGCAGTTCCAGAACGGTGAGTTGGCGCTTAAGCCCGCAAAGGCGCTGCCGTTGTTGTTGGCGGCAGAGGAGACGGCATACAGCACTTCGCTAAAACCGTGAATGCCGGGGTTAAAGATGCCGCTGCGTCCGGCCTCGGTCATCAGCGCCAGCGCGGTGCCGAGCAGCACAAGCGCAGGGGTGACCAGAATCGCCAGCGCGGTTAATTTCATCTCGCGAACGTCGATTTTTTTACCGAGGTATTCCGGAGTGCGGCCAATCATCAAACCGGCAATAAACACCGCCAGCAGCACGAACAGCAGCATGCCGTAAAGACCCGAGCCCACGCCGCCAAAGACGACTTCGCCAATCTGCATCAGCCACATCGGGATCATGCCACCCAGCGCCGTAAAAGAATCATGCATGGCGTTAACTGCCCCGCACGAGGCCGCCGTGGTGACTACCGCATACAGGCTGCTGGCGAGAATGCCAAAGCGGCTCTCTTTACCTTCCATGTTGATATTGCTGTTGGCCCCTAGCTGCATGAAATGGCTGTTGCCGTTCCATTCAGCCCACATCACCAGCGCCACGCAGACCACAAAGATCAGCGACATCGTCCAGAGCAGGGTGCGGCCCTGACGTCGATCGTTAACCACGTCACCAAAGGCGAAGCAGAGCGCGGCGGGGATCAGGAAAATCGCCAGCATCTGCACAAAATTGGTTAGTGCGGTAGGGTTTTCAAACGGATGCGACGAGTTGGCGTTGAAGAAGCCACCTCCGTTCGTCCCGAGCATTTTGATGGCTTCCTGTGACGCTACTGGCCCCATCGGCAGGAGCTGTTTTGCACCTTCCAGCGAGGTATAGGGCGCGTAAGGCATCAGGTTTTGCAGGGTGCCCTGCTGGATAAAGAACAGCGCGATCAGCAGCGCAATTGGCAGCAGGATCCACAGCGTAATGCGGGTCAGATCCACCCACGCGTTACCCAGGGTACTGATTTTCTGACGCGCAAACGCACGCGTCAGCGCGAAGATCACGGCGATACCGCTGGCGGCAGAGAGGAAGTTTTGCACGGTTAACCCGACCATCTGGCTGAAATAGCTCAGCGTGGTTTCACCGGCGTAGGACTGCCAGTTGGTGTTAGTGACAAAGCTCACCGCCGTGTTTAGCGCAAGATGCCAGGACAGGCCCGGTAACTGTTGCGGATTCAGCGGCAGGATGCCCTGCAACATCAGCATGGCAAAAAGCGCAATGAGCCCAACGATATTCAGCAGCAGAATGGCGATCAGATACTGACGCCAGTTCATCTCCCGATCGTCTATTCCCAGCACGCGCCAGATCCCTTTTTCAACGCTTCCCGTGCCGGGCAAAGGGACGTTGTTGATCAATCGTGCCAGTCCCGATCCCAGTGGCCTTGCCAGAATGAACAGTACCACTAAGAAGCTGGCAATAAGCAGAAACGCCTGAGCAGCCATCAGAAGGCCTCCGCATTAATCAGGGCATAGACCAGATAACCCAATAACAGGAACACCAGCACGATGCCGGCAATAAGACCTGCACTCACAATCCACCTCCAGGTGACTTTCGTTGTTGTACTAACGGTAGGATTTCCGGCGCAAAGATTTCGCAAAAATGGGGAGGGTGGGTGTAAAAAAAGTATAAAAATGGCAAAGCCCACAATTTAACTATTGATAAGTAAACTGTTAACTTTTTTGTAACTTAATTACGGCGTGAATGTAAATATTCACTAAATGGGCAAAAATAAGTGGTCGGATGAGTAGTAAAATTACAAACAAAGCGATATTATTTTAGCCAGGTCACAGATTTTGAATTTTCCGGATGACGTTTCCGGCCAACTATAGGGGAGAAAATATGGATCTTTATAAAGAGTATCCGGCTCATATCGTGTTCTTGCGCCGCGCTTTCGCCGTAGTGGCTGGCGTGCTGGCTCTGCCGGTGATGCTGTTCTGGAAAGATCGCGCACGTTTTTACAGCTATCTGCACCGCGTCTGGGCGAAAACCAGCGAGAAGCCGGTGTGGATGGATCAGGCCGAGAAAGCGACCTGCGATTTCTACTGATACTAAGACTACACATAGCAATAAAAAAACCGCCACATTACTGTTGGCGGTTTTTTTGTCCCTCGGGATTCGCGGTCCGTTGGGTGGTCTTGCAGCCCCTACCCGGGATTTTTATCATACCCTCCTGTAAGCAGATGGCAATCCCTCGAAGCCTTTATAAATTCCTAATTTTATTTGAGTATCTTACCTTCGCAGCGGATGTTAATTATGATGCTGCGTCCCTTTCCGCCATCTCGCAAATGGGCATCGGTCCTGGGAAAGGTGTATTTACAGCCGTAAAGCAGCCCGCCTACCCGGGCTTGTGTCCACCGACTTATCACCGGTGGTGAACGGTGGAGCGGTTAGCAGCAGGGACCGCATAATGAAACGCTATTTTTGCATCGCGTTCATTGTCGCCAGCGTACTCGTTGTAAAGAGCGATGAACCTAATGGGTTTGTCGCGTTAACCACGATAGCGCAGGACAAGTAGCGCTAAGGCCGCCTCGGGCGGCCTTTTTTATTTCATCCCGTCTACACTTCATGGCAAAGTAGTTCAATGCATGCTTTTTCCTTTTACGGCATGCCCTTACGGACATAATGGATAATTGCCTGGAGTTTTATGCCCACCCATCTGGTTTGGTTTCGCGCGGACCTGCGCGTACATGACAACATCGCCCTTGCGGCAGCCTGCCGCGCCAAAGACGCTAACGTACTGGCCCTGTTTATGGCCACGCCCGAGCAGTGGCGGCAGCACGATATGGCCCCCCGGCAGGCGGCCTTGCTCCGGGCATATCTGAACGATCTGCAGCACTCGCTCGCTGGAAAAGGCATACCGCTTCTCTATAAAGAGGTGAGTGATTTTGCCGCACAGCTTCAGACGGTGCAGGAGATATGTAAGCAGCACAACGTCACGCATCTTTTTTACAACTATCAGTACGAATTCAACGAACAGCAGCGCGACCGTCAGCTGGAGAAGATGCTGGAAGGGGTGGTCTGTGAAGGGTTTGATGACAGCGTGATGCTGGCACCGGGCAGCGTGATGACCGGCAACCACGAGATGTATAAAGTTTTTACGCCGTTCAAAAATGCCTTTATCAAACGTCTGAAAGAGGCGCTGCCGGAGTGCGTTGCCGCGCCTGCCGTACGAGGCGAAGCCATAAAGGATCTGCCTGAGCTGACGTTTGATTACCCTCAGCAGCCGTTTGATGAAACGCTGTTCCCCGCCGATGAGAAAGCGGCCATCGCCCAACTGCGCCAGTTCTGCAAGCAGGACGCGGGATATTACGACGCGCGTCGGGATTTTCCCGCCATCGAGGGCACCAGCCGCCTGTCGGCCTGTCTGGCGCTGGGCGCGATCTCACCGCGCCAGTGTTTGCATCGTCTGCTGGCGGAGCAGCCGCAGGCGTTGGAGGGCGGCGCAGGGTCCGTCTGGCTGAATGAACTCATCTGGCGCGAGTTCTACCGCCATCTGATGACGTATCACCCTGATTTATGTAAACATCGGCCCTTCATTGGCTGGACCGATAACGTAAAGTGGCAATCGAATGATAAGCAGCTGAAAGCCTGGCAAGCAGGGCTGACGGGTTACCCGATAGTCGATGCCGCCATGCGTCAGCTTAATGAGACGGGGTGGATGCATAACCGCCTGCGGATGATTACCGCCAGCTTTCTGGTGAAGGATCTGCTTATCGACTGGCGTATCGGAGAGCGCTATTTTATCTCTCAGCTGATCGATGGCGATCTCGCGGCGAATAACGGCGGCTGGCAGTGGGCAGCCTCTACCGGCACCGATGCCGCGCCCTATTTCCGGATTTTCAATCCGACCACGCAGGGGCAAAAATTTGATGCGGACGGCGAGTTTATCCGCCGCTGGGTTCCTGAACTTAACGCTATACCTGCTAAAGCGATCCACGAACCGTGGGCATGGGCGGATAAACAGCGTGTAAAGCTGGATTACCCTCGTCCGATTGTCGACCATAAACAGGCGCGTGTCGCCACGCTGGCGGCGTACGAAGCTGCCCGCAAAGCATAAGAGAGTGATGATGAAAAACAGCGAACTGGAAAGCCTGATTAACGAAAAACTGAACAGTACCTCCTTCAGCGATTACGGCCCGAACGGGCTCCAGGTTGAAGGCCGTGAGACGGTGCAAAAAATTATCACCGGCGTGACGGCAAGCCAGGCGCTGCTGGACGAGGCCGTTCGTCAGAACGCCGACGCGGTGATTGTTCATCACGGTTACTTCTGGAAAAACGAATCGCCGATTATTCGCGGGATGAAGCGCAATCGCCTGAAAACGCTGCTGGCTAATGACATCAACCTGTACGGTTACCACCTGCCGCTGGATGCGCACCCGGAGCTCGGCAACAACGTCCAGCTGGCGCAGCTACTGGGAATTACCGTGATGGGGGAAATTGAGCCGCTGGTGCCGTGGGGCGAGCTGGCGATGCCGGTACCTGGACTGGAGCTGGCATCGTGGATTGAAGCGCGCCTGGGCCGTCGTCCGCTGTGGAGCGGTGATACCGGTCCGGATACGGTGAAGCGTGTCGCATGGTGTACCGGCGGCGGTCAGGGCTTTATCGACAGCGCCGCGCGTTTCGGCGTCGATGCTTTTATCACCGGCGAAGTTTCCGAGCAGACCATTCATTCGGCGCGTGAACAGGGGCTGCATTTTTACGCGGCTGGCCATCACGCCACCGAGCGCGGCGGCATTCGTGCCCTCAGCGAGTGGCTGACGGAAAATACCGATCTGGATGTGACCTTTATTGATATCCCTAACCCAGCCTGACGAGAGGTAGTTAAGTGCAGCGAGCGCGTTGTTATCTTCTGGGTGAAACCGCCGTGGTTCTGGAGCTTGAACCACCGGTGACGCTTGCCACGCAAAAGCGTATCTGGCGGCTGACCCAGCGTCTGGCCGAACTACCGGAGGTGGTTGAAGCCATTCCGGGGATGAATAACATCACCGTGGTGCTGCGTAGCCCGCATACCCTGGCGCTGGATGCCATTGAGCGTTTGCAGCGCTGGTGGGAAGAGAGCGAGGCGCTGGAGCCGGAATCGCGCGCCATTGAGATCCCGGTCGTTTATGGCGGTACGGGTGGGCCGGATCTTGGCGTGGTGGCAGATCACTGCGGATTAACAGAAAAGCAGGTTGTTGAGCTGCACAGCTCGGTTGACTACGTGGTCTGGTTCCTGGGGTTTCAGCCCGGGTTCCCGTATCTGGGCGGATTATCTCCCCGGCTGCATACGCCACGCCGTGCCGAGCCGCGCCTGAGCGTGCCGGCGGGAACGGTGGCTATCGGCGGCGAGCAGACCGGCATTTATCCGCTGACATCGCCCGGCGGCTGGCAGCTTATTGGGCATACCGCTACACCGTTATTTGAACCCGGGCTGGAGACGCCAATACTCCTGCGTCCCGGCGATACCCTTCGCTTTATCCCGCAGAAGGAGGGGGTATGTTAACGCTTATTCGCGCCGGGCTTTACACCTCCGTACAGGATGCCGGGCGCTTTGGTCTGCGCCAGTCGGGCGTGAGCTACTGCGGTGCGCTTGACCGTCCTTCGCTGGAGATTGCCAACCTGCTTGTGGGCAACCCAGGCAGCACGGCGGCGCTAGAAATTACGCTGGGTCAGTGTGTGATTGAGTTTGGTCAGGAGACCTGGTTTGCCTTAACCGGCGCAGGGTGTGATGCGACGCTGGATGGCAAAGCGGTGTGGACCGGCTGGCGGCTGCGGGCGAAAGCCGGGCAGCGCCTGACGCTAAAACGTCCGCTGCACGGCGTGCGTAGCTATCTCGCGGTGGCTGGCGGCATCGACGTGCCGGAGGTATTGGGTTCATCCAGTACCGATCAAAAAGCCGGGATCGGCGGTCACGAAGGACGTTTGTTGCGCGACGGCGATCGGCTGGCAATCAAAGACTCCGCGCGCCATTTCTCGACCACGCAGGGCGTAAAACAGCTGCTGTGGGGAAACCAGATCCGTGCCTTACCGGGGCCGGAATATCATGAGTTTGACGAGGCTTCTAAAGAGTCCTTCTGGCGCGCGCCGTGGAAGATCAGCCCGCAGAGTAACCGCATGGGCTACCGCCTGCAGGGTCAGCCGCTGACCCGCACGACGGAGCGGGAACTGCTCTCCCACGGTTTATTGCCGGGGGTTATTCAGGTGCCGGGGAACGGTCAGCCCATCGTGTTAATGAACGACGCGCAAACTACCGGCGGTTACCCGCGCATTGCCTGCATCATTGAAGCGGATCGCTACCATCTGGCGCAAATTCCCCTCGGTCAGCCGATTCACTTCGTGCAGTGTTCGCTGGAGGAGGCGCTGAAAGCGCGGCAGGATCAGCAGCGTTATCTCGAACAGCTGGCGTGGAGGCTTGATGGTAAAGATTGATTTGAACGCCGATCTGGGGGAGGGAAGCAGCGCTGATGCGGAACTGATGACCCTGGTTACCTCGGTCAATATCGCCTGCGGCTTTCACGCGGGGGATGCGCAAACCATGCTGGAGAGCGTGCGTAATGCCATTAAAAACGGCGTCGCGATTGGGGCTCACCCCAGCTTTCCCGATCGGGAAAACTTTGGCCGTACGGCGATGGATCTGCCGCCGGATACGGTCTACGCGCAGGTGCTCTACCAGATCGGCGCGCTGGAGGCGATGGTGCGCGCCCAGAACGGCGTGATGCGCCACGTGAAGCCGCACGGCATGCTTTACAACCAGGCGGCGAAAGATGCGGATCTGGCGGACGCCATTGCCCGCGCGGTGTGGGACTGTAATCCGCAGCTGATTCTGGTAGGCCTTGCGGGAAGCGAGCTGATTCGCGCCGGACAACGGCTGGGGCTGACCACGCGTCAGGAAGTGTTTGCCGATCGTGGATACCTGCCGGACGGCAGCCTGGTTCCGCGGACGCAGGCCGGGGCGCTGATTACCGATGAAGGCAAATCGTTGGCGCAGACGCTGGAGATGGTGCGCGCCGGGCGGGTGACCGCCGTGGATGGAACACCGGCAAACGTTCAGGCCGATACGGTATGTTTACACGGCGATGGCGAGCATGCGCTCCAGTTCGCGCGCCGCTTGCGGGCAGCGTTCTCTGAAGAGGGCATCCTCGTCAGCGCCGAATAATGACGATAAGGACACAAAAATGCCTGAAGGTCCGGAGATCCGCCGCGCGGCGGATAGCCTGGAGGCGGCGATAAAGGGCAAACCCCTGACGGATGTCTGGTTTGCTTTTCCTCAACTGAAACCGTTTGAATCACAGCTGGTGGGCCAGACGGTGACCCATATTGAAACGCGCGGCAAGGCCTTGCTCACGCACTTTTCCCATAACCTGACGTTATATAGCCATAACCAGCTTTACGGCGTCTGGCGCGTGGTGGAGGCGGACGAGCTGCCGCAAACCACCCGCGTGCTGCGCGTCAGGCTGCAAACGGCGGATAAAGCGATCCTGCTCTATAGCGCGTCGGATATCGAAATGTTAACGCCGGAGCAGCTGCTGACGCACCCGTTTCTGCAGCGGGTCGGGCCGGACGTGCTGGACATGCGCCTGACGGCAAGCGACGTGAAGGCCCGGCTGTTATCACCTAAATTCCGGAACCGACAGTTTTCCGGTCTGTTCCTCGACCAGGCCTTTCTGGCCGGGCTGGGTAACTACCTGCGGGTAGAGATCCTCTGGGAAGTCGGGCTGGCGCCGCAGCATAAAGCGTCTCAGCTGAGCGATGAACAGCTGGAGGCGTTATCCCACGCGCTGCTGGATATTCCGCGGCTGTCGTACAACACGCGCGGCGTGGTGGATGAGAACACGCATCATGGGGCGCTGTTCCGGTTCAAGGTGTTTCATCGGGCGGGGAAAAAGTGCGAGCGATGCGGCGGGATTATCGACAGGATTATGCTCTCTTCCAGACCTTTTTACTGGTGTCCACACTGTCAAAAATAAAAAAGCCGGGCGGCGGCTCCGCCTTACCCGGCCTACATTTTTGCCAGCAATAAAAGTAAAACGGTAACCCATGGGTTACCGTTTCTAAGGTTTTCACCCTCTCCCTGTGGGAGAGGGCCGGGGTGAGGGCATCAGGCCGCACACAACTTCTGTTAGCGCTTAATATCAGACTTAAAATCACGCTGCTCGTAGCCGGTATACAGCTGACGAGGACGGGCGATTTTCATGCCTTCGCTGTGCATTTCGTTCCAGTGCGCAATCCAGCCTACGGTACGGGCCATGGCGAAGATCACGGTGAACATGGAAGACGGAATGCCCATCGCTTTCAGAATAATGCCAGAGTAGAAATCGACGTTCGGGTAGAGTTTCTTCTCGATGAAGTACGGGTCGTTCAGCGCGATGTGTTCCAGCTCCATCGCCACTTCCAGCAGGTCATCTTTGGTACCCAGCTCTTTCAGCACTTCGTGGCAGGTCTCACGCATGACGGTGGCGCGCGGGTCATAGTTTTTGTAAACACGGTGACCGAAGCCCATCAGGCGGAAGGAGTCATTCTTGTCTTTCGCACGACGCACGAACTCAGGAATGTGCTCAACGGTGCTGATCTCTTCCAGCATCTTCAGTGCCGCTTCGTTCGCGCCACCGTGCGCCGGTCCCCACAGGGAGGCGATGCCCGCAGCGATACAGGCGAACGGGTTCGCCCCTGAAGAGCCCGCGGTACGGACGGTAGAAGTAGAGGCGTTTTGTTCGTGGTCAGCGTGCAGGATCAGAATACGGTCCATCGCGCGTTCCAGCACCGGGTTCACTTCGTACTCTTCGCACGGCGTGGAGAACATCATGCGCAGGAAGTTACCCGCGTAGGAGAGGTCGTTGCGCGGATACACAAACGGCTGGCCGATGGAGTATTTGTAGCACATCGCCGCCATGGTAGGCATTTTGGACAGCAGGCGGAACGCCGCGATATCGCGGTGACGCGGGTTATTCACGTCAAGGGAGTCGTGGTAGAACGCCGCCAGCGCACCAGTGATACCGCACATCACCGCCATCGGGTGAGAGTCACGACGGAACGCATGGAACAGACGGGTAATCTGCTCATGGATCATGGTGTGACGGGTCACGGTGGTTTTGAATTCATCGTACTGTGCCTGCGTCGGTTTTTCGCCGTTCAGCAGGATGTAGCACACTTCCAGATAGTTGGATTCGGTGGCTAACTGATCGATGGGGAAGCCGCGATGGAGCAGGATACCTTCGTCACCGTCAATGTAGGTGATTTTGGATTCGCAAGATGCGGTAGAGGTAAATCCAGGGTCAAAGGTGAATACACCTTTAGAGCCCAGCGTACGGATATCAATAACATCCTGACCGAGCGTGCCTTTTAGCACATCCAGTTCAATAGCAGTGTCACCATTTAGGGTGAGCGTTGCCTTTGTATCAGCCATTTACGGTCTCCTTAGCGCCTTATGCTTAAGACTGCGCTTTACCGGATTTGCTTTCAGCTGTTAATCACCGTTACCAGATTGTTATTTGGCTTACCGCTCAGCTCACGAGGACAAACCAGGGTACAGAGCTATGGCGCCTTGCAGGTAAACGAATGAAATATCAGTGAAACAACAGCAAATCAGCGTTTTTGCAGTCCGAATTATTCAAACCTGTATATCACTAATAACTGTCCTGATAACTTCGGTCAATACCATCACACTGTTACATAACTATTTGTCAGGTGAAAGAGAGACCTCATAACTTTTGCGCATTATATGCCTTTTCTGATGACGTTTGTAACAATATTGTTTAACATTTGTCAAATCAGATGATTAAAAATTAAAAAGATGTTGTTATCGTGACCCTGATCACTGTTCCAGAGAAAACCCGACAAACTGTATGTAGGTTAATTGTAATGATTTTGTGAACGGCCTATACTGCCGCCAGGTCTCCGGAACACCCTGCAATCCCGAGCCACCCAGCGTTGTAACGTGTCGTTTAAGCATCTGGAAGCAGTGTTTTGCATGACGCGCAGTTATAGAAAAGGAACGCTGCTTGACCCGCATCGCAGTCCGGAGGAAGGAAACAATAAGAACAGCATGTGGGCGTTATTCATGATAAGAAATGTGAAAAAACAAAGACCTGTCAATCTGGATCTCAAAACGATCCGGTTCCCTGTAACAGCAATAGCGTCCATTCTGCACCGTGTTTCTGGTGTGATTACGTTTGTGGCGGTCGGTATTTTGCTGTGGTTACTGGGCACCAGCCTCTCTTCCCCTGAAGGATTCCTCCAGGCCTCCGCCATCATGAACAGCTTCTTCGTGAAATTTATCATGTGGGGCATTCTGACCGCGCTGGCGTACCACGTCGTCGTGGGTGTTCGCCATATGCTGATGGACTTTGGCTACCTGGAAGAGACTTTCGAAGCCGGGAAACGCTCCGCTAACATTTCATTTGTGATTACTGTCGTGCTTTCACTTCTCGCAGGAGTTCTCGTATGGTAAGCAACGCCTCCGCATTAGGACGCAACGGCGTACATGACTTCATTCTGGTCCGTGCTACCGCCATCGTTCTCACTCTTTACATCATCTATATGATCGGTTTCTTCGCGACCAGCGGCACGCTGACGTGGGAAATCTGGAGTGGGTTCTTCGGATCCGCCTTCACCAAAGTGTTCACCCTGCTGGCTCTGTTCTCCATCCTTATTCATGCGTGGATTGGAATGTGGCAGGTGTTGACCGATTACGTTAAACCGCTGGCGATTCGCCTCCCACTGCAGCTGGCCATTGTTGTTGCACTGGTGGTTTACGTTATTTATGGATTCGTTGTGGTGTGGGGTGTGTAATGAAACTGCCAGTCAGAGAATTTGATGCTGTTGTAATTGGTGCCGGTGGCGCAGGTATGCGTGCCGCACTGCAAATTTCCCAGAGCGGCCAGACCTGTGCGCTGCTCTCTAAAGTTTTCCCGACCCGTTCCCACACTGTGTCTGCGCAGGGCGGTATCACCGTTGCGCTGGGTAACTCCCATGAAGATAACTGGGAATGGCACATGTACGACACGGTAAAAGGTTCCGACTACATCGGCGACCAGGATGCCATCGAATATATGTGTAAAACCGGCCCGGAAGCGATTCTGGAGCTGGACCACATGGGTCTGCCGTTCTCCCGTCTGGAAAATGGCACCATCTATCAGCGTCCGTTTGGCGGCCAGTCGAAAAACTTCGGCGGCGAGCAGGCGGCACGTACCGCGGCGGCGGCTGACCGTACCGGTCACGCACTGCTGCACACCCTGTATCAGCAGAACCTGAAAAACCATACCACCATCTTCTCCGAGTGGTACGCGCTGGATCTGGTGAAAAACGCCGATGGCGCAATCGTCGGCTGTACCGCGCTGTGCATCGAAACCGGTGAAGTGGTTTACTTCAAAGCCCGCGCTACCGTGCTGGCTACCGGCGGCGCAGGCCGTATCTATCAGTCCACCACCAACGCCCACATCAACACCGGTGACGGTGTCGGTATGGCTATCCGCGCGGGCGTGCCGGTGCAGGATATGGAGATGTGGCAGTTCCACCCAACCGGTATCGCCGGTGCGGGCGTTCTGGTAACAGAAGGCTGCCGCGGTGAAGGTGGTTACCTGCTGAACAAACACGGCGAGCGCTTCATGGAGCGTTATGCCCCGAATGCGAAAGACCTGGCGGGTCGTGACGTGGTGGCGCGTTCCATCATGATCGAAATCCGTGAAGGCCGCGGCTGTGACGGCCCATGGGGTCCACACGCGAAGCTGAAGCTCGACCACCTGGGTAAAGAAGTTCTGGAGTCCCGTCTGCCGGGCATCCTGGAGCTGTCCCGCACCTTCGCACACGTCGACCCGGTGAAAGAGCCGATTCCGGTTATCCCAACCTGCCACTACATGATGGGCGGTATTCCTACCAAAGTGACCGGTCAGGCGCTGACCGTAAACGAGCAGGGCGAAGACGTGGTCATTCCTGGCCTGTTCGCGGTAGGCGAAATTGCCTGCGTATCCGTACACGGTGCAAACCGTCTGGGCGGCAACTCCCTGCTGGATCTGGTGGTGTTTGGTCGTGCAGTCGGACTGCATCTGCAGGAATCCATTGCCGAGCAGGGCGCGCTGCGTGACGCGACCGACGACGAAATTGATGCCTCTCTTGAGCGTCTCAACCGCTGGAACGGTAACCGTAACGGCGAAGATCCGGTGGAAATCCGTAAAGCGCTGCAGGAATGCATGCAGCACAACTTCTCGGTATTCCGCGAAGGCGACGCGATGGCCAAAGGTCTTGAGCAGCTCAAAGCGATCCGCGAGCGTCTGAAAAATGCCCGTCTGGACGACACCTCCAGCGAATTCAACACCCAGCGCGTTGAGTGCCTGGAGCTGGATAACCTGATGGAAACCGCGTTCGCGACGGCGATGTCGGCAAACTTCCGTACCGAAAGCCGTGGCGCGCATAGCCGCTTCGACTTCCCGGATCGTGATGACGAAAACTGGCTGTGCCATTCCCTGTATCTGCCAGAGTCGGAATCCATGACGCGTCGTAGCGTCAACATGGAACCGAAACTGCGTCCGGCGTTCCCGCCGAAGATTCGTACTTACTAATGCGGAGACAGGATAATGAAACTCGAATTCTCAGTTTATCGTTATAACCCGGATGTTGATGATGCTCCGCGTATGCAGGACTACACCCTGGAAGCGGAAGAAGGTCGCGACATGATGCTGCTGGATGCCTTAATCCAGCTGAAAGAAAAAGATCCTACGCTGTCGTTCCGCCGCTCCTGCCGTGAAGGGGTTTGTGGCTCTGACGGTGTGAACATGAACGGCAAAAATGGCCTGGCCTGCATCACGCCAATTTCAGCGCTGCAGCGTCCTGGTCAGAAAATTGTTATCCGTCCTCTGCCAGGCCTGCCGGTCGTGCGTGATTTGGTGGTAGACATGGGGCAATTCTATGCACAATATGAGAAGATTAAGCCTTACTTATTGAATAATGGGCAAAATCCACCCGCTCGCGAGCACTTACAGTCTCCTGAGCAGCGTGAAAAACTCGATGGGTTGTACGAGTGTATTCTCTGCGCATGCTGTTCAACGTCCTGCCCGTCGTTCTGGTGGAACCCGGACAAGTTTATCGGCCCGGCCGGTCTGCTGGCTGCCTATCGCTTCCTGATCGATAGCCGCGACACCGAAACCGACAGCCGTCTGGAAGGGCTGAGTGACGCTTTCAGCGTATTCCGCTGCCATAGCATCATGAACTGCGTCAGTGTGTGTCCGAAGGGGCTGAACCCGACGCGCGCCATCGGCCATATTAAGTCGATGCTGCTGCAGCGCAGTGCGTAAGTAGCGAGAGGGGAGCGCTGTTCCCCTCACCCTAACCCTCTCCCTAAGGGAGAGGGGACAGATTGCAGGAAATCTTTAAAAACTGCCGACGGCATTCCCCCTCTCCCTTAGGGAGAGGGTAGGGGTGAGGGTAAAGACCCTTAGACAGTTTCTAAAGGTTCCTTCGCGGGCCACAAAGAGCTCGCAGGTGAACCCCGGCACGTACACGTGGTGTGCGTGGTAGTTTCTACGGCGAAAGTAAGCATAAAAATGCTTAAGGGATCACGATGCAGAACGGCGCAATGAAAGCCTGGCTGGACTCTTCTTTCCTTTCTGGTGCAAACCAGAGCTGGATTGAACAGCTCTATGAAGACTTCTTAACCGATCCTGACTCAGTGGACGCAAACTGGCGTTCCATGTTCCAGCAGTTGCCTGGCACAGGGGTCAAACCGGATCAATTCCATTCCAAAACACGTGATTATTTCCGTCGTCTGGCGAAGGATGCCTCACGTTACTCTTCTGCGATTTCCGACCCTGACACTAATGCGAAGCAGGTTAAAGTCCTGCAGCTTATCAACGCTTATCGCTTCCGTGGTCACCAGCATGCGAATCTCGATCCGCTGGGACTGTGGCAGCAAGACCGTGTGGCCGATCTCGATCCGGCGTATCACGATCTGACCGAGGCCGATTTCCAGGAAAGCTTTAACGTAGGTTCCTTTGCCATCGGCAAAGACACGATGAAGCTGGGCGATCTGATTGACGCGCTCAAGCAAACCTACTGCGGCTCCATCGGCGCGGAATACATGCACATTACCTCTACCGAAGAGAAACGCTGGATCCAGCAGCGCATCGAATCCGTAGCGGGCCACGCGACCTTCTCGGCTGACGAGAAAAAACGCTTCCTGAACGAACTGACCGCAGCGGAAGGGCTTGAGCGCTATCTGGGCGCGAAATTCCCGGGCGCAAAACGCTTCTCGCTGGAAGGCGGCGACGCGCTGGTGCCGATGCTCAAAGAGCTGATTCGTCACGCAGGCAAGAGCGGCACCCGTGAAGTGGTACTGGGCATGGCGCACCGTGGTCGTCTGAACGTGCTGGTCAACGTGCTGGGTAAAAAACCGCAGGACCTGTTCGACGAATTCGCGGGCAAACATAAAGAACACCTTGGCACCGGCGACGTGAAGTACCACATGGGCTTCTCGTCGGATATCGAAACCGAAGGCGGTCTGGTTCACCTGGCGCTGGCGTTTAACCCGTCACACCTGGAAATCGTTAGCCCGGTGGTTATCGGTTCCGTGCGTGCGCGTCTGGATCGTCTGGACGAGCCGAGCAGCAATAAAGTTCTGCCAATTACCATCCACGGCGATGCGGCGGTAACAGGGCAGGGCGTGGTTCAGGAAACCCTGAACATGTCGAAAGCGCGTGGTTATGAAGTGGGCGGTACCGTTCGCATCGTGATCAACAACCAGGTGGGCTTTACCACCTCTAACCCGCTTGACGCGCGTTCTACCCCATACTGCACCGACATCGGTAAGATGGTGCAGGCACCAATCTTCCACGTTAACGCGGATGACCCGGAAGCCGTTGCTTTCGTTACCCGTCTGGCGCTGGACTTCCGTAATACCTTTAAACGCGATGTGTTCATTGACCTCTTCTGCTACCGCCGTCACGGCCACAACGAAGCGGACGAGCCAAGTGCAACCCAGCCGTTGATGTATCAGAAAATCAAAAAACACCCGACCCCGCGCAAAATCTATGCTGACAAGCTGGAGAGCGACAAAGTGACGACGCTGGAAGATGCGACCGAAATGGTCAACCTCTACCGCGACGCGCTGGATGCGGGTGAATGCGTGGTCAAAGAGCTGCGCCCGATGAACATGCACTCCTTTACCTGGTCGCCGTACCTCAACCACGAGTGGGATGAGAGCTACCCGAACAAGGTTGAGATGAAGCGCCTGCAGGAGCTGGCTAAACGCATCAGCACCGTACCGGACGCTATCGAGATGCAGTCTCGCGTGGCGAAAATCTACGCTGACCGTCAGTCCATGGCGGCAGGCGAGAAGCTGTTCGACTGGGGCGGCGCTGAAACGCTGGCTTACGCAACGCTGGTTGACGAAGGCATTCCTGTTCGTCTGTCCGGTGAAGATGCGGGCCGTGGGACCTTCTTCCACCGTCACGCGGTTGTTCACAACCAGTCCAACGGTTCAACCTATACCCCGCTGCAGCACGTGCACAACGGTCAGGGCCAGTTCAAGGTCTGGGACTCCGTGCTGTCTGAAGAAGCGGTTCTGGCCTTCGAATACGGTTATGCCACCGCTGAACCACGCACCCTGACCATCTGGGAAGCGCAGTTCGGTGACTTCGCCAACGGCGCGCAGGTGGTTATCGACCAGTTCATCTCCTCCGGCGAGCAGAAGTGGGGCCGCATGTGTGGCCTGGTGATGCTGCTGCCGCACGGTTATGAAGGTCAGGGTCCGGAGCACTCCTCCGCGCGTCTGGAACGTTATCTGCAGCTCTGCGCCGAGCAGAACATGCAGGTCTGCGTGCCGTCCACCCCGGCTCAGGTCTACCACATGCTGCGTCGTCAGGCGCTGCGCGGTATGCGCCGTCCGCTGGTGGTGATGTCGCCGAAATCCCTGCTGCGTCACCCGCTGGCGGTGTCGAGCCTGGAAGAACTGGCGAACGGAACCTTCCTGCCAGCCATCGGTGAAATTGACGAGCTGGATCCGCAGGGCGTGAAGCGCGTGGTGATGTGTTCTGGTAAGGTTTATTACGACCTGCTGGAACAGCGCCGCAAGAACGATCAGAAAGATGTCGCCATCGTGCGTATCGAACAGCTTTATCCGTTCCCGCATCAGGCGATGCAGGAAGTGCTGAAACAATATGCTCACGTACATGATTTTGTCTGGTGCCAGGAAGAGCCGCTCAACCAGGGCGCATGGTACTGCAGCCAGCATCATTTCCGTGAAGTGATTCCATTTGGGTCAGCCCTGCGTTATGCAGGTCGCCCGGCCTCCGCCTCTCCGGCGGTAGGGTATATGTCCGTTCACCAGAAGCAGCAACAAGATCTGGTCAATGACGCGCTGAACGTCGATTAATTAAAGGATACAAAATGAGTAGCGTAGATATTCTTGTTCCCGACCTGCCTGAATCCGTAGCAGATGCGACCGTCGCTACCTGGCACAAAAAACCAGGCGATGCCGTTAAGCGCGATGAAGTGCTGGTAGAAATCGAAACTGACAAAGTGGTACTGGAAGTACCGGCTTCGGCGGATGGCGTTCTGGACGCGGTGCTGGAAGATGAAGGTACCACCGTAACCTCTCGTCAGATCCTGGGTCGCCTGCGTGAAGGCAACAGCGCGGGCAAAGAGTCCAGCGCGAAATCTGAAGAGAAAGCCTCTACGCCGGCTCAGCGCCAGCAGGCTTCTCTGGAAGAACAGTCTAACGACGCCCTCAGCCCGGCGATCCGTCGCCTGCTGGCTGAACACAGCCTTGACCCGGCAGCCATCAAAGGCACCGGTGTGGGCGGTCGTCTGACCCGCGAAGACATCGACAAACACCTGGCGAAAGCGCCAGCTCAGGCAGAAGCGAAAGCCCCTGCGGCAGCACCAGCAGCACAGCCTGCTCTGGGTGCCCGCAGCGAAAAACGCGTGCCAATGACTCGCCTGCGCAAGCGCGTGGCCGAGCGTCTGCTGGAAGCGAAAAACTCCACCGCGATGCTGACCACCTTCAACGAAGTGAACATGAAGCCAATCATGGACCTGCGCAAGCAGTACGGTGACGCGTTTGAAAAACGTCACGGTATCCGTCTGGGCTTTATGTCCTTCTACGTTAAGGCGGTAGTTGAAGCGCTGAAACGCTACCCGGAAGTGAACGCGTCTATCGATGGCGATGACGTGGTTTACCACAACTATTTCGACGTCAGCATGGCGGTTTCTACTCCACGCGGCCTGGTCACCCCGGTTCTGCGTGATGTAGATACCCTGGGTATGGCTGACATCGAGAAAAACATTAAAGAGCTGGCTGTAAAAGGCCGCGACGGCAAGCTGACCGTAGACGACCTGACCGGCGGTAACTTCACCATTACCAACGGCGGCGTATTCGGCTCGCTGATGTCTACCCCGATCATTAACCCGCCGCAGAGCGCGATCCTGGGTATGCATGCCATTAAAGATCGCCCGATGGCGGTAGACGGTAAAGTTGAGATCCTGCCGATGATGTACCTGGCGCTCTCTTACGATCACCGCCTGATCGACGGCCGCGAGTCCGTGGGCTTCCTGGTCGCGATTAAAGAGCTGCTGGAAGATCCAACCCGTCTGCTGCTGGACGTCTAGTTTTGCAGTCTTGCCCGGCGTCGTATGGCTGCCGGGCCAATAAAAGCACGACCTAACGATTACCTGAAGGATGGATAGAACACATGAACTTACATGAATATCAGGCCAAACAGCTGTTTGCCCGGTATGGCTTACCGGCTCCGGTGGGTTATGCCTGTACTACCCCGCGTGAAGCAGAAGAAGCCGCATCTAAAATCGGTTCCGGCCCTTGGGTAGTTAAGTGTCAGGTTCACGCTGGTGGCCGTGGTAAAGCGGGCGGTGTGAAGGTTGTTAAGAGCAAAGAAGAGATTCGTGCGTTTGCTGAACATTGGCTCGGCAAGCGTCTGGTAACGTACCAGACAGATGCGAACGGCCAGCCGGTTAACCAGATCCTGGTTGAAGCGGCGACCGATATCGCGAAAGAACTGTACCTGGGCGCGGTTGTTGACCGTAGCTCCCGTCGCGTGGTGTTCATGGCGTCTACCGAAGGCGGCGTGGAAATCGAAAAAGTGGCGGAAGAGACCCCGCACCTGATCCACAAAGTGGCAATCGATCCGCTGGCAGGTCCAATGCCTTACCAGGGTCGCGAGTTGGCGTTCAAACTGGGCCTGGAAGGCAAGCTGGTTCAGCAGTTCACCAAGATCTTCATGGGTCTGGCGAACATCTTCCTGGAGCGCGACCTGGCGCTGATCGAGATCAACCCGCTGGTGATCACCACCCAGGGCGACCTGATCTGCCTCGACGGCAAGCTGGGCGCTGACGGCAACGCGCTGTTCCGCCAGTCCGATCTGCGTGAAATGCGCGATCAGTCTCAGGAAGATCCGCGTGAAGCGCAGGCTGCACAGTGGGAGCTGAACTACGTGGCGCTGGACGGCAACATCGGCTGCATGGTTAACGGTGCGGGCCTGGCAATGGGCACCATGGACATCGTTAAGCTGCACGGCGGTGAGCCAGCAAACTTCCTCGACGTAGGCGGTGGCGCAACCAAAGAGCGCGTAACCGAAGCGTTCAAAATCATTCTCTCTGACGACAACGTGAAGGCCGTTCTGGTTAACATCTTCGGCGGCATCGTTCGTTGCGACCTGATCGCCGACGGTATCATCGGTGCGGTAGAAGAAGTGGGCGTGAACGTTCCGGTGGTTGTGCGTCTGGAAGGTAACAACGCTGAACTCGGCGCGAAAAAACTGGCTGACAGCGGCCTGAATATTATTGCAGCGAAAAGTCTGACGGATGCAGCTCAGCAGGTTGTTGCCGCAGTGGAGGGGAAATAATGTCAGTTTTAATTAATAAAGATACCAAGGTTATCTGCCAGGGCTTCACCGGTAGCCAGGGGACTTTCCACTCCGAACAGGCGATTGCCTACGGCACGCAGATGGTTGGCGGCGTAACGCCAGGTAAAGGCGGCACCACGCATCTGGGCCTGCCGGTATTCAACACCGTGCGTGAAGCCGTCGAAGCGACGGGCGCAACCGCGACCGTGATCTACGTTCCGGCACCGTTCTGCAAAGACTCCATTCTGGAAGCGATCGACGCAGGCATCAAGCTGATCATCACCATCACTGAAGGCATCCCGACGCTGGATATGCTGACCGTGAAGGTGAAGCTGGATGAAGCAGGCGTGCGCATGATCGGCCCGAACTGCCCTGGCGTTATCACCCCGGGCGAATGCAAAATCGGCATCATGCCGGGCCACATTCACAAGCCGGGTAAAGTGGGCATCGTGTCCCGTTCCGGTACGCTGACCTATGAAGCTGTGAAGCAGACCACCGATTACGGCTTCGGCCAGTCCACCTGCGTGGGCATCGGCGGTGACCCGATCCCGGGCTCTAACTTCATCGACATCCTGAAGCTGTTCCAGGAAGATCCACAGACCGAAGCGATCGTGATGATCGGTGAGATCGGTGGTAGCGCGGAAGAAGAAGCCGCTGCTTACATCAAAGAACACGTGACCAAGCCAGTTGTCGGTTACATCGCGGGCGTGACCGCGCCGAAAGGCAAGCGTATGGGTCACGCAGGCGCGATCATCGCCGGTGGTAAGGGTACGGCTGATGAGAAATTCGCAGCGCTGGAAGCCGCAGGCGTGAAAACCGTTCGCAGCCTGGCGGATATCGGCGAAGCACTGAAATCCATCATTAAGTAAGTCCTCTCTGCTCCCCGAAAGGGGGGCGTTGAAGTATAAAAATGTCCGTTTCGACATGGTTGGCCGCTGTAAAGCGGCCTTTTTTATTGCCTGCCGGGTGTCATGCAATAGTCACTAAATGGTGTTAATTAGAGAGGGGGGTAAAAGTAAAATAATTGTTATTTATTTACCTTAAAGAGAGCGGATGGAAAAAAACGAAAAACGCACTAAAATTTATGTCCTGAATAAATTAGGCATTCGGGCTTCTGAGTTAATAAAAATCAATTCTGTTTATATTCATCAATCGACTTGATAACCTTAATTGTATTTTATATACATATCTTTAACATGGTTTTTACTATGTTCACCGCATCAAAACACATTTAACACAACGGATTGTTTTTGATTTAAATCAATGTTTAATCCTTGGAAAAACCCATCAAAAGGCGGTAAATTGTCCCCGATCAAAATGGCCGAAAAGTGGTAATTTTGCTATAAATTGATCGCCGTCGAAAAACGTAAATGTGATTCAATAAAAACCTGTTTATTGTAAGGGTTTTGCAGCGTATTATATTTGCGGGATCAATTTGAGTTTTTTATTAACGTATTTGTAACCTCACGTCATCGTTTTTATCCTCCTTCAGGGTAATAACGACGACAAGGATGCGAATAATTTGTATTGGGGCATGCGTGTGGATCTCTCTCTGACGGGGTTCACTCTCGGAGTCTTCATGCGATGAGCAAGGAGTCATGATGTTAGATATAGTCGAACTGTCGCGCTTACAGTTTGCCTTGACCGCGATGTACCACTTCCTGTTTGTGCCACTGACGCTCGGTATGGCGTTCCTGCTGGCCATTATGGAAACGGTATACGTTCTCTCCGGCAAACAGATTTATAAAGATATGACCAAGTTCTGGGGCAAGTTGTTTGGTATCAACTTTGCGCTGGGCGTGGCAACCGGTTTGACCATGGAGTTCCAGTTCGGGACTAACTGGTCTTACTATTCCCACTATGTCGGGGATATCTTCGGTGCGCCGCTGGCCATTGAAGGTCTGATGGCATTCTTCCTCGAATCCACCTTTGTAGGTCTGTTCTTCTTCGGCTGGGACCGTCTGGGTAAAGTCCAGCATATGGCGGTGACCTGGCTGGTGGCATTAGGTTCGAACCTGTCCGCGCTGTGGATTCTGGTGGCGAACGGCTGGATGCAGAACCCTATCGCGTCTGATTTCAACTTCGAAACCATGCGTATGGAGATGGTCAGCTTTGCCGAGCTGGTCCTGAACCCGGTTGCGCAGGTTAAATTCGTTCACACCGTCGCTTCTGGCTACGTGTGCGGCGCGATGTTTGTACTGGGCATCAGCTCTTACTACATGCTGCGCGGTCGTGACTTCGCGTTTGCTAAGCGCTCCTTTGCTATCGCGGCAAGCTTCGGTATGGCTGCAATCCTCTCTGTTATCGTTCTGGGTGATGAATCCGGTTACGAAATGGGTGACGTGCAGAAAACCAAACTGGCCGCCATCGAAGCCGAATGGGAAACCCAACCAGCGCCTGCTGCCTTTACGCTGTTCGGTATTCCGGATCAGGACGCGCAGGAAAACCGCTTCGCCATTCAGATCCCTTATGCGCTGGGTATCATCGCCACCCGTTCTGTTGATAAGCAGGTGACCGGTCTGAAAGAGCTGATGGTTCAGCACGAAGAGCGTATCCGTAACGGTATGAAAGCCTACTCGCTGCTGGAACAGCTGCGTGCCGGTTCTACCGACCAGGCCGTTCGCGACCAGTTCAACAACGTGAAGAAAGATCTGGGTTACGGTTTGCTGCTGAAGCGTTATACCCCGAACGTTTCTGATGCGACAGAAGCGCAGATCCAGATGGCTACCAAAGACTCGATTCCACGCGTTGCGCCACTGTACTTCGCATTCCGTATCATGGTGGGCTGCGGCATCATCATGCTGCTGATCATTGCGGCGTCCTTCTGGTCCGTGATTCGTAACCGCATCGGCGAGAAAAAATGGCTGCTGCGCACCGCGCTGTACGGTATTCCACTGCCGTGGATCGCGATCGAATCCGGCTGGTTTGTTGCGGAGTACGGCCGTCAGCCATGGGCGATTGGTGAGGTACTGCCAACGGCGGTAGCGAACTCGTCCCTGACAGCGGGCGACCTGATCTTCTCCATGCTGCTGATTTGTGGTCTGTACACCCTGTTCCTGGTGGCTGAACTGTTCCTGATGTTCAAGTTCGCGCGCCTTGGCCCAAGCAGCCTGAAAACCGGTCGCTATCACTACGAGCAGTCCACTGCGACTACTCAGCCGGCACGCTAAGACAGGAGTCATCAAATGATCGATTATGAAGTATTGCGTTTTATCTGGTGGCTGCTGGTTGGCGTTCTGCTGATCGGTTTTGCCGTCACGGATGGTTTCGACATGGGGGTGGGGATGCTCACCCGTTTCCTCGGTCGTAATGACACCGAGCGTCGAATCATGATCAACTCCATCGCCCCTCACTGGGACGGTAACCAGGTGTGGCTGATCACCGCTGGCGGCGCGCTGTTCGCTGCCTGGCCGATGGTCTACGCGGCTGCGTTCTCCGGCTTCTACGTGGCGATGATTCTGGTGCTGGCCTCTTTATTCTTCCGTCCGGTTGGTTTCGACTACCGTTCCAAGATTGAAGACACCCGCTGGCGCAACATGTGGGACTGGGGCATCTTTATCGGTAGCTTCGTTCCACCGCTGGTGATCGGCGTGGCGTTCGGTAACCTGCTGCAGGGCGTACCGTTCCACCTGGACGAATACATGCGTCTTTACTACACCGGTAACTTTTTCCAGCTGCTGAATCCGTTTGGCCTGCTGGCCGGCGTGGTGAGCGTGGCGATGATCATCACTCAGGGCGCAACCTATCTGCAGATGCGTACGGTTGGTGAACTGCACCTGCGTTCTCGCGCGACGGCTCAGGTCGCTGCGCTGGTCACGCTGGTCTGCTTTGCACTGGCCGGCGTATGGGTGGTGTACGGTATTGATGGTTATGTGGTGACCTCTGCAATTAACCACTCGGCACCGTCTAACCCGCTGACCAAAGAAGTGGCGCGTCAGGCTGGCGCCTGGCTGGTGAACTTCAATAACACCCCTGCGCTGTGGGCGATCCCGGCTCTGGGCGTATTGCTGCCGCTGCTGACCGTGTTGACGTCTCGTCTGGAGAAAGGCGCGCTGGCGTTCGTGTTCTCTTCGCTGACCCTGGCGTGCATCATCCTGACGGCGGGTATTGCGATGTTCCCATTCGTCATGCCATCCAGCACCATGCTGAATGCTAGCCTGACCATGTGGGACGCAACGTCCAGCCAGCTGACGCTGAACCTGATGACGTATGTTGCTTGCGTGTTCGTACCGATTATCCTGCTCTACACCACCTGGTGTTACTGGAAAATGTTCGGTCGCATCACTAAAGAACATATCGAAAGCAACACCCACTCTATGTACTAAGTAAGGAGCTGAATATGTGGTATTTCGCATGGATTTTAGGGACGCTTCTTGCCTGTGCATTTGGTGTCATCACTGCCCTGGCGCTTGAGCACGTCGAAGCGACCAAAGCGGGTGAAGAAAAACACTGATGAATATTATCGCGACGCTTTACGCGGTAATGGATAAGCGCCCGCTACGGGCGCTTTCTTTAGTGATGGCATTACTGCTGGCAGGTTGTATCTTCTGGGACCCTTCGCGCTTTGCAGCGAAAACCAGCGAGCTTGAAATCTGGCACGGCTTTCTCATTATGTGGGCGGTGTGCGCAGGTGTGATCCACGGCGTGGGCTTTCGTCCGAAAGCCGTTCACTGGCAGGGAATTTTTTGCCCGCTGATTGCCGATCTGGTGCTTCTCGCCGGTTTGATTTTCTTCTTCTTCTGAATAAGAAATGTCCGTTAACGTTATGGGCTTACCCGAGCCCATAAAAATTTACTCTCCGTTTACTTTCTCCCATTCCCAACCCTCTTTCCCGCGCGTATAGTAGCGAAGTTTAAAAGCATTAACTTTTGTTGCATTACCGGGATGTAAAGTGAATACAACGCTGTTTCGATGGCCGGTTCGTGTCTATTACGAAGATACCGATGCCGGTGGTGTGGTTTACCACGCCAGCTACGTTGCTTTTTATGAACGGGCACGCACAGAGATGCTGCGCCATCATCACTTTAGTCAACAGGTGCTGTTGGCTGAGCGAGTTGCCTTCGTGGTACGCAAGATGACGCTTGAGTATTTTGCGCCTGCCAGACTCGACGATATGCTCGAAGTCCAAACTGAAATTACATCAATGCGCGGGACCTCACTGGTTTTCACGCAGCGGATAGTCAACGCAGAGAATACCGTACTGAACTCAGCTGAAGTGCTGATTGTTTGTGTTGATCCAACCATAATGAAGCCTCGTGCGCTTCCTAAGTCTATTGTCGCGGAGTTTAAGCAGTGACTGACATGAATATCCTTGATTTGTTCCTGAAGGCAAGCCTTCTGGTTAAACTTATCATGTTGATTTTGATTGGTTTTTCAATCGCATCCTGGGCCATCATCATCCAGAGAACGCGTATCCTCAATGCCGCTGGCCGTGAAGCTGAAGCGTTTGAAGATAAGTTCTGGTCGGGTATTGAGCTTTCTCGTCTTTATCAGGAAAGCCAGGGACGCCGTGAAAACCTTACAGGCTCCGAGCAAATTTTTTATAGCGGTTTCAAAGAGTTTGCTCGTCTGCATCGTGCAAACAATCATGCGCCGGAAGCGGTTGTAGAAGGTGCCTCGCGTGCGATGCGTATCTCTATGAACCGTGAGCTGGAAAATCTCGAAACGCATATTCCATTCCTCGGCACTGTCGGTTCCATCAGCCCGTATATCGGCCTGTTTGGTACCGTGTGGGGGATCATGCACGCCTTTATCGCGCTGGGCGCGGTGAAGCAGGCGACGTTGCAGATGGTTGCACCGGGTATCGCTGAAGCACTGATTGCGACCGCTATCGGTCTGTTTGCGGCAATTCCTGCGGTTATGGCTTACAACCGTCTGAACCAGCGCGTGAACAAACTGGAACTGAACTACGACAACTTTATGGAAGAGTTCACTGCGATTCTGCACCGTCAGGCGTTTACCAGCACCGAGAGCAACAAGGGGTAAACCATGGCCAGATCGCGTGGACGAGGTCGTCGCGAGCTCAAGTCCGAAATCAATATCGTTCCACTGCTGGACGTCCTGCTGGTACTGCTGCTGATCTTCATGGCGACAGCGCCAATCATTACCCAGAGCGTGGAAGTGGATCTGCCGGATGCGACAGAATCACAGGCGGTGAGCACCAACGACGATCCTCCGGTTATCATTGAGGTTTCCGGCGTAGGGCAATACAGCGTCGTGGTAGAGAAGGATCGTATGGATCAGCTGCCGCCTGAGCAGGTTATTGCTGAAGCGCAGCGTCGTCTGGAGTCAAATCCGAAAACGGTCTTCTTAATCGGTGGCGCGAAAGACGTACCCTACGATGAAATTATTAAAGCGCTGAACTTGCTACATAGTGCGGGTGTTAAGTCAGTTGGCTTAATGACCCAACCTATTTGATCATCCGCGTAGTTTTTGGGAACCGATAGTGTCAAAGGCAACCGAACAGAACGACAAGCTTAAGCGAGCGATAATCGTCTCCGCAGTGCTGCACGTTATTCTCTTTGCAGCGCTGATCTGGAGTTCGTTCGACGAGCATATTGATGCATCAGCCGGCGGCGGTGGAGGGTCTTCCATTGACGCCGTGATGGTGGATCCCGGTGCGGTAGTACAGAACTATAATCGCGAGCAACAGCAGAAGGCGAGTGCCAAACGGGCTGAAGAGCAGCGCGAAAAACAGTCGCAACAGCAGGCGGAAGAACTGCGTGAAAAGCAGGCCGCAGAGCAGGAGCGTCTGAAGCAGCTTGAGAAAGAACGTTTGCAGGCGCAGGAAGCTGCGAAAGAGCAGGCGGAGCAGCAGAAACAAGCCGAAGAGGCCGCGAAGAAAGCCCAGGAACAGCAAAAGCAGGCGGAAGAGGCGGCAGCAAAAGCCGCAGCGGACGCGAAAGCACAGGCTGATGCCCAGGCAAAATTAGCGGCAGAAGCGGCGAAGAAAGCCGCTGCAGATGCTCAGAAGAAAGCTGAAGCAGAAGCGGCGAAGAAAGCCGCTGCCGATGCTCAGAAGAAAGCTGAAGCGGAAGCCGCGAAGAAAGCCGCTGCCGATGCTCTGAAGAAAGCCGAAGCGGAAGCCGCGAAAAAAGCCGCTCAGGAAGCAGAGAAGAAAGCTGCTGCCGAGGCCGCGAAGAAAGCGGCTGCTGCTGAGAAAGCGGCTGCAGAAAAAGCTGCCGCCGCTGAAAAAGCCGCTGCCGATAAAAAAGCTGCAGCTGAGAAGGCCGCTGCCGATAAGAAAGCTGCTGCTGATAAAGCGGCGGCCAAAAAGGCCGCGGCTGCTGAAAAAGCCGCTGCTGCCGCAGGGGTTGACGATCTGCTGGGCGATTTAAGCTCCGGTAAGAATGCACCGAAAACGGGCGGTGGGGCGAAAGGAAACAACGCAGCGCCGACGGGAAGTGGTAACACTAAGAGTAACGGTGCGACAGGGGCTGAAATCAACGGTTATGCCGCGCAGATTAAATCCGCTATTGAAAGCCGATTCTATGATGCGTCTTCCTATACCGGTAAAACGTGTACGTTGCGTATAAAACTGGCTCCGGACGGCATGCTGCTGGATATCAAGTCTGAAGGTGGCGACCCGGCTCTATGTACTGCGGCCCTGGCTGCAGCGCGTCAGGCGAAGATGCCTAAACCGCCGTCTCAGGCAGTTTACGAAGTCTTCAAAAATGCGCCGCTGGACTTCAAACCTTAAGTTACATTTTCCCCGTGCAAACGGGGAAAAATAGACCAGGTTTAGTCACAGGGTTCTGGTAGTTTTGTCTATTTGAGTTTGTTAACATTCTGCTAAATTATCGTGGGTAAGGTTACCCGGATAAGGGAGATATGATGAAGCAGGCATTACGTGTAGCATTTAGTTTTTTAATGCTGTGGGCAGCAGTACTGCACGCAGAAGTACGTATCGAGATCACCCAGGGGGTGGACTCGGCACGCCCAATCGGTGTTGTTCCGTTCCAGTGGGCCGGTCCTGGCGCTGCACCTGAAGATGCCGGTGGCATCGTGGCGGCTGACCTGCGTAACAGCGGTAAATTCAACCCGTTAGATCGTTCTCGTCTGCCGCAGCAGCCGGGCAGCGCGCAGGAAGTACAGCCTGCAGCATGGTCTGCACTGGGTATTGATGCCGTGGTTGTGGGTCAGGTTACGCCTAACCCGGACGGCTCTTACAACGTGGCCTGGCAGCTGGTGGATACCGGCGGTGCACCGGGTACCGTTCTGGCACAGAACTCTTACAAGGTCACTAAGCAGTACCTGCGCTACGCGGCACACGCTGCCAGCGATGCGGTATTTGAAAAACTGACCGGCATTAAAGGGGCGTTCCGTACCCGTATTGCTTATGTGGTGCAGACCAACGGTGGTCAGTTCCCGTATGAGCTGCGCGTATCTGACTACGACGGCTACAACCAGTTCCTGGTGAAACGTTCTTCACAGCCGCTGATGTCTCCAGCCTGGTCTCCTGACGGTTCTAAACTGGCCTATGTAACCTTCGAAAGCGGCCGTTCAGCGCTGGTTATCCAGACGCTGGCAAACGGTGCTGTTCGTCAGGTGGCGTCTTTCCCACGTCACAACGGTGCACCTTCCTTCTCTCCGGACGGGTCTAAACTGGCGTTTGCGCTGTCAAAAACCGGTAGCCTGAACCTGTACGTGATGGACATTGGCTCTGGCCAGATCCGTCAGGTAACCGACGGTCGCAGCAACAACACTGAACCTTCATGGTTCCCGGATAGTCAAAACCTGGCGTTTACTTCTGACCAGGCTGGCCGTCCACAAATCTATAAAGTCAACATCAACGGCGGTGCTCCGCAGCGTATTACCTGGGAAGGTTCGCAGAACCAGAACTCAGACGTGAGCAGCGACGGTAAATTTATGGTAATGGTGAGCTCCAACGGTGGGCAGCAGCACATTGCCAAACAGGATCTGGTAGCGGGTGGCGTTCAAGTTCTGTCGTCAACGTTCCTGGATGAAACGCCAAGTCTGGCACCTAACGGCACGATGGTAATCTACAGCTCTTCTCAGGGGATGGGATCTGTGCTGAATCTGGTTTCTACAGATGGGCGTTTCAAAGCGCGTATTCCGGCAACTGATGGACAGGTAAAATCACCTGCCTGGTCGCCGTATCTGTAAATAATAATTAATTGATTACTAAAGGAATCATAGAAATGCAACTGAACAAAGTGCTGAAGGGGCTGATGATCGCTCTGCCTGTAATGGCAATCGCAGCGTGTTCTTCTAACAAGAACGCCAGCAATGACCAGAGCGGCGAAGGCATGATGGGTGCCGGCACCGGTATGGACGCGAACGGCAATGGCAACATGTCTTCTGAAGAGCAGGCGCGTCTTCAGATGCAGCAGCTGCAGCAGAACAACATCGTTTACTTCGATCTGGATAAATACGACATCCGTTCTGACTTCGCTGCGATGCTGGATGCTCACGCTAACTTCCTGCGTAGCAACCCATCTTACAAAGTCACCGTAGAAGGTCACGCGGACGAACGTGGTACTCCAGAGTACAACATCTCCCTGGGTGAACGTCGTGCTAACGCTGTTAAAATGTACCTGCAGGGTAAAGGCGTTTCTGCTGACCAGATCTCCATCGTTTCTTACGGTAAAGAAAAACCTGCAGTACTGGGTCACGACGAAGCGGCTTACTCCAAAAACCGTCGTGCCGTACTGGTTTACTAAGAGAATTGCATGAGCAGTAACTTCAGACATCATCTGTTGAGTCTGTCGTTACTGGTTGGAATAGCGGCCCCCTGGGCCGCTTTTGCTCAGGCACCAATCAGTAGTGTCGGCTCAGGCTCGGTAGAAGACCGGGTCACTCAACTCGAGCGTATTTCTAACGCTCACAGCCAGCTTTTAACCCAACTCCAGCAACAACTTTCTGATAACCAAAACGATATTGACTCTCTCCGCGGCCAGATTCAGGAAAGCCAGTATCAGTTGAACCAGGTTGTGGAACGTCAGAAGCAGATTTTGCTGCAGATAGATAGCCTGAGCAGCGGTGGTGCAGCAGCACAAGCACAGCCAGCCGCGGGCGATCAGACCGGTGCGGCGACATCAGCTCCGGCTGCGGATGCTTCTGCTGCAACAGGTGCGCCTGTACAGAGCGGTGACGCGAATACGGACTACAACGCGGCCATTGCCCTGGTGCAGGATCAATCTCGTCAGGATGACGCGCTTGCTGCGTTTCAGAACTTTGTTAAGAAATACCCTGATTCCACTTATCAGCCAAATGCGAATTACTGGCTCGGTCAGCTGAATTACAACAAGGGTAAAAAGGACGATGCGGCGTTTTATTTTGCCTCAGTGGTGAAAAATTACCCGAAATCGCCAAAAGCGCCTGATGCGATGTATAAAGTGGGCGTCATCATGCAGGACAAAGGCGACACTGCGAAAGCCAAAGCGGTTTACCAGCAGGTGGTCTCCAAATTCCCGGGTACCGAAGGTGCTAAGCAGGCGCAAAAACGTCTGAATTCGATGGGATGATTATCGCATGACCAGAAATCGCGTTATTTCTGGTCGTGCAGCATGATTCGTAAGCAGTTAAGTGATCTTCATCGAAATTTTTGTTGCGCTGAATTCTTAAATCAGTAATATATGCCGCCGTTGCCACGGGATATCAAACAACGTGAAAACAGCGTAAAAGTGGGTCGTTAGCTCAGTTGGTAGAGCAGTTGACTTTTAATCAATTGGTCGCAGGTTCGAATCCTGCACGACCCACCACTTAACGCACACCAGCAGTACAGAGTGGGTGATTAGCTCAGTTGGTAGAGCATCTCCTTTACACGGAGGGGGTCGGCGGTTCGAGCCCGTCATCACCCACCACTCGGGTCGTTAGCTCAGTTGGTAGAGCAGTTGACTTTTAATCAATTGGTCGCAGGTTCGAATCCTGCACGACCCACCAATTTTATTGGTTCCGAGTGATAATTCAGGCAACACCCAAAAGGGTCGTTAGCTCAGTTGGTAGAGCAGTTGACTTTTAATCAATTGGTCGCAGGTTCGAATCCTGCACGACCCACCAGCCTGAATAAATTTGAAGTACATCCCGCAAGGGGTCGTTAGCTCAGTTGGTAGAGCAGTTGACTTTTAATCAATTGGTCGCAGGTTCGAATCCTGCACGACCCACCAGTGTAGAAAGGCGCCCTAAAGGCGCCTTTTTGCTATCTGCCGTCTGTGCAGGTCGGGCAAGGCGAATCCGCCAGCCGACAAATGCTATCCGCACCTATTTCCGGTGACTTTTCCTCTCATATTCGCTATCTTGTTTAGTATACAAAACACAATTGCCATGCGTTTTGCTATGTCATGCAAAAGAAAGGCAATATTGTTAAGCCCGTAAAACGAGAAGCCATAATGAGCGTGATGTTTGATCCTGAAGCCGCAATCTATCCGTTTCCGCCAAAGCCTGTCCCGCTGAGCCAGGACGAAAAGCAATTCTACCGTGAGAAGATCAAACGTCTTCTCAAAGAACGAGATGCGGTGATGGTAGCCCATTACTACACCGACCCGGAAATTCAGCAGCTGGCGGAAGAGACCGGGGGCTGTATTTCTGACTCACTGGAGATGGCACGCTTCGGTGCAAAACATCCTGCTTCCACGCTGCTGGTTGCTGGCGTGCGTTTTATGGGCGAAACGGCAAAGATCCTGAGCCCTGAAAAAACCATTCTGATGCCGACGCTTAATGCGGAGTGTTCACTGGATCTCGGCTGCCCGATTGACGAATTCACGGCCTTCTGTGACGCCTACCCTGACCGGACCGTGGTGGTTTACGCCAACACCTCTGCGGCGGTAAAAGCGCGGGCAGACTGGGTTGTCACCTCCAGCATCGCCGTTGAGCTGATTGAACATCTGGATAGCCTGGGCGAGAAAATTATCTGGGCGCCTGACCGCCATCTTGGAAATTATGTCCAGAAGCAGACGGGGGCTGACGTTCTCTGCTGGCAGGGGGCCTGCATTGTGCACGACGAATTCAAAACCCAGGCGCTGGCGCGCATGAAGGCACTTTATCCTGACGCCGCGATTCTTGTTCACCCTGAATCACCGCAGTCGATTGTCGACATGGCGGACGCCGTGGGCTCAACCAGCCAGCTTATCAACGCGGCCAGAACGCTGCCTAACAGGCAGCTCATCGTGGCGACCGATCGCGGTATCTTCTACAAGATGCAGCAGGCCGTGCCGGAGAAAGAGCTCCTTGAAGCGCCAACGGCGGGCGAGGGCGCAACGTGTCGCAGCTGTGCGCATTGTCCGTGGATGGCGATGAACGGCCTGAAGGCCATTGCCGAAGGGCTCGAGACGGGCGGGGCAGCACATGAAATCCATGTGGATGCCGCCCTGCGTGAAGGTGCATTAATTCCGCTTAACCGCATGCTGGATTTTGCGGCTACACTACGTACTTAATTCAAAACGACCGGGGAAAAGATGGATTTTTTTAGCACGCAGAACATTCTGGTTCATATACCGATTGGTGCAGGTGGCTATGACCTGTCATGGATTGAGGCCGTTGGCACGCTGGCGGGATTACTCTGTATCTGGCTGGCAAGCCTGGAGAAGATTAGCAACTACGCGTTCGGGCTGATTAACGTTACGCTGTTTGCGATTATCTTCTTCCAGATCCAGCTGTACGCCAGCCTGCTTTTGCAGCTGTTCTTCTTCGCCGCCAATATTTACGGCTGGTACGCGTGGTCGCGTCAGAACAGCCAGCAGGAGGCAGAACTGCAGATCCGCTGGCTTCCATTGCCGAAAGCCATCGCCTGGTTTGTCGCCTGCGTGGTCGCCATTGGTTTAATGACCGTCTATATCAACCCGGTGTTTGCGTTCCTGACCCGCGTTGCCGTTTCGGTCATGTCCGGTTTCGGCCTGAACGTGACGATGCCCGAGCTCCAGCCGGATGCCTTCCCGTTCTGGGATTCCTGCATGATGGTGCTGTCGATTGCGGCGATGATCCTGATGACCCGTAAATACGTTGAGAACTGGCTGCTGTGGGTCATCATCAACGTGATCAGCGTGGCAATCTTCGCCCTGCAGGGCGTCTATGCGATGTCGCTGGAATATCTGCTGCTGACCTTCATCGCGCTGAACGGCAGCCGGATGTGGATTAAGAGCGCGCGTGAGCGGGGTTCTCACGCGCTTTCCAGCTAGTGGTGATGCTGATGTGAATGTCCGGACTGCGCCTCGTTAAGGTGGCAGTCCGGCCCGTTACAGGGCTGATACTCCATCTGGATGGTGGCGTGGCCAATTTCGTAGTGATGTTCAAGAAAATGCTGGATGCGTTCAAGCAGCGCATCGTGGTCGTGAGGCGGGATCACCTGGACGTGCAGCGTCATGACCGGTTTTTCCCCTACCAGCCAGACGTGCACGTGATGAACATTGCGGACTTCCGGGACTGAACGGCGCAGGTTGCGCTTCAGCTCGTCAATATCCATCGATGCCGGTGCCCCTTCAAGCAGTTCATTCACGCTCTCCTTCAGCAGCCGCCAGGCGCTGCGCAAGACCAGACACGACACCAGCACGGACAGAATCGGATCGACAGGCGTCCAGCCGGTGTAGAGGATCACCAGCGCGGCGACAATCGCCCCGACTGAGCCGAGTAAATCCCCCAGAACATGCAGAGCCGCAGCGCGCACGTTGAGGTTCTTTTCCCCGCTGCCGCGGTGCAAAATCCAGAAGGCGAGGATATTCGCCAGCAGCCCCGCCACGGCAATCACCATCATTGTCGCCCCGGCGATCGGCTGCGGGTGTCTGAAGCGCTGTACGGCCTCCCAGACGATAAGAACGGTAATGACCACCAGCGCAATAGCGTTAACAAACGCGGCGAGGGTTGTCAGCCTCAGCCAGCCGAAGGTATGGCGCGCATTGGGAGGACGACGCGCAAACTGCACCGCCAGCAGGGCGAAGAGCAGCGCTGCGGCATCGGTCAGCATATGCCCGGCATCAGCCAGTAGCGCCAGAGAGCCGGAAATCAGGCCGCCAATGACCTCGATAACCATAAACGTTGCCGTGACGCCAAAGGCCAGCATCAGTCGTTTAGCGTTGTCGTTGCCGGGAGAGGGTGAGTGGGAATGGGAGTGCGCCATGTCTGCTTTCCTGATGTGTTATTGTTTTTAGTGTAGCGTTTTTAATAGGTTACTCCAAAAAGAAAGGAGAGCCAGAGCTCTCCTTTTTCTTACCGAACATCCCCATTACTGGGTGGTGCCATCGGTTTTGGTATTCGCGTCGTTTCCTACTTTGTCATTAGGGTCAGGGCATTTGCCGTCCTTGCACATTGAGTTCTTATGAACCTCGTCCGAACTCATATTGTCATGATTCATGGTGCCGGAACCGCTGCCGTTGGGATGCAGCATGGTACCTCCGGTGTTAGTGTTGCCGGTATTGATCTGGCTGTTGTCGACATTATTCGGGGCGATATTCTGTTTCGCATCAGGTGCGGGCTGGCCTGCTGCCGCAGCGGCATTCGCATCACCGTTGCTGTCTGATGTGCCCGTTTCCGCGGCCAGGACGCTGCCGCTGGCCAGAGTGAGTGTGGCGGTCAGGAAGAGGGTTGCCAGTTTTGTCATTTTCATCATGGTGCTCCTGTTCTTGTCGTTACGCTGGATAACATTCTCCAACAGTGCATCTTTTTCTGAGGCGAAAGATTCCGCCTTACGGACTTACGCCAGTAGGGAATCGCGTTTAAGCGTGTAAAATTGGTTGTTACAGTTAAAAAGCTTAGGTTAGATCTCATTTTTCGCTATTTTGTGGCGATTTTTAGGCGAATTCCAGGAATTATCTGCGTGAAGTGTAAAACCGTGTTTACACTTCCTGGTCGACAAGATAGATTGAAAGGATTGCTTTCATTACTAAAGATATGGCAGAGCTGGAAAGAAAATGAATTATCAGAACGACGATTTACGTATTAAAGAGATCAATGAGTTATTACCTCCTGTAGCGCTCCTTGAGAAATTCCCCGCCACTGAAAATGCCGCAAATACGGTTTCTCATGCTCGTAAAGCGATCCATAAGATCCTGAAAGGTAATGACGATCGTCTTCTGGTGGTGATTGGTCCGTGCTCTATTCACGATCCTGCAGCTGCGAAAGAGTACGCAGCCCGTCTGCTCACCCTCCGTGAAGAGCTGAAGGACGAGCTGGAAATCGTGATGCGCGTTTATTTTGAAAAACCGCGCACCACCGTGGGCTGGAAAGGGCTGATTAACGATCCACATATGGATAACAGCTTCCAGATCAACGACGGCCTGCGCATTGCGCGCAAGCTGCTGCTGGAGATCAACGACAGCGGCCTGCCTGCGGCCGGTGAATTCCTCGACATGATTACGCCACAATATCTGGCAGACCTGATGAGCTGGGGCGCAATTGGTGCCCGCACAACCGAATCTCAGGTTCACCGCGAGCTGGCGTCCGGTCTTTCTTGCCCGGTGGGTTTCAAAAACGGCACTGACGGCACCATTAAGGTGGCTATCGACGCCATCAACGCAGCGGGTGCGCCGCACTGCTTCCTGTCCGTGACCAAATGGGGCCATTCCGCCATCGTTAACACCAGCGGTAACGGTGACTGCCATATCATTCTGCGCGGCGGCAAAGAGCCGAACTACAGCGCGAAACACGTGGCGGAAGTGAAGGTCGGGCTGGAAAAAGCCGGGCTGCCACCGCAGGTGATGATCGATTTCAGCCATGCCAACTCCAGCAAGCAGTTTAAAAAGCAGATGGAAGTGGGTGCAGACGTCTGCCAGCAGATTGCCGGCGGTGAGAAGGCGGTGATTGGGGTAATGATCGAAAGCCATCTGGTTGAAGGTAACCAGAACCTGGAAGGCAGCGAGCCGCTGGTGTATGGCAAAAGCGTCACCGATGCCTGCATTGGCTGGGACGATACCGATACCATCCTGCGTCAGCTGGCGAATGCGGTAAAAGCGCGCCGCGGCTGAATTCTCAGGCACAAATAAAAAAGCGCGGAAGGCTCCGCGCTTTTTTTTATGCCTTGCGAAAGTTACTTCGCTTTACCCTGGTTCGCGACAGCCGCTGCTTTCGCCGCGATCTCTTCTGCGTTACCCAGATAGTAGTGTTTGATTGGCTTGAAGTTTTCGTCGAACTCATACACCAGCGGTACGCCGGTTGGGATGTTCAGTTCGAGGATTTCGTCTTCACCCATGTTGTCCAGGTATTTCACCAGCGCACGCAGGGAGTTACCGTGAGCAGCGATGATCACGCGCTCGCCGCTTTTCAGGCGTGGCAGAATGGTTTCGTTCCAGTAAGGCACAACGCGGTCGATGGTCAGCGCCAGGCTTTCGGTGGTTGGCAGCTCAGCGTCGGTCAGCTTCGCGTAGCGCGGGTCGTGGCCCGGGTAACGCTCGTCATCTTTGGTCAGTTCTGGTGGAGTGATTGCGAAGCCGCGACGCCACTGTTTAACCTGCTCATCGCCATATTTCTCAGCGGTTTCCGCTTTGTTCAGGCCCTGCAGCGCACCGTAGTGACGTTCGTTCAGTTTCCAGGACTTCTCAACCGGCAGCCAGGCCTGATCCAGTTCGTCCAGCACGTTCCACAGGGTGTGGATGGCACGTTTCAGCACAGAGGTGTAAGCAAAATCAAAGCTGAAGCCTTCTTCCTTCAGCAGTTTACCCGCTGCTTTTGCTTCGCTTACGCCTTTCTCAGACAGATCAACGTCGTACCAACCGGTAAAGCGGTTTTCGTTGTTCCACTGGCTTTCGCCGTGACGCACCAGGACCAGCTTAGTTATAGCCATCTCTTACTCCTCAAGCATTTTTAGAATGATAACAATTCTCATTATATTGCCGTGGCCGTGCCACCAGCAACGCTTAACCCTAACCATAGCGAAAATAGTCTCTGAGTGTAAGATGCTTGTGAATCCAGGGTTATGATTTTGTCTGCGATCGGCGCTATTTTCAGCAAGGCGCGCAGAAAAAAGCCCTCCGGAGGGAGGGCTGGATATTAATGTGGAATAAAATGATATTCCGTCATGCTCACGTACTCTTTACCCGTGCGCAGCACGCAGTCCGGCTGCGGCCATTCCGGATGGTTCGGGCTGTCCGGCAGGAACTCGCTCTCCAGCGCCAGGCCTTGCCAGTCGCTGTACTCATCATGTTCGCGCGCCGTCGTGCCGCCGAGGTAGTTGCCTGAGTAAAACTGCAGGGCAGGGGCAGTGGTATAAACCGTCATCTGCAGTTTCTCATCCGCAGACCAGACCTGCGCGGCAGGCTGTTTCACATCGCCTTTGGCCTGCAGCAGGAAAGCGTGGTCGTAGCCTTTCACCTTGCGCTGATCGTCATCACTCATGAAATCCTGGGCGATGGACTTCGCGCTGCGGAAGTCAAAGCTGGTGCCGCTCACGTCTTTAAGGCCCTGATACGGAATGCCCATCTCGTCAACCGGCAGATACGCATCCGCCAGGATCTGCAGCTTGTGCTCACGCACGTCGCACTGGTTACCGTCCAGATTAAAGTACGCGTGGTTGGTCAGGTTGACCGGACACGGCTTGTCGACCGTCGCACGGTATTCAATGGCGATACGGTTGTCGTCGGTCAGCGTAAAGCGCGCGGACGCGACAAGGTTCCCCGGGAAGCCCTGATCGCCATCAGGCGAATCCAGCGAGAACAGCACTTCGCCATCGTTTTGACGAACAATCTTCCAGCGGCGTTTATCAAACCCGTCCGGTCCGCCGTGCAGCTGGTTCTCACCCTGGCTTGGAAGCAGGGTGTACTGCACGCCGTCGAGTTCAAAACGGCTCTTCGCGATGCGGTTAGCATAGCGCCCGACGGACGCGCCCAGATAGGCGGACTGATTGACGTACTGCTCAGGCGAGGCGCAGCCGAGCAGTGTCTCGCGCACGCTGCCGTCCGGCATCGGTACGCGGGCAGAAAGAAGGGTTGCCCCCCAGTCCATCACCGTAACGACCATCCCCGCGCTGTTGCGCAGGGTTAACAGGCGATACGGCAGACCATCCGGTGCAAGGGTAGGTGTTTCGTTTAGCACTGTCCGGCTCCTTGTGATGCTTTACAAACATAGAAGGTTTCTTTGATACCCGTTTTTGCTTCGTACTGCTTCGCCACGGCATCCTGTACGGCAGGGACCAGCTCTTCTGGCACCAGCGCAACGATGCAGCCGCCAAAACCGCCGCCCGTCATGCGCACGCCGCCTTTGTCGCCAATGGTGGCTTTAACGATGTCCACCAGGGTGTCGATCTGCGGAACGGTGATTTCAAAATCATCGCGCATGGAGGCGTGAGATTCCGCCATCAGCTCACCCATGCGTTTCAGGTCACCTTTTGCCAGCGCGGACGCGGCTTCAACGGTACGGGCATTTTCCGTCAGCACGTGACGAACGCGTTTGGCGACAACCGGATCAAGCTCGTGCGCCACTTTGTTAAATTCATTGAGCGTCACGTCGCGCAGGGCAGGCTGCTGGAAGAAGCGGGCGCCGGTTTCGCACTGCTGGCGGCGGGTGTTGTATTCGCTGCCCACCAGCGTGCGCTTAAAGTTGCTGTTGACGATCACCACAGCCGCGCCTTTCGGCAGGGGAACGGCTTTGGTGCCCAGCGAGCGGCAATCAATTAACAGGGCATGCTCTTTTTTGCCCAGCGCGGAGATCAGCTGGTCCATAATGCCGCAGTTGCAGCCCACGAACTGGTTTTCTGCTTCCTGACCGTTCAGGGCGATTTGCGCGCCATCCAGCGGCAGATGATAAAGCTGCTGGAACACGGTGCCCACGGCGACTTCCAGCGACGCAGAGGAGCTTAAGCCCGCACCCTGCGGCACGTTGCCGCTGATAACTAAATCGGCACCGCCAAAGTTCTTGTTACGCTTCTGAAGGTGTTTCACCACGCCGCGCACGTAGTTAGACCACTGCTGGCTGTCGTGCGTCACAATCGGGGCATCGAGGGAAAACTCGTCCGTTTCATTACCGTAATCCGCCGCAATCACGCGAACTTTACGGTCGTCGCGCTTCGCGCAGCTGATGACGGTCTGGTAATCGATGGCGCACGGCAGCACGAAACCGTCGTTATAGTCGGTGTGTTCACCGATCAGGTTAACGCGGCCTGGCGCCTGAATAACGTGGGTGGCAGGGTAGCCAAATTTCTCAGCAAACAGGGATTGTGTTTTATCTTTCAGACTCATTTTTTAGACTCCTGATTCGCGATAGTGGACGTCGCTAACGGCACGCAGACGTTCTGCCGCCTGTTCCGCCGTCAGGTCACGCTGGGTTTCCGCCAGCATTTCATAGCCCACCATGAATTTACGCACCGTCGCAGAGCGCAGCAGCGGCGGATAGAAATGGGCGTGCAGCTGCCAGTGTTGATTCTCTTCGTCGTTAAACGGGGCGCCGTGCCAGCCCATGGAGTACGGGAAAGAGCACTGGAAGAGGTTGTCGTAACGGCTGGTCAGCTTTTTCAGCGCCAGGGCAAGGTCGTCGCGCTGCGCGTCGCTAAGATCGGTGATGCGCTGCACGTGCGCTTTCGGCAGCAGCAGCGTTTCAAACGGCCAGGCGGCCCAGTAAGGGACGACGGCCAGCCAGTGTTCGGTTTCCACCACGGTGCGGCTGCCGTCGGCCAGCTCGCGCTGGGTGTAATCCACCAGCATCGGCGAACCGTTTTCCGCGTAATACGCTTTCTGTAGACGGTCCTCACGCTCGGCTTCGTTAGGCAGGAAGCTGTTCGCCCAGATCTGGCCGTGCGGGTGCGGGTTAGAGCAGCCCATGGCCGCGCCTTTGTTTTCGAACACCTGCACCCACGGATAGCTCTGCCCCAGCTCTGCGGTTTGCGCCTGCCAGGTGCTGACGACCTCTTTCAGCGCGTCCACGCTCAGCTCCGGCAGCGTTTTGCTGTGATCGGGCGAGAAGCAGATCACGCGGCTGGTTCCGCGCGCGCTTTCGCAGCGCATCAGCGGATCGTGGCTTTCCGGCGCGTCCGGCGTGTCGGTCATCAGCGCGGCAAAATCGTTGGTGAACACGAAGGTGCCTTTGTAGTCCGGGTTTTTATCCCCGGTGACGCGCGTGTTGCCCGGACAGAGGAAGCAGTCCGGGTCGTGCTGTGGCAGCGTCTGTTTTGCAGGCGTCTCCTGCGCGCCCTGCCAGGGGCGCTTGGCGCGATGCGGAGAAACCAAAATCCATTGCCCGCTTAACGGGTTAAAACGACGATGCGGATGATCGACGGGATTAAATTGCGTCATGACGGATCCTTAGTCCGGATAGCCTTGCGGGTGGCGTGACTGCCAGTGCCAGGTATCCTGTGCCATTTCATCAAGCGTGCGCGTCACACGCCAGTTAAGCTCTTTGTCGGCTTTGGTGGCATCGGCCCAGTAAGCAGGCAGGTCGCCATCACGACGCGGAGCGAAGTGGTAGTTCACCGGCTTGCCGCAGGCTTTGCTGAAGGCGTTAACCACGTCCAGCACGCTGCTGCCGACCCCGGCGCCGAGGTTGTAAATATGCACGCCCGGTTTGTTGGCCAGCTGCTGCATGGCCGCAACGTGACCGTCGGCCAGATCCATCACGTGGATGTAGTCGCGCACGCCGGTACCGTCTTCGGTCGGATAGTCATTGCCAAAAATCGCCAGCGAGTCGCGGCGACCCACCGCAACCTGGGCGATATACGGCATCAGGTTATTCGGGATGCCCTGCGGATCTTCACCCATGTCGCCAGACGGATGCGCGCCGACCGGGTTGAAGTAGCGCAGTAAGGCGATGCTCCACTCCGGCTGTGCTTTTTGCAGGTCGGTCAGGATCTGCTCCACCATCAGCTTGCTTTTGCCGTACGGGCTTTGCGGGGTACCGGTCGGGAAGCTTTCAACGTAAGGGATTTTGGGCTGATCGCCGTAGACGGTGGCGGAGGAGCTAAAGATGAAGTTTTTGACGTTGGCCGCGCGCATGGCGGAGATGAGACGCAGAGTACCGTTGACGTTGTTGTCGTAATACTCGAGCGGCTTCGCAACGGATTCACCGACCGCTTTCAGACCCGCGAAGTGGATCACCGCTTCGATGGCGTGGTCGTGAAGGATCTCGGTCATCAGCGCTTCGTTGCGGATGTCGCCTTCCACGAAAGTCGGTTGTTTACCGCCAAGGCGTTCAATCACCGGCAGCACGCTGCGCTTACTGTTGCACAGGTTGTCGAGGATGATGACGTCGTGACCGTTTTGCAGCAGTTGCACGCAGGTATGACTACCTATGTAACCGCTACCACCTGTTACCAGAACTCGCATATTTCGCTCCATTGGGCTTATGGTATGTAATAACCATAGCATAACAGAGACGCGAAAAGTGTGACATGGGATAAAATAGTGGAATCGTTTACACTCGTTTTCACACTCGCTTTTTCAATGACTGAGTGCATTCTAGATCAAAGAGATAGCCATGTATTGATGCAAGTTATCTGAAAAAGAGGAGGGCAGAGCCCTCCACGGTTAATCGACGTTACTGAGAAGGTAGCGATAACTCCCACCGTCCGGCACAAACTCCAGGCGATGCGTGATGCAGGCGGGGGCATCTTCGGCATGATGTGAAACGAACAGCAGCTGCGTTTCACCTTCGCTAATCAGCACGTCCACAAAGCGGCGGATAAGCTGGCGATTCAGCGGATCGAGTCCCTGCAGCGGTTCGTCGAGGATCAGAAGCGTAGGGTGTTTCACCAGCGCGCGAACGATCAGGGCCAGACGCTGCTGTCCCCACGACAGACTATGAAACGGTGCGTCAGCGACCCGGTTGTCCATGCCCAGGATATCCAGCCACTGCTGGGCGAGCTTGTGTTGTTTGTCAGACACCGCCTGATAAATACCGATGGAATCAAAATACCCGGAAAGGATCGCGTTGCGTACCGTGGTACTGACCCGGTAATCCAGATGCAGGCTGCTGCTGACGTAGCCGATATGTTTTTTAATATCCCAGATGGTTTCGCCGCTGCCGCGACGCCGACCAAACAGCGTCAGATCGTTGCTATAGCCCTGCGGGTGATCGCCGGTTATCAGGCTCAGCAGCGTGGATTTTCCCGCGCCGTTAGGTCCGACGATCTGCCAGTGCTCGCCGGGATTGACCGTCCAGCTAAGACGGTTAAGGATCGGGCGATCGTCATAAGAGACCATCCCATCCCGCAGCACGATGCGTGGCTGGTGGGGATCGAGCGCATGGCGGGCCGAAGGGGCGTCAGGTTCCGGAAGCGTAATTCCGTCGAGTTGTTCACTGTGCGCGAGCTGGGCAATGAGCGCCTGCTTGAGAAGCGCTGTTTTTTCACCGGTCTCGGTCAGGTTACAGTCGGCCAGTACGCCCGCGTGCTGAATAAAATCCGGAATTTCATCGAAGCGGTTAAGCACCAAAACCAGGGTATATCCCTGCTGATTAAGCGACTCCAGCAGGGCCGCCAGCTGCGCACGGGACTGCACGTCAAGGCCGTCAAAGGGTTCGTCGAGGATAAGCAGCTCGGGCTCGCTCATCAGCGCCTGGCAAAGCAGCGTTTTTCGCGTCTCGCCGGTTGAAAGGTATTTAAAGCGCCGGTTGAGCAGGGCGGTGATGCCGAACCGTTCTGCCAGACGCTGACAGCGGGCGGGATCTTTCACCTCATCCTGAATAATTTCCGCCGTCGTACGGCCGGTATCTTCTTCGCCAGGGCTTAGTAAATCAGTGTTATTGCGCTGCCACTCGTCGCTTACCAGCTTTTGCAATTGTTCAAATGACAGGCGCGTCAGGCGCGTAAAGTCGCCCTGGCATTCGCCCTTGAGGAGGGGGAGCTCGCCGGCCAGCGCGCGGGCCAGCGCGGATTTACCGCTGCCGTTAGTGCCGACAAACGCCCAGCTTTCACCCGCGCGTATCGTCAAATCAGCAATCGTCAGCGTTCGGGTATCGCTAAGACGAAACGTGCCTTGCGAAATATGCAATGATGACATGGTTTATCCCTGTTTTTGCAGCAACAGATATCAGGGATACGCACTGTCGGCGCGATTGTCAATGCGCTCAGCACAATGTGGCGATAATCACCCGGTCTGCGTTGAACCAGGCGGTAACGACAGAACCTTCTTCTAAACCGTCCGCTTCGCTAAGCGGTATCGTCGCGCAAAGCGGTTGCCCGTCTGCGAGGGTCATCAGCACTTCGCACTGCGCCTGGCCGCGTTCGATATGGCTAATAGCGCCCTGGAGCTGGTTATCGGCCGCCTTTGCGGCGTCGGGATCGCGCGTGATATTGACCCACGGCGCTTTCAGCAGCACCAGCACCTCTTTACCTTCATCGAGCTCAAGGCGCTCTGCGCTCTGCGCCGTTATTGCGGCCTTCAGACGGGTGGTGCCATCGGCAAGCAGGATCTCAATATGCTGCTGTACCTGCAGATTGTCGCGCGCCGTCACCGTACCAAACCACTGGTTGCGGGCGCTGGTTTGTAACGAGAAGCGGGAAATGGCGGCCAGCAAGCTGTCCAGCGGAACGTTATCGTCGTCGCTCAACACATCGAACGCCTTTTGCTGGATCTGGGCCAGCAGATCGTAAAGCTGAATAAGGCGCTGGCCATAGCGCGTCACGATCGCACCGCCGCCGCCTTTGCCGCCTGTGGCTCTGTCCACCAGCGGGTGTTCGCTCAGGGTGTTCATTTCGTTGATGGCGTCCCAGGCACTTTTGTAGCTGATGCCCGCGTTTTTCGCCCCCTGGCTAATTGAGCCCGTTTGTTCTATTTGTTTAAGCAGGGCGATACGTCGCGGATCGGCGAAAAGCTTTTGCTGAAGTCGTAGAGTGAGAAGAATTTCGGCCTGCATAACAGTGTCCTGGCAAAAAGAGTATTGTGGCCTAAATGGTGCAGGGCGCAAAGGGTACCGCACAAAAGGGGATGTTTTTCTCACTTGAAAGGGTAGAATGAGCCGTTCACAATATCTGGAGAAAACCATGTTAGAGTTGTTGAAAAGTCTGGTATTCGCCGTGATCATGGTACCAGTAGTGATGGCCATCATCCTCGGTGCCATCTACGGCCTGGGTGAAGTGTTCAACGTCTTTTCGAACATTGGTCATAAAGACCAGGCTAAAAAGCAGCATTGATTCCCCACAAAACGCCCGGCCAGTCCGGGCGTTTTGCTCTCAAGATTTTCCCGTCTACGCCGATATTATTTAACGCATCACACCGGTTTACCCCTTCAGCGGTACGATTAAACGCTGGGATCTCCCTGACGTAATCGTTATATTAAGATGTATATAACGCTACTCACAGGAGTTACAGATGGCACGTTCATGGATACGCCTTTTCGCAGGGGCAACGCTGACGCTTTCACTTACCGGACACGCGCTGGCGGACGAGGGTAAAATCACCGTCTTTGCCGCGGCGTCGCTGACCAACGCGCTGCAGGACATCGCGGCGGCGTATAAAAAAGAGAAAAACGTCGAGGTGGTCTCCTCGTTTGCCTCTTCCTCGACGCTGGCGCGCCAGATAGAAGCGGGCGCACCGGCGGATCTGTTCATCTCGGCTGACCAGAAGTGGATGGATTACGCGGCGGAGAAGAAATCGATTGATGCGACAACCCGCGAAACGCTGCTGGGGAATAGTCTGGTTGTCGTGGCGCCAAAAGCCAGCGCGCAGGCGGACTTCACCATCAACAAAGAGACCCACTGGACGAGCCTGCTGAACGGTGGCCGTCTGGCCGTAGGCGACCCGGAGCACGTTCCGGCGGGGATTTATGCCAAAGAAGCGCTGCAAAAGCTGGGTGCATGGGAGACATTGTCACCGAAGCTGGCCCCGGCGGAAGACGTGCGCGGCGCGCTGGCGCTGGTAGAACGCAACGAAGCCCCGCTGGGCATTGTGTATGGCTCTGATGCCGTTGCCAGTAAAGGTGTAAAAGTGGTCGCAACGTTCCCGGAAGACTCCCACAAGAAAGTGGAATATCCTGTTGCGATTGTTGATGGACATAAAAATGCGGCCGTGACGGCCTTCCGCGATTACCTGAAAGGGCCGGAGGCGTCCGCAATCTTTAAACGTTATGGATTCACGACTCACTGATGATATTGACCGATCCTGAATGGCAGGCTGTTCTGCTGAGCCTAAAAGTCTCTTCCCTGGCGGTTGCGCTGAGCTTGCCCTTTGGGATCTTCTTTGCCTGGCTACTGGTTCGCTGTCAGTTTCCCGGCAAAACGCTGCTCGACAGCGTGCTTCATCTTCCGCTCGTTTTGCCGCCCGTGGTGGTCGGTTACCTGCTGCTGATTTCGATGGGGCGACGCGGTTTTATCGGCGAGAAGCTCTACGACTGGTTTGGGCTGACGTTTGCGTTCAGCTGGCGCGGTGCGGTCCTGGCGGCGGCGGTGATGTCATTCCCGCTGATGGTGAGGGCGATCCGCCTCGCGCTGGAAGGCGTGGACATGAAGCTCGAACAGGCGGCCCGCACGCTGGGCGCAGGGCGCTGGCGCGTCTTTTTCACCATCACGCTCCCGCTTACGCTACCGGGCATTATTGTCGGGACGGTGCTAGCCTTTGCCCGCTCGCTGGGCGAGTTTGGCGCGACGATCACGTTTGTGTCGAACATCCCCGGCGAGACGCGAACCATCCCGTCGGCAATGTACACCCTGATTCAAACGCCGGGCGGTGAAGGCGCGGCGGCGCGGCTGTGTATTATTTCAATTGTGCTGGCGCTGGTATCGCTAATGGTGTCTGAATGGCTGGCGCGGCTTAGCCGCGAGCGGATGGGGAAATAAGCATGCTGGAACTCCATTTTACCCAGACGCTGGGAAACCATACCCTGACGCTTAACGAAACGCTGCCAACCAGCGGTATCACCGCTATCTTTGGCGTGTCGGGGGCGGGAAAAACGTCGCTGATTAATGCCATCAGCGGCCTGACCCGCCCGCAGTCTGGCCGTATTGTCCTGAATGACCGCGTCCTGAATGACGTGGAGAATAAGGTTTACCTCTCGCCGGATAAGCGCCGCATCGGCTATGTTTTCCAGGACGCGCGCCTGTTCCCGCACTACAGCGTGCGCGGCAACCTGCGTTACGGCATGGCGAAAAGCATGGCCGGGCAGTTTGACAAGCTGGTGACGCTTTTAGGCATTGAACCTCTGCTCGACAGGCTGCCCTCCTCGCTCTCCGGTGGAGAAAAACAGCGTGTGGCCATTGGCCGCGCGTTGCTGACCGCACCCGAACTGCTGCTGCTCGACGAACCGCTGGCCTCGCTCGATATTCCGCGTAAACGCGAACTTCTGCCTTATCTTCAGCGCCTGACGCGCGAAATTAATATTCCGATGCTCTACGTCAGCCATTCGCTGGACGAAATCCTCCATCTGGCCGACAAGGTGCTGGTGCTGGAAGAGGGCAGCGTGAAGGCCTTCGGCAACCTGGAAGAGGTATGGGGCAGCAGCGTAATGCACCCCTGGTTACCCCGGGAACAGCAGAGCAGCATTCTTAAAGTGAGCGTTCTGGAACATCATCCGCACTACGCGATGACCGCCCTGGCGCTGGGTGACCAGCATCTGTGGGTCAATAAGATCGACAAACCGCTACAGTCCGCGCTGCGAATTCGCATCCAGGCGTCGGACGTCTCGCTGGTGCTGCAGCCGCCGCTGCAAACCAGTATTCGAAATATTCTGCGCGCCAAAGTCGCGGAGTGTTTTGATGATAACGGGCAGGTGGAAGTGAAGCTTGAAGTGGGGAGCAGGACGCTCTGGGCGCGCATCAGCCCGTGGGCGAGGGATGAGTTAGGGATCAAACCCGGCCTGTGGCTTTACGCGCAAATTAAGAGCGTCTCGATCACCGCCTGATTACAGCAGGTGGGTGTAAATGTACTGCGCGATGCTGTCGGTGGTGTTGTCGCCAATCACCACGTTGGCGCGGGCTTTGACCGCATCATCGGCATTGCCCATCGCCACGCCGGTACCGGCGGCTTCCAGCATGCTGATGTCGTTATAGTTGTCGCCGAAGGCGATCACGTCACGCATCGACCCGCCCTGCGATTCCACATACTGCGTCAGGCGCTTGCCTTTGCTGTTGCCTTTGCGGGCAATATCCACCTGGTCATGCCAGGACCATTCGCACTCCAGACCCAGCGTGTGTTCCACGTGTTTTGCGAAGGTATTCAGTTTGGTGGTGTCTTCATCGGTCAGGGCGAATTTCCAGATAGCCTCAACGTCCTGGGCTGCCTGACGCAGGGAGGAAACCTGGGTAAAGACCGGACGCTGCGCTTCAGGCAGGGACAACGCCCAGTTGCTTGTGCGCACCACGTGGCCTGTAGGACGCTCGTACACCATCGCGTTATCCACGTACATCAGGCCGTGAACGGCATGCTCATCCAGCAGATCGATCAGCTGCAGCGCCTGGGGAACCGGCAGCGGGTCGGATTCTAAAACCTTTTTTGCCTGATAATCATACAAATAAGTGCCATTACAACAAATTGCAGGTGTATCTAACGCCAGTGCCTGATAAAAAGGGTGAATGGCAACGTGATGTCGACCCGTTACGATAAGGAGTTGATATCCCACTTCCTGCGCGCGTTTTAGCGCCTCAAGGGAGGAGGGGAGAAGGGTTTTTTGCGGCGTCAGTAAGGTACCGTCTAAATCCAGAGCAATCACACGCGAGGTCATCTGTTTTCCCGGGTTAATATTGAATTTACGTTTTGATGGGATGGTACACCGAGAGGCGAACGCTTCAAAATTCCTGTCGACAATTCAGCATTCACCGTCAAAAGTTAACTACTTTCATGCGCAGTGAGGAGTGAATATTCATGAAACAAACCGTTTATACCGCCAGTCCTGAAAGCCAGCAGATCCACGTCTGGCGTTTAAATACCAAAGGGACACTCACGCTGGTTCAGGTTGTTGATGTGCCAGGCCAGGTGCAACCGATGGTCATCAGCCCGGATAAACGTTTCTTGTACGTGGGTGTGCGCCCGGAGTTCCGCGTGCTGGCCTATCGTATTTCTCCGGACGATGGCGCGCTGACGTACACTGCCGAAGCCCCGTTGCCGGGCAGCCCAACCCATATCTCGACCGATCGTAAAGGCAACTTTGTCTTCAGCGGCTCGTATAACGCGGGCTGCGTCAGCGTAACGCGTCTGGAAGATGGTATTCCGGTCGAAACCGTGGATGTGGTGGAAGGGCTTGAAGGCTGCCACTCGGCGAATATCTCTCCGGATAACCGCACGCTGTGGGTGCCTGCGCTGAAGCAGGATCGTATCTGCCTGTTCACCCTGAGCGACGATGGTCACCTGGTGGCGCAGAATCCTGCCGAAGTGACTACCGTTGAAGGCGCCGGTCCGCGCCATATGGTCTTCCATCCGAACCAGCAGTACGCCTACGTGGTCAATGAGCTGAACAGCTCTGTGGACGTATGGGAGCTGAAAGATCCAAACGGCCAGATTGAGTGCGTGCAGACGCTGGACATGATGCCGTCTGATTTCTCCGATACCCGCTGGGCGGCGGATATCCACATTACGCCAAATGGCCGCCATCTGTACGCCTGTGACCGTACCTCCAGCCTGATTACCGTCTTTAGCGTCTCTGAAGACGGCAGCGTGCTGGCGATTGAAGGGTTCCAGCCAACGGAAACCCAGCCGCGCGGCTTTAATATCGATCACAGCGGTAAATACCTGATTGCGGCGGGGCAGAAATCCCACCACATCGCGCTGTATGAAATTAAAGGCGAGCAGGGGCTACTGGAAGAGAAAGGGCGTTATGCCGTAGGCCAGGGGCCAATGTGGGTCGTGGTAAACGCTCACTAAGCGGCTAAAAACAAAAAACCTCGCGAATGCGAGGTTTTTTTATGCCCGGTAAACGCAGCGCCACCGGGCAAAACAGCTTACTGCTTCGGCTCAGCAACCACTTTGCTACCCAGACCGCGGTTGTTGTATTCCCACATGCGGTTGAAGTTAGCGTCGTTCAGGTTGCGCTGCACGTTCCCTTTATCATCCACCGCACCGGTATTGCCGGAGAATGGACGTTTGGAGATCGCGGCATCAGCCCACGGCTTCGCCATGTTGAAGCCTTCATTGATCACGCTGTCGCGGATCACGACCTGACCGTTGGTCGCAGAGTCCACGTCCAGGGAGCGTCCCAGCTGCGCCACGCCGTCACCGGCAGCGTTAAAGCGGCTGTTCACGGCCAGGAAGCCGTAGAAGAGGTTAGACTGGGTTGCCGGAGCAAACACGTAACCTTCCTGCTGAGTGCGGGAGTTCACCACGCGGAAATCGGTATTATCAAACACCACCGCGCCGCGACCGGACACCAGATCCACGTCACCTTCAACGTAGCTGTTGGTCACCAGAGTACGGGTCAGGCGGTTATTCTGCAGGGTGTTCTGCACGCCGCTGTTGGTCACGAAGAAGGTGTTCTGACGGCCCAGAATGTTGACGTTATTAATCTGCACCTTATCGCCATCGCTACGCAGCGCAACGGCCTGGTGGCTGCCGGCATCAACGCTGTCGCCCAGGGTATTCTGAATGGTCAGGTTCTGCAGCTGCAGACCGTTATTCTGAGACCAGAATACCGCCGAGCACATCACGCCAATGGTGGCGGAACGCTTGCTCTGGCAGTTATCAAACATATACCACGCCGGTTTGCCCGGCATATATTTACCGGCCGGATTCACCAGGTGACGCCAGGCGTTGCTGTCGATTTCGGAATCAATCGCCAGGCCAATTTTTACGTCGATCGCTTTTTCGCCCAGACCGTAAAGCGTAATGCTGCCAGGGGCCGCCGGAACATACACGGTGCCTTCATATTCACCCGGCAGGATCGCGATGTACTGGCGAGACGCGCTGTGTTTAGTGATGGCAGCATCAACCGCAGCCTGAATAGAGGTATGCGTTACGCCCTGCGCACCCGCCGGGCCAACCACGAAGTCAGGCTGTTTAGGCAGGTTGATAGACGACGGTGTCCACGGCGCAGCGTTAGGATCCATCGCCGAGAAGTAGTGCGCACGATCGAAGTTCTTCGCTTCATCAGCGGACAAAATCGGGCGGGAGGCGGTACCGGGCGCAACCTGCTCAGAAGGACGCTGATCCGGTGGTGTTGAACTGCATGCGGATAAGGTCACGCCAAAGGCGAGTGCTAACGCCAGACGGGAAATCCTGGAAATGTTCAAGGTAGAGCTCCTGGGTATGCAAGTCTTAAACGGGATAGACGAAATAGCCTGCTTTTTTATACTAAGTTGAGCGAAACGGGAAGATAAAAAGGGTAAAAGTTGCATTTTTAGCCCCGGAGCGGCAGGTAAGTGATCACAAATAAATAACATTTTCAGTCAAGGCGGTTGACAGTAGACGGTGGATGCAAATAAATGTCTATACAACCTAAGACAAGTGGAATGCCCCATGCAGCAGATTCATCCCGACGATGTAATATGGCGAAATGCGCGACTGGCTACGATGGCGCCGGACGTACCTGCGCCTTATGGACTGAAAGAGCAACACGCCCTGGTCGTGCGCGGCCACACTATTCTGGCCGCGATCCCTGAATCTGACATTCCTTCGGGACACCGACACTGTGTCGATCTTCAGGGACGTCTGGTCACGCCTGGCCTGATTGACTGCCATACCCACCTGGTATTTGGCGGCGACCGCGCGGCGGAGTGGGAGCAGCGTCTGAACGGCGTCTCTTATCAAACCATCAGCGCCCAGGGGGGCGGGATTAACGCTACCGTGACGGCGACGCGCAGCAGCTCAGCCGAAACCTTGCTGAAACTGGCGCAGCAGCGGCTCCAGCGTCTCATGAATGAAGGCGTGACGACCGTTGAAATCAAATCGGGATACGGGCTCAACGCCGAGGCCGAAGAGAAGATGCTGCAGGTTGCCCGCCAGCTGGGCCTCAATAATCCGATTGATATCAGCCCAACGCTGCTGGCGGCCCATGCGGTTCCGCCGGAATACCGGCAGGATCCGGATGCCTACCTCACGCTGGTCTGCGAGCAGATACTGCCTACGCTGTGGCAAAAAGAGTTATATGAAGCAGTCGACGTGTTTTGTGAAAACGTCGGCTTTACCCCGTCGCAGACCGAGCGACTCTTCAAGGCCGCCGCCGCGCTGGGTATCCCGGTGAAAGGGCATGTCGAACAGCTGTCGAATCAGGGCGGCGCGGCGCTGGTCAGCCAGTACAAGGGCCTTTCCGCCGATCATATCGAGTATCTCGACGACGCAGGCGTTCAGGCGATGGCGGAAAGCGGCACGGTTGCCGTCCTGTTGCCGGGTGCGTTCTATTTTCTTCAGGAGCGTCAGCGTCCGCCGGTTGAACAGCTCAGAAAACAGGGCGTGCCGATGGCCGTCGCCACCGACTATAACCCCGGCACCAGCCCGTTTGCGAGCCTGCACCTGGCGATGAACATGGCCTGCGTTCAGTTTGGTCTGACCCCTGAAGAGGCCTGGGCTGGCGTCACGCGCCATGCCGCGCAGGCGCTGGGCCGTGGCGCAACCCACGGACAGCTCAGGACAGGGTTTGTCGCCGATTTTATCGTCTGGGATGCACATCATCCGGTTGAGATGGTCTACGAGCCGGGACGCAATCCGCTGTATCAACGTATTTTCCGTGGGGAGGCAGTATGAGGTTATGGCGGCCCGTAGCCGAAACCGTCTGGCAGGGGCGCGATGACAGCGCCGAGGCCAGCAGTGCAAAGCGCATTTTCCAGACGATAAAGCAGCAGGGCCAGTTCACGCCGCTTTCATCCGGCATCGCGCTGATAGGCTTTGAATGTGATGAAGGGGTAAAACGCAATCAGGGCAGGCCCGGCGCCGTGCAGGCACCGGATATGCTGCGAAAGGCGCTGGCAAATATGGCAAGCCATCAGGGACATGACCGGCTGGCGGATATGGGCTCGGTGTACGTTGAAGGCGGCGAGCTGGAAGCGGCACAGCAGGCGTTAAGCGATGCCGTCACGGCCTGTCAGCAGTCCGGGATGCGCACGCTGGTCTTTGGCGGCGGGCACGAAACCGCGTGGGCGCACGGTCGCGGCGTGCTGGAGGCCTTCCCGAACGAGCGGGTTGTCATTATCAACCTTGATGCCCATCTCGATCTGCGCAGGGCCGACCGGGCCACATCCGGCACCCCGTTTCGCCAGCTGGCGCGCTACTGCGATGAGCGCGGGCGGGAATTTCACTACGCCTGCCTTGGCGTGAGCCGGGCGGCGAACACGCTGGCGCTGTGGGACGAGGCCGAACGCCTGAACGTCACGCTGGTGGAAGATCTCCATTTCAGGCGCGATGCGCTATCCGCCCTGGAAAGGGTGCTGGCGCAGGCCGATCGTATCTATCTGACGATCGATCTGGACGTCCTCTCCGCCAGCGAAATGCCTGCCGTGTCCGCACCGGCTGCGTTAGGCATACCGGCGCTGGATCTTCTCCCGGTTATCGAACAAATCTGCCGTAGCGGTAAGCTACAGGCCGCCGATCTGGTAGAGTTTAACCCGCAGTACGATCGGGACGGACAGGGCGCTAAGCTCGCCGCCCGCCTGGCCTGGCAAATTGCTCACTGGTGGGCATAACACTATTCAAGGAGTCACGATGTTTTCACGCTCACCTCTGCCGCAGTCGAGCCCTCCCGCGCCTTTCTACGAAAAGGTGAAGCAGGCAATTAGCGAAAAAATCGCTACCGGCGTCTGGCGCCCGCACGATCGCATTCCTTCGGAGGCCGAGCTGGTAGCGCAGTTTGGTTTTAGCCGGATGACCGTCAACCGCGCGCTGCGCGAGCTGACCGACGAAGGGCTTCTGGTGCGCCTGCAGGGCGTGGGGACGTTTGTGGCGGAACCGAAAGGACAGTCGGCGCTGTTTGAAATCCGCAGCATTGCGGACGAGATAGCCGCGCGTAATCATCAGCACCGCTGCGAGGTGCTGGTGCTCGAAGAGACCCAGGCCAGCGCCGAGCAGGCCACAGAGCTTAACGTCAAGGAGGGAAGCCGCATTTTCCACTCCGTGATGGTGCATTTCGAAAACGACATTCCGGTGCAGATTGAAGATCGCTGCGTGAACGCTGAGCGGATACCGGACTATCTGAACCAGGATTACACCCAGACCACGCCACACGCCTATCTCTCGCTCGTCGCACCGCTGACGGAAGGGGAGCACATTGTGGAGGCCGTGCGCGCCACGCCGCAGGAGTGCGAAAGGCTACGCATTAAAGAGCACGATCCGTGCCTGCTGATCCGCCGTCGAACCTGGTCCTCGTCGCACATTGTGTCGCATGCCCGGCTGCTTTTCCCGGGGAATCGCTACCGGCTGCAGGGCCACTTCATGTCATAAGTTTTATAAGCGTGATCGCTAACGCAATATAACAAAATTGTATCTTTTTTGTTAAATCTGACCTTGTGTGTGCTTGTCTATACAAGTATATCTAAATGCATCATCTGTCCCCTATGAGGAGCACACAATGTCGTCAGGTAAATACCGCCAGCAGGACGTCCGCGCCGCGCGCGGCACCACGCTTACCGCCAAAAGCTGGCTCACCGAAGCCCCGCTGCGCATGTTGATGAACAACCTCGACCCTGAGGTGGCGGAAAACCCCCACGAGCTGGTGGTCTACGGCGGCATTGGCCGCGCCGCGCGCAACTGGGAATGCTATGACGCAATTGTAAAATCCCTGACCGAACTCGAACACGACGAAACCCTGCTGGTACAGTCCGGCAAGCCGGTTGGCGTGTTCAAAACGCACAAAAACGCGCCGCGCGTGCTGATCGCTAACTCTAACCTCGTGCCGCACTGGGCGACGTGGGAACACTTCAATGAACTGGACGCGAAAGGGCTGGCGATGTATGGCCAGATGACCGCGGGTAGCTGGATCTACATCGGCAGCCAGGGGATCGTGCAGGGCACCTACGAGACCTTCGTGGAAGCCGGTCGCCAGCACTATAACGGCTCGCTGAAAGGCCGCTGGGTGCTGACCGCGGGTCTCGGCGGCATGGGCGGCGCGCAGCCGCTGGCCGCCACGCTTGCCGGCGCGTGCTCGCTCAACATTGAGTGCCAGCAGAGCCGCATTGATTTCCGTCTGCGCACCCGCTACGTCGATGAGCAGGCAACCGATCTGGACGATGCGCTGGCGCGCATCAAAAAATACACCTCCGAAGGCAAAGCGGTGTCGATTGCCCTGTGCGGCAACGCGGCGGACATTCTCCCGCAGCTCGTCGCCCGCGGCGTGCGTCCGGATCTGGTCACCGACCAGACCAGCGCCCATGACCCGCTGCACGGTTACCTGCCAAAAGGCTGGGCGTGGGAAGAATATCAGCAAAAAGCGGAAACCGACCCGGAAGGCACGGTGCTTGCTGCGAAACGCGCCATGGCCGAGCACGTCTCCGCCATGCTGGCCTTCAGCCAGATGGGCATTCCGACCTTTGACTACGGCAACAACATCCGCCAGATGGCGAAAGAGATGGGCGTGAATAACGCCTTTGACTTCCCGGGCTTCGTTCCTGCCTATATCCGCCCGCTGTTCTGCCGCGGCATCGGTCCGTTCCGCTGGGTTGCCCTGTCCGGTGACCCGGAGGATATCTACAAAACTGACGCCAAAGTGAAGGAGATCGTCGCCGATGACGAACACCTGCATCACTGGCTGGACATGGCCCGCGAGCGCATTAACTTCCAGGGCCTGCCGGCGCGTATCTGCTGGGTAGGGCTGGAGTGGCGTCAAAAACTCGGCCTTGCCTTCAACGAAATGGTGCGCAGCGGTGAAGTTTCCGCGCCGATCGTCATCGGCCGCGATCACCTGGACTCCGGCTCCGTCGCCAGCCCGAACCGCGAAACCGAAGCCATGCGCGACGGCTCGGATGCGGTCTCCGACTGGCCGCTGCTGAACGCTCTGCTGAACACCGCCAGCGGCGCGACCTGGGTGTCGCTGCACCACGGCGGCGGCGTGGGGATGGGCTTCTCCCAGCATTCCGGGATGGTCATCGTCTGCGACGGAACCGATGAAGCCGCCGCGCGTATCGCTCGCGTGCTGCACAACGACCCGGCCACCGGCGTGATGCGTCACGCGGATGCGGGTTACGAAATTGCCATTGACTGTGCCAAAGAGCAGGGCCTTAACCTGCCGATGATCCCTGCCACACAAGGAAAGCATTAATGAACGCATTAACACTTACTCCCGGCTCGCTGACGCTCAAGCAGCTGCGTAACGTCTGGCGTAAACCGGTCACCCTTTCGCTGGATGCAAGTGCCCACGCCGCCATTAACGACAGCGTCGCCTGCGTCGAAGCCATCGTTGCCGAAGGGCGCACCGCCTACGGGATTAACACCGGATTTGGCCTGCTGGCGCAGACCCGCATCGCGACACACGATCTGGAAAACTTACAGCGTTCGCTGGTGCTGTCACATGCGGCGGGCGTGGGTCAGCCGCTGGATGATGAGATTGTCCGTCTGATGATGGTGCTCAAAATCAACAGCCTGGCCCGCGGCTTCTCCGGCATTCGCCTGAGCGTGATTCAGGCGCTGATGGCGCTGGTCAATGCGGAAGTCTATCCGTGGATCCCGGCAAAAGGTTCCGTTGGCGCATCCGGCGATCTTGCGCCGCTGGCGCACATGTCGCTGCTGCTGCTGGGCGAAGGCAAAGCGCGCTGGCAGGGCGAGTGGCTTCCTGCGAAAGAGGCGCTGAAAAAAGCCGGGCTAAACCCGATCACCCTGGCGGCGAAAGAGGGGCTGGCGCTGCTGAACGGCACGCAGGCATCGACCGCTTTCGCGCTGCGCGGCCTCTTTGAAGCGGAAGATCTGTTTGCCTCGGCGGTGGTGTGCGGTGCGCTGACTACCGAAGCCGTGCTGGGCTCGCGCCGCCCGTTCGATGCCCGCATCCACGAGGTGCGCGGTCAGCGCGGGCAGATTGATGCCGCCGCGATGTACCGTCACGTGCTTACCGACACCAGCGAAATTGCCGATTCACACCATAACTGCGAGAAGGTTCAGGATCCGTATTCCCTGCGCTGCCAGCCGCAGGTGATGGGCGCGTGCCTGACGCAGCTGCGTCAGGCGGTAGAAGTGCTGCTGGTGGAGGCCAACGCGGTTTCCGATAACCCGCTGGTGTTCGCCCAGGAAAACGAGGTGGTTTCCGGGGGCAACTTCCACGCCGAGCCGGTGGCAATGGCGGCGGATAATATCGCCCTGGCGATTGCCGAAGTCGGCGCGTTGTCCGAGCGCCGCATCGCGCTGATGATGGATAAACATATGTCCCAGCTACCGCCGTTCCTGGTGCGTAACGGCGGGGTCAACTCGGGCTTTATGATTGCCCAGGTGACCGCAGCGGCGCTGGCGAGCGAGAACAAAGCCCTGTCGCACCCGCACAGCGTGGACAGCCTGCCAACGTCAGCGAACCAGGAAGATCACGTTTCGATGGCGCCGGCTGCCGGGCGTCGTCTGTGGGAAATGGCTTCCAACACCCGCGGCGTGCTGGCGGTGGAATGGCTGGCGGCATGTCAGGGTGTCGATCTGCGTGAAGGGCTAAAATCCAGCCCGCTGCTGGAGCAGGCGCGTCATGCGCTGCGCGAGCACGTATCGCACTACGATGACGACCGCTTCTTTGCGCCGGATATTGATAAGGCGATGCAGCTTCTGGAAGAGGGAAGCCTTGTAGGACTGCTACCTTCAGTGCTGTGATTTTTTGCCCTGACCCTCTCCCACAGGGAGAGGGAATTGCCCGGTTTTCTCCCTCTCCCTGTGGGAGAGGGCCGGGGTGAGGGCATCAGCCCGCACTATTATGAATACATCGCCGTAATCGACGCGCTGCCCAGCGAATGGAAATGCACGTTAAACCCTACCATCGCGCCGCTCGCCCCTTCATCGACCTCAATCTTCTCCACATCCAGCGCGTGCACCGTGAAGATATAGCGGTGGGTTTCCCCTTTTGGCGGCGCCGCGCCGCCGTAGCCCGCTTTACCAAAGTCAGTGCGCGTCTGAATGGCGCCTTCAGGCAGGGCAACCAGGTCTGAACCGGAACCCTGCGGCAGGACGCGCGTGTCGGCAGGCAGGTTCGCCACAATCCAGTGCCACCAGCCGGAGCCGGTCGGCGCATCCGGGTCGTAGCAGGTCACGACAAAGCTTTTTGTTCCGGCCGGAACCTCGTCCCACGCCAGGTGCGGGGAGATATTGTCTCCCTGATACCCCATGCCGTTGAATACGTGGCGTTCCGGCAGTTTTTCACCGTCGCGCAGATCTTTACTGATGATTTTCATACGGTTTACCCTCGTTGATCGCTCGTTCAGCAAGTGTAATGCATAGGGTTACATCGTGAAATGCGCGGGAATGTTAACGGCTGTTACAACCGCGTCGGTTAATTTACGCAGCTGCTCCGGCGTAATGCTGTACGGCGGCATCAGGTAGATAAGCTTGCCGAAGGGCCGTACCCACACGCCCTGGTTCACGAAGAAGCGCTGCAGCGCCGCCATATTCACCGGATGGGTGGTTTCAATCACGCCAATGGCGCCCAGCACGCGCACGTCTGCCACAAAATTCGCGCCCGAGGCGGCGCTCAGTGCATCTTTCAGCTGTGCCTCAATCGCCGCAACCTGCGTCTGCCACTCGCCGCTCTCCAGAATGGCAAGGCTTTCGCTTGCGACGGCGCAGGCCAGCGGGTTGCCCATAAACGTCGGGCCGTGCATAAAGCAGCCCGCCTCGCCGTCGCTGATGGTGTCGGCCACCTGGCGGGTCGTGAGCGTGGCGGAGAGCGTCATGGTGCCGCCGGTCAGCGCTTTACCCAGACACAGAATATCCGGCGCAATGCCCGCATGCTCGCAGGCAAACAGCCTGCCGGTACGGCCAAAGCCGGTGGCGATCTCATCGGCAATCAGCAGAATGCCCTCGCGGTCGCACATCCTGCGAATGCGCCTCAGCCATTCCGGATGGTACATCCGCATTCCGCCTGCGCCCTGCACAATCGGCTCCAGGATCACGGCGGCGATTTCATGGCGATGCGCCGCCATCAGCCGCGCGAAACCGACCATGTCCATCTCGTTCCACTCGCCGTCGAAGCGGCTCTGCGGGGCAGGGGCGAACAGGTTTTCCGGCAGATAGCCCTTCCACAGGCTGTGCATGGAGTTGTCCGGATCGCACACCGACATCGCCCCGAAGGTATCCCCGTGATAGCCGTTGCGGAAGGTGAGGAACCGCTGGCGCGTTTCGCCCTTCGCGTGCCAGTACTGCAGCGCCATTTTCATCGCCACTTCCACCGCCACGGAGCCGGAATCGGCCAGGAACACGCACTCCAGCGATTCAGGCGTCATCGCCACCAGGCGACGGCATAAATCCACCGCGGGCTGATGGGTGATCCCGCCAAACATCACGTGCGACATCTGGTCAATCTGGGCCTTCATCGCCGCATTCAGGCGCGGGTGGTTGTACCCGTGAATGGCCGCCCACCACGAAGACATCCCGTCAACGAGCTGTTCGCCGCTGGCGAGGTGCAGCTCGCAGCCGTGGGCCGAGGCCACCGGATAAACGGGAAGGGGGCGGGTGGTGGAGGTGTAAGGGTGCCAGATATGCTGCTTGTCGAAGGCGAGATCGTCCTGGGTCATAATCGACTTGTAAACCATTTTGAAAAGTTTTAGGTTTACGAGTATAAACCGAACCGAAAATTAACAAAACCCTTTGGAGAAGCCCGATGGCTCACCACACACGCTGGACGATGTCGCAAGTCACTGAATTATTCAACAAACCTTTCCTTGAGCTGATGTTCGAAGCCCAACAGGTGCATCGTCAGCACTTCGATCCGCGCCATGTTCAGGTCAGCACGCTGCTGTCGATCAAAACCGGTGCCTGTCCTGAAGACTGCAAATATTGCCCGCAGAGCGCGCGCTACAAAACCGGCCTGGAGTCCGAACGGCTGATGGAGGTGGAGCAGGTGCTCGACTCCGCTCGCAAGGCGAAAAACGCCGGTTCAACCCGCTTCTGCATGGGCGCAGCGTGGAAGAACCCGCACGACCGCGACATGCCGTATCTGGAACAGATGGTGAAGGGCGTGAAGGAGATGGGCCTCGAAGCCTGTATGACGCTCGGCACGCTGAACGAGGAGCAGGCGCAGCGCCTCTCTGCGGCGGGGCTGGACTACTACAACCATAACCTCGACACCTCGCCGGAGTTTTACGGCAACATCATCACCACGCGGACCTATCAGGAGCGTCTGGACACGCTGGATAAAGTGCGTGACGCGGGGATCAAGGTCTGCTCCGGCGGTATTGTCGGCTTAGGTGAGACGGTCAAAGACCGCGCGGGCCTGCTGCTGCAGCTGGCAAACCTGCCGACCCCGCCGGAAAGCGTGCCGATCAACATGCTGGTGAAGGTTAAGGGGACGCCGCTGGCGGATAACGACGACGTGGATGCGTTTGATTTTATTCGCACCATCGCGGTGGCGCGCATCATGATGCCGACCTCTTTCGTGCGCCTCTCTGCCGGTCGCGAGCAGATGAACGAGCAGACCCAGGCGATGTGCTTTATGGCCGGAGCCAACTCCATCTTCTACGGCTGCAAGCTGCTGACCACGCCGAACCCGGAAGAGGACAAAGACGTTCAGCTGTTCCGCAAGCTGGGGCTTAACCCGCATCAGACCGAGGTGCTGACGGGCGATAACGAGCAACAGCAGCAGCTGGAGCAGCAGATTTTCAACGCCGACACCGACCAGTTCTACAACGCGGCAGCCGTATGACCTGGCAGGCACGCATTAATACCGCGCTGGACGAACGCCGGGCGGCAGAGGCGTTTCGCGTTCGCAGGGTGGTGGAAAACGGCGCGGGCCGTTTTCTTACCCGCGAGGGGCGGCAGTTTTGTAATTTCTCCAGCAACGACTATCTCGGGCTGAGCCAGCATCCGGCCATTATCCGCGCCTGGCAGCAGGGTGCGGAGCGGTTTGGCGTGGGCAGCGGCGGCTCGGGACACGTCAGCGGATATACCACCGCGCATCAGGCGCTGGAAGAGGCGCTTGCCGACTGGCTCGGCTACCCGCGCGCGCTGCTGTTCATCTCCGGCTTTGCCGCCAACCAGGCGGTCATTACCGCCCTGATGGGAAAAGAGGACCGGATTGTCGCCGACCGCCTGAGCCACGCCTCGCTGCTGGAGGCGGCAAATTTAAGCCCGGCGCAGCTGCGCCGCTTTGCCCATAACGATGCGGGGCAGCTCGCCGCGCTGCTGGATAAACCCTGCGACGGACAGCAGCTGGCGGTTACGGAAGGGGTGTTCAGCATGGACGGCGACAGCGCGCCGCTTGCCGCGCTGCACGAGGCAGCAAAGCGGCAAAACGCCTGGCTGCTGGTCGACGATGCCCACGGCATTGGCGTAATGGGTGACGAAGGTCGCGGCAGCGCATACCAGCAAAACGTGAAGCCGGAGCTGCTGATCGTCACCTTCGGCAAAGGCTTTGGCGTCAGCGGCGCCGCCGTGCTGTGCAGTGAGTCCGTCGCCGACTATCTGCTGCAGTTTGCCCGACACCTGATTTACAGCACCAGCATGCCCCCGGCGCAGGCCGTGGCGCTGTCTGCGTCGCTGGCGGTGATCCGCAGCGCTGAAGGCGATGAACGTCGTCAGCGGCTGGCAGAGCATATTTCACGCTTCCGCAAGGGGTTAGCGGCGCTGCCCTTCCACAGTCCCGATTCGCAAAGCGCCATCCAGCCGGTGATTGTCGGCGAAAACGGTCGCGCGCTGGCGCTGGCACAGGCGCTGCGCGAGCGCGGCATGTGGGTGACCGCCATTCGCCCGCCAACGGTCCCGCCGGGCACCGCGCGGCTGCGTTTAACCCTGACGGCGGCGCATGACGCTCGGGATATCCAGACGCTGCTGGAGGCGCTCAATGACGCCGGTGAATAAGCAGGCCGTCGCGGCGGCATTTGGTCGGGCCGCGCAGAGCTATTCTCAGCACGATGAACTGCAGCGTCAGAGCGCGCAGGGGCTTCTGGCCGCGCTTGGCGACAACCGCTTTCCGCAGGTGCTGGACGCCGGCTGTGGTCCCGGCAGCAACAGCCGCTACTGGCGCGGGACGGGAAGCCAGGTCACGGCTATCGACCTCTCGGCCCAGATGCTCGACGAGGCGCGTCAGAGGCAGGCAGCGGACCATTATCTGCTGGCGGATATCGAGGCGATCCCGCTGGCGGATGCGCACTTCGATCTGGTCTGGAGTCATCTGGCGGTCCAGTGGTGCAGCAGCCTGCCGCAGGCCTTGCGCGAGCTTTATCGTGTGGCGCGACCGGGCGGGAAGGTGGCCTTTACCACCCTGCTGGAAAGCTCGCTGCCGGAGCTGAATCAGGCGTGGAAAGCGGTGGATGAGCAGCCTCACGCTAACCGCTTTTTATCGCATGACCAGGTGACGCAGGCGCTGGCAGGCTGGCGCTACCGCAGCACGGTGCAGACCATCACCCTCAATTTTAGCAATGCGTTCAGCGCCATGCGTTCGCTGAAGGGTATCGGCGCCACGCACCTGCACGCCGGGCGGGAGAAAAAACCGCTGACCCGGGGCCAGCTGCAGCGTCTGGAGCTGGCCTGGCCGCAGCAGCGGGGGCATTTCCCGCTCTCTTATCAACTTTTTCATGGGATTATCGAACGTGACTGAACGTTATTTTGTTACCGGCACGGATACGGAAGTGGGCAAAACGGTGGCCAGCTCGGCGCTGCTGCAGGCGGCACGACTGCTCGGAAAAAACACCGCCGGATATAAGCCCGTTGCTTCCGGCAGCGAGGTGACGGCGGAAGGATTACGCAACACCGACGCGCTGGCGCTCCAGCGTAACAGCACCCTTGAACTCGCCTATTCAGCGGTCAATCCGTACACCTTTGCCGAGCCGACCTCGCCGCACATCATCAGCGCTGACGAAGATCGTCCGATTGATTTCACCGTGCTGTCAGCCGGGTTACGGACGCTGGAAAGCCAGGCCGACTGGGTGCTGGTGGAAGGTGCGGGCGGCTGGTTTACGCCGCTTTCGGACACGCAGACGTTTGCTGACTGGGTGCAGGCCGAGCAGCTTCCGGTCATTCTGGTCGTCGGCGTCAGGCTGGGCTGCATCAATCACGCCATGTTGACCGCGCAGGCCGTCCAGCAGGCCGGGCTGCGTCTGGCGGGCTGGATAGCCAACGACGTGGTTGCGCCGGGTAAACGACACCAGGAGTATCTGGCGACGCTCAGGCGCGTACTTCCCGCCCCGTGCCTCGGGGAAATTCCCTGGCTTGCTGAGGGTGCGGAAAATGCCGACACCGGGCGTTATCTCGATCTCAGCGTCTTGCTTCCCGCGACATCCAGTGCGCGATAAGCTCGTCATCCAGTTCGTTAACGTGGCCCTGCGCCACGTTACGCCCGCGATAGAGCATGCAGAAACGGTCCGCAACCCGGCGGATAAACGACAGCTGCTGCTCCGCTAATAGCACCGTCATACCTAACTCCCGGTTTAAGCGCGCCAGCAGCTGCCCCAGCTTCTGGGCGAAGCTTTGTCCTGCGCCGTGCAGTGGCTCATCGAGGATCAGCAGGTGCGGACGGTTCACCAGCGCATTAGCCAGCGCAAGCTGATACTGATCGTCCGGAGAGAGCGTATTGGCGCGGGCCTGCCGCAATGCGTAGAGCGCCGGAAACAGGTCGTAAACGTCACTTTTCGCCTCCGGGTTGGGTTTCCCCATCGCCCGCATGGCGATATGCAGATTCTCCTCAATCGTTAGCTGGGAGAAGATCCGCCTGTCCTGCGGGACATAGCCTATCCCCGGTCCTGAACGCTGTTCTGGAGGCAGGTTAAGCAAATCGCGCGGCGGCGCGCCCGCCTCGTGCCAGATGATGCTGCCGCTTTCAACGGGCACTCTCCCGGCGATGCAATTCATGAGGGTGGTTTTCCCCATCCCCGGCAGGCCAACGACGCCTGTACACATCCCTTGCGGAAAATCCAAATTCACGTTCCATAGCGTATGTTGGCTTCCGTAAAACTGATTCACAGCACGCAGACTCAACATCTTTTTCTCCTTAAAAATGTGTGTAGGTGAGGCTCATGTTTGAATCTGCAAAACCCCTGCCAGAAACCGAAAAGTGTTCAAAAAAACGGCTTTTTTAGGAATGAATCACCAGAAAGCGGTTTATAAAAAACCGGATTGCACAGCGACGGTGCTGGAGGTGGTGAGTTGTGGTGCAGAACCCAAAATGATGAAAATGTGAGCAAGATCCCATCGACTGGTTATGAATGACGCAACTGTTAATCATCAAAAAATAGCTATAAAAATTTTTTACTGCCGTCTCGTGGGAAAAACCGGGAATTTGCCGAGCGCCAGTCTGTATGGGCTGGAAGCAGTTATCCACTATTCCTGTGGATAACCATGTGCATTAGAGTTAGAAAACACGCGATAAGCGAGAGAAGACGCGGCTTACGCCCAAATTGGCGCGAAACGCGGCTTTAGAAAATATCGTTTATTATTTAATTGCTTAGATAAAAGCAATTCCCGTCATGAAAGTGTCACCCGTTGCCACAAAACTATCATTACCTGGCTTGACAAATGTTAAAAAAGAAAAAGTTCTGGGGATAACCTGACCTGACTGGTGTTTTATATTGTCACAGTCCAAATTTTGGCTGTTATCCCACTTATCATTCAGGCGCTATGCTAAATATCCTGACATGCCACTGGTTTTTCATCCAGTGTTTTTTACTGGCATTCCTGGCAACAACGAGTAAAATTACTCACCTGCCGCTTATAACGTCATCAGGTCGTCGCCCATGAGTAAACCGTTCAAATTGAATTCTGCTTTCCGTCCATCTGGCGATCAGCCTGAGGCGATCCGTCGTCTGGAAGAGGGGCTGGAAGACGGGCTGGCGCACCAGACGCTGCTGGGGGTAACCGGCTCGGGTAAAACGTTCACTATCGCCAACGTGATTGCGGATCTCCAGCGTCCAACGATGGTGTTGGCACCCAACAAAACCCTGGCCGCACAGCTTTACGGCGAGATGAAAGAGTTCTTCCCGGAAAACGCGGTGGAGTATTTCGTCTCCTACTACGATTACTACCAGCCTGAAGCCTACGTACCGAGCTCTGACACCTTCATCGAGAAGGATGCCTCGGTGAACGAACACATCGAGCAGATGCGTCTGTCGGCCACGAAGGCGCTTCTGGAGCGTCGCGATGTGGTCGTCGTCGCGTCGGTGTCCGCGATCTACGGTCTGGGCGATCCGGATCTCTATCTCAAGATGATGCTGCACCTGACGCAGGGGATGATTATCGACCAGCGCGCCATCGTCCGCCGTCTGGCAGAGCTGCAGTACGCCCGTAACGATCAGGCGTTCCAGCGCGGCACCTTCCGCGTACGCGGAGAGGTGATCGACATCTTCCCGGCGGAATCGGACGATATGGCGCTGCGCGTCGAGCTGTTTGACGAAGAGGTTGAACGCCTGTCGCTCTTCGACCCGCTGACCGGACACGTTGAGTCGGTGATCCAGCGCTTTACCATCTACCCGAAAACGCACTACGTGACGCCGCGCGAGCGTATCGTGCAGGCGATGGAAGAGATCAAAGTGGAGCTGGCCGAGCGCCGTAAGGTGCTGCTGGCGAACAATAAGCTGCTGGAAGAGCAGCGCCTCAGCCAGCGTACCCAGTTCGACCTTGAGATGATGAACGAGCTGGGCTACTGCTCCGGCATTGAAAACTACTCGCGCTTCCTCTCCGGACGCGGGCCGGGCGAGCCGCCGCCAACGCTGTTTGACTACCTCCCGGCAGACGGTTTGCTGGTGATCGACGAATCCCACGTCACGATCCCGCAGATCGGCGGGATGTACCGCGGTGACCGGGCGCGTAAAGAGACGCTGGTGGAGTACGGCTTCCGCCTGCCGTCGGCGCTGGATAACCGTCCGATGAAGTTTGAAGAGTTTGAGGCATTAGCGCCGCAAACCATTTACGTCTCGGCCACGCCGGGCAACTACGAGCTGGAGAAATCCGGTGAAGACGTTGTCGATCAGGTTGTGCGTCCGACCGGGTTGCTTGACCCAATTATTGAAGTTCGTCCGGTGGCCACGCAGGTGGACGATCTGCTCTCTGAGATCCGCGCCCGTTCCGCCATCAACGAGCGCGTGCTGGTCACCACGCTCACCAAGCGTATGGCGGAAGACCTCACCGAGTATCTCGAAGAGCACGGCGAGAAGGTGCGCTATCTGCACTCGGATATCGACACCGTGGAGCGCATGGAGATTATCCGCGATCTGCGTCTGGGCGAGTTTGACGTGCTGGTGGGGATCAACCTGCTGCGAGAAGGTCTGGATATGCCGGAAGTCTCGCTGGTGGCGATTCTGGATGCGGACAAAGAGGGCTTCCTGCGTTCTGAACGCTCCCTGATCCAGACCATCGGCCGTGCGGCGCGTAACGTCAACGGTAAAGCGATTCTGTACGGTGACAAAATCACCCCGTCGATGGCGAAAGCGATTGGCGAAACGGAGCGCCGACGCGAGAAACAGCAGCGTTACAACGAAGAGCACGGCATTACGCCGCAGGGGCTGAATAAGAAGGTGGTGGATATTCTGGCGCTGGGTCAGAACATCGCCAAAACCAAAGCGAAAGGCCGCGGCAAGGCGCGTTCAGTGGTGGAAGAAGATACCGTCGTGCTGACGCCGAAAGCGCTGCAGCAGAAAATCCACGAGCTGGAAGGGCAGATGATGCAGCACGCGCAGAACCTGGAGTTCGAAGAGGCGGCGCAGATCCGCGACCAGCTTCATCAGCTGCGGGATCTTTTCATCGCGGCATCGTGAGTAAAGCGTTGTTTTCTCCCTCTCCCCGTGGGAGAGGGCAGGAGTGAGGGCAACAGGCCGCACAAAACGAACCTAACCCAGCGCCTGAATCGCCTTCTCCAGCGCCTCGCGCAGCAGGTGACGATCGTGGCGGTACTTGATATCGCTGGCCTCCAGCGGCTCCTGCACCACCAGACGATTGCCAATCCCTGACACATCCACTTTTGGGCCCACGACTACGCCGTCAATGATTTTCTTGCCGACGTAATGCTCCATTAATTCCAGTTTGTCAGCCAGCGACAGGCTCGCCGCCGCGGGGCTCAGCTCACGTCCCAGGTTACCGATGTAAACCATCGGGGCAGGGGTGCGGCGCAGCGCCTGCGCCAGCTCTTTTACGAGTAGAATTGGCATCAGGCTGGTATAAAAACTGCCTGGACCGATCAGGATAAGATCCGCTTCCCCGATGGCCTCCACCGCTTCTCGCGTGGCGGGCACGCTCGGATAGGTCATTAACTCCGTTGGCGGCAGGATGAGCTGGTCGATATTCACCTCGCCGTAAACTTCATGCCCTTCGGCGTCGATGGCCATCAAGTCTACCGGTTGTTCTGACATGGGGATCAGGAATGCGTCCACTTTGAGCAGATTACGGATTAAATTGATGGCTTCCAGAGGCCGTACGCTCAGGTGATCGAGCGCCTTTAACATCAAATTTCCGAGGTTATGCCCGGAAAGTTCGCCATTACCGCCAAAACGGTACTCAAACATCGCCGACGCGACGCTCGGCTCGGTAATTAACTGGTTCAGGCAGTTGCGCATATCTCCCCAGGCAATGCCGCCTTCGGCACGTCGAATGCGCCCGGTTGAGCCGCCGTTGTCGGTGGTAGTTACTATCCCTGTCAGCCTTGAGCCGAGTGACGACAAAGAGGACATAACCCGGCCTAAGCCGTGTCCTCCGCCAAGAGCGACCACTCGGTCAAGATCCGCAAAAGTGCGATTGCGCATACGTATTCCTTATCACGTTCGATCGCGTAACAGTAACCTAACTACCCCTAAAAGACGATGCCTCACCCGATGCAAAATGACGTATATCAATGTGAAAATGCGGTTTTTAGGTATTCTGTAGCGAAAATGCAGGAACGATTCGCTATATAGATAATTATATAGCGTGAAGCGATAATGGCGTCGTCAGAATTTCCGCGCTACTATCGCCCTAACCACGTTTTCAAAATTGAAAACATACACTCTAGCCCTTGTGCCTGTGTCGAAAGATATGGCGCTCTGGCCGTGGCGAATTTGCCACCAGGGTACAGAAAGAAATGACTGTGCCTCCCGATCTGGAAAGGTGTACATGGCTTCACAACTTACTGATGCTTTCGCGCGTAAGTTTTATTACTTACGTCTGTCGATTACCGATGTGTGCAACTTCCGTTGCACCTACTGCCTGCCCGATGGCTACAAACCGGGCAGCGTCACCAATAACGGCTTTCTCTCCGTGGATGAAGTGCGCCGCGTCACGCGCGCTTTCTCTGAGCTCGGCACCGAAAAAGTGCGTCTGACCGGCGGAGAACCCTCTCTGCGCCGCGATTTCCCCGACATCATTGCCGCCGTGCGTGAAAACGAACGCATCCGCCAGATTGCGGTGACCACCAACGGTTACCGCATGGCGCGTGACGTGGCGAACTGGCGCGATGCGGGGCTGACGGCGATCAACGTCAGCGTCGATAGCCTGGATGCCCGTCAGTTTCACGCCATTACCGGCCAGGATAAATTTCAGCAGGTCATGGACGGCATCGACGCGGCATTTGCGGCCGGGTTCGAGAAGGTCAAAGTCAACACAGTGTTGATGCGTGATGTGAACCATCACCAGCTCGATACCTTCCTGGCGTGGATCAAATCCCGCCCTATACAGCTGCGTTTTATTGAGCTGATGGAAACCGGCGAGGGCAGCGAGCTGTTTCGTCGCCATCACATCTCCGGCATGGTGCTGCGCCACGAGCTGCTGAAACGCGGCTGGATCCATCAAATCCGCCAGCGCAGCGACGGCCCGGCGCAGGTCTTCTGCCACCCGGATTACGAAGGTGAGATTGGGCTTATCATGCCCTATGAGAAAGACTTCTGCGCCAGCTGCAACCGCCTGCGCGTCTCCTCCGTTGGCAAGCTCCATCTTTGCCTGTTCGGCGACGGCGGCGTGGATCTCCGCGATCTGCTGGAAGACGATGCGCAGCAGGCCGCGCTTGAAGCACGCATTTCTGACGCGCTGACGCATAAAAAACAGACCCACTTCCTGCATCAGGGCAATACCGGTATTACTCAGAACCTGTCCTACATCGGCGGGTAATCAGGCTTAAGAAGGAACCAGAAGATGAGTCAGGTAAGCGCAGAATTTATCCCGACACGCATTGCTATCCTTACCGTTTCCGACCGCCGTGGCGAAGAGGATGATACCTCTGGCCACTGGCTGCGCGAGGCGGCCTATGACGCGGGGCATCACATCGTCGATAAAGCGATCGTGAAGGAGAACCGCTATGCCATTCGCGCTCAGGTTTCGCAGTGGATTGCGAGTGATGAGGTGCAGGTGGTGCTGATTACCGGCGGCACCGGTTTTACCGCAGGCGATCAGGCCCCCGAAGCGCTGATCCCGCTGTTCGACCGCGAGGTGGAAGGCTTCGGCGAAGTGTTCCGCATGCTCTCCTTTGAAGAGATTGGTACCTCCACGCTCCAGTCGCGCGCCGTTGCCGGGGTGGCTAACAAAACCCTGATTTTCGCTATGCCGGGCTCGACCAAAGCCTGCCGTACCGCGTGGGAAAACATCATCGCCCCGCAGCTGGACGCCCGTACCCGTCCGTGTAATTTCCATCCCCATTTAAAGAAATAAGCTATGTCACAACTGACCCACATTAACGCCGCCGGCGAAGCGCATATGGTGGACGTCTCCGCCAAAGCGGAAACGGTGCGCGAGGCGCGCGCGGAAGCGTTCGTCACCATGCTGCCGGAGACGCTGGCGATGATTATCGACGGCAGCCACCACAAGGGCGACGTCTTTGCCACCGCCCGCATCGCGGGGATTCAGGCCGCCAAACGGACCTGGGATCTCATTCCGCTGTGCCATCCGCTGATGCTGAGCAAGGTGGAAGTGAACCTGCAGGCACAGCCGGAGCATAATCGCGTGCGCATTGAGTCACTTTGCCGCTTAACCGGCAAAACCGGCGTGGAGATGGAGGCGCTGACGGCGGCCTCAGTCGCCGCGCTGACCATCTACGACATGTGCAAAGCGGTGCAGAAAGATATGGTGATTGGCCCGGTTCGCCTGCTGGCAAAAAGCGGCGGCAAATCCGGTGATTTTAAGGTGGATAGCCATGATTAAGGTGCTCTTTTTTGCGCAGGTGCGCGAGCTGGTGAATACCGACAGCCTGACGCTGGATGCGTCCTTCGAAAACGTCGCGGCCCTGCGCGCGCATCTGGCGACACAAAGCGACCGCTGGGCGCTGGCGCTGGACGAAGGCAAGCTGCTGGCCGCCGTTAACCAAACGCTGGTGGAGTTCACCCATCCGTTGAAGGAAGGCGATGAAGTGGCCTTCTTCCCGCCGGTAACGGGGGGCTAAGATGGCTGAAACCCGAATTCTGGTGAGCCCCGAGCGTTTTAACGTAGGGACAGAATACAGCTGGCTGGCGGAACGCGATGAAGACGGCGCGGTTGTCACCTTCACCGGCAAAGTGCGCAACCACAACCTCGGCGACAGCGTGAAGGCGCTGACGCTGGAGCACTATCCGGGGATGACCGAGAAATCGCTGGCGGAGATTGTCGACGAGGCGCGAGGCCGCTGGCCGCTTGGCCGCGTCACGGTTATTCACCGCATCGGCGAGATGTGGCCTGGCGAAGAGATTGTCTTCGTCGGGGTGACCAGCGCGCACCGCAGCAGCGCGTTTGCGGCAGGGGAGTTCATTATGGATTACCTCAAAACCAAAGCGCCGTTCTGGAAGCGCGAAGCCACGCCGGAAGGTGACCGCTGGGTAGAATCGCGCGACAGCGATAAACAAGCCGCCAGCCGTTGGTAGTCGGTTTACGTGGATGTGTTAATCTTAACGTGTGTGTCTACTTAAACTTAATCAGGAGTGAATCATGGACCGATTTCCGCGTTCCGATTCAATAGTACAGCAGACCCGTAGCGGCCTGCAGACGTATATGGCTCAGGTGTACGGCTGGATGACGGTTGGTCTGCTGCTTACCGCGTTTATCGCGTGGTATGCGGCGAACACGCCTGAACTGATGATGTTTATCTTCTCCAGCAAAATCACCTTCTTTGGGCTGATTATCGCGCAGCTGGCGCTGGTGTTTGTGCTTTCTGGTCTGGTGCAAAAGCTGAGTGCCGGAATGGCGACTACGCTGTTTATGCTCTATTCGGCGCTAACCGGGCTGACGCTTTCCAGTATCTTCATCGTTTACACCTACTCCTCCATCGCCAGCACCTTCGTGGTCACCGGCGGGATGTTCGGTGCGATGAGCCTGTACGGTTACACCACGAAGCGCGATCTGAGCGGTTTCGGCAGCATGCTGTTTATGGGGCTGATCGGGATTGTGCTGGCGTCGCTGGTAAACCTGTGGCTGAAGAGCGACGCGTTGATGTGGGCCGTAACCTACATCGGGGTGGTGATCTTCGTTGGGTTGACGGCGTATGACACCCAGAAGCTGAAAAACATCGGCGAGCAGATCGACGTACGCGACAGTTCGAACCTGCGCAAATACGCGATCCTGGGCGCGCTGACGCTGTATCTGGACTTCATCAACCTGTTCCTGATGCTGCTGCGGATTTTCGGCAACCGTCGCTAAGGTTGTTTTGCCGGGTGGCGGTCTGGTGCCCTCACCCTGACCCTCTCCCACGGGAGAGGGAACAAACACTAAAAACGGCAACAAGGTTGCCGTTTTGCTTTTATTTCGCTAACGCCTTCTCGTTCTTCGCTCTCAGCTTTTTCGCCCGACTCTCCAGCACCAGATAACACGCCGTTGCCAGCGCCAGCGGCAGGAAGTAATACAGCATGCGGTACGCCAGCAGGGCGGCGATAATCGTTCCCTGAGAGACATGCTCCCCGGCCAGCAGGGCAATAAATACCGCCTCCAGCACGCCGATCCCCGCCGGAATATGCACAATTACGCCCGCAATACTGCTCACCAGCAGCACGCCCAGCACGAAGAAGTAATTGACGTCCTCGCCAATCAGCAGCCAGATAATGGCCCCCATCGCCATCCAGTTGGCGCTGGAGACGGCCATCTGCAGCACCGCAAACTTCCATGAGGGCAGCACCAGTTTTTGCCCTTTAATGGTCATATGGCGGCGTCTGGCAAAGGCGCAGGCCCACAGATAAACGGCGATAATCAGCAGCAGTACGATGCCCAGAATGCGCAGCGTGGCTTCATCGATATACCAGTGCGCGGGCAGCTGCACCACGCCGATGGTGAAGATCACCCCGCCGAGCAAAATATAGCCCAGCCAGTTGGTGGTGATGCTTAACGAGAAAATGCGCGTGATGGTCCCGCCCGGCAGGCCGAGCCGCGAGTAGAGGCGATAGCGCATGCCAATGCCGCCGACCCAGGTGCTCAGCGTCAGGTTGAAGGCGTAGCAGATAAACGACACCAGCATAACCTGACGTTTGGCCAGCTTGTGGCCGCAGTAAGCACGGCCCAGCAGGTCATAACAGCCGTACATCAGGTAGCTGACAATAACCAGCCCCACAGCGCCCAGCAGCACCATCCGGTTATAGTTGCGGATGACTTTCCATACCTCTTCCCAGTCAACTTTCTGCGCGTAGACCACCAGCAGAACCGCGACCGCAATAAAAAACAGCCAGGTCAGGATCTTTTTTGCCAGCCGCCAGCGCGGATGCGATTTCGACATCAGGGTTTGCCTCCGTCTTCCGCTTCAATACGGTCCTGGGTTTCCATTTCGGGTTGTACCGGCGGGTCCACCTGCGCAAGCTTAGGCGTATGCGCCGGCAGCCAGCCGACCATGGCCGGGAAATGACGCAGAAAGTGGAACACCACCACGCTGATGCCCAGGTTCCACCAGGTGCGTTTGGGAACCATGGATTCGTCCACGCGCACGCAGTCGTTAACGATTAGCGCCTGCAGGTTATCCCGCAGGGTCTGGTTAAACTGGCGATCGTGAATGATCAGGTTAGCCTCGAGATTGAGCGATAAGCTCAGCGGATCGAGATTACTGGAACCCACGGTGGCCCAGTGATCGTCCATCAGCGCCACTTTGCCGTGCAGCGGTCGGCGGCGATATTCGTAGATCTGTACGCCGCCCTTCACCAGGTAGTTATACAGCAGCCGCGCGCCGACTTTGACGATGGGCATATCCGGCTCGCCCTGCACAATCAGCTTCACGCGTACCCCGCGTCGGGCCGCATTGCGCATGGCGTGCAGCAGACGATAGCCGGGGAAAAAGTAGGCGTTAGCAATAATCACTTCGCGCTTCGCGTTGGCGAGCATCTTGAGATAATGACGTTCAATGTCGTCCCGGTGCTCGCCGTTATCCCGCCAGACGAAAAGGGCCTGCGCTTCGCCGGGCTTCCGGTTCTCTTCCGGGCGATGGCGGCGTCTCCACCAGCGGCGAACGGCCTCTTTACCCGGCAGGTTCTCCAGCTCAAACAGTAAGATGTCCTGAACCACGGGACCTTCAATGCGAATAGCGTAGTCCTGCTTCGCCTCCGGGCCGTAGTCGGACATATGCTCAGCGGAGTAGTTAATGCCGCCGACAAACGCCACCGTCTCGTCCACCACCACTATTTTGCGATGCATCCGGCGGAAAAGATTGGTGCGCATGCCGAACAGGCGAGGGCCGGGATCGTAGTAGCGGAACACCACGCCTGCGGAGGTCAACTCATTCACAAACGTATCGCTGAGATCCGGCGAGCCATAGCCATCAAGCAATACTTCAATTTTGACGCCGCGCCGGGCGGCGCGCAGCAGCACGCCATGCAGTTGCTTGCCGACGTCGTCTTCGAACCAGATAAAGGTTTCGAGGATCACCTTCTGCTGTGCATGGTCAATCGCTTTAAACACGGCCGGATAATACTCGTCCCCATTGACCAGAAGCGTGATTCGGTTACCTTCCTGCCAGGAACATTTCATAGGTGGATCTCCGCGCTGAGCGGGGCATGGTCGGAAAGATGTCGCCAGTTAAGGAGCGCCAGGGCGGTCGGGCTGCTGGCGTGGGCATTTTTCACGTAGATGCGGTCAAGCCGAAGCAGCGGGAAACGGACCGGGAAGGTGCGCGCAGGCCTGCCGTTGGCGCGAGTAAAAATCTCTTCCAGCCCGGCATCCACTTTCAACGGATGGTTTGCCCGCTGTCTCCAGTCGTTGAAATCGCCCGCTACCACCACCGGTTCACCTTCGGGAAGCGCGTTGGCCCATTCGGCCAGCATTTTCAGCTGCGCCTGACGATGGGCTTCGCGAAGGCCCAGGTGAACACAGCCGACATGGACAGGTCGCTCGAGGTCGGGCGGCGTAATGCGGCAGTAAAGCAGGCCGCGTTTTTCGCTTTCCCCGACGGAAACGTCGCGGTTTTCGTAATGTTCAATGGGGTAGCGGGACAGCACCGCGTTTCCGTGATGCCCTTCCGGATAGACCGCGTTGCGGCCGTAGGCGTAGTCACTCCACATGGTGTCGGCCAGAAATTCATAGTGCGGCGTATCTGGCCAGTTCTCAAAGTGGAGCGGGTGCACTTCGTGTGCGCCCATCACCTCCTGCAGGCAGACAATATCCGCGCTGACGGTGCGTACCGCGTCGCGCAGCTCCGGTAAAATGAAGCGGCGGTTAAATGCTGTGAAGCCCTTATGAATGTTTATCGTCAGCACCTTAAGCGAGAAATGCTGCATTTTTTGAGTCATAAGCTCCTTCCTGAGTGACTATCCCAATGAAAATAAAGTGTAGTCGTCGTCACAAAAAGATGCGGCGTTACGGAATTTTCCGTAAAGTGCGGTAGTCTGATTAAGCAGAGAAAAATCCTTCAGGAGAGAAGCCATGAAGTGGCAACAACGTGTTCGTGTCGCAACTGGCCTGAGTTGCTGGCAGATAATGTTGCATTTACTGGTCGTGGCCGTACTGGTGATGGGCTGGATGAGCGGCACGCTGGTGCGTGTTGGCCTGGGGCTATGCGTCCTTTATGGCGTCACCGTGCTGTCGATGCTGTTCTTACAGCGCCACCATGAAGCGCGCTGGCGCGAGGTGGGTGATGTGCTCGAAGAGCTCACCACCACCTGGTATTTTGGCGCGGCGATGATCGTGCTTTGGCTGCTGTCGCGCGTGCTGCAAAACAACCTGCTGCTGGCCCTGGCCGGTCTGGCTATCCTCGCAGGGCCTGCGGTCGTCTCGCTGCTGACCAAAGAGAAAAAGCTACGCAATGTTGCGTCTAAACATCGCGTACGCCACTGAGCCCGTCGTGGCCGCTATGACCAGTAGCGGCCACAAACTTCCCCAGACAATATCCAGACTCGCATCCTTCAGATAGATTTGCTTGGTGATGTCCGTAAAGTGCCGAATCGGGTTTACCCACGTCAGGTCCTGTAGCCACACCGGCATGTTCTCGACGGGTGAAACATAACCCGAGAGCAAAATCGCGGGCATCATAAAGACGAAGACCCCGATAAACGCCTGCTGCTGCGTCGAGCAGAGCGCCGAGATCAGCAGTCCAAATCCCACCAGCGACAGCCCGTAAATGACCATCGTGAAGTAAAACAGCGCCAGCGAACCGGCGAACGGGATCTGATAGGCCCAAATTCCCACCCCCAGCACGATGGTGGCCTGGAACGTCGCGACGATCAGCGCCGGGACCGCTTTGCCGACGAAAATTTGCCAGGTGGCGAGCGGAGAGACCAGCAGCTGGTCCAGCGTGCCCTGTTCGCGCTCGCGGGCGACGGAAAGGGAAGTCACGATCATCACCCCGATAGTGGTGATCATGGCGATCAGCGACGGCACCACGAACCACTTGTAGTCCAGATTCGGGTTGTACCAGTTACGCACCACCAGCTCGCTGTTGTTGGGCTTCGGTTTGCCGTCCATCAGCTCCTGCTGGTAATCCTTCACTACCTGCTGCAGATAGTTGGCGGCTATCTGGGCGCTGTTGGAGTTACGCCCGTCGAGGATCAGCTGCATCGGTGCGGTCTGGAAGGTATCCAGATTGCGGGAGAAATCCGCCGGGAACCGCACCAGCAGCAGCGCTTTTTGCGTGTCGATGGTGGGCTGGATCTCCTGCGGGCTTTTCAGCAGCAGGATGTGGGTAAAGGCTTTCGCACGCGCAAAGCGCTGCGTCAGCTCGACGGAATGTTTGCCGTTATCTTCGTTGTAAATGGCAATGGTGGCGTTGGTCACCTCAAGGGTGGCGGCAAACGGGAACAGTAAAACCTGGATCAGCACCGGCAAGACCAGAATGGCGCGGGTTTGCGGCTCGCGTAGCAGGGATTGCAGCTCTTTGCGTATCAACGTCCATAATCGGTGAAACATGTTCGCTCCTTAATCCAGTCGCCGTTTGGTTTTCATCCAGGTCAACCCGATAAACATCGCCGCTGACGCCATTAAAAACAGCGTGTTGACGATCAGCACCACCGGAATATTCCCCGCCAGGAACAGGCTTTGCAGCGTGCTCACAAAGTAGCGCGCCGGAATAACATAGGTCACGGCGCGGATCACCGCAGGCATACTGTCTATCTGGAAGATAAACCCGGACAGCATAATCGACGGTAAAAAGGCGGCGTTGAGGGCCACCTGCGCGGCGTTGAACTGGTTGCGGGTGATGGTGGAGATGAGCAGCCCCATGCCCAGCGTGCTGAGTAAAAACAGGCTGGTGATAAAAAACAGCACCACCAGCGAGCCGCGATACGGCACGCCGAGGATAAAGACCGAGACAAGCATACAGAGCAGCATCGCCAGCATGCCGAGGAAATAGTAGGGGATGAGCTTGCACAGCAGCAGCTCGACGCGCGTCACTTCGGTAGAAAGCAGCGCCTCCATGGTGCCGCGCTCCCACTCGCGGGCGATCACCAGCGAGGTCAGGATCGCGCCAATCACCGTCATGATAATCGTCACCGCGCCCGGAATAATAAAGTGCTGGCTGATGGCAGCGGGGTTAAACCAGTAGCGCGTCTGCACGTCGATCAGCGGTTTAAATTCTTCGCCCCGATCTTCCGCGCGCTGCATCTGCCACAGCTGCCAGATCCCCTCCGCGTAGCCCTGCACAAAGTTGGCGGTGTTCGGCTCGCTGCCGTCGGTAATCACCTGGATCGGCGCGTCGGTATTTGCCCGCGCCATGTTGGCGGCGAAATCCACCGGAATGACGATCAGGCCGCGAATTTTCCCGGCCTGCATTTTCTGGATCAACTCCTGCCTGTTATCGCTGATAGTGGCGTCAATGTAGGGCGATCCGGTCATGGCGTGAGTAAAGTCCAGCGCATCCTCACTCTGCTGCTCCAGCAAAATCCCGACCCGCAGCTTGCTGGAGTCCAGGTTAATGCCGTAGCCAAAGATAAACAGCAGCAGCAGGGGGATGACTACCGCAATCAGCCAGCTGCTGGGGTCACGCACGATCTGCCGCGTCTCTTTAATGCACAGCGCGCGCACCCTGCGCCAGGAAATGGCATTACTGCGCATGGGCATTCTCCTTATCCCAGTCGTGGATGAGGGTGATAAACGCCTGCTCCATGGTCGGATCCGGAACCTCATCGTCGGCGGCCTGGTTTTTCAGGTCGTCCGGGGTACCGTGGGCAATCAGCTTGCCGCGATACACCAGCCCGATGCGGTCGCAGTACTCCGCCTCGTCCATGAAGTGGGTGGTCACCATCACGGTCACCCCTTTTTCCACCATGCTGTTGATGTGCAGCCAGAACTCGCGGCGGGTAATGGGATCAACGCCTGAAGTCGGTTCATCCAGAAACAGAATATCCGGCTCGTGCATCAGCGAGCAGGCCAGCGCCAGCCGCTGCTTAAAGCCGAGCGGCAGCTCGTCGGTGGCGTGGGAGGCGATGTTGGTTAAGGCGAAGGCGTCGCTCATGCGGCGGATTTTCTCGTTCTGTGCCCGCCCGCGCAGGCCGTACACGCCGGAGAAAAAGCGCAGATTCTGCTCGACCGTCAGGTTGCCGTACAGGGAAAACTTCTGCGCCATATAGCCGAGATGCTGGCGCGCCTTGCCGGAGCTGACCTTCAGATCCATATCCAGCACCAGCGCCTTGCCGGACGTCGGCACCAGCAGGCCGCACATCATCTTAAAGGTGGTCGATTTTCCCGCGCCGTTCGGCCCGAGCAGGCCAAAAATCTCCCCGCGTTTTACCGAAAAATTGACGTTATCGGTAGCGGCGAAATCCCCGAACTTTTTGGTGAGGGATTTGGCTTCAATCACCGTTTCGCCCGGCGTGCCTTCCACCGTATGCAAAATGGCGGCAAGCGGCGACTCTGAGGTACCCGCGCCGCCCAGCAGGTCGATAAACGCGTCCTCAAAGCGCGGCGCGGTCTCTTCCATCTCGATCTCAGGCATGCCGGGCGCCTGGCGAATATCGTCGACGGTGGCCTCTTTTTTGAGGATCACCCGTACCGAGCGGCCCTGGATCATCCCGTCGCTGACCTGCGGCAGCCTGAGCACCCGCTGCAGCAGCCTGCGGTTAGACTCCTGCGGGCTGTGCAGCAGGAAGCTGCGCCCGGCCATGCTCTGCGTCAGCGTCGTCGGCTCGCCCTGATAAAGCAGTTCGCCTTCGTTCATCAGCAGCACGTCCCGGCACTGTTCCGCTTCGTCGAGGTAGGAGGTGCTCCAGAGGATCAGCATCCCGTCGCCCGCCAGCTCGTGCACCATCTGCCACAGTTCACGGCGCGAAATCGGGTCTACGCCGACGCCGGGCTCGTCCAGCAGCAGCACTTTCGGCTCGCCAACCAGCGTGCAGGCCAGCCCCAGCTTCTGCTTCATCCCGCCGGAGAGCTTGCCCGCCAGCCGGTCGGTGAACGGGCCGAGGGAGGTAAACTCCAGCAGGCGCGCGAAGGTTTTTTGCCGCGTTTCGCCGGTGACGCTGCGCAGGTCGGCGTACAGGTTCAGGTTTTCCATCACCGTCAGATCCTCATACAGGCCAAACTTTTGCGGCATATAGCCGAGCATGGCGTGAAGGGCTCCGTCATCCTCGATCGGGTCAAGGCCGAGCACGCTGGCGTTTCCTTCATCCGGCTTGAGCAACCCCGCCAGCATCCGCATCAGCGTGGTTTTCCCCGCGCCGTCCGGACCGACCAGCCCGGTCACATAGCCTTTCCGGATGGTGCAGTTCAGCGGCGCGACGGCCGGTTTGTCCATTCCCGCGAAGCGTTTAACCAGATTGTTGAGCTGAATAACCGCGTCATTCATGTCATTCCCCGTTGTTCACTTTTACGGTGACGGGCATGCCCTGACGCAGCGCGTCGTCCGCATCGGTCACGATGATGCGCAGGCGATACACGAGGTCGGTACGCAGGTCCGGTGTTTCAACGGTTTTCGGCGTGAATTCGGCAGTAGGGGAGACAAAGCCCACTTTGCCGTGATACGGCTTGTCCGGGCGACCGTCGGTATAGAGCAGCAGCTCGCGGCCCGGCTGCATCTGGCCGAGGTTAGGCTCATCAACGTAGGCGCGTACCCAGACCGGGCGGGTCAGGGAGAGCGTTAAGACGGTGCTGCCGGCGCTGAGCATGCTGCCCGGCTCCACGGCGCGGGTCATCAGCATGCCGTCAGACGGCGCGATTAAGGTGGTGTCGTGCAGATCCAGCTCTGCCTGAGCCAGCTGCGCCTGCGCCTGTTCAAGGCTGGCTTTCGCCTGGGCGATATCCTGCGGGCGGTTACCGGTGTGGTACTGGCTTAACTTATCCTGCGCGGACTTCAGCGTTGCCTGCGCCTGGTCGCGGGACGAGCGCGCATTTTCCAGATCGTTAGCGGAAATAGTGCGGCTTTTCCACAACCCCTGCTGGCGCGCGTAGAAGTTCTGCGCGTAGTCATAGGCGGCTTGCGCCTGCTTAACGGCTGCGGCGGCCTGGGCGATCTCTTCGTCGCGATAGCCTGCCAGCATCAGGTCATACTGCGCCTGGGCGACGGACACGCCCGCTTTGGCCTGCAGCAGCGCATTCTCATAGGGCGCTTTATCCAGCATCCCCAGCGTCTGCCCGCTTTTAATGGCATCGCCTTCGTCAACGCTCAGCGAGGCGAGACGTCCGCCCACGCGGAAGCTCATGTTCACCGTACGAATATCCACGTTGCCGTACAGCGTCAGGCCTTTATCCTGATGGCTCTGATACCACAGCCATCCACCGACTCCGGCAGCAAGCGAAACAACAACCACCAGAATGATGGCGACAGGTTTTTTCATGACTTCAGGCTCCTTTGCGTTAAGCCTTGCAGGATCAGATCGACGTGACAGGCGATCACCTTGCTAATCTGCGCGGCTTTATCCTCATCAAATTGTGTCCAGCCGGTGCGTAACAGGATGGTTTCCCTGCCCAGACGGAAGGCAAGGATTTCACCCAGCAGGGCGTGGGTATGCAAAACCGTCTCGGTATCACCGGCATCCCGCCCGGTATAGGCGGCGATCAGCCGGGTCAGGTGCGAGTGCATTGGCTCAATCACCCGATCGTGTACCCGCTGATAGGCGACGGTCGGGGAGAGCTGCTCCCGGGAGATAAACTTGCTCAGGTTGAGCGTATCGTCGTGCGTCAGCAGGCGGATCATATCGTGGCAGGCATAGAGAATAAGCTGGCGAACGGCGGCGCGATCGGGCGACGGCTGGCCGAGCAGCGCGGTGGCCTCCTCAACGTGCGGGTGAAACTGCGTGCCGATAAAATCGGCGATCCACTCGGCGCAGGCGAGGTATAAATCCTCTTTTGAGCCAAAATAGTAGGTAATCGCCGCAATGTTCTGCCCGGCCAGCGCGGCAATATCGCGCGTGGTGGCATGCAGCCCGTACTCACCAAACTGCGCCAGCGCGGCGGCGATAAGCTGATTTTTGGCCTGTTCACCTTTGGTTGTTGTGGGGGTCGTATTCATGGCGGCATTAAGAATTAATCAATCGATTGATTAAGATTATGCCTGATTCACGCTAACGTCGAGGGAACGCTGAGGGATATTTTATGCGCCACGTCACAAAAGCTGCTACACTCCGCTCCTTCGCGACATTGTGGTTTTTGTCCTCCCCTATTCGTTATATCTCCCTGAAAACTACACCTGTGATGGTCGGGGCGGTTCGGAGTTTTTATGTCTTTTGATTCCCTTGGCCTGAACCCGGAAATTCTGCGCGCGATCGCAGAGCAGGGCTACGTTGAGCCAACCCCAATCCAGCAGCAGGCGATCCCCGCCGTTCTGCAGGGCCGTGACCTGATGGCGAGCGCCCAGACCGGTACCGGCAAAACCGCGGGTTTTACCCTGCCGCTGCTGGAACTGCTGGTAAAAAACCAGCCGCACGCCAAAGGCCGTCGTCCGGTTCGTGCCCTGATCCTGACCCCAACCCGCGAGCTGGCGGCGCAAATTGGTGAGAACGTGCGTGACTATAGCCGCTATCTCAACATTCGTTCGCTGGTGGTTTTCGGCGGGGTAAGCATCAACCCGCAGATGATGAAGCTGCGCAGCGGCGTCGACGTTCTGGTTGCGACTCCAGGTCGCCTGCTGGATCTGGAGCACCAGAATGCGGTGAAGCTGGACCAGGTTGAAATTCTGGTGCTGGACGAAGCCGACCGCATGCTCGACATGGGCTTTATCCACGATATTCGTCGCGTGCTGGCCAAGCTGCCCGCGCGTCGTCAGAACCTGCTCTTCTCCGCGACCTTCTCCGACGAGATCAAGGCGCTGGCGGAAAAGCTGCTGCATAACCCGCTGGAAGTGGAAGTGGCGCGCCGCAACACCGCCTCCGAGCAGGTGACGCAGCACGTTCACTTTGTGGATAAAAAGCGCAAGCGGGAACTGCTCTCCCAGATGATCGGCCAGGGCAACTGGCAGCAGGTGCTGGTCTTTACCCGCACCAAGCACGGCGCCAACCACCTGGCGGAACAGCTGAACAAAGACGGCATTCGCAGTGCGGCGATCCACGGCAACAAGAGCCAGGGCGCGCGTACCCGTGCGCTGGCTGAGTTCAAATCCGGCGACATCCGCGTGCTGGTGGCGACCGACATCGCCGCCCGTGGCCTTGACATTGAAGAGCTGCCGCACGTGGTGAACTACGAGCTGCCAAACGTGCCGGAAGATTACGTTCACCGTATCGGCCGTACCGGCCGCGCGGCGGCAACCGGTGAAGCGCTCTCTCTGGTCTGCGTGGACGAGCACAAGCTGCTGCGCGACATCGAGCGCCTCCTGAAGAAAGAGATCCCGCGCATCGAAACCCCGGGTTACGAAGTGGACCCGTCGATCAAAGCCGAGCCGATTCAGAACGGTCGTCAGGGCGGCGGTGGACGTGCTCAGGGCGGCGGCGGTCGCGGTCAGCAGCCGCGTCGTGCCGAAGGCGGCGCGCTGAAATCATCCGGCAAACCGCCGCGTCGTAACAACGACAGCAAACCGGCGGGTGAAAACCCGTGGCGCAGCGGCGAAGGGAAACCGGCAGGAGAAGGGCAGCGTCGACGCCGCCCGCGCAAGCCTGCTAACCCGCAGTAATCTGGAAGCCCGGTCGTAAAGCCGGGCTTTTCTTTTTGCGGCAGCGAAGAGAAAGTGCCACAATAGTGGCTGTTTATACAGTATTTCAGGTTTTCCGATGGCTTTAACCGCTGCGCTCAAGGCGCAAATTGGCGCATGGTATAAGGCGCTACAACAGCAGATCCCCGACTTTATCCCCCGAGCGCCGCAGCGGCAGATGATTGCTGACGTGGCAAAAACGCTCGCCGGGGACGACGGACGACATCTGGCGATTGAAGCCCCAACCGGCGTCGGGAAAACCTTGTCGTATCTCATTCCCGGCATCGCGATTGCGCGGGAAGAGGACAAAACGCTGGTGGTCAGCACCGCCAACGTGGCGCTGCAGGATCAGATCTTCAGCAAAGATTTACCCCTGCTGCGCAAAATCATCCCCGATCTGCGGTTTACGGCAGCCTTTGGGCGCGGGCGTTACGTGTGCCCGCGCAACCTGGCGGCGCTGGCCAGCAGCGAGCCGAATCAGCAGGATCTGCTCGCGTTTCTGGATGACGAGCTGACGCCAAACAATAAGGCCGAGCAGGAGCAGTGTGCAAAACTCAAAGTCGAGCTCGACGGCTATAAGTGGGACGGCCTGCGGGATCACACCAGCCAGGCCATCAGCGACGACCTGTGGCGCAGGCTCAGCACCGACAAAGCGAGCTGCCTGAACCGCAACTGTCACTACTACCGCGAGTGCCCGTTCTTTGTCGCCCGGCGCGAGATTCAGGAGGCGGAAGTGGTTGTGGCAAACCACGCGCTGGTGATGGCGGCGCTGGAGAGCGAAGCGGTGCTGCCGGAGCCCAAAAACCTGCTGCTGGTGCTCGACGAAGGCCACCATCTGCCGGACGTGGCGCGGGATGCGCTGGAGATGAGCGCCGAAATCACCGCTCCGTGGTTCCGCCTGCAGCTGGATCTCTTCTGCAAGCTGGTAGCGACCTGCATGGAGCAGTTCCGCCCGAAAACCACGCCGCCGCTGGCGGTGCCGGAGCGGCTGAGCGACCACTGTGAAGAGGTCTATAGCCTCATCTCATCCCTGAACAACATCCTGAATCTTTATCTTCCGGCAACCCAGGAAGCCGAACACCGCTTTGCGATGGGTGAGCTACCGGAAGAGGTGATGGAGATCTGCCAGCAGCTGGCGAAGCATCTGGAAAAGCTGCGCGGGCTGGCGGAGATGTTCTTAAACGATCTCAGCGAGAAAACCGGCTCGCATGACGTGGTGCGTCTGCACCGCGTTCTGCTGCAGATGAACCGCGCGCTGGGGATGTTCGAAGCGCAGAGCAAGCTCTGGCGGCTGGCCTCGATGGCGCAGGCGTCCGGCGCGCCGGTCACCAAATGGGCCACCCGCGACGTGCGGGACGGGCAGGTGCACCTCTTTTTCCACTGTGTGGGCATCCGCGTGGCCGATCAGCTGGAAAAGCTGATCTGGCGCAGCGTGCCGCACGTGGTTGTCACCTCTGCCACGCTGCGTTCCCTGAACAGCTTCTCAAGGCTGCAGGAGATGAGCGGGCTAAAAGAGAAAGCGGGCGACCGTTTCGTGGCGCTGGACTCGCCGTTTAACCACTGCGAGCAGGGAAAGCTGGTCATTCCGCGCATGAAATTCGAGCCGCTCATCGACAACGAAGAGCAGCACATCGCGGAAATGGCGGCCTACTTCCGCGAGCAGGTCGAGAGTAAAAAGTACCCCGGTATGCTGGTGCTGTTTGCCAGCGGGCGGGCGATGCAGCGTTTCCTCGAACACGTCACCGATCTGCGTTTACTCCTGCTGGTGCAAGGGGATCAGCCGCGCTACCGGCTGGTGGAAACCCACCGTAAGCGCATTGATAACGGCGAGCGCAGCGTGCTGGTGGGGTTGCAGTCGTTTGCTGAAGGTCTGGATTTGAAAGGCGACTACCTCACGCAGGTGCATATCCATAAAATCGCCTTCCCGCCTATCGATAGCCCGGTGGTGATCACCGAGGGGGAGTGGCTGAAAAGCCTCAACCGCTATCCGTTTGAGGTACAGAGTTTGCCTGCGGCGTCGTTTAACCTGATTCAGCAGGTCGGGCGCTTGATTCGTAGCCACGGCTGCTGGGGCGAGGTGGTGATTTATGACAAACGTCTGCTCACCAAAAATTACGGCCAACGGCTCCTGAACGCGCTGCCGATCTTCCCGATCGAACAGCCGGAAGTGCCCGAGGTAAAAAAACCGCCGGTCAAACTGACCGCAGGGCGCAAGAAAAGCCTCCGTGCTAAGGGGCGCAGATAAAGGCCGATCCAGACATCGCGGGGCCTGTGGTAACTGCGGTCCTCGTTTGGATATAGCGTACGCCGAACCCCAGAGCGCTAACCACCGTGCAATGGATTTGCTGAGACGATGTATACGCGATGACAGGCTGCCTTGCCTGGATATCTCATCGTGACCCTTAATGACTTTCCACTCTTTATTTAGACAAATAATGAAGCGTCAAGAATCTACTGTAGAAATCGCAACTAGCTGGAATAAGTCCAGCATGTCTTTTTTGTCATAAAAACAGAACCTTGATTCTGGAGAAAAAACTAACCTCCGGATATTCAACAGGGCTATATTGTTAACAAGATGATTTTTTCAGGAGTGATGCCGTGGATTATCGCAAGATTATCAAAGAGGTAGGCAGAGGCAAAAACCACGCCCGCGATCTGGACCATGAAACCGCGCGTGCGCTTTATACCCGCATGCTTAACGGCGAGGTACCGGAGCTGGAGCTGGGCGGTATTCTTATTGCGCTGCGTATCAAAGGCGAAGGTGAAGCGGAGATGCGCGGTTTCTATGATGCCATGCAGGCGCAAACGCTGCGCTTAACGCCGCCGGTGGCGAAACCGATGCCGATTGTGATCCCGAGCTATAACGGCGCGCGCAAGCAGGCAAATTTAACCCCGCTGCTCGCTATCCTGTTACACAAGCTGGGGTTCCCGGTGGTGGTGCACGGCGTTAGCGAAGATCCCACCCGCGTGCTGACGGAGACCATTTTCGGGATGCTGGGCATCGAGCCAACGCGTCATGCCGGCCAGGCGCAGGCGAAGCTGGATGGCCATCAGCCTGTTTATATCCCGGTCGGCACGCTCTGCCCGCCGCTGGAAAAGCAGCTCGATATGCGCTGGCGCATGGGCGTGCGCAACAGCGCGCACACGCTGGCGAAACTGGCCACGCCGTTTGGCGAAGATGCCGCCCTGCGTCTCTCCAGCGTTTCGCACCCGGAATACGTGGCGCGCGTGGGGCAGTTCTTTGAGGCTATTGGCGCAAGGGCGTTGCTGATACACGGAACGGAAGGAGAGGTTTATGCGAACCCGCAGCGCTGCCCGCAGGTGATGCTGATTGATTCTGCAGGCACGCGCGCCATTCTTGAGCGCGGGGAAGAGAATACCGGTGTGATACTGCCTGAGGCAAAAGATCCCCATACTACAGCCCACTGGATTGAGCAGTGCCTTGCCGGAAATGTTCCTGTTCCGCATTCGATCAAGCTGCAGATGGCCTGCTGTTTGCTGGCTACCGGAGAAGTGGAATCCGTTCAGGCCGGGCTTGAACGCGTGGTGCAGGCGTTTTAGACAAAAAAAAGCCCGTCCAGTGGCGGACGGGCAAGCAAGGGTAACAACAACAGGGTCAATGAGGGTGGAGCAGCTCACCAGAGGGTATGGCGAGGGTACAGCATTCGTTCAGTCGATTATTTGTAGATAACCGCGGTACCGCTCAGCTTGTTATTGCCGTTAGCGGAGGTAATGGTGTATCCGCTTGCACCGGCAGCAGCGGCTTTCTCAGCCAGTTTGGCTTCCAGGCCGTCCAGAGTGGTTGCGCCATCAGCACTCACCACACCGACTTTGTTCATGTTCTGTGCCTGAGTAGAAGAGACAGGCTCTACGGCGAAAGCGCCGAAAGACAGAGCGGACAGGGCAACAGCAGCTACAGCATATTTGATGGTTTTCATAATTAATCTCTCGCAGGTGTTTCTGTTAAGGGGACGATGTTCCGTCGATGTGATAAGTATCACGGTTTTTTGCGAGTGATAAAATCGAAGAGAATTGACGTGGTTGCTCAAAAAAATTGAATGACAAATAACTTATTGAATATTAATAAATTCAAAGCACCCCTTTACACTTCTTGCGGATGCGCTTTACAGAAGCGATACGAAGGGCACGTTTTGCTACGCGTCTGGCTAAAAACCGTGAGCGTAAAGGAACGTGCAGGCTCGGTTAGCCTGGGTAAAGCAAAGTCAACGTAACTGGCTGTCTTTCGAACCTCTGCGATTATATCCCGAGTGTGATGCATTTTTTGAATCTTTATGCTGCTGGCAGGCAATGCAAAGCCGTACGCCGGGAATGGCTTTTCGACGCGCCTCCGGAATGGGTTCTCCGCATTCTTCGCATTCCGTTAAGCTTTCGCCGCGCGGAATTTCACCGCGGGCACGCGCAACCGCATCTTCAATTGTACTGTTGATCTGTTCGTTAACAGCGTCGTCATTTGCCCAGCCGGAAGCCATAGCGTCCTCCTGAAATCGGTTTAGGCCATATGGTTACTATGGGGTTAAAAAATGAACAATCAAGGCGAAGGGAGAAGAGAACTGCACCCGTTGGGCAGATGCAGTCTTGTGGAAGAGACAGGTTATTTATAGATAGTCGCAGTGCCGTACATATGGTTATCTCCGCCAGCGGAGTTCACCACGAATCCTTTTGCACCTTCCTGACGGGCTTTTTCGGCGAGCTTAGCCTGTAGGTCGTCAAGGTTACTGGCACGGCTTACCGAAACGGTGCCCGCAGGGCGTAGCTGGCTGGTGTCAGTACTCTGGGTCAGCGACTGGACGGCCATGGCAGAGAAGGACGCGGTCGCCAGGGCGGCTGCGATAACAGCAAGGGTCAGGTACTTTTTCATAATCACATCCTCATGAGGAAACAACAGGTGATTCCCTTTAAGTTTAGAAGCCTGACGAGTGTGACTTAGCGCAAATATTTGATGATGATCTGCTTATTTTTTGAACGATATAAATTGACAATTCGCTGACGGATCATAGACATAAAGATGTTTGATTTATGACGATTTTTTGAACAGCGCAGAGAAAGATTTACCGTTGGGCCAGCAAAGGGTATCTTACGCCGCTGTTTAAAGGAGAATGCCATGACTGCCCAAAAGCCGGGATTGCACCCGCGAAATCGCCACCGCAGCCGCTACGACATGAACGCGTTATGCCTGAGCTGCCCGCCGCTGCAGGACTATCTTGTTCAGACCCCAGCGGGTGAGCCCTCGGTTAACTTTGCCGACCCGCAGGCGGTTAAAATGCTGAACAAAGCCCTGCTGGCGCATTTTTACGGTGTGGCTCACTGGGATATTCCGGAAGGCTTTCTCTGTCCACCCGTGCCGGGCCGCGCGGATTACGTTCATCACCTTGCCGACCTTCTTGCCGAAGGCAATGAGGGTATCGTTCCACAGCAGGCCACCATTCTGGATATTGGCACCGGGGCGAACCTGATTTACCCGCTGATCGGGGCGCATGAATATCAGTGGCGCTTTACCGGAAGCGAAATCGGTGACGAGGCCTTTGCCAGCGCCCAGGCGATTATCAGCGCTAACCCGGGATTAAGCCGCGCCATTCGCCTGCGTCGTCAGAAAGATGCGGCGTCGATCTTCAACGGCATTATTCACAAAAACGAAAGCTATGACGCCACGATGTGCAACCCGCCGTTCCATGATTCGGCGGCATCGGCTCGTGCGGGCAGCGAGCGCAAGCGCCGTAACCTGGGTCAGGCTGAAGACGCCGCGCTGAACTTCGGCGGACAGCAGCAGGAGCTCTGGTGTGACGGGGGCGAAGTGGCGTTTATCCTGCGCATGATTGCGGAAAGCAAACAGTTTGGCCGTCAGGTGAAGTGGTTCACGACGCTGGTTTCCCGCGGGGATAACCTGCCGCCGCTCTACCGCGCGCTGACCGAAGCGGGCGCCGTAAAAGTGGTGAAAAAAGAGATGGCGCAGGGCCAGAAACAGAGCCGGTTTATCGCCTGGACGTTTATGGACAATAACAAACGTCGCAAATAGCACTCCGTCGTAGGCCGGGTAAGGCGAAGCCGCCACCCGGCTCGGTTATAGCGTCGGCTCCTGCGGCGGGAGCGGCGATGCGGGAGGCGGCAATACCTGATACGTCTGCACGGGCATCCGCACGTTCGCCATATCGAAGTGTTTTTTCACCATGCTGTCGAGGGCAAAGCGCACCGTCCACTGCTTCAGCGGCTGGGTGGTGAACGACACGCGCAGGGTAAACGCCGTGTTCGTCAGCCCGACGATGCCGGCAAATGACGGCTCTCCGATCACCAGCCCGCGGATATCCTCCATCTCCATCAGTTCTTCTACCGCATCGCGCAGCGCCTGCTTCGCTTTGTCCGCATCCTCGTGGCGATCCACATCATAGTTCGCCACAACGGAACCAATCCCGCGCACAAAGTTGGCGAAGGTGGTGATCGAAGACCAGGGGATGATGTGGTAGGCCCCGGTGTCCTGACGCACGCCGACGGAGCGTATGGACATCCTCTCTACCGTACCGGTTAACGGTCCGATGGTCACCAGATCGCCTGTGTTCATCCCGTTCTCAAACTGAATGAAGATGCCGGTAATAATATCCTTCACCAGCGTTTGTGAGCCGAAGGAGATGGCCAGCCCCAGGGCACCGGCACCCGCCAGCAGCGGGGCAATATTCACGCCGATTTCTGACAGCACGATCATGATGGTGATGGTGCTGATAATCACCGCCAGCGCGTTGCGGAACAGGGTGAGCAGCGTTCTTGCCCGGGCGCTGGGCAGGGGCCTGCCGTGAATATCCGACACCAGGCGGTTCTCAATAAGGCTCGCCAGCAGCGTCCAGCCGACGGCGGAGAAGAACAGGATCAGCGCGATGCGAATCAGGATGTCGACCGTTTTTTCACCCGCACCGTTGTGCAGCCAGTTCCAGAAATCAAACAGGCTCCACGCATTCAGAAGCAGCATAATCGCCACGCAGACGGTGAGAATGCGCGCCACTTTGAGCGATACCGACATCCAGCCGTTTACCCGTTTTTGCAGTTCCGGGTAATTACGCTGCACCTGCGGCGACAGGGTGATGGTTTTCGAGATCCATCGCGACAGCAGCCCCGACACAAAGGCCGCGATGCCGATAATGGCCAGGCTTTTGAACGTCGCCCCCATCATAAATTTCAGACTATTGCCCGGGTCAAACAGCGAGAAGAAGCACAGCACGATGAAGTAAGCGCTTGCCAGCCAGTGCCACACCAGGGCGAACGCGCGAATAAAGAGGCTAAAGAACGAGAGGGAGCGATCGGCCAGATTCAGCAGGCTTTGGGTAATGGTTTTTTTATTGTGGAAGATCAGATACAGCGACCAGACGGTAATGCAGATCATGATTAGGACGTTTGCCAGCGCGCCAAACTGGACGTTCACCTGATTGGAGATGATCGGCACGGCAACCAGCAGGCCGTAGCCAATCAGCCCGCTGAGCACGCTCAGGCGCAGCGCCCAGTACTTCGCGCTCGCATCCCGAATGGAGAAAGGCCGCAGCTCCGGCACGTGCGGACAAAAGAGTAACCGCAGCAGCGCCTTGAAGAATTCAATCAGGGCAAAGGCATTCAGGAAAAGCGACTGCTGGAAGGCGATGGTTTTGTTGCCTGCATTCAGCCTGTCGGCCAGCATCTGGCCTAAAAACAGCGTCAACGCCAGCAGCAGTAAATCGATGATAAACGCTGAGGCTATCATCAACGGCAGGTGCAGCCAGCTGCTTTTATGCTGATTCTTCCTGCGTCCCCATTGCCCCATTTTGCGGTACAGCGGCCACGCGCACAGGCGCACCAGCCAGTAAAAAAGAAATACCGCACCCGCCAGCATCAGGAACTGCGTGGCGGCGGCGGTAAACGTTTGCGGGTTAAATGCCTTATGCGGCGAGCCAATCAGGTTGCGGTACAGCTGAGCGAAGCGTGATGAGAGCGCTTCCCCATAGTGGCGGCTCACGTCGGTGACGTTTTCCAGCACCGTTTTTTGCTCCTCAACCTGCGGAGGGGTGAGGGTTGGCACCGACTCCTGCGGCGGCGTGGCGGCGGCTTTGCGCAGCTGGCCAATGAGCTCCTGCCGGGAGGTGTCGTTTTCAAGGACGTCGGCAAGCGCACCGTAGGCGGCTTTTTTCTGTTCAACATCGGGTTCCGGAGGCGGCGTATTTTGCTGGGTCGCAGGGGTTCCGGTGGTCACGCCGGGGATCGCGACGGCGAACGAAGGCGCACTAAACAGGCTAATCAACAGCAGCAGGATCCACGGCACGGCGTCCTCCGGTGAAAATGTCGAACAAAATGATAAGTATAGAAGTCGGGGCGAGGAGGGGGATTTTTGGGAACAATCTGGCGTAAAAAAGCCGGGCAAGCCCGGCTTAGCGTAAAGCGATGGATCAGGAGACGTGCTGCAGGAACTCCTGCAAACGCTGGCTCGGCGGGTTCGCAATCAATTCCTGCGGGTTACCGTCTTCCGCGATACGGCCTTTATCAATAAAGATCAGGCGGGACGCCACTTTCTCGGCAAAGCCGATTTCGTGGGTTACGATAACCATCGTCATCCCTTCTTCCGCCAGATCCTGCATGACTTTCAGCACCTCGTGGCGCAGCTCCGGGTCGAGTGCGGACGTAGGCTCATCAAACAGCATCATTTTCGGTTTGACCGCCAGGGCGCGGGCAATCGCCACACGCTGCTGTTGACCGCCGGACAGCTCGGAAGGGAAGTGGTGCGCACGTTCTGCCAGGCCGACTTTCGCCAGCAGATCTTTTGCCAGCGCTTCCGCCGCCGCTTTGCTGGCACCGCGCACGCGCAGCGGGCCAAACATCACGTTTTCCAGCGCCGTGAGGTGCGGGAACAGGTAGAACTGCTGGAACACCATGCCCGCTTCCTGACGAATCAGACGGTCGTCCACTTTCGGGTCGTTCACTTTCAGGCCGTCGACGATCAGATCGCCGCTGGTGATCTCTTCCAGCTTGTTGATGCAGCGCAGCAGGGTGGATTTACCGGAGCCGGATGGCCCAATAATCACCACCACTTCACCCTGTTTGATATTCAGATCGATATTGTGCAGCACCTGGGTTGGGCCAAAGTGCTTGGAAACGTTTTTAAATTCAATCACAGGATTTTCATCCTTCTTTCAAGACGACGCAGAACGAAGCTCAGAACCAGAGTAATGATCAGGTAGACAACGGCTACCGCACTCCAGATTTCCAGCGCGCGGAAGTTGCCAGCTATGATCTCCTGCCCCTGACGGGTCAGCTCTGCCACGCCGATAACAATGAACAGCGAGGTATCTTTAATGCTGATGATCCACTGGTTACCGAGCGGCGGCAGCATGCGACGCAGCGCCAGCGGCAGAATAACGTGGCGGATCGTTTCGCGACGAGAAAGACCTAGCGCCAGACCGGCTTCACTGAAACCTTTATGAATCGACAGCACCGCACCGCGGGTGATTTCCGCAATGTAGGCGCCTGAGTTGATCATAATGGTGACGACGGCTGCGCTGAACGGGTCGATGCGCAGGTCGGTGAACGCCATAGGCAGGGCGAAGTAGATGAACATGACCTGCACGACAATTGGGGTGCCGCGGATCACTTCGATGAAAACCAGTGCGATGTGGTTTGCGATCCAGCCGCCGTAGGTGCGGGCGAAACCGGCGACAAGACCGATAATCAACCCACCAACCAGACCCAGGACCGAAATCCACAGGGTCATTTTAGCGCCTTCAAGCAAGAGTGGAATGGCAGGCCAGATGGCGCTCCAGTCAAACTGCATGATAATTTCCTGTTACTGTTACCGTGTTTCAAAAATAGCAGGGGCGAAAGGTCGCCCCCGAGTGAACGTCATTTTTACGTCTTATTATTTAGGCTCGGTACCGAACCATTTTTTGTAGATTTCGTTATAGGTGCCGTTCTCTTTCAGCGTTTTCAGCGCGCCGTTAACTTTCGTGCGCAGGTCGTCGCTGCCTTTCGGGAACGCGATACCGTACTGCTGTGCTTCCAGAGACTCGCCAACGGCTTTGAACTTGCCGTTACCGGCTGTCTTAATGAAGTACAGGATGTTAGGCGTGTCGTGCAGAACAGCGTCAGCACGGTTGGTGCCGAGTTCCATGTACGCGTTGTCGATGTTCGGGAACTGACGCAGGTCTTTGGTTTTGATATTTGCTTTCGCGTAATCAACAGAACCGGTGCCGCTCTTCACTGCCACCACTTTGCCGTCGAGATCTTTCACGCTTTTTACGTCGTTATTATCGGCTTTGACCATGACCAGCAGGCCGCTTTTGTAGTAGCCGTCAGAGAAGTCGATCGCTTTTTTACGTTCATCGGTAATGGTGATGCCTGCCAGTGCCAGATCAACGTTTTTGGTTTGCAGTGCCGGGATGATGCCGCTGAAGTCCATAGGCTTCAGGGTGTAATCCAGCTTGAGTTCTTTTGCGACAGCGGCCCACAGATCCACATCAAAACCAACGTATTTATCACCCTGTTTGAATTCAAACGGAACGAACGCCGTGTCGGTCGCCACAACCAGTTTGTCGGCAGCCTGAGAGGACACTGCAAAAGCCAGGGTAAGTGCAGCCAGTGAAACTTTTAATACAGACTTCATAGCATTTCCTTTTATATCCACGGGGCGATCCCCTGCGAGAACAGGTGGCACGATGAAAAAATCGTGCCAACTTTACAAGCTATTGTTTTGCAAAGGGGATGATGTCATGCATTGCACAATAAATGGGGCAATGAGGCTTTATTGCACCAAAGTGGAGCACCGTTTTGGTGCGATTCGTTTGGCTCAACTGACAGGGAGATATTTAGCGTAAATTCTGACGAAAAAACAATCTTCCGTTAACGGTTGTGTGAGGTGATTATTACATTTCGTTCACTTTTGCAGGTGTGCAGACAAAAACTGTGCACCATAGATGTGCAAAACCCTCACCGGAGGGCGAGGGTTTGATAGAAAATTCGTATGAATTATTCGATGTTAGATTCGATAAACCACAGGAACTGGTCCAGGTCGCGGGAGGCGGCGGTGAAAATGTCTGCGGTATCTTCGTCTTTGGCTTCGCCGATCGCTTTGCGCACGTCATTGGCCACAATCGCGTAGCGGTCCGCCAGCTCTTTCAGGTGATCCTGAACGGTATGGATATCCAGCGGATAACTCTTCAGTGGCGTTTTGCTGTTGATCACCTGCGTGGTACCCAGCGCCACGCCGCCTAACTGAACGGCACGTTCAGCCATCGTATCGAGGTGGGTCACCAGTGCTGTGCGGAAGCCATCCAGCATTTCATGAACGGCAATAAAGTTTGCACCGCGCATATTCCAGTGGGCCTGTTTGGTGATCAGCGAAAGATCGATGAACTGGATCACCTGGCGATTCAGCAACTCAATGGTCGCTTTTTTGTCGCTATCCGATACATCGTTACGGGTATAAAGCAGATTAGACGCTTTCGTTTTCACCAGTTTAGCGGTACTCATAATCTCATATCCTCTTGATGTTTATGTCCCAGGTAATTACGGAACTAAGTATAGCACCGGATTTTTTCTCTGCGGTTTGGCTGTGCCTATCGGTTTAATAGCGAGAAGTGGCTTGTGAATTTAATTCATTGAAATGAATTGGTAATTTTAAAATTGATACAGATCAATCTTAATTGCTGGATGGGGATGTAAACGCAGAGGGATATTTCGAAAATAGAACAAAGTGTGTAAGAAATTATAACGTATGTCTTTCTGGCCTTTATTCTGCATGGCATGGAAGCCATGCAGAATATATGGCCTTAGCTGATATCCACTTTCTCAACTTTAGGTTCCGGGCGCATGGTGAGCGTCGAGCCCATTGATGCCGCGATAATCGAGCAGAGCGCCAGCGTCTGGGTCAATGTCAGGGTTTCGCCGAGAAACACCATTCCGGAAATGGCGGCTAGCGCAGGCTCCATGCTCATCAGGGTGCCAAATATACGCGTCGGCAGACGCGTAAGGGCAATCATCTCCAGAGAGTAGGGGAGTGCGGTAGAGAGAATCGCGACCGCCAGCCCGATGGGCATGACGGACCATTGCCAGATAGATTCGGTCGCCTGCGCCATGCCGATAGGCACGAAGACGATGGCTGCGATCAGGGAACCTAACGCGACGGTCGCCGGACCGTGCTCTTCTCCTGCACGCTGGCCCGTAAGTATATAGACGGCCCAGCAGGCGCCAGCACCCAGCGCCAGGGCTGCGCCCGTCAGATCGATCTCAGCGACGCTCTGGCCCAGCGGCAGCAGGAACCATAAGCCCAGAACGGCTAACACAACCCAGATAAAATCGACCGGACGTCGCGAGGAGAAAAGAGCCACCGCCAGCGGGCCGGTAAACTCCAGCGCGACGGCGATCCCCAGCGGTATCGTCTGAATAGAGAGGTAGAACAGATAGTTCATTGCCCCGAGGGAAAGTCCATAAAACAGCAGGGGTAAACGCTGCTCCTTTTTGAAGCGCAGACGCCAGGGTTTGAAAATGACCACCAGTATCGCCGTGCCCAGCACGATACGCAGGGCAGTCACGCCTGGCGCACCAACCAGCGGGAAAAGTGATTTTGCCAGCGAAGCACCGCTTTGAATGGACAACATGGCAATGAGTATGACTGCCACCGGCAACCAGACCGACGACGTGCGGGATAACCCAGGCATCCTTTCTCCTGTCAGCTTATGTCAAATGAGGTAAAGGTTGCAGTGTAAAGGAAATAAGCGGCAACGGTTGAGGCGCTGTTGAAAAAAAACCGTGTCAAATCCGTAAAATGGTTAAGCGCTGGTGGATTTATCGCCTGATAGATTAGGAATAATCTGGATGAATGTAACGGCGCGTACGCGCAATATGCGCATTTAGTAGTGAAAATTGCATGTGATTTGAAAGAGATAGCTGATGCTGGAAACGTTCTGTTACAGGAAAGGTTTCATTAGACATCACGAATCACAAAGAGTTTCGCAAATTTTTTTGATATATTTAAAACTTACGGACTTACTTGAAGCACATTTGAGGTGGTTATGAAAAAAATTGCATGTCTTTCAGCACTGGCCGCTGTACTGGCTGTTTCCGCAGGTACCGCTGTAGCTGCTACTTCTACTGTTACTGGTGGTTACGCTCAGAGCGACTATCAGGGCGTGATGAACAAAGCTAACGGTTTCAACCTGAAGTATCGCTACGAGCAGGATAACAACCCACTGGGCGTGATCGGTTCTTTCACCTACACCGAGAAAGATCGTTCTGAAAACGGCGCATACAACAAAGGCCAGTACTACGGTATCACCGCTGGTCCAGCTTACCGTCTGAATGACTGGGCGAGCATCTACGGTGTTGTAGGTGTTGGCTACGGTAAATTCCAGCAGACTGAAAACCAGAGCGAAAGCCGCACTGCAAGCAACAGCGACTATGGCTTCTCCTATGGCGCAGGCCTGCAGTTCAACCCAATCCAGGACGTTGCTCTGGACTTCTCCTATGAGCAGAGCCGTATCCGCAACGTTGACGTTGGCACCTGGATCGCGGGCGTAGGTTACCGCTTCTAATCACTCCGGTGAGCTAATAAAAAATCCGCCCAATGTGGCGGATTTTTTTTTGTCTTTTCCCTCTCCCTGTGGGCTGAGGAATTCCCAGTAATTTTTTTAACCTGAAGCGATGAATGTTGCGTCAGGAAAATGAATGGTTTACAGCGATGCCCTGGTCCGGCTGTAAATTGCTGAGGCGTTTGCCTTCCGGCCGGGGCGAGGCGCAGGGATGCGCCGAGAGGGCGGGCTTTACAGGGATGTTACCTCCGCCCGTCCCCGATAAGCCGGAAGGAATAAGACGAGGACACCGCGAAGCGGCGATTTACCGCCGGGAGCCCGGGTCGCCAGGGGGGTGGCGACTGAGCCACCCTGGCACGTTCACAAGCCATGTCGTTAAAGAGTAGCAAGGAACATAAAGTGAACGGAATGACCACAAGAGCCGTATGTTCCCCCTCACCCCATCCCTCTCCCTCAAGGGAGAGGGAGCCGACTGTGCTGATATTATTTTGTGGGGATCCCTCAGCCCACAGGGTGAGGGTATCGGACCGCTACTTACTCTTAATATCGAAAATATCCGTACCCAGATGGTTGTAGTCAACTTTCTGTAACTTGAAGTTGGTAACGTACACTGGGGGAGCTTTCTTGTTAGAGACAAACGGGTAAGCCGTTTTTATCTGCTCGGCCTTAATCCCCGTCCACTGCGAGAAGAACTGCAGGAAATCATTTGCCGAACGACGCGCTTTAATAACGCGATGCGTTTTATCATCACTCGACAGCACCATAAACGGCACCTGGAAGTTCTGCTGGAACTTGTCATCGTGCGCCAGGTACTGCACCTCTTTACCACGCTCTTTAAACGCCAGCCCGTGATCCGAGAAATAGACCATGGAGAAGCTGTCGCCCGTATTGCGCAGCTGATCGTACAGCTTGCTCAGCAGCTCATCGGTTTGCGTCATGGTGTAGAGATAGCAAGAGGTCTCTTTGGACTGCACGAACTCCGCGTACTTCCCGCCGGTCCGATCGCAGGCTTGCGGGTGCGATCCCATCAGGTGCAGGACGATCAGTTGAGGCTGGGTGCGCGGAGTGGCGAAAACCTGTGCCGTCATTTTCAACAGCGCTTCGTCTTTGGTGTTTTTGTCGGCTTCAAAGTCGCCGTTCTTCAGGAACTGCACTTCGTCCGCACGTTTGGCGATACTGGCGATGGCCGTATCGTATTCGCCAATTTGCCCCTGATTGGAGAACCACCAGGTCTGATAACCCGCGCGGTTTGCCAGGGTGACAAAATTATCCTGATACTGAGGTTTGCCGTCGACGACACGGTTTAGGGTCAGGCCGAGCGATTTCTGCGTCGAGCCGCTGGCCGCGACATAATCGGTAAACAGCGTGCCTTTAACCGAACTGGCAAACGGTGTGTTATCCCAGTGTCCGCCGAAGGCTCCCATTGCATCGCGACGTGCACTTTCCCCAATCACCACTACATAGGTGTGATATTTCGGCTTAACGGCCAGCACGTTCCAGGTGTCTTTCATATTGGAAAGCTCAGCCATGCGCGCCTGCTCGTCGAGAACCTCTTTATTATTGACAACGACGTCCTTCACGAAGCGGAAAACCGGATAGCCGATATTGGTGAGCCTTAGCTTACCGTCCCAGGGAATATTCTGGATGGGAGCGACAAACGCCACGGCAACGCTGAACACCAGACAGAGTATTTCGATCTTACCCCAGTTTTTTTTCTCGCCCGGCTGACGGCGGATGGCGATGACGCCCAACGCGAAGATAAAGATCCCGACCACGTAGCTGTACCACGGGAAGATCGTCAGGATCTCCGTTGACTCTTCCATATTGGTCGAGTGCAGCGCCAGCAGGGTATTAAAGTTTGGCGCGCCGTAAGCCTGGCCAAACGGGAAATAGAGTGCAGCGACCAGCGAGCAGATCCCGATTAATGCTTTTTGCACGCGAGGTGCGGTTCGCCACAGCACATGCAGAACGCAGGTGAAAGCCACCGCGTAGAGCAAACTAAAGGGATAACCCAGCGCAAAGTTAATCAGTAATGACTGCAAAAAGTAAAAACCCGTCCACGGGCTTAAGGCCCGGCTGCGGGTAACAACGGTATCTATCAGGGTTACATTCATAGGTCACTATCATGGATGAAAACGCCATGTGCTCACCCTGGCGTCAAGGGTCATAACCTGCCTGACAGTGCGTGGAGAGGGAATGAGGGTCCGCTTCAGCGAGCCGCAAATTGTGCAGGGCTGCAAGAAGATAGTGCGAGCGCTAAATAATATCAACAGTTGCTAAGCAGATGTTTTGCGAAGGGGATTGCAAATCCGTAAAAAAGATCGGGAATAAGGCGGCTGGAAGCCAGTTTACAGCGAGATTGTGACGGGAAAATGAAGCGGCGTACCGCAACGCCGCTTAGTGGGAAGGTTTGTCGTCCTGATGCGGTTTGTTGTTAAACATATCGCACAGCATGTTCAACAGCATTAAGCGCACTTTAAAGGGAGAGTGGGTAAACACGGTCATGCACCTCTTGAATTCGTTCATAAGACCTCCTGAGTTTTGATCCCTTCGATCCGTGAAGGGTGACTGCATTACATACAGATATAGCACAGGCTATATTGTATAGCTATGGCTATTTCGTTAATTTTTTGTGCTTGCGGAGCTATGGTTTACAATGTGCGCTCTCGAATCCGGGCGCTGGAAGCGTCACCCCACTGAGGAAGTACAATGAACCGTCGCGCAGGTCATCCGACAATGAGGAAAACGACGCAACTGGTGAATGTTGAAGAACATGTCGAAGGTTTTCGCCAGGTCCGTGAAGCGCACCGGCGTGAACTGATTGATGATTATGTTGAACTCATTTCCGATCTGATTCGTGAGGTCGGTGAAGCGCGCCAGGTCGATATGGCCGCCAGGCTGGGGGTTTCACAGCCAACTGTCGCTAAAATGTTAAAACGCCTGGCCTCCGTGGGCTTAATTGAAATGATCCCCTGGCGCGGTGTTTTTCTGACGCCGGAAGGGGAGAAACTCGCGCAGGAGAGCCGCGAGCGCCATCAGCTTGTCGAGAATTTTTTACTGGTGCTGGGCGTCAGCCCGGAAATCGCCCGCCGGGATGCGGAAGGCATGGAACACCACGTCAGCGAAGAGACGCTGGTAAAGTTTCGCGAATTTACCCTTAAATATGGTCCCTCCGCTGAATGAAAATCCCCGGACTGCAGGCCCTGGCACGCGATCGTTTCTTCCATCTCTTATTAATCATTGGCGCAGCGTTAAGCCTCTTTGTGCCGTTTGCGCCACACGCCTGGCCCGCCGCAATTGACTGGCGCACCATCATTACCCTGAGCGGCCTGATGATGCTCACCAAAGGGGTCGAGCTGAGCGGCTACTTTGACGTTCTTGGCCGTAAAATGGTGCGCCGCTTTGCCACCGAGCGCAGGCTGTCCCTGTTTATGGTGTTCTCCGCCGCGGTGCTGTCGACGTTTCTGACCAACGATGTGGCGCTGTTTATCATCGTGCCCCTCACGCTCACGCTGCGTAAGCTTTGCGAGATCCCGGTCAGCCGGCTGATCATCTTTGAAGCGCTGGCCGTCAATGCAGGCTCGCTTCTGACGCCAATCGGCAACCCGCAGAATATCCTTCTGTGGGGACGGTCCGGTCTGTCGTTTGCCGCCTTTACCTGGCAGATGGCCCCTCTGGCGCTGGTGATGATGCTGTCGCTGCTGGCGGTATGCTGGTTCGCGTTTCCGGATAAAAAGCTGCAGTACCACAGCGGCACAACCGGCCCGCAGTGGCAGCCGCGTCTGGTGTGGAGCTGTCTTGGGTTATACATCGTCTTTCTGTTCGCGCTGGAGCTGAAGTATGAGCTGGCGGGCGTCCTGCTCGTTGCCGCGGGGTTTGTCGTCCTGGCGCGTCGCGTGCTGGTGAGCGTGGACTGGACGCTGCTGCTGGTCTTTATGGCGATGTTTATTGATGTGCATCTTCTTATCCAGCTTCCGGTACTGCAGAACGTTCTGCACAGCGTCAGCACGCTGTCTCAGCCGGGACTGTGGCTGACGGCGATTGGCCTGTCGCAGTTTATCAGCAACGTGCCGTCCACCATTCTGCTGCTCAACTATGTTCCGCCCGATACGCTTCTGGCCTGGGCGGTGAACATCGGCGGGTTTGGGCTGCTGCCCGGCTCGCTGGCAAACCTGATTGCGCTGCGCATGGCCAATGACCGTCGTATCTGGTGGCGTTTCCACGTCTGGTCGATTCCGATGCTGGTTTGGGCCGCGGCGATCGGTTTCGGAATATTCCTTCTCATATAGTGCGCAATTTGTCAGTTTTTCCTGGCAAACGTATAGCAACGTCCTAGCTTTAGTGAACGGCATAGTGTGATGCCGCTCACTGACAGGACCGTTGCTGAACTATGGCTGAAGATCAAAACCCGCCTGCTGACGAGCAGGACAAAAACAATAATGAGCGTAAGCGCCCGGGCAAGAAACCGTTAATTATCCTCGGCATTGTCGTGGTGGTGATGGTCGTCGTGGCGCTGGTCTGGTGGTTTTTAACCCGTAACGAAGAGACGACCGACGACGCCTTTACCGACGGCGACGTGGTGACGATTGCCCCCAAAACGGCGGGCTACGTTACCGAGCTGCGCGTGCGCGATAACCAGCGCGTGAAAAAGGGCGATCTGCTGGTGGTTATCGATCCGCGGGACACCACCGCGCAGCGCGATCAGGCTCAGGCCCAGCTTGGGCTGGCTATCGCGCAGCTGCATCAGGCGCAGGCACAGCTGGCGCTCTCGAAGGTGCAATATCCCGCCCAGCGTGACGAAGCCAAAGCGCAGGTGCTGAAAGCGCAGGCCGATCTGGCGAACGCGCAGGCAGAGTACCGTCGCCAGCGCGGCGTCGACCCGCGTGCGACCACTCAGCAAAGTATCGACTCCGCGAACGCACAGCTGCGTAGCGCACAGGCGGGGCTGGCCAGCGCTCAGGCGCAGCTGGAAGTGGCAGAGCAGGTCCAGCTGCAAATCCGCCAGCAGGAAACCAACGTTGAAGCGCGCGAGCGTCAGGTCGATCAGGCTAAAGCGCAGCTGGAAACGGCCAACCTTAACCTCTCCTATACCGAAGTCCGCGCCCCTTTCGACGGCGTTGTCACCAAACGCAACGTGCAGCCCGGCACGCTCGTGCAGGCGGGAACGGCGCTGTTCTCGCTGGTTTCCCCGAACGTGTGGGTGGTTGCTAACTTTAAAGAGTCGCAGCTTGAGCGCATGAAGCCGGGCGATAAGGTCACCGTGTCCGTCGACGCGTGGCCGGATATGGAGCTTGAAGGGCACGTAGACAGTATCCAGCAGGGCAGCGGCTCGCGCTTCTCCGCCTTCCCGGCAGAAAATGCCACCGGCAACTTCGTCAAAATTGTGCAGCGCGTGCCGGTCAAAATCGTGATTGATAAAGGCCTGGATCCAAACAAACCGCTGCCGCTGGGGCTGTCGGTTGCACCGAAGGTGACGGTGGAATGACGGATCACAGCCACGACAGCTGGAAACCCGCCAGCAATCCGTGGGCGGTGGCGATTGTCGTTACCCTGGCGGTATTCATGGAAATTCTGGACACCACCATCGTCAACGTGGCGCTCCCCCACGTGGCAGGCTCGCTCTCGTCCAGCTATGACGAATCCACCTGGGTGTTAACCAGCTATCTGGTCGCGAACGGCATCGTGCTGCCCATCTCAGCGTTTCTGAGCCGGGTGTTTGGCCGCAAGCAGTTCTTCCTGATTTGCATCGTCATGTTCACCGTCTGCTCGTTCCTGTGCGGGATTGCCACCGAGCTGTGGCAGATCATCCTGTTCCGCGTGATGCAGGGCTTTTTTGGCGGCGGGCTGCAGCCCACGCAGCAGTCGGTGCTGCTCGACTACTTCAAACCCGAAGACCGGGGCAAAGCGTTTGGTCTGTCCTCCATTGCGATTATCGTTGCGCCGGTGCTCGGCCCGACGCTGGGCGGCTGGATCACCGACAACTACTCCTGGCGCTGGGTGTTCTTTATCAACATTCCGGTGGGGATTGTCACGGTGCTGGCGATCTACCAGCTGCTGGAAGATCCGCCGTGGGAGAGCAAATCAAAAGAGAAGCTGACTATCGACTGGACGGGGATCGGCCTGATCGCGCTGGGGCTGGGCTGTCTGCAGGTGATGCTCGACCGGGGAGAAGATGAGGACTGGTTCTACTCGAACTTTATCCGCACCTTCGGCGTGTTGACGCTTGTCGGCATTATCGGCGCCATCTACTGGCTGGTGTATGCCAGAAAGCCGGTGGTGGATCTGCACTGCATGAAGGACCGCAACTTTGCCATCTCCAGCCTGCTGATGGCGGGGATGGCGATGATTTTGTACGGCAGCTCGGTGGTGATCCCGCAGCTGGCGCAGCAGGACCTGGGCTACACCGCTACCTGGTCGGGGCTGGTGCTGTCGCCCGGGGCGGTGCTGATCGTATTAACTATCCCACTGGTGCTGAAGCTGATGCCGGTGGTGCAGACGCGCTGGATCATCGCCTTTGGCTTTACCTGTCTGGCGGTGTCGTTCTTCTGGTCGCGCACGCTGACGCCGGATATCGACTTCGAAACCCTGGTGCTGTTTCGCAGCGCCCAGTCGATAGGGCTGGGGTTCCTGTTTGTGCCGCTCACGACGATTGCGTTTATCTCGATACCGAGGCGGCTGAATGCCGATGCGGCGGCGCTGTTTACCATGTTCCGCAACGTAGCGGGCTCGATTGGCATATCCCTTTCGACGGCGGCCATCACCGAACGCGCGCAGGCGCACAGCGCGCACCTTGCGTACCACGCCTCGCCGCTTAACGAGCAGTTCCAGCAGGCGATACGCGAAAGCGCCCAGGCGATCCAGAACTTCACCACCCAGGTGGGCGACCCCACCGGCATCGCCACCGGACGCATGTACCAGACCATGATTGAGCAGTCACGCATCCTGGCCTACATCGACGTCTTTACCATCCTGAGCGCGGTGGCCTTGTTACTGATTCCGTTTTGTTTGTTGCTCTCGCCGGTTAAGAGCGAGGGGAGTGCAGGAGCACATTGATGATACACAGACGTTTACACCCCCTGATGATAATGATGCTGCTGGCGGGCTGCGCCGTCGGGCCTGACTACCAGCAGCCTGCGCCGCCCGCCGTTACGCACTGGAACGATAAGGGCGACAGCGCGGTGAAATCGCAAACTACTTCCGCTGCGACCAATCCGCGCTGGTGGAAGACCTTCGGCTCGACGCAGCTGGACAGCCTGGTTGAGCGCGCCATTGCCGGAAACCTGACGTTGCAGCAGACGGTGCTGCGCATCGCCGGGGCGCGAGAGCAGATTAATCAGGCGGGCGGGGCGTTTTATCCGTCGGTCAACGGCAATCTGCAGGCGACGCGCCAGCAGCTTGGCCTGGAAGGAGAGCTGAAATCCCATGGCGTGTATGACCAGGTGGATAGTATCGATCCCAACCTGAAGGGCGCGCTGGGGCCGCTGACGCAGCCGATTAACCTCTACCAGGGCAGCTTCGACGCCCAGTGGGAAATCGACCTGTGGGGCAAGGTGCGTCGTCAGGTGGAAGCCGCCGAAGCGCAGCAGAAAGCGGCTATCGAGCAGCGTAACGACGCGCTGGTGTCGCTGGAGGCCGAAGTGGCGCGCGCGTGGCTCCAGCTGCGCGGGGCGCAGAGCATTATCGCCACGCTGAACACCCAGATTAAAAGCGCGCAGCAGACGCTGGATCTGACCGAAAGCCGCCAGCAGGGCGGGCTGTCGCCGCAGATGGACGTGGAAAACGCCCGGGCGCAGTTAGGCAACCTTGAAGCACAGCTTCCGCAATATCAGGCGCAGGAGCGGCAGGCGATGAACGGCCTGGCGATCCTGCTCGGCAAGCCGCCAGGGGCGCTGGATGCGGAATTGCAAAGCGTGCAGCCGATGCCGGCCCTGCCGGATATTGTGCAGACCGGCATTCCGTCCACGCTGGCGCGACGCCGTCCGGACGTGCGCGAAGCGGAGGCGAACCTCCACGCCGCCACGGCGCAAATCGGCGTCTCGGTGGCGGAGCTGTTCCCGAGCTTTACGCTCTCCGGGCAGTTTGGCCTGCGCAACAGCGAAACCAACTGGCTGACCGACTGGAGCAGCCACTTCTACAGCTTCGGCCCGCAGGTCTCCATTCCCATCTTCCAGGGCGGTCGACTGGTCTCCAGCGTCAAGGTGGCGCGCGCGCAGCAGGGGGCGGCGGTGCTGGACTATCGCCAGACGGTGCTGACCGCGCTCGGCGATGTCGAAAACGCGCTGGTGAGCTATCGCACCGACCAGCAGCGTGAAGCGGGTCTCGCAAAAACGATCGACGCCCTGCAAAACGCCTTTGATTTAGCGAGCGACAGCTACCGGCAGGGGATCGCCAGCTTTATCGACGTGCTGGACGCCCAGCGTCAGCTGGCGCAGGCCCAGCAGCAGCGCGCGCAGGCGCAGGTGCAGAGCGCGCTCGATCTGGTGGCGCTCTACAAGGCCCTCGGCGGCGGCTGGGAGCCGTATCAGCAGGTGCAATTACCAGAATACAGCGTCTTTGGCGACGCCCCGCGCGGATAAATTCAGAGGATTGGGCAAGAAACGGACAGGAACACCACATTCGCGATGGCTGAGGGGCGGGTATAACTATCGGGTACCCAATCGACATGCGAGGAATAAGTTATGCGTTATCAAAAACTGGGCAACACCGGTCTGTTTGTTTCTGAACTGTGCCTCGGCACCATGACCTTCGGCGGCGAGGGCGGCATGTGGGGCAAGATTGGCCAGCTCCAGCAAAGTGAAGCCGAGCAGCTGGTGGGCCGCGCGCTGGATGCCGGGATCAACTTTATCGACACCGCGGACGTTTACTCGGAAGGACGCTCGGAAGAGATCACCGGTCAGGCGCTGAAAAACCTGAAGATCCCTCGCGAGAACGTGGTGGTCGCCACGAAAGTGTTCGGCGAAACGGGAACGGCAGGGGTGAACTCGCGCGGCAGCTCGCGCTATCACATCATCAGCAGCGTGAAGGAGAGCCTGCGCCGCCTGCAGCTCGATCATATCGATCTCTACCAGCTTCACGGCTTCGACCCCGCAACGCCGATTGAAGAAATGCTCTACGCGCTGGATAACCTGGTGCAGCACGGCCACGTGCGCTACATCGGCGTCTCGAACTGGGCGGCGTGGCAGATTGCCAAAGCGCTCGGTATTTCTGAACGTCTTGGGCTGGCGCGTTTCGCGTCGCTGCAGGCGTATTACACCATTGCCGGACGCGATCTTGAGCGCGAACTGGTACCGATGATGCAGAGCGAAGGCGTCGGGCTGATGGTCTGGAGCCCGCTGGCGGGCGGTCTGCTGAGCGGAAAATATGGCCGCGACGGTCAGAGTGAAGCCGGCGGTCGTCGTCTGGAGTTTGACTTCCCGCCGGTGAACAAAGATCGCGCCTTCGACTGCGTGGACGTGATGCGCACTATCGCCGAAAGCAAGGGCGTCTCCGTCGCGCAAATCGCGCTGGCGTGGCTGCTGCATCAGAAAGCGGTGACCAGCGTCATCATTGGGGCGAAACGCGTCGAACAGCTGGACGACAATATCGCCGCGACCGGGATCCGCTTAAGCGAAGACGAACTCAAGCAGCTTGATGCGGTGAGCGCGCTGCCGCGCGAATACCCGGGCTGGATGCTGGAGCGGCAGGGGGAATATCGCCGCAATCAGCTCGCGCAACAATAATCTTCCTTGCCCCGGTAGTGCATCGCTAACCGGGGCTTTTTTCCTGCATTGCTCACAAAAAACGATCCTCCTCTTTGATCCCCATTTCATCTTCGCCTATATGACTAGTCATGAAATTTTAAATGACTAGTCATATGGGGAGAGAGCATGAACAATTCGCTGCCGGCCAATTTTTTATGGGGCAACTCGGTGTCAAGCATGCAGACGGAAGGCGCATGGAATGAGGGTGGGAAAGGCATGTCGGTGTACGACATTCGCGAAGCCGGGGAGAACGTCTCCGACTGGAAAGTCGCGACCGACTCCTACCACCGCTACCGGGAAGATTTCGACCTGATGCAGGATCTGGGCATGAACTGCTACCGCTTTCAGATCTCATGGAGCCGCGTCTGCCCGCAGGGCGACGGCGCGTTCAACGACGAAGGCATCGCGTTTTACGACCGCTTTATTGACGATCTCATCGCCCGCGGCATCGAGCCGATGGTCTGCCTGTACCATTTCGATATGCCGCTGGCGCTGGCGCAGGAGTACAACGGCTTCAACGACCGCCGCGTGATGGAGGCCTTTATCCGCTACGGCAAAAAGATGATCGACTGCTATGGCGACCGCGTGAAGTACTGGCTGACCTTCAACGAGCAGAACATCTTCCATATGCCTGAAGCGTTCCGCATTTCCGGCTATATGCACGGTGAGAAAACCCTGCGCGAGCTGTACGAGCTGCAGCACCATACGATGGTGGCGCACATGGCGCTGACCGAATATCTGCATCAGACCAGACCGGGCCAGCTGATGGGCGGCATGCTGGCGCACCAGCTGATCTACCCGGCCACCTGCAAACCGCGCGATATCTTCTGCGCCCAGCAGTACGACGAGTTCCTCAACCAGAACCTGCTGCGCGTCTTCGCAGGGCAGGGCTACAGCCCGGCGGTGATGGCGGTGGTGGAGCAGGAGGGCTTTGGCGATATCTACCGCGCCGAGGATTTAGCGCTGCTGGCGCGGACTAAAAACGACTATATGGCCTTCAGCTACTACGCCAGCAAAACGCTGGACAGCGATGCGATCCCGGAAGGCACGCCGGTGAACTATTACCTGCTGCACGGCGAGAAAAACAATCCGTACCTGAAGGCCACCGAGTGGAACTGGCAGATCGATCCGCTGGGCTTTCGCACCATCATCACCCGCTACGCCAACGACTGGCGGATGCCGGTCTTCCCGATCGAAAACGGCATCGGGGTGATTGAGTCCTGGGACGGCGTCAATCCGATCGAGGACACCTACCGCATCGACTACCACCGGGCGCATATCAATGCCATGAAGGAGGCGATGTTCGAGGACGGGGCAGAGGTGATCGGCTACCTCGGCTGGGGGTTAATCGACATTCTCAGCTCCCAGGGCGACATGCGTAAACGCTACGGCGTGGTCTATGTCAATCGGGAAAACCACGACCTGAAAGACCTGAAGCGCGTGCCGAAGAAGAGTTACGCGTGGTTAAAACAGGTTATCCATACCAACGGACGCGAGATGTAAGCCGTACGCTGCCGGGCCGTTTTTGTGACTGATTGATGGGAACTATCCGCTATGTCTGAAACAAAAATAACACCGCACATGCAGTCTTTTGTCGATAAGTTTGTAGAGTTCTCGGCGCGCCTGGCTAATCAGGTGCACCTGCGCTCCCTGCGCGACGCTTTCGCCACGGTGATGCCCATTTTCATCCTCGCCGGCCTGGCGGTGCTGGTGAACAACGTGGTATTTCCGTGGATTTTTCACGGCGACACGCTCGCGCAGTTTAAGGTATGGGGCGAGGCGATTATCAACGGCACGCTGAACATCGCCGCGCTGCTGCTGGCTCCGATGATTGCCTGGTCGCTGGCGCGCAACAAAGATTTCGACAATCCGGTCTCGGCAGTGGTTATCGCCGTCAGCAGCTTCATCATCATGATGCCGATGCGCCTGCAGATTACGCCCGTCGGCAGCGATGCCGCGGTGAACATCACCCAGGTGCTGACGTTCACCAATATTGGCTCAACCGGGATTTTCGCCGGGGTGCTGATCGGGCTGCTCTCAACGGAAGTGTTTATCGCCATTTCGCGCCTGAAGGCGCTGCACATTTCCCTCGGGGAAAACGTGCCTCCGGCGGTGAGCAAATCCTTTACCGCGCTGATCCCGACCATCCTCACGCTCTCCCTGTTCGCGGTGCTGGCGGCGATACTGGCAAACGTGCTGCACACGGACCTGATCCATCTTATTACCACCTTTATCCAGCAGCCGCTGCGGCTGATCAACACCAGCCTGCCGGGGACGATTTTTATCTACAGCTTCGGTAACTTCCTGTTCACGCTCGGTATTCATCAGTCAGTCGTTAACAGCGTGGTGCTGGAGCCGTTCCTGCTGATCAACACCAACGAGAACATGCTGGCTTTCGCCAACGGCCAGCCCATCCCGCATATCATCAACAACATCTTCGTGCCGACGTTTGGCATGGTGGGCGGCACGGGCAGCACAATATCGCTGCTGATCGCCATCTTTATCTTCTCCCGACAAAAATCGGCGAAGCAGGTGGCGCGTCTGTCGCTGGCGCCCGGTCTGTTCAACATCAACGAGCCGGTGATTTTCGGCCTGCCGATCGTGTTTAACCTGCCGCTGATGATCCCGTTTGTGCTGCTGCCCGCCATCGGCATTTACTTCGCCTGGCTCTGTACCACGCTGGGGCTAATGTCGCGCTGCGTGGTGATGATCCCCTGGACCACGCCGCCCATTCTCAGCGCCTGGCTGGCCACGGCAGGGGACTGGCGGGCGGTGGTGGTGCAGTTGGCAATCATCGTATTTGGTGTATTCTTCTACCTGCCTTTCCTCAAGATTGCCGAGAGAGTGGCGTTGAAAAACAGCGGGATAGAAAACTAACTGAAAGGAAGAACGATGGCGGCGAAGTACATCACCATAGCGCGGGAAATTAAGAAACGCATTATCAGCCAGCAGTACGCCGCCAATGAACCCCTGCCGGACCAGTTTGCGCTGGCGGCGGAGTTCAACTCCAGCCGGATGACCATTCAGCAGGCGATGCGCCAGCTCATCGTCGAAGGTCTGGTCTATACCCGCCAGGGCCAGGGCACGTTCATCCGCAAAAACTTCCTTCAGCTCTCGCAGTGGGACCTCTCCGGCAGCGACTACTTTGGCGCGACCAAAACCTGGGCGCATCTGGGCACGGTGACCAGCCGGGTAGTGCATTTCGAGCTGCGCTTCCCGAACGAAAAAGAGCAGGCGTCGCTGATGATTAACGCCGATGCGCCGATCTATGACTTCATTCGACTCCGTTTGCTGAACGGCGAACCGATGTCGCTGGATTCCACGGTGATGCCGATGAATCTGGTGCCGGGCCTGACGAAAAACCATCTTGAAGGTTCAGTGTTCCAGTACGTGCAGGAGACGCTGGCGCTGAAAATTATGGGGTCGTATCGGGTGGTGCGGGCGCTTAAGCCCAACGCGCTGGACAGGGAGCATCTGGTCTGCGAGCAGACAGATCCCGTCCTGGAAGTGGAGCAGGTGATTTATCTGGAGGACGGCACGCCGCTGGAGTATGCCCACTGCCACTATCGGTACGACCACGGCGGGATCGTGATCGTGAATAACGGATAAAAAAAAGCGGGCAACGAGGCCCGCTTTTTTAATGCTTCGCTATCAGTTCAAACGCACCGGCATACCGGAGCGGTTCTGCACGGCCTGGTCAACAATCGCCGTTTCTACGTCTGGCTGAGAAGTCACCGCCTGCACCGCGCTGTTCAGCGTAACAGGGACGATTTCGTTGTTGTTGATCTGGTCTTCGCTGGTGGACAGCGGGTTGTGCACTTCGATGTAGCGGCTGCCGTCTGGCTCAGAGGTCGCCTTCACCGGTTCGTTGATGAACTGCACGCGCGTACCGACCGGCACGTTTTCGAACAGGAATTTGATGTCGTCGTTACGCAGGCGCACGCAGCCGTGGCTTACGCGCAGGCCGATACCAAAGTTGGCGTTGGTACCGTGGATAGCGTACAGGCGGCCAATGTACAGCGCGTACAGACCCATTGGGTTATCCGGACCTGCCGGTACAACGGCTGGCAGCGGTTCGCCCGCAGCGATATATTCCGCGTGCATTTTGGCAGTCGGCGTCCAGGTTGGGCCCGCTTTCTTACGCTCAACTTTGGTGGTCCAGTTCATTGGGGTGTCTTTACCCAGCTGGCCGATACCGATTGGCAGCACGATAACGGTGTTGGTGCCTTTCGGGTAGTAATACAGGCGCATTTCGGCGCTGTTAATCACGATACCTTCATGAACGGTATCCGGCAGGATCAGCTGCTGAGGGATATTCAGCACGGTGCCCGCTTTCGGCAGATACGGGTCAACGCCCGGGTTCGCTTCCAGCATGTTAGACAGGCCCAGCTGGTACTGCGCAGCGAAATACTCCAGTGGCTGAGAGTTACCTTCTGGTACCGTCACAACCTGGTTCTGGCCTACCAGACGGCTACCGTCTGTTGGCAGGGGATACGTCACCGCAGACGCGGTCTTACAAAAACCTACTACGGCTAACGCCGCCGCAAAAAGCGTTGTTAATTTCATGTTCATGTTGTGCGAGGTATCTAAGCCATTCTGGCGATGAGTTGATAAGTCTGAATCTGTGATGGGAGCGCATTATATGTGCATTCCCGCTAACAGGGAATTCAGATGTGTACGAAATCACATTTTTTTCGATTTTGTTAAAGTTTAGTGGATTGCCGCAACACGGGATCTCAATTCGGAATTGTGGCATAATGCCGTGTTTATCACACTTTTCGCAGGAATCTCCCCGTGTTAGTTACCAGCAACGTCACTATGCAGTTTGGCAGTAAGCCGCTGTTCGAAAACATTTCCGTCAAATTTGGCGGCGGCAACCGTTACGGCCTGATTGGTGCCAACGGTAGCGGAAAATCCACCTTTATGAAGATCCTCGGCGGTGACCTGGAGCCGACGCTCGGTAACGTATCGCTCGACCCTAACGAGCGTATCGGTAAGCTGCGTCAGGATCAGTTCGCCTTCGAAGAGTTCACCGTGCTCGACACCGTGATCATGGGGCATGGGGAACTGTGGGAAGTGAAGCAGGAGCGCGATCGCATCTACGCGCTGGCCGAAATGAGCGAAGAAGACGGCTATAAAGTGGCCGATCTGGAAACGCAGTACGGCGAGATGGACGGCTACTCGGCGGAAGCGCGCGCGGGCGAGCTGCTGCTGGGCGTGGGCATTCCGGTTGAACAGCATTACGGTCCGATGAGCGAAGTGGCGCCAGGCTGGAAGCTGCGCGTGCTGCTGGCACAGGCGCTGTTCTCTAACCCGGACATCCTGCTGCTCGACGAACCGACGAACAACCTGGACATCGACACCATCCGCTGGCTGGAGCAGACGCTGAACGATCGCGACAGCACCATGATCATCATCTCGCACGACCGTCACTTCCTGAACATGGTCTGTACGCACATGGCGGATCTGGACTACGGCGAGCTGCGCGTTTATCCGGGCAACTACGACGAGTACATGACGGCGGCTACCCAGGCGCGTGAACGTCTGCTGGCGGATAACGCCAAGAAGAAAGCGCAGATTGCTGACCTGCAGTCCTTCGTCAGCCGCTTTAGCGCCAACGCCTCTAAGTCGCGTCAGGCGACCTCGCGTGCCCGTCAGATCGACAAAATCAAGCTGGACGAAGTCAAAGCCTCCAGCCGTCAGAACCCGTTCATCCGCTTCGAGCAGGACAAGAAACTGTTCCGTAACGCGCTGGAAGTGGAAGCCCTTGAAAAAGGCTTTGAGAACGGTCCGCTGTTTAAAAAATTCAACCTGCTGCTGGAAGTGGGCGAGAAGATTGCCATCCTCGGTGCCAACGGTGTGGGTAAATCCACCATGCTGAAAACCCTGGTCGGCGAACTGCAGCCGGACAACGGCACCGTGAAGTGGTCTGAAAACGCGCAGATTGGCTACTACGCGCAGGACCATGAGTACGAGTTCGAAAACGACCTGACCGTCTTTGACTGGATGAGCCAGTGGAAGCAGGAAGGCGACGACGAGCAGGCGGTACGCAGCATTCTGGGTCGTCTGCTGTTCAGCCAGGACGACATCAAAAAGCCGGCTAAGGTGCTCTCCGGTGGTGAGAAGGGCCGCATGCTGTTCGGCAAGCTGATGATGGAAAAACCAAACATCCTGGTGATGGACGAACCGACTAACCACCTGGACATGGAATCTATCGAATCCCTGAACATGGCGCTGGAGATGTATCAGGGTACCCTGATCTTCGTCTCTCACGACCGTGAGTTCGTCAGCTCGCTGGCGACCCGCGTGATCGAAATTACGCCAGAGCGCGTGGTGGACTTCACCGGTAATTACGAAGATTACCTGCGCAGTAAAGGTATCGAGAACTAAAAAAAAGCCGGGTGGCGGCTTCGCCTTACCCGGCCTACGTTCTGTTCCCTCTCCCCGTGGGAGAGGGTTAGGGTGAGGGCATCGGGCCGCACTAGACCACCCACTCGCCCCCTTCGACCCCGTTCACCAGCAGCGTACGTTTTTCCCCTGCAGGCAGCGACACCTTAAGCGATTTCCACGCCGGACGATAATCCCCGCGCGCGTTGACCTTCAGGTTGATGGTTGCGCCGTCGCACACCATTTCCCACTCCACCCACAGCGCGTTGCCGTTCTGGTAGCCCCAGCTTTCGCCGTCGTCTTCAAACAGCATTCCGGTGGTCGTGCCGACGCCCTTCACCGGGAACAGCTTCAGCTCGCGGGTCGTATCTTTTTCGGCACTCACATGCGTAATGCGTTCGCTCAGCGGCAGAGCGGCACCGGCGCGCACCAGCAGCGGCAGTTTTTCCAGCGGCGCGTCGAGGACGATTGACTGGCCGCCCGCATACCACGCGTGGGTGTAAAAATCATACCAGCCGGTGGCGTTATCCGGCAGCCAGACGCGGCGCTCGCGCTGCCCGGCTTCGACGACGCTGGCCACCAGCAGGTCGCGGCCCAGCAGGAAGTCATCGCACTCCTCAAACGTCTGCGCATCGTGTTCGTGGTCGAGGAAGGTCGGGCGCAGCATCGGCTCGTCGTCGGCGTGCGCCTGCCAGAGCAGGGTATAGAGGTACGGCAGCAGGCGGTAGCGCAGCTCAACCGCGCCGCGAATGGCTGGCGTGACGCCCGGGTACATCCACGGCTCGTTCACGGTGTGGTCATCGTTCCACGAGTGAATGGTAAAGCGCGGGTGCATCACGCCGTTCTGCACCCAGCGCACGAACAGCTCGGCGTCCGGCTTGTCGCCGGAGAAACCGCCGACGTCATGGCCGACGTTGAACAGGCCGGACAGGCTCATGCCCAGCCCCATGCGAATGTTATAGCGCAGGGTGTCCCAGCTGGTGCGGTTGTCGCCGCTCCAGGTCTGAACGTAGCGCTGCATCCCGGCGCAGCCGGAGCGGGAGATCAGGTACGGACGTTTTTCCGGCGCGAAACGCTGCTGCGCTTCCAGCGAGGCGCGCATCATCAGCAGCGGCATCACCGGGCGAATGTGCTTGATGGCGATCTCCTTGCCAAAGCCAAAGCAGCGCGCTTCCCCGTCCCACACTTCATATTCGTTGTTGTCGTTCCAGGTATAGTCGATGCCCATCTCCAGCAGCTGCGTGGTGACGCCGTTCTGCCACCACTGCACCGTCTGCGGGTTGGTAAAGTCGAGGTGCGAGCCTTCGTCATCCCAGAAGCTGGAACGTTCCGGTGCATCGGTTTCTGAATCGCGAATGAACAGACCGCTCTCCGCCACTTCGTTATAGCGCGGATGGTCCTGTAGCAGGCACGGCTTGATGTTTGCCGCCAGCTTCAGCCCAGCGTCGTGGAAGGCCTGGCTCATCACCTTCGGCTGCGGCACCTTGTCATAGTTCCAGTTAAATACGTAGCGCTTGCCGTTGATGGAGGTATAGCCGGAGGAGAGCTGGAACGAGTCGCACGGAATGGCGTGCTCTTCGCACAGGCGGATGAAGTTCATCAGTTGGTTCTGGGCGTCCGGCGCGTCGGTGTAGTGCATGGTCGAGCCGCTGTAGCCCAGGCTCCATTTCGGTCCGAACAGCGTTTTCCCGGTCAGGCGCACAAAGGCTTTGGTGACGTCCAGCACGCGCTTGCCGGTAAAGATGTAGTAATCGATATCGCCCGCTTCCGCCTGCCAGCGACGGTAGGCGGTGTGGTAGTTGTCTATCTCATTGCCCAGATCCAGCCAGCAGCTGCTCAGGTTGTCGTAGAACAGGCCGTAGCTCAAGTCATCGCGGCGGGTGAGGGTGAACGGAATATGCTTGTACAGCGGGTCGGTGCTGGCGGCGTTATAGCCCATTGCGTCGAGGTTACGCATCTCATAGCGTTTGCCGTTGCGTTGCAAATCGCCCGCTTTCTCGCCCAGACCGTAAAAACGCTCGTCCTTGCGGCGGCTGAGGTAGTGCGCCACGCCGTCGCCGTGGGCGTTCAGCAGGTAGGCGCTGGTCGGACGGTCGTTGGCCAGCGGCTGCCACTCGCCCGCCTCATTGCGGTAGTGCCACTCCAGCCACAGCGGCTGGTGGACCGTCACGCGCAGCTGTTCGGTTGCCACCGTGAGCGTCTCACCCTGCTGCGTCAGGGTCCAGGCCGGGCAGGAGAAACCGCTTATATCGTCACGACGGCGGCCTTCCCACGGCACGTCTTTTTCCGGCGCGATGCTCCAGGTGCGGTCCAGCGCCAGCTCGCCTTTGCGTTTAATCAGCACGCGGAACAGGTTCTCTTCCAGCACATACAGGCACAGGCGGTGCTGGTTATCGACCAGCAGTTCCAGATGGTTTGCCGACTGCGTATCAAGGGTCCAGTTTTTCAGGGTTTTCATATGCAATACATCCACTATCAGGCGCGCTTGGCGCGACGTTCAGCAATAAATGCTACCAGGAAGACAGCGCCAATCAGGTCAAAGAAGCCCATGGCAATAAAGAGCGGGTTAAAGCCGATTTTGTCGGCGGTCACACCGATTAACAGCGAGAACAGGAAGCTGGCGATCCACGCTGCCGAGCCGCGCATGCCGTTGACGGTCGCCATCTGGCCTTTGTCGAACGACTCAACGACCAGGGCGCTCAGCATGCAGGAGATGATCTGGTGCCCGAAGCCGCCGATGGAGATCAGCACGATGGTGATGTACGGGTCGCGGGTAATGGCCACGATGCCCAGAGAGATCATCAGGAACGCGCCCGTCACGGAGCTGGCAACGACCGAGTTAACGCGCGAGCAGCCGAACAGACGGGTGTACAGACGCGTCAGGTAGCCGCTCGCCACGCTGCCGAGGTCGGCGGCGAGGAACGGCAGCCAGGCAAACATCGCAATCTGCTTCAGGTCCATGCCGTGCTCTTTGGCGAGGTAAAGCGGCACCCAGAAGCTCAGCACCGCCCAGGCCGGTTCCGCCATAAAGGCCGGGATGGCGATACCGTAGAAGCGTTTGTTTTTCGAGACGGTTTTCAGCGCGGTCAGGAAAGGCAGTTTCACCGCAGGCGGTTCGTTATCCTGCTTGATAAATGCCAGTTCGTCCTTGCTCAGGTTCGGGTGCTGCTCCGGGTTGTGGTAGAACGCCCACCAGAGGATCACCCACAGCAGCGCCAGCACGCCGGTAAACATAAACGCACCCTGCCAGCCGAACGACGCGTGAGCAAAGTAGATGATAGGCGGGGCCAGCATCGCGCCGATGGAGAATCCCACGCCAGCCCAGCCAGCGGCAACGGGTCGCTCTGATTTCGGGAACCATTCGCCGATGGTTTTGGCGTTTGCAGGGGTAGCGGCGGCCTCAGAGGCACCCATAAAGAAGCGCAGAATAGCGAGGTGCAGCCAGCTTCCGGCGCCCGCGTGGAAAATACACATCAGCGCCCAGATCCCGGCGCAGACCATAAAGCCAATCTTCAGGCCGATGACGTCAATCAGCCAGCCGCACAGGGGCTGGAAAATGGTATAGGCGATCTGGAACGCGCCGACGATCCAGGAGTATTGCTCGGTGGTGATCCCGAGGCTCTCTTTCAGTTCCGGGGCGAGGATCCCGAGTGAGTTACGGGTGATGTAGTTAACGGTGACGCCAAGTAAGAACAGCACCAGCACGTACCAGCGCAGGTTCTTGATGACGCGACGGGTTTTGCTTGTCGCTACGGTGTTATTGATGTCCTGACTCATTTTACTCTCCACAAGACGGACGGTAAGGGGACGGAGGTTCAGGTGTCACACGGATTTTTATGCCTTTGATTTCTATCCGTTTAAAATGCTTAAGTTGGTATACAACTAGTATGGAAGTTGTGTGACAAGTTCACCTTAAGGAAGAAAATGAGTGGGCAAAAGTGGATTTTGTGCAAAATTTCTCATAACTGACGTAAACCCTCTGGCATGATGCCCTTTATGTCAGCTATTGCCTGACCAATACGCTATGAAAATTTTTTCATTTCGCAAATGGAGCCAGATCACAAAATGGACAAAAGGCTAAAAATCAGCGAAATCGCGGCCCGGACGCAGCTCTCGATCAGCACCGTGTCGCGGGTGCTGGCGGGAAAAGCGAATACCAGTGAGAAAGCGCGCGCGAAGGTGCTGGCGTGCGCGCGGGAGCTGGGGGTGATGGACGGCATGGCGGCAGGGCGTCTGCTGCTTAACAGCCTGGTGGTTTTTGCCCCGCAGCGGGCGTTTGACGAGCGGTCCGACATCTTTTACTACCGCGTGATCCAGAGCGTGATTAAAGGCCTGGCGTCCCACGATGTGCGTCTTCGCTACTGCGCGCTGGAGGAGAACGACAGCGACGCCCAGCTGTTTCTGGCACGCATGAACGAAGCGGACACTCAGGCGGCAATCCTTCTTGGCATCGACGATCCCCATATCCACGATCTGGCGGTGGACGTGGGTAAACCCTGCATGCTGATTAACTGCCGCGACCGGCACATGCGTCTGCCTGCCGTCGCGCCGGATCATCGCGCTATCGGCGAGCGGGCGGCGGAATATCTGTTCGAGATGGGACACCGTGAGGTGATGAACGTGCTGTGCCTGCGCCGCTACACCATGGAGCTGCGCCTGGCGGGGATCCGCGACGCGTGGCAGTCTCACAACCTGAAATTCAACGATAAACGCGATCTGCTGGTAGTGCCCAGCTTCAGCGCGCGCGAAACGGAACAGATGGTCAGCGGCTGGCTCAGTGAAGTGCAGGGGAAGGATTTACCTACCGCGTTCCTGGTCGGCGGCGATTTTATGGCGGCGGGCACCATTAGCGCATTACAAAACCACGGCCTGCGCGTGCCGCAGGACGTGTCGGTGATGAGCATTGACGGCTTTAACCTGGCGGCGATTCAGGATGTTCCATTAACGGCGGTGCACGTTCCGCGCGATGAGCTGGGAACCGAAGCGGTATATATGCTCCAGCAGCGGCTGATGCGCCCGGACGCGCCGGTGGGAACCTTGCTGCTTAACGGCACGCTGGCCGTGCGGGAATCGGTACGGCGGATACGTCAGGGGAAACGACGCACCGCCGTAGAGCGGGAAGGGCTGTACGACAGTTAAACCATGCCCAGCGCGCGCTTGCCGTGGATGTTGAGATCGTTCACGGTAAAGCGGTCCTGCCAGCTTTTTTCATAATCCTCGCGCGGGAAGTCTCCCGGCGACGCGCCGGTTTCCAGCGCTTCCTTGACCTTTTTCGCGTAGGCGAGGTTTTTCTCGCACATCGGCGCGGCAGGAATGTACATCACGTTGCCCCAGCCCTGCTGATTTTCCACCGGCGCGACGGAATGGATCACATCGCAGTGCCACCACACGGAATCGCCCGCATCGAGTGCCGGAATGCTGGTCAGCGCCTCGATCAGCAGCGGGTGCCATTTCTCTGAAACCGGCAGGACGCGCCCCGGCGCCACGCCGCACAGCTCGTCTTCCGGCACGTCGTCCAGCAGCGGCCGCAGCAGAATGTAGGCCATCGCTTCCGGGATTGGCACCACGTGCAGCAGCCCCTGACCTGGGATCATATCTGACAGCGCCGTCCAGCCCTGGAAGGTGCGGAACACCGAGCATTTGGTGGTGTTATCGACGGTGTACTCTTCCACTTCGGTACGGTGCGCGGCGTTCCACGGATCGTATTTCTCGACGTTGCCGTCAAACACGCGGGCGAACACCTGTTGATAAGCCGGAAGCAGCCAGCGCTCCAGCGCGCCGGAGTCGGTATGCGCGCCCAGTCCTTTCGAGGTCGTTCCCGGCGGGCGGCGGCGGATACGGTCCGGGTAAATCACGCTCACGTCCGGGTCGAACCACTGTTTGCCGTTGCTCTCGAATGTCCATAAACGGTTCAGGAACGACTGCACCTGCGCCATCTCTTCGCTCTGGCGCGCCTGCATCTGCGCCTGAGACCAGTAAATCGGGTAAATCTCCGGACGAGAGGCCGTCAGGGTGCCGAAGAAGTTATCGCCCGGGCCTTTGTAGACCTCATCAAACTTGTTCAGATCGAGGTAGTCGAGCATCGACTGATCCCACGCCAGCGCCTGCTCGCGCGGGAAGTGACCTTTAATCACCGCGCAGCCGCGGCGTTTAACGGCCTCGCGCTGTGCGTCGGTAATGGTGCCGTTTTTCACATCCGCAAACGGGATCACCGGCCAGACGGATTCGCCTTTGTTCTTAAGCGCGTTGATTTCCGCCACGCGGGTGGCAATTTTGTCACTGAGCTTATTAAACACTGCCTGCACGTCGCCGATCTGCGCGCGCAGCTCACGTTTTAACTGACGGATTGCCGCTTTGTGATCCGCTGGCAAGGTTTCACTGGTAAAGGTCATAACTGCCTCGCATCTTTCATTCGAAAGTAAAAGTGTCTACAAGTGATACTTTAAGTTAAAAATAAGTTAATGCAAGTTTAAAAACTTGACGCAAGCCACAGGTCGGAAAAAGAGTGAGAGGCCGGAGCGACGCTCCGGCGAGGAAAGGATCAGACGTCGAACGGGGAATGGTTGTCGAGCACGGCCTGGATGACGTTCAGCGCGCCCTGATGGTTGTTGTCGTCGGTGCCGTAGCGGCTGATTTCTTTGATGCTCTCTGCCGCGTTGCCCATCGCAAAGGAATATTTCACCAGCTTCAGCATCTCGGCATCGTTGCCGCTGTCGCCAATGGCCACGCACTCCTGCGGGGAGATTTTCCAGCGTTTCAGCAGACGGCTAATGCCGTTGGCCTTGTGCAGGCCGGGGATAATCAAATCGACAAAACCAAAGCCGCTGGTGACCGGCTTCATGATGCCGTCCAGGGAGACGTGCAGTTTATCCACCAGATTAGGGATATCGCTGTCCGGCAGGTTCAGAGAGAACTTAAACAGCACGTCGTCAATTTCGCGGTAATCGCTGATGCGCTTTAAGCGGTGATAGTGCTTTGACATCAGCGCCACGAATTCTTCAGGAGCCTGGTCGCTGACCCAGGCGCTCTCCAGCCCGCAGGCCACGAAGTTCAGTCCTTTATCTTTCAGCAGTTCGCCAATCACGATCTGCGATTCATGACGCGTCAGCTCGCCGTGGAAAATCTGTTCGCCGCGATCGAACACCAGCGCGCCGTTTTCCGCCACGAAGGAGATCCGGTCTTTCAGCTCCGGAAAGAAGGAGATGAGCTGGTAATACTGGTTGCCGCTGGCGACAACGAATTCAATGTCGCGGGCTTTAAGCTGTTCAAACTGTGCCTGGAAGCGGTCACGATCGTACTGCTTGGCATCATCAAGGAAAGTTCCGTCCATATCGGTGACGATAACTTTAACGGTCATACTGTGCTCCTGGATCACTGCGTTTTGAAACATTCTAATAACAAGGTGACGGGGAGCACAAATTTAATTTCGAATGAAAGTCAGAAAGCCGGGTGGCGGCTTCGCCTTACCCGGCCTACGGGGAGACAATGTAGGCCCGGTAAGCGAAGCGCCACCGGGCGTTTTTTTACAGCGTGTGCTCAGTACGGGCGATAATATCGTCCTGCGCATCCGGCGACAGGGCGGTGAAGAACGCCGAGTAGCCCGCGACGCGCACCACCAGGTCACGATACTGGTCAGGATGTTTCTTCGCTTCCAGCAGCGTTTCGCGCGAGACGATGTTGTACTGGATATGCCAGCCTTTATGCACCTCGAAGAAGGTGCGCAGCAGCACCATCAGCTTCTGGCGATCGCTGTCGTTTTCCAGCGTCGACGGGTTCAGCTTCTGGTTCAGCAGCACGCCGCCGAGAATCGCTTCCGTCGGCAGTTTACCCACCGAGCCAATTACCGCCGTCGGGCCGAGGTGGTCCGTACCGGAGGCCGGGCTTGCTCCTTCCGCCAGCGGGGTGTGCGCCTTACGTCCGTCCGGGGTGGCCATCGTTGCCGCGCCAAACGGCACGTTTGCGGAGATGGAAGAGGTGCCCGCGTAGTAGTTACCTCCAATCGGGCCGCGGCCGTGGCGAGGGTTGTGGTACTGCTTCAGCTCTTCAATGTAGGTCTGGTAGGCGCGCGTCAGCAGCATGTCCACGCTGTCGTCGTCGTTGCCGTACTTCGGCGCGCCGTTGATCAGACGCTGGCGCAGCTGCTCGTGGGTCAGCCCGTCGAAGTCATCCGCCAGCGCCGCCGCCAGCTGCTGCTGACCAATAGTGCCCTGTTCGAACACCAGCTTCTTCACCGCAGCCAGGCTGTTGCCGAGGTTGGCGATGCCCACCTGCAGGCCGGAGACCCAGTCATACTTCGCGCCGCCCTGCTTGATGCTTTTCGCGCGCTCGATGCAGTCGTCCACCAGCGCCGAGCAGAGAATGTCGTGGACGTTCTCTTCCAGCATGGTATCCACCACGTACTCAATCTCGATAGATTTGCGGGTGTAGTAGCGGATCTGGCTGTCCCACGCCGCCATCACTTCGTCGAAGTTTTCGAAGTTACCGGCGGAGAGCGCTTTCTCCTGCGGCAGGAACACCTTGCCGCTGGTGGCGTCGCGCCCGCCTTCCAGCGCGGCCAGCATCACGCGGGCGAAGTTGATAAAGCTCATGCCGGTGCAGCGATAGCCCCACTTGCCGCCCACCGCGGTTTCGATACAGCCGATGGCCGCGTAGTCGTAGGCGTCGTCGCGTTCAACGCCGAGCTTGATGAATTCCGGAATGACGATTTCATCGTTGTTGAACGCGGGCATGCCGAAGCCGCAGCGGATCACCTGCACGCAGGCGTCGAGGAAGTCGTTGCTCATGCCCGCGTGGTAGCGCACGCTCAGGTTCGGCTGGGTGGAGCGCAGGCGACCGCACGATTCCAGAATTGCGTAGGAGAGCGGGTTCACCGCGTCCATCGGCTCACCGTTGACCAGCTTCTGGCCACCGATGGTGACGTTCTGGTACAGCGGGCTACCGGCGGAAGCCTTGGAGTGCGAGCCGGAGCGGATCTTGTTCACTTCCAGCAGCTTCAGCCAGCAGCTGTGCAGCAGCTCGATAGCGTGTTCGCGGTCGAGGCTCTGGTTCAACTCGACGTCGCGGCGGTAGTACGGATAGAGATACTGGTCCATACGCGCGAAGGAGACGGAATGGCCGTTTGACTCAATCTGCAGGATCAGCTGAATGAAGTAGCACAGCTGCAGCGCCTGCCAGAAGGTTTTTGGCGGCTCGTGGGCAATGATGTCGCAGTTTTCCGCCATCGCCAGCAGCTCGTCGCGGCGGCTTTCGCGGGTTTCTGTGGACGCCATTTCACGCGCCAGATTGGCAAAGCGTTTGATATGCAGGCTTACGGCTTCCAGCACGATATCGATCGCCTTCAGGAACTGGTCGCCGTGCAGATCTTCCAGCACCGTCAGGTTGATGCGCGTGCGGCGCTCGGCCACCTTAGCGCGCAGGCCGTCGAGGCCTTTCTCCAGCACCAGCGGGAAGTTAACGGCCAGGTGCGCGTCGCCGGAGGTCATGTTGCCTTCGGCTTTGATAATGCCGGTTTCCAGCAGGCCTTTCTGCTCGTCGGTGAACATGCCGTAGCAGCGGTCCTGCACCGTCTGGCCGCGCCACCACGGGCAGATGTCGTGCAGCACGCGCTTGTTCTCTTCGCTCACCGCAAAGCCCGCGCCCGGGCGGTCCGCCAGATCGTCGATCTCTTTCTCAATCCATGAGACGGTGTATTCCGGGAAAATCGGCGCGGCGCGCACTTCGCTTGCCTGGTTACCGATAATCAGCTCGTCGTGTTTGATCCAGATGGTACGCTCGGCCAGGTGATGCGCCAGCGCCAGCGCGCGACGCACCGGGATCGGCTTGTCCATGTGCTGCTTGTACATTTCGGTGTAATGCTGGGCGCGCTCGGTACAGACCGGCGGCTTAACAATATGCACCAGCGCCGTTTTGTGCGCTTTAATGCGCTCGCTGAGGGTGTTGAGATTCAGGGTTGTCATAGGTTTATCCTCGTAAGGTCGCGGTTAACCCTTTCTGGCAGGCGTACTGCTGCGCGAAATCCAGCAGGGCAGGGTTATCCAGCGGTTTGTCAGGGGCAGAGTAGGGTTGGCCGAGCAGGGTGTATTTGTTCATGCCCAGCGTGTGATACGGCAGAAAATGAATATCGTCGACGCCGAGCTCGTCGGCGGCGAAGTTGGTAATGGCGGTTACGGACGCTTCGTCAGCGTTAAAGCCCTGGATCAGCGGCACGCGGATGGTGATTTTTTTCCCGGCGGCGGCAAGGCGTTTCAGGTTGTCCAGGATTCGCTTAGCCGAACCGTCCGTCCACTGTTTGAACACCTCACCGTCGACGTGCTTCAGGTCGGCGAGGAACAGATCGACGTACGGTAATGACGGCTCGATGTAGTGCCACGGCACGTGAAGGCAGGTTTCCACGGCTGTGTGGATCCACTGTTCGTGGCTGGCTTTAAACAGGGCGTGCGCCAGCTCAGGGTTCATAAACGGCTCGCCGCCGGAGAGGGTGATCCCGCCGCCGCTGCGGTCGTAAAAGGGTTTATCGCGCAGTACGGTCGCCATGATCTCCTCGACCTGCTGCTCTTCACCGCAGACGGTCAGCGCCTGCGTCGGGCAGCAGTCACTAAGGGCGTTGAGCGTCGCTTCATCAAGCTTCTCGCGGTGGATAACCAGGCCATTCAGCGCGCGTTCGATGCAGCCCGGTGCCGCCTGCTGGCACAGGTCACAGCCGTCCAGGCACAGGCGCGCATCAAACAGCACGTCCCGGCTGCGGGAGCGGCTTTCCGGGTTCTGGCACCAGCGACAGCCCAGCGAGCAGCCTTTCAGGAACACCACGGTTCTAATACCGGGGCCATCGTGGGTAGAGTAACGCTGAATATTGAAGATCATGATTTCGCCTCTCGCATTGCATATGAAGATTAAATTACTTTCGAATGAAAGTTATCTTGATGCAGGTCAACTACTGAGCAGGTTTTGTCGTGATAGGGTAAGTGCAGGCTAAATTTGAGGGTGACATCATGGAACTTTATCTCGACACATCTGACGTTGCGGCAGTCAAAAAGCTGGCGCGCATTTTCCCGCTGGCGGGCGTAACCACCAACCCAAGCATTGTGGCGGCAGGTAAAACGCCGCTGGACGTTTTGCTGCCAGCGCTGCACGACGCGCTGGGCGGAAAAGGCCGTCTTTTCGCCCAGGTGATGGCGACCACCGCCGAAGGGATGGTGGAGGACGCGCGTAAGCTGCGCGCCATCATCAACGACCTGGTGGTAAAAGTGCCGGTGACCGCCGAAGGGCTGGCGGCGATCAAGATGCTGAAAGCGGAAGGGATCCCGACGCTGGGTACGGCGGTTTACGGTGCTGCGCAGGGGATGCTCTCCGCGCTGGCGGGCGCGGAGTATGTAGCGCCTTACGTTAACCGCCTGGACGCGCAGGGCGGGGACGGGATCCAGACCGTGGTTGAACTGCAACAGCTGCTGACGCTGCACGTACCGCAGTCAAAGGTGCTGGCCGCGAGCTTTAAAACGCCGCGTCAGGCGCTGGACTGCCTGCTGGCAGGGTGCGAGTCCATCACGCTGCCGCTGGACGTGGCGCAGCAGTTTATTACCTCTCCGGCTGTGGATGCGGCGATTGTGAAGTTTGAGCAGGACTGGCAGGGCGCGTTTGGACGGGCGTCGATCTGACGGGTGCGGCCTGATGCCCTCACCCCAACCCTCTCCCACAGGGAGAGGGAGCAAACACTAAAACGGCAACCTGAAGGTTGCCGTTTGCTTTAACCTCCGCAAACCTCACACCCCGGGTTACGCATCAGCTTCATTTCGCGGAACTGGCAGGTCATCGCGTCATACATTACGATTTTCCCCGCCGCAGGCGTGCCGTAGCGCGCCAGCACTTTGATCGCTTCCATCGCCTGCAGGGAGCCAATCACGCCGACCAGCGGCGCCATCACGCCCGCTTCAACGCAGGTCAGCGCGTTCTCGCCGAACAGGCGGCTCAGGCAGCGGTAGCAGGGTTCACCTTCCGCGTACGTGAAAACGCTGATTTGCCCCTCCATGCGGATCGCCGCGCCGGAGACCAGCGGGATTTTGTGGGCAAAGCAGCCCGCGTTCAGCTGGTTACGGACCGTGACGTTATCGGTGCAGTCCAGCACCAGGTCGTGCTGTGCAATCTGCGCGGACAGCGCCTCGTCATCCAGCATCGCGTCAATCAGGGTGAACTGAACGTTGGGGTTGATGCGCGCCAGCGCCGTGCGGGCAGAATCCACCTTCGGCTGGCCAACCGTCGCATCGCTGTGCAGCGTCTGGCGCTGCAGGTTAGACACCGACACGGTATCAAAATCCAGCAGCGTCATTCTGCCCACGCCCGCCGCGGCAAGATACTGCGCGGCGGCGCAGCCCAGGCCGCCCAGACCAACAACCAGCACGCTTGCTGCCTTAAGCGCTTCCTGACCTTCGAAATCAAACCCGCGCAGCACAATCTGGCGGTTGTAGCGCATCATCTCCGGGTCGCTCAGCTCCACCGTCATGTCAGCCTCCGAACAGGTGGTTAAAACGCTCGATCTCAACCCACTCGCCTGCTTCCACATTGCCGCGCTCGCGCTCCAGGACGATAAAGCAGTTGCCCTGGCTGAAGGAGCTGAAAATGTGTGAGCCCTGGTGCCCGGTGGTGCTCACTTCGAGCTCTCCGTCCGCGTTGCGCGCCAGAATGCCGCGCTGGAAATCGAGGCGGCCCGGCGATTTTTTCAGGCGCGTGGCGGCGCGCACGCGCTGGCGTTCCGGCAGCGGGCTGGCGCTGTTGCCGGAAAGCTTCGCCAGCAGCGGGATCGCCAGCTGGTAGAAGGTGAGTGCCGCCGAGACCGGATTACCCGGCAGGCCGCAGAACCAGCCGCGCGTGAGCTTGCCAAACGCGAACGGTTTGCCCGGCTTGATGGCCAGCTTCCAGAAGGCGATTTCCCCCAGCTCTTCGAGGATGGTTTTGGTGTAATCCGCTTCGCCCACGGAGACGCCGCCGGAGCTGATGACCACGTCGGCTGCGTTATCCGCCTCGATAAACGCGGCGCGCAGTTTTTCCGGATCGTCAGGAATAATGCCGAGGTTAATCACCTCGCAGCCCAGCTGCTCCAGCATCAGGTGTACCGCCAGGCGGTTGGTGTCGTAAATCTGACCGTCCTGCAGCGGCTGGCCCGGAAGCTGCAGCTCGTCGCCGGTGGAGAAAACGGCCACGCGCACTTTACGGATAACGTCGATTTCAGCCACGCCGAGCGACGCCAGCACCGGCAGCTCACCTGCCGTCAGCTTCTGCCCGGCGGCAAAGACCGTCGCGCCAAGGGTGATATCTTCGCCCGTGCGGCGGATGTTCTGGCCCGCTTTAACGTTCGCGGTAAAACGCACGCCGTCGTCGGCCTGTTCGGTCTCTTCCTGCATTACCACGGCGTCGCAGCTGGCCGGAACCGGCGCGCCGGTCATGATGCGTACGCAGGTGCCCGCAGGCCATTCACCGTTAAACGGCTGGCCCGCAAAGGCTTTACCTGCCACCGGCAGGGCGTTACCCGTCTGGAGATCCGCCAGGCGTACCGCGTAACCGTCCATCGCGGAATTATCAAACCCCGGCACGTTAAGCGGAGAGACGATATCGCGCGCGGCAATACGGCCAAAACAGCGCACGAGGGGCAGCGTCTCAACGTCATGCAGCGGGGAAACTCGGTCAAGCATCTGCGTGAGTGCCGTCTCAAGCGGCATCAGTCCGGCGGTAAAATCCATGGTGGGCTCCTGCGGAGTAACAACGAAAGCGGCCATTATGGCAGAAAAGTGCGGCTAACTGTATGACCCGATGGGTGTACGCTTTACATCACAGTTACGTCTTTCTATATTCAAAAATCATCTGAAGTTTCATCGACGATAATGATATTTATAGAAAAAGCCGCAAATCAGGCTAACGGGTGATGCGAATGGTTAATGCGGTAATCGCAATTCATGGTGGCGCCGGGGCAATCACCCGAGCACAGCTCAGTCCCGAGCAGGAAAAGCGCTATATCGACGCGCTGTACGCCATTGTGGAAACGGGTCAGAAAATGCTGAAAGCGGGCGAAAGCGCGCTGGACGTGGTCACCGAGGCGGTGCGCCTGCTGGAAGAGTGTCCGTTATTTAATGCAGTGATCGGTTCGGTCTTTACCCGGGATGAAACGCACGAGCTGGATGCCTGCGTGATGGACGGCGTCACCCTGAAAGCGGGCGCCGTGGCGGGCGTGAGTCATCTGCGCAATCCGGTGCTGGCCGCGCGTCTGGTGATGGAGGCGAGTCCGCACGTCCTGCTCACAGGGGCCGGGGCAGAGGCGTTTGCCTTCGGGCACGGAATGGAACCGGTATCGCCGGATCTGTTTTCCACGGAGGAGCGCTATCAGCAGCTGCTGGAGGCTCGTTCGGCGGGCATGACGCAGCTTGACCATGCAGCGCCGCTTGATGAAACCACCAAAATGGGCACGGTCGGCGCGGTGGCGCTGGATAAGGCCGGAAACCTCGCGGCGGCGACCTCAACGGGCGGGATGACCAACAAGCTGCCCGGGCGCGTCGGCGATAGCCCGCTGCCGGGCGCCGGCTGCTACGCCAATAACGCGACGGCGGCGGTGTCGTGTACCGGCACCGGGGAAGTGTTTATTCGCGCCCTCGCGGCCTACGACATCACCGCGCTGATGGATTACGGCGGTTTAAGCCTCAGCGAAGCCTGCGAGCGCGTGGTGATGGAGAAACTGCCTGCCCTGGGCGGCGTCGGCGGGCTCATTGCGGTGGATCGTGAGGGCAACGTGGCTCTGCCATTCAACAGCGAAGGCATGTATCGCGCCTGGGGTTATGCCGGTGATGAACCGAGCACGGGCATCTATCGTGAATAAGGGGGCAGCGCGTGCCGCACAGTGAAGAACTGGACAACCGCGAAGTGCTGGCTGTCCATCAGCTCAATATTGCGTTTCAGGAAGAGCGGCAGTTCATCCCCGCAGTACAGAATTTATCGTTCACGCTCAGGCGCGGCGAGACGCTGGCGATTGTTGGCGAGTCCGGATCCGGTAAATCGGTCACCGCGCTGGCGCTGATGCGCCTGCTGGAACAGACGGGCGGGCAAATCAGCAGCGAGAAAATGCTCCTGCGCCGCCGTAACCGTCAGGTCATTGATTTAAATGAGCTGAGCGGTTCGCAGATGCAGGGCGTGCGCGGGGCGGATATTGCGATGATCTTCCAGGAGCCGATGACCTCCCTGAACCCGGTTTTCCCGGTCGGGGAACAAATCGCCGAGTCCATCCGCCTGCATCAAGGACTGAGCGGCGATGAAGCGCTCAAAGAGGCCCGACGGATGCTGGAGCTGGTGCGCATCCCGGAGGCGCAGGCCATTCTGGGTCGCTACCCGCATCAGCTTTCCGGCGGCATGCGCCAGCGGGTGATGATTGCCATGGCGCTCTCCTGCCGTCCGGCGGTGCTGATTGCCGATGAACCGACGACGGCGCTGGACGTGACGATTCAGGCGCAGATCCTGCAGCTCATTAAAGTGCTGCAGCAGGAGATGGAGATGGGGGTGATATTCATCACCCACGATATGGGCGTAGTCGCCGATATCGCCGATCGGGTGCTGGTGATGCACAAGGGCAGCGCGGTGGAAACCGGCCCGGTCGAGCAGATTTTTCACGCGCCCGTGCATCCTTACACCAAAGCGCTGCTGGCGGCGGTTCCGCGCCTGGGGGCGATGAACGGCAGCGATTTGCCGCGCAGCTTCCCGCTGATTTCTCTTGAGGCGTCTGAGCTACAGGAGGAGGATCGCGAGCAGGACACCGTGGTGCCGGGTAAGCCCATTCTGGAAGTGCGCGATCTGGTCACCCGTTTTCCACTGCGCAGCGGCGTACTGAACCGCGTTAAGCGCGAAGTGCACGCGGTGGAAAACGTCAGTTTCGATCTCTGGCCGGGCGAAACGCTGGCGCTGGTGGGGGAGTCCGGCTGCGGTAAATCCACCACCGGGCGCGCGTTGCTCCGTCTGGTGGAATCACAGGAAGGCAGCATTACCTTTAACGGCGAGCGCATTGATACCCTTCCGGACAGCAAGCTGCAGGCGGTGCGGCGGGATATTCAGTTTATTTTCCAGGATCCGTATGCCTCCCTCGATCCGCGCCATACGGTGGGGTATTCGATCATGGAGCCGCTGCGGGTACATAACCTGCTCGACGGCGAAGCGGCCCAGCTTCGCGTGGCCTGGCTGCTGGAGCGCGTCGGCCTGAAGCCGGAGCACGCATGGCGTTATCCGCACGAGTTTTCCGGCGGACAGCGGCAGCGTATCTGCATCGCCCGCGCGCTGGCGCTGAACCCGAAAGTGGTGATAGCCGATGAGTCCGTCTCGGCGCTGGATGTCTCTATCCGGGCGCAAATCATCAACCTGCTGCTGGATTTACAGCGGGATATGGGCATCGCCTTCCTGTTTATCTCGCACGATATGGCGGTGGTCGAGCGCATCAGCCATCGCGTGGCGGTGATGTTTATGGGGCAGATCGTGGAGATTGGGCCGCGAAGGGCGGTGTTTGAAAACCCGCAGCACCCGTACACCCGCAAGCTTATCGCGGCGGTCCCGGTTGCCGATCCGGCGCATCGTCACGGCCAGCGCGTGCTGCTGCAGGATGAAATGCCGAGCAATATTCATAAACGCGGCGAGGCCGTGGAGCGCGTGACGCTGCGCGAGGTCGGGCCGGGTCATTTCGTCGCTCCCCCGCGTCAGGACAACGCTTTTTCGCGGTTATAACTTACAACAGGCAGGAGAACACAATGGTTACATTTGTAGCGCGTAGATGGTTGTTAGCCGCGAGCGTGACGGCAGCCCTGGCCGCTGCCCCCGCGTTCGCTGCCAAAGACGTGGTGGTCGCCGTCGGCTCCAATTTCACCACGCTCGATCCGTATGACGCCAACGACACGCTCTCTCAGGCGGTGGCGAAATCGTTCTATCAGGGCCTGTTTGGCCTCGATAAAGAGATGAAGCTCAAAAACGTGCTGGCGGAGGGGTACACCGTGTCCGACGACGGGCTGGTGTATACCATCAAGCTCAGGACCGGCGTGAAGTTCCAGGACGGGACAGAATTCAATGCGGAGGCGGTGAAGGTTAACCTGGACCGCGCCAGCAATCCGGAAAATAGCCTCAAGCGCTATAACCTGTATAAAAATATCGCCAGTACAGAGGTGGTCGACCCGGCGACGGTTAAAATCACCCTGAAAGAGCCGTTCTCCGCGTTTATCAATATCCTGGCGCATCCGGCAACGGCGATGATTTCCCCTGCCGCGCTGAAGAAATACGGCAAGGAGATCGGCTTCCACCCTGTTGGCACCGGCCCTTACGAACTGCTCACCTGGAACCAGACCGATTTTGTGAAGGTGAAGAAATTCGCGGGATACTGGCAGCAGGGGCTGCCGAAGCTCGACACTATCACCTGGCGCCCGGTGGTGGACAACAACACCCGCGCGGCGATGCTGCAAACCGGCGAGGCGCAGTTTGCCTTCCCGATCCCGTACGAGCAGGCCGCCATTTTGCAGAAAAACAGCAAGCTGGAGCTGGTCGCCAGCCCGTCAATCATGCAGCGCTACATCAGCATGAACGTCACGCAAAAGCCGTTCGATAATCCGAAGGTGCGTGAAGCCATCAACTACGCCATTAACCGTCAGGCGCTGGTGAAGGTCGCCTTTGCCGGCTATGCCACTCCGGCCACCGGCGTGCTGCCGCCGGCGATCGCCTATGCGCAAAGCTATCAGCCGTGGCCGTACGATCCGGCTAAAGCGCGCGAGCTGCTGAAAGAGGCGGGCTTCCCGAACGGTTTCAGCACCACGCTGTGGTCCTCGCATAATCACAGTACCGCCCAGAAGGTGCTGCAGTTTACCCAGCAGCAGCTGGCGCAGGTGGGTATCAAGGTACAGGTCACCGCAATGGATGCGGGACAGCGTGCGGCAGAAGTGGAGGGGAAAGGGCAGAAAGAGAGCGGCGTGCGGATGTTCTACACCGGCTGGACGGCGTCGACCGGTGAGGCCGACTGGGCGCTGTCGCCGCTGTTTGCCTCGCAGAACTGGCCGCCAACCCTGTTCAACACCGCGTTTTACAGCAACCCGCAGGTGGACAAAGACCTGGCCGATGCCCTGAAAACCACCAAACCGGAAGAGAAGGCGCGTCTCTATAAAGACGCGCAGGATATTATCTGGAAAGAGTCACCGTGGGTGCCGCTGGTGGTGGAGAAACTGGTGTCAGCCCATAACAAAGCGTTGACCGGGTTCTACATCATGCCGGACACGGGCTTTAGCTTTGACGATGCGGATTTAAAATAAACCTCATGCTGAATTATGTTTGTAAACGCCTGCTGGGGCTTATTCCGACGCTGCTGATTGTGGCGGTCCTGGTGTTTTTGTTTGTCCATATGCTGCCGGGCGATCCGGCGCGTCTGGTCGCCGGGCCTGAGGCGGATGCCACCGTTATTGACCTGGTGCGTAAGCAGCTTGGCCTCGACCAGCCGCTGTATATGCAGTTCATCCATTACATTTGCAACGTTCTGCAGGGCGATTTTGGTATCTCGATGGTGTCGCGCCGTCCGGTGTCGGAGGAGATTGCCAGCCGCTTTATGCCGACGTTCTGGTTAACGATAGCCAGCATGAGCTGGGCGGTCGTGTTTGGGCTTGGCGCCGGGATTATCGCGGCCGTCTGGCGCAACCGCTGGCCGGACAAGCTCGGCATGGCGCTGGCGGTGACCGGCATCTCCTTCCCGGCGTTCGCGCTGGGAATGTTGCTGATGCAGATCTTCTCCGTCGAACTGGGCTGGCTGCCGACCGTCGGGGCCGATACCTGGAAGCATTACATCCTGCCTTCCATGACGCTGGGCGCTGCCGTGTCGGCGGTGATGGCCCGCTTTACCCGCGCCTCGTTCGTTGACGTGCTGAGCGAAGATTATATTCGCACCGCGCGGGCGAAAGGGGTCAGCGAGAAGTGGGTCATTCTCAAGCACGGATTCCGCAATGCGATGATCCCGGTAGTGACGATGATGGGGCTCCAGTTTGGTTTCCTGCTCGGCGGCTCGATCGTCGTGGAAAAGGTCTTCAACTGGCCGGGGCTGGGACGCCTGCTGGTCGACTCCGTCGAGATGCGCGACTACCCGGTGATTCAGGCGGAAGTCCTGCTTTTCTCGCTGGAGTTTATTCTTATCAACTTAGTGGTGGACGTGCTCTACGCCGCCATTAACCCGGCCATCAGGTACAAGTAAGATGCGATTGTTGAACTGGCGACGTCAGGCCGTTTTAAACGCCATGCCGGGGCTAAAACCGGACCACGTCCGCACCCCGTGGTCTGAATTCTGGCGGCGTTTCCGCCGTCAGCCGGTCGCGATGACCGCGGGGCTGTTTGTGCTGCTGCTGATTACGGTGGCGGTGATTGCGCCGTGGGTGGCGCCGTTTGATGCGGAAAACTATTTTGACTACGACCGTCTGAACGACGGACCGTCGATGCTGCACTGGTTCGGCGTGGACTCCCTCGGGCGCGATATCTTTAGCCGCGTGCTGGTGGGGGCGCAGATCTCGCTTGCCGCCGGGGTGTTCGCGGTGCTGATTGGCGCGGCCATCGGTACCGTGCTGGGCCTCGTTGCCGGGTATTACGAAGGCTGGTGGGACCGCATCATCATGCGCATCTGCGACGTGCTGTTTGCTTTTCCCGGCATTCTGCTGGCGATTGCCGTGGTGGCGATCATGGGCAGCGGCATGGCGAACGTCATCATTGCGGTCGCGGTCTTTTCGATTCCGGCGTTCGCGCGGCTGGTGCGCGGCAATACGCTGGTGCTGAAACAGCAGACGTTTATCGAATCAGCCCGCAGCATGGGGGCCAGCGATGCCACCATCCTGTTCAGCCATATTCTTCCGGGTACGGTGTCGTCCATCGTGGTCTATTTCACCATGCGCATCGGCGTGTCGATTATTTCGGCGGCCAGCCTGTCGTTTCTGGGGTTAGGCGCGCAGCCTCCGACCCCGGAGTGGGGCGCGATGCTGAACGAGGCGAGGGCGGATATGGTGATTGCGCCGCACGTGGCGATCTTCCCGAGTCTGGCGATTTTCCTGACCGTGCTGGCGTTTAATCTGCTGGGGGACGGGCTGCGCGACGCGCTGGATCCGAGGATTAAGGGGTAGGCTTTTGCTTGCCCCTCACCCCGGCCCTCTCCCCAAAGGGGCGAGGGTGAAAAACCGCACCCAGCAGTCCCCTCTCCCCAGTGGGGAGAGGGTTAGGGTGAGGGGGAAAGGAGATTAAACCCGGCTACCCCACAGGTCATACTCGTCCGCGTTTTCAACCTTCACGCGAATGATATCACCCGGCTTGACGCTGGTTTCGCCGTTCAGGTACACCGCGCCGTCGATTTCCGGGGCGTCCGCCATGCTGCGGCCAATCGCGCCCTCTTCGTCAACTTCGTCGATAATCACCAGAATTTCGCGGCCCACTTTCTCCTGCAGACGCTCGGCAGAGATCTGCTGCTGCAGCTGCATGAAGCGGTTCCAGCGCTCTTCTTTCACCTCTTCCGGCACCTGGTCCGCCAGCTCGTTGGCGGTAGCGCCTTCAACCGGGCTGTACTTGAAGCAGCCTACGCGGTCCAGACGGGCTTCTTTCAGGAAGTCGAGCAGCATCTGGAAGTCTTCTTCGGTTTCACCCGGGAAGCCGACGATGAAGGTGGATCGCAGGGTCAGATCCGGGCAGATCTCGCGCCACTGCTTGATGCGCGCCAGCTGGCGATCAACGGATCCAGGACGCTTCATCAGCTTCAGGATGCGCGGGCTGGCGTGCTGCAGCGGGATATCCAGGTACGGCAGAATTTTGCCTTCCGCCATCAGCGGGATCACGTCGTCAACGTGCGGATACGGATAGACGTAGTGCAGACGCGTCCAGATACCGAGTTTAGACAGCTGTTCGCACAGGCCTACCATGCTGGTTTTCACCGGCTCGCCGTTGTGGAAACCGGAGCGGTGTTTAACGTCCACGCCGTAAGCCGAGGTGTCCTGGGAGATGACCAGCAGCTCCTTCACGCCCGCGTCGGCCAGACGTTTAGCTTCCGCCAGCACTTCGCCAATCGGACGGCTCACCAGATCGCCGCGCATGGACGGGATGATGCAGAAGGTGCAGCGATGGTTGCAGCCTTCGGAAATTTTTAAGTAAGCGTAGTGGCGCGGCGTCAGCTTCACGCCCTGCTCTGGCACCAGGCTCAGGAACGGGTTGTGCTTTGGTTTTGGCACGTAGTGATGAACATGTTCCAGCACCTGCTCGTAGCTGTGCGGGCCGGTGATCTCCAGCACCTTCGGGTGCACTTCGCGGATCTGGTCTTCTTTCGCGCCCAGACAGCCGGTAACAATCACTTTGCCGTTTTCCGTCAGGGCCTCACCGATGGCTTCCAGTGATTCCTGAACCGCGCTGTCGATAAAGCCGCAGGTGTTCACGATCACCATATCGGCGTTGTCGTAGCTTGGCACCACGTCATAGCCCTCGGTGCGCAGTTCGGTCAGGATGCGTTCGGAATCCACGAGGTTTTTCGGGCAGCCCAGGGAGACGAAGCCGATTTTCGGCTGGTGCGTAACATTGCTCATAGGTTAAAAATTCATCAATTATGGAGTTATCAGGGCGGGATTTTACAGCGTATCGCGGGGGATTTATACACTCTTTGCAAGGCGGATGCGCCGGGCAGACGTTGTAACATTGTAAATAATGTTAATCAGTTAATAAAAATTGATCCCAGGCATTAAACTGTACAAAAAATGTACTTATCCTGATTATGCACAATGGCTGACAGAGGAGGAAAGAGCATGACCGTTGACAGACTAAAACGCGATCTGCTTAACAAGCTGATCAACGCCCGAATCGACCTGGCCGCGTACCTGCAGTTGAGGAAGGCAAAAGGGTATATGTCAGTCAGCGAAAGCGAACATCTGCGTGATAACCTGTTTGAACTTTGCAATTTCATGCGTGAAAAAGCACCGACCCTGAAGGCGGAATACGGCGAAAGTGAGCTGATCGCCCTGCGCCGCGCCGCTGAGGTACTTTCCATCGCTGGGGTATGTTTGATGAACGGACGCCACGACTGCCCGAATTTTATCGCTGTTAACGCGGAGAAGCTTGAAAACTGCCTGACCACGCTCTCTCTATGCATCATGTGCCTGAACGAGCACGAGAAGCTTGAACAGCACTGACCCAGGGGGAGGCAACTCCCCCTTCTGATTAAGCTTTTGTAAAAGTGGTAACGCGCCCGGATGCAGTGGCTAACCTTTATGCCATATGCCGATAAAGGAGTGCGTTATGCCTCGATCCTCGCTAATTTCCCTGCCTGCGCTGTTCATTCCGTTTTCGCTTCTTGCTGCCCCGGAGGCGGTCAAGGTCGAGGTGCTGCAAAACAAACTCGATCATCCCTGGTCTCTGACGTTTCTGCCGGACAATAAAGGCCTGCTGGTGACCCTGAAGGGCGGTCAGCTCAAACGCTGGCAGGCCGGAAAAGGGCTGTCCGATCCGATTGTCGGCGTGCCGAAGGTCTGGGCAAACGGTCAGGGAGGATTGCTGGACGTGGTCCTCGCCCCGGATTTTGAAAAATCACGCCGCATCTGGCTGAGCTTCGCCGAAGCCGGGAGTGACGGCAAGGCCGGAACGGCGGTGGGCTATGGCCGACTGAGCGACGATCTGACGCGCATTGAAGCCTTCCAGGTGGTGTTCCGCCAGATGCCGAAACTCTCCACCGGGAACCATTTTGGTGGGCGACTGGTGTTCGACGGCAAAGGCTCGCTCTTTATCGGACTCGGCGAGAATAACCAGCGTCCGACGGCGCAGGATCTGGATAAATTGCAGGGTAAAGTGGTACGCCTCACCGAAGACGGAAAAGTGCCGCCGGATAACCCCTTTGTGAATACCCCCGGCGCGCGACCCGAAATCTGGTCTTACGGCATTCGCAACCCGCAGGGGATGGCGATGAATCCCTGGAGCGACGCGCTGTGGCTGAACGAGCACGGTCCGCGCGGCGGGGATGAGATCAACATCCCGGAGAAAGGAAAGAACTACGGCTGGCCGCTGGCGACGCACGGCATTAACTATAGCGGTCTGAAAATTCCGGAAGCCAAAGGCGAGCACGTTGAGGGAACCGAAAAACCGCTGTTCGTCTGGAAAGTGTCACCTGCCGTGAGCGGTATGGCGTTTTACAACAGCGACGTCTTCCCGCAGTGGAAAAACAAGCTGTTTATCGGCGCGCTAAAGGAAAAGGACGTTATCGTGCTGAGCGTGGACGGCAATAAGGTCACGGAGGATGGGCGAATTCTCGGCGACCGGGATAAACGTATTCGCGATGTGCGGGTGGGGCCGGACGGCTATTTATACGTTCTGACCGACGAGACGGACGGGCAGCTGTTAAAAGTCAGCCCGTCCGGTGCGTAATCAGGTGACCGGGATCATTACCACGTTGCGGTACGCCGGGCGATCGCTCAGCTGTTTTAGCCAGCGCTCAAGATGAGGGCGCGGCGTCCACTTCAGGCCGAGGTTGGTCAGATTCCAGACGAACGGCGCCACGGCAATATCGCCCACGCCGAACGCCTCACCGGAGAACCAGGCGTGCTTCGCCAGTTCGTCATCCATCATCGCAAACAGGTTTTCACACGCATCCTGAGCGGCATGAATGGCAGGGTAGTCGCGCTCGGGTTCAGGAGTTCTGACTAACCCCATCAGGATCACGCGGTGGGTTGGCGATAGCGTCTGATTCGCCCAGTCCATCCACTTTTCACCCTGGGCGCGACGGGCCGGGCTTTCCACCCACAGGCGGCCCTGACCGTACTGGGCGGCAAGGTAACGGACAATGGTGTTGGATTCCCAAAGCGTCGCGTCGGTTTCATCATCGCGCAGCAGCGGCACCAGGCCGTTCGGGTTCATGGCCAGATAGTCGGCCTCTTTGTTCACGCCGAACGACATGCCGGCCATGATTTGATTGAACGGTAAATCCAGCTCCTCGAGCGTCCAGAGCACTTTCTTAACGTTGGTCGAGTTGTTCCTGCCCCAAAGCGTAATCATATTTACTCCTGATGAGATGTGAATCCGGGTCAGCTTTCGCATGGTGAGATAAACCTAACAATTACGCAACAGAAGACAAAAAAATCGTCTGAATCAAAGCGTATCTGAATGTTATTGCATAAACTTTAATAACTTTACCCTCGTTGGGTTTCTTTAACCGTTTTAGTGCGCTATTACTCATCGCTTCTTGCGACACGGTGATGTGACGTAATTTTTGAATGGACACTCGGGTGGCATTTATGACGCGTAAAATGACTTCTCTGCGCAGCCTTGCGACAGGCTCTGCGCTCCTTTTCCTGTTTGCACCAACGCTCTACGCAGCTGAACAGGCTGCGCCCGAAGCGCCGCCTGTGGATGCGCGCGCCTGGATCCTGATGGACTACTCCAGCGGTAAAGTGCTGGCGGAAGGCAACGCGGATGAGAAACTCGATCCGGCAAGCCTGACCAAAATCATGACCAGCTATGTGGTCGGCCAGGCGTTGAAAGCGGGCAAGATCAAGCTGGACGATATGGTCACCATCGGGAAGGATGCCTGGGCGACCGGCAACCCGGCGCTGCGGGGCTCTTCGGTGATGTTCCTGAAGCCGGGGGATCAGGTTTCCGTTTCCGATCTGAACAAAGGGGTAATTATTCAGTCAGGAAATGATGCGTGCATCGCGCTGGCCGATTACGTTGCCGGAAGCCAGGATTCTTTCATTGGCTTGATGAATGGCTACGCGCAGAAACTGGGCTTAACCAACACCACGTTCAAAACGGTTCACGGTCTGGATTCGCCGGGACAGTTCAGTACCGCGCGCGACATGGCGCTGCTGGGGAAAGCGCTGATCCACGACGTGCCGGATGAATACGCCATCCATAAAGAGAAAGAGTTTACCTTCAATAAAATCCGTCAGCCGAACCGCAACCGCCTGCTGTGGAGCAGCAACGTTAACGTGGACGGAATGAAAACCGGCACCACGGCGGGCGCGGGCTATAACCTGGTGGCCTCCGCGACCCAGGGCGACATGCGCCTGATTTCGGTGGTGCTGGGCACCAAAACCGACCGTATTCGCTTTAATGAGTCAGAAAAACTGCTGACCTGGGGCTTCCGCTTCTATGAAACCGTGACGCCGATTAAACCGGATGCCACGTTCGTCAGCCAGCGCGTCTGGTTTGGCGACAAGAGTGAAGTCAATCTCGGGGCGGGTGAAGGCGGCTCGGTGACCATTCCGCGCGGTCAGCTGAAAAATCTGAAGGCCAGCTTTACCCTGACCGACCCGCAGCTCACGGCTCCGCTGAAAAAAGGCCAGGTGGTCGGGACGATTGATTTCCAGCTAAACGGTAAGTCGATTGAACAGCGTCCGCTGATTGTAATGGAGGCGGTGGAAGAGGGCGGCTTCTTCAGCCGGATGTGGGATTTCGTGATGATGAAATTCCACGGGTGGTTTGGCAGCTGGTTTAGCTAAGTTTTTTGCCGGGTGACGCTGCGCTTACCCGGCCTACGTTTTTTCTCCCTCTCCCTGTGGGAGAGGGCCGGGGTGAGGGCATCAGACCGCACCCCTCTTAATACATCAACTTCACCTGCTGCGCCTTCGCGTGGGCCACAATCTCGTCGTCCGGGCGGCAGTCGCTGACGATGGCGTCAAACTGCGCCAGCTCGCCCATTCTTGCCGAACGTACCTTGCCAAACTTGCTGTGATCGACCACCAGCACATGGTACTGCGCGGCGCTTAACGCCCAGTGCTTCACCGGCAGCTCTTCCAGGTTAAAGCAGGTCGCACCCTGACGCACGTTGACGCCTGCGGCGGAATAAAACGCGATATCCGGGCAGAGATTGCTGAGCGTATCCTGCAGGTTGAGCGGCTTAAAGATGGCGTTGCTGGCGTGAAACTCGCCGCCGCAGAGGATCACCCGGCACTCCGGTTTCTCCTGAAGCGCCAGAAAGGTGTTCAGGGAGTAGCACACGGCGGTAAAAGGGATGCTGTTGTCGATGGCTTCGATAATCCACGGCGTGGTGGTTCCGCAGTCAAAAAACAGCGTCTGGTGCGGCTGTACCAGTGAGGCCGCAAGCCGGGCGGCTTTGCGTTTCTCTTCAACCAGGCGCGTCTTCTGGTCGCTGATCAGATAATGGCTGGCGCTACGCGGCTCAAGCACAATATACCCGCCGAGCAGCACGACGGGCGCGCTTTCGCTGTTCAGATCCCGACGAATGGTCATCTCTGAGACGCCGAGGAGGTTGGCGGCTTCCTTAAGATGCAGCTTATCGCTGCGCTTCAGCGCCTGTAGCAGCTGAGCAATGCGGTCATCGCGACGTGTTTCCATAGTTCCTCGGGATAAAAAAGTGAACCCCCGCAGGGCGGGGGTTCAAGTGTAACCTGTCAGGTTGGGGTTAGTCACGTATCCAGCCTTTGCGGATCGGGATAGCGAAAATGGCGCGGTAGAGCGAAGACAGCGTGCGGTAAAGCGCTTCGCCAAAGAGGCTCCACAGGATAGCCGCGCTCACGCAGCCAATCAGCCCCACCAGGAAACCGCCCACCATATCCAGCGGCCAGTGAACGCCCAGGTAAACGCGAGACCAGGCGATAGCCAGGGCTGCCACCATCAGGACCGCACCGGACCACAGGCGATGCCAGAACAGGAAAGCCAGCGCGAAGGTAAAGATCACCGTTCCGTGATCGCTCGGGAACGAGTCATCCGGCGCGTGGTGCAGGAAGGTATAGCCGACGCGATCGACAAAAGGACGATCGTGCGGGAACGCATGGCCGAGAATGTAGCTGACCAGGACGCTTACCCCGAGCGCCATCGCGACTTTAATCACCAGCTGGCGCTGCGCCTTCACCTGGCTGCGGGGACCCCACAGCCAGAGAATCGCAGCCAGTGCAGGCACGATACTGATCAGATCTTTTGCCAGAAAGGTGGCAAAATCGATCGACCACTCAGGCGAGGCTGGCGTGGCGTTGATCAGATAAAACAGCTGATAATTCAGATTTTCTAACATAGCGTTATCACTCTTTAGCAAACCGGGTGGAAATAAGTCCGTAGACCACCACCTGGGAAAACCAGACCCACCACCCGGCCCACAGGTTGTGAGAGAAAAAATGCGCCCCGCGCATGACCTGGCCGTAGCCCATCGCCAGACCTAACACCACGCCCAGCGCGACGAAGCACCAGGCGAGACGCGGACGCTCGCGCCAGAAGGCAAAAAACAGCCCCATCACCATAAAGCCGCTGGAGGCATGACCGCCGGGAAAACAGCGCCCCGGACCGCTGTCAGCAGGGACGGCGCTGAACAGGGGATAAGACATAGCCTTTCCGCCATATTCCACCAGATCCCACGGGCAGCTGTGATGGCTCACGCTTTTCAGCACGCCCACCACCAGCGCGCCAACGCCCATCAGTAGCGCCGCCGTCACCAGCCTTGCGTTGCGCTTGTAGGCGCCGTAAAACAGCGCCACGGCACCTAAGCCGATGGCGATGTACTTCGCCAGGCGGTGGTTCAGCAGATCCAGCAGATGATCTTTCTGCAGCGGAAAGGTCTGCGTTGCCGCGTCATACCAAAAGCCGGTGATCCATCTGTCGAGCGCTTCATTGCGCGATAGCCATGTAAACACCACGGCAAGGGCGATCAGTACGAAAAGCTGATAACCATAAAAGCGGGTCGGCAAGCGGTAAAGTCGTTTTGTCTTATTTGTCTGTAAGTTAGACAATTCTGAACGGCTGGAGGTGAGTGCCATAATTTGGGATCGTTGACGAGTAATCGCGCTATCATAAAAGTGTCAACTTAAGGAAACCTTAAACGAAGACGATATGTGCTTTATTTCTGTTTATCCTCAATAAATCACTATCTCGGGCTGCGGCATTTCATTAAACTCGTCGCGATTTTGTCATTATAAAGAGATTGCATGTTAAACCGTTCTTCTTCTGGTTCACGTCTGGGTCGTCAGGCGTTGCTTTTCCCTCTGTGTCTGGTGCTCTACGAATTCTCTACCTATATCGGCAACGATATGATCCAGCCCGGTATGCTGGCCGTTGTGGCGCAGTACAACGCGGGTATTGAGTGGGTGCCGACCTCCATGACCGCCTATCTGGCCGGCGGCATGTTTTTACAGTGGCTGTTAGGCCCGCTGTCGGATCGTATTGGCCGTCGTCCGGTAATGCTGACGGGCGTGGTGTGGTTCATCGTCACCTGTCTCGCCACGCTGCTGGCGCAAAACATTGAACAATTTACCCTGCTGCGTTTCCTGCAGGGGGTGAGCCTGTGCTTTATCGGCGCCGTGGGGTATGCCGCCATTCAGGAGTCGTTTGAAGAGGCGGTATGTATCAAAATTACCGCGCTGATGGCGAACGTCGCGCTGATCGCCCCCTTGCTCGGGCCGCTGGTGGGGGCCGCGTGGGTGCACGTTGCGCCGTGGGAAGGGATGTTTGTGCTCTTTGCGCTTCTCGCCGCCTTCGCGTTCTTTGGCCTGCACCGGGCGATGCCGGAAACGGCCACCCGCATCGGCGAGAAACTCTCGCTGAAAGAGCTGGGTCGGGATTACAAAGAAGTGCTGAAGAATGGCCGATTTGTGGCGGGCGCGCTGGCGACCGGGTTCGTTAGCCTGCCGCTGCTGGCGTGGATCGCGCAGTCGCCGGTCATTATCATCAGCGGTGAAAAGCTCAGCAGCTACGAGTATGGCCTGCTGCAGGTGCCGATCTTTGGCGCGCTGATTATCGGGAACCTGGTGCTGGCACGCCTGACGTCACGCCGCACCGTGCGTTCACTGATTATCATGGGCGGCTGGCCGATTGCGGCAGGGCTGATTCTGGCTGCAGTGGCGACCGTCGCGTCATCCCACGCCTACCTGTGGATGACGGCGGGGCTCAGCCTCTATGCCTTCGGAATTGGCGTGGCCAACGCCGGGCTGGTACGCCTGACGCTATTTGCCAGCGAGATGAGTAAAGGCACGGTCTCAGCGGCAATGGGAATGCTGCAGATGCTGATTTTTACCGTCGGTATTGAAGTGAGCAAGCATGCCTACGCGATGGGCGGCAACGGGCTGTTCAGCCTGTTTAACCTCGCCAACGGCGCGCTGTGGGTTGGCCTGATGGTGGTGTTCCTGAAAGATAAACGCGTCGGGAACGCCCTGCAACCATAATCTTTTTTCCCTCTCCCCTTTGGGGAGAGGGCCAGGGTGAGGGGCGAGGGCGCCAGACCGCACGCGGTCAATTAAACGGTGCCTCCCCGTTCAACACCTTCTCAATCACGTTTAAAACGCCTTCATCGTTATTGTGTGGCGCTTCAAAACGCGCTGCCTCTTTGATGTGCGGTCTGGCATTCGCCATCGCAAAGCTGAACCCGGACTGGCGCAGCATCTCCACGTCGTTGCCGCTGTCGCCGAAGGCCACCACTTCGCTGTCGTCAATGCCCCAGCGCTTTTGCAGGATCCGCAGACCGTTAGCTTTGTGCACGCCGGGGATAATCAGGTCGATACTGCCGTGGCCGGTGGTGACGGGCACCATGATGTCGCTCAGCTTTTCATGCAGCAGCGCCTGAATTCGCGGAATTTCATCATCAGAGACGTTAAGCCCGAACTTGAAGAAAATATCGTTCAGGTTATCGAAATCGCTGACCATTTCGAGGCGGTGATAGTACTTCGCCGCGATATCCTTAAAGCCCTCGTCATAGCATTTCAGCGTGTACGCGCTGCTTTTCCCGCAGGCGATAATCTCAATGCCCGGAACGTCGTTTAAGACGTTCGCGACGGTCTCGAAATGGGCTTTCGACAGTTCACCGTTAAAGACATCTTCACCTTCGCTCACGACCCAGCCACCGTTTTCGGCGACGAACGCAATCTCATGCGCAATCTCCGGGAAAAAGGAGATCAGCTGGTAATACTGGTTGCCGCTGGCGACCACGAAGCGGATTCCTTGCGCCTTCATGCGGGCGTACTGCGCCAGAAAGCGCGGCCGATTATAGGTCTTGGCATCGCTCAGAAAAGTACCATCCATGTCGACGGCGATCAGTTTAACGCTCATATCCCTTCTCCAGTGTCGTTTGATTCGTTTCCGGCTTTGCCACCGCGCGCGCCACCAGCGCCGCGATGATGACCAACCCTAACACCACCAGCATGGCGCTGCGCAGCCCGTAGTGCTCGCCGAGGAAGCCGAGCAGCGGCGGCCCGACCAGGAAGGCGAGATAACCGGTAGTTGCCACCACGCTGACGCGCGTCGGGGCATCCGGGCCGGTGTCGCTGGCGGCGGAAATGGTCAGCGGGAAGCCAAGTGATGCCCCCAGTCCCCAGAGGATCACGGAAACGCCCGCAATCCAGTCCACGTCCACAAAGATGATCATCGCGATACCCAGGCCGCCGAGCAGGGCGCTGGCGCGCACCACCGCCACGCGGCTGTAGCGGTCGATAAACCAGCCGCCGGTGAAGCGCCCGACGGTCATCCCCAGCGTAAACCCGGCGTAAATCAGCGAGCCGGAGGTCGGGCTAAAGCCGTGACCGTCCACCATCAGCAGCGGCAGCCAGTCGTTGGCGGAACCTTCCGCGAACGCCATCGCCAGCACCACCACGCCGATCAGCATCAGCTGGAAGTCGCGGTAGAAGGGCAGCCCTTTTTCGGCCGAGTGCTGTTCGTCAGCGGAGTTCTTACCGGTGCCGTCCGGGATGGCCCGGATGCCGGTCAGGATCGGAATGATGCACACCAGCGCCGCCAGCAGGATATGCAGATTCGCGCTCACGCCGGTGGCCGTCAGCGCCATCCCCACGCCCGCACCGGCCAGCGTGCCAAGGCTGTAAAAACCGTGCATCATCGGCAGCACGGTTTTATTCATCTCACGTTCGACCGCCGCCCCTTCCACGTTGATGGCAACTTCCGCCGAACCGAAGCTGCCGCCAAATACCGTCAGGCCCAGGGCGAACAGCACCGGCGAGGCAAACCACAGCGCCACGCTCAATATGCCCATCCCGAACACGGCAAAGCACATGGTGGTGCGGATCACCGCTCGCGTACCAAAGCGCTTTACCAGCCACGCGGAGCAGAGGATGCCGCTCATGGAGCCTATCGACAGGCCGAACAGCACGATGCCCATCTCGGCGGTAGAAACGGACAAAATATCGCGAATGGCGGGGGTGCGCGTGGCCCAGGAGGCCATCAGCAGGCCGGGAATGAAGAAGAACATAAACAGCGCCCACAGGCGTCGCTGCAGGGCTTTACGGGGAGAGGTCTGCGTCATTGGGGTAGCACCAGAAGTACAACAATAGCGACAACACTAGCAAGTTTGTGTACATTTGTACACAAACCACGTGAGGAATTTATGAGCAGACCACCGAACGATCCGCATCGCCGGGAGAAGATCCTGCAGGCAACGCTCGATACCATCGCCGAGCACGGCATTCACGCCGTCACGCACCGTAAAATCGCCACCTGCGCGGGCGTGCCGCTGGGGTCGATGACCTACTATTTCGACGGCATGGAGCCGCTGCTGGAGGAGGCCTTCACGTGGTTTACCCGACAGATGTCGCAGCAGTACCGGGATTTCTTCGCCGGCGTCACCGGGCCGGAAATGGCGTGCGAATCTATCACCACCCTGATCCACAGCTCGCAGGTGACCACGCCGCACAACATGGCGCTGATGTATCAGCTCTACGCCTTTATGCACCGCAGCGCGGCGCTCAAAACGGTGATGCAGGACTGGATGAAAATGAGCCAGACCACGCTGGAGCAGTGGTTCGACCCGGTTACCACCCGCGCCCTGGACGCGTTTATCGAAGGGATGACGCTGCACTATGTCACCGACCGGGCGCCGTTAACCCGGGAGGAGATCCGGGCGATGGTGGGGAGAATTGCGGGCGAGGGCGGCCGCTAGGTTGCGCCCGCGGTCATATTGACGGTGGTTCCCGTCATAGCGCCTGCCGCATCTGAGGCCAGAAACGTAATCGTGTCTGCCACCTGTGCCAGCGTCGGCAGGCGATGCGTCAGGGTGCTTTGCGCGGCACCGCTGAGAAACTGCTCAACCGTAATCCCCATCGCCTGCGCCCGGGCGGCGAAAATGGCTCCCACATACGAACCCGCCTGCACCGCGTCGGCTATCGCATGCGAACGCACGCACAGCACGCGAATATTTTGTGTCCCAAGTTCCGCCGCCAGCGCCCGGGTCAAGGCTTCCGTTCCCGCGCAGCCGACGATATGCCCGAGGTGGCCCGCGATCGTCATGTTCGCGGCAGGCGCGACGACGGTAATAATGACTCCACCATGCTCGCCGCCCATGCGGGGCGACACGGCTTTCGCAATGTTAAAGTAGGCAGCCAGGAAGGGATCAAAACCCTGCCTGAACTCATCAAGCGTTAACGCCTCAAGGCGTTTGCCCTGATCGTGCATAAAGCCCGTGGCGTTGACGACGATATCAATGCGGGCAAGGTCGGGGAGCAGCGAGGACTCCTCGAGCGCATCGAAAACAAACGTGCTGGCAGAACCGCCCGCGGCGCGAATGCTGCTGGCGACCTGCTCCAGCCTGGCGTGGTCGCGTGCGGCGAAGTACACATCCGCCCCTTCACGCGCCAGAGCGTGCGCCACTGAACTGCCGATGACGCCGCTTCCGCCGAAGATAACGGCGGTTTTGTTCTTAAAGCCCATAGCTGCATATCCTCACCAGGATTAACCCTCAGAAGTATGTGCCGGGTTTCGGCTGATGCAACCTGGCAGATGGGTGGGGTATGCGGCTGGAAGGCCTTACTGCGCCATTATCAACGGGTTACTTTGGCGAGATTTTTTTGCCGCTGGCGTCCACGACGGCTTCGCCATCCTCTTTCGTAAACGCCCCTTTCTGCGCATCCGGCAGGATGTCGAGGACGACTTCAGACGGTCGGCACAGGCGGGTACCCAGCGGCGTCACCACGATCGGACGATTAATCAGGATCGGGTGCTGCAGCATAAAATCAATAAGCTGGTCGTCGGTGAACTTATCGTCGGCAAGGCCGAGCTGTTCATAGGGCTCCACGTTTTTACGCAGCAGATCCCGCACTGAAATACCCATCTCGGCAATCAGGGCGGTCAGCTTATCGCGCGACGGCGGGGTTTCCAGATAGAGGATAATCTCTGGCTCCGTGCCGCTGTTGCGGATCATCTCCAGCGTGTTGCGCGAGGTTCCGCAGGCCGGGTTGTGATAAATGGTGATGTGGCTCATATCAGTGGCTCATTACAGTGTGAAGGAGAGACGTAGCGCTAGCGCCCTGGTGTTCCAGACAATATTCAACACTATCGGAAGATCGTTAATGTGGTACCGCTGGCCAACACCAGCAACGACAGTATAGTGGAAGAACATAGAGGGCAACGCTCTCGAACTTCACAAGGTATAAATACCAAATGTGTTCGCCTCAAGATGTTCCACAAGTTAGGGGCAGTTAAATATATAAAAATCAACGCTATAATGATCAAAGCTGATATGGACTTCGATGCGAAGGTATGACAGATAGCCCGCATGCACCTACGGGCTATTAGACTGGATAAGTAAGGGCGGCTATTAGAACAATTGTGCCCGCTGGGTGTTATTAGGGGGAGCAATTTATCCGAGCGAATGCTCTAGATTATATATTTTCAAGCCATAAGAAGTGACTTTTTTAAATATCACAAAGGTTCTTGAGATGATCAAAAAATTTATGTATATCATCAGGAATGTTATCCGAGGCCATTTCTTTAAGGATATCTTCTCTAGTAATTGCATAAGTTCCCTCAATACTATCCTCACCTTTAGTTAATATTTCTTTTCCTCTTGCATCTCTTATGGTCATACTTACATCCGAGATCTTGAAGTTTTCTGGGATTGCCAATGCGTGTTTCTCTCGGAAAAAAAGATCGATTTCAGCACGCTCTTTACCAGTGCAATTCACGATTGCATCTATGTCTAAAAAATAGTTTTCTATATGTCTTCTTCTCCATTTAAGTGGAGTAAATCCTGGCTCTGGACAGTCTATACCTTTATCGCTTAAGTTTGCATCTACTGAATTGTCTGCATCATCATCACGATCTCGTAAGCTCAGTGCCTTGAGTTCCGGGATTTCTTTTTTTAATTGTAAAAATAGTTGATATCTTTCTGATGATTTACCAGTCCATAGCCACGTTGTAAGATTTGATGGCCATTCGTAATCTAATTTTTTTGCGATTTCTTTCAAAAATCGCTCATCGCTCACCCCTTCAATGATTAGTAATTTTTTGTCTTTTATAAGATTATGTAATTTGGGCGTGTGTATAGTGCCTATGCCTGAAAGTAATTTTATTTTATCCGTATCAAGAGATAAGTATTTCCCTCGTGATTTATCAATACCTAAAATCTTTTCATTGGGATATATTCTTATTAACTCTGTTGAATGGGTCGCTAAAAGAACCTGTTTATTTAGCGAGTTAGCTATTGTCTCAAGTTTATTCGTTAGTAAAGTTTGGAGAAGTGTATGAAGATGAGCATCAGGTTCATCAAGTAAAATTACATTATAACTTGGTGATAATGCTAGTGTATATACGCTCAGCCACTGAAGAAACCCACTACCCTCAACCATAATATCTCTAGAATTATATTTAGGGTATTTTTTAAAAATACCATTATCTACGCTTCCTTTTACACATTCTATTCTAAGATAACTATGATATTTTTCATTGAATGGAGTTACTTTTATTTGTGTTGAAAAAATATCCTGCATGGTTTTTTGTAATATTTCCCAAGGGTCTGTTAATCTTAATTCTTTAAGATCGCTAGTCTTGATTTTTGACCGCTCGCCTTTTAGTGAAATCCTCTTTTCTTGATTTGCAGAATGAAGTTCGTATATTGAATTTCGAATAACTCCGCCAGATAGGCCTTGTCCGATTAATCTGTTTCGCATCGCGGGAGTATGTTTTACCTCACGATCAGTAATACCAGCGAAAGGAGGAAGATAAGCAATTTCTGGAACTTTTCCGTCAAGTGGATTGCCATCAACATCTAACACATCTTGTACATTCAAGTTTGTTGACGTAGTTTTTATAAATAAGCGATCATTGGCTAAGGATAGGCCAATTTCAAGGTATTTTTCATTGCCGTTTTCATCATCCCAGAATACATTTATTTTTAATGTGTATCCATCTTGCTCGTTTTGCTTTTGTGAGTTTAAATTAGTCCATAAATGACTTAAAGATGGTATGTACATCGGTGTGAAATCAATAATTCCAAGCCCTAAGCCTTGATTTTTTGCCGTTGTAATCCAACTTTGTCTACCTTTTTCTATTTCTAATATTGATTTGCAAAACTGCCAAGTTGCCAACGCTTGTAATAAGCTCGATTTTCCAGAGTTATTACCACCGACGATAAGTGAAAGACTTTCCTTTAATTCTATTTTAGAATCTTTAAATTGTTTAAAACGTTTTAACTCAACTTTTTTGATATGCATTATCTCACCTGTGCCGATGCTCATTTTATAACCTTCCATAGTTGTTCCACGTTGCATACAACTAAGGCTTCATGGTTATACGTTACTGCTACTTCACACTTTAAAGCAATTGTCTTAAAAGAAAGTTTCTTGAATTGTGAACTCACTGAATACTTGACTCTCCTAAAAAGCCAGCATGCAGATACTATGAACGAAGTTAATGCGAAGCGCTGATAGTATCGAGGGCAAGTGGGCGAACTGCAAATCACCTGGCTTACCGCCCACGTGGAAAAAGCTCTTATCTGGTGGATACTCACAGTTGGGTAGCTTAAAAGTAATCGCTGAGCAGGCTGGTAGCCATGGCTCTTTAAACACTGCCGCCAGTTTGTCGCGATTGGCTTAGATAGGACTGGGTAAATTGTTGATAGGGAAGGCTCTGAATTTCAGGCAACAAAAAACCCATCAACCTTGAACCAAAACGGCGGGGTTGATGGGCTCCACAAATTGGGGACATCAAAGAAAAGCAGTGGCACTAGTTATGACTGCCCCCTGATAAAAAAGTTCTGCGCGTGACGAAAATAATTTTCCCCGCGCGCAAACTTAGGAGTTATCCGAGTCCGGGCCAGATGATAACGATCAGCGTACCCGCCAGGGTCAGCAGCACGTTAGCGATAGCGTACGTACCCGCATACCCCAGCGCCGGGATGTTGCTGCGCGCGGTATCGCTGATGATTTCCATGGCCGGCGCACAGGTACGCGCGCCCATCATTGCCCCGAAGAGCAGGGCGCGGTTCATGCGCAGCACGTAGGCGCCGAACAGGAAGCAGATCACCACCGGCACCAGGCTGACGATAAGTCCGGATACCAGCATCTGCCAGCCGACGGCGCCCAGGCTGTGCCCGATACCGCTTCCCGCGCTTAAGCCGACGCCCGCCATAAAGACCATCAGACCGAACTCTTTCACCATGTTCAGTGCGCCCTGCGGAATGTAGCCGAAGGTCGGGTGGTTGGCTCGCAGGAAGCCCAGCATGATCCCGGCAAACAGCAGCCCGGCGGCGTTACCGATGCCGAAGCTAAAGTTGCTGAACTGGAAGGTGATCATCCCGATCATCAGGCCAACGATAAAGAAGGCGCAGAAGGCCAGCAGGTCGGTGACCTGGCTGTGAATGGAGATAAAGCCGATGCGGTCGGCAACGGTTTTCACGCGTCGCGCGTCGCCGCTGACCTGCAGAACGTCGCCTTTGTTGAGCACGACGTTATCGTCGATAGGCATCTCAATCTGGCTGCGGATCACGCGGTTGAGGAAGCAGCCGTGGTCGGTCAGCTTCAGCTGCGCCAGACGGCGGCCCACGGCGTTATGGTTTTTCACCACGATCTCTTCGGTGACGATACGCATGTCGAGCAGGTCGCGGTCGAACACCTCTTTGCCGTTACGGAAGCTCGGGTCGAGACGGGCGTGGGCGTCCGGATAACCCACCAGCGCGATGTCGTCGCCCATCTGCAGCACCGCGTCGCCGTCCGGGTTCGCCAGAATGCCGTTGCGGCGGATACGTTCGATATAGCAGCCCGTCTGGCGATAAATCCCCAGCTCGCGCAGGTTTTTGCCGTCTGCCCATGCCACCAGCTCTGGCCCGACGCGATAGGCGCGGATCACCGGGAGATAGACTTTACGTTTGGAATCGGTATCCAGGCCGCGCTCGCGCGCGATTTGCTGGGCGCTGGTCTGCAGATCCTGGTGCTGTAGTTTTGGCAGGTAGCGCGCGCCGACGATCAGGCTCACCAGACCAATCAGATAGGTCAGGGCATAACCCAGGCTCAGGTGGTCGAGGGCGGTAGAGAGCTGCGCGCCGGCCATGCCGGAATGGCGCAGGGTATCACCGGCACCCACGAGCACGGGGGTGGAGGTCATGGAGCCTGCCAGCATACCGGCCGTTAACCCGATATCCCAGCCAAACAGTTTACCCAGCCCTAACGCGATCAGCAGCGCGCTGCCGACCATCACCAGCGCCAGCATCAGATAATTTTTGCCGTCGCGGAAGAAAATTGAAAAAAAGTTCGGTCCCGCTTCCACGCCAACACAAAAAATAAACAGCATAAAGCCTAAGTTGAGCGCGTCCGTGTTAATGCTGAAGTGCTGCTGGCCTAATAATAAGGAGACGACTAAAACGCCAATGGAATTACCAAGTTGAACTGAACCCAGGCGCAATTTACCCAGGCAGAGGCCCAGCGCCAGTACCACAAATAATAACAGGATGTAATTCCCATTTAACAAGTCTGCGACGTTTATATTCACGGAGGCTAACTTCTTGTTTACCAGTAAGTTGTTGAATGAAAGGACTATTTGGGCTACTGTTTTCTGAGCCAGGGAACGTGTTCAACCCTCCCTGTTACCTAATTTATTCCCTAAAACATTAGCTGGCCGATAGTTTAATCGTATTAGCTACTGACAGCTACCTATTATCGCATCACCCTGTGCGTACTTTGGCAAGGATTGCCGCATTGCTTTATCTGACTGGGCGTCTACCCGACGAAGGTGTATTTGATAGAGATAAGTCAGGAGGATAGTTTGAACATTAAACGAAACTGGGCGGGGGTGATCAGCTGCTTTTTGCTGTTTACCGTCGTGTGCATGTCGCTCGCTTTTAATGTGAAGGGGGCATTCAGGGCTGCCGGACACCCGGAGCTGGGGCTGCTCTTTTTTACCCTGCCGGGAGCGGCAGCCAGTTTTCTTTCCCGTAAAGGGGAGGTGGTCAAGCCGCTTATTGGCGCAATGCTGGCGGCACCGCTGTGTCTGCTGCTGATGCGCATGCTGTATGTGTCAACGCGAAGTTTCTGGCAGGAGATGGCGTGGTTGCTGAGCGGCGTCTTCTGGTGCGCCCTCGGCGCCCTGTGCTATTTGTTTGTGTGCAGCCTGATTAAGCATCGACGGCACCACAAATAAAAACGCCCTCCGGGTGAGGGCGTCTTCGCATTACTGGGCGGCAAACAGGCCCAGATGTTCTTTGGCGTAAGCTTCAAAGTCAGTGCAACCGCCGATGTGTTTCTGATCGAGGAAGATCTGCGGTACGGTTTCAACCGGCTTGCCGACGGTTTTTTCGAGATCCGCTTTGGTGATGCCTTCCGCGTGGATGTCCACGTAGCGGAAGTTGAAGTCATCGCGCTCTTCGGTCAGTTTCTCAGCCAGCTCTTTCGCGCGCACACAGTAAGGGCACCCTGGACGACCAAAAATTACTGCAAACATTTCTCTCTCCTCAAAAAACAAGCCTGACGGCGAATAGGACATATAGTGCCCGATAACCTGCCGCCATTAAAGAAGGTTTCGCCTGTCGCTTTGATACAGTAAGGCTATGTTTCGCCAATTACACCGCGCAAATCATTGCCTATACTGGCTGCCATAAGGTTTAAGCAAGACAAAGAGAGACAAGATGACGCCAACCATAGACCTGCTCACATCCCACCGTTCCATTCGCCACTTCACCGACGAGCCGATTACCGAGGCGCAGCGCGAAGCGATTATTAACAGCGCCAGGGCGACCTCCAGCTCCAGCTTTCTGCAGTGCAGCTCGATTATCCGCATTACCGACCCGGCCATGCGTGAACAGCTGGTCGCGCTGACCGGCGGACAGAAGCATGTGGCCCAGGCCGCGGAGTTCTGGGTGTTCTGCGCCGACTTTAACCGCCACCTGCAGATCTGCCCTGAGGCCGAGCTGGGGCTGGCCGAACAGCTGCTGCTGGGCGTGGTGGATACCGCGCTGATGGCGCAAAACGCCTTTACGGCGGCGGAGTCGCTGGGATTAGGTGGCGTCTACATCGGCGGCCTGCGTAACAACATTGAAAGCGTGACCGAGCTGCTGAAGCTGCCAAAACACGTCCTGCCGCTGTTCGGCCTGTGCCTCGGCTGGCCTGCGGATAACCCGGATCTGAAGCCGCGTATTCCTGCCGCCATGCTGGTGCACGAAAACCACTACCAGCCGGTCGATCAGGACGTCCTGAATCAATATGATGAAGAGCTGGCGAACTACTACCTGACGCGCGGCAGCAATAACCGTCGCGATACCTGGACTGACCATATTCGTCGCACCATCATTAAAGAAAATCGCCCGTTTATCCTGGACTATCTTCACAAACAGGGATGGGCTACACGCTAAACCTTCTAAGGCGGTGATGTTATCGCCGCCAATGAACAAAATGTTCAAAATCGGGTATCACAGGGAATACTAAAGTTTCAAGCTTCAGTTGATGGCTGTAGTTGACACTCAATACGTTTTCGCATATTTACTCTGCAATGGTTTGCGGAGCGAAGACAAACTTACTTTGCAAAAATGATAATAATTTGTTTTCATATGGTTAGGGGGATAAGTGAGTATTGCTGATAGCAGTCAATTCATAAAATCAGTTAAGTCGCATCCAGAAAATTTTTTTATAATCCATTACTCATGCCAAAACCTTAACGATGATAACGAGGCATTGTCTCCGCGTATCACATCGATAGCTATAAACCATTACAGCACTGGTCAATCAGTAAGCTTTTCCACGCACTCTGTTTCCGAAGAACTACTGATTCCGCGAAATGATGTACTGCAAAGGTTTGATGAAGTCGAACTTGAGTTGTTGACTAAGTTCTACAAATTTATTCGAGATCGACGTGACAAATTCTGGGTACATTGGAATATGAGAAACCTTACCTTCGGATTTGAGCATTTAGAGCATCGTTATCGTGTATTGGGCGGCAAGGACGCTTGTGTCATCGATGTTGAGCGTAGGTTGAATTTGAATGACCTAATTTCTGACCGCTATGGAGCTGACTATGCAACGCATCCAAAAATGACGTCGCTAATGGATCTAAATGGTGGAAGGCATAGAGACCTTCTTAATGGGAAGGAAGAAGTTGAAGCTTTTGAGCGGAAAGAATTCATGCGTATGCACTCCTCTACGCTTTCAAAAGTTGGTTTCTTTAGTTCGACCATGAGGAAGCTTGTCAATGGCAAACTCAAAACCGCCTCAAAAGGATTTGGTGTAAGACTAGATAAACTTTTCGAAGGCAGGGGAGCAAAAGGTGTTGCTCTTTTCGCAACCTCGCTGACGATTGTTGTAGCAGTTTGGCAGTTATATCTCTGGGTAAGCCCTATTTGGGCTTAAATCATACCAATACCCCCATATAAAGTGGGGGGGGAGCTAATTAATAAAGAGCTTAAATGTTTCTCGTTCCATGCCAATCTGTTTAACATCGATGAAAATCTTGTGTAGTGCCATTGTATCTTTAACCAACGCACGGATCTTTTTCTTATCTTCATCAGAGGTTTTCAAACCCAAAATCACACGTTTTAACTGATGGCGGGGGAACGGGTAGATCCCTGAAACGTCGTTTTTTACACACCTCATTTCCTGTTCGTAACTCCATTGCGTAGACTTCGTGAAAATAGCTTTAAGACTCATATTCTGAGTTGAGCCTGATTTGTCATATGCAGGGGGGCGAGCATCGGAATAGATGACATCATGCGGAACTAAGAATTCTGTATCTCTGTAGAAAGGATGTGTGTACATCTTTATCGCCACAGCTTTAGCATCTTCATGCTTAAGTTCAAATTCAATCACACATCCTTTGTGGTTGTTCGCGTAATGCGCCCACATCGGTAAAATGGTTGCTGATTTACTAAAGCATGTTGCAGCAGAATGTTTAGAGGTCTCTTTCCTGAAATTGAGTGTGTTCGTAACAGTAAACATCTGTTCACGTTGCTTAAGAGTGAAACGCGGATCGTTGAATCCGTTCTCTTTTCTGATGCGTTCAACCATCTTTTCGTATCCTTCTCTGGGGAAATAAGGATACGTATCAAAAGGATCGTTGAACTTGTCTGGAGTCGTAAACTTCAACGTTGAATCTTTGATGATACACAGTGCCGCGTCGATACTCATGTACTTAAAAAACTTGGTCTTATGCTTAGGATTTTTGTTCATATGTTGTTCAACGTTTGACGGTTAGCATTTAATCGATGAGAGAGACATTATCACGTGTAAGGCAAAAACCGGGCAAGTGAATACAGACGGGTTCTTTTTTGATCAAAAAGATAATTCCAAATGGATGTAAAATCGGTAAATTTCGAGCGTGCATTACGTTTACGCGTATATAAAACTTTGAATCTAGTTCTATTCATAGCCTGAACCTATCACCAGAATTAAAAACCATTTGTACTAATGTAACATTCAGTTTACATCTGCTTCGGTCGTTCAGTATTTCTACAAATATTTTTCTGATAAATACACGTACAAAGTTACGAACAAAGAGAGAAAAAATTACGTGGAATACTCAACTAAAAGCTAGGTTGTGAAGCGTTGCGGGTTCTATATCAAATCAGTAACTAACTAACTAACTAACTAACTAACTAACTAACTAACTAACTAACTAACTAACTAACTAACTAACTAACTAACTAACTAACTAACTAACTAACTAACTAACTAACTAACTAACTAACTAACTAACTAACTAACTAACTAACTAACTAACTAACTAACTAACTAACTAACTAACTAACTAACTAACTGAACGAACGGGGCGCGGACGCTTGCTGGTGTCCGGACAAACGAAAATTTCGTGAACAAGAAATTACTGAATGGGTTATGAAGAACATCATTACCCATTAACCAGTTCTTTTTTGCGGATGATTGCGTTCGTAGTCATTGGTGAATCCCTTTAAGTTTCTGACTCTGCGTTGTTACGTCGTTTTGATCGGATTCATTATGCCTCGGCTGGCCTGCGGATAACCCGGATCTGAAGCCGCGCATTCCTGCCGCCATGCTGGTGCACGAAAACCACTACCAGCCGGTCGATCAGGACGTCCTGAATCAATATGATGAAGAGCTGGCGAACTACTACCTGACGCGCGGCAGCAATAACCGTCGGGATACCTGGACTGACCATATTCGTCGCACCATCATTAAAGAAAACCGCCCGTTTATTCTTGATTACCTGCACAAACAGGGCTGGGCGACGCGATAGTCCATTCCGCCTGCGCCTGCCTGCGTATATGATATGCAGGCTTTTTCCATGTCTTCAGAGAGGTGCAGGGTGAAAATTGCCATATTGTCCCGGGATGGAACGCTCTATTCATGTAAGCGCCTGCGAGACGCGGCGGCGAAACGCGGGCATCAGGTTGAGATCCTCGACCCGATGTCCTGCTATATGAACATTGACCCGGCCGCCTCGTCGATTCACTACAAAGGCCGCAAGCTGCCGCACTTTGATGCGGTGATCCCGCGCATCGGCTCCCAGATCACCTATTACGGCACCGCCGCGCTGCGCCAGTTCGAGATGTTGGGCAGCTATCCGCTTAACGAATCCGTCGCCATTTCGCGCGCCCGCGACAAGCTGCGCTCGCTGCAGCTCCTCGCCCGTCAGGGGATCGATCTTCCGGTTACGGGGATTGCCCATTCACCGGACGACACCAGCGATCTTATCGATATGGTGGGCGGTGCGCCTTTGGTCATCAAACTGGTGGAAGGCACGCAGGGCATTGGCGTAGTGCTGGCGGAAACGCGTCAGGCGGCGGAGAGCGTGATTGACGCCTTTAGGGGCCTCAATGCCCACATCCTGGTGCAGGAGTACATCGAAGAGGCGAAAGGGCGCGATATTCGCTGCTTCGTGGTCGGCAATGAAGTGGTGGCGGCCATCGAGCGCCAGGCGAAAGAGGGCGACTTCCGCTCTAACCTTCACCGCGGCGGCGTGGCGCGGGTAGCTGATATTAGCGATCGCGAACGTGAAATTGCCGTAAAAGCGGCGCAAACCCTGGGGCTGGACGTGGCGGGCGTAGACCTTCTGCGGGCGACGCGCGGGCCGCTGGTCATGGAGGTGAACGCTTCGCCGGGGCTGGAAGGCGTAGAAAAAACCACAGGTGTCGATATTGCAGGTAAAATGATCGCATGGATCGAGCGACATGCCACGCCGGGCTACTGTCTGAAAACGGGCGGTTAAATGGTATTGAACGCACTTTTTGCGTACCCTATGCACAGATTATATTGAAGAGGCTGCACAGCGATGGATTTACAGGTCGTACCTACACTGGATACGTTACGTCAATGGCTTGATGATGCCGGAATTACGTTCTTCGAATGCGATTCCTGCCAGGCGCTGCATCTGCCTCATATGCAGAATTTCGACGGCATTTTCGATGCCAAAATCGATCTCATTAACGACGTGATCCTTTTCTCCGCGCTGGCCGAAGTGAAGCCCTCCGCGCTGCTGGCGCTGGCCTCCGACCTGTCAGCGATCAACGCCAGTTCTTTGACGGTGAAAGCATTTCTCGACATACAGGATGATAATCTGCCAAAACTGGTCGTTTGCCAGTCTTTATTCTCCGGTGCCGGGCTGTCGTTCAAGCAGTTCTCCTGGTTTATGCGCTTGAGCGAAGAGCAAATTTCCATGGTCATGATGGAAGCCAATGCACACCATCTGCTGTATAGCGCGGAAGATGATGCAGAGAATAATGATGCATCTCCCAATTTTCTTCACTAAGCCTGTCTGACTTTTGCGCAGTCGCTGCCATAGCGGCTGCAGAAGGCCATTTTTTCTGCTGCTTTTAACCTTTCTTTAAAGAGTTTTTCACCTCCCTGAAGGCCGTTTCGGCTTATCACGTAGACATAACCTGCATAAAAAATTGATAAAAGGCGTTTTTTCGTCTGGGCTATAGCCGGAGACACGGGCTACAGTTATTCTTGCGATGCTTAAAAAAGCGAGCGGAAGCTGCCGGGTAAAGAGGTTTCTTTTTATTTTGGGCAGAGCGACAAACTATGCATGATTATTGCATATCTTCAGATTGCACAGTTTTAGTTCGTTTGTTAACGAGCTTTCAGAAGGAATAAAGATATGATCGCCTTGAATAAAAAATGGTTATCGGGTCTGGTTGCGGGTGCTCTGATGGCCGTCTCTGCCGGCACGCTCGCTGCGGAACAAAAAACGCTGCACGTTTACAACTGGTCTGACTATATCGCGCCGGACACGGTGGCGAATTTTGAAAAAGAGACCGGCATTAAAGTGGTCTACGACGTATTCGATTCCAACGAAGTGCTGGAAGGAAAACTGATGGCGGGCAGCACCGGGTTTGATCTCGTGGTGCCTTCCGCAAGCTTCCTCGAGCGTCAGCTGACGGCAGGCGTCTTCCAGCCTCTGGACAAGAGCAAGTTACCGAACTGGAAAAACCTCGATCCGGAAGTGCTGAAGCTAGTGGCGAAGCATGACCCGGACAACAAATACGCCATGCCTTACCTGTGGGCGACCACCGGTATCGGCTACAACGTGGATAAAGTCAAAGCGGTGCTGGGCCCGGACGTCAAGCTGGACAGCTGGGACGTGGTGCTGAAGCCGGAAAACCTTGAGAAGCTGAAAAGCTGCGGCGTCTCCTTCCTCGATGCGCCGGAAGAGATTTTCGCCACCGTGCTGAACTACCTGGGCAAAGACCCGAACAGCAGTAAAGCCGATGATTACACCGGCCCGGCGACCGATCTGCTGCTGAAGCTGCGTCCAAACATTCGTTACTTCCACTCGTCTCAGTACATCAATGACCTGGCGAACGGCGACATCTGCGTCGCGATCGGCTGGGCAGGGGACGTGTGGCAGGCGGCTAACCGCGCGAAAGAGGCGAAAAACGGCGTGAACGTCTCTTACTTCATTCCGAAAGAGGGGGCGCTGGCCTTCTTTGACGTCTTCGCGATGCCGGCTGATGCGAAAAACAAAGACGAAGCCTATCAGTTCCTCAACTACCTGATGCGTCCTGAGGTGATCGCCCACATCAGCGACCACGTATACTACGCGAACGGTAACAAGGCCTCCGTGCCGCTGGTAAGCGAAGAAATCCGTAACAACCCGGCTATCTATCCGCCAGCGGATGTGTTCGCCAAGCTCTTCACCCTGAAAGTTCAGGATCCAAAAATTGACCGCGTGCGTACCCGCGCGTGGACCAAGGTGAAAAGCGGTAAATAACGGCGTTGGGTATTGTTGCCCGGTGGCGCTGTCGCCTACCGGGCCTGTACAACCCGTAGGCCGGGCAAGCGTTAGCGCCGCCCGGCGATGCGCACCCTGACGGTGCGTTTGCACCAGTACTGATCTATGCCGGAGAACACCCCGTGAATGACGCGATCCCCCGCCCGCAGGCGAAAGTCCGTAAAGCGCTGACCCCGCTTCTTGAAATTCGTAACCTCACCAAATCTTTCGATGGCCAGCATGCCGTGGATGACGTCAGCCTGACTATCTATAAAGGCGAGATTTTTGCCCTTCTGGGGGCTTCTGGCTGCGGAAAATCGACCCTGCTGCGTATGCTGGCCGGTTTTGAACAGCCCACCGCCGGGCAAATCATGCTTGATGGCGTGGATCTCTCCAGCGTGCCGCCGTATCAGCGCCCGATTAACATGATGTTCCAGTCCTACGCGCTGTTCCCGCACATGACGGTGGAGCAGAACATCGCCTTTGGCCTGAAGCAGGACAAGCTGCCGAAGGCCGAAATTACCGCGCGCGTGGCCGAGATGCTGAGCCTGGTGCACATGCAGGAGTTCGCGAAGCGTAAGCCGCACCAGCTCTCCGGCGGCCAGCGCCAGCGCGTGGCCCTGGCCCGCAGTCTGGCAAAACGCCCGAAATTATTGTTGCTCGATGAGCCGATGGGCGCGCTGGATAAAAAACTGCGCGACCGTATGCAGCTCGAAGTGGTGGATATCCTCGAGCGCGTGGGGGTGACCTGCGTGATGGTGACCCACGACCAGGAAGAAGCGATGACCATGGCCGGACGCATCGCGATCATGAACCGCGGGAAGTTCGTGCAGATTGGCGAGCCGGAAGAGATTTATGAGCACCCGACCACCCGCTACAGCGCGGAGTTTATCGGCTCGGTCAACGTCTTCGAAGGGCTGCTGAAAGATCGTCAGGAGGATGGCCTGGTCATCGAATCGCCGGGGCTGCAGCATCCGCTTAAGGTCGATCCGGATAACTCCGTGGTGGATAACGTGCCGGTCTATGTCGCGCTGCGTCCGGAGAAGATCATGCTCTGTGAGGATCCGCCTGCCGATGGCTATAACTTTGCCGTGGGCGAAGTGGTGCACATTGCCTATCTGGGCGACCTGTCTATCTACCACGTGCGGCTGAAAAGCGGGCAGATGCTCAGCGCGCAGCTACAGAACGAACATCGCTACCGCAAGGGGCAGCCAACATGGGGTGACGAAGTGCGCCTGTGCTGGGATGCTGACAGTTGCGTCGTACTGACGGTATAAGGAGCGGCAAATGAGTGCACTTGAACCTCCAGCTCGCGCAGAAAAGCCGGGCGGTTTTGCCCAGTGGCTGACGCGCTTGCAGATGAACCACGGCCGCAAGCTGGTGATCGCCATGCCGTACGTGTGGCTGATCCTGCTGTTCCTGCTGCCGTTTCTGATTGTTTTCAAGATAAGCCTGGCGGAAATGGCGCGGGCGATCCCGCCCTATACCAACCTGCTGGACTGGGCCGACGGGCAGCTGACGCTGACGCTTAATCTCGGCAACTTCCTGCAGCTCACCGACGATCCGCTCTATTTCGAAGCGTATCTGCAGTCGCTGCAGGTGGCGGCGATTTCGACGCTCTGCTGTCTGGTGATGGGCTACCCGCTGGCGTGGGCGGTGGCGCACAGCAAGCCGTCGACGCGTAACATCCTGCTGCTGCTGGTGATCCTGCCGTCGTGGACCTCGTTCCTGATCCGCGTTTACGCCTGGATGGGGATCCTGAAAAACAACGGCGTGCTGAATAACTTTCTCATGTGGCTCGGGGTTATCGATCAGCCGCTGACGATCCTGCACACCAACCTCGCGGTCTATATCGGCATTGTGTACGCCTATCTGCCGTTTATGGTTCTGCCGATCTACACGGCCCTGACGCGCATTGATTACTCGCTGGTGGAAGCGTCGCTCGATCTTGGCGCCCGTCCGTTAAAAACCTTCTTCAGCGTGATTGTCCCGCTGACCAAAGGCGGCATTATCGCCGGGTCAATGCTGGTCTTTATCCCGGCAGTGGGGGAGTTTGTGATCCCGGAACTGCTCGGAGGCCCGGACAGCATCATGATTGGCCGCGTGCTGTGGCAGGAGTTCTTCAATAACCGCGACTGGCCGGTGGCCTCGGCGGTAGCGATTGTCATGCTCCTGCTGCTGATCGTGCCGATCATGTGGTTCCACAAGCATCAGCAGAAACAGATGGGAGATCACGGATGAACAATTTACCGGTAGTGCGCTCTCCGTGGCGAATTGCGATTCTCGTTATCGGCTTTACCTTCCTGTATGCGCCGATGCTGATGCTGGTGATCTACTCCTTCAACAGCTCCAAGCTGGTGACGGTCTGGGCGGGCTGGTCGACGCGCTGGTACAGCGAGCTGTTCCACGACGATGCGATGATGAGCGCGGTGGGGCTGAGCCTGACCATTGCTGCCCTTGCGGCGACAATGGCGTCGGTGCTGGGCACGATCGCCGCGCTGGTGATGGTGCGCTTCGGGCGTTTTCGCGGCTCAAACGGGTTCGCCTTTATGATCACCGCGCCGCTGGTCATGCCGGACGTGATCACCGGTCTCGCGCTGCTGCTGCTGTTCGTGGCCCTGGCGCACGCCATCGGCTGGCCGGCGGATCGCGGCATGCTCACCATCTGGCTGGCGCACGTCACCTTCTGTACGGCCTACGTGGCGGTTGTGATCTCCTCGCGCATGCGCGAGCTGGATCGCTCCATTGAAGAGGCGGCGATGGATCTTGGCGCGACGCCGCTGAAGGTCTTTTTCATCATTACCCTGCCGATGATTATGCCGGCGGTGATCTCCGGCTGGCTGCTGGCGTTTACGCTGTCGCTGGACGATCTGGTTATCGCCAGCTTTGTCTCCGGACCGGGCGCGACGACGCTGCCGATGCTGGTCTTCTCCAGCGTGCGCATGGGGGTCAACCCGGAGATCAACGCCCTGGCCTCTATCATCCTCGGCGTGGTCGGAATTGTCGGATTTATCGCCTGGTATTTGATGGCGCGCGCGGAAAAACAGCGCGTGCGCGATATCCAGCGTGCAAGACGCGGCTGAAGGATTTAAAATTTCCAGTGAAGTGCCGCGCATGACGCGGCACTGTTTTTCAGGGAAGTAAAACATTGGGATTATTAAAAAAATCACGTACTACGCACGCGCGTCCTAACGTACCTGCACTGGTTCAGGTGGCGGCGCTCGCCATTATTATGATCCGCTGCCTGGACGTGCTGATGATTCTGAACACCCTGGGCGTGCGCGGCATCGGTGAATTCATTCACCGCAGCGTGCAGACGTGGAATCTGACGCTGGTCTTTTTGAGCAGCCTGGTGCTGGTGTTTATCGAGATCTACTGCGCGTTTTCGCTGGTCAAAGGGCGCAACTGGGCGCGCTGGGTCTATCTGCTGACGCAAATTACCGGCGCCAGCTATCTGTGGGCCGCCTCGCTGGGATACGGCTACCCGGAGCTGTTCAGCATTGCCGGGGAATCCAAGCGCGAGATCCTGCGCGCGCTGTTTATGCAAAAATTGCCGGATATGCTGGTGCTCTGTCTACTCTTCGTTCCGGCCTCAAGCCGGCGGTTCTTCCGCCTGCAATAATGTGTATAATCGCAGCCCTCGTGATTCTTAAGGTTTTCATATGCAGTGCGCACTCTATGACGCCGGACGCTGCCGCTCCTGTCAGTGGATAGAACAGCCGGTCTCTCAACAACTCACCGCCAAAATGGCCGACCTGCAACAGCTGCTGGCAGCACACGCGGTGGGCGAGTGGTGCGCACCCGTCAGCGGCCCGGAGCAGGGCTTTCGTAATAAAGCCAAAATGGTGGTTAGCGGCAGCGTTGAAAAACCGCTGCTGGGAATGCTGCACCGCGACGGCACACCGGAAGACCTGACCGGCTGCCCGCTGTATCCCGCCTCGTTCGAACCCGTCTTTGCCGCGCTGAAACCGTTTATCGCGCGTGCAGGATTAACGCCTTACAGCGTCGCCCGCAGGCGCGGCGAGCTGAAATACCTTCTGCTGACGGAAAGCCAACTCGACGGCGGCATGATGCTGCGCTTCGTGCTGCGCTCGGAAGCCAAGCTGGAGCAGCTGCGCGCGGCGCTGCCGTGGCTGCAGGAACAGCTGCCGCAGCTGAAGGTCATTACCGCAAATATTCAGCCGGTGCATATGGCGATCATGGAAGGGGAGAAAGAGATTTTCTTCACCGACCAGCACGCGCTGGCCGAAAGCTTCAACGGCGTGCCGCTGTGGATCCGCCCGCAAAGCTTCTTCCAGACCAACCCGACCGTGGCAAGCAGCCTGTACGCCACCGCCCGCGACTGGGTTCGTGCGTTAAACGTCCATCATATGTGGGATCTCTTCTGCGGCGTGGGCGGCTTTGGTCTGCACTGCGCCACGCCAGAGATGCAGCTCACCGGCATTGAGATCTCTGCCGAAGCGATTGCCTGCGCGAAACAGTCCGCCGCCGGGCTGGGGTTAACGAATCTGCACTTCCAGGCGCTGGATTCCACGCAGTTTGCGACCGGCCAGGGCAACGTGCCGGAGCTGGTGCTGGTCAACCCGCCGCGCCGCGGCATCGGCAAGGCGCTGTGCGACTACCTGAGCCAGATGGCACCCGAGTACATCGTCTATTCCAGCTGTAACGCCCAGACCATGGCGAAAGACATCGCCAGCCTGCCGGGCTACCGCATTGAACGCGTTCAGCTTTTCGATATGTTCCCGCATACCGCGCATTATGAAGTGCTGACGTTGCTCGTGAAATCTTAAACAAAATGTGAACTCTTCCCCCGCTCGAAATCAGGTAAGCTTACGTCATAAGAGATGAATAAAGGCTTACCCATGAAGCAGATCCTGCTGGTGGAAGACGACCACGATATCGCGGCGCTTCTGCGACTCAATTTAGAAGACGAAGGCTACGCCATTACCCACGAGCCCGACGGGGGCAAGGCCTTACTGCGTCTTGAAAAACAGCCGTGGGATGCGGTGATCCTCGACCTGATGCTGCCCAGCGTTGACGGTCTGGAGATTTGCCGCCGCATCCGTCAGATGACGCGCTACCTGCCGGTGATCATCATCAGCGCCCGCAGCAGCGAGACCGACCGCATTACCGGGCTGGAAACCGGCGCCGATGATTATCTGGCTAAGCCGTTCTCGGTGCAGGAACTCATTGCGCGCATCAAAGCGCTGTTCCGCCGCCAGCAGGCGATGGGGCAGGCGCAAACCGACGGTCAAATTCAGGCCCACGGTCTGACCATCGATCCGCTGGCGCGCAGCGTGCTGCTTCACGGTCAGGTGGTGGATCTCACCCCGCGTGAATTCGAGCTGCTGTACTTCTTTGCCCGTCATCCCGGCGAGGTCTTTTCCCGTCTGGCGCTGCTGGAGCAGGTCTGGGGCTATCAGCACGAAGGCTATGAGCACACCGTTAACACCCATATCAACCGCCTGCGCATCAAGATTGAGAAGGACGCCGCCGAGCCGGAGATTATTCGCACCGTCTGGGGCAAGGGCTATAAATTTTCGGAGCCAAATCATGATGCGCCGCTTTAGCCTGGGCCAGCGACTGACGCTGCTGTTTATCCTGCTGATGATGCTCTGCGCCACCGTCGCCTGTGCGGTACAACTCTACACCAGTACGCAGTACGGCAACGCGATGGTGCAGCGGCTGTCGGGCGGGCTGGCGCAGCAGATCGTTCAGCGTGAACCGATTCTGGACGCGCAGGGCAGGGTCGACCGAACGGCGCTCAAGCCGCTGTTCGATCGGCTGATGACCTTTAATCCGAGCGTTGAGCTGTACGTTGTCTCCCCGGACGGCGATATCCTGGCGGATGCCGCACCGCCGGGCCACATTCAGCGACAAAAAATCGATCTGGCCCCGGTTCAGACCTTCCTGAGCGGTACCGCCATACCGGTCCTGGGCGACGATCCTCGCAGTCAAAATAAAAAGGTCTTTAGCGCCACGCCGCTGCGGCAGGACGGCGAGCTAAAAGGCTATCTGTACATTATTTTGCAGGGCGAAGAGTCAAACGCCCTGGCTGAAATGGCCTGGCATAAGGCGCTGTGGAGCACGGTACTGTGGTCATTGCTGTGGGTCGCGCTGTTTGGCCTGCTGGCAGGTTTACTGGTCTGGTACTGGGTCACGCGCCCGGTAAAACAGCTGACGGTGGAGGTCGCCGGGCTGGAGCAGGACAGCATCAGCGCTATCAGACAGCTGGCGGCACAGCCGTCGGACGCGGCGGCCAGGGATGAAGTGGCGATCCTGCGCAACAGCTTTATCGAGTTGGCACGCAAAATCACCCGCCAGTGGGACCAGCTGGCCGACAGCGACCGCCAGCGCCGGGAGTTTATCGCCAACATTTCGCACGATCTCCGTACGCCGCTGACCTCGCTGCTGGGCTATCTGGAAACCCTATCGCTAAAATCCGCCACGCTGACGCCGCAGGAGCACCAGCAGTATCTCGCCACCGCGCTGCGTCAGGGGCAAAAAGTCCGTCATCTATCGCAGCAGCTGTTCGAGCTGGCGCGCCTTGAGCACGGCGGCATTAAGCCGCAGCGCGAGCGTTTCGCGATGGGGGAGTTGATTTCCGACGTGGCGCAGAAGTTTGAGCTCACCGCCCGCACGCGCGAAGTGAATCTGCATATTGACGTGCCGGGACCGCTGCCGCTGATTAACGCCGACGTGTCAATGATCGAACGCGTGGTGACCAACCTGCTCGATAACGCGATGCGCCATACGCCATCTGGCGGGGAAATTCGTCTGGCGGTCTGGCAGGAGAATGAACGGCTTCAGGTCGAAGTGGCTGACAGCGGAACGGGCGTGGATGCCTCGCTGCGCGACGATCTGTTCCAGCGGCCATCGGCGTTGAACACCCAGGCATCGCGGGAGAATCGCGGCGGGCTGGGGCTGTTAATCGTGAAACGTATGCTGGAGCTGCACGGCGGTGGGATCAGGCTGATGGAGTCGGTGAGCGGGGCGCGGTTCAGGTTCTTTGTGCCACTGTGAGAGAGTGCCGGGTGGCGGCTTCGCCTTACCCGGCCTACAGACTACCACCCCCGTAGGCCGGGCCACCCGGCAAAAAAATCTTACTGCGGGAACCACTGCTCGCTGATTTTCTGGTACGTACCGTCAGCTTTAATCGCTTTCAGCGCGCCGTTCAGTTTTTCCAGCAGGGCCTTGTTATCCGGACGTACCGCGATGCCCAGACCCGTGCCGAAGTACTGCGGATCGGTCACTTTCTCGGTTGCGGTGCCCAGCTGCGGATTGGTTTTCAGCCATTCGTTCACCACGGCGGTATCGCCGAACACGCCGTCGATACGGCCATTTTTCAGGTCGATAATCGCGTTCTGGTAGCTGTCATAAGCCACGGTTTTCACTTCAGGATGTTTGTCCTGGAGGTATTTCTGGTGCGTGGTGCCGTTTTCCATCCCGATGCGTTTGCCTTTCAGCTGATCGAAAGAGGTATAGGCGCCTTTCTTCGCAATCACGACCGCCGAGTTGGCGTAGTACGGGTCGGTAAACGCAACCTGCTTGCTGCGCTCAGGCGTGATGTCCATCCCGGAGATCACCGCGTCGTATTTTTTGAATTTCAGCGACGGGATCAGGCTGTCGAAGGCATGGTTGGTAAAGGTGCAGTCGGCCTGCATTTGTTTGCACAGCGCTTTCGCCAGGTCAATGTCGAAGCCCACGATCTGGTTGCTGGCATCCAGCGATTCAAACGGCGGATAGGTGGCGGACACGCCAAAATTGATTTTATCAGCTGCGGATGCGCCAGCGGCGAAGGTGGCGAGTAATGCGGCCAGAACTAACTTTTTCATTGTAATGCTCCCGTCTGTCTTATTTATGCGCCGTGTCTGCGGCATGGATGTACAATGCCATTTAATGAATTTATATGCAATAAAAATGATTAAATATTATTTTTATGGCAAAAAAAAGCGGATAACCAGAAAGTTACCCGCATTGATTAATCACATTTATGCACTTCTTGCCGTGTGGCGCTGCGCTTACCCGGCCTACGATCTGCGCTCAAACGCCAGCGCTTTACGCTCGATCAGGCGCATCATCAGCGTCAACAGGCCGTTAACCACCAGATAGACCACGCCTGCCGCACCGAACACCATCACGTCATAGGTGCGCCCGTACAGCAGCTGTCCGTGACCCATCACCTCCATCAGGGTGATGGTGTAGGCCAGAGAAGTACTCTTGAACACCAGCACCACTTCGTTGGAGTAAGAGGAGAGCGCGCGCTTAAAGGCGTACGGCAGCAGGATCGCCAGCGTGTCCTTCTTGCTCATGCCCAGCGCTCCGCAGGACTGCCATTGTCCTTCCGGAATGGCGCGGATCGCCCCGTAGAACAGCTGGGTGGTATAGGCCGCACTGTTCAGCGAAAGGGCAATCAGGGCACACAGCCACGGTTCAGAAAGCAGATGCCAGATAACCGGATACTCCTGCAGCGACGGGAACTGGCCCGGGCCGTAGTAAATCAGGAAGATCTGCACCAGCAGCGGCGTACCGGTAAACAGGGTGATGTAGCCGCGCACAATCCACACCAGCACCGGCGTTTTCAGCGTCAGGATGATGGTGAAGATAAGGGCCAGGATCAGCGCCACGATAATGGACGCCACGGTCAGCGTCAGGCTGGTGTGCAGCCCTTTCATCAGCTCGGGGAAATATTCAAGCATCAGCCTGGTCTCCGTTCAAAGCGCGTCGCACGCAGGTCAATACGCTTGAGGATGTACTGACTGAGCAACGTGATCACCAGGTAGATAGCCGCCGCCACAATGTACCAGGTAAAAGGCTCCTGGGTACGGGTGGCGATGCTTTTAGTTTGCAGCATCAAATCGTTAACGCTGATCAGGCTCACCAGCGCGGTATCTTTCAGCAGCACCAGCCACTGGTTGCCGAGGCCCGGCAGGGCATGGCGCCACATCTGCGGCATGACCAGACGGAAGAAGATGGCTGACTTCGACAGACCTAACGCCTGACCCGACTCCCATTGACCCTGCGGCACGGCTTTCAGCGCACCGCGCAGGGTTTGCGACGCGTACGCGGAATAGAGCAGGGAGAGGGCAATCACGCCGCACAGGAACGGGCTGACGTCGAAGTTTTCAATCTGCATCTGCACCGGGATCTGCGCAAAGCCAAGATTGATCGTAAAACCGTCCGACAGCGTCAGCAGCAGCTGTGAGGAGCCGAAATAGATAAACAGGACCACCAGAATTTCCGGAAGCCCACGCAGCACGGTGACCAGCGCGGAGCCTGTCCAGGCGACGGGGAACCATTTCGCGGATTCCCACACCGCAAAGAACATCGCCAGCACGAGGCCGATAATCAGTGCGCAAACGGCAAGGCCGACGGTCATCCCGGCGGCGCTTGCTAAAGGAAAAATTTCATTCATCAGGAATTACTTCTGGAACCATTTTTTGTAGATGGTTTCGTAGGTGCCGTCTTTCTTCACTTTTTCCAGCGCAGCGTTGAATTTCTGCTGCAGCTCAGTGTTGCCCTGACGAACGGCAATCCCCAGACCGGTACCGAAGTAATCCTTATCGGTCACTTTGTCGCCCACTGGCGCCAGTTTATCGTTGGCTTTCAGCCACTCGGTTACGACCGCGGTATCACCAAATACGCCGTCGATACGGCCATTTTGCAGATCCAGCTTCGCGTTCTGGTAGCTGTCATACGGAACGGTGGTGATTTCCGGATGTTTATCCATGATGAATTTCTGGTGCGTGGTGCCGTTCTGCACGCCAACTTTTTTGCCTTTCAGCTGATCGACAGAGGTGAATTTACCTTTCTGACCAATGAACAGGGCGGAGTTGTCGTAGTAAGGCGTAGAGAACAGAACCTGCTTTTCACGCTCCGGGGTGATGTCCATACCGGCCATCACGGCGTCGATACGGCGGAACTTCAGGCTTGGGATCAGGCTGTCGAACGCCTGGTTGCTGAAGGTACAGGTCGCGTCGATCTCTTTACACAGGGCGTTAGCCAGGTCCACGTCGAAGCCAACAATTTTGTTGTTCGCATCGATGGACTCAAACGGAGGGTAAGAGGCTTCCGTGGCGAAACGAATGGTCTGAGCTGCGGTAGCGGAAAGGGTAACGCCAGCAAGCAGCACGGCAAGTAATACTTTTTTCATTATATTTCCCCTGACACAATCAATGAGATAAATAGTTTTTGAAGGCATCGGTTTGCGGGTTCGCGAAGCAGCTCGCATCACCTTGCTCAACGATATACCCGTTTTCCATGTAGACCACACGGCTGGCGGTTTTACGCGCCACTTCCACTTCGTGGGTGACGATAACCTGAGTAATATTGGTTTCCGCCAGTTCGCGAATGATGCTGACGATCTGGGCGGTGATTTCCGGGTCCAGCGCCGCGGTCGGTTCATCAAACAGCAGTACCGCAGGCTCCATCATCAGCGCGCGGGCAATGGCTACGCGCTGCTGCTGGCCACCGGAAAGGTGCAGCGGATAGCGGTCGCTGTAAGGCTTAAGGCGCAGACGATCCAGCAGCTTTTCAGCGCGCGCGATCGCCTGATCCTTGCTTAACCCCAGCACGCGGCACGGCGCTTCAATCAGGTTTTGCAGGACGGTCAGATGCGGCCAGAGATTGTATTGCTGGAAGACCATGCCGACGTTTTGACGCAGTTCGCGAATCGCTTTATCAGACGGCGTTTTCGCGAAGTCAAAATGGTTACCGGCAATTGCCAGCGTACCTGAACGGGGCATTTCAAGCAGATTAAGGACACGCAGAAGGGAGCTTTTGCCTGCACCGCTTGGGCCAAGCAAAACCAGCGTTTCGCCTTCCGGGCAGTTCAGCGTGATGTCAAACAGCGCCTGGTGTGCGCCGTAGAAGCAGTTAATGCCGTTTAGTTTAATACTCATCGGGGCAGTCTTTACTCATCCAGGCAATCTATAGCAATTGAGGCCGCAGATAGTACCGTTGACAGAATAGTTATGCAATATTTATGCGTTAAAAGTTAAATATAACCCGTGTTTCCTCTTAAACATAGCACAAAATAGCGAACGGTAAGGTCGGCGAGTATAAATGTCGGCATTCCGCATGAAATGCCGCACATTTTACGGGGGTTACCGGGTTGTATCGGCGGGTTTAGCGATTCTCAATCGACTGGCGCAGCGTGCCTGCCGGGGCATGAACGCTGCCGCCAACGTAGCGCACGTCGTCTACCGCCCAGCACTGTCCTTCACGGATCATCAGCACTTCATCCTGCCAGGTTTGGGTTCCCTGCGTCAGCTTCACGCGCAGCGGAATATTACGGGCATCGGTATTTGGGATGGTTGACGCGCTGGCTACTTCGGCGCTGTCCGGCAGCGTGGTGCGACTGGAGAACGGATCGGATTTCAGCAATGTGTTGTGCTGAGGGTCGCGGGTGGCGTCGTTAAGCAGTTTTGCCAGACCGTCGCTCAGATACGGGCGCAGGCCGGTGAGATCGTTACTGCGGTGCTGAATGCGATAATCATAGAACTGCTGTGCCACGGCGTCCGGGCCGCCCTCAATGCAGGGGCCGCTGCGGGTACCGATATCCTTAAAGGCTGGCGTGACCGTGGTGGTACAGGCGCTGAGCACCAGCGCGCAGGGCACCAAAAGTGTTAAAGCAGAATAGCGCATGTTGATTTCCTTATTTATTAACTATCCTTTCAATCATAGCGTAACGAACCGATAATGCTGTGCCTAAGGCATTGAACGCTAAAGAAGGAGAGAAACCATGCAGTTTTCAACAACGCCAACCCTGGAAGGGCAGACAATAACCGAGTATTGCGGTGTGGTTACCGGCGAAGCGATTCTCGGCGCCAATATCTTCCGCGACTTTTTTGCCGGTATCCGCGATATCGTTGGCGGCCGCTCGGGCGCATACGAAAAAGAGCTGCGCAAAGCGCGTGAAATCGCCTTTAAAGAGCTTGGCGAGCAGGCGGAAGCCCTCGGCGCTGATGCGGTCGTGGGGATTGATATCGACTACGAAACGGTCGGAAAAGATGCCAGCATGCTGATGGTGAGCGTAAGCGGTACGGCGGTGAAAACCCTCCGATGAGGCGTTCGCTTGCCTCGCTCCTGCTGGCGCTGCTGCTTGCAGGGTGTGCCACAGAAAAAGGGATCATCGATAAAGGCGCCTACGAGCTGGACACGCGCCATCAGGCGCAGGCGGCTTACCCGCGTATAAAGGTGCTGGTGATCCACTACACCGCAGATGACTTTGACAGCTCGCTGGCCACGCTGACGGATAAGAACGTCAGCTCTCACTATTTGATCCCGGCTAAACCCCCGGCACCGGACGGTAAGCCGCGCATCTGGCAGCTGGTACCCGAAAGCGAACTGGCCTGGCATGCGGGCATCAGCTTCTGGCGCGGCACCAACCGGATTAACGATACGTCTGTCGGCATTGAGCTGGAGAACCGCGGCTGGCAAAAAACGTCGGGCGTTAAGCATTTTACGCCGTTTGAGCCTGCGCAAATTGCGGCGCTGGTTCCGCTCGCCAAAGACATTATTGCCCGCTACAACATCAGACCTGAAAATGTGGTGGCCCATTCGGACATCGCTCCGCAGCGTAAAGACGATCCCGGCCCGCTGTTCCCGTGGCGTGAGCTGGCGCAGCAGGGGATTGGTGCATGGCCCGATGCCGGGCGCGTTGCGTTCTATATAAACGGGCGACCGCCTTATCAGCCGGTAGACACCGCAGCGCTGCTGGATTTACTCGCACGCTATGGTTATGAGGTGCCCGACAACAGCACGCCTGCCCAGCAGAAGCGCATCATCATGGTGTTCCAGATGCACTTCAGGCCGCAGCTGTGGAACGGCGTAGCTGATGTGGAAACGATGGCTATTGCAGAAGCGCTTTTAGAGAAATACGGGCAGGGGTAATCCTTCGGATATCCCTCTCCGTGAATTAAGGCTATCGGTGCAACTTCCCATGATCCCGCAGCCACGCCGCCGTAAGCGTAATCCCTTCATCCAGCGTTACGATCGGTTTGTACCCAAGCTCGTTCTCCGCCCGCGAAATATCCAGCGTGAAATCAAAGTTAAGCTTCGATACGCCGTAATGCGTCAGCGCAGGCTCTTTGGCCGATTTACTGCCAAAACGCTCCATGCTGCGGGCAATCATATCCAGCATTGGGTAAGGGACTGAACGGATGCGGCAGTCGATCTGCAGCTCGTCAATTAAACGCTGCACAATGCTGCGCAGCGTGCAGGGTTCGCCGTTCGTGATGTTGTAGGCGCGACCGGAGATCAGCTTATCGCAGTCCGGCTGGCTTGCCAGCCACATGGCGTGAACGGCGTTTTCGTAATAGGTCATATCCACCAGCGCATCGCCGCCGCGCGGCAGCAGCACGCTGCCGTAGTGGTGCATCATCTGCGCCAGGCGCGGAATAAACACTTTGTCGTGCGGCCCGAACAGGCTCTGCGGACGTAAGACCGTAAAACGGGTGTGCGGGTTCGACTGTGCCAGCAGGTCAATCACCTCTTCGCTGGCCGCCTTGCTGCGGGCAAACTCGCAGGCAAAGCGAGCGGGACGGAAATCTTCCTGCACGTCACGATGGTGGTGATAGTCGAAATAGAGTGAAGGTGACGAGATATGAATAAAGTTACGCACGCCCCAGGCAACGGCCCATTCGCCCAGACGGCGGGTTGCCCGCACGTTGGCGAGATCGAAGGCTTCCTGGGTACCCCACGGGGAGGTGAAGCTGGAGCAGTGCCACAGCGTGTCGATACCGGCGAGCATCACTTTCGCCTGAGAGGAGACCAGCTCCGTCAGGTCAGCATGGACGAACTCCGCGCCCATTTTTTGCAGCAGTTTTCCCATCGCTTCGTTGCGACCGGTAGCCCTGACGCTAATGCCCTTGTTGCGCAGAAATTCGACCGCATTTCGGCCTAAGCCGCTGGTCGCCCCGGTAACCAGTACCTTCATATCAATCCACTGTGTTGAAAAGAATTTCGTGCGCATTCTTTCGTGAATTACGGCGCTATGCAATGGGAAAGGTGAAAGAAAGAGAGTTTTATTTAGATCTTTTCCGTCTTTTGTTCTGCCCGTTGCGCAATCCGCTTTGCCATCCCGCGGAAGATAAACAGGTGGGCGGGGATCATCAACAGCCAGTAGAACAGACCCGGCATTCCGTGCGGATGCCACCAGGCGCGGACGTCCAGTTCACGACAATCGCCTTTGTCTTTCAGGGTAAAGCAGAGTCGGCCCAGCCCCGGGGCTTTCATACCGAACAGCAGCGCCAGCTGTTTTTCCGGCTCGACGATGATGACCTTCCAGCTGTCGACCGCGTCGCCCACCTCAAGATACGGGCGTGCCGGACGGCCTTTTGCCAGCCTGTGCCCCACCAGCAGATCCATTGCTCCGCGCGTTTGCCACAGGATATTACCGAAGAAATAACCGTCTTTGCCGCCAATCTGGTTCACCACCTCCCACAGCGCGGCCAGGCTGGCGTGGGTTTTCACCGTGCAGCCCGCCTGTTTCGGGTAATAGCCGTACTCCGGCCGCCAGCGGGCAAACGCCTGAGCGTCGTAACCCCAGTCGCTGGAGTTCACCAGCTGCTCTTCCTCTTTCAGCGTATTGCGCACGGCATCATCAAAGCGGATCAGATCCTGGGGAATGAGTGCCCGCAGTTCGCGATCGTCCGCCAGTAAATCATGTTTGAGCCCCTGGATCAGCGCTTTGGCGGTCGTCGGCGGCACGGAGGTGATCACGTTCAAAAACCACACCGAAATCCAGCGGGTCGGGAAGGGAATGGGGATCAGCCAGCGGCGGCGGCCGCTGACGCGCATGAAATGTTCGAACTGCTCCTGATAGCTCAGCACTTCAGGGCCTGCCGCCTCGAGCACGCGGTGATGCTCCGCCGGGTGATACAGCAGGGCCACCAGATAATGCAGTAAATTCTCCAGCGCAATCGGCGTGGTGCGCGAGCGTACCCAGCGCGGCGGCGTGAGTACGGGCAGGTTGTAGACCATATCGCGCATCACTTCGAAGGCGGCGGAGCCTGCGCCGACGATGATCCCGGCGCGCAGTTCGGTGACGGGGATATTCGCCCCGCGCAGGGTGTCAGCCGTCAGCTGGCGGGCGCGCAGGTGATCGGACTGCTCGTGTTCGGGCGCCTGGAGCGAGCTTAAAAAAATGACCTGCTTCACCGGGGTTTGCAGCAGGGCATCGCGGACGTTCATCGCCGCCTGCCGCTCGTGGGCGATAAAATCCCCGCCTTCGCCCATGCTGTGCACCAGGTAATAAAGCGTGTCGACCCCTTCCAGCAGGGCGGGAAGTTCCTTCGGCCAGTTGAGGTCAACGCTGTGGCAGGTAACGCCAGGCAAACTGAGCTTTTGCAGGCGTTCGGTGTTGCGTGCCGCTGCCAGCACCTGGTGGCCCTGCTGGCTTAACGCCGCGGTGAGATGCTGACCGATGTACCCGCTGGCGCCGAGCACCAGAATTCGTTGCGGCACGTGATGCTCCTTATCGCTGTAAAAACGCCTGCCAGTGTTTCACCACGTCCGCCAGCTGTTCGCGGCTCACGTCGAGATGCATGACCAGGCGCACGACGGGTGAGGCGTTGATCAGCACGCCACGTGATTTCATAAACTCACCCAGCGCGGCGGCGCGGTCATCGCCCACGCGTACGAACAGCATGTTGGTGTCGTGGCGCATCACGTCGGCGCCAATCTCGCGCAGCTGCGCCGCCATCCACGCGGCGTTGTCGTGATCGTCCTTCAGGCGCGCCACGTTATTTTTCAGGGCATACAGCCCGGCAGCCGCCAGAATACCCGCCTGACGCATGCCGCCGCCGGTCATTTTACGCCAGCGGTTGGCGCGCTTGATGTAGTCCGCGTCGCCCACAAGCAGAGAGCCCACCGGCGTGCCCAGCCCTTTTGAGAGGCAGATGGTGAACGAGTCGCAGTATTGCGCAATCTCTTTCAGCTCGCAGCCATACTCCACGACGGCGTTAAAGATACGCGCGCCGTCAACGTGCAGGCCGAGCCGGCGCTCGCGGGTGAATTCCCACGCTGCTTTCAGGTATTCGCGCGGCAGCACTTTGCCGTTGTGGGTGTTTTCGAGGCTGAGCAGTCGGGTGCGGGCGAAGTGAATATCGTCAGCTTTGATTTTCGCCGCGACTTTATCGAGCGGCAGGGAGCCGTCCGGCGCGGCGTCAATCGGCTGCGGCTGAATGCTGCCGAGCACCGCCGCGCCGCCGGCTTCGTAGAGATAGTTATGCGCGCCCTGGCCGACGATATACTCTTCCCCGCGCTCGCAGTGGCTGAGCAGCGCCACTAGGTTAGCCTGCGTGCCGGTTGGCAGAAACAGGGCCGCTTCCTTGCCGCTCAGCTCTGCCGCGTAACGCTGCAGTTCGTTAACCGTTGGGTCATCGCCGTAGACGTCATCCCCGACCGGGGCGGCCATCATCTCTTCGAGCATGGCGCGGCTCGGGCGGGTTACGGTATCACTGCGTAAATCAATCATTTCACATCCCTTTATTTTAAGAGGTCATGCGAAATGTTTTACCTGAGCCAGTTGGTTTTTGCCAGTTCGATCACCTCGTCGCCGCGCCCGCTGATGATGGCGCGCAGCATATACAGGCTAAAGCCTTTGGCCTGTTCCAGCTTGATCTGCGGCGGGATCGCCAGCTCTTCTTTGGCGACGACGACATCCACCAGCACCGGACCGTCGATGGAAAATGCGCGCTGCAGGGCTTCGTCCACCTCTGAGGCTTTCTCCACGCGAATGCCGGTGATGCCGCAGGCCTCGGCGATGCGTGCGAAATTGGTGTCGTGCAGCTCGGTGCCGTCCGTGAGATAGCCTCCGGCCTTCATCTCCATCGCCACGAAGCCCAGCACGCTGTTGTTAAAGACCACGATTTTCAGCGGGAGCTTCATCTGCACCACCGACAGGAAATCCCCCATCAGCATGCTGAACCCGCCGTCGCCGCACATCGCCACCACCTGACGCTCCGGGGCCGTCGCTTTTGCGCCCAGCGCCTGCGGCATGGCGTTGGCCATCGAGCCGTGGTTGAACGAGCCGAGCAGGCGACGCTTGCCGTTCATCTTCAGATAGCGTGCCGCCCAGACGGTTGGCGTGCCCACGTCGCAGGTGAAGATGGCGTCGTCGTCCGCGAAATGACTGATCTGCTGCGCCAGATACTGCGGGTGAATCGCTTTGTCGCTCGGTTTGGCGAGGTCGTCCAGCCCCTTGCGGGCGTCGCGATAGTCGCTCAGGGCCTTATCAAGGAACTTGCGGTCCGTTTTTTCTTCAAGCAGCGGCAGCAGGGCGGCAAGCGTGGATTTGATGTCGCCCACCAGCGCCATATCAACCTTGCTGTGCGCGCCGATGCTGGCCGGGTTGATATCAATCTGAATGATTTTGGCATCCGTCGGGTAGAACGCGCGATACGGGAATTGGGTGCCGAGCAGGATCAGCGTGTCGGCGTTCATCATGGTGTGGAAGCCGCTGGAGAAACCGATCAGACCGGTCATCCCCACATCAAAGGGGTTGTCGTACTCGACGTGCTCTTTGCCGCGCAGGGCGTGAACAATGGGGGCCTTAAGCTTACCCGCAAATTCAAGCAGCTCCTTGTGCGCGCCCGCGCAGCCGCTGCCGCACATCAGGGCGATATTGCTGGAGTAACGCAGCAGCTGAGCCAGCTTTTTCAGCTCCTCTTCCGCAGGCGTCACCACCGGCTGCGGGGCGTGATACCAGTGGGTGCTGGCCCCTTCCGGCGCGGCCTTGAGGGCCACATCGCCCGGGATAACGACCACAGAAACGCCGCGGTTCAGCACGGCTTTGCGCATGGCGATCGCCAGCACCTGCGGGATCTGCTCCGGAGATGAAACCAGCTCGCAATAGTGGCTGCATTCACGGAACAGCTCCTGCGGATGCGTCTCCTGAAAATAGCCGCTGCCGATTTCGGAAGAGGGGATATGGGCGGCAATTGCCAGCACCGGCACGTGGTTACGGTGACAGTCAAAGAGGCCGTTGATCAGATGCAGGTTGCCGGGACCGCACGATCCGGCGCAGACGGCCAATTCCCCCGTGATCTGTGCTTCAGCGCCTGCGGCGAAGGCGGCAACCTCTTCATGGCGCGTGGGCATCCATTCGATGGTCTTCATCTTGTTGAGGCTGTCGCTAAGTCCGTTCAGGGAATCGCCGGTTACGCCCCAGATACGTTTCACGCCAGCCTGTTCGAGCGTTTTCGCTATATATGCAGCCACGGTTTGTTTCATGGTTGTCCGTCTCCTTTTTGTGATATCGCTTACAAGCTTAGAAGAAAGTCTCCGTATTGCCCGTCGCATGCCCCCAATTAAAAGGTGCTTTTCACGCGCAAGTATTCGGCATAATCTGGTGATATCTCAGTAAAAACAGGAAGTATTTCAAATGGTTAAATCATTGTTAATCGCTGTTAATGAAAAGCTATCGTGCGACGATCTTGGCAAACTCTTGTTACGACTTGCCGTCGGCGGGCTAATGCTTTTTCACGGTTTACACAAGCTTTTTGGCGGCGTGGGCTTTATTAGCGGCATGCTGGTGGAAAAAGGGCTGCCGGGATTTATCGCCTACGGCGTGTTGGTTGGCGAAGTGGTGGCGCCGATCCTGATTATTGTCGGGCTCTTTACGCGTCCGGCCGCGCTGGTGCTGGCCTTTACGATGATTGTGGCGTGGCTGATGGTGGGAATGGGTGAAACGCTTGCCCTCGATAAGGTAGGCGCATGGGCGATTGAAAGCCTGGTGTACTTCTTTATCGGCTCGCTGGCGGTCGCGTTTTTAGGGGCGGGGCGGTTTGCGCTGGGTAAAGCGCCCGCGTGGCGGTGAGGTTGTTGTAGGTCGGGTAAACGCAGTGTCACCCGACAAAAAGCCCGGTGGCGCTGACGCTTACCGGGCCTACGATCGAACGCTTACCGTTTATGCGAGGACCAGATCGCCCTGTGGATGGCATGAGCATGCCAGCACGTAACCCTCGGCAATTTCCGCGTCGGACAGCGTCATGGTGCTGGTGACGGTGTACTCCCCGGAAACCACCTTCGTCTTACAGCAGCCGCACACGCCCGCACGACAGGCAGCCACTACCGGCACCTGGTTGCTTTCCAGCGCCTCCAGCAGCGTGGTCCCCACGCGGCCAAAGAAGGTCTGCGTAGGCTGCAGTTTGGTGAAGGTAATGCCGCTGGTTGCCGCTTCCGCCACCGGCGTGAAGAACTGCTCTTTGAAGAAGCGGGTCACGCCAAGCGCTTTCACCTCTTTCTCCGCGATATCCATGTACGGCGCCGGGCCGCAGGTCATCACGGTGCGGTTCGCGATATCCGGCACGCTTTGCAGCAGCTCGCGGCTCAGGCGACCGGGCACAAAGCCGTGGGTCGCGTTGTGCTCCGCCACCAGCGTCACCGGATAATCACGCCACTCCCCGGCAAAAATCACATCTTCCGGGGAACGGACGCTGAAGATCGCCTGCACGTTGGCCTGCGGGCGGTTCTTCGCCAGCCAGCGGCGCATCGACATAATTGGCGTTACGCCACAGCCCGCCGCCAGCAGCAGGAATTTATCGTCTGCTTTGTCGTCACAGGTGAATTCCCCCTGCGCGTCGGACAGCCAGATATAATCCCCGCGCTTGACGTCCCGCGTCAGCCACTGAGAGCCCGCGCCGTCGTCAATGCGGCGGACGGTGAGCGTAATGTACTCGCTCACGCCCGGCGTGGAGGAGATCGTGTAGGCGCGCAGCGTATCCGCCGAATTGCGAACGCTGACCAGCGCGTACTGGCCTGCACGGTACGGATAGTAGTCATGGCACAGCAGCGACAGCGTCCACACATCCGGCGTCTCCTGATGGATGTGATGAACCTGCATTCGCCACGGACATTGTGAGGTTGGCATGGTCATGAATAACTCCTTACGCGCTCAGCAGCTGTTTCATATCATCTTCAACGTTGGTCACGGAACGCAGGCCGAATTTCTCGTTCAGCACCGCCAGCAGGTCCGGCGTCAGGAAGCCAGGCGCGGTCGGGCCGGTCACGATGTTGGTGACGCCGAGCGAGAGCAGGGTCAGGAGGATGACAATCGCTTTCTGCTCGAACCATGACAGCACCAGCGACAGCGGCAGGTCGTTCACGCCGCAGCCCAGTTTCTCCGCCAGGGTGACCGCCAGAATGATGGCCGAGTAAGCATCGTTACACTGGCCCGCATCGATCAGGCGCGGCAGACCTTCGATGTCGCCAAAGTCCAGCTTGTTGAAACGGTATTTGCCGCACGCCAGGGTCAGGATCAGGCAGTCTTCCGGCACGCTGGTGGCGAAATCGGTGAAGTAGTTACGCTCGCCGCGCGCGCCGTCGCAGCCGCCGACGAGGAAAATGTGGCGCAGCTTTTCACGGCTGACGAGATCGATCAGCGAATCAGCGGCACCCAGCAGGGTTTCACGACCGAAGCCGACGGTAATAAGGTGCGGGATCTCGCTGTACGGGAAGCCTGCCATCTGCTGCGCCTGGGCGATAACCGGACCGAAATCGTCACCTTCAAGATGGCTCACGCCCGGCCAGCCAACGATGCTGCGGGTCCAGATGCGGTCATCGTACGCGCCGACGGTCGGGTCGATGATGCAGTTAGAGGTCATCACGATAGGGCCAGGGAAGCGGGCGAACTCCACCTGCTGGTTCTGCCAGCCGCTGCCGTAGTTACCGATCAGATGCTTAAATTTACGCAGCTCCGGGTAGCCGTGCGCCGGCAGCATTTCGCCGTGGGTATAAACGTTAACTCCGGTCCCTTCGGTTTGCTTCAGCAGGTTGTAGAGATCTTTCAGGTCGTGACCGGAAATCAGAATGCACTTGCCTTCGGTTGCCTTGACGTTGACCTGCGTCGGCGTCGGGTGGCCGTAGGTGCTGGTTTCACCGGCATCAAGAATGCTCATCACGTGGAAGTTCATTTGGCCGATTTCCATTGAGCATTCCAGCAGCGCGTTCATATCGGCGGGCCAGGTGCCCAGCCACGCCATGATTTTGTGGTACTGGGCGTAAATCTCATTGTCGTACTGACCCAGAACGTGCGCGTGCTCCATATACGCCGCAGCGCCTTTCAGGCCGTACAGGCACAGCAGGCGCAGGCCGAGAATGTTCTCGCCAATCGCCGCTTTGTCTTTATTCGGGGTGAATTCTGCCGCCTGACGCTGGAGATCGCCCAAATCGTCGCTGACCAGCTGCAGTTCTGACATCGGGTTTTCCACGCGGGCGCTGGCGTCCACCTTCAGGCACTGGGCTTTAAGCGCCTCACGCAGGGCAATCGCTTCGCGGGCGTAGCCGACAATGCGCGGAGAGTCGAAGTTAACGTTGGTCAGCGTGGAGAAAAACGCGCGCGGGGCGAAGCTGTCGACGTAGTGGTCGACAATGCCGTATTCGCGGGCTTTGAACGCCCATGCGGAAAGGCCTTGCAGGGCCGCAATCAGCAGATCCTGCAGGTCAGATGTTTCTGCGGTTTTGCCGCACATACCCTGTGCGTAAGAGCAGCCATTGCCTGCCGGGGTACGGATGGTTTGTTCACATTGCACACAAAACATAATCACACCTGTTAAAGTTATATTTAATATACATGTTTAAGGTTATGCCTGTGCCAGAACGGAGAAAAGGGCTTTCTGCTACAAAATAGAGGGAGATTGATTTAGCGCAATTTTGGCGGCAGGAAACCTACCGCCAAAGAAGTATCAGGCAGAGAAGAAGGCCATCAGGACCGGAACCAGCAGGCTTAAAATAAAGCCGTGCACGATAGCCGCGGGCACCATCTCCAGCCCTCCGGAGCGCTGGAGTACCGGCAGGGTAAAGTCCATCGACGTTGCGCCGCACAGGCCCAGCGCGGTAGAACGACTGCGCCGAACCAGGCTCGGGATCAGCATGATGGCAATCAGCTCTCGCGCCAGATCGTTAAAGAAGGCGGCGCTGCCGATCACCGGTCCGAATGATTCGGTCAGCAGAATACCGGAGAGCGAATACCAGCCAAAACCGGACGCCATCGCCAGGCCGGTTTTCAGGGGAAGATCGAGAATAAAGGCGTTGATGACGCCCGCCACCATTGAACTGGCAACAACCATAACCGCAACCATCATTCCCCGACGGTTGAGGACAATTTGTTTCAGCGTCATGCCATTATTTCGCAGCTGAATACCGATCAGGAACAGCAGGAAGATCAGCGTATATTCACTGGCCTCAGTCGCGTGCTGTAAAAATGCCCAACCGGTCAGACCAAGAAGAAAACCGAGCACCACGACGCCGCATAATTTTAATGATTCAAGCGCCATTGCAATTCGTGAAGGGAGTTTTTCCTGATGATGGTGATTTTTCCATGGAATAGTGCGTTCCAGCCACAGCAGCGCGGCAATATTGCACAGCAAAATAACCACCACGGTGACGACAGAATAATGGAGGATGGAGAGTAAATTCGCCGATAAGTTGTCCAGAAATGCCAGGCTAATCCCCATAAAGAAAAGAATAACGTAGACAATCCAGCTCAGGAATCGATTAATGAGCCTTAATGCGGATTCACGATGCAGCGGAATAAGATAGCCCACGATCAAGGGCAGCAAAATGATGAGGAGTCCTGAAAACATGAACAGCCGGTCCTTTTTAGTATCGGTTAAGCGCCAGTGACACTACCCAATAAAGGCTGTTCAGTAAAGCGGCAAAAGAAAGCCGGGTGGCGCTAACGCTTACCCGGCCTACAAAGTGCAATCTCACGTAGGTCGGGTAAGTGTTAGCGCCACCCGACATTACAGGCCGCACTTAATTAATCGCGTTTTTCCAGCAGGGTGCGATACAGCACGCCACCCAGGATACCGCCGATAACTGGCATCACCCAGAACAGCCACAGCTGCTCAAGCGCCCAGCCGCCCTGGAAGATGGCGACGGCGGTACTGCGTGCCGGGTTAACGGAGGTGTTGGTGACCGGAATAGAAATCAGGTGGATAAGCGTCAGCGCCAGACCAATGGCAATCGGTGCAAAACCGGCCGGGGCGTGTTTGTCCGTTGCGCCGTGGATCACCAGCAGGAAGCCGGCGGTAAGCACGATTTCAATCACGATGGCAGACAGCATGGAGTAGCCGCCCGGAGAGTGTTCGCCAAAGCCGTTAGAGGCAAAGCCGCTGGCCGCCGCGTCGAAGCCGGCTTTACCGCTGGCAATCACGTACAGAACGCCCGCCGCGATAATACCGCCAACCACCTGCGCCACAATATAGCCAATCACGTCTTTCGCCGGGAAACGGCCGCCCGCCCATAAACCTAACGTCACTGCCGGGTTAAAATGACCGCCGGAAATATGTCCCACGGCAAACGCCATGGTTAATACGGTTAAACCAAAAGCCAGCGCAACGCCGACAAAACCGATACCTAATTCCGGGAATGCTGCTGCCAGAACGGCGCTACCGCAGCCACCAAATACCAGCCAGAATGTACCAAAGCATTCTGCTGCCAATTTTCTAAACATAACCACCTCAAATAATTATCCGCACGCATTCCCGCGCGCGGGATATATCGCCATAAAGGGATGACGACTCAAAGAGCCCGTATTTTAAAAACCAACAACACCCCTTCGCCACTTAAATAAATTCGATTAATTTGATTTAAGGCAATGTGATGTCAATCCTTGTTCAAACTGGAGGTAAATAGAGCATAGTCCAATTTGCGGGCGGTAGTATCTTGCGAGATGTGGGTTATTTCAAATGAAACCTGATGGATAAATTCTGAATTTTTCGTGCTTCCGCCAGGTTATGGAGGCGGATTGCAGTGTCAAGCCCGTCTGCATCCCGCTATACTGCTGATAACTTGAAGGAAAAAGTGATCATATCGCGGGGGATTTATGCTTCTCGAACGTGTGGAAATTGTCGGGTTTCGCGGTATTAACCGCCTGTCGCTGCAGCTGGAGCAGAACAACGTCCTGATCGGCGAGAACGCGTGGGGTAAGTCCAGCCTGCTGGATGCATTGACGCTACTGCTTTCGCCCGAGGACGATCTGTATCACTTCGTCCGCGACGATTTCTGGTTCCCGCCCGGCGACGTGACGGGGCGCGAGAAGCACCTGCATATTATCCTGACGTTCCGCGAATCCGAACCCGGACGTCACCGCGTGCGTCGCTTCCGCCCGCTGTCACCCTGCTGGGTTCCGTGCGATGACGGTTTCCACCGGATTTTCTATCGGCTGGAAGGCGAGATGGCGGAGAACGAGGGGGTACTCACTCTGCGTGATTTTCTCGATGAGAAAGCCAACCCGATCCCGCTGGACAATATCGACGATCTGGCCCGTCACCTGATCCGCCTGACGCCGGTGTTACGCCTGCGCGATGCGCGCTTTATGCGGCGTATTCGTAACGGAACCGTACCCAATATGCCGGAAGTGGAAGTCACCGCCCGCGAGCTGGATTTTCTGGCCAGAGAGCTGGTGTCGCGTCCGCAGAATCTGACCGATGGTCAAATTCGTCAGGGGTTGTCCGCAATGGTGCAACTCCTGGAGCACTATTTTTCCGAGCAGGGCACGTCGGAATCGCGCCACCGTCTGATGCGCCGTCGCTCTCATGATGAGCAGCGAAGCTGGCGTTACCTCGACATCATTAACCGGATGATCGACCGGCCCGGCGGTCGCACCCATCGGGTGATTCTGCTGGGGCTGTTTTCAACGCTTCTGCAGGCCAAAGGCACCGTTCGTCTTGACCGGGACGCCCGGCCGCTGCTGCTGGTGGAAGACCCGGAAACGCGCCTGCATCCCATCATGCTCTCCGTGGCCTGGCATCTGCTGAACCTGCTGCCGCTCCAGCGCATCACGACCACCAATTCCGGGGAGTTATTATCGCTGACGCCGGTAGAACACGTCTGTCGCCTGGTGCGTGAATCCTCCCGCGTCTCCGCTTTCCGGCTTGGGCCGGGCGGTTTGAACGCGGAAGACGGGCGGCGCATCGCGTTTCATATTCGCTTTAACCGGGCGTCGTCGCTCTTTGCCCGCTGCTGGCTGCTGGTGGAGGGGGAGACGGAAACCTGGGTCATCAACGAACTGGCGCGCCAGTGTGGCCACCATTTTGATGCGGAAGGCATTAAGGTGATCGAATTCGCCCAGTCGGGATTAAAGCCGCTGATAAAATTTGCCCGCCGGATGGGGATCGAGTGGCACGTGCTGGTAGACGGTGATGAGGCGGGCAAAAAATATGCCTCGACCGTGCGGAGCCTGCTGAATAACGAGCGCGAGGAAGAGCGCGACCATTTAACCATGCTGCCCGCGATGGACATGGAACACTTTATGTATCGCCAGGGGTTCGACGACGTCTTTCACCGAATTGCCATGGTGCCGGTCGATGTCCCGATGAACATGCGGCGGGTGATCGCCAAAGCGATTCACCGTTCGTCAAAACCGGATTTAGCCATTGAAGTGGCGACAGAAGCGGGGAGGCGGGGCGTGGAGGCGGTACCGACCCTGCTGCGGAAGATGTTCTCCCGCGTGCTGTGGCTGGCACGCGGGAAAGCGGATTAGCGTTGGGTCGCCTGTTTCACCTGCTGAATCAGGCTATCCAGCAGCGCGTAGCGGCGGCGATATTCGGCGCGTTTTTTGCTGGCGATCTCTTCCATCGGTTTACGCGGCATGACGAGCGGCAGCATAAAATTACCGTTATCCTGCTTTTCACCGCCGATGGAGAGCCAGAAACTGTCGTAATCGGCCAACAGTTTGCCCTCTTTTTTCTTGCGGTAGCGCCAGCTGCGATAAATATGGGTATCGTTACTGACGGCGACAATCTGTTCTACCGGGAACGCGGCGCCGAGCGTCATTGCGGCCTCGACCAGCAGACGTTTCGGGAACAGACCGTGGCAGGCTTTCGTCGCCCCCTGGATCAGCTCATGGGGAACATGCGCTTTTGCGCCCTGCAAACCGCCAATGAACAGCGTTGATTTTCCCTCAAACTGGCATAGCGTAAAGGTCATCTCCGCCAGCGCCGTATTTTGACTGTCACAGAAAACGAGGGTAGCTTCTCCCTCTTTATCCATAAACGCGTCGGCACACAGGCGGACGGTAAATTGCTGTTCATCTTTTCCGGTTAAGGTCAGCAGAGTCACGCCCTGCTTTGAAAGGTAACCCTTTGTCAGCGTCGCCGGCAGCTGGCGGCACATCATCTGATAGTGCCAGGACAGCGATTCCAGCGCACGCTGTCGATCCATATTGACCGTCAGCCACGGACGATGAAGGCGACACGGCAGCCCCGGCTGAACCTGGAGCATTTGCATCAGGTGCGGATGTTTCGCAAGATCAGACAGCAGGCGAGCGGTGCTGAGCGGTGTCGCCAGTGAACGCAGCATGAACTTACGTCGGTAGGCGGTTTTTTCCCATGCCAGCCCGGGTGCGATCTCACCAAAAGCCAGGTTTTTGAAGAGCTGCCAGCCGGTTTTTGGCTGCGGCAGGTTTGAAAGTGATGTATCGACGATAGAAGACATGGTAGATCCTGATCCTTTTGGAATATCGCTATTTCAACAGGGGAAATGTCAACGTCTCGTAAACAAATTAGGGCGATTTCGGAGAACAGGGGTTTCGTTGAGGAGTCGTTTAGATAGAATCAACATTTATAATTGCCAGAACATTTATTTGGAATATTTATGAACCTCAAGGGAAAACGCAGAACGCTGTTTCTGCTGCTGGCGGTCGCGGTTTTAGCCGGTGGGTACTGGCTATGGCAGGTGCTGAATGCGCCGGTGCCGCAGTATCAGACGCTGATTGTTCGCCCGGGCGAACTGCAGCAAAACGTCCTCGCGACGGGCAAGCTTGACGCGCTGCGCAAGGTTGACGTCGGCGCTCAGGTCAGCGGCCAGCTGAAAACGCTGTCGGTTGAGATTGGCGACAAGGTGAAAAAAGGCCAGCTGCTCGGCGTTATCGATCCTGAGCAGGCTGAGAACCAGATCCGCGAGGTGGAAGCCACGCTGATGGAGCTGCGCGCGCAGCGTGCGCAGGCGCTGGCAGAACGTAACCTGGCTCAGGTTACGCTGACCCGTCAGCAGGCGCTGGCCAAAACCCAGGCTATTTCAAAACAGGATTTAGATACTGCCACCACAGAACTGGCGGTGAAACAGGCGCAAATTGGCACGATTGACGCGCAGATCAAACGCAATCAGGCTTCGCTGGATACGGCAAAAACCAACCTCGACTACACCAAAATCGTCGCGCCGATGGCGGGCGAAGTGACCCAGATCACCACGCTGCAGGGCCAGACGGTGATTGCCGCGCAGCAGGCGCCGAACATTCTGACGCTGGCGGACATGAGCACCATGCTGGTCAAAGCCCAGGTCTCAGAGGCGGATGTGATCCATCTTAAGCCGGGGCAGAACGCCTGGTTTACGGTGCTTGGCGACCCGCAGACGCGCTACGAAGGCGTGCTGAAAGACATTCTGCCGACGCCGGAAAAAGTTAACGACGCTATCTTCTACTATGCCCGCTTTGAGGTGCCAAATCCGCAGGGCGTGCTGCGTCTGGACATGACCGCACAGGTGCATATCCAGCTGACCGGCGTGAAGAACGTGTTGACCATTCCGCTCTCTGCGCTCGGCGAGTCCGCCGGGGAGAGCCGTTATAAAGTGAAAGTGCTGCGCAACGGCGAAACGCGCGAGCGCGAGGTCGTGATCGGCGCGCGCAACGACACCGACGTGGTGGTGGTGAAAGGTCTGGAAGAGGGCGAGGAGGTTGTTGTCAGCGAAAGCCTGCCCGGAGCCGCTAAATGACGGCGCTGCTTGAGCTGAATAACATTCGTCGCAGCTATCCGTCAGGCGACGGTCCGGTGGAAGTGCTGAAGGGCATCTCCCTGCGCGTGGAAGCGGGCGAGATGGTGGCGATTGTCGGGGCATCGGGTTCCGGTAAATCGACGCTGATGAACATTCTCGGCTGTCTGGATAAACCGACCAGCGGGACCTATCGCGTGGCCGGGACGGATGTCTCCACGCTGGACGGCGACGCGCTGGCGAAGCTGCGCCGGGAACACTTCGGCTTTATCTTCCAGCGTTACCATTTGCTTTCTCACCTGAATGCGGCGCAGAACGTGGAAGTGCCTGCGGTGTATGCGGGCGTCGAGCGGAAAAAGCGCCTTGAGCGCGCGCAGATGCTGCTGACGCGTCTGGGGCTGGCGGAGCGGGTGGAGTACCAGCCCTCGCAGCTGTCCGGCGGCCAGCAGCAGCGCGTGAGTATTGCCCGTGCGCTGATGAACGGCGGGCAGGTGATCCTCGCGGATGAACCGACCGGGGCACTTGACAGCCATTCCGGCGAAGAGGTGATGGCGATCCTTCACCAGCTTCGCGATCAGGGCCACACTGTCATCATTGTTACCCACGATCCGCAGGTGGCGGCGCAGGCGGAACGCATTATTGAGATCCACGACGGCGAGCTGGTCAGCAACCCGCCGCCGCGTGAGTCCAGGGCTGCGGCGCCGAAAGAAGCGCTGCCGGCATCAACCGGCTGGGGACAGTTCTCCAGCGGCTTTCGCGAAGCGCTGACCATGGCCTGGCTGGCGATGGCAGCCAATAAAATGCGCACCCTGCTGACGATGCTCGGCATCATTATCGGTATCGCCTCGGTGGTGTCGATCGTGGTGGTGGGCGACGCGGCGAAGCAGCTGGTGCTGGCCGATATTCGCGCCATTGGCACCAATACCATTGACGTCTATCCCGGCAAAGACTTTGGCGACGACGAGCCGCAGTATCAGCAGGCGCTGAAATACGACGATCTGGCGGCGATTCAGAAGCAGCCGTGGGTGAACTCCGCCACGCCTGCGGTTTCGCAGAACCTGCGTCTGCGCGTGGGCAATGTTGACGTGGCCGCCAGCGCTAACGGCGTCAGCGGAGACTACTTCAACGTCTACGGCATGACCTTCAGCGAAGGCGCTACCTTCAACGCCGAGCAGCTGGCGGGCAGGGCGCAGGTGGTGGTGCTGGACGCGAACTCGCGCAGGCAGCTCTTCCCAAACAAAGCCAACGTGGTGGGCGAAGTGATTCTGGTCGGCAACATGCCTGCCACTGTCATCGGCGTGGCGGAAGAGAAGCAGTCGATGTTTGGCAGCAGTAAGATCCTGCGCGTCTGGCTGCCCTACACCACCATCTCAGGGCGGATTATGGGGCAGTCATGGCTCAACTCCATCACCGTACGCGTGAAGGAGGGCTACGACAGCGCGCTGGCCGAACAGCAGCTTGAACGGCTGTTAACCCTGCGCCACGGGAAGAAAGATTTCTTTACCTGGAATATGGACGGCCTCTTGAAAACGGCGGAAAAGACCACACGTACTCTTCAGCTGTTCCTCACGCTGGTGGCGGTGATCTCGCTGGTCGTCGGCGGCATCGGGGTGATGAATATCATGCTGGTGTCGGTCACCGAACGTACCCGGGAGATCGGCATTCGCATGGCGGTCGGGGCCCGGGCCAGCGACGTGCTGCAGCAGTTTTTGATTGAAGCGGTGCTGGTGTGTCTGGTTGGTGGGGCGATGGGTATTGCGCTCTCGATGATGATCGCGTTTGCGCTTCAGCTCTTTTTACCCGGCTGGGAGATTGGCTTCTCGCCGGTTGCCATTATTACCGCATTTTTGTGTTCGACCTTTACCGGCATTTTGTTTGGCTGGTTGCCCGCCCGCAACGCGGCGCGGCTGGATCCGGTGGAGGCGCTGGCTCGGGAATAACCCGAAAATAAAAATGCCAGCCGATCGGGCTGGCATTTTGACTGCGGGATGTACACAATAAAACAGAGAGCTATGCAACCGTCTCTGCTTCAACGGGTACGATTAGGCTGGCATGATTGCCTTTTGGTCCCTGATGTACATCGAACCGGACGGACTGCCCGGCTTTGAGCGTTCTGTAACCATCCATCTGAATGGTGGAATAGTGAGCGAAGATATCCTCGCCGCCGCCTTCGGGGCAGATGAAGCCAAACCCTTTGGCGTTGTTGAACCACTTAACAGTACCCATTTCCATGCTTCGACATCCTTCGTAAATCTTATAAGTTAAGATGGAATGAACCGGTGGTGGAGTGGGGGCTGTTCAAAACCTCGCCATCTCACGCTTGTACAATTTAGAGAAACGAAAGAAGTCGTCAAGCGTTTGGCGCTGGAGATGGGACAATAATCAACCAAAGTTTGAAGCAGTTAACGCTATTGCAACAGTTTGTGACAGACATCGCGGATGACAGTAATAGATGATTGTTATCTAACATCTGAGGTAGATTCAAAGTGGTTATGCATAATGGGTAAGACCAACGATTGGCTGGATTTTGACCAGCTGGCGGAAGACAAAGTGCGCGACGCGCTAAAACCGCCATCTATGTATAAAGTTATGTTAATGAACGATGATTACACGCCGATGGAATTTGTTATTGACGTGCTACAAAAGTTCTTTTCTTATGATGTAGAACGTGCAACGCAACTGATGCTTACCGTTCATTATCGTGGCAAAGCTATCTGCGGCATCTTCACAGCCGAAGTGGCGGAAACCAAAGTGGCGATGGTGAACGACTATGCGAGGGAGAACGAGCATCCGTTGCTGTGTACGCTGGAAAAGGCCTGATAAGGCATAAAATTGGGGGAGGTGCCTATGCTCAATCAAGAACTGGAACTCAGTTTAAACATGGCTTTCGCCAGAGCGCGTGAGCACCGACATGAGTTTATGACCGTCGAGCATTTACTGCTCGCACTGCTTAGCAACCCATCTGCCCGCGAAGCGCTGGAAGCCTGCTCCGTGGATCTGGTGGCGCTACGTCAGGAACTCGAAGCCTTCATCGAACAAACCACACCGGTGCTGCCAGCCAGTGAAGAAGAGCGCGACACGCAGCCGACGCTCAGCTTCCAGCGCGTGCTGCAGCGCGCGGTATTCCACGTCCAGTCTTCCGGGCGTAGCGAAGTGACTGGCGCAAACGTCTTAGTCGCCATCTTCAGCGAGCAGGAGTCACAGGCTGCCTACCTGCTGCGCAAACACGAAGTCAGCCGCCTCGACGTGGTTAACTTTATTTCTCACGGAACGCGCAAAGACGAGCCTAACCAGGCATCGGATTCCAGCAATCAGGTCAATAACAATGAAGAGCAAGCAGGCGGGGAGGATCGTATGGAAAACTTCACCACCAACCTTAACCAGCTTGCTCGCGTTGGCGGTATCGACCCGCTGATTGGTCGCGATAAAGAGCTGGAGCGCGCCATCCAGGTGCTGTGCCGTCGCCGCAAGAACAACCCGCTGCTGGTGGGCGAGTCAGGTGTGGGTAAAACCGCGATTGCCGAAGGGCTTGCCTGGCGCATCGTGCAGGGCGACGTGCCGGAAGTGATTGCCGACTGCACCATCTACTCGCTGGATATCGGCTCGCTGCTGGCGGGCACCAAATACCGCGGTGATTTTGAAAAACGCTTCAAGGCACTGTTGAAACAGCTGGAGCAGGACACCAACAGCATCCTGTTTATCGATGAGATCCACACCATCATCGGCGCAGGTGCGGCCTCCGGTGGCCAGGTGGATGCCGCGAACCTGATCAAACCGCTGCTCTCCAGCGGCAAGATCCGCGTGATTGGCTCCACGACCTACCAGGAGTTCAGCAACATCTTTGAGAAAGACCGTGCGCTGGCGCGCCGCTTCCAGAAAATCGACGTGACCGAGCCGTCCGTCGAGGAAACGGTGCAGATCATCAACGGCCTGAAGCCGAAGTATGAAGCGCACCACGACGTGCGTTACACCGCGAAAGCGGTCCGTGCGGCGGTGGAGCTGGCGGTGAAATACATCAACGACCGTCATCTGCCGGATAAGGCGATTGACGTGATTGATGAGGCAGGGGCGCGTGCGCGCCTGATGCCGGCCAGCAAGCGTAAGAAAACTGTTAACGTGGCGGATATTGAGTCCGTGGTGGCCCGCATCGCGCGTATCCCTGAGAAGAGCGTTTCTCAGAGCGACCGCGACACGCTGCGCACCCTCGGCAATCGCCTGAAAATGCTGGTCTTTGGTCAGGATAAGGCCATTGAGGCCTTAACCGAAGCGATCAAGATGGCCCGCGCCGGACTGGGGCATGACCACAAGCCTGTCGGTTCCTTCCTGTTCGCTGGCCCGACCGGCGTAGGGAAAACCGAGGTGACTGTTCAGCTCTCCAAAGCGCTGGGCATTGAGCTGCTGCGCTTTGATATGTCCGAGTATATGGAGCGTCACACCGTCAGCCGTTTGATTGGTGCGCCTCCGGGCTACGTGGGCTTTGACCAGGGCGGCCTGCTCACCGACGCGGTGATCAAGCATCCGCACGCGGTACTGCTGCTCGATGAAATCGAGAAAGCGCACCCGGACGTGTTCAACATCCTGCTGCAGGTGATGGACAACGGGACGCTGACCGACAACAACGGGCGCAAGGCGGACTTCCGCAACGTGGTGCTGGTGATGACCACCAACGCCGGCGTGCGTGAAACCGAGCGTAAATCCATCGGCCTGATCCACCAGGATAACAGCACCGATGCGATGGAGGAGATCAAGAAGATCTTCACGCCGGAGTTCCGCAACCGTCTGGACAACATTATCTGGTTCGATCACCTGTCTACCGAGGTGATCCATCAGGTTGTGGACAAGTTCATCGTCGAGCTGCAGGTTCAGCTGGATCAGAAAGGCGTGTCGCTGGAAGTGAGCCAGGAGGCCCGCAACTGGCTGGCCGAAAAAGGCTACGACCGTGCGATGGGTGCCCGTCCGATGGCGCGCGTGATTCAGGACAACCTGAAGAAACCGCTGGCGAACGAGCTGCTGTTTGGCTCGCTGGTGGACGGCGGTCAGGTGACCGTGGCGCTGGACCAGGCGAAGAACGAACTGACGTATGATTTCCAGAGTGCGGCGAAGCACAAGCCGGAAGCGGCTCACTGAGTTAAACGTTAATGTAAAAAACCGGGCATTTGCCCGGTTTTTTTATGCCTGCCAAGGTAAAAGCAAAACGACAACAGTGTTGTCGTTTTTAGTGTTTTCTCCCTCTCCCTGTGGGAGAGGGTTGGGGTGAGGGCATCAGGCCGCAGAGGAATTTTGCGAGGCGCTTTCCAGTTTCTTTCGAAGTCAGTTGCTGGATAAATCTACAGTAATAAAATGGCGGCGCACCTGCAAAATCAGGTGTCAGGATTGGCGTCCTGATTACACACGAGAAATGATGTTGATACGTCAACTATCATCAGGTTCGTTCACACTTTTGAAAGCTAGCGATATAATCCGCAGACTCAATTATGGTGGGCTGAACCGGGGCTTCTTTTGAAGCGCCGATTTTCCCGTGTGGGTCGGTACGCCAAACCGGTTCAGTCTGCCACCTGAGTTGGCGTTCGGGTGGAGATCTCATCATTTCACACGGAGTCAAAATCAAATGGAACATAACAATCTTTCACTGCTTTACAGCGAACTCTCCCTCAACCCCGATCTCCCAACCCTTGCAGAGCGCTGCAAACTGCTCACTGAAATCCTCCTCGGCTGCACATCACTCCCACAAACGCAGCCCGTCTGCCGCTGCCTGGGTGCGTATCTGGAAGAAATGAAAGCTGGCCTCACAGAATCAATGCGTGATTTTCAGGTGGTGGAATTTGAGGACGAAGCGGAACAACCGCGACAAAAAGAGTGGCTGCTGGAAGATACCGAAGCACAGTGTGATTACTGCCGGGCAGTTAAACCACATACTGCTGGTATCGCATTTTGACCGCGATATGTTGCCGCACCTGACGGGACTGCTGCATGACATAACGCATTCGATGGCCGCAGATGTCGTTGCACCTCAAAGTGCAAAAACGGTAATTCACATTATTTCCTGACGTCGATCCGAGGCGTCGGGGGAGTTCCTCTGACGCCAAATGGATTAATCTTCGTAAAAATGGGTGTTACGGGAAGCCGTTAATAACTTTTGATGACAATAAAATAGTGCAGTTCGCTGCCGTACAGCTCGCGTTATGTAGCCCTTAACTGCCTGAATTTTCCTCCATCTGTTGGTTGTAAATACAGCCAAGACCCACTAAATGCTGGCTCACTACCCGCGCCCCAAAGTTATGACATCGTAATGACCATGGATGGGATTTCAGCCAGACAGCAAATGCAGTGCAGGATGCAAGTGAAATCAACGCGGGCTCCGCTGTACTTTGCTGTCCGGTCAGCAGGCCAATCATCTTGCATATCTCGCCATTATCCCAACGCTGCCACACATTTTTCCACCATCCCATTTTCCAGCTACCAGTAAGGCAAAATGCTTTGTCAGAGAGGTTGGCGTTTTCAATATTTTCAGACACAAACCAAAGATCGGTTTTCCCAAGTCGGACTTCTGTTGACCAGGCAGTTATAGCCCCGCCGCGCAAAACGCACTCATGGGCGAGATAATGATCGGTTACACCCGGGAAGCGTCGTTTTAATCTCTGGAAATGACTGTGTATGGTAATGACAGGACGGACCATGCTTCCCCGGTCGTTTCGCTTAAGCTCGGCACTACCGTACTGAATTTCATCAAATTGACTCCGTTTAAGAAATTGCATTTCTTGCTCCCGAATAACATCGGAGTCGCTCGACGGTAGTATCGAAGAAGGGAAAGACTTAGAACCCTGATAGAGCAATGAATCACCTGCCTTCCAGTCGCAATAGTTGGTTGTTACTTGAATAATTTTGCCGGAGTCAGCATCGGCACTGATCACAACATACAGTTTCTGCCTCGCAGAATGACCCTGAAACGGTATAACCATTGTGGTCGTTGACACCCTTGTTAGCGCAGGGAGCGAAACATGCAGATCGTGTTCGAAACCGTTAACCGCTTGCGCAAGGACCCTTTGGTTTGTCGTTTCACCAGAGTGCACCCCTTGTTCGAGCTGGGAAAGAAGGGTGATATTTGTATTCCGGCCTACAGCATTGTCATAGTGTGGAGTAAATACATAACGGCAGGTACAACATTGAAAGCGGGGTGTTCTGGCTTTTGTGTATCCATAGCGAATGATGTGCGCTGTAAAACAGCGGGGACAACCTTGTCCTGTATTTCCTAATTTTCGTTGCATGAATTGACTGAACCACTCGTCACATTCTTTTGTATTAAACAGTGGAGGAAGACTGCCACATTTTTGACATTCAAGTGCAGCGTAGCCCAGACGATAAACAGGAAAAACATAATCACTCGCATCTGGTATTCCGAGATTTGGACATGACCAGCTTTTACAAACATTGAGATCTATTTTTGGAGCGGATTCCATGTGCTTCACCAACTGATTCTGCTAGTCGTAAATTTTCGCGTCTCCCTTTTTCATATGTCGTGAGAAGGTTCACAAAATCTGTTTTTTGCTAATCGATAATGAAATTCTTTCTTTAATTCGAGAGTTAAAAAATGAAAAAAACAGTAATCGCGGTTTTATTACTATCGGGATATGCTTCGCTAAGTCCAGCGCAGGACGTTACCGTCATTTATACCAATGACCTGCATGCACATGTTGAGCCCTATAAACTTCCTTATGTTGCAGAAGGTAAAAGAGCTGTCGGTGGCTTCGCAAATATTGCGACTTACGTCAAGCAAGAAAAGCAAAAGAATAAGGCTACTTTTTATTTCGATGCTGGAGATTACTTTACCGGTCCATACATTAGCAGCCTGACAAAAGGGCGGGCAATCATAGATATTATGAATACAATGTCATTTGATGCTGCGTCTGTCGGCAATCATGAGTTCGACCATGGTTGGGATAATACGCTGATACAGCTCAGTCAGGCTAAATTCCCGATACTGTTAGGTAACGTGTTTTATAAAAATAGTAATGTCCTTTTCTGGAATAAGCCGTATACAATCCTTGAAAAGGATGGCATTAAAATTGGGGTCATTGGGTTGCATGGCGTATTCGCTTTTGATGATACCGTTTCATCGTCAATGCGTCAGGGCATTGAAGCGCGTGACGAGGTGAAATATCTCCAGCGTTATCTGGATGAACTACGTGGAAAAGTAGATATAACCGTTGCACTCATGCATGAAGGTTTCCCTGCACGCCAGTCCAGTATCGGCAAGACTGATGTCAAACGCGCCCTTGATAAGGATATCCAGACGGCGAAGCAGGTGAAAGGACTGGATATTCTGATTACCGGACATGCGCATGTTGGAACGCCGGAGCCGCTTAAAGTAGGTAACACGCTGGTGCTTTCGACTGACAGCGGTGGGATTGATATTGGTAAGCTGGTCCTGGATGTGGATCTAAAAAAACATCACAACAAAATAAAAAGCTTCGAGCTTAAAACCCTTTACGCTGATGAATGGAAACCCGATCCGGCAACTCAGAGTGTTATTGATAGCTGGAATAAAAAGCTCTCCGAAACGGTTCGCCAAAAAGTTGGAGAGACGCCTGTTACGCTTACGCGTGCCTACGGGGAATCATCTTCGCTGGGCAATTTATTTACCGATGCAATGCTTGCCGCTGCGCCTGATGCGCAACTGGCGCTCACTAATTCAGGTGGTCTGCGGGCTGATTTGAATGCCGGTCCGATAACCCTCGGCGATGTTATTAGCGCGTTCCCGTTTCCAAATGAGCTTACCGTAATGGATTTGAATGGGAAATCCTTACGAAATCTTATGGAGCATAGTGCGTCACTCACTAACGGTGTTTTGCAGATGTCGAAAGGACTGGAGATGCGCTACGACCAACATAAACCTGTCGGGCAACGCGTTGTACTATTTACGCTTAATGGCAAGCCAATTGTAGACTCTGAAACCTATCGCGTAGCGACAAATAGTTTCCTTGCTCCTGGTGGCGATGGCTTTACTGCATTCATTGATGGTCAGAACAAACAGGTAAAAGGTGGATATAACCTTTCCAATGCGGTTATTGATTATCTGGTGAAAGGAAATAAGATCATTCCCCAACAGGTGAATGAGATGCGAGTAAAAGAAGTTACACAGTAATAATTAACAACAGGTGAATAATATGGCAATTACCTATCTTGGAATGGAACTCGCCCCTGCTAACAACCAGCTTGCGGTCTATCTGAAGTTTATAATTGATGAGGCGATAACATATTCCTATACGGTACTGGGAAGATCGACTAGCACGGCAAGTTTAGACTTCACGTATTCTTCAAATGACATTGTCTCTTTACCTGAGATAAAAATTCCGGTTATTGGACTGTATGCAAACTACCTTAACCAGGTGCAGGTTGTCTTTAAAAACCTTAGCGGAGTGGAAGTTTTTAATCAAACCATCCAGGTAAGCACACAGCAACAACTCTACCGCGATGGGACGATTTTCCATATCGATATTGAGCAAACGGATCCCGCTAACTTCACGACCGTATGGGGAAACAGTTGGTTAATGACTACCAATTGTGATGGCTACGACCGGAACGGCGATCTTCGCTGCTATTATGCTCAGCCCTACCGTAATCAGATGCTAAAAACGCATAATGGTTATTTCTATATCGGCAGTGATGAAGATGAACACTGGTATGGGCGACGCTTTTTCAAAATCGATATTTTGGGCAACGAGATTCTGGAGTTTGATTTACGTGACCGCGATGGTAACCGCTATGCTAACACCCACGACCTGATTTGGGATTCCGCCGATAATCTTTTCATGATTGGTAATGATAACCCGGACCGTTCGACCAACACGATGAGACAGGACGCATCAATTTTAAAATTTGATGAAAAGACAGGCGTGATGCTGTGGGCAAAAAATTATACTCGTGCATTTGATAATACTCAGATCCTGAATAATAGCCCCACAAACGATGCTCACCTTAACTCGCTTTCCTGGATCCCCGCAGGTGAGGCAAATGCTGAAGCGATTGTTGTCCATACTCGCTCTGCAGGCCTGACGTTTGGTATTTCTCCTGCCGACGGCAAGATATTATGGAGTATTAATACCGGGGGATTTAACAGTAATTTCGCAGCAGGACAGGGCGTTACGCAGATAGATACTTCCGGTATTGAGAGTTTTGAAAATGGCGCTCATACCGTATTCGTCACTAAAAATAGTGCTTTTGCTGGGTTAAGCAATGAGACTGAAGGAAAATTTGTTCTTTCGCTCTTTGATAATCGCTCCTGCGTGGATAATGAAGGCAATGCGGTTACTCGAGATATTACACGTGATTCAACGGCTGATTCTTACAAAACCGATCCTGCGAGAGTCATGTTCTATGCTGTTGATCTCGTCGCCAATACAGCAACCCAGACAGGTAGCATTATCCAGTTACCCTCCGATCGTGTTCCTCAGGTCACTGATTTTATGGGGGCAGCAATAGATTATGGTGAGTACTATGGCATCTACACCAACCACGCACGCTCTTTCTTTATCAGCGATGCAACAGGCCATATTATTGCCACAATCTACGATCTGATTTGCTCGATGGATGGCTATCCAGAGTTCTCTGGTGAATGCTACCGGGCAAGGTTGTTTGCAAAAGACGAGCTTGATGCTTTGATAAATATAGGTTATCAGGTGGCAAACGGCTGATAGCATAGCCAGACACAGCCATTAAAAGGGCATTGCTGTCGAACATACAGCCCTGACGCTGAATCGAACGGACAAATAATTGTTCAAATAATAGCCTGCAGCACAAAAAAGTAAGGCCGGGAAAATCCCGGCCTTAATTAATATTCATCTGCCATTACAGGCGAAAACAATTAGCGACTACGGAAGACAATGCGGCCTTTGCTCAGGTCGTACGGGGTCAGTTCAACAGTCACTTTGTCGCCCGTCAAAATGCGGATGTAGTTTTTGCGCATTTTACCGGAGATGTGCGCAGTTACCACGTGACCGTTTTCCAGCTCTACGCGAAACATGGTATTAGGCAACGTATCAAGTACGGTACCCTGCATTTCAATATTGTCTTCTTTGGCCATCTAATCCTCTGGGGTATCACTACCAAGTTTTGAACCGGCAAGATAATGCCGAAATTCATCAATTAAGTAAAGAATTGCGCGATTAAAACGCAGCAAAACAGTTTCGGCGCATTGCCCAAGCGTCACGGTACAACCGAACAGGAAGCGCATTCGTAAAGGGGAGACAACAGGATAAACGTCAGGACGTTATCTGAAGCGAGGGTCCCAAACGGCGGCGGGGCAACAGGCAGAAGCTACTCTGCGGCATAATTATAACACCCTCACAAAAAATATGCGGAAAACATTTAGGCATTGGGCATAAAGAGCGTTCTCGGTATCCAGAAGTCGCGCGGGAGCTTCTCCTGGCGGCTGACGTCCAGATGCTCGATATACTGGCGTCGCGGGATTTCAACAGCACCCAGCGAGGCCGTGTGCTCGTTGAGCACCTGACAATCGATCAGGCGTCCGCCGCGCTGGGCAAACGCCTCGCAGAAGACCAGCAGTGCGGTTTTCGAGGCGTTAACCGCACGAGAGAACATCGACTCGCCGCAAAATAGCGTGCCTTGCGCCACGCCGTACATGCCGCCGACGAGTGCTCCGCCTTCCCACACCTCGATGGAGTGGGCGTAGCCAAGCTCATGGAGCTGGTGGTAGGCAGTAATGATATCGCGGGTTATCCATGTCCCTTCATAGCGGTCTTCAGCGCAGCCTTCAATGACCTGACCAAAGGCGTGATTGAGGGTGACGCGGTAGGGTGATTTCGCATGGAAACGCTTCATGCTGCGGCTCGCGTGAAACTGCGCTGGCCACAGCACGGCACGCGGATCGGGGGACCACCATAAAATCGGATCGCCGGGGGAAAACCAGGGAAATATACCGCGCTGGTACGCCATCAAAAGCCGTGCGGGACTGAGGTCACCACCAAGGGCCAGCAGCCCGTTGGGCTCACGCAGCGCCCCTTCCGGAGAAGGGAACGCGATGTTATGACGAGAAAGCTGGACCAGGCGCATGACAGCAAAACTCCAGTACGCGAGTAAGGACGCTACAAATATAGTCTACAGACGCTGTTTAAACTGGTAGTAGCGACCCTGTTTCGCCAACAGCTCTGCGTGACTACCTTGCTCAATAATGTGTCCGTTGTCCATCACAATTATCCGATCAAAACTCGCCAGTCCGCGCAGGCGGTGAGTGACCATCAGCACGGTTTTGCCGGTCATGACATTCGCCAGCAAATCAAGGATTTGGCTCTCGGTTGTGGCATCCAGCCCCTCGGTGGGTTCGTCGAGCAGCATCAGCGGCGCATCGTGCAGCAGCGCGCGCGCAATTGCCAGACGGCGCAGTTCACCGCCGGACAGCTGACGGCCGCCTTCGCCCAGCCAGCTGTTTAGCCCGTCGTCCTCAAGCAGTTTTTGCAGCCCGACCTGCTCCAGCACGGCGCGAAGCGCATCATCAGAGGCCTCTGGCGCGGCCAGCAGCAGGTTATCGCGCAGTGTGGCGCTAAACAGATGCACGCGCTGCGGAACGACGCTCACCGTCTTGCGCAGGGCCTGCTCGCTGAAATCGGTCAGCAACGTGTTATTAAAACGAATCTGTCCGCGCTGCGGATCCCAGGCGCGGGTCAGCAACTGCAGCAGCGTCGATTTACCGCAGCCGGTACGGCCGAGGATCGCCATCCGCTGTCCTGCATTAACAGAAAGGTTGATACCGTCCAGCGCGTTCTGCGCCTGTTTGTCATAGGCGAAGGTGACATCTTCAAGCGTCAGCGCAACCTGCTCTGGTACCGCGGTCTGCCCGGCACTGAACGTGACTTCAGGCTCCTGCTCGGCAATCTGCGTGATGCGCAGGGCAGAGGCGATCACCTGACCCAGATGCTGGAAGGCGCCCGTCACCGGGGCCAGCGCCTCAAACGCCGCCAGCGCGCAGAAGACGAAAAGGGCAATAAGTGGACCCGGCTGTGAATTCCCCCCGACATCGCCGGAAGCCAGCCACAGCATGGCAATCACCGCCACGCCGCCGATTAACATCATCAGCGCCTGAGAAAAGGCCGTCAGCTCCGACTGGCGGCGCTGGGCCTCATGCCAGTTAAGCTCCGTACTTTCCATGCGGGCGCGATAGCGCTTGCTGGCGCCAAAAATCGTCAGCTCTGCCTGCCCCTGAAGCCAGGAGGTGAGCTGCTGGCGGTAGTCTCCGCGCAGGCGCGTCAGGTTTTCCCCGGTGGATTTCCCGGCGCGGTAAAACAGCGGCGGCAGAATGATGAGCGTCAGCAGCATGATCCCGCCCAGCGTCAGCGCAACGGAAACATCCAGCACAGACAGCCCCAGCGTGACCACCACAATCACCACAAACGCGCCCACGATCGGGGAAATCACGCGCAGGTACAGGTGATCCAGCGTGTCGACATCCGCAACGACACGGTTAAGTAACTCACCCTGACGAAAACGCGCCAGCCCGGCAGGGGAGAGGGGCAGCAGTTTGCTAAAGGTGTAGATGCGCAGGTGCTGCAGCACGCGGAAAGTGGCGTCGTGGCTGACAAGACGTTCGAAATAGCGCCCGGCAGTCCGCGTGATGGCGGTACCGCGAACACCGGCAGCCGGGAGCATATAGTTGAAGCTGTATAAACCGGCAAAGCCCGCGACGGCCGAGGCCGACAGGAACCAGCCGGAAAGCGTGAGCAGGCCAATGCTGGCGAGCAGCGTGACAATCGCCAGCACAATCCCCAGCGTCAGCATCCATTTGTGGCGTTTATAGAGCGCAAGATAAGGCAGCAGAGCACGCATCAGATGTCCTCCTGACGGTTCGCCAGCAGGGCGGCAAACGGTCCCTGCGCGGCAACGAGAGAGGCGTAATCGCCTTGCTCAACAATACGGCCGTTCTCCATGACCCAGATCTGGTCCCAGTCGGCAATCCCCTCCAGCTGATGGGTAACCATCAGGGTGGTTTGCTGCCGGGAGGCGGCGTTCAGGGCCTCCATTACGCGCTGCTCGCTGTGGGCATCGAGGCTGGCGGCGGGCTCATCCAGCAGCATCAGCTGACAAGGATTCAACAACGCGCGGGCAACGGCTACGCGCTGCGCCTGTCCGACCGACAGCCCGGCGGACTGGTCGCCTACCACGGTATCTACACCTTGCGGGAGCAGGGGCAGAAACTCGCTGACCCAGGCGCGGTCGAGAACCGACTGCAGTTCATCTTCACGCGCGTCCGGGCGCGCCAGCAGGACGTTTTCGCGCAGCGTTGAGGCCGGAAGCTGCGGGTTTTGTCCTACCCAACTGAGCTGTTTACGCCAGGCGTCTGGATCGAGGTTGCGCAGTTCGGTTTTGTTGATCCGCAGTGAACCCGTGTAGGCCATAAAGCCGGATAGCGCATTCAGCAGAGAACTTTTACCGGAACCGCTGGTGCCGACGAGCACCACCCGTTGTCCGGCAGGTAAGGTAAAGTTCAGCGGACCCGCGAGCACTTTGCCTTCGGGTGACAGAATAGAAAAGTCCTGTGCTTCGATGGTCACGGGATCTTTAGCATTCAGCGTCACGTCACCCCGCTCCGGGTGTGCCAGCGGCGTTTCCAGGAATGTTTTCAGGCTATCGGCTGCGCCAACCGCCTGCGCTTTGGCGTGATAGAAGGTCCCCAGATCGCGAAGCGGTTGGAAAAACTCCGGGGCCAGGATCAGCGCCAGGAAACCGGCTGAAAGGGTTACCGCCGTGCCGTAATGGCCGAAATCCAGCGCGCCAAGATAGGAGAAGCCGAAGTAGACCGCCACGAGGGCAATCGACAGCGAGGTAAAGAATTCCAGTACGCCGGAAGACAAGAAGGCGAGGCGTAACACTTCCATGGTGCGCTGACGGAAGTCCTGCGATGCCTGGCGAATATTTTCGGTTTCTGCTTCACCGCGGCCAAAAATGCGTAATGTCTCCATGCCTCGAAGACGATCGAGGAAATGACCGCTCAGGCGACCCAGTGCCAGGAAGTTACGGCGGTTGGCATCCGCTGCACCCATGCCGACCAGCGCCATAAACAGCGGGATCAGCGGGGCGGTGCCCATCAGAATCAGCGCAGCCATCCAGTTCACCGGGAAGATGGCGATCACGATCAGCAGCGGAACGAAGACGGCAAGGGCCATCTGCGGCAGATAGCGCGCATAGTAGTCGTGCATATCGTCAATCTGCTCAAGGATCAGCGTCGCCCAGCTACCGGCAGGTTTACCCTGGATCCACGCGGGCCCGGCTTCCTGAAGACGATCGAGCACCTGGCGGCGGATCTCGTAGCGGATGTGCTGACCGGCGTGAAAACCGACGCGCTCACGCAGCCACACCACCCAGGCGCGCAGGATAAAAATCAGGATCAGGACAATAAAAGGCAGCAACAGCGCTTCGCGCGGGATGTTCTCCATGATCATGTGATTAAGAATGCGGGCCAGCAGCCATGCCTGGGCAACAATCAACAGACCGCTAACGAACCCCAGGAGACGGGAAATCGTAAGCCAGCGGCGGGAAATAACGCTTTGCTGTTTCAGCCAGCGTGTTAACTCTTGTTGACGGGTTTTTTCCATTGCGTACTTTGCAGGTGACGTTATTAGAAATTGGGCAGCGCAATGTTACAACGGGGAGACAATAAAGGCGACTTATCGCCGCCTTTATTTACGTTTGTTACTGACTTGTAAAGATTATTTAGTTTGTTCAGCCAGTCCATCGAGGTAGCGTTCAGCGTCCAGCGCGGCCATACAGCCGGTGCCCGCAGAGGTGATCGCCTGACGATAAATATGGTCCATTACGTCGCCAGCCGCGAACACGCCCGGGATGCTGGTCTGGGTTGCGTTACCGTGAATGCCGGACTGCACTTTGATGTAGCCGTTTTCCAGCTCCAGCTGACCGTCGAAGATCGCGGTGTTCGGGCTGTGACCGATCGCCACGAACAGGCCCGCCACTTCAAGCGTTTCGACGTTATCGGTGTTCTGGGTATCACGGATACGCAGACCGGCAACGCCCATCTGGTCGCCCGTCACCTCTTCCAGGGTACGGTTGGTGTGCAGCACGATGTTGCCGCTTGCCACTTTATCCATCAGACGTTTGATCAGGATCTTCTCCGCGCGGAAGGTTTCGCGACGGTGGATCAGGTGCACTTCAGAGGCAATGTTCGCCAGGTAGAGCGCTTCTTCCACTGCGGTGTTGCCGCCGCCGATGACCGCGACTTTCTGATTGCGGTAGAAGAAACCGTCACAGGTTGCGCAGGCAGAGACGCCGCGGCCTTTGAACGCTTCTTCGGATGGCAGACCGAGGTAACGGGCAGAGGCGCCGGTGGCGATGATCAGCGCGTCACAGGTGTATTCGCCGCTGTCGCCCGTCAGGCGGAACGGACGGTTCTGCAGATCGACCTTATTGATGTGGTCGAACAGAATTTCAGTTTCGAATTTAGCGGCATGCTCGTGCATACGTTCCATCAGCAGCGGCCCGGTCAGGTCGTTCGGGTCCCCTGGCCAGTTTTCCACTTCGGTGGTGGTGGTCAGCTGACCGCCTTTTTCCATGCCGGTGATGAGTACCGGGTGCAGGTTAGCGCGTGCAGCATAGACCGCTGCGGTATATCCCGCAGGTCCAGAACCAAGGATTAGCAGCTTACTGTGTTTGGCCGTGCCCATGAGATCCCCATTGTTGTTGGCAGACATTTGGCTGGATTGTAGGGAATTTGTTGTCGTAAAAAAAGAGCGCAGCAATTTTGATATCAATCTGTGTAATAGCCACGAGCGATGAATGAGGCGCTATAACATCACGCTTTCGCCTGAAAACCGGTCGTTTGTAAGGCAATAAAATGAGGATTAATACCCTGCCGTAATGAATATCCGGCATGTTGTACTAAAAAACGATGTTTTGCTTTGACAATCCCCTGCGCTTTTGCGAAAACATTCAAGGAAGAAAAAAAACCGCGTTAACCGTATGCCGCATAGGCATGCACGTAAATGCCATTTTTACCGGGTCAGTGAAATCTACGCATGGCGTGGACAGACGCCATACGTGATGTCGGTGACTGCCTTCGGGCAACGGTCTTCTTACCAACAGAACCCGAATCCGCATCGCGTCTAATACAAAACCAGGCGATGTGATGACTAACGGGTACAGGCTCTGAACAGTGATGTGCACAGGGTCCAGGCAGGAGTAGGGAAGGAATACAGAGAGACAATAATAATGGTAGATAGCAAGAAGCGCCCTGGCAAAGATCTCGACCGTATCGATCGTAACATTCTTAATGAATTGCAAAAGGATGGGCGTATTTCCAACGTCGAGCTTTCAAAACGTGTGGGACTTTCCCCGACGCCGTGCCTTGAGCGTGTGCGCCGACTGGAAAGACAGGGTTTCATTCAGGGCTATACTGCTCTGCTGAACCCGCATTATCTGGATGCCTCACTTCTGGTATTTGTTGAGATTACTCTGAATCGTGGTGCGCCGGATGTGTTTGAGCAATTTAACGCCGCTGTACAAAAACTTGAAGAAATTCAAGAGTGTCATCTGGTATCCGGTGATTTCGACTACCTGTTGAAAACCCGTGTGCCTGATATGTCCGCCTACCGTAAGCTGCTGGGGGAAACCCTGCTGCGTCTGCCAGGCGTGAACGACACCCGTACATATGTGGTGATGGAAGAGGTCAAACAGAGCAATCGTCTGGTTATTAAGACGCGCTAACACGGAACAGGTGCAAAATCAGCGTAGTTTGATTACACTCCTGTTAATCCATACAGCAACAGTGCCGGGGAGTCCCGGCGCTGTTGTCCGTTTTAGCAAAAAGGCAGGATATGCCTGATACCTGGAGAGCCTTTTTTGAGCCAGGAATACACTGAAGACAAAGAAGTCACACTATCGAAGCTAAGCAGCGGACGTCGTCTCCTCGAGGCTTTGCTGATTGTTATTGCCCTTTTTGCCGTCTGGCTGATGGCAGCCTTACTCAGTTTCAACCCCTCAGATCCCAGCTGGTCACAAACTGCATGGCATGAGCCTATCCATAATTTAGGCGGTGTCCCCGGTGCCTGGCTTGCGGACACGCTGTTCTTCATTTTCGGTGTGATGGCCTACACCCTTCCCGTCATTATCATTGGCGGATGCTGGTTTGCGTGGCGTCATCGTCAGAACGATGATTACATCGACTATTTTGCCGTGTCGCTGCGCCTGATTGGCGCGCTGGCGCTGATCCTCACCTCGTGCGGGCTGGCGGCAATCAATGCGGATGATATCTGGTACTTCGCCTCTGGCGGAGTGATCGGCAGTTTACTCAGTTCTGCGCTGCAGCCGATGCTGCACAGCAGCGGCGGCACGCTGGCGCTACTCTGCATCTGGGCGGCCGGGCTGACGCTGTTTACCGGCTGGTCCTGGGTAAGCATTGCTGAGAAGATCGGAAGTTTTATCCTCACCATTCTGACTTTCGCCAGCAACCGTACCCGCCGTGACGATACGTGGGTTGATGAAGACGAATACGAAGATGAAGAGGAAGATGACGCGCCTGTGCAGCGTCGCGAGTCTCGTCGTGCGCGTATTCTGCGCGGCGCGCTGGCGCGTCGTCAGCGTGTTGCAGAGAAATTTGCCAACCCGCTGGGTCGTAAAACCGATGCGGCGCTCTTCTCCGGTAAACGCATGGATGAAGACGAGCAGGTGGCGTATCGCGCTGCGGGTGTCGCCGTCGATCCTGACGATGTGCTCTTCTCCGGCAGCCGGGCCACTCCGGGTGACTTCGACGAATACGATCCGCTGTTAAATGGCCACTCGGTTACCGAGCCGGTTGCAGCCGCCGCAGCCGCGACGACCGCTGCGCAGGCGTATGCCGCGCCTGTCGATGCCGTGATGCCATCCGCGCCGGTTTCGCCGCCGGAATCCGTTATTCAGCAGCCTCAGGTTGACTGGCAGACTGCGCCAGGCGTTCACACGCCGGAGCCGGTTATCGCACCTGAACCAGAGAGCTACATCCCTGTGCAGCAGGAGCAGTGGCAGCAGCCATATCAGCCGCCGCAGCCTTCGTATGAACCACAAGAGTACCCGCACTATGAACAGCCTGTGGCCCAACCTTATCAGGAGTATGTGCCTGAACCGGTTGAACCTGTGCAGCCTTATGTAGAGCCGCAGCCTGAACCTGAAATCGTGGAAGAGGTAAAACCCTCTCGTCCGCCGATGTACTATTTTGAAGAAGTTGAAGAGCGTCGCGCGCGTGAACGCGAGCAGCTGGCGGCCTGGTACCAGCCTGTGCCTGAACCGGTGCAGGAGCCGGTGACGAAAGCGCCTTCTGTTTCCGTTCCACCGATCGACCCGACGCCTGCAGTCGCACCCGTAGCGGAAAGCGTGAAGCAGGCTACCGCGGCCGCTGCCGTGGCTGCACCTGTTTTTAGCCTGGCAACCAGTGGCGCGCCACGTCCTCAGGTGAAAGAGGGGATTGGTCCGCAACTGCCTCGCCCTAACCGCGTTCGCGTTCCAACCCGTCGTGAGCTTGCCTCTTATGGCATCAGGCTGCCTTCCCAGCGTATGGCGGAAGAGAAAGCGCGCGAGCCTGAGTACGAAGATGACGCCGATGAAATGCAGCAGGACGAGCTGGCCCGTCAGTTCGCCGCGCAGCAGAATCAGCGCTACGGTAATGAATACCAGCACGATGAACCTATGCTGGAAGACGAAGAGGACGCGGCTGAAGCAGAACTGGCGCGCCAGTTTGCCGCCACCCAGCAGCAGCGCTATTCAGGTGAACAACCGGCTGGTGCAAATCCGTTCTCGCTGTCTGATTTTGAATTCTCGCCGATGAAGGATCTGGTGGATGATGGCCCGAGCGAGCCTTTATTTACCCCTAGCGTGATGCCGGAAGCTGAGCCTGTGCGCCAGCAGCCAGCATCACAGGCCTACGCGCAGCCGCAGCAGCCTGTTCAGCAGCCGTATGCGCAGCCGCATCAACCTGTTCAGCAACCGCAGCAGCCACCACAGCCGCCGCAGTTCCAGCAGCCTGCGCCTCAGCCGCAGGAAAGTCTGATTCACCCTCTGCTGATGCGTAACGGTGACAGCCGTCCGCTGCAGCGTCCAAGCACGCCGCTGCCGTCTCTGGATCTGTTAACGCCTCCGCCGTCAGAAGTGGAGCCGGTCGATACCTTCGCGCTGGAGCAGATGGCGCGTCTGGTGGAAGCGCGTCTGGCTGACTTCCGCATCAAAGCGGACGTGGTGAACTACTCGCCGGGTCCTGTGATCACCCGTTTTGAACTGAACCTGGCGCCCGGCGTTAAAGCCGCGCGTATTTCCAACCTGTCCCGCGACCTGGCGCGTTCTCTCTCGACCGTTGCGGTGCGAGTGGTGGAAGTGATACCGGGCAAACCGTACGTTGGCCTTGAGCTGCCGAACAAGAAACGTCAGACCGTCTACCTGCGTGAAGTGCTGGATAACACCAAATTCCGCGATAACCCATCTCCGCTGACCGTGGTGCTGGGTAAAGATATCGCTGGCGATCCGGTAGTCGCGGATCTCGCCAAAATGCCTCACCTGCTGGTAGCAGGTACCACCGGTTCCGGTAAGTCTGTCGGTGTGAACGCCATGATCCTCAGCATGCTCTATAAAGCGCAGCCGGAAGAAGTGCGTTTCATTATGATCGACCCGAAAATGCTCGAACTGTCGGTCTACGAAGGCATCCCACATTTGCTGACCGAAGTGGTCACCGATATGAAGGACGCCGCCAACGCCCTGCGCTGGAGCGTCAATGAGATGGAACGCCGCTACAAGCTGATGTCTGCGTTGGGCGTGCGTAACCTGGCCGGGTATAACGAGAAAATTGCCCAGGCTGTGCGCATGGGGCGTCCGATCCCGGATCCTTACTGGAAGCCGGGTGACAGCATGGATGCCCAGCATCCGGTGCTGGAAAAGCTGCCTTATATCGTCGTGCTGGTCGATGAATTCGCTGACCTGATGATGACCGTCGGTAAGAAAGTAGAAGAGCTGATTGCCCGTCTGGCGCAGAAAGCGCGTGCGGCCGGTATTCACCTTGTGCTGGCGACCCAGCGTCCTTCCGTGGACGTGATCACTGGTCTTATCAAAGCGAACATCCCGACGCGTATCGCCTTTACCGTATCCAGTAAAATTGACTCCCGTACCATTCTTGACCAGGGCGGCGCAGAGTCGCTGCTGGGTATGGGTGATATGCTCTATTCCGGCCCGAACTCCACCTCTCCGGTGCGTGTCCACGGTGCGTTCGTCCGCGATGAGGAAGTTCACGCCGTCGTGCAGGACTGGAAGGCGCGCGGTCGTCCGCAATACGTTGACGGTATTACCAGCGACACGGAAAGCGAAGGCGGCGGCGGTGGCTTCGACGGCGGCGAAGAGCTGGATCCGTTATTCGATCAGGCGGTTAACTTCGTTACCGAAAAACGCAAAGCGTCCATCTCTGGCGTGCAGCGTCAGTTCCGCATCGGCTATAACCGCGCAGCGCGCATCATCGAGCAGATGGAAGCGCAGGGTATTGTGAGCGAGCAGGGGCATAACGGTAACCGCGAGGTGCTGGCACCACCGCCGTTTGATTAACCTACAGCGATTGCAAAGAAGGGTAAATCAGCCAAAATTAAGCATTTTCTTCTGTCGCCTGCCTTCGGGCAGGTCCAGAATAGAAGACGGAAACCCCATATCGGGAAGACGTATTTTAAGGAATAACAATGAAAAAAATCGCCATCGCCTGTGCATTACTCACCAGTTTTGTCGCCAGCAGCGTCTGGGCTGATGCAGCCAGCGACCTTAAAAGCCGACTGGATAAAGTAAGCAGCTTCCACGCCAGCTTCACGCAAAAAGTGACTGACGGCAGCGGCAACGCGGTGCAGGAAGGTCAGGGAGATTTGTGGGTAAAACGCCCAAATCTGTTCAACTGGCACATGACCCAGCCGGATGAGAGCATCCTGGTCTCTGACGGCAAAACCTTATGGTTCTTCAACCCGTTCGTTGAGCAGGCAACGGCGACCTGGCTGAAAGATGCCACCAGCAATACGCCGTTTATGCTGATTGCCCGTAACCAGTCCAGCGACTGGCAGCAGTACAATATTAAACAGACGGGTGACGAGTTTGTCCTGACGCCGAAAGGCAGTAACGGCAACCTGAAGCAGTTCACCATTAACGTAAGCACCAACGGTACGATTAATCAGTTTGGCGCGGTTGAGCAGGACGATCAGCGCAGCAGCTACCAGCTCAAGTCTCAGCAAAACGGCGCCGTTGATGCATCGAAATTCACCTTTACCCCGCCGCAGGGCGTAACGGTGGACGACCAACGCAATAAGTAAGAGGCGTGAGTGGGCAATCTGTCGCTCGATTTTTCAGATAACGCGTTTCAACCTCTGGCCGCCCGTATGCGGCCAGAAAATTTAGCGCAGTACATCGGCCAGCAACATCTGCTGGCTGCCGGTAAGCCATTGCCGCGCGCCATTGAGGCCGGGCATCTTCACTCCATGATCCTCTGGGGCCCCCCTGGCACCGGCAAGACTACGCTTGCAGAAGTTATCGCCCGCTATGCCAACGCGGACGTTGAACGTATCTCGGCGGTCACCTCCGGCGTGAAAGAGATCCGTGAGGCGATCGAGCGTGCGCGGCAGAACCGCAACGCCGGGCGGCGTACCATCCTCTTCGTGGACGAAGTCCACCGCTTCAACAAGAGCCAGCAGGATGCCTTCCTGCCGCATATTGAAGACGGCACGATCTTCTTCATCGGTGCGACCACCGAAAACCCGTCGTTTGAACTGAACTCGGCGCTGCTTTCCCGCGCGCGCGTTTACCTGCTCAAATCGCTCACCACCGAGGATATCGAAAAGGTTCTCACCCAGGCGATGGACGACAAAGCGCGCGGCTACGGCGGACAGGATATCGTTCTGCCTGACGACACGCGTCGTGCGATTGCCGAGCTGGTCAACGGCGATGCGCGTCGTGCGCTGAATACGCTGGAAATGATGGCCGATATGGCCGAAATCGACGATGCCGGGAAGCGGGTGCTGAAACCGGAACTGCTCACCGAAATTGCGGGGGAGCGCAGCGCGCGTTTCGATAACAAAGGCGACCGTTTTTACGACCTGATCTCGGCGCTGCATAAGTCCGTGCGCGGCAGCGCGCCGGATGCGGCGCTTTACTGGTACGCGCGCATTATCACTGCGGGCGGCGATCCGTTATATGTCGCGCGTCGCTGTCTGGCGATTGCGTCAGAAGATGTCGGCAATGCCGATCCTCGCGCCATGCAGGTTGCGCTGTCGGCCTGGGACTGCTTCACCCGCGTTGGACCTGCGGAAGGCGAACGTGCCATTGCGCAGGCGATTGTTTATCTGGCCTGCGCGCCGAAAAGCAATGCGGTTTATACCGCCTTTAAAGCGGCGATGTCCGACGCGCGTGAACGTCCGGACTACGATGTGCCGGTTCACCTGCGTAACGCGCCGACCAAACTGATGAAAGAGATGGGGTATGGGCAGGAGTATCGTTACGCTCATGATGAACCCAATGCCTACGCTGCCGGGGAGGAATATTTCCCGCAGGAGATGGCACAAACGCGCTATTATCACCCCACAAACAGAGGTCTTGAAGGCAAGATTGGTGAAAAGCTCACCTGGCTCGCCGGACAGGATCAAAATAGCCCTATAAAACGCTACCGTTAGTTCAATCGTTGCGGTAATGTTGGCAATGTATCCTTGTGGCCGCAGGCTGTGGTCACATTTTCCTATTTTAATTCGATAAGCACAGGATAAGCATGCTCGATCCCAATCTGCTGCGTAATGAGCCAGACGCAGTCGCTGAAAAACTGGCACGCCGGGGCTTTAAGCTGGATGTAGATAAGCTGCGCGCTCTCGAAGAGCGTCGTAAAGTTCTGCAGGTACAAACTGAAAATCTGCAGGCAGAGCGTAACTCTCGATCGAAATCCATCGGCCAGGCGAAAGCGCGCGGGGAAGATATTGAGCCATTACGCCTGGAAGTGAACAAACTGGGTGAAGAACTGGATCAGGCTAAAGCTGAGCTGGACGTTCTTCAGGCCGAGATTCGTGATATTGCCCTGGCTATCCCGAATATTCCTGACGACAGCGTGCCTGTCGGCAAAGATGAAAACGACAACGTTGAAGTGAAACGCTGGGGTACGCCTCGTGAGTTTGACTTCGAAGTGCGCGATCACGTGACGCTGGGCGAAATGCACGCGGGCCTGGACTTTGCGGCAGCGGTTAAGCTGACCGGCTCCCGTTTTGTGGTGATGAAAGGCCAGATTGCCCATCTGCACCGCGCGCTGGCGCAGTTCATGCTGGATCTGCACACCGAGCAGCATGGCTACAGTGAAACCTACGTGCCGTATCTGGTCAACCACGATACGCTGTACGGTACGGGCCAGCTGCCGAAATTTGCCGGCGATCTGTTCCATACCCGTCCGCTGGACGAGGAAGCAGACAGCAGCAACTACGCGCTGATCCCAACCGCTGAAGTGCCGCTGACTAACCTCGTGCGTGATGAGATCATCGATGAAGACGATCTGCCAATTAAGCTGACGGCACATTCACCGTGCTTCCGTTCTGAAGCAGGTTCTTACGGTCGCGACACGCGCGGTCTGATCCGTATGCACCAGTTCGACAAAGTTGAGATGGTGCAGATCGTCCGCCCTGAAGAGTCCATGGACGCGCTGGAAGAGATGACCGGCCACGCTGAGAAAGTGCTGGAGCTGCTGGGCCTGCCGTACCGTCGTATGGCCCTGTGCACCGGTGATATGGGCTTTGGCGCCTGCAAAACCTTCGATCTGGAAGTGTGGGTGCCTGCTCAGAACACCTATCGTGAGATCTCCTCCTGCTCTAACGTCTGGGATTTCCAGGCGCGTCGTATGCAGGCACGCTGCCGCAGCAAATCTGACAAGAAAACCCGTCTGGTGCATACCCTGAATGGTTCTGGTCTGGCTGTGGGCCGTACGCTGGTTGCCGTGCTGGAAAACTACCAGCAGGCAGACGGTCGTATTGAGATCCCTGAAGTGCTGCGTCCATACATGAAAGGCCAGCAGTACATCGGCTAATTCTTTGCCTCACAACAAAAAAGCGCCTTTGGGCGCTTTTTTTATGCCTCTGAATTGACACGACGCAATACCCCCTCCCTCTAAAGTAGTAATACTCCTCCGAATGAAAGTCAGCATAAAAAGCTGATTACGTAAAAATTCGTTGTATATAAAACTACATAGCGGTTTGCGCCGCCACTCTTTTCTTTGTGAGCAACCAAAGTGAGTCTCTATGAAAATCAACGCGCCTGAAGCATTAATGGCTGCCGAGGTCACTCGCCGTGGGTTGATGAAAACCACGGCAATAGGCGGCCTGGCCGTAGCCAGCAGCGCCTTCACGCTTCCTTTTACCCGACTGGCCTCAGCGGCTGATGCACTATCCCCAGCCTCAGCTCCGGAAAAAGTGGTGTGGAGTGCCTGTACCGTAAACTGCGGTAGCCGTTGTCCGCTGCGTATGCACGTAGTGGATGGCGAAATAAAATATGTCGAAACCGACAACACCGGGGACGATAACTATGAAGGGTTACATCAGGTTCGCGCCTGCTTGCGCGGCCGCTCCATGCGTCGTCGCGTGTATAATCCGGACCGTCTGAAATATCCGATGAAGCGCGTCGGTAAGCGTGGGGAAGGGAAGTTCGAGCGGATTAGCTGGGATGAAGCCTACGACATTATCGCCACCAATATGCAGCGCCTTATCAAAGAGTATGGCAACGAATCCATCTACCTGAACTACGGCACCGGGACGCTCGGCGGTACGCTGACCCGCTCCTGGCCACCGGGTAAAACGCTGGTGGCACGTCTGATGAACTGCTGCGGTGGTTATCTTAATCACTATGGTGACTACTCATCGGCGCAGATTGCTGCGGGCCTGAACTACACCTACGGCGGCTGGGCGGACGGCAACAGCCCGTCCGATATCGAAAACAGTAAGTTGGTCGTCCTGTTCGGTAACAACCCGGGCGAAACCCGCATGAGCGGCGGCGGGGTAACCTATTACCTCGAACAGGCCCGCGCCAAATCCAATGCCCGCATGATCATTATCGATCCGCGCTATACCGACACCGGCGCCGGACGTGAAGACGAGTGGATCCCAATCCGTCCGGGTACAGATGCAGCGCTGGTCTCGGCGCTTGCGTGGGTAATGATCACAGAAAACCTCGTCGATCAGCCTTTCCTGGATAAATACTGCGTCGGCTATGACGAGAAAACCCTGCCAGCCAGCGCGCCTGCTAACGGTCATTACAAAGCCTATATTCTCGGGCAGGGCAGCGACGGCGTGGCGAAAACGCCCGAGTGGGCGTCCACCATCACCGGTATTCCGCCCGAGCGTATCGTTCAGCTGGCGCGTGAGATTGGCTCGGCCAAACCGGCCTACATCAGCCAGGGCTGGGGACCGCAGCGCCATGCGAACGGCGAAATCGCGACTCGCGCCATCTCCATGCTCTCCATTCTGACCGGCAACGTCGGTATTCACGGCGGTAACACCGGCGCGCGTGAAGGCTCGTATGAAGTACCGTTCGAACGCATGCCGACGCTGGATAACCCGGTTCAGACCAGCATCTCCATGTTTATGTGGACCGATGCGATCGAACGTGGTCCTGAAATGACCGCTCTGCGCGACGGCGTGCGCGGCAAGGACAAGCTGGACGTGCCGATCAAGATGATCTGGAACTATGCCGGTAACTGTCTCATCAACCAGCACTCCGAAATCAACCGTACCCATGAAATCCTGCAGGATGATAAGAAGTGCGAGATGATTGTGGTCATCGACTGCCACATGACCTCCTCGGCGAAATACGCCGATATCCTGCTGCCGGACTGCACCGCCTCTGAGCAGATGGATTTCGCGCTGGACGCCTCCTGCGGCAACATGTCCTACGTGATCTTTACCGACCAGGCGATTAAACCGCGCTTCGAGTGCAAAACCATTTATGAGATGACCTCTGAGCTGGCGAAACGCCTTGGCGTTGAGCAGCAGTTTACCGAGGGGCGTACTCAGGAAGGTTGGATGCGCCATCTGCATGAACTCTCCCGTAAGGCGGTCCCTGACCTGCCGGATTTCGATACCTTCCGCAAGCAGGGGATGTACAAACAGCGCGATCCGGAAGGGCACCACGTGGCGTACAAAGCGTTCCGTGAAGATCCGCAGGCGAACCCGCTGACCACGCCGTCGGGCAAAATCGAAATCTACTCAGAAGAGCTGGCAAAAATCGCGTCGACCTGGGAGCTGCCGGAAGGGGATGTTATCGATCCGCTGCCGATCTACACGCCAGGTTTCGAGAACTATAACGATCCGCTGACGGCGAAATTCCCGCTGCAGCTGACCGGTTTCCACTACAAAGCGCGCGTTCACTCCACCTACGGCAATGTCGAAGTACTTAAGGCCGCCTGCCGTCAGGAGATGTGGATCAACCCGATGGATGCCAAAGCACGCGGCATCAGCAATGGCGATCGCGTGCGTATCTTCAACGACCGCGGCGAGGTTCACATTGAAGCTAAGGTGACGCCGCGCATGATGCCAGGCGTGGTGGCGCTGGGGGAAGGGGCCTGGTACAGCCCTGATGCCAACCGCATCGACCAGGCGGGCAGTATTAACGTACTGACCACGCAGCGTCCGTCGCCGCTGGCGAAGGGCAACCCATCCCACACAAACCTTGTCCAGGTTGAAAAGGTTTAAGGAGTAGCCGATGACAACCCAGTATGGATTTTTTATCGATTCCAGCCGTTGCACCGGGTGCAAAACCTGCGAGCTGGCCTGTAAAGATTACAAAGACCTGACCCCGGACGTCAGCTTCCGCCGCATCTACGAATACGCCGGGGGCGACTGGCAGGAAGATAACGGCGTCTGGCATCAGAACGTCTTTGCCTATTACCTGTCGATTGCCTGTAACCACTGTGAAGATCCGGCCTGCACCAAGGTCTGCCCGAGTGGGGCGATGCACAAGCGTGAAGACGGTTTTGTGGTGGTGAACGAAGATGTCTGCATCGGCTGTCGGTACTGCCACATGGCGTGCCCGTACGGCGCGCCGCAGTACAACGCCGCCAAAGGTCATATGACCAAATGCGACGGTTGCCACACCCGCGTGGCGGACGGCAAAAAGCCGATTTGCGTCGAGTCCTGTCCGCTGCGCGCGCTGGACTTCGGCCCGATTGAAGAGCTGCGTCAAAAACACGGTCAGCTTGCCGCAGTGGCACCGCTGCCGTCTGCGCACTTCACGAAGCCGAGCATTGTGATTAAACCTAACGCCAACAGCCGTCCTACAGGTGACACCACCGGCTACCTGGCAAATCCGAAGGAGGTGTGAGATGGGAAGTGGATGGCATGAATGGCCGCTGATGATCTTCACGGTCTTTGGCCAGTGTGTGGCGGGCGGTTTCATTGTGCTCGCGCTGGCGCTGCTGAAGGGGAATCTCAATGCCGAACAGCAGCAGCGTTTAGTGTTGAGCATGTTTGGCCTGTGGGTGCTGATGGGAATTGGCTTTATCGCCTCTACGCTGCACCTGGGTTCGCCGATGCGCGCGTTTAACTCTCTGAACCGCGTAGGGGCATCGTCCCTCAGTAACGAGATTGCCAGCGGGGCAATTTTCTTTGCCGTCGGTGGGCTGGGCTGGCTGCTGGCCGCTTTGAAGAAATTGCCTGCGGGTCTGCGCAGCCTGTGGCTGATCGTGACCATGGTGCTGGGCGTGGTGTTCGTGTGGATGATGGTGCGCGTCTATAACACCATCGATACCGTTCCAACCTGGTACAGCGTCTGGACGCCGATGAGCTTCTTCCTGACGATGTTTATCGGCGGGCCGCTGCTGGGCTACCTGCTGCTGCGCGTGGCGGGCGTAGACGGGTGGGCAATGCATTTGCTGCCGGCTGTTTCGCTGCTGGCGCTGGTGGTGAGTGCGATGGTCGCCCTGATGCAGGGGGCAGAACTGGCAACCATTCACAGCTCTATCCAGCAGGCTTCTGCCCTGGTGCCGGACTACGGTTCTCTGATGGCCTGGCGCATCGTTCTGCTGGTCGCGGCGTTGGTATTCTGGATCGCTCCTCAGCTTAAAGGTTATCAGCCCGCGCTGCCGCTGCTGTCACTGGCCTTTGTGCTGGTCCTGGCGGGTGAACTGATTGGCCGCGGTGTGTTCTACGGGTTGCATATGACCGTTGGTATGGCTATCGCCAGTTAACGTTGCATTGAGTTATATCAAGCCGGGCCTGAGTGCCCGGCTTTTTCTTTTTTCGATCATGAAATTTTTCGACTGTCGTTTTGTTTTAATTTCGCCCATTAATAAATAAAAACAGACACATAATTAATATCTATAGCAGGCGTGGCATTAGCAGGATAAGTTTTTTAAATCGACAGGGAACATATTGTGCGAGGCGGCTAAATCAGTGGATTGACTTTGTTTTTGCCAGTGGCATGATGCGCACGAAATCTGAACTTCCTCACGGTTTTTAATCCATGACCACCTATACCCGGCCAGTGCTTCTGTTGCTCTGTGGCCTGCTTCTGTTGACCCTGGCGATCGCAGTGTTAAATACGCTCGTCCCGCTATGGCTCGCCCATGAAAACTTACCGACCTGGCAGGTGGGTATGGTCAGCTCGTCCTTTTTTACCGGGAACCTGCTGGGTACGCTAATGACCGGGAGCCTGATTAAGCGCTTTGGCTTTAATCGCAGCTATTATCTGGCTTCGCTGATTTTCGCCGCCGGGTGTGCCGGACTGGGCCTGATGGTCGGCTTCTGGAGCTGGATGGCATGGCGCTTTATCGCAGGCGTAGGCTGCGCGATGATTTGGGTGGTGGTTGAAAGCGCGCTGATGTGCAGCGGCACTTCGCGCAACCGTGGACGCCTGCTGGCGGCCTATATGATGGTTTACTACATCGGCACCGTGCTGGGTCAACTGATGGTCAGCAAGCTGCCAACCGACCTGATGAGCGTTCTGCCGTGGGTAACGAGCATGGTGCTCGCCGCGATCCTGCCGCTGATCTTCACGCGCATTGTGAACCAGAACAGCGAGCATCAGGAAGCGACCCACGTCTGGCCGATGCTCAGACTCCGTCAGGCGCGTCTTGGCGTTAACGGCTGCATTATCTCGGGGATTGTACTGGGCTCGCTCTACGGCCTGATGCCGCTCTATCTGAATCATCAAGGCGTCAGCGATTCCGGAATTGGTTTCTGGATGGCGGTCATGGTGAGTGCGGGCATCGTCGGGCAGTGGCCGATTGGCCGACTGGCGGATCGTTTCGGCCGTCTGCTGGTGCTGCGCGTTCAGGTCTTTGTGGTCATCATGGGATGCCTTGCCATGCTCAGCAACGCCGCGATGGCGCCTGCGCTGTTTATTCTCGGGGCGGCCGGCTTTACGCTCTATCCGGTCGCGATGGCCTGGGCCTGTGAGAAAGTTGAACATCACCAGCTGGTGGCAATGAACCAGGCGCTGTTACTGAGCTATACCATCGGCAGTTTATTAGGGCCGACGTTTACCGCGATGCTGATGCAGAATTATTCCGATAATTTATTGTTTATCATGATCGCCAGCGTGTCGTTTATTTATCTCTTGATGCTGCTGCGCAAAGCAGGCGAGCATCCAACGCCTGTGGCACATGCCTGATTAAATAAAAGCCTGTCGATGACAGGCTTTTTTGTCCCTGTCACAACTAAGAGTTTTACTTATTGTTTGTTTATTGCGCCAGGCGATAATTCATGTGAGTCCTACCACTATAAGGCAGCAATCATGTCTATTCGTCGTTTTTCCACTACCGCACTTGCCGTAGTGTTGTCTTTAACGTTTGCAACGGCTTCGGTCATGGCTAATCCTGGAAACGGGAATGGCGGTGGTCACGGAAACGGTGGCGGGCAAGGTAATGGCGGTAATCATGGTAACGGGAATTCTGGTAACCATGGCAATAAGCAAAATAACGGTCAGGATAACCCTGGAAAATCGGATAAAAGCTTTAAAAGCAGTAAAGATGTCGGTAACGATGTCGACGCTCGCGTGAGCTTCGATCATGCCCGCCATCTGGCGCTGAATTATGGCTTAACGGGCTATGACTCTCTGCCTCCGGGTATCGCGAAAAACCTGGCGCGCGGTAAGCCGTTGCCTCCGGGCATTGCGAAGAAAACCGTGCCGGCCTCAATGCTGGGCCAGCTTCCTTCCTACCCTGGCTATGAATGGCGCGTGGTCGGAGACGACCTGGTCTTAATTGCGCTGAGTACAGCCATCGTGACGTCCGTTATTAACGGCGTCTTTAAATAGAATATAAAAAAGCCCGGTTCTCACCGGGCCTTTTCTTTAATACATCACCTTGTGGCCGTACTGTTCAAGAATACCTTTGACGCGTTCCATCGTCTCTTTTTTTGGCGGCTTCACGCCATCAAGTTTGTACTCTTCGCCCATCGCCACCCATTTATGTTTACCCAGCTCGTGATAGGGCAGAAGCTCGATTTTTTCGACGTTGCCCATGTCGCGGGTAAATTCCCCCAGGCGGTGCGCGGAGTCGTCGTCATCTGACCAGCCGGGAACCACCACGTAGCGGATCCAGGTTTTGATGCCTTTATCGGCAATGTATTTGGCAAATTCCAGCGTGCGGTGGTTTGAGACGCCAACGAGGTTCTGGTGGATCTCATCGTTCATCTGTTTAAGATCGAGCATCACCAGATCGGTCACTTCAAGCAGCTCGTCGATAACCGGATCGTAGCGGCGCACAAAGCCGTTGGTGTCGAGGCAGGTATGAATGCCTTCTTTATGGCAGGCGCGGAACCAGTCGCGGACAAATTCGGCCTGCAGAATGGCTTCACCGCCGGATGCGGTGACGCCGCCGCCGGACGCGTTCATAAAGTGGCGGTAGGTCACCACCTCTTTCATCAAGTCTTCAACGGTCACTTCTTTACCGCCGTGCGTATCCCAGGTGTCACGGTTATGGCAGTACAGGCAGCGCATCAGGCAGCCCTGGAAAAAGGTGATGAAACGGATACCCGGGCCATCGACGGTGCCACAGGATTCAAAGGAGTGAATGCGACCAATAATTGACATTGCGGTGATATCTCCAGCATCGGCCCGTCCGGGGCCTGAGTATGCACAGCTCAAAGCCGGCTGTGTTGAAGTCTGTTTTGGCTGATATCCATAGAGTATAGATAGCGGACAAAAGAGACTGAGGTGGAGAGGGTGCTAAAAAGGCCCCACTGACGTGGAGCCTTTATTGTACGCTTTTTAACGCGTGATTTCAGTCAATTCCAGTTACATGGACTGAGTGAAAGTACGGGTGATAACGTCCTGCTGCTGTTCTTTAGTCAGGGAGTTAAAACGTACTGCGTAGCCAGATACGCGGATGGTCAGCTGAGGATATTTCTCAGGGTGTTCCATCGCGTCGAGCAGCATTTCACGGTTCATGACGTTCACGTTCAGGTGCTGACCACCTTCGATGGACGCTTCGTGGTGGAAGTAACCATCCATCAGACCCGCGAGGTTAGTTTTACGCACTTCGTCGTCTTTACCCAGCGCGTTTGGCACGATAGAGAAGGTGTAAGAGATACCATCTTTCGCGTAAGCAAACGGCAGTTTAGCAACGGAAGTCAGAGAGGCAACCGCACCTTTCTGGTCACGACCGTGCATTGGGTTAGCACCTGGGCCGAATGGCGCGCCAGCACGACGACCGTCTGGGGTGTTACCGGTTTTCTTACCATACACAACGTTAGAGGTGATGGTCAGAACAGACTGAGTCGGGATAGCGTTACGGTAAGTAGTCAGTTTCTGAATTTTCTTCATGAAACGTTCTACCAGGTCAACCGCCATGTCATCAACACGAGAGTCGTTGTTACCAAACTGCGGATATTCACCTTCGATTTCGAAGTCTACAGCCAGGCCGTCTTCGTCACGAATTGGTTTAACTTTCGCATATTTGATTGCAGACAGGGAGTCAGCAGCAACGGACAGACCAGCGATACCACACGCCATGGTGCGGATAACGTCACGGTCGTGCAGCGCCATCAGAGAGGCTTCGTAGCTGTACTTGTCGTGCATGTAGTGGATTACGTTCAGCGCAGTGACATACTGTTTAGCCAGCCAGTCCATGAAGTGATCCATACGTTCCATCACTTCGTCGAAGTTCAGAACGTCGCCTTTGATCGGCTCAGACTTAGGACCAACCTGCATTTTCAGTTTTTCATCAACGCCGCCGTTGATTGCGTACAGCATGGTTTTCGCCAGGTTTGCACGCGCACCGAAGAACTGCATTTGTTTACCAACAACCATTGGGCTTACGCAGCAAGCGATAGCGTAATCGTCGTTGTTGAAGTCCGGACGCATCAGGTCATCGTTCTCGTACTGCAGAGAAGAGGTATCGATGGACACTTTAGCGGCGAATTTCTTGAAGTTCAGAGGCAGTTTTTCAGACCACAGAACGGTGATGTTCGGCTCCGGAGAAGGACCCATGGTGTAAAGGGTGTTCAGGAAGCGGAAGCTGTTTTTGGTTACCAGAGTACGGCCGTCAACGCCCATACCACCGATTGATTCTGTTGCCCAGATTGGGTCACCAGAGAACAGCTCATCGTATTCAGGAGTACGCAGGAAGCGAACCATACGCAGTTTCATGACCAGGTGGTCAATCATTTCCTGAGCGTCTTGCTCGGTGATTTTGCCTGCTTTGATGTCGCGTTCGATGTACGCATCCAGGAAGGTGGATACGCGACCAAAGGACATTGCTGCACCGTTCTGAGACTTAACAGCGGCCAGGTAGCCGAAGTAGGTCCACTGGATGGCTTCCTGAGCGTTGGTCGCAGGACCAGAGATATCGCAGCCATATTTTGCCGCCATCTCTTTGATCTGACCCAGCGCGCGGTGCTGTTCAGCGATTTCTTCACGCAGACGGATAGTCGCTTCCAGGTTTACGCCGTTTTCCAGATCGGACTGCAGGGAAACAAACTGCGCGTACTTGTCTTTCATCAGGAAGTCGATACCGTACAGCGCAACGCGACGGTAGTCACCGATGATACGGCCACGGCCATACGCATCTGGCAGACCAGTCAGAACGCCAGATTTACGGCAGTTCAGAATGTCTTTGGTGTAAACATCGAATACGCCCTGGTTGTGGGTTTTGCGGTATTCGGTGAAGATTTTTTTCAGCATTGGGTCCAGCTCGCGGTTATACGCTTTGCAGGAACCTTCAACCATTTTGATACCACCGAACGGGATGATTGCGCGTTTCAGTGGTGCTTCAGTCTGCAGACCAACGATTTTCTCAAGGGCTTTGTTGATGTAGCCAGCATCGTGAGAAGTGATGGTGGAAGCAACGGAGGTGTCAAAATCAACTGGCGCGTGAGTGCGGTTTTCCAGTTTAACGCCTTCCATTACGCTGTCCCACAGCTTGGTGGTCGCGTCAGTTGCGCCAGCCAGGAAGGATTCGTCACCTTCATACGGGGTATAGTTCTTCTGAATGAAGTCACGTACGTTTACTTCATTCTGCCAGTCACCTTTCGCAAAACCTTCCCAGGCTGTGGCTAACTTTTCATTAAGCTCGGACATGTAACACCTACCTTCTTAAGTGGATTTTTTATTTACTGCCTGAGAAAACCATCAATGATGATCGTCGCCACGCAGGTAAATGACCCAGTATGTCAACCCAACTAACAGACCCCCACCGATAATGTTCCCGATAGTGACAGGGATCAGGTTATCAGTAATGAAATTCATAATAGTCAGGTGAGAGAAACTTTCCGGGGATGAACCAACTGCGGTCCAGAACTCCGGGCTTGCAAAGTCGCGGATGACAATGCCCATTGGGATCATGAACATATTCGCGATACTGTGCTCAAAGCCGCTGGCAACAAACATCGCAACCGGCAGAACCATAATTAAGGCTTTGTCCATCAGGCTACGACCCGAGTAGCTCATCCATACAGCCAGGCAGACCATCAGGTTAGCGAGGATGCCGAGAGCAACGGCTTCGATAAATGTGTGGTGCATTTTGTGGTCGGCGGTTTGCAGGACGTTAAGGCCCCAGCCACCGTTGGCGGTCATGTACTCGCCAGAAAGCCACATCAACAAAACAAAGAGCAGACAGCCAACCAGGTTACCCACGTAGACGTTAAGCCAGTTGCGTGCCAGCTGACCCCAGGTAATTCTTCCGCTGGCCTTTGCCACGACAATCAGCACCGTTGAGGTGAAGAGGTCGGCGCCGCAGATGACGCAGAGAATCAGACCCAGTGAGAAGCAAATGCCGCCAATCAGTTTGGCCATGCCGAAAGGCATTCCGGCAGTACCGGTGGTGGCGGTGATGTAGAAGACGAAAGCGATAGAGATGAACACACCAGCCGTGATCGCCAGATAGAACGTCTTCATCGGGTGTTTCGTTGCTTTATAGACACCCGCTTCTTCGGCAACTTTGGCCATCGCAGCAGGGAGTAAAAGATCAAAAGGGTTGTCAGCTTTCACACTAACTCTCTCTTTATTAAGTCGGCGACGAGATACTAACAAAGCATTATAGAAGAGAAATTGATATAGATCATATCTCGCCTGGCTTATAGGCCCGCAGTGTGTATGGTTTTACAGCAAATGCGGAGTAAGTATTTGATTATCCGTATAAAAATAAATTTTAAAAGTTATGAAAAGAGTTGAATTTTTTCGTTCAGCCACCTCTGACGCAGTTAATTAATATGGAGTATTTACCATAAAAAGTAACAGTAAAGCCCAGGTAAATATTATTATATTTACCCATGTTTAACTTTATTATTACAATCAACAGTCATTGCCGAAGAAAATAAAAAACGGGGCAATGAAATTGCCCCGTAATATAGCCCAGACGATTGAATACGCCTACAGCTGGTAATGTTATGTGCGCTTATTTTGACCAGTAAGCGGCTTTTGCTTTCTGCAGTTTTTCGTAGGCCTTCAGCAGCGACTGATGCGCCGGGAAGGCTTTCAGATCGCTATCAACAGCCTGCAGACCATAGAACGGCGCTTCGCCGCTCAGGGCTGCACTGGCTGCTTCTACGGCCTCAGCTCCGTACATCCGCACGAAAGCATTCAGGTATTGCAGCGGCTCGCGATCCTCTTCCTGGGCCAGCAGCAGCAGGGTTTGCAGGCAGCGGTAATAATTGGTGCGCTCGGCAGAGAAGACCGACTGGTTGAATTCCATGGTCCACTCGGTCCAGGCCAGGGCCTGATCCAAATCGCCACCCGCTAGGGCCAGCATCGCTTTCAGCTCACCGATGCGCAGGGTATACCAGCCGTTGTCTTTACCGGTCGCCAGGCCCAGCAGTTCGCGTACGCGGGTAAAGTCATCGTGGCCTTCTTCGTCCAGTTGGGCGATCAGGTTCAGATAATCTTCTTTCTCCCACTCGCTGCCCGGCAGAGCCAGCAGCGTTTCGCGCAGGTGCGCGCCCATGCTGTTATTCGCCAGCCACAGATCTTCAGCCGGGTAGATGTCGGACATGCCTGGAACAATAATGCGGCACGCGTATACGCCAAGGTGTTCGTAGTCGGCAATATAAACTTCCCGATCTTCCGCGTTGAAGATCGCCATCAGCGTGGCGAACTCTTCTTCCGTGGTACCGGCAAAGCTCCAGTCCACGAACGGATAGTCGGCGTCCTGCTTGAACATATCCCAGGAAATTAAACCGCTGGAGTCGATGAAGTGGGTTTCAAGGTTGGTATGCTCGGCCACTTCTTCATCGTCAAACGTTGGCGGGGTGAAGACGTCGAGATCTTTCAGGCTACGGCCCTGCAGCAGCTCGGTAACGGTACGCTCCAGCGCCACGCCGAAGTCAGGGTGCGCGCCGAATGAGGCGAAGCAGGTACCGTTGGCCGGGTTAAACAGCACTACGCAGATAACCGGATACTTACCGCCCAGCGAGCCGTCATAGGCAAAGATCGGGAAACCTTCTGCTTCCAGCTTAGCGATGGACTCCACTACGCCCGGGTAGCGCGCCAGCACGTCTGCCGGAATTTCTGGCAGGCTGATGGATTCAGCGATGATGCGGTTTTTAATGTGGCGTTCGAAAACTTCAGACAGACCCTGCACGCGTGCTTCATTGCGGGTGTTACCGGCGGACATACCGTTGGACACATACAGGTTGCCGACGATGTTCATCGGAATATATACGGTCTGCTCGTCAGACTGACGGGTGAACGGCAGGGCGCAGATCCCACGGTCTTCATTGCCAGACTGCAGATCGATCAGCATGCTGGCGGTCAGTTCGCTGTCTGGATCGTAGAAGGCACGCAGGCGCGCGTCGAGAATACCTTCCGGCAGCTCGTCATCTTCGGTCAGCGGGAACCATTTTTCATTTGGATAGTGAACGAACGGGCCGTTAGCGATGGTTTCGCCCAGCCAGAAGTCAGCGAAGAAATAGTTGGTGGACAGACGCTCAAAATACTCACCCAGCGCAGAGGCCAGTGCCGCTTTTTTTGTCGCGCCTTTACCGTTGGTAAAGCACAGGGCACAGTCTTTATCGCGAATATGCACGGACCAGACGTGAGGTACCGGATTGAGCCAGGAGGCTTCTTCGATGTTAAAACCCAGGTCGGTCAGTTTCTGCTGGAAGCGAGCGATGGAATCTTCCAGAGCGGCGTCTTTGCCGGGGATAAACGTTTGAGTCATGGCGTTCACTTTTATCGTACGTAAAGCGCGCAATGATACGGGTTTTGCGTGACGGGTGCTATCTTCGGCGAAAATAAAAGGCTGGGCTATGCTTAGTGGCAGTAACTGACTGTAAAGGCATAGAAAAATGAAAGCATTTGATCTCCAGCGGATGGCGTTTGATAAAGTTCCTCCTGAATTTCTGGGCGAAGTGGCGCTGCGCAGCCTGTATACCTTCGTCCTCGTCTTCCTGTTTCTTAAAATCACCGGCCGCCGCGGCGTGCGGCAGATGTCGCTCTTTGAGGTGTTGATCATCCTTACGCTGGGCTCGGCGGCGGGTGACGTCGCCTTTTATGACGACGTGCCGATGGTGCCGGTGTTTATCGTTTTTGTCTCACTGGCGCTACTTTACCGTCTTGTCATGTGGCTGATGTCGAAAAGCGAAAAGCTGGAAGATCTGCTTGAAGGGAAGCCGGTCGTTATCGTCGAGGACGGACAGCTGGCCTGGGAAAATGTACAAAGCGCCAATATGACCGAGTTTGAGTTCTTTATGGAGCTTCGCCTGAACAGCGTTGAACAGCTCGGGCAGGTGCGTCTGGCGATCATGGAAACCAACGGGCAGATCAGCGTCTATTACTATTCTGACGACGAGGTGAAGCCGGGACTGTGTATCCTGCCGGATATGCTGATCGAGCGTTTCAGAACCGTACCTGAGTCAGGCGAGTATGCTTGCGTAAGATGTAGCCATGTAGTCGCGATGCAGCCGGGGGATCGCCAATTATGCCCCCGCTGTGCAAATCCGGAATGGACGAAGGTTAGCCGGGCCAAACGCATCACCTGACAGCCATTTTGTCGGTTTTGTCCTGGCGAGGCGGCAGATTGTTTTGTGTGACGCGGGGCACATTTCACGGGTCATAAGTTTTAGACATTGCGGCGCGTGTCACTGAATGATAAAACCGATATCCACAGTTATAACTTATGGCTTTTAGCGTGGTGAGGGGAAATGGCTCAAGTCTTTAATTTCAGTTCAGGTCCGGCAATGTTACCGGCAGACGTGCTTAAACAGGCTCAACAGGAACTCTGTGACTGGAACGGTCTCGGTACGTCGGTGATGGAAATCAGCCACCGTGGTAAAGAGTTTATTCAGGTGGCGGAAGAGGCAGAAAAGGATTTTCGCGATCTGCTGAATATTCCCTCGAACTACAAAGTATTGTTCTGTCACGGCGGTGGACGCGGCCAGTTTGCAGGCGTTCCGCTGAATATTCTCGGTGACAAAACGACGGCTAACTACGTTGACGCAGGTTACTGGGCGGCAAGCGCCGTTAAAGAAGCGCATAAATACTGCACGCCGAATGTTATCGACGCCAAAGTGACCGTTGACGGTCTGCGCGCCGTGAAGCCAATGAGCGAGTGGCAGCTTTCCGATAACGCAGCGTATCTGCACTACTGCCCGAACGAAACCATTGACGGGATTGCCATCGACGAGACGCCAAACTTCGGTAGCGATGTCGTGGTTGCCGCCGACTTCTCCTCCACCATTCTGTCTGCGCCAATTGATGTCAGCCGCTACGGCGTTATCTATGCGGGCGCGCAGAAAAATATCGGCCCGGCCGGTTTGACTATCGTCGTTGTGCGTGAAGACCTGCTGGGTAAAGCACATAAATCCTGTCCTTCGATTCTCGATTACACCGTGCTGAACGATAACGATTCGATGTTCAACACCCCACCAACGTTTGCCTGGTATCTCTCCGGCCTGGTCTTCAAATGGCTGAAGCAAAACGGCGGCGTGGCGCAGATGGACAAGGTCAATCAGCAGAAAGCTGAACTGCTGTATGGCGTGATCGACAAGAGCGATTTCTACCGCAACGATGTGGCGAAAGCGAACCGTTCCCGCATGAACGTGCCGTTCCAGCTGGCGGACAGCAGCCTGGACAAAGTGTTCCTGGAAGAGTCCTTCGCGGCAGGTCTGCATGCGCTCAAAGGTCACCGTGTCGTTGGCGGCATGCGTGCCTCCATCTATAACGCGATGCCGCTGGAAGGCGTTAAAGCCCTGACGGATTTCATGATCGACTTCGAACGTCGTCACGGTTAATTTGCTGTTTTTCACCCCCGCAGCGTCCCTGCGGGGTTTTTATTATGTTGAGTTGAGAGTTTAGTTTTCATGGAATCCCTGACGTTACAACCTATCGCGCGGGTAGATGGCACCATCAATCTGCCTGGTTCAAAAAGTGTCTCGAACCGCGCTCTGCTGCTGGCAGCTCTGGCAAACGGCACCACCGTCCTCACAAACCTGCTGGACAGCGATGACGTGCGCCATATGCTCAATGCGCTGAAAGCGTTGGGCGTTCATTACACTCTCTCCGACGATCGTACCCGCTGCGAAGTGACCGGCAACGGCGGCGCGCTGCGCTCGGGCGAAGAGCTTGAGCTGTTTCTGGGCAACGCCGGTACCGCGATGCGCCCGCTGGCGGCGGCCCTGTGCCTGGGTAGCAACAACATTGTGCTGACCGGCGAACCTCGCATGAAAGAGCGTCCGATTGGTCACCTGGTGGATGCTCTGCGTCAGGGCGGCGCGCAGGTTGAGTATCTGGAGCAGGAAAACTATCCGCCACTGCGTCTGCGAGGCGGTTTTACCGGCGGTCACGTCGAGGTGGACGGCAGCGTCTCCAGCCAGTTCCTGACGGCACTGCTGATGACCGCGCCGCTGGCACCGCAGGATACGGTTATCACCATTAAAGGTGAGCTGGTCTCCAAACCGTACATTGATATCACGCTGCATCTGATGAAAACCTTCGGCGTTGAGGTGGAAAACCAGTCTTATCAGCGCTTCGTGGTGCGCGGGGCGCAGCAGTACCAGTCTCCGGGCAACTACCTGGTTGAAGGGGATGCGTCATCCGCGTCCTACTTCCTGGCCGCGGGTGCGATTAAAGGCGGCACGGTAAAAGTGACCGGTATTGGCCGTAACAGCGTGCAGGGCGACATCCGTTTTGCGGACGTGCTGGAAAAAATGGGCGCCATTGTCACCTGGGGCGATGACTTCATCTCCTGTACTCACGGCGAGCTGAACGCCATCGACATGGACATGAACCATATCCCGGATGCGGCGATGACCATTGCCACGGCGGCGCTGTTTGCCAAAGGCACTACCACGCTGCGTAACATCTACAACTGGCGCGTAAAAGAGACGGACCGCCTGTTCGCGATGGCGACCGAGCTGCGAAAAGTCGGTGCCGAGGTGGAAGAGGGCGAAGACTACATTCGCGTGACCCCTCCGGCTAAACTGCAGTTTGCGGAAATCGGCACCTATAACGATCACCGCATGGCGATGTGCTTCTCGCTGGTGGCGCTGTCAGACACGCCAGTCACCATTCTTGACCCGAAATGTACCGCGAAAACCTTCCCGGACTACTTCGAACAGCTGGCACGCATTAGCACGCTGGCCTGATAACGTATTGCCGCATCGCCCGATGCGGCATTTGCTTACGCTTCATTACGAACACCTCCGCTCATTTCTTCTACACTCTGCTTCAATCATTCCGTAATTTGCACGCAAAGGTAACAGTTGCGCACGTTGGCGCGTATAATGCGCGGCGTTCATGTAAACGGTATGCCTTATTTAAGGAGAAAAAGATGACGGCAGTTGCCCCGGTAATCACCATTGATGGGCCGAGTGGCGCAGGGAAAGGTACTCTGTGCAAAGCGATGGCGGAAGCATTGCAATGGCATCTTTTAGATTCGGGAGCAATCTATCGCGTGTTGGCGCTGGCCGCGCTGCATCACCATGTGGATGTCGCGTCTGAAGAAGCGCTGGTTCCGCTGGCTGCGCATCTGGATGTGCGTTTCGTATCGACCGATGGCAACCTGGAAGTCATCCTTGAAGGGGAAGACGTGAGCGGCGAAATCCGTACGCAGGAAGTAGCTAATGCGGCCTCTCAGGTCGCGGCGTTCCCGCGCGTTCGCGAGGCACTGTTACGTCGTCAGCGCGCGTTCCGTGAAGCCCCGGGGCTGATCGCTGACGGACGCGATATGGGAACCGTGGTATTCCCTGATGCGCCAGTGAAAATTTTCCTTGACGCCTCTTCGGAAGAACGTGCTCAACGCCGCATGCTTCAGTTGCAGGAAAAGGGGTTTAGTGTTAACTTTGATCGCCTTTTATCCGAGATAAAAGAGCGCGATGACCGCGATCGTAACCGCGCCGTCGCCCCACTTGTTCCTGCAGAAGATGCATTAGTTCTGGATTCAACCAGTTTAACTATTGAGCAAGTGATTGAAAAAGCGCTACAATATGCGCGCCAAAAACTGGCACTCGCGTAATCGCGACCGATTTAGCAGTACCCCCGCTGCAAGGGATTGACGGCGGGTATGTGAAACAACCCCATCCGGCACGGAGCCAGGTGGACGTTAATATTAACCTGAAGATTAAACATGACTGAATCTTTTGCTCAACTGTTTGAAGAATCCTTAAAAACAATCGAAACCCGCCCGGGTTCCATCGTTCGCGGTGTTGTTGTTGCTATCGACAAAGACGTAGTACTGGTTGACGCCGGTCTGAAATCTGAGTCCGCCATTCCGGCAGAGCAGTTCAAAAACGCCCAGGGCGAGCTGGAAATCCAGGTAGGTGACGAAGTTGACGTTGCTCTGGACGCAGTAGAAGACGGCTTCGGTGAAACCCTGCTTTCTCGTGAGAAAGCTAAACGTCACGAAGCATGGATCACGCTGGAAAAAGCTTACGAAGAAGCTGAAACTGTGGTCGGTGTTATCAACGGCAAAGTTAAAGGTGGCTTCACTGTTGAGCTGAATGGTATTCGTGCGTTCCTGCCAGGTTCTCTGGTAGACGTTCGTCCAGTTCGTGACACTCTGCACCTGGAAGGCAAAGAGCTTGAGTTCAAAGTAATCAAGCTGGACCAGAAGCGTAACAACGTTGTTGTATCCCGTCGTGCCGTTATCGAATCCGAAAACAGCGCAGAACGCGATCAGCTGCTGGAAAACCTGCAGGAAGGCATGGAAGTCAAAGGTATCGTTAAGAACCTCACTGACTACGGCGCATTCGTTGACCTGGGCGGCGTTGATGGCCTGCTGCACATCACCGACATGGCGTGGAAACGCGTTAAGCACCCAAGCGAAATCGTGAACGTGGGCGACGAAATCACTGTTAAAGTGCTGAAGTTCGACCGCGAGCGTACTCGTGTATCCCTCGGCCTGAAACAGCTGGGCGAAGATCCATGGGTAGCTATCGCTAAGCGTTACCCAGAAGGTACTAAACTGACTGGTCGCGTAACCAACCTGACTGACTACGGCTGCTTCGTTGAAATCGAAGAAGGCGTTGAAGGTCTGGTGCACGTTTCCGAAATGGACTGGACCAACAAAAACATCCACCCATCCAAAGTTGTTAACGTTGGTGATGTAGTGGAAGTGATGGTTCTGGATATCGACGAAGAACGTCGTCGTATCTCCCTGGGCCTGAAACAGTGCAAAAACAACCCATGGCAGCAGTTCGCGGAAACCCACAACAAGGGCGACCGTGTTGAAGGTAAAATCAAGTCTATCACTGACTTCGGTATCTTCATCGGCCTGGACGGCGGCATCGATGGCCTGGTTCACCTGTCTGACATCTCCTGGAACGTTGCAGGCGAAGAAGCAGTTCGTGAATACAAAAAAGGCGACGAAATCGCTGCAGTTGTTCTGCAGGTTGACGCAGAGCGTGAGCGTATCTCCCTGGGCGTTAAACAGCTCGCAGAAGATCCGTTCAACAACTGGGTTGCACTGAACAAGAAAGGCGCAATCGTAAACGGTAAAGTGACTGCAGTTGACGCTAAAGGCGCAACCGTAGAACTGGCTGACGGCGTTGAAGGTTACCTGCGCGCTTCTGAAGCTTCACGTGACCGCGTTGAAGATGCCACTCTGGTTCTGAACGTAGGCGACGACGTTGAAGCTAAGTTCACCGGTGTTGACCGTAAGAACCGTGCAATCAGCCTGTCTGTTCGTGCTAAAGACGAAGCTGATGAGAAAGATGCAATCGCAACTGTTAACAAACAGGAAGATGCAAACTTCTCTAACAACGCAATGGCTGAAGCTTTCAAAGCAGCTAAAGGCGAGTAATATCAGGTTCTCAGCATCATTTGCGCTGTAACGCATTTACAGCGTGAAGGATGAGGAGCAAACTTGACAGATTGCAGGATTCGTCCTGTAATCAATAACAAAGGGCGGCTACGGCCGCCCTTGTTTAATGAGCTGTTCAGCTAATTGGTTTGAAAGGAACCGGAGGAATCATGACCAAGTCAGAATTGATTGAAAGACTTGCCAGTCAGCAACCGCATATCCCTGCCAAGGCAGTGGAAGATGCCGTAAAAGAGATGCTGGAGCATATGGCCTCCACTCTTGCCCAGGGCGAGCGCATTGAAATCCGCGGTTTCGGTAGTTTTTCTCTGCACTATCGTGCTCCACGTACCGGGCGTAACCCGAAAACTGGCGATAAAGTCGAGCTGGAAGGTAAGTACGTTCCACACTTTAAGCCGGGTAAAGAACTGCGCGATCGCGCCAATATTTACGGTAACTGAGTTTAGCCAGTCGGTTAAACTGGGTTCGAAAGAAAGCACCTGCGGGTGCTTTTTTTGTCTCTGTCGCTTTCATTCTGAAGATACCCCGCATTTTCCGTTTCGTTTTCTGCAAACCGATAAAAACAGCACAGCGCGCGCTGTAAAACGCATTCTTACCATCTGACAATTCCTTCTACCTGATTACATACTGCCCCTCTGAAACAGGGAGGTAGCAATGGGAATTCCCGCGCTTAGTATCTGCGCCATTCTGGCGATAGCCCCGTTACTCTGGTTACCTGAACTGCCATCACGTCACACCGTGTGGATAATGATTGTTGGCGGGATCGTGCTGGCCGCACGGCGAAACGTACGACTGAAGTATGCGGGTATCACGCTGTTATGTTGCGTGTGGGGTATTCTGGCTGCGAAGGAGAGCGTCTGGCCGATGCAGCATTTAACCACGGGGGCCGTGCAGGCTGAGGTAGCGATCACCGCCACAGATGGCGCAACGCAGCATCAGGGAAACATTCTTAGCATTGATGGCAAGCGCTGGTGGGCCTCTACCGGCATAACGCTGTATGGCAATTATCTGCCACAGAAAGCGTGTGCCGGTCAGCGCTGGACCATGACGCTCAGGCTCAGGCCTGCCCACGGCGAGCTGAACGACGGCGGTTATGATTCTCAGCGCAGCGCTTTTGCCCGCCATCAAACGCTGAGCGGACGCTTCACCCGTGCGGAACTCGTCGATGGACGCTGCAGCCTGCGAGCGCAATATCTTATCTCACTGCAAAACCGCCTTTCTGCTTACCGATGGGGGGCGGTTATCCTCGGACTGGGAATGGGTGAACGTCTGGATGTGCCCCGGGAAATACAAGACCTGATGCGCGAAACCGGGACGCTGCATCTGATGGCGATTTCGGGACTGCATATCGCGCTGGCGGCATCCCTCGCCTGGTTACTCGCACGTGGGCTCCAGTTTTTATTACCCAGCCACCGGATCCACTGGCAAATGCCTCTTCTGGCCGGGTTATGCTTTGCCGCTTTCTACGCCTGGCTTACCGGTCTGCAACCGCCTGCGCTACGAACGGTCATCGCGCTTGCTGTGCTTGCAATGTTGCGGAACGCTGCCCGTCGGTGGTCTCCCTGGCAGGTGTGGGTCTGCTGTATCGCGGCGATCCTGATAAGCGATCCCTTAGCCGTACTTTCGCAGAGTCTGGCCCTGTCCGCATTTGCCGTCGCCGCGCTGATTTTCTGGTTTCAGTGGCTTCCTCTTCCTGGCTGGCGCAGGGCACGACGTCTACGGCCGCTGCTGAACCTGATCTATCTGCAGTTGGGCATGTTGATGCTGCTGATGCCGTTACAGGTTCTGATTTTCCACGGCTTCAGCATTTCTTCTCTGGTCGCGAATCTCTTTGCCGTTCCCCTGGTGACGTTTGTCTCCGTGCCGCTGATCCTGCTCGGCATGCTGCTTCATCTCCTACCGCTGGCGGCACTGGAAAGCGTCGTATGGTTCGCAGCCGATAAGTCACTTGCGGGGCTGTTCTGGCTCCTCATGCGCCTGCCTGACGGCTGGCAAAATGTCGACCAACGCTGGGAGTACATGACATTACTGCCCTGGCTTATCATCATCGGCTGGCGCTTTCGTGCCTGGAAAACCCTTCCAGCCGTTTGTCTGGCAGGAAGTGTCTTACTGACATTTCCTCTCTGGCGAACGGAAAAAAGCGAGAGCTGGACGCTGCATATGCTGGATGTGGGGCAGGGGCTGGCGATGGTCATTGAACGGCAGGGAAAAGCCATTCTCTATGATACCGGACTCGCCTGGCCGGGCGGGGATAGCGCGCAGCGGTTGATCATCCCGTGGCTTCGCTGGCATCACCTGCGGCCTGAAGGCGTTATTCTCAGTCATGAGCACCTCGACCATGCGGGAGGACTCGCATCGTTGCAAAAAGCGTGGCCTGACGCGTGGGTAAGAAGCCCATTGCGCCAGGCGAGACATCGCCCCTGTTTTCGCGGGCAGAGATGGAAATGGCAGGGACTCTCCTTCACCGTCCACTGGCCCCCCGAAAATTACCCGGCTCAGGGAAATAACCATTCCTGCGTGGTCAAGGTGGACGACGGTGAGCAGAGTGTTCTGCTTACGGGGGACATTGAAGCGCAAGCGGAACAGGCTATGCTTAGCCATTACTGGCGTTATCTGACGTCCACGCTTATACAGGTGCCCCATCATGGCAGCAATACTTCGTCGTCATTGCCGCTGGTACAGCGGGTGGAAGGTCAGATCGCCCTGGATTCAGCGGCCCGCTATAACGCATGGCGATTCCCGTCGGCAAAAGTTGTCCGACGCTATCGAAAAGAGGGGTACATCTGGCACGATACCCCTCATTCTGGACAAATATCGGTGACATTCTCGCAACATCACTGGCAAATCCGGCGCTTGCGAGAGCAATTTTTACCCGTTTGGTATCATCAGTGGTTTGGCGAGCCCGTCGATAACGGGTAGAATATGCGGCTATTTCAACGAATGCTGGTTTTTTGAATGCATAACGACAAAGATCTCTCCACGTGGCAAACCTTCCGCCGACTCTGGCCGATGATTGCGCCCTTTAAAACAGGCCTGATCGTGGCGGGAGTAGCGTTAATCCTCAACGCAGCCAGCGATACTTTTATGCTATCGCTTCTCAAACCGTTACTGGACGACGGTTTTGGTAAAACGGATCGCTCAGTGTTGCTATGGATGCCTCTGGTGGTTATCGGACTGATGATCTTACGCGGCATCACCAGCTATATCTCCAGCTACTGTATTTCCTGGGTATCAGGGAAAGTGGTGATGACCATGCGCCGTCGCCTGTTCAGCCACATGATGGGCATGCCGGTCTCGTTCTTTGACAAGCAGTCTACCGGGACGCTGCTGTCCCGTATTACCTACGACTCAGAGCAGGTTGCCTCCTCGTCCTCAAGCGCGCTGATCACCGTTGTGCGTGAGGGTGCGTCAATCATCGGCCTGTTCGCGATGATGTTCTATTACAGCTGGCAGCTGTCGATCATCCTTATCGTTCTGGCGCCGATAGTTTCTATTGCTATCCGCGTCGTCTCAAAGCGCTTCCGCAATATCAGTAAGAATATGCAGAACACGATGGGGCAGGTAACGACCAGCGCGGAACAGATGCTGAAAGGGCATAAAGAAGTTCTGATTTTTGGCGGTCAGGACGTCGAAACCAAACGCTTTGATAAAGTCAGCAATAAAATGCGTCTGCAGGGGATGAAAATGGTCTCGGCCTCTTCCATCTCTGACCCGATTATTCAGCTGATAGCGTCACTGGCGCTGGCATTCGTCCTCTATGCGGCAAGCTTCCCAAGCGTGATGGAGACGCTGACGGCGGGTACCATCACCGTGGTCTTCTCCTCTATGATTGCACTGATGCGTCCGCTGAAATCCCTGACGAACGTGAACGCCCAGTTCCAGCGCGGGATGGCCGCCTGTCAGACGCTGTTCAGCATTCTGGATTCCGAACAGGAAAAAGATGAAGGTACTCGCGAGATTGAGCGCGCCCGTGGCGATGTTGAATTCCGCAATGTCACTTTCGCCTATCCTGGACGTGAAACGCCGGCGCTGCGTAATATCAACCTGTCCATTCCGGCGGGTAAAACCGTGGCGCTGGTGGGCCGTTCCGGCTCGGGTAAATCGACGATTGCCAGCCTGATCACCCGTTTCTACGATATTAACGAAGGTGAGATCCTCCTGGACGGTCATGACCTGCGGGAATATACCCTGCAGTCGCTGCGTAACCAGGTGGCGCTGGTTTCCCAGAACGTGCACCTGTTCAACGATACTGTGGCAAACAACATTGCGTATGCGCGCACGGATGAATACAGCCGTGAGCAGATTGAGAATGCCGCGCGTATGGCCTACGCAATGGACTTTATCAACAAGATGGATAACGGTCTGGATACGATAATCGGTGAGAACGGGGTGCTGCTCTCCGGCGGTCAGCGTCAGCGTATCGCCATTGCGCGTGCGCTGCTGCGCGATAGCCCAATTCTGATTCTGGACGAAGCGACCTCCGCGCTGGATACGGAATCTGAACGCGCTATTCAGTCTGCGCTGGATGAGCTGCAAAAGAACCGTACCTCGCTGGTGATTGCTCACCGTCTGTCGACTATCGAGCAGGCTGACGAAATCGTCGTGGTTGAGGACGGTATCATTGTTGAACGCGGAAGCCATGCTGATTTGCTGGAACACCGCGGCGTTTACGCCCAGCTTCATAAGATGCAGTTTGGCCAACAATGATTGCACGCATCTGGTCCGGTGAATCCCCGCTGTGGCTGCTGCTTTTGCCGCTCTCCTGGCTTTACGGCCTGGTGAGCGGCACAATTCGTCTGCTTTACCGTCTCGGGCTGAAGCGTGCCTGGCGCGCGCCGGTTCCGGTGGTGGTGGTCGGTAATCTTACGGCGGGCGGCAACGGTAAAACGCCGGTGGTGATCTGGCTGGTGGAGCAATTGCAAAAACGCGGTATCCGCCCGGGGGTGGTATCGCGCGGATATGGTGGTAAAGCGGCGCGTTATCCGCTGCTGCTGACGGCGGAAACCACGACCGCCGAAGCGGGTGATGAGCCGGTATTGATTTTCCAGCGTACCGGCGCGCCGGTTGCGGTCTCCCCGGTGCGCAGCGACGCCGTTCAGGCACTGCTTGCCGAACACGCGGTACAAATTATTATCACTGACGATGGCCTGCAGCATTACGCCCTGGCGCGTGATAAAGAGATTGTGGTCATCGACGGGGTTCGCCGCTTCGGTAACGGCTGGTGGCTGCCGGCCGGGCCCATGCGCGAACGCGCTTCGCGCCTTAAGTCCGTTGATGCGGTGATTGTGAACGGTGGTGAGGCAAAAGCGGGTGAAATCCCGATGTACCTGCAGCCAGGCCTGGCGATCAACCTGGTGACGGGTGAGCGCCGGTCAGTTGCTGAGCTGCCTTCACCGGTGGCGATGGCGGGGATTGGCCATCCGCCGCGCTTCTTCGCGACGCTGGAACACTGTGGTGCCCGGCTGGAAAAACGCGTTCCGCTGGCCGACCACCAGGCGCTGGTGGAAGGGCAGGTCGACGCCCTGACCGTACCCGGGCAGTCGCTGATTATGACCGAAAAAGATGCGGTGAAATGCCGTGCCTTCGCGAAAGAAAACTGGTGGTATCTGCCGGTTGACGCTGAACTCAGCGGCGAGCAGCCGGAACGTTTGCTCAAGGAACTGATTGCGTTGGTGAAATAAACGCTTACGCGGTTCTGGTGGCGCTTTGACTGACAGGATAACGCATGTCTTTACCGCAACTCTCGCTTTCAGCCGCACGTCATTTACACCTTGCCGCGCAGGGGCTGCTTAAAAAGCCCCGCCGCCGCGCGCAGCCTGCCGATATTCTCTCGACCGTCCAGCGCATGTCGCTGCTTCAAATTGACACCATTAACATTGTGGCCCGTAGCCCTTACCTGGTGCTGTTTAGCCGTCTGGGAAATTATCCTTCGCAGTGGCTGGATGAGGCGCTCAGCAAGGGGGAGTTAATGGAGTACTGGGCGCACGAAGCCTGCTTCCTGCCCCGCAGCGATTTTGCCCTGGTTCGCCACCGTATGCTTGCCCCTCAAAAGATGGGCTGGAAATACCGTCAGGCGTGGATGCTGGAACATGCTGCCGAAATTGAGCAGCTTATCGCGCATATTCAGGAAAACGGTCCCGTACGCTCCGCCGATTTTGAACACCCGCGCAAAGGCACCAGCGGCTGGTGGGAGTGGAAGCCGCATAAACGTCATCTCGAAGGGCTGTTTACCTCTGGCAAAGTCATGGTGATTGAGCGGCGTAATTTTCAGCGCGTCTACGACCTGACGCATCGCGTGATGCCGCACTGGGACGACGAGCGTGACCTGCTTACCCAGGAGGCGGCCGAGGCTATCATGCTCGAAAACAGCGCCCGCAGCCTGGGAATTTTCCGCCCGCAATGGCTGGCTGATTATTATCGCCTTCGCCAGCCCGCGCTGAAACCGCTGCTGGATATCTGGCAACGCGAACAGCGCATCATCCCCGTCACGGTGGAAACGCTGGGCGAAATGTGGCTGCATGGGGATCTCCTCCCGCTACTGCCTCTGGCCCAGGAGGGGAAACTTCAGGCAACCCACAGTGCGGTGTTGTCGCCTTTCGACCCGGTCGTCTGGGACAGAAAACGCGCCGAGCAGCTGTTCGATTTTAGCTACCGGCTGGAATGTTATACCCCAGCGCCAAAGCGCCAGTATGGTTACTTTGTTCTCCCGCTGCTGCATAAGGGGCAACTGGTCGGGCGTATGGACGCCAAAATGCACCGCAAGACCGGCACGCTTGAAATCATTGCGCTTTATCTGGAAGAGGGCGTCAGGGTGACGGCGAGCCTGGAAAAAGGGTTAACGTCCGCCATTAGCGAATTCGCGCGCTGGCAGGGTGCCCGCGACGTGACGCTGGGCCGGGTACCCGACGGACTGTTTACATCCTGTCGAAGTGGCTGGGAAACAGGCACTCCCTGAAAAGGGAATGTGTTAAGCTTTAGCGATTACCCATACGGAGGAACTATGGATCACCGTTTACTTGAAATTATTGCCTGCCCGGTATGCAACGGCAAACTCTACTACAGCCAGGACAAACAGGAGCTGATTTGCAAGCTGGACAGCCTGGCTTTCCCGCTGCGTGACGGCATTCCGGTGCTGCTGGAAAATGAAGCTCGTTCCCTGGTGGCAGAAGAGAGCAAACCATGAGTTTTGTTGTCATTATTCCTGCGCGTTATGCCTCAACGCGTCTTCCGGGTAAACCGCTGGTGGATATCAACGGCAAGCCGATGATTGTGCATGTCCTTGAGCGTGCGCGTGAATCCGGTGCCGATCGCGTGATTGTTGCTACCGATCATCCTGACGTCGCCCGTGCGGTTGAGGCGGCTGGCGGTGAGGTGTGCATGACCCGCGCCGATCACCAGTCCGGCACCGAGCGTCTGGCGGAAGTGGTTGAGAAATGTGGCTTCAGTGATGATACGGTCATCGTTAACGTTCAGGGTGACGAGCCGATGATCCCGGCGGTGATTATCCGTCAGGTGGCAGAAAACCTGGCTCAGCGTCAGGTCGGTATGGCGACGCTCGCGGTACCCATTCACCACGCTGAAGAGGCATTCAATCCCAATGCGGTGAAGGTGGTCATGGATGCCGAAGGCTATGCGCTCTATTTCTCACGCGCCACGATCCCGTGGGATCGCGATCGCTTTGCGCTCTCTAAAGAGACGATCGGTGATACTTTCCTGCGTCATATCGGGATCTACGGCTATCGCGCCGGTTTTATTCGTCGATATGTTACCTGGGCGCCGAGTCCGCTGGAGCATATCGAAATGCTGGAGCAGCTTCGCGTGCTCTGGTACGGCGAAAAAATTCACGTTGCCGTTGCCAGCGAAGTGCCTGGAACGGGCGTTGATACGCCGGAAGATCTTGAGCGCGTTCGCGCCGAGTTGCGCTAATCCCGCCTGCATCCCTCCTGTCGGAGGGATGTTCTCTCCCTCGATAATTCCTCTTTCTTTTTCCTAATTGTTCTCTTCCGGGTGACATCTCCCTTCAGGACGCTCATTATAAAAGCAGTAGTCTTAATGGGGGTAATCTCATATGGAACAGCTGCGTGCCGAACTTAGCCATCTGCTGGGTGAGAAATTAAGCCGGGTCGAATGCGTGAGTGAAAAGGCCGATACCGCGCTTTGGTCGTTGTATGACAGTCAGGGCAACCCAATGCCGCTGATGGCCAGAAGTTTCACCTCGCCGGGCGTTGCCAGGCAGCTGGCATGGAAAATGTCGATGCTGGCGCGGGAGGGAACCGTCCGTATGCCGACGGTGTACGGCGTGATGACCCACGAGGAACACCCCGGCCCGGATGTGTTGCTGATTGAGCGTTTACGCGGCGTGCCCGTTGAAGCGCCCGCGCGCACGCCTGAACGCTGGGAGCAGTTAAAAGACCAGATTGTCGAGGCGCTGCTGGCCTGGCACCGTCAGGATAGCCGCGGGCTTGTCGGTCCGGTCGACAGCACTCAGGAAAACCTGTGGCCGCTGTGGTATCGCCAGCGGGTGGAAGTGCTGTGGGGAACGCTTAACCAGTTCAACAATACCGGTTTAACCATGCAGGACAAACGTATTCTGTTTCGCACCCGCGAGTGCTTACCGGCGTTGTTCGACGGTTTTAATGACAACTGCGTGCTGATTCACGGTAATTTCACCCTGCGCAGCATGCTCAAGGACTCCCGCAGCGATCAGCTTCTGGCGATGCTTGGGCCGGGGATCATGCTCTGGGCTCCGCGCGAATACGAGCTGTTCAGGCTCAGCGACAGCGGGGCGGCGGAAGGTTTACTGTGGCACTACCTTCAACGCGCGCCCGTTGCAGAAGCGTTTCTCTGGCGGCGCTGGCTTTACCTGCTCTGGGACGAAGTCGCGCAGTTGGTCAACACCGGACGTTTTAATCGCGCAAATTTCGATCTGGCAACAAAATCACTCTTGCCCTGGCTCGCCTGACGATCCTTTCAGCCACTGCCAGAGGCGTCCGAGCGTCTCATAACCGACGCGATCGCTATGCATCAGCCAGGCCGGGGATGGGATCGCCCGTTCCCACGGGTTGAGCGGCGCGTCGATAGCCATCTGGTTTGCCGGTGCGGGAAGCGGGTGCAGGCCTTGCTTCTGGAAGAAAATCATCGCGCGGGGCAGGTGTGAGGCGGAGGTCACCAGTAAGAACGGGACATCGCCAATTGCCTGCTTCACTGCGGCAGCCTCTTCTTCGGTATCTTTTGGACTGTCCAGAGTGATAATCGAGGAACTCGGCACGCCGAGGGATTCTGCGACCCTGGCGCCCGCTTCAGCCGTACTCACCGGGTTTGTTTTGGCCGCCGCGCCAGTGAAGATCATTTTTGAACCCGGGTTCGCCAGCCAGAGGCGAATGCCTTCGTTTAGCCGTGGCAGGCTGTTGTTGATCAGGTTTGAACTGGGCGCCCAGTCAGGATCCCAGGTATATCCGCCGCCCAGTACCACGATGTACGCCACTTTCTGATTTCCCTGCCATGTTGGGTACGTGTTTTCGATGGGGCGTAACAGACCATCTGCGACCGGCTGCAGGCTCAACAGCAGCAGGACAAACCAGCCGAGCGTGATAAGCGTTTTGCCACTCTTCTGAAAGCGACTGAACCACACCAGCGCCAGCCCCAGCGCGATGATGATGAGCAGCAGCGGAAGGGGAAGCATCATCCCTCCAATGTATTTCTTAAGGGTAAAAAGCATCCTTTTTGGTTCCTTTTTTGACCATATAGCAGGTGATTACCCGTGATATTACACCAGAGAGGTTCATTCTCCGCGCGGGTGTGACAAAATAGCGGTTTTGCAGTTAGCGAGTGGAACTCTCCCAATGCGGGATCGCAATTTTGATGACATCGCGGAAAAGTTTTCGCGCAACATTTATGGCACCACGAAAGGTCAGCTCCGTCAGACGATCCTCTGGCAGGATCTGGACACCATTCTGGCCACCTTTGGTGGGCAAACGTTGCGCGTGCTGGACGCCGGTGGCGGTGAAGGGCAGACGGCGATAAAAATGGCCGAGCGCGGTCATCACGTCACGCTTTGCGATCTTTCTGCTGAAATGGTCGCCCGCGCGACGCGTGCTGCAGAAGAGAAAGGTGTGAGCGACAACATGCATTTTATACAATGCGCCGCTCAGGACATCGCACAGCATTTGGAAACACAGGTTGATCTGATATTGTTTCATGCGGTGCTGGAGTGGGTTGCCGATCCGCAAAGCGTGTTACAAACCCTGTGGTCTATGTTGCGCCCGGGCGGCACGCTGTCGCTGATGTTCTACAATGCTAACGGCTTCCTGATGCACAACATGGTTGCAGGAAACTTCGACTATGTGCAGGTCGGGATGCCCAAAAAGAAAAAGCGCACGCTTTCCCCGGACTATCCGCGCGATCCACAGCAGGTTTATGGCTGGCTGGAAGCGATTGGCTGGCAGATCGTCGGGAAGACGGGCGTCAGGGTGTTTCATGATTATCTGCGTGAAAAACACAAACAGCGTGACTGTTTTGACACCTTAACAGAATTAGAAACGCGGTATTGCCGTCAGGAGCCTTTTATCAGCCTTGGCCGCTATATTCACGTCACCGCGCACAAGCCGCAGATGCAAGGATAACCTATGAGTGAATTTTCCCAGACAGTCCCCGAACTGGTTGCCTGGGCCAGGAAAAACGATTTCTCCATCTCGCTGCCGGTAGACAGACTCTCTTTCCTGCTGGCGGTTGCTACGCTGAACGGCGAACGGCTGGACGGTGAAATGAGCGAGGGTGAACTGGTGGATGCGTTCCGCCATGTCAGTGATGCGTTTGAGCAAACCAGCGAAACCATTAGCGTGCGTGCCAACAACGCAATCAACGATATGGTGCGTCAACGTCTGCTGAACCGCTTTACCAGCGAGCAGGCGGAAGGAAACGCCATCTATCGCCTGACGCCGCTGGGCATCGGCATCACCGATTACTATATTCGCCAGCGTGAATTTTCTACGCTGCGTCTTTCCATGCAGCTCTCGATCGTGGCGGGTGAGCTTAAGCGCGCCGCCGACGCGGCGGATGAAAACGGTGACGAATTCCACTGGCACCGTAACGTCTACGCGCCGTTGAAATATTCGGTGGCCGAGATTTTCGACAGTATCGATCTCACCCAGCGCCTGATGGACGAACAGCAGCAGCAGGTGAAAGACGATATCGCCCAGCTGCTGAATAAAGACTGGCGAGCGGCCATCTCCAGCTGTGAACTTCTGCTGTCAGAAACCTCCGGCACGCTGCGTGAGCTCCAGGATACGCTGGAAGCCGCAGGAGACAAGCTGCAGGCTAACCTGCTGCGTATCCAGGATGCGACGCTGGCACACGACGATCTGCATTTTGTCGACCGCCTGGTGTTCGATCTGCAGAGCAAACTCGATCGCATTATCAGCTGGGGCCAGCAGTCGATCGACCTGTGGATCGGCTATGACCGACATGTGCATAAATTTATCCGTACCGCGATTGATATGGATAAAAACCGCGTCTTTGCTCAGCGTCTGCGTCAGTCGGTGCAGACCTATTTCGATGCGCCGTGGGCGCTGACCTACGCCAATGCCGATCGTCTGCTGGATATGCGCGACGAAGAGATGGCGCTGCGCGATGAAGAGGTGACCGGTGAACTGCCGCCGGATCTGGAATACGAAGAATTTAACGAAATTCGCGAGCAGCTTGCGGCGATGATTGAAGAACAGCTCGCTGTCTACAAAACCAGACAAGTGCCGCTGGATCTTGGGCTCGTGGTGCGCGACTATCTGGCGCAATATCCACGCGCGCGCCACTTCGACATTGCCCGCATTGTGGTAGACCAGGCGGTGCGCCTGGGCGTTGCGCAAGCAGATTTCACCGGACTGCCGCCGAAGTGGCAGCCAATCAACGATTACGGAGCCAAGGTACAGGCGCATGTCATTGACAAATATTGAACAAGTGATGCCAGTTAAGCTGGCACAGGCGCTGGCGAATCCGTTATTTCCGGCGCTGGACAGCCAGCTGCGTGCCGGTCGTCACATTGGATTAGACGAGCTGGATAATCACGCCTTTTTGATGGACTTCCAGGAGTACCTGGAAGAGTTTTACGCACGCTATAACGTGGAACTTATCCGCGCGCCGGAAGGGTTTTTCTACCTGCGTCCGCGCTCCACGACGCTGATCCCGCGTTCCGTGCTTTCCGAGCTGGATATGATGGTCGGCAAAATTCTCTGCTACCTCTACCTCAGCCCGGAACGTCTGGCGAATGAAGGGATCTTCACCCAGCAGGAACTTTACGACGAGCTGTTGACGCTGGCTGATGAGAGCAAGCTGCTCAAGCTGGTGAACAACCGCTCCACGGGGTCGGACCTTGACCGTCAGAAATTACAGGAAAAGGTTCGCTCTTCCCTGAACCGTCTGCGTCGTCTGGGGATGGTCTGGTTTATGGGCCATGACAGCAGCAAATTCCGCATTACGGAATCTGTCTTCCGCTTCGGCGCCGACGTGCGTGCGGGCGATGACGCGCGTGAAGCGCAGCTTCGCATGATCCGCGACGGTGAAGCGATGCCGGTGGAAAACCATTTGCAGCTCAATGACGAGCATGAAGAGAATCTGCCGGATAGCGGGGAGGAAGAGTAATGATTGAACGCGGTAAATTTCGCTCACTGACGCTGATTAACTGGAACGGCTTCTTTGCCCGAACGTTCGATCTGGATGAGCTGGTCACGACGCTCTCCGGCGGTAACGGTGCGGGTAAATCCACCACCATGGCAGCCTTTGTTACGGCGCTGATCCCTGACCTGACGCTGCTTCACTTCCGTAACACCACCGAAGCGGGAGCCACAAGCGGCTCCCGTGATAAAGGTCTGCACGGTAAGCTGAAGGCTGGCGTCTGTTATTCGGTTCTGGACGTCATTAACTCCCGTCATCAGCGCGTTGTGGTGGGCGTGCGCCTGCAGCAGGTCGCCGGTCGCGACCGTAAAGTGGATATCAAACCGTTTGCAATCCAGGGGCTGCCAACCTCCGTGCAGCCGACGGCGCTGCTGACGGAAACCCTGAACGAACGCCAGGCGCGCGTGCTGACGCTGCAGGAGCTGAAGGACAAGCTTGAAGCCATCGAAGGCGTGCAGTTCAAGCAGTTCAACTCGATTACCGACTACCACTCGCTGATGTTCGATCTGGGCGTGGTGGCGCGTCGTCTGCGCACGGCATCAGACCGTAGCAAATACTACCGCCTGATCGAAGCGTCTCTGTACGGCGGTATCTCCAGCGCGATTACCCGCTCCCTGCGCGACTACCTGCTGCCGGAAAACAGCGGCGTGCGTAAGGCCTTCCAGGATATGGAAGCGGCGCTGCGCGAAAACCGCATGACGCTGGAAGCGATTCGCGTTACCCAGTCTGACCGCGACCTGTTTAAACACCTGATCAGCGAAGCCACCAACTACGTGGCGGCAGACTACATGCGCCACGCCAACGAGCGCCGGGTGCATCTCGATCAGGCATTAGAATACCGCCGCGAGCTGTTTACCTCCCGTAAACAGCTTGTGGCCGAGCAGTACAAGCACGTTGAAATGGCGCGCGAGCTGGGCGAGCACAACGGTGCTGAAGGCGACCTGGAAGCCGACTATCAGGCCGCCAGCGATCATCTGAACCTGGTGCAGACCGCGCTGCGTCAGCAGGAAAAAATCGAGCGCTATGAAGCGGACCTCGATGAGCTGCAGATTCGTCTCGAAGAGCAAAATGAAGTGGTGGCTGAAGCCGCCGACATGCAGGAAGAGAACGAAGCCCGCGCCGAAGCGGCCGAGCTGGAAGTGGATGAGCTGAAAAGCCAGCTTGCCGATTACCAGCAGGCGCTGGACGTGCAGCAAACGCGAGCGATTCAGTACACCCAGGCACTGCAGGCATTACAGCGTGCGAAAGAGCTGTGCCATCTGCCTGACCTTACGCCGGACAGCGCCGACGAATGGCTGGATACCTTCCAGGCCAAAGAGCAGGAAGCCACCGAGAAACTGCTCTCCCTCGAACAGAAAATGAGCGTCGCGCAAACGGCGCACAGCCAGTTTGAGCAGGCTTATCAGCTGGTAGTCGCGATTAACGGCCCGCTGGCGCGTAACGAAGCCTGGGACGTTGCCCGTGAACTGCTGCGCGACGGTGTGAACCAGCGCCATCTGGCCGAGCAGGTTCAGCCGCTGCGTATGCGTCTGAACGAGCTGGAGCAGCGCCTGCGCGAGCAGCAGGAAGCCGAGCGTCTGCTGGCGGAATTCTGTAAGCGTCAGGGAAAAAATTACGATTTCGACGAGCTTGAGGCCCTGCATCAGGAGCTGGAAGCGCGTATTGCGGCCCTGTCCGATACCGTATCAAACGCCAGCGAACAGCGTATGACCCTGCGTCAGGAGCTGGAGCAGATTCAGTCCCGTTCGAAGACGCTCCTGGAGCGTGCGCCGGTCTGGCTGGCGGCTCAAAGCAGCCTGAACCAGCTCAGCGAGCAGTGCGGCGAGCAGTTCGAATCCAGTCAGGAAGTGACCGAATACCTGCAGCAGCTGCTGGAGCGCGAACGTGAAGCCATCGTTGAGCGTGATGAAGTGGGCGCCCGCAAGCGCGACGTCGATGAGGAAATTGAGCGCTTAAGCCAGCCGGGCGGGTCAGAAGATCCGCGCCTGAATGCATTAGCCGAGCGTTTTGGCGGCGTGCTGCTGTCCGAGATTTATGACGACGTTGGCCTCGATGATGCCCCGTACTTCTCCGCGCTGTACGGTCCATCCCGCAACGCGATTGTGGTCCCGGATCTGTCGCTGATTTCTGAGCAGCTTGCCGGCCTGGAAGATTGCCCGGAAGATCTCTACCTGATCGAAGGGGATCCGCAGTCGTTCGATGACAGCGTATTCAGCGTCGACGAGCTGGAAAAAGCGGTGGTGGTGAAAATTGCCGACCGTCAGTGGCGTTATTCCCGCTTCCCGGAGCTGCCGCTGTTTGGCCGCGCCGCGCGCGAAAGCCGCATCGAGAGCCTGCACGCCGAGCGTGAAACGCTGTCTGAACGTTTTGCGACCCTGTCGTTTGACGTGCAGAAAACCCAGCGTTTGCACCAGTCGTTCAGCCGCTTTATCGGCAGCCATCTCGCCGTAGCGTTTGACGCGGATCCGGAAGCCGAAATCCGCAAGCTCAATACCCGCCGTGGCGAGCTGGAACGTGCGATTGCCAGCCATGAAAGCGATAACCAGCAGAGTCGCGTTCAGTTTGAACAGGCGAAAGAGGGCGTCGCTGCCCTTAACCGCATTCTGCCGCGCCTGAATCTGCTGGCGGATGACACGCTGGCTGACCGTGTGGATGAGATCCAGGAGCGTCTGGATGAAGCGCAGGAAGCCGCGCGTTTCGTTCAGCAGCACGGCAATCAGCTGGCGAAGCTGGAGCCCGTCGTGTCTGTCCTGCAGAGCGACCCGGAACAGTTCGAGCAGTTAAAAGAAGATTATGCCTGGTCGCAGCAGGTGCAGCGCGAAGCGCGTCAGCAGGCGTTTGCCCTGACGGAAGTGGTGCAGCGTCGGGCCCACTTTGGCTACTCCGATTCGGCTGAAATGCTGAGCGGTAACAGCGATCTGAACGAAAAACTGCGTCAGCGGCTTGAGCAGGCGGAGGCGGAACGTACTCGCGCCCGCGAAGCAATGCGCAGCCATTCCGCTCAGCTGAACCAGTACAACCAGGTGCTGGCCTCGCTGAAAAGCTCCTTCGACACCAAGAAAGAGCTGTTAAACGATCTGCAGAAAGAGCTTCAGGACATCGGCGTGCGTGCCGACAGCGGGGCAGAAGAGCGCGCGCGTATTCGTCGTGACGAGCTGCATTCGCAGCTCAGCAATAACCGCGCGCGTCGTAATCAGCTGGAAAAAGCGCTGACCTTCTGCGAAGCCGAAATGGATAACCTGACCCGTCGCCTGCGCAAGCTGGAACGCGACTATCACGAAATGCGCGAGCAGGTCGTGACCGCCAAGGCGGGCTGGTGCGCGGTGATGCGCATGGTGAAAGACAATAACGTTGAGCGTCGTCTGCACCGCCGCGAGCTGGCGTATCTCTCTGCCGATGAGCTGCGCTCCATGTCGGATAAGGCGCTGGGTGCGCTGCGTCTGGCGGTGGCGGATAACGAACACCTGCGCGACGTGCTGCGCATGTCGGAGGATCCGAAACGTCCGGAACGTAAAATCCAGTTCTTCGTGGCAGTTTACCAGCACCTGCGCGAGCGTATTCGTCAGGACATCATCCGTACCGACGATCCGGTCGAAGCCATCGAACAGATGGAAATCGAGCTGGGCCGTCTGACGGAAGAACTGACCTCCCGCGAGCAGAAGCTGGCGATCAGCTCCCGCAGCGTGGCGAACATTATTCGTAAAACCATTCAGCGCGAGCAGAACCGTATCCGCCAGCTGAACCAGGGTCTGCAGAGCGTGTCGTTTGGCCAGGTGAACAGCGTGCGCCTCAACGTCAACGTGCGTGAAGCCCACGCGACGCTGCTGGAAGTGCTCTCAGAGCAGCACGAGCAGCATCAGGATCTGTTCAACAGCAACCGTCTGACCTTCTCCGAAGCGCTGGCGAAGCTGTATCAGCGCCTGAACCCGCAGATTGATATGGGCCAGCGTACTCCACAAACCATCGGTGAAGAGCTGCTGGACTACCGTAACTACCTGGAAATGGAAGTTGAGGTAAACCGTGGCTCAGACGGCTGGCTGCGTGCGGAATCCGGGGCGCTCTCTACCGGTGAAGCGATCGGTACCGGGATGTCAATTCTGGTGATGGTCGTACAGAGCTGGGAAGATGAAGCGCGCCGCCTGCGCGGCAAAGATATCTCGCCATGCCGACTGCTGTTCCTGGATGAGGCGGCGCGTCTTGATGCCCGCTCGATTGCCACGCTGTTCGAGCTTTGCGAACGTCTCGATATGCAGCTCATTATCGCGGCGCCGGAGAACATCAGCCCCGAGAAGGGCACCACCTACAAACTGGTGCGTAAGGTGTTCCAGAACAGCGAACACGTTCACGTTGTGGGGCTGCGTGGCTTTGCGCCGCAGCCGCCGGAGTCGTTGACGGAAACCACGGCGGACGCTTCCTGAAGCGTCTTCTGACCCGAAGCGGCGCACTGGCGCCGCTTTTTTTTTAAACTTAACTTGTGCTTGGGGCTGCGTTATCTTTAAACTTCTTTACATAAGGTAAGGCAACAGCTTAGCCGTCTACCTATAATGAAAGAAAGCCCCAGCGTGATGGGCATGTCGTGAAAACAGGGGGCAAGGGATGTTGCTAAAGAAAGAATGTGGTCGTCAGCTGTCTGCGCTGAGTTTATGCCTGGCAGTGATGTTTGCTCCGCTGTTAACCGCCCAGGCCGACGAGCCTGAAATTGTGCCGACTGACAGCTCGGCAACGACAGGCGCGCAGCCAACGTCGTTGTCCCAGCCGCTGGAACAGTCTCCGGCAACGGCGATCATGGCCGGAATTAAACCGCTGCCGGAAGGCATCGACGCGGAATCGCTCAGCCAGCAGCTGCAGTCGGAGCTGCCGTCAGGCTACACGCCTGTCTATATCAACCAGCTCACGCTCCTCTATGCTGCCCGCGATATGAAACCGATGTGGGAAAATCGCGATGCCGTGCGTGCCTTCCAGCAGCAGCTGGCAGAGGTTGCGATTGCAGGGTTTCAGCCGCAGTTTACAAAGTGGGTTGAGCTGTTAACCGATCCTGCCGTCACCGGGCAGGCGCGGGACGTGGTGCTTTCCGATGCCATGATGGGCTACCTGCAGTTTGTGGCGGGTATTCCGGTCAACGGCAACCGCTGGCTGTACAGCGATAAGCCGTACAAGCTGGCGACGCCGGCGCTGTCGGTGATTAACCAGTGGCAGCTCGCGCTGGATAACGGCGAACTGCCGCGCTTTATTGCCAGCCTGGCACCGGCGCATCCGCACTATGCCACCCTGCACCAGTCGCTCCTCACGCTGGTGGGGGACACGCGTCCATGGCCGCAGATGCGCGGCACCGCGACGCTGCGTCCGGGGCAGTGGAGCAGCGATGTTCCTGCCCTGCGCGAGATCCTGACGCGTTCTGGTCTTCTTGACGGCGGGCCAAAGATTGTTCTCCCGGGTGACGATCCACAAAACGTCGCCGTCAGCCCGTCAGCGCCAGTTAAAGAGAAGAAAGCCGTTGCCCTGAGCAACAAACCCGCTGCTTACGATCGCGAGCTGGTTGCGGCCGTTAAACAGTTCCAGGCCGCTCAGGGGCTGGGGGCCGATGGCGTCATTGGCCAGACGACGCGCGACTGGCTGAACGTATCGCCTGCGCAGCGGGCAGGGGTGCTGGCGCTCAATATCCAGCGTTTGCGCTTGCTGCCGGGAACGCTCTCTACCGGAATTATGGTTAACATCCCGGCGTATTCCCTGGTCTATTACCAGAACGGCAGCGAAGTGCTGGCGTCCCGCGTGATTGTCGGGCGTCCGGATCGTAAAACACCGATGATGAGCAGCGCGCTGAATAACGTGGTGGTTAACCCGCCGTGGAACGTACCGCCGACGCTGGCGCGTAAAGACATTCTGCCGAAAGTCTGGAACGATCCGGGTTATCTGGAGCGTCATGGCTACACGGTGATGCGTGGATGGAACAGTAAAGAGGCCATCGATCCTTATATGGTCGACTGGTCGACCATCACAGCGTCGAATCTGCCGTTCCGCTTCCAGCAGGCTCCCGGAGCGCATAACTCTTTAGGGCGCTACAAATTCAACATGCCGAGTTCAGAAGCGATCTATCTGCACGATACGCCGAACCACAATCTGTTCCAGAAAGATACGCGCGCGCTGAGTTCTGGCTGTGTGCGCGTGAACAAAGCTTCAGAGCTGGCCAATATGCTGTTGCAGGATGCGGGCTGGAACGATACGCGTATCTCGGATGCCCTGAAGCAGGGGGATACGCGTTACGTGAATATTCGCCACAATATTCCGGTCAATCTTTACTATCTGACGGCATTTGTGGGTGAGGACGGGCGTACCCAGTATCGTACAGATATTTACAATTATGATCTCACCGCGCGATCCGGCGCACAAATTTTGCCAAAAGCGGAACAATTAATCAGGTAAATGAAGCAGTTCGGGAAAAATGATTGTCGTAAGTTAGGGTGAATAGGGGGCAATATCGCTGTAAGCCGCGTATTCACTGGGGTTGGGCGCCTTGACGTACCTGGTTTTGCCAGTTAAGGTGCCCTTCGTGCGCTAAGCATATTACGATTTCTTTTACCTGTAGACCTGATTATCATGGACAAATTTGACGCTAATCGCCGCAAACTGCTGGCGTTAGGTGGTGTTGCGCTTGGCGCAGCGGCCATCTTGCCGACGCCAGCATTTGCCACCCTCTCGACACCTCGTCCGCGAGTTTTAACGCTCAACAACCTGCATACCGGTGAGTCGCTAAAAGCGGAGTTTTTCGATGGCAGAGGCTATATTCAGGATGAATTAGCAAGACTTAACCATTTTTTCCGTGATTTCCGCGCGAATAAAATAAAAGCCATCGATCCAGGACTGTTTGATCAGATTTTCCGCCTTCAGGGCCTGCTGGGCACCAGCAGGCCGGTGCAGCTCATTTCTGGCTATCGTTCGATTGATACCAATAATGAACTGCGCGCCCACAGTCGCGGGGTAGCCAAAAAAAGCTATCACACGAAGGGACAGGCAATGGATTTCCATATTGAAGGCGTTTCGTTAGCCAATATTCGCAAAGCCGCGTTATCTATGCGCGCAGGTGGTGTAGGATATTACCCCAGCAGCAACTTTGTGCATATTGATACCGGTCCGGTTCGGCACTGGTAATAACGAAACACAGGAGCAGTATGAACTATCGTATTATTCCGGTTACCGCGTTCTCCCAGAATTGTTCATTGATCTGGTGCGAACAGACTAAACTGGCCGCGCTTGTCGATCCCGGCGGTGACGCTGAGAAAATCAAGCAGGAAGTCGCCGACAGCGGCGTGACGCTCATGCAGATTTTACTGACGCACGGTCACCTCGACCATGTGGGTGCAGCGGCTGAACTCGCTAAACACTACGGTGTGCCGATCGTCGGTCCGGAAAAAGAAGATGAGTTCTGGCTGCAGGGGTTACCCGCCCAAAGCCGCATGTTTGGCCTTGATGAGTGTCAGCCCCTGACGCCCGATCGCTGGCTGAACGAAGGAGAGCGCGTTAACGTAGGGAATGTGACTTTACAGGTGTTGCATTGTCCTGGGCATACGCCAGGCCATATCGTCTTCTTTGATGACCAGTCCCGTCTGCTGATTTCCGGCGATGTGATCTTCAAAGGTGGCGTAGGACGCAGCGATTTTCCGCGCGGCGATCACGGGCAGCTGATTCAGTCGATTAAGCAAAAGTTATTGCCGCTGGGCGATGACGTTACGTTTATCCCTGGACACGGTCCGATGTCGACGCTGGGCTACGAACGGCTCCATAATCCGTTCCTTCAGGATGAGATGCCTGTCTGGTAACCAGAATAAAAAAAGCCTGCATAACGCAGGCTTTTTTATGGACGCAAATTACAGTACGGCGACAATCGCTTCGCACAGTGGCGCCATGTTGTCAGGCGTCATGCCAGCAACGTTCACGCGGCCAGAGGCCACGGCGTACACGCCAAACTCTTCACGCAGACGCAGAACCTGCTCTTTGGTCAGGCCGCTGAACGAGAACATGCCGTTCTGTTTGATAATAAAGCTGAAGTCGCGGTCCGCGCCTTTCTCAACCAGTGTGTTCACAAACAGCAGGCGCATGCGCTGAATACGTTGACGCATATCGTTCAGCTCTTGTTCCCAGATAGCGCGCAGTGCATCGTTGCTCAGGATAGTGGCAACAACAGACGCACCGTGTGCCGGTGGGTTAGAGTAGTTAGCGCGGATAACCGATTTCATCTGGCTGAACGCACGATCGACGGTCTCTTCGTTAGCGGCAACCAGCGTACAGGCACCCACGCGCTCATTGTACAGACCGAAGTTCTTGGAATACGAGCTTGCGACAATCAGCTCCTGGTGAACGGCTGCGAACGCGCGCAGGCCTTCGGCATCTTCTTCCAGACCACGGGCGAAGCCCTGGTAGGCAAAGTCAAACAGCGGCAGCCAGCCTTTTTCAACGGACAGTTTCGCCAGGTGTTGCCACTGCTCAAGCGTCGGATCGATACCGGTTGGGTTGTGGCAGCAGCCGTGGAACAGAACCACGTCACCTGCCTGCGCTTCGCTCAGGCTCGCCAGCAGGCCGTCAAAGTCGAGAGAGTGGTTTGCCGCGTCGTAGTATGCATATTCACGCACTTCCAGACCCGCAGAGTTAAACACGCTCTTGTGGTTCGGCCAGCTTGGGTTGCTCACCCATACGCGCTTAACAGAGGTGTTTTTCGCAAGGAAATCCGCCGCTACGCGCAGCGCACCGGTACCGCCTGGGGTCTGTGCTGTACGGGCACGTTTGTCACTCACAATTGCGCTGCCTTTACCGAACAGCAGCTCCTGGGTGCAGCGACCAAACTCAGGGATACCATCAATACCGAGGTAGTTTTTGGTGGTTTCGTTTTCCAGCAGATACTGCTCAGCTTTCTTAACGCTGGTCAGTACCGGAGTTTTGCCGGTTTCATCTTTATATACACCAATACCCAGGTTGATTTTGCCAGGGCGGTCGTCGGCACGAAACAGATCGGCCAGGCCCAGAATAGGGTCGGCAGGAGCGGCGGTAATGTTCTCAAACATGACGAAGTTCCATTGTGATTACAGAAGTGAAATCCGCTATCAGGTTAACGGTAGATTTACAAAATGCCAACCGTTTGCGACGAAAAGCGTGCGGCTTTTCAAAAGTCGCCATTATTTTCTGTCACGCATAAAAAAACAGGGCCGAAGCCCTGTTCATTAAGCATATAACAAAGTGGTGTACTGATTAGAACTGGTAGGTTACGCCAACGGTAGCTTGGTTGTCAGAGCCAACCCAGCTGGTGGACGCATCTTTGTCGTCCAGCAGGTTGAAGCGGTAGTCACCGTACACGTTGAAGTTCTTGTTGAAGTAGTAAGTCGCACCAGTGGTGATGTATTTCGCCAGGTCACGGTCGCCGATGCCGTTCAGGTCTTTACCTTTGGACTGAACGTAAGAAACGGAAGGACGCAGGCCGAAGTCGAACTGGTACTGAGCGATAACTTCAAAGTTCTGGGTCTTGTTAGCAATGTTATAAACATTACCATCATCATTCGGAACATAGTTTTCGCCGCTGTTACCCAGGCGGCTCATGTTGCGAGTCTCTGCATAAACGGTCGCCAGGTAGATGTTGTTCGCGTCGTATTTCGCGCCAACAGCCCAGGATTCAGCTTTATCGCCTTTACCATCTTTTTTCTGCTCAAGCGTACGGTTAGCGGTGCTGTAGGCACCGATCAGACCGAAGCCTTCACCGAACTCGTAGCCCAGAGACAGGCCAACACCGTCGCCGTTTGCTTCATTCAGGTTTTTACGATCGTTTTTACCCTGGTATTGAACGCCAAAGTTCAGACCATCAACCAGACCGAAGAAGTTGTTGTTACGGTAGGTCAGCAGGCCAGTAGAACGGCTGGTCATGTAGTTATCAACATAGCCGCCACCCCAGGTTTCGCCAGAGAAGGACGGAGCCATATCGGTGTAGGATTCTACGTCATACACGATACCGTAGTTACGACCGTAGTCCAGAGAACCCGCGTCAGCGATTTTCAGGCCAGCGAAAGCCAGACGAGTTACGTTAGTCTGATCACCTTCAGCTGCACCGGCGCGTGCACGGTATTCCCACTGACCGTAACCGGTCAGCTGGTCGTTGATCTGAGTTTCGCCTTTGAAGCCGATCTGGCCGTAAGAGGAGTCAGCGTTTTTGTGTACGCCAGAAGTGGTGAAGCCGTGTTCGCCCACAACTTTACCGTAGAAGTCCAGTTTGTTGCCGTTCTTGTTATAGATTTCTGCAGCGTTAGCTGCACCGGCTACCAGCAGGGCAGGGATTACCACTGCCAGAATATTGCGCTTCATCATTATTTATTACCCTCATTGGTTTTTTTATGACACTCGCCACTGCCGTCAATAAATTCTGTCAATAAATATTTCCGGAACTATTGATGAGAGTTTGGTGTCTTTATGTATCTGACAGGCATCTTTCCATTCGGCGAAGCGTTTCGCTAGCCTGAAAGTGCTACAATTCTCAAGATTAAGTAACCGAAAGAAAATATGTGTAACTAAATATGTATTTTTGGGAACTTTGTGAACCATCTCAAACTTCAGAACTCCCTGGCGAATTAAACAGCAAGGGCTATCCTATATATATGAATTCCTTATGATTAATTGAGATAAAGGCGATTCGTATAAACAGACCTTAAACGGCTCGTTTTTTCTTATGACTGCAAAAGGCCTTCCGGATGGCTGTAAGATTGGTCGAAATTTGTGCTATCGCTTGAGGGTGTAATAATCGCAATAAGAATGGGGTTTATTTTTTGTGGCTGGATATTTCGCGGAAACAAAACGTAACAGGTAGTGGTTGTGACGGGGGGAAGGTTTAAAGACGCTGACTTTGCGCTGACGAAAACTGACAATACAGAATAAAATAATGGCCAGCATCTGCTGGCCATTTCAGTCTTTTACCGATTAGAAGCTGGCGTTACGTGGAGTACGTGGGAATGGGATCACGTCTCGTACGTTCTGAACACCGGTAACGTAGGCAATCAGACGCTCGAAGCCCAGACCAAAACCGGCGTGCGGTACGGTACCGTAACGGCGCAGATCGCGGTACCAGCTGTAGTCAGCGGGGTTGAGGCCCATCTCTTCCATACGCGCGTCCAGCACGTCAAGACGTTCTTCACGCTGAGAGCCACCGATGATTTCACCAATGCCCGGCGCCAGTACATCCATCGCTGCCACGGTTTTACCGTCTTCGTTAAGGCGCATATAGAAGGCCTTAATGTCTTTCGGGTAGTTTTTAACGACAACCGGCGCTTTGAAATGCTTCTCGGCCAGATAGCGTTCGTGCTCAGACGCCAGGTCAACGCCCCAGTAAACCGGGTTCTCGAACGTCTCACCGCATTTCTCGAGGATCGCCACCGCGTCGGTATAGTCCACCTGCGCAAAGTCGGCAGAGACGAAACGCTCCAGACGCGCTACAGCATCGCTGTCTACGCGTTCTGCGAAGAATTTCATGTCGTCAGGACGCTCTTCCAGCACCGCTTTGAAGACATACTTCAGCATGGCTTCTGCCAGGCCAGCGACATCGTCGAGGTTGGCGAAGGCCACTTCAGGCTCCAGCATCCAGAATTCCGCCAGGTGACGACTGGTGTTGGAGTTTTCGGCGCGGAAGGTTGGGCCAAAGGTGTAGATCTTTGACAGCGCACAGGCGTACGTTTCGCCGTTGAGCTGACCAGATACCGTCAGGAAAGCTTCTTTACCAAAGAAGTCTTTGTCATAGTCCACTTTACCTTCAGGCGTGCGCGGCAGGTTTTCCATGTCCAGCGTCGAAACGCGGAACATCTCACCGGCACCTTCCGTATCGGACGCGGTGATCAGCGGGGTAGACACCCAGAAGTAACCCTGCTCATCGAAGAAACGATGCAGCGCCTGCGCCAGCGTATGACGCACGCGCGCCACTGCACCAATCAGGTTGGTACGCGGACGCAGGTGGGCGACTTCACGCAGATATTCGATGCTGTGGCGTTTTGCCGCCATCGGATAGGTGTCCGGATCTTCAACCCAGCCGGTGACTTCAATGGCAGAGGCCTGAATTTCGAAGCTCTGGCCCTGACCTGGTGAAGCCACAACCACGCCGGTAACAATGACGGAGCAACCCGTTGTCAGTCGCAGAACGTCATCATTGTAATTGGGCAGAGAATTATTAATGACGGCCTGTACAGGATCAAAGCAGGAACCGTCATAGACGGCGAGGAAGGAGATGCCAGCTTTAGAATCTCGGCGGGTACGCACCCATCCGCGCACGGTGACTTCCTGGTCAACGGCGACACGGCCCTGGAGTACGTCGGCTACAGGCACAACGCTCATAATATTCTCTCTGTTAATAGTCGGAAAAAATAAACACTTGTCCACCCTTATGGGGGGATATCTATGTTACCTGCCATCCGCTATCAGACAAGTAAATTTCGCAGTCAAAAGAGAAGAATTGAGAAATAAATAATAAGAAGGGAGCCATAAAGGCTCCCGTAAGCGCTTAACTGGCTTTTTTGATCAAGGGGAGGTCGAACGCTTTACGCAATGCGCGGACAAATGCTTTGTCATGGCAGATGGTTTTACCCGGGCTGTCGGAGAGTTTCGCCACCGGCTTGCCGTTACATTCCACCAGTTTGATGACGATATTCAGAGGTTTTACCTGAGGAATATCGCAGGTCAGACGGGTACCAATCCCGAAGCTCAGGTTCACACGGGTATTGAAATGGCGATAGAGGTCGACCGCTTTCGCCAGGTCGAGATTATCCGAGAAGACCAGCACCTTGCTCATCGGGTCAATGCCGAGTTTTTGGTAATGGGCAATGGCTTTCTCGCCCCATTCAACCGGATCCCCGGAGTCGTGCCGTAATCCCTGGTAACGTTCAGCGAACTCGGGACCAAAGTCGCGCAGGAAAGCATCCATCGTAATACAGTCGGTGAGGGCGATCCCTAGCTGATTCGGGTACTCCTCAAGCCATGCGGCCAGCGCCGCGCGCTGGCTGTTAGCCAGATCGGGGCTGATCTGCTGATGCGCCTGGAACCACTCGTGTGCCTGGGTGCCCATTGGCGTCAGGCTGAGGCGTCGTGCCAGATCGTAGTTACTGGTGCCCACGAACCACGGCTCCCGCTGCAGACGTTTAACGATGGCCTCCTGAACGTCACGTGAGAAACGGCGACGCGTGCCAAAGTCCATCAGGCGGAAGCGGGACATGTCCAGCCCTTCGGTCAGCGTGGAGAAGGCTGCGAGTTTATTTTCCAGCGCGGCGACCGCCTGCTCGACGCCTTTTTCCGGCGAACGGTAGCGGTGAGCCAGTTCACTGATCACCGCCAGAAGCGGCACTTCCCACATGATCACTTCCCGCCACGGACCTTCAAGGCGAATATCCAGCTTGCCATTATCGTTAACCACGCTGACCTGCTCCGGCTTATAGCGGAAATCGCGCAGCCAGTTCAGGTAGTCGGCTTTGAAGAAAGGCAGGCCAGAAAGCCACTGATATTCCTCGTCCTGCAGCGTCAGATGCTGCATAGCATCGACCTGTTCACGAATGGCGTCTGCGTAGATACCGAGCAAGTCGTCGCCACGACAGCGGAATTCCGCCGCGACGTGAACGTCATAGTAGTGGTGGAAAACGGCTTGCTGCATATGCAGTTTATACGCGTCGGTATCCAGCAACGTATGCAGAACTGGAGAAGCGAATTGAGTCATAGGTGCGCAGTAGCATCCTCTCACAGGAGCGTTTAGTACAATAAACAACTCCGGAGTATACCTTGTTTAGTGATTTATTGAACCCCGATCACAACATAAGCGCGTTTTATGGTCGAGGGCATTTTGTGCCCCGTGTTATACAAATGTAGCAAAAAAAGGTTTTGACCCTGAAAAGATGAACATTCTGCATAGCGCGATTTGCGCAACAGGAATATATTGAAACGTTACTCGACAAACGATGCATAAGGTTTTCTATGACACAACAGCCACAAGCCAAATACCGCCACGACTACCGTGCGCCGGATTACCTGATTAGCGAAATCGATCTGACTTTTGACCTGGATGCCACAAAAACCGTTGTCACGGCGGTGAGCCAGGTGACGCGCCATAGCGCAACTGCGGTGCCGCTGCGTCTGGATGGTGAAGACCTGACGCTGGTCTCCCTGCATATTAATGATGAAGCCTGGTCAGACTATAAAGAAGAAAACAACCAGCTGGTCATCGACAACCTGCCGGAACAGTTTACACTGCGCATCGTGAATGAAATCAGCCCGGCCGCCAACACCGCGCTGGAAGGGCTTTACCAGTCGGGCGTGGCGCTGTGTACCCAGTGTGAAGCGGAAGGGTTCCGCCACATAACCTGGTATCTCGATCGTCCGGACGTCCTGGCGCGCTTCACCACCAAAATCATCGCCGATAAAACCCTGTATCCCTTCCTGCTCTCTAACGGTAACCGCGTAGGCGAAGGCGAGCTCGAGAATGGCCGTCACTGGGTGCAGTGGCAGGATCCCTTCCCGAAACCGTGCTACCTTTTTGCGCTGGTGGCGGGGGACTTCGACGTGCTGCGCGACACCTTCAAAACGCGCTCAGGCCGCGAGGTGGCGCTGGAGCTGTTTGTTGACCGCGGCAACCTTGACCGCGCGCCGTGGGCGATGACCTCCCTCATCAACTCCATGAAGTGGGACGAAGAGCGCTTCGGCCTCGAATATGACCTCGACATCTATATGATCGTCGCCGTCGATTTCTTCAACATGGGCGCAATGGAGAACAAAGGCCTTAACGTCTTTAACTCCAAATACGTGCTGGCGCGTACCGATACCGCAACGGACAAAGACTACCTTGATATCGAACGCGTTATCGGCCACGAATATTTCCACAACTGGACCGGTAACCGCGTCACCTGCCGCGACTGGTTCCAGCTGAGCCTGAAAGAGGGCCTGACCGTCTTCCGCGATCAGGAGTTCAGCTCCGATCTGGGTTCACGCGCGGTGAACCGCATCAACAACGTGCGTACCATGCGTGGCCTGCAGTTTGCTGAAGATGCCAGCCCAATGGCGCACCCGATCCGCCCGGATAAAGTCATCGAGATGAACAACTTCTACACCCTGACGGTTTACGAGAAGGGCGCTGAAATTATCCGCATGATCCACACCCTGCTGGGCGAGGAGAACTTCCAGAAAGGGATGCAGCTGTACTTCGAGCGTCATGACGGCAGCGCGGCCACCTGCGACGATTTTGTGCAGGCTATGGAAGATGCCTCTAATGTCGATCTCTCTCACTTCCGCCGCTGGTACAGCCAGGCCGGGACGCCGGTTGTCGCCGTCAAAGACGATTACAATCCGGAAACCGAGCAGTACACCCTGACCATCAGCCAGCGCACGCCGCCGACGGCGGAGCAGGAAGAGAAATATCCGTTGCATATTCCGTTCAGCATTGAGCTGTACGATAACGAAGGCAAAGTCATCCCGCTCCAGAAGGGCGGCCACCCGGTACACCACGTGCTGAACGTGACTCAGGCCGAGCAGACCTTTATCTTCGATAACGTCTACTTCCAGCCGGTGCCTGCGCTGCTGTGTGAATTCTCCGCGCCGGTGAAGCTGGAATACAAGTGGAGCGATCAGCAGCTGACGTTCCTGATGCGTCACGCGCGTAACGACTTCTCCCGCTGGGACGCGGCGCAAAGCCTGCTGGCGACCTACATTAAGCTCAACGTAAACCGCCATCAGCAGGGCCAGCCGCTGTCGCTGCCTGTCCATGTGGCTGACGCGTTCCGCGCGATCCTGCTGGATGAGAAGATTGACCCGGCCCTGGCCGCTGAAATTCTGACCCTGCCGTCAGCGACTGAAATCGCCGAGCTGTTTGACATCATCGACCCGATTGCCATCGTGGCGGTGCGTGAAGCGTTGACCCGTACGCTGGCTGCAGAGCTGGCCGATGAGTTCCTGGCTATATATAACGCCAACAAGCTTGACGCTTATCGCGTTGAGCACGCGGACATTGGCAAACGTTCTCTGCGCAATACCTGCCTGCGCTATCTGGCGTTTGGTGAAACCGAGCTGGCGAACACCCTGGTGAGCAAGCAGTACCACGAAGCGGATAACATGACCGACGCCCTGGCCGCGCTGGGTGCAAGCGTTGCCGCTGAACTGCCGTGCCGTGATGCGTTAATGCAGGAGTACGACGACAAGTGGCATCAGGATGGCCTGGTGATGGACAAATGGTTCATCCTGCAGGCGACCAGCCCGGCGGCCGATGCGCTCAGCAACGTGCGCAGCCTGCTTAAGCATCGCTCCTTTACCCTGAGCAACCCAAACCGCGTGCGTTCTCTGATTGGCGCGTTTGCCAGCAGCAACCCGGCCGCGTTCCACGCCGAAGACGGCAGCGGGTATCAGTTCATGGTGGAAATGCTGACCGAGCTGAACAGCCGTAACCCGCAGGTGGCGTCGCGCCTGATTGAGCCGCTGATCCGTTTGAAACGCTACGATGCGAAGCGTCAGGCGAAGATGCGTGCCGCGCTTGAGCAGCTGAAAGGGCTGGAGAACCTGTCTGGTGATTTGTACGAGAAGATTGCTAAAGCCTTAGCGTAATAAAAAATTGCCCTGTGGGCAGGTAAAAGCAGAACGGCAACCTCGGTTGCCGTTTTTTGTGTTTTCTCCCCGTGGGAGAGGGCCGGGGTGAGGGCATCAGGCATTAGCCTTGGCTCGCTGTAACTCCGTCCCCCCGCGCTTCATCACCCGATCCAATACCTCAGCTTCCAGCTCCGCCAGCCTTGCCGAGCCCACGCGGCGAGGGCGCGGAAGATCCACCGTCAGATCCAGGCCTATTTTCCCGTCCTCAATTAGCAGCACCCGGTCAGCCATCGCGACGGCCTCGCTCACGTCATGCGTCACCAGCAGTACCGTAAAGCCGTGCGCCTGCCACAGGGAGCCAATCAAATCCTGCATTTCGATCCGCGTCAGGGCGTCGAGCGCGCCGAGCGGTTCATCAAGCAACAGCAGGCCCGGACGGTGAATCAACGCGCGCGCCAGCGCCACGCGCTGCTTCTGCCCGCCCGAGAGGGCAGCAGGCCATTCACCCGCACGATTTTCCAGCCCAACGGCGGCCAGCGCCTCCCGGGCTTCATCCCGCCAGCTGCCCTTAAGAGCGAGCCCGACATTGTCGATAACCGTTTTCCACGGCAGCAGGCGTGCATCCTGAAACATCATGCGGGTATCGTCCTGAATATTCGAAAGCGGCGTTGTTCCTGCCAGAATGTCACCGCCGTTGGGGGCTTCCAGCCCGGCCAGAAGGCGTAGCAAGGTACTCTTGCCGCCGCCGCTGCGCCCGACAACGGCCACAAATTGTCCGGCGGGAATATGCAGATCCAGCCCGTTAAGAATGGTGTTTTCGCCGTAGCGTTTGGTCACGCCGTTCAGCAGTAACGGCGTTCCCTGGTTCAGTCGTGCAGTATTCATGCTTTCGCCTCCTGAAGGGTATAGGCCGGGTTCCAGCGCAGCCAGCTGCGCTCCAGCCACTGGGCGCTGACGTCGGCGAGTTTGCCGAGCAGGGCATACAGAATGATGGCAACCACCACCACGTCCGTTTGCAGGAATTCGCGGGCGTTCATCGCCAGGTAGCCAATACCTGAGTTGGCCGAGATGGTCTCCGCCACAATCAGCGTCAGCCACATCAGGCCGAGCGCAAAACGCACCCCGACCATAATGGAGGGCAGGGCGCCAGGCAGGATCACGTGGATAAAGAGAGAAAAACCGGACAAGCCGTAGCTGCGTGCCATCTCCACCAGACCGCGATCGATATTGCGGATGCCGTGCCAGGTGTTGATGTAAATCGGGAACAGTGTACCCAGCGCCACGAGGAAGATCTTGGCGCTCTCATCAATGCCAAACCACAGGATAACCAGCGGGATCAGCGCCAGATGCGGCACGTTGCGCAGCATCTGAATGGAGGTATCCAGCAGCCGCTCGCCCCAGCGGGAAAGGCCGCTGATCAGGCCCAGAACCAGACCGATGCTGCCGCCGATGGAAAACCCAATCACGGCGCGCCAGGAGCTGATCGCCAGATGCTGCCACAGCTCACCGCTCACGCTCAGCGACCAGAACGCTTCTACGACGCCCTCCGGAGAGGGCAGAATGCGGCTCGACAGCCAGCCGGTGGACGACGCGAGCTGCCAGAGAGCCACAATGCCGACGGGTAAAAACCACGGCGCGGCGCGCAGCAGCCATTTTTGGGAGGTGGCAGACATGGTCGCTCCTTAGCTCTGCGCGGCTTTGCGGGGAATAAACTCGTTCGCCACGGCTTCGCCCTGAAGCTGAAGCCGCTGCGGCTGCGGAATCTCCGGGATGGCGACATCCAGATGCGGGAATAACAGCTCGCCCACCTTGTACGCCTCTTCCAGATGCGGATAACCGGAGAGAATAAAGCTGTCGATACCCAGGTCTGCGTATTCATTAATCCGGGCGGCTACGGTCGGTCCGTCGCCGACCAGCGCCGTGCCCGCCCCGCCGCGCACCAGGCCAACGCCCGCCCACAGGTTCGGGCTAATCTCCAGGTTCTCGCGCTTGCCGTTGTGCAGGGACGCCATTCGGTGCTGTCCGACGGAGTCGGTTTTCGCAAACGCGGCCTGCGCCCTGGCGATGGTCTCATCGTCCAGGTGGGAGATCAGGCGGTCTGCGGCCTGCCAGGCTTCTTCATTGGTTTCCCGCACAATTACGTGCAGACGAATGCCGAAGCGCACCTTGCGCCCATGGGCGGCCGCTTTAGCGCGTACCTGGGCAATTTTTTCTTTCACCAGCTCAGGCGGTTCGCCCCAGGTCAGATAGAGATCGACCTGTTCTGCCGCCAGATCCTGGGCCACATCCGACGATCCGCCAAAATAGAGCGGCGGTCGCGGCTGCTGCACCGGCGGGAAGTAGAGCTTCGCGTCACGAACGTGAATATGCTTGCCTTCAAAGGTGACGGTTTCACCTTCCAGCAGACGTCGCCAGACGCGGGTGAACTCGGCGGAGGCTTCGTAGCGCTCGGTATGGTCGAGGAACACCCCATCGCCCGCCAGCTCCTGCGGGTCGCTGCCCGTCACCAGGTTAAACAGGGCGCGACCGTTGGACAGCCTGTCCAGCGTTGCCGCCTGACGCGCCGCCACGGTTGGGGACACCACGCTCGGGCGTAAGGCAACCAGGAACTTCAGACGCTGGGTGACCGGGATCATCGATGCGGCCACCAGCCAGGCATCTTCACATGAACGTCCGGTCGGGATCAGCACCCCGGTGAAACCGATTCGGTCCGCCGCCTGCGCAATCTGCTGCAGGTAGCCGTGGTCAACCGGGCGCGAGCCCTCTTCTGTACCAAGATAGTGTCCATCACCGTGGGTGGGTAAAAACCAGAAAAGATTCAGACTCATGATTTAGCTCCTTCTTTGCCTGCGGGCTGCCAGATGCGTTCGCGAATAGTGACCTGTTTTGGCACCAGGTGGTTTTGATAGAAAAGGTCAGCCGTTTGTTGCTGAAGCGCGGCGACGTGCGCGTCCACGGGCGTAATGGTGGTCGGCGGACGGTGGTTGAGATAGCTCGCGATCACCGGCTCAGGTAAGCCCATGGTTTTCGCCAGCAGGGCAATGCTCTCCTGACGCTGGGTCTGGGTCAGCGCATCGGCCTGGGTAAAGGTATCCAGTACGCCCTGGATAAATGCGCCGTTCTTTTCCGCATAAGGACGCGCGGCCAGATAGAACGAGCCGGTCTGCTTCAGCGTGGTACCGTCTTTCAGCACGCGAACGCCGCCCTGCAGCAATGCGGCGGAGTAGTACGGATCCCAGATGGCCCAGGCATCAACGTTCTTCTGCTGGAACGCGGCGCGCGCGTCGGCAGGCGTCAGGTAAACGGGCTGAATGTCAGTGAACTTGAGCCCGGCTTCCTGCAGGGCACGCAGCAGCAGGTTGTGCGAGCTGGAACCTTTCTGGAAAGCCACTTTATGCCCTTTAAGATCGGCGACGCTTTTAATGTCGCTGTTTTCAGGCACCAGAATCACTTCGGCCTTCGGTTTGGGCGGCTCAACGCCAACATAGACGAGGTCCGCTCCCGCCGCCTGGGCGAATATCGGCGGAATATCACCCGTGCTGCCGAGATCGATACTGCCGACGTTCAGGGCCTCCAGCATCTGCGGGCCAGCCGGGAACTCCACCCACGAGAATTTGGTGTCCGGGAAGCGTTTTTCCAGAAGCTGGTGGCTTTTCGCCAGCACCATGCTGACGCTGCCTTTCTGATAGCCAATGCGCAAACTTTCCGGAGCCGTTTCTGCGGCATGGGCCAGCGAGGTAAGCGCCATCAGACCTGCCAGGCCGATGCGGGTTAACGTTTTAAACATGTGCGACTCCTTGAGGCTGACCAAACGCCGGGGCCTGGATATCCCGGCGGTGCAGGGCATGCCAGAAGGTTTCCAGGGCAGTATCGAGGCGGGTTTGCAGGTTCGGCGTAAAATGAGGTTTATGTTGATAATCGATAACCTGGGAGTCATCTGCGAAAACGCCGTGGAGGATCTCCTGCGCTTTCAGCGCGTTCAGCACCGGCTTCAGGGCATAATCCACGGCCAGTAAATGGGCAACCGTACCGCCCGTTGCCAGCGGCAGCACGACTTTGCCGTCCAGGGCGCGTTCCGGAAGCAGATCGAGCAGGGTTTTCAGCGCCCCGGAAAAAGAGGCTTTATAAATAGGCGTGGCCACAATTAAGCCGTCAGCGCCGTTAAGCTGCTCGATGAGCGTTTTTAGCGCTGGGCTGTCGAAGTGGGCGTAGAGCAGATCTTCAGGTTCGAAGTTATGCAGGTTCCAGTGGCACACTTCCACATCCAGGGCATTGAGTTTTTCGCGGGCATATTCCAGCAGGGCGCTGGAGCGCGAAGGGAATCGTGGACTTCCGGCCAGGGTAATGACGCGCATACTTCCTCCTTATAACCAATTGTTTGCTTTTATCTAACATTAATAACAATTTTCAGGAGTGTGACACCGCGCGGTTATTCCACTAAATGATTTATCTGCAATTAAAATGCGAAAAAGTGCATAAGAAATAGACGGTGAGGTAAACGATTGCGTTTTACGCTGATTTTTTGCCGCAGGTCAATTCCCTTTCGCGCGTGGATCGCCCATAATCCCCTCCCGGTTTGCACACCGGGAATCCAGGAGAGTTCATGTACTACCCCTTCGTTCGTAAAGCCCTTTTCCAGCTCGACCCTGAGCGCGCTCATGAATTTACATTCCAGCAATTACGTCGTATTACCGGAACGCCGCTGGCCGCTCTGGTGCGTCAGAATGTGCCGGAAAAACCTGTGCAGTGCATGGGTCTGACCTTTAAAAATCCGCTGGGTCTGGCGGCCGGTCTGGACAAAAATGGCGAGTGCATTGATGCCCTGGGCGCGATGGGCTTTGGCTCCATTGAAATCGGCACCGTCACGCCGCGCCCGCAGCCGGGAAATGACAAGCCGCGCCTGTTCCGCCTGGTTGAAGCCGAAGGGCTGATCAACCGCATGGGCTTTAATAACCTCGGTGTTGATCACCTGGTTGAGAACGTAAAAAAAGCCCATTTTGACGGGATATTAGGCATCAATATCGGCAAAAATAAAGACACGCCGGTAGAGCAGGGTAAAGATGACTATCTGATTTGTATGGAAAAAGTCTACGCCTATGCCGGTTATATCGCGGTGAATATTTCTTCACCCAATACCCCGGGGCTGCGTTCCTTACAATATGGCGAAGCGCTGGACGATCTTCTGAGTGCCATTAAAAATAAACAAAATGAACTCCAGACGATCCACCATAAATATGTTCCGGTCGCGGTTAAGATCGCCCCGGATCTTTCTCCTGAAGAATTGATCCAGGTTGCCGACAGTTTGGTTCGCCATAATATTGATGGTGTTATTGCAACCAATACTACCCTCGATCGCTCCCTCGTGCAGGGAATGAAAAACTGTGACGAAGCGGGTGGGTTAAGTGGACGTCCGGTGCAATTAAAAAGCACCGAAATTATTCGCGCCCTGTCTGCGGAATTAAAAGGACGTCTGCCGATTATTGGCGTCGGCGGCATTGACTCAGTGATTGCTGCGCGCGAGAAGATGGCGGCAGGTGCGTCACTGGTGCAAATCTATTCCGGCTTTATTTTTAAAGGACCGCCGCTGATTAAAGAAATCGTTACTCATATCTAATCTTTTCTCTTAATCAGACAACCAGGGCTTTATTTCCAGCCCTGGTTGTTTTATATTCCGTCACTGTTGCTTATTTAGTCATTATAGTCTTTTATTAATGGTGTTATAAACGAGGCGGCAAACAGGACATTTTTAGTACAGGACGTTTGGGGACGGGAGAGACACATGCGAATTAAACCTGACGATAACTGGCGCTGGTATTTTTGCGACGAGCATGACCGAATGATGCTCGATTTAGCCAATGGCATGTTGTTTCGTTCTCGTTTTGCCCGCCGAATGTTAACCCCGGATGCATTTTCCCCGTCGGGCTTTTGCGTTGACGATGCGGCGCTTTATTTCTCCTTTGAAGAAAAATGCCGCGATCTGGTGCTCTCTAAAGAGCAGCGTGCCGAGCTGGTATTAAATGCGCTGGTGGCTATCCGCTTCCTGAAACCGCAAATGCCAAAAAGCTGGCATTTTCTTGCGCATGGTATGAGCTGGACCCCGGCAACGGGTGACGCGGCCAGCGTCAATCTGAGCGATACCGCAGAAGAGGTGAGCCTGCTGGTGGTTGAGCCTGGCGAAAATGCTGCGCTCTGCCTGCTGGCACAGCCCGGCGTAACCATTGCCGGGCGGACGATGCAGCTTGGCGATGCCATTAAAGTGATGAACGACAGGCTGAAGCCGCAGCTGCGCGTAGACTCCTTCAGCCTTGAACAGGCGGTTTAAGCTTCCAGCTGTACGGACGTTTTCGGTATGCAGCTACAGCACAGAATTGTGCCGTCATTTCCAATTGCCGATTTTTTCAGCGCACTGACCTCTCCATCCACCAGCCTGATGCGGCAGCATCCGCAAATGCCTGCGCGACAGGAATAGGGTACGCGAATACCTGCCTGCTCCAGTTGCTCCAGTAATACCTGCTGGTTGTTGCCACGGATGACGTTGCCCTGCCAGTGAATATCTACCGCAGAGGCGACATTCGTCACAACGTCGACCATTTCTTCTTCCTGACCTGAGCCGTACGCTTTTGCAGGTCCTCGGGCAAGAATTTCTACCTCATCACCGACGCGGATTGCGCCGCTGGAGCGAGGGATCAGGTTCTGCCCGAAATCCACATCGCCGTTATCCTGCGCGGTGCGGAACGACTGCAGCGTCTTCAGCGGTTCGCCGGAAGGGTGCTTCTGGCCTTTCTCAGGGCTCACCGTGGTGAAAATGCAGCGGCTGCAGGGTTTTACGACATCAAAGATGACGCTGCCGATGCGGATCACTTTCCAGGTGTCTTCTTCCCAGGCGTCGGCGCCCGTGACCACCAGGTTCGGACGGAACTGTTCCATCTGAACGCTGGCCTTGCAGCGGCCTTGTAAATCACGCAGCGAGGCTTCGTTAGTCAGCAGGAACGGGAAACCATCGGCGAAGGAGAGGGGAACGGCGTCGTGGCGCTTCACGCGACGCGTCGGTTCAGGACCTACCCAGCGCAGCTGCACGTCGCGGGAGAAGAAACCGCTCAGCCAGCGGTTAATCTCATCCGGGGCGATGCGCGCGGTAAAATGATTGCCCCACACTTCCGTTGGCGCATCGACAGGCGCAAAATCAGCAAAGCGAATGACCGCGCTGGAACCGTCCGGCGCGGTAAGGTGCAAACCGTCATGAAGCGGGGAAGGGGTAAAGCGAACCATCTGCGGGAACTGGCGTGCGGTGATGAACGTGCCGTCAGGCTCGGTGACCATCAAAATACGATCGAAGGCGAATCCGCTCATGTCGGCCAGCGCGTGAGAGACGCCGATGCCGCGCATGGATTTCACCGGATGAATAAAAAGCCTGGATAACGTCGCCACTGCACACTCCCACAAATGAAAATAAGCCTTCAACTTTATGACATACACGCCATATTAGCTATAATGCGCGACAATTTTCTAAGAGTAAAAGTGACGATATGAATTCTCTGTTTGCCAGTACGGCCCGTGGGCTGGAAGAGCTGTTAAAAACTGAACTGGAAAGCCTGGGCGCGAAAGAGTGCCAGGTGGTTCAGGGTGGTGTCCATTTTGAGGGCGACACGCGGCTTATTTACCAGAGCCTGATGTGGAGCCGTCTGGCGTCGCGCATCATGCTGCCGATGAAGGAGTGCAAGGTCTATAGCGACCTGGACCTCTATACCGGCGTACAGATGATCGACTGGACAGAGATCTTCATGCCCAATGCCACCTTTGCGGTGCATTTCAACGGCGTGAACGACGAGATCCGCAACAGCCAGTACGGTGCCCTGCGCGTAAAAGACGCCATTGTGGACTGCTTCACGCGTAAAAATAAGGAACGTCCGAACGTCGATCGCGAAAATCCGGATCTGCGTATTAACGTCTGGCTGAACGGCGACACGGCGAGTATTTCTCTCGATCTGAGCGGCGCGGGCCTGCACCTGCGCGGCTACCGCGATCGTACCGGTATGGCGCCAATTAAAGAAACCCTGGCTGCCGCTATTGTGATGCGCTCCGGCTGGCAGCCGGGCACGCCGCTGCTCGATCCGATGTGTGGTTCCGGTACGTTGCTGATTGAAGCGGCCATGCTGGCAACCGACCGCGCGCCGGGCCTGCATCGCGGTCACTGGGGCTTTAAAGGCTGGGCCCAGCACGACGAAGCGCTCTGGAAAGAGGTCAAAGACGACGCGCAGACCCGCGCGCGTAAAGGGCTGGCGGAGTACACCTCCCACTTCTACGGTTCGGACAGCGACCCGCGCGTAATCGAACGCGCGCGCAGCAACGCCCGTCGCGCCGGTATCGGCGAGCTGGTCACCTTCGAGGTGAAAGACGTGGCGAATCTGACCAACCCGCTACTAAAAGGTCCGTACGGTACCGTGATCAGCAACCCGCCATACGGCGAGCGTCTGGACAGCGAGCCGGCGCTGATTGCCCTGCACAGCCTGCTGGGCCGCAATATGAAGGACTACTTCGGCGGCTGGAACCTGTCGCTGTTTAGCGCCTCGCCGGAGCTGCTGAGCTGCCTGCAGCTGCGTGCCGATCGCCAGTTTAAGGCGAAAAACGGCCCGCTGGACTGCGTGCAGAAAAACTACCATCTTGCGGAGAAAGCGGCGGACAGCAAGCCATCCGGCGTGGCGGAAGATTACGCCAACCGCCTGCGCAAGAACCTGAAAAAATATGAAAAGTGGGCGAAGCAGGAAGGGATTGAATGCTACCGCCTGTACGACGCCGACCTGCCGGAGTACAACGTGGCGGTTGACCGCTACGCGGACTGGGTGGTGATTCAGGAATATGCGCCACCGAAAACCATTGATGCGCAAAAAGCGCGTCAGCGCATGCTGGACGTTATCGCGGCCACCATCGCCGTGCTCGGCATTGCGCCAAACAAGCTGGTGCTGAAAACCCGCGAGCGTCAGAAAGGGAAAAATCAGTACCAGAAGATGGGCGAGAAGGGTGACTTTATCGAAGTGGGCGAATACAACGCTCGCCTGTGGGTGAACCTGACCGACTATCTGGATACCGGCCTGTTCCTCGACCACCGTATCGCCCGTCGCATGCTGGGTCAGATGAGCAAGGGCAAAGATTTCCTCAACCTGTTCTCCTATACCGGCAGCGCGAGCGTGCATGCGGGTCTGGGCGGTGCGCGGAGCACCACCACGGTGGATATGTCCCGCACCTATCTGGAGTGGGCGGAGCGCAACCTGCGTCTTAACGGGCTGACCGGACGTCAGCATCGTCTGATGCAGGCCGACGTGCTGGGCTGGCTGCGTGATACCGACGAGCAGTTCGACCTGATCTTTATCGATCCGCCGACCTTCTCCAACTCCAAGCGCATGGAGGATAGCTTTGACGTTCAACGCGATCACCTGCGCCTGATGACCGACCTGAAGCGCCTGCTGCGTAAGGGCGGTACCATTATGTTCTCGAACAACAAACGCGGCTTCCGTATGGATCATGACGGCTTAGCAGCCCTGGGACTGAAAGCACAAGAAATCAGCCAAAAAACGCTGTCTCAGGACTTTGCCCGTAACCGTCAAATTCATAACTGCTGGTTGATTACCGCGGTCTGAAAGGAAAAATAAATGTCTTTAATTAGTATGCACGGCGCGTGGCTCTCTTTCAGCGACTCGCCGCTTCTCGATAATGCAGAGCTGCATATCGAAGATAACGAGCGCGTCTGTCTGGTGGGCCGTAACGGCGCGGGTAAATCCACGCTGATGAAAATCCTCAACCGCGAACAGGGGCTGGATGACGGTCGCATCGTGTACGAGCAGGATCTGATCGTCTCCCGCCTCCAGCAGGACCCGCCGCGTCACGTGACAGGCAGCGTTTACGATTTCGTGGCGGAAGGCATTTCTGAGCAGGCCGAATACCTGAAGCGCTATCACGAGATTTCGCATCTGGTGATGACCGACCCGAGCGACAAGAACCTCAACGAACTGGCGAAAGTGCAGGAGATGCTCGATCACCACGGTCTGTGGCAGCTTGAAAACCGCATTAACGAGGTTCTGGCCCAGCTTGGTCTGGAAGCGGACATGGAGCTGTCGGCGCTCTCCGGCGGCTGGCTGCGTAAAGCGGCCCTGGGCCGCGCGCTGGTCAGCGGGCCGAAGGTGCTGCTGCTGGACGAACCGACGAACCACCTGGATATCGAAGCGATTGACTGGCTGGAAGGCTTCCTGAAAACCTTCAGCGGCACCATCATCTTTATCTCGCACGACCGTTCGTTTATTCGCAACATGGCGACGCGTATTGTCGATCTCGACCGCGGCAAGCTGGTCACCTATCCTGGCGATTACGACACCTATCTGCTGGAGAAAGAAGAAAACCTGCGCGTGGAAGAGCTGCAGAATGCGGAGTTCGACCGCAAGCTGGCGCAGGAAGAGGTGTGGATCCGCCAGGGCATCAAGGCCCGCCGTACCCGTAACGAAGGCCGCGTGCGCGCTCTGAAGGCAATGCGCCGTGAGCGCAGCGAACGCCGTGAAGTGATGGGCAGCGCCAAAATGCAGGTGGAAGAAGCGTCCCGTTCCGGCAAGATTGTCTTCGAAATGGAAAACGTCAACTATCAGGTTGATGGCAAAGTGCTGGTGAAAGATTTCTCCGCCCAGGTTCAGCGCGGCGACAAAATTGCGCTTATCGGCCCGAACGGCTGTGGTAAAACCACGCTGCTGAAGCTGATGCTGGGCCAGCTGCAGGCCGACAGCGGCCGCATTCACTGTGGGACTAAGCTGGAAGTGGCCTACTTCGACCAGCACCGCGCGGAGCTGGATCCGGACCGCACGGTGATGGATAACCTCGCCGAAGGCAAGCAAGAGGTAATGGTAAACGGCAAGCCGCGCCACGTGCTGGGCTATCTGCAGGACTTCCTGTTCCATCCGAAACGTGCGATGACCCCAGTCCGTGCGTTATCTGGCGGAGAGCGTAATCGTCTGCTGCTGGCGCGTTTGTTCCTGAAACCAAGTAACCTGTTGATTCTCGATGAACCAACGAACGACCTGGATGTCGAAACGCTGGAATTGCTCGAAGAACTGATTGACGGTTATCAGGGGACCGTGATGCTGGTTAGCCACGATCGTCAGTTCGTGGATAACACCGTGACCGAGTGCTGGATCTTCGAAGGTGAAGGGCGAATTGGACAATACGTAGGCGGTTATCACGATGCAAAAGGGCAGCAATCGCAGTCTCTGGCGCAGAAACAGTCAAAGTCCAAAATAAGTTCAGAACCTGCTGTAACAAAAGCAGAAACTGTCAAGAAAACCTCGGCTAAACTAAGCTATAACCTGCAGCGCGAACTGGAGGGGCTACCGCAGCGTCTTGAAGAGCTGGAGGCCGCGCTTGAGGATCTGCAAAAACAGGTTGCTGATGCATCATTCTTTACCCAATCGCATGACTATACTCAGAAAGTACTGGCTGAATTATCCGCGGCTGAAAAAGCCCTGGAAGAAGCATTTGAGCGCTGGGAGTACCTTGAGTCTCTGAAAAACGGCGCATAGACAGGGATAACATATGTGTGACCAGCACCATGCCGACAGGCATATTTTATGCTCGCAATGCGATATGCTCGTGGCGTTGCCAGAGCTTGGTCACGGACATAAAGCCCTGTGTCCACGTTGCGGCGCAACGTTGACAACCGAGTGGGACGCGCCGCGGCAGCGTCCCACTGCTTACGCTCTGGCAGCATTGTTCATGCTGCTGCTCTCCAATCTCTTCCCTTTCATCTATATGAAGGTGGGAGGGATAACCAGCCAGGTGGATCTGCTTGAAATCCCGGGCGTGATGTTCTCGGAAGATTACGCCAGCCTCGGCACCTTTTTTCTCCTGTTTGTCCAGATAGTCCCGGCTTTTTGCCTGGTCGTTATCCTTTTGCTGGTCAACCGCGTCAGGATGCCCTCATCACTGAAAATCCGGCTCGCACGTATCCTTTTTCAGCTTAAAAGCTGGGGCATGGCCGAGATCTTTCTGGCGGGCATTCTGGTCAGTTTCGTGAAGCTCATGGCATACGGCGACGTGGGGATCGGCAGCAGCTTTATTCCGTGGTGCCTGTACTGTGTCCTGCAGCTGCGTGCTTTCCAGTGCGTGGACAGACGCTGGGCGTGGGATGATATCGCCCCGGCACCGACGCTTGCGCAAACGGTAAAAGTCGGCGTGCCCGGCATTCGTCAGGGGCTGCGTTCCTGCCCGTGCTGCACCGCCGTGCTGCCCGCCGATCTCGACGTTTGTCCGCGCTGCGAAACGAAGGGTCACGTACGCCGTAAAAATAGCCTTCAGTGGACGATGGCCCTGCTGGTCACCTCCATCATGCTGTATCTGCCTGCCAATATTCTACCGATCATGATCACCGATTTGCTCGGCGATAAAATGCCCTCGACGATCCTCGCCGGGGTGATCCTGCTGTGGGGCGAAGGTTCCTATCCTGTCGCCGGCGTGATCTTTATCGCCAGTATTATGGTGCCAACCTTAAAAATGATCGCCATCGCCTGGCTCTGTTGGGATGCGAAGGGGCATGGAAAACGCGACAGCGAGCGCATGCACCTGATTTATGAAGTGGTCGAGTTTGTCGGACGCTGGTCAATGATTGACGTGTTTGTCATCGCCGTTCTCTCTGCACTGGTGCGGATGGGCGGTTTGATGAGTATTTATCCCGCGATGGGGGCTTTAATGTTTGCACTGGTCGTGATTATGACCATGTTTGCGGCCATGACCTTCGACCCTCGTTTATCGTGGGATCGTGAGCCTGAATCAAGCCATGAGGAAGAGTAAGAGCATGGAAAATAAGAGTGGAGAGGCGAAAGTGCAGAAGGTCAAAAACTGGTCGCCGGTGTGGATTTTCCCCATCGTGACCGCGCTGATCGGTGCATGGATCCTGTTTTATCATTACAGCCATCAGGGACCGGAAGTCACGCTGATAACCACCAATGCCGAGGGGATTGAGGGCGGTAAAACGACCATCAAAAGCCGTAGCGTGGACGTGGGCGTGGTCGAAAGCGCAACCCTGACCGACGATTTAACCCATGTGGAAATTAAGGCGCGCCTTAATGCCGGCATGGAAAAACTGCTGCACGGCGATTCCGTTTTCTGGGTCGTTAAACCGCAGGTGGGGCGCGAAGGGATCAGCGGCTTAGGGACGCTGCTCTCTGGAGCCTACATTGAACTGCAGCCCGGCACGAAGGGCAGCCAGCCTGGGCAATATCAGCTTCTCGACTCACCGCCGCTTGCGCCGCCTGATGCCAAGGGTATCCGCGTGATCCTCGACAGCAAAAAAGCGGGTCAGCTCACTGCGGGTGATCCAGTACTGTTCCGCGGCTACCGCGTCGGTTCCGTTGAAACCAGCACCTTCGATGCGCAAAAGCGTACCATCAGCTATCAGCTGTTCATCAATGCGCCAAACGATCGTCTGGTGACCAGCAACGTTCGCTTCTGGAAGGACAGCGGGATCGCGGTCGATCTTACGTCGGCGGGGATGCGCGTAGAAATGGGTTCCTTAACCACGCTGTTTGGCGGCGGGGTGAGCTTTGATGTGCCGGAAGGGCAGGATCTGGGGCAGCCGGTTGCCGAGAAAACGGCGTTCAGACTCTTTGACGATCAGCGAAGCATTCAGGACGCGCTTTATACCGATCACATCGACTTCCTGATGTTCTTCAAAGATTCCGTCCGCGGCCTGCAGCCGGGCGCGCCCGTTGAGTTCCGAGGTATTCGTCTTGGTACGGTTGGGCAAGTTCCGTTCTTTGTTCCGGGCCTGAGCCAGATGCTTGACGATGATTACCGTATTCCGGTACTGATCCGCATCGAGCCGGAACGTCTGCTTAACCAGATTGGCGAGAATCAGGATATTGCCACCCATATCAGTCAACTGATGGACCGTGGTCTGCGAGGTTCCTTGAAGACGGGTAATCTGGTGACCGGTGCGCTGTATGTGGATATGGACTTCTACCCGAAAGCACCGCCGATTACCGGTATTCGTGAATTTGGTGGCTACAAGATCATCCCAACGGTGAGCAGCGGTCTGGCTCAGATCCAGCAGCGTCTGATGGAAACGCTGGATAAGATCAACAATCTGCCACTGAATCCGATGATTGAAGCGGCGACGAACTCGCTGAGCGAAAGCCAGGCAACGATGCGTCGCCTGCAAACCACGCTGGATAACATCAACAAGATCACTGCGAGCCAGAGCATGCAGCAGCTGCCGCAGGATATGCAGAAAACGCTACGTGAGCTGAACCGCAGTATGCAGGGCTTCCAGCCGGGTTCAGCGGCCTACAACAAGATGGTGGCAGATATGCAGCGTCTTGATCAGGTCTTGCGTGAACTGCAGCCGGTGCTGAAAACGCTCAACGAGAAGAGCAATGCGCTGGTGTTCGAAGCGAAAGATAAAAAGGATCCTGAGCCGAAGAGGGCAAAAGAATGAAAAAGTGGCTATTGATGGTTGGCGCTCTGCTGTTAACGGCGTGCAGTTCAGGGGTAGATAATAAAAGCTACTATCAGCTGCCTGTGTCTACCCACAGCGGTGGGCAAAGCACGGCCAGCCAGGGAAACCGCCAGCTGTGGGTTGAGCAGGTTGCCGTGCCGGATTATCTGGCAGGAAACGGCGTGGTCTATCAGACCAGCGACGTTAAATACGTGATTGCGACGAACAACCTGTGGGCCAGCCCGCTGGATCAGCAGCTGCGTAACACGCTGGTGGCCAATCTGGGCAGCCAGCTTCCGGGCTGGGTTGTCGCGTCGCAGCCGCTGGGTAACGACCAGGATACGCTTAACGTCACGGTCACGGGCTTCCACGGCCGCTATGACGGTGCGGTGGTGATCAGCGGGGAGTGGTTGCTGAACCATCAGGGGCAGCTGATTAAGCGTCCTTTCCATCTGGAGCTGAAGCAGCAGAAAGATGGCTATGACGAAATGGTGAAAGTCCTGGCTCAGGGTTGGGCACAGGAGTCGGCCAGCATCGCGAGAGAAATTTCCCGTCTGCCATAAGTAAAATTCATCATCAAAAACCGCAGTTGGCCTGTCGCTGATTGCGGTTTTTTTTCGTTTTCACTTCAGATTGTTACTTGTGCCACGTCACAATTTTTGTACAAATGAACTTCCGGCTAGCTCACAAATATGACACCCGTATGAATTTTGAACATTGACGATGCGACTAATTCGGGGTATTCGTTATCTGTGCCTGTGCATTGAGTGCAGACACTGTTTTCTTTCCACCAGACAAAAGAATGAGGGAAACGAGGCATGAAGAGACAGAAACGAGATCGCCTGGAACGGGCTCATCAACGTGGTTATCAGGCCGGCATCGCTGGACGTTCTAAAGAAATGTGTCCTTATCAGACGATAAATCAAAGGTCACAATGGCTTGGAGGCTGGCGAGAAGCCATCGGCGACAGGGCACTCATAGCCTGATAACGTCTCTTTCAAAAAAGAAACCTCCGCAATGCGGAGGTTTCGCCTTTCTGGGGGGGGCCAAAAGCACGATCAGAAAGCTGAAGTATCCTGGAACAGGCCAACTTTCAGGTCGCTTGCGCTATAGATCAGGCGACCGTCGACCAGCACTTCGCCATCTGCCAGGCCCATAATCAGGCGGCGGTTAACGATGCGCTTGAAGTGAATACGATAGGTCACTTTCTTCGCTGTAGGCAGAACCTGGCCAGTGAATTTTACTTCGCCCACGCCCAGCGCGCGACCTTTACCTTCGCCGCCCAGCCAGCCCAGATAGAAGCCAACCAGCTGCCACATGGCATCCAGGCCCAGACAGCCAGGCATTACCGGATCGCCAATAAAGTGGCAACCGAAGAACCACAGGTCCGGGTTGATATCGAGTTCTGCTTCTACGTAACCCTTATCGAAGTTGCCGCCGGTTTCGGTCATTTTCACGACACGGTCCATCATCAGCATGTTCGGGGCCGGTAACTGTGGGCCTTTAGCGCCAAACAGTTCACCGCGACCAGAGGCAAGAAGATCTTCTTTTGTATAGGATTCGCGTTTATCTACCATGTTCTCAGTAAGCCTTATTTTAGTGAAGGACGCAGGATAGCTAACACGTGTACGCTGAACAAGTCCGATCAGTTCGAACTAAACCAGCCCAGCCAGCGTAACGGCCATGGATAACGATGACGAGCATCCTGCTGCGTCGCCTGAGCAATGCGCTCCTGGATAGTCTGCATCAGGGTGGTTTGCCCTTCGCCATCCCAAACCAGATTTGTCAGTAAGGGTAGCGCATCCTCAATCCCTTCGATGGCCCAGATGGTGAATTGCTCTTGCTCAACCGCATCCAGAATATCCTGGCTGAGGCTCAAATGGCGTGCGTTGGGAGCAGGAATAATCACACCCTGTTTGCCGTTTAAACCGCGCTGCTGACAGATAGAGAAGAAGCCTTCAATTTTTTCGTTGAGGCCTCCCACTGGCTGTGCACGACCGAACTGGTCCACCGAACCGGTGATCGCGATGTTCTGATTGATGGGCACTTCCGCCAGGGCGCTGATTAAGGCGCACAGCTCGGCCATAGAGGCGCTATCGCCATCCACTTCGCTGTAGGACTGCTCAAACGTCAGCGAGGCGGAGAAGGGGATCTGTTGCTCAAGCTGCAGCTCTGACATCAAAAACGCCTGCATGATCATCATGCCTTTCGCGTGAATGTTGCCGCCCAGCTCGGCTTTCCGTTCAATATCGGTGAACTCGCCATCGCCAATATGCACAACGCAGCTGATACGGGACGGCTCCCCGAATGCGCGCGGATGGCCAGGAAATTCAATCACCGACAGGGCGTTGATCTGCCCGACGCGTTCGCCTTCGGTTTCCACCAGAATTTGTTCCAGCAGAATTTCATCCTGCATACGGTCGGCAAGATAGCCTTCTCGCCACTCACGCTGAGCCAGCATCTGAGTGAGCTGTTCGCCGGTAAACGCCCCGTTGCCGCTAATCACACCCACTTCACGCAGCTGTTTGCCGATCCAGAGCGGGCAAAGCGGCAGCGTTTCCTGGTCACCGGTGTAGCGTACCGCTTCGCGGATTAAGCCCGGCCACGCGTCAGCCGCAGGGGTTGGCAGCGAAAAACGCTCAGCAACGGCCATCACCCACTGGCACCACTGCGCCATATCGTCGGCGTCAGCAATCTGGATGTTGTCTTCGTATTCGCTATAAACCGCCTGCTCAGCCAGTTCCGGCTCCATTTCCTGGAAGTCCGCCAGCGATTCGCGGTCGCCCGTCAGCACGACGGTCAGCGACAGCGGCATAGACGGAACAGAGACAGGCAGAGGACGAGACTCATCGTAGCCGACCCAGTCGAAACGCAGCTGGTTGACGATAGTTTTCAGACGCATCCACAGCAGCGGCTGCGAGAGCAGGGTACGCAGTGAGATGATGAGTACACCGCCATTTGCGCGATGAACCAGCCCTGGCTGCAGCGAAAGTTCGCCGTTAAACTGGCGCAGACAACCAAAGAGTTGTTCCGCCTCGACCCAGTTAGCGGTAATCACTTCGCCTTTAACGGCAAAACGGCCATCGGCCTGCGCCGTTGGTTCGAAAGTGACATCATGTCCCGCAATACGATACTGGCCGCCAAAAACTGCGTTCACTTCCGGCTTCAGCTGGCGCACGGCATCACCGAGCAGCGTCAGGTATTCCGCTTCTTCCGGGGCCTTGAGCAGCATGAAGGGCGCTGTTGCCCATGGGCTTAACACCTGCTCCAGCGCATAATGCAAGCGAGGCTGCGTATCGCTAAGGATGAATTCGTGTTCTTTTGCGAGTTCGGGCTGTGCAAACAGTTCCTGGTAACTTTCGGTATCCGGAACAAGGTCACGCCATGCAAGTTTCGTAATGGTCAAAGTTGATGTTTTTTAGTCAGATGTAAAAGCGTGGAGTATACCGTAAGCGGGGGGCTGTACCCAAGCAGGATTGGGGATTTCGACAGGGCGATTGGCTGCATTCACTCACAGGATATGATTTCTTTTCAGCAGATTGCTAAAAAACTGATATTCTGAACTGAGTTACGTGGTAACACTGAGATCGCAATGAAATATCAACAACTGGAAAATCTCGAAAGCGGCTGGAAATGGAAGTACCTGGTCAAAAAGCACCGTGAAGGGGAGCTGATCACCTGCTACGTCGAAGCCAGCGCTGCGCAAGAAGCCGTGGATATTTTGCTGACCCTCGAAAATGAACCGGTACAGGTTAACGGCTGGATTGAGAAACACATCAATCCCGCGTTGTTAAACCGGATGAAGCAAACTATCCGCGCGCGACGCAAACGGCATTTTAATGCTGAGCATCAGCACACTCGCAAAAAATCAATCGACCTGGAGTTCGTTGTCTGGCAACGCCTGGCTGGGCTGGCACAACGACGGGGCAAAACGCTTTCGGAAACCATCGTGCAGCTGATTGAGGATGCCGAACATAAAGAGAAGTACGCCAACCAGATGTCGACGCTGAAGAACGACCTTCAGGCTCTGTTGGGTAAAAAGTAGATTTTTCTTTTCTGTAAACAATAAAAAACCCCGCATGGCGGGGTTTTTTTATAAGACGATAACTTATGCCGCTGGCTGAGTTACAACGTCTTTGATGCCTTTAACTTCGATCTCTACGCGACGATCTGGAGCCAGGCAGTCGATCAGTGCAGCGCGAGCTTTCACGTTGTCACAGGTGTTGCCAGTAACTGGGTTAGATTCGCCCATACCACGTGGGGAGATCTTGTTAGCTGGGATACCTTTAGAGATCAGGTAATCAACAACAGACTGAGCACGTTTCTCAGACAGTTTCTGGTTGTAAGCGTCAGAACCGATACGGTCGGTGAAGCCCAGAACCACTACGGAACCGTCTTTAGGATCCAGGTTGCTCAGCTGGGTGTACAGCTGATCCAGTGCCTGCTGGCCTTCTGGTTTCAGAGTCGCTTTGTTGAAGTTGAACAGAACGTCAGACTTCAGAGTGAAGTGCTTGGTCTGTACTTCTGGAGCTGGAGCCGGCGCTGGAGCAACAACTGGAGCTGCTTCTTCCTGCTGGCCGAAACGGTAGGAAACACCTACGCTCAGCATGCCGTTGTCTGGACGAACACCAACGGTGTTGCCGTCGCCGATGTTGTTAACCCACTGGTATTCCAGACGGGTAGCGATGTCACGGGTCATAGCCCACTCAACGCCACCAGCGAATACTGGGGAAACACCGGTGTCATGGTTGTCACCAGAGATGTTGTTGCTGGAATCTGCGCGCCATACCATGCCGCCCAGACGGGTGTACACGTCCAGATCGTCAGTGATTGGGTAGCCCAGTTTAGCGGTCAGCTGAACGCCCTGTGCTTTGAAAGCGCCGTTGATGGTGTCGCCTTTGTATGGCATACGACCTAACCAGTCGTAACCCATTTCAAAACCAACATACGGGTTAACCTGATAGCCACCGAACGCACCTGCACCAAGCTGGCTCTCGTGAGTTGGGCCATCATTGTTCAGGCTGCTGTTGTACCAGCCGGTGTCGTGGAACTGAGACCAGCCCAGTTTACCACCTGCATACCAGGTATTATCTTTCGGAGCGGCCTGCGCTACGGTAGCGAAGCCAGCCAGTGCCACTGCAATCGCGATAGCTGTCTTTTTCATTTTTTGCGCCTCGTTATCATCCAAAATTCGCCATGAAAGTCTCAGGAGAGAATCACGGTTAAATCCTTCACCGGGGGGCGTGGTCAAATATAAATCTACCGATATCTTCGGCTTAGGCCGAGCACCCCTGGCGATGTAAAGTCTACAACGTAGCTGAAAACTTACAAGTGTGAAGTCCGTCAGGCATATGAAAAAAAAAGTTCCGTATACCGATTATTTAACATTTTTCGAACGAATTTTGTGCAATAAAATTAAGGAGAACCGCACCAGACAAGCCTTGCCGCAATTTTCAGGCCGGGAACTTTAATGCCATCTTGTGGTCAAAAAAAATTCCAGGAAAAATCTTAATTTCACTCAATGATACAAATTGGAGTGAATTTTTAGCCCAGAAAGTTGTCCTCTGCGGTAAGAATCCGATCGAACCGGACGCATAATGAACCCGATCGCATTCCCTTCTTCGGCTGCTTCAGTCAGACGGAAATGTTCCTCTTCCGTCAATTCTTCCGGTAACCATCCAATCACCACGCTGTAATTTCCGGTGCGTAACGCGCGGATCATCGACTCAACGGTATCGCACGGCGGGAGCTGATTAATTTGCATGACCTTAGTAAGCGGCAGGCCTGCGGACTGAACCCACTCACGGCTCAGTTTTTGCTGAGGCGTGAGCCAAAGCTGCCAGCGCGATTGCTGACCAAGCTGTTGTAATAACGGCAACAAAAGAAGTTGCGTCAACAGGGGCTGGTCTTCACGATAAACCACTTCACTGATAAGCCCCGTGGAAACACGCTCGACGGAATTCTGCGCGACATTGCCTGCGGTAGAAGAGAGAGAGGTTGAGCGATTTGCATAGCCTGAAGTGTGCATATTCATTCCAGCCCTGTAGTTACTGTATGGATATACAGTAACCCCTGTATGCATAAAGATCAACCTCATTTTCGGAAAGCGACTCGCAAAATTCATTCAATGTTGATGTCCCTCGAAAAATCATCTTGCTCATCGGCAATAAGTTGCCTATTTTCCTGCTAACGGATCCGCTAGTAAGAAATTTCGTTGTTACTTTATGATTTTGAAGGGAAATATCATGAAAAAGATATCTTATGAACGGATTTATAAATCCCAGGAATACCTCTCCCCGTTGGGCGAGATTCATCATCGCGCGCTGTTTGGAGGCTATACCCTGGCGGTGGATGATGCGGTTTTTGCCATGGTGTCAGACGGAGAGCTTTATCTCCGCGCCTGTGAGGAGAGTGCGAAATACTGTGTAAAAAATGCCTCCTCTTTTTTGACGTTGATGAAGCGAGGCCGCCCGGTGCTGCTCAACTATTATCGTGTGGATGACGGATTATGGCAGGACAGAGAGCGGCTGCTTCAGCTCTCCTCGTTTGCGCTCAGTGCGGCAAGAAAAGAGCGCTATCAGCGCCATCAACGAAACCGACTCAAGGATCTGCCAAACCTGACCTTTCAGCTTGAAGTCTTGCTCTTTGAAGCTGGCATTACCAATGAGGAAACGCTGCGGGCGCTGGGTGCCAGAGCGAGCTGGCTGAAGATGCGGGCAAAAAACAAAGCGCTCGGTATTAAGGTTCTCTTCGCACTGGAAGGGGCTATCGAGGGGCTGCATGAGGCGGCACTCCCGGCAGGCATTCGCCGGGAGCTGACGGAGTGGTTTAATGCGCTGCCTGAGCCACAGGAGAATCACTCCTCCAGGTAGCGATTTGCTGTTGCAGCCGGCAAATTTCAGGCAGCAGAGCGATAAGCAGGCCTATTTGCTGAAGAACCAGCGGCGCTTTGCTGTCGTTTCCTGGGTCAAGATGCGCAATGCGTTGAGCCAGTTCATCCAGGGCCTGTTGAACGCGCGGCTCATCGGCCGGTCGGTGATGAAGTGCGTCATCAACGTAACAGACGGCATCATCGAGCAGGTTGAGAATGCCCGGGTTGGTGAGTTTCTCACGGTGAGCGCCTAGCGTCGAAATATAGCTGGTGAACGTATGGTTCAGACAGAGCAGGCGGAACGCAGTCTCACGAATCTCCGCCGTGGCGCGAGGCTCCGTTGACATGTTAGAGACAACGGAGGCCAGTTCTGCATCACTGTTGTGCGCGTCGCGACGGGCTATCCGGTAAGCCAGGCGGTTATCGCGCCCCTGGTGGTACTGCTCCAGGATTGCGTCAAGGTATCGACAGTTGGCGTTCATTGCCCTGTCTACCACGCGCGGCAAATTGCGGAAACGCCAGTCCGGCCAGATAAAGCTGACCGCAGCCCAGGCAATCGCACAGCCAATCAGGGTATCGATCACGCGGGGCAGGGCAACTTCAAACCCTTCACCCAGCAGGTTAAAGCAGAGCAGCACCAGCAGCGTGATGAACATGGTGGCGTGGGCGTACTGCACGTTGCGAAACGCGAAGAACAGCACGCCGGTGATCACAATCAGAATCAGTTGACCTTCAACGGAGGGCACGAAATAGAGTACCGGAAGGCCGATCGCGACGCCGACCAGCGTGCCGATAATACGCAGCGCAAGACGGTGTCGGGTGGCGTTATAGTTCGGCTGGCAGACGAACAGGCTGGTCAGCAGGATCCAGTAGCCGTGGTGCAGCCCGGTTATCTGGATAAAGGCATACCCCACGCACAGCACCAGCGACATTCTCACCGCGTGGCGAAAGAGAGCCGACTCCGGCGTAAAGTTACGGCTCAGACGCAGCCACATATCGCTAACGCTGTGCACGCTGTCATCAGCAAGCTGATTTTCCACCTCACTGCCCGGCAGCGCCATCGCCTGTTCGGACTCAATGGTCGCCAGCTGAGCATCAATCGCCCGCAGGTTGTTCAACAGAAAGCCCAGCGCTTTGATGTGCTCCGGTGACGTTCCGCTGGCCTGAACGCGGTCGAGCGCCGCATCAAGATGGCTGAATACGCGTTCAAAGCGGGGGTCATGCTGATAGGGCGTACGCAGCAGAATGGAGCGCGAGAGCTGCTGACACGCCTGAGACTGCATGGACAGCAGGCGCTGGAAGCGGAACATCACGTCGCTGTAGCGGAACTTCTCGCGCAGGGCCGCGTATTGAACGTGCGAGGAGCTGGCACGTTCGTGAATGTCCTGGGCGGCAAAATAGTAGTGTAAGGTCCTTCGCGTTCCGCGCTGACCGCGATCGCCGCGCAGACGGGTAAGCAGAGAGGCCTTTGTCTGGTTAAGGGTGGCGACCAGCTGGCCGTTTGCCAGCGCCAGATCGTAGAGCGGAGCCTGGCTTTCTTCCTCGATATCCGGGTCGAACAGCCGGGATTTCAGTTCCAGATAGTGAGCTAACTGCTCAAAGCTGCGGGCAAGGTTATCCTGCAGCGGGCGAACCGGGAAGATCAGATGACCGGTTAGCGTCAGCAGATTATACCAGATGGCACCCAGCAGCAGGAGAACCGGCTGCTGGTACCACTGGTCGTACAGGGAAACGCCCAGCATGGTGTAGATGGCGATCAGCAATGCACCAAACGCGATGGTGGCATAGCGCTGCCCGAGGCCGCCCAGCAAAATAAACCCGCTGGTTGAGAGCGTAAGGCCCAGGGCAAACAGCCAGGGCCACGGGAAAAGCAGCTCAACGGACGCTGACGCAATGAAAAAGCAGACGAGCGTAATGACCAGGTTACGTAAGCGTCCGGCCAGACGATCGTCCAGGTCCGCCAGCGCCCCGGCCACCACCCCCAGCGTAAGCGGAATGGTGAGCTTGACATCATTCAGCCACCAGGGCAGGGCAACCGTGCCGCAAAGCGCGATAAATATCCTGACGTTGTATAGCCAGGTGCTGTTCCAGGTATAACGGCGAAGCAGTGGGCTTAGCATAAACGCGGCCGGTCCTTATTTACTGAAAACGACGACGCGCGTTAGCTTCACGGGCCGCCTGGGCCACTTCTACCGGAACAACCCTGCGACCGACGGGCCAAAGGGCGATAGCGGCGATCTTAAAGTTCGCTATCCCCACCGGAATACCAATAATCGTGATGCACTGTGCAATACCGGCAAAAATATGCATGATGCACAGCCACCAGCCGAAGAAAATCAGCCACAGTATGTTCAGCAGGGTTCCGCCCGTATTCATCAGGGCGTTTTTGTTCTCCGGATTGAGCTCGTCAACGTGGATAGCTTCATTCCCGTAGGGGATTAAGGAGAGTTTTGTGATTTCCCAGCAGGAACGGGTCAGGGGAAGCGTGAAAATCAGGACGATGCTCACCAGCGTGGCAAAAAGCCAGGAAAGGGTGGTGGCAAAACCGCCCAGCACAAAATTCAACACATTCAGAACGGTACGCATAAACCCTCACTTCCTTTCGATAAAATTAACGCCCAATGATTGTAACGTTTTTTTAGGCTGGAGCACCTTAAAACTGGCAGTTAAACTGTCAGGTAAATTATCTCTTCGTGGATTTGGCGGAACATGGAACTGAAAGCAACGTCGTTAGGCAAACGCCTGGCGCAACACCCTTACGACAGGGTGGTTCTCCTTAATGCCGGGGTGAAAGTCTCCGGGGAACGCCACGAATACCTTATTCCGTTTAATCAGCTTCTGGCTATCCACTGTAAACGCGGGCTGGTGTGGGGCGAGCTGGAGTTCGTTCTGCCTGACGATAAAGTCGTGCGTCTTCACGGCACCGAGTGGGCGGAAACCCAGCGTTTCCATCATCACCTGAACGCACTGTGGCAGCAGTGGAGCCAGGATATGAGCGTAATTGCCGCCCAGGTGCTGCAGCAGGTGCTGGACGATATCGCGAAGAGCAACGCACAGCACGCGTGGCTGACCCGTCAGCAGACCGCCGGGCTGCAGCAAAAGATCCGACAGGCACTCTCGGCGCTGCCGCTCTCCGTGACGCGTCTCGACGAGTTTGACAACTGTCGCGACGCCTGGCGCCAGTGTCAGGCCTGGCTGAATGATAAGGATAAAAGCCGTCTCGCCCATAACCAGGCCTGGACGGACGCTATGCTCACCCAATACGCCGACTTTTTCAGTACGGTGGAATCTTCACCGCTCAATCCGGCCCAGGCGCGCGCGGTGGTCAATGGCGAGCAGTCGCTGCTGGTGCTGGCGGGGGCCGGTAGCGGTAAAACGTCGGTACTGGTGGCGCGTGCCGGCTGGCTGCTGACGACCGGAGAAGCGGTAGCCGATCAAATACTGCTTCTGGCCTTTGGCCGCAAGGCTGCTCAGGAGATGGACGAACGCATCCAGGAACGTCTGCACACGCGGGATATCACGGCCAGAACCTTCCATGCCCTTGCGCTGCATATTATTCAGCAGGGCAGTAAAAAAGTGCCTTCCATCAGTAAGCTGGAAAACGACGCGCAGGCGCGTCAGGCGCTGTTCATCAAAACGTGGCGCCAGCAGTGCAGTGAGAAAAAGGCGCAGGCGAAAGGGTGGCGTCAGTGGCTGGAGGAGGAGCTCGGCTGGGAGGTGCCAGAGGGCAGCTTCTGGCAGGATGACAAACTGGCGCGTCGGCTGGGTTCGCGACTTGACCGCTGGGTCAGCCTGATGCGAATGCACGGTGGAACGCAGGCAGAGATGATTGAAAGCGCGCCGGAGGCGATCCGCGATCTGTTCTCGAAACGGGTCAAGCTGATGGCTCCGCTGCTGAAAGCCTGGAAAAACGCGCTGAAAGAGGAAAATGCCGTCGATTTCTCCGGTTTAATCCATCTGGCCATCATCATTCTTGAGAAGGGACGTTTTGTCAGCCCGTGGAAACACATTCTGGTGGATGAGTTCCAGGATATCTCTCCGCAGCGTGCTGCACTACTCTCGGCGCTACGGGCGCAAAATAAACATACGTCGCTGTTTGCGGTGGGTGACGACTGGCAGGCCATCTATCGCTTCAGCGGGGCGCAGCTCTCCCTGACGACCGCGTTCCACCACTATTTTGGCGAAGGGGATCGCAGCGATCTGGACACCACCTACCGCTTCAATTCACGCATTGGTGAGATCGCCAACCGCTTTATCCAGCAGAACCCGCATCAGCTGGCCAAGCCGCTCAATAGCCTGCGGCCAGGGGATAAAAAAGCGGTCACCCTGCTGGCGGATGACCAGCTGGAGCCGCTGCTGGACAAGCTCAGCGGCTACGCGAAGCCCGATGAACGTATTCTGGTGCTGGCGCGCTACCATCACCTTAAGCCCGCAGCGCTGGAAAAAGCCGCCACCCGCTGGCCGAAACTGCAGCTTGAATTTATGACCATTCACGCCAGCAAAGGGCAGCAGGCTGACTATGTGATTGTGCTGGGGCTGAAAGAGGGCAGCGACGGTTTCCCGGCCCCGGCCCGCGAGTCGGTGATGGAAGAGGCCCTGCTGCCGGTGCCGGAAGACTTCCCGGATGCCGAAGAGCGGCGTTTGCTGTATGTGGCCATCACCCGCGCGCGGCATCGCGTGTGGCTGCTGTTCAATAAAGAGGAGCCATCCGTGTTTGTCGATATCCTGAAGAGTATTGATGTGCCGGTAGCGCGTAAACCATAACGATGTCAGGAACGATTTTCCAGGCCGGGTAAGGCGTAGCCGCCACCCGGCAAAAAAGCTACTTCAGTCTGTCGGAAAGATAACGCTGATAGTCCGGAATAAGGATATCAACCGGCGAGTTAAACTGCGGCGATTCGATGATGAAATCCGCCGTCGACAGGTTCGTCGCCACCGGAATATTCCACACCGTCGCCAGGCGCAGCAGCGCTTTAACATCCGGATCGTGCGGAACCGCGTTCAGCGGGTCCCAGAAGAAGATCAGCACATCAATTTTCCCTTCGGAAATCTGCGCGCCGACCTGCTGATCGCCGCCCATCGGCCCACTCAGCATGGCATTCACCTGCAGACCCGTTTCGCGCTGGATCAGGTTACCGGTTGTGCCGGTCGCCGACAGGGCGTGCTTTTCCAGCGAAGGCTGATGGCGGCGAACCCAGTTAAGCAGCATTTGTTTACAGTGATCGTGCGCCACAAGAGCAATGTGTTTGCGCTCAGGCAGCGTGCGTGTTGTCAGTTCCATAATCATATCCATCAGGTTAACTGACTACACGATGACGGGAACCGTCTGACGCTGCAAGAGAAAGGCGTAAAAAATGTGGCTTATGATGAAGGTTGTTGTTTTGCCCACTGTAAAAACCGGGCCCGCGTGTCGGGATCGGCCTGCTGGAACCAGAATTTAAGGCGCTGTTCCGTCAGGGTCTGGGACTGGGGAGGAATAACGTCCAGTTCAGAGACGCCGGATAAAAGCGTACTGTCATCCGCCATCATGGTGGCAAACTGCGGAAGCGATGCGCGTTTTCCCGCTTTGTTATAGGTCTGGGTCGCGGCCTCGTAATCCGGGCCTTTCGGCGAGGTCGTTAACGCCAGAATATCCAGCTTCACCGGAATCGGCATCGCATTCCCGTCCAGCAGTTCAACGCGGGGTGAAGCGTCGAAGGCCGCAGATTCCTTCTCCGTTTCAAGGCGAGGCAGGGTGATGTTCACCTGACTGATTTGCCGGGTATTAAAGCTGACGATCAGCGGCGGGGAAATGTACATCCGTTGCTCGTGATTAGCCAGACCGATCGACTTTTCTACCCGAAAGACCAGCTGATGCGGCCCGTTATCTAACTCGATGCTGTCTGCACCGCGCAATAACGAGCTGGAGACCTTTTTTCCGTCCAGTACAAGAAGATCAATGTCGGTAGAGAGCCGGAGCGTGGTAGCAAAAACGCAGACCGGCATCACTAACGCAATCAGGGCAGTGGCAATACCGGTTTTCATAGAAGGCTCCCGTCAGAAATCCTGTCGCCGCATTAATGTATCTAAATTTTTCGATAATCACGTTTACTAACATATAGACATATTTCGCCGTTTTGCCCTCATGCATCTGTATGGGATGGATGGTTGAGATGTGCGGTTTGGCGTACACTTTTAAAAAAGCCAGGAGAAAAACCATGAAAGAGAACGATATTGCCGAGATTCTGACATCCACGCGTACCATTGCGCTGGTGGGCGCGAGCGATAAACCCGATCGTCCCAGCTATCGGGTGATGAAATACCTTCTCGATCAGGGCTATCACGTTATCCCGGTCTCACCAAAAGTGGCGGGGAAAACATTGCTGGGTCAGCAGGGTTACGCCACGCTCGCGGACGTGCCGGAAAAAATCGATATGGTCGATGTCTTCCGTAATTCCGAGGCAGCGTGGGAAGTGGCGCAGGACGCTATCGCCGTAGGGGCGAAAACGCTGTGGATGCAGCTGGGCGTGATTAACGAGCAGGCCGCCGTGCTGGCGCGGGATGCGGGGTTGAAGGTCGTCATGGATCGCTGTCCGGCGATCGACATCCCCCGTCTGGGGCTGGCGAAGTAATAAAAAAAAGCCCGTTTATCGGGCTTTTTTTACACGCTTAGTTCCGCAGGCGCGGAGCCTGTAACTGTTTGCGGATAGTCTGAGCAAGTTCATCCATTGTGGGTTGCTCCGGATGCTCTTCCTGCAGCTCGCTACTCAGCTGCGCTTCGGCCAGATAGGTGTGAACGGGTTGTCCATCATCACCTTCCATTACCACATGGTACCAGGGCGCGGCGCGAAGCTCTGCGTTCACCGCCAGCTCGTCTGCTGACGGTTCATCAAGGGAATACTCCGGGTCGATATCCACGACCACACCCAAATACCCTAGCAAAGTGTGGCGGACCTGCTGGCCGATACCGAATTTGCTGGCAATCATAGTCACCTCCCGGGAAATACGACTTACACGTTATGTGCGGGCAATATTTCTCTTTTCAAGTTACATGACGCGACAGGCAAACCCTTTCAGATACAGTCCTTCCGGGTAGGTAGCAATCACGGGGTGATCGGCTGCCTGACGGAACTGCTCTATAAATTGTACATCACGACCAGCATCTATTGCGGCATCGGCGATGATTTTCTGAAATAAATCTGTGGTCATCAGGCCGGAGCAGGAGAAGGTGAGCAGAACCCCGCCCGGATTCAGCAGCTGGATAGCCAGCATGTTGATATCTTTATACCCGCGGCACGCGCCCATCAGCTGGCTTTTGTTTTCCACAAACTTCGGCGGATCCATCACGATAACGTCGAACTTCTCGCCCTGATCGCGATATTTACGCAGCAGCTTGAACACGTCATCGCGCACAAACTCCGCTTTGCTCAAGTCCAGCTTGTTGAGCTCGACGTTCTGTTTTGCCACGTCCAGCGCTTCCTGCGACGTGTCCACGCTCACCACCTGAGCACAGCCGCCCATCAGCGCCGAAACGGCAAAACCGCCGGTATAGGAGAAGCAGTTCAGCACGCGTTTGTCGGCAACGTACTGACGCGTAGCCAGACGGCTATCGCGCTGGTCGAGGTAGTAACCCGTTTTGTGCCCGCCCTGAATATCCACCAGCAGCTTCATGCCGTGCTCTTCAATCGGCAGCAGGGCCGGTGGCAGTTCGCCCGTTACGGGCCCCTGAGTCAGCTCCATGCCTTCTTTTTTGCGCACCGCCACATCGCTGCGGTCGTAAATGGCGCATTCCGGGAACAGCGTTTGCAGCGCGCTGATCAGCGCGGCACGCTGGTATTCCGCTCCGGCGCTCAGGAGCTGCAGCACCAGGAAGTTACCGAAGCGATCGATGGTCACGCCAGGCAGGCCGTCGGACTCACCGGCAATCAGGCGGTAGCTGTCCAGCCCGTCGCGTTTTGCCAGCCAGTCGCGCCACTGCTGCGCCTGCTGCAGACGGCGAACGAAGAAATCGATGTCGATGGTTTCATCTTTATCAAACGTCCAGACGCGAGCGCGGATCTGGGACGCTGGCGAGTAGGCGCCTCGCGCTAACCATTTCCCCTGATGGTCAACGATATCAATGGTTTCACCGAGGCTGGCTTTGCCTTCCATACGGGCAACCGCGCCGGAAAAGACCCAGGGATGACGGCGCAGTAATGATTTCTCGCGCCCTTTGGCTAACACTAAACGTACACTCATAATTTGCTGTTCTGTCGATTTCAGGAAATGGCGCGTAGATTACCACATTCAGCAAGGCGCAATCATCTGCGGATACCGTTGAGCGTTTCGGCACAAAATCAAATCGCTTAGGCACATTACGATATTGCCGCTGGGTTTAGAGTGGGGCTTCCGGTACAGCAGAGGGAGCACCCATGAAAAAGCGCAGTGTGATAGCCATAGCCGCTCTGGCGGCGATGAGTTTTCAGGTTTTAGCAACAACGCCTTTCGGCATCACCAGCCAGGATATTTCCGGCGAAAGGCGGCTGGCGCAACAGCAGGTATTTGAGGGGTTTGGCTGCCACGGTGGGAATATCTCTCCACAGCTGGCATGGAAAAATCCGCCTGCCGGTACGAAAAGTTTTGCCGTCACGGTATATGACCCGGATGCGCCTACCGGCAGCGGCTGGTGGCACTGGACCGTAGCCAATATTCCGGCGAAGACAATGACGCTGCCCGCTGATGCCGGTAACCCGAACGGCGAGAAATTACCTGCCGGCGTTGTGCAGGGGCGTAATGATTTCGGCTATTCTGGATTCGGCGGCGCATGTCCACCCGAAGGGGACAAGCCTCACCGCTATCAGATTACCGTCTGGGCCCTGGACGTGGATAAACTGCCCGTCGACAACAATGCCAGCGGCGCGCTGGTCGGTTTTATGCTCAATAGTCACGTTCTGGCAAAGGCTCAGTTAACAGCAACCTACAGCAGATAAGGATGGCAGGGTGCAGGAGTTTCATTTTCGACATAACCATCTTACCGCGGGTGAAGTGACTGCCAGCAAAATGCATCGCCTGCACCAGGTTAAGCTCTTTTTTCCGGCTATTTGTCATATCACTCACGGCACTAAGGTGATAGTTCAGGATGATAACCGCCTGGAGGCGACACGGGATGAGCTCATCATTATCCCGGCCAATACGGCGATGGAGATTATCAATCAGCCTGTAAACGGTCTGTTTCACTCGGATTTGCTGATGTTATCCCCGGAGATCGTCGCCGAGTTTAAGGCGCATTACCTGAAATCCTGGCCGCGCACGACGCTGCATTCGCTCTGCGCCCCGCTGAGCGAGGGGTTGGCGTTTATGTGGGACAATCTGCTGCACGCCGTGCGTCAGGATTTACCGGAGGCGCTACAAAAGCATCAGGCTTTCGGTCTTTTGCTGGCCCTGCTGCACGATGGCGTGGCGGGTCCGCTGCTTGTTGAGCGCAACAGTAACCTGACCGAGCAGGTGCGGCAGTTCATTATGCTGTCGCCCGCCAGAGACTGGACCGCGCAGGACGTTGCCAGCCGTCTGGCCTTAAGCGTGCCGACGCTGCGCAGACGCTTGCGTGAAGAGTCGCAGAGTTTTCGCCAGATCGTGGAGGAGGTGAGGATGGCCGTTGCTTTGTCACAGCTCCAGTCAACCCGATTACCGATTGGCGAAATCGCATTACAATGTGGGTATCTTTCCAGCTCTCGTTTCACCGCCCGTTTCCGGCAGCACTATGGCTGTTTGCCGAAAACGCTACGTTAAGGAGAAGAAAAATGTCAAAAGTCTGCACCATTGCCTGGGTTCACGGCGTTGTTCAGGGCGTGGGGTTCCGCTACAGCACCCAGCGCGAAGCGGTTGAGCTTGGGCTAACGGGATACGCGCGAAATAGGGACGACGGCAGCGTTGAGGTGGTCGCCTGCGGCGAAGCGGAGCAGGTCGACAAGCTGGTGGCGTGGCTGAAAGCGGGTGGGCCGCGCAGCGCACGGGTTGATAAGGTGTTAACGGAACCGCATCAACCCGGGCGCGAATACGTAAACTTCGGGATTCGGTATTAAATACACTTCACCGGCTTAGGCAGGCCGGCAATTTTGGTGGCTTGTTTTGCCGGGCCTTTCGGGAACAGACGATACAGATAGCGGCTGTTGCCTTTCTCTTCGCCGAACTTATTGGCCATGGCTTTAACCAGCATGCGGATCGCCGGAGAGGTGTTGAATTCAAGATAGAACTCGCGAACAAAACGCACCACTTCCCAGTGTTCGGGGGAGAGGGTAATCCCTTCGTTTTCCGCAATTTTCTCCGCCAGCGGCTCGCTCCAGAGCGTCGTATCTTTCAGATAGCCTTCGCTATCGGTCTCAATTTCCTGGCCTGCAAAAATGAACATAATCTTCTGTCGTCTGTGAAAAAAACGGCGACAGTGTAGCAAAAAAGCCGCCGAAGGATAAGCCGTGCCCTACAGGAGCAGTTGCAGCAGATTGTTGGCATTAAGCTTTTTCAGCGCGTTGCATTTATGGGTCGAAACCTGCTTCTCAGACATACGCGTCACGATGGCAATGTGGCGTACCGGCAAGCCGGTAAGCATCAGATCGAGCACGTTGAATTCAAGGCCGGTAAGACAGCAGTCAAGACTTCGGACGCGGCGAGGCTCTTTTGCCAGCAAATATGCCGCATCAGCGACGGCGATCCGGTCATCGATGATATAAAGGGTCAACGTACTGAAACGCTTGCGTAAATGCGTCGCCAGCGCCCACCCCTTTTCATTGCAGACCAGATACAGGCTGCCTTGCCAGCGGGCGGCTTCCAGTCTGAGCAAAATGTTTATCAATGCCTGATGCGTACCCGCCACGGAAAAACGGCAGCGTACGACAACCACGCGGCGGGTAAGCAGCGCTGGCTGCCATTGCACGGTGTCGCTTTGGACCTCTGGCTGAACGCCCCGACGCAGCAGCGCGTAGCGCAACCCTTCGGCGTAAAATCGATTATTGTCGAGAATGGCGTAACTCACGGTGACCTCGTTATAACGTGCTGGGCGTATAGATAACGCGCAGCGTGCCGGTATAGTCGCCCGCGTTTTTGCTGCTGGCGGCAAACGCGGGGTTTTCAGGATAATAGGGGCAGGGATGCACAATACGCTCTCGCGTCCGCCGGGCAGCACGACCTGACGCAGATGCTGCGGATCGTTTGTGCCTTGCCAGACCAGGGTTTTACCGTTCGCGACGCTTTCGGTTGCGCCTGTGATTGGGTTGGTGACGGAGACCCGATAATCGAGACGATCCCGCGCATCGGTCTGGCTACCGCCGCGTCGCCTGATAGAAAACGCGCCTTCGGCACGATCCGCTGAGGGGAGTCCGTCATCCTCAAAGCGAAGATAGGCGCGGGTGCTGGTACTGTTTTTGCCGTCGTAAAGGCACATATCCAGCGAATTTTCACCCTGGATCTCACTGCCCCCGGGCCGCCCCGGGAAGTTGGTCAGGTTGAGGTTAACGACGGGCGTTGAGTGCGGAAAGGCCGGCAGATAAATCTGCTGATTACCCGGATCGACCACCTCAATGCGAATGTTTGCCTGCCACCTGGCGATGGTGATGTAGCCAGGGCATCCGACGTTTACGTCATTGAAGTTTCCGCCACAGTCGGCGCTCCCCCATTGACGCAGGTTCTGCTTCAGCGTTGCGGTCCAGATCCCCGGCAGGGCGAGCTTATCCAGTTCGCTTTTCACAATATAGAAATCGAAATAGGGTTCTCTGTTCCAGGCGCTGAGATCGCCCGTTCCCCCTGTGACAAAACTGGCGAAGGTAAAGACTTTATTGTTGATAAACATGTAGTGATCGCCATATACCTTGATATCCACCGTCTTGCTGGTGAGGGCATGCGTGAAACGTAAATTGATGGCATAGGGCGCGGCCGGGTTAGCTGAGAACCAGACCGGTGAGTTCATGCAGGCCCCGTTCGCGGTATCAGTTCGGGACTCACAGGTCAGGGTATTACGTCCCCACTTTTGCGGGTCGGCGAGGTCATAGCCGCCCGATTCATGAAACCAGATATCGAAACGCGCAGGCGGTGCCGTACGATCGAAGCTGATCCCAACGCTGGTGTTTCGTCCCGCAGGGGCGCCCGCCAGCGCCTGGCCTGTCCACAGGCTTAAGAACAGTAATATAAAGAAGCACTTAATCACATCATTTCCCTTTAATGAGGTTGTCGGCGTTCATGGCAGTTGGACTGGCAGGTACCGATCGTCCGGCGAGCATCAGCTGCGCCTGCTGCTGGACGGCATCCGGCAGGGCGGAGAAGGTTAACTCCCGGCAAGGAATTGAGCCGACATAGCGCACCACGTCGCGCATACTTTTCACGTTGAGTTCGCACTGATAAAACTGCTGCTGGCGCACCAGGTAGAGGTTATGCAGCAGGGCATCGCTCTGGGCGCTGAATCCGCCGTTGCCAAGATCGCTCCAGCCGTTAACGTTCAGCGGCACGCCACCGATAAACGGCGAATGACGCTCGTCGGTTAACTGGCCGAGCCAGGTGTAGCTTGCGGTGGTTTGCACATCCCGACGCAGCAGTTTGCCAGGCACCATAAACAGCGTTCTGCTGCCTGAACCTTGCGTGATCTCACTGCTGGCTCCCCGGGATACGTCCAGCGATTCGTTAATCGTCAACGTTGTCTGCTGGTAGCCCGGCACTGCGAAGAGGGCGCGGCTATTGCCCGGAATGTCTGCGCTCCCGCTGTTATCCAGCGACACGGCAACGCTAGGAGCCTGGGTATCTTCCGGTGTGGCAACGTTAACCGCGACGGCGGAAGCAGGACGACCGTCGCTCCAGCGGCCGAGCCACAGGCCAGAACGCGACAGCGCAAGGGTCGAGCTGTAGTTGCCGCTGCTGCTCAGCGTATGGCGACGATCCTGTCGATCCCAGGCGTCGCTGACGGTCAGGCTGCCGTTGCCGTATCGCCCGCCCTGGCGCGTATAGGCTGAGGTATTCAGCGAGTCGCTGTTAATGCCCGACGCGCTCAGACCATACTCGTTTTCGCCGCGTGCATCGGCGTACCAGTTATGCGCCACGTTGTAGCTCAGCTGATTTTTTTCACGCTGCTGGTGCTGCCAGGTCGCGCCCAGAGAGGTATAGCTCGACGCATCGCCCTGACGGTTATGCGCCATGGACAGGCTCACGCTAAGGTAGCCGCCTTTGTCCCTGCCGTCGCGGGCGTCATCGTGACGCATGAACAGGTTAATGCTGCTGTTAATGTTCAGGCCTCGGGTGCTAAAGGCATTGCTCAGCCCTCCCTGCCAGGCGCGCGAGCGCGAGCGGGTCATATAGACCGATTCCCACGGCAAACCCGCATCGTGGCGGTCGTCGCTGTCCGGGAGCTCCCGACGTGAAACGTACCGTCCTTCGTTGCGGTTATCCGAATATCCGAGGCTCGCATACCAGGCGCCGACAGGGACGGAAAACATCACCGAGAGGGTGCGATAGCAGCCGTTCACGGCGTCAAACCCCGCGCTTCGGGTGTTGCAGTTTTCCGCTGATAGCGCGTTGCGATAGAGGCTCAGCGAAAAACCGTCGTTGTAGCTGATTTGCTGAATATTGCCGCGCTGGCCTTCGCTGCCGTAAAGGTAGCTAAACCGGGTACTCAGCACGCCGTCGATCGGGCCCGCGTTGAAGCCCCGGCTCCAGTCGAGCGCATTTTCCAGGAAACGCTGGTTTTTCTTTATCGTTGCTCCGCTGGTCAGCGCCAGGGTCGGGGTGACGGGCAGGCGCACACCCGCCTGCGCAACCGCGCTGCGTTCTTCGTTCCGATCGCTATTGTCGGTTTCACCCGCCTGCAGGAACCACTCGACGCGGTCAAATGGCGTAATGCCGGTTCGGGTAAACGGCACCTGCTCGGTACGCGTCAGCCGGTTATTTTCATAGACCGACAGCGTGACGGTGTAGCTCCCGTCCGGAAACGAGCGCGTGTCGAGGGTTTGCGCCCCGGCATTCAGGTAAAAGCTGGCCAGCAGCTGATTGCCACGGCGGGCGTCGATACGCGCGTCATGGGAAAGCAGTACGGTGACAGGCGTTCCCTTTGACTGCTGAACCGGATTAATCCACGCCCGTGTTGAACCCGTGCGCAGACCGCGAATTTTGCCCAGCGGCAGCTGGCTGAGGTTGATATTCCCGCCGGCATTACTGAACAGATCGCGGGTATCCATCTCGCCCAGCTGGACATAGTACTGGCGCAAGATATCCTGGCGGAACCATGCGTTGTTGACGGTGATTTCCTGTTGCTGCTGGCGCCTTGAACGCTGTCCCAGCCAGGTCCAGTCGAGGTTAACATAGCCGTCCTGCGTGAGCGCCAGCGCGCCATTGCCCTGTACGGTGGCTGACTGATAATCCCTGTCGGCAACAAAATTAATATTCTGCTGATGGATCAGCGCATTTTCGGTGTCCTGCGTGGGCTGATACCACTGATTTTCCGCGGTGGCTTTAGGCAGAAATTTCTTGTCCAAAAACAGGCTAATACGGGCGTTATTCTCGTCATAGATAATGGCCGCGCGGTCGGTATCAATGTAATCGCAGCCCGCTGCGGACCCGTTGCTGCTGCAGGCCTGGTTGCCGTTACGGGCAAGCGGAACGGCCAGCGCGGCAGACACGGTGCCAACGAGAGCAGGGTCGTCGTTAAACCGACGTTTGATGGCCGCAACCACGGTTTCAGGTGCGACAAAACTGACCGTTTCAAGCGTGATATCCGTTTCAAAAAGTCCAAGCGACTCGCCGTAGAGGTTGACCTCTGTCCACAGGCGCTGCGTTTTAGCCAGATCTTCAAAACCTGCCGGGACGGCCATCCCGGCGCAGGCGAGTTGGATGGATGCGGGTAACAAAGCAACAAAGAGGAGAGTATTTCTATGAAACGCCATGAACGAGCCTCGACATCATCCTGACGTCAGAGGGTGGGCACCCTCTGACGTTATTCCTTAGGTGCTGTGGTGTTACGCACCGCCTTCCGTGGTAGTCGCCTGCGTCAGCATCAGGCTGACAACGCCGCTGTACTGACCAGTTTTCAGAATGCCTTTGGTGGTCTGAGAAATGGTCAGCGGCAGTACCGCTGAACCGTTTTCAATGCTTCCCGGGAACAGTTCGGTACCGGTATATTCCACATCGGCGGTAGAGAGGGTTTTGTCGCCCAGCTTCACCGTCATTGGGATGGTCTCAGCACCGTCGGCATTTGCCAGCTTCGCGGCGCTTACCAGACGGACTTTCACGTTGCTGGTGGCGGAGTTAGACCACACCTTGGTATTCAGGCGATAGCTTTCCAGACCGCGGCCAGGCAGATACTGCATATCGATGCTTGCCGGCAGCGGCGTGTTATCGGCCTGGGTCATGTCCAGCTGTGAATCAACGCTGGCGTTGACGGTAATATCTTTTTGGATCGCCAGCGCGCTAACGGACGTGGTCATCGCGGCAACAATCATCAGAGGTTTAAAGTACTTACGCATTGATATCTCCATATTTACAAATGAGCACCCTGGCTCTTTAAACAAACCCTTTGGGGTCTTTACGGTAACGTCGTGTTATTGCACGACGGGTAAATCAGCTTCTTCAGCGGTTTTATTCACCCAGTTGAAGTAGCGGAATTTATATTTCTGGCCTTGTGTATTTGTGAGCGTTTTTAATTTCCGTTCGGTATCCGGATAAATCGTCGCGTCTTCTTTAACCCATTTACACGACGAATCTGCGTCACAAATACCGATCTCTCTCAGCGGCACGCGCAGCGTACCGTTGTTTTTTAACGTGCCCCTGCGAGGGTCTATCGAGAGTGAAACCACACTTTTTTCCGGGGCGAGGTGGATCAGGGCGCCCCAGATCACATTGACGCCCAATGTCGCCGTCGCAGCCGGGCTTTCTGCCTTGCCGGGAATAATGCTGTCAGGCTGCTTTACCCCTTCAAAATAGACGCGCCAGGTGGTCTCTTTTTCCGGTGGCGTAAGCGATACCAGACGAACGACGCGCATTGCGCCTGCCGCGAGGGCAAATTTTTCGGGCGTGACAACAACGCCGCCTTCTTTCCACGAGGCCACATCAATCTCTTTTTCCTGGGCCGTGCCGGGATTAAGAATTTTCTTTTGCCTCACCCGAATGAACTGAATATCATCCGTTTTCGACGCTACCTTAATTTGCGCCGCACCGGACCTGTCCACATTCAGTTCCATGGGGTACACGCTCATATTGGCCATTGCCATTTCTGAGAAAAATGGCAATGACAGCGCGGCGACATAAAAGGCGGTTGTCATGTTCACTCTATTTTTCTGTTTCACATTCAGTCTGCCTGCTCTGAGTTCATCGGCGGCGCGTTAACACCAGGACACCGTCTGCTTTCGTATTGCTTCAGGGCAGGGAAACTTTAACCAGAACAGCGGTTTGTGAAAATTTGTATTAATTAACTCGTTAAATACAGGTTTTTATCCTGCTTTTCTGTCTTTAAGGTTGTATAGTTAAGCGAAAATACCGCGACCAGGGATAGGAAGAAAATTCCTTCTGATGAAAAAATAAGCAGGTCAGGAGGCGGTTTTCATGTCGATGTACCAGGGATTAAAAAAGCATGCGGTAACAGCCGAGAATAAAAGATGTTTTTTATATGCAATAATTCGTTGTTATTCGATCCTGAAGCACACGCAATAAGTCTTGTTGGACAACCAGAATCTGTATTAACGCTTTCGGCGCCAGCCGTGCGGCTTTTGCAGGAATTTATAAAACACAAAGGGCACGACCTTAGTCGGGAGGAATTGATCACTCGCGTTTGGGAGGAATTTGGCTTTACGCCATCGGGAAATAATCTCAATAAAGCGGTAAGCGAATTACGTAAAAGCTTCCAGTCTCTGGGAGAGGGGCACGAATTTATTGTGACCGTACCCCGTTACGGATTTCGCTTTGATGCTGAGGTGATTTTTCAGCCCGGGGAGAATATTCCATCCGTCGATCCGCAGCCCTCGGTCGCACCGCAAGAAGTAAAGCCTCAACGCGCCTCCATGAAAAAATGGGCGATTGTGGCCGTATTGATCGTCGCTGCGCTGGGGACGAGCCTCTACTTCAGCCGACAGCAGGGGATTTTCATTCCGGCGAAACTCAAGCCGGTTAAGGAAAAAATCGCGCGTTGCAGCATCTGGATTATCAACGATCACGGACGACCGCTGGTGCTATCGAAATTAGCGGAGCGGCTGGAGGCTAATAACGTGGCGTGCGGACGGGAGGAGTACGACATTTATTATTTCAGCGCCCGTTTTACTATTTCCGCTGCAGATGAGGTGTTTATTGGTGCCTGCCCGGTCAGCAAAACCAGCCTGTGTAAAACCATACGTTATAAAAGCGGGGCACAAAAA